>NZ_VWWP01000009.1 GCF_011752975.1 Chryseobacterium sp. Tr-659 | reverse complement strand
CAAAAATTGACCTTGGGGAAGGACAGATCAAAAAGGTAAAAACAATCGGAGACAGATGGAGCTTATTCCAGCAGGTGAATTTCAACAATAATTCACAGCCGCATTATGTGCTCATAACTCCGGAAGGAAAAGTGATCAACAACCCCGTTTCAGGGTATATGCCCAAAGAGGACTTTAAAAAATTCCTCGAATGCGGAGTCAATTTCTATAAGAAAAGTAAATAAACAATCTCTCGTTTTCTATTGTATACCAATTTATAAAAGATTGCGAAAAATAGTAAAAACCATCAATTTAAAAATAGCAAAAATGAAACTAAAAATTAAATTTAAAATTCTAGTGTTTGTAATAGGTATGCTGCCTTTGCACTTTATGGCCCAGTCTTCTGCTGAAGATGTTCTAAAAGGGTTAAAAAAATCAGAGAAACCATTAACTTCATTTAATGGAGAATCTGTTCCGGTTTATTTACCTGAAGGAAAAAGAGTAAAAGGAATGGAGATGATGGAAGCCGTTCAAAGTGGAAATTATGATATTGAACAATACGAGGATGAAAATGGAAACATAAAAGCAATTATGTTCAGAAAACTTACGGAAAAAGAAATTGCGGACAACAAAGAAGCCACAAGAAAAAAAATGGCTGAAAAACAATTTGAAATAAAACCGGCAAAAGACTTTACTGTTGTAGATATGCAGGGTAAATCTTATAATCTGAAAGAATTAAAGGGAAAAATAGTAGTTATCAATTTTTGGTTTACGCAATGTAAACCCTGCCTGATAGAAATACCAGAACTTAATAATCTGGTAGATAAATACTCTGAAAAAGAGGTCGTATTTTTAGGAATTACCTTTGACAATAAAAAAGTTTTACAAAATTTCCTCCCTAAAAAAACTTTTAAATACAATATTATACCGAATGCCAAAAATATCATTTCCTTATATGACGTCAATAGCTATCCTACTCATATCATTATTGATAAAAATTCTAATATTGTTTTTTCTACCAGTGGTTTAGGGCAGGAAACCGTTACTGAGCTGGATTACAATATCAATAAACTTTTACAAAAGCCTTAGTTAAATCATTACTGATAAATATAGATTCTAATGCTTCTAAACCTTATAGGTTTAACCCATAATATCTCTAGTTATTAAAATCAATAGGAGCGGACTAAAGTCCGCTTTTTCTATAAAGCATCCTATTTTTGGCTTTAGTCAAAACTTAGAGCCTTTTCAACCTCCGTTATCTGCTTGAAAACAATATCACATTAAAACTCAATGATAATTCAGATCTTATTTCAATTTATCCAAAAGATTCGCCCTATAACTATCTCCAATAGGGACTTCTAAATCAGACAACATCACTCTTTTAACCCCTATGCTTTTGATTTTATCCAGATTGATGATAAAAGATTTATGAATACGTATAAAACCCTCGGGAAGCTGACTTTCCATCGATTTAAGAGTATCCAGAACGATATATTCTTCATGTATGGTTCGGATATTCACATAGTCCTTAATACTTTCAATGTATATGATCTCATTAAAATGGATGCGGTGTTGCTGTCCGGAAGATTTAACAAAGAAATGACGGCTCTCTTTATTCTGGAGAGAAAAGCGTTCCTGAGCTTTTATGGCACTTTTTTGAAACCGCTCAAAGGAAATAGGTTTCAAAAGATAATCCACAATATTATGTTCATATCCTTCCAAAGCAAATTCTGAATAAGCAGTCGTTAGAATGTATTTTTGCCTGGAACCTATGATCTTCATGAAATTGATCCCCGAAAGCTCCGGCATCTGAATATCCAGAAAAATAAGATCCGAACCGTTATTCTGAATATACTCTAAAGCAAGAATAGGATTCTCCGTAGAGAAAACCAGTTCAAGAAAAGGTGTTTTTTCTACATAGTGCTCAAGAAGAGATATGGCCAGAGGTTCATCATCAACAATGATACATTTGATCTTATTCATTTCGTAAATCAATTTTTAAATCTACAATAAATTCCGTTTCCAAATCTTTGATCATAAGTACATGTTTAGGATACAATATTTCCAAACGCTTTTTCACGTTCTGGATTCCTATTCCGGAAACCGGATCTTTCATTTTTTGTTTTTTAAAATTTAAAAGATAGAAATGCAGAATTTTATCACGATCGGAGATTTTCATCTCAAAACCTTTATCTCGGAAATCACCATGTTTAAAAGCATTTTCTACAAACGGAACCAGCAGCATTGGTGAAATATTCAAATGAGGATATTGAATTTCTTTTTCTATATGAAGCAATTCCGGATTTCTGATCCTGAGCTTCTCCAAGGCAATCAGACTGTCCATATATCCGATTTCCTTGTCCAGAGGAATAAAATCTTTTTCAAGGTCTTTTGTACTGTATCTCAACAACTGCCCCAATTCCTCAATGGCAGGAAGTGCCTTATCTGACTTTTGATAAACAAGAGAATAGATATTATTCAGTGAATTAAAAATAAAATGCGGATTGATCTGCGTTTTCAGCGCCTGAAGCTCTGCCTGTTTTTTTTCTATTAAAAGCTGCTTTTTATCATTTTCAGCCACTCCATATTTTTCAAGTATCCATAGAATTCCGGCAATGAAAACCGTAAGCGAGCCATTATAAATATTATCTGTAAGGTAATACAGAAGCCCTGTATCTTTATTATAGTTCCTGAAGCCAAGAGTATTGGGGAGTAAGATTTCTTCTATCCCATATCGTATCAGACCAAAACATAAAATAGAGATCAAAAATACAAAAGCAGCAGAGTACAGTTTTTCCAGCCTGAATATCTTGGGAATGATAAGCAGGTATAAAATATAAAATGTAGAAATTTCAGTAAAAAAATAAGTAAAATTCAAAACATACCATTGGAATTCCCTACGCTCAGGAAAAAAGAAATAAGGCGCAATGGTATTTCCGATAAAACTGAAACTCCAATAAAAAACCTGCAGCCAGATGATTTGCTTTTTATTCATATTCAAATATAAGCCGATACTGGAATAACTGATAAAATCTTTTCGATGAAAGCCCCTTTTTTTCCGATGAAACTTTTTTGACATGCATAATCAGGTCCTTCATCTAAACGCTATTTCCTTTCAGAGATCCTGACTGTATTTTTGGCTCATAAATGTAACATAATGATGATCTAATCTGTCATTTAAATATGAGAAAAAATATTTTATTCCTAGCAACCCTGATAGGTTCATTTGCTACAGCACAGACTAAAGACACCGCCAGCGTTAAAAAAATAGAGGCAGTCACCGTGAATGGGAAAAAGGTTCTGGTAGAACGTAAAGTAGATCGTTTAGTGTATAATGTTCAAAATTCTATGCTATCACAGGGAAGTTCCGGAACTGAAGTGCTCGCCGGTACACCATTACTTAAAGTGGATGAAAACAAAGGACTTCTCTCTATTGCCGGAAAAAACGGAGTTTCCGTTATGGTAAATGATCGCATGCTTAACCTTTCAGGAGCTGAACTTATCAATTATCTGCGAAATCTTCGTTCGGAAAATATTCTGAAAATTGAAGTTATTACCACACCTCCTGCAAAATATGAAGCTCAGGGAAATAGTGGTATTATCAACATTGTTCTTAAGAAAAACCAAAATCTTGGATGGAGCGGTTACCTGAACACCAACTATACTCAAAAAACATACGCCGGCTTTGGAAGTGTTGCCGGAGTAAATTATCAGAATGAAAAGCTAAAAGCCTCTATAAAACTTCAGGGTTATGACACGGAAAAACGTTCTGTGGAAAACTACAAGATCATAGGTCATAATTCCTCTATCAGCAGAGATGAAAGACGAGACATGAATGATGGTTTAGGTTTAAATGCCAATTTTGATTATTCTCTTACCAAAAATTCCAATATCGGATTGGTGTATGATATTACAAAAGGACATTCCAATATGAATATCAATTCAAAACAGAGATATTATACTGATGAAGCCCTTACCTTGCAGACCGACACAGACTCCAAACACCGTTCTAATTTTACATCACAGATGCTGAACCTGTATTTTGATCAGAAATTCGGAGAACATAAATTAAGTCTTGGAGCTAATTATTATGGAAACCTGCCTGATACAGAGGTTAACTTCACCACAAGAAATGTTGCAGACAACTCTTCCCAGATTGTACGGAATCTCTCTTCTGTAGATTACAAAATCTATTCGGGACAGGCAGACCTTACTTTAAATTTCAAAAAGATCCAGATAGAAACCGGAGCCAAATACAGCCGGTTTTCCAACAATTCGGATATTGGATATTTCAACCTCATCAATAATAATTATATCATAGACCCAGGCAGAAGTAATCTTTTTAATTACGACGAAAAGAATTATGCAGCCTACATCAGCGCCAGTAAAGATCTTAGTGAAAAATGGTCTGCTAAAGCCGGTCTACGTTATGAATATACTCAAACCAACGGATTTTCACCCACTACACAAACAGGGGCTGAGAACAAGTATGGGAAGTTTTTTCCTACTGCATATATCTCTTACAAAGCCAATGAAAACAATCAGTTCAGTCTGAATTATTCCAGAAGGATCAATCGTCCTTATTTCCGTGCATTAGATCCGTTCCGATGGTATTCTAATCCGAATTCATATTATGCCGGAAATCCAAGTTTACAGCCATCTTTTAATCATAATATTGAATTCAATTATATCTTTAAAAATAAATTTTCTGCCAATCTGTATTACCAGAGAACACTTAATAATTTTGACCAGATCACTTTTCTGGATGGGATTAATGTGACCAGTACTTACCAGAATTATTATAATCAGAACTTTTACGGGATCAATCTCAATTATACAGATACTTTTTTCAAAATATGGGAAAGCAATATTTCTACATCGTTCAGCTATAATGAAACACAAATTACCCAGTTTAATGCTATTCCTAAAAACGGGCAGTCATTCTACTATTCCACCAACAATACATTTCAGCTGAATAAAGCTAAAACCTTCTTCCTGTTTTTGAATTACTGGCAGAACCTCCCTTCCCGTGACGGATATACAGCTGTAAGAAACAGATCCAGTCTGGATGCAGGGATCAAGATGAGTTTTGTTGAGAAAGCACTTCAAATCAATCTTTCGGTGAGTGATATCTTCAAACAGTCAGTATACAAAGGAGATATGTATTTCGCTGATAACACACAATCTTTCAACAATTACTGGGATGCCAGAAGAATGACACTCAGCATCACCTATAACTTTGGAAATCAGAAAGTAAAATCAAACAACAGAGCGGTGAATTTTGAAGAGAAAAGCCGTGCTCAATAATTTATAACAATCAAAACAATAAACCTATGAAAACCTTCATTTATATTTTTCTAGTATGTATTTCTACATCACTTTTTGCTCAAAAGAATCCTTCGGATTATTTCAAAAATCCCAAAACCAAAGTTCTTGTTGTAGGTGCTTTCCACTTTGACTATCCTAATCTTGATGCCCATAAAATAAATAAAGAAGACCAGATAGATGTTCTTTCACCCAAAACAGCAAAGGAAGTCACTGAACTTGTAGAATATATCAAAAAATTCAAGCCTACAAAGATTGCTATTGAAGCCTGGCCAAAATGGAATGCCAATCAAAAATTGAAAGAATATACCGAGGGAAAACACAGAGATCAAAGAGATGAGCGTTATCAGCTTGCCATGCGAATTGCAAGTGAACTTAAAATCAATGAACTTTTCAGTGTAGATGCGTCTTCTGTATTGGGTGATCTTATGGAACGTTTTAATAAAGCGGATTCTCTTTATTTTAAAAGGCTAATCGAAGATTATGATTATAAAAGTGATGATCCGGTATCCCAGCAATTTGCCACTTTTTATAAAAGTTCTGACCCAAAAAATTTTAAATCCCTTTTGAAAACCTTTCTGTATATGAATAGCAAAGAATATCACCGCTTTGGATATGGTGCCTATCTGAGCGGAGATTTTAAGCTGAGAGAATATGATGGAGCAGATATGCTGGCTATGAACTGGTATGACAGAAATCTGAGAATATTCCGAAACATTCAAAATATTCCTCATACCAGTGAGGACAGGGTTCTTGTGATTGTCGGGAATGGCCATGCAGCAGTATTGAGGCAGCTTTTTACTTTCTCTGCAGAATATGAATTTATTGAGTTTTCATCATTGAAATAAATAAAATCAACAAAACAGCTGTAACAAAACTTATTTTTCGTCGTCTAACCGGATATTAGTAAAAACATTATGAAAAAAACTATTTTCGCTTTATCATTGGTAAGTTCTATGCTTGTTTTCTCACAAGAAAAGAACACTACTGCTGCTAAAGAAAAACAAATTGAAGGGGTAGTTATCACCAAAACTAAAAAAGCCGTTGAACAAAAGGCAGACCGTACTATTTTCGATTTTTCCGAGCAGCCTCAGCTAAATAACGGAAACGTTTTGGAAGGTATTAAAAAACTTCCGGGGCTTGTATCCACAGATATCGCAGGAATGATGTATCAGGGGAAAATGCTGGATGTATATCTTAACGGAAGACCATTGAATATCACTTCTAATGATTTGAACTCCTTCCTGGAAGGAATGCCGGCTAATTCCGTAGACAGAATTGAAGTGATCACTCAGCCCGGTGCCGAATTTCCCGCTACTTCAGGGGGCGCCATCATGAATATCATCACTAATAAAAATGCTAATAAATATTTAACCGCAACTTATTCCGGAAATTATTCTTTCACGAATTACGACAAATTCAGAAACAGAACCTCAAATTCCCTGAATTTAAATGCCAGAAATAAATATTTCGGATGGCAGTTGAACGTGGGACAAAACTATCGTGAAAGTATGCTTAACGGCCAGCAGGATGAACTTTTAACAACACATACCAGCAGATACGGACGTGGATATTTTGCAAAATCCGGATTGACTTTTGATTTAGGCCAGGACAGATTATTATTAAACTACGATATTTATCACAATAATAATGACAACTATACTTTAAGTGATGGTCATGGAGATTTACCTTTTCAGGATAATCCTAAGGATTTAAGGGAAGCGTTTTATACTTCTTCGGATGTTGCTCATACCAATAACCTGAGACAGGAAGCTGTAGTAACCTATCAGAAACGTTTTGCAGACAAATCTCAAAAATTGGATTTCCAGTTTGGATATACAAGATCAGACAGTAAATTTTCTCAGGATAATTTCTTTCAGGATGGTACATTTGTAATGCCTTCAAATCCACCAATCAACAGTCCTACAAGCGGTTTAAAAGACATTCTGAACAATAAATCTGTGATGAATATTGCTAACTTTAAGGTAGACTATGCACAGCCTATTAAGCTTCTTGATGGAGGAAAAGTGAGCTTCGGAGGGTTGTATGAAAGACAAAAATACAATACGGAAAGTTTTGGGTTAACCAATCTGGAATATCAAAGGCAAACCGCTGCTACGTATCTGGAATTCCAGGCCAAGCTGAAAAAATTTGATTTCATATTGGGTACCCGTGCTGAAAACTATGATATTTCAGGAATAACAAGGTATTTTGACAAAGATGCCAAGCTGGTAGAAGCGAATTTGATTCCTTTCAATAAATTTAAGCTTTTCCCTAATGCAAGTGTACAATATAACCTGATGAAACAGGTCTATGTTGCCGCGAATTACAACAAAAAAATCAGTTTACCGAGTATTTCTGCCCTAAACCCGAATAACGTAACATTCTCCGGACCCAGTACGGAAGTGAATGGTAACCCTAATCTACAGCCTACCATTTTTGATAATTATGAATTAAAAATTTCTGCTTTTGATTATGCATTTATTGGCTACAGCGTGAGTTCGGCAAGCAATCAGGTGGCTCAGATCATCCGAAAAGACGGAAGAAAGCTTTTCAATGAACAGGTAAATATTTCAAATATGAAAATCCACAACTTCAACGTTGGGCTACCGGTTCCTTTTATGATTTTCAGCAAGCCTCTGAGTGAAATCATGAAGTTTGATTTCAATCCTGACAAGATTAATTTCATGTATTTATATGCCGGCTATCAGAAACATGACATCGATAATCTGAATAATAAAGGATTCTGGATTTTCAATATCATGACACAGATTCTTTTGCCTAAGGATATAAAAATGACGGCCAATTACAGCTATCTGACTCCTAAAGCAGGATATTTCTACTTCACCGCTGAGAAACCTTTCAACAACTCGCTCGATATTACTTTCACAAAGAAATTCATGAATAATCGTTTAACGGTTTCCGTTTTCGCGAATGATATTTTCAACGGGCAGATGATGCAGGTACGTTCTAATCCGCCATCAGGAACGCCGGTAATAATCAGCAGCAAATACGATACAAGAAATTTCGGAATTTCCATCAACTATAAAATTCCAACTAAAAATAAGCTGGCGAAAGAAGATCCGAATATCCTGAACCAGACTAAGAAAGAGGATAACGGAGGGGTAATGCAGCAGGGACAATAATTCTTCTCTACAATATAAAAGAAGCAGGCGATAATTATTTTATCACCTGCTTTTTTATGTAGAATAGGTTTGGGCTAAAGCCGATGGATAATATTCTAAAAAGTAAAACAGGCTTCATTTATCCGCTGATACCCGTTTCTATTGATTGTAAAATGGTGTTATTTGTAAAAATAGGAGTGAGTTTAGTATTTGAATTAAAAGTCCAGGGTCTGAAATCTCCAGTCCAACGCATCGATCAGCGTCAATTGATTGACACTTACGGGAAGCTCTGTTATTATTTTTAAAGCCTGAAGAGCCATCATACTGCCAATCATTCCGGGTAAGGCTCCCAGAACACCAAGGCTGTCACAATCTGGTAGATCTTCATCAAAAGGAGGTTCCGGAAAAAGGTCCCTCAGATTTTTGCTTCCTTTATGATTAAACACGGCTACCTGTCCTGAAAACCCCAGAATACTTCCGTAAACCAAGGATTTTTTTAATTTTACACAGATATCGTTTACAAGATATCTTGTTGAAAAATTATCTGATCCATCCACGATAATGTCATACGGAGAAAGAAGCTCTTCAGCATTCCTTTCATTTATTTTTTCTTCAATTCCTATACATGTCACTTTATGATTAAGGCTTTCCACAAATGTTCTGGCACTGTTTACTTTTGATTGTCCTACCCTGTTTTCACTATGAATAACCTGCCTGTTCAGATTATGAAGTTCCACCCAATCAAAATCTGCAACTCCTAAAGTTCCTACTCCTGCAGCTGCCAGATATTGTATAATGGGGCTTCCTAATCCTCCGGCTCCTATTACAAGGACTTTTGAAGCCATAATCTTCTTTTGCCCGTCCAGTCCAATTTCTTCGATAAATATCTGACGGCTGTATCGTGAGAAAAGGTCTTCTTTTTTCATATCCTTTATAAATCATTAAAAATTTAAAATCCACTATAGACAGAATCCCAGTCTTTCATGACAGGATCATAGCCAGCTTTTCTGATCATGGTTTTGATTTCTTCCATACTTCGCTCATCACTGGTTTCAAACTGTTCCAAAGATTCTTTATCCACGGAATACCCCCCCGGATTGGTTTTGGAACCTGCACTCATTGCTGTTGCCCCCAAAGACACAATATTGTTTCTGAACACTTCATTTTCCCTCGTGGATATTGATATTTCCAGATCTTCATTCCAGATTCTGTAAGCACAGATCAATTGAAGCAGATCTTTGTCTTCCATAATAAAATTAGGTTCAATAATGCCTTCAGCCGGTCTCAGCCTTGGAAATGAAACAGAAAACTTACTTTTCCAGTATTGTTTTTGCAGGTAATCAATATGTAAGGCATTGAAAAAACTGTCAACGCGCCAGTCTTCCAGGCCCAATAAAACACCAAGTCCTATTTTATGGATTCCCGCATTCCCAATTCTATCCGGTGTTTCCAGGCGGAAATGAAAATTGGATTTTTTACCTTTTGGGTGATATTCTTTATAAACTTCCTGATGATAGGTTTCCTGATAAACCAAAACAGAATGCACTCCTTCTTCATGGAGAAGCTTGTATTCTTCTTCCATTAAGGGCTGAACTTCAATGGATATATTGGCAAAATGAGGTTTCAACAGACGGACAGCATTCTGAAAGTAAGGGACTCCCACTATTTTATTGGCTTCTCCGCTTACCAGCAATACATGGTTTACTCCCATTGATTTTAATACGGATGCTTCTATCATCAGTTCTGTATCGGAAAGTGTTTTTCTTTTTAAATGATTATCTAGACTGAATCCGCAATAGGTACAGATATTCTGGCATTCATTACTAAGGTACAGCGGAGCATAGAGCTGAATGGTTTTCCCAAATCTTTTCCGGGTAAGGGCCTGCGCCATTCCTGCCATCAATTCCAATTCCTGGGAAGCGGCTGGTGAAAGGAGGTTCAAAAAATCATCAAGGGTTTTATTCTTTTTCTGAAGACTATTTCTTACCTCGGAAAGACTTACTTTTTTAAGCTTATTCTTTACTTCGTCCCACTGATAGTTTTCAAAAACATCTTTAAAACTTTTCATGATCCTGATTTATTCAAATAAAAATGAAGTGAGCGGACTTGATGCTTCGGCATGGCTGGCTATTGCTCCTAATCCGGATTCAAAAGCTCTTCTCCCGGCAATTACACCTTCTTTAAAAGCCACAGCCATGTTAACAGGATTTCGCGCTACCGCAATCGCAGTATTTACCAAAACTGCATCGGCTCCCATTTCCATTGCTTTTGCTGCATCTGACGGCGCCCCAATTCCTGCATCTACTACCACGGGAACATTACTCTGGCTGATGATAATTTCCAGGAAATCCAGTGTTCTTAATCCTTTATTAGTACCAATTGGCGCTCCCAAAGGCATTACGACAGCTGTTCCGGCATCTTCAAGACGTTTGCATAAAACAGGGTCTGCATGAATATAAGGCATCACCACAAATCCTAATTTGGCCAGTTCTTCAGTAGCATATAAAGTTTCAATAGGGTCCGGAAGTAAATATTTAGGATCTGGATGAATTTCCAGTTTTACCCAGTTGGTTTCAAGTGCCTCTCTGGCTAATTGTGCTGCCAATACAGCTTCTTTAGCAGTTCTCGCTCCTGAAGTATTCGGCAGAAGATGAACCTTCGTTTCTCTTAATGAATCCAGCAGATCATCTTCTGAGGATTGTGCATCAATTCTTTTTAAGGCCATCGTCACCATATCGGTTTCTGAGGCGATGACAGATTCCACCATATTGCTGAGACTTCCGAATTTTCCTGTTCCCAAAAACAATCTTGATTCGAAAGTTCTGTCTGCTATTATTAATTTTTGATTCTTCATATCATTACTTTTTTAAATTCATTAATCACTGATGGCTGTTTTGTGATAGCTCCTGACACTGATACCCCATAGATACCGATTTCCTGTAATGGTAAAAGATCCTCAGGATGAACGCTTCCGATTGCAAAGATTTTAGGAATTTCTATTGATTGTTCTCTTAAACCGTTAATGATTTCCTGATAGCCTTCAAATCCAAGAACCGGGCTTAGCTTTTCTTTGGTAGCTGTAAATCTCAATGGTCCCAAACCAATATAATCACAAGGTTCATTGATCCTCTGAAGCACATCTTCAAGCGTATTGGCAGTTCCACCAATAATTTTATTTTCTCCCAGTATTAATCTTGCTTCTTTGATAGAACTATCATTCAAGCCTAAATGCACCCCGTCGGCATCTATTTCTTTTGCCAGCCCTACATGGTCATTGATTATGCAAACCGCCTGATATTCTGAGCAAAGTTGTTTTGAAATTTCACAAAGACTGATCAATTCATTCTCAGGAGCATTTTTCCATCTCACCTGTACCCATTTGATTCCGTTATCTAAGGCTTTCCGAATATGAAGTTCCTGCTCCTGTATTGTATTTCCCTGTGATATGTATTGTAATTTTTCCATGTTTACTATGAATGCGTTCCCAGCAAAGTGGGATTGCTGTTTAAAAATTTTTCGATGTATAACTTTCCTTTCCTGCAGGCCGTTTCCATATTTTCCCCTTTCGCCAGTTCTGCTGTAATGACAGAAGATAAAACACAGCCTGAACCATGTTTCGGAAAACAGTTTGTCGTATGATTTGGCAGCAAAAAGATCTCTTTTCCATTTTTAACTAAAATATCCGTTCCTAAAAGCTCTTTCCGATGTCCTCCTTTGATGAGCAATGAACATTTATTCGTATCCGGTAAAAGTCCATTTTCCTTTAAAACACTATATTCATTATAGTTAGGTGTAATTAAACTGAGTTCATTAATGATATTCTTCAATTTCGAAAGAGAATCATGATCAAAAAAAGTAAACTCTGAAGTGCTTTTCAAAACAGGATCCCAGACAATTTCTGTTTCGGGATTACCAGTCTTTACCGTTTCAATAATTCTACCCAGAAATTCTGCATCCTTCACGATTCCGATTTTCACCGCTGAAATAGAATAATTTTTCATCAGCACTTCAACAGCTTCAGTCACTTCATCTACGGAACGCCATTCCAAACTCAGGCATTCAGAAGCGGTCTGTAATGTTAATGCCGTACAAACTCCCAATCCCATAACTTTCGATTGTTCAAAGGTTTTACTGTCTGATAATAAACCTGCTCCGCCGCTCGGATCGAAGCCCGCAATACTCATAACATAAGGGCGTTCCTGCATTTTTTGTATACTTTTAATGGTTCTTCGCTTTCCCAGATTGCACCCAATAAAGCGGCACCCTCTACATCAGCCTCAAAGACTTCATGAATATTATTCTGATTAATCCCTCCTAAAGCAATCAATTTTACATCCGGATTGTTTCTCAGTTTTATTTCTTCCATAATTGTTGAATTCAGACCGTATCCCTTTTTGGATATACTTGGAAAGAACGGGCTTATGAAGGCATACTCCCATTCTTTATCCAAAGTATTATAGTTAGTGATATCGTGCACTGAAGTTGATAGAGTATTTTCCTCTGCAAAAGGTTTATATTTTTCTTCCTGCCGATCAATCTCCCTGAAATGAAACCTTGAAATATGATACTCTTTTCCAAGATCATAATGAGTATGCAGCACCAACTGCGGATGAAAAGCTGTATCAATCTTGCTGATAAACTCAATCATTTCTTTCCTGCTAATCCATGGTTTGCGGATGTGAAGCAAATCAAGACCTTCCTGAAACATCTCATTAATAGTATCAGTTTCGTTCAGAACAATTAATTCAGGGGTGATAACAAGGATCATATATAGATTTCTTTCCCTTTTTCAATAAACTCCTGAGATTTATCCAGCATTCCTTTTTCTGCAGATTCACGAATTTCCTGAGTAATCTTCATGGAACAGAATTTCGGTCCGCACATAGAACAGAAGTGGGCTATTTTTGCTCCTTCTGCCGGAAGTGTTTCATCATGGTAAGCTCTTGCAGTCTCAGGATCTAATGAAAGGTTGAACTGATCTTCCCATCTGAATTCAAACCTTGCTTTACTTAAGGCGTTGTCTCTGTACTGTGCACCGGGATGCCCTTTTGCCAGATCTGCTGCATGTGCGGCCAGTTTATAGGTGATTACCCCTACTTTTACATCATCTTTATTCGGAAGTCCTAAATGTTCCTTCGGAGTCACATAGCAAAGCATTGCACAACCAAACCACCCGATCATGGCAGCCCCGATCCCTGAAGTAATGTGATCATAGCCTGGTGCAATATCAGTTGTCAAAGGGCCTAATGTATAAAAAGGAGCTTCGTGGCATTCTTTCAGCTGTTTATCCATATTTTCTTTAATCATATGCATCGGAACGTGTCCCGGGCCTTCAATCATGACTTGTACATTATGTTTCCAGGCTATTTTGGTTAGCTCACCTAAAGTTTCCAGTTCTGCAAACTGTGCTGCGTCATTAGCATCTGCAATAGATCCCGGACGAAGACCGTCTCCAAGAGAAAAAGCAACGTCATACTTTTTCATGATCTCACAAATCTCTTCAAAATGAGTATACAGGAAGCTTTCTTTATGATGGAACAAACACCATTTTGCCATAATAGACCCTCCTCTGGAAACAATTCCGGTTACTCTGTTGGCTGTTAAATGAATGTATCTCAACAAAACTCCCGCATGGATTGTAAAATAAGAAACGCCCTGCTCAGCCTGTTCAATCAGGGTATCTCTAAAAATTTCCCATGTAAGATCTTCAGGAACTCCTTTTACTTTTTCCAATGCCTGATAAATAGGAACGGTACCAATAGGAACCGGACTGTTTCTGATGATCCATTCTCTTGTTTCGTGAATATTTTTCCCGGTTGAAAGGTCCATAATTGTGTCAGCTCCCCATCGGCAAGCCCAAACTGCTTTTTCTACTTCCTCTTCAATACTGGATGAAACGGCACTATTTCCGATATTGGCATTGATTTTCACTAGAAAA
Organism: Chryseobacterium sp. Tr-659; assembly: GCF_011752975.1. Lineage (GTDB taxonomy): Bacteria > Bacteroidota > Bacteroidia > Flavobacteriales > Weeksellaceae > Chryseobacterium. The sequence continues at coordinate 154,514 of NZ_VWWP01000009.1, read as the reverse complement.
TTTCTTCCGATAATCATTGGCTCACTTTCCGGATGGTTGATGTTATTCGGAATGATCGCTCTTCCTGCAGCAATTTCATCTCTTACGAATTCCGGAGTGATTTTGCTTTTCGGTGTATTGGCTCCAAAACTGTGTCCTGGATGTTGAAAAGCCATCTCTTTTGATACGGATTCCAGCTGTTCTATTCTTTGATTTTCTCTGATCGCAATATATTCCATTTCAGGGGTAATAATTCCCTGTTTTGCATAGTAAAGCTGGGTCAATTCTTTTCCTTCCTGTGCTACTTTAGGTTTATGATCGTAGGAGAATCTTAATTCATCAAGACGTGGATCTGCTAAACGGGCTTTCCCGTATTCAGAAGTGATTCCGTCCAGGATATTTACGTCATTTCTGTCCAGAATCCATTGTTCTCTTATCCTTGGAAGTCCTTTTTGAATGTCAATAACTGCATTTTCGTCAGTATAAGGCCCTGAAGTGTCGTAAATGGTTACCGGAGCATTATGTTCAAAGCCGCCATTGGTAAGTTTGGTGGGACTAAGCTGTATTTCACGCATGGCTACGCTGATTGGATGTATTTTACCTTCAACGTAAATTTTCTTTGAGTTCGGAAATGGCGAACATGTAATGGAGTGAGCCATAATTTTTGGGGTATTAAATATGAGAATTAACCGCCTTGAGTGGCAGTAATGATTAAAATTGAATCTTGATTGTTAAGGATTGTTTCCGCCCAGGCAGAGAGCGGAATGATACGATTGTTTAGAGCAACGGCAATGCCCTTTTTCTTTCCGGGCAGCTCAATAGCCAGTAATGCTTCCAGATTTTCAGGAAGTATTTCAAATGTTTTTCGGGTGTGGTTGATTATAAGTTCCATTCCTAAATAATTTAAGTACACTTTAGGAATGGCTATTATTGTACAATAGAATGTACAGCAAAAGTCATCTACTTTTCCCTACGCTGGTATGATCCAGATCAGGTTCAAAGGGTAAAGTCTCAGTCTGTTGATAACAGACACCCCTAAAGTATGGGACGAAGTTAGTTATTTTTTCAGAATGGGCAAAATTTTTGATAGAGATGGAAACAGGATGACGGAGGACCGAGATGTAATAGCCTGAAATTTTTTTTGAATTTATTTAAATAAAAAATGGAAACTGAATCACTTCCAGTTTCCATTTTTTATAAGTTCCTTTTCCGTTAATTACTCTTCACAAGCTCTCCAAATCGCATCATTTTGTGGAACCGGAGCTATAATTTCAATTTTCTCTTTAGTCACAGGATGAATAAACTCCAGTTTTCTTGCATGAAGATTGATCCCTCCATCCGGATTGGAGCGTGGAGATCCATATTTTAAATCGCCTTTGATCGGAACACCCGTTTTGGATAACTGAGCACGGATCTGGTGGTGTCTTCCTGTTTCAAGATCAATTTCAAGAAGCAGATAATTATCCAGTGTTTTAATGACGTGATAAGTTAAGATAGCTTCTTTCGCTCCATCTGTAGCCTTAGGAAACACAATGGCTTTATTATTTTTTTCATTTTTCTTTAAATAATGAATAAGCCTTTGGCTCTGTGGAATCATCTCTTTTCCCACAACTGCCCAATATGTTTTTTTAACTTCACGATTCTTCACCATCTGAGTCAAACGTGAAAGTGCTTTGGAAGTTTTTGCATAAATTACTAAGCCTGATGTAGGCCGGTCTATGCGATGAACCAAACCGAGAAAGACATTTCCCGGCTTAGCATCTCTTATTTTTATAAAATTTTTTATAGATTCCAGTAGTGATTCATCGCCCGTTTTATCGCCCTGTACGAGCTGGCCGACTTTTTTATTAACCACTAAAAGATGGTTGTCTTCATATACAATCTGCTCCTTCATATTTTTTCAGTCTATCTTCTCCTATTAGATAATGACAGGATAATCCCCGCCAGAAGCCCTACTGTTTTAATCGCTGAAAGATTTGAACCCTCTGGTATAAAAGCTCCCAATACGCAGATAACAGCAGCTGCATACATAGCGTAAACAAAGTTTTTGTTGGTAAGCAGCGGAGCCTGAATGAAGAAGCTAGCTCCTATCAGAACATAAAAAATTTTTCTTGAAAGCAAGTGATTGATTTCCGGGGAAAATAAATTAAACCACCCTACTGCAAGACAGATCAGCGCTGCAATAGATAATATTCCCTGAATAGATTGTTGTTGGTTCTGCATATGAATTAATAGCTTTCGTTTTCGTTTGGAAATTCAACAGATTTCACATCTTTTACATATTGAGCAACCGCTCCCGTAATTTCGGTGTAAAGATCAAGGTATCTTCTTAAGAATTTCGGACTGAAGCCTTTGTTCATTCCTACCATATCGTGATATACAAGAACTTGTCCGTCACAGTCTGCTCCCGCACCAATCCCGATCGTAGGAATAGAGATACTTTCAGTAACTTTCTTTGCTAATTCTGCCGGAATTTTTTCCAATACAATGGAAAAACATCCCAATTCTTCCAAAAGCTGTGCATCAGCAATCAGTTTTTCAGCTTCTGCCTCTTCTTTAGCTCTTACTTTATAGGTTCCGAATTTATAAATGGATTGTGGCGTTAATCCTAAATGTCCCATTACCGGAATTCCTGCATTGATAATTTTTTTGATCGATTTGGAAATTTCTTTTCCTCCTTCAATCTTTACCGCATGCGCACCTCCTTCCTTCATCATTCTTACCGCCGATTCCAATGCTTTTTCAGGATTACTCTGATAAGTTCCGAAAGGCAGATCTGCTACTACCAAAGCTCTGTCAGTTCCTCTTACCACACTTTGAGCATGATAGATCATCTGATCCAGTGTAATAGGTAGTGTAGTTTCAAAACCAGCCATTACATTCGCTGCAGAGTCTCCAATCAAAATAGCATCCACACCTCCTGCGTCTACCATCTTTGCAGTAGTAAAATCGTAGGCTGTAAGCATTGTTATTTTTTCCTTGTCGAATTTCATTTTACGCAAGGTTTCAGTTGTAACTTTTTTAATTTCAGAGTGAACAGACATAATTTATCTATTTTTAAAAGTTAAAAAGTCGGCCCTGAGCCGACTTAAGTTTTCTATGATTTTTATAAAACTACGTGACCGAGTTTCATGAGTTTATCGTGATTTAAGATCTTGATATTTCTTCCGTCCACTTCAATCAGGCTATCCTGTTTGAATTCCGAGATGAGACGGATGGCACTTTCTGTGGCAGTACCAATAATGTTGGCAATTTCTTCCCTTGTTAATGAGATCTTGATGAAACCTTCCGGATCTACTCCCAGTTTCTGTTCTAAAAGCAATAGGATTTCGGCCAGTCTTTCTCTTACAGTTTTCTGTGCAAGGAAAGTAATGGTATTGGAAGATTCTCCTAATTCGTATGAAATTTTCTGAAGCATTACGAAAGACAGCTGTGGATCTACCTCCAGAAGATACATGAAAATATCAGCGGGTAAGAAAACACATTCAATATCTGTCATTGCTTCTGCTTTGGCCTGGAAATTTTCCCCGCAAAGCAAAGAACGATAGCCGATGATATCTCCTTCTTTGATAAATCTTAAAATCTGATCTTTCCCGAATGCTCCTGATTTGGATAATTTAGCGGCTCCTTTCTCAAGAACAAATACTCCTTTCGGAGCTTCTCCATCCTCGAAAATAGTATCGTGTTTCTGAAAACTCAATCTTTTTTTACCGTTAATATATTTTTCAAAATCTGCGCTAGAAAGTCTTTCCTTAAATGATTTATCATTAAAAACTCTGGCGAACCTCTCTTCAATTGCTATCTGTTGTTCCTGCGGCATTTTATATGATATTTATCACAAAAATAGAACTTTTTAACACGATAAACAAAAAAAATTGTTATAATTTTGTACTTCAATATTTTATGGTGGTGAGCGAGAACTGTTTTCATTGTGGTCAAGGTATAGAAAAAGAGAGAATTTTATTTGATGAAAAGACTTTCTGTTGTAATGGATGTAAGTCTGTTTACGAAATTCTAAATTTAAATAATTTAAGCAATTTCTATGAACTTAATAAGGGGGCAGGAATTCGTCCGAATGATGAAAATGCTACCCAGTTTGATTACTTAGACACCCCGGAAATCTTTGAAAAAGTGACTGATTTTTCTGAAGGAAATACAAGCCTTGTCACATTCAAAATCCCTGTAATCCACTGTTCTTCTTGTATCTGGCTATTGGAAAGCCTTCATACTTTAAATCCACATATTAAATATTCACAGGTAAACTTTACAAGGAAAACCTTACAGATATCATTCAGCCATAATGACCTGAAATTAAGCGAACTAGCTAAATTTCTAACCAACCTAGGGTATAAACCCGTTATCAGTCTTGAAACTGCTGATAAAAATGAAGATCATCTCGACAAATCTTTATTAGTAAAATTTGCCATTGCAGCTTTTGCTTTCGGTAACGGAATGTTCCTTGCCTTTCCTGAATATATTGGAGGTGAAGATTATTGGATGGAACATTATAAAGGCTTATTCAGAACTTTGATATTCCTTTTGGCTACACCCGTTGTATTTTACTCAGCTTCAGATTATTATAAATCTGCATGGTACGGGCTAAAAAATAAGATCGTTAATATTGATGTCCCAATTGTTCTAGGAATTTTTGTTCTATACGGAAGAAGTATTTATGAAGTGGTAACAGATTATGGCCCAGGATATTTCGATACCCTTTGTGGACTTTTATTCTTTATGCTTCTCGGGAAAATTTTCCAAAAAAGAACATACAATGCTCTTTCTTACGACAGAGATTACAAATCTTTCTATCCGATTGCCGTAACAAAAGTTGATTTCGAAGGAAAACAGGATAATATTTTACTTTCAGAAATAAAAGTTGGCGACAGAATTCTCGTTAGAAATCAGGAAATCATTCCTGTTGACGGAATTCTGATCAATGGAGAAGGAAATATAGACAATAGCTTCATCACGGGAGAAAGTGAAAGTATCAGTAAACAGCCTGGCGATAAGATTTTTGCAGGAGGGAAGCAGATAGGTTCATCTCTGGAACTGGAAGTTATCAAGGATGTTGACCAAAGTTATCTTACCCAGCTTTGGAACAAAGAAGCCTTTAAGAAACATGAGACCGGGCTTGACACACTGACCAACAACATTAGTAAATATTTCACGTTCATTATTTTAGGTATTGCCCTTGTTGCAGGAACTTATTGGGCATTCATAGATCTGGAGAAAATGTTTCAGGTTATCTCCGCCATTCTGATTATTGCCTGTCCTTGCGCACTTGCATTGTCTGCTCCGTTCACTTTCGGACACATTATGAGGATTTTAGGCCGAAATAAATTCTATGTAAAAGATACTTTAACGATTGAAAAAATAGCGAAACTGGACACTATTGTTTTTGATAAAACAGGAACAATTACCCATAGAAAGAAATCAAATATCAGATATGAAGGATCTGACATCAATGAATTTGATTCTCTGAATATCAAAACATTATTAAAGAATTCCAATCACCCACTTTCAAAATCATTATATGAATTTATAGAAGTAAGTGACGATTATTATCCTGTAGAAAACTTCCGTGAAATTTCCGGAAAAGGATATGAAGCCAGCGTGAGAGGAAATCTATACAAAATTGGCTCTGCAAGATATAACGATCAGGAACCTAAAAACCTTGAAACGGCAGTTTATATCAGCAAAAACGGACAGTTTTTAGGCAAATTTATCTTCAAAAACGAATACCGTCCTAAACTGAAAGAACTTTTTACCAAATTAACCAACTACAAAATATTTATCTTGAGCGGAGATAATTCTTCAGAAGAAAATCAGCTTAAGGAACTTATCCCGAACTATAAAGGAATGGCCTTTAATCAAAGTCCTGAAGATAAACTGAACTACATAAAAGCCCTTCAGGATCAGCACATGAAAGTAGCAATGCTTGGAGACGGACTTAATGATGCAGGAGCATTAAAGCAGAGTAATGTAGGTATTGCAATTGCTGATGACACGAACAGCTTCACCCCTTCTTCCGATGTGATCATGAATGGTGAAAAAGTGGTGAATTTAGACCATTACCTGAACGTTTGCAAGGGATCTATCACGATTGTGAAAATGACATTTATAATCAGTTTTCTATATAATATCGTTGGTTTAAGTTACGCAGTCACAGGACATATGCATCCCCTCTTTGCAGCAATCATTATGCCAATCAGTTCGATCACGGTGGTTACATTCACCACACTTTCAACCTGGATTTTAGGGCGGAAATATTTCAAAAAGCAGGCGTAAAAGCCCTTATTTAGACTGATTTTAAATTAGATGAAATCGGCATTTCGTGATGAATGTCATTATTTTTCACTAAATTTGAACCCCGAAAATAGGTTAATTTTGTTGTCCAATGGATATTCTATATTTAATGATCCTCTGCAGTGTTTCTTTGGCTGCGATTTTCTTGGTCGTATTTATAGTGTATGCCCGAAAAGGACAGTTTGAAGATGATGAATCTCCTGCTGTCAGAATCCTTTTTGATGATGAAAAAATCAAAGAAAATGATGAAAATGGCGACAAAAATAAAGACGAGAAAGAAATAGGAGAAAATAATAAAAATTGAGAAAAATAGTGAATAGTTGATATGGAAACACAAAAGTTTAGTTATGACAATAGTATTGTCCGTGCGTTCCTTTATGCGACCATCGTTTTTGGTCTTATAGGGTTCACGTTCGGGCTTACGGCGGCATTAATGCTTTTCTACCCTGAATTACCTGAGTTCTTATTCGGGACAGATGACACAACCATTAAAAGTTTGGCATCCGGTAATATTCAAGGTTTAATAAACACTCATGGTGCATTTGGTTTTGGTAGAATCAGAATGTTGCACACCAATACCGTAATCTTTGCATTCGTTTGTAACATTGTTTACACGGGTATTTATTACTCATTACAAAGATTATTAAAAACAAGGATGTACAGTGATACATTGTCTTGGTTACATTTCTGGACTTGGCAGTTTATGATCGTTGCTACGTTCGTTACATTCTTTATGGGGATTAACACTTCTAAGGAATATGCTGAACACGAGTGGCCGATCGATATCTTGATCGCATTCTCATGGATCATCTTCGGTATCAATATGTTCCTGACTATTTCAAAGAGAAGAGTGAGACACCTTTATGTAGCCATCTGGTTCTACATTGGTACATGGATTGCGGTGGCAATGCTTCACATCTTCAATAACCTTGAAGTACCTTTATCTTTCACAGGCTGGAAATCTTATTCAGCATATGCAGGGGTAAAAGATGCTATTGTACAGTGGTGGTATGGGCACAATGCGGTTGCATTCGTATTGACGACTCCGGTTCTAGGTTTAATGTATTACTTCCTTCCGAAGGCTGCAGACAGACCGGTATTCTCTTATAAACTGTCTATTATTCACTTCTGGTCATTAATTTTCGTATATATCTGGGCTGGTCCTCACCACCTTCAGTATACAGCGCTTCCAGCTTGGGCACAGGCGGTAGGAACAGGTTTCTCTATCATGCTTATTGCACCATCTTGGGGAGGTATGTTAAATGGTCTTCTTACTTTGAGAGGAGCTTGGGATAAAGTAAGAGAAAATCCTATCCTTAAGTTCTTCGTAGTTGCAGTTACCTGTTATGGTATGGCAACATTTGAAGGACCGCTTTTAGCAACTAAAAACATCAACAAAATTGGTCACTTTACAGACTGGGTTATCGGTCACGTACACTTAGGAGCTCTTGGATGGAATGGTTTCATGGCATTCGGGGTTATCTATTACCTGGTACCTATTATGTGGAGAACAAAAATATGGTCTGTAAAATTAGCTAACTGGCATTTCTGGTTAGGTACTTTAGGAATCATTTTCTATGCAGTACCAATGTATATCTCAGGATTTACACAAGGATTAATGTGGAAACAATTCAACCCGGACGGAACATTATTATGGAAAAACTGGTTGGATACTGTAACTGCAATCATTCCTTACTTTAAAATGAGATTCTTAGGAGGTTTATTCTATATTTCAGGATCTATCCTAATGATCGTTAACGTAATTGCTACGGTAAGAAAAGGATCATTCCAGAAAGAAGTTCCTGCTGAAGCTCCTGCATTAGCAAACATTAGTAAGAGCAGAAAAGAAGGAGAAGGCACTCACCTTTGGTTAGAAAGAACTCCTGTATTATTAGGTATTTTATCTTTCTTTACTATATCTATCGGTAGTTCAATTGAAATTATTCCTACGCTATCTCTTAAGAAAAGTGTACCTACGATTTCTGCAGTGAAACCTTATTCACCGCTTGAACTTGAAGGTAGAGACATTTATATCCGTGAAGGATGTAACGCTTGTCACTCTCAGATGGTAAGACCGTTCAGAGATGAGATCGTAAGATTCAACGGTAAAAACGGACAATACTCTAAAGCCGGAGAATTCGTATATGACAGACCATTCCTATGGGGTTCTAAAAGAACTGGACCGGATTTACATAGAGAAGGTGGTAAAAACCCGAGTTCTTGGCACTACAAGCACATGTATAACCCAAGATCTACATCTGCAGGTTCTATCATGCCTCGTTACCCTTGGTTAATTGCTACTGACTTGGATAAATCTAAGATGGTTGCTAAAATGAAGCTGATGAAGAATGTATTCGATGTACCTTATACTAAGGCTCAAATCGATTCCGCAGATAAGTGGGCAAATAACCAATCGGCAAAAATTGTAAAAGATATCTTCTCTGAAGCAAATGACCTTAAACAGGCGTATGCTAAGAGACCTCAGGGAGAATTAGAGAAAAAAGAAATTGTAGCTCTTATTTCTTATCTTCAGAGATTAGGAACAGATATCAAAACAACTGAAATTAAAACAGCAAGTAATAACTAAAAAACATTAAAGGTTCATATGATTCCTCAGAACTTTAAAGATATATTATCCAATACAGAAAATGCTGGTTTCTACCAGACGCTGGCTCTGATTTTCTTTATGCTCTTCTTCGTTGCCTTAGTAATTTATGTTTTTAGCAGACCTAAAAAATATTACAAAGAGGAAGAAGAAGCACCGCTAGGGGATGACGAAGATGATGACTTTAATTTAAAAAATTAAACTATTTTTTATGAAACAAAGAACACCTGTTGTTATAAACATCTTAATAATAATCGGACTTTTAATAGTTTTTTATTATTTATTTGTACAGAGCTACGCGTTCCTGGCTTCGCCTTACTTCTGGGGAACTGTTGTAATCGCTGGTATCTTAGCCTACATTCATGGAGCTATCGGAGACCTGATTGAAAACAACAAATTCAAAAAATTATCTCCTGAAGAAAAAGCGGCTTATTTGGCTGAAAAAAAAGTACCATACTTCAAAAGATTATATCAGAGTGCTTTCAAAAAGCAGTCTGCTTCTGAAGAAAAAGATATCCTTATCGATCATGGTTTCGATGGAATTATGGAGTTGGATAACCAGTTACCAAAATGGTGGGTAGGTTTATTCTATTTTGGGACCGCTTTTTGTATTGTATATATCGCAGCGTATTCATTTACAGACTTCGCTCACCCGTTAAGCGAATATGAAAAAGAATATAAAGAGCAAATGGCAAGCATCAAAGAATATGAGGCAGGCCAGCCTCCTGTAACAATTGAAACAGCTAAATATTCAGCTGATAACATTGCAGAAGGTAAAGAATTATTCAAAACAAACTGTGCATCTTGTCACAAGGAAGACGGTAGTGGAGGTATCGGACCAAACCTTACTGATAACTACTGGATCAACCAGCCAGAGAAAACATTATTTAAAAACGTTTTCCATATGGACTGGAATGGTTCTCCTACTAACCCTGCGATGAGAGCTTTCGGTAAAAACGGAGAGGTTTCAGGGGCAGAGATTGAAAAGATTGCAGCATACGTATATCACATCAATCAGGAACAACCACCAGTGACTCCGGCTCAGGGAGGAGCAGCTCCTCAAGGAACTGAAGCGCATTGGGAAAAAGAATAATTTAGAAAATTAGAAAATATATGAAGAAACATAATTTGTTATTAGATTAAAAATAGTAACGAATTATGTTTTTTCTTTTTTAAAACCTATTATATATGTCAGACATAGAAGAAATAGAAGTACGCGGCGGACAGGGACAAGTTCTGGACCCTGAGACTTACAGAGATTCTATAGGGACAATGGAGCAATCCGGAAAAAGAAGATGGGTATTTCCAAGAAAACCTAAAGGGAAATATACCAACTATAGAAACATTGTAAGCTATCTCTTACTTATTATTTATTTTGCTTTACCTTTCATAAAGATCAACGGTAACCCGTTATTGCTGTTCAATGTTATAGACAGAGAATTTTTTATCTTCGGACAGCCATTCTATCCACAGGACTTTTTTATCCTGACTTTAGGTGCTATCGCATCTTTAATCTTTATTATTGTTTTTACGATTGCATTCGGAAGAATTTTCTGCGGGTGGATTTGCCCTCAGACAATTTTTATGGAATCTATCTTCCGTAAAATCGAGTATCTGATTGAAGGAGACCGAAATAAGCAGATGAAGCTGGACAGACAGGAGTGGAACAGTGAGAAAATCTGGAAAAGAAGCTTGAAGTGGACTATTTATATTATCATTTCACTGATCATTACCCATTTCATGTTTATGTATATCGTAGGTTATGAACAGGTATTTAAGATCATTGGTGAAGGGCCATTTACCCACCCAACCAATTTTATCGTAATGATTCTTCTTACTGCTGCATTTTACTTTGTATTTGCATGGTTCAGAGAACAGGTTTGTACGTTGGTTTGCCCTTACGGAAGACTTCAGGGAGTATTGATTGACAAAGATACCATCAACGTCTTCTATGATTTCAAAAGAGGAGAGAGCAGATCAAAATGGAGAAAAGGTGAAGACAGAACTGCTGCTGGTAAAGGAGATTGTATCGACTGCCACCAGTGTGTTGTGGTATGCCCAACAGGAATTGATATCAGAGACGGACAACAATTAGAATGTATCAACTGTACCGCCTGTATTGATGCTTGTGATGAAGTCATGGAAAAAGTAGGTCTTCCAAAAGGCCTTATCCGATATGCTTCTGAAAACGAAATTGAAAAACAGACACAATTCAAGTTTACAGGAAGAATGAAAGGCTTCGCTGTATTCTTATTTCTTTTGGTAGGATTCTTAGGATATCTTCTATACAGCCGTGGGGAAATGGAAGCTAAATTCATTAAGCCTGCTGGCAGCACATTCTTTGTAAGAGATGGGAAAATTACCAATACTTATAATTATACTTTCCTCAATAAAACCAACGAAAAGAAAATCGTTACCATTAAGGTTATTGATCCTGCACATGGCGAGATCACGTACAGTGCATCAAGTAAAATCCAGGTAGACAGAGATAAAATTTCCAAGGGTACAATCAATATCAGTTTCCCTGAAGATGAAATGAAACTTTCCAAACAAAACATTACCATCGGGGTTTATGATATGAAGGGTAAACTGGTAGATTCTTATCAGACCTATTTTGAGGGACCATTTAAACTACAATTTTAATTAAAAAACAGTGATTCAGAACCCCTTTTGTGATGGTTCTGATCAATATAAAAATAAAAAATCCGGAAGAAATGAAGAACTTTAGTTGGGGACACGGTGTTGTAATTGCATTATTTGCATTCATAGTTTTTATTTTATCTATGCTATTTCTTTTCCCGAACGGGCAGAAGAACTCTGAAATGGTAACGGATAATTATTATGAAGAAGAATTACAGTACCAGGATGTAATTGACGCCAAAAAAAGGGCTGATGAACTACAGGAAAAACCTGCATACAGCCAGGATATCAAAGGAATTAAAATCACTTTTCCAAAAGAATATAATAATTCTAATACTACGGTAAAATTTGTTTTAAACAGAACCGACGACCAGAATTTAGACATCAAAAAATCTGTACAGCTTGATGCCGGACAGTCTTTTATAATTCCTGCACAAGTATTAAAAACAGGAAACTACACATTAAGACTGAACTGGACAAAAGATAAAACAGACTATAGAATGGATTATGACGTGATATGGAAATAGGACTTGTTGTATCGGCTATTGCTTTAGGCTTTGCTTCCGGCTTTCACTGTATCGGAATGTGCGGACCTATTGCTCTATCGATGGGATTAACCAAAAAACAGGCTGCCAATTTTTACCTCCAGAATCTTACCTATCAGTTCGGGAGAATATTTACCTATTCTCTGCTGGGAGCACTCCTGGGAATTATAGGACAGGGATTTGAAATGGCTGGTTTTCAGAAATACCTCACAATTACCGCGGGTGTGCTTCTTATTATCATGGCTCTATTTTCATTTGGAGGAAAAGATTTTGCTTCTAAAATTCCCTTTTTATCAAAATTTTTATATTCTGTAAAATCAAATCTGGGAAGACTGCTGCAGAAAGCTGATTACCGCTCAAGATTCTCTACCGGAGTTCTTAATGGCTTTTTACCATGCGGAATGGTTTATATGGCCCTTACAGCAAGTCTTGCAGGCGGAGGAATATGGCAGGGAGCTTTATATATGGCCTTATTTGGTTTAGGAACCCTTCCGTTTATGTTTGCTGTTGTTCTGGCCGGAAATCTAATGAATCAGGCTTTCAGGATAAAAATCTTAAAAGCCGTTCCCGTAATCATGATTATTTTAGGCGGATTATTTATTTTAAGAGGGCTTGAACTTGGAATTCCTTATGTTTCTCCAAAAGCTGAAGCAATGACCATTACCAGAGATCATAACGGTGATGTTAACTGCCATTAATTTAGAATTGTAATTATTAATGAAAAATATTTTTGCCTTATTTCTGATAAGTATTTTTGCATTGCAATCCTGCAGTATCAATTCTGAAATTGTTTATCATAAAGATGCCGCTTCTACTTCCCTTACCGATATCAATACAAAGGAATTTATGGCAGAAATGATGGCAATGACTCCGGATTCGTTAAAAGAAAAGAGCTTTGGGGAAATGAATCAACTTCCGACTACCTGGACAAATATGTATGATCTTGCCAGCAAGGAAGGAAAATTAAATACCGAAAATCAGGATACAATCAGAATCATGAAAAAGATATACATGAAATCTGTTCAGGAAGATCATCAACCGGTTGGCTTTTCTTTTAAAATTGATCATTTTACACCTCAGGATTACCAGGCTTTAAAAAATTTCACAAAGGACAAAAAGCTACCTCTGGATCAGAATAATTTTAACAACTGGGATGGAAAAATTTTAACGATCGACACGGAAAATTTTAATCTTAAGAATCTTGAAGAAGCTATTCGTACCAAAAGTTCAAAAGAAGAAGCTGAAAAAATGGAAGGGATGATGATGATGTTCTTCAAAAATATAGGAACTACATTAAGATTTGACAATAAGATCAAATCTGTTACTGGAAAACATGATTGGGTGAAACAGATTGATGACTACTCGGTAAGAATAGAATATAATCTGAAAACGATGTATGACAAAAATCCCACATTCAAAAATGCTGATAAAAAGATCACTATTGTAACAGAATAAAATAACAAAGCCCACCGAAATATTCCGGTGGGCTTTTTATTGATAGTCAAATTGATTAGTTGATTACTTCGAATCTTGCATATTCTGCAATTTTCTTTGGAAGTTTAATACCTTCTGCCGTCTGGTTGTTTTCAAGCAATGCAGCCATAATTCTTGGAAGTGCCATTGCTGAGCCGTTTAAGGTGTGAACCAGCTGAGATTTACCATCTGATTTATATCGGCATTTCAATCGGTTAGCCTGGAATGTTTCAAAGTTAGACACAGAGCTTACTTCAAGCCACATTTCCTGAGCGGCGCTCCAAACCTCAAAATCATAGGTCATTGCAGATGCAAAACCTGTATCTCCACCACAAAGTCTTAATACTCTGAACGGAAGTTCAAGATCTGTAAGAATTTCTTTGATATGTTCTACCATTTCTTCCAGAACAGCATAAGAATTTTCAGGTTTTTCAATTCTTACGATTTCTACTTTTTCAAACTGGTGAAGACGGTTCAATCCTCTTACATGTGCTCCGTAGCTTCCTGCTTCTCTCCTGTAGCACTGAGAGAAAGCTGTATTCTTGATTGGAAGATCTTTTTCATCCAGCAATACGTCACGGTAAAGGTTTGTTACAGGAACTTCTGCTGTAGGAATAAGATATAATTTATCTTCGTTGATGTAATACATCTGTCCTTCTTTATCCGGCAGCTGTCCGGTTCCAAAACCTGATGCTTCATTTACAACGTGAGGCGAATTTACTTCTGTATACCCTTTTTCTACATTCTTATCTAAGAAATACTGAACCAAAGCTCTCTGTAATCTCGCTCCTTTTCCTAAATAAACAGGGAAACCAGCTCCGGCAATTTTTACTCCTAATTCAAAATCAATCAGGTTGTATTTCTTTGCCAGTTCCCAGTGAGGAATAGCTCCTTCACCAAGTCCTTCCACAGTATGAGACTGGAAAATAATTTCGTTATCATCCGCAGAAGCACCGCTTTTTACCAATTCATTAGGAATGTTTGGAAGCTGATACAGAATATTCAGTAAGTCGTTTTCTTTTACTTCTAACTGGGATTTCAATTCTGAGCTCGACTCTTTGTATTGTGCTGTTTTAGATTTTGCTGATTCCGCTTCTTCTTTTTTACCTTCTTTCATCAAAAGTCCGATTTCTTTCGAAATTTTGTTGATTTCGGAAAGCTGGGAATCTAGTTCAAACTGGATTCTTTTTCTTTCGTCGTCAGTAGCAATAGCCTCGTCTACCAACTCAAGATTTTTGAATTGTCTTTTCTTAAGACCTTCTAAAACGCGTTCTTTATTGTCGCGCAAAAAATTGACTTGTAACATTTTATTTAGATGTTAAATATTAGATGTTTAGCTTATAATCAGCTAACAATTGTACAAATTTAAAATTATTTTGTGATAGTTACCACATTTATTGAATTCGGAGCATCAGCTTCTTTGGAAAACGCTTCCTTTCCGTCATAAATGACTTTTGAAACCTGAAATACCGTAGGCGTGTTTCGATACTGAATTTCCAGTGTATCCAAAGTAGTTACAGACACATTATTGGTTGTTTTTGTAAAGGTAATCAGCATTCGGGAAACGTAAGAAGTTCCTGTACCCGGATTGTCGGGGCTTATAGAATCCAGTCTTTTTCTTTGTGCTCCTGCAATATACTCCATATAATACAATGAATCTGTTGTCACTTTTAACGGAATACTTACCGGAGAAATATCTTTACTTCCTAACATATCATTCACTGAAAAACTGGTATAAAACCCTGTTTTCTTACTGTTCAGAAGATCCTGGCCAGCCGAATTTTTCATATAAATATTAAGAATCTGATCAATTCTCTGCAAAGAATCATCATCACTTTTACAGCTTAAAAGCGCAAAAACCGCAACAAGTGTACCCCAAAAATATTTCATCATAGCTACAAAGGTAAAATTTTAATCTTTAGGCTGCCTGTTTATTTCTCAAAATATTTTTGATACCAAAGTTCAAAAGTCACCAGCTGCCAGATTTTTACCCAGTCGTATTCGTGTTCCTGATGATTCCACCATTCATCAATAATATCTGCGTTGAAAAAATTTCTCTTTTTTAAATTCTCAAGGTTTTCAACAATGAAATCCCTTACTTTTTTTTCATTTTTAATAAAATAGTGTACCGGGAATGAGAATCCTTTTTTCGGCATATTTAAAACCTCAGAAGGAAGATATTTTTCTGCCGTTTTACGTAATAATGGTTTATTCTGTTTTCCATTAAACCTGATATATTCCGGTAATGAGGCGACATAATCTATCAATTGGTTGCTTAAATATGGATATCTGAATTCCACCCCATATTTCATCGCACTTAAATCGTCCCGGAAAACATGATGTGAGGCCAAAGAATACTTCATATCATATTCAAAATACCCGGAATAGCTCATTTTTTCGGAACTATGATACCTTGAAAGATTAGAATTGATTGTATTAAAAATTTCAGGCTTTATAAGATCTTTCGCTTCCATTGGCATCATGCTCATCTGGCTTTGACGGAAAAAATCGAACATATCATTCTGAGAAAAGTAGTTTTTTACTCTTTGTGAAAGTTTATCTTTCGTAAAAATAAAAGGTTTTATAAAATTAAAATTTCTCATCAGAAGCCACTTCTTCAATTTAAGCGTATGAGAATAGCCGCCGAAAAGCTCATCGGCTCCGTTTCCGCTCAATACAACTTTACACGCATTATCATTTGCATACTTTGCCGCACTGATCAGCACTTCAAAGCTGCTGTATGGTTCTTCAAAATGCTGAATATTTTCTTTAAGGTTCTCCAGCGCTTCATCATCACTTATTTCTTTAACCTGATGAGAAACTCCAAAATATCTGGCTGCCAAAGAAGCATTTTTCACTTCTTCTTCAGAAAACGGATAAGAGATCGTATACGTATTGATCTCATCATTAAAACATTTTGATTTTGAAGCAATTAACGTAGAATCAATACCTCCGCTCATCATTACCGCTACCGGTACATCTGCATATAATTGTTCGGAAATACTTTGGGAAAGCAGATCATCAATTTTTTTTACGGCTTCCTCTTCAGAAACGCTTTCTTTTTGCTGTAAAGATAAATTCCAGAATTTCTTTTTAATAATCTCCTGTTCTTTTAGGTCAACCACCATAAAGGAGGCCGGTTCCAAGGAAAATATTTGTTGAAAACAAGTTTGCGGAGCCAAAGTAGTCTGAAAAAGGAAATTGGTATACACTCCATTCCAGTTGATTTCAGGTTTTACAAACTCATGTTTCAATAATGCTTTTATTTCAGATGCCCATACCAGACCTTCTTCACCTTGATGATAAAATAAGGGCTTCATGCCTACTCTGTCTCTGGCGAGAATAATTTCTCCCTGAGAAAGGTCAACAATGCACATCGCAAACATCCCATCCAGCTTTTCAAATGTTGAAGTTCCCCATTCCTGATAGGCTTTAAGAATGACTTCGGTATCGGAATTACTTACAAAGGAATACCCTAATGTTTCGAGTTCTGCTTTGAGTTTTCTGAAATTATAAATTTCTCCATTAAAAGTAATTATAATCTGCTCATCATCTGAAAGCATCGGCTGATGTCCCTTTTCAGATAAATCAACAATAGACAGCCTGCGGAAACCCAGCGCAATATTTGAGTTTCCATCTTTTAAAATGGGAAATTGTGCTTTTATTTTTTGAGTGGAATCATTTCCGGAAAATGAACTTCCTTTATCATGATCAAAAAG
Source organism: Chryseobacterium sp. Tr-659 (assembly GCF_011752975.1). Classification (GTDB taxonomy): domain Bacteria; phylum Bacteroidota; class Bacteroidia; order Flavobacteriales; family Weeksellaceae; genus Chryseobacterium. The sequence continues at coordinate 137,247 of NZ_VWWP01000009.1, read as the reverse complement.
CCAGAATCCTTCATCATCCGGACCACGATGTTTGATGGCCTGATTCATCTCCAGAATATTTGTAGAAGAAATATTTTTGTGAAATGAATAATAACCGTTGATTCCGCACATAATAAAGACTTAATTGATTTGTAAAAATAGGGAAATGACATTATTTAACAGCAATTGATCTTTTAATTTTGATTGAAATACCATAAAAAAAAACTTTCGCAGATTTTACAGATTTTACAGATAAAAAATTGTTATTGCTCTAGCCGTTTTTGGTGGGAATCTACTTTTTAAAAAACTTTTGTTTTAAAATTATTATTTCTTCTTTAGATACCATATAATCTTTCCAAGTGAATGGTGTGGTTCTATAGAATTTACGGAAAAGCAGACCCGCTGAAACTAAATAAGAGGATGTTGTTGCCAGGCAGGCTCCCAGAATTCCCCATTTTGGTATGGCAATGCAAGAAAAAGCTACTGTAACCACCAATCCTAAAATTGACTTAACATTCAGGATTCTAAGCTCCCTGATTCCTGAAAAATAATGTCCCACCATATCACTAACGGCTATGGCAAAAATTCCCGGCGATAAAAGAAGCATAATTTCTTTTGTGTCACTGAATTCTTTTCCGAAGATCATTTCATAGACCTGCGATGGGATTATGATGATACCTAGCACAAATCCTATCATTAAAATAAAAGTCAGTTTGAGAGACTCTTTGGTCTTAAGTATAGATTCTTCACTGCTTTTGCTGTTGACTACATCAGAATACAGCACCACAGCAATACTTCGGGTAATTGTCCAGATAGCCTCTGAAAAAGTAACCCCGATTGAAAAAATACCTACGCTGGCAATGCCTTCAAAATATTCCAGAAAATAAAATGAAAGTCTGTAATTCAGAAATTGTACAAAAGCGCTCAGCTGGGTCTTCCATCCATATTCAAACATATTTCTCGCAACTTCTTTAGAGAATGAAATTTCCGAGATATTGCATTTTCTGATGATCTGAAGAAAACTGGTAAGGGATAAAAGCATCAGACAGCCAATCTGGGCCTGAAAATATACTGAAACCTCTTTTTTACCAAAACCATACACCAAAACTCCTATAAAGATAATATGTACAAACTGCTGTAAAACGGTATAAATGTTAAATTTACGGATATTCTGTGTTCCGATAAATAAGCTGATATTGGTGGATAACAGTGAGGAAAAAACAGAAATCCCGATAAGATATAAAAGATATTCACCCTGAATAGAGGTAAAACTGAATAAGAACGGAACTAAAAGCCCGATAAACACAGACCACAAATAGGCATAAAGCAACACCTTTTCTATTTTAAACCTTGAAGCGAAATATGAGGTACTGCTACCGGAAAAAATACTGCTGAAGAAGCTTACCGCGGCGGCATTGGCAATTACTATAGAAATAGTTCCTTTTCCTTCGCTTCCCCACATGTTGGTGGAATAGATCACCAGCCCGAAACTGAGGATCAGAATAAGAAAACGTGAGACAAAAGTTTTTATAATAGTAAGCTGCATGATGGTTATTTGTCAATAGATCTTTTTACAAAATCGATAAAAGCGTTTTTTATTGTTCCCCAATTATATTTTTCTTTAAATTCCTTCCTTGCATTCAAAGCATGGGAATGATATTGCGCCGGATTCCTGGCATAACGGATGATCATTTCAGCAATGGATTCGGCATCCTGCGGATTAACCAGATATCCAAACGAGAGCTCTCCCATATGTTTTCTTATCCCTTTTAAATCTGAATACATTACCGGCTTACCGGCTCCCATAAAGTAAAAAAGCTTTATCGGCAGTGAATGATTGTTTTCAAAATGGGTTTCTCTGAGATCAAAACATAGATCAGCATCAGCAAATGCTTCTGTAAAATGCTCAAAACTTGTCGGTTTCCTGACCTCAATATTTTTAAAAGAATACTTTTCCAGTAAAGCTGAAAAATACAATGCATCGCTTTCCTGTACTGTTGATCCGATAATCAGAATTCTGATATCCATTTCCGGTTCTTTTTCACGAAGCTTATTAATTGCTTTAAAAAAATTTCCGATCCCTTTATCTTTAGAAATCTGACCGGTATAACAAAGGGTAATTGTGTTGGGTTTAAGTTCTCTGATGCTTTCTTTGATGTAGGCAGAATCCGGATAGTATGGAAGAATCATCTGTTTTTTAAACCAAAAAAAATACGCTAAAGGAAATTTCTTGGTAGTTTCTCCGAAAATGAAATGCGTACTTAAAAACCCTGCATACAGCTGTATTAAGAAAAATTTAAATGCTTGAAATGCTCTGGCTGGGAAGCTGTACTTTTCCAGCATTGACATCGAGGGATACCACTCAGTCACATCATAAATACAGCTGATATTTTTCTCTTGAACAAACTTTTTTGAAGCCACAACTGCGAGAGGTTCGGAGCAGATGATACAATGGGGTTGGAAAGATTCACATACTTTACGGAAAGTCTCCATTTTCTGCTCTATACTTTCTTCCAGAACGGAATAAGATTCTATCTCAATACCATCAATAGTTCCTTTATAATCTGTATATAAACTACATATTTTCACTTCATACCCATTATCTCTAAGAGCCTTCGCCTGATGATAAAAAATACGGTCATCATTATAGCTATGGGAAGTCGTTAAAAAAAGTACTTTAGGCATCAGTCTTTACTCGAGTCTTTGCAAAGATACATTAAAACAAAAAAGTGGAAAACACGTTTCCACTTTATACTTTGATCTGCTGTATTTACTTAGATCGATTATTTTACAGAAGCCGCCCAGCTCTTCTCCAAAGGAAGCAGGAAGTGGCTTAAAAAGTCAAGGTAGGTATTTTTTGAAAAGTCAAAAACCTGGATATCTCCAGAGAGTTCCCCGTTTCTTAATTTTGTTTTGAAATCTATTAATTTTAACGTTTTCACTTCTCCGTTTTCAACAAAGCTTGCCTTCATTCTGTCGAAAAGTCCTAATTGATATTCTTCATCAATTTCTCTCATTATTTTCCCTAAAGCATCAATGCTGCATCCTGAAGCCATTTCTTTTTCCTCGTCTACACAAACTATGATGAACTGGTTCTTTTCGATTTTAAAAGAAGAAGAAAGTGGTTTTCCGTGTGCTGCCCAAGTTGCCAGAAAATCAAACAGCTTCTCAGTAATTGCTTTTGCTTCTTTGGTTTCGAAAGGTCTTGAAGCCGGGTATATAATAACTCTGTAGTCGTTGGTTTCTACAATATTTGATTCTTCGATTTTCATATCTAAACATTTATTTACAAGGAATTATCTAACCACCTTTTATATCTGTTTATTGATCAGTTAATTCGGCGATTAAATATCCTATCAATTCAAAAGGTAAAATTACGCAATTTTCCCGAGTTTAAGATCATTGTATTTTTTACTCAATACATAGAGCATCATAATGAAAAGCGGAAAAATAAATGGAAAGAAAAATCTCAATGCTGCTGACTGCGGAAAGAAAAAGAACTTGATATAAACATTGACAAGGAAAAGAACCGAAATCATTCTTACCCAAGCATCTTTTGATTTCCAAAATATAACTGCAGTCATAATAGCAACGGATAACGTCACTTTTTTAAAATAGATAATCTTGATATAAATAATTTCTAAATAGGCTTTTAGGCTTACATCTACCGGATGGGTGGAAATGATTGGCCTTCTGTCTATAAACGTATCATAGAAAACATCTTTCCAACCTGGGTAATTATAAAATTTAATAATAACCAGATACATCACTAAAAGTACTCCCCCTTGAATTACAAATGAAAAATCAATTTTCTTTTCTTTGAAATAACGGAAGAAGAAAACAGCCATAATATAAGTCAGGGTGAATGTAATATAGTCCGGGCGTATAAAAGTGATTGCGAAAAGAAGCACAAACATGGCCCATTTATCCCATTTCCTGATGATCCCTATAATGAAGATCAGGATAAACTGAAAAATAAACATATCCGGGGTTGAAACCCTTGCCATATAGGTCATAGGAGGTAAAAGCATGGCAGCAGCTGTTAACAGCACCGCAAGCCAGTACTTTTCCGGAAATAAAAGTTTCAGAATATAAAAGAAAAGTAATCCTGAAATAAAATACGAGATAAGGCTGGTAAAAAGAACCGCCATGGGTCCGGTTAATCCAAGTTTATAAAAAAGGGTAATAACAAGAATATACCCTACTTTTATTTGAAAATAGGGTAATTGTTCTGTAAAAGACTGGGTATTTTTAGTAAAATACTGTCTGGGTATATCCCACGGCTTTATGCCGATAACGTCAGCATAATGCTCTGCAGGTGCTTCTTTTTTTATGTCTTCGTAAGTAATAATCCTGACTTTATCCGGTGACTCAGGAAACTCTGAAGTATACATACATCCCAAATATCCCGGCATATCCCAATCATATACTCTGTGATTATAGTTCCAGAATGTAAGAAAGGTAAGTAGTGATAGTATCAATAAAAAGGAGAGCCTCCATTTTAATTTCATACGCAGATCTATTATAAATCTTCTGCTTCAGCAAGAAGTTCAACAATATCTTTTACCGCAACTTCAGTATTTTTGTTAAAGTGTTTTACACCATCTGTCATCATTGTGTTACAGAAAGGACATCCGGTAGCAATGACTTTGGGTTCAAAGGATAAGGCTTCTTCTGTTCTTTCAATATTGATGTCTTTATTCCCTTTTTCGGGCTCTTTAAACATCTGTGCACCTCCTGCTCCACAACAAAGCCCATTGGTTCTGCAACGCTTCATTTCTACAAGCTCAGCATCGAGTTTCTCAAGCAATACTCTTGGAGCTTCGTATTCGTCATTAGCACGTCCAAGATAGCATGGGTCATGGAAAGTGATTTTCTTTCCTTTGAAAGCACCACCTTCAATCTTAAGACGGCCCTCCTCCATTAATGTTTTAAGGAATTGAGTATGGTGAACAACATCATACTTTCCACCCAGGCTTGGATATTCGTTTTTAAGTGTATTGAAGCAATGCGGACATGCTGTCACAATCTTCTTTACTTCATATGCATTCAAAACTTCAATATTTGTAAGCGCCATCATCTGGAAAACAAATTCGTTTCCGGCTCTTTTTGCAGGATCTCCTGTACAGCTTTCTTCTTGTCCAAGAACTGCAAATTCAACTCCTATTTTGTTTAATATTTTGCAAAATGCTTTTGTAATTTTCTTAGCACGGTCATCAAAACTTCCCGCACATCCAACCCAAAATAAAACTTCCGGGGATTTTCCTTCGGCAGCATATTCTGCCATTGTTTTAATTTGCATTTTCTTTTTCTTTAGTTAATAAGTTTGCATAGTATTCCTTTGCCTTTTTCATTACCTCTGCCGGAACTACAGAAGCATATGCTCTGTTACCATCATAATAATTCAGATATTTCCAGGTATTTCCTGTACTTTTATCATTAAGAGCAATGACGATAATCAGTTTGTTGGCTTCAACAGAATTATCGTCTAAAAATTTTGCACGTACTCCCTGCATTTCCATCACATTCATGAGGACTTTCTTCTTTTTCTCATCCAGATCTTCTGAATTAAAAGTCATCTTCATCTCCATGGGATAGGAAGCAAACGCATATTTTATATTTTCATCCGTATTGAAAATATCTGAGACCTTTAATCTTTGTTTATCAAGATCCAAAACATCTATTTTAAAATAGTCATTCTCCTCAAGCAGCATTTTGAAACCTCTTATCATCATATCCCGGTCTATTTTTTCAAAAATAGCCGGATAGGTAAGGTTCATCATCCCATCATAATCTTTCTTTTGAACCATCGACATAAACGTCTGTGAATCTTCGAGAATTTTCTTTTGGTCAGCAGATTGAGCCAGCATACAACCGGAACAGATAAACAGAAATATGAAAATCAGCCTTTTCATCCTCAGAGTTTAATCATTCGCCCAGTTCAAGCGGTCTGCCTGATTGTACTGCCAAGGAGCTGCATTATTTTCCACATTCGTCATCATCAGATTGAGTTCTTGTGGAGCCGCCGACTGTTCCATCACCAGGAATCTTCTCATTTCAAAGATAATGGAAAGCGGATCAAGCAATACCGGACAGGCTTCTGTACATGCATTACATGTAGTACAAGCCCAAAGTTCTTCTTTGGTAATATAATCGTTCAACAGTTTTTTACCGTCGTCAACAAATTTTCCGTTTTTATCAATATTTCTTCCTACTTCTTCCAGCCTGTCTCTTGTTTTCATAAGAATAAGTCTCGGAGAAAGTTTTTTACCAGTAATATTCGCCGGGCAAACGGAGGTACAACGTCCGCATTCCGTACAAGAATAAGCATTAAGCAATTGTACCTGGTTCAGGTCAAATATATCTTCTGCACCAAATTTAGACGGAACATCAGCTTCAGCTCCTTCTGCCGGAGCAGCATAGGGATCAGCATTAGGATCCATCATCAATTTGATTTCTTTTGTTACAGAATCAAGATTATTGAATTTTCCTTTTTTATCAAGATTGGCATACCATGTACTTGGAAATGCGAGAATGATGTGTAAATGTTTTGAATAGTAAAGATAGTTCATGAAGAACAGAATCCCTACAAAGTGGAACCACCAAGCTCCTTTTTCTGTAAAGTGTAAGAATCCATCCCCGAAATTACTGAAAACAGGTCCCAGAACTGTTGAACTGATAGGGAAACTTCCAAGTTCCGGCAATACACCTCTTTGTTGCAGTACCCAATCAGCGGCATTCATCTTAAAGAAAGCCATCATCAGGGCAAATTCTATAATCAGAATCCAGTTAGCATCATGTTTCGGCCATCCGAAAAGTTCTTTCATAGTTAATCTCTTAACTCCATAAAAGTTCCTTCTGATGAAGAATACGACAACACCAATCACTACAAGAAGAGCTAGGATTTCTAATGTTGCAGTAAAGAAGCTATAAAATCCATGTCCGAAAACTGAAGCCAGAAAACGGTGGGTTCCGAATAGTCCATCAACAATAATTTCGATAAGTTCTATATTGATAATAACAAAACCTACATAAACAAAAACGTGCAAAATACCTGCAACAGGACGTTTCACCATCTTGCTCTGGCCCATAGCCACTCTTGCCATGGTATTCCAGCGCTCAGATTTTCTGTCGTTTCTATTAATTTCGTGGCCTAACCTGATATTTCTATAAATCTTTTGAAGGCTTTTGGCAAAAAGTCCAAATCCGGCCACTAATAAAATCAGGAAAATAATATTATCGATGTACTGCATAAGGGCGTATTAGTCTTTGTTATTTTTACCGAAAACCGAGAAGTTAATATATCTCTTAGGGTGTGCTTTCATATCCTCAATTAATGAATTCAGATTGGAAGATGCTGAATTCAGATTATTGTAAAGCTGTTCGTCCTTCATCAGTTTCCCTAAACTTCCTTCACCTTTATCAATTCCGCCAATCACCTGATTTAGTTTTCCAACAGTAACATCCAGATTGGCAATGGTAGCATTCAATTGTTTGGTATCAATGCTTTCCGCAAGATTTCCGTATTTGTCTAAGGTTACTTTTCCGCTTTGCATTGTAAGACTTGCATCATCCAATACTTTTTGAAGTTTAGGATCATTGTGCCCTACAAGACTGTTCACGCTTCCGGCAGTAGTCTGCAATGCACTTACTGTTTTGTTAAGATTGGATAATAAGGCTTTAATCTCAGCTCTGTTTTGAGCATCTACAAGCAGATTGGCGTTAGTCATTAGAGAATCTACTCTATGCAGCACCACCTGCAATTGATCTTTCACAGGACCTACCTGAGAAGAAAGGCTTCCCAGCGTCCCTAGTTTGAAAGCTCCTTTTAAGGTGTCACCGTCTTTTGCAGTAGGACCTCCGTATACAAGATTTACTCTCATTTCTTTACCGGACATTAATCCGGGTTCAAAAATTTCCAGAGATGAATTTTTTGAAAATTCGAATTTGTTGTCTACTGTAATTTTTACGACAAAATTGATTTTACCGTCTTTTGAGGTCAAAGGAATAATCTTATCCACCTGCCCAACTTTAAGACCATTGATAGAAACGGCCGAAGACTGCGCCAGACCTTCTACATTGTCATATTTTGCGTAAAATATATTATCGGTAGTAAAAAGGCTTTTCCCTTTCATAAATTGAAACAACACCACAAAGCCAACTATAGCTAAAAGTGCAATCACACCAGCTTTTAATTCTTTACTGAACTTCACTTGCTAATTTTTTTCTAATAAGCAAATATAATACATTTTAAATAAATCTTTTCCTTTATTGTTCTGCGTTAAATACAAAAAAGCGACAAAAAATTTTGTCGCTTTTTATATTGTTAAGATGATTTTCTTATTACTGCTGATTTCCCAGCTTGTTCCAGATCTCGATTCTGTAATCTTCGATATCTGCATTGTCCTGAAGACTCTTCATCCAAGCCTGTCCGAACATTCCAGAATTTCTCTGAGTAAGAGATTCTGTAAACTGTTTAAGATCTCCAGGCTGTTTGTTTACCGTTTCTGATTTTTTGATCAGAACATAAACTCCTGTTCCTCCTTCAATCGGATTGGAAAGCTTACCTTTTGCAACTCCGAATGCTGCACCGGCAACTTTAGGCTCCATAGCTCCTGCTACTGAAGGGTTCAGCAGATTAACCTGAGCTGATTGCTTTGAAGCAGCAAATAATTTAGCTACCTGATCTAAGCTGGAAGCTTTTGCGGCTGCAATTTTATCAGAAATCTGTTTTGCTGCCAGTTTATTTTTAACTATAACTTCAATCTGATCTCTTACAGATTCCGGATCTGCAAGACCTGCATCCTGCTTTCCGTTAAGATAAACTACAATTTTATCACCTGTTCCGTCTACTGTGAAAAGTTCTGTATCTCCTTTAACTCTTTTCTTATCGAAAGCCCAAGTTAAGATATCAGCGTCTTTTTCAGTACCTAAGCCCTGAAGCTGTCCTTCAAATCTCTTAGCGGCTTTAGGGTTAGTAAACTGGTAATTATCTTTTTTAGCAATATTTACAAAATCGTTGAAAGACTTCCCTTGAACCTGCTGAATGAATTTTTTTGATTTTTTGTCCGTTTCAGCTTCAGTAGCATCTGAAGGTTTGACTGCTTTCACAAGGTTAGCAACTTTATACCCCATTGATCCTGATTTTTTATCTTCAATATTGATGATATGATAACCGAACTGCGTTTCTACCACACCGGTAGCACCTTTAGGATTGTTAGCTAGATAGTGAAGGAACTCCGGAACGAAAGGTGTTTCTGGAGTTGTCCATCCTAAGCTACCTCCCTGAGCTGCTGAATTTGGATCGTTAGATAGCTTAAGGAACTCTGTAAATTTAGCAGGAGTTGCTTTTACAATAGCTCCGATAGAGTCTGCTAATTTCTTAGCCTGTTCTTTAGTTCTTGTCACACCTTCACCAGCAGGGCTTCCCTTGAAAGCGATAAGGATGTGTCTCGATAAAGTAGAGTCAGAAGTCTTTTTGTTTACAAGTTTAGAAACTACATAGAAATCCTGCTCTTTGTATGGACCAAAAGTCTGACCTATCGCTGCTGTAGCAATCTGTCCCTGAATAGTAGCCGGCAATTGAGTAGGCTTCATATACTGCGGATTGAAAGGCATATCAGAATTAGCCATTACAAACATAGAATCGTTTTTCGTATTCTGGAAGTTTTCTGTACCTCCGCTTGCATCTGTACCTCCTGAATATAGTTTTGTAATTTCTTTCAATGCTGCTGCATCATCTGCTGCACTAGGCTTGGAAGGGAAATATACGATACCGATATTTCTGCTAGGCTCTGCCTTGAACATTACAGGATGTTGTTTGATGTAATTAGCAAGATCTTCTGTGGTAACGTTGATCTTTGTTTTTTGAAGATAAGCTGCATAATCTACTTTCACGAAGTCGATATCTGCAAGCTGATCTCTCTGCTTCATCAATTCTTCGGCTTCTTTCTTACCTGTAGTGATACCTCCTGAAATATTTGTAAACACCTGTCTTGCCATCAATCTGTACTCAATAGTCTTTCTTGTTTTCAACCATTGTGTGTACCCTTGTGGGTTGGTGCTTTTTAATGTTTCAATTTCTTTTTTAAGCTCTTGAGTTTTAAAGTTACCTTTCTCATCAAAGAACTGCTGATTCTGAGCGAACATCTGATCGTACTGGATCTGACTCCAGAAATAATCATCAGTCATTTCAAAGCCCAATTTCTCAAACTGTTGTTTGATAAGTTTAGATTGTACAAGTAACTGCCAAGCCTGCTCTTCAAGACCGTTTTTCGGGCGACCTTGCTGTTCAGCCTGCTGCTGCAACACGAAAAGCTGATCATTGAACTCTTCGCGGGTGATCTTCTCACCGTTTACTTTTCCTAAAACATCAGGATTCTTACCAAAAACCTTGTCAATACTATCCGGGTTCACCAAAAACGCCAAAAGCGCTAAGGCTATTACTCCCATTAAAAGCCAAGGCTTACTCCTAATCTGTCCTAAAATTGCCATTTTATAAATTATAGTTTTTTATCAGTTTGCGAAAATACACATTTTTAAGAAATTACAGAAACAGAACTGCTTTATTTTGTTTTTTAACACAAAGATTATTTAAAAAAGGAAATTTTGACCGTATTTTTTAGTAAAAAACAAATGGCATAAGTATTGTGCATTCTAAGAATATTATAATATGCCACGCGTTTTCAGAACATATTATAAAAATTCCCTTTAACGACAAAAAACGAAAATGACAATTTGTCATTCGATTGATTATGACAGAATTTGAAGATATTAGTTTAGAAGAAATGATCAGCGACGGATTTGATATCGTAACTGAAGAGATCAATCTTTCCGACTTCGCAGAGACTGATAAAAATTCCGAACAGAAAATATTCCCTATACTTCCCGTAAGAAATATGGTTATGTTCCCTAATGTGGTAATTCCTATTACCGCCGGAAGAAAAACCTCTATACAGCTTCTTGAGGAAGCCCAAAAAAACGGAGATTTTATTGGAATTGTAAGCCAGAAAAATTCGGACTTGGAGCAACCGGCCGAAAAAGATATCTATACCACAGGAACTTTGGCTAAAATCATTAAGATTATTAAACTTCCTGAGGGCAATATTACTGCAATCACTAAAGGTTTCCACAGGTTTAAGATTAAAAAGATCATTGAAAACCAGCCTTATTTCAGAGCTGAAATATCAAAATTAAAAGATACCAAGCCTAAAAATCAGGAAGAATATGAAGCACTGCTGGAAAATGTTAAAGACCTTGCTTTAAAGATCATTGAACTGGATCCGAATATTCCTAATGCAGCTAACTTCGCAATCAAAAACATCAATAACAATGATGATTTATTAAATTTCATCTGCACAAATGCTAATTTTCCTTCTCTGGAAAAGCAAAAACTCCTTGAGGAGAAAAGCCTTATGGAAAGAGCTAACAAGTGCTATGAAATGATGCATGAAGACTTCAGAAGGCTGGAATTGAGAAACCAGATTCATCAGAAAACTTCAAAAGATCTTGATAAACAGCAGAGAGAATATTTCCTGAACCAGCAGATCAGAACGATTCAGGAAGAGCTTGGCGGCGGACCTGAAAGTGATGTGGAAGATCTTATTAACAAGGCTAAAGCAAAAAAATGGAGCATAGAAGTGGAAGAACATTTCCAGAAGGAGATCAGCAGACTTCAACGTCAGAATCCTAATTCTCCGGATTATAATGTACAGAGAAACTATCTGGATTTCTTTACAGATCTTCCATGGGAAACTTATACTAAAGATGTTTTTGATATTGCAAAGGCTGAAAAAGTACTGGATAAAGCTCACTTTGGACTGGAAGATATCAAAAAAAGAATCCTGGAGCATATGGCTGTTTTAAAATTAAAAAACAACATGAAGTCTCCAATTCTTTTATTAGTAGGACCTCCGGGAGTTGGTAAAACATCTTTAGGAAAATCCATTGCGGATGCTTTAGGCAGAAAATATGTAAGATTATCACTGGGAGGGCTTCATGATGAAAGTGAGATCCGAGGACACAGAAAAACTTATATAGGTGCCATGGCGGGAAGAATCCTTCAGTCTATCAAAAAGTCCGGAACATCCAATCCTGTGATTGTTCTTGACGAAATTGATAAAATAGGACAAGGTTTGCATGGCGATCCAAGCTCTGCACTTCTTGAAGTTCTTGACCCGGAACAAAATAAGTCTTTTTACGACAACTTCCTTGAGATGGGCTATGATCTATCAAAAGTGATGTTTATTGCTACAGCCAACTCGCTTTCAACAATACAAACTCCTCTTTTGGATAGAACGGAGATTATTCAGATTGCAGGCTATACTCTGGAGGAAAAGATTGAGATCGCTAAAAGACACTTAATCAAAAAGCAGCAGGAAGAGAATGGTCTGGATACCAAATCATTTAAACTTGGAAATGCTGAACTTAAACATATCATAGAAGCTCATACTTCGGAAAGCGGAGTGAGAACACTGGAAAAAAGAATTGCTTCCATTGCGAGATGGGTGGCACTTCAGACGGCCCTTGTAAAAGAATATGACCCTAAAATCTCTCTTGAAAAAGTGGATGAAATCCTTGGGGTTCCAAGGCCGAAAAGCTTGTCGGAAATTACCGGTGTTCCTGGGGTTGTTACAGGTCTTGCCTGGACAAGTGTAGGAGGAGACATTCTTTATATTGAAAGTATTTTAAGTAATGGAAAAGGTGCTTTAACCATGACGGGAAATCTAGGTACAGTGATGAAAGAGTCTGCTACTATTGCTCTTGAATATATTAAAGCAAAGCATGATGAGTTGGGGATTCCACAGGAAGAACTGGACAAGAAAAACATACACGTGCACGTTCCTGAAGGTGCAACACCTAAAGACGGACCTTCTGCCGGTATTGCGATGCTTACGTCTATGGTTTCTTCTTTTAAAAATAAAAAAGTGAAGCCTCACCTTGCAATGACCGGGGAAATCACTTTAAGAGGTAAAGTACTTCCTGTAGGAGGAATTAAAGAAAAGCTTCTTGCCGCTACCAGAGCCGGAATTAAGGATGTAATCCTTTGTGAAGCTAACAGAAAGGATGTAGAGGAGATCAAAAAAGATTATTTAAAAAACCTGAAAGTTCACTACGTTAACAGAATGGAGGAGGTAATTGATATTGCCATAGAAAAATAAAACAACTTATTAACATATTAACTTCTCAATAAGAAACACGTTCCGGCTGCCGGAGCGTGTTTCTCTTTTTATATAAAAGTATTTTATTTAACATCCGGTGGAATAAAATTTGCTGCCATTCCAAAAAATCCCATAGGATTGAAGAAAAAATTTTTCAATTCAAGAGGGTTTTCTTATTTTTATTCCACACTGCAGATTTTAAATTATGAACTTTCTTAGACTTCCTTTCCTTGTCAAGCTGACCCTTGTTGTTGTTTCCGCTATCGGACTCGGCTATCTTCTGGCATTGGGGCAGAGCATTTTAGCTCCGTTTTTTTTCGCGTTCTTAATGGCCATGCTCTTTTTACCCGCTGCAACTTTCATGGAAAGAAAGTTAAGGTTCCCTAGATCTATGTCTACGATGACATCCGTCTTCATCATGCTGATCATTTTAAGTGGAATTATTTATTTCTTTACCAATCAGTTATCTGATTTCAGTAAGGATCTTCCGCATCTCAGAGAGCAGTTTACTACGGTTTTCAATAATGTTCAACATTGGGTATCCCGAACATTTAATGTAAAGGTAGATGAACAAGTAGATTATATCAACCAGGGATTGAATAAGTTATTATCTTCTTCCGGGGCTATTTTAGGCTTCACATTTGGGATATTTTCAACAGGATTTGGTTTTATTATATTCTTTACCTTATTCTTTATCTTTATCTTAAACTACAGAAGACTTTTGAATAACTTCATCGTTACTGTGTTTAATGAAAGACATAAGGCCAGCGTACAGGAAGCTGTAAATGAGATCCGCATCATGACCAAGAAATATATCTTCGGACTCTGCCTTCAGGTTATCATTGTGTCTATTCTTACTTCTATTGTTCTTACCGTATTAGGTGTAAAATATGCTATTCTTCTGGCTGTTCTAACCGGTTTGTTAAATGTAATTCCATATCTGGGAATTTTTATGTCCCTTATTATTTCATGTTTTATCGCATTTGCTACTGCCAGCCCTTCAACATGTATTTATGTTGCTATCGGCTATATTGGTATACATGCTGTTGATGGAAACATTATCCTGCCATTTGTAGTAGGTTCCAGAGTGAAAATCAATGCATTATTTTCATTTATAGGAATTCTTTTGGGAGAACATCTTTGGGGAATTGCAGGAATGTTCCTGTGCATACCAGCTATTGCAATTATTAAAATTATCTGTGAAAGAGTGGATGATCTTAAACCTTGGGGAAGATTACTTGGAGAAGAGCAAAAGCCCAACAAAAAGAAGAAAAGCTATAAAATCTCTAAGAATATTACGCTAAAGGAAATGGACTAACAGATCATGAGAATCAATAATAAGTGATGATTACTCATGCTTTTTAAACTATAAATGAAAAGACTGCCTTAAAAAAGCAGTCTTTTTATCTTATTATGAAAGAGCACACAGAGGGCTCATTCCATTCGGGCAGGTTTCCGTGCAAAGAATATAAGATTGATTATCAGGACAGTATCCGTAATCCGAACCTCCTCCGGGACCTCCAGGACCTCCCGGGCCTCCTAAACAAGGATCACCTGGTGGAATTTTACATGGGCAGCCAATTGGCCCGATATCACATTTTTCGATACCTCCATGAATTTCTCTTAAATTCAATCGGTTTAATTTTTTAAGATTTTTCAACATAATGATTATTAATTCTATTAGATTATCTAATATAGAAAAATAAAATTAATATAATTACACAAAAAACAGCATTAACTCAACTTTAACAATAAACTATATGACATTTTATTTAAAATCAATAATCAGATCATATTTTTATTTTACATTTGATATAAAATCATCAATCATGAAAGTTATAAAATTCATTCTTTGCCTTTTATTCGGGCTTATGTTTATCAATGCAGGGCTAGACAAATTTTTTCATTATAATCCGGCCCCGAAACTTACGGAAGCTCAGATAAAAATGTATACCGCTTTCGGTGAAATAGGCTGGCTGCTACCATTAGTGGGAGTTGTAGAGGTTATCGGTGGACTGCTGTTTATCTTTCCAAAAACAAGAGCTCTGGGCGCGATCATTATTCTTCCTGTTCTGACGGGAATTGTAATTCATAATGTATTCAGAGATCCTTCATCCACAGGCATCACCATATCCGGGATATTATTGCTGATCAATATCTGGATACTGATTGATAACAGAGAAAAATATAAACATTTAGTTGAATAAAATTCAGTATATAAACTTACAACCAATAATTCCGGAAAATATAATCCGGAATTATTTATTATTATGGCCCTTTTGTCTGTTTAATGAATTACAACAGTGAGAAATTAATTAATAATTCAAGTGCGGCTTAACATCCTTATCTATATAAAAGCACTGAATCCTGTAATTGATCGTCCTACAATGAGCGAATTGATTTCTTTTGTTCCTTCGTAAGAATAGATAGCTTCCGCATCTGCTACAAATCGTGCTACATCATATTCCAGCAGGATTCCGTTTCCACCCATTACTTCTCTGGCTCTGGACACAATATCTCTTGTTCTCAACGTACAGAAGACTTTGGCCAGAGAAGCGTGCTCATCTTTCAAAATGCCTTCATCCTGCATTTCTGATAATCTGAAAACCATGGTTTGCATGGCTGTAAGATTGGATAACATTTCCACAAGATGTCCCTGAATCATCTGAAATGAGGCAATAGGCTTCCCGAACTGCTCCCTTTTTCTGGTATAATCCAAAGCGCTTTCATAGGCTCCTCTCGCACAACCAGTGGCCATCCATGCAACCCCAGCCCTCGTCATTCTTAGGACTTTTCCCGTATCTTTAAATGAGTTGGCGTTCTGCAAACGATTTTCTTCAGTAACCAGACAGTCTTTTAGAGTTATCAATCCGTTCTGAACAATCCTAAGTGCCATTTTTCCTTTGATTTTTTCTACGGAATAGCCCGGATTATCCTTTTCCACAATAAACCCTTTCACTTCACCACTATCCAGATCTCTTGCCCAGATAATAATCAGATCTGCAAAAGTGGCATTCCCGATCCATTTCTTTTGTCCATTAAGCAGCCAGCCTTCAGGTGTTTTTTTGCAGGTTACTGTTAATCCACCTGCTGCTCCGGAACCTACCTCAGGTTCTGTCAGACCAAAGGCTCCAATTTTTTCAAATTTCTGCATTTGTGGAAGCCACTTCTGTTTCTGTTCTTCTGAACCGCATATATAAATAGATCCCATTGCCAGACCAGACTGTACTCCAAAGAAAGTCGCAATAGAGGCATCAATTCTCGCCATTTCCATTGCAATAACTCCCTCCATTAAAAAAGGCATTCCCGGACAGCCGTATCCTTCATAAGTGACACCGCAGATATTCAGTTTCTGAAATTTAGGGATCAGCTCAAAAGGAAATTCATCTCTCAGCCAATAATGATTAACCAGCGGTTTTACTTCTTTTTCCATAAACGCTCTTACTTTAAGCTGAATTTCACGCTGTTCAGGGCTTAGGGTATGATAGATATCGTAAAAATCACCATCAATAGGAGGCAGTTCTTTCTTTTTCTTTTCCGGATCAAGCATTTTCATAAGTCCGGAAAGCTGTTTATCATCCAGTTCAGAAAAGTTTTGCATCAATTTGGGAAGATCCACTTTCTTAGAAATGGTACTTAGCTGATCAAAATCTATGGATCTGAATAATTCTATTGCGTTTCTGATTTTGGAAAAGGTATTTGACATAATGATAGATTGTAGTTTTGGTTTGTAAAAGATAAGCAAAAATTACTCCGAAAAAAGTATTTGCCTTCGTTAAGATTTTACAAAACACTTATTTTCAATTAATTAAAACAGAACATTCCGTTTACAAGCTTTTTACTTTTGATTTTCAAGCATTACAAAAGATCCTGCCTGAACTTTGAATCAAGCAAAACATTAAAAATCAACGTTATGAAAACCACTTACATTAAATTATCATTATCAGCTATTGTTTTATTAGGCATCTATTCATGTAAAAAAGGAGAAGTTTCCGCTAATGATCTTGAAGCCTATGCGACCACAGACTCTGCAGCAGCTATAGTCTCCGACAGTATTTCATCTGTTGCCCATATGAAAGTAAAAGACAAACAATTCATCAAAACAGCGGATGTGAGCATGGAGGTAAAGGATGTTTATAATGCAACCATTGCTATTGAAAAATCTGTTCAGGAACTTGGAGGATTTGTTACCAACAGCAATCTTCATAGCAATGTTATTTCTGAGGATACTTACAACACTTCCAGCCAAGAAGCCATGCTGGTAAAAAAGTATCAAACTGAAAACACAATGCAGGTGCGTATTCCCACTGAAAAACTGGGAGAGCTTTTAACAGCGATCAATAATAACAAGCTATTCCTTAATTCAAGATCCATCAACGCAGAAGATGTGACGGCTAATATCAAATATTCTGAGCTGGAAGGGAAAAGAAATCAAAAAACCTCTGAGAACATCGATCAATTAAAAACCAACAAAGACAAAGTAATCCTGGACGACAAGAATATGTCTGAAGGGAATCTTCAAAAGCTGTCAAGCATGAATATGACAGACGATCTTAAGTACAGCACCATAGATATTTATATCAGAGAACCTCAGTTGCGCATTGCCGAAATTCCTGTTACCAATACTACAAGCATTGATAATAAATATAAATACAATTTCATCTATGATGCAAAGGACAGTTTTGTTTACGGTTTTTATCTCATCCAGAGAATTATTGTGGCGCTTATCAACATATGGCCAATAGTATTAATTGCAGCAGCATTAGTCTATTTTCTAAGAAAAAGAAAAATTTCAAATCCTGAACAAACAAAAATTCAGAAATAAAAAAGCACTCCTAACCAATTGGTTATCATCATAATTTTAGATTTTACAAACCTCCTGTTTATGGGAGGTTTTATTTTTTTTGAAAAAAAGCTGTAACGATTGCAGCACCTGCCTTACCTACTGATTAAAAGAACAGAAAAATCAAAAATACAATACTATGAAAACGTTAGTAAAACTTGGATTGACAGCATTCTTATCAGTGAATTTCATCTCTGCTGCTGCACAGAATAAAAATAATGACACTGGAAAAAGTATACTTTGGGAAGTTTCAGGAAACGGACTTTCAAAGCCGTCTTATATTACCGGAACTTTCCATATCTTATGCAGTAAAGATTTTGAAATAAAGCCCAAAGTATTGAAAGCTCTTGAAACATCAGAGAATCTGGTCATGGAGATTAATTACACTGATCCGAATGAAATTCAGGCACTCCAGAAAATGTACCAGACAGATAAAAAGATTTCTGACCAGCTTTCTGCCGATGATGCCAAAGAACTGAATAAAATTCTGGCTGATTACGGAACTGATCTGAAAAGCATAGACTCTTCAAGCCCACAGGCACTTTATTCTCTTTTAACAACCAAAGCCATCCCATGCCCTCAAACAGAAATAAAACTGTATGAAATGGAACTTCTCCAAAAGGCAATGAAGGATAAAAAGAACATCAGAGGGCTGGAAAAAGTAAATGATCAAATGAAATCCATCAACAAAGCTTACGATCTGAAGAGTACAATCGCGCAGCTCAAAATGAGTAAAGAATATGAAATCTTATTCAAGCAAATGATAAATGCCTTTAAAAATGAAGATGCCGCATCACTTTATACTCTTTTTAAGGATGAAAGATTTATGAACTCCCAACAGGAAAAAGCAATGCTTACAGACAGAAATAATAACTGGGTACAGGTAATGCCTGAAATGATGATGAAAGGCAGTTCATTATTTGCGGTAGGTGGATCTCATTTAATGGGTGAGAATGGCATTATTCCCCTTTTAAAAGCAAAAGGCTATATTGTAAAACCTGTATCAAGCCTATAATAATAATTAACCATGAAACTATTGTGAGCAATCCAGATGAAGCAGCTTTTTTAAAGCTTATTAACCAACACAAAGGCATTTTATACAAAGCCTCCCGTATCTACGCAGATTCTGTAAAAGACCGGGAAGATCTGCAGCAGGAAATTCTTATTCAGCTCTGGAAATCTTATCAGAACTTTAAAGGAAACAGTGAATTTTCTACCTGGATGTATCGTGTTGCCATTAATACTGCCATTACTTTTTTAAAAAAAGAAAAACAGAGATTCAATAATCATACTGATGTTCCTCATCATTTTGAGGTACAACAGGAAGATTATAATCCAACCAGGGACAAACAGCTCGAAGTTTTCTACAGCGCGGTACAAGAACTGAATTCTTTAGAGAAAGCCGTTATATTTTATTTCATGGAAGGAATGTCACATCAGGAAATTGGAAACAATCTGGGTATCAGTGAGGGTAATGCCCGTGTAAAACTCAACAGAACAAAAGAGAAAATACAGCAAATTATAAAAAAATCAGGTTATGAATTTTGATCAGTTAAAAGAACAATGGAATAAAGAAGACGGCAACGTTCATATTCCAGACACCATAAAACACTTAAAGGAAAGTAAACATCCTATAGAAAAGATTCAAAAGAATATGAAAAGAGAATTCCCATTACAGATTATTGCTATTATTCTTATGGCATTTTTTCCGTTCCAATTTAAATTTCATTCTTCACAATATCTTATTTATTATGTATCTTATGTGATGATGGTGGTTATATCGTCTTATTATCTCCGAGGTTTCTATCAATTTTATAAACAAACGGAACTTTATACAGGAAATACTAAAAACAGTCTTTGGAAGATTTATCATGAACTTCGTTTAAACATGGAGAGATATCAGTCATTCGGATTTTTATTGCTCCCTCATTTTCTGGTAACCATAGGGCTTATTATCTATAATCTCATGGAAGAACATGGAAAATCGTTATCAGAAATTCCCGGATCTTATCAACAGTTTATCATTATTCTCGTATTACTAGGAACTTTAACCACTATTACAAGTATCGTGTTATGGACGAAATATACTTATGGAAAAAGTGCTATCCAACTGGAAAACATTCTGAATGAAATAGATGAATAATACTCCGGATATCGTTTCTCAAAGTATTTTTATACAGCCTCGGATCACATCTGAGGTTTTGTTTTTTAAAAAAATGTTATTTATCATCTTCAAATTTATCTGAGGTTTTATTTTTCCTTAAATTTGCAAATCAGAAATAAATCATTAAGGATTTTAAAAAAAATTCTATCCAATGTATGATTTTCTGAACCCAATAAATCCCTGAATATGCTATCAAAAATAAATCCTATACAAACTAACAGCTGGAAAGCTCTTGATGAACATTTTGCAGGAAACGACTTTGATCTGAGAAGTCTTTTCCAATACAATCCGAATCGTTTTAATGAATTGTCAATCCAAAAGGACAATTACCTTTTTGATTATTCTAAAAATTTAATCGATTCAAGAACAAAGGATCTTTTATTGCAACTGGCGGAAGAGTGCCAGCTAAAAGATGCAATCTCCAGAATGTTTTCCGGTGACAAGATCAATGAAACGGAAGGAAGAGCAGTATTGCACACAGCGTTAAGGGATTTTTCTGACCGTGAGATCCTTGTTGATGGTGAAAATATAAAACCCCAGATCAAAAGAGTTCTTGAGCATATGAAATCTTTTTCTGAAAAAATTATTTCAGGAGAACACAAAGGTTTCAGCGGAAAAGAGATTACTGATGTGGTAAATATCGGAATCGGCGGTTCAGACCTTGGCCCGGTAATGGTTTGCTCGGCTTTGAAGCATTTTAAAACAAGACTTGATGTCCATTTTGTTTCCAATGTAGATGGTAATCATATCGCAGAAGTTGTTAAAAACTTAAATCCGGAAACCACTTTATTTATCATTGCTTCCAAAACGTTTACAACACAGGAAACGATGACCAATGCGAACTCTGCTAAAGACTGGTTCCTAAAAGCAGGAAAACAGGAAGATGTAGCCAAGCATTTTGTTGCTTTATCTACTAATATTGAAGAAGTTAAAAGATTCGGAATTGCAGAAGAAAATATTTTCGAATTCTGGGATTGGGTAGGCGGAAGATATTCCCTTTGGAGCGCTATTGGATTGAGTATTGTACTTTCTGTAGGATATGAAAATTTTGAACAGCTTTTAAGAGGAGCTTTTGATACTGACCAGCATTTCCAGACTGCTGATTTCTCTGAGAACGTTCCTGTATTAATGGGACTTCTAGGAATCTGGTACCGTAATTTCTATGCGGCAACAAGCTATGCGATCTTACCTTACTCTCAATATCTGGACAGATTTGCTGCCTATCTTCAACAGGGAGATATGGAAAGCAACGGAAAATGCGTCGACAGAAACGGCGAGTTTGTAGAATATGAAACAGGACCAATTATTTGGGGAGAACCTGGTACAAATGGCCAGCATGCATTCTATCAGTTGATCCACCAGGGTACGGAATTAATTCCGGCAGACTTTATTGCGTATGTAAAAAGCTGTAATGAGGTTTCTGACCATCAGGAAAAACTATTAGCTAATTTCTTTGCGCAAACTGAGGCCCTTGCTTTCGGAAAACTGGAAGAGGAAGTGGAAGAAGAATTAAAAAATGCTGGAAAATCCGATGAAGAAATAGACAGACTGATCAACTTTAAGGTCTTCCACGGAAACACACCTACTAACTCTATATTATTCAAAGAATTAACACCTTTCACTCTGGGCCAGTTAATTGCAATGTACGAGCATAAAATTTTCGTTCAGGGAGTAATCTGGAACATTTTCAGTTTTGACCAGTTCGGTGTGGAATTAGGAAAAGTTTTAGCTAATAAAATTCTTCCAGAGCTTGAAAATAACGAAGCTGTACATTCTCATGACAGCTCAACCAATGGACTGATCAGTTACTATAAAAGAAACAAATAACAGATGTCTTCATTACGATCATATTATTATAAACTACCTCCTACTCTTAGACTTTTAGGAAGAAAAATTTATTATTTCCCTATAGATTTCTATGAAGGAATCTCGGGAAAAAGAGCTAAAAACGAGCCTAAAAAAGGAGATATTTATGTAGGAAATAGTGACTTTATCCCTCATGGAATCCGTCAAATGAATGCTCTAAAAAAATATATCGACCTTAAAAACACTGACCATGTTTTAGATATAGGATGCGGAATTGGTAGAACTGCGGTTGCACTTTCAGGATTTATAGACAAGGGAACTTATGATGGTTTTGATGCGGTGGAAAAAGGAGTTAAATGGTGTCAAAAACATATTCAGAAAAAATATCCGAACTTCACCTTTAAGTTTACACCCATTTACAATGATCTGTATAATACTTTCAGCGAAAAAGCTGAGAATTTTATCTTCCCTTATGACAATGCCCAGTTTGATAAAACATTTTTGTTTTCTGTATTCACACACATGCAGATCCCAGAAATTAAACAATATCTGAAGGAGATTAGTAGGGTTTTAAAAAATGATGGACAGTGTTTAGCAACGTTTTTCTTATATGATGATTCTAAGGTAGAAGTTGGCAGTATGCATTTTCCATATCAGTATGATGGGTATAGATTAATGGATAACAAAGTAACGGCGGCCAACATTGCTATCAGCACCTCATTATTAGACCAAATTGCACATGATGCGGGCATGAAAGTAGTAGCCATACAGGGAGGGTTCTGGAGAAATGACATAAAAAAAGAAGACGCTGATGAATTTCAGGATATTGTAGTATTCGAAAAAATTAAATCTAAATAAAGTAAAAATGGCAGAAATTCTTGACGGACTTAAAGTATCCAAAGAAATAAAAGCAGAGATCAAGGCTGAAGTTGAAAAAATCCTTGAAAATAAGAGAAGAGCTCCCCATTTGGTTGCTATTCTTGTAGGAAACAATGGAGCCAGTAAAGCTTATGTGAACGCTAAAGTGAAAGACTGTGAGGAAGTAGGATTTCAATCCAGCTTAATTAAATTTCCAAGCACTGTGTCCGAATCTGAGCTATTGGAAAAAATTGATGAACTCAATAAGTCTAAAGCAGTTGACGGATTTATTGTACAGCTGCCTTTACCGGATCAAATCGATCAGGAAAAGATCATTAATGCTATTGATCCTAGAAAAGACGTGGATGGTTTCCACCCTGAAAATTTCGGAAAAATGGCTCTTGAAATGGATACTTTCTTGCCGGCAACTCCTTTCGGAATCTTAACATTATTGGAAAGATACAATATTGAAACCAAAGGAAAAGACTGTGTCATCATCGGAAGAAGTAAAATTGTAGGAAGACCGATGAGTATTCTGATGGGAAGAAAAGATTTCCCCGGAAACTCTACCGTTACCCTTACACACTCCTATACAAAAGACATTGAAGAATATACAAGAAAAGCAGACATCGTTATTACCGCTTTAGGTGATCCTCACTTCTTAAAAGGAGATATGATCAAAGAAGGAGCAGTAATCGTTGATGTGGGTATTACCAGAGTAGATAATGACTCTCCGAAAGGATATTATCTTGCAGGTGACGTAGATTTTGACAGCTGTGCCGCAAAAGCCGGCTGGATCACTCCGGTACCTGGAGGCGTAGGCCCAATGACAAGAGCGATGCTGATGAAAAACACCATCATTGCTTACAAAACTTCGGTCTATAACGACTAATTTTAAAATGAATAAAGAACAAGATATTTTATTAAAAGAAGGTAAAATGCTCCCTGTGATGGAGCATTTTTACACTTTACAAGGAGAAGGAGCACACACCGGAAAAGCCGCTTATTTCATAAGATTGGGGGGCTGTGATGTGGGCTGCCACTGGTGTGATGTAAAAGAAAGCTGGGATCCTGAGCTGCATCCTTTGATGAGCACAGAAGAAATTGCAGAAACAGCAGCAAAACATTGTAAAACCATTGTTCTGACAGGCGGCGAACCTTTGATGTGGAATTTAGAAATCCTTACTTCAAAATTGAAAGAACTGGGTTGTACCGTTCATATTGAAACGTCGGGAGCATATCCTATGAGCGGACATCTGGACTGGATTACCCTTTCTCCAAAGAAAACAGGATTACCGAAAGAAGAGATTTATCAGAAGGCCAATGAGCTTAAGGTAATCATTTTCAATCAGCACGATTTTACATTTGCCCAGGAGCAAGCTTCAAAAGTTTCGGAAAACTGTAAGCTTTATCTTCAGAGTGAATGGAGCAAAAGAAATGATATGTACCCTAAGATCACAGACTTCATTCTGGAACACCCGGAATGGCAGGCTTCGGTTCAAACTCATAAATATCTCAATATCCCGTAAAATTACGTACATTAGCTGACCGTATCCGTTATAACACCGATAGATGCAGAGAATTCGATACTCTAGATACCTGAAATCGATCATTATTTTGCTTGACCTCATGGTTATTGCATCTATCTTTATATTCTTTTTTATAAGCAGAAACGAAAGCTTAAAATACAATAAGGAAACCTGGTATCAGAATGTCTTTTCTCTGATTTTGTTGTTTTTGTTCTGGGTGCTTCTGAGCGGTAGGACAAAAATTTACAATATTCCCAGAAACCTTACGTATACCTTGTTTCTTGAACGCCTTTTAATTCATTTCCTGCTTTTTATCCTTGGCGTTCTGCTTATAGGAAAGGTAAGCAATAATGTATTTTTCAATTCGGATATTTACTGGCTTTCGTTTTATCTTTTTGCCTTCATTTTCCTGGCAAAATCATTGATTTATTTCGCTATCAAGTATTTCCGGTCTCTGGGGATCAACTACAGAAACGTAATGTTTCTGGGAGACAATAATTCCACAGAAATCCTAAAAAATATATTTATAGATCGTAAAGATTACGGATACAGAATATTTGATTATGAAGGCTCTGATTTCAATATAAGTGAACTTGTCTCTTTTTGGAAGAAAAACGGAATTCATACCCTGTTTTTATCTGCAGAAAATTCTTATGGTGAGCGAACGGAAAATGAAATATTCAGGCTGGCGGAAGATAATAAAATTCATATCTCCTTGATCCCAAGTATTACACAAAGTGATTTTTTCCTTTATGATTTGGGATATATACAGACACAGCCTGTTCTTAATCAGGCCAGATATCCTTTAGATTATTATTCTAATTTCCTGATGAAAAGAACATTTGACATTTTCTTTTCTATTATTATACTGGTATTTGTTTGTTCCTGGGTATTCCCTATCCTCGCCATTTTAATCAAGACAACCTCTAAAGGCCCTGTTTTCTTTCTTCAGAAAAGATATGGTTTCCATGAAGAGGTATTCAGCTGTATTAAATTCAGAACCATGGTTGTGAATGAGGAATCTGCTACAAAAACCACATCGGTAAATGATTCAAGGATTACCAAAATAGGAAAATTTTTAAGAAAGACCAGCCTTGATGAACTTCCACAGTTCGTTAATGTATTGAAAGGGGAAATGTCTGTGGTAGGCCCGCGTCCTCATATGCTGGCTGTTGACAATTATTACAAACCGAAAATCGGAAGATACAGCTTAAGAAGCATGGTTAGTCCAGGAATCACAGGCCTAGCACAGGTAAACGGACTTCGTGGAGACTCCGGAGATGTGGAGGTTGAAATGAAAAAAAGAGTTCTGGCAGATGCATTCTATGTAAGAAACTGGAGTTTTGTACTGGATCTTGTAATTATTTTAAAAACCGTTTTACTGGTTATCGGCGGAGATAAAAATGCAAAATAAAATTCAGGTTTAGGGAAAAACGGTGAAAATTTTAACACAAATCTAAACTCCGGTCTTATATTCAACCCTAGCCTAATTCAATAAAAAAGTCTAATTTAGCAGTATGTTAAAAAAGTTTTTCACAGCAGTAGGGGAATACATTATCCTTTTAGGGAAATCCCTACAGAAGCCTCAGAAAATGAGGGTTTTCTGGAAGCTGTTCATGAGAGAAATTAATGATTTGGGAGTAAATTCTTTCGGGCTTGTAGTCTTCACCTCAATATTCGTGGGGGCTGTAGTCGCTATTCAGATGTTCAACAACTTTGATGCATCTTCATTTCCTATTCCTCCTTCATTTGTAGGATATGCTACGAAAGCGGTATTGGTTCTGGAATTTGCACCTACTATTATCAGTCTTATCTTAGCAGGTAAAGTGGGATCATATATTGCTTCCAGTATTGGAACTATGAGGGTTTCTGAACAAATCGATGCTTTGGATATTATGGGAGTAAACTCTCCCAATTTTCTGATATTTCCAAAAATCATAGCCTGTGTCATTTTCAATCCTCTATTAATTGCCATTAGTATTGTATTTGGTATTGGCGGAGGATATATTGCGGGAATCCTTACCGGAAACTGGACGGAAAACGATTATATCGTCGGGATCCAGATGTATATGCCCAACCTATTTGTTTATTATGCATTCTTAAAAACATTGGTGTTTGCTTTCATCATTGCAACTGTTCCTTCTTACTTCGGATATTTTGTAAAGGGAGGATCCCTGGAAGTAGGTAGAGCCAGTACGCAGGCGGTGGTATGGACAATGGTATTCATTATCATTTCCGAATTAATTTTAACCCAATTAATATTAAGCTGATGATTGAGGTAAAAGATCTTAAGAAAAGTTTTGGCGATGTTGAAGTACTTAAGGGAATTTCAACTTCATTTGATAAAGGAAAGGTAAACCTGATCATTGGGCAGAGTGGTTCCGGGAAAACAGTTTTTCTTAAAAGTTTACTGAATGTTTATTTGCCGTCATCCGGGGAAATCTTGTTTGATGGTAAAGACGTCAATACGATGAACCGAGAAGAAAAACAGCATCTGCGTTCAGAAATCGGAACCGTATTTCAGGGAAGCGCTTTATTTGATTCCTTAACAGTAGAGGAAAATATCATGTTTCCTCTTGATATGTTCACCAACCTTACTTACAGAGAAAAAAAGAAAAGGGTTTTTGAAGTAATCGGAAGAGTACATCTTGACAAAGCAGAGAGAAAATTTCCGTCTGAAATCTCAGGAGGAATGCAAAAAAGGGTAGCTATTGCAAGAGCAATTGTGAACAACCCTAAATATCTGTTCTGCGATGAACCTAACTCGGGACTTGACCCGTATACCTCAAAAGTCATTGATGATCTTCTTTACGAAATCACAAAAGAATACAATACAACAACCATCATCAACACCCACGATATGAACTCTGTAATGACGATTGGCGAGAAAATTGTATACCTGAGACTGGGAATCAAGGAATGGGAAGGTAATAAAGATATTCTCATTACGGCAGGCAATAAAAACCTGATCGATTTCGTTTATTCTTCAGAACTGTTTAAAGAACTGCGGGAATATTTACTTGAGAATAATAAAACTATTGAAAATACAATTACAAAAATAGACGATAATGAAAAAGGTACTTAGTATAGCGTTAATAGGGTTTTCAATGTGGGCTTCCGCGCAGATTTCACTGGCAGGTAAAGCCAACTTAATTTTTCCTACCGGTTCTCCATCATGGTCAAATATTAAAGGAACCGTAAATGATGCAATTAACGGAACAGGGAAAAATAATGTAGGTTTCAATGTGGGGCTTTCATTAAAAGTAGGTCTTCCTACTTCATTATTTGTGATGCCGGAGATTTATTATACTCATTTCAAGAATGAGTTCACTACGGAAAATACTACTTTCGATGTGAAAAGTAACCGTATTGATGTTCCTGTTCTTTTGGGATATAACCTTTTAGGTAATATGCTTGGAGTTTTTGTAGGACCTGTCGGAAGTTTTAACTTAAGCAAAGACAATACGTACAATGACTTTAAAGAAAATGCTAAAAATGATTTTACAGTAGGGTATCAGTTTGGAGCTCAGCTTGAAATTAAAAAGCTTATCATCAATGCAAAATATGAAGGGGCTTTCAGCAAAGATGAAAGAAACTTCATTAACAAAGTTTCCGGTTCGGAAATCAGATACGACAACAGACCTAACTTATTTATGGTAGGTTTGGGATATAAATTTTAATCAATTATCGAAAATAACAACTTTAAACCCTCGGATTTTATATCTGAGGGTTTTTATTTTGATTTTCAAGCTCAGCCTGGCGCTTAGCAATATCTGCAGCTTGTTTTTCAAGCTCTTCTTTTTCTTTCTGCAGCTGTTTGAATTCTTTTTTCTTCTGCTCTGCTTTTATAGCACTTCCTTTGCTTAAGTATCCTACCATTCCTCCAATGATAAGACCTATCCCAACTCCGGCCATCATTCCCATAATGTGAGAAATTTTAATCTGTTCTACGGCAAAATCTGTTGTCAGGTAGAAAAGTAAAGCTGAAACCGCTAAAAGTATAAGTCCTGTGATTGATAAACTCTTCATAATATTGTGTTTAGGTGGTTACATAAAAAAGCCTTACCAAATTTACTAAAAATTTAATAAGGCCTTACTCAAGATTAAAATTCTAATTATATTTTTCCTCCCGCAGCCTTATAATATTCCAAAGCTTTTGGAAGATCTTTATTGATATCTGCAATCCTCGTTTCCGGATTAGGGTGAGTGGATAAGAATTCCGGCTGTCTTGCCCCTGAAGATGCAGCTTCCATTCTATTCCAGAAAGGTATTGCAGCTCTTGGATCATATCCTGCCATAGACATCAGGTAAAGCCCCATTTCATCTGCTTCAGATTCCTGACCTCTTCCATATTTTAATAAAGCAACCTGCGAACCGATAGGATATACCTTCTGGAAAATACTTGCCCATTGTGAATTGGAAATGGTTCCTCCTAAAATGGCTCCTCCGTATTGAGCGACCATAGCCTGAGAGATTCTTTCGTTTCCGTGGCCAGCCAATGCGTGGGAAACCTCATGTCCCAATACTACAGCAAGTCCGTTGTCATCTTTCGTAACTGGTAAAATCCCTGTGTAAACAGCCACTTTACCTCCAGGCATACACCAAGCATTCAATTCATTGCTTTGCAGAAGATTGAATTCCCAGTTGTAATTGGCAAGATCTGCTGATCTCCCTATACTTTGATAATATCTTTCTGCTGCGCTCTTAATTCTGTTCCCTACATTTACCACTCTCTTTGCATCTGCTGTACCGGTAATCACTTTACCTTTAGACAATGTCGTCTTGTATTCCTGTGCAGACATTGTTAAAATTTCTGAATTGTTGGCCAGCTGTAAAGAAGATCTTCCCGTTATCGGGTTTGTAGTACAGGCAACGGCCGACAGAGCGATAGCTCCTATTCCAAATAGATGTGTAACTTTCATAGTTTGAGTGTTAATAATTCAACCTTAACAATTTTTATTCCAAAATATTTTAGAAAGAATATATTTGCATACATTTTGCTGTTTAAATTTAATAATTATATCCATCATGAAAAAGTATATTTCTCTTCTGATGATCTTTGGGTTTCTGTTCTTTTTTCAGAGCTGTGCATCTCAAGGTTCATTAGATCCAAAAACAGTAGACAATCTGGTTAATTCTCAAGAGTTTACCTTCTATGCACAGAGAGCTAATCCTACTAATTATGATGTCATCAATATCATGAATTCAATGCCGAATGCTACCGCAACAAGAATGCTGAACCTGAATGGGGATTATACGATTGATGTGAGTAAAAATAATCTAGATGTTGTATTGCCTTATTTCGGGCGTTTATTCAATCCTACTTATGGAAATACAGGTGACAACAGCTACAGGTTTACTTCTAAAGATTTTACCATTAATAAATCTCAGAATAAAAAAGGAACCTGGACTTTAAAGATTAAACCTAATGATGTGAAGAATGTAGATGAAATGAACATTGAAATCTATAAAAACGGTAAAGCTTTTGTTTCTATGAGAAGTAATGACAGACAGCCAATCACCTACGATGGTTATGTATCAAAAAGTGAGGTAAAACAGGAAAAGGAAAAACCCTAACCTCTGTTTTCATTTGACAAAAATTTTTCAACAAATAATTTTGCTTCAGTGCTTGGATTGGAAACCATCTCTGAAGCATTTTTTTTATGCATCAAATAAGCTTCTTCAACGGCATTACTTTTCTTCATCAGGGATAAAATATATTCCTGAACCCAATATTCAAAACGTTTTTCTGCCTGATGGGTACGGATTTCCCCAAAACGGCCTGTTTTCTTTTTCAGATCAATAAATTCGGAAATTTTATCATAGATATCCTGTAACCCTTCATTATGTAAAGCGGAACCTAGCAAAACCGGGATTTTCCATCCCTGTTCTTTAGGCGGTATAAAATCCAGTGCTCTTTTTAGCTCCAGTCTTGTATTCTTAGCTTTCTGAAGATTGTCCTGATCTACTTTATTAATGAAAATAAGGTCTACCATTTCCATGATACCGCGTTTTATCCCCTGAAGCTCGTCTCCTCCTCCAATAATTTTCAGAAACAGAAAAACATCGGTAATATCTGCTACAAGTACTTCTGACTGTCCTACTCCAACGGTTTCTATTAAAATATAATCATAACCTGCTGCTTCACAGATCATCATGGTTTCAAAAGTGGTATTGGCAACACCTCCCAGGAATCCTGAACTTGGGGACGGGCGTATGAAAGCATTTTCTTCTTTAGCAAGTTCTTCCATCCTGGTTTTATCCCCTAAAATACTTCCTTTATTAATTGAAGAACTTGGGTCAATAGCCAGTACCGCTACTTTTTTGCCTTGAGCAATAACCAGCATTCCGAAATTTTCAATAAAAGTAGACTTTCCCGCTCCGGGAACCCCCGTTACCCCGACTCTGACAGAGTTGCCGGTAAAAGGCATTATCTTCTTCAATAGCTCTTCTGCCTGTACTCTGTGTTCTGCTTTTTTACTTTCAACCAATGTAATAGCTTTTGCAATCAGGCGTTTATTTCCTGACTGTATTCCTTCTATTAGCTCTTCTGTAGAAAATTTCATTGATTCAAAATTAATAATTAAAATGGGAATGATCAATAGCCGCTAAATATTGATAGAACAAAAGGGGTGAAATTCATCAATTTACAATTACTGATTTTGGATTTATTTAATTTTTATTTCTTCTAAATTAAAACTAGACTGCGTCGTATCAACGGGTTGAGGAATTTATTACATTTGTTATATATCAAAAATAAGAAACATGAAAAAACTCATTGCTTCGGCTTCGTTTACCGGTATATTGCTGGTTTCCTGTACGCCAAAAGCTTCTACATCCACTGCTACTCCAGGAACTTCAACGTCTACTGCGGAACAGATCGCCCAGGGAAAAACGATTTTTGAAAATTCCTGTGCAAAGTGCCATAAATTGCCTGATCCCACCTCTCACAATCCTGTACAGTGGGTTGGTATCATGAATTCGATGGCTCCTAAAGCAAAGTTAACGGATGAGCAGCACCAATGGGTTTATGATTATATTGTTTCTGTGAAGAAGTAATCATCAAACAAAATATGCTATGAAAAAATTAATCTTAAGCGGTATTGCAGTATCAGTATTTCTGGTTTCCTGCGGACCAAAAAGTGTGGCTGTAACAGGGCCTAAGTATACCTCATCTGAACAATTGGCGCAAGGGAAAACAATTTTTGAAAATTCCTGTGCGAAATGCCATAAGTTACCAGAACCTACAAAGCATGATAATCAGGGTTGGATCAACACCTTAAGCAGAATGGCCCCTAAAGCCAAACTTACTGATGACCAGCATCAAATGGTTTATGATTATCTGATCTCTGTAAATAAAAAATAAGCTTTCTATGAAAGCTTATTTTTTATTTTTCAACCGATATAAAACGTATTTATCTCACGATCAGCTTTTCAACCTGAGTCTTATCTCCCTGCTGGATATGAACCATGTATACTCCTTTCGGAAATCCTTTTGTAGAAACAGCTCTTTTTGAGCCTGATTCTCTGGAGTCGGAAAACACCAATTTTCCAGACATATCAAACATTCTGATTTTAACTTCATTTGAAGATTTATCTGTATTTCCTACAAAGAATTCATCATAGGTAGGGTTAGGGAAAACAACAAGCTTGTTATCCGCTATTTTGTTATCCATAGCTGATAGCATATTCGCACATTCCTGCGGCACCGTAAAATCTTCAACCTGATCGTTGGCTACTGTACGGCTTCCTGCGGAAGCATTTACTCCCAGTCCTCTTTTTGCAAAAGCATTCCATATCATACATTTATCCTGACCACCGTTCCCCACAGCATCTGCCTGCAAAATAGCATCTCTTCCGTCAATAAATGTAGGGCTGCATGCCTGTAATTTCAGACCGTCAACCACTATTTGTAAAGCCTTTGCATTTCCGGATGCTGTACTGGCCAAAACATCACTGTTATATCCATATTTTTCAATATATTTCCAGGTAAGATCCCAAAGCATAGTTGCCCAGATAAATCCTATTGCATGAACTCCTGTGACAGTATTGGTTCTTGCATATGTATAATTATTTATAGCAAAATCCGGAGAATATTTAGCAAGCCTGATTCCATCTCCAGTAGTAGGCTGTCCTTTTGAATAGGTAGCTACCCCTCTTGCAAGGGCAGAGGTATCGCCCGGTCTTGTAGTGAGCATGAGTGCAAAATAATCAGACCATCCTTCTCCCATCTGTTCAGCGGTATTGGCAGTAGAGAGACAGCTATACCCTTGTCCTGTAAGTCTGTTTGAAATTCCGTGACCATATTCGTGGGCGATAATACCATTATCGAAGCTTGAATGTTTAAAGCCATTATAATCAAAGTTTAAAGTGGCATTTACTGTGGTTCCGGCGTTAACTTGTGAGACCATAAATTCACCTTCAGTTTTACCGATGTTGATTGAAGGAATGGTTACCTGCCCTCCTGAGGCCCCTGCTCCCATACTTACAGGAGTATCACTTGATGGTCTGTAAACAATTACCCCTACCGCTCCTGCATTTTGAGCATTTAAAACTTTAAGACCGTATTCACAGCTTGTACTGGTAATAATAGCAATTTTGTTTGTAAGACTTCCCGCCGCAGGAGCTGTACAAGCATCCGCAGGAACAGAAACCGCAAGATCACCTGTAACTGCAGGACCAAATACAGGTCCGAACGAAGCACCTCCAGTCAAAACCTTAGGTCTGTTTACAGCAGTTGCAGGCGAATTATACTGATATCTCACGATAGGATCGTCTGGTGTCTGGGTTCTGTCATACAAATACATTTGCATTCTAGGTGCTGACACCTGAGTTTGTCCAGAAATGATTCTTTCATATCCTGAACTGAAATTGGCATTATTAAGACCACTTCCATCAAAAGCTTCTGCTCTTACCGCATCGCCTCCTATTCCTCCATTGGCGAAATTATTGGTTTGGAAGTTTCTTGCTGCTTCTGTAAACCCAAACTTATAGAATATATCATGCATTTTATTATTCATATAAAACAGATTGGTAACCGCTGCATCTCTGTATGCAAAAGGATCAGCATATCTGTCATCTGCAAAAGGAAAATTGAAGTTTCTGGTACTGCCTCCGTCAGGTGAATAACCCGGTAAGTTGGTATTATTCTGATCAGAATAGGCATATACGTTATTTCCTCTGGTGTTAGTATAACTATTGGTACCATCAGAATGCCATCCTTCAGGAGATGCTGTCACATCCCACGGATTATTAACTACTGAGCGCCCTCCAAACGTTGGAGCCTCTATTGGCAATGGAAAAATATTATAGGATGCATTGGACGGCACAAGTAAACCTACTGTTATATTTTGAATATTTTCTTTAGGAATAGCAGACTGAGACTTCCATTGAAAATCTGATACCTCTTCAGACTTTACATGAGAATCTGAACCGTTTTCAAAATTACAGCTTACGGTCATATTATCTTTACTCAATATTTCTCCGCTCGCTGCATCAGCAATAATATGCCATACATCTGAAGAATTACCGTCAGAAACAAATATTTCTTTTGAAAGAACATAGATCCCATTTTTTTCAAAATAGACCTCAGGAGAATAATCTACTTCTGAAATTTTATTAAGCCCCAGCATTTGTTTGAGCTGATCTTCTGAAAATTTTTCCTTTGCTTTTGTTTGGCTGGCAACTACTATATTTCTACTAAAGTTATTATTTTCAGAAATAATTTTATCTCCTTTAATAATTACCTTACCTAAAGCATTGTAAACTCTATTTCCTTTAAAAGTCTGCTGTACATTGATAATATTCGCGCCTAAACTTTTGGAAACATCTTCATTCAAAATAACAATACCAACGTTATCGTTAATATTATTCTTCTGATTAAGCTTTCCGCTTTTTAAATAATAGTCTTGAACGATTTTTGTAGAATTTTGTCCATTAATTTCACAAAAACAGAAAAATATCGCCACAGAAATTGGCAACAAAAATAATTTTTTATTCATATAATTGCTTTTTATTTATCAAATCTATAAATTATTTTCAACATTAAGCCTATTTATTTAAAAAATTCACTAAAAACAAAAGAAGACTTATTCAGTCTTCTCTCTTTTGTTATTTTCAGGCATCTTATCCTGAATCAGTTTCTCTCTGTCTTCTAATAGTTCAAGCATTTCTCTGGTATAGCAAAATCTTTTTGCTTCTTTGAGAACATCCAGAGCGGGCCCGTATTCTTCTTTTCTTTCTAATAAAAAAGATTGGCAGTTTAGAATTTCAGCTTTATCAATTCCTTTTATTTTGAGAGCAAATTCAATTAACTTTTCTGCTTCAGTATAATCTTCATTGCTTAAAAGACACGCAATATAATATTGGGGAACATTGATATTTCCGATGTTACTTTGCAATGCTTCATCAAAATACTTTTTTGCTGTTTCATAATCTTTTAGCACTTCTGAATATACTCTACCCATAAGGCAGAGACTGTCTGAATCTTCGGGCTCATAAGCCAGTGCATAGTTCAATGCATCCATACATTCTGAAAGGTTATAAGGAAAGCATTGTAAAGCTTCAAAATAATATTTACTTTTAGTTAAGGTCATTTTTGTAGTTTTTTAATTCATTTTTCAAGGCATTTCTTTGTTTTCTGAATGACTTGTCTTCGTAATTCTTTTTAAAATCTGTTCCGGAGAATGTACGAACAGGATTTCCACGTTGTACCTGCAGATGATGTTCCCATGTTTCCTTCATTTTCCTTTCTAACTGCTGAATATAAGCGGCCATTACTTTTTCTTTTAATCTGGGGACAGACAATTTTTTATTTTCCAGCTGCGACCGTGAGTCCTGCACAAATACGCTTTCTCCGGTTGGAATATGAGTAGCACGAACGGCAGTATTTACTTTATTGACATTCTGCCCTCCGCTTCCCTGGCTCCTGGTTGTCTGAAAACGTATATCTCTTTCATTGAAATCTGTTTTTTTCACATTTTCCAATTCAAAAACACCAATAAACCAATTGCTTCTTTTATGCAGTTTCCTGAATGTACTTTTTCCAGTCCAGCAAATACTCCCCAGCCAGTTTTTCAAAAATCCCGTCAATTCCTTTCCTTTTAAGATCAGGGTAACGGATTTCAGTGTCAGGTTTTCATCACCATTTTCACGGTGTATAATTTCGTATTCTATTGAATGATCTTTTGTTTCTTCAAGAAAGGTTTTCAGAACTTTGGCTACTACCCACTGACATTCCAAAGGACCTCTTCCTGAAGTGATCTGTATTATTTTTTCCATGTTATTCGGGCATTTTGTTTAACCGGGGATGCCCTACCGGATCAATACCTTTTTGTAATAAATCTTTTGCAGCCAATACTTGTCATTGGAAGCTTTTTCATCTTTTAAACCTTATAGGTTTTTGAAGCCTATAAGGTTGGTATGACTGACTATTTATCCATTCTTACGATTCTTGGCTGAAATGTTCCCAGAATATCTACCAATTCGCTTTGTGCATTCATCACTTCGTTGATGTCTTTATAGGCCATTGGCGCTTCTTCAGCATTCCCTCCCATTAAAGTAACATTCTTCAGCTTCAGCTCTTTTTTGATATCGTGCTGAGTGAAGAGGCTTCTGCATTCTCCTCTCGAATGTACTCTTCCTGCTCCATGGGAAGCTGAATTCAAAGAGTCGGGGTTTCCTTTTCCGCGCACAATAAATCCTTTGGCCGTCATGGATCCCGGAATCATTCCCAGTTCATTTTCATTGGCAGGAGTAGCCCCTTTACGATGAACGATCACTTCTTTTCCGTTATGAATTTCCTTCCATGCAAAATTGTGATGGTTTTCAATTCTTGCTTTTACTCTTCCACCCACCGCTTTTACCAATCTCCTGTGAATGTCATCATGACAGGCTGAAGCGTAATCTCCGGCAAGGTTCATTGCCGTCCAGTATTCCAGACCTAGATGAGTGCTCAGATCCAGCCAGGCAAAATTTTGAGCTTCTTTTGGTAACGGACATTGTTCTGTTGCTACTCTTGAATAATACTGGGCAATTTCAGCTCCCAGTCCTCTTGAACCGCTATGAGAAAGAATACCCAGATATTTTCCTTTTGGTAATCCAATCTGTTCATCTTCTTCAGTGATTTCTACTTCTCCGAATTCCACAAAGTGATTTCCTCCGCCTGAGGATCCCATCTGCTTGATAGCTTTTCCTTTTAATCTCCTTAAAACAGGGATCATATCAAATGTATCTCTATCGAATATCTCATGGTCAATATGAGATTTATGCGTTTCATACATTCCAAATTTTGTATGTTCTGCAAGCGCTTTTTCATATTTGTGCCTTGCTCCGTCAAGATATGAAACTGGTGTATCCAAAATACTGAGGCTCATTCTACAGCCAATATCCATACCTACTCCATAGGGAATTACCGCATTTTCCACCGCAAGAACTCCACCGATTGGAAGTCCGTAACCGCTGTGGGCATCAGGCATTAATGCTCCTTGAATAGAGATTGGTAGTTTCAATGCTGTATATAGCTGATTTTTTGCCTCTTCTGAAATATTGTTTCCAAAAACCTGAAATGAAGCACGCTGTGAATTCAGCATTCTTTTTTCTGTTTTTTTGGATGAAAGCAATGTTTCTGCAATTTGTCCGAAGGTCAAATCTTTTTCAAATTCTTCGGGATTCAGCAGAATTTCTTTTAAAAGAGATTTTACGTGGTGAATATTTTTTGTTGCAAAATTTCTTTTCATGACTTCCAATGCTACGTTTACGCTTTGATTATTTGGATAGCCTAGTTTTAATATATCTTTTCCTTTTAGTTTTAAATTTCCCATTGTTTTTGTTTTAAATAACAGTTGGACTTATATGTCCATTACGCTTTCTGCAATTTCTGTTGCAGACATGGTACAGGTAAAATACTTCCTGCTCCTGATAAGCTTTCTTTGATACCTTTCTTTCCATGAGTTTGATTTACACACCATAGTCTTCTGAATAATTGCCACTACTTTATGCTGGCCTAAGCTAGATTCCAGTTCTGCATATTCTTTTTCCAGTTCCAGATCTAAGGGCTTGTAATGGGTAATCATATTAGGCTTTATCCTTAAAGTAAATCTCCATGGTTCAGTAAATTTGTAGTAGATTCCAAAAATTTTACGGATAGGACAGTATTCTTCTTTCTTTTCAAAATATTGTCTTTCTCTCTCGGTAAGTCTAATTTTGGATCATTCCATGAAAATGAAGGAATATACCTGAGCTTCTGCTCCTTCTTTACATATATTTTTTTCCCGAATTTTCTTTTCTTTTTTAAAAACTTACGGTTTTCAGAATACATGTGTGTATTGATCTTCCTTAAAATTTCTTCAAAAAAGTCTCCGTCTTTGGATCGTTTTACATCATCCCTCACTACAAAAAACCTTACAAATCCTTTTTGATAGGGTTTATCTAATGGAATCAACGGAAGGTTTCTCCTTATTACCCAGAGCTCTCTACTACGTTTGTATTTTTTCCTTATCTGCTTTTCTACATCTTTCCTAATTGTTCTTTTTCTGCTCCTCACACTTCTCAGGCGGGAAAACAGGCGGTTATCATTTTCCATTGTTAACAGAAGTTGGATGTGAAACAATATTTTATCTCACACAACTTTTAATCAACTAAAATACTAGTTGAATGGATTAATAATAGACAGTAACAGTTTTGAGGAATGCACCTCATCCTATCTTGTCTTCGATGACACTAAAAAAGATTTCGGGTAAACTTGGGAGTTTGGAATATTGCGCAATAAAAAACCCGAAATCTCTACGACTTCGGGTTCTGATATTTCATTGTACTGTTATTCTAAGAGTGTACCAAACCACGAAGCCTTACCACCATAAGTGGCAATCCTACTGAAGAATTCTGATTTATTTTGAACATTGCTTCGTTGTTTTTTAATGGTTAAACTTGATTTTAAGGTGCAAATATATAAATTTTTCTGACAATCAAAATGTTTTTTTTCACTTAAGGTGAATAATGATGAGAAAAATCCCGTCAATAAACTTCGTCATACGCCTCATATTAACAGTTCCTATGGCGTGTGCAGCTTGATGATAATTTTTATTTCTGAAAAAGGTAGTATCTGTGATTATCAAAGCAGGAAAATCAAATTTCCTTTTGCAGTATTGTATTCCTTTTTTCTGAACTCAACAGAAATACTTTTATAAACAATAAGCCTACGAGAAGCATCAGTTTTTTCCTCGTAGGCTTTATTATATTTTTAAAACTCATCGTTAATGCTTTTGATCTCAATGTTGAAATTAAAGCTTTTATCTTTTAGTTTTCTAAAAATTTTTCTAAAATTTCTACGGCACACTTGGGAAGGTTCGTTCCCGGGCCGAAGATAAAGTCTGCTCCGTTGGCATAAAGGAACTCATAATCCTGTTGAGGAATTACTCCTCCTACAACAATCGTAATATCATCTGCTCCCAGTTTTGCCAGCTCTTCCACAACCTGCGGAACCAATGTTTTGTGGCCGGCAGCCAGTGAAGATACTCCAAGAATATGAATATCATTTTCAACAGCCTGTTTTGCCACTTCTTCCGGTGTCTGGAATAATGGCGCCACATCCACATCAAATCCCATATCGGCAAAGGCAGTTGCGACTACTTTTGCACCTCTATCGTGACCGTCCTGTCCCATTTTAGCCACCATTAGTCTTGGGCGGCGTCCTTCTTCTTCTTCAAATTTCTGAGTGAGATGAAGGGCCTTTTCAAAGTATTCGTTTTTACC
The DNA here is from genome assembly GCF_011752975.1 of Chryseobacterium sp. Tr-659. GTDB lineage: Bacteria > Bacteroidota > Bacteroidia > Flavobacteriales > Weeksellaceae > Chryseobacterium. The sequence continues at coordinate 98,157 of NZ_VWWP01000009.1, read as the reverse complement.
GGCATTCATTGCATATACACCAGAGATTGTTTTAATATTAGCTTTATATCTTCCGAAGGTTTCTTCCATGGCATCACTCATTTCACCAAGGGTAACTCTTCTTCTTGCCGCTTCGATACATAATGCCAGAAGGTTTCCTTTTCCTGTTTTTGCACTTTCACGGATGTCATTTAATATCTGTTCTACAGCTTCCGGATCTCTTTCTGTCTTTATCGTATTCAATCTTTCGATCTGTTTTCTGCGTACTTCTGTATTATCAATATCAAGGATCTCAATCTCCTCCTGTTTTAAGGAGGATTTGAATGAATTTACCCCGATAATGAATTCTTCTCCGCTATCGATCTTCGCCTGCTTTTTGGCTGCCGCTTCTTCAATTCTCATTTTTGGAATTCCGGCTTCAATAGCTTTGGTCATTCCTCCTTCCTGTTCTACCTCATCAATGTATCTCATTGCTTCTTCAATCATCTGCTGGGTTAGGCTTTCTACAAGATTGCTTCCTCCCATAGGGTCTACTACATCACATATTCCGCTTTCCTGCTGAAGGATGATTTGGGTATTTCTCGCTATTTTCGCCGAATAATCTGTTGGAAGGGCAATGGCTTCATCCAATGCGTTGGTATGTAACGACTGGGTTCCACCGAGCGCTGAAGATAATGCTTCAATTGCTGTTCTTGTAATGTTATTGAAAGGTTCCTGCTCTGTGAGAGACCATCCTGAAGTCTGAGAATGGGTTCTTAATGCAAGGGATTTTGGATTCTGAGGATTGAACTGCGTTAAAAGATTCGCCCAGATGTATCTTGCGGCGCGCATTTTAGCAATTTCCATGAAATGATTCATCCCGATAGCCCAGAAGAAGGATAATCTTGGAGCAAAATCATCTACCTTCATCCCTGCTTTAATTCCTGTTCTTACGTATTCAAGACCATCAGCCAATGTATAAGCCATTTCCAATACGGGAGTAGCGCCTGCTTCCTGCATATGATATCCTGAAATGGAGATGGAATTGAATTTTGGGATATTCTGCGAAGTATATTCAAAGATGTCTGCAATAATCTTCATAGAAGGTGCAGGCGGATAGATATAGGTGTTTCTCACCATGAATTCCTTCAGGATATCATTTTGGATAGTTCCTGAAAGCAGCTCTTGTTTTACGCCCTGCTCTTCTGCAGCCACAATATAAAAGGATAAGATCGGAAGTACCGCACCATTCATTGTCATGGATACTGAAATCTGATCTAATGGAATTTCATTGAAAAGGATTTTCATATCTTCAACAGAATCGATGGCTACGCCTGCTTTTCCTACGTCTCCTACCACTCTTGTGTGGTCTGAGTCATATCCTCTGTGAGTCGCAAGATCAAATGCTACTGAAAGTCCTTTTTGGCCTGCTGCAAGGTTTCTTCTATAAAATGCATTGGATTCTTCTGCTGTGGAAAAACCTGCATACTGGCGGACCGTCCATGGTTTTTGAACGTACATGGTGGAATACGGTCCTCTCAGATAGGGTTCAATTCCTGGAGAAGTCTGTGTTAGTGATTCATCTTTTACATCTTTTTTCTCATAAGATGATTTAAGTTCAAGCCCGTCTTTTTCAAAATTGTATATCTCTCTTTCCTGAGGTGATATATTAAAATCCGGCTTTTTCACAGAAATTGTCTTTCGCATTCCAATAATTTTTGTCTCCGTAAAGTTAATTTTTTTGTGCGAAACATGAAACTTATGTTAACGTTCTGTTTTTCTAAATTTTAGGCAAAGAAAAAGGCCGGGCAAATGCCCGGCCTCTCTTATTGGTAAATAGTCTGCTTATTTTTTGATAAGCTTCGTATTGTAAGTATTTTTGTCATCTTTTATGGTGATTACATACATACCTTTAATTAATGAAGCTACATTAATTCTCTGTCCGTCAATCTGACCTTCCTGAGCTAATCTTCCATCGGCAGTATAAATTTTGTAATCTGCTTTTCCTTTAAGATTCTTAACTTCTACGAAAGTATCTGCAGGGTTTGGATAAATAGAAATCTCAGATGATTTTGTATCTTTTGTTTCGTTTACTGCCAGAGTACCTGTAATTTTTACCGGTAGATCCATAATTGAACCTCCTCCTGTAGAGATATCTCCACATGCACTTGCTAAAGCAGCAGTGTTATACTTAGTAACAATTCTCATTCTAAGAAGTTTGTCACCAGCATAGGTTGTTGAAGGCACTGTGAAGTTCTGTGCTCCAAAGCTAACACTTCCTGCCGGCACCCCTCCTGAAACAGAAATTACTCTTTCAGAAAGCTCAAATACTCCGTTTCTGTTGTAATCGATCCAAACGGAAAGATTTAAAGGAACACTAGAATTGCTGTATGCTTGTCTTACTACAGGTGTAATAGAGTAAGCCGTTCCCTGAACAAGGTTGATAGTCTTAGTTGCATCTTCAGATAAATCTTTATAAGATCTTAATGACGGATCGTCATAAGTAAGGTTTGCTACCTGTACTGCTCTGATTGCTCCTACATAAGATGTTCCCGTATTCATAAGACAGTAATCAATACCTGTCTTTAAACCATTTGTTTTTAATACGTAATTATTCGAGAATGTACCAGGAACACTGTTCACAACTGCTGCCACCTGTACTTCATAATTGGTTTCATCTTCAAGACCTGTTAACACTGCGGAATTGGTAGGGCTTGTCATATTAGACCAGTTTGAAGCTCCCTGTACTCTGTAATTAACAGAATATGTTGCTCCAGGTACGCTGTTCCAGGATACTCTTGCTGTTGTTTTGAATACTTCTGTGCTGATGGCTGTTAATCCTGTTGGCGCTGCAGTTGTAGATGTTGGGGCATCTGCCACAGTAACTGCCGGAGAAACAGCATAGAAAACGTTACCAATAGATGATATTCTCAATTTGATTGGTGTAGTAATCGTATTTGGCATCTGAACAGTAAAACTTCCTGTGTTAGGTGTAGAAGCTACAAGATCTGTCCATGTAGTTCCATTATCAGCTGTATAGTCTATTTTTACGTTCGGTGAGTTATATGGAGCAGTGTTTGTATTAGCAACATCCCATTGGATCACGTTATTCGCATTTCTATATAAAACTGATGATGCCGTAAGACCGTTAAACTTGAATGGTCCGTCATTTCCGATTACGGTATTCACTTCCTCTGAAGACAACATTGGTCTTTGTGCATTCTGATCTCTTACTGTTATAGCATAACGTACAGTTCTAGGAACATAAGATACGGTTTCCCAATTCGGGTTTGGATTATTTGCGGCATCCGTTTTATTGGTAAGAATTCCGTTCATCACTAACGGGAAACTTGGGAAATATCTTCTTCCGCTGGCTGTTCCGAAACGGGATCTTGTTAAAGCACCTTGTGTATTATATCCCCATCCGGTATCTCCTGAAATGGTAGCTAACCCTGTAACACTGTCATTTTGTTCCCAAGTATAATTAAGGGCATCACCTTCCGCATCTGTTGCGGTTGCATCAAGATAATATGCTGTGCCCTTAGGAACAGTATACGCTGTAAGTGCTCCGATTACAGGAGGTGTATTATTATTAATATTTTCCGATGTACCACATGTTACCGGCTTACCTTCCAGGTTTGTTAAAATCTGGTCTATTGATTTATAGTGGAAATAAGCGTCTGAAGACATCTGAACATTGTCACTTGTAATTCCTGCATATCCCATAATGGTAGTTCCCCCACCTGGTTCTACGTTTGCATTACTTCCTTCAGAGATATTTGAGAAGGTATGGTTTCCTCCTAACTGATGCCCCATTTCGTGAGCCACATAGTCTATATCAAAAGAATCTCCACTTGGAACATTATTAGATGGTGACGTAAATCCTGATCCTTTAGCTTTACTGCTGCTGGTTGCCGGGTCTACGCATATACAACCGATACATCCGGCATTACCTCCACCTCCTGAAGCACCAAATAAGTGTCCGATATCATAGTTTGCACTAGTTACCTGAGAGGTCAATGTCTGCTGAAGTTCAAGGTTCCATGCTCCTGCAGATCCTGCCTGAGCCGCTGAATATGGATCCCCATTAGGATCAATGTATACTATATTTGGAAAGTTCTGAACAATTAATTTGATTCCAAAATCTTTCTGAAATACTCCGTTTACACGGTTCATCGTATTATTGATTGCCACAAGCGCCGGAGCTTTCTTTTCATCATCAGTAGCGGTAGCAGGTACATTTGCCTGAGTCATAAAATACTGCGTGTATTCTCCGGTAACAGAAATCGCCAATCTATAAGTTCTGAACTTTGTACTTGCCGGTCTGTTTGTAATTCCTACATTAGAAAGGCTTCTTCTTCCGTTTGCTTCTAAAGCCTGTATATCTTTTTTAAGTGTCTTTTCTTCTGTAGAACATTCAAATCCGTGTTCTCCTTCTGTTCTCTTCGTTTTATAAAAAACACCATATACCTGCTTATCTGTAGAAATAGGCTCTATAAACTGGAATTTCCCATCCTTAATAATCATAGACTGCATTTCTGAAGGTGCAGTACTTAATCTTAAATATTTAGAAGGGTCATCTACTCCAACTCCCATGTAAGAGCCTAGCTGGTATTTATCTGCCACGGATTTCTCCATAACAGGATCACTGTAAACGGCAAATTTTTCAATTTTCCCTTCGGCTGTAGGTAAAGAAACAATAACAGGAGCAGCTCCTTTTCCAGTTTCCACAGCACCTTTCAAAATACTCCTAAGAGACTGTAGGTCTACTCTGTAGGAATGTTGAACTTCCACTTCTTTTCTAATCTGAGACGTTCTTTGTGAGGCCGGTTCCCACCTCTGTGCATTAAAGCTAGTAAGACCAGCGGCTAATGCACAAACCAGTAAAATTCTTTTTTTCATAATTACCTAATTGAATAAAAATTAGTAAACTTTAAATATCCTTCGTAAAAATAGGAATTATAAACATATTAACATAAAAATAACGGCTAATTTTTAATAAAATCAGCCGTTACATTGTAAAATTTACTTTTTTATAATTATTTCTTTATTCCCATCTCATACAAAGCAAATGATATAAGATCCGCATTTTCACTGATTACCTGATCTGTTGATCTTCCTGCTCCGTGGCCTGCATTTTTCTCAATTCTCAATAGGATAGGATTTTTACATGCCTGCTTTTCCTGAAGTTCTGCCCCAAATTTGAATGAATGAGCCGGAACTACTCTGTCATCATGGTCACTGGTAATGATCATTGTTGATGGATAGCACGTTCCTGCTTTTACATTGTGTACCGGAGAATACGATTTAAGATATTCAAACATTTCTTTACTGTCTTCCGCAGTTCCGTAGTCATATGACCAGCCTGCTCCTGCTGTAAATTTGTTATATCTCAGCATATCCAGAACGCCTACGCCAGGGAAGGCTACTTTTGCCAGATCCGGGCGCATCGTCATTGTTGCTCCTACTAAAAGACCTCCGTTTGATCTTCCGGAAAGTGCCATATACTGTTTTGAGGTATATCCTTTACTTTGCAGGTATTCTCCTGCAGCAATAAAGTCTTCAAAAACATTTTTCTTTTGCTGTTTGGTTCCTGCATCATGCCATTTTTTACCATATTCACCTCCGCCACGGATGTTGGGTACTGCATAGATCCCTCCGTTTTCCATCCAGATTGCATTCACTACGGAGAATGACGGCTGAAGGCTGATATTAAACCCTCCGTAAGAATACAGAATGGTAGGATTTTTACCATCCAGCTTGGTTCCTTTTTTATAGTTGATCATCATAGGAATCTTCGTTCCATCTTTTGACGTGTAGAATACCTGTTCAGAAACATAATCATCCGGATTAAACTTCACATTCGGCTTTTGGTATACTTCAGACTTACCTGAGTCTACATTAAATTTATAGGTAGTTCCCGGTGTAATATAGTTGCTGAAAGAATAATAAACATCCTTTTCTTTTTCTTTACCTCCAAAGCCTGAAATATTTCCTTTCCCAGGCAATTCAATTTCTCTGATCAGTTTCCCGTTTTTATCAAACTGTTTTACCTGATCTATGGCATCAATCATATAAGTAGCGAAGAAAGATCCCCCTCCTGAAGAGATTCCCAGCACGTTTTCCGTCTGTGGAATCACATCTTTCCATGTTTCAGGGGAAGGATTGCTGATAGTAGTTTTTACAAGTCGCATGTTCGGAGCATCTTTATCTGTGAAAATGAAAAGCTCATCACCTTGTGTATCTACGATATTTGCATTGACATCAAACCCTTTTACGATCTGTACAAAATCTCCTCCTTTTTTCAGGTCTTTTACATACAGTTCATTTCCATTGGTAGCATTGGCCGCTGAAATAATCAGATATCTCTGATCTTCTGAAACGCCGGCACCCAGGTATCTTCTTGGAGTTTTATCACCACCAAAAATCAGTTTATCGGCAGACTGTTTTGTTCCCAGTTTATGGAAGTATACTTTATGCTTATCTGTCATCCCGGAAAGAACGGTTCCTTCTTTAGGTTTATCATAGCTTGAATAATAAAATCCTTCATCTCCCTGCCATGAGATGCCACTGAATTTTACATCCAATATTGTTTCATCAATCTGTTTTTTGGTAACCGCATCAATAATGATGATTTTATTCCAGTCGCTTCCTCCTTCAGAAATGGAATAAGCAGCAAGGTTTCCTTTTTTGTTGAAAGAAAGATTAGAAAGTGAAGTGGTTCCTTTTTCTGAGAATTTATTCGGATCTAAAAATACTTCTGTGGCTTTTGTTTTATTGTTTGTTCTATACAAAACAGATTGAGCCTGCAGACCGTCATTTTTGTAATAATACGTATAGTCTCCTTCTTTGAAAGGAGCAGAAATTTTTTCATAGTTCCAGATATCTTTCAGCTGGTTTTTGATTTTATCCCTAAACGGAATTTTTGAAAGATAATTCTGACTATAAGCCACTTCTTCATCCACCCATTTCTTTGTAGCTTCAGAATCATTTTCAAGATCTCTGAAAGGGTCTGAAACAGCACTTCCGAAATAGGTATCTGTCTGGCTTCCTTTTACGGCTTTAGGATAATTCATTTTCTGAGAATAAAAAGATGCTGAAAATAAAACTCCAGCTGTTAACAATATAGGTTTAAAATTCATACTGATTGGTTTTTCTCAAAAATACGCAAAGTATATGAAATAAAAAAAGCCCCGGTTTTATGGGACTTTATATGTTTTTACGGAGTGTTGTCAAATTATTTTTATGATCCGAAACTTTCGAAATAGAAATCGGTAAGATTAGAAACAATCTCATCCGGGCTTCCGTTCCAATAGTATATCTTTCCTCCTTCTTTAAGCTCGTATAAGCTGAATTCCTGATCTGTAATGACTGTTTTATCTGAATTTTTAAAATCCTGAACAGCCTGAACCAGATATTTTTTAAGATCTTCGGCTTTTATCTTCTGCAGATCTCCGGTTGGCCCCGAAGTTAGTTTTGAAGGAACTTTAAAGCTTACAGAATAAGAAACCTGAGCGATTTTCTGATCTTCAACATATTCATTAGGAACTACTTTCACATTTTTAATGGTCAGTTTTCCGTTTTTAAAATTTCCGAACATGGCCTTGAAATACTCCTCCGCTTCTTTTTTACATACTGAAGCGATAGCCTTCGGAAAAGCGGACAGAAAATGGTCAACACTTGTCGTAAGCATCTCTTCAGAAGTCTCTTTAAAATTAATCTGGTAAGCATTCTGCCCTTCTACGGTAGGTCTCAGATAATCATTAAGTTTACCAAGTGCTACCTCATCATTACTCACAAAAGTTCCGAAGAACAATTCAAATGCTTCTGCCGGTTTCTTGACCTCAGTCTGAGCCATAAGAAGCTGCCCCATCATTGTGAGCAGCAGCATCAAAATAATTTTGTAGTTTTTCATAGTTTATATTTTAATCAGTTATTTAAAAACAAAGCCCCTGAAGAATCAGAGGCTTGTATTTATTTTTTGAAAATTTTAGTAGTTTTCTTCTTCTCCTTTCATCTTTTCTGCATTTTCCGCCATGATGACAGCGTCAATCATTTCAGAAATATCTCCGTTCATATAAGCATCAAGATTGTACATTGATTTGTTGATTCTGTGATCTGTAACTCTTCCTTGAGGGTAGTTGTATGTTTTAATCTTTGCAGAACGGTCTCCTGTAGATACCATAGATTTACGTTGTGCAGCAATATCTCCCTGTACTTTTTGTAATTCGATATCATATAATTTTGTTCTTAGCATCTCCATTGCCAGCTCACGGTTAGCCAGCTGAGAACGAGCCTGCTGACATACTACAACAAGACCTGAAGGTTTGTGAGTAAGCTGAACTTTCGTTTCAACCTTGTTTACGTTCTGACCTCCGGCACCTCCTGAACGTGAAGTCTGCATTTCAATATCAGCGGGATTCAATTCAAAATCAACTTCTTCAGCTTCCGGAAGAACAGCAATTGTGATGGCAGAAGTGTGCACTCTTCCCTGAGATTCGGTTTCCGGAACACGCTGTACACGGTGAACTCCTGATTCGAATTTCATGATACCGTAAACACCTTCTCCTTCTACTTTCATGATCAGTTCTTTGTATCCTTTCGCAGCTTCATTGGAATCTGTCACCTCATGTCTCCATCCTTTCGTTTTGAAATACATGGTGTACATTCTGTAGATATCTTCCACGAAGATTGCCGCTTCATCTCCTCCTGTTCCCGCACGTAATTCCACGATAACGTTTTTGTCATCTGCAGGATCTTTAGGGATCAATAATACTTTCAGTTCTTCTTCCAGTCCCGGAATTCTGGATTGTGCCTCCAGTTTTTCTTCTTTAGCCAGATCTACCAGATCTCTGTCTGAACCATCTGCAATGATTTCGTCAGATTCTTCGATACTGTCCAAAGCTCCTTTATACTGATCGTAAACTTTTACAATTTTCCCCAAATCACTATATTCTTTGTTCAAAGAAGAATATCTTTTTTGGTCTGAAATTACATCAGGCTGTATAATAAGGTCTGCAACCTCATTATATCTTTGTTTTATAGCTTCTAATTTTGGAATTAATGATTTAGACATTGTGGAAATTTTGTGGGTGCAAAGATAAGAATTATTAATTCAAAATTAAAGCATAAATTTTTGAGCATTAGGGATAAAGATGCAAAAAGGTAAAAAAGCTGAATTGGAAATTTGTTTATTATATTGAAATCAGGCTCTAATATCCTTTAGAAAGCCTTCTGTCTATTAAATACAAAACAATTCCCACCGCGATAACTCCCAGTCCGATTAAGCTTTCTTTAGGGTTATGAATAAAGGTAAAATAAAGAATATAAATGCTGAACAACAGAAAAACAGCCGGAAAAATATAGAAAGCATTAGACTTAAAAATTTTCCTGTCTTTTTTCTTAAGAAAGAATACGGTAGAAATAGCTAGACTTGCAAAAAGCTGTAAAATAAAAGCCGTATAGACAAAAATTTCTTTAAAGCTTCCCGTCAAAATAATAATCGCAGCAATCACAGCATGAGCAAAAATAGCTCTCACCGGAATTCCTTTTGCATTTCCTGCTGATAATGGTTTCCATATGTAGGTATGTTTTGCAAAAGCCTGTGTTAATCTTGAACCTACCCATAAATATCCGCTGATGGTTGCAATCAGCTGTAAAGCGATGAAAATATTCACAATCTTGCCGAACCCTGATCCGAGCATATTTACTGCTGCTTCTCCCATTACATCTTCTTTTCCTGCCAATTGGTTTACAGGAGCATGTTTAAGCATAATATAATTCACGAGAATATAGCTCACCGTCACAAAAACAGTTCCTATAATCAGGGATTTTGGAAGGTTTTTCTGAACATCTTTGATCTCTCCGGCAATATAGGATGCAGAATTCCAGCCGGTGTACGAGTAAGTCACAAATACCAGAGAGGTTGCAAATGCCGGAAGCATAATTTCATTTTGCCAGCTGTCGCTGAAATTAAGACTATTTCCCACGTGAGGATCACCTGAAAGCACAACTCCCAGAATAACCAGAACAATAATAAATGCTATTTTTATAAATGTAAAGAAATTATGAAACCTGCTGGAGGTTTTTAAGCTGAATGACAGTGTGGCTGCTACCAGAAAAATAGCGGCAATGGCAAAACCGTTTCCGAAAGTATAATCAAACACGGAGAGATATTTTGACATGGCCAAAGCGGCCAGCGCAACGGGAGAGGAAAATCCGATAATCAAAGAAATCCAGCTTATCAGATATCCGAATAACGGATGATAAGTTTCTTTAAGATAAATAAAATCGCCACCGTTTCCTTTGAAATGAGATCCTAATTCGGCATAACAGAAAGCTCCGAACAGCGCCAAAACACCCCCGATCATCCATAACAAAAAAATACTGTACGTATTGGTGATATCGGATAACTGGAATCCTAATGTTGTAAAGATTCCTGTTCCTATCATATTGGAAACCACAATAGCGGCAGCGGTCTTCCAGCCGATCTGATGTGAAGTACTCATTTAATTAGAAATTAAAATTAAGTCTTCCGAAGAAATAACTTCCCAGTGTTCCCATCTGAACCGGGGCATATTTAAATACTCCATAATATGAATTTTGATAGATCTGCAGATCCGGGAATACATCAAATACGTTATTAGCGCCCACCGTAAAGTTGACATTTTTTGTAATATCATACCCTACACTAACGTCTGTAACAACCTTTGGCGAAAACTCCTGAACACCACCGAATGGATATCCGTCTCTGATCACTTTGCCAAAATAAGTATTTCTTACGAGAAAGTTAAATTTTCCGATTCCATAATTTAATCCCAATGAAGCTTTTGTTTTTGGGGAAAGGGTTTCTATGATATTAATCTGATCCGGACCGAAGTACTGATCCCTTGGAGTATCTATATTTTCAGGAAAGTGAAAACCTGTGATTTTTGTTTCGGTATAGTTTCCGGCAAGGTTTACGTTTAAATTTCCGCCACCCAGCTTCCAGTCGTAAGAAACAACTACATCCACACCTTTTGTTTCGGTATCAATTGCGTTGGCAAAAAACCTTCCGCTTTCTACGTTATACTGGTCCAGTTTTTTATCTGTAATATTTCCTGTGATAACAATTCTGTCTTTTACTTTGATCCAATATCCGTCTATGGTAATGAAAAGTTTATTCAAGGGTTTAAAAGTAAATCCTGCACTCGCATTCACTGACGTTTCCTGTTTTAATTTATCAAAATTAAGATCCTGAGCTGCCTGGCTGTCATTTCTGAAAATACCTTTGGTGACAATTTTTGAACCTGTTGTAGAAATATCCGCATATGAATTATTAAAATACTGCTGCTGAAGTGATGGTGCTCTGAACCCTGTTCCAATGGCAGCTCTTACGGCATAGTTTTTTGCGAATTCATACCTGACAGCCAATTTTCCATTCAATGTATTTCCAAAATCTGAATAGTTCTCAAACCTTGCTGCTGCATCAATGCTTAACTTTTTATCCAGGTCGTAAGAAACATCAGCATATACTGCCGTTGAATGTCTGTCTTTTTTTAAAGCATTGCTCGGGGAAAAGCCGATAAAAGATTGTGATCCGCCGGCCCCAAGAACCGATGATCCGCCGGTGGCAATATTTCCATTGATATCATATTGTGCATACGAACCTTCTTCTCCCGCATTGATCTCATACTGCTCAAACCTGAATTCTCCTCCAAACGCCAGATTGAATCTGTTTATATTCTTAGAAACATCTAGATTAATGGTATTTTGTAAAAAACTGTGTGCTCCCGCATAAAAGCTGGTTGGTGATTTTGCGCCTAATGAAGCATTATTGGTATTATTGACGTTATAATCGAAAGTATTTTTCCCGAAAGTATTGCTAAGATCGAAGAACCAGTTGTTCATGTTATACTTTGCCCCCACAGCATAGGATAGATCATAAATTCTGGATGCCAGTACTGCCTGAAAACCATTGGGATAAATAGATGAAACCACATTGGATGTTTCGCTTGGGAGTCTTCTGAATCCGAACCCTTCTCCTTCCTTGATACTGAAACCTCCGAAAGAATAAAGCTTAAAATGATCATTAAAAGGGTATTCTGAATTGAAAAATAGCTGTCCCTGCCTGATTTGTGCATCACCAATCTGAAAGTTGAAATAATCTCTTGTAAGACCTCTTTCAGCAATTTTTTTATCATCAGCAAGCCTGGCTGCTGCCGGATCATCAGCAAACTCATAAGCAAAATTATCCCCGAAAATATCCAGATCATGATTTTGAGTCCTTGTGGTCTTTCCTCTGTGGCTTAGCTGCAATGAAAGGTTGATATAACTATCTTTTTTTCCCAGTGCAGTTCCATAATTGGCAGCTGCCTGGTAGGTCTCACCATCATTTCTTCCACTCAGACCATAAGTTATATTTGCTGAAGCTCCCAGATCTTTTTTAAGAATAATATTGATTACTCCGGCAATAGCATCAGAGCCATATTGTGCTGCTGCTCCGTCCCTTAGCACTTCAATCCTGTCTATGGCAATCACCGGAATGGTACTAAGATCCGTTCCTACAGACCCGTTACCAACCGTATTCTGATAATTGACCAGAGAAGTGGTATGTCTTCTTTTTCCATTCACCAAAACCAAAACCTGGTCTGGTCCCATTCCTCTTAAAGTAACCGGATCAATATGTTCTGTTCCGTCTGATGCGGATTGTCTTACGGAATTGAATGACGGGATCACATAGTTCAGTAGATCCTGAACTGTTATTTGTGGGGAAGCTTTCTGTATTTTTTCGATATTAATAACATCTACGGGAACCGGTGTTTCCAGTTTTGTTCTTTTAACATTACGGTTTCCGACGATGATGATATCTTCGATCTGTTTTCCTTTTTCTTCCTGCTCCTGGGCGGAAACCCAGATTGTCCCCAACACTAATGCAGCTATGCTTAATTTTTTCATCCTTTGTTCTTGTCAATTAAATTATCATCCTGTGGAGCCATCCACAGATATACAAGACTTCAAGAAATGGAATTCATATGAGAATATTGACTTCACTTATCTCCCCCACCGGGTTGGAATTAGCACCTTTACACTTCTGGAATCGTGCAGGTTGCTAAGGTTTCATTGGGCCAAATCCCTCCACCTTTCTTGATAAATCTAGTGCAAAGGTAGAGTATTTTTTTTAATATGCAAAAAAAGCAAATCTGCTGATTCGCAAATTTGCCTTTTTATTTTTTTTATTATTTCACTATCATTTTCTGAATAGCCGTTCCGGTATCGGATTTCAGTTGAACTAAATAACTTCCTGGTGGATAATTCGCTTTTAGTTCATAAGTTCCCGTTTCTTTATCAAGTTTGAATGATTCCAGTTTTTTCCCGGTCATATCAAAAATAAAGATCTCTCCGTTCCTAGCTTTGTTAAATACCAGTTTTGCGGTACCATTCTTTATGGGATTATCAGCAATCTGAAGTGATAATTTGTTTGCTGCGTTGATGTCTGTTGTTGACAGCGTTCCCGCATAATTTCCAAAGATTCTGAATTCTCCTGGCTGAAGGGTAATCGGAGCTGTTGTAGAAACAACATTCGAGATACTGTCATCCATTAGATTCTGCCACTGCCCCGTATAGGGAAAATAAGGAACAACATTTTGTACTGAAGTATTGTAATTTGCCAGAACCACTACATTTTTCATTCCGTTGATTGAATTATCATAGATGTAAATTCTTGTAATCAATCCGTCCGGATCATTGGCAAGATTATTTGATTCTATACTGTAGGTTTTAGATTTAAAAATCTGATGGCTGTTTCTTATACTTATAATTTTAGCCCATGTATCATACACCGCTTTTCTATTTGTATCTGTGTCATATCCTAATGTAAATGCCACTGGTTTTTCATCAGTTCTACAACCGTTGTTGATGGTTCCATTGGCACATCTGTTAATACTGAATTCATACCCAAGTTCTCCAAATTGCCAGATCATTTTCGGGCCTGGAATGGTAAAGAAAGTAGCACCAAAGGTTTTCATCCTTTCCAGGGCAGTATTTAGGTTCTTTACATTATAACTCCCATTCATTGCCCCATAAGCAAGGTTTTTAAACATCAGTCTTTCTTCATCATGACTCTCTCCGTAGCCTACAGCACGCATTTCTGTAAAGCCATGAAGACTATGGTTCATACGGTCATAATTGCTATTTTCCTTGTATCCCATCGTATTCTGATTATAAGGATCCGTTTGCTTATTCCAAAGCATAACACCTTTTCCTTCCGCTACTCTGTAATTGGCCCATTGCTGTTCTTCTGCATCTGTTCCCAAGTGTTCGAAGATCATATAAGAATTCGGGTCAATTGCCCATTGTTTATCGGCATAATTTTTCAAAATATCTACTCTGTCCTGCTGGTAAGCATTGGTACAGCTTTCATCATTCTCAGAGCAGCTTTGCGTAAATCCTTTTGTTAAATCCCAGCGGAATCCGTCAATATGATATTCGGTTAACCATTGCTGAAGGCATCTTTCAACGTAATATTGCGTTGAAGAACTGGTATGGTTAAAATCATTAAATACATTGTATGAATGTTTCGGGACCTGGTTGAAATATGGGTTGTTTGGAGCTACATCTCCATAACCATCTCCATCCGGATCAATATTCCAGAGCCTTACCAAAGGAGAACGTCCTGTTGCATGATTAAATGCGATATCCAGGATGACGGCAATTCCGTTCTGGTGACACAGATCTACGAATTCCTTAAATTTTTCAGGAGTCCCGTAAGCTTTGTCCAATGCATAATGGAAAGAGGTATTGTATCCCCATGAAAGATTTCCTTCAAATTCCATGATTGGCAGCAACTCAATAGCGTTGATCTTCAGATTTTTCAAATATGAAATTTTATCGATCAGCGACTGCCAGTTCTTTTCCTGTGTAAAATCTCTTAATAACAGTTCATATACCACTAAATCTTCTTTAGCCGGTCTCTGAAAGTTGGTAACCTGCCAGTTATAAGCCGTCTGCCCTGTTTTAAATATTGAAACCTCAAAATCCTGTCCTGCCGGAAATGCAGGTAAGCCCGGATAGGTAGATGATGAGATCCATTGATCATCGTAAGAAGACAAGATCTGTGGTGAATAAGGATCCGCAACTTTTCGCAGATCATTGGTTCTGTATTGGAAAGAATATAACTGCTGGGGAGTGAGCCCGTTTAATTCAATCCAGTAAAGGTCCGGATTCGTAGTATCCCTTTTCATTAAATAAGAATCATTAACCGTCCAGTTATTGAAACTTCCGATCACGTGTACAAAATTTTTACCCGGAGCATATAAAGCCAGCCCCACTTTTGTCTGATCTGTAGGATGGTAATTAATTCCCTGTCTGATCCAGCTCGGCACCGCTTCAGAAACTACATTTCTCGGAACCTGTACGATGAATGCTGCACTTTTGGAATTGGTTCCCTGAGTAGCTACAAGTTCCATATTGGCATCCTGTGAAACCGTATATTGATAAGAATAGGATTGCGAAGGCGTGGAAGCAGAGTGAACCACCACTCCGTTTGCTTTTAACTGAAAAGTTGCGTTAACATTTGTTGTTGCTGTGATATTGACTGAATTTCCAACCGGAACTGATGTAAGGCTGTTTGCTAATGGATTGGTTAAATTCAGACTTAAAATACCCACATTCACAAAAATGTCCGGTGAGGTCTGGTGGGCACCTGTTTTATCTTTCAACAGAAATCCAAACCTGCCGATTCCCGTTCTGTTAAAGAATGCAGTTGGAATAAAAGTCATTGTATAGGTATCTGTTGCTGAATTATAGCTGAGTTTATTCAGCTCATTGGAATTGTTCCAGCTCCCATTGGTGGGACAATCCTGACTGTTCTGATAATTGGCATCGAAAGACCATGTCCAGATATAAACAGCATTATTGCTAATTCCCCATGCCGATTCATCGATCTGATCTCCGGGAACCGTTAACGTAACGGTATCCGTTTCATTAAACGGATTGGGATTAATGGTATAGTTAATCTGCCCAAAAACAATGACTGCAACGAACAGAAAAACAACGGAATAAAACTTTTTCATTTCTTATTTTTTATCGAATATAATATTAATTTTCCTTCACAATGACTATTTTTATTCTATTATTTTCAAATATTTTAATTTTTTTGATTAAAAATCCATAAAAAAAGACTCATGAAAATTTCATGAGCCTTCCAATAAAAGTAATTGTAATGAACTATTTTTTAAACGAATATTTTAATTTTTTATAATCTTTTTTGAAACGGACTGTCCATTTTTTAATTGTAATTCTACGATATAAACACCTGCAGGCAGTTCAGTCATATTGATCTGATCATTAGAAAATGATACATTCATCTTCTGTCCCACTGAATTGGTAACGTTTACTTTTTCAATATTGGATTCTGCTCTGATATAAAGAATTCCTTTGGTAGGATTTGGATAAATCCCTACTGAAGCTTTATTCAGATGAATCTCTGATGTGCTTAATGCTGAAGAAGGTTTAATACATCTTACGGACGCGCCCTGTCCTCTCATAGCACCTGAAGATGGATTGGCTAGCGTAGTTCCCACATAAAGGTATTTACCTCCAACACTTGAAGTATCAGAACTCCAGAAATATCCTCTTTGTCCTACAAATGTAAAATCTCCTGAGCTTGAACTTCTGTATCCTCCTGCCGGCAGCTTCAGATGGCTTCCATAAGCAGTTGCAGGGTTTACGATACTTTCTGCCCCCACCAAAGCAGTCCAATCTGCCTGTGACGGCATTTTCCAATCTGGTCCGATGGCTTTACACGGATCTACTCCATTATATCGGTCTGCTGATGCCGGAGTGCTCAACTCCCATTTATCCGTAGCAGTGAAATCTGCCCACCAGCCCGGTGAACCGGTAACAAATCCTGTTATTGCAACTGCTACTCCCACTGGAGTATTAGGTGTAGGCAACGCTGCAGTCTGGGAATTTCTAAGCTGATGACCGTCATCCCATCTTCCCCACTGGAACAGATCTCCGTAGGAATCAGCATCAGACATTGAAGTAGCCACTTGTGCGCTTCCAAGGTTTTGCTGAAGCCATACTTTTCCGTCTGCCCCTCTTACCGTAGTATAAGAAACCTGCTGGCCCTGATAAGTAAAAGTAACACAGCCAATATCACCCGTGTTAGATCCCGGATCCGTATTATTACAAGCCGGAGTGTTTCCTGTAAGAGAGATTCTCTTAACCTTGGTCGTATTATCTGAATATGCCAATACCAGGTAATTATGAGCTTTATCTATTGAAAGATCATTATATTTAGCCTCACCATCAGAGACGAAATCTCCTCCAAATGTTGTCCAGTTCTGGGAAGCATTTAATTGATAGACTGTATTTCTCAGGAAATTATCATTTTCAAAACGGCTTGCCACAACATAAGGAGCTCCGGATGCCGTTACTGCAATAGCAACATGCTGCACTTTTCCATCTGAAAAATTAGCATTTCCAACCTGTACCCATGAGGTTCCATCGAATTTTTTGACATTAAGTTTTTTTCCTGCCGCCGTATTTGAAACATAGGCAACATAAATAGTATTAGAACCATCTAATGCAATATCTGTGTTGTATTGTTCACCCGAAGATGAAGCATCTACTGATCCGCCTCCTACTAAAGTCCAGTTTTGTACTGATGAAGCATTTGTACTGTTTTGATATACTTTTACTCCACCGGATACGTTGCATGTATATACTGTATTGTTGGTTCCGATTGCCATTTCAGCAAATTCTGCTCCTCCTGAAAAACCTGTATTCCCCACCTGCTCCCAGATTCCGTTCACGTACCTTTTTACTGTTCCTGATCCATAGGATCCGTAAGTAAATAAAATATTATCTGGTGAAACTGCAGAAGCCTGATAGTTCACTGAACTATCCGTAGCATTGGGGAGCTGCGACCACGAAGTTCCTATAAACTGACGTACCTCCATTCCGGATCCCGGATAACCAAGCTGATTGGTATAATAGATAACGTTTCCAAAAGGATTTACTGATAATGAATTGTAAGTTGCCGTTCCTGTTGTAATACCTGCACTTCCTCCCAGATAAGACCATGAATTCCCATCAAATTTCTGAACGGAACCTTTGGCTACTGAGACATCATAATACGACAAATAATAATTTCCTGATTGATCTATAACCAGATTATTAAAACTGCTTCCTCCGGTGGACACATCCTGAACACCTCCTACATTTTCCCATTGCTGTGCATAGAAACAGCTTCCTGCAATGGTTAGCAAGGCTAATCCGGTTCTTATTTTCTTTATATCAAAATGTAAATTTTTAAACATGTAAAATATTATTTTTAATTATTCTAAATTTAATTTAATTTTGCGCAAAAGTACCCCACAATATTAATCCCTAGTTATCATTTTCAAACTTTCGGTTATCCTGGGTTGTATTTTTACTTAAAGTTAATTGTACCTATGGCTGTAAAAATGTGTTGTATGAGGAATCCATCTACCCATGAACTTTTGTTCAGATCCGAAGACATCAAAATTGTAATGCAGGAAGACTTGTGTCCGGATCAATCCTATAAGTCTCATATGCTGGAAGGTAAATCAAGTTTTAACCTTCTTTTTTTGCTCAGTCATGATATCAATCTTGCGGCTCATGACTGCGGAACAAAGTTTTTGTTCAAAAAGAACCAATACATCCTGCATTATTCACCTAAGGAAAGCAGGGCTGAACTATGGACTGAAAATCAGGAGATTCTTAAATACCTTCAGATACAGATCAATTATCAATATATTTTTAACCTCATCAATCCGGAACTTAACAGAGAAAATGCGGAAATCCTGGAAAATATGGTTCAGAATAATTTCATTTTCCTCCATAAGGAAACTCCCCCGAATATGACGGTTGAAATGCATATGATCCTGAATGAGATCAGAACTTATTCGAAAAAAGGGGTAATGCAGAAATTATTTGTGGAGGCAAAGATCATTAAACTTCTCATTCTTATTTTCGAGCAGTTCAATGAAAAGAATGTTTTGGAATCAACTCCTAAAACACCGGAAATGATTAAAAAATTTATTGATGAAAATTACCATCGGAATATAAAAGCGGAAGAGATAGGAAAACTCATCGGAATGAATCAGAATACCATCAGAAGAGAATTCAAGGCACAGTATCATACCACCATTGCCAATTACATATCAGAGCTGAGAATGCTGAAGGCCAAGAAACTGATTACAAACGGTGATATTATGATTAAAGAAATTGCGATAGAATGCGGATATGAGTATCTTCAGAATTTTACCCGCGCTTTTAAAAAGAAATTTGGGATTTCTCCTGAAAATCTGAGAAATAATAAATAAGAAAACCGCTTAAAAAATTAAGCGGTTCATATATGTTGTTTTGCTTTGATATTACTTTTTCAGAATTCAGGTGAAAAAGCAATGACAATCAATTAATGATGATGTCCGTGATCGTGAATGAAAGGTCCGTTCCCTTTAGGCTCGCTGTAGATAACTTCTACACCTTCCTGCTCAGTAATAAGTTTTCTTCTGATATCTTCAGGATCGAAAGGTTTTACTTTTCCGAAATACTCTTTCAAACCTTCAGTTAGCCACATTGGGATTACTAATCCGAAGAACATAAAAATACACCAGAACCCCACTAAGAACATAGTAATGAAGAAAACAGTCCATAGGAACTGGTAGAACGGCCAAAATGCTGATAAAATCGTTATCATTCTCTTAAAGATTTTAGGCAAAAATAGAACTTTTTTCTTTTTTACACAAAAGATCAGCGTTCTATTTTATTATTTATTTTAATTTTAAACTAATTAATGGGCAAGATCTGCGAAGAAATCGTTGCCTTTATCGTCTGTAATAATGAATGCCGGGAAGTCTTTCACTTCAATTTTTCTTACGGCTTCCATTCCTAATTCCGGGAAGTCTACTACATCTACGGACACAATATTATCTTTTGCAAGAATAGCAGCCGGTCCGCCGATAGATCCAAGATAGAACCCTCCATATTTGTTGCAGGCATCAGCAACATCTTTACTTCTGTTTCCTTTTGCCAGCATAATCATACTTCCTCCATGGCTCTGGAATTCATCTACATACACATCCATTCTTCCTGCTGTTGTAGGCCCGAAACTTCCTGAAGCCATTCCTTCCGGTGTTTTTGCCGGCCCTGCATAGTAGATCGGATGGTTTTTGAAATATTCCGGCATGGGTTTACCACTATCGATAATTTCTTTGATTTTTGCGTGAGCGATATCTCTTGCAACAATCAATGTTCCGTTCAGTTTTAATCTTGTTTTGATCGGATATTTTGAAAGCTCAGCCAGGATTTCCGGCATTGGCTTATTCAGATTGATTTCAACGGCTTCTTCCAGATGTGGCGGAGTATCAGGTAAGAATCTTTTCGGATCCTGTTCTAATTGTTCAAGGAAGATTCCTTCTTTTGTAATTTTACCTTTGATATTTCTGTCTGCAGAACAGGAAACTCCCATTCCTACCGGGCAAGAAGCCGCGTGTCTCGGAAGTCTGATTACTCTTACGTCATGAGTAAGGTATTTACCTCCAAACTGTGCTCCGATTGCACTTTCCTGACAGATTTTCTGAACTTTAGCTTCCCATTCAAGGTCTCTGAATGCCTGTCCGGCTTCATTTCCTTCCGTTGGAAGATTGTCATAATATTTTGCAGAGGCCTTTTTTACTGCAGCAAGGTTAGCTTCTGCTGAGGTTCCACCGATTACCAATGCCAGGTGATACGGCGGGCAGGCAGCCGTTCCAAGGTCTGAAATCTTTTCTTTGATAAATTCTTCAAGAGATTTTTCGTTCAATAAAGATTTTGTTTTTTGATATAAGAACGTTTTGTTTGCAGAACCTCCTCCTTTTGTTAAGAATAAGAATTCATAATAATCTCCTTTTTTAGCATAGATATCGATCTGAGCAGGAAGGTTTGATCCTGAGTTTTTCTCATCAAACATCGTTAAAGGCACTACCTGAGAATATCTTAAGTTTCTTTTTTGATACGTATTGAAGATTCCTTTACTTAGGTATTCTCCATCATCTACGCCTGTGTAAACGTTTTCTCCTTTTTTACCCATTACGATAGCGGTTCCGGTATCCTGGCATGAAGGAAGAGCTCCTTCAGCGGCTACTGCAGCATTTTGTAAAAGATTGTAAGCAACAAATCTGTCATTATCTGTAGCTTCCGGATCATCAATGATTCTTTTAAGACTCTCCAAATGAGATGAACGCAACATGAATGAAACGTCTGCCATAGCTTCTTCAGCCAATAATTCCAATCCCTTCGGGTCAACTGTTAAAATCTCTCTGTCTCCCAGTTTTTCAATTTTTACATAATCTGATGTAAGCTTCTTATACACCGTATCATCCTTCTGAATTGGATACGGATCCTGATATCTAAATTCCATTCAATTTTTTGTTTGTACAAAATTAAGGAATATACTACTAAGAATCATTTTAGATTAGAACTTCTTTATTGCTGTTTTAATATCTTTAATGTAATCAGGTTTTAAATTATAAGACATTCCAAAGATGCTTTCTGAATAAATAATTTTCCCTGTTTTTGCTTCCACTATATTTATAAATTTTCCGTTATTCATTCTTACATAACGCAAATAATAAATATCTTCATTATTGAGAATTTTTTCACTCAATGCATTATCATCTATGTACTCATATTTAAATTCGTATTTTGAAAATAAGTCTGCCTTTTCCTCCTCATTTCGTTCCTTATCTTCAAGTTTATACAGATTGGGATTAAACCTAATTCCAATATAACTTGGCACATATAAAGTTGCTGTCTGAAGTTCTTTTAACTCTTCAGTCTTAAACACATCATATACACTGCTTGCCTCTTTATCATTGATACCCTTTTGAACGGCTTGAAAATAGTTCTTCAAAAAACCAGGTTTAAAATTAAAGAATATATCTTCGGAGTATGCTAATTTAGATGTTTCTTTAATTGAATTGGCATATGACGACTGCACCAACTCTCCTTTTTGAAACAAATAAAATCCTCCTACATATTGTCTGTGTTTTTCAAATAAATCATAGTCTTTCTTCTTTTTGCTTTTGCTTAGAACTTTCTCAATTTCTTTCGTTTTCTCTTTCATATCGAATGTGAAAAAGGAAAAATATGTATAGATAGATGTTGATATATTTTTTTCCACCACTTTACCATCTATAGTTGCAAATGAGTATTTATCATTCATAAAATCACTAAGGTCTGTTTCTCCATAAATGAATACTTTATAAGGTGTTATAGTCCAGACATCCTTTAAAATCTTCTCATAAACAGATTTATCATAAACCGGAGGAAAAACAAAAATAGTTTCAGAATTGAGGAATTGTGTCAGATTCTTATTTTCAATTTTGCCCTTGTGATCTGTTACAGAACTTCCTATTGCAATCTGGGCATTAAAAAAGAATGAGTAAACTAAAAATAGTAAACCAAGATATTTTTTCATGTTATATAGTTTTTATTATAAAGTATCTACTTCATATTCCTTTGTGGTGAAAATTATTTTCGCCCTTCGGAAGAGCTCAAAAATACAATAAAAACCATTATAGGGACATACGTTTTTATCTATCTTAAAAACATGAGTAAAATCAGTCATTTCCATTGATATTTATAATGATTATAAATTGCAGAATTCTTAGGTTATCACTAATTTTATAAAAATTTCAATCACAATGAATTACAGAATAGAAAAAGACACCATGGGAGAAGTGCAGGTTCCTGCAGACAAATTTTGGGGTGCGCAGACGGAACGTTCAAGAAATAATTTCAAAATCGGACCGGAGAGTTCAATGCCGCATGAGATTATTGAAGCTTTTGCGTATCTGAAAAAAGCTGCAGCTTATGCCAATACGGATCTGGGAGTACTTCCTGCGGGGAAAAGAGATTTGATAGCGAAGGTTTGTGACGAAATACTGGAAGGAAAACTGAACGACCAGTTTCCTTTGGTGATCTGGCAAACGGGTTCCGGCACGCAATCGAACATGAATGTCAATGAAGTAATTTCAAACAGAGCTCATGTTAATAATGGCGGAACTTTGGGTGAAAAATCAGAAGTTCACCCCAATGATGATGTCAATAAATCGCAGTCTTCCAATGATACCTATCCTACTGCCATGCACATTGCTGCTTATACAAAAGTAGTGGAAGTTACCATTCCTGCGGTAGAGAAATTAAAAAATACACTGGTTGAAAAGTCGAAAGCATTTAAAGATATTGTAAAAATCGGAAGAACCCACCTGATGGACGCCACACCTCTTACTCTTGGGCAGGAATTTTCCGGATATGCAGCGCAGCTTGAATTCGGTTTAAGAGCTTTAAAAAATACGCTCCCTCATCTTTCTGAGCTTGCATTGGGAGGAACCGCTGTAGGAACAGGATTGAATACTCCGAACGGTTACGATGTAAAGGTAGCGGAATATATTGCCAAGTTTACTAATCATCCTTTTATAACTGCTGAAAACAAATTTGAAGCCTTGGCTGCCCATGATGCTATTGTTGAAAGCCATGGAGCACTGAAACAACTGGCTGTATCTTTATTTAAAATCGCCCAGGACATCAGATTGCTGGCTTCAGGACCACGTTCCGGAATCGGGGAAATTCATATTCCTGAAAATGAGCCGGGATCTTCCATTATGCCTGGAAAAGTGAATCCTACTCAAAATGAAGCTATGACTATGGTTTGCGCACAGGTTTTAGGTAATGATACCACTATTTCTTTTGCAGGAACTCAGGGAAATTATGAACTGAATGTATTTAAACCTGTAATGGCCTACAATTTCTTACAGTCTGCGCAGCTGATTGCTGATGCGTGTATTTCATTCAATGATCATTGCGCGGTAGGTATTGAGCCTAATCATGAAAGAATTAAAGAGCTTGTAGACAAATCTTTAATGCTGGTTACTGCTTTGAACACTCACATCGGATATGAAAATGCTGCAAAAATTGCAAAAACAGCTCATAAAAACGGAACCACATTAAAAGAAGAGGCCATTAATCTCGGACTGCTTACTGCTGAGCAGTTTGATGAATGGGTGAAGCCTGAAGATATGGTAGGAAGCCTGAAATAGGAATATCTAATTTATTTTATATTCATAGATTTTAAATAAAACTCCGGAGATTTTTCCCCGGAGTTTTTAGTTAATATGAAGGTCGATCTATTATAACCCGATCGCAAGTCCGAATATGAGTGCCTTATCATTTTTAAAATGACTGTCTTTAAAGAAATTGCTGAAATCTTTTTTAACAAACACACTGAAGCTGTTGTAAGAAAATGTAAGTTGTGCCCCATAAATAAAAGGATTTACGTCATAATTCGAACGATCTCTTGTTTCGCCATTATTCCCTTTTATAATATTGTTGGTAGACATTCTTGCACCTCCATATACATTGGCTCCTATTTTAAATCCGTTGTGAGAGTTTCTGTACTGAACGTCCATCCCCGCATTTTTAAGTCTTGAAAAGTTATACTGAATTCCCAGCGGAATCATAATATAGCCTGTTCTCAGTTTACTTTTATCCAGGCTTTCCTCGTTTTGAACTAAAGAAACGCCCTGGTTCCCTAATCTTGTAAAGTACATATTGTTATCTACTCTAACCGTTCTCCAAGAGAAACCTAATCCGGAAGTAATAGCCCACGGGCTTGTTCTGCTAAGCTGGTAATTCAGTTTCACACCAAACTCAAGGTTATTGGAATATCCGAGGTTCTTATCCAGTCCATTATCCGGGAGATCATTTGTTAATGTCATAATTCCATAAGAAAAGTATCCTGAAATACTTCTGTTTGGACGGAATTTCTTTAATAGCTTTTCTTTAAGTTCTTCCTTGGATGCCGCATCGGTGTTTAACAGAGAATATCTTACCTGTTTCTGAATTACATCATCAAGATCAAATCCAAGATCTTCAATTCTCTTATCCATTTTTTCAGAATAACGGTCTGCGATCTGTGCTTTTTCTCTATCAAAATCACTTTTATCCAGATTTCTTGCTTTCAATACTTCCAGCTCTGCCTCCATCAGCTTCTTTTCCTCCTGTATAATTGTATTGATCTTTGTGGCATACTCTTCTACCTTTTCTTTCACAATAGGGCTTACCTCGGTATCCTTTTTGGAAGACAAATTGATATTCAATGTCTTTTGTGCCTGGAATGATGCCGGAAGAAGGCATAGCAATCCCATCACGATTAATTTCTTGATCATATTTATTAATTTTAATATTTTACGATAAATTACTTGGAATTCAAATCTATGGTAGCAACGTTGCTTCCGTCCTTTGTTTTTTCAATGACATCTTTATGCTCTACTGAAAAAAGCAATGTGGAAGGATCTACATATTTTTTCTTTTTAGCCGGAATCTTTGCTGAATCAGCTTTTGCTATAATTTTCGGGTTGGTAATCTGAATCATTTCAGGTTTTTTACCCTGAGAAGTTTCTTTCAATATCAGTTTTTTATCTTCTACAGCCAGCACACGAGATACTTCTTTGTCTTTGTTTTCTTGAGAAGAAGCTTTATTATGCTTCACTTTTTCAGAACTTTCAGTGATTAGGGAAATATTGCTCTTTTCAGAATCACTTACTCTTTGTACAGCTTCAGCAGATCCCGCTTCTTTAGCAACTTTCGGTTGGGCTCCCGAAGGTTCTCTCAGAAAAAACAGAAGAGTTCCCAGACTGAACGCCAAGATCAGGCAGGCAGCTACTAAAAACCAATTCATTTGTGATTTGGGGCGGTTATTCATTGAGTTATGAAGTTCAATCTCAGACCACAAGTCTCGGGATGGAGTAACTTCCCGTTCATTGATCTGCTTTCTGATCTGAAATTCAAAATTATCTTTAGAAGTGTTCATTTTTCAGTTGTTTTTGTTGTTGAAAGTAAATCTTTCTTAATTTTTCTTTTGCCCGGAACAATTGGGTTTTGCTCACGGCAGTCGAAATTTTTAGTGTATCTGCAATTTCCTGATGCGAGTATCCTTCCAGCACATGAAGGTTAAAAACCATCCTGTATGCATCGGGAAGCTGATCCAGAAGGTCCTGTGCATTAAAATCAAACTCAATATCTGCTTCATGGATATCTTCATGAAAAGACTGGTTAATCTCATCCAGGTAGAAAACAGTCTTATGGCTTTTGATAAAATTCAGGCATTCATTCACTACAATTCTTCTGGCCCAACTTTCAAGATTGGATTCTCCTCTGAAGCTTTCTATGTGTTTAAAAATTTTGCAGAATGCTTTGATCACACAATCCTCCGCCTGGTATAAATCACTCACATAGCTTTTGCTTACACTCAGAAATCTCCTTACATGTTGTTCATAGAAAACCTTCTGTGCAGCCGGATCCTGTTTCTTCAGGAGGCTCAATAAGTCATTCTTTTTATTTCCAAACAAGAGTTTCATGCTTATACTGTTTCTATACTAAAGACAATCAAAACAAAAAAAGGTTACAACTTTTAAAAGAAAAATTTTACTATTTGATACAATGAGTTGATTTTTTTTGTCATGAGTTACAAATTCAATACTCTTTTATTGTCAAAAAGCAAAAAAAATTTGAAATAAACAATTGAAATATAGCTTTTTAATCAATTCTATTTAGTGTTTTATTTTTTCCTATATTGGGGATATAATTAATTTAAAACTAAACCCATGAAGCATTTAAAAAAATTAAGAAGAGAGAACCTGAAAACAATTAACGGAGGAAACAGCCCGCTTTGCGATATGTATCTGGTGCAATATAATGGCTACTATGCTTGTTGCAGTGTTCCTACGACCAACCCCTGCGAACTGAAGAAAAGAGAATGTCTGGTAGAAAACGGAATGTGTGATTCTTACAATCCTGGGAATCCCGTATAGTACCGTAAAAACAACTGATAAATACAGCCTCAGAAGTGAGACTGTATTTTTGTATTTTATCCTGAGAATTCATCAAGCATATTTCTGGTAGGAACAAAGAAAAGCGTTCCCGTAACAGCTGTACTGAAATCTAAAATTCTGTCGTAATTTCCGGGAGGATCACCTATAAACATATTCGTCAACATCTTTTTTGTGGTTGTAAATGTGCTTGAATAAGCAATAAAATAAGTTCCAAACTCATTAGTAGAAGGATTTCCGAAAGGCATATTATCTCTTACTATTTTTAACTCTTCTCCGTCTTCCCCTTCAATATTGGCTAAAGCGATGTGTGAATTGGAAGGCTTCACTTCATCAGACATTTCAATATCATTTTCTTTTGATCTTCCGATTACTTTTTCCTGATCCTCTGTGGAAAGACTTTTCCAGGCATCCATATTGTGTAGATATTTCTGAACAAACAGATAACTTCCTCCTTTGTACTGAAGATCTTCATCTCCGATCTTTGCAAAGTAATCACGATCTTCTCCATGTGGGTTTTCTGTTCCGTCTACAAAACCAAGAATAGATCTCGCATCCCAATATTTAAATCCGTGGATTTCCAGAATGCTTTCTGCAACGGATCCCAAAAGTTTTGATATTTCAATAGCCATATCAAAGATAAGACTCTTGTTATCTGCTCTTAAATGAAAATGAAGATCTCCGGGAGTGGAAACTGCAGTATGTTTTATACCCTTTATCTCTTCAAAACTCACAAGCTCTTTTGGCGGCGGAGCTGGAAGATTCAGTTTTTTCCAGGCTTCCGAACCAATTCCCATCACACAGCTTGCTCTGCTGTCCGGAAATCTGTTGAAAACCGAATTATTAAGATTTAGTACCAATGCACACAACTCCTGAAAAACATTTTTCAATTGCGGATCGTCATTAAGTTTCCAAACCATAAAAATGGTATTGCTGTTAGGATAATCCGTTACATTTTGTGATTCTACCGTGTTCATACTTTATGCCTTATCATATTCAATATCAGGGCTGGACACCTGATCAGCAAAATATTGTTCAAGATCTTTCAGGGTTTCCGGATTCGTCTGAATATCCTTTACCAGAAGTCCTTTATTAACCACCACAATTCTGTTACATACTTCTGTAGTATGGGATAAATCATGGCTGGAAATAAGAAAGGTAACACCATCCTGCTTTGATAACTCCTTGATCAGGTTTTTGAGTTTGATTTGTGTGGACGGATCGAGGTTGGCAAATGGTTCATCAAGAATAATGATCTCCGGATTTCCAATCATCGCTCCTACAATACCTACTTTTTTCTGATTTCCTTTTGAAAGGTCACGAATGTACTTCCCGGATTTTAGGATTTCACCGTTAAAGAAATCATGGAAAGGTTTCAGAAATTCATCTACGGAAGCTTTGTTCTGCCCTCTCAATTCACCAATGAAATAAAAATATTCTTCCGGAGTCAGATAACCGATCAAAAAGGTATCATCTACAAATGCTGAGACTTTATTCTTCCAGGCTTCAGATTCATTCACCTTTATTCCGTCTATGCTTACAAAACCGGTAGTTGCCTGAATAAGATCAAGCATCAGACTGAACAGGGTTGTTTTCCCCGCTCCATTGTTTCCTACAAGGCCAAATGTTTCACCGTTCGGAATTTCAAGATGTTCAATATTAAGAACCGTGGCAGGTCCGTATGTTTTTGATAAATTATTTATACTGATCATAGCTTACCCTTTATTTTTAAATGCATCAAGTGTGCTGTATTTTTCTTTTTTATAATGTTTCACGATAATATCGAAGATCTTTTCCCTAAATACAAAACCTGCGATCCCTATGATGGCAATACTTATCACTCCGGCTGTAATTCCTGAGAAATATTTTGCGATTGCAAATACGGCCATCGGAAGTAACATTTTAGGAATCAACAGAAGCATTGCAACCATATTGAAACTTCCTTTCTGCCCCAGTCTTTTTTCTTTTGAATTAAGATCAATCTGTGTTTTGTTGAAAGCCCCCGACCATAAGGTGAACTGGGAATTCACACCGATATTGTATATTCCTGCGGCAAAGAATGTGATATAAACTTCCCATCCAAAATAAGCATAGCATAAAGCAATAACCACAGAAACTGCCGTTACAATATTCATCAGCCACCATTTTGCCTTTAAATATTCCTTATACGGAACATTCAAAGTCATCATCAGTGGGTAGTAAGAGCTATCGAAGGCAGGAACTCTCTGCCCAAATAAAAATTGAAATCCTCCCGTTACAAAAAGCCCCATAAACATCATCATTGCAGGTGTTTTATATACCGTGGAGGTAAACATAAGCAGCCCATAGAACAGGAACATAAAACTACCTAACAAAATTCCTTTAGTGACCTTATTACGTCTCAACATTTTAATATCATTATTGATAAATGTTCCGGTAGCTCCATATTTGTTTAAAAAAGCAATATTTTCTGTTTTTCCTACCGTTTTTTTAGCTTCAAGACCTTGATCAAGGTAAAATTCTTTTTTCAGATATCTGAAACAAAGGAACCAAAGACCGGTAAATAAAGCAACCGGGATCAAAGCAAAGTAAGGTTTCTCATAAAAGCTGAAGAATAGCTTCTCTGAATAAGACAAAACGGGAATAATATTGTAATAGCCCAATGCTCCTATGATGGCAAAGCAACCCCCTACTATTATGGCCAATGTTTCTTTACCATTAAAGAAAATATTGATAAAATTGTTCAGATACAGTAGTGAAGTTACTCCTATTAGCCATAGTACAACGCCTAAAATACTATAATCATTAAATAATGCTATAAGAGAAAATGTAATAAAAAAGAGAGAAATCAACCAGCTGAGTGCCGAAAGAAAGGTTTTTGCCAGCATATAATTAACCAGCGTATTCTTTCTGATATTCAGAGTGAGAAATGGTTTAATGTTCTGGGTGGGAATCTCCTGCAAGAGATACTTAAGAACAAGATCTAGAATCCAGGCTACTATCAGGAATTTCGAAACCATCTTTAAAGGATTCTGATGAAGCTCTTCCTGCACGTAGAAAAATGCAAGGAAAGCGCCAGCAACAAGGCATCCCATAAAATAAAGAATTCCTATAAATCGGAAAATCTTCATGGTAAGATTGATCCCTAAAGATGTACCACGGAAGAAGCTTTTAATTTCAAGCCTAAGGAACTTTAGAAACATATTTTAGTTTTTTACATTAGTAAATATAATGTAAAATATGTTACAGTGTTTTAACCAATTAATTCTTTCGCTTGTGCCAGGGCTGCTTCGGTAATTTTGCTTCCGGAAAGTAACTGGGCAATTTCGTTCAGCTTTTCTTCGTCATTTAAAGGTATAATGGTGGATTGCGTTCTGCCGGAAATATCCTGCTTCACTACTTTATAGTTGTCATTTCCTTTGGCCGCGACCTGTGCAAGGTGAGAAATAACAATAAGCTGCATGTCCTCAGACATTTCACGCATAAGATTTCCGATCTCTTCAGCTACTTTTCCTGAAACTCCGGTATCAATTTCATCCAGAATTAGTGTCGGAAGCTCATCACTTTCTGCAATAATCTTTTTTACGGCAAGCATTACTCTTGATCTTTCCCCTCCTGAGATAGCAGTCTGAATCGGTTTTAAAGGAAATCCTGAATTAGCCTGAAACAACAGCTGAATATTTTCTTTTCCAAATTGATTGAAGTCATCAGCATCCTGCAGTTCAATATCTACTTTTGCTTTTTCCAATCCTAGTTTTTTCAGGAGACCTTCAGCTTTTTTAATGAATACAGGTACATTTTTCTTTCTGTTGCTTGAAAGCTTTTCTGCTAAAACCTGCATTCTTTTTTCTTTCTGAGAGATATTTTCTTCAGTTTCCTGAATCTGTGCTTCCAGTTCTGAGGCTCCTTTCTGGTCTCCGGCCAACTGATTTCTGATGTCAATCAGTTCGTTTAGATCCGAAACATTATGTTTAAGAAATAAAGCATTGATTTTATTATTAAGATCAGTAAGATAAACTAAGTTTTCCGGGTTAATTTCTACGCTCTCTGCTTCATGCTCCAGTTCTGAGATAATATCTTTCAGTTCTACAAAAGAGGTTTCCAGCCTTTCATCAAGTTCTGCAAAACTGGTGGAAACTTCTGAAATTTTCGAAAGTTTATTTTTAGCTTCATGGAAGAAGGAAAGAATTCCGATTTCTTCCTGATGAAATCTCGCCAGAATCTGACCTACATTTTCAGAGATCATGCCTGCATTTTCCTGAATGGAAAGCTGATTCTGAACATCTTCATAATCCACATCATCCAGCTTTAGTTCTTCCAGCTCATTGAGTAAAAATTCTTTATAATCGCTTTCTTTATTGGATTCCGAAAGTTGCGTTTTCAACTTTTTCAACAATGTTTTCAGGCTCTGGAATTCAGAAAATTCCTGCTGATATTCTTCAATAATTTTCTTATTTTCAGAAAGCCCGTCAATAATTTTAAACTGATATTCTGAGGTAAAAAGATTAGACGTTTCAAACTGAGAATGGATATCAATCAGCTGAGAAGAAAGCTCTTTCAAAATATCCAGTGTTACCGGGACATCATTAATAAATGCTCTTGATTTTCCTGACGGAAGAATTTCCCTTCTGATAATTGTCTGAAGTTCATAATCAAGATCATTTTCAATAAAAAACTTTTTGAATTGATTATTGAGAGCAAATTCTGTTTCTACAACACTTTTCTCTTCTGTTTTCGCAATGGATTTTACATCTGCTCTTTCACCCAGAATAAGCCGAAGTGCACCCAAAATAATAGATTTTCCCGCCCCAGTTTCACCGGTTATAACCTGTAAACCGTTTTTCAGTGATACTTCAAGGGTATCAATTAAGGCAAAATTTTTAATGTAAATTCTCGAAAGCATTGATAATCCGGGTTATGATCCAATTGGAATTTGAACTGTAAAAATAAGTTTTTTTTAATGAACTGTAAAATGTTTTTAGGCCTACAGCAAAAGATGTAACGAACCAATATTTACTAATATCAAAATTCTACACTTTCCATTTATTCCACTTATTATCAATATTTTTTGGCGAAAGGATGATCATTGTTTGCTTAAGGTCATTGAGAATAAGCCCTCCATTATTCCCGGAATTGAAAATATTGAAAATCTCATCACTCTTGGTATCCATGAACAGGTTGAAGAAATAAGCCTGCTGGAAAGAGTTTTCATACATTTTCAACTGCATCAGCGCATCAAAGATTACTTTTTTACCGGCAGTCTGATCCTGATTGAACAGGTTATCCAAACCTGCTCTGTGGTAAGTATATATTGTGGAACGCAGCTGGCTCCAGTTCGGATTAATTATTTCGTTAATCAGTATAGTACGGCTTCTTGGCTCATTGATGGTATTCCAGCCTTCATAATTTCTGTTCTGAGAATTCTGAGCAATCTGCTGTGCTTTTGCATACCATTGAGATCCTCCCATAGACTGGAAGCTGTCTGCATCCAATCCCAGAATAAGATAAATATAGAAACTGATCACATCTGTAAGATTCTTACCTGAAAACTGTCTTTCATTAAAAATAAGACTTTCATTTTCAACATATTCAAAAGCAAACCTCTGATCCTGCAGGTTGATTAAAGGGGATTCATAAGTAGTATTATAAACAGGACGCACTGCCTGGATAACAATAGATCCTTTAAACTTATTAACATCTCTCTCGCTAATAACAATGGCAAAACCGCATTTTATTTTTTCAAAGTTCTGAAGCTTTTTCCCTGTCCAGCTCGTATTATTGATAAAGTCTCTAAGGCTTTTTTCCAATGCCTTATAGGCCTGCTGGTTACTTCCTCCTATCTGCTGTGCATTTACCTGAACGGTTGCCAACAGCTCCTGAGAAAAACTCTGGGTGAATATAAAAAACAGAAAAAATAAACTTATAATTTTTTTCATTGTCTATTAAAAATTGAGAACGGAAATTTATTAAAATTATTTTAAAAGTTGAGACTCCATAAAATTGAGAATATCTTTTGCTACATCGTCTTTGGATTTCAGATCAAATTCTTTCTTTTCCGTTTTGGTAAATATTTTGATTTTATTGGTATCGTTCTTAAAACCTGCTCCTTCGTCTCTTAGGGAGTTTAAAACAATCATATCCAGATTTTTCTTTTCCAGCTTTCCTTTTGCATTTTCTTCTTCATTTTGGGTCTCCAAAGCAAATCCTACCAAAAACTGATGTGTTTTCTTTTCGCCCATGGTTTTAAGGATATCCGGATTTTTAACAAGTTCAATCGTCAGATGATCGTCATTTTTCTTGATCTTCTCTTTGGCTGCTTCTTTCGGAGCATAGTCAGCAACGGCAGCACTTGCAATACCGATATCTATCCTGTCATAAAATTCAAATACTTTCGCAAGCATTTCTTTGGCAGAAGTTACTTTATGCAGTTCTACATTTTTATCCTGAAGAGTTTGAGAACTTGGTCCCGATATCAGAATCACTTTTGCCCCTCTTTTTGAAGCTTCTTCAGCCAGGGAAAAGCCCATTTTACCTGAGGAATGATTTCCGATGAATCTTACGGGATCGATAGCTTCATAAGTAGGTCCGGCTGTAATTAAAACCGTTTTCCCCTCCAGACTTTTTGATTGCTTATTTCCTGTAAAATAATTTTCTACAGCAGCAAAAATAGTTGCCGGTTCTGCCATCCTGCCCTGCCCAACGAGTCCGCT
Organism: Chryseobacterium sp. Tr-659; assembly: GCF_011752975.1. Taxonomy (GTDB): domain Bacteria; phylum Bacteroidota; class Bacteroidia; order Flavobacteriales; family Weeksellaceae; genus Chryseobacterium. The sequence continues at coordinate 64,628 of NZ_VWWP01000009.1, read as the reverse complement.
TGCTAATTCTCCATTCTCAGCAGGAATGATTATATGGCCAAAACTTTCCGCAAGATCCAGGTTTTTCTTTGTGGAGGGATGTATATACATATCCAGATCCATAGCAGGAGCGATGAATACAGGACATTTTGCAGACATATATGTGGCAATTACCAGATTATCACACATTCCATGAACCATTTTAGACAGTGTATTAGCTGTACACGGGGCTACGATCATCACGTCTGCCCACAGCGCCATTTCCACATGGCTGTTCCAGGTTCCGTTATCACCATAAAAGTCTGAATATACAGGCTTCTTGGACAAGGTAGACAGACTTAATTTCGTCACAAAATGCTCTGCATCAGGAGTCATAATTACCTGTACATCGGCTCCTTTTTTCACAAAATCTCTAATCAGAAAATGGATTTTGTAAGCGGCAATTCCTCCCGAAACGGCGATCAGTATCTTTTTACCGGAAACACTCATTTAGTTCTAATTTTTTGAAATACTAAAATACTTATTTTTTCCCACACAATCAGGCTTTAAAACAACAAAGGTCATAAAAGAAGTAAATTCCTTTATGACCTTCGTTTATAAAAAACACAGATGATTATTTTCTGTCTTCTGTTTTTCTGAAATAGATATCTTCGTTTAACCACTCTTCAATAGCAATTGAAGTTGGCTTTGGAAGCTTTTCGTAATGTTTAGAGATCTCAATCTGCTCTCTGTTTTCGAAAACCTCTTCTAATGTAGAATTGTGAACGGCAAATTCATCCAATTTGTTGTGAAGTTCCGTACGGATCTCCGCATTGATCTGCTCTGCTCTCTTTCCCATGATAACAATAGCTTCATAGATTGAACCTACTTTATCTTCAATCTTATCTTTATCGTAAGTAATTGTATTTACTTCTGCTTTTGTATCTTTTACACTCATTTTGAGAAAATTATTTTTATTTTAAGATGGCAAATTTACGAATTATCTTTGAATTTTGAAAGTCGCTGCAGGAGGAGGTGTCTGAAGTGCCGCACTGTCCCTCTGGATCTGCATTGCTTTCTTTTCATTACTGATCTGATCTTTCACCTGCTGATCGGATTTATTCTTATCTGCCAGCTTATCAGCCTCTTTCTTTTGTCTTGCAGTTAAAGCTGCAATTCTTGCTTCCGTTTGTTTTTTAACGATAACAAAGTTCTGTTTTTCTTTTTCAAGTTTTTCTCTCAGATCTGTAGCCGTTTTAGAATATTCTGTATTTGGAAGTTCTTTTTCAACCATTTTTGTATAGGTTAAAGCACTTTCGATACGTTCATTTTTAAGATCATAGATTGATTTCATTGCCAGTTCATAACGGGCCTTCATGATATAATCATAAATCTTTGAACGAAGTTTTGTACTTGGGAAATCTTCCAATACATTTTCCAAAGCAACGTTCGCTGCCTTGTATTCTCCCATTTTGAAATACTGCCTTCCGTTTTCATATGCTTTGAATTCAAGCTTGTAAGACAGTTCATCAATAAGCTGGCTGATATTTTTAGATCTTTCAGAAGCAGGATAATTGTTCAGGAAGTCCTGAAGCTCATTAATTGCGAGTTCTGTACTGGATTGATCCAGGTTATAATCCATAGACCCTTCATAGTAGCATAGTGCAGACATATAAGCTGCTTCCTCTGCTCTGGGATCTTTTGGAAAGCTAACTGCAAAATTCTTAAACTGATGCCCTGCCAGCTTATAACTTTTGTCATAATAGTTGGCATAAGCCGTGTTGAAACCTACATTAGGGAAATCATCTGTTCCTGCTACAAGATTAGCAAGCCTGTCATAAAGAGCCAATGCATTTTTCCACTTTTTCTTAGCGAAGTTTTCATTAGCTGCCTTCAGGATAAAATCTTTATCAGCACTTCTCATTGCTCTTTCCTGCTGGCTTACACAAGAAGTAACCACCGCTACAGCAAAAAGACCTAAAATATATTTTTTCATATAAAAAATTCAACAGTTTTCGGATTATACAGCCGATTTACTAATTTGCAAAAATATAACTTTTTTGTCAATAGATTTTTTTTTATGAATATTTAACGTAATTTTAGTCTGCAGCGTATCCCAAAATTGCAAAAACACTTAATAAAAGATTCATTCTCACTTTTTTCTCAGCTTCTTTGGCGTAGGTTTCTTCATTTTTACTCGGGACGTAAAGCTCATAGAAATTTTTGTTTCTGATCACAAATAAAGTGGAACCGATAATCATAGTAAGAATATCCTCAGGCTTTGGAGTGAAAGTAAAAACTCCGGAAGTCACTCCTTTTTTAATGACTTCGTCTAGTTTCTTTACAAACAACTGATAGAAATCAAGGAGTTCATCTTTAAGATTTTCTGTATGGCGGAGTTCCTGGGTAACAAATCCGTGGAAATAATTGTATTTGAAAAGTTGGGAAACAATATATTTAATCATTTCACGCAGCTGCATTTCAGGTTTTCCTTCTTTGATGGTGTCTGCAAATTCCGAAAAATTTTCCCTGGTCTTCAATACCCTGTACTGGTAGAGGTAAGACATCATTTTCTCCTTAGAGCCAAAGTAATAAGAGATCATCGCGACATTGATGTTTGCTTTAGAGCAGATATCTCTTACAGAAGTTCCCTCATACCCTTTTTTTGCAATTAATTCTTCTGCAATATCCAGTATGTGAATCTGTTTTTCTGTAAATTTTTTTTTCATGAAGTGTACTTTGAGTAAAGTTAAGAAATTTTTAACACATTTATAAACGATCGTTTAATAATTTTAGATTAAATCTAAAAAAACATTATTTTTGAAGATGGAATTTTTTGATTTTCACCATCATAAAAAATATATCAGAAACGGAATTTATAATCTGGATATCGGGCGAATTCCACCCGATTTTCCTTATTCCATTGGAATTCATCCAAAAGATATTGATGTGAGCAATATTCAAAAACAGTTTTCGTGGATGGGAAGCATGATGTTTAAAAGCTGCTTTGCCATTGGAGAATGTGGTCTGGATGCATTGGTTCCGATTGACCAGAAAATACAAGAGGCCGTATTTTTAAGGCAGATCATGATCGCAAATGAGGTAAAAAAACCTATTATTATCCATTGCGTCAAAAAATTTTACGAGGTAATTTCTTTTAAAAAGAAAGCTGAACAACCCATGATCATTCATGGTTTTAATAAAAAAAAGAGGATTGCAGAGGATCTTCTTGCCAATAATTTTTATCTGAGTTTTGGAAAAGCTGTTTTGTATAATCTATCTTTGCAGGATATTTTAAAAAACACTCCACCGGATAAATTCTTTTTAGAGACTGACAATGAAGATTTTAACATCGAAGAATTGTACCTTAAAGTCTCGGAAATAAGAGGGATTTCCCTGGAACAACTGAATGAACAGATTTTACAAAATTTACACGCAATAAAAAATGGATAAATACTGGCTGGAAAGAACTGAACTTTTGATTAAGGAAGATGGATTGGATAAGCTGATCAAAGCCAATGTGCTTGTAGTAGGCTTGGGCGGGGTAGGTTCTTTTGCCGCAGAATTTCTTGCGAGAGCCGGAGTAGGAAATATGACCATTGTGGATGGTGATACGGTAGACATTACCAATATTAACAGGCAGCTTCCCGCTTTACATTCTACTGTGGGAAAACACAAGGTAGAAGTAGTGGCTGAAAGGCTTCTTGATATCAACCCACAAATTAATTTAATCAAAATCAACGAATTTCTGAATCCGGAAAGAATGGATGAGATTCTTGATTCCGGAAAGTTTGATTATGTACTGGACTGTATTGATAGTGTAACACCAAAAATTTGTCTGATAAAGGCTGCTAGAAGGAGAAAAATTAAAATTGTAAGCTCCATGGGTGCTGGCGGAAAAACAGACCCGAGCATGGTTATGGTAAGAGACATCAGCAAAACCCATAATTGCTTCCTTGCCAAACAGGTCAGAAAAAGATTAAAGAAAGAAAAGATCAATAAGGGCTTCAGATGTGTATTTTCTAACGAGATTCAGAAAGAAGAAAGTTTAAAAATGACTGACGGCAGCAACTTCAAAAAATCATTTTATGGAACGATCAGCTTTATTCCTGCTATTTTCGGTCTGTATGCAGCTGCTGAAGTGATCAATTATTTAGTGAAAAAAGATTAATGCAGAATTCTCAATATCCCAGAGCGGAAAAGCTCAAAAAAAATACGGAAATCAGTTTACTTTTTGATAAAGGTAAATGGAAGACCAGCGGAAACCTGAGAATCATTATTCTGAAAGATAAACCCTCTATTCCGGTAGAATCTACCAAACTGGCCGTCTCTGTTTCTAAAAGATATTTTAAGAGAGCGGTACACAGAAACCGGATCAAAAGATTACTGAGAGAGTGCTACCGCCTGAATAAGGATTTATTTCATGAAGCTTTCGGAAAAAAGACGATGGCTATGTTATTCTGGGTATCTCCTGAAATGCCTGAAAAACTTCAGGATGTGGAAGTTCAGTTTAAAAAACTTTGTGAGGCGCACAAAAAATAAAACATTTTCTTCAATTTTACCAACCATCCTGATTTCAGCACAAATAATATGATTTTTTTAGGAGTGGTTTTGTATAAACGTTTATTGATATATCCTCAAATATGCCTTAACTCAGCATCCGAATATTCCAAATATCAAGGACTTTTTGTAATTTAGGGAAAACAATAAATCTGAAAATTAATATGTTAGATCATGTTCCCTATCTTCCCTATGTGCTCAGTGCTTTTATCGGCATTGGATTAGCCGCTGCAACAGGCTTCAGGGTATTTCTTCCCATGTTTTTTGTAAGCCTTGCTTCCTATTTCCAATGGATTCCGATGAGTGAACAGTTTGAGTGGCTGGCAGGTCTTCCTACACTTATAACGACAGGGATTGCTACTGTTGCAGAGATTTTAGCTTACTATATTCCGTTTATTGATCATTTGCTGGATACCATCTCTATTCCGATGGCTACAGTGGCTGGCTCTATACTATTTGCAAGTCAGTTTGCCGATTTGGGTACGTTTCCACAATGGGCGCTTGCCTTAATTGCCGGCGGTGGTACTGCGGCCACCATCAGCTCAGGATTTGCAGGGATACGGGCCGCTTCTACTGCAACAACCGGAGGATTGGGAAATTCTGTCGTAGGAACCACTGAAACGGCAGGTGCCGGCATTATGTCTGTTCTTGCCATGGCAGCCCCTATTATTGCTGCTGTTTTTGCAATAATTATATTGATTCTGGTCATTGTTTTCGGACGAAAGGCCTGGAAAAAGTTCAGAGCTCATAAAGACACTCCCTAAAACCTATAAATAAAAAAGTACTGTTTTCTGTAACAGTACCTTTTATTTTAATTTTTACTTCTGAAGTCTTTTATATCCTTAATTTTCGATTCAAAATATTCTTTCTTTTCAGGGGTCTTTCTGATAAGTATTTCAAACGCTTTTATGGCTTTAGTATAGAGTTTCTGTTCAAAATAAAGATTGGCCAGCGTCTCAGTCATCAAATGTGAAATATCATCATTCTTTTCCTTAATCACATAAGTACTTTCTTCTTTTAACTGGCTTATTCTAGGATTATTCTCGATAAAAGTCTCAATCGCTTTTTCTTTGATCTCAGACTTTTCTTTTTCAATTTCATCTGTTCTGTCGATTTTAAGCCAGCTTTGCCATGTATTAATAAAACCGGGAACATTGCTATCTACTGAAGTTTGAGTTGTATTCTTCATTGTAACCTCCTGTACAGTTTCTTTTTCTACAGGTTCCTCATTATTTTCTTTCTGCTTTTCTTCCACTTTAAGAGTCGAAATATCTGTACCAAAGAATGAAACATTCATCACAGGAACTTCTTCTTTTTTATCTTTTGAAGCCTCAATATTTGTTTTTTCTTCTGGATTGGTAATTTCAGAAAGTTCTTCTACATCTTCTTCTGTTGATATTTCCGGATTTTCATCTACTACCGGTAAGATCTCAGTATTAGAAGCTTCTGCAACAGCTTCAGATTCTTTTATGGTTTCCACAACCGGCTCTGCTATTGGCACCGGAATCTCTTCTACAGGAATTTTCACTTCAGGAGCAGAAGTTTCCGCTGATTTACTGATCAAAGAATCCGGCATATTAGATTCAACGTTCATTGGCTTCCATGCTGTCTGAGCTTCAGATATTATTCCTTCTTCAACGATTTCTTCTTTGGACTCCTCTTCTATAGTTGATTGAGCTTCAACAATCTCTTCCTGTATTGGTTCTTGTACGTTTTCCGTTGTTTTAAGTTCTGCATTTTCCTGATCTGTCGACCAAAAATGGAAACTTTGGGTTTCCGCAAAACTTATTTCATGATCTTCAGCAGTTTCAGGCTCTTCTTTTTCTTCTTGTACAACAGGTTTAGCTTCTTTCATCTTTTTTTCAACCTGTTCAATCAAACGTCTCATTTCTTCCTCATGCTTATTGACATTCGGTTGTGAGACTTCAGCCGTTTCTGCAATTACTTCACTATTGGCCTGTATTTTAACATCCGGCATAAAAGCATCCGTTCCATGGAAACTTACTTCAGCATCGGATTCTTCTATTGATTCTTCTTCCTTGGAAAGGGTTTCATTATTCTCTGCTGTATCTTTACTTTCCGGCTCTTCTTCTATTTCTTCTTCAATATTTACTTCCGGTACTATAGGTTCCACTTCATGGAAACTTAAGTTTTCGTCTTTCTCAATTTCCTCTTCTTCTTTTTCCGAAGGAATATCTTCTTCATGAATGATAGTTTCCGGTGTGAAATTTTCACCCGTCTCCTCTTCAATTTCCTTAAGATCCTCTTCGGATTGAACTTTAAGCGGCTCTGCAGCGGGTTGCACTTTCTGAGTTACTAAAGTTCCTGATTCCAGCGTAGATTCAATATCTATGGTTTCAGAATTTTCTTCATCCAGAAAGTTTTCTTCTCCTTCAAACAAAATTCTGTTTCGCTCTCCATTGATATAGATGTGCTTGATTTCTTGTGAAGCAGGCAATACACAAGCGGTGATTTCCTCTTCTGCAGCTTTTTCTGAAGAGGTCTCTGTTTCTTCTCTTTTAATTGGAAATACCTTGTTTTTCGGAGCGTATGAAGCAGATTTTTCAGTCGTTTGGGAAGATTGATTCTCTTCTGCTATTTCAGGCTTCTGCTCTTGTTTGATTTTTCCGTTAATCAGCTGATAAAGAATTTTTTTATCTGTGGTATAGGCTGCGGTAATAGAGAGTTCTTTCTGGTAATTCTCTTTTTCATACAGGTGTACTCCATACAAATGAAGGGCCCTTATATTCTGAATATAGGGAAAGGCATGAATCTCTTCTTTCAAAAGACCAAGGTCTTCTAACTGAATATTTTTCGGATTTTTTATTAATTCTAAAACTCTCGGATTCATCTTACCAATTCGCTACAATGTCGTTAAATATCTTATTAATAATTCTGTCTGTCACCAATTTAACCTGCTGGTCTTCGATCTGACTCAGAGAAACATCACTATTGAAAGTAGCTTCATCTGTATAGGTTCTGTCGAAACTGGCCTCGGGGCGGATTTTATTTTCATAGTGAACTTTCACTGTGATCGTCAATTTATTTTGTGCCTGCTGGATTACTCCTCCGGAAGGATTAGTCTGTGTAGAAGAACTGATTGTAGTAGGAGTAATGGAATAATCTGTGATCTCTCCTTCTATAAGTATATCAGGGTTTTCTTTTGTTCCTTTCAAAGTTGTTCTCTGAAGAAATCTGTTCTGGATCGCTGTAGAAAACTGTTGAGATAGCGCAGGGTTCACAAGCGGCGCATTATTGGGAAATTCATTGATCTGAACCGTTTTTTCCTCTGTAAGGGAAGATCCTGTAAAACTGTAACAAGAATTTAAAATACCCAGCAAAGCAAAAAGTATCCCCGTCAATAATGACTGTTTTAAGCTAATATTTTTAATTTTAATATTCATTTTTAGATCCAATTTCAGTAATTTCATCACGCTCAATTTGTTCAATAGCATCTTCATAAGCAAAATAATTTGCAGTATATAAAAATGGTATGGTAAGAAAAATCCCTATTCCGCAGGCAAGAATACCCACCTGAGCCAAAAGACTCACTACGAATGAGAAAAGAAAAATAGACAACAGATTTCCTTTAGTCATTACTTTTGAAATATTCCAGGCTTGTTTGATATCATTAATTCCTTTAAGGCTGATCAATGGAATGATATAGAATCCTTTCAATACAAAATAGTAGATCGCTGCAATTATTAAAAACAGATAAGGAAACATAAAAAGCATTACCATTGGGTTAGCCTCATTACCACCGTCTGACATGGCACCTGTTAAAGCCATTACAATAATCAGAGGGATATAAAGTAGTAAAACACCTCCAAAGACAATTAACTGCAAAATAAGATAAGGCATAAAATCTTTAAAGTCAAAAATATCTCCTGAACTTGCGGGTTGATTCCTACTGCGCTTTTGAAGGTATTTGTATAGATTACCTACCGCTAAGAGCCCACAAAAAGGAATAATAGACATGATGAGGCATACTAAAAATGCTACAAAAATATCCCCGAAATCTTTCTTTAAAAATTCAAACCCTTTATTAATATATTCTCCGAGTTTAAAATTGACCGGTTTAGGTGTTAAAATTACTTTCATTATTTATGTTGTGCTAATCTTCCAGGTTATATTGTTTTATTTTTCTGTATAATGTTCTCTGAGATATTCCCAGTTCATCTGCAGCTCTGTTTCTACGTCCCTTATGTTTCTCCAGCGCCTTGATAATCAAATCCTTTTCATTATTCTGAAGAGAAAGTGATTCTGGTCTGTTTTCTTCCACTTCGATATCCTCAAAATCTTCATAGCTGTCTTCCGGAGTGGAAATGATTGTAGGGGTCTGAACCGCCGGAGCATCATTATTATTGTCAAAATATAACAATGATCCCGAGTTGACCTGCGACTGTGTTTCGGGAGTATAGATCCTGTTAATCAGATTCTTCTCATGACTGCTTAAATCTCCTGCCCTGTTCTTGATTAATTCCGAAGTTAAGGATTTTAAATCATTAATATCGCTTCTCATATCAAAGAGAATCTTGTACATGATTTCTCTTTCGCTTCCGAAATCGTTCTGTTTAGGTGTATTTTGTGAGTTTACTACCATCGGAAGGTGTGTTTCCATTGGAATATATTCCGCCAGTTTTTCTGCGGTTATATTTCTATTCCTTTCAACCACAGTCATCTGTTCAACCAGATTTCTCAGCTGGCGGACATTTCCCGGGAATGTATAGTTTTCAATATAATGAACTGCGCTTGGTTCTAATTCAAGCTCAGGCATTCTGTATTTCTCTGCGAAATCTATTGCGAATTTTCTGAATAATAAATGAATATCTCCCTTTCTTTCTCTCAAAGGCGGCATATCAATCTGAACGGTATTCAAACGGTAGTATAAGTCTTCACGGAATCTGCCATCATGAATTGCTTTCATCATATTCACGTTGGTGGCCGCTACAATTCTTACATTGGTTTTCTGTACCTGCGAAGAACCTACTTTCATAAACTCACCGCTTTCCAGTACTCTTAAAAGACGAACCTGAGTCTGAAGCGGAAGTTCTCCTACCTCATCCAGAAATATCGTTCCGCCATCAGCGACTTCAAAATATCCTTTTCTGGTGGCCGTAGCTCCTGTAAAAGCTCCTTTTTCGTGGCCGAATAGCTCAGAATCTATGGTTCCTTCCGGGATAGCACCACAGTTTACAACAATATAAGGCTGATGCTTTCTTCTGGATTCTGAATGGATAATTTTCGGAATAAACTCTTTCCCTACTCCACTTTCTCCTATTACCAGTACAGAAATATCTGTGGGGGCAACCTGGATTGATTTTTCCAGAGCCCTGTTGAGTGCGGGAAAGTTTCCGATAATTCCGAAACGGTTTTTTATGTTTTGTAACTCGTTGCTCATAAGTAAATTTTTGATTATTGATTTAATGTTAATCTTCTACAGTTCTTCAATATTCTGTCTGTAGATTTTGTTAAAATGATGAGTGTAAACGTCCTTCATAACTTTTTCTTCATCGTACGTCTTCAATGCTAACATTTTTAAATCCAAATAATCCTTGTTTCTAATCTTAGAAACTTTACTTTTAAAGTATATGTTCTCGGCAAAGTTGTATTCTTTGCTTTGTTTTTCGAAGTTTTCCAGGGCTTTGTCATATCTTCTCAGCTCAAAATAGGTTACCCCAAGCTGGTAATGATCAAACATTCCCTTCACATAGCCTCTTGCAGCGAGAAGCCTTTCAATAATTCCTGCAGCTTTTTCTTTTTGCCCTAACGCACTGTAGGACATCGCTCTCACAACATCCAGGTTATAATCTCCATTTTGAGATCTGCCTAAGTCTTCAGGATAATATTTTTTTAATTCCTCCAGATCCTGAACAGCTCCATTATAATCCCTTAAAAACTGGAATTTGCACCAACCTCTGTATCCAAGATACATTTTTGGATCTGCAGCAACGGCTTTATCTATTAAGATCTTCCAGGTTACGAAATCTCCGTTTTTAAGATAGGAAACAGATTTTTCCATGTATGCATGGGAGAAATCGGGACATAGCTCAATCGCTTTATCAAAGCCTTCCTGAGATTCTCCGGAACCCTGCAGATCTGAAGCCCAGTTGTATAACTCACATGCTTTTTTGCAGTTCTCACCCTCTACTGCATTACAGTTGACCTGTGCAATAGTATTGGTGTAAACAATAAGTAACAAAAAGCTAAGGTAATACCTCTGAAACTTTTCCATTTTCAATTTTATAGGTTAAATACTGATAATAATCTACTTTTAAACCTTTGATTTCTTTCGGCAACCAGCCATCCAGTGATTTTGTAAACTGCAACAGCTTGTTTTCCAGCTCAGGATCCAATATCATATCTTTCAGATCCCGGTTCATATGCTGCAATCTGAACAAGCCTTTCTTTCCTTCACAATTTACTAAAAATCTGACGGTAATATAGCCGTTTATCCTATTTTCAGAATATATATTTTCTTTTTTAAGTTTTTCGATGATGGCTATTTTCTCTCCTTTATAGCTAAATTGCTTTGTACCATGATAATACTGAAAGCTGAAAGGGATATCTTTACCTGCACCGTACTTTTTAAAACCTAAATTTATTCTCCTGTTCTTCCTAAAAGTGTGCCCTGGGTGTTATCATAAACAAAAACGTTCACAATGTCACCTATTTTCTGTCCTTCAAGTTTATCGAAAACACATACGGCATTCTGAGAATTTCTTCCTTTCCATTGGTTTTCATTCTTTTTGGAAATCCCCTCGATCAGAATCTGGTGTACTCTTCCTACGTAAGACTTCATTCTCAGTCTGGAAAGTTCACCCTGCAAGGCAATTACCTCCGCAAGACGCCTCTGCTTCACATCTGCCGGAATATTATCTTCCATTTTCTTATGGGCGGGTGTTCCCGGTCTCTCTGAATAAGCAAACATATAACCATAGTCATATTCTACTTCTCTCATCAGGCTCAGGGTATCCTGGTGATCTTCTTCCGATTCATTACAGAAGCCAACAATCATATCCTGAGAAAAGGCTACTTCCGGAACAATTTCTTTGGCTTTTTTAATCAGATCAAGATATTCTTCTCGTGTATGCTGTCTGTTCATTGCTTCAAGCATATTATTGCTTCCACTTTGTACAGGTAAGTGTACATATTTACAGATATTTTCGTGTTTCGCCATCATTCTGAACACATCAATGCTCATATCCTGAGGGTTTGACGTTGAGAATCTGATTCTCATTTCAGGAACAGCTTTTGCTACGAGATCAAGGAGCTGTGCAAAGTTAACGGCTGTTGCTTTCTGCATTTCAGAAGCCTTGCCAAAGTCTTTTTTAGGACCGCCTCCATACCAAAGGTAAGAATCCACGTTTTGACCTAAAAGAGTAATTTCTTTATATCCGTTCTGAGCAAGATCTTTGCATTCCTCAATGATTGAATGAGGATCCCGGCTTCTTTCTCTTCCTCTGGTAAACGGAACAACGCAGAATGTGCACATATTATCACAACCTCTTGTAATGGTAACAAAGGCTGTAACACCGTTTCCTCCTAGACGTACGGGATTGATATCTGCATAGGTTTCTTCTTTGGAAAGGATAACATTGATGGCATCTCTCCCATCATCTGTTTCTTTCAAAAGATTCGGGAGATCTCTGTAAGCATCGGGTCCTACAACAAGATCGACCAATTGTTCTTCTTCAAGAAATTTTGTTTTTAATCTTTCCGCCATACAGCCCAGAACTCCTACCGTCATATTCGGCTTTTCTTTTTTCAGGTTTTTAAACTGGGAAAGACGCATTCTTACGGTCTGCTCAGCTTTTTCACGAATGGAACATGTATTTAACAGGATAAGATCAGCTTCTTCTACTTTCATCGTTGTATTGTATCCTTGTTCATTAAGGATAGATGCAACAATTTCAGAGTCAGAGAAATTCATCTGACAGCCATAGCTTTCTAAAAACAATTTTTTAGAATTTTCAGGTCTTTCTGCAATAGCAAAGGCTTCGCCCTGTTTCGTTTCGTCTATATATTTTTCCTGCACGATAATCAATTTAAGGTCCGGAACTTAAAAATTCAAAGCTTATTGATGATATTTAAACTCCAAACAGATGAGTCTGCAAAGATACAAAATATTGTGACAGAATGGCAGGAGATTATCGGTATCTGTTATTCTGAAAATTTTGATCCATCATTTTATTCTGATTTTCTAACTCTACCTGAAGATCAAATTGTTGAAGAATAGGTTGGCTAATTTTAGCTCTAATTGGAATATTATTAAATGTCGCAGGATTCCATTTCCCTTTTATTCTGTATAGACTATTAATGATATCTTTCTTTTCATAGTCAGAAAAATCACCTTCGATCTTCAAATCCTCCATTTCACCATTTTCATTGACAACAAAAGTCAACCAAGCTCTTTTATCCTCATTTTTCTTTACGTATCTTTCAAAAATGGATTTAATCTCAAATCCAAAAGCTTTTATTCCTTTTTTAAAAGTTGGGTTTTTCTTTTCGTTTTTACTTGGATCATCTTTGGAATTAACTAAATAAAAAGGGTTTATTTCAATTCTGGCAATTGCTCCAATAAATTTCCCGTTCACTTTTGCCGGCATCCATCTTTTGAGATGAGGAATAATTTTACGGCTGAAATCAAATGCACATTTATTTTTTTGAATATTTACAGTATCAAAATCTTTAACATAACTGATGGTCGAATTTTCGCGCACAAGAATCTGTACATTATATTGTTCTTCAGTTTTTTCACAAGGCAAAAACTTTTGTTCCTTGACAATCTTCACCATTTCCTTATTTAATTGATTTAATCCTCCGGCGTAAAAATCTTGACCATAAGGATATTTATCCAAAACTTCATTTTGACCAAAAATTAATTTTGTAGTAAAGAAAGTGATAAGCAACAAAAATTTCTTAATCATGATCATACACATTATGTTCAAAACGGATTTTCATGATTGCCTTAGAATCTACCGGAACCCCGCTTTTTGTGGCCGGGCTCCATTTTCCTTTTACCTTTTTAAGTGCAAACTTCATATCATCAATAAACATTTCATTGTTTTTGAATTTAGGAAGTACGTCCAGATGATCAATTTTCCCTTTAGAATTAATATTAAATATGAAAGTAACTTCTCCCTGAACCGCATACAAAGCCATATCAATATAAGCATGTACCATATTCAGAAATTCTTTCTTAAAGGCTTCTTCTCCTCCCGGAAATTCTGCTTTTTGGAAATCAGCATTGTTCTGATATTGATACTGAGCTGTCGTTTCCTGGGAAAAACCTTTAAAACCTAAGAGCAATAAAGGTAATGCTAAAATATATTTTCTCATCTGTTAATCAATATCTGTTGAAATTGAAGAGAAGTTCATTTTCACTTTGATTTGTGAAGCTACGGGCTGTCCGTTACAAGATGCCGGAGTCCAGTTTTTCTTTATTCTTCTTACCACATACTGCATATCATCAAAAAACACTTCGCTGTTGGGAACTTTTGGCATCCCTTTCACATCAACCACTTTTCCTTTGGCATCAAGCACTAAAGTAAACACGAAATCTCCTGTCAGTGCATAAAAATCGGAATTCAGATAAGCAAACATGTATTTATTCAAAACGGTTTTATAAGCAGCAACTCCACCTTCAAATGCAGCCGGCTTAAAATCGTTACATTTCACAGCAACCTGCATAAAAGGTTCTTTAATATCTATTTTCAAAAGATTCTTATTACTATCTCTGATGAAAGAGTCATCGCGATCTTCCTGGTCCTGAGCAAATGAAAAATTTGCTACACAAATGGCCAAAAATAAAAATATAGTTTTCATAATTGATTTTATTTACCGTTAAATATTAAGCAAAGTTAAATATTTACCTTATTTCTTAAAAAGAAAAACTTCACGCAAATATGAAGTTTTTAAAAATAAAGATTTTTATCGTTCAATTATACTCAATAAAACTTTGATTTACAAAATTTTATACAACTATAACAATCCTTTAATATGTTTATAATTGCTTTTCACTGTTTCAAAAACTTCATCCATTTTACCACCAAGCATAAGCTGGGCCATAGATTTAGTCATTCCTATGATCTGATCAAATTCAATTTTTGGAGGAAGAGCCAATGCGTTGGGATTGGTAAAGATATTCAGAAGATAAGGACCATTGTAATCCAAACACTCTTTGATCGAGCTCTCCACCTCTTCGGGAAGATGTACATTTTTACCAGGATATCCCATGGCATGTGCTACCATCGCAAAATCCGGATTAATCATATCTGTTTCATTATCCGGCATTCCTCCTACTTCCATTTCCAGCTTTACCATGCCCAGAGTTCTGTTATTGAAAACAATTAGTTTAATAGGCAGCTTGTATTGAAAAATAGTTGCCATGTCTCCTAACAGCATAGACAAACCTCCATCCCCACACATGGCGATAACCTGTTTTTCCGGGTGGGCTAAAGCTGCACCGATTGCCATTGGCATTGCATTGGCCATCGATCCGTGATTAAAAGATCCAAGCATTTTCCTTTCTCCGGTTCCGGTAATAAATCTGGCACCCCAAACACAGCACATTCCGGTATCCACAGTAAAAATAGCATCATTTTTAGCTAGCCTGTCTAAAGTATGGGCAACATATTCCGGCTGGATTGAGTTTTCTTTGCCAAAATCTTTCACATATTCCAGCTGATTTTCTTTTACCTTTTCATAAAACGTCAATTGCTCATTAAGAAAATGAACATCTGTTTTTTCCTCCAGCAATGGAAGTAAAGCTTTAATTGTTTCTTTTACATCACCTGTCAGTCCCAATTCCAACCTCGCTCTTCTTCCTAACCTTTCGGGGCTTTCGTCTATTTGTACGATCTTATTCTTTACCGGCATGAATTTCTGATAGGGAAAATCTGTTCCCAGAAGAATAACCAGATCGGCTTCGTGCATGGCGTGATAGGCAGAAGGAAGCCCCAACAATCCGGTAAGCCCCACTTCATTAGGATTATTAGGCTGAATCGCCATTTTCCCACGGAAAGAGTATCCCACAGGAGCTTTTAAAAGTTGCGATAATTCTATGACCTCAGCATTCGCTCTTCCAGCACCAATTCCACAGTATAATGTTACTTTTTTACTTTCGTTTACCAGTTTTGACAAGCTTTTCAACTCATCATCTGAAGGTCTTACTACAGGATTCGTTTTAAATATCTGTGCAGAAGTAGCTGCTTCTTCCGCTTCCAGTTCGGAAACATCTCCAGGAAGACCTATTACAGCAACTCCCTTTTTGGAAATGGCATGTTGAATGGCTGTCTGAACCGTTCTCTGCACCTGCTCCGGCCTTGTAATCATTTGGTTATAATAACTACAGTCGTCAAAAAGTTTGATGGTATTCGTCTCCTGAAAATAGTCCATTCCCATTTCTTCACTTGGGATGGTAGAAGCAATCACCAGCATTGGGACATGAGAGCGGTGCGCTTCATACACTCCATTGATCAGATGAACATGCCCCGGACCGCAGCTTCCGGCACATACTGCAAGACCATCGAGCTCAGCTTCTGCAGCTGCGGCGTAAGCGCCAACTTCTTCATGCCTTACATGGATCCACTGAATGCTGCTTTTTTTAACAGCAATATTCAGATGATTCAAACTGTCTCCAGTGACGGCGTAAATTCTTTTCACATTGGCATTTTCGAGCATTTCTACGATCTGCTCTGCAATATTTTTTGCCATAATTAATATTTTTTGGTAGTTATTTTCTTGTGAGAAATAGAAGCAGAGGTGAACTGCCTTTATCAAATTTAACCAATTAAATTGGAACTTCTGTGTTCTTCATCTATTAAAGTTTCGTAATTTTTTATTCTGAAATCTCAGCCAAAAATCTATAATATTATATTTCTAAAACAAAACAGCCACCCAGATAGGTGGCTGCTTATATGCTATATTTTACGTTTAGATTACTACTTCGATCTGATTTCTCAGCAAGTCTTCAAACTCATCTCTTTTACGGATCAGATGAGCTTTTCCGTCCAAGAATAAAACTTCTGCCGGCTTTAATCTTGAATTAAAGTTTGAGCTCATTTCAAAACCGTAAGCTCCTGCGTTATGGAAAGCAAGGATATCACCTTCTCTTACTTCATGTAATTTTCTATCCCATGCAAACGTATCGGTTTCACAGATGTTTCCTACTACTGTATAAATCCTTTCTGCTCCTTTTGGATTGGATAGGTTTTCAATAGCATGGTAAGAATCGTAGAACATCGGACGGATCAGGTGATTGAAACCAGAGTTCACGCCAACAAAAACTGTAGCTGTAGTCTGCTTGATCACATTAGCCTTCACCAACAGATAGCCGCTTTTTCCTACGAGGAATTTTCCCGGCTCAAACCATAGTTCAAATTTTCTTCCTGTTGTTTTTAAGAATTCACCTAAAACTTTCTCTACTTTTTTACCTAATGTTCTAACGTCTGTTTCCTCTTCGCTGTCCTGGTAAGGAATTTTGAAACCGCTACCCATATCCAGATATTTAAGATTAGGGAAATGCTCAGAAAGCTCAAGCATGATATCCAAAGCCTGAAGAAATACTTCCGGATCTTTGATCTCACTTCCTGTGTGCATATGAAGGCCTTCAACATTAAGATTTGTACTCTTCATTACTCTTTCGATATGGCGAAGCTGGTGAATGGAGATCCCGAATTTACTATCGATATGGCCTGTTGAAATTTTATAATTTCCTCCGGCAAAGATATGCGGGTTGATTCTCACAAAAATAGGATAAGAATTTCCGTATTTGTTCCCAAATTGCTCGAGGATAGAAATGTTATCAATGTTAATATGAACTCCGAAAGTCATTGCTTCTTCTATTTCAGCCAAGTCAACACAATTTGGAGTAAACAATATTTTTTCTTTCGGAAATCCTGCTTTTAATCCAAGTTTAACCTCGTTAATAGATACACAATCCAAAGATGCACCGAGTTTCTTGACATACTTCAGGATGTTGATATTCGTCAACGCCTTCGCTGCGTAGAAAAACTTCGTGTGTTTTAAAAAAGAAGATGTAAGTTTTTCGTATTGAACTTTGATGGATTCAGCATCATAAACATACACCGGGGTGCCAAACTCATGGGCAATCTTTAATAATTCTTTTGAATTCATAATTTCATTTTAACATAAAAAAGGCAGATTCTTCGAAAAAGAGCCTGCCACATTGATTATTTTTTATGCAAGACAAGTCTTTTAAATATTCCAAACCTTAGAGAACTTTACAGCTCCCTTTTTACCAGTTTTATTTTGTTTAAAATTTTGCATTGCTTCTTTTTATTTTTTGCAAAAATACTATTTATTTTTTACTTTGAGAAAATTGATTTGAAAAGCATCTCCTTGCTGATAAAAACTTTAAAGCTTAAATCCCCCTATTATTTGGGGAGAGGCAGGGTTTCAAAATCACCTCGAAGCAGTGCCAGCTGCAATTCATTGTTTAAATCTGTAGAAGACAATGGAAGGTCAATTTTTAATTTGGCCAGCTTACTCAATGTCTGAATCTGCGTGAACAATTCATAAAAACCGAAGGATACCACCTTCCCGTTTTCAATGATTAAAAATAGTCTTTCACCTAATTTCCTTCCTGGCCCCAGCCACAATTCATTCCTTTTTCTGAATTCTATTTTTTGTTTCAGTACTTCAAAGTCATTAAATTCTTCCTGAGAACCAATAAACTGAACCGCTTTTGTTCCCTGTGTAAAAGATCTGAATTTTAAGACAGGCTTTTCCGTTTTATTCAGTTTATTTTTTTCAACAACATATTTATTATTCCTGAAATAAAGCCCGAACGGTAAAATTTCTTTCTTTTTGATATTCTTGGAGTTCAGAATCAATTTTGCAATAATATCAGTTCCTGTAAGTTCGAAATTGATCTGCTCTACTCCTTTCTGGATCTGTTCCCATCTTTTTGATTTGGAATTGAAAACCTTTTTCGAAAACTTATTGATATCCTGAACATAATCTGAGAATATGATTCTACCTGCTTCATCCTGAAAATAAACAAAACCTTTATCATTAGGAAGATCCTGTGTTAACTCTTTGATCTTATTGATATATGTCTTGGCATTGGATTCCTCATGCTGTTTCTGAATAATTTCATTTTCAACATCTTTCGAAATCAATAATCTGAAAAGTTCCAGGGTTGCTCTTGCGTCTCCTTCAGCCCTGTGATGATTGGTGAGAGGAATACCCAATGATTTCACTAGTTTCCCTAATGAATAGCTTACTTCATCGGGAATCAGCTTTTTAGCCAACGGAATAGTATCTAAAGTATTGATTTTAAAGTCATAACCGAGTCTTTTAAAAGATTGGCGAAGCATTCTGTAATCAAAGTCGATGTTATGTCCTACCAACGTTGTATTTTGAGTAATTTCGATCACTCTTTTAGCAATTTCATGAAATTTAGGAGCTGTTTTGACCATTTTTGGGGTAATACTGGTCAGCTTCTGAACAAAAGGAGTAATATCACCTTCAGGATTTACCAGAGAAATGAACTGATCAGTAATCTTCTGGCCATCATACCTGTAGATGGCAATATCTATAATGCATTCATTCCTATAACCTGCACCATTACTTTCTATATCTATAATTGAATACATTTGATTTCCTGTTACTGCTTTTTATTATTCATATTAAAATCCTTTATTATCTCCCGATAAAAAGGGTAAAATATCTCTATCTAAATAAAGATAACCTGCTAAAATAATAAAAAATATTTCAAATACATAGCAGGTTACCATAGATTATTCTCCAGGGTTATCGTCTTCTGCCTCCTAATCCGAACATTCCCAGGATAGCTTTTGCACCTTCCCGCATCAATGTATTGGTAAAGGTTCGCCCTGCCTGGCTTTGTAATACCTGTTCAAACATTCCCGGCTCTTCTTTCACCGGTTTTGTTTTTTGAGTAGGAGCAGAATTCTGAACCGCCTGTTCCATTCTGTTTGTTAATATTTCGTAGGCAGATTCTCTGTCGATAGCCTGCTCGTATTTCGCCACCAATGCAGATCTGCTGGTCAAATCTGAAATTTCTGCTTCACTCAGCACATCCATTCTGGATTCCGGAGATATAAGATACGTGTGCACCAGCGGTGTCGGAATCCCCTTTTCATCCAGAGCTGTTACAAATGCTTCTCCGATTCCCAGATTCTGGATAAGGCTGGAGGCATTATAGTATTCTGTAGTAGGATAATTCTCCACGGCTTTGCTGATCTCTTTTTTGTCTTTTGCAGTGAAACCTCTCAAAGCATGCTGTATCTTTAATCCTAATTGAGACAGCACATTCTCCGGTACATCACCAGGAATCTGGGTAATGAAATAAATACCTACCCCTTTGGAGCGGATCAGTTTCACCATTGTTTCAATCTGTGACAGGAGTGCTTTTGAAGCCTCATCAAAAATCAGGTGAGCCTCATCAATAAATAATACCAGTTTCGGTTTACCGCTGTCACCTTCCTCTGGGAAAGTCATATAGATTTCTGCAAAAAGGGATAGCATGAATGTAGAAAACAATTGAGGCTTATTTTGAATATCCGATACTCTTAAAATATTTACAACTCCTTTCCCATCTCTTGTTTCCAACAGATCCTGAACATCAAAGCTCAATTCTCCGAAGAATCCCGCAGCTCCTTGCTGTTCCAGTGCAACGATAGACCTTAAAATAGCACCTAAAGAAGCTGGAGCAATGGAACCATAGTTGGCTGCCAGTTCAGCTTTTCCCTGTGCATTATCCGTTACATACTGCAATACTTTCTTTAAGTCATTCAGATCAATTAAAGGAAGACCTTTATCATCACAATATTTGAAGACGATTGACATGATGCTTTGCTGAGTATCATTCAGCTCCAGGATTTTACTTAATAAAACCGGTCCGAATTCCGTAACGGTTGCTCTTAATTTCACTCCTTTTCCTCCGGAAATACTCATCAGTTCTACCGGAAAGCCTTGCGGATTATAGGGGAGCTGTGTTTTTGCATATCTTTCTTCAATAATAGCATTCATCTGGCCTGGTTCAGCAATTCCCGAGAAATCTCCTTTAATATCCAGAACCAATGACGGAATTCCTGCGTGAGAAAGCTGTTCTGCAAAAACCTGAAGTGTTTTTGTTTTACCTGTTCCGGTTGCTCCCGCAATAAGCCCATGTCTGTTAATTGTTTTCAGGGGAATTGTTACGTTCACTTCCGGAACCACTTCTCCGTCCAACATTGCTTTTCCTAATATAATATGTTCTCCTTTCGGAGTGTATCTCGCATTTAATTCTTCAATAAATTGTGCTTTATCTGCCATCTGATCACTTTTTTTAACTTATAAATATAAAATTTTTTGTAAAATATTTAACGATATTTTCTAATGAACTTCTGTTAATACTCATCAGAAAATAATTTTGTACCATCACAAGCAAATTTTAAACCATGACTATTAAAGCACTCTATATCAAACCTATTCTCATTAAGACACATGATAAAAAACAGCTATTGCGGATTAATACTATGGAAGGCATTCTTTTTGCTGAAAAAACAAAAGACGTTAAACATCCGTTTAACACAGTATTGAAAGAAACTATCAATGGGATTTAACATTTCATTTAGAATTTATCTAATACTTTGTATCTTTAACTAATTAAAAAAAGACCCAATGAAAATTGAACAAATATATACGGGCTGTCTGGCTCAGGGTGCCTATTATATTGTATCAGAAAATGAAGCGGCTATTATTGATCCGTTGAGAGAAGTAAAACCTTATTTGGATCGTCTTGAAAAAGACAATGTCACTTTAAAATATATTTTTGAAACTCACTTCCATGCTGATTTTGTTTCAGGACATCTGGACCTGAGTATGAAGACTGGTGCTCCTATTGTTTACGGACCTACCGCAGCTCCTGAATTTGAAACTATCATTGCGGAAGATCAGCAAATATTTGAAATTGGAAAGATAAAAATTAAGGTTCTGCATACTCCGGGACATACTATGGAAAGCAGCACCTACCTTTTAATTGATGAAAATGGTATTGAAACGGCTATTTTTACCGGGGATACTCTATTCTTAGGAGATGTAGGAAGACCGGATCTTGCTCAGAAAGCAACCAACCTTACTCAGGAAGATCTTGCGGGAATTCTGTATGACAGTCTTCAGAATAAAATCATGCCGCTGGATGACAGCATCACTGTTTATCCTGCCCATGGAGCCGGCTCTGCCTGTGGTAAGAATATGCAGAAAGAAACGGTAGATATTTTAGGGAATCAGAAAAAGACCAATTATGCGCTTAACCAGCCGGATAAAGACGCCTTCATCAGAGAAGTACTTGATGGATTAACTGCTCCTCCTAAATATTTCGGCATGAATGTAGCCCTGAATAAAGGAGGCTATGAAAGCCTGGATGTAGTAATGGATAAAGGCCTTCACCCTGTTGCACCTGAAGATTTCGAGGCTTTGGCAGAAGAAACAGGAGCATTGATTTTAGATACGAGAAGTGCCGCAGAATTTCACAAAGGTTTTGTTCCGAATGCCATCAATATCGGACTGAAAGGAGATTTTGCCCCATGGGTAGGTACCCTAATCGTAGATGTAAAGCATCCTTTATTACTGGTAACGGATGAGGGTACTGAGGAGGAAGTCATTACCAGATTAAGCCGAGTAGGTTTTGATAACGTTGTAGGCTATTTACAAGGAAGTTTTGAAGCATGGAAGAATTCCGGTAAAGAAACAGACGAAATCAGGAGGATCACTCCCGCAGAATTTGCTGAACAGTTTACGGAAAACTCAACGGTAATTGATGTCAGAAAACTGACTGAATATACCGCAGAACATATTGATAATGCTTATAATAAGCCCCTGGACACTATTAGCGAATGGGCTCGAAATATTGATGATTCCGAACATTTCTTCCTTCACTGTGCCGGAGGATACAGAAGCATGATTGCAGCAAGCTTCCTTAACTCACAGGGAATCAGGAATTTCACTGAAATAGAAGGTGGTTTTAATGGAATTAAAAAGACAGAAAAATTCCCAACAACGGATTTTGTGTGCCAATCCAAAACGTTATAAGGCATGAAGATTCAATTTTCTGTACTTATTCTTGTTTTTATTTTTTCGTTAAACTCCTGTAAAACAAATCGTTTAACAGAAGTTTCTAACGCTAACATTAAAGAAATAGTCAATAGTTCTGATGTTACATTGATAGATGTCAGAATTCCCGAGCAATATGCTGCAGGAACACCAAAGAATGCAGTGAATATTCCGTTGGCAGAAATTCAGAACAATATTGAAAGCCTTAAAGGGAAAAAAGTAGTTGTTTTCTGTAATAAAGGAATACAGGCAGATCAGGCCATGAAAATCCTAAAGAAAAACGGAGTGGAAGCTTATGACGGAACGACCTGGAAAAATGTAAAAGCCATCCAGGATGAAGCAATCAAAAAAATAAACTAATAAAACCTCAACTATGTCACAGAAATTTCAGGAAATCATCAACTCCGAAAGGCCGGTACTTATTGACTTTTTCGCAACATGGTGCCAGCCGTGCAAAGTACAGTCTTCGGTTTTGAACAGTGTAAAAGAGAACATCGGCGAAGGAGCCAGAATCATAAAAGTAGATGTAGATCAGTATCCTGCTTTAGCAGCTCAATATGGAGTTCGCGGTGTACCTACCTTAGCGGTTTTCAAAAATGGAGAATTACTATGGAAGGAAAGCGGTGTACATGACGTAAACACACTGACCCAACTCCTGCAACAATATGCTTAAACTAAAGGCTGAGATTATTTTCTCAGCCTTTAGTTTTTTATAATTGAATAGAAAAACTATCCCGGTCATTCAGGAACTGGAAATGCTTCCTGAAATCTTTAAGCTCGTTCATATTTAATTCTGCAAGTACTATATTTCCTTCTTTCTGAGAAATTTCTTTTCCGTCTGCAAAGAAACAATGCGAACTTTCCTGATAAAACAATTCATTTCCATCCGTTCCTATTCTGTTTAAACCAAATACAAAAGACAGGTTTTCAATAGCTCTGGCTTTCAAAAGATGTTCCCATGCCCCTACTCTTTTTTCTGGCCAGTTGGCCACATACAGAACAGCATCATAATCATCATTATTTCTTGCAAAAACAGGAAAACGCAGATCATAACAGACCTGAAGCAGAAATCTTATTCCTTTATATTCCACAACTACTCTGTCTTTTCCCGGTGTGTATACTTTCTCTTCTCCTGAAAAAGAAAACAGATGTCTTTTATCATAGAAAACGGTTTCAGCATCCGGCTGTACAAAATACATTCTGTTATAAAAGCTCCCATTTTCCTCTACAGGGGCACTTCCGCAAAATGCTGCATTTTTATCTTTTGAGATCTTTTTTAAAAATTCCAAGGATTCTTCATTTCTGTCCGAAACTTCAGAAGCATCCATACAGAAACCCGTTGAGAACATCTCGGGAAGAAGGAACAGATCCGCTTCTACACCCTGAAGTTCATTTTCAATAAGTCTAAAATTCTCTGATTTATTTTTCCAGATGATATCTAAATTAAGCCCGGCAACTTTCATCTTTTTCTTTTTTTAAAATTATTCCAATATCTGATGTATAAAAATACGCCTTTTATATTTACCCGGAAGAATGCATCAATGAAAGAAATTAAAAAAAAATAACCCGCGTTTTCATTTCTTAAAAACTATTAAAGTCTTTGATTTTTGCAGTGTTGGCTTTCTTTCGGTTTCATTTTTGATACTGATAATTTTTTATTATATCATTAAAATTATAAAATTTATGAAGAAATTGGTTTTTATGGTGATGATATTCTTTTTTGGAGCAATGGCCAATGCCCAGGCCTGGAACGGAAAAGGAGATCATAAGGTTCAACTCGGGCTGAGTGCCTGGGGCTACGGAACCGGAATAACGGGAACTTACGACTACGGTCTCAATAAGCTGATCTCGATAGGTGCAGGTCTTAACGGTTATTTCGACAATTACAAGAACAATGATAAAGACAATCGTGTTTTTGTTTTTGGAAGACTGAATTTTCACTTACAGGAAGCTTTAGGTCTTCCTTCAAAATGGGATATCTACCCGGGTGTTGATCTTGGAGTGCTGGGAAAAGATTTCGGAATTGGGGCTCACATAGGAGCGCGCTATTTCTTCACTGAGAAAATAGGAGTATTTGCAGAGGTAGGAAATAACGGCAGTCTTGGAGTTTCTTTCAATTTATAATCAAAACGTCTTTAAATATGACAAAGCTTCTCATTTCGGGGAGCTTTTTTTATTTGGCATAGTTTTGATAATTGTTACCTTTGCAAATTAAAATCTAAAATTTATTAATGGAAATAGCAATCAAACTCTTTCAGTTCATTCTGAGCATCTCTATACTTGTGCTTCTTCATGAGCTTGGGCATTTTTTACCGGCAATATGGTTCAAGACCAGAGCAGAGAAATTCTTCCTGTTTTTTGATCCTTATTTTTCCATATTCTCCATGAAGAAAATCAACGGAAAATGGCAGTATAAATTTTTATCAAAGAATCTGCCGGATTCTGAAGTGATAGAGGTAAACGGAAAGAAGGAAGAAGTTCCTATCGATATATCAAAACTTCCGGATAATGACTGGAGAAAGCATCCTGAGCAAACCAAATACGGTATCGGATGGCTTCCTTTTGGAGGATATGTGAAAATTGCAGGAATGGTGGATGAAAGTATGGACACCGCACAAATGAAAAAGCCTGCAGAATCATGGGAGTTCAGATCTAAGCCGGCTTGGCAGAGACTTATTATTATGCTGGGCGGTGTTACTGTAAACTTTTTCCTGGCATGGCTTATTTACAGTAGTCTTTCATTCTTCAATGGAGAAACTTATACGGACATCACCAAATTCAATGATGGTATTGAGGCTACTGATGCAGGAAAGAAAATGGGCTTCCAGAATGGTGACAAAATCATTAGTGTAGACGGAAAACCTGCAGAAAGACTGGAAAATACATCCATCAATATTCTTCTAGGAAACGATGTTACTGTTCTGAGAAACGGACAGGAAGTAACATTCCCTGTAAATGCTGATGGTGTTGCAGATGTTCTTAAACAAAGAGAAGCTAAATTATATATTACCCCCAGAGTTCCAATGGTTATTGATACATTGGCTACCCCTTCCTCCAAGACATCAGGACTGGTAAAAGGTGATAAAGTAGTAGGAATCAATGGGAAGAAAGTTTCTTTTTTCGATGAAGTGAGTACTCTTTTAAAAGAAAACAAAGGAAAATCTGTTACGGTAGACGTTGAAAGAAGCGGAACTTTACAGACATTACCATCAGTTTCTGTTGACAAAGACGGAAAAATAGGAGTAGGATTAGACACTAAATCTATAGCAAAGGCGATTGTAACGAATAAGAAATACTCTTTCGGAGAAGCTATTCCAAGAGGGTTTACAAGAACGATTGAAGCTTTAACGACTCAGGTGAAGCAATTCAAGATCATGTTTAATTCTAAAGTTCAGGGGTATAAAAATGTAGGTGGTCCTATTGCGATTGTGAAAAATATGCCTGTTGACAAGAACGCTGACGGGAGTATTGCGATCAACTGGACGGCATTCTGGAGCTTTACAGCAATGTTTTCCGTATGGCTGGCATTCCTTAACCTTATTCCTATTCCGGGGCTTGATGGCGGACACGTTTTATTTACTTTATATGAAATTATAGTAGGAAAACCGGTTCCTCAGAAGGTGTTGGAAAATGCACAGATGATTGGAGTTATCTTCCTGCTAGGCTTGATGTTACTAATCTTCGGAAGTGATATTTTCAAAGTATTCACCGGGAAATTATAATTTTTTTGAAAATTTTTCTAAAAAATATTTGTAGGGTATAAATATTCGTCCTATATTTGCACCACTTAAAACAAAGGACATTCCTCCTTAGCTCAGTTGGTTAGAGCATCTGACTGTTAATCAGAGGGTCGCTGGTTCGAGCCCAGCAGGAGGAGCAAAAAGACTTACAGAAATGTAGGTCTTTTTTTTGTTTAAACTTTTCGAAATGCAGAAATAATCATCATCAAGGTTACTGATATCGTTAAAAAAATAGATATTTGTAACTTATTATTAAGTCATGACAGAAAAACACTTATTTGATCTGCAACATCTCATTACAACTATTTCTGGTATCATCAAAAAGCATAGCAGTACTCTTTTTTATAAAGAACATTTATTAGTTTCTCTATTAACTTCCTCATAGCATATAGTTTCGAATTAAATTAACCTTTGATTTATATATTTTTTACAATGTATGAAACATATGGATGCTTTTAAACGACTTACTCATAAAGAATAATAAAATCAATATTATATCATATTGCACAAATTCCAAATAAGCCCATGAGAAAAACTCTTATTTCATTATTAACTGCCTTTGCTTTTACTCAAGTTTCTGCACAGGAAAAGTCTTATTTCTTATCAACCCCTTCACTAAGTCCTGATGGTAAAACTGCTTACTTCGCTTATAACGGAGATATATGGAAAGTGGATTCTAATGGCGGAAACGCTTCAAGAATTACAGCTCTGGACGGGGAAGAGATCAATCCACGTATTTCTCCTGACGGAAAGTGGCTTGCATTCAGCTCTAATCAGTACGGGAACTATGATGTTTATCTAATGCCTGCTGAAGGCGGAACAATTAAACAATTGACCTTCCATACGGGAAAAGACGAAATAGAAAACTGGGGATGGGACAGCAAAACTATTTATTTTACTTCAAGCAGAAATAATAATTTTGGCAGTTTTAAAACAACTATTGAAGGAAAAACACCTCAAAAACTGTTCAATAATTACTTTAATAATACCAATGGTCTTGCAGAAACTCCTGCCGGGGAATACCTTTTCACAAGTTCATCGGAAAGTGCTCACCAGGTACAGCGTAAAAGATATAAAGGAGAAAACAATCCTGATATTCTGGGCTACAACCCGAAGAATAATTCTTTCAAGCAATATACCAATTACGAAGGAAAAGATTTCAATCCCAGTGTAGATAAAAACGGAGTTATTTATTTTATTTCTGACGAGAATAATAACGAATACAATCTTTATAAAATAGAAAATGGTAAGAAAACACCATTAACCCAATTCGATACCTCCATCAAAAAACCTTTTGTTTCAGCAAACGGATCTAAAGTCATATTTGAAAAAGATTATCAGCTCTATGTTTATGATGTTGCTGCAAAAACCTCAAAAGCCTTAGACATAAGCCTTAACACAAATAAAACTCTGGAAAAAGAACAAAACTTCAATGTGGAAAATAATATTTCCTTTTACGATGTTTCACCAGATGGTAAAAAAATGGCCTTTGTAAGCCGGGGAATTCTTTTTGTTTCTGATATTGAAGGAAAATTCTCGCAACAGGTTACTGACGGAAAGGAACGTGTAATGGAAGTAAAATGGCTGAAAGATAATCGTACATTACTTTATAACCAAACTTATAAAGGGTATCAGAACTGGTTTACCATTGCTGCAGACGGAAAGGGGCAGCCTAAACAGCTGACTCAGGATTTACGCAATAACCGCAGTATAACACTCAGCAGCGATCTCTCAAAAGCAGTTTATCTAAGCGGCCGGGATGAAGTAAGGTTAATGGATCTGAAGAATTTCAATTCAACCACAATTGTAAAAGATGAAATCTGGGCATTCCAGAATTCAATTCCTTCTTTTTCTCCTAATAATGAATATGTATTATTTTCCGCCAAAAGGAATTTTGAGCTGGATATTTTCATTTACAACATCAAAAAAGGGCAAACCATCAACCTTACCAACACAGGCGTTTCGGAGGAAGATCCCGTTTGGTCACCCAATGGTAAATATATCTATTTTGCGAGTGACAGAACCAATCCGTCTTACCCTTTAGGTACGCAGAAATCAAATATTTATCGTATGGCTCTGGATTGGTTTGATGAACCTTATAAATCTGAAAAATTCGATACCCTTTTTACTGAAGAAAAGAAGGATACAAAATCTACTGAGGATAAAAAAGACAGTAAAGACAAAGACAAGAAGGAGAAAGAGAAAAAAGAAGACGACAAGGATAAAAAGGAAACCAAAGAGAAAGAACCGGTTATCAAAGAACTGAAAGTAAACCCTGATGATACCCTGGAAAGAATTGAGTTGGTTACTGACCGATATGGCTATCAGGATGATCCTATAGTTATTGCTGATGATAAGAAAGAAATTCTATTATTTAATTCTAATCAGGATAACGGAAAAAAACAGCTTTTCAAAAAAGTATTCACAGACTTTGAACCGACTAAATCTGAGAAGGTATTTGATAAGCCAGCATTTTATATTGTAAAAAATGATAAAAATCTGTATGCCTTAATAGAAGGTAATATTTATAAAACAACTGTAGCAGCTCTAAAACCGGAGAAAATAACCATCCAGTACTCTTTTGATAAAGATCTTGCGTCTGAATTTACTCAGATGTATGATGAAGCCTGGACCGGTGTAGAGGAGAATTTTTATGATGAAAAATTTCATGGTATTAACTGGAAAGCAAAAAAGGAACAGTATGCCCAATACCTTCCCTATGTAAATAACAGAAATGATCTGAGAATTTTATTAAATGACCTTTTAGGTGAACTTAACTCTTCTCACACAGGATTTTCTTCATCAGGAAAAGAAGAAACCAGATACCTGAATTATTTCACTAATGAAACCGGAATTGTCTTTAAGAAAGACCAGCCTTATGTTGTAGAAAGCATTGTAAGGAAATCTCCGGCATTCCTTTCCGGCGTTGATATTAAGCCTGGCGACCAGCTGGTTTCTGTGAATGGGAAAAACATTGATATTAATGAAAACAGCGAACCCTATTTTACAACCCCTAAGAAACAGGATGAACTTATCCTTACTTTCAATCGTGGCGGTAAAAACATCACTACAAAAGTACACCCGATCTCAAATTCAGAGTTGAAAGGATTGCTTTATGATGATTGGATATACAACAACCGCCAGCGTGTTGATAAACTGAGCAACAACCGCATTGCTTATTCATGTATGAAAAACATGAGTACCGATGAGCTGGACCGCTTCCTTTTGGATATGGTAGAACAGGAAAACAGAAAAGATGCAGTCATCCTTGATCTGCGTTACAATACCGGAGGAAATGTTCATGACAAAGTATTGAATTTCCTTGCTCAGAAACCTTATTTACAATGGAAATACCGCGAAGGAAAAATGACGACACAGCCTAATTTTGCTCCTTCCGGAAAACCTATTGTTCTACTGATCAATGAAGCTTCATTAAGTGATGCTGAAATGACTGCAGCAGGTTTCAAAGCACTCAAACTGGGAAAAATTATTGGGCAAGACACTTACCGATGGATTATTTTCACTTCGGGAAAAAGCCTTGTAGACGGTTCTTTTTACAGATTACCTGGGTGGGGAACTTACACCCTGGATGGTCAAAACCTGGAAAAAACAGGTGTAAAACCTGACATCTACGTTAAAAATACCTTCTTAGACCGCCAGCAGGGTAACGATCCTCAGCTGGAAAGAGCTATTCAGGAAATTCTGAAGGATTTAAAGAAATAATGAAAATCCAGCTTAAAGCCGATATAAAAGCAAAAGACTTACATTTCTGTAAGTCTTTTGCTTTATAAAACGTGAGCTAATTCTATCAATTGTATGGGGCCATTCAACAATTCATCTGTTCTGGCAGCAAAACCCTGAAAATGACTTGTTTGGGTATGAAATTTAAAAGCTTCCTCATCTTCAAAAGCTTCCCACATATAGAAAGTATCTGAATCATTCTTATCTTCAAAAAGAATATAATATAAACAGCCGGATTCACTACGGGTAGGATTTATCAACAGTAATAAAGCATTTCTTAATTCTTCACCCTTACCGTGTTTTGCCTTTAATACAGCCATTGATCTAAATTGTTTATTCATAATAATTTTTTTATCTTATAATTTGACCCCTTTGATCTGATAATCAGCATGGGTTTTGTCACCCCCTAAAAGTTTGCCCAGATAAGAATTAAGCACATATACAGTTCCATTATATGCGGCATAAGCTGTAGTAGGAAATTCAGCTGCCCCTATAGATACTTCTTTAACTTTAGATGCAGATCCCCAATTGTTACTACTACTTAATACGTGCGCTTTACCACCGGCCAGTCCATTTTCTATAACCACCAGATCATTACCTTTCCATTCAAGGCCATCAGGAGCTTTAAAAGCATCATTAACCCCTGTAATTTCTGAAACTTCTCCATTGGCAATACTGATCTTAAATAGTTTAGCCTTTTCAGTATGAGCTGCAATGAGATAGCCATCTTTATGGTAAACTATACCATTAAGCCCAAAAGCATTGGGTGACACTGAAAAGGCACTGTTATTTACAAAAACAGAACCTTTATAACCTGTATCAATCTTATAAATAACAGGAGAAAAAGAATCGGTAATATAAATATTTCCGTTTTTATCTACGGTAATATCATTGGGAAATACGCCTCCGGAAGCTACAAGAGGTTTCAGATTAACATTATTGATCAATGCTCCGGTCTTTGCATTATAAACCCCTGCATAAGCAACCTGTCCGGCTGTACTTCCTCCTGCTCCACTTTTTTCTGAAGCACCAGCATCACCGCTTACGACTATAATACGTTCGTTTTCTTCATCAGTATATACACCCAATGCGGCAATAAGATGAGGATCATTAATTAATGGTGCGAAAGTTTTACCATCAATCCCTAAAGTATAGACGATTCCTTTATTAAAAGAGCTGATAACAAAACGTTTGTTTTTAGTATCATAATCAACACCTTCAGGATAAGCTCCCGTGAGTTGAAAAGAATAATTTTCAAGCAATTTTGGTTCTTCTTTCACAATAGGATCAGAAGAGTCGTTGCTTCTGCATGAAGACAGGCTTAATGCTAATACGGCTGATAAGAAAAAATCAGTTAAAATGTTTTTGTTCATTGTGTTTATATTTATTTTGTGTTTTTTTAGTTGAATTCTCTTCATCTTCGCATCACAATTTAACGCGATAGATGAAATAAGGAGGTCTTCCCGCATCCGGCAGTCCTGAAAATGCAGTTGTAGTATGCAGTTGATTTACTGAAATGTATAAATACCCATCCTCTGAAACGGCAACATTATCCGGCCATTTTAATTTTGGATCTTTAATAAATTCTGTAAGATGACCGTCTGAGTCCAGCTTACTGATACTGTGACCACCTAGGTTGGTGATATAATGATTACCTGCCTTATCTGTTGCAGCTCCGTCGCTTACCGGCTTATCTCCCACTTTTTGAATAGCATTTTCTATCACATTGTCATTTCCATTTTCACGGAAAAGCCCGGCTGGAAGCTTATACCATGAAGTCCCATTCATTGCTCCGAAAAACAGGGTTTCTCTGTCATCTGAAAGTGTAATCGGATTAATTCCTACTCTTGCTGGTTTACCACCAAAATCAATCACTTTCCCATCAATAATCATATCTACATCCTCCGCTTGTAATGATGTATGCCCACTGAATCTCCTGGCTTTTTTATTTTTAAGATTTAAAGCAACGATTCCCGGATTGGCAATATCAGCAAGATAGGCCCATCCATTTTTCTCATCAATAGCAACATCCTGTATAAAGCTGCCTTTGGGTGCAATAGCTGAAGGAAGTTCAATCTTTTCTATTACTTTATTTTTCTTAAGATCGAAACACCAGAGCCTTGTTTTTCCAAGTTCCAGCCCCATGTCGATCATCCAGAGACGATTTTGTTTATCTGTTATGATTCCCAGTGGGGTATCAAACTTATTATTATCCGCAGGTTGTCCATTTTTTTGTAATTCTGCTGAGGGAAATGGTATAGGCTGTCCATTTACAATTTCAACCAGCTGCTGTTTTGCTCCTGCCAAAGGATGTATTGTAGCAAATACTCGTCCGGTACGGCTTACCGCAACATTTCCAGGGCGGGCATCATTGAACTGAGCTACCACTTCAAGACTTTTCCCCTGCTGAGGAAGATATGAAGCAGTTCCGTCTATCCAATCTTTACGGACAGGTGTAAAAAAATCCAGATCTTCAGTTCCATCTTCCAGACAGAAAAATTCATGGGTAACCCCAGCCGGAATGATCAGTATGCCACCTGCTTTTACAATATGCTCTTTATCATTCATCAGAACTTTTACACTGCCCTTTGTAATATAAGTTACCTGTTCATTCGGATGATTATGAGGTGCTACATGAGCCCCTTTATCCATTTTCCAAAAAGCAAATGTACTTTCAGAACCTGATACCCATTTACGCTGTAAACCTTTCCCAACCTGCTCCCAAATCCCCTTATTAAAATCAGTTTGAAGCACTTTTTGCTGTGCAGAGACTGAATTAAAGAAAAACACGGGCACTATTGAAGAAATAAAAAATAATATGTTTGTTTTCATTTGTATATTGTATTGTTACAGCCATGAACCTTCATGACTTGTTAAATTTTTAATATTGTGAATTGGCCCCGGAAGATTCCCATTTACTCCTGTATCCTTTATTGTCATTGTTGGGTAACATCACCTCGTAGGTATTTTTCTCATCCAGCTGAACTGTAAATTTTGAGAAGGCAAAAGTCCCTTCTACCAAATGCCCTCCAACTTTCCTGTCCTCCGAAATAAAGTGGAAATGAAACGGGGAAAGATCAAGACCTCCAACATAGGAAGGGCTGTAAAATCCGACAAGAGTACCTTTTATATTTTGGTTTATATATAAAGGCCTCGTTTTCATAAGATCTGCAATACCGGTTCTGTCCTCTTCGTTAACTTTTATGGCACCTCCCAGCGTGAGCTCTTTGAAAACAGCTTCTATCTTTATAGCGTAAAAGCGATTGGAAGACGGAAGTATTTCACGGATATTTTTCATTAATTCTTCCACAGTTTTTACATTTCTCAATTCTTCTGAGTGTTCTTTTTTGAAAAAAGTAAAGGAACCGAAAGGAATTTCTCTTTTATGATCTGCTATTTCTACAGATCCGTCAGAAACAATACGATAAACACTTCCGTCAAGCATAACCAACTCACCATCTAAAAAATTATAAGTACCTAAACCGAAATCCCCTTTCTTTTTAACATCTTTTACAGTAAGATTGCCGGTATAAACTCCATTTCTCATTGCATCCATAGAGGAATAGTGAAAAATTCCATCTTTATTCTCCTGAGCGCTGATACACGCAGACCAGGCTGTTAATCCGATTAATAATAATTTTATCATAATGCAATAATTCGTATTGGATGAAGCAAAATTATACTGATATTTAGCAATTTACCGGTATAAGACTTCTGTATTTTTGTATATTTTTGCTATATAAAAAACAATACTGATGAACAGAAATGTATTATATGAACCCTTCAGCATTCATTTTGAAACGCTGGATGTATTTCCTGATAAGGAAAGCAAAAAGAATTTTTTTGAACTGGTTTTCATTTTATCGGGAACCGGGCGGCATTGCATTAATAAGCACAGCTTTTCTTATTCAGACAATCATATGTTTCTTCTGACACCACAGGACTGCAGCCAATTCTGGATTGACACTACCACCCGGTTTTTCTTTTTAAAATTCAGCAACATCTACCTGAAAGACAATAGAATTTCGAAAGAAAATATCCAGCGGCTCGAATTTATTCTGGAAAATGCCAATCATAAGCCTGGATGTATTTTGAAGAATCAGTCTGACAAAACACTGGTGCGCCCTCTTGTGGAAGCGCTCATCAGAGAGGCTGTCAATAAAGATGTCTACCACAGCGATATAACATCACAACTCATCAATACACTTATTGTAGTAGTAGCCCGTAATATTGCCAAGTATCTTCCTCAAAAAATAGACGAAGCCTCCGAATCAAGGATCATTAATATCCTCAATTTCATTCAGAGTAATATTTATGAGCCTGAAAAAATCCGGACCGAGAACATCTGTAAAACATTTGGATTCTCAGAAAACTATTTGGGTAAATATTTTAAAAAACATAGTGGTGAAACCCTTCAGTCTTATATCAGCAATTACAAAACGACACTCATTGAGCACCGTCTGAAGCATAGCAGCAACAGAATTTCCGAAATTGCTGACGAATTGGGATTCACAGATGAAAGCCATCTGAACAAATTTTTCAAAGCGCAACGCGGAAAAAGTCCCAAGGCTTTCAGAATGGAATTTGTAGCCCTTTAAATGTTTCCGAAATACTCATTATATAGGAAAATTTATCATTACAACACTGCCATCTCAGGCTATCTGTAAAAAAACAGATAATTTTCAAAATTTTAATTTATTGAAAAATAAATCGATAGCAATTTCTGTGAAATATTAAGGGATAAAAACTTGCTTGGTACGGATATTCCTATTATATTTGCACCACTTAAAACAAAGGACATTCCTCCTTAGCTCAGTTGGTTAGAGCATCTGACTGTTAATCAGAGGGTCGCTGGTTCGAGCCCAGCAGGAGGAGCAAAAAAGACTTACAGAAATGTAGGTCTTTTTTTATATCCTGACTAAATTTCAAAAGTTTAATTGTTTTCTCTTTTCAAATAATTATACTAGCAATTCCTGTGTAATACTTCAATTTATTTTCATGTACAAAAGCTGATATTTTTTATAAAGGAAAAATAGCAGAATAACTTATCAATAAAATAGTTATTATTTCGTTATTAATTCATTGATTATTATCTCATAAGCCTTAAAAATTCGTGACATTTTTTTAATAAATACATGTATTATTTTCGTTACATTTGCTGTTTTATCTGAAACACCAAAAATATTTTTATTTTTTTCATATTTTTAAAATAAACTGCATGCTTTTTGTTTGTGCTAATTGCCTGAAGAAACGAATGATGTTAAACAATAACTCCCCAAAACACTATATATTATTTTTCTTACTGATACTTACCGGTTCTGTATCTGCACAAAACAAAGCCAGCGGTAAAATTGTTGATGAAAAAAATAATAAAGAACTCAGCAAAGTTGATATTTTTATCAACAACAGCAAAACACCTTCCCTGACGACAACATCAGGCAGCTTCATTATTCAGTCAGACAGCATTATTCGTCAATTAAAATTTTCAAGAAAAAGCTATACTTCCGAAACATTAGAAATTACTCCTGAAAATGCAGAAAATATCTTTGTTCAGCTATCTCAGTCCAAAGTAAGTGACATTCAGGAAATTGTCCTTCAAAGCGGAAAACCCAAATACAAAAACAAAAAAGAAAACCCGGCCTATGCCATCATGCAAAAAGTATGGGCACACAAAAGAAATAACGGACTGGAGAAGTTTGACACTTATTCATACAAAGAATACGAAAAGACTCAATTCGATCTTAATAATATCGACAGTGCCTTTATGAAGAAAAAGATCTTCAATAAACTGAACTTTATTTTTGACTACGCAGATTCTACGGCCAGCGGAAGACTCGGGCTTCCCATCTTCCTGAATGAAGCTGTTTATGAAAATTATGGTAAAAACAGACCTGATAAAGACAGTAAAAGAACATTAGTTGCTCAAAAAACCTCTGGTTTTCAGGATAACCAGGTGATCACGGTTTCTGCTAAAAACCTGTACAGGGATATTAATATTTACGATAATACATTAAATTATTTTGATATCGGATTTCAAAGCCCGGTAGGAACAGATGGATTTTCCACGTATGATTACAGCCTTATGGATACCATTACCATCCGTGGCGAAAAAGCGTTTCAGATAAGATATCAGCCTAAAAGAAAAGATATCCTTGCATTCCAAGGGAATCTATATATTGATACGGACACTTATGCTATTTTAGGTGCTACTTTAAAATCAACACAGAAAATCAACGTCAATTTTGTTAACAGTGTCTATACTCAGCTGGAATATGACAATCCTGATGAAGAGACATTTCTTCCTAAAAAACTCGTTACAGAGTTTGAAATGAGTCCTTTTTCCAAAAAGAAAGGATCTAAAAGCATTATCGCTAAAAGATCTGTGGATTACTCTAATTATCAATTCAACAAGCCTCTTGACCCAAGTGTATTTAAAAGGAAAGAAGAGGAATATGAGGATAAGTTTACAGACAAGGATGAGGCTTACTGGACAAAGGCAAGACCCGATACACTATCCAAATCTGAACAAGGGGTTTACAATATGCTTGACCAGCTTCAGCAGACCCCTAAATTCAACAGAATGGTAAAACTGTTTGAAACTCTTGGTTCCAGATATTATAATGCTTTTAAAGGAGTAGATTTCGGGCCTATTTTCTCGGTATACGGAAGAAATGAAGTGGAAGGCGATAGAATAAGACTTGGAGCAAGATCATATTTCGGGCTTAATGATCCTTGGAGAGTACAATTTTATACGGCTTACGGGTTTAAGGATAAACAGGTAAAATATGGAGTTGAAGCACGATATATGTTCAACAGGCTGAACCGTTTTATGATTGGAGCAGGAACCAGCAGAGATATTGTTCAGCTCGGAGGGCAGCTGACTTCCGGAGATGGGGTTGCATCAAGATCTTTATCTTCCAGTACTTTTTTTGCCAGAGGAGAAAATATTTCATTAAGTTCAGTAAATCAAACCAGCGTTTTTGCAGCTATTGAGCCTTGGAAAAATTTCCAGATACGAGTAGACGGGGTGATGCAGAGTATTAAATCTGCAATTCCGGAGAAATTCAACCTGATGTATTATAAGGATGGTAATCTGAGACAGACGGTAAATGATTCTCATGTGACGATCAGCTTAATTGCAAAACCCGGAGCTAAATTTTCCCAGACCGGAATAGACCGTTATCAGGCAAGAAACCTGGCTCCTACTATTGTTCTGCGATATACCAGGGGTATAGAAGGGCTTTTCAATGCTGATTTCAATTATAACAAACTTCAGTTTATGTTATACAAGCCGTTCCTAATTGGAAGCCTTGGAAAAATGATAGTAAATTTTGAAGCAGGGAAAAACTTCAATACTGTTCCTTTGGCATTGCAGAATATCATTCCTGCGAATTTATCGTATGGTTTGGTTCCCAATACTTTTTCTCAGCTGAACTATTATGAGTTTGTTACAGATGCTTATACCACTCTTCAGCTGGAACATCATTTTAATGGTAAAATTTTGTCTTATATTCCTTTGATCAAAAAACTGAAACTTAGAGAAGTGGCATTTATCCGTGGAGCATATGGAACTCTGAGCGACGCTTCTAAAGCCATCAATGTAGAAGGATTTAAATATACTGCCCCAAGTGAACATATTTATTATGAATATGGCTTTGGTATTGAAAATATCGGAATCGGAAACCTCAGAATTTTCAGGGTCGACTTCAACTGGAGAGGAAATTATCTCGATAGACCTGACATTTCTAAGTTTGGTGTAAAAGCCGGGTTCCAGGTAGGATTTTAGACAAAAACATTATAAAATAAGTTCGGCGGCTTCTTTGAAGCCGCCGAACTTATCTTCAGACATCTGATAATTAGATTGGCCAAATACTTTTAGCATCAACAATTAGTTTCAATTGATTTTCAGTGTTTTTTTTTAGATTTCTCATTTTACTTTCTTACAATTTTGGTTGATTGAGTTTCTTTATCAGACTGAAGAATCAGATAATATATTCCGGACGGTATAGACTGAATACTAAAGCTATTTCCCTGCAATATTCCTGAAGCCATTATCCTACCTGCCTCATCTATCACTTTATAGGTCTTGTATTTATTATTTTTAATATAGATATAATCCGCCGAAGGATTTGGATAGACTTCAGCATTTTCCTTGTTTACCACTTCCTGAGTACTTAAACTGGAAGAACCTGCCAGCCAGATTATAGCATTCACTAGTAAAGGTCTGTGATTTCCGTTAGCATCACCTGTATAACCATTATATAGAGTATCGTTTGGGTCTCCGGTTCCGTCGTCCGGAACAGAACTGTCTCCCAATGCACAGATCCTTCCATTTCCATAAGTGGAAGTTGCAAACATAACATTAGTACTGCCTGCAGTGGAAGCACTGCTGGTAAACACAAGCCCCTGAACAGACGCATTACTGTTTTTATCAAGCGTCATTGTAGCTCCGCTGGAGAATTTCATCTGCGTGGGTGTTCCTTGCGGGCCGGATAAAATGGTTGGGTTTACATTTATCGGAACAAAATTCGTTGTGATTGGAGACACGCTATTCAGATCAAAACTAATTCCGAAAGGATTTGGAATGACACCGTTTGTTGTAAAAAAATCATTCCAGATAGCAGGAGAATCCCATCCATCATTGTTTCTGTCGCTCTGATTATGATCCGAAATCATAAAAAGGCCACCTCCGTTTTGTACAAAATTCAGCATTGCAATTTTCTCGGAATCACTGAATCTTATATTAGGCTCGACTACAACAAAAACTTTGTAATTAGATAAATCTTGTGGATTGGATGAGTTTCCGTAGGTAATACTTGCATTGTAAGGTAATGTTTCTATAGTGTAACCTTGCTTTACCAGATCTATTCCCCAATTACTCAGGGCTCCCTGCCAATAAGTTTCCGGGGTTGCTGCTGTAATACCACTTTGCGCAGGTGTAGGAAATCTTTGCGGATTAGACTCTGTTCCGTTGGTAGTAACCCCTGTTGCACTAAACTTAAGATTATGAACATCCGCATCCACTACCCAGTCTGCATTTCCTGCAGATTCTGCTTTAGTAGCATCAAATAACACTTTTATTTGTGCCTGCCAGTTTGCAGATACCAGCAACCCCAGTATCAGTATAATTTTACATTTCATGTCAAGTTATTTAAAATGGGGTACAAAATTATAATACTTTGGAACTGCCTGGTCTTTGAAAAATTAAAATTCAATTAAAATTTAACATAGCTTTCAAAATCAAAGCCGCAGTTTTGATGAAACCGCGGCCTTCTTTAATTTTATGCATAACAGAAATACTATTCAAAGCAATCGGTGCACGCCTGTGAAAGCATACAATGTGATTTCTGCCACGGAGACCAGTTGCACCATTCTTCGCATGACTGAAACATTGAAGGACAATTGGCAGCTACTCCTCCTTCAATTTTTTTCAACCTCTTCTTGTTTAATTTTCTTAGATTTTTCATAGATATTTTGTTTAATTTTCCGCCTACTCATAATGCTTTTCGGCTTCCGCAACTGACTTATAATTTGACAGTTAACAAATATAAATATATTTCACAAACAATTGAATACCTGAAAATCATTTATCGTTAATTAAAAACAAAAAAGCTCCAGCGATGCTGGAGCTTTACATTTTATAAAACGCTTAATTTAATTATGCGTTTGGTTCTACAGATACGAAAGATCTGTTGTTTGCTTTCTTTCTGAAAACTACTTTACCGTCTACTAGTGCAAACAAAGTGTGATCTTTACCGATTCCCACGTTATCACCTGGGTGGTGTTGAGTACCTCTTTGTCTAACAATAATGTTTCCGGCAATAGCTTCTTGTCCTCCGAAAATCTTCACACCTAATCTTTTAGAGTGAGACTCTCTACCGTTCTTGGAACTACCGACTCCTTTCTTGTGTGCCATTTTATTAGTGGATTATTTATTAAGTGCTTTAAATTGATCGATATTCTTAATGATAGCAGCATCTACTTCTTCATGTGTAAGAATATTCTTTTCTAATTCAACTTTAACTGCTTTACCTAAAGTAATTAAAGTTTCTCTGTTCTCTTTAGACTGTGACAAGTTGTTTTTCTTTAAGTGATAGTTCAGCTCGTGATCTTCACTAAAGTTAACAGTTGCGTTGTCAGAAAGAACTTCACCTTTCACAGTTTCTTTTTTAGCTGCTTTTTTAGCACCTCCTTCAAAACCTGTAATACCAGTGATTACGATTTGAGTTAAAGATTGTCTGTGACCGTTTTTCACTTTGTAACCTTTTCTTCTTTTCTTTTTGAAAACGATTACTTTATCAGCTTTAACGTGGTCAAGGATCTCTGCTTCCACAGTGATTCCGTTTACAGCTGGGGCGCCTACAGTGATTGCACCGTTTACAGTAAGAAGAACTTTATCGAAAGAAACTTTTCCTCCTTTATCTCCTTTTAAACGGTTTACAAACAACTTCTGGTCTTGCTCAACTTTGTATTGAAGCCCTGCTATTTCTACAATTGCAAACATTGTTTATAAATTTTTAGTTATTTCGAGGTGCAAATATACAAATTAATTTCTAATTAGCTTACAATCAAAGCAATGTTTTTTTACAATAAATCCTATTCACTATGTTTTGAATAATTTTTTTAAATAAAGTACTCACACTTAAGAGATAATTTATTACCTTCGTTTTACCAAATTGAATTTAACATATGAAAAGAAACTTTAACCTCTGCTTATTAGCAGGCGCCATCGCTGTAACTTCATTAACAGCATGTAATGATGATCCAATGAACGAAACTGTTCAACCTCAACAAGAAACGCTGAGTGCAAAAATTGATCAACCCGGTGATCTTGAAAAAGTCTGCTACTATGTAGATAACAACTGGAGTTCAAGTTCTGTTTTAATGACCGGGCTTCAAAACACCACAGACACCAATTTCATGAATTCCCAGATGACAAAAATTGCAAGCATGTGGGGAAGAAGCAACCCTACGCTTAGATTTGTAAATGACCCCTCCAATTTTAACTCAACCTACAATGCAATTTCCTACTCCACAGGAAAAATCTATTATGGATACGCCATCTATTATGATGCAAAAGCAAAAGGAGGAGATATTGTAAACGCGATGATTCTTGCTCATGAATATGGACATCAGCTGCAGTATATTTTTGGACTGCCTTCAGTAAACGAAAATACAGCAAGACCAAATGAGCTTGAAGCCGACGGTTTTGCAGGATACTATCTGAGAAGACCCAACGGTTATAACAAAACCAATTTCTCTGAAATTGCAGCAGCTTACGAATTTGCACAAAGTATCGGAGATTATCAAACCACAAGCCCCGGCCACCACGGAACGCCTGCACAGAGAAGATCTGCAGTTCGTTTAGGGTTCCTTTTAGGTCAGTACGATCTTAACGCATCCAATTTTGATTACAATTTCTTCTATTATTATCAAGGAGTTCTGAACGGAACTTATAAAATGGCTAAGAACACGGTAAGTCCTGAAATTGATGCTTATATGAGTCAATATATTGATGAGCTGAGAAAAATTCAGTCTGGAGAAATTTCTGCAGAAGAATTTAAAAATCTTAAATAAACGCAAACATTCATTTTTAGCATATTTAAATAAGGAGGTGGACACTATGTGTTCCATCTCTTTTTATTTGGCTTGAAAAATCACAGAAGTTTATTTACTTTTGACACCATATCCTACAATAATGAACAGAGATCTCTATATTGACTTCGCCAAAGGGCTGGCCACACTTTCCATTATCTTTATCCATACGGCTTTCTGGTCCGGACAGTTTTATATTCCGGCAGAAGTCAGGGTCTTTTCTCTCGTTTTTGATGTTGCTCTTTTTTATGCACTCAGCGGGATCACTTCCGGTTCTAATATTGAAAAAACATTTTACCGTTTATTAAAATTACAGATCACCTATATGATCTTTGTAACATTTCTGTTCTTCCTTG
The DNA here is from genome assembly GCF_011752975.1 of Chryseobacterium sp. Tr-659. Classification (GTDB taxonomy): domain Bacteria; phylum Bacteroidota; class Bacteroidia; order Flavobacteriales; family Weeksellaceae; genus Chryseobacterium. The sequence goes on along the minus strand of NZ_VWWP01000009.1, from coordinate 22,591 downwards.
ATTACTTCTTTAAAGTATTTGGATTGAGCTTCTTTTCTATGGAGTGGCTGAAAAATTTTTATTCAACATTCGGTTCAAAATACTCTACTACAAGTATTTCAGAATATCCTCAATGGCAGAATCTCGGAAACTGGTACCTGCATCAATATACCAATGCAGACACTTTTCCGGTGGTCATGGGAAGTTTCTGGTATCTGAAGGTATATTTTATACTCACCGTTTTCGGAGTCCTGATTTTAAGATTTTTTCCAAGACATGTCAACTGGTTGATTGGTCTTTGCATTGCTTTAACTTTAGCATTCAACATCTATCCGGAATATTATCCGACAGGGCAAGTGGGTTATGTCGCATTTTATTTAGCCGTATTTCTGATAGGAAACAGAATGCGTGGAAAAAGAATTCCGACTAAGATAATTCCTCTTTTATATGCTTTGGTAGCCGGTGCTCTGATCTGGATGTTCTGGTTTTATGGAAATGAAATTTTTTATAAGATCAACAAGAATAAATTCCCACCACAGATTCCTTATATTATCTGGGCTTTGTTCTCATTGGTAACCTTATTTGTTCTTTACAACAGATTAAAGATCACGAAAGATAATTTCATCACTTATATTGGGAAAAACGCTATTTTCTTCTATTTTGCACAAGGTCTAAGTTCGTCATTGGTTTACTTTCTCGTGGTTCCGTTAAAAGAAAATATGACCTGGTGGCTATTAATGATCATCATCTATGTCATCAATATCATCTTAGCATTCATTATCTCTGCGGGATTGAAAAAAGTAGATACGGCGGGTTGGAATATTTTGGAATTCCTAAGAAGAAAGACCGCATCTTAGGACTTTAACGACCAAATTGAAATAAAGTCACATTTCTTACTTCAATTTGCTTAAATTTACAAAAATTTTACAACATGTTTAAGTTGAAACTCCCTACCGACCCAAGGTGGGCTAATATTGCAGAAGGAAACATTGGAGAAATTTTAACGGATCATGCCTGGTGCGAGCAAAAAGCAGCTACCAATGCTATCGGCCTTATTACTATGCTTCCGGAATATCCTGAAATTGTAACCGAACTTCTTGCTATTGCTCAGGAAGAGCTTGATCATTTTAATCAGGTTCATGAGATTATTAAAAAAAGAGGTTACGCTTTTGGAAGAGCAAGAAAAGATGATTATGTGAATGAACTGGCAAAATTTATCATTCAGGGAAGCAGAGAAGATCTTATCGTAGACAAGATGCTGTTTGCCGCTATGATTGAAGCAAGAAGCTGCGAAAGATTCAAAGTACTTACTGAAAACATCAAGGATGAGGAACTTAAAGTTTTCTACCGAGAACTGATGATTTCAGAAGCCAATCATTATACCACATTCATAGGATTCGCAAGACAGCTGGGAGACCCCGATAAAGTAAATCAACGCTGGGAAGAATGGCTGGAATATGAAGCCGGCATTATTAAATCATATGGAAATAAAGAAACCATTCACGGTTAGAATATATATAAAAGTAAAGAGTACACATTGAAGAAGCCAAGCTTTGAAAATATAGCCAATATTTTTCTGAAAAATTTTTTTCAGGGATTGCTCATTATTGGCCCCATCGGGCTTACCATTTTCGTTATCTGGTATATTGTAAGTGCTATTGACAATCTGATACCATCGCTTGCCAAACAGATTCCAGGGCTTGTTTTTGTTTCTATCATACTATTTACTGCCATTCTTGGATATTTAGGAAATAAATTTGTAGTCGGAAGATTCTTTTTCGACACCATGGATAGCCTGCTGGAAAAAACTCCCGGGGTAAAACATATCTATACACCTACAAAAGACGTTATGTCTTCATTCGTAGGCGATAAGAAAAAATTCAACGATCCTGTATGGGTAAAAACCAATGAGAATCCGGAAATCTGGAGAATTGGTTTTTTGACACAGAAAGAAATGTCAGACGTTGACAAACATAACTACGTTGCGGTATACCTCCCCCATTCTTATGCAATATCGGGCTGGGTAATTGTTACTGAAGAAAAAAACATCAAACCTGTAGTGGGAATGACAGCAGCTTCTGCCATGAAGTTTGCAGTAAGCGGCGGTGTTGCCGGATTCCATTCTGATGAAAATATATTTAAGGCTCCGGAATAATTTCTTCCCCCCTTACTTATACTTTGATGAATTTGAAAATTATTTTCAAAACGATTTTCTTTAAAAACAATTTAAAACATATTTTAACTCATGAAATTACCGTACGCGGAACCTTTCCGCATTAAAATGGTGGAAGAAATCTATCAATCCACCCAAGAAGAAAGAGAACAATGGCTTAAAGAAGCAAATTATAACCTTTTTAATTTAAAATCTTCGCAGGTATACATCGATCTGCTTACGGATTCCGGAACCGGAGCAATGTCTGACAAACAATGGGCAGCATTGATGACAGGGGATGAAAGCTATGCCGGATCCCGTTCTTTTGAACAATTACAAAACACGGTTGAAAGAATTACCGGATTCAAATATTTATTACCTACACACCAGGGAAGAGCTGCAGAAAATGTTCTTTTCTCCGTTCTGGTAAAAGAGGGAGATGTAGTTCCCGGAAACTCTCATTTCGATACTACGAAAGGGCATATCGAATTCAGAAAAGCACATGCTATCGACTGTACAATAGATGAAGCTTTCGACATTAATGACCTTCACCCTTTCAAAGGAAATATCAACCTTGAAAAGCTGGAAGAGGTTTACAAAAGCCACCCTAAAGAAAACATCCCTTTCTGTTTAATCACGATCACTTGTAACTCTTCAGGGGGACAGCCTGTTTCTCTGGAAAATATGAAAGCAGTAAAAGCTCTTTCCGATCAGTATGGGATTCCCGTATTCTTTGATTCGGCAAGATTTGCAGAAAATGCCTATTTCATTAAAAAAAGAGAAACGGGACAGGAAAATAGAAGCATTAAGGAAATCTGTAAAGAAATCTTCTCATACGGAGACGGAATGACAATGAGTTCCAAAAAAGACGGACTGGTAAACATTGGCGGATTTATCGCTCTAAACAACGAAGAGATTTTCAGAAAAGCATCCAATTTCACCATTATCTATGAAGGATTCATTACCTATGGAGGAATGGCAGGAAGAGATATGGCAGCCCTTGCAGTAGGTCTTGATGAAGCTACTGAGTTCGCTTACCTGGAAAGCAGAATTTCCCAGGTTGAATATCTCGGAAATAAGCTTATTGAATACGGGATTCCTGTACAAAAACCAATTGGAGGACACGCTGTATTCATCGATTCATTAAATTTCCTTCCTAATGTTTCCCGTGAAGAATATCCTGCGCAGACACTAGGTCTTGAAATTTATAAGGAAGCAGGAATCAGAACCGTAGAAATCGGGACATTACTGGCAGACAGAGATCCTGAGACTAGACAAAACCGTTATCCAAAACTGGAACTTGTACGTTTGGCAATCCCTAGAAGAACATATACCAATAATCATATGGATTATATTGCTGCAGCCATCAAAAATGTATATGAAAGACGAGAGGAAGTGGCAAAGGGTTATAAGATTACCTGGGAACCGGAAATCTTAAGACACTTTACTGTTCAGCTTGAAAAAGCATAACCATAAAACCGGAAGCTTTTCCGGTTTTTTTATTTAAAAGCAATTCTCAGGAAAACTTATTTTCACTATAAATATTCTTCAAAAAATTATTCTTATGAACCCGAATAAGTTATGATTTTCAATTTATTTTATAAAAAATAGAAATCAAATTAATTTATTTTTTTTAAATATTGAATGTTTTTAATTTAATTTTGTATCGATCTAATCATATAGATTAAAATACTTAAAAACCAACCTGAAAATCCGTTATTCCGAAAATGAACAAAATTGCTGTCGTGGGCGCCGGTATTTCCGGCTTAAGCATGGCGAATTACTTAGAAAAACACAAGATTGACTATCACATTTATGAAAGAAGAAAAAAAGATGATCTGGCAGGCCATGGCTTTCTGATTCCACAGGAAGGAATTGAATATCTTTCACAAATCATAGACCGCTCTCTCCTTTTTGAGCATGGCAGTTTTCTGAAAAAATACATACAATATTCACATACCGGAAAAGTACTTGCAGAAAAGAAACTCGATAACGTTTTTGCCATTTCAAGACATTCTTTAATTCATCTTTTGGCGCAAAATATCTCTCCGGAAAAAATAACGTATGAAGAAACCATAACTCCTTGCAATGCAAAAAAAGGGAAGTTAAAGCAATCTGACGGAGCTTATATTGATGCTGACCTTGCTATTATTTCAGATGGTTCCAGAAGCCGTATTAGAAAAAATCTCTTCAAAGAAGAAAAAATGAATGTGGTAAGGGAAAATGAAGTAGTGAATATTATTAAAGACAGAGGTATTGCTGATTCTATTGAGAATGATTTTATGAAGTTTCATCATGAAGCAGGCGGGCTCACTTTCGGAATCCTCAAGCTTTCCCATGATACCATCTTATGGTATTCACAGTTTGACAATCAGAAGTACCGGATTAATGAATGCCCTGCTGATAATTTGAAGAAATATATGCTTGAAATATTTAGAGAATGGTATCCACTAGTTCCATCTATAATTAAAAAATCAAATTATGAAAATGTACATTTGTGGTGTGTATATGAATTGGAACATCTGAATCCATTTTACAAGGACAATATTGTATTTATAGGGGATGCAGCTCATCCGCTGATCCCTTTTACAAGCCAGGGCGTTACTTCAGCATTAAAAGACTCGTCCACATTGACTAAATATTTAGTTGAAGAAGAAAACCTTACAGAAGCATTCAGAAAATATGAAGCAGAAAGGAAACCGGAAATAGAGATTCACATCAATAACGGAAGGATATTACTGAATCAGTTCCTTCTTCCTCTCGACCAGCAAACAGAAAATATTTTACCCATATCTTATAAATAAAAAAATGTTCACCAACAACGATATCAACTTTGAAGCATTAAAAAGAAAAGCCTATAACGGAAGATGGGCTACCCTGGAGGATGGAATTATCCCGTTGACAGCCGCTGATCCAGATTTCAGAACAGCACCGGAAATAGAGCAGGGAATTATCGAATATATTAAAGATGGATACCTCAGCTACGGCCCCTTTTCCGGACTTCCGGAGTTTAAGAAAAGTGTTGCTGAACATTTTAATCAGGAAAAATCCGGTACATTTTCTTCTGAAAATGTACTTGCAGTAAACAGTGCGGCACAAGGGATGTTTCTCATCGCATCTTATGTTCTCAATTCCGGAGACGAGGCTATTATTCTTGATCCTGTTGATTTTCTTTTTAAAAAATCGGTGGAAACAGCCGGTGGAAAAGTAAAGCTTTGCCCTGTTGACACCACAACCGGAGAAATTGATTTTGAAAAAATGGTTTCACTGATCAATTCCAAAACAAAACTTATCAGCATATGCAATCCACATAATCCGCTGGGAAAAGTTTATTCTAAGGAAACATTAAAAAAAATCTCTGAAATTGCATCAGCACATAACTTATGGGTGATGAGTGATGAAATCTGGAGTGATATCATTTATGATAATAAAGAATTCCATACCTACTCATCTGTTTCTGATGAAGCAAAGAAAAAGAGTTTTACAGTTTATGGATTCTCCAAATCATTTGGAATTGCCGGTTTGAGAATTGGTGCTGTTTTATGCAATGATCAGGATATTCTGGAAGATTTTACAGAAAAATCCAACTTCAACTCTACCATTGAAGGCGTATCTACTTTATCACAAATTGCTGGAAGTGTTGCGCTGGAAAAAGCCAAACCCTGGTACAAAGAATTCCTTAATCATTTACAGCAAAATAGAGATCTTGCTTTTAATTTATTGAGCCGTTCGGAAATTCTTACCCCGACTCTTCCTGAGGCCACTTTTGTATTGTTCCCGAAAATTGAAAACGGAATGTCCAGCGATGAGTTTGCCCTTCATGCGTTACAACAGGGAAAGGTTGCCATAGTACCTGGTTCGGAAAGATGGTTTGGAAAAGGAGCGGAAGGACATATCAGAATCTGCTTTTCTACTTCACAGGAAATTTTGGAAGAAGGGATTAACAGAATCATTTCCAGCTTTTAAAATTAAAATTATTCGTTGAAAAACATTATTTAACTATTATTATTCTAAAAATGTTCAAAAACAAAATTAAATTAATATTTTCATAACAAATATTTAAATTAGATAGTGATTTAAAAATAAATATTGATAATTTTGAATAAATCTCCATTCAAAATCATTAATATGAAAATAAAATACATCAGCATCATTTTTCTTGGTGTTAGTTCCCTGTCTTATGCTCAACAGGTAAAAGACACACTTATCAAAGAATCAAAAATAGACGAAGTGGCTATTACCGGAAGCCGGAACAAAAAAAGAACAGTTACCAATACCCCTGTTCCTATTGATATTATTGATATCAAACAGGTCAGCCAGGCAACAGGTCAGGTAGAAGTAAACCAGCTGCTTCAGTTTGCGGCTCCGTCTTTTAACTCCAACAAACAGTCGGGATCGGATGGTGCAGATGCCGTAGATCCGGCTACATTAAGAGGTTTGGGACCTGATCAGACACTGCTGCTTCTCAATGGGAAAAGATACCACCAGTCTTCATTGATTAATCTTTTCGGAACCAAAGGAAGAGGAAATACCGGCTACGATATGAACACTATTCCGATCGGGGCCATCAAAAGAGTGGAAGTGCTCCGTGATGGAGCTTCTGCTCAATATGGATCTGATGCAATAGCCGGCGTAATCAATGTTATTCTGAATGATCGTGACAAAGGATTTGAAGGGAATGCTTTTTATGGGATGAACCTTTTTAAGAGTCCTGGCAATAATGACGTTGTATCAGATCATAAAATAGACGGAGGCACTTTTGATTTCAGTGGAAATTTAGGAACAAAAATCGGGTCAAAAGGTGGTTTCGGGAATTTCACTGCTGAGTTTATCAATAAGGAATATGCGATAAGAAATGCTAATCCTGCAATGTACACCTCACCAAGGCAACGCTTTGGAGATGCCAAGGCACAAAATGTTTATTTCTTTGGAAATATTGAACTTCCCTTGTCTGATGGATTGAAATTTTATTCCCGACAAGGTTTTTCTCACAGAAATACAAAAGCCTATGCCTGGACACGAACACCGGATGCAGATGGAAACATTCCGGAAGTTTATCCCAATGGTTTTAACCCGATCGAAAATACCAGTATTACAGATTTCACTTTCGATAACGGGCTAAAATTTAAGGTTGCTGACTGGGAAGTGGATTTCTATAATGCTTTCGGAAATAACAGGTTTACTTATGACATCAATAATACCATTAATGCAACCTTAGGTGTTAAGTCTCCTACCGACTTTTACGCCGGAGGACATTCTTTACTTCAGAACACAACCGGCTTTAATGCTGTTAGACAGTTCAAAGTGCTTGAAGGACTCAATGTAGCTTTCGGATCAGAATTCAGATACGAAAAATTTAACATTATTAAAGGGGAACAAGCCTCTTATACAATGTATGATCAAAATGGAAATCCTGTAACCCGGGATACCCCTGAAGCATTATTAGTCACTAATCCTCTGAGCGGAAATGTAAGACCCGGCGGATCTCAGGGATTTCCGGGATACTCTACAGATATTGGAAAAAGCAGAAATAATTTTGCCGCTTATGTAGATACTGAACTGGATATTACAAAGAACTGGATGATCAGTGTAGCCGGAAGATTTGAAAATTATAATGATTTTGGAAGCACGCTGAATGGTAAGTTTGCAACAAGGTATGCATTTACCCCGCAATTTGCTTTCCGTGGGTCTGTTTCTACCGGATTCAGAGCGCCTTCTCTGGCTCAGAAATACTATAGCCAACAGTTTACCAATTTTCAAGGAGGGCAGCTGGTTACTATTCAGCTGGCTTCTAACGACAGCAAGCTGGCCAACAGCCTTGGGATCCCTCAATTGAAACAAGAAACATCGGTGAATGGAAGTGCCGGATTTACATTCAATACAGGTAAATTCACGGCAACAGTTGATGGATATTATATTCAGGTAAAAAACAGAATTGTTTTGACAGGATATTTCGCACGAGCAGACCTGCCGGCAGACGTTCAGGCAGAGAATCCATATATCGACCAAGTACAATTCTTTTCTAATGCAATTGATACCCGTACGAAAGGAGTTGACCTTATCTTAAGTTATAATGAAAACATTGGCCCCGGGAAACTTACCGCTACTTTAGCCGGGAATTATAATGATATGGAAATTACAAAAGTGAATACCTCAGAACAGCTGGCAGGAAAAGAAGATATTTATCTGAGTGCAAGAGAAAAAGCTTTTATTCTTGCTTCTGCTCCAAAAACAAAAGTTAATTTAAATCTCAACTATAAAATAAACAAATTTAATGTGAACCTTCAGATGGTAAGATTTGATAAAGTAACCCTGATCGGGTATGATGGTACAGAACAGATTTACAATCCAAAGGTGACAACTGATCTTTCATTTGGATATGAATTTTCAAAAAACCTTAACCTGACATTGGGAAGTAAAAACCTCTTCAACAGATATCCTACCTTACAAACTACCCAGGTAAGCAGCGGAAATACCGAGTCCGGAGGAATCTTTGATCCTGTGCAGATGGGATTTGCCGGAAGACAGGTTTTCCTGAGAATGAACTTTAAATTTTAGATAAAAAACAAAGTCGCCTGAAAATTTCAGGCGACTTTGTTTTATTTTTTTGCAATTCTATAGAGTTTACCGCTGTCTGTAACGGCATACAGATTTCCGTCCATTCCGTTCAAAACATCGCGGAAGCGTTCTTTCTGATCTGCGAGAAGACGTTCTTCGCCTACCACTTTATTGTCTTTCATAACAATTCTGTCAATATGTTCACCACTTAAACATCCGATAAACAGATTTCCCTTCCACTCATCAATATTTCCGGTATAAAATGTAATTCCGCTGGGAGAAATAACGGGGTCCCAATAGTAGACAGGCTGCTCTGTTCCTTGTCTTTGAGTAATTCCCTGCCCCACTTTATCTCCTGAATATTCAATACCATAAGTAACATCTCCCCAGCCGTAATTTTTCCCGGGTTGGATCAGATTGATCTCATCTCCTCCTCTTGGCCCCATTTCCACGTCCCAAAGATTTCCGTTGGGGTCTATGGCCAGTCCTTGTGGATTTCGTACTCCGTAAGCATAAATTTCAGGTTTATATCCTTGTTTTCCTATAAATGGATTTCCGGGAGCCGGTTTTCCTTCTTTTGTAATTTTAAGTATTTTTCCTAAATAATTATCTGTTTTCTGGGCATATACTCTGGTTACTTTATCTGATCTTTCTCCTGTACTTACAAATAGATACCCATCTTTATCGAAAGCCAGTCGGCTGCCATAATGTTTATCTCCGTCATAAGATGGCTCAGCGCGAAAGATTACTTTTACTTCTGAAATATTTTTAAGATCTGCCGACAGTTTTCCTTTTGCTACGGAAGTTAGGTTTCCTTTTCCAAAAGGTTCAGAAAAGCTGAAGTAGATAATATTATTGGTTTTAAAATCAGGGTCCAGAGCTACATCCAGCATTCCTCCTTGTCCTTTTGAGTCCACCTTTGGGAAGCCTTCTATTTTAGAAACTTGCTTTCCATCGGTTGAAACTACGTTCATATAGCCTTTTTTATCTGTAATGAGAAATCTTCCATCCGGTAAATTAATGATTCCCCATGGTCTTCCCAGCTCTTTATTCAGAATATCTACACTATATTCTGATGAAGTTTTTACTGCCTTAATTCTTGTCTGTCCTTTAAATGCAGGCTTATAATCAGAATTAGGCTTTTCGGTCTCTACACTTCCGTCATTACCGGTCTGCTGAGCATTCGCATGATTTTCTTTACATGATGATAAGATAAGAAATATGCTTAATGCAGGAACATAAAATTGATTGATTTTCATAGTATTATGATTAAGTGGTTTGAAGATGAATGGAAAAATAATGCCATAAAGCAGGTCTTAATAAACGGATAGTAACCATAAGATCAGATGAATAGCCTATTTACGTCCACAAAGAAAGGAATAAAACCTGGTAATATATCTTCAATCGGTTAAAATTTTCTTATCAAAATATTCAGCACCAAAACATTATCCTGCCTAATAATTTCTTTCGTATTTTTGTTATATACATTCTTTTCTATGGATTTTAAGCTTCAATCAGAATATAAACCTACCGGCGACCAGCCTCAAGCTATTGAAAAACTTACCGAAGGCATTGAGATCGGCGAGAAATATCAGACACTTCTTGGGGTAACAGGTTCCGGAAAAACATTTACTGTTGCTAATGTTGTTCAAAATGTTCAGCGACCGACCTTAGTTTTAGCCCATAATAAAACATTAGCGGCTCAGCTCTTTATGGAGTTTAAAGAGTTCTTTCCGGAAAATGCTGTGGAATATTTTGTGAGTTACTATGATTACTACCAACCGGAGGCTTATATTGCAACCACCGGAACTTATATTGAGAAAGACCTGAGCATTAATGAAGAGGTTGAAAAGCTTCGTCTTTCTGCTACCGCCAGTCTTCTTTCCGGAAGAAGAGATGTTCTGATAGTAGCATCTGTTTCCTGTATTTATGGTATTGGGAATCCAACGGAGTTTCATAAATCATTGATATCTATTGCAATTGGTGAGAAAGTAACGAGAACCGCGCTTCTCCATTCTTTAGTTAATGCATTATATGCCAGAACATTAAATGAATTCCAACGAGGTACATTCCGGGTAAAAGGTGATGTGATTGATGTTTTTCCTGCTTATACTGACAATGCGATCAGAATTCAGTTTTTTGGAGATGAAATAGAAAAAATACAAAGTTTTGATCCTGTTACAGGAAATGTAGAAGACAATTTTGATCAAATACAAATTTACCCTGCCAATCTTTTCGTTACCTCCAAGGAGACGCTAAACGGGGCCATTAAAGACATTCAGGACGATATGGTGAAACAGGTAGATTTCTTTAGTTCTGTGGGAAAACCGTTAGAAGCTAAACGACTTCAGGAAAGAACCGAACTGGATCTTGAAATGATTAAAGAACTTGGATATTGTTCAGGAATTGAAAACTATTCGAGATATCTGGATGGCAGACTTCCTGGTACGAGACCTTTCTGCCTTATTGATTATTTTCCAAAAGACTTTTTAATGGTTATTGATGAAAGCCACGTTACCGTTCCGCAGGTTCATGCCATGTATGGAGGTGACCGAAGCAGAAAAGAAGCATTGGTAGAATATGGATTCAGGCTTCCTGCTGCTATGGATAACAGGCCTTTAAAATTTGAGGAATTTGAAGCCATTCAGAATCAGGTAATTTACGTTTCTGCAACCCCTGCAGATTATGAACTGGAAAAAACAGGCGGAGCTTATATTGAACAGATTATCCGTCCTACAGGACTTCTTGACCCTATTATCGAGGTAAGGCCTTCATTAAACCAAATTGATGACCTGATGGAGGAGATCCAGAAAAGAGCTGATGCTGATGAAAGGGTTTTAGTGACCACTTTAACCAAGAAAATGGCTGAAGAGCTTACCAAATATTTTACAAAGTTCGGAATCAGAACAAGATACATTCATTCTGATGTGGAGACTCTTGAACGTATTCAGATTATGCAGGATCTTCGTCTTGGGCTATTTGATGTTCTTATTGGGGTTAATTTATTAAGGGAAGGATTGGATTTACCTGAAGTTTCATTGGTTGCCATTTTGGATGCGGATAAGGAAGGAATGCTGAGAAGCAGAAGATCAATGATCCAAACGGTTGGGCGTGCCGCAAGGAACGTTAACGGAAAAGCGATCATGTATGCTGATAAAATTACCAAATCTATGCAGGCTACGTTAGACGAAACGGAATACCGCCGCGCCAAACAAATGCAGTACAATGAAGATAATGGACTGAAGCCAAAAGCTTTGAACAAAAAAATCTCTGAAAATCTGGTAGGAAGAAGTAAAGATTTCCCTGATGAAAAATATACTCAAAAAGAAATTCTTCAGAAAGTTGCTGAAACCAAAGCCACCTATGCCGGAGAAGATATCGAAAAAATGATTGCCCAGAAGCAGAAAGAAATGGAGGCAGCTGCTAAAAATCTTGATTTTATAAAAGCGGCTAAGTTAAGAGATGAAATTGCTGCTCTAAAAGCGTAAAATTTCAGATCATATAACCCGATTTACAAATATAGCAATGTACAACTCAATGTGCATTGCTCTTTTTTTATGTTCTTTTCATTTTTGTTTAAAGTAGCGCTTTTCAGGAGTCTTTAACAACATCTATGGAGTAGTAAATTAGCTTCTGATAGGGCTTTCCGACTTTTATTCAGTTTTTTATTTTCTGTCATTTATCCCTTTTAAAGAATAAAAGTCCTCTATTTTTTCTGTTTTAAAACATTTTTTAGCTGCTTCAAAGAAAAAGCTTTGTATTGACTATTCCCATTAGCGTATCTATTTCATATCTCTAAAAAATATTTATTTTTAATTCCCTTCAATGACTTATTAACACATGCAATACAAGCCCTACTTATTTATCTTTTTTCTGCTATTTATAAGCTGCAAAAGAGCAGAAAATTCCAATAAATATTTTTATAATATCACTAAAGAATTAAGCCCGTTCCAGTATGACACAAGCTATATTAATAAAGCTAAGGCGAGAGAATTTGAGAAATATAAAAAAACTGGTGAAAAAAAATATCTTATCAGCAGCAAGTACATAGAATTTCTTTTGTTACGTGAAGAAACAAGCCCTGCAAAATATTTCGATCAGATACCTTTAGCCCTAGATTTATTAAAACTTAATAACGACAAATACAGTTTCATATCAATGTCCTGTTATTTTCATCTGTCCCTTAAACTTGAAAAATCTTCTCCGGATCTCGCTATGAAATTTTTAGACAGTGCAATTATGTATAACAAAAAAGAGCCCAAAGAATATTTTATAGCACATTTATACCATGCTAAGGGGAGGTTCTATTATAACAAAAAAGATTATTCTAAAGCTTTGTTATTTTTTAATCAGTCTTTAAATAAATTAGCGGAGAATGAATATCTTTTCAGAGCTTCCATGTATAATAATTTCAGCTCCGTTTACCGTAAAACAGGAAATTATAAAAAAGCAATTGAGGAAGTTAAAAAAGGAATTAATATTTTAATAGATAAAGGAAGCCTTACCAGAGATGAAAAAAATTTTCTTTTCTTTATGAAACAGCACCTGGCCGTTTATTTACTTAAAATCAAAAATTATGGAGAATCGGAACAGGAATTAACAGAAGCTCTTAACCATTATAATCTTACCAACAATTATCATGAACTGACTCACTGTTACAACACCTTATTTGAATTGTATACAAATTCCGGACAAAATTTAAAAAACAAAGATATTATTCTTCATCTGAAAGAGTTTGAACATCAGTTGAAATCTACTGAAGATCTTCTTACTGTTAATAAAATTTTTAAGAATTATTATATTCAGAATAATGATTTACCAAATCTTATCCGCATATCCCAAAAGGTAAATGTACTCTATGATAAATTTAATGTTGAGCAGGTAGAGAATATAAAAAATATTTCTTCTATCTCAGACAATATACTGGTTAGTAAGCTAAGCGAAAATCATCAAAGTGAAATAGATGCCAATAAGAAAATAAGTTTATTAACCTATGCGTTACTCATCACCGTATCCATTATTCTGATTTCTATTACACTTTGTATTATAAAAAGACATCGGGAAAAAATAACAGAGACTGAGGGTGAAAAAAAGTTACTTGCAAACAGACTATCCTCTGACAGAAAGAAAATTAATCAATTATATCAAAATATCAACCTTAAAAAAGACACTGAGAAAATCATTTTAGAAAACTTAAAAAAGATCAAAAACTCCAGTGATACAGAATCCAGTAATACCATCAAGGAAATGATTTCAACAATCAATAATTTAGGAAATATTGATAAAAAAAAATTTGTTGAAAACAACTACGAAAACAGCGTCGAAAATCAGCTTTTCACTGAGAAACTACTTGCCATCTCAAAGCTTACCAAAACTGAATTAAAGCTGTGCAATTATTTCAAAATGGATCTTTCTGCAAAGGAAATCGCTACCATTGAAAATACTTCACCGGGAACTATCAGAGTGTATAAAACAAAAATTAAAAACAAACTTAATGTGCCCAAAAATCAAGATCTGAATTCCTTTCTGGCTCTACTTTAATTGAATATATAAGGATAAACCAATTTCGGGCAGCATCTTCGATGCTGCCCGAAATTGGTTTACAGGTAAATTTTTGTTATATTCCGTTTCTTACTGATGCTCTTATAGGGATCAGCAAATCCATTAAACCATTGATTTTAATTTCATAAACTGTAGAAAGCTGCATTCCCAGTTTCCCTTTAGGCATTCCGTTTCTGTTAAACCATTCCAGATAACTTACCGGGAGATCGGCAAGTACTGTTCCTTCATACTTCCCGAAAGGCATTTTAATAACACAGATTTCTTTTAATATCTCAGGATTTATTCCGTCCACTTTTTTATATAATTAAATTAATTTTTCGTCCAGTTTATTCTGATCGGGTAATTCAAGATCAGGCGGGGCATTTTCGTCAGAAAACTCATTTCTGTATACCTGGATCAGAAGAAGTGTAAGTGAGATCAAAATAGGCCCGAAAATAAGTCCCATAAAGCCAAACAGGTTCATTCCCATAATAATCCCGAATACCGTATTTAACGGATGAATATTTTCCAATTTTTTCAAAAGGGTAAAACGAAGCAGATTATCCGTAAGCCCTACCACAATTACACAGTAGGCAGCTAATCCTAATCCCTGAACAGTATTGCCTTCTGCAATCATAAAGATACATACGGGAACGTACACAATTGCAGTTCCTACTACGGGAATTACGGAGGCTGCAGCCGTCAAAGCAAAAAGCAATACCGCTCCTGGCGCTCCAAAAATAAGATACCCGATAAGCGCTACAATTCCCTGCCCAACTGCCACTACAGGAATTCCAATAGCATTGGCCATGATAAGTTTTCTCATTTTATCGCCTATCAAAGAAATGTTTGATCTTTTCAACGGAGCTGAAGTGCTCAGTATTCTTTCAAACAACCTTGGTTTTTCCAGCATAAAATAAAGAATAAAATACATGGACATCACCACTGTAAGGGTATTAAATGTTCCGCTGAGTGCTGAAGTAGATATTTTCCCTACAGAGTTCTTCAGTTTATTCATATTTTCCTGACTCAAAATATCAAATCCTGTTTTAGAATAAATATAAGAGTGTATTTTATCCAGAAAAACATTGAACTTAGCCATATAAGCCTGTGCGTTTCCTAGTTTATCAATAATCAGATCTGCAATGAAATAGATAGGCAGAATAAGGACAATAAGACTTGCAAACATCAAAGCAAATGCAGCAAGTGATGGTTTCCATTTCTTTTCTTCCTGCAGATAAAAATTATATTTCCTGCACACAACATAGATGGTAATCGCTCCTAAAACGGAAGGAATAAACAACGAAAGGTTAAAACAGATCAATCCTGCCAACACCAAAATAATTGCCAGCAAAGACACCTGCTTTATGGCAACACTGCTTATCTGTTTATCTTTATTCATCATTTATTCTTTTTTATTATTTACTGTACATGATCTGCCTTGGTTTTCCTAGAAAGGCACAATAGGCTGAGTACATAACGATCATCATGAACGGAGCGGTTAAAATAACACCTATTCCGCAAAGAATTACTCCAGCTACGGAAATTAAAGCTCCTAAAAAAGTGGTCAATAAAAAAGTTCCGTAATTTTCTTTAGCAATATTGAAAGATTTTGACAAAGCATCAGTTGCTGAAGCATTTTCAAATAACAAAATCGGATACCCTAATAATAGTAAAGGATACACAAAAATGATTGGAATAACACATAACATTAATGCAACTGTAGAAATAATTCCCGAAAGGAAACTATAGATCAGGATATTGACAAAATTCTGGCGATAACCAATAAACAAATCCGTAAATTCAATCGGATTTTTGGTATTGTATTTATTAACCATATAGATCAATCCCACATATAACGGAGACAGTAAAATCCCGAAAAGACTGGAAGCCCCCATATATAAAGAAAGCCCAGGTGTATTCCAGTAATTGAAATCTCCTCCTGAAGACCGCATCTCTTCCATCATAGAAGCAGAGTTGAATCCAGTAAGCATTTGAATAACTGACCCGCCAATCAGGTAAACGATCATCGCTACGATTCCATAGCCGAAAACCCCTTTATACATTTCAAAAGCATGAGAAATAATTGATCCTGTATCTCTATTTGGGACAGATCCTTGCTGGTCAAATTCGTTAAATTCAGACATAGTTTAAATATTTAATGATTTTATCAAATTTAACTTTTTTTGATAAAAAAACACATTAAACATCCATGAAATTTAACTTTTCTCTGAAAAAACAGTTTTATATAATGAATAAATCATGGCATTCCAGAAAGGAAAAGTAAAAAGACCTCCCACCAAAAACAGAGTGAAGCCCAAATATTTAAACAAAACAGCCACCATTATGCAAACCATTATTTCTACAAAATACATTTTAAAAGCTTTAAAGTTCAGTGAAATAGCTTCAAAGATTCTTTTATCTGTAAAAAACATTAATGGAGCTACAAAAATGGTCATAGCTACCCAAAGTATCGCCAATAATACTGTAGGAACTGTAAATCTGTAAATAAAGAACCAGAAAAGGTAATACCCCAGGTATTTAAAAAAGTTAATCCCATTATACCCTGCAAACAAATCTCCCAACACAATTTTTTCATTAAGATCAAGCTTTCTGAAAATCTGGAACATTCCAAGATTCAGCGGATAAAGAAATGCGCTGGTCATCCAGATAGCAAGAGTGAACATCTGATAATTTTCAGTAGCACTTAATTCCGCAATCTTTTCCATATAAGCCTTGGCACCATCTTTAAGAGCTTCTGCCAGTACCTGGTTTTGTTCTAATATTCCATATCTGGAACCGAAGAAAAACAACGAGGTAAGAAGTATTCCAAAAAAGACCATGGAAAACATAAGCTGAAAGATCAGAGTCTTATTCCAATAAAAAAAAGCCTGCTTCAATATAAAATCAAGTCCCGGTTTCTGGGGATATTTGTTCTGCATCATAAAAATTTTATGCAAAAGTAAACATCAATAAGTATTTTTGCAGAATGTTTTCAATGAATCATCAAAAATTTATGGAAATGGATGAGCTTTCACTCCAGAAAGTTCCCTATTTTTTTGTTATTGACTTTCTCTCGGAGAATGTTGAAATTTATAAAGAAAATGAAATTGAAAAATCAAGCTTAATTATTGATTTTCAATCATTTTCAAACACTAAAAAGAGACCTGAATTAGATAAAAAAGTAGAATGGAAATCTTATCCTGAGACCCTTGAAAGTTTTAAAACAGGTTTTGATAAAGTTCAGAAAAATATTCGTTTAGGAAATTCTTATCTGGTAAATTATACCAGAAAAACTAAAATTGATACGAATTTAAGTCTCGAAGAAATTTTTTATCACTCAAATGCGAAATACAAAGTTTTTTATAAAGATTTTTTTGTATTTTTTTCTCCTGAAACTTTTGTGAAGATCATTGACGGAAAAATCTTAACGTATCCCATGAAAGGCACCATTGACGCTTCTCTAGAAAATGCGGCAGAAATACTGAAAAATGATAAAAAGGAGAAAGCAGAACATTATACAGTAGTAGATTTACTAAGAAATGATCTGAGTATGGTGGCTGATGAGGTAAAACTTGATCATTTTCAATACATAGACTTCATCAAAACGTTTCACAGAAGCTTGTATGCAATGAGTTCCGAAATATCAGGAAAATTAAAACCTGAGTATAATGGAAAAGTAGGAAGTATTATGCAGAAACTTCTTCCGGCAGGATCTATTTTAGGAGCACCCAAACCTAAAACCCTGGAAATAATTCTGGAAGCTGAAGGATATGACAGAGGATATTATACGGGAGTTTGCGGCTGGTTTGACGGCCAGAATGTAGACAGTTGTGTAATGATACGTTTTATTGAAAAAGAAGGAGATCAACTTTATTTCAAAAGCGGAGGCGGAATAACGCACATGAGTAAATTAGAAGACGAATATCAGGAAATGAAAAACAAAATCTATGTCCCAATTCATTGAAAGCATTAAAGTAGAAGATCAGAAGATTTTTTTATTAGATCTACATCAAAAACGTGTCAATCAAACATTTTCTCATTTTGGGAAGGAAGACTCTATTGATCTGGCCAAGATCTATAAAAATCTACAGCATGACGAAGATGGTCTTTTCAAACTAAGAATTGCTTATGATCTCGATAAAAGGGTCCGTACACAGATGATTCCTTATGCTATTCCTGAAATACAGGATTTCCAGTTGGTAGAAAACAACAGTTTCGATTATTCATTCAAGTTCGAAGACCGCAAGGAGCTGGATAAAATGAAGATGAAAGCCAAAGCCGAAGAAATTATTATTGTTAAAAATAATCATATTACCGACACCTCATTTTCCAACCTTTTATTTTTAAAAGGAAAAGACTGGTTTACCCCAAATACTTACCTTTTAAACGGCGTACAAAGGCAGTATCTTTTAAAACAAAAAAAGATCAAAGAAACGGAAATCACTTTACAGAATATAAAGCAATTTACCCATTTCCAGATCATTAATGCATTAAATGATTTTGATGATATGTTCATCTATCCAATTGACAGAATTATCAATCTGCCCGATAATGAAGAATATCTTGATCTTTAATATTATTATTTCATGAATTCAAAATAAGACTTCAGTACATCTGCACTGTTTTTCCCATAAGTATTTACTTCCAGGATTTTGGGCTGTGCGTCAGGTTTGAAGAAATTTTCAAGAACTCTGTCCAGCGTCAGTTCATCTTCTACTTTGATATAGGAGAAACCGAAATGCTTTGCAAGATGTTCCGCATTCTTTCGATGCTTGGTTGCAATAAATTCATCCAGCGTATTCGGATTGGCATTACCCGGACCCGGAATAATTTTAAAGATATTCCCTTCTCCGTTGTTGAAGATCATAATTCTTACAAACGGTGGAATATATTGATTCCAAAGCCCGTTGATATCATAGAAGAAACTCAGATCTCCGGTTATCAGCAAAGTAGGATTTTCATTTTTGATGGCAAATCCCATTGCAGTAGATGTTGATCCGTCAATACCGCTGGTTCCTCTGTTACAATACATTTTTCTTTTACCGAAATCGAACAGCTGGGCATATCGGATACCGGACGAATTACTGAAATGGATATTATAGTTTTCAGGAATCGTTTGTGCCGCTTTATTGAAAAAATAAAAGTCTGAAAAGTCAACAGTATTTAAAAACTGTTCGTGTTTTGCATCTTTTTTATCCCTTAAAACATCCCAAAGATTGAAATAAGGTCTTGGTTCAAGATTGATAAACTTCAAGAGTTTCGAAAAGAAAACTTCAGGTTTAACCTCTATTTTTTCCGTTAATGAAAAATAGGTATCAGGCTGCCATACTTCATCCAAATGCCAGTGCTGCTTTGGCCGTGCACTTCTCAGAAACTGCTTTACTTTTTTAGAAACTACATTCTGCCCTACTGTGATTAACAGGTCCGGAGCATACATTTTATAATCTTCTTCAGTGAAATTGAAAATGTAACGGTCAATATGTTTAAAGAACTTCTCATGGTGCAGATTGGAATTGGCTTCACACAATACGATCACAGAGTGATTTTTCACCAATTGCGTTAACTGATTTTCCAATTCCGGACTGTAATCCTTTGTTCCTACCAACAGCATAATTCTTTGAGATGTATTCCATTCTGCAATAAGATTGGATGGAATTTCATAATCTTTATGTTTGATAGTCTTTTCAACCGTTGGAAAAGTAGGAAGTTCGGAAACAAGTTCATATAAAGGTTCTTCCAGAGGAATATTAATATGCACCGGCCCTTGTTTTTCAAAACAAAGCTCGATAGCCTTTTTAATAATATCGAAATTAATATCTTCCGCATTCTCTTTGCTGTCTTCCAGAAGTTGGAAATCACCATAAGAATGCTGATGAAAAACATCCTTCTGCCTTATGGTCTGTCCATCGAAAATATCAACAAAATCCGTAGGGCGATCGGCAGTCAGTATCAAAAGTGGAATATTCTGATAAAATGCTTCAGTGACCGCAGGATAATAATTAACAACAGCAGATCCGCTTGTACAGGTAATTGCAACAGGTTTCTTCTCGCTTTTAGCCATTCCCATTGCCACAAAAGCGGCACTTCTTTCGTCTACGATGCTGTAACAGTTAAAACTATCAATCTCTGAAAAATGAATCGCTAAAGGGGCATTTCTTGATCCCGGAGAAATTACGATATCTGCAATTCCGTACTGCTGAAGAAGATGTGCAAGTATTTGGATACTTCTCTTAGAAGAATATTTTTTCATACAGCAAATTTAACTTATAAATAATGATTTTAAAATCATTTAATTTAAAAAATATGTAATTTTGCTATTCGTAAATTTCTAAAAATGGATAAAATACCTAGTGTAGACCTGCGTGATTTCCTTTCGGACAACCCGGAACGCAAACAGAAATTTGTAAATGAAATCGGAAAAGCTTATGAAGAAATTGGTTTTGTTGCCTTAAAAGGCCACTTTCTTGATGACAACCTAGTAGATGACTTATATGGAGAGGTAAAAAACTTTTTTGACCAGCCAGTGGAAACGAAACAAAAGTATGAGATTCCAGGAATTGGTGGCCAGAGAGGTTATGTAGGATTCGGTAAAGAAACTGCAAAAGGTTTCAAAAAAGGAGACTTAAAAGAATTTTGGCATTTTGGACAGTACCTGTCTGATGATTCAAAATACAAACAGGAGTATCCCGACAATGTAATCGTTGATGAACTTCCGAAATTCAACGAGGTAGGTAAAGAAGCCTTCCAGATGCTTGAAAAAACTGGACAATATGTTTTAAGAGCTTTAGCTTTACATCTTGGTCTCAATGAATTCTATTTTGACGACAAGATCGCAGAAGGAAATTCTATTTTAAGACCAATCCACTATCCACCAATCAATGAAGAACCGGATGATGCCGTAAGAGCAGCAGCACACGGAGATATCAACCTTATTACTCTTTTAATGGGAGCGCAGGGTAAAGGTCTTCAGGTTCAGAACCACAATGGTGAATGGATCGATGCAATTGCAGAACCGGATGAATTAATGATCAATGTTGGAGATATGCTTTCAAGACATACCAACAACAAATTGAAATCTACCATCCATAGAGTGGTAAACCCACCAAGAGAGCTATGGAGCACTTCAAGATACTCTATTCCTTTCTTTATGCACCCTATCAGTGCAATGTCTTTAAATGCTCTTGAAAACTGTATTGACGAAAACAATCCAAAGTTATACGAAGATACAACAGCAGGAGAATTCTTACATGAAAGATTGATCGAATTGGGATTGATTAAGAAATAATGATAATAGAAAAAGAATAGTCAGTAATTAAATTACTGGCTATTCTTTTTTATCTTTTAACCTGTAATACAATAAAATTCCGGACAAGGGCTAGATTGGGTAAAGGTTCCCCAAGGGCAAATGCAAGTATATGTAGCTCCGCCGCCACCTGGGTTTCCTCCTCCTCCCGGATTACCTGTGTAAGGAACACATTGCCCTCCGGAACAGATATATCCCGCAGAGCAGCCTCCTTCACCAGGGCCTCCACCGTCAAAACAGTAAGCTGGGAAATCAATCCCTGCCACAATTTTCTTTCTGTCTTCTCTTGAAAGTTTCTTAAGTTTTTTCATAGTTTTTGATTTTTTGGTATCTCCTACTCTATAAGCTTTTCGGATAACGCTTGTCTAAATTTAATATTTATTATACTAATATTCAAATAATTAACTTAAAATAAATCAAAAAACACCTTAACAATATTATTATTCTAAATAAGTTTATTTTTTATATACCACATGCAATCCAATTCAAAATATTTTAATTACATTTACATCACTATCAAAATTTTAATTAAAACAATATGAAAAATTTAAAAAAACTAAGAAAAGACCAATTAAAAAACATTTCTGGAGGAACTAACCTTCCTGAACAAGATTTCTGTATGTATTATTGTAATGGTACAATTATTTGTGCAGGTTGCAGTGATGATTTCAAATGTCCGGACACTAACAGTGATATGTAAGATTGAAAATCAAAATGCCATAAAATTTGAACCGTTTCTTTACTGAGACGGTTTTTTATTTACCTATGGCCTAAAATAGGGTTTATCTCTGAGATTTATCGAGAGTTGGAACCTCAGGTAAGTTTTTTTGTTATAAGCGATATAAAGGCTTAAATGAGATTAAAAAATGGATTATAATAAGTGTTAGGTTTAAGGATAAAAAGATATTGAATTAGCTTAGCACCCTTTGGGAAAACACAGTAAGAAGGGATTACAGATTCTTATAATACTTACAAAAGTAGTTCATAATAAAAAAGGAACTGTACCGATGGGGATAGAATAAGTATTGAATAGCTTGGATCCCTTCGGGATGACA
>NZ_VWWP01000008.1 GCF_011752975.1 Chryseobacterium sp. Tr-659 | reverse complement strand
GGTAAACGCCCAACGGACCGGAATAATAGGCTCCGCCTCCTGTGGAAGATTGTGGTACGGGAAGGTAATCTTTTGCCTGTCTTCCAAATTGATCGTATTCGATATGGGTTACCACATCTTTTTGCAAAGGGGATGCTTTTACATTAACAACCTGCTTAGGTCTTCCCAAACCGTCAAAGTATTGAACGGTTTCTGAGGATTTTGTAGCGGCTGCTCCGTTATAATCCAGATAAGTTTTGGAATAGACATAGTTTTCGGTAGGAGTCAGTGTCTGGGCACCAACCACATTGGACAGAAGCAATACTCCCACCGGAATTAATATTTTTTTCATCGATTCTTAGTTTTTATAGTTGTATTTGAATTCTTTTAATACGTTTCCGGTTTGGCTGTTTTCTCTGATTTCTTTAAGCCTGTTAGCAGAATCATAAAGATATACTTCTCTGATCCCCGATGGCGGAGTGATACTTCGAACCCCGATAAGAGGATCGTACGTATAAGTGGTAATCTGGTAATTGGATAAAGCGGAATTATTTCTGAAGGTATTCAAAACCCCTAAGAATCCTGATTCATCATTTCCGGGAACTGCCAAAGCATCGGTATTGGAAGCACTAACAATGGCATCTATTAATGACTGCTGAATATCTGATAGTTTTGCACCTTCTATTTTAGCAATAGGCTGAGTCTCATTATAACCCCAGATAATCACCGTTGAAATACCTGCTTTTGTGGTGTACTGCTTCAGGTTGCCTTTGGAATCGTATTTATCATAACTAATTTCCGTGGAAGGAATATTTTGAAAGTCATATGATTTTACAGAAGTTGGTAATATCAAGTTTCCTGTTTCTGGCGTCGGAAGTGAGACCGGATAAACCGTTTCTACCTTACTCAATGTTTTAGTAACTCCTCCAATAGTTTGGGTTGTTACAGTTTCCAAAGGAATGCTAATTATATTTTTCGAGACCATCACCTGATTTCCTTTTTCGCCGGCATACTGATAAGTCGTTTCACTCGCTGTTCCATCTGAGAATGTTACATTCTGTTTTGTGGGATAATTTAAAACATTATACTGCGTATCTTTTATTGTTTTTATCGAATTTTGTGCTTGAAGAAATTCTGTATCTTCCTGTTTAATCAAATTAGCCTTTCCTACAATCTCATTATTGAAATGATGTCTCACCAGATTTGGTGTTTCTCCCCCATAAAAAGCACAAATAGGAGGTACACTATTTCCATTATCATAAAAAAATTCTTTAACCCCTACATAATTCTGGCTTGTACTGTGTGCTGGCTCTGTATGCTGAGAGCACCCTCTTATATGTAATAAAAAGTCACCATACTTTTTAAAGGAAGGATAGTATGCTGAAGAAGGGAGCTGAGTCGGAAAATATGTAATCCCTATATTTTCAATACGATCAGCATATGAATATTCATTAACAGAGTTCTTCAAAATATGTCCTTGCTCATCCAATATTGTAATGGTTTTTAACAATCCCCTTTTGTAATCCGGAGTTTCATAAAATAAAATTGGAGGTGCCATTGAGAAAATATAGTTATTCGGAATATCGATAGGAGAAGAATATGTGAAATTTTGTTGTCCCTTACCATTTTCTTTTATGACCACATTTTTGTATCCTATCTCTCCTTTTAATTTCTGTGAAGGAACAATATTTGAGCTTGTCAGGATATCAAAAGCTGGATATTCAAAATTATATATTTGCAATGTTACTCCCAAATTACTCTTCAAAGCACACCTAAGCCCTTGCTTTGTGGAATATTCTTTATATTGATAGATCGGTTTTGGAACCGCTAATGCTCCACTGCTCAACTCTGAGTTATCAAGAGACTGATACCTGTATTCCAGCTCTCTTGCCGTAGTGTTATCACTGTCCTTATAAGATATCTTTTTTATTCTTAATCCGCCACCTAACAAAAACTTTTGTACCACCTGCTTCTTTGTTTTATAAAAAATATTAACGGAACATGTGAATGGCTTATTAAAGGCCATATCTATCGAACCGAATTTCAGGTAATAATCTCCGGGTTGGAGCAAAATGGTCTTTTTCCTTGCTTCTTCCGGATCTTCAATACCAGTATATGAAGTAACAAGGATTTCCTGTTGTCCAGATCCTGAGCCCTTATATAAAAGATATCGCCAGTCTGAAGGATTATTTTCTCCGAATAAATTTTCAATTAAGAAAGATACATCAGTAGGTTCCTGCAGGGTAAAAGCATATTTTTTCGTTCCTTGATTTTTATCTGGCTGTGTGAAATTTAAAGAAGAATATTGCTCATCCCAATTATTAATATTCTCATCCCAATTACTAAGGTTCTCAGTAACGTTATTATAAGCTGAGTTGTAAGAATATGTATTATTTTCATAGTTAAAATCTATACTGCCGGATGTGGGAAGTTTCATTTTTTCTAGAACGTCCGTACTCGTTATTCCTGGAGTAATCTCTCTGTAGTCACCATAAAAAGAATATATAGGTCTTTGATTCAGATATCCCCAGTAATCCTTTCCTACATTCTGGGAATTGGGATTGTTGCCGGAAAAATCTTTGTAGGACATTTGATAATTATTCAAAAAAGCATTGCTCTTATCAAATATATCCACTTTTGAAAGGAACATTCTTGAATTTATACTTCCTCTATAAAGTTGACTTAAAACATAGCTTTTTGAGAGGTGAGAATTAGAATCGTTGATTGTAATCTTCTTTAAAAACTTGGATTGTGAAGGATTGTGAAGATTCGTATCACTTCTTCCTGTTTGAAATTCGAATGTTACAAGAGCCTTTCCTATAACATTTATCTCTTTCAATTTACGAGTATAACTTATAATCTGATTTACACTTGTTCTGTTCATCGGATTTAGATAAGGTAATACCTGGTCTTCACATTGTACCATCCGAATTTCATTCAAAAAGCCCTCATAACCCTGACCAAAACTATAGTTAGTGGAATTATAAATATTAACAATTTCTTTACTTGGCTCTTCAAATGAAGCAGTAATTAATGGAGTATTATTAGCATCTTCAATATGACTGAGATGGAAAGCACTGTTATAGTTAATTGTTCTCGTAATGGAAGAACCTCCTATACTATCCCAACCTGATGAAAAAGTGACATCATTAGATTCAGACCTCTCAATAACATCAAAGGTATAAACATAACCATTTTCATCTGTAATTATAAATTTAACAGGCTCAAAATTAGTATTATTGATATATTGAATCTTCAGGTTATTTTCATCAAGTTTAGTTACAGCAAATTCACCATTATCATTTTTCTTGACTATAAACCGACCTGTATTTCCAAAAAAGTTATATTGATATAAATCATATTCGCTGTCGTAAGTACCTTTAAAAAAAGACTCCCATGCAAACTCATTGTATTTATCATATCTAGGCAGGTTATCATAACCAAACTGCCCATTTTTAAGAATCTCATATACTTCCCCATATTTGTTAGGATATGTTGGCTCATCTTTTCTATAAATACCACGACGTGTATAGTTACCATCAAATTTATATTCATCAGGAATCCCTTTTATTGTTCTCGTAATAGTTCCTCCTGCAATCAAATTCCAACCTAAACCTACATCACTTGCTTTTTCTTCTACAGCTATAGAAGCAGGATGGTATTTCAGGCTAATGTTTAGATTTAAACCTTCATCTATGCTTACATTGGTAATTGGAATACTAATATCAGGGATTCCTGTATAATTGTCCACTGGAATTTCTTCAAACTTCATCAATGATGCAGTAGTTGGAGAACTGGGTAGAAATTTAGGAGTATAGCTATCATTTTGAGGATTGGAAATAGATTGAGCTTTTCCAACGCCTACAATGAAAATGGATAATAAAAATATTTTGTTCATCTTAGTTTATTTCTTAATCAGCTTTGCATTCGCCGTTTTGTTATCATTAGTTTTTATGGTAATTAAATAAGCTCCCTGAATGAGCGACTGCGTATTAATCTTTGTCACCTTATTCTTTGTTTTCAGGTTCTGGACCTGTCTTCCACTCATATCATACAGCAGAATATCTGCCTCTTTGAAATCAAACCCGATTTCTACATACGCATAATCGGATACAGGGTTTGGATAGATCTTGATGTCGTACTTCTCAATCAACTGATCTACTTGTTTGTCTCCAAGTTTTACAATCTTCCAGTTTTCTTTGCCAAGTTCTTCTGCGCTGGTGCCTGCTAAAATGATGGAACCATCACGGTTTAATTTTAAATCGGAAAGTCTTTCCTCCTTTTTTCTGGATTCTCCGGCGATGTGTTTTCTCCACTGTTCGTTTCCATTTTGGTCTAAATACAGCATCCAGAAGGTTTCATCATCTTTCTCTATTCTTCCTTCTGCCTGGGTATAACCTCCCAACAGAATACCTTTTGACCTCCGGCTTCCATCTTCCAGC
Organism: Chryseobacterium sp. Tr-659; assembly: GCF_011752975.1. Taxonomy (GTDB): domain Bacteria; phylum Bacteroidota; class Bacteroidia; order Flavobacteriales; family Weeksellaceae; genus Chryseobacterium. Next base: position 271,383 of record NZ_VWWP01000008.1, on the reverse strand, counting down.
TCCCCGCTGATCACATTCATTCCCATCAGGACATCTCGGTTCTTGAAGTTGTAGGATTTCTGCCACTGTTCTTCTCCTCTTTCGTTTAAGGAAATCAGCCAAAGGTCTGTGCCTTCTTCAATGCCTACTGTTTTATTGCCGGATCTTTCGGATCTGGATTCTCCTCCAACAAGGTAACCTGTTGAAGTTAATGCCAGTGTTCTTAGATGATCATCTCCTTTGCCCCCGAAGTTCTTTTCCCATTCTACTTTTCCATTTTTATCTAGTTTGATGATCCAGTAATCACCTTCCCCGAAATTGCTGCTGGATTTGGAATGAGAGACAAGCTTTGCACTGCTTCCAGCATCCTGCTCCCCGCTTCCCACCTTCACCTCAGAGCTTCTGGAATAAACTCCCACTAAGGCTCCGCCATCTTTTGTAGGAATCATCTTTTCGACTTCATCCAACCCTTTTCCGCCTAAAATTAATTGGGACAGCTCTTTTCCGTTTTTGTCGAGTCTTGTGATCCAGACATCTTTGGAACCATAGCCTTTTGAAGCATTCTGTACATTACCGGCTACAAAGAATCCTAAGTCGGTGGTTTGAATAACAGCTCTAGCTTCTTCATCGGAAGGGGTTCCTAATGTTTTTTGCCATAATTCATCGCCGAATTCATTGATTCGGATCAGCCAGATATCGGAACCGCCTTTGGATTCTTCTTTTTTATCTAATCCTTTTCCTGAGTAAGAGGTTCCGGCTAATAGAAAGCCCCCATCCTGAGTGGTAACGGTGGCTGACAGGTAATCATGGTTAGATCCTGAGAAATATTTTTCCCAGGCCTGGTCTCCCTGCTGGTTGAGTTTTACCAGGTGGAAATCGTAACCGTTGTTTGGTTTACTCCCAGCCTCCTGCTTTCCTCTTCCTGATTGTATAGCGCTTCCGGTGATAAGATACTGTTGATCGATGGTTGTGGTGACCTGTGAAAGGAAATCCTGGGTAGAGGATTTGATATCTTTTTGCCAGACCACCTCTGTTTCCTGAGCGGATAAACTCAAGACTGTACATAAGGTAAATGCACAGAGATAGATTCTTCTCATATTTATGGTTTTTATTTTGAGTTAATTATTATCAGTTCTTTTAAACGTTACGAATTTAACATTTTTTAAGACACGAAAAACTACCCTGGTACAACGCAATGGAAACTATACTATTTATTATAAAATGCTATTTATATTTTACTTTAATAACATATTTTTAATGTAAAATACTCTTATTAAAATAACAAAACCTGGTGCATTAAACATAAAAAGGGCCAACTCCTAAAAATTGACCCCTCAAACATTAACTGTTTATTGATTGAATTATGATGTTCTATTTCCAACCGCCACCTAAACTTTTATAGATGTCGACTACAGTGCTGAGCTGTTTCTGCTTAGCTTCTATCAGTTCCATTTTTGCATCCAGTGCATCTCTCTGGTTTAAAAGAACCTCAAGGTAATCTGCTCTTGAATTACGGAACAATTGATTGGCAATATCAATAGACTGATCCAGTGCCTTGGTTTCCTGGGATTTCAGCTGATAATACTGATCAATATTTTTGATCTTTGACATTAAATTCGCAACATCCAGATAAGCATTAAGAATAGTCTTGTCATATTCGTACAATGCCTGAATCTGTTTTGCATCAGCAGTCTGAAAATTGGCTTTGATAGCACTTTTATTAATTAGTGGGCCTGCCAGCTCTCCTACCAGATTGTAAGCAATTGATTCCGGCATTTTAACCAGATAAGAAGGTTTGAAAGCCTCTAGTCCCAGTGTTGCAGAAATTTCCAGTGAAGGATAAAACTCTTTTCTGGCCGCTTCTACATCGAGTTTTGATGCCTTTAATTCCAGTTCGGCCTGCTTGATATCAGGGCGATTTGCCAGTAATTGTGACGGAATTCCTGTATACACAGTCTGGGGAATGGTAGACATAAAGTTTTCCTTTGTTCTTACGATCGGCTGTGGATATCTACCCAATAAAGCATTGATCTCATTTTCCTTTTCAGTGATCTCCTGGCGGATGGTATATTCTGATGCTTTAGATTTAGCAAGCTCTGCTTCAAATTTTTTCACAGCAAGCTCCGTAGCAGCAGCAGCCTCTTTTTGAATTTTGGAAATTTCCAATGCCTTCTGCTGAAGTTTAATATACTGCTGTATAATCTCCAGTTGATTATCTAGAGCCAGTAATTCATAATAATTATCAGCAACTTCCTCAATCAGATTGGAAAGGACAAAGTTCTTCCCTTCCACTGTGGAAAGATAGTGGGCAACCGCAGATTCTTTTTCATTTCTGAGCTTTTTCCAGATGTCAATTTCCCAACTTGCATTTAAGCCGGCCTCAAAATTCCCCAGCGGATCAGGTATTGGTTTTCCGGGTTCCATTTCCGTAGACGCATCTCCCGCTCCTTCACTGGTATAGCGGCCGGCTTTTTTCAGGCCTGCCCCGATCCCGGCAGAAACGGTAGGGCTTAATCTTCCTTTTTTAGCCAAAACACCACTTTTGGCAATTTCAATCTCCTGAAGGGTGATCATCAGCTCCTGATTGTTTTTTAAGGCCGTTTCAATCAGGGTAACCAGATTCGGATCAGTAAAAAACTGTCTCCACGGAGTGGTTCCACTGTTGCTATTAGCATCCTGCTGCTCTTCCTGATTGAAGTTTTGAGGTATATTTTCTTTTACCTCGTCTTTTATGACGGTGGCCATCGGAGCCTTACAACTTGCAAGAACAAGAGATAAGGCAATGGCTGTGATTATATTTTTAGTCTTCGAATTTTCCATCGTGTTCATAAGGTTCAGTTTGTTCTGTTAAAGGATTTTCTTCTTCATATCTTGCCAGTCTCGACTTATCAGCAATGGTTCCGAAGATATAATACAATCCTGGGATAACCATCAGTCCGAAAATGGTTCCGATCAGCATTCCTCCTGCGGCAGCAGTACCAATTGTTCTGTTTCCTACAGCTCCCGGCCCTGTTGCAATTACCAAAGGAATCAAACCCGCAATGAACGCAAATGAAGTCATAAGAATCGGACGGAAACGGATAGCAGCCCCTTCAATAGCAGCCTGTACAACAGGAATCCCCTCTTCAGCTTTCTTCTGAACGGCAAATTCTACGATCAATACGGCATTTTTACCTAAAAGCCCGATAAGCATTACCATAGCCACCTGTGCATAGATATTATTTTCCAATCCTAAAAGTTTTAGACATAAGAACGCTCCAAAAATACCTACCGGAAGGGATAAAATAACCGGAAGCGGAAGGATGAAGCTTTCATACTGTGCAGAAAGGATAAGATAAACGAATCCTAAACACACAAGGAAGATAAATACAGCTTCATTTCCACGGCTTACTTCATCTTTGGAAATCCCGGCCCAGTCTATACCGAAACCTCTGGGAAGTGTTTTATCCGCTACTTCCTGAATAGCCTTGATGGCCTGCCCGCTACTATATCCCGGAGCAGGAGTTCCGCTCACCTGCGCAGAATTGTACATATTATGTCTCGTCATCTCAGATAGACCATATACTTTTTCAAGTCTCATGAAATCCGAATAAGGAACCATCTGGTCTTTATCATTCTTAACATATAATTTCAACAGGTCAGTAGGTAAGGCGCGGTATTGCGGCCCTGCCTGAACAATTACTTTATAAGGTCTGTCAAAACGGATGAAACTCGTCTCATAGTTGGAACCAATCAGGGTAGATAAATTATCCATTGCTTTTTCAATGGTTACTCCTTTCTGCTCTGCAAGATCATTATCTATTCTAAGCATGTATTGAGGAAAACTCGCTGAATAGAATGTAAATGCTGAACCGAGTTCCGGACGTTTTTTCAACTCTTTTACAAAGTCATTACTTACCTGTTCCATTTTGTGATAATCTCCACTCCCCGCTTTATCCAGCAAACGAAGTTCGAAACCTCCTGCAGCACCATAACCCGGAACGGAAGGCGGCTGGAAGAATTCAATATTAGCACCTGGAATATTTTTAGCTTTTTCTTCTAATTTTTCAATAATTTCAGCGGCTGATTCTTTACGCTCATCCCAACTTTTAAGATTGATCAGACAGGTCCCTGAGTTCGATCCGGTTCCTTCTGTCAAGATCTCATAACCGGCAAGAGAGGAAACAGACTGTACACCATCAATATCTTCTGATTCTCTCAAAAGTTCTCTGGCAATCTGATTCGTTCTTTCTAGTGTAGATCCCGGCGGTGTCTGAATAATTGCATAGATCATCCCCTGATCTTCTGCCGGGATAAACCCTGATGGAAGGGAGTTACTCAGGAAATAAGTACCAGCACAGAATGCTAACAACAACGGTAATGTAATGGTTTTCTTCGTTACTGTTTTATTCAGCATCTTCTCATATCTTCCTGCTCCTTTTGTGAATATATTATTAAACTTATCCAGGAAAATAGTAACCGGAGTTTTCTTCTTCGCTTTTCCGTGATTATTTTTCAGGATCAACGCACACAATGCCGGTGTTAAAGTAAGTGCTACAACTCCCGATAAAATAATGGATGAAGCCATTGTGATAGAGAACTGACGGTAAAATACCCCTACAGGGCCGGACATAAATGCAATCGGAATAAATACGGATGCCATTACCAGCGTAATCGCGATAATTGCCCCACTGATCTCATGCATTGCTTCTTCGGTAGCCTTCAAAGGAGAGAGATTTTTTTCCTCCATTTTGGCATGAACGGCTTCAATTACTACAATTGCGTCATCTACAACAACTCCGATCGCCATTACCAGAGCAAAGAGCGAGATCATGTTCAGGGTAATTCCGAATGCAGACATTACAGCAAATGTTCCCACCAATGAAACCGGAACGGCTAATGCCGGAATCAATGTTGAACGCCAGTCACCAAGGAATAGGAATACTACAATTGCAACCAGAACAAAGGCCTCAAATAAAGTATGTATTACCTTTTCCATGGAAGCATCCAGGAATCGGGATACGTCATAACTGATCTCATAATGCATTCCTTTAGGGAAGTTATTTTTTTCAAGATCAGCCATCAGAGCTTTTACATTTTTAATTACATCACTTGCATTGGATCCATAGGATTGTTTTACAGTGATCGCTGCAGAAGGTTTTCCGTTCAATGTGGAATAAATATCATACATTGAGCTTCCGAATTCAATATCTGCAACATCTTTCAACCTTACGGATTCACCGTTTGGTTTTGCTTTTAAAATAATATTTCCGTAATCTTTTTCATTGTTGAAACGCCCCGGATATTTTAATACATATTCAAATGACTGTGAGCGTTTTCCGGAACTTTCTCCTGTTTTTCCGGGAGAAGCTTCCAAACTCTGCTCATTCAATGACTCCATTACTTCATCAGCCGAAATATTATAAGCCGTTAATCTGTCTGGTTTAAGCCAGATACGCATTGCATATTCACGGGTTCCGAGGATATCGGCAAAACCAACCCCACTTACCCTTCTCAACTCAGACATTACGTTGATATCTGCATAGTTGAAAAGGAATTTCTGATCAGCTTTAGGATCGTCACTATACAGGTTAATGTACATCAACATATTGGGTTCTTCACGGGTAATCTTTACCCCTTCACGTACTACCAGAGGCGGAAGTTTATTTACCACTGAAGATACACGGTTCTGCACGTTTACTGCAGCAACATTGGGATCTGTTCCCAGGTCAAATACAACCTGAATGGAAGCCTCCCCGTCATTTCCGGCATCAGAGGTCATATATTTCATACCTGGAACCCCGTTTAGCCCTCTTTCCAAGGGGATAACAACGGATTTAATCAATAATTCGTTGTTGGCTCCGGGATATTCTGCGGTAATATTTACTTTAGGCGGAGAAATGGAAGGGAACTGCGTCACCGGAAGTTTTACCAATGACAAGATCCCTAAAAATACAATAATCAGAGAGATTACTATAGACAGAACAGGTCTGCGGATGAATTTCTTAAACATACTACTTCATTTTAGAGGCCACTACTCTGCTTTTAATTTCAATGATTGAAGAACTTTTTTAGGATCCTGGAATTTTGTTTTTACCTTCTGATCATCCTTCACTTTCTGAACACCTTCTAAAAGAATCTGATCTCCTTTTGAAATTCCTGAGGCAACCACGTACAAATCCGGAAGTTCATAAGCAATCTTGATATTTCGGGATTTTGCCGCCCCATTCTTATCAATTACAAATACATACTTCTGATCCTGAATTTCATAAGTTGCTTTCTGCGGAATGATTAAGGCATTATGAACCGGCATAGACATTTGTACTTTTCCGGTTTCACCATTTCTCAAAAGTTTATCCGGGTTAGGAAACTTAGCACGGAAGGCAATATTTCCTGTTTCATTGTCGAATTCTCCTTCAATGGTCTGAATTTCTCCTTTCTGCGAATAGGTTTCACCATTTGCGGTAATCAATGACACCTGATTGCTTCCTCTGTCTGCTGCATGTGTCTGATAACTTAAATATTCAGGTTCTGAAACATTGAAATAAGTATAGATACTTGTATTGTCTGACAAAGAAGTTAATAAATCTCCTTCATCTACAAGACTTCCTAATTTAAGGGGAATTCTGTTGATTACACCTGAAAACGGAGCTTTAATATCCGTAAATGAAAGATGAATCTGTGCCAGTTTCATTTCTGCATTGGCTGCATCCAGCTTGGCTTTTGCCATTGCTTTTTCATTTTTAGAAACGATATTGTTTCCTGCCAATGTACTTGCATTTCTAAGTTCAATAGAAGCTTGTTCTACTTCTGCTTTTGCTTTTAATAATTCAGCCTGATACAGTTTAGGCATGATTCGGAACAAGGTCTGCCCCGCTTGTACATACTGTCCTTCATCTACAAATATCTTTTCCAGGAACCCTTTTTCCTGTGCCCGGACTTCAATGTTCTTCACAGACTGAATCTGGGCTACATATTCTTTGTTGATGACAGTGTCCATCACTACAGGAGTTGTTACCGGGTACACGGTAACTTCTTCCTTCTCTTCTTTCTTCTTATTGCAGCCAACTGCCAGCAAAAGGGCACTCAGTGCAATTCCCGAAATAACTCTTTTTATCATAATCCTAGAGTTTATATAAATCGTTAATGTTTGAATAGAAATAAAATGGTAATAAAAGATGATGCAGTGTGATGATTACCGGCATACACAACGCAGGGTACTCCCACCCGGAATCAGGCAGAAAATAAATGGAAAAATGAAATTTTAAATTCTAATGGAACGGATCAGAATGAATCTTTTGGTGGCAAAGCCCAAAACAAAGCCATGAATTTCCGGTCTTAACCGTTTATAGCTTTTTAATCCGAAAATATAAACCAGACTGAAAACACCTGCAAAAACAACAATCGCCTGAACAATATCAGACAGCTGAAAATCGTTTTCTGCAAGTTCTAAAGTGGAATTTTCTATATTATCTGCCATTTGCTGAACCGAAAGTTTTTCAAAAGTTTGATTTAAACGATTGGCTTTTTTAGGCAGATGGTGAGAAACATGACCTGTGTAGTCATTTCGGAGTGTTTTAACGTTGAGTCTGCTTTCCACTACAAACAGCAGAAAAAGACCGGTTAAAAAGTATACTATAAAGTTTCTCATTTTGAAGTCGCAAATGTACATCCTGTTTATGATATTATCATAACGGATTAACAAAATTTAACGCTTCTTTAAATTAGCTGAAACAATAGCGCTGATAAATATTAAATTTCTCTCCTATTCAAGAGACATTAAGCCAATTTTCACAATAATGACAGCTTCCGATTAATGACCTGCAATCAGCACAAATTTTATAAAATAAGAGAAAGTCTCTAAAAATATTGTTTCTTTTTTTGACATTTTGAAACGGTGATCTTCTAAAATCTGATTGTTTAGATAAACGTTTTTGTTAAAAAAACTAAATTTTATCATGATTTCGAATTATTAACACACACTTATTGTTATTCTCTTATTTTTGAATTATTTTTGCCGAAAATTTACACAACAAATGAAAAAAAGAAAAAACACACTTTATTCTATTGAAAATAAGTTCGTTAAAAATTCCATATTAACGCCATCAATCCACAATTTTTCACTATAAAAATTACTTTTTTGCGTTTCACAAAGAATGTTTAAAAAAGGATCAGCCTTAACAATAAGAATTGAAACTTATTGTTAGTTTATGTAAAATTAACATATATTTATTAAAAATATTCGTAATTTTATATAGCATTAACATCATAATTCATGAAACACTTTAAAATCACTTATCACTATGAAAAAATTATTAGCACCCATCCTTTTGGGATTGACCATCATTTCCTTAACAGCGTGTAAACATCCGGGAAAAGAAGCTGAAAGCGTTACCGCTGCCGTAGCCCCAGAAAATACAGATGACATTTCTAAAAATGTATATGTTGACAGCTATGGAGAACAAATAGAAGTCACCATTAACAACACTAAAAATACGGCCACTATACATTTAAACGGTAAAACTTATGACCTTAAAAAAAGTGATGCTTTACCCGAGTATACAGCCTCCAATGAAGAGTATCAATACTCTGAAATTAAGGGAAATGTAACTTTCCTGAAGAAGAATGTAGATATGGTTCTCTTCCATCTTAAACAGGCGAAAAAAGAGTCTGGTCCAGCAAAAATGGCATCGTATTAGCATAGAGTACACCAATTTAAAATTAACATTATGAAAAGTTTATATTATTACTTATCAGCCCTTGTTATCGCTACATTTTTGGTTGTTTCTTGTAAACCTCAGGCTTCTGCTCAAAAAGCAACGACTGATATCACAGGAAAAACATGGAAGCTTACAGAACTTAACGGACAACCGATTAAGCTGAAGAATCCTAAAAACAATCCTTATTTCAAACTTACAATGGACGGAATGAAATATGAAGGACATGCAGGATGTAACGGGCTGGGCGGAACCTTTGAGATCAAGCCTGAAATAATGAGAATTAAATTCAATCAGGGAGTATCTACAATGATGGCTTGTGAAGATCTGGATATTGAAAACCAGTTTACAAAAGCTATTCTTACTGCGGATAATTACTCTGTGAATGGAAATACTTTGACTTTGAATAAGGCAAGAATGGCTCCACTAGCTAAATTTGTTCTTGAATAACAATATATTCCGGACTAAAAATATAAAGACACTTCATGATGAAGTGTCTTTTTTAATGTTTTTTATTATACATTATATAGCATATCAAAAGGCTTATATTAACTACAACCGCAAATGAATTTGAAAGAATAATAGGCAATTCATCTTTCTTAAAACCATACCAAACCCATAATGACAATCCGAAAATAAGAACAAGAAGCATCAGTAAAGATATATCTTCCACATTTTTTTCCCTAATCACCTTTATCAGTTGTGGAATCATAGAAACGGAGGTCAGAACTCCAGCGATAATCCCTAATAGATTTTCATTCATAAGCTTAATCCTCTTGAAAACTGAATACAATTTACTTAAATCTATCCAATGAAACTTCTTCGTGCAAAGGAATATTTTCTTCTATACAACGGAATAAATCTCTTGAAAAATAACATCCGTTCAGAATTCCTCGCGCACCAAGGCCGTTGAAAACATAGAGATTATTGAAGTCTGCGTGTCTTCCGATGATCGGTCTCCTGTCTTTCACCGTAGGACGAAACCCAAATTGCACTTCCTCCACTTCAAAATCATAAGGATAAAATTCTGATAATCCTTTCACCAATTGTGCCACTGCAGAATCATCAATATGGTGATGGAGCTGTTCCCTGTCATAAGTTCCGCCATAGAAATACAGTCCGTTTCCGGTTGGAAACAGGAAATGTTTCTTTTTAATGGTTATGTTTTCAGGGATTGGTTGTGAAAGTTTAACTTTTATATGATGTCCTTTATTTGGATTTACGGAAATCTCTGAAAAGTATGGATTATCTTTCACTCCCATTCCTTCACAGAAGATTATATTTTTAAAGGTAAAATCTTTATAAACGGATTCTGAAGCGTTCAATTTCGAATAATCAAACTTTTCTTTTACCCAATGATTATTTTTTTCAAAATAATTGAATAGGCCTGCAAAAAATCCACTTACATTCAATCTGGCAGACTGATTAACCTTTCCCGTGAGAAAGTCGTTTTTTACTATATTTAAACGATCAAAATTTTTATCAAGAAATTGATTCAATTCTTCATTTCCTGATTTTTTCAACCAAAGATTCTGTTCATTCTCATCATGAAAAATTCTATGGATAGGAGCATCAATGAGATAATTCTCACCGGTATAGGATTCTATTTCTTTGAGACTTTCTTTTAAAAAGTCAATCTGCTCCTGTGCTTTCCAGAATGTTGTAAATTTTTTAAGAACAACAGGGTTAATAATTCCCGCAGAAACCTGTGAAGCACTTTTTCTGCCTTCGGAAAAGATCACAAAGGATTTATTATTCTTAATCAGCTGATGGGCTAAAAAAAGCCCTGCATATCCGTCTCCTACAATAATATAATCTACATTTCTCATAATAAAAAAAACCTGAGTAAAAATACTCAGGTTTTGTATAAATATCAAGTGAAATTTAGTAATTCCACATATCATTTTCCATTTCAAGGATCTGCGCTTTGATTCTATCGCTTTCTTCCAGCTGATCATCAGCATCTTTAGGGATATAATCCTTAATTGTTCCGTCTCCTAAACCATTTGAAGATTTATAGATAATAGAAGAGAATCTTCTTGCATTAATAACATCATCAAAAGATAAGTCTGCAGATGAATTTTTTCTATTGTAAACGTAATTGTTAGCCAGGATATCACGAGCACTTGGGTAATAGATCCAGAATAGATCGATCAACTCATCAGCTCCTGCCAAAGGCTGTCCATCAGGACCAATTCTTCCTACAGATGTAGGATCCGGCCCCATTGCTGCAATCCCTAATGGTCTGTACTTCATCTGGCCATCTCTCTTATCGATAAACCACATTCCCATCACTTTAAGAACTTTTACTTTATCTGTAGTAGTTCTGATGATGTCTGTAAGTCTTTTCTTCTCATCTTCTGTAAGTTGTCTTCCAGAATTCAGGATATCGATAGCTTCTTCATCCAGTCTTATACTTTCCAATCTTTTCTGAATTGCTTCAGGAGAAAGCCTTGTTACGAAATTTTCATCATCATAAACCTCTTTGATATTTCCGCTAAGAGCTCCATCCAATAATAGCTGATATAAAGATCTTGTTGGTGTAGCCAGAAGACCGTCCGGATTATCATAGTAGAATGGCTGGTTGATCTTATCATTCATATCAATGATTTCCCAAACAAACATACTTTTGTAAATATCCTTATCATCAACGAAACCATATTCAAGAGGCTTTACTTTATTGCTGATAACAGTATCCCCTGCTTTCCTCATTGATTCAGATCTCATTTGTCTAAATTCCTCAGGAGAAGAAGCATTCAGAATAGTCTGGGAAAAAGCAAATCCCGAAACTAATACTAAAAGGGTGCTAATATATTTTTTCATAATATGATTTTACAAATTAACCTTATTGTACATTAATAATTACAGGTGAAATTTCCTTAAGTCTTTGGTTTCCAAGACCGGTAGCTGTTGCCTGAATATCATAAATCTGAACTACATCACCAGGTCTAAGATTTCTAAGCATTCCTTCTGCTCCTGATAATGAACTACCCTGAATAAGAGTTCCTGCTTTCCCCGGAAGCTTGATAATGAAGCTGTTTACAGTAAACGAAACCGGGAAGTCAAAGTCTGGTAATGTTGCTGAAACAATCTGATTAGCAATAGAACCTACCGGCATAAAGTTTACAGCTTTACCTCTGATCTGACCCTGAGGTCTAGGAATATTCTTAATTCTGTATTCAAATACCTGGGAAACAGTTTTACCATAAGGATCTGTTCCTGATAATGTCAACTTAACTACATTTCCTGTAGTAGGTGTTACATCCCATTTGCCCGGACCTGTGCTCTTTACAGTAGCTCCAGCTGCGGATAATGAAAGTCTTGAATTGTCAGCACCTAAGATTGATCCTGAAACAGGGTTCTCAAGTCCTCTATACATTACATTCATTTTATCAGCAGAAAGTAATAAACCTTTTTCAAGTTTTACTTCTCTTGGTCCTGCAATTACGTTATAAGTGTGCGTCCAAGGGAAAGATTGTGGCTTACCTGAAGCATCTGTTAATGTAATTGTACCTGCTAGTTTATGTTCACCAATTCCAGAACCTGAAATCTGAAGTGTACCTTTACCATTTTCTACTTTGCTTACTCCAGAGATGCTGATCTTATTACTGTTAGAATAAGTTCCCAGCATTACTTTTACTTCAGCCTGTTTTCCAGCCTGGATATCAACCGGACCTGAAACGATAGGCTCATAGCTGGAGAATTTGATATTCGCATCTACTTTTTCCTGAAGTAATAATGCTAATGCATCAGACTGAACATTTCTGGCATCATTTTGGATAATCTCCAAGTTAGATATTGCAGCAATTAACGGCTGATGATAAAATTTGTTTTGGAACCAGGTCTTATCGTTTGGAGATTTTCCTTTCGGATATTCAGCGATAAGAGATTTGTTAGCTCTTTCAACTAAATCTTTAAGCTGAGGATTATTTCCAAAAGTAGCATTGATGTAGTTTCTTACGTCATCAATTTTCTTTTTTAAATCTAAAGCATTATTTGAAGGGGAGTTTTCATCTCCTTCTTTAAAGAAATACTCAGTAGTTGCTTCATTATTGTTCAATGCAGCAAAATTCTCGCTTACGTCAATATCTTTTCCTTGGGCATCTTTATCATGAAACTCAGACTGTTTTTTTAACAGATCTTTGATATCCTGAGAAGATTTCACCAATACATCAATCTTAGATTTCAGCACTTTGTACTGAGCCCAAGGCTGTGCGTAGGTATCCGGAACCTGCTGAGCTTTAGCTTCTAATGTTCTTTCAAAGATCTTTTCGTTCTTTCTTTCTGTTAAAGTTCTTGTTTCATTTAATGCTCTGGTAGAGTCATAGTATGATCTGATGATTTCTGCATCAATATTTAGGGCCATCATCGCGATGAACACCAGATACATCAGGTTGATCATCTTCTGACGAGGGGTCTGTTTTCCTTGTGCCATTCTCTTTTCTTTGTTTTTTGATTAAATAGTTAAATTTAGAAATGGTTAGGAATTAAGACTTCATAGCAGTTAGCATACCACCATAAACTCTATTTAAATTGTTCAGATTAGATGTTAAACCTTGTAACTCTTGGTTGAATTTTTCAGATTGCTCTGCAGACTTCTGCATATCTGCTACATATTTGTTAGCGAATTCAGATTGTCTTTTACCGCTTTCAAGCTGCATTGCATAAAGTGCATTCATGCTTTCCATATGCTGAGCAGCCTTGTTTAGCTGATCATTATACTTATGAGTAGAAGCTGAAACGTCAACTGTTTGATTGATCTGATCAACAGAATTTGAAAATTTATCAATTCCTGTTCTTAATCTTTCGAATAATTGAACATCAAGTCTAGCATCTTCAAGCATTTTGTCTAATTTGTTAGAAAGAGAGTTTTCTAATTCTGCAAATTGAGCACTTGTATTTTTAGTGGTTACATTAGAATGTAAAGGGTTAGGATTAGCATGTTTATCCAATAATTCAGGATAAACATTTTCCCAAGCGTAAGACTCCTCAGTTTTTGGTGGGTCAAATGCGAAAATAATAAAGATAATCGCTTCAGTAATAAGCCCTACCGTAAGAGCCATATTACCGTTGATTGGTCCCAGTGTAATGTGAGTAATTTTAAGCCAAGCTCCAAGAATTACAATTGCAGCACCGAATGAATAGAAGAAATTCATCCAAGCATCTTTAGTCTTAAACATATTGAGTTAGTTTTTTTAATGTTAAATAAAATTGTTATTGAAAAATTGTCTGATTAGTTATCTGTTAATTCTTCTTGGCTTAACAGCTGCTTCAGGGATATCCTGAACAGTTCTGAATCCGATATAGCTTCTTGCCGAATCTTTTCTTTCCCAGTCTCTTGCACCGGTCATTAAGGCGTATCCTATATCTTTCCAAGATCCACCTCTTACAGATTTCTTAGTATCCTTTTTATCTTTAGTAGAAGGATTTAATGTAGAAGAGAATCCGTATGAAGAGTTATTGTATGCAGATAATGTCCACTCAGAAACGTTTCCAGCCATATCGAATAACCCAAACCCATTTTTCTTAAATTTCTTAACTGGAGCTGTATATGTATAAGTACCTTTCTTTTCGTCTTCCATGTAATTACCTCTCTTAGGTTTAAAGTTTGCCAGGTAGCAACCTCTGTCATCCATTAAATATGGACCTCCCCAAGGGTAAGTAGCATTTTGCATTCCGCCTTTTGCAGCATATTCCCATTCAGTTTCTGTTGGAAGACGGAACTCTAATGGTCTTTGTTTTTTTCTTTTTAAACTTTCGTTGTAATCCGTTTTCAATTTAGATCTGAAGTTACAATAAGCTCTTGCCTGATCCCAGGTTACTCCAACTACAGGATAGTCTTTGTAAGCTTTGTGCCAGAAATACTGTTCAAACAATGGCTCATTGTAAGCAAAGTGGAAATCTTTTACCCAAACAGTAGTATCAGGATAGATCGCAATACTTTCGCTTCTCAGGTAATTAGCTCCTCTTTCGTTATCAGCAACTGCAGCATCCATATCTCCCCAACGGTAAGTATATTTAAGTTTGCTGACATCTAAAATTCTTTCGTTTCCAATTCTTGAAGAAGAAGGCAGATACATAGATTCTAAAACTTCTGCGTATTCTACATCAGGATATTTTGTTGTACTCCAGTGTAAAGGAATTTTCCAATCTAATCTTTTGCTGGCATCATATCCTCCATCTTCTCGGCCTCCCTGGCCTTCCATATATTCTTGATAAGGTGTTAAATTTTCTTCTTTTTTAGCAAGATATGCGTAATCTCCTATTGCAGCTCCTTTACGTCCGCCTTCATCGCCACCTTCTCCGGCAGCTTCAGCAAGTAAAGTTCTAGCGATAGAATCTCTTACATAATTGATAAATACTCTGTACTCCGCATTGGTAGTTTCTGCTTCATCCATGAAGAAAGAAGAAACAGTAACTGTTTTCAATGATGCTTTTTCAGGAGTGTTTGTTGGGTCCTGGTCTGCTAAACCAGCAACAAATGATCCTGCAGGAATTGCAACCATTCCGTATGGTCTTTCCGCAACAAAAGATTTCGTTTTTTCTCTTGGTATCAATTCTCCTTTTGTTCCTGGCTTCCCTACAGAAGAGCTACCACCACCTGAACAAGATACCGATGCTACCGACGCAGACAATAATAAAAGAAATATCCTTTTCATGTTAATTTTTATAATTAAGCCGTAAATATATAATTTTTTTAAGAAACTTTTAAGATTTTTTTTGAAATAACGGAAGAAATCTAAATTTATTTTATTTACAACAACTTTTTATTCCACGGTTACAGATTTTGCAAGGTTTCTCGGCTGATCTACGTTGGCTCCTCTATATACTGCGATGTAATAAGCAAGCAGTTGTAGAGGTACGGAAGCAACGATTGGAGAGAAACATTCTGAAGTTTCAGGGATCTCAATAACATAATCTGCCATTTCACTCACCTGACGGTCACCTTTATTAACTACAGCGATAATTTTTCCTTTTCTCGCTTTAATTTCCTGAACGTTACTTACAATTTTATCATAGTGACCTTTTTTAGGCGCTATAATTACAATTGGCATGTTTTCATCAATCAGGGCAATCGGGCCGTGCTTCATTTCTGCAGCCGGGTATCCTTCTGCATGGATGTAGGAAATTTCTTTTAGTTTTAACGCACCTTCTAAGGCTGCAGGATAATTGTATCCTCTTCCTAAATAAAGGAAATTAGTAGCTTTCACAAAATCTTTTGCAATATTCTGTGTCAGCTCATGCGTTGTATTTAATACTTCTTCAATCTTTTTAGGAATAGCATCAAGCTCAGCAATCAGGCTCATAAATTCAGCATTACCTAAATTTCCGTTGTGCTTACCTAGTTTGAATGCAATTAAAGTAAGAATTGTTAATTGTGCAGTAAATGCCTTGGTAGAAGCCACACCGATTTCAGGACCGGCATGCGTGTATGATCCTGCATCTGTAATTCTTGCAATTGAAGAATCTACTACATTACATATACCATATATAAATGCTCCTTTTTCTTTTGCCAGCTTTAAAGCAGCCATAGTATCTGCAGTTTCTCCTGACTGAGAGATTGCAATTACCACATCTTTATCTGTAATGATCGGGTTTCTGTATCTGAACTCCGAAGCATATTCTACTTCTACAGGGATCCTCGCGTATTCTTCAATAAGGTATTCTCCGATAAGACCGGCATGCCATGAAGTTCCACAAGCGATAATAATAATTCTGTTAGCATTTTTAAATCTCTCTACATGATCCCAGATTCCGGCCATTTTAATTACTCCTTCGTCTACAAGAAGTCTTCCTCTCATTGTATCATGTACAGATTTAGGCTGTTCAAAGATTTCTTTAAGCATGAAATGCTCGTATCCACCTTTTTCAATCTGCTCAAGGCTTAGTTTAAGCTCCTGAATTTCAGGCTCAATTTTAGAGTTATCATTAATGGTTCTGATATCTACACCTCCTTCAAGAGAGATTGTTGCCATATGCCCTTCTTCAAGATAAATGGCTTCTTTCGTAAATTCTACGAAAGGAGAAGCATCCGAAGCTATAAAATATTCTTTATCTCCAATACCAATTGCTAAAGGAGATCCTAATCTTCCTACTACCAATACTCCAGGATAATCTTCATGAAGCACGGTAATAGCATAGGCGCCATACACTTCATTCAATGCATATCTTACTGAAGTTGGGAAATCAATTTCAGGGTTCAGATCCATAAAATACTGGATAAGGTTAACCAATACCTCAGTATCTGTTTCTGATTTGAAAGTAAATCCTTTTTCAGTAAGCATTGTCTTAATAGTATCATAGTTTTCAATGATACCGTTATGAACAATTGCTATTTTTCCGTTGTTTGATAAATGCGGGTGGGAGTTTCTATCACTAGGAACACCATGGGTAGCCCAACGTGTGTGTCCCATTCCAATCTTAGCCTTCCCTTTTAAATCTTTCGAAATATTCACCAAATCCTCGACTTTACCTTTTGTTTTTTCTACTTCAAGCTTGTTATTTGAACCTTCCAAAACAATTCCGGCACTGTCATACCCCCTGTATTCTAATCTTCTAAGACCGTTAATTACAATTTCGTAAGCGTCTTGAAAACCTGTATATCCTACTATTCCGCACATATTATTTTTGTCTAGTGTTTGTTGTGTTTTATTTTTTTGTTGCGTAAGTCACTTTCAGCTGGATTCTGTTCACATTTGTTTTGTCTGTTCCAGTCAGAATGACTCTGTTCATATCAAAAGCTCTCGTAGTAACAGAAGCTCCTAAAAGACCACCTGAAGCATTAGATGCAAATGATCCTGCGCCAATATATAATGGCTGATTAACAATCAGCTGATCATTTCCATTTTCATCTTTACTTGTCTTTCCTTCAATGATATCTTTAAGTGTTTTTGTCACTACAAAATCATAATAAACAGGCTGGTTATCTTTAATAAAAGGATAATATAATCCAAGACCAGCCGTCAAATCTGATGTAAATGCCAGTTTTGAGTAGTTAACCATATTATTAAGCAGTGGACTTGACAGTAATACAAATCTTCGATCTTCTGTAGAACCAGTATTTTTCCAGCTTGCAGGATCTACATATACTCTGATCTTAGCGTTTAGAATACCTGCTTTTTCTTTGTTATAGATATCTTTTAGAGTAGCAATGGTAGCATCCGGAATTTTCACAATCGCAGAAGGCCCACCCATTCCCTGAATAAAGAGTCTTGAATCTCCTTCTGTAGGATTGCTTGATGCTAATGCAGATTGCACAGCACTTCCAGCTCTGGCATATTCATATTGCCCGATATGAGCATTGATACCACCCAATACAAAATTAAGCGTAGTCTGCGGCCTCGTTGTAGTACCATTATCTGTTTTATCATATTTATAGTACATGATCAGCTCCAGATTGTT
Source organism: Chryseobacterium sp. Tr-659 (assembly GCF_011752975.1). Classification (GTDB taxonomy): domain Bacteria; phylum Bacteroidota; class Bacteroidia; order Flavobacteriales; family Weeksellaceae; genus Chryseobacterium. The sequence continues at coordinate 253,306 of NZ_VWWP01000008.1, read as the reverse complement.
AGGAGAGAATTGGAAAAGATAACGGTCTGTTTCGTCTACAGAGATTCTTATACCTTTAAAATACCTGATAAAATTGGAAGCATCCTGAAGCTCAGGTTTCCCTTTCTTATCGATAATATGAGTCTGGAAGAAATCCGTATTTGATAGCTTTATTCTGAATCCAAGGTTTCCTGTAAATACATTTGAATTGTCAGATTTTTTTGTAACTGCTATTGAGCTTATATTTCCATCAAAAACTGCCGATCCCAAAAGCTCACCTGTACTTACTGAAACATTTGAACGCTTGAAAGCATCATTATTGGTATCCAGGAAGGTTGTCACTTCATGTACATTGATCTTCATTGATTTGGAAGCTCCTCCAATTTTTCCGTATTTACGAACCGGATATGTTTTTTTCTCAATGGAGACAGCAATATTTTCACCATTTACAGGGAAATCACTTCTCTCATATGTATTGGTTTTTAATGAATCGCTGCTTTCAAAGAAATAAGTATTCGCTACTGTATTAGCTGGTGGTCTCACCACCAAAACAACAGAATCTACTTTTGCATTCGGTCCGTTAAAATCAAAATTATCTGTAGGCATTCTCAGCTGAGTAAGGTAAGATGCTTTTTGCATTCCAAACTGGTTTTCTGTAAAAGCACCAAGTACCCCAACAGTTAAAGCTCCGTTACTTTCGTTTAGCCCGCTGATTAATCTGGCAGCATCACTTCTGATGGAATCATTATTATTGTAATTATAAGCAATAACGTCATATGACACTTCATTACCTTCCGCTGCATCTTGATTGAACAACTGCTCCCCAAGAGAATCCGGATCAGGTTCACAGTTATAAAGGATTGTACTTCCGAAAATCGCCAGTAAAAGCATGGCGAAGGTCCTTTTAAGAGTATGAGTCATTAAAAATGTGTTTTAATAAAGTTGATTTATAGAATCTATGTCAAGATATTCCGACTTTTGGGTAGCGGTTTCATTGAAGGCCTTATCCAGGTCTTCATCCAGAAACTCATCTCCCTTCACAACGGTATCTACATAGTTCATACTTTCGATAACGAAACTTTTAATTGTCGGGTTATCTAACGCTTTTAATCCTGAAATATTATCAAATTTCAATTTTTCATCGATCTTTTTGTCCAGATCAGCATCTTTCTCATTGTATAAAGAAAGTACAATTTTAGCGTCTTTGAAATAAGTATCTGATTCGTAGTAAGTTTTAAGATAAATTGGAACAAAAGAAGCCATCCATCCGTTTAAGTGGATCACATCCGGCACCCAGTTTAGTTTCTTAATGGTTTCAATTACTCCTCTTGCGAAGAAAATAGCTCTTTCGTCATTGTCATCGAAAGGGTTTCCTTCATCGTCGAAGTAATATTGTTTTCTTTTGAAGTATTCTTCGTTGTCAATAAAGTAAACTTGAAGTCTTTCCCCCGGAAGAGACGCTACTTTAATGATAAGAGGCTGGTCCAGGTCATTGATAATAATATTCATCCCCGAAAGACGGATTACCTCATGAAGTTGGAATTTCCTTTCACTTATTTGTCCAAATCTTGGCATAAAAACTCTTACATCATTGCCTTCTTGGTGCATCTTAAGTGCCATTTTGTTTACCACTGCAGCCATATTTGTATCTTCCTGATATGGATACATCTCTGTAGTAATGTACAGTATTTTTTGATTCGGCATAAACTTTCTATCTAATTTTTGTAAAAATGCTTTAATGTGCAAAATTACAAAAAAACATCCAACATTATTTTAATTAACATTTTTTTACGAAAATTCCCTTTTTCAAATTATTAAAAGTACATATTATTATGCGATATTTTTAGTATTTTTGAAATAGTATTACAATAAACTATGGAAGTTATAAAAAATAGGAAAGTCCTTCAGGATTTCATTGAAAGACAGAAAGAAATGGGAAAAAAAATTGGGTTTGCCCCTACCATGGGAGCACTGCATAAAGGCCATCTTTCCCTCTATGAAGAAGCCAGAAAAGAAAATGACCTTGTAATTTCTTCAATTTTTGTAAACCCAACTCAGTTCAACAACCCTGAAGATCTTGAAAAATACCCTAGAGACATCAACAGAGACATCCTCATTCTTCAGAATTCAGGTTTTGTAGATGCCGTTTATATCCCTGAAATAACAGATATTTACCCTGAAAAGGCAGAAAGCAGACATTATGATTTTGATGGATTGGAAAATGAAATGGAAGGAAAATCCAGACCTGGGCATTTTGACGGAGTAGGTACTGTAGTAGAAGAGCTTTTCAAACAGGTACAGCCTGACAATGCTTATTTCGGTGAAAAAGATTTCCAGCAGCTTGCCATTATCAAAAAAATGGTTTCAAAAAAACACCTTCCCGTTAAAATAACAGGCGTTCCTATTTACAGAGCCGAAAACGGACTGGCACTAAGCTCAAGAAATCAAAGACTTCATGAAGACCGCAGAGAAGTATCTAAAGTTATTTATGAAACCCTTAAAAAAGTCAATGACTGGTTCAGAACAGTAACAATCCCTGAAATAAAGGAAAGAGTAACGGATATTTTTGACCACCAGCAGGGAATGAAGCTTGAATACTTCCTGATTGCTGATGAAGATACTTTACAGGAAACAGATTTCTTCTACAAAGACAGAAGCTTCAGGGCTTTTATCGTAGTTGTTGTAGACGGAGTAAGATTAATTGACAATATGCATTTGGATTAATTCATCCGAATTTTTTATATAAAATTCAATCCCTAACCATTGATATGGCTGGGGATTTTTTACGATCAAGCACAAAAATTGGGGATAAAAATAAATGAAACTCAATTGAAAATTCCTTTGTCTACTTATACTTTTATCTTGATAACTATTGTTTGCGTCTATGAAATCTACTTGACACAAAGTTGGCAGAAATATTCATTGTAGATTTAATACAAAAATCAAAGGCCTCCTGAGGGAGACCTTTGAAACACCAAATCACAAAATATTAATATGAAAAAAATTTACTTTTCAGTAAACTTGTGACCCGGCTGGGATTCGAACCCAGGACCCATACATTAAAAGTGTATTGCTCTACCAGCTGAGCTACCGAGTCGGCCACAATTAAAATGAAATAAATTTCAATATTAATTATAAATTTTTCTTTGCAGTGCCTGCGACTGGACTCGAACCAGCACATCCTTAGGAAACCACCCCCTCAAGATGGCGTGTCTACCAATTTCACCACGCAGGCAATAAAATTACAAAGTTTAGTAATTTTTATTGCTAGTGACCCGGCTGGGATTCGAACCCAGGACCCATACATTAAAAGTGTATTGCTCTACCAGCTGAGCTACCGAGTCGGCCACTTACTTAACAAGTTTTCATTTAAGTAATGTCCCTTGTTTTAAGTGGTGCAAAGATATGACTTTTTTCTTTATCTCAAAACTTTTTCGCAAATTTGTTTAAAAAAAATACATGGTAATTTCATTGATCGGATACATGGGGAGCGGCAAATCTCACATTTCCAAAATATTAAGCGAAAAAATAAATTTTAAACTAATTGACCTCGATAAAGAGATTTCCAGAAGAAATAAATTAACCATTCCTGAAATTTTTGAAAAAAAGGGAGAAATTTACTTTAGAAAACTGGAAAGAGAAGCACTGGAAGAGATCCTGGCTTCCGAAGAGAACATTGTTTTAAGCCTTGGCGGAGGAACTCCTGTCTATTATAATAATATGGAGATCATCAATCACAATTCTAAAACTGTCTTTTTAAGAACCTCTGTATCAACATTAGCAGAAAGACTGTCCAAACAAAAAGAAAAAAGGCCAATTATCGCCAATATTTCTGAGGAAGATCTGCCGGAATTTATTGCTAAACATTTATTTGAAAGAAATCAGTTTTACAGCAAAGCGCAGTTCACCGTGGGCACAGATTCCAGAGAACCGGAAGACATTGTCAACGAAATAATAGAAAAGCTCTATCTCTAGAGCTTTCTTATTTTAATTTTCGTCTTCTGTTTCGTCATCAGTTTCTCCGAAAAAGTCATCCCAGTCTGTAAAATCAGAGGCGACATCATTGCCTACGTAGTCATCCATTTCTCTTCTGTCTTTTTTAGTAGGTCTTCCCTCTCCTTTGTTTCTGTAATAATCCTGTGACATTTTACGGAGTTTCAGCAATTCGTACTGCTCTTTATCCGTTACATCCTGGATATGAAGCGGAACCAACTTGGCTCCGATTCTGCTTTTGGGAATCTGGATTACCTTTATTTTATAGTCAATCTGATTTTTGCGGATCTTAATAACATCTCCTTCTTTTACCTCCTTAGATGATTTTACGGCGGAAGTTCCTATAGAAACTCTATTCTTCTTAATCTCCTCTGCTGCAATACTTCTCGTCTTATAAAAACGAATACTCCATAAAAATTTATCTATTCTCATATTTTTTTATACTTTTGCCGTTATATTATTTGTAAAGTAATTAAAGTTTTTTGAAATGAAAAAAATATTTTTATATATCCTTGCAGGATCTTTATGTTTTTCTGCATGTAAGAAAGATGATAATGTAGCAACTTATGTAGAGCCAGAAGATATTGCAACGCAAAATTCCTACGATGATCTGGCCATTAAGAAATTTATGGATGAGAATTATCTTGATGCGCAGGGAAATATAAAAGCTTTCAGTGCTACGGATACTTCTGATGACAACGAGAAAAAATTATCTGACTTAGATTATAAGACTCTTCCTTCCGGAACAATCTATATTATGAGAACTGGAGCTCAGCCCTCTCCAACTGATGAACAAACCATTGGCAGTACGGATATTATTAGAGTCATGATGAATGCTACTACTTACCTGGCAGCTAATAATGACGGGCAGGCTACATTTATCACAGCAACTCCTTTCATGAATACAATCAGTGGAACCGGAGTCCCTGCAATTGATCCTAAGTACTATTACATTTCGCCAACTGACCCATTAATCAAAAATGCTACTACAGCAGCGGCTCAACAGCCAAGTTACTATATGATTGAAGGTTTCAGTGAAGCATTACAGAAATTCAAAGCTTTCAATAATCTTGGTAGTGAAGCTCCCTATAACTTACAAGGAGTAATTATTGTTCCGTCAAGAGCAGCTTTTGCAAGAGATCCTTATTACCCTTACAACTATATGAATTACAGCAGTGTTATCTCTCTGAGAAATAAAACTTTTGTTTTCAATTTCCAGGTTTACGGAAGATCTGCAAGACCATAAACAAAGATAAAAATTTACTTACAATAGCAAACCCCGCAATACTCATTGCGGGGTTTTTATTTATCTGCAGGAATATCAGCGTTAAGATCTCGCTTTCTGTTTTACATTTCCTAAAATATCCGGGAAGTAAAGATCTGCCAGGTGGTCAAATTCATCTCCTCTCATAAACATTGTGGCATCTACTTCTTCATAAGAGCTTCTACCAGCTGCCGCAATCAATTCATTACAAGTATGAAGAGTATTTTTGTGGAAATGGTATACTCTTTCTGCCTTATCTGTCACATCAAGTCCTTTAATAAGCATTTTATCTTGTGTGGCCACTCCAGTAGGGCAATTGTTAGAATTACATCTTAATGCCTGGATGCATCCCAGAGAGAACATAAATCCTCTTGCATTATTACACATATCTGCTCCCATAGCTACCGCTCGCAGAATATCCAGACTGGTAAGAACTTTACCACTGGCAATCACTCTCAGCTTGCTTCTTACATTATAGTTGTTCAATGTTCTGTTGACAAATATCAATGCCGGCTCTAAAGGCATTCCTACTCCATCCGAGAATTCCGGTGGTGCGGCTCCGGTTCCTCCTTCTGCTCCGTCTATCGTAATAAAGTCCGGATAGATTTTCAGAACATTCATTTGAACACAGATATCTTCAAATTCTTTTGTATCCCCTATGCACAGCTTAAATCCTACCGGTTTCCCTCCTGAAAGCTCTCTCAGCTGCTGTACAAACCTCAGCAATCCTGCGGCATCAGAAAAAGAAGTATGTGAAGGTGGCGAAATAACCGTCATTCCCGGAGTTACGTGACGAATTGCTGCAATTTCCGGAGTGTTTTTCACCCCGGGAAGCACTCCTCCGTGACCAGGCTTTGCTCCCTGTGACAATTTAATCTCAATCATTTTCACATTCGGAAGTGTTGAATATTTTGCAAATAATTCAGGATTGAATTTTCCTTGATCATCTCTACAACCGAAATACCCTGTTCCGATCTGCCAGCATAAATCTCCTCCTTCCATATGGTAAGGTGAAATTCCTCCTTCTCCTGTATTGTGATAAAAATTCCCTTTTTTAGCTCCTCTGTTCAGGGAAATCTGCGCCCTGTCGCTCAATGCTCCAAAACTCATTGCCGAAATATTGAATAAAGAAGCATGATAAGGCTGTGTACACTGCTCTCCTCCTACCCAAACTCTCGGAAGCTCTTCTGATGGTGATTTGGCATAGATTGAATGCTTGATCCCTTCATATTTTCTATGATTAACTTCCAGCTGTGTACCGAAAGCAACAGTATCACTTAAATTTTTTGCCCTTCTGTATACTGCAGAACGCTGATTTCTTGGAAACGGCTTTCCGTCTGTTTCCCTTTCAATAAAATATTGCTGCATTTCCGGTGAAATACTTTCGAAAAAATACCGGAAATACCCCAATACAGGGAAATTCCTCAAAATAGCATGTTTCGATTGGTAAGCATTGTAAACACCCAATGCATAAATGGCGGATAGCAGTGTTGGTATCCAATAATGCGCTCTGATCAGTACTGCTATAATCCATGTAGCAAGTACTAATACAATTCCCCAAGATAAAAACTTATCTCTCATGAATGTAGTATTTAAAGTTTAAAAATAAAATTAGTGGAAATTTTGCAAAGAGCCTATGCTTTTGCTAAAAAATTTTGGTAGGAAGATTGCACTGAAACCGTGCCATCTGACAGGATTTTTTCTAAATTTAGAAATTCGATTTGGTTTACGAATGCAGGATCAAAGTCTTTCTGGACTCTCACATAGTTCTCTGTGAAGCCAAACATTTTCCCGTCTTTATTTTCGTGCTCCCAAAGTACAGGAAGCGTTTTTCCTAATTGTGTCTGATAAAATGCCATTTTCTTCTTTTCAGAAAGAATTCTAAGCATCTTATTACGTTTTTTTCTTTCCACTACCGGAACAACACCGTCCATAGCAGCAGCTTCTGTATTTTCTCTTTCAGAATAGGTAAATACATGAAGATAAGTGATAGGAAGTTCATTAAGGAAATTATAGGTTTCCATAAACTTTTCTTCTGTTTCTCCCGGGAACCCTACGATAACATCCACGCCAATAGCTGCATCAGGCATTACCTCACGGATCTTGTTGACTCTGTCATTGTAAAGTTTTGTCAGGTAACGGCGTTTCATTTTTTTCAATAAATCATCGCTTCCGGATTGTAACGGGATATGAAAATGCGGAACAAAGCTTTTGCTTTTAGAAACCAGCTCAATACTTTCGTCTTTCAAAAGGTTGGGTTCAATAGACGAAATACGGATTCTCTCGATTCCTTCTACCTGATCAAGCTCTGAGATCAGATCTAAGAAGGTATGTTCATGTCTTTTGTTTCCAAACTCTCCTTTACCGTAATCTCCGATATTCACACCTGTAAGAACAATTTCCTTAATGTCTTTTGCTGCGATTTCTGTCGCATTTTTCAGAACATTTTGAATGGTATCCGAACGAGAGATCCCTCTTGCCAATGGGATGGTACAGTACGTACATTTATAGTCACAGCCATCCTGAACTTTCAAAAAAGCCCTGGTTCTGTCTCCGATAGAATAACTTCCGATAAAGAAATCGGTTTCTTCAATTTCACATGAATGAACTACACCTTCGTTATCTGATTTTTCTAAATCATCAAGATAGCTTAGGATATTGAATTTTTCTTTAGCTCCCAGAACAAGATCAACACCTTCAATCTGGGAAATTTCTTCAGGTTTCAGCTGTGCATAACATCCTACAATAACTACCAGCCCTTCCGGATTGGCTTTCATTGCTCTTTTTACGTGAAGCTTACATTCACGGTCAGCATTTTCAGTTACCGAACAGGTATTGATGACATATACATTGGCTTTTTCATCAAAACTTACCTTATCATAACCTGCATCTGTTAATTGACGGGCAATAGTAGATGTTTCTGCAAAGTTTAATTTGCAGCCAAGTGTATGAAACGCGGCAGTTCTGTGAAAAGTAGACATTTGTTACTCCTGAATTTTATGGGTGCAAAGATAGTAATTTTAATAATAATCCAAGATTGATTCAATCTATTGTTTATATTCGTTTCTTACTTCGGAACTGTTTTGAAAGCAGACCGGGGAAGAATTCCCCTCCTGTTCATTATCTGAGAACTTATTTTTCATTTCAGCATTAAATTCCTGAGAGCGATTTCTTGCAATGGACAGCGTCTTCCAGTCATCATTTTTTATCATCTTAGCGATGTAAACAATTTGCCCTATATGATAAGGGTAATGGGCCAGCTGCCGAAAAACAGCATCAATAACAGAATGCCCTTCTCCTCTTATATAAATGGTAGAATATAAATTTTCATCATTAATCTGTTTCAAAGCGTCAAAAAAACATGTCCATCCTTTCTCCCAATACTCTACTACCTCATCTTTCGTTTTGAAATCCGTTATAAATTCTTCATCACGGTTACGCCAGGATTTTTCGCCATCTTCAGTAAGGAAATTAGTCCATCTTGAAAGCATATTTCCGGCAATGTGCTTTACAATTACAGCAACAGAATTACTTTCTTCATTATACTGCCAGAATATCTGCTCATCATCCAACTGACCGAATGTCTTATCACCAAGGGTTTTATAATATTCAAAACGTTTTACAAACAAATCAATCATACCTTCTATTTTGATAACTAATGTAGTTATTTTTTAAAATAAAAACCACCTCGGATGAAGTGGTTTTGTCTATGTATTTTATTTATGATTATTCTCTGTTTTTCACCAATACCCAACCTGTAAATTTGACAGGAGTACTGTTTTTATTATTCTCATTCCATGTTACAGAATACCAATAAGTTCCCGTAGGCACTCTTCTTCCGCCCTGGGTGCCATCCCATTTATATCCGTTTTGACGGTCTGCCTGATGAATTTTATTTCCGTATCTGTCAAAAACATTCAGGATGAGATTTTGCTTGTTAGCCAATGCAGAATAATCAATCACATCATTCACACCGTCTGCGTTAGGCGTAATCACATTCACCAGATTAGGGACTACAATTCCTATTTCTATAGGATCACAGTTGTAAGCATCTTTTACATACACTTTATGGTCTCCTCTTGAAAGATTGGTAAAAACATTGGAGTCCTGCCAAATGATCTTATCAATTGAATATTTATAGGCAGGATTCCCGCCAATTACATTAACGGTAATTGTATTGTTGGAAATATCAATTCCGGAAACAACCGGCTGTTCAGAAGGAATTACTTTAACAGTCTGCATTGTAATACATTCACCAGTTTTAAGCTTTACCCAATATACTCCAATTCCCGCTTTGATGGTTTGAGTAGTAGCTCCTGTGCTCCATTCATAGCTTTTGAAACCTGGTCCGGCATCCAGAACCGTCTGCTCTTCTGCACAAATGGTTTTATCTTTAAGAATGTCTGAATATACCGGCGGAATCACTACCAGAGTTACTCTCGCTATGGCATAACATCCCTGTGCATTGGAAACTCTTATATATACAAATCCGTTTGGAGCTATATAAGCACCTGGATTCATAATCTCATTGGTTTGATTGATTGCATCGGTAAGTGACGGATAATATTTTTTTATCGGAACAGGGTTCTGACCGGTTACAGATGCATTGACAAGATTAAAAGATGCAGTAGAAGGATTGGATTCTATAAAGCATGATCTTAATGTTACTTCATTTACCACTACCAGCGGATAGAATTTTAAAGTGATTTGTGCCACTGCGGTACACCCGAATTCAGAAATTACTTTCACGTAAATGACTCCTTCTGCGGATACAAATGCCATTGGATTGGTTATTTCATTGATACCGGCATTGAGATCAGACATCGTATGATAATATTTCTTCGTCACATTCGGATTGGCAATGACATCAGCTGTCGTTAAATCATATGTTGCTGTTCCCGCATTATTATTGTTGCACTGGGTTAATGTTACATTTTTAACCGTAATAGAACCGTCTTTAAACTTAAATGCTCCGATTTGTTTACATTTATTGAGCGGATTGACCGGATTCGTCGGATCTGTATAGTTGATACTATAATAAAAAACAGTAGTTGTATTTACCGTTCTTGGTGCCGTAATCGGGTTATTACCTGTTAAAGCATCATTCTGTGTTACATGATAGCTGACATTGAAATTTTGATTCCCGTTAAGAATCCCTGCAGACAATGTAGAAAAATCAAACAAAGCCGTACTTGAGCATATTACTACTTCTCTCGGATCAGCAGGATTTGCAGCTGGAATTCCCGGAGGGTTAAACGGCTGCGTCTGAATATTAGGATCTGTAAATGGAGATGCCAGCGTTGCAGTTCCTCCCCACGTTAAAGAAAACGGAGCGGTAGTGGAGCTCGTACTGCTCACCCAATTGTCTATAAATAAATAATAAGTTTGCCCGGGAAGAACATCCATGTATCTGCAATAAGGTGTAAGGGAACCTCCGGCAGCACTTAAAAGCGTACTTGTCATATTCAATCCTGTAGCTGGTCCTGGACCGATAACGGTTGCTGCGTTACAACGTATTGGAGAGCCCAGACTTCCACACGTTACATTAGGGCCAAAGATCGCCCAGTCATAATCTGCATCTGGATTATTCGGAACCAGATCAAAAGTGAGTGTACCTCCGGTAGCAATGGTAATTTTATACCAGATTGAGTTGTGTTCTCCGGTAAAGTCTATACAGCTTCCCGAATTTACTAATTCCTTTATATCACCATATCCTGAAGGACTATACGTAATATTTGAATTTCCACAAACTGACAGAGCAGTAGCGCAATCCGCCTGAGAATACAAAATATGAGACATACACAGGAGTGCAAAGAGTAAAAGTTTTCTCATAGATATATGTTTTTATGGTTAAATTGGTTATTAATCAGACTGATATTCAACCTATACCAAATATACCTATATTTTAATTACAAACAATAAAATATAAATAATTTTAAAGTATTTTAAATTAAAACGCGAAATATTTAAACATATAACAATGAAAACTTATTTTATACTTGTAATATTACCGCACAGGTTTTCCAGGTGAAAAATTTTATGGAAGGGACTTTTTACTTCATTCAAATGTTCTTTATCCTGAATAAAAGTATATCTTGAAGCAATAGAATTCATATCCGAAACAATCACCAGCCAGCATTCGTCTACGGAAGTGTCATAATAAGGAAATTTTTCGTTCTTTTTTTCAATAAGCTCAAGAATCTTCTCCGAGCAAAGCTCATCAAATAGATTCATACTGTATTCATGAGTAATAAAAACATTTCTGCGGTGGAAAGATTTTCTGATACTTTTTACGCAGCCAATTGCTTTATTTTTTTTGATACTTTTATAAATATTGATAATGTTTTCTTCCTGTGCTTCTAGATTATCAAATTTAATATTGGGATGGAATTCTAAAAAATAAACACCACGATATTTCGTAGTGTCTTCCTGTTCTAATAATATTTCTGCCTGACGGAACATCTTATTCAAAGTACTTTCTACTTTTTTCATTTCCAGATGATTGATTACTTCGGTCAGTTCTATTCCGATTTTTTTGTCATTCAATTTTGCGATAAAGTCCGGGCTCTCGCAGGTAAGATTCTCAAATTTCACTTCGGGGAAATGATGCATAAAAGAGTTGAGAAGAAGTATCTCTGACTTCTTTCTGTATTTTTCACGATCATGAAGCGGAGATTCATCTATGGTACGGTGATACTTTTCTATGGGCTTTTTTTTCAAATGCCTGTTCAGGTAATATAAACTCAGATTCTTAATCAGATCTTCATCAGAAAACGTCTTTTTCATGTGTGATTTTTTTATTAAATTAAAGAACACATGCAGCCACAGGCTTTCATCATTAAAAGTTTTTGATAATCAAAAATTTACACACTTAAAGATAGGTAAAAAAACAATCCGATATCTACTTTTAAAATTAATTTATCTATTAATTAATGTAAAGTTTATTTTGATAATTAATACCTTTGTCCCTTCTAACACAAACCCACATTTATGGATTTTAGGAATTTTAAAATACCCTACAACATCAATCCTCAATATTCCAAAAAAGCTGTTTATTTCTCAATGGAATTTGCCCTTGAGCAAGTACTGAAGATATATTCGGGAGGACTTGGCTTCCTTGCCGGATCTCACATGAGAAGTGCTTATAATCTTAAACAGGACCTTATCGGTATTGGTATTCTATGGAAATTTGGTTATTATGACCAGGCCAGAAATCATGATCAGACGCTTCAGCCGGTATGGACGAGGAAAATGTACAGCTTTCTTGAAGATACCGGGATCAAGTTTCAGATTGAAATCCACAGTGCTCCGGTTTGGGTAAAAGTGTGGTACCTTGATCCTGAAATCTTCAATACGGCTCCCATGTTCTTCCTTTCTACGGATGTTCCGGAAAATGACCATGTTTCAAAAACAATCTGTCATAAATTATACGATGCCAATGAATCTACAAAGCTGGCACAATATATCTTATTGGGAAAAGGAGGTGCCAAACTTCTTGATGAAATGAACATTGAAAGAGATGTTTATCATTTAAACGAGGCCCACGGGCTTCCCGCGGCATTTTACCTGTTGAAAAAATATAACGGAGACCTGAATAAAGTAAAAGAAAAGCTTGTTTTCACTACCCACACTCCTGAAGAAGCCGGAAATGAAAAGCATAATATGAAATTATGTTATGACATGTCTTATTTCTCAGGGTACAGCATAGAGGAAGTAAAAAATATTGAAGGAGCTCATGATGAACGTTTTAACCATTCGCTTTGTGCTTTGAAAATGGCAAGAATTGCCAACGGTGTTTCCCAGCTTCATGGTGTTGTTTCCAGAGCTATGTGGAATAAATACCCGGGAATCTGTGAAATCACTTCCATCACCAACGCTCAGGAATTTAAATATTGGGCAGACAAACCTTTATACAATGCCAAAGATGAAAATGATTCAATGGTTTTTGATTACCGTAAGAAGCATTTAAAGAAAAAATTATTCAGCATTGTAGCGGATCAGACAGGAAATCTCTTCAACCCGAATGTTTTCACCATTGTCTGGGCAAGAAGATTTGCAGGTTACAAGCGTGCGGAACTTCTTTTACATGACAAAGACAGATTCTACAGACTTCTGAACAATCCAAAATATCCGGTACAGATTATCTGGGCAGGAAAACCTTACCCAATGGATTATTCTGCAATATCCACTTTCAATACGTTGGTTGAGGAAAGTAAAAACCACAAGAACATGGCTGTTCTTACAGGTTATGAGCTTTCTTTAAGCAAATCTTTAAAACAGGGCTCGGATCTATGGTTAAATAATCCAAGGGTTCCGAGAGAAGCTTCAGGAACTTCAGGAATGACGGCTGCCATGAACGGTTCTGTAAATTTATCCACAGACGATGGCTGGATTCCTGAATTTGCTAAAAGCGGAGAAAACTCTTTTGTAGTTCCAAAAGCCGACTACCTGAACATGAGTATCTATGAACAGGATAATTATGATCTGAATAAATTATACGAGCTTCTTGAAAATGAAATTCTTCCCACTTACTACGATCGTCCTGATCAGTGGAGAAAAATTCAGCATAACGCGATGAACGATGTGAAAGATCATTTCAACAGCGACAGAATGGCGGATGAATATTACAGAATACTTTATAATGAAGCAAAATAGCAAAAACGTTAAATGTCAAAATCGCGAAATAGATAATTTGTAGTTTTGCTTAAAAAATAAAAAATGCCCGGAAATTTCCGGGCATTTTTTATTTTAGAATGATTATTTTTTCTTTGGAGGCACTTTCAAGCCTTTTTCTCTTGCTTCAGAAATACCGATGGCTATGGCCTGTTTTCTGCTTGTCACTTTTTTTCCGGAGGAAGACTTCAGTTTTCCTTCCTTAAATTCGTGCATCACTTTTCCTACTTTGTCCTGAGCTTTGTCTGAATATTTAGTCTTGCTCATCATCCATTTTTTTTAAGATTTCGGCAGGGATACCCCTAGTTCATAAACTCTGGCATGCTTCAAATACTTTGAACGCTCTCTCGAAGTTACCGATTCAAAATGATCATTTTTAATCACAATAATCGGGTCTTCTATATTTTCAATTTCGAAATTGGCAAAATACCTTTCATCCGGGCTTGTTTTATCATTTTTAGCCTTTATTTTCTGCAGCTCATCTGCATATTTTCTAAAGCCGGGATCAGATGAGTGGATAAATTTATATTCATCGCCTGCATACACATAGTAATGAAGTTTTTTCTCTATCAAGCCGGCTTCATCTGTAATTTCAGGGTTATCGTTTCCGTCTTTAAACCCTATTTCAACGAGTGTTCCGCCTTTTCGCTTTGTATATTCTTCCGCATCTTTAAAGCTGGAAAAACCTGTATAAACAATCTGATCGTTCAATACGTAACGGTTGAGTTTCTGATTGTATGCATTCGTTTCCATAATTATTATTTGATTTGATTATACTTAATGATATTCAATTTTTTTGCCAAAAGCGTATTGTGAAAAGCTTTTTTACACATTTTAATAAAATCATTATCTTTGAAATCCATTAATGTTAGAAATGAAAAAACTACTCTTAACACTTACTGTAGCTGCGGCATTCCAAAATGTATCGGCACAGGAAATCACTTTAGATAAGATATATTCGGGATACTACCGGGGAAAAGGAATTGCAGGAATCTCTTCCATGAAAAATGGTGAAAATTATCTTGTTATTGAGCCTTCAGGAATTGCAAAGTATTCTTACAAAACTTCTCAGAAGGAAGGAAATATTGTTGACGGAAAATTCGAAAGCTATATTTTTTCTGATGATGAATCAAAAATTCTTTTACAGGTAGGAAGCCAGCCGATTTACAGACATTCTTTCCTTGGAAAATTTGATGTAAAAGATTTAAAATCCGGAAAGACTATCAGTTTGAATGAGGGAAAAACAGTTCAGGAACCTTCCTTTTCTCCTGATGCTACCAAAGTAGCTTTCATCTCTGACAACAACCTGTTCTATCAGGATCTTACTTCGGGGAAAATTATCCAGGTAACGACTGATGGTAAAAAGAACTCCATCCTCAATGGTTTGGCAGATTGGGTTTATGAAGAAGAATTCGGGCACGCAAAACAGTATGAATGGACAAAAAATTCTGATGCCATTGTATTTGTAAAATCTGATGAAAGCCAAGTTCCGGAAATCTATATTCCAATTTACGGTAAAAACCTGTATCCGGTAGAAATGCGTTACAAATATCCAAAAGCGGGTGAAAAGAATTCTGTAGTATCTGCACAATTATACCGTCTTGATACCGGGAAAATAATGCTGTTGAATTTAGGTTCTTTCAAAAACTATTATATCCCCAATGTTTTCCAGACCGCAAAACCGGATGAAATTGTTCTGATTACTTCTGAGAGAATTCAGAATGCTTCGGACATTTTAAAAGTTAATACCAAAACTGGAGCGGTTCAGAAATTATTTACCGAAACGGATGATAAATGGATTGATACGGATAGCCCTACATTGGAGTTTCTTGAGGACAACTCTTTCCTTTGGGCTTCTGAAAGAGATGGCAACCGCCACCTTTACTGGTATGACAAGGATGGTAAGCTCAAAAAACAGATTACGAAAGGAAATTGGGAAGTTACCGATTATTATGGTTTCAACCCGAAATCTAAAGAAATTTACGTTCAGACTACGGAGAAAGGGAGCATCAATAAAGTGGTTTCCAAAGTAAATATTGAAAATGGGAAATCTCAGCTGATCTCTAATACGGAAGGAAACAATTCGGCTAATTTCAGTAAAAATTACAACTATTTTATTGAAACATCTTCTACCGCTGCAAGACCTTACACTTATGTTTTAAAAGATGGCAATGGAAAAGCTGTAAAAGAGCTTCAGAATAATAACGACCAGTTGCAGAAATTAAAAACGGATAATTTTGCGGTAAAAGAATTCATTACTATTCCGAATGCTGTTGGTGATCAGATGAATGCATGGATAATGAAGCCTAAGAACTTCGATCCAAATAAAAAATATCCTTTATTTATGTTCCAGTATTCCGGACCGGGGTCTCAGCAGGTTTCAAACTCTTGGGATAACGGAAATGCCATGTGGTTCAACCACCTTGTACAAAAGGGATACATCGTTGCTTGTGTAGACGGGCGCGGAACCGGTTATAAAGGAGCAAAATATAAGAAGGTAACTTACATGAATCTTGGGAAATACGAGATTGAAGACCAGATTACTGCAGCAAAATGGTTCGGAAACCAATCTTATATTGATAAGAGCAGAATCGGGATGTTCGGGTGGAGTTTCGGTGGCTATATGACCAGCCTGGCTATGACTAAAGGAGCTGATGTTTTCAAAGTGGGAATCGCAGTAGCTCCTGTAACCAACTGGAGATATTATGATTCTGTATATACGGAAAGATTTATGAGAACACCTCAGGAAAATCCGGATGGATATGATAAAAACTCCCCTACCGAATATGCCAATTTATTGAAAGGCAAATTTCTGTTAATCCATGGAACGGCTGATGATAATGTTCACTTCCAGAACTCTATGGAATTCTCTGAAGCTTTGATTCAAAACAAAAAGCAATTCGATTTCATGGCTTACCCTGACAAAAACCACGGAATTTACGGTGGACAGACAAGGCCGCAACTGTATCAGAAAATGACAGATTTTATTCTGAATAATTTATAATATTCTGAATCAGCAGAAATACAAAAATCCCTTTCAAGCTTTTGAAAGGGATTTTGTTTATTAATAAAGTGCCTCATTAAGGATATTTGACTGCTTTGTCAAGCTCTATCGGATTATTGAAAGATTTTATTTTTTTTCTTTCGTTGGCTTCTGCGGGTTTCAATTGTTCTTTTGTAAGAATAGTTCCGTCATCTAGCTGCAATTTTTTTCCTTCAGGCAACGTAAGCCTTCCGTTCATTATATATTTAAAAGGGCTGTCATATAATTCTAATTTCAATTTATTCAATTTATTCTGATCAACAGGGATTGCCCTGGAAATAGAGTTTTCTAATGAAGTCCTTTTATAAGTGTCTGGAATTTTTTCACTTTTAATCACTCTGAAATAGTAATTATTTTTTGTATCATATAATTCCATAATAAGTCCGGGCAGACCATTAAATTTATAAGGGCCATAAGGAATGGGAATATCTTTTGAGAACCATGCTATCCAGCTTCTTCCTCCAAATTCTGTTACCGCTTTTTGAAGATGAATACCATCAGAAGTTTTAACAGCGTCTGTAATCTTCCAATTCTGTTCTGCTTTTTCGTTTATCTTATAGAAATTTACATCTCCTATATATTCATAATTCTGATATTCATTATTGTTATTTTTTTTAATCAGAAATGAGGTCAGTTTATAACCTTTAAATCCATACTGATTTTTGGCTGCAAATAACGAATCGTTGGCGTAATACAATCTATTATAATAGGCAATATCCTCTGTAGTTGCATCAAGATTAAAATTTTCTCTTATTAAATCTTTAGAAACAGAATCTTTTTTATAGACTACTTCATATATAAATCTATTGTTTTGGGAAAAACAAATAAATGTTCCCAATAATAAAAATAACAGTTTTTTCATAATTAATTATTATCCTACCATCTCTGATATAAAATACTCTAAATCTGCTCTGTCATATTCTATAGGATATTGATATCCATTGATAAAAATATCAGGTGTAAAATTAATGTCATTGATATTTCTCCATTTTTTCTGATTATTTAAAATAGAAATCACATCATACTGATTATTAAACAGATGAGAATACTTATTATACCATTTATCAATTTCGTTTTTATCTGTTCTTATATTATACCATTCTTCCAAAGCTACAAAAAAAGTTGTTTTATCTTCCGAATTTTCATAAATACAGGCTAAGTTTATATAGGTAGCCCGCAAGTTTTCAGGAAAATTATCTAAGTCTGCATCCAATACAAGACGTATATTAACTTTATTGCCATAATTATTAATAATTCTCATAAATGTTGGATAAAACTCTTTACAATATTTACACGAAGGGTTTGTTACTAAAGTTAATGTTAAATTGGAATCAGGTGTTCCAAAATTAAATGAGTTTAAAAAATCATCATTAAGAGTTTTCTTTTGAATTGAAAGGTTATTTCTAAAGAAAGCATAGTTCTTTTTAAACCTCGAACTTTTTATAATTTCTTCTTTCAGTTTATTATTCCATGAAATTTTTTCCTTCAAATACAGAAGGAATAGTACAGAAGCCAATACAAAAATGAGATACAAAATAATAGAGAATGGATTGACACTCACTAAAGAATTTGGCAGGAATAATAAAAGAGCCAGCTGGCCATAGACAGAAAGTATGATCCCTATACAAACCGGGCAGAGTTTTTTAATAACAATAACCTGATAATACAATGAAATGAATGAAATAGGTATAAATAAGTAGAATATGTACTTGTAAATAAAATAATAAAAACTGAGATCTTTATATATTGCTAAAATTATAAAACTGATCATTTGAGAAAAAAAGAACAGCAAAGAAATCTCAGATATATCAAAAAACTTCCATTTTTTGTAATTGAATACATAATCACAGTCTGTTTTCAACATTTTATTCTGACATACACCTAAAGGTATGAAGGTTCCTTTACCATGTGTCTTTTTATAAGCCTCATAGGAAAGAAAGATTCCTAAAAATGAAAGTGATAAAAATGCAGTTCCTATATAAAAAAAAGAAAAGTCTATTAATAATATGGATAATACCAGAGCGCTTAATAAAAGCATACTCCATAACAAGATATTATTCTTTTTCTTTTCATTGTGGAAAATTTCTGATTTATCAACTAATAAAACAACGTTAGATGTGGAAATATCATAATTTTTTTTGTCTTCCAATTTAAAATCACCTTCATTAATTGAAAGAAAATTTTCAGGTAACAATTCAACATCCTCTTTATCTATTTCAAAAACAGAGCAATCAATATTAAAAAAATGAAGTGTATCAGAAAAAGACAGAATATTAGGAAATTCCGGATGACCATTTAGCTGATATTCAAACTCAGTTTTGTCAACATGAATATCATTAAGGTTCAAATAATGGGTTAGTATATTAATATTTTTCTTCATAGATCTTAAAAAAATAATCAGCAATGAAATTTCATTGCTGATTGTGATTTAGTTTTAGTTACAACATCCTCCACCACATCTTGCACTACCATCTCCAGCACAGCCTGCTTGTACACAACCACACTCTACGCCAGTTTCTGGATCATCTGGTATTCTTTTTCCTCCTTTAAGTGTTCTTAACTCGTTTCTCGTTAAGCTTGCTTTTGTAATTTTTAAAGCATTCTTTTTCATAAAATTTTCTTTTAATATTCTGTGTCATTATTGACTTTTCAAAACTATAAATTAAAATCTCGAATAAGAGAAATAGATCAGGCATTTTTCTGGCAAATTTTTTGCAGAACATGTACATGTTTTGCATATTTGCAATCGACATTAAGAAACAATGAAGCAAGAAAAACTAAAAAACCTACGAAAACTACAAGGCATTTCTCAAGAGAAAATGGCAAAAATTTTATCAACTGATCCTTCAAATTACTCCCGAAAAGAACGAGGAGAAGTAAGGATACATGAAGACGAATGGAAGAAAATATCTGAAACACTGAATGTTCCTATTTCTGAAATCAAAGAAGAGGATGAGAAAATAATCAGTAATGGAAATTCCATATTCAAAGATCACTCCCAATATCAGTATATCCAAAATTTCAATCATTCACTAATTGAAAATTTACAGGATTATATTGTTTTTCTAAAGCAAAATATTCATGAATTAAAAGAAGAAAATCGAATATTAAAATCTCAAAACAATTTTTGACTCATAGACTCACTATTTAATGTATTAATAAAAAAGAACCTTTCAAGATTTTGAAAGGTTCTTTTTTATTAATACAGCAGCAGATTAAGGATACTTAATTGCTTTATCCAATTCGATAGGATTATTGAAAGATTTTATTTTTTTTCTTTCGTTGGCTTCTGCGGGTTTCAATTGTTCTTTGGAGAGAACTGTCCCATCATCCAAAAGAAGTTTCTTTCCTTCCGGAATCGTTAATGCCCCATTCAAAACATATTTAAAAGGATTGGAATAAAGGTCTAACTTTAATTTATTCAATTCTTTCTGAGTAACGGGAATTGCTCTGGGTATATAATTATTTAAGGAATGACGCTTATAATCATCCGGAATCTTTTCACTTTTAATCACATTAAAATAATAATTCTTTTTGGTATCATACAATTCCATGATCAACCCTGGTAATCCGTTAAACTTATAGGGCCCATAAGGCATGGGAATATCTTTAGAAAACCATGCGATCCAATTTCTTCCTCCGAATTGCGTAGTAGCTTTTTGAAGCCGGAAATGATTGGAAACTTTTATACTGTCCGTGATATTCCAATGCAGTCTGGCTTCTTCGGATATTTTATAGAAGTTTACATCCCCAATATATTCATAATTTTGATAGACATTGCTTTTGTTCTTTTTTATGAGAAAAGAAGTCAGCTTAGCAGGTGTATATTTTCCAGTAACACTGAATATTGAATCATTAATATAATTCAGTCTGTTATAATAGGCTACATCATCTTTTGTGATATCCAAATAGTAATTTTCTCTGATAATATGCTTTGAAGTTGAGTCTTTTTTATATTTAACATCATAGATGAACCTGTTGTTCTGAGAAAAGAGCATGGCTGTTCCCAACAATATAAATAATAAGTTTTTCATAATTAATTTTAATTTTCAGATAAAAGTTCCGGTATAAAATATTCCAGGTCTGCTCTTTCGTATTGGAGTGGATATTCCGTATCATTGATAAAAATATCAGGTGTAAAATGAATACTATTGTTGCCACACCATTTTTCATGCTCTTTTAAAATAACAAGTGCTTCTTCTGGGTTTCCAAAATATTTAGAATATTTTCTATACCAGCCGGTTTTATTTTCATTATATCCCTGAACTGAATACCAACCGCTTAAGGCTTCCAGAAAGTCTGCTTTATTTTCGCTATTGATATATATACTGCTAAGATTTATGTGAACTGTTCTGTTATCCACATCGTCTCTTCCAAGATCTATATCAAAGAAAATATTGATTCTCAATTCGTCAGAATATTTTTTCACCAGCTTTATAAAAACGGGATAAAAATCCTTACAATGCTTACAAAAAGGATTGGTAATGAAGGTTAAGCTTTGCAATGCTTTTTCATTTCCAAACACAAAAGCACCCGAAAAATCGGTATCCGTCAGTTTCTTTTGAAAGGATAGATTGTTTTTGAAAAACTTATAGTTTCTCCTGAATTTCAAATCTTTCTTAATGATATATTCATTTTTCTGTGCGATCTCTTCATTTGCCCTTAGGTTTAGCAAAACAATCATTGTCCCAAAAATTCCAATAAAAAATAAGATGACAGAACCAACATCAATAGTTTTATGATCAAAAAACATAAGATTAGCAACTATTAATTGAATCAATACGCAAGCGATGATGGCCATACATACCGGACAATATTTTTTAACCACAACTATTTGATAGTATAAAGACATACAAGCGATGGGTATAAAGCCCAATAAAGCATATTGATAAACCTCAAGGAAAAATCCGATATTTCCCATCAGTGAAAACAGAACAAAACATGTGACTTGAGTAGTAAAAAACAGCAATGAAATTTCAGACAAATCTATTTTTGTAAAAAGCTTCCATTTTTTGGAATTAAATACCAAATCACAATCTGTATTCAAATAATTACTCTTGCATACTCCAACCGGAATAAATGTTCCTTTTCCATGCGTCTTTTTATAAGCTTCATAAGCCATTATAAATCCCACCAAAGAAGTACAGGCAAATATTAATTTTAATATCCTATTAGAAGAATCATATCCTAATAGAAATACCAACAACAGGATAAAGATTCCCCAATTGATATAGGAATAATCAAACTTGGGTTTTGTATTGGCAGATTCTTCTTGTTCTACAATGAAGATTATATTTTCCCATTTTGTAAAAAAATCATGTGCAGGAGAACCATTAATAGTAAGCTGATTGTTTTTATTTTTTACAACAGTCAATTCACCTTCTACCAAGGCCAAAAAATCTTCAGGTAAAATATCTTTTTCATCGTTATCTATTCTATAACTATAATTTTCAATATTGAAAAAATTCAGAGCATCAGAAAATGCTAAAAGGCTTGGAAAGTCCGGATGTCCTTCCAACTGAAGTTCAAATTCATCCCGGTCAATATGTATCTTATTATAGTCTAAATAATTGATAACAGCAGTATAACTTTTGCGTGTCATTTTAATACTTCTTTTACATTTCAAAAAAATAGCAACAGTTTCCTGTTGCCATTTTTAAAGGACTGATTTTGATTATCCACAACAAAAGGTGCCATTGCAATACGAATCACCATTACCATTATGCGTAGCAGCACAAGCGGCATTGGTACATGCACAACCCATATCTATAGGATCTTCATGTATTGTCCCTCCTTTAATCGTTCTTAGCTCATTTCTTGATAAGCTGCCTTTCAGTTTCTTTAAATCGTTTTTTTTCATAATGTTTTTTTTAGATTATTTGTCACTATTGACAGTGTCGAAACTAAAAAACAAATATCACTTCAACGAGAGATGTTATTGCAGATTGCATGTAATTTCATTTTTTTGATTGTGTACAACCGTATCTCTGCTTTGTACAAGTATCCCGTATGATTTAAATACCGTTTAGGATTCCCCATTTATATTTATTTCATTAATCATTTACCTAAGTATTATTTATTTTATCAATTGAAATTAAAAACTTATTTTTGAGGAATTTGAAATTAAATTATATGAAGACTAAACATCCTAAAGGGCTGCCCTTTCTCTTTTTTACAGAAATGTGGGAGCGTTTCGGGTACTACCTGATTCTTGGAATCTTTGTTCTGTATGTTATTGAACCTACCGGCATGAAGGGAGGTCTCGGGCTTCCGGACAAAACTGCTGATGATATTTTCGGAACTTATATTGCACTCACATATCTTACTCCTTTTATTGGTGGTTTTTTGGCAGACAGAGTTTTAGGGTATATTAAATCCATTTACCTGGGAGGCTTTTTAATGGCTGCCGGATATATCGGAATGGGTGTATTTAAAGACTTACCTCTATTCTATACCTCTCTTGCGTTGATTATTATTGGTAACGGTTTCTTTAAGCCTACCATTTCAACTCTTTTAGGAAACCTTTATTCTGAAGAACCTTATAAAGCCAATAAAGATTCCGGGTACAATATTTTCTACATGGGGATCAATATTGGGGCATTTATCTGTAATATTATTGCTGCTTTCATGCGTAATAAATTCGGTTGGGGTGAAGCTTTCATCACTGCGGGAGTCGGAATGCTGATCGGAATGGTTATTTTTACCATCGGAAGAAAGCATTATATTCATGCCGCACAAATGAAGCCAGTACAGGAAGGAGATACAAAACTTTCAGAAATCCTGATCAAAGTATTCGTTCCTGCTATCGTTGCCGGAGCAATTGGCTGGTTTATTCCAAATAATATCTTTGGCAGTGACAGTACAGATGCCTTTATTTTTGCATGTATTCCTGTTATTTACTTTTATGCCTCTCTTTATTTCAAGGCGAAACCTGAAGAAAAATCATCTATTGGGGCTTTACTTTCTGTATTCCTGATCAGTATGTTCTTTTGGGCTGTTTTCAAACAAAACGGTACAGCGTTGACAAGATGGGCCAATTATTATACGGACAGAAGTGTTCCTGCTTCCCTTGAAAAGCCATTGGAAGGAATTTATATGGTGGAGGGAAAGAGCTATGAGAATAAGGAAACTCCGGTTTATGATAATCAATTCAGATCTCAAAAGGATGATAATGGAGAAACCAAGAAAGAAATGGGGAAAGATGTTTATTTTAAAAATATTTCTCCTGAACAACGTACTGCATTAGAGAAAAACCCTGAAAATAAAGTATATCTCTATAATACTGAATTATTCCAGTCTATCAATCCATTCTGGGTAATTGCATTAACACCGGTTATTGTAGGATTCTGGGCCTTATTACGAAGAAAAGGAAAAGAACCTTTAACCCCTACTAAAATTGTTTTAGGATTATTTATTTCCGGACTTTCATGTCTTGTGATGGTTCTAGCTGTAATGGCTGGGGATAACGGAGCTGTAAAAGTTTCTCCTTTGTGGCTTGTAGCCAGTTACGGAGTTATTACAATCGGAGAATTATGTCTTTCTCCGATGGGACTTTCTTTCGTATCCAAACTTTCTCCTGCGAGAATCACAGCACTGATGATGGGAGGATTCTTCCTTGCCAACTCAGTAGGAAACAAGCTTTCCGGAATCCTGGCAAGTACCTGGTACAATTACGAAAACAAGACGAATTATTTCCTTGTTAACTTCGCATTGTTAATATTTGCTACACTTTTAGGTCTTTCTATGTTAAAAAGGCTGAATAAAATTATGAGAGAAAAAGGACATTAATCCTTGATATTATAACGATTAGCAAGCTGCGGGATAGTTCCGCAGCTTTTTTATTTAAAAATAAAATTAAAACCTTGCCAAAAACCTAAAATAAACTATATTTGTCAGTCTTAACAAAAATTAACAATAGAAATGGATAATATTGAAGCATTGAGTCCGAAACCGGATGAATTTGTAGAGAATAAGAATTCCAGGCATCCTAAAGGATTATGGGTTCTTTTCGGAACAGAAATGTGGGAGCGTTTCAACTTTTATGGGATGAGAGCACTTTTAACGCTCTTCATGGTAAATTCCTTATTAATAAAAGAAGCTGATGCAGCAATCATCTACGGTGGATTCCTGGCTTTATGTTATTTAACCCCTCTTTTGGGAGGATTTATTGCTGATAAATACATAGGAAACAGATTCGCTATCATCATCGGTGGATCATTAATGGCTATTGGCCAGTTTTTATTATTCATCAGTGCCTCAACGTTTTCTGCTGATATCAGTAGTGCCAAACTTATTATGTGGCTGGCTTTATTTGTTATCATTTTCGGTAACGGATTCTTCAAGCCTAACATTTCCTCAATGGTAGGAAGCCTTTATCCTAAGCAGGAAAAATCAAAATTAGACTCTGCTTTCACCATTTTCTATATGGGAATCAACATCGGGGCATTCTTAGGACAGTTTATTTGTCCTTACGTAGGAGACGTAAAAGATGCAACTACCGGTGTAAGAGATATTTTCGCTTTCAAATGGGGATTCCTTGCAGCTTCTATTGCTATGGTAATCGGAACTGTAACATTCTTTATCCTTAAAAATAAATATGTAGTAACTCCGGAAGGAAGACCTATTGGAGGATTACCAAAGAACAATACAAGTGCAGATTTCGAAGAAGGAGAAACACAGTCAGCGAAATTCTCAGGTAAATTCCTTGCTGTTACAGGACTTATCTTTGTTGCTTTATTCTTTGCATTCAGATATCTTCTTGTAGGGGAACTTGGTTTCAATTCAATGGAAATGGGACAGCTGATTAAAGGTATTATCTACCCTTTCATCTATGCAGCAGGTATTTCCTTAGCATTCCTGATCATGACTTCTGCTGAAAATAAAATTGAAAGACAGAGAATTTGGGTAATCTATATCGTTTCTTTCTTCATTATCTTCTTCTGGGCAGCTTTCGAACAGGCAGGTTCTTCGTTAACATTCATCGCGGATAACCAGACGGATAGAAATATTTTAGGATGGAATATGCCTCCTTCAATGGTACAGATCTTCAATGGTATTTTCGTAGTGATTCTTGCAGTTCCGTTCAGTTTGATTTGGGATAAATTAAGAGCAAAAGGAAAAGAGCCCGTATCTCCTTTCAAACAGGCAATGGGATTGGCATTAATTGCTCTTTCGTATTTCATCATCGCTCATAACGTAAAAGATCTGGGAAGTTCAGGTTTATTGGCTATCAAATGGTTAATGCTACTATATTTTATCCAGACTTGTGGTGAGCTTTGTCTTTCCCCAATCGGTTTATCATTGGTAGGTAAATTAGCTCCGAAAAGGTTTGCTTCATTATTATACGGAGTATTCTTTATTTCCAATGCTGCAGGTTATGCATTAGCAGGTTCATTGGGAGCTCTAATCCCTGCTACAGGTGATAAATTCAAAAAAGCTGAAGAAATGGGAATCAATCTTCAGGAAGTTTTAGATAAAAAAGTAACGTTGAATGCAGATCAGGTTGCTGCTTTCGAAAAAGCTCAGTTACCGTTACACAATCCTACATTTGCAGGGTTTGAGATCCATAACTTATTCGAATTCTTTATGGTATTCGTTGTACTTTGTGGTATTGCTTCTGTAATTTTAGGCTTGCTTTCACCTATATTAAAGAAAATGATGCATGGTGTAAACTAGCATTAACAAAATATGAATAAAACCTCTGCTAAGTCAGAGGTTTTTTTTATTTTCGTACGATGGAAATTTCCGAAGATCCTTTATTTCAATCCGTAAAGGAAATTATTAGACAATCGCGCGAAAAGGTTTTTCGAATAGCGAATTCCACACTACTGCTTACATACTGGCAAATGGGAAAACTGATTGTAGAGGATGAGCAACAAGGAAAGGAACGTGCAGAATATGGAAAGTATACGTTAAAGAATCTTTCTCAGAAACTTACTTTAGAGTTTGGAAAAGGGTTTAACGAGAGCAATCTAAGGAATATGTGTTCTTTTTATCATGCATTTCCAATTCGTGACGCACTGCATCACGAATTAAGCTGGTCCCATTATCGGCTGCTTTCCAGTCAGGATGATAAAGTATCTCCCAAAAGAAGAAGAATAAAAACAAATTATCGACCAGGACAGTATCCATTTTGAACTGGATCAAGAAAATAAAAACCCTAATTAAAACTTAATCATATATCATTATGAGCTTAACTTTAGATGAAATACAAAATTTCAAAGGAAAGTATCCCAGACAAATCTGGAGTCTGTTTTTCTCTGAAATGTGGGAACGTTTCTGTTTCTACGGAATGCGCGGAATGCTGGTTTTCTTCATGATCTCACAGCTTAATTTCCATGAAAAAGAAGCCAATCTTCAATACGGAGCCACCCAGGCTTTTGTATATGCCTTTACTTTTGTAGGCGGACTTTTTGCGGATAAAATTTTAGGATTCAGAAAATCCCTTTTCTGGGGCGGCCTTCTGATGATTGTAGGAAGTTTGATTCTTGCTACAGATCCTCATAAGTTCTTTTTCTTAGGAATAGCATTTACCGTAGTGGGAACGGGTTTCTTTAAACCAAATATTTCATCCATGGTAGGACAACTTTATAAACCTAATGATGAAAGGGCTGATGCTGGTTTTTCTCTTTTCTATGCCGGAATTAATCTTGGAGCTTTACTTGGTGGTTACGCCTGTATTTCCATTGGCAAAACTGGATATATAGAGTTAGGGGTAATTCAATTGGGAAAAGGATTAATTCCTGAAAATCTTCAATGGCACGTTGCTTTTGGTTTAGCAGCTGTTGTAATGGTTATAAGTTTAATTAACTTTATTTTTACTCAAAGAAGGTTAGGTCCAATCGGTCTACAACCCGGCCATCCCCTGGCAGAAGTAAAGACAGCTCCGATACCAAAATGGAAAGAATATGGAGTATATGTTCTGTCATTGATTTTTGTGCCTATCATTATGACTATGGTTGCCAAAACAGAATATACAGATTATTTTATGTGGACCATTGGCCCATTAACATTGATTTATCTGTTCTACGAAATGAGCAAAGTAACAGCTTCTGAACGTAAAAAACTTTGGGCAGCGCTGGTTTTCATCATCTTTTCCATTATATTCTGGGGAATTTATGAACAAAGCGGAGGTTCATTAAGTATTTTCGCAGCCAAGAACCTAAATAAAGATCTTTTTGGATTAGATCCGAATGGTGTCAATAACTCAGGAGGTGCTTTCTTTATTATTTTCCTTGCTCCGCTTATCGGTCTTCTTTGGATCTGGCTTAATAAAAGAAAAATTGAACCGAATACCATTATCAAATTCGGGCTGGGATTCATTTTCCTTGGTTTAGGTTACTATGTATTATTTGCAACACGTTTATTTGCAAACCTTCAGGGAATCACTTCTTTGAACTTCTTCACGCTGGCACTTTTAATCATTACCCTTGGAGAATTATGTCTCTCTCCTATCGGTTTATCAATCATGACCAAACTTTCTACGAAAAACCTTCAGGGAATGATGATGGGAATGTGGTTCCTTGCTTCAGCTTATGGACAGTACGTTGCAGGGATTATTGGGGCCAGCCTTGCTACAGCTAAGGAAGGTTCTACCAACTATGATGAATTGATCACTTATACTGATGGATATAAACAATTGGGACTGTATGCTGTAATTGCGGGAGTGGTATTAATTTTGATATCTCCGTACGTGAAAAAATTAATGCAAGATGTAAAATAGGAAATAAGTATTTATGCTTATTTTTACTTAAATATCAAATTATGAAGAAAATTTTAAGCATAACTCTCTTATTTTTATTAAACCTCAGCTTTGCACAGATCAAATGGATGACCATTGAAGAAGCTTTAAAAGCTCAAAAGGAAAGTCCTAAAAAGATTCTTATTGATTTCTATGCAGATTGGTGCGGACCATGCAAAATCATGGACAAAAAAACATACGGACATCCCGTGATTTCCCAGATTTTAAATGAAAACTACTATCCTGTAAAATTCAATGCAGAAGAAAAAAAGAACATAGAGATCTTTGGAAGAACATTTTCAAATCCCAATACTGAACATAAAAAAGGAAGAAATTCTCTACATGAGTTTACCCAATATATGAATGTAGGAGCTGTTCCAAGTACGGTTTTTCTGGATGAGCACGGTGATCCCATCACTATTCTTCAGGGAGAACTTTCTGCCAAGGAATTGGAACCTTACCTGGAGCTGATCTCAAAGGATTTATTTAAAAAAATCCGTACCCGTGAACAATGGGAAGATTATCAGAAAAAGTTCAAATCCAAGATCAAAGAATAACCGAATGCCCGGCGGGGTTTTCAGATACAGAATTCAGACTTCCAATTTTTTTTGGAAGTCTTTTTTATTTTACCGAAATTCGAACCTTCGTTTTTTCATTTAAAATTCGATTCCCGAAAACTCGAACCTCAGATCAAAAATGACGTTAGATACTTCCATAGAATATGTAAAAGGAATAGGTCCCGATAGAGCCAAACTCATCAAAAATGTGTTGGGATTATCCACCGTAGAAGATATGCTGAACTTTTATCCGATCCGGTATCTGGACAAAAGTAAGATCTATACGATATCTCAACTTCATGAGGAAACCAGTCAGGAAATACAACTGAAGGGAAAAATTACCCATGTACAGGAAATTCAAACAGGAAAAACCAAAAGATTAACGGCAAAATTCAATGATGAAACCGGCAGCATGGATCTGGTCTGGTTCCAGTATTCAAAATGGCTGAAAGAACAGCTTCCTATTAACCGTGAAGTTTATATTTTTGGAAAGATCAATGTTTTCAACCGACAGTTTTCTATGCCGCATCCGGAAATTGAAGCTGAGGAAAAGAAAGAAGGAGACACCCGTTTGAAACCGATTTACCCAAGTTCTGAAAAATTAACTAAAAGAGGATTAAATCAGCGTTTTTTTCAGAATGCTTTAAGAAATATCTGCAAAGAAATCCCGAATCTTATAGAAGAAAACTTCCCGGAATACCTGATGAAGACCTTCAAATTCATGTCAAGACAGCATGCTTTTCTGAACGTCCATTTTCCAAAAGACATGGAACATTTTGATAAAGCTGATTATAGGCTGAAATTTGAAGAGTCATTCTTTTTTCAATTGGGTTATGGCTTAAAGAAACTCCATCATAAAACACAGTCTTATGGCAATCCCTTCCCTATTATTGGTGATCACTTCAATGGATTTTATGAAAATCATCTTCCTTTTGAGCTTACCAATGCTCAGAAAAGGGTTTTAAAGGAAATTCGTATGGATATGAAGAAGCCCATCCAAATGAACAGGCTTCTGCAGGGAGATGTAGGTTCAGGTAAAACAATGGTTGGATTACTGACGATGCTTATTGCTATGGACAACGGATTTCAGAGCTGTATGATGGCACCAACGGAAATTCTTGCCCAGCAGCATTATAACGGGATTAAAGAACTTTTAGAGCACACAGAAATCAATGTCCGACTTCTCACCGGCTCTACCAAAGCAGCGGAGAGAAGAATCATTCATGAAGAACTTGAAAATGGTACACTTTCCATTTTAGTAGGAACCCATGCTGTTTTGGAGGATAAAGTAAAATTTAAAAATCTGGGATTAGCAATTATTGACGAGCAGCATAGATTTGGTGTGGCTCAAAGAGCTAAACTCTGGGCTAAGAATAAAATTCCGCCGCATATTCTGGTGATGACTGCAACCCCTATTCCAAGAACGCTAGCGATGAGCTTTTACTCTGACCTTGATGTTTCTGTAATTGATGAAATGCCGGTGGGAAGAAAGCCTATTATAACGGCTCACAGACGTGAGAAAGACAGGCTTTACGTTTATAATTTCTGTAAGGATGAAATAACGAAAGGGCGGCAGGTTTATTTTGTATATCCACTTATTGAAGAATCTGAAACTTTAGATTATAAAAATCTGATGGAAGGCCTTGAGCATGTTATGGATTACTTTTCTGAATATAATGTAACCATGCTTCACGGAAAAATGAAACCGGATGAAAAGGATGCTGCAATGGCTTATTTTGCTTCGGGAAAAGCTGAAATTATGGTAGCAACTACGGTCATTGAAGTAGGAGTAAATGTTCCTAATGCTTCAGTTATGGTTATTGAAAGTTCCGAAAGGTTTGGCCTTTCACAGCTGCATCAGCTTAGAGGACGTGTGGGAAGAGGTGCAGAACAGAGCTATTGTATTCTGATGACCTCAGATAAACTCTCTAAGGAAAGCAGAACCCGTATCAAAACGATGACCGAAACCAATGATGGTTTCAAAATTTCTGAAGTTGATATGCAGCTTCGTGGTCCCGGTGATATTCTGGGTACCCAGCAAAGTGGTGTAGTAGATTTCAAAAGACTGGATCTGATTAATGATTCAAAGATTATTAAAACGACAAAAAATACAGTGGAAAAAATTCTGGAAGCTGATCCTATGCTATCCAGACCAGACAATCTGATTATTAAAAACTATTATATCAGATACTATAAAGGGAAAAACAAATGGAGTAAAATATCATAAAAAAACCGCAGAAAGATTTTTCCTGCGGCCCCCTTATAAAACTGTTATTTAGAAGAAATTACTTTGTAATCTGGTGAAAAAATTTATTTTAATAGTTTAGGCTTATTAATATTTTGTGATGTGGTGTGAAAATATCTATATTTTAAATAAGTTAAAAGCCATAACTATTAAAATAAATTATAAAAACAAAATGAATTATTTTTCCAACTTGCTTATTATAAAAACTAACTGTGTACAGATGGAGATGAGGGAATGAAACGAATAAAAATATCTCCAGCTGCTTTAAGTTTTCATGATTGTACCGTTTTGTTTAAAGATCTTCTATGCTTTAAAATTGGAAATTAATATAATTCATTTTGTTACTAACATCGTGATTTATATAAATTTTGTTTTTTAGAAACAATTACTTCTCATTCATCTGCCTCTTTTTCTATATAGTCAAATTTGTGTCTGAGTTTATATTTACAAATGTCAGAATATTAATTGTTATCCTTTTTATATTATTTTAACATTTAGTTATAAAATTTTCACTTATTTGTGAATAGTATGCAACAAATATAATTTATGACTGAAATAAATAAAGACATAAAGCTGCTTATTTATAATACTTTAAGAATAAAATTCTCTTTATTTAATCCGGAAGTATGATACTGCCAGTTAATGGTGATTACATCGGTAAGCACCTTCTTCAGCCCTTCAAAAGAATCAGGTTTCTTTATAAAAATATTAGCTCCTTTTACAAAGATATCCTCAACCTCACATTCCTGAATCGGATCAGAATAAATGGCTGTCACCATATTGCTGAATTTCTGATCAGATTTAATTTCTGCCAGGCATTCCATGCCGTCTTTCCCGGCGAGCGTATATGCAATAAAAATAATTTCAGGAACTACAGCATCATTGTTGCTTATATATTCCATCAAATCTTTTCCGTTACTGAAACATTGAACTTTTATAGAGATCTTTAGCTCTTTTAAGATATTTTTAAAAAAAATCAATGTATTTTCATCGTTATCTGCTACTATTACGTTCAGAAATTCTCTATTCATACTGCATTTTAGCGTTTGTTACTGTGCTTTGGGCTCTTCTTCTTCCTATAATTTTTTGAAATTGGGAGGGGGTGATCCCCGTTGTATTTTTGAACTGGGTACTTAGATGTGCCACACTGGAATAATTCAGTTTATGGGCAATTTCTGTCAGACTTTGCTTATTTCTTATGATCAGTGCCTTTGCATGTTCTATTTTCTGTAGAATAATAAAATTCTCAATGGAAGTAAAGGCAACTTCAGAAAACAGATTTGAAAGATATCCATAACTGTGATTTAGTTTTTCTGAGATATAGATGGATGCTTTCACAGGAATAATCTCATCAGAAAAGACAAGCTCTACAATGGCATCTTTAATTTTCTGTACTAAAGCCGTTTTCTGGCTTTCTATAATTTCGATACCATAATCTTCAAGATTCTTCTTAAAAAGGCTGTGCTGTTCCTGCGTAAGAGGCTCATAAAATTCTACCTCACCGAAGTTCAGCAAGCGGTATTTCAACCCATGCTCTTTAAGCTTCTCGTCCAATACCTTTTTACAAAGGGCATTGAAATCAAATTTAACGTACATTTTCATCCTAGTATAAATAAAGCCAATTTTTTAGTAAATATAATAATTTATTTCATTTAAAAGTGAAATAGAAATATATTTTTTTAACTTTGCACATATACGAAAAAACTCCTGCATTAAAGAATACAGGAATTTAAACACTAAGGATGAAAAAAATATACTGATAAAAAGCTGATTCAGCTCAAAACCAAGCATATGAATGTATTGTTATAAGTGATTTGGTTCTGAAGCAAAGATGAACCAAAAAAAGAAGTCACTTGTTATAGAATTATAAGATAAAGTTACAAAATTTTAAGTCATTTATTTGTGAATTAGAAATTCCATCATATAATCATCCATTACAAAACCGTTTCCAATATCAAAAACGCCTTCCCCATAAACTCTGTATCCTTGGGACTCATAGAAGTTCCTGGCAGAATTATATTTGTTGACATTCAGAATAATTCGGTCATTCCCGTTTTCAGAAACTTTTTCATTCAGGAATAAAAGTGCTTCTTTACCAAAACCTTTTCCTTTACTTTCCGGAACTAAATAAATGCGGTGAAGTTTTGTAGTAAGATTTTCATAATTATGCTGATAACCAATAAAACCATCATATAAGCCCGTAGTTTCATCCTGAATTAAGTAATAATGATAATCAGGATTCAGAAGATGGCTTTTAATCTCAGTTTCAGAATACATTTCCGAAAGCATATAGTCCATCTGATCAACCGAAAGTATTTCTGCATATGCATTTTCCCATGACCTTCTGGCCAAATCCTGAATTAAAGGAATGTCCTTTTCTGTAGCTTGTGTTAATTTCATATTATATTGTATTTTGATTAAAAAAAGTGAAAAGCCGGAGCCTTTCACCTTTATATTTCCAATTATTAATTGTCAATTTTGTGCTGTAATGAAAATGTAAACTTACAGCCAGCTTAAATTTAACATTTTTAGATATTGCTCATTTCAGCTTTAATTTTTGCATAAAGCCCTTCTGAAGCTGCCACCAATGGAAGTCTTAAATAGTTTTTAATGATTCCTTTTTCAGCTAAAATCACTTTAATCCCGCAAGGGTTTCCTTCTGCAAAGATCAGACGGGTGATATCTACCAACTTATTGTGGATCTCATAAGCCTCTTTCACTTTACCATCAAAAGCAAGCTGTACCATAGTTGAGAACTCTTTAGGATACGCCTGTCCAATCACAGAAATTACACCTTGTCCTCCCGCCAGCGTTACAGGCAGTGTATATTCATCATCTCCGGAAACCAAAGAAAAGCCTTCAGGTTTCTTTCTAAGAATATCAAAATATTGTAGAATATTCGGTGCTGCTTCTTTGATCATAAATAAATTCGGGAATTCTTTTGCAAGACGAATTGTAGTATCTGCTTCCACATTCTGACCGGTTCTTGAAGGAACATTATAAATGATAATATTTTTTCCTGTGGAAGCCAAAGCCTTATAATGCTGATAAAGCCCTTCCTGATTAGGTTTGTTATAATATGGAGATACGGAAAGTACTGCTTCAAATGCAGAAAGATCTGCTTCTTCTATCTGTTTCTTGACATCCAGAGTATTGTTGCCGCCAATTCCTAATACCAAAGGAAGGCGTTTATTATTTACCTTAATGATATGCTCAATTACCTGTTTCTTCTCCTCTTCAGAAAGCGTTGCGGCTTCTGCCGTAGTTCCCAACACTACCAAATAATTGGTTCCGTTCTCAATATTAAATTCGACAAGTTTTGTTAAACTTTCGAAGTCAACGGATAAATCTTCATTAAAGGGCGTCACCAAAGCAACACCTACTCCTTTTAAAATGCTCATCTGTTCGAATTATTTTTGCCAAATTTAATCATTTACAATAAGAATTTATAATAAATAATAATGTTTTATTATACATATAGTTATATTTGCATATACTAAAAGATATTATGAAAAATAAATTCTTGTTACTAGGAATTGCTCTGGCATCTCTTACAGCATGCAAAACGGTTTCCGCACCGTCGCTTGTGAATGTAAAGACCCAGAAAAATATTTCTATTAATAACGAGCTTAAGAATGATGAGGCATTTGTAAAAGTTATTGAACCTTATAAGCAAAAACTTGATAAGGAAATGAACCAGAAGATCTCGCATACCAGTGTAGATCTTACGAAACAAGGTAATAACAGCAATCTGGGAAATCTTTTAGCGGATTATACATTTGAGGGAGGCAATGACTGGCTACAAGCTCATCTTAAACAGAATGCAGATGCCGCATTGATCAATATCGGGGGAATCCGTACTACTATCGGAAAGGGAGATATTTTTCTTAAAAATCTTTTTGAAGTAATGCCTTTCGAAAACGAATTGATTATTGTAAAAATGAAAGGTACTGATCTGCAGGCACTTTTTGATTATTATGCAAAAACTCAGGTTAATAATCCGGTTTCACATTTATATATTGAAACAAAAAACGGACAGTTATCTAAATCTTTAATTAATGGAAAAACACCTGAGCCGAACAAAGACTATTATATTGCCACATCAGATTATCTTGCCCTGGGAGGCGACAATATGAAATTCTTTGCAAAAGGAGAAGCAATCCCGACAGGTGTAAAGCTCAGAGATTTATATATTGAATATTTCAAAAAAAATCCTGAGATAGTTCCCGCTACAGATGTTCGTTTAAATTTTATCGGTAAGAAATAATGGATAGAAAAAGTTTTTTAAAGGCAATAGGAGGTGGATCTTTAGCAATGGCTTTAGCTCCCAATATGATGATGGCGGAAGAATTAAACGTTCTGAAATTAAAATCCGCAAACAAACTGACTATTCTTCATACCAATGATCAGCATAGCAGAATAGAACCTTTTGATGCCAGCTATACAAGGAATCCCAATCAGGGAGGATTTGCAAGAAGAGCAAGCCTGATTCAGCAGATCAGAAATCAGGAGAACAATGTATTACTGCTTGATTCAGGTGATATTTTCCAGGGAACACCCTATTTTAACTTCTTTGGAGGAGAACTGGAATTTAAATTAATGTCTATGATGAAGTATGATGCCTCTACCATGGGTAATCATGATTTTGATAACGGACTGGAAGGATTTTTAAAGGTACTTCCAAATGCAGAATTTCCTTTTATCTGCTCTAATTATGATTTCAAAAACACAATTCTGGACGGAAAAACTTCTCAGTATAAAATCTTTAATAAGAATGGAATCAAAGTGGGAATTTTCGGGGTTGGAATTCAGCTGGATGGCCTTGTAGGCAAAAAACAGTATGGAGAAACCGTTTACTCTAACCCGATTGATGTAGCTCAGCATTATTCCAATTTCCTTAAAAAGGATCAGCAATGTGATCTTGTTATTTGTTTATCCCATATAGGTTACGACTATAAAGATGAACCTAATAAAATAAGTGATAAAATTTTAGCGGCCAACACAGAGAATATTGATATAATTCTGGGAGGTCATACTCATACATTCTTACCAGAACCTCAGTCTTATACCAACAGACAGGGCAAAAATGTACTTGTTAACCAGGTTGGATGGGCAGGTCTTCTTTTAGGTAGAATAGATTTTTATTTTGATACAAACAAAAACGTACAGCATATCTCCTGGAACAATCAGGTAATAGACAGCAGCATAACCGCATAATATGAAAAAACTTTCTATAATTTCTCTTGGTATTTTAGCCTCCCTGCAATTTATAAAAGCTCAGGTCATTTCTTCAAAAAGGTGGGCAGATCTTTTTTCCTACAATAATGTCTTTGCTATGAAAGAAGACAATGGAAAAATAATTGCAGCCACAGAAAACGGAATATTCTACTATACAATAGCAACAGGAGAAATTACGAAGTTATCCAAAGCCAACGGTCTGCATAATACCGGAATAACCGCTTTTGATTATAATCCTCAGACCAAAATAGGTCTTATCGGTTATGATAACGGTTCTATGGATATCATTACACCGCAGGAAATCAAATATATTGTTGATATTCCTATTGCTACCGGCTATAATGGAAACAAAAAGATCAATCATATCTCTATTACAGGAGACCAGGCGGTTATTTCCGTAGGATATGGGCTTTCTATCTTTAACCTTAAAAAGAAAGAATTTGGAGATTCCACGTTCTTTTTAAGTGGAGGAGTATATCAGGCGAGCAACGAAGCTACTATATTTGGAAATAAGGTATATTCTGTAACCAACACCGGCTTAAAAAGCCATGAAATGAATACTACTTTCCCGGTATATTCTACTTGGACAACTGAGATTCCCGGGGCATTCAAACATGTAGATTCTGAATCCGAACTTGTTTTTTCAACAGCTACAGCTGCATTTATATATAATAACGGTACGCCTATACAACTTCCAACATCTTTCGGAAATATCCGGGATGTTGTCATTACCCCCAGCAACATTATTGTAACGGACAACAGAGTTTATACTTATGGTGTAAACGGGGTATCACAAAACTCAATAAGTCTTGGTGAGGAATGCAACACAGCGATAACAGCCAGTGGAAAAATTCTTGGCGGAACTGTATTATCCGGAATAAAAGACGAAAGTAATAATACATATAAACCATCCGGGCCTTATATGAATATTGCTTATAATATTAACCTGTTTGACAATAATCAATTACTGGTTTCCACCGGAGCCAGAGCCAATAATTATAATGAACCTGCTATCAACCCCAAAAAGCCAGGCTTCTATTATTTTAACGGAACAGAATGGATTTATCCTTCTTATTTTGTGAATAATCCAAAATCTATAAATATCCTGGATGCCACAATAAATCCCTATGATCACAACGAAATATTCTTTACCAATTATACAATGTTCGATAATGGTGTCTATAGGATGAAATATAATACTACGAGCAAAGATTTTGATTTTGTAAAGTATTACAACCTTGGCGCACAACCTTATTACAGACGTCCTGTGGGTTTTGCAACAGATCCTCAGAACAACCTTTTTGTATCTTTCGGATTTAATGACGGAAACCCTTCTATAGGAATCTATGATAAAGCTTCTGACGATTTTATCATAAAAAAATATGTTATTGCCAGTGATGGTGTACAGAAGCCTGTTTTCTATGAAAATATGTTATGGACACCCCTGCCAAGATCTGCCAACTTCTGGGTGTATGATTATAAAAACCCAACCAATCTTTCCGATGATAGCGATTATATCCTTTCTGAATCTAATGGTCTTTCAGGTGGAGGTATCTTATCTGTTGCATTTGACAAATCCGGAGATGCCTGGATCGGGACAGACGGAGGCTTAAGAGTAATGTCCAATGCAGCATCAGAAATAAAAACGGCTCATCCCAAACTAGAGCCAATTGTAATAGAACAAAATGGGTTGGGTGAAGAACTCTTCAGGGAATCTGCAGTTCTTCAGATCGCAGTGGATGGCGGAGACAATAAATGGGTATCTATTGACGGAGGTGGTGTATACTATCTCTCTTCTGATGGCCAGAAAACCATCAGACACTTCACCAAAGAAAACTCCCCTCTTCCCACCAATAGTATTACGGATATTAAGATCGATAAGAAAACAGGAAAAGTATATTTTGTCACTTACAATGGCATTGTAACATACCAGTCAGATGTTACTGATGTAACTTCCAATTTCGGGGATGTACTGGTGTATCCTAACCCGGTTGTCTATTCTAACTTTAAAGGAAAAGTTACCATAAAAGGATTGGCCGAAAAGACCAACATCAGAATTGTGGACGCTGCAGGAAATGTAGTACATTCAGCTGTGGCAAGAGGCGGTTATTATGAATGGGATCTCAATAACCAGAAAGGAACAAGAGTAGCATCTGGAATTTATTTTGTTCTGATGACTAATGAAGACGGATCGGATAAAGCTACAGCCAAAATAGGAGTGGTTAATTAATGAATTCACAAAACGGTTTTTTACTTTCTTTTATAAAATATGGAGAAAATGATGCTGTCTTGCATTGTTTTACCGAAGAAGAGGGGTTTCAGAGCTATTTCCTTAAAGGAATTTACTCCAAAAGGAATAAGAAAAAAGCCCTGCTGCAGCCATTAAACAAGCTTAATTTTTCATTAAGCCATGCCAGAGGTAATGGGATACAATCAGTTTCAAAGTTTGAACTGGTCAAGAACAATGATATCTATACTGACATAAAGGTCAACACCATTATATTTTTTATATCTGATTTTTTGAATCAGATTCTAAAGTATGAGGATAAGAATATTCCGATTTTCTCAGGCATCGATGATTTTATTTATGAACTAACCCACAAAAACTATCAGGCTCATCTGCTTTTTCTGCTTGCTGTTTTAAAAATCCAGGGAGTTGCTCCGCTATTAAGTGACGGAAGTTTTTTAGATCCGGAAACGGGTACTTTTTCCAAAGGTATCACTCACCAGCTGTTCAATGAAGAAATTTCCCTATTATGGAAAGAAGCGCTATGTGCAGACCATTTTTATGTCACAAAAATCCCATCCTCTTTAAGAAAGGACTTTCTGGACAGCCTTTTGGTGTATTATCACTATCATATCACAGATTTCAAAACACCTGCATCACTTGAAATTATACAACAGATATTCGAATAATTAAAGAGACAGGGAAAACTGCGTTTATGCATTAGCTTTCTTTATTTATATCTTCAGGCATTTCGGTTTCAGATTCTGCTATTTCTTTTTTGGAAAATCTGGGCTGCAGAATTTTTGCGATAAGCCCTGTCCAGCCGGTCTGATGTGAAGCTCCTACTCCACGGCCGTTGTCACCATGGAAATACTCATAGAACAGGATATAGTCCTTAAAATCAGGGTCTGTCTGGAATCTTTCATATTGACCATGCACCGGGCGCTTCCCATTCTCTCCTTTTAGAAATATCTTTGCAAGCCTTTTATTCAAAGAATCGGCAATCTGATCCAGGTTTGAATAATTTCCGCTTCCTGTAGGATATTCCACCAAGAAATCTGGGCTGTAGTAGAAGAAAAACCGTTGAAGACTATCAATAATCAGAAAATTAATAGGAAACCATACCGGTCCGCGCCAGTTGCTGTTCCCACCGAAAAGCCCGCTGTCACTTTCTGCAGGTGTATATTTTACGCTATAATCAGTATCGTTCAAATTTAAGGTATATGGATTATTTTCATATTCTTTGGAAAGAGCCCGCACCCCATACTCACTTAAAAACTCATTGGGATTCAGCATTCTGCTTAATAATCTTTTTAAGCGATGCCCCCGAAGTAAAGATAAAAGATGCTTTGAATCCTGTCCTTTAACTTCCCATCTTGAAACCAGAGAGGCCAGTTCGGGTTTATTCTCCAGTACCCATTTCATTCTTTTCTTGAAGTTGGGCAGATTTTCAATCATTTCATCGTCTATTACCTCAACGGCAAACATCGGGATCAGTCCAACGATAGTTCTTAGCCTTAAATACATGTGTGTCCCGTCATTGGAAGCGATGGCATCATAAAAGAATTCATCCTCTTCATCCCACAGACTGAAATTTTCGTCACCCATATTATCCAGAGAATTGGCAATCGCCAGAAAGTGTTCAAAAAACTTCATTGCCATTTCTTCATATACATTATTGTATAGTGCCAATTCTAAAGCAATCCGCATCATATTCAAAGCAAACATGGCCATCCAGCTTGTACCATCCGACTGCTCCAGCTGTTCTCCGTTCGGAAGAACTGAATTTCTGTCGAAAACACCAATATTATCAAGCCCTAAGAAACCTCCTTCAAAAATATTATTACCATTAAGGTCTTTTTTATTCACCCACCAGGTAAAATTCATCAGTAATTTTTGAAAAGCACTCTCCAGAAATTCCAGATCAGGCTTATCTCTTAAGTATTCATCAATTTTAAATACCCTGAAAACAGCCCACGCATGTACCGGGGGATTTACGTCACTTAAATTCCATTCATAAGCGGGAAGCTGCCCATTGGGATGCATGTACCATTCAAACAGGAAAAGTTTTAACTGATGTTTTGCAAAATCCGGATCAATCAGTGAGAAACTGATGGTATGGAAAGCCAGATCCCAGGTTGCATACCAGGGATACTCCCATTTATCGGGCATTGAGATGATATGTTCATTGTTAAGATGCTTCCAGTCGTAGTTTCTTATTTTTTCTCTGGATTTAGGTGGTGGCATTTCCGCAGGATCACCTTTCAGCCATTTTTCAACATTATAATGATAGTACATTTTATTCCAAAGCATTCCTGCAAATGCTTGTCTTTGCACCAGTTTTTCATCCTCTGACGATATTCCTTTCTGGATTTCAGCATAAAATTCATCTGCTTCGTTCTGCCTTTGTTTGAAAAGAGCATCAAAATCATTGAAAGGTTCTCTTACCTCTTTATCAGATATTCTGAATTCAAATATTTTGGATTCTTTACCTTTAAAATCTTCATCAATAAAAAAAGCCGCTTTGGTTCCAATATTCTTAGGATTTACAGACTGCGAGTTTCCCGTCATCACAAAATTATTAATCCCGTCTTTACAATACCTGGCTTCATTGGACGATTGATAAAGTCTTTCGTTATTCGTTTCATTATTACAAAACAGGGTTTTTAAAGATTGTTTTGCATAAATATTCTTTATCTCAAGATCCTGATGGCTGACTTTAATTCTGTTTGCTTCTTCTGCATGTAACTGTGGTTTATAATCATCATACCCCCAGTTCCAGGTATTTCTGAACCAGACGGTAGGTAATATTACAAGAGAAACTTCATTTTCAGATTTATTGATAACTGTTACTCTGATTAAAATATCATTCTGGCTTTCTTTCGCATACTCGATAAAGATGTCAAAATATTCATTGGTATCAAAAATTCCCGTGTCAATGAGCTCATATTCCGGCTCATTTTTATTTCTTTCCGCATTTATTCTTATCAATTCTTCATAAGGAAAGGCATTTTGGGGATACTTGTACAACATTTTCATGTAAGAATGCGTGGGTGTAGAATCCAGATAATAAAAGTATTCCTTCACATCTTCACCATGATTTCCTTGCCCGTTCGTAAGCCCGAAGAAACGTTCCTTCACCATTTTATCTTTCTTATTCCAGAATCCCAGGGAAAAGACCATCTTCTGAAGATCGTCACAGATTCCACAGATTCCCTCTTCCCCCCAGCGGTATGTTTTGGCTTCTGCGGTATCATGGCTGGTATAATTCCAAGCATCTCCGTTTTCGCTGTAATCCTCTCGCACAAGTCCCCATTCCCGGTTACTTACGTATGGTCCCCATTTTTTCCATGAGATATCCGGAACTCTTTGTTTTTCTGACATAAGCATTTTTTTATGAGTGATGAGCAATTAGTAATGAAAACTGTTTGATTTGAAAATTGTAAAGTGCTATGATACACTAAATGTTTATCATTTTTCAATTTCCATGTTCAGCTATCCTCCTGTTGAAAAACTTTCAAACGTAGTCATTCCTCCATCAATAAAGATGCTGGTTCCGGTAATATAATCTGCAAGATCACTGGCAAGAAATACAGCAAGGTTTCCGATATCCTGCGGCTGGCCGATTCTGTTATAGGGAATCAGGGTGAGAAGTGAATTGAGCGCTTCCGGTGTGTTCCATGCGTTTTGATTAATAGGCGTCTGAATGGCTCCCGGACAAATGGAGTTAACACGGATTCTATCTGCTCCATATTCCTGAGCAAGAGTCTGCATCAGCATCCTGATAGCTCCTTTACTGGCCGCATAATTAGCATGCCCTGCCCATGGAATAATTTCATGCACAGAACTGATATGAATAATCTTTCCGCATGCAATAGAACGTGAAGGATCTATTCCCCGGCGTAAAAATTCTTTAATAGCTTCTCTTGCGCATAGAAACTGTCCTGTGAGATTGACTCCGATCACGGCATTCCATTGGTCTAAAGTCATCTCCGTAAATTTAGCATCTTTTTGAATACCAGCGTTATTCACCAGAATATCTACCGTCTGAAACTCGGAAACTACATCCTGGAACATTTTAACCACCTGATCTTCTTTGGAGACATCACACTGATAAGTTATTCCTTTTCCGCCTGCATCGGTTATTTCTTTCAAAACAGCTTTCGCTTCTTCCTGAGATCTTTCTGAAGAGTGATTGACAATAACGACAGCACCTGCCGCTCCTAAAGACTTTGCAATGCCTGAACCGATTCCGCTGGAGGCTCCTGTAACCACAGCAACCTGATTATGAAGTGATATTTCCATTTTCTATAATTTGATGTTACTCAAAGTTATGGAAAGAAATCAGCAGATAAAAAATTATGATTTTAAAATTTTATTAAAGTTTTTTGTACATCAGATATTGAGGTCCACTTCTTCCGATTCTGGTTTTCCCCTCATAAAGGTATCCGGCCTTAAGATAAATATGGTAAGCAGAATCATTTTTCTGATTGACAGCCAGCACAATTTCATCACAGCTTTTGAAGTGATTTCTTATAAAATCATCAAGCTTCAGCATCGCAGTTTTTCCAATTCCTTTTCCCTGTAATTGAGGATTAACAGATAGAGAGCGTACCAATACAGAATCTTTATTATCTGTAAGTTCAAATTTATCATTTCCAAAATCCAGAACAAAAAAACCGGCAGGTGAACCTTCTTCAAATATAGTAACAGGAAATGCATCCGAATCGTCTCTTTTGCTTATATTCATTAATGCATGCTGAACAGTTGCAGTGAAACGCATCTGATCTTCGTCCAGCGTGTAACTTAATCCGGCAAGTTCTTCGGGCTTAAAAAACTCTAAATGTACCATAAATATTAGTGATGATAGACATCTTCATACATTACTCCCGCACGAATCTCCACCGGAAGTTTATTTTCTTCAGGAACAATCGGGCAGTTATAATCATACGCATTATATGCGCAGTACGGCTGATAGGACTGGTTAAAATCCAGTAGAATGGTATTTCCTTTCGGAATTTTCAGATCCATATATTTTCCGCCGCCGTAGGTCTCCTTTTCATTGGTAGCATCACGGAAAGGAAGAAAAAGATAATCTTTGTATTTCGGTTGTTTAATAAGGGCAAGACTTTGATAGAGTGATACGGTATAAGGCTTTCCATCCAGTGTAAAGGTTGCTTTTCCATATTCCTGATAAGATTTTGTTTTTCCTGAAGAAGTAGGAAGTTCAAAAGGTTGTGTATCTTTTGATCTCTCAAATTTTGCAGTCACTCTGTATTTCTTATCAAACGGAAAGAAAGGATGCTTTTTGAAGTTTTTAAAATTATCTCCTCTTAGCGGAGTTTCTTTCGGATTAAGATATTCAGCATCGAGTTCTTGTTGAAATTTCTGTACTTCCAGCTCTTCTTTTGAAATCTTTTTTTGAGAAAACATCCACAATGGAAGCATTAGAAAGAACAATATATATTTTTTCATACGTTTAAAATTATAAGTAAAACTATGAATTTTAAGAGCAACAAAAGTTAAAATTCTGATAAAAAAAGTATAATCTGTTTTAAATACTATTAATTTCTGTTCATCTAGCATATTTTTTGACCGTCAAAGTTCATGAACAGAAAGGACTT
Organism: Chryseobacterium sp. Tr-659; assembly: GCF_011752975.1. Classification (GTDB taxonomy): domain Bacteria; phylum Bacteroidota; class Bacteroidia; order Flavobacteriales; family Weeksellaceae; genus Chryseobacterium. Next base: position 208,723 of record NZ_VWWP01000008.1, on the reverse strand, counting down.
CATTACAACAAGTGCATTAGCCATTTCCGGTTTTTATTTTCTTCAGTCTGATCTATTGAAAGCCGCTGAGAGAAATGTGAATATAAAGAAAGAAACCATTGATGCTCCGATTGTAATTATCGGCAGCGGATATGGAGGTGCAGTATCTGCCCTGCGCCTTTGTGAAGCCGGAAAAAAAGTAGTGATGCTGGAAATGGGGCTAAACTGGGAGAAAGCAGGTATTCCTTATTCCAATCTTCTGAAACCCGGAAAAAGTTCTGCCTGGCTGAAAAAGAAAAGTATTGCTCCTTTCATGAATATCTTTTCTCTGACTCCTTTTACCGGAACATTAGACCGACTGGACTTTGAAAACATCAAGATCTGGGTAGGAAGAGGTGTGGGCGGAGGTTCACTGGTAAATGGCGGAATGGCTGTAACTCCTAAAAAAAACTATTTCAGTGAGGTCTTTCCTGAGCTTGATGCTGAAAAATTTTATTCATATTATTTTCCTTTGGTACAGGAAGAGCTTAAAGTAAATGTTATAAATGAAAATTTTTTAAAAGAATGTCCTTATTACCAATTTACCCGAGTAGGTGAAGAAGAAGCTCATAAAGCCGGTTTTAAAACCATCAGAGTTCCGAATGTTTACGATTTTAAATATATGGAAAAGGAATTCAAAAATGAGGTTCCACGTTCTGCCCTCAATACCGAGGTCATTTATGGAAACAATCATGGAAAAAACAGTTTAGACAAAACCTATCTCAAAAAAGCACTGGAAACAGGAAATCTTGAAATCCTGGACCTTCATCATGTTCAGAGTATCAGACTTAATAAGGATACAACCTATACATTAAATACAAATCAGATTGATACTTCAGGAAATGTTACTGCTGAAAAGATTTTCAATTGTAAAAAGCTGATCCTTTCTGCAGGAACTATGGGAACACTGCAGCTTCTGATGCGATCCAATGCTGAAAACAGCCTTCCCATTCATGAAAAGATAGGAAAAAACTGGGGAAACAATGGGAATTTCATGACCGGAAGAAACTGGGTAAAACCTTTTTCCGGCGGTACAGGATCTAAGCAATCCACTATTCCTGTGGGCGGAATTGATAACTGGGACGATAAAGAGCATACGTTTTTTACAGAGATTGCACCGCTGCCTATGGGAATGGATGTAGCTACGGCATTATATTTACTGATCAACAGAGTGGATAAAAAGGGTGAAGTGATCTATAATAAGACCAACCGCTCACTAACCTTACACTGGGATAACAGCCACACAGCCAAAATGAAAGAAAATGCCCAATATTTTGTCAGAAAAATGAATAAGGCCAATGGTGGTACCCGAAGTCATTTTCTGTTCAATAACGGTTTTGGAGCAGATATCTGTTATCATCCACTCGGAGGTTGTGTTCTGGGTGAATCTACTAATGAATTCGGGAAGTTAAAGCACCATGAAAACCTTTATGTTCTGGATGGATCATTAATTCCCGGAACTATAGGTGTAAATCCCTTTGTTACTATTACGGCTATTGCAGAGTATTGTATTGAAAATCTTATAAAGCAAAATGAGTTTGCTTAAGAATAAGGTATTGATCGTACTTCATTAAGATAATTCCGGATATCTTCTTCATGTTGACTCGGATAAGTAAAACTGAGTTTTTCAGCTAAAGAAGTTCCCAACTCATGAACCACATCAGCAAATGCAAATAAGGCATTCCAGTTTTCTTCAATATTGTTTCCTGAGAAAGTTGCCTCTAACTTCCTCCACAGATTTTCCGGCAGATACTTCCTGAACAATCTTCCGTGTTTGTTGGTGGTTATATTGTTCCAATTGTTAGCGTCTGCAATATACCATTCGATTAAAGGGACCAGATAATCTGTCCGGAGAATATTTTCAGACATGAATTTCGCATAAAAGATATCTTTTCTTTTAAGACATTTTGCGACATAGGTTGTATCCCACCAGAAATCATTCAGAAGCTGCCTGAATCTCTCTTCTGAAGGTTTATGGATCATAATGGATTGATAAGTCGGCGGTTTCAGGCCTTTTGTCAGATCATCTTTATCGATCAGCACTTTATATCCTACATCCCAATCTTCAGGAAGGGTTTCCTTCTGAATTTCCTGAATAAATTCAGTAGTCTGATACAGTTTAAAGTCTACTTTGACATGGTCTTTGTACAGCACCATTTTCATAGCATGTTTTCCTTCAAAAACACGATCATCTTCTTCAATCATGGAAATAGGTTCTCCAAAAAGTCTGATCCAGCTGTTATCGGATTCATAAGCTGCTCTGCTTTCAAACACCAATTCTACGTCAAGATCACTGAAATCATCTACGGGAGCATAGGGGTTAACCAGCGAACTGGTGAGAAGAATAGCACGGATATCGGGATTCTTTTCAGCCCATTGAATGATTTGTTCAAGCTTTTCTTCTCTTGTCTTCATATCAATAGGATTCTGATATTTTTACACGATAAATGTCTGAGGAATTTCTCTTAATAGATTCCACAAAAAAACCTCCTTCTTCCGGAATAACTTCTTTTAAATCGAAACTTTTACAGTCTTTCGGAAGTCCGGAAAAGATCAGGGTAAACCAAAAATCTTTCATAAAAGGGACTGGTGTCCAGTAAGGGGAAATTGAAATATTTTCAGCATGAATCAACTTACTTCTGTGTTCAGACTGATTATCAAAAAGATAAGTCGAATGCCAGATTCTTATCAGATTTCCTAAAAACGGAGATGCCGGAAAACAACAGTGCACAATAACCTGCCTCTCTTCTTCTGTTTTCGCCTGAAGAGATTCCAGAATTTCTTTTGCGATAACCGGTTTTACAACTATTTCTGCCACCTTTTTTATACATAATAAATAATGGGCAATGTATAATAATGATATAACTCACTGCCCATTACTGATGTTAATATTCTAATTCTAATTTTTCTTTTGTGTAGGTTCTTACTTCATGGGTAAGCTCTGGATTTTCTGCCAGTTTCTGTCCGTAAGAAGGCACCATTTCAAGCAGTTTATCTTTCCATTCTCCATGAAGTTTTTCCGGAAAACATTTTTCAAGAACATTCAGCATTGCATATACAGCTGTTGAAGCACCTGGTGAAGCTCCCAGTAAAGAAGCGATCGTTCCGTTTTTATTCACCACCACTTCGGTTCCGAATTCCAGCTTCCCTCCTTCTTTTTCATCTTTCTTTATGATCTGGACTCTCTGCCCGGCAACCTTCAATTCCCAGTCATCTTCTTTAGCATCTTTGATAAATTCTCTTAAATGCTGCATTCTCTGTGATTTGGTCATTGCCACCTGCTGAATAAGATATTTCGTAAGAGGAATATTATGCCACCACGCACCGAATAATGATTTCAGATTTTTGGTATTCACACTTTCAGGAAGATCGAGGTAGCTTCCTTCTTTCAGGAATTTTGTGGAAAATCCTGCAAAAGGGCCAAACAGAAGCGCTTTTTTACCATCAATAATTCTAAGGTCCAGGTGTGGAACAGACATTGGTGGTGCATCTACTGTTGCCTGCGTGTACACTTTTGCATGGTGTTTTTCTACCAATTCCTGATTATGGCTTACCAACCATTGCCCGGAAACCGGGAAACCTCCGTACCCTTCACTTTCTTTGATATCTGAGCTGTCCAGCAATGGAAGGGCATATCCTCCGGCACCTATAAATACAAAATCAGCCACAACTTCCTGTTTGTGATTATGGATTCGGTCTTTGACTTTCATTTCCCATTGACCGTTTTCCCGCGGAGAAACATCTTTCACTTCATGGTATAAGAAAACCTCAACATTGGAATCTTCCAGAAGATGTCTTCCCATTTTTCTCGTCAGTGTTCCAAAGTTCACATCGGTTCCCATATCCATCTTTGTGGCTGCCATTACTTCGGATTTATTTCTTTTACTCATTACCAAAGGAATCCATTCTTTCAGTTTTTCGTGGTCTTTAGAAAACTCCATTCCTGAAAAAAGAACAGATTCTTCCATTGTATCGTGACGCTTTTGAAGATATTCGGCATCTCTTTCTCCGAATACCAGGCTCATATGAGGACATGAGTTGATAAATTCTTTAGGTTCTTTAATGTACCCTTTTGTAATCAGGTAGGACCAGAACTGTTTTGAAATTTCAAACTGTTCAGCAATGCTTTCTGCTTTTGTAATATCAATGGAGCCGTCTGGTTTTTCAGGAGTATAATTTAGCTCACAAAAAGCGGAATGCCCTGTTCCGGCGTTGTTCCAGGCTGCTGTACTTTCTTTGGCGAATCTTCCAAGTCTTTCGAAGATAGCGATTTCAAGATTTGGATCAAATTCATGAAGCAGCGTCGCTAAAGTGGCGCTCATGATTCCGCCCCCTATCAGTACAACGTCGTATTTAGGTTTCGGTGTTCTGCTTGTAAGCGATTGTGACATAATTTTAAAATTTTACTCCAAATTTCGGGAAAAGTTTTAAAAACAGAAACGCGTTTAACGATTTTAACACCTTATTTTTTGATGAAAAAAGACTTCCTGAATGAACAACAAAAAACCATGGAAATTATCAATAAAGTTTCATTGAGATGATGAATCAAACTCTTCTTTTTGGATGAAATGTTGAAAAAAGTACCACAATTTCAAATTTTATAATTCACCATAGAGTAAATAATTATCCTTCATTCCATTGTTTTATATCCTCTAAAAATTTAAGTTCAATTAAGTTCACAATGCGGAATACTTTAACCATAATCGTTTATGTAATAACATTTTATCAACATAAAGTGATTAAACATTAAAAATAATTAATAAAAATTCACCTTCAATTGACAAATAAGCAACTTTATAGATAAAAATCTAAACCAAACACAACGAATGATTGTTTTTTTTACGTACCTTTCAATAAAATTAATACAATATTTAAAGCAATATTGATTAAAATTATTTCGCAAACAAACTAAAAGATGAAAATTGTTACCCTAACTTGTACATTTTTCGCTACAGTGGCATTAGCCCAAAGCGGAAGTGTAGGAATTAACACGTCCACACCGGACCCCAGTGCAATTCTGCACATCGAAAACTTCAATGGAGTTCCAGCCACTGCCACCGCTACCGTATCGGGAGGTGCAGTAACCGGAATAACCATCACTAACGGAGGAAGCGGCTATACTACAGCCCCTACTGTCAATTTTTATGGAGGAGGCTCTGTTGTCAACGGAGGAAATAAAGCCCGTGCTACAGCAACTGTTTCCAACGGCGTTATAACAGGCATTACCCTTAATAATGGCGGCAGCGGTTACAATACTGCTCCCACGGTAGCTATATCAGGGGGAAACAAAGGTATGCTGTTTCCAAACCTTAATATTGTTAGCTTAAGCAATACGACTTCGCCAGTTCCTTCTCCTGCCAACGGCCTTATCGGATTTAACGGTGGAACCAATAGCAATAACAAGGCACTGCATTTTTTCAACAGCACATCAAGCCAGTGGCAAAGTACTATTGATGCAGAAAACACCCCTAAAATTGCTTATCTTGATTTTACAGGGTCCTTATCTGCTCTTGACAATGCTGTTGCCGGAGCCAGTACTTTATTATTGGTTAATCCACCGGCTATTTCAGGGGTATCGAATATCAATGGATTTAAGGTCGTTCAGAATACTTCATTTGGCGGCTATTCAATTATTTTGCCACAAGGAAATTATCTGGTAGAAGTTAATTTAAATTTAAATTCGCCACAGGAAAATCCGCCAGGACAAGGGGGAACAGCTCCACTTACAGGAAGCTCATATTATCTGATGGGATATTTTATAGACTTCACCAACGATACTTATAATAATTCAGCCAATACATTTACGGGAGGAGCCAATACAAGAAAGGAGGTTCCGATTGTCTCTAAGGTTTCAACGAACCATTTGGCTACCTGGTCTTATTACTATTCTGTTCCTGCTAATCCGAACGCCAATATTATTGGAGGGCTAAGACTGCAATTAGGAAGAATGCAGAACAGCACCTTCTACGACCTTGTTAATGTGATCTCTACCGGATCTTATATAAAAATATCCCAGCTTTAAAAACAACCAACATATGAAAAAAAGTTATATTCTGCTATTATTAATTATAGTACAGACCCTATATGCCCAGGTTGCGATTGGTAAAACATCAGTGAACACCTCAGCTGCACTGGAAGTTTCCGAATCATCCAACAAAGGAGTTCTTCTTCCCAGAGTGGATATTATTGATATCCTGAACAATACATCACCCGTCAATAATCCTGTAGAAGGCCTTGTGGTATATAATAAAGGGAATACAATAAGTCCGGGTCTTTATATCTGGAAAAACAACAGATGGACCCAACTGGCGGATACCTATAATCTGGTAAGCTATATGATGCTTCAAAGAACCATCGATTATCCTATATTAGGAGGCTTTGCCAACGGAACTTACAAGAACTTCAACGATGCTGCTTTCACTGTTGTTTCCAATGATATCGGAGCTTTATACAACAATTCAACAGGAGTTATCACACTTCCCGGAAACAGTGGTTATCTGGTAAATGTATGCCTGAATATAAGAACAACTCTTGAAAGCACAACAGCCGGAATTGGCGGAACAGCCATTCATCTGCATCAATATCTGGTAAAACTCGTAGACCCGGTAAGTGGAAACCAATATGGTAAAACAATCAGCATCAATGCCCAGTCTATTGCCACCAACAAAACGCATACTCTGAATATGAGCTTCTCTTTTGTGACCACATCAACAACGCCAATTCTGTTAGTTCCTGCTATTGCTCATGATGCAGGAGGAACCTATCAGTCGGGTGCAGGAGGAACTGCTCCGAATAACGGGGAGATCATCATCACCAATGCTAAAATTGACATCCAGAGATCAGCACTTAATCAATAATCAACTGTACAATGAAAACATCTATTTATATTGTCTGTATTTCGATCTTTCTGTTCGGCATTTCTGCAAAAGCACAGGTTGGTATCAATACAAACACCCCTAATACAAGTACCGTTCTGGATATCAACTCCTCGAACAAAGGTGCTCTTTTTCCGCAATACGACCTTATTGTTCTGAACAGCACATCAACACCGGTATCCAATCCGGCAGACGGGCTTATTATTTACAACAAAGGAGGAGCTTCCACTTTTCCGAAAGGCTATTATATTTGGGTGAGAAATCAGTGGCAGCGCACTATTCTTTCCGGATCTGAACCGCAAATCATGTCTCTGATTATCAACTCAGGAGTATTAATTCCTACCGGAAGTACGAATAATACATTATCTAACTTCACTGTAACTTCGAATAAAATTACAGGAGCATCTTTGGGATCAGATACCTCTTCCATTACATTACCGGCAGGCACTTACATACTCCGTTATTCTGTGGATTCCAGTAATGCTAACAATAATAACGGAACTGCCAATACCCAGTATTTATCGCAGAATTTCACATGTACTCAATCTTACCTGATTAACGCAGCCAGTACTGCCACGATTACGGAAATAAACAGAATGTGCCAGCTATCTAGTTCTTTTACATTCTTCCAGGGAAGTTACTTTTTAAAGCTTACTTCTCCTACAACGATTAAACAAAAATTTGAATTTGATACCGGGAACGGTTTTACGGCCAGCAACCTCAATATCAGATCCTCACTGGCGCTTGTCATTACGAAGATGAGCCAGTAAAATCCTATAAAAACACATCAGCATAAAAAAAACAAGGTTTACCAATAGATAAGCCTTGTTTTTATATCATGTCTGCCTGTTTATTAATTCAGCTTTGCTGTCAATTTTTTAAACTGCTTTTCTGCATTTTTACCATCATAAAGAATGGCATATACTGTATCAATAATCGGTAATTTAAGGCCTTTTTGTTTTGCCGTTTTATAAATTGAATCTGCTGCATAATATCCTTCTGCTACCATGTTCATCGATTGGATTGCCGATTTTACCGTATATCCTTTTCCGATAAGATTTCCTAAGTTCCTGTTCCTTGAAAAAAGTGAATAGGCTGTTACCAAAAGGTCTCCCAAGTAAGCACTTTCATTCACGTCTCTTGGGGCTTCATAGATGGCTTCGAGGAAAGTTTCCATTTCACGAATCGCATTAGACACAAAAACAGCAGTAAAGTTATCACCATATCCTAATCCACTGGCGATTCCGGCTCCGATTGCAAAAATATTTTTAAGAATAGCACTGTATTCATTACCTAAAATATCCTTGCTTGTATGTACTTTTATAAAATCTGAACTAAAAATTTCTTCAAGCTTCTGCGCCGTTTCATCTTCTACCGTGGCAATAGTAAGGTAAGAAAGTCTTTCCATTGCAACTTCTTCGGCATGACAAGGCCCTGCAATAACAGCCTGATTTCTGAATCCGATCTTAAATTCATCACGAAGATAGTGTGCTACTACATCATTTACCTTAGGAATGATTCCTTTAATTGCCGAAATAAATATTTTATCTGAATAATCACACGTCATTTTTTCCAGCGTATCAGACAAATAAATGGATGGTGTTGCCAGTACAACGACATCACAAGCAGACACCAGCTCATTGATATCTGTTGTTAGCTTCAGACTCTTCAGATTAAAATGAGCGGCAGTAAGATAGGTAGGATTATGCCCACGAAGCTCAATAGCTCCTTTTACAAATTCACTTCTTACACACCAGTGTACTACTTTACAGTTTTCAACAAGCATTTTTACGATTGCGGTTGCAAAACTTCCGCTCCCTACAACTCCTACAGAAATATCTTTTTTATTCTTTTTTGGATTCGAAGATTCTGTAATAATTTTCTTTTTAGCCATAATTGGAATGTGAACTGCAAATATATTAAACATAGATTTAACAGGGCACTGAAAGCCCAACAAAAACCAATTTCTAAAAAAAATCAGGTTCCCGACACAATTAAATATCTATTTCTGCGTTTGATACAGAAAAAACTGAATTTTAATTAATAATAACCCATAATGTTTATTTTTAATTAATTTTACAGCCTCAAAACCGTTTTAACATTCTAAGAGAAGAAATATGAAAAAATTTCTAAAGAGCAAGAAGAACGTAAATATTCTCCTTGGGGGACTTTTGCTAGTAGTTTTTGCACAGGGTGTCTTCATTGCTAAGCTCTTTTCCGAAAGAGATGATAAGACCTACGAAGTGAACCTTGTAAAAATAAACACTGAAAAAGACAGTGTAGATTATTTAAAAATGAAAACTGATCTTACACTTGTAGATCAAACCGTTGCCCAGCTTAATTCTTTCCTTAAATCTAAGGATATTTCCAATGAAAAGCTGATGATGCTCAACCAGGATAGTATCTCAAATTCTATTTATCTTTCCAAACAAGCTAACCGATACAGCCAATATTTGATGGACCTTCAGAAAAAACTGATGCAGGTTCCTTTGGGAATGCCTACAGACGGGTATATTTCATCCAACTTTGGTGTAAGAAAAAACCCTATTCCATTTAAAACCGTTTTCGCTTCCGTAAAAACCAGTGCTGCCCCGGAAACAAAATCTGTAGCTGCGGCAGTTCCCAAGCCTGAAGTAAAGGCTGAACCTGTGGAAAAGATCATTGAGCTTACCGACAGCTATGGAAATAAAAGAGAAGTAAAAGTAATGGTAACTCCGAAAGCGGCTCCTGTTGCTTCGGCTCCAACAGTGACAGCCCCAAAAACAGCCACCAATACAGCTGCAAAATCTGCTCCTGTTGAAAAGAATAATCCACCGGCTGAAGCAGATCAGATGCAGTTCCATAAAGGGTTGGATATTGCAGTAGCATTCGGTTCTGATGTAAGAGCTGCAGCTGCAGGAACAGTTATTTTCTCCGGCCAGAAAGGGGGATATGGAAACTGTGTAATCGTTTCTCATGGAAATGGGCTGGCTACTCTGTATGGACATTTATCGCAACTTGTCTCAAAAGTAAATGACAAGGTAAAAGTAGGCCAGGTTATTGCAAAATCCGGAAATTCCGGACGCTCCACAGGGCCTCATCTTCATTATGAAGTACACAAAAACAATACTCCGGTCAATCCGAAACTGTTTATGAATCTATAAAAAATGGCTGCCAGTTATTGGCAGCCATTTCTTTACAAAACTTTAAATTAAATATAATCAGGTCAAAAACGGATAATCCGTATATCCCCTGCTATCTCCTCCGCCAAATAAGGTATGCGGATCACTGATTTCATTCAAAGCAGCATTTTGTCTGACTCTTTCAGGATAATCGGGATTGGTTAGAAATTTTCTTCCGAACCCGATCATATCTACCAGATCTTTTTCCAATAGTTCTTCTCCTTCAGACGGGGTTTTATTTCCCGTGGCAATAATTGTATTGCTAAACTTGTATCTAAGTTCTTTTCTAAACAGATACGGAATCCGGGGAGCATCATCCCAGTCAGCTTCACATAAATGAATATAGGCGATCCCAAGTTCATTGAGTTTTTCTACTGCCTGCATAATGGTGTCCAGAATTTTTGGATCATCCATATCTTTAAACTTAATGAACGGTGAAAGTCTCACACCAGTTCTTTCTTTTCCTACAGCATTAATTACAGCTTCGGTTACTTCTATCAGAAAGCGGATTCTGTTTTCTGTATTTCCACCATATTCATCTGTTCTGATATTGGAATTGCTTCTCAGAAACTGGTCAATAAGATAGCCGTTTGCCCCATGAATTTCCACACCGTCAAAACCTGCATCTATAGCATTTTTTGCCCCTTCTGCAAAGTCTTGAATGGTTTGATGGATTTCATCTTTTGTCATTGCTTTCGGTTCTTCCACTTCTATAAAAGCTGCGTCACCATTTGGAGCACCATCAAAAAGATATACGTTTGTATTTGTGGCCTTAAGTGCCGAAGGTGCTAAAGGCTGCAGCCCGTTAACCCAGGAAGAAGACACTCTTCCTACATGCCAGAGCTGCAAAAATATATGTCCTCCTTTTTCATGTACGGCCTGAGTCACTTTTTTCCAGCCTTCAATTTGTTCTTTAGTATAGATCCCAGGGGTTCTGGCATATCCCATTCCCTGGAGAGAAATCTGAGTAGCTTCAGAAATTATAAGACCTGCTGAAGCGCGCTGCCCATAATATTCAGCCATCAGATCATTAGGAATACAACCTGGTTCAGAAGAACGGCTGCGGGTCATAGGAGCCATTACAAAACGGTTATTTAAGAGGATATCATTTAAATGATAGGATTGAAATATTTTTTTCATACTATATTTTTTAATTATTTGTCTGTAAATTATACTGACAAAAATATAGTAACAACCAGGAGCATTGATTGTAAAAATTCATTCTATATTTGTAAAAAAACAATTACCTATATACTGCTTCAAATATTAGAAATTTCTTCAAGTTATATTGAATTTTCCTTAATCGGTAATGTTATTTTCTACGGTTCATCTGCATATTAGTTATCTGACAGGACCTCTTTTCGGTGGAGCAGCCCCCAAAAATGCAGCTCATCCAGAACTCTTTCCAGAGATTTTCCGTGTTCGGTGATGGAATACATAACTTTTGGTGGAAAAGAATCAAAGACTTCTCTCTTTATCAATTTATTAGATTCTAAAAGCTTTAATTCTTTGGATAAAGTTTTATCTGTGATTCCATTCACATTTTTTGAAATTTCTCCAAATCTTTTAGGACATTCTGATAATGAAAACAGAATAAGAAGTTTCCATCTTCCTTCTACCGCTTCTAATGCATCCTTTATTGAAAGCATTGTCTTAGGACAGCCGCCTTTTGATATCATATCTTAATATATTTTGACGTTACTTTCCTATCGGATAGTGCTTTCCAAAAGGATAGTAATATATTTTCGATAGCAAATCTAATTAATTTTGTTACGAAAATTATTCTAAGATTAAACGAAATGCAAAAAAAATCAAAAACGCTTAATATTTTCCTTTGGACAGCTCAGGGATTGTTAGCAGTTCTATTTGTCTGGACAGGGTTTATGAAAATATTCACACCTGACCAATTGCCTTTTCCCTGGGTAAAGGAAAACCCCAATCTTGTTCTTTTTACAGGGTTTATCGATCTGATGGCCGGAATCGGGATTGTATTTCCTGCTCTGCTTCAATTAAAACCTAATCTGACATTGTATACATCAATTGGAATAATATTTCTGATGCTGGCAGCTATCACCTTTCATATTCTAAGAAATGAAGGTAAAGATATCGGATTTAATATTTTTATAATGATTCTGGCCGCTTTTGTTATTTGGGGAAGAAGCAGAAAGTTAAAAGCATGATACATTTATTATAAAAGAAAACAGACGTAAAGTATTAATTTTACGTCTGTTTTTTATATCAAAGCTGTTTAAGCTTAACCACAAAGTCACAAAAGTTTTTTATTTTTCAAACACGTTAGCCACTTTAGAAAGATAGCTTAAGTGTTTATAAAATGCTTTTGTGGCTTAGTAAAAAAGTATAAACAGATTTATCATTTCTATCGTTCGTATTTTATGGGAATTCAATATTCAGAACCTTTTTTGTCTTCCTGTCAAATGCCACATTGATAAAGGGGAAAAGTTGATCTCTTTCACTTACTTCTCTGATTAAAACGGTATTGCCTAAATTTGAATCATCAATAAATTCAAATCCTTGAAACTGTATTTTTTTAATAACTCCCATTTCTGAATCCATCCGGGAAAGTCCCTCTTTTACAGACTTATCTGCAGGTCTGAACCTGTCATCAAACATTTCAAGAATTCCATCATAATCTTTATTGATCAGATGTGAATTAATTTTATCAATTTCAGGAAATATATTTTTCACTTCCTGTAATTCCTCTTTTGTAAAAGATTTCGAAAAGCTGGCTCCATCCGGGAAAAGTAATTTTGTTTTAATGATATCATAGGAGCTTTCCGGTTTTTGATTCTGAAAAATCATAAACGCAATATTGGCAGCGTTAGATGCCGCTCTTTGAGGTTGCTTATTGATCAGTTTACTATCTTTAATCTCCACCTCAAAAAAATTACTGGATTTTCCGTTTAGATTTTGTACACCCTTCATGGTTTGGACAAAGCCGCCATAAAACTTCTGAACTTCATCGACAGATTTCTTGTCCTCGGGCGTAGTTGCCAGTTTTCCACAGCTGAACAAAAATAGCAACAGCATAAAAGGTAAAAATTGAATTGATTTCATTGGGTTATTAATTGATTTTAAAAATTTTATCCGGGAATTCGGAGGTTCACAAAGTATATACTCTTAAAGAAAAGTCTATTCCCGCAAATGTATAACAAAATATAAGAAAAAGTACATGTGAATTATACATGTACTTTTTGATTTTTTGGTATTATTTTAAAACCTTAAGACTTCCTTTCGGATGGGTAAAAGTACCGTCGGGGCCCGCAATATTTGAATACACAATATTTTTATTGTAATCCTGAATATGGGTTACATTGAAATCCAGATGAGGTTCATGCCAGTAGACCATAAAAACATTCTTTGCAACTTCTACAGCTGTATATTCCACTGTATCTGTACTATTTTTTGAGCTTCCGGCCGTTCCCGTAAATGTCATAGTTCTATTATCTTTAAAATCCAGGAGGAATTTTACTGCTCCAAAATCCACTTCAATTTGATGCCCGATTGCAGGATATGGAGACTTCAGATCCCAGTCCATTTCTTTAAAAAATACTTTTGCTCCCATTTCCAGCTCTTCTTTTCCAGGAAGATCAGGATATTTTTTAACCATAAAATCTACAACCGCTGAAGGTATCTTATTCTCCGTTACTGCTTTTTTATAGTTTTCAAGATAGTTTTTAACGAAATCAAGAGACTGAGGAGAGATCATTTCTTTTCCAAAATGAGAAGGAATTACCTGCTTCGGGCTTAATGCTTTCATGGCATCAATCTGTCCGATCCACTGATCAATTGCTTTTATATTCTGAGTGTCTGCCATCCACAGATGCGAACCTACAGAAACAGAAATACCACCAGCTATGGTTTTAATGGAAGGAATCCAAAGAAAACTATGTGCCGGATCTTCCATATTTTGCCTGATCTCAATCTTGTTTCCTTCAAGATCAGGAATTGAAACAGCTGCTTCAGGAACTATTATTTCTGATGGAGCATCTGCTTTTAACTGTGGTTTCCATACTGAGAGCTTATCGTCTTTTGAAGCGGAAATCAGGTAAGCAGTTTGGGCTGTTGAAATAATCTTTGCATTAGGGAAAGCTTTCTTGATCACATCCAGTCCGAAATAAAAATCCGGATCACTGTGAGAAATGAAAACGGTTTTCAGATTCTTTCCTGTAGCTTTTATTTCTTTAACCAGCTGCTCTGCATACTGCTTCTGAAACTGGGCATCAATAAGTATGGCATCTTTATCCCCATAAATGATGGTGGAAGTAATAGGAAATATTGCTTTACTTCCCGGATTATAAACTTTTACTTTCAGATTTCCGGCGAATATGCTGATAAACCCCATTAATGTAAGTAATGATAATAATTTCTTTTTAATCATTGTTGCTCTTTTCAATTAGTAAGCTGCTGTAAAACGTTCACGGATGTGATTATTATTTTCCAGTTCGTCTACCAGAACCACGGCAACATCTTCTACAGAAAGACGGCTTCTTCCGTTTTCGTCGAATACAGGAGTTTCCAATGAGGTTCTGTATTTTCCCGTTCTTTCTCCTACGTTGGCTGGGTTCATTTCCACAGCAGGGCTGAAAAACGTCCAATCTAAAGACTTGTTTTCTTTGATTTTGTTCAGATAGTCTCTTGCTGCTGTTGCACCAGGTTTATAAGCATCCGGAAAATCGGGAGTATCTACGATCTGTACATGATCCGGTGTGTAAAGGCTTCCTGCACCACCTACCACGATCAGTCTTTTCACTCCTGATTGTTCTACTGCTTTTTGAATGTTTTCTGAACCGTTCAGGAAATCGTTGTAAAGATTAGGATTCGTCCATCCTGCATTGAATGCACTGATAACCGCATCGCTTCCTTTTAATGCTTCTGCAAGCTCTTCTACATTGTTTACATCAACACTTTTTGCAGTTACATTTTCCTGTGTTTTTACCTTCGATGCATCTCTCACTAAAGCTTCTACCGCATATCCTCTGTCTGCTAATTCTGTTACTACGTGTGCTCCTACAAATCCGGTTGCACCAATTACTGCTACTTTTTTCATAATGGTATATTTTAAAATTAAATTGTAATAATTTTTGTTACATTTATGGTTAAAAAAATTTTTTACTCGAATTGATCTGCGAATTCCTGCAAAGACTTGTCTCCTAAAAATTTAATAACCAACTGATCTGTTTCTTCAAATAATGTATTTAAATGAACATTGATTTCTTTTCCAACACTACAAGCCGGATTAGGATTCTGATTTTTCTTTCCCAATACATCTGTGTTTTTTACAGCTCTATAGATTTCAGAAATCGTAATTTTACCGGCATCTTTGGCTAGCTGGCTTCCTCCTTCTTTCCCTTGTCTGCTGATGATCATATCTGCTTCTCTCAACACGCTGATCTCTTTTCGGACGATCACCGGATTTACGTTGATGCTACCTGCTATCCATTCAGAAGTAAGCCACTCCTGAGGACTTTTAGCCAATAAGGTCATTATATGTACTGCCGTAGCAAATCTTGTATTATTCATTGTAATTACATGGCAAAGGTAAACAAAATTTTAATTGTAACAAATATTATTACAATTATTTTTTCTAAAGAATCAATTTATCCAGATCCAGGAGTAAATAATTAATATTCTGATTGATGGTTCTTGTTGCCGACTGCATCTGATTCAGCATAGCCGCACGATTGTGCAGATCATCTGCTCTGTAATATCCTCCATTACTGAAAATTACTGATTTATCCGCTGCTTCTTTACTATCATCAAACTGATAATGCAGCCATCGTTCTTTCATATTTCCGATAATAGAACGTTCTTCTTTATTGGAAAATTTTTTCTCCGTATACATATACCAGATGAAAGGTGGAAAATTCGGAGATTCTAGTTTTTCTTTCCAGATGTCTCTCAGAAGATTTCTCTGATGAATAAACTCAACCTTTTTTCCTTTCGGGTTGAGAGTTGCCAATCCGAAACCTGCTCCTAAAATACCTCCTCCAATGCCAATCGCGTTATCCCAGCCATCGCTTTTTATAATTCCTCCGGCAATAGAGGATGCTGCACCTGCAATAATTGAATACAGAATCAGTTTATTATTTCTGGAAGAATTTAGGTTATCTACGTAATTTCCTATCTGCGCTACCCTTTCTCCTTCACAATCGAATTCTGCGGCTACAGCATCCAGCTCGGTTAAAGCAATGGTAATTCTGCTGTTAATCTTTGTTTTAAGCTGTAAAATTTTAACTTGTGAAGTGAGTGAAGAGTCTTTTTTAAGTTCAATAATTTTATGAACGTCATCCAGATTTCCCAAAGCATTTAAAATCAAAATACTCTGATCGGTAAAGATTCCCTTCAGTTCTTTATTTCTTTCTAAAATGGAATCTGAGTTGTAAGACGGAATTTTGGTATTGTAATTATATTGGAAAGGAGCCTTACAATAGCTGTCTTTAAGGGTAAGTATGTTCTGTTGAATGGCCTGATTCTTTTTGGAAACACAGGAGGCAAGTAAGCCAACAACAGCGAAAAAGTAAAAGAGTTTTTTCATTCAGTCATATTTTGTGTTGTGTGTACCGGATCTATTGTAAAGGTAATCCTTTACTCCTCATTCATCATTTCAGTATTTATCTACACGAATATAGTACAAATAAAAAAATTTACCTGAGTTCAGGTAAATTTTTAATCTATTTTTAAGTTTGGACTATTTTTTAATATCCAATAATTCTACTTCAAAAACAAGGGTACTGTTTGGCCCGATCTCTTTGCTGATCTCCTGATCCCCATACGCTAAATGCGGAGGAATAATCAATCTCCATTTGCTTCCTACAGGCATCAGCTGAAGTGCTTCTGTCCATCCTGCAATAACTCTGTTTAGCGGAAATGATGCAGGTGTTCCTCTTTTTACAGAACTGTCGAAAACTTTACCGGAAATGGTTGTTCCATGGTAGTGGCATTTCACCGTAGATTTCGGACCTGGTTTCGGACCGTCTCCTTCTGTGATAATTTCATACTGCAGACCACTTGGCAGCTGCACTACACTTTCTCTTTTACCATACTCTTCCATATATTCTTTACCGTCTTTCAGATTCTTTTCTGCCAGTTCTTTTTTACGTTTAAATAACATATCTGCTACGCCCATATTATATTTTTTTACAAAGATAAGTCTTTTTTAAAGTCGGAAGATCAAAGCCGGGTCATGAAAAATAACTTAAGTTCAGATTGAAATGCAAAATACCTGTCCTATATTTTAAAAAGCTCCGGAACATAACAATAAAACAATTTAAACAATAAATTAACGCCTTTTATCAGTTCATAATGCAGCTGATAAATCAATTTCATTCAAGAGAAAACACGATGCGCAGAGTGAAAATATATTTTTAACAATTTAATATTCTTTAAAATACAAAACACTGAAAATCAATATATTAAAATTAAAATAATTAATACTTTTTTGAAATTTTCAAAATTTTATTAATAATAATTAATGATTATAAATGATTATATTTTTTGTGCATTATATAAATTTGCCACGATACTAAAAATGTAGAGTTATTTAAACGTAATGGCTTGGTAAAAATACCAAAGCAAAATGTAAGATCTCATTTTTGGTTAATACAGACAATTAGCAAATGATGAAAATTCAATATTAATTGGTATTGATTAATATAAGTAAGATCAAAATTAATTAATAAAAAAAAACACAACAAAACTTACAAATCGATGAAAAAGAATTATTCGTTTCATGGTGCTTTACCATGTAGTAAAATACTGATCTTTTTACTGATTTTATTATTCCATGACCTTTCCGCCCAATATGGAGCCAGTGATGATTTTGATGGTGATGGTATTTCTAATTATGATGATATAGATGATGATAATGACGGGATATTGGATTATATTGAATGCCAGCCTGCATCTACAATAAAAAGATATAATGAAACAGGAAATGCTATCTGGAATGGTACAACAACAATTACTGCAACCCGAAGTAATACCACTAATATAACCCCTGGAAATAAATCGGGCATCACCAATATTAATCGAATTATAACCGGGAGTGCTCCTTCGGTCTATACCAATAATTTTAGAATAAAAGCTACCAGAGAGTCCTTTTGGCTAATGAATACTAATGGCATTGATGATCAGCGGGGATCTGTGACGTTCACTTACAGCACTCCAATCCCTATAAGCGAGGTTTTGATTGTATTACAGGATGTAGATTACAGAACAAGCGGAAGAGCCCCAACAATTACTATTACTGTTAGCGGAGGTACAGCCACTACACAAGATCTGGATGCATATAAAGTAGGAACTTTGGATTTACCCAATCCTAACAATACAAATAATGGAGGCTATAATGCCACTACGGGTGTAATAAGCTATAATGTTCCGTTGCTAGGAGTAGGTACTAATGATGATCGTGCATTTGCATTGGTTGGAAGCAGTTCCGCTACAGTAAAAACGATTAGGGTTTCTTACGAGCTTGATGAAAAGGCGGAAGTTTATATAGGAAGAATTGGAGCACTATGTGACCAGGATAATGATGGAATCTCTAATAACTTTGATTTGGACAGTGATGGGGACGGATGTCCTGATGCCGTTGAAGCCGGTGTTGTAGATTATGCGGGTGCCTCGGCAATGCAGTCCGGGAGTGTACAAAATGGAAGCAATGGAGCGGTTACATCTACGAAAACGGTAGTTGAATCCGTAGTTTCCGGACCTTATGGAACTAATGGATTTGCTGATTCAGTTGAAGATAATGATACCTTTGCTGCTGAATATAAAAATACGGCAGGCTATACTTATTCATCAGCCATTGATTCTGGTGTGGTCATTTGCTGTTCTAATTTTACAGCAGGTACTCTTTCCGGCACACAAAATATCTGTACAGGAAGCAATTCTTCTTTTTCATCTACTCAATCAGAAGGAACCTGGAGTTCAGCCGATACATCAATAGCAATAGTGAGTACAACAGGTGTTGTGACCGGAGTTTCAGCCGGAACAACAACAATAACTTACACTTATGATAAATATAACGGAAGCTGCCCTCAAACTGCAACGAGAACAGTTACAGTAACACTTTGCTCTTGCTATAAACCGGGTACGCCAGCCACAGTTGGAAATCCGGCGTTAATCAGTAAAGTTGGAGTCAGCTCTTTATTAAGAAACAACAGTCAGCAGATTCAGGACAACTGGCCTGCATCCAGAAATGGAGCCTGGTTGGTTATTGAAGCTAGAACCAAAGGATTTGTTGTTAACCGGATGGAATTCAATTCCTCAGGAAACCCGACCAATATTCTTCCAGCCAACTTCGTAGAAGGAATGCTGGTATATGACCTCACTAATAAATGCCTCAAGATGTACACTTCACAAGATTCGGGAGTTACTTTTGGCTGGTATTGCATCAGTACCCAAACCTGCCCGGATTAATCATATTAAACTAAAAATAAAAAAATGAAAAACACACTGATAGTAATGGGATTATTTTCGGCATTAAGCATACACGCCCAAATCGGAATAAGTCGGGATAATGTAAGTAACGGATCTGTTTCTCTGGAATTTGGGGACACAGAAAATAAGGGGATCATTCTTCCTTATGTTTCAGATAAAAGCGGAATAACAGAAAACGGAACCTTGATTTTTGATACCACAGACCATAAAGTGAAATATTTAAAAGATACCAATACCTGGTTTGATTTAAGTGTGGATACGAGTGGAACGGCCAACCTGGATATGCAGGCTAATGACAGAATAGAACAGCCGGGTGCAAAAATTTCCATCAGTACGGGAGCAGGTGGTACTAATACAACCCAAGGAATTTTGGTTCTTGCCGATGATAACAGAGCTATGGTTTTGCCCAAGGTAGCCAGCCCTCATTTGAATATCATCAGTCCAAGTGCCGGGATGCTTGTTTATGATACCGTAAAAAGACAGCTTGCCGTTTATAATGGAACGGTTTGGACGTTTTGGAAACCTTAATTTAGATTCTATTTTCTGCAAATTCATTAATAATTATAAGGGCTGATGAGACCAAGTTTGGGTTAAGATCAATTGCACAGCAAAATGTAAGCATTAAAAATCAACAACTTAAATAAGAAAACCTTTCTATGCTTCAACTTCCGGCTTTGAGCTTACTCAAAATTCAAATAATTGTAATACTGTCTTAACACAATTTCCGAAACTTGGCGTTATAATTGGATTTAAAAACTAAATGCCAAATCCTATAAAATATAATAAGAAGTTTGATGAGCTGAATGAAGAGGAAAAAAAACTTCTGGAAATCAATAAAAAAACGATAGCCGATTTTGTTGAGCAATCCTCTTCCATCAGCGATGTCAATTATGCCACCAGAAATGCCCACGCAAAGACCTATGCAGTAGCGAAGGGAACTTTCTGGGTTGAACCGGATATCCCTGAATCTCTTCAGCCCTTTTTTGATAAAGAAAAATTTGATCTGACAATACGTTTTTCCAATGCCCAATTGAAAATCAAAAATTCCAAAAAAGATATTCCTGCATATGGGTTTGCGGTACAGATTAAGGATGAAAACGGCGGATTGCTGGCCAATTACCCTCTGGTAAATTTCCCTTTATTTCCGGTAAATTCTGTGACTACTTTTTTAAAACTATTCACCGCTGTGAATAAGTTTTACATCAAAAAATGGAGCAGTTTTTTTCAGATACTTTTTCAGCTACTCAAAATGATTCCCTCTTTATTAACTGTCGATATGATTCGTAATATGGTAAAGCTTCTCGGGAAAAGAAATGATTTTATTCTCTCATTTGATTATTATTCTGTAGGTGCTTACCGACTGGGAGATCAGATCATCAAAATAAAACTTTGCCCTAAATCTGTGGATAAAAGCACAGGAAGAAGGCAAAAGATCAAAGATTCTTTAAAAAACTATCTCGAAACAAATGATTTTACAGCGGATGTTATGATCCAGGTGTGCTATGACCTGAAAAACCAGCCTATCAACAAATTGAATGTAGAGTGGAAAAGATCTCCTTTCATCAAGATTGGTGAGGTCAAAATAAATAAAGATTCTCTGTTGGATTCCCGTGATTGCAGCAATGAACTTCTTTCATTCAATCCTTTTGAAAGTAAGATCTTTTTTCAGCCTGTAGGAAAGATACAGAAGCTGCGTGATGAAGCATATAAGGTTTCCGTGCAAACCAGAAGAAAAATAAATAAGCTGCTGCACGGAAAGGGAACCTAGATTTGTAATATTATATTGTTCTCATTCTTTCGAACGACCATAAAAAAGCCCCGGAATTCAATTCCGGGGCTCTTATAATATTCTGATTATTTTTTATTTTTCTTCCAGTTCTTCCTTCTTATCTTCTTTTTCAGGGAAGATGATGGATAAAAGAACAGAAATTACCAAAACTCCTCCTACAATTCCTAATGAAACCGGAGATGGAATATGGATCCAAGGGGCAATAAGCATTTTAACCCCGATGAAAGACAGGATAATTGCCAGCCCATAAGGAAGTTTGCTGAACATGTGAATAAAATTGGCCAACAGGAAATATAATGATCTTAATCCCAGAATCGCAAAGATATTCGATGTATAAAGAATAAACGGGTCATTTGAGATCGCGAAGATGGCCGGAATGGAATCTACCGCGAAGAGAACGTCTGTAAACTCAATTACTCCTACCACTACTAAAAGCGGTGTTGCCATTTTAATTCCGTTCTGAATGGTGAAGAATTTATCTCCATCATAGTTATCAGAAACTTTCCAGAAACTTTTAATTAGTTTTGCTCCTGCTGTGTTGCTATAATCTTCATCATCATCATCGTCACCGTCGCCCCATGATTTGATTCCCGCATACACAAGGAATAATCCAAATAAGGTCATCACAACGTTGATCTTTACAGCTTCTCCGAAGATATTCATTTCAGGAAGATACGTCAGATTGATCAATCCTACTCCTGCAAAGATGAATATTGCCCTGAAGATCAAAGCACCGATAATCCCCCAGAACAATACTTTATGGTGAAGGTATTTCGGAACTTTAAAGAACCCGAAAACAAGGATAAACACAAATAAGTTATCCACAGAGAGCGCCTTTTCAATCCAGTAAGCAGCCTGATACTGTGTAAACTTCTCCACTGCCAAGGCATGGCTTTCAGGCGACCCATCGGTATTAAAAACCCAATAAACCACTCCTGAGAATACCATAGACAGCGAGATCCATACAATAGACCAGATGGTAGCTTCTTTGGAAGATACTTCGTGACTTTTTTTATTAAATACTCCTAAGTCAAGGAGCAGCATGATAACCACTGTTACCGCAAATCCCCACACCAAACCAGGGTGCAGATCTAAAATACTTTGATGTTCCACTTGAGTTATGTTATTATATGATAAAAGCAATAGATGTACAGTGTACAAATATTGCTATTTTATTGATATTCTGATTGACAATAGATTATAAGTAATTCATCTGTACAGTCTGGATCGTCTGCTCCAGTTTTTTGTCTGCCGTTGGATCACCGATTGCGTTGAATTTCCATTCTCCGTTTCTTTTATAGAAAACACCCATCACCATAGCTACATGTCCTCTGAAAGAAGCGTCATTCGCAATATCATACTTTGCAAAAACCTCTCTCACGTTGGTAGGGCTACCTTCATAAATACGAATAGAAGCAAAAGGAATTGTTCCGAAATCCTGGCCTCTGTAACTGTTCAGAACCATTGCTACGTGTTCTACATTGGGTTCCAGCTGGCTGAAGTCTACTGTAATTACTTCATTATCCAATCCGTCATCTCCGTCTACATCACCGGTAAGGTCATCTCCGCTGTGTCTTACAGATCCGTTTCTGGATTTAAGATTCCCAAAATAGATTACTTCCGTAACATTTTTGTTTGAATCGTATAAAATACAGCTTCCGTCTAAGTCTACTGCTTCTTTTTTAGTTCCGAAAAATCCTTTTTTTTCAATTGCTCCCCAGTTGATTCCTACACAAGCCTGGGAAAGTTCAGCTCCGTTTTCTTTTTTAAGGTTGATTCTCTGACCTTTTTGTAAGTTGATAGCCATCTTTTTATGTTTAGTTGTTATTTATTTTTTTTTGCAAAAAAAGCTAATGCTAAGAAAGCTGATATGGTAAATGCATATCGTTCTTTGCTGTCTTGGCTTTCTTTACACCAAATTTCGTTTTAGTTATTATTCAAATTCAAATTAAGCATTGCCCGCAGAATATTCGTTTCTTCATCAAAGTCAAATATTTTGCTCATAATATCTATATTCTCAAGGTTTCTGATGTAATCTTTCAACACTCCTTCCACTTCTGCCGGCAACGTACGTTTCCTTTCATTCATACTATGCTCCAGCTGCTCATTTTTACTTCTCAGCTGATCGATAATGGAGCGCTGGTTAGACTGATTTTCAGAAATATCCAGCTTATCCAGCTCTTTGTCAAAAAGATACAATTTCTTTTCGTCTACACTGAAAATAAAATAATCATCAGACTGAAAGATTTTGAAAAGCTCATAATCGTGCGTTCCGATAAGGTAACCACAGACAAAACGAACTTTAAATCCCCGTATATTTAGTCTTCCTAATAATTTTCTTTCAATGGCATAATCTTTATACTGATAGGCCGGAAAAGATCCCGATTTCAGCAGAGCTTCATCCGCTTCTGCCCGATAAAATTCCTGGGCATATTTTTTATGAAAGTATAATACATTATCCCAGTTGGCAGTAAAGGCATCTTCCGTAAGGTCTTTATACAAAGTTTTCAGGTGCTGGGAAAATACACCGCTGTACATTTTCCTGTCGGTTTCAAAACTGTCTACCTGTCTTTCTTCAAAACCTGAAATATATTTATTGTTGATGTCAATTTCATTAATAACAGCCAGCATATCATTTTCTTTCTGTCTTTTAATTTTAGTCAGAAGTTCGATAAGACTGTCGGTATACTGCAGATGGAAAAGCTCCAGTTTGTTGTAGTCCAGAGCTGTATTTTCCTGGAACAGATTGTGGATAATATCAGTTTTGATGTAAATTGATATTATGTCAATATGTTCAAAAAAATTCGCAAGAAGCTTAAGCTTGGTTAATCTTCTTTTACTCTGCGACAATATGGTTGCTGCATCATCACCCACCTTGATTTCCTATAAATTAACCTCTGACATTTGCTTTTAATTCATGTTCCAATGTCTGAAGATCCTGATCCAGTTTTCTTCTGTTATCTGCTCCCTGTTTCTGGATTTGTTTTACTTCATTCAAGGTATTGATAAGCATTGAAGTGGTTTCTTTCAATGTTTCCACAGATACAATGGTCTGCTCATTTGCTCTGGCAACATTCACAGAATTCTGTCCGAGACGTTCAGCATTTTTTCTCAGGATCTCTTCTGTAGTAGAAGACACCTTTTGCTGAATTTCAATATTCTGCTGTTGTCTGTACATAGCCACAGCAAGGGAAAGCTGATTTTTCCATACCGGAAGTGTAGTGGTAAGAATCGTTTGTGCCTTCTCAGCAATAGAAACGTTGTTATTCTGTACCAGTCTGATCTGTGGAAGCGACTGCATCATGATCACGCGCACCACTTTAAGATCAGCCATTCTTCTGTCTAATCTTGCAATGAAATCCCTTTTATCTGCAATTTGATAATCCTGATAGCTTTGAGGATTAGCTTCCATTAAAGCAAGCTCTCCCGCGGCTCTTTCCATTCTGATATTTCCTGCAATAACAAGACCTTCAATTTGTTTAATGGAGTTTACATTGCTTTCAAAAATAGTCTGAAGAACTGCATTATCTTTTGTAGAAGTGATGATTCCCGCATTTACTTTATAAGAAATCTGCTCGATATTATTAATGATCTTATCGTATTTCGCAAATAAATTTTCCACCTGAGTCATTACTTTCTTCATGAATGGCAATTTGCTCAGGAAGCTTTTCACTTTGTTTCCGTTAAGCTCATCTACGTCTACATAATTAAGTTCTACTAAAAGATCATTGATCAATCCGCCCACTTCACCTGAGTTTGATCTTCTTACGTTTCCTAAGAAGCTGTCACTCTGATTGGTTAATGTTTTCTGAAGTTCTGCTCCAAAATTAACAATAGATCCCGGATTGGCTTCATCTATAGAGTTTGCAAGAACTTCATATTTCTGACGTTCTTCTGACTGCAGCTGAGTCAGATTTACATTTCCTTCTCTATCCACAAGAACCGCCGGCGCTGCATTTTGAACTGGCTGAGCGGGTGTTGGTGGAACCATTGGTGTAGGTTCAAATGTTTTAAGAGGTTCAATAGATCCTAGCGGATCCAATGACTGATTATCCTGATTGTCCATGATTACTTCTGATAAATTGATACAAATTTCTCAAGGCCGTCTCTTTGTCCTGCACCTACAGCCTCAAATTTCCATTCTCCGTTTCTGTTATAGATTCTTCCGAATTCTACTGCTGTTTCGATTGAAAAATCCTCATCCAATTCATATTTTAAGATTTCTTCATTCGTATCTGTATTGAAAATTCTGATGAAAGAATTTCTTACCTGTCCAAAGTTCTGTTTTCTTGAATCTGCTTCGTGGATCGTTACTACTACAGTAATTTCTTTTACTGCATCATCAATTTTAGTAAGGTCAATTTTGATTTGTTCATCATCTCCCGCACCTTCTCCTGTAAGGTTATCTCCTGTGTGTATTACTGCTTTATCTGGTGATTCAAGATTATTATAAAAAATAAAGTGATTATCGGAAACCAACTTTTTGTCGTCACCCAATAAAAATAAAGATGCATCAAGATCGAATCCAGTTCCTGTAGAAGTATTATTGATATCCCATCCTAAACCTACCGTAAATTTAGGTGCGTTAATATTTTCTCTTTGTCCTTTTTGTAAGTTAATAGCCATAATATAATTCCGTTTGTGTTAAAGTATTGATGTTGTTTTCGTATTCTTTTATTAAATGATAATTATTACTGATGGCCAGTTCCAATAGCAGGTCCATCTGTTCTCTTTTTACTTTAGACGTAAGATAATCAAAATTACTTGAATCCAACCCTAAAATATATTTCACAATCCTTGTATTGAACTGAAAACTTTCTTTATTCATCACATCTGCAACATGATTTACGTTTTTCACTGCATAGTAATTAAAAAAGTTCTCAATCTTGGGGTCAAGATCAAAATTCATCAGTTCAGCATAATAGAGGAACATGAAGTCGGCCTCCACCCTATATTCATCTAGAATTCTGTTCACCGTATATTCGTGGCTTCCCGTAATTTTTATATCGTCTATAAAAATACAAAGTTTTCCTCTTAAAAAATCTTTATCGATATAATAAGTATCATTGGCAATCAGATTTTTACGATCTTCAAAATTCAGATTCCCATAATCCGTGATATAGGTATGGTTTCTATTTATTTTAGATAAAATACTGGATTTTTTTCCTTGTTGGAATAAGTAGAAATCCAAATGCTTTTTAAAGTAAAAACATAAAAAGTTAGAAGCCGTAGGGATCGCCATGTAAGGGCTTGGGAGTACTACAATTTCTTTATCTGTATTTAAAAGTTCTGCATTTTCAGAAATAAATCCGTCAAATAATTCTCTTGCAAATTTTTCAGCATACGACTTATCGCCATACTTGAAATAGCTGTATTCAGCCGGTGAGAAAGTAAACTCATCCGCCGAATGAATGTGGTGTAAGCTGTATCTTTTATTCATGTTTATTTTTAGTGTTTAAGTAAGTGTGCACTGAAACCGAAATCTTTAGCACCTTTATAATCTGCCAAAGGATTGTCTCCTATATGCAGAACCTGATGTAAAGGCATATCCTGATCTCTGAGATTATTCTTCACTTCCTGAAAAATAAGCGGGTTCGGTTTGGAATAACTGATCTCATCGGAGTAAATATGAAAATCGATGTATTGATCCAGGTTTTCATGAATCAGAAACTTTCTCATAGTTTTCCCTTTGATAAATCCTGTATTGCTCAGGATATTGATCGTCTTTCCCTGATTTTTGATATCATCAAAAAAATCATGAATATTTTCAAAAATAACAACCGGTCTGTACTCCAGAAACAGTTCTTCACTTTTCACATAAAACTCATTGAGTTTTTCTTTATTTAAAAGCTTTACATCCACATTCAATGCTCCCAAAATCATCAGATAGATCTCAAACGTGTCTATATTCCCACCTGTTACTTCATTAATCGTATTGCAAAGATCATCATAATATTTTACGGTTTTCGCAACTTCATTTATAGGTTTATCTACATTAAAAAATGAGGAGAACAGCTCAACTCTTTTTGTTTTAAATTCAGGATGAGATTTGAGTAAGGTGAGCCACAGATCAAAGGAAAAATGACAGTGGTTATGAATGTCGATATCTGTTTTCAATATGTCTTAAGTTAAAAGTTTTTATTTAGCTTTCTTGAAAAAGATTTAAAATTTATTGATCATCAACAAGTGTTTAATTTTCTATTCCTCCCAAAGATAAAATTTTTATGATAAATGTATTGCTATACTTTCTGTTTTAAGATATTTTTATGACTATCTCCAGGACCAGAGAAGCAAATTTGTTATGTTTAAAGCTTGTTTACGTTGATTTTGAAAAAATATTTTCAAAAATTATTGGATAATGAAAAAAAAATTATAATTTCGCAATCGATTAAAAATCAACAATGTCAACAAAAATGATACATATTATAACTTTAAGTAACCCTGTCAGAGCTGTGTTCTTTGGCAGCACTAAATATTTATCTGAATAGTTCCATAGATCTTTACTACTAAAAATATATTAAAGACCTGTCTATTCGGACAGGTCTTTTTTGCTGCCCTAATTTCAGACCTTAAAAATTCAAAAAACCGCTGTTATTTGTTAAGGCCTCTGAAAATTTCACTTTGATGCACAATACAAAAAATGGTTTTCCGGATTCATTCAATCCGGGGTATCTTTTGTGTTCATTTTTTTCAGAAATCTTTCAATATACAGCTCTAAAATTCAACAATTTAAATCAAACAAAATGAAATATAACACACGAAATATAGGGATCATAGCACATGTAGATGCAGGAAAAACAACTTTATCCGAAAGACTTTTATATTACACGGGGCTCATTCATAAAATCGGGAACGTAGACGATGGAAATACCACTATGGATAAAGATATCCAGGAAAGAAACCGTGGTATTACCATTTCATCAGCAGCTGTTTCAACACAATGGAAAAAGGGTGGGAATATCTATAATATCAACATTATTGATACTCCCGGACACATTGATTTCGCTGTAGAAGTAGAACGTTCGCTAAGAGTTTTGGACAGCGTTGTTGCTGTGTTCTGTGCCTCTTCGGGAGTTCAGCCACAGACTGAAAACGTATGGTTCCAGGCTGAAAAACACGGGACATCCAAAATTTGTTTCATTAATAAAATGGACAGGATTGGGGCCGATTTCTTTGCAGTTCTGAAAGATATTGAGATGAAGCTGAATGCTGTCCCTATGGCTCTTCAAATTCCTATAGGAGCTGAAAACAGTTTCGAGGGGGTGATAGACCTTATACGAATGAAAGCATTATACTGGATTGATGAAAACGGAGAAACCATTGTTGAAAAGGAAATCCCACACGACTATTTTTCTAATGCTGAAGAATACAGAATGAAATTACTGGAAACTCTCGCTGAATATGATGAAACATTCTTTGACGTTTTCATGAATACTGAACATCAGATCACTATTGAAATGATCATGGAAACTGTGCAAAGAGTCTGTCGATCAGGGGCTGCAGTTCCTGTTCTTTGTGGTTCCGCCTTCAAAAACAAAGGGATTCAGCCACTTCTTGATGCTGTGGTAACATATCTTCCAGCTCCGGATCAGCTTGCCGATATTCAAGGGAAAGATCCTAAAACGGAAGAAGTTATTGAGTGGAAAAGAAATGAAGGAAAGCCTTTTTCGGGTATTGTTTTCAAGGTGGTCATTGATAAGCATATGGGAAGACTCGCCATGCTTCGTATTTATTCCGGAAAGATAAAATCCGGTGATACGGTTCAGAATGTAAGAACGGGTGAAAGCTTCAGGATTTCCAGGATCCTGCAGATGCAGTCTGATAAGACGTTGTCTCTGGAAGAAGGAAAAGCTGGTGATATTGTTGCTTTAACAGGGATAAAGGATGCCAAAACCGGAGATTCCTTATCTTCTGTAGAAAGGCCTATATTACTGGAAGCAATCACAATTCCCGCTCCAGTTATCAGGGTGTCGATTGAGCCAAAAACCAATGGTGATGAGAAGTCTTTTGGACTGGTTCTGGCTAAAATTCAGGAAGAAGACCCTTCATTGGTGGTTGAAAGAGACCAACAGACCGGAGAAACTTTATTAAGCGGACTTGGAGAATTACATCTTGAGGTTACTTTAGAAAAGATCCGTCTGAATCATGGTATCGAAATCAATCAAGGAAAACCAAAGGTTTCTTACCGTGAAATATTAACGGAAACAAGGATCCATAGAGAAAAACTTTCGAAACAGAATGGCGGAAGCGGTCAGTTTGCTGATATCAGTTTTGAAATTGGACCGAGGGATAGTAATGAACACGGACTGGAATTTATCAATATGATTAAAGGAGGTGTTATCCCAACCGAGTTTATCCCTTCTGTCGAAAAAGGTTTCAGAGCAGCTATGGAAAGCGGACCTTTGAAAGGCTATCCGCTGGAAAGTATGAAAGTTACTCTTCTGGATGGTTCTTTCCATGCTCAGGATTCTGCAGCCATGGATTTTGAAATTGCAGCAAGAGACGGGTTCAAATCGGCAGCACGTCAATGTAGTCCGAGACTTCTGGAACCTGTTATGCAGGTAGAGATCCAAAGCATTGAAGAACACACAGGTGCTATCACTGCAGACATCAACCGAAGAAGAGGAATTATCACTTCCATTGATGAAAAATCGGGAAGGAAGATTTTTACGGCAGAGATTCCGTTAGCTTCTACATTCGGATATATTTCCGATCTAAGAACACTGACAAGCGGAAGAGCTTCCATCAGCATGAAATTATCACACTATGCTTTAGTGCCTGATTTCATAGCGAATACATTAATCACCTAAATAAGCAGGGACTGTAGATTTTTTTACAGTCCTTGTTTGGTTATGGGAATTTGGTTTTTATTGTGAATGGCCAATCGTCAATTCGCTGCGCTTGTCAATTTTTCTGTACTGTAAAAACTATCTTTCCGGCATTACTTTGTACGTAGGATCTTCCTGAATATTGATCTCTACCACCGCTTCTGCATTTTTAAGAATCTTTCTGCAATCTTCACTGAGATGACGTAAATGCAATGTTTTATTTTCTTGTTGATATCGTTTTGAGAGTTTATCCAGCGCATCAATAGCACTCATATCTACAATCCTGCTATCTTTAAAATCTATAACTACCTGGTCCGGATCATTCACAGGATCAAATTTATCTGTAAAAGCCGTTACAGAACCAAAAAAAAGAGGACCGTAAATTTCATAATGTTTCACTCCGTTTTCATCGGTATATTTTCTCGCCCGGATCCTTTTGGCATTATCCCATGCAAAAACCAACGCCGAAATGATGACCCCAACAAGAACAGCTAAAGCAAGATTATGTAAAATCACAGTAATCAGAGCTACCATTACTCCTACAAAAATATCTGATTTAGGCATTTTATTCACAATCCTTATAGAAACCCATTGAAAAGTACTGATAGCCACCATCATCATTACTCCTACCAAAGCTGCCATGGGAATCTTTTCTATAACGGGAGCTCCAACCAGAATGATCATGAGAATCATTATTGAGGCTATAATTCCCGATAATCTGGCTCTGGAACCTGCATTGAGATTCACTAACGTTTGGGCTACCATAGCACAGCCACCCATTCCACCGAAAAATCCATTGGTAATATTCGCTAATCCCTGAGCTACAGATTCTTTATTGGCATTTCCTTTTGTATTGGTAATTTCATCCACCATTGATAGTGTGAGGAGAGATTCAATCAAACCTACTCCGGCCATAATTAAGGCATATGGAAAAATGACCTGCAATGTTTCCAATGTAAAAGGAATTCGGGGGATATGAAAATTGGGAAGGTTTCCACTGATATGGGCGATATCTGCAACGGTTTTTGTGGGAATATTAAATCCAAGTACTATTGCAAAAACAATGATAATTGCAACTAAAGAAGCGGGAATTACTTTTGTGATCTTTGGAAAAAAATAGACTATGCCTATCGTAAGAGCTGTTAACCCAGCCATGATATATAAGGGCATTCCCTGAAGCCAATGTATTGTTCCGCTATTGTCTGTAATTTTGAACTGCTCAATTTGTGCCATAAAAATAATGATTGCCAACCCGTTCAGGAAGCCATACATCACAGGCTGCGGAATGAGTCTTACAAATTTCCCCAGTTTAAAAATCCCTACCAGCATCTGAAAAATGCCTGCCAAAGCAACCGTTGCAAAAAGATATTCCACACCGTGAGATTGTATCAGGGCAATCAATACAACAATGGTTGCCCCTGCTCCCCCGGAAACCATTCCCGGGCGGCCACCTAAAACAGCGGTTACCAATCCCATCATAAACGCAGCATAAAGCCCCGTAAGGGGAGACAAACCGGCAAGAATAGCAAATGAAAGTGATTCGGGAATCATGGTCATTGCTACAGTGAAGCCGGCCAACAGTTCATTTTTGTAATTAATTTTTTTCGAAAAATCGAATAAGTTGATAGTACTTTTCATTGAATTGCAAAGTTATATACTAGTGTGATGGTATACAATTTTTCTTTTTATCATTTTTTAATAGGCTATCAATCAATTTCAATAATTCACATATTCGTGTAAATAAAATATTAATTTTAATTAGAATGAGTATATAAACAGTCTTTTTTATATTTCAAACTGCTATTGCTTCTGATTTTTGTTTAAATTTGAAAACGAATAAGAAATTATTTGGTACTAATCAATAAATTCAATCTATAAAAACATACGGATCATAGAGATATAGGTTTTTATAGCTGAATAACAAAAAACTTTTAATAGGTTCTATTATCTACACACAAATGGCAAAAAAGAAGTTTGAAAAAGAAGAAGCAGAATAAAAACCATTGAAAATCAGGAATATATTCAAGTGTTCATTAAAGTAACAATGATACATCCTTTTTTAAAATATCCTACCGGCTATAAATTGTTTTAAAAATATCACGATCCTACTCAACGTATTTTTAAAACAATGATTCCTATGTTTCATTTTTTACAAATTTCAATATTAAGTGAATATTATTCTTCTTCACAGCATAATATTCATTACCTATTTTCGTTTTTTGATGCATAAGTTTAAATAAAAAGAACAATACTCATTAAAATGTTATATAAAGAAATCCATATTGGAAAGTTTATTAAGGAGAGGGTTGATGAAAACGAAATAACAATAGAGAGAATATGTAAGTTTTTGGGCAGCGATGAAAAATCGGTTGAAAAGATGTATGCCAGTAAATCAATCGACGTGGAGATTCTTCTCAGGTGGAGCAAATTGCTGGAATATGATTTTTTCAGGCTCTACAGTTCACATTTAATTTTATACGCGCCTCCTTCTGCCGTCAATAAAAATCAGCAAAAATCTGAGAAAACACCATATTTCAGGAAAAACATTTACACTCAGGAAATTAAAGAATTCATTATGAAAAGGATTCTTTCCGGTGAAATGACGCAAAGTGAAGTTATCAAAGAATATTCTATTCCCAAGAGTACCCTTCACAGATGGCTTCAGAAGACAGATAACCCCAATGGATAAACAGAGACAGAGATGCGCCCCAATTACAAAAAGATATACCACGATATGCTGAGGCTGGAACATCCTGAGAAGTTGCAGGACCCTAAGATCCGGGAACTTCTTGAAAGACTTCATACCAGTGAGGATGTGCTAAGGCTTAATGAAAAATTATTCAAATCATCCCGGGAAAATCAAAAACTCAGGACCTATGATAGGAAAACCATGCTGAAACTCCTGAAATATCAGAAGAAGCATGGGCATTCCACAAGTTATATGTCCAGAAAATATAAAATAAGCCGAACTACGCTTTCAAAATGGAAAGTGATGTTTGAGGAAGAGCTTGAAGAAACAACGAAAGATGCCGGCTAATAATCTACCGGCATTTTTTATTTTCAGTATGAAAACTGAAGGTGGGAAGAAGGAAGGATTAAAGTCTGAAAATCATCTGACTTTATAGAAAATTATGATACAAAGATCTTCCAGCTTCCCACGTTCAGCTTTTAACTTTATAAAAACAAGGCAACGGACGAATAATGTAGTCGTGCTCTAACCAACTGAGCTACTCTTCCTATATAAATCGTGTTTTTTTGTTGTGGAAGAGACGGGATTCGAACCCGTGACCCCGTCGTGATGAGCGAAGTAACATTGTTTCTACGGCACTTGTTTATTTTTTTATACAAAGAGGCAAGATTCGAAAAGACTTGTACAAGATCACTTTCGCGACCTTCTGGAGTCGAACCAAATTAAACCGAAGTAAGCCTTTTCTACGGCACTCTTTTATTATATCAGGGCAAAATGGCGGATTCTTTTCTTTTCCTTCTGCTCTACCATTTGAACTACATTCTGTTTACAACAAGAATGGCAGGAATTGAACCTACATCTGAAGACTTAAATCGAAGTATGAATCCAAAACGACACCTGATTTTAATTTTTCCATTGGGTCTTTCTGTACTTCTTCCAGTTTCTTTGAAATTTTGTATGTTTTCCGTTTACCACTTCTATACCGTGTGGAAAACAACGTGAACATCCCGATTCAATTCCATATACAATCCTGGAAATCTGTACTCCGGAAATTTTCTTCGGAAAATCAATTAACCCATAGATATTAAATCCGAATTTTTGTTTTAACCTGTTAGCTTTTTTCATAAGTATTGAGTATTAACCTCAATACAAAGCTTCTTTCAGGGTAGGTTTATAGTTATTCATAGTTATTAGTTTTCTTTTGCAAATCTATATGGTCACTACGCATTCTTTTTACGCAGTTATTTTTTATTAAAAACCAAGCTATATGTGATAAGAGTAAATAATATTCAATTGAAAGTTGACGATGAAACTCTTATTAACGGCATTGGTTATAGCTATCGGGCTATCAGTCGAAAGACTCTGTCAGTTTGAAATCGAAGTATGCCTTTCTAACGGCACCGATATTATTAACACTGCAAAATTATATTGCATGTACGCAATCTTTTTACGCAGTTTGATTTATTTTCAATTTTATTCATTTTATTTTGAGACAAAAGAACTTAAATTCTAAGCCCTGAAACTCCTGCCAGCAGGCTCGAAATTTCTTCAGCATTTTTAATCTTCTTCTTTTTCAGTATTGCTGTAATTCTGTTTTTAAAATTAATTTGCTGCTCCATCATTTTTTCCAGCTCAGTTCTGAGTTCTGCTTCATCAACCTCTAGAATAATCTTTATGTTTTCAAAATCTTCAATTTCTGATTCTGTATGTTCTGAAAAGCTCACTTTACCGTTTTCTCTTTTAGAATAAACCCAGGGATGTCCAATCCATATTTGCATCCATTTGGAAGATGGATTGGTAAAAATATTCCGCCAGTTCACTATATCACTCAAGTCAGTACAACAATTAGGATGTACAGGAATCTTATCATTTATTTTTAATGCAATTCCTCCGTCAAATGCAAGCACATAATCACTTACTTCAGGATCATTCCAATCCATATCCTCCAGCTTCACTTCTAAAATCATTTGCAGATTATCATCATCAATGGTTTCTATATCCACAAGGCATGAACCTTTCTCAATGGTAGTAAAATTGAAATTCAGTTTTGAAACCGCTTCTTCCCATTTAGTAAACCAATCATCAGGATCGGGATAATCTGAAATTTCCGGAAGTTCAAAATCTTCTTTGGAGTATTGTAACGGGCTTATTTCGATGGTATTAATAAGTTTCATAAGTTATAAATGGTTTTTATTTTCTAGCCCTGATTGCAACGGCATCCTTTTTCTGAATGGGCCTTATAAAAAGGACAGGCGAAAAAGATATAGTGGAAAGCAGGATTAAGCTTCTAAAAATTAATGGTTATTCGTTTTTATTTTCAAAAGCAGTGCCTTTTACAGCACTACTTTTTGTATCATTTCAACTGCGGACTTTCTGTCTTCTAATGCGTTCAGTACATCAAAAATTTTATCAGACCATCCTGCAATAAGGTATACATCATTTTTTTTGACATCGAGCGGCTGTCTGCCGTAACCTGCCAGATCAAAAATATACAGTTTTGCATGAGGAGCCATCGCTTTGTATCTCTTCCATGAGTCTTCAAAGGAGTTTTTGGTTCCTGAACTGTTCCACATCTGAGTATCGGTAAACAGCATTATTTTATCCACTTTCACTCCTCTTCTGATCAGATCTTCAATCACCAGGTAACCATTGGTAGAATAACCTGCTTCTCCTTCCCGCTTGTAGAATGCATCTACATTCCTCAAAATACCGCTTTTCGGCATTGGAACTCTTAACCAGCGGTCACCAAAGATACCTGTGACCACATTTTTACATTTTGACTGTAAAATCATAGACATCAACAAACCAATATCATATAGTAATACTTTACTTTTTTTAGAAACCGGCTGCTGCATAGATCCTGAAACATCGGCAGCAATAACCACAGAGGTATCAAAATCAAAGCCTTTGACATTTTTAGCACTCGCCACAATTGCCTCTTCCAGAGCTTCCAGAATAGAAGACAAATAAGGAGAATCTATGGTTTTTAATTCTCTATAAGCTGCCAAAAACCTGAATGGAAGTTGTTTTGAATTAGCTACTGCTCTTTCATCAGAAAGATATCTGCATACTTTATTCATGGCATCGGATGAAACTCCTGCTTCAATAATATTTCTAAGGTTTCGTAATGTTGCCATATACCCTAGTTTATTACTGAAAATCAGTTCTTCCCATTTATTTTTGAAGGCAAGTTTTCTTTCATTCTCATCAGCAAACGGTGTCTGTCCCAGAACGGAAAGCTCTACTTCCCATGTATAAGGAGTTTCTAGTGTATCATTAGCAATTTTGTTGAAAACTGCCTGCTGATTTTCATCTTTTGCTTTAGGATGAACCAGAAATAAAGCATCTTTTAGTGTTACTTCTGCCTTTCTGTTGTATTTTGCGAACTGATATTCATCAAATTTATTAAAGGATTTCATTAAACCTTTCTGAACTTGTTTTGACAATCTGTTCAGCTTTTTAGTTTCAGTTCTTTCGTTGGCCATTTGATAGCAGGCCAGCAGTTCTGTAATTTCGTCAGCTCTCTGAATAACACCATCCACTGTTCTGCTCACCAGATCAGTTCCGGAAACCTGTTTTGCCAGTTCTGTAGTTAATACCAACGGGATAGAACGTAAATACATATCTTTTCTGGCATACACAGCAAGTTTTGCTACGAATTCCGGATCATTTTTTTTGATCAGAGCCTGGATTCTTTCCAGTCTGTCATTTCCTTTTTCATAGGTGGTATCTGACAGTCCTGTTGTAACAACAGCACTATATAATTCTTCTGCAGGGGTAAGCATATAAGCTTTTTCACCTTCGTAGTTGATTACTACTTTATTCTCTTTTCTTAAAAAATTAAATTTCATGGTTACTGTTTTTTATGTTAAACATTGGAAGGATTGATACTTCCTCTCTGATTTCTGATGCAAAGTAAAAACAGTATTGCGCAATCTTTTTGCGTAGAATATTTTTCTTTGATTTTTTATTCGAAAAGTTTCATGTGACTTTGAAAATACATTTAATATAAGTTTTGGCTAAAGCCAGAGAAAAGGGATTTTATAGGGCGGGCTAAAGCCCCACTCAGCAGAATTCAATCAAGCTGAAAAATAGTTTTAATTTTTAAAGACCTTTTAGTTCTTAATTATAAAATCCTTCTATCATTCATTTTTAATAAAGAAATCAGCAATTCCGGGGTTTTACATATTCCTTTCCTAGATTTGTCTGGACTAAAAATTAAGCTATGATTAAAGGATTATATGAAACCCATATTCAGGTAAGTGATCTGGAAAACTCACTAAAGTTTTACACGGAAGTATTAGGATTAAAGCTAGCTCACAGAGACGAAACCAGACCTATCGTATTTTTATGGATTGGTGAAGGTAAAGAGTTTATGTTAGGTTTATGGGAGCAGAAAGAGAATCTTCAAACCCGACATTTTGCTTTTTCCAGCAATAAAGAAGATATCTTAAATTATTCTGTCGAATTTTTAGAGAAGAAAAATTTAAAACCATACAATTTTTTGAAAGACGGCAGTGTTCAGCCCATGGTTTTCGCGTGGATGCCTGCGCTGGCTATTTATTTTAATGATCCGGACGGAAATCAGCTGGAATTTATTTCAATACTGGAGGGAGATGGCCAACCGGAACTTGGGGTGCTTTCTTATGAAGAATGGATCAACAGAAAGTAAGATACCGAAAAGTATGCAAATGAAAGTTTCTTAGAAATAAAATGTGATGTATGAGTTCACACTGATTTTCCAGATTAAGCAGATTGTTATCAAGATCTGCTTAATCTGTCTGATCTGTGAGAAAACACCCGGAGTCTTTTCCTTTATAACAATTCTATTAATTATTGATAAGTTTCTTTACTGCCAGCAGATGTTTACATGGTCCTCTTTCTCCCTGATATTTACAGAACCATTCGCAGGTACAACGTTCTTTATCTTCTTCAATAATTACCGTATGATGTACTCCGGTTCCTTCCACTCTGGCTTCGGTTCTTTCTTTACTGCTGTTTAGTATCTCAACCTTTCCGGCTTCTAACAATTTCTCAGCATTTCTCATTCTGGGATTCAGCTCCAGAATACGGTTCAGCTTAAATGGAAGCCTTCGGTAGAAAAATTGGTTCTCATCAAGGTCATAGCCTAATAATCCTATTGCGGCGAGTCTTCCTGTAAGATTATTCGCTTTAGTCAGACTTATATTTTCTTCCACTGCCAGCATTGTTGAATTGAAGGATTGATTTGCGTAAGCATATTTATCAAGAGCATCAATCCATTCATCAGAAACTTCAGACGTTAAACTCTCAAGCACCGCACCTTCTCCCGAAAATCCTCTCCAGCTTTCTCTTGATAAAGAAAAACTGAATCTGATATTTCCCATATAAAGCTGCCATGTTGTAGATTGCTTATTGATATGTGAAAAAACCTTCATAGAATCTATATAAGGAAGCAATGGTTCCAGCAGGCGAAGTCTGTGTAGCCCTCCTATACAAACCGCATCTGTTGATTTCACTGGGGAAAACACGGGTTTGTTTCCTCTTACAATCAGATAGTAATCTGATTTTATTACACCTTTTGGCATCCCCCGAAACAATTGTTGTGTCTGAATCTTATTAAAGCAATGCTGCTTTTCAGACTCGGATAAGTAGATCTGAACGGTTCCAAGACCTTTAATCCATTTTAACGGTAATGGGACTTTTCTCTCTATCAGTTTATGATCTTCTCTGTATAATCCAACTTCTTTTTCGCCTACAGACAACATAATTTTCTCACTTGGACGAATGCTTCCCAGTGCCGTTATCATAGGCTGGTTAAAGTCTACATTTGTGGTCCCGTTTTCCAGGAATTCTCCTTCGAGAGCATCCGGCAGAACGTCAATCCTCGCATATACGCCTGCACAGTGAGAAAATCCTTCAAATCGCAGCATTCCATTTCCTGCAGTTACAATCGGATCTTTAAGTAGTGCCATCTGAAAAGGAGAAAGATTAAAACTGGACTTCACAATATTGGAAAGTGTAATCAGGCATCTTGCCAAAATAAAAGGCTGTCCCACATTTCCCCAGAAAAAGCAGGGAGCATCGGTATTTTTATGTATCTCACTATATTTAGCAAGAAACAGTTCTTCAAGAGTATCCTTCTTAACCAAAGAGGACGACTTTGAGTAGTTGTAAATAAGCGTATCTTCCATAAATTTATTTTTTTAGAAGAAGATTGCAGATTTTTTTCAGGCTCGAGTTTTCTTTCCAGTTGTTGAGTTTTTCTAAAACTTCTTTATTGGCTTCAGACTGGTTTAAAGCCAGTACTTCATGATAGATTTCCAGAATCTTTTTCAGATTGGTAACCGGTTTATCCATTTGAAGTACAATATTGTAGATCAATTCTTCCAATGCTGTATTATGATTTTTGCTGATATTGAGCATATGGTGCTGCATAAGGTCTGTTAATCTTTTAACAGGCGCCCATTCCAGCTTTTCGTGAAGTCCGATTACTCTTCCTAGCCGCGCATTATCCATAATTTGATAAGAAACATGCTCCAGCCACATTTCAGCAGCAGTACCACGAATTGTTT
Organism: Chryseobacterium sp. Tr-659; assembly: GCF_011752975.1. Classification (GTDB taxonomy): domain Bacteria; phylum Bacteroidota; class Bacteroidia; order Flavobacteriales; family Weeksellaceae; genus Chryseobacterium. The sequence continues at coordinate 169,350 of NZ_VWWP01000008.1, read as the reverse complement.
TATCTCCATCCAAAAAGAGAGTACCTAAAAACAGATATCCGATTTCGTCAAGAGGCTTTTTGATCTGATAGAGTGCCTGCGAGGTCTTCAAAACCAGGTTTCGCTCGTAAACTTCAGCAAGACCGGAGTAAAACAGGCAATATCTGATCACTTTTGCCAGTGCATTCGCTGGAGTATTTGGGAAACACAACATCAAAGCAGGTATTTCAGAAAGATCTTTCTGCTCGGCAACAAAGTACTCCAGAAACAAAGGTTCTTTTCTTTTTTCAAGATGATATTTTGGAATAGTAATATTCAGCTCAACCGGGTAATAGGAGCTTTTCTTACTGTCTATAGTTTTCCACTTATAATTTCCTGTAAAAAATTCTGATGGGATATTGTTGTACCCCAATCCGCTGAATTCTTCAAAAATAGTTTCCGGAGAACGCGTAATTCCTGCCGTTATCCACCATGAAGGATGCTCAAATTTTCCTTCCGGTCTTATATTTTTACCAAAAAAGAAAAGTAAAAGTTCCTTATACTCCCCTTTTAGTCTTTCTTCGGCCAGCTTCAAGGCTTCTGATGTATGGTCTAAAGCACAACGCTGCAGTGCCAGTTGAACATCCAGATGATGAGGTTCTATGTTTTTATTCTGATAGATCTCCAATCTTTCAACTAAAGTGACAGGAGAAATCCAGCAAGGTGAATGAGTGATCGTAAACAACAATGGAATATCATCATTCTTCCTTATTTTCTGATCAATATAGATCGCAATTTCTTTAAAGGCCAGCTGTGCCGCACAATCTGTCCCCACCTCATCCATTGGTCCCAGCTTTTTCTTATAGTTTGAATAAGCTTCCCTTGTTGCTTCATCTTCACAGGTCCTTTTATATATCTTTTCCAGATTTCTAAGCTGAACCGGATATTTTTCCATCAGGTTCAATCCGTAATTAATAATCAGATTACATAGCAAAACATTCAGATAAGGTACTTCCCATTTAGCAATGGTCTTACAGGCTTTCTGGAATACAGGCTCAATCAGTTTTACAGATTCTCCATCTACTGTATTGGCAAAACGGATAAATCCTGTCAGGGCAATATCACAATGATAACTGTATGGATCTTCTATTGCTAAAGGCAGGAAGAACATGAGATCTTCGAAGCTGTTGAGCACCTGAACTTCATTTTCTTCCGTGGTCAAAAATAATTTTTCGGAAGATATATTTTCCAGCTCCTGCTGTTTTTCTACTATATATTTTGACAAAAGAGGACGTACATTAGTCAGAATGTTATCTGAATAATGAGAAAGTGCTTCTATGATATTTTCAGAAGCCGGGATATATTTAAGAATGATCTTCGCTGCTTTAGACTGGATACTGTCATCTTTACTTACAAATGCCGAACTTAAAGCCATGCCCAGCATTTCAGGATCAAGTCTTTTTTTCTGGAATATCTTTTCTGTCAGGACTAAACTTGAAACCACCACTGTTTTTACTTCCGAGCTCAAAAGGTTCGGGAGGTAATGTGAAAACTCATCATTTTTAAACGCCGGATTTCCTACTATCTTTTTCAGATGTGATAGAATGGTATTAACCGCCTTCGATTGGCTGGAATCTAATCCGGCCAGGAGTTGGTCCTGAAGGGCTATAAGTTCATCTTCTGTTGGTTTTAATAAAGTAAATGCATCCATAAACCAACCTGTTACATTTTTATTGAAGTTTCTGTTGGAGGCCAGAAGACATTCTCTCAGAAATCTTTTTCTTTCAATTTTTTGCTCTGCGATCAGCTTTTGCACTAAGGGGAACCATTCTTTGCGGAAGGGTAATGATTTGGAAGGATATTCACACAAATACCAGAAATGAGTATTTAGAGTTTCAGGATGATGATCCAGATCAGCAGGGTGATTACTCAGATGATATCCAAGTAATTCAGGTTTAGGTTTTACATACCCTTTTTCAGTCCATCCCAAAATATCCTGATAATTAAAAGCTGTAAATTCAGCTTCTATGGATTCATTGATAAAATCTGAGAACCAATCGGGACATCCCCATTCCAGGATCTGTTCTGTCTGTTCCTGGTTCCGGAAAATGCTCCAATAATTTTTACCAAAATTCTTTTTGTCCATACAGACAAACGATGCAATATCAATAATCGAATGCTGGCTTACAGATCCTGCCGTATGGTAGGAATTTTTAGTCATTACTATTTTACTGATCTCACGATCCATTTTTTTAATGGATGGCACCAATGTTTTTCTTTCTTCTACAGTAAGTTGTTTCAGAAAAGGAATAATCTCATGTACTTTCTCCTCATTAAGGATCTCATAAAGTCTTTCTTTCATGTGCTTTTAATTTGATGTATAATTTTTTTCAGGTTATTCTCTTTTTTCCATTCTTTTAACAATCCCAGGACAGTTTTGCCCGGCAAGGCTCTGTTCAGGTTTAACAGTTCATCATAAAGCTCTAATAGCTTTTTGAGGTTAAAAAACCGTTTCTCAACCGCTGAAAGAATGGGGATCAGCAGCTTTCTATAAGCAATATTATAATGGGTAATCACATTAATACGAAATGATATCCCGGTTATAAATCGCTGGACTGGTGCCCAGCCAAAACTGTTTTTTTTACCAATTATCATTCCTTGTTTTCCATCTTCAAAATCCTCCGAAACTGCCTTGTTTATTAGGACTTCAAAAGTTATACCATAGAATGTTTTATTTTTATTAAACAGTCTCCGAGACATGAATAAATACCGCACCGATTGAAATGACAATCCTAACTTTATCCATGCATAAAGGAACGTAACCTTATTGATCATATCACACTGAAATACAAAACGTAACAATATTTTATTATATTTTTCTGTCAAAGCAAATCCCGAAAAACTGGGAGCTGTGGATAAAATCCGGATCAGATTATTAATATAAACACTATGATAAAAATTCAATAAATAATTAAAAAAAGAATAAAATTTTCCAATCGATTCGAAAATATAGGATGCAAACAGTCTGTCGGCAGAGTCAGCTCGTACATAGTAATATCCCGGGCTCATTCTTTCATATTCATTCTGTGTTTTACAGCAGGCTGAAGCAGCCAACACAAAGATGGTATTGCGTCTCCATTTTTTATTGATACGCTTTTTCAAAAGAACAACGACTTCTTTTTTATCTCTTGGTGTAAGCTTTTTAAGAAAAGGAATAGTTTCCCTGGTTGCATAGTTTAAATATATGGTATTAAACCCTTCATCAATAAGCATAAATTCATTCTTATCGCTAAAATAAAAAAAAATGACTGACAGACAGTAAATTATCCCCAAAATGTGAATTTTTTAACAAATATTAAGTTAATGAAACAACCACTATCACGTTACTTAACAACGCTAAAACAATTCCCTGTTTAAAGATATATATTAAAAAAGTAGCTGTAAATACGGTATTTTAGCATTTCGCCCTATTTCTAATGATTATTTTTTGGCTGGACTATGACTAAAAATACTTTTTTTTCTTCATGTGAATAAGTTAATTTTAATTAAAATAATAAAACAGGAATTGTAATTCATTAAATTTTATATATTTGCACAATAAAAATACTTGACAACTCAAATACTTTTCAATGATTAGCACTGAATTATTATTTTTAATCAACATTAATAAACTGCAATCTGTAATTGCACGGAAGTTTGATTCTTTGAGCGCACATGGCCTTGGATTCAATGATTTTGTTATACTCTATATTCTCAGCAGCTCTGCTGAAAATAAAATGCGGAGAATTGATCTTGCCGAAAAGATCGGGCTTACAGCTTCCGGAGTCACAAGGCTATTGAATCCGTTGGAAAAAATCGGGCTGGTGACAAGGGAAACGAATGAAAGAGATGCCCGTGTAAGTTACGTTGTCATTACTTCCAGTGGTAAGAAAATATTTGAAGAAGCTCAGCTAAGTGCTGAAAATATCACAAAAGAAATTCTTTCTCCTAAAAAGAACAAATCCTTACGGGCTGTAAGTGAATTGTTATTTGAACTGGGAGGAAATATACAGTAATATTATGAAGAATACATTAAAGAAACAGCTTCGGGAAAAAGCAAAAGATCATCCGATAACGATGGGAGTACTTTCCGTAAAAAATAAAGTAAACGGTAAAGAATATATCCAGGGTTCTCTGAATCTTGAAGCATTGACCAATAAGATGAAATTTTTGTTAAACGGCGGTATGTTCACTCAGTCTCAGTTACAAAAAGAATGGAAGGAATATGGCAGTGAAGCATTTATTTTTGAATTCGCTGTCATTATCCCTCTTCAGGAAAATCAATATATAAATTACAGGCAGGAAATCTCAAAAGCAGAGGAAATTGTAATCTCGAAAATTAAGTCTGAATTGTATTAAAATGAAAACAAAATCCTATTTATCTCCAGATTTTGAAGCCGGGAAGCATCTTTTCATGAAAAATATTCAGGGATCCATCATTAACATGAATCTGATCAGATTCAGACAAGAGGCAGATTATTCCGAACATCCTGATCTGGAACCTTCTGAGAAAATCAGTGGCCGTGATGCTTATTTTACTTACATCAGGGAAGCGGAACCGTTTTTACAGGCAAGCGGCGGAGAAATTCTGTTCATAGGAAAAGGAGACCGTTTTCTGATAGGTCCTGAAAATGAATATTGGGATCTCTGCCTTTTGATCAGACAAAAAAGCGTGAATGATTTTTTCAGCTTTGAACAAAATGATGCTTATATGAAGATTACAGGTCATAGAATTGCTGCAATAGAAGATTCAAGGCTTCTTCCTCTGGAGGAAGTATTTATTTAGTATAAAAAATTGAGATGAAAACAATTAAAGTTGGCAATGCAGATTTATGCTATGAAATATTAGGTGAAGAAAACTACAAAGATATTGTGTTGATTTCCGGATTGGGAAGTCAGATGATCCGCTGGGATCTTTCATTCTGTCAGTTATTGGTAAAAAATGGGTTCAGGGTTATCCGATTTGATAACAGAGATTCCGGCAGTTCTGTTTTTTATTCTCAAAAGGAGATCCCGGCTGGTAAAAATATTGAAGAAACATTTGCTGCAATCACGAAAGAAGATATTCCATATTCATTAATGGATATGGCGAATGATGTTATCGGCTTATTGAATCATTTACAAATTGAAAAGGCTCATTTTGCCGGCCGTTCCATGGGTGGAATAATTGCTCAGCTGCTGGGCTGTTATTATCCGGAAAGAGTGATTACGCTGGCGATCATTATGTCAACATCATTAAATCCTGCCCTTCCCCAGCCTAATCCTGAAATTATGACAATGATGACTAAACCGCCGGTTGATCCTGCACATAACCGAGAAGGATATTTCGCGGAAAGATTAGTGTTTGCAGAAAAAATTTCAGGAACCGGATACTTATTTGATCCACAATTGGAAATTTCTTTTATTGAACAGGAGCTTAAACGTTCAAAAACTAAAGGCGGTATTATCAGACAGCTCCTGGCTATGGGTTCTTTTCAATATGATCCGGAAATCCTAAAAAAAATAACAGCTCCAACTTTAGTTATTCATGGAACAGATGATCTCATTTTTCATCCGGACTGCGGAAGAGATATTGCAGATACCATTCCCGGCTCAGAATTGATTTTAATTGATGGAATGGGACATTCTATTCCACCGGAACTTTTTGATTTTATAAGTAGAAAGATCAGTCATTTAACAAAATAAAGACCGTCTCAAGCTTTGAGACGGTCTTCTTTTCTGATTTATTTATCCTTTTTCAAGAGGTTTAATAATTCTGAATGCACCAATGCAGAATCTTTGCAATATTTTTGGCATCATCCACTCCTCTGTGGTGTGTACCTTCCAGCGTGAATCCCAATTCACCTAAAGCTCTGTTCATCCCCACACTTTTTCTGATGGTTGGATGAATTTCTCCAAATAAGGTCTTTACATTGATGTGATCATCACTCATCGGATAATCTGTGTAGAATCTTCGAGCCTGGTTTTGGAGCATGTTCAGATCGTAATTGCCATAACTTGCCCAGGTCAATTCTTCGGAATCATATTCTGCTCTAAGGATATCAAATGCATCATCCAGCATGATTCCTTCGCTATCCAGCATATTCTGTGTAAGCGTTGTAAGTTCCGTACAGAACGGGCTTACTTTTGAATATTGGGGTTTAACTAAAATTCCTTCATTTTTAGAGATCTTACCGGTTTTTGCATTCATGATGCAAACTCCGATCTCAATAATCTCACTTTCCTGGCCTCTTGGCGGCCGATTGTCCCAGCATGTTGCTTCAAGGTCTACTATTAATATATTTTCTGTTGTTTTCACTTGTTTAAAATTTAATTGTTAAAGGATGGAAGATGGATGTGGGAAGATGGAAGTTTTCATTGTGTCTAATTTACCTCCAGTCCCAGCTTCGGTCTTCCAGCCTGATTACTATTTACAGAATCTTACTTAAGATCCTCGCTGTATTGTAGGCATCATCTGCCCCGCTGTGATGAGTTCCTTCAAAATCTAACTTGAGATGATCAAGCGCTCTTTTGAGTCCTATTGACTTATGCAGTCTGAAATGTCTTTTGAATTCATACATCACATTCATATAATTTTCTGAAAATGGATTTCTTATTCCCAGCCAGTCACATTGTTCAATGACCTGCTCGCCGTCAAAATTTCCGTATCCGGCCCAGGTAAGCGGTTCTGAATGGTATTCATCTCTGATCATTTCACAGGCTTCTTCAAAATAGATCCCTTTTTCTTCTATCAGCTGCGGCGTTATTCCTGTAAGCTTTGTACAAAATCTGTTGATTTCTGATCTTTCAGGAATGACATAAATGCTTTGTTTCTGGGAAATTGCTTTGGATATAAGGTTTAATTTGCAAATCCCTATTTCTATAATATCGACTTTCTGCCCGATGGGAATTCTATCGTTTTCCCAACATGTAGCTTCTAAATCGATGATAATTATTTCATTAGTTGTTTTCATGATTTTTGTTATTGAAAATTAAAGAAGATCTTCGTTTTCACTATCTTTCTTCTGTTCTTCTATCTTCTCAATTATGATCTCGGGCTAAACGGCGGTGTCCATTTTTTCCTTTTCATAATTTCTTTGACCTCTTCGTAAGAGACGGGATAAAAGTTGTGGCAATCTACTCCTACATCAAAGCTTAGTGCCATTTCATCATCCGATAACGTTCCGTGAGAGTGCCCGTATAATTGCCATACACCACGGTGCGAACCATTCCAGGTACGCATAGCGTAGTGGAAAAGAATGATTTTCTGTTTCCCGTTATTACTGTCCGGTTCATCGATTCTCAGTTCATGATAATCTCTGATGGAAGCAAACCGCTTGGGATAAGTTAATGCCGCACCTTCATGGTTTCCTTTGATCAGATGGATATTACCGTTGAGCTGGTTTAAAGTTTCTTTTGTAAAATCCGGTTTTCCTAAGCTAAAATCTCCTAAATGGTAAACTGTATCTCCGGGCTGGACTTTTTCATTCCATCTTTTAATCAGTTCTTCATTCATTTGATCTAATGATTCAAAAGGTCTTTCGGAAAATTTTATAATATTCTCATGACCAAAATGATGGTCTGCGGTGAAAAATATATTGGGTTTCATTTTTTTAATTGTTTATTTTTTAACAAAGCTGTTTAAGCAGACTGAACTACAAAATCTTTAATACATAAAAAAGTTTCGGTAAAAAATACCGAAACTACACTTTAAGAGTCATCAACTCTTCTTTTATAAAATCAATTACTAAAGAATTCAACTTTTTGTTGATCCTTTTTTGCTCTTCTTTTTCAATACCTGCAAAAGCTGCCGGGAAATCTTTCTCAAAATCCTCTAAAATATCCTGTGCAAAAAGGCCAATAACTTTCCCTATCATTCTGGGTTCGAATTCACCAATTTTGCTCACCACATTATTCAGACGGTTTACAGTAATGTATGTCTGGATTTCTTCCCATATATTCTGAGCTGTTTCGCTGAAAATAACGGGTTTCTGGGTAGTTTTAGTCTGCTTTTTAACCATTTTGGATTTTTCGATCCACTTTTCATTCTTATTTTTCAGAATGACTCTTGCCCCATTTCCAAAATATCTGGTCTTCAGGGTTTTAATAATAGTACCTTCACACATATTATTCATTTCGGGAAGTCCCAGCCAGGCCGGAATCTTTGAGTTGAAAACATTAGGAAATCTCAAGGTTTCTTCTAAAGTTCCCTGAAACAGGATTCTTGCATAGAAAAATCCAGTCGTCTCAAAAATCTGATTGACTACTTCTGTATCCAGGTAAGTAATTCCGTTCAACTTAATATCGAAACCATAAAATTCGTTGTAAGGGGCATAATCAATACCTTTCTGCACTCTTACCGCTCCTTTTACCGGTTCTACATCTTTATGACTGTAACCGCCACCGAACAATTCGCCGTAGATGACTACCGTTTCAACATCCGGGTAAATGGTTTTCACTTTTCGGAACACATCAATTACATTTTTTCTGTAGCGTTCCAAAATCTGATGAGCATTGAAAAATTTTTCATCACTTCCGATGAAAGCAGTTCTTTTCGCGATCTTAATCTCCTTTCCATCGGTAAAGAAAGAGAAATTAGCCCCGTGAACCTTCTCCTGCACAATGAAAACCTCATCCCCAAAGCCCTGCATTCTGATCTGTTCGATCACGCGGGCCTGGTAAGCATTTTCTATTGAATTATATGTTTTGAAAATCATTTCGTTTTAGTTTTTAATAGTTTCTGATTCATTTTTCATCATCTGGGTAAGATGTCTTTGGGCATGGAGTGAAAGAAAATAAATATATTCATATACATTAATTTTCCCCAGCTCATTAACCGTCATTGTAGTTTTATACAAAAGACCTTCCCCATTTTTCATTATTTCCAGATAATCTAAACATGTAAGAGATTGTTGAGTAATTAAACGTCTGATATTATCCGGGCTCAATTCTCCTTTCGGTTCCATATGTTCTGGTCTTATCCATTCAAAAGCGCCATATTCTCCTACTTTATCAAATTTTTCTTTATTGAAATTGTAATTTTTTATTTCAGATTCCAGCTCAAGATGTAAAGAATTCTTCATTGCTTTTACGCAGCCTTTTTCAATGAGGATCAGCAAGTAAAAGTTGGTAAGATAAATATGCTCTAAAATCTGCTGAATTGTCCACCCTCCATTTGAAGGCTGATAATTCAATATGCTCTTATCTTTTTCGAACCACCCATCCACATGATCAAATGTGAGTTTCAGGTGAGTCTTTATATCCTGAATGTATCTAAAAATGTCCATTACAATTTTTCAAAATTTTCTAAAAGAGTTAGAATATTTTCTTTTCCTACAGGATTCATGGAATGGCAGTAGAATTTTGGCAAGTCCAAATGGTTGTCCATACAATATTCTATCAGCCATTTCGCACAATCATATCCTGTTTTTTCAACAAATTCCTGAGAATTTTGTTTGAGATAATGCTCATCAGCAAGGTCATGGTCAAAAGAGATCATTTCCGGAAGCCCTTTTTCCAATATCCAGTTAACAAACTGTTCGTAATTCCGAACGATATGCCAGCTGCTTCTGAGAAAAACGTCTTGTTTGGTATAATGATACGCTTCAACAGGGTATCTTATATCATCCAGAAACAATAGTCTTTTTGTCATTTCCATGGTTTAAAGCATTTATTGCTATTTCTAAAAATTATATTCTATAATTAATTTAATAAGGTTACACCATCATATCAGCACAGTTGGAACTTGCGAATGCAAAAGGTTTTGCTTTAAACACATATCCCATTCCCAGAATGTATCCCATTGCATCTTTTAATGCGACATTGGATTTGAAATCGGGATCGGTATTAATGTCTGCGTGTACCTCCATTTCCACCCCATAGGTATCCAACACAGAGCAGATTGCGTATGCAATTTCTACGGATTTGTTCACCTCGTTCAGCATTCGCTCTTTGATACTGATGCTCTGTATCTCTCTTTCTTTTCTAATAAAGGTAAACGCTCCTTTTCCCTCACGAATAAAAACTACTGCCGTAGCATAATTAATGGCATCTCCGTATACATGGGAGTCTGATCCCACACATACTTTCAGACGGTGTCCGTTTGCCTGTTCGCGGATGATGGCTTCTTCTACCAGCTGTGTGATAGAATGTTGGAAGATTTTTCCATTCATATTCTGCCATGTTTGTTGTTGCGTTTCCATTTTTTCTACATATTTAAATTTTGTTTTAAATTAATCTGCTCATGAATCGTCAATCCGTTTTACTGTCAATTTTTAAAATTCATCTGAAAAGTAAAATTCACTATTGAGTATTCATCTTTTGCACTCTGAACAGGACTCGAACCTATACCATCAGTTTTGGAGACTGAGATGCTGCCATTACACTATCAGAGTAAATGCTGTTAATTCATTAGGACTCGAACCTAAACTACAAGAATCAAAATCTTGGGTGCTGCCAATTACACTATGAATTATTGATAATGAGTAATAAGTAATGGGTAATATTAAAAACGTGTCAGGTATTAAAAATGCCCCATTATATTACTTATCATTCATGTTTTTTTGCGGAACAGACAGGAATTGAACCTGTACCTCTAGTTTTTCAGACTAGCGTGCAACACCCTGTACACCACTCTTCCTTGTTTTATAAATGAGTAACTGGTAATGAATAATATGACCATTCCTCCTTTACAGTGATTACTCATTGCTTATTAATTATCATTTATATTTTGGTACGGGAAGAGGGATTCGAACCCCCAGCTGCTTGATCCTAAATCAAGTGTGTCTACCATTCCACCATTCCCGCAGGCTTTTTGATAAGTAATGAATAATTCGTAGTCAGTAATTACACACTGCTTATTATTTATCAGGTTTGAGAAAGCTCTGTCTATTTATAAACTATGCCTGCTAGTGTTTGTAAAGATCTTCTGCGCTTGACAAACCTTTCTCGTTTCCTAATTTTAACTGATCAATAAGTCATCATACTGCACTCATTGTTTATTTCTATTTTTTCCAGAAAGAAAAAGGCTGTCTATATTTCATTTGGCTAAAGATCTTCTGCTCTTGACAGGCCTTTTCTCTTTTCTTCTTTTTTTGTGGGAATGATAACTGGCCAATTTTTTTTAAAAACCTGAACTTTCATGGTATTATTATCAATTCTATATTGACCAGTCCTTCACATCCAGTACTCTATAAGGGAATCGAACCCTTATTCTCTGCTCGAAAGGCAGACGTCCTCACCATTAGACGAATAGAGCATTTAATCCACTGACTAGGAATCGAACCTAAACAACAAGAGTACAGTTCCTGCATGCTGCCATTACATTATCAGTGGTTGGGTGGAAGTAGTAGGATTCGAACCTACTCAGCGATAAGCAACAGATTTACAGTCTGCCCCGACTCTCCAACTTCGGCGTACTTCCAGATTTCATGAGTGATCAGTGATTCATCCGATTTCTCATTTACTTCTTTAAAAAAGAAAAAGCCTGTCTATATTTTATATTGACTAAGATCTTCTGCGCTCAACAGACTTTTCTTTTCTTAATAAAGGATATTTTATAAGATTGATATTATTTCTTTCCTAATATCTGATCTCTTTTATTGAGATGGCTATGGGATTCAAACCCACTCAGTTTACACAACGGTTTTGCAGACCGCCCCGACTCTTCCGCTTCGGCGAACCATCAGATTTATAAATGATATTTTTTAATTTTAACTGCTTTTTGGAGAGATCAGAAAAAGTCTGTCTGTATTTTTCGTGTTTGGTCTAAAGATCTTCTGCTCTTGACAAACTTTTACTTTTTCTCCTGAAACAATTAACATTTAGTTATCTGCGATTCTGGAAAGATTCGAACTTTCAACTTCCGGTTTAACAGACCGGTGCTCTACCGTTGAGCTACAAAATCATTGTAATTCCGGAAGGACTCGAACCTTCAACCTTCGGTGTATCAGACCGACACTCTAACCACTTGAGCTACGAAATCATTTTAACTGATGAATAGTAAATGGCAATCTGCTTTTCTGTTAATTTTCAAATTCACCTGCGAAGCAAGATTCACCATTAACTTATTCATTTTTCTGTCTGGAAAGCAAGATTCGAACTTGCGACCTCCCGCGTCCAAGACGGGTAAACAACCACCGTTATCTTTCCAGCTTTGGGGTTCACTTCTGTTTCTTTTCCGGGAGACAGCCGGATCTGAAAATTTCCATGAACCTTTTGTGATTCCGAGAGGGCTCGAACCTCTAACCCTGGGTTTAGAAAACCCATGCTCTATCCAATTGAGCTACGGAACCGATTTTGTAACCCCAGAAAGATTTGAACTTTCAACCCCCGGTTTAAAAGACCGGTGCTCTAACCAATTGAGCTATGAGATTTTATATTTTGGGTATCTCCGGGAATCGAACCCTGTTCTCCGGTTCCACAGACCGGCGCTTTACCAAATAAGCTAAAGAAACCATAAAAAAAGCGCCTCTTTTCGGGAGGCGCTTCATATATTTTAACGTAAGAGATCATTAGCTGACCCACGTATATAAGCACCTTTTATCCACAATTCCACTTTCAAGAACACACCATACTCCTGTCGGCTCCTGTCCGAATAGTCTTGAATATTGATTGAATATGTTATGAAATTGTTTCATTTTATTTTTTGTTTGTTTTTAAATTATTTTTTGTTGAATCCTGAAATCTGTTGCTTTCAATTTTCGGTTGCAAAGTAAATATGAATTTTTGAAACCCGCAAATAAATTTTAAAATTAAATTATTGAAAATCAATAAGTTATGCCTTTACTTCAGAATAGAGAATTACTGTCCGCAATATTTTGCGGATATCTTAAATACCTAAATGACTGTCTCTCACCGGGTTGCTTATCACTCTATTTTATCGTATTAAAGTTTCATTGTTCATTAAAAAATTTTCATGTTTATGGTTATTTTTTTTCATTCTAAATAATTTCTGACCTAAAAAACAAAAAACGCCTCGATTTTTCGAGACGTTTCTGTTGTATTTTGATTAATTTTTTACAAGTTTATAGTAAATAATTTCCAAAGTCAGCACATTTCGCCTCATTCCATATCACCTCATCATACCCGAATAACCCCTTTATTGAAGGGCTTTCGCATAGTTCTGCATTGATATGTGCTCTTTGTATTGTCATAATTTTCTGGGGCAAAGATAAATCTTTTTTGTTATTATTTTATAATTCTAGCAATCCAGGGTAATAAAAATAGGAGTTTGTATGTATTTTAAATGCAAAGTTTTTATTCTGTTTCTCCATCAAATTTTTCAAGTTGTTTGAACAAGTCTCCCTGATAATCATAAAGGCTTTTATATTCTGAAGTTGCTATGGCAACAACTTCTTTTGCTTCCATTAATGAAAATGCCGGAAATTTTTCTTTAATATCTTTTATTGCATATAACGGTAACTTTCCTTTTGATATCATTTCCTGTACAATTTCAAAGGGATTTTTATTGTCATATTTAAAATGAAGGTATTTGGCTGTATTGTCCATTTTATTTTCTATCCTTTAATTTCTGAACATCTTATTCCTTCCCGTCTTAAATCTTGAAATATCTTTCAGAATTACCTCATCATTGGGATTGAAGTGTTTCAGTTCATTTACAATTTCTGAACGGGTTCCTACTTTTTCGGCAATGATTTCATAAGCTATGCTTCTGGTTGTATTCTGAAGTTTCGGATCTTTTTTAAATTCATGCTTAAGAGCTTCCAGATAGGTGATCTTCTTATGGTCCGGAACATTGTGATATAAATTCTGAATCTCGGTTTCCAGTTTTTTAACATCAAAAATATTAGCAAAGTAATTATTCAAACAGTTGAATGCATCTTTATCTTCTTTCCAGCCTTTCAATAAAACTTCCTGGGCGGCATCGGTTTTCTCCATTTTTTTACGATAAACCAATGAAGCTTTTACCATCTGATTATTGGTAACATAATCGTCTGCCACTATCTGGTAATAAGTATGGGCATTTTTAAGATCATTGATTTCTTTGTAAAGGTCTCCTACTTTCTCCTTCTGCTCCATCTCTTTGTAAAGATCAATAGCCTTTTTATATTGTTTAGCTTTTTCATAACAAATTGCTGCATCAGATTTGTTCTTTAATTTTTTTAGGTAAACCACGGCTGCTTCATTATAAAACCCTCCTTCTTCCAGTGTTTTTGCTCCTCTGTAATTATCCTGAAGCAAATTCATATATACTTTGGCAGCCTTTTTATATTCTTTTTTGGCAATGTACTGGTCGGCAAGTTCTTCATATTTATTTCGAATTTTGTCAAAAAGTGAAGTTTCCAGATAGAAATTTCCGGAACCTGCACCTCTTTTTCCTCCTGCATTTCTGTTATTTTGTTCTTTATCTTTTAAAGAGGTGATGACGAGAAGAATGATAAAAGCCACCACTAAAAATATAGCCAGTGTTCCCATCACGCTCCAGAAGCTTTCATGGAACAGCTGAGCAACGATTCCGATGATCTTAAACATGACCAGCAACACAAAAGCGGCCATAAACTTGTCTATAAATTTCTGTTTATTCATCATCATCTGAGTTTAAAATGGTTTTATCATCCCTGAACAGACGGTATAGCAGCAGCATAACACAGATCACGAGAACCCATACAAACCAGTTATAGCCAAACATTTTCACCAGCGGATAGAACAGATACACCAGCATCACCACGAGTATTCCTATTAAAAGGATCTTTACCCATGACGGAACATTGTCCCCGCCAAGATTCAATGATTTATTTTTAAAGAGGAAGGAATAAAGCCCTACCCCGGCAATCATAAGTATTACCATATACAGAATATCTGAAACCGGAGCTTTTTTCTCCAGAGGGGTTCCCTCTGTACCAATGCCCTTTACTTTGGCTCTGTTAATAGATGTTGAAGGATCTACAATATCTATGGTACCATACAGTTTTCCCAGCGAGTCTTCCATCAGTACCTGTCTTTTCTTTAAAAGATATTTGACAACATCTCCGTTTACAGGTTTTCCTTTGGTATATTGTTTCAGGGAATCCGAAATTTTACGTCTCAGCTTTTCGGTTTTCTGTTCAACCTGTTTTTTAATTCTCTTTGTATAAATTGTTTTAAGCGAATCCCTACTCTGTTTTTCTTTGTTGACAAGTTTTTCAACGTCTTTTCCTATTTCTCCAACATCTCTTCCTCCCGCTTTTTTATAATTTTCTTTAGCTTCTTTGGTTTTGGATTCTATAATTCCGGCGTTGATCAGTTCTTTAGACAGTCCTTTTCTTTGCTGGTGATACATTGAATCAATTTTCAGATCAATCTCAGAAGTCCCGGATTGGAAAGCAAGCATATCGGCAGGTGCTTTTTCTGCATCAGTCACAATGGTTCCTGAGGAAGTTCCTGTTTCTTCCTGTTCTGATACATTTTTATCTGATGGCAATGCAATTTTTAAAACTATTGCAATAATAATAACCGCCCAGAATACCCTGCGGAAATTTTTAGTTCCTCTACTTTCAGGCTTATCATTGGAGTTTGCCCCAAACAGTGCTTCCAGCCAGCTAAATTTCCCAAAACCATCACCTCTCGATGTACCCATTACATCTAAAGAAACCCCAAGATCTATGGCTCTTTCAGGATATTTTTCAATGTATTTTAAGTATTTTTCAATTTCTTTTTTATTACCGGCCATCACCTTTTTAAGGTCAAAAGGCAGATTGTTGATCCATTCTTCTTCGGTTTGTTTGTGCTGTAATGCTTCCATTACCTTTTCATCATCCATTTCAACCGTATAGCTTTCTATTTTATAAGGAATAGAAACGCCATTCGATGGTTTTCTGATGATTTCATCAATGGTTCCGGGTTTCTGAATCAATGAGAGCCAGTCTATTTCTTCAGCCAATTTCACCAATCCGAATTCGGGATGCATAATCATGAAATGGGAATCAAGCTGCTGCCAGTCTTCAGGATTGATCTTAGGATAAAACGTAGTATTTTCAGGAATGAAAAGCCTGTCATCCACACATTGAAAGTATGCATTCTTACCTATATCCTGTGGAGCATGATCTTTAAAAACAAGAAGACATCCGTACAGCACATTAGGAGCATTTTCCGGAATGGCATAAGCTCTTACCTCACTCAGATCGATTCCCAGTGTTTCCATTTCCTGAAGCCATGCCACAGGTGAGGAACTTTTGATCAAAAGTCCTTTTTTAGGATAGTTATTTTTGGGGAAAGGTTTAATTCTAAGCTCCATAATCTAAGATCTGTTCTATAAATGCTTTTAAAAACCGGTCATACATATCATCCATCGTTTTTACTTTCAAAAGAGCATGTTCCGGAAGATAATATTCTGATCCTCCGAATTCCGTATAAGTTGCCAGAGAAAGATATCCTCCTAATGTGGAAGGGATAAAAAATTCTTCAATACTTTTGTTACTGCTCCTGAAAGTTAGCATTCCACGAGAATCTGTGATAATTTCGCTTCCGTCCGGGAATGTAAATTTATTTTTATTCTGTTCGGAAAAGATTTTAACATCATATTCATTTTTAGAAAAATCCAGCTGGTTTTCTGATGAACTGTACAATTCGTTTCCGGAAATGACAAGATTTCCATACTGATTAATCCCGATCTTATTAAAATTATTGATGACTCTCAGACCGCTTCCTTTCAGTTTGGCAACTTCTGCTTCTGCCTTGGTATTATTTTTTTCAATCTCTTTGTCTTTGCCGGAAATAGGTTCCAGCGAAATATTTCCATCAATATTGATTTTATAATGAGTCGGATGTTCAGGTTGATGCAGATAAAAGTTTTTTCCAAAGTAGATCAATTCATAGAAAGATGGAATACTCATCCCCGTAAGATTCAGTTCGGAATATTCTTTTGTATTAAGGTTTATTTTTGAAATCAGCTTTTTATCCGGCTGATACTGGCACAGTACAAAATGCTGCTGCCTATTCTTTGCCAGAGCAAACTGACCTCGGGGTTTTATGGAGATATTCTCAAATAAAACCTCACAGCCATGATATGTTTTATAATAATCGTAAGAATGTCTGTCGTAATAATTATCCGAAAGGTAAGTTTTCAACAGCTGCTTTTTTGAACTCAGGATGAAGAATTCTCCTTCGTATAAAAACTGTGCAATCTTATTAACCGGTGTCGGAAATAAAATCGGGTAATTTTGCGGAAGATCTGTTTTCTTTCCGTTAATTTGAGTAACCGTTTTCTTTTGCTGTGGCGGATTTGCCCACAACTCCTGCAGCGGAAGTTTTATTTTCTGAATATGTTTTCTTGCTCCTTTATGATGTTTATAAAAATTAATTTCTCCATCTGAAGCAGTAGTCACAAGAAATTTTAGCTGATCTCTGTTCTCATGAACTACTTTCAGAACTTTTGCATCATTCAAATTTTCCTGATGAGTAATAAAGAAAACTTCAATATCTTTTTCTGTATGCTGTTCATTGAAAAACTTTTCCAGCGCTTCTGAAACTTCCAGAACCGGACTCACCTGATTAAGATTTTCCACAACTTCTTCCACTTTATTAAGAGAAATGGGAACAGCTGTCTGCCCCAAAGCAAATACTTTACATTCAGAGTGGGCTTTCGGATGCTTGATAACAGCAATTGCGGATGCAAAAGCCAGTACCTTCGGGGCTCCCCAGTTTCTCAGGGAAGTATCAATCAGGATGATTCTCTCAAAAATATTTTCTTCAGGCGGAATCTCTCTTTGAATATAGAGAGCTTCATTATTCGCTACCCGATTCATGAAAACCTCATCTTCATTCGCAAATTCGGAAAGAAGCATTCTGTTAAAGTCTCCTTTATTGGTCATATCGGAAATTCCCCCAATAGGCTGTTCTCCGGGAGAAAGATGGCGCATCGGAATTTTAAGGCCGCTCCAGATTCTTTTGATAAGGCTTCCTACCTGGAATGTCTTTGGTTCTTCAATTAATTCTTTGATAAAATCTTTATCGGTATCTGCCGTGGCTTCTTCCTGTATTACTTCATCATCCAGCTCAGGTTCATTGATAAATCCTTTCATTGCATCGATGATAGATTGAACGGTAGGAAACTTTTCATTCAGATCCAAAGCACTCAAATCCCGGTTTAGGGCAGAAGGTCCGGAATGTTGTTTTTCAGCGCTGGCA
The DNA here is from genome assembly GCF_011752975.1 of Chryseobacterium sp. Tr-659. Taxonomy (GTDB): domain Bacteria; phylum Bacteroidota; class Bacteroidia; order Flavobacteriales; family Weeksellaceae; genus Chryseobacterium. The sequence goes on along the minus strand of NZ_VWWP01000008.1, from coordinate 151,248 downwards.
GCTAGTTCATATGGTCTTTTATAATAGGTTCTTAAATTTGCATCGGCAACAAGAGAAGACACACTGTTGTGCCCGTTCCTGAACAATGTCTGAAGCAATATCATCTTATTCTGCTTCTGTTTATATATTTTGGGAAGTGATTTTATTTTTTCGAGAAATTCAATTGGTTTTTCTGCATTGAATTCAAAATTCCCCATGCTGTAAAAATCTGCGGTCCGTTTCAAAGGTCCTGCAAAATCAATATATCCGTCCTGCATCGCATATAAAACCATAAGCAAAGCCCCGAACGGAGGCCATCCCTGGGGCTGAAGTTCTCTCAGAATCTCCATTATATAAGGTCTGTACGCAATTGCTCCCACTCCCGGAACCGAGAGGAGATTATAATCATGATAACCGATATCGCCGGGAACATCTTCATCGGTTTTCCACTCCCAGAAATAATTTTCATAGGATTGGAAATAGACCTTTAATTCCATTCTTTTGATTTTTCTGTAAGACGGAACGAGCTTACGGATAACGGACGGAAATCTGCACTTTTTACTGAAAGGCAGTTTCCTTTTTCATCCCATAAAAGCCACCCTTCCGACTCGCTATTATACTTCTGTTGTAACAGTTTACTTACATTTTTAAACTCAAAATCCAGACCTGCAGGCAGTAAATGGCCGTCTTTAGACCAGTATGTTTTCCCGGGAAGGCTCAATAATGGAGTTCCCAGAAACAGGGCTTTATCACCTATAATGATCCATTTTATTTTTTCAAGTTTAAATTTGGGCAGTGCTGCAATACTTTCTTTGATTTCAGATATGGTACTCAGCAAAGCAATTACGGGTTGTTCTTCATTGCTTTCTTTTAATTGAATATGAACATTCCCGCTAACCCCGAAATAATTCTGGTTCGAAGCCGGAAAACTGAGGCGCAACGCTTTATCTATGGAGGTCCAAAGTAACGCTGTTCTCTTCTTTTTGCTAGGAACCAAAGCTTCTCTCCTGAATAAAAGACCATCACGTAGTTCGTACAGAATAAAATCCGGAAGCTGGTGAATTTCTGAGGATACAGACTGCTCATCCGTGAAACCTTTCAGCCAAATTGTCTCTTCCTCCACTGCAATCTGAATGTTTTTCCAATCTCTTATGGAGCCCAGAAAATCTTCATCGGCACGGGGAAGTTCTGCCCAGAATTCTTTTATATGCTTTGAAGGATCTTCTGCCATAAGCTTTCAATTTCTTGCTGGATATACTGTTTTTGTTCCGGATTTCTGATCCAGTCGCAACGGGTCTGCAGATATCTCAGCTTGTCTTTAATCACATTCTGTTCTTCGAAGCTAAGCATTCCGTCATTCCATTTATCCACAAGGATTTTTACATCTTTCATCACTTCCTCCGGATTGGGTGTTTTGTTTTGCATTGCCTGTGGATGAGAATCGGGATGATTATCTTTTTCAATCGTTCTGTTGATAATTCCTTCCAGAATTTCAATCTGCTCTTCTGTATCCCAGATATGTTTCAATATCCAAAGGTCTGAAAGAACAGCTTCATTTCTTCCGCAGATTAAAGCACTCGCAGCAATAAGGTTCTGCAGCTTCACCGCTCTACGGTCTGAAATAGCAATTCCCGTGTTTCGAAGACTCATAATGGTATTCAGATACACTTCATAGATCGGTTTAAGATCCACTGTTTTACACAGGTCCTGAAGCTGCCTGATCTCATCGGCATGGATTTCCGGAATTTCCGTATCCACTTCATTTTCCAGTTTTCTTCCGGCTAAAAGTACCTGTTGCAAAAGGTCAGGATTTACATAATCTACATTGATTCTTACCAGAAAACGGTCAAATAATGCATTCAAAGCTTCATCTTCAGGAAGAACATTACTGGCACCCACAAACATCAATGCAGGTAAATGCTTGGTTTCTTTTCCTCTTTTAAATATTTTTTCATTCAATGCCATCAGGAGTGAATTCAAAATGGCTGAATTTGCATTGAAGATCTCATCCAGAAAGACCATTGATGCTTCAGGCATCATTCCTTCCGTATTGGTAAGAAGTTCTCCCTCTTTTAATTTTCTGATATCAAAAGGACCGAATATCTCATTCGGTTCTGTGAAACGGGTTAACAAATATTCAAAATTCTTTCCATCTTTTACTGTTTTGGCAAGTGTTCTTACAATGGCCGATTTTGCAGTGCCCGGAGGTCCGTACAAAAAAGCGTTTTCCCTGGCCAGAAGGCAGATTCCAAGCAGATCTACCACATCATTTTTACCAACGAAAGTGTCTTTTACGTAGTTAAGGACTGTATTTAGTTTATTGATATTCTGAGTCATTGGTTTTCTTCAGTTATTATTTTTAATTCTCTCCAGAATGCGTCTTTATGCATTCCGAATTCTGCCACAAGCAGTTTATTAATTAACGGAATTTCCGCCAGTTTATAATCTTTTTTTTCAACAATCCTTTCCAGATAGAGTTTTCTGTAAGTATTGTCTTTCAATTCTTCTTTCCAGTCTACATTTTTAAGATCAAGATCGTATCCTACTCCCGAATAATGAAATATTGTCAGAATATCTTCAAGCACCGGAATCAGAGTATCTACAGGATCAACGGCATTCAATGCAGCAATCACCTGGGGTAAAAACCTCAAGGACAGATCAGCAGATAAAATAGAAGAAATATTTCTTGTTCCTTTAAATTTTGGAATCAGTTTTTCTATATTCTTTTCTGTATTCTCCCTGATCAGGTACAATTGTGCACTATGATACAGAACTTTTCCTGCCCAAACTGCTGTTTCTTTATGACAAGACAGCTGATCGGATAAAAATTCAAGTCTTTCTTTTTCAAACTCTGTTTCAAAATAGTCTCCTGCTTCTATCTCTTCTTTGGTGGATATTTCCTGTAAATCTGAGAAAAGCGTAATGCATTCTTCTTTTCGGAGCAGAAAGATTGTATCTAAAAATGGTGATCCTGTTTCCATCATCTAACAAAAATAAAATTATTTCGTTGAGAATAAAATTTTTAAGACAGGGATTGATGTTAAATTATATTTGTTTTCAGAGAATATTTACTGGAAACTAATAAAGATGTTCTCATGCAGATTTTGCAGGTTATGCAGATATTATAAGAAATCTGCGAGAGTGTTTATGAAATCGTTTCATGGTTTATGCTACCTCACAATGATGGTTTAAGCTACAATTTCAATGATATTATTTTCAGGATCAAGAATTACACTTTCATAATATCCATCCCCTGTGATGCGCGGTTCTCCGGCAATAGTATAGCCGTCTTTTCTTAAGATTTCTGTAAGCTCATTCACTTTATCTCTATTTTCTACGGAAAATGCAAGATGGATTATTCCGAATTGCTGAAATTCATAGGATTGTTTACTTTCTTTAAGATCAGGCTTTGTCATAATTTCAAGACGGCAGCCATTATCAAAACTTAAAAAGTAAGACTCAAATTTTTTAACGGGATTATGGTATTTTTCATTGGAAACGGCTCCGAAATAAGTCTGATAAAATGTTTTGGATCTTTCGAGATCTTTCACCCAGATGGCGATATGTTCAATTTTCATTTTTTTATTTTAATCATGTTGAATACTGCAAAACTAATAGTCTCAACCATGCAATATCCGCTCCCCGTTACTTTATTTTTGTCCTGTATTTACATTATCCTATTTTTTGCTTTGAAAAAATAAAACTCAATTAAAAAAATAACTTAAAACATTGATTAACAAAACACTACATACAAACCCAGCCTGAAACTGCATGAATGTTTCATTCCTAAGAACCTAAAAGTTATTATCTTTGCCCCATTCAAAATAACATTATGAGTATTCACATCAGTGCAAAAAAAGGAGAAATTGCTAAAGTAGTATTGCAGCCGGGGGATCCGCTTCGTGCACAGTATATTGCTGAAAATTATTTAGAAAATGCAAAGCTGGTAAGCAAAACCAGAGGAATATTTTATTACACAGGTCTTTACAAAGGGAAAGAAATCACTGTAGGAGCAAGCGGAATGGGCTTTCCGAGCATCGGTATTTATTCTTTTGAATTATTTACGGAATATGAGGTAGATACTATCATCAGAATCGGGACTTGTGGTGCTTACAATACTGATCTTAAGCTTTTTGATATTTTAAATATTGAAAAGGCAGCCAGCGAAAGTACGTATGCAAAATATGCATGGGGAATTGAGGATGAAATTCTTTCTCACCAAGGGAATATCTTTAACACTATTAACGAAACGTCTAAAGATTTATCATTAAACGCTAAGGCCATCAATATCCACAGCAGTGATATCTTCTATAGAAAAGATCCTGAAACTCCTGCTATTGCAACAAAATATAACTGTCCAGCAGTAGAAATGGAAGCTTTCGGGTTATTTGCGAATGCTCAGCATTTAGGAAAAAATGCAGCTACCATTCTTACGGTAACTGACATTATCCCAACACATGAAAAAATTTCTGCTGATGAAAGAGAAAAAGCATTAAATCCAATGATGGAACTTGCTTTGGAATCGGCGATTAAGAGTTTGTAAGGGGCGAAAAAGCAAAATAGTGAAAAAGCGAATTTGCTTTAAATACTATATTAGCCTTTTGCAATTTTGCAATAAAAAAAGAGCTTTACTTTATCAGTAGAGCTCTTTTTTATAGCCTGAAAAAATTCCGGGCGATCTCTGTGGTTTCATCCGCTACTTCAGAGATGCTTATTCTCTTCAGCCTGGCAATTGTTTGTGCCACATAAAGTAAAAATGAGGGTTCATTCCTTCTGTTCTGGGTTCTGGGCATATTTTTCGGCAGCATAAAAGGGGCATCTGTTTCAATCATCATCCGGTCAAGCGGTACATATTTTATCACATCCTCCAGATGTTTAAATCTTTTCTCATCGCTGATTGCTCCTGTAAAACCTAGGTAAAATCCTTTGTCCAGGTAGATCTTAGCTTCTTCCAGTGTTCCGGTAAAGCAATGAACAACGGCTTCCGGCAGTCTGGAAAGATATTCATCTGTGATATCATTAAACCTTTTAAAGGCTGCTCTTTCGTGAAGAAACAGAGGTTTATTCACTTCTATTGCAAGTTCCAGCTGTTCCTGATAACATTTTTCCTGTACAGGTCTGGGAGAAAAATCACGGTCAAAATCCAGGCCGCACTCACCTACTGAGATCACATGATCGAGTTCCAATAATTTCCTTAGTTCCTTGATGCTTTCCTGATTAAATGATTTGGCATCGTGAGGATGAATTCCCGCTGTGGAAAATAAAATTTCAGGATAATTTTCTGCTATTTCTGATGATTCTTTACTTCCTCGTACACTTGTTCCTGTTAGAATCATATGTTCTACTCCATGGTACAAAGCACGGTTGATAATTTCATCATGTTCATCATAGAACTGTCTATTGGTGAGATTAATACCAATATCTATATAAGTATTCATTTTGTTTTTTTAATTGTATTACACATTATTTTCAATATAAAATGGAAACAGGCCGGGATTGAACCTGCAACCTATTCCATCCGGAATATATTTTTCCTGATTAAACTAAACTCTCGCTTTTTGATTTTGGGAGATGGGCGGGATTTGAACCCGCATCCATTCTGTGCAGGAATTATTTTTCCATTAAACTACCATCTCCGTTTAGAAACGTACGGGATTCGAACCCGTAACCTCTGACTTGGAAGGTCAGGATTCTTCCATTGAACTAACGTTTCTGTTGTTTTATAGGGAGATAAGCAGGAATTGAACCTGCAACTCATCTTAGCAAAATGCGTTTTTCCATTATTACTATTATCTCCGTCTGGTTTTTACCAGGTATGTATTTTATAATTTTTCAATAAAACACCGCTGAAATAATTCCCTTTAATTCCTTCTATTAAAGGGTGCAGAATTCTTGCGGCTCCATCTACAGAATCCAACGGCGGAATATACCCCTCCTCAAACTGTTTCTTTCTGAGGCTTTCTTTAGCTCCCGTAGAAATCCATCCTACATCTACTGCACTCATATAAATCTGATCTTTTTCAAACTCTTTTGCTGAAGTCAGTGTCATCATATTCAGAGCAGCTTTTGTCATATTGGTATGTGGATGATACACTGTTTTATTTTCATAACTGAACATCCCTTCTGATGAGGTAACGTTGACAATAAATTTTTCTTTATGTCCTGAGTTTTTCATTAACGGTTTCAGTTCTTTGATCAGAAAATAAGGGGCTATATGATTGATGAGATTTACTTCTACCAGTTCATACATTGAAACTTCCTCCAGTGTAGAATTCCAGCTCGTTTTCTCACGGTTATCTACCGGCTGTCCGAAACGGGTAAGCTCTACCTGAGTTACTTCGTTTTGTGCATATTCCAGTTTTGCAGTTTCATTTGAGATTTCCGTCCGGTTGGGAATCAAATGATGATTCTCTTTAAAATCTACCAGTTTTTCTTTTTCACGTTTTATAATAGGAAGATAATATGCATCGGGATATTTAATGGTTTGGGCTGCGTTATTGATCAGAATATCCAGCGTATCAAAATTGAATTTATAAAAGTTGATAAAATCCTGAATTGCCTTCAGATTTCTAAGATCCAAACCATAGATCCAGAGTCTTTCTTTCCAGTTTTTATAATCTGCTTCCTGCTGCATCAATTCCATCGCTAATGCCGGAAAACGGGTTGTCAAAACCAAATTGGCCCCGTTTCTCAATAGTTTCAATGCTGCCGCAAAACCTACTTTCACTCTTCCTCCCGTAAGGATTACATTACGGCCTGTAAGATCCGTTGTTTCAAAACGCTTTTCATAGTTTTCTCCGGCACACACAGGACATAATCTTGAATAAAAAGAATGAGCATACTGATAACTCTGGTTACAGCAGTAGCAGTTTTTAGGGATTTGAAGTTTGGTGAGCTTTACGTCTCTTTTTTCATCATCATAAAAAGCGGAAACTCCGGCCAATGCTTTCTGCATCAATACAGAACCTGAATTCACAGCAAGATCATGAGATTTCATTTCCGAATAACTTTCATGACGATTCTGTCTTTTAGCATTCTTATGAATTTTCGTGATCAGACCTGAGAATGTTCTATTATCAGGATTCATGAAAGGATCTTCTTTCAAAGCATTCAAAACCTTGATACATGTTTCCCATTCTTTGGCTGAAAATTTCTGGTCTGACTGATTCATAACTTCTGTTTTATGTCTGCAAAATTATAAACATGATGCGCAATGTTTTTACGCAGTAAAAAAGAATGAAAAAAAGACAAAAGACAAATGGATGAAATTGCTAATCCATACAATGCAGTACAAAGTGAAAAGCCAAAGAAATATAGCTGTATGCTTGAAAGGATCTGTTTAATCCGCCTAACTTACGAGAATTTATTTTCACATAAATCAGGCAAGTGATACAGATATGATTGATTTATTCGTTGATAAATTTTTCCAGAAAACCGATCAGTTTTGTTCCGCCATGGCTCCAGCGGATTCCGTGTCCTCCTTTTTCTCTGACCTCGAAAACAAGCTCGTGTTTATAGTGAAAAAATACATTCCACCAGGTTTTATTTTCCAGAATACTGTGGATCTTTTCCATTACTTTCTCCTGTTTCTGCTGGTTATTTCCTTTGATTGTCCCCCAGAAATGATCATCCATCCTTCCAATATGCTTTTCCCAAGCTCTTTGTGCAATGGTAATTTCACTGTTAAAGGGCTGCTCACAGGCTTTGATCAGCATAGATTTCGGAGGAGGAATTGCCTGCTCATCACGAATGCTTGCAGAGGTAAGTCTCTGCCCCATAATATCCAGCCAATGCTCAAAAGGGACTGCTTCAAGATGTTCTGCTTTTACCTTATCTGAATCGTTACTTTCAAAAACTGCAATGAATTTTTCAAAGCTTTCCTGTCTGTTGATTTTTATTTCTTCATTAAAATAAGGGAAATCCCATTCCAGACTATTTTCTTTAAACTTTCGAATGTTATCTGCCAGACTTTTCAAATGTTCTTCTTCCAGAACAGCCTGATATTGATCTTTCCATGAATTTGAGATCAGAGGAATATATTTTTCAAACATAACTTTACAATACTTTGATCAGGTTTACTGAAAATTTCTCTGTCTCAATCAAATATCCGATCAAATTAAACCATTCTTTACAATGATCCAAAATCCAGGCATCAGATGAAATGATGATTGCTGAACTTTCTGCCAGAAATTTATCCGGATTGAATTGTAAATCTGCTTCCCAATTGAGTTGATGTTCTGCGGCAAAATCAAGAATGATCTGTTTAATTCTTCCACTGTTGGAAACGGGCTGATCGAAAATCCAGATTAATTTCTGAATTTCGTTTTTCTGGAAAAAAGCTGCCACCAGTTCCACTGCTCTCAATGTCTGATTTACTCTTTTATAGGTGCCATGAACTCCGGAAAGATCGCGGATACAACCGTCTAGACCTTCAAAAACATACGCTCCTGAAAGCAGACTTTCCAACAGAATCAACACATTAAAACCATCCAGATAAATTGTTTTTCCCTTTAAGTCTGAAACTTCCAGCTGTTTTGATTTTCTATTTCTGAGCTGGTTAAGGGAAGCTGAAGCTCCCCGTAAAGCCTGTATTTGTCTTGTTTTTAAACGATATCTGTTTCCTACCAGTTCTGAAGCTGCTTTTTCCGGGTATTCTCTTGTCAGCAGATACTGCATATCTTCTACAGCCAGCTTCAGTTTACCGATCTGTTTTTCTAAACCGAACAGGGTATCATCTCCTGTATTTTTTCCGCGGTTTCTGTTATTCATACTCAAAAATAAAATTTTTAATGAATTCTTACGGGCAAATACCTGTATTCTGTTTAAAAATATTAAAATTCAACATCATTTACTCTGATTTTCCATTTGTTATGTTTTCTACAACAAAAGAGATATTTCATACAACATATTAATATTTATTAGAAATAAGTTTGCAAAGACTTAAAAATATCCTATGAATACACTGAAAAAATTATGTTATCTGTCTGCTGTAATGTTTTTATCAGCATCTTTCCTATCGTGTTCCAGCGATGACAACGAAATTGTTACAGAACAGCTTACTCCCTCACAAACGCTGTCTTCTACTCCATGGGAAACGACTGGTGCAAAGGACAAAAACGGAAATAATGTAGCTTTAACTGATGCCAGCGTGGCTGGATATGTAGGCTTTGCGTACTTCAAAGCAGACGGGAAGTTTGCTATTTACGGATTGAATGATGTATTGAGATCAAGGGGAAAATGGGTGGTAGATCCACAGGGGAAAACCAGAACAATTACAGTATTAAATCCGGATGACTCTGTTATTTTTACCCGCGATGTTGAAATTCTTGTGTTAAACAGAAATGAATTCACATACAGAATTCGTCCTAATGCAGGTGATCCTTCCATTTATTATGACATTATCCATACCAGAACTTCTCACGCCGAGCCCACCAATGGCCAGCTTACATTGGCTTCAACTCCATGGGAAACTACAGGAGCTAAAGATAAAAACGGGAATAATGTAGCTTTATCTGACAATAGTGTAGCCGGCTATGTAGGATATTCTTATTTTAAAGCTAACGGAACTTTCAGAATATTTGGACTCAATGATGTATTGAGATCTGAAGGAACATGGTCTATTTCTCCTGACGGAAAGAAAAGAACTCTTGTAACTCCTACTTTCACGCGTGTTGTAGACATTTTGGTTCTGAACGAAACTACATTCACTTATAGAATTACCCCTGATACTGCCAACCCTTCTGTATTCTACGATATCATCCATACTAAGGTGATTCATAATGAACCTCAGTAGTGATTATTTTTTTGATAATAAGGAAGAACCTGTTCAACAATGAACAGGTTCTTGTTTTTAAATATAATCTTCCCACCACTTTTTCCAATTTATAGTTCCTAACTGATCCAGGTTTACTTTTTCACCAATCATTGGAAGGGTAATTGGTATGTTACTTTCTTCTGCATGTTTTGAAGCCAGGTCCAGAGGTTCATACCATGCATGTTGTGCCAGCTTGAATTTGGAATTGTGTACAGGAATGAAATTTTTGGCTTTCAATTCTTGTATTTCTGCCATCAGCTGATCTGGTAAGGTATGAATATAAGGCCATTTTTCGTTATACTGTCCATTTTCCATAATGGCTAGATCAAACGGCCCGTATTTTTCCCCAATTTCTGTAAAATGATTTCCGTAACCGCTGTCCCCTCCCAGAAACAATTTTTTTGTGGGTGTTTTTAAGACAAAAGAAGTCCAGAGTGAGATATTCCGGTTCAGTAATCGCCCTGAAAAATGTCTTGCGGGAGTGAGTGTAATTCTAAAGCCATCTGTGATATCAATACTTTCCCACCAATTCTTTTCGATGACTTTGTTAAAGTCCCAGCCCCAGTATTCAAAATGCTGGCCTGTTCCCAAACCGCAAATGACAGTTCCTACTTTATCTTTTAATTCCTGAACCGTTTTGTAATCCAGGTGGTCCCAATGGTCATGGGAAATAAGCAGAAAATCTATATCCGGCATATGCTCCGGTTTGTAATAATCAGCTCCCTGAAAGGCTTTAATGGAGCCCGGCATTGGAGAAGCATTTCCACTGAAAACAGGATCTATCAAAAATTTCTTACCCTCCACCTGTATGAAATAGGAACTATGCCCGAACCATACCAAAACATTTTCTTCCGGCTGAAGGTTTTTTAAATCGGTTATTACAAACGGTAGTGGTGTTTTTGGTGAGGTATTTTCCACTTTACATAACGTGTGAAACAGTACTTTGGTCATACTTTCTCCTTCTAGTAAAGCGGGTGTTGTCAATATATTCTGAAATCTTCCATTAAGATAATTAGGAAGTGTACTGAAATATTCTTTTCTTTTTTCATCGGGAAACTGCCCGAATTGCTTTTTTAAATTTTTCATCCCATAATTTTTTTACATTCTGAGCCTTTCTTCTTCAAGATCCAGTCTTGTTAAATAATGTCTTATATATTCTTCGTCGATATTCGGATTTCGTCTGTTTTCTGCCCGAAGCCAGATTCTCTGTTGTTCCAGGGTTTCAAAATAGATCTCTTTAGCTTCGTCGGACATTTTGTGAATGGAATCTTCTTTGTCTTCCTGTTCCCAGCGGTCCATCAGCTTGCTAAAATACTCGTTTTCGCTTCTTCTTTCCTTATAATTGTCATCAAGATATTTGAAAGCAACCCTGCGTATTTCTCTTCTTAAAAAATGTTCTGATTCTTCTTCAGACAAATATCCGCCTCCGGTATCTGACAGATGGAGTTTTTTGATCAATCCCGGTAAAGTGAGCCCCTGAATAATCAGTGTTGCCAAAATCACAATAAAAGTAATGAATAGAATAAGATCCCGGTGCGGAAAAGGCTGTCCGTTTTCCATCACTACAGGAATGGACAGGGCTGCAGCGAGGGAAACTACTCCGCGCATTCCGGTCCAGCTCATCAATATCGGGGCTTTCATTCCTGGGTCACGATCTGCTACATTGATAAAATTCCTCATGATGAGGGTAATAAACACGGCTCCAAAAGACGATAAAAAGCGAACAATGATTAATACAGCTGTGATCAATAATCCGTAACCTACGGCATCGGATAAGCTTATACCTTCTTTATTCAAGCCTACCAAAATTTCAGGAAGATCTAATCCGATCAGTAAAAATACAATTCCGTTGATCAGGAATACAAAGCTTTCCCATACATTGGAGCCTCTCAATCTCGATTCTGAGGTCCTGAAAATTTCGTGCCTTCTTACGGAAAGGAACAACCCTCCGCTTACTACGGCCAGAACTCCTGATGAATGGACCTCTTCGGCAGCAATATACATCACATAGGGTGCAACCAAGCTTAATATGGCATCCATATTGACATCGGTAGGAAATATTTTTTCAATTTTAAGAAAGATAAACGCCAATACTACTCCTATTCCCAGTCCTCCAAACACCATCCATCCAAAACTTAACGCGGCATCCTGCCAGATAAACTGCCCGGTAGCTACAGCAACCATTGCAAATCTAAAGATGATAAGTGAGGAAGCATCGTTGAATAAGCTTTCCCCTTCCAGAACGGTAGATACATTTTTAGGAACTTTTACAAATTTTAAAATGGCTCCGGCACTTACAGCATCCGGCGGCGAGACAATTCCTCCTAACACAAAACCCAGCGCCAAGGAGAAACCGGGAATAAATGAATTTGCGATAAATGCTACGGATATTGCTGTAAGAAAGACGACGATAAAAGCAAAGCTTGTAATGATTCTCCTTAGTTTCCAGATCTCTTTCCATGATACGGCAAAGGCTGCTTCATATAAAAGCGGAGGCAGGAAAATGATAAAAATAAGTTCGGGATCAATTTTCAAAACGGGCAAACCCGGAATAAAACTTATGAGAAGCCCGGCAATAACCAGTATAATAGGATATGCTACTTTTAAACGATTGGCCAGCATAATGGCACCAATGATTACCAGGACCAGTCCTAAGTAATAAATAAAATTTTCCACCATTGTTTTTTCCAATTAATTTTTAAACCGAATTGTACTCTTCTGTATACTATCCGGCAACAAACTTTAATAGAAAAATAAATATAAGCATTCCTTTTGAAAATAGTATTGTTTTTAACAATCAGAATATGATGCATTAATTGTTTTCAGGTATCATGTATTTTATCATGATTTCGATTTAAAAAAAATGCTGCTATACAAAGATTGTACAGCAGCATGTTATGATTAAAGATTTTCTCTGAAGAAAGGAATCACTTTTTCCAACGCTTGTTTTACCGGCTCAGGCTGATCATAAAGATCATAATGTGAGTATCCTTCCACGATGAGAAGTTCTTTCTTTTGGGAAGCGGCTCTTCTTACGATCTCAAAGCCATCTCTGTAAGCTCCAAATCCACCGGGTTTATCTCCAATTATTACCAAAATAGGCTGTGTAAGGAGAGTTTCACTCAGATAAAAAGCATCCCAGCCCATTCCTGCAGCCATATGAGAGTATACAGCACTTGTTGCTCCACCTTCAGCATGACCTCTTGATGTTTTATAATAATCGGTAGCTTCCAGCACATCAATATCTTTAATTCCTGCTTCTTTTCCCGCTTCTACGGAATCTGGCAGCATATTGATGGTTAATAAATCAGCTCCTGCGGCCTCGGCTGAACGCTGTTTGGTTACATTATCAAGAACTTCCATCGGGTTACCTCCTGCAAATCCGTCTCTCAGCAAACGTCCGAAGTTTACACCGGTAATGGAAACCACTGCTTTGATTCTTCTTTCCGTCATGGCAATATTTAAGGAGTAGCCTCCACCGCCACAAATCCCAAGAATTCCTATTTTATCAGCATTTACATAAGGAAGCGTCTCCAGATAATCGATGGCATATCGTACATCTTCGGTACGCAAATGAGGGTTTTCAATATATCTTGGTGCTCCGCCACTTTCTCCCTGAAAAGAAGCATCAAAAGCCAGCACTATAAATCCTGCTTCTGCTAATGCTTTTCCGTATACATTTCCGGCAGTCTGTTCTTTACAGCTTCCTATCGGGTGCATAGAGATAATGGTTTCATATTTTTTATTTTCATCAAAGTTTTCCGGGAAGAGCAAAATTCCTGCGTTGTCCCACGCGATATTTCTGAATGTTATTTTCTGTGTATTCATTTTGATACATGTTTTTAGAATGAAAGCCGGAAGAGAAGAGTTGGAAGGAAATTATTTCAAGCGTTTATTATTCCTTTTTCCCGCCTCAGCTTTCTTTTTATTATTGATTAGTTTAATTTTTCGTGAAAGAATGATACTAATTGTCCTGTTGCTTCATTTACATAGTTTTCCCTATCATATAAGGACATGTGATTGGCACCTTCAACAAGGTATTTTTTCTTATCTGAAGAGGCAGCACGTTCAAGCAGGTCGTCACTCATCCATGCACTGCCTGCAACGCTTCCTACTATTGCTAATAAGGGCTGTGTAAAGAATGCTTCTGCTTTGTTATAGGCATCGTAAGAAATAAGTTGTGAAAGGCTTCTTGTGGTTACAAAGCCGGGTGCTGTAGGATATTGGCAACGGTCTGTATGATAATATTCCCAGGCCTCTCTCAATTCTTCATTAGGAGCATCTTCTTCTTTAAGGGGTGCCAATGGAATAGTCTGCACTTCCGTATTTCCAGCGTCTGCTGTTCTTGCGTTGGTTCCTTCCAACAAGTAAGGTAATGCATCTTCATCTTTTATGGTGTTTTCCCATCCGTTTCGGAACATAGAGCCGATGTTTACAGCGCTTATCATTCCTACCGCTTTAATCCTGTGATCGTTGATAGCTGCATTGGCTGTATATCCTGCCCCTGCGCAGATCCCCATTGCACCTATTTTATCCGTATCTATATAAGGCAGTGTTGTAAGGTAATCAATGACTGCACTTATATCTTCTGTTCTTATGTAAGGATTTTCCAGCTGGCGAAGCTCTCCTGTACTTTCTCCCTGATAAGAGGCATCATAAGCGATAGTGACCAACCCATTTTCAGATAATTTTTTGGCATATAGTCCTGCTGTCTGCTCCTTGACTCCGCCACCGGGATGAGAGACTACTACTGCCGGGTATTTTTTGTTTTGGCTGAACCCTTCCGGGAAGTTGATTACTGCTGATAAGATTATTCCCTGCCCATTTCCGTTTTTAATACTGATTTTTTCTTGTGACATGACTTTACGTTTTGTGTTATTCTTTTGTGTTGGAAATACAATCCTGCAATGGCTAATTTTTTCATTTTTAGATTAGCTTACTATTATCTTTTCCAATCATTTTATTACTTCGTTTTGATAGACCAAAGGTATAGAGAAAGACTGCCTGGAAACGGATACATATTACTCGAAAACAGATACATTTTACGGTTTCTTTGCGCAAAGGACATCATTCATTATCAACATATTAAAAAAGAAAAGACAACTCACCGAGTCGTCTCTTCTTAATAATATATATGGTGTTTTTATTTATTGGTTCCTGAATACTTTGGGCGATAATCCTGTTTTTTTACGGAAGAATCTTGCAAAATAATTGGGGTAATCAAATCCTAAACTGTATGATATTTCGCTTACAGATAATGCTGTATTCTTAAGTTTGTCTTTCGCCAGTCTGATGACATGATCATGGATATGATCCAGTGGAGATTTACCTGTAAAGTGCTTGATAAGATCTCCAAAATAATTGGGAGAAAGATTACTTTTTTGTGCAAAATAAGCCACTGAAGGGAGCCCTGCAATATTTTCATTTTCTCTGAAATAGCGTTCCACATTCTGATAAAACGCAGTAATTACTTTATGATAGATATTGCTTCTGGTATCAAACTGTCTGTCATAAAAATCTTTAACGTAAGTAAGAATTAAATTAACATAGGAAATAATGACCGTTCTTGAATAATTTTCTTTCTGAAATTCGTGATCAGCTTTTCTGAAAAGATCCCATAGTATGGTTTCTTCATCCTTAGTGAGGAACAGCGCTTCATGATTGTTATAGTGGACAAAGCTGTAATCTTTGGCGTATTTTTCAAGATAGCGGGCGCTTACCATAATCGTGATCCCTGATAATGGCGGGGCAATTTCCCATTCCAGCGTATTTTGGGGACAATCCGCATACATATAAGATGAATCAGATTGATCTTCCAGCAGCTGATAGGGAACCAGTTTATGATCCATCGGCGGTTTGATTGCCAGGAGATAAAAATCAATCGTAACGGGCTCAGACTTCAGCCTTATATCTTCTTTTCCATGAAAATCAAATATATGGAGATCATCACTTTTCAGTTCATCCCCTATGTTCAGATAGCGGCTAAATTCCGGGATGCTTAATATTTTGGTTGTCATTATACAGGTGTTCAATAATTTTGTAAAATTAGAAATTTTAACTGGCGGTATCAGGATACAAATTCAGGAAAAACGGATACATTTTACTGTTTTTTAAAGATCAGTTTAGAGGGCTAACAATATAAAAGAAGCTACTATGCCAACAACGAGAATCATTACTCCGCCCGTCTTTAATAGGTCCGTCCAAAATTCTTTTCTGTCCCATGTAAAATCTAAAGGGTTAATATAAAACACTGTATAAACAAACGGATTGATATTCAGATCCGGCCTGAAGCGGACTATTCCTTGGATAAATCTTCTCCGCAAAACTCTCAGGTTACTAATGTAGTAAATATAGCCGGCATCCATCCCATCAAAATCAACCTCTGTTATGGAGCCTTTGTCATTTACTTTCAGTACATATGTTTTGTTGATCGTAGTATAGCTCACATCATATTTATCTGAAAAACAACATGTTTCCAAATTATGATAAAGAATTTCATGTATAGTTCCATCAGCTCTCTCATAATGAATTCCCTGATCATCAACAATGATATTTCTTATCATCCTCTTTCTTATTGCTTTCTGATGAAGAAAAAAACGATATAATCCCAATGCAAGAAGCGGATAATACAATATCGAAACTACAACAAGTATGGTAATACTTTTGGAAAGTACAAGAGGTAATCCCAATATAACAAGCAAAGCCACCAATAATAGAAGCAACCCTGAAACTCTGGTCAAGCCCGTCATCCACCACGATGGTTTTGATATTAATGGTAAAAATTCTTTTCTCTGATCTTCCTGCATATGTTCAAGATACAAAAAAATATGGGAATAAAAAAGAGCTACAGACAGTTACTGCAGCTCTTTTGTCACAAAATTGAAACTAGATATGATGATTGAAACTATGAAATGGTATGTGTTCTTTCTGTAGTGACGTTATAGGTTTCTGAGATCACATTATCTACAAACCTCCATTCTGCCTGAGAATTTCCGAAAGTAAATTTCACATGAAGATATCCTCTTTTATACAGATTGGCGTAATCCAGATCATCAATCAGCAATGAAAATGCCTGGGCCAGTTCTATTGCTTTTGTAGGATCAGATGTAATTCCAAGATAGCCTTCGAGCCCAGGAGAAGAAACAGAACTACAAGCCAACTCTGTCCCGATAAATTTTCCTTGGGCATCGGTTAGCTTCCCTAACCATGCATTATGAGTATCTCCCGCTAATACTACCACATTTTTTCCGGCAAGAATAGAATACAATTGCTCTCTTTCCATAAAATAGCCGTCCCATGCATCTAGATTATAAGGCAATGTGTTTGTAATTCTCGCAATTTCCTGAGGGGTTAATGTAGGATCTTGTTGTTTGTATCTTGTTTTAAGAACAATCAGCTGGGTAATGGTATTCTGAAGTGCCTGCATTGTTGCCGGCTGTGCGCTTCCGAATTTTTTTATTTCAGCAAGAATCTGATTTAATAGCATTAGAAGTTCTGCAGGCACCATCATTTTGGTCATTAAAATCTGCTGTCCCAATACTTTCCATTTTGCGGGATCTGCATTGATCTGAGAACCAAGCCATGACATCTGCTCTGTTCCAATCAGCTTTCTGTTTGTACTTAAAAAATCTGTTTTAAACTGTACCTGATTAAAGTTTCCTGCATTGTCAAGATAATCTGAATAATCCATTTGCTTATCTCTTGCAATTACTCTGGTATCCATCATATAAAGGGAAACCAGATTTCCGAAATTGAAACTTCTGTAAATTCTCAGATCTTTTCCTGTTTTAAGAGGAATATATTCACTGTACGCTTGGAAAGCTGCCATTTTTCTGGCCTGGAAATCGCCTTCATCGGGCTGATGATTTTCAGCTCCGGATTTATAGGTATCATTAGCAAATTCATGATCATCCCAAACACATATGAAGGGCTTCTTCTGATGAAGCAGCTGAAGATTTTTATCACTTCTGTATTGCCTGTATCGTTCTCTGTAATCACTAAGGCTGAGAATTTCTTTGGCTGGTTTGTGGGTTCTTCCTAATTGATTGGTATAAGGATTGGTTCCGTATTGTCCCGGAGCATATTCGTAAATATAATCTCCAAGGTGTACCACTACATCTGCTTCAGAGTTGGCAATGGCTCCATATACGTTAAAAAGTCCGGCAGGAAAATTGGAACATGATACCACGGCCATTCTCACTTCATTCACAGAGTCTGTTTTTGAAGGCAATGTAAGGGTTTCACCTACAACACTTGCTTCTTTTGTTTTAAGGTTATAGAATCGATAATAATATTTTGTGTTCCCCTGAATATTCTGAATATCTACGGCTATGGTGAAGTCATTTATTGCTGTTGCATTCGCCTGTCCTCTTCTGACAATTCCATCAAAACTGCTGTTTTTACTGATTTCCCATGTGATTTCTGCATCGGCTCCGGCAGAATATCTTGTCCAGATAATCATTCCGGTTGCAGAGGGATCAAAACTTGCCACACCGGATTCAAAACCTGAGTTTTTAAGATCATTGGGAGCATTCGTGTTTTCGGTAAAATCGTCGCTGCAGCTTTCAATTAAAGGAGCCAGAAAAATTCCTCCGGCTGCCAACAATGAGTTTTTAAGAAATCTTCTTCTGTTAAATTGGTTATTGTTTTCCATCATTACTTTTTCTGCAAAGCAACAGTATCTCAGCAAGAAGCCTGTTAACTGAGTTTTAAATATATCTTATGGTTTTTTAAACAGATGTTTAATGTTATGCATAGGAAATTTAAGCCATCACATTGGACCAATAATCCCATTTTTGTTTACTCTAAATGTTTACTTTTTTCAGCACATTATTTTTTAGATCAGAGACTTACTAAAATAAAGGAATTGAAGTAAAAAGCTTTATTTTTGCATTGCTTACAGGGAATGATGAAAATTAAGTTCATTTTTCCGCAATCAATTAAGTTTAAGTAAGTTTTAAACAAGCTAATACCATGATAAACAAAATTTTAGTGAAACCTAAAATACAACCAACCGCTCCATTTAGAGCAAAAATCAACAATAGCAGCGTAAATAAAAACTGGAAAAGAATACTACTTTTAAGTGCCTCTTTACTGATTTATAATGTACATGGGCAAACTTCGGACTTCCAAACCAAGACTATTGACATCAAATCTCCGCAGAGTTATGAAATGGAAAGATTCGGAAATACTCCGGTTAATCTTTATTCCGGAAGTGTTGACGTAAGTGTTCCGGTATACTCTACTGAAATACCGGGAACCGGCGAAAACTTCAACATCAATTTAGCTTATAATTCTTCAGGATTTATTCCTGCCAAACAATCTAATTATGTAGGTCTGGACTGGTTCCTCAACTATGGAGGAGCTATTACCCGCACGATCAGAAATTTTCCGGATGATGTAAAACACAGCCAGTTTACGGAAGGGGATAATACCGGAGGGGGATATCTTGCGGGAGCCAGGGCTGTTGCAGGGTTAGGATTGACCAATCAGGACATCTTTGATATACAATATCCACGAACTCTTTTACATACTACTCCTCCTTATACTTATTTTCCATATTTAAGTCCGGAACAAAAAATCGCCAGGTTTTATGAACTAGAACCGGATAAATTTAATTTCAATTTTATGGGGGTATCTGGTTATTTCTATATTGGTATAGATCTAAAACCTGTGGCGGTATCTAATGATCCTAATCTAAAAATAGATATAACGGGACTTTCCATCCAAGCTGATCCTAACGGCATCTGTAAGCCTGACCCTTCCCAGATTGTGATTACTGATGGAAAAGGTAATAAATATTATTTTGGAGGAGACACTGATAATCTGGAAATATCATATGATTTAGGACTTTTAGGCGAAACCCCGATGTATACGCCTTTTTACAATGTGAAGATCATGTCATGGTATCTAACTAAGGTTGAATATATGAATGGGCGAAAGATTGTTATCGAGAATAAAAAATATGGTTCTGACTGGACCACCTTCTGTCATGGCAATTATTTCCCTCCTAGAGACCTTAGTGAAAATCCTAACGGATTAAAACAAGCTTTTTTTGATTTAAATTTTTATGTATCCGGCAAACGTGAAATAAAGCCTGCTAAAACCATGACTAACTATTACGCCGGCCCCGAGAATGAGTTTAAAGGGGGTACAAGTATGAATGTAGTAAAAAAGGTATTTCCTGAAAAAATCACTATTGACAATGTCGCCACCATATTATTTAATTATACGGAGTTCCCAGCCTATACATCTTATGTTGATCATTATGGTTCTCCTTTTGCATACGGATACAAATCTCTTAAATTAAATAAAGTATCGGTATATAATAATCAAAATAAAGAAGTAAAAGCAGTTAACTTCAGCTACAACAGAGTGAAAGATTATTTCTTTCTGTCTTCTGTAGTGGATGGAGATCAAAAATATTCTTTTGATTATTACAAAACTTCCAATCTTCCGGAGCATACCACCCATGGTATTGATTTTTGGGGATATTGGAACGGTAAGCCGGAAAACAATTATCTTACCCCAAGTTATGTCTTCAATAATTCATCACTTACCTCGGATATTGTCGGAGACCAAAGAAATCCTAATCCCGAATTATATGATGTTGCTCTCTTAAGAAAAATAGATTATCCTACCGGCGGATATTCTTCTTTTTATTATGAGCCTCATGCATATTCAAAAACAATCTGGAGAGATATTAATTCTCATTTTTTACAATATCTTAAAAACCAGGCAGGAACTACCGGAGGTGCGAGGATAAAGAAAATTATTGACTTCGACGGAAAAAATCAAAACATCCGTGATTTCAATTATGATAAAGATGCGGATGACGGATCTATTTCAGGAAAAAGCAGTGGTATCAACAACTCATTTTTTTCGTATGTTTATCTGGATTATCCCCAGCTGGATATGATTCTTAACCCTGTCCTTAATATTGTAAGGCCAACTGAATACATCAATAGTTTAAATCCCAATACCTACACCAGCAATCCTGTCAATTATTCACAGGTAAACGAATGGGTGAACAATAAGCTTTATAAAAAGTCTTATTTTTCAGATATAGAGGGTATTCCGGATGCTTTGCCGGACAAGGTCATAAAAAAAGAATATATTTCCAGCACTATTCCGGATTTTGAGATTTATAGAAATTTAACCCTGCCCTATGTGGACTATGGGTATTATAGAGGGAAATTGCTTAAGATCAACTATATGGGAGAACAGGGAATTCCCGTAAAAACAGTTGAAAGCCAATACAATACGATTAAACTCCAGAATAAAGATCAGTTTGTAACATGGGGTTCATTCGAACATCTTATGTACAATCGTTATTATAAGATCAATCTTAATCAGCAACGTCTTACTTCCACAACAACAACGGATTTTCTGAATGGTAATATAATAAAAACAAAAACTGATTATTCTTATGATACGAACCTAACGAATAATCTTCTATCTAAAGAATCAACTTCTACGGATCAGGCAAAATTAAAAACTATTTATAAATATGCCAATGACATTCCTGGTTCAACAGATCTTATTCAGAAAAATTTACTAAGTATTCCTTTAGAGACCACAACTTATAAAAACGATATTCCTGTTTCTAAAACAAAAATGAGTTATTCCAGCAACTGGAGCGGCCATACTACACTTTTACCAAAGCAGGTTCAATCTATTTTACTGAACACCATTAACAGCTCTTCTGAAACATCAGAAAATGAAATGGTTTATGATCAATATGATATTAAGGGAAATCTGTTGCAATATCATACAAAATCCGGAATCAATGTAAGTGTTGTATGGGGTTACAACCAAACTCTGCCGATCGCCAAAATAGAAGGTATAGACTATCTCTCTTTATTGGCATTACCCGGTATGGCTAACATTATTACTGACCTTCAGACTAAATCTGTTGCAGATATAGATGATATCACAGAACAGGCGTTGAGTACTGCTCTTGATAATTTCAGAAAAAACCCGTCACTGGCTAATTATCAGACAACAACATATACCCACAATCCTCTGATAGGTGTTAGCAGCATAACCCCTTCCAGCGGAATCAGAGAGGTATATAAATATAATGCAAGTACTAATAAACTTGAAAAAGTTGTTTCAAAAGAGAATGAGCTTTTAAGAGAATATCAGTATAAATTTCAGCAACCTGCAAGTGGACTGTTCTATAATGATGAAGTGTCCGGTTATTTTATCAAAAATAACTGTCCTAATGGTCTGGTGGGAGACAGATATTTATATGTTGTCCCTGAAAAGAAATACAGTTCTACTATTAGTAAAGATGATGCCTATTTTCAAGCGTTAGCTGATCTAAAAAATAATGGTCAGTCCCAGGCAAACTTATCTGGTAATTGTATACCTGCCACTTGTACTTTCAGTTCCTCAGATGCTATTCCTTATTGGTCTGTAGGGATTTCTAAAATTTCTTCTTCAAAAGTACAATTAACTTTTGATGGGATATTTATCGCTGATGATCTTGTCGTAAAAACCATCTTATCTCAAGGAGTAAAGGTTGGAAAAATAACAGGAGGCTGTGTACCTGCTACGCAACGATACGGGCAGATTACCAGTAGAAATAGGGTATGGAATGTATCTGTTGAACCTAATGGAGACATATTCCTGAAGTTTCTCTATGAAAATGCTGCGAATAGCCCGTCTTCAATTGTCAATTTCACTTTTATTTACGATTTATTTTATTATAGTACAGAACAAAAACAAGGTTTCATCCGAAATAATTGTCCATCGGGAACCACAGCAACAATGTATACGTATGTAGTTCCTGCTAATACATATACATCAGAAATTTCTGTTTCAGATGCCAACAATAAGGCGCTCAATGATATTAATATGAATGGACAAAATTCAGCTAATACCAACTCAGTCTGTCTTTATTTTAATACAGAAAAAAGCCAGACTTTTACTAAAACTTGTCCTCCGGGAGGGTTAGCAAGCTATACCTATATAGTACCTGCCCAAAAATATTCTTCAGATATCAGCCAGGCAGACGCCGATCAAAAAGCTTTGGATGAAATTAATACTAACGGGCAAACTAAAGCGAATGCTATACCGTGTTTTTACAGCGCTGAAAAAAGTAAGACCTTTATCAAAAATTGTCCTCCGGATGCTGTATCAAATACCTATACGTATGTAGTAGAAGCCAAAAAGTATTCTTCAGATATCAGCCAGGCAGATGCTGATCAAAAGGCTATTGATGATATTAATGCCAATGGTCAAATTGCGGCCAATAGCAATCCGTGTGTATTTAACGGTTGTGATATAGCCTCTTTAAATGGAATCACACTTGGGGCCAGTGCTTTTGTAACCCAGCCAAGCTCCGGGCATTTTAAAGCGAATATAAGTATGATTGCCCCTAATAATCTCAACTGGTACAGCAATAGTATGGCAAATATTCCTTCTACCTGCAGACCCAATTCCACCAGAGTCATCGAAAATGTTCTGGAATTTGGTTCAAAAACGTTGTGGAGGGTCACAATTAATACTAATGGAAATATTGTTCTTACACCAAGTGTAACCGACCCCGGGCCAACCCATGGAGGAATGGCAGTGGCCGGTAAAGGCGCATCTTTCAGCTTTGAATATGATCGGTAAATAACTCCATTAGCTTTGGAAAATAATCAACAAAGGGTATTCGAAAAATTCGAATACCCTTTGTTTTTCTAAAATAACTTTCTGAAATTCATCCCCCGAATGTCTGATACAATCACTAAGAAATTGTAGAATTGATATAAAAAAATATCATTTTCTCTACATAGTCAATAATTTTTTTCATTAAAAAAATATAACTGTTTTAGTGATTTTTTAATCAACCTTTTTCAGGACGAGACATTATAATAAAAAAACCGCTCACATTATGTAAGCGGTTGATTTTCTTTGGTCCCACCTGTAATGTCCTCCGTGTATTTATGTGGCATTAGACAGTGTTATATTTACTTTATATCAGCTATTTATAAAAATATTGGAGCTATGTGGAGTGCTGTGGATGTAGATGGGTTTAAGCGTGTTAAAATCTTCATGTGAAATAATAATCCGATTTTAAATATTATCCTAGTCAAGAATTAAGTTAATTTAATAAAAAAATAATAGTTTTACAATAAAGTAAAAACTAACGTGGAAAATCAAATTATTAGAGAAATAGAGAAATATTATAAAATTAAAATTAGTGAAATTAGTGAGGACGAGCACAACAATTATTATGAATTTTATAAAAATGAAAACACCTTTTGTGTAAATTCAAAAAATGAAGTTACAAAGCTAAATTTAAAAGGTAATTCTCTAATAACCTTGAATGGATTAAAGAAAATTGCAAACTCTATTACACATTTGATTTTAGAGTCAACACAAATTCAAGATTTTAAAATTTTAAAAAATTTTAAAAAATTAAAGTCCCTAGATCTTAGTAATAACAAAATTTTTGATATAACACCACTCGATGATTTAGAAAATTTAGAGAGCTTATATCTAGAAAATAACTCTCTAACAGAGATTCCTAAACTAAATCTAATCAACCTAAAGCAGCTTTGGCTGTATTCAAACAATTTAGAAAATATCTCAAACATAGAATTATTTGAGAATCTTGAACTTTTACATTTAAGTGGAAATAACATAATTGATATATCCATTTTATCAAAATTTAAAAATTTAAAAACTTTAGATCTAAGCTTCAATAAAGTTACTGATATTTCAAGCTTATCAAAAATAAAAAGTTGGGAAAATTTAAATATTTCAAGTAATCAAATTGATGACATTTCAGCCTTAAATAAAGTCACAGTAAGCTCAGATTTACTTCTAAGAGATAATAAGATCTTCGACCTTACACCTCTATATTTTTCACTAAAAAATGATAAGATAGGAGTTTTAGACATATTAGAAAATCCATTACAATATCCTCCTATGTCAGCAGCAATTAATGGCAAAAATTCTATCTATAGATGGTTTCAGTATAATCTAGATTTGGCAAAGGAAACAATTAGGATAAGTGATAAAAAAATATTGGATTTAGGAAATCATGGTTTAACCGATTTATCTCTTTTACCTGAATTATTTGAGAATGAAATGGTGGAAGAACTGATTTTAAGTAATCAATATGCAAAATATGATCACAGTGAAAGACAATGGAATAAAATTGAAAATAGTGGTCGTTATCCTAATAATATATCAAACATCCCTTTTTTAATAAAAAAACTAAAGAATTTGAAAATTTTAATAATTGGGGGAGATTGGAAAAAAGGTAGTCATTGGAATAGATGGAGAATTAAAAGTATTTCTAATATTTATAAACTAAATAATTTAGAAGTTTTGAATATTAGCAATAACGAAATTAAAAGTATCACAAATTTAGATAATCTTACTAAACTAAAAACCCTTCATGCCAATAACAATAAAATTACTAATATAAAAAGTTTATCAAAAATTGAAAACCTCGAAGAAATTTATTTGAGTAATAATAAACTAACAAGCGTAGATTTTATAAAAGATTTAAAAAAAATAAAATCAATTGATTTACATGCAAATAAAATAAAAGATTTAAGTCCAATAATTAATATTATAAAAAAAATAGGGATCAACGATAGCAAATGGGATATTAATACAATAAATATAAATGATAATCCTTTAGATGAAATCCTAATTAATATAATAAGAATTAAAGATCAAGGAGAAAAATCAAGAGAAATTGCCAATTATTTCGATCGATATTTTAAAGGAGATACGGTTACGGTTAAAAGAATTAAGTTAATACTTTTAGGTAACACACAAGTTGGAAAGACAACTCTAGCAGATATTTTATCAGGGACAGCTAAAGCAAACGGTGATTCAACACATGGTATTAATTTCTTTAATTTTAAGATTAAAGATATTGAAATTAAAGGTTATGATTTCGGTGGACAAGATTATTATCATAATACACATCATTCTTTTTTTGATGAGAAATCATTATATATTTTAATTTGGGGGAATGGGCAAAAGGACATTTTAAATTTTAATAATCATAACGAAATTTTATTTCCTTTAAATTACTGGCTTGGCAGTCTAAACAAATACGCTTATAAACACAATCTTATTCAAATCTTTTCACAAATACAAAACCTATCAAAGTTAAATTCTATAGATTTATCAGGAATAAAAGATTTTTTTTATCTTATAAATTTTAAAAGTGAACAATTTGCAACTGATAAAGAGTTAAAGGAAAAATTTGAATTATTAGTAGAAAGGCTTAATTACTCAGTTGAAGAATATGTAGATAATTTTATTAAAAAGTCCAGTATCAATTTCAAATACTTAAAAAAAAATCTTAAGGAGGAAAACTATAAATCTAAATTTGGGAGTCTTATTGACGATTTTTCATTCCAAACATATATAGTTCAAAATATTAAGAACGGAAATCAAAAAGAATGGTTAAACAATTTAATGTTAGTTCAAAATTACAAATTTATTAAAGGATTTGAAAACTACAATTTCTTTAAAAATAAAAACGAGCTAAGTACTTTTATAAATAGTATCTCATATGATTTTGTTAAAGAAACTAAGATTTTAAAAATTGACAATGATTTAGCTAAAATTTTTGAAAATGAAAAGAAAAGAGTAATTTTAGAAACTCAGGAAGTCAAATTATTACAAAATGAAATAAAATCATATAGTGACGAAAAGCTAAATTCACTACTTAATGGTTTACATAGCATTCTGGCTTGTTACTATTTTAAAGTTACCCAAGATTTAAAAAATAAACTGGGAAATCATTCTATAAAAAATATAGTAATTATTGATATTGAAAAATTTACAGAATGGATTTACACGATTTTAAATCAGAAAGAAAAAACATATAATAGTCAGAATAAAGAAAACAAGGAATTAACTTTTAAAAATTCAGAAGGATATTTTTCACGAGCACAAGCAATAGATTGGCTTGATGATGATTTTTCAAAATCAAAAATAGATTATCTACTAGCATTTATGCTTGAACATAAATTAATTTTCAAGATGACAAATCATGAATGGTTCTTTGCTCCTAACCATCTTAAAGAAGAGCCATCACAAACAGAAAAACTATTTTTAAATTCTTTTCAAAAACCATTGATTATATATATATTTCATGAATATTTTCATACCTCGATTTTATCTGAAATAATCAATAAATATTTTGACAAGTTATGTCTCGAAAGCAACGAAAATGTATGGAAATACGTTTTATGGAAAAATAAATTGATTTTTTACGAGGAAGAAAATTCTGAAAAGCTTATATATATTTGTTTTGCTATCGATGAAAATAAGCCTACTATTAAAGTAAGCAAGTATAATAACTCTGTTACTGATGATTTCATTTTAGATGTCTGCAAATTTATTGAAAGTTGTATTCAAAGCTATGATTTTCATAAAATGGTAATTACACCAAACGGAAATTATATACCATTTGAAATTATTAATCATAATAGTAAAACGGAAAATAATCATAAAACAAATTTTATTACTTATGAAAATCAGATTTATAGAAAATCAGATTTCAAGATATTTTTAACCAATAAAAAAAATTACGCTATGAAAAAAATTTTCATATCTTATTCAAAGTTCGATGAAGACTATAAAGAAGAATTGGTTGATCATTTAATAACCTTACGAGATGAAGGTAAAATTGATGATTTCAATTGTAATCAAATTGAATTAGGAGATAATTCAGAAGAAGTAATCCAAAAAAAGCTCGAAGAATGTGATTATATGATAGCTTTGATAAGTAGAAAATTTCTTAATACAAAATATATAAGAGAGTTTGAGGTAAAAAAAGCAAAAACATTAGGAAAAAAAATAATTCCTATAATAATCAAACCATGTGATTGGGAATCTAGTATTGTAAGTGAATTTCATGCCTCCTTAAGAGGAAGAATCATTTCAATTGACAATGATCTATATATTGAAGGAAAAGTAAAAGAAATTACAGAAATAGAGAGACAAGGCAATTGGAAATTTGTAATTAATGAATTCAGAAATAAAATTTTAGTTGAATAAATACTCTATCCTTAAAAAGCTATATAATATACTTGACAGGTCAATTATTTTAAACATAGTGTAGAAATCAATAAGTTACTTCGAATAATTTTAATAAAAGTGAATTTCAAAGAGTAACACTGTTATAATGAGATAAAAAACAGTTTAACTTACTTATACCTCACTTTAAGCTTACACCTAAGAATATTCAAGATCTTGTAAAATAGTTTTAAATATTATTTTATCATATGTATTTTATGGTACCTATGTAATGAGATTATACTTTATAATAATCTAATGGGTAATCATATGGAGATATGTAATTAATCTTTTGAAATTACGGAAATCCGTATTATATCTTAATACACTTTTTATACTTTTGAACTATTATATATACAATAGGTTCAACTATTATATTGAAAATAAAAACTAATACTATAAATTATGGATTTTAATAAACCCGAAATTAATGCATTTATTAATGATTATGTTTCTAAATTAAGACAAGGTACCGCAACAATTTTTTTGGGAGCGGGCATGTCAAAAGCTGCTGGGTTCGTTGATTGGAAAGGGCTTCTGCGAGATATTGCAGGAGATCTTGGTTTAAGAATTGATGAAGAAGCAGATTTAATTTCTGTTGCTCAATTTCATAAAAATAAAAATAATAATAGAAACAAAATAGATGAAAAAATAGTAGATGAGTTTACTGATTCTGATGTTGAAACTGAAAATCATCGCATTATAGCTAGGCTTCCTTTTTCAACAATTTGGACAACAAACTATGATGATTTAATTGAAGATGCCCATGAAAAAATACATAAAAAAATAGATGTAAAAAGCGAGGTTGATGATTTATTCATAAACAAAGGTAATAGATCATGTATTCTTTATAAAATGCATGGTGATAAAGATAAGCCAAGTAAAGCTATTCTATTAAAAGAAGACTACGAAAAATACTATTACACACATGAACCATTTATCTCTATCTTAAATTCAGAGCTTATAACAAAATCTTTTTTATTTGTTGGCTTTAGTTTTACCGATCCTAACATTAACTATATATTTGGGCGTCTTACACATAGGTATAGTGATAAAAGCAAAGATCACTATTGCATTATGAAAAAGACTGCGCTAAGTGACTGGGATAATAACACAGAAAAATTCGAATACGAAAAAATAAAACAAGAGCTATTTATTAAAGAGCTAAGCAGATATAGAGTTCAAACTATTCTAATTGAAAACTATGCAGATTTAACGCTATTATTAAAAGAAATCGAAAAGAGATACAACTCGCATTCAGTTTTTATTTCCGGTAGCGCTATCAATTACGGTGATTTCACACAACAAGAAGCTCAAAGTTTTATTCATTTATTATCGAAAGAAATTATTAAAAATAATTTAAATATTGTGAATGGCTTTGGCTTAGGTATAGGAAGTGCCGTAATAAATGGAGCTTTAGACGCTATATATTCAAATCCTAAAAAATTCTCAGAAAGCCAATTAATATTGAAACCATTTCCTCAATTTCCTTCAGGTGGTAAAAATTTAGGAGAACTATGGGAAGAATATAGACAAAATATGATATCAAGAGCTGGTATATCATTGATTGTTTTTGGTAATAAACATGATGGTGATGATATCATAAATGCGGGTGGTGTAAAAAGAGAGTTTGATATTGCAGTTGAAAAAGGTTTGATACCAATTCCTCTATCTTATACAGGCTTTATGGCAAAAGAAATTTTCGATGAAATATCTGGAGACTGGACAAAGTACAATTTAACCGAAGAAATCTATAGGGATATATCAAGACTATCTATCGACAAAAATAATCTAGAGGTATCAGTAAACGAAATCATTCTTATCATAAAAAAAATCGCAAGATAATGGGCAGAAAAATATTTGTTTCATATAAATATGCAGATGAGTTAGTAAAAGATTTAAATAAAAAAAAGCTAGACCTTAATACGTTTAGCTATATTTCTCGAAAAACGAGAGTTCGTGATTATGTTGATCTTTTACAAAATAAGATTGGTAATGAGCATATAAATTTAGGAGAAAAAGATGGCGAAAGCCTAGCAGACTTCTCAGACTCAACAATAGAAACATCCTTAAAATCTAAAATTAGGCAATCATCTGTTACTATCGTTTTAATTTCAAAAGGAATGAAAATCAGTGAAAATGAAAAAGATCAATGGATACCTTGGGAAGTTTCATACTCATTAAGAACAATCCCTTCAGGAAGCCATACTAAGCAGATGAATGCTATATTAGGTATCGTACTCCCCGATGAGCTTGGAACTTACACTTGGTATTACACTTCTAAGCCTGAATGCAATTGTACAACACACCATACGAACAGACTATTTAAAATATTGAAGGATAATACATTTAATATAAAAGAACCTGAATATAGAGAATGTAATGGTTTAAAAATTAATGTAAGCAATGAATCCTCTTTCTTTAAAGTGGTTAAATGGGATGATTTCATGTTTTTATCCGAATATAATACATATATAGATAAAGCTATAGAAATTAAAAATAATAAAGAATTGTATAACATCCACATAAACCTTGACTAATAATGAGCTTTATTTCAGAATCTGAACTTTCACAGTATCGATCGAGAACAAAAACTTTTTCTGCTGATAATATAACTTATCTTAACGAGAGCCAATCTAGAGATAAGACTAAACCAATGATTTTCTTATCTCACAAACACGACGAATATACGATCTTGCAAGATGTAGTGGGCTTCCTTGAGAATGAAGGAATAAATGTATATGTTGATTGGATGGATCCTAATATGCCTGCTTATACTAATGCAGAAACCGCACATAAGTTAAAACAAAAAATAAAAATTGCAGATAAATTTATTCTAGTTGCAACTGAAAATGCGATTAATTCCAAATGGTGTAATTGGGAACTTGGCTTAGGTGATGCTGCTAAATATATTCAACATATAGCTTTAATCCCTATTAATAGAACAAACAAATCATTTAGAGGGTCTGAATATCTATCAATTTACCCTTACATAGATTATGAAAATGGAGATAATAAATATGTAAATGGAAGTTATATTTCTAAGGGTTATTATGTTAAAACACCCTTATCCAATGGCAGACATACCCTTACTCCTTTAAAAGAATGGTTAGCAAAAAAATAGTTTATCCGCTAAGTTATATAATTATCCCCCATTTCGGGGGATAATTATATTTAATAGCAATTTCTTTTGGTTTATAAGTTTGCTTAATCCTAATTCTTTTTGATTTCCCTATAAATTCGGGGTGCTTTACTCTTGAATATTTATCTGTCTCACAAAACAAATTTTGACAATCTATCAGCTGTAATTTTCTATTTCCTAAGTTTTTAAATTCTAATCCCAATCTTTCGAATTCCTTTTCTTGTATTTCAGCTACGTACTTAATTATGTCAGAATAATTATAATCTCCAAAATCTGAAAAACACTTATGGATTCCGTCTTTTGCTCCAGGACCAGCAACAATAAAATCCATTTCGCTGAAATCGATGATATTGCTATAATTAATATCAATCGTTAACTGAAAAGCTAAAAACTCTCCAAATGTTGGCAATGTTTTTAGAATTAAATAGACTTCTTCAATAGACTTAGAATCCTTAATTTTTTCGAATAAATTCCCTTTAATTAATTCTTTCTCTAATAGTTTTAAGTGGTTGTCATGTTTTCTGTCAAATCCGTAAAAACTTTTTCCCGATGCCATGATATAAGCTGCTGAATAAATTGAGTTCTTCATGAACATTTGTTCTTCTAGCAATTGACTTATATTTTTAAAAGAAAAACTTGATAGATCTATTTTACTTAAATGAGATTGTATTATTTCCCAAGTTTCAATTTTATTGAAAATTTTGAATAACAATATTCTCAGCAATAAATCTTTTTCTGAAAAATTATTTTCTTTATATATCACCTCATTTATAAGATATTGACTTACCCTGTCCGATGCTCTATAAGCATTTGTAAATTTATATTTATTTAAAATATCATCATTCGTTAATGGAGCTATTTTATTAATTCTGTTAAAAAATATATTTTGACGCTCGTATGCAAACCTCCAGTAAGTATCAAAAATTTTCGAAGCTGTTGGTCGTTTGCGTTTAGTATAAATATTCATAAATTAAAAATGCTGGTTACACCAGCAATATTAAAATTGTAATTATCAGTATATTATATAACTTGATAATCAATTGTTTTATTTAAAGTATTAAACTTAATTCTACCTCCTTTATTTTTAATTAAGTTACAAAATAATGAATAACCTTTTAATATGGCATTTTCCCATTCATCAATAGTTTTGTTTTTTACTTCAAAGGGATTGGTCATTAATTTAATCAACTCCAATATTGCAGGATCTACTTTATTCATTCCAGAATAAAAATCATTTTTTTTTGCACTATTAAATAACATAAGAGATATTGCTTCTTCTGTTATAATTGCTCTAGCACCATCCTCAACTCTATCAATTAATTTATCACTTTTTCTTTTTCTTTTAAGCATCGCTCGTGTACATGGTGACCAACCCAATAATGTAGCAAATGTATAATGAAAAACATCGTGATATCTGTAACCGTCGTCTATATAAGAATTATCATTAATAATGTCTCCTGCTTGTAAATTAGAGACTGATACTTTCACTTGAGGATATTCTTTTTCATTAATCTCCACAAAATCAACAACAAATTCGTTAGGTATTGTTTCAATACCTAAGAATGGAATCCCTTCGTCTGTATAATGAAATTTATTTTTTATTGACATCTTTCTGTTTTTGTTCTTGTAACCTACTAGAAATCAAACTATCTATCTTATGCAAATATATAGTATCCTTCGTAAAATCACTAACCTTTTTAGTAATTTCTTTTGCTACCTTTTCATCTTCCACTCGTTTCATATATCCCTTTTTATATTGCTCATTATCCCATAATACTTTCAGCCCTATAGCAATAGCTGCGCCAATCACTATACTTCCAATCCAAATTATTCTTTGTAATGAATCTTCAGTTTTAGAAATTTTTTGAGTTATTGTAGAGGAATGTTGTTCTAAAGCCAGTTTAAGCAAATCCTCACTTTTATTTATCTTCTCCAATAGGGCATTAGGAGACGCTAGTTCACCTCTTTTTAAAGCGTCTATATACTCTAATTTTATTGTAGATTGTCCTTGGTGATGATTTTCTTTTTCATTATATTGATCTTTCACTTCAGTAGACTTATCCAATTCGGTAAACCAAATTAAAAAGTAAGGATCCCCTGTTTGTAAGGTTATTGTAGATGGACCAGCATTATATACTGAAAAAAGAAGTCTTCCCCTGAAACCTGGATCAACATGAAAACCTGAAACATTAACTAATCCTTTTAGTTTATTTTTAGCTTTAATAGATATAAATGCTAACATATCCTGAGGGACATTTACAAATTCTTTAGTCATCAGTAATGCAAACTGTCCCGGATTAATCTCAACAGTTCTATTTATTTCTGTTAAATTCTCAATTTTTCGATCTTTATTATCAGTTCTATATGCCTCAACACCTAGTGACAATGCATAACATGCTTGCTCTACTCTACTTTCATCATAACAACTATCACCTTTATCATCCAGAATTATTGATGATCCGGATAATAAGTTTTTTAAACTCTCTGATCCTAAAAATGCCATATTAAATTAATATTTTTAAGTTACTGTGTTGTTTCCAGTTAATTGGATCCCCATTAATACCTTTTTTATGATTGATTAACCATTCAATAAATTTATCTGTTATACTCTCCGGAACTATCTTTTGCCCAATTCCTGTATGACAGGCTTCTAAAAATTCATTTGGAATTTTTAGAGCATTATTCCCAAAATAATAAAAACTATCACTAATCAACACATTTTTACCCTCTATATCTGTTTTCAAATGTTTATCGTTTACACTTCCATTTGAATTAGAATGTGCTGAATTTTCCTGAATCCATTTATCTCCTACTTTATGATAAAAATTATCTCCATACATCGTTACCAAAGATCCATTAACAGTTGGCTTTTTATATTGAAAACGAGGATCTTCCCAATAGCTTTCAAATGGAATAATCTCCGTAATTTTCATTGCGTATATCAAATAGCTGATATAAGGTCGCTTTGCTATATTTTCTAAAGCTTTTGAACCTGTGCCCACAATCCAATCTCC
Organism: Chryseobacterium sp. Tr-659; assembly: GCF_011752975.1. GTDB lineage: Bacteria > Bacteroidota > Bacteroidia > Flavobacteriales > Weeksellaceae > Chryseobacterium. Next base: position 117,251 of record NZ_VWWP01000008.1, on the reverse strand, counting down.
AATATTTAGTTTTTTACTTTTCCTAATATTCGGTTTACATACAGCTAATGTGCAATAATTACCAAAAGGATTTGGCGCTAATCCTAAATCATGGTCAACTACATATGAGTAAATCTTCATAATACATTTATCCACATTTCACCCTATTTATTTCGAATACGTTAGAATAAGATGAACCATCTGAATTCTCAAAAATTGTCTCTTTGCCTGTAATAACCTCTCCCAATTTATCAATTGAATTCCATCCCAAAATTGAATTACCGTATTTCTGCAATGCTTCAGGTATTTTTACACTGTCTTTATTCCCATGTGTGTATATGCCTATAATTTTTTTCCCTTCTGATTGCGCTTTCTTAATTTCGAAATCCACCCATTTTCTTTTATGAGTATCATTGCCAATCAAACATATAAAAGTACTAGCAGCTTTTATTCTTATACTTAAAAGTCTTCTTATTCTTGCATCTGAAGGTCGTCTTCCTGTATGATGTTTTGTACTGTCAACCGAAAAGTTTCTAACTCCAAATCCTTTATCTTTTAATTTAGATTTTAAGGTTTGAACGTGTTTATCATCTTTTACATAATGACTAATAAATATATTATATTTCTTCTCACTCATTTGATTAGTTTTTGATTATTTACTTTTTATACTCCACAGTAAGAAACCATCTTTTAACAAATTTAATAAAAAAGCTTTTGTTTTGAAAATAGATTACAATTATCTAAAAATCAAATAAATATTTAAAACTCAATTTTGTTTATAAAACTTCAATATTAATGCTTCTATACTGCAAGGTATTATTCTTCAACGACAAAACTTGTCGCATTATATTTTATTATCTTACATTTTTATAAAAATGCTTAATTATATAATCAAATGTCTAATTTTCTTTTACATTTTTTTAATTCATCTTCACTAAATAAAGGATGAAATTCTTCTAATAAAGCCAAATATTCTATTGACAAATCTACTCTATCAGCCAAAATTAAATCCCTTAGTCCTAACGTTTCCTTACCATTTATTAATCTCTTCGCTCCCTCAAAATAACCATATTTATCTAATAGAAGCCTCAACTGTCTGAATGAACGAATCTTTTCCATTTCAGATACATTTGTTGCTAACTGTATTTCAAATTTCAATTTTAATTCTGTTATATCCATATAAATATAAGTATTTATCCATCATCAAATATAACAATCATGTTACACAAATAACATATCTTCAAAATTGGAATCACAATGACTGTTACTATATTAATCAAAAAAGCCCTTTTAAAGAGGGCTTATCATATATAGACAAAGAATTAATTTCTTTAAATGATTTAAGATACTTAAATTTTTAAAAAATAAAGTAATCATATTTTCCAAAAGTGTTTTCATTTGAAATACCGTCAGAAACTTTGCATTTAAAGTAATTACATGTAGATGAATCAGTTATTAAATCTCCGACAATCTCATTAGTAGAATTTAAATAGAGCATACTCTTTAAATACTTACTTCCAATTGATTTAATCATTTTTATTTCATTACCATTCGAAGTATGCAATTCTACGATTTGGTTATTATTGGTAGTGTATTTAAATCCATATAATTGTCCGTTTTTTGAAATAGCTAAATTGTCATACCCATAATAGTTAAAAGATTCCGTATTCCCATTCGTAATGTTGATTTTATAAAGGGATTTTGTTGTATTGTTTTCACAGATAATGGTATTTGTGTTTTGTGAGAAAACAAAGTTCTTAAGATAATTGATTCCAACAGATTTTAAGATAGTGATTTCTGTACCAGTGGTTGGATCCAATTCTACGATACTATTATTGTTATTATTGTATTTAAACGCATATAGCTTATTTCCTCCTATAATAAAATCATCATATCCATTGTAGTTATACTTAGAAATTGTTCCATCAGAAACTTTTATTCTGTAAAACTTTTTAGTGTTATCTTCGTTTACTTCACCCAATATTTCATCAGTAATACTGTAATATTTCGCAATTCTTAAATATTGATTTCCTAGATTAGCTATTGTTTTGATCTCACTACCATTACTAGGATTAAGCTAAACAACACTTTTTGTTCCGTTATCTACATATTTGAATGCAAATATTTTTTCTGTGATCGACGTTTGCGATTCATTGATTTCTTCATCAGTAATTTTTGAACAACTGGTTAAAGTGCACATAATCCCAAGATGATAGCTTTCATAGTTTTTGTTTTCATAGTGTAAATTTTAAGATTCATAATTTATTTGTTGTTAGTAATATTATTGTAGGGCGTTCCATTTTTTTGTAATATCAATGGTATCAGTAAAAGTATCTTTGGTGTGATTAATAATGTCCTCTGCTTTAAAATCAAAGATTGCTACTACTTTTTTGATTTTATATTCTTTATAATGTGCGGGAATAAAGTCAGATTCTAAGCCTCCGCGGTCATCTAATTTCCTCATCTGGTTAGGTTTCCATACTTTTTCAGTATCTCCAAAACCAGTAAACATGCCACTATAGTAATCTCTTTCAGTAATAATACTTCCATTTTCCAGCTCAAGTTGAACCTCTAAAGTGGAGTAAACATCATCATAAATATTGGTAGAATTATTTTGAGCTTCTCCTATGAAATTGTACTGGTAAGAATCTCCGTGTCTTTCAAAACTACTTTTGATAGTCTTGGTAATTTTAAACGGACTGGTTTGGATAGGCTGTGAATTGTTTCCTTTGGAATTACAGGAAAGAAGATTTAATACAATCAGCAGAACAAAAGATTGTGTAGTTGTTTTTCTCATAATTGTTTGTAATATTTAATTTGCTACAAATATCTATAAAAAAACACAAACACTCGTATATATACGTGTGAATATTTTTACAGCAATTGTTCTCTTTGCTCTAAATGTATAGAATGGAAGAGAATTCGCTTTTAGAGCCTATTGAACAATATGTTATTGATGTAGTTAGAAAAATGAGATTAAAAAAAAAGATTTCTCAGAAAGAACTTGCTTATTCTTTGGATTTATCCATAGGATTTATTGGAGATGTGGAAAGCTATAAATCAAGAGCAAAGTATAATCTTTCTCATATTAACAGGCTTGCAGAAATATTTGAATGTTCACCAAAAGATTTTCTTCCTGAACAATATTTTGAAAATAAAGCCGGACAAAAATAATCTAGCTATATTCTCTATTCAAAAATCACTTATTATTTCAGTTTGGATATTTGATGCCAAAAGTAATTTTAAGATGATCTATTTAGATAAAAATTGTGTTATATAAAATATACTTCAAAGCACCAGTTTCGCACTTCAATTTTACTTATCATCAAAGCGATAGGTAATGATTCTTCTTTGATGAGAACAATATCCACTTATAATCACATAGTCCTCAAATAAATCCTTTTCATATAGAGATTTCGTCCAATTCGATACACTTTCAACACTTACACTGAGGCGGTTTGCCGTATACTCTCTTGAAGCAAAATACTCTTTTTCTCCTTTACTAATTGAATTATACTCTCCCCACAGAAGCTTTTCTCCTGTTTTTAAAGCTGTGTTAGAGTAAATTTCAAAAGGAATTTTGATATTTCTTCGGTACCTATTCTCAATATTTCCGTGATTTTCTTCTGATTTTTCAGCACTTTTATAGTGGTCCGTCAGGAAATATTTTCTTCCCTGTCTTATTAAATAGTTCATTTCAACAAGCTTTTTTCTGCAATTTCCAACAATATTGGGGTGTATGCTGAACAGTTCTGCTACATTTTTATTTGTTAATTGGTTAAATCCAAGTTTACTTTTGAAAGAGAAATCTAATCCCAACAAAAGTTTTTCATTAAGTGATAACTCCGAATTCGATAGAATCTCAAAAGGAACTTCTACCGTTAATTTATTCATCTTATCCTCAATAAAAGGATCTATTAACTCATTATCTTTCCTGATATATTTTTTCATTGCACTGCTCTCTAATTTTACTACTACTATTTTTAGGACTGCTCCTTAGTTTTTCTCCTCGTATTTCATCTCTTTTACATCCTACTACGGGCTACGAAAAGTAGTCAACTACTTTATGTTCTCTTTTTATTTTGTACTACTCGGTTTCTCTGTTGGAATCACGGGGGATCATTAGCTCCTCCAAGATAAAATGACTACCAAGACTATATTTTCAGGGAGTAACAGTACGGCTTTATCACCAATTTTGCATTTCAATCCACCTAATATTGCATTTTAATTTAACCATTTTTGCATTTCAATATCATCAAATTTACATTTCATTATTACCAAAAATGCATTTCAAAATCACCAATCTTGCACTTATATTTAAGTATATAATTAAAGACTTTAATTAAGAACTTTAATTAAAGAGATAACCTGAAGCGGTAAACCGCTTCGCTTTCTTTTTCAAAAGAACGCTCATCAATCATCATTTAATAATCCTTTGAAGTTGAAATAGTAATTCTTCTTGATTCATTATAAATCAATGAAAAATTTAAAAAATAAAAATATTATGAACGATTTTAAGGAATGTTCTCCAATTGGAAATTTTCAATTGGGAATCTATATCAACTTAAGTCATTAATCAAGTAGAACATCTCCGAAAACATTTACTACAAAGAAAATTTCATGATTTATTGCTTCGATTTTTAAACACATAGGATTACTGCTAATTCCTGTTGTATCATCAAAAATTATTGAGGGACTTCGCCATGTTAAATGCTAAAATGTTTGCAAACGATATTTAACAAGAGGTTATGTCGTATTTCTTTCTAAGTGTAATGTTTACATTAATTAATGATAAACAAATAAACCCACGTTTCTTTGAGTGCCTTCCTCTGTAATAAAAAGACACTGAAAGAAACTATATTCAACAACTTTCATTAATCTAATAATGGATAAATAGTTATGATCTCGGATTCTTTTATAATCAATTTAACTTTAATATGATCTCTAGTTTCTGATAAATATATATTTCCATCTTGATGAATCTTATTCTCATAAGCATAATTTAGTTCCGAAAATAGCTTTTCTAGAGTCCAATCATCAGGAAAAAAATGGGTTGGCTCACTCTTTTCAATCCATTCATCAATGTTACTATCATATTTACTTATTCTAGCACAATAAACTCCGGTTACCTCATTCTTGTCTAAAACCTCTAATATTCTTATTCTATCAGGATTAAAAAAATGTACTCCTTTAACTTCCTTCTTATATATCTTTCCAACATTTATATGATGGAATGCCTTAATAAAAGTCAATTCATAGGATTTTTCAAAAGGAATCTTAACAAAGTTTGCAATCTCCTTAATATTTTTATTTGCCAATACACGCTCTTTATGCTTTTGTAATTTTATTTTGGAAAAAATAATAGATCTTTTCTTCAAATCTATTATTGAATCAAATGGTCCTTCTCCTTCATCACTGTCTGTAAATTGGGGAATCATTTCAAAATCTTTCCTCAGCTTACGAATTTGTGGTAGTTCGCTTTTTTTCAAAGATTCACTATCAACACCATTAACGAAAATATAATAGTAATACTCTTGCATAATTATATGAAATTTTACATTTATCAAAAATAACTATTTAACAATTAAAAACCTGCTAAAAAGCAGGTTTCAAATCATATCTAGTAAATTAAACTATGCCGATTTATCAAAATATTCTTTCAGCAGTTCAGCGTTTTCATCCTGCGATATTTTTATATAGCTGTTAAATGCTTTTTCAGTCCTATGTCCTGTTATATTCATAATTACCCGAGTAGGAACACCCCTTTTAAACATATTGGTGGCAAATGATCTCCTAGCAGTATGAGTGCAAATCATCTGATATTTTAAGAGATTGTCTTCGATCCTTTCTTTACCTTTATTTCTAATTTTTAGAATCTTATCATTTATTTTTGCCATTTCCCCTAAATCTTTCAGATTCCTATTCATTGTCTGATTAGATACGGACTTCGGAAGATTATTCGGATTATCTTTGTACTTATCCATGATCTCCCTCACTGCTGGAAGAATCGGAATATTCACCCATTCACTCGTCTTGATTGTTTTGATCCTGAGAATATCACCAACAATATGCTCTTGCTTCACTTGGCTGAAATCACTAAACCTCAACCCTGTATAACAGCCAAATACAAATAAGTCTCTTGTTCTTTCCATTGTTTTATCATTACTTAAATCTAATTTTAAAAGTTTTGAAATCTCATCTTCACTGAGGTAAATATTGTTAACATCTTCTCTTACGGTCTTAAAATTTTTGTGTTGATAGCCTGTAAAAGTATTATAGCCGTCCTCAGTTGCCGAGTTTATTATTGCTTTAAGGTTTTTGATGATTTTCCCGAAGCCGTTATTTGTCAAGCCTTCAATTCCTGTATAAAAATCCATGAAGTCATAATAGAAATCAATATCAAAGCTCATCCAGTCTAGCTTATTTCTACTATACTCTTGGTAATCTTCAAGCTTGTTCAAGGCAGTACGATAGCTTTTTATTGTACTTGTCGTAAGGCGATTTTTACCATTTTCTAAGTATTTTTCAGCATATTCAAAGAAAGTATACTGCTTCTTTTTCTCCGTTCCATTCTTATTAGAATTGTAGATAGATTTCACGTAATCTGTGGTCGGATCATCTCCTTTTATCAGCATTTCATTAACAATATCTTCTACTTTCTGAAGAATCCCCTTAATGTAAATATTAAACCTATCAGAACCAGGATAACTTCTCTTTACCATTTGTGTTCTTTCATCCCAATATTTTTCATCAATATTCTTATGAGTTGAAAAATGAGTTGTTTTCTTTTTATGAGTATACCTCAGCATCAGAAGGGATTCAGGACTTTTCTTTTTCTTCTGATAATCAAGCTTACTCAGGATAAATTTAAATGTTGCCATTATTTTAATTTTTTAGATTGCGAACTGTGAATCTTGCGACATAGTTTTGTTGTAGTAACTTTAGCCCTAAATCTTAATATGCTACAACGGTTAGGGCTAAAATTATTATTAGAATGGTAAAAAGTCATATTCCTCTTCCAAGTTCTGAATTGCTTTTCTTCTCTTGCTTTTTTGGGAAGAAGACAAAGGGCTCTCATCAATTACATCCATTAGTTGCTTAAATATTGATATATTTTCAGGATGATGATTCTCAATATTTTTCAATGCTGTATAAATAATATTTATCAAATCATACTTTACGGGTTCTACTTTTTTCTCGTAAGGTAGAACCAATTGATTTTTTAATTTAGTAAGCATTCTCTTAAGTTGAACTAAAGCTGAATTTTGAGCTGGTTCTACAAGTAGAGTTTCGAACAGCAATTTACTTTTGAAAATTATCTCAGGTTTTTTCACTTTTATTTCATATTTGATAATATGTTCGTTAATAAAACGTTCAGCAGTGTAAGTTCTTTTTTGCTTCGCATTTTCAACAGCATCATATATTTTGAAGCAAATACCTTGTTTTTTATCTTCAAACATCTTCATATAGGATTTTGAATAAATAAGATCATGATTATGCATCCTCAAAATTTTCTTCAGAAATTCTTCAGTACTTATTTCTGAGTTACAGTACCCTCCGTACTCAAGTTCAATGACTTCTGATTTTCTAATATCTATCCCGAGAATCTTTTTAATGATAACATTAAAATCCTGCAATTCTTCATTTTCTACTGTATGGTAATTATGTCCGAATAAAAAATATGGAATGCTGAGGTTAATCAGAACCTCTCCAGAGCTCTTAACATAAAGAGAGAAGTTTTTGTAATTTGGATTAACTTTCTCAATTAATGTATACTGGTTACGTAAAGTAGGATGATCAATAAGATTATCCCAGTTCAAATTTAATGCTTCTTGTCCATCTACCTTTATAGATATAAAGTCTACCTGCGTTTTGTATAAATTATTGTGGTTCATGATATTTTATTTAATTGTTAATATTATTAATGGGCAACTGCCCAATTAGCCCCTTTACCAAGCTCTATTGTAAGAGGTATAGAAAGTTTTACGACATTCTCCATCTCATATTTTATAAGTTTTTCTACGATTTCCACTTCATTTTCGGGAACTTCGAACAGCAACTCATCATGAATTTGAAGGATCATTTTAGACTTCAAACCTTTCTCTGCAATGGCTTTATCACAGTTCACCATTGCCATTTTAATAATATCGGCTGCACTTCCCTGTACAGAAGAGTTCATTGCAAGGCGTTTCCCTTTTTCACGAATTGCCATATCGTTAGAAGCGAGCTGAGGAATTGGTCTGGTTCTTCCGAATAGAGTTCTGGAATAACCATGATGATCTGCATAATCTACTAATCCTTCCAAGCAGGATTTTACCCCTTTAAACTGAGCAAAATAATCTGACATCATTTTTTCAGCATCTTCCTTAGAATGATGTTTCTTTGTAATTGCTGTAAGAGATTCCGCTAAACCTACCGCTGACATTCCGTAGATTAGTCCAAAGTTGATTGTTTTGGCAATTTTCCTTTGTTCCTCCGTTACTTCTGAAATTTTACTGCAATTGAACACTTTAGAAGCGGTCAATCTGTGAATATCTATATCATTATTATAGGCTTTCAATAAATATTCATCTTGACTCATTTCTGCCATTACCCTCAGCTCGATCTGTGAGTAATCCGCACCAATCAGCACACATCCTTTTTCAGCAATAAAAACCTCTCTGAACTTGGAAGCGATAATTTTAAGTTCATCAATTTCGTTGTCTTTGTCCTTTAATTTTACATTAGGAATATTCTGTAAATTCGGATTACTACAGCTAAATCGTCCTGTTGCCGTTCCTATCTGATTTAAGTTACAATGAAGCCTCTTTGTTTTTGGGTGAGCTTCTTTCAATTGATTACAGAAACTTAACAAAGTGTTGATTTTCCTGTAATCCAAGATGAGGGATATTATTTCGTGGTCGTCTTTAAGTTTTGCCAAGTGCGATTTATCAACAGAAATCAATCCTGATTTACCTTTGGAAGTAACTTTCGGTTGAAGTTCCAACGTTTCAAAAAGGAGAGTACTCAGCTGTTCATTGCTATTAAGGTTGATTTCCGTTCCTGCAACCTCCATTATTTTTTCGGTGGTCGTATGTAGTCGGTTCAATAGCTGATGTTCTACACCGTTTAATTTTTTGATGTCTATTTTTACACCATTGAGTTCGATTTTAACGAGAACATTAATTAATTGATGTTCTAATGTATTGATTGCTATATCCATTTTAGTTGTGATTTAATTGTTGATTTAAATAATGATACAATTGCAGGGTTAGGTCTGCATCTTCACAGGCATATTTCGTCAGCTCTTCTTTCGGAACCTCAGTAATATCCCTGCCTTTCCTCATTTCTTCAAAGAAAATCTGATGATAATGGAGGCGGAACTCTGAAATTTCCTTTAATCCGTGGGTTTTACGATTGGGATCCAAGAAATAATCTAAAATCATCGTATCCCTGATTTCACCTTTAATTTCAATCCCGTACTGATGAAAAAATTTTAAATCAAACTTCGCGTTATGAAAGACTTTTGTAATCGTTTCATCTTCGAGTATCGGTAAAATTGGTTGTAAGAATTCTTTAGCTTTGGCTTTATTTTTATAAAAAGGGAGAACAATGTTAAATCCCTTTCCTTTTTCACCAGATATAGCAACACTCACTATATGGTGTGTAAATGGGTCTAATCCTGTAGTCTCCAAGTCTATGACAAGGATCTTTTGTTTTATTATTACTTTTGCCATTGTTTAAATTTTAATTGTTAATTTTTGGTGCTATTATCAGTACTGAAAAATTTCTGTAAATGATTGACTAATCGTGTCATTTTATTAGGAGTATCAACGGTTTTGTAGTCAGTCTTAACATCATTGATCGTTAAAAGCAACTGTTCATCAGGCTTTGCGGTAATGATTTCAACAAATACCTTAGTATTACTCGGAGTTTCTACATAGCCTATACCTTTATATTCCAGATATTTTTTAAGCCTTATGGTAAATCCTCTCAAACTCAGCTGATACCGTGATCCTATTGATTCTTTCCTGAATTCAGCAAATAATTCTTTTTTATGAAGCTTGGTTTTGGTCAGTAATATCTGATCTAAAAATTCCATCAGTTCCAGTCCAACCTCGCTAATAAGTTTTCTTAACTCTAAGTTGATAGGAGGCGCTTTTATCAAACCTTTTTCAAGGTACAGCTTAACGCAGTGTAGCATATAGTGGTCAAACCCTAACCATTGATTCTCGTTCCACTCATCAAAGAAGTGATGTCCGAAGTCATCGTAAACTGTTAAATCTTTTCCGTAGTGAGTTGACAGTTCAATTTCATGTTTCCTCCTTTCTGTACTGTTTCCTGACGGAGATTTTACATAGTAGTTGCTTGTGATAATCATTTTCGGACCATACGCAAATGCGATAAAAATATCATGCTTGTACTTCCTGCTTATGGTAAACCCGTCTGTTATTCTGCCAAAGAATCCCTCAAAATTTTGATTTTTTTTAATATCATTAATGGCTACAATACTGGTGAAAGGCGTTACCCTTTGGAATGCAAAACCGGAACTGCTGGAAAAATCTTTTCCTGAAATATTGCACAGAAACCTCATATAGCTTAAGCCTCTTACCAACAAGGATTTTCCTGTTCCTCCCTCTATCAGTCCGATCTCATTAACAATACTATCAAGCAGTATCACCGCCTTTGCCAGTGCAGGATTTTGGAATGTATGAAGCATATAGCCAATCATTACCTCGAATGAAAGAATTCTCTCTTCTATATTTCCCGCAACGTTGTGTATAAACGCTCTAAATGGAATAAACTCTTCCAAACAAGGCTCATTATAACTAAAACCCCTCTGAATGATCTGATCGTAAAAAACATGATGTTCTAAATCCTCATAATCTACAGTTTCGAGAGTTTTTGCCTGTACTTTTACCACTGTATTTTGGTAGCAGAAATAGCTTATTTCCTGTGTATCCCTTAGTGGTTTAAGCTCTTCATATCGCAAAAACGATAATGTTGCATCTTCTGAAATCGGCCGTGCTTTATTGATCCAAGCATTTTTGATTTCATATTTGGTTACTCCGTACTCGAGTTCTGATTCCTGATCAAAATTCTCGTCAAGATATTCGAGTGCTGTCTGTATGATGTCCGATTTACTGACGATCCCTACAATATTATTCTGTATTCTGACAAGATGCTCAACTTCAAAGATTTTAGTTCTTCTGAATCCCAAATCTTCGGCATAACCTATATATCCGTAAGTATCAAACCTCACCTTACCTTTATCAGTAACCTCAAACGGAATTTCTATTTTTCCTTTGTTTCCCATTTTATTTCTTTACTTTTTGGGGTTAGACTTTAAAAATTCCTCCACCTCAGAAAGCTTATACCGAACATTCTTACCGATCGCATAAGAAGGGAAATTGGAATTAGCTTTCTTAAAGTTGTGGAAGTGTGAAATTGAGATCTGAAGATGTTCGCACAACTGTTTATCTGTTAAAAATTTCTCTGAACCTGTTGGCACTCCTGCAGCTATGCCTTGCTCCGTCAGCAGAGATAGTACTCTCCCTGCTATCCGAATCTCCAGTTCCGAAAAGACTTTTATCAAATGGTATGTTAGTGCGTTGTTATCCATGCTTTGTCTCAACTTGACAAAGCAAAATTATAAGGAACAATAAGGGAATTTAAGAACGCGTAAATTCTTATATGGATAGATTTAAATTTTACGCTTTTTTGAGATTTTTAATTCGTGTTGTAAGAAAATGGTCTAGTGATAAAGAAGGATTTGTGATAAGAGATTTGCCATAAGCGTTTCTAATATGAGGGAAAGCGTTGTATAATGCTTTCATAAAATGTATTCGAGTAACTTTAGTATACCGTAATTTTTTAGGAATAAATCTCTTTCGTACAGCTGTTGCATTGGCTAATCTCTCTTCAATTTTGGAATTAATTTTATCAATATACTTTGCCTTCATACGTTCTAGAATATCCTTTTTATATTGATTAGTAATAATTTTGAAAGCTTGTTCTAATAAAGATTTCTGATCTACTCTTAGATACAGTAATTTTAATTCAGTAATATTTCCAGTAAATTCGAAAGTATTAAAGTACAGTTTTTCTATGGAGCCTGAATCTAAAGAATCTTTTAATGTTTTAAAGAAAAAATTTTTAAAATTCTCTCGATGTTCGTGACTTACATACAACGGTATTTTCTGATATGTTCTAAAGTCTCCGTTATCTTCTTCGAAAATCGGAATTGTTTTTTCAATAATATACTTATTCTCATCATCTATTGTTTGTTTTAAATTTAAAAATTCTTTTTCAACTATCTTTAACTTCTGGTCGTTAGTAATCTTTCTGAGAGATTTGGCATTGTTATCTATCAGTGTTAAATAGTCAACGGTAACATCAATCCCATTGTTAGAGGCAATGTTATTAATCCATTGATTTAAGAAGCTATCATTATTATCCGAAAAATACTCAGATGCATACAAGTATAAAAAATATCTCTCTTGAAAAGTAAATTTCTCCATGTTATCTTTAAAGTATTGAGGATTTAGGCTTTCCTCCTCCAAAAAGTAATCTAAAAATGTAAAAATTTTGATAACTGATTTAATAGATATTTGAGATAACTGATGTTTAGACATATAAACAAGACTTTTAGAAGGAACTAATATAAAAATATTCGAGGATATATAAAGATTTTGGAAGATTGACGAAAATGGAAATTTTCTCAATCTCTTTAGGTAAAGGCAATACAGATATAAAATAGGAAAATAACTTCTGTAGTTTTATAATCACAAAATCATTTTAATTTTTATTTTAAAATAGAACTACATCCTTGCGAAGTCAATCCAGCAAGGCTTTTCCGAGGAAGTTTAAGCGTATATTTCAGCGTTGTAATTTTTAGAAATAAAAAAGCCCCATAAATAGGGGCTTGTCGAGTTTTTGTAGTGGTCCCACCTGGGCTCGAACCAGGGACCACCTGATTATGAGTCAGGTGCTCTAACCAACTGAGCTATAGGACCTCAAAACTTGGTTAAATTTTGTGTTTGCAAAAATAGTAAAATTTCTTTCACTACAAAATTTTTTATTGCTTTTCTTGGCAAAGTTCTACCAGCACACCATTTGTAGACTTGGGATGCAGGAATACAACTAATTTGTTATCAGCACCTTCTTTCGGTTCTTCGGAGATAAATTGAAATCCTTCTTTTTTCAATCTTTTCACTTCCTCAAGGATATTTTCCACTCCAAATGCCAGATGATGGATACCTTCACCCTTTTTATCAATAAATTTTGATATCGGACTTTCAGGATTACTGGCCTCCAATAATTCAATCTTACTTTCACCGGTTTCATAAAAAGAAGTTACCACTCCTTCCCTTTCCACAGTTTCTTTCTTGTAAGATTCCTTCCCTAATAGTTTAGTAAAAAGCTCATCAGAAACGCCTAAAGATTTTACGGCAATACCGATATGTTCTAGTTTCATAGAATACTAATAATTATAATTAAATCGTAAATTTGATACTGCACCTTAATTTCAAAGTATCAATTCAAACAAAAGTACTAAATTTGCAGAAATTATGGAAAGTAACAGACAAAGAAAAGTAGCACAGATTATTCAGGAAGACTTCGCAGAGCTTTTCCGCAAACAGGCTGCTGACAGTAAACAAAGTATTTTAGTCTCAGTTTCTGATGTAAAGGTAACTGCAGATTTGGGTATTGCCAAAATCTATTTAAGCATATTTCCACAGGAATTCCGTACTGCTGTCATGAAAGAGATTGAAGAAAACAAGCCTCAGTACAGAAATTTCATTGGTCAGAAAATGGCTAAACAGGTTCGTATTATTCCACAGCTTAATTTTTACCTTGATACTGCTCTTGATGATGTTGAAAAACTTGAAAGAGAATTAAGAGGAGAAGGCGACAATCCTGTTTTATAGATCTTGAAGAATATTGCATTTTACATAGCATCCAGATACCTTTTGGCTAAGAAAGGCAGTACTGCTGTTACGTTTATCACGTGGCTGGCTGTGGGTGCCATGACGGTTGCTGTGGCTGCAATGTTCGTCATTATTTCTGTCTTTTCAGGTCTTGAAGATCTGAACAAAGACCTTATTTCCAACCTTCATGCTGATCTTACTTTAAAAAGTGCTTCCGGAAAAACCATTAAAAACCTGGAGACAGTTAATACGGTTTTACGAAACAACAAGGAGATCAGTAGTTTTTCTCGCGTTATTGAAGAAAAAGTATACATCAGTTTCAACGGAAAGGGTGACATTGCTTACTTAAGAGGTGTTGATTCTGCTTATATCAAAGTTAATCCGATTAATAAAGAAGTATTTTACGGGACATATCCAGGTTTCAAGTATTCTAATGAGGTATTAATGGAAAACAGTCTGGATAACAGACTTTCAATTCCGGTGGATTCTTCCAATCATTATGCAACGGTTTTCATGCCTAAACCGGGAACCGGAATTATTAATAAAGAAGAAGACATCTATAATAAAAGAGATATTTTGGTAACCGGTGTCTTCCCTGGAAAAGACCAGCTGGACAATTACATTATTTCTCCTATTGAGCTTACGGAAGAATTACTAAGCCTTCCAAAAAAATCAGCATATCAGATTGTTATTAAACTAAAAAACCCGGAAAATGCAGATGCAGTAAAGCAAAGTCTGCTTACTTCTTTAGGAAAAAATATTGAGATCAAAACCAAGGAAGAGGAAAATGCGGCTTTCTGGAAAATGATTAATACAGAAAAACTTTTTATTTATCTGATCTTTGCCCTGGTGATCTTCATTACAACCTTTAATCTTGCCGGTGCTATTATTATTCTTCAGCTTGATAAAAAGGAGCAGGCAAAATCTCTTATATCTTTAGGCTTTCCTTTAAGCCATTTAAGAATGACTTATTTCTACACAGGAATTCTTATTGTAGTATCGGGAGTTATCACCGGATTAATTCTTGGAACAGCACTTTGTTACTTCCAGCTTTATACGGAGTTCTTCAGAGCTAACGAGGTACTTCCATTTCCCGTAAAGATCGTAGGGAAAAATTATCTTATCGTAGCACTTACCGCTTCCATCTTTGGATTTGCCATCTCGTGGTTCTTCTCCAAAATCAGCAAAGAATATATTACTAAAAACTAATGTATTAAGTTTATATATTACATCAAATTAATATACTTCATTTTCATTTTTTTGTACCTTTACGCCCCAATTTAAAAAAATGAAACGAATTCTATCTTTTTTAGCACTGAGTTTTGCATTTCTTACAGCATTTGCACAAGCTCCAGCCAACTATTACAACGGCACTGCCGGATTAACAGGGGCTGCTCTTAAAACCAAATTAAGCCAAATCATTTATATTACAAATTACATCGGGTACGGTGGTCTGTGGAATGCTTACTACACTACAGACAGAGATCTTTATTATGAAGGAGATAATACAGTACTTGATATTTACTCTGAAAACCCAACGGGTCCAGACCCATACAACTTTACAATGGGAACCAACCAATGCGGGCAAAACGGACCTGAAGGAACCTGCTACAACAGAGAACATATCGTTCCTCAAAGTTTATTCGGTTCTCAGAATCCAATGTATTCTGATATTCACTTTATCCGACCTACTGACAGTAAGGTAAATGGGATGAGATCCAACTATCCTTTCGGGAAGGTAAGCACACCGTCTTATACATCATTAAACGGCTCAAAACTTGGAGCGAGTGCTTCACCCGGATATACTTCTACGGTATTTGAACCAATTGATGAGTTCAAAGGAGATGTTGCAAGAATGATTTTTTATTTTGTAACAAGATATGAATCTCAGCTTTCGACGTTTTCATCTGGCGGAATGCTAGGAAACACGGCATATCCGGGACTTCAGACATGGGAAAGAGATCAGTTGCTTGCCTGGCATTTACAAGATCCGGTATCTCCTACTGAGATTGCCAGAAATAATGCAAGTTATACTGTACAGGGTAACAGAAACCCATTCATTGATCACCCGGAATTTGCAAGTCAGATCTGGGGGAATCCTGTTATTGATACAGAAGCACCTACAATTCCTACCAACCTGGTAGCTAACAATCCTACATCAAGTTCTGTTGCAGTAAGCTGGACCGCTTCAACGGACAATATCGGTGTAGTTGCTTATGAGGTTTATGCAAACGGTGTACTTAAAACCACCGTATCCGGAACATCTACAACAGTTACAGGATTATCTCCACTTACTCAGTACACATTCTATGTAATTGCTAAGGATGCTGCCGGAAACTCTTCTCCACAAAGTGCTACTGCTACACAAACTACTCTTGACGGACCTGCAGGAAGCGGAAGCTGTGGAACTGAAGACTTCAGCACTATGCTAGACGGTTCATCCAGCCCATCTTCATATGCTACAAGAACATGGACGAACAACAATATAACATGGACAGCAACGTTAGCAAGAACAGACGAAACCATCAATGGTAAAGCAGTTTGTACTAACAAAGGTACTTTAACAAGTTCTCTTATTTCCGGAGGTGTTCAGACTTTAACACTAACAACTCAAAGAAAATACAGTGGAAATAATGGTAACTTAAACGTATATGTAAATGATGTTTTAGTAGGAACTATTCCATACAGTACTACGGTAACAACAACCCCAATTACTGTAGGCGTAGGAGGAGACGTAGTTATTAAAATCGTAAATCCAAACAGTGGTGACAGAGTTGCCATGGATGATTTAACCTGGACGTGTTTCAATACATTAGGAACTATTGAAAGTCAAAAAGATAAATCAGCTTTCACCATTTACCCTAATCCGGTAAGAAACAATGAATTATTTGTAAAAGGAGAAAACTTAGGCAAAATTTCAAAAGCGGATATCTATGATTTTTCAGGTAAACTTATTGAAACAATTGCTAATCCTTTCAAACATTCAAACAAGATAAATCTTAAAGGTTTAGTAAAAGGAACTTATATCCTGAAAACGGATAATTTCTCTACTAAATTTATTGTAGATTAATTATTAAAAAATATTTCAAATGAAAGGCCGGATTTCTCCGGTCTTTTTTTTACTTTTGATTATATGGATTCCAATAAAAAATTAGGATTGATAGGAAGAAATATTTCCTACTCTTTTTCTAAAAAATTCTTCGAAAATAAGTTCCAAAAGCTAATGCTGAAGGACTTTTCCTATGATATTTTTGATCTGAAAGAAATCAATGAAGTAGAAAATCTTTTTTCTTCTCCGGAACTGTTAGGATTCAATGTAACGATCCCCTACAAGGAAAAGATCATGGATTATCTTGATGAATTAAGTGATGAAGCGGAAAAAATAGGAGCAGTCAACTGCGTTCTTATTCAGAATGGAAAAAAAACAGGATACAATACGGATGCTTTCGGATTTGAGAAAACCCTTCTTCTCCATAAAAAGTCTTCACAGGACAAAGCGCTGATCCTTGGAAACGGAGGAGCTGCCAAAGCAGTAAAATATGTGCTGGATAAGCATAATATTCCTTCAGTAACCATCTCCAGAAATACGGAAATCAATTATGAAAACCTGGATAAAGAAACCGTTCAGGAGTATAAAATTATCATTCAGTGTACACCGGTAGGAACATTTCCTAATGTAAAAGACTGTCTGAATTTTCCTTTCGACGGACTTTCCGAAGAACACCTGGTTATCGATTTAATTTACAACCCAAATTACACCCAATTCATCATTAATGCTTCTGAAAAAGGAGCAAAAACAGTTAACGGTTATTATATGCTTGAACAGCAAGCAGAAAAAGCTTGGGAAATTTGGAATTTTCAAAAAAAATAACATAAATTAGTGCTTTAATTGGCCTTACAGCTATATTTAAAGGATATTAACGCCACTCACATAAAAGATTTGCTATGATTACAGAAAACAATCTTTCTGAAAACGAAGAAAAGAAAAATCCTAACGAAGTATCTCAGGAGGCATCAGAAAACACAGTATCTCATGATGTAAACCCGCATGAAGAAGATGCAGAGCACGTGGAAGAACATGAAGAGGTAGAAATCTCTCTGGCTGATGCTTTAAAGGAAATGGAAAAAATCATCAACACCCCCAATGCCGGTGAGAATTTCAAAAGATTCAACCAGCTTAAGGAGAAAGCAAGTCATTACATCCATGATGAAGTGGAGGATAAAAAACATGAATATATAGAAGCTGGAAACGCACCTGAAAATTTCAGTTACGAACACCCTTCTCAGGCTAAATATTCTGCTTTGGTAAATATCTTCAAGGAAAAACATGACCACTTCCAGAAAGGACAGGAAGAGGAACAGAAGAAAAATCTTGACCACCGCCAAAGTATTATTGAAAGACTTAAAAATCTATACACCAATTCTGAACCGGGAATCAATCTTTTCAAATCCATTCGTGAGATAAAAGAAGAATGGGCAAAAGCAGGGCAGGTGGCTAAATCGGAATTCAAAATACTGAATAACAATTATTTTCATCATTTGAACCAATTCTATCAGATGCTGGATCTTAACAAAGAATTTCTGGAGCAGGAATACAGCCACAACCTGGAAAAAAGAGAACACATCATTGCCCGGGCCAAAGAGCTGGAGAATGAGCCTGTGATTCAAAAAGCTTTAAATGAGCTTCAGTATCTTCATAAGCTTTGGAAAGAAGAAGCAGAACCTGTTGCAGAAGAATTCCGTGAAAAAACATGGGAAGAATTTAAAGAAATCTCCAATAAAATTCACGAAAGAAAATCTGAACTTTCTGCCTCTATTGAAAAAGAGCAAAGTGTGAATCTTGAGAAAAAAGAGCAAATCATTGCTGAAATCAAGAAGCTTTCTGAACCCGCTGAAACACCCAACCACAATTATTGGCAAAATGCCATTAAAAGAGTGGAAGATCTTCGTTCAGAGTTTTTAAAAACCGGAAGTGTACCTAGAAAACTATCCAACCAGAACTGGAATGATTTCAAAACCACACTTAGAGGTTTCAACACCACAAAAAACAATTATTATAAGTCTTTAAAAGGTTCTCAGCAGGCGAATCTGGAAGAAAAATTAAAGCTGATCCAGACTGCTCAGGATAATATGAACAATGAAGAATGGGATATTTCTGTTCCGTTATTCAAAAAGCTTCAGGAAGACTGGAAAAAGATCGGTCATGTTCCAAAGAGTATGACCAATAAAATATGGGATGAGTTTCGTGACGCATGTAATGGTTTCTTCAACAATTACAGAGAAAAAAGCAATACTTCTACTGACAACTGGAAAGAGAACTATAAAAATAAAAAAGTACTTCTTGACGAACTGAAAATGGTTTCCAACGAAGAAGGAAGCATTGAAAGAATTGAGCAGATCAAAACCTCATGGAATAATATTGGAAAAGTTCCAAGAGATAAAATTTCAATCAATACGGAATTCAACAAAACCTTAAGAGAAAAACTGAAGATCAACAAGATCAATGAGCTTGAACTGAAAGAAGAAGGCCTGTCTGAAAACCAACTTACGGATAAAGCGAGAAAGATCAAAAACCAAATTTCTGACCTTGAAGCTGAAATTGTGAAACTGGAAAACAATCTTTCTTTCTTCAACAAACCGTCAAGAGAAAACCCTCTTTTAAGAGACACTTACAATACCATTGATGAGAAGAAAGCTCACCTGGAAACATTAAAACAAAATCTCCACAGCATTATCAGCGGAGAATAATACATAACAAAATAAATAAAGGCGGAGCAAAGTAATTTGTCTTCGCTTTTTCTTTTTACAGGATATGAATAACGACGAATTATATATCAAAAGATGCATTGAACTGGCAGGAAAAGCTTTAGGCAGAACTTATCCCAACCCTCTTGTAGGAAGTGTAATTGTACACAACGGAGAGATCATTGGCGAAGGTTATCATCATAAAGCGGGAGAACCTCACGCTGAGATCAATGCTATTAATTCTGTTGAAAATAAGAGCCTCATTCCGGAATCAACCATCTATGTTTCTCTGGAACCTTGTGCCCATTATGGGAAAACACCTCCCTGCGCTTTAAAAATTAAAGAACTGGGGTTTAAAAAAGTAGTGATTGGTGCAATGGACTCCCATGATAAAGTCAATGGCAAAGGAAAAAAAATTATTCAGGATGCAGGAATTGAAGCTGTTTCAGGAATCCTTGAAAATGAATGCATAGAGCTCAATAAAAGATTTTTCACATACCACGAAAAGAAAAGACCTTATATCATTTTAAAATGGGCAGAATCGGGAGATGGTTTTTTAGATAAAGATTTTAAACCCACCGCTGTTTCAAATTCTTTAGTTAATCAGTTTGTACATCAGTTAAGAGCAGATGAGCACGCCATCTTAGTGGGAACCCAGACTGCTTTACATGATAACCCAAGCCTTACTGTAAGAAACACAGAAGGAATAAATCCTGTCAGAATTCTGATTGATTTTGACTTAAAAGTTCCACAGCATTTTAAGATCTATAATAACGAAGCCCGAACATTGGTATTAAATACCCTTAAAGAAGGTTCTGAGGAGAATATTCAATTCATAAAGGTCAGCAAGGAGAATTTCCTGACGGAATTAATGACAGCGCTATACAAAGAACAGATACAATCTGTAATTATTGAAGGAGGAAGTTTTACACTCCAACAGTTTATAGATGCCAATCTTTGGGATGAAGCCATTGTCATCAAAAATGAAAACCTGCAACTGAAAAACGGAACAAAAGCTCCGGAATTCAATCAAAAAACAACTAAAAATCAACGATATAGAGATAACATTATTTCTTTTTTCAAGTTAAAATAACCCATTTTAATCACCCTAATATGAAATAATTTCTTTACATTAGTCATATCAAAAATATTATTATGAAAAATTTAAAGAAAGTTTCTAGACAGAGTTTAAAAAAAGTAAAAGGTGGAATTGCTCCCGAATGCTGCTCTTTTTATCCACCATCATTACAGCATTGCTGTGCAACCCCTTCAAGTATGAGTTGCCCACCACCATGGGCAGACGGAACATTTCCATGCTAATATTATTAAATTAACCCATAAAAAATATTATCATGAAAAATTTGAAAAAAATATCAAGACCTGAGCTTAGAACTATTCAAGGCGGCGGTTTTGTTACATGTACATTACCCAATGGACAACCTACCAGATGCAGAGACTTCTGCCCGACTGATTTCTGTGGACCGACAAGCTACATGTGTCTGATCCCGATGGACCTTTGCGGAGACGGTATTTAAGAACCTTACATAAGGTATAAAACATATAAAGTCGTCAAATTTTGGCGGCTTATTTTATGATCATGATGCAGAATACTAAAGCATTTAATATTTTTGCATAGACAAAGCAGGAATTCCCATGACGTTTGAATACAAGACCATAGAAAAACCTATAGAAAACATTCTTTTAAAAGAAAAAGGAAGCAAATTCATCGGATTTGCATTTCCTGTAAACAATGAAAAAGAATTAAAGGCTGCATTGGAAAAAATCCGGGAGGAACACCCAAAAGCCACCCACCATTGCTATGCTTTCAGAATGGGATTAAATGGAGAAAATTATCGTGCCAATGATGATGGAGAGCCTTCAGGAAGTGCAGGCTTACCCATTTATAATCAATTATTAGCGAATGAAATCACCAACGTTCTCGTTATTGTGGTACGTTACTACGGAGGAACTAAACTTGGTGTCTCAGGGCTGGTAAAAACATATAAAGAATCTGCTAAAATCACTTTAGAAGAATCGAATATCATTACCAGAGAACTGGAAACGGAAGTTGAGATTCAGTTTAATTTCAATCAGCAGAATACCATATTTACTTTGCTTTCTAAATTCGATGCCAAAGTTGTGAATTTTGATGCCAATGAGAACTGTATTCTTACCGCCTCTTTGAAACTGGCACAAAAAGAAAGCATCTCGGAAAAATTATCCGAGATGCAATATGTTTCATTTGAATTTAATGATTAATCCCTTCTTCCGCCGAGAAGTAAAGATCCCCAGTAGAGAAGCTGTGCCAGTGAACCTAAAGCTGCAACAACATAGGTTCTTGCCGCCCATTTCAAACTGTCTTGTACACCTACAAATTCTTCCGCAGTTACCGTTCCTGTATCTTTAAGCCATTTCATTGCTCTGTTGCTGGCGTCATATTCTACAGGTAATGTAACAAAAGCAAAAAGTGTTGTTACCGCAAACATGGCCACACCTATTGCCAGAACTGTCGTATTACCATTAGGATTCTCAATCGTTCTTGAAGCTGCCATTACTGCAATACCTGCAATAAGAACAAACTGCATCAGATTGGAACTTATATTAACAATAGGAACCAGTTTTGAACGTAAATTCAGCATTGAATATCCTACCGCGTGTTGTACAGCGTGTCCGCATTCATGAGCCGCTACTGCTGCAGCTGCTGCATTTCTCTGCATATAAACCCCTTCAGAAAGGTTTACTGTTTTATCTACCGGATTATAGTGGTCCGTCAGCTGCCCGGGAACAGATATTACCTGAACATCATTAATCCCGTTATCTTTCAACATTTTTTCCGCTACTTCTTTCCCCGAAAGGCCATTTCTAAGATGTACATTGGAATAATATTCAAATTTAGATTTCAATCTGGAGGAAACCCACCAGCTCACCAGCATCGAAATACCAATAATGATATAATAACCCATCATTTTATATAGATTTTGTGTTTAATTTTTACCCATAATGATATAAAAACTGTGCCAAAGTATAAGATTTTATTATTTATATTTGTCCTCAAATTACCTTTAAAAAACATGTCTACAGTTTCAATAATTGAAGTTAAAACAGCCGGCCAGCTCAAGCAATTCGTAAGGTTTCCCATGGATCTGTATAAAAATAATCCATACTACGTTCCATCCTTTATTAATGACGAAATCAACATTTGGAATGCTGATGAAAATCCCGCACTTCAGTATTCGGAAGCGAGACAGTATTTAGCCTATAAAAACGAAAAGATTGTAGGACGAATTGCCGTTTTAATTAATCACAAAGAAGAAAAAGAGCTGGGCATTAAAAAGGTTCGCTTCGGATGGATTGATTTTATTGATGATGAAGAGGTTTCTCAGGCATTAATTCAAAAAGCCATTGATTATGCCAAAGAAAAAAATATTGACAAAATTGAAGGCCCAATGGGATTCACCAACCTAGACAAAGCAGGAATGCTTGTAAAGGGGTTTGACCAGCTGGCCACCATGATCGGTATTTACAACAACGAATACTATCCGAAACATCTTGAAAAATTAGGACTGGCAAAGGAAAAAGAATGGGTAGAATTTGAAATCATGTTCCCGGAATCATTGCCGGATAAGATTCATAAATTCAATCAGCTTATTTCTGAAAAGTATAAGCTCAAAGTTTTAAGATTCAAAACAAAAGAAGAGATTTTACAATATGTTGACGCTATGTTTGATCTTCTTGATGAAACTTACAAACATCTTTCCACTTATACACCTATCTCAGACGAACAACGCAAAACATACAAAGAAAAATATTTCAAACTTATTGATAAAGACTTTATTGTTTGTATTGTTGATGAGCACAATAACCTGATCTCATTTGCCATTACAATGCCTTCATATTCCAAAGCTTTGCAAAAATCCGGAGGAAAGCTTCTTCCATTCGGCTGGTGGCATTTTTTAAAGGCAGGAAAGAAAAATGACAGAGCTAATTTTTATCTGATAGGAATCCACCCCGATTATCAGAGAAGAGGAGTTACTTCCATTATTTTCAAAGAAATCTGGGATATATTCAGAAAGAAAGGTGTTAAATACCTTGAAACGAACCCGGAGCTGGAAGAAAACAAAAGCATTCAACTTCTGTGGCAGGATTATAACCCTGTAAATCATAAAAGAAGAAGAACTTATTCTATGCAGATTAACGAACTATCTTAATGAAATAAATATCAATAGTTAATTTTTACTTTGTAAAATCAATGGTCAATAATAACACCAAAAATTAACAAAAGAAACAGATTTACTAATCACTATTTACCATCATTCAAATCTCAAAAATCTCTATCTTTAGTCTATGAAACCACAGCTTATCATATTTGCCATTTTAATTGCCGGATTTATAGCTTACAACTTCTTTTTTCAGTCACCGGATGACCGAACGAATACTGTGATCAATATTGTTTTTGCCAGTATTCTTTTTGGATACATTTCATTTATGGCATATTCTCTCTTGAAAAAAATGAAGAAATAAGCTCTTATTTTTATTGATTCTAAATTGTAGGTTTTCCCTATTTTCATCCGACTTTTAAGCTCATAAATTTCATGCTTTCTTGTTTATTCGCTAAATTTGCAAATTGAGATAATAATGCAAAAATGAATTTACCTGAAAGTTATATTCCAATCCTTATCCAGGCAGGTGTAGCGGTAGGATTTGTCGCCGTTTCTTTACTTGGAGCACATTTCTTAGGTCCACAACAGAAAAAAGGAAATTCTGTAAAAAACCAAAGCTGGGAATGTGGGGTTCCTGTAGAAGGAAATGCGAGAACACCGTTTTCTATCAAGTACTTCCTGACTGCGGTATTGTTCGTACTATTCGATATTGAAATCGTATTCTTTTATCCATATGCGGTAAATTTCAGAGAATTCGGCATGGAAGGTTTCCTTGCTGTACTTACATTCGTTGCGATCTTCTTCGTAGCGTTTTTCTATGTCTGGAAACGCGGCGCATTAGATTGGGATAAATAAATTTTAACATTAAAAGATTGAATTTATTTTAAGTAATTTAAAGATTGTCAAGGTCTTGTTTTTTTTAATCTTTAAATATTTTAATCTTTAAATATTTACTAAAAATGTCAGATAAAAAACCAGTAATAAGAACAGATGCACCTGCTCCCGAAGGCTATGAAGGAGAAGGGTTTTTCGCAACAAAACTGAGCAGTGTAATCGGGATGGCTAGAAAGTTTTCACTTTGGCCGTTACCATTTGCTACCTCTTGTTGTGGTATCGAGTTTATGGCTACCCTGAACCCAACGTATGATGCCTCAAGATTTGGTATGGAAAGAAACTCTTTCTCTCCAAGACAAGCAGATATGCTGATGGTTTGTGGAACTATATCAAAGAAATTGGGACCTGTCCTGAAAGAAGTGTACACTCAGATGGCTGAGCCAAAATGGGTGGTAGCAGTTGGAGCTTGTGCTTCCAGCGGTGGTATTTTTGATACATATTCAGTACTTCAGGGAATTGATAAAATTATTCCGGTAGACGTTTACGTTCCCGGATGTCCTCCAAGACCTGAACAGATTATTGAGGGAGTAATGCAGGTACAAGCTCTTGCTGAAAGCGAAAGCATCAGAAGAAGAGATATGCCTGAATATCAGAAATTATTAGATTCTTACAACATAAGCAACTAAACGGAAATGACAAACGAATTTGTATTAGAAGCAATCACAAGAGAATTTCCGGAATCTGTTATTTCAAGCTCGGAACCTTACGGAATGCTGACTGTTGAAGTAAAGAAAGAAGATATCAAGAAGATCATTCACTATCTTAAAGATTCATCACTGGAATTTAATTTCCTTACGGATATCTGTGGTATTCATTATCCTGAATTCCCTGAAAAGGAAATTGGTGTTGTATACCATTTGCATAATATGATGGCCAATTTCAGATTACGTCTGAAAATTTTCATGTCCAGAGAAAACATCGAAGTAGATTCCCTTGTAGAACTATTTGCAGGTGCTAACTGGATGGAAAGAGAAACGTATGATTTCTATGGGATTAAATTTAAAGGACACCCTGATCTTAGACCTATTTTGAATATGGAAGATCTTGGATACCACCCAATGTTGAAGGAATATCGACTTGAAGACGGCACAAGAACCGACAAGAACGATAGCATGTTCGGAAGATAAAAAATAATGCAATAAGCAGTAAGCAGCAAGCAATAAGCTTAAAGCCTAAAGCCTATAGCCTAAAGCATTTAAATTATGAAAGATAACTCATTATCTAATATACTAAACCAGTACGAAAGTAAGGAACAGATTGACGGACAATTATACACCCTAAATCTAGGACCTACCCACCCTGCTACTCACGGAATTTTCCAGAATATCTTAACGATGGACGGGGAAAGAATTCTTCACGCTGAGCAAACAGTTGGATATATCCACAGAGCATTTGAGAAAATCTCCGAAAGAAGAAACTACTCTCAGATCACCACCCTTACTGACCGTATGAATTACTGTTCTGCCCCGATCAATAACTTAGGTTGGCACATGACAGTAGAAAAACTGATCGGCGTTGAAGTTCCAAAACGTGTAGACTATATGCGTGTTATTCTGATGGAACTTGCCAGAATTGGTGACCACCTGATCTGTAACGGGGTAACCGGGATGGACTCAGGAGCGATTACAGGTCTTACTTACATGTTCATTGAAAGAGAACGTATTTATGATATGTATGAGCAGATCTGCGGAGCCAGAATGACAACCAATATGGGAAGAATCGGAGGATTTGAAAGAGATTTCACCCCTAAGTTTCACGAGTTATTAAAAGACTTCTTAAAAACATTCCCGCCAAGATTCAAAGAATTCTGTACGCTATTAGAAAGAAACAGAATTTTCATGGACAGAACCATCGGTACAGGAGCTATTTCTGCAGAAAGAGCATTAAGCTACGGTTTCACAGGTCCAAACTTACGTGCAGCAGGTGTAGATTACGATGTGAGAGTTGCACAGCCTTATTCTTCATACCAGGATTTCGACTTTATTATTCCTGTAGGAACTTCAGGAGATACTTACGACCGTTTCATGGTTCGTCAACAGGAAATCTGGGAATCAATCAAAATTATCAAACAAGCATACGAAAATCTTCCGGAAGGACCATTCCATGCGGATGTTCCTGATTTCTATCTTCCTGAAAAGGCAGATGTCTATCAGAAAATGGAAGCATTGATCTACCACTTCAAAATCGTAATGGGTGAAACTGATGTACCAAAAGGAGAAGTTTATCACGCGGTAGAAGGAGGAAACGGAGAGTTAGGTTTCTATCTTGTGAGTGATGGAGGAAGAAGTCCTTACAGACTTCACTTCAGAAGACCATGTTTCATCTACTATCAGGCATATCCTGAAATGATTACAGGTTCCGTAATTTCAGATGCCATTGTAACGATGTGTAGTATGAATATTATTGCGGGAGAATTAGACGCATAAAAAATAAGATGTCAGACATCAGATTTCAGATGTTAGACACTTAGCTTTACATATAAATTTAAAATCTGATGTCTGAAATATGGCATCTGAAATCTTAGATAAAAAATGAGCGAAACAATAGCTTTTAAACCGGAAAGTTTAGCACAGGTACACAAAATTATCGCAAGATATCCTGAAGGAAGACAGAAATCTGCCCTTCTTCCTGTACTTCACCTGGCACAGAAAGAATTCGGAGGATGGTTAGATGTTCCTGTGATGGATTACGTTGCCGGACTATTAAGTATCCAACCGATTGAAGTATATGAAGTGGCTACTTTCTATACCATGTTCAATATGAAACCGGTGGGTAAATATGTTTTGGAAGTTTGCAGAACAGGGCCTTGTATGGTTTGTGGCAGCGAGAAAATCCTTGATCATATCAGAACCAAACTGAACATTAAAGACGGACAAACTACGGAAGACGGTATGTTTACTCTAAAGCCGGCTGAATGCCTTGGAGCTTGCGGATACGCACCTATGATGCAGTTAGGAAAATTCTTTCACGAAAATTTAACAATAGAAAAAGTGGACGAAATCCTTGAGCTTTGCAGACAGGGACAAGTGGCTTTAGACTAATAAAGATTTTGAATCCGTAATCTTGATTGTCGGATTTAAACTCGGTTAATTTTTTTAATAATTATAAAAAGCTAAAAGCCAAAAGCCGATAGCGAAAAGCATAATAAACAATGAGTAAAAAACTTTTACTTAAAGACGCACATGTAGAAGGTATTCGCTACTTTGAAACCTACCGTAAACAGGGAGGTTACACAGCAGCTGAAAAAGCCTTGAAGATGACTCCTGACGAAATTCTTGAAGAAGTAAAAGCTTCAGGATTAAGAGGTCGTGGTGGAGCCGGAT
Source organism: Chryseobacterium sp. Tr-659 (assembly GCF_011752975.1). Classification (GTDB taxonomy): domain Bacteria; phylum Bacteroidota; class Bacteroidia; order Flavobacteriales; family Weeksellaceae; genus Chryseobacterium. Next base: position 89,240 of record NZ_VWWP01000008.1, on the reverse strand, counting down.
TCCCAACAGGAATGAAATGGAGCTTTCTGGCAAAGCCTGAAGGAGTGCCAAGACACCTTGTTGTGAATGCGGATGAATCTGAGCCTGGAACATTCAAGGACAGATATCTGATGGAGTTCCTTCCTCACTTATTGATTGAAGGAATGCTAATTTCATCTTACTGTTTAGGTTCCAATACTTCTTATATCTACATCCGTGGAGAATATTCATGGATTCCTGATATTCTGGAAGAAGCTATTGAAGAAGCCAAAGCAGCAGGATTTTTAGGTAAAAATATCCTGGGAACAGGTTTCGATTGTGAAATTTATGTTCAACGAGGTGGTGGAGCATATATCTGCGGTGAAGAAACAGCATTGCTTGAATCCCTTGAAGGAAAAAGAGGTAACCCAAGATTAAAACCGCCATTCCCGGCTGTAAAAGGTCTTTGGGAGAGACCAACGGTGGTAAATAACGTTGAATCTATTGCTGCAATAGTTCCGATCATTGATATTACAGGTGCTGAATACGCTAAAATCGGAGTTGGAAGATCTACAGGTACAAAATTGATTTCTGCTTGTGGAAATATCAATAAACCAGGTGTATACGAAATCGATATGACAATCACCGTAGAAGAATTCATTTATTCTGATGAATATTGCGGAGGTATTAAAGATGGTAAAAAATTAAAGGCTTGTATTCCTGGAGGAAGTTCTGTTCCGATTGTTCCGGCAAATTTATTGTTAAGAACCGTGAACGGAGAGCCAAGATATATGAATTATGAATCATTGGCAGATGGTGGTTTTGCTACCGGAACAATGATGGGTTCAGGAGGTTTCATCGTTTTGGATGAAGATCAGTGTATTGTAGACCACACGATGACGTTGGCAAGATTCTACAATCACGAAAGTTGCGGACAATGTACTCCTTGCCGTGAAGGAACGGGATGGATGTACAAGATTTTGAAAAAAATCGAGAAAGGAGAAGGAAAAATGGAAGATATCGATCTACTTTGGGATATCCAGAGAAAAATCGAAGGAAACACGATTTGTCCGTTGGGTGATGCAGCAGCTTGGCCGGTTGCAGCAGCAATCCGTCACTTCAGAGATGAATTTGAGTGGCACGTGAAAAACCCAGAATTGTCTCAGACACAAAATTATGGATTGGCACATTATGCAGATCCTATCCCGGCTGTTGAAAAGAACGCATAGGTGAAATGAAAAAATTGTTGGTTGTCGGCTTAATGATGTCGAGTTTTGTTTTCGGACAAAATAAAGAAAAGGATACTTTAATAGATAGAAGTTCAGATAAAGGAGCATTGGTTTCAAGAAAGAAACCTGAACCTTTAAGCAAAAAAGGCCAAATGTTCGTTTTCTTTGGATGGAACAGAGCAGCGTTCAGTAATTCAGATATTCGTTTCACAGGAAACGGTTATGATTTTCAGCTGAATAATGTATCTGCACAGGACAGACCTACGAAATTTGGTATTGTTTATATCAATCCGGCATGGTTTACAGTGGTTCAGTACAACTTCAGAGCAGGTTACTTTATTAAAGATAATTTAGCGCTTGTTTTGGGAATAGACCACATGAAATATGTGATGAATCAAAACCAGACGGTTGATTTCAAAGGTCATATTTCAGATCCTGAATATGCCGCCATGGTGCAGAACGGACAGGTAAATCTGGCAGATGAGAAGTTCCTTACTTTTGAACATACAGACGGACTTAATTATGAAAACTTAGGTCTTGAAAGATACCAAAGCATTATCAACAAAAAAAATGTTGACTTGGTTTGGTCTTATGGAGCCGGAATCGGATTCATGTTCCCGAAAAGTAATGTAAAGCTTTTTGGTAATGAAAGAAGTGACCGTTTTCATGTAGCAGGTCTTGGTACTGACGTAAGAGCCACACTTAACCTTGTTTTATGGGATCACGTGATGGTAAGATTGGAAGGAAAAGCCGGTTATATCAACATGTGGGATATTAAAACCACATTAAATAATAAACCTGACAAGGCACAACAGGATTTTGTTTTCGGACAAGTCCTTGCAGGAATCGGGTATACTTTTAATACGAAAAAATATAAATAACAAAGCCTATTGCTTAACGCATAAAGCTTAAAGCATACGATATGAGCGAAGAAGTTAAAAAATTCAAAATAACTATAGACGGACAGACTACTGAAGTTTTGCCTGGTACTTCTATTCTGGAAGCAGCAAGACAAATCGGCGGTAAATCTGTACCTCCTGCAATGTGTTACTACAGCAAATTAGAAACCAGTGGAGGAAGATGTAGAACATGTCTTGTGGAAGTTTCTAAGGGATCTGAAGCAGATCCGCGTCCTATGCCCAAATTAGTAGCAAGCTGCAGAACTAATGTAATGGACGGGATGGAAGTAAAAAACCTTACTTCTGAGAAAGCTCAGGAAGGAAGAAAAGCGGTTACTGAATTCTTATTGGTAAACCACCCGCTGGACTGTCCTGTTTGTGACCAGGCTGGTGAATGTCATCTTCAGGATCTTGGCTACGAGCACGGAAACCTTGAAACAAGAACAGAATTCGAAAGAAATACTTACGAAGCGGATGATCTTGGACCGAACATCAAACTGAACATGAACCGTTGTATTCTTTGTGCAAGATGTGTATTAACAGCAAACCAGCTTACAGAAACAAGAGAACACGGTATCCTTTTCAGAGGAGATCACGCTGAAATTTCAACGTATTTAAATAAAGCTTTAGATAATGACTTCATCGGAAACGTGATCGACGTTTGTCCTGTAGGAGCATTAACGGACAGAACTTCACGTTTTGCAAGCAGAGTATGGTTTACAAAACCGATGAATGCTTCTTGTAAATGTGATAAATGCTCAGGAAAAGCTGTAGTTTGGATGAAAGGTGACGAAATTGTAAGAGTTACTGCAAGAAAAGATCAGTGGGGAGAAGTTGAAGAATTTATCTGCGATACATGTCGTTTCGAAAGGAAAGCTTTATCAGACTGGAATATCGAAGGTCCTAGACATATCGACAGACATTCTGTAATTTCATTGAATCATTACCAGAAGCCAAAAGACGAATTGATCATGATTGATAATCCTGACGCTAAGGAAATCAGTGAAAAAGACGAAAAATAATTTTAATAAAGACAATTAGATTTCAGACACAGGACATCAGACTTAATCTCATATCTAGTATCTGACATCTCACATCTAAAAATCTTTAAAACAAAAATGGATTTACTTACATTTAAACTTATACTTGTATTAGCACTTTTCCTGCTATCACTTACGATTGCAGCCTACTCTACCTGGGCAGAAAGAAAAGTTGCCTCTATCATGCAGGATAGAATTGGTCCGAACAGAGCCGGGCCTTTCGGATTACTGCAACCTCTTGCTGACGGTGGAAAATTCTTCTTCAAGGAAGACTTTACACCTGCCAATGCTGAAAAATTCCTTTTCGTATTGGGACCGGCTTTAGTAATGTTTATTTCATTGATCACAGGAGCCGTTATTCCTTGGGGTAAAAGTTTAAATATTGCAGGTACTTCTTTTGATCTTCAGGTTGCTAATATTGACGTTGGTGTACTTTTCATCATCGGAATGGCTTCCATCGGGGTTTACGGAATCATGATCGGAGGTTGGGCTTCGAACAACAAATATTCATTACTAGGTGCTATCCGTGCTTCTTCTCAGATGATTTCTTATGAATTGGCAATGGGATTAGCACTTCTTTCTATCATTATGATGTCCGGAAGTTTAGACTTAAAAGTAATCACTGAAAGCCAAACTACTGGGAAATTATGGGGCGTTATTCCTTGGGTTTCCGGGATGAACTGGAATATTTTCTATCAGCCGGTTGCTTTCCTTGTATTCTTTGTAGCCGCTTTAGCAGAAACCAACAGACACCCGTTCGATTTACCTGAGTGTGAATCTGAATTGGTAACAGGATACTCTACAGAATACTCTTCCATGAAGTTAGGTTTATATATGTTCGGTGAATACGTGAACATGTTTATTTCCAACGCTTTCATGGTAGTTCTTTTCTTCGGAGGTTACAACTATCCTGGAATTGAGTGGGTAACTCAGAACTGGGGAGAAAACACTGCAGGAATCTTAAGTATCGTAGCATTCTTAACGAAAACCGTAATCGGAATTTTGATCTTTATGTGGATCAGATGGACACTTCCAAGATTCAGATATGATCAGTTAATGCACTTAGGATGGAAAACATTAATCCCGATGGCATTGGTAAACCTATTAATTACAGGAGCTGTAATTTTAGCGTTTGCGAACTAAGAAAATTTGAAAATGAGCTGATTTGAAAATTTGATAATGAAATCAAAGTTTTATCTTTAGCCTATCATATTCAATCATCAATATTAAATAATTAAGATAGCAGACAAGATTAGTCTAAAATCTGGTGTCTAACATCTAATATCTATAATTAAATGAAATTAACTAACAGATCAAAAGTTGTTTCCAATAAAGAAATGACCCTTGCTGAAAAAATCTACCTGCCTGCAATCTTTACAGGGATGGGGATTACATTTAAGCATGCTGTAAGAACCGTGATAAAGGGTGCTCCCGCAGTATATTCGTATCCGGAAGTACAGAAGCCAAGAACTACCATCTGGAGAGGCCAGCACGTTTTGAAAAGAGACGAAGAAGGCAGAGAAAGATGCACAGCTTGCGGACTTTGTGCGGTAGCTTGTCCTGCAGAAGCCATTACGATGACTGCTGCTGAAAGAACTAAAGAGGAAAAAGGCCTTTACAGAGAAGAAAAGTATGCTTCAGTATATGAAATCAATATGCTGAGATGTATTTTCTGCGGAATGTGTGAAGAAGCTTGTCCTAAATCTGCAATCTACCTTACCGACAGACTGGTGGACGTAGAAACCAACAGAGGTTCTTTCATCTATGGAAAAGATAAATTAGTTGAAAAAATAAATGAAAGGATTGATATCACGACAAGACAATCCGAGAAACAAAAAAATGCGGTAAAATAATGGATCAGTTTTTATTTTTCTTGGTGGCGTTTTTAGCAGTGGCAAGTGCAGTTTATTTTGTATTTGCAAAGAATCCTCTATATGCTATTTTGTCATTAATTGTTACGATGTTTTCAATTGCAGGAATGTACATCCTTTTGAATGCACAGTTCCTGGCAATCATCCAGATTATAGTGTACGCAGGTGCCATTATGGTACTTTTCCTTTACATCTTAATGATGCTTAACCTTAATAAAGAAGACGAAAGTAAGAAGAGCAATACTTTAAAATTTGTTGGAGTTTTTACTGCAGGTATTCTTTTAGTAGGAGTATTAGGCGTTTTCAGAGGAGTGAGAGAAAACCACATTGTTCTTGATAATGTAGACAGAGGGGTAGGTCTTACGAAAAATCTGGGTAGACTTTTGTTTAATGAATATGTTTTACCGTTTGAGCTTGCTTCCATCCTAATTCTGGCAGGTATTGTAGGCGCGGTATTAATCGGTAAAAAAGATTTATAAAATTATGGGAGAAGTAAATACATTTATACAAAGCATCCCTTTGGACTACTTCATCATTCTTTCATCAGTACTATTCTGTTTGGGAGTAATGGGAGTATTGCTTAGAAAAAATGCTATTGTGATTCTGGGCTGTGTAGAGCTTATGCTGAATTCTGTAAACCTTTTATTGGCAGCTTTTTCAGCGTATAAAGGCAACGGCGACGGACAGCTTTTAGTTTTCTTCATTATGGTGGTAGCTGCTGCTGAAGTAGCGGTAGGTCTGGCAATTATTGCCATGCTATATAGAAACACCCGTTCTGTGGATGTAAGTATATTTAATAAATTAAGAGGATAAGAATGGAGAATCTAGTATATGCAATAGTACTTTTACCACTTTTAGGGTTTCTTATTAACGGTTTATTCGGAAAAAATCTTCCAAAAATATTGGTTGGATCTTTGGCAACAGCAATGGTTTTCGGATCATTCTGTATCGCTGTAAGTCTTTTCATGAATTTCAATTCTGAAAGCCAGCCTGTAATCGTAAAAGCTTTTGAATGGTTTAGAGTAAATGGAGTTCAAATCAATTTTGGATTCCAGATTGATCAGCTTTCTTTAATGATGGTAATGATCATCACGGGTATCGGTTCACTGATCCACTTATACTCTATCGGATATATGAGTCATGACAAAGGATTTTATAAGTTCTTTACTTATCTGAACCTTTTCATTTTCTCCATGTTACTTTTAGTAATGGGAAGCAACTACCTTATCCTGTTCATCGGATGGGAAGGTGTAGGTCTTTGTTCTTACCTGTTGATCGGATTCTGGTATACCAACGAAGAATACGGTAAAGCAGCAAGAAAAGCTTTCATCATGAACAGAATTGGTGACCTTGCGTTATTGATTGGGATCTTTATGATTGCTTCTCAAACCAATGCTGTAGATTATCTTTCTGTAGCAGAAAACGCTTCAAAATTTGAATTAGACGGAACAGTGATCATCTTTATCACAGCGAGTTTATTCATCGGTGCTACCGGTAAATCTGCTCAGGTTCCATTATATACTTGGTTACCAGACGCGATGGCTGGGCCAACTCCTGTATCTGCGTTAATTCACGCGGCAACGATGGTAACTGCAGGTATCTATTTGGTAGTAAGATCCAACTTCTTATTTACTTTAGCACCAACGGTACAAGGAGGAATTTTATTCATCGGATTCTTAACGGCAGCATTAGCAGGATTCTATGCACTTCGTCAGAATGACATTAAAAAAGTATTGGCATACTCTACTGTTTCACAGCTTGGATTTATGTTCATCGCTTTAGGTCTTGGAGCCTATACAACAGCTATGTTCCACGTAATGACACATGCATTCTTTAAGGCATTGTTATTCTTAGGAGCAGGTTCTGTAATCCATGCGATGAGCAACGAACAGGATATGCGTTTCATGGGAGGTCTTAAAAAATATATTCCTCTTACCCACGCTACATTCCTTATCGGGACATTAGCAATTTCAGGTTTCCCTTTATTATCAGGGATGATCTCTAAAGACGAAATTTTAGTAGCAGCATTCGCTAAAAACCCTGTTTATTGGGTTATCTTATTTGTATTAGCCGCAATGACTGCAACGTATATGTTCAGACTGTATTATTTGACATTCCACGGAGAATTCAGAGGTACTGAAGAACAAAAACACCACTTACATGAAAGCCCGTCTAATATGACATTACCATTGATCGTGTTGGCTATTCTTTCTGTAATCGGAGGTTTCATTAATCTGCCACACTTTATTGGTCATGGCCACTATGCTAAACTGATGGAATGGTTAAAGCCTGTTCTTACCGAACAAAGCTACAGCCAGATGGAAGCTACTCTTTCAGGAGTACCTTTCAATACTGAAATGATCTTATTAGCAGCAACAATCCTGATGTTCTTCTCTGTATGGTTCATCGTTAGAAACACTTACGTGAAAAAGAAAAAAATGGCTGTTGCAGAAGAAAACTATACCGGATGGGAAAAGCTTTCTGCTAAGAAATTATACGTTGACGAACTTTACAACGCATTGATTGTAAAAACTGTTGAAGGATTAGGACGCGGAGGAAAAATGTTTGATAAGGGTATCTTAGACCGTTTTGTAAACTTTGTAGGTGATGGTGCTGAAGACAGCGGAAAAGCTATGAAGCGTGTACAGAACGGAAATGTAGAGACATATATCCTTATCATGTCTTTAGCTGTGGGAATTATATTAATTGTTAACTTTTTATTACAATAATAATGTCTTGTTTATTATTAACATTATTACTATTACCTCTAGTAGGTTCGGGATTAGTTTTTGCCTGGAAGAATAGTTCCAGCAAATATTTGGCGCTTGGAATTGCACTGGTACAGATGCTTCTTACATTCTATATGCTTTCGGATTTCAACTTTGGACCGACAGTAGATAGTAAGCTTCAGTACGAAATCACCTATCCTTGGTCACAATTTATTAAAAGTACTCTTCATTTCGGAGTAGACGGAATGAGCATGCTTCTTTTATTATTGACCAATATTCTGGCTCCAATCATTATTTTATCTTCTTTCAACGAAAATGTAAACTACAGAAATACATTCTACGGATTGATTCTGTTAATGCAATTCGGTCTTGTAGGAGTATTCACTTCTTTGGACGGATTATTATTCTACATTTTCTGGGAAGTAACTTTGATTCCAATTTGGTTCATTGCCGGACTTTGGGGACAGGAAAATAAAAGGTTCGAGTTCACTACGAAATTCTTCGTATATACATTCGTTGGATCATTATTTATGTTAGCCGGATTGATCTATGTGTACAACCACTCTGCATCATTCGCTTTAACAGATTTATATAATGCCCAACTGAACGAAACACAACAGACTGTGGTATTCTGGTTCATCTTCTTTGCTTTTGCAGTGAAATTACCGGTATTCCCTTTCCATACCTGGCAGCCTGATACCTATACCTACTCTCCTACTCAAGGATCGATGTTGTTATCTGGTATTATGCTTAAAATGGCGGTTTATGGGGTAATGCGTTATTTACTTCCAATCACTCCGCTTCCGATTGCCGGAATTTCAGGACAAATTGTAATCATTCTGGCCATTGTAGGAATTGTTCACGGAGCATTAATTGCGATCATCCAGACGGATATGAAGAGAATCATTGCGTATTCATCTTTCTCTCACGTAGGATTGATGGTAGCAGGGATCTTTGCTTCTGCAGTAGTTACTTTAAGAGGAACTTTCAATGTGGAAGGAGCTGAAGGAGCATTGGTACAAACTTTTGCTCACGGTATCAATGTAGTAGGATTATTCTACTGTTGTGATATTTTATACAAGAGATTTAAATCAAGAGATATCAGACAAATGGGCGGTTTAGCGAAAGTAGCGCCTAAGTTTGCTGTATTGTTCCTGATCATTATATTAGGTTCAATGGGAGTTCCATTAACCAATGGATTCATCGGAGAATTTATTTTGTTGAAATCTGTATATGATTTTAACGGAACAGCAGCAGTAATTGCTGGTCTTACGGTAATTCTTTGTGCTGTATATTTATTGAGATTCTACGGAAAAGCAATGTTCGGAGAAGGAGATGAAGCAGTTTTAAGTACAGCAAAAGATTTATCAGGTGTAGAATTTTCTGTATTGGCAAGTTTAGCGGTTTTCGTGATCTTACTAGGTATTTTCCCACAACCGGTAATCGAAATGGTGAGTAGTTCGGTGAAGTTTATCTACACAGCGATGGCTAACTAAAAAATTAAAAGATTTAAAAATTAAAAAAATAAGAGATTAGAGAGAATAAAGATAAAAGATGAAGAGATAAAAGACAGAAGCTTTTAACTCTAAACCTTAAACTTTAAACTTCAAATCTCACATCTCAAATCTATATTATGAGTGTTTTAATTATTGTTTTCCTAACGGCAGTTATTGCGTTATTTTCGGGAGTTTTTGAACAAGGAAAATTCGCAAGATACATTGGGATTTTGGGATTAATCATCGCATTGTACGTAAGTTTTATGCCGGAATGTTCGTTTTTCGATCATTACAAGCATATGTATGAGTACAGTGGCAATACTGCATTATTTACTAAAATATCAATTGTAACAACATTATTGTTATTCTTCCTGGGAGGTTTTGCTTTCAGCAACCACAGAAGCCACCAGTCGGAATTATATGCATTGATGCTATTTGCATTATGTGGAGGAATCATCCTTTTCGGATACCAGAACCTGGTAACGATGTTCTTAGGAGTTGAAATTCTTTCCATTCCATTATATGTAATGGCTGGAGCTAACAAAACTGATCTGAGATCCAACGAAGCTTCAATCAAGTATTTCCTTATGGGTGCATTTGCAACAGGTTTCTTACTGTTCGGTATTGCGTTTATCTACGGAAGCGCAGGAAGTTTTGATTTATATAAAATCCATGATTTTGGAGTAGCTAATTCTGGTAATGTAATGTTCATCCTAGGAGTATTATTAATCCTTTGTGCACTGGCGTTCAAAGTAGCATTAGCACCTTTCCACATGTGGAGTCCTGATGTATATGCAGGTTCCCCTTCATTGATCACAGCTTTCATGGCGAGTGTAGTAAAAATTTCCGGATTCTTTGCGCTGTTCAGATTAATGACTCTTGGTTTTGCGGGGGTTACTCACGAATGGATCAATGTTTTAGGAGTGTTCTTAATCATTACTTTACTTTTAGCAAACGTGATGGGACTTGCTCAGACAAATGCAAAAAGAATGCTGGCATACTCTTCAGTTTCTCACGCAGGATACATTGGATTGGTATTCTTCGGAATGACAAGCCTTTCTACATATAACTTAGCGTTCTATTTATTCGCTTACTCTTTATCTACAGTAGGAGTTTTCATGTGTCTGATCTGGGTAGAGAAATTAAAGAGAGAAACTTCTTTCGGAGCCTTCAAAGGATTGGCAAAAACAGAACCCTTATTAGCTACAGCAGCAGCAATCTCTATGCTTTCAATGGCTGGAGTTCCTTTAACTGCAGGGTTTATGGGGAAATTTGCCCTATTCTCCCAGGCTATGAATGGTGCCGCTTTCTTAGTATTGGTAGCTGTTTTAGGTTCTGCCCTGTCTATTGCTTACTATTTAAGACTGATTATTGCGATGTTCTTCTTCAAAGAATCAACATTCAAATCATCAGAAAAAGTAACGCTTACTTACAACATCATTGCAGTGATTGTAATTGCTTTGATTATCATCCTGGGAATCTTCCCGGATATCTTTGCAAGAATGTTCGGATTGTAAAATCTGAATTCAAAAATATCAAAAGCACAACTTTTAGTTGTGCTTTTTTTATGGCCAATAGTCAAACCTGAATAAAAACAAAAGCTTATATTTGAAAAAACAAAAGCCAAAAACTCCGCATACTCTAACTTCTGATTTTGTTATAGTGATGTGCTATCCTCTTTTTTAAATATGAAAAACCTTTTCCTCATTATCTTCCTTGCCTTATTGTCAATCAGCTGTAACTCTCAAAACAATAAAGATTACAATTTCGGATTCGAAACAAAAACCAGGAACAATTCATTACCTGAAGGATGGTATCACTGGGGAAACATCATTGCAAAGAATGAATCTGCACTATTTCAAGCGGGAAAAAAATCTGTTATCATCCAATCTCCCACTCAAGCTTCCGAAGGAGGTATCTCTTATACACTTTTCAATATTTTCCAGGGAAAAGAGCTTAGGTTAGAAGGATATGTTAAAACAGAAAAAGTAGAAAACTCCGCAGGATTATTCATTTCTCTGGCTAGAGGAGATCAGCAGCCTCTCGGATCAAACGAGATCAAAACAGAAAATGTTCATGGAACCACAGATTGGAAAAAATATACCATTACGTTACCAATTACCGAAAATCAGGGCACTCTTCAAATCGGTGGTTTCCTCAAAGGAAAAGGAAAAGTCTGGTTTGATAGTTTCAAAGTTTATGTAGATGGAACCAATATTGAAACAATAGCTTCCGAAGGACATTACCAGTCTGCTGATGAATTCTTACTGGATTCCCAGTTCAAAATTGACAGCCTCAACGAAACCCAAATCAGTAACCTTTATCAACTCGGCAAAACCTGGGGATATCTTAAATACCACAGCCCGGAAGTCTCGAAAGGAAATATGAACTGGGATTATGAACTGTTCCGTTTTCTACCCCATATCAATTCTAAAAATTTTGATGCTTTACTATTTAACTGGAGCAGAACTTTCGGTGCCGGAATCAAAACTGAGATCAAAGAAAATTATTATGTTGATATTGTTTCTCCGGATCAAAATCCGGTATTTAAAAATGAAGAACCCTATCAAAGAATAAAATGGGATGATACCGGAATGAAAATTCTGGCTTTATTCCGATACTGGAACAGTATTAACTATTTTTTCCCATACAAAGATATTATAGGAAAAAACTGGGATCAAATTTTGAAAGATTACATTCCAAAAATCATTCATACCCATGACGAACTCAGTTATAAACTGACCATACTGGAACTTACTACTGAAATCCATGACACTCATGCCGGCATTTACGATTTCGGAAATATTATTGATGAATTTTACGGTATCAGAGAAGCTCCTTTGAAAACAAGATTTGTTGATGAGCAATTGGTTATTACAGATATCAGTAAACACAACTCGGTTTCAGGATTTAGTGTTGGAGATATCATTACAGAAATTGATCATCAAAAAGTAAGTGACCTTCTGAACGAAAAAGCAAAATATATCCCGGCTTCCAACAAAGCTTCTCTACTAAGAGAGATTAGTAAAATCATACTTAAGACCAATGAAGATGATATTGTATTAAAGATTAAAAAAGATAATGGTGAAATTTTGGATATCAGTTCAAAAACAATTCCAGCTCAGGATATGGCGGCGAAAGCAAATACATCTGCATACAAGGAATTGGATCCTGCTACAGGATATATCAATTCCACCATTATAAAGGAGCAGGAAGTTCATACGGCTATGGAAAAGTTCATGAATAAAAAAGGTATCATTATCGATCTTCGAGGTTATCCTAAACAATTTACAGCAGAGCTGCTTTCCGGATATCTGTATCCTGAAGAGAAAGAATTTGCTTTGTTCAAAATAACATCGCTTCAGCATCCGGGAAAATTTGAAATGAAGGGGATTGCAAAAATCGGTAAAAGAAACAAGAACTATTATAAAGGTAAGATCGCTATTTTAGTTGATCAAAATACGCAAAGTGCCTCTGAATTTATAGCTATGGCTTTACGTACCGCACCAAGATCAGCTGTGATAGGTTCCCAGACCGCAGGTACAGATGGAAATGTCTCTTATATAGACCTTCCCGGCAGAATCAGTACTTCAATGAGTGGTTTAGGAATCTATTATCCTGATGGAAAAGATACCCAGAGAACCGGTATTTCTATTGATATTCAGGCTAAACCGACACTTCAGTCAATACGTAAAGGCGAAGATCTGCTGATTCAAAAGGCGGTAGAATTTATTAATCAGTAAAACAGTCATCTTTATTCTTCAGAAACCTTAATAAATTATAAAATATGCTGAAATTTTTCTCTAAACATCCGTAAATTATATAGAATAAAATAAAATTTACAGAATATCAATATTCCGCTTTTTTCATAACTTTACTTTAAATTTCAGCTCTTGGCTAATCTTTACAAAAAAGACTCCCCTTTTCAGGTTTATATTTCATTCAAAAAATATTTGGATGTGTTGGAGCATATCCGTTACAATGACCGCCTGGAATACCGGGTCAATTATGCGGAATCGCTGATTGAGAGCACAAGAAATTTCAAAGAACTGCGAGATGGTTTTCAGGATACAGCACTTCTGGAGAAAAATGAAGACCTCATCAGAATGCTCCTTGCAGACCTCTTCCCTACCGGTCTTACCAAAAATGAAATAAAAGCGGCAAGTATTCCTCTTTCCAACATCACTTTCAATTATACAGAAAGATTTAAAGATATCCTTAAAGATGCGGGAACAGATTTTGAAATAGAACTTAGAAATATTACGGATAATGAGTTTTATGTCTTCTGCTGCTGCTTGATTCTTCAGGCTTATTTCAATAAAGATATCAAAAGTACGATTCCGTTTTATTATGATATCCCGAATAAACAGGGAATCATGAAACATTATAAGATAACGGTCAATTCAGATTTTACAGAAGTTACTCCTACAGAAGATGCCAAAATTCCATCTGATGATGTGCTGGATATGCTTTTGGAAAACCTGGATGATTTTAAATTGTGGAAAAAATATTTCCCTTCACAATCATGGATATTGAAAGGGTTTACCATCATTTCACTGGTAGACTGCACCTCTGAGGTTGCTTTATCGGATCTGAAATCAAGTATGATAGAAATAGATCCGGAAAACATGAATCCTAATCAAAACCTAACCGAAATCTTCAAATCCTATTTTGATGTTCCGGAACTCAGCTTCGGGCTGATGACCTTCAATAAAAAGGAACAGAAGCTTGATAAACTTCCGATTTATGAAAGTTTTCTGACCAATCATATCCTTGATTTCTGGATCAATACTTTTGATGAAGAAACCCGTAAAAATACTTTTGATAATTTAAATCACAATTCAAAACCGGTTGTGGTTTCCAATGTTAATAATCTGGATGAAAATGTCAAACAACTCCCATCATTCAGTATTTTAAAGGATAATAACGTCAACAGCTTCATGGTAATCCCGATCATGAAAGATAAGGAGCTTCTTGCTATTATGGAATTCACTTCTCCGATAGCCGGCAGTTTTAACGGTTTAAAGCTCAAAAAAATGGAGTTTTTTACCGATATGATTCTCTTCTCACTGAGCAGATTTTATTTTGAGAAAAATTACCAGATAGAAGCCATCATTCAGCGTGAATACACCACCATCCACGACAGTGTGGTATGGAAGTTCAGAAATGAAGCTGAGAAATATTTCACAGCGTCGCTAGGGAAAAAAATATATACTTTAAAACAGATTTCATTTAAAAATCTTACCCCTCTGTTCGGAGTTTCAGACATCCGTTCTTCTTCAGAAAAACGTTTTAACCTGATGCTTGAAGACCTCAACCAGCAGATTGAATCATTGAATGAAATTTTAACACTCACCAATTCCGATTCGGAAAAATTCTTACTGGCTCTTGATATTTTTGAGAATGAGTTAAATAATGAGATCAAAGCAGATACGGAGCAGCGTTTTCAAAGAGTATTAAGAGAAGAAATTCATCCTTTCCTGCAGGGTAAATTGGAAGTAAAAACATCAGGAGAAATAAAAACAAAGATTAAAAATTATTTTTCACAAATCTTTGGTCCTACAAATCTTTTTTACAATCACAGAAAAAATCTGGATGATTCTATTACCCTTGTCAACAGAAAGCTGGCAGATATGCTGGATGAAAGCCAGGTAAAAGCACAGGAAATTTTCCCGCATTATTATGAAAGATTCAAATCGGACGGCGTGGAGCATAACCTGTATATTGGTCCAACAATCGCTCCTGAACTTCATTATACTGCAAAAGTAGTCCATAAACTGAGATACTGGCAGCTAAAGACCATCTGCAAAATGGAACTTGAGTTCCAGTCTTTCAAAAAAGACCTACCTGTACAGCTGGATATTGCCTCATTAATCTTTGTTTATAATGAAAAAATAGATATCCGCTTCAGAATGGATGAAAAGCGCTTTGATGTAGACGGAGCTTACAATTCCTATTATGAAATCATCAAAAAACGTTTGGATAAAGCTCATGTAAAAGATTCTTCAGAACGCATCACCGCTCCCGGAAAGATCACCATTGTCTACTTCGGAATGGAAAACCAGAAAGAATATCTGGACTATATTTCCAAACTGCAGAAGAAAGGTATTTTACAACATGATGTGGAATTTTTAAGAGTGGAAGATTTACAAGGAATTACCGGATTATTAGCACTAAGGGTTTCTTTACAACAAAATGAATTAATATAATACATATTAACTTTATTTCTAACGAAAAGTAACGTAATTTGTGCAATGCAGAAATGTTTTTAATCGAAAAAATCATTTATTTTGTACCTAAAAATAGGGCTGAATACTCTTCTTTTTTATCAAAAACACAAATCTTATGAACGAATTATTTCTTACCCTGGAGTATCCTGTATACCTATTGGTCTTCCTATGTTTTCTTGCTTTTGCTGCCGGTTTTATTGATGCAGTTGTTGGCGGCGGCGGTTTAATACAAGTTCCTGCTTTACTTATAGCATTCTCAAATCTTCCTGTACCTACCATTTTCGGAACTAATAAAATTGCGGCTTTATCAGGAACATTATTTGCTACTTACAGATATACAAAAAAGATCAGGTTTGATTATCTTTTGTTATTCACTATCTGTGTGTTTGCTTTTATTGCCTCTTTACTGGGAGCTCAAACAGTAAGTATAATCCGAACAGAAGTATTAAAACCAGCCATTCTTGTTATTCTTATTGTAATGGCAGTGTATGTATATCAGAAAAAAGAACTGGGAACAACACAAACGAAAGTATTGTCTTTCAGAAAACAAATGATAACAGGATCATTAATAGGTATTGTAGTTGGGTTTTATGATGGTTTATTTGGACCAGGGACTGGTAGTTTCTTCATACTAAGCTTTGTATTTTTTATGGGATTTGAATTCTTAAAAGCTTCCGCTTATGCTAAAGTTATAAATTGCTGTACCGGTATATCTGCCCTCATCATATTTATCAAGCAGGGGTATTATCTTTTGGGCGTTGGATTACTGCTCGCCTTCTTTAATATCATTGGAAATATTGCCGGCAGCCGTATGGCATTGAAAAAAGGAAATGGCTTTGTAAGAAAAATTTTTCTTATCGTAGTATCCATCATGATTATACGTTATGGATATGATATCTCAACAGAATATTTTAAGCTATAATTGAGAAATTCCTAAAAATTAATCCACAAAATAAGTATCCGGCTTTTTCAATTCTCCCTGTGGAATTCCGGCCTGTTCAAAAATTGAGAATTCAATTGTACGGCAGATACTATTCAGGGCAAGATCATTTTCTTCTTCCCCGAAAGGCTCTCCAATCTCCTGAATGATTGCATCAAGAGCAATAAAAGTATAGCTTATCAACAAAACGATCAAAGGCATCATCCATCCCAGCGTATCAACCAATCCGAAAGGAAGCCAGAAGCAATAAAGATATACGGTACGATGCAGCAAAACACTGTAAGCAAATGGTAACGGTGTATTATAAATCCTTTCACAACCCCCGGAAATATTAGAGAACTGGCTCAGCTGATGATCCATGGAAGTCATGACAATCGTATCTATATTTCCTTTTTTATTCTGCTCATTCAGCCAGTCTGCTATAAAACCAAGGATAATACTTGGGATAAATTTCTTCCCTTTTACCTGTTCCTGCTGTTCAGGAGAAAGCAGCCTTTCAAGATGTTCTGTCCCCGATTTATCTCTCAGCTGGAAATTCAGAGACCATGAAAAGGCAGAGATCAGCTTAATGATCTTTTGTTTTTCTTCTTTAGCTTCAGAAGAAGGATCATTCACAAGTGATAAGATCTGCCTCGTTAAAGATCTGGTTTCAATCACAAGAAGCCCCCAAAGCTTTCTGCCTTCCCAAAAACGATCATAGCTCGCCGAATTACAGAATCCCATAAAAATGGCCAGTGCCAGACCAATCAGTGTAAAAATAGTCGGATTAAGGTGTACTTTATAATCAAAGACCTTTCCTTTGAAATAATAGATGGCCAATGAAAACAACGTGATGATGGTAAGCTGAATGATGATTTTCTTCAATACAGATCCTCTCCATATAAATAACATTTTCAGCCAATTCGTACGCTGTCTGACAATCATTGTGTATTGTTTTAATTAAAGACTAAGAAATGCAACCCCAAAAGACAGCACGGAAATAATGATTCCTGCCATAAATATCTTATAGGTAATTGATAAAAGCTTGTACTTTCTGTCCAGAACTTTTCCCAGATAATACAGATCTTTTACCATAGAATCATAAATATAATCCCTGTCTTTAATCAGATCTTTCATGGCATTGTGATAATCATCAAACAACATCTGCTGAAAATTTCCGAAGAACAACAAATTTACTTTTCTGTTTGTAATATCCTGGGCTGTAAATGTGGTTTTTGTTACATTGGGTTTTGTAGACAGGATTGCAAATATGATGGTGAGTACACTAGACAGCAGCAATATGAAACTCGGAAGAATCAAATGTGAATTTTTAGGAGCATCGAGCTTCGGAACCAATACGGAAAGGCAAACCGAAATAATTATTGCATTTACAGATAAAAGAATATTGGCCTTACTGTCGGCAATATCACTCAGCCTTGTGTGATTGTTAAGGGTAACCCTGAATAAAGTATCTACACTTCTGTCTGATTTCTCTTTTTCCTTTTTAACTTCTGAGTTCTCTTTTTTGCTCTCTTTTTTATCGTCCTCTTTTTCCAGCTTCTTTTCGATCTTCTTAATATTCTTCTTTTTCAGAGGCTCCCAGTTATCCTTAGCATAATCTGTATAAAAAGTATGCTTATTCTTCAGCATATCCAGGTTTCCGGCGTTCCATTCTTCATTAGAAAAACATCTTACATTGGTAAGCTCCCATTCTTTTCTTAAAGCATCGGAAATATCACTGTAATCATGGCCTGCAAAATGACTGAAATCAGCATCTTTTACAATTTTTTCCAGTAAATTCTGCGGTTCGTAATGGATCTTTGTAGCCAGGATGAGTTTTTCAACATCTGCAATATAGTTTTCAGGATAATTTTCCTGATGAAGAAACGTCTTCATAATTTCTACGCCTCTCTCCTCATGGTTCATGGCACATTCTATATATCCTGTATCATGAAACCATAATGCTACAAGTACTTTCTCCTGATCCTCTTCAGAAACAGGAGTATTTTTCATGATTTCCTCAGCCTTATTGACTGTGTAGGCAGTATGAATAAAATTATGATAAAAATATACCGGAGATAACTTATCTTTGAATAAGATTTCAACATAATTTTTAGCTTTGTCTAGAATGCTCATTCCTGAATTTTTGTTAATGTAAATTTATGAATTTATCCTTTAAAACTCATCTAAAAAATACTTCTATTGCTCTTAGAACAGTAATGTCTGCAGGAGTCCTTTATTCCTGTGCAACATATAACGTACAAAAGGGCAAAAACTTATTCGAAGTAAAAGATTCCGACATTAAATCTGAAAATGATTTTAAACTTTTCCTGATTGGAGATGCCGGAAATTCAGATGAACCTCAGGCACAAAAAACACTGGATTTACTGAAAAACAAACTGGATTCAGCAAACAGCAACTCTATGCTGATTTTTCTGGGTGATAATATCTACCCTAACGGAATGCCTGAGAAATCGGATAAAGATTATGCAATCGCTAAGCAAAAATTAGAGAATCAGCTTGCTATCACCAAAAACTTTAAGGGAAAAACATTGGTAATCCCGGGAAATCATGATTGGTATAGTGGGCTCGAAGGATTGAATAACCAGGAATCTCTGGTAAAAAAATATCTTGACGATAAAAAAGCATTCCTTCCTAAAAATGGCTGTCCTATTGATGATATCAACATATCTAAGGACATTAAACTAATCGCCATTGATTCGGAATGGGTGATTACAAACTGGGATAATTATCCGGGCATCAACAAGAACTGCAATATTAAAACCCGTGAAGATTTCTTTACTGAATTTAAAGATCTCATCATTAAAAATCAGGGAAAAAGGATCATTGTTGCTTTACACCATCCTATTATGAGCAGCGGAACTCATGCCGGATTCACTTCTGCAAAATCACATCTTTTCCCATTCAACAGTAAAGTTCCGGTTCCGGTTGTTGCAAGCTTTCTTAATATTTTAAGAAGCTCTTCCGGAGCAAGTCCTGCAGATATCAATAATCAGCATTATGCTGATCTGGCTAACAGACTCAAAAGTATTGTTCAGGATAAGGAAAACATTATTTTCGTCTCTGGTCATGATCACAACTTACAATATCACGAAGACGGAAATCTAAGACAAATCATAAGTGGTGCCGGCTCAAAAACAGATCCTTCCACCATCGCAGAAAAAACGGATTTTTCTTATGGAGGCAGCGGTTTTGCTGTTTTGAATATCAGAAAAGATCAGAGCACTGATGTTGAGTATTTCTCCACAAAAAATACCCAACTTGAAAAGCTTACCCACATTTCAGTGATCTCAAAACCGGATGTATTTGTGAATAATTTTCCTAATACTTTCCCGGCAACATTCTCTTCAACCATTTATCCGGTACAGCTTACCCAAAAAAGAAAGTTCTACCGATGGCTTTGGGGTGAACATTACAGAAAATATTACGGAATTCCTATTGAAGCGCCCACTGCCAATCTTTCAGAACTGAACGGAGGCTACATCCCTTTCAGAGAAGGCGGAGGAAACCAGTCCAACAGTTTAAGATTAAAAGCTGCAAACGGACAGGAATTCGTAATGCGCGGCGTGAAAAAAAGTGCAGTCCGCTTCCTGAATAATATGGCTTTCCAGAAAAGTACATTGGGAGAAGAGCTTGCAGATACTTTTCCTGAAAAATTCTTACTTGATTTTTATACCACCAACCATCCTTTCACACCTTTTAGTGTAGGAAATATGGCCGATAAGCTGAATATCTTCCACAGTAATCCGAAGCTGTATTTTATTCCAAAACAGCAGGCTTTAGGGAGATATAATGAAAACTACGGTGATGAAATGTATATGATTGAAGAACGTTTCTCTTCCGATCCGAAAACTCTGGCTTCTCTGGACAATGCCAAAGATATTATTTCTACAGATGACGTATTAAAAAACCTTGCTAAAAGCAATAAATACTCCGTAGATAGAGAATCTTACATCAGAGCCAGGTTATTTGATATGCTCATCGGCGACTGGGACAGACATTCTGACCAATGGAAGTGGGCAGAATATGAAGACGGGGATAAAGTCACTTATAAACCTATTCCCAGAGACAGAGATCAGGCTTTCAGTAAATATGACGGAGCAGCATTTAAAATTATTATGAATGTTCCTGCCATCCGTCATATGAAAACATTTACAGAAGATATCAGTAGTGTAAAATGGGTGAATATGGAACCTTACCCTATGGATCTTGTTTTCTTAAAAGGTGCCGATGAACAGGAATGGGAAACACAGGCAAAATATATTCAGGAACATCTGACGGATGCCGATATTGATGATGCTTTCCATAACCTTCCAAAGGAGGTTCAGGATGATACCATCGCAGATATTCAGAGAAAGCTGAAGATAAGAAAAACCAAACTGCAAAGCTATGCAGCTCAATATTATGATGTACTACAGAAAAAAGTTTCTTTAGCAGGAACTATAAATCCTGATAAATTTATTATCACCAAAAACGGGCACTCTGTAACGGTACAACAATATAAGCTGGGGAAAAATAAGGATAAAAATGAGCTGGTTTTTGAGAAAACTTACAATGATTCAAAAACAAAGGAGCTCTGGATCTACGGGCTGGAAGATGATGATATTTATGAGGTGGTTGGAGCCGGAAAACCCAAAATGACCATCAGACTGATTGGGGGATACAATCACGATACTTATAATATAGCAGATGGCAGAAAGGTAAAGATTTATGATTTTAAATCTCAAAAGAATACTTACAATGCCGGAAGTGCAACAAAGAATATTACGGATGATTATGATATCAACAGCTATAATTACAAGCACCCGAAATACAACTCTGTTGCAGGATACCCAAATCTGGATTATAACCCGGATGATGGTGTTATCGTAGGTTTCCTTGCAAATTATACAGTTAATAATTTTATCCGTGATCCTTTCACTCAAAGACATAGCTTAAAAGCCAATTTTTATACGGCTACGGCAGGTTTCAGTCTTACTTATAAAGGTGTTTTCAAAAAAGCAATCGCAGGATGGGATATCAACCTGGATGCATTTTATACTACACCAAGATTCTCACAAAACTTCTTCGGTCTTTCCAACGATAGTGAATATGACAAGGAAAATACGGAAAGAGAATACAACAGGGCAAGGATTTCAAAATTTAATTTTTCACCATCCATTTACAAGAAAAGCTGGATGAACCTGAGCCATCAGTTTCAGCTTACTTTTGAAGATAATAAAGTACAAAGAAAAGACGACCGTTTCATCAACCAGTCTCCGGATGTGAGACCGGATGTATTCAACAGCCAGCAATTTGTGGGTGCCAATTATACTTTCGGATATAAAAACGCTGATAATATGGCTTTTCCTACTCTCGGGCTGGAGTTTATGCTGAATGCCGACTGGAAATCCACGATCTCAGATTTTAATAAAAACTTCCTTACACTGAAAGGAAGACTAGCTATTGATCACAGAATTGACAAAAAAGGGATCTTTGTATTTGCCAACGCAAGCAACGTGATGTGGATGAACAACAATAATTTTGAATTCTACCAGGCGGCAGCCATCGGCGGCAACAATGGAATGAGGGCTTTCAGAAATGAGAGGTTCTCCGGAAGGTCTTATTTTACCAACAATTCTGAGGTAAGATGGGATTTCGGAAGAATAAGAAACAATATTGTTCCTGCCAACATGGGAATTCTGGTAGGTTATGATATTGGCCGTGTATGGAATGATAATGAATATTCAAGAAAGTGGCATCAGTCTGTAGGCGCCGGTGTATGGCTGAGCATTGTGGAAATGATGTCTGCAAGACTGAACTATTTCTATGGCTCTGATGGCGGAAGAATTTCTGCCGGAATCGGGATGAATTTTTAATTAATCTTATCTGCAAAAGATAGGTTAACTCATTTTTTCAGTTCTGAATTACATTTCAAAAACAAAATATAAATCGTTATTAAACAATATTTTAAGATTAAAAAACATAAGTAACCAAAAAAAACTTAATTTAATTTAAATTTAATAATTCTACTTTTCAGCATATATTTTTCATCAATAAAATAAATATGACTTTTAAATAAAGGTCATATTTTCAGCTCCGTATACCAAATATACAAATAGCGAAATATGTTTGTCAATTCCTTAAAAAACAGACATTTAAAAAACATTTTATATTTGTCATCACAAACAAAAAAACCAACATCTGGATGAAAAAAAAACTATTATACATGGCATTATTTGTGATGTTTATAAGCCTAAAAGCACAAGTAGGGATTAGAACACCAACTCCTCAAAGTACATTACACGTTAACGGTACCCTTCAGGTAGTAAAGGATCTGAATGTAGGCGGCGATGACAGAACGAAAGGAAACTCAGGTAACAAGGGAGAGTTTTTAATGTCAAACGGAGCCGGAAATACACCGGTATGGAAAACCATAGAATCTGAAAACTTTTTAAAAGTTGTTTTCGTAGGAAACAAAACAGATATTAATCCAAGCAGCGGAAGTTTTACCGGTACACATAGTACACCGGTGAGCACTCATGAAAACTACTCACAAACCTATATTTATAATGTGAGCAATAAAATTGACACGGCTTATTTAACATACAATTCTACCTCGGGATTATTCACCGTGGTAAAACCTGGTTTTTATAATATTGTTCCGTATATTACTTATGATCTGAATTTAAATCCGAACGGGCAAACCGCTGGTACTGCCAATTCTTATATTCAAAGGGTATCCCCAACGCAGATTACACTTGCCGGAATATCCACAGGACATGGTGAACGTACCACAGGATTGAATCATAATCTTTCTTCTATCAACTTCTTTAATGCAGGAGAAACGTTCAGGGTACGATGCCGATACACCCAGGATTTCAGATTGTCCAGCGGTAATATACATATCTCTTACCTTACTCCATAACAGACATCAACTCAATCACTTTAACTATATTATTCAAGAAATCCACAGATATTCTCTGTGGATTTTGATTTATAATCGTCTATTAGTTAAAAGGAGAATGTATACACATTTCCGCCTTCATTCTTTCCTTTTTCATCAGCAATCATTAGTGTTTTATTATCAAGAAAAACAATCGCTTCCTTCTGGGAATTATGATTTAAAGGGATCTTCTGAATTTTAGCAGTACTGAAATTATCGGCTGTAAAACCGGTCAGAACATGG
Source organism: Chryseobacterium sp. Tr-659 (assembly GCF_011752975.1). Lineage (GTDB taxonomy): Bacteria > Bacteroidota > Bacteroidia > Flavobacteriales > Weeksellaceae > Chryseobacterium. The sequence goes on along the minus strand of NZ_VWWP01000008.1, from coordinate 65,680 downwards.
ATATTCTTATGGGTCAGCAATACAATCTTATCTTTTGCACTGTTGATAGTTGCCGAAGTGATTGCAGCATCGTTATATCCACCCTGAAGCTTCAGAGTTCCTATTAATTTAGCTTCAAAATCTCCTTCTTTGTTAGGTACTTTAAATACAAGGAAAGTTCCGTCAAAACCTTTGCTTCTGTTCTTCGTGAAAAGATAAAAATTACCATTCATCTCTACAAAAGCTTCACAATCATATAAAAAGTTTGATTTTTTTGGAGGAAATTCGGTCTGCCCCTGATAATGAAACTTTGTAGTCTGAATAACCTTTGTGCTTGCTTGGGTACTGTTTTTAAGATCTGTTTTTAAAATCGCAAGATCTCGTCTGTCATTATCATTGTTCCCAAAATCACCGATATAAATATTTCCCTGCGGATCTGATATAATATCTTCCCAATCCGTGTTTTCAGCATTTTCTACCGGCACCTTCCCTATCATTTCACCTTTATCATTAAGGCTATACACTGCATTTTTATTCCCTCTGTCTTCTATTACCCAGATGGTCTTCTTATCCTGTGACAACGTAATCCCTGAAACTTCCTTTAACTTTTTAGGTAAAGAAAACTGGACTTTCAATTCATCGTCTTTAGCCGGTGAATTCTGAGCTTTTGGATTGCAGCTTAGTAAAAATAAAGCAGGCAAAATAAGAAAACGTAGCATAATGTATTTTTATTTTTTAAACTGAATATAAGAAGTGTTACTTGCCTTCAACAGGATTTATGACAATTGTTTTGCTTTTTCCCAAAGTACATCCATTTCTTCCAGAGACATGTCCGCAAGCTTTAGTCCTTTTTCTTCAGCAATTCCTTCCATCTTTTGAAATCTTGAAATAAATTTAAGATTGGTTCTTTCCAACGCTGAATCAGGATTAATCCCGGAAATTCTTGCATAATTGATGAGTGAGAAAAATACATCACCCAGCTCCTGCTCTTTTTTATGCGGATCAGTTTCTTCATGGAATTCCTGAATTTCCTCATCTACTTTCTTCCAGGCATCTTCTGCATCATGAAATTCAAACCCGATTCCTTTTACCTTATCCTGAATTCTATAAGCTTTTACCAGACTCGGTAAGCTTTTCGGAACTCCTCCCAAAATGGACTTGTTACCTTCTTTTAATTTCAGCTTTTCCCAGTTCTGTTTAACTTCTTCTTCATCTTTCACTTTTGTATCTCCATAGATATGCGGATGACGGAAGATCAGTTTTTCATTAAGGGAATTAATGACATCTGCAATATCAAAACTTTCTTTCTCGGAACCGATCTTGGCATAAAAGACCAGATGAAGCAAAACATCTCCCAGCTCTTTTTTTATTTCCTGTAAATCTTCCTGCAAAATAGCATCGGAAAGCTCATAAGTCTCTTCAAGTGTAAGATGACGTAACGATTCTAAAGTCTGTTTCTGATCCCACGGGCATTTTTCTCGCAGATCATCCATAATATCAAGTAATCTTCCGAAAGCCTCTAGTTTCTCCTGTTTCGTATTCATAAGTAATGGGAAATTCAATCTTATACAAATGTAAGGGATTTTGGTTCTATGACAAACGCTGGGAATGAAAATTCAGGGTTAAGGGTTCGAAGAGCGAGATGGGGTTCAAAATTCAAGGTTTATGGTTTATGGTTTATGGTTTATGGTTTATGGTTTAAAGATAAAGACGAAGTTTGAAGTGATCAGAAAATCCTCTGATTATTTGCGACCTAAAAACAAAAACCTTGTCAGGGTATTTCCTGACAAGGCTTTGATATTTTTAATTCAAAAATGAATTATCCTTGTTTTCTGTGTGTGCTTTTCGGAGCTGATTTTGCAGCTGAAGTTGCTTTTACTTTTGGTGCAGCCGGCTTTTCTGCTTTTGGAGCCGCTTTTTTAGCTTCTTTTTCGATGCTTACTTCTTCCGCAGGTTCTCCTTCTAAAGTTTCAGGTTCTGCTTTTACGAAGCTTTCCGGAGTGATGTATCCTGCTTTTTGAAGGATGTTATACCACTGAGCCAGTTTCTTGATATCAGAAGAATATACTCTTTCCGTATCATAGTTCGGAAGAGATGTCAACATAAAGTCTTTCAAATCTGCATCAGAAGATTTGTGAGAAATAGTTTCTTTATAGTCGTTGTTTTTAGCAATATTTTCAAAAACTTCGAACAAAGGAACTTCTTTTTCAAATGTAAACATTGCAATATTATCTAATAAACTTACCTGGCTTGAGTTTCCAATGCTTACTTTTTTCTTGTTGGTAACATCTTCAATGATGAATCCATTTCTTAATTGAGAAACTAGTTTGTAAAGTCCTGGTTTTCCAGAAATTGAAATTATTTTTTCTAACAGCATAATTTTATTTTTAGTAAATTCTGCAATCAGCGCTAAGCTTTTTGCTATATATTATTTCTTTTAATCCTTGTTTAAATTATTTTGGGAATCTCATTTTGTAACCGATGCTTACGTCACCCTGGGAGATCTTTGTCAGTTTTCCTTTTACCAGTTTCTTCTTCAGAGCGCTCAGGTGGTCGGTAAACAGAATCCCTTCAATGTGGTCATATTCATGCTGAATTACGCGGGCTCTAATATCGGAAAAAGTTTCTGTATGTTTTACAAAATTTTCGTCATAATATTCAATAACGATAGTTCCTTTTCTTTTTACATCTTCTCTTACATCCGGAATAGAAAGACAGCCTTCGTTGAACTTCCATTCTTCACCGGATTCTTCAAGAATTCTGGCATTGATGAATACTTTTTTGAACTCTGCCAACTCATCTTTGATATCCTCATAATCTTCATCTTCAGCAAGAGGCGTCACATCTATTACAAACAAGCGGATATCCAGTCCGATCTGAGGTGCCGCAAGGCCTATGCCGTTTGCACTGTACATCGTTTCGAACATGTTATCTATCAATTCCTGTAATTCGGGATAGTCTTTGTCTATATCTTTTCCCACTTTTCTCAAAACAGGATCCCCAAAAGCTCTTATCGGTAAAATCATCTTAATCTTTGTTCTAAAAAATTCTGCAATATGATGGTTGCACTTACTTTATCTATTAATCCTTTTTCCTGCCTCTTTTTTTTATTTTTTCCACTTTGAGAAATAAAAAATGAAGCCATTTTGGATGTAAATCTTTCGTCCAAACGGTGAACCGCAATATCCGAAAATTCTTTTTTAAATTCTTCAATGAACTTTAAAATATCGGTTTCCACTTCTGAAACGTTTCCTTTCAAATCTATGGGAAGCCCAATCACTACTTCATCTACCTTGTTTTCTCCGAAATATTTTTTCAGAAAATCCATTAAAGAACGGTTCTCCACAGTCTCCAGCCCACTGGCTATAATCTGCATATCATCCGTTACAGCAATGCCACAACGCGCCTTTCCATAGTCTATTGCAAGGATTTGTCCCATAAGTTTGCAAATTTAGTAAAATTTAATGATTTTATTCATAACGCAGTTTTTTTATATAAATCATGTTTTATTCCATTATTTTTTTTATAATTTTAATCTTCCAAAAAACAGATATATGAAGAAACTCATCCTCGTAAGACATGCAAAAAGCGACTGGCCTGAAGAAACAGAGGACTTTGACAGACCTTTGGCAGACAAAGGTTTGCAGGATGCTATGAACATGTCCAGGTTCCTTAAAAACAATAATATTTCCATTGATCACTTTGTATCCAGCCCGGCAGTGCGTGCCCTGAATACATGTAAGATTTTTAATCAGACTTATCAGCTGAACTGTTCTACTGATGAAAAATTGTACAATCCTTCGGAAAGAAGTTTTGAATCTGTAATATATGATCTGGATGACAACCTGAACTCGGTTGCTTTTTTCTCTCATAACAACGGAATTTCCAATTTTGCGAATTCTATTTCTGAAGATATTTTCCATTTCCCGACCTGCGGAGTTGCCGGTTTTGAGGTAGACTGTGAATCCTGGTCCGAATTCGATGGCGCTAAAAAGAAGCTTCTATTCTTTTATGAGCCCGGGAAAATATAAATTCAGCACGCTCCTTTTTTATTTTGCACAGCATTGTTCTTCTTTTTTCCTTTCATAAAAAGAAGAGGAACAACTATGTCATAAACAGATTCCCCTTTTTCACATAACGTGTTACTCAACTAAGTAAGCATTCTATATAATCGTTAAAAAAACATTCAAGAATCATCTGCTTTTTGCAACATGATAATTGGCTTATGTTTCATCCATCTTTCCAAATTACTCTACAAACAGTCCCATATTATTTTGTTCATGATATTTGTCAGAAGTATGGATTTTTTATTCTTAATAAAGTATTTTTGTTTAAATTTAATTATTCTAAATAAAAATAAAATGAAAAAACAATTTTACTTCTTAGTTTTAATTCTGATTTTGGCTGGAAACAAATTAAACTCACAAGCTACAGCCAATGTACTGATTGACAACCTACAAACTCCTAATCCTATGGTTATAGACGGCAATACCATGTATATCGGTGTCTATTCCCTTGATAAAGTTATCAAAGTAGACATTAATAACCCAAATACTCCTCCTGTAGATGTCGTGACAGGTGTGAACCGTCCTTATGGTCTTGCTTTAAAGGATAATATTTTATACGTTTCTGAATTTGGAGGAGACAAACTTTCAAAAGTTGATCTAAATTCTCCTAATCCGACTCCACAAGTTATACTAACCGGAATAAACAGTCCGCTTGGTCTTGAATTTGTAGGAAATGAACTCTATATGGCCCTTGAAGGAGATAATAAAATTGCCAAAATAGATGTAAGCCAGGCTGTACCTCAGTTGATTGATGTAACATCTGCAGAGTCTCCATTTGAAATCGAGATCATTGGTAATGACCTTTATTTTACAGAACGGTTTCAAGGAAGACTATCAAAATTCGATCTGACCAGCTCAAGTTCACCGACTGTAATAGCACAGGGATTAAGCTATCCATCGGGACTTGTTTCTCATGGAAAAGATTTATTTATTTGTGAGGCAGGAGCTTCTAAAGTTTCCAAACTTAACATTACTCAAACTAATCCAGTTGTATCTACAGGGCTTGTTTCCAATGGATTTGATTATCCTTCCGGATTGGCTGTAAGAGAAAATATCATTTATGTAACCGATTTTTTTGCAGGTACTGTGCTGAAGGCAGATCTGACAACCCTATCTGTTTCTGACGAGAAAATCCGCAATAATAAAACATCTATTCACCCCAATCCGACTAAGGAAAAATTAACCGTATTAAACGCTCCTTCAAAGGATTATAAAATCTTTGGTATGGTTGGAAATCTTGTTCTTTCAGGAAAAATGGAACGTGATTCTATTGATGTAAGTAACCTCGTTAAGGGAGCTTATATTATTCAAATCGGGGACGTTATTAAAAAATTCATTAAAGATTAAAAGACCGGGAGCTTGAAAAGGGAGGTTTGAAGTTACCATTGAACCTATGACTTCTTATAATTATTTTCAACAATTTTCTCTTTCAGCATCAACTTCCCAATAAGATCATATTATCTATAAAGAGAAGAGCTCCAATAAATATTGGGGCTCTTTTTTGGCTTGGCTCACGCTCATTAAAAATAAATAATATAAAAGAAGCTGTTTTAAAAGGTAAAATATGAATCTGAAAATCTCCTAAATAACAAATTTATCACATAAGAACCCTAGAGGCAATAAATTTTAAGACAGTCTCCTTCATTCAATATTTTAAAGTTTTTCAATTCATTATTGACCTACTTTCTCTTCAGATCCAGATCATCAAAATCAAAACTGAAATCCGTAACGTCTGAAATAGGTTTCAATCTTGCAGATTCAGCCTTTCCGTTTTCATCATAATTGAAAATAATATAAGCATCTGCATCATAGCTTCTGTCATCCCATTTGATAATAAAAGAATTATTGGAATACGGAAGCAGCTCGCCTTTTAGCCTTGGAGAGTTTTTGCATGAAATTCTGTAAGCATTTCCCTGCTGCGCAATGTCAACATCTCCGAACCATACATCATTGTATGCACCTATGAATTGTTCTGCTTTTGGCTGAAGTGGTTTATCTTTTTTAAATGTTTCTGATTTTGCAAATGCATCTTTCTTTTGTTTATCATATTCCGCATTTACTTTGGCCATTCTTTCCCCATAGGTCTTCAGCCAGTTTCTGTCTGCTACACCAAGATAAGAATCTTTTACGGTATTGGTAATTGTATTGAAAGCTGCTCCCGACTGTTGGTTTGTCAGTACTACAATTCCTAATTTCAGATCTGGAATTAATGTAAACTGAGTAACGGTTCCTATCAAACCTCCTGTATGCTGCACTTGCTTGTGTCCTTTTACATCACTTAAGAACCATCCTAGTCCGTATCCGTAAAAACTTGTATCATATGGATTTTTTGCTGCAACACGATCCGGAATCTGTAAACTCCAAAGCTGCTGTGCATTTTTATCAGACACTAATTTTTTACCATCTTTGGTAGTGAAATTATTCAAGAGACATTCTGCCCAGGCAGTCATATCTTTGATGTTACTCATTATTCCTCCGGCAGCGTTGGCTGTTTCATTCCAGTCGTGAGGAACAGCAATTGCTTTTCCGTCTACCGGAGCGTGAGCATCAATTTTATTTGTTGTAGCTTTGGCTCTGTTGTAGCTTCCGAAACTTGATGTCATTCCTACAGGTTTCATGATTCTTTGCTCAATAAATTCTGCCCAGCTTAATCCGGAAATTCTATGGATCACTTCACCGGCAACAATAAACATGATATTATTATAATCCAATTTTGTTCTGAAAGGATTTTCCGGTTTCAGATATCTTACATTGCGAACGATATCATTAACGGTTAAACTTCCTCCTTCCGGAAAAAACATTAAGTCTCCCTGCCCAAGCCCTAATCCTGCTCTATGTGTAATAAGATCTTTGATTGTAACATTCTGAGATACGTATGGATCATACATTTGAAACTCAGGAATATATTTCGAAACTTTATCATCCCAGTTCAACTTTCCTTCATCAGCTAAAATTGCTAATGCCACACAGGTAAAACCTTTTGAATTGGAAGCAATTCCCACCAGTGTATTGTCATCCATGGGCTGTTTGGTAGTAAGAGAGCGTACTCCAAATCCTTTGGAATAGGTTACTTTGCCATCTTTTATAATTCCTACAGACATCCCCGGAACATCAAAGGTTTTAAGGGTATTCTGGATCAGCTCATCCAGCTTTTTTTCTTCAACCTGCGCATTGGCCAATCCTACGGTTAAAAGAAAAATGAAAAAAGAAAGTTTCTGTTTCATTGTTTATTTTAATTTTCCCAAATTTACTAAATATTAAATGATGCTAATTTCAGCGTCATCAAAACTTCATTTATTTTACCGATAAACCCGTTTTATTCATGAAAAAGACTATTTGTATCAGTATTTTTACTTTTCTTACCATCAGTTTTAGCCACGCTCAGGACAGGACTTCCAACCCATTACTTTTACAGACCTGGAATTTGAATAAACTGGATACTTATATTTACACTTATGAAAAGCAGGATGGTTTTGAGGCCAGAAGAGAGGGAATCAGATTTCAGAAAAATGGAAAAATAACAGGAAATCTCAGCAAATCCGTATTAAGATATGATGCGCTTGAAGAATCTAACGCTAAAAATGGAAAGCTTGACCGGTACATCGGGAACTGGAAAAAGGCTTCAGATTCTACATTAACGATAGTTTTTCCTTATAATACCAATATGACCGGCACCTTTGTAATTTCAAAGCTTACAGAAAATGAGTTGAAACTAAGAAAGGTATTCAGTGCAGATATAGAAAAGAAACTGGATTCCATACGCAAAACGAAAGATATTTCTTATTAAAAAACGATCTCCGATTAATTAAAGCTTCTTTATATTTGCAGTCTAAAAATAAATTTCTGAAAGAACGCTTAGATAATGACAAAAATCCTTCTCCTTTCCGATTCTCATTCTTATATTGATGACAGAATTTTAGAATATGCTGCACAGGCTGATGAAATCTGGCATGGCGGAGATTTTGGAAGTATGGATGTTATTGAACAACTTGAAAAGATAAAACCTTTGAGAGGTGTGTACGGAAATATCGACAATGCTAAGATTCGTTCTGAGTTTCCGGAAGTCAACCGTTTTTTTTGTGAAAAACTGGAAGTTTTGATGATTCACATTGGTGGTTATCCGGGAAAATATACTCCATTAACTAAGAAAGAAATTTCTGAAAAGGCGCCGAAGTTATTTATTTCCGGACATTCTCACATTCTAAAAGCCATGTACGACGAGAAAAACAATCTGCTTCACCTAAATCCGGGTGCTTGTGGAAAGCAGGGCTGGCATAAGGTAAGAACTATGATGCGTTTTGTAGTTGACGGTGATGAGATCAAGGATCTGGAGGTAATTGAGTTAGGCCCAAGGGTGTAAAGAATTTGACGATTCTTGACAGGAGTAAAAAAGTAGAAAATGAAAATCGGCGATAAGGTTTCGGTTGTAGACGAGGATTTAAACGGGGTTGTAACATCCGTGAAGGGAAATATTGTGGTTTTCAAAGATGAATATGGCTTTACCCATCAATACGCAAAAGAAAAACTTGTTCCTAAAGATGCGGATCTTTATGATAATATCAGAGTAATAAAAAAAGAGGAGCCTAAAAAAATCATTTCTAAGAAACATCAAAAAAATCATTTGGTTTTAGACCTGCATTTTCATAATTTGGTAAAGAATCCGAATGATTATGACAGCTTTGAAAGACTTTTCATTCAAAAAGAAAAATTAATTGAAGTGATTGAGTTTTGCAGAAAAAATAATCTTAAAAGGCTGGAAATTGTTCATGGTATTGGTGACGGCACATTGCAGAGGATGGTTCGGGATGTGCTGGAAAGCCAGGTCAATATTGATTTTTATAATAAGGAAATACTTCACCACCAATCGGGTGCGGTAATGGTAGAATTTCACTAAATTTGCAGGAATTGAAATATGAACGTACTTAATTTACTTTTTACCAAAGACGGATTGATCTACCAGATTGTGAAAAACAAAAACATTCTGGAGGAAAAGTCCTACTTCGTTACTGAGGAGACACCGCCCAATCTTATTGAAGAAAAGCTGGATGAAGTTCTTATCAGGCAACGCTTTGATGAAATCCAGGTGCTTTCGGCATTTAATCACTTTACGCTGATGCCTGAAGGGTTTTCTCAGCATGATGCCGGATTTGACCTGATCTCATTCAATGCTCCTGCAAACCGGGAGAAAGAAGAACTGATGCTTTCCATTAATAAAAAATTCAATATCCAGTTCTATTATACTTTTCCGAAGAATTACTATAAAAAAATAAAAGAACTTGCCATACCGGTTCATTTTAATTTTTCCGGAGAAAAGTTTCTGAGCTCTATTCATAATAAAAATAATAAAGAGATCCACATCAATCTTTATCACAACCAATGTGAGTTTTTTGCGATTGACAATAAAAAGATCATTCTTTATAATAATCTGGATGTAAACTCGGAAGTAGATTTTCTTTATTTCATTATGTTTACCCTTAGTAAAATTGGCTTTGGAATCAATGAAACCAGCTTTTATGCTTACGGGGAAACCACGGAAAATGAAACATTCATCTCCGAACTCCAGAAATTTGTTAAAAACCTGAAAATTGTTTTTGACAATATCCCAAACAAAAATTTTATACTTAATTAGGTTGCACGCCGCAGGGAATAATCAGAAACCAAGCTTGATCATCTGCCAACTATAATCTACCAACTAAACCCTAACAAGAATATGTTCAGAATAATATCAGGAAAATGGAAAGCAAAAAAGATTGCTGCTCCAAAAAACTTTGAAGTAAGGCCTACCACCGATTTTGCAAAGGAGGCTTTATTCAGCATTCTGGAAAACAAATATGATATGCAGTCTATTGCTGTTCTTGATCTTTTTGCCGGAATTGGCTCTATTACCTTTGAATTTGCTTCCAGAGGATGCCAGAATGTTACTTCTGTAGAAATGAATCCTAAACATACGGCATTTATCAATTCCACGGCTTCAGAGCTCGACATGTCTCTTCAGATCAATGTACAGAGAGGAGATGTATTTGACTGGCTTAAAAAATTCAGAAATAAGAAATCTTTTGAAATTGTTTTCTCAGACGCTCCTTTTGAAATGGAAGAGAAAAAGTACTACGAATTGATTTCTCTGGTTCTGAATAACAAATACCTTAAAGAAAACGGAGTTCTGATTGTAGAACATCAAAGCCGTATGAAACTTGAGCATCCTAATTTAATAGATACCCGAAAATACGGAAACGTAAGTTTCAGTTTTTTTGAACCCAATAAAGAAAATAATCAGGAACTTTAATTCCTGATTATTTTTTTTGATATTATGGGTGCTTCTTCACCCCATTTTGTAATCGCAGCCAGCACCGGCAGCAATGTCTTCCCAAAATCCGTTAATTCATATTCAACCACCAATGGAGGTTTTTCTGTAAAAACAGTTCTGTTTATAATTCCGTCATCTTCTAATTGTTTAAGCTGCAGGCTTAATGTTCTTTCCGTAATAGTAGGAATAGATTTCCTCAATTCACTGTATCTTTTAGCCCCATCAATTAAATGATGTAAAATTACTGCCTTCCATTTTCCACCTATAAACCGCATGGTTACGCTGGTACAGCAAGGATAGCTTTTATTATCTACTGTATACATTTATACTATCATTTTTTACCGTTATTGCAAAGTTAAGAAACTTAAATTAATTTTGTAACTATAAAAATGATAGTATAAAATTATGAACTTTTTAGAAAAAATGAAAAACCGGTATACTGTAAAAAAGTATAACCCACAAGGACAAATCAGTGAGGAACAAATCACAAATCTGAAAGAGATCTTAAATTTAAGTCCCTCATCTATCAACAGCCAGCCATGGAATTTCATTTTCGTGAATGATGCTGAGCTTAAAAAACAATTGGGAGAGAAATCTTACTTCAATAAAGAAAAGGTCTTAGACAGCAGCCACGTAATTGTATTCCAGGTTATCCGAAACATAGAAAATTTTGAAAAACAAATTGAAGAGAATCTTCCTGAAGGGGCTGTTAATTATTACAGAACTATGGTAAAGCCTAAAGGGGAAGCTGCTATAAAATCCTGGCTGGGGCATCAGGTTTATTTATCTTTAGGGGTATTACTTTCTGCCTGTGCCTCTATGGGAATAGATTCTACACCTATGGAAGGAATTGAGCCCGAAGGATACGATCTTATTCTGAACAATGAGAAATATGAAACTCTATTTGCCGTAACAATTGGTGAAAGAGACGAAACGGATGCCAATCAGCCCAAGTTTAATCCAAAGACAAGATTAAAAGCTGAAAAGGTAATTGTAGAAGCTTAATTTTTTTTTAAAAACCTAGCAAATATCTTACATAAAAAACACAAATGAGAAAAGCCTGCATCTCTATGAAGCAGGCTTTTTATTTATAGTACTTTTAATTCCAAATCGATTGTCTTTCCAAAGAACTTCTTAGAGATCTTTTCAAAATTCTTGGTAAGGTCCGAAAGATAGAAATGATAATTTGGTTTTGGATTATTCTCATTCAGAAGATTGTATTTATCCAGAATAATCTTCAGGTGATTCGCTACAATATTAGGGGAATCAATAACACGGACTCTGTTTCCGTAGTACTGTTTAATCTCATCTATTAAGAGCGGGTAATGGGTACATCCAAGGATCAGGGTTTCAATATTTTTTAATTTGCTATTACTTAAATAATTGTAAATAATTGCATGCGTGATCGGATGATTTTTAAATCCTTCTTCAATAGCTGGAACAAGTAATGGTGTAGCCAGTTCGTCTACTTTGATCCATTTATTATGTTTGCGAATGCTCTTTTTATACAATCCGGAATTCACAGTTGCTTTAGTAGCAATTACACCTACATTATTGTGAATTTCATAGGATACTTTTTCTGCTACGGGGTTGATTACGTCTATGACAGGAACTCTTCCTGCAACAGACTGCATCACTTCATTTAAAGCGTTTGCTGTTGCCGTATTACAGGCAATTACAATGGCTTTACAATTCTGCTGTAACAGAAAATTAGTAATTTTTGTAGAATATTCAATAATCGCTTCTTTCGATTTTTCTCCGTAAGGAAGGTGCTTGGTATCCCCAAAGTAGATCAGATCTTCATTAGGAAGAAGTCTTTTGATTTCTTTAGCAACGGTAAGACCTCCTACCCCGCTGTCGAAAATTCCGATAGGCTGGCTTGGTGAAAGATGTGAATAATCTTGTTTTTTAGTTTTCAAATGAACTGAAATTTTATACAAAAATAGTGAATTTTATCTCACAGTTGCATATGTACAAATATTATACAATAAACAAATCTGAAGCAATTCCGTCTGCCATAAACCAATGCTTTTCAGGAATTTTTAAATGGTCGTTTTCAATCATCAATATACCTTCCTCTATTTTCGATTTTATTTCTGTCTGAAAATGCTCAAGCATTCTATCAGAAAATTTATTTTTCAGACTTTTAAGATCAACTCCCCAAATGGTACGTAAACCAATCATGATCATCTCATTGAACTGATCTTCCTGAGATAATATTTCTTCTTCTTTTGCCAGCAGTTTATCATTAAGCTTCTTAATATATTGCTGATTGTTGGCAACATTCCAGCTTCGGACATCAAAACCGTTATAAGAATGTGCAGAAGGGCCTATTCCTAAATATTCCTGATATTTCCAGTATGCGGAGTTATGTCTGGAGTAGAAACCAGGTTTAGCAAAATTAGAGACTTCATAATGTTCAAAACCATTATCTTTCAGGAAGTCTGAAAGATAGTAGAATTCTCTGTTCTGCTCGTCTTCTTTGGGGCTTTTGATTTTACCTTTAGAAATCCAATTCTCCAAAGCAGTTTTAGGCTCTACTGTCAAAGCATAAGACGAAATATGGGGAACTTCCAGTGCTATTGTTTTATTCAGGTTTTCTTTCCAGATTTCAAGATTGGAAGTGGGCGAACCATAGATCAGATCAATACTCAGGTTTTCAAATCCAAAATCCTGTGCCCGTTTGATAGAACTTTCTGCATCTGAAGCACTATGTGCCCTGTTCATCAATTTTAAATCTTCTTCAAAAAAGCTCTGGGTCCCGATAGACAACCTGTTTACGGGAGTTCCGGCCAGCTGTTTTAAAAAGTTTTTATCCAGATCATCCGGATTAGCTTCCAAGGTAATCTCAATATCTTTTTCAAAACTGAAATGGTGTAGAGTTTCATCAATTAAAGAACTGATCTCATCTACAGAAAGGATGGATGGGGTTCCTCCTCCAAAGTAAAGGGTTTTAAGCGTTCTGTTCTGCAATTCATCTTTTCTGAGCATCAATTCAGTTTTCATAGCACGAAGCATTTCATCCTTAAAGTTCAGGGACGTAGAAAAGTGAAAATTACAATAACTGCATTTCTGCTTGCAGAACGGAATGTGAATATATATCATAAAAAAAGCTCTGAATATTTCAGAGCTCAAATTTATTTAAATTAAATTGATTAGTATCTAAATCCTCTCACATTAATAAAGTTGTCAAAGTTATAACCCAGACCAATCATGAAGCTGTTTCCTCCATAACTCTGGATATCAGATAATCCAAGGTTATAAGTAGCTCCGATCATGAATTTGTTGAATCTTACTTTTACAATTGGAGAAATACTCAGGGTCTGGTTATCGAATCTGTTCTGAACCGTTCTGTAGCTTACCCCGAAAGAGAATGCGTTGATATCATTAGAGAAAGTCGCCATTAGGTTCCAGTCGATCATTCTCGTTGAGTTGGTATTAAGGTTGATTAATGCGGATGGTGCTAATGTAATATTATCAGCAATATTCCAGTTATAACCTAAGTTTAAGAAGAATTTAATTGGAGAAGGCTCGTAGTTATTTACGATAGATGCATCATTACTTAATGCAATGTCATTTACGGAAACACCCCCGAATAAACCTCTGTAGGTAGCGGCTAAACCGAAGTTAGCATACACCATGAAGATATTACTTTCTTCACCTCTCAATAAAGGATCTCCACCTTCTTCAGTATTAATTTTTGAATAATCAAAATTCATGTTATAAAAGTTAACACTCGTACCGAAAGAGAATTGGTCTTTTCTGTCTCCTTCACTACTTAGAGGAATAAAATATGAAGCACCAGCCGTGATACCACCCGCAGAGATAGGTCCGTTACTGTCTCTAAACACGGAAATACCTGCTCCTACTCTATCAAAGATATTCGCATTAATCCCGATTGACTGAACATTCGGAGAATTACTGAATTTTGAAAATTGTTGTTGATAGTTGGCGTTGAGCTGTACGTAATCTGTTTTTCCGTATTGAGCTGGGTTGAACAGGAACTCACCATCCAAAAGATATTGCTGATAGTATGGTAGTGATTCTTGTGCTTTGTATGCATTTGACAAAAGAGCTAAACATACGATAGCATATAGTTTTCTCATAACAAATCTTGATTTCAATTCAACAAATATAAAAAAATTCTCAATATATTTTTAGTTTTCTAAATAATTTCTCCATTTTTTTACAGCATCCGCCATATCTTTGGGCATTGGGCTCTCAAAATATAATTCCTTTTTTGTAGTTGGGTGTATAAATCCTAAGGTATGGGCATGAAGTGCGTGTCTTGGCAGAATTTCAAAAACATTTTTAATGAATTGCTTATATTTTGGAAGATTTATTCCTCTTAAAGGGGTATGCCCTTCGTATCTTTCATCATTGAATAATGTATGCCCAATATGTCTGAAATGCGCCCTGATCTGATGGGTTCTTCCTGTTTCAAGTTTACATTCCACCCAGGTCATATATTTGAACCTTTCCAGCACTTTATAATGGGTTACTGCATGTTTGCCCTGGCTGCCGTCTTCATAAACGGACATCTGCATTCTGTTTTTAGGATGTCTTCCGATATGCCCTCTGATTGTGCCTTCTTCATCCTGAAGGTTCCCCCATACAAAAGCCCAATAAAGTCTTTTTGTAGTTCTGTTAAAGAACTGTTTTGCCAGGAAACTCAATGCATATTCATTCTTCGCAATTACCAGTAATCCTGAAGTATCTTTATCAATTCTGTGAACCAACCCTACTCTGTCAAGATCAGACTTCTCCCCGTTCTTTTCAAAATGGTAAGCCAATGCATTCACCAGGGTTCCGTCCCAGTTTCCGTGTCCCGGATGTACTACCATTCCGGCCTCTTTATCCACCACTACAAGATCATCATCTTCATAGATAATATTAACTGGTATATCCTGTGGAATGATAACATTCGCTCTGGGCGGATGGGCCAGCAATACGGAAATCTGATCTCCCGGCTTTACACGATAATTCTGCTTTACCGCAGTTCCGTTCACAATAACATTTCCCGCCCTGCAGGTCTGCGAAATTTTATTCCTTGAAGAATTCTGTCTGTATATTAAAAGGAACTTATCAATTCTTAACGGTTCCTGTTTGTTGTCAACAGTGATATTAAGATGTTCATACAATCCTTTATTTTCCTCATCAATATCGATGTTTTCAATACTGTTGGAATCTAATAATTCTTCATCTAAAAAATCTTCGTTATCTTCTGACATTGTTTTATATTTTTTACACAAAAGGCCTCAACATTTTGCAGTTGAAGCCTGTATTTTTGATATTAATCTGATCTTATTCTACGACTACCTTCTTAGCTTTTGGCTTTTGAGCAGGTTGTTGTGTAGTTGTTGATGTAGCTGGCTTAGCCGTACTTCCTGTATTAGAAGCTGCCGTAGAAGTTTTAGGCTTCTCGGTTCCGGATGCAGCAGGTTTAGAGGCTGTTGTCTGAGTCTTAGGAGCTTCAGTTTTTGGAGCTTCAGGCTTAGGAGTTTCTTTCCTTGGAGCCGGCGCAGGCACTATCGGAGCCTCGTAACTCGGTTCGTTATGAACTTCTTCATATCTCACAGGAGGCAGTGAAGTATCAACCTTCATACGATAGATGGAATTCAGCTGCTCTACTTTAGCTCTTAATTCTGCCGGAGTTTTCTTACTTGCCCAAAGGTCAATCTGCATTCCCTGATCACGAACATCTCCTGCAGCAGGATCCTGGTAATAAATAATATCAGATTCATCTTTACCACCGTCTTCATGTTCTACCAATCCTACTTCAAACATACTTTTGGTAATCACAGCTCTTGCTTCTTTTACCGTAAGCCCTACTACATTAGGTATGGAAATGTTTCTCATTGGTCCCGATCCTACGACTACATCAATAACAGAGAATCTAGGTAAACGGGTTCCCGGATTTACAGCATTCCCTTTATATAATATTCTTAAAAGAGCATCTTTCTGAATACTAGGTTCATAAATGGTATCCCCAATTTTAAGGCCTACCTGATCCAATCTCTGGAATGCCAGTCCTGAATATTTATTGATAACATTCGGAACAGCAATAGGAGCCCATGTTCTGGGATTTACTTTTAGCGTTACAGTTCTTCCGTCTTTTACACGGGAACCTGGAGCAGGATAAACCTGCAAAACCTGAAACGGTCTGTATTTAGGATCATAATTGGCACTGTCTACTTCATACTCCAACCCTGTATCATCTAATATTTTAACGGCATCATGTACCGATTTATTTACAATATTGGGAACAGGAATTTCCTGACCATGATTAGTATGGTACTCCAACCAGCGAAATGTGAGCCATACCAACCCCATAAAAATGCCGATGGCTACTACTAAATTCAGTAAAACTTTCCAATTGAAAAGTGATTTAAGCATACTTAAAAATACTTTAATTATAACCGCAAATATAGCTAATAATTTTAGAATGGACTTTTTATTTAACACAATTCATTTTTGATTTTAAAATTTCCTGATTTCCCGTATTGCATTACATAAAATGATTAAATTTGCCTTAATTGATACTATAATGGTTATGAACAAAAAAAGTGTTGCCGTAGTAATGGGAGGCTATTCTGATGAATATGTGGTCTCTTTAAAAAGCGGACAATTGATTTATGATTCTTTGGACAGAAATCTCTATGACGTATATAAAGTAGTAGTCCTTAAAAATGAATGGTATTTTTTAGGAGAAAATGATAGAAAATACGAGATCAACAGAGGTGATTTTTCTGTGACTTTAGATAACGGAGAAACCTTACAATTTGATGTCTGCTTTAATATCATTCACGGAACGCCGGGAGAAAACGGAATTCTTCAGGCATACTGGGATGCAATAGGCCAAAAATACACAGGTTGTGATTTTTACCAGAGCGCACTTACATTCAACAAAAAGGATACTCTTGCCGTATTATCAAAATATGGAATTCCTTCCGCTAAAAGTATTTATTTAAGAAAAGGAGAAGACATCAACGTTGATCAGATCGTATCAGAATTAAATCTTCCGCTTTTCGTAAAACCTAACCAATCCGGTTCTTCTTTGGGAATTTCAAAAGTGAAAGAAAAATCTGAACTGATTGCTGCTACCGAAATTGCTTTCAAAGAAGATAATGAAATCCTTATTGAAAGTTTCTTAAACGGGATGGAAGTTTCTGTAGGCGTTATCGATTATAAGGGAGAAACCATTGTGTTGGGAATCACAGAAATTGTTCCTACCAATGAATTTTTCGATTATGAAGCAAAATATGAAGGCGCTTCTGAAGAAATTACTCCGGCAAGAATTGATGAAGCAACCACAAAGAGAGTTGAAGAAATTGCTAAAAGAGCTTACAATTCATTAGGTATGAGCGGATTTTCACGAAGCGAATATATTTTAATGGACGGCATTCCTTATATGCTTGAAATGAACACCAATCCTGGGTTCTCTCCCGCAAGTATCCTTCCTCAGCAGGCAAAACATTATGGGATTTCCATTATGGATCTTTGTGGAAATGAAGTTGAAAAAGCACTTAATAAATAAATAGAAGTTAAGAAACAAGAGGGTAAAGCTGTCAGAAAAAATCAATGTATGGCTTATACTTCTTGATTCGCAACCCACAATCATAACTCATACAACATGAAAATTGCTGTTTTCCCAGGATCTTTTGATCCTATTACATTGGGACATTACGATATTATAGAAAGAGCGGCTCCGCTTTTTGACAAATTGATTATTGCTATCGGGCAGAATTCCCAGAAAAAATATATGTTCCCTCTTGAAAAAAGAATGGAATTCATTCAAAACTCTGTGGCAGAATTCCCTAATGTGGAAGTAGACTCATTCGAAGGATTAACGGTAGATTACTGTTTTGAAAAGAATGCTCAATACATCATCAGAGGCCTGAGAAATCCTGCCGATTTTGAATTTGAAAAAGCGATTGCCCACACCAACAGAACCCTAGCCCACAAAAAATTAGAAACGGTATTCCTGCTCACTTCTTCCGGCAAATCTTTTATCAGCAGCAGCATAGTGAGAGAAATCATCACCCATGGCGGCGAATACGAGCTGATGGTCCCGGATTCAGTAAGAGTGGAGAGATAATTCATAATGAGTAATGGGCAATGAATAATAAGCAATTTTGCCAATATGGATTTTAATCAAATTTTCCGGGAGAAGACTAAAAATTTTTCTATTACTGTCATTAGAAACCTTTCTTCATTAGCATTTTCGGATGATATTTATATCACACGAAAACAGATCATCCGTTCTGCCACGTCGGCCGTATCAAGAGCAAGATCTGAAAAAGAAAAATTTGTATTTGTTGTTGAAGAAATTGACGAAACTCAATTATGCTTGAAATCATTGAAAAATTAGAGTATTTAAGTCCCGAAAAAATTTTACATTTAAAGACAGAATGTGAAGAACTTGTAAAAGTTATGACCAGCTATAAATTTAAGCTATCTCCAGTTTAATGGCATAATTTTTATTATTCATTGCTCATTACTTATTACTAATTATATATGCACGAACAGTTCAATTTTGCCATAGAAGTTCTTGGAACCATTGCGTTTTCCATGTCCGGAAGTTTTGCAGCAATGCAGAAACGGCTTGATCCGTTCGGGGTCCTTATTATTGCATTTGTAACTTCTGTGGGAGGAGGAACTGTAAGAGATCTTTTACTTGATATTCCTGTATTCTGGATGCATGATCTTCTGATGTGCGGGCTGATTCTGGCTACCAGTATTTTCTCAATGGTTTTCAAATCCCTGGAAAAGAACTTCAAAGTAACATTGTTTATCTTCGATAGCTTTGGATTGGGATTATTTACGATTATCGGAGTACAGAAAGGACTAAATGCGGGAATTCATCCTATGATTTGTATTGCGTTAGGAACTATAACAGGATGTTTCGGAGGTATTATACGGGATATATTGCTCAACAGAATCCCATTGATCTTCAGAAAAGAAATTTATGCTACAGCTTGTATCGTAGGAGGGGCAGCTTTCTTACTGATGACTAAATATACCCCTCTATCCTATACTTTTGTGCAGATTTTCACCATTCTGCTCATTGTAGCGATCCGAACTCTAGCCGTCAAATACCACTGGCAGATGCCTAAGTTTTATGGTTATGATCATAACTCGGAAATGTAACTTCGTGAAAAACTCCCTTTTTATCATTCTCTCACTCTCTTTATTCTCCTGCAAACATGAGAGTAAATTTGATTTGAATAAAGATCTCTACCAGTTTTCAGAAAAGATGGAAAACGGAGATACGGTCAAAATAATGACTGATCTCTCAGCCTGTATGTTCTTTGCTTTTGAAACATATATTTTCACCAAACAGAATGACACTCTTTTTCTAGAAAAATATTCTGAAATGTCATCTTACAAGAAAAGAACTCAACTATTACCCAAAAAAATCTACAAAGTAAAAGCAAGTAATCCTCTGTCTTTTGAAAATTATCTTAAATTCCTGAATAAGGAGAATAAACCACATGAGAAAGGAGATTTTCCTTTGCTTACTGTAACCTATAAAAAACAAAATCGTAAATTTTATGATGACGGGCTTCAGGATAAGTTTATGAAGCATGATCGTTTGTTTATTGTTAAGGAAAACATTTACCCAAAAGATTCTTTTTTTAAACAAGATGCACCTCCTCCACCTCCCATCATAAAAAACAAAAAGTCCTGAAAAATCAGGACTTTTATATTATTTTTTTATTAACTAGAAGAATTTCCCTCTGTTTCTCATATTAGGATTATGCATATGCTTCTGCATGGTTGGCATTTTGAGCTGATCTTTCATCATTTTGATCTGATCGGTCATCATACCTGCGCTGTCTAATCTCTTAGCTTCTTCCAGCAGTTTCTGCCCTTCCTGTTTTCTTCCTTTGGAAATAGCTGCTGCTGCAAGATTCAAAGTAGCCATTGCTCTGTCATGTTTCATATTCAAGCCATATTCCAAAGCCTTTTTCATAAAAGGTTCCACTTTTGCCGGATGATCCTGAGCTTGTGTCAATCCCGATAAATAGTGAAAATATCCATACTGGGATTTATGAAGCTGCGTCTTATAGTCTGTGATTTTAGATAACCACTCTGCTGCTTTCTCCATATTCTGTTTTCTCAATTGCCAGAAAGCCAAAAGAATATATTCATTTTTAAAGAAAAGCAAGATCGGGAATGCAGCTAAAAGAAAAACAACAATACCCCATCCAACATTTCTTGTGAAAAACATCATATAAGATCCTAACAA
Source organism: Chryseobacterium sp. Tr-659 (assembly GCF_011752975.1). Classification (GTDB taxonomy): domain Bacteria; phylum Bacteroidota; class Bacteroidia; order Flavobacteriales; family Weeksellaceae; genus Chryseobacterium. Next base: position 45,078 of record NZ_VWWP01000008.1, on the reverse strand, counting down.
GATAAGGATTGCCGCTACTGCAATTTTTATGTATTTATTCATTATTAAATTTTAGAAGTGCAAAGATAAATAAATTAGAGATTAGAAGCTAGAAGTTAGAGGCTAGAATTCTATAACTATTCGCTCTTAATTCTTTCAAACGTCTGGAAACAGAAATCATAGCCGTTTTTTTCATCTTTTTCATGGCAGATTTCGTTTGTTTTTTTCCATATTTTCTCATCTACTTTCGGAAAAAAAGTATCTGCTTCAAGATCTGCTTTCACCAGAGTAATTTCAAGTTTGTCCACGATATTCATAGTCTGCTCATAAATATTACCTCCGCCAATAATGAAAACCTCTTCATCAATCTTTTTGGCAAATTTCACAGCTTCTTTAATACTTCCTACAATAAGGATTCCTTCTTCAAACCAGTCTGTTTTTCTTGAAACAACAATATTGGTACGGTTCGGAAGCGGTTTCCCGATACTTTCATAGGTTTTACGTCCCATAATTACCGGATGTCCTGAAGTAATTTCTTTAAAATGTTTTAAATCTTTAGGAAGGTGCCAAAGTAACTGATTTTCAAAACCAATTTCATTTTTCTCTCCCATTGCCACCACTATTGTTGTCATTCAAATAATTTTTTACAAAATTAGCACATAATTTGTATATTTGGTTAGCACAAAAAATTTAAAAAAAATAAACTATGAAAAATAAAGGATGTCTGGGTGCCGGAACTATTGGTATTGCCCTCCTTATTATTGTTGCAGTATTATTCTTCTGGGGAAAAAGCGGATATAATAGTTTCGTGACCAAAGAACAGACTGTTAACACAAAATGGTCTAACGTAGAAACGGTATATCAGAAAAGAGCCAACCTTATTCCTAATCTGGAAAGAACGGTAAAGTCGTATTCAAAATTTGAACAGGAAACGTTAACTCAGGTTGTTGAAGCACGTTCTAAAGCTACTTCAATCAACATTGATCCTACTAATATGACGGATGCTGATATTGCAAAATTCCAGGCAGCACAGGGAGAATTATCCGGAGCATTAAGCCGATTGATGGCTGTGGTAGAGTCTTATCCTAATTTAAAAGCAGACCAGCAGTATATCAACTTCCAGAGAGAGTATACCGCAATTGAGAACAGCATCAGAACAGAAACTGTTTATTACAATGAAGCGGCACAGGATTATAACACTTCTATCAAGACGTTCCCGAATAATATTCTGGCGAACTTCACTAACTTTAAAGAAAAACCTTATTTCAAAGCTGAAGCAGGAGCTCAGAAAGCCCCTGAAGTATTCAAATAATAATGGGTAATTTCCTTACAAATCAACAGATCGCTTCCCTTGTGGAAGCGATTCAGTCTGCGGAAGATCATTCTACGGGTGAGATCAGAGTGCATATAGATTCCAACACTGAAAAACAACTGGCAAAAACGGCATTTGATGTTTTCAAGGAACTTGGTATGGATACTACCAGTGATAGAAACGCAGTCCTTTTTCATGTTAATTTTGAACAGAAATATCTTACCATCATTGGAGATATCGGTATTCATGAAAAGGTAAAGCAATCTTACTGGGATCATCTCCACGATTATATCACCGCTGAATTTGCAAAAGGAAATTATTACAAAGCACTGAAAAGTGCCATCCTGGAAACAGGTCTTGAACTCAAAAAACATTTTCCTGTAGAAGGAGAAAATCCAAATCAACTTCCAAATGAAATTACGTTCTCTTAAAATAGTATTTTCATTTTTACTGTTATGCTTTTACACATTTGTATCAGCACAATATACCATTCCCGAAAAACCGGCAGTCCTTTATCCTGTTTTTGATGAAGCAGGTCTTCTTTCCCAACAGGAAAAAGATGAGCTTAACAATAAACTGATCAAATTTGCAGATACTACATCAACGGAAATTGAGGTGGTGATCATCAAATCAACTAAAGGAGAAGACGTTAACTTCTTGGCCACCATGTTCGGACAGAAATGGAAAATCGGAAAAAAAGGAGTTGATAACGGCGTAGTCTTTCTGATCGCTACAGAAGACCGAACCATGTCTATCCAGCAGGGACGTGCAGTTGAGCAATATCTCACAGCTTCAGTGGCAGGTCAGATCTTAGATTATATTGTCACTCCTAATTTCAGAAAAGGACTTTGGTACGAAGGGATCAATGGTGGAACCTCAGCTATTATGGAAGCGGTTCAGGGAAAATTCAAACCTGTTGCTGCTCCCGCACCTTCTGGTAATGGAAGTGCCTTTAAAGTACTTATCATTGCTTTCGTAATTTTCATCATTATTGCCATACTTTTTGGAAACAGAGGTGGCGGACGTGGCGGCGGCAATTATGACGACGACGACGATGTAATCCTATCCCGCAAGGGACGCAGAAACTATCCCGGAGGGTTTTTCCCATTCCCCGGCAGCTTTGGCGGCGGTGGTTTCGGTGGCGGAAGTTCCGGCGGTGGCGGCGGATTTGGAGGCTTCGGCGGTGGCGGAAGCTTTGGAGGCGGTGGTGCATCCGGAGGATGGTAGGATTTTATTTAAATGAGAAATAGTAAGAACACTCATCCAAATAAAGCTGTAGGAGCATTTATATTCTTATTTCTCAATGGTATTTGTTATTAGAATTTTATTTGAACTAATATCTTCATTATTTTAATCTAAATATAATATTTGAAATAAACTTCCACAAGGTTTGTTATTCCGTAGGAATCTAAACTTTATGCATACATTTAATCTTTGGATTGATGGATGGCTGCAGTACAATATTTTACTGAGTGAAACGCCTTTGCGAACGCAAAATATTCTCAATCATTTAAAGAAAATCTTTCGAACTTTGCATTTATAAAAATTTTAAGATTCGTATTATCAAATATCAAAGAAAACAAAATAAACTTCCATTCTTTACTATATCTTAATATAAAATCCCGTTTTCAATATTAAAAAATTAATAAAAACGTCAAAAAACCACCTTTTATCCAATATTTTTCATTATATTTACTGAAAACAGGATTATGAAGAAGACGCTGGTAGTTTTTGCCCACCCTTATCTGGAGCACTCCAATTCGAATGTAGAGCTCATCAATTTCTACGTTCGCCACCAGCATTACACCTTAAGAGATCTTTACGAAGAATATCCTGATTTTCATATTGCCGCCTTCCGCGAAAGAAAACGTCTTAAAAACTATGACCGGTTTATCTTCCAGTTTCCTCTCATCTGGTTCGGAATGCCTCCTCTTCTCAGATTATGGATCGATGAGGTCTTCGACAGGGATTGGCTGAAAGAAAGCGAAACCAATCCACTGGAAGGAAAAGAAGTTTATATTCTGGTTACTACCGGGGGAAAAGAAAGGTCTTTTAGTAAAAACGGCACCTATCAATATACAATCGATGAGCTGATCAGCGGTTTAATTGTTTCTTTAAAAGTTTTCAAAGCAGATATCAAGCACATCAAGATCGTATACGAGGCCAACAAACTCTCTAAAAAAGAAATCATTTTACATAAAAAAGAATTTACAGAACTTCTCAATCAATAGCGTATGGAATCCAGCTTAGCGATGAACACATTAATTTTCCTGGGTGTAGCCATCATTATGGTTCCATTAGCCAGGAAATTTGGATTGAGTTCTGTAATCGGTTATATATTAGGAGGAATCATTATTGGCCCTTATGTACTCAGGCTTACCGGAAATAATGTAAATGATATTATGCACGCCAGTGAGTTTGGGGTCATCATGCTTTTATTTATTGTAGGTCTAGAACTTGAGCCCCGCAAATTCTGGGAAATGCGAAAGAAGATAATGGGCTTGGGACTTTCTCAGATGCTGCTCACAATTTTATTACTTTTTGCGGTTTTCATTAGTGTAGGCTGGAGAGTAGACAAAGCGATTGCAGTTGCCATGTGTTTCGCTTTATCTTCTACTGCAATTGTTCTGCAGACATTACAGGAAAAGAATAACCTTAAAACGACCGCAGGAGAGGCATCATTTTCTACCCTGCTGTTTCAGGATATTTCCGTGATTCCTATTCTGGCCATACTGCCTATTATTGCCAATTATAAAGCCAAGCATCATGACAATGAGATCCAGATTCTGATCCAAAAGCTTCCCGAATGGCTTCAGGCCGGAACTGTCATCTTTGGCGTTGTCCTTTTAATCTTATTAGGCAGATATGTCTTTGTTCCTTTTTTACGTTATGCTTCAAAATCCGGAATGTCCGAACTTTTGACAGCCTCTTCTTTATTTTTAGTCATCGGTGTTTCTGAGCTGATGATCGTTATTGGTCTTTCTCCTGCACTGGGAGCCTTCCTTGCCGGAGTCATGCTTGCTAATAGTGAGTTCCGCCATGAGCTGGAAGCACAGATTGATCCTTTTAAAGGATTATTATTAGCTGTTTTCTTTGTAAGTGTAGGTTCAACGATCAATTTTAATGTTATTCAGAAAGATCCTTTATTTATTTTCAGTACTGTTTTTGCGGTATTGGTTGTAAAATTTGTGGTGTTATACACTATCGGTAAATTTTTCAGAATTGAGACTCCTCAAAGCTTTTTCTACGCATTTGCACTGTCTCAGGTTGGAGAATTCGCTTTTGTACTGCTCAATTACGCTTCAGACCTTTATCTTTTAGGACCTGAAATGAATGCTCAGATGATGGCTGTAACTGCCATTACCATGTGTATCACTCCTATTCTGCTTATCATCAACGACAGATTTATCACTCCGAAATTCATCAGAGAAATTCCTGAAGAGGAGCATGATTACAATATTCTCGACAGTAATGTGGCTCAGAAGAAAATCATCATTGTGGGATTCGGGCACTTTGGAAGTACAGTTGGCCGTCTTTTAAAAGCAAACAAAATATCCGCTACTGTTCTGGACAGAGATTCGGACCGTGTAAAACTATTAAGAAGTTATGGTTTTAAAGTATACTATGGTGACGCTACAAGGATTCCCATTTTAAGGGCCGCAGGAATTGAAGATGCTGAAATTTTGGTTTTATGCCTGGATGATCCGGATGACAATAAGTTTATTGCTGAGCTGGTTCGTGAGCATTACCCGGAAGTAAAGATTTTTGTAAGGGCAAAAAACAGGATTGATGCTTATGATTATCTCAACAACGGTATTAATCATATTTATCGTGAAACATTGGGAACAGCTGTTGATATGGCTGTTGACGTTCTGCATGAAACCGGAATGAGAAAATATGCCGCCAGACGGCTTGGGCAAAGATTTATGGCAATAGATAAAGCATCCATCAGAAAATTGGCCAAAATGAAGGAAGATAATGATGATATTACTCTATTTACTACAAAAGAAATCCTCCAACGAGAGGAGGAATTATTGGCTTACGATAATCTTAATTTTGATAATAAAAACTGGGAAGGTTCCTCATCCACAGACGAAGAAGATGAGGAGGAATCCCAGGATTGATTTATTGAATGCTTACGCTTCCGCCGCTGCTTTCTTCTTTACTTACACTTTTAAGTTCACCTTTTTTCATGATATCCACACTTCCGCCGGATGATGCTCCTGCTTTCACACTGGAAACTGCACTGATCTGAATATTCGCCCCGCTGGATGCATCTGCTTCCACGTGATCTGCAATTACATCTTTAGCAGAAATGCTGCTTCCTGAAGAAGAATTGATATCTGCATTTTTAGTCTTTCCGGAAATATCAATGCTTGATCCTGATGAAGATTCAATATCAAGATTTACAGCCCATATTTTCCCGCTGAAGTTGCTGCTGCTGTCTGTATTGATCTCCAGATCGTTGGCTTCAAGGTTCCCTGAAATGCTAGCTGCACTGGATACGTCTATGCTTGTTTTTTCCTGAGTAAATTTATCTTTCACCTGAATACTTGCCGCTGAACCTGCAATCAGCTTTGTGAAATCTTTAGCATAAATCTTAGCTTTTACCTTATTTGTATTCATTATTCTGATGCCGGGTTTGTAGTGAATGTGCAGTTTTCCGCCATCATTATCCACCAAAATTTCATTAATGATACTTTGTGGAGCAGAGATTTCAACTTTCTCTACATCAGATTTTATAATTTCTGCTTCTATTGCCTGGGAAACCTGGATTTCATCAAAATTTCCACTAAATTCTTTATGCTGTATCGGGCTATTGTCTGAATTTACAACTTTCTCTACCCAGTTACTTCTTTCTCTTTCCCTTTCTCTCCTCTCATGTTTATCATTACATGAGGTTAGCGCCACTAAGGCTGAAAAAATAAAAAGGCTCCTTGTTTTCATATTTATTTTCTTTAAATGATTATTCTTTTTGATTTCTTATTTAAATGACAACTAATTTATAAAAAATATTACATTAGTCCTGAAAATACCACTATGCTCTACAATACAAATTTCCGGAAGTATTTTATAACTCTCATTCTGTTCAACTTATTGGAAAACATCTATTGAATTCTTTCATATAAATACATCAGCTGAAATACATTTTATGAGACAAGTTTTTAATATCTTTATACTTTAATAACAACTATTTTATGAAGAATATTTCATCGGTATTATTAATTTCTGCTTTGGCGTTCAATCAATCTTGTACTACAATGAAACAAACCGATATTCAACAGGAACTTCCTGCACCTGATCCATCTTTATCTTCAAATCCTTTCATGAAGAAAAGCAAGCTTCAATATGAAGCTCCGGAATTTGACAAAATCAAAAATGAGCATTTTAAACCTGCTTTTGATTATGGTTTAAAACAACACGAAGCTGAGATCATAAAAATTGCCAACAACCCGGCTGCTCCTACTTTTGAAAATACAATCGTAGCACTGGAAAAAAGCGGCGAGGTTTTAAGAAGAGCACAGATTGTATTTTCAAACCTTACCAGCGCAAATACCAATCCTACTTTACAGGCTTTGGATGAAGAATATGCTCCAATCTTTGCTGCGCATTCTGATAAATTATTTCTGAATGAAAATCTTTATAAAAGAATACAATCTATTAAAGAAGATGGTTTAGATCCTGAAAGCAAGAGGCTGGTACAATTTTACAAACAGAATTTTGAAATTGCCGGGGCTAATCTTTCCGCCGCAGATAAAGAAAAGTTAAAGCAGATCAATCAGGAACTGGCTTCACTTTCTACCCAATATTCTAATAAATTGCTGGAAGCAAGAAAGCAGGGCGGTGTATTCTTCTCTGATGCAAAAGAACTTGACGGTCTTTCTGCTGATGAAATTGCGGCAGCAGCAGCGGATGCTAAAACGGCAGGACAACCTGGAAAATACCTTCTGGCTTTACAAAATACAACGCAACAACCTCTTTTGCAGAACCTGAAAAACAGAGCGACAAGAGAAAAACTCTTCAAAGCTTCATGGACAAGGGCTGAAAAAGGGGATGCCAACGATACAAGATCAACCATTGAAAGCCTGGCTAAACTGAGACTGAAAAAAGCTCAGATTTTAGGGAAAAAGAACTTCGCAGAATGGAAACTTCAGGATCAGATGGCTAAAACACCTGAAGCAGCTACTCAACTGATGAATAAGATTGCTACTCCGGCTGTGGAAACAGCAAGAAGAGAAGCAAAAGATATTCAGGATCTTATTGATCAGCAGAAAGGAGGTTTCAAAGTAGAACCTTGGGACTGGAATTTCTATGCTGAACAAGTAAGAAAAGCTAAATTTGATCTTGATGAAAGTGAAATAAAACCTTATTTCGAGATCACTACTGTTCTGGAAAAAGGCGTTTTCTTTGCTGCGGAAAAATTCTACGGACTGACTTTCAAAAAAAGAACAGATCTTCCAGTTTATCATCCTGATGTAGTTACTTATGAAGTTTTTGATCATGATGGTAAATCTATTGCGATCTATTATCTGGATTTCTACACCAGAGATTCTAAAAATGGGGGTGCCTGGATGAGTAATTTCGTTGAACAGTCTTATTTACTGGGAACAAAACCTGTAATTGTAAACTGCTATAATTATCAGAAGCCGGCTCCGGGAAAACCTTCATTAATCAGCTATGATGATGTATCAACGATATTCCATGAGTTTGGCCACTCTATTCATGGAATGTTTGCAAGCCAGAAATATCCTTCTCTTTCAGGAACTAATGTACCGAGAGACTTCGTAGAGTTCCCTTCACAAATCAATGAGCACTGGGCTTTAGATCCTGTTGTTCTGAAGAATTATGCAGTTCATTACGAAACAAAACAGCCGATTCCTCAGACTTTGGTAGAAAAAATTAAAAAAGCAGCAACCTTTAATCAGGGGTATATGACCACGGAATTGGTTTCTGCTGCTGAATTGGATATGGATTGGCATACCGTGAGCAATGAGAGTCAGCTTATCCCGGTTTTAGATTTTGAAAAGCAATCATTAGCTAACCACGGATTCAATCTGGCCACTGTTCCCCCAAGATACCATACTCCTTATTTCGCGCACATCTGGGGTGGTGGATATTCAGCTGGATATTATGCTTACTTATGGTCTGAAACATTGGATAACGATGCATGGGAATGGATCAGCAAAAATGGAGGCTTAACCAGAGAAAACGGTGACCGTTTCAGAAAATATATTCTTTCTGTAGGAAATTCTGTAGATCTTAACCAGGCATTCAGAGATTTCACGGGACATGATCCGGATATCAAACCTTTATTAAGAAACAGAGGATTTATTAAATAAATGAGGAGAAGCATTCTTTAGAGTGCTTCTTTTTTTGTGATTTATTATCTTATCCTGTTTTTATGTTTCGGCTAAAGCTATGGATATATTTCTTTAATTTTTTAAATAGGTTAAAGCCCATTCCTATTGAGATTTGTTACTTTTGTGGTTCAAAATTTAAAATCAAATATATGGATTGTCCGTGCTGCTCAGGAAAAAGCTATGAAGAATGCTGCCAACCTTATCATACAGGAGAAAAACATGCTCCTACAGCTGAAGCCTTAATGCGTTCAAGGTTCTCTGCATTTGCTATTCCAAACGGTGAATATCTGATGGAGACTACCCTGCCGGGAAAAAGGAAGTATCACAATAAAGAAGATCTTCAGGAATGGGGCGAGATCAACCAATGGACAAAACTGGAAATTATTCGGACTCCAGCCTTAAATCATGTAGAATTTAAAGCATATTATACAGATCAGGATGGCCATCCTCAGATCCATCATGAGTTTTCTATCTTTCAGAAAATACATGAACGCTGGTATTATGTGTCAGGTGAATTTTTAGATTAACCAGATGAAGAATACGATGTGAAGTAAGAATATTAATAAATCACCCCGTCAAAAATTTTTTGAATTTTTATAATTTTGATATATAAAAAATGTCCGGAAAAACCGGACATTTATTGTATTGTTTAGTGAGCGTCAGTTCCGTCAATTCCGTGAGCATGCCCATGTGATAACTCTTCTTCCGTTGCTGGACGTGTGTTTAAAATCTCCACCTGGAAATCTAACACTTTCCCTGCCATCGGGTGGTTAAGGTCTGCAACTACAACTTCCGGTGTAATTTCTACCACAAAAGCCTGGAAATTATTCCCTTGGTTATCAGATAGAGGTAAAATTGCTCCAACAGGTGGAAGCCCAGATTCTTTAAACATCTCAACCGGTAATTGTGCAATTGCATCCGGCTGTCTTTCTCCATAAGCTTCTTCAGGCTGAATCACAAAAGCAGCTTTATCACCAGCTTTCAACCCAAGGATATTTTGTTCAAATTTTGGAATCATCATTCCCACACCGTACAAAAATGTAAGTGGATTTTCTGTTGTTGTTTCTTCTACAAGAATCTTACTTCCATCTTCTTCGATTGTGTGAAGTATATACTTTACAGATACAACATGATTGTTTTCAATTGTCATATTTTTCTTTTTTTTCGTGATTTTCATTCACGATTAATGGTACAAATATACTGTTTTTGAAATGATTGTTCGGACGAAAGTCATAAAAGGCAGTATATCCAGCCAATAGCCGCTTTTTATATTCCTTTTGTTTTTTCGTCTCTTTTTTTCTGTCTCAGTACAAAAAGATATAAACTCTCTACTTTTGTTCTTGCCCACGGTGTTTTCCTTAAAAATTTAAGAGAAGAACTAATACTCGGATTATCTGTAAAACATTTTATGTTGATTTCTTCGCCCAGCTTCTCAAACCCTTGATAATATTCTACTAATTCTTCAAGGATCGCATCAAGTCTTTTTCCGTGTAAGGGATCTTTGGACTGTTGTTCCATTTCTTTTTTCTGTAAAATTAATTTATTATAAGTTTATATGAAAATCCTCAGCACTTCTTCCCTTTTTGTTTCTTATTTTTGAAGAGGCGTTTTTTACCAATACAAATTATTCGTTACAAAAATTATGAGCAAAAACAACGAAGCAAACAGAAAGAAAAATAAAAAGAAAATTGATCAGAAAAAACGTAAAATACAAAATGCAGAAGCGGAAAGAAAATTACGTTTGAAGAAAATCCGGGAAGACTTCAAAGCAAAAGAAGCCGAACAAAAACAATAAAAATCGTATTTTACTCAAACCATCCGGTTTTTAATCGTTCGATTTAAAAAGACAAATAGCAGTATGATACAATCAATATTGTTCGAAAGTTTTGTCTGAATTAAGGGAAACCTTATTTTTAAAAATTATGTATTTTCTATATTTACACTTTAATATTTGCAAATAATTCTCTACGAAGCAAGTTGAGAATTACTTTGCATACCTCTTTTTTAATTCTGAAACTTAAATTATGAAAATCCTCCACACTGCCGACTGGCATTTGGGAAAAAGACTGGACCGCTTTTCGCGTATGGAAGAGCAGATTATGGTAATGGAAGAGATCATTGGTATTGCTGATGAGGTTCAAGCTGATCTTATCCTTGTAGCTGGGGATCTTTTTGACAATTTTAATCCGGGAGTGGAAGCCGTTGAACTTTTTTATAAAACCCTGAAACGCTTATCTCTGAATGGTAAACGTCCGGTTATTGCTATTTCGGGAAACCATGATTCACCGAATATGATCAATGCTCCGGATCCTCTCGCCCGGGAATGCGGAATTATTTTAATAGGTCATCCAAAAGCTGAAATTACTCCTTTTGGAACTGAATATTTCAAGATCCTGAACTCAAAAGAAGGTTTTATAGAACTCAAAATCGAAAACATCGACTTTCCTGTAAGAATTCTTCATACTCCATACGCAAATGAGATCCGTTTAAAAGAATACTTTGGTGAAAATAAAGAGGAAGAGATCAATAAAGTTCTTTCGGGAACATGGAAAAATCTTGCAGATCAATTTTGTGATGAACAGGGGGTCAATCTTCTGACAGCTCATTTGTATATGAATAAAAGAGGAAATGAGATATTGGAAGAACCGGAAGGTGAAAAACCTATCAAGATCGGAAATGCGGATCTGATTTTTTCTGATATCATTCCGGACCAGATCCAATATACAGCGTTAGGACATCTGCACAGCTTTCAGAATATCGGAACTAAAGATAAACCTGTGGTATATTCATCTTCTCCATTATGTTATAGTTTCAGTGAGGCCGGACAAACCAAATATGTTTCCATCCTTGATGCAGAACCCGGAAAAAGGGTTTCTTATGAAAAAAAAGCGTTACAGAGTGGAAGGGTCTTAGTGAGAAAAACATTCGCTTCTGTTGAAAGCGCTGTTCAATGGCTGAATGAAAATCCGAATACTTTTATAGAGCTGACCTTGGAGAGTGAGACTTTTCTAACAGCAGACGAAAGAAGATTGATCTATCAGTCACATGACGGGATCGTTCACCTCATCCCAAAGGTTAGAAGTAAAGAATCTACAGAACAACAAAGCCAGGAAATTAATTTAAATCAGAATATAGAAGTTTTATTTAAAGATTATTTTAAATCTAAAAACGGCGGTCAGGAGGCCAATGAAGAATTGATGAATTTGTTTAACGAAATTTTAAATACCTAACGCATGATTCCTATTCAATTAACAATCGAAGGGCTGTATTCTTACCAGGAACGTCAGACCATTGATTTCAGAAATCTTACTGAAGCAGGACTATTTGGTATTTTTGGTGCCGTAGGGTCCGGGAAGTCATCTATTTTAGAAGCCATTTCTTTTGCTTTATATGGTGAAACGGAGCGTCTGAACATGCGTGATAAGAGAGCTTACAATATGATGAATTTAAAATCAAACAGTTCATATATTGAGTTTGATTTTATGAATTATGAAAATAAGATGTTCCGTGCAACCCGTGATTTTAAAAGGAATTCAAAAAAGTTTGAAGACGTAAAACCGAATGTGGTTACTTTTTATGAAAATATAAATAATAAATGGATTCCTCTGGAGCATTCAAATGCGGAGGCTATTATCGGCCTAAGTTATTCCAACTTTAAACGAACGATCATCATTCCACAGGGACAATTCAAAGAGTTTCTCGAACTTGGTGCTGCAGAAAGAACCAATATGATGAAGGAAATCTTCAACCTTCAGAAATATGATCTTCAGAATAATGTATCCACGCTTCATATAAGAAACAGATCTGAGCTGGATCAGCTTGAGGGCCAGCTAAAGGGATTTGAAGAGATCAGTGAAGAAAAAATCAGGGTACAAAAAGAATATCTTACCGAAGAACAAAAGAAACTGGCTGAATCTACAGTCAAGTTTGAAAAGGCTTCCCATACATATCAACAACTGAAAAATTTAAAAAGTGATTTTGAAAGTTTAAAACAGAACAAGGAAAAATTCCTGATATTTTCTGAGGAGAAAACTAAAATAGATGCTTTGGAAGTTCAGACTGAGCAGTACGATCTCGTTTTCAGAGTTTTCAATCCTTTGATCATTGAAAAAGATAAGCTGTCAAAAGAGATTACGGGCAAACGGGATGAAAAGGATGCCCAGGTCAAAACGCTTCAGGATACTGAAAAGTCTTTCAATATCATAAAGGAGCAGCTTGCAGTATTGGAACCACAGTTTAAGGCACTTGAACAATCCAGAATACAGGAAAATGATCTGAATCTCATCATTCAGATCCTCAGGTTTTCTGAAGAGATTAAAGTTTTGAATGAAAGAACACAAAAAGGCTCTGAAAAGGTAAAGGAGGTGACTGCACACAAAGAAACAATCCAGAAAAAGATTGATGACTTATCTAAAAATGCAGGTATTTTAAAGGCTCAAAAAATAGATTCTTCTTTACTTTCTAACGTTGGAAACTGGTTCATTCAACAGAAAAATTTCACGAAATCATCTCAGGAACAAACGGAAAAAATTGAAAAGCATCAGAAACAGATTGAAGAAATTTCAGGTGAACTGAAACCTTTCAATATCAGTGAACATTTCAGAGAAGATTTTCAAATAAAAAAGACCGCCTTAGACAAGGCTAAAAAAGAACTTTCCAAAAAATTTGATCATCTTAAAATTCAGAAAGAACTTTCCCGTTTTGCCAGCGAACTTCATGACGGGGAAAACTGTCCTCTATGTGGGTCTAAGGAACATCCGCACATCATTGAATTTCACGATGTCAATTCAGAACTGCTGGAAATTCAGGAAAAAATAACGGCTAATGAACAGGAAATTCTAAGGATTCAAAAACAGGAAGCCGAGATTGATAGAATCCTGGATCGTAAAAGGATCTTTGAAGAACAACTCTTATCGGAGCAAAAAACTCTGCTTCAAATTCAGGGAAATATTGAAACTCATCTTCAACAGTTCACCTGGAAACAGTTCAGCCCGGATCGTGAAGATGAATTTGAGAGGAAAAGATCAGATTCTTTTGCTTTGGAAAAAAAACTTGAAGAACTGGACCGAAATATTGCTATACAAAGGGAAACCCTGGAAAAAGAAACCCAACTTCTCGAAAAGTTTAAAAATGCACTGGAGGCTATCAGATTAGATGAGGCTGCCAAGCAGGAGCAAATCAATATCAGCATTGCCGGCATTAAAATTCTCAACTGGGATCAATATCAAATAAAAAACATTGCGGAAGTTGAAGAGTCTTACAGGAAGCTCTCCCTTTTGAATGCAGAGACTGAGCAGAATTATCAGAAAGCACTGGATCATGAGAAAATTCTCTCTCCAAAATTAGCAGAACAAAAAGCGATTGTAAGCCAGACAGAAAAACGGATCGCTGAACTCGGTAAGGATATTTCCGGCAATGAAAAAGCAATAGCTGAAGCTTTAGCAGAACAAAAATTCATAATTTTTAAAGAGGTTGAGGATCTATTGCTTCAGGAAATCAATATTGAAAAAAACAGAAATGAAATTCAAAAATTCAGAATTGATTTTGAAACCTTAAAGAAATTTATTCAGGAACAGGAATTAAAACTTAAAGATCTCTCCTTTGATGATGAACAGTTTTCTTCGGCTGAAAAACACTTTACGGAAGCCCAGGCTGAGCTGAAACTTGTCAATGATTCTGTAGTTAAAATGAATTCAGAAATAGAACGCCTGGAAAAAGAATATATTAAAAAAGAAAAACTTCTGCAGGAACTCACAAAGCTCCAGAAACGTTCACAAAATCTAAAGGTGATGATGAACCTGTTTAAGGGAGCCGGTTTTGTACAATATGTTTCTTCTATTTATTTAAGGCAGCTTTGCGATCACGCCAATATACGTTTCCATAGAATGACCAGAAACCAGCTGAGTCTGCAGCTGAACGAAAATAATGATTTTGAAATCATCGATTACCTCAATGAAGGCAGAAGCAGAAGTATAAAAACACTTTCTGGCGGACAGGCTTTCCAGGTGTCCCTAAGCCTTGCTTTAGCCTTAGCTGAAAGCGTTCAGGCCAATGCGCAGGCAGATAAAAACTTTTTCTTTATTGACGAAGGTTTCGGAACTCAGGACACGGAATCCGTTAATATTGTATTTGAAACGCTTACCCATCTAATGAAAGAAAACAGAATCGTAGGAATTATTTCGCATGTAGAAGAATTGAAAGAAAAGATTCCGATGGCGCTTAATGTTGTCAAAGAGGAAGAAAGAGGAAGTTTGATTCAGGTTATCTAAAATATTACTACATTTTATTACATTTGAATGAAAAAATATTTCTGATTCATTGATTACGTGAAAAAAATATGGCCACATATCGTACTAATCCTTCTGCTCTTAACAATTCCGATTGTTTCTTCGCCGGATTTTGACGGAACATTGTCGGTGTTCAGGGTATCTCCCTTTCAGAGAGAATTTATCCGCTTTGTAATGGTGGTTGTCTTTTTTTATCTGAATTTAAATGTGTTCCTGCCTAAATTTTACAGCAAAAAGAAATATTTGTTATTTACTGTATGTGGATTGATCTGTTTCGGAATCATGGTTTTTGTTCCCAATTATCTAACTTCCGGAAATAATATTTCTACCCATCCTTTTCCCACAAAAATAGAACCGCCTTCCGTAAGACCTCCCGGAAATATGCCACCGCCTCCTATGGGTGGAAGACATTTCCCTGAAAACCATGACCATAGAAATACCGTTTCATACGGCCAGATGATCTTCTCTTCCCTCCTCCCGTTTTTGTTTTCGTTTCTTTCCTCTCTTTTCATTTTTAAGAACATTGAGAAAAAAGAACTGGAACGCTCCAAAGCCAAAGCAGAATTATTAAGCTTAAAATATCAGCTACAACCTCATTTTCTATTTAATATTTTAAATTCTATTTATTCCTTGGCCTTATTCAAATCTGATGATGCTCCGAATGGAATTTTAAAATTATCCAATGTCATGCGCTATGTGGTACAGGAAAGCAGTAAAGACCTTGTTACACTTGGTAAAGAGATTGAATATTTAAAGGATTATATTGCTCTTCAGCTGATAAGAACAGACAGCAGCTTAGACTTTTCTTATACAGAAATCGGGGAATCGGAAGAGCTGGAGATTGCACCGTTTATTCTGGTTAACTTTATTGAAAACGCTTTTAAATACGGATTTAATGCGGAAGAAAACTCAAAAATATCAGTACAAGTGATTATCCAGAATAGTATTTTACACTTTACCGTTTTTAATAACATAGTTAATCACCCTATTACGGATGAAAACAGTTTAAAAATCGGAATGAAAAATACCCTTGAACATTTACAGCAGATGTATCCCGGGAAGCATTCACTGAATACCCATAACAATGGCAAAACCTATGAAGTGGATTTAAAAATTAATTTAATCTGAACGTATGATAAAAGCTATTGCTCTTGACGATGAGATTCTCGCTTTAAAAATCATTGAGAATTATGCCGGAAAAATTGAAAACCTCTCTCTTGAGAAAATTTTCAATACACAGAGTGATGCCCAAAAATACCTTAACAAATTCCCCGTTGATCTTATTTTTTTAGATATTGAAATGCCCTCCAAAAACGGAATGGATTTCTATAAAAATATTTCCCAAAACACAAAAGTGATTTTTACAACAGCATATTCAGAATATGCTGTGGATGCTTTCAACATCAATGCCGTTGATTATCTTTTAAAACCTTTTTCTTTCGACAGATTTAAAGCCGCTGTTGACAAGGTAAAAATCAATGTTGAAAATGATAACATAAAATCCCTTTCCATACGCGCAGACTATAAACTTCATAAAATTAATTTCCATGACATTCTTCTGATTGAAGGTCTGGATGACTATATCCAGATTCATTTAACCAATCATTCTACCATTACAGCACGATCTTCTATGAAAAACATCCTGGAAAAGCTTCCTGAGAAAGATTTTGTAAGGGTTCACCGCTCTTATATTGTTCCTGTAAATAATATCAGAACTATTGTCAACCGTAATATTCATATTGAAGACTTCATCATTCCCATTGGAGAAACGTATAAAGATTTTGTGATGAAAATTGTGAATAAATAATAATCTTCCAGGATCTTAATATTTCTTAAAAACTTCTCATTTACCGACACATTTTATTCGTTTACCTCATAAATTTTTCCTTATTGTCTTTTGAAGATACTTTTGAGATAAGAAATCCAAGAAGATGAGAAACTTACACTCATAATCTTTTCAAAAAACCTGAATCCGGGTTAAGAAAAGTTGAGAAGAAAATGGGGCCGAAAGTTACTATTGAGCACATAATGCCTGATGGCTATTATCAAATTTAACGAGTGACCTCAAAAAGGTCAGTTGAACAAAGCCTTAAGTGTTCCTTTCAGTTCAATAACTTCTATCTTCTCATTCCTGGTTTCACAACTTATTTTAAAACATTAATCTTAAAAAACCTGTATTATGAAAACAATGAATAGAAAAGGCTTTCTGAAAAGCCTTGGTTTAGCAGGAGTAACAGCCGTTGCCGCTCCTCTTTTGATCCATTGCGGAAGTGATGATGACAGTATTGCAGGATCATCTACTGTATCCTCAGGATCGGGATCTGGTACCGGTTCATCTTCCACGGGATGCTCTGTTACCAATTCGGAAACCGAAGGTCCGTTTCCTACAAAATCACCCTCGGGATTAGTTCAGAGTAATATTGTGAGTGACCGTACCGGTGTTCCTCTTACAATTACCATCACCATTCAGAATGTGAATGCAGGCTGTACTGCTTTACAAGGAGCAATCGTAGATATCTGGCATTGTGATAAGGATGGAAATTATTCGGAATATGGCGGAACAGGAATGCAGTCTGCCAACTATACTTCTGTTCATTTTTTAAGAGGCAGGCAAACCACAGATTCTAACGGATTGGTGGGCTTCACTTCAATTTTTCCGGGTTGGTATAATGGAAGAGCCACTCATATCCATGTTCATATTTATAATTCTTCCGGGCAATCACTGCTCGTTACCCAAATTGCATTTCAGGAAGGTAGTGACAGTGCAGTGGCTCAGGTAGCGGCAAGCACTGGATACAAAGGAATGACCGGATACACATATAATACAAATGACAATGTATTCAGTGATGGAACCTCAAATGAAATGTCCAGTATTTCAGGAAGCGTAAGCGGAGGTTTCACACTGATTCACACTATAAAAGTTTCTGCTTAAAATCAGAGAGATTGTATCAATTATTATCAGTTTCCATCAAAGCTCAGGTCTCAAGCAGCCATCTATCCAAAGTGTTAAAGTCAAAAGCAGTGCATTGACCTGTGCTTAATGGAAGTATTAAATCTTAGAATATGTTAGTTCAAACCCCGTCAAAAATATTAAAAACCGATTTCAGAATCTGGAATGAAGGTGAGAAAAATATGATCACTACCATTATGAATGATGAGAGAACCAATGCACTCATCAGTGTAAAGGAAGTGATCCTGGATATTGAAGGAGAACTGAGGCTTGGTTTTGACAAAGAAAGAACACTTCTGATTCTTCCTCTTTACGGAGAAATCATTATCACAGATTTTTACGAAACTCTCTCAGCCGGAACTTCTCTTACCATAAACAGCGAAGTAGGAAAAGAAATTGTCATCAAAAATCTGGTGTATCATGACAAGGCCGATCTCCTGATCTTTGAATTTGAAAAACAGGAAAATATAAGGAGTAATCCTAAAAATGAGTTGGATTTTACTCTAAGAAACAATTCATTCAACATTTCAAAAACACTACACCAGCCCAATTTTATTGGCCTTTATAATGGCCGGGCTGAAGGATTCTACGCTTTGAAAGATCCGGAAAAAGCAATATTTGCAATGGTGGTCAACGGAGCTTTTGAATTTCAGAACCGATTAATGGAAACCCGTGATGCCATTATACTTTGGACACTTTCTGAACTGGAATTTGAAGCCTTGAGTGAAGAAGCAATTCTTCTTTTTATTGAAGTTTAACATGATAAACAACCTTAAATATGGACAGAAAATTATTTTTGAAAAAAGGGTTAGGCCTGGCTGGAATCGCAGCTGTAGCTCCCGTAATGCTGCGCTCAAAGAATATCCCTGATACTTCTGCTAAAACTTTAGGAAAAAACAGGAATGTTTTAGTTTGTACGGTAACCAATTCTGAAACTGAAGGGCCATTTCCCACCATAACACCGGCCAATTATGTAAGAACCAATATTATAGGAGACAGAACCGGAGTTGCTTTCACCATGAATATCTATATTATGAATACAAATGCCAATTGTAACGCTTATCAGGGAGTTTTTGTAGATGTATGGCATTGTGATAAAGATGGCAATTATTCTCAGTATGGGGGTACGGGCATGCAACCCACCAACTACACAGCCTATAATTTTCTGAGAGGCAGGCAAACCACCAATGCTGCCGGGATGGTAACATTCACCAGTATTTTCCCGGGCTGGTACAATGGAAGAGCCACCCATATCCACATTCATGTTTATAAAGCCGACGGAACTTCGCTTTTAGTTACCCAAATTGCTTTTCCCGAAGGCAATACCAGCAGTAATGCGGTATACAATGTAAATGTTAACGGGACATCCTATGGCTACACAAAAGGAATGAACGGCTATACATACAATGCGAATGATAATGTTTTTTCAGATGGAACCAGCAATGAAATGTCTGTGGTAACAGGCTCTCTTTCCGGAGGCTATACATTAACCCACACTATTTATGTGGCAGGATCATCAGCGCTGGCTGCTCTTGAAGTATCAGAGAATAGCTTTAAGGTGGAACAAAATTATCCCAATCCTTTTCGGGGTGAAACCGTTTTTCCGATAACCCTGAAGTCATCTTCAAAAGTGAGTATAGAGCTTTATGATCTCAGCGGAAAAAAGATAACTACAGTTATTAATGGCCAGAAACTTTCCTCAGGGCTTCAAAAAATAACGTTATCCGGAAATCAGCTTCAACCCGGAATGTATATGGCTAAAATATATATTGAAAATTCCAGCGGGAGTTTTCATGAGATGATGAAAATTCTGGTAGAATAATGAGATTCTACTGTTCAAAAGACATTTTAAAACTATGAAAAAAATAAGGCTTGCTTTCCGTATCATTATTGATCAGACCTCTGAAATGATCTGGGATCGCTATGTTTTTGATGATACTTATTTTGAATATAAAATTCAGCATCAGGTTTTTGATGACCAGCAAAATCCTACAAAGAATTATTGGGAACTCTTGCAGAAAAACCCGAATGCAAAGCAAATTCCATTTTTATTAAGCGGAGCAGCAAGTAATTATGTATCTCA
Source organism: Chryseobacterium sp. Tr-659 (assembly GCF_011752975.1). Taxonomy (GTDB): domain Bacteria; phylum Bacteroidota; class Bacteroidia; order Flavobacteriales; family Weeksellaceae; genus Chryseobacterium. Next base: position 25,106 of record NZ_VWWP01000008.1, on the reverse strand, counting down.
ATTGGGAGGAGTGATCAGAAGCTTACCAGATGTACTGGGAAATACATTTTTCCCGTTTGATCACTTCAGGCTTGATCTGGTTTCCTCTCACCTTGAAGATACTTCCAAACATAAAATAGGACTTACTTTTTTCACTCCTGAACTTTTGCTGATTGACATTATCGACAACAAATATCTTTTAAGTAATGATATTGGCAGGGAAAATGGATTTGATACTTATATGCTTCCGTTTCATCCTCAAATTGCTATTGCTTATTATCAGGAAATATAATTTTTGTGACTTTATAAAGAAACCGCTGCCGGAAATCCGGCAGCGGTTTTTATTTTATAAGTTCTTGATGGCAGGCTTCACTTCATTTCCAAAAAGCTCAACAGACTTCATCATTATATCGTGGGAAGGATCTCCTACATCCATATGCCCGATAAATCTGGTGATTCCAAAAATCTCTTTCATATAAGCAATTTTATCTGCTACTTCTGCCGGGCTTCCTATAAATAGAGCTCCATCTTTGTTTCTTCCACCATCATACTGCATTTTGGTATAAGGAGCCCAGCCTCTTGATGCTCCTATCCTATCCATCTGAGATTTATAATTATTGAAATATCCATCCACTATTTTCTGATCGTCACTTACAAAAGTATGAGAATGGATGGCAATCTGCATCTTGGAGATATCATGCCCTGCTTTCTGATATTCCTGTTTATAGAATTCTATCAGGTTTCTGAATTGGATAGGCATTCCTCCGATAATAGCTACCACCAAAGGCATTCCTAATTTTGCAGCACTTAAAACAGATTGAGGTGTTCCTCCTACTGCTCTCCAGATGGAAAGTTTTCCGTCATTTTTTGCTCTTGGATAAACTGTCTGATTCTGCATAGGTGCACGAAGTTTCCCAGACCATGTTACGTTTTCTTCAGAATTGATTTTCAGCAACAGCTCAAGTTTTTCATCGAAAAGCTCTTCATAGTCATTTAAAGAATATCCATATAAGGGAAATGATTCAATGAAGCTTCCTCTTCCCACAAATATTTCTGCTCGCCCATCTGAGATCAGATCCAGAGTTGAAAAGTCTTCATATACTTTTACCGGCTCTGAAGAACTTAAAACGGTAACTCCACTTGCCAGTTTTATATTTTTTGTAATACTTGCTGCTGCTGCCAGAACGATTTCCGGAGAAGAAACAGCATAATCCGGACGGTGATGTTCTCCCATTGCAAAAACATCCAGCCCTACCTCATCCATCAGCTTCACCTGTTCCAGTATTTCACGGATCTTGGTTCCTGCATCTCTATATTTTCCGGTTGACTGGTCAAAAGCCAGATCTCCGAACATTCCTATTCCTAATTCCATATTGTTGATTTTAGTTATACAAAATTACAATGACAGAAACTCAAAAACATTGATGTTTGTTAAGAACGGAAGCAACCCAGCCATATTTTTAGTATAAAATTTCGCAAATACTTCCAAAATTCAATCAAAATTAATTATCAAAAAATTCAAAAACAATGAAATAAATAAATACGTTATAAAACAAAGTATTATTTATTAAACCACTATAAACAAAACACTTAAACAAATAAGCAAAATAACTTTTGAATAAAATTTATGTATATATTGGCAATCAATTAAAAACACAAAAAAATGAAAAAGTACATGTTAATTTCATTTCTTGCTTTAACTTCAATATTTAAAGCACAGACCTCTAAAGAGCTAATCGGTAAATGGCAACTCACTGAGGTGAAGCATAATGGTAAGTCTCAGGAGATGCAGTCTATTTTCGGAACAGATCAGGTATTTCAAATTTTTAAGCAGGACAACTCATTTGAAGGGATAGTAGGTTCCAAAACAATGAAAGGAAAATGGCAGCTTACTAAAGACAATGATACTCAGGTTTTAGAAGTAAGTGATGGGAACAATGCAACAAAATTCAAAATTGAACAGTTTGATGCCGAGAAGAGAGCTATTTCCCTCAATAACAATGGTAGTATCCTTACTCTTTACTATAAAAAAATATAACAGCATTTAGTTCCCGAAAATAAACACACACAATGATAAAAAAATGTATAGTCCCACTAATAATTTGGGGAGCAGTTATTTCCTGTAATAAAAATGACTGTAACTGTTATGGAGATAAGTATGAAAGAACCATTAAAAAAAGTCATATAGGGGTAACTTATAATACTTCTGAATGGAAGTTCATTAAAAAAGAACGAGTAAAAAAGAGAGACTGCAATAATACTTCTGATCTAAGGGAAAGCTCAACAGAGATAGATTTTCTTGGGGATAGAACAATCACCGAAATAGAATATCGCCAAATTAAATGCAGCGAAGACTAATATCTAAAAGTAAATCCAGCCGAAATGGCTGGATTTTATTATTTATTTCTTCAGATATAAATCAAAATAATCTGTTATCTTCTGCATCAGGTGAACCCTGTCTTTTCCGATTACATTATGCGGATGTCCCGGGTAAACAAAATAATCCAGCTGAACTCCATTATCCACTGCAGATTTGATGAACTTAATGGAATGCTGCCATACCACTACATCATCCTGTGCCCCATGAATCATGAGAAGTTTGCCCTTCAGATTCTGAACTTTATCTAAAAGATTAGCAGCTGCATATCCCTGTGGATTTTCCTGTGGAGTGTCCATATATCTTTCACCGTACATAATTTCGTACATACTCCAGTCGATCACCGGGCCTCCTGCTACACCTACTTTGAATACATCCGGTTTACGAAGCATGAAGCTGGTTGTCATAAATCCACCGAAGCTCCATCCGTGGATTCCCATTTTTTCTTCATCTACATAAGGAAGAGACTCCAAATATTCAACTCCTTTCATCTGGTCATTCATTTCCGTAGTTCCCAGATTTCTGAATACAGCCTGCTCAAACTTCAAACCGCGATTGGAAGAGCCTCTTCCATCCATTGTAAAGATGATATATCCGTTCTGAGCCATATATTCATACCAAAGATTTCCTGAAGCCGGGAAGCTATTGGTTACCAGCTGTAAGTGCGGCCCGTTATACAAATAAACAATGGTTGGATATTTTTTATTCGGGTCAAAATTGGTTGGAAGAATGATCTTTCCGTACAAAGGAGTTCCGTCATCTGCTTTTAGCGCCACGTTCTTAATTTCCGGTCTCTGATAATTTTTCAATGGATTTTCAGAGGTAAGAATATTGGTTGTTTTTAAATTAGCTGTATTAATGATGTTTCCTACTCTTGGGGAATTTGCATTACTGTATGCATCATACAGATAGTTCCCGTCACTGCTCAATACTCCGATATGCATTCCTTCAGCATTATCAAGTCTCTGCATTTTAAAATTCGTCCAGTTGATTCTGTATAAATGTCTTTCCAAAGGAGTTTCTTTCGTTGAGGTGAAATAGATCTCCTTTTTCTTTTCGTTGAATCCAAGGATTTCCGTCACCAGCCAGTCTCCTTTTGTGATCTGCGCTACCAACCCTTTTTCCAGACTATAATGGAACAGGTGATTGTATCCTGTTCTCTGGCTCTGCCAGATAAAATCCGTATTGGAATTAGGGAAGAAGGTAAGCGGATGCTGCGGCTCCACATATTTACTGTCTGTTTCTTCGAATAATGTTTTCACCAATTGTCCTGTTGCTGCATCATACTGATTCATTTTCATATGATTCTGTCCTCTGTTCAGCACACCTACAAAAATATATTTTGAATCCGGGCTCCATGTAACTGCCGTTAAATACTGATCTTTTTCCCCTTCAACGTTTAAGAAAGTTGTTGACTGGTTTTTAATATTGTAAACTCCTAGCGTCACCTGATGAGAGGTCTGCCCCGCCATAGGATATTTGATATTATGATTGACTGCGGGAGTTACCGACCAATCGATGATCGGATAATCAGCTACCATGGTCTGATCCATTTTATAGAAAGCTACACTTTCAGAATTGGGAGCAGGGAAAATTCCGGTATCAATTCCGAATTCATTTCTGTGAACCGCCTGCCCGCTGATGATATTCTCATTAGCCTCATTGGTTACAGCAATTGTTTTTCCGTTTTTGTTGACAAATAAGTTATTCTTTGCGGTAAAAGCGAAAGTCTGCCCGTCACCGAACATTTTCACATTCGCGGCATCCTCATCTACTGTTACGGAATTCTTTACTTTCCAATCGTTTCCTGATTTTTCAATCCAGAACATCTTTCCGTCTGTATTGAAATATCCGTTAGAAGTTCCCGTAAATCTGATAGGTGGAACAGCCTTAAGTTTACTATTCGAAAACTGTCTGTTCAGCTGTGTCAGAGAAATCAGGGTGTCTTGTTTATTTGTTTTTAAATCTGTGGTCAGATATCCTCCTTTTACTGCCTGGATATAAGATTTTCCGTCTGCTGCCCATGAAAATTGGGAAATATTTTTAACGGCAAGGTTTGTTCTCATCCCATTTACAGCCTCCGCCATGGTGAACTTCTGGGTTTGAGCCAATACAGAACCGCCCAAAACCAGCATCAATAAAGAAAATTTATGTAATTTCATTGTATAAAATTGAATCCATCAAAAATAAGAAATAAAAACCATCCGTTAAGATATGTTAAATTAAAACATTCATAAAATGGAATTCATACAATCATTCAAATTATTTCTTAACTTAATAGTAGAATTGTAAACGAATAAAAATGAGTCAATATATTAAGTTGTGAAAAACAATTTGTTTCGTCTGTTGATTTCGAATATATGGTAGTTTATGATTCACTTGCTAAGCAAAACTGACAATTCAAACTGATCAATTGATCTAACATCTAAAAGTTTAAAATTGATAATTTTAAGTGTAAACTGTATTTCTTATCCTATATCAATGATTTGTACCTGTTCCCTATCCTAAATTTGCATCATTAATAACAAACAAAAAATACAAAATACAATGGCAACAAAATGGATTTTAGACCCAACGCATAGTGAAATTACTTTCAAAGTAAAACACATGATGATCTCTAACGTAAAAGGAAGTTTCAGAACTTTCAATGCTGAAATTGATTCTGAGGATGATTTTTTTGCAAATGCAAAAACTACAGCTACCATCCAGACGGATTCTGTTTTCACAAACAATACAGACAGAGATAACCATTTAAAGTCAGCAGAATTTTTCAATGCTGAAGCTCATCCTATCATCACTTTTGAATCTCAGGCGTTAAACAATTCAATCGTTGGAAATCTTACGATCAACGGAATTACAAACCCTGTAACTCTTGATGTAGACTTCGGAGGAATTAATGTAGATCCATGGGGAAATACAAAAGCAGGATTCTCTTTTGAAGGAAAAATCAGCAGAAAAGATTTCGGTCTGAACTGGAACGCATCTCTTGAAGCAGGTGGTGTAATGGTAAGTGATGATGTAAAAATTGCTGGTGAATTGCAGTTCGTAAAACAGGCATAATTTTTTTAACATAATATAAGTAAGGTTCAGGGATTTGTCTAAAAGCCTTGAACTTTTCTTTTTTAATACTCTTCAATATTTATGAACCTCAACGATCTTCAAAGTATAAGTGACGGTTTTAGAAACACGCAAAGAATGCCGGTCCTGTTTTTGGGACATGGTTCTCCGATGAATGCCATTGAAGAAAATCAGTTTGTACAAGGCTTCAGGAAAGCAGCAAAAGAAATACCCAAGCCTAATGCCATTCTCTGTATTTCTGCCCATTGGTATACGGAAGGAACCTTTGTAACGGCAATGGATATGCCCAAAACCATCCACGATTTTTACGGCTTCCCAAAACAGCTTTTTGATGTACAATATCCAGCTCCCGGAAGCCCGGAATTAGCCAGAGAAACAACAGAACTGCTGCTGCCAGCAGAGGTAGAAGAAGACCACAGCTGGGGATTAGATCACGGCGCCTGGTCTGTCATCAAGCATATGTATCCTGATGCCGATATCCCGGTTATCCAGCTAAGCATAGACTATACAAAGCCTCCGCAATATCATTATGATCTTGCAAAAAGACTGAACAAACTCCGTGAAAAAGGAATTCTAATCATTGGAAGCGGAAATATTGTTCATAATCTTCGTCTGATCGACTGGAAAAACATCAATACGGTAGGTGCCGGCTGGGACTGGGCTGTTGAAGCCCGGGAAAAAACCAATAACTGGCTTTTGGACGGAGATTTTCAGAATATTATAGATTATCAGAAACAGGGAACTTTTCTTCAGTACGCTGTTCCCACTCCTGATCATTATCTTCCTTTACTCTATACTCTAGGATTGAAAGATCAAGCTGAAGAACTGACGTTGTTTAATGATGAGCTAATCGGCGGATCATTGAGCATGACCAGTGTAAGAATCGGATAAAATGAAAACCCGGAAGCTGGAAGTTGAAAGCAATTGAGAATAACTTCCTTCTTCCAGCCTCCGGGTTTATTTATATCATTATTGTACAGCTTTTAAAACATTGATGTTTCCGTAACCATAACTTGAATTAACATTTGGATAGTAAGTAGCAGACTGTCTCATCTTATTAAGCACCTGATCTCTTGTCCATGAAGGATTTTTAGCCCATACTAAAGCAGCAATTCCGGCTGTTGCAGCTGTTGCTACTGAGGATCCTCCTACATAATCAGCCTGTCCGTTATAATAGCTAAGAACCGGAACCGTATTTCCCGAAGCTCTTTCCATCTGGAAAGTAAAATCAATCTGGCTTCCGGAGTGGCAAACATCACACTTCTGATTGGATGTATTCTCTTTTACCCCTGTTATCGCCTGAGTTTCTGACATGGATGCCGGGAAAATTACTCCTACGAAGTTAGTAAAACTTGTAGATGTTCCTCCGGCACAGAAAATCAGTTTCCCTTTTGAATAAGCGTATTTCACACCATCTTCAATTTTTCCTACAGAGAAGATATGTCCCATAGACATCGAGATGATTTTCACATTAGTATTATTCCCCAACTCGGTAAATGCCGTTTTTACAGCAGTCTGCTCACTGGATGTTTCCAATACTACATTTTCTGCAGCTCTGTAAGCAACTACATTAGCGTTATAAGCTACTCCCACAGGTAAGCCTGCATTATTTCTCGGAGCTGCCATTACTGAAGCCATTTTTGTTCCGTGCCCACATTGGTCTCCCGAGCCGTCTGAATTATAAACGCCATACTTACTGATAGTTCTTCCTGAAGAAGCTCCGTTATTAAAACTGCTTCCCAGTAAAGTCTGTTCAGGAGAAACCCCTGTATCAATCAAACCAATTGTAACCCCTGCTCCTGTACTGTAATTCCAGGCATCAGGAATACTGTGTTTGGTGAAAGCCCATGGAATTTTTGCACTTGGAGTGGTAGAAGTATAATCAGCTGCATTTAAAGTTGCCGATGAAAAACCACATCCGGAAGAACCGCTCCCTGATGATTTTGCAGCATTATTGTATCTGGCTTCAATTTCAAAATAATGATAATCCCCCGGTTCAACATATCGGATTGTTTTCATTTGACGAAGTGCTGTAATTGTTTCTTCCTTTTCGATAACAACATCCATCTGGTTAAGATATTTATCTGCCAGCAGAACAAATTCTCTCTCATCTTTCCCTTCATACTTTTTGATAACGGACAGAATCTCTCTTTCCATTTCATCTGAATTGGGAGATTTACTTCTGTCAAAATCATCTTTAGAAGAACCAAATCCAATGGAAGCCATTCTGTTTCCGCGGAAAACAGCACTCCATAAAAAATGATCTGATTCATTACTCCACTTGAATGTACCGTCCGTTTTGATAGACTGATTGATCCTTTCGTTGATCTGTTTTTCTGACAGAGGATCTTTCTGAGCCATTTCGATTTTAGGATTTTCACTTTGAAGTTCTTCTTGTGTACACGAGTGCAAAGCAAAAAAAATGGCTAATAGGAATACAGTTTTTTTCATATGTTATTATTTTGGTTGGAACCACAATATAACACTTTAATGGGAATTAAGAACTTTAAGTAAATTAATTTAGTATTATATGAATATTAATTAAAAAAAACGCAAATATTATAACGATATGAGTTCAAACTCTCAAATGTAAAAAAGAGCTTATAAACAAAGAATTTATAATTTCTTCTCATAACATACACTCTGCTCTACTCCAACATACTGTCCGTAATTAGGAATTTTGTAGAATCCGCTTTTTTCATAAACAGATACGGCATTTTTCAAATCCCGGGAGGTTTCTAAAACAGCTTTATCAAACCTCAGCTCTTTTGCCCAGTTTTCCAGCTCTTTTACAATAGCGGAGCCTAGTCCTTTCTTTCTGAATTCCGGATGGGTAAACATTCTTTTGATTTCAACGGTATCTTCTGAAAAGGGTTTGAATGCCCCACAAGCTGCCGGAACATCATCAATATAAGCTACAAGACAGTTTTGAATGGTATCAATTTTATTAAACTGAGCAAAGAAATCATCTTCATCACCGTTATGCTCTGCTAAGGTAATATCAAGAGATTTTACGAGTTTTTGAAAATCTGTATTCGTGGAATCTGTACGTAGTATATGCATATTTATTTGATTAAAAAATTAGAGAAAACAAAAGCTTCCATTTTCAGGAAGCTTTTTATCTTTATGGAGCTGGCGGAGGCGGATCTTGAAAGTGATAATGCTTATTAAGTTTATCATTAACCTTTTTGTTGAGCCCTTCAGCAAAATTATTGGCAATTTCCATTGATTCTTTCATTAAAGACGGCATATTTTCAATCAGTTTCTGACCGGCCGGAGTTTTATAAAATTTAATGAGCGCATCAACGTCAGCGTCAGTAAAATACTTTTTGTAGATTGGAATATACAGTTCAAATATTTTGTCTGGAGTCATATCTTTTTTAAACTCATCCCAAAAGTTGCTTGGTAAATCTTTATACTTATTGTTATAATGATCCATAAACCCTTGAAACCCCATAGACAACATCCTATCTGACTTTGTTAAGCTGATAAGTTCTTTCAGTTTTGCTTCATTAGACTGAGAAAAGATATTTATTCCCAGTAGAAAGAAACATAAAATAATCCCCTTCCTCATCTTCTATTTAATATCAACAATAAACTGTCTTTCATTGATCAGCTCAGCAATTGCCAGCATATCTTTACCAATCAGTCTGTCGTCTTCAAGCTTTGCAACTTTGGAGCGAAGGATTGTAAAGTTTTCCTCAATCACTTTGGAACATTTTGAAGGTCTTCTGAACTCAAGGCCCTGAGCGGCAAACATTAATTCCACAGATAAAATATTCACAAGGTTTCCAAGAACCTGATTGAATTTTCTTCCTGAAATACTTCCCATAGAAACATGATCTTCCTGTCCTAAACTTGTAGGAATTGAATCTGCCGATGCCGGGAAACATAAGGTCTTATTTTCTGTTACCAGAGCCGCAGAAGTATATTGAGGAATCATGAATCCTGAATTTAACCCTGAGCTTTCTGTTAATAATCTTGGAAGCCCGTATTTTCCTTCTAATAATAAATAGCTTCTTCTGTCAGAAATATTTCCTAGCTCCGCAGCTGCTAATGTTGCATAATCTAAAGGCAAAGCCATTAGCTGTCCGTGGAAGTTTCCTCCTGAGATAGATTCTTCAGCACTTAAAACAATCGGGTTGTCTGTTACGGAATTTAATTCTGTTTCTGCCATATTTTTAAGATGCTCAAAGGCATTTCTGCTCGCTCCATGAACCTGTGGTACACATCTCATGGAGTAAGGATCCTGAACTCTTTCGCAGTCTTCGTGCGCTTTCATATTTTCTGATCCTTTTAAGAATTTAAGCATTCTGGCTGCTACTTTTTTACTTCCTTCAAAAGGTCTGATATCATGAAGCTCTTTTTTGAACGGGCTCGCAGAACCTCTGTATGCCTCAATACTCATGGCTGCCGTCATATCTGCCAGGTCTAGCAAATATTCGAATTTTTCAAGCCCTTTGATGGCATGTGCCAGGATAAACTGTGTTCCGTTGATCAGTCCCAGACCTTCTTTAGGTCCTAAGGCTAATGGCTCAAGATCATGCTTTTTCAGTACCTCCAAAGTATCAGCTACCTGATTTCCTTCCCAAACCTGTCCTAATCCTAATAAAGGTAATACCAGATGTGCTAAGGGAGCAAGATCTCCAGAAGCTCCTACGGAACCTTGTTCAGGAACTACAGGAATGATATCTTTTTCAAGCATCAGAATCATTCTTTCGATCACTTCCAGAGAAACTCCTGAAAATCCTTTTGAAAGCGCATGAACTTTGGCAATCATCATGATTTTAGAAAGCTCTTTCTCAATAGGCTTTCCTACCCCTACTGCATGGGAAATAATTAAGTTATACTGTAGCTGAGCCGTTTCATCAGCTGATATTTTAGTATCGCACAATGGCCCGAATCCGGTATTGATACCATATACGCATCTGTCAGACTCTACTATTTTCTGTACGTTTTTCTGAGATTTTAAAATTTGTTCTTTTGCCGCTTTATTCAGTTTAGCTTTATTGGGCTTTTTACATATTTCCAGAACATCATGGAATGTAAAAACATCTACTCCGTATATCATTTCTAAAAAATTTCCTTAAAATTACGCATTTAGCAATAATTGAAGAAACTAAATTTCATCGTTCTATATTTTTATGAAAAGAAGTGAATTAATTTACTATTTTTGGCTCCGAAATTAAAAACAATAATACATGAGACTGAAAACTTTACTGCTTGCTTTATGCGTTGCAGGAACCACAGCTTTCGCACAGAAAGTAAAATACACCAAAGAGGACATCAAAAAAATGGAGACTTACCTTTTTAATGAAGGTTTTAATTCACCGTCACCTAAGAAAACATCAACCATCATTTTAAAAGACGGGACTACTTACAAAGGATTCTGCAACAAAATTGAAACTAAGAAAGGACAAATCTACGAGGTGGCTATCAAAGACAGTGTTACCAAGAAGAATGCTACTTTCAATGCTGATCAGATTAGTGAGATGTATGTATATCCTAGCAATGCAGAAAAAATTGCAAAAGTTGCCAAGTATATGGGAAATATCAGAAATTTCGGTACGAAGAAACTTACAAAAAACACCAATAACGACAGAATTTACTTTATTAATCAAACTGTTTCTCTAAAGAACAAAAAGGATGATAAAGAATTCTTAATGCAGGTAATTAATCCCGGTTTTGATGATATTATTGCTGTATATCACGATCCCAGAGCTAAAGAAACAGGAGGATTCTCAATAGGTGGCGGACCGCAGTTAGGTGGCGGTGTTATCAAATCTTATTACGTGAAAAAGGGAGATAAGGTAATGTGGCTTCATAAAGATGATTTTGAAGACAATTATGATTTTCTTTTCGGCGACAATGCTGAATTCATAAAAAAGTATCCTAAAAAATCTGTTGAATGGGATTATTTTAGTTTCCTTGTGAATGAATATACAACCATGACAAACGGATAAAATACTACTAAGAAATAAATTAAAACCTGTGGAACGATCTGCAGGTTTTCTTTTTTAAAATATCGAAAGTTTCCTTAATTTTGTTTTATGAATCCTTCTTTAGAACTCCAGCTCAAAACCTTACCATCCGAACCCGGCGTTTATCGTTATTATGATAAAAACGAGCAGCTTTTGTATGTAGGAAAAGCCAAAAATCTCAAAAAAAGGGTTTTATCCTATTTCAATAAAAACCTCTCGGGATACAGGATCAAAATCATGGTAAGCAAGATCCAGCGTCTGGAAACAACGATCGTTAATAGTGAATATGATGCTCTTTTGCTGGAAAATAATCTCATCAAGGAACATCAGCCGTTTTATAACGTAATGCTGAAAGATGATAAAACGTATCCATGGATCTGTATCAAAAATGAAGACTTTCCAAGAATTTTTCTCACCAGAAATGTCATTAAAGACGGCTCGGAATACTATGGCCCATATGCTAAAGTACGTCCTGCAAAAATTTTGCTGGATACCATCAAGCATATTTACAAACTCAGGACCTGTAACCTTAACCTTTCTCCATCTAAAATAGCGGAAGGAAAGTATAAAGTCTGCCTGGAATATCATATCAAAAACTGCGAGGGACCTTGTGAAGATCTTGAAAGTAAGGAAGATTATGATGAAAAGATAGATGCCATCCGTGGAATTATTAAGGGGGATTTCCGCAAGGCCAAAGATTATCTGGTGAATCAGATGATGAAACTGGCTTCCAATCTACGGTTTGAAGAAGCTCAGATCATTAAGGAGCGATTAGATATTCTTGAAGATTATCAGGCTAAAAACACGGTTGTTAATCCTAATATTGATGATGTGGATGTATTTGGAATGACGAGTGATGAAACGGCAGCCTATGTCAATTTCTTTAAAATCCGAAACGGAAATATCATTCAGAGTTTCACAACAGAGATCAAAAAGATTCTTGAAGAAACAGATGAAGACATTATGGAAGAAGCCCTGATCGAAATCCGTCAGAAGTTTTCCTCAGATTCAAAAGAAGTACTTCTCCCATTCCATTTGTCTGTAGAAATTCCTAATGTAAAACTGATTGTTCCTAAAGTTGGGGATAAAAAAAGAATTGTAGAGCTTTCTGAAAAGAATGCCAAAGAATACCGCCTGGAAAAACTGAAACAGGTGCAGATTATAGATCCTGAGCGGCACACGAACAGGATTATGGCTGAAATGCAGAAACTCCTAAGGATGCCTGTTGAACCAAGACATATTGAAGGTTTTGATAATTCCAACATTCAGGGAACCAATCCGGTTTCTGCTTGTGTAGTTTTCAAAGATGGCAAACCCAGTAAAGCAGATTACAGAATTTTCCACCCTAAAACAGTAGAAGGTCCCAATGACTTTGCTACCATGGAAGAGGTTATCTACCGCCGATATAAAAGAATGCTTGATGAAGGTGAAAGTCTTCCACAACTGATTCTGATAGACGGAGGGAAAGGCCAGCTGTCTTCTGCTGTAAAAAGTTTGCGACTGCTAGGTCTTTACGGAAAAATTACTATTGTAGGAATTGCCAAGAGGCTTGAAGAGATTTTCTTTCCTGAAGATCCTATTCCATTATATCTGGATAAAAAATCCGAAACTTTAAAAATTCTTCAGCGTGTACGTGATGAGGCCCATCGTTTTGGGGTAAAGCATCACAGAACAAGAAGAAAAAATTCTACTATAAAATCTGAATTAGAAGAAATTCCCGGTGTTGGAGAAAAAACAATTGAGTTGCTCCTATCCAAACTGAAGTCCGTAAAACGAATCAAAGAAGCCAATCTGGAAACTCTTGAAGAGATTTTAGGAAAAAGTAAGGCTAAAGTAATCTGGGAATTTTTTAATTCCAACTTATAATTCACAGATCCGTTAATTATTTACGATAAAAAAGGGGCTTTTATAAAATTTCAAGCCTTATTTTATTTCATTAGAAAGAGAAAAAAAACTCTCTCACTTCACATATAAGTGTAAAAAAAATAACAAAATATACAATTTTATAAATATTTTAAAATATAATACCATTATTTATATTTTTTTCATAAATTAGTATTGTAAACTAAAAACGATAATACTATGAAATTTCTCATTTTTCACCACATTATTACTTTATAAAATTCATAGAATATTTATCATCCGAAGATATTTATATTAAAATATCAAAAAAATGAAAAACACATCAGCATATACAACATAAAAGGCTCTTTTTTAAAGAGCCTTTTATATAATTATTTTTGTCGCAGTCTGATTTATTTTCCTGTAAAAACCTCTTTCACATACCTGCCGTCTGCCTGGGGAATATCTATAACGATACTATCATTTTCGAAATATCCTATAGTCGTATTACCATCAGCCAGTTTTACAATAAAAATACCATTCTTAGATGTTGTCTTAAAAACAGCAAATGGTACTGAGCTGCCAGATCTCACTAGAATAAACTGGTGGTCATCAATCTGTATTTTCTGAAGATCTGTTTTTCCATTGGAATAGTTACTGGCAACCGGAACCACTGAAGATGTTGAAATTCCCGAAGAGGAAGTTTGTGTACTGTTAGCAGCGGGTAAAATGTCAACAGGATTAGAAACAGCCACTTTTAGTAAAGCTTGCTTTAATGCCTCATCCAGTCCCTCTTCAAACTCTTTGATATTAGAGCTTCCTTTTGATTCTAAAACCAGCTTATTATTACAATCTTTAAACTGCAGTATTAACTTATTTTTAAAAAGACTCTTATCATTCAAAATATCCGCAGCAAGTACATTACAATAATTATTCTTAGCTTCAGAAGGCCAGTTATCCTTAATTACAGGTAATATTATATATTTTTTACCAGTCAGGGCTTTGGTCAGCTTATTCTTTAAGCCATAATCCTGATTAAAAGTTTCCAATTTTTCAGGAATAGAGATATATTTATAATCCGAAACCTTTTGTGCAAATCCTAACGTTGAACAAATTGTCAACATAAAAAAAACTGCCTTTTTCATTTTTACTTTTTTAATCATTTCTGAATGCTCCCATATCCAGCTTCAATGAGAAGAAATTGGAATAGAAATTAGATCCTCCTATTCCTGAATTTGTAATAGCATAATCCAGCGTAAGACCTCTGTATCTAATCCCTATACCTGCGCTTGGCTGGAAAGAAACTTTTCTCTTAAGATCTTCAATATCTGTAATAGATTGAAACCTGTTGATCCCTAATCTTACAAAAATCATTTTCTGATATCCCAGTTCAGCACCTGCATAAGGGCTGATACTTGCAAAATCTGTTGAAATCAGTGAAGCTGTTTTAGCGAAATCCACATTAATACCAGCTTCCGGAAGTACATAAACGCTGCTATTAATTTCAAATAATTTACTGGCTCCTACATTAAGCTTAGGCATTGTAAGTTCCAGTTTATCTTTTGGTGCAGGGTTGAACTCTTCTCCATTTACTACTGTAGAAAGCTCTTTCTGATTAATACTCCAGAAATTGACCGTTGTTGTGATATCTCTTACCATTCCTCCAAATTTCCAGCCGTTATCTGCTTTATAAATAGCTCCTACATCGAACCCGAAACCATATCCATTGGCGAATTTACCTACATTTCTATAGACGATTTTGGCATTCACCCCTACATCAAGTTTTGGGTTTCCTCCCGGCCTGAAAGCATAGGAAAGAATTGCAGCATAGTCTGACTGGGAGAATTTAGTGATCTTATCATAATCAATATTTCCCTCCGAATCAATCATTTGGGTGGTATTCAAAATATTATCTACCCCCAGTCTTACCACAGAAACCCCGAAAACGCCCTCTTCCAGGACTTTGGCATAAGCCAAATAATCATATTTTGCTATGGACTCAAAGTACTCGGCATGCATTGCTGCTCCCTGCCAGTCTCTGTCAATAGACATCAAACCTGCAGGATTCCACATGGGAGCGTATACATCATCCTGATTGGAAATCACAGCTCCCCCCATTGCAAGACCTCTTGCTCCGGCTCCGATATTTAGAAATTCATTGGAATACTTCCTGATAATCTGAGATTGGGATAGCCCAAACAGCAGTGAAAATGCAAGTAAAAAATATTTTTTCATCATATAAATTTGATGCTAGTTAAAGTTTTTTGTTTTTCTGGCTTTAATTAATCCATTCACAATGATTGCCAGTATCATAACTCCTGAAGCAATATAAAATACAGGGCTCATATGTTCTGATTCCCCAAAGATAAAAAAAGCTAGTATAATTCCGTAAACGGGTTCCAAATTAACTGTTAAAATTAAAGTAAAAGGTGATATATACTTCATTAATTTCACAGATTCCAGCATCGGGAAAGCCGTAAAAACACTTGCTAACAAGCATATTAACGCCAGATCTCTGTAGTTTATTTCATTCATATGAAAAATTTGCCCTGAAAACAGATAAAATACCATCAAAATAAACCATCCACAGAAAATTTCGTAAAAAATAATATTCCCAGAGCTCGTCTTTCCAAACATTTTACCATTAAATACAGAAAAGATAGTTCCGAATACGGCACACAGAATTCCGTAAATAATTCCTTCTTTAAAATGAAACTCTGTTTTAAAGATCAATAAGATACAAGCCACAATAACTGCTCCCATCAATACTTCGGATATATCAATCTTCCTTTTAAAAATAACAGGTTCTAATATGGAAGCAAAAAGAGTGGATAATGAAAGGCAGCTTAATGCAATAGATACGTTAGACACTTTAATAGAATAAAAAAAACAATACCAGTGCAGCGCCATTGCAAAACCTATTGCTGCCAGCTGGAAAAATATTTTTTTGGAAACTTTGATGCTTTCCTTTTTAAAAACCCTGATGAATACAAAAAGAAAAACGGACGCAAACAACATCCTGTAAAACACGAGAATCTGAGCATTTGCATGAATCAGTTTTCCCAAAATTGCCGTAAACCCCCATAAAAAAACAATCAAATGCAATCTGAAAAGCGCTAATTTTTGCATACCCTATCTTCTTTTAATTTTTAAGATGCAAATTTACAAATAGGCTTTCATAAATCTTATAAAAATTTCAATTCATTCCATAACCTGTTGCCATTTTTGCAATTCGGGGTGTTTTATGTGATTTAAATTGGAGTGTATATAGAGATTATATTATTTTGCACTCTGTTTTCAGGATATGATATTTTTAGAATTTGAAAAACAAAAAACCCTGAAAATTTGTTGAACTTTCAGGGCCTTCAAATAATAAACTATTAAAAAAATAAACTAGGAACTTAGAGTGTTATAGGGACGTTATCCCCATTACTCTGATGTAAAGTTAGACAAAATATAGTATACAAAAAAAGTATTTTCTGTTAAATATTTCATAATTTAAAACACTAATAGACAAGGCATTATGACCCTCTTAAAAAAAACTATTTTACCATTATTTCTGATCTTTTTCTCTTACTTTAAAAGCAATACCATACCAGCTGACAATCATCCTCTCTTCATAGAAAATAAAGGACAGCTTACCGGTACGGAAGCTGATAAAGTAAAATATTACTATCGGAAGAAATCTATGAATATCTATTTAATGAATAATAAAATCATCTATCAGTTTACGGATGGAAAGTCTAAAAACCATAGAATAGATATTCGGCTTAAAAATTCAAATAAATTTTCCACGGTAGCTACGGAAGAAAAAAATGAAAGCCCGTTTTTCTTTTATAATGATGATAAGAGACTTGAAACTTTCGGCTATAAAAAAATAACATTTAAAGAGGTTTATAAAAACATAGACTGGATTGTTTACATCAATGATAATCACATCAAGTATGATTTTGTAGTAAAGCCCGGCGGTAATCCTTCCGAAATTCAGATGGAAGTAGAGAATGCAAAAAAAATTTCTCTGTCAAAAAACGGAAACCTTTCATTAGAAACCAAACTGGGCAACATTACTGAAGAAAAGCCTGTTAGTTTTCAACAGTCAAAAGAAATCAGTACCAGCTTTAAACTTAATAGAAATATTTTAAGTTTTTCAGTGGATGAATATGATAAAAGTAAAGATCTTATCATAGATCCAAGTGTAGCCTGGAGTACATATTACGGCGGTAACGCTGACGATATTTTTTATAAAACCATACTTGATAAACAAGGAAATTTGTATGCTTTGGGGAGAAGCTCATCTACAGGAATGGCTTCTGGCGGATTTCAGAATAATTTAGGAGGTCAAATTGATGGATTGATCGTTAAATTCAATCCTGCCGGGCAAAGATTATGGTCAACTTATTTCGGAGGAACCGGCAATGAAAACTTCATTGGAGCAGCTATTGACAGCAACAATAATCTGATTGCTTCCGGATGGGCATCTTCTCCTTCTAATATAGCTTATCAGGGACATCAAAGTTCTTTTGGAGGCGGCGGTATTGACGCTCTTATTGCAAAATTTGACTCGAATGGCAACAGAATCTGGAGTTCTTATTATGGAGGAACCGACCAGGATTACGGATGGCATTGCGCCGTTGACTCCAACAACAATGTTTATTTATCCGGATATACATTCTCTACTACCAATATTGCGAATGCCGGACATCAGAATACTTTAGGGGGAAGCAGTGATGGATTTCTTGTTAAATTCAATAGCAATGGAGTAAGACAATGGGGAACCTATTATGGAGGAACTGCATCAGATGAAACCCATGCTTGTGCTGTTGATGAGAATGACAATGTTTATATAGCCGGAGTAACCCGTTCAACAACAAATATCGCAACTCCCGGAACTCACAAAAGTGTTTTTAATGATATTCAGGATGCCATGCTGGTGAAATTTGATCCGAATGGAGTAAGACAATGGGGAACTTATTTCGGAGGAGATCATATGGATTATTTCAACAATATTAAAATTCGTAATAACGAAATTTATGCAGTAGGTGCTACCTATTCCAACAATAATATTTTCTATAATGGCTTTCAAAATACATATGGTGGAAATATTGATGCTATGTTGGTTAAATTCAACACCAATGGAATCCGTTTAATGAGTACTTATTATGGTGGAGAAAAGGCCGATGTGGGACAAGATATAGCATTCGGAGATAATGAGGAAATTTATGTTTTAGGAGAAACCAGCTCTACAACAGGAATTGCTTATGCTGGCTATAGCAATACATTCAGCGGAGGCTATGCTGATGCTTTTATAGTTAAATTCAATGGAATTAACAGAGAATGGGGAACTTATTTTGGCGGAACCAGTAATGATGAACCTTATTCAATTACTATAGATCCTCAAAAGAACATCTATTTTGCAGGGTATACAAGTTCTACAAGTGGAATTGCTTTTAACGGATTTTCCAATACTTATGGCGGAGGAAGCTTTGATGCCTTTCTTGTAAAATTTGCAGACAATGCACTCAACACTTCAGAATCAAACCTTACTGAAACGGGAATATATCCTAATCCTGTTACCCATGATTTAAATCTAATATTTAATAAAAAAATACGCGATATTTCTCTCTATTCAATTTCAGGAAATAAAATATTCTTTAAAAGCATAAATAGTAGTAATACTAAAATTAATATGAGTAATTTAGCAAATGGCTATTATATCATTGATATTCTTTTAGAAGACAACAGTAAAGTAGTCAAAAAATTATTAAAAAAATAAATCTAAAAAGTATATGGATATTGAATTTAACAAGCGGGAAGATCAAAATAGATTAAAATTATCCGAAATAAACCGCTTACTCGCTGAAATTAAAAAGGGAGGAGGAGAAAAAAGGCTTCAGAAACTTCGTGAAGAAGGAAAAATGACTGCAAGAGAACGAGTTGAATACCTTCTTGATAAAGATTCAGATTCCATAGAAGTAGGTGCATTTGCCGGATATGAAATGTATGAGGAACATGGAGGGTGCCCTAGCGGAGGAGTGGTAGTTGTGATCGGATATGTTTCCGGAAGGCAGTGCATCATTGTTGCTAATGACGCTTCAGTAAAAGCAGGTGCATGGTTTCCTATCACAGGAAAGAAAAACCTTAGAGCACAGGAAATTTCCATGGAAAATAAACTTCCTATCATTTATCTGGTAGACTCTGCCGGCGTTTATCTTCCTATGCAGGATGAAATATTCCCGGATAAAGAACACTTCGGAAGGATTTTCAGAAACAACGCTAAAATGAGCTCCATGGGAATCATTCAGATTTCTGCGGTGATGGGAAGCTGTGTTGCCGGAGGTGCTTACCTTCCTATCATGAGCGATGAAGCGATGATTGTAGATAAAACAGGTTCTATTTTCCTTGCCGGAAGCTATCTTGTAAAAGCAGCTATCGGAGAAAGTATCGATAATGAAACACTTGGTGGAGCTACAACCCATTGTTCTATTTCAGGAGTAACCGATTATAAAGCCAAAGATGACAAAGATGCTCTGAACAGGATTAAAAACATCATGAAATCTATCGGCAGTACTGAAAAAGCAGGATTCGACAGAATTGAAAGCTTTCCGCCTAAAGAAAATCCGGAAAATATTTTCGGAATCATGCCGGTTTCGAGAGCAGAACAATATGATACTTACGAAATTATCAAATGTATTGTAGATAATTCCGAATATGAAGAATATAAACCGGATTACGGTAAAAGCATTATCTGTGCAACAGCCAGAGTTGACGGCTGGTCTGTGGGAATTGTAGCCAATCAGAGAAAGCTGGTAAAAAGCGGAAAAGGAGAAATGCAGTTCGGAGGAGTAATCTATTCTGATTCTGCGGATAAAGCTACCCGATTCATTGCCAATTGTAATCAAAGAAAAATTCCTCTGATCTTTTTACAGGATGTTACAGGATTTATGGTAGGCTCAAAATCAGAACATGGCGGGATCATCAAAGACGGAGCTAAAATGGTTAATGCGGTTTCTAATTCTGTAGTTCCTAAATTTACTATCATTACAGGAAATTCTTACGGAGCAGGAAATTATGCGATGTGCGGAAAAGCTTACGACCCAAGATTAATTGTCGCATGGCCTTGGGCAGATCTGGCTGTAATGGGAGGAGCACAGGCGGCAAAAGTATTGGCTCAGATTCAGGAATCTACCCTTAAAAAGCAAGGAAAAGAAATTTCGCAAGAAGAACACAATGAAATTCTGGATACAATCTCCAAAAAGTATCAGAAACAAACTGAAGCTACTTATGCTGCAGCAAGACTATGGACGGATGCTATCATCAATCCGGCTGATACCAGAAAATGGATCTCTATGGGTATTGAAGCAGCCAATCATTCACCTATTACGGAAAAATTTAACCTAGGAGTCATTCAAGTATAAAATATTTCTATTATTACTATATAATACAAAATATTTTAAATACAAAAGTACAAAAACAGTAATATGATGAAAAATTCATATTACTGTTTTCTTTTTTTTATTAAATTCGCAATAAAATTCACCTTATTATGAAATTTAAATTGACTTTAGTTTTATTAGTAATTCTCAACTATTGCTGGGCACAAGATATTTCCAAAGAATCATTGCCTGGTAATGTATTTCGTTTCGATTTTCAAAAATTTGAACGGCAATTCAGAGAGGCCAGAGTAAAAAAAGAGAAAATCTCACAGGTATTTATTGAACTCCCTACTGAAAATGGCAAAAACATAAGATTTTCCTTAAAAGAAAATAACCTTACGGAACAAAGGCTCCAGCCCATAATTACTTTCGATGGTGTAAGTGATGATAAAACAGCATCATTAAAACTGTCTGTATTTGAAGATCATTTCAATGCCATTATTAAAAATAAAGCAGGATATTTTTTTGTAGATCGCTATAAAACAGCTCCCGGCGAATACAGAATATATAACGCTTTTTCCGATTTTGGAGAAAGATTTTTCTGTGGGGTAGAAGAAAGTGATTTAATGCATGAACTATCTTCTTTAAAACAAAACCTAAATACAAAATCTGCACCCAATTTTCCTTTTGGAAACCAGATCCGTAAGTTCAGACTGGCGGCCGCAACAACAGGTGAATTTACACAGGCATTTAATGGAAATACAGATAATGCATTAGCCGAAGCTGTTAATATTGTTAATCTGATCAACAAAATCTATGAATCTGAAGTATCTGTAACATTCAGCCTTATCGCTGAAACAACCAATAAAACCTTAGTGTTTACCGATCCTGCCACAGATCCGTTCACCGTAGATCCTAATTTTGCCAATGCAGCGAATTCCCAGACAGGTTTTAATACATTAAATACCAATGGTACCCTTGTATACAATAAGTATGATATAGGACATACATTTAATATCCTTAGCAGTGGCGGGGCACGTGGACAAGCTGGTCCACAGCCTTGTAACAATACATCCAAATCCAGAGCATGGAGCGAATGGGCCTTAAGCATGCCTAAAGGTACTGTTGCAGGTTTGATTGCACACGAAATGGGACATCAGTTTTCTGCCGGCCATACTTATAATGCGGTTGGAGGCAGCGCAAGCAGTCCTACATTCTGTACAAGCGGCTGGAATTCCAGTGCAGCTGTAGAACCCGGTTCAGGAACTACAATTATGGGATATAACAGCAATTGCTCCATCCCCAATAATCAGAACAACACAGGAGATAACAGCTTAGACTATTTTAATGCAAAAAGCTTAGACCAAATACTCGCTTATTTACAATCACCTGCAAACTGTTATACATTGGTTGCCAGTCCAAATACAGTACCTACAGCCAATGCCGGAACCGATATTACGATTCCCAAAAATACACCATTCAAACTCAAAGGTACAGCCAGTGATCCCAATGACAGTAACTTATCTTATACTTGGGAGCAAGCGGATGTAGCAACGGCCAATGATAAAGGAGCATTTGGTTCTACAATTACCGGTACAGGAGGCTACACAGCAGTAAACAGTACTACCGCCCCATTATTCCGCTCCGAACAAAGTACTTTAGTTACAGAAAGGTATTTTCCTAAAATGAAGTTTGTTCTGAATAATCAAAACAACCCACCTACAAATGATGCCGAAGCATTACCGTTAGTAGCCAGAACAATGAAGTTCCGCTTTACGGTAAGAGACAACAACCCGACAAACGGAGGTCTGGATTCAGACGAGATCATCGTAACTGTTGATAACAGCGGCCCCTTAGCTGTTACCTATCCCAATGCTGCTGGTATCTCACTAGCATCCAATACTCTGGCTAACATCACCTGGGATGTTAATAATACCAATACAATAAAAAGCAATGTAGATATTCTGTTATCTATTGACGGAGGATTATCATTCCCTTATACATTGGCTTCCAATGTTTTGAATAATGGCAGCTCCAATGTTACCATTCCTTACATTCCGACAACGAATAAAGCAAGAATAAAAGTAGTGGGTGTTATTAATCCAAATGCTGAATTCTTTGATGTATCTGATAATAATTTTACAATAACTTCAGACTGTAACGCTTATTCCACCTATATCACTCCACAAACTGCAGTATCTGCAATCTCCGGAAGCCCGGAAGCCAATCTGAATATGTCAGCTCCTCCTGCCGCAAGTGATACCTACACTGCCAAAACATTTGCATATAACACAGCATCATCCAACAATAATATCATTGTATATAGCGATGCTTCAATGGCAGCACCGTATTCCGGGCCTAGTAATTATGTATCAAATACATTTAAATTCAGAGTAACAGACAGCGGAAATTATACCTTCTCAAAATCCTCAGGATTTCTGATTACTTCTGTACATTCAGGAAATCCGGCTTCAACGGCAAACTTCTTAGCTTCAAACTCATATTATAACGGTTCAAGTTATACCGCCAATGGTTCTACAAAATCCGTTACATTAAACGAAGGTGTTGACTACTATCTTATCTGCACAAATTTTAGCAGTCCTGCAAATAGTACTTCTTATACTATTACTGCTACAGGTCCTGGAAGTCTTTATGAAACTCTGGCAGCACCTGCTGGTTATTCATATATCTTTATAGCAGTCAATAATTCAACCGGTAAAATTGATGCGGTAAATACAACGGCTAATTTCACTTCACTTCAAGCAGGTACATATACTGTAAAAGGAATCTCATATAATAGTACAGCCAATACATCAGATTTTATTGGTAAAAGTATCAATGAGCTTATTGCTTTAAATATTTGCTTAAATGAAAGTAAAAATACAAGAAGCTTATCGGTTACATCTAGCTTAAACACCAAAGCAGTAAAAAATAATTCTGGTATTAAAGTGGTACCAAACCCTGTTAAGGACTTATTATCTGTGATCACAGATAAACAAATTACCCATTATGAAATATATGACATGTCTGGAAGAAATCTTACTGACAAACAGAAATACTCTGGAAAGATCAGCTTTACAGCATATTCCTCAGGTTCATATATCATAAGATTCTTCAACAAAGAAAATCTCGTGTATCAAACTACTATAATTAAGAAATAATCTTCTTTACATTGATAAAAAGAGATGGTTTTTAACCATCTCTTTTTTATTATAAATAATTAATTAGTAATAGTCTTTCCAAACATAACTACCTAATGTACATTTCGTTCTAATCTTACTTCTTTATAAGTTATATTATTTTTTCAGGAGCTATTTCCCGCTATCCGCTCATACTCCTCGCTCCTGGCTTCCCATATCATCTTTCCCCTCGTTTCCTGTCTTGCTGCGGGGTAACCGCTGCTATCGGGGCTAAAATAAAGGTACGGTAAGATACAAGATGCTGGGTACCTATTTGAAGAATAATTTTACGTGCACTGTATCTATTCATTATCATACCATAAGGATACAGACTCTAAAAAATTACAATATGCTTTGATTATTATGCTTTGCTTCACTTCTCAGTCTTTGTCATACTGCAGGAATCTAGCCAGTGTTATCCATAAATATTATCTTATCAATGTTAGGGTACGATTTAAAATAAGAGGTATTCTATTTTTCCTTATTGTTGAGATCCTGACAGGATGACAAATACGGTAAGACAAACAAAAGTAATGATACTAAGCAACATATATATGATAAAAAGGATATGAATAAAAAAGTGGTTTCTAATGAACCACAAACATTTGTATGATATAGTCGTTTGCTTTACTCCCTAGTCTTTGTCATTCCGTAGGAATCTAGCCAGCGTTATCTACAAATATTATCTTATCAATGTTAGGGTACGATTTAAAATAAGAGGTATTCTATTTTTCCTTATTGTTTAGATCCTTACAGGATGATAAATACGGTAAGACAAACAAAAGTAATGATACTAAGCAACATATATATGATAAAAAGGATATGAATAAAAAAGTAGTTTCTAATGAACCACAAATATTTGTATGATATAGTCGTTTGCTTTACTCCCCAGTCTTTGTCATTCTGCAGGAATCTCAATAACGTTATCCATAAATATTATCTCATCAATGTTTAATATATGATTTAAAATAAGAAGTATTTTACTTTCTTATTGCTTTAGCTTCCTTCGGGAAAACACAGTAAGAAGGGATTACAGATTCTTATAATACTTACAAAAGTAGTTCATAATAAAAAAGGAACTGTACCGATGGGGATAGAATAAGTATTGAATAGCTTGGATCCCTTCGGGATGACAAAGTGGGAATGGTAAACGGTAAAAAGTGGAAAACAAAAAAGTATAAACCAAAAAAAAGTCTCATGCAATATGCATGAGACTTTTAAAAATAAAATAAAAACTGGCGGCGGCCTACTCTCCCGCGTTAGCAGTACCATCGGCGCTGGTGGGCTTAACTTCTGT
>NZ_VWWP01000007.1 GCF_011752975.1 Chryseobacterium sp. Tr-659 | reverse complement strand
CCATTCCGAACACAGAAGTTAAGCCCACCAGCGCCGATGGTACTGCTAACGCGGGAGAGTAGGCCGCCGCCAGTTTTTATTTTATTTTTAAAAGTCTCATGCATATTGCATGAGACTTTTTTTTGGTTTATACTTTTTACTGTTTTTGTATTCCACTTTTTATCTTTTTTGTATTCTACATCAGTATTTACTCTCTTTTTATATTTTATCTCTTTCTTTCTTTCTTTCATATCCTATTACCGTTTACCATTCCCACTTTGTCATCCCGGAGGGATCCAAGCTATTCAATACTTATTCTATCCCCATCGGTACAGTTCCTTTTTTATTATGAACTACTTTTGTAAGTATTATAAGAATCTGTAATCCCTTCTTACCGTATTTGTCATCCTGTAAGGATCTAAACAATAAGGAAAAATAGAAAGCTTCTTATTTTAAATCGTACCCTAACATTGATAAGATAATATTTGTGGATAACGCTGGCTAGATTCCTGCGGAATGACAAAGGCTGAGGAGTGAAGCAAACGACTATATCATACAAATGTTTGTGGTTCATTAGAAACTACTTTTTTATTCATATCCTTTTTATCATATATATATGTTGCTTAGTATCATTACTTTTGTTTCTCTTACCGTATTTGTCATCCTGTAAGGATCTAAACAATAAGGAAAAATAGAATACTTCTTATTTTAAATCATATATTAAATATTGATAAGATAATATTTATAGATAACGTTATTGAGCTTCCTACGGAATGACAAAGACTGGGGAGTAAAGCAAACGACTATATCATACAAATGTTTGTGGCTCATTAGAAACTACTTTTTATTCATATCCTTTTTATCATATATATGTTGCTTAGTATCATTACTTTTGTTTGTCTTACCGTATTTATCATCCTGTAAGGATCTAAACAATAAGAAAAAATAGAATACTTCTTATTTTAAATCGTACCCTAACATTGATGAGATAATATTTATGGATAACACTGGCTAGATTCCTGCAGTATGACAAAGACTGAGAAGTGAAGCAAAGCATAATAATCAAAGCATATTGTAATTTTTTAGAGTCTGTATCCTTATGGTATGATAATGAATAGATACAGTGCACATAAGATTATTCTTCAAATAGGTAACCAGGATCTTGTATCTTGCTGTACCTTTATTTTAGCCCCGATAGCAGCGGTTACCCCGCAGCAAGACAGGAAACGAGGGGAAAGATGATATGGGAAGCCAGGAGCGAGGAGTATGAGCGGATAGCGGGAAATAGCTCCTGAGGTTTCAGTGTGTGTTTATAAAACTATTTCCTTGTATAACCCCATTTTACTCAAATAATTTCAATAAGTTTGTATCAGTTTTCCAAAAATAATTATAATGTCCGGAAACATTTTGATCATCGACGATGAGATCAAGCTCCTTAAGTTATTAGGGATGATCCTTTCCCAAGAAAATTTTAATGTAAAAGAAGCTTCTACGGCTCGCTCTGCTATGACGATGCTGGAGCAATACGATTTTGATGTTGTTCTTAGTGATGTCCGCTTACCAGATGCTTTTGGTGTGGAACTGGTGAAGTCTATTAAAACCAAATATCCGCATTTGGAGATCATTTTGATGACGGCATTTGGTAATATCACAGATGCTGTTCAGGCTATGAAGAATGGTGCTTATGACTATCTTGTGAAAGGAGATGATAATGAGAAAATTATTCCGCTTGTATATAAAGCACTTGATAAGGCTAAAGATAACAGATCAAGAATAATTCAGCAGGTAACAACAAAAGGGTTTGACCAGATTATAGGGAAGTCTCCTGCTATTTTGCAAGCTAAGAAACTGGCTGAAAAAGTAGCATTAACGGATGCAGCAGTATTGCTAACAGGGGAAACCGGCACAGGAAAAGAAGTGTTTGCTAGTGCCATTCATGAAGGTAGTGAAAGAAAGAAAAACAGTTTTGTAGCAATTAATTGCTCGGCATTCAGTAAAGAGATTCTGGAAAGTGAGCTTTTCGGGCATAAGCAAGGGGCGTTTACAGGCGCTTTGAAGGATAAAAAGGGCTTAATTGAAGAGGCAAATAGCGGAACTCTGTTTCTTGATGAGATAGGAGAAATGCCGATAGAACTTCAAGCCAAGCTGCTTCGTGTTCTGGAAACGAAAGAGTTTATAAAAATGGGTGAAACGAAAGTTTCAAAATCTGATTTCAGATTAGTAGCAGCAACCAACAGAGATCTGGAAGAAGAGATTAAGCTTGGGAATTTCAGAGAAGATCTTTATTTCAGGCTGAACGTGTTTGAAATTACTCTTCCCGCTTTAAGAAACCGAAAGGAAGATCTGAAAACACTTGCTAAGAATTTTATTGACGTTTTTTCTAATAAACTTCATTTATCATCAGTTCAGGTAAGCCCGGACTACTATAAAACCCTTGAAAAGAATGATTGGAAAGGAAATATCCGAGAATTGAGAAATACAGTGGAAAGAAGCTTAATTTTAATGGATAATAATATTCTGGATTCTGAGAGTCTTCCTCATTATTCTGAAAAAGTTGCTGCAGAAAGCGATTCTCTAAGCATAAGATCTCTGGAAAAAGTACATATTCAAAAAGTACTCCAGTATACAAAAGGAAATAAAGCAGAAGCTGCCAGACTTCTTGAGATCGGTATTGCCACATTATATCGTAAACTGGAAGAATATGGACTAAAATAAACCTATTTTATCATTTTAATAACGAGCCTATCATTTTGATAGGCTTTTTTGTTTTTGTAAGGTTTGTTTTATATGTTTAACTATCTGTAATACAGTATTTTATTGATTTTGTTTTCAGATTGGACTTTCTTTTGGCATATAATATCTGAATAAAATATTTAAAAATGACAATTTCAAGAAAAACGTTTAAGAAACGGGAGCATGCCACTTTTAGCCTGCTGATTGTATCGTATGTATTGTTGACTCTTTTAACTTTAATAATAAAGATATGATGCTTATAAGTTTAATTCTGCTGTTTGCAGTATTGTATTGGCTTTTATATAAATCAGTTGAATTTTTTGATAGAATATAAATTATGTGGAGTTTATTTTTCCTTTCAATACTTGCCTTTGTGTATATCTGTTATGTTTTAATGAAACCTGAAAAATTTTAATCGGTCATGAATACAGAAATTTTAGGCATTATAGCAATGTTTGTGATCACATTAGTTATCGGAATATTTTTAGGTAAATACATCGCTAATGTGTATGGATACAAAAAAACTTTTCTGGATCCGGTTTTTGAGCCGTTTGAAAAGTTAATTTATAAATTATCGGGAATCAATCCCCATCGTCAGATGAACTGGAAGCAGAATATGTATGCTATGCTGACGATTAACCTGGTTTGGTTTATTATAGGATTCTTACTCTTGCTCAACCAGTCCTGGCTTCCTCTGAATCCGGATGGGAATCCAAATATGTCTCCTGATCTGGCTTTTAATACAACTATTTCGTTTTTGGTCAATTGTAATTTGCAGCATTATTCAGGAGAGACGGGAGTAAGCTATCTGAGCCAGCTCTATCTGATGTTCTTACAGTTTGTAACGGCTGCAACAGGAATGGCTGCAATGGCAGTCCTTTTCAAGGCCTTTAAAGAAAAGACGAGTACGGAATTAGGAAATTTCTACGATTTTTTCATTAAATCTATGATCAGAATTCTGATTCCGATAAGTGTGATTGTAGCTTTTATCCTGTCTATGAACGGAAGCCCGATGACCTTTGAAGGAAAAGATCATATCACAACCTTGGAAGGACAGAAGGTAGACGTTTCAAGAGGCCCTGTTGCTGCTTTTGTTGCAATTAAACATCTTGGAACGAATGGAGGTGGTTTCTTTGGTGCGAATTCAGCACATCCGCTTGAAAATCCTAACTATACCACCAACATGACAGAGATGATCACACAAATGATCATTCCATTCGCGCTGGTATTTGCTCTTGGTTTTTATCTGAATAAAAGAAAACTTTCCTGGGTGATCTTTACCGTAATGACGGTTGGTTTTCTGGCACTTGCCGTTCCGAATATCATTAATGAGACAAACGGTAATCCTTTAATTACAAAAATGGGAGCAGACAGCAGTCTGGGAGCTATGGAAGGCAAAGAGATCCGCTTTGGAAGTGCCGCATCCGGATATTGGAGCATTGCAACTACAGTGATCTCAACAGGATCCGTAAATGCAATGCATGACAGCACAATGCCGCTATCAGGTATGAATGAGCTGCTGGCTATGATGATCAACTGCTTCTACGGAGGCTGCGGTGTAGGAATTCTGAATTATTTCATCTTTATCATTCTTGCTGTATTTATCAGTGGTTTAATGGTGGGACGAACGCCGGAATTTATGGGAAAAAAGATCGAAG
Organism: Chryseobacterium sp. Tr-659; assembly: GCF_011752975.1. Classification (GTDB taxonomy): domain Bacteria; phylum Bacteroidota; class Bacteroidia; order Flavobacteriales; family Weeksellaceae; genus Chryseobacterium. Next base: position 330,613 of record NZ_VWWP01000007.1, on the reverse strand, counting down.
CCAAGGAAATGAAAATTGCAATGATTGTTGCATTATTCCACCCCTTCTTAATTCTTGTAGGAACCGCACTAACTGCTTATTTACCAGAGTTTGGTGCAAAGACATTAAATAACCCGGGGTTCCATGGATTTAGTGAAATGCTGTATGAATTCACCTCTTCCTCAGCCAATAACGGATCAGGATTCGAAGGATTGGGAGATAATACCCCTTGGTGGAATATTTCAACAGGAATTGTTCTATTGTTATCAAGATTTATCCCGATCATAGGGCCGGTAGCCATTGCAGGATTATTGGCACAGAAGAAATTTATTCCGGAAAGTTCCGGAACATTGAAGACCGATACAGCCACCTTTGGTTTTATGACTCTGGCAGTTATTTTACTTATTGCAGCGCTGTCATTCTTCCCTGCATTAACGTTAGGACCTATTGCAGAACAGATCCAGTATTTCTCAAAATAAATTATGAACAATAAAAATTAAAATCAATACAATACCATTAAGGAAGCTGAAATGTTTGAGGAAAAACTAGTCTGACACTTACCGAAACGTTCACTTTAATATTATCCATTTCTCTTCCTTATAATTTTGGTTCACCTTAATGGTTATTATTGATTGATAATGATATAAACTCTTTCAAAAAAATGAAAAATCAGTCACAAACATTATTTCAGAGAGATTTGGTAAACGAAGCCATAAAACAGTCCTTCGTAAAGCTGAATCCGAAAATTATGTTTAAAAATCCAGTGATGTTCCTGGTAGAAGTAGGAACCGTTGTCATGTTTATAGTAAGCATGTTCAGCCTGACTGGTGATAAAACCCAGGGAAGCTTTTCCTATAATTTTTTAGTATTTATAATTTTATTTTTCACCGTTCTGTTTGCCAATTTTGCAGAAGCCATTGCAGAGGCAAGAGGAAAAGCACAGGCTGATACCCTTAGAAAAACAAGAGAAGAAACTCCGGCAAAGCTTGTGATTGAAAACAAACCCGGATTTCAGGTAGAGACTACTCTTAAAATGTCTGCCGAAATGAAACTAGGTGATATTTTCCTTTGTGAAGCCGGAGATCAAATCCCGATGGATGGGGAGATCATTGAAGGATTGGCAACCATTGATGAATCTGCTATTACCGGAGAAAGTGCTCCTGTTATCCGTGAAGCCGGAGGAGATAAAAGTTCTGTAACAGGAGGTACAAAAGTTCTGTCAGACAGAATTAAAGTAAAAGTAACAACCAAACCGGGAGAATCTTTCTTAGATAAAATGATTGCTCTTGTAGAAGGAGCATCAAGACAAAAAACACCAAACGAAATCGCATTAACCATACTTTTAGCAGGATTCACCCTGACATTTATAATTGTTACCCTCACTTTAAAGCCTTTTGCAGATTATGCGCAGACTCCGATAACCATTGCGGCATTTATTTCTCTTTTCGTATGTCTCATTCCGACAACAATCGGTGGTCTGCTTTCTGCAATCGGGATTGCAGGTATGGACAGGGCATTAAGAGCCAATGTGATTACCAAAAGTGGAAAAGCCGTAGAAACAGCAGGAGATATTGATGTTTTGCTGCTTGATAAAACAGGTACCATCACAATTGGGAACCGTAAAGCAACACAATTTCACCCTGCTAACGGGATCCAGCTTGAAGATTTTATTAGAGCTTCTGCACTAAGTTCCGTAGCGGATGAAACTCCGGAAGGAAAATCAATTATAGAGCTGAGCCAATTGAAATCTGAAGATCTGTTGGTTCCCAATCCTACCTATATTGATTTTACGGCGGAAACAAGAACCTCAGGTATTGATTTTGAGGAAACAAGAATCCGTAAAGGAGCATATGATACGATAAAAAAACTGACTGAGAAAACCGGGAATACTTTCCCACAGGAAACACAGGACGCCGTTACCAAAATTTCTGAAAACGGAGGAACTCCCCTGGTAGTGGCTGTTAATGAAAAGGTCTGGGGCGTAATTGAACTTCAGGATATCATTAAAACAGGAATTCAGGAGCGTTTTCAGAGACTCAGAAAAATGGGAGTGAAAACGGTAATGGTAACCGGAGATAATCCTTTAACCGCAAAATTCATTGCAGAAAAAGCTGGAGTTGATGATTTCATTGCCGAAGCTAAGCCGGAAGATAAGATGAATTACATCAAAAAAGAACAGCAGGAAGGAAAACTGGTTGCGATGATGGGAGACGGAACAAATGATGCGCCGGCTCTGGCTCAGGCAGATGTAGGTGTTGCCATGAACAGCGGAACCCAGGCAGCAAAAGAAGCGGGAAATATGGTAGATCTGGATAATGATCCTACGAAGCTAATCGAAATCGTTGAGATCGGGAAACAGCTGCTGATGACAAGAGGGACATTAACTACTTTTAGTATTGCGAATGATGTTGCTAAATATTTTGCCATTATTCCTGCGCTCTTCATCACATTTATCCCTTCTCTTCAGAAATTGAATATTATGAATCTTCATAGCCCGGAAACAGCCATATTATCTGCTGTTATTTTTAACGCAGTGATTATTCCGTTTCTGATTCCGCTGGCTTTAAAAGGAGTTGCATACAAACCAATCGGTGCCAGTGCATTGTTGAGAAGAAATCTTCTGATCTATGGTTTGGGCGGTGTAATTGTTCCGTTTATCGGGATCAAGATTATTGATTTGATAATCAGTTTATTCTATTAAAATTAAAAAAATGAAAAATCATATTGTTTCAGCATTCAGACTAACTCTCGTGATGCTGGCTGTTGTAGGTGTTTATCTGATTTTCGTGTATGGAGGTTCCAAAATATTACCTACCCAGGGAAATGCAGAGATCATTAATTATAAAGGGCAGAAGTTCTATGCTAATATTGGTCAGGAATTCAAGTCGGATCAATATTTTCAGGGCCGTCCTTCATCAGTTAATTATAATGCTGCCGGAAGTGGAGGAAGTAACAAAGGACCAAGTAATAAAGAATATCTGGAAACCGTAGAGAAAAGGATTGATACTTTAAAAATGAAGAATCCTGAAATGGGAAATACAAAAGTTCCTGCAGAGCTTGTTACCGCAAGTGGAAGCGGACTGGATCCGGACATTTCTAAAGAAGGTGCGTTATATCAGGCAAAGAGAATTGCCAAAGTGAGAAACCTTTCTGAAGAACAGATCAAAAACTTAATCAATACACAGACTGAAAAACCCCTTTTAGGACTTTTCGGTCCGGCAAAAATCAATGTCTTAAAGCTGAATATAGCTTTAGATCAATTAAAATAGTAATTCAATAATCAATAACCATGTCAAAGTTTAAAACCTTGACATGGTTAATATCCTCTCAACTAACGTGAAAAAATATCTAGTTATAAGTGCATTATTGGGAATTTTTTTAGCCAAAGCACAATCATCGGATTCATTAAAAACAGGAAATAAGGTTACATTTTCCGCATATGCAGAACTTTTCTATACCTATGATTTTGATAATCCGAACAGCCATCTCCGTCAGAATTTTTTATACTCATACAATAGACATAATGAAGTAAATTTGAATCTTGGACTAATAAAAGCAGCCTACCAAACTGAAAATGTACGTGCTAATCTGGCTTTGATGGCTGGAGCTTATGCACAGGATAATTTGGCAGCTGAGCAGGAAGGACTGCGATATATCAATGAAGCCAATATTGGAATCAAAATTTCAAAAAATAAGAATCTTTGGGTAGATGTGGGAATTATGCCCTCTCATATCGGTTGGGAAAGTGCCATAGGAAAAGATAATATCAACCTGACAAGAAGTTTTGCAGCAGAAAATTCTCCTTATTTCGAAACCGGAGCTAAAGTTTCCTATACCTCGGATAACGGGAAATGGTTTTTAAGCGGTTTGGTGCTGAACGGGTGGCAGCGTATTGCAAAACCGGAAGGCAATCAGAGCATTTCTTTCGGGCATCAGGTCACCTATAAACCTAATGATAAAATAACCCTGAACAGCAGTTCATTCATCGGAAATGATAAAGTAAAAGAAGACAAAAGAATGCGTTATTTCCATGATTTGTACGGAAGCTTTCAGTTAACGGACCGGTTTTTAGCTTTGCTTGGCTTTGATATCGGTGCAGAACAGAAATCGAAGGGAAGTAATCAGTATAATATCTGGTACAGCCCGAATGTTCAGATGAAATATCAGCTGGATGACAAATGGGCATTAGCCGGAAGACTGGAATATTATAGCGACAAAAACGGAGTTATCATCAATACGAAAACACCTAATGGATTTCAAACTTTCGGATACTCATTGAATATAGATTATGCAGTGTTTAAAAATGTGGTTTTCCGTACAGAAGCCAGAGGTTTTACTTCCAAAGATGCCATTTTTGCAAAAAATGATGAGTTTAAAAAAGGAAACTTCTTTATTACATCAAGTCTTGCAGTGTGGTTTTAGTAAAGAAAAAATAGGCTGAAGGCCGGGAGAAGGGATTCTATTTTAAATAATTTAAATGGTCTTATCAAATAGTTAATAGTAACTTAGAGATAACTTAAATGCTTAAAAGACAGGATGACACATCTTCAATATTCATAAATCTTTGAGTTGAAGATGTGAAATTCTCCTCCACTGGAGGGGTGACGAAAATTCAAAGAATTTTTGGCGGGGTGGTTAAAAGCTTCGTAACTCCATAAAAAATATAGTAACTTAATATTGTAAAATTAATCATCAATGTCATCAGCGAAACATTTTTTAGAACTGATTCAGAAGTCCCGAAAAGGTAAATTCAAAATTTATATCGGGATGAGTGCAGGCGTAGGAAAGACTTTCCGGATGCTTCAGGAAGCGCATTCCCTGTTAAGAAACGGCATTGATGTAAAGATAGGATATATTGAAACCCACGGCCGGGAAGAAACCGTAGCCCTGGTAGAAGGTATCCCGGAAATAGATAGAAAATCAGTTTTTTATAAAGGAAAGAACCTTGAAGAAATGGATCTTCAGGCTATCATCAATGAACATCCTGAAGTGGTTCTTGTTGATGAACTGGCGCATACCAACGTAGAAGGTTCCAAAAATAAAAAAAGATGGCAGGATGTCCTGGAAATATTGGATAACGGAATCAATGTTATCAGCGCCATGAATATCCAGCATATTGAAAGCTTAAATGAAGAAGTAAAGAAAATTACAGGCGTAGAAGTTGCGGAAAGAGTTCCCGATAAGATTCTGGCACTTGCTGATGAAGTAGTTAATATAGACCTTACCGCCGATGAACTGCTGACTCGTCTGAAAGAAGGAAAGATCTATAAAAAAGAAAAAATTCAGACGGCACTCAGTAATTTTTTCCAAAGCGGACATATTCTTCAGCTGCGTGAACTTGCCTTAAAAGAAGTAGCAACACACGTTGAACGAAAGGTTGAAACTGAAATTAAAACAGAAAATTTTAAACCCATAAAATTCCTGGCCTGTATCAGCAGTAATGAAAAAATTGCGAAAACAATTATCAGGAAAACGGCCCGGTTAGCCAGTTATTATAACAGTCCGTGGACAGTTTTATATATTCAGAAACCCTCAGAGAATCCTGAAAAAATAGCACTGGATAAACAACGGTATTTGATTAATAATTTTAATTTAGCGCAGGAATTAGGAGCGAAAGTCGTCCGGATCAAAGAAAACAGTGTTCATCATGGAATTCTGGAATATGTGATTGCCCATAATATCACTACGGTCTGCATTGGAAAACCTCATGCCAGATTCTGGCAGCGGCTGCTGGGGTACAGCTGGATCTATACCCTTATGAACAGATTGAATGAAAGACAGATAGATATTATTATTTTATCTTAAAAGTAATGAAACTTAAAACAAAACTCACCTTAGGCGTAGGCCTTTTATTTCTGCTGATTGTTCTGCTTTCAGTGATAGGTTCTGTATATATCAACAAATTAAAATCTGATACTGAGAAAATCCTTACCGCCAATTACAACAGCTTGGAATTCTCTAAAAATATGCTTCTGGCACTAGATAATATCAGTACAGACAGTACAGTTGCCATCGCCGATTTCCAGAAAAATAACAAACTTCAGGAAAAGAACCTCACAGAATTCGGAGAGAAAGAAGCAACCCAGAATCTAAATCTGCATTTCAACAGCTATCTTGAACAGCCGTCTCCCAATAAAGAAAAGCTGATCCGGGAAGATCTCGCTAAGATTATGTCTCTCAATATGAAAGGGATAGAACGTAAAAGTGATATCGCGATTATTACAGCGGAAAATGCTACTTTCTGGATTGTGAGCCTGGGAACCGTATGTTTTCTGATTGCATTTATCCTGCTTTTTAATCTACCCCAAACCATTGCGGAACCAATTAATCAGCTAACATTTAGTATCAAACAGATTGCAGCTAAAAATTATAGCGAAAGGGTTCATTTTAAAGGAAGCGAAGAGTTTAGCAGCCTTGCAGAATCATTCAACAGTATGGCGGAAAAACTGCAGGAGTACGAAAGCAGTACACTTTCAAAACAATTGATGGATAAAAAAAGGATCGAAACGCTGGTGAATAATATGCATGATGCGGTTATTGGCCTCGATGAGAATCACTTTATCTACATGATCAATGATGAAGCCTTGAAAATAACCAATCTCCACAAAGAAGAAATTATAGGAAAAACTGCCCACGAAGTTGCAGTTAATAATGATCTGATGCGCGAATTGCTGAAAAATATCGATCATCCGGTAAAAGAACCCATCAAGATCGTGCGTGACAATAAAGAGAATTATTTTGAACAGGATATCGTCCCTATTAATATTGTAAAAACCGGAGAGAAAGAGAAGAAATATATCGGAAAGGTTATTTTGTTACGGAATATTACCCCGTTCAAAGAACTGGATTTTGCAAAAACCAATTTCATTGCCACCATTTCCCATGAATTAAAAACACCGATCTCTGCCATTAAAATGGGAGTTCAGCTGCTTGGAAATCAAAAATTCGGAGAATTGAATGAACAGCAGCAGGAATTGCTGAAGAGCATCAATGAAGATGGACAACGCTTATTGGATATCACTGGTGAATTATTAAATCTTTCCCAGGTAGAATCAGGGAACATAAGACTGACTGTTGAAAAGTGCTCCCCAAAAGAGATTGTTCAGACCGCAGTAAAGAATGTTGAGAAACTGGCTGAGCAGAAAAACATCGTAATCAATACAGAATATCTCCTGCAGGAAAGCGATTTTGTGACAGCTGATTTTGATAAAACGGTCTGGGTGATGAATAATTTCCTTACGAATGCTGTGAAGCATTCCTTTCAGGATGAAAACATCAGGATTATAGTGGAAAGAATGGAAGGATTCATTCAGTTCAGTATTGTAGATACGGGAAGCGGGATTGATGAAAAATACCACCGTCAAATCTTCGACCGCTATTTTCAGGTCCCCGGAGAACATCAGAACGGAACAGGACTTGGCTTAGCCATCTCCAAAAATTTTATTGAAAAGCAGCATGGAGAAATTGGTGTGAAGAGTTCCCTGAATCATGGAAGTACATTTTATTTCAGGCTGCCGGTTGCATAAGGATTATTGTTATATTTGAATGAGAAAATCAAATATTTTCTTATTCAAAAACTTGTAATTCTATTCTTTTAAAATCGATGGATCCTTTTTCTATTTGCCTTTGGCTGTTTTGGTATTCAGGAAGGAAAAGATATTCTTGAATATTGGATTCTCAGAAATAAATCTAAAACGTTTTAAACCCAATAAACTGATTCTATATGATATAAGTTTATGAGCGAATCAGTCTACAAGCGGAAGAAAAAAAATAGTAAAATAAAAAGGCAGCGAATAAACTTTCGCTGCCTTTTTTATATGGGTTTTATGTTTAATCTTTAATAAACTTATGTACCGTTGCTTTGTCTTTTGTGAAAACTTTGATGATATAATTTCCTTTAGAAAGTCCAGAAACATTTACTGAGTTTTCTTTTACAGGAGTTGAATTGATAATTCTACCCGCTACATCATAAATTTCAGCTTTGAAGATTTCCTGTTTGGATTTAATATATAAAACCTCTTTTACAGGGTTAGGATAAACAGTGAAACCTTCATCATTTTTGTTGATTTCTGCAGTGGCCAAAACCGTATTCTGAACCTTGGTAGTGAAGGTATTGGTAATAATCGGGTGATTATAATCGAAATAGATTTTCGCCGTATTGCTGAAAGTATCACCAAGATTCAGTGTAGATTTTGTCTTGATCTTGAATGAAACATATCCGTCATTAGTCGCATTATCAAAAGGAAGCTGAATATTTTCAAAGATAAATTCAACCACATTAGGGCTGCTGATTCTGGTAACAAAATTATGGCTTCCGTTCATTGCTACAAGAGAGGAGAGATCAAACTTCGCAGTATCAATTTCGTCCTTAACTACAATATTCTGTGCATTGGCAGTTCCTGTATTTTCAAACCTGATCAGATAATGTACATAATCTCCCACCTGAGTCTGGGTAATGGAAGTTCCTTCCAGACAGGTTTTATCATTCGGATCAAAAGAATTGACAACCGTTTGGTTTAATGTGAAATGATTATCTGCCGGTGTTTCATCAACAGCTCCGTTAGCTTGGAGAGTGTATTGCAGAACATCACCACTATTTAACGGTGGAGTTTCTATTGGTGAGTTTAATTTTAAAGTAACAATAATCTCTTTTGTTTGAAACGGAAGAAGATTGGTGAAGTTCCAGTTTAATGTTCCTGCTGATTGAGCGTTTGGAGTAAGGGTAGCACTGATATAATCAGACGTAATATCATTATAGTTAAATACTAAAGCCCCGGATTGGGCCGCATTTCCTTTATTTTTACAAATGATTTTATATTTTGCCTGAAAACCTGGTGAAGCAGCTGTTAAAGGTACAATAATCGCTTCCAGATCATTATGAATTCCGTTGGCTGTTAAACAGAAATTTTGAGTTAATGGGCTTGCCTGTGCAGGAAAGTTTACAGTCAAAGTACTTGGAGATATTGTCCAATATGTTGGATTCTCTGAAATTGGGGTAATCGTATGAGTTCCCGCCTGTAAAGGAATAGAATAATTTCCTGAAGCATCAGCAATCATATTTCCTGAAACAGATCCGCTCGTAATCGAAAACTTTTGGAAGGATTTGTTAATATCATTGGTATCGCAGCCATTGTTGTCAATATCATATTTTGTATTGCCGATAACCTTATAGAAGGTACCACCCGGAGTGAATGAGCAGTAAGAATTTAAATTGATAGCATTGAGAGAATAAATAGATAAATAATTGCTGATGGCAGCAAAATCATCATTGTCACAACAAATATATTTAAGATTAGGATTGTTGTTATTAATATGGAACCAGGAGGCAACATTCAGTACGGTTCCTCCGCTTTTCAGATTAATATTTTTTAGAAGAGAATTGTCATAGATCGTTATATTTTCCAATAAAGGATTCATACTCAAATCCAGTGTGGTAAATTTATTGTTTACCGTTGCAAACTGTCTTAATGCTGAAAAAACCGAAAGATCGATAGCCGCTAAATTTGTAGATTGTATGCCAAGAGAGGTTATGTTTGTAGTATTGTTTAAAGATAGTGTAGAGAGTGGGCATTCTGAAAGATAAACAGTATTTAAATTTTGCAAATTATCCAACTGAAGTGATGTTAAAGAAGTACAATTATTAATTCCCAGATTATTCAGATTCGTACAGCCGGTGAAGTTAATATTGTTTGTTAAAGGGCTGTTTCTTATTTGAAGCCATGCCAGAGAACTCATATTACTAAAATTCAAAGATTGAATGCTGGTCCTTGTTATCTCTAAAAAATCCAGATTAGGACAAAGGCTAAGATTAATGCTGCTTATGGGCTGAGTTGAATTCAAGTTGCTGAGAAGCAGTTTTTTCAACGAATTACTTTGCAAGTTGTAATTCGTAATATTATTATTCTCAGAAGACATAGTAGCTAAAGATGTACAGCCTGTAATATTCAGAGATGTTAATTGTGGATTACTGCTTAGTGCTAAAGCAATAAGGGTGGTCATATTACTTACATCAACAGTAGAAATCGAAGTTCCAAAGAGATATAGCTCTGTTAAATTAGTGAAACTTTTAATACCTTCTATTGATTGAATACTGGCTCTGTTTCCATAATAAAGATCAGATAGCCTTATCACATTATTAGCTTCACTTTGCTGTATAATACCATCGTTATTGGTGTCAACGGGAATACTGTTTCCATATTGATCTTTTGCGTAGCCATTGCTGTAATTGGCTGCTAACAAAAAGTTCTTAAAAGCTGTATCGGGAATACTCACAATTTGAGCCTGAAATACAGTAAAAACCATCATGAAGATGATTAAGTAGATTTTTTTCATGGATTAGTTTATTAAGTTTTAGTTTTTTCTATTTGATTTCAAACAGAAAGCAAATGTAAACTTTTAAAAGAATACTTTATTATTTTTTTTAATCTTGTCTTTTTATTTGATTTTTAATGCTTTATAGTGGTGATTAATAAAAAAGGCTGTGAAATTCATCACAGCCGATATCATTTTAATGATCAGATTATTGCTTTCTTATTGCTTTTCGATCAGATCCAGAAATTGCTGCTCATCAAGAATATGAATTGTTCCAATATCCTGGGCTTTTTTAAGCTTACTTCCTGCTTTTTCTCCAACTACAAGATAGTTCAGGTTTTTAGATACTGCAGAAATATTTTTTCCGCCATGCTTTTCTACCATTTCTTCGGCAGATTCTCTGGTGAATAGCGATAATTTTCCGGTGAAAAGGAACGTTTTTCCTTCCAGAACATTCGATAAAACCTCATTGGTGCTTTCTCCCTTTTCAAGCTGTACACCATAAGATTTCAGACGTTCTATCATCAATATGTTTTCAGAATTCTGGAAAAATTCAACGATGCTTACTGCAATTTTTGCTCCGATATCTTCTACCTGACAAAGCTCTTCTGCCGTTGCATTCTTTAATTCTTCAATCGTTGGGAAATTCTTTACCAGCTTTTTGGCAACCGTTTCTCCCACGTGTTTGATTCCGATTCCATATAATACTTTTTCAAACGGTATTTCTTTAGACTTTTCAATTCCGGAAATAATGTTCTGGGCAGATTTTTCAGCCATTCTTTCCAGCGGAAGAAGTTGTTCCTTTGTTAAAACATAGAAGTCGGCAGGATTTTCAATCAATTTCTCTCTGTAAAGCTGTTCAATGGTTTCACTTCCGAGATTTTCAATATTTAAAGCCTTTCTGGAAACATAATGAATCATTCTTCCTACAACCTGTGGCGGGCAGTGAAGTTCATTCGGGCAGAAATGGATGGCCTGATCTTCAATTTTTACAAGCTCCGTTCCACATTCAGGACAATGTTTGATATATTCTATCTCTTTACTTTCTTCAGTCCTTTTATCTGTATTAACACCTACAATTTTTGGAATGATCTCTCCGCCTTTCTCCACATACACAAAATCATGTTCATGCAGATCCAGCTTTTTGATAATATCCTCATTATGAAGGGAAGCCCTTTTCACAATAGTTCCTGCAAGTAAAACCGGCTTCAGGTTGGCAACAGGAGTAATAGCACCTGTTCTTCCCACTTGGTACGAAACGCTTTGAAGTTCCGTTTCCACTTTTTCCGCTTTAAATTTATAAGCCATCGCCCATCGCGGAGACTTCGCCGTATACCCAAGCTGTCTCTGCTGCTGTAATGAATTTACTTTTAAAACGATCCCATCAATCTCGAAAGGAAGATTATGACGTTCCGTATCCCAGAATGTGATAAATTCCTTCACTTCATCCAGTGTCTTGCATAATTTTGCCTGCTGAGAAGTTTTGAAGCCCCAGCCCTGAGCTTTCTGAAGCAGTTCCCAATGTGTTTCTGCCGGAACTTCCTCGGAAATAAACTGATAAAGTACAGAAGAAAGCCCGCGCTTTCTTACCTCAGCACTGTCCTGCATTTTTAAACTTCCGCTTGCTGTATTTCGTGGATTCATGAATGGATCAAGACCTTCCTCCTCGCGTAGTTTATTAATTTTGTCAAAGTTTTTCCTGGTCAGATAAATTTCCCCACGCATAAAGAACTGAGCCGGAAAATCACCCTTTAAAGTCAAAGGAATATCTGAAATTGTACGTACATTCGGAGTAATTTCATCCCCCTGGAAGCCGTCACCACGGGTGACCGCCTGTACCAGTTTTCCGTTTTCATAAAGAATGGAAATAGAGGCACCGTCATATTTCAATTCAGCTACAAATTCTACCGGATCATTTATGGTTTTGATAATTCTTTTTTCCCAGTCTTCCAGGTCATCAAAATCATAAGAATTGTCTAATGAATACATTCTGAATTTATGCTGAATAGTCGGGAAAACTTTCGTAATTCCACCTCCTACACGTACAGTAGGCGAGTTTTCATCATAGAATTCCGGATGCTTTGCTTCCAGATCCTGAAGCTCCTCCAAGAGCATATCAAATTCATAATCTGTAATGGTAGGAGTGTCCAGAAGGTAATAGTTTTCGTTATGTTGGTGAAGCTCTTTACGGAGCTGTTCTATCTTTTGTTGAATGTTTTCAGACATTGCTTTTATATCTTTTTAGCAAAAATAATTAAAGTAATCGCATTTAAAAAATAACTGAATTAAATAGTTCAGGAAAATTAAAAATACGTAATACGCTTCAACAAACTGGTTCTGTAGAGAATAAAATAAGTGTTTAAAATAATTTAACACAACGTTTTGATTTAATTAAAAAAATGTTAAAACTTTCTTAAACAATTGGCCTTTAAAGTCAAAATACCTTTGCACATCTAATAAGAAGAAACCTTACATGAACTATCAATATGAAAATCAATGAGGTTCTTCAACAATCACAAAAAAATTAATAATAAAGATCTTCGGAAGAAATGAAAAAAGTAAAGATTGTACTGGGATTATTGTTTTTAGGGCTTGGAACAATGGCTTATGCACAGACCACTCAGGCTTCTATTGTAGGGAAAATAACCGGGCCGGGAAGTATGGCTCAGGAAAAAGTGAAAGTAACGATTGTGAATGAGTCTACAGGATTCAGAACAGAAACGGAAACCAACACAAAAGGAGAATATATTTTTAAGGAAATTCCTCTTGGAGGGCCTTATACGGTTATTGTGAACGATGACAGAAAAGAAGGGTACAATGTTAACTTCGGAGATCAGGTAACGGTGAACATGAATCTGGGAGCAGAGAAACATATTGAAGAAGTAAAAATTACCGGAAACCTTAAGAATAAAATTGGAAACCTGGGCGCAGCCACATCTATTTCTGCTAAAAATATCAGTATACTTCCGGTGAACGGGCGAAACTTTGCCAACCTTGCGGAGCTTTCTCCACTAAGCGGAAAAGGAGGAAACCTGTCCGGGCAGCTTGGCTCTTCCACCAACTTTACAATTGACGGGATGACCGCAAAAAACCCTACTTCTGCCGGATCTACCACCAGCCGGAGCGGGGCTCCTTTCTCTATTTCCATTGAAGCGGTACGCGAATTTAAAATTACGACCAACCAATATGATGTAACACAAGGAAGAAGCGGAGGTGGAACCATAAGTGCAGTTACCAAATCTGGAACCAATACATTTTCAGGAAGTGCCTGGGAATATTTAAGAACAAACTGGCTTTCCAGCCCTTATGATATCAGAGGAAATAAAAGGCAAAATGATTTCTCTACTTCGCAGTTCGGATTTTCATTGGGCGGGCCTATTATCAAAAATAAATTACATTTCTTCGCAGCATGGGATCATCAATTGGATTCGAGGCCTTTGATCATTGCAGATATCAAATCTCCGGATGATGAGAAACGATTCAATACAACAACACAAACACTTAATCAGTTTCTGGATATTGCAAGAGCAAAATATGGAGTAGGAAATACCCCGCAATTCGGAACTTTTGATAAAGTGAGAAACTCAGATGCTGCATTTTTACGTTTAGATTGGCAGATCAATGAAAAGCATTTGTTGACACTTAGAAATAACTTCACGTACGATCTTAATAAAAACGGGCTTGGTGATAATACCAATATCAATTTCTTCGAATCTTACGGAAACGACAAGAACCTTGATAACAGCTTGCTATTGACCTTAAGATCCAATCTTCAGTCTAATGTAACGAACGAATTAAAAGCACAGTATCTGTATACTTTCCAGGATAGCTACCAAAACAGCGAATTAGGAAAGCCGGTTCCAAGGGCAATTGTAGAAGGAGTAGCTTCAAGCGTGGGATCTACCAACATTCAGATTGGCGGGCATCGTTTTGCGCAGGAGAGCTTTAGAAATAATGTATTCCAGATTGTAGATAATTTATATTACAACACAGATAAAGTAAAATATACATTCGGAGCAGATCTGATGTATACAACAGCAAAATCTGTATACGGAAGTGAAGTGAACGGGAGATTTCATTTTCAGGGGATGACGAATTTCGATAATCTGACCCCATACAGATTCTACAGAGAAGTTCCTTTGATGGCAGATCCGTCAGTAAGATCAAATATCTGGAATATTGGGATATACGGACAGTTTCAGACTAAAATTGCAAAAGGTCTTGATTTGATGGCTGGTGTAAGATTAGACTATGGCGGTTATCCGAAAGCAGAACTCAACCAGAAACTGTTTGACGAAATGGGAATCAGAACCGATAATAAGATCAAGTCGTTTGTAGTTCAGCCAAGATTTCAGTTTGACTGGAACATCAATGAAGGAAATAAAGATTTTCTTAGGTTCGGGGCCGGAGTATTCTCTTCTGATATCAACAATTATATGATCATTAATAATCTTGTGTTCGATGGGAAGCACCTTGCAACCGTAGATGTTAATCCTACAGCTATTGGTCTTACACCAGATTTTAACAGCTATAGAAGTGATTATGGTACCGTACCTACATTAGCTAAGTATCAGATTCCTACAATCAATTATACAGGGAAAGATGCAAAGATCCCGATTGTATATAAAGCAAATATTTCCTACACCCACTTCTTCAATGAAAGATTCCGAGCTGGAATCTCAGGATATATGGCATTGGGAAGAAACAACTATTATTACTATGACAGAAACATGGTGGCCAACCCTTTCTTTACATTGGCTAATGAAGGAGGGAGAGGGGTGTTTATTCCTACAAGTGCCATTACCAATAACAGTAATAACAGTGTAAGTTTTGACTGGAAGGCAGGAAGAATTAATCCAAACTTCGGTAGAGTGCTGGAATTGGTAAGTGATGGTAAAGTAAACCAGTTTTCATTTGTTATAGATACAAGTTACCGTTACTGGAAAGATGGAGAAATTACCGCAAGTTATACCTGGTCTGATATCAAAGACAATACTTCTTATAACGGAAACGTAGCTAACTCTGCAACATTGTCTACCATGATCCAAAGTGATCCGAGGGATTTAAGAATGACGTATTCTGATAACCAGTTCCGTCATAAAGTAGTGATCTACGGTAACTCGCCTACTATTGCCGGATTTACATTGGGAATCAGGTATTCGGGAATCGGAGGAACCCGCTTTTCTGCTACAACAGGGGGGAACATCAATGGAGACTTTGTAGATTCCAATGACCTGGCTTATATTTTCCCTAATATCGCCCAGACTATTTTGGATGATCCGCAGGTAGGACAGGCATTGAAGAATTATATCAGCGAATACAACGGAAAAATTGCAGAACGTAATGGAGGTAAAAACGGATTCTATGGAGTATGGGACGTTCGTGTGGCCAAGAAAATCAAATTTGATAAAATAGGGGCATTTGAGCTTTCCGTGGATATTTTCAATGTAGCGAATCTCCTTAATAAAGAATGGGGAGTAAACAAATCATACGGAAATACCTCTCTGTATAAAGTTACTAAATTCAACAAGGAAACAATGCAGTATGAATATGCCAAAAATATCAGTGGAAGCGGTCTGGTACCTTTATCAGGAAACCCTTATCAGATACAGATTGGTGCAAAATACAGCTTTTAATTATTCTTAAACCACAAAAGACGTTAGAGGTATAAAACCCGATTGATTTCAATCTTAACCTTAATCTAAAAATCCTTTACGTCTTTGTGGTTTACATTTTTTAATAACTACCTTTATCAAAAGTTTCAGGACTTTGTCTTAATTATCTAAATTATATTATGAAAAATTTTATCTTAGGGTTAGCAGTTTTAAGTACAGTTTTGATGAAAGCACAAACCCAGATCATAGCCCACAGAGGGTATTTCCAGGCTCAGCCTCCTACAACGGAAAATTCTCTTGCATCTTTGGAAAATGCCCAGAAGTTAAAAGTTTATGGGTCAGAATTTGATGTAAGAATGACGAAAGATGGAATATTGGTAATCAATCATGATGAACATCATGGTAAAATGGAAATTTCAGAAACTTCATTCAAGGAACTGGAGACACTGAAATTATCTAATGGTGAAAAGTTTCCTACCTTAAAAGATTATTTAAAACAAGGGAAAAAAGATTCGTCCGTAAAACTTATCGTTGAAATTAAACCTGCTAAAACTCCGGAATTGGAGAATGAGATCACTCAAAAAACGATCAAAATGATCAAAGATATGAAGCTGGAAGCTCAGAGTGAATTTATTTCTTTCAGCCTGAATATCTGTAAAGAGATCAAAAAATTGGCTCCAACCTTCAAAGTACAATACCTGAACGGAGAATTATCACCGGAACAGATTAAGAAAGAAGGGTTGGATGGTATGGATTATCATTACAGTGTTTTCCAGAAAAATCCTACCTGGATAGGGGAAGCTAAAACACTGGGACTTATCACTAATTCATGGACGGTAAATGACGTTGCCGTATATGATGAATTAAAAAAACAAGGAATCGGATTTGTAACAACGAACATTCCTGAACAATTGAAAAACAAATAATAGAGTAAACCCTTTTGTTAGAACAGTAAATTCCCTCATTCCGATCAGATATCTAAAATTTAAAGAATTTTTGGCGGAATGTGTTTACAATATTATTAAACCGGAATTATAATAATCAATATTTATAAGGTCTGCCTTTCTGTAAAGGGCAGGCCTTTATTTTTTAAGGGAAAATTCCCATTTTTTAGAGAGTACAGGCAATAGTGAATTAGTTGGAATATTGTAACTTATTGTTTAACAATTGTTTGTATTTGTTTTTGTGGTATTATCTCACACAAAGACAATAAGATACACAAATATAGCTGTGAAAAGGCATTAAAAATCCTTAATTCTTTAAGCGGTTGTTAACCAGTTTTTTATTCAATGTTATTAAGGATACGTTAATATATGATTTAATAAATTTTTAAAAAATGTTAAAATAGTATTAAAATCATACTCATAATGACATTTTAATTTTGCGCAAACAAAAATGAAATGCGTAAAGAGACACAAAAGTTGTTGGTTTTGTCACTGTTAGGATTAATCAGCGTCAATCTTGCAGCTCAGCAGAAAGCTAAAAAAGACACTATTAAAGGAATCGATGAAGTGGTGGTAACCGCTTTGGGGATTAAAAGACACGACAGGGGTTTAGGTTACGTTGCTGAAAAAGTAGAAGCCAAAACATTTGAAGAAACCCAGAATAACAACTGGGCACAATCTATGGAAGGAAAAGTAGCCGGCCTTAAAGTTCAGACCGCCGGGGCAGGGCCTCTTGGAACTTCCAGAATTACTTTGAGAGGAGAAAAATCCATTATGATGGATCACAACTATGCATTGATTGTAGTAGATGGTGTGCCGTTAGGAAATTCTACAACAGGTTCCGGTACGGCTGCATATGGAGCAGGTTCTGGTGGAGATGTTCCTATTGACCTTGGAAACGGACTGAACAGCATCAACCCGGATGATATTGAATCTGTAACCGTTCTGAAAGGGGCTTCTGCCGCCGCACTATACGGGTCCCGTGCTGCCAACGGAGCTCTAATGGTTACCACAAAATCAGGAAAAACAAAATCCGGAAAACTGAGAGTGGCCTTTAATTCGTCTTCAAGTTTTGACTCTGTATTAAAATGGCCGGACTGGCAGTATGAATACGGGCAGGGAACACTGGCCGTAAATCCAGCCGGGAATTTCTACTATTCTTACGGTCTTTCCACAGACGGACCGAGTACCGGCGGTACAAGTAGTGCTTTCGGACCTAAGTTTGCCGGGCAATACTACTTCCAGTATGATCCTAATGTGATGGGGCAAAGTAAAGAAAGACAATTATGGAGACCTTACGAAAATAATATCAAAGGCTTCTGGAGAACAGGTTCCACCTACTCAAACAGTATTTCAGTAGAAAGCTCAACCGATAAAACCAGCTTCAGAACATCACTTACCTATCTTAATAATGAGTGGATGATGCCCAATACAGGTTTTGACAGGTTCAATTTCGCTCTGTCTTTTGCGCATCAGCTAACTAAAAAACTAAAAATATCTACAAAATTTGCTTATAACACTACTACGAGTGATAACCTTCCTGCGACGGGATATAACAACCAGTCGATTTCTTATTTCATGATCTTCCAGAATCCCAATGTAGATCTTGAATGGTATAAACCGATCTGGAAACCAGGGCAGGAACAGGTAGATCAAATCCATCCATTCAGTTCCTATATTGATAATCCTTATATGATTGCTTACGAAATGCTGAATGGAGTCAGAAAAAAGACAATTACGGGAAACATTACTGCAGATTATCAATTCAATAAAAATTTCAGTTTAATGCTGAGGTCGGGAATTGAAATTCTGAATGAAAAAAGAACCACAAAAAGGCCCTGGAGCTCTGCCAACTATCTGAAAGGCTTCTATCGTGAACAGTTTATCAAAAATCAGGAATATAACAACGACCTTTTATTTTCTTATAAAGCAGACTGGAATAAATTCAGTATTTCCGCATCTGCCGGAGGAAGTATCCGTTATAATGAATATTTGATGACTGATTATCAGGCGATCGGATTAAAAACTGCCGGTGAATATAATCTCACTAATGCTCTTTCGATTCCTATTAAATTTCCGGTGCCCAGAGATAAACATGTAGACAGTGTTTACGGATTGCTTACGCTGGGATATGACAATAAAATATTTGTAGACGTTACCGGAAGAAACGACTGGAGCTCAACTCTTCCTAAACAAAACAGATCATTCTTTTATCCTTCGGTAAGTACCAGTTTTATTCTTTCGGATATTTTTAACCTGAAAAGTAATAACCTGAATTTATGGAAACTGAGAGGTTCATGGGCCAAGGTAGGAATTGACAGCGATCCGTATCTTCTGGATAACTATTATACGGCAAGCAATATAACAGGAAGTGTAGTGGCTCCAACTACCTTTAACAACCCTTATCTAAAGCCGGAGAAAAATACCAATATTGAAGCAGGTATGGATTTCAGTCTTTTCAAAAACAGATTGAACCTTAATCTTACTGCGTATCAGAATGTCAGTGAAAACCAGATCATCCCTGTATCTCTTCCTTACGAAAGCGGATATTCAAAAAGGGTAATCAATGCAGGTAAAATCCGAAACAGAGGTCTTGAACTTTCAATGGATCTCTTAGCGGTAAAAGGTAAAAACTTCTCATGGAAAGTTGGTGGAAACTGGTCTACCAATGAAAACAGAGTAATGACTTTGCCGGATGGGTTTGACGGAATTGTTTCTAATATAGGAGATGTTGTATTTTATAAAATGGAAGTAGGAGGCTCGCTTGGAGATATGTACGGCTTTAAGCTCCTAAGAACTCCGGACGGAAGAGTTATCTACGGTGATAATGGACTTCCCGGAAGGCCTGCAGATATTGAAAAAGTAGGAAATGCATTCCCGAAATGGAGAGCAGGTCTTCAGAATGACTTTAGAATTAAAAACTTTACGATAAGCTTCTCATTCGACGGCCAGTATGGTGGTATTGCCTATTCTCAGTCACACCACAAAATGTCCGAACAAGGTAAGCTGAAATCTACCCTTCCGGGAAGAGATAATCCTGGCGGAATGATTGTGGGAGATGGTGTTGTCCAGAACTCTGACGGATCTTTCAGCCCAAATACAAAAGGAGTAACGGTATCTTCTTACTACGGAGATTATTACAGAAGAGCCAATGTAGAAACCAACAGCTTTAGTACAGATTTTATTAAACTGAGAGATGCAAGAATAGCCTATTCTTTCCCGAAAGAGACCATAAAATCCTTAGGCCTGGATGATCTTACGCTGGCTATTTTCGGAAAGAACCTCTGGATGTGGACCAAGTTTCCGCTGTTTGATCCTGAAGTTGCTACTCTGGATAATGCAACCATTACTCCAGGAGTGGAAATGGGGCAGCTTCCTGCGGCAAGAACCGTTGGTTTTCAGTTAAATTTTAAATTCTAAAATCTAAAAAAATGAAAAAAATAATTATAAACCTGGCGTTGGCTGTTTCTGTTTTCATGCTTCAATCCTGTGACAGAACATTTGAAGAGATCAATACAGACACCAGTAAGATCAAAGATCCTTCTGTAGGAAGTCTTTTGGCACCTATTCAGTATGAAATGGGAAGTTATGGATATAACAGAGCAGATGATTTCACTTTTGATATTATGCAAATCGCTTTAGACTTTCCGAACGAAGGGAACTCTTACAGCAGATATTATATGGATGAGAAAAGCGGAAACGGATACTGGAATAATTCATATAAATGGCTGAAGCAGGTAAGCGACCTTAGAAAATATGCTGCGAAAGAACAAAACAATAACTACCTGGCGATATCAATGGTTCTGAACGCATGGATCGCTTCCAACCTTACCGATGCTTTCGGAGATGTTCCTTTATCTGAATCTGTGAGAATTGATGAAGATATTTTAAGACCTAAATATGATAAGCAGAAAGACATTTATATTCAGTTGTTAAATGATCTGAAAACAGCAAATTCATTATTCAATACAACACAGGCCTTATCTGAAACAGATTTATTTTATAATGCCAATACAAATAGCCAGACAGGAATTTTGGGATGGAAAAAGTTCTGTAATTCACTTTCACTAAGACTTTTGACCAGAATTCTCAGCAGAAACGGCGAAGTAAATGTATATGAAAGGATTCAGGAAATTGTTAATAATCCTGCGCAATATCCTATTTTCCAAAACAATACCGACAGTGCGGTATTGCCAATTTCGGGGATATCTCCATACCTGCCTCCAATAGCCCGTCCACAGGACTTTACGGCATATAGAGCCGCAGGGGAGTTCTTTGTAGGTGCTATGAGAGATAATAATGATCCGAGATTAAGTATGTTTTTCACCAAAGCCAAAGCTACAACAGGTGAAGATCTTGGATACAAAGGAGCTCCATCCGGATATGCTTTAGGAACAGCTTTCAATTATCAGCCTTCCAATCTTAATCAGAACCTGGCAAAAGCACCCTTAAAGATTTTAATTATGACCTATTCTGAAGTTCAGTTTATTTTGGCAGAATTGGTAAACAGGGGAATTGTTGCGGGAAATCAGCAGACTTATTACGAAACAGGAGTAAAGTCAATCATTGAGCAATGGGGGGCAACGGTTCCTGCGAATTATTTCAGTAATGCCAAAGTAGTCTATGATGGTACTCTGGAAAAGCTGATGCTTCAGAAATATATATCGTTGTTTTTTGTAGATCATCAGCAATGGTATGAATACAGACGTACCAAGCTGCCAGTATTACCTAATAACGGAGGGCTTCAGAATGGAGGCCAGATGCCTGTAAGATTTATGTATCCTACCACCACAAAAGTCATGAATACTGATAATTATAATGCAGCGGTACAATCAATGGGAGGAGATAATATCAACGTAAAAATGTGGTGGAATAAATAATAAACTGGATTTAAAAATTGAAAATAATTTAAAAATTAAAAGATAATGAATATCAATATAAAATGTATCATGCCTTGTCTGCTGATTTCAGCAATGGCATTTTCACAAACTTCCGTTTCCGGATATGTATATGAGGACAGCAACAAAAACCAAAAGAAAGAAAACCGCGAAAAAGGAGTTGAAGGAGTAGCGGTTTCCAATGGAGTTCAGGTAGTTCTTACCGATAAAAACGGACGATACAGCCTGCCGGTTCAGGAAGATCAAACGATTTTTGTGATCAAACCTTCAGGATATCAAACGGCTTTAAATGCAAACAATCTTCCGCAGTTTTATTATCATCATAAGCCAAAAGGCTCTCCGGCAGATTTTAAATATAAAGGAGTAGCACCCACCGGAGATCTTCCTAAAGAGTTGAATTTCCCACTGTACAAGCAAAACGAGAATAAGAATTTTGACATTCTTGTTTTCGGGGATCCGCAGCCTTACACAGAAAAAGAACTGGATTATTTCAAGAGAGGAATTGTGAATGAAGTGAGGAACACCAAGAAAAATGCGGTATTAGGAATTAGTCTGGGAGATTTAGTGGGTGATAATCTGAGTCTGCAGAAACCTTATGCAGATGTAATGAAAGAAGTGGGGCTTCCTTGGTATAATGTGATGGGTAATCATGATATGAATTATGATGCGAAAGAAGACCACCTTTCAGATGAAACATTCGAATCAAATTTTGGTCCTGCCAATTACTCTTTCAATTATGGTAACGTACACTTTATCATTTTAGATGATATTCTGTATCCGGACCCGAGAGATGGCAAAGGATATTGGGGCGGGTTTCGCGAAGATCAGCTTCAGTTTATTGAAAATGATCTGAAACTGGTGGATAAGAACAAGCTGATTGTAGTGTCTTTCCATATTCCGCTGGAACATAAAAATGAAGATAATTTCAGAAATGCTGATCGCCAGAAGTTATTCGATTTCCTGAATCCTTTCCAGAATGTATTGCTTTTATCAGCACACACACACATTCAACAACAGATTTTCTATGGTAAAAAAGCTGGCTGGAATGGTATCAAAGAATTACATGAATATAATGTAGGAACCACTTGTGGAGACTGGTATTCCGGAACCCCTGATGATGCAGGGCTTCCTACCTCAACAATGAGAGACGGAACCGCAAAAGGATATTCATTCATCAGTTTTACAGACAATCAGTATAAAGTTAAATACAAAACAGCCGGAAAACCGGAAGATTATCAGATCAAATTGTATATTCCGAAAGTGATTCCTTCATCAAGAACTTCTGCAAAAATACTGGCTAATTTCTTCATGGGCAGCAGCAAAGATAAAGTAGAATACAGAATAGATGGCGGAAAATGGGAAGAGATGGAATATGACGAAACCATAGATCCGAATTTTGCCTTATCCGTTTTCAAATGGGATGCTACAGAGAAAATTTTACCCGGAAGAAGGCCTTCTAATCCTGAAATGTCAAAGCATATCTGGATCGGAGATTTTCCTAAGAAACTATCATTAGGAAAACATAAAGTGGAGGTAAAAGCTGTTGATATGTATGGAAATGAATTTTCAGCTTCAGAAGATTTTGAAGTTCAGAATTCAATTCAGATTCCTTAAGCTTTCATTTTTTTACTATACCTTTTTTTAGATTTTGAAACCGGTTCGTTGGAGCCGGTTTTAATTTTAATCAGCTAGGTATAAAATTTAAACAGGCTCTAAGTGTTTAAAACTTTCCTGACTTTTGTAGGTTAATACAGTATAATTTTCAATGGTCATCTAAAAACCATTAAAAAACTATTAAATCCATGTTTTCACTCTTGCGTAAAAATGTTGTTTCGTAACTTTGTACAAAGAAAAGTATTATTACTATGAATATAAACGGAAAAAATGCCATCGTAACAGGTGGTGGAAGAGGACTGGGGAAAGCTGTAGCATTAGCTTTGGCAAATGAAGGAGTAAACGTTGCTATTACAGGAAGAAATGAAGAAAACCTGAAAATGACGGTTGAGGAAATCAAAAAAGCAGGTGTAAATTCAACATATGCCGTTTTTTCTATGGACAATGAAATTCAGGTAAAAGCCGGAATAGAATCTTTAGCAGAGCAATTGGGAAGTATTGATATTTTGATCAATAACGCAGGAATCGGGGACTTTGGAACTATTGAAAATATGCCTTCTGAAACATGGGAGCAGGTGATCAAGACCAACCTATTTGGTGTATACTATGCTGCAAAGGCAGCCCATCCATTTATGAAAGCTCAGGGAGAAGGAGATATCGTAAACGTAGCTTCTACTGCCGGTTTGAAAGGTGGTCCGAATATGTCAGCATATGCCGCTTCAAAAGCAGCTGTAGTGTCTTTATCACAATCTATGATGGCGGAATGGAGAAAAGAAAATATTCGTGTGATCACTTTAACTCCAAGTACCATTGCTTCTGACATGAGCATACAGGGAGGACTTACAGACGGAAATCCTGATAAAGTATTACAGCCGGAAGACTTCGCAGAATGGGTAAGAGATATCCTGAAAATGAACAGAAGAGCATTGATTGCAAATGGTTCTATTTTCTCTACAAATCCATAAAAAAGTTTACAATTCAAAATTCAGGATTAAGGTCACCAGTAAATAATTGTTACCTTGCCTTGAATGATAAAATTCATTAGGAGCGGGCTTTAGCCCGCTTTCTTTTTACCTTTCACTATTTGGCTTTAGCCAAAACTTACGACTTCATTTTTTTAACAATAATAACATTAGTATTTTTGCAGCAAATTAATCACATGCAAAATTATTTAGAATTCAATTTCAAAATTTCTCCATTACAGCCTTGGAATGAGATATTAATGGCTGAGCTTATTGAGATAGGTTTTGACAGCTTTACAGAAGAAATTGACGGAATTTTAGGATATATCCAGACAGATTTATTTAATGAAGATCAGCTTAATGCACTTCCGATCTTTGAAAATGAATTGGTGAAGATTGAGTATTCTTTCCAGGAAATGCCGAATATTAACTGGAATGAAGAATGGGAAAAAAACTTCTCTCCAATTAATATCGATGATAAAGTATTGATCAGAGCAGAGTTTCATGAGTCTGTACCAGGAATGCATGAAATTATTATCCAGCCTAAAATGTCTTTCGGAACCGGGCATCACCCGACTACCCATTTGATGATTCAGCAGATGATGGATATCGATTTCAACGGTAAAAAAGTGCTGGACATGGGTTGCGGTACTTCTGTATTGGCAATTTATGCAAAACAACAGGGAGCCGGGGAAACGAAAGCGATCGATATTGATGAATGGTCAGTAGAAAATTCAAAAGAAAATGCAGAAAGAAACAATGTTGAACTGGATATTGAGCAGGGAACTGCCGAAAATTTAGGAAAGGAAAACTATGATATTATTTTAGCCAATATCAATAGAAATATCCTGATCTCAGATATTCCAACCTACGTTTCAGTATTGAATGAAGGTGGGAAGCTATTGCTTTCAGGACTGTGTTTCTTCGATGTAGATGATATTCTTGAAGTATGCAAAGAAAGTGGACTTGAGCTGAAAAAGCAATTACAGCGAGAAGAGTGGGTAAGTCTTCTGCTTGAAAAATAATACCAAAAGATTTTTACTTAAATAAATGGGGCCGCTGTATCATTATGATTATAGCGGTCCTTTTTTTTAATCAGTACGCAGCAAATCTGTATAATTTTTATGGGATTCTATTCGTAAAAAAATTCATAGGCTTAAAAACATGTTTATTTTTTGGAAAAAATCAAATAAATTTAAAGAAAAAACAACCAATGGATTTACTTGATGATTTGCTTCCTATTTTATTTTCTGTTCTGGTAGGCGGTATTATAGGAATTGAGAGAGAATATCAGCTAAAATCTGCAGGGCTGCGAACAATGATTCTTGTAACACTGGGAGCCTGTATATTTACAATGCTTTCCATGAATCTGGGTGAAAAAGGAAGTCCCGACCGCATTGCAGCCAATATTATCACGGGAATAGGTTTTGTAGGAGCAGGGGTGATTTTTAAAGAAGAAAACAGAGTGTCAGGACTTACTACTGCTGTTACCATATGGATTTGTGCCGCATTGGGAATGACGATAGGTGCAGGCTATTACCAGGAAGCTACCATTGGTTCTGTGGTTGTTTTCCTGCTGCTTATTATGTTTAAATATATTCAGGAGGTCATTGACAGGATCAGTACCCGTTATACCTATCAGATCACACTTCCTTATGAAGACGGAGTCGTAGAAAGATATGAAAACATGTTTAAAGAATATCATTTAATATCAATCAGGGGAAAGCAGATGAGAAGCGGGAATAAATATACTGTCATCTGGCGCGTGCAGGGTGCAGCAAAGAATCATCAGGTCTGCACAAAAGTCCTGCTTAATGATCCGGGAATTGAAGAATTTAAATTTTGATATCTTTTGAAAAAAATAGGACTGGTATAAACCAATCCTACCCAAACATGATTAAGTGTATAGTTGAGCCTAAAAGGCTACAAGGAATTACAATGCACAAAAAGATTTTTATTGATCCCTAATCAATGTTTCTTTTACATACTAATTAAAACTAACTTTTATAACCTTTCGGTTAAGTTTTCTTTTGTAAAAGTAAAGTGAATCATTAGTTGAGAAAGTAAAAGTTCAACTGATTCAACAAAAAAAGAGGTTGAAACAGCGTTTTTGGCGGATGAAGTGAATAACCGGATGGAAGTTATTCAAAAATCAATATAATGGTCCCAATAATGATCAATAATGCCCCTATCGATGTTTTTAATGTTAATGACTCTCCAAGAAATATAACTGACAGGAGAATGGTTAAGGCCACACTGAGTTTGTCTACCGGAGCTACTTGTGTAACTTTGCCTGTTTGCAGGGCTTTAAAATAAAATATCCAGGAAAGCCCTGTAGTAATCCCTGAAATCACAATATAAGCAAGGTTATGGCGGGATAGAGCCGGTATTCCTTTGTATTCGCTTCTTGCGAAAACAATTCCCCATGCTACCAACAGGATGATAATACTCCTTATAGCGGTTGCAAGGTTTGAATTAACCCCTGTAATTCCGATCTTGGCAAAAACTGCCGTCAATGAAGCGAAAAAAGCTGAAAGAATTGCGTATACCCACCACATATTTTTAAGTTTAAAAAAATTATTGATCTGATCTACTAATAGAGCTTTGGGGGTTGCCAACCGCCAGGAAAATATCTATATTAAAGTTAGTGATATTTTATTGGGATGAATAAATTTCTTTTTTATTTTTTCAATAGGGTAAAGTATTAAACTTGACCGTCCCGATTTGTAATCGGGATGCTCTATCCATTCTGATATTTTTTGAATTAATGATAAACAAAAAAAGACTCACTATTTCTAGTGAGTCTTGTGAGCGCGAAAGGATTCGAACCTTTGACCGTCTGCTTAGAAGGCAGATGCTCTATCCAGCTGAGCTACGCACCCATAAAATTTTGAAAAAAAGTCGGGGCGGCAGGATTCGAACCTGCGACCTCCTGGTCCCAAACCAGGCGCGATGACCGGACTACGCTACGCCCCGAGGCTGTCATCAGTAACGAATTTTACTTCGTTTTTGCGGTTGCAAAGGTACAATACTTTTTGAAATAAAAAAATAAATTGAACAATAATTTTTAATTAATTTTTCGACACCCATTTTTTGTTACCTTTACCCAGTTAGTAACCATGGACTTATCTTATTTTTAAAAATGATGAAAAAAAATATTTTTTTTTCAGTACATCTGTTTTTTCCAATAACGGAGCCATTTTATTGTTATATTTTTTTTAAAAAAAATAAAGATTAATGAGAGATATATTAGAGTTTAAAATTGTAATTCATGAAGGTTTGTCAAATGATTCTGTAATTGACAGTTTTATTGCTTTTATAGAAGATTGTTCAGTGTATTGGGGAGGTAGTTATTCTTGCAATCAGCTCAATGGAGGTTTATATGCTGATGAAAATATGATTGTTAATATTAATGATTTTATAAAAAACTTTATTGTATTTTTTATTAATCTTAAAATTGGAATCAGTAAAATTGAGATCAATATTGAAGATTTTTATTTTTCCAGTTTTGATCATGATACTTTGGTAAAAACTTATCCTTCCTTACCTATAAGTATTGGATATTGGGAGATACAATAAAAAATATTGTGGGAAAGAAATCGTTATGAAAATTTGTGCCTGATGATGAATGTTTTACCTGATGTATAGAGCGTTTGAAGTGTTTTTATTCTTTATAACACTTATATTTGCCACATGAAAAGATTAATGTTGACGTACCTGCTTTTCCCTGTATTTCTATTCTCACAGACTACCGGAAAAGTGATCAAAATTTCAGACGGAGATACCATTACTTTACTGCTAAAAGGCAATCAGCAAAAGAAAATCAGACTGGCTGAGGTCGATTGCCCGGAAAATGGGCAGGCATTTGGGAAAAATGCCAAACAGTTTACCTCAGCTAAAGTATTCGGAAAAACTGTAAGTTTTGTAGAAACCACTACAGATCGTTATGGAAGATCTATTGCAAAAGTGTACTATGATGATGGGAAATACCTTTCAAAAGAGCTTATCAGGGCAGGATTAGGATGGTGGTATTTTTCTTATTCCAAAGATGCTTCTTTAGGTCAAATTCAGGAAAGTGCTAAACGCGGAAAGATTGGCCTTTGGCAGGATATTAATGCAATTGCTCCCTGGGAATACCGTAAAATGAAACGAGAACTTAGAAATAAGAAGAAAATTGAAGTTGCTAAAACCAGAGCTAAAATAAGAGAAGTAGCATAAATACTTTGGCAAGGAAGTTTGAAGTTAATTGCTGTGCTAATAACTTCCAGCCTTCAGCTTGCTGTAATTCGAGCTATTTTCATTTCTTTTTTTATAAAACTATAAAGGCTGTCTCATTTTTATGAGCAGCCTCTTTAAATAAAAAAGACCCACAATAATAGTGAGTCTGTATAATGAGTAAAAAAGTCGGGGCGGCAGGATTCGAACCTGCGACCTCCTGGTCCCAAACCAGGCGCGATGACCGGACTACGCTACGCCCCGAATGGTCATGGAAACTACCTGTATCAGGGTAGTTTTTGCGTGTGCAAATATAAGTATACTTTTTTTGATAAGGAGGATAAAAAGGTGAAAAAAATAATGTTTTTTTTAACATTTTACCATAAATAAATTTATCTGATTGAATGTGAATGATTTCCGATTGAAAAAAAGAATACTCCTATTGAAGGATCATGCAATATATTTCCAGGATAATATTTATTCTCTTAGAAATGTGAATTTTTTTTAAATCACAAAACTTATAACAATAAAAACCTCACAGTTTTAAGATCTGTGAGGAGTATAAGATGGGAGAAAGGATTCAACATTTTCTTGTTGCTATTCAGGTCTTATTTTAAGGCTGGGCCTTTACTGCATTGTACATCAAGGAATCTTTCTGTTGATCCGTATAATCGTATTTATAATTATAAAATGAAGATTCCCAGTCTCCATAACCAACATTGGGAATGATAATGAATTTTTTACCGAAATCTTCTGCAGAACTCTTAACAGCTGCAGATCTTTCCGCTTCTGATTTTTTATCAAATATAGCGGAAAAGTCGGCGAGATTGTCACCTAACAGTAAAACAATATTATAGTTTTTAGCGATATCCCTTCGACGGTTTTCCTTGCTGCTTTCTTTTGATCGAAGGATGAGGTTATTCTCATTTTGAAGAGGAAAATTATATTTTCTTAAGTTTTTCAGGGTTCCTTCTCGTTCCTGTTCCACACGGTTGGTAACGTAAAAAAGCTGAACCCCTTTATGGGCTGCATACTGATAAAATTCCTGCGAGCCCGTAAGTGGTTTTGCAATGCCCTTAGCTGTCCATTCTTCCCATGTTTTCTGATCATAGTTCTTTCCCATTTTTGCACGCTCAACAGCATAATAAGAATTATCAAGGAAAGTCTCATCAATATCCGAAATAATTGCTAAAGGTTTATCGGATTGATGAGCTAAAGCTTCGTCCAGACGAAGTTTTGCAATATTGTAAGCTTGAAGACATAATGCTTCGTACTCTGCAGCTCTTTGCTGATAAAATGCTGCATATATCTTCCCGTCACGTCCAAGATTTTCATACGGCGTATTTGGAGTGGAAACCTTTGATGCTGAAGGTGTAGTTGTACACGATAGAGCTGAAACTAATAAACAGCCTGAGATGATGATATTAAAATTTTTCATTGAATTAGAATAGAGAAAGCAAAATTATGCAATTTGATTTTTATGACAAGTATTTTATAAATGTAATCATTCCTCTTTATTCTTTGAATAATGATACACCACAAAAAGACTCACTAGAAATAGTGAGTCTCGTCGCCACTAAAGGATTATTCCCGAACCAATTTGTTGCTGATATTGACCGAATTCTAAGTACTATTTAAATATTCTAAATTTTAACAAAGTGTACCTCTCCTTTACCGAATATGGATACTTTTCCTACTTATTGTGACTGATTTTGTTTAACAAAAGTTTCCTTAACACCACCTTTGGTCAAAATTATAGAATTGTATGCGCCTGTTTTATCCTGTATAAACTCAATTGTCCTGTCATTATCGTCCGTTCTGAAAAATTTTGTTTTGGATTCAGGTATGAGTTCAATTTCTGTATTATTGTAGTAAAGTTTATTATCAGCTTTCAATATCTCAATCTTTCCAAACCTGCCCACATAGTTGTCGTATATTGTAGTGTCTACTTTGGTTCTATGATGCTTGTAAGGGAGTTCTACCTCTTTTCCAAGGGCAATCGCCGAAAGCCCGTAGCCAATAATATGAGATAGGGATCCATTATTAGAAAGTACAGTAACAAAGAGTTTATCATCTGTAAATCGGTTGAAGGATGTTATTGTGCCAAAGAAGCCTCCGTCATGAGCAATTAATTGATGGCCATGATTGTAAAAAGGATTAATAATAAATCCATATCCCCAATTCTCCGAACTATGAGGGGTAAACATCTTTTTTTTCATTTCAGCGTTTAGAATAGCTGTTCCATATAGAGCCTTGTCCCAAAGAGCCAGATCTTCAACGGTAGAATAAACCCCGTCATGTCCCAGATTAACTTCCCAATTGATATAAGGATTGTGGATGTATCCTTTTTCTGTATGACAATAAACCTGTGCCTTTTTTTGAATTATAGAGTCATTGTTGCTGACTCCCGTATTCTTCATACCTGCTTTTTCAAATATATTTTTCTTTAAAAAAACAGCGTACTTTTCACCCGAAACTTTTTCAATGATCTTAGCTAATAAATAATATCCTATATTGCTGTATGTACTTTTAGTTCCCGGTGAAAACTCATAAGGGATTTTCCTGATCAGAGAGAAAGCAGAGTCTTGGCTGATGGTACTTAATGCAATTTCTTTGAAACCTAAAGCCAACCCTGAAGTATGAGACAATAACATATGGATAGTGACACTGTCAGCTTTTGGATAGTCAGGAAAAAATTTACTGAGCTTATCATTCAGGGATAGTTGTTTTCTTTGTGCTAATAGCAGAATAGCTGCAGCGGTAAACTGTTTCGTTACGGAAGCCAGCTGAAATTTGGTGTCTATGGTATTTTTAATGTTCCATTCGTAATCTGCCAGACCGTATGCTTTTTTCAGTAAAACAGAACCGTTTTGTGTAACAAGGACTGTTCCGCTAAAGTTATTTACATCAGCTTGAGCTTGCATATATTTAGCAAGATCAGTTGGTATATTTTTCTGCCCAAAAATCAAAAATGGAAACAGGATTATTATCAGGATAAGCTTCATAAATTATTTAATAACATAATTGAATTACAATGTTACCATTTAAAAAACTCGTATCATTGTATTTTTGTAAACCTGTTAAACAAAAATCCATTTTATCTGCTCTTGTTCGAAAGCTTTTATTTTAGAAAAAAAAACTTTTGGTGTAAAACCTGTTAATCTTTTAAAATCCCTGATCATGTGCGACTGGTCAAAATAATCTAGATTATATGACCTGCTTATTTTATTTTTATCTTCGAGCTGACTTTGAATAGCTGCTCTGAACCTAATGATTTTTTTGAATTGAGAAGGTGTTTTACAAATATGTTGATCAAAATGTTTATTTATTGTTGTTCGTGACCGGCCGGTTTTATGAGATAGTTCTGTCATAGATTGATTGAGGTTGGTTGCATCCAGCATTTCGCTGAGTACATTTTCCAGTAAAAGATCTTCAAATGGACGTATTTTTGAAACCCAGTAAGATTCTAAAGTCCTGATTTTTTCGCTATGATCTTTTATTGAAAGAATACCTGTCATAACATTTTTATAATCTTCGTATGGATTAAAATCGGGGAAGGTTCCTTCGCTGTAATCTTTCAAATTATCCTTTATAAATGTATTGATTCCAAGAGGTTTGAAATAGGTTGTGATTTCATTTATTTTTCCTTCATATTTCACTAAGACCGGCTCATTGAAATTGCATACCAGATTTGATTCAATTGAGCTGGATGGGCAATGTTTTATCGTGATAATATTTTCGTTTACAAAAGTTATAGTCTTTTCACTCACAGTAACAATTGTATAAATATTGGGAAAGGTTAGATAAGTAATAGGCTTTTCCTCAGAGTTTATTTCAAGTATATAAAAGCACTCAATATATCTTTTCAATAATGGATTTTCAGGTTTATAGGTCTTTACGATCATGTTTTTTACTTTGGTAAATACATCTTAATTCAACTAATGGTTTCAGCTTTTGGATGAATGGTTATTTGAATGTTAAATATAATGAACATTTGTGATTATCCTTAGCCCTGGGATTATTAGGTTTTAGTAAGATGCGAAGGGATGATTAGGATTTATTTGTCTAGAAATTTAGAATAAAGTATATAACAGTAACACATTGTACTAAAATAAACAAAAAAGACTCACTATTTCTAGTGAGTCTTGTGAGCGCGACAGGATTCGAACCTGTGACCGTCCCGATTATAGATCGGGATGCTCTATCTCATCAGAGTTGTTAATTAATTTTTGGATTTTAGTTTTGCTTTTCCATGCTTTTATTTCTCGTTCTCTTTTGTATGCTTGAGATTTAGTCTTAAAAGTTTCAAAATAAACAATGTCCCAATCTTTCGCTTTTGAGGTAAAACCTTTATGATTAGAGAGGTGTTTTCTTAATCTTTCTTGTAGAGCTTCAGAAGAATGTCCGATGTAATATTTGTCTAGAAACTTAGAATAAAGTATATAACAGTAACACATTGTACTAAAATAAACAAAAAAGACTCACTATTTCTAGTGAGTCTTGTGAGCGCGACAGGATTCGAACCTGTGACCGTCCCGATTATAGATCGGGATGCTCTATCTCATCAGAGTTGTTAATTAATTTTTGGATTTTAGTTTTGCTTTTCCATGCTTTTATTTCTTGTTCTCTTTTGTATGCTTCAGATTTAGTCTTAAAAGTTTCAAAATAAACAATGTCCCAATCTTTCGCTTTTGAGGTAAAACCTTTATGATTAGAGAGATGTCTTCTTAATCTTTCTTGTAGAGCTTCAGAAGAATGTCCGATGTAATATTTGTCTAGAAATTTAGAATAAAGTATATAACAGTAACACATTGTACTAAAATAAACAAAAAAGACTCACTATTTCTAGTGAGTCTTGTGAGCGCGACAGGATTCGAACCTGTGACCGTCTGCTTAGAAGGCAGATGCTCTATCCAGCTGAGCTACGCACCCTTAAAGTTGATTCTCGCTTAGTTAATAAGCGCATTAAAAAAAGTCGGGGCGGCAGGATTCGAACCTGCGACCTCCTGGTCCCAAACCAGGCGCGATGACCGGACTACGCTACGCCCCGAATATATAGAAGAGCGGAGGGTAAGGGATTCGAACCCTTGCGACACTTTCGCGTCGACAGTTTAGCAAACTGCTCCGTTAACCACTCCGGCAACCCTCCTTTTTTGTTTATTTTTTAATGATCGTTGTTCCGTTATTGCGAGTGCAAATATAGAACAGATTTCTTTATTTACCAAATAAAATTCAAGAAAAATTTGTGTATTTTTGAACTAATAAATCATTCAAAAATCAAACTGATGCGTAAGACATTATATATCATCGGATTAAGCACTTTTGTTTTTTCATGTACTTCCCAACAAAATGTGAAAAAAAATACTTACAAACCGAAAACCCCCATAACACAGGCGAAACCGGTAGTCAAAACCCAAACTCCGGAAGCTCCGAAACCAAAAGTAGTGTCGGATCATGGAGTAGACTTTTTTACTACTAATATAGCAGACCCGACAAAAAATGATAATACAGCAAGCTACGGTTCTATTGTATCGGCAAAACCAGCCGGATATAAAGTCGTAAAGACTTATTTTCCTGCTGTAGCCCAAAATTTCAGACAACGTTACCTTATATTACATTATACAGCACTTCCTGATGATAAATCAATTACTGTTCTTACCCAGCAGGCAGTGAGCGCTCATTATCTTGTCAACAATACAGGAGACAACGAAATCTATCAGTTGGTAGATGAGAATAAACGGGCATACCATGCCGGAGTAAGCTCATGGAGAAATGATAAGAATCTTAATGATACCTCTATTGGAATTGAGATTGTAAATATGGGCTATACTACAGATGCGGCCGGCAAAAGAACATTTGCTCCTTTTAATGATGACCAGATGAAAAAAGTGTCAGCATTAGTTAAAGATATTGTTACAAGGTATCAGATCCCTCCAACCAATGTACTTGCTCACTCAGATATTGCTCCTACAAGAAAACAAGATCCGGGTCCAATGTTCCCCTGGAAAAAATTATATGATGAATACCAGATCGGGATGTGGTATGATGATGCCGCTAAACAAACCTTTTTCGATCAGGCACAAACAGACTTTGCTGTAAGATATAACGAACCTTCCTTTGTTTTCCTTATCCAGACCGCATTACAGAAATTAGGCTACGGACTGGATCTTAGCGGGAAATGGGATGATGCTACCAAGAAAACCATTGAAGCATTCCAGTACCATTTCCGTCCACAAAACTATGACGGAATCATGGATGCCGAATCATGGGCGATACTGCAGGCTTTGAATCAAAAATATCCAGTAAAATAATTCAAATTAAAACGCATCGGTTAGATGCGTTTTTGCTATCTTTAAACGATCAAAAACAGTAAAATATCTGTAATGGAAAATTTCAGAAAAGAGAGTGATCTATTAGGTGAACTAAATGTGCCTTTAGATGCTTATTATGGGGTTCAGACACAACGAGCTATCAACAACTTCAAGATTTCAGGGCAGCTTTTGTCTTCATATCCGGATTTTATCAAAGGGTTGGCTTTTGTAAAAAAAGCAGCAGCAAAAACCAATTATGAATTAGGACTTCTTGATGAAAACCTATATTTCAAAATAGCAGAAGCTTGTGATGAAATTGTACAAGGAAAATATCATGAACAGTTCCCGGTAGATATGATTCAGGGTGGGGCAGGAACTTCTATCAATATGAATGCGAATGAAGTAATCGCAAACATCGTTTTAGAAAAATTAGGAAAAAATAAAGGAGAATACGAATTCTGTTCACCTAATGACCATATCAACCTATCCCAGTCAACCAATGATGCTTATCCTACAGCCATCAAAATGGGACTGTTACAGATGAACATCGGACTGGTAGAAAGACTTGAAAAAATTATTGCCGCTTTCCGCGCCAAAGGGCAGGAGTTCCATGATGTTATTAAAATGGGACGTACACAGCTTCAGGATGCAGTTCCGATGACATTGGGGCAGGAATTTGAAGCGTATGCCGCTACATTGGAAGAAGATATTTCAAAACTCAATAACAATGCAAACCTTTTTGTGGAAGTGAATATGGGTGCAACAGCGATCGGAACAGGTTTGAATGCTCCCGTTGGATATGCAACCCTTTGTGCTAAAAATTTGGCTCAGATCACAGGGTTCCCGATTATCTCTGCGCCGGATTTAGTAGAAGCTACCCCTGATACAGGTTCTTATGTAATTTACTCCTCGGCTATGAAGCGTTTAGCGGTGAAGCTATCAAAAATCTGTAACGATTTAAGATTACTTTCATCAGGGCCAAGAGCCGGTCTTTTTGAAATCAACCTTCCGCCAATGCAGCCGGGATCTTCAATCATGCCGGGTAAAGTAAACCCTGTAATTCCGGAAGTTGTAAATCAGGTTTGCTTTAAGGTATTTGGTAATGATCTTACCGTAACATTTGCCGCAGAAGCAGGGCAGTTACAACTTAACGTAATGGAGCCGGTATTGTCGCATGCAATCATGGAAAATATCAACTTCCTTTGCAACGCTCTGGATACCCTTCGTGATAAATGTGTTGTAGGAATCACTGCCAATAAAGAAGTTTGTCTGAATATGGTGAAGCACAGTATCGGTATTGTAACGGCGCTTAACCCTTATATCGGTTACAAACAATCTACACAGATTGCGAAAGAAGCATTAGAAACCGGAAAAAGCGTTTACAATCTTGTTCTGGAGAAAGGAATTCTTTCTCAGGAAAAACTAGATGAGATCCTTGATCCGAAAAATATGCTGAAACCGCATAACAAATAATATCAAACAATAAGTGATGAATGGTCATTCAGATCATTTATCACTTATCATTCATCATTTATATATTAATCCGTGAGGTTTTTAATTATAATTCCTGCCCATAACGAAGAAGATAACCTCCCATTTACACTCAATTCTTTACAACAGCAAAGCTGCGAGAATTTTAAAGTGGTAGTGGTAAATGACGGCTCTACAGACAGAACTCCCGAGTTGATCAGGAAATACACAGAGAGTGATTCCCGTTTTGAAACTATTAATCTTCAAAAATCTGAACATCAGCCGGGTTCTAAAGTTGTTCATGCCTTTAAAAATGGGTTACGGACACAATCTATGGATGAATTTGATATCATCTGTAAATTTGATGCCGATATCATTCTTCCGGAAAATTATCTTGAAACAATTGCACATGCTTTCACAAATAACCCTGAATATGGACTAGTAGGAGGGTTATTGTATATTGAAAAAGATGGAAACTGGGTATACGAAGGAAATTCCAACAAACACCATGTTAGAGGACCTATGAAAGCCTATCGGAAAGAATGCTTCATTCAGATCGGTGGTTTGAGAGAAACTTTGGGTTGGGATAATATTGATTCCATATTATTGGAAACATTAGGGTGGAAAGAAGTGGTTCTTCCGGAGCTTCATGTAAAACTCATCAAAGTAAAAGGAGCGGATTACACCATACGGCCTGCCGATTATTATGGACGATACTTTTATTTCTTAGGACTGAACAGATTTCTGGCGTATATTGCTTCCTCAAAAGAAGCCATGAAAAGTAAGTCTCCCTCTTTTTTCTTTGAAATTATTAAGTCTTATGAAAACTGTAAATCAAAAAAACTGGAGCTTAAGATTACAAAAGAAGAACAAAAAGCCGTTAACGATCAACGTTGGAGAATGTTGAAGAAGAAATGGCTGAAAATGTAGATGAAAGGGAAAAAGTAAAAAGGAAAAATCGCAGAATGGTAAAATTTTTACAAAAAATGGTCTGCAAATTCAATAGGGATAGGCTTTAGCCCGTTCAATAAAAATTAAAATCAATTGGCTGTAGCCAAAACTTATAAGATTTCCTTAAATCTGTGAAAAAAATAGCTTACATAGAAATAGACACTCACGCAGAAATTGCTCAGGCTTTCATTGATGTTATGAAAGGCTCCCAGGCCTTTGTTGTAGACTATTATTTTTCAAAAAAAATCAAGGATCAGGTTATTTCAAAAGACGAAAATATTTTCCTATCAGACAGTTCTATGATTTTTGATCAATTGAAAGATAAAGGATATGAACTGGTTATTATTGGGACTGTTCATCGGTATTTTAATACCTTTTCGGCAATAACAAAAAAATATAATACGGCTATTATATCACATAATCTTAATTTTACCAAAGCCTCAAAGCTGGATCTGATGAAAAGTTTTTTCAAAGGTGATGTGATTTTCAGACTAAAGCTATGGCTGAAAGAAGGGTTGTTTTACAAAACTAAAGTATATCAGAAGTCAAAAGCACTGTTGGTTCTGGATGAAACAATGATATCGGAAAGACAGCAGTTTTTACCGCTGTTTTACACAAAGGAATTTGATAAATCTGAGAATGAATTTCTCACTGTAGTTATTCCCGGCGGAGTTTCACAGAAGAGAAGAGATTACGACTCTGTTTTTAGAATCATTCAGGATATAAATACCGATCGCAAGTACGAATTTGTATTCCTGGGAAAAGCAAAAGATCATGAACTGAAACAGCTTGAAAACCTTTCTAAGGAGTTAGCTGCCAATATCAGGATTACTTATTTTTCCGAAAGAGTTTCCACAGAGAATTTTGAAAAATGGATGCGGAAAGCAGATATTCTTTGGTGTCCTATTCAGCAGGAAACAGAATTTTTCAGTATGAAAGAAGTGTATGGAGTAACTAAGGTGACAGGAAACTTCGGTGATGCTGTAACTTATGGAAAACTGGCTGTTTTTCCTGAAAAATACCCTTCAAAAGTAGATTTTATTATACCGGCAAAAGAAAATGTTCTTGAGCAGTTAAAAGAGCTTTCATCCGTTCATTTTGATTTTCAGAAAATATACGGAAAAGATAAAGTTCAGAATAAACTGGAACAGCTTTTAAGTCAACTTATTTCCAATTAATACTATCCTCTTGGCTTTCTCAGCTATTCAACCTATTTAATTTTAAAAACACTTTTAATAAACCTCATATTCAGGTAATCTTCGATCGGAAATATTTTTGTGAAATAATTGCCGATGTAAATCAGAAGTAAAACAACCGCGGGTTTATAGATCAGGTTGAGGAAATTACTTTCAAAATTCGGAAGAACAATTGCTACAGTAATCGCAAGCGTACAGATAATGGAAACGAAGATCATTTCAATACTCAATGGGGAAACTTTGAATACAAAATAATTGAAAACTATTTTTACAACATTGTAAATAGTAAGAGAAATTGCTGTAGATAAAGCAATTCCGATCAGTTTCAGATCCGTATTTTTAATGAAATAATAATTCAGTCCGATGGTTAATCCAGCCAATAAAAGCATAACCAGGATATTGAATCTGTAATATTTAGAAAGAGAAATAATATTTCCGTTGAACCCTGTTGCCAGATCTATCAATACTGCAGAACCCCAGATCCAGACTACAGGTTCGTATTCTCTGAGCATAGTTCCATTCTTTGGCATAAACTGGGTCAGATAAGGAAAACCTACCATAATGCAGGAGAATAGAACAGCGCCAAGAAAATATAAAGTCAGAGAAGTTTTTTTGTGAAACCTGTCCAGTTCTTCCATATCTCCGTCGGCTAAAGTTTTGTTGATAATGGGAGCGGAGATATTGAATAATCCGAGCTGCGGAATAGAGATCAGTGAGATCAGAGCATACAGAACGGAATAGATTCCTACTTCTTCCATACCCATAAATTCTCCGATCATAAAACTATTGATGGCCAGATAATTTCCAAAGGTTCCCAGAAATCCGAAGAAACTATAATTAAAAAACTCTTTCCAGAAATTATTCTTCTTGAAATAGTCCGTATTGAAATCCGGCTGAATCTTCTCCAGCTTGTTGGTGTAATAAACATACCCGAAAAGCATTAAAAGAAATACTCCAAAGAAAAATGCAAAAGCAATTTTTTGTGATGCTGCAGTGGGAATATTCTGCGATAATGCAAAGAAAAAGAGGCAGAACGCACCCAGGTTAGCAATCTTTGGAAACAGATTATCAAAAATGTTGGAAACAACAATTCTTTTATAGTTGGAAGTATATTTATTAAAAATCGCACAAAGCGAGAGAATCAAAATTAAGGGAAGGATCATTTCTTTGATTTTCCATGCTTCCGAATGCCTGAATTTCGGATAAAAAAAGGGGAGCACAAAAAAAACTGCCGTAAAAATTAGAAAGTTGATAAAAACAGTAAGTAATGACAATGAAAGCATATTCTGCTTTTTACCATCTTTTTCAACCGTATGAAAAAACTTTACATTAGAGTACGAAATCCCTAATACCACAAAAGGAACCAGCATTTCAGCAGTAGGAAGGATATAGCGAAGTTTTCCATAAAATTCAAAATCATTCGGGAAAATGAATATTGCGGAAACTGTGCCCAGCAAAAAACCAATATAACCGATAATGGAATATTTGAAGCCTTGTCTCGCTACTACACTCATAAAGTTGTTTTAAATGTTTTTAGGTATAAAAATAATATTGTTGATATACTGAGTTTTATTTTTTTCGTCGTTTATATTTTGTGATATGATATCTTCCGTGAGAGGTTCCAGAATGAAGTTTTTTCTATTCAGATATTTAGCTTCATATCCCCAGCTCATTACTTCAGAGATTTCCGTCCATATAGGTGTTTGGTGGTGTCTTTGTTCCATTTCGACCATTAATGTCGGTTTGAATTGTCTGATGGTCTCTTTAGCTCCTGAAAGCGTTTTTATTTCATTTCCTTCAACATCTATTTTGATGAAGTCAAGTCGGTTGAAATGTTCCAGTGCTGCCCATTCATCCAGTTTGATTACCTTCACTTTCTCTGTGTAACTTTTTTCCTCGCCTTTTTCTTTATAGGAAGTATTTAAAGTTCCACGGGAAGCTATGGTTTTACCGTTAATGACAGGTACTTTGAATTCAGCAGTCATATTTTCGTCAGAAAGGGCCAGAGGGAAGATACGCATTGCAGGAAACAGCCTTTTCAACCTTCTGTAAAGCTTTTTATTGGGTTCAAAACCATAAATATGCTCATGATCCAGCTTGTCTTCCAATTGATAGAGAAAAGTTCCCACATTCGCACCAATGTCTAGTATTACTGCATTTTTAGGAAGGTATTCTTTGATCCATACCAGCTCCGGTTCTACATTACGGGTCGAAAAATTATCTTTGTTAAGATTATTTAAGTTCTTAAAATATCTTTTTTTGTAGAAATTCGGACTTATATATTGTAGCTTCTCTGCAATTTGTTGGTATAAAGACATCCTTTGCTTTTTGACGAATAGCAAAGATAAGCAAAAATGTAAAACTTATCTTAAAAAATGTTAAATATAATTAATTGATTATCAATAGATAGGCTTTTGGGTGTTTTTTGTTGTAAATGAGTTTTAACAGGTTTTGAATGGCCGAATTCTTGTGGAGATGATAAAAATTCAAACAACAATTGCCCGTGAAAATCTGAATAATTCACCTTGGAATATTAAAACAGACCCTCACAGACAAATGTTTACTGCCGGTTTGATATATCTGCAAACGTTTGAGATCGTTCGGTGATTTAAAGAAAAGGAGTATTTAGAAAATCATTGAAAGGTTTCATCAGTTTAAAAACTTTAGATAAATTTTTTACGGCATTTTTATCAAGAACTTCTTCGTCTTTAAGAGAATAAACCACAATGAAGTTTTTAAGTTTCAGATATTCCGCCATCGGATCTTCTTTTTCAAAACCTTGGGGAACTTTCTTCAGTTTATCATCCTGATCAAGTTCAGGGAAATGCTTTTTAAAATCTTTATGATTTAGAATTTTTAGGAAATCATCTCCATATAATGAAATTTCCTTTCGTACTTCTTTAAGAACAGAAGATTCAGGCATGTAGATTCCGCCGGCTAAAAAGGATTTTCCAGGTTCCATGTGGAGATAATATCCTCCTTTCTGGTTTCCTTTTCCCATTCCCAGAGAGGCACCGAAATTGGTTTTATAAGGTGATTTATCTTTTGAAAATCTGGTATCCCGATAAATTCTGAATAATGCTTTTTTACTGTCAATTTTTGCAAGCTCCTCATCAAATCCGGACATTTCTTTAATTAGACCGTCCAGGAAAGAAACAATATTTTCCTGTGATTCTGTATAAAGACTTTTGTTTTCATTGAACCACTCACGATTATTGTTTTTATTTAACTTTTTTAAAAAATCAAATGTTTTTGGTGAAATGCTTGCTGACATATTTTTATTTGGTGTTTTTATTATTGCCGATTCGTTTAAATTTCAGATTTTATGTCCTGAAATCTGTTATTCTAAAACTTAAACTTTGTACCTTATTCATTCCAAATTTACAAAAACTATTCATATCTCAATGCTTCAATAGGATCCAGTTTCGAAGCTTTCAATGCCGGATAATATCCGAAAAATACACCGGTTACTGCACAGACGATAAATGAAATGATAATGGAAGATTCTGTAATGAAAGTAGGCCAGGACAGGAAAAAAGTGACCAGTTCTGAGGATAAAACGCCTAAAACCACCCCGAGCACTCCACCCGTAATGCTGATAAGCACCGCCTCAATAAGAAACTGATACAGGATATCCTTTCCTCTGGCTCCAATAGACATTCTTAAGCCGATTTCCTTTGTTCGCTCTGTAACGGAAACATACATGATATTCATAATTCCGATACCGCCCACAATCAGGGAAATCCCGGCAATTGCAGATAAAAGGACCGTTAAAAGCTGGCTGGTGGAGCTCATGG
Source organism: Chryseobacterium sp. Tr-659 (assembly GCF_011752975.1). Taxonomy (GTDB): domain Bacteria; phylum Bacteroidota; class Bacteroidia; order Flavobacteriales; family Weeksellaceae; genus Chryseobacterium. The sequence continues at coordinate 288,350 of NZ_VWWP01000007.1, read as the reverse complement.
TAGAAATTAATTCTGCCTGGGTTCTTACACTGAAATCATCATTACTTCCGTCAACAGGAAGTTTATGCTGTTTTCTTAAAATCTCAGAAACCTGATCTGTAGCCTGCTGTGATGTATTTTCATTGGTAGAAGCGGCATAAATGGTCTGAACGTATGTAATTCCCAGAAATCTTCTCTGAACCGTATTGAAAGGGGCAATAATTACATCATCCTGGTCCTGCCCGAATGCATTGGAGCCTTTGGGAGCCAGAATTCCAATGACTTTCATCGGGACTTTATTAAATCTGATAATTGTTCCCACAGGATTTTCACCATTGGGGAATAAATTAGTGTAAACCGTTTGTCCTAAAAGACATACTTTATTGGATGAGGTAACATCTTTTTTTGTAAAAAGACTTCCATCTGCAATACTCCAGTCTCTGATGTTAAAATATTCTTCGTTTACCCCCTGTAATTGAGTCGGCCAGTTGTTCGGGCCACTGATGGATTGTCCATTGGCCTGTACTGCCGGAGAAACGTAAGAGACATCGGGAGCTCCTTTTGAAATAGCATCTGCATCCTGAAGTTTCAAAGTCTGCAGCCCGGAAGCCCCGATTCTGGCACCTCCGGAAACATTTACATTACTTGACGGGCGTATCGTAATCATATTGGAACCCATGGAAGAAAGCTGATCGCTGATGCTTTTTTTTGAACCTTCTCCAATAGCGGTCATCGCAATCACTGAGGCCACACCGATAATGATTCCGAGCATGGTTAAAAAAGCACGAAGCTTATTCCGTAAAAGAGCTTTCCAGGCAATTCTGAAGAGATTTGAAAGGTTCATTGCAATTGTTTTTGAGTTTAAAACTATTGATAATCATCATTTACAGGAAGGCTTTCCAGGGCTTCTCTGGCAGATTTTATATTGTCGTTTTTAACGTCTTTAATAACTTTCCCGTCCCGGAGTGTTACAGTTCTGCTGCTGAAGGTGGCAATGTCAGGCTCATGGGTAACAAAGACTATTGTTCGTCCCTGCTTATGGAGGTCCTGCATAAGAGCCATGATTTCATAAGACGTTCTTGTATCTAGGTTTCCGGTGGCTTCATCCGCAAGGATCATTACAGGCTCATTTACCAGGGCGCGGGCAATGGCGACTCTTTGCTGCTGCCCTCCGGACATCTGATTAGGAAGATGGTCCACCCTGCTTTCCAGTTTTACGGCAGCCAATGCCTGTAAAGCCCTTTTATGACGTTCTTCGGTGGACACTTTTGAGTTGTAAAGAAGCGGAAGTTCCACATTTTCTTTAGCGGTAGTTCTCGGGAGGAGATTGTAGGCTTGAAAAACAAACCCGATTTTTTGATTTCTGAGAACAGCAAGCTCATCCCGGTCAAGGTTTTTTACATTTACCCCGTCCAGGATATAATCTCCGGCGGAAGGCTTATCCAGGCAGCCTATAATATTCAGTAGAGTAGATTTTCCGGATCCGCTGCTTCCCATAATGGTTACAAACTCACCTCTTTCTACCGTAAAGGTTACTCCCTTCAATGCATGAACAATTTCCTCACCCATCTTGAATTCCCTCTTTAGATCCATAATCTCCAGAATTTTTTCTGCCATGATTTTTGTTTTAGGTTTGCTAGTTGCTAGTTGCTAGTTGCTAGTTGCTAGTTGCTGGTTGCTAGTTGCTGGTTTCGTTGTTGTATCGTGGTGGATTTGGAATAAGAATTTAAAATTCAGCATCTGTTATTTTTTATCTTGGTCCGCCACCGCCGCCGCTGTTTTTATTATTTCCACCACCTCTTCTTTGCGGCATGAAAGGGCTTTTTGCCTGTCCGCCGGAAGTTTTTTTAGATAGAACTTTATAACCGGTAATGATATTGTCATTTTTATTCAATCCAGAAATAACCTGTATTTCCGTATCGTTGTCCATTCCTGTTTTTATTTTTTTGCGGGATATGGTACTGTCCTGAGCAATGATCCAGACTGCTGCCTCATTTTTCATTTCAGCTCCTTTATTTTGTTTCTTCCATTGTCCTTTTTCATGTTTTTTGCCGTTTGCAAATGGAGCGTTAACTTTATATTTTTTGATAACAAGACTATCCGGCCTGAAACTTGTAGCGGCCACAGGAATTTTCATGACATTGTTTAAGATCTGGGTGAAGATGGTAATATTGGCCGTCATTCCCGGTTTAAGTTTTAAACTGGAGTTGTCAGCATTGATGATCGTTGTGTAATTCACCACATTTGAGGAAACAGTGGGATGAAGACGTACTTCCGAAACCTCACCGTTAAATGTTTCATCAGGAAAGGCATCAACGGTAAAGGTTGCTTTCTGGCCCACTTTTACATTTCCGATATCAGCTTCATCCACCGAAGCACGAACCCTCATTTTAGTGAGATCCTTAGCAATACTAAACAGGGTAGGAGTGCTGAAGCTGGATGCAACGGTTTGTCCCTCACTTACATTTCTGTTGAGAACCGTTCCGTCTATCGGAGAATAGATATTCGTAAGGGATAGATTTTTATTAGCAGTAGAAAGCTGGGCTGTTACAGTACCTACCTGGGCTTTTGCCATTTTGTACTGATTGGTGGCATTATCAAAATCTGCTTTGCTGATAGCACCTACCTTATAGAGCTGGGATTGTCTGTTGATATTGATTTCATTATAAGCAAGATTACTTTTTGCATTCTGTAAATTAGCCTGATATTGTTCTGATTGAAATTTGAGCAGATCCGGATCTAAAGTAGCCAGAAGCTGTCCTTTCTTTACAGTAGAGTTAAAGTCAACATAAATATTTTTAATGATCCCTGATACTTGGGTACCCACAGCAACCGTGTCCACAGGTTGAATGGTTCCTGTTGCCGTAATGGAATTTGAAATTTCTCCCATTTCCGGCTTTACTGTTTCCAGCTGGATCTTTATTTCTTTTTCTCTGATGAAAAAAAACCAGACTGCACCAATTGCAATGATGCCGCCCACAACCCAGTACAACCATTTTTTGTTCTTTGTTTTCATAGTTTACTTTAGATTTATAGGGTTACCTGCATAAAATTCGTAGATCTGTTTATTGAGAACTGCAGTATATTTTGCCTGCAGATAATTCTGAATAGACTGAATGTAAAGCAATCGCTGCTGTTGAAGCTGCACATAATCAATACTGCCGATCTTCATTTGCGCATTAACAATATCGTAGCTCTGTTTGCTGATTTCCATTTGTTTGGAAGCGGAATCATATTGTGAAAGAGCATTTTGGAGGCTAATATAAGCTTGTTCAATCTGCTGGTTAAGGATGGTTTTTGTGTTGAGCAGATCAAGGTTGGCCTGTTCTATTGCTATTTTTGATTTTTCAACCTGTGTTTTATAGATCCTGTTATTATAAATCGGGATTCCAAGGCTTAGTCCGATGGGCATGTAAAAATTATTTCCCAGTTGATTAAAATAATTTCCGCTTCCGTTAGCGTAATTGGTTGAAATATTTCCTGTCAGGCTCAATGTTGGCTGAATAGATGCCTGGGCAATTTTCAGATTGGTGTTGGAATTTTCTACATTCAGTTCTCCGTATTTTATTTCCGGACGTTGGTTTTGTGCCAGATTCTGAACCTCCTGTAAAGATTTTAACTGATCCTCCACAATAATACTGTCTGGTTTTACAATCTGAAAATCATAATTGGAAGGCAGTTGCAGAATTTGTTTTAAATTAACAGTATTGGTCCGCAGGTTGTTCTGGGCTGATATCAGATTGTACTGATCCTGAGCTACCTGTGATTGAATCTGGAGGTAGTTTAATTTGGAAAGGCTTCCGGCATTGTATAGCTGGTCTCCTTGTTTTAGCTGGGTTTGTGTGGTTTTCAGGACATTTTCAAGAGAAATGATATTCTCCTGATTCATCAGAATATTCAGATAAGCCTGGGTAATACTGATTGCTATATTGTTCTCGGATTCCTGTACAGAAAGATCTGCCATCTGAACCAGCAGGTTTTTCGAAGTTTCGTTATTTTTAATATAACCTGCATGATAAAGCGTCATGGAAGAATTGGCTCCTATATTTTGTGACTGCACACCAGTCATTTGAAGACCCTGGCCGCCGTTCACCGCAAATAGCCCCTGAGAAACGGTTCCGTTCAGGTTGGGGTATTTTGCATCCCGGGCCTGAAGCAGATCCTGTTGTGCTGAATTTTTTGAAAGCCTTTGAGAATTGATGGAAATATTATTCTCTTTTGCATATTCAATACAATTTTCCAGAGTCCATGTGGCCGGATAATTGGTGGTTTGTGCAAATATTTTAAAGGCGATACATAAGAATATCAAAAAGAAAAATTTGCGTTTCATGGCTTTATTTTTGAAAATTCATAAATAACACAGAAAAAATTAATCCAATTTAATAAAAAAAAATAATGTTTAACAACTTTTTAACTTAAAGCTTCTTTTTTTGGATTTAATTTTCCAAAAATTAAAAATACATTAAAAAATTCTGAATTTAAGTTTGGATATTTAAAACTTTGTTCAAAAACAAATCAAATAATTATTGTATCTTTGCAAAAATTTTAAAATAGTTAATGAATTTATTTACGGAAACCAATTTAAGTCCTGATATCCTTAAGGCAATTGGCGAACTGGGCTACGAAAGCCCAACAGAAATCCAAAAACAGACTATCCCTTTTATTCTTTCAGATATTCGCGACTTGATCGCACTTGCGCAGACAGGGACAGGCAAAACAGCAGCATTTTCGCTTCCGATTTTGGATATGATTGACGATACGAGTCGCAAAATCCAATTATTGGTGCTTTGTCCGACACGGGAATTATGTCTTCAGATTTCGAAGGACATAAAGAATTACTCTAAGTATATGAAAGACATCAAAACAACTGCGGTTTATGGTGGAAGTAGTATTGTAGAGCAGATGAGATCTTTGAAGGATAAGCCACAGATTATTGTGGGAACTCCGGGAAGAGTAATCGATCTTATCAACAGAAAAGCATTAGACTTTTCTGCTATTCATTGGTTAGTATTAGACGAAGCTGATGAAATGCTTTCTATGGGATTCAAAGACGAATTGGAAACCATTCTAAGCGAAACTCCGGAAACAAAACAAACTTTCTTATTCTCAGCAACGATGAATAAAGAAGTAGAAAGAATTTCCAAAAATTATCTTACAAAACCACACCGTATTTCAGTAGGTTCTATCAACGAAGTGAAGAAGAACATTACTCACGAATACTATGTTGTAGGTTATCGTCAGAAAAAAGAAGCATTAAAGAGGCTAATTGATGCCAACCCTAATCAGTATTCCATTATCTTCTGTAGAACGAGAATGGAAACTCAGGAAGTTGCCGATTTCTTAATGCAGAATGGGTATGCAGCTGATGCTCTTCATGGTGATCTTTCTCAGGCACAGAGAGATACAGTAATGAAGAAGTTCAGATTGAAAAATATTGATATTCTTGTGGCTACAGATGTTGCAGCAAGAGGATTGGATGTAAACTCTCTGACACACGTTATTCACTTCTCTTTACCGGATGATCCAGAAGTATTCGTTCACAGAAGCGGAAGAACAGGTAGAGCTGGAAAAGACGGTATTTCTATGGCTTTGATTAAGCCTGAAGAAAGCAGAAAACTGAAGCAGATTAAATCTGCAACAAAAATTGAAATTAACGAAAGATTTATTCCTACAGGAGACCAGATTATTAAAGCTCAGGTAGGTGGTGTTTTCGAAAAATTATTGACGGAACACGAAGATCTTTTCGAATTTGATGATAGCTTAATCCCGGATCTGAGCAACTTTACAAAAGAGGAGCTGGTTCACCAGTTACTACAGTTTCAGTTGAAGGATCTTGCCTTGTATTACAAAGACAAGCATGATCTTATGGAGCAGAAGTTAAGCAGCAGAGACGATGATTACTCAAGAAGAGACCGTGGACGTGACAGAGACAGAGATAGAGGTCGCGACAGAGACAGAGGAGAGCGAAGAGATAGAGATCGTGGTGGAAAGCCAAGAAGAAAAGATGAGAATATGGTAAGATTCTTCTTCAATCTTGGAAAAAAAGACCACTTGAAGAAGCTTGATGTTTTAGATATTATCAACAAGGCTACTGCTGGCGGAAAAAGCAAGAAAAGAGCTGAAATCGGTGATATCGAAATTTTAGAGAAATTCTCTTTCTTTGAAGTTGAAAAATCATTTAAGGATAATGTTTTAAGCAATATTCAATCCATGAAGTTTAAAGGAAAAGATATGAGAGCTGAAGTAGCAAACTAATCTCTTCTTTATACCATACAAACCGGCATTAATGCCGGTTTTTTTATTTGATAATCAGTGGGTAAGCTAATGTTAACAAAACTTAATGTTATATAGTTTCACGTACAATCCTTTTTTAAGAAATTTGCACACGAATTATAAATACTAAAAAATGGGAATTGGTAATATTTTCCACGCTTTTCAACCAAAAGATAAAATCTTCTTTGTACTTTTCGAAAAAGTAACTGAAAATCTAGTTGCAATGTCTGAAGAATTCAACACAGGAATCAAGGATTTCGATCTTAATGATGACTCAATGTTGAAAAAAATGAGCGACTTCGAGCATAAAAATGATGAACTTACTCACGAAATCTTCGTAGAATTAGGGAAAAACTTCATTACTCCTTTTGACCGTGAGGATATTCACACATTGGCAACAGGACTGGATGATATCGCTGATTATATCTACGCTTCCACAAAATATATTTTCCTATACAAATCACCAGAGATGAAGGCTTATTCAGACTTCTCTTTATTGATCCACAAAGCATGTCTTGAAATTCAGAATGCTATGAAAAACCTTAAAGGTTTCAAAAATATGGAGCAGGTGAAAGAAGCTTGTATTAAGGTAAACTCTATTGAAAATATTGCTGATGATCTGCTTTCCAATTCAATGGTAGAACTATTTGAAACAAACGATGCAATTAACATCATTAAAGTTTCATCTGTACTGAACTATCTTGAAATTGTAACGGACAAAGCAGAAGATGTTGCCAATACAATTGAGAACATCATGATTAAATACGCCTAATACATAGCAAAAAATGGAATTTCCTATTTTACTTATAGTTATTATTGTTCTGGCGTTAATCTTCGATTATATCAATGGTTTCCATGATGCTGCCAACTCAATTGCGACTATAGTTTCTACAAAAGTTTTAACTCCATTCCAGGCTGTACTTTGGGCGGCGCTATGGAACTTTGCAGCATTCTTTTTAGCTGCATATGTTATTGGAGAGTTTAGAATTGGTAATACAATTGCGAAAACAGTTAATGAGAATTTTATCAACCTTGAAGTAATTGTATCCGGTCTTATTGCTGCTATTGCATGGAACCTTCTTACATGGTGGTTTGGTATTCCTTCTTCTTCTTCACATACATTGATCGGAGGGTTTTTAGGAGCAGCATTGATGCACGCTTTTATGCTTGATTATCATGATGTGGTGGCTACACAGCCGGATTTAGGTACTTTTGAAACCTTTAAACAGGCCTTTCATCAGGTCACAACGCAGAGTGTGGTGAAATTTGATGTAGTAATCCCTATCTTCCTGTTTATCTTTATGGCACCGATCATAGGTATGGTGATATCAATTATCATAACATTGATCATTGTACACATTTTCAAAAAATCAAATCCTCATAAAGCAGATCAGACATTTAAAAGATTACAGCTTGCTTCTTCAGCTTTATTCAGCTTAGGTCACGGTTTGAATGACGCTCAGAAAGTAATGGGTATTATCGGGGCAGCATTGATTTATTATCATGTTGATATGCTGAATGACCCTCTGTATGTAAATCTTGAGCCTGCTGCTCGTTTTGATTATTTCGCGCAACACTATCTTTGGGTTCCTTTGGTTTCTTTCTTAGCGATCGGTTTAGGAACAATGAGCGGTGGTTGGAAGATCATCAAAACTATGGGTACGAAGATCACTAAGGTAACTTCATTAGAAGGAGTAAGTGCTGAAACAGCGGGTGCTATTACATTATTTATTACTGACCGTTTAAGTATCCCGGTATCTACAACACATACAATTACTGGTTCTATCATCGGGGTTGGATTAACAAAGAGAGTTTCTGCGGTAAGATGGGGAGTGACTGTAAGCCTTCTTTGGGCTTGGGTATTAACCATTCCAATCTCTGCAATTGTAGCAGGAATTACTTACCTTGTTGTAACATTCTTCTCTTAAGATACAAATCATACAATCATATAAACTTTGTCCGTTCGGGCAAAGTTTTTTGTTTTATAAAGCCTCGAAAAATTGTATTTTTGTTCAAATTATAAGATTTTATGGAATTTTTAGACAGATACCAGCAGATAGTTGCCGACGCCATTAATAAATACACTTTTAAAGACAAACCTTCGGAACTGTATGATCCGATGAATTATATAATTTCCCATGGTGGAAAGCGTCTTCGTCCTATTATGGTACTGATGGCTTGCGATCTGTTTGATGGAGATCTTAAACAAGCCATAAAGCCGGCATTGGCTATTGAATTTTTCCATAATTTCACTTTGATCCATGATGATATTATGGATGAAGCTCCTTTAAGAAGAAACAAACCTACCATTCATACCTTACACGGTTTGAACGTGGGTATCCTTTCCGGAGATGGACTGATGCTGAAAGCCTATAAGTTTTTTGAAGACCTTGAACCTGAAATTTTTAAAGCCTGTATCAGAATTTTTACACATACCGGACTTCTGTTATGCGAAGGGCAGCAATATGATATTAATTTCGAGACACAGGAGAATGTTACTTTTGATGATTACATCAGAATGATTACATATAAAACCGGAGTATTGAGTGCTTCTTCATTTGAGATCGGAGCCTTGATCGCAAGAGCTGATTTTAAAGATGCAAAAGCCATTTTTAACTTCGGAAAACATATCGGAATCGCATTCCAGATCATGGATGATTATCTTGATGTATTCGGAGATCAGGCGCAATTCGGTAAAAAACATGCCGGAGATATTTATGAAAATAAAAAAACGGTTCTTTATCTGCTGGCAAGAGAACATGCTACTGATGAAGAAAGAAAAGAACTGGATTATTGGTACTCTAAAAAGACTGAAAATGTGGATAAAGTATATGGAGTGGAAAAGATTTTCAGAAGAACAAAAGTAGACGAGAAAGCATTACGTCTGATTGAAAAACACAATGAGATCGGACAAAGCTACCTTCAGAAAATTGATGTTTCTGAAGAAAAGAAAAAGCCATTCATAGAACTGGCAAATTATTTGTTGAGAAGAGAAAGTTAATATAGGTAACAGAGGAAGGCGGCAGGTAGCAGCAATTTACCTGCCGCCTGTTTCCTGTAACCTAATACCTGTACAATGAAATTCAGAACCGAAGTTGACATCCCCGCATCAGAGAAGAAGATTGAGATTGAAGATAAAATATTTTCAATAGGATCATGTTTTGCTTCTGAAATGACAGATTTGCTGAAAGACGGGCAGCTTCAGACACTCAATAACCCGTTTGGTACTATTTTTAATCCTTTTTCTATTAATAATGAGGTTAAAAGGCTTCATGATTCAGATTTTTATGCAGAAGAAGAATTAATTACTTATAACGAGGAATATATTTCCCTGGACCATCATACAAGCTTTGACACACGATACATTCACCAGACCTTAGATAAGATTAATCAGGCCATCGAAAATGGTAATGCTTTTCTTCAGGAAGCCGATTGGATTATCATTACTTACGGCTCCTCATTTATCTATGAATTTCTGCCAAAGAAAAAACTGGTAGCCAATTGTCATAAAATTCCGCAGAAGTTTTTTGAGAAGAGACTGCTCTCACATCAGGAACTAACGACCGCTATTTATCAGACTATTCTGGATCTCAAAGATATTTGCAAAGAAGGTGTACAGATTTTGTTTACTGTTTCTCCTGTACGTCATACCAAAGATGGGATGGTGGAAAATCAGTTGAGTAAATCCAAACTGATTACGGCCATTCATGAATCTATTTCAATGTTTGAAAACTGTCATTATCTGCCGGTCTATGAAATTTTAATGGATGATCTGAGAGATTATCGTTTTTACAAAGAAGATATGATTCATCCCAGCACACAGGCGGTGGGCTATATTTTTGAAAAATTCGGGAATGCCTATTTTTCAGGTGAAACACAGAATTTCATTACAGAGAATTTCAAAATTGTCAAGGCGTTGGAGCACAAGACCAATGATAAAAAAGATCCGAAATTTATTGAATTCAGAGAAAAATTAGATCAGAGAATTGAAAATCAGCGGCTAAAGGTAAAACATAAGATATTTTAATGATGGATTTTACCGGGATTGACTATTTAAAAGGCGGAAATGAAAGACAGAGAAGGGCTTATGAAGTTCTGACAAAGTATTATGTTTTTGAAAAATTAGATGGTTATTCACCTATTTTAGCGGGTACAGTTCCTATCGAAATTGATATAGAAGACAGTGATCTGGATATTATTCTGGAGGTCGATTTAAGATTTGAAGAAGACTTTCTGGATGTTTTAATGTTGAGCAGACTTATTCCTTACGATGTAGACGTTCAAGTGGAATATCCCATAGTAAACGGTGAAAAATGTATTACCTTAAACTTTATGCTGGAAGAATTTCCTATTGAAATTTTCGGACAGAATAAGCCTACGATACAGCAGAATGCCTATCTTCATATGATTGCTGAATACAAAATATTACAAGAAAAAGGAGAAGATTTTAAACAAAAAATAATAGATCTGAAACAACAGGGAATAAAGACAGAGCCGGCATTTGGCATACTGCTGGGTCTTGAAAATCCTTACGAAGATCTGTTGAAATTATAGAAAATGATTGATACACATACACATTTATATGCAGAGGAGTTCGATGAGGACAGGAATGAAGCTATTCAAAGAGCTTTAGATAAAGGGATTACAGAATTCTATCTTCCTGCTATTGATTCAGAATCTCATGAGAAAATGCTGAAGCTGGAAACAGAATATCCGGGACAGATTTTCTCAATGATGGGGTTGCATCCTTGTTATGTAAAACCTGAATCATGGGAACAAGAACTTAAAATTGTTAAGAATTATCTCGATCAGAGACATTTCCCTGCGATCGGAGAGATCGGAATTGATTTATATTGGGATAAAACCACATTGGATATCCAGGTGAAAGCTTTTGAACAACAGATTGATTGGGCTGTCGAAAAAGATCTTCCAATCGTTATTCATACCAGAGAAAGCTTTGATGAGACATTCGAGGTTTTAGAAAGAAAAAAACACCCGAAATTGAGAGGAATCTTTCATTGTTTTTCAGGAAATCTTGAACAGGCGAAACATGCCGTCGATCTGAATTTTATTTTAGGAATTGGTGGAGTTGTAACCTTTAAAAATGGGAAAATAGATCAGTTTCTTCATGAAATTCCTTTGGATAAAATTGTCCTGGAAACGGACTCTCCTTATCTGGCACCGGTTCCGCACAGAGGAAAAAGAAATGAAAGTTCTTATCTTGACCTGGTAGCCGGAAAGCTGGTAAATATCTATGGAAAAGATTTCTCAGAGATAGACCGCATTACGACAGAGAATGCAAAAAATATTTTTAAGTAAAACGCCTGGAAGCTTGATGAGAGAAGATGGAGGTTACTGTTAATATTATACCTCAATAGCTTTCCTCTTACAGCTCCGAGCCTCCCAACTCTCTATTAAAACTTCCGGTTCTTATCCCGAACTCAGTTAGCTTAAGCAATAAAATTGTAATTTTAGGATAAATAAAAACCCCTTTTCAACGTTGAAAAGGGGTTTGTTTTTTATTTCTTTCTTGTGAAATTTTTGTTCTTAGGTTTCTTAAATCCTACCGAAGCGCCTGCAGCAGGCTTTTTACGGTTGTTATTCGATCTTGAATTATTACCGTTGCTCGCTGTTTTAGGTTTTCCACCACCTGCAGCTACAGGTTTGTTATTAGAATCCCTTTTTTGGGCAACAAGATCATCCGTATGGAACGGGTGGTCTTTGATTATCGGAATTTTCTTCCCGATCAGTTTTTCCGTGTTCTTTAAGTTCAAAAGATCAAGCCCGTCTACAAAAGAGATAGAAGTTCCTTCCGCTCCGGCTCTTCCCGTTCTTCCGATTCTGTGTACATAAGTTTCAGAAACATCAGAAAGTTCAAAGTTGATAACGAATTTCAATTCATCAATATCAATCCCTCTTGCAGCAATATCAGTAGCGACAAGAACTCTTGTTTTTCCGGATTTAAAATTGTTCAAAGCATTTTGTCTAGCATTCTGAGATTTATTCCCATGAATAGCTTCTGCAGAAATTTCATCTTTCTGAAGTTTTCTTGCAATTTTATCAGCTCCGTGCTTTGTTCTTGCAAAAACCAGCACCGAATCTGAAATATCATTTTGCAGAATATGAGATAACAAATTCAGCTTGTTTTCTTTTTCTACAAAATAAACGGATTGCTTAATGGTATCGGCCGTAGAAGAAACGGGTGTCACTTCTACCTTTACAGGATTGTTCAGGATAGAATTAGCCAGTTTTTGAATCTCTCCCGGCATTGTTGCTGAGAAGAATAAGGTCTGTCTTCTTTGTGGTAAAAGTTTAATGATCCTTTTAACATCATGTACAAAACCCATATCAAGCATTCTGTCTGCTTCGTCAAGAACAAAGATTTCCAGGTTTTTTAAACTGATAATCCCCTGAGCAATGAAGTCAAGTAGTCTTCCTGGTGTTGCGACAAGAATGTCTACCCCTTTTTTCAGTGCAGCTTCCTGGTTACCCTGTTTTACTCCTCCGAAAATAACAAGTTGTTTTAGAGGAAGATATTTACCATAGGCATTAATGTTTTCTTCAATCTGAATCGCAAGTTCTCTGGTTGGAGTCAGGATTAATGCTTTTATATGTTTATTGGGGATTTTATTTTTAGATAAATTCTGTAGAATGGGGATAGAAAAAGCAGCTGTTTTTCCTGTTCCGGTCTGGGCACAGCCTAAAAAGTCTCTGCCTTCTAATATATCAGGAATAGATCTTTCCTGAATAGGAGTCGGAGTCGTGTATCCCTGCTCCTGGATTGCTTTTGCAATAGGTTCTATTAAGTTTAAGTCTGTAAAATTCAAATGAATTATTTTAAAATTTAAATAAAAATTCCTTCAGTCTGAAAGAATTACATTCTGCAAAGGTAGTTTAAAAAAAATTAAGATATGATGGGCTGAAGATTCTCTGATTCCCGTACCCTTTTTAAATAATAATATTGATGCTTTCCATTATTTAATTTTTTCGAAAATTATGTAATGCAATATATTATTTTGCCGGATTAGGATAAGGATACATCACTCTCAACTATTTGTAAAATCTTTTATTCATAGTAATTCTTTCATTTATATGATCTTATTTAACGCATTAATAAATATTAATGCCAATTGCCCCAATGTATTTTCGTCATACCTTTCGGAAAAAATTATTCTCTTTTTAAAAACACAGTTTAATTTAAAAATATAAATATTAGAAATGATGAAAAAAAAACTATTAAGATTATGTTTTATTTTTGCTTTTGCATTAACATTAAACTCATGTTCGAGGGATGAAGATTTGAATGAGTCTTCAAATAAAACTATGAGTATTAAAGAAATTTCTAAAAGGATGGTGCTGGCAAAGCTGAACAGTCTCAATAAGAAAACAATGCTGAAAGATGTTCCTAAGGAATATACAGACGTAGCAGTAAAAAGACTTAATAATCTAAAACAGGAATTGTTGAGTTCACCCAAAGAAAATTATACCGAAGACGAACTTTTGTTAATCATAGATAAAGCATCTGAAACGGATCATGATAAGATCAGATTGGAGATGAACCAATAATGAAAATAATCTTTCCTATGATACCAATACCGGATTTGTAACTGGAGAAGATAATTTAGTTACTTGGTATAATATGGAATGTTTATCCAATGAGCCATGTCAGTCATGGTATTCTAAAAAGGGTTTTGTTATTGAACATTACCCTTTTTGTATTTTTAGTCTACGGTATTTTAGAAATGTTTAGAAGTATATAAATTCTATTTCACCTTCGTCCATTGCTGATTCTTTCTAAGGTTTTCAAAGAACTGATATACCTCAGAAAGTTTTTCACTTCCTCGTTTTCCGTAATCTTCCACATTTTTTGAAGTGCCGTCAGCAAATTTGATTCTTAAATAAGAGGTCGGAAGATCACTAATATTGTGTTCTCCATATTTATCATTCAGATTTTTGATGTCCAATCTATCCATTAAAACGATAAGTTTGTTGTAATCCTCTTCTTTGAGGGTTCCTTTGAATGTCCCTTCGCGTGGTTTTGAAAATTCATCTTTTGAAGGTTTGTCATTAAAATTAAAATGTTCTGCTTCAAATACTGCTGTTCTGTCCGGATTAATGGTCATTTTAAAAACAGGGCAGAACCCAAAACAAGGAGTGGCTTCATATTCAATTTTAGAATATTTTGAATTTGATTTCTGTGGTGCGCAGGAAAACAATAATATAAATGCACAAAGGCCTAGTAGATATTTCATAGCTTATATTTGGGTAAATCTTTCAATAATTGTTCCAATATAAAGGACTGAAACAGCTAACGATTGTAAATATAAAAAAAGAGAAGCGTTGTTGCTTCTCTTTTTTATATCTTTAATCTGATCTCGAATTTTAAACCGGTTTCTTATCCATGCAATTGTTTCCAGATCGCATCTTTCAGCTCCATAAGACCTTCTCCGGTAACACCCGAGAAGAATAAGGGCTGTTTGTTTTCCGGAAATTCTGCTGCGATCTCTTTTTTCAGTTCATCATCCAGAAGGTCGGATTTTGAAATGGAAATAATAAAGTCTTTATCCAGAAGTTCAGGATTGTATTCCTTTAATTCATTTTCCAGAATTTTAAACTCCTGGAAGTGATCTTCAGAATCTGCCGGAATTAAAAATAAAAGAATAGAGTTTCTCTCAATATGTCTCAGGAATCTGTGTCCCAGGCCTTTTCCTTCAGCTGCTCCTTCAATAATCCCCGGAATATCAGCCATTACAAAAGATTTGTAATTTCTGTAATCTACAATCCCAAGGTTAGGAGTTAGTGTAGTAAAAGCATAGTTTGCAATTTTTGGCTTTGCTGCAGAAACAGAAGCTAAAAGTGTAGATTTTCCGGCATTGGGAAACCCAACTAATCCTACATCGGCCAAAATTTTAAGTTCGAAAACAACATAGCCTTCCTGGCCATCCATACCAGGTTGGGCATATCTTGGAGTCTGATTGGTAGAAGATTTGAAATGTTCGTTTCCTTTTCCTCCTTTTCCACCTTCCATCAAAACGATTTCCTGTTTGTCTTCAAGGATTTCACCGATAATTTCTCCTTCTTCATTTTTAGCGATAGTCCCGATAGGAACATCAATATAAATATCAGAACCGTCAGCACCGGTAAGTTGGTTTTTTGCTCCATTTTCACCACGCTCAGCTTTTATATGGCGGGTGTATCGAAGCGGAAGTAAAGTCCATTCATTTGCATTTCCTCTCATAATGACGTGACCTCCGCGACCTCCGTCGCCACCGTCAGGACCACCTTTAGGAATATACTTCTCACGGCGAAGGTGGGCAGAACCAGCACCTCCGTGTCCGCTTTTACAATGGATCTTTACGTAATCTACAAAGTTAGACATATAGTATTTGTTACGAGTTGCGAGCTACGGGACGAAAATATAAATCCCGTATCCCGAATCTCGATTATTTAATTTTCTCTACCTCAGCGAAAAGCTTTTGGGAAATCTCATCAATTTCTCCAACACCGTTTACCTCTACATATTTCCCCTGTTGCTTATAAAGCTCGGCTACTTCTGCTGTTTTAGTATAATATTCTTTAATTCTGTTTTCGATGATCTCTACATTGCTGTCGTCTGATCTTCCGCTGGTTTCACCTCTTTTCAAAAGTCTTTCAACCAAAATTTTATCCTCTACCACCAAAGCAAGACAGATATCAATCTTGTCATTCAGCTCTTCTTTCACGATTTTCTCCAATGCCTCTGTCTGAGCAGTAGTTCTTGGATATCCGTCAAAAATAAAACCGTTGGTATCGGTTGGTTTTCTGATCTCGTCAATCAGCATATCTGTTGTTACCTGATCCGGAACCAATTCTCCCTTATCGATGTAAGACTTAGCCAGTTTTCCAAGTTCAGTGTCGTTTTTCATGTTATATCTGAAAAGATCACCCGTTGAAACCTGTTTTAAATTGAATTTTTCGATTAGATTCTGAGCTTGTGTTCCTTTTCCACTTCCTGGAGGGCCGAACAGAACAATGTTTATCATAATGTTGATTCGCTTTTGGCAAATGGCATTTTGCTTTCAGCTTTTTTTAGTTATTATTAAATTTATTTCTTTATTTTACTTTTTAAGCTAAAAGCTATCAGCTAATAGCCAACAGCGTTTAATGGTTGATTTGTCCGTCTTCCAACTGGTATAAATTAGGCAGGTTTCTTCCCAATTCATCATAATCCAGTCCATATCCAAGAACAAACTTGTTTGGAATTTCCTTTCCGATATAATCCAGCTTGAAATCTTTCTTGTAAATCTCAGGCTTCAGTAAGAAACTTGCCAGTTTTACAGATTTAGGACGTTGGGTTTCCTTAAAGTATTTGAAAAGACTTTCCACGGTGTTTCCTGTATCAACAATATCTTCTACAAGGATAATATGACGGTCTTTCACATCTTTGGTAAGTTCCATTTTCTGATAAACGATTCCCGTAGATTCAGTTCCTACATAAGAACTCATTTGAATGAAGGCAATTTCGCATTCACCCGGGTAATATTTTAAAAGATCGGAGAAGAACATGATTACTCCATTTAAAACGCCAATGAAAACAGGAACTTCATCCTTGTAATCTTCATAAATTCTTAACGCTGTCTCTTTTACAATTTCCTGAATTTCGGCATCCTCCAGATAAGGAACGAAATTTTTGTCGTGAACTCTAATGCTTTCCATAAAATTTTTAGTAGGAGGCAAAGTTACGGATTTTTGATTAAAATACTTTCCTGTTTTTATCAGTTTGAAAGTTTGATGATTGCAAAAAGTGGGAATTTTATTGGAAAGTGAAGTCTGTTTAAATCAGAATAAGTTTATTTTTTTAACGATTTAAGAAGCCATAGCTTTAAAAAAGTGAAATTTATGAATCATAAGAAAATTCCGGTGTTTGAAATACTGATAAAAAAATACCATCCATCCATCATCAACCAGAACGCACTGAGGTTTTTTGATCTTAACATTAAGATATTCTGAAAATAACTATCTTTGTTCTTTCAAAACCTAAACATCCAGACATGTAGGATATAATTTCTTTCGATTTGACATCATAATAATTACCAAATTTTTTTTGGTATTTAACTACTATTAAGAAAGAAATCATGATTTTACTGCAAAATATATCCTTTGGGTTTCCGGGAGGAGATCTACTATTGAATCATATCAATTTAACAATACAATCACACACCAAATCAGCATTGGTGGGAAATAATGGTATGGGAAAATCTACCCTGCTGAGAATGATAGGAGGCGAAATACAGCCTTTACACGGAAATATTAATATTCATGGTAATATGTTTTATGTTCCGCAGATATTCGGAAACTTTAATCATCAAACCATTGCAGAATGTCTGAAAATAGACCAGAAACTGTATGCCCTGCAAAGAATTACAGAAGGAGACATAGATGAAGTCTATTTTGAAACATTAAATGACGACTGGGATATTGAAGAACGTTGTCAGAGTGCCTTGCAATATTGGAAACTGGATAATTTTGAATTAACGCAGAGGCTTGAAGATTTAAGCGGAGGACAGAAGACTAAAGTTTTTCTGGCGGGAATTCAAATCTGCCAGCCTGATATCATTATTCTGGATGAACCCACCAACCATCTTGATAGTGAAGGAAGAAAATTACTGTATGAACTTATTGGTAAAACAGATGCAACCATTGTTATTGTAAGTCATGATCGCACTTTACTCAATCTTGTGGATACGATATTTGAATTAAGCAACCAGGGAATTTCCACTTATGGAGGGAATTATGATTTCTATGCAGAACAAAAAGAAATAGAGGAAGAGGCCTTACATAATGATATTCATGCTAAAGAAAGAGCATTGAAAAAGGCAAAAGCAAAAGAACGTGAAACAATGGAACGTAAACAGAAACTGGATGCAAAAGGAAAGCAGAAGCAGGAAAAATCGGGGGTTGCCAGAATTATGATGAATACGCTCCGGAATAATGCTGAAAAAAATACTTCAAAGCTGAAAAGCGTACATGCAGAAAAGATCAGCGGGATTTCCGGAGATTTAAGAGACTTACGTTCATCCCTGAAAAATTCCGATCAGATGAAGGTTAATTTCAATGATTCCGGTCTGCATTCAGGAAAAATTCTAATCACTGCAGAGGATGTTAATTTCAGTTATGGAAAGGGAAATTTGTGGTCGGAAAATCTGAATATTGAAATCCGAAGCGGAGAAAGAATTTCTGTTAAAGGCTCAAACGGTTCCGGAAAAACTACATTAATCAAACTTCTTCAAGGGAATATAGAACCCTCAGAAGGAACGATCAACGCATCCGGATTCAACAGCATTTATATTGACCAGGAATATTCTCTGATCAAAAATGACTTGACAATTGATGAATTTGTTCAGACCTTTAATGACAGTGCTTTACCGGAATCTGAAGTGAAAACACTATTGTCCAGATTTTTGTTTAATAAAGAGAGCTGGGATAAAAAATGTGCGGTTCTGAGTGGAGGAGAACGGTTACGATTGTTGTTATGCGGACTTTCCATCAGTAATAAAGCTCCCGATATGATCATTCTTGATGAACCCACCAATAATCTTGATCTTCAAAATGTGGGAATTCTTACTCATTCCATTAAGGATTATCATGGAACACTTCTGGTGATTTCTCATGATGAAGTTTTTCTGGAAGAAATTGGAATTGACAGAGAAGTAATGCTGAACTGATGGTTGTATTTCTCACTGATGCCATCGATTGCGCAGAGGTGTATGTATAAAGACCTATTCAATAGGGACGGGCTTTAGCCGAAACTTATAAAAGAAAATCCCGGATAAATGTTATCCGGGATTGTTCTTTTCATAAAAAAAGATTATTTCTTTGTTTTCTTAATTGCATCAAGATAGATTTTCTTAATACTGTTTTTCTCTTCCTTCTCACTAATATTTTCAAGAGCCGAAAGTAGAGTGGTGTTATGATTTGTTTTCAATTTTAAAATTTCTCCCAATGCAAATGCCGCACTCCAGCGTACCACGGTTCCTTCATGTTCTGTATTGTGGATGAGATTGGTGATAGCATCATCTAATTTTTCGGGAAATAAATGAGCTGTATTGCCAATAACTTTAGCACTTTCCCATTTTATTCTTGGCGCTTTTTCGGTAAGGGTGTTGATAACAAATGAGAATACGGTTTCATCTGCAATCTCGGGATTTTGTTTAGTAGCATATTCCAGGGCTTCTATACAAGTGGCTTTTACCGGATCTTTTGATTTTTCAGCGAAAGCGATCAGTTCATCGGCAGGTAAAGAAGCCTCAATGACCCATTTGCTGATGATGTCCACTTTTTCTTTTGATTTTACAGCCTTGTCTTTTATAAGTTCTTCTATTGTCATGGGAATTAATTTTGATTTTTCCAGCGTTCTAATTTAGGAATTCCTTTTGAAAATAAGCCGGCCAGAAAACCTGGAAATCCCATATCTTTCATTTTGTGTTTTACAAACTCCTGCATTTCTTTTGCGGTAATATCCGGTTGCTTGAATTGTCCTTTTTCATAACAGTAGCTGCAATATTGATTACTAATTGTTCCGTCTGTATTAGTTCCGCCTCCGTTGGGCGATTTTTTCAGAGGCATTCCGCAGCTCTGACAGTTTTTGTACACTTTTTCCATGTTTCTTATTACATTTTGGAGCAAAGGTAAATGAGGGCACTGTCAACCTTATGTCAGTCTGTTTTTTTTAATAGAAAAGTTTTGAAGTAGGAAGCAGGAAGAGGGAAGTTACAGATGTCGGAAGGTGAGTTGATGGATCTTCCATTTTCAAGAAAGAGAAGCTCCTATCCTTGAGAAAATGATAAAAAGGATGCTTGGATAGATTGATAACCTGTTATTCGATTTTAGAGATAGTCATGAGGATGGTCTTCGAAAACCCTCTGTTTAGAATAAGCTTCCAGCCTCCAGCTCCCTTCTTCCCGCTTAACTATCTCAAAGAATTAATATACTCCTCAAGAGTAAAATGTACCTCTTTTTTGAATAACTGAGCGGTATTCTTCAAGTCCTGAATTTGTAAAACTTTAAAATCCCGATATTCATTTCTCTTCCAGCACCAGGCGATCAGATGCCACTGATTGGTGTAAAAGCTCATGCCAATAGGTTCAATTTCCCTCTCACTTCCTTCATTCTGGTTGTTGAGGTAATTGATCTTCAATATTTGTTTGTCAACGATAGCGTTCTGTATAATAGTAAGATAGTCTTTACTGTGATCTGTTTCCGGAGAAACATAGATTCCAATCTTCTCCTGAAGGAGATCTGCTTTCTCTTTTTCACTATGTCGTAATACCGATTTTATTTTATCAATTGCATTAGAAACATTTTTCTGAATGGTCTTATCCGTATAACGTTCCGAAAGCCTGGAAATCATGATCAGGGCATTGGCTTCATCTCTGGTCAACAAAATCGGGGGAAGAAAAAATCCCTGTAAAACAGTATACCCTTTTTGTTGTTCATAATCAATAGGAACACCAATTTCTCCTAAAGCTTTAATATCTCTATACACCGTTCTGATGCTAATTTCATACTTTTCAGCAATATAATCGGCAGTTACAAACTTTTTGGATTGTAAAGTGGTGAGTACAGAAATAAGCCTGTCGATCCTGTTCATTCTTTAAGACATAAGGCTCAAATTTATAAAAATAATGAATAGATATAAAATTGGATAGATGGCTAAGTTCAGAGCCGTAATGGAAAGCGGGATAATCTAAAATATATTATTCCGGATTTTATTTTGTCTGTTTGATTGTATTCAGGATAATTTCAATTTTCTGGTTGAGCTCACTCTCCCCGGATAGTTCAATGAAGGGAGCATTTATGTGGGAAATCCATTGACGGTGGGCATTTAAAGTTCTGTTGGCAATACCTGTATCATAATCATAGTCCTTTGCCCACTCCATAAACTCCTCAAACTTTTTTGCCCTTTCCTTATTGATGATGATCATGTCTCCATATCTTTCGTATTCCCTTTTTCTCAGCCTTTCCAACCTTATTTCCGGAGGCAGATAAATAAAAACAATAAGATCAAACGGCGGGAAGATATTCTCTCCCCAATGGATAATGGAACCTCCGAAAATCCAGCTGCAGGTATGGTGAAGAATATCAGAAGCTTTTTTATTTCTGATTTCAGGATCCTGCTTTTCAGTAAAAGGAATTTCTGTTTTAAGCCAGAAAAAATCATCACTGTCAAAGTATTCAATATTGAGTTGTTCAGATAATGCTTTTCCTAGTGTAGTCACTCCGGAACCGGATGCCCCGAAAATATGAATTCTCATAATCTTTACATTTATATATCCGCGAAATCTGTATGATCTGCGAGAGCTCTTAATATTCTAAGATCCAATTATAGATTCCCTTCAATACCTCTTCCCGTATTTCTTCGTTCAAGATCTCGTGACGCATGTCCCTATAAATACTGAAGCTCACATCATTGAATCCATCAGCTTTTAAGTTATTTATTGTTTTCATAACTCCTTTTCCAAAATCCCCGATCGGATCATTCTGTCCGCTCACAAACAGAAAAGGAAATGATTTGGGAATGGATGCAGCCCAGTTTCTTGCTGTAGCTTTTTTATAGATCGTAAATAAAGTATAAAATGCATTATGGGTAAACGGAATTCCACAAAGTTCATCCTTTTCAAATGCTTTTCGGTTTTCAGGATTGATACTTAGCCAGCTGGTATCACTAAAATCTTTATCTTTCTTAAAATGTTTGTTATTTACGCTGGTGAAAACGGAATTCAGAAAAGTCCGGTGATAGGGTGCAATGGCAGTTGCTAAAGATAAATATCCTCTTAACAGATCAATTCCGGGCAAAGGTCCTCCTGTTCCTGTAATAACAGCTCCCGAAAATTTACCGCTTGCTCTCTGAAGAAGGCAGCGTGTTACAAAAGATCCCATAGAATGCCCAAGAATAAAATGCGGAACATCAGGATATTGCTCTGCAAGATGATCAGCCATCATTTCAGCATCGGCAACAAGCCTTTCATTCGGTTTGTCGAGTTGAAAGAAACCTATCTCTTTTTTATCTTTCACAGATTTTCCATGTCCCAGATGATCATAGGTCAATACCGCAATTCCATGATTGGCAAAATATTCAGCAATCTCAGCATATCTGCCGCTGTGTTCCTGCATGCCGTGAACTATAAGCAGTGTGGCTTTTGCCGTTTCCGGAGAGAACAGGGTGTAGAAGAGCTTAGATTTACTGTTGATGTTTGAGGTTAAATAGTCTGATTTTTTGGATAAGATCATAACGAGTTATTATTTTATTTCAATATCAGGAAGTTTATAATTTCCAACCATTTCAATTAATTTAGAAGTATTAGCTTTTAAATTATTAAAAAAAGAATCCATATTTTCAGGATACCCTCTTTCGCTAATTGCAAAAAGAAGAACACCTTTACTTTGGTTCTTATTAATAAGTTTATAACGGTAAATATTTCTTTCCGCCATTAATATTTCTTCGCCGTCTTTTGAATTTTTACTGATAAGAAAATCTAAAATGTATTCTCCATTTTTTTCAAGAATCTGATAATTAACAACCGGATTCACCTTTTTCATTTCCTGAAGCTCTGCCACTTTTTGATCAACAATTTCTTTAAGGCTGAAATCACCTTTTACAAAGTCAATTAAAACCATACTGTTGTATTTATTGATATCTTCCTTTGAACTCAAATATTCTTGTTTGAAATAATTTTCATTAGGATGAGAACTCCAAACAAGATTATATTCTTTCTGATTCAAATGTATTGGGCCTGGTATATTTAAATAATCATTGATCTTATTTTTATTTTGAGCTTTTAAAAATGATAGAGGAAGAATAAGAAATAGAATCAGAGTTTTAAATTTCATTTTAAATGTTTTTATGGTAAAAATAGGTTATTTTAGCAAGGTATGAAAGTAAAGACGGAGTAAATAGAGTGGCATTCAACCTCATGATTTTACCCCGACCCAAAATAAATATCCTCTAGAATTTGGTCGTCATTTTTTTTAAAAGTAATTTTGCACGAATCTAAAAACAAAAGTAAAATATGTCAACTTATGTAGTTGTAGGTCTTCAGTACGGAGATGAAGGCAAAGGAAAAATAACGGATGTTTTATCAGCAAAATCAGACTATGTAGTGCGTTTCCAGGGTGGAGACAACGCTGGTCACACGGTTTATGTAGGAGATGAAAAATTCGTTCTACACCTTCTTCCTTCAGGAGTTCTTCAATGCAAAGGGAAATGTATCATTGCGAACGGAGTAGTGGTAAACCCTAAGTCTTTTATTAAAGAAGTTGGTCAGATCGAGAGCAAAGGCTTGAGAACAGATCATATCTTTATCAGCAGAAGAGCGCATGTTATCATGCCTTACCACATCCTTTTGGATACTTACCGTGAAGAGGAACACGGAGGAACTCAGATCGGAACTACCAAAAAAGGAATCGGACCTTGTTATGAAGATAAAATAGCAAGAGTAGGGATCAGAATGGTAGATCTTTTAAACCCTGAAATTTTAAGAGATAAAATTGAGAAGAACTTAAAAGTTAAAAATTCTCTTTTTGAAAAATATTACGGAAAGCCAACATTAGACGTTGAAGAAATCTACAACGAATATTTAGAAATCGGAAAACAGCTTCAGGACAGAATCGTTGATACTGAATTAGAGCTGAATGAAGCAATCAGAGACGGTAAAAACGTTTTATTTGAGGGAGCACAGGCGTTAATGCTTGATATCGACTTCGGAACGTATCCATATGTAACTTCATCTTCTCCATCTACAGGAGGAGTTTGTTCAGGAGCAGGGGTTCCGCCAACTTCACTTCAGAACTTAATTGGTGTAGCAAAAGCTTACTGTACAAGAGTTGGAAACGGACCTTTCCCTTCTGAATTAGATAATGAACTAGGAGAAAGCATCAGACAAATCGGTGGTGAATTCGGCGCTACAACAGGCAGACCGAGAAGAACAGGATGGTTAGATCTTGTGTCTTTGAAGCATGCTTGTATGATTAATGGGATCAATAATCTGGTTATTACAAAATTAGATGTTCTTACAGGCATTGAAAACCTGAAAGTTGTTACGCATTATAAAACTGAAGATGGGAAAATCATCGATTATTTCACTTCTTCAACAGAAAAATTATACAATTACGAACCAATCTACCAGGATTTACCAGGTTGGAGTGAAGATATTACAAAAGCAAGAAGCTACGATGAACTTCCTGACAATGCTCAGAAATACATCGAGTTTATCGAGAAATATTTAGGAATTAACGTATACTTGGTTTCTGTAGGTCCTGAAAGAAGTCAGAACATTATCAGAAAAGAGTTATTCTAATATTCTTAGAACATAAACAAACAAAGAGACTGTCCAATGACAGTCTCTTTGTTTATTTATTAACCCTGCTAACCCTGTCAAGGTTCTAAACCTTGACAGGGTTAACTAATGAGCTGTTGCTCTGTTGTTTTTGTTTTCCTGCATTTATTTATTCTCATAAGAAATATACCTGTTTTTGTGTATGAACTTTTTATTTAAAAATGTTAAAGTTTAAACATTTTCATAAAATTTTCTAATATTATGTTGTTTTGATAAAATTATGGCAGATGTTTTGATATTGAAACAATGCTTATCGATAAGAACTAACAAACTAATAATCGCTTTTTAACAGTTTAAATTAAGTAATAGTGATGAAACAACAGAATCAAAACCAGGAATTTCGTTTTAACGAAGTTCTCTTTGAGCACCGCAACAAAGAATATGGTGCTTATGTATTAAGAAACGAATCAGATAGAATATTAACTAAAGCACTTTTTATAGGAGCTAGTTTAATGGCGGCAGTATCCATTACACCATTTGTGATTTCTGCATTTAAAACTACGGAAGTTACAACAGGTGGGGGATATGTACTTCCGCCACCAGTGTTGATTCCGGATGATCCGGTTAAACCTCCGGTGAAAATTACTCCGGTACAGCCTGTGAATCCTCCCAATACCAAAACATTTGACAGTACAGTGCCTACCCCGTCAAGTACAGCTCAGGATAATGTAAAAAAAGATCCTGTTCCTGATGATGCAGTAGCAGGGTTTACAAATAACTTTAAAGGAGATCCGGTGGTACCAAATACACCGCATGCACCAACTATATCAGTAGGAACAGGCCCTGTTATTACTACACCTCCTCCGGTAATTTCTGATCCTGTAGATAAAAATAAAATCGCAGAATCTGGAGAACTTGGAGTAGAAGCTAGTTTTGTAGGAGGAATAGATTCTTTCAGAAATAAAGTAATGAACAACTTCGACGGTTCAGGATTTGAATCCGAAGATGTAGTGAAAACTACCGTAACATTTATTGTAGAGATGGATGGAACAATTTCAGGGGTAAAAGCTAACGGAACCAACGCCGATTTTAATAATGAGGCAATGAGAACAATTAAAACAATCTCCAATAAAGGAAAATGGATTCCTGCCAAAAACAAAAAAGGAGAATTCGTAAGAAGTTATTTCAAATTTCCAATCTCTATGAAGTTTGATAATTAATCCTTAAAAACAAATTTCAAATAGTTATCCACAAAGAATTTTTTTTGTGGATAATTTTTTTTATCGTTAAAGTACTTATTAACAATATTTTAACTCAATTTTGAATTTCACTGTTCACTTACTGCAAAGAAAAAAGTGTATTTTTGAAACTTAAAGTTCTAATAATGGCAAAAATCATAGGTATTGCTAATCAAAAAGGAGGTGTTGGTAAAACGACCACCGCTGTAAACCTGGCAGCAGCATTAGGGGTATTGGAGAAAAGAATATTAATTATTGACGCTGATCCTCAGGCGAATGCTACGTCTGGTCTGGGAGTGGAAGATGTTCAGTATTCTACATATAATCTACTGGAGCATAGTGCAGATACAAGACTTTGTATCAAAAGAACTGCAACTCCAAACCTGGATATTATTCCTTCACATATCGACCTTGTAGCCGCGGAAATCGAATTGGTAGACAAGGAAGATCGTGAATACATGCTGAAAAAAGCATTAGCCAGTGTAAGAGATGATTATGATTATATCATCATCGATTGTGCACCGAGTTTAGGGCTTATTACAGTAAACGCCCTTACGGCAGCAGATTCTGTGATCATTCCGATCCAGTGTGAATATTTTGCATTAGAAGGACTTGGAAAACTTCTGAATACCGTTAAGAACGTTCAGAAAATTCATAATAAAGACCTTGGAATAGAAGGGCTTCTTCTTACAATGTATGACAGCAGATTAAGACTGTCTAATCAGGTGGTAGAAGAAGTGAACTTACACTTCCCTGAAATGGTTTTTGAAACCATCATCAGCAGAAACGTAAGATTAAGTGAAGCACCAAGTTTCGGAGAAAGTATCCTGAATTATGATGCTGAAAGTAAAGGAGCTGTCCAGTATATTCAGCTGGCAGAAGAAGTTCTTTTGAAGAACGAAAATTTAGTAAAGAATTAAATTAATAATAAATGGCCATTAAGTGAATGCCAGTCATCACTTATCAAAACATCATTTATCAATTATATCTATGAAGGACAAAAAAAGAGCTATGGGACGCGGTTTAGGTGCCATTTTAAGTGCAGAATCCAAAGCAACTATCAATTCGGCTACTGATGAAGGGGCAGATAAGTTTGTGGGAAATATTGTAGAAGTTGCACTTGAAGATATTTATCCAAACCCGACGCAGCCGAGAACTTATTTTGATGAAAAAGCATTAAACGAACTTGCACAGTCGATCAAAAACCTGGGGGTAATTCAGCCGATTACTTTAAGAAAAGACGGTGAGAAATTCGAGATCATTTCCGGGGAAAGACGTTACAGAGCATCAAAAATTGCAGGTTTAACAACTATTCCTGCTTATATCCGTTTGGTAAATGATCAGGAACTTCTTGAGATGGCTCTTGTGGAAAACATCCAGAGAGAAGATCTTGACGCTATTGAAATTGCCCTGACCTATCACAGACTTTTAGAAGAGATCGGGCTTACTCAGGAAAATCTGAGCCAGAGAATCGGAAAAGATAGAAGTACCATTACCAACTCAATCAGATTATTGAGATTGAACCCCGATATCCAGAACGCAATCAGAAGCGGTGAAATTTCTGCAGGGCATGGTAGAGCAATCATCAGTCTTGAAACAGAAGAAGATCAGCAGACTTTATTTGAACTGATCATTAAAGAAAAATTAAATGTTCGTCAGGCAGAGCAGGCAGCTGCAGCACTGAAGAATCCAAAGTCTCCGGCAGCAAAAAAAGTGAATGCCGAACTTTCCAATAACTATAAAAGAGCCCAGAAAACACTTGCAGATATCTTAGACGTAAAAGTTGAGATCAAAGCTTCTGGAAACGGTAAAAAAGGTAAAATTGTTCTGGACTTCAAAAATGAAGAAGAGCTGGAATATATTTTATCTCATATTAAATAATGAAGAAAATATTTTTCACATTTTTCTTGTGTATTGCCACACTGGCTTACTCACAAGTAAACCCTATCGATACTGTTCGGATGCAGACTCCTCCGAAACAGGAACCCCGTGCGGTAAAACCGAGTAAAACCGAGGCAAAGATTATTGAAGACCTTGAAAAAGCCAACGGACCAACAGTAAAAACCATAAAACTGAATCCTACAAGAGCGGGACTTTATTCAGCAGTACTGCCGGGATTAGGACAGTTCTACAATAAAAAATACTGGAAAATTCCCATTGTTTGGGGAGCGGTAGGAGCCGGAGTCGGTATTGCTGTCTGGAATGATAATCAGTACAAAAAATATCGAGAGTACTACGTTGCGAAGCTGAACGGAACACCTAATGAGTTTGTCGATACCCATCCGTGGCTAGATAAAAAAGCCTTAGGGAACGCGCAGGACAGAGCAAAAAGGCAAAGAGACTATGCAATCGCCATTACAGGTTTGATCTATATTCTGAATATTGTAGATGCCGTAGTAGATGCACACCTTTATGAAAGCCGCCATGATCCGGATCTGAGCTTTAAACCATCGGTAATCCAGGATCAGTACGGATACAGTGCTCCAAAAACAGGGTTTAGTTTAAGTTACAGATTTTAACAGACAAGATAACTGCACAAAGATTTAAGGATTATATGCAGTGTAAAAAATAAAAAAGATTATATGAAAATAGCATTAGTTGGTTACGGTAAAATGGGTAAGATCATTGATGAGATCGCACAGAAGAGAGGTCATGAAGTAGTTGCCCGTCTGAAGGAAACCCCAACAGCTGAAAATCTTAATAATCCGGATGTTGTGATTGAATTTTCCCTGCCGGAAGTTGCATTTGAAAATATTAAAGCTTGTCTTGAAAATAAAATTCCTGTAATCTGCGGAACAACAGGCTGGCTGGATCAGAAAACTGAAATAGAAAGACTGGCTGTTGAAAATAATACCGCATTCCTGTACGGTTCCAACTTTAGTTTAGGAGTAAATTTATTCTTTGCATTAAACGAAAAGCTTGCTGACCTGATGAAGAATGTTGATGAATATTCTTGTCAGTTAGAAGAAATTCACCACATCCATAAAAAAGATGCTCCAAGTGGAACGGCGATTTCCATCGCAGAAGGAATCATCCAAAACAATCCGAAATTCGATGCCTGGAAGCTGGAAGAAACAGAAGGAAAGCAGTTAGGAATTTTTGCAGTACGTGAAGATGAGGTTCCCGGAACTCACAGTGTGTATTATCGAAGTGAAGTGGATGAAATCGAGATCAAGCATACCGCTTTCAACAGAAACGGTTTTGCATTGGGAGCAGTAGTTGCTGCCGAATGGATCAAAGATAAAAAAGGAAACTTCGGAATGAAAGACGTTTTGGGGCTTTAATTTGTAACAAATTCTGTAAATTGCAGACAAATAAACAGAAAATGATGAATAGTGAATTGTAATTAGCGGACTGCTGTTATCATTTATTACTCATCATTTTATCATTTATATCATAAGAATAGGCACAAAAAATTTATGAATTATTTTTTAACGTATACAGTGTATGTCCTCATTTTATCCATATTGATGGGGATTTCAACATGGAAGCTGTTCAAGAAAATGGGATATAGTCCTTTATTTGCTTTTATACCTTTCTATAACTATTTCATTATCCTGAAAGAAACCAAACATCCGAAATGGTGGGCCATCCTGTCTTATCTTCCGATTGTTGGGCCTATCATGATGTCTGTTTTCCATCTTTATCTAGTAAAGAAGTTCGGAAAGACACTTTTCAAAGATCAGATTCTTACCGTAATCCTGCCGTTTATTTATATGGCTGTGATCAACTATTCTAAAGATGTTGAGTTAGAAGATGAAAATGCAAACGATCTGTTCCTGACAGACGAAGAAAAAAATGACAAAAAGAAAGATACATTCTTTGGGTCTATTACCTTTGCGGTAGTTTTTGCAACCATCATTCACGTTTTTGTTACGCAGCCGTTCGGAATTCCTACAGGATCTATGGAGAGAACATTGTTGGTAGGAGACTTCCTTTTTGTAAATAAATGGAGCTATGGGTATAGAATGCCAATGCGCCCGGTAGCAATACCATTCCTTCAGGGAACTATTATGGATACAGGGCAGAAAGGAAACCCTAAAGATGATCCGAAATCTTACGTAGATGCTGTAAAATTGCCTTATACAAGAATTTTACAATTCAATAAACCTCAGAAAAATGATGTGGTAGTTTTCAACTACCCTCAGGATTCTGTACATACTGCAATCGATAGAAAAGATCCTTACGTAAAAAGATGTGTTGCCACAGCAGGGGATACTTTTGAAATGAGAGCCGGAAGACTTTTTGTTAACGGAAAACCGGAAACCGTTCTGGGAGATCAGGAAGTACAGCACAGATATATCGTAACTACGGGAAGCCAGTTGGATATTCCTTCATTATACAATACTTACGGGTTTTTACCAGTTCAGGAAGTACAGACGGAAAAAGGATACCTTTATGCTTTTCAGGGATTAACCGATAAGACGGCAAAAGAAATTAAAGGGCTTTCTCAGGTAATCGATATGAGAGAAGAGATTTCGCCAAAAGGAGAAGCCGCAGTATATTACAGAGACGAAGCCAAAACAAAAATTGATACTACACAATCTATTTTCCCAATCAACAAGCCTTGGAACCAGGATTGGTACGGGCCAGTGAGAATTCCTAAAAAAGGAGATGTGGTAGCCATCAATAAGGAAACATTACCAATGTACCAGTGGATCATTTCCGAGTATGAGCACAACAACCTTGAGAAAAAGAATGGAAAGATCTTCATTAACGGTAAAGAAGCTAATCAGTACACTATTCAGCAGGATTATTATATGATGATCGGGGACAACAGAGACGCATCATTAGATGCCAGATTCTTTGGTTTCGTTCCGGAAGAAAATATAGTTGGAAAGCCGATGTTTACATGGATGAGTCTTCAAGGAGCTTTCTCAGACAGCAGCTCTACTTATCAGGCACCTTTCAAGATCCGTTGGGACAGAATGTTTAAAGCAACCAATACAGGAGAAGCCAACAAAACTTCATACTGGTGGATTGCGGCAATGATACTGATTCTGTTCTTCGGGTGGGAATATTTCGTTAAATTATTCAGAAAGAAAAAAACTGAAGACGAATTATAAATAAAATAAAATTTA
Source organism: Chryseobacterium sp. Tr-659 (assembly GCF_011752975.1). Lineage (GTDB taxonomy): Bacteria > Bacteroidota > Bacteroidia > Flavobacteriales > Weeksellaceae > Chryseobacterium. Next base: position 257,465 of record NZ_VWWP01000007.1, on the reverse strand, counting down.
AAATAGAATGAAGTATTTGAAAAAATACTTCATTTTTGTATTATGAATATGAAGAATGTATTATTGCCGGCATTTTATTTGCCTCCGGTTTCATGGTTTTCAGTGTTTTTGGATGCTGAGAATGAAATTGTATTTGAACAATTTGAAAACTTCCCGAAACAGACATACAGAAACCGGGCAAACATCTATGGAGCCAACGGAAAATTATCATTAATAATTCCAATCCATCATAACGGGAAAAGAGAATTTAAAGATATTGAAATCTCTTACCGTGAAGATTGGAGAACACTCCATTGGAAATCCATTAAAACAGCTTACCAAAGCTCACCTTATTTCGAATATTACGAAGAAAAGTTCAGAAAAATATTTGATCTGAAAGAAAAATTCCTGCTTGATTTTAACCTTAAAGGGATAGAAGTGATCCAACAGATACTTAAAACAGAAAAGGCACACTCTTTGAATGAAGAATATATCAAAAATCCGGAAAGCATTAATTTAAGAGAGAAGTTCTCGGCAAAGCATCCTTCAGAATTTGAAATGGAAGCATATTACCAGACATTCTCAGACAAATTGGGATTTTTAGAAGATTTGTCAGTTTTAGATCTTATTTGTAACAAAGGCCCTGAAACGATGACTTATATAAAAAGTATAAAACAATCATATTAATTAAGATATCGCTATTCATAAAGTTCACAGCAATATGGCAAGGTACTATAGCGATTGATTAAAACCTTAAATTAAATATCAGCATATGAAAAAGGTATTATTAGCTGCAGTTTTTTTAGCAGGTTTTAGCTTTTCCTTTGCACAGGAATCCAAAGCTAAAAGTATTGACCCAAATGAAGATAAGGATCTGATGACATGGTATCATAAAGATTTTTCAACTTCCAAAGTATATGGTGTAAATACAGAAAATGCTTATAAATATTTAGAATCTAAAGGCTTAAAGCCTAAAACTGTAGTAGTTGGAGTTTTAGATAGCGGTGTACAGGTAGATCACCCGGGATTGGTGAAAAATGTATGGAATAATCCTAACGAAATTCCCGGAAACGGTAAAGATGATGACGGAAACGGATACATCGATGATGTACATGGATGGAATTTCATCGGAGGGAAAAACGGAGATATTGATATCGACAATATGGAAGTAACAAGAGTAGTTGCCAAGTATAAGCCGATCTTTGAAGGGGATGATTCCGCAAAAAATAAAGCCAACCAGGTTAAAATGAAGGATGATTTTGATATGTACATGAAAGCTAAAGATCTTTTCAATAAAAAAAGTATCGAAGCAAAACAAAACTTCCAAACTTATTCTATGCTGAACGATTTGATTCCTAATATGGTAAAACTATTAGGAGGAAAACCTGTAACAGCTGAAACTATTTCTGCAATTAAAGCACCTACAGACCAAAAAGATGCAATTGCACTTGAATTCTTAGGGCAGATCTCTCAAAGCCCTGAATTTAAAGGAAAATCAGCAGCTGAATTTGAAAAAGCAATGAAGGAGCAGATGAAGGAAGCAATCGACCACTTCGCTCCAGCAGCAAAACAATATGATCTGAGCTATGATCCGAGAAAAGAAATCGTAGGAGATAACTATGATGATTACAACGAAAAAATCTACGGAAACAACCATTATGAAGGCCCGGATGCAGAACACGGAACTCACGTGGCAGGAATCATTGCAGGACTTCCACAAGGAAAAGAAGTTCAGTACGGAGTAGCTTCAAAAGTTGCAAAGATAATGTCTGTAAGAACCGTTCCTAACGGAGATGAGAGAGATAAAGACGTTGCCAATGCCATCAGATATGCCGTAGACAACGGAGCAAAAGTTCTGAATATGAGCTTCGGTAAGCCTGTTTCACCAGGGAAGAATGTAGTTTGGGATGCATTCAAATATGCAGAAGATAAAGGAGTTCTCCTGGTAAAAGCTGCAGGTAACGAAAACGAAGATGTTGCAGAACATCTGGCTTATCCTACCAACTTTAAAAATGTTACAGATGACAAACCATTTGTAAGCAATGTTCTTGTGGTAGGGGCAAGTACCAATAAAAACAATGAACTGAGAGCAGATTTCTCCAATTACAATAAGAAAATGGTTAATGTATTCGCTCCGGGAGAAGAGATTTATTCTACCGTTCCTAAGAACGAATACAGATACCTTCAGGGAACTTCAATGGCTTCACCGGTTGCAGCCGGAGCAGCAGCCGTTTTATTGGCTTATATGCCAGACCTGAAGCCTTACCAGATTATTGAAGCGCTTGTAAAATCCAGTAATCCAAGTACAGCTAATGGATTTGCTGATTACTCTCAGTCTGGAGGTGTTATTGACGTGAAAAAAGCAGCAGAATATGCTTATAATAATTTCTATAACGGGAAACCAGCAGGCAAAACAAAACCTTCGAAATCCGTAAAAAAGGCTGTTAAAAAATAATTTATCTTCCTGTATTTAAGGAGAAACCATAAAGAGTCCGAATTTTTTTCGGACTTTTTATTTTTATTTTAAATCTTGGCACGGTTTTTTGTAACTTTATAGTAACAAAATAATAAACAACAAAATGAAAAAGTTACTACTTGCAGGGATGTTAGGAACATCACTTTTTGCAGTGTCGTGTTCCTCTGTTAATAAAGCAGCTACATCTCAAAATCAGAGAGCAGACTTCCTTAAAATGAAGGGAGATTGGGAGATTGTTAGCATAGATTATGATAAAGGGTTTAAAATCAAACCTTTTGATGAAGGAGCGGATGCACAATGCTTCGTAGGAAGCCACTGGAGATTGATTCCTAATAACTGGACAGGAGCGTATACTTTAAACGGAGGTGGAAATTGCCCGGCAGTTACACAACCTATCAAATTTGAAGTAAAAGACGGTAATACGTTTATGTTTAAAAAAATTGCTGCGGGTACTAAAGCAAAACAAAATATAGCTGGATACACTCTTACACTGATCAATCAGACAACAGATCAGTTTTCACTTCAGCAAGACGTTCCATTTGAAGGAGGTAATGTAAAAGTAGTTTACAACTTCCAGAGAGCAGGAATGAAATAATTTATCAACATAAAAGATCAAAAAAAATGAAATTTACAAAAACATACGTAGGAGCTCTTTTCTTGTCATCAGCATTATTATTGACAAGTTGTGAAGCAGTACAAAATTCAAATCACCAACAAAGAGGTACGGCTGTAGGAGCTGCATCAGGAGCTGTATTAGGAGGTATTTTAGGAAACAATGTAGGTAGAGGTGGAAATGGAGCTATCGGTGCCGTATTAGGAGGTATTATAGGTGGTGTTGCCGGTAACGTTATTGGTAACAAAATGGATAAGCAGGCGAAAGATATCAAAGAAACATTACCGGGAGCACAGGTAGAAAGAGTAGGAGATGGTATTAAAGTTACTATGAATGAAAGTATTGTAAACTTTGCTTTCGATTCTTCAAATCTTACTTCTGTGGCACAAACCAACCTGGATAAACTGGCAACAGTATTAGGAGATAACCCTGATACCAATATTAACATCTATGGTTATACAGACAGTGTAGGTAAAGATGCGTATAACTTAGCTCTTTCACAAAGAAGAGCAGATGCGGTAAAAGCTTACTTAGTAGGGAAAGGAATTGCATCAAGCAGAATGTTCACAAAAGGTGAAGGTAAAAATATGCCGGTTGCAAGCAATGATACGGATGAAGGAAGAGCTAAAAACAGAAGAGTAGAGTTTGCCATTACTGCAAATGAAAAAATGATTAATGACGCCAAACAAGGACAGTAATTAATTTAACACATAAATATTTTCGTAAAAGACCGCCCCGGCGGTTTTTTTTGTATTTTTATGCTGGAAATTTTGAATTTATTACTTTTGTATTAGAAACTTTTATGATTCAAAACCCTTGAAGTACACAAAAAATGATAAAGGTTTCTGACAATCATTAAAAAACAAATAAAAATTTCGGAAGAAATAACATAAATGAAGAAATATTTAAAACTGCTCCGTGTAGAGCAATGGGTGAAGAACCTGTTTGTATTTGTCCCTCTGTTCTTTTCAGGTAATATCACCAATTTTGATTTACTTCTTAAAAGTATTTTTGCATTTGTCATTTTTTCCCTGGCGGCAAGTGTTGTTTATATTCTGAATGATTATAATGATATTGAAGCAGACAGAAAACATCCCGAAAAAAGGAGACGACCTTTAGCCAGTGGTGTTATTTCAAAATCAAAAGCAATCGGAATCCTTATCGGGTTGGTAATTGCAGATATTGTACTTGTATTTTCCGCTCAGCTTTACTTTCATCAGGCGCTTTGGAAATTCGAAGCAATCATTGCTTTTTATGTCGTAATGAATCTGGCGTATACATTTAAACTTAAACATGTTCCTATTATTGATATCTTCATTATTGCCATAGGATTTGTACTGCGGGTACTGGCCGGTGGTTATATTACAGGAATCAGTATTTCACAATGGGCTATTTTATTAACTTTTGTGCTGGCGCTGGTACTGGCTATAGGAAAAAGGAGAGGTGAGCTTATCAATGCTCAGGTCTCAGGAAAAACAAGAAGAGCACTGGATGGTTATAACGTTCAGTTTGCAGATATTGCTCTGTCTATTTCCATTACACTGGCCATCGTATGTTATCTCATGTTTACCCTGTCGCCGGAAGTTCAGGCAAGATTTCATAAAAGGGTTTTCTATACAGTGGTTTTTGTAGTATTTGCATTATTGCGATATCTGCAGCAGACACTGGTATATAACAGAACCGAATCTCCAACGAAGATTGTTTACAGAGACCGCTACATACAGGTTACTTTATTACTTTGGGTAGCCACATTTTTAATTCAAATCTACTTTAAGAAATGAAGCCGAATTTCATACAGAAAGTTACAAATTGGGGTAATTTCCCAATCGTAGAAAAAGAAATGAGATCTGAGGACAGCTTCAAAAAAATAAAAGAATTTGTACTCAATCATAACGAAGTTATTGCAAGAGGAAACGGAAGATGCTATGGAGATGCTTCGTTGGGAGAATCTATATTTTCTACAAAAAAATTAAATAAATTCATCAGTTTTGACCGTTTAAACGGTGTTATAGAATGCGAATCCGGAGTCCTGCTTTCGGATGTCCTGGAAATAGCAGTTCCTCAAGGATATTTTTTATATGTTACTCCCGGTACAAAGTTTATTTCAGTAGGAGGAGCCATTGCTTCTGATGTGCATGGAAAGAATCACCATGCAGAAGGATGTTTCTCTGAATATGTGATTGAATTTAAATTAATGACCGAAAACGGGGAAATCATTACCTGTTCAAGAGATGAAAATGCTGAAAAGTTCTGGGCTACAATTGGCGGAATGGGACTTACAGGAATTATTCTAACAGCAAAATTTAAGCTTAAAAATATAGAATCTGCATACATCCGACAGGAAAGCATCAAAGCAGAAAACCTTGATGAGATCTTTAGACTGTTTGATGAAAGCGAAAACTGGACTTATACGGTAGCCTGGATCGATTGTCTTCAGAAAGGTAAAAACATCGGAAGAAGTATTCTGATGAGAGGAGAGCATGCTTTTCAACATGAACTTCCGCAAAACCTTGCCAAAACACCTTTAAGATTAAAGAAAAAATTACAGCCTACGGTTCCTTTCTATTTTCCTGGATTTGTATTGAATGCATTGACCGTAAAAATCTTCAACTGGCTGTACTATAAAAAACAGTCTAAAAAAGAAGTGAAGAACTTTATCGATTATGAAACATTCTTTTATCCGCTGGATGTAATCAATGACTGGAACAAGATTTATGGGAAATCCGGGTTTATTCAATATCAGATGGTGATTCCTAAAGAAGCAGGAAAAGAAGGAATGAAAAGAATTCTGGAAACAATAGCCAAAAGCGGAAACGGTTCATTCTTAGCCGTATTAAAATTATTCGGAAAACATAATCAGGAAGCTTACAACTCATTTCCGGTAGAAGGATATACATTGGCTTTGGATTTTAAAGTGAATTCGAAACTGAAAAAGCTGGTAGACCAGCTTGATGGCATTGTTCAGGAATTCGGGGGTAGAATTTACCTTACGAAAGACAGCATGAGCAGGTCATCACTTACCAACTACCTGAAAAATATTCGAAATCCTAAATTTGTGTCTTTACAGCACAAAAGAATCATAAATAACAACTCGTAATGATAGTTCTTGGAAGTACATCTGAAGTAGCACAGGCGTTTGTGGAAAAAGCACTTCAGGAAGGAGAAAAGTTTGAAAAAATCTATCTTTTTACCTCAAATAAAGAAACTACAGAGAGGTTTGCAAGACATATTGATGTGAAGTTTCTGCAGCAGGCCGAAGTAATTGAACTGGATCTGATGAAAGAAATTGATTACAACAAATTTGATCATATCAATTCAAATGTATTATTTTGTGCCGTAGGATATTTGGGAGAAGGAACAGAAGAAGGGTTATATGATAACAGGAATACGGAACGTATTATTGATATCAATTATTCAAAGCTGGTGCCTGTAATGAATTATTTTGCTCAAAAATTTGAAAGCAGAAGATCGGGAACAATCATTGGCCTTTCATCAGTAGCGGGAGATAGGGGAAGACAGAGTAATTTTATCTATGGAAGTGCAAAAGCAGCTTTTACAGCTTATTTAAGTGGTTTGAGGAATTATCTTTTTGATAAGAAAGTTCATGTTCTCACCATTAAACCAGGCTTTATGGCTACTAAAATGACAGAAGGACTTCCTTTGAACCCAAAACTGACAGCCACTCCCAAACAGGCAGCAGCGTGTATCTATAAAGCCTTTAAAAAGGAAAAGAATGTGGCATATGTTTTGCCGGTTTGGAGTATTATTATGATGATTATCAGGAATATCCCTGAGTTTATATTCAAAAAATTAAAGCTTTAAAAAATGAAAAAATTGTATTGTTTTGATTTTGACGGAACCCTAACGTATAAGGATACCATGTTTATGTATCTTAAATTCTACGATTCTACAAAATACCGTATACAATTTTTAAGACATGTACCTCTCTTTATTCTGCTGAAACTTAAACTGGCAGAAACAGAAAAGGTAAAGAAAAGTTTTATCGGTTCTATTTTAAAAGGACAAACCCAGGAAAAAATTGAACTGAAATCCAAACAATTCTTTGAATTGCATTATCCTAAAATTGTAAGGGAGAATGCCTTAGACTTTATTAAAAATATCGATAGGAATAATACACAAAGCTTATTGGTGACAGCCTCACTGGATATCTGGGTGAAGCCATTTGCTGAAGAACTGAAAATGGAGCTTGTTTCTACGCGGGCAGAGTTTAAAAACGGGATTTTTACAGGCAATTTTGTCGGGAAAAATTGTAACGGAAAAGAAAAACTGGTGAGAATTAAAGAAGAAATCAATGATTCCAGGTACGATAAAATTATCGCATTTGGTGATACTTCCGGAGATCGGCCAATGTTGAAGTGGGCAAATGAGGGACATTACCAATTTTTTCATTAATTTTGGGAGATAAAATTGTAAAAAATGAAAAGCCTGTTGATAACATGTGCAGCAATCTTTATGAGCTGTGCAGGCGCACCATCTCAAAAGTCAGTTGCTATGCAGAATAGTGCAGAGCTCCTTGTTTCTGAATCACAGGGAGGAGCGGAAACACCCGGCTTTAGAATCATCAAAGATGAAAAGGATTTTCGTAACGTAATCCGTGGAAGTTTTGGAATTGTAGACTTAGGAAAAGATGCTCCGAACGTCAGCTATCCGAAATTCCCGAAAGACAAAAAAGTGGTCCTGTATAATCTGGGAACTTTCAGATCAGGAAGCCACCAGATCAGAGAGATTAAAGGAACTGCTTTGAAGAATAATATACTGTATGTGGAAGTTCCTGCCGGTGAACCATCCGGAGGAATGGAAATTCAGGTTATTTCCAGCCCTTGGTTTATATTTACAGTCCCTTCAGATTACCAGTTTTCCTCCGTAGAATTAAAATATTCAAAATAATAATGGATAAAGTATATTTAGATAATGCCGCAACCACTCCGCTTGCAGAAGAAGTTATAGATGCAATGGTGGGCACTATGAAGATGAATTTCGGAAACCCGTCTTCAACGCATAGCTTCGGACAAGAAGCAAAGATCCTTATTGAAAATGTAAGAAGACAGGTTGCAGACTATCTTCATGTAACTCCTGCTGAAATCATTTTCACTTCCTGTGGAACCGAATCAAACAACATGATCATCAAATCTGCAGTAGAACACCTTGGAGTAGAAAGAATCATCAGCTCTCCTTTAGAACACAAATGCGTGTCTGAAAGTATTCTGGATATGAAAAACAGAAAAGGAGTAGAAGTAAATTATATCCGTCCCAATGAAAAAGGAGATATTGATCTTAATAAATTAGAAGAATTATTAAAAGCTTCAGATAAAAAAACACTGGTAAGCTTAATGCATGCCAACAACGAGATCGGGAACATCATTAATCTTAAGAATGTTGCAGAACTTTGCAAAGAGCATAACGCTCTTTTCCACTCGGATACGGTACAGACAATGGCTCACATGAATCTTGATTTCTCTGATATTCCTGTAGACTTCGCTTCTTGCAGTGCCCATAAATTTCATGGCCCGAAAGGAGCTGGTTTTGCCTTCATCAGAAAAGCAACAGGTATGAAAGGAATCATTACCGGAGGACCTCAGGAAAGAAGCCTAAGAGCAGGAACTGAAAATGTTTGTGGTATTGTAGGACTTGGTAAGGCATTGGAGCTTTCTCTTAATCATATGGAAGCCTATACCAATCATATGCAGGAAATTAAAGATTATGCGATCGAAAGACTATCTGCCGAGATAGAAGGAATAAAATTCAATGGAAGAAGCGCTGAGAAGGAGAACAGTCTTTATACCGTGTTAAGTGCCTTATTGCCTTATAAAAACCCATTAATAGGACTTCAGCTGGATATGAAAGGGATTGCTATTTCTCAAGGAAGTGCATGCTCGTCCGGAGCCTCAAAGCCTTCAATGGTAATGATGATGGTACTTTCTGAGGATGAAATGGATCATTGTACACCATTACGTATTTCTTTCAGCCATATGACTACAAAAGCAGAAATCGATACACTGGTAAACGCTTTAAAGGAAATTTCAAAAGATTACACTATAGAAAAAACTAATGTTGAGCATAGATAGTCTTATGCATTAAAAATCGTAATTTTGAACATCCGAAAAAGACAAAAAAGAAAATAATATTAATTAAAATAAAAGAAACAAAAATGGCTTTAGAAATTACAGACAGCTCATTTCAGGATACGGTTTTAAAATCAGATAAACCGGTATTAGTAGACTTCTGGGCAGTATGGTGCGGACCTTGCAGAACTTTAGGACCAATCATCGAAGAAGTAGCATCAGATTTTGAAGGTAAAGCAGTAGTAGGAAAAGTAGACGTGGACAACAACCAGGAAATCTCTATGCAGTATGGTATCAGAAATATTCCTACAGTTCTTATCTTTAAGAACGGAGAAGTAGTGGACAAATTAGTAGGTGTAGCTCCAAAAGAGGTAATCGCTGAAAAATTAAGCGCTCACTTATAAAAAATTAAGTTTGATAATGAATGTCTTCCATGATTGGGAGACATTTTTTTTGAAAATAATTTGTGGGTAATAAAAAAAGGTGTAATTTTGCAACCACGAAAAAGAAACGAAGTTCTTTACATTTTTGATCCGGTAGTTCAGTTGGTTAGAATGCCGCCCTGTCACGGCGGAGGTCGCGGGTTCGAGTCCCGTCCGGATCGCAGAAGTTTTCTCAATTTCTTTTTAAAAAATTGATCCGGTAGTTCAGCTGGTTAGAATGCCGCCCTGTCACGGCGGAGGTCGCGGGTTCGAGTCCCGTCCGGATCGCAGAAGTTTTCTCAATTTCTTTTTAAAAAATTGATCCGGTAGTTCAGCTGGTTAGAATGCCGCCCTGTCACGGCGGAGGTCGCGGGTTCGAGTCCCGTCCGGATCGCAGAAGTTTTCTCAATTTCTTTTTAAAAAAATTGATCCGGTAGTTCAGCTGGTTAGAATGCCGCCCTGTCACGGCGGAGGTCGCGGGTTCGAGTCCCGTCCGGATCGCAAAAAGTCTTCTAGAAATAGAAGACTTTTTTATTTCTATACAGTTCATATTTTTTGTATGCTGATGTTTTATGGTTATTTTAGCGGGTAAACAATGAGTTGATGTCAAAAAGAAAATTTATCCTGCTTTCCATACTTAAGACCTGGCTGTTATCTACAATCCTTACCGTTATTTTTCTGATTATATTTTTGAGTCTTACAAAAGAAGTCAGGGAAACACCGAGATATTGTGATATGAGTGGCTTGGTATATGGCTTTGCCATTTTGGGATTACTTTCATTAAGTATACTTTCTTTTTGCAGTCTTTTTTCTATTTTAAAATCATTTCAGGGAAAAATGAAAGTACTATTGACTTGGTTTTTGGTTCCGTTTATTGTGTCTTTATATTCATTTTTAATAATTATGGATGGAGAAGTGTCTGGTGAAGGAATTTTCATTTTTCTAATTATGGCTCTGCCTTGGTGGGCGCTCTGGATATATCATTATAACAGATATATTGTTCTTTATAATGAAATCAATCATTAAAGAGGATAAACTGATCAGTTACTCTTCATTTATCATAATGAAAATTCCGTTTTTTTACGGTATTTTTAATAATGTCTTTTAGGATTCAATTTTAGGTCTGATATTTGTACTGGGTAGCCAAACTAAATGACCGATTTATTTATGAAGAACATATCTGTGAAAAAATCATTTCTATACGCGTGCTTGTGTGCAGTTTTCCTAGTTTCCTGTAAAAAAGAAATAGAAAAAATAAGCGATACTTTTAAAGATACTGTCTCTGCTTCAGAAACACCGGAAGCAGAAAAAGACTCTGTGAAGAAAGACTCCGTACCTGTGGTGAAGAAAGAATCTGTTCCGCCGGTAATGCAGGAGAATGGGTTTTATAATGCTTTTGTTCTTCCAAAAGATAAGAAGATGCGTGATTCCATCTATTCTGAATATAGTAAAAAATACAGTGTAGAAGAACGTACGGCTATTCTGGCTTTAAACAGACTGGATTCTAAAAGTAAATGGAATGCGGATACTCTGGTAGTTCCTGCAAAAATAGACACTACACTTATGGCTTATTCTCCGTTTCCGATGCAGCTGGATGTATTAAGTGGTGTGAAGAAATTTGTGATCTTTTCATACCCGATACAGGCTTTTGGAGTGTATTCCAATGGAAGTCTTGTAAGATGGGGGCCAACCAGTATGGGTAAAAAAGCAGCTCAGACAACAAGAGGACTTACTTTTGCCAACTGGAAAAAGAAACTGGCAATCTCTACGGTAAGCAGTGAGTGGAAACTTCCTTATAATTTTAATATCCATAATATTGGCGGTATCGGGTGGCATGAATACACACTTCCCGGATATCCTGCCTCACACTCTTGTCTGCGATTATTGAGAAAAGATGCACAATGGCTGTACTCTTATGCAGATACCTGGATACTGAATCCGGGTGGGGCCACTACAAAAGCAAGAGGTACTGCAGTAATGGTATTCGGAGACTATAAATGGGGAGGAAGAAAGCCCTGGAGAAAACTTCTGGATGATCCGAATGCCAACAATATTTCTGTTGAAGAACTTACAAAACTTCTGGAGCCGGAGGTTCCGAAAATGCTGAAAGAGCAGAGTAACAGAGAAAAAGTAGTAGACTCCATTAAGATGGCAAAAGCTTCGGCTGTACCGGTTCAGAATGAAAAGCCTGCGGAATTTCCTGCTAATTAATTTTCTTTTCAAACTGCAAAGTAGATTCTTCAGCAAACTTTCTCAGTTTAAGCATTTCGTCTTTGCCTTTATGCTGCCCGAATCTTGCAGCAATATAAGTAAGCAGAATAAAAAATAACATTACAAAAGAAGCGCTCAGTGCCCACGGGTATTCAGCGCTTTTTATTTGTTTTTCCACATAGTACATGGTGAAGAACGTCATCCAGAGTATGGAGAAAGAAAAATAGAGGAACATAAAAAATGTCCACACTGCAGAGCTGGGGCCAAATACTCCGCGTATTACGGTGTGTTCGTCTTCAATTTCTACCCGTAAGGCAAGGCGGGGTTTCCAGTAACTGTCATATTCTGTTTCCACCCAGATGGTAGCAACTTCTTTGTTGATGTTGCCTGCAAACTCATCTTTATGCCCAGTGAGATATTGCTTTAGATTGTCAGCATATTCTTCCTTAGTAAGATGCGTAAACATTTTGAACCTTGGGCGGGTTCTTATTCTGTCTAATGTGGTTTCTTCAGTTTTCATACACTTTATTCTTGATAAGGAATTGGATCTTCCAGCGTGAAGCTTAAAGTAAGCTCCTGGTTTTTTCTTTGAACAACCATAGTGATTGTTCGTCCTTCATTAGATTTCATGAGTTCCACTATTTTTTCCAGTGTCATATCCGAAGTTTTGGCTCCGTTAATACTGAGGATTCTATCATCTTTTTTCAGGCCGGCTTCATAAGCAGGAGAATCTTTCCTTACTCCGGCAATAGAAAATATAGGTTTTAAACTGAATTTATATTGAAATGCGCTGAATTCATTTATGGCAACAGATGAATTTTTAGTTTCAATTTTTACCCTGTCCTGCTCCCATTCTAATCCGTCCTGCCTGAAATCCAGTCCACTCATATTAAAGTGAAAAGGATCATCAAAATGTCTGTTTTTCTTCAAATATAACTTTTTATTGGGATAATCAAAAACTACTGCAAACCGCCGCATGATTTCACTGCCTACAGAACCTTTCCTGTTTTCCACTAGATTGACGTGTTGGATAGAAAATTCATCAGGCATAGCCGTAAGGGGTTTTTCAAATTTAAAACTTCCAACATAAAAATTATGGATACGGCTTCTTTTACCGTAAATATCTCCATTGAAGCCGCGTCCCAGAAAATCATCAATATTAGGTCTGTTATAAACAAAATTTTTAATGAGAGTAGGGAATAGCCATAGCGCATCACTATTTCCAAGATCAATCAACAGCTTTGACTCTTTCTTTTCATTAGTCATTTCCACATCGGCATGAAGATAGGGTTTGTCTCTTTCTATTGTAATAGGAATTTCTTCAAATTTTCTTAGTTTCTTTTTTAAAAGATCCGGATTTTCATAAACGGTTAATTTTTTTGTCAGATAATCAATGTAAACAAGATGATCTTTGAAAAAATGGTATCCGATCACTCCATTCACAGGAATTCCGACATGAGAAGAAATATTAAACTCCTCATCAATAATAATATAGAGAGACATTGAGGTGTTAATAATAACATCCCCTATTTTGCCCAGATTACGATCTGCCTTTAAACCGTCAATGCTTAAGCTTCCTCCAAGCCCGGAAAACTTAACTTTTTCTACATTTTCAAGCTTCAGTTCTTTATTTTCGAGGCTGAAAAGAATAGTTTCCGAAACACCGGTATCCAACAGAAACGTGAGATCAACACCATTTACATTGATAGGGATAAAGATAAGGTTGTTGATAAACTGAAAAGGAATAACTGCTTTTTTGGTATTAATCAGTTCAAAAGAGTTTTGTGCATTCACAAAAACGCTTAAAAAAAATCCTAGTAAAAGAAATTTAAATTTCATTTACTGAATTTAGTGAAATTATAGATATGATAATAAAAAAACATTCCAAATACAGGAATGTTTGTATAAACTACAATAAATTGAGTGGTATGTTGTGAATTTAATTCAAATGGAAGTTCCGTTTATTTAGAAAAAAAATCCATTAAATCCATATAATTTTTCTGATTAACACCATGCCCGCTCATATATTCTCTGAAAGTAAAATAGCAGCCAAGATCATAAAGAAGTTCAGCACCTTTTCTTGCCCATTCTAAAGGAATAACTGCATCATCTGTACCATGTGAAACAAAGAAACGAAGTCCCTCCAGTTTCTTTTTATCTTTGATCATACCGTCAAGGAGCTTATCTTCAGGATAACTGCTGAGACATGCAACGTAGTTAAACAGTTCAGGATATTTTAAGGCTAGTGAATAACACAATATTCCTCCCTGGCTGAAGCCGCATAAATGTGTTTTACTCTCCGTAAGACCATAATGGTTGATGATCTTCAGGATGCTTTCTAATACAGCATTTAGAGATTCTTTAGCCTGAGGTAAATCAATAAAGTTTTCAGGATCATTGAAGTTGATATCATACCATGAATATCCTTCAAATTGGGTATCATGAGGAGCTCTGAAGCTTACAATAATCCAGTCATTGGGAAGAGTTTCTCTGAAACTGAAAAGATCCTGCTCATTGCTGCCATAGCCGTGAAGCATAAAAAGAATAGGGGTATTTGGGGTAATATTTTCCGGCTCTCTTACTAGGTAATCTAAATTCATACAGCAAATATAATTAATAAATTACATTCAGGATTCTAAGTTTTATTATTCGTATAAAGAACTTGAGGCTCACGGTGCTTTATGTTTAATGATTGATTATTTGGAGTATATAATTGGATTTTAAGAGTGATTTCTGTTTTTTGTTAATTTGATAGTGTTTGCAAATCTTTATTGGAAATTTTTCATAAAAGTTATTTTTATATTAATAAAAAACTTATATTTGAAACATTAAAAAATCTATTTGGAGAAATGAAGCAATTTTACAATTCAAAAAGTTTACTTAGACTTTCTTTTTTATTCGTTTTATTATTTTCTGTGATTACCGTTGTAAATTCTTGTAAAAAAGATGACGACGAAGACTTTAAAGATCACGTTGTTCAATTTGAAGTAAAAACAACTGCCGGAGCTGATATCATCAGTATTGTGACGCAAGTAGGAACTGTTCAGAATACAATGTACAATACAACACAAACCCCTTTAAAGTCACCCTGGACAAGTGGAGAATTCTTTGTGAACTCCAGCCAGGCACAGCTAAACCTTGACGCGAATGCATCAATGCCGGATGATAATTCAGAATTGACGATCAATCTTTATATTGACGGAGAAGTGGTAAGAACCGTTAAGAAAAAAGGAAAAGGAGTATTAGTAGCTTCTATTGATTATAGCTTCTTAGAGCCATAAAATTAATTAATTTATATAAAATGAAACCGCTTTTTCAAGCGGTTTTTTTATTCCTCAATCAAGCGTTGTTGCACTGCCCGGTTGATAAGCTCTGTTGAATTTTTCGCATGGAACTTCTGCAATAAATTTTTACGATGAGTATCCACAGTGAGGGGACTCAAAAAAAGTTCTTCTGCAATTATATTGCTGGTTTTTCCCTGAGCTACCAGCTGGAGAATTTGTTTTTCCCGTTTGGTAAGCCTCGGAATTGGAACATCATTTTGAGAAGGACGGCTGATAATCTGTTTGGTTTCGTTACAGAAAACAATGTCTCCGGAAAGAGCTCCTTTGATACATATCACCAATTCATTGATAGAAGTATTCTTGAGCAGATATCCACTCGCTCCGTTTTGTATAGACTGCATAATAATGCTTCGTTCAGAACGGTTACTGAACATAATTACGGAGGTTTCCGGGGATATTTTTTTGATTTCCCTGCAGAGTTCAGTTCCATTGGCATCAGGTAAAGCAATATCCAGAAGTATGATATCAACTTTATGAGACCGGATATAGCTCATGGTTTCGGAGCCGGAAACGAAACTTTCAGCCACATTAAAAAATGGTTGGCTGTTCAACATCATTCTCAGACCTTCTATGACGATAGGATGATCGTCTACGATGACAATATTTATTTTTTCATTCTCCATTTATATTAAGTTCTATATTAATTGTAGTCCCCTGATGGTCAGAAGTTATTTCCATCTTTCCCTTCAGATAATTAACCCTGTTTTTCAGATTACGAAGTCCCAGGCTTTTGGTAGTCTTTTCTATATCTTTATTGAACCCTTTTCCATTATCCTCAACCGTGATCAGGAAATTTTCTCTGGATTGAGAACATTGTAACAGAATATTGCTTGCTTGAGCATGTTTTACGGCATTAGCCAATAACTCCTGTACGATTCTGTAAATATTAAGCTGAATATTTAATGGCAGATCTTTTTCAATATTGATCGCCTGAAAATCAATTTCGAGATTTTTTCTGTTATAAAATTCACACAGATCATGTAGAGCGGTTTCCAAACCAAAATTAAGCAATGATTCCGGCATTAAATTTCGGGCTACATGCCTGAGTTCGCTCACTGCACCGTCCAGTTGCTTCAGAATCTTATAAAAATCCTTGTCTTTTTCATAATCTAAATTACTGGATGACCAGGTAGAAAAGTTGATTTTAACTCCGGCGAGCATTCCGCCCAGACCATCATGCAGATCTCTTGCAATACGTTCCCTTTCTCTTTCTTCACCATCAAGAATTGCTTTAGTAAGCGATAGCTCTTCCTTTTGTTTAATATCTTCAATCTTCTGCTGAAGGTTGATTTCTTTTTGCTCGGATAATTTTTTATTTTTTCTGTAAATGATGAATAAGAAGATCAAAAGACTCAAAAATAATAACAGAATAAGACTCAGTACCCACAAATAAGAGTTCTTTTGATTAACTTCCATCTGTTTCTGATTTTTTTCAGAATTAAGGAAAGCTATTTTTTTCTCTTTCTCAGAAGTATTAAATTTGGTTTCCAGCTTATTGATTTCCAGTTTAACATTTTCAGCGTTCAGGCTGTCATTTAATTTGGAATATTTTTTCTCCCACGCCAGTGCCTCCTGAGGATTTCCCATAATTTCATTGAGGTTAGAAAGATGGCTGTAAATCGTTTTTCTGTTGTTAAGATCTCTGGAAAGTGTCCTCTCCTCTAATATTTCTTCTAAAAGCTGTTTGGCTTCCGTATATCTTTTTAATTTTTTGAAAATGTCATATTTGTGAAAATAAAACATTTGTATTTGTAGTTTCTGATTGAATTTTTTAGCATAAGATAGTCCTTTTTCAATGGTCTGAAGTGCTTGTATATAATCTTGATTACCAATAAAATACAATGCTTTATTAAAATAATAAAAAGTATTGTAAGAAGAGTTCTGATAAGGGCGTATCATATTCCCTGCTTTATCTAGGAATTGCTTTCCTATGCTGCATTTTACCTGATAACAATAGTTACTGTTTGTATTAAGATAGGCATAAAATAACTCGGTAGAATGGGGTGCTTTCTTTTCAAGTATCCGGAGGGCTTTTTCATTGTAGATTCCTGCTTTTTCAAATTCTGCATTATAAGTAAGCATTAAGGCAAGCTGAGTGTATAAGTACCCCAGAATTTTACTGTCCCCATTTTTTTCAGCAATGGGAATGCTTTTTTCGAGCATAGTTTTGATCAGGAACGGATATCCTTGTTTATTTTTCTGTGAAACTCCATAATGATACCAGCATAAACCCAAATAAAAATCAGCTTTGGTATTTTTTAGTTGAGAAAGTATTGAAATAGCTTTTTGGAATGACTCGGTTGCTTTTTCTTTATTCTGATCCTGATAATATTGGCCTTCATAATAGTAGTAAACTGCAGAAATAAAATGATCTTTTCCACCTGCTGCTTTTCCATTTTCCAAATACTCTTTGCTTAAAACAGTATCCATATTTTTATAATAACTGGATAAAAGAAAGTAGGCATTAGCTTTTGAAAGATTGTTCACATTGCTATTCACAGTAAGCTGCAGGCTGTCAATATATCTTTTTTCATCAAGAGGAAACAAGCCCTGAGCCTTTACTGTAAAGTGGATTAAAATATACAGAAGACAAAGTAATCTGTTCATCAGTTTGATTTTCAGTGTTGCCAGGTTATTTTTTTATTACATGTGAAGATAATTAAAAAAATACGGATGAAAAATACCTAAAAATCAGTAGAAAAAAATACGGATTTTTAAGGGTTGTGTTTTGTTGTATTCACGGATAGTTTTGCAGAACAGAAGAATACAGAAAATTAACTAGAGAATGAAAAAAAGAATTTTTATGCTGGGAATGATTTCCCTTTTTGGAAGTATAAACGCCCAGAGATTACAGAAAGGTGAAGCCCAGATCAATGCAGACATTGGGGTGGCAAATGGATGGGGGCTTCCGATATCAGCAGGAGTAGATTATGCAATTCATAACGATATTACAGTAGGTATTGAAGGAAGTTATGCTACGGAGAACTATTATGGGGATATAAAAGGGAGATGGTTCGGGGCAGGAATCAATGGAAATTATCATTTTAATACTTTACTTAAAATTCCAAACAAATGGGATTTTTATGCAGGAGCAACCTTAGCTTATAATTCCTTTTCCTACAAATATAAAGGATCTGATTATGACTACTATGACGGGAAATCTTCGGGAATAGGTTTCGCAGGACAGGTAGGCGGAAGATATTTTTTTACTAAAAATCTTGCCGTGCATGTAGAATTAGGAGGTGGATCTGTTGCTTCAGGAGGAAAAGGTGGTGTTACTTATAAATTCTAACTATATTTCAATAAAGTTTTTAATACTAATCAGTTTTTTTCAGAGTTTTTTTTATTGCCTTAAATGATTTTACGACATTTAAAAAATGGTAACTTTCTCAATTTGGCCGTGAAAATTGTCACGGCTTTTGTTATTATAGCAAAATGAAAAAGACTGTCAGAGACAGTCTTTTTTATATGTTGAAATATTATCCGGTCTATTGAACTTTTACAATGAAGTAGCTTTTTTTACCTTTTTGAAGCAATAGGAATTTTCCGTCAATAAGATCAGTTTCATTAGCCATAAAAGTATCATTTACTTTTTGCTTATTTACAGAAATTGAATTTCCCTTAATTTCCCTTTGTGCCTCACTTTTAGATTTTAAGAAACCTGATTTTTCAGAAAGAAGATCAATAATATTCACTCCTAATACATCAGCTTTTGCAATTTCTTTCTGAGGAACCCCATCAAAAACCTCAAGGAAAGTTGCTTCATCAAGGCTTACAAGGTCTTCAGCAGTAGAACGTCCGAAAAGGATTTCAGAAGCTTTCAGAGCTTTTTCATATTCCTCTCTTCCATGTACCCAAATCGTTACCTCTTCAGCCAGTTTCTTTTGCAGCTTTCTTTCGTGTGGAGCTGTTTTGTGTTCTTCAATTAAAGCTTCAATCTCCTCTTTTCCAAGGAAAGTATAGAATTTGATGAACCTTTCAGCATCCTCATCCGTAGCATTTAACCAGAACTGGTAGAATTTGTATGGAGAAGTTTTCTTTTTATCGAGCCAGTAGTTTTCTCCACTTTCAGATTTTCCGAATTTGGAACCATCCGCTTTTGTGATCAAAGGAACCGTTAATGCAAAGGCCTCACCTTGAGCTTTTCTACGGATCAGTTCTGTTCCTGTTGTGATATTTCCCCATTGATCAGAACCTCCCATCTGTAACTTTACATTGTTGTTCTGATATAAATGAAGAAAATCATATCCCTGAATTAACTGATATGTAAATTCCGTAAAACTCATTCCGTCTGCACCGCTTTCCCCTGAGAATCTTTTCTTCACAGAATCTTTGGCCATCATATAGTTAACCGTAATATTCTTCCCGATATTTTTAGCAAAATCAAGGAAAGAGATATTTTTCATCCAGTCGTAGTTATTTACCAGTTCAGCTTGATTGGGCTCGTTACCCTCAAAATTCAAAAATTTTGAAAGCTGGTTCTTCAGGCAGTCAACATAATGTAAAAGAGTTTCCTCATCCAAAAGGTTTCTTTCTGCAGATTTTCCGGACGGATCTCCGATCATCCCGGTAGCACCTCCCACTAAAGCTATCGGCTTGTGGCCATGCTGCTGAAAGTGAGCTAGAATTTTTATCTGAATAAGACTTCCGATATGTAAAGAATCGGCAGTAGGATCAAAACCAATATATGCAGTAGTTACCTCTTTATTCAGTTGTTCATCGGTTCCTGGCATCATATCGGCAAACAGACCACGCCATTTCAGTTCTTCTATAAAGGAATTCATTTGATTTTTTACTTTAAAATTTTACCGTGCAAAGATAGTAAATTCAGAAGTATTAAGGGTGAAAAAGCAAAAAGGAGGAACTGCAAAATTGTGAAACGGTTTTTTATAGATGTATTTGAAGAAAGTTGATGTACGGAAGGGGGGTAAGAGGGCGAAAAGGTGAAATAGTATTTAATCCCTGCAGATGAGCAAGGCCGTATTTATAGAGATTAGAGGATAAAAAAGCAGAATTATTGATCAGCAATTTTGCCTTTTCGCTTTTTCACCGTTTTGCTATTTTACTTCATTGCTTTTTCGCTCCAAATAATCTATATTTGTTATTAATGAACGACGAACAGCTATTCCTGCTCATCCAAAAGGCCAAGGACAAAGACCAGAAGGCCCAGACTAAACTCATCAATGTTTTTTGGGTGGATGTTTTCTCATTCGTTATGAAGAAAGTTAGGGATGAAAATGATGCAGATGAGATTACGGTGAATGTTTTTTCCAAAGTACTGTCAAAGTTGGATATGTTTGATCCACATTTTCAGTTTAAAACCTGGATACTTACCATTGCCCAAAATACGGTTATTGATTTTTGGAGAAAGAAAAACCGAGAAAATGAAGATGCTGTTGAAAATCTTGATGAGGTTAAAAATCAGTATGCAAAATCTCCGGAAGAACTTCTTATTTCAGAAGAAGAACAAAAAAAGATCATTAAAACCATAGAATCTCTGGATGCCAATTATCAGGACATTATCAAACTGCGTTTCTTTGAAGAAAAAAGTATCAAAGAAATCGCTGAGGAGCTGGGGATCTCCGTTGCCAATACCAAAGTAAGGGTAATGCGAGCGAAAAAAGTCTTAGCCGAATTATTGAAGAATAATGAATTCGATGATAACTAGATCTTAGAAAACTAAATCAAAAAGATATTTTCTCAAAAGCCCATTTTACAGGAAATTATTAAAAATCTGCATGATCTCTTTGATCTGCCAGAGTATTTTATGTTTATTCATTAGTAGAGAGCTTAGTCTAAGAAATTTTGAATTATAAGTTTCATCAATTTCTCCGGTTGATGGTTTCCATTAAAAAATCCTTAACTTTGAACTTCAATTTTAGAAATGGAAAATTTAGTTCAAGATACTACCGTTCAAAAACCAAAGTGGATCCGTGTAAAACTTCCTACAGGAAAGAACTACAGAGAGCTTAGAACTTTGGTTGATAAATATAAATTAAATACCATCTGTCAAAGCGGAAGCTGCCCGAACATGGGAGAATGTTGGGGAGAAGGTACTGCAACTTTCATGATCCTTGGAAATATCTGTACAAGAAGCTGCGGATTCTGTGGAGTAAAAACAGGAAAGCCGCTTGATGTAAACTGGGATGAACCTGAAAAAGTAGCCCGTTCCATTAAATTAATGAAGATTAAACATGCGGTTCTTACTTCTGTAGACCGTGACGATCTTAAAGATATGGGATCTATTCTTTGGGGAGAAACCGTAAATGCCGTAAGAAGAATTTCTCCGGGAACAACCATGGAAACTCTGATTCCGGATTTCCAGGGAATTACAAAACATCTTGACAGATTAGTAGAAGTTGCTCCTGAAGTGATCTCTCACAATATGGAAACAGTAAAACGTCTGACAAGAGAAGTAAGAATTCAGGCAAAATATGAAAGAAGTCTTGAAGTATTAAGATATCTGAAAGAAGCCGGACAAAGAAGAACAAAAACAGGTGTAATGCTTGGTTTAGGTGAAACCAAAGATGAGGTTTTCCAGACTATCGAAGACATTAGAAATGCTAATGTAGACGTTATTACGCTTGGACAATACTTACAGCCGACTAAAAAACATCTTCCTGTAAAAAAATTCATTACACCGGAAGAATTTGATGAGTTCGGTGATTTTGCAAGAAGCTTAGGCTTCAGGCACGTTGAAAGTTCTCCTCTTGTAAGAAGTTCTTATCACGCAGAGAAACATATTCATTAAAATATACAGGAGGCTGTCTCAAAAATGAGGCAGCCTCTTACATTAAGGGAATTTTATTTTAATTAAACTTAATACTTTGGGTTAGTTTATTAATGTTTTATTAAAAGCTAATGGGTGTTTTTTATGGATTTTTGCCAGAATTAAAAAAACAACAGATGAAATTCCTAAAAAATTCTTTACTTATTCTATTCTCATTTCTTAGTTGCAGTGTCTTTGCCCAAAACCACCAATCACAAAAAAAAGTGGTCTTTATTATCGTAGATGGTATTGCAGAAGATATGCTGAATAAAGCTGAAATTCCTAACCTTAATAGAGTTAAAAAAGACGGAGCATTATTGAAAGCTTATGTAGGCGGAGAGAAGGGAGGATATAGCGAAACACCAACAATTTCGGCAGTAGGGTATAATAGTCTGTTGACAGGAACCTGGGTCAACAAGCATAATGTCTACGACAATGATATCAAAAATCCTAATTACAGCTATCCTACCATTTTCAGACTCTTAAAAGATCAGTTCCCGAACAAAAAAACAGCTGTATTTTCAACATGGGAAGATAATCGGACCAAACTGATCGGTGAAAATCTTGAAGCTACAAAGAAGATTAAAATGGATTTTGCGTATGACGGAATGGAAAAAGATACATTGAATTTTCCACACGATAAACAAAGCGTATATATCCGTAAAATCGATAGCCTGGTAGCAGGAAAAGCAGTTGATTATATCACACAGAATGCTCCAGACGTATCGTGGGTATATTTAGAATTTACTGATGACATGGGACATCGTCACGGAGATGGCGAGATTTTATATAAAGCTATTTCTTTCGAAGACCGGCTTATCGGGAAAATATATGATGCTGTAAAGGAGCGTGAAGCAAAATATGGTGAAGACTGGTTATTTGTGGTTACTACCGATCATGGCAGATCTGCAAGCAATGGAAAAGGACATGGTGGACAAAGCGAAAGAGAGCGAAATACATGGATTGCTATCAATAAACCCAATATTAATGCATATGCGAAAAACAATCGTGTAGCAGTTACGGATATATTGCCTACAATAACTAATTTCCTGGATCTGAAGATACCTGTAACGGTTCAGCAGGAAATAGATGGTATAGATTTACTTAACAATAGAACAGCTTATCATCTGAAAGCTGAGCTATTATCCGATCAAGTACTCGAGGTAACCTGGAAAACAACTCACCCTTCCACTGAATGGGCAGAAGTGTATATAGCAGATACCAATAATTTCAAAAATGGAGGTACGGATTCCTATCAGTTACTGGGTAAGACCAAGCTCAATAGTGGTCGATTTACTTTTAAAATGAAGACCAGGCATTCTGATATCTATAAAATTGTACTGAAAACCAAAGAGGGTTTTCTGAATACCTGGATCAATAAATCTACTAAATAAAGGAATTTACTCATGAAATTACAATTATTAATTGGGCTGGGCTTAGTCGTCAGCTGGGAAGCTTATGGCCAAAAGATACCGAAAATAGAAGGTACTGATACCTTAAAGGCTCATGAAAAAAAAATTGACGAGGTTGTTATTACAGCTTTGGGAATCAAAAAAGAAAAGAAAGCAATAGGTTACGCAGTTCAGGAAGTAAAAGGAGATGTTTTTGAGAAAGCAAAAGAACCTAACTTTATCAATTCACTTTCCGGACGTGTTGCCGGATTGAATATTAAAAACAGCACTGATCTTTTTCAGGATCCGGGAATTAATCTGAGGGGAGCAAAACCTCTTATTGTTATTGACGGAGTACCGGACAGAACAGCTGATTTATGGAGGGTAAATGCTGATGATGTGGACAATATCAGTGTATTAAAAGGTCCTACTGCTTCTGCATTGTACGGGTCTGTAGGGAAGGACGGAGCCATCATGATTACCACTAAGAAAGGGAAAAAAGGAAAAATGACGGTTTCCTTTAACAATTCTACAATGTTTCAGACCTCTTTTATTCGTATCCCGAAAGTTCAGACCGTATATGGTGCCGGGAATAATGGAAAGTATGCCTATATTAACGGAGAAGGTTCCGGAAGTGAAGGTGGAGGTTGGATCTGGGGACCAAAACTAGATCAGAAAGATCCTACTACACCCAGCGGATATTTTGAAACGCCACAATACAACAGTCCTGTAGACCCAGTAACGGGAAAGTTGGTTCCGCTACCTTGGATCTCCCGCGGTAAGGATAATATTAAAAATTTCTTCGATACCGGGATCATTCAGTCAAATAATGTAAGTGTGGATTGGGGGAGTGAAAAGGCAACTTTCAGGCTTTCCTTTTCTAATATTTACCAGAAAGGAATTGTTCCGAATACCAATTTGAAAACAACATCCATCAGCTTAGCAGGGTCCGTAAATCCTATTAAGGACCTTATGATTAATTCAACTTTAACGTATAACAAAGAATATACCTCCAATTTCCCGGAAGTAGGTTATGGACCAACAAATTATCTGTACAATCTGGTGTTATGGACTGGGGCGGATGTAGATATCAGAGACCTGAGAAATTACTGGGTAGCAGGAAAAGAAGGTTATCAGCAAAGACATTATAATGTGTCTTATTATAACAATCCCTATTTTCAGGCATATGAATACCTGAGACCCTACTATAAAGATAATATCTTGGGAAATGTTAATGTGGAATACAAGATTGTCCCGAATTTATCTGCCAAAGCTCGTGTAGGAGCTAATATATATAGTTTAAACCGTGAATTCAGGGAACCTAAAAGTTATATTGGATATGGTAATAAATCACTGGGGAATTATACCCAGGTGAACGGAAATTATTTTGATATCACTTCAGAATTAGGTCTTAAATATCAAAACCATTATTCTGATAATTTTACATTAAGTGGCGAGATGTATGTCTCAAATTATTACAGAGAACTTAAAAATAGTGAAATACGAACTGACGGTCTGGTTACACCGGGATGGTATAACCTTTTTAATAGCATAGGTCCATTATTTGCTCCAACAGATGGCAGCAGAAACAGAAAAGAATATGAACAGATAAATAGTGTATATGGTTATGTGGATATGGAATTCTACAAAACATTCTTTCTGAACATGACAGCACGTTATGATAAAGTTTCCACCCTTCCTAAAGGCAATAATGAATATTTCTACCCGTCTATTTCAGGATCTTTATTGTTGAACCAGCTGTTGAACCTTCCGGCGTGGATTAATTTTGCCAAATTAAGAGGTTCTTTTGCCCAGGTTTCTACAGGAAAAATAGCGGATGATACTTATGGCTATATTACAGCTTTTGAAAAAAGTAATATTAACTGGAACGGGCAATCCTCATTTTATTTCGGTGATAAGCTGATTAATGGAAATATAAAGCCTGAAACAGTAGATTCATGGGAAGTAGGAACCAATTTAGGATTTCTCAAAAACAGAATCAGTCTGGATGTTGCTTATTATCAAACCAGTGATTATAACAATCTGGCGAAAATTCCTTTGTCGGAGGGAGTAGGTTATAAATATTACCTTACCAATGGGAATAAATATGAAAGAAAAGGAATAGAAATTACATTGAATGGAGATATTATCAAACATTCAAATTTTACATGGAGTTCTCAGCTTAATTTGAGCAGATATCGTAAATATTTGAAGGAAGGTTACGGAGGCAGAGATTATGCTATGGTTTATAACCCTGCAAATGGTAGAGAAAACTATGTGAAGGTAGGAGAAAGGATGGATAAACTTACGGCTATGCCTTATGAAACTTCTCCAGATGGTCAGCTGGTGCTGAAAAATGGATATCCTGTCAATTCTACAGCCCCTTTTGAAAGCAAAATGGGCTATTCGGATCCGGACTGGACGTATGGCTTTTCCCATAATTTTAGTTATCGCAATTTTTCACTCTCTTTATTATTTGACGGGCGAATCGGAGGGACAATGTATTCTACCACCAATCAGAAAATGTGGTGGGGTGGGATTGCACCGGGAACCGTCAACCAATACAGAGACGATGCAAACGCAGGACATAATACGTATGTTGCTCCGGGAGTGAGAGTGGTAAGCGGATCTATTACTTATGATCAGAATGGTAATGTAAAATCAGATACCCGTGTTTTTGTTCCTAATGATGTTGCGGTAAATTATAATGGCTATATGCAAACTACAAGCAATGCCTTTGAAAGTAATTATCATTACTACAAACAGACCTTTATCAAATTAAGAGAAGTAACGCTTACCTACAATTTCGAAAAATCTTTTGCAAAAAAACTGAATTTGTCTTCGGCGAGTATTTCCTTGATCGGAAGAAACCTTTGGCTGGCTTCTGCCATTAAAAATGTAGATCCGGATTCAGGGATGGATCAGCTTCAAACTCCGGCAACAAGAAGTTTTGGGGTAAATATCAACATGAAATTCTAATCATAAATACAATAGAAATGAAATTAACTCAAAAATATATATCCCTATTCATGGTTGGATTAAGCTTAGTAAGCTGCAGCAGGGTCGAAGATTATCAGGATGATCCCAACCGTCCCAAAAGTGTAGATGCAGGCAATATTCTTCCGGGAATTGAGGTGAATGCTTTTAGTACAATCAAAGCTGAAGCGGCTTTAGCATCAAGACAGCTGACGTATATCAATGGCGTTAATGCTCAGCAGTATTACAATTGGCAAAGAGGATCTTTTGGCGCCTATGATAATATCAAGCAGGTACAGAAAATGATAGAGGAAGCCATTAAAAAAGGCGGTAAAGAATATATTGCATTAGCTCGCTTTTTTAAGTCTTATTATTTTATCTCATTATCTGAAACATTTGGAGATATTCCTTATAGTGAAGCCATAAAAGCAGATAATTTCTATCCGAAATATGATGACCAGAAAAGCATTTATAAAAGTGTGCTTAGTGAATTGGCATTGGCTAATACAGAGCTTTCAAATCTCAATACTTCTATTGTGGGAGACCTCATTTATAACGGATCTGTTTTGAAGTGGAGAAAATTGATTAATTCTTACCGCTTGAGGATTTTAATGGACCTGTCCAAAAGAACAGATGATCCGGAACTCAATGTAAAACAGGTTTTTGCAGATATCGTTAATAATCCTGCTCAAAACCCCATTATGGAAACCGGAGAAGATAACGGTGCTTTATCTTTCTATAATCTGGTGAACAATCGTTATCCTTATTTTAATAGCAATGATCTTAAAACAGCCTATTATATGGAGCAGAGTTTCGTTGATAAGCTGAGAACGACTAAAGATCCAAGATTGTTTAAAATGGCTGAAAAGAAAACCAGCACCGTGGGAACCGATCCATCAGATCCATTTAGTTATTATGATGGATTATATGGAAGTGGTGATTTGGGCGAGAATTCTACAAAAGCCTCCAATGGATTGGCATCCAGAATTAATCCCAGATATTTTAATGACCCTATCAATGAACCGACATTGCTGATGGGCTATGCAGAATTGCAGTTTATTTTGGCAGAAGCAGCTGTACGCGGTTGGATCGGTGGGAGTGCTAATGCTTATTATTTAAAAGCCATCAATGCTTCTATGAATTTCTATAAGATTAGCACGGCTGATGCCAATAATTACCTTGCTCAGTCGGCCATTAATCTTCAGCCTGGAAAAGAGATAGAGCAGATTATGGATCAAAAACATACGGCTTTATTTTTCAATACCGGTTGGCGGATATTTTATGATCAAAGGAGAACAGGTTTCCCTAAATTTAATACAAATGGACAAGGGATTCTGAATAACGGTAAAATTCCTAAAAGATGGATGTATCCTTCGTCTGAAATTAATAATAACAATACTAATCTTACCAATGCGATTAATAAGCAGTATCCAAGCGGTGACGATATCAATGAAACGATGTGGTTAATTAAGTAAAGTGATAGTTATAGCTCGAATTATATGAAATATTAGTATTAGAACTCAATAGGAAGTAAGCTCTTGGAGGGAGCTTATGAATAATGAATTTTTTAGATATACAGAAAGGGAGACCATTAAGGTCTCCTTTTTATTATAGACACATTCGTAAATATAGACAAGTAAAGATGTTCTAAGCTTAAAAAGATAAAGAACCGAGCGATTTTTAAGAAGATTGCTCGGTTTTTATTTCCTTGGTATTGATTTGTTCTTTTAATCTAGGTAATCGGACTATATCAACTCAAGGTAACGATTGATATATCTTCCCCAAATCGCTTTGATAGAATCTGGTTTTGAATATTTCTACATTTTCTTCGGGGATTAGAGAAAATATGAATCAATTCACATTGGTTTCAATCAAAACCTGGAAAATTGGAGAATCAAAGTAAATTATAAAATAACACTACTTATTACAAGCAGATTCCCTCGTTATTCCGGCAATCCGCCCGTTCACTTCAATAGCCTTAAAATGTTTTTTCTTGAATTCAGAGGGCGTTTCACCAGTATGCTGTTTAAACAGTTTATTGAAATAAGAAAGACTTTCAAAACCTACCTGGAAACAAACTTCAGTTACAGAATAATCCTTTAGCAGAAATATTTTAGCCTGATTGATGCGGTAGTTATTCACAAAGTCTGTAAAGGTCATATTCGTTTGCTTTTTAAAATACCGGCAGAAGGCTGGCGTGCTCAGGCTGACAATTTTTGCAATTTCATTGACGTTGGGCTTTTTATCATAATTTTCATGAATATAGTCATAGATAGTTCCCATTCTGATCTTATCATTTAAGAACCACTTGATTCTGGTATCTTCCTTATTAAGCTCTTTTACTTCAGATGAATTGGCGAGGATCTGCAAAATTTCAATCAGCCCCATGAGGGACAGGAAAGAATTTTGACCTTTAATGATTTGGAGTTTTTCAACAACCGTTTTTTTTGTTTCTCCGGAAAAAGATAACCCGAGATAAGATCGTTCTAAAAGATTTTTGATATTCTCAAACTCAGGGATCGGAAGAATGATATCCTGCAGGAAGTTTTCCCGCATCTGCAATACGAGTTGTTTACATTCGGTCTGAATACCATAATCGAAATTAAGATGAGGAACATTGGAACCAATCAGTAGTAAATCACTATCTGTAAAGCCGGAAATATCTTTTCCCACATGCCGGATCCCATTTACTGCCTCCACATAAACCAACTCAATCTCAGGATGATAATGCCAGAAAAAACAGTTCTTTAGGGAAGGAGCAAATAATTTGAATGATTTTCCCTTTTCAAATTCAATAATTTCTTTCTGGATTTTCATTTTGTTCTGATTTGATTATTTGTGGATTTAAAATTAAATAAAAAGGTTAATATGGAGCAAATTTTTATCATTCAAAGAGAAGTGAAATTCAAACTTTCTTTCGATTTTTGCACTTTCAAAATGATAATGAAACCATCATTTGTAATTTGAAGAAGAATAATTCAGAAAAAAGATTTAGTAACAATGAAGATTGATAAAAGAATAATACCACTGGCCATCGGCGGTTTGGGAATAGGAACTACGGAATTTACCGTAATGGGACTATTGCCGGATATTGCCAAGACATTACAGATCACGATTCCGCAAGCCGGGCATTTAATTTCTGCTTATGCGATGGGAGTTGTAATCGGAGCGCCAATTCTGATTGGTTACTCTGTAAAGTTCCCGCCTAAAAAAGTTCTGATGGCTTTTATGATTCTATTTACCCTGTTTAACGGGCTTTCCGCTATTGCTCCGGGCTATAATAGCATGCTGGTAATAAGATTTCTGTCCGGGCTTCCTCACGGAGCATTCTTCGGTGTAGGAACAGTAGTGGCCTCCAGAATGGCCGGAAAAGGAAAGGAGGCATTTTATATTTCAATGATGTTTACAGGGCTTACTGTAGCCAATCTGGCAATGGTTCCTCTGGTTACTTATATCGGACATACCTTCCATTGGAGGTTGTACTTTGCCATTGTTGCGGTGATTGGTCTTTTTGCCATATTATTTTTAAAACTATGGCTTCCCTCAATGGAATCCAATCAGGATACTCACTTCCTGGAAGAATTGAAATTCCTTAAAAATAAACAATCCTGGCTGGTGCTTACCATTACTGCGATTGGTTTTGGAGGCCTTTTCACATGGTTAAGTTATATTACACCTTTAATGACGGTTGTTGCCGGAATCAAGAGCAGCCAGATGGCTTATGTGATGGTATTGGCCGGAGCGGGAATGGTGGTAGGAAATCTGGCAGGAGGTATTATTTCAGATAAATTGGGGCCGGAAAAAACATGTGCACTTCTGATTTTCCTGATGATGATTTCGCTGACGGGAGTGTTTTTCTTTGCAGAATATCAAAACACAGCCCTTGTACTGACGTTTATGTGCGGTGCTTTATCCATGTCTATTGCATCTCCCATCAATATTATGATGATGAAGGCAGCCCCAAAGAGTGAAATGATGGCGGCAGCCTTTATGCAGGCAGGGTTTAATATTGCCAATGCTATGGGTGCTTTTCTTGGAGGAATTCCTTTAGAATATAAATTACCCTACAATTATCCATCATTGGTAGGAGTCGGGATGACTTTTATTGGGCTGGTGGTAAGTATAAGATATATGTATCTGTACGGATCGAAAACAGCAAATGAAGAGGAGACTGCTGCAGAATGTGTTCCATGCGATAAATAATACATCAAAATGATAAACCCACGATCTGGCAGTTTTTACGTAAACGAGCGTATGATCTTTAGAAAATAAAAATCGGCTGCATCTGAAGATGCAGCCGATTTTCATATTAAATAAATAGGTCTATGCCTCTACTTCATCGCCGTTTTTACACCAGTAGAGGGCATTGTATAGGTTTTCTTTAGGGAAAGCTTTAAACTCTCCCGGCATCAGAACACTAAAAATACTTGTGAAGTTCCGTATACCTGCTTCGTCTGTAACAATCGCTGTACGATTCCATTTCGCGAGGTTTTTTAAACCTAAAAGCGCATCTTCAAGCCACGCTCCCATGGTAAAATTATCCAGATCGGTATCCAAATACAATAAGTAATTCAGCTCACCGAATTGATCTACCTTCTCTTTTACACGCGGAATTACCAGTTTTTCAAAATCCTCTTTAGTCACTTCTCCCGTTGCATTGAATGCCGCAACATTCTCCGGGGCTTCTGGAATAATTGTTATCATAATGAATATTTTTTGGTGGTTGAGTTTAAAGGAACAACAATAATTACACCATAATTTGGCGAGAAATTGTTAAAAAAGGTATAAATGTTGTTGTTTTTAATGTAAAATATCAATATGGATCTCAAATCGAATGAACCTTTCTGGCTTTTAAAAAACGGATTGATGGCATCTTACCCGTCCCTGAAATCAAATGAAGAATGTGATGTACTTATTGTAGGAGGCGGAATTACAGGAAGTCTCATTGCCCATCAGATGATAGAAGACGGCTATGATACGGTTCTTATTGATAAACGGGAACTCTGCAACGGAAGCACATCAGCTACCACTTCCATGCTTCAATATGAAATAGATATTCCCTTGTATGAGCTAACAAAAAAAATAGGTGAGAAAGGAGCCGTTCTAAGTTATAAAGCCTGTAGTGATGCCATTGATTTGATAGAAAAGCTTACAATGCTTACCAAATCCAAAGTGGGCTTCAAACGTAAAGAATCCCTATATTTTGCTTCAAAAAAGAAAGATGTTGAATGGCTGAAAAAAGAATATGAGACCAGAAAATCTGTCGGATTTGAAGTGAAATGGCTGGATGCGCAACAAGTTTTAGAAAAATTTGGATTCGAAAATACGTTTGGCGGTATTCTTTCAACACAAGGAGCCAGTATTGATGCTTTTCAATTTGCTCATGAACTCTTTATTCGTAATGAAAAAAAAGGATTGAAAATATTTGATAAAACCGAAATGGTGAACGTAGAATATCATAAAGGTTTTAATCTGGTGACAACGGGTAGCGGGTTTAAGATTAAAACAAAAAAGATTATTTTCTGCATCGGATATGAAAGCAAAAATCTGCTGAAAGAAAACTTTGTTAATCTGAAAAGTACCTATGCTATTGTTTCTGAAATTGATAAAGACAAGTTGAAAAATATCAGTAATACACTGGTCTGGAATACGGACGACCCGTATCTCTATATGCGGACTACTGATGATGGAAGGCTTTTGATAGGTGGCGGAGATGAAGACTTTTATGATGCCGAAAAGCGGGATTCAATATTAGATAAGAAGGAAAAACAAATCATAAAAGCTTTACAAAAAATAAAACCGGATGATCACTTTTACCCTGACTTTGCATGGGCAGGAACATTCGGGGAAACAAAAGATGGTTTGCCATATATTGGAGAACATAAAAAATTCAGGAACTCTTATTTTGTATTAGGTTTTGGAGGAAATGGAATCACCTTTTCCGTAACAGGAATGGAAATGACCTCATTATTTATGAAGAACAAAAAACATCCGCTGTCAAGGTATTTTAAGTTTGGGAGATAATTAATCTTAAGCTCAGATTCTGCTGATAAAGGGTTAAAAGAAATCAATTTTTAAACTATAATTAATATTGTTTTGATTTCTACGAAATGATAAGTTGTATGAACAGACAACAACTCCAATTGTGTCATTCCATACGAATCTCAGTAAACCATAAAAAAATAAATTGATACTACGGATAAATACCTCAATCGGAAGCAATCAATTCACCTCCTCTTTAGGGTGGCGAAAATTCAAAGAATTTTTGACGGGGTGGTTCAAAAAAAGCGGGTTTTAACCCGCTTACCATTACAAACTATATCCATTTTTCTTGGCCAATTCGAGAATAGACCTTTCGATTGCTTTTCCCAGATCATCAGAATCACTAGTCCCACGTTTTTTCATTTCACCATCAATATAGGTCTGACGTTTTTTAGAAAGTTCTTCAATTTCTTTCTGAATTTTTTCCCGGGCAACAGATTTTACAGACACCATTTTTTGAATTTCTGCCTTGCTTTTTCCCTTCAACTCGGCAGGAAGTTCACTTTCTTTTACATTGGCAATAAATCCGGCATCCTTTTCAGCTTTGTCCACCAGATCCCAGTGGTCATTTTTGTAAGCATTCTTTTTAGATTTGGCAACAGCTCTTTCCACCAGGTTAGATGCCGATTGAGCTTCAGCATTTTTATCCTGTGTTATCTGCTTAATCCTGTATTCCGAGCCGTGATTTCCATAATAAATGTAAGTGTCGTTCAGCTTTGCATTGCATTCTGAAATTCTGATGTCGTATGGAGTTTCAATATAAATTACTTTTCTGTTACTATCAATATTGAAATATTTTCCACCTCCTAATAATGCTCCGTTTTGCCAGAAAGTCTGGATTCCTTCTTCCCGGCTTCCACAAAAGATGGTATTGGTATAAATATTTTTATCCTTTGCTTTTGAAACGGTCTCTTTATAATTTATTTTTCCCTGATCAAACGGTTCATTTCCTGCAATATAAATCAGTTTCATGCTTTTCTCATTGCCGTCCCAGTTCAGGTTGGCAGATGCATCGCGGATCACAGCGCCGCAATATTCACTGCCACCATTGGTTCTGAGGGCGAATAGTTTTTCCGAAACAAGATCAAGATCCTGCGTGAGAGGAGTAACCTGGCGGATATAATTTTCATCACGGATTCCGTCATTGCCATATTCATACAGAGCAATTTCAATCTGAGGAGCCTGCCCGTTGTATTTAAGGGTGGTCAGGGTATTTACTATATTCCACAATCTGGATTTGGCCTGATCAATCAGCCCGTCCATACTATTGGAAGTATCCAGTAAAAGGGCCACCTGGATTTTACTATCTTTTGTGAGTGAACTTACCGGAGCCAATGATACATTTTGTACCGGTAAATTATTGTCAGCATTATTTTCTTTATAGCTTCCGGCACTTAAAAAAGCTATACCCGCTGTAAGCGCTAAAATTTTAAAAGGAGTCATATCATTATTTTTTATAGGTTATCTGCTGTAATACTGGATCTTCATTTCTTTAGGGTATTTCACTTCATATGAGAAGACTATTTTTTCCGAACCTCCCGAACTTATATTTTTATTCCAAAGGATACTTCCCGTTTTTTCATCGTAATTTCCGCCGCCAAGATCTGTTGTTTTTACCGTGATCTTAGAATTTTCACTGATCGGAAGCTGATCCAGAACTTCCAGCTCAATATTTTCTTTCGTATTATTTCTGATGCTGATCTGATAAGATTCTGTTTCCCATTTATTAGAATTCATTGATTTCTGTGATGCTTTATCTTCAAGTTTGATTCTCTTCACAGCAATTCTTTCATCTGCACCAAGCGAGACCGGAAATTCATCTTTCACATAATTGTTTGTGATATTCGTTTTTCCTATATAATTATCTTCAAAATAAATATGGGCTTCTCCGTTAATAAGATTGAGGTTCTGCCAGTTTTTAATAAAAGCCATCAGGAATACCTGATTATTAAGTTTAGGAACCGTATGATACTTGTAAGTGGCATCAATTTGTTTCTTATCCAGGATAACATATTGCTCCTTTTCCTGGCTTACAATAGTCTGATTGTAATTCAGTTCATAGATCACATTCATCTGGCTGTCGGAAACGGAAGCAACCGGAATCTGACTTGGTTTTACCGCTTCAACTTCTCTCATTTGATAGGCATTTACTGCTGCTGTTTCTTTTTTAAATTTATAATCGGCAATCTCCGCCTGAGAATTATAAGGAGTATATTCAGCAACATAAAGCGGAGAGAGAATAGGTCTGTCCTGGTTATATGATGGTCTGTATGTAGATACAAACAATTTTATATTTTTCCAATCTTGTCCGGTTTTCTGATATATTTTCCCTTTATATACCATTTCAAGAGGTTTCTTTACAGATTGGGCACGCAAGTCATAAGAAGGGATCCATCCGGCATCGGAAACAATATAACTTACCCCAAGATTCAGGCTGGTTTCATTATCTGCCAGAATTTCAAGCAGAAGTTCTTTACGATTGTTATTTTTATGAGTTTGTTCTTCCGCAGACTGGTTGTTGAGTTTCACGATGCTTTCATCCAGCACTGTTTTCTGTTCATTGAGAAGAAATACCTGATTATCAATTTCCAGCATTCTTTTTCTATAGAATTCCGTAAGTTTGATAAGCTGTTCCTGAGGAGTAGATTTATCATTGGTGGAAACTTTTAGATTATCATTGATGATATTCTGTTCACCGGTTAAATTTTTAATCTGAATATTCAAAAGATTAACCTGTCTCTGAAGTTTCTTTTTTTCGTCATTCAGTTTCTTTTCACCGTCAGACAGCTCATCACTTTTCAGAAAATTGCTTTGAGGAGTGATGGAAAGCAGGGTCGTATTTTTTTCAAGATTAATTTTATATGTATTTTCATCCAGATTATTTGGAAGATTTACAATTCTTATCATGTTTCGCCCTTTCTGAAGACTTACACTGGTACTTCCGAAGACCTTCGCACCCTGAAGAAATACAGTGGCCTGCTTTACTTCAATTTCTTTTTTGATTTCCTGAGCTTTGGTAAAGGCTGCCGAAAATATAAAGAGTATTAAAAAATAGTGTTTCATCGTTTATTATTTTGAATTTCTGAAGTAAAATTATCCCTATTTAAGACCGAAAATCCGGAGACTTGGTGAAGTACGGCTTTCACTTGGTGGAAGAGTAGCCAAGACGATTACAGATTGAAAAGAGATTTGAAATAAGCCTAATGTGAAATTTTTAACATGAAAAGTTGTTTTTTCAACTGCTGTCAGGCCGAGTGTAGCCGAAGTCTGCATTCAAGGTTATCCTTAGAATCTACAGGTTTATTATAAAAAAACAGCCCTTGCGGACTGTCTCTTAAATCTGTTGTTTAAAGGATTTCGTATCTCGTTTTGATACTGTATTTCAGTTTCATATTTTCAATATTATCAAAAGAATAATCTACCGGAGCATCTGCCATTTCCAATTGAATATTACTTGCTCTTCCTTTATAAGCTGCCGGCATAATCATATCGCTGGTATAATCTTCTATTTCTACAATTTCGATAGGATTTCCGACTTTTTTACCCATACTTTCCAGCAGGTAATCAGCTTTTTCTTTAGCTGCTTTCAATGCGTTGATCTTCACTGCTTTTCTGAAATCTGCAATTTTAGTATTCTTTACCTCTGCAATGTTCAGGCTGCTTACCCATTTTTGATTCAAATCCTCAAAAATTTTACTAAGACTTGATTTTGCACCGGCTTTAAACTGATAATTCTTAGAAAACTTAGCTGTTTTGGAATACATATTCTGGTACATGGATTTGAACTTGATATCTTCATTCTTTACACCTGCAGCTTTTAGTATTTCAAACAGCTTCTTTTCATTATCCGCAAGATCATTTTTATTGTCTGCTTTTATTCCGATACTGAAGATAATTTCATCCGGTTCTACTTCCATTTCGGCAACGCCGGTAACTTCAATGGCATTTTTCTTTACTTCCTGAGCGTTTACAAAGCTTCCTAAAGTTAAAATTCCGATTAATAAAAAATGTTTCAATTTCATAATTTCCTGTTTTTAAATTTTAAATTCTGGAGTAAAATTACGCTGATTAATAACCGAAAACCGGGAGACTTGGTGAAATGGAGCTTTCACTTGGTGAGCCTTAAAAAATGGATATTTACTTTAGAAAAGATATAATTGAATGATCAGGAGTATTTAAGTTATTGAAATGATGATTAACCTCAACCTGAGGTATTCCTTGAACTCAAATTTAAGATCACAGCTTCAGAGAGTAAACTTGGTGAATGGGTAATTTCGCTTGGTGAATAGTTTTTGAATGCACTATATATATGTATATCTTTGCTTTATGAAAATGCTTAAACTTTTTACCATCTTTTTACTGGTGTTCCTGGGAAATACAATGTATTCCCAGACTACGAATACCAGCGCTGCTGTTGAAGAAGTTCAGGTAGAAACAAGGAAACTGAGAAAAGCAATTGATTCTAAAAATGAATCCGCACAAGCTGATTCTTACTATAATATTGGTGAGACCTTTTTCAATGGAGGAAATTTCCCTAAAAGCGAAGAATACTACACCAAAGCCAAAAAGCTTTATGAAAAGCTCAATGATAAACCCAATATTGAGAAGGCAACCCGAAGACTGGCCCAGTCTCAGGAAAAACAAAATAAAATAAATCCGGCCATCAGTAATTACAACATGGCGGCACAGGTGTCTTACAGCGAAAAAAGCAAGGCGGTGAATTCCAATGATGTGGCAAGGCTTTCTTCTTCCACACCGGAGCTTAAGGCTGAAGCAATTCAGAATAATATCAATATCAGCAGTAAAGAAGTAGAAAAGACCGACCTGGCGGAAAGTTACAGCCAGCTGGCAGATGTCAATATGCAGCAAAAAGATATGTATAAAGCAGAAGAAAATCTGAATACTGCCTATAAAATTTCAAAAAGAGAAGCACCACAACAAGCATTAGCAATTAATCAGAAGCTTGCCGATCTTTATGTTGAAAATAAAAACTTTGATAAAGCTATTGAAGCAAAAAAGAAAGTACTGAAAGAAGATTTTGTGAAAGAAAACTCTCAGGAAAAAGTCAATCAGATTCAGGAACTGGCGGATATTTACATTAAAAAGAATGATCCGAATGAAGCGGTGGATTTGCTGAAAAATGCCTATGGAATAGCCTTAGATAAAGGGCATACACTGGAAGCCCAGAAAAGTGTAAAAAAACTGGACAGCCTGTATGCGATTTCAG
The DNA here is from genome assembly GCF_011752975.1 of Chryseobacterium sp. Tr-659. GTDB lineage: Bacteria > Bacteroidota > Bacteroidia > Flavobacteriales > Weeksellaceae > Chryseobacterium. Next base: position 219,932 of record NZ_VWWP01000007.1, on the reverse strand, counting down.
GAAACGTGGATGCTTCCGTGAAGCTGTACAGAGACTTTTTGGGAAAATTACCGGACCTCGTTTCCAAAGACAGAAGTCTGGTAGACAATAAAATTCTGGAAGATACCGAACAGAGGATCTCGCAACTGGAAAAAGAAAAAGAACTGAAAGATGAACTTATCCGCAAGAAAAATGTCTTTAATTATAGCTTAATCGGAGTATTAATTCTGCTTACCGGGCTGATTATTTTTATTTTCAGAACACTAAAAAAAGTTCAGGCGAAAAATAAAAAAATCGCATTACAGTCGCTTCGAAGAGAGATGAATCCACATTTTATCTTCAATAGCCTAAATAGTGTCAATCATTTTATTGCTACCAACAATGAGCTGGAGGCCAATCAATACCTGACGAAATTTTCCAAGCTGATGCGCGGAGTGATGGAAAACTCTACAGAAGACTTTATCCCTTTCCAGCAGGAGCTTGATCTTCTGCAGAATTACCTGGCCCTGGAAAAAACACGTTTTACAGATAAATTCGATTATGAGATTGAGGTTGATGACGATTTAAATATGCAGCATCTGCAGATTCCGGGAATGCTCATTCAGCCGTTTCTGGAAAATGCAATCTGGCATGGGCTCCGCTACAGAACAGAAAAAGGTTTTTTAAAATTGAACTTTGAAAAAAGCGGACAGGACCTGAAAATTATTATTGAAGACAACGGAATAGGAATTGAAGAAAGCAAAAAACAGAAAACCCAGCACCAGAAAACAAGAGAGGGAAGAGGTATGAAAAATACACTGGAAAGAATTCAATTGCTGAATGATCTGTATCACAAAAACATTACATGCTCTGTAAAAGATAAAGAAGATAATAACGGAGTTTTGGTTACCCTGAAAATTAATTTAACATAGTCAAAACTCAGTTGAGAGATGAATATCCTTATTACCTGATATATTTTTTATGCAGAGAAGAAAAATGGGTTTTAATATATTCCAGTTCATAATTACATGGTATAATTTCACTTCCGGAACTGTTGATAAAACCATAAGCCCCCGATATATTTTTTACCAGAGCCAAATCATCAGAATATTCCCCGAATGTGTTAATTTTTGAATACACAGGCTGTACAACAACTTTTCCATTTTTATCAGAAATCCCATAGGTTCCGGATTTCGTTTTGGTAAGTACCCAGTTTTTATTGATTCTGCTGAGATCTTCTCTTTTTGATATTTTTATCTGTGAAAAAGAAAAGCCGAACACACTTATACAGATAAGAATTAGAAATTTTGTTTTCATGCTATTTCGTTTGGTTATCATTTTTAATGAATGTCTAAATTAATAAAAATATATTTATTGAATAGAAAATTCACTACAGAAAAGCCCTGAATACTACAAGTTAAGGTTCCCTCATCTCTTATTTGTTACTTACCATTTGAAGATATTGTAACCATTTTGAAAAAGTTGTTGTCTTAGAAGATAAAAGCTTAACCCAAAATGACTAGTAACACTAAAACAGCCAGATTGGCGGGATTTCTTTATCTCGTTGTTATACTAACCGGATTTTTCAGCTTGATGTATGTTCCTTCTCAACTGATCGTCCGGGAGAATCCGCAACTGACATTCCAAAATATTTCTTCCTCTGTACAATTGTTCAGAGGAAGCATTGCTGTCAGTATAGTCTGTTATATCGCCTTTACTTTGCTTCCTTTGGCTTTATATCAACTCCTCAGAAATGTAAACGGAACTTATGCTCAATTAATGGTTATTCTTGCCCTTATAAGCATTCCTGTTTCCTTTATCAACCTGCAAAATAAGTTTTCTGTGCTTGGTATTATTGAAGATGCTGAATATTCAAAAGTCTTTAATCCTGTACAGTTACAGGCTCAGGTAATGTTTTTGTTGAGCAATTATAATAAAGGAATTCTGATAGCACAGATTTTTTGGGGACTCTGGCTTTTCCCTTTCGGATATCTGGTTTATAAATCAGATTTTCTACCTAAAATTTTAGGAGTTTTCCTAATGCTGGGCTGTTTTGGATATCTTCTGAATGTTTTCGGAAGAACGTTAATTCCACATTTCTCAGATTATACAATTTCCAGTTATATTACATTGCCGGCAACCCTAGGAGAGATCGGAATAGGGCTCTGGATGCTCATTTTCGGAGTAAGAAGTAAAAGAACCAACCTTTAAAAATAAAAAATTAAGATGAAGCAATCTGTAAAATTTGAGAATATTCCGGTCAATATAAAAATAATACTCGCCGGGCTCTGGACTTCGGTTACTCTATGCTATCTGTACGGTGATTATTTTGAGCTGTATACTCCGGGAAAAACACGTGGACTTTCAGAAGGAAATCACCTCCTGGATTCTCCTGCCAAACTATTGACTGCTGCTATTGTACTGGGAATTCCTGCGGTCATGGTCTTTTTATCTTTAATTTTAAAACCTGTTATCAACAGAATGCTTAATATTATTTTTGGAATATTTTTTACGCTGATTATGTTATTCATTGGCATCTCATCCTTTTCAAACTGGTATTTATTTTATACATTTTTTGCTGTTCTGGAATGTATTATCACCATATTGATCGTCCTATACGCATGGAAATGGAAAAAGATATGATCCGGCTTTGAGGAAAGTCTAAGATTGTATAGCTGGGTAAATATTCATAATTTGCATCTGCAAACTGCGATTTGCTATCTAATATCTGACTTCAATGAAAATAAAGGCCGTAATTGTAGACGATGAAATCATCGCAAGAGAAGTTTTAAGAAGCTATCTCACAAAATATTGTCCGCAGGTGGAAATTCTCGGAGAAGCAGAAAATATTAAAGAAGCTGTTCCGTTGATTACTGAAAAAAAGCCGCAGCTGGTCTTTCTGGATGTAGAAATGCCTTTCGGGAATGCCTTCGATGTATTGGAGGCCACTAAAGATCTTTCCTATGAAACCATCTTTATCACTGCTTTTTCACAGTACTCATTACAGGCATTGAATAAATCTGCCAGCTATTATATTTTAAAACCTATTGATATCCAGGAGCTGATTCTTGCCGTAAACAAAGTAGCTGAAAGCCTTGAGAAAAAAGAAGAACTCAATAGAAATAAAATCCTTCTTGAAAATTTAAAACTGAAACCCGAAAAACAACAGCTTATCCTTCCCACTTTACAAGGGTTTGATGTAGTGAAAACTGAAGATATTGTAAGGCTTCAGGCGGATGGAAATTTTACGCAGGTTTACCTTACGGATGGTTCCAAGAAAATGGTATGCAGGTTTCTGAAGTATTTTGATGATTTGTTAGAAAGTCCTTTTGTGAGAGTTCACCGTTCACATATTATCAATACAGCTTTTGTGAAATCTTACCATAAAAGTGGAACTGTGATGCTTTCTGATGATACTGAAATTGAAGTTTCGGGTAGTTTTAAAGATAATTTCCTGAAGGTCTTCTCTTAGAATTTATTGTTCCTTAACAGCCCAAAGGCATTATTTTTGACGTTTTATAAGAACCACACAAATATACATGCTATGAAAACTATTCACAAAATTATACTTCCCGTTTCATTGGGGGCTCTGGGGCTCCTCGTTTTCAATTCATGGTCTGTAAGAATTCCCAAAGGAGCTGCTGCAGTAAAGAATTTTGATCTTAAGAAATATCTGGGAAGATGGTATGAAATTGCCCGTTTAGATTACAGGTTCGAAAAAAATATGGATAATGTGACTGCTGAATATTCTGAAAATCCGGATGGGACGGTTCAGGTCAGAAATAAAGGCTACGATTATCTTAAAAAGGTCTGGAACGAGTCCATTGGTGAAGCCAAATTTGTAAAAGATACTACGGAAGCCAGGTTAAAGGTTTCGTTTTTTAAACCCATTTGGGCGGGATATAACGTCATAGATATTGATGAAGACTATCAGTATGCTCTGGTAGCGGGAAGCAGCCTGAAATATCTATGGATTCTCTCAAGAACCACTGCTATTCCAGAAAGCATCAGACAGCGTTTTTTGGAAAAAGCAAAAAAGATAGGCTACGATACGAATGAACTTATTTGGGTGAAACATAATCAATAAATAGGAGAGCCGAGAAGGCAAAAGAGCAAAATTGCGAAAGAACGAACTGAGTATAAGACAATATACTGATCTCCCTTTTCGCCCTTTTGCCTTTTCGCAATTTAACTCTTAATATATTCTTTCCACTCCTCAAAACGATGATCAATAACCTGTTTCATAAGATCATAGTTTTCATAAGTATCTTCAATGTGATAAAAAGTTTCATATTCATAGTCATTTTCTTCTGCTTTAGAATCAAAAAGATTAACATAATCATCGGCAAACGAACTGTATCTATTTCCAAAATTAGTGTCATCGGCGTAGTAATCCTTTGCAAAAAGATTTCCCAGCTCACTCAGATCGTATTCAGAAAATTTCCCATCGCAGGTTTCAAGAATAAATTCTGCTCCGGTGATTTCTCTTCGTTTTAGTTTTTCTATTTCTTCTGCTGCATCTTCCTTCAGTTCATCAGAAACCAGATTGTTATGGATGCACCAGTTCAGGAACATTCCTGTGTGGGTAGCTCCGTTTTTCTGGGGAAGTCCTTCTGGAAAATCTCCGCCATAATGCCATGAAGCATCATCATATTTAGACATAATTGTATTGTAGTTTTAAATAAATTCTGTCAAAAATAGAAAAAATCAATTTATATTGCCGCAGCCGTAGATTTTTCCGTCATTTGCAGAGAATTTTTTTCAAGAGATTATAATATGGAAAAAGCTGTTCTGATTACGATTGGTGATGAAATCCTTTCAGGAAATACCGTAGATACCAATTCTAATTTTATTGCTACCGAACTGAAAAATATAGGCATTAAAGTTTCTCAGATTTTCACTATTTCAGACGAAATTGAAACCATCAAAAATACATTGAGTGCTGCTTTTGAATTGGGAGACCTTGTAATTACAACAGGAGGTCTCGGTCCAACCCGTGATGACAAGACGAAAAAAGCGCTTGCAGAGTTTTTCGATGACGAAATTGCTTTGGATGAGGTTACTTTCAATCATCTGAAAGCATACATGGAGAGAAGGGGCCGTCTGGATATTCTGGAAAGGAATAAAGAACAGGCTTTTGTACCTGCTAAATCCATCGTTTTCCAAAATCACTACGGAACAGCACCTTGCATGATGATGGAAATGGATGGGAAATTATGTTATAGTCTGCCCGGAGTTCCTTATGAAGTAAAACCATTGATCAAAGATCAGATTATTCCCTACTTGCAAAAAAGATTCAAGCTGAATTATATCCATACCAGAATTGTTTCCGTAGTAGGAATTCCCGAAAGTATCCTTGCAGATAAAATAGAAGATTGGGAACTTGCTCTTCCGGGAAACCTTGCATTATCTTACCTGCCGATCGGAACCCGTGTAAAACTCAGGCTTACGGCATCCGGCGACAATGAAGATGCACTGAAACAACAAACGGAAGATGAGATCCAGAAACTTCTGCCTTTGGTGGAAGGCCATGTAATTGCGGTATCTGAGGATAAGATCGAAAATATACTGGCAGAAATGCTTACTGATAGAAAATTGACTATTTCCACAGCTGAAAGCTGTACCGGAGGTGAACTGGCGAAAATGATCACTTCAGTTTCCGGAAGTTCGAAATATTTTCTTGGCGGAATGATAGCCTATGCCACAGAAAAGAAGGTCCGGATTTTAAATGTTTCCCAGGAAACTGTAAACCGGTTTACAGTGGTAAGTGAAGAGGTAGCACAGGAAATGGCCAAAGGATGCCAGGAATTATTTGGAACTGATATATCTCTTTCAACAACCGGTGTTGCAGGCCCCGGAAAAGGAGAGGATGGTAAAGACATAGGAACGGTTTTCTACACAATAAGGATTCATGACAAGGAAGTAACATCCAAATTATATATGCCGCATCTGGAAAGAGTAGATTTCATGGATTTCGTTTCCCAGAAGGTGATTCAGGATCTTGTGAGCCTCCTTATGAACAACTGAGTATAGGTTTTTCTTTTTAATTTTTTTTTAATTAATTTTAATATAGTTTTTCACACTTTTTGAAAACCATTCATTAAAATTTTAAAATCGTGGAAAATTCCAAACAGATTTTTCAGACCAACAGTAAGAAACGCTGGAAAAAAGTACAATGGGGAAGCCGTATTTTTATCTTTGTAGGAATACTGCTGCTGCTTGCTTTGGGGCTGATGATGAAACTGGACAGAAGTCCTAAAATTCCTTTTAAGGAAGATTATAAAGCCGTAATTACCGCTAATAAACCTTATCTTCAGGAGAATAAAATCTCAAAAGAATATAAAGGGTTCCGAAACTTTATTTCCGAGAAAACCATTCATACCAGCCTTGACAAAATTGAAAAGGCAAGAGCAGAAAGATATAAAAATCAGAACCGCAACTGGGCACAATTTCCCGGCGGTATCCGATCTGCATTTTATGTAGCCTGGGACCCTCAGTCGTTGATGTCTCTGAAACGAAATATCAGACACGTGAATCTTGTTTTCCCGGAATGGTTTTTCCTGGATCCTAAAACAGGAGATCTGAAAACCAATGTAGACCCTGAAGGGTATAAAGTGATCAAAAGAACCGGTGTGGCAGCTATGCCGATGCTGAGTAATAACTCTGACAGAGAATTCCGTTCTGAAGGACTTGTTAAAGTTCTTAATGATCCACAGAAAAGAACACATCTGATCCAAAAAATTACCCAGCAATGCAAAAAATATCATTTCAAAGGAATTAATATTGACTTTGAAGACATGAATCTGAATTCTGATGAAAATCTCATTGCTTTTATGAAAGAGCTCTCAGAGACCTTCAAAAAGAATCAATTGCTGGTTACTATGGATATTATGACGGATAATGATGATTACAATATCCCGAGACTGGATCCTTATGTAGATTATTTTGTTCTGATGGCTTATGACGAATATTCCGCAGGAAGTGATGCCGGCCCGGTTTCTTCTCAAAAATGGATAGAGGAACAGACAGGTAAAATTGTAAAACAAACGGGTCCGCACAAAATTATTCTGGGGCTGGGTGCTTATGGATATGACTGGAGCTCTAACAAGGATGACAATACTTCCGTTACTTATATGCAGGCGATTACAAAAGCAAGTGCAAGTAAAGCGGTAATTGACTTTAATGACAATACATTTAATTTAAACTACTCTTATACAGATTCCAAAAACCTTACCCATACGGTATTCTTCAATGATGCTGCTTCTATTTTCAATACCATGCGTTTTTCATCGGAATATCCATTAGCCGGAACTGCGCTTTGGAGACTGGGAAGTGAAGACAGCAGAGTCTGGAATTTCTATGATAAAGATCTTACGTTTGCCGGTCTTTCCAAGCTGAATTTAAAAACGCTGGAAAATGTAAAAGGACAAACCATGGTGGATTATATTGGAGATGGAGAAGTTTTGGATGTTCTGAATACTCCTCACGACGGTAAAATTGCCCTGGAAATAGATCCGAAGGAGAAAATTATTACTGATGAGAATTATATTACTTATCCCAGTTCTTACGAAGTAAAAAAATACGGAAGCGCTCCGCAAAAGGAACTGGTACTGACCTTTGATGACGGTCCTGACGAAACTTATACTCCGCAGGTACTGGATGTATTGTCTAAATATCATGTTCCGGCAGCATTCTTTCTGGTAGGCTTAAACGCAGAAAAGAATCTTCCGCTTGTCAAAAGAATCTATCGCGAAGGTCATGAAATAGGTAACCATACGTTTACCCATGAAAATGTAGCGAAAGTAAGCCCGGAGAGGGCTTTACTAGAACTGAAACTCACCAGATTACTAATTGAATGTATAACAGGGCATAGTACAATTCTGTTCAGAGCTCCGTATAATGCGGATTCGGAACCTACTACCTCTGAAGAGATCATTCCGGTGGCATTGGCAAGACAGCAGAATTACCTTGACATTGGGGAAAATATAGATCCGGAAGACTGGCAGCCAGGTATAAAAGCTGATGAGATCGTAAAACGTGTAATGGCAGGAGTTAAGCAGGAGAGAGGAAATATCATCCTTCTTCATGATGCGGGTGGAGATACAAGAGAAGAAACAGTAAAAGCTTTAAAAATCTTAATTCCAACGCTTCAGAAACAAGGATATCATTTTACGAATCTTACAAGTATTCTGCACAAAAGCAAAAGTGAACTGATGCCGGAAGTTCCTAAGACGAAATCTTATTACGTGATGCAGCTTAACCTGATTTTGGCTACGGTAATTTACGGAATCAGCCATTTTCTGGTAGCATTATTTACGATTTTTATTGTATTAGGGCTGATCAGACTGCTGCTGATGGCATATTGGGCATTTAAGGAACGAAAAAAAGAGAAGATATTGGGAGAATTTCCAAGCCTTACATCTTATCCGAAAGTTTCCATCATTGTGCCCGCTTATAATGAAGAAGTGAATATTGTTTCTTCCCTGAATAATTTATTGAAACAAACCTATCCGAATTTCAATATCATTATGGTGGATGACGGAAGTAAAGATTCAACTTATGAGAAGGCAAAAGAAGCATTCCCGGATCATCCAAACCTTAAGATCTTTACGAAATCGAATGGTGGAAAAGCTACGGCTTTAAACTTCGGAATTTCTCATACTGATGCAGAGTACGTAGTGTGTATTGATGCAGACACCAAATTACAGCAAGATGCTGTGAAATATCTGATTGCAAGATTTTTAAATTCAAAACCTGAAGAAAAGATTGCCGCAGTAGCAGGAAATGTAAAAGTAGGAAACACGGTGAACTGGCTTACCCGATGGCAGGCTATAGAATATACCACAAGTCAGAATTTTGACAGGCTGGCTTATGCCCATATCAATGCAATTACTGTAATTCCGGGTGCTATCGGAGCGTTTAGAAGATCAGTAATTATTGAGGCGGGAGGATATTCTTCCGATACCCTGGCCGAAGATTGTGATATTACTGTAAAAATATTAAAAGCAGGATATACCGTAGCAAACGAAAACAATGCTGTGGCAGTAACAGAAGCCCCGGAAACGGTAAAACAGTTTTTAAAACAGCGTTTCCGATGGACCTACGGGATCATGCAGATGTTCTGGAAACAGAGACAGACATTCCTTAACCCTAAATATAAAGGATTGGGACTTTGGGCCATGCCGAATATTTTATTATTCCAATATATTATTCCGTTTTTCTCACCGTTGGCGGATGTAATCATGTTCTTTGGAATTCTTTCCGGAAACGGAGATAAAATATTCTTCTATTATCTGATCTTCCTTTTGGTAGATGCTTCACTGGCTTTAATAGCATTTGTGATACAGCGGGAGAAGTTAACCAATCTGCTGTATATTATTCCGCAGAGATTCGGGTATAGATGGCTGATGTATATTGTATTATTTAAAAGTTTAAGAAAAGCATTGAAAGGCGAAATGCAGTCTTGGGGATTCCTGAAAAGAACAGGAAATGTAAAAGAGATAGTAACTTCTTAAGGAGTTAGGAAGCTGGAAGAATGAAGCTGGGAGTTATTGTATGATTTTCATAACTTCCAGCTTCCGGCACCCAGCTTCTATCTTTTACAAATTATTATTATGCTATGATGTTATTTGTTTAAATTTGTTTCACGTCAACGTAACAAATAATAAATAAATTATACATATTCTAAAAATTGTTATCATAATGAAAAAAATAACGCTTTCTTTGTTTTTAATAGCAGGGATCTGCACTCAGAATACGATGAGCGCACAAGCTAAAACTACTAAAACAGTAGTGAATAACACAGATAAAGGCTTAGACCTTAGCTTGATGGATACTTCGGTACGTCCACAGGATGATTTTTATAACTACGTAAGTGGTACTTGGATGAAAACAGCTAAAATTCCATCCGATAAGCCAACTTGGGGAAGCTTCAATAAATTAGCTGAGGATACGGATAACAATTCCATGACAATCCTGAACTCTCTTTTGAAAGACAAATTTGCTGACGGAAGTGAAGGTAAGAAAATTCAGGATCTGTATGCTTCTTATATGAACATGCAGAAAAGAAATGCAGACGGAATCAAACCTATCCAGGAAAATCTGAATAAAATTGATGCTATTAAAAATATGGCTGATCTTCAGAGTTACCTGGCATCTGTTACCAAAGAAGGTGAAAACACTTTCTACGGATGGGGAGTATATGCGGATTTAAAAGATTCTAAAATGAATGCTGTTTACTTAGGAGAAGCATCTCTTGGTTTAGGAAGAGATTATTATCAGAAAGTAAACGATAAAAATACGGAAGCTATTGCTGAGTACCAGAAATATGTAGCTTCAATGCTAAAAGAGTTAGGCTATAAAAACGCTGATGAAGCAGCAAAAGGTATTGTGAACTATGAAAAAAGTATAGCGAACACTTACCTTACAAATGAGCAGAGCCGTGATAATACTCTTCAGTACAACCCTCAGACGATGCCGGAACTTTCTGCTTTGGTAAAAGGTGTTGATATTCCTGGCTACCTTAAAAAAGTAGGAGTGAGTACGGATAGAGTAATCATTGGAGAATTAGGATACTATAAAAACTTCGATAAACTGGTTAGCGCTCAGAATCTTCCTGTAATCAAGGATTATCTGAAATTCCATATGATCAACGGAAGCGCTTCTTACCTGAGTGAAAAACTGGGAGATATGAAGTTTGCTTTCTTCGGAAAATATTTAAGAGGCCAGCAGGAACAAAGAGCATTGAACAAAAGAGGATTTGAGCTGATCAATAGAAATTTAGGGGAAGCCTTCGGAAAATTATATGTTGAGAAATATTTCCCTGCTGAAGCAAAAGCTCAGATGGTGGAATTGATTGACTATCTAAAGAAAAGCTTTGCCGTTCATATCAACAACTTAGCCTGGATGTCAGCTACCACTAAAGAAAAAGCAATGCAGAAACTGAACAAGTTTACTGTAAAAGTTGCTTACCCTGATAAATGGAAAGATTATTCAAAATTGGAAATCGTTCCTGAAGCTAAAGGAGGAACGTTATATAAAAACCTTCAAAACATTGGAGAGTGGCAGTACAACAAAGACCTAGCTAAAATTGGTAAGCCGGTTGATAAAACAGAATGGGGAATGACTCCACAAACTGTAAATGCATACTATAACCCTGTAAATAACGAGATCGTATTCCCTGCCGCAATCCTTCAGCCGCCATTCTTTAATCCTAAAGCGGATGCAGCTGTAAACTTCGGAGGAATCGGTGCAGTTATCGGTCACGAAATGAGCCACGGATTTGATGATTCAGGAGCACAGTTCGATGCAGACGGTAACCTTGTAGACTGGTGGACACCTGAGGATAAAGCAAACTTCGAAAAAGCTACCAAAGCACTTGCTTCTCAGTATGATAAATATGAGCCGGTGAAAGGAACTTTCGTAAACGGAACGTTCACAAACGGTGAAAATATTGCTGACTTAGGAGGGGTAAACATCGCTTATGATGCTCTTCAGATGTATCTAAAAGATAAAGGAAATCCAGGGAAAATCAGTGGATTCACTCAGGATCAGAGATTCTTCCTAAGCTGGGCAACAGTTTGGAGAACATTGTCAAGCGAGAAATATATGATCAACCAGGTGAAAACTGACCCGCATTCTCCGGGATATTTCAGAAGTTTTGGTCCATTGATCAATGTTGATGCTTTCTATAAAGCATTCGACGTGAAAAAAGGAGACAAGTTATACAAAGCTCCGGAAGACAGAATCAAAATCTGGTAACAATAACAACCGCTCAGCAATGAGCGGTTTTGTTTTTTTAGGTAGTAGATAAAAGATGATAGAAGCTAGGTAACTTCAACATTGAATTTTTCAATTTCCCACACCATATATCAATTACCATTCATTACATATCATTAAAGTTTGTATATTTGATAAGTTTGTGTAAAATCAAAAATCATCTTAATGAAAAAGCTAAATATTGGAATACTTGCCCTTTCAGGTATTGTATTTCTCAATTCGTGCGGAGCAGCAAAAACTGCCGGAACAGAGACAAAAACTGAAACTATGGCAAAAATTGAAAAGCCGGTAAAAGGGGAAGTAAAAGAAGAGGGGATCAATTTATCGTATATGGATACAAGTGTTCGCCCGCAGGATGACTTTTTTAGCTATGTGAATGGAAATTGGGTGAAAACCACTCCGATTCCTTCCGATAAAGCCAATTGGGGATCTTTCAATGCTTTGAGAGAAAATGTGGATGATGCTTCATTAGATATATTGAACAAAATCCTTACAGAATCATATCCTGCCGGCTCCGAAGGGCAGAAGATCCAGAATCTTTACGCTTCTTTTATGGATACCAATAAGAGAAATGCCGAAGGATTAGCTCCCATCAAAGCTGATCTGGCAAAAGTAGATGCCATTAAAAACCTTAATGATCTTCAGAAATACCTTCTCGAAGCTACGAGATTAGGAGATAATTCTTTCTATGGCTGGAGAGTAAGTGCGGATATGAAGAATTCTAAAATGAATGCGGTGTATCTTGGAGGTCCGGATCTTGGCTTAGGAAGAGATTACTATCAGAAAGTAAACGAAGCCAATACTAAAACCCTGGCAGAATATCAGACCTATGTTGGAAAATTATTTGGTGTTTTAGGATATAAAAACTCAGCTCAGGCAGCACAGAATGTTGTGGATTTTGAAAAGCAGCTTGGGAATTATTTATTAACTCTTGAACAGAACAGAGATGCTAATTTAAGATACAACCCTAAAAATGTTTCAGAATTATCAGGGATCGTTAAAAATGTTGATCTTGCCAAATATCTGAAAGATGCCGGAGTGAATACAGACAGAGTGATCATCGGAGAGCTGAAGTATTACCAGAATATGGATCAGTTTATCACACAGAAGAATCTTCCTTTATTGAAAGACTATCTGAAATACCACATCATTAACGGAAATGCAAGCAATCTGGATGATAGCCTGGAGCAGATCAGATTTGATTTCTATGCAAAATATTTACAGGGCCAGAAAGAACAGCGCCCGATGAATAAAAGAGGACTTTCCTTAGTGAATGGTGTTCTTGGAGAAGCCTTCGGTAAATTATATGTAGACAAATATTTCACTCCTGAAGCAAAGCAGCAGATGGAAACATATATTGATTATCTTTTAAAATCATTCAAAACACATATCGCAAATATAGACTGGATGTCTCCTGAGACCAAAGTAAAAGCACAGGAAAAACTTTCTAAATTTACGGTGAAGATCGCTTATCCGGACAAATGGAAGGATTATAGCCAATTAAAAGTAGAATCTCCGAAACAAGGAGCAACATTATATTCCAATCTTCAGAATGTATCTGCATGGCAATATCAGAGAAGCCTGGATAAAGTAGGAAAACCGGTTGATAAAACAGAGTGGGGAATGTCTCCACAAACTGTGAATGCTTATTACAGCGGGTCAAACAATGAGATCGTATTCCCGGCTGCAATCCTTCAGCCGCCTTTCTATAATCCTAAGGCAGATGCTGCAGTGAACTTTGGTGGAATTGGTGCTGTAATTGGTCACGAAATTTCTCACGGATTTGATGACAGCGGTTCCCGCTTCGATGGTGATGGTAACCTTAACAACTGGTGGACAGATGCTGACCGTAAAAACTTTGACGCAAAAGTAGGACAGCTGGCAGCACAATACAGTGGGTATGAACCCGTAAAAGGCAGCTTCGTGAACGGTAAGTTTACAAGTGGTGAAAATATCGGTGACTTAGGAGGTGTTGCAGTAGCTTATGACGCCCTTCAAATGTATTTAAAAGATAAAGGAAACCCTGGAAAAATTAGTGGATTTACACAGGATCAACGATTTTTCCTGAGCTGGGCAACCGTTTGGAGAACGAAGGCTACCGATCAGTATATGATTAATCAGGTGAAAACAGATCCGCACTCTCCGGGGATGTTCAGAGCATTCGGTCCATTGGTGAACCAGGATTCATTTATCAAAGCATTTGATATCAAACCGGGAGACAAAATGTATAAAGCTCCTCAGGACAGAATAAAAATTTGGTAATCTTTGCCAAAAATTGTTAGAAAAGAAATAATCCGTCTCAATTAAGTGAGATGGATTTTCTTTTTAATATTCTTTCTTATAATTTTTGAGAACAAAATTTATTCCGGTTTCTATAATGTCTCCCATGGTTTTACAATACTTGAAATTGACATCATAGGTAAGTTTTCGTAAAGCCGTTTTTAGTTCCGTAATATTGGCTTCCGGGGAGATGTTGTCTTTTTTCATAATCGCAATGAGCTCATCGAATCTGTTTTTGCTGCTGGTTACCCTTTTTACAATTTGTGAGCGTACTTCCTTACGGTATTGTTCTATGGAACTGGGTTTCAGTTTTTCCAGCACCATATTGACCATCTGGTTGTTTTCTTTGAAATATTGCGGAAGATAAACTTTCAGATTCCCTTCATACGTTTGCTGATCAAAATCGATGGGACGAATTCTGTAAATAACCTGGTCGAAATCATGTATAGGAATTACAACATAATTATAAGAACGCATGTCACCAAGAAGGCCGATAAGACAGCGCTCATTGAATTTTACAAATTCTTTGGAAATCTGTGCCTTTTCCAGCTCCGTACAGTTTGGTAAATGTTTCTGAATAAAAACATCTCCGGGAATCCCTAAAATATGCTCTTCTATCAAAGTGTTTCTGTAAATCAGAAAATTAATACGGTTAGGGGAAAGAAGATCTTCGAGTTCCAGTCCGTAAATGCGGGAAGCATCTGCCTGCTTAATATAAAAATTAGTATAATTATCATTCAGAATATTTCTCACCCGAACCCGAAAAGGTTTAGAGTTTCCAAAAGTACAAAAGTCGATAGTATCCACTTTCAGATAAGGTAAGGTAGCAGTATCTCCGTCAGAATGAAGGAGGGTGTAAATTTTATTTAAATTAGCCTCTATTTCTTTAAACTCACTTTCCGAATACAGCACCCCAAGCCACAAAGTATCTTTGCCGTCTTTATCCAGAAGATTCACACTGTCGCTGAACCTCAGCAGGTCTTCATACAGAAAATGGATCTTTGTTGTTCTGTTATATTTTTCCAGATACTGCTGTAATGCTTCTGAAATTGGAAATATTGGTTTTCTAAATGCTATTTTTACATCCTTCATGATTTTCTTTACTTTCTTTAAATATAAAAAATATTTTCTCAGTATTTTTTGAAATACCACAAGAATTCTCCTTCTGAAATTCCTTTAATACTTTTAAGAAGACCCAAGGTTTTTATTTTATTTTTTTATGATTTATTTTATTTATTTTTTCATAGCTTAGTGACATCATAAGTTGATGATTGTATGTTTAATAAGTGCAGATAAATTTAAATAAGTCAAGAAAAATCTTGTCAAAATTTTGTATGTAATAGTTTTTTTATAAATTTAAACGCTGGATTGGTAATTTATTTGATTTGTCTGTAAATTACTCAAATACAGATCTAAACCCAAATAGTAAATCTCAAAATAATAATAATATGGCAATGTTTAATTATGGTGTTGGCGGAAACGAAGTAAAAGTGGACGCTAATGAAGCTATTCAGGAAATACAGGAAAATAAATCACTGATAGTAAGCCAGCTTACAACAGAAGAATCTTACACCCCTGAAATTGTAACAGGATTAAAAACAGTGGAAGACGTTTTCAAACATTTCCAGCCTTCTGTAGCTGTACAGCATGAAACAGAAGACGGCGGAATGGTAGAAGAAGAATTCCGTTTTCAAAACCTTGGAGACTTTACTCCTAAAAGCCTTACTCAGAAGTCAGACTATCTGCAGCAGCTGAGCATGGAACAGGAGCAGTACAATAAAATCGTACGTCAGCTGAAAACAAATAAAATTCTACGCAATATGTTGGAGAACGAGCAAACAAGAGCTGCGTTCATTGAGGTATTGAAAGATGTGGCACAAGAACTTGAAAAATAATTAAAGACTTTACATTAAATCATGGATAGCAAATTACAGGCGCAGGAAAGCCAACAGCAGAATCAGCAGCAGCACTCAGGGCAGCCAAAAGGCAATCCGCTTGCAGAGCTCAATAAAATGGGAGGTTTTGGCTTTGTTGAATCCGTTGTGGACGGTATCGCCAATATGAACCCAACAAGAAAAGCAAGAAAGGAAATTTTCCTTAATGACGGAAATAAAGCAGATGAAAGAAAAGAACTTCTTCAGAAGATTAACCTTTGGGTAAGCCTTCTGGAAGGAAGCGAATCTGCAGATAAAATGGCCGATACGTGTAAAAATAAAGCACAGCAGGCTGATCAGAATCTAAAGAAAAATCTAAAAAATACACTGGATGCAGTTCGTCTGTTGGAAACCAACTACAGAACAGTAGCTCAATTCTATAAAAATACAGAATTGGACAAAGTGGATAACGTAAGCATTGTTAATGCAAGTCTAGATCAGGTTTCAGATTTGGATAATCCGTTATTCATTGATGCAATTTCAGAAGAATTCAAAAATTACTACGATCGTTTAGACCTTAGAGATAACTATTCAATCCTTGCCATCCCTGGATATTTAGGATCAAATAAAGTTATTGAAAAGTGGGCAAAAATCTGTAACGAGAATAAAGTTATGATGGTTACAGACTTCGCTAACCTTGATAAACCGGATGACGTAGTAGATTTATTCCACTCTGCAAATCTTACAGGAGGTGAACTTCACAGAAGTAACGTTATTATGACGTGTAACTGGCTGGTAGGACGTGGTAAGGCTGAAGAAGTAGGAGAAGAAGAAAATGTAGAACTTCCACCTTCCACTTCATTGGCCGGAAAAATCCACAAAACACTGATGTCTCAGGTAGCAGCAGGTAAAAAACATGGTAATATCAATGAAGTAGATGCCGTAAAATTCGAATTGAAGAAAAGTGAAATTTCTCAGTTGGAAAAAATGGGACTTGTTCCAATGGTAAATGAGTACGGAAAAATCATGGCTTTCTCTGCAAAGACATTATTTACAGGAGACAATATCGGTCTTCAGACGTATTCAGTAGTTCGTGTATTCGACTACGTGACCAAAGTATTACTAGACTTCCTTAACAGAAGAGCTTTCGAAAACTGGAATGCTAAGAATGAAGACGATTTGAGAAGACAGATCGTAACATTCCTGGATAATATCAAAGGCCCGGACAAGTTAATTGAAAAGTTCAAGATTGTTCGTTTCGAACAGGATAGAGTGAACAAAGACAGAGTATGGCTGGATATCCGCATGACTCCTTATTTCCCTACAAAAAGTTTCGTTATTAAATTAGACGGACACAAAGGAGATGATGGTAACGAATGGGATGCAGAATATGCTCAGGAATAAAATCAACTTATTTTAAAATAACAAAAACCGATGCAGCTTTTACATCGGTTTTTTTCTACCAACACCTATGAAATTTAATATGAATAAAAAGCTTATCATGGGCTTACCAGCCGTATTGATGGTGCTTCTGATAAGTTGTGAAAAAAAATACCAGAGCCCGGCCCATTATGAAGATGATCTTTTTGCAGATGAACATCAGGAAGGAAAAGCTTATATAATGAACAGAGAAGAGTGCTTTGATAAGAGTGAACTTGTGCTTGCAAGTTCAGCTGTAAAGCTGGCTGACAGTTCAAAAGGCCGCGGAAAATCATTTTATCTTTACAAAGTAAGCGCTGGGAAAGTATTGAAAACGGTAAGAGATTCTACATCGGAAATGCCAATGCTTTTTTTGTCTCCTTATAAATTGAAGATCAAGAATAGTGATTCAATGTATGTATACCTGAAGAAACTGGAAGGATTCCGTTTCATTGCCAAAGACAGAAACCTGAAATATCAATGGCTGAAAGCAGCTCCCGTATATTCTGTGAAAGCTGATAAATAAATTTTATCTTTGCAAAATATAAGATACGGAGCAAAGTCAAAGTATCTTATAAACAGATAAACAAAAAATTTTTGGAGAAGGATAGCAGAAATTCAGACTTTCTATATATTGGTAACAAAATCCTGGAATGGTACAGGAATAATGCGCGTGATTTACCTTTCAGACAAACAAAAGATCCTTATAAAATCTGGATCTGTGAAATTGTATTTCAGCAGACGAGAATCAACCAGGGGTTAAACCATTACAATAATTTTATCGAAAGATTTCCGGATGTGAAAACTTTGGCAGAAGCTGAAGAAAATGAGGTTTTATTATATTGGAAAGGCTTAGGATATTATTCAAGAGCGATCAATATTCATAAAGCTGCACAGCAGATCATGACAGATTATCATGGTATTTTTCCGGATCAGTATGAAGAAATCTTAAAATTAAAAGGAGTAGGGAAATACACCGCTGCAGCTGTTTCAAGTATTTGTTTCGGAGGCAAGATGCCTGCTGTTGACGGAAATTTCTACCGTGTTCTGAGCCGTTTCTTCGCTGATGATTTCGATATCTCAAATTCAAGAGCTTTTAATTATTTCTCTGAACTGGCAGCTTTGGTGATGCCGGAAAATGTGGGCGATTTCAATCAGGCAATGATGGATATCGGTTCCGAGATCTGTAAACCCAAAAATCCTCTTTGTGGAGAATGCCCTGTTAATGAAGACTGCCTGGCTTTTTCCACTCAGAAAGTTTCCTTATATCCTTTAAAAACAAAAAAAGTAAAAACAGAAGACCTTGCTTTAACCTATTATTTTGTTCATAGAAACGGAAAATTTTTGATCCGCCAGAGAAAAGATGACTTTATTTGGAAGAAACTGTTTGAATTTCCTGAGTCCATTTCTCCTGGTATGGAGCAGTTCATCACCCATTCAAAAATGGTTACCCATAAGCTTACCCATAAGAATTTAAGCATTGAAATATTTAATGTTGAGGTGGCTTCAGAGAAGGTATGGAATGATTTTATAACTGAAAATCAGTACCAGATTACGGATGTGAAAGGTTCTCACGAAAAGTCTTTTCCAAAGCCTCTGGAAAATTACATTCAAAACTCTCTGAAAGACTGAAATTTGTCTTCTGAAATCTGAAATCTAATTTGTACTTTTGCAAAATGATTAAAAAAGTCATTTTTATTTTTGTATCACTGCTTTTAGTTTCATGTGGAAAAGACTCTGTTCCGAAACCTTACGGAGAACTGCGTCTGGAATATCCCGCACCGAAATATCAAAAGTTTGAAAACAACTGCGCTTATACCTTTGAATATTCGGAGTTCGCTTCGATCTCTCCGGCTAAGAAACCTTGCTGGTTCTATCTGAACTATCCAAAAATGAAGGCTAAGCTTTTTGTGACCTATTATCCGATACAGAATGATTTTGCCGATCATATCAAGGAAGCCGAAAAAATGGTATACGAACATACCATCAAAGCCAGCTCCATAGATACAAAATCTTTTGAATATCCTGAAAAAAAGGTATACGGAAACTTCTATGAATTGAAAGGGCAGAGTGCATCCAATCTTCAGTTTTACATTACAGACAGTACAAAACATTTTGTAACTGCTTATTTATACTTTAATTCGAGACCGAAACCGGACTCTCTGGCTCCTGCAGTAAATTATATCAAGAATGATATGAAGCATCTGCTGGATTCTTTTGAATGGAAAAAATAATTACTTTTAATATACATTGAAAAATATATGAAACTTTTAGTTGTAGGAAGTGTTGCATTTGATGCAATTGAAACACCATTTGGTAAAACGGACAAAATCTTAGGCGGTGCTGCCACTTATATTGGGATCACTTCATCTATTTTAGGCGTTAAATCCGGAATTGTTTCTGTAGTAGGAGGAGACTTTCCACAGGAACATCTTGATATGTTCACAGACAGAGAAGTAAACATCGAAGGAATTGAAATCGTAAAAGAAGGAAAAACTTTCTTCTGGGCGGGAAGATATCATAACGATCTGAATACCAGAGATACGTTAGCTACAGAAGTTAATGTATTGGAAAACTTCGATCCTAAAATCCCAGATTCAATGCAGGATGCCGAAATTTTGTTACTTGGAAACCTACACCCTGGAGTTCAGTTATCAGTTCTTGAAAAAATGAACAACCGTCCTAAGCTTGTTATCCTTGATACAATGAATTTCTGGATGGACAGCGCATGGGATATTCTGATGGATATGATTGCAAAAACAGACGTAATTACCATCAATGATGAAGAAGCCAGACAACTTTCCGGAGAATATTCTTTAGTAAAAGCGGCTAAAAAGATTCATACAATGGGGCCTGAATATGTAATCATTAAAAAAGGAGAGCACGGAGCTTTGCTTTTCCATGATAATAAAGTATTCGCTATCCCGGCACTTCCATTGGAAGAAGTTTTCGATCCAACCGGAGCTGGAGATACTTTTGCAGGAGGATTTGCTGCTTACCTTGCTAAAAAAGGAAAATTTGATTTCGATACTATGAAATCTGCATTGATCGTAGGATCTGCAATGGCTTCATTTACAGTAGAAAAATTCGGAACAGAAAGAATCCAGGAAGTAGAGGAGTCTGATATGTTCAGCAGATTGAGACAATTCAAAGAATTAACGACATTTGATGTTGAACTACAATAAATAAGTCTTTTTAAGAAATATTTATAATAAAAAATTGAGTGAAATTCGTTAAGAATTCTAAATTTGCAACTTGTTAAAATAGTAAAATGACAAATAAACTAAAAATCACTTATCTTCTTGGGATTTTCATCTTGATATTCTCTTCAAACAGGATGAATGCCCAGTTAAAACCAGGAGATTTAGTGGATGGTATTGCAGCTGTTATCGGGGATGAGATTGTTTTGGAATCTGATGTAATCGAGCAGATGAATTATGGAAAACAGCAGGGAGCTAGTAACACAGATAAATGTGAGTTCCTGGAAAACCTTATCAGCAATAAGCTTCTTGTTTATGAAGCAAAAAAAGATACATTAATTGAAAACCGTTCTGCAGCAATTAAAGAACAGGCTAACGCAAAATACCGTCAGTTGCTTTCTCAATTTCCTGACGAAAAAACACTACTTGCCGCTTATAAGTTCAGAAATGCTTATGAGATGAAGAATGCTATCGAAAAAATTGATACAGACCAGTATTACGGACAGGCAAAATATCAGAGAATTACAGATAAAGCTGACGTAACTCCAAATGAGGTTACTGACTTTTATAATATGTATAAAACGCAGCTGCCACAAATTAAAGATGAAGTTACTCTGGCTCAGATCATGATCTATCCATCGTTGACAGAAGCTCATAAACAGGATCTTATTAATAGATTGAAAAAGATCAAACAGGATATTCTGGGAGGAGAAACTTTTGAAAGCCAGGCAAGAATCTATTCTGAAGATGAAGGATCTGCTTCCAACGGAGGTTTGTATAAAAACATCAATAAAGGTCAGATGGTAAAGCCATTTGAAGCTGCAGCTCTGAACCTTCAGGAGAATGAAATTTCAGATCCTATTGAGTCTGAATTTGGATTCCACATTATTCAGTTACTGAAGAAATCTGGGAAAGTATATGATGCAAGACATATTTTGTTGAAGGCAACTCCTACAGATGAAGAGATTAAAACTGCAAAAGCAAAATTAGACAGCATCAGAGGTCTTATTATAAACGGTAAAATGACATTTAAAGATGCTGCTTTTAAATTTTCAGATGATAAAAGAACAAAGTTCAACGCAGGAGTTATTCCTGGAGCAGACGGTTCTGATAAAATTGAAAGAGAAAGTATTCCGGGAACGATCAGCTACGAATTGGCTGGATTGAACAAAGGAGATATTACTACAGCTTTTGAGGATGAAGAGAACAGAAGAAAAGCAATTAAGATTATTAAAATTGACGATGTAATTCCTTCTCACCAGATTACTCTGGAAACAGACTTCAGCAGAATCAAACAGATGGCGCTGAATAAAAAGAAAAATGAAATGGTTGAAAAATTTGTTAACTCAAAATTGCCAACAACCTTTATTTCAATTGACGGACGTTACGATAGCTGTAACTTTAAGTCGAACTGGAAAAAAGAATCAATGAAAAAATAATACGAAAACCTTCAGAATCTCTGAAGGTTTTTTATTTATTGCCTCGCCCTGAAAAAAGTATAATATATTTACAAAAATTAAGGGTATGGATTATACTTTTTACCTTAGAAAATTTCATTTGGCCGCATCTGAAATTCCTGAAAAGATACTTAGTAATAACGGATTGAAATTGTCTGTAGAGATGGTTTTGGAATCTGTCGCCCTTAAAGTGTATAAACCGGAATGGGCCGGAGATCCACAGTCGCCTTTAGATTCGGAGGGACGAATTTTCTTTTCGATTTGGATCCATGATGAAGCAATTCGTGAAAGAAAAATATATTATAATATACATGCTCTGAAGCTTAGATCATTGAAAAACTATAAAATATCGAGCAGAAATTTCGCCCAGGATTTTAGAAGCGAATTTTTAGAATACCAGAAAGATTGGCCTAATGTAAGTGTAAATTATGGCCCCTTAACATTAATGCAGGGTTGGGTAGAGTTAAAAGAAGATGATATAGGGAAAGATATACATGAACTTGTTCAAAGCTTTTTAACAATAAGTCCTGTTATTGATAGTATTTTGAATAAATATAGAAAATGATACTCTCAGGTTTTGTGTATATTTTTATTTAGTAGAAGCGTTTGGTGATGGTTGTTTTTAGTATTTTTACATATGAGCAATTTTATAGATTTCAATTCGGCAAAAAAGATTCATGATATGCAGACCAGCCACAATAGAATTTCACAACTTTTTAATATCAAATATCCGATTATCCAGGCAGGAATGATCTGGCATTCAGGATGGAGACTGGCATCAGCCGTTTCCAATTGTGGCGGATTAGGATTAATAGGAGCAGGGAGTATGTATCCTGATATTCTGAGAGAAAATATTCAGAAATGTAAACAGGCAACAGATAAACCTTTTGGGGTTAATGTTCCTATGTTATACCCCAACCTTGAGGAGATTATTCAGATTATTCTGGAAGAAGGAGTAAAGATTGTATTTACTTCTGCCGGAAACCCGAAGACTTATACGGAAACCCTTCAGAAAGAAGGAATAAAAGTAGCTCACGTTGTCTCTTCTACCAAATTTGCAGTAAAATGTGAGGACGCAGGAGTAGATGCCATTGTAGCCGAAGGTTTTGAAGCAGGAGGACATAACGGACGTGATGAAACCACAACGTTTTGTCTGATTCCCAACGTAAAAAAGCATATCACCAAGCCATTAATTGCCGCGGGTGGAATTGCTTTAGGTTCACAGATGAAAGCCGCTATGATTTTAGGGGCGGATGGTGTACAGATCGGATCACGCTTTGCCGCAACTACAGAAGCAAGTGCACATGAAAATTGGAAAAAGAAAATCACAGAATTGCAGGAAGGAGATACCCATCTTACTTTGAAGGAACTGGCTCCTGTAAGAATGGTTAAAAATAAATTTTTCAACGAGCTGGAAGACATCTACCAGAGTGGAAGAAGTAAAGAAGCCTTAATCGCTTCATTAGGAAGAGCCAGAGCAAAAAGAGGAATGTTTGAAGGAGAGTTGGAAGACGGAGAACTGGAAATAGGCCAGGTTTCGGCCCTGATTAATGATATTCTTCCGGTGGAAACCGTTTTCAGTCATCTCTTAAAAGAATTTGAAGAAGTAAAAATACCTACCCTATAAAATAAAAAAAGGAACCTGCCACGGGTTCCTTTTTTTATTAAAAATGAAGTTCCGTAGACTGTTTGATATGATTCATGACAAAAGAACTTTTGATTTTACTGATATGAGGAATGACAGATAATTTAGTCGCAATAAATTCACTGAACGCTTCAGGACTTTGTACCACAACCTTTAAAATATAATCAAAGATCCCTCCGGTAACATAAGCTTCCACCACCTCATCCAACGTTGCAATTTTTCTTGAAAATTCTTCTACATATTCAATCTGCTGGCTGTTCAGCGATACTGTTATAATAACGGTGAAGTTTAAACCTACCTTTTTCGGATCAATCAGAGCAACATAATTGGTAATATATCCTTCGTTTTCCAGCTTTTTTATCTTGTCATATATGGATGTACGGGACATATTTAATCTTTCAGTAAGATCCGTAATGTCAAACCGTGAACTCTTCTGAAGAATTCTTAATAATTCCAGCTCTTGTTTTCCTAATATATCCATCCGGATTTTTTCCTGTAAATATATAAAAATAGATTGCTTTATGAATGATGTATTGATTTGTATGTTAAATGTGGGATTTTTTACATATTTAAAGTTTTTATTTCGTATTTATTTTGCTAATTAATATTTTTGTCCGGATTTGAATCGGTGGAAGTATCGGTGTTAAACTTTAAATTGATTGTAAAAATGATAGAGAATAAAATAATAAATGTGAGCGGCCAAAACCTGTATATAGAATACAATAGTACATTTGAAAAAAGACCTACAATTGTTTTTCTGCATGATTCATTAGGTTCAGTACAGCTTTGGAGAAATTTACCTTCTCAATTATCCGAAGCAACACAGTGCAATACCCTTGCTTATGACCGTTTAGGCTACGGGAAATCAGATCCCATGCAGACCCATGAAAGACCCGTAAATTATATGGAACTGGAAGCCGATGTACTGAATGATTTACTGACTGAAATGAATATTGATCAAGCCATTCTTTTTGGGCACAGTGATGGAGGGACAATCGCTCTGATCACTGCCGCAAAATATCCGGAAAAGATAAAAGCCGTTGTTTGTGAAGCAGGGCATATCTTTGTGGAAGAAGTAACATTAAAAGGTGTTTACGATGCATGGGATGCCTATAAAACGACAAACCTTGCAGAACGTCTCCAAAAATACCATGGCGATAAGGTGGAAAACCTTTTCAAAGCCTGGACTGAAACCTGGACCCGGGATGATTACAGAAGCTGGAATATTGAATATCTTTTAAAAGACATTCAGTGCCCGTTATTATTTATACAAGGAGAAAGCGATGAATATGGTACGTTGGATCAGGTTGAAAAGACCGTTACCCAGGTGAGTGGATCTGCAGAGAAATATATTATTCCCGGGATTGGTCATACACCACACAAGGAAGTTCCGGAGCAGGTATTGATAAGAGCAGCAGAATTTATCAATGAAAAGAAATAAGAAAATTATCTCTAAAATAAACAAGACACTTTATCAATAAGGTGTCTTCGTTGTTTTAAGGTGATTATAATAACTGAATCTCAGCAGCTATATTTTCTTTTGCCTGAGCTTCATATTTTCTTTTAAAATATTCTGTTTTAAAAATACTTTCAAGTTCAAGGAAATGCTGGAGTACCTTTTTTCTTCCCGGTTTATAAAGAAGGTCTGGATAAATAGAGTATTCCCTCCTTATCTTTTGAGTATAATCTAAATAAGTCCTGAGATCTTTTCCTAGCACCGAGAGATCAGCATCCAAAAGATAATTCGTATCACCATTATCAGATCTTTGATGATGTTTTGTAGCCAGAATCTGAGTTGAAATATTTTCTATATAATCATTACCAGCTCCCATTTCTTTCAATCTTTTTTCAGCTTTCCTGGCACTTTTTTCTTCGTTGGATTTCGAGGTAGCATCATAAATAACATCATGATAGAATACAGAAAAAGAAATTGCTGTAAAGTCAGAAATATGGCTTCTCACCTCCTCAAGTTCCCGGAACATATTTTCAAGATGAAGAAGATCATGATAATATCTGCCTTTCCCGGAATATTGGGTTTCAATTTCTTTCCAGAGACTGCTTATTAAGTTTTTATCTTCTGTAAAAGAACTGCAAAGCTGTTCAAATCGCTCCTTCAGATTCATAACTCAATTAAAAATATAAAAAAAGGAACTTTTTAAAAAGTTCCTCTGTTTGCTTCAAGAACAGCCTTAAGGTCAGCCCAGCCTCCGCCGTTATAACCGTCCTTTAATCCTTGAGAATTAAGGTATTCCAATGCTTTTCCGCTTCTGTTTCCACTTCTGCAGAATAAGATCACAGGTTTTTCAATAGATAGGATTTCGTCCTGTCTGTCTTCTACTTCACCTAAAGGAATATTCTTAGCTCCATCTATATTTCCGTCCATTTCAAGCTCCATTGGCTCGCGAACGTCTATTAATTCATAGTTTCCGGATTGTATTACTTCTATTAAAGACATAGTTGTTTGTTTTAAACATTAAATTCCAGACGAAATTACGCAATTTTTTTTTGAAAAAAATCTTAATGAAAACATAATTTTTCAGAAGGGAACCGATACAGAAATGAAACATGGTATGTTTTGAAAATCGGAAGATTGATAAAATAATCTTAGTTTTGCACTGTGAAATTATGAATGTAAACGCTGAAAAATATTCCCAACTGATCAAATCCAAGGCAAAAAGTTTTGGATTTCAGGGTTGTGGTATTTCTAAAGCAGATTTTCTCGAAGAAGATGCACCACGCCTTGAGCAGTGGCTTAAGAATAACTTCAACGGAGAGATGAAGTATATGGAAAATCATTTCGATAAAAGACTTGATCCGAGACTTTTGGTTGAAGGTTCCAAATCTGTGATTTCACTTTCTTATAATTATTTTCCGGAAGAAAAAATTTCGGTACTGGAGAATTATAAGATATCCAAATATGCATATGCAGAAGATTATCATGAAGTAATCAAGGAAATTCTCCGTGAAATGGTGGCCGAACTACAGGATGAGATCGGAGAATTTGGGTTCAGGGTTTTTGTAGATTCCGCACCCATTATGGAAAGAAGCTGGGCAAAGAAGTCAGGAATTGGGTGGGTAGGAAAAAATGCCAATCTCATTACCAAACAAAACGGGTCCTTTTATTTTCTTGCCGAAATTATCTGTGATCTGGAACTGATTGCTGATCACGAAACAACCGATCATTGCGGAACATGCAGAAAATGTATAGATGCCTGTCCTACCAATGCTATTGTTTCCGAAAAAATTATTGATGGAAGCCGCTGTATCTCGTACGCCACAATAGAACTCAAAAATGAAATTCCCGATTATTTTAAAGATAAAATGGATGATTGGATGTTCGGATGCGATATCTGTCAGGATGTCTGCCCATGGAACCGCTTCTCCGCACCCAATAAACAAACCCGTTTCAAACCGAATGAAGCGTTGAAAAACTTTAAAAAAGGAGAATGGAAAGAACTTACCCAGGAAATTTTCTCTGAAATCTTCAGAAAGTCACCCGTGAAAAGAACCAAATTTGCAGGCTTGAAGAGAAATATTGAGTTTTTGCAGAAACCTTCCGACTGATTTTATCCTGAACTTTTGGTGACGATCCCTTCTTCGGAATTTTGTGAAGTTCCAAACTAAAGCTGATAATCGACCATTCCTTAAGTTTTCTGCTTTAAGGAGGTTAAGATTTTTTACAATAAGTTGCTTGAAAAGCCTTTCCTAAAAAGAAAAATTGACTTTCAGGAGATCAAATCTCACCGAAAATCAACGTCTTTTTTGTATTCTTTTAGGAGCAGTTTTTACTCTTACTTTAAATCTTTTTTGGGATTTGGTATTTTTACGCATATTTATGAATATTTCATAACTAAATATAATCATTTTTCCGATTAAAACAAATACTTTTACTAAAAATTAAGATTAAATTTTATTCAAAAACATGACGGTGAAAGTTATATTAATGTACATCCTGAAAATAGTAGGGATTATTTTGGGAATTGTGATTATTTATGTGATTCTCGGTTTGCTGATACCTTATATTCCTGTTTCTGCCAAAGACGACGGTCAGAAGAAAGAAATTCCTATCTATATTTATACGAACGGTGTACACACAGATATTGTAATGCCTGTAAAAAACGATGTGCAGGACTGGAGTACCAAAATTCCTTTTGCCGATACTAAATCAAAAAGAACAGACTATCAGTATATTGGTATAGGTTGGGGAGATAAAGGCTTCTATCTTGATACTCCCACTTGGGCAGATCTTAAATTCTCAACCGCAGTTAAAGCAGCATTCTGGTTAAGTGATTCGGCCATGCACTGTACCTATTACAATACCATGAAAGAAGGAGACGACTGCAAAATGATCATGATCAGCAGAGGTCAATATGAACAACTGGTCAAATTTGTGGAAGATAAATTTGACAGAGATCAGAACGGAAAATTTATATTAATTCCAACAAATGCCGTATATGGTGACAATGATGCCTTTTATGATGCTAAAGGGACCTACAGTTTCCTTTATACATGCAATACGTGGTCTAATAATGCTTTAAAAGCAGCCGGACAGAAAGCAGCACTCTGGACCCCTTCAGATTTTGGAATTTTTCAACATTATAAATAGGATATGAAAGGATTTTATATCTCACTGTTTATTCTCCTTTCGGTTGGTTCATGCTCTCAGAATAAAAAAGAAGTTCCATCAGCTGCCAAAGTTCCCGTTGTTGTAGAGAAAAAACCTGAAGCAGATCTCTCCAGAATAAAAATAAAAGCAGAAGAAGCTTTGAAATTCTGTACCTCAAAGAAGTGGAATACGGATTTCTGTATTCTGATCGATATGAGCCTTCATTCCGGAATCAAACGTTTTTTTGTCTGGGATTTTAAAACCAATTCTGTTTCGAAAAAATACTTGGTAGGACATGGATGTGGTTCTAATTCGTGGAGCAGAGACAATTCCAAAAGTAATCCAGAATTTAGTAATGAAGACGGAAGCCATCTTTCATCGTTGGGAAAGTACAAATTACAAGGAAGAGGATACAGCGACTGGGGAATTAATGTGAAATATCTGATGCATGGGCTTGAAGAAACCAACAGTAATGCATTAAAAAGGGTTATTGTTTTTCATTCCTGGGATATGATGAGTGATGACGAAGTGTTCCCAAAAGGCTCGCCGGAAGGCTGGGGTTGTCCTACCGTTTCCAATAATGCCATGAAGGAGATTGATCCTATGATTCAGAAAGCAGGAAAACCTGTTTTAATGTGGATATATAATTAAATCTTTGTCATACATTTGTTCTTCAATTCTGATGCTCTATGAAACATAAGCTTTTCCGCGAACAACAGCTCCATTGTGATATAGAAACCGCATGGAAGTTTTTCTCCTCTGCCAATAATCTTTCTGAAATAACTCCCAAAGACATGGGCTTTATAGTTTTGACAGAAATGACAGATGATGAAATCTATGAAGGAATGCTTATTGATTATTACGTTTCTCCTTTATTTGGGATTAAAATGAAATGGCAGACAGAAATTACACACGTCGATTTTCAAAAAAGCTTTATTGATTTTCAGAAAAAAGGGCCATATAAACTATGGAATCACCATCATGAGTTTTTTCCCAATGATGAAGGTGTTTTAATGAGAGATACAATAGATTATGAGCTTCCCATGGGGTTTTTGGGAGAAATAGCCCACAGCCTTTTTGTTAAAAAGAAATTAGAACATATTTTTGATTACCGTTTCAGAGTATTGAGCAGGTTGTTCTGAGACCATTCCAACAAATTTTTGCGTATTTGAATATTTCCGATTTTAATCTTTTTGCGATTAAAAATATCCATCACCTACTCATTGTTTAAGTTTTTTTAACAATTAAAGGACCGTGTTTCCGGGTAAAAATCCCTATTTTTGCCTCACTATCGTTTTTACTGAAAAACTAAATGTGTTCTGATTGACATGGCAGGTCTGAAGTCATTTTTCATATTCTATATCCTATTGGTTTTTTCCCTTTTCAACTCGAATTGGGCAGAAAAATCGTTACGGAATATTCCCCATGTACCCCATGTAAATAACATCCATCTTCTGGATGTATATGAGGAAGCAGATATGAACACGCATGCTGTGCCTGCAGCTTCAAAAATTGTAAAACATGCAGCCCGTAAAAACGATCATAACATTGCAGATTTTTCAGGAATATTAAAAGTTATTCCAAAAATTACACTTCCTGAAATTGCGGTATCTACTATTTGCGGGGTAAAATCCTTTCTCCATCTCCTCCAGTTGTATTAAGAATAAGTTATTAGAAATCAGATTATTTTAACGAAAAATTCTATAACTTAAACATTTTACAATGTATTTTAAAAACGTAATAATTTGCATTTTTGCAACATTATTCGCTGTGTCATGCAGTAAAGACAAGAAAAAAGACAACCAGAAAGAAAAAGAAGTTCCCGTTCTTGAAATCAAAGAAAAAGATACACTGGTAAGCAACCAGTTTGTAACCGATATTCAGGCTAAGAAAAATGTAGAAATGCGCTCCAGAATCGGAGGTATTATACAGAATATTTACGTGAATGAAGGGCAGTTTGTACATCAGGGGCAGGCTTTATTTAAGATCAATGATGCCGAACTTCAAATGGAACTTTTAAAAGCAAATGCAGCTTTAAAACAAACGGAAGCCGATGTACGCATTGCTGAAGTAGAGCTGAAACAAATCCAGAGCCTTCATGCTAAAAAGTTTGTAGCCAACAACGAATTGGAAATGGTAAAAGCTAAGCTTTCCTCTGCTAAAGCAAAGCATGCCTTTGCAGATGCGGAGAAAAGAGCAGTTCTTCAGAAAATAAGCTTTACCAGAATTACAGCGCCTTTTGACGGTGTGATTGACGTAATCCCGCATAAAGACGGAAGTTTAGTGGAAAATGGTACATTATTAACCACATTGTCCCAGCTTAATGAAGTATACGCTTACTTTTCGATCCCGGAAAATTTATATTTTGAGCTTTTAGCGAATGATAAGATCGGCAATCATCAGAAAATTGAATTGACATTACCTAACGGAGTAAATTATCAGTTTAACGGTGCTTTAAAGACGGCGGAGGGAGAAATCGACAGAACTACCGGATCTATCCGCTATAAAGTACTTTTCCCGAATCCAGATCGTCTCATCAAGCACGGAACCTCCGGGAAGCTTATTATTTCAGAGCATCAGGCCAATGCCATGCTTATTCCTCAGAAATCAACCTTCTCCATCCAGGATAAGACTTATGTTTTTGTTGTGGATAAGCAAAACAAAGTGAAAATGACCAACATTAAGATCGGAACTACGCTGAGAGATTCTTATATCGTAGAAAGCGGTCTTAAAAAAGGAGATTTAATCATATATGAAGGAACACAATCTCTGAAAGACGGAGATATTATTAAAATCAAAAAGAAGTATTAACCTTTCATAATCTTTAAATCAATTTACAATGGTAGAAATGTTTATAAGACGAAAGGTTCTTTCGTTGGTTATTTCCATATTATTTGTATTGCTGGGAATTATGGCTTTACTAAAGATGCCGATTACCCAGTTTCCGGATATTGTACCTCCTTCGGTAACCGTAACAGCGAAATATACCGGAGCTAATGCCGAAGTATCCGCTAATGCGGTAGCTCTTCCTTTGGAACGTGCAATCAATGGAGTTCCCGGAATGACGTATATGTCTACGGTAACTTCCAATGACGGGCTTACCCTTATTCAGGTATTTTTTGAAGTAGGAACAGATCCTGATGTAGCAGCGGTGAACGTTCAGAACAGGGTAACCACAATTCTTGATGAACTTCCTGAAGAAGTAATCAGAGCAGGGGTAACTACAGAAAAAGAGGTAAACAGTATGCTGATGTACCTCAACATTACGAGTACAGATCCGAGCCAGGATGAGCAGTTTATTTACAACTTTACGGATATCAATGTCCTTCAGGAGTTGAAACGTATTGATGGAGTAGGACGTGCCGAGATTATGGGACAGAAAGAATACTCAATGAGAGTGTGGCTTGATCCGCAGAAGATGGCGGCTTACAATATTTCGGCAGACGAAGTTATTACTTCCTTACAAAAGCAGAATATTTCGGCAGCGCCCGGAAAAGTAGGTGAAACATCAGGGAAAACCTCCAGCCAGCTTCAATATGTGATTAAATACAAAGGGAAGTTTTTTGAGCCTAAACAATATGAGGAAGTTCCTATCAGATCTGATGTAGATGGAACGATCTTAAAACTGAAAGATATCGCCAAAGTAGAATTTGGGGCTATGAATTACGGAATGGTTTCCAAAACAGACGGAAGACCTTCCGCATCTATCATGATGAAACAGCGTCCCGGTTCCAATGCTTCTGAAGTAATTGAAAGTGTAAAAGCTAAAATGGAAGAGCTGAAAGTGACTTCTTTCCCTCCGGGGATGGAATATAACATGGCTTATGATGTTTCCAGATTCTTGGATGCCTCTATCAGTGCGGTACTTACAACCCTTATCGAAGCCTTTATCCTGGTAGGAATTGTAGTGTTTATATTCCTTCAGGACTGGCGTTCTACGCTAATCCCCGTACTGGCTGTTCCGGTAGCTCTTGTAGGAACTTTTGCCTTCATGAATATGCTGGATTTCTCAGTGAACTTACTCACCCTTTTTGCATTGGTTTTAGCAATCGGAATTGTAGTAGATAATGCCATTGTCGTCGTAGAAGCCGTCCACGTAAAGATGGAAGAAGGTATGAATGCGATGGATGCTACCATTAGTGCAACCAAAGAAATTGCAGGAGCGGTAGTAGCTATCACCATTGTAATGTCTGCAGTATTTATTCCGGTGGCTTTCCTTGATGGCCCGGTAGGTGTTTTTTACAGACAGTTTTCATTAACACTGGCAATCAGTATCGTTATTTCAGGAGTGAATGCATTAACACTTACACCGGCGCTTTGTGCTATTATTTTAAAACCGCATGATCACCATAAGAAGAAAACAATTGTGGACCGCTTCTTCCAGAGCTTTAATACAGGCTTTGACAGATTAACCAATAGTTATGTGGGAATACTGTCAAAATTTGCAACAAGAACCACCATTACTTTTGGATTACTGTTCCTATTCATCGGACTTACTTTTGTGACCAGCAAATTCCTGCCAACAGGCTTTATCCCGATGGAGGATCAGGGAATGGTATACGTAAGTGTAACCACTCCACAGGGAGCAACCGTAGAAAGAACTGAAAAAGTGCTGGATGAAGTAACGGTAATTGCAAAGAAAATAAAAGGCGTGGAAAACGTAACAACCCTTGCCGGATACAGTATTGTGACAGAAATCGCAGGTTCATCTTACGGAATGGCGATGATTAATCTTAAAGACTGGAAAGAAAGAAGTATTTCAGTCAATGATCTGATCACAGAACTTTCAGATAAAACAAAAGGAATTGCAGATGCTCAGATTGAAATTTTTGCTCCGCCTACCGTTCCCGGATTCGGAAATACCAGTGGTTTTGAATTGCGTTTATTAGATAGAACAGGTGGAACCATCGAGAATACAGATAAAATAACCAAAGACTTTGTGAAAAAACTGAACGAAGCTCCAGAGCTGCAGAACAGTTTTACCAGTTTCGATGCTACGTTTCCTCAATATATGATTAATGTGGATTATGATATGGCTGCGAAGAAAGGAGTATCGGTAGACAATGCAATGTCAACGCTGCAGACGATGCTGGGATCATATTATGCTACTAATTTTATCCGTTTCAGCCAGATGTATAAAGTAATGGTTCAGGCAAGTCCGGAACATAGAGACACCCCTGAAAGTATTTTGAATCTATATTTAAAAAATGATAAGGGTGAAATGGTTCCTTTCTCAACATTCATTACGATAGAGAAGGTGTACGGTCCCGAAGTATTGACGAGGTACAATATGTATATGTCAGCAATGATTAATGGAGAACCGGCAGACGGTTACAGTTCTGGAGATGCTATTGCTGCCGTAGAACGTGTGGCAAAAGAGACACTCCCAAGAGGATTTGATATTGAATGGTCAGGGATGACGAGAGAAGAAATCCTGTCAGGAAACCAGACTGTTTATATTTTCCTGATCTGTCTTCTGTTTGTTTACCTTTTATTAGCAGCTCAATATGAGAGCTTCCTTCTTCCGATGCCTGTGCTATTAAGCCTTCCGACAGGTATTTTCGGATCTTATATCGCATTGGTGCTGGCAGGATTGGATAATAATATCTATGCACAGGTAGCTTTAGTAATGCTGATTGGGCTTCTAGCTAAAAATGCCATTCTGATTGTGGAATTTGCTGTAGCAAGAAACAAACAGGGCTTTGATATCATTCCGGCTGCAATTGAAGGAGCCAGACAGCGTCTGAGACCAATCCTGATGACTTCCTTTGCTTTTGTAGCAGGGCTTATTCCTTTATGTATAGCATCAGGGGCTGGTGCAATTGGTAACCGTTCTATCGGTACAGCGGCGGCTGGAGGAATGTTGATAGGAACTATTTTCGGACTGGTAGTCATTCCTGGACTGTATATATTCTTTGCAAAACTTGAAAATAAGAAGAAAGATGAAAAGATTAAATCATAGAAATGTATGGTATGGAATTGCTGCTTTGAGCCTTGTTTCCTGTGCCGTTCCAAAAGTAACTGAACTGAAAAAGGCACAGACACTACCGCATGAGGCCATTAAAACTGAAAAAAATACCCCTACAGATGAATTTCAGCAGCTCAATCTGAAAGCGTATTTTACAGATCAGCATCTGCTTGGCCTTTTTGATAAAGTGGTTCAGGCTAATCCTGATTTCCAGATTGCGCAGCAAAGAGTAGAAATAGCCAATAGTTTTCTTCAAAGATCAAAAATGGATCTGCTTCCTTCTCTGGAGGTAGGAGTAGAAGCTTCCGGAAATCGATATGGGAAATATACAATGGAAGGGGTTGGAAACTATGATACAAACCTTTCACCCAATATTACCGAAGATCAGAAGATCAACCGTAATTTTACCCCCAATTATTGGCTAGGAGCCAGAAGTAGCTGGGAAATTGATGCCTGGGGAAAACTCAAAAATAAGAAGATTGCTGCCCAAAAAAAATACCTGGCTTCTACGGAAGGACTTAGATTACTGCAGGTAGAACTTTTCACAGATATTGCGAACCTCTATTATCAGCTGGTTGCTCTCGATAATCGTTTGGAGATTTATCAGAAAAACTATAAACTCCAGCAGAGAGCATTTGAAATCGTTTTAGCACAACGTGAAGTGGGAAAAGCCACAGAGCTTGCTGTACAGCAGTTTAAGGCTCAGAATAACAACTGGCTGGCAGAGATTGAACATATTAAAGTAGAGATCGTAACCGTAGAACAAGCGATCACTACCCTTACCGGAAGCTATGGAGGTGATGTAAAACGTGGCAAAATACTAATGCCTACCAATATGGAAGTTCTCAATAAGACCATCAATGTAGAAAATGTTATTCATTCCAGACCGGATGTAGCCTCCAATTATTATGTGCTGGAAGCTTCACAAGCTGATGCAAAGGCTGCACGGGCCGCTTTTTATCCTAAGATTGATCTTGGTGCAGGTTTCGGACTGAATTCCTTTTCCGTAGAAACATTTTTCAAGCCGAGTTCATTGGCAGGGCAGCTGCTGGGAGGATTAATGGTTCCTGTTTTTAATAAAGGACAGCTGAAATATGAATTTAAAGTAGCAAGTAAAGAGCAGGAAATAGCCTTTTTAAATTATCAGAAAAGTGTAACCACAGCTTTTAATGAACTTCAGTCTATTTTAAAACAAACTAAGATCTATGAGCGTATGCTGAAACTGAAATCCGAAGAGGTTGGTTTTCTTGACCGTGGTGTGGAGGTTTCCAATGATCTTTATCTGACAGGATATGCCAATTATTTTGAATTGATCAATTCCCAGAAAAGTAAACTTACAGCGGAGCTTGATCTGCTTCAGTTTCAACATCAGAATACAAGAAATAATGTTCTGTTGTTTAAAGCGTTGGGAGGAAAATTAGAATAATTTACAATACTCTTTTGCCGGTTTTTAAACCGGCCCATTTTTATTTTTTACGATGTATGAAGAAAGCCACCTGAAAAGGTGGCTTTCTGTATTATTTAAAACATACATATCTTCAGTTAACAGAAGATATCTTGTAGATCAGATTTTATTTGACAATCTGGATTTCAACCGCAGAAAATCCTTTTGGAGACTTCTCTTTTTCAAAAGAAACCTTGTTCCCTTTTTTTACAGGTTCTGCACAGTTGTTGTTGTGGAAGAAGATATTCTCCTTAGTATTATCTTCGGTAATAAAACCATAACCTTTTTCACTCAGGAAAGTAACAATTCCTGTTTTTCTTGGATCTTCCTCAATAATAGGAGCTGCACCCAGTTGAATATCATCAAGGTTTACTTCCTGTCTTTGTTCAGGCGGAGTAGAAGTTAACCTTCCGAATTCATCTACATACATGAATACGTCCTCCATATCCTTTCCTTTGTTGTTGTTCGTTTTACGTTCTTCGCGTCTCAGCGCCTTTTCTTTTTGCTTTTGAATTTTTTTCTTGAAATTTTCCTTTTTAGAAAAAGAATCTGCCATAAATTATGTTTAGTATTTAGTTTCTATAAATTAATTGATTCAATCCGGTCTGCCTTAGACCTGTAAAGCCTGCCGATGTTTTCTGTCTTGGAGGTCTCCAATCATACAGAGCTTTAAAATTCCGACAAGTATTGTTCTTAATAGAAGAATAAAAGTTAAAAATATGGCTGCTCAAAAAGCAAAGACTGAATAAAAATATTCCGGTCGTTACAGAAAACAAAGTAGTGACTTAGTTATTTAATATGCAAATATACAACAATAAAATGAATAATACAGTTTTAAATGATTGATTATCAGAAATGGTTTTAACATAAATATACTGCTTACTTTAGAAACCGTACAAAAAAATCCCCAGCGGACCGAGGATTATAAAAAAATATATTAGAATGATGTGGTGTATAATAATACGGGTGGATAAGCATCAAATGTTATGCCTAAAGTTTAAAGATGATAGAGAATTATTAATAATTGTTTAATATTTGATCGTCTTAAAAGCTGTATCTGACTGGCCAATAGAGTTGTATTAAAAAATCTTGTTTATATTTTTTGTTTCATTTTTTCTGACAATAAAAATGGTTTAAACTTTTATTATCAAGCCAGAAATTTGATATTGAGTAATATCTTTAACCAGTAAGCTCTAATTAGTATAATAAAAAACCGAAAATTTCACCATGCTGGGATAGCTTTTATTATCCATCTTTGCTTCATTAACATTTAAAAATAAAAATAATGTCAACACAAAATGTAAAAGGAAAAGTTGTTTTAATTGCAGGAGGAGGTAAAAACCTGGGAGGATTATTAAGCAGAGATTTTGCTGCTAAAGGTGCAAAGCTGGCGATCCACTACAACAGTGAAAGTTCAAGGGTGGAAAGTGAAAAAACACTTGCAGAAGTACAGGCTTTGGGAGCGGAAGCGTTTCTGTTTCAGGGAGATCTTACCAAAGTAGAAAATGTTACTAAATTCTTTGACGAAACTATTTCCCGTTTCGGAGGGGTTGATGTTGCAATCAACACAGTAGGGATGGTCTTGAAAAAGCCGTTTGCCGAAACCACAGAAGCAGAATATGATACGATGTTCAATGTGAATTCAAAATCTGCCTATTTCTTCTTGCAGGAAGCAGGGAAAAAGCTCAATGATCATGGTAAGATCTGTACTATTGTTACTTCATTATTAGCAGCTTATACAGGCCTTTATTCCACGTATGCAGGAGCAAAAGCCCCTGTAGAGCATTTTACAAGAGCTGCATCCAAAGAATTTGGGGCCAGAGGAATTTCTGTAACCGCAGTGGCACCAGGGCCGATGGATACTCCTTTTTTCTATGGACAGGAAACTGATGATGCCGTAGCCTACCATAAATCCGCATCAGCACTGGGCGGGCTTACCGATATTAAAGATATCGCTCCGCTAGTAGAATTTTTGGTAACTGACGGGTGGTGGATCACCGGACAGACCATCTTTGCTAATGGTGGATATACAACAAGATAATCATTATAATTCTTTAAAAAAGAAACTCACTGAAAAACAACTTTCAGTGAGTTTTTTATTTAACAAGAGTAACAACCTTATATACTTATATTGTTTAAACAGCTTTGTTGTAATAAGGATAACCGGAAATTATACCGTTTTCATTTTCTCTTTTTCCAACATACTTTTGATAATGAAGAATAGCCCCAGAAGTACGAAAGGAATACTGAGAATCTGTCCCATATTCAAAATCATTCCGTGTTCAAATTCAACCTGATCCACCTTTATGAATTCGATCAATATTCTCATGATAAAAATAAGGAGGATGCTGATTCCAAAATAAAATCCTCTCCCTATTTTAAATATGTTTTTCTTATATATGAAGTAGATAAACAGGAAAATAATGGCATAAGAGATGGCTTCATAAAGCTGGGCAGGGTGTCTCGGCAGATCATCCACCTGGCGGAATACAAATGCCCAGGGAACATTTGTAGGAACACCTATGATTTCAGAATTCATAAGGTTGGCCAGCCTGATAAAAGTACCGCCCAGCGGAAGTACGATAGCAATGGCATCGAGCACAGTCATGAAAGGAATGGAAAACTTTCTGGCATACAAAAGCAGCATGATTACCAGTCCGATTCCTCCGCCGTGGCTCGCCAGTCCGGCAAAACCTGTAAAGTGATAAGCTCCATCCGGACCTCTCTGAATAGGTAAAAAGATTTCAAGCGGATGCTGGGAATAATAATCAAAATCATAAAAAATACAGTGTCCAAGTCTAGCACCTACCAGAATTCCTATCAAAGCATAGGAAAATAAAGCCTCGTGTGCCTGTGAGCTTAGGTTCTCTTTCTTATAAATGCGTTTTAGAATGTTTAAACATAAAACAAGACCTGTAAGAAATAAAAGGCCGTAATATTTTAAAGGAATTCCTAAAATATTGGCAATTTCGGGATTGATATCCCAGTTGATATATAATAAACTCATTGAAATTTGTTGTCGGAATCTAAGGTGCAAAGATAAGAAAACAGGAATTTCCGAATAAGAAGAGGCGCATTCAATGATTTATGATTTGATTCATAGGGTATTAACTTGTGAAATTTAATAATATAAAGCCTGTCATTTCTTTGTTCCTTATTATATTTGCAGATAAATCACACATTATGGATAGACTATTTATTACCCTTACCGGATTTTTTTTAATGTTAGGAAACATATTGTATTCACAGAAAATAATTCCCTCATCAGATAAATGTTATATCTACCTTACTTTCGATGATGGCCCGTTGAATGGAAGTGAGAACATCAATGATATTATTTTGAAAGAAAAGATTAAGATCAGTGTTTTCATGGTAGGAGAGCATGTTATTAAAGACAAGCAGATGGATACTTACGCTAAATATTATGATCAGAATCCCTACATTGACGAATACAACCATAGTTTTACCCATGCCAATGATCATTATGAAGCATTTTATAATGACGTAG
This sequence comes from Chryseobacterium sp. Tr-659, assembly GCF_011752975.1. Taxonomy (GTDB): domain Bacteria; phylum Bacteroidota; class Bacteroidia; order Flavobacteriales; family Weeksellaceae; genus Chryseobacterium. Next base: position 180,795 of record NZ_VWWP01000007.1, on the reverse strand, counting down.
ATAAATCCGTAAAAGATATTCAGTACAATCAGATTTTGTTGAAGCTTCCCTATAAAATCGTACGTCTTCCGGGACGAAATATGTGGAGATTGGGAGGAAGATCAAAAAATGATGTGACCAATGGTATTCAGACAGCAGATCAGCTGGCTGCCCTTGGATATAAAGTGGTTGGCTGGGATGTGGAATGGCAGCACCATCCTAGTGACGGAACTCCGATTCAGACTGTAGATGAAATGTATGCGGCGGTTCAGAGGTTGTGTACATCAGATAAGGCATTTACCCGGAATAATGTGGTGATGCTTATTCATGATGAAATGTTCCAGAAGACCTGGGAAGAATCTGAGCTGAAGCAGCTGATTGATTTACTAAGAACAAACCCCAATTATATTTTTGAGCAGATGAGGTTTTATCCACAATAACATGAACGTAATTTAAAATCATTCTTGAAAAAAGATTGGGTAACTTTAACTGAGATTCTTAAAAAAGATTTTGGGCAGCATGCTGTAAGTGAAAGTAAAAAATTAAAAACTGCTAATTAATAAGCCTAATGGTTTCTCTCTTTCAGCCTTCTGCTTTTTACTTTAAATAAAATATTTTATTATTATGCATCATCAGTTGGAGAAACATTATGTAAACAGGGTGGGCTGGCTTCGGGCGGCGGTATTAGGTGCCAATGACGGATTATTATCTACTACAAGTATCGTAATAGGAGTGGCAGCAGCAGAGCCGGAACGTGATATCATTATTTTAGCGGCTTTAGCTGGAATGATTGCGGGAGCAATGTCTATGGCAGCTGGTGAATATGTCTCTGTAAGTTCACAGGAAGATACGGAAAAAGCCGATCTGATGCGTGAAAAACGAGAACTTGAACAAATGCCGGAAGTAGAACTCAGAGAACTGGCAAAAATTTACGAAAGAAGAGGGTGCAGTAAGGAAACCGCATTGCTGGTGGCCACAGAACTTACCGAGCACGACGCTTTGGGAGCACATGCCAGAGACGAGTTGGGAATCAATGAAATAACACAGGCCAAACCTTTACAGGCAGCTATCGCTTCATTCGGATCGTTTGCAGTAGGGGCTCTGCTTCCGTTTACAGTTTCTCTTGTAGCGCCTATTCATCAAATGGTATATTTCCAATATGGATGTTCTATTCTATTTCTTATGCTTTTAGGAGCAATTTCAGCCAAAACCGGAGGTTCAAGCATTAAAATAGCGGTATTGAGAATCTGTTTCTGGGGAACGGTAGCGATGGGAATTACGGCATTGGTAGGGCATGTATTTGGAGTTAATGTAGAATAGAACTTTTAATTTTTTCCAAACTCAATTTTATCTTAACTATACCTGGAAATAGCAATTTTTTATATTTCTAATAAACCTTTATTTCTCTTTTGTCGATAGTAAGTTTTTGATTTACAGTGTATATTTTACCTAACAAGTGTTAGTCGTAAAAATACTACACTTTTTCAGATTTTTAGTAAAAGTGTATTTTGTTAATATAAATACATCTAAATTTGGTGACATAATCAACATCAAATCACAAAATATTAACGATTAAAATTTACAATCATGGCAGAAAGAAATTCAAGAGGAATCTTAAAATTCAACAACGGAGAAGGACAGAAATTATTAAAGCTTAATTACAGCGTGTCAAGAGCTACAGACGTTTCAGGACGTGTAGCATCAGATCCTTCCAATGCATTGATCAAAATTACAGTAGAAGCTACTGAAAAATCTGACATCCTTGAAAGTTTATTGAATGGTAAATACAAGCCTACGGTAGGAGAAGTTACCTTCAACAAATCTCATGAAGAAGGTACATTAACAACATTGAAATGGGAAAACGGTTACGTAATCCAGCACGAAGTAGACTTTGATGCAGTAGATGAAAACAGTATGTACATCAGCTTTGTGATAAGTGCAGAGCAAATTGATCTTGGAACGTCTTCTTACCATGGAGCTTGGCCTTCATCTAATGGATAAGATCCTTTAACAATCACTTAGATATAAAAACAGAATGGTACATCCGTCATACGGAATACTGTTCTGTTTTTTTGTCACTAATTATTTCCTACTAATGGAAATGAAAAAAATGCTATAATTTTTAATATAAAGCTAATAAACGTAAATTTTATATTGTAAAAAATTTATAACTTTATATAAAGGTCATTTGTTTTAGATTTTTTATCAAAATAAAAACCTCACCAAACACTCTACATAATATGAACAAAAACATCTCGAATTCCGAAAAGATTTCGGAGAATCATATTCCTGGAATCAACCGTGTGGTGAAACTGGATATCGTGATTGAAGGTAAAATGATAAAGCACTTCAAGCACTTCCGTTTACAGCAGAGCGTAAAAAAACACCATAATTTTGAACTTACATTAGCACATGATACTTTAGAAGGAGTACAAAACCATGACCTGGAAGAGGCTCAGCAGTTTTTAGGAAAACGATTAACCGTTGTTTTTAAATATAAAGATGTAGAAGGTAGCCCGGAAAGAACCTTTGTAGGTGTGATCACCAAAGTGGGGTTCAGCCAGGAAAATCACAGTCTTGGAAATATCGTACTAAAAGGATACAGCCCTACCATTTTATTGGATGCTGCTCCGCACACTCAAAGTTTTGGGGGAGATAAGTCGGTAAATATGGGGATCATTGCCGAAGATGTGATTAAACAGGGAATTGAAAGCAGCAAATTTGATGTGAAGATCAATGCTAAAGCATCTTCTCAGATCCTTTACAGTGCTCAGTATAATGAAACACATTATAATTATCTCTGCAGAATGGCAGAAGCCTATGGCGAACAGTTTTATTATGATGGTGAAATACTGCATTTCGGAAATATGCCGCCACAAAACAAATCACTTGAATTAATATACGGCAGTAATGTCTCTGATGTGAATGTAGAGCTGAAAGCAGTACACATCAAACCTAATTTTTACGGATATAACAGCAGCTCAAATGCTAAGCTGACTTCCGGAGAAACTCCTATAAAACACGTCGGTAATCTGGCGAAAACTGCTTATAAAAATAATGAAGGAATATTCAAAACTCCATCATTACAGGTTGCCCCCATAAAAGCAGCAACAGATATGGATGTTGTTATTTCCCAGACAAGTACGGCAGGAAGTAAAGCCGTAGAGGTTTTTACCGTTTCCGGAGGAACTACCATTCCGTTTTTATATCCCGGATGTGTTGCTGACATCAATATGCGGAAAACAGATACCAATAAAACCTCTTATTTCACCAAGCTGATGATGACAGAGGTTGTTCATGAAGTGGATACTTTGGGACGTTATTCCGGAAGATTTGAGGCCATTGCTTCAGATACAGGATATATTCCAACTCCGGATTTTATCATGCCAATTGCACAACCTCAGATTGCAACTGTAATCTCAAATACTGACCCGCTTGGACAAGGAAGGGTTACCGTAAGATTTGACTGGCAGCTTCATGATACTACTAACTTTATCAGAATGATGGCCCCGGATGCCGGTGGAACAGATCAGATTACACAGAACAGAGGTTACGTAGCTATCCCGGAAGTCGGAGATCAGGTAATGGTAGGATTTGTCCACAACCACCCGGACCGTCCTTTTGTAATGGGAGGAATGTTTCATGGAGAAACTGCTTTAGGCGGCGGAGTAGATAATCATTTAAAGTCGATACAGACCAGAAGCGGAATCAGGATTTTAATGAATGATACGGAAGGAAGTGTCAATATTATTGATCCAAGTGGAAATAATTATTTTATGGATGGTAAAGGAAATATTATCGTGACATCTCCTAAGAATATGACCTTTAATGTTGGAGAAGATCTGGCCATCAACGTCGGAAAAGATATGAAAACGAGTGTAGGAAATGATAATGCTGTCAATATCATCAATAATCATCAATTCACCTCAAAAAATTATAAGCAGACGATCAATGAAAATAAAACGATCAATGTAACAGGCGATCTTAAAGAAACTACTTCCACAACTACTCATAAAGCTAAAAATGGTGATATTTTACTGCAAAGTTCAGGGGTAGCAAAAATGCTTGGAAAAATAGATGCCAAAGTGAATAAAGGTTAGAAACATATAATAATCAGGCGTAGTTAAATGCTGAACTGAAAGGTGTCAATAATGAATAAAGTATTACAATATCTCTTAAGCTTTTTATTTTTTATCCAGATTTCATGTCAGGAGAAGAAAGACCATCAAAAAACTAAAACTATGACAAAATATGAATGGACTGAGGGAACTTCTGCGCCCTTGGGATATCCTATGGAAGTTTACAACGGAGGAATAGAATGCGAAGGTGGAGAATGGGTAGGACTCGGCTTTGGTATAGCTCCCGGAAGAAATGTTTGGGGCGCTATTAATCATGGGATGGGAAATGGTTTTAAAAGTTTACCCACCCGTCTGGATTTTATCTGGATGTCTTATCTGGAAAACCAGTTCTACATGATTGATACTGCTATTGATACCGCTAAAATTAAAGAGTATTTCAGTAAAGGCTACCAGGTAAAAGTAACGAATGGGAGTGGTGAAACCGAACATTTGAATTATAACGAGATTGGTGTGGGAATGGCTCCCGGCGGTGTAGTTGTGGTTTGGGTGGCAGGAGTCGGCGTTCAGAAGGAAGTAGGGCGATACCAGGGGAAAAAAGTGACAATTCCTGAATCTGAAATTGCCAAGCTGGATAGTCATGAAAATCGTTTCTGGAGGAAAGATTATCTCGATGAAGTATTAAATAATGGTAAAGTAATTCCTGCTGAAATAAGAGAGAAAAATAAAGGAAAACCCATTCCTTTCGGTTTATGGGATACCTATAGAACAAGATACAGTTGGAAGCTTAGTTTTGAGCTTCCTGAAAATGCTAAACTAGATCCATCAACAGATGTTGGTGTATCCGCTGTTAATGGAGAATGGGAACAGCTTGATGCTGCTAAAATTTCTTTATTAGGGAATGAATTAAGAGCAATACCCAGAACCATTGGTTTTGATTTTATAGGTTCCGATAATAAGAAATATGGAGCAGATTGTGATCTGAATGAAAAGTCTGGTTTTGAAGCTTTTAAAGCTGTGTTTGGAGACGATCCTAATTCGACTAAGGCTAATATTATTGTAAAGGTGAATGAGTCTAATAGCTATTTTACAATAATCCTGAAAGGTGAAAATGGTAAAGAAGCATTTATAAAAACAGATAAGATCGAAGTTTTCTAAAACAAAAATACTATGGGAAAGACTTTGGTATATAACACCGGTAATGCTAAACCTCCTACAGATGAGATACATTTGGAAATAGGAGTGTTCTTTGATGGTACCTTGAACAATTTGAAGAACAGCGAACTAAGAATGAAGTACAGAGATGGCAAGAATAAGATCGAAAGTACAGATTCCAGGGATGATATATTGAAGAAGGAAAAAGCAATTGAAAAAACAAGGGAACAACAGGAAAAAGAATATAAAAAACTTGACAATAAAGATATAACAGATAATGATTCTGAGTACGATCGGTACCTTAAATCCAGTCATAGAGGATGGCTGGATAAACAAGGGGTTGATAATAGTTTCAGTAATGATTATACCAATGTAGCCAGAATGTATAAATGTTGTGAGCAATATAATTACGGTGTTTATGTGGAAGGTATTGGTACACTGAATAACAGCAGAGATGTGGATGATGGATTTCAGTACGGTTCCGGTATAACCGGAGTGAGAGGAAAGGTGAGAAAGGGATGTGAAATGACTGCTGACAGGATTGGTGCTTTAAAAAAACAACAACGCGGGAAAAAAGTATTAACCAGAATTACGATTGATACTTTCGGATTTAGCCGTGGAGCCGCAGCAGCAAGGAATTTTGCTTACGAAATCAATGGAATTAAAAGAAATCAGGATGTCGAGATCAAAAAATCAAGGAAAATTGTGGGGTATACCCAGTTTAATTCTCCCGAAGGTCCTGTTATGGTTCCCGAATATGGAGATATATGGATAGATAAAGACGATACGGAAGTAGACCCGAAATATATTAAAAATGGTAAACTGCCAAAATTTGGTTTTCTAGGATATTATCTTTTAAGCAAGAAAATTGTATCAGAGCAGGAATTGGAAAATATTGAGCTGGATGTACGTTTCATTGGTGTCTATGATACTGTTTCATCATATGAAGAATTTGGTGATATGGGTGCATTGAGACGTGTGGGATGGGAAGGAATGAAACATTCTGTCTTAGGCCCTAAACATAACTTTGGTGATGATGTAGAACAATTGCAGCTTAAGAATCCCGGATCTTATTTTAGAGCGGTTCACTTTACGGCAGCCAATGAACATCGTGAAAATTTTTCGCTGACCCGTTTTCCCGGAAGTATTGAAAAAGAATTTCCGGGGGTCCATTGCGATATTGGCGGTGCTTACGAAAACGGAATGGAAACCGTTGATGAAATTGAAACTTCCAATCATAAACCATTGTGGTTCTTAAATAAGCGCCGGCAACAATTGATTGATGAACACTGGTATTATAAAGAACAAATCGAAATCAATAATAAATTTCTGAATGCCATAAGTTTTGGAAATGTGTATCGTAAAATAACAGGTATACGTTTTTTAAGAAAAGAGTACAGCTATATTCCGCTTCATTTTATGGAAGAACTTGGTGTTAATCTTTATGATCATCAGATAATTACGAAGACAGAAGCAACTTATTCTATTGATCATGATCAATATCTGCCTCACACAAAAGATCTTTTGCATAATTATGTCTTTACGGGTGGAGAAAAGTGGAATTTTCAATCAGATGAAGAATTTGAAAAAGAGAAAAAAGAAAGAGCCAGAGAAAGGGCAGAAAACCCAGAACCAATATGGGAAAAACCTTCCGATGAAACAGTAGATAAAGATGGTAATATAATCAAAACACAAACCTTGCAGGAGGTTGTTGTTACAGCCTATCATCCTCAGAAATTATTGAGAATTATGCGTCATGAATATCTTCATTGGTCAGCAAACAGAGATTGGATGGGAATGGATCCCAATAATGATTATCAAAGAAGAATATACGGAGAATGATATTCAGAATATTACAAAATCTTCATCAGAAAACATACAGACTGGAAACAATTGTCACAGAACAGAAAAATCCGGTTTATGCAATAATGAAAAGCTATGCCAGACAAGTTGAGGTCTATTATTTGGGAAAAGCAAAAGAAGAACATCGGTTTCATATTTTAGTGGTTGAGTTCGACTTCTCAGATCATGATACTTCCATGGGGAAACTGATAAAAAGAATCAGTTATTTGTTTGATGAACTGGAATTAAAAGTAGATAATGAAGGTAACATAACAGCGGTAGATAATCTGCTTTTTCTGCGCCTAAGATGGGGTGAAATTCAGACTAAGCTATCGAAAACACATAAAGGTGAAGCCATAGATAATTATTTTAACCAGATCAGCAGCATATTAGAGGATGAAATGAAATTGATTGATTTTTTAGGTGAATATAATATGTTTGGGCTGCTTTTCAATGGTTTGCTGGGATCATTTGACACCAAAAGAAAAAGGCAGTCTCCAGATGGATTTACAGAGATTATGACCCCCGTAAAAGATGGTGAAAAAATGATACTGAAAATCTCTGCTGAAAACATGGAATATACAAAAACAGACCATTTCAGAGGATTATTCGTATGCAGAGGAGATCGGTATGAAGAAGGCTTTATAGAAGTCAGAAAACGGAATTTACATTTAAAACATTCATTATTATGGATAGGGTAAATAACAGCGGAGAAGTTGCACCTCCGGAAACTCAGAGCCAGAGTTCTACACAGGACAGCGAACAGATGAAGGCAGAGAATAGTAAGAAAATGGAGGAGAAGCGTGCTGAAAACGAAGAGAAGGATAAAGTAGAAGATGGTTTAAAAGTGGTAATAGATACCGCAACCCTGGAATGTACATTGTGTACGGTTCCCCAGGGTATTATGAAAGTGAATTATGATACTCCTACAATACAGGAAAAGAAAACAGCAACTGTAAAAGAGAGGGGACCGAAAAGTTTAATTTTCACAGGAAACTGTAAAAAGAGCCCACAAATGGCAGCACCATGTGCCTCTGTGATGAATGTAAGAGATTGGCAGGATGTAGGTACCTATCTTTCTCAGGAACAATTCGTGTTACTGCAGAAAAGTACCATTCCCTGTACTTATGGTGGTGTAGATATTAAAATTACCGATAGCGGACAAATTCATCAGCCGGAAACCGTGGATGCAGCCGGAGCTCCTGTACCTGAATCAAAAGAAAAAATAAATGGTTATTTTTATAACTATAATGGAAGTTTCGAAGGAAATGTAAAAGGCCAGAAAAAAGGAAATGAAAATGATGTATATGCCTGCGAAGGAAAAGGATCGGAAGAAGATATTTATAAAAGCCCTAAAAAGCTGAATATCGTACATAGTGATTTCCAGAAAGTGTGTAATATTATTAAACATGAAGGTCTTTCATCAGAAAAAGAAGAATATTTATACATAGCACATACAAATTATAATGAAGCAAAAAGAGTTGGAAAAACAATGTTTCAGCTATTAAATTCCAGTTATTCCAGTGTTGAGGCTAAGGATAAGGTTGAAATGAAAACTTCAGAAAAAGATACCATTTCTTTGTATTCCAGAGCAGGGGCAATTGATGCTCTTTTAAGAGATGTGGATGAGGTTAAAAGTGATCCAACTGATAATGCAACACAATGGGATGGCGAAGATTTTCTTGCCTGGGGTATTGATACTGACTTAAAACCGGACAGCACCACAAAATACGGTCATAATAAGTTTGATGAGTATGATTATATAAAAATAAGTAAAAGCCTCTATGATTCGTTTGAAAGTAAAGTAACTGGAAGAAGAGGATCAACTTTAGCTTATAACTCGGTTCATGAAGAAGGTTGTGATAAAGGGACGCATACACACAAAACGGTAAAAGGAAAAAATAAAGCAATTTATTCTCTTCCTAATGATGATTTTGCAAAAAAAGACTATTGGACAACAGGTGATTTTTATTATACAAATGCAACTAAAAGGTCTTTTGGTCTGGAAGCAACACGAGTTGCTGGATATACTATATTTTGGAAAAAAGTAAAAGTTTAATTAATGAGAAAATTAGCATATATATTATTCATTTTAGTAGTATTGCATACAAATGCTTGTGCACAAGCTTCTAAATCATATATTATCAATCATATCGTTAATAAAACTATTGATAAGGGAGAATATGTTGATGATAAAAGAATTGATAAAAAAGATAAAATACATAGAAATAACCTTATTTATATACTCAGTCCGAAAAAAGACAGCATTGCTTTTTACAGATTTACTGACTCGCAGGTATCGGAGAAGAAAGTACCGGATGTATATACCTTAACAAAAAACGAAAATACTCTTTTGTTAACCTCTAAAAATGAAAGTTATACAAACAAACTTAAAATTGCATTCAATGAAAAGGATAAAACAATTTTAGTGGGAGAAAAGGATGTATTTTATTTAAATGACCCTTATTTCAGCTATTTGCAGAAAAACGTTAATGAGTATTTAAACATTCCTGATCTTATTGATTTTTTGGAAGACTTCCTGCCGGGGTATAATTTTGGTGATTTAAAATATATCTCTTCATATGAAAAATATAAACATAAAGATTTTAAAATACTAAAAGGCTACATGGAGTCCTATAGAACCCAGGCAAGTGATTACCTGGACAAATGGAATCTGAAGTTTTTATATAATGATAAAGGAATGCCAACATATGTTTTAAAAGAATCTGTGGAAGGAGACCGTGAATTGGAGAAAAAAATGATATCATCCAATAATGGATCTTTGAAATATACCTTACATACCAATATTGAAAGCAGACTTATTACTGATAGTGAAATTTTTATAGATATAAACAAAAATATATATGATGAAAAAGTGACTTCAGTTCAGGTAGGATTAGGAAAAGAAACCCGATATGAAATCAAACAGCTTTCTTATAAAAGATTTCCAACCAATGGATTCACGTTAAATTCAGCGAATATTGCTAAAGTTATTTCATCAAAATAAAATATTTCTGTAAGATGAAAGATCAGCCACCCTAAAAATTAAAAACCTCTGAAAATCAAGTGATTTCAGAGGTTTTTTGTACCCAGGACCGGGATCGAACCGGTACTCCTAAGAACTGGTGTTTGAGACCAGCGCGTCTACCAATTCCGCCACCTGGGCTTGATGTTTACTTCAAACGTGATGTTTGTTTCAAATTGGTGTGCAAATATATAAACTTTTTTCAATGTTCAAAAGCTTTTTTGAGAAAATATTTTAAAAAGTAAGTTCCAAACCATCGTAGGCAAGGTGCATTCCGGCCGGAAGCTGCTTATCTTCAATATCATGCAAACCTAAATGATGGCTGATGTGGGTCAGAAATAATTTTTTAGGTTTTAGCTCTTCAAAAAGCTGAATGACATCCGGAAGGATAAAATGAGCAGGATGCGGGTCAAATTTTCTGATACAGTTTAAGATCAGTACATCCAGATTTTTCAGTTTTTCCTTTTCCGTATCGGAAATAAATCCGGCATCAGTAATATAGGCCAGATTTTTAAATTTATATCCGAAGACCGTAATTTTATAATGAATCACTTCCACAGGGGTAATTTCCGTATCCAGTACCTGAAACGGCTTGTTTTCGATTTCGTGAAGCTCAAAAGCAGGAGCTCCGGGATATCTTACATCTGCAAAAGCGTAAGGGAATCTGTTTTTGATTTCATGAGCAACCCTTGAATAGCAGTATAGTGGAACGTCTTTTCCACTTTTAAAAATCAATGGACGCATATCATCCAGTCCAATTACGTGGTCATTGTGTTCATGAGTAATGAGCGCGATGTCTACGTTATGTTCATGGTTGGTAAGCATTTGCTGCCTGAAATCCGGGCCGCAGTCGATCAGTATTTTTTTATTTTCCTCCGTAGTTACCATTACAGAAGAGCGTAAACGTTTGTCTTTGGGATTTTCGGAGGTACACACTTCACATGTACAGCCTATAACGGGCACACCTTGGGAAGTACCAGTTCCTAAAAATTTCAACTTCATTTTGTTTTGAGGTTGGTTTAATTTTGGTAAATTTACAAAAAATTTAATGTCCTAATGTATCAGAAACTAACTCCTAAACAAAAAGCATTAACAATTAATCTAGATCCTACTATTTATGGTACTTTCGCGGAAATTGGAGCAGGGCAGGAGACTGTTCGTCACTTTTTTAGAGCAGGGGGAGCTTCCGGTACAATTGCTAAGGCGATGTCTGCTTACGACAAAGATTTTAGTGATGCCATCTACGGAAAGGAAGCAAAAAACAGGTACGTTACCCAAAACAGGCTTCGCAAAATGCTTCGTTATGAAGTTGCTTTGATTGAAGAAAGAATTTCAAGAGATAACAATCCCGATAGAAAATTCTTCTCTTATGCGAATACGGTAACGACTATTAACTTCGACAAAACTGTAAAAGGTCACGGCTGGGTAGGAATTCGTTTTCAGACCAAAGAAAATGAAGACTACAACGAGATCGTGATCCATGTGAAATTCAAGGAAAATGATGCTACTCTACAGCAGGAAACTTTAGGAAACCTGGGAGTAAACCTTATTTTCGGAGCTTTCAATTATTTTGATAATCCTAGAACTTTAGTTGAATCTCTATATGATGATGTAGCCAAAGACAACCTGGAAATTGATATGATCGATTTCAGCGGACCTGCCTTTGCGTATGTAGACAACAGACTGATGTCTCTTCAGCTGGTAAAGAATGGAATGACCGATGCGGTGATCTTCAATTCTCAAGGAAATAATATGCTTCCGGCAGACGTATTGTATAAGAAAAATATTTTTGCAGTAAGAGGAAGTTTCAGACCGGTAACGAAAGTAAATATCGACATGCTTCAGAACGGTTTGGATATGTTCCTGAAAGATGCCACCTGTACGCAGGAAGATACAGAAGTTCTGATAGAGATTACCATTTCTAACCTGAGAGCAGACGGAGATATAGACGAAAGAGATTTCCTGGATCGGGTTGATATTCTTGGCAAATTAGGCTATACTGTTATTATTTCAAACTTCTCGGAATATTACAGACTGATTGATTATTTCGCATCTTACACCGGTGGAGATATTGGGGTTGCGATGGGGGTAAATAACCTGTTGATGGTATTTGATGAGAAATATTATAAAAACTTATCAGGAGGCATTCTTGAAGCGTTCGGTAAATTTTTCAGAAACGGGATGAGAGTGTATCTGTATCCATATAAAGATCCTGAAACCCATCAGTTGCTGGATTCTTCAAATCTGAAAGTAGAAGAGAACCTGAAAGAATTATACAAGTATTTCAAACGTAATAACCGTATTGTAGATATTACCAATTATAATCCGGAGTTTTTGGAAATTTACTCAAGAGAAATATTGAGAAAAATTGCTTGTTGTACCAAAGGCTGGGAAACCCAGGTTCCGGAAGGCGTAGCAGAAATGATTAAAGAGCGCGGAATGTTCGGTTATAAAGAAGAACTTTCCCTAAAACAATTCTCTTAAAAAATTATATACAATGTCAGAATTAAAGAAAAGACTTTCCTCAATTCTTGAAAGTCCTAAGCATAATACAGAAGAAAAACTTGAGAAAGTTTGTCACTTATTGGATCAGGAGATTTCTTACTTCAACTGGACAGGTTTCTATTTCAAAAATGGAGATAAAGATGAATTGATCTTAGGCCCATACGTTGGAGCGCCTACAGATCATACGATTATTCCTTACGGGAAAGGAATTTGCGGTCAGGTTGCAGTATCCAATGAAACATTTGTAGTTCCTGATGTGAACGAAGAAAGCAATTATTTAAGCTGCTCAATCGATACAAAAGCTGAGATTGTAGTTCCTATCTTTAAAGATGGGAAAAATATCGGCCAGATTGATATCGATTCTCACAAAATCAATCCTTTTACAGAGGAAGACCGTGAATTATTAGAGTGGCTTTGTAATGAAGTTTCTAAGATTTTGTAATTGAAAATTGACAATAAATAAATTAAAAACTCCAGCTATTTCAGCCGGAGTTTTTTTATGGATTATTCGTGGTAATCACAAACATAATTAAAGGCTCATCACCCGTGTTTTCAACAGAATGATATCCTATGGAACTGATGGCTGTTATGTCTCCTTTCCGAAGTTTTTTTGTACGTATTGTTCCCTCCGTTCCGGTTCTTTCTCTATATTCTCCCGTTCCATGGATGACAACATAAAGCTCTTCTTCATTTCTTGCATTATGAGTATGAAACCCGGATTCATCGCCCTTGTTCAATAAAACCATATAAGCCGCCAAACGATTATTAGCGAGCTCTTTCTGATCAAACATCTGCAGCATATATACAATGCCGTTTCCACCATACATATTTTCACGCTTATCCATGCGTATAATGGTTCTTTCATTCTTTTCAAATGCCATTACATACAGATTGATGTATTTTGAAACTTCCTGGATTACGTGATTAAATTCTGCTCCCTCAGATAATATAACTGTATCAGACATACAAATTAAAGTTTAATGTTTTGAGTTTAAAAATGATTATTAAGAATCAGCTTTGCTGCATCAGATGAATTTCAGCAAGAAGTTCCTTAAAATAATTCTCACATTTCGCGATATGAGTTCCATACCAGGAAAATGCTTCGCCGTCTACAATCATGATTTTTTTATTCGGATAAAAGACTTGCAGTTCCTCAATATGTTTTTCTTTAAAAGGAAACGGTTCGGAGGAAAGCATAATAACATCTGCGTCTGCAAGATCCTTAATTTCAATCTGAGGATAGCGGGTTTGGTCTTTAAAAATATTTTGAAAACCTATTTCCGATAAGATGTGATGAATAAATGTATCTGAACCAATCGTCATGTATGGATTCTTCCATATGAGATAAGCCGCTTTTACGGAAGATTCAAGCTTTGCCTGATTGAGGATTTCATAGATTTTAAGGTTGAAAAGCTGTGCTTTTTCCTCTTTTCCGAAAAGTTTCCCAAGATTTTTAAGAAGGTAATAATTATCTTCTATAGTTTCCACATGGGTTACGGTGACTTTAAAGTCACTCATTAAAGCTTCCACCTGATCTTTTACATTTTCCTCTTTATTGGCAAGGATGAGATCGGGTTTTAGGGCTTTGATCTTCTCAATATTGATGTTTTTTGTACCACCGATAACAGCGACATTTTTTATTTTATCCTGTGGGTGAATACAGAATTTTGTCCTGCCGATAACTTCATTTTCGGTAAGTCCCAGATCAAATAAAGCCTCAGTAATAGAGGGTACAAGAGAAACGATTTTCATATTGGCATTTTAGAGGATGCCTAAAATTACAAAAGTTTTCCGGTTAAGAAAAGTCCGGCTACTGTAAAATAAATAATAAGTCCGGTAACATCCACCAATGTTGCGACAAATGGAGCAGAAGAAGTAGCAGGGTCCAGATTTAATCTTTTTAAGACAAACGGAATCATAGAACCTGATAAAGTTCCCCAAAGTACAATCGCAATCAGGGAAACAGAAACACTTAATCCTACGTAAACCCAGTATTGGCCGTAATCAAAAAGACCAATTTGCTGCCAAAGCATAATTCTTATAAACCCGATAACCCCCAAAATAGCTCCGAGACATAATCCGGAGATGATTTCCTTTCTCATAACATACCACCAGTCTTTAAGATTGATTTCCTGAAGTGCCATGGCACGGATAATCAATGTGGCAGCTTGCGATCCCGAATTTCCCCCGCTGGAGATGATTAAAGGAACAAATAATGCGAGTACAACAGCCTTCTGAATCTCTTTATCGAAATATCCCATTGCTGAAGCGGTCAGCATTTCCGAAACAAATAAAATGATCAGCCAGGTCGCTCTTTTCTTAATCATTTCAGTCCATGAAGTTTGGGTGTAGGGAAGGTCTAGTGCTTCCAATCCCCCGAATTTCTGGATATCTTCCGTGTTTTGTTGTTCAATCTGATCGAGAATGTCGTCAATAGTTACAATTCCTACCAGGACACCGGCTTCTGTAATAATAGGAAGGGCGCCTCGGTCATATTTTTCGAAATAGGTTACCGCATCTTCTTTGGAGGTTGTAGTAGTAATCGCAACGAAATGATTGTCTGTAATATCAGAAACCAGCGTATCTTCCTCTTCCAGTAATAAAGTTCCGATAGCAAGGTCATCAATCAGGCGGTTCCTTTCATCTACAACATATAGGTAGTTCATGGTTTCCACTCTTCTTCCTACCTTTTTAATTTGTTGAAGACATCTTTTTACAGTCCATTCCTTACGGATCTGAATATAATATGGAGTCATCAGACGGGCAATAGAATCGGAATTATAACCAAGAAGTTTTAAGGCAATTCTTCTTTCCTGCGGATTAAGATGATTGATAGAGTATTTGATCAGTTCATCCGGAAAATCCTCGAAAAGGGCAGTTCTGTCATCCGGAGTCATTGCATTCAGGATCTCGGAAACTTCATCGCTTCCAATACTTCTGATGGTATCTTCCTGGAAATCAGGATCCAGATGTGAGAAAACTTCAGCTTTGTATTCTTTCGGAACTTTCAGGAACGCGAGTAGCCTCTCATCAGCAGGAAGTTCACTGAGAGTTTCGGCAATATCGGCAGGGTTGAAGATAAGTTCGTCTCTAGAATTCAAAACGTGAAATTTTTTGGATATGCAAAAATAATTCAAATTTTTAAGACTAAGCAATAAACTGACAAAATTAAGGATTAATTAAAGTTTAGTGCTTCATAATAAGAACAAAAAACATCCGCCGAAACGGATGTTCAAAAAATTAAATTTTAAAATTCCAATATTTTTTTAAATTGGTCCACATTCTGAAGTAGGAATGTATGTGCAGACACTGTTTGTGCAGCAATTGTAAGGTCCGCAATCCGAATCGTCACCGCATTTCTTTATTGCACCTCCGTTTATTCCTCTTTGTTCCTGTCTGTTGAGTTTTTTTAGATTTGAATTTTTCATGATGATTAATTGTAATAAGATTAAAAAATTTCTTACTAATCTTCAATACATGCATACTCCATACATGCACCTCTACAACAGAATCCAATAAAACAAGGTCTTGTTTCGCTGCATTTTGTAGGTCCTATACCACCATTAATCTGTTTTGCTTTTTCTCTACTGAGTTTCTTTAAATTTTTCATATGTTTTAAGTTTTAATGTTGAACTAAAATAATAAATATTTTCATATTATTCATTATCCGGTGAAAATATTTGATTATGAATCAGTACTTTATTGAATGTTGTTTAAAAAAAACACCTGTAGAAAACAGGTGTTGGCTGATATTTTTTTCTGAATTATTCCAAAGGACATGGATACAAAACACATCTGTTTCGGCAGCATGAACCACCCGGGCATTCAAAATGTTCTGTACAGCCTCTAATAATTCCGTTACCCTTAATTTCTTTTTGCTCTTGTCTGCTGAGTTTCTTAAAATTTGAATTTTTCATAATCATAAGTTTAAATAGGTTGATATAATTTTTTTATTCCAGGCAAATGAAAGGAGAACAGATGCCAAAACAGCACCATCCAGCCGTACAAGGATTACTTTCACTGCATCCTTCAATAGCTCCTCCGTTAATTTGTTTTGCTTTTTCTCTGCTGAGTTTCTTTAGATTTTTCATGTGATTTAGATTTTAATGTTATACTAATATAATAAATATTTTTATATTATTCATTAATTGGTGAAAATATTTAATTGTTAATCAGGTAGTTGTGTTCGTTAAAAAGAAAAAGCACCTGTTTTATACAACAAGCGCTTTGCATTTTAATACGGAATTTTATAGCTCAGGGCAAGGATAACTTACACATGCTCTATGGCAGCATGAACCTCCGGGGCATTCAAAATGGTATTGACATTTTTGGAGGCGTATAATACTTCCTGAGATCCCTTTCAGATTGTTTCTGCTAAGTTTTTTTAGATTCTTCATAATGATTAGATTTAATGTAAAGCTAAACTAATGAAGTTCGTTCAGATAGTCTGTAAAATAGAAATGAATAGCAGGGAATGGTCTATGAAAAACAAAAGAAAGAATAATAAAGAGTATCAGTTTACATCATCAGACTCATTGAGAATTAATCTGGAAAGCAAAACCGACTTTCATTATTTTAACTAAAGTTCCGTTTCTGTTGGTTTTAATTTTCTAAGCTTTTTAAGGATGCCTTTCATAGCTCCTTCCGTACCTATTTTAATGGAATTAACGGTAGATCCTAAAAGACGCATATTTTTTCTGTACGTATCATGATCTGATTCTGTAACAAGATTTCCATCGGCACCAAAAAGTTTCATACTCACAACAACCTGATTGGAGAAAACATATTTCCCAAGCCCCACTTTGAAATATCTCACTTTGGAAACAATAGCAAAATCAGCATCGTTATTAACACAGTAATCTACAATGGTTTGTTTATCTATGCTGTCATAAGGTACCTGAACTTCTGCACGAAGCATTTTATTTCTTCTTCCGCTGAAGTTATCGGAAACAGCATCAAAAAAGGCGTTATTGGTGGGATCCTTTATTTCATCAATATCAGGTTCTACCTCAGGATTGAAGTATAGGACTTTTTTTACTTTATCATCAGCATTTCTCTGAGCTTTTACCGAAGTAAAGCCGATGAATAAAAAAGTAGTGACCGCTGTAAAAAATATAATTTTTTTCATTTGTAATTTCGAATGCAAAATTACTGCCTTTTCGTTGGAATGCATAAAATTTATTAAGAAATTTTTAACATTTTTTTCTATCAAATTTGATTTATGAAATCAATAATGTTTGCAGAATCAAAAATAAGTCGTAATTTTGCACCCGTTACATAATAATCATTAAACAATATTGGAATGTACTTAACAACAGACAAAAAGCAGGAAATTTTCGCAAAACACGGAAAATCTGCACAAGACACAGGAAGTGCTGAAGGGCAAATTGCACTTTTCACTTTCAGAATCAATCACTTATCTCAGCACTTAAAGGCTAACCGTCATGATTTCAACACAGAGAGATCTCTAGTGAAATTGGTAGGTAAGAGAAAAAGCTTACTAGATTACCTTAAAAACAAAGATATCGCAAGATATAGAGCAATTATTGCTGAACTAGGTTTAAGAAAATAATCTATAAAGATTTTCAAAATAAAAAGCAACTTCGAAAGAGGTTGCTTTTTTATTTTTAATGTAACCACAAAAGTCACAAAAATACCCATCCTCCGGAGAAGTGGTTAATATTCAAAGAATTTTTGACGGGCAGTTGATAGCAGGTAACAATTACTCCGCATTCTTTCCAATCTTCCCCAAGTGTGTATTCTTAAAGCTGTCCGGATACTTCAATCCATAACCCAAAATCCGATCAAAGGCAGAATGAGAAAATAAGATAGCTCCAATCATCTGTAAATAGGGTAGGGATAAAGCTGTTCCGGCAAGATAAACAATAATGGCTGCTCCAAAATGATGAAAGAGATTATAGAAAAAAGCTCCTACCTTATTATTAATGGTATATCCCAGCATGGAAATATCAGGCGCAAAAAAGAGGCCTGCAAACCACCACCATGAATATTCTGTTTGAGCAAAAGCAAGAATTCCTAATAGAAGAAATGCTGCATATTCAAGTTTTAACTGCAATTTCATGAGAATAGGCTTTAATGATCTTATCAGATGAGTCTCTTTTTTAATAAAAAAAGTTACGGATTAAAATTTATGAAAAAAAACCGGAATATCAAAGATATTCCGGTTATATACTATTTTCGTAATGATTGTTAGTGGCCTGATTTAGTCTCTGTAGCTTCTACATGTTTAAGATATTTGGTACAGTAAACCCCAAAGATGAGAATCACCAGATAGCAGAATACAGGAATGATAAATGAATGCTGTACCCCAAACTGATCTGCAAGATATCCCTGGAAAATAGGAACAATTGCTCCTCCTAAAATTGCCATTACCACCAAAGAAGATCCCTGGCTGGTATATTTCCCCAAACCTGAAATAGCCAGTGTATAAATATTGGAGAACATGATAGAGTTGAAAATTCCAATACCTAAAATACTATACATGGCCAGTTCACCATGGTTGACCATAGCGGAAATCAATAATGCAACATTGATCGCTGCGAAAATTGATAACGTTCTTGCAGGAGCTGCTTTACCTATGAAGAAGGCGATGAAGTTCAGAACAATAAATACAAGGAAAAAGCTGATCTGAGAGAAAGTAAGATTCACGATGCTGAAGATAACAAGGAAAACCGCCCCTGCCGCACCCAGCATATAGATTGCTTTCTTATCCTGGCTTAATGACTGATTTAATGATATAGCCCCAAGGAAACGCCCGATCATAGCTCCTCCCCAATACAGTGAAAGGTAATTCTTACTGATGATTTCGTTAAAGCCCATAATTTGTGGCTGTTCCAGAAAGCTGATGATAAAACTTCCCACAGCAACTTCTCCGCCTACATAGCAGAACATGGTAAATACTCCAAATTTCAGATGATTGAATTCAAGAGCACCCCAGCCTTTTACAACCTCTTCTCCTCCCATCTGGAATGACGGAAGCTTTACCCTTGAGATCAATAAAGCAACCAGTAAAAGAATCCCAGCAAAAATCAGATATGGAATTCTTGTAGCCACAGCGCTGAATGATCCGTCAGGAGCAGAGAAAAATTCAAAAATAAGGTGGCCCCCCAATACCGGTGCAATTGTAGTTCCGAAAGCATTAAAAGCCTGGGTCATATTCAAACGGCTGGAAGCGGATTCTTCACTTCCAAGTAATGAAACATAAGCATTGGCGGTAATCTGTAATACAGTGAAACCCAGTCCCAGAATGAATAAAGCTCCTAAAAACAACGGGTAATAAGAAAACGTAGCCGCCGGATAGAATAAAATACAGCCAAAAGCCGCAAGAAAGATTCCGAATAAAATTCCTTTCTTATACCCTAATTTATTAATTGGATCTCCCTTGGAAATAGAGATCAGGAAATAGATAAGCGATCCTATAAAGTAAGCTCCGAAAAAACAGAACTGTACCAGCATAGATTCGAAAAAGGTAAGCTTGAAAAGTTGCTTCAGATAAGGGATCAGGATATCATTCATACAGGTGATGAATCCCCACATAAAAAACAGCAGGGTGATGGTAATCAATGGAACCGTATAATTCCTGCCTGGTGATTGTACTTCTTTATTAATCATAAACATTTATTTATTGTGTTAAGGACGAGGCCTTAGCTTTTTTGCCTACAGCATTGTATTTGGTGAAGTAGGGCAAATATAGGGATCAACCTATGTTTTTGCAATTATTTTAATGATTTTTATAATGAAATGTATACTTTTTTTCAGATTGAAATATTATTTTCATTTTTTGAGACAATAATACAAAAACACGAGGATTTTTCAATGCATTATCTTTAAAAAACTGTTTTTTATTTTTACAAATTATGAATAATGATGGTGATTTTTGATTCTTTCATCAACTGATAGCCAATTTTTTGTATTTTAAGAGCCTATTTATGCAAACGAAAAATTTAATATATCATTATTATACGTTACCTTTGCAAACGAAAATTTAAAGAGTTTAAATATTAATCATACTCAATACGGAGTATAAAGAAGCAAATTTATGAGTATACCTCAAGCGTTTATAGAAACGATTACCCTTGCAGATGGCAGGGAGATCACTATTGAAACGGGAAAGCTGGCTAAGCAGGCTGACGGATCTGTAGTGGTTAAGTGTGGCGGAACAATGCTATTAGCAACTGTTGTAGCCAACAAAGAAGCAAATCCTGGTGTAGACTTTTTACCATTAACAGTAGATTATAGAGAAAAGTTCTATGCAGGAGGAAGAATTCCTGGAAATTTCTTCCGTAGAGAAGCAAAACCATCTGATGATGAAGTGCTTACAATGAGATTAGTGGACAGAGTATTGCGTCCTCTTTTCCCTGAAGATTTCCATGCAGAAGTACAGGTGATGATCTCTTTGATCTCTTATGATAAAGAAGTAATGCCGGAAGCATTGGCAGGTCTTGCCGCTTCTGCTGCTATTGCAATTACAGATATTCCTTTTAACGGGCCAATGTCTGAGGCAAGAGTAGTAAGAATTGACGGACAAATGTCTGTTAATCCAAGCTACGAAAACTTGTTGAAAGCTGATATCGATATTATGGTAGGAGCTACTAAAGACTCTATCGTAATGGTTGAAGGTGAGATGAAGGAAATTTCCGAGCAGGAAATGATTGAAGCTATCAACTTCGCTCACGTAGAAATCAAAAAACAAATTGAAGCTCAGGAAAGATTAGCGGAAAAAGTAGGAAAAGCTTTCCCTAAAAGAGAATACAGCCACGAAGAGCATGACGAAGAGATTCGTGAAAAAGTATGGAAAGAGTGCTATGATAAAGTATATGAAGTAGCAAAAACTCCATCCAATAAAGAAGAAAGAGGTGAGAAGTTCAAAGCGGTTCTTGAAGAGTTTTTAGCTCAGTATGCTGAAAATGAAGAAGAATTGGCGAGAGTAACTCCTTTCGTTAAAGTATATTACCATGACGTAGAGAAAGAAGCTATGCGTCAGATGATCCTTGAAGACAATATCCGTCTTGATGGACGTGATCCTCAAACGATCCGTCCAATCTGGTCTGAAGTTGATTACCTTCCGGGTGCTCACGGTTCAGCCGTATTTACAAGAGGAGAAACTCAGTCTTTGACAGCAGTAACTCTAGGTTCTGTAAAAGATGCAAACATGATCGACAGCGTAATCACGCAGCATGATGAGAGATTCTTCTTACATTATAATTTCCCTCCATTCTCTACAGGTGAAGCAAGACCTTTAAGAGGAACTTCAAGAAGAGAAGTAGGACACGGAAACTTAGCTCAAAGAGCTTTAACAGCCGTAATTCCTGCAGAAAACCCATACACAATCAGAATTGTTTCCGATATCCTTGAATCTAACGGTTCATCTTCAATGGCAACTGTTTGTGCAGGTACATTAGCATTGATGGACGCAGGAGTTCAGATCACAAAACCGGTTTCAGGAATTGCTATGGGTCTGATCACTGATAAAAAATCAGGTAAATTTACCGTACTTTCCGATATCTTAGGAGATGAAGATCACCTGGGAGATATGGATTTCAAAGTAACAGGTACTGCAGACGGTATCACAGCTTGTCAGATGGATATTAAGATCCAGGGACTTTCTATGGATATCATGGAGAAAGCTTTAATGCAGGCTAAAGACGGAAGATTACACATCTTAAATAAAATCACTGAAACAATTTCTCAGCCAAGAGCAGACGTGAAACCTCACGCTCCGAAAATGGTAGTAATGGAGATTCCAAAAGACTTCATTGGTGCTGTAATCGGACCTGGTGGAAAAATTATCCAACAATTGCAGAAAGATACAGAAACTGTTATTGCTATCGAAGAAATCGGAGAAATCGGACGTATTGAGATTGCAGGTACAGACAGAGAAAAAATCAACGCTGCTATTGCTAAGATCAATGAAATTACTTTCGTACCGGTTGTAGGCGAAGTTTACAAAGGTAAAGTAGTAAAAGTAATGGATTTCGGAGCTTTCGTAGCTATTGCTAAAGGAACAGAAGGGCTTCTTCACATTTCTGAAATTGAATGGGCTCGTTTAGACAAAGTTCCTTATGCTGAAGGTGATGAAGTAGAAGTGAAGTTCATGGGTTATGATGATCGTAAGAAAATGAAACTTTCCCGTAAAGTTCTTTTACCAAGACCTCCAAAACCGGAAGGAAAACCAAGACAAGAAGGACAAGGAAGACCAGAAGGTCAAAGAAGACCGGAAGGACAAAAGCCACAAGGTGAAAAGCCGGCAGAAAACCAAACCCCTTCTAACGAAGCATAAGATATATTCTTACTATATAAAAAATCCCTCAGTTTTGAGGGATTTTTTTGTTTCATGTGTTTCCAGCATCTATTAATTTCCAATCCTTTGTTTCAGATCATCGGCACCTCCGGTTTTTCTGGGCTGTCCGTTTTTAGAAGATCCGAAATTATAGGTGTAAGAAAGTGTTGCCACACGTGTATCTCTTTTCACTGCAAAGTTTTCTATATAATTATTGTAAACAGTCTGTCCTTTGAGGTTGCTTGTAAAAAATAGATCCGTAAAGGAAAGTTTTAGGACACTATTATTTTGAAATTTCTTTTGGGCTCCAATATTCAGATACCAGTTCGGACTTGCATTCAGATAAGCATAAATCTCTCTGGCCTTATAATTTCCGGTAAGCTCGGCAGTGAATCCGTTTCCAAGTTTAAAGGAATTGATACTGTTGATGCTGAAAGTGAAGTTGCCTTTGTTATTAATTTGCGTTCCTGAAAGATTTCCGGTGTATGAGCCATAGTAAAAATTAGCGCTGTTGTTCATGTCCCACCATTTTGTAACTTTTACCGGTGCAATCAGATTTAACCCATAATAAGATACCGAGTTCAGATTTTCAAAGGTCTGTACCGTAACATTCTGGCCGCCTTCTACAATAGGTTTCAGGATGTCCGTAATATTATCCGATGTCCTACTGTAGCTTACGGTTGCAAAATATTTATTGTTGATACTGTAGGTAAGCTCGTAATTCATTGTTGTTTGTGGGTTCAGGTCTGGATTTCCCGCTGCCATTGTTGTTGGATCAAGATAGAGTTTAAAAGGATTTAGCTGATTATAACTTGGTCTCGTAATTCTTCTGCTTAGATTAATTTCCAGGCTGCTTTTCTCTGTCAGATCATAAGAAAAAACAGCACTTGGAAATAATTGGGTATAATTTCTTTTATTGATCTGATTAGTGGTAATCTGAGTTCCTTTCACATTCGTATTTTCTAACCTTAATCCTGCCGTTACTTTAAATTTCTCCCATTTTTTAATAACATTTCCGTATACAGCATTGATGTTTTCTTCATAAATGAAATGATTGGTTCTATTAGGATCGGGAACAGGAGTTCCTGTAGTTGCATTAAAGAATTTCAGATCATTATCAGTCTTTACAAAACTGGTTTTAATCCCGCTTTCCAGCTTCCAATCGTTGCTGAAGTTTTTGGTAAGATCAGACTTTAAAGAATAAATATTCAGCTTGCCGTTCAGATCACCTTTCCGGATATCCAGATAATCCTGGTTGCTGGCTATATCATGTGTTCTGGTTTCAAAATTTTGTAAAGAAGAGTTTGAATAATTGATGTAATCAAAATCGGTAGATATTTCCGAACCCAAAGAATCAATAGTGTATTTATGATTTAAATTAACTGAAACATTAGTCCATTTGTCGTTAGAAGCATTAAGCGTATTAAAAGTACTTTCAGGCCGACGGGTACTGCCAACTGTAAGATTGGAATTATCACCATTAAGATTAAAATTATTCGAGATAAGACCTACCGAAAAACCCAGAATATTTTTATCATTCATATAATAATCCATCCCGGCTTTTGCAATGTGATTGTTGAATTTAAACTTTAGAAAATTATCTTGTATATAGGCTTTTGTAAAGATATTGTTGTCATAAAAATTTCTGTCGAGCACCAGTCTGTTATATGCTTCTCTATACGCAAAGCTGTAGTTGGCAAAAATATTGACTTTCTTATTTCTGTGGTTGATGCTTAAACTGTTATTATTTTTAATATATTTTCCCATTCCCAGAGAGGTTGAAACACTTCCATTGGTACCTTTTCTCTGTTCCTTTTTGAGCTTTATATTGATGATGGAAGAACCCGCCGCATCATACTTTGATGAAGGATTAGTGATGAATTCTATCTTTTCAATAGTAGAAGAAGGTATTCCTCTAAGATAATTAGCCAGGTCACTTCCGGTCATGGGAGTATTTTTACCGTCAATCTGGATCAGAAGATTTCCTTTTCCGCGAAGACTGATGTTATCATTGTTATCAATAGTGACTCCCGGTGCTTTTTCCAATACTTCAAAAGCAGAATTTCCTGTACTGGCGATACTGTTTTCAACATTCATAATCATTTTGCCGTCCTGTCTTTCAATCAGAGGTTTGGTTTTGGTGATCGTTACCCCTTCAATAGATTTTACATTCAGATCAATAGGAGGGAGCTTTTTATTTTCTGCCAATGAGATGTTTTCCGAATGATATACCTCGGAGCCGTTTCTGGTGATCTTTAAACGATAGGTTCCCCCTTTCAGGTCTTCAAAGCTGAAGGTACCGCCAGAGTCTGTAATTTCTGTTTTAATTAATTTTTGATCAGCATCAAAGAGATGGATCTCCAGCTGATCTGTTTTATCGGATCTGATATTTCCTGACAGCGAAAGATTTTGCATCGCCTGTGCGGAAACTATATTGCTGAACAGCATCAGTATCCAGATTAATAAGAGTGAGAATATTCTGGTCATCGTATTTTACTTTTTAGGGTTGAGACAGTTTTCTGAAATTGTAAGTAAAGCCGAATACATCACTTCAAGTTCATCCTTTGAAATTCCCTTCAGAGCCGTTTTTCGATTTTTTTCAACGATACTCTGAACTTCCTTGATGATCTTTTTCCCTGAATCTGTTACTTCCAGGTTGGTTTTTCTACGATCATCAGGATGAACATGTCTTACGATATATTCAGATTTTACCATTAAATCAATTATTCTCGTTACAGAAGCATTGTCTTTGAAAACAAGATCACCAATTTCATTCTGGGTAATTCCCGGGTTTTCCAGAATCGCTTTGATGATCAGCCACTGATCAATTGTGATCGTAAAACCATTGGCTTTCAGCTCACGCTGTGCATAGTTTCTGTAAGCTCTGATTGTTTTGTCTATATTGTAGAATATAATTGAATTTAATTTTTCCATATTTTCAGATTTAAAAAATGATATATCAATTATTGATATGTCAATTAATTTGTTGATTGCATTTTTATTTTGTTACAACATCCTGAAAAAAAAATCTGATTAAATCAAAAACTTCCAATAGGTTCTTCTGATTTTGCTTTATTATTGAGTGTTTCAGAGTTTGAGCCCGTTTGAATATTTTCTATGGTTTTAAATAATTTTTCAATCTTTTTCGTGGTTTGGGCATCCGGTGAAACCTTATACAATTCATTGAGAAGATCCAGCGACGTTGGTTTTTTCGGGTACTGATTATGAATAAGGAAATTTTTTAAAGCTGTATTCACACGGTCTTCACCAATTAAGTGGCTGAGTGCAACCATTACTACGGCCCCTTTTGAATAGGAAATATGGGTATCATCTCCTTTAGCTTTATAGAGTGGGACGTTTTCGGACAATCCTTTTTCATTATCATAGATTTGTTGATGTACTTTTACTCTTTCCATCATTTGTTCCGAGCCGTGCATTTTTTTATAAAGCATCATCTCCGTGTACATCGCCAAAGTTTCGGTGAGCATAACAGATCCTTCTCTGTCATCAGGATTGATCAGACTGTTTCCCCACCAGATATGAGACAGCTCATGGCCAGCCAGTTCATTAATGACGTCCTGGTTCTTATCAGCATGAATATTGGCATGAAAAACCATATCTTCAGGCATAAAGATAGCAGAAGGGTAGGCGGTGGCAGCAAAACCTCGGGTAAAAGACGATATTTCTGAAAAACTGATGGTTTTAAATGGATATTTTCCAAAATTCTGCTGGCAGTAGTCTAAAGTAAGCTTTGCATTTTCAAGGAGATGATCCACATTTTCAAAATGCTTTTTATGATACAGAATATTGATTGTAATTCCTTTGTAATAGATGCTTTTTATTTCATATTTCGCAGAAGAAACAGCAAAACGGAAAGGAATTTGGTCTGCTTTATATAGAAAATAATCTCTGCTGGCCTGATTCCATTTTCTGACAAGATCACCTGTCCCTACGGCGGTTTGGCCTTTTTCAGTTGAAATGATCATATTCAGATTGATAAAATCTTTTTTGAAAACTTCAGGAGCTTCAGGTTTTTTCAACTCGGTAAGTTTTCCAAGCTGGTATTTATTTCGTGTATTTTTGTCTTGAATTTCATAATCCTTCTGGTAACCGATGGTTGGATAATATCTGCTGATCCTCATAAAAGAACCATTTTCAATGATGGCATTAAAAGACTGATGGCCATTGACTGCATACCATTGATAAGATAATGTAAAGTCCATACTTGCTGTTTCGCCGGGCTGCAAAGGGTGCTTTAAACTAACTTCCGTAACGAGATTGGTAATTTTCATAGTTTCATATCCGGATTTAAATACTGCAGACTCTATTTTAAGATCATCGTTAAAATTGACAAGGATTTTACTGACAGGTTTATCTGTTTGATTTTTGAGTGTATACTTTCCATTGATCTGATACGAATTTTCAGAAGGATAGAGTTTGATTTCAGTCGTGATATCCGTAATGTCAGGTTGTGGAAGCCTCCCATATTTCCTGAAATTCCTTTCGTACTGAACCGAAGTCAATATTGATTTTTCATCATCTTTTGGAATATAACCTTTCATAAATAATATTCCGGTCCAGCTTCCCAAAAGAAGCAATACCAGACTGAAAACAGATGAACCGACAGGGATTTTTTTACTATTGATCCATCTGTTAAACATCCACAAAATAGCAATGATGCCAGCCCCGAATAATAATCTTTGAGCAAAAGATTCTTCATAAATACCATATCCGTTGAAATCGCTATAACTGCCTTTAAAGTCTGAAAATATTCTGAAAAGAGGATAAGAAATAAACTTCCCGGAAACCGGTCCTGCAAGAATAAAAACGGAAAGAACGGAGATGCCTAATGCAATGAATTTATTCCGAATCTTATTATTGATTATTAGAATAAATCCGGAGAATAAGATCAGAGGGAAAGTATTGAAAAGAAAAACTGCCAGATAGGCGTTCCAATCGATATGAAAATATTGATATGCTGCCTGAAAAACAATTCCCTGGACAATTAAAATTCCTGTAAAGAAAAACAAAAGAACACTGATTGCAATAAAATGTCCGGTTAATTTATTTCTGGCAAAAAATGCAGTATTTTCGATCAGAAAAAAGCCTGATAATCGGCTTCTCCAATACAGATCATTAAGAAAATAAGCAGAAACCAGCAGTCCCAGCAGATGAAAATTTTCTGAGATAGTTACAGCCATTAATCCTGAACCTGCATATTTCTGCGGGAGACGAATTCCTTTTTCAATCTCTGCGTACATTTCCATTCCGACACAAAATAGCACCAAGATGGATGCGGCGGGAACAGCAATACTTTTGAAGAGATAAATCAGGTCAATTTTTACAAATGAGATTACGGATCTCCATGAAGCCTCCCAATTAAAATCAGATGAAGCAACGGAATATTCCGATGGGATAGTTTCAGATAAGATCCGAGCTTTTTCAACTTCATTTTTCACCTTTTGCCTTGAAGCATTTGAAAATGAAAATAATTTAAAGGAAAGAAGAAAAAATGCTATGGAAATGAGCAGAAAGAGAATTCTGTTCAATAATAAATATCCTGTAAAAGGTACAAACTGCATATTTTTCTGATGAACCGTAAGTTCACGAGCCTGCATAAAGTAAGCTGATAATCCGAACGGATCAATTAAAGCTGAAAGCTGCTGCGTTTCCAATGACTGAGGCAGACTTCCGGCCATAAACGGGGAATTGGAAAAGAGTAAAACGATCATATATAAAACATACAAAAGCAGACCTCCAACAACAACCAATAGCTTTTTTCTGACTATAAGAGAGAGGAAAAACAGGAAACTGCAAACGAGCAGACTGTTGATGAATCCAAAGATCACTAATGGATACAGATAGTAAAAGATATTAAATCTTTCTTGCACTTCACTTCCGCTTCTCATCATTTGTCCGATTATCAATCCGGTTATTAAAAAAGCAAAACTTAGAAATGTTAGAAGGAAATAGATATAGAATTTACCTTTCAGATAAGTGAATTTTGAAAAAGGAAAAGAAAACAGAATAACATCAAATTTCGAATCCTGATCTTTAAAAAGCTGGTATAATGCATAAATTGTGGCAAAGAAAATAACCGCAAGGCTCAGCATTCCGGTCATAAATCCGATGGTGTAGGGAGCGTTTAAATAGATTCCTTCTCCAACGGAAAGATTGAACTGATTGCCACAGAAAATCCCAAGGGCAGTCAACATTAAAGCCACAAGGTAGGTGAGCCAGTGCTTGGTGCTGCGTCCGGCTTCAAATAAAAATATAGTGTTCATGATTAAGGTTTTGAGGTTAGCGTATGGAAATAAACATGCTCCAGTAAAGGTGTGACGGGAATAAAATCTTTGGGATGTTCCTGAGAAAATACGGTAATATGAAGCTCTCTTTCCAGCAACTGTCTGCTGATGATTTCATAATTTGAACCATAGTTTTCCAGCTCGTTTTTATCAATGGGTTTTGACCAGATTCTGTTTTCCAGCTCTGCAATTAATTTTCCAGGATTTCCTTTTCTGAGGATTTGTCCATGATTCATTACAGCCATTTCGGAGCAGAGGTTTCTTACGTCTTCTACAAGATGGGTTGAGAGAATGACGATCATGTCCTGGCTGATATTGCTCAGTAAAGCATTGAAACGATTACGTTCTTCCGGATCCAGTCCTGCAGTAGGTTCATCAACGATGATGATTTTCGGATCTCCCAATAATGCCTGGGCTACCCCGAAACGCTGCTTCATTCCTCCAGAAAAAGTATGTACTTCTTTTTTCGAAAAATCTGAAAGATTAACCTTTTCAAGCAGGCTCAGGATTTGATTTTTACGTTGGTTACTATGGATAATACCCTTCAATACAGCAATGTGGTCCAGCAGATCATAAGCTGAAACTTTAGGATATACCCCGAAATCCTGTGGTAAAAAGCCAAGATTCTTTTTAATGTAATCCGGATTTTTAATAATGTCTACATCATTGAAAAGTAAAGTTCCCGAAGTTGGTTTCTGAAGCCCGACAATTGTTTTCATCAAAGACGATTTTCCAGCTCCGTTAGGCCCCAGTAAACCGAACATGCCGTTTTTAATTTCCAGGGAAATGTCTTTAATGGCTTGAAAACCATTTTTGTAAGTAAGGCTAAGGTTGTTAATAGATAATGTATTCATAAGGTTGTGTTTGGATAATAGAATGACAGGCCGCCTTTTGGCAGCTATTTTAGAGGTTAGAAATTAGGAATTAGTGGCTGGAAGCGGGACGCTGGAGGTTATATGCGTAGTTTTTGCACGCTCACTCTCAGACTCTAGTCAGCTACTCTTTAAATTCAAGGATGTCTCCCGGCTGGCATTCCAGGATTTTACAGATGGCTTCCAGGGTATCAAAGCGTACACCTTTGGCTTTTCCGGTTTTTAAAATCGAAAGATTCACAGGAGTGATTCCCAGCTTTTCTGCCAATTCTTTACTCTGCATTTTTCGTTTGGCAAGCATTACATCTAAGTTGACTATAATTGGCATTTTAAATAAATAGGTCTTGTTCGTTTTGCAAATGTAGTCCTTGCTTAAAGATATTCGCAAGAAACAGACAGAAAATTCCAAGCATAAAGTGAATAAACACCAGTCCCCAGATCATACTCTCTACTTCCACAAAGAAACTCGCGATAATAACTAAGGGAAGTGGAATGAAAATATTATATAGGTAAAATTTCTTAAGATGGATGATATTCTCCTGAGTGAAAAGCCTCTGCTGGAAAAATACTTTGAAGACCCTCGCAGATAACCAAAAAAAGATTCCATAAGTGATAAGGACTAATATAAAAGAGAATATTATATATGGGTAATTGTTTTCTATATTCAGAAATGGTTCTTCTGTAAATGGATAATTGAT
Source organism: Chryseobacterium sp. Tr-659 (assembly GCF_011752975.1). GTDB lineage: Bacteria > Bacteroidota > Bacteroidia > Flavobacteriales > Weeksellaceae > Chryseobacterium. The sequence goes on along the minus strand of NZ_VWWP01000007.1, from coordinate 150,038 downwards.
GTGAAGGAACTGTCCTTCTCTGTAAGGTGTAACCGAGAATCCGGTGATCAGAGAGAATAAGGAATACGCAAAAGTGATTAAATATCCTGCTGACAATACAGAGCAGATATAAAATAAAATCCTCGAAATAATTTTGGTCTGGTTCATAATACGAGCATTAATTGATATTGCAAATGTATAATTAATTATCGTAAAACAATAATTAATTTAAATAAAATTTTATTTTTTTGAATTATGATCTTCCAAATGAAGTATTGTAAATGTTGTTATAATCGCAGTTTTTAATTAATTTTAAATGATAAAAAATCTGAAATCATGGCTTATAGTATTGAACTTGCCGACCGCATCCGTGAACGACTTTCAATTGTTGAAAATATTGAGGTTGAAGAGAAGAAAATGTTCAGCGGACTATCTTTTCTTGTGAACGGAAAAATGTGTATTAATGTGAGTCACGATAATCTCATGTGCCGTTATGATCCTGAATTGGAAGATGAGGTTTCGGAAAAGAAAGGCTTCCTGCCGATGATTATGAAAGAAAAGCAGCTTCAGGGCTATTGCTACGTAGAACCCATTGGTTTTCAGAAACCGGATGACTTTGAATACTGGATCAAGATCTGTCTGGATTATAACCCAATCGCAAAGGCTTCGAAGAAGTGAGTTATTGAGTTTGAAAGTGGAGTGCTGGAATCCAATCACCCCACTATCCATTACTTATTATATAGTTTTTCTCTTATCTGGACCAGGAGTTTTGTTGTTTTTTCCAGATCCGGAGAGTCTGGAAGGCTGGAGTTTGAATAATGACTTTCTATAGCTTGTATAAGATTTTCTGCCTTTTGCATCACCTTTTCATAAGATTGATTTCCTGATTTAATATCCAACAGCTCATTCCTGTTTTCTACATGGATTTTCAGAGCGTTGATTTTAAATATCTGTTCACACGACTGCAGCAGCCGGATCGTATGCATCATATTTTTACTGTCATAATTTTGGCCATGCATCTGGTTGACATTATACCGGTCTTCGTTACGCTCAGCAGCCCATTTCCAATACTCCCTGTACTCCTTACAGTAAACGGAATAAGCATCCAGATTGCAGAACAGATAAGCAGTCGGTTTCTCTTCTTTCGGAACGGATGATACGGAAACCTGGTTGGCTTCTTCATGTTGAGTTATTCCTTTATAGCCCAAATTTCCGAAGTTATCATAAAACAAAGCGAACATTCCCTTTGTATGATCAATGCCTGCTAATCCGCAGCGTTCCTGAATTTTTTCATTTTCCAGTAACCATTTTTTCAAAGATACAGAACCTTGCCCATCAAGGATAAAACAGAAATCCAGAATTGATTTTCTTTCTTTATCAAGTGGGTTTACAATTTTTTTGTTAAGACCTTTCGCTTTTTTGATTTGTGAAATGGCATATCCTGCAAAAGTATCTTTGCACAATTTCGAAAGAAAATCCTCCGTTTTCAGCAGATCCATCAAAGGATGTTTATATTGAATACAATCTTCCGGACTGGCCAGAATTTCCAGAATATTAGGATTATTTTTCTGCAATAATTCTACAAACCTCCCGATTTCATAATAGGTAATATCATTCGTTTCATTGGAAATCTGCGGAATATAATTCAGCCCAAAGAAATCTTCCTTCGGCAGGTAATATACCCCACGGATATCCGTATCTGAAGTTTCCGTTGCTAATCCGAAAGCGCGACTTCCGGAGATGGCTTCGAAGAGGAGGAGGTTTTTGTTTTTTAGGTCTGAAATGGTCATAATTTTATATTTCTTTCTGGTGATAATTGTGGAAGTTGACTTCAAAAAATTAAAATGTATCAAAAATTTCTCTTAAAAAAACTCTATATTCCTCGCGGATCATCAATTCTTTTTCCACAAACAGTTCGTTTCTCAAATAAACAACAGGCTCTTTTGTAACAGGATTGAAACTTTGTTTTTTCACTTCTTTATTTAAAATTCCTATCCCTCTTTTTTGCCATATGGGAAGAGTATTATAATTGATCCCATGCTGAAAAAGTAATTCGTTTTTATCAGTCATAGACATCTTTTCAATTTTTTCCGTAGCCTGCTTTGCACTCAATCCATTTTTTCTTAATGTCCAGTAACAATAAGCCGAAAGTGAATTTCTGTGAGAATCTTCCTGTCTCCAGCAAAAATAATCCAGAAGCATTTCCAAATTAGGAATGGCAATTGTTCGACAGTCAAAAACACAGATTTCCTGAAACTGCAAACTGAAAAAAGCGCTCGCTTCCCCCGCTAGTATAGAATTAATTTTTCTTATTTTTCTGCTGAAAGTATTATCATTTTTATGGATTAGCAGTGAAATTTCATCACTTTGAGTATAACCATAGATGACCTTAAATCCAATGTTAAAAAGATGCTTTGTTATATCAACCATCACCTCACTGAATCTCTTGTCAAAGGGCTTTTCAAGCGACAGTTTCTCTTTGGTGAGCTTTGTAAATCCTCTTCCGTCTAATCTCACAACAATAAAGTTTTCCGGGAGGACATACTGTTCCGAAAGACTTTCATTTTTGCGCATTAAAGCTTCTATTTCTTCAAATTTCATAATCACAAATTTCAAATTTTTCTCCTACAATTTTTACTATGAATATTTTATCAAAACCTTCCTCAAATAATGGCTTTTCCAGCTCTTTATATTTCGCCTTTATTCCAATTTCATTGATAGAATCTTTTCTGTTTTTGTTTCGTTCCAAACAATCCTGAATACTGCTTTCGAAATAATACCCGATCACTTCATATTTGTTATGTAGAGCGTATTCAATATATTTTTTCCGGCTTTCTTTCGTTATATTCGTATTATCAATGACCATCTTTGATTGTGTTTCAAAACAATACTGAAGTAACTTTCCTTCTTTATTTCTTGTGTTCAGTAAATCCAAGCTGATTCTGATGTGCGAATTGAAAAAATACTCCTTGTAAAAGGAACTCTTTCCACTTGCAGGAATCCCAGTGAAAATAACCATTTCCATAACTCTAATTTTTTAATACAGCTTTTTTAATTAATACACATAAGCTTTTATATCATTTTACTTTAATATCTCCCTGAAAACCCTCTCCATCTCACCTTTATCCACCTTTCCTCCTGCCAGGCTCTTTGATTTTTCTTCATTCTCCGTGACGGTTTTCTCAAGGAAATCAAAAAGATCCCAATCGTTCGGATGGTAATAGGATTCTCCTTTGGCTGCTTTTAAGGTGACTAGATCTTCTATTTTCCGTCTGGTTGCATCATCCGTTAAAACAAGCAGATCACTGAACAATACAGGAGGAACGGTTCCTTTTTCTATGATCCATTTTCCTGTTAATGTAGTTCGTAAGTAATAAAAGTAACTTTTTAATTTTACTTCATCAGTTCTGCAGGCTTCCAGATATTTCTTACTCATGCTTAAATAATGATAAGAAACAGCTATCGGAGAAAAGCAGGCATCAACCAATGGTGTGAACAGTTCCATAAACTTTTCATCCGCTTTATAAACGATAGGGGAATAGAACCAGCTCAGCAATGCCGCGTTTGACTTTAGTAAAAGGTGAAAAGTCTTTCTCAGATCCCAGCCGGAGCCGTCAAGATCATCTTCTGTCATAAACTCTATTGTTTCATCCTTATCCCAGGGAGAAAGATACCAGTCTTTTTCATGGCGGTATATGAAACGTATATCATAATCGCTGTCAGGAGAAGCAAATCCCCAGGCTCTGCTTCCTGATTCTACTGCAAGAAGGACTTCTACGCCACGTCTTGCCTCGACTTCTTTTATTTTTTCCAGTATTTTTGGTGTCATGTTTTTTTATTTATAATGCAAAGTAACAGAGGATGTACGCAATGTTATTACGTAATGTTTTGATTTACGGGATTTCTGCTAAAAAGTTTTGAAAGTAAAAGAATAATGTGGGCAAGGGCATTTAACATCTAAAATACATTGTACAAAATACCTCATTTCACTAATATTGCACATCTTAACTCCATTACATCCATGTTATCAAACGAATTACAGCATAAAATTGATTTTAAAACAAAGCCTTTAGGTGCATTGGGAGATCTGGAACACCTTGCTCATAAAATAGGAATGGTTCAAAATACAACTTCTCCTGAGCTCTTATCCCCTTATATGGTGGTCTTTGCAGCAGATCATGGAATTGCAGGAGCAGGAGTGAGTGCCTATCCACAGGAAGTAACCTATCAAATGGTGATGAATTTTCTGGGTGGAGGAGCAGCCATCAATGTTTTTTGCAGACAACAGGGAATTGAAATCAAAATTGTTGATGCCGGTGTGAATTTTGATTTTCCCAGCGGTTTAGCTTTGATTGATAGAAAAGTGAGAAAATCAAGCCGTAATATTCTGGAAGAACCCGCAATGACATCGGAAGAGTACCACCAGGCTTTGGAAAACGGAAGATCTGTGGTATCTGAAATTGCAGCAACAGGATGTAATATCATCGGATTCGGAGAAATGGGAATCGGTAATACTTCGGCTTCTTCACTAATGATGAGTAAGCTCTTTGACCTTCCTCTTGTAAGCTGCATCGGAAGAGGGACAGGTTTGAATGATGATCAGTTGCAGAATAAGATCCGTATCTTGTCTCAGGCCATTGAAAGACATTCGGATGTATCGGCTGTTGATGAGATCACGCAAACTTTCGGCGGATTGGAAATTGTCCAGATGATTGGTGCTATGGAAGAAGCGTTTCGTCAGAATATGCTGATTATGGTAGACGGTTTCATCGCCACTGTTGCTGTGGCTGCAGCGTGGAAAAAGAATCCTGAAATTCTGAAGAACTGTATTTTCTGTCATGTAAGTGATGAAAACGCTCATCTTCAACTGTTGGAATTGTTGGGACAAAAAGCCCTGCTGAATTTAAATCTGCGTCTGGGAGAAGGAACAGGCTGTGCGTTGGCATATCCGCTTATTCAAAGTGCGGTTAATTTCCTGAATGAAATGTCAAGTTTTGAAGATGCACATGTATCAAATAAAGAATAATGAAAGGACTTAAAAACGAACTGATTTATTTTGCCACAGCTCTAATGTTCTTTACCCGTATTCCGGTTCCTTTTACCATTCCATATTCCGGGGAGATCATGAATAAATCCCAGAAATATTTTGCCTGGATCGGATTGCTGGTAGGCTTGATAAATGCTGCCATTTTATATCTTTCTTCCCAGCTTTTTAATCTGGAAATAGGAATTGTTCTGATGATAATCAGCAGTGTTTTACTCACAGGAGCATTTCACGAAGACGGTTTTACAGATATGTGTGATAGTTTCGGGGGCGGATATGGAAAAGAGAAAATTCTGACTATTATGAAAGACAGCCGGGTAGGAGCATACGGAACAATAGGGATTATTCTGCTTTTTGCTTTAAAGTTTCTTAGTATCCAGGCTTTGGGAACGATTGATGTGTTGAAGACCTTATGTATTATTATTCTGGCTCATTCTGCAAGCAGGTTTATTTCCGGAACTATGATCTACACTCATCATTATGTTACAGATATTGATACCAGTAAATCCAAACCCCTAGCGAATAAACCCTTAGATGGAATGGCTCTGATCGTAGGATTTGTAAGTGTTCTGATTTCTTTTGCTCTCATTCCCGACTGGCGTTTAATGTTTGCTTTTGCTTTAGCTTATCTTGGAAAGATCTGTATGGGGTGGTATTTTAAAAAGCATATCGGAGGATATACGGGAGACTGTCTTGGGGCGGTACAGCAGGTAACTGAAGTTTTATTTTATCTGGGAACAATAATCGTATGGAAATTCATCTGATTCGTCATACCGCTGTAGAAAATCCGGAAAATCTGTGTTATGGCTTCGCAGAAATGCCTTTGCGTAAGGAATATCATGAAGATTTTAATGATTTGAATTTCGATACGGATTTTGACTGGGTTATTTCAAGTCCTTCCCATCGTTGTACACTCTTGGCCGATCATTTTAAACTAAATTATCAGACTGATGAAAGACTACGGGAAATGAATTTTGGGAGTTGGGAACTGAAAAAATGGACTGAAATTCCTGAAGAAGAAATCAATCCCTGGTATAATGATTTTATCAATATAAGAGCAACAAACGGAGAAAACCTGCTTGAAATGCAATCTCGAATCCTTGCTTTCTGGAATGAGCTGATTCAGAAAGAACATCTGCATACAATACTTATCATTACTCATGCCGGAGCCATTCGGCTGATTCTTCAGACGGTGCTTCAGTTTCCTCTTGAAAATATGTTCAAGATTCAGATTGATTATGGAAAGAAAGTCATTATTACTGTAAATGAAGGGCTTTATTCTGTCAAAAAAATGAATGTATAGCCATTATAAAAGTCGTTACTATCAAGAATAGAATATTTTAATTCCTACAGAATGAAAAAAGTATGGATAAAAAGATCCATGTTTGAGTTGAAAACGGGAGAATTTCCTTCCTCTGGAGAGGCGGCGAAAAATCAAAGAATTTTTTGACTGAATGGTTTTTCACTATTTTGTTTCAAAAAAACGCCACCCGATATTCAGGTGACGCTAGAAAAAATTATTTAAAAACTCTGGTAAAACTATCTTTTTCAAGACTTTCCAGTGAGAAATCGAAATCTGATTCATTTTTTTCAGAGGTGATGGTTGCTCCTAATTCTTTAATCAAAAGATTAAAAGACATTGGCTCATACCATTGCTGATAAAGCGCATTAGTCGCCATTACCGAGATCTCGGAATTTCCTGAAACATGAGAATGCCCCGCACCGAAATTCAGAAGTACAAAAGACTGTTTTTCTCCTTTAGGCAGCAACATCCCCAGAATAGTCTGTCTTTGAACAGAATTACATCTGGCTTCTGCAAAAAGATGATTCGGGTTCATCATATAATCTCTCGAAATATGATCTCCTTTTCCTACAACAATTTTATAACCACATTCAGTCTTTCCTGAGTAAACATTATTCATGATCAGAGTAGGTGTATTCAGGCCATTGTTCGCATACAGATATTCAACAGCACCATTAGGTGCAGAAGTCATATCTCCTGAATACATCAGATTTCCGTCTCCCTGATTATAGGCCGCATTCCAACCTGTTTTTCCGCTGATATTCAATCCGGAAAGATCGAGGTCATTAGCTCCCCATGCATCTTCCCAATAGATACCCACGGCAAGTTTTTCACCGGAGAACCTTGTTCCTGTCGGAATATTTCCCACAAACATCTTTTCAGAAGTAGGAAGTCCGAATTCTACATCCTCAGGAAAATAGAATTTCTTTCCTGAAAGATCGAATCTGGATTTTAAATAAGCCAGGATAAAATCAAAATTCATCTCATTTACCGAACTGTTTTTCCCGGTTTTAACCCATGATTTACCATTTCTGATTCTGTACACAAAAGTATCCTGTCCGTACATTCTCTGATAACATGCAGATAAAGCTTTAAAAAGTGCAAACGGAGTTGCATTATCAAGCCAGTGAAGGTCACTTTCTTCCAGCAATGTACTGGTAGCATCATTCAAAGGGTTTGAAACTAATGGCTGATGGTAAACCTTGGATAGCTTTGAAATTTTATTAATCGTTTTTGAAGATTTGTTTTTATACGCAAGAAATAGCGGTTTAAATCTGTTAAAAATTTCTGCTAATTTTTCCAGACCAAAATTTTCAAAGAAATAGCTTGGGTCAAATCTGCTTTGCTTGATTAAGGAAATCAGTTCATCATTTTTAATTAAAAGCGTTGTATTCGTTGTTTTATAAATTATATAACGGAAAAACTCAACTGTATTTTCAGGATAAACATGATACAGATCTGCTATTTTTATAACAGCTTCCTTATTTCTGATATTTTCCTTACCCGTAAAAGTATAACCAAGCTCTTTCGTTAGAATGTAAAGCAGATCATTAATAGTTTCTTCCTTTAAAGCAATTCCGGACTTAAGCAATGACAAACATTTATCTGTCATTTCTTCCAGAGAATAAGCTTTAAAAACTTTGAAATTCAATTTCATGTTAGGAATATTCAATACTTCATCCGGAATATAAATTTCATCCTGAAAGCGGCTTCCATAGGTTGAAATATAATGAGTGATCTGTTCCATCAACAGTTCAAACCGGGTACTGTTCCTGATAACTTCCCAGGACTTATGAAAAGTTTTATTAAGATCATTTCCATTCAATTTCTCTTTTGAATAATAACTGATGATCTCTTTTTTTGCCCAAAGCGCATCAGATTCAATTACGAATCCGTCATCGGAAACAAAAGGTTTTTCATCAGACCTTTTAGCCAGAACGGCATTAAACAGTTGTAGTGTTTTCATAATAATAAAATTAAATAAGTGAGGAGTATGTTCATTAAAAGTGAATAGTATAGGAACTCCTTTTACCTATAATTTTTAAAAAAGGCGGGGAGTATTTTCCAAAAATATAGGAACCCCGTTTGCCTTATAATTTGTAAAAAGGCGGAAAGTAAATCAGGAAATATAGGAACTTTCTTTGCCTTACATTTTTTGATACATGAAAATAACTGATAGGTGAATATAATCATTTCCACTTTATTGAGGAGCAGACAGGACTCGAACCTGTGACACACAATTGTAATCTATAGGAACTTTATCTGCCAAACAGCGAAAAGTAATTTTGTTGCTCTACCATCTGAGCTACTGCCCCTGCCTTTATTAAAAGTTTTCAAGAACATTACAGGTTTTTACCCCTGTAATGTCGGTTATTAGTATTTTATCCATCTTATCGTTTTTACACTGATAAGGCTTTAAAAATATTCAGTGTTATACCATTCAGACTAGGCTTTTCTGAATTTTTTCTTTTTCTTCCATGGTGCATTTTTCTGCACATCCCCGGCCATGATACATCCATAGGGCATCACTTCATCCAATACTTCACAAAGCCCGTATTCCTCAATCTGTGCTCTTACATTTCTGGCACTTTTATAGGCTGTTGGCAGCTCGGAGATATCAATCTCATTGGAATAGAAACGGATATCCAATCCTTCAGTTTCCTCTTTAAAGATCTCTTCAGTCGTTTTATGAGCAAGAGATTTTTTATGCTGGCTTCTGCTAAAATTTCTTCCGGCTCCGTGTGGAGCAAAACCCAGATTTCTTTCATTGGTCTTTCCCTGAACAATCAGTACCGGTTCGGCCATATTCAACGGGATCAGTCTTGGTCCTGTGATATCAGGCATAAACTTATCATCCAGCGGCGTGGCTCCTTTTGCATGATAAAACAGATCACCATCTTTGAAAACGAAATTATGCTCATTCCAATATCTGTTTTCTTTTTCTATTTCCAATTTATTCAGTACAGCATCATGGATTGAAGTATGGTTTTCCTTAGTCCATTGTCTGATTAACTGAAGTGCTTCCCAGTAAGCCTTACCTTCTTCTGTATCATAAGGAATCCAGGCGTTTTCTCTCAATGTTTCAGGAGAGATATCCTGTCTGAAACGGTTGGCTACTTTCATACCTTTATCATACAAAGCAGCTCCGGGTGCTCTTGAACCATGATGAGTAACCAGCATGGTATTTCCTGTGTTTTTGGAAATACCTACGAATAGGAAGTGATTTCCGTCTCCCTGGGTTCCCATATGAGAACGTGCAATACTGATCAGTTTTTCATCATTTAAGAATTCATTTTTTCTGAATGCATCCATCAGTTCCTGAGACATCGGCATTTGCTCTCCTCTTGGTCTTCCTCCATATCCGAAGTGCGTTACAGAATGAGCAGCATCCAGAATATCTTTAGGATTGGTTTTTCCAAAATCTGTCAGCATTACAGAACAGCAGATATCGGCACTATGGAATCCCGGGTGAATTGCATTTTGGGCAATCACAACACCACCTACCGGTATAAGACCTTCCGGACCTGTAGGACAGGCATCCGGCATTAATGCACCCCCAATAAGCGTAGGTGTTTTCATCAGAACTTTCATTGTTTTGATTACTTTATCTACATTATCATTTTCACTTTCGTGCTCAGCCCGGATATTAATGATAAAATCTTTCGCTGTTTCATGAAGTGGAATAATATCCGGTTGTTTGAACTGTACCAGATATTCAGTGATCTGATGTTCATCCAGATTATTCTCATTGATATAGGTAATGGCATCTTTAAACCATTTTGCCGGTCTATATCCTAATTCGATTAAATGATTTCCATTAAATTCCATCTTTTTTTCATTTTGATAGTGCAAAGTAAATACCTTATTGCGCAATAGTTTTGCGTAGATTGGAAAAAATAATTATTTTTACAAAAAAGTATAAAAATAAAACAATGAGAAAGGAAAAGTGAATGTGAAGAGTTGCTTTCCCCCGATCTATAGGTATAATTAAAACAAACAACTATGGTACTATCAGAACAATTAAAACATTTCCCGGAAACGATCCAGTTTAATGATGTTATTGCACATATTGATGCTAATTACGATTTTACACCTACGGCTTTTCAGAATGGCGATGCTGCTAATCAGGCCGGACAGAATAACGGTTCTTGTAAAGTATTCAGTTTTGCAAAGCTTCAGAATTTTACAAAAGAAGAAACCCTTTTTCTTTTCGGAGAATTCTACAGAGAAGATGTCTTGAAAAATCCCGAAGGAAAGGACCATCAGAATATTAGAAATTTTATGAACTCCGGTTGGGAAGGTATTATCTTTGAAGGGAATGCTTTAATGGAGAAATAATTTTAAAAAATGAAAGCCAAAAAGAGGGAAAACCAATATATAATCCAGCTTTTTGGCTTTTCCAATATAAAAATAAAATAATGTCATCCAATAAAAATGCTCTGATCCGATACAAAACACTGGATAAGTGTCTTAAGAACAAATACAGGAAATATACGTTGGAAGATCTCATTGATGAATGTTCCGAAGCTTTATTTGAGTTTGAAGGAAAAGAATCCTATGTAAGTAAACGAACCGTTCAGCTGGATCTGCAGAATATGCGAAGTGAAAAGTTCGGGTATGAAGCTCCTATCGAGGTCTATGAAAGAAAATATTACCGTTACAGTGATTCTGATTACAGCATTCATAATATCTCAGTGAATGAAAGTGATCTGAAAGCGATGAATAATGCTGTCCAGATTTTAAAACAGTTCAAAGACTTTTCGATGTTTAAAGAAATGAACGGAGTCATCCAAAAACTGGAAGATTCCATTCATGCAACCAGCCAGAAATCTATTATACATCTGGATAAAAATGAGCAGCTGAAGGGATTGGAGCATATTGATATCCTTTATGAAAGCATTTCCAATAAAAAGGTACTGAAGATTCTTTATAAAAGTTTCACAGCTAGAGAATCCAATATTTATATGGTTCATCCTCAGCTTTTGAAAGAATTCAATAACCGTTGGTTCTTGATCTGTCTTTATAAACAGAAAATGTACAATCTGGCGCTGGACAGGATGGAGAATATAGAGATAGAGGAAAGTATTGCGTATATTGATAAGGATCTGGATGGTGATGAATATTTTAAAGATATTGTAGGAGTTACAGTTTCAGAATCAATGGATCCCAGAAATGTTATTTTTTGGGTAGATTCAGGAAATACACCTTATGTAAAAACAAAACCGCTGCATAAAAGCCAGGAGATTATCAGCGAAAATAGTGAAGGAGCCTTATTTAAAATTTGTGTTCAGATCAATTTTGAACTGGAAAGAATGTTGCTGGGGTTTGGAGATTCGCTGATTGTTCATAAACCGAGAAAATTAAGGTTGAGAATGGAAGAAAAGTTCAAAACCGGAAGTAAAAACTATCAGAATCTTATAGTTCCTGATTAAAATTAACCATATTGTGAATAATTATTAATTTATTACTGTTTTTTATCTTGGCTTAGAAATTGCATTAATCCAAACACAATATCACATTATGAAATCAAGAATATTTAAAGCATTAATTGCCATCTTAGCACCTATAGCGATAGAATATATTGTTAAAAAAATATCTGAAAAACTTGATAAAAAGGTAGATCAGAAAGAGAAAGAGCCAAAGCAGATTACTGCTTAAACGAACAAGTAGTTTAAGTTTAAAATTATTGAAAAAGAGACTGTCATGAAAGTGTACAGTCTCTTTTTTTTATTGTTAACAGTGAAGAGATGAAGGAAGTTGGCCACCCTGGCAAAAATTCTTTGAATTTTTGCCGCCCCTACAAAGAAGGGGAAATTCTCACGTCTTCAACTCGGGAGTGTATTTTTTGAATAAGATGGCTAGATCCTACGGAATGGCAAGGGCATGGATGAACATTATTTCAATTGTGTCATTCCGAAGGAATCTAACAATCTAAAAACAACAGTAATACTTAGAATCCTTTATGGTTAAAAAGATTATACAAAATCATAAATTCCGTCTTTCCATCCCAATACTTTGGAAGAATCAGCTTTCAGCCAGTTTTTAAGAACCGTAGCATAGACTTTTCTGAAGTCTTCCTTATAGATCAAATCACCTTCATTCAGATTCTGAAGATCGGGAAGTGTATTTAATAAGCCTTTTTTCTTCAGGTTTCCACTGATGAAAAACATTTGATTGGCAGTTCCGTGATCTGTTCCGTTACTCGCATTCTGGGCAACGCGTCGGCCAAACTCAGAAAAGGTCATCAGCAGTATATTATTGAAAAGACCGTTGCTTTTCATATCCGCTACAAATGATTTCACAGCTTCATTGATATCGCTGAATAGTTTTTTCTGGCGCTCATTCTGATTCACATGGGTATCGAAACTACCCACTGACAGATAGTAGACCTGAGTATTGATATCAGACTTTATTAAAGAAGCTACCGTTTTAAAATCTTTTCCTAATTGAGAATTGGGATAAGCTTGTTCCGTTTTTTTTGCTTTGCTTTTCTCAAAAATATAATCGGCATTATTGATCGTAGATCCTAGTGTCTGATAAAGATAAGAAACCGTTTCATCATCGTGATGGTGATCATAAAGTGACTTAAAATATTTCTCCTGGCTGGTTTGATAGAGTCTTTTCGGGTCTTTGAAGGCAAAAGCTTTATTATTTTCCCCTTTTAAGGCAAGGCTCAGCATGTCATCTACCTCCAGCGCCTGAGTGGGATGGTCACAACGGTAACATTCTTCATCAAGAAAGCGCCCAAGCCAGCCTGTTTCCAGGAATTCATCACTTCTGCTTGCCGATTGCCAGATATCCATACTTCGGAAATGCGATTTGTCAGGATTAGGATATCCTACGTTATTCATCACAGAAAGCTCTCCGTTATCAAAGAGTTCTTTAAAATACGAAAGAGCAGGGTTGATTCCCGCCTCGTCAGTTAATCCCAGAGAATCCTGGATAGCCAGTGTTTTCCTTTCCCTGAAATAGATATCATTTTTCATTGGAATAACAGTATTCAACCCGTCATTACCACCCGTGAACTGCAGTACCACCAGGATATTCTGATTGGAAGGCAGCGCTTCATCCAATGTCATGGCTTTTAGGAAATTAGGCATGAACATAGAAGCGGTAGCCAGTGAGCTTATTTTGAGAAATTCTCTTCTTTTGATTAACATAACTTTTGTGCTTTAGGAAGATGATAAGTTTGTTTAGATTGCAGATGGTATTTAGCCGTCTTTATTTACATCAGCTGATATTCCGGCGTAGACATCAGATTAATGACAGTCATTTTGAGACTTTTATCAGAGTAGTTATTAACCGAATTCATATCGAGACTTTGAGCATTCTGAAGAAGGTAATCCTCACAGTTTTTATGAGCAAAGATCTTTTCAATACGGCTCCAGTCTATGGTGATATTGGGGTTTTTAAAGGTCTTGTTTAAAGCAGTTTCTCTGGATTTCATTCCCATGTCAATATCATCATCTTCCCGCGGGGTATATTCCAAAGGCCGGAGTCCGGACCAGATCTGAGGAACCTGAAGTCTAAGCATTAATGTAGAACTGTCAATCCATGATTTTCCGTTTGGCCATCCTGCTACATTGGGCGGGTACAGCAGCATTTGTCCCAGCAGTTTCTGATATACGATGAGGTTTTCCGGATTCTGAATGTTCATGGGAAGTATACGCATAATTCCGGCCATCAGTTCTACAGGAGACTTGATTCTGTTTCCGATATTTTTCTGATCATAGAACCAGGAACTTGAAAATATTTCGGTCATCAGTTTTTTAATATCGTATCCTGAATTGTAAAAATTAGAACTCAGTTTGGAAATAATATCCTGATCAGCTTTTTCGTTGACAAAAAATTTATAGATCTTGGTAGTAATAAATTGGGCCGTTGCTTTTTGTTCCAGAATTATATTCAATACATCAGCGCCGTCGAAATGACCGGTTTTTCCTAAGAATGTCTTTGCTCCCTCATCATGAAGGTTTTTTCTTTCTTTAAAATTTCCTTCTTTATCATAGCTCCATCCTGTAAATGCTCTTGCCCCTTCTCTAACGTCCTTTTCAGTGTAATTTCCTCTTCCCATAGTAAAAAGCTCCATAACTTCGCGGGCAAAATTCTCGTTCGGATGGTCTTTTTTATTTTGCTGGTTATTCAGGAAATTAAGCATTGCCGGTGACTGGCTAACTTCAAAAAGCAGATCTTTAAAATTTCCCAGTGCATTTTTCCGAATAGTATTCAAAAGCTGTCTGTTAAACCTTGGGTTAATTACTCTTGAAGCAAAATGACCATGCCAAAAAAAGGCCATTTTTTCCCTCATCTGTTCTTTGCTGTTGACAATCTTGTCCAGGAAATTAAGATTCAGTTCATTATTTTGTTCCCGGTTGATCCGCTGCATTTCCTTTTTCTTTTCTGCCGGTGCTGTACTGTTCATATAATCTGCTGCAGAATCCGGATCTGGTGTGTCATAATTAACCTCGCTGAAGCTGTCTTCCTTGAAGAGCTCATTCATTAATGCTTTAATGTCCTTATTTTTCAGATCGTCAATTTGGTTGATCCCAACACCAAAACCTGCGCGCCAGAGAAGATGCTTGTTTTTTAATAATGAATCAGCTGCCATGGGAGAATTTATTTTTTTGATAGTGTTGAAACCAAAAGGTTAAAGTAACAAACAGGTTAAGAATTGTTAATATTCTTTTAAAATTTCAATTTACCTTTCTAATACTTGGTTTTTACCTTTGAAAATCTATTTTAAGTAGCTTCAAGATCATTTTTTGAAGGATATGGCTCATGTTGGCTTATGTTTTTTTGTAAATTTATTACAGAGAAAACACAACATTTACTTAAACCTTCTTCTGAAGATACGAAGAGTTACTGAAACAGATATTACCATATTATAAAACCAAAATAAAAGACAACTATGGAAAAATATTATTTAACACCTGAGTTTTCCCAAAGAATTCAGGGAATGCAGCAGATGATTGCAGCATCCGGTATTAAAATAAGTTTCGAAACCGTTGAAGACATTAAAATGCTTCGGCAAATGGAGACTGCTTCAGCAGAACAGCCTATGCAAATGGATGGAGTGGGTTTTTATGATATGACGATTCCGGGAGCGGTCGGAGATATGAAAATCAGGGTTTATAAACCGGATCAGCAGGCACAGGAACGTCCAGCCTTTTTGCTTTACCATGGAGGAGGAACGGTTATAGGAGGACTGAATACAGAACATGCAAGAGCGCTGCATCTTTCCAAAGGCTGCGGAGCTGTAGGAATAAGTGTAGACTATCATCTTGCTCCCGAATATCCGGCTCCTGCAGGACAGGAAGACTGTTATGCTGCCTTGAAATGGGTAAAAGATAATGCCGATTTACTCAATATAGACCCAAAATACATCGGTATAACAGGGGGCAGCGGTGGTGGAATGCTTACACTTTCTGTAGCTCAGATGGCGCGGGACAGGAAGGAAGTCATTCCATTCATTCAGATTCCTCTTTATCCTAATACGGATGACAGGGAGCAGGATAAATTTCTGAGCCGTATTCATGGAGAGGATACCTATATAATCAATCGTCAGAATATTATCCACGTAATGAAACATATACTGGGCGAAAATCTCAATAATCCTCCTAAGTATGTCATTCCTAACCGTATGGAAGACCTTTCAGGATTATGCAGGGCTTGTTTTGTTATTAGCCAGAATGATCCTATGATTGATGAACAACTGGATTACATACAAAAGCTGTTGCGGGCCGGAGTGGTTACGGAAGTTCATCTTATGCCGGGTATAACCCATGCATTTGACGGAATAGGATGGGGCACGGAAATAACCAATGATATTCTGGATATTATCTGTAAAGCATTTACCAGAGCTATAAAAGAAAATGTAGGAATGTAACCAGATGTTATGATTATCCGATTTGGGGAGTTATTAGCTTTTTTGATTCCTTTTTTGATAATTTTTGTTAAACAAACATTTAAATTTTGTTAAAAATAATATATTGATATTCACTTGTTTATATCTTTTTTGTGTGTTAAAATCCGAGAAAAACCCTTGCTTGGCACGATTTTTACATCCTCTTGTTTAGTAAAATTTAAAAATTAGAGTTATGAAAATGTTTAAACAAGCAATATTGCTGGCTGGAATTTTAACAGCAGGAATAGCAAGCGCACAGGATTCTAAAATGAATAATATGATCAAAGTGGGCGCAAATGTTGGTTTAGCAGTTCCCGCAGATAATCTTTCCGCTGCTGTTGGTGTAGATGTAGCTTACCAGAACCTGATCACTCCAGGATTTGGATTAGGTATCGCATCAGGATATACTCACTATTTCGGTAAAGAAAACAACGGTTATAAAAACAACGATGTAGGTGTGGTTCCTGTTGCAGCTTTAATAAGAATTTATCCTAAACAAACAGGGTTCTACTTCGGAACAGACTTAGGATATGGTTTCTTGGTTGGCGATAAAACAGTAGCATCCAATACAAACGTTGAAAGAGCAAGCGGAGGTTTCTACCTTAAACCGGAGATCGGATACCACAACAGAGACTGGAACTTCTTCGTACAATACCAGAAGGTTTTTGTAGGAACAAAAGGAGATTTACCAGGTCAGGACTATAATGTGGGGAATATCGGGGTAGGATTCGGTTACAATATTCCATTAGGAAAGTAGTTAGATTTAATATATAAACAATTATTAACCAAAACCTTTTCACGAAAGTGGAAAGGTTTTTTTGTTCTGTGCAGGATTTACAAAAACAATTATTATATTTGGTAAAATTTGAGGTTATGATTCTGAATCCGAAATTTCCACTTTATTTACCAGGAGTAGAGAACAGTAATAATGATAATGTTTCTATCATTGGGGCAAGTCTCCGTGAAGATATGACCATCTTAGGCTATTTCGTTTCCGGTAACGGAGGTCTTGAGATAAAAATCCAAAATACATATTCAACAAAAGAATATGCTTCTTTTTCCGATATTTTAAGAAAGTTTATCCAGGATAATCAGCTGGAAAATGTAAAACGCCTTGGAATGGCGGTTCCGGGACCAGTACTTGACGGGAAAAGTAATCCTGCAAGATTAGGCTGGAATTTAGATATCGAAGAATATGCCAGAGATTTTGGGTTTGAAAAAGTAGAAATGCTGAATGACCTTGAAGCTTCCGCTTATGGAATGGCACTTCTTGAAGATAACGATCTTGAAGCTATTTATACAAGCGGTCACCTTGAAAAGGGAAATGTAGCAATCCTTGCTCCCGGAAACGGTTTGGGAGAAGCGGGATACTTCTTTGACGGTAAATACCTGAGACCTTTCGCTACTGAAGGAGGGCACTCTGAATTTTCACCAAGAACCAACGTAGAAGTTGAGTTTTACCAGTTCTTAAATAATATCTACGGAATTGTAAGCTGGGAAAATGTACTTTCCAAGACCGGTTTATTCAATATTTACAGATTCCTGAGAGATGTAAAAAGACATCCTGAACCGGAATGGTTGGGAGAACGTCTTGCACAGGGAAACTTTGTGGAAGAACTTTACAAAGCTGCCGTAGAAGAAAATGTACTGATCTGCAAAATTGCTTTGGATACTTTCCTTGAGTTCCTTGCAAGAGAAGCAAATAACTTAACATTGAAAGTAAAAGCTACAGGAGGACTCCTGATTTCCGGAGATATTCCACAGATTGTGAGAGAATATATCGATAAAGATAAATTCTACGAAAAATTCAAGATCAGTGATAAAATGGAAGGAATGCTGAGAAATATTCCAATCTACCTGGTCAAACAAAATCACACAGCATTAAAAGGTGTAGCGCTCTATACAGCCTATTATCAGTTATAAAATACAGCTCCGAAGAAATTCGGAGTTTTTTATGAGATGATATTATTCATGAAAATAATTAAATTTATTGATATACATCAATGAAATCTATTGGATAAGATAATTACCTTTGTCTCATTAAATAAGTAAATAATTCTATTCAATGAAAAAAATATTTTTATTAGCAGTTTTAGCTGGAGGTTTGGCTTTCGGTCAATCAAAAAAAGTAGTAGCATCTGATATTCACTGGTGGGGATATAAAGTAGCAAAATCTGAAGCGAGTTCTCATGATGGTACCGTAAAAGTAAAATCCGGAGATATGGTGATGAAAGGAAACCAATTGGTAGGAGGAAGCTTTGTTTTGGATATGACTTCCATCAACGCAACTGACCTTTCAGGAGAATATCAGCAAAAATTAAACGGACACCTTAAAAATGGTGACTTCTTCGAGGTTGAAAAATTCCCTACAGCAAGCTTCAAAATTACTGCAGTAAAGAAAAACAACGATAAAATCTACAATTCTTTAGTAACAGGAAACCTTACGGTAAAAGGAAAAACAAACCCGGTAACTTTCCCGGCTAAAATTTCTTACAGCAAAGGAGTAGTAAGTTTAGTATCCAACAAATTCTCTTTCGACAGACAGAAATTTGATGTAGCTTACAAGTCTACTATGCAGGATGTTTTTGTGAAAGATGATATTGATATGACCGTAAAGGTAACTGCTCAATAAATTAATCAAAAAAAGATTATTAAAAGTGTAGAAGTTCTACACTTTTTTTTATTTTTGTTGAATTGTAAATAAAAAAGAATGAAAAGATTACTATTGTTTGCTATGGTGTGCGCAAGTATATCATTTGTTTCTGCTCAAAAGAAATTTGATAAGGTTTCAAAAGTGACTTCATCAGAGATCAGATGGTGGGGGTATAAAGTGGTTAAAACCGAAGCTTCTTCCCACTCAGGAACAGTAAAGCTGAAAAGCGGAAAATTTAACTTTGACCATACGGTTCTGGTAGACGGAGAGTTTGTGATAGATATGAGAAGTTTGATGGCTGGAGATGTTTCTGATGAGGATCAGATTAAACTTACAAATGATTTGAAAAGTACCAACTTCTTTGAAGTGAAAAAATTTCCGGTTGCTAAGTTCCATTTGACTAAAATTATTCCTTTAGCAAACAGTGAATACAATTCTACAGTATACGGTGATCTTACCCTTAAAGGAGTGAGAAAAACAATTTCTTTCCCCGCCAATGTATACGTTACTCAGTTTACAACATCCATAGAATCTGCTAAATTTTCTCTAAACAGGAGAGACTTTAAAGTATTCTATCAGTCTTCATTAAAAGATTATTTCATTAAGAACGAAATGGATATCCAATTTAAAGTTTCTACCGAAATGTTGGATAACGAGAATAGAGTTCCGAAGAAGAAAAAATAAGATTGAATATATAATGATTATAGAAATGGGCAGTCCTGATGGGTTGCTCATTTTTTTATATCCTAACATTTTTTAATGTGTTTAAAAAGCCTGAATAATACGAACTGATTAATTGGTAACATCTTAAAATTTTTTTAAACTCAATGGACTTTAACACGACTTCATTATTGTATTTTTTATAAATTAGTACTATGAAAATTTACATTGTAAGCGGTCTTGGAGCAGATTTTACAGTTCTTGAAAGAATAGAATTTCCTAAGAACTTTGAATTGGTCTTTATAGACTGGCTTATTCCAATGAAAAACGAATCTTTTCCTGCTTATGTTGAAAGAATGGCTGAAAAAGTAGATGATTCTGAGCCGTTTTGTTTATTGGGATATTCTTTTGGAGGAATTATCGTACAGGAGATTAATCGCCTGAAACCAGCAGAAAAAATAGTGATCCTTGGCAGTATAAAATCTGATAAAGAAAAATCAAGATTTATTAAAACGGGAGAGGTTACCAAGATCCCGAGGATATTGCCCGTAGGATTATTCAATGATAAAGCAGCTAATGTATATGCTGTTGTGAGAAAACTTTTCGATCCTAAAAATCCAAGGCTTCTCCAGTATTTCAAAGTTAAAGATCCTTATTATCTGAAATGGTCGGTAGAAAAGGTTGCAGAATGGAAATTTGAAGAAAATCCTAAAGTGATCCAGATTTTGGGAGATAAAGATATTGTTTTTCCGATTCGTTATTCAAAACCGGATTATGTGATAAAGGGTGGTACACACTTATTTCCTGCTACAAAGCATAAAGAAATTTCCAAAATATTAAACGAAGTTTTTAAAAGCCAGGAAAATAACTAGCAAAGGTGATTTCCTGGAATCTTCTTGTAAAAAGATGAAATTTAAAAGATTCTTAAAATCAAAATCAGGATAAATATTTATCCTGATTTAATTTATTTCTCTATCTATCTGGGCGAATGAATTTTTCTAAACACAATACTGCTTCTCGACTTATTAGAACCTATTGAAAAATCATCTCCTGCAGACAGCCCCAAAGAGCTTGAAAGAAAAGCATCAACGTATTCAAAGCCGTATTTATGCATTACATTCAGTAAGTCTGTCAGATTTCTGACACCTTCTCCAGTTTTTTTGTTTGTGATTACGTCTTCCAATTGATCAAGCTTTTCCTTATAAGAAGAATTTTTACTGGCTATACTAAGCCCGATTCCTCCTAATAATTTAGTGTTCTCTGCATTGAGAACAATATACTCCGGTAAATCTTCAGCTTTAATACTTTGACTTTGTGCAGAAATGTAAATACTGCAGGTTAAGAATAGTAGACCTACTACTCTCCATAAATTTTTTTTCATAACTGTGTTGTTTTATGATAATAATATACTATAAATTATAGAAAATATTGAAAAAGTGTTATTATTCCTTTAATATGTGTACTATGTGATATAATATTATATTTATTTGAATTAAATTGATGAAAATTTAATTAAATCTAAAAAATTATAGTTTTATAATTCTTGTTTTTTTTGAATCTTTCAGAAAATAAGTACCATTTTAATTAGCTGATACCCTTTAAAATCAATTAGGTTAAAAAAATGAAACTTTTGAACAAATTAAAAATGCAGTAGAATTAGAAATAATATCATGTATTTGGTGAAAGGTGTCCTATCTTTTTCCCATTGCCCAATCCAAAGAAGCTTCCAAAATACTGAAGAGTTGTTTTGTTAGAATTAATAAATATTTTTTATGTATCAATTTTACAGGGGTGTTGTTGTGAAAAAAGTATTTTTTATTTAATTTATGTTTAAATTTGATAGGGTTAAATATAAATTTTATGAAAATAGGATTAAAGTGGATCGTTTCATTTTCCATTATCACATTAGTAGCCATTGGAGGTTTGTTCTGGAATCCGGTTACAGATATTCCTGATACAGGAGAATTTTTAAGTGAAGATAAAATTGTAGGCGCAGATGTAGCATGGATTCTGGCAGCAGCAGGACTTGTCCTGTTGATGACACCCGGTCTTTCTTTTTTTTATGGAGGAATGGTGGGCCGGAAAAATGTGATTTCTACCATGCTGCAGAGTTTTATTGCTTTGGGAGTGATCTCTCTCGTTTGGGTTGTCATAGGATTTTCTTTGTCTTTTGGTGAATCTTTAGGGATTACCATTGCCGGGAAACATTATGGGATTATCGGAAATCCATTAAGTTATCCCTTTTTTAACGGGGTAGGAAATCTGCCTCATAAAATGATGGCTCCTACCATTCCGTTTATTCTGTTTGCCTTGTTTCAGATGAAATTTGCAGTTATTACTCCCGCAATTATTACCGGTTCTTTTGCGGAGAGGGTCCGCTTTATTTCTTATCTTTTATTCATTGTCCTTTTTAGTCTCTGCATTTATACACCGCTATGTCACATGGTATGGCATCCTGAAGGTCTTTTGAACAGATATTTTGGAGTGAAAGACTTTGCCGGAGGAACAGTAGTGCATATGAGTGCAGGTTTTGCGGCTTTGGCTGGTGCTATGGTAGTAGGAAACCGAAAAAATCCGCATCATGAACCTTCCAATATTCCGTATGTACTTCTGGGAACGGGAATGTTATGGTTTGGATGGTTCGGATTTAATGCCGGATCTGCGTTAAGCGCATCCGCATCTGCTGCAACAGCTTTTGGAACAACTACTATTGCTTCCGCTTCCGCGATGATGACCTGGATTTTTTTTGATAGAATCAATGGAAGAAGCGTGTCTGCTTTAGGTGCCTGTATTGGAGCTGTGGTAGGATTGGTCGCAATTACTCCGGGTTGTGGTTTTGTAAGCATTCAGGAAAGTCTTTTTATCGGCTTTATTACAGCGGTGGTTTCAAATGTAATGGTAAACTGGAAAGCTTTAAAGAAGATAGACGATACATTGGATGTATTTGCCTGCCATGGAGTAGGAGGTATTATGGGAATGATTCTTACTGCTGTTTTTGCTCATGGTGAAAAAGCCAGTCTGCTTCATGGTGGAATTGATGTGTTTTTACATCATATGGCTGCTTTGATTTTGGTTTCTGCTTTTACTTTTTTTGGTTCACTGATTTTATATAAAATTACAAACTCTATTATTACATTAAGGGTTTCCGAAGAGTCTGAAAATAAAGGGCTGGATATGTCTCAGCATGAGGAATGTCTGCAATAGCTTTTGCATTCTGATAATATATTGATTTGATTAAAAATTTGAAGATTGATTTTAGGATTTATCATGTATCTTTGTTTCTGAGGAAATGACGAATCATTTATATGGAATCAATATCGGTTTTTGAGATAATTAAAGTTGGAATAGGCCCGTCCAGTTCGCATACGATGGGGCCATGGAATGCAGCATCTGCATTCATAAGAATTATAAAGAGAGAGAGATCAATAGCTGAAGTGAAGGAAGTTTTTCTTGAATTTTTCGGCTCACTTGCCAAAACGGGAATCGGGCACGGAACTGATATCGCAGGAATGCTTGGTTTGAATGGTGAAGATTTTAAGACCATCAACACTTCAAAAATTGATGAGAAAATAGAACATATTAAAAATACCCAGATCATTAATCTGGGTGGTGAAAAAGAGATTCCATTTATCTACGGGTATCACTTGGTGTTAAACATGAAAAAATCTCTTGATTTTCACCCGAACGGAATGATTTTTCGAGCTGTTTTTGAAGATGGAACTGAACTTGTACAGGATTTTTATTCTGTGGGAGGAGGTTTTATCGCAAGCCAGGAAAAGAATTCGATACAAAAGCAATGTGTACGTACGCTGTACCCTTGCCATAAAGCTTCAGACATCGCAAAATATTGCCAGAAATTAGGATTCAACAGAATTTCAGATTTGATTTTAATTAATGAAGAAAGCTGGAGAACGCAAGACGAAACAAGGCAGGAAGCACTTTATATCTGGCAGCAGATTAAAGAATGCATTTATAAAGGAGTTAACAAAGAAGGTGTTCTTCCGGGAGGATTGAATGTGACCAGAAGAGCCGCCGGACTCAACAGAAAGCTTTTAGGAGATAAAATCTATAAAAATAAAGATGAATGGTTCCAACAGGTTGTGGATGCCGAAGAAAACTTTACCAATATCAATAAATGGATTGCCTGCTTTGCATTGGCTGTGAATGAAGAAAATGCCAGTTTTGGGAGAATTATTACCGCACCTACGAACGGAGCGAGTGGTGTAATTCCGGCTGTATTGATGTATGCACAGGCATTTACTCCCTTTACCAGTGAGGACGATATTGCGAGATTCCTTCTTGTAGCAGGTGAAATCGGGACCTTGTTCAAGAAAAATGCAACCATTTCTGCAGCGATGGGCGGATGCCAGGCAGAAATAGGGGTTTCTTCAGCGATGGCAGCCGCTGGACTTACTGAGATTCTGGGTGGAAATGTAGGACAGGTACTAATGGCTGCAGAAATAGCAATGGAACATCACCTTGGATTAACCTGTGATCCGATCAAAGGTCTTGTGCAGATCCCATGTATTGAAAGAAATACAATGGGCGCAATGAAAGCAATTACAGCCGCTAACATCGCATTGGAAAGTGATCCGGCGAAAGCAAGAGTAACCCTGGATGAAGTAATCCAAACGATGTGGGAAACAGCCCAGGCAATGAGCGACCGCTTTAAAGAAACATCTGAAGGTGGGCTGGCTATTGCAGTAAATGTTCCGGAATGTTAATGTGTAAATAGTTTTATCAAAAATATAAAATCCTTAGGCAATAATGTCTAAGGATTTTTTAATAAAATAAAAGTAAAAACTGTTGGTTTTTTGTATCGTATAAAAAGGATTTATCTTAAAATTCCTCTAATTCTGTTGGCATTGGTGATCAGCTCTTCAAGGTATTCAAAGTTCTCCTTTTCTAAGGCAGATTTGAATTTTCTTAGCTGAGTAATATGTTCATTCAGTACGTCCAGTACATTTTCTTTGTTTTGTTTAAAAATAGGAACCCACATTTCTGGATGAGATTTTGCAAGACGGACAGTGCTTGAAAAACCGGAACTTGCAAGCTGGAAGATTGTTTCCTCTTCACGTTCCTTTTCCAGTACGGTGTTGGCAAGTGCATATGATGTAATGTGAGAAATATGAGAGATATAAGCCGTGTGGATGTCATGATCTTCTGCATTCATATAGATCATATGCATATCAAGGGCTTCAACAATTTTTTCAACAATACTCAATGCATCTTCTGCGGATTCTTCTTTGTTGCAGATAACTCCGGCTTTTCCAGAGAAACTGTCTGAAATAGCTGATTTAGGGCCGCTGTTTTCCGTTCCCCACATTGGGTGAAAGGCTACGAATCTTGAACGTTTCGGATGGTTTCTGACAGCATTAACGATACCTGCTTTTGTAGAACCGGCATCCATCACTGTCTGATGCTCTGATACAAGATCGAGAATCTGCGGTAGTAATTTTCTGGCCGCATCCACAGGAATCGCAAGGATAATAAGATCTGAATCTTTAATTCCTTGCTCCAGGGTTGCTTCTGAATCAATTATTTTTAGATCCAGGGCTTCCGTAATATGTTGTTTATTGTTATCAATTCCATAGATGAAGCTGGCCATGTTTTTTTCTCTTAATTTTAAAGCCATAGAACCACCAATCAATCCTGCTCCTATAATACTTATTTTCATCTTTTATAAATTTTTAAAAATAAAAAAACCTCGCCAAGGACGAGGTTTTAAATTATATTCATAAGAATCCCTATCCCAGATCTGAGTTAAAAATTCTATAATAATATGTTTCTTTGTTGAAATTCATGGGACGAAGTTATAAATTTTTTTTTAAACTAAAAATCTTTGTGGTGCAAATCTCAATAAAAAAGTATTTATAAATAGGTTCTGTGTTTTTTTTAAAAAAAATTACTTGAAAATAATATGATACAGAAGTTTAAAAATAATATAAATAAGAAGAAGAATATTGAAAGCAATAAATAGGGCAAACAGAATAATTATTATGATATTCTTTTTTAAAAATAACATACGGTGATAACTTTTTTTATTTTTTTTAAACTCTTTATTACTGTAATCTGTCATAGCCTTTTTATCATCAGTGAAAAAATTTATTCCATTTTGAAATTGTATTTCTGCTGAGTTTAAACTTTTTTGACATTTCAATATTACTCAGATTATTATTTTTTTTGTAATCCAGTATTTTTCTGATAGAATCTACATCATAAGATTTGTGTTTTTGGTTGAATTCCCGAGATTCTGTATCTAATGAACCAAATATAATTGTGTTCAGTGTTATGACATCCAGAGCTGACAGTTCTTCTTTATTCAGAATATATAGGCATGAATCTTTTTTCTCAGGAAATTTTTTATTAATGATATCAGTGTAGATCCGCCTGTAATCCGGCTTTGTATCTTTCATAAATATTACGTTTAGCAGTTGTTAATTAATTATTGTATATAGCATTTAAGTAAGAATGATCTTAGCATTTCCAAACTGGGGAGGAAACTTAAAAATTCCTTTAAAGAAAGGCTGTTTAAAAATTTATGACTGATTTTAACCCCATCATTATTTGTATTTTTCGATCCATCGATGGAGCGTACTCTTTGGAATCTTATATTGATCTGTGATTTGCTGTTTTGTCATTTCCCCCGAATTAATAAGTTCAAGAATGTAATCTACTATTTCTTTGGTGTAAATATTCTTCCTGAAATTGGGTAGGGAAAGAGTTGATTTTTTTGTTTTTTTGGGCGCATTCCGAGGATAATACAAAATAAGATGTTGGGTAAATAATCTGAAAAAATCATATTCCAGCAATTTGCTCCATTGAAGCAATTCTTTTGTACTTACTGCTTCAGACTGATACATTTTTTCAATCTGCTCTACATTGTACTTGAAAAAATTGCAGATGCGTGTCATATTAACCTGCATTTCATCGGCTCTTTGCTTTATTAAATTTCCTATATGAATATTTTTAAAATCAATCATAAATTATAATAGCTAAAAAATCATCATTTGTGTTTATGAGGAGCAAAAGTGGATCTCTTCCTGATTTATTATGGCTAAAAGAAAGCAATAAGAATCATTTTTTTGATCCACTATGTATTGGGAATTATATCAGTTGTGTGTTTAGAATAAGGTATCTTTTAATGGATTCTTTCAATTGTCGCATAGCTTTGGGGGCTCGCTGTTGAAGTTGCCCAGGTATCTCCGGCGGCAAGACCGTTTACAAAAACCGTAAAATAAATTGTTCCCCCTGCAGCAGGTATTTTTATTACAGTGCTCCCGTTTATATTGCCGGGTATCCCAGCCATTGTGGTAGGCTGCACATGTTGGCCGAGTACGTCTCCCAGCCCATTAGGAGTATTAGTAACCATCAGTGTCATATATTTAAAATTGCTTCCCGGATTGCTAATTCTTGCAGATAAGCCTGCACTGATTCTGTATGTTCCTGCCGGAAGTGAAATTGCTCCTGTTGCATTGGTAACTGTTGCCCCGGAAATCGAATTAAAAGTAAATGCATTAAGAGGCAATGTTGTAATACCTGTTGCTGTTGACCCTCCTGAACCACTGGTAGCTCCGGCAGGATAGACAGGGAATGGTACTTTCATGACCTCTGGTGCAGAATTTTGCGGAACCCAGCCATAGCCATCCCAAGTGTATAATCCTAAACCATTCACGCTGGGAGGGTAGGATCCTGCTGAAGACGCATTGGTAGAAGAAGAAGATGCAATAGCAGCATTTGTATTGTATACAGTCATCCCGGCTGTTTGTGTTCCTGCAAGTCCCCAGGTTCCGGTGTTGGCAAGGCTGATACGAGGAGTTAGTAACCCCTTATTTGTAGCAGTAAGATCCAGTACTGCTGCTGTATTTGGAGCGGCTGTACCCATTCCAACCCCGTTATTGGCGGCGTCTACAGAAAAGGTTGGTCCATCTACAGAGAAAGCATTGGCTGCTGTTCCGGTAAAGGCTAATGTGTTGCTTCCCTGCGTAACTATTCTGTCTCCGGTAAGGGTGCCATCAGTGTTATAAATGTTGGTATTTGTACCAGTACCTGAACCTGCATTTAATTTGGTCCATACCGTTCCATCGTAATAATAGTATCCTGCAGCATCTATGTTCACAGCAGTCCCTGTTTGTGCTCCTGTAGCAATACTATTTACATAAATTAAAGTGGATAAAGCCACCCCTGTCATGCTTTGTGCCCTCTGTCTGTCTACTCTTGGGATTAACAGCCCTTCTGCTGTGGTGGTAGTTCCACTGGCATTTTTGGCTGTAATATCCATAGTGGCTGCCGGAGTAGTTGTATTAACCCCAACCTGTGCGTTGGTTGCAAAAAAACCTCCCAAGAGCGCAGCTAACGTTGAAAGGTTGACCAAAAATGAATTTCGAATCATCATAATATTTTTTTTGAATGTTAGTTTTGGAAATAATTTTTAAGTGAGTTTTGGTCTTAGTTCTTGGGCAAATATATAGCAGGTTTGTATTGGGGTATAAAGAAATCGTTGTTAAATATTGTATACAAAATGCCATTTTTGGTTTAAATATTGTATACATTTTTTTGTTTAATTAGTTGATATGTAGTGCTTTTTGTTTTTAATAGCATTAACAACTATGTGTAGCGTAATTAATGGTTGAATTCTTGTGGTATATACTAAAGTAATTGTTTATTGCATTACTTTAATTAACAATAGGTCATCTTTTAAATAGGTGTGACTATTTAAAATTATGTATAACTCTAGTTTTGTAATATGAAATTTATTATAGGGGCATTGGTTACATTATTATTAATTGTATCATGCCAGCCTTCAAAAAAAGATAAGGATGCCAACAATCTCTATTTTCACAATCTTACTGAAGAAATTAGTGTGATAATTAATAAGGGAGATTTAATTGATCAAAAAGCTGAATTCAGAGTAATATATGTCAGGGAAGCAAACAAATATAAAAAGACCAGGGATAAAAAGTATCTGATCAGCAGTAAGTATGTTCAGATGTATGAGCTTTATCAGGAACCGGTAAAACAATTACCTGTACTATATGATATGCTGAAGCTTAGTAATGGAGAATACGATTATATAACCATTTTGTGTAACCTGGCATTGGCCTTGCGTTTTGAAAGTAATTCTCCTGAGCTTTCATTCCGATATCTGAGTGAAGCGATAAAAGTGGATGAAGAAGGAGGGCATGAATATCTTCTTCCCCATCTTTATCATGCAAGAGGAAGATGGTATTATCAAAGGAAACAATATGCTGAGGCTTTAAGGTATTTCGATAAAGCATTAAAGATATATACTAAGAAAGATAACCGGCTGTATATGGCTTCTATGCACAATAATTTTGGGCTTACTTATAATGAGATGGGCAAAACGAATATGGCCATTAAGGAAGCGGTTGTAGCTATTGGCATTTTAGAAAATAAAGCTCATAGAAATCAGGAAGATAATTATTATCTGAATTACTTTAAAGCCCGATTGGGGAAATACATGGAGATTGTAAAAGATTATAAAAAAGCAGAAGAGTTATTTCTTGAAGAATGGGAATTTTGTAAAAACAGTCCGCTTCATTATTTTAATGCCATTGAAGCTACTCAAAATCTTTGGGAGGTGTACAAAAAAACAGGGCAGATTCATAAAATACAACCTCAGGTTAGTTTTCTTTTGCAGCTTGAACCCAAGCTGAAAGATACTTATCAGAAGATTATGATCTTTAATATTGCTGAAAAGTATTACTGCAGTATCAATGATTTCAAAAATCTGAACGATACTTCCAGAACATTACTGCAATTAAATGAGCAGCATGATAAGGAATCAGAGCGAAATATGGCTATAATTTCAGATCAGCTGAATAACTATACGATAAAAAATATTAATCAGAAGTATGATTATCAGATCACCAGCCAGAAAAAGAAAAATCTGATTGTACTGATTCTGGCGGCGGCATCTATTATCATTTTAGTGATTATAATGATCAGCCTCCGGAACAGACGTAAAAAGGAAAAACAGCTTGCTGAAAAGGAAAGGCAACTCCTGGAAAATAACAGGAAAATTCTGGAACAGGATCTTGAACTTCATAAGAATAAGATCAATAATCTGCATCTCAATCTTAATTTAAAAGTAGAAACTGAAAAAGCATTCCTGGAAAACCTTAAAAAAATTAAAAAATCCAAGAATATGGATATGGAAGAGGTTTTAAAAGATCTGTTTTTCAAGATCAATAACCTTATCGAGATTGATAATGGCAGTAATGAACTTATTGATGAGAGTTCTAAGGAAAATAAATTATTCTTAGATAAACTTTCGACGAGATTTCCTTTTTTAACTCAACAGGATAAAAAATTCTGTGTATATTTTAAACTGAATTTGTCTTCCAAAGAAGTTTCCCTGCTTGAAAATATCAAGGATGCAAGCGCAAGAGTATATAAGACCAGAATAAAAACGAAAATGGGACTTGATAGGGATACAGATCTGTATACTTTTCTGAACAGTTTTTAAAGATCATCAAAACCACCGTAGCAAAAATGCTTTGAATTTTTGCCACCCTTCCGAGGGAGGGGATTTTTCTTGTCTTTGATAGGGATGTAAGTGTACATGTGCAATTATGGATTATCTGCCTTGATGATAGTAAGTCTTTCTTCAACTTCCTGGATTTTCCTGATCCAATAGTTAATTCCTTCCTGGTTGGTTACGGTCTCTTTAAAAGCATTGCGGTTGACTGTCCATAGATGGGCACCGTTTTTTTGAAAATCCTGTTCACGTTCCTTTTTATTTTCAGGTTCTATTCGGTATCTCCAGAAAACTAGAGATTTCAGATATTCAGAGCGTACTTTTTCCAGATAGGAAATAATCGCTTTACGATCTTGTGGTATATATCCGGGGCCGGAACATCCACACGAGTGAAAAGTGATTCCAACAGTATATAAATCCCGGATATGAGCCCATTGTTTATCATCATTTTTTGCTGGCGATTTGAAGTCTAGCCCCATATTGGCCATTAAATTTCCACATTCGGGGCACTTAGCTTCTGCCGAGGTCAGTGTATCCCGGTTGATATCCTTTAAGAGGCGGCGTTTGAACGTTTTCTGGCAGTTAAAACAGGCATAGTGTCCTTTGTAAACCGTCATGGCATATCGGCACATATTAAAATCTTATTCTTTGGTTATAAGTTAGTTTTTCTTTTTTTCCTTATTAAATCTTTCTCATCAGATTACGGCACTTCGCATACCGATGAAACGGTTCCAATAGAAATTTGAAATGCAGTTTAGATAAGGGTTCCTTTTTTGGAGGATATTTTCAGAATCCGATTCAGAAATGTATTGTTTTCGTGGGGAAAATCTTTATTTCTTTTCCTTCTGTCCATTCATTCCTTTTTGGGGCATCATCATTTTTCTATGTATTTATATAGCTGTTATTTTCAATTGATCCTTAAAAACATGGGCTGAAAGATACCTTATATTTTGGTTGTTTCTATTCTTTTAATTAAAATAATAAACCAAAAGTATCCGGCTTTTGTATCCTGTACATCCTGTATTTTCTTTATAAAAATCAGTCTGTTTATGCTGATCAAATCTCATTCCTTTATAAAGTCTGGTATTAAAGGGTTTCAGCATAATAACTCCACCTTCATTGTTAATTCTCAGCATATCTAAAAAAATTGAAGCCATAAATATACCCGTTTTTTCTTTACAGACAACGAATAATATTTACAGCTTCAGATAGAAATAGAAATATCGGTGTGTATTATGTGTTTATGGATTTGATATGATCAATGTTGACGGAATATCAGAAAGCCAGAGACTTTTCGTATCGATCAGGTTTTTCCAGCTTTTACTGCTGATGAGCATCAGGTCCTGGGCATTCAGAAATTCCTTTTCAATTTTTTTCTCATTGTATAGCGTAATATGATTAGGAGCTACCTGTTCAATACTTCTGATGAGCTCTTTCACTTCTATATTGTTCCGGATCTGGCCGGCAGCATCCAGGATAATGATTTGTGAGTTATTGTTATTGATAAGTCTTTTGGCATATTCAAGAAGGTAAAAATCACTCAGGTTGAAAATCGGTACAAATACTTTATCTGCTGTCTTAAAATCTTTTTCCACCAAAATGCCTACAGGAATATTGGCTTTATCTAAAATTTGAAGAGTGAAATCGTCAAACGGAGAATTGTTAAATATATTCCCTTTTCCTTTTACCGTATTCAGTAGTTTTTCGGGGTTAATGATTTTGGTGGTAAATCCCAGCAGTCTGCCGAGTAAACTTCCTTCGTACATTGATTTTCCAAGCATGATCAGCAGAAGATCATAATGTCCTTTATTGGTAATACTGGTAAGGTCGTTTTCAATATCTGTAGAGGCTTTGAACAGAGTAGTAACTTCCAGATTCAGTTCGTGAGAGGTTTCAATAACATTCTGGAACTGAGATTCTTCATATTCGTTGATGTCGTAGGCATGCATTTCATCTACAGGAGCGATATTCATGGCGGTAATACTTTTATTCCCGTTCATTTTATTGGTAAAATCATGAGCCAGTTTTAAAAGTGTACTTCCTGATTCAGGTTTGTCAAACGAAAGAAGAACCCGATATTTGGAATCATTTTCATGAACAGTCTCATCCGTTTCTTTTTTAGATTTAAAAATGAAATTGATAAAATCTAAAGCCGGTCCGGTCATGAATGTGGTAAATAATGCCATAATAACAAGCATGGCAAAGATTTCAGGTCCGAGTACACCAAGATCGTATCCAATGTTCAGGACAATAAGCTCCATTAAACCTCTGGTATTCATCAGGGCTCCGATGGTTAAACTTTCTTTCCAGTTGATTCCGACAAATTTGGCTGTAAGGGCACTTCCTGCAAATTTTCCAAGCACTGCAGTCAAAATGATAAATCCTGCCGTCATCCATAAATGGCTGTCATTTAGCAGACCAATCTGAGTACGGAGTCCTGTAAATACAAAGAATAGTGGAAGAAGAAGTACCAGTGCAACATCTTCTACTTTATCAATGAAAAGTGTACGGAATTTTGCATTTTCAGGCATAATTGCTCCAGCCATAAATGCACCGAATAAAGCATGAATTCCGATTACTTCCGTAGCATAAGAAGATAAGATCAGGGTAAGGAAGAAAATAGCAACCATAGGTTTGTTGATGGTGTTTTTTCCTGCCTGAAGATCTCCGATTCTTTTCAGGAAAGGTCTTACAATTTTAATCATTAAAAATACATATGCGATAGCCATAATGATTACATAAATGGAACTTGCAAATGATCCGGCCTTTACAATAGCGATTACTGCGGCAAGAATACACCATGCTGTAATATCGTCTGCTGCTGCACAGGTAATAACAATAGTACCCAGCTTGGTTTTTTGAAGATTTCTTTCCTGAACAATCCTTGCCAGTACCGGAAAAGCTGTGATGCTCATTGATATTGCAATAAACAGAGCAAAAGAAGTAAACTGTATCCCAGAAGGTGCAAATTCCTGATAAATAAAATAAGACAACCCGATTCCCAGTGCAAAAGGAATGATGATGCTTGCGTGGCTGATCACTACAGCATCATGGGCTTTTTTTCTTAAAACACTCAGATCCAGCTCCATTCCTACAATATACATAAACAGGATAAGACCTATCTGACTGAGAAACTGTAAATTGCCTAGCGATTCTTTTGGAAAAAGAAATGCTGAAAATTCAGGAAAGTACATTCCTAAAAGTGAGGGACCGAGCACAATACCGGCAACCATTTCTCCGATTACAGTCGGTTGTTTTATTTTCATACAGATCCATCCGAAAAGTCTTGCTGTTAAAATAATAGTAACGATCTGTGCCAAAAGAAGAGCAAGAGGATGATGGAGATTTGTTTTAAAAGATTCCTGAAAGTTTTCCCAGGTAGATCCATTGCTGGTTTTTGCAACAATGTTTTCTTTGATTTCCAGCGTTTGTCCTTCAATGATGAAAAAGTACATCAGGCAGGAGAAAACGGCTATGGTAGTGATGTAGAAAATTAAATTTCTATATTTCCCCAAATTCATGATTCCTATATTTTAGTGCAAAGTTGATAAGAATATGTTTATGTTAAAAGACCTTGCTTTCTAAATGTAATGAATGTTCTGAAAAATGTAATAAAAAAACCTTCGTGCTGAAAAAAAATAGAAATAAGATTTTAGGAAAGTGAGATTTTAATTCATTTATCCTTAAGAAGCAAATGACCAACAAGATTATTTGGTGAAAAGCTCTACCAGCGTATTTTTATACGCATCTCCGATCTGGAGTTTCAGGAAATGATCATCACCAATAGATATGGTTGTAATAACTTCGTTGGTGGAAAATACCTTAATGGAAGAGAGTGCAATAATCTCTTTTTTATTAACCTGTGCAAAGTCTTTTGAGGGAAGCATTTCCAGTAGATTTTTAAAATTAAGATTCTTTAAAACAATGGTAGTTCCGTCATTAAGAATAATATCTTTATCTCTGCTGTCAATTTCCGAAGTTTTGATGTAGGAGATCTGTTCAGTGAAGATGACTGTTTTTCCGATATTGGTATTCCATTCGATAAAAGCTTTTTTAGGTGTGCTTTCCATCAGTTCTTTAGCTTTCTCGAAGGCCTGGATGAGTCTTTCTTTTTTGATGGGCTTTCTCACATAGTCTACAACATTGAGATCGAAAGCTTCTGCAGCATATTCTTTATAAGCAGTTGTAAATATGATCTTTTTGGAGCCTGAAATAATTTCGGCTACCTGGAGCCCTGTCATTCCGGGCATTTCAATATCAAGGATGCAGAGATTACAATCAAGGCTGTCTATTTCGTTCAGAAAAATTTTAGGATCATTGAAAGCTTTTACCACTTCTACATTATCGATTTGCTCGCATAGAAGTTTCAGATAACTGATGGCCAGTAATTCATCATCCAGAATAACGCATTTTATCATAGAATTCTCCTAAATTGATTTTTAATTCTGCAGTAAAGATTCCGTTTTTTGAGCTTCTTTCCAGTTGATAATAAGTGCTGTAAATCATTTTTAGCCTTTGATCGAAAGACTGACTTCCGAAACCGCTTTTTTCTTTTTCCAGCACATTTTTTAAAGATGCTTTATTGCTTACTTTCATTGTGAAAATTCCGTTCTCCAGTTCCATATAAATGGAAATGAAAGAATCCTGTGCAAGAAAGTCTGTATGTTTAAAGGCATTTTCAATAAGATCCACAGAGATCAGCGGTGCGAATACCTTTTCTTCATACACGGAGTCAGATTTGTTGATTCTGGATTTTATTCTGAAATCAAAAAGAGGATTGATTTTGATCTTATTAATCTCAATAAGGCTTAAGGCAAAAGTAATCTCTTCTTTCGGGCTTACATATTTATTGTTGCTTTCGTATAAAATATAATCCAGAACATTGGCCAGCTTATCCAGAGACATATAGGTCTGATAGGCGTGGGATTGCACGGAATTGAGAATATTTTTAAACAAATGCGGATTGAGCTTGGTTCCGATATGTTCCAGCCGAACTTCATTCAGGCGCTGCTCAATGAGCTTATTGGTTTCCGATAATTTGGCATTCCTTTGTTTCAGTTTCTGATGTTGGCTGAACAGATAAATGCTGGTAGTCAGAAAAAGGAAAATAGCAAAAACTCCGATAAATATCAGATAATCATGAATCATGTAGTAATTGCCGTCCATAAATTATTTTTACGGGAACTATTTAAGCTTTTTAAGACTGTTTACCGTTACACTCTCCTCACATTTCTCAAAAGTGATTTCGTATGCAGGTTTTTTCTCAGGATAGGTTAAAAGATAATCCGGGCATGGTTTTTTTTGTGCAT
Organism: Chryseobacterium sp. Tr-659; assembly: GCF_011752975.1. Taxonomy (GTDB): domain Bacteria; phylum Bacteroidota; class Bacteroidia; order Flavobacteriales; family Weeksellaceae; genus Chryseobacterium. The sequence goes on along the minus strand of NZ_VWWP01000007.1, from coordinate 114,685 downwards.
GGCTTCGGTCAAAATCTACTTTTCCATTGGTAATAAGGCTGTCTTTCACAAACTTTTCATCAATCTTGTAAGCAGCCATTGCATTTTTCGCTTCCTCAGAATATTTGAATTCTTTAGAAAGGGTTTCTGCAATAACCCGGCTGTTTGGCAGATAACCGCTGCAGCTTGCCCCTTTTTTGTTTAATATAAAAAATACGATCAAAAGCCCTGGTACAAAACCGATGGCATAAAATTTCAGTTTTTTCATTAGAAAATTAAAAGATTGATATCATGGTACGTAAGCCCGAAACGGTCGCAGATAATCTTCTTAGTATGTCTTCCTTTGTACATGTATAAGCTCTGCTTCATTTCGTTTTTGCGGATCAGCATATTTTCAAAACCGCCTTCTTCGTCATAATTTAAAATATAGGAAAGGAAGAAATTCGAGATGGCCTTTGTGGTGGTTCTCGGCATTCTTGAGGTAAGGTTCGGAAGTCCGCAGTGGATTACACCATGTTTGATGATGTAAGGATCTTCCATTGTGGTAAGTTCTGAAGTCTCAATAACTTTACCGTTGTCTATTGTAATATCAATGATGACGCTGCCTTTTTTCATTTTCATCACCATATCTTCGGTAACGATAGGAGTCATGTTTAATCTTGGTAGTGCTCCTATAACTACATCAGCACGTCTTAAGCTTTTGCTGAGTTCCTTAGGATCAATGATGGAAGTAGGTACGCGGCTGTCTACCATCGTGTGAAGCCTTCTCAATTTAGATAGAGAATTGTCGAAAACTTTTACACTGGCTCCTAATCCTATGGCTGCCTTTGTTGCAAACTCACCTACAATTCCTGCTCCAAGGATAACTACTTCTGCAGGCCTTACTCCGGTAATTCCGCCAAGCATTAAACCATTAGATAAGGCTAGTAATTCTGAACCGTATAAAATAGAAACAGTTCCTGCAATTTCACCTACCAGTCTTACCAGTGCCAGTTGTTTGTATTCATCAACAATGAATTCAAAAGCAATGGCATTTATTTTTTTCTCTGCAAGTTTTAAGAAATATTCTTTATCTCTAAGGTTGATCTGAAGGGCGGAAACCAGATAAGTATTCGCCTTCATGTATTCAATTTCGTCTTCCGTAGGAGGATTAACCTTTAAAATAAGGTCTTGTCCGAAAGCTTCCTTAGGATCTTTAGTGATCTTTGCTCCTGATTCGGAATACTGTAAATCTGTAAAAAATGAACCTTCTCCGGCCCCAGATTCTACAATGATCTCATGGCCATGCTCTACCAACACCTGTACGGCGTCAGGAGTAATGCAGGTTCTCCTTTCGTTGAGACAGGTTTCTTTGGGAATTCCAATACTGAACTGTTTTCCCTTCTTTATAACCTCCAATTTTTCCTCTTTCGGCATTAATTCTTCTTCTGTGAAAGGAGTAAAAATATTTGTACTCATCCTTAAATTAAATTATGTCTTACAGATTGTTTTTTGTATTCAATTATTGAGCAAAGATACATAATATTTAATCGAATGAAACTTCTCTGTTTTCACCCGTATTCACAATACTCATTGTGTGGTAGTTGAGCCCATAAAGTTCTTCTTCATACACTTCCGGCCACTCAATGATGCAAAGGAAAGAATTGTCCAGATACTCCTCAATCCCGATATCATAAACTTCTTCAATGTTTTTTAAGCGGTAAAGATCAAAATGATAGATTTTCCCTTTTGGAGTATTATATTCATTCACAATAGAATAAGTAGGAGAGTTGACTTCATCATTACTTCCCAGCTTTTTCATCAGAAATTGTGTGAAAGTGGTTTTCCCGGCTCCCAGATTTCCTTTTAACAAAAAGATATTATGTTTTAATTCAGGAATAATGGTATCAACAACTTCCTGCCAATCTTCGATTGTATGGATGATAAAATTCATTTTATTTTTCGTTCAAATTATTCAAATACAAATTATAAAAATATGTAGCCCTGGCTTTTGTATATTCAGGATTTCTATAACGGTTATTTTTTAAAGGGTTTTCATACAGGGCAAGTATTTCCGCCATCTCAATGGGTTGCAATTCCGTAACTGGTTTATTGAATAAAGATTGAGAAGCTTGTTCAATACCTTTCCTGTTATATAAAAAGTCAAAATTACTGAAATTAAAATTCAAACAATCTTCCTGAGTATAATTTTGCTCAATATACCGTATTATGAGAAAGTAATCTAACGATGCCTTATTATTGATATCCAAAGTAGGCATAAACTTGTTGCCTGTGGTATGACAAGGACAATCTTGGTTGTTTATTTTAGAGCTTATCAGCTGTTTGATGTATAATTTCCATGAATTTTCTGATAAGGAATTAAGATACATGGTGTTATAAAAATTTTTGAAATTTTCAGGTATCTTTTTACTGGTTCGGATTTTCCAGGTAATATCTCTTTTATCGTTGTTATTTAAGATATACCTGCCGCCAAATTCTATATACAAGACAAAAATAATACATAAACAGATTGCTGCTATTAAACATATTCTCCAATATTTCATAGGATATTAAGTTTCACGATTTTCAAAAATACTGAATGTAAATATATTATTTATTATGACTCAATATCTTCGAAATTCTTGAATCCAAAAACGTTCAACATCTACATAAAAATACTTAATTTTACAGCATGATTTCTAAGCAGACCATAGATAAAATATTCTCCACGATCAGGGTAGAAGAGATTGTGGGAGAGTATGTGCAGTTGAAAAGAGCAGGGTCTAACTTTAAAGGGCTCAGTCCTTTTCATGAGGAAAAATCTCCGAGCTTTGTCGTTTCACCAAGTAAGCAGATCTGGAAAGATTTCTCCACAGGGAAAGGAGGAACGGCAATTTCTTTCCTGATGGAAATTGAAAACTTCACTTATCCTGAAGCGCTCCGCCATGCAGCCAAGAAATATGGGATTGAAATTGAAGAAGATCAACGTGAAATTTCTGAAGAGGCTAAACATGCACAGACTGAAAAAGATCTTCTGTATAAGATTCATGAAGTAGCCAACACCTATTTCCAGGAAATACTTTGGGATGCAGAAGAGGGGAGAAGCATCGGATTGGCTTATTTTAAAGAAAGAGAGCTTAAAGACGATATTATTAAAAAATTCCAGCTGGGATATTCGCCAGAAAAGAAGAATGCTTTTACAGCATATGCACTGGAAAAAGGTTATAACAAGGATATCCTTGAGAAATCCGGATTGTCTATTTTTCCTGAAAATTCGCCGGCGGGAATAGATCGTTTCAGAGAAAGGGTTATTTTCCCGATTCATAGCTTCTCAGGAAGGGTTTTAGGTTTTGGGGCAAGGATCCTTAAGAATAATGTTAAGACTGCGAAATACCTCAATTCTCCGGAGACGGAAATTTATCACAAATCTAATGTTCTTTATGGCTTAAACCAGAGTAAACAAGCCATATCCAGAAAGAATGCCTGCCTTTTGGTGGAAGGGTATATGGATGTTATTTCCCTTCATATGTCCGGGATTGAGAATGTTGTGGCAAGCTCCGGAACTTCACTGACAACCGAACAGATTAAGCTGATCAAAAGACTTACGGAAAATGTTACCATTCTTTTCGATGGTGATAATGCCGGTATCAAAGCCAGCTTCCGAAGTATTGATATGCTGTTGACCGAAGGAATGAACATCCGTGTATTACTCTTCCCGGATGGTGATGATCCTGATTCCTTTGCAAGAAAACACCCGCAGGATTATGTTGAAAAATACATCGAAAATGAAGCGATGGATTTCATCGACTTTAAAGCGGAAATCCTTTTAAAAGATATTGGAAATGATCCCATTAAAAAAGCGGAAGCTATTCGGGATATTGTAAAATCAGTTTCTTTTGTACAGAATGCGCTGAAAAGAGAAGTATACCTAAAGGAAGTTTCCAATAAATTCGGACTTTCTGAACAGAGCCTTTTTAATGAACTGGATGTTCAGAAACAGATTACACAAAATCAGACTCACCATGTTCAGCAGCAGCAACAGAAAGAGAAAGCAGCTCCGAAAATGGAGATTGTTCCTCTGGATCAGGAAAAAGAAGATCCTTTCCTGTTTGATGTGCTGTTTATGGAGAATAAACTGGTAGATCACATGCTGATGTTCGGAGATATTGTTCTTAAAAGGAGAAATGAAAATAATGAAGAATACCAGATTACAGTTATTGAAGAGATTCTCCATCATTTTGAAGAAGAGCAGTATACATTTTTAGTTAAAGAAAATGAGATCATTATCAATCAGGTGAGAGAAGGAATTCAGAAAGATGAGCTCAGAAGTGGAAACTTTTTTGTATCTTTTATGGATGAAGAGATTACTACAAAAGTTGTGGATGCTCTGATGCCGCTGGATGAACTTGAAAACTGGGCTTCCAGAAATATTTATCCTCCCAATTATGGAGATAAAGTGGCAGATCAGGTCACAGGTGATGTTCTACTGCATAAATACCGATATATTGACTATCTGATCACGGAAACAGCAAAAGAACTGGATCAGCACAGCAGTACAGATGAGGTTAAATATTATGAACTTATCAAGAAAATAACCTTATTGAAACAGGCTTCTATAAGGCTGAGCAATATCATTGAATATTCACCTATCAAAGGAATTTATGTAGATCGGAAAAGGTAGTTTAGAGACAGAAAAAAATGTATTCTGTGACAAAAAGTCCTATAAAATTTTAGGAATAAATATTGTAATTTAAACTTCAAGAATATTTATAAATAATACATAATAGAAATATGGACATTAAAAAGGAATTCAGAGATTTCTCTGTAAAACATTTAGGAAACAACGGTTTGGCTACCGATCAGTATATGGGAATGTATGGCCCAACGAATTTAACTCCGTACATCATGGAAGAAAGAAGATTGAACGTTGCCCAGATGGACGTTTTCTCCCGTTTGATGATGGACAGAATTATCTTCCTTGGAACAGGAATTGATGATCAGGTGGCTAACATCGTAACGGCTCAGCTTTTATTCTTGGAAAGTGCAGATCCGTCAAAAGATATTCAGATCTATATTAACTCTCCGGGTGGTAGCGTTTATGCAGGGCTGGGAATTTATGACACTATGCAGATCATTAAACCGGATGTAGCTACTATCTGTACAGGTATGGCCGCTTCAATGGGAGCTGTATTACTGGTTGCCGGAGAAAAAGGAAAGCGTTCCGCACTTAAGCATTCAAGAGTAATGATTCACCAGCCTTCAGGTGGTGCTCAGGGAGTTGCTTCTGATATGGAGATCAACTTGAGAGAGATGTTAAAATTGAAGTCGGAACTTTATGAAATCATCGCTCACCATTCAGGACAAACATATGAGTGGGTTGAGAAATCTTCTGACAGAGACTATTGGATGACATCTGAAGAAGCTAAAGGCTACGGAATGGTAGACGAGGTTTTACAGAGATCCACAGAGAAAAAATAATTAATTGATTGCATAATCAATTAAAAAATCACACTATTTTGGTGTGATTTTTTTGTTGAATAAAGTATTATAAAACAGGTATTGAAGCTTCAAAATTGCCCTTCTGTGGAGAGATGGCGAAAATTCAAAGAACTTTTGAAGTGGTGGTTTAATCTGTGCTCATAAAAAAGCGCCATCAAGGCGCTTTCATTATTTCTTAATAATCTTATGTATTGTAGAATTCTCAGGTGTTTTAATTTCAACAAAATAAATTCCCCGATTTAAAGATTGAATATCGATTCTCATGGTCTGGGCAGTCATTACTTTTTGCCCCGAAGTAGAATAAATATTGACTTCTTTAACGGTTTCAGCGGTTTCAATCTGAATGAAATCACTTGCGGGATTGGGATATATACCTGTTTTTTTCTTATTAACGGAAGAAACTCCCAACGTTGAATTGGTGGCTTCCGTTGGGATAAATGGTGCTCTCTGCCCGAAGCTTAGTCCCATCCAGTCATTATTGCTCAATTGGATCTGAGAAAGATCCGTTTTCGCCTGCCAGCTTGAAAGATCTTTTCCTTTATACAGTTTCCAGCTGTCTGATCCGGAGGTATTGCCTGTAAGTGTATTTAAAGATAAAGCAGAGATCTGGTTATTAGCAGACGTAAAATTAAAATAAGGAGCCTGTGTCTGAATTAACTGTAAAGCCTGTTGTGCATTAATGGTCCCGCTGTATTGGATTCCGAATACGAAAGAATTTGCATTTCCATTGGTATCAGTTCCAAAATCAATAACCACCAGGCTTTTATTATTTCCGGTTCCAATCCAATTCGTGATCTGTGATGAAGCATACCATTTTGAGCTGTATGCCGGAACGGGCGCGGATGGTTTTGTAGGTGGATCAAAACCGTATGAAATTCCATACCATCTTCCGTCAACTAATGGATCATTGTTTACTCCGTTATTGAATGCCAGTGCTGCAGGAGTGGTTCCCGACCAGGTAGACCAGTAATCATCAAGACTGGGAATATGATGGTTATAATTGAAACTATATAAAAAACCAGAAGGAATATCAACCTCTATTTTAGGTTCTGCATTGGCAATAGCGTTTATCAGGTCTTCCATCGTTAAAGCATCCGAATCAAAACGATAACCCCAAGCATAAGAATTGGGAGCACTGCCATCGTTGAAATCTGCAATAAAATAGGCTTTCTTTGAACCGGTTCCTACCCAAAATTTAACGTCATTTTCTGTGAATTGGGCTGACAGAAGCTGCATACAAAGCAGTAAGAAAAAAAAATAGATTTTTTTCATGATATAATTAATTTAAAGTTTTATTCCCGAAACTTTTCTTCAGAAAAAAGATTTCCCTGAAGTCAGTATATTTAAGGCAGGTCTCCTGGCTCACATCTTACAGCTACCTTCCCGGACGTAATATCCAGTGGTCTCTTTTGCTGTAAGTAAAAACAGTTTACAGTTGCGGGTACAGCTCAAGAATTAAAAATTTTTACTTGATTCCCTATTAATGAATGATATTCAACCTTAAAGCGCTGCAAATATATCATATAAATCTAAGTGCTGTTTTGTGAATTGTATATTTTTTTATCAATCTAAGAATGTATTATTACGGATTAATTAAAAAAAAGATATAAATGTTGTTTTTTTATTTTTAAATTAAAATTTTTATTATTCATATTGAGTTCATTTTATTGCTTCTATTGTTAAAATACAATTATCATTATATTCAACATCAGTTTATAATCAATTTATACTTTCGCAGCCATAAAATAACATATGAAAAAATTACTATTATCTGCTTTGGTGTTTACAGTATTGGCATCATGTAAAGATGATGATCCGGTAAACAATCAGGATATTAACTATTCCAAACTCCCTCAGGAATTTCCATTTTCCAAACTAGCCACGATCAATGGAGTAGATGTGATCAATGGAGGATTCGGTTCCGGAGCGGCAGCTCATCCTACCAGAAAAGGGGAGTTCTATGTGATTACAGATCGTGGTCCGAATACAGATTATCAGAATGGGAAAAAATTTCTGACTCCCAATTTTACACCAACCATCATGCATTTTAAGATTAATGCAGACGGAAATATTGAGGTGATAAAATATATAAAACTTAAAAACCCTTCAGGGCAGCCTATTACAGGACTTCCCAATCCTGCAGGTATGGGAAGTACGGGTGAAGTTGCTTATGATGCTTCCGGCAATATTTTAGGAACGGATAAGTATGGACTGGATAGTGAGAGTATTGTAGCAGCAGCAGATGGCACCTTTTGGGTTTCTGATGAATATGGTCCGCATATCGTACATTACAGTGCAGATGGGGTAGAAATGGAAAGGATAAGCCCGGTAGGAGTAAATACAGGACCAAGAAAGTTACCGGCAGTTTTGGCAAAAAGAAGAGCCAATAGAGGAATGGAAGGACTGTGCATTACCCCGGATGGAAAAACACTTGTAGGTACCATACAGTCGATGATGTTTGTCCCTACAAAAGCATTGGCCACCAACACTACTTTAACAAGAATTGTAACATTTGATATTTTGACAGGGCAGACCAAACAGTTTTTATACAAACAAGATGGAGGAGCTTCTGACTCAGTTTGTGATATTACCGCGTTAAGCAACAATGAATTCTTAGTTATTGAAAGAGACGGTAATTTCGGATCACAGGGAGGAATTAAAAAAGTATACAGAATCAACCTCAATAACGCCAGTGATGTAAACGGAACTGATATTAATGCCGTAGATGGTTTAAAAGTGAATGGTAAAGCCTTAGAGCAATGTACATGGGATGAAATTACCAATGCAGGGATAAAGGCAGTATCCAAGACGTTAGCAGTAGACCTGGTGGCAAAATTGGGTTATGAGCATGATAAATTTGAAGGGATTGTTTATTTAGGAAACAATAAACTGGCTGTTTTCAATGATGATGATTTCGGAGTAGTAGATGATGGGAATGGAAATCCAAAAGCCAAAATTTTGCCTAAAACAGGTAAGGTAGACAAAGGAACAATGTATGTAGTCGATATTCAATAATTAGATTTTTTTAACGAAAAGCGGCGGAATCGAAGATTCCGCCGCTTTTTTTATTATCATGGGCCTGAATAAGAAATAAAAGGTTTTTAAAAGAATAAATATGGCTTCTGTATACTATTTTATCCAAATTTTGCTGTTTTTAAAATCAATCGTGAAAATATAGTTGCACAAAGTTCCAAAATTGAGTACACCATCATAAATAATATCTCGTGTAAATGATTTTGAGACCAATACTTTTTCTCCGATGGCAAATTGAGTTTCCGAGTTCATACCATCTTTATCTTTGGAGAGTCTCCAGGCTGCAGCAGTTTCGGTAGATAACAGCAAAGGTCCACTGTTTCCAGAATCAAAAAGAAACCAGTACGATTGATTGTCTTTTGGAATATTCAAAAAAATATTTAGCTCAGTAGCGCTCAGGCCATTGGCGAATCTACTGGCAACAAGATTTTTTCCGTTTATTGCTTTTGGTGACGAGGATTTACTCTCTACAATAATGGTGTTTTTAGAAAAATTGAGGGTCAGAATATGGTCAACAAAAGATTTTAAAGAAATGACACCATCTAGTTTTGGAAATTCTTTCGGCAAAATAGACATGATATCAAAAACACCAACTGTTGGATGGTCTATTTTTGTGGAACCTATAGTCATTGAGAAATGATCTGATCTTTGAGCTTTAACCATCTCTCCGCTCATTCTAAATCCAATTGCCCTTCCGTATATTTTTTTATTAAAATACTTTGCTATTTCTGGAGAAATAATAGTTTCTGCTCCACCAGTGTCAAATAGAAAATTATATTTTTTTCCTTCAATATCCACCTCTATGGTTTTCATGTTTTCAATATAAGGTTTTAGTCTAATGGTGTCTTGACCAAATCCCAACAGACTTACTCCTAAGGATAATAAACTGAAAAGCATTTTCTTTGTTTTCATAATTCTTTTTTGTTTTATAAGTGAGACAAAATAGTCTCTGTTTTTATAGCAGACAAATTTGAATTATTATCTTCCGAAAAGCGACCGATTTTAAAAAGTCGAACCAAATAAAAAGAAGCTAATTGGTTTTATAAAAGGTATTTCTATATTCTGTAGGAGTTAAAGCGGTGTGTTTTTTAAAAGCAGTATTAAATGATGATTTTGAATTGAACCCCACCTGATACAAAATTTCTAGAACAGTATAATCTTTTTTAGAATGGTTGGTTAATAATTCCATTGCATTTTCGATACGGTATTTATTTACAAAATCAAAAAAATGCTGATTCATATTAGAATTTATTAAAATGGATAATTCCCGGCTGGGTATATTCATTTGTGCCGCAAGGCTTTGTACCGTAAGAGCTGGATCTAAATACGGTTTTTTTTCTGTCATATATTTCTTCAGCAGTTCGAGTTGGATAGTGATATTTTCATCTGAATTTTGTTGGTTTTCTGATTTAGTTTTTGGCAGCGTCTCATTGTTAAAATCATGTATTAATTGTAACTGAGTATCAACTCCTCTGAAAAATTCAGGATATTTTAATGCTTTTAAAACAAACCAGCTGGTAATAATCAATGCGATGATTTCCAAAAAACCGTTTATAAATATCAGTAGTTGATGATTGTCAGTATACCTCAATATATTTTTGAAGGTTGCAAAATAATGGACAGCCATAAAAAGCAAGGTCATTTGAAATAACCATTTATAAACTAAGTTGGTAGAATAAGATTGATTTTCCAGATAAATATTTCTGGCTTTTTTCAAAACCATAAAAATGGAAATAGTGTAAATCAAATATTGGATTTCTATCAAATATTGGAAGAAGATCATTTCACCAGTCTCATGATGATGTTGTAAAAAATATTTTTTTTCAAAATCCCCTGTATAATATATTCCTGAAACCAATATGATATTAATGATAATAAAAGGGATAATATGAAGCAGATGTTTTCTTTTTAATCGAAAATTTTCATAGCAAAGTGATAAAACATACAAATAAAACAGGGGTATATTAAATAAAATGAGAGTCCATCTGAAAATCTCTAAATTGGGGTAAGTGCTAATGATGGGTTGTGAAATAAAAACTCCGCTTGCATCAACAGCTGTGAAAAAAAGATATCCTGCAAAAAGCCGATTGGAAATCTTTTTATTGGACTTTAAGGTTAATAGAAACAAAATAAGAAGGAACAGTATAAAAACAGATATGGTGGCGATCGTTTTTAAAAAATCCATTTAAGTAATTTTAAGAGACATATTCGGAAAAATGAAATCTTTGGGATCTATTTTCTATTTTTTGGTGTACTAGTTTTTCTAAAAAATAAAAACGAAAGTAAATATGGTTTTAGACTGATCACATCAGAGGTTGTGAAAAAGGGCATCAAAGATGCCCTTTTATTGATGAAGAGTTTTTTAGTTGAAACCCTCAATAATTTTAGAAAAATCCTCTAGTTTCAAAGCAGCCCCTCCAATCAGACCTCCGTCAATATCAGGCTGAGAGAAGATTTCTTTCGCATTATCAGGTTTCACAGAACCACCGTAAAGGATAGAAACCTCATCAGCTACTTCCTGTCCGTATTTAGAAGCAATGATATTTCTGATGTGTGCATGAATTTCCTGAGCCTGCTCCGGAGTTGCAGTTTCTCCCGTTCCGATAGCCCAAACCGGTTCGTAAGCGATCACAACTTTTTTGATCTCTTCGGCAGAAAGTGTGAAAAGAGCGACTTCAGTTTGATTTTTTACTACCTCAAGGTGTTGTCCTGCTTTTCTTTGCTCAAGAGTTTCTCCGTTACAATAGATTGGTGTAAGACCTTTATCTAAAGCTAATTTTACTTTTCTGTTACAGTGAGAATCCGTTTCTCCGTGGTATTGTCTTCTTTCTGAATGTCCGATCAATGAACCGTTTGCATCGATAGATTCCAGCATGTCTGCAGAAATTTCTCCGGTGTATGCACCGCTTTCATGCTCACTCATATCCTGAGAAAATACCCCGATCTCATCCTTTTCAAAGATGTCTTTTGCCATCATTAAATAAAGAGATGGCGGAGCAATCCAAACTTCACAGTGGGTAGCATTGTTGTTTTTATAGCTTAATAACTGAATCATTAATTGCTGTGCATCAATTACATTTTTGTTCATTTTCCAGTTACCTGCAACTATTTTTCTTCTCATAAGATTTATATATTGATTTACTTTATTATTCTCTCATCAGACTCTGCGGAATTTGCAAAATCTGCGTGCGTTTATTATTTGTTGATCCCTTCCAGTTTGAACATGAAAGCATACACCAAAGCAATATCCTTCAGATAATCAAACCTTCCGGAAGCACCGCCATGCCCATAATCCATATCTGTTTTCAATAGAAGTACATTCTTATCAGTTTTCATATCTCTCAGTTTGGCTACCCATTTTGCCGGCTCGAAATATTGTACCTGAGAATCATGCAGTCCGGTTGTAACCAATAGATTCGGGTAATTTTTCTTCTCAATATTTTCATATGGAGAATAAGATTTCATATAAAAATAAGCCTCTTTATCATTTGGATTTCCCCATTCATCATATTCATTAGTAGTTAACGGGATACTTGTATCAAGCATTGTGTTTACAACATCTACAAATGGGACCTGTGAAATTACTCCATTCCAAAGATTAGGGCTCATATTGGCAATAGCACCCATTAGCAAACCGCCTGCACTTCCTCCCTGAGCATACAGATGTTTTGGAGAAGTATATTTCTCTTTCACCAGATATTCTCCGGAATCAATGAAGTCCGTAAATGTGTTTTTCTTTTTCATCATTTTACCATCTTCATACCACTGTCTTCCCATTTCCTGACCTCCGCGGATGTGTGCGATAGCAAAAGCAAAACCTCTGTCTAACAGACTTAATCTGGTACTGCTGAAAGTAGCATCCATGGAGCTTCCATAAGAACCATATGCGTAAAGTAATAACGGATTGTTTCCATCTTTTTTAAACCCTTTTTTATACACTATGGAAATCGGAATTTTCGTTCCGTCTTTTGCCGTGGCAAAAAGTCTTTCGGTCGTATAATTTTCTTTATTATAGCCTCCCAGTACTTCCTGTTGTTTCAGCAGAGTTCTTTTTCCTGTTTTTAGATCCTGCTCAAACTGAGAACTTGGTGTAATCATGGAAGTATACCCAAAACGGAAATTATCTGTATTATATTCAGGATTTGATGAAGGGTAAACCGTATAGGCCGCTTCATCAAATTTCAGGAACTCTTTTTTACCCGTTTTTCTGTCATAGATCACCAATTGGGATAGTCCGTTTTGTCTTTCACTGAAAACAAGATAATTCTTAAAAGCACTAACGTCTTCCATCAGAACATCTTTTCTGTGCGGAATAAAGTCTTTCCAGTTTTCAATTCCGGTTTTATTTAGAGGAGTTTCTACCACTTTGAAGTTAAGGGCATCCTTGTTCGTAGTAACCAAAAATTTATCCTCCAGAGAAGTTACATCATACAGAACGTTTTTGATTCTTGGCTGGAAAACTTTAAAGTTTCCGTTGGGATCATTGGCATCCAGGTATCTTGTCTCGGAGGAAGTAGTGGCACGGGAATCAATAAGGATGAATTTATTGTTTTTTGTTTTTCCTACCCCGATATAATTGGTTTTATCCTTTTCTTCATATACGAGAACATCTTTGGCAGAATCGGTTCCCAATGTATGTCTGAAAATCTTTTCTGTTAAAAGTGTTTCAGGATTTTTTGCAGTATAGAAAATCGTTTTATTGTCATTGGCCCATGTTGCAGAACCTGTTGTGTTTTTTATACCGAGATCAGTTGTTTTTCCGGTTGAAAGATCTTTCAAAAATAATTTATACTGCCTTCTGGAAACATCATCTACACCATAGATCATTTTCATATTATCCGGGCTGATGCTGAAACCTGATGCAGCGTAGTAAGGATGGCCTTCTGCCAGTTTATCTACATCCAGAAGAATTTCTTCCGGAGCAGTAAGGCTTCCTTTTTTTCTGCAGTATTTAAAATATTGTTTTCCGGCTTCAGTTCGGGTATAATAATAATATCCGTTTTTAAAGACCGGTACAGATTCGTCCTTTTCCTTGATTCTGGCCTTCATTTCCTGGAAAAGTTTTTCTCTGAAAGGTTCAGTATCTTTCATCATTCCTTCCCAATAGGTGTTTTCGGCCTTTAAATAATTAACAACTTTGGTAGAATCTTTTCCTTTTTTAAAATAATCGATCATCCAGTAATAAGGATCATTAACCTTATCACCATGGATTTCCCTGATGTGTTCCTGTTTTTCTGCAACAGGAGCTTTCAGGTTCGGAAATTGCTGCGATTGAAATGTAGATGCACTCATTACTAATAATGCTAAATAAAATTTTTTCATCGTATTTTTTTGAATTTTTAAGTTTTTGAATTTGTGTTTATGCCAGTCCCCAAAGGTTTTTCAGAAGCACATAGAAGGTATGTTCTTCTTCAGTCACTTTATTATCTGCTTTGATCAGCGATTTTGCAAATTGAACAAATTTGACACGCTCATCTTCCGTAGAATCTTCGTGGAAACATCTTGCATGGAATTCAAAATGATCTTTCCATTCCTCAGGCTGTAAAAGGGCCAGGGTTTCCAGTTCATTATCAAGATTCATTCTGAAAGGAAATTCATCTGCCAGATACTGCTGCACAAGCATTCCTTCTTCAGGAGCAAACTCTCCGTCTACAGAAGAAAGGATCATTAATAAGTGGTAACCGGCGATTGATTTATTTGATTTTTGCATGAGTTTGTTGATGTTTAAGTTGTGTGTTTACATTTGATAATTAATTAACGTAGTCTTTTGCTGGCTGTTTGTCAACAATTTTTCCGTTTTCCAGTACCAGTACAAACGGATTGCTTCTGGCAATCGTTTTAATAGCTGTACCGTCCATCATAGCATTTTTGATGGTTTTAAAAGTGTTCGGTTCAGTTGAAATTCCATAAATAAGACTTCCTTTCTGAGCATTGACCTTAGCTTCCACCTTTTGAAGCAGATCGGCAGGAACCTCTTTTGGGTGATATGAAAATACCAGAATAGCTTTTGGAGCCTTGATGATTTCGTCTGTAAGTTCCATTCCTGTAGGATCTTCGATTTTAAATTTTACAATCTCAGATTTATAGCCCTCTTTTACCAGTACAGATTCGTTTTTTCCTTCTTCAATCTTCCATGGTGAACCTTCAGCCCAGTATTTTGTTTCTTTAATATAATCGTCCTGATTGATTCTTAAAACTTTTCCTGTTTTTTGGTTTTTCAGAGAATAAAAAGTCTTGTATTCAGAAGGATTTTTATTGATTTTTTCTTTTTCAGCTTTAATATTAGTTCCTATCTTATAATCACGGAAATCAATGATTGGTTCATGCATGATTCCCTGTGTCATAATATAAATCATCACCAAAGAAAAAGCCCCCAGAATCACATATTTAAACGTATGGGAAGACTCTTTTTGGTTATAGCTGTAATCATCTTTTTTACGGAATTCTTTTCTATACAAGACAAACAGAATAATAAGCCCTGCCAAAAGAGCAACATCTTTAAAAAAGCTTTGCCAGGGAGTAAATTTGATTGCATCGCCAAAACATCCGCAATCCGTTACAACATTGAAATAGGCAGAATAAAAAGTAAGGAAACCAAAGAACACACAAAGTGCTATTAATGCAGATAAGGTAAATTTAAGCTTTAATTTCAGCAATAGCATAAATCCGAGGAAAAGTTCCAGCACCACTACAATAATTGAGAACAGTAGGGCAAACTTTTCTAAAAATGGCATATTGAAAACTGAAGGCGAGAAATATTCTTCCATTTTGAAGGAAAAACCTACCAGATCCACAGCTTTCACAAAACCTGAAAGGATAAAAATGACAGCAATAATAAAGCGTAATAAACCTTTGATCATATTAAATAGTTTTGGGTTCGAATTGATTTTCTTTTTCAGAGAACTTAATCAGACAGAAAACAGCATAGTTCAGCATATCAAAATAATTGGCATCAAGCCCTTCTGAAACAATAGTTTTTCCCTGGTTATCTTCAATCTGTTTGGTTCTTAATACTTTTTGATAAATAAGATCCGTAATAGAAGAGATTCTCATATCCCTCCATGCCTCACCATAATCATGATTTTTTCTCTCCATTAAAGCCTTGGCTTCATTGGCATATTTGTCATACAGACCTAAAATTTCTTCTTTATTTTCATTAAAATCATTGGAAAGGCCTTTCTCAAGCTGAATAAGCCCAATGATAGAATAGTTGACAATTGCGATAAATTCATCTTCCTCACTCTCATCCACCATCTTTTTATCAGTCATCTGAAGCGTACGGATTCTGTTGACTTTAATATAAATCTGATCCGTAATGGAACTCGGTCTTAAAACCCTCCATGCTGCACCGTAATCCTGTAATTTTTTACCGAAAAGATCACGACATTGATTGATAACTTTCTCGAATTGTACTGATGTTTTTAGCATAAATCTTCTTAATCTTCCAAATATACGAATTAGGTTTTGTTTATCAGTAATATGCAATGAGTAATAATAAAAACACAAATCAACTTAATTTCCGATTTCTCATTCAGCTCACAAATCACTAATTTAGCAGCATAAAAAATCATTGAACAATCATAAACACTATGTTCCCTAACTTCCCAATTCCTGCATCAACCTATTCAATCAACTGCAACGGTCGCCTGGTACAGCTTGACACTCCAAAGATTATGGGAATCCTCAACCTTACCCCGGATTCTTTTTCTGACGGTGGACAATTCAATAATGAAAAACCTGCTTTGAAACATGCTGAAAAACTATTGAAAGAAGGAGCAGAAATCATCGATATCGGACCGCAATCTACACGCCCAAATGCAGAATTTCTGAGTGCCGGACAAGAGATAAGCAGATTGGGAAACATCATTGCTCAGATTAAAAAAGAATTTCCGGAAGCATTGATCTCGCTGGATACATTCTACGCTGAAACCGTAAAATTCGGATTTAATGAAGGGATTGATATGATCAACGATATTTCAGGAGGACAGTATGATAACAAGATGTTTGACACAGCCGCTGAAACAAAGCTTCCCTACATCCTGATGCATGTTAATCCGTCTTATGATACCATGCATGATAAAATAAAGTTTGAAGATATCACCTTGGAAGTAAATAAATACTTCTCTCAAAAAACAACAGAACTTTTAGAAAAAGGAGTGAATGATATTATCCTGGATCCCGGTTTCGGTTTCGGAAAAACGATAGAAGACCAGATGAAAATGATTGACGAAGTGAAGTATCTTGGATTTGGAAAATTCCCTTTGCTAATAGGGATTTCAAGAAAATCATTTATCTATAAACCCTTAGGGAAGTCTCCTATGGAAATTAATGAAGAAACCCAGAAATTACACATGAAAGTATTGGAGCAGGGTGCAAAAATTCTAAGGGTTCATGATGTAGCGGAAACCAAAGAGATTGTGAAGCAATTTTTAGAAAAAAAATAAAAAAGTGTTAAAAAAACTTGCGAGTAATTAAAAAGTTTATACATTTGCAACATGGATTTTAAGAATCAGAAAAATATTATTGTCATTTCTATTGCTGCTGTTGTCATTTACAACAGTAAGGAAACGGCATTTTAAATAGATTTTAATTTAAATTATATACAGGCCGTTTCATATTTGAAGCGGCCTTTTTGTTTTTAATTTTTTATTTGTACAGCATATGTATCAGTTAGTAGCAGTAATTATTATCGTCATTATTATTCCCTTGCGTCTGTGAGAAGGAAGGTATATGACTGTACATATATTTCGGCCCTCTCACAATGTGAGAGGGCTTTTTTTATTCCCTTTTGTTAAAATTTAAACCACTATAACATGTATTACAACAACGACACGATCATCTTCTTTGATGGAAAATTTATGAAGGCTAAGGAAGCAGGAACAGATCTTTACGGGCAATCTCTCCATTACGGTTACTCTGTTTTTGAAGGAATAAAATCCTACAGTACAGAAAACGGAACCAGGATTTTTAAAGCCAGAGAACACTACGAAAGATTAAAAAGATCCGCAGAACTTATGCATATTCCTTTCGATTATTCAGTAGATGAACTTACGGATCTTACTTACGAGCTGTTAGAAAGAAACGGATTTTCTGATGCTTATATCCGTCCGTTGGTTACATGTTCTCCTAATATGTCACTTTCAAAGGGACAAAAATCGTACTTGTCTCTTCTTGCCTGGGAATGGAATAACGGCTATCTGGCAGACAAAATGAAGATCATGACATCTCCTTTTCAACGCCCCAATCCTAAAGCTTTTAAAGTAGAAGCAAAAGTAGGCGGTCACTATGTAAATTCTATCCTTGCTTGTCAGGATGCCAAAGACAAAGGCTATGATGAAGCTTTGGTACTTGATGAAAATGGCAATGTAGCGGAGAGTTCGGGAGCGAATGTTTTTTATGAAAAAGAGGGAACATTATTTACCCCTGCAAAAGGAAGCATTCTCCCTGGAATTACGAGACAGACAGTTTTTGAACTATGTAAAGAGCTTAACATTCCGGTAAAAGAAACCTTCTTTAAACCAGAAGAAATGCGGGGTGCAGATGCTGGTTTTTTCTGTGGTACCGCTGCAGAAATTGTAGCTCTGGATTCACTGGATGATGTTCCTTTTACAAAACCCTGGGAAGGTACAGCAAGTGAAAAAGTACAGCAGGCATATTTAAAACGGGTAAGAGTTTTGTCATTGTAAATTTTTAAAACTTAAATAGCTGATTATTAAATAAATAAATCTGTTTTTCAGACAATTGGATATTGTAGTTTTCAGGAAAGTTGGAAATGAAAAAAATATTACAAGCTGTAGTTTTGGATGAAAATTAAATAAAGAATTTCATTTAAAAGAAAAGAGAAGAACCGCAAATGAAGGATAATATGTTAAATAAATATTCAAAGACATTCACGCAAAACAAAGAACAGCCTGCTGCAAAAGCAATGCTTTACGGAATAGGTTTTACAGAAGAAGATATGCATAAAGCACAGGTCGGAATCGCCAGTATGGGTTATGACGGAAATACCTGCAATATGCACCTCAATGATCTTGCAAAAATGGTTAAAAAAGGGACTTGGAACCACGGGCTGGCAGGTTTGATATTCAATACCATTGGAGTAAGCGACGGAATGAGCAACGGAACAGACGGAATGCGTTATTCACTGGTAAGCCGCGATGTAATTGCAGACAGTATTGAAGCCATCTGTGGAGCTCAGTATTATGACGGAATAATTGCACTGCCGGGCTGTGACAAAAATATGCCGGGAACGATCATCGCAATGGGAAGACTGGACAGACCATCCATCATGGTGTACGGAGGTACTATTGCTCCGGGCTGTTATAAAGGAGAACCGCTTAATATCGTTTCAGCTTTTGAAGCTTTGGGCAAAAAGATAGCTGGAGAAATAACAGAAGAAGATTTTGATGGCGTGGTAAAGAATTCCTGTCCCGGAGCCGGGGCATGTGGTGGAATGTATACGGCCAATACAATGGCTTCAGCAATAGAAGCACTAGGCATGAGTCTTCCTTATTCCTCATCCAATCCGGCTTTAAGCAAAGAAAAACAGAACGAATGCCACGAGGCTGGAAAATATCTGAAAATATTATTGGAAAGAGACATCAAACCTTCTGATATCATGACGCGGAAAGCTTTCGAAAATGCACTCCGTTTAATCGTGGTTCTTGGTGGAAGTACCAATGCTGTACTGCATTTTATAGCAATGGCAAAAAGTGTAGGGGTAGCTTTATCGCAGGATGATTTTCAAAAGATGAGCGACTGCACACCTGTATTGGCGGACCTTAAACCAAGTGGAAAATATCTGATGCAGGATCTGCATGAACACGGAGGAACACCTGCTGTTATGAAATATCTGCTGGAAGAAGGATTGTTACACGGAGATTGCCTTACCGTTACCGGAAAGACATTGGCTGAAAACCTGAAAGATGTTCCGAATCTGGATTTTAATAAACAGAAAATTATAAAACCTCTGTCTGAGCCTGTGAAAGCTACCGGGCATCTGAGAATATTATATGGAAACCTTGCTGAAAAGGGTAGTGTAGCCAAAATAACAGGAAAAGAAGGTGAGCGTTTTGTAGGAAAGGCCCGTGTCTTTGATGGCGAAAAAAATCTCATCAGAGGAATTCAGGATGGAACAGTACAGCATGGAGACGTTATTGTTATCCGCAATGAAGGACCGAAAGGAGCTCCCGGAATGCCGGAAATGTTAAAACCCACCAGTGCTCTTATAGGAGCAGGCTTAGGAAGCAGTGTTGCCTTAATTACAGATGGAAGATTCAGTGGAGGAACCCATGGTTTTGTAGTAGGACATATCACTCCGGAAGCCCACGAAGGAGGATTGATTGCTTTTGTAAAAGATAATGACCTTATCGAGATAGATGCTGTTAACAATACCATACAGCTTAAAGTTTCGGAAGAAGAAATTAAACAAAGAAAAGAAGGCTGGCAGAAACCTCCTTTGAAAGTAAAGAAAGGACTGCTTTATAAATACGCATTGACTGTTTCATCTGCCGCAGAAGGTTGTGTTACAGACGAAATTTCATAATACCCAACATCATGAAGAATTTAAATTTATCGACAGAAACACAGCTTAGCGGAAGCCGGGTAATCCTGGAAGCATTTCTTCAGGAAGGTGTAAAAACGGTTTTTGGCTATCCGGGAGGTGCCATTATTCCTATTTATGATGCTCTTTATGATTATCATGGAAAACTGGAACATATTCTGGTACGTCATGAGCAGGCAGCAGTACATGCTGCACAGGGATTAGCAAGAGTATCAGGAGAAACAGGAGTGGTTTTAGCAACCAGCGGACCGGGTGCTACCAATCTTGTTACAGGATTAGCAGATGCTTTATTGGATAATACGCCCTTGGTATGCATTACAGGACAGGTTTTTGACCATCTTTTGGGAACAGATGCCTTCCAGGAAATTGATGTAATGAATATAACAAGTCCGGTCACCAAATGGAATTATCAGGTAACGGATGCCAACGAGCTTCCTGAGGTACTGGCGAAAGCATTTTATATTGCAAAATCAGGTCGTCCGGGGCCGGTCGTGATTGATGTAACTAAAAATGCCCAGCTTCAATCTGTCGCATATAAAGGATATTCTCCATGTCATTCATTAAGAAGTTATAAACCGGATCCCGTTCCTGATTTGGAATATATTGAAAGAGCCGCTGCTCTGATCAACGAAGCAAAGAAACCATTTGTTATTGCAGGGCAAGGGATTATGTTGGGAAAAGCTGAAAAAGAGTTCCTGGAATTTGCAGAGAAAGCAGGAGTTCCGATAGCATGGACGGTTTTAGGGATGAGCGCTATTCCTACAGATCACCCACAAGCTGTTGGAATGGTGGGCATGCACGGAAATTATGGGCCCAATATTTTAACAAATGAATGTGATGTATTGGTTGCTGTTGGGATGCGTTTTGATGACCGTGTTACAGGCAGGCTGGATCAATACGCAAAGCAGGCAAAGATTATTCATCTTGATATTGATAAAGCTGAAATCAATAAAAATGTAAAAGTTGATGTACCGGTTCTTGGAAACTGTAAACATACACTTCCTATTTTGACAGCAATGATTGAAAAAGGAGAACATCCGGATTGGCTTGAAAGATTTAAAGACTGTCACGAGATTGAAAGTATAAATCTGATCAACAGTGAACTTTATCCTACAGATGGTGAGATTACAATGGGAGAAGTGATTCGTCATCTTAATGAAATGACAGCCGGTGAAGCTGTAATTGTAACGGATGTAGGACAGCACCAGATGGCAACTTGCAGGTATTCCCGCTTTAAACATTCCCGCACGAATATTACAAGTGGTGGTTTAGGGACTATGGGATTCTGTCTTCCTGCCGCTATGGGAGCTGCTTATGCAGAAAATAGCCGTCCCGTAATTGCTATAATGGGAGATGGAGGTGCACAGATGAATATTCAGGAATTAGGAACCATCATGCAGTATCGTCCGGATGTTAAGATTTTAATTCTTAATAATTGTTACCTGGGAATGGTAAGACAGTGGCAGGAGTTGTTTCATAAAGAGAGATATTCATTTGTAGATATTCAGAGCCCTGATTTTGTACAGGTAGCGAAGGGATATAGTATTCCCGGTAGAAAAGTTACACAAAGAGAAGATTTAAAAGAAGCACTTCATGATATGCTTGATCATAAAGGAGCTTTTCTTCTTGAAGTGATGACAGGAAAAGAACATAATGTATTTCCGATGATTCCACAGGGGAAGAGTGTGTCGGAGATTGTCTTGAATAATAAATTTTAAAAAATCAAAAAGATGAAAACAGATCATAAAGAATACACCATTACCGCCTATACAGAAGATTATCTGGGGCTGATCAGCAGGATTAATGCTATTTTTTCAAGAAGAAGGATTTCTATTGTAAGTTTCAATGCAGGTCCTTCCGAAATTGAGAAAGTAAAAAAGTTTGTAATCATTATTAAAGAAACCGAAGAGTCAGTTCAGAAAATCACCCGCCAGATGGAAAAGCAGGTAGATGTTCTGGAGGTTCATTATCATAGAAGCCCGAATCTTACGGTAGTAGAATATGCGAGTTAAGCATACCATTAAAGTCGTTTAAACTTAAAAATAATAGTTTAAACCGTTTCATAATCAGATAAATAATAATAAATAAAATCAAAAAAATGGCAAGATTAAATTTTGGCGGAGTAGAGGAAAACGTAGTAACAAGAGAAGAGTTTCCATTAAAAAAAGCCCAGGAAGTATTAAAAGATGAAGTGGTAGCAGTAATAGGATATGGAGTACAGGGACCGGGGCAGGCCCTTAATCAGAAAGATAACGGAATTAACGTGATTGTAGGGCAGAGGAAGAACTCCAAATCATGGGATAAAGCAGTAGCAGACGGATTTGTTCCTGGTGAAACCTTATTTGAAATTGAAGAAGCGCTGCAAAAAGGAACCATCATCTGCTACCTGTTGAGTGATGCCGCACAGATCGAATACTGGCCAAAAGTAAAACAACATCTGACTCCCGGAAAAGCACTGTATTTCTCCCATGGTTTCGGAATTACCTTCAATGAACGTACAGGAATTGTTCCTCCAGCTGACGTAGATGTATTTCTTGTAGCTCCTAAAGGTTCAGGAACATCGTTAAGAAGAATGTTTTTGCAGGACAGAGGGCTAAATAGCAGTTTTGCCGTTTATCAGGATGCTACAGGAAAAGCAAGGGACAGAGTTACCGCTTTGGGAATAGCAATTGGAAGTGGTTATCTGTTTGAAACCGATTTTAAAAAAGAAGTATACAGCGACCTTGCAGGAGAACGTGGAACATTGATGGGAGCCGTACAGGGAATATTTGCCGCACAATATGATGTGCTGAGAAAAAATGGACACAGCCCTTCAGAAGCATTCAATGAAACCGTAGAAGAACTAACTCAGTCATTAATGCCACTGGTTGCAGAAAACGGAATGGATTGGATGTACGCCAATTGCAGTACAACAGCACAGAGAGGTGCATTGGACTGGTGGAAGCGTTTCAGAGATGCTACTTCTCCTTTATTTGAAGAACTATATGATAATGTTGCCAAAGGAAACGAAGCACAAAGATCCATCGACAGCAACAGCAAACCTGATTACAGAGAAAAGCTGGAAGTAGAACTTACCGAATTAAGGGAAAGTGAAATGTGGCAGGCCGGAAAGACCGTAAGAAGTCTGAGACCGGAGAATAACTAAACCAATAATAACAATGATGAAAGAGGAAACGTGTTCCCCCGTTTTGGAGAATGTCTATAAAGCGGAGGAAAGACTGAGAAATGTTGTGGTAAGAACTCCTTTAGCTGTCAATAATAACCTGTCAGGAATTTATAATTCCAATATAAGTTTTAAAAGAGAAGACCTTCAGAGGGTAAGATCTTACAAGATCAGAGGAGCATATAATAAAATGGCAACCATGTCCCGCGAAGAGCTTGAGAAAGGAGTTGTTTGTGCCAGTGCAGGAAACCACGCTCAGGGAGTTGCTTTTGCATGCCATACCATGAAGGTGAAAGGAACCATTTTTATGCCTTTGCCAACACCCGGACAAAAGCTGGAGCAGGTAAAAATGTTCGGAGGAAGTTATATTGATGTTGTTCTGTACGGAGACACATTTGATGCTGCAA
Organism: Chryseobacterium sp. Tr-659; assembly: GCF_011752975.1. Lineage (GTDB taxonomy): Bacteria > Bacteroidota > Bacteroidia > Flavobacteriales > Weeksellaceae > Chryseobacterium. Next base: position 91,062 of record NZ_VWWP01000007.1, on the reverse strand, counting down.
AAGATGCCGCGATGAGGTTTTGCAAAGACCACGACAGCGCATTTATTCATCCCTTTGATGATCCGGCGATCATTGAAGGGCAGGCGACAACTGCATTGGAAATCCTGGAGCAGGCAGAAAACTCAGTCGATTATCTTTTTGTACCGATAGGTGGCGGAGGGCTGGCGGCAGGGATCTGTTCCGTATTTAAGGAATTGTCTCCACATACCAGGATCATCGGGGTAGAACCTTCAGCAGCGGCAAGTATGAAAAAAGCTATTGAAAAAGGAAAGCCCGTTCTTCTGGAAAAGATAAGCCGGTTTGTAGATGGTGCAGCAGTGCAGCAGGTGGGTGAACTCACGTTCGAACACTGTAAAAATGTACTGTATGATATGGTAACGGTAGATGAAGGATCTGTATGCGAAACCATATTGTCCTTGTATAATAAAGATGCCATTGTAGTGGAGCCAGCCGGAGCATTATCAGTTACCGCACTGGAAAAATACAAAGATGAAATACAGGGAAAAAATGTAGTATGCATCATCAGCGGAAGCAATAATGATATTACCCGGATGGAAGAAATCAAGGAAAAAGCATTGCTGTATGCCGGATTAAAACATTACTTCCTGGTAAGATTTCCGCAGCGTCCCGGAGCATTAAAAACTTTTGTAATGGATGTGCTGGGAACTGATGATGATATTACTTATTTTGAATACACTCAGAAAAATTCAAAAGAGAAAGGAATTGCTGTTGTAGGGATTGCTTTAAAGCAGAAGGAAGATTTCTCACCGTTGATTAATAAAATGAAGCAGTATGATTTCTTTGTCAACTATCTCAACAATGATCCGTCTCTGATGAATCTGCTTATCTAAAAAACAGATCGAAAAAAGATTTCTTTTTTCGGAACAATATAACACAAATGATTTAATACTTAATTTTCGTAGATTCTAAAAACACAAGGATGAAAAAAGGCTTCACAATCTGTGAAGCTTTTTTATTTATCTCTTATGAAGGCTCTGCAAAATAATGGATGAATTTTATACCCTATCTTTCAAGCGAAAAGTTGGAAATTACCTTCGGCCGCTCAGTTTCATTAGCCACCTTCCAGGATGTTCTGTACATCCATTCAGTCATTTTATACAGCTTTTTATAATTGATGTTTTCAGATTCATCCTGAGGAGTATGATACTGATCATGCAGTACACTCGTAAAAAATACAGCAGGAATTCCGATTTTAGCATACGGAAGATGATCACTTCTGAAATAGAAATATTCAGCGTGGCTCGGAGAATCCCAATCTTTCAGGTACTTGAATTTTGTACTTTCATTATTGGCTTCTTCCGCCATTTTTACAAGCTCTTCCGAATTCTTATGAGGAGCATTTCCTCCCAATAAAGCCGCTTCATTATTATCATTTCTTCCGATCATATCACCATTTAATACTGCTGCAATTTTCTCTTTTGGAACTACAGGATGAGCAGCGTGCCATCTTGAACCTAACAAACCTCTTTCTTCGGCACCATGGAACACAAACAGAATACTTCTTTTTCCGGGTTGTTTTTTGTAGGCTCTTGCCATGGCCAGCATCGCTACACAGGTACTGGCATTGTCGTCAGCACCATTGTAAATCGTATCATTTTTTACAGGATGTCTTATCCCGTCGTGATCCTGATGCCCGCTGAGGAGAACATATTCATTTTTAAGAACCGGATCGGTTCCTTCTATTTTTCCAATGATGTTTACTGAAGGGTATTTGTAGGTTTCAGTGATCAGGTTCAGGGAAATCTTAGGATTGTTTTTTACCCAGTCTGCATGATCTCTTTTGATCCATAAAACAGGAATATTATTGGTGATCTTTTCTCTTAGCCCTTCTACACCATAACTGCCTCTTGTCATCTGAGGAAGCACTTCTACCCAGCTTTGCTCGGAAATATCATCCGTAATGAAAATAATGGCTTTTGCTCCAAGCTCAAAAGCTTTGTTATAATATTTCGTTCGTACAAATCCAGGATATCTTCTTACGAAAAGTGTCATGTCCTTCGAGATATTTTTATCAGAAGCATTTACAGCCAGTACTTTTCCTTTGATATTCAGCTTAGACAGATCTTCAGGTTCAGCATTTCCTGCATAGATGATGTCTGCATCCACAGAAGCATTAACAGGTTCCGAGACCAGAAAATCATTCCATAATTTCAGGTTGTTACCTCCAATTTTCATACTGCTTTGAGGAATGATTTGATGTCTGTACATGTCAAAGAACTGGAAAAATGTTCCATTGTCTCCGGCAGGTTTCATTCCGGCCTCCTTGGCTTTATCAGCTAGCCACATGGAAACTTTCAGTTCATCTAAAGTTCCTGCTTCCCGGCCCCAGAACTGATCGGCAGCCAGTTCATACATATCTTTACGAAGATCGGCTTCTTTAATGGCGGATACCAGTGGCTTTTTATAATTTTGAGCACTTCCGATACTAAAGAAAAATAAGCCCAGAAGGGAAAAAAAATAACTTTTGTTCATCAGGATTTTTAGTTGAAGTTAGCTAATTTTTCTGAGAACTGTTTTGAGAATTCCTTTCTGTCCTCTTCCAGTTTTTCCACTGCAGAAGGTAAAATATAGTTGAAAAGGATTTTATTGTCGTTGTCTAAAAAGATGATTTCCTTTTCATTTCCGTCGATCATTTGGGAGAAAATTTCCCACATTGAGGTATCTTTCAGTTTTAATAACTCAAAAAACTGCTCTGCTTTTATTTCGATTGTCTGCATATCTTTTAATCTATAAATGTTATATTATAATGTGTGTTCTTTGGAGGGAAGTATTAGAATTCCAGGAATTTCAATTTGAACTGAATAGCGAAATTCTGATTAAAATGCGGGGTTGCATAATAGCCCACCCTGTAGAATATTCCCAGATTAAAATAGCTGGAAAGGAAATTATTCCATTCCAATCCTACTTCCTGATAGAGGTGGTCCAGTTTTTTGAACTTAAACTGATGATACTCCGGATGCTTCATGTCTCCAATAGTTCCTCTCAGCACAAAATCAAAGCTGGAAACATTATGTCCGAAACTTTTGAAGTACCATGGAAGCTTGTGTGTGAAATAATACGCTATGAATTTGTCATTATAATACTTTCCGCCTTCCAGTGTTGCAAATCCAAGATAAGAAGTAAGGTTGAAGTTGAAATCCTTTCCCGGAGAAGCAAGCCCGTTCATGGTAAAGTTTTTCCAGATAGGAGCTTGTCCCAATACAAGACCGCCATACAACCTGAAACCTGTAGTTCCGATCGGTGTTTTGAAATTATGTACAAAAAGAGCATCAAAACGGGAGTAGTTGAAATTTCCGCCCAGCGCCTGGTAACTCTGTTCATAATTAAAATAAAGCTCCGGATATTTCTGATCAATAAGGGATTTGCCCTGAGGGGTCATGATATTGGTAGAATTCGGAGAATATTTTAAGGTGAATAAAGTATTGAAATTCTTATACGAAGAACCTCTGTCTCTGAACTGGTAATCGAACTCAGCTTCTTCTATATTTCGTCTTACTGCAAAAGCAAGGGTAAGGCCGTTGGTTACATCATTAAGATAAGATAATGAGGCTCCTTTGAAGTGAAAATACCTGTCATTATTCAGGTTATTCCCGAAATTCATCATTCTCATTTTAAAATTCCATAGCTTTCTGTTGAACTCTCCTGATGCCGTTACATCATCATAGATTTCAACTCTGAAAAATGAATTCTTTTCCAGGGTGGTCTTTATATCCAGCCCCATTCCATACTTCCATTTTCTGTCTTTTACACCGTAGGCAAAATAATAATCCGGAGAATAATATGGGTTGAAATTTTCGTTGAGTTTAGCTTTTAATCCAAGTCGGAATCCTTCATAGGAGTTATAGTTAACAATCTCATCCACAGCAAAATCTACAGAACGAACCCTGATCTGGCCGTTAAGCAATCCGGATAATATCTGTGCCTTACCGTCGATTTTGTATTTTTTTCCTAAACTGTCGATTGTTTTATAGGTATTTTGCTCCCTTTCAGTGAGAGGATCGGTTCTGTATTTGTCCAGTGAATGTCCGTCAATATTCTTTACAGAGAAAGTATAGCCTTTAAAATCTTTGGGATTTTCTTCAATAGGAGCTTCAAAATCGAAATATTTTGAGGTCAGGAAAGCATAAGTACCGAAGCTTTTTTTGTTTTTCTTATCCTCGGCGTGGTCTTTGTCATCCATCGCCATTTTACCCATTTTAAGCTTTGCTTTTTCGTGGGCAAGAAACCATTTATTGTTGTAGAATACCCATGTACTGGTGATAATTCCGTCATTTTTATTTTTGCTGGAATTTTCAATTTTTTTAATTCCGTAGGTTTCCATATCTACGTAAATAGCACCATTGTATTTTCTTTTTTTATCGAGGTTCTTATAATTAACCTCACGGAAACGGATCACAAAATTCTTTCTCCCGTCAAGTGTTACTGTATCAGAAAGGAAGAACCTGTAAAGACCTCTGTTTTCTGGTTTTACCTGCTCCGGCACAACATCCCTGTTACTTTGCTGAAGCGCAATCATTTCATAAATAGGCTGTTTAAGACCAGAGATCCTGTTATCCAGGATATTGATCTTTTCACCGTATTTTTTGGAGTACAGGAATTCCTGAGCTCTTTCCCATAAGAAAAGTTTGCTTTTGGAAAATATCTTTCTGGCCTTTATGTTGTTTAACGAGTCTTTTTCTCTTTTCTTTTTGAAAAGATTAAGATCATTAAAATACTGATTAAATTGTGAAAGACTATCCTCATCAATATCCAGGGAGATTTTCTCATAAGATTTGTAGGAATAAGAACCCAGACTTTTAGGCGAATTTTCATTGAAAAGCTTATTGACTTTTTTCAGGATCTCCAATGCTCTGGGATCACTTTTATCTTCAATAACGATGGCTTCAATAGCTGTTGTTTTTGATGTTTTCTTAACCATGGAAACTTCCATGCTGCTCTCAACCATGGTACTTTCATTCTGGTAAGAGTCTGCTTCAATTTCTATGATCTTGCATCCGGTTTTGAACTCAAGAACCCCTTGTTCATTAGTATATCCAATAATTTTGCTGTCACATGATATCTTAGCATTAGAAACAGGCTTTTGATTGGCATCATCCACAACTTTGATTTTTGATTGCGAATAAGCCAAAAAGGTGGTCAGAAATAATAATAACAGTAAAACCCTTTTCATGTAAAAAAACTAGTTCAAAATTAATAATATTTATTGTTCTGTAAAAGTTTTTAACACAGTATAACATTGATTTAATCTAATGTTTTTATGCGCTTTTTGCATTTAAAGAAGACTAAATATTCAAGCCAGATAGTCTTTCTGTTTTTTGTGAAAATTTCGAATAAAAAAACTCCTGAAAAGATTTGATTCAGGAGTTTTTAATATTAAAGCTGTTTAAACAGACTACTTAGTATTCTATTGTATATTTTTGAAAAGCTTATCTATCATCCAAAGCTTTCATAAATTCAATAATATCGTCAATTTCAGGGTTTGTAAGCTCTAGTGGCGCATCTGAAAGCGTTTGGTTTTCTACTTTAAAGCCCATTCCTTTTCCTCCTCCTTTGTTATAAAAATTCATCACTTCCTTCAGGGTTTTGTAGCCTCCGTTATGCATGTATGGCCCTGTTTTACTGATGTTTCGAAGGGTAGGAGTTTTAAATGAGTGCTGTAATGCAGCCACTGTTTCATGGAATTTTCCTCTTCCCGGATCGTTATCAAATGCTTTATTCTCCCCATTTACGGCAATTCCCAGAACTTCCTGCTCCGTTTTCTTAAATGTAGGCGGAACTGTTCCGTTGAATAAAGGAATAAAATGGCATATTGCACATTGTGCCTTTCCGACAAAAAGATTGAACCCACGCTTTTGATTCTCTGTCATGGCAGATTTATTTCCGCGCATATATTCATCAAAATCAGAATTGAATTTTGCCAAAGACCGGATATAGCTTGCCAATACATTTTGCAACTGCCACACTTCTGTTTTTGGGGAATGATATATCTTTTTAAATTCAGACTGATAGGCTTTATCCTTATTAATTTTCGCAATAATCACTTCAAGATTACCATGCATTTCTTCTTTGTTGGATATAACATCGGCGCTCTGACCTTCCAGATCATCTTTACGCATATCCCAGAACTGGCCATGCTGAAATCCGGCATAATTCAGAGACGGAGCATTTCTTGCAAGTTCCGAATTTTCCAGTGACATTGATTTGGCAAGCCCGTCAGTAAATGCTTTTTCCGGAATGTGACAGGTAGCACAGCTCCTATTGTTATCATTGGAAAGAATTTTATCATTAAAGAGCTTTTGTCCGAGAGCTGCTTTTGCATCAGAAAATACAAATTCTTTCCCCGGAGTAAAGGCATTAGGATTAAAAGCATTTTTTGAAAAGAAAGTAGCTGCATTTTTATTCAAAGCTGTGGTAACTTCTACTTCCGGAATCTTTTCCTGTTTTTTAAATTCCAGCAATAAAGACGTTATCCTGTTAAAATGATCAGGAATAAAATTGACGTAATCAAAAGAGTTTTTATCCGTATTTTTTTTTAGAACTTTAATAGCGGAATTGATCTCGGAAATGATGCTTTTTAACGCTTTTTCTTTAGACTGATCTGTTGAAATCTGCTGCAGCGTTTCCTGCACACCTTGAAGAGCATAAGGTATTTCCTGCAAGAATGTACCGGAAACAGGAGTGTCGAATCCGGAAATTCCTAAGCTTGAAATTCTGAAAACTTCCAGCCTTAATCCATCAAAAACCTGATCTTTACTTACGGTAATGACCTGGAAATTTGTTTTGATCGTGTTGCTTTTATTAATGAGTTTGTTTAAAAACCTTATGATCTCTTCTTTATTGGCTTTGTCATAAGGATATAACATTTCTTCCAAAACCTGAAGTCCTTCCGGTTCTATTTCCGTGTGTTCATCCATTTCTATTTCAGGAAGGGCAGGACCATTGATGAACCGGGCAGAATGAGGAAGAAAATACTCTACCGCCCATTCCATTTTTTTGTAAGTTTTTCTTAGTTGTTCAAACTTTTCCTGAAGTTTTTTTTCATCCTGATTACCGGAAATAAGCTGAATCAACTCATTGATTTGTTTTTCAAAATCCTCATTATTTTTGAGAATCTGATTTTTTACGGAACCGAGATCTTCATTAACGGGCTGCTGTTTATCATTCTTGCAATAAGAAAGCACAAAAAGAGCTGAAGCAGCATACAGAAATAAGAGAATAGGATATTTTGAAAGTTTCTTCATAGGTATGAAAAAGTATCAACAGAGAATTCTATTGATACTTTTGATTTTTTATGGAATAATTAAACTTATTTTTCTACGTTTCTGATAATAACAACCTGTCCGCCTTCCTTGTTGGTATTAACTCCGGATCCGTCAGGGTTCTTAAATTTATCCAATTGCCATGTATGAGAGTGGATGTTTACCGTAAATGTGTTAGGAACACCAATAATATCAGAAATATCAGTCATTGCCCCAAACTCCCAAGAACCGAACTTCTGAAGATCTCCGGACTGGTTATAAGCAGTCTGCCATGCCGCGTCATTTCTGTTATGCTTCATGTTTAACCATGGCTTATACTGTTTTGTAGCAATATTCAGCTGCCAGATATAAGAATCATGGGCTGCAGCTTTGTAATATGAATCCCCGTCTTCCTGAATATACACATAGTTTTCAGTTACACATAAATTATCAGGATTGATAAGGTTTTTCCCCGGGTTGGAGTCTCCCTCTGCTACAACCTCCAATTTTCCTGTCAACATGTTATTGGCATTAAGAACAAGTTTATACACTCTTCCCCACATTGTTAATCCCGGTTTTGGGTTGATTCCGTCAGAAGATTCTCCGGTAGCGGTAAAATAGATTTCTCTTCCTTTTCCTGCCCCTTTTCTGTAATCTACATCCTCAACTCTTGAGAAACGGATCGCATTATTGTCAATATTTTTCTGATTGATCTGTGCTCCTGTAAGGGTTTTAGCTCCAGGGATTTCAACAAATTCTACATCGTAGCTGGTTCCTTTTGTCATGTCAGTTTCCGTGTAGTTATTGTTGGTTCTTTTTAATGCATATAATTTTCCGTTTTCCAGGTCACCTTGTGTATCTGCTACGTACATAATCAATTGTCCGGCAGACTGATGAGAAGAAGAGTAAGATTGGTCCTCGCCAATCATAATATAAGATTTTCCATTAGAAACATCTTTAGGAAGCGGAACTGCATTTTCCATAGAAGCTTTTCCTAAAGCTGGCTTTACTCTTGTTTTATCAGATGCCTGAGAAGCCGGTGCCAGTGGATTTATGGCATGAACCATACTTTCTTCTCCAGATTCTCCAGCAGTAAGGAATGCGCTGAAACCATGGATTTCAGGAGTTGCTAAAGTAGCAGAACATAACCTTGTCATTCCTCCTGTTCCGTTAAGAATGTATTCTCCTTTGAAAGGTTTGAATGTTTTATCTAAATATACTCTTGATACAGATTGTTTGATTTCGTGGTTGGTAATCATCAGATATCCGTCAGAGTTAGGATCCTTCATAATTCCCATTCCGTCCGGCTGTCCTCCGAATACAAAATCAGGAGATCCGGAAAGCACATCGGAGCTTGAGATAAGCGTCGTGATGTTCAGATTTTCAAAACCTGGCATTCCAAAAACAAAAGCAGATTCTTTGGAAAAATTTTCAATTTTGATTTTGTCATTCGTAGGAGTATTACTGTCTCCATTATTATCATCATTACAACCCTGGAATACAAGGGCTGCAAATAATAAAGCTCCGATAGTTTTGTTAATTTTCATAATTGTTTTTTTGAATTTCGATTATGGCAAAACTAAAGGTCTATTGTTAACTAAGTTTTAAGAAGACAAAACAAATAGTTTAATATTGAATAAGAGTTTGTTAAGAGAAGATCAATAATTAGAACGGATATAAATAAAAAACTCCTGAAATTTTCAGGAGTTTAAAGTAGGTTTATAATATCTGATCTTTTTATAGAACATTGAGTCTGAATTGCACTCCGAAATTATCTTTAAATTGGGAAGTCTGATAATACCCCAGTCTGTAAGAAAATCCAACACCAAAACTTCTTCCTAAGAAACGGTTCCAGATAAGCCCAACCTCCTGATAGTAATGATCAAGAACCTGAAAATTGAACTGATGGTCTCCTCTGTTTTTAAAATTTCCGATGGCAGACTGATATTCAATTTCTATGTTGGAATATCTGTCGCCAAACGTTTTAAATCGGAAAGGCAGATATTGTGAAACATGGAAAGCAACAAATTTATCCGTAAAAAAAGTTCCGGCAGGCATGGTTGCAAACCCCAGATTTGTAGGGGTACTTAATTTTGAAGACCATTTATCGGCATTGTTATCTGTTTGTCCGGCAATCTCAAAGTTTTTCCAGATTGGGGCAGTACCGGAGGATATTCCTCCAAAAAGCTTGACGTTGGTATATCCCAATTTTGATCTGAACTGATGAATAAGCAGTAGATCCAGTCTTTGATAATCGAGATCACCGCCTAAAGTTTTAAGCCCTTGCTCATAATTCATGAAAACTTGTGGAAACCCTTTTTCATAGGTGTATTTCCCGCTTGGAGTCATGATATTTTTGTCATTCGGAGAAAATTTCAAAGACAGTGTTGCGCTTGTATTGTCAAAACGATTGCCTGAGTTTTTATATTGATAATCGAAAAGAGCTTCCTGTTTTTCTTTATTCACCGCCACTTTCATGCTTAATGAATTGGAAATATCATAAAGAAATGATGCTCCCCATTTTTGATTTTTATAGAAATTACCGTTGTGAAGATCAAGATTGATGTCAGAAAATTTCATCATTGCATCCCACATAGTATTATTGAATCTCCCGGCTGCAAATACATCATCTACGTAATCGATCCGGAAAACAGAGGTTCTTTTGTCTGATAATTTTATATCTAACCCTACACCATATTTCCAGTGATGATCTTTAAAGCCATATCCGAAATAGCCATCAGGAGAAAATGTTTTATTGAATTTTTCGTTAAGTTTTACTCCTGCTCCCAAACGAATTCCCTGGTATTTATCATAACTGATAAATTTTGTAAGATCAAAATCAATCATTTTGTACCTCAGGTTTCCTCTCATTAGCTGGGTTAAAAAGCTCAGCTTCTTTTCGAAGTCATGTTTTTCTACAAAACTGTCGATTTTGGTATAGGTTGCGCTTTCTCTGGAAGTAAGACTGTCAGTTCTGTATTTTTGCATAAGACTTCCGTCCGGATTTTTCATTTCGAGAGAATAGCCTTTAAATTCGGATGCTTTTTGCGCTTCATTTAATTCAAAATCGAAGAATCTGTTTTTGACATAGAGATAGTTTCCAAATCTTTTTTTATTGTATTTTATTTTTTCTCCCGGTTTTAAACTATCTTTTTTAGAGGTATTAAAGGTTTGGTCGCCCATTTTTAGTTTAATGTCTTCATAATCCAGAAACCATTTATTATTGATGGGTTTCCACACAGAGACAATATTTCCCTCGTTTTGTTTTTTATTGACACTTTCAAACTTTTTCAAAGCAAAACTTTGGGCGTCAATATATATTTTTCCATTAAATTTTCTGGGATTCTGCTTTTTCTTATCGGTAATTTCTTTGAATTTGATGACATATGTTTTTCTGCCGTCAATCTGCAACGTATCAGAAAGATAAAAATGAAACAGTTTTCTGTTTTCAGGTCTCAGTTGTCTTGGAGTTTTGTCCAGATTTGAAATATTGATAGCTAACGCTTCGTAAATAGGATTTTTAAACCCTGACATTCTGTTATTGATAATATTGGTTTTTTCTCCATATTTCCTGGAATATTTGTATTCAGTGGCTTTTTCCCAAAGAAACATCTGGCTTTCCTGTGAAGCATTCAAAAAGTCTTCATTGATTAAGGAATCCTTCTTTTCACTTTCTTTCTGTTTGAAATTTCTTCTGTCAACTTTTGAAAGAGAGTCTCTTCTTACCGCTAAAAAATTTTTGAAAGTGTCAATAGAATCCTGATCAACATCAATTGAAAATTTGGTATACGACTTAAAATTATAAGAATCTAAAGATTTTGGTGAGTTTTCTTTTGCCTTTCTATTGACTTCATCCAGAATTTTCAAGGCTCTGGGATCACTCTTATCCGTAATAATAATCCGTTCGATATTTTCTCTCTTTTCGGATGATGGCTGCATAGATACCTCCATGGACCCCTTAACGTCCGCTATAATATCTTCAAAATTACTGGCAAGAATTTCGACTTTTTTACATTTTGTTTTGAAAGATAAAATTCCTTCCTGATTGGTTTTCCCAAGCAAATTGTCATCACAATAAACACCTGCGTTTGGAATAGGCTGCTTATTGCTTTTATTGAGCACTCTCAGTTGAGTCTGACCAAAAAAAAGCACAGTAAAAAATAAAAATAAAAGAAATAATAATCTTGCCATTGTTTTTTATAGATAAGACGAGACTATTGATCAAAAAGTTACAGACTACATGGAAATATAATTTTTTGTAGAAATTTTTATCCATTGATTTCTCCTTTTGTTTTCAATATTACTTTCTTAATGGATAATTATGTATTTTTAAAGAAATTATAATTTGGATGGATGCATGGCATACAACCAGATGCTATTTAACCATTTAATCAGAAGATTAAACGATAAACTATAACCATGAAATATTTAACCTCTATTTTATTTATAGCCTTACTTGGGTGTAAAAATGTTCCGCAAATCAGTAAACAGAATGTTGAAACTGCAATTACAAAAAATGCTCTTAAGCTATTAGAGGACAAAAGATTTCATTCCGTTTCCATTGCAGTATTGAAAGATGGTGAATCTACAATGAAACATTTTGGGGAATTAACGATTGGAAAGGGAAACAAACCCAACGATTCCACACTGTATGAATTAGCTTCCGTCACTAAGACTTTTACAGGATATGTAGCCGCTAAGGCTGTCCTGGATAAAAAAATAAATATGGAGGATGATATTAGAATCTATCTTAACGGATCTTATCCCAATTTAGAGTTTAAAGGTGAACCCATAAGAATTAAGCACCTCATCACCCATACAAGTGGCTTTCCTAATTTTCCTATAAAAAGCGAAAATAAAGAAGCTTTCTTTGAAGGATTAAAACTCATCAAAATTGAAACAAAACCTGGAGAGATATATTACTATTCAAATACAGCTCCTGAAGTGACTGCATATATACTTGAAAAAGTCTATCAAAAACCTTTTGAGGAATTGGTCACTGAATTTGTTTTGAAACCTAATAAAATGAACCAAACCAAGTTTACACTCACTGAAAATGACAGAGCAAGATTGGTGAAAGGTTACAACGATAAAAACGAGTTAATGCCTAACTTCAATAGAACTTTATGGGGTGGGATTTCAGGATTGCATTCTACAACACCGGATTTGGTGAAATATATGAAACTGCAACTTGACCAGTCTAATCTTATTGTAAAGGAATCTCATAAAAAATTATATAAAGAAGGCACTGATTTTTGGGAAGGTTATCATTGGTACATCATAGAAGATAATAATAGATTAATGTACAGACATCACGGTGGGATATACGGAATGCAGAATTGGTTTGTGATTTACCCTAAAAAAAATATGGGGATATCTATATTGACAAATGCCAGCTTTAATGAAACAGGAGAAATTTTAGAAAAAGTAGTTGATAATTTGTATACTGATCTACAGGTAAATTAAATTTAACAAATAAATAATCCCTTTCAAAAACTGAAAGGGATTATTGTTTATATTAAATCAGGATAATGAAATCCTTCAAAAGCCACAAAGTGGTGCTATTTTTAGATATTCAAAGCCTTCTGGTAAGCATTTTCCAAACCATCAAGATTTTTACCTCCTGCTGTTGCAAAACCAGGATTTCCGCCGCCGCCGCCTTGGATCTCTTTTGCAAGATCTTTTACGATGGCTCCCGCCTGATAATCTGCTGCAAGATCGTCAGAAACTCCTACGGTAATCATAGGTTTTCCGTCTGCATCAGAAAGAATAATTGTTACCGAAGTAGGGATCTCCCTTTTTAGCTGGAATACGATATCTTTTACAGAACCTGCATCCAAAGATGTTTTCTTAACTAAAAGCTGCTTGTTGCCCTTTTGTTCATAAGCATTTTTCCAGTCACCGATTTCTCCCTTTGCTTTCTCTTTTTTAAGAGCATCTACTTCAGCTTTTAACGATGTATTTTCCTCGATCAATTTCTCAATAGATCTTACAACATCCTTAGATTTTAATAACTGAGACAGTTCAATAATCTGTTTTTCAAGATTTTTAAAATATTCTTCAGATTTATCTCCGGAAATCGCTTCAATTCTTCTGATTCCTGCTGCTGCAGAACCTTCAGACGTAATTTTAAAATGACCGATTTCGCTGGTATTTTTTACGTGAGTTCCTCCACAAAGCTCTTTTGAACTTCCAAACTGGATCATTCTCACGCTGTCACCGTATTTTTCACCGAATAAAGCCATTGCACCTTTATCCAAAGCTTCCTGAATAGGAATATTTCTGAATTCCTGCAAAGCAATACGATCTTTGATCTTCTGGTTTACTTTTTCTTCAATTAAAGCCAGCTCTTCTTCAGTCATTTTGTTGAAATGAGAGAAGTCGAAACGAAGATAATCAGGACCTACATAAGAACCTTTCTGTTCTACGTGAGTTCCTAAAACATCTCTTAAAGCTTCATGCAGAAGGTGAGTCCCAGAGTGGTTAGCCTGAGAGTTCTTTCTGTCTGAAGCATTTACTTTTGCATAGAATAGAGCACCAGCATCTTTCGGAAGACCATTAATTAAAGAAATGATCAGTCCGTTTTCCTTTTTGGTTTCCAATACTTCAAAGCTTTCAGTGGCATTTTCAAGAATACCTTTGTCTCCAACCTGTCCACCTCCTTCAGGGTAGAAAGGAGAGCTGCTCAGTACAACCTGATAGAATTCTCCGTCTTTATTTTCTACTTTTCTGTATCTTGTAATATAGGTTTCAGATTCAATCTGATCATAACCTACAAATGTTTCAGGTTTTGATTCAAGGTTTACCCAGTCATATACTTTCTGGGCAGAATCTTGTTGAGAACGCTTTCTTTGTTTTTCTCTTTCAGCATCAAACCCTTCCTCATCAATGGTTAATCCTTTTTCTTCTGCAATAATTCTTGTTAAATCATCAGGGAATCCATAAGTGTCATACAATTCGAAAACCTCAAGAGTAGGTAAAACTTTTTGATTGTTTGCAATTGTTTGCTGAATTAATTTTTCAACTCGGATTAACCCGGTTTCGATTGTATTTAAGAATGAATCTTCTTCACTTTTGATTACTTCAGTAACCAGTTTTCCTTGCTTTTCAAGCTCTGGGAAGAAAGGTCCCATTTGTTCTTGAAGAACGGCTACAAGCTTATAAAGGAAAGGTTCTTTCATTCCTAAGAATCGGTAAGAATAAGAGATTGCTCTTCTTAGTATTCTTCTGATTACATACCCTGCTCCTCCGCTTGAAGGGAGCTGCCCGTCTGCAATAGCAAAAGAAACCGCTCTGATATGGTCTACCACAACACGAATTGCAATATCTTTTTCGTCTTCCAGAATTCCGGTATATTTTTTACCTGAAAGTTCTTCCACTTTAGCAATAAGCGGAGTGAAAACATCTGTATCATAGTTGGAAGATTTTCCCTGAAGCGCCATACAAAGACGCTCAAAGCCCATTCCCGTATCTACGTGCTGAGCAGGAAGTTTTTCTAAAGATTTATCTGCTTTTCTGTTGAATTCCATGAATACCAGATTCCATACTTCCACTACCTGCGGATGATCCTGGTTTACTAAAGAAATTCCCGGAACAGCAGCTTTTTCTTCCGGAGTTCTAAGGTCAATATGGATCTCTGAACACGGTCCGCACGGTCCGCTTTCACCCATTTCCCAGAAGTTATCTTTTTTATTTCCATTGATGATTCTGTCCTCTGAAATATGAGATTTCCAGAAATCGTATGCATCCTGGTCTCTGTTTAAGTTTTCAGAAGCGTCACCTTCAAAGATTGTAACGTATAAATTTTCTTTTGGAATTCCGTATACTTCAGTCAGTAATTCCCAGGCAAAAGCAATAGCCTCTTTTTTGAAGTAATCCCCGAAAGACCAGTTACCCAGCATTTCAAACATGGTATGGTGGTAAGTATCTCTACCTACATCATCCAGATCATTATGCTTCCCGGAAACTCTAAGACACTTCTGTGTATCGGCGATTCTTGGGGCGGTAGGTGTTTTGTAGCCAAGGAAAAAATCCTTAAACTGCGTCATTCCTGAGTTGGAAAACATAAGGGTAGGATCGTCTTTCAGCACAATAGGAGCTGAAGGAACAATAAGGTGATCCTTACTTTTAAAATAATCTAAAAATTTTTGACGTATCTCTTGTGATGTCATAGTATTGCTTTTGCTTTTTTTAATATCAAATTTTGATAAGATGCAAATTTACTATTTTTAAGCGATTTGTAATAATTTTGTGCTATGTTTTGAATGGCGGCAAGTATGGGCTTACAAGTATTTGCATAATACTGACATCTTATAGATTTTTAAGAACTGTGAGGATTTGAGCGTTATAAATAAAGCTTAAAATAGATATAACAGGCATTTTTAATTCATATTTGTATTATTAAGTTATTTATATAATGGTAGTTCCCATTTAACTTATTATCTTCGTAATGATCTGAATGGATAAAAAAACAGTTATTGAATGATGAAAAACGAAACTCTAAAAAGCTGGATAGAAGAGTATTCTGGTGCGCTTTTGAAGAAAGCGTTGTATCTGCTCTCCAATAAAGAAGATGCCCAGGATGTGGTGCAGGAAGTTTTTCTTGCAGCATTTTCTGCTTATGATTCTTTTGAAGGAAAAAGCCAGCCGTTAACATGGCTGATGGCTATTCTGAATAGAAAAATTGCTGATTTTTACAGACAAAAATACAAATCTGAACCTAATATCAGACTTGATCATTTTTTTGACGAAACAGGTTCATGGAAGAATACTGACGTTTTAAATGATTGGAATGTATCAGCCTCCGGAGACGAGCTTTTGGACAATCAGGACTTTAATAAAACTTTGGAGGAATGTATTGAAGAACTACCCTCCAGATGGAAGATCCTGTTAAAAATGTATTATATTGAAGAAAAAAAAGCACCCGAAGTAAGTCAGGAATTGAATGTTTCCACGACTAACCTTTGGAAGATCTTACAACGAACCCGTATGCAGCTAAGAGAATGTCTGGAGTTTAACTGGTTTTCAAGATTATAAGCAATGATAAAGAAGATTCTACATATAATATTTTTACCATGCAGCCAAGCAACCCTGCTCATGGAAAAACGCAATGCCCGTACCATTTCGTCCAGGGAAAGCTGGAAACTTAATTTGCATTTGATGGTTTGCAAATTGTGTAAGGTGTACAGCGAAAAATTAGCCGTTCTGGATAAAATTTTTCAAAAGACCTTTTCAGAAAAGAAAACTGAAATTGATGAATCTGAGATTCAGGATTTTAAAAATAAGGTGATCAAAAAACTAAATTTCTAAGAAAATTTTTTGTCAGGATTTTAAAAAGGCTCCGACTATACTTACGAAAACAATAAAGTATAATTTAAAATCTTAAAACATGGTCGGAACATCACAGGAAATCAATCAGTCAACTTACAGAACAGGATATTATATCTCACTTTTCGGAGCTGCTCTTATTTTGCTGTGGATTGGTATCTTCAAATTTACTCCTACGGAAGCTGCAGCTATAAAGCCTTTGGTAGAAAATCATTTCTTAACCTCTTTTGTGTATAAAATAATGAGTGTGCAGGCAGTGTCAAATCTTATCGGAGCGATAGAAATTATCATTGCTTTACTACTGATATTTAGTGCGAAATTTGCAGTATTGAAAAAGTATGCGGGAATAGGAATGATAATCACTTTTCTGGTAACATTAAGCTATTTGTTTACAACTCCGGGAATATGGAAAGTAGTAGATGGAGTACCTGTGACAGATTTCTTTATTTTAAAAGATCTGATGCTTTTAGGATTTGGATTAATGATCGTTCAAAATAATAAGTAATGAATAAAAAGCTAAATATGAAAAATATATTAATTGTACTCGGAATCATTCTGGGTATTGCAGTCTTTGCTGCAGGAAGCGGGCTTTTTAAGAAAAATAAGCCCGGTGAGGCCGAATCTAAAAAAGAAAAACAGGAAATTATGGATAATAAGAACGTTAGAGAGATTTATTTTGCAGGTGGATGTTTCTGGGGAACTGAACACTTTTTTCAACAAATCCGTGGAGTAGTGGGAACAGAAGTAGGCTATGCCAACGGAAATACTCAAAATCCTACTTACGAAGAGGTGGTAAGCCATACAACAGGTTTCGCCGAAACGGTAAAAGTAAAATATGATCCCGATCAGGTAGATTTGAAGCTGTTAATTGATCTGTATTTTAAAACCATTGACCCTACAAGTAAGGATCAGCAGGGAAATGACAGAGGAAATCAATACAGAACGGGAATTTATTTCACAAATAAAACTGATGAAGCAGTTGTAAAAGATGAGGTTCATCAACTGTCAAAAAATTATAATAAGCCGTTACTGGTGGAAACAATTCCATTGAAGAATTTCTACAAAGCTGAAGATTATCATCAGGATTATCTTGACAAAAACCCGGGCGGTTACTGTCATATTGAACCGGGACTTTTTGAAATGGCCAAAAAAGCGAATCCGCTTCCAAAAACTGCTTATCAGAAGCAAGATAAAAAAGTATTGAAAGAAAAGCTGACGGCTGAACAATACAATGTGACTCAGGAAAACGGTACAGAAAGACCCTTCCAGAATGAATACTGGAATGAAACCCGCGAAGGAATCTATGTAGATATTACTACTGGAGAACCATTATTTATTTCAACAGATAAATTTGAATCCGGATGTGGCTGGCCAAGCTTCTCAAAACCGATTACCAAAAGTCTGATTGACGAAAAAATGGACCGTACTCATGGAATGACAAGAGTAGAGGTGAGAAGTAAAACAGGAGATGCACACCTGGGACATGTGTTTACAGATGGGCCTCAGGATAAAGGAGGACTTCGATACTGTATCAACAGTGCTTCACTGAAGTTTATTCCAAAGGCGGAGATGGAGACTAAAGGTTACGGAAAGTATCTTCCGTTGTTAGATAAAAAGTAATGTGAAAGGAAGGCTGCCAGATGGCAGCCTTTTTATTTTGAATCATAATGTAATTGAAATCTTTCCCAGATACTGAGCATGGAGATATTTAAGAATAGTAAAAAACCAAAAATAAAGTAGTATATTTTTTTAGGAAGGGTTGGGAGTAAAGTTTGTGTTGTTTCAAAAAAATTAGGTCTGTATTCGGGTCTGATGATATCGTAGCAAAGTAAGCAATCATATTCAGATTTCTTAACATTAGGATCTTTATAAAAATGAACGGCAAAAAAATGACCTGTTTTTTCGATATCAACACCATACGTCTCCTGTTTAGAAAGTGCCATGGCATTGATTAAAGCAATGAAGTCCTGATAATTATTTTCATCATTGATTACAAATTCAATTCCTGATTCTTTCTGATTTCTTGCCTGTAATTTTTTCAGTTCAGAAACATAAAACTCCTGATTTTGAAGTGCGGTATTAGGTTTAACTACAATTTTTTTGTAATTCCAGTTTCTATAAGGTTCAAAAGTATTGTCAAAAGTTGCATCAGACCTTATTTTCGCCGGAATCCCAAGATCTACAACTGTATATGGCGGATGAACTCTCTGATTTCCGTAATACCAGAATAAAATCGGAATGATCAGTGCACTTATCAATCCCGGGACGTAATATATTTTTTTCATAGATGGTTTTTTAGCAAAACCGAATGAAAATCTTAAGCCAAAAAAACAAAAAGTGACTCAAAATGAATCACTTTAAAAACAATTTTAAATACAAAGCGGGAGCATTCACTCCAATATTTATCAATTTTAGATAGTAGAATTTACCAGTCTCTCTTTCTTAGAATCCAATACGATCCGATAATAAAGAGAGCACACCAGATCAGACAAGCAATAAGGCTTTCTGTAGGGTAGTGAAATTCATATTTCATTCCGATTGCTTTTGCCATATTCAGTCTTACCATTGGATTAGCAATAAGATTGGACATACTTTCCAGTGGTAAAAGATTTGTTACAAAGAATTCGTTTTGAAGAATTTCATTTCTTTGCGCCCCCTGCATGCCCCCTACTTTTGTGAGAACTTCCACGCTGGATAAAATACTTTCCACAATCCAGAAAACAAAAAGAGCAAGAAATACAAATACCGATTTTCTCAATAGAATAGATAAGAACATTAAAAAACAGAAGAATGTAAATAATTTCACAAAATAATTACCAATAAAGAAAATCTCTGCAAAAACCTTAGAAGATTCCGTTGTGTTGGAGTACTGATAACCTAAAAACATAGTAATAACAAACAGGATTACGGTAGATACAGTGGTAAAAATAGTTATGGTAAGCAATTTTGAATTGATGAAATCTGTTCTGCTCAATCCATCAATTGTATTCTGTTTGAACATGCGGTTGCTGAATTCCTGTGAAATTGAGAAAACAATAATTAATCCCAAAAATATCTTCAGTAAAGCAACAATCCATGTTGTAAAATTCCATATCTCCGGAAAATTATAAATGCCTTGTTCTTTTAAATTGATGGTTGCTCCGAAAAGATCAAAATCTACCAACCCAATAAAAAGCAATGCAATAAGGATCGCAAAATATATTATTGTAAAAACCTTGAAGGGTTTGTAGTTCAGGTTTTTGTAGTATTCAAGTTTTAATAGCTTTATCATAATTAATTTGTGTTTTTTACAAGTTCAAGGAATTGAGATTCAAGAGATAGTTTTTTCTTAGTCAGATGAGATAAGAAAACTCCTTTTTCTGCCAGTTTTTGGTTCAGAGCCGATGCAGAGATTGATGCATCATCACGAATCTGGGCTTTAATAAGATCTCCCTCCAGATTGATGGTGGTAAACCATTGAAGTTCATTCAATATATTTAAAAGTAAGGTATTATTATCTGCTTTTAATTCAAAATAACCATTATTGGAAGTCATTTCATCCACTCTTCCGCAATAGATGGAATTTCCCTCTTTCAGTACTATCACATGGCTGCATATTTTTTCAATTTCATCCAGAAGATGACTCGCAATAATAATAGTAATACCTTGTTTAGCAATATCGTTGATGATTTCTCTGATTTGAATAATCCCTTCAGGGTCAAGGCCGTTGGTAGGCTCATCCAAAATTAAGACTTCAGGGTTATTCAGCATTGCAGAAGCAATCGAAAGACGCTGTTTCATTCCTAAAGAGTAGGTTTTGAATGCATCTTTTCTTCTTTCATATAGATTAACGGTTTTCAAAACTTCTTCAATCCTTGAATAAGGCGTTCCTTTAATTTCTGCAACAATTTTAAGGTTGGTTTCCGCATTCAGATAAGGATAAAAATTGGGCTGCTCAATAATAGCTCCTATTCTTTTTAGTGTTTCAGGATCTGTTCCTTTTTTACCAAACCAAAACCAGTCTCCACTCGTAGGATTGATTGTTGAAAGCAGCATTCCAAAAGTGGTGGACTTTCCGCTTCCGTTTGGACCAAGAAGACCATAGACATTTCCTTTTTCAACATCAAAAGAAATATTGTTTACCACTATTTTTTTGAATTTTTTTGTCAAATTCTTTACTGATAATATTTTTTCCATGTAATTTGTTTTACATAGTAGTAGTCTATGTAAATTAGAAAATGTTACAGAATTATCATAAATCAATTTAAATTTAGTTGTAAATACATTAAATTTGATTGAATTAATCAAAAGTTATGAAATTAATTGAACTCGCAGACGAACTCAATGTTTCTGCAGAAGCCATAAAACAGTTTATACAGGATTTTGATCTTGAACTTGTAGACTGTATCAGTACCAATTTTGATGTGAAAGACGATTTTGAAAAATTTGCGCGTGAAAACGTAGATTTTTTAAGGTTATATGAAAAAGATCTGGATAAAAATAAAACGGTTGAACAGATTGCAGAAGTCATCAATCAGCCTAAAGATAAAGTTGAAAAAGTAATTAAAGATAATAATCCGAATATTTTTGACAACGGATTTTTCAAATCTTCCATTTCAAGTTATGGAATTGATAACAAATTAGGGGGAAACTATCAGTTTGTTTATGATTATTTCGGGCATAAAACAAGCCTCCAGCAAAGAGATTTCATAGGATACAGAGATCTTTTCTTTTATACATCAGCCGTTTTGGAACCCTTCCTGAACCCGCAGCAGATCAAAGACTGGGGAATCAACAGACCCGCAGGAATTATTCTGTACGGACCTCCTGGAAGCGGTAAGATCTTCTGGGCCAATAAAATTGCCGAAATCATCGGATATCAGTTTAAAGAAGTTAAAAAGCACTATCTGGGAACTACTCTGATTGACGGAAGTGAGATCAACTTCAGTGATTTTCTGCTTTCCATGATGAAAGAAAATAAAATATTACTCTTCCTTGATGATTTTGACGAAATTATGATGCAGAGAAGAGCAGAAACAGACCTCGCATCCTGCAATCTGGAGGCGCAGGAACTTATTCTTCATTATATAGGAAAATTCGAAAAAGAAGGGGTTTTAATGGTAGGATCTGCCAATTCCGTTTCAGAAATAGATGAAGAAATTCTCGCTCCGGGAAGATTTGATGTGATGATTCCTATATTTCCGCCTAATGCCTCCGAGCGTTCGGAAATTATCCTATATGCTATGACCAGAGGGCTTGAAGAAGATTCTCTACTCTACAAAATACTTAAAAACAACAAAGCAGATAAAGTCCCTTTTTGGCATGAAGTATCTTCAAGAATGAAAGCATTCAGCAATACCATGTTGGTCGACTTTACCCAGAGTTTAAAAAAGCGTATAAAAAACCTTTACCAGAGAACCCGTAACGAGAAGCTTAAGATTGATCAGAACCTTTTGAACGGAGCTTTAAGAGATGCTTCCGCAAAACTTACCGAGGAATACCTTGATCAGGTAGCAAGATTCCTGGCAGATGTAATCATTAATAATTTTGATGAATTCAGGTTCAGAATTCAGGCATTAAAAAATGAACTGGAAACGTACAGGATTGTTGAAGAACCCCAGCGGGCTATTGGGTTTCAGCATAATGAGGATGAGAAAAAAGAGGATTAAAGCCGGAAGTTTTTAGAAGAAAACATAAAAAGATTCATCACTGATTATCTATGAACAGCATTTGGGAGCTAGAAACTTTTTACAGAAAGAGAGATATTATCATTATCGGAGCTGGATTTTCCGGCCTTTGGACGGCGATATCCATTAAAGAGAAATATCCCGATCAATCTGTTTTGGTTATTGAAAGAAATACGATTCCGCTGGGAGCCTCAACACGGAATGCCGGTTTTGCATGTTTTGGAAGCCTTACGGAAATAATTGCCGATTCCCGGAAAATGGGTTGGGAAAAAACATTGGAACTGGTTGCGATGAGGTTTGCCGGACTTCAGAGAATCAGACAATATTTTAAAAGCGATGAAATAGATTTTGAACTGAACGGAGGATATGAAATTCTCAGTAATGAAGAGCCATTACAGTACCTTGACACTGTTAATGAAAAATTGAAATCAATAACAGGACTGGATAAGACTTATTACGCTGATCAGGAAAAAATAAAAGAATTCGGGCTTGGAAAATCCCCTTTCCTCATTGAAAACCCATGTGAAGGAAGCCTGCATTCCGGAAAGCTGCTTCAGAAACTTCTGGAGAAATGTTATGAGTTAAAAGTAGAATTTCTATTCGGAACATCAGTAAAAAGGATTGATGAAACAAAAGATGAGATACATGTTCAACTCTCAGAAGATCTTTCTGTAACAGCAGATCAGATTATTTACTGTACAAATGCTTTTACTGGCCAGTTTCTGAAAGAAGAAGAAATTATTCCGGCCCGCGGACAGATCATTCTGACCGAACCTATTGATGGATTGAAGCTGAGAGGAACTTTTCATTATGATGAAGGGTTCTACTACTTCAGGAATCTTGGGAACAGAATTTTGCTGGGAGGTGGGAGAAATCAGGATTTTAAAACGGAAGAAACCACGGCTTTTGAAACCACAGAGTTTCTGCAAAATCACCTTGAAAATTTTTTAAAAGAAGTGATCTTACCGGATCAGAAATTTAAAATTGCTTTGCGCTGGTCAGGAATAATGGCTATGGGAACAGAGAAAACACCTATTGTAAAACAGATTTCGGAAAGACAGTTTTGTGCAGTACGGCTTTCCGGAATGGGAGTAGCATTAGCTCCGAAGATCGGAGAAATAGTTGCTGAGATGATTTAAAAAAAATATTGTTGATAATCCAAAGTAATAATTTACCTAAATTTGAACACGAATAATGTTGGATGACTCAATATAAATACAGGGTATTTTTTTCTTTACTTAGTCTGCCTCTTGTACTTTTTGTAATATTCTCAGCTGGAGGAGGACATGGAAGTTATTGGCCGTTTTTGGTTCTTTTTCCTTTCAGTATGACTGGGAGTTTATTTAATGAAAATATTTCACCCTTCCTATTTGTTGCAGGGTTATTACAGTTTCCTATATATGGGTTTTTACTGGATAAAGTGAATTGTAGAAAAGTTTTACCTTTTATTGTTATAGCACATATTCTTTGTGCTTTCCTTGTTTTCATACTAAAAAGAGAAAATTTTTTTTAATGATTTTTCCACCAATCGAAAATAGTTTCCGACAATTCTTCTGAATTAAATTCATAGGTATAAAGACCATAGGTCAGACATAATTCTGTTTCTATGACGATTTTTAGTTTGTTTTTGTCAACTCCTTTTTCCAGATGTTGAAGTAATTTTTCAGTTATATGATCAAAACTGCTTTTGGAAATACCTGGCATTAGATTAATTGAAACAATTAATTTTTTTAAATGCGTAAAATTACCATGACGTTCATTGATCAAATCATTAATATCCATTTAACCTTGTTTTAAAGTTTAAATATAATGTAAAAAAAGTTCTCAGTTAGAACTCAAAATTTTAAACCTGGAACTTTGAACCCGTACCTCTCCACTCTAAAAGAATTCCTTATTTTTGCAAAAAGAAAAATTCGTGATCAACAACGACCAGATAAAAGAAGTTCAATCCAGAATTGAAGACCTACACAGATACCTTCAGATTGAAAAAAAGAAAATAGAAATTGCCAATGATGATGAAAAAACGGCAGCTCCTGAGTTTTGGGATAATCCTAAAACCGCTGAAACATTTCTGAAGCAGCTTCGTTCCAAAAAAAAATGGGTGGAAAGCTATGATGAAATTCAGACACAGTTTGAAGACCTTCAGGTTTTAGCCGATTTTGCTAAAGAAGATCCCGATTCTGAAAAGGAACTGGATGAAACCTTTCCGGAATTGGTGGAAAAAATTGAAGACCTGGAATTTAAAAATATGCTTTCCAATGAAGGAGATGAACTTTCTGCGGTTCTTCAGATCACTGCAGGAGCAGGAGGTACGGAAAGCTGCGATTGGGCATCCATGCTGATGAGAATGTATACAATGTGGGCAGAAAAACAGGGGTATAAGATCCGTGAACTGAACTTTCAGGAAGGAGATGTAGCCGGTGTAAAAACCGTTACCCTGGAAATTGAAGGAGAATATGCATTCGGATATCTGAAAGGAGAGAACGGAGTGCACCGTTTGGTAAGAATTTCACCTTTCGACAGTAATGCGAAACGTCATACAAGCTTTGTGTCTGTGTATGTTTACCCGTTGGTGGATGATACTATTGAGATTAATATTAATCCTGCCGATATCAGTTTTGAAACCATGAGAGCATCCGGAGCCGGAGGGCAGAACGTTAACAAGGTAGAAACTGCGGTACGTCTTCGTCACGCACCTACCGGAATTATCATTGAAAACTCAGAATCCCGTTCACAGCTTCAAAATAAAGAAAAGGCCATGCAGCTCCTTCGTTCAAGATTATATGAAATGGAATTGGAAGAACGTATGAAGGCAAGAAATGAAATAGAAGCCAACAAAATGAAGATCGAGTGGGGAAGTCAGATCAGGAATTACGTAATGCATCCTTACAAACTGGTAAAAGATGTTCGCTCAGGTCATGAAACATCTGATGTGGATGCTGTAATGAATGGTAATATCACACCATTCCTGAAAGCTTTCCTGATGGCCGATGGGACAGCAGTTTCCGATGATGATCTGGATCTTTAAAAATCATATCTGAATTTTAGTTAAAATCTTATAATTAATTTTTGTTTCAGATATTTTACACCTATTTTTGTTGTTCATCAATATATATGGAAGATTTCAATAGCTGGAAGGATTTATTAAACCCGGAGTTTTATATTAAAATGGGAGGGTTTTGGCTTATTTTATTTATTGTTTTTGCTGAAACAGGTCTTTTTGTAGGGTTTTTCCTGCCTGGAGATTCACTTTTATTCGTTTCAGGAATTTATGCAGTTGAAATCATCAAAGAGACTTTTGGCTCTACGGGAAGCGATTTCTTGGATACTACATTACTATCCTCAGGAGTAGCTCTTGCTGCTATTATCGGAAATGAAGTAGGATATTATTTTGGGAGAAAAGCAGGTCCCGCTTTATATAAAAGGCCAGACTCAATGCTCTTCAAAAAGAAATATCTTTATCAGGCTCATGATTTTTTCGAAAAACACGGAGCTTTAGCTATCATCATGGCAAGATTCTTACCTGTTGTAAGAACTTTTACTCCAATTGTTGCAGGGATTGTAAAAATGGATAAAAAAGAGTTCTTAAGAGATAATATCATCGGAGCCGTTTTATGGTCATTTATTTTGATCTTTGCTGGTCATTATCTGGATAAATTATTCATGGAACAGTTTGGAATCAATTTAAAAGAAAAGCTGGAATATATCATTATTGTGATCGTATTGGTGACCACACTTCCGGTAATCATCAAATTTGTTTTCGGAAAGAAAGATGATTTATCAAAATACGAGAACAACGATTTTGAATAAGTATTAAATAACACAAAATAAATACAACAGCCGTCTCAATAAATGAGATGGCTTTTTTTTGCTTTAGATGTAGAAAACAAAGAGATGATTAGCAAAAACTGATTCTATTTTCTGATCCATTCCAGAATATTAGGATAGATGATGCTGTCTCTTTTTCTCTTGCTGAAAAATCTTGGAGCATGGCCGGCTCCTTTCATAAAAATAAATTTATGCGGAACATTCATCCGGCTGAGTGCCGAATCCATAGCTATTCCCTGATGCGGGTTAACCAGAACATCGTTATTTCCCTGAAATAATAAGGTCGGCACATCTGTAATATTGGCAATAGGGCTGGCTTCTTTAAAGGCTTCAGAAATGTTGCTGCGGTCAAATTTAATTCCAACCACCTTCTGAATGGTAGGCGAGGTATATTTGGAATAAAATGAATTAAGATATTCCGGACTGTAGAAATCAGTAGGCCCGCTTAAAGAAATGATCTTTTTGATCTGATCCGGATGCTGATAACCGTAAAGTAGAGCAAGATGGCCACCGGCACTTTCTCCCAGAATGATATAATTGTTGGGCCTGAGCTCGGCTTTCTCAGATAAGGAATTGAACTTTTCTATCGCGAGGCCAATATCTTCAAGCTGCTGTTTATAGGTAATTTTTTTCTTGGCAGAAACCAATCTGTAATTCATATTGATACTTGGAACTCCATTTTCAAAAAGCATTTTCTGAATCTGGATCATATGTTCTTTCTTTCCCAGAGTCCAGGCTCCTCCATGTACAATAAGAGCAACAGGAGAATCTTCCGCATAATCTTTGGGAAGAAAGACATCCATTTTCTGTCTTTTATGTTCTCCGTATTTCAGATTATAAATCTTCTGCTGGCCGCCGGGGCCTACCCAGACTCTGAATTTCGTATTGCAGGATTGCAGCAGAAAGCCTAGAGATCCCATAACGAAAAAATGATACCTGAGAATGAGCCTTTTCATAGAGTAAAAATACTGAAAATTCTATTGATGATCAACTAATTGAGTATGAAACCGATATTTAAAGCTTTTCGGCTGTTTTTGATGAAAGTCCTTTTTTGATCATAATAATATCTTTTTCTCCTTTTTTGAAAGTGAAAGAAATTTCGGTATCATCATCCAGCAGAAAAAATGCATCCTCTTTTTCAGCCAGCATTCTTACTTTAGGTTCATTATTGTTCTGAATAAAAAGCTGACCGTTTTCATACAGAATATGGATAATATCATCATCAGAAAGTTGATAATTACCTGCATATTTTTTGAGCGAATCAGCACTCAGAATTATTTCTTTCTTAGGTTGCGGAAGCGTGTAAGGCTCCCCTAAGAGGGCTGCTAAAATAGTATTTCCTGCTTTCTCCAGCTTTTTACTTGTGATGTTGTTAAGAAGTATGATACTGATATCATCCTTTGGAAGCATGGCAAAATAACTGGTAGAGCCTTCGATATTTCCGCCGTGGTTAATGAGTTTTTTCCCGTAAAGATCATCAATAAACCAACCATATCCATAGCCGCTTAAATAAGGCGTTGTCGCTTTTTTAAATGCTTCTTTGGAAACAATTTTATAATCTCTCAATCCTTTATAATAATTGTATAAATCTTCAACAGTACTGTATATCTGCCCTGCAGGACCGGTTAATGTAGAATTCCATATTTCCGTTTTATCTTGTCTTGTCTTTGATATATAAGAATAAGGAACCGTTTTATACGGACTTTTCAAATCTAAATAATCAAAGCCTGTATGTGTCATCTTGAGAGGATTTAGAATGAATTTTCTTACAGCATTTTCATAAGAGAGTCCTGTTACCTTTTCAATGATTACTCCTAATAAAATATATCCGGAATTGGTATATGAGAATTGGGTTCCGGGTTTGAAATCCAAAGGCTCGTTTTTAAAAAAAGAAAGCTCTTTATCTTTGTTAATGATTTCTCCTGTATGAAGCAAACGGACATATTCTTTATTTCGTAATGCTTCATAAATTCCCGAGGAGTGGGTAAGGAGATGCTCAATCGTAATTTCATTTCCCCTTGGATAATCCGGAATAAACTTCGAGATAGGATCTTTCACGGATAGTTTTCCTTCTTCGTCCAGCTTTACAATCACTAGAGCAGTAAAAGATTTGGTTAAAGAAGCGATCTGATAAATACTTTTGTTCTGATTAGGAATTTTTTTTTCTGCATCCTGCCAGCCGTATGATCTTTCGAAAATAATTTTGTTTTGATAATGAATCAAAGCAGTTCCATTGAATTTATTAACAGATGCATAGGCTTTTATAATGCTGTCTATTTCCTGCTTTTTCTTTTCCGGATTTATGCTGGCTGCATTTGTTTGATTTTGGGCTTGTAAAGGTGAACAAAATGGGTTCAACATAAAAATCAAAGATCCTAAAGCTAAAATATAAGATGAATGCCGCATAGTATCTGGTTTTAAAAAACGGTTAAAAGTAAGCAGACTTTTGTTCATATCAACAGTTTGAACAGAAAATTTTTTAAATTAATATTCAGAAATAAATTAAAAATAGATTTTAATATTTATTTTTGCAGAACTTAACAAAGATTAAAAAAAAATTAAAATATGGCATCAGGCTTTTTTGCAATTTTGGATGATATTGCAGCATTGATGGATGATGTAGCGGTTACCAGTAAGATTGCTACACAGAAAACAGCAGGTATTTTGGGCGACGACCTGGCTGTAAATGCAGAAAAAGCCACAGGTTTTCTTTCTTCAAGAGAGCTTCCGGTTTTATGGGCAATTACGAAAGGGTCATTCATCAATAAGCTGATTATTCTTCCTATTGCTTTTTTGCTCAACTGGCTCTACAAACCGGCTATAGAAATCATTCTTATTTTAGGAGGATTGTATCTGGCCTTTGAAGGAGTAGAGAAAATTATTGAGTTCTTGTTTCATCGTTCCAAAAAGGGACATGAGGTAATGGAGGAAAGTAAGGAAGATGAAAACTCGGAAGTTTCTGAAAAATCAAAAATAAACTCAGCCATCAGAACAGATTTCATTCTTTCTATTGAAATTGTTATTATAGCTTTAGGAACAGTTATTCAGCAAGAGCATCCGCTTATTACACAGATTCTTACCGTTACTTTTGTTGCATTTATTGCTACCGTTGGGGTATATGGAATTGTAGCGCTGATCGTGAGAATGGATGACGCAGGTTTCAGCCTTATCAGAAAAAGCCATGATAAAGGATTTTTTTCCAAGCTTGGCCATTTGCTGGTAAAAGCATTGCCTATCATTATCAAGCTTTTAGGAATCGTGGGAACCATTGCTTTGATTTTGGTTTCAGGAGGTATTTTTGCCCATAATATTCATTATTTGCATGAATTATTACCAACATGGCCGTCTGTTCTTAAAGAATTTACATTCGGAATTGTAGGAGGATTAGCTGCTGTAGCCGTTTTTACCATTGGAAAAGCGATATATTCTTTAGCTACGAAAAAATAAAACAGAATTAGATTTAAATAACCAAAAAAATCCTGTATTCAATTGAGTACAGGATTTTTAAATTATAATTGATTAAACCTTTTTTCATAATGATACTTTATAAACTCTTCATCAACATCTGTTCTTGTATAAGCTAGCTGTTGATGATGGAATACATTATGAGGGTCAATATGTTCTATTAAATTAGTAATAGGATTAATAGCAATACTACCATAATCAAATTCTGTATGGTGATAGGGGCAAACAATAATTATATTTCCAGAAATGTCAGGACCTTGGTGCTCACCTCCTAATGGTTTTAGATGATGCCCTTCGGAATAATTAAAGCCATTAGGTAATAAAATACTTTTACCACAAACTTGACATTTCCAATTATGTTCAGATTTAATATTCCTAGATAGTTTTGTATCTCTAATTATTCTTGTAACAACTGTTTGAACCCTAGAAGGTGGGGTGTAGTCTGGATTTTGGGGCTCATGAAGAGTAGGGACATTATCATAATAATCATCTTTAATAATCGGAGTGAAATCAATAAAATTGGTGATTTCGTCAAATATTTGATATAATTCAGGAGGACATATTGCAAAATACCTTTGGGAGACCCTTAGCTGATTTTGATATAAATTATAGAATTGCCCTTCAATGTTATCGTTTTTAATATTTCTTAAGCGCGTTTCATAAATATTAAAAATTTCACTTACTGGAAAAGGTTTGGGAATTTTATTAAAATTAGTAAGGTTAATTCTTTGATATGGAATCATATTTTCCCATTTATCGGGTAATGGTGGGGATTCTCGTGTTTCAATGATTTTTGTGCAGACTTTCGAAACTCCATAAAAATGATAATGATTGTTGAGCTTTACTAAATGTAAGATTATATCATTGATTTTGACTTGTTCCATTAATTTCCAGGCTTTCTTTGAGCTAGAATCAAATTTAGGACTCCATAAACAAGTTCCAAGTTCCCATCCAAGTCCTCCATGCCTTAAATTGGTTATTTCAATGTAAATATTTTGAGTATCATTTACTAAAGGTAACATTTTATATTTTTATTATAAATATAAAATAAAATTTACGTTGAAATGACTTATTTGTATAAAAAAAACCCTTTTAAAAGGGTTTTTTTATTAATTGAATAAATCTTTCACTTTATCAAAAAAAGTTTTTTCCTTTCCGGATGGTTCTGCAACCATTTCTCCGCTGGACATCTGCTTTTCAAAGAAGTCTTTCTGTTCTTTGGTCAGCTTTTGTGGTGTCCATACATTGATGTGAATAAACATATCTCCTTTTCCATAACTATCGATGCTTGGAAGTCCTTTTCCTGCTAATCTCAGGATTTTCCCGGATTGAGTTCCCGGATCAACGGTAATTTTCACTTTTCCGCCTACGGTAGGGATTTCTTTTTTTGTTCCTAAAGCAGCTTCAGCAAATGAAACGTATAATTCCTGGTGAAGATTATCGCCTTCTCTCTTGATCGTTTGATCTACTTCTTCTTCAATAATCACCAACAGGTCTCCCGGAGTTCCTCCAAATGGAGCATCATTTCCTTTTCCTCTTACATTAAGCTGAATACCGTCTCTTGCTCCTGCAGGGATATTGATTGTGATTTCCTCTTCATCTTTTACCAGACCTTGGGCATTGGCACCAGCCGGGATTTTATCAGCAACTTTACCAATTCCCTGACATGTAGAGCATGTTGTTTGTGTCTGCATTTGACCAAACATAGTATTCATTACTTTAAGCTGAACACCGGAACCATTACAGGTAGGACATGTTTTTGAAGTGGCTCCTTCAGCCATCTTCATTTTTTTTACTTTAATGGTCTTGTGAGTTCCGTTTACCATTTCCTCAAGGTTCAGCTTGATTCTGATTCTTAAATTAGAACCTTTCACCTGCTGACGGCCACCGCCGCCGCCAAATCCTCCGAAACCACCACCGAAAATATCTCCAAACTGGCTGAAAATATCCTCCATATTCATTCCGCCTCCGAAGCCTCCGCCTCCGAAACCACCATTTCCACCTACTCCGGCATGGCCGAACTGGTCATATCTGGCACGTTTCTGATCATCGCTTAATACTTCATAAGCTTCAGCAGCCTCTTTAAATTTTTCTTCAGCCTCCTTGTCTCCCGGATTTTTATCAGGGTGATATTTGATGGCCATTTTTCGGTATGCTTTTTTTATTTCGTCGGCAGATGCAGATTTGCTGATCTCAAGAACCTCGTAATAATCTCTTTTTGACATGACAATTTAATAATTGATTGTTGATAAATGATAAAAGATATTTTAAAGTTTAATAAGTGAAACATTCATCAATTATCACTCATCATTTATCATTTATGAATTTTAGTTTCCTGTTACTACTTTTGCAAAACGGATTACTTTATCATTTAAAGTGTATCCCGTTTCGATAACGTCTACGATTTTTCCTTTTAAATCCTCTGATGGGGCAGGAATTTGGGTAATAGCTTCATGGAAATCTACGTTGAAACTGTCACCAGCCTTTACTTCCATTGTCTTTAAACCCTTCTCGGTAAGTTTATTTTTGAATTTCTGATAGATCAATTCTACACCCTGAAGGTCAGCCGGATTTCCGTTTTTAGCGATTTCCTTTAATGCTCTTTCAAAATCATCTAAAACACCTAACATAGAAACCATCATTTCCTGATTGGCATACTGGAAGAATTCCATCTTCTCCTTAGATGTTCTTTTTTTATAGTTTTCGAATTCAGCATACAATCTGATGTAACGGTCTTTCTCTTCTGCCAAAAGTTCCTCTGTTGTAGGGGCAGCTGTCACATTGTCCTGAGCTGTTGTTTCGTTCTGAATATTGTTTTCTTCCTGATTATTGATGCTTTCTTCGTTAATATCCTGGTTTTCCATAATTCAATATTTATTTACAGAATTGTTTGACAAAAGGTCTGCCAAATGGAAAAATCAGGACATTAAGGCAGAAAACCATGAATATAAAATGCCTTTGTGAATTGTAAATAGGTCAATTTATTACGTCTGTAAATTGATAATGTCTGCCATTTAAAATCATAGGCTTTGTAAAGCAAAATTGACTATTGAGCACTCCCTTTAAAGAATAATCAATAGTCAATTGGATAACTGTATTTTGAATGTTTTTATTTCTCTGTAAATGTTTGATACAGCAGATATAGATTTAAAATAATAATGATAATGGAAATAATCCAGACACAAACTTTAAGGAATGGTTTGTTTACAAATTCTCCCATCTTTGCCTTATCATTCGTGAACATAACCAATGGAACTACGGCAAAACTTAACTGCATCGAAAGAATAACCTGGCTTAATACCAACAAATCAGTTGTGCCTTTTTCTCCGTAAAGAATAGTAACGATAAGCGCCGGAACAACAGCAATAAGCCTTGTGATCAGTCGTCGCAGCCACGGTTTTAATCTGATATTAAGAAAGCCTTCCATAACGATTTGCCCCGCGAGGGTTCCTGTAAGCGTTGAATTTTGTCCGGAAGCAAGTAAAGCGATAGCAAATGCAATACTCGCCATTGATGCACCTAAAATAGGGGTTAGCATTTTATAAGCGTCATGAATATCTGCAACATGTTCGTTTCCTGTTGTATGGAATGTAGCTGCAGCAAGGATAAGGATCGCTGCGTTAATGAAGAATGCGAGCATCAGGGATACTGTACTGTCTAATGTAGCAAATTTTATAGCTTCTTTTTTTCCCTCCGTATCACGGGTATAATCCCTTGTTTGTACAATACTGCTGTGAAGATATAAGTTATGCGGCATAACGGTTGCTCCCAAAATTCCGATCGCAATATAAAGCATTGCCGGGTTCTGAATGATTTCTTTTTGAGGGACCAGTCCTCCTAAAATTTCATTGAAAGCAGGTTTTGAAATGACTATTTCATACACAAAGCAAGCCAGAATAATAAATATAAGGCCGCCCACAATACTTTCGATCCACCGGAAACCTTTCGCCTGAAGCAAAAGAATGACCAGAACATCCACAGTTGTGATAACGATTCCCCAGGTTAACGGAATATGAAACAACAGGTTTAAAGCAATTGCGGAACCAATAACTTCTGCGAGATCACAGGCAGCAATGGCGATTTCACAGAATACCCAAAGAATAAAATTAGTGGTAGGGTTAAAGTGATCTCTGCAGGCTTGCGCCAGATCTCTTTCAGCAACTACCCCTAATTTTACGGATAAATGCTGAAGAACCATAGCAAAGATATTGGAGATCAGGATTACAGAAAGGAGAGTATACCCAAATTGAGCACCTCCCGCAATATCCGTAGCCCAGTTTCCCGGGTCCATATATCCTACGGCTACCATAAGCCCCGGGCCGGCAAAAGCAAGATATTTTCTCCAGAAAGTCCCTTTTTTAGGTACTTTAATAGATGAATAAACCTCTGATAAGGAATGTGATGTTTTATCTTTTCGCCAAGCGCTTTTTAAGTTGAAGTTCATAAATGTTAGAAATGACTAACAAATTTAATTAAATAAATGTAAACACAAAAATCATAACAAAAAAAATCCCGGAAAATTATTTCCGGGATCTAATTTTTATTAAGTCTAAAGATTATTTAGCAAATCTTACAGCCATTTTTCTGTCAGCTGCTCTTTCTGCATCAGATGCTTTTGCATCCACTTTAGCGAATTTACTTCCGTAACCTTCTGCTTCCAATACCTGAGCACCAACACCCGCTTTTCCTAAAGCAGCTTTAATGAATTCAGCTCTTGCTTTGGATAATTTTACGTTAGAAGCTTCATTTCCTGTTTTATCAGTATAACCACCGATTTTGATTTTAGCATCAGGGAAAGCTTTAAGAATAGCTACCAGGTTATCCAATTGTCCTTGAGAACCTGCCTCAAGTTCAGTAGAACTTCCTATTTTAAAATTAACGTGATCAAAGTCGTACCACTTATCTTTCAATGCAGCATCATCAGCAGCGTTTTTGTAACCATCGGATTTCAGGAATGCGATCATTTGATCTTCCATTCCTCCTTTGTAACCTTTCAAAGCGACTCCGTTAAGATCAATGTTCTCGTCAGTCTTAGCCGTTGCAGGAGCAGGAGTTGCTGTTCCAGCAGCTGCTGTGTCCGTAGTAGAACCGGTTTTCATCGCTGTTGAATCTGCAGAAGTGGTAGTAGTTGTTGTCTGTTTTTTCTCGCACTGTTTCCACAAGAAATATCCGGCTGCAATTAATAATAAAAGCGGAAGCAACCATTTCCAGATTGAACCTCCGCCTTGATTATCATTATTGTTATTATTAAATTGTTCTCTTATTTCTCTTGCTCCTTCTGAAACGTTTTCTCTTGCCGTAGCAACACCTTCAGCGATGTTATCTTTAGCGGTAGAAGTTACAGAAGAAACCGTTTCCTTAGCCTGTCCGAACCAATTTTCTGCTCCCAGTCCAAAGGAAGCCAGAGAAAGTCCTGCCGGCAATAAGGATGAAATAATGCCTTTCTGATCATTCAGTAAGCTGGAAATACCTGAAGCTCCTAAATTATTATCTGCTGCGTATTTTCCAACTGTGCCTACCGTAGCTCCGGTAACCAGATTTAACAAAGAACCTGCAGAAGTATTGCTGATTCCTGAAAAACTGGCAATGGAATTTACTAATCCTCCTATCTTATCTCCGAAAAGTGAAGACAATAAATTGGTAATAATAGGATTACTGGACGATCCGCCTAATAGATTTCCTAAAATTCCACTTGATGGAGCCTTCGTAATAGCATCCACAACGCCAGGGTGATCTGCGTTATTAGCCAATCCACCTACTACAGCAGGTAATAAGCCACCAATTGCTTTAGAAATACCTGATTCGCTTTCTCCAAACTGTGATGCAGCCTGTGAAACCAAAGCGGGACCTAATTGTCCTTTAATTAAATCAATGACATTTAAAGACATAATAATAAATTTTTTTGGATTAATGTTGAGATAAATTTAAACAAAAATCCGTCCAAATGTCACCTTTTTTTGAATATTTCTTTAAAAATTAACGATTTTTTTTAAAATCATTAAAATTATTAGTAAGCTTTTGCGAATAATACACGTCTCTTAGAAGGTTTTCCAGAAATCAGTGAAGTTCCTTCTTCTACATCATCATCCAGAGGAATACATCTGATGGTAGCTTTAGTTTCGTCCTTGATCTGCTCTTCTTCTTCAGCGGTACCATCCCAGTGAGCATAGATAAATCCTCCTTTCTCTTCCAGAACTTTTTTAAATTCTTCGTAAGTATCTACTTTTGTGATGTTATTTTTTCTGAATTCAAAAGCTTTGTTGTAAATATCCTGTTGAATGGTCTTTAATAAATCTTCAATGTAAGAATCCAAACCTTCAATAGAACGAACTTCTTTCGTAAGGTTATCTCTTCTTGCAATTTCCACAGATTTGTTTTCCAGATCTCTTGGTCCCATTGCAATTCTTACAGGAACTCCTTTCAATTCATATTCTGCAAACTTCCAGCCCGGTTTGTTCTGGGTGTCATTATCAAATTTTACAGAAATTCCTTTTGCTCTCAATTTAGCCTGAATATCCAACGCCACTTCACTGATCTGTTCCAACTGCTCTTCTCCTTTAAAGATCGGAACAATCACTACCTGGATAGGAGCAAGGGTAGGAGGAAGTACCAATCCGAAATCATCAGAGTGGGTCATGATTAAAGCTCCCATCAGACGGGTTGAAGTTCCCCATGATGTTGCCCATGCATGTTCTATTTTTCCTTCTTTATTGGTGAATTTTACGTCAAATGCCTTTGCGAAGTTCTGACCTAAGAAGTGAGAAGTTCCTGCCTGTAATGCCTTTCCGTCCTGCATTAATGCTTCGATACAGTATGTTTCATCAGCTCCGGCAAATCTTTCAGAAGGAGTTTTTAATCCCTGAACTACCGGAATGGCCATGAAATTTTCTGCAAAATCTGCATATACTTTATTCATTTTTTCCGCTTCTTCCACTGCTTCTTCTTTTGTAGCATGGGCAGTGTGACCTTCCTGCCACAAGAATTCAGCTGTTCTTAGGAACAATCGGGTTCTCATTTCCCAACGTACAACATTCGCCCATTGGTTAATCAATATAGGTAAATCTCTGTAAGATTGAATCCAGTTTTTGTAAGTATTCCAAATAATTGCTTCTGAAGTAGGGCGAACAATAAGCTCTTCTTCTAGTTTTGCATCCGGATCTACAATCAGTTTCGATGGATTGTCCGGATCGGTTTTTAATCTGTAGTGGGTAACAACTGCACATTCTTTTGCAAAACCTTCTGCATTCTTTTCTTCAGCCTCAAACAAGCTCTTGGGCACAAAAAGCGGAAAATATGCGTTAACGTGACCTGTTTCTTTGAACTTTTTATCCATTTCATCACGCATTTTTTCCCAGATTGCATAGCCATACGGTTTGATTACCATACATCCACGCACGCCTGAGTTTTCAGCTAAATCAGCTTTTACAACCAGCTCATTATACCATTTGCTGTAATCTTCGCTTCTTGAGGTTAATTTTGCCATTATTTTTTAAAATTTTTTTAACTTTTGTACATTATTGTTATCTAAAAATAAAAATCTATTTTTGATAGATTTTTTAACCAGTATTTTGGTACATTTTTGGTACAGATTGCAAATATAATTTAAATTAAAAATTTTTACGTTATCATGAAAAGAAATATACATAAAAATTTGCTTGGTCTGCTAAGATCCAAAGGGATTCTAGCGATATCAGGCGGATTATTGCTTGTGTCTTGTGGTGCTCAGATGGGAGGGTATAGCGAGACAGATGGGGTATATTATGACCCTAACAAGGATACGCTACCGGAAGGAGTTATCATTAATGGTAGCGGAAACAGAGTCGGAGAATACTACGACTATTACCAGGATTCCAATGTGATTCAGAATGCAGAAGCGAATTCTAGGGAGCAACAAAACAAATATAATGACTGGAGTGGTACCAATGCCAATTGGAATACTAATGCTACAGACTCGGATTGGGGGATGTATGCAGGTTCACAAACCAACTATTATGACAATTCCTGGGGATGGGGATCTCCTTGGGGCTGGTACGGAGGTTATAGTCCGTATTGGGGCTGGAACCGTGGCTGGGGCTGGGGTGCAAGCTTGTCCTGGGGTTGGGGCGGATCATTCGGCTGGGGCTGGGGAGGCTCTTTCGGATGGGGAAGTCCTTGGGGCTATTCTCCTTATTGGGGAGGATATTATGACCCATTCTGGGGCGGTTACTACGGAAACCCTTATTGGGGATACGGTGGCGGCTACTGGGGCGGTGGTTATTATAACAGACCTGTATACAGAAGAAGCGGCGTAAGCGGTGGCGGATTCCAGAATACGGGTGTTGCCAACGCGGTCTATAGAACCAATACAGCGAATTCTGGATTCAGAAACAACAATGGTAACGGAGGTTTCAGAAATACAACCAACGGAGGCTTCAGAGATGCTAACTCTAATGGTGGATTTAGAAACAGTAACGGTGGTTTCAGACAACAGGGAGATTCCGGAGGATTCAGAAACAGTAATTCCGGAGGATTCAGAAATTCACAATCTAACGGTGGATTCCGTAATTCAGCTCCTCAGACAAGACCTAATTATGATTCTCAGCCAAGATATAATAACGGAGGTTTCAGATCTAATGATTCAGGAGGTTTCAGATCCAGTGGAGGTTTTAATTCCGGTGGAGGCGGAGGCTTCAGAGGCGGTTCCGGTGGCGGAGGTGGTATGAGATCAGGCGGCGGCGGTAGAGGCGGCTTCAGATAATTTTCAAATAAATAAACTATAAAAAAATAATGTTAAAAAAATCTTTAGTAATAATGAGTATTTCTGCGGCATTTTTTGCGCAGGCTCAGGATGTTTCTATCATAAGAAATACCGTGGATGTTTACTCAAGTACTCCTATGGTAGGATCGGCCAAATTTAATGCGATGGCTGGTTCTAACGGGGCTTTGGGTGGTGATGCCAACTCGTTACTTACCAACCCTGCAGGTTTAGGAGTTGCTATTTCAGGAGAGGTTTCAGGAACTTTATCTATTTTAGGAAATAAAAACAGCAGCTCTTGGGCTGGATCTACAATAGACTATAGCAAAACCAAGGGAGATCTTGGAAATGCAGGAGGAATAATTGCTTTTCCGTTAATGACAGAAACCGGATGGAAGTTTATTAATATCGGGATCAATTTCTCAAATCAATCTCTTGATAATGTAGTACAGTCTCCTGGGAATAGTAATATAGTCTATGCCTTTGATAAGGATGATGTAACCAAAGATGCTTCTCTTGCAGGTCATACTTACGAAAGGTATGGAAACTTGTCAAAGATGAGCTTTGGGGTAGGTGCCAACTATAACCACAGTTTTTATGTGGGAGCAGGATTAAACTTTTTCAGTGCTTCAGTAGATCAGTATGACACTTTAGGATACCGCAACCTTGCTAATGGTTCTACGGAATTATTCAGCAAGCAGGATACGCCTTATTCGGAAAGATCTTCTGGTTTTTCAGCTTCATTAGGGGTAATTGGAAAGCTTAGTCCTAATTTCAGAGTGGGGGCTTCCCTTGAAACTCCTACGTTCTGGACTATTGACAGAAATTACAATTTCTACAATGATCCTACTTACGGCGATGATGTAGCAGCTGAAAATAGAAAATTTACTTCTCCGCTTAAAGCAACAGTGAGTGCTGCATTTGTGGCGAGCAAGAATTTCTCATTAAACGTAGATTATACGCTAGGGCTTACAAAACCTGATTATAAAGTATACGGACCGGCAGAAAGAGAATTGAATGATTTCTTTAAGGAAAATTACAAGAATCTGTCTGAAGTAAGAGTAGGAGCTGAGTATAGAGTACAGCAATTCAGATTGAGAGGAGGTTATGCTTACCAGTCAAGTCCTTTGGATGCTCTTACGATCAGTAGATTTAATGATGCTGGCAGCGTAGGAGATCAATCTTACAGCAATTTGATGTTAAGTGACAGAAATACACTTTCATTCGGTATTGGGTATGATTTCAAGGCATTCTATATTGATGCATCATATCAAAATATTTCATCTAAATACAGCAATCCTTTTATGAGAGGATATATGGGTGATAACTTTGATTCTTCTTATTATTCATATAACAAGATATTCGAGAGTGATTCTTATGCTGTAAGTGAAGTGAAGAACAACAGAAATAATTTCTTTCTTACCGTAGGATGGAAATTCTAAACGTTAAGTAATAGAAAGATTATAAAATGAAAGCTCCGAATTTTCGGAGCTTTTTTATTTTTAATGGATAATTAGCTGGCAACAGGATGTTGATGGAAGAGATGCATGACCAGAGCCAGTGAAACTCCCAAAACAACCAGTCCTATTTTAACCCAGTCGATATTATGATTCTTATTGCTTTCAAAAATGATTACAGATGAGATGTGAAGGAAAATTCCACCTACAACAGCCAGGAAATAAGGCTGAAGATTGGGGTCGAAATAATTTCCCAGCAGCATTCCCATTGGAGAAGCTAAAGCAAACAGAGCTACAATCAGAATTGAAGGGTAAGATGATGAACTTTTGGATTCTCCTTTTCTATTGAATAAAAATGCTCCCAGAATAAATGAAATAGGAAGATTGTGGAAAACAATTCCCAAAAGATACGGAGACAGCGCGTGCTTTTCATTAGCCAAAGGAATTCCTTCAATAAAAGCATGAATGAATAACCCTACCATTAAAGCAGCAGGAAGAATATTATGATCATTATGGTGATGAAAATGACCATGTTCAAAACCTTTGGTAAGAGCTTCCAGGATCATCTGGAGAAGAACTCCGCCAATCACGAATATCCCAAGATTACTGGCTTGGGCAGAAGTATAAACCTGCGGGAAAACTTCATTGAGACAGATTGTAATCAGAAAACCGGCACTTAATATCAGCAGATTTTTGGCAAGCTTTTCTTTTTTACCAAAATATTTTCCCAGAAATACTCCTGTGATCACACTTAAAATCAGTAAAAGTACTGTTATCATTAGTTTTTCTTAAATAAATTGATGCAACGTGGGGAATTCTCTTTGTTAAACTCATTAAGCTGATAATCTCCCCAGATTTTTATCCTCTCGAAACCGCATTCAGAGGCATACGCATGAATGGCTTCCAAAGTGTGAAGCTTTACTTTTTCAAAGAAATGAAAAGGTTTACCATTTGCTTCAAAACGGATGTCTTTGATGATATGTCTCCCTTCAATCTTTTTCAGGATTTTAAAATCTATATCACCACGGGTAATTATCGTTTCAGGAACGATAGTATTTCTTACAAATTCTTCATTCAGATAATCCAGAACGAAATATCCCCCGGGCTTCAGAACGTTGTAAACAGATTTAAATACCTTTTTGTCGTCGTTTTCATTATCGAAATACCCGAAGCTTGTAAATAGATTGAAGACAGCGTCCATAGGATCTGCATCAATCGGGTTTCTCATGTCGTGAACCTCAAAAATTAATGTTTGATTTTCATATTGTTTATCAGATTCAATACTTTGTCTTGAAAGGTCAAGTCCCAAAACATCATATCCTAATTTATTAAGAAAAACGGAGTGTCTTCCTTTACCACAGGCAAGATCTATGATTTTGGATTGTGGCGGAAGCTGGAGATCCGCAGTAAGCTTTGTGATGAAGTTTTCAGCTTCAGTATAGTCTCTGTTGCTATAAAGTAAATGATAATAAGGGGTATCAAACCAAGATTCAAACCATTCCATAATGCAAAAATAACTAAATTTGTGCGGTTAAAAGCAAAGTATTTTATAACATTAAGAAATTGAAAAATTCAATAAGAAGGGATGTTGAATAGGTAATTGTTTAATTACTAATGCTTTAAACCTTTAAAATTTATATTATGGACATAGAAAATCTACAAATACAGATAAAAACATTCTTCGGATTGGAGCAGATTCTGGCAGAAGAAATTAAAAAGCTGGGCGGAAGAAAGGTTGAAATCAAAAACAGAGCAGTAAATTGTGAGGGGGATCTTGGTTTCCTTTATAAAATTAATTACTCTGCAAGAACGGCATTGAAAATTCTGGTTCCGATTCATCAGTTCAAAGCTTTCAATCAGCATCAGTTTTATGATAGACTATTCAAATTTGACTGGGCGGAATTTATGGATGTTGAGCAATCTTTTTCTATTGATGCAACGGTTAATTCTGAAACGTTCAAGCATTCTCAGTTTGTAACGTTAAAAATGAAAGATGCAATTGTTGATTATTTCCAGGAGAAATTCAAAAGACGTCCGAATGTGGAAACCAGAAACCCGGATATCAAATTCCATCTTCATATAGATAGGGAACTGGTGATGATTTCAATGGATTCTTCAGGTGATCCTTTGTTTAAAAGAGGCTATAGAAGAGAGCAGGGAGAAGCTCCTATCAATGAAGTTTTGGCGAGCGGAATGCTTCAGCTGGCAGGATGGGATGGAAAAGGGAATTTCCTTGATCCGATGTGTGGTTCAGGAACATTGCTGATTGAAGCGGCTATGATTGCTATGGATCTTCCGGCCCAAATATTCAGAAAAAGATTCGGATTCCAGAACTGGAAAAACTATGATGCGGAACTGTTTTCAAAAATTAAAGAATTCAGAGTGAACAGAGTTCGACAATTTGACGGGAAAATCGTAGGATACGATATTGATGCCAGAATGCTTAATGCTGCCAGAATGAATGTAGAAGCAGCAGAAATGGAGGATGTTATTGAAATTAAAAAACAGAATTTCTTTGATTCTAAAAAAGAACTTTTCCCTTTATTAATGGTATTCAACCCGCCGTATGATGAGAGAATCTCTATTAATGATGATGATTTCTACAAAAAGATAGGAGATACCTTTAAAACAAACTATCCTAACACATTAGCATGGCTGATCTCTTCAGACCTTGAGGCTGTGAAGAAAATAGGTTTACGTCCTTCGAGAAAG
The DNA here is from genome assembly GCF_011752975.1 of Chryseobacterium sp. Tr-659. Classification (GTDB taxonomy): domain Bacteria; phylum Bacteroidota; class Bacteroidia; order Flavobacteriales; family Weeksellaceae; genus Chryseobacterium. Next base: position 48,614 of record NZ_VWWP01000007.1, on the reverse strand, counting down.
ATCAAGCTTTTCAACGGAAAACTGGAAACAAGATTTTTACAGTACGAAATGTATGAAGGAACGAAAAAAGTACATAAACTGGAAGATAATAAATAGCCATTTACAAAAATATGTCCTGGAATTTTTTTGATGTATTTGATGCAATCATTGACGTAGTGGAGCTGGTTACTTCAGGCTCTGGGACATCGCGTTCAAAATCTGACAGAAAGAGTTTGAATTATGATGAGAAACCCCAGAAAAAAGTATCTAAAAGATCCAGATATTTTACTGAAAAGATAAGTGCAGGGTTCATTGCAGCAGCGGCTGTCTTGCTGTCTATTGTTTTTAAAGATCCTTTGCCGTCAGAAAATTATACACAGACATTAATTGTAGCTTCTTTAATAGGAACAGGAATTTCAGGTTTGTTATTTTTTGTTTTGTCCGTTATGGAGTTGTATTATTTTAAAAACCTTTTCAAGCTGCTTCTTTTCAGTATTTCAACAATATTACTGATGACTTCGGTAGTTTTATTCATCTATTTTAAGTCAGGTGTATTTATCGCTTAATTATAAAATAATCCGTATCAAAATCTGATACGGATTATTTGTTTTTTATCTTGCCAGAGACGGCGCAAAGCCATACTGTTTTTTAAAAGCATGTGAAAAATGAGAGAGGTCTTCAAAACCGACTTCCAGAAAAACATCAGAAGGCTTTTTATTCTTTTCAGATAAATGATAATAAGCCAGTTCCAGCCGTTTATGAGTAAGCCATCGTTGCGGCGTAGTTTGGAAAATTTTTCTGAAATCCCGGTTGAAAGTTGATAAACTCCTTCCTGTAAGATATCCGAATCTTTCTAAAGGCATATTAAACATATAATTTTTTTCCATAAAGTTGATCAGATCAACCTTTCCCGGTTCATCAAAATCAGCCAGTACGGAATCGATATTTCTGTCAATCTCTCTTAAAATACTAATAGCTTCTGTAATTTTTAAATGAGCAATATTCTCAGGGAGCGGTCCTTCAATTTCAAAATAAGGGATGAGAGATGCCAGACAGCTTTTCAGAAGAGGATGATTGCTGAAACGATGGATATTGGATTCCGTACAAATAGTTTTCTGCTGGTTATCAACAGAAGCATAAAATTGTTTCAGTCGTTCTGTAGTGAGGTGCATAACCACTGCCTGATGCGGAAGGCCGTCTTTCGGATAATTAATGATGGTGGCAATGTGGTTTCTGGGAATCAGGAAGATATCTCCGGCTTTGAAGATATAGGTTTTATCAGCCTGAATGATTTTAGTTTCTCCAGAGATGAACCATACCAGCATATGATATTCAAAGACTGTTTCCGTCTTGAAAAGTTTGTCATCATAGCTCGAAAGCTTGATATCCGGTGTTAGGTATTGAAGCTGGAAATCCATTGTCAGTAGTTTGTAATTACAAATGTATTTAAAAAAGAAATTATTTTGCATCAAAACGGAACTCCAGCATTTCTTCGCTTAATTTCCATAATTTTTCAGCATTTTCTCTATCAATTGAATAAGGCTGTACCCCGCGTATGCTTGCCGGTTCATCAAATCTGTGCTCAATTTGTCCCCGGTCAATTTCTGCAATGTCACAGTTCTCACAATATACACCACCCATTCCATCGAGCTGAGGGCTTACAGAGCACCATACCGTAGTAGCCGCACCCTGTGGAACTGTTTTTAATTTTGCTTCCACTTCAGGTTTGATATTTCCGTTCTCATCATGAGTTCCCATTTGTTTAAAAAGCTCAATAGGTTCTTCTCTGCCCAGATCTGTACCATAAACAGAACCCGGATGAAGAGAATACGCTCGGATATCAAAGTCTTTTCCTCTTTCGTCAAGAGCCACGGCAAATAAATTACATGCTGTTTTGGATTGGCCGTATCCGGAGAGGGTTTCATAATCTCGTTTTTCAAAATTCGGATCTTCAAAATGGAAAGGAGACATTTGATGTCCGTATGAAGAGACACTTATCACTCTTGCACCATTAGCTCTTTTCAGGGCAGGCCATAACTTTGCCGTAAGGTGAAACTGACCAAGGTAATTGGTAGCCAGCTGAGATTCAAAGCCTCTGCTGTCTCTGCGAAGCGGAACCCACATAATTCCGGCGTTATTAATAAGAAGATCCAGCTTTCTGCCTGAAGCAACAAATCTCTCTGCAAAAGCTTCAATGGATGCAGGATCCATCAGATCCATTTTTTCAAGTTCAAAATGGTTAATTCCTGAAAGATTTTTTCCTGCCTTTTCAATATCTCTGGCGGGTATAATCACATGTGCTCCTGCTGAGGTTAGAACTCTTGTGGTTTCAAGACCGATTCCGGCGTAACCCCCGGTGATGATCACTGTTTTTCCATTAAGATCGATTCCTTTGATGACTTCCTGAGCCGTTGAATAGGTTGTGAAACCTGAATGAAGCGGCTGTTGCATTGGATTGAGATTCTGTTCCATTTTTTATTGTTTTAAATTTCTAAAGCAAAATTACAAGGTATTTACAGGGATGATTTTGTTTAGAATGTCAAATAATTTGGTTCAGAGTTTCAATTCAGATGTAAAGGTCGGAGAAATTTATATATACGGTAATAAGAAGAAACGAGCTTAACTTAATTATATAAATAAAAAGCCCCTTGAAAAGGAGCTTAGATTTAAGATATACTGAAATTTTGTATATTTTGTTATACAGAAATTTATAATGTAGTTTTTGTATACATCTGTACAGACATATAGCCTCTTCCCCAGTTATAGTTAGGATCAGTAGTAGACCACATATTGAATCGGATCGTATCTGATCCAACGGTAGGTTCCAAATATCCATTTAGAGTATAGGTAACATTCACAGGAGTCGCGGTATTATTAACAACTGTATCACCTACTGTGGCACTTATAGAGATCATCCTTGAAGAAGGGCTCGCATTAGAAGGACTGCTAAATAAAGTTGATTTTCTTGACCCTGTAGGAAGTTCCGTTCCGTCTTTAAGAAATCGGATTCCATAATACCCGCTAAGGTTATTGTTTGAGGAAGTAGTTCCAAGAGGAACGCTGTATGTGGTTACTAATTTTGCCTGACTAAAAGCAGGTATTGTTACCGTTATGCTTAATCCTAAACCAAGGTTGTTTATAGTGGTTCCAGCTGTTACCGGCTGATCTACAGGCGCAGATGCAACACTGTCATAAAAGTTTTCAAACTTCCATGCTGTTTTATCATATTGCTGATAAGTGACCCATAAAGGAGCTGCAGAGGTACCTAAGTTCGTGTAGAAACCTTCTCCCATGTTGGTGGTAATATTGGTATTGTAAACAATAAGCCCTTTGGCGGGCGAGGGAATGGTTGTTCCGTCATTAGGGGCGGTAAGAGTAACTCTTGGAATTAATAATCCTTTGTTTGTTGTGTTGATTTGAAGTTTTGCTGAGGAATCTAATGAGATTGTTCCTATCCCAACATCTCCGGTAGTTGTTACTAACATATCATTAGCTTGTTGAGCCGGGGTAGGAGCTGCTGAATTATCTTTAGCTCCATCAACATGCAGTGCTCCAAAAGGACTTTTTGTATTAATCCCAACCTGTGCGTTTGTTGAATAAAAGATACCTAAAAGTATCACAGATAATAATTTAATTTTCATGATTTAGAGGTTATATTTTAAGTGATAACAAATATATTCTTTTTTTTTTGAAATATTTACCCAGGTTTTTTTATAAATAACAAGATAAACTTTTGTGAATTATTTTACGAATAACTAATTTTGAAAAATTTTCAATTTGAAACCTACTATTTCCATTGTTGTTGCCATTTATAACCGAAAAGATGAACTTTTCGAATTGCTTAGCTCTCTTAGCCAGCAGACTGATAGAGAGTTTGAGATCATTATTGTAGATGACGGATCTACAATCGATCTTAAACCTACTATTAAGAATTTTGAAGAAAGTCTGGATGTTAAATATTTCAGGAAAGATAATTCTGGACCCGGGCTTACAAGGAATTACGGAGCAAAAAGAGCAGCCAATGAATGGCTGGTATTTGTTGACAGCGATGTGATTGTAGAAAAAGATTATATTGAACATATTAAGAATGATATCCAGACCATTCCATGTGATGCATTTGGTGGAGCAGATAAAGCGCATAAAGGATTTAATCTGATGCAAAAAGCGATCTCGTATTCCATGACCTCTGTTTTTACAACCGGAGGAATCAGAGGAAGTAAAAAAGCAGTTTCTAAGTTCCAGCCCAGAAGCTTTAATATGGGAGTGAAGAAAGAAGTTTTTGAGAAAGTAGGAGGGTTTTCCGAAATGAGAATAGGAGAGGATCCGGATCTATCAATGACGCTTTGGGAAAACGGATTTACTACAGCTTTTTTTGATGACATCGCTGTATATCATAAACGCAGGGTAGATTTTGGAAAATTTTCTAAACAGGTTTATCAGTTCGGTTGTGCAAGACCAATTCTAAATCAAAGACACCCTAATTACGTGAAAATATCTTTTGCATTTCCTACTTTATTTATGCTGGGATATGTTATGGGCTTTCTGGAGTATTTTATTTTAGGAAGAGGAGTTATTCTTTCTTTTTACGGTTTGTATACTTTCCTTGTACTCTTCCATGCATTATTGCTGACTAAAAATATAAGTATTGCCGGTATGGCAGTAATTTCTACCTATATTCAAATGTTTTCTTACGGATATGGCTTTCTGAAATCATGGATATTACTGAATGTTTTCAGGATGAAACCCGAAGAAGCTTTTCCGCATCATTATTATAAAAAATAACAGAGGTAATTATCTGCAAAAAATCAATAGGGATGGGCTTTAGCCCATTTGTCAAATAAATAACATCTTCCACATAAAAAACAGGAATGTATGATTATAATTGGGGCTTCCGAAACACTATTTTGTGGTCTTTTTACCTTCCGTTAAGGTCTGTTATATCAAATTTCCGGTTGGGTAGCCCCATCTTCGATATTAAAAATATATACTGAGGGGTTAAGAACCCTGACGGAGCATTTTCCAACCGAAAAAGATAGGTTTTATACTTCTTCAGCGGAAATAAAAAGATCGGGAACATCATTCCGGATCTTTCGTTATTTTATTTACTCTCTTTCGGAAGGGTTTCATCCGTTTTAAGACTCCTGGCAAAAAACTGTTTCAGTTCATTTTGTTTTACTTCAAATCCTGGTGATGCGGTTCCTGCTTTTAGGCTGTGTATGCATAATTTTATACATTATTATTTTTTGGAGAGGACTCTACCAATTTACCCTTTTCATTGTACAGTAAACCTATGGATAAAAGTAAAGTATAGCAATATCTGATGATCAGGTGATTAAATATGATATAGAAATTGTGTTTTATGCTTGAAAAGTGAATGGTAATATTGTGTTTTAGATGATATAATTTCGCAATTATGTTCAATAATTTTTAATACGACAAGTTCTAGCGTTCCTTATAGATAATTTTACATCAGAATAAGATAGATTTTAATATGTTTTAAAGGTTATTTCACAATTATGAGTATGATTTTATGACATACCACATGAAAGTAATTTTGTGTCTTAAAAAATATTAAATTCGCGCAGTTTTAAATAACGAATTAATAACTAAAAAAAACAACATGGGAATGAAAAAACTTTATCTCGGCGCCTTTACTGGATGCGCTGTCTTGGGCACTTCTGCTCAAGAATTTCTATGGCAGAAGGATATTCAATCCTCTACTCGGGATTTTCTTTCACGGCCGCTACAACAATTATCAATCGACAATATTTTTTACGAGAAGAAAGACAGCTTCAAAATATAAAAGCGAAGAGCAAAGTGCCTAAGTTGGGTATCCAGCCTTTGGTTCAGAGAGCTTATCTGGTAACTATAAAAACAGATACTAATAAATAGCAAATGCCAAATTAAATAAGAAATAGAATTACAATGAAAACTATACATAAACTACTATCGTTATCCATATTGATTTTTGGGTTAGGAAAGGCACAAAGAAACTTTGGAGATACTCCGGAACCGACTCCTTCAGTTTCTTCTTTCTCTTCTTATATCAATACACCGGTTTCATTATCAACTGGTGTCCCGAATATTTCAATTCCTTTATTTAGCTTACCCACCATCAACGGAGAATTGGGAATGTTCACTGGCCTGAGCTACCATGTTGCCAATGCATCAGGGAATAAACCAGGTAGTGAGGTCGGTATCGGGTGGTCACTGAGCAGTGGAGGGAGTATATCCCGTGTCATAAACGCTGAGGTAGATGAATTTTACGATAATGTCAGTAAACCGGATTATAAGAAAAATCAGTTTGATGATGTTTATTATTACAATATTCCCGGAAACTCTGGTAAGTTTACATTTATCAGGGATCTTACCAACAATACCTTTGTTTTAAGCCATATTTCAGCTAATAATATTAAAATTGAATACACAAGAGACTCCAATATGGCAACATTGGTTTTAACCTCTTTCAAAATTATTGATGAAAAAGGCTTCAAATATATTTTTGAGGATTATAGTAAATCTCTTAACGGGATTAATTTTTACTTTAAGTCTGCTTTTTTTCTCACCAAAATTCTAGATGAGAGCAATATTGAGATTGCAAACTTTAGCTATCAGAAAGATAATGTTAATAAACCAGCGAGTACTACTTTATTGTACCAGAGTTGCAAACTAAAAGAAATTTCTACTGATTTTGGAAAACTTAGTTTTGAAAATATTTACGAGTCATCTAAAGAAAAAGGATATGATGATCCTTACAAAATAAATAGTATATCCCTTTTTGATAGATCAAACAGGCTTATTTCCAAATATAAATTCTCATATTCTTCGGGAAGTAAGCGAGAGCTAAAAAGTTTAGAGAAGCTTAACCCTAACCAGGAAAGTATTGAAAAAAGATTCTTTGAATATGATGATTTTTCATTTGCTGAATATCCGAATATTGGAAATAATGATTATATGTGTACCAGTTATACAACAACAGAACATAAATATCGTATCCTAAATAAAATGATTCATCCTGAAGGAGGATATACAAAGTATAATTTTCAGTTTAATGAAATTTATCAAGATAATAACTCACTTCAGTTGAGTAACAAAAGTATGACCAATCTTTACTTACAAAAATTAAGTGACGAACAGAAGATATTTTTTGATACCAATCAAAGCAGTGTTTATAATCTTCATGTAGATACTGAAAAGGCTTATTATATAGAATTTTTTTATGATGAGATGTATGAAGATAAATATCCTGTTCATATGCCTCATGTAATTAATTTTAAGTTAAAAAAATCCGGAATAGAAATTACACCAGTTTCATCTAATTGCAGTAAATACATTCTTACCCCAGGTGATTACACTTTTGAGATTAAAGGGCAAGGGAATAGCCCTGGATTTGGAAATGGTAACATAATATATCGCACTATTATTACCCAGCCATCACCATACAGAAATGTTATACAGGTGAAAACGGGAGTAAGAATCGCAAGTATTCAACATTTTGACAGCAATAATGTATTGAAAAAGACAACAAAATATGAATATAATTCTTTTTCAAACCCGAATGATTCCAGTGGAGGAGCTTATACTTCTGAAAACTGTTACGGTAACAATGAATTTTATGATAACGGAATTATACTTTATAAAAATGTAAAAGAAATTTATGGAGACTCGGGGAATAATCTGGGGTATACAAATTATTTTTTTAAAATGCCCGAAGATTTTACCTCATCCATACCTTCATTCCGACCATATTATAATATCACCTCCACCGGACTTTTGTATAAGCAGGAAGTATATAATCAGCAAAATGCAATAACCAGCTCACAAAATACCGAGTATATAATGGAAGATATTTCCGGAGCCCCTAAGTATTCTACCTGTTCCGGATATAATTCAAAAGCAGCATGGATAAAGTCTGCAAAAGTGACTTCTACAACTTTCTTTGATAACGCATCCAGTCTTGTAAGCAGTACTGAAACCTCATATAGTCCGTATAATTTTGCACCTTCATTGATAAGAGAGACTTCTCCAGAAGGAATTATTACAGAGAAAACAATGCAGTATGCTTCAGATGTTGCTAATACGAAATTGATCAATGCACGTATGCTTACTGTTCCTTTACAGACAGAAACCAAAGTAGACGGAAAGTTAGCAGCAAAATCGGAAACTAAATTTGATAACCCTGCCAATCTGTATCCAAGCTCTGTAGTTTCTTATGATATTAAGAGCCAGACTCCGATAACAGAAACTACCATTACAAATTATGATGATAAAGGAAATCCAAGAGAAGTGATTTCAAAATCCGGAATTCCTACTGCAATTATTTATGGGTATAATGGAACACAGCCGATTGCAAAAATTGCGGGAGCATCTTACAGCCAGATTGCTTTAACAGCGGTAGTTACAGCGGCTATTGCTGCCTCTGATGCAGATGCCTCTAATCCTGCCAATGAGCCTGCTTTAATGACGGCTTTGGAAAACCTAAGAAAAGACCCTGTCATGAAAGATTATTCTATTACTACTTATACTTATGATCCACTTATCGGGACCACTTCAGTTACATCTTCCAACGGAATAAGAACAGTGTATAAGTATGATAATTTCAACAGATTGCAAAGGCTTGAAGATAAAGATGGTAACATCCTGAAAGAATACGAATATAACTACAAACATTAAAAGTGATGAGTGATCAGTTAAAACATACATCAAAACTTTTAACCCTTATTATCTAAAAATTATGAAAAGAATTTTAAATATATTCAGTATATTGTTTGTAGCAGGATCATCTTATGCACAAACCAATCCAAGCATTAATGAAAACTATATACAGACCAGGACCTATCTGGAAAAGGTAACTTCTTCCAATCCCGGTGCCAGGCAGTCTCAAACTGTTCAGTACTTTGACGGATTGGGAAGAGCTGTACAAACAATTGATGTTAAAGCCACACCGGCAGGAAAAGATGTTGTAACATCAATTATTTATGATGAGTTTGGAAGGCAGGCCAAAAACTATCTTCCCATACCTCAGCCGGGAACTCAGGGAGGAGCCATCTATAACGCCCCGTTAAATAATGCGACAGCGATTTACGGAAATGAAAGAATCTATGGAGAAAGAGTGTTGGAAAATGCTCCTACAAGTAAAGTAAAACAAGTTAATCCAATAGGAAACGAATGGGCATTGCATCCTTCAAAATTTATTTATGCAGCCAATATCACTGGAGAAGTAATATGGTTCAGTGCACCTACTTCCGGTTCCGTTATTTACAAAGGAAAATATCCGGCCAATACATTATATAAGAAAACGGTAACGGATGCAGATGGAAACTCCACCATTGAGTTTACCAATGGTCTGGGACAGGTTGTTCTGGTAAGAAAGAATGACGGAACCAAAGACATAGATACCTATTATGTATACAATGAATATGGGCAGCTAGCCTGTGTAATTCCTCCGTTAGCTGTTACTGATTCTGCACCAGATCAGACCACTCTAAATAATCTTTGCTATCAGTATCAATATGACGGACAGGGAAGAATGATAGAGAAAAAACTTCCGGGCAAAGGCTGGGAATATATGGTGTATGATAAGCAGGACAGGTTGGTTGCTACTCAGGATACAGAATTAAAGAAAAAAGGACAATGGCTATACACTAAATATGACAAATTTGGAAGGGTTGCTTATACGGGAATCTCTATAGGAGGTTCAAGAGCTGCGGAACAGGCAGAAGCCAATACTTTTGAATCCAACAATGTAGACAGGGGAAATGTCGTTTATTTTTACAGACAGGGAATGGGAGTCCAGTATGGCAGTTCGGATCTTACTTATCCCAAATCTCCAGGTTGGGTTACTTTACTTTCTTTAAACTATTATGATAGCTATCCTCAATATGACTTTAATCCGGCATTTCCGGCAGCAATATTAGGAATACCTGTTATTTCTGATGTGCAGAATACCAGTATCAATACTAAAAATCTTCCGGTAATGAGTTTCATTAAAAATATTGAAGATGATAACTGGACGAAAAATTATGTATACTATGATGACAGAGGAAGGGCTATCGGGACCTATTCTATCAACCATCTTGGCGGATATACCAAAACAGAAACAGAACTTGATTTTGCTGGTGTTCCCAAACAGTCAAAAGTGTATCATAAAAGACTATCCTCAGATACAGAGAAAGTGATTACCCAGACTTTTGAATATGATGCCCAGAACAGGTTAAAAAAGCAGTGGCACCAGGTGAACAGCCAGCCGCAGGAGCTTTTATCAGAGAATAGCTACAATGAGTTATCACAGCTTACCAATAAAAAGGTAGGAAATAGCCTGCAAAGTATTGATTACACTTATGACATCAGAGGAGCAGTTATTAAAGTGAATAATCCTGCCAGTCTTAATGGTAAATTATTTGGATATGAACTGAAATATACCAATCCGTCAGGTACTGTATCAAAATACAACGGCACTATTGGAGAGGTAGACTGGAAAACAGCCAATGATAATGTGTTGAGAAGATATACCTATGAGTATGACGGACTGAACAGACTGAAAAAAGCAGTGTATTCCGAACCTACTGCTTCCGTTCCGCAGAATGGCTTCTATAATGAAACGGTGGGATATGATATGAACAACAATATCACTTCAATCAAGAGAAATACAGGAATGTTTGGGGTGGCATCTCTTATGGATGATCTTACCTATGATTATACAGGTAATAGATTAAACACTGTTACAGATACTTCTACTAACTACAGCGGCTATCCTGATGCATCAGGAAATGTCATTTCTTACGATGATAACGGAAATATGACAAACCATGTTGACAAAGGAGTATTGCAGATTGATTATAATTTCCTGAACCTTCCGGATTATGTAAAGTTTGATACTTCGTATAGATCACATGATACTTCAGTTATTTACAATGTCAATACCAGATATACCTATCGTGCAGATGGTACTAAGCTGAGAAAAGTCTATACATATGGAACAGGAAGAGCCAAATTTGAAACAGTCAACATTACAGACTATCTGGATGGCTTTCAGTATGAAGGTGATAATGTAGTATCAGGCTCTCTGCCTATACCTTCTTTAAAGTTTGTTCCCACAGCAGAAGGCTATTATAATTTTGAAAATAATAAGTATATTTACAGCTATACCGACCATCTGGGAAATGTTCGTCTCAGCTATTTTAAAAATGCAGGAGGTAGCGCAGAAGCTCTTGAAGAAAACAATTACTATCCTTTTGGATTAAAGCATACCGGATACAATGCTGTAGGAGGTAGCAACCCCTCTTACAATTACCAATACAACGGTAAGGAATTACAAAACGAAACAGGTTGGAGTGATTACGGTGCCAGAATGTATATGGCTGATATCGGAAGATGGGGAGTAATAGACCCTTTAGCAGAAACTTCAAGAAGGTTTTCTCCTTATGCTTATGCGTTAAATAATCCTATCAGCTTTATAGATCCTGACGGAAGAAAAGCAATGATACCTAATGAAGCCAGTGATATGGCTCCTCAGCATCCTAATTCTGGATGGTGGATGGGTATTACAGGAGAAAGAGGTGATAGAACTGCATCAACTGGTGTTGGACGAGGAGGTGATGATCAGAGGTATGGAAATCCTGCAACTTTTGGGCAGACCCAAGAGTTTAGAAATATTATGGCTTATCTTGCGGAAGGTTCTCCCTCTTTTCAGTTTGATAAAATTGCAGAGAAATTCTACAAGGAAAATTATTCTGAATTTTATAATTTTGTAATGGATACCTTGCCTAAAATAACTGGTGATACAAAGTTTATGACTATTTTGAGTAATACATCTGGATTTTCTATTGAAGAATTAAATAAAATGTTTAAAAGTGATACAGACTTTGCATTAATGGGTTTTAAGGAAGGTACTTCATTTTCAATTGCAGATTATCCTTATGGATCAAATCCCAAAGCCCCCATAAATTTGATAAGGATGGATATGAATACACTAGAGTGGTTTAAAACAGCAAATAAGGATACTAAAACTATCGAGGGAATTACCAACATCGTTCAGATGATAGGATTTATAAGTCATGAAATTAATCATTGGGGGGTATCTGCAGGAACTAACTCTTCATTTCGCAGAAATAATCTAGCAGGAGACCCTGGTGATTATTTTGAGAAAAAACTTATTAATAGTTACCAAAAAATTGGAGATCCGGGTAAAGCATCGGATGCTTTTAATACTTATATAAAGCAAAATTATAAAATTTTGTACAACATTTTTAATAAATAAATTATGATAAAAGCCATATTAATATTTATAATATTTTTGTGTATAGCTCCATTTTCTGTGGTAAAATCACAATATAAAGGTTTAAATTCTTTTTTTGAAAGTGATAATACACTATATCCTTTAAGCAGTTTTATAAATAGTAACAAAATAATAATTGTAGATCAAAATAATAAGATATTCCCTACTGAAAAAGAATTTAAATATCAAGCAGAATCAGGAGAACAAACGATCAAAATTATTAATGCCATACCTAAAGAAAAGAATTACTTGCTGTTAGGAGATTATATTGTTAATGAAGATTTAGCAGTTATTTCTTTTGTAAATTCAACTAAAAAGAAATACATTATATTTACTTTTAAACGAATTCCTAAGTATAAAGAGTGGTGGACTATACTAAGTGCATCTGAAGGAGAAATGAATTAGTATCCAAGACTATTTTCATATGCCTGTATGAGAGGTCTCTGATCTAGATAAAATAGAGAATTGCGAACAGCCTAGTTTTATCTTATTAATATACAAATAACTATAAAAGAATAAAATTATTTTTATAGTTATTTTGTCCACAATCACTTTTTTTCAATTTATGTATATTTATAAAAAATAAAAATTCATTACACAACTTATCAATAATGAACAGCTTAAAGTTTTTCTATAATGATAAAACAAAGCAATCTATCCGTTCGTATTGAGACATATAATAAAAACCACTTCATTTTAAGGCATGTCACCTACGGTGGTTTTTTGTCTTGGTTTTGGAAAATCACTATATGTAACAATACAAAAATCATCTTGACGGATGAGTAAAAGATAAATTTTTATGGAGGCTGAGGAGGTTGTTCAATCAGGGTAAATTTTGCAAGAATAGCGCAGATGATCTTGAAATTATTGAAGCTAATAACTATTACTCTTTTTGATTAAACCATATTGGAAATACATTCTCTCCGTTTGGAAACTTTTATAGCTACAAATACAATGGGGAGGAGCTCGAGGAAGGTGGCATGTACGACTATGATGCCATAATACATGGTTGATATCGGAAGATGGGGAGTGATAGATCCTTTAGCAGAACCTTCAAGAAGGTTTTCTCCTTATGCTTATGCATTAAATAATCCTATAAGCTTTATAGATCCTGACGGAAGAAAAGCAATGATACCAAATGAAGCGAGTGATATGGCTCCTCAGCATCCACTTTTGCTTTAGGAGCTTATGGAACAGTAAAGACACTTAATAGTTTAATAAATCTTACGAGTAACATTCCTAATTATACAGCAAATGATTACTCATATGGTGCAGGGTATTTAACAGAAAAGGCAGCTGAAGCAATAATATTTAAAGAAGTATCTCAAATAAATCCTTTTGGGCTTAGAGGTGGATATGGTGTTTTTGGAAAAAATGGGCTTAAAATTGGAGGCTATAAGATAGAGGCTCTTTATGGAAATGGACCAGGTGTTCCAGGAGGCACAATATTTTCCATGAAAAGTAATATTCAAGGTGGAAATTTACTGCGATGGGATTATGGAATTCCTCATGCTAACCCTACAGGATCAATAGGGATTCATTCTCATTTTAGATTTAGTATTGGTGGCTCTACGTATGGAAGTTCCGCTCAATATCCTTGGCATGCTCCATTTAATTACTGGAATTATAAAAAATAATTTTTATGGACAAGAGTTTAGATTTATTTCGATATAATGAGGACATAATTAGTATAAAAGATATGGAAAATGATCTTGAAATAAACCAAATAAAATGGGATGATATTTTTAAATATTTTTTAGTAAATACTTCATATGTATACTTTCTCGGGTTTAAACGATGGGTAGAGAATGAAAACCTTATGAATACAATTAATTTTATTTCAGATAAAATATTAGTTAATATTGGTGATGACAATAGGATTATTTTATGTAAATTAAAAATAGATACTTTTATAAATAGTGAACTAATTAATAGAATGTTTCATTATTATGAGTTTCCAACATTAATTTTTATAAAAAATATTGAGCAAGAAACAGAAATTGTTAAGTATACACAGAGATTACCACTAGGAAATATACCCTTAACAAATCTTCCTTTTTTATATACAGCTTCCAGGGAATCACAACCAGATGTATTATGGTTACGTAAAAGTCAAGACATGGATTTTCCGTGGGAGACTATCAGATCTCCTTTAGCTTTGAAAGAAGAAATTTCTAGACCATGGTATAAAAAGGTTTTAAACTCACTAGGTTTATATTGGGATATCAAGATTAACCGCAATAGATAAAACATTGCTTAATATATTATTTTGAAGATCTGTGAAAATTAATAATGTTTTAAATAAAAATATAAATCTTCTTTCTATTGAAGATTTTGATTTATATATGTCAGAGGATTTAATTCGTTTAAAAAAAATATATAAATGTTTGTTTTCAGATAGCAATACTCTTTTTTTTGCTTTTCGAAGAGAAGAGAACTTAACTGATAAGGAAGAGCTTAAAAAACTTAAAGTTAAGATACTTGAAAATTTTGAAAATTATGGAGAATATATTGTACTGAAAGAACTTGATAATGCTCGTTTTGATAGTGTTGGCAGAATTAAGATAAATGAGTATACATATAACTTTATTTTTGATGTTTGGAAATATTTTTACAGTTGCACTTTTTTCATTCCTACTGAAAATTTTAATTTTTTTGATTATATCACTTTTCAAAAAAAGAATAAATTTCATGATATAGAAAATGAAAAATTATTAATTAATCACTATGCAAATTTTAGCTGTATAAAAGGACTAGGTGGAGACGCCTTAATCATAAGTTATCGAAATGATTTCAAACTACCGGATTTAACAATTAGTTAATGGTCAATAATATGCAATATTAATCCTTAAAAGACAAAATATATTTGTAAAAAATTAGATATTGATTTTTCAATATCTAATTTTTTAATCTTATTTAAAAATATAGGTGGCAGCGCATAAGCTCTTGGAGAAAGCAACTATTATCCTTTTGAATTAAAGCATTTAGAATACAATAATGTAGGAAGCAACTCCATCTTACAATTACCAATACAACGGTAAGGAATTACAAAACGAAACAGGTTGGAGTGATTATGGTGCCAGAATGTATATGGCTGATATCGGAAGATGGGGAGTAATAGACCCTTTAGCAGAAACTTCAAGAAGGTTTTCTCCTTATGCTTATGCGTTAAATAATCCTATCAGCTTTATAGATCCTGACGGAAGAAAAGCAATGATACCTAATGAAGCCAGTGATATGGCTCCTCAGCATCCCAATTCTGGATGGTGGATGGGTATTACAGGAGAAAGAGGTGATAGAACTGCACCAACTGGTGTTGGACGAGGAGGTGGTCTATTTGCCGGAAATCTTCCAACATTTGGTGAGACCTAGGCATATAGAGATCTAATTTTAGCTACACAAAATTGAGGAGATTTCTCATTGAAAACTCATAATGGATATATGAGTTGGTGGACAGGCGGTGCTTTAGGTGATGCCAATACAGCTCAGGAGATGTTAGGACATATGCTAAAACTTGGCGATGGGAATAGTTTTTTTAATAATATCGATTTTTCTCAAACAACATCTAATAGTACCTGGTGGGTAAATACTGCAGTAGGTGCTGGAGCGACAGCAAATGTGCCAAGAATAGGAGTTTTTAAATATAATGCTTATGGCATCAGACCAAAACACGAGGAACTTCATTTAGATGGCAAAATAGATGGAGTAATTCTGGAGCTAAATATTGGAGAGGGCAGCAAGTAAAAGGTTTTCAAGAAGCAAGAAGTTTGGGAACAAAATTGACAGCTGCTGGTGGTGTTTTATTAGTGGCTGATGTTGCAATGTCTGGTGAAGTGAAAACATCTCATTTAATAAATGGGGCGATGTTGGGCCTTTCAATGTCAGGAGTAGGTTCTATTGTTGCCGGAGTATGGTTTGTAGCTGATATGGGAACAATGGGAGCTAATTATTTAATAAATGGTGAAGCGAAGGGGTTGGGAGATATGATTGATGAAGCAACTGGAGGTCCTTTAGTAAAAATGTATGATGGACTTTATTAAAAAATAATTTATGATTAAGAGTAAAATACACCATAATTGGTATTTATGGTTCTTTTTTTTGGTGATGTGCGAATTTGGAATAGCATTTGGCTTAGTAAAAGCAGTTATAAAAAAAATAGATAATATTCATGAAAATAGTGGATCACTTATTCCAATAATAATTCTGATTATAATTATTTTATCATTATTATTGGTAATTAAAGACTTTAAGTATATAATTATAGATAAGCAAAAAAATTCATTAAAATATTATTCCATATTAAGACCTTTGGGAAGCACTTTAAAATTAGATGATTTTGATAACAAGATCAAAACGTCTGAAACAAGTGTACGAGGAGAATATGAGGTTATTTATCTTGTAAAGAAAGGATATACTGTCTTTAAAATCAGTGGCCTTTTCTATGATAATTTTAAAGAAATAGATTCTTCTATCAAACTAAAAAGGATATACAATTATAAATTCAATTTGAAACTGTATCTACAATTATTATTTACTGGCAAGATAAGAATAAAAGAAGAATAAAGAGGTCATGATTTTATGAAAAATTGGTTAATGGGATTCAAATATGTTGATTTCTTTTTAAATAAAAAAGGCTGCTCAAAAGAGCAGCCTTCCTTTTACAATAAATTTAGGATATGTATATGTTTTCATGGTTAAGAACACCCACTTTCAGCATGCATTCTTTCATTTTGTGATAAGTCCTTTCAATATCGTGATCCAAACCGATGGAGAATCTGATCAATCCATCAGAAATACCTATGGAAGCACGTTCTTCTTCCGGAATTTCAGAAGATGTAGATTTTCCTGAACATGAGAATAAGGTTTTATAGAACCCAAGGCTTACGGCCAGGTATCCGAGATTTTCAGTCTGCATAAGTTCCATCAGTTCATTGGCTTTTTCTGTGGTTCCTGCATCCAGTGTCAATAATCCGCCGTAGCCGTATTCCTCATGAAGCATGCTTTTCATTAATTCATGATTTTTATGAGATGGTAATCCCGGGTAAGATACCTTTAATCCATCTTTTTCAAATCTTTCGGCAAGGTACATGGCATTGTAGCTATGCTGTTTTATTCTGATGTGTAATGTTCTCAGATTTTTTAGAATACTTGACGATCTCAGGGAATCCATAGTAGGTCCCAGAAGCATACATGCTCCGGAATTTACATTTTTGGTATCATCAATAAATGCCTGAGTTGCACAGTATACACCACCTACCGTATCACTGCTTCCGTTGATGAACTTCGTTAAGCTGTGGATCACAACATCCGCTCCGAATAATGTTGGAGAGATGGAAAGTGGTGAAAATGTATTGTCTACGATCAATTTGAGATTGTGCTTTTTACAGATTTCAGAAAGTTTTCTAAGATCTGCAACTTCAAGAAGCGGATTGCTTACGCTTTCACAGTAAATTACTTTGGTAGCGGGAGTAATGGCATTTTCTATGGAATCAAAATTGTTGATGTCCACAAAAGTAGTTGCTACATTAAACTGAGGCATGAAGTTTTTAAGAAAAGCATAGGTTCCTCCGTAGATGGTTCTGCTTGAAATAATATGGTCTCCACTTTTGCAAACCTGCATTAAAACGGAAGTAATGGCTCCCATCCCTGATGCTGTAACGTTGGCTGACTCTGTATTTTCCATCTTGGCAAGGGCTTGTGCCAGGTAAAGATTCATTGGAGATGAATGTCTGGAATACAGATAACATCCTTCAGCATTTCCTTCAAAAGTATCAAACATGGTCTTTGCAGAAAGGAAAGTATAAGTAGAGCTGTCAGAAATAGAAGGATTTACTCCCCCGAATTCACCGAAATACTGTAGATCCTGGATCTCGTTGGCTGCGTTAAAGTTTTCCATAAATATTGTTTTTATTTTATGGGCTCAATTTGCACTAATTTCCTAATAATTACAATGTAAATTTGAATTTATAGAATATAAAACTGTAAAATATTGTTTATTTAGAAAATATAATTAGTATATTCGAAAATATTAAACTTTCACCAAAAAATTATCTATGGAGCTTGACGAAACTGATAAGAAATTGCTGCTTTTTTTACAGGAAGACTGCAAACAAACCACCAAAGAATTGTCCGGTAAGCTGGGATTATCCGTTACGGCTGTTTATGAGCGCGTAAAAAAGCTTGAAAATGCGGGTGTTATTTCAAAATATGTTGCATTGCTGGACAGAAATAAGATCGGGAAGAATTTCATAGCTTTATGCCATGTGAAACTCACGCAGCACAAAAAAGAATTTGTACTGCAGTTTGAAAAAGAGGTGATGAATCTTGAAGAAGTTACAGAGTGTTTCCATGTTAGCGGTGATTATGACTATATCCTTAAAATAGGAGTGAAGGATATTGAAGATTACCGCCATTTTATGTTGTCTAAACTTACAACTTTACAGCATATCGCAAGTACACACAGTTCATTCATGATTTCCGAAGTGAAAAATACAACGTCAATTGTTTTGTAAAACTACAGCCCTCAGATTTTTTATATTACCCATGATTACACCAGAACTCCGTTTTTAGAAGAAATAGGATCGGGAAGATCTGTTTCGCCGCCCATCTGAAGCAGGTCTATTTCAATGGTTCTGCAGATGGAAAGCATCGGAACATCAAACATTAGTCCTGCAAACGGGTTTTCAGAATAATCACCTACAAGTTCCATGATAATATAAATCCAGCCAATGACAATACAGAAAGGAATGGAAGTCCAGATTCCCCAATCACCCAATTTTGCAAACTCATTAACTAACCCCAACGGAAGTAAGAGAATAAACAGGATATTAAAAACAAATGCTGTGCTGGCGAACTGTCTGGGGGAAGGGAATTTTTTGATTCTCTCTGCCTGTCCCTGGAAATTATAGAATTCATTCAAACTATTTTGAAGTTGAGTTTGATTGAAATCTGTAATAGCATTCATATTTTTAAGCTCATTAATATCTTTTGCCTGTTGGGCAATCAGATAAGTAGCAAAGTTTTTATAATCATTTTTAAGCTCATATTCTTCTTCAGAAAGGTATTTGTGAAGGAAAATAGGAGCTCTTCCGTAATCTGGAAATCCTGCTTTAATCAGTCTGTTACGTCTGAGATTTATATTTCCGAACTTATTTTCAGTACTGATATGTTCCCATTCTGTAGGAACCAGAAGTTGTTCACGGAAAGTATATAACCATGCGATATGGCGGTAAACGATTCTTTTTTTGCGGTCTTCAAGATCAAAGACACCAATTTCTTCATTTTTGGTATCGAAAGCGTATACCATTGAAGCGAATGAACGGCTGGAGTTTACAATACCTCCCCATATTTTTCTGGCTTCCCAAAGTCTGTCATAGGCCTGATTGTTCTTGAAACCTACAAGGAATGCTTCTGCCGTACCAATCAATGCTACCGGCACCCACGGAATTGTCATCCATTCCCAATTGAAGAAATAGAAGAGAACGGCAATCAGGGTACACCATATAGAGATTAAAACAAGGTGCATTCCTGATAAATTGAGAACCTGCTTATAATTGACGTATTTGGTTGTGATCATAGAGATGCTTGGAATTTTTCGTGTGCATACAAACAAAATGGATACCAAAATAAGGCATCCGTTCTGTTTATTAAAATTAATAAAAAAAACTCTGAAAAATCAGAGGTTTCAAATATTTAATATGTGGGTATTTTTTCGATCTTTTTACTTCACTTTTTAGCGTTTGAAAGTATCCCATAACAATGGTTGAAATAATTATCTTTGCAAAAACTTTTAAACCATGAGAATATCTAAAATTGCTTCGATTATTCTGTTTCTGAATTTGCTGAATAATGGTGATCTTTCAGGACAGAATTTGCAGGCAACAGCTCATTTATTGGAAACTAATTTTAGTGCCGATAGTAAGCCCTCCCAAATGAATTTTATTACACCTGATCGATTGATTTTCAATGCTAAATTTGGAGTTACGATAAAAGGTTCAGGGAATGAAAACAGCCGGTTATTAATCAAAGTAAGCTCAGCGTATAAAAATTATGTCAACGAAGATAATACGTATACTTATGCTGCTGCGAAAGCTTTGTATATTTCTGTAATTGATAATAATGCCTATTTTTTTATAAAAAAGAGTACCCAATTAAGTTTATGGAAAACTGATGGTACGGATGCGGGAACTAAAATGATTAAAGAATTTCCTAATACCAGCTTTTCATCATCAGATTTTATTATTAATTCATTTAATAAAGTTAATGGGAAACTTATTTTTGATATATACCATCAATCCGGATCACCTTCAAGAAATGAATTGTGGATTTCTGATGAAACACCTGGGGGAACAGTGCTTGCCAATACGATAAATAATAATTTTAACAGCGGGACAAATAATTATGTAAATGTAAACAATACCCTTTATTTTATCAATTATAATTCAGCTTCACAAAAGAAATTGTGGAAATCTGATGGTACAATAACCAATACCTCACTTGTTTTTAATGGGATACAGGATGATTTTACGATAGAAGGAAAGATGGTAGGTTTTAATGGCCTTCTTTATTTTATAAAAAAGAAGAATAATATCCTGTCTTTATCTTACTATGATTCTAATAATAATTCTATTGTAGATGTCTTAAATCTTCCGGGAACTGTTAGCGGAAATGAGGATTTATTCTTGCAGAACAATTCTTTAGTGTTCTTCAATAATAATTCTTTATGGAAATCAGATGGAACAACTTTAGGAACTCATGTTGTTGCTTCTAATTCATACCCAAACCTTCAAAATATCAATAGTATTTACCATTTTAAAAATAAAATTTACTTTAATTGTTATTTAGGAAGTAATGTATATACAAAACTATTCTATGATGGTAATACGTTGGCTAAGCTGACCGATATATTTCCAGAGCTGGAAAATGGATATATTGAAAAAAAATCAAATTCAAATTTCGGTGAAAGTAATTATTTGATTTTTAAAATGTACTCCAATAATAATCTGATGGCATTTAATGGAATATCATTAAAGCCTATTCAAAATCTGATATTTGCTTATGATTCTGGTTTTGAGATGGAAATTGCAGATACATCAGATAGTAATTTCATTATTAATGCGGGTAATAAAAAGTATGGACAGGAGATTTTTAAATTTAATTTTAATAATGGCCTTTCAGATTTATATGACAACGCAAATTCCAGTACCGGATCTTCCTTTTTATCTCCACAAGAGTTTAATAACCAACTTTTTTATTTTGGAACTGATGAGTATGGTTTAGGGCCAATGCTTTCAAATGGGACACCCAATGGAACATTCAGGATAAAAAGCGATGTTAATGTACCTTCCTATAATTGGCCGGTTAGTGAACATGTACCTAATATACAGCTGAATAATAAAATGTATTTTCCATGTTCAATAGGTGGGCTTCCTGTAGCATTATGTGTCAGTGATGGAACCAGTGCTGGAACAACAATGCTTAAAAATGTTAACCCAATGGGCAAAGACGGTTCAAATTCTTATGATTATCCAGCATTTATTAAAGTAGGAAATACAAATAAGTTTTTATTCAAAGTAAATGAAAATAATTTCTCTGCTAAACTTTGGGTTTCCGACGGTACTGAGAGTGGAACTTTTAATTTAAATGCTCTTCCAAGTTTTCAGAACAAATATGCTGTTCTTAACGATAAAACCTATTATACAGCTTTTGATTATAGTTTAAATAAGAGAGTTCTGATGTTTACAGATGGTACTCAAAACGGAACTCAGGTGTTTTATAACTTTGATGGAAATAAGAGTTTCTATTCAATTTTAGGATATGCTGATAATAAGTTTTTCTTCTTAGTAAATAATCAGATAGATTATTGGACAAGCAAAACAGAGCTTTGGGTTTCTGATGGATCTGCTATCGGAACATTTATGTTGAAATCTTTCAGTAATCCTCATTATTCTAATCCAGGTTTCAACAGCAATGTAGAGGTTAAAGATGGGAAATTGTACTTTTTTGCCTGTGCCGAAAATGCGGGCAATTTAACCTTGCATGCTCCTTATGTTTCTGATGGAACAATTAATGGTACCTATAAAATTTCAAATAATGAATTTGATAATGGAGCCTATCCGGTTGCTTCATATAGCGGAAGTTTTATTACGCACTGTGATAATAAGGTTTATTATATGAACGCACCTAATTATAATGGCTACAATAGTATGTGGGTATATGATAACGGACAGTTTAACAATGTGTATACCAGTCCTTCTTTAAGTAATTCTACATTTATACCTAATAATTTTATACCTTATCATAATGTGTGTATAAATGGAAATTTATTTTTCCTTAATAAAGAATATTCAGAAAATGAAATATGGGTTACGAATGGTTACGGAGGTGTAAATCCACTTTATATTCAATCTAATAATATAGCAGTAACCAATAAAATAATTAATTCAATTTCAAAAGTAAATAATAAAATATTTTTGAATGCTCCATTTAATGATTCAAATAATTTTAATTTTTATGGTAACGAATTATACGTAATGGATGTTGGTCAAATTACATTAGGAATTAATGAAACAATTGGGAGTGTGAAGGATGGAAAGGATTTGTCAGTCATTGTGTATCCTAATCCTGCTGTTTCTGAAGTTAATTTAATATCCACAAAAGGGAATAATATTGAAGATATTGAAGTATATAATATGAGTGGACTTTTGATTTTGAATAAAAGACAAGCTAATGCTTCTAAAGTTGCTTTGGATTTAAATAATTTTGCCAGTGGAGTTTATCTGTTAAAAATTAAAACAGAAAAGGGAATGGTGATGAAGAAAATAATTAAGAAATAAAACAAAAAACCTCTAAAAATATTTTTAGAGGTTTTTTTATATAAATATTTAATATTTCAACATTTCTTCTATCTTGCTCGAAAGTTTTTCAGCATTTGGGAGCATTTCTTTTTCCAGTACAAGGTTGATAGGAACAGCAGGTACATCCAAAGATCCCATGGTTTCTACAGGTGCATCAAGATACTTGAAGCAATTTTTGGAAATACGGTGTGCAAAAGCTTCCGCAAAAGAGTTATTAAGCTGCTCTTCGGTGAGAACGATGCATTTTCCGTGTGCTTTCACTCTTTCAAAAACAAGTTCTTCATCCAGTGGAATTAAAGTTCTTAGGTCAATCACCTCAACTCTTCCATTGAAATTTTTAGCAGCCTCTTTAGCCCAATAAACTCCCATTCCGTAAGTAACTATCAATAAGGTTCTGCCTTTTTCAGTTTCATCCTTATCTGCTTCAATGATTACTTTTCCTTTTCCAAATGGAAGAACATAGTCTTCTGCAGGTTCAATGGTTTTAGCATCTTCTGTTCCCGGAACTTTGCTCCAGTATAATCCTTTGTGCTCAAGCATTACTACAGGATTCGGATCATAATAAGCGGCTTTCAGCAATCCTTTGAAATCAGCAGCGTTACTCGGATAGGCTATTTTTATTCCTTTAATATTCGCTAAAATACTTTCAACGCTTCCGCTATGGTATGGTCCGCCGCCGCCATAAGCTCCGATAGGTACACGGATGATGTTGCTTACAGGAAATTTTCCGCCACTTAAATAGCTGGATTTTGAAATCTCAGTGATCAACTGGTTAATTCCCGGGTAAATATAATCAGCAAATTGTACTTCAACGATTGGTTTTAATCCTACAGCACTCATTCCGGCTGTAGATCCAATAATATAAGCTTCCTGAATAGCGGTATTAAAAACCCTTTTGCTGCCGAATTTTTTCCCTAATGTCACCGTTTCACGGAAAACCCCACCAATTCTTTCTCCAACATCCTGTCCGTATAGAAGAGCTTCAGGATGTTTCCACATCAGCTCCTGAATAGCATGGATAGCAGCGTCTACCATCACGATCTTTTCTCCGTTAGCAGGTTCACGGGTTCCTGCTTCTTCAGTAATTGGAGTAGGAGCAAAAACGTGCTGCATTACCGTTTCAGGTTTTGGATCTTCTGCATTTTTAGCTCTTTCAAAAGCTTCTTCAGCCTCAAGACGGGCTTTTTTAGTGATTTGTTTTAAAAGATCTTCATCCGCTCCTGTTTCCAGTAAATGTTTTCTAAGGATTTCTCCCGGATCTTTTGCTCTATGTTTTGTTAAATCTTCTTCATCTCTGTAGAATTCTCTTCTCACGCCGGAAGTATGGTGGCCGATTAATACGGTTTTTGCACATACCACCAAAGGCTTTCTCTCTGTTCTTACGAAATCAACAGCTTTTTTCATCGCTTCGAAACTTTCCACGAAATCAGTTCCGTCCACTCTCATTCTGCTTAATCCGGTAAATCCGGCTACGAAATCATAGGCGTCACAGGTTCTGGCTTCTTCTTTCGTTACGGAAATTCCCCATTCATTATCCTGAACAAGAAAAATAATCGGAAGCTGGTGCAAAGCTGCAAACTGTAAAGCTTCGCTCACTTCACCTTCAGTTACGGAATTGTCCCCAAGGCTGCATACCACTACAGGATTGTTTTCGAAATTCTGAAGATTAAAGTCCTGAATGTATTTGATTCCCTGTGCTACTCCTGTAGTCGGGATAGTTTGCATTCCGGTTGCGGAACTCTGGTGAATGATCTTTGGTTTGTTTTCATCCCTACTTGAAGGGTGTGAATAATAAGACCTTCCTCCCGAAAAAGGATCATCAGCTTTAGCTAATAACTGAAGCATAAGCTGGTAAGGCTCAAAGCCAATTCCTAAAAGAATACTTTCATCCCTGTAATAAGGAGAAACCCAGTCTTCTTTCTTAAGCTGATAAGCAGTTGCAAGCTGAATAGCTTCATGCCCTCTTGATGTACTATGAACATATTTACAGATATTTCTATTCTCTTCGTAGATATCAGCCATGGCTTTAGCCAGCATCATATGATTATACGCTTTGAGTAATATATCCTGAGAAACTTTTTCGTGAAGTGTATTTTCCATAGGAAGCAAATATACATAAAAAAACAAAATACTAACAACTGTTAGTATTTTGTGAAAATTGCATGAAGTAAAGGATTATTCTTTAATAACTTTCTTAGAAATAATGTCCTTATTGGTTTTTATCTCAATGATGTATATCCCTTTTGGATTTGATGATAGATCTATTGCTTCTCTGTCACTATTAACTATTCCGGTTTGTAGTTTTTTACCGGATAGATCATAAACGGTAAACGTTGATTTCTTAGGAGCTTTAAGAATACTGACAATATCTTTAGTTACAGTAGGCACTACAGCAATACCCGATAAGTGATTAACATCTCTTGTGTTTAAAAGTTGTGTATATCCGGTAGCAATAATCGAATAGTTTTGAGGAGTGTTATTTTTTAATGTCCCCTTATTGGAAATCTCAATTCTGTAGCTTCTTCCGGCAACAGGAGCATCAATAACTACCTGCTCTACATTATCAACTGTATTATCTGCTTTTGTAGCAGGGGCCATCGGATTATTAGCATTAAGCTTCCACGGGAAGTAGATGGTATTAGTTACAGTGTCTATGATTCTTAAATCCAGGTCGTTAATTAATCTGGAACTTCTGTTATTATAAGCATCTTGCCATGTGAGATCGTTTGGAACTACATACGCGGGATCAATCCATGATATTGTTACTTTCAAAGGTTCACTGCCAGATGCAACCACAGTTTTCTGGTTTGTTGCAGCATTATTTAAAGTTTCATCATTAAAAATAACAGTATTGTTTGATTTTCCTACTAATAATTCTGCTCCTTTCTTAGCATTGATATATCCCCAGCCAAACCATGGATCAGGGCCAATATTTCCTGCCTCTGAAGCAGAGTGTATAGTTAAGGTTTTCGCAGATGCTGCATTAAGTTCAAGAGTAGGAAACAGCTGTTTGTAAACTTGCATCCAAACACCAATAATACCCGTTAC
Source organism: Chryseobacterium sp. Tr-659 (assembly GCF_011752975.1). Classification (GTDB taxonomy): domain Bacteria; phylum Bacteroidota; class Bacteroidia; order Flavobacteriales; family Weeksellaceae; genus Chryseobacterium. The sequence goes on along the minus strand of NZ_VWWP01000007.1, from coordinate 22,454 downwards.
TACCGGTGCTGAATAAGAAGTTCCGCTTCCTACACTTGCATTCTGGCTTCCTGTGGTATCTTCAGCAGTTGCAGCATGGGCAACATCCGTTCCTGTAGTGGTGATGTCTGGTTTAATTCCACCATCATCTCTTGGCCCTGCACTGCTGTAATTTGAATGAATGACATCACCGGGAACTGTATACCTGCCATTATTTGATGTGATAATATCAGTAGCACCAACAATAATGAGGTTTTTGGCCAGAGAGCCTCCCCCAATGCAGTCATATCCCTGGGAGCAATTGTTTGGAGGTAAAACATCAGTCGCTGCAAATGGTACGTTATTACCTGTGGCATCCTGATAATATCTTGGAGTTGTATTTCCATTAGGTCCCATTCCATATGAGTTACCGGCAGATTTTACAATGACATAAGAAGGATTATTATACACAATCTCATCATAGTTTTGATCGTCTGTAAAATAAGTTCCCTGTATATCATAATAGGTTCCTGCATCGTAGCTTCCGGTCCATACCAGCGCTCCGGCAATGATCTGATCATGCCATCCCATATTTGTTCCGTAGGAGTGATTGGAGATTTTGGGTGCTGCCGTAAGTATTTTCTGAAATACAGTGCTTGTGGTGGTATTTCCAGGCAAAGTAGTGGTTGTAAATGCATAATTATCAAACGTAGAATTAGGAGCAATCCCTTTAAAGTTTACAGGATGGGTACCTCCGTTACTAAGCTGAAATGTGTAAGGAAAGTCTTTTGAGCCGATAAAACTTGTAACAGCAGTCGCGTGCTGGCTGTAATTCATAGTCGCTGTTTCTTTATTGGTAACTCTATTGGGAATATTATCAAAGAAAATATGCCCGGCAAACGCTCTTCCGCCATCAAAAACAGTATATTTTATATTTTCTCCATTGAAAGAGCCTGTAAGCCCTGTTATGGTCCCGTTTTGGAGAAAGTCAGCATTTGAGTTCTTTATTTGGTCCATGTCATCTGCCTGAAGAAAATAAGGTTTGCCATCAGGCATAAAACCTCCCAGATTCTTTCTCTGCTCCTCAATCTCTTTTAAGATTTTAGGGCTCCTGTTAGAACCGTAGTGTCTGGTCACATAAGAATCAAATTTCTTATTGTTCTCTTCGTTTTGTTTTTCAAATTTTCTTTGTAAAATTTCATTGCTATTTTGTGCACTTGCTAAAGAAATAATTAAAATACTGATAGAAATAAAGATTTTATTCATAATTTTTAATAATGTCATTGTAATAGTCAAATATATTGAATAAATATATTGTTTTGTTTTAACTTGTTGTATATCAGTGTTTTTGTTAAAAAAATGAATTTATTTTTATTTTTGTTTTTATAATTTTAATGTAACTAATGTGTTTCTTGTTTTTTATTCTTTTGAAAAAGGAAATATTATGTTTAATTACTGAAGAAAAATTAAGTTTGAAGTGCTTTTTGTTCTTATGAATTTATGGTTTCTATGGATTAAATAAAAAAATATCGTTTTTATAACTGTGAAGACAGCTGAGAAATAGAAATAACTATTTTTTACGGATTTTTGGACTCTGTTGCTTTTGATGCTGATATTTGTTGTTGATTATGCCTGGTCGTCATCATTCAATAATTCTGAGGTGGATGAGAGCGGGAATCAAAAAGGAAATATTACATGATTTTTATTTTGTTAAAAGTAATTTGGTGTCAATTATTTAAATTATCGTTTGTTCCTAATGTAAATTAATATGAATGCTGAGAAATTATCTTTTAGTAAAAAAATACCGTCATCCTTTGTGGTCTGTCGTAAGTTTTATAAAAAAAATGAAGTAACTTTACGTTCTCTTTTTTTATAGAAAAGTTAGAACATTATATGTATTTAATTTTTGACACAGAAACAACAGGGTTACCAAAAAATTTCAACGCTCCGCTTTCAGATTCGGATAACTGGCCAAGAATGGTTCAGATTGCATGGCAAGTGCACGATGATGATGGAAACTTGATAGAAAACCAGGATTATATAATAAAGCCTGAAGGGTATGATATTCCCTTTAATGCAGCAAGAATTCACGGAATTACAACGAAAATCGCCAATGAAGAAGGACGTGATCTTCAGGAGATTTTAGAAGAGTTTTCTAAAGTCCTTGAAAAAGTTAGGGTAGTTTCCGGGCATAATGTAGAATTCGACTATAATATTGTAGGAGCAGAATTTTACAGAAAAAATTTAAAAGACAATTTACAGGAAAAACCCAGAGCGGATACAATGATTCTGGGAACCGACTTCTGCCAGCTAGGCGGAGGAAGAGGAGGCAGGTTTAAACCTCCGAAACTTGAAGAGCTATACGAAAAGCTCTACGGTAATAAATTTGACGAAGCTCACAATGCGGCGGCGGATGTAAATGCTACCGCTCAGGTGTTCTTTGAAATGATGAGAATTGGAATAATTCCTGCTGAACTTCTGAAAACATCCGAAGATCAGCTAAGTTATTTTAAAAGCCTTTACCCCGATCCCATCAAGCCTTTCAGTATTGTTATCAGAAGGCAGGTTGCTGATTTTCATAATAAGAAAAAGCAGCAGGATTTCGGAAGTATTGATGAAATTGATTTAGGCAAATATTTCAATTTCGATAACCATAGCGTCTTCTCTACACTTACGGCTACTTCAAGTATCAATGACCTGATTAAAAAAGCTTCTGATGAAAACTTTCCTGCAGTAGGGATGGTGGATCTTGGGAATATGATGGGGGCTTTCAAGTTTGTTTCAGCAGTGGAAGGAGCTAACGGAGACAGAAGCAAAAAGCATAAAGAATATTTAGCTAAAAAGCAGGAGGCGGAAGAAAACGGAACAGAATTTAACGAAGAAGAACCGGTTTCTGAACCTCTGATTCCTGTGGTGGGCTGTGAGTTTTATATTTCAGAACGCTATGAACAGAAGCAGTTTACCAAAGATGATCCGGACAGGAGAACTCAGGTTGTACTTTTAGCAAAAGATTTTAACGGGTATAAAAATCTGGCGAAACTTTCAAGTATCGGTTTCCTTAAAGGGTTCTATTTTGGGGTTCCGAGGATAAGCCGCGAACTTATTGCCCAATATAAAGAAGGAATAATTGCACTCACTTCCGGAATTATGGGAGATATTCCCGATGCAATTCTGAATACCGGGGAACAGAAAGGAGAGGAACTCTTCAAATGGTGGAAAGATACCTTTGAAGATGACTTTTATGTACAGCTTCAAAACCATAAACTGCCAGAGGAAGAACACTTGAATGAAGTTCTTTTATATCTGGCAGATAAATACAATGTTAAAATTCTGGCGCAGAACGAAACGTTCTATACCAATAAAGATGATTCCAATATTCAGGATATTGTAAGCTGTATCAAAGATGGAGAAAAGCTTTCAACACCTGTTGGAAAAGGATTCGGTAAACGAAGAGGACTGGCAACAGGGGAATATTATATCAAAAATTCCGATGAAATAAAAGAAGCTTTCCTGGCTTATCCTGATGCATTTGAGGCTTATGAGGAATTCTTTGCAAAGTTTAAACCTTATACCTTAAAAAGAGATGTATTGCTTCCTAAATTTGATATTCCGGAAGAATTTATCCATGCTGAAGATGAGGTAGACGGAGGAAAAAGAGGGGAAATGGCTTATCTTACCCATCTAACATATGAAGGAGCCAAAAGAAGATATGACCAGTTTGGCGGGATTACTGATGAGATCAAAGAACGTCTTGATTTCGAGCTGGAAGTAATTGCCAATACCGGTTATCCGGGATACTTCCTTATTGTGCAGGACTTCTGTAATGAAGCCCGTAATATGGGAGTATGGGTAGGTCCAGGAAGGGGATCGGCTGCCGGATCAGCAGTAGCTTACTGTATAGGGATCACCAATGTGGATCCTATTAAATATGATCTCCTTTTTGAGAGATTCCTGAACCCGGAAAGGGTATCGATGCCTGATATTGATATCGATTTTGATGATGAAGGAAGAGACAGGATTATCAAATGGGTAATCGACAAATACGGACAGAGTCAGGTGGCGCAGATCATTACCTATTCCGTTCTTGGTGGAAAATCTGCCATTAAAGATGCAGGAAGAGTGCTGGATGTTCCGATTCCTGATACCAATAATATTGCCAAGCTGATTCCTTCCACACCAGGAATGAATATAGCGAAAGCTTTAGCAAAATATGATAAACTGAAACCAGAAGAACAGATGCTTGTCGATGAGATGAGGTATGTTCTTGATAGTCCGGATGATGCCCGCCATGGCGTACTTGCGAGTGCGAAAAAAATGGAAGGATGTATCAGGAATACAGGTATTCATGCTTGTGGTGTAATCATTACTCCTGAAGATGTAAGTAATCTTGTTCCGGTAACCATTGCAGCAAAAGATGCCGATATCCTCGTATCGCAGTTTGATAACTCGGTAGCGGAAAGTGCAGGGCTTTTGAAAATGGACTTCCTGGGCCTTAGAACCCTGACGATCATTAAAGATGCACTGAAGCTGGTAAAAGCAAGATATGGGCTGGATATTGATCCGGATCTTATTCCGTTGGATGATACCAAAACCTATCAATTGTTTAAAGAAGGTAGAACGGTGGGGATTTTCCAGTATGAAAGTCCCGGAATGCAAAAGTATATGAGAGAGCTTAAACCAACTGTTTTTGCCGATCTTATTGCCATGAACGCATTGTACCGTCCGGGCCCGATTAAATATATCCCGAATTTCATTAACAGAAAACATGGAATTGAAGAAATTGTTTACGACTTACCGGAAACAGAAGAGTATTTAAAAGAAACTTACGGAATTACCGTTTATCAGGAGCAGGTAATGCTTTTGTCTCAGAAGCTGGCCAATTTTACAAAAGGTGAGGCAGATACCCTCAGAAAAGCAATGGGTAAAAAGCAGATCGATGTTCTGAACAAGATGTATCCTAAATTTATTGAAGGAGGAAGAAAGAACAATCTGAATGAAGAAAGGTTAGAAAAGATCTGGAATGACTGGAAGGCCTTTGCAGAATATGCCTTCAACAAATCACACTCTACCTGTTATGCATTTATCGCTTACCAGACAGCGTTTTTGAAAGCAAACTATCCCGCAGAATACATGGCGAGTGTAATGAGTAACAACATTAACAATACAGATTCAATTACCATGTTCATGGAAGATTGCAAAAGTATGGGAGTTGATGTTTTAGGACCGGATGTGAATGAATCTCAATATAAATTCTCCGTAAACGAAAAAGGGCAGATCCGTTTTGGATTAGGTGCAATTAAAGGAATCGGGGAAGGGCCGAGTGAAGCGATCACAAGAGAAAGAGAAAACGGAAGATTTAAAAATATTTACGATTTCTTTGAAAGAATATTGCCTTCTCAAATGAATAAGAGAGTGGCGGAAAGTTTGGTGCTGGCCGGAGCTTTTGATGAATTGGACTCTTTCCATAGAGGTCAGTATTTTGATATCGATATGGCTGGAAGAACAAATCTTGAAAGACTGATCAGATATGGCCAGAGTTTTCAGGAAAGTAAAAATGAGATGGAACATTCTCTATTTGCGGATTTTGCGGAAGAAGTTCAGATCGAGCAGCCAAAACTTGCGCCATGTCCGGAATGGCCGAATATGCATAAGCTTAACAAAGAAAAAGAAATCATTGGGTTCTATCTTTCCGCACACCCATTGGATGAGTTTAAATACCAGTTCCAATTTATGCAGGGACAGCTTTCTAAAAAAGCAGTGCTGGAAAAAGATGAAGAAGAAAAGGTGGTCACAGATGAAGCTCCTGTTCTGGAGCAGGATTCACAGGATGAAACGGTTGATCTTGCAGAGATTGTTTCAGATGATTTATCAGCAGGGGAAGAGGAAGTTGTAGAAGAAGTAACCAAAAAGGCAGAACCCAAAGGTAATTTCCTTTTCTTAAACCTGGATGAGGTAGATGCTTATAAAGAACAGGCTTTTGCCAATAAGCAGGAAGAATTATTCGAAGAGAAAAAGAAAGACTGGAAAACACTTCAGAAAGAAAGAGAAAACGGAGGCGCAGGGAAAGAATATACTGTAGCTGGCTTGATTACGGAGTACAGAGTTCAGGATGGCTTCAGAAGTGGCGAAAAAGTGGCTTTTGTAACCCTGGAGGATTATTCAGGTTCATACTCTTTCAGATTGGGAGACAGAGACTATATGAGGTTGAAAGAAAAGCTTGAAGTGCAGCGGTTTGTTATTTTTAAAATTAAATTTGCCCAGGTAAAGGATGGGAGAGTTTTTGTTAATGTAAATGATGTAATCGAGCTTCAGGAAGCATTTGAAAGGTTTGCTAAGAGTATATCTCTGGTGATGGATGTAATGGATGTAAGACCTGAAGATCTGGACTTTTTCAGGACTGTTCTCGATCGTAATAAAGGAAATCAAAAGCTGAAATTTTTTATTAAAAACATTGAAGATGATTCTCATATTGAAGTGCAGTCTATGAAACATTCAGTAGATCTGAACGGAGATCTGATAAAAGAAATTCAGCTGCTCAATAAATATGAGTTCTATCTGAATTAAAAAATAAATAACAACAAAAATAAAAGTGGCTTTTGGGTCACTTTTTTTTGTTTACTTATTGTTTGAATTGTAGTAATTTTTTTAATATTTTTTTATGTTAAGTAGAAAATTTTTCATGAACCGATTTTGAGTGAATTAAACGTAACTATTTGATCTTTAAATACATATTGTTTTTCATTGATTTGCGAAATATTTATTAAAATTAAATAACTGTTTGATTTTATTGTAAAATAATAATGTTATTATGAGTTTTTGTTTAATATTTTATGATATTTTTTAATATTTGGATTAATATTTATACATTTACCGCCCTAACAATTATTATTATTACTATTTATGAAGAAAATTCTACTCATGTGCATGCTGGCTCTCGGAATAGGAGCATCTGCACAACTTCAGTTAGGAAGTGGTACATCCATTACCAGTTCCTCTGATGCGATACCTTGGAGTAATTACTACAAATTTTCCTATTGTCAGCAGATTATTAAAAAGACAGAGCTGAATACAACCGCAGGGAATATCACAGGACTAAGGTTCTTTTTAGGAAGTACTGCGACTTTACTGAACTCGAATGAAATTGTAGTGTATCTGGGACACACCCCAAATGATACATTTGCAACAAGTACTTCATGGGTGCCAATATCTTCCCTTACCCAGGTTTTTGCCGGTACAGTTACCAACAATAACGGAATGGTAGATGTAACATTTACTACCCCTTTTGCTTACAATAATGTAGATAATCTGGTGGTTGCTATTGATGAAAATAAAGATGGATATGATACTGCAGGAGGAACCAGTGAGTATTTCTATAAATATTCTGTAGCTTCAAACTCCAGTCTATACTATAGAAATGACACTACTAACCCGGATCCTGCAGCACCTACAATTACAGGTACGCAGTCTGGATACAGGTCCGTAATGCAAGTGTTGGGATTGACACCAGCATCACCGCCCGCATGTAGTGCAATATCAGCACCGGCAGTCGGGGCTACAGGAGTTTCTCTTACTCCTACCTTCAGCTGGGCTACAGCATCAGGAGCAACTTCTTATGTTGTAAATCTTGGAACAACACCGGGAGGTAACAATATTATGAATAATGTGGATGTAGGGCTAGTGACAAGTTACACGGTTCCGGCGGCTTCACAGTTGTCTTACATGACAACCTATTATCTTACTGTTTCTCCTAAAAATACAATGGGAGTGGCAACGGGATGTACAGAAAGAAGTTTTATAACAAAGACAATTCCTTGTCCAACAGTTTCAGCACCGTCTTCTTCTGCAACAAACGTTTCAAGAACTCCTGTTTTTACCTGGACAGCATCTGATGCCGCAACAGGATATAGGATTTCTATCGGAACAACCACAGGCGGTACAGACGTGATGAATAACATGGATGTAGGGAATGTAACTACCTATACTTACAACGGGACACCGCTTAATTACAATACAAAATATTATTATACAGTAAACTCATATAGCGGTGCTTTAACATCTTCAAGCTGTACGGAAAGAAATTTCACAACTTTAACATTGTGTCCTACAGTGTCTGCACCAAGCTCCAGTGCTACGGGAGTTGCTGTAAAACCTACATTTACATGGGCGTCAAATGCTGAAGCCACAGGATATAAAATCTCCATTGGAACTACATCAGGAGGAACAGATGTCCTGAATGGTTTTGATGTTGGAAACGTGCTTACTTACACGCTTCCTAATGAGCTGAATTATAATACGAAATATTATTATACAATCAATTCTTACAATGCTACAAATACCTCTGTAGGCTGCTCAGAAAGAACGTTCACTACATTATCAATCTGTCCTACGGTATCTGCTCCGGCAGCTTCGGCAGCGGCAGTTTCGCTGACACCAACATTTACATGGTCTGCGGTAACAGGAGTAAGCGGATATAAGCTGAGAATAGGTACTACACCCGGAGCAGCAGATGTTCTGAATAATGCAGATGTAGGAAATGTAACTACGTATACTTTACCTACACCTCTTAATAATTCTACCATCTATTATTATTCAATAGGTGCTTATACAGCAACACAAAGCTCTACTAATTGTACAGAAAGAAGTTTCTCAACAATCTGTTCAGCTACCAACGCGCCGTATGCTCAGAACTTTGACACTACAGCTACAGGTTCATCCACTAATACTAATGCCCCTCTTTGCTGGTCTTATGTAGAAACTGCAAACAGTGCAGGATATGGGTATGTATCTAGTACTTCCCCTAACACCTCGCCTAATTGCTATTATTTATACAATAGTAGTGATACCACCGGAAATATAATGCTGGTTTCACCGCAAACCACAAATTTAACAGATGGTACAAGACAGGTAAGATTCATGGCAAAAGGAGGCAGTACAGGGTATACTTTACAGGTAGGAACGCTTTCCAATCCTTCTAACCCAGCATCTTTTACTGCTGTTGGAAGCAGTATTAGCCTTACTTCTTCATGGGCATCCTATTTGGTAACTATCCCTGCTGGTTCTGATCAGTATTTAGCAATTAAACACGGCTTAGGAGGATCTGCAAGAGGTATCTATCTGGATGATGTTTTTGTTGAAAAAATACCAACTTGTATAGAGCCTACCGCATTAACTGTTGGTACAATTACACCTAATTCAGCTAATCTTTCGTGGACTGCTTCCACAACACCTCCGGCAGGTGGTTATGATGTGTATTACAGTACATCGAATACAGCTCCTACAAGTGCTGCTAACCCTAATATTAACGGAGTTCCGGGACTTTCTACACCTTTGTCTTCGTTAGCTCCTTCTACAACTTATTATGTTTGGGTAAGATCTCACTGCAGCGGAACAGATATGAGCGTTTGGTCTTTAATGGCTACATTTAGAACGCTGTGTCAGCCACCGGCGCTTTTAAGTGCAACTCCGGCTACTATTTGTGGGGCTTCAGGAACTGCAACTATTTCTGCAACTGCAGATGCGGGGGCAACTATTTCATGGTATGATAGCAACACGGCGGTAACTCCGCTAGGAACAGGTAATTCTTATACAACACCTGTTATTTCTTCAACAACTACTTATTATGTATCTGCTAAAAATAACAGTGCCGTAGGTGTTGTTGGTCCGGTAAATCCATCAACGTTCGGAAGTATTAGCTCTTCAAATTATGATATTAATATGTATTATCAGATATTTGATGTGGCGTCTCCGATCACATTATATAGTATTGATGTTTTCCCTACTTCTTCAGCGGCTATAGGAACCAGCTCTGCAATAGAAATCAAAAATAACGCTGGTGTTACTTTGCTTTCTGTTCCTTATACAGTTGCGGTTAATGATGGAACAACTCCACAAACAATTAATCTTAATTATGCGTTACCTGCGGGAACAGGATACAGAATCGGACAAGGGGCCGGAGTGCAGATCTACCTGAATAGAAATACGGATGGAGCTAACTATCCGATTACATCAGGCGTGGTAAGTGTAACAGGTAATAGTTTCTCTTCTGGTCCTAATTACTGGTATTATATCTATAACTGGAAGTTCTCAAGTGGTTGTGAAAGTGCAAGACAACCGGTTGTGGTAACTGTGGATTCAGCGTGCCTTGGAACTTCTGAAGTGGCTGGAAAAGATAATAGTATCAAAGTGTATCCTAATCCATTTACTGATACATTGACAATCTCTGATGTATCAAAAGTACAATCTGTTTCAGTGATTGATCTTGCCGGAAGACTGGTGAAGACTATTGAAAACCCGTCTTCAGTACTTCAGTTAAGAGACTTGAAAGAAGGAATGTATTTAGTGGTATTGAATATGAAAGACGGAACTAAACAAACCGTTAAAGCCATTAAAAAATAATTTATTTTTTTTAACACACGAGAGAGACTGCCTTAGGGCGGTCTCTTTTTTTTACCCAAAATAGAAAACATATGGAAAGGAATAGTAGAGTATTTTATGAATTTTACAGATGATGAAAAAAATTTTGTATTTATTGAATTTTATATAAAAATTTTATGTTTTAATGTCGAATTTTACTAGATTTGGGTTATAAATATTATTGTATGAAAAAGATTTTACTTGCTGGCCTTTTAATGACAGGCTTCTTTTCATTTGCGCAAACTTATTGTATACCAGAATTTAGCGATGGGTGTAGCGGGGGAGATATGATTGACTCCTTTACCATTCCTTCCGCAGGGTTTAACCATGCAAATACCGGCTGTTCTTCCGGATCATATGGAGATTACACTTCAATGACAATTAATCTAAATGCAGGATTGAGCTATGATTTCTCTGTTACACATGGTTACAGCAGTCAGCATGTACGAGTCTGGATTGATTTTAACAATGACGGAATCTTTGATGATACTACACCTGAACTTGTTGCCTCAGGTACCAGCTCTTCAGTAGGAGGAAACGATATTACATCCGGTATGATTATTATTCCTGCTACCGTTACACCAGGTACTTACAGAATGAGAGTTGGAGATCGGTTTTTAAGTGATCCTATTCCTTGTAACATAGATGGTTATGGAGAAGCTCATGATTATAAAGTTGTGATTGGTGCAGTTCCGACCTGCCTTGCTCCAACTGGAGTAACGGTATCCGCAGTTACATCCAACTCCGCTCATATTGCATGGACCGCTTCGTCTTCAGCACCAAACGGTGGATATGAATATTATTATTCAACTTCCGTTACACCTCCAACGGCAACTACTACAGCTTCCGGAACGAATACAACTCTGAGCGCTGACTTATCTATGCTTACTCCAGCTACTGCTTATCATGTATGGGTACGTTCGGTATGTACTGCCACAGATAAGAGTTTATGGTCTCAAATGGCTACGTTTACTACTGCTTGTGTTGCTGTAAATGTACCTTACACACTGGATTTTGAAAGTTTAAATACTCCGAATTTACCGCTTTGTACTTCAGCCGTTAATGATGGCTCGGGAAATATATGGCAGACGTACAATTTAGCTGATCAGGGCTTTACAGGTAATGTTCTCAGATATGTGTATGATTCTTCAAACCCTGCAAATACCTGGTTTTTCACCAACGGAATTAACCTTACTGCAGGAGTTAGCTACAGAATCAGATATAAATATGGAAATGCAGCAGGAACAGTCTATGCTGAGAAATTAAAAGTGGCGTATGGAACTTCAGCATCAAGTGCTGGTATGACAAATACACTGGCAGACTATCCGGATGTTATTATCAGTGCAGCAACAAGTGCTTTCGTAGATTTTACCCCTGCCACTACAAGTACCTATTACTTTGGATTCCAGGCGTATTCTGATGCTGATATGAACAGATTATATGTTGATGACATTAATGTGGCTGTAACTCCTACATGCAGTGAGCCTACAGTATTAACCCATTCAAATATTACAGCTGCCGGAGCCTCTATTTCCTGGACGGCATCCAATCCTGCACCGGCTAACGGATATGAGATTTATTACAGTACAGCCAATACTGCTCCTACAGGAACCAGTACACCTAATTTTACGGGAGTTACTGCTACCACTTATAATATCCCAAGCTTAGCTCCGAATACAACATATTATGTTTGGGTAAGATCCGCATGCAGTGCTTCTGATAAAAGTATATGGAGTGATTATACTACATTCACTACGTTATGTGCAACCGCAAATCTGCCTTATACTTTAGACTTTGAAAATGTTTCGGTTCCTGATCTTCCCGGCTGTACGGAAAATATCAATGCAGGATCGGGAAGCGATTGGATAACAGATTCTGCGCCTTCTGATATTCAGGGATTCGATACTAATGTTTTGAAGTATGAATATGATTTTTCTAGCCCTGCTGATGCATGGTTCTTTACTCAAGGATTAAATTTAACGGCCGGAATGCAGTATACAATCAGTTACAAGTACGGAAATAACGATACGGACTATACGGAGAAGTTAAAAGTAGCTTTTGGAACTTCAGCCAATGTATCTGCGATGACAAACCCGATTGCAGACTATCCGTCAATCAATGATAATACTTTACATGCAGAATCTATAACATTTACTGTTCCGACAACGGGAATATATTATTTTGGATTTAATGCTTACTCAGATGCTAATCAGTATTATCTGTATCTTGATGATATCAGTATTACAAATGCTAATCTGGCAGTATCTGAGGTTTCCCAAACAAAAAGCGGGATCAAAGTGTATCCGAATCCTTTTACCGATGTGTTGAACATTTCTGATGTGAAGAACGTGAAAAACATAATGGTAATGGATGCTTCAGGAAGACTGATGAAAACTATTGCAAACCCAGATTCTACAATACATTTAAATGAATTGAAACAAGGAATGTATTTAGTAACTCTGGAAATGAAGGACGGATCAAAACAAACCGTTAAAGTCATTAAAAAATAACTGAATAATTCAGATATAAATTAAAAAAAGACGGATCAGAAATGATCCGTCTTTTATATTATTGTGCAATAATCATTCATTGCATATTACTTATTAGGTACGGGTTGTATATCTCCTTTGTTCATAAGGTCAAAAACAGTAGGGAAGAACATGGCTAGTATAAAATAGACAATGATCATTAATACAATAAGTGCAAAAAGGATGACGACTAAGCTGTTCGGTTTGTTTTTCTTTTGTGGTTCCATGATTTTGTGGTATTTGTATGTTTAATACCAAATATCAAGCTAATTTCTTGCCACATTGTTTGCAATACCTTGCGTCATCATCAATATCCTCATTTCCACAACGATCACACACCTTTTCAAGGTTTTGTCTTTTATTTCGCATTTCGGCTGTTACAATTCCCGTGGGAACAGCAATAATGGAATAACCGGCAAGCATCAGAACAACAGCAAAAAATTTTCCCATAGGAGTAACCGGAGATACGTCACCATATCCTACAGTAGTTACCGTAACGACTGCCCAATAGATCGACTGTGGAATGGTTTCAAACCCGGGACGGCCGCCTTCCACCATAAACATCAGTGAACCTACGATCACCGAAAAAATAATCAGGAATAATAAAAATATATAAATTTTTCTGGAACTGTTCCTCAATGCGCGGACAATAAGGTAGCCATCATTCATGAAATCGAGTAAATTGAAAATTCTGAAAATTCTCAGCATTCTCAGCATTCTGAAAATCAGAAAATATTTGGTGATCGGAAAGAAAAAACTGAGAAAGAAAGGAACCAGTGCAAGAAAATCTATAACCCCGAAAAAACTGAAAATATAACTTCGTTTATTTTTTAGTACAGCAATCCGCATGGAATATTCAAGCGTGAAGAAAACAGAAATCACCCACTCAAGAACCAGAAAAGTATAATGGAATTTTTTATCAAGCTGAGGTACGCTTTCCATCATGATAATGGCAGTACTTGCAAGAATTAAAGATAGTAATATAATGTCGAATAATTTTCCGAGCCTTGTATCAGAACGGTAAATGATCCTGTAAAGAAATCTTTTCCAGAGCTTATCTTCAGGAACAAGATTGTGCTCTCTTTCCATTTTTAATGTTTTTTAAAATTAACAAATTATCGTTATTTTCGTAGCAAACATACAGAATAAAATGACAATAAGAAAAGTAATTTCAGAAATAGATAAACTTATTCCTTTACAACAGGCAGAAGATTTTGATAATGTAGGTCTGCTCTGCGGAGTTCCTGATCGTAATGTCTCCGGAATCCTGGTTTGTCATGATGCGTTGGAAAATGTAGTGGATGAAGCTATTCAGAAAAACTGTAATCTGATTGTATGTTTTCATCCTATCATTTTTTCCGGATTAAAATCTTTAACAGGGAAAAACTATGTAGAAAGAGCGGTGTTAAAAGCTATCGAAAATAAAATTGCCATTTATGCTATTCATACGGCATTTGATAATGATTTCTTTGGAGTGAACCACGGAATATGCAGCCAGCTTGGGTTAAAAAATCTAAAAATTCTGCAGCCAAAAGAAAATAACCTGAAACAGCTTACGGTTTTTGTTCCGAAAGAGTATTCGGAAAAAGTAAAAGAAGCCCTATTTTCTGCAGGAGCAGGAAGTATAGGGTTTTATGATGAATGCAGTTTTACCATTAATGGAAACGGGACGTTCAGACCGGTAGAAGGCTCAAATCCGTTCTCAGGACAACAGGGAATTCGTGAAAATGCGGATGAAGATATGATCTCTGTGATTTTTGAAGGCTATAAGCAAGGTCAGATTGTAGGCGCAATGAAAGCTGCACATCCTTACGAAGAAGTGGCCCATCAGGTGTACAGTCTGGATAATAAAAACCATCATACCGGGTTAGGAATGTATGGTGACCTTGAAGAAGAGATGGATGAGGCGGATTTTCTCAAATTTGTAAAAGAGAAGTTTGGGCTTGAGATGATAAAACATTCCTCATTCAATAATAAAAAAATCAAAAGAGTAGGGGTTTTGGGTGGTTCCGGAGCTAGTGGTATCAGATCTGCAGCAGCCAAAAAATGTGATGCTTATCTCACAGGAGATCTTAAATACCATGATTATTTTTTAGCAGAGTCTAAAATGCTGATCTGTGATATAGGTCATTATGAATCTGAACAATTTGTAACTCAACAATTATTTGAAATTTTGTCACAAAAATTTAGTACATTTGCAATTTCAAAATCTATTGAAAAAACAAACCCAGTAAATTATTTCATTTAAATATGGCAAAAACCAACGATATTTCAGTTGAAGAAAAATTAAGAGCTTTATACGATTTGCAGATCATTGATTCAAGATTGGATGAAATCCGAAATACTAGAGGAGAATTGCCAATTGAAGTTGAAGATCTTGAAATCGAGATTGAAGGTCTTGAGAAAAGAGCTGAAAAATTTCATGCAGACATCAAAGATCAGGATGATCAGATCAAGACAAAGCATGAAGTAATTAACCATGCAAAGACTTTAATTGAGAAATACAAATCTCAGCAGGATAATGTAAGAAACAATAAAGAGTTTGAAGCATTAGGAAAAGAAATGGAATTCCAGGATCTGGAAATTCAGCTTGCTGAAAAAAGAATTAAAGAATTCGGAGCAAAAATCGCTCACAAAAACGAAACTTTAAGTGAGTTGAATGCCAAGATTGGCGATTTGAAAAATCATTTGAAATTCAAGAAAGAAGAATTGGACGGTTTGATCTCTGAAACTCAAAAAGAAGAAGAATATCTTTTAGATCAGTCTAAAGAATATGCTGGTAAAATCGATGAGAGATTATTAGCTTCTTACAACAGAATCAGAACAAACTCTATCAATGGTCTTGCGGTAGTAGGATTAGAAAGAGGAGCTCCAAAAGGATCTTTCTTCACTATCCCTCCACAGAAGCAAATGGAAATTGCTCAGAGAAAGAAAATCATTATTGATGAGCATTCAGGGAAAATCCTTGTTGATGACGAATTGGTAATGGAAGAAAACGAGAGAATGAAATCTGTAATTAAATTCTAATTATTGATTGTAAAACATACAAAAGCTGTCTCAGAAATGAGACAGCTTTTTTTATGGATTCTCAATCACATTGTTTTTACAATAATGTAATTTTCATTCACCATAAATTGGGGTATATCTTTTCAATCTATATCAAAAAATTATAAAAAACAGGGGGGGAATTACTTTCGTGTTTTTATATATTACCCTTCCTTGTTTCCGTACTGAAAGTTAATTTGTTTGCACAAATTGATGATTGCTTTCTTTCCAGACGAAGTGAAACCAATGAAAAAGTACTCATTTTCTGTTCCTTTATTAAATACTTTATGCGTTCTTGCGGGAATGTGGATTTCTGTAACAGAAGAATTACAACTTAAACAAATACTTATCTGATTGATTTTTTTTGTCCCTTTAAAAAATACCAGCCCAAGATGAGGTTGAAAGCAGGCAGCAGAGCTTTCTCCATAGCTTGAATTTTTTGCTAAGGCAGATAAAATACGATCTGCTTGCTGTTGAGTTAAAAATTGTTGTTTTAATATGACAGGTACAAATTTTCCCTTTTTGTCAATAGCATTAGGGTATATTTCTTCGTCACCTGCAAATTCATAAGCAATAATCTTATCATAATCAAGCTGGTTAAAAGGAATTCCGTTATTTGGATTCGGTTTTATAATATCAGCAGTTTGAATATAATCATTCAATGCTTTCTCTTTTAAAGCATTAAGTGGGTCAGTGTTTAAAGGCTGAGGGACTTCAATTTTTTTCTTAGATATTGTTTTAGGGCTTTCAATCTGTTTCTTACAGGAAAACATAAAAAAAGCCAATCCAAAAAGTATGAATTGGCAAATGAATGTATACTTGGATAGTTTCATTTAATAATTAATCCTGATGATCGTACATCTTATTATACAAAGCAATAAACTTCTCTTTCACGGCTTTTCTTTTTAGCTTTAAAGTAGGCGTCAGTAATCCGCTTTCAATGCTCCATACTTCTGGAGTAAGTTCAATCTTTTTGATTTTCTCCCAGTTTCCAAGATGTTCATTGATTCCGTCAATTTCCTTTTCAATTCTTTGCTTCAGTTCAGGGCTTTTAGCAATTTCTTCCGGTGTAGATCCAATATTGAGGTTGTTTCTCATTGCCCAGTTTTTCGCAAATTCAAAATCTGGCTGTACCAGGGCACATGGCATTTTTTCACCATCACCCACTACCATAATCTGTTCAATGAATTTGGAAGCTTTAGCTAAATTTTCAATTGTTTGAGGAGCAATATACTTTCCACCGGATGTTTTGAACATTTCCTTCTTACGGTCTGTGATCTGCAAAAATCCATCGCTGTCGATATGTCCAATGTCTCCTGTTTTAAAGAAACCATCTTCAGTAAAGGCTTCTTTAGTCATTTCTTCGTTCTGGAAATATCCTTTAAATACTGAAGGTCCTTTTACGGTAATTTCACCATCCTCCTGAATCTTTACTTTCAGATTATCCAAAGGAATACCTACTGTTCCCACTTTCATTTTATCAAAGCTGTTTACAGAGATTACCGGAGAAGTCTCCGTTAAGCCATAGCCTTCCAGAATAGGAATACCGGCATTTTGGAACATTAAATTAAGTCTGGTAGATAAAGCGGCAGATCCCGAAACCAAAGTAATGATCTCACCACCTAAGCCTTCTCTCCATTTAGAAAATACAAGTTTGTCAGCAATAATTTCCTGTAGTCCGGATGGTTTTGAAATTTCTTTCTTTTTGGAAATCAGGTTTAAAGCCCAGAAGAATATTTTTGATTTCAATCCTCCGGCAGAAGAACCTGTATTGTAAATTTTATCATATACCTTTTCTACAAGTCTTGGAACTACGGTCATATAATGAGGCTTCACTTCTTTTACGTTTTCACCCATTTTCTCAATACTTTCAGCAAAATAAAGAGAAAAACCATTATATTGGTAAAGATAGAAAAGCATTCTTTCAAAAATGTGGCAGATTGGAAGGAAGCTTAATGCTCGTGTTTCCTTATAATCAAAGCTTTTTTTCTTTGGAATTCTTGGAATAGCACCCAATATATTGGAGACAATATTATTGTGGGTCAGCATTACTCCTTTAGGTCTTCCGGTTGTTCCGGAAGTGTAAATAATAGTAGCCAGATCTTCCGTATGGATAGCATTGGAAAGATCATCCACTTCTATTTGTGTGGATTCGTCTTTGCCCAGATCCAGGATTTCTCTCCAGTTGGCAGCTCCGCTGATGTTATCGAAAGTGAAAATTCCCTGTAAACTTGGAATATTGTGTTTTACCTTCATTACTTTATTCAACAGATCTTTATCAGAAACAAAGCAATATTGAATTTCAGCATTATTGAAGATAAATTCATAATCTTCAGGAGAAATACTTGGATAAACCGGTACAGAGACAACCCCGATTTGAGACATTCCAAAATCCATAATAGCCCATTCCGTACGGGAATTGGTGGTTATCAAAGCGATTTTATCACCCGGTTTTATGCCCAGCTTTAGTAGTCCTCTGGATATTTTATTTCCTTCATTGATAAACTCCTGTGTAGAAGTCTTTTTCCATTCACCATGATACTTCGTTACAAACATATCCGTTTTAGGATATTTTTCTAAAGCGTAGTGCGGAATATCGAATAATCTCTTAATCGTCATGATTTTTTAAATAATTTATAAAGAAATCTAAATATAAGCATTTTTTTTAATTGTAGACACCTCATTGTAATAAATGAAAATTAGTTAAATGCTTACCATAATATATTTCATCAAAAAAAGGACCGAAAACACAAAAATGTAAACTTATTTAATGTAAAATCATTGCACAGTTATTTATTGGCTAAGTTCAGATTTTACATGGAATGATCTTTACCCGGATTATTTATAACAGCCTTTTTCCCGCTATTTTCCGTACTTCCAATTTATTTTTTCAGATTTGCTTAAAAAGTGTAAATTTACGGCTATCTAATTATTTTTTTTATGGACTTTAATTTATCGGAAGAACAGCTGATGATTCAGCAGGCAGCAAGAGACTTTGCACAAAACGAACTATTACCTGGAGTTATTGAAAGAGACCGCGACCAGAAATTCCCTACAGAACAGGTGAAGAAAATGGGAGAAATGGGGCTTTTAGGAATGATGGTAGATCCAAAATACGGCGGTGCAGGTATGGACAGCGTTTCTTACGTGCTGGCAATGGAGGAAATTGCAAAAGTAGATGCTTCTGCAGCTGTTGTAATGTCTGTAAACAATTCTTTGGTTTGCGCAGGTCTTGAAAAATTTGCTTCTGAAGAGCAAAAAGTGAAATATCTTACTCCACTGGCAAGCGGGCAGGTAATTGGAGCATTTGCTTTATCTGAGCCGGAAGCAGGTTCTGACGCAACTTCTCAGAAAACAACTGCTGAAGATAAAGGAGATTACTATTTATTAAATGGAATAAAAAACTGGATCACGAACGGTGGAACAGCTTCTTATTATATTGTAATTGCACAGACGGATCCTGAGAAAAAACACAAAGGAATCAATGCTTTCATCGTAGAAAGAGGATGGGAAGGTTTTGAAATCGGACCAAAAGAAGACAAATTAGGAATCAGAGGAAGTGACACACATTCTTTGATCTTCAACAATGTAAAAGTTCCGAAAGAAAACAGAATTGGCGCTGACGGATTCGGATTCAACTTTGCAATGGCTGTATTGAACGGAGGAAGAATTGGTATTGCTTCCCAGGCTTTAGGTATTGCTTCAGGTGCTTATGAGCTGGCTTTGAAATATGCTAAAACAAGAAAAGCATTCAAAACTGAAATCATCAACCACCAGGCGATTGCATTCAAATTAGCAGATATGGCCACTCAGATCACTGCCGCTAGAATGCTGTGTTTCAAAGCAGCTTGTGAGAAAGATGCAGGAAAAGATATCTCTGAAAGCGGAGCTATGGCAAAATTATACTCTTCTCAGGTGGCAATGGACACTACTATTGAAGCGGTACAGATCCACGGTGGATACGGATATGTGAAAGAATATCACGTAGAAAGATTAATGAGAGATGCAAAAATCACTCAGATCTATGAAGGAACTTCAGAAATCCAGAAAATTGTGATCTCCAGAAGTATCGCAAAATAATAATTTTATAAAACACACTATCTATGAAAAAATCTTTGTGGATCACTCTCGGTGTAGTACTTCTTTTGTTAGGAGTATTTATATGGTATAAGTTCTTCTTCGTTTTCGGGGAAGGAGTAAAATCCGGATACCTGAATTATGCGATGAAAAAAGGGTATATCTTCAAAACCTATGAAGGTAAACTGATTCAGGAAGGTTTCGGAAGAGGAAAAACAGGAACCATTACCAGTTATGAGTTTGAGTTTTCTGTAGACGATCCTGAAGTTTTTAAACAATTGGAAACCAACAGCGGTAAAACCTTTGATCTTCATTACAAAGAATACAATGGTGCGCTTCCGTGGAGAGGAAATACAAAGTTTGTCGTAGACAAAGTAGTGAATATGAAATAAAATAAATAAGGCTCTCAATCTGAGGGCCTTATTCTTTACACCAAATCACAAAATATTAATATATGAAATAAAAATTTCCTGGTTTATTTTGAATTTCCCATCATCACGAAAATTCATTTACAAAATCATTCACCATAATTGTGCCGGTTTTCAATTCCTATTTGAACGTTTTCTCTTGAGATGGCGGCTTCTATGAATGTTTTGATAAAATTATAAATAAAATTAATCTGAAACCTGAAATCTTATTAAAAAAATATTAAAATTTAGTTGTAATCATTGTCTGAAATACTTTTATTTTTCTTTTTGTAGAAATAATATCCTATTCCTGCAATCAGAAATAGAGGCCATAATGGAAGAATAAAAAGGAAAATAGAAGTGATAACGTCCCATCCGGATTCAATGGCTGCCAGTGATTTCCCCCCGAAAGTGTCAGGTTCTTTTTTCGTTTCGATTTTATCCGTAATATTTACATTGACCGTACATATTGTATTATCTGCATACTGATGCCCCGAAACCTGAATATCTTTTGTTTCAATATCCCCGATATTTCTGTTGATTGCCTCCATTAAACTGTCAAAATACTGGATAGGAACTTTGATGTCCAGGCTGTATACCTTTTGGTCTTCTTTATAACGGCTGGCGGATTCCACATAGGAAAGGTTCTCGTTTTTAATATAACCGTTGTTTTTAATAGCTTCTTCCCGGATCATTTCCTTTACAGTTTCCGCATTGTCTGCATTGATAGTAAGGTATCCCGACTTTACCATCCTGTCTTTTGGCATATTCAGTTCATAGCTGTCATTTTTAGGTTTTTCTTTATAAATAACTTTAGTTTCCTTAATGATTTTGGGGGCAGGAACATTCACAACGATCTTTTCAGCTTTCTTAGCTGCAGAATCCTTTCTCTCAATTTTTGATTCCAGTTTTACAGAAGCGATTTTATCAGACAAAGAATCCACTATCTTAGAAGTATTTTCTATTTTCTCACGGATATCATTTTTAGTATTTTCAAAATCTTTTATTTTGATACTTGCCGAGTCCAGTACCTTATCTGCCGTTTTATTAGCATGATCTATAGCATCTGTTGCTACTGTAGCGGCACTGTCAGCTGTACTAATAGCTTCATTAATTTTATCCTGTGCAACTTCTCCTTTTTTACACATAATGAATGTACCTGATACGGCAATGAGTAATATGAACTTTTTCATAACGTTAATTTTTTTGATGAAGTAAAATTAGGAGGGAAGTTCTTGTAAAGATTGTAAAAGAGTTGTTTTGCCTGTGTAAAATAATAATAAGCTGATTGATAGTTTTTTGTATTTGTTTTACAAAAGATTTACAAAGTATTTATTTTTGTTCAATAGCATATACTTATTAATTGAACATGTTATTAATGGGTAGATAAACCTTGGAAATAATAATCTGCGTAATCAGTAAAATCATCGAGAAAAAATATTCAATAGGAACGGGCTTTAGCTTAAACCTATTTTACAACGCTATGTTCGCAAGGGCGTTATACTAAGCAAAGATATTAGAGAATCAAATAAATAATAAGGTGTTTATGAATTTTGTAAACTAGATTCCTACGGAATGACAAACTATGCGGATAGCTAAGAATTCTATAGTATTATAGGCAATTAATCAATACATATCACACGCTAACCTTGTCATTCCGTAGGAATCTACGCTCCTGTTTTTACGATGAAGCATTTATATTTTGGTCTGCAGTAGAAATTTAGTAGAAGCGGGTCTCATCTAAACTTGAATACGCTATTTAGATTTCTACGGAATAACAATTATGGTAGATAAACCTTGGAAATAATAATCTGCGTAATCAGTAAAATCATCGAAAAAAAAATATGCAATAGGAACGAGCTTTAGCTTAAACCTATTTTACAACGCTATGTTCGCAAAGGCGTTATACTAAGCAAAGATATTAGAGAATCAAATAAATAATAAGGTGTTTATGAATTTTGTAAACTAGATTCCTACGGAATGACAAACTATGCGGATAGCTAAGAATTCTATAGTATTATAGGCA
>NZ_VWWP01000006.1 GCF_011752975.1 Chryseobacterium sp. Tr-659 | reverse complement strand
AGGAATCTAAGCTCCTGCTTTTATGATGAAGCGTTTATATTTTGGTCTGCTGCAGAAATTTAGTGGAAGCGGGTCTTACCTAAACTTGAATACGTTATTTAGATTCCTACGGAATGACAATAATGGGCGGATAAACTTTGAAATAATAATCTGCATAATCAGAAAAATCCGCGAGAAAAAATACTCAACAGGAACGGGTTTTAGCCTAAACTTAAATACGCTATCTGGAGCCCAGAAATGACAGACTATGGGGATAGCTAAGGATTGAACGGTATTTATAGGCAATTAATCAGTACACATCACATACATACTAACCTTGTCATTCCGTAGGAATCTAAGCTCCTGCTTTTATGATGAAGCGTTTATATTTTGGTCTGCTGCAGAAATTTAGTGGAAGCGGGTCTTACCTAAACTTGAATACGTTATTTAGATTCCTACGGAATGACAATAATGGGCGCATAAACTTTGGAAATAATAATCTGCATAATCAGAAAAATCCGCGAGAAAAAATACTCAACAGGAACGGGTTTTACATTACTGTAAAACGAAAACTCCCCACATCGCTGTGAGGAGTTTTCTTTATAATTATAATAAGCTGATTTTACTTTTGAACTGCTTTTTTCATACCAGTATCCGGACGTAAAACTCTATAACGAACCTCGATGTCTTTCGGTACATAGAATACCAATGGAAGTTTGCTGTTGTATCTTACAATTTCAGGCTTTAAGGTAACAAATTTTTTAGTCAGTTTCTGCCCAGGGCAGCCCATTAATGTTCCGGCTGTTTCTCCTTTAGATTCTACTTCATAATAGTTGTATCCCCAACCTTGAAGATCCTGGCTTTTCATATCTCCCATCAAGGAATAGTTGTTACAATCCAGCATCTTTTCAATTCCTACAAAAACTTCGACTTTCAAATCGTTTTCATTTTTGGCTACAGGAAGCTGAATATATACCTGCTTATATCCTTCTTTTGCTTTTGGGAACATTTCAATCTGTAGTTTTTCAAACTTTTCAGCTTTCTTCTGAGCGAAAGCATTTACCCCTGCCATCAATACCAGTCCTGTAATTAAAGTTTTAGAAAATTTCATCTTTTAATAATTTTTTTAATTTACACTACCTTAATTCCAAAAACCATTCCAAATTAAACAATTGTTTGATTTTTTAATTTAAAAGCTGTTTAAACTTAACCCCAAAGTCACAAAAGTTTTTTATTTTTCAACTCTTTAGTCCACTTTAGAAAGTTTAGGAAAATACCGCACAATTAAGTTCACATAAGATGAAAATCTTTGATTTTCAACAAGACTTTAGTGTACTTCTTATACACAAAGCATATAACTTAAATAGCTTACGTGTTTAAAATACTTTTGTGCCTTTTATGGTTTAGTAAAAAAGTTTAAACAGACTTTTAATTATATTTTCGTTTGAACTCTTAAAACAAAAACTGCAGTAAAAATTACTGCAGCTTTTTTTATACTCACTTTATAAATTTTATAAATTACTCTGAAATTGTCACATTACTTCCTTTTGTATGAGCATTCATTTGTGGTGCATAATAATTCTGCATGGTGGTAATTCCGTTGGAGAATTTTCCGGAAGCATTTGCAATAACATCGTATTCAAAAACGTATTTTCCTTTTGGCATATTCTGAATATAGAAGTTGGTTGATGCATCTTTCGTAGACTGATAATACCCGAGATTATTCTTCCACTGGTATCCGGATAATGTTTCTGTAGGTTCAAATCCTGCTGCACGCATATCTTTAATATGAATAAACTCCATTGGTCTGTCCGTATTCAGAATCATTCTTACCGTTACTTTATCTCCTACTTTCAATGGTGTTTCTGTTGAAATCTTCTGAAGTTCTTCTCCGTTTACGGTTTTTACTTTCTTGTAAAGCTCTTTTGTTACAGAAATATAAGTTTCGGAAGATTTAATCTTATCAAGATCTTCATAATACTGCCAGAACAGTCCACCCTGAACGATTCCAGGACCAGGTTTTGTAACGGTAACGGTTGCCAGATTTTTATCTATGGCTTCTGTCTTCACTGTTGATTTCACATAACCGGTAGCCTGAGTCTGAGGTACCAGTTCTTTTCCACCCCAAACAATTGTAGCTTTATCACTTTCTGTTCCGGTCCATGATTTTCCTGAATTTAAAATAGTAAAAATCACTTCTGCAGTTCCTCTCGAGCTGCCCCAGGAATTCACTTCTTTCTGCGTTACCAGCCAGATCTTCATTTCTTCAATAAAGTTCTGATCATTACCCTTTAACTTATTGAACGCTTCCAGGGCTCCTGCCTGGTTAACTACTTTTGAACCGAACCATCCCCAGTCATTCAGATTTTGCTTCCAGTAAACTCCCTGTGTTTTTGTTTCTGTGGAA
Organism: Chryseobacterium sp. Tr-659; assembly: GCF_011752975.1. GTDB lineage: Bacteria > Bacteroidota > Bacteroidia > Flavobacteriales > Weeksellaceae > Chryseobacterium. Next base: position 334,630 of record NZ_VWWP01000006.1, on the reverse strand, counting down.
GTTTCTTTAAGATAGGTTATCAGTTTATCAGATACTTCCTTCAAGCCATAATCATTCATCAGTAATGCTGCACGGTGAAGACCGAAGAATGTAAAATCGGTGATTTTAGCAGTTTTAGCTTTTTGCTTCACCAAAGTTTTTAAAGCAGCGCCTTTTCCTTTTAAAGGATACTGTTTTTCCCAATAATTCCGGGTATCAAGATAATCCAGTGCCCAGTTATTCCAAACATTTCCTTGCTTCACATCAAAATATTTGTTGATTTCATTATCTACATACTGGATCAGCTTGGCTGTAAGCTCAGCTTGTTCAGAACTTTGATAATCTTTCACATTATCTTTTAGCCATTCATTGATTTTCCCTAAGTTTTTAAGGATATACAATGACGTTCCATAAGAACTTGGATATCCTGCATACCAGGAAAATCCTCCATCCGGGTTTTGAAGTTTTTTGAAATCATCCCAGTCTTGTCTGATAGAATTACGCATGGTATTGGTATCAAACAGCAATGCCAGCTTCTGCATCTGTTCTCCTTCATTTTTACTTTCCAGCACCCAAGGTGTTTCTTCTAGCAGCAATTGTTTTAACTCTTGGTTTTTCTCAAGGTTTGAAGTTAATAATCCTTTATTCTGATATTCATCAAAAACCGTTTTCATTTTCGGATTAGCCTTGAATATTTCAGAAGCCAGCACATCTGCAAACCACTTATTAAAGATCACATCAGCAGAATTATTCTGATCATTTTTCAGACTTGGAAGTGCAAACATGATTTCCCAGATCGGATTTGTTGTTAATTCTAACGTATTAGACACATTGGAAGCAGTTGCAGATGTTGTATTTTTCAGGTTATCTAAAACAAATGTCTTGGTTTCACCTTCTTTCACAAAAACAGGAACGGCATCAGTAACCAGCATTCTGTTTGGTAATACGGCAACAGCCTGCTGCTCTCCATCCGAATAAGCACCTGCTTTTGCAACAATCTTTAAAATAATGGAAGAAACATGATCCGGAACTTTTAATTTCCAGGTTAATGCAGTGTTCCCATTTTCATTTACATTAAAGTTCTGTATACCTGATGAAATTCCGAATTTTGAAGAAATATTTTCATTGGTAAAAGCATCCAGAATCTGTAACTCTGCAGAACCGTTTAATTTCTTGTCTGTCAGATTAGACAGTTTCGACTGCAGATTCAATTCATCACCTTCTCTTAAAAATCTAGGATAGTTTGGCGTTACTGAGAATTCTTTCTGCGTTACTACTTCTTTTTCCAAAGTAGCTGCTCTGGCATCTTGCGTATGGGCCAGGAACATTAATTTCCATTTTGTCAATGCTTCCGGTGAAGTGAATTCGAAGTTCACATTTCCAGATGCATCGGTTTTAAGATCAGGATAGAAGAATGCCGTCTCGTTCAGGTTCTGACGAACAGGAACTTTCTCCAGATCTTTTTGTATTTCAGGAGCTGTTCCCGATTCTGGAACAACATTTTGTACTACGTCAAGCTTTTCTTCTGCAACAGCATTTCTTTTTACGCTTTTTGCCATTGCAACCGGGGATGGCGGTGGTGCCACAGCATAATTCGAAACAGAGGCTTCTGCTACAACTCCTGCCGCATTTCCTGCCAGGGTTGAATAATACAAAGCTTGATCAAACCAGTTAAATTGCGGAATATCTACATATCTGCCATTAAAATACTTCAATCTTTTCTGATAATTTTCTTGTTGCAGAGCATTTCTAATATCGTATGAACTAATAACTGTGAATGGTATGTATAATTTATTCCAGCTGTAATTATTGGGCTCAAACTGATCCAGAGACATATCATACATATTGGCCAATACCTCCGCATTAATCTTTTCATTATCATTTCCTGTTACTTTTACCGTCCATTTTTCTTTAGAATTAGGTTCTAGTTTATCTCTGAAAGTAACGGTTTCAATTTTTAAAGGCTTGTCCGTATCTTTTATATTTAAAGTCACTGCCTGTGTATTCACATCATTGAATGCTACCAGCTGAAACTGAAGATTCAATGCTGAAACCTTTTTATCTTTAGGAATTTCGGCAGTGTATTCCAGCATTCCTTTTCTCAGCTGATGGGTCTCTGTAATGGTTTTTCCGGAACCATCCTGTACAAAAACATTAACCAGTGCATCCGGAACTGCAGAGAATACATAAATCTTGGATTTTGATCCTCTAGACAATTCTTCCTGAGGCGCAATAACGGTAAGGAATGTCTTTTGTGTTGGTTTTAAAGAGGTTTTATCCCACACACTGAAATACTGAGAAGATTTGATGGTGTCTTTCCCTTCAATATTGAACAATTCCAGCTGATAATCTCCTGCTTCCAGTTTGCCCAGATCCAGTTGAGAATTATCAGTTGAAGACTGTTGTCTTTCTACCATTACCTTTTCAATTTTCCAATTTTCGATGTTGTCGTTTTTATCAAACAAATCGTGTGGAAACTTGTTAATAAATTCTTCTTTTGAATATTCCGGAAGATTCTGAACCTCCGATCTAAAGTTATTTCTGAAAATTCTATCCGGAGCGGTAAGTTTTGATAATTTAACCTGATATGCTTTTTTCAGGATCTGTTCATTGTAATTCTTGGTTTCAACCTTTACTTTTATATTATCATCAGTGAAGGTATTTTTGATACCATCTGCTTTGATGTAATGAGAAACTGAAGCAACTTTCAATTGTGTGTTTGCCGATTGTGTTTCACCATTGATATCTGTTACTGAAGCATTGATCTCATAATTATCAATCTGTATTCCTTCCAGCTTTTCATCTTTTTTAAGTTCAAGACGAATCGTAAATTCACCTTTATCATTGGTTTTTGCTTCTCCAAGAATTGAGTTTTCGTTATCATTTCCTTGCGGATACCACCAGAAATATCTCCATCTGATATTATGTTTCTTAATTTCATAGTTCACATTGGTATTGCTGAGTGCAACACCGGAAAACATCATGGCTTTACCTTTCAGTTCTATGGTCTGTCCATACTTATATTCATCTTTTACCGGATCAAAGGTTACCTCAAATTTCGGTCTTTTATATTCTTCAACTCTGATATTTTTGTACGCTTGTACTTCTCCACTTGTTTTCAGATAGAACATACCGTTTAACTTTCCTTTTGGAAGAATAAAGCTGCCATGATAAGAACCAAATTCATTGGTAGTAAAATCCTGAGAAGAAACCTCTTCATTATTGGTGTCTATCAGCGTTATTTTTTGCTTCATTCCTGAAACTACAGATTCTATTTCTTTGTTCAGTCTGGTATTAATCACTTTAAAATATACGGTTTGTCCCGGACGATAAATAGCCCTGTCCGTGAAAACCTGGGCTGATGTTCTTGTCTCTTTATTTGGATTATAATCTTCACCATATGCTCTGTTTCCATACACTCTCATTATCTGAAAGTCATTCGTTTTAGGCTGCTGAATCAGGAAAGCTCTGTAATAATCCTTACTGTTTGTGGCAGGAAACTTAAAGACTCCTTTTTCATCTGTTTTCCCTTCAATTTTATTTAAAGGTTTATTGGCAACAAATTCATAAAATCTTATGCCTTCATTAATAGTCGGTTTTCCATTTTCACTGTTTACCAGTTTCAGCTCATTGGAAAGAGGATTTCTGTCTGTTTTAGACTGGTAAATGATTTTGTTCCCGGAAACCAGAAAATAAAAATTTTGTCTGGAGTCATTCTCTTTAGGATCAACTCCGGCTACAGCATATTCTGCTACATAAACTCCCGAAGGAAGGGGCTTTATCTCAAGAGATGTCTTGTGATTCTGATAATCTTTCGGGCCGGAAAGCTTATAAGTTTCTTTTCTTACCAAATTCTTCTTTACCTTTCCGAAACTGTTAGAATACGGATCCTGCATATATTGCATGAAAGAGTTAAAATCTTCTTTTACCTCATAAATCTGCAAAGAAAATTCTGTCACATTTTTATAATCAGCTACAAAATGAATCGGAAGATTATTCTGGGTCTGCTGCTCATACTTTATATTTAAGGACGGGTTAACAATCTGAGATTCTTTGCTTATGATATTTCCAAGGAAAGGAGATTTCGGATATTGGCTTTTCGCCTGGGCGGCTATTTCAAGTGCTTCTTTAGCTTTCTTTTTGGAGATAAGTTCATTCATGATATCTTCCATAATAATCACTTTGTAATCTCCTTCTGTATCAGATTTCAGCAGATTCTGCAGCTGCTCAAGTTTATCTTTACAATGATTGAAATCACAGTTTCTCACAAGCTTTTCTTTCATAAAATACAGCTTGGGATTGCCACTGTTACTTTCTATCAGCTCATCATAAACGGCATTAATAGCAATACGGTTTTCTGTAAGTTCATTCTTAGTGAAAATAAAATTTTCTGATAAAAATCCTATCTTTTTTAATGCATACCAATCGAAAAGAGATGGAAAATAAGTAATATCTTTATTCCCTTCAAAAGCCTCTTTATATTTTACCAGAGATACTTTCTTCATTTCAGACTTCTGCTGGTCAAGTTCCTGATAACTTTTTGTCAGGTAATTTTTAAAATCAAGGTTGCTCCAGTTTTCAATCTGGGAAACATCCTGAGAATCGATATTGGTTATGCCATTTATTTTCCAGGAATTATTGTTGTAATAATCCATGAAAAAGCCATTCAGTAAAACCTTATATACTAATTTTTCATTTCCTTTCAGTTTCGTTTCCGCTTCCTGAAGTTTTTTGAAGAATTTTGAAGCATCATCATTCTGATCATTATCCACCGTTTGGTTCACAATACTGAATTCCGCTTTCATAGAACGGATCAGCTGAAGAGCATTATTTTCTTTCATGGCTTGTTTTTGTATGTCTAAAATAATGGGGAGCGTAGATTTATAGGCGCCCTTCTTACTATTTTCGGCAATCTTCTTCCATTGGTCATCGTAATATTTCTGTGCGAAGGCCATTGAAAAGCTCAGCATTAAAAGCAAAAGCATAAAAATCTTGGAAAATCTTTTCATATATATTATTTTTGATAAATGAACATCTTAAAAATACTGAAAAAATACATCATAGACAGCCAGATATATGTCTCTCTTATGGGAACTCTTTTTGCAGTATTTTTCATGACAGAGCAAAACACATTCCGTTTCCCTACTGTACTGTTGATTTTCATCACTTATTTCAGCGGTTACCTTTATACTAAGTATCAGTACACCAAACATTTTTTTAAAATATTGGTTTTAAATGCCGTGGCAGGAATTGCGTGTGCTTTTCTGATCATTCATAATCATAATGAAGTAAGGCTTTTAAAATGGTTCATCATTGTCATTCTGGGGCTTCTTTACAATAGTTTTTTTCTTGATGTATATATCCGGAAAATTCCTTTATTAAAAGTATTTTATGTGGGATTGGTCTGGGCATTGGTTAATTGCTGGCTTACCCTTCCGGAATTCAGTATTCCTATTTTTCTGATCAGTTTTCTGTTTATCACAGCCCTGGTTCTTCCTTTCGATATCCGCGATATGAAAAGTGATACGGTAAAAACGTTTCCCATTCTGATAGGAATTCAGAACACCAAGTATATTGCTTATACACTTGTTTTCATGAGCAGCATCATTGCAGTCTTCTATCTGGAATATCAGTATGCTCTTGCTTTTTTTATGTCAAGCATCATTACTTATATTCTCATCTATTTCTCTGAAAATAAAAGAGATGACTCTTATTTTTCCTTCGGAGTGGAAACTTGTTCTGCACTTCCCTTTTTATTTTTACTAATAATGAAGTATTTTTGACGAATGATTATCAAGAAGCTTTCCCTTTACAATTTCAAAAACCATTCTGAGAAAAAATTTGAATTCTCCCCACAGATCAATTGTTTTGTGGGAAATAACGGTGTGGGAAAGACCAATATTCTTGATGCTTTGCATTATCTATCCGTAGGAAAAAGCTTTTTAGGGAATACAGACCTCAACAATATCAAAAAGGAAGAAGATTTTTTCACCATTGATGCTGAAGTTCAAAACGAAGACAGTGAAGACCTCATCCGGATCACTCAACCCAAAGAAGCCAAAAAGGTTATCAGGAAAAATGATAAAAGCTATGACAGACTTGCCGATCATATCGGCTATCTTCCGAGTGTTATGATCTCTCCATATGATTCCAATCTTATTTCCGACTCCGGAGAAAGCAGACGTAAATTTCTGGATGCAATGATCTCTCAAACGGATTCTGAGTATCTTTTTGATCTTATTCAATATCAGAAAACCATTCAGCAGAGAAATGCTTTACTGAAATATTTTGCAAAAAACAGAACCTGGGACAAAGATTCTCTGGAAATCTATGATGAGCCAATTACACGATTCGGAACAAAAATTTTCAACAAAAGAAAAGACTTTGTAGAACAGCTTAATCCAATTGTTCAGAATTTTTATCAGATCATTTCGGGAGGAAAAGAAACAGTATCTGTTATTTATGAATCTCATTTATTGGAAAACTCCTTTCAAGATCTTTTAAAAGAAAGCATTGAAAGAGACCGTATGCTTACTTATACTTCAAAAGGGATTCATAAGGATGATTTACTTTTCGAAATGGACCAGATTCTTATTAAAAAAACAGGTTCTCAGGGACAGCAGAAATCATTTCTAATATCACTTAAGCTCGCACAGATGAGCCTGGTGAAGGAACTGACCAAAAAAACTCCGATTCTATTGCTTGATGATATTTTTGATAAGCTTGATGATACAAGGGTTTCACAATTAATTGAGCTTGTTAATAAAGAAAGCTTTGGCCAAATCTTTATTACAGATACCCACAGAGAAAGAACAGAAAGTGTAGTTAAAAAAATCAATGAAGAGAGTATAATTTTTGAAGTGTGATCCGGAATTTATATGCGGATTTATAGATTATAATATCATCAATAATTGAGACTGAATTCTTTAAACTAAGCAATCCCTAATATATATTTGTGCAGCTGTATTATCTATACCTTCGCCAATTCTTTGAATAAATTTTAAACCTAAGAATCAATCAATTATTAAATATTTAATATATCTGTGTTATGTTTTTTCGGAAACCGAATTCTTTTTTTCATTTTCTAGTAAAAAATTTTAATTAACCTCTTTATCCTCAAATATTGTTAACTTACAAAAACATTTTTTACAATTAATATGGAATCTTTACACACAGTTACTACTCAATATGGGGACGTTAGTGGTATTAAAATCAGCAATGGCATATTAACATTTAAAGGTATCCCGTATGCTGCCCCGCCAGTAGGTACAAATCGTTTTCAACCTCCAAAGCCTCCTATCCCATGGACTGGTGTAAAGGACGCAACAAAATATGGAGCTACTCCACCTCAATTAACGCCTAAAGCCGGACCATTTGCAGAATTGCTGCCCAATGTGGTAATTCCCGGAGACGATTATTTGAATCTTAATATCTGGACTTCGGACACCACCGAAAAAAAACCTGTAATGGTTTTTATTTATGGGGGTGCTTTTGTTCTTGGCTCAGGTGCAGTCCCAGCTTATGATGGTAGTAACTTTGCTCGAGATGGCGTTGTTTTAGTAACAATAAACTATAGAATTGGTATTGAAGGTTTTTTGTGGTTTGGCGATGGAGTGCCCAATCTTGGAATACTTGATCAAATTGCCGCTCTAAAGTGGATCAGGGATAATATTTCCAACTTTGGTGGTGATCCCGATAATGTCACTATCTTTGGTGAATCTGCAGGTGGAATGAGTGTTTGTACATTACTCGCTATGAAAGAAGCACAGGGATTATTTAGACGGGCAATTGCAGAATCAGGGGCAGGACATTCAGTCATCAGCCCTTCCTCAGCAAAGCTTATTGGTACGAGGCTTGCAGAAATACTTGGTGTGGCCCCCACACGAGAAGCAATTGGAGATGTAGATATTGAAAAGGTTTTTGCTGCACAAGATCAATTGTCATCCGAAATTATGGCAAAACCTTTAGTGGAATTATGGGGTGAGGTTGCATTTAACTTAATGCCCTTTGAACCGATAGTTGATGGCCATTTATTAACAGCAACTCCAATAGAATGCATTGCCAATGGAGCTGGTAAGGATGTGGATATTCTTATTGGTACCAATAGTGAGGAGTTCAGGTTATTTCTTGTCCCTGATGGTATCCTTTCTAAGGTTACAGATTCTGCTTTGAATATTGTCGCTTCCGCTTATGGGCTATCTGATAAAGCTGTTCAAACTTACCTAGCTAATCGTTCAGACAGTTCTCCTGGGGATGTATTAAGTGCTATTATTACAGACTGGTTTTACCGTATCCCTGCATTGAGGGTTGCAGAAAAACATGGCAATACCCATGTGTATGAATTTGCATGGAGATCACCTGCATGCAATAATTTACTTGGTGCCTGCCATGGCATTGAGCTTGGTTTCGTATTTGACAATCTAACAAATACTGGTTTTACCAAAATGTTAGGTAATCATCCTCCACAACATTTGGCCGCTACTGTTCATAAAGCATGGGTGGATTTTGCCACTAATGGTAATCCTGGTTGGGATATTTATGATACTAATAACCGTGTATCTATGCGTTTTGATGTTGTATCACACATTACTGTTGATGACAGGTCTGATGAACGTTCTATATGGGATGGGATCAGGTAATGATGTATCAGCACTAAGAATAAATTGAATATTTGTTAATGATAACAAGAGTATTAAAACATTATTTATCAAATTGATGGTTGAAGGATTTCATTTATCTGAATGAAAAGCAGACATGAAACCTACATGCCGAAAGCCTACTTTATGAAGAAGAAAAAACGTGAATATCAATCCTCTGAACTTGTAAAATCTTTTGCCAGAATCTACGGTTTTGAAGATAAACTTATTGCATTTGACATTAAAGATTTCCTTGAAGATTATCTTGATGAAAGTCTGTTCAATGAAATAAGAAGTGTTAATATTGAAAACGGATGCATCATTATTAAGATAGATTCTCCTTTGCTTAAGCACGATTTCAAAATGCGAAAAGGGTTTTACCTGAAAAAATTCCAGGATAAATTTGGAGCAGACAGGTTCCACGACCTTCAGATCTTGTAAAATCTGATTTTTAAATCTTTTAAAAAAATAATTTTGAACAGATTAATGAATCCTAATTACAAAAAAACAACATTTAGATTATTTTTTTTTCATAAAATCTAAAAGTTTCAGCATTTACAAAGTCCCACATAAGTGAATAGAAATATTTATTATATTGCTCAATAAATATTTCAATTATGGTAAGGTTTGAAGAGCTATGGAAAAACCATCCCGGTAAAAAGAAACCCTGTAATGAAACCTTATTTGAAAACCAATGTGCGATTAGGATGAGCCAGGCATTATATGATTCTAAGGTAGACTTATCTTCATTTGATGGGGTTAAATGCTGGGAAAAACATAATGATGAGTTCAGACATGTACTAAGGGCACAACAATTGGCAGACTGGATTAATATTCATCCTGAGATTTTTGGGAATAGATTAAAAATGGAAAGAAAAAAATTTCCTAAAATGAATCATAATTCTTTTAAAAATGCTAAAGGAATCATCTTTATTAAAGATGGATGGGGAGCAACTGATCATATTGATATATGGGATGGCATTGATTTGAAAGGTGGCGACGCACACGATTATTTGAATAGAGGAACAGAAATTTGGTTTTGGGTTTTAATCTAATTTTATTATGAGAAATATATTTTTTCTACTGGTCATATTTTCAATCAGTTTTTCTTGTAAAAAAGAGAAAAAAAACAACAATCACCAAGTTGCACAGAAAAGCTCATTAAAAATAACGGATACAACAAAAATAAACGGAATTCTTGTAGAATTAATTGATAACAATGGAATTCCTGAATTAAAAGTACATTCAAAAACCTATAAAGTATCCGGAAAAATTAAAATATCACCACCTTTCTATTTTTTAAGAAATCCACAAAAAACTGTTCAGGATTTTGCTTATAAAGATATAGGAGTAGACCACACTTTAATCATTATGGGTAAAATAGCCACTCCTGAAGAAAGAGAAAAATTTGGAGAAACTGATAAAAATAAATTATGCGGGAGACATATGCAGGGATTATTATTCAAAAAGCAACATATTATTATTACCAATCATGTTTTAAGAAATTCTTTTGCATGTACAGATACAGGAACTGATGAAAAGGATTTCTGGGCGTTTGCACACGATTAAAATAACAAATTAAAGGCTACCTGATTTCAAGGCAGCCTTATTCTTTATTTTTAAATTAATGTTCTTCTGATTTATTAGAGATTGTACTGCTCATCAGGTCATCTGCTTTTTTATCCAGCCCTGAACGTAATGGAAGGAAAAATTTTAACGGATGTTTCATAAAGTATCTGAAAATTTCTTTATAGATTTCACTTACTTGTCCGAAATTCATTTTTCTGGATCTGAATGCCAGAAACATTGATAAACTGAAGCTTACCAGGAAATTGAAGAAACCGATCAGGAAAACCGTTATAAAGGAAATCCAGAATGTATAAGAATCTACTGAAAAGTCTTTCCCGTAAAGTCCTAATGCGAAGTTTCCGGCAGCAAAAGTAATGTGTCTGATATCAAGATCAAGACCGAAAAACATTCCTACGGGAGCGGTAGCTCCAAGAAAAACCCCAAACCAAAAATTGGAAACAATTCCCGGCCAGTTTTTCGCATAATATTTTGAAAGTCCTTTTGCGAATTTCTTTCCAAAGAAGCTTCTGATGGAAAGGTTTTTTGCAATTCTTTCCGGAATCTGATAGAACACGGAGTTGTTTCCGATATTCCCGGAAATAATTCCGGAAATAAAAAGATAGAAACCGGCAATGCTGGCATGAAGGATTGCTTTGGATTTAAAAGGATCCAGGTCTTTTAATAATTTATCGGACCGGTCTACGGCAAGGTTTTGTGAAAAGAAAACATCCAATCCGTAAATAATGGCAAGCGCCACCGGAAAGGCAAGCAGTACATTTCCAACAAAGGCAATAAACTGGCTCCTGAATAATTTGGATACGAGATGGGCAAATTCTGTATTATTTCTCTGGCCGTTCCCTTCTTCGGATAATACTTTCGTCATCGTAGCAGCAGTCATGGCCGGCTGTTTCGTTGCTAAAGTGAAGCCCATCAGATAGATCATTACAAATCCCATCGCATAGTTCATGGAATAAAGGAATGCGTGAGAAAAGTCACTGCCGGGAATATATCCGTAGAGCATTTTCAGAACGCAGAGTGCTCCTACAATAATTCCACCACCACTCGCTTTATAGAACATGGTCATATATTCTTTCCTTGTAGAAGTGATATAATGTGTCCCTGTCTCTGCTGTATGATTGGTAATAAGGTGTGAAATCAATCTCGTGCTGTCGTTAATCAGATCTGCAATATTGTTCTTATGAGATTTATAATTCAATATATTAAAGACCAATTGTTTCGACTTTATCAATACATCTTCATCGGTATCAATCACCAACAATTGTACAATTTCATAAATTCTTTCGGTCTGCTGGCGGATCTTCAGCAAAGATTGATTGATCTTCCCTGAAATACCGTATTTAGCTGAATTTTTAAAAGCAATATTAACAAATTCAAGACACTGCTCAGCGTAAATTTTGATCTGTTTATATCTGCTGTCTCTGGAATGCAGCTGCAGTTCAGGATCTTTCACAAGGTCTTCTGCCAAGGTTTCCAGCTCATTCTGCAAGGCGAGGAACGGATTATCCAGATTTCTGTATTGCGGAGCCATTCTCACTACTTCTACTTCCATGGCCATTCCCGTAACCCTCCAGGAAAGAATGTTCATTGAGAAAATGAGCTCTTTTTTTACATTAGGTTTGATGATAAAATCCGAAGCCCCCAAAATAGTCAGAAATTCATTAATTTCATTTTCAGGAAGATTATGAAGATATGTCAGATCTTTTTTAGGTCTCAGACTGACATTATCAATCATATACCACACCGTTTTTTCATTTTCAACGGGTGGCAGCACTTTATTCAGGATTCTTTTTTTAAGTTCCGGAAAGAAGGCATTTTCTGAAAGAATATTAGCTTCTGTCAGGGAAAGATTGAAAGGTCTTCCTTTAAAGATATTATGAATGTAATGTTTAAAATTCTCGGCAAAATTCGGATTGCTTCTGAGAACATTGAGCACATCTGTAAAGTCTGCCCTTTTAATACTCTCTAAAAACTCTGCAAAAGGTTCTAAAGAAAGGGTTTCGTTCTTAAAAGAAAAATATTTTTTAAGAACTGACTCAAAATTTGTGCTGGAACTAAGGAATTTCATTAGTACAAAGATACTATTTCAAACTCACATTCCTCATCTGTCTCATGATCCAATTATGTTTCTTTCTTAAATAAGGAGAAGGGTTTTTCGGATCATATTTCTTCGGGTTAGGCAATACAGCGGCAATCCAGGCTGCATCTGAAGCACTTAAATCTTTGGATGATTTTCCAAAATAATATTGTGCGGCAGCTTCCACACCAAATACACCTTGTCCCATTTCAATGGAATTCAGATATCTTTCAAGGATAATATCTTTACTCCATACTTTTTCGATAATGAAAGTATAAACCGCTTCAAGGCCTTTTCTTATCCAGCTTCTGCCCTGCCACAGAAAAACATTTTTTGCCGTCTGTTGGGAGATTGTGCTTCCACCTCTTATTTTTTTGCCTTTCTCATTATATTTCATGGCTTTTTCGATTGCAATATAATCAAAACCATCATGATCAAAGAATTTCTGATCTTCTGAAGCTATTACTGCTTTTTTCACATTGCTTCCCATTTCGTCATAAGAAATATAATCTCTGTGCAGTTTTCCATATTCGAAAAGACCTCCTATCTGCGTAATGGTGATTGGCGGATTAAAAAATCTGCCCCAGATAATAAATACTACATTCAGAACAAGAATGATGAAGATAAGCTGTTTAATTTTTTTCCACATAACTTTATAAAAGGAAAGGCAAAAATAAGCAAATAGTCTGAGTTACTGCAATTCTTTCATGTAAGTAAGCTGATATTCCGGTAAAAGTTCGGGATGGAAGATTTTAATGTAATCTTTAAGGATTAAATCAGCTCTTACTACTCCGCTTTCAAAGAAGTCATTGGCTTTCAACTTTTCTTTTCCTGCCATCGTATAGATTTTCCCTTTATTGAAAACATCTAATTTTCCGTAGAAAGGATTGATGCCCAGCATTTCTTTTTTAGAAATATGACTGCCTGCGTTTACCCAATACTGAACACCTCCTGCTTTGGCATAAACTTCTTCAAAACTCATCGTCAATGCTTTTTCATCTTTATTATCTTTCATAATATAATTCGCATTGGCATCTGAAATATAATGAGCAACAGAAGTATTTCCGCCTGGAAGATACCATACATCTCCATACATTTCATTAGCCAGAACAACAGGTTTTTCTTTTGCTTTTGCAGCCAGCTGTTTCAGACCATTATAGTTTTTCTCCACTTCCTGATATTTGGCCGCAGCTTCTTTCTCTTTTCCTAGAAACTCTCCGAAAAGTTTGATATAAGCGGTTTTCTCCAATGGCTTCTGCTCCATATATTCATCAAGGAAAATCACCTGAATTCCATTGTTTTTCAAAAGCTCATAGGTATTATCAAAGCTTGCGATATGATTGGTAAAAATGGCATCAGGTTTCATTGAAATGATCTTTTCTACATCATATTTCTGTTCGCTTCCTACATTCTGGATTTTCCCTTCTTTAATCAGATTCTGAATTTTATCTGAATAAATATATTCCGGACTGGAAACTCCGATGATCAGATTTTCTGCTCCAAGCTCTGAAATATAGCCTGCCATACTTGCGTTCAACAGGATGATTTTCTTAAAAGGAGTCTGATTTTTATTAAAATGATAGCTGAAATTTCCGGATTTCAATTCCAGAACTCCCTCCTGCTCTTTAAACTGGGTACGACTTGAGATATTTGTCCAATCTGAGGACGAAATTTTTGATTCTCTTTTACAAGCTGTTAGCGCAAAAACCGTAAATAAAAGTAAAATTCTCTGTTTCATGTTTCAAAGAACGGAAAAAAGTGGTATATTTGCAACCGTTAAACAACAAGATAACAAACGGCCTCGTGGCGCAACTGAATAGCGCATCTGATTACGGCTCAGAAGGTTACAGGTTTGAATCCTGTCGAGGTCACAAGACCGACATTTGAAGATTTCGCACTTCGATGTCGGTTTTTTCTATTTCATAACCTATTGTTATACTGATAAATATACGAGCAGCAATATTCATTTCAGATGTTTGAAAAGTTTTTCCGTCAAATTCGACTTTTTGAGGAAGCATCAAAAATCCTATCGTACTTTTCGTTTGAAGATCGCCCTGCTGGTAAGAGATGTGATGTTTTTCATTGCTTCAGATGTATTTTCTATTTTATTTTAATCTAAAGTTCCCTACTTTCTGAAACCATACGCTGAAGATTCTGCTCAGGTTGTTCAAATAGCTTCTGCTTTAGCATAAGGCATTCATCGTGCTAAATCAGCTGATAAATGTAATTTACACACCGATGGGTTCGTGTTTTTTATTATTACTGAAAGAATTATAATGGTAGATTTACACAATAATATAAAACTAAACAAAAAAATGAAAAAAAAATTATTTTTACAAGCATTGGTTATCTTTTCTCTAATTTTCAGTCAAAATATTTTCGGTAAAACTATTATATTAAATATCAAAAACAATATAACTAGCAGTCTATTTCAAGCCAACGAAACTGTTTCAATAGGTGACAAAATTCGATTTACAAATAATTTAGATTATTCGATTAATAGTGTTGGTTCGAATAATGCTTGGGGATCGTGGAGCCAGTTATCTATGAATTCGGTAAGTCCCGTTACTTCTTTTTCTTTTGATATACCTCCAGGAGGATATTATGAAATAGAATTGACTTCAATTTCTCAAACTAAATTTAAATTCATACATTCAAATCCTTCATCAGCTAAATATTATCAAAATGTTATTAATTTAAATTATTCTGAGAATTTAAATGTTAGTGATCTATCAATAAAACGTACGGAAAGAATCAAAGCCTCACCTAATCCTTGTATAGATATTATATACATAACATCCGATCGAACTATTAATGGATTGGAACTTTATGATAGTACAGGAAAGTTGCTTTTCACAAAAAAAACAATCAGTTCCGCTAGTGAAAGAAGAAAGGAAAAAATGGATATGAAACACTTTGTGAAAGGAAAATATTTTTTAAAAATAAAACATGTTGACGGTACTGATTCTACCATTAACATCATTAAGGAATAGGTAAGAAATCTTGGCATTGCTTATAAAAACAAAAAAGGAAATCTAGTGATTTCCTTTTTTGTTTTTATAAGCAACCTTATTGTTCATGACAAATTATATAATTACTTGATACTGTATTTCAATTATTTTAATCTTTTTAAAGAAACCTGAGAAACGGGGCCTGTACCTGAAGAGCCACCACTTGTCTGCCTGATTGTCACATCATTTGTATTTGATAGTCTAAATGAATATGTATTGGCTGCTGACATACTAATATCGGTTAGAAGAGTATAAGTCTGCAAGCCTCCCGAAGTTGGAGCCGTAAAAGTATCGTTTACACGGGCTATCCATTTATTGTTCGTATCATCCCAAATGCCAATTACAGGAAGACTTCCGTTAGTTGTAGATAATTGTGCATTAATAATGACCTGATATATACCATTATTCGATACTTTAAACGAATTAGTTGTACTGCTGCCTTTGAAGGTATTCTCGTTATCTATTATCTCATTAGTCAAGTTTCCTATAGCAACAGTTGAAGCTAATGTTGCAGACGCGGTAAAGTCTGCTGTCAATTGCACAGCTATTTCCTGAGCTACCATGAACTGTCCATCTACAACAATCACTGTACCAGTAGAAGTAGGCACACCTGCCAAATTTTGCCAGCTGGGAGCAACTCCGGGACCATTAGATTTAAGCACTTGTCCAGATAGTCCTGCAGACCCTGCTTTAGAAGCACTCCCTCCCAGATTTAATTCATTTACGATTTGTAAAGATCCATTAACATGTAATGTTTTTTGTGGGGTTAAACTATTAATCCCTACCTGGGAATTATAAAATAAAGGAAGTGTTAAAAATATTAACAAAATTTTTTTTTTCATTATGTTTAAAATTTTAATTATTTGGTAGAATTATGTATCTCATAGTTTCATATGTTTAAAGGAACAACACAACTATCTCTTTATCGGAATATTAAAATCACAAGCATATTTTATGTGCTGTAACGAAAAAGATGAATATTTAAAATTCTTTAAGTATGATACAAATTTATACTAAAAATATGTGCAAAAACAGATAAAGACACCAACCAAATGGTTAGTTATAGAATTCAACAACTGTTTCCCCGATAACACAATTCGATTACTCAGCCAGTGTAAGAATTATGGCAGAAGATCTACAAACAGTACTATAATTAATATGGAAATTTAAGCTTTACTTTTTCACAGAATTGTTTCTTACTTCACTCAAAAAGCTATATATCAAATTACTTTAAGTCTATTAACAAACTTAAAGGTGGGTTTGTTTTTTTTCTATGATAATCATATTAATAATATTTTTACAAAAAATAAAATCAACAACTCAAGACCAGTAAATCTTACAAAATCAGTAAAAAGTAAAATGCTAAGAAAAGACCAAAATTTCTTTTTTTAGAATTAAATCAAGCAGGATGCGAAACTGATTTTCAGATACTTTTTGAATCATACCTTCTATTCCGCTATTGGCCCTGCTATCTGTCCTACAACAAAGCAAAAGATTGTTTAATCATTCCCATATTTAAATTAAATAATTCAACTTTTATTATGAAAAAAAAATCATTTACCTTATCTCTCTGCTTATTATTCATTGTTCTTAATTCCTGTAACTCAGTGATTGACACACCTGAGAAGGACAATAATCAACCTGAAATCAATAAAGTAAATAAAAATGTTTTAGTACACAAGTTTTCTATTAAAGGACACGATACCTATATTAATGAAATTGAGGGAAAGTATTACTATGCAGACAATATTACCATTACGCAAGAGCAATTCAATTACCTGAGAAACCTATCTTATGGTTCACACTCTGCCAATTCAAAGAGTACCATCATGAGTTCTTTTATAAAGACCTGGCCCAATGGAAAAGTATATTATAAAATGCCTGAAAAAGGAGGGCTTAATGACTCCGATTATAATACTTTTAAAAATAATATTAAGAAAGCTTTTGAAATGCTTTCTTCAAAAACAATTATTAAGTTTTTAGAGCATACAACTGAAGCAGAATACATTAATTTTGTTTATTCTTTAACTGAGAATTCATCACCCTTAGGATGGAGCAAAAATCAAATAAATCAAATAAATGTTGCAAGTATTGAATCTCCTGGGATTATAGCTCATGAAATTATGCATTCTTTAGGGATTGGCCATGAACAATGCCGACCAGACAGAGATGAGTATGTTACAATTTATTACTCTAATATTCCTGAAGATAAACGACATAATTTCAACATCCTTCCTGATTATGCAGGATTGGGTACTTTTGATTTTAATTCAATTATGCTTTATGATCCTTACAGCTTTAACAATTACCCAACGCCCACAATAGGAAAAGGAAAGAATGCATGGTGGAACTTGTTTACCAATCCTTTTGGATATGGTCAGTACCTTCCAAATTATGTAACACAAAGAGAGGCCCCTTCTGATGGAGATATTGCTGGAATTAATCATTTATATAATCCTATTGCTAACGGAGATTACACAATCTCCAGTAACTTAGATAATGGGAAGAACATTGACATTAATGGTAATTCCAATGTAGACGGAACAGACGCCATTCTTTATTCTGCTCATACCGCTAATAATCAGAAATTTTTATTCCGTAAATCCGATCATGGCTATTATATTATCAAATCCAAAATAGATACTGCAAAGGTCTTAACAGTAAGAGATAGTAAAACCAATGCCGGGACTCCTGTAGAGTTAAGAAAGAATGACAATAAGGATTCTCAAAAATGGTTGTTGCTTAATCTAGGAAATGAGGGGTTCAGCTTTGTACCCAAAAATGCACTTGATTTGAGGTTAGAAGTAAAGGATGGAAAAACTAATGATACAACTCCAATTGTGATTGGAACAAGTGTAAGTGATGCCAAGCAGCGTTTTAAATTAAAAAAGGTTAATTAAGAAACAGTTAGCATTAGAAAATTTTGTAATAAATAACAATTGTATAACAAAATAAGAATGTAAAAATCACATCTTAATCTGATAAGAAATTAAATAGTGATCCACCATTTAAAATCTCCCTGCTTTAAGAGCAAGGAGATTTGGCTTTCAATAAATAGCCCTTTTAAAATATCTTCCAGAAATTAAGTCTACTCTAGCCCGAAATACAATTTCTTTTTCTTCAAAAAGCTGATTAATTCTTTTGGGCGGTCTGCCTGGATGGTATTGATATTATTTTTCACCTACCAGTCGCAGACATCCGGATCCTCCAGGGCAAGATCATCATAATGCCTTCACACTGTTAAATTATGATTGTTTTTTTACCCTTCCCTCCCTCTCAATTACCTCCAACAAAGATGAGTTCTATTGGGAGGCACCTTAGAATTGATAATAGTGAGCAGTATCTAATTTAAATAAATGGTATTTATCTTCTTTAAAATTTAATTCTCAGCAAGATAACCACCCATATTTTATTCGTTAAAAAAATCAAACCGGAGGAAGCTTCTTAAGCTCCTCCGGTTTGCAAAACACTTATAACACTATAAAAATTAGTTTCCTAAATACAACATGGATATTGAACAATCTGCTAATCTAAAATCTCTGGTCATCGTCATTTGAAAAATAACCTTATCATTAACATTAAAGAAAGCAGTCCCTCCTGAAGTATGTCTAACATTATCAGTCCTTTCATTATGGGTTGTAATTGAGGCAAATATAATTTGGTTGTTTTGCTTCACAGTAGACTGTGCCGTCCCTCCGGTCTGTCCTACAGGATTAAGCGACATGTCTAAGTAAGAACTATATAAAATTTGATAATAACCTTTTTTAAGAATTGTAAAGCTGTTATCACTACTGTTATATTGTGCAACCGCTGGATTAACCAATGGAAATGAGGTAAATACTACTGTAGCAAAGACATTTGCATTTGTTTGTGCCGAAAAGCCAGACTTTATACCTATTACAGATAAAGAGGGTATATTAAAACCTGCTGGACTCGACCATATTGGAGCCATATTGGTACCATTTGAAAAGAGGATATCCCCTTTGTTGCCTGAAGAACCAACTGTATTAAAACTGCCTCCCACATTAAGTTCTTTTACAACTTGCAGTGAGCCATTGATATGGAAATCTTTTTGAGGTGTTTTTGTATTGATCCCTACCTGTGAATAACTCATTACTGTACTAAACAGTAATAGGAATAATAATTTTATTTTCATATTTTTAAATTGTGCTAGGTTTAAGTATAAAGCGTTTATTTTTATACATGACAAAATTAAAGAAAATTGATAGCCAACCTATAAAACTAACCTCTAAGTAATTGTTTTTATTGTTCCTAAGGGAATAAACGCGAGTAATAAAACTATTAATTTCTCCACAGTAAAGTTGTTTCTTAATTTACTTTTTAACAAGAAGACCACTTCTTCCATATTTATTTTATCCAGCAAAAAAACGGGACCTTCAATATCAATGGGATAATTTTCACGATTAGTATAGTAAGTTAATCAATCTTTTATGATCAGAAGGGATCCAAACATACTTGGTTTTCTTTTTTCAAACATTTAATTAAATTACCTGCAAGTAAGTATTGAAAGACATTTTCTATTTTCTATTATTTTTGTTTTAAATAATTATTTTAAAAAAAACACACCTTATTATGCTGCTATTTAAAACATTATTTTTTTATTTATTCCCAAGTAAGTGAAACACAAAAATATTTTAAAAAGATTATATTGTTAATAATGATTCTTTACAAAATTCTAATGAATGAAATGTAGAAAAAACAAGGACTAATAGAATAATTTATCAAACGGTTTACAAATTTTTTCCAATCAGCGATAGAGATGCTCAATTAAAATAAACTATTCTTTTTTATCGTTAGTAATAACTACTTCAAAGAAAAATGCCGGTTCATTGAAAACCGGCATTTTTTTTATTAATGCATCCACTGTCTTTAATAGAATTCTCTTAGCTAATACTACATCAAGCAGAAAAGCTCCTCCTCAATCTGAATCATTAGTGAGACGTATAACAGAGACTGTCAGTCTGTTTTTTTCATTTGTCCCTTCATCAGCAATCTACAAAACACCAGAAATGCCCTGAGCGTCACTATTGTTTCCGCACTAAACTGAGGATATAAACGAGAAGTATCTTGAAACTCATAAACAATGATTTAGGGGGATCAGAAGATATGGATACACGTAGAGATCTTAGGAATCATCTAATCAATCATAAATTTAAATTTGTTACCATCTTCCAGTAATAGAAAATACAACCCTTTCGTCATTCCATTTACATAAATTGTATTTTCTGATCTTGAAATATTCCCCGTTTGAATCAGTTTTCCAGTAAGATCAAAGATTTTGTAGTTTTTTTGTGTTCCCAAACCATTAATTCTTATAAAATCTTTAGCAGGATTAGGATAAAATTGAATTTTTCCATTTTGAATTTCTTTAGTTCCCAAAATAAATACTTCAGCTTTATAGATTTTATTTTCATAAAAATCAGAAATAAACAAATCATTATTTAAAAAGAAGAGCCCAGTTGGCCCATCAATAGATCCTGGTAAAATTACTTCTGAGGTGACCGGATTATTAATATCAAATTTTACAACTCCTGAATCATCACTACCAACAGTAAGGCCTTTGCTGCGGCAAAAATAAAGATCATTATTTTTAAGGATCAAGCCTGACGGGAAAGAGATATCAGAAATAATGGTTTCATTTGTTGCCAATGGATTATTTATTTCAAATCTTGAAACAGTACCACTAGCAATTCTTTGAGTATAATAAATGTACTTATCAACCTTTTCTATATCAAATGGACTTTCAACAGCAATTACATCTTCCAAAACCGGATTAGGCTGACTGATATCAATTTTACAAATCTTATTTCCACTTAAAAGAGCTATATATAAATTATTTCCTATAAAATTAAGACCTGAAGGTCCTTCAAGGTTAGAAATAATAGTTTCAGGAACTGGATTAGGGTTTGTAAGATTAACTCTTAATATTCTGCCTCCCTCCAATTCAGATATATATAAATACTCATCTTTTAAAGTTAATCCATAGGGACCTCCCATGAGTCCTTCTATTAAGTCAACTGGTGCACTTGTAGGATTATTTATATTTATTTTGATAATTTTTTGGTTATAATTATCACCAACGTACATACTATTATTATCGATAACCATTAAATTAGGTCTATTAACATTATCTGCAAGTAATACAGGCTGAACCTGTGCCATCATATCATTTTTAAAAAAAATAATAACTAAAAGAAAAAAAGTAAATGTTTTCATAATTCTACCCTTATTGTTATAAATTAAAAATTTGTTAAATTGTTTTTGAGAAAATATATATTAAAATAATAGCCGGAATTTATCCGGCTATTATATCACCACTACCTGCAAGCCCAGAAGAAGTATCAACTTGAATATATTAAAAGACATTTGTGTTAAAAAAATTAGCCGCAGCCCCGCCAAACATCTTTAGCGTACAATTGTGCCCATTCAGAAATAGAATCCAATAAAGGAAGGATCTCTTTACCTAAATCTGTAAGTTCATATTCTACTTTTGGGGGGATAGTAGGATAAGCTCTTCTTTCTACAATACCGTTTGCTTCAAGCCTTTTTAAACACTTGGTAAGCATTTTTTGTGAAATTCCCCGAATAGATCTATAAATTTCATTAAAGCGCATACAACCTGATTCCCCTAACATAATAATAACAGAGCAGCTCCATTTATCTGAAAGACGTGCAATTACACAATATATGTAGGAAATTTCTTGGGTACTAATCTTATTCTTTATCATCAATGTGTGTGTTTTATTTAGAGATTTAATCCCGATTGAAATATCATAGTGATATTCACAATATGAGTGAAAACTTTTCATTACGAAAATTCTTATTGCGAAACTAATAAGTATAACTTTAATAAACAATAAGTTAATTTAAGGTAACATAGTTACTATATAGTTAGTATTAGTGAAAACCAACAACATAAATTGTAAAAAATATTGATAAATTAACAATCAGGATTTTATCAACAAAAACCTTTTATCTAATGAAGGCAAAAAATTAAATAATAGTTAACATTATATTAAAACAAATCTGGTTTCAAAGCATTTTGAATTAAAATAAGCTAACAATAATTACAACAATTTTTTCGGATCAAAAATTATTATTTTAAATATATTCAGCAATGCCCTTTATTAAATAGAATTAGATAGCAGTTCATTACTGTGAATCAAGTATGATCTTTTTATAGTCTTTGAAATATAAATTTTCAAGTTTATTAAACGAATAAGACTACCTTAGAATGGTAGTCTTATCGGGTTATATTGTAAAATTTAGTAATTAAGCTTTGAACTCTTTTCTATGCTTAATAATTTGTGTCATATGCACATACGCCCAATCAGCTATTGTATGTAATAAGGGAAGCAAATCCAGACCAAGATCAGTTAATTGATATTCCACCTTAGGAGGAACGGTTGGGTGAACTGTACGAGAGATCAATCCATCTGCTTCTAATTTTCTCAAGGACTGAGTTAACATCTTTTGTGATATGTCTCCAGACACTTTTATCATTTCTCCAAAGCGCATGGTTTTGTATTCACCCAACATAAGAATGACAAGCATTGTCCATTTATCCGAAAATCTATCTAAAATGTTCCGAACCGGGCAAGCTTCAGTATTAGAAAATAGCATCATAATTTTATCATTTTTTAGATTAAAAAAATAAAAACATACCGATAGGTAATTGTCTTTTTTTCAAAAAGTTGAGATTAAACTATATTCAAATATTATTTTAGCAAAAATAAAAAAAAACTAATTATTTTCTTTCAACATAAAATAAACTCTGAACAATTTATTAATTAAAAATATTTTATTTGTGAAATATGAATTTTAAAGATATACACATTGGACTCATCTTACAACAAACAGCTAAAGAATGTAATCTTGATACTGAGCGGGCATGCAAATTCTTAGATTGTGATATAAAAGAATTAGAAAACATGTATAAAGAAAAATGCATGAATACTGATTTACTTATAAGATGGAGTAAATTACTCAAATACGATTTTTTCAGACTCTATTCTCATCATTTAATCTTATATGCTCCCGCGGCAAGATTTGACAAAGCCTCCCCCTCAGCCACACTTCCTCATTTTAGAAAAAATTTATACACAATGGAAATTATTGATTTTATCATAGAATTAATAGAAACAGGACAAAAAACTGAACTACAAATAAGAAATGAGTATAACATCCCTAAAACAACTTTAATCAAATGGATAAAAAAATATCGCAGAGACAACTGAAAAGCCATTTAAGTTAGATAAGCCTTTTTATCAATACCATTAAATCAAAATTCCATTAAAAGTTTTTTAAATAGTAATTACAAATACAGTATGAACCTTCAGCCAAATTATAAAAGAATTTATATCGATCTCATTGAACAAAAATTTCCCCAAAAAAAGAATGAATGCATTCATATTCTTAAAAAAGAGCAACTTACAGCCATAGAAGTAGTTATGCTCAACAGAATTCTCTTTGGTAAAGAAAATAAAAAAAACCATTTTAAATCATATGATATTACAAGTATTAGAACTATTCTAAAGTATCAAAAAGAAAATAATCTAAACAATACTCATGTAGCTAAACATTATGGACTAAGTAGAAATACTGTTGCAAAATGGAAAAGCAAATATACTGTTCAAGAAATACTAGCTTGAAATTTAAAGGGCTCTATGATCAATCACTCTTACGTAATACAATATATAATAGATTGTTTGTATTATTTAAGATAAAGTTGTCAATAAACATTTTATACCCAGAAATAAGAGTATATAATTTTAACACTATAAAATAAAAATGATTTACAATTCAAATCTTATTCTATCTCTTAGTCCTATGCCATCAGGATGGGAGAAACAATTCGGAAATACATTAGATACCATTTATGCCAGAAGTCCCTTTAATCATTTACTGATATTTACCGGAGAAAATACGATTCTTGGCTATACAGAAAAATGGATAATATGGATGAAGGAAAATATGATATTTAAATATTATTTAGACCTTTTTTTAGCAGTAGAAAATTGGAATAATAGATATTACGAACATTAACATACCATCAACTTTATATTTATGGAAATATTTTTTCACAAAAACACTTCTACTACAAACGAAACAACGGAAACAAATCATATGGGAGTTTATTTAGCCGAAGATCTAGAAGAGGAAGCCATTTCAATCTGGAAATGGCTTTCACAAATTTCTTTACTTGTTTTGAGTGATATAGCAGCTACAATTTCTATAAAAAAATCTAAAAACAGCATCTAATATAAAATTGTATCTAAAATCATCTTCTATATAATATAATCATTTGTATTTTTTTATATTAAAACAACTCTTTCGATCTCAAATCGCATGGGTGTAAAATATTATTGAGTCAATGATTGAATTAAATCCTCAGCTTCTCGATTTTCAATTCCCTTCTTTTTTGAAAGACTTAATGACTTTTGTGCTTCTATGAGAGCTTTTTTGTGATCTCCGGTTTTTTTATAAAGTGCAGCCAGAGTCTTCGTATTTGCATAAGTTTCACCACTTCTTTTAATAGACTCTTTGCACCAGACAATTGCTTTTTTAAGAGACTCAGGATTAGTGAACAAATAATTAAATCTCCATGCTGCCTGAAAGAGTTCTTCGGGATCTGCATCTTTAGATATTATTTTAAATTGTTCTGATATTATTTGCTCATAAGATTGATAATCCTTGTTTTCAAGCGCTATGTTTGCCTTCATATTCAACAAGGCACTTTTTGCTTTTATTTTCCCTAAAAACTTTTCAGTTTCCCGGAGAAAATTCTGTTCGTCAATTTTTTTAGTATTAGGATCATATGATTTTTTAAAAACATCTTTAATCATTATCTGATCAATAAAAGATTTATATTCTTTATCCCCGATTAATCCTCTAATAACTTTTTCCTTATTTTTAACAATCTTGTATTTCGGGCTATCAGAATCCTGAATAAATACTAATAGGCTTTTAACATCGTCCTTCGTAATTTCCTGATCCTTTATTATATCAAAATAGGCAACAATTACCTTATCCGCAAAATTATTACTTTGGAACCTTAGAAGATTATAAAGAGTTTTAACCAAACTAGAATCCCGATCTCCATTTTCAAACTTATTTTTTAGGCCCTGAATATTCTTGTTGGGATCTTCTGCAGCTTTTCCTAAATCTATAAATTCTACTTCATTATAAGACCCACCAGCTAAATGAATAACATTCCCATCTCCGTCCAAGAATAAGTAAGTTGGAAATGATTTTATATTATATTTTTGGGCTATATTAATTCCATCACCTTTTTCCATATCAAATTTAGCATTGATAAATCTGGAATTATAATAATCTCCAACAGAGGTTAAAGGAAAAATATTCTTTGACATCAACTTACATGGTGCGCACCATACTGTATAGGCATCTATAAAAATAAGTTTGTTTTCTTTCTTGGCCATGTCTAATAGGGCTTGGAAGCTTTTTTCTTCAAATCTGATTCCTTTATTCTCTTGCCCAAACATAAATAAGCTCAATAAAATCAGCAATATACTACCTGCTCTTTTTACGTTCATAATTTCTTTTTTTTTAATTAATATGTTTTTTTTATAATAATTCATCCCACATTCAAGGATTTTTTTGAGAAGCTGATACAACATCATTCTGTAAGTAAGATATATGGCTCGCTCCACACGAATTCCTCTATGTCTCTACAATTTTCATGTCTGTATCCCGTGAAGTCAGTCAGGATGGCATCATCCTCTTTCTTGGCAAGTTCCATACTCTGGATGCATACCTGAAATCCCGTCTTTTTTCATCATGGAAATAGCTTAATACCATTTAATAACTGAATTATACAGGAACCTGGTGTTATTAAGTTATCCTAAATCTATACTGCAAACTTAAATAAGCTACACAAGGTAAACTGTTAATAATCAACTAACTAATGTTAACTAAAGTTAACTGCTCTAAATCGAGAGCTAATTAACCTAATACTCTTGGTAAGAGCAATTCAATGTATTACCTGCCCAATAAGGATTTCAATCAGATTAATTGAAATATGGCATTATTAATCTCAGGACGGTAAATATTATTACGCCGACCATTAAAAAGACTAACCTACAAGTAATTGGATTTCAAGACAATAAACAATTCACAATAACAACTTATAAATACCTTTGCAAAATATTACCTATGATTATATATTATCATTATTCAAAACAAACACTATAAATTATGAGAAAAAAAATCGAACTTCTAAGTTTTTTATATTTTTCAATGTGCATACATGCTCAAATTGGATTTAACACTCCCAATCCAAAGGCTAACATCCATATAGATCTATTAAAAAACAACCCTACCTCCGGTGATAATTTTTCAGAAAAACAGACTTCAGATGATGTTTCTATTAAAACAATTAATGGGAATGCTGCTCTTGGAATTGGAAATATAAATCCTCAAAGAAGCTTGGATATAACAGGACCTGGACAAAATAATCCATCATCTGTTATTCCAGCCATTAGAATAAAAGATGGCAATCAACAAAAAGGGTATGTACTCACTTCCCTGGATGATAGCGGTGATGCTGTCTGGGCACCTTACAAATTAGATTATATAAGAGGAAAAAGAGGTAATGGATTAGACATTCCATTCAAGAGTATTGATGGCTATGCTAATACCGGATCTTACATCACCCTGCCTCCAGGCGACTGGTTTGTGACTGCTTATACGTTGTTGATACGGGATGGTGGTGGTGGAATAGCTCCAATAATAGGAAATGCCATCTGGATAAGAACCTCTTTTTCAGACTCGAAATGCGGAACTAATTTTGGAGACTGCAAAATTACAAACGATATTGAAGCTGGCGGGCCCACCCTTATCAGTGGGCTACTCCCTATAAATACAGTTGATATGGCCTTGCTCTCAGGCTCTTTAATTATTCATAATACGAGTGATAAACCTAAAACATATTATTATATCGCAGGCCAGACAAAAGCTTCTACAGACTTAAGTACAGGCAGCTTTTTAGGCGTGATGTTTAAACCAGTAAAAGTTGCTACCGTAGGAGGCGGATGGGCTGAGAACATTATTCACGCCACAAGAGCAGGAAGCTTAATAGAATCCAATTAGATCATTCTTAACCCGGAATAAACATTCAAAAAACTGAAGATTATGGCTAAATATATTACATATTTTATTCTACTCTTATGGTCCAACCTTTATAGAAGTCAGATTGGTATTAACACTGCTAATCCGCAAACGATGTTTCATATTGATGGGAAAAAGGATAACCCAAAAACGGGAGTTCCTACAACCATTCAGCAAGCCAATGATATTGTTTTTACCTCTTCAGGAAGTATGGGAATCGGGACTATCCTCCCCGATAGCTCTGCAGTAATGCATTTGAAGTCAGAAAATAAAGGTGTTCTTCTTCCAAAAATAAGTCTCCAGTCTAAAACAGATAAACAGACTATAACAAAACCTGCTAATGGGCTTCTGATATACAACATTAATAATTCATTACAGGGAGGAACAGGTATGTACTATAATTCCGGGACCTCTGATACACCTGCCTGGTACAAAGTAGCCAGTACAAATGATATTCCTGAATATAACAGCTATTCTTTAACATCTTTAAGATCTTTCAATATTAATGATGCTGTAACAAGAGTATATTCTTATTCTCAACTCATTGGGAATTGTAATATATCCGCGCATCCGAATGAATGTATTCCACCAACTACAACACAATTTGATTATTCATATCGAATTACATTTAATAAGAATAAAATAGGCACTGATAAGTACGCAATCTTATCTTTTGATTATAAGATATCTACTGCAACAATTGATAATGCGATTATTAATAATGGGAACTGGCTTGTTTATGATATTGAATTTAACATCAACAACAATATTGTTTCAACCTATGCTGATGTAGTTTTTGATATTCCACAAGCTTCGAGCGGAGTAAAGGATGCTGGTAAATTTTATATTATAGATTTATCTAACACAGCACTTAATTCTTCTAATAATGTACTGGAAATCATAATAAAACCTAAAAGATCTATTTTTAAAACCAATGCTGGAAATTTTGCTGGAAATTATTCCATTAATGAAAAGAAACTTTTAAATATTAAAATAAAGGATTTTAGCTTTCAACTTTTTGAAAAGTAATACTATAAAAAATGAATTTTAATTAAGTTTTACTTTGAAGGAACTGCCAAAGCAATTTTTCTTCCATCTGTAGAAAAATTATTTCTGGATGATGATATAATATAGCTAGTCCAGCCTGGAAAATGACTTCAGGCTGGATTTTACTTATAGTATGAGAAAGAGGATTATTTAAACTTTAAACAACTGATTTTTCTCCAATATTTTGTTGGAAGCAGTAAATTTATAAAGTAAGAGATTACCTCAGTATACAATTGATATACCCTCTATTTAACCTGGTAGTTCTTAACGTCTAATAAAAGCCGATATATACCTTTTGATAGAGCGTTACATTAAAAATGCAAGAAAAACATGCTGCATTACAAAATAAATCATCATACTGTGTACACAACAGATAAAATAATATCAGCAAGTCTATACATCTATTTGATTATTAAAAAAAATATGAGAAGCAATAGCTTCTCATATTTGGTTTTAAAAAATAATGTTATTTAGAAGAAATATATTTTATGGCCTCGTTCATCACTCTATCTATAAAGGCGGAAGGACTATTTTTCATCGTATTGATCTCCGCATCAGTTGGTGGAGTAACATAAATATCAGGCTTTACTCCAATCCCTTCTATCACTTGCCCATCAGCATTTTTAAACGCCATTAGCGGCATATAGAATTGAAGATACCCTGTAACTTTATCGATTATTCCTCCATTAAACTCATCCAGATCACTGGATAATCCTGCAGTTCCTCCGGCGGTGTAATCTCCTATGGAAACAACCTGGTTTCCCTGACTTTTTAACATCATCGTTGTAATTTCTGCCATGCTTACACTTCCTTTGTCTGTTAAAATGGCAATAGGAATATTTGAAGGAATTCCAAATTGATGAGGATTTGCATACGTAGGAACCCAGGGTGTATAGTTAAATTGTCCATTCCCCTCTTTTGTTCTCTGATATCCCCATATTTTATTTTGAGTAATAAATCGGTCTGAAAAAAAGCGGGCATCTATAAGCATTCCTCCTCCATTAGACCTTAAGTCAATAATAATTTTCTTAAAATCCCCTTTGTGTAACGGATTTAGAAATTTTTTATAAAAAGGAGCTCTACTTATTATTTCCATTGCGCTATTTTGAAAATGAGGAAAGACATATCCATAATTTACATGATTATTCATTTTACCCACAAACCATTCAATATAAGCTCCACTCTCATTTGTTAAAAGATCTCCATAAGTCTTTTCCTTATTATAAGCAATTAAGTTTTTAGATTTCGTCAATGCTTTTTTGGTTGTTTCTATGAAGGCATCTGAAATTATTTCACTAGTTTTAAAAATTGCCAGCTGATCTTTAAAAGTTTTAACCTCATCGGAAGCAGGAAAAGCATTCCATTGATTTAAAATACCAATCGTAAAGTTTTTTACCTTAGTCCTTAGGTTCACATCTTTAATTTCATTCAATTTGGTGCTTTTTTCAATATCAGCAACTGTCAATAATGAGCTATTTCCAGGATCCGGACTTAGATACCTATCTTTTAGATTAATTTTCCAATTTTTCGCAAGACTGAACTCAGCAAAGCTGAAATAATAAATATCAGGGTTTGATTTTAAGTTTCCAGCTAATAGTTCGCTTTCCGATAATAA
This sequence comes from Chryseobacterium sp. Tr-659, assembly GCF_011752975.1. GTDB lineage: Bacteria > Bacteroidota > Bacteroidia > Flavobacteriales > Weeksellaceae > Chryseobacterium. Next base: position 304,528 of record NZ_VWWP01000006.1, on the reverse strand, counting down.
TGAACCTTCTGCCAGCTTATCTTTCATATAATTATATTTCAAATCAAAATAATATTTATTAGCTGCTCCAACTTTCTTTCTCGCATTCCCTTCAAATGTATAAGTACCTATAATACCATTATTCGAAACTGGCATCGAAATTTTAACATAAAAATGCACATCCATAATAGGATTGATAATTTCTTCAAAATATTTCTGAGCTTTTTTTTGGTCCGCATCAATATCACCATCGTTTTCTGTACTTCTCCCAAAAGTCTTCAATGCAGCAAACTTAGGATAATATTCATGATAAACAGCATTCCAATCCATACCACCTGTTTTCTTTTGTTCATAGAAATACGCATACCGCTGATCCATTACTGTCCAGAATATTTTGAAAAGATCTGCATATGACTTAACATCAGCATTAGTATATCGTGTAGGTTCTGTTATAGATAGTTCGTCATCTTTTACACAAGACCCTAAAGAGGTCATCAACAAAAAAAAGCTCAGCACCCAAAAAGGTATTTTCATAATTTTTTTTCTCATAATTAAAAGTGGTATTAAATAAAGTGTTAATTAAATTTGTAAGAAAGCCCAAGAGAAATCATATAAGATCGAAAAGACTCTTTTTTATTTTTATCCTCATTATACATATTAATGTCAGAAAGCCCATATTGATAGTTGTATGCAGCATATATATCCAACTTTTTAAGGGAATAGCCTAACTGCGCCTGCCCTTGTATGCCGTATCCCCAGCGATCCAACTGATTTTCATTTTCTTTAAAATCATATTTTCCCGATACCTTTACATAAGGAACGTTCCCATCTGGATATAGCCCGCTAAAAACCGGATATTGTCCATCATATTTTCTACTCATCCAATATTCTGAATAGATACCTCCTGCTGCTTTTATCCACACTCCTTTATCCTGATGAGGGTTATTTAAAATATATGTACCTATCATCAAAGGAAGACTAATAAAATTATTGGTATAATCAGAGTACCAACCATTATGAGATTCGATCCTCTCATACTTATAGTTTTTTTGTAAAAATGAAATACCCGTAGAAACAAAAAGAGATTTCCAGATCATATATTCCCCGGAAAGGTTTATTCCAAATCCATAACGTCCAGCGTATTTTGTATCAATTAAATTTGAGAAATTTCCATTAAGAGCATTATAGGTGTATCCTACATCCAATCCAACTTTGAGCTTATTTTGTGCAGACAAACCAGCACCTAACAGAAACAAGCAAAAACACATTCTTTTTTTCATATATACTAAAAATTAAACATTAATTAAGATGATTTAACAATAAAACAGCGGTATTCCATTGTTTTTTCGCAAAACAAAATAAATGAATAAAAATTAATAATCTTTAACAAAAACAATTACCCAGAGGTTATTACAGTATGAATAAAATGATAATAATTTTGGTTTTATAGGTAAAAAGCGAGTAATAAAAAAGCCTTAAATAACAAAACATTGTTTTGATTTTTATAACCTATGGTAATATTCTTTTGGACAAAGACCCTGAAGACCTAAAAGATTGATTTAAGCCACTTTACAAGTATAAAAAAAAGATTTTTCCTCTATTAACTATATAAAAAAACAGCCCTATGCGGGCCGCAAAAAAATAAATCTAGAAAAAAAATATTTATTCAAAAGTAATAAACAAAATCCTTTGATCTCTATTATTATCCCGATAATAAACGATTAAAACAATTACCTCATAGTTATTGGAATTAATTGAAAGGCGATTCTAAAAAAGCAGGTTAAAACACCTAGACTTTTTTAATAATGCCTTTTTAATATCTTTTTTAAAAGATATTCTATTTAGGACTTAATATAGCTGCCCATCCTCCATTGCGTGACATCTTAATACTAATTGTTTGATTGGGAATTATTGTTTTTAACTCTCTTCTGTAATCCATGGCCTGCTTTGGCGCATTGATTCCATCAGAAAAAGCTTCCATGCTATAATTTTGATTTCTGTCTAAAAAATTAAGGTCAATTTTGAAATCACGCCATTTTTCCGCATTGTTAGTAATTCCACCAATAAACCATTTTTTACCTTTTCTTTTAGCTATCAATAAATATTGACCAGCTTCAGCATCTATAACCCTGGTCTCATCCCATGTTGTAGGAACAGATGTTATAAAAGAAGTACAATCGTCATTTTTATAATACATTGTAGGATTATCAGCAAGCATTTGCAATCCACTTTCAAAAACTATATATAAAGCCATTTGATAGGCACGAGTTCCTATACTTGCTGAGTTTGGGCGTTGGGATATATACGTTTCAGGTTGCATACTGATCATGGCTCCCGGGGTATAATCCATAGGTCCAACTGCATTACGGATAAAAGGCAGATATAAACTATTATCAGGTATAGCTCCTCCCATTTGCTCCATTCCTCTTACTCCTTCATAGGATAATATATTAGGATATTTTAATTCCAGCCCCGCCGGTTTAAATGAACCATGAAAATCTACAAATAATTTGTTTTTTGCGGCTTCCGAAGCTACTCTTTCATAAAAATCTACCATCCATTGATCACTCCTATCCATAAAATCAATCTTAATTCCTTTTATACCCCAGCTATTAAAAGTCTTGAACAAGGTAAAATTTTTTTCAACGGTCAGCCATGGCAGCCATAATATTAGATCAACATTTTTCTTTTTCCCATAAGAAATAAGTTCAGACAAATTAATATCTGGATTAGGAGTGAATGGATCTTCTGTAGATTTTGCCCACCCTTCATCCAGAATGATATAAGGTATTTTATATTTAGATGCAAAATCAATAAAATATTTATAGGTTTCCAAATTATAACCAGCTACAAAATTTACATCAGGACCATACGGTGAAGCATCACTCCACCATTCCCAGCTTACCTGCCCCGGTTTTATCCAGCTGGTATCAGTAATAACTGATTTTTGCCCCAGATTTAAGACCATAGTATTCTCTATTAATATTTTATCTTTAGGAGCTACCACAATAAAACGCCATGGCAAGGTTCTGTTGCCTGCTGTTTTGGCAATAAAATTACCTTCGCGTAATATTTTCATGCTTCTATCCCCATCAGGACCAAATTGCAAAGGGACATGTGGGAATACAGCCTTTATTTTATTAGATCCGTTACTCTTCAAAAACATAGCAGGGTATTGTTCTAAATCTGCTTCTGATACTAATAATTTAAAATTTGAAGGTATAGTTAGAAGTGTTGGTAAAAGTAACATTTCATTTTCAGATTTCCACTGAGCTGTTGAAAAGTGGCTGTATGGTTCTTCATACGCTGTTTTAAAATTATTCACTTTTTGTCCATGAATAGTATATGATTGAGGAAGATTTATTTCAAAAAGCTCATTTGAAACTAGGATATCTTCTTTCAGGTTTGTAATCAGACGATGAGCAATAGCCGTATTGAATAGCCGAAATTCTACCGACAAACCATTCTTGAGATTTATAAGAAGTGCATTATATCTACTTTCAATATGTGAAAATTTAAGCGGAACTACAGGATTGATATTTTCTGAGTGTTCGGAGTAGGTATAATTTTTTATTTGAACATTTTTCATGTCTTTCTTATCTCTAATTTCCAATCCGATGTTTACCGAATCAATAAGAAGAGTCTTTTCATAATAAAGTGTATAATGAATTGTTTTATTCAAATTAATTTTAACCCATAATTTTCCATCCGGAGATTTTAAATCAAGTATTTTGGTTTGGGTTATTTGAGCGAATACAGTCGTTGAGAAAAAAAGCAAAATTAGAAAAAGGTTCTTCATATCTAAATATCAGTTTTTGCAGTTATTAACTAGAAAATTACAGGTATTGTTTTCATTTAGTAAGTAAATTTAATCTTTTCATGATGAATATACTTTTTATCTTCCCTAAAGTACACACACCCTAAAGAAACTAATTGAGCTAATTGCATTACATTACCCTAATCTTTGTGAGAAATAGGGACAATTTTTACTCTCTATCATCTATCAATGAAGAGGCTCACAACATCACCTGAACTCTTTAATCTCCATATCTGATTTCCAGCATATTCAGCCTTCGACACCAAATAAGCCGTTCTTCGGGCTGATTTTGGCTCCTGCTCCATGAAAATTACTGCTGGATTTTGAAAGATTATAATTACTTATATAAAAATCAGCTTAACCAGAAAATTGTTGGAATAACCTTTATAAAAATGTTTACATAAAAGAATCAGTCTCATTAGTATCTTCACTTTTATATTTTTTTCTTTCTATATACATTTTAAATAGATTAAAGGTTATTTTGAAGAAAATTTGAATCATATTTTAACAGCAATTCTGGTTTTCAAAAATCTCCGGAAACCACCATAAAATAAGGATTTTTTAAAAAAATAATTCATTTAATTTCGGATAAATTCAGTACTTTTGCGCGCAAATTATATTTTTTAATGAAACAAAAATTAACTACTCTTTTATTATTGTCCTATGCTGTTATTTTCGGACAAAATTCTATCACAACTACTTCAACTATTGCAGGGGCAACAACTACGTATACCTTTAACTTAACTGCTGGTTCAGGAGGACAAACCTGGAATGCTATTTCTGCCAAGGTTGTACCGGGATCTACGCTTCCCTCTTTCTCTCCTAATGTTTCACCTGCCAGTACTTCTGATATTGATGTTTTTCTTAATGGATCTACTACTGAAACTCCAGGATATTTACGAAATTTTGGAAATGGTGAATTGAAAATAGATATTTCTCAGGCCCTTTCTCAAGGCACAACCATTAAAGTAATTATTAAAAATGTTATCAACCCATCTGCTGCCAGCAATTCAGCTGCTAAAATAGCTTTTCAGAATAGCAATTATGTTGATCTAAATAGCTTTTCAAATAATTTTAATATCACGGCGGGAACACTGGCAACTTCTGAAAATACATTCTCAAAAAATAAGACTGAAATTTATCCAAATCCTACAACTGATTTTATAAGGTTAACAAACCTTCAATCCAAGGTTCATTATAAAATTAATGACCTTAATGGACAATTGATTTTGGCTGGAGAATATAATAATAAAGATATCGATGTTAGAGAACTTCCAGCTGGAATATACATTCTTACTTATGATCATCAATCAATTAAATTTGTAAAAAAATAATTAACAAATTATATAAATTTAATGCATCCGCATAGTAAAAAAGATAGAACAAGTGTTCTATCTTTTTTAATTTTGCTGGTAATGTATATAAATAAAAATTAACTTCAATCATTTTGATTCCGAAATGATATTGTAGCCTAAACATAATGAAAGGAAGATGTGAGTATGCCCTCAAGGAAAGCCATACTCACAACAATACCAGATCAAATTGCAAGGAAATAGAATAACTTAAGTGACGTTTCTATTCTAAATTCCTTACAAAAAAGTGAATTTCTACCGTCTTTATTTTTTAATAACTTTTATGGTCTCAAGATCTTTTTCAGTTTTTACTCTAACCCAATAAGTGGCCGGGGTAAGAGATGACAAATTAATTTCCGCTTCAACGCTGTTTATTTTTTGTTTTATAAGAGTTTGCCCTAGAAAGTTAATTACTTCAACATCTAAAATGGGCTGTTGAGATGTCAGGAACAACTTGTTTGTAACAGGGTTAGGAAAGAGTTTAAATTTCGTTTTTTCTACTGAGGATACATTTAAGGTAGAACAAATAGTTCCGGTAATTATAATACTATTACCAACCCAGTTAGAAGAGTTTCCGGTTAAAGCAAAACCATTAAGGGTTCCATTATAATTATTTCCACTGCTGTCTTGCAGGGTTGTTACAGAAGTATTATTCCCATTAGCAACGCCCTGATTAAATTTATAATACGCAATTAATCCTGCTTCCGGACCTAGCAGCTCACAGTTCATATGGTTTGCTATTTCACCGGGAGACAAAGCTCTGTTCCAGATTCTTACTTCATCCATAGTTCCTGTAAAACTATTTGCAGCATTATTAAAAGCGCCTAATCTAACGATGTTTCCTCCTTCAACCGGATCAATCTCATCATTGCTATCAACCAATACTCCATTTTTATACAAATTCAGCGTACTAGTAGCGGCGTCATAAGTTACGGCAACGTGATACCATGTATTAATAGACAATGGAACAGAGTCTTCTACGCTAAACCAGCCGCCATTATGTCCGGCAGAAAGCTTCCCTGAACTATTGGGTATCCAGAAAGCGTGCAGCCCATCCGAATCGCCACCGGAGATAATGTTGTTTTGGGTACTTAAACTTTTCACATAAATCCAAGCTTCTTTGGTATAACTTACAGGCAAAATGTTTCCACAGTTTACATAATCGTTTACGCCATCAAAATCCAGCGCTGATCCTTGCTGAGAAAATCCAAATTGGAAAATCATTAAAAAATAGGCAATCCAGATTTTTTGAAAATTCAGATTGAAAGGCATTAAAAGTATTTTACTTTTCATGATAATAATTTTTATTAATTACATCACAAAATTGTATCATTCTCCCGGAGATTCATACAAGGGTAAACCCCTGAATTGAAGATTGTATAATTTTCAATATTAGAAATTGATACATTTGTAAAAAAATACTTGTATGCCTACGATTAAGAAAATCATATTCTTATTCATTACTTTTTTCACATTATCATGTAGGGAAAAAAAGGAAAATTTTTATTTTGAAAAAGTAACTCCGCCAAAAGAAGAGCCTACAAAAGTTTGGTTAAGGAAAAATGAAAACTATAACGCAGATAAAGAACGTTATCTGAAAGTTTTTTTGGACTACTATCAAAGTAAAATGGCTAAAAATGATTATTCGAACGCTTCCAAAATTCTGGATTTAGTGACTACAAAATTTGTTTATTTTTATGATTTTGACCCTCGTCTTACCCAGGTTGTAAAAGAATTTGATGAAAGATACAGGAGTAAATTACCCCCTATAAAAACAATTTACATTGATAGCTATTATGGCAATTTAGAATTTGACAAAGACCATCTCAACAAGGCTAAAGATTACTTTTTAAAAATTACCGCTTTAGAGCCTGATGATTACAAAAGTTGTTACAAAATAGCCCGTGCTTATTATGATTTATCATATACTTATTTTGTTTTAGGAGATTTAAAAAACAGCATAGAAGCGAATGAAAAATCAAGAAACTACTCTATAAGAATCAGAGATCAGGAAAGCATAGCTTCTGTAGAGTCGAATTATGTGAATATTTACAAAGCAAATGGTTCTTTTCAGAAGGCGGTTGCAAGTGCGGATGAAGTGATAAAAATCTCTAAAGAAATCGGGAATACCTATGATTATTTTATGGGCAAATACAACAAATGTTCTGTTTATGGTTTCTTTAATCAGCATCAGCTAAAAAATAAATATATCCACGAAACTTACAAAGAATATTTAGGCAGCCAATATGATAATGATGTACTTCTGCTTGGTATTTCTGATTACGAAATAGAAGCTTTAATTGAAGAAAATAAATTAAACGATGCCCAGATAGTTTTAGATAGGATAAAGCCTGTTGCAGAAAAAAACACCTCTCAAAATTGGCAAAAGGATTATCTGGCGACTTTGGCTTTATATCAAATCAATAAAGATGTAAAAACGTGTAACACAAAATACATAGAAAATTCACTGCCCAATTTGCTTGAGCATAAAAACTACGAAAGAGCGAACCTATTTTACAGTGTTTTATTGGAAAAAGCAATTCAAAGCAGAGATCTGGACAAGGTTGTTTTTTATAATAATGAAGTCTACCGTACAAGGGACAGCTTATCGAGTGCAAAAAGTAAGCTGATCAATTTAGACCTCGCCGCAAAATATGAAACAAAAGAAAAAGAGCAGGAAATTAAGCTCCAACAAGAAACTATTATCAATAAAAATACTGTTATTATGGCTTTAATACTCGTTTTTATTGCATTGTTATTAGTAATTATCATTTATTATTTAAAACAAAAACAAAAGAAATTGTCTTTAGAAAAAGAACGTTCATTGCAATTTACTAAAAACCTTCTGGATAAAACTGAGGAAGAACGCAAAAGAATTGCATCTGATCTCCATGATAGTGTGAGCCATGAACTATTGTCGCTTAAGCATTCTTTTGAGGCAAGCCAACTTCAATTAAACGAAAAAGTGGACAGCATTATTAATGACATCAGAGCAATAAGCAGAAATTTACATCCCGTTCTTTTTGAAAAAATAGGACTTGAAGCCAGTTTAGAACAATTTGTAGAACGCATCCAAAACACGCATCGTTTTATGCTTTCCTCCGAAATCAATTATCAGGATGGTCTCACGACTGAAAAAGAATTACAAATTTATAGAATTGTGCAGGAAGCTGTTTCAAATATTATAAAATACGCAGATGCTATCGCGGCAAAAGTAATTGTAACTGAAAATAAAGACACTGTTATTTTAGAAATTATTGATAATGGAAAAGGGTTTAATGTAAAGGAAACTCTGGAAAAAATGGATGCTTTTGGCTTACACAATATTATAGAAAGAAGTAAAGCAATTGGCGGACAAGCTCATATCACTTCAACTGATAAAGGCACAAAAATAGTGGTTCAAATAAAAAAATAATAATATGAAAATTCTAGTTGCAGACGATCATCCTTTAACCCTGAATGGAACCGTTTCTTACCTTACAAATTTAGGATATAACGTAGTGAGTGCCTGCTCTAATGGAACTGCAGCACTTAATTACATTCAGGTTTATTTGCCGGATGTAGCTGTTTTGGATTTAAATATGCCGGGTTTGGACGGATTGGAAGTGGCAAAAAAAGTAATGGAAAATAAATGGCATACTAAAGTTATAATCCTCACCATGCACAATGAAATTGGAGTTCTGAACAAAGCAAAAGAATTTGACGTAGATGGTTATATTTTAAAAGAAAAAGCTTCTCCTGATCTAGAAAAATGTATGAAAGAAATTGCTTTAGGAAAGAAATATTATTCTGGAGCTTTGCTTCAAAATTATACAATAGAACACACAGATGACCTCGACAAACTCAGCTTGTTAACACTTTCCGAAAGAAAAATAATAGAATTAATAGCGGGTCAAAAGACCAGTAAACAAATTGCTGAGCTTCTTTTCCTCTCCGAAAAAACAATAGAAGGACACCGTACCAGAATTATAGAAAAACTAGGTATTCCAAAAGAAAAAAATGCATTACTGATTTGGGCCATACAGAATTATAAAAAACCCTTGTAGACTTAAGTTACCTTGCAATTCCTAAAAAGGAATCCCAGTTAGAGTTTAGCTTAGCATTCACAGTTCCGTTATCTGAATCATAAACCCTTACTCCACTTATCTGATAAGGCAGTAATCCCATCTTTTGTTCTGCGAAAGGCCTTTTCTGCGGAGGAATAAATCCCACTTCATTTTTCTCAAAGAGCTTTCCTTCTTCATTTCTCATATGGGCTCCAAAATTTACCCAACAGTTCTGCCCTCTTGTTTCCGTAGTTAAAGCGGCACCTGCTAAAGGGGAAAACATTTGCATATGGGTATGCCACGCGAGATCTTCGCCAATGGCTCCAAATCCAAAGCCATACATGGCATGTCCAAATATATCATGAACAATTCTGAAAATATCATTGACAAGAAATTCATAATTTCCAGATTTAATTCCCGTTTTTTCCAGCATTACATTTTTTGAAGAGATATTATTTTCTCCAAACCCATCTTCGGTTTTATAAAAGAATAAATGTGAATTATGAATGTCCACTAGCATTTCATAACTATCTTTGTATGGTTCACCTTTGCCATAAAAGGGTTCATAAGTAATATTTTCTTTTAGATTTAAAAAATTAAATTGGCTTAACACTTCTTCTTTTAACTGGCCATAGGAGGCTTTCGTAAAAGGATCGTCGGGAGAATGCTCCATAAGGGTATAAGCATCTGCAATTTCCATCCCGGTTTTGTTATTCATCTTTCCCATATATTTAAAAGATGGCTCGGGAGCAATCTCATAATATCTTTTATAATCATCTTTTACCTTAATCAGCATAGGACATTGATTATCATTCAATATTCTATGCTTACATCTATCAATAAGCTGTTTAAGTTTTTTCATAGCAATCCATCAGGTATTTTTTCATTAAAAATCTGTATCCATTCCTGTACTACTTCTTCAGCAATAAAGGAAGGGAATGCATGTAAACCATTCGTAAGATTAGAGTATATTAATACATCAATTCCTAAATTATGAGCATAAAAAACAGGGTCTAAATAGCGTAATAATGTAGGTTCTGCAATAAAAAAATTAATAGGCTTTTTTCCGCAGAGGATTTCAGTATCTTCAAAACCATCACCAAATTCATCATCTCCTCCCATATTGGCTAAATACTTATTTTGAAAAACTTTTATATTATAGTTCCCGGATATTATATTCTCTCTTCCTGTAGCTGTGACAATACAGAACATTCTATTTGCGGCATCTTCAACGATGGATTTATCGTAAGCTGAAATAGCATCAAATCCATCTGAAACAGCACGTTTTAATGTAGGTTCCTCTGTTTCTACGATAGTCACATGAGCTCCTTGTTTATTTAAATGATAAGCTATACCTCTTCCTACCTTGCCATATCCAAAAATCATAAAAGATCTGTTTTCAATATTTTCTTCATGTGTGATCTCTTTAAATGCTCTGATAAAAGCCTCTCCTGTGCCTAATGTTCCTTCCAGATTTTTAATAAGGCTTTGATCTATTGAAATGACAGGATAGGAGATATCATTTTTACCGTATTTATAGGTTCCGGTACCCGTAATTTCTACAGTCCCAATTTTGGGAGGTCTTTTAGGTAGCAGCTCTGCAGCGCAGTCTAAATAAACATCAAATTCCCTGTCACCTAAACTGTCTAAGCTAATAAACTCCCCTCCTGCAGATTGAAACTTCTTAATTAATTCAATGTCTGGATACATAAAGCCGGGAGAAGTCATTGTGATTTCCCCACCCCCTTCATACAAGGCTTCTGACTTTATAAGTGCTTCTTTGGTAAAGGGAACATTTTGGAGTATCCGCAATCCTTTATAAGGTTTTGATCTTTTAACCCTTTCCAACTGCTTATTCATAAAGAAAAGATCTTTTTCATCATAGGTAGATTTTAATTCATGAATAAAAGATGTTATTGTAGATGGCTGTGACATGTATATAATTATTGTTTAAATTATTAATTGATAGAGTTTTAATTCTTTGATTTATTCAACATAGAGGTAATGCACTATCTTATTAAGCAAAATATACAGCCCCCTTACATAGATTTATCAGTCTCTGTTCTTTACTAATACCCATCCTGAAATCTCTACCTTCTTATGGGTCACCGGGTCATCCCAAGACAAAAGATACCAATAGGTGTCTGTGGCCAGCGGGCGGCCCAGATACTGCCCGTTCCAAACAGGGGCTTTAGAACTTATTTCAAATACTTTTTTTCCATATTTGTCAAATACAGCCCCTGTAAAATTTCGGTATTTACTGATTTCACTAAAATCAATGGCATCATTTTTACCATCGCTATTGGGAGTAATTACATTGGAAATGATAAAAGTATAATAAGTGGTCTCCGTTTCACATATTGCTCCTTTATTTCTTACTTTCACAGGATATTTGGTATTCTTAAGCACATTCAGGAAAGTATTTGATAATTGCCATGTTATTCCTCCGTCAATGGAATATTCAACAGGTGTATTTCCATTGTTCTTGACATTAATTGTTAAAGCATCATCTTTGTACACAATATTCAAAATCTCAGGAACAACAATATAATTTACTGCAGCTGAAAATGTTTTTGAACAGATCCCATTATGGATGGTGACAGTATAAGTTCCGGCCAATTCTACATCAATTGTTTGCGTATTTGCCCCTGTATTCCAGGTATATGTATAATTTGCCCCTGTGCCGGCATCTAATATTCCTTTATCCCCGTTACAAATTTCAATGTCGTTCAGAATAGATGTTATTTCAGGAACAACTTCAATAGTAATGGCTGCCGGGGCTTGAGCCATGCATCCGTTTATTCCTGTTCCGGTTACTGTATAAGTTGTAGTAACGGCAGGTGAAACCAACTGTGTATTTCCATTGCCTGCCAGATTTGTCCATGTATATATATCCGCCCCAGCAGCAGTAAGCATTACAGATTCACCTTTACAAATTTTAAGTTTAGGCGATGTAACAGTGATCATTGGCGGGGTTGTATTTTTAATGACAGTTACAGTCCCTGCCTTTTTACATCCCGAAGGGGACGCACTTGTAATAGTAAGAGTATAAGTACCATTATTACTGACTACCGGAGTTAATGTATCTGCTCCTGAAACGATAATTCCTCCGTTAGCCGCAACCCATGAAAAAGAGGCCCCCGGCTGATAAACGGAAGCAGTCGCGTCTAACGTAACCTGAGAATGAGTACACGTAATTTCTAAAGGAGCAGCAATATTCACAACCATATCAGGCTCCATTAGCACTGTTACCGATTTTTGATACTGGCATCCTGATGGGGTTACAACGGTTACGGTATAGATTCCGGGAATATTAACCATATTAATAGGGCCATTTATACCATTCGACCATGTAAATACACTCCCAGATCCCTGTGCAACCGCCGTTAATGTAGTAGAAAAACCTTCACAAAATGTTAAATTTCCTAAGATCTGTACATTAGGATCAATATCCTGCGTTATGGTCACTGAAGCAGGAGCGCTTGTACATACTCCGTTTGTGCTTGTTAGTGTATATACTCCGGGAGCCGTTACGACAATAGACTGGGTTGTTTCTCCCGTAGACCAGGTATTTCCTGTGGCATTATTTGATGTTAAGGTTATATTTCCCCCTGGACATAAGATTGTGGAAGGTGAAGTAATAGCCGGAGCAGCAAGCTGAGTTACCGTAAGCTGTAACTCCGCAATTTTAGAGCAGCTTGCAGATTTCACCCGTACATAGATGGTTGCATTTCCGGAAATATAAGCATTCGGATTGGCAATCGTATTGGCATTACCCGCAAGAGCATCTGCCTGGGCAGCATAATAATCAAAAGCCACACCCCCTGTTGTACTGATATCGGGCTGAGACAGCGTAAGATCAAAGGAAGCGGTCTGTGTATCGGAACATTGGCTTAAGCCTGAATTCTGAACTACCGGAACAATCCCCTGGGTTACTGTTACGGATTTTGTGTACTGGCAATTGGCCGGTGTTTTTACTGTTACGGTATAAATTCCCGGCGTTGAAACTGCAATGGTATTTCCCGCAGTACCTGTTGACCAGGTATAGGTATTGCCCGTTCCTGTGGCTGAAGCTGTAAGCTGAACCGCCGATTCACATAAAACCGTATTTCCTGCAATCTGTACATTGGGATCAATATCCTGCGTTATGGTTACCGAAGCCGGAGCGCTTGTACATACTCCGTTTGTACTTGTTAGTGTATATACTCCTGGGACCGTTACGACAATAGACTGGGTTGTTTCTCCTGTAGACCAGGTATTTCCTGTGGCATTATTTGATGCTAAAGTAATACTTCCTCCAGGGCATAAGGTTGTGGAAGGTGAAGTAATAGCCGGAGCAGCAAGCTGGGTTACAGTAAGCTGTAACTCCGCAATTTTAGAGCAGCTTGCAGATTTCACCCGTACATAAATGGTTGCATTTCCGGAAATATAAGCATTCGGATTGGCAATCGTATTGGCATTACCCGCAAGAGCATCTGCCTGGGCAGCATAATAATCAAAAGCCACACCCCCTGTTGTACTGATATCGGGCTGAGACAGCGTAAGATCAAAGGAAGCGGTCTGTGTATCGGAACATTGGCTTAAGCCTGAATTCTGAACTACCGGAACAATCCCCTGAGTTACTGTTACGGATTTTGTGTACTGGCAATTGGCCGGTGTTTTTACTGTTACGGTATAAACTCCCGGCGTTGAAACTGCAATGGTATTTCCGGCAGTACCTGTTGACCATATATAACTATTGCCTGTTCCTGTGGCTGAAGCTGTAAGCTGAACCGCCGATTCACATAAAACCGTATTTCCTGCAATCTGTACATTGGGATCAATATCCTGCGTTATGGTCACCGAAGCAGGAGCGCTTGTACACAGGCCGTTTGTGCTTGTTAGTGTATATACTCCTGGGACCGTTACGACAATAGACTGGGTTGTTTCTCCTGTAGACCAGGTATTTCCTGTGGTATTATTTGATGTTAAAGTAATACTTCCTCCAGGACATAAGGTGGTAGAAGGTGAAGTAATGGATGCTGATAAACTCTTATTTTTAAAAATTATGGCATTGGTTTGCTTACATGAGCTGATAGTATTATTTGGATTGTTAGGATCATTATAATTGATATTATAGAAATAAGTATCTGTGGTATTCACAACAATGGGTGCTGTAACAGGATTATTTCCGGTTGTAGCATCATTTGCTGTTTTAAAATAGCTCACCGAAAAATTAACATTCCCATTTAATATTCCCGTAGACAATGTGCTAAAATCAAAGGTTGTTGAATCACCACAGATGGAGATTTCTCTTGGGGAATTGGCATTCGGGCCGGCATTTCCGGGGGCAATAAAAGGATTAGGAGCTAAATTTGGATTGGTAAATGCTGAAAGAAAAGTAGCAGTTCCTCCCCATGTTAATGAAAACGGAGAAGTGGTAGTATTAAAACTATTTACCCAGTTATCAATATATAAGAAATAGGTTTCCCCTGCCAGAACATTTAAAAATCTACAGAATGGAAAAGGCTGTCCGTTTGGGACACTTGTAAGATTACTTGTCATATTTAATCCTGTGACTGCACCAACCCCTATTATGGTAGCGCTATTACAGCGTATTGGAGAGCCTAGATTTCCACAGGAAGCATTGGGGCCGTAGATGGCCCAATCATAGTCTGCACCCGGATTATTTGGTGTCAAAATAAAAGTGAGTGTTCCACTTGTTGCTATTGTAAATTTATACCAGACAGAATTATGTTCGCCGGAAGCTCCCAAACAACCACCAAGATTCTCATTAACATTACCAATGCCCGAAGGGCTGTAATTGATGTTAGAGTTTCCACATATCGTAATTGCCGAGGTGCAGTCTTCCTGTCCAAATACAAATATTTGTAAGAGCAATACCCCCAGAAAAATAATTTTTTTAACATAGTATTTTTTTAACATAGTGTTCTTTTATTTATTCCAAATTTTAAAAATAGATGTCAAGACAGGTATTGATGATCAGATACAGCTAATCAATTCATTTTATAACATATTCATTAATTGTATTCCGGCTTTTGTTCGTGTAATTTCTCCTTGTGATTCAATTTTCTTTAAGATTTTACTCACAACTTCTCGAGAGGTTCCTATATTGCCTGCAATTTCTTTGTGGGTAAGCTTTACCGGATTATTTCCTGTAGCTGAAATTTGATATCTGATATAGTTTATTACTCTTTTATCAATAGAATAAAATTTAATATTGTTTATTCTATCCATTAAGTGTATGATGTGCTTACAACTTTCGTTATAAAAAAACTGATTAATTTCAGGATATTGAATTAACCAGTTTCTTACCGTCAGAACAGGTATCAATGCAATTTCTGAGTTTTCAGTAGCTACAAGATTTACTTTACTGACCGCGTTATTAAAAATTGAAAAAAAAGTTTCCGGGCAAAAATCATAAGGCATCATATCATAATGGGTCAGTTCTTTCCCGTCATGCAGCGAATAAGATTTTACGGATCCTTTTATTAAAAAACATACATATTTAATTCTTTGTCCTTCAATCAGAATTTCAGTTTTCGCTTTTATTTTAGTAACTGATGCATGTGCCTGAAATTCATTTAAAAAATCCAGCCCTAAAGAATTAAATGTAAAAGCAGTTGATCCCATCACTCATTATTTCTCGTTAAATAAAATACTCATCCCGGCCTAATAAACAGAACATTAAAAACCACTGATATTCTGATAATTAACAATAATCCTAAATACTTAATCTTTCAATATTTTATAAGAATTATCTTTTAGTTTCAAAATATATACTCCTTTATTTAAATTGCTTATATCTGCTTTTAATGTACCGTTTGAAAGCTTTTCTATTTTCTTTACAGAAACAAGCTGCCCGGTAACAGAAATAAGTTTAATATCATCTCTAGAAGCATTTTCAATGATTATATAGTCTGAAGCCGGATTAGGATAAATTTTCACCTGATTGTCTTTCCCATGATCAAGCGTATTCAGTACTGCATTATTGGATTTATAGACCGCTCCGCCCTGCCCAACTACCCAAACCGTATTTTGGATCTGAAAAACGTTCCTGAAAACTTCGGTACCTCCGGACTGCAGTGTAGTCCATGTATTTCCTCCGTCTGCTGTTTTATAAATACTTGAACCATCCCCAACAATATATCCGTTATTGGGATCGCTGAAAAAGCCGGAGAGAATTCTCTTGTTGGGAAGACCGGGATATTGGAAAGCTGTAAATGACAGCCCATTATCTGTAGATTTTCTAGGATTATGAGTCGCCATCCAATATATACTCCCGGTTCCGTTGACATTGAAGATATCCAATGGGTTATTACCAGTATTCTGTTCAAAATAAGGAACAAAAAAACTAGCGCCATTATCTATAGAATTAAGAATAACATTTGTAAATACATGGAAAGTTCCTGTCAGCTGAAAAGTTCCGTTAACAGGATCATTGGCTATTCTAGTTATTGAAAAAGAAGATCCGGTAGACGCCCCGGGGAATGTTTTCACTGCAGTCCAGCTTATTCCGCCGTTATTGGTAGTATAGAATAGCGGATTATTATTGCTGTCAACAAACCCGTTATCACAGCCAACGATCCCATTCTGCCCGTTAAACCGGATGGCTCCAAATGTTGCAGCTCCTGTATTATTAGTAACTGATGCTGTTACATTCTGCCAGGTGTAGCCGCCATCTGTCGTTTTATATACTCTTCCTCTTCCCCCGCTTATCTGTTCATTTCCAACTACCCATCCATTTAAGGAATCCGTAAAATACACATCAGTCAGAGCCAGCTCTACATTGGAGTCCAGAAGAACAGAGTTCCAGGTGGCACCTCCATTATGGGTGGTGTACAACGAATGGGTATTGAATGAGGTGATGAAGACATCATTCTCTGAAGTAGCAAATACCCAGGTACAGAAGGCATTTGGGGCCGGAAAGTTATTCATTTTGGTAAATGTTTGTGCCCAAAGAATAAATGGCAATGCCATTACAACCGAAGATAATATTTTTTTCATGTTTGTTTTTTTATGTTAATTACTTTGTTATCAACACTTTTATCAGATGATCAGTCCCTAAGCCTTTTACTTTAATCATATAAAACCCGGTTGAAAATTTTTTCATTAAAATTTCTTTTACCCGGGGTCAATTTTCCCTTCAGCATATATCAGTTTACCGGACATATTGTAGATTTCCAGATTTATCTTTCCTAACAAGACTTTAGGAGAATCAACAAAGAGTATATTTTGGGCAGGGTTGGAAAACACGAATATTGCCCGGTTCAACTGATATTTTTGGTGTAGCTAATGAAGTTTCACACTCTGCGGGAATGCTAAAATCTTCTATCTGATCATTTGTAATATTTTTTAGGCCAACGGACCCTGCGTTTTTGCTGTATTGTAATGACCATCCATTTAATAACTGAGAAGGATCTATCCCGTAAGTTTTAAAATCAGTAAGATCTGCTTTTTTAAAACCGGTTGATGAATTTTCAGAAATGTAATTCTGTATCATTCTTTTGTAATCATCTTGTTGTGCAGACAAGACACCACATAACAAAACAGCTATCGTAAATAATAATTTATTTTTCATTTTCTGCCTGATTTATTAGGCACCTCTATGATCTTTCGATGACTGATAAGGGGCCTTTATAATTAAGGTTCAAAAAATTGAAAAAAATCACCTGATATTTTTAAAACAAACAGTAAACAATTGATTATCAGGCTAAAAAAATTTGTTTTTGTTTAACATTTTTTATCTGTTCAATGCATTTATATTTCTGATTCTGTGCATTATGCTTATTAGAATAATTATATTTTTGTTGAATTTCAATGATATTTTTATTCTTGAAAAAGATATCAGTAAGCAAATCCTGACAATGATCAGAAATCTTTTTCATATAGTCCGAAAGCTTTTCCAGATAGTCTATTTCTTTGTCTATAGCAAGATCTATCGCATGTTGATTTTCCTGATAATATTGATCAGGGTATTCTACATAAAATACTCTATTCGTTAATTTTCTAAGCCATAAATTTTTTGTAATTCCCATTAAATAATTACTGAGACATGTATACACCTCAAAATTATCTGCATGTAGTTTTTCAAACAAAATAAGAAGAGCATCCTGAAAAATATCTTCCGCATCTTCAGATTTTCCTTTATTTTTTAAAATATAGTCTTTGCATTTGGGATAATATGTTATATACAACAGCCCAAAAGCGTTCTCGCAATCATTTTTAAAATCTTCAATTGCCAGTTTATTTACTTTTACAGGATCCATAATGTTATTTTTTAATTATAAATTTCAATGATATTATCTGTATATTTTCTTGAGTTCATCCTATCGTAATGGTTAGCCTTATTTCCCTTCCATTACATTTTTTATAAAGCTTTGCTTTATGCTGATCAATACCTTTTTTAATTCCTTATCTAATCACTTATAAAGAGGCCCCTTGCGGGGCCCAACCACATAAATATAAACTTGCACCAAAAATTATATATTATCATGGTTTCCAAAAACTCCACACCTTTCCGTTAAAAACAGCCAGTTGTTTCGCTGTTGTATCATATACCATCATACCCGGGGCAGGATTAATAATGTTTAAATGAGGACTGGCAACTTTAGGCAAAATCATCGCTCTGTTCGTATCTTCAAGTACCAGAATCCCCGGATCGGGTCCCGGAGCTCCAACAGTAACTTTTGCTCCGGGCTCTTCGATGAATGGATTTTGCATTAAGACCCCGTCTGTACCCGTTACCGGATCTACGGTAGTGCCTGTGGTGTCTACTGAAAGATCTTTCCAGCCGGACGCATATTTTACTTTTACTTTATGGTCTGATAGATCGTATGCTATTGTTCCGTTCACAGCTCCTGTGACATCTCCTGTACTGGTAACCCAGGGAAGAATCATTCCTTTATTTCCGGTTTCAAACTCTAATGAAACCGAAGGACTGGTAACAGAAGCTTTTCCTATGGCTACCTGTCCCGAAACAGCAGCAGCTCCTGATAAAAAGATAAGTATCGTAATTGTTTTTATTGTATTCATTGTGTTTATAATGTAAAGGTTATAGGATTAAGGGCATGTTTGGGTATTGAAGCATTTCCATCCTGCTGCAGTTCCATCTGTGTTGATATACAGGCAGTCTGAAGTAATATTGTAGACCATCATTCCCTCTGACAGATTGGCTGCCGGAATTGCATTAATCTGTGCAGTGGTTAGCCTGTTGGGTACAAACCCTTTAGTTTTGGCTTCAAGTGCTATCCATCCGCCTTTTCTTACTCCGGGCCAGCTTCCGGTGCTATCTCCTGATCTTCCTAAAGCAGTAATCCCATACAGGGTAGGTAAAATAGTTCCTGCAGTAACCGCTGGTTTAAAACAGCCAAAAGAACATAAGGTAATGCTTGCATTCAAAGCATTGGTGTAGGTATAGGTTCCTTTATAAGCGGCTGATAAAGTATCGTTATTCTCTATCATATTGTAGAATCCGTTTGCTCCGTAATCGGCTGGAGTATTGTTTCCTACGGTAGCATTCGGAGATAATGTTGAAGATGGATTATTTAATGTTCCGGGACTGACGGTTCCTCCGTTGGCTGTGATAAAAGCAACAACACCGGCTTCAAAAGCATCTGAACAGCCGTCATTGTCACTATCCGTATCCAAATAGTTCGGGATACCATCACCATCAAAATCACAAACACTAACAGATGCGCCCACTGCTGCTACTCTGTCAATTACAAAGTCATCAGCAACTCCTCCGGATACTGAAGGATAAAATAATAGATCATAATTTCCTGATAATGCCGGAACAAAGCTTCCGCTAAAGTTTTTGTAGCTTGGGTTACTTGAAGTTCCAGGTAATGTATTCATTACTCCTGATTCTAATATTTTTTCAGGTTTCTGAGTATCTGCATTATAAAGCATTACAATATATTTATTGGTACTTCCTGAACCACCACGAAGCCCCAGATCAAAAGTATAATTATAAGTTGCTCCGGCTACCAAAGGTGTTGATAACTTATTCACTACCGGTCTTTGAGGGTCTTGTTCCTGCAAAATATATTGGAGACCTGTTGCGGTGTTAACTCCATCATTCTGATCAAAAAGACCTCCGGTGAGTGGTGAATTGACCTGGTTGCCTCCTCCGACTCCATAATTGTATACCGCTCCAGTATTCGAAATAGGTATTACAGTTGGAGTGAATGGCTCTGAAATAGGAAGTGCTGTTGTTGAAAATCCCATAAACCAATTGGGAAGATTGGCTGCCGTTGTTGAGAATCCTCCATTGGTAGCCAAATTGCCAAACATTCCAGGACATTCTACCTTATCCAGAACCCCATCATTATCATCATCGATATCCATATAATCAGGAACTCCGTCTCCGTCTGTATCTACTAAAGGAGAGCAGGTATCTCCTATTTTGTTGTGGTCAAGGTCTGCCGATTTACTTTCACTGATCCCAACACCCTGTCCTCCATTAGCAATGACTGGAATTCCATTGGCATCTACAGTATTTCCTAAATTAGCGGTAACAGGAGCAGCATAACCATTGTAGGAAGTTCCGGTATTTCCTCCGGCAATAGAAGACGTTACTAAACTGGAATTGGTAAAACCTCCGCTTCCTTCAATAGCATCCGGGCATCCGTCTCCATCACTGTCAAGATCGAGATAATCTGGAATTCCATCACCATCGGTATCAACCACAGGGCAAATGTTATCTAAGATCAAATCCACCCCATCTCCGCCTGCATTCCCAAAATTATTGGCAGCAGCGGGAAAACTCAAGGTTATTTCATCTGTTATTTGGTTAATTTGTAATGATCCACCTGCAGCATGTGTATTATCTGCTCCGGTATTAGAATTGGCAATAAAAGTTGTTGCAACAGCGTTTCCCGCACCACTGTCTTTAACTGTTGTTGCAGTAGAAAGGAAATCATTTGTGGCCCCTGGAAGACTTGTCCAGGTTAATCCATTACCTAATGTTATTAAAGCTGATGTGGCTCTTGCGGTTCCGCTAGTTCCAAATGTTCCTGCAGAATTACCACCCAGACGATCAACATGAATGATAGGCCTGTCAACCTTTACCTTAGATCCGTCTGCTCTTTCAAATTTAATAGAAACAACTGTATTCCATGTGTATAAACTTTGTAAAGAAGCATGCCCCTTCATGGAAACGGGGCTCCAAAAATTATTTGTTGCATTAAAATTACTATTAGTGAAATTTCCCGTTCCGGAAACTTTACTTATCTTGGCAATTACACCGTTTCCAAAATCATAACTTGCAGATGTACCGTTTATTACCCATAATCCTGAAGCCTGCGGATTGGTACAGAATCCTTCGTTTACATCCAGTATTCCATCATTATCATCATCCAGGTCCACTTGATTTACAATGCCATCTCCATCCCAATCATCCATTGGCCCGGTCTGCGCAGAGAGTGGAGTAAAAAGGGGAATCCCCATTAAGAATAAAAGACAGTATAAGCTGTCCGAAAAAATTTTTTTTCTCATAAGTGTAAATTTTAAAATATTATTTGTTTGTGTTTTTTTAGAGATCAATTAGAACAGATCGCCTTGAAAATCTTAATAATCTCTTTATATCAAAGCTCTGCCTATAATCTCATCAGTAGTCTAAAAGTGTTTTTTTTTCCATGCTGCCACTGTATTTCTGCTAAGCCCGTAAAGAACAGCCAATTGGGTATTCGTAAGTTTATGAAGCTTCTGATAATTAAGAATTTTAACAATAACAGTCTTATCATATGATCTGTGCCTGTTATTTTTCAAAGATTGTTCATCAGTAAGCTTTCCAAAAATGATTTTTTCCAGATTTATAATGTCCAATTCAGATAATATATTTTTTTTCAGAATAGACAGGCATTTGATCTTCTTTTCTGGAAATTTAATATTGATTAAATCTTCATAAATTTTTTTGTAATCTGGTTTCGATTCTTCCATCTTCATATTAAAATTTTGATTAAACTTATATTTTTCATTGTGTTTTCTTACTTAATCAGATCTTTCTGTATTTTAAATGACACAGCAATCTGTTGTTACATATACCAACCTGAGCACTAAAACTCATTATAAATTTTATTTTATAATTTTTATTACGCTATTCTTACTTTTCACTTAAAATCTAAATAAGATTAATATTTTTCATTCCATTTATGTAAGGTCGTTCTTGGAATTCTATATTCTTTTAAAATTTCCTCTTTGGTTTTCTCTCCTGTCCTCAGCATCTCAAGAATAAACCTGATCATTTCTGTTGTATAAAGATTTTTCCTGAATATTGGCAGCCCGTTTTTTTTATCTTTATAGGCCGTTATTTTTTTCTGAGGCGCATAAAGAATGAGATGCTGGGAATACAATCTGAAAAAATCATATTCTAAAAGTTTACTCCATTTTAAAAGAAGCTCAGTGGGAAGATCTTTTTGTTTATACATTTCTTCTATATCTTCTTCATCACATTTCAAAAACTTACTTATGCGTTCTATGCTTATCTGATTGTTCTCTACTTCACATTTAATTAAATATCCAATGTTGATGTTTTTTAAATCCATTTTCATCCAATTTTTCTCTTTCACCAAAGTTTTTAATCCCTATTATATCATGAAAAATAAAAATGATATTTCTTCTTAAATTCATGAAATTTCGAAAGCGAATTTATAGATGAAGTAGAAAGAAAAAAGAAACTAAAAGGTTAATTTGTATTAATATTTTTATATTTTTTGAAAAAAATGTATTAACTTTAAAAAAACAAACTCCTGTAAATCAGTATTTTATTTTTTTCAAATAATTAATTCGCATAATGTATAGCATTAACAAAAATGTATAGCATATAATAAAATTTTTATTTGTAAAATTGCTTCTGAAACATAACATGAATGAAAAAAATTATACCTATTTTTTTGCTTTTACTCTTTTTCTTTACCTCCTGTGAACGTGAAGAGGAAAACGACTATTTCCTTGCGATCAGCAAAGAACTTACGTTGGATGTTAAGAAGGATCCTGTAAAAATGAAGGAAATATTTACGCGGGAATTACAGAAATATCAAGAAACAGGAAACACAAAATTTTTGATCAGCAGTAAGCAGGTCGAAATGGTCATATATGAAAATGACAAACTAAAACAAATCCCGCTATGCTATGATCTTATGAAGATCAATGATGATAGATATGCTTTCATTACCATTGACTGTAATAGTAATCTTGCAGCTTATTTTGAAAAAAGCGCTCCTGACTGGGCTATGCGATACATTAATATTGCTATTAACATCAGTGAGGAAACTACGAAAAAGTATTCATTGGGGCATCTTTATCATTTTAAAGGAAGAATATTATATAATGATGGAGAATATGAAAAAGCACTGAAGTTATTCACGAAAGCTCTTGAAATCTTTGAAAAAGAAAATGAAACGCTTTACGTTGCATCCATGCATAACAATTATGGGCTATGTTATGACAAAATGAATCAGCCTAAAAGAGCCATTGCTGAAACTGAAAAAGCAATTAAAATGCTTAATGACAAACCTAATTTAAGGAATGTAGAAAAGCTTTTCTTAAATTATATGAAAGAAGGGCTTGCCGGTTACTATAAAAAAGAAGGAAACTATGAAAAAGCAGAAACTCTACTGCAATCCGAGTTAGCGTTTTCATTGCAAAATAAAAATTATGGAATGGTTGTTACAACCTCAAGATCATTGATGAGTATTTATGACAGCATTCTTATCAACCCCGCCGGAACAAAAAGTATCATCAGCTCATTAAAAGCAATAGAGCCCAAGATGATTATTAAT
Source organism: Chryseobacterium sp. Tr-659 (assembly GCF_011752975.1). Classification (GTDB taxonomy): domain Bacteria; phylum Bacteroidota; class Bacteroidia; order Flavobacteriales; family Weeksellaceae; genus Chryseobacterium. The sequence continues at coordinate 280,551 of NZ_VWWP01000006.1, read as the reverse complement.
GAAAACAAAATTATCCTCAACACGATTCTTCAGGATTATTATTTAAAAACAAATGATATCCAAAGCCTTAAGACTGTTACCCGAAAGCTGATAGATCTTAACAATGAACATGACCAAAATTACAAACAGGAAATTGAAACCAAACTCAACTTTGCAGATCAATACCTTATTAAATCTGTTACCCAGGAATGGGCGTATGAAAAAAAGAAAAATATATTTCTCCTGATTGGATTCTTTATTCTTATTACTTCTTTTTCATTGATTATATTTCTTCTAAAAAAGATGAAAGAAAGAAAGGAAGCGGTGTATATACAGGAAAAAATAATATCCAAGAATCAAAAACAAATCTTAGAGCAAGAGGTACAGCTTCAAAGAGAAAAAATTAATAATTTACGTCTCAATCTCAATTTAAAAACAGAAACAGAAAGGGAGTTTTTAGAGAATATCAAAAAGATCAAAAAGTCAAAAAATATTGATACAGAAGAATTATTAAGAAATCTGCAGTTAAAAATAAACAATCTGATATTGATTGATAAGAGAAACAACCAATTTCTTGATGAAGACTCTGATGAAAATAAGAAATTTATAGAAACACTTTCTTCAAAATATCCTTCTCTTACCACACAGGAATTACAGCTTTGTGTATACTTTAAACTAGATCTTACGGCTAAAGAAATTTCTTTGCTAAAAAAATTCACTGTGGGAAGCATCAGAGTATATAAAACTAAAATTAAAACTAAAATGGGACTTGGCAGAGAAGACAGCTTAAATATCTTTTTGAATAGTTTAAATTAGATCCTATCATTCTAATTATTTTTTAATTGAGCTTGTCCACCACACGGGTAGGCCAGAAAACTGAGAGTCCACAATTGATCTCTAACCTGCTGCCTTATTGTTCCGGATTGCAAATATCCGGAATTGCTTCAGGCATAAACATCTTTATTATTAAAACTGGAGATCACATCACTATCAGAATGTAGAATTCAATTCATTTACATTATCCTTTCTTAAAACTCTTAAAGTCTTTTTTTTAAGGCCTTTAAGAATCGTGTATTTTAAATGAGTAAGCTGCTGTTCCTCTAAAGGTTAAAATATTTCATTCATAAATGATTTAAAAACAGTATTAATAATTATTAATGTAACTCGTTATCATTATAAAAGATATTAATAAAAAAAACATAATACACTGATTTACAACAATATAAAAACAGCATACTTTAAGACATCATATTTGGATTTGTTAAAAATATAAAAAAAAATACCTTTGAAACGTAACCAACAAAATAAAAATATGAAAACAAAATCAATTATTGTAGCACTCAGTGTACTCACTCTTTCAGCATGTAATTCTAATGAAGACATGGAAGTTGAAAAGCCAATCCCTGAGCCTCAAAAACAATACTCTCTGGGGGCCAAGCTTATAGATCAAGACACTTATGCATCTTTCCAAAAAGCAGATATTAATGCTTTAACATTTAAATTTAAAAATAAGAATTTTGAGAGTGCTAAAAAAGCTCTTCCTGGCAGTTATTTTATTGCAGGAACTCCTATTGGCGATCAGGGCTCAGAGGGATCATGTGTTGGCTGGGCAACAACCTACGCTGCAGCAAGTTCTCTTGAACTTAATTTTAAAGGAGTTAATTCGGCAAGAAGCCCGGAATATGTATTTAACCAAATAAAAGTAAGTAATGATTGTCAGGGCTCCTATGTAAAAGATGCTCTCAATCTTCTAAAAAATCAAGGAGCCTGCAGCTGGACAGAAATGCCATATACTGATACAGGCTGTTCAACTTTACCCAATGCAGCACAAAAATTAGCGGCATCTACTCATAAATTAACAAACTGGGCAACAGTAGATAACACAGATATTGCAGGGGTAAAAACACTATTAAGTATGGACCTGCCTGTTGTTATTGCTGTAACGGTTGACGCCAGTTTTGATAATATGAAAAACACTAATTGGATATGGAAATCACATTCAGGAGCTGTACGTGGAGGCCATGCAATATGCGTTGTGGGGTATGATGATACTAAGAAGGCATTTAAAGTACAAAATTCTTGGGGAAATTCCTGGGGAGATAATGGTTATTTCTGGATAGACTATACCTTCTTCTCTAAATCTACCAACTTACTTTCAATATTAACAGGTAAAGGAGCCATAGATGAAGCATATGTTGCATATGTTGAATAAACAAACAGATTAATCATAATTATACTTTGAGGATTATTGTAATTATTCAAAGAAAATAATTCAAATATTTACTTTTTTAAGAAGGTAGTTTTCTTATAATTTTTTTGAATAAAAAGTGAGTTTTTTTTGGCCTTCTGCTTTACTGCAGAAGGTTTTGTTTTGTTACATTAGAAATACCCATAAAAATTTTATACCCATAGAAATTACTGTTGAGTTCTATTAAATTCGGAATACTCAATATTTATTTTTGTTCGAAGGACGGCTCCCTTTTCATCTTATCAGCTATATGATGAATATTAAGATTACAGGATTATTTTTAATTTCATATCATTACACATTAATAATCAACAAACTATAAATAATTTTTCTGCATCAAATCTAACTTATATGAAGACTTTATTAAAACATACTCAAGAGAGCCCTCAAAAAGCATTACAATTACCTTATTCAATATAAATAATACTATTTTATAAAAAATTAAAAAACAAAAAGAATAAAAATTATTAATTTGACAAGAAAAACAGACATTAATCTCAAAATAAATGATTACCTTTCTTACAAAAATAGGGACGTATTTCTACCCCCTCTCTTCTCTCCAAATTAATATAAATTAATTACGATAATTCAAATAACTAAAATATTTTATTATGAAAAATCTCAAATTTAAATTAAATGTCAACGGAGCAAAAGCTTTAAATCGATTAAACTTGAAGAGCATCCATGGAGGGGTCTCTGCAGGCCCCTGTGATACCTGGGAAAATGCTGAATTTTCAACATGCTTCAACTGCTGTCTTGGATATTATCAAGGTCAGACAGATCAAACAATGGGACCCGGTCCTTATGATGTTTGTGAGAGTTTCTGCGGCGGAACTCCCGTTGTGATTCATCCTTAAAATATACTTTTTATAAAGCATCTGATAACAAAAAAGGAACCTGTTTCTAAAGAGAGACAGGTTCTTTTTTTACAGGTAAACATTCCTAAAGTTATATGCTTATAGAAATCTCCCTTAAAGAGACAATTTTCAGATGGATTAACAAATCAGCTCATTATGAATTACCTGAAAAAATAGTATCTTTTTCGGTTATTACTTTTGCTGCCTTATCGTTCACATACACAGGTATACCACCTACCCAGGTTTCCAATACCGGGATATTACGCATTTTCATATATTGTGAAGATTGAGTGGTCAGGGAAAGAGGATCTTGTTCCAATATCACAAAATCAGCAAAATAACCTTCATTTAATGAACCTACCCATTTATCTGCATAGCACTGCCATGCCGCGTCATAAGTAACAGCAATAAGAGCCTGCTCGGGAGTAAGGTATTCAGCACTGTTCAATACTTCAATACTTGTTGTCTTCTTTTCCATGATTCTGGTAATCGATTGTTCCATCATTCTCAAAGGCCCCAACGGACTTACCTCATTATCGCTATGAAGAGTAATTCTCATCCCGGCTGCAAGTGTGGAACCACAAAGGTCAAGCATCTCTGCTTTTTCACCGAATATTACTTTCTTGAAAGCATATCCCCAATACCCTACGTGCCCGATAAGGAAACTTGGTGAAACACCCATTTGCAGCATATTTGTAATTTGATCCGCTGTCAGAAGCGAGCAGTGTTCTATACGGTTACGAAGCTCAGGACCTCTGTATTGAGCCAGACTGCGCTGATATGCGTTGATTGCAAATGTTACCGCCTGATCACCATTAGCATGAACCATTAACGGCCAGCCTTTTTTAGCAACTACCGTATCAATTAAGGTGTTGTAGCTGGGGGGAATTGTATGAGCAGGAATACCTGCCTGCGGAAAATTAAATACCCCTGTATTATTTTCAGGATTACACAGATAAGGAGCACTCTGATAGCCTGTCAGCCCCTGATTCGAGCCATCCGAAACCACTTTAATATGCCCATAATATACCGGCTTATAATTCTTCGGTTCTGCATAAGGCTCCAGTTTATCAACTTCTTCCTGGCTAGAACAAAGATATGCACCGCCTGTTCTCACCAGTTCCGGATGCGTTTCAAAATATTTGGTTAAGAGTATTTCTGAACCGTTATTCAGCCCGGCATCATACATAAAAGTAATTCCTCTTGAATTAGCTTCTTTAAAAAGATGAGTAAGGTTACTATTAATCTGAAGACTCATCGCAATGATCTGCAGTTTTACAGCCATTAAAGCGGGTGTCATTTGTAAACCTTCCTGCAACTGTCCCTGGGTATCACTAATATACTTTTCAACGGTTTTATATTTATCCTGTATTTTAGTACTGTGTTTAAATACATATTCTAATGCTTTTGTATTCAGATAGAGCGTATGCATAGAAGCACTTAACAACATCATAGGTATATCAGCATTAATACCATCAAGCAGTGTATTATTAATTGTTATCAACTCTTTTTTACCATTTATTTCTTCAAAAGGCATTAACGACGGATCTAATCCTTTTCCCAAAATTACATACCCGGGAATGCTGGGAATATCCTTATTTATGATTAACCCGACAGATGTCAAATCGTATACAGGCCGTAAATTTTGCCCCTCAAAAGGGCTCACGTCCTTCCAACCATGTGTCATAGCCGCGGGAACCATATGAACATGAGGTTCGATGAGACCGGGAAGCAGCGTTTGGGTTCCGGTTAATTGCTTTTTTTGAAATTGAGGATAGTTTTTGCTCATATATTTTTTTACATCCGTTTTATTACCGGTAACAACAACTTTTCCATCAGCTATCCCAATAGATTCGACTTTTTCCGTTGAACCTCCAATCATTGGCCGGATATTTTCTCCGCTGATCATCAGGGTTTGTGGTTTTTCGTGAGTAGCTTTTCCGGAACCGGGGTTTATTTTCGTCAGATTTTCTGCACTGAAAAGTTCTTCTTTAAGAATTTTTAAAACAGGATTGTCACAAGAACAATGTGTGCAGCCGTGCGTGTGTGTGTGTAAGTTTTCCATAGGATTGATTGGGTTTTAGTTTATGTTTAAATGAGTTCTGTTAAGCGTACAAATACAACCTTATCATTAGATAAGATTAAATTATATCATTGAAAATAAAAATGATTATTTAAAATATATTAATTTGACATAAATATTTATGATTAAATATTTATCATTTATTTTCATGTATTAGTTTACTTTATAAAAATAGTAAAAATATTCTTTCGATGTATTTTTTATCACCTAATATTGATTAATTTTTTTCATATAAGGATTTAAGTTACAATACATTCATATTTAATTCACATTTACAATATGTATTTCCTCAACATTCCACGAAGTATTCTATCTTAAAATTTTCACCCGCAAGATTCCATCAATATTATTTTTTTATTCCGAATTAAGAAGTTAATAGTAATTTTCAACTCTTTAAATCATTAAATTAGCACAGAATTAAAAATGCACTAAGATTTTTATGAAAAATATATTCTGTGTATTGCTTATCTCGATGGTACAGCCAATATGGGCACAATCTAAATTAGAAAAAGCACTTACCAACCTTGAGAATAATTACGAGCAAGAGAAAGTATACTTACTTACAGACAAACCCCAATATGCCGCTGGTGACAAAATCTGGTTTAAAAGTTTTGTATTTGATGGGTACAATCGCTCCACATTATCTACTACTTTGTTTGTAGAATTGTACAATTCTGATAAAAAGTTAATCGATTGGAAAACTATACTTCTCACTAACGGTGAAGGCAGTGGAGATTTTCAATTGAAAGAAGACCTGTCTGAACAGGTTTACTTTGTAAGAGCTTATACTCCTTACATGACCAATTTCAACGAAGATTTTCAGATTGTTAAAGCCCTTCCTGTTTACAACCCTAATTCCACACAATCATTAGCAATCTCAAAAAGCTCCGATTGGTCTGCAAAAGTCTCTCCCGAAGGCGGAACTTTTTTGAATGGTATAGCTGCAAAATTTGCTGTAAGGTTATCCAGTGAAGCTTCATTACCGGAAAGCTGGACCGGAAAAATAATAGAAATTCAAAATCCTAATACTCCCATAACTACATTTAAATCTTTTGATAAAAATGTTGCATCCTTTACCATAATCCCGGCTTCAGGAAAAAAATACCAGGCTATTATTCAGGATAATACAGGAAAAAGTAAAACAATAGATTTGCCTCCAGTTGCAGACAGCGGCCTCCATTTAGAAGTTAACAGTTCTAAAGAAGGCATTAAATACACCTTAAAAGGGGCTAACTTAAAACAGCAGCTTCAAAATTATAAAATTGTAGGAACCATCAACAATCACCTTGCTTATAAAGCCAATATTAACCAGCTGACTAATGAGGTTTCAAGCCTTATTCCTACAAAAATCAGCAATGGAGCCAATGGTATTTTGCAGCTAGCCATTTTTGATGAACAAGACAATCTGGTGGCCAAAAGGCTTTGTTTTATAAAACCCAATAATTTAAAGATTGAAAAAGCAGAAATTATAGCCCAGAGCATAAAACAAACTCCAAGGTCTTTTAATAGTATTGATCTTTCCCCAGAGTCTTATTTTAAAAATTACACCGTTTTGGTAAGTGAAGATGACGGCAGCAATAATCCGGAAGAAGAAAATATCCTGAGCGGACTTTGGCTGACGGGAGATTTTACCTCATCTATAGACCATCCGGCACAATATTTTTCTAAAAATGCCAATAGTGAAGCGCTGGATGCTCTGCTGATTTCTGAAAACTGGAAAAGATTTGATTGGAATACCGTACTTAGCGGATATACACCCACTATTAAGGCAAATTCTCAAAAATACCTTTCTTACAGGATAAAGCCAATTAAGAACAACGCTCTGATGATCAACTCCAATGTCATTTTAGGGTTGAAATTAGGCAAAAATGAATCCAGTATTACCCCTTTTAAAACGGACCAAAACGGATATGTCTACCTGGATAATCTTAACTTTGATGAACCTCTGGAAGTTTCATTGTTCGCCAATTCGGAAAATAAAGAATCCAGTACGGATAATCTATTCGTTACAGCAGAGCCACTGGTAAATCCTACACCATTTAAAGGTAATTTGCCAAGTACAAAATACACATTGGTGAAAACCAGTGGAACCAAAACTCTCCCTCCCACAATTTCCAGAGCTATTAACACTCAAAAAAACTATAAAAAACTAGAGAGTGAAGATATACAAATCCAGGAAGTAGCCTTAGTAGGAAAAAAGAAAGATCCGAAAGAAGACTTAGACAAGCAGCTGTCCAGCGGAATGTTCAGTTCTGTGAATTCTACTATATTTGACTTCGTCAATGAAGACCAGCACGCAGCAGGATCAACCAATATTTTGGACTGGCTGCAAGGAAGAGCTGCAGGGGTAACATTTCAACGAAATAATACCGGTGTAAATGTACCCTACATTCGCGGCCAGCAGGCGAAACTTTATTTAGATGAAGTTCCTACTGATCCTACAATGATCTCCAGTCTTCCTATCAGCAATATTGCTATGGTTAAAATTATTAAAGCATCAGGATTAATAGGTGACGCGGTAGCCATTTATACGATGAAAGGCAATATGAAATCTAAGAATACCGAAAAAGAAGCGAAAAAGAACAATTCATCAATCATAAAAGGATATGATAAACCTTCGGAATTTCTTATTGAAATGCTTGATGATGACGCAAAAATCGAAAAGGATACAAGGGAAACCCTCTATTGGAATCCTAATTTATTCGACAGCGATTACGTTCCGCCAAGAATTAAGTTCTTCAATAATGACAGTGCTAAACAATATAAAGTACTGATCATCAGCTTTGATGAAGATGATAATCTTCTGTATGACCAGCAAATTTTTAAATGATAAAAAAGCCTTTCAGTTATTCTGAAAGGCTTTTTTAGTTTTGAAGTGCGGAGCTCGGAGAAGGAAGTCATGGAAGTTATTAACAATAGCTTTTTGTCTTTTTTAGGGTAATTTTATCGTCATTAAAAATTCTTATAATCACAAGTAACTCCCTTCTTCCAGCCTCCTTCTCCCCTCTTCCAACTTCCAGCCTTATATATAATCTTCTAAAACGCAAAGACTAGAGTCAATCTGTTTTATTAATAAGGAAGCTAAGAAAGCGACTTTGTCGTGGGATGAAGCTTTATGAATATACGATCGCTTAGAAAGAATCAATTTCGTTGATTCCATCTTTGCTCACTCAAAATATATACTCACTTGATAAAAATCTTTGCGTTACAATTAAATTATCAAACATATAGAGAAAGAAAGTAGAAAGCTGGGGAATGAATTTATTAAGATCATCAATAATAGTTTTTTGTCTTTTTTAGGGTATTTTTATCGTATTGAAAATTCTTATAATTACAAGTAACTCCCTTCTTCCTTCTTCCTTCTCCCAACTTCTTTCTACCATCCTAAAACACACAAATAATCTATCCTTCATTCAAAAAAAACAGGATCTTTCAAAAGAAACTCCTGAATATTCCGTTTAATTCTTAAATTTGACTCATGCAAAAGAACCTTTATCTCATCATCATATTATTCTCTCTTACCAGCTGTTATACTTACCAGGTAAAAAAACAAGTGAATACAACACCCGACAATAAACAGGAACCTAAGAAGAGTACAGCGCTTGCGAATAATACGGCTCCTCAAATGCAAAATACTGCCGGAGCCCAAAACCTGAACGTACAACCGGTTCCAATTAACATTCAGGAGAAACTTGCTCCTAATAAAAATGTTAAGATTGATGTTGATGGCAAGAGTTATAAAATAATTGTTGACCGATGGGAAAACGACAGCCTGGTTGCTCACCCGGTTCGTAATGCAAAAAAAACACTGAAATTCCATAAGAACCAGATCAATAGTGAGAAAATTGCAGAAAAACGCTTTTCACAGCCCATAGCTGATATTATTACAGTTACCGCCTATGCTGCAATTGGTGTTGGAATATATCTTCTTGTCCGCTAGTTAAAAAAAATCAGCCCAGATCTCCATCAATTTTCCTCACCCCTTTTCTTTTAGGAATGAAACGCAAACAGCATCCTTGTCAAGGTTTAAAACCTTGACAAGGATAGCAACCTGTTTTCTTTATTAAAGTTTATACTGTAATGGTAAAACAAGAGTCTTTTTTCCTTTCTCTATTTTATGCTTCCTCAACTAAAATTTTTGTATCCTGAGCACAGTTCCTCAAAGTTCTAAGATTCTATCTCGGGAAACAAAAACAATTTCAAACACCCATTTTTCAGAGCATCAATCTAAATCAATTTTAAACAGGTTTTTTTGAGCAGTCGTAGTTTTACTACAATTTTTCAGATTTAATATAAATTTACATTTCGTACTTTATTTTTTATCTAACTTAGGTGACATAATACCAAAAAAACGCACCTAATATTATGAAAAACACCTCAAATTCTGAGAAAGTTTCAGAAAACCACATCTCGGGGATCAACCGGGTGGTAAAACTGGAAATTGTGGTTGAGGGCAAGGCTATCAATCACTTTAAACACTTTCGTTTACAACAGAGTGCAAGAAAGCACCATGATTTTGAACTGGTATTGGCCCATGACTCGTTAGGTGAGGTACAAAACCATAACCTTGAGCAGGCCCAAAAGTTTTTAGGAAAAAGAATCACCATTATTTTTAGATATAAAGATGCTGAAAATGAAAGCCCTGAAAGAACATTTGTGGGTATCATTACTAAGGTAGCTTTCAGTCAGGAAAAAATGAGCCTGGGGAATATAATCTTAAAAGGGATGAGTCCTACAATTCTGATGGATGCGGCTCCTCATACTCAAAGTTTCGGAGGAAACCAGGGGGTGAATACCAATATTATTGCCAACCGGATTATCAAAGAAACCTTAGGGACCAACAAATTCGATTTCAGAATAGATACCCAAAACAAAAGCTATATAAGCTACAGTGCACAATACAACGAAACCCATTACAATTACCTCACAAGGATTGCAGAAGCCTACGGAGAACAGTTTTATTATGACGGCGAAATCCTTCATTTCGGAAAGCTCCCTCCTTCTGAAAAACCTATAATGTTGGTATATGGAAGCAATGTAACAGATGTGAACGTAGAGCTGAAGGCCGTTCACACCAAACCGGAATATTTTGGTTATAACAGCAGCAGACATGCTAAAATGGTGGGTACTGACGACCGCATACAACATCTAGGAGAGTTATCGTCCAAAGCATATGAACTGAATGACACTATTTTTACTACCCGGTCATTAACCCCAACTCCTATTAATGCCAATGTATTCCTTGATGTGGATGATTCTCAAAAAAGCGCAAGAGGAAGTAAAGCAGTAGAGGTTTTTACAGTTTCCGGACAAACAACGGTTCCGTTCTTATATATCGGCTGTGTTGCAGATTTAGCCATGAGAAAGACAGACAGCAATGAAACCTCTCATTTCACAACGCTTATGATTACAGAGGTAAACCACGAAGTGAATGCAAGAGGATATTATACGGGAAGCTTTGAAGCCATCGCTGAAGGAACCGGCTTCATGCCAAAACCTGATTTTGAAATGCCTAAAGCTGAACCGCAGGTAGCCACTGTAATATCCAATGTAGATCCATTGAATCAAGGTAGAATACAGGTACGGTTTGACTGGCAGCTCAATGATACTACCCATTTTATCAGAATGATGAGCCCCGATGCCGGAGGAACAGATGCAATTACCCAGAACAGAGGTTTTGTAGCCGTTCCGGAAATTGGTGATCAGGTGATGGTAGGGTTTGAATACCATAATCCCGATTTTCCATTTGCAATGGGCGGAATGTTTCACGGACAGGTAGGATTAGGCGGAGGACTGGACAATCATCTGAAATCTATACAAACGAGAAGTGGTATTAAGGTTTTAATGAATGATGCGGAAAGAAGTGTAACCATTAAAGACCCAAGTGGGAATACCTATTTTATGGATGGACAAGGGAACATTAATGTAACAGCTCCAAAAAATATGACTTTCACTGCCGGGGAAGATATGCATATTTCGGTGGGAAGAAATATGACCACCAAAATTGGACAGGACAGTACCCTGCATATTGGAAATGATCACACCGAATCTATTACAAAGAGATACACCCAGACCTCTGAAAACAAAATCGTTACCGTTAAACAAGATCAGACAGAAAGTACGGGAAGTAAATTTAAAAGTATCTCCGGAGAAGCCGATATACAGACTTCTAAAGGCGATTTAAAACTAAGAGGAACTTCATTGGCAGTATTTCAGGGAGGAAAAGACGTTAAAGTAAGTAAAGGCTAAATCTATTACAGGTGATGAAAGTCAATTTCATTATCAATGAATATGGTTATAACCTCAACAATTGAATCCAAAATAGTAACCCATGGAAGATCAGAATACTTCAGCACATGATCAAAAGCTTTCTGAAAAACGAGCTGAGCAACAGCAAAAAGCCAGCGAAGATTCTCCATTAGAAAAAAGAGAATTGGTAATGCATGGTGCCAAGTTGAAATGCCCTTATGCACAAGCACCCGGAGAGCTGAAAGTGACCTCTAACGAAATAAATCTTCAGGATCAGCCATTTGCAACAAAGGGTGATGGAAATAACATGGTCAACCTTCAATTTAAAGGAACTTGCGGGCATCCTAAATGGCCGGCAAGAAAGATGTCTCCCCCACCCTGTATGAGCGTTATAAAATTAAGCCCCTGGCAAAATCTGGGAACTACAATTATACAGGAACAAACAGCTTTAGTAAAAGAGTCTTTTATCAATTGTGATCCTGAATTTAATGCTGCTACAGCTACACCTATCCCGAAGGTGGAGAGAATTTTAACACCTAATAGTCAACCATCAAGAAAAAACATTATTAAAAACTTTGAAAGAACTACAAATTATGAAATAGATTTGTTTGATACAGCGAAGTTTAAAGTTACTGAATATCAATATCCACCATCAATGGAGGATAAAAAATCTGTAGATTGGAATATTAATTATGGAAATAATGATATACAAGAACTAAAAGACAGAGGAGAGTATCTTAATTTATACGTTGGAGATAAAAATTGCTATAATTCTGAATTTAAAGTATTTGCATATTTACAAAAACCAAATGAAAAGTTATATGTAAAAGTTAAAATAAAAAAAATCAATATTATTCCAAGAAAAGACTGGGGCGCTCGCCCTCCTCAGACAGGAGGTAAGTATTCATACGAATTACTTAAAGTTCCACTTGACGAATATTATACGACTATTGTAATTCATCATTCGGGAAATGCAAAACATTTTCCTACGGTAAATGAGATACAAAATGAACACATGGATGATAAGGGTAAAGCAGATATCGGATATCATTTTGCTGTAGATAAAAATGGGAAAATTTATGAAGGAAGGCCTATTAATATTAAAGGAGCTCATGTAGATTTAGCAAATACAGGAAAAATAGGAATAGTATTATTGGGCGACTTAAGCACAGACAATGCAGGTGTGGATAAAGGCTTTTGGGGGAAAATAAAAATAAATAGAGAAGAAAAAGATGGAGACGATTATATTACTGATGCTATGGAAAAAGCTGTACTAAGATTATGTATACATTTAGATCAATTATATAAAATTGATCATGTAGGTGGTCATATGGAAATAGCCGCTTCAGCAGGAACAGATGAAAGATATTGCCCGGGAAATTTAACAATGGCTAGAATGGACGGTTGGCGTAAAATATTAGAAAAGAAAAAACCATGATAAAAATTAAAATATTTATAGAAAGCTTCCTGTTTGTAATAATACTTTTATTCACAGGGGTTATCGACAAAGGATATGAATTTAGTGATAAAGAATTTGTTTTAACATACCCCACTACTAAATTTTATTTTACAAAATCAGAAACTCCAGATTCTCGCAGTGAATTTTCAGAGGTTCAGAAAATAAACCAACAAAACTATGATAGAATATTGAGAATAGAAAATAAGCTAGGTTCTTTTACTAATGTATTCCCTTTAATATTAGTACAGTTATTTGTAAGTATTTTATTTGTTAAACCTATTAAACCCTATAAAAGTAAATACTACATTATAGATTTTTTATTATTTGGAGGTTCATTATTATTACTAATACCATTAATGTACTACGTCTTAAACATTAGCAGCTATTACATTTTACTGATATTATTATTGAATTACATTTTAAGTTTCAGAATAAGAAATTACCTCATTGGAAAATTGAACTAAAAATGAGATCGGAAGTAATTACTTTAACATTTATTAGAGAGAAAATACCACTAGTCATTAGCCAGCTTAAATATTACCTTATAACCCCCCTGGAAACAAAGTAAATAAATAAAGTAACTTTTACTAATCATCACAAAATAAAACGGTATGAGTGAAGTACAAGAAAAAGATAATTATACTGCAAACCCCAATCAAAGGACTTTTGATATGCCGACACCACAGGTGGATCATGAGGTGAATGTAGTAAAAATATATTTTGCCAAACAAATTCCTATGATGACCTGGGAAACGAAAGAAGAAACTTATATGGTCCAAAGCGGAGGTCTGGTATCTGATGTAAAAAAGAAATATGAGAAAAAGGGAAGAAAAAACATTCAGGCCGATAAAGAGGACTCTGTAAGATTAAAAGCAAAACAAGAGGTAAAAATTACCTGGCAAGAGGAAGTACAGGCAAAAAAAGCTGATGGCAGCCCGGATTTTGATTTTGAAAGAATCAACAGCACCACCATTAAAAAGAAAGTATGGGTGGTAGCCAACTGTGAAGGAGCAAGTGGAAAGCTCTCCGTTGAGATCCATGAAAATAAATTGAAAAATGAGGAAAATATCTATGACAACCCTGTCAAGTTTTTGGATGGTGAAGAAGAGAAAAGCAAAATAGAATTCACGATCAATGGAACACTGGTGTATGCAAAAGAAATAACGATGCGTCCCAAAAGTGATGAAGATTTAAAAAAACTGATCGATAAGTTTAATAAAAGAGACGATAGAAATGCCTTCTTATATTTTAAAGCTGAAGTAACCGGAACCGAGGATGAAGTGAAATTTCCGGATGAGACACATGAGTTTTTAAATAAAGACAATGAAAGGTTTGAGATCAGATATTGTAATTGCGGAAACAATTATGATATAACCTGTACCCGATATAGTAAAAAATATGGCCCTGCCTACTGGGGATCGAAGAAACTTGAAAATTATTCCGATTGGGATACATTGATTGAAGAAAAGAAAATTACGGCTGAAGAAAAGGCTATTTTGGTGGGAATGTCTGAAAATGAAGGCAAATTAGATTCTGTTCAATCTTATGACTGGGACCTTTCGGGTGAGCAGATGATATTAACGGCAGGAGCCATGCAGAAAACAGTAGATCATACCGGAAAAGGTGAATTTACCACACAGGTTGAAGAATTTAAAGCTCAGCATCCTGAAAAATATGACGAATTATTTGTATCATGCGGATGGACGGTAGACGCTGGTATCTTGTATTATAAAGATCCTGCAGATTCTAAATCAGAAAAAATTACAGGAAATACATTATCCAACAAAATCAGAGAAAACTGTAAAGAATCCTTATTTGGAAAAACAGTAGAATGTAAGCCTCTGCAACCCATCGTAAATGCCGTTATTGATAAAGTATTTCAGGAAAAACAAGTGCTGGATTTTATTAAAAGATTAAAAGAAGAAGTACTTCCATTAACTCCTACGGGCTATTCATACAAATTGTCAGACTATTTGCAATCAAAATTGGGTAAAGCCACTGTACTGGATCATCACATTAACAGGCCTGGATTTGTAAAAGACGATTTCGGGGCTGCACTAGACCGTTTCTTTGCCCAAAAAGATGCCAACACAGCCAAAGAAAATAAAACCAAAAAAGAAGGTGAAAAACTAGAAAAGCTATCAAGAAATCCTGGTGAATGGGGAGATATGCATGGTAAATATGAACAGGAAATTCTTGATGATTACGGAAATAAAAGAAGAGGTACCGATATGGATAAACGGTATGAAAAAATGGAAAAAAATTCAAATTTATCATCATGAAACAATATATAACTACCCTAATGATTCTGATCGTTTGTATTACCTGTGGAAACGTTGTTTCCCAAAAACATCATGATGTGCAGAATAAAAAGGTAAAAAAAGACACCTTAATTGCTTTAAATGATACTTTATCATTGTATTATGCTTCCTATAACAGCCCGATGAAACTATGGTATAATCTCCATATCATTAATAAAAAGAAGAGAATGAAAGTAGGTAAAGGAAGTGAATTTAAAGGAACCGGAAGTGAGCTCTTTTTCAGACTATCACCTAATGCAAAGTATGTAGTAGTAGATGGCATCATCAAAGAATATGTGCATGAAAGTGCTAAAGACAGTACCTTGCATGAAAACTATACATGTGCTATTATTGATCTGAAAAAAGCAAAAATAGTTAAACAAATGCAACAGGATTGTGACGGATCATGGAACAAAAAAAACCAGTGGGTTTCCACTGATGGGAAAGTGGTTTTTAAGTAAAATAATGAGTGAAAAATTATGGAGCTCACATTTCCCATACATGTTAAATTAAACCTTCTCGAAGGAAAGAAATTTTATCGGTATACCTATAATGAATATACCACCATTTATGGAAAAACTCATAGAAAAGAAATCAACAAAGTCTTCCATGTTACCCTGAAACGTTTAGAGACAGAAAGATTTGAATATCATATCGAAATTTTTGACAGAGTTCATCGGGATAAGGAACTCTCATTATCCGAAAAAGATTTTTTAGACAGAATAGCTGAGATCAATAATGATGTAGTGCTTATTACAGATGAGTATGGTCTTTTAAAAAACATTCATGGATTGTCAACACTTCAGAATAAGGTGGAAAAAGTGGCGGAAAGACTTTCCCGCACTTATGTTGGTAAGCAGGCAGAAGATTTTTTTCAGTATTTAAAAACATTTTACCAGAATGAAAATCTGGTGAGTAAGGATTTTCTTAAAAATATTCATTTTGGAATGATCCTTCATAAATTGTATGGAAGGCATGATCGGGAGAACCAGATGAGACAAAGCGTGCGCTACAATAATTTTATGACCAATACCATAATAGATATTGATGAAAGTGTACAAACTGAAGCCATACGTTATGATGATGAATTATTGCTATTACAGTACACCGGCAATATTCCTTCAGATAAAAACTGGGAAATGTTTTATGGAGAAATGAACAGAAAGAAAATAGTTTATAACCGTGAAACAGATGTTCCGAAACTCGACAAATATAAGGGACAAATGTTATTAGATTTTGTTACCAAAGAAGTTTTAGAACATAAACTTACCATAGAATTTTCCCTGGGAGAAAACTACCAAAAGAAAATCATCTATCATATAAAAGAAATAAGTCATGAAGAATTATAAAAAAACAGGATGGATTGAAGAAATACAAAACCAGTTGAATGATAAGTTAAGCACACGTTTATACTATGCGGTTGTATATTTTTATTATTCGAATGCCTGAGCTTTACCTCATTGAAGGAACATAAAATTGAAGATAGCCCTTCTCAGAAAATATCAAAAATCCTGTATTAAAAAAAGAAAAATCTTATGGCAACACGCATTACCATAACAGACTCCGGACAAACACAAACCTTAAATGGTCCGCTGGCTCCGGATACTCCGGATGACTCATTACAGCGTATCAGTGATGTTTATTTTGCTAAGAAAGTAACAACAGACGACGGGACAAGAGTCAGTTTCACAAAAATTGATTCTGCTCACGTACAGCAGGACCATCAGAATCAAGCTATTCCTTACGACTCCATATTAGGAAAAACGGTATACCTCATCATAGAGACCAGCAATATGGCAGCTTTGAGTATAGATGTAGTAATAAGACCTTCATCAGATACCATGACGCAAAACACAGAGACATTACAACTCATGCGTTTTGTATCTCCTGACCGATATGAAGCCCAGAGATTGTTTACAGTACAGGTAGGAAACCTCGATGCGCTTAACAATAGAGATGGAAGCCATGCTCATTACAGTAATTTAGGTGACTATGCCAATAAAGCTATTATTAAGCTGCAACTCAGACCTGATGGTAGAGCTGTTTTTGATGAATGGACCGAAAGACTGGCAGACGGCAGTATTAATCTGGAAGTGGTGGTAGAAAGAACAGACAATAATCCCTGTGCCTATGGAGATGGACAGGAAGAAATCAACGGTGCGGGTATTTTCTTAAATGACGACCGGGGAAGGTTCAGAGTGGTTAATAAAAATATATATACCATTCATCATGGAAATAATACTTACAATACCTTAGCCGTGAATAATACCGGAGGAAGAGGAAGAATTCAGAAAGTCCTGAATAATCATTCTACTGACGTTATTTATTTCTATTACGACCAAAACGATACTGAGCACAGGATTTGTTCCAGAATTAAAGAAAGTGTCACCCGAAAAAGAAGGGTTAATACAATTCCACCGCTGGCCCAAAGAGGAGATCTTTTGCAAACCATAGATTTCACAGCAAACAGAGCTGCCGGAGAGCAGATAGATGCCCACCAGCTATTGGTTTATTCTAACGGAACCCTCGGTGATGGAGCCACCGATAAATGGTATGCCAATCAACAGGGAAATGTTGAGTTGGTTGATATGGATATTTTAGCGAATGCAGGTGTAGGAGCACAGATTTTTGAAGCATTCAATTATAATCAGAATGGTGTTATCATCCGGTATGGATTTCAGCATACCAGAAGAAGAAGCATTCAGCCGGATTTATTCGCGGGCTTTTTAGGAGCATTAGCACAATTCAGACAGGAAGGGCACAATCATTATATTGTATCTCAGGGATTCTCTTATTCCGATGCTTCGTGTTATCCCAGTGCGGAACACGTGAACGGAGAAGCAGGAGATTTGAATTTATTAACAACTCAGCAAGATGGAGTCAATACCATTCTTACCGCAGCGAATTTCGATTATGATAATGAGGTCATTCTTCGCAATATTCTTTTTGATTTTGGGTTTATATTAGGCCGGTCAGAGAATTTTTCGAACACCTCAAACGCCAGTACAGCAGACAATGCCAGTACACGTTTGCCCCACACCACTCATACCGCGACTCCAAGACATAATAATCACTTGCATATTCATGGTTTCACCCCAATATCAGACATCTATGCCTAAAATTAATATCGCTTGTTTTACGGTTTTATTTTTCCTTTTTTCCTGCTACAGTAAGGCTCAAACAGAAAATAAGGCCACAAACACAGAAGCACACTCAACGGATAAAGGATCCAATTCCTCTAATACAGGCAACTGCGTAAGTCTTCCATTCGGATATTCGGATCTTTCAAAACGGACAACCGCTGATACGGCTCTACCTATCATACAGAATGAAAATAAATTAAAGGAAATCAACTCGCTACAATTTAATAAAGTAATTCAAAAAGATTTTGTGATACTTCCTGAAGAATATGGTGTACCATTTCCATTCAGCAAAAATATCAATGAAAAATATGACCAGATTAAAATTTCATCTGATTATCTGTGTTATGGAGACTATTCATTGTACTTTATGGCGGTTTATAATACTGTTCGTTATGCCGAACCGTTTATTGAAAAGATATATTTAATTTCAACCAAAGGCAATAAACCTATTGACATGAAGAGACTCTACCTTCGTCATGAGGGAGAAATGGGATTTGCCGAGTATACCTTGTTTAATATTGATAAAAATCACATCATTTCTTTACAGGACTATGAATTTAGCGAAAGTCCTTTTACCTTAAAACCTTTATATAAATATCAGGTTCTGCCTTCCGGAAAATTTTCCAGGTACTTTGATCGTGATGGTTTATATAAAAACGATGAAGAACAGGGAATGGTAAAAGACCACAAAAAAGAAGGAAGATGGATAGAAACCAAACCCAATAGTTTTATAGATTTACAACAATATCCGGAATTTACGGATCCCTATACTTATCTGGAAGCAGAGTATAAAAATGGATTACCCGTTGGAACATGGAAGTTCTATAAATTACTACAAAAATATAATGAAGAGACAGGAGAACCTATTATTAACACAAGGAAAAAAGGACAATTGATCTATACTGAAGTATATAAAAACGGGGTATTAGAAAAACAGAAATTTCAGTAAGACAAATGAAAGTTTTCTGTCTTAATCTGGTAAAAGACCCTTGTCAAGGTTTTAAACCTTGACAAGGGTCCTAATAACATCGGGAATTTCCAATAATAATTCATCAGCCTCATCATAAAATCTCCGGATTTCCAATCTCCGAAGTCTCCTCGACTTTGGATATTTTATTTTAAGCAAGGATGTATTTACTTTCAAGATATATACTAACAACCATATTACAAGCAAAAGTTCAATGTTTTAATCAAATAAATATTAAATTTGTTTTTCGTTTTTAAAAACTATGGACCAATACAGTTTTTTGAATATCATTGCTTTTATCGGAATTTTTGTGGTACTTTTTCTGGCTTTGTTTTTATTTACTGTAAAAACAAAACATAGACTTGGAAACCGTCTTTTTGGTTTCTTTCTGATTGCCAATGCAGTAGATACAAGCAAATATTTAATTCATGACGTACCGGAAATGTATATGAATCTGGAAGCTTTCCGATGGTCTGTTGCTTTATTGGTTCCAGCATTATTTTTTCTCTATGTTCAGTCTATCTGCTTTTCAGACTTTAAATTAAAAACGAAGCATTTATGGCATCTGGCACCATTTCTTAGTTTTAATCTGGTTTTAGTTCCCGGTTTTTATTTAGCAACCACGCCTGTAAAGCAGTATTTTTTAGAACATATGAATAGAATGCCGGAAATTCATTACTTTGAAATCCTTTTCGAATCACTATTTCAGGTGTACTTTATCGCTGCTTTTTTACTTTTGAGGAGATCCAAAACTATTTATTTTGAAAATTATACAGATCCCAATCTTTCCTTAATTAAAGCATTATATCTGATCACCATTGTATATTATCTTTTACATTTACTTGTTCTTTTAAGAAGAGGAGTTACTTATACCATCGGTTTTGGGGAAGTCCGGGATTGGATTATTACACTGGATGCATTTACATTTTTACTTTCCACTTCCTGGTATTTATTAATCGCATTGAATAATCCTGATTTTTTCCGCGGGGTACATTCTCAATTAACATTAATTAAAGAGACTGCCCCCAAACCTAAAGTTCAGATTTCTGCGGATGATGAAAAAAATAATCAGATCAAAGAATTAAAAAATTTCATGATAACCCGGCAGCCATATCTTAATCCTTCTTTAACCGTTCAGGAACTGGCAGAACAATTCAATATCCCGGCTAAGGATTTATCAGCTTTGATTAATTCTTATATGGATAAACATTTTTTTGATTTTGTGAATGAATACAGAATTGAAAAAGCGATGGAAATATTAAAAAATCCACAGCAAAAAGATCTGACTGTTCTGGAAATTTTATATCAGGTAGGTTTCAATTCCAAATCATCATTCAATACCTCTTTCAAAAAGTATACAGGAAAAACACCAACCGATTTTAGGAAAAGTTCAGTTTAATACGAATTTTATCCGGAAAATGCGTTCGACTTTTTTTAATCGGTCGCGTATTTACACCATCTGAAGCATATTTGCAGAAAAATTATACAACAATTAATGAGTATGAAAAATATCCTGTTTGTCTATTTTCTGTTGTTATCAATTGGTGGTTTTTCCCAGAAATTGAAGAATTCAAAAGATGATTTAAGGCAAAACATTGATGCCTATTTACGGCAAGTACGATCAGACAATCAGATCCCGGGTCTGGCAGCAGCCGTTATCAAAAATGGAAAGATTATATATGAAGGCTATTATGGAAAAGCATCCTTAGCCCCTGAATCTTCTGTCAATAAGAATACCTTATTCGGTATTTTTTCTACCACAAAATTAATATCGACTGTGGGGGTATTTCAATTGATTGAAAAAAATAAATTGAATCTTAATGATCCTGTATCAAAATATATAGACCATTTTCCCGGCGAATGGGAAAAGGTTACTATTAAAAACCTACTTACACATTCATCAGGAATACCAGATGTTGTCAGATTTGAGGATATTCCTCCTACCCTTTCAGATGATGAAAAACTACAAAAACTATCACAGAAACCCATGCAGTTTGAAACGGGAAACCAATTCCGGTATAATCAGACCAATTATTGGCTTCTCACTATAATTATTGAAAAGATAACAGGAAAATCATTTGATGATTATATTGTAGACCATCAATTTCCTCTGGCAAAAACAGGTGTCGTATTTTCTTCTGACAGAGGCGAATTCATTAAAAACAGAGCCTACAAATATGATTATGATAATCAAACAGATCAATATGTACGAAACATCGGAAATGATGGGATAAGAGCTCATTCAGGAAACGGATTGAATCTAAGCCTTTCAGAATTAATCCAATGGAATGATAGATTGGATAAAAATGAATTACTGAAAAAGGAAACCATACAAATGATGTGGACTCCCTTCGAATTTAAGAACAAAAAAGATCATTTTCTCTATGGCTGGGCAGAATATCCCCTCAATAAAAATAATTCCTATGGATTTAGCGGCGGAAATGTAACGGCTTTCCGAAAATTCCCGTCTCAGGATATGACCATCATTTTTTTATCAAACGGATATCGCTATTTTGATGTTCAGGATCAGGTTATTAATCATATTGCCGGAATGGTTGATCAAAATTTGGCTGATCATTATCTTTTATCAGATGAGAAAATCACTTCTGATTTCCTTAACATTCCTTATCAGAACGCTGAGAAAAATTATCTGAAAATCAAAAATGAAAATCCAGGATGGAATTTTGAAAGGAGGTTAAATAGTATTGGTTATGCGTTGATGAAAAATCATAGAATTGATGATGCCATTAAAGTTTTTGAACTCAATACAAAGCAAAATCCAGACTCCGGTGATGCTTTTGACAGTTTGGGTGAAGGATATTTTACGATAGGGAAATATGAGATTTCAAAGAAATATTATGAAAAGTCATTGAAATTAAGCCCTCAGAATGAAAATGCAAAAGAAATGCTTCTGAAAATAGAAAGAGTAACCACAAAATAAACAAACCATATTTAAAACATGAAAAAGATCAATATAATCATACTTCTATTTTTATCCTTAACTGTTTTCGCTCAGAAAACAAGGTTAAATCAAGGAAAAATGGAAAAAATCAACCTGATTCTTGAAAAATATCATCAGTTTAACCTTTTTAACGGAAGCGCACTGGTTGCTCAACATGGTAAAATCATCCTGAAGAAAAATTACGGAAAAGCCGATATGGGATGGAATATTGATGCAGCTTCTGATACTAAATTCAGGATAGGTTCTATTACAAAACAGTTTACAGGAATGTTGATTATGCAGCTCAAACAAGAAGGCAAGATCAACCTTGATGATAAAATAAGCAAGTATTTGCCCTGGTACAATAAATCTATCGGAGATAAATTAACCATTCAGCATCTTCTTGCCCATACTTCAGGATTACCCAATTACACAGACTTCCCTGATTTCAAAACGAAAATGGTTTTCGAAAACTCCTCCAACAAAGACTTTGCGGTCAAATATTTCAAAGATACACTGGGATTTGAACCCGGAACCAAACAAAGTTATTGCAATACCGGCTATTATTTATTGGGATTGATTATTGAAGCCATCACTAACAAATCCTATGAAGACGTTTTAAAAGAAAAGATATTTGATGTCATCGGGATGAAAAACACAGGCATTGAAGATCCCAAACAAATCATTTCAAACTATGCCCAGGGTTATGATTTCGATTATGACGGTTACCAGAAAACTGATTATATCAATATGAAAACAGCAGTTTTTGCAGCAGGCGCAATGTACAGCACAGCAAATGATATGTACAAATGGGACACAGCCTTATACGGAAATACTTTATTGAATGATGAAAACAAGAAGATCTATTTTACGCCTCATTTAAATGGATATGCCAATGGATTGGTGATTCAGAAACATTCTGATTTTCTGAAGTCCGGAAAAGAGATTACCACAATGGTTCACAGTGGCGGTATCAATGGTTTTTCATGTAATATCGCCAGAATTCCGGAGGATAAAATATATGTGGTTCTGCTTGATAATACCAGAGCAGGAAAAAGAGGCGGACAATTGGAAGCAGTTATTGATGATATTTTTAATGTTTTATATAACGATAAACTCAGCTTACCAAAGCCCCTTGTGATTTATGAAGTATACAGCAAAATGAAATCATCATCGGTTGAAGACGGAATTCTTTATTTAAAAGATATTAAAAAGAATAAATTTGATTCCTACAATTTCAATGGTTTTGAAAATGAACTGAACAAATTAGCCTACAAATTTTTAAGTGAAAATAATACAGATGCTGCCCTTAAGGTCATTGATTATGCGGTATCAGAATTTCCGAATTCTTTTAACGTGTATGATACCCGCGGAGAAATTTATTATATAAGAAAGGAATATCCTGAGTCTAAAAAGAATTATCAGAAAACACTGGAACTGAACCCAAATAATGATAACGCAAAAGAAATGCTTCTGAAAATAGAAGACCTGTTAAAGAAGTGAAGTATACAGACATTCTAAAATTCCATACCTCAATGTAATACTGCCATTTCTCCAGTTGTTTTTATTATTAACTTAGGCCTATAAAATAACCCTAGAATCATTTCTTTACACATGAACAAAATACATTTGATCATCCTCCTATTTTTATCGCTGAATAGTTTTGCACAAAACGTAAAAACTTCACAAAATGACTTACAAAAAAAAATAGATCATTATCTAAAAGAAACAATTGAAGTTAATAAAATTCCAGGCGCTTCAGTGGCAGTGATTAAAAATGGAAAAGTCATCTATGAGCAATATTTTGGAAAAAGTTCCATCAAGGAAAATACAATCGTTGATAGAAATAGTATTTTCAGGTTATATTCTGCAACTAAATTAATTACAACGGTTGCTGTTTTTCAACTTATTGAGAAAAATAAATTGTCCTTAGAAGACAAAATTTCCAACTATTTATTTGATCTGCCTAAAGAATGGCAGAATGTTACCATCAAAAATTTAGTAACCCATTCTTCAGGCCTGCCGGATATTGTAAAATTTGAAGACATCCCCTATTCTTTAGAGGAACACGAGAAATGGACAAGATTGTACAAAAAACCGATAGAGTTTGAAATGGGAGATCATTACAGTTACAATCAAACCAATTATTGCTTACTCACAAAAATTATTGAAAAAATAACAGGTTCTTCATATGAAGAGAATGTGTTGAAAAATCAATTTCCGAATGTGAAAAAAGGAGTGGTTTTTTCAGCAAATGCTTCAGAATTTATTCCTGGAAGAGTGGTTCATCATGTGTTTGATTTTAAAAAGAAAAAATACGAAAGATTTAATGCTGATCATGGTAAAATTCATAATTCAGGAAGTGGATTGAATATGACACTGAAAGAATTTATAGCCTGGAACGAAAGATTGGATACCAATCAACTCTTAAATCAGGAAACAAAAAATCTAATGTGGAAGCAATTTGAGTTTAAAAATAAAAAAGACAAGTTTCTGTATGGCTGGAGCGAATACTCGACCAACAATATTAATTCTCTGGGCTTTACTGGCGGTTACATGACTGCATTTAGAAAATTCCCAAGTGAAGATTTAACCATCATATTTCTTTCGAACGGATATAAATATTTTCATATGGAAGAAAAAGCAGTCGATCATATCGCAGGAATTGTTGATGAAAAACTGATCGATAAAAAGTTATGGGCTGAGGAAGAAATCACCAATGCTTTTTTCGAAAATAATTATACCAAAGCAATACAAACTTATCATGTAGTAAAAAATAGAAACCCTGCCATCAATTTTGAAGATACGCTGCTCAACATTGCCTACACTTTAATGAACAGCGATCGTTTAACCAAGGCTATCAAAGTATTTGAATTCAATGTACAGGAAAATCCAAAATCATTCAACGCATTTGATAGTTTGGCAGAAGGATATTTTAATAATGGACAAACCGAACTGTCAAAGGAAAATTATCAAAAATCATTGGAATTAAATCCTGAAAACACCAATGCCAAAGAAATGCTTCTGAAAATAGAAAACTTATCCATCAGGAAATGAAAAAACTAACCTTAGCCTTCCTTATATCCCTATCATTCAACATGTTTGCACAAAGCGTAAACGATAAAATAAAACTATTTGAATCTAATCTGAATTATTGGGATCAATTAAAAACTAAAAAATGGTCTTTGAAAGAAAGAATGGCTCTCTACAATGCCAATGCTGTAAGTATAGCCGTCATTAAAAATTATAAAGTAGAATGGGTAAAAGCCTATGGTTTTGCTGATATTTCTGAAAACAGGCCAGCAACTACCCAAACACTTTTTCAGGCAGCATCAATCAGCAAATCTATTAATAGTCTTGGGATTTTAAAACTGGTACAGGAAGGCAAGCTAGGTTTGAATGATGACATTAATAATTATTTAAAAACCTGGAAATTCCCATATGATGATGCGGTATCAAAAGGGAAGAAAATTTCCATCGCCAACTTACTGAGCCATACCGGAGGTTTGTCTGTAGGAGGTTTTGGCGGATACGAAAAAGGGGAAAAGCTGCCTACAATTATAGAAATTCTTAATGGTACGGCACCTGCCAATTCGAATGCGGTTCGGTCTATTTTTGAACCTGGTTCTAAGTTTGAATATTCCGGCGGCGGAACGGTAATTTCTCAATTAATCCTTGAAAATACTACCGGCGAAAAGTATGAAGATTATATGCTGAAAAATGTTTTGGTTCCTTTGGGAATGAACAGCAGTTCTTTTAACCAGCCACCTTCAAAAGATAAAGAAGCTTTGTTTGCAGCGGCCTATGTTAACGGAAAAGAAGTAACCGGAAAGTATCATATCTATCCGGAAAAAGCACCTGCCGGTTTATGGACCAATCCAACAGATTTAGCACAATATATCATCGAAACACAGCTGTCATTATTAGGGAAATCAAACAAAGTTTTGTCTAAAGAAATGTCGGCAAAAAGAATAGAAAATAATCTCGGCGTATTTTTAAATGATTTCAAAGGCACAAAATATTTCGGACATAGCGGAAGAAACGAAGGCTTTACCTGTCATTATGTAGGAAGTCTGGAAGATGGAAACGGGATTATTGTAATGACCAACGGCAGCAATATGAAGCTTGTGGAGGAAATAGTTTCCAGCATTGCAAGTTTGAATCAATGGAAAAACTATCCTTTGGAACCGATGAAAGAATCAATTGCTTTAACGATCAGAAAGGAATGTGAAAAGAATATCGACAAAGGAATTGCACTCTACAAAAAGCTCAAAAACACTCTCCCTAATAATTATAATTTCTCAGATGAAAATGAACTCAACAATCTTGGGTATGAATTTTTAAGGAGCGGAAATATAGATTCGGCCATTAAAATTTTCAACTTAAATGTTTATGAATTTCCAAAATCGGCCAATGTTTACGACAGCCGCGGCGAAGCTTACTTGAATAAAAAAGAATATCAATTGTCAAAAGAGGACTATTCAAAGGTCTTAGAATTAGATCCAACTCAGCAAAATGCCAGGGAAATGCTTCTGAAGATTAAAAAAGAAACCGGAAAATAATGAATATACCGAAAATAGAAAAGACCTCCTTATCAAAGAGGTCTTTTTTATGGCTGTAAAATCCATTCATGCTAATCTCTGTTGCCGCTTTTAGCTTGCCGCACTGACTGATTGTCCTTCTGATTAAAACGGTATACTAATGTCAATCGATATCGTGCTGCATTAGGAATACTGGTTTGATTAATTTCATACCCTGCTCCAGCGGTTCTGGTGCTAAACTTTCGGAGTCCAAAAAGGTTACTTACATCAAAAGTAATCGTTGCTTTATCTTTCAAAAAGGTTTTACTGCCTCCAAAATCGATCCCATGCACCGCATCTGATCGGGTTTGCGCTGTAGCATTAGCACCTTGAAAATTATAAACAGCCTGAAAAGAAAGTTTATTCTTTAATTTTAGCTGAGAACTTAAACGTGCTGTAAGAGTATTCCCCGAAAAGTCAAAATTTTGATTTTGATAACTGCCCTGTTCTTTATAGTGAAATACATTGAGCTCAGCGTTTGCCTGTAACCATTTAAAAGGATTATAAAGTATAGAGAGTTCAAAACCAGTACGTGTTTCTTTATCAATATTTACCGGCATGGTGATGAATAAACCTTTGTTATCTCTGAAAGTATAATCCTCTATGACACCGTTATTACGCTGATAATAAAGAGAAGGATTTAAAGTAAGCGTTTTCCAGTTTTTGAGGAAGGCAAATTCAAAGACATTGGCGTAAGACGGATTAAGGTCCGGATTACCCACAGAACGGGTAGTCAGATCCGTAAGTTCATTAAATGGATAAAGCATCCACAGCCGCGGCCTGTTGATACGCTTGCTATAGCTGGCCTGCAGATTAGCAGTTGTATTAAAGCGATAACTGATATTTAATGTTGGAAACAATCTGTTATAATCTTTTTGATTAGAGTAGCTGCCTGTACGGTCTTCAATGCCGATATGCGTTAACTCACCGCGCAGCCCGGCCTGATAACCAAAAGCTCCGGTTTTTCCTGAAAACTGTATATAAGCACTTCCAATCAGTTCTTTATATAAAAGATGATTATCAATCTGATCGATAACTCCCCAGCCCGCCGGATTCTCTTGTTCTGCTATAAAATCACTGTTCACTCTTCGGTCTTCCATTTTTAAACCAAATTCCAGTGTAGAGGTACTGTCTAGTGGCTGTACCATATCCGTTTTAATCATCAGGTCTTTACTTTTCCCGAAAGAACTGGTCCTGATCATTGGCAGATTCGTTGTAACGGGTAGTATCTTTGCAGTTGATAGATTCCAGTCTTTATCACTGTCCCAGAAATCGTACTGCATATCTACCGTCAATTTTTTACCCGGCCTCTTGAAAGTCTTGGTATAGTTGAACTCAAGCTGGTTATAGCTTCGTTTTTCCCATGATTCACCAGTTCTGCTTAAACTGCTGTCAATAACATTATTTTTTCCTGAATACAGATAGTTGAGCCGTGTTTTGTCATGGTCATTAGTTGAATTTCGCAAAAAAGCTGCAGTAATGGTATTGTGCTCATTAATCTGGAAATCACCACCAATATAAAGAAGTCTGGCATCATCATGGCGGTCTTCATCCTGACGTCGGTTCAGATAAACCGGAGTACCGGAAAGCCCTGTAGATTGCTGCATCGTATATAGACCCACATAATCTGAAAACCGGAGACCATACGTCGCAAACAGATTAACTTTATTTGATTTATAATTTAAACTGGGGCTTATACGAGTTTCGTTGGGAATACCTCCCACCAGACGCATTTGTCCACTGAAACCTGCTTTTTTATTCTTTTTAAGAATAATATTGATAATTCCCGCTGAACCAGCCGCATCGAACCGGGAGGATGGATTGGTAATTACTTCTACCCGTTCCACCTGGTCAGCAGGAAGCTGTTCCAGAGCGTTACTTTGGGTTAAGCCTGTACGTCTTCCATCAATGAGTACCAATACACTGCTGTTGCCACGCAGGCTTATTGTTCCACCGGGACTCACACTTACGGAAGGAACAATATTAAGTAGATCAGTAACGGCTCCAGATTGTGAAAGAACATCTTTGCCTACTTCAAAAACCTTCTTATCAAGTTTTAAACTGACTGATGACCGCTGTGCTTTTACAGACACTTCCTGCAAAAGTTTCGTATCAGGTTCTAAAATTATTGTTCCCATATTGGCACTTTCATTAGGCTTTACCTGTACAGATTGGGTAACTGCCTGAAAACCGATCAGATGATAACTGATTGTATAATGTCCTGCAGGAATACTTTCCAGCCGAAATAGACCTTTAGGATCTGAAATCCCGACTGCAACGGGGGACTCAGCGCTTCCTTTTAATGTAACTGTTACATAAGGTACAGCAGTTGTTGGATTTTCATGAATAATGCCGGTTATATGACCATTCTGCGCAAAAGCAAATGGGCCGGTTATAAGAATCAGGATAATGGTTGCTAATAGTTTCATGATGTAAATTTAAATTACAGATAAGCTAGCTATTGGTAAAAACATTTGAACGACTCCAAGAGCTTCTGAACAGCCATAAATCTTTAGAAATTACCTTGTATATTTACATTATGTACAAATTGTTATTCTTATTGACCTTACTCAGTATACTGACAACACCTATTATTCGTACTGAAGATCCAATACCTCTTTATAAAATGGGGGATAATATAACATGGGCATCTAAAGATTATGATGACAAAGACTGGTCTCAGACCAGAGGAAATACTGCAGACAAGATATTTTGGTCGAGAACACATTTTGAACTGCGTCAGGTAGAAGAAGAGTTAAAACCTCTCGGGGTCCAGATTCAATCTTTTGGTTCTTTCGAAGTCTATTGGGATGGGATACTGATCGGCCGGAATGGGCAACTTCCCCAAAATGGAAAGCCTGAAATTCCGGGCACTGAAAGCAGTTATTACAGGGTTCCCGACCAACTTACTACTCCCGGTTTTCACACCGTGGCTTTGCGCACCTCCCAATCATTTCTACCGGATATACAACGAACTATAGGTTTTAAGATGAACAGTTATACGACCTTATTAACAAAGCCTTTAGTGACAATGTCGTATATGAACCTGATGGCCGGAGCTTTTCTTATTGCAGCAGTCTATTATTTCTTTCTTTATCTGAACAGTAAACGCAGACAATGGGATATTCTGATCTTTGCTTCTATTTGTTTTCTCTTTTTTGCTTTGCTGATTATGGAATATCTGAAGTTTCATGTTTTTATTCCATACCCTGATTTTTATATACGTCTTGAAATCATCGGCTGGCTGACCTTTGCCAATGCATTGCTGGTTCCTTTATACTTTATCATTCAGTTTAATTTTAAAAGAGGAAAATGGCTGATGGTTCTGTTGGTTATAGCACTATTATCACTTTATATTCTCAATTACAAATCTTATGATCTTACCGCCCGTCTGTATAGTTTAGCGATGCTGATCGCTTCTTTCATTGTAGTCTTTAGTGGTATTATTCAAAAAGAAAAAGGAGGTTTTATTGCTTTGTCAGCACTTATAATCAGTGCTTTAATTAATAAGTTTGTACTTTATGATTATGGTTTATTCATCAGCTTTACAGTCATAGTGCTGAGCATGCTCTATCTTCATTCTATCCGTGCTAGTGTTATTGAAGTGGAGCACCAAAATGCAGTAATGCTTTCTTCAAGGCTACAACTGGAATTGCTTAAAAAGAATATTCAACCTCATTTTTTAAGAAATACCCTTACCTCCATGATGGATTGGGTAGAAGAATCCCCTAAAGAAGGTTCCCGGTTTATACAAGCGTTGGCTAAAGAATTTGATATCATGAACGAGATTTCCGAACTGGCTCAGATTCCCATTACAAAAGAACTGGAGCTCTGCCGGCAACATATATCAATAATGGGTTTTCGCAAGGAAATCAATTATCAATGGGAAGAAATTGGGATAGATGAAAAACAATTGATTCCCCCGGCTATTATCCATACCTTACTGGAGAATGGTATAACCCACAGTGAACCTCTTCCCGGAAATACCGTTAAATTTGTACTTTCTTATAGTTTAAAAGAGAAGACCCATCAATATACTTTTGAAACATTTGCAAAAAACCGGAAGGTACTGACAAGCCGATCCGGAGGAAATGGCTTTAAATATATAAAAGCAAGGCTCACTGAAAGTTACGGACACAACTGGACATTCGAGTCAGCTCCTGTTGAAAATGGATGGATATCTACAATTCATATTTTAAGACCATGAATATTCTGATTATAGAAGACGAGGCCAGGATTGCACGTCGTCTCGAGCGTATGACAATTGAATTTTTTGCCAGTACATCTGTTGAGATTACTATTTGTGATTCTTTGCAGAGAGGTCTTGATCAGATGGCAATCCAGCTTCCTGATCTTCTGTTACTTGATCTTAATCTCAATGGAGATAATGGGTTTGAAGTATTGGAACATATGGTAGCTGCTTCTTTTCATACGATTATTGTTTCTGCCAATATTGATAAAGCAATCACCGCATTTGCGTATGGTGTACTCGATTTTGTTCCTAAACCTTTTGATCAGGAAAGATTTTTTAAAGCCTTGACCCGGTTTGTCAGCCCTGCTGTAAAGGCTGAAGAAGATCTCAAATACCTGGCCGTAAAGAAGGCGGGGCAGGTACGGCTCATCAATATAGCGGAAGTAATTTATATCAAAGGGGCCGGAATATATACCGAACTGCATCTTAATAACGGACGGACTGAACTGCATGATAAATCTCTTGAATTATTACATCAGCTTCTTCCTGATCAATTTGAACGGATTCACAAATCCTATCTGGTAAACTTTCTGCAGGTTGAAAAAATGCTTGTGAACACCGGAACACGTTATAGTGTATTGCTTAAAACCGGCGAGATACTACCTGTAGGCCGATCAAAATATAAAGAACTTAAAAACAAAACCATATAATTTTCAAAGCTTAATAATATGTTAATCCAGATCTCTCCTATTCATACTTCGAAAAATCCACAGCAAAAATACAGCGGTTAACCTGGCTGCCATTTTGGGCTCCGGCATTGGGCTCATATTCCGTAAGGCTCCATAGATAACCATATTGAGATTCATAATAGAGAGATTCTGCTCCATACGGCCATCGGTAGCGGACGGTATCATCAGCTCCATCGGTATATCTTGCCAGCCTGGCATTGGAACCATAAGAATTGCTTGGAGATCCGGTACACGAAAGCCATGTTCTGTTTCCTTTTCTGAATACTCCCTGAATGCCATGAGCATGATTATCGGCAAAAAGACTATTCTTGGGAGCTACGCTAACAATCCCTGAACTCTGAAGCATTCCGTTAGCATCAACAGGAAAACCAAAAACTTTAGGAACAATGGAAGCATCAGCACTTCCTGCATAGTATTGGCCGGTCCAAAGCTGGTTTCCTTCATCATTGACCTGTATTGTGGAGAAAGGGCCGGCATTATTAATCTTCTGATATCCTGTTTGAGGCAATATATACCGATAATTGAAAGCAAATAAATTCCCGTTGGCATCTTTACCGCATTTGTCGTTGGTAGTATCACCTGTACCCACCTCGATAATTTTATCCAGATCGAATATTCTGACTCCAAGATTGGTACTGCTGAGATATATTTTTCCTTTAAAATAGGCAATACCGCCGGCATGTACTTTTAAAGGAGCATAAGAGCCATATTGGGTATAGTTTGTGATATTGGCAGGAATATCGGGCTGTACCAGAAGGATATGCCGATACGTTAAGTAAGTGCTTGAACTCGGGCTGATGTCAATCAGAGTAATACGGGAGCCTTTGTATTCGGCATCATCTTTTGCATACCAGCTCACCAGCAGATAACGAACGCCATCTTTGGTAAATCCTGCAATTCCCTGCGGCCGCCAGATAGAGGTAGTTTCATCATCGGTATTCCAACGGATTCCTCTTACTCTGTTTTCTTCCGGTATATTGAATCCGTAAACTTCGGTGTAAGTATTTCCACCAATAGCCTGCCTATTTTTATTAATCTGGGCTGGATTTAAAAAGTTAAAGCCTGAACTAATATA
Organism: Chryseobacterium sp. Tr-659; assembly: GCF_011752975.1. GTDB lineage: Bacteria > Bacteroidota > Bacteroidia > Flavobacteriales > Weeksellaceae > Chryseobacterium. The sequence continues at coordinate 247,729 of NZ_VWWP01000006.1, read as the reverse complement.
GTTACTGGTATCTACGTAAGCATCAACACTGGTATCTGTGGCTGCTCTACCTGCATTCATTTTCAATGGAAGTTCTTCTTCGGGTGAAGCGGCAATTTCATTATTCTGACATCCAATGCTTGCTAATGTAAGCATAAGCAAACATCCTAATATTTGTTTTTGAATCATGGTTTGTTTTTAAGTATAGTACGCCTTATTAAAAGTTCGTCAATTGCTTACGAAACTACCGGATTCTATTTGTATTAACGTCACCTCAACGTTAAGTCTGTATTAAACTTTATGGTTTCGGTACTTCTGAAATACTAAATACAACATCTAAAATTTGTTTCCTCATCATAATATTTAATTACATTTGAAAAAACTGCTCAATTTACAAAATGGACGATATTACCTATAAAATAACTCTCCGCCCAACAACTGTTGATGATTTAAATAGTCTCTTTGAATTTCAGCTTGACCAGGAAGCCAGTCATCTGGCAGCATTTACATCACAGGATTCTGAAAATAAAGAAGCTTATCTGGCCAAATACACCAGATTGCTGAATAATCCTACCGTTAATAATCAGACTATTATTATCGGTAATGAGATTGCGGGAAGCGTTGCAAAATTTATGATGGAAGGTGATGCTGAAATCACTTATTGGATTAATAAAGATTTCTGGGGAAAAGGTGTTGCCACAAAAGCATTGAAAGATTTTCTTATCATAGAGAAGACCAGGCCTATTTTCGGACGTGTTGCTTTCGATAATTTTGGTTCACAGAAAGTTTTAGAAAAATGTGGATTTGTCAAAATCGGCACTGATAGAGGTTTTGCGAATGCCAGACAGGCTGAGATTGAGGAATTTATTTACAGACTTGATAGTTAATTCGGAAGATCAATTCATAATACTATGGAAAACCTTAGTTGCATATTCAGATTTAGGTATATATTCGAAATGAAAAAATAATAATTACCCACTGAAATAAAAACTCCCCAACAAGGGAAAAAATAAAAATCATTCTCACATCAAATACAGTGTTATATTTAATTTAAATATGCAAAAATTTAGAATTTTATGATATAATCCATAATATAAGTATGTAAATTATTTGTATTTTCGCAACCTTAAAAATTGTTAACATGATATTCGAATTTACATTAGAACATTGGGTACCAATTAATGGGGGATATACTTTAAAGTTAGATATTAACTTAGGAAATAACATAGACAAAGCAAAGGTTCAGATTTACAGATTAATAAAAGGAGTTCCTACATTATCTTCTTATATTCCATCAATCACAGATACGCTAACGCTCAATTCTTCAAATAAATTTTCAGGATTTGTTGTTATCAGATAGAATTAAATTTACACTACGAATTCCTGCAAACCAAAAACCCTCCCCAAAGGGAGGACATTAAAAAAACTTTCTTGTACTGTTTGATCGTATCAAATACAAACACCGTAAATATACGGTGGTACTATAGTAATAACTCTACGGGAAACCGTAATGAAATAAAATAAATTTTGTCATATTTGCGACTAAAAACTAAATATACAACTATATGGCAAAAATATTTTTATCACATATTCATGATGAAAAAGAATTAGCACTTATTATCAAAAAAGCAATTGTAGAGGAATTCAGTGGATTCGTTGAGGTTTTCGTATCTTCTGATGGGGAGTCAATTACACCAGGAGCTAATTTTTTGAAACGTATTGAGGATAGTCTATTAGAGTGTGTAGGTGCTATTTATTTGATTAGCCCTAAATCAGTTAAAAGGAACTGGATCAATTTTGAGCTAGGAGCTATATGGATTAGAAATTCATTAAGTATTCAAAACGGTGGGCCAGAAATACCAGCTATTCCTGTTTGTCATAGTAATATAGTCCCTTCATCATTACCTATGCCACTAACTAACTTAAATGCAATTTCCGCAAACAATTCTGCACAATTAGAATTAAGCTTTAGAAGTATTCAAATAGCAGTTGGGGGCAAAGGCAACCTAAAAACTGATTTTGATGCATTAGCAAAATCAATTAATGAATTTGAACAAGTATATACAATTGGCGATAGCCTTGTTAAACTATTTAAACTGTTTAATGGAAATTATTCTCAGATGAATGATTTAATAAATCTTGCCCATGAGCAAAAGGATCTAGATACAATTGACCTTTCCTTAGGTATGACAGATGCTAACATAATCAAAGAGGTGATAAATATAGAAAAAGGGAATCTTAAAGAATATATAAGTGTTCATACCACCAACAATGGCATTTATTTTTCTCCATCTGGATCCCAAAATGCTGGGCAATTAATGATTAAAATTGCCCCTAAAATAATAATCAAATTTGAAAGTCTACTTAAATCAATTTATTAAAAAAAATTCCCCACTGTTAGGTGGGGAATTTTTATATTCTAATTTTTACAGGTTTTTTTTTACCAATTAGATTTAAAGCGAGATAAACTTCTCCTTTTATACTAAATTTATAATATTGAGATATCTTAATACTATAAATATCATGGGGTTGAATACGAATAATATAAAAATCTGCTTCGTTGCCTAAATCTACATCTTTACCATTCTTCACTATTGAAAATTGCTTAATAAACACAGTCCTGTTTGACTTATTATAAATAGTTATGACATCATCTTCCTCTGGATTACCCGTAAAAAAATGGCTAATATCGAATTTTGGCTGCATTTTCCATATTTCTCGTAAAAATAGAAATGTTGATAGTGTTGCTGCATAAATTGCAGTTAGATTCGCTACATTTTCTGGTATCATGTTTTTTAGCAAAAATACTGATCTACTTAGCAAAAAACAAATCCGCTTCAGCCTTTCTTCTCCTAATCAAACCGTTTAATGTTTTACCACCGGCGGTAATATATTTTGTAGTAAACCAATTTCTGATCTCTGTTTCTCCTGCTCTTTTATTAATCAAAGAAAACAAGCCATCTGAGCCCCCTGTATTATAGGTATGTGATACAAGTGCGTCAAACTGATTCTGGTTAAGAACCACCTTCACTTTAGCATTCACTATTTTTTCGTAAGTGGGTAAAACAGATGAAAATAACTCTACTCCTTTTTCTTTACTGATAGCAGGATCATTCATCGTTACTTTTTTTCCTCCCGGATAGTAAGTGTTTCCATAACCTATTGTAGGAATTCCCGCAGAATCCAGGTAAGGCTTAGCACTGAAACCTTCAAATGATATAATCAGATTGATTCCTTTTTGTGATGTTTTCATTTCTTTAAATATTTATAAGTGAAAAAGATGAGTATTAAAGTGATTCCGACGATGGTAATAAAAATCCAGGCTGCAGCATCAAATCCATTCAGTTTTATCTTTTGGGTTTCTTCGGAAACTTTTGAAGCTATTTCTTTGAGGCTTTCTTTTGAAGCCGTCTTCTGAGTTACATCCTGAACAATTTTTGCGGATACTTCTTTTTTAACCTCCGTTTTCTGATTGTTGGCCTTTGTATAATGATTACTGATTGTATATTCTGCATTTCCCATAATGGAAATACTTTGGAGGGTATCATTGCCCACAACATTATGATAAACAAAGGGATTATCTCCATCAGATTTTCCCCGGATCAGTAAATCGCCGGATATCTCATTTTTTTCTTCTTTCTGCAATACATCATCAGATTGGCTCTGAATTGACTGCAAACTTTGTAAACTGGAAGAATCAACTTTAATTCTCTCCGATTCTTTTGTATTTTCTTTATGAGTAGTGGTAATTTTATGCTTAGTTCGGCAGCTCAATAGGATACTGCTCAGTAAGATCAGTAACAGAATTTTCATTTTCATTGGTTTTTGTTTTTAAAATTGAACAAGTTTAGACTTCTATTTCCCTGAAGTTTTGAAAACGAGGAAGCCGGATGGTATTCTTAAGGGAGCCAGGATTGGAAGCAATTTCATTGATTTTTCTAAGAAAATACATCTTTGCTTAATGAAAACAGTCTTCTGTAATAACCAAAAATAGATTATCATTTTTTTTGACTGATCTGTTTTTAAGCAAATATTTTATCTTCTTTCACATATTCTTTTTTGATGCATTCTAATAATCTATCCAGACTTACTTTATAGCCGGGTTCTTTTGATGCAATTGTTTTTAAACTGACATCTTGTATGACATTCATAATATTAGAACCGGTTAGTTCATATCGGTTGGCGATTTGTTCTAAATCAATGTCTTCAAGCTGTAATTGTTCCGGTAAATTTTGCTGCCAGATACGCAGACGTTCTTCATACTTTGGATTATTGAATTGTATGCAGCTGTGAAAACGTCGTGTAAAGGCTTTATCCATATTATTTTTAAAGTTGGATGCCAGAATAATTAACCCTGAAAAAGTTTCTATTCTTTGTAATAAGTAAGAAACTTCCTGATTGGCATATTTATCGTGAGCATCTCTCACAGAGGTTCGTTTTCCAAAAATAGCATCTGCTTCATCAAAAAATAAGATCCAGTTTTTATTTTCTGCTTTATCAAATAACTTAGCCAATTGCTTTTCTGTTTCTCCAATATATTTTGAGACCAGCATCGAAACATCAACTCTGAAAACAGGACGGTTGGTATATTTTCCCAGAAGGCTTGCCGCAAGAGTTTTTCCTGTTCCCGGTTCTCCGTAGAACAATACCCTGAAGCCAGGTTTAAGTTTTTTCTGCATGTCCCAATCTTCCATAAGAATGCGGCTGCTATTGTACCAGGCCTCAATACTTTGAAGTTCATATAATGTGGCTTGAGGAAGTATTAGATCTGCCCATGATCGACGGGTCTGCAGCTGCTCTGCCGGAAAATCATTACTCATTTTGGGTAATAATTCTACCCCAAAAATTAAAGTATTAAAAGCTTCATGATGAACATTTATCTGACTGTTTACGCCAGCAGATTCATGAGCTGAATGTGAAAAAATAATGAGCTCTTCTTTAATCAAAACTGAATTTGAACTGAAATAATCCAGCGCTTTCAATCGTTCTGAAATACTCTCTCCTCCTAAAATATATTGAACAGCCTGAACTGTAGGATAAAAGAGCCTGCCATTATCATTGGTTGAGCAAAAATCGAACAACGCACTATTAGGAAATTCCAGATAAATACGTTTCAACAATGACGGGTCCAATCGTGGCAATAAAGCCATTAAAAGAACAACAACCTCCTGATGGGCAAGCCCTTTCCCTGAAATATAATCTCCCAATTGAAAATTCTCATGGTCACTAGTTTTAAATTCAGGAGCTCCTATATTAAAATCTTCTGAAGCATTATGTATACGCCATGTAATAACATTCTCTAAATGAGTAAATAAATTTTGTAATTGTTTTGACTCCATTGATTTCTTTATTTTGTTTATTTTTGAAACATCCACTCATTTGTTCCTAAAAAGTTACCCCAACCGAAAAGTGTTTCCCATCAGAGAGTCTTACCAAACTGCCGAAGCAGTTTTTGTATGAAAGTCTATCCCCTACTGGATTTCCTACTTGTTCAAGAATCAGGACTCTGCTTTTGCAGAATCTCTATCTACTCCTGAAAGAAAATGACTGCGATAAAATCTGCCATTTTCAACTATCGGAAGAGATTCTTTTGCTCACGCATTAAAAAATTCCGACTTTTTCAGGAGCAAAAGGTTTCCCGTTATTGATACTCTTACTCGGTTGAGGTAATTTTTATATTTGTTATGTTTTTAAAATATTGTGTAATGCATCTTTACAATGCTTATATTTTATCTTCTGGTGTGGCTTTTATAAACCTCAACCGAAAAGTGTTTCCCATCGGAGAGTCTTACCAAACTGCCGAAGCAGTTTTTGTATGAAAGTCTATCCCCTACTGGATTTCCTACTTGTTTAAGAATCAGGACTCTGCTTTCACAGAATCTCTATCTACTCCTGAAAGAAAATGACTGTGATAAAATCTGCCATTTTCAACTATCGGAAGAGATTCGAATGCCCGCGCATTAAAAAATTCCGACTTTTTCAGGAGCAAAAGGTTTCCCGTTATTGATACTCTTACTCGGTTGAGGTAATTTTTATATTTGTTATGTTTTTAAAATATTGTAATGCATCTTTACAATGCTTATATTTTATCTTTTGGTGTGGCTTTTATAAACCTCAACCGAAAAGTGTTTCCCATCGGAGAGTCTTACCAAACTGCCGAAGCAGTTTTTGTATGAAAGTCTATCCCCTACTGGATTTCCTACTTGTTCAAGAATCAGGACTCTGCTTTCACAGAATCTCTATCTACTCCTGAAAGAAAATAACTGTGATAAAATCTGCCATTTTCAACTATCGGAAGAGATTCTTTTGCCCGCGCATTAGAAAATTCCGACTTTTTCAGGAGCAAAAGGTTTCCCGTTATTGATACTCTTACTCGGTTGAGGTAATTTTTATGTTTGTTATGTTTTTAAAATATTGTAATGCATCTTTACAATGCTTATATTTTATCTTTTGGTGTGGCTTTTATAAACCCCAACCGAAAAGTGTTTCCCATCGGAGAGTCTTACCAAACTGCCGAAGCAGTTTTTGTATGAAAGTCTATCCCCTACTGGATTTCCTACTTGTTCAAGAATCAGGACTCTGCTTTCGCAGAATCTCTATCTACTCCTGAAAGAAAATGACTGCGATAAAATCTGCCATTTTCAACTATCGGAAGAGATTCTTTTGCTCACGCATTAAAAAATTCCGACTTTTTCAGGAGCAAAAGGTTTCCCGTTATTGATACTCTTACTCGGTTGAGGTAATTTTTATATTTGTTATGTTTTTAAAATATTGTGTAATGCATCTTTACAATGCTTATATTTTATCTTCTGGTGTGGCTTTTATAAACCTCAACCGAAAAGTGTTTCCCATCGGAGAGTCTTACCAAACTGCCGAAGCAGTTTTTGTATGAAAGTCTATCCCCTACTGGATTTCCTACTTGTTCAAGAATCAAAACCCTGCTTTCGCAGAATCTCTATCTACTCCTGAAAGAAAATGACTGCGATAAAATCTGCCATTTTCAACTATCGGAAGAGATTCTTTTGCTCACGCATTAGAAAATTCCGACCTTTTCAGGAGCAAAAGGTTTCCCGTTATTGATACTCTTACTCGGTTGAGGTAATTTTTGTGTTAGTTATTAATCAATAACATAGCTCATTAAATCATTCTCTCCTCCCAAAACAATTTTTATTTTAGTGGGCTGTGACCTATATTTCGTTCCGTTAACATCAATCTCCAAACACATTTGAATTAGAGAATATGGTTTTCTGTGATGAACTGTATGTCTGAATGATCCTGGTCTTTTCATTGTCCCTGATGGATAAAATTCTTTGTAATCTTTATTAGGTCTGAAATAGTGAATAGGATTGATGTCTATCTCCATTTCATGGGACGTTACTCGATATTCGGACTGTCTGCTCCAAGACTCTGCATCTGGTGGAAGTTCCTGATAAAAACCCGGGTCTTTCACAAATTTACTTTTAAGTGTTTTTCTTTGTTTATAACGTTTTATAATGATTTTAGGCTGGTATTTATCAACATCTAATTCATTTGATAATTTTATTTTTAAATATTTATACCCTACATATCGGCTTAAAACATGTATATAACCATCTATTTTCTTTGGTGCTGAATTGGCCATCTCCGCTTCTACAATCGCGTGCCCTCTGCCTGAAAGCTGGATATTTTCAGCTAAATAGAAATGGTAATATTTCATTGTATAATTTCCTGAGGCTTTTATATCTAATCCGAAATTAAACTCATTTAAATGAACATAGTTATCAATGAATCGGCCGAACTGACTTTGTGTTGGATATTTACCTGTTTCAAAATAGGTTTTCAGCTCCTCTCTTTGGGTTAATTTATTTATTTCTTCCATAATATTTTAGTTTTCTTTATTGTGTATGTTCCTAGTATAATTGTTTTCCGGAGCTAATTACCGTTAATGATTTAAAGTTCAAAATTCATTCTTTTTTTGTTCTTATAAAAGTTTTTTACCCTGTTCATTCTGTAGTTGCAGCAACCCATATATATATGATAAACAAATCATTATAACTCTCCTACATAACTCAGTTTTTTTCATTTTCTGCAATGCATTTCCATCTTCCGTTTTCACGGAATTTATTATTTGCTTTTGAAAAAAATAGATATAACAACCCTCATTCCGGTTTCCGGATGAAATTCCAATGGAAAAAGCGTCTCGTAATGGAGTATCGCGCCCGACTGAAGATGTATTTTAAGTAATGAGAATGTAGTGGATTACTTCTCTGCTGTTTTGTGAATTCAATTTTTTATATTGACAAAATACAGCTTGTTTTTGTTACATAATAGCAATTACTATCTATGTTATGATTTCCAGTTCAAAATTAATCACTTTTTTGTTCTTATAAAAGCTTTTCGACCTCTCTATTCTGTAGTTGCAGCAGCTCTTATATTTTTGAAACTGATGATTTTATTTCTTAGTTTCTGAGTTCAAAATTCGTTCTTTTTTTGTTCTTATAAAAGTTTTCCGCCTTCTCTATTCTGTAGTTGCAGCAGCTCTTATATTTTTGAAACTGATAATTTTATTGCTTAGTTTCTGAGTTCAAAATTCGTTCTTTTTTTGTTCTTATAAAAGTTTTCCGACTTCTCTATTCTGTAGTTGCAGCAGCTCTTATATTTTTGAAACTGATAATTTTATTTCTGAGTTTCTGAGTTCAAAATTCGTTCTTTTTTTGTTCTTATAAAAGTTTTCCGCCTTCTCTATTCTGTAGTTGCAGTAACTCTTATATTTTTGAAACTGATAATTTTATTTCTGAGTTTCTGAGTTCAAAATTCGTTCTTTTTTTGTTCTTATAAAAGTTTTCCGCCTTCTCTATTCTGTAGTTGCAGTGACTCTTATATTTTTGAAACTGATGGCTTTATCGCTTAGTTTCCGAGTTCAAAATTCGTTCTTTTTTTGTTATTATAAAAGTTTTTCGACCTCTCTATTCTGTAGTTGCAGCAGCTCTTACTTTTTATGAGGACATTGGCTATTCTTCAAATAATTATTATTTATTTATAACATAATTACATTCAATTCTTACCTTTCTCACTCCTCTTGCCTCACCTCCGTACCAGGAATCCTGATTTTGTCCGCCTAATAAGTGGCCAGTAGCTAAAAGATTATTATTATCTTCATCATAGATATCACATTGCACTTCATAATTAATTCCCCGAAGGTCCGCATTATAATAAAAGTATAAATAATCCCACATATCATAATGATGAGTAACAGTATTTTCAACTGTAAATTCATTACTCCATAAACCTGATTGTACTCTATATTGGATAGGTATTTCCGTATTATTAACAAACTTAACGTTTGTATTTACAACCTTTACTTTTTGTCCGAAATCTAATTTGCCGATTTGTATGGGCAATTTGTTTTCCTTCAGTTTTCCGAAATCAAAACCCTCAGGAATCAGATCCAGGTTGTTTCCGAACATCCTGTAAATTGCATAACTTTGACTTAATTGATAGCTCAAAGCATAATATTCGGTTCCGCTTAATTCTTCTACTGAAATCTTTTTTGCTTTAATGGTATAAGGTGCACTGCCTAGTAAGAATCGTTTTTCGATATTTCCATTGGTATTTTTTACGATGATCTCCTGATCTTTTTCATCCTGTGAGCTTATCACAATCGGAAATTTTAAAGTTCCGACATTACTTACAGCATAATAAACAAATACATTATCAATAGATGCCAGACTATTGGCAAGCATTGCTACTTCTTTATTGCTTAGAGCATCTTCTTTATGTCTTAAAGAATCTATAAAATTCGAAAATTGGCTTTGTGTAGGATGTTTACCTGTTTCAAAATAGGTTTTTAATTCTTCTCTTGATTTTAATTCATTTTTTTCCATAGTAGTTTACTATCTTGGTTCTTGGATCCTATGATTAGTGTGGTTTAAAGTTCAAAATTCATTGTTTTTTCATTGTAATAAATGATTATTCTGTTACCATTATTTCAATGATAAAAAAGTTGTTGTTCAAATTTTTCAATTTGATTATTTTTTTATTTTGCAGCATAACTGCATTCAATTCTTAGATTTCTTACGCCCCTTACCTGATTGCCACCCCAAACATCCTGATTATTTTGTTTTGCATTTAAATAGGCTGTCATTAAAAGTTTTTCATGATCCGCATCATACATTTTACATTCTATGGATCGATCTGATTCCCGAAGATCTGCGCTATACCAAAATGATAAAACATCCCAGGCATCATAATGGTCTGTAATAATGTCCCCACTTATGTTTGTCAATCCCCAGTAAGTTGCGGATGTTCCATATAAAATGGACGCTTGGGTTTTATTAACCAGCTTGATATTGGTATTGATAATATTTATTTTTTGTTCAAGCTTCTGTTTGCCAATACCTAAGAATAGGCTTTTCCCTTTAAACGTTCCAAGTTCGGTCCCTTTTAGAATCATAGGCAGATTGTTTCCGAACAGTTTATTGATGGCGAAACCATCTGCCTGGCATCTCAAAGAATAATATTCGGTTTCACCTAATCCGTCTGCAGGAAATTCTTTTACTTTAACAGAGTAAGGTGCACTCCCCAGCAAATATCTTTTTTCACCGCTGACGCTTTCTCTTACTGCAATCTCCTGGTCTTCTTCATCTCCTGAGCCTATCGCTATCAAGAATTCTTTATCTCCGATATTATTTCCGGTATATTCAATGTACCCGTTATCCATAAGCTGTAAACGATTAGCTATAATGACAGCTTCTTTATTAGTCAGTTCATCTTTTTTATGTTTTAAAGAATTGACCAAATCCGAAAATTGACTTTGCGTGGGATATTTCCCTCCTTCAAAATAAGTTTTTAACTCTTCTCTTGGGATTAATTTATGTTCTTCCATAATAGATTGGTATTCTCACCACTTATCTTTTAACATCATTGCTTTTCGGTTCAAGACTATTGATATTTTAAAGTCTGAATTCAGCATTCCTGCGATGTTTTTTCTTAAAAGATACTGGCCTTTTTTATTTACATATTTTCAGTTTGATTTTTATTTTATAGCATAATGACATTCAATTCTCAGGCTTCTGATTTGCCTAGTTGCTTCACCCGCCATAATATTTTGATTGTTTTGTCTGGCATTTAAATTGGCCGTCCTTAGAAGCGCTCCGGTATTCGCATCATACACATTACATTCTATAGACTGATCAGTTTTACTCAGGTCTGCTTTTAAATATAAATACAGATAATCCCATAAATCATAATGATCAGTAACAATATCTTTATCTGTGTAGATATAAGCCCAATAACCCGACTGCGTCATATATTGAATAGGAATTTCAGTTTTATTTACGAACTGAATGCTCGTGTTTACAACCTTCATTTTTTGTCCCGGATTTATCTTTTCTATTCGAAAGGTTAAGTTTTTATCTTCCATTGTTCCAAATTCAAATGCGCCGGGAATGGCAGGCAGTGTATTTCCGAATAATCGAGTCATCGCAGAGGATGGTCCTATTTGGCAATTCAAATGATAGTATTCTGTCTCTCCTAACCCTTCTGCAGGAAATTCTTTTGCTCTAATGGTATAAGGCGCATTACCAAAGAAGTATAATTTTTTTGAATTGCCTTGGGTTTCGTTTATTGTAATTAACTGATCTTCTTCATCTTCCGATTTTACAGCGATTACAAATTTCTTATCTCCAATATTATTTCCGGTATACTCAATGTATCCGTTATCTATACTTTCTAAACTATTGGCAATCATTACGGCTTCTTTGTTGGTAAGGATATCCGCTTTATGCTGTAAGGAATCTATTAAATCTGAAAACTGATCTTGCGTTGGGCGTTTCCCTTTTTCAAAATAGAGTTCTAATTCTTCTCTTGGGATTAATTCGTTTTTTTCCATAATACTTTATTACTATTCTTTACTGCTTGTCTTAATGAGTCTTATTGTTTGGAAGCGGATTGCGATTGATGATTTAAGTTCAAAATTCATCATTTTTCTATTTCTGTAAAAGTTTTTGGGGCTTTCCGTTCTGTAGTTGCAGTACCCTTTATTTCTCCGGGACCGGATGGATGGTTACTTCATTTTGAAATTCAAAATTCATCTTTTTTTAACTCCTGTGAAAGTTTTTGGAGCCTTCCATTCTGTAGTTACAGTAACCTTTGTTTTAAAGGCATGCACTGAGGATTCATTTAAAGATCAATCATGTATTTATTATAGAAAAAAGGCTCAGATTATAAAAATCCAAGCCTTGCTTTTTAAATTATGTATTGATTACATCATTTTCTTCCCGAAGATGTAATGATTAATTCATCCTGAAAAAGAAATAGACTACCGCCGCCCATTCTTTTCTAACGCCTCTGGCATACCCAATAGTACCATGGCTGCTGTTTTCTACCGTGCCATCATCCTTGATATAACCAATTGTCCCATGGCTGCTGTTTTCCACAGTACCATTACTTTTTATGTAACCCACCGTAGAATGACTGCCGTTCTCTATCGTTCCATCACTTTTGATGTAGCCAATCGTACCGTGGCTTTTGTTTTCAATAGTGCCATCACTTTTGATATACCCAACCGTGGAATGGCTGCTGTTTTCTATGGTACCATCACTTTTGATATAACCTGTGGTGCTGTGGCTCCCGGATTCTATAGTTTGGGCGCTTGCAAAGGAAAGGCTGAACAGAAGAGAGAAAATGAATAGTGGTTTTTTCATGGTTTGGATAGGTTATAATTTTTTATTATTAATTTGAATTATATATAATCTCGGTTTTTATATTTTGCTACAAGATACCAAGTTTTCATGAAATAGAAAAAGCCTTGTAAAAACAAGGCTCTTATGGTATTATTGAAAGAATTGTTTCCTGACTTTATAGAATCTATGATTTTATTTATCAAGACATACTCTCTATTTCAAATTATTTTTCTTAATAGATTCTAAATCGTCAATCAAATTTAAATTACTAACATAATTTAAGAGTTATCTAATATCAATATCAAATTTCTTGTTTTCTATATATTTCAGATTATATTCTAAATCTAAGTCCATTCTAAAATTATCTTCACTATCTCCAATACTTCCTACTACTAATTTATAATCAATACAATTAGCTATTTTTATAATAACATCATCTTTTATTTTATTCTTATTAATATAATTTTTATGAGTTTCTTTAAACGAGACTTCTATACCTTCTATAAATTGATCATCCCAAGAAAGATAATTTATATATAAAGCAAATTCAACATCATTATGTCTATAAGATAACAAGCCAAAACCTCCCCAAGAACATAACAAATCAATTATATCTTCATCGGACATTAGTTTATCTAATTCAATAGGCTCTTTCTCTTCTTCGTTCCTCTTGTCATTAAAAATAATTCGTTGGTACTCATCTTTCTCAAGTACAACATTTATGTCTTTAATCTTCTTATGAAAATTAGAAAGAAATGTTTTTGGATGTTGTTTTTCTTTAAGCAATACTAAAGTTGTATTATAACTTCCCATAGTTTTATATTTTTTATTTACTACCTTCTCTTACTTCTGTTACCCCTTTATCTAAAAGCCATTTTTTTAGCCTAGGATCTATATGGGGCATTCTAAATTGATATATCCATTTTTTTGGTGGTACAATCAAATTTCCATGAATATCAAATACTTTTCTTTTTCCATAAAACACATCTCTAAAAATTAAAAATTGATCATAAGCTTTACCAGATAATTTTTTAGCATTATCAAAGTTGTCACCAGATTTCACTTCGATCATTTCATCTTGTGTTAATACATCTATTTCTGTAAGATTACCAGGAGCTCCAATGGTTGCAAAAATATCTACGCCTATTTTAACATTCAACTGTCCGCTTTTTAAAGCATCTAAAGCCGTTCTAACTTCAGCATATTGATGCTTAGCCTTAGAACTACCTCCTTTTTCTATCTCAATAATTTCATTTAATGCCTCTTTACCACCTGGTAATTTTATCAACTTACTTATCTCATCAGGGGTCAATGGCTGATCACCTTCAAAATCAACTACAATTCTAGTTCCATCTATTTTAGGATTTACTTCACCATGGATATGTACCGTTTCTCTATCTTTTTCAACTTTATCAGTAACAATTTTAAGTTCTTTCAAATCGTAACGACTTTCCAAAATTCTAAGGCGCTTTTGTATCTCTTTTCTGTCTAAGTCTTTATTTCTTAACAGTTCAGTTCCTTCTTTGACACCAGCCTCAAGATCTTTTTGTTTTTCGGATGTGCTACGCAGATCTTCTCCTTTTTTCTCCTTCTTATCTTTCTTATCACCAACACCAATCTTCACAAGCAATCCTTTAGCCTTCCCTTTCACAAAGTTCCAGAACTTGACGATTGCATTTTCAATACGCTGGCGTATTTTTCGGATAACACCCACTACTTTATCTGCCAATCCGCCAATTCCCAATAACGAAGCTAAAAACCCAATCATGACAGGAACCGCTCTTCCCAATGCATTTTCTATTGATTTGGCTACAGCCCCTACATTTCCGCTGGCAATTGCTTTTATACTATCGGTAAACGCTTTTACCAGTTCCATAATTTGTGCTGCCCGCTGGATAAAGAATTTTACCACATCTATAATGGCCATTGCTGCTTTTATAAATGCTCCTACCGGAGTCAATAATCCCATTACCCATTTAATTCCAGCTTGTATTACCTGCGTCTGAATAATGTCCATAATGGCATCCATTACCGTAGCTTTAAGGTCGGCAAACTGGTCTTTCAGATAGTCCCAAAGTCCCGCGGCACCGTCTTTACGTACAACCTGTACTATTTCAAAACCTTTTTCAGAAGCGGTCTCAAGGACTTTCATTACAGGTTCGCCTATCACTCTGGCTCCAATCGCTCTGATTCCATCCCATGTTAAACCAAGCACCTGGGTGGTAATGGAGAAGACTCCTTTTAAAGAGAATACATCTTCCGGCATCGTTAAAGAAATACCTTTCATTGCTCCGGTCAGCCATCCGAAGAAGCCTGTCTTAAGGTGAGTCCAGATGTTGGTTCCGAAGTTAGTAAATCCTTGTGAAACTCCGGCAATAAGATTTTTGAAAAACCCTATCGGATCCATGATAATAGCCTGAATGGCACTGATAACACCGGACAATAAATTGGTAAGTGTATTTTTAATTTCAATAATAATAGCAAACACACTATTTTTAAGCACATCAAGAGCCTGATTAACCCATCCGCTGTTTTGTGTTTTTAAATCTGCAATTCTATTATCAATACTTGTTATATTGTCTGCATATTTTTTAGCCAGCACATCAATTAACGCATCCTTTTTACTGTTTACACTTTCTTCCAGTGCATTGAATTTGCTTTGGATCTCTGCAATGGCATCTTTTCCTATTTTCCTTAAGCTTGGTGATAAGCTATTCACATAAGTCTGTACCTCTTTTTTGCCTTTGGCGATTCTGGCTTTCGCTGCATTAAGCTGAGTGGTAACATGGCCTGCGATTTGGTCAATAAATTTATCCATGACTTTAATGTACAATTCCTTACCGCTGTCAAAAAACTTGTTGACCTCTTCAGGTAAGCCCGTAGCTTTATCCCATAACCATTTTCCAGCCGCCACTAAAGCACCGTATTTTGCATATGCATCTCCATAACGTTTCTTTTTATAGGCCTTCATTTCTTTATCAACATGGGCTTCAAATGCTTTTTTAGCTTCTTTGCTGCCATTATCAAATTTTTCTGCCACCGATTTGTCCAGATTATTTAAAATACCGTCGACATCGGTTTTGGATGTAAGATAAATACCATTAATATGATCGGCTATTTCTTTTCGTTTTTGACTGTCTTTGCCCGAGGTTTGCTTTTGTTCACCATGTACATTCCCTAATCCGCCTTTTCTAGCTCCATGCATGCCACTAATCTGATGTGCGGCTTGTGTTTGTGCCTCATTACGGGTTTTAGTCAACTCCTTATTTTCGTTGGTTCTGAACTCTTGAGCGGCGGCTGCACTTTGGGTTTTGGCTTTATTCTTTTGGGCCAAAGCATCCATAAACGTAGGCTCATTAGATGTTGCCAACATCGTATCGGTAACTCCATTGGCTTTCATTTCACTGTCGATACTTGCCGTTTGCTCTTTAATAGGCTGCTCTACGCTTGCTACATTTCTTTTCACCGGCATTGCTTTCGCTACATTAGGTGTACCCGGAGCATTACCTACATTTTGTGTTGGCATTTTTGCAACGGCACGAACAGGCTGTGCGGAGGTATCAGGTTGTGCAGCGGTTGCAGAAGCAATATCATTAGATGCGGCATTCTTCTCTTTTTTAACATCACCTACTGCCTTTTGATTGACTTCCTGTATATTGTTGTGTTTCTCAAATTCATCTGCCTGCTCTTCATTTTCCGGAAGCTTGATGCTGTGTATTTTTGCACTTAGCAAAGCTTTGAAATCTTCTTTCTTGAAGAGTCCCGGTTCCTTTTCAGCCATGGTATTCACCTGGCTTGCCTGCGCCATACTTTGACGTTCATTGGCAGGTGATGGTGCAGCAGCTTGTGCATCGCTGCTGGACTTTTGTGCCGGTTCATGACGTTTTTGCAATTGTGCTGTGGTATTGATACGGGTGCTCAATTCCATAAAACCAGGATTGTTATTAGCATTTGCAGAAGGCTGAGTTTCGGTGTTAGCCTCTGCAGCTTCATCTGTTGTTACTGGTTTGTTATTTTCTACTGCAGCTTTTGGTTTCTCTGCTATTTCTTTTTTTGCTACCGATTTTTCCGCTATGTTTACGTCCTGATTTTTCTTATTCGCCTGGTGAACCGCCGCTTGTTCCTGAACGGTTTTGGGCAGATAAGTTCCGGATTTAAGACTATGATAATCATGTGCCTGGTTCGGGCTCAAGGTTGTCATATATCCTTTCTCCATCTTTTGGGTATCAGGATGATTGATATCCCCGGTTTCAGCAAGACTCTCCTGAAATCTTTTATGCATGAGTTCCGAGCCTTGGCTATAAATAGTCTGTGAACCATGAACCGCCGGAATGGCAGTATTGATACCGATCCGACTGGCAGTTGGATCTTGAGTCTTTTGTGTTTGTATACCGACAACGCCTACCTCGGATAGAGGTACAACCACCTGTTCCTGCTGCCTTTGCTTTTTGCTCTGGCTCTGGTGGGATTTGCTGTCTTTTTCTACAGGATTTGCTGTTTTCATTGACTTAGTTTTTTAAATTTCATATAAAAAGGCATACAAAACGCAACTGAAACAATTGCGTTTTATATACCCTACCTGTTGGAGTTGAAAAATCTGACCACACACGGTAGATTCTTAAAGTATTTGAGTAACCGGAAGCAGAGCTCAACTTTGCGAAAAGAAACAGGTAGTGCTGAGCTACTTCTTTTTTGAGTTTCAGGTTTCAAAATTCATGCTTTTCCAGCAGAATATTATGCTTTTTGAAGCGTGGATTCTGTAGTTGCAGCAAAGAGCTTTTCAGGAACTTTTGTTACTGTAATTCGGGGGAAACTTATCCATTACATCCATTTTTATGCTGCATCATGTTCTCCCGGGCTGCTTATGTTCTGTTGTTTAGAAAAGTCATGGTTTATAGTTCTTGTATTGCCTATGGGTTCATTTCATCTTTTTTTTCTTCCATCTCATCAGGCTGTCTGTCTGTCTTACCTCCATATCGGTTGTCAATAAGAAGATTCACTGCTTTATCAATCCAATTCGGCAGATTGGTAGTGATCATTTTTAAGAATTTATCATAGCCATATCCCAGTACAAATAATACTCCTGTTGAATACCATTTATCATGCAATTCTGCTCTGTTCATTAAATAACTCATTGTAAAGCCCACAATTACAACTATTGTTAATGTAATAAAGTGTTCCCATGGTTGTTTTTTTTCTTTATTTTGTATGGAGACCAGCACCCTTAATAATCCTCCTGAGAACGCAATTGCAGTTCCGATTAATAGAGCTTTTATACTATCCAAGTTCATTTTATATATAATTATTTATTAAAATTTTGATTTTTGTACCACTTTCAGATCGTTAATTACTCCTGTATCAGCATATACATATCATCTAAAAATCTTTTACTTTTCCGGATATTTCCTTTTTCATCTGCATAGGCCAGTTCGTCAATAAGATCATTGAAGTCTTTACGGGGCTTTTGCTGTTTTTCCTTATTTTTTTGCTTTTTCTTCTTTTCTTTTTTTTTCATGGTTTCTAAAATTGTATTGAACGGACAATTGTTTTCTCTCGCTTTTTGAAATTGATTCCCCTTAAAACTAAGGTGAGACGGTTTGGTTTTTCGGTTGATATTTCACCTGAAATAATAGAACTAAAAAGCAAAAACCGTTTTTCACCTTAGTATTTTACCTATAAATTTAAATTTGAGAAAGATGGCAGGACAACCCTCTGATTAATCTGATTGACGGGTAGTTATCGGGTAGTATAATAACTTTGAATCCTGTTCTATCTTTTGGGAATATATAATTTAAAGATCTAATTCATGAGTCTATATTAGGTCTAAAGGATCATCTTAATGGGGTTATTTAAGCATTATTGTATTCATAAACTAACCTTGAAGAATGATGTTATATATTGTTCTTTCCGACAAAAACAACATTTCTGTTAACTCTGTTACAATTACTTTCATCTGCTTGCTTTGATTGCGTTTTACATATTCGATAACGAAATCTTTTCTTTTCTCTACTAATTCTTTACTACGTTTCATTTTTGTTATGGTTAAAAGTTTTGTTTTTTAAGGTTTCAGTTTTTTTGTTTTTAGTATCAGATTTTCGCTCATCTTGAACTTTCTCGTTGAATAGAGTCGGTAAAACACCTAAAGGCTAACTTTAGGTCTTTGAGCGGATATCTAATTAAATTTTGGTTGTTCAGAAGTTGATACCGGGGTATTTCTATAGAAATAATCCACCATTGCTTCTAAATTTTACTTTTGTAAATAATTTTATTGATGCTTATAAGGAATCATGTTTTATAAACAATTAAATAATCAGTATTTACTTTTCGTATTTGTAAAAGAGCTCAGCATTCTGTTTTTGGCTTTTAAATTATCTTTAAAAAAAGCAATTGAGCTTGTTTCACACGTTTTGTTTATTCTTTTGGATGTGTTAACAATCTTACTGATAACTATAATTAATCGATATTTTATATGTTAAACAGTAATGTTTTACTACATTTTTTGCTTGTTTTTTATTTTCGAAAAAAACAAAGAACTAAACGGCTGCTTTATTCTTAAATCAATTAAAAATAAACGCATTTTTATCATCAAAACAAACAACAACAAACGCACAAAAACAATAAAAACCCATATAAAAAAACGAACAAATTGCATTAAAAAGTTTTTTTTCATTTCATTAATACCGGATAAAACAAAATCCAGCCATAAAATAAACGGGTATAAAAACATTATTTAACTTTCTAAATACAAGACTAAAGTTGTTTTAAATAAAGCTTTTAAATATTAAAACAAGATTAAATTATCAATATAATTTTGTATATTTGCGCTGTTCCATCTTAATGACGAAACAAATATACGAACATTGTTCGTTTTTCAAAATATAAAATGAATATTTTACGTATTTTTTTAAAATAAAACTATAAACATATCAAAATGAACTATTTAGAATTCAAAGAGATCAGAAAGAAACTAAACATGAAGCAGGCTGATATAGCAAAATCTATAGGAGTTGGCACCAGAGCCGTACAATATTGGGAAAAAGGCGAACGAAAAATACCGGAAACGACTGCTTACTTTGTCACTAATTTACTGCTAAAACAACAAAAGGAACTCAATAACGACAGTGCTTCTCCGGTTGTTTTTTCAGATTTAAAAATCATGAATGTTCCGCTTGCGAATCAATATGCACAAGCTGGCTATTTGAGCAGGTTTGCAGATGAAGAATACATAGAAAGCCTGCCTACCATTCCTTTTACCGACGATGTGGAACATCGGGGAGAATATATGTGCTTCGAAGTAAAGGGAGACAGTATGGACAACGGGTCGTATGAAAGCTACCTGGAAGGTGATATTATTTTATGCAGAAACATCAGGCAAGATTATTGGATGAGTAAACTGCATTACGATAAATGGGATTTTGTAATTGTTCACAAGGAAAAAGGTATTCTGGTAAAACGAATCATCAACCATGATGTTGAGAATGGCATTATCACCCTTCATTCTTTAAATGAGTATTATGATGATCTTGAAATTCACCTGAAAGATGTTGCAAAACTTTTCAACATCATCAGTACAAGACGTAAAAACAACAGAAGATAAAATAAAGAACTGCTTGACTGAATTAAAATCCTCATTTTTTAGAGGATTTTAATTTTCGCCAATTTTATAACTATTAAAGATTTTTCTTCAATTTCCAATGAATTGAAATCAATTCATTTATAATAAGTAATCATCCGGGCAAAAGCCCATCTTGGTTGGATTACTTGCCCTTGCTGCAGTTGCCAATTTGAAAAGAGCTTTCTTTTTTAACACTTGCCCCATCTTTCGTTTTTAGTGTTACCACTAAATCATAAACACCAGGTGTATCAATGGGCGGTAGCGATACTACTCCTCCACTCACCGGCACCGGCTCAATAGTGTATATCGTATAGGGATTCCTTGATCCTTTGATTTTATAGGACGCAGTTGCGCCTGTTATTGGCTCTGAAGACGTATAATCTATCTCAAATAAAATACTGCAATTTGCTGCTGCTGCCATTATGTTGTTTTTTTATTGTTATTATTATGTTTTTATTGATGTCTAAGGAAAACAAAAGACAATTGAATGATGAACAGCATCCTCTATCAGCTGATGTATTAATCAATTATTGGGTATAACCAGCTCCCAATGCATAATTCAATCCCGGATCTACGGTAAACGCAAAATTTCTTATCGTTCCTGAATCTGGCCCGATATGCTGATAATCAATAAATAACGCATTAGGTGCTGTAGGATTCACTACGTTCACTGTACCGGTTTTACCTGTTGTAGTACAGGTAAACATACCTCCACTCGTTTTGCCCGTAGCGCTTTTTATCAGATTTGTTGTGAACTCTATTTGGTCACCAACTTCTGCTGTGAATGATTTCCACTTTTCTATCGGATCAATATATCCAAGGCCGGTTTCTGTTGTATCCACTATAATAACGCCGTTTTTTTTGATTGAAAAATTAACCACAGTATCCAATTTATCTCTTATAAAAACACTATGGTTCCAAAATATTGTTCTGGTTGGGCACTCACCAATATGAAAGAAACTTTTTTTATTTGTAGTTGCTCCTTTCGAATGCAGTGTTACCATTAAATCATACTTCCCGGGAGTTTCAATAGACGGAAGAACTACCGTACTACCGCTTGCCGGCACCGGATCTATAACATAGACCTCGTAGGGATCTGTTGAACCGCTGATCTTATATGATGCAATTGCCTCTGTTATTGGCGTTGAAGATGCATAATCTAACTCAAATGAAATATTACAATTTGATGCTGCCATGATGTGATTGTTTATGGTTATTATGTTTTCATAGATATCTAAGGGGAGCTTATTTAATCTATCCACTCCCCTTTAGCATTACAAAGAATGTCTGTTTATGACAAACATCTATTCATTTCTTTGCTGTTAAATTCGACATTATGATTAGCTTTCAATTCAACTTCTTCATGTATAGCCCCTGAATCATCCGTTATCTGTAATGTTAGGATGGTAGTATCGGTTTGTTGACCGTAAATAAAACCGTTCACATTTAAAAACATTCCGAAAGTTACCGGCACTTCTATTTTTTGCTCAAAGCCATCGTAAACGATTACATCAGAGAAATTTTTTATTCCTGAATAATTTTTAAAATCATTAGTGCTTACAGTTCCTTTTTTGAAAACCTTTACCAGTCTTACCTGGCCTCTCGGAACATTCACTCTTACCACCATTCCTGCTTCACATTGGTTATAAACCGGTTTTACGATCACTTCAAGTTCTGGTTTAGATGGTAACGACAACACGGCTATTTGTGCAATATCAGTAGCCAACACACCACTAACAGGATCCTGAACCATAAGTTCAAATTGATAGACTCCATCTACCAAATCTGTAACTTGCAGCGTAGCTTGGTTTTCTCCATTAAGTGTGGCTCCAGGGCCACTTATCTGGCTCCATTTATAAATAAGATTTGAAGCTCCTGAACCAGACCCCCACAATGTAACAAAATTGATAGGTAAAGAGATTGTTTGATTACCTCCTGCATTAGCTATAATAGTTGGAGGGATATATCCTTCACAGCAATTGCCTTTTGGGAAATTGATATTCTTTATTGTAATATCCGGAACAACATACCAGTTGTTTATTTCTATGTCCTGAGTACATCCGTTGTTGCCTACACTCACTCTTATCGTTGGAATTTTTGGCGGAGTCAGATTGTAGAAAGTATAACTAAGATTTCCTTTGGCATCCGGGTTCATAGTAACGAAACTTCCGTTACCCAAGAAATCCCAGCTGTAGTTATAGCTTGCAAAATCGTCTCCCGAAACTTTAAAGTTGACTGTGGTTGCCGGTGAACTTCCTTCCGGATAATCAACAGAATTAGCAACTATCTTTACTTTTGGCTGTGCAGTAACTTTAATACTGCAACTCGTTGGTACTCCGTTGACCGTAAAGGTAATTTCCTGACCATATAACTGAGGGCTTACCGATGCCGGATCAAAGAAATATTTTCCATTGATTATTTGTACTCCTCCATTCAAACTTCCATCAACAGCAGCTTTTACAACTCCATTTAAAGGAAGTACAGTAAAAGGTATAGGGCGCGACTGGGCACAGATAACAGTATTGGGCAAACTTAATTGTATTTTTGTTTTTGGGGTACAGCACATGTATGGAAGTGAAAAATCTGCAATAACTCTTCCTACAGGATCATAAACCATTGCAAAAGTACCTCTTCCTTCAACACCTCGCTTATGTTCCAATCCCGGATGTTTTTCCAGATACTCGTTGAAATAAGCTTTTACCACATCCTGGTTATTAACTAATTCTTCTAAGGACAGCACCATAATATCAAAGCCCAGCTGCTGCTTATCCCTGATCTCCTTTATTAGATCAAAGGCCTTTTGATAATCCATTCCCTGATGTCCTTCTATATTATAAAACGAGTATTTATCTAAGTTAAAATTTAAAGGATATTGTACATACTCGTTTGATGACAGCATAGTTCTGTCATATGCTAAATTAGTTTTGAACGACCGATTACTTGTTTTATCAAAATTCCATGTTTTTAAAAACTCGTCTGTGATCTGGTAGTAAAAAGGGACTGCTTTATTTCCCGGAAAACCTGATCTTTTCGATGGAGTAATTTGTATTTGCCCCTTAAAAGCATCCGGAGGATTAATCACTCTAAAATTCTGTACCTGCTGATTAAAACGATTTATTAATGCTATTACTTTTTGTGTTGCTTTTTCATCATCTAAAACAGGCGAATTATAAAACTGATGTCTTCCGGGGTCTATCTGATTGCTTGACAGCAACTTCCCAAGCATTATATGTTTAGGAAAAGAAAGGAAGTCAGGAAAACATTTGGTAAATGCTTTAGGAAGTAATTTTATAATTTCAGAATAGGTATCCATCAAATCCTGTACTACATCATAAGCATACTGAAATCCAAATCTTTGAGTAAGATGTTTTTCAAGTCTGTCCCTGAATTGTTTGTATCCGCCTGTTGGAAGTCCCATTATTTGGCAAATTGCAGTGATTTTTTTAAAAATACTCTCACCATATCCATTTTTTTCTAAAACGGAGGTATATATTTTTTTCAAATCAGAGGATAAAAAGTTGGCTTCAACTCCTCTTTCCAGAATAAGCCGTTCAACAATAACTCTTTCTTGTTTTACAGGTTCCAATATATCCTTTATAAACAAAGGATGAGACTGAATACGGTCTTTTCCTAAAATATTACTGATACCAGCTGATGTTGTAACTAATACTTTTAGGTTCCGGATCTGCTGAATTCCATGATTATCACAGTCTACCCCTCTACAAGGCTTCACTTCTTTCTCATAATCCTCCAAATAGAGCAACAGGTATTTGTCATCTAAATTTGATAGATTACTAAGGGGTTGAAAGCTGGAATTTGCTTCCTCATCTGTTGCTAATTCCCAAAGCTCAATCTGTTTATCGCTTCCGTCATAAAATGCCGGATATTTTACTTTGAAATTATCATATGTTTTAAAGTGAGTATAATTTTTACGTTCTACTTTAATGGTCTTTAGGTCGCTTACATACAAATCTTCACTTACTTTGCTGGTTTTATTCAAGGTGAGCAAATCTCCGTCAGTTGTCAGCCCTACTCCCTGAGAAAGCTCTATACCGCTCAACAACTGGTTTGTATAGATAAGATTGGGTTTGAGGCCACATACGATACCAACTCCTTGCAGCAGTACTCTGGATAAACGGTCCTGATCTTCAAAAAAATCCAAAAACTCGTTGAACTGTTTATGTTCTATGTATTGTCCTTTACTGAACTTGCGGTATTGGACTGCTATATTACTTAATTGATTATTCACAATTGTTAATTTTTAATGATTTATTAAGATCGTTTAATAAACTTCACAGACAGCATGACTGCCTATGAAGTTATTACACTTATTCCTCCTTAAAATTCTTATCTTTTGTCTCCTGTACAAGGGTTAATTTCTAAGAAATTTCCAACTGGATTACCAAAATAAATTGGTGTCGGATCATTAGCAAGGAATAGCTGAGTATAAGCAACACCGGTATGGCAAGAACCTAATGCACATTCAAGAGAGAATTTCACAAAACCATCTTGAGCTCCTGCTGCTAATTGTATTGCTTCATCCTGAGTGATGATGATTTCATTGTATCTGCTAAGTCCGCTTGTAACACCTGGAGGATAATTGTGTCTATCCTGGGTTGCATTGGTATTACTTAAATGGATGTTTCCTTTTATCACTCCTCTAGGATCCACGTATGGATTAGTACCTTTTATCAACTGCCCGTTTCCAAATAAATTGAAACTAGCATCATTACACTCATGATATTCATCTACGCCATGTCTGTACTGAATTACGATTCTCATTCCGTTCAGACACACAACTGTCATTTGTCCTGTCAGTTTCAGTGGAGCAACAGCAAATGTGGTACTACAACCGTTTTTATTCGTTACGGTAAGAGTTGGATGGAAGGTTTCTTCCTGTCCGGCAATAAGATTATAGGTATGCTGAACAATTCCATTGCTTGGTAATGTGTTTGATGATAGCAGAGGGCTTCCGTCTCCGAAATTCCATGTATAAGTAAGGCCGGCACCGTTATTCGGTACGCTGACATGGAAGTCTACAGTAGCATCCGGATCTGAAGTGTCTGCACCATATGTTACGTTTCCTGAAGTAACAGATACGGTTGGCTGTTCATACACAACTAATTGAGCATCCACAGGATCATCATTAACGGTAAAGGTAATTGTTTGTCCGAAATAGGCAGGATTTACCAAACCAGGATCAAAGAAGTTCTGACCTCCGGATTGTGTAACTGCCGGTATCAGAGTACCATTTACAAATGCTTTTACCTGAGCATCCAGCGGAACAATTGTTAAAACAATAGGAGCATCTTTTTGGCATAGTTTGTTGGTTGGTAATACCAGGAATACCGGATCTTTTTTAGAACAGCATAGGTAAGGCAATGAAAAATCTGCAATAACCTGATTTTCTTCTTCTGACACATAAATTAAAGCGATAGTTCCTCCCAGTTTTGAACCTGCTATATGCTCCAATCCTGATTTTCGCTCTAAAAATTCGCTTAAAAGTTCACCTACAATATCTTTCTTTCTAGGGTCCTCTTTCACAACTGTAATACCGTCTGCAGAACCCTTGGCAAATTCAGCCTGGTTTAATAATTTTAATTTATCATCTAATTTAGAGATATTAAGCAAGGTATTTTGTGAATTTCCTGTTCGGTTGCTGATATCACTTGAAATGGATACCAATTGCTTTCTGAGGTCATCTATCGATACTGTTTTTTCATCACTTGATACTTTGACCTCAATTTTTCCATCCTTTTTTAGAACCAGTGCAATGACATCAAATGCTAATCCGTATTTTGCTTTAAGATCATTAATATTTTGTATTGCCGTTTTATAAGGCAATCCTATATGACCTTCAATTCTACAGAAATCATTATCATCAATATTATAATTCAGTGGATTCTGAATAAAATCGGCTCCGGCTAAGTTGAGGGTATGATAGCTTAAGTTGAAAGTTTCTCTGTCGGTTTTTGTTTTTTCAAAGTTCCATTGATCCAATAATGCTTTATCTACATTATAATAATATGGAATTGCTTTTTCTCCCAAGTCTGCATCAAGATAAGAAGGAGTAATTTTAATAGGTCCTACATACGATTGAAATCCGTTTATTTTCTGTACAAATCGATTAGCAAGCATTATAATTCTTTCATAATTCTCATCATCGTTTGTAGTTATTGGTGAATTATAAAAACCGTGACGGAAAGGGATATATTCTCCTAACGCAAGCGATGCAGAAACAGGCCCAAGCATAAGGTGTTTAGGGAATGAAGCTATAGCCGGGCAACATTCTGCATTAAGATGCAGTACCAATCCTTTTATTTCGTTATAGGTATCAATTAAATCTTTTATCAGATCATACCTATATTGAAAATCTTTCCCGCTTACCGTGGGGTATAACAAAGACTTCAATTTATCAATAAGAGATTGCCCCCCAAGGTTAACACCCACGTTAAAAGTTCCTGCAATTGCGCTGAAACCTTTGTTTAGGTCTGCAATAGCACTAACAGCAGCGTTTATAAATTTTGCTTCTAATTGTGCTGCTGATATAATACTGGAATCCAGAATAACTCTTTTAGCCTCTATACTAGGCAGCTGATCAAAAAGCTCTTCATAGCTATTGTGAAGCTTGTAAATTGTATCTTTTGCATCACCCTTAGCCATAAGCTCTGTAACCGCACTTGAATCTGCTAAAAGCACTCTAAGATTCGATACCTGCTCTGCTCCGTTATTATCACAATCAGCATCCTGACATGGCGATTCTTCATTGGAATAACTTTCTAAATACAGGATGATCACTTTATTGTATATATTGTTGATGGTTTTTACCAGCTTAAAATCTCCAACATTAACACCTCCGGATTTTAACTGATTATATTCATCTTCCGTAATCATTTCCAAAAGAGGTATTTGTTTACCATCAATACGGAAATGTTCGTATCTGATTTCATCAACGTAATTTCTATAATATTTATAGGCTAAAGCATCGAAGTTAATATTAGTATTAGATGGTAGGTCTCCTCTTTGGCGGAGCGTTATTAAATCTCCATCTGTAGTAACCCCAGCACCTTGTGAGATTGTAATAGCGTCAAGGTCTATAATTTCTATTCTTTCAGCTTGCGGATTTTTCTCCATCAAGGCTTTCATACTTGAAGTTTCTACGTATATGGATTGAAAGCCGCATACTACTCCTACACCACTCAGTCTGGTTCTCGAGAGTCTGTCCTGGTCTTCGAAATAGTCTATAAACTCGTTTAGTTGCCCTTCCGTTAATGCCTGATTTGCATTGAACTTTCTATATTGGGTTGTTACATTATCTAATTTGGTATTCATTGTTTTTCGATTTTTATATATTTGATTGTCCTAATATGATTTTTCCGTCTAAACTGTCATTATCATCTGCTGCACAGTCTAAGAGTCTTCCCGGTCGATAAATATTGTTCAGATTGGTAAGAGCGGTCAGTAAGTCCTGAATACTGTTTCCTAAGTTGATAATATTATTTTTCGATTTATCCGAAAGGTATTTTTTAAAGGCAACTTCAAATTCAGACAAGTCATTCTGAGCGGTTTGTTTTTCGCTCAATCGGTCTCCAACCCAGCAAATTTTTGCTAAAACATGGGCCGGAATCTCCTGTCTGATCACTGTTTCTGCATAGCGTCTGAAATCAGGATCCTGAAAACGATAGGCAAAACCAGGAAGAACGATACTTACCCGGTAAGAGTACGGATCAAAAACATCTGTTTCGCAGTCTTCTTCACAGGAAGACATAAAGGCTTCCGAATATTTTATCGGATCTACTGCAGGGTCTTTTTCATCGAGGTCATACATTACTCTGAATGTGCCTTCTATAGACATGCAACCAATACCACCCATGAGTTTATAGTCTTTAGTGGTTGGTTTTAATAACAGATGCTCAACAAGGAAAATTCCCTCTTCGGTAAAATCATATTTAAAATAATTCACCGTTTTAATAATACCTTTTCTCAATTCCTTCAGCGTTATGTAAGGATTGGTCTTTTTGTGAGTAGCAATCACCTTTGGTTCATCACTATCATCCAGAATTTCAACATAGTAGTTACCTCCTAAAGAAAAACGAATTACCATATTTCCGATTAAACCATCTTTACCTGCTTCCAGTTCATCCAAAGCATTTTCAAGATCTTCCTGATCTATCTGAATCATCTGATAAATTGCTTCATTAAGGTTTTTGGTGGCAGCATATTCAATCTGATAAGTATTTACAGATGACAGGATAATATTGCTCTCGGCATCTTTTATTTTCCAGGTATAGCTTGCTTTACCCTCCGTATTTTCTGTTTTAATGATGGATACCGGAGTCTGAGATAAATTTCTCTGGGTATAATTTTTAATTCCCAACAAACGGGCTATTCTTTTTTGTACACCGGAAATATTATTGGTATTCCAAATATCTGCATCCGAAAACAAAGTGTAATTGTAACCTAATCCACGATCTTTACTTAGGGAGGTATATTCGTTTAAGAAGCTTTCTTTGTTACTTAAAACAATTTCATCGGCAGATTTTCCATACAATGATTTCATTAAGAACGTATAGTCACTGAATGTTTCGGCAAAACGAGAGATCAGATGATCTAAAACTTCATTTCGGCGTTCTACGCTGTTATCCAATTCCTCATACAATGAATCTGTAAGTTCGTCATCATCATTGGTAATATAATCTGAAACCAATTCATCAAAACCTTTGATATTCTTAAGAGCCTGTGTAAAATAAGTTCTTTTTAAATCACCGTTAACACTTAATACTTCTTTTACTTTTTCAAGGTGTTTGAAATAGCTGGCAAGGACCTGATCAAAAAATAGCAAATACCCTTTCAGCTGTTTGGCCAAGGCTTCTCTCTCCGGAGATTGATTTCCAATAATTCCTGCTTCGCCAACTCCGTAAGTATCCGGGAATTCATTTAAAATAGTAGCGTAGTTCGCTATATCATATGGAGTTCCCTGTGGCAAGATCAATTCTTTATTTTGTCTGGCGTCATCTCTAAGTACTTCTTCTTCTTTTTTGAGTGTTTCCAAGTACTCCTGAACTTTTTTGTCATTGATATTCAAAGGAAGTGAACCTTTGCTGTAGCTGAATGAACTTAGCTCGCACAGTTCCGGTTTTTTGCCTTTTTCAATGCAGATCAACCAATCATTGGTTTGTTTGATCACACTATCACAGCCTGCAATAGAAATTTCGTGAATTTCTTTAATTCCATCAATTTTCATAATTTCACTGATGATATCTGAAAGACGAACTTCTCTTCTTAACTGACTGTTTTTGAGTTCTTCAGTATCGATAAAACCATTATCTAAAAGAGGGCCTTCAAAGATCTGATCTGTAGTGAACCCTTTTTCAAGCATTTGCTTCAGTGAATAAAAATGAACCTCAGGGGACAGATAATTATTGATTGCTTTAATTACTTTAGCATGTACCAGCTCTTCATCAGCTTTGTTTACAAGTCCGATACGGGCACACACAGCCACTTTTTGGGTTTCGATTTCTTTAATTTCAGCTAGATCTTCGCAAAGACTTCTATTGGCATGGTAACGGTCTAATATTGTTATATTGACATTGGATTTTTCGCATCCGCTGCCTTCGGCATCAATATCTTCGGCATAATCTACATAAAGATCATAAAGTCCTTTTACGTTAAAGTCCTGTGTTTTTTCTCCGATAGGTTTAAAGTCCAGCTTTCCTGTTTTACAATCAACGTACAGTTTTTCATTTTTAGGAACCAGCCAACAGTTACGGATAGGTCTTTTATGACCCGCCACCAGATTAATATCTATAAACAGTTTTCTATAATCAAGTTCATTGAGAGGCCTTGAAGGCAAAATTTCTGTTGCCTTTAGAAATTGTGTATGAATATCTTTATCTATCTCTGTTGAAGACAAAATATCTTCCATGTTCAGGTTCATTCTCATGCCAAGATCTGTTATGGCATAGCTTAAAACTTCCAAAGTGGTAATACCGGGATCATGAGAGTTATAATCGGTCCAGAGTTTCCCTCCTAACTTTTCGATGTATTCAACTCCTGTTTTACGTAGAAAATGAAAATCAGTCTGATCCCCGGTTTCTATATTTTTTGATATATTAATGTGTTTATTTTCTGACATGATTATGTTTTATTCTTATTTATTATTAAATACATACTTGTTCTGTAATCGTAACCTGGTGCTGCTTGGCAGATACCAGTATTGATTTTGGATCTACTTCGATTAAAGATTGTTTCTGTAAAACATTATTCACTAATATTTTGATCTCATCAATGTAATCTACATAATACAGCTGCTCCAGATAATTAATCAACTGATTAACATTCAATTCTACATTAAAATCAATATCTTTAGATTCTGTAAAAGCCCAAGGTGATATATATTTTTTAATATCTTCATCCAATTGTCTGGTATAAAATGCTTCGTCATACTGCTCAAAGAATTTCACCTTTGTTTCTACTTTTGCTTCTTTATAATTGGGGTTAATAACCTGAGCTTTAACATGCATCGTATTTAATTCATTGACATAATTTTGAATTCTATTCAGACTCGCCCTGCTTACTCTGGGCTGATACACATCAAATGCATTTTTATTTTTAATATTAGGCACCACCATCAGGGTTACATGACCCGGAGCCATATAGGAGATTTCAGAAGTATGATTTAAGCATTTTACTTTGAAAACTTCCGGAAACTCTTGTAAAACCAGCTGTTCGTAGTCCCATTGGGTAATGGCTCTGTGTTTATGTCTTAATCGTTCACTCACGCGTCTGTAAAACTCCGTATCTGTTTCTTTGTATTTACCACCAAACGAATTATAAGGCTGGCTCACCGCTTTTACCTGAGGAACTCTGGTAATAAGTTTAGTAATGGTATTTGCTTCTAATCCGTTATTGAGATGAGACAGATCATTATCCTGATTCTGGAAGGTGGCCAAAACAGCCTGGGTATATATTCCCTGAATTTTACATACCGCATCATAACTTCTCTTCGATTTGGCTCTTATCCAGACTAATCCGCTGGTAAACCTTGTGTGGTTTGTACTAACGTCTTTAGGAATTTTAAACTTTACAATCCCCGATTCCAGGAATTTTCTGGTTTCATTTTTCAGCATATAATCTGATAGACTTGTCCATATGTTATTGGATAGGATATGCCATTCTATAAATTCTTTTTCCTGGAAAGTATCCACTAATGGGTTTTCACTTCCTTCCAGCATTTGGATCAATAGCGAAACGGTTGTTTTAGGCATTGCTTCCAGGCCGATGTATAATTCACCTCCGTTTTGGTGTACGGGTACAATACTTTTAGTGTCAATTTCTTTTTCGTATTGCCCGAATGCATCTTCATGGTATAATTGTACTCCTTTGCTTTTTGAAGCTATATCATCAGAACTTTTATCTAAATATGAATATACATTTTCCTTTGCGCTATAATTGAGTTCTATATCTTCAGCAAAAGGGATGTAAGGTTCGTTGGGAATGAGTTTTTTACTTCCCGGGCTGCTTGATAATGCCAGGGTATACAATTTAGGGTATACATCCTGTAATGAAGACTGTTTCAATGTTAACCGGATAGACTCACCTGTGCCGGCTTCATTACTTGAATTAAGTATAGAAAACTGGGTTTTGTAAGTCCCATCAGCTTTTTTAAATAAATCGATATTACTGGCTTTGGCATACCATATTTCTTTTTCCAGCAAAGCTGTATCTGCTTTAAAATAGGCATCAGAACTTACAACTGACGGGGTTCTCAGTGCTTCAAAATCCTGTAAACTGATATTTTGATTAGGCTGAATGATATAGCCGTTGTATAGATCTTTTATTGAATCAGGAGCATTTTTCCAATTGATGGTAATGTCTGCATTTTGCCATTTCTTAGAAAACATTTCAGCACATTTAATATAGAAATTAGATCCTTTAACGGGCTGTGCGGTGAATGGATAATATGGTTTCTCCGAATTTAAGGTGGCACTGTCATTTTCAATCTGAACAGATTTTACCCCTTTTACATCAACCGCTATTTCAATGTTTTTGATTAGTTTTTCTGAAAGTGCTTCATAAATATCATAGTACTTCTCTCCCTCGATCATGAATCTTACAATCGGGAAACTGGTTTCAAATGTTTCTGCCAGCGTTTCTTTATTGTATTTTACAACAGCAGGGAAATCTTTAGGTAATGTAAAAGAAAGTTCTAATTGCTCTTCTTCGTTTCTGTTACATTGTAAAACAATGCCTGATAGCCATTCTTTTTCTCCACTACAAAGTACTTTTATATTATTTTCAATATCTTTTTTTGAAATTTTCTCTAATTTTTGAGTTGAGTTCTTATTAAAATCTATTGTAAGAGTGATTGTTCTTTCACCTTCTTTTAAATCAAATAATGACGATGCTACAGAAAAGCCCAGTTTAGCTTTTGGAAGATCTTTATACATGGATCTCTCTGAATTTGTTTCATCAGAGTTATACCCGAACGGCCACCAATAATTGCTGTCTTCCGGCAATTTATCTCCAATACCATTGGCAGAGTTTGCTACCGGCGCCATTTTTAGTTCTCTTTTTTTAACATCATTCAAAAGGCTTTTGATTTCCACAACTTTTGCCTGATTGGCTACAAGCTCTTCTCCTGTTTTGTAAATGCGCTTTTTCCCATTAATGTCTTTACCGCCATCCAGCAGTGTACCGTCTGAAATTCTTTCCTGAAGTGCTTTTTTTGCCAATTCAAAAATTATGTAGACTTTATCCGACTGGGCATCATTTTTCTCGATTTGAAGAATTTCACTATAATAGAAATCCAAATGCCTTTTCGTTAAATTATTGAAGGCTTTTTTTGAGAAATCCAATAATTTTATAAAACAGACAAATAAGGTCAGGTGGGGAGTCAAGTTGCTGTCTTGTTCAAACTGGGAAATAAGATCTGTAACCTGTTTTTTCATACTTTTATATTCAACGCTTTCTCTGCGCGGAATAGCATGGGTATCATCACCAAAGAAGAAGTTCCCCCACTTTCTTTTTGGTGTTGTATTATCATCTTTATCAAAATAATGCACACTTCTGGCAAAATTGTTTGCAAATAATAGCCAATCAAACAAATCGAAATCGTGTAATTCAAGATTGCCCGGATCTAGTTCTGCTAAAAAGCGCTGCATTTGTGATTTTCCTTCACGATAATGTGAAAATGTATCTGTTTTTTTCATTTGTTTATATTTATCTTTCTATGGTCAGATGCAATACTTATGTAGTGTTTGGTAGTATTTAAAATGGCTACAGACATCCCGTAATTCATTATATTTCGGTAGCTTCTCCTTTGTAAAAAGGAAAAACAATATTGCTTCTTGTATTAGTATTTCTTACTTCGTAGTCAATTTGTATCAAAACTTCTCCCTGAAGTTCGTCTTTAGTATCAATTTCAATACTTAGAATGTTTATTCTAGGCTCATGATATAAAATAGCGCGCTCAATGATTCCTTTCATTTGAGTAATGAGCGTTAAGTCCAGAGGTTTAAATAACATTTCTTGCAGATCACATCCGTAATTAGGGAACATGACACGTTCACCCGGACGTGTTGACAATAAAATAATAAGACTGTTATTGATGTCCTCTACATCTGTGGTCATTGCCAGTTTTCCTTCGGTCTCATTAAACTCAGGCGGGAAACTCCAGCCTATTCCTAAAAAATCTGTATTTATTTTCATACGTTATTGGTATTATATTTAATTGTAACATCTTGCTTCTGTAACATAGAGTTTTAGTTATTGTAACTGTTTTGTTATGGATGTTTTACATCATACTTTTAGTCAGATCACATATCAATGACGGCTCCTATCTGTATCAAAAGCCATCTTTACCTATCATCCTCCTATCAAAACAGTAGCTTCTCCTGCGGTTATCACACCTCCATGAGCGGTAGAGTCTCCCATCCTTGCAGCGGGTTTTCCACCTATCAAGACACTTGAAGATCCTGAAGCAATGGTGTCTAACGGGCCTGTACATACTGCTTTGTCTCCCACTCGTGCCGCGGGCATCCCTCCAATAAGTACGGTAGGTTCTCCTGCCGGAATGATGGGGCCGCCTACATGCGGTACATTTCCCGTCACCATAGGACAGGTATGCATATCTGTAATTCTTGCTGCCGGTTTCATGATGATTAATTGATTTTAACTTGAGATCCTTTAACAACCGTTACTGCTCCTGATTTAAGTTCTGAACCTGAACTCCCTTCTGCCTTCAATTGGGCACTTGCTTTTATATTGATGTTAGTTCCTTCCATATTGATATCCCCTGAGGCTTTGATTTTAATATCCCCTGCACTCTGCATCGTAATACCGTCACTATTAAGGGTTAAAACATTGGAATGATCATCTTCAATTTTAATAACATCGGCATCTTCATCTACAATCAGTTTTTTACCTGCCGGTGTTTCCAGGGTGTATGAAATTTTATCATCATTAAAAATCATTTTCATTTCGCTTCGGGTTACAAAGCCCTTTTCGTTATTATCATCAGAAGCTACAATAGGAGCTGGTTTTGCACTACTGTTTAACATCCCCAGTACCACCGCATCATTGGGATCATCATTAATGAATCCGATGATGACTTCATCCCCGATTTCCGGCCTGAAAAACGACCCTCTGTTTTCTCCTGCATCAAGGGTAGCTACTCTTGACCAGATTCCTTCTTCTTCGGCATTAATGATCGGTATTTGTACTAAAATTCGATCTTCTCCATCCG
The DNA here is from genome assembly GCF_011752975.1 of Chryseobacterium sp. Tr-659. Taxonomy (GTDB): domain Bacteria; phylum Bacteroidota; class Bacteroidia; order Flavobacteriales; family Weeksellaceae; genus Chryseobacterium. The sequence goes on along the minus strand of NZ_VWWP01000006.1, from coordinate 212,727 downwards.
GATCAGATTCTAATTGTGATACAACCCCCACCTGAAGCCCGCTTATGGAAGGAATAATCCCGGAACCAGGCATTTCGCTTATATCATATGTCTCTGAAAACCATGTTGGAGAAAGCCCGAATTGAGCGTCTACCAGCCAGTTTCCATCAGCAATCTCATGACGAACCCCTGTTACGTATATTTTCCCGTTAAATCGGTTTCCTACTCCCTGTAGTGTTAATGAAACCCCTGGTTTAACAGATGGGATTCCCTGGAATTTTACTCTTCCTCTTGTCTTTGCTAACTGCTGAAAAGTTGCTTTGGCATCTCCCCATTCCTGCAGCTCACCCTGGGTTATATTTCCGCCATGTCTAAGCTGCAAATCTTCAATTCCAAAAACATTAGCTAAATCACCGGAAGAAAGATTTCCATTGAGATTAATGGCCGGATCCTGGGCTTCCACTTCTGTAAGTTCCTGATCGGTATAGCTCCATGTTTTAGCGGTAATTTTATTGAATTGATCTCTGGCATCTATCTCTCCGTCAAATTCATGTACGGATGAGCCGTAGACCACAGTTTCCACAGTTTCTCCACTAAAATCAGGTTTAGCTACTTTGATGGTTCCGTTGTCAACAAAACAAAGTTTACCGTTGGCCTGTGCTCTGGTCAGCATAAAATCCCAATCAGAAGCACGGTATTGTATGAGTTCTTTATGAGTATTGGTTGTTGCTTCTACATCGGCTGATGCTCCGCTGTTACCGATCAGTTCTTCAATGATATCACTGTCTTTACTGTCGTAGAAATATTTGCTTTTTCTTCCTAAGGTCATTTTTACAGCCTTATCTCTGCATTCTATGATGAGGTAAGAAGAGCCGTTTCTCACTTTTATATTATGCTTTACAACCACTCCTTTAAAAATGGTTTCTTCTTCAGAATGGTATCCGGCAGTGATCTCAATTTCTTTTCCGGGAATTAACAAATCTTCATTACTTAATTTGAAGTCCTGTTCCGGTGCACTTCCGTCTAAAATAACAATGCGGGCGTAGGGAATTCTGTTTACTTCTTTTTCCACTACAATACTTTTCACCCCGTACTTGCCAGGCAACTCTGTGCCTCCGGACATTACCTTATAGGTAATTAGATCTGGATTTTTTACTGTTTGTATATATCCGCTATTATTCATATTATGAGACTTTTTCTAATGGCGGAAAGTACAGCTCCTGTCCCGGGATTAATTGTCTAAAATTGATGAGGCCATTTACTTTGGCTACTTCCAGGTAATATTTGGAATCTCCGTAAATTTTCTCGGTCATTAATGGTAAGGTATCTCCTGCCTGTACTGTTCTTTTGTGCGTTAAATCGGGAGAAGATTTTTTGTCTTTTTGTGCTATAAGCTCCTGGCTAATTCCTTCTACAAAGGTTGCCTTACCTATCGCTCTTAATGGAGTTCCATCTTTATTAAACATCTTATAATCTACCGTAAATTCAGTAAGAGCTCCTTTAAACTCAAATTTTCCCCAGATAATAATCACATTGTATGGCTTATGAATCGGGCCTTTAAAATCTCCTGTTGCTTCATAAAAACGATTCAATTGAGCCGTAACGGTGTCATGAGTGAATTTTTTGTTCTTTATCGTATTGATAAGTTTATTACCTGTATATGCTTCTGTTACTCCGGTACCATCAAATAAAAACTCCAATTGTAAGGATTGCGGTGGTGTTTTTACATACTTTGAATTAGTTCCACTTGCTCCGGTTTCTTGTGTCGTATTATATTCAATTTTCCGGGTAAAAGAAAAACCTGTCGGGTTAATAAGCGCTACAAAAGCATCACTATCGATTATACTTTTATAGCCATTATCCTTGTAAGTTCCTATCTTAACTTTTATAATTTCACCTCCCATTATCTTTCTTTTTTACGTTGTTCAATATTTACTACTTGTTCCACGCTTTCACTTATAGCCCGCATAATCTGCGATTCATCTACAGGTGTTTTAGTAGTCTCTGTTGCTGCTTTTTCGTCCACATTAATTTTAATGTGGAGTTCTTTTATTTCTATTGGCATTTCATTCGTTTTTAATCAATCATTAACATTCAAAACATTAACAATCAATGATTTAACATATTTTTTTTAAAAATCTAAGCACATGAAAGGGGTGTTCAGGCTTGGTGATAGACCAATCTGTCATTTTTTATAGAAAAAGATTTTGCTAAAAAGTGATCTTTACCCTAACACACTTTCAAATGCTTAGATTTGATTGAGAAATTACAAGCCCAGGCTTGCTAACGATGAGGGTATTGTGAAATATCTATATTTCAGTTCTATTGTTTCAATAGCAAGTTTGCTTTCTTCCGCATTGAATTCTGAAACTTCCCATTTTACCGGATATGCACCAACTACATTCCAAACCATTAAAGGTGCCGTAGACTGAAGCCCTCCCGAAAGAGTAATAATCAGATTTCTGGGTTCAAATTCGAAGTTTTCCATCGCATTTCTACACCAGCTTATCAACCCGGAACTTACGATTAGCCCACGCTTAAGAACTAGATTAGGGTATTTTGGTCTCAAAGGAAGTTGATGAGTGAATCTGTTTTCACCTCCTTCGGCATATTCTTCAGTCCCAATTTCTGTTGATAAACCAGATATAGACTGAAATCTGGAGTCAATACCCTCTGTTGTTGAAATCCCGTTAACAATAAAAGAGAAACTGGTTGGAGGATATAAAACAGCCATGATTAGTTATTTTCAATGGTTAATCCTTCATGTGCAATCTCTAAGGTCTCAACTGCTACCTCATTACCTTCAGCTTTCAGATCTGTTGACTGTAACTTAAGCGGGAATGCATTTTTCACTTTCCACGTTACTGCAGGTTCTCCGTTCTCGTCTAATAGAGAAATGGTAATAGATCTGCGCGCTACTGTATTCAGCTGAATGGTCTTGAACCACTCAAAGTATTCGTTATCACTTTTGAAAGTTCCTCTTTTAAAGGTGATGTTGCTGTAGCTTGTTATTCCCGGCATCTTAATTTTGCTGAAATCAGGGCTTGCGCCATGTCTGTATTCAATTAAAGCTGTTTCTGCATTTAAGCCGCTTACTTCCTGGAATCCTACTTTGGTTCCTCCCCAATCTACTTCAAAGGCAAATTTTACTAATGGATATGTACTCATAATTTTATTTATATTTATTCGTTGTTATTAATTTATTTTATGATTCTTGAAGCTTGTGTGAAAAACGTAACACAATAAACTCAGCAGGACGTACTGCAGCCATACCGATCTCGATGTTCATTCTTCCTTCTAAAATATCCTGAGCAGACATCGTCTTATTAAGACCAACACTTACATAGTAGGCATCTTCAGGCTTGCTTCCTGCCAATGCACCGTCTCTCCATTGTTCGTTAAGGAAATTTTCGATCATCGTTTGTACACGGATCCATGTATTGGCTGTATTGGATTCAAAAACGAAACGTTCTGTGGCTTTCTTCACGGATTCTTCTACCATGTTGAAGAAACGACGTACAGACACATATCTCCATTCATTGCTGTTTCCGTCTAAAGTTCTCGCTCCCCAAACCAATGTTCCTTTTCCTGTAAAAGTTCGGATCGCGTTAATTGATTTTCCAGATGCTGCATCTACGTTAAGACCATTCTGCTCTTCCTGAGAAATTTTTACGGTAGGCTCTACTACATTGTTAAGAGAAATGTTGGCAGGAGCTTTCCATACTCCGGAAGTACTGTCTACTTTAGCGTAAGCTCCGGCCATTGCTGAGGATGGAGTCAATACGACACGTTTAGATTCAATCGCTTTTTTAGCCTGATTATACAGATCTGAATTTTTTGATTTCAAATCTGCCAGGTTCAGCACATTAGGAATGCTCATAACAGAAACGTCTGCATCGTTAAAAGCATAAGTTAAGACTGTTTCTAATTTTGGATAATAAGCAGCTCCATATTTTAAACGCTGGCCGCTTGGCCCTGATCCTAAATATTCTCTAAAATCAGCCACTGCGGTATCTCCGTTACCCACAACATCCATAATGACAAATCTGTCTTTTAATAATTCTGCCTGGTCTAAAGCAAGTCCGTATAACTGATATGCATTATTACCTAAAGCTTCAACGTCCGGGAAAACAATAAGAGTAGGTTCGTCTTCTTTTTCAAGCGTAGCAAGCCCTTCTTCTAAATCATCACGATCTACTCCGGCAGGATAACCTGCTGCTCCTACAGAAACGATATAACAAGGTCCGCCACCATTGGCAAAGTACATTTGCATAGCGTAGTACATTTTAAAAGGGCTTAGCGTTACATCTGCTCTAAGAGTTCCTGCAGTGGAAGTAATTTTAAAAGCCTCAGGTTTTGCTTTTCCGAAAGTGGTCTCATATTCCAACATAGAAGCAATTCTTGTTGGTTCATTTTTTGGTCCTTCTGCTGTATATCCGATAAAAGCAGGAATGGCCGTTTCTACTTGTGCTACTGATGGCGGGAATTTTGCAATTTCCTCTATGTAGGCTCCAGGTGTTTTGTAATTCATTTTTAAAAAAATTTAAAGTTAATATTAGTTATTTTCAATAGTTAATCCCTCGTGTGCGATTTCTAAAGTTTCAACTGCTACCTCATTACCTTCAGCTTTCAGATCTGTTGACTGTAATTTAAGCGGGAATGCATTTTTCACTTTCCACGTTACTGCAGGCTCTCCATTCTCGTCTAATAGAGAAATGGTAATAGATCTGCGCGCTACTGTATTCAGCTGAATGGTCTTGAACCACTCAAAGTATTCGTTATCACTTTTGAAAGTTCCTCTTTTAAAGGTGATGTTGCTGTAGCTTGTTATTCCCGGCATCTTAATTTTGCTGAAATCAGGGCTTGCGCCATGTCTGTATTCAATTAAAGCTGTTTCTGCATTTAAGCCGCTTACTTCCTGGAATCCTACTTTGGTTCCTCCCCAATCTACTTCAAAGGCAAATTTTACTAATGGATATGTACTCATAATTTTATTTATATTTATTCGTTGTTATTAATTTATTTTATGATTCTTGAAGCTTGTGTGAAAAACGTAACACAATAAACTCAGCAGGACGTACTGCAGCCATACCGATCTCGATGTTCATTCTTCCTTCTAAAATATCCTGAGCAGACATCGTCTTATTAAGACCAACACTTACATAGTAGGCATCTTCAGGCTTGCTTCCTGCCAATGCACCGTCTCTCCATTGTTCGTTAAGGAAATTTTCGATCATCGTTTGTACACGAACCCATGTATTGGCTGTATTGGATTCAAAAACGAAACGTTCTGTAGCTTTCTTCACAGATTCTTCTACCATGTTAAAGAAACGACGTACAGACACATATCTCCATTCATTGCTGTTTCCGTCTAAAGTTCTCGCTCCCCAAACCAATGTTCCTTTTCCTGTAAAAGTTCGGATCGCGTTAATTGATTTTCCAGATGTCGCATCTACGTTAAGCAAATCCTGATCTTTAGTAGAAATTTTTACGGTAGGTCCGTCTACAAGATTAAGTCCTAAGTTAGCAGGTGACTTCCATACTCCGGAAGTGCTGTCTACTTTAGCATAAGCTCCGGCCATTGCTGATGATGGAGCTAATACCACTTGTAAAGACTCAATGGCTTGTTTAGCCTGGTTATACAATTCAGAATTAGCAACCTTCAAATTCGCTAAATTTGTAATTCCAGATGCTCCAATAACCGGAACATCGGCATCTTTGAAGGTATAGCTTAAAACTGTTTTTAATTTTGGATAATAAGCAGCTCCATATTTTAAACCTGTGGCAGTTACTTTATTTCTGAAAGTAGCATCACTTCCAAGTACATCCATGATAACGAATCTGTCTTTTAATGATTCTGCCTGACCTAAAGCACTGTTGTACACTGAATAGGCTGAACTGATACCAGCATCATTATTGGATCTGGAAGTAACCAAATTGTTGGTAGTAGTAGCAGTTGCAGCAATACTTAGAGCAGTTGCATGATCTGTATTCAGGACATCTGCAACAGCCTGAGCAGCAGTCTTAACAGTAGCAACAGTAGCATTATTAGCAGCAGCAGCCACCCTAGCAGCGTCTACAGCTGCCTGAGCACCCTTAGCAGCAGCAACCTGAGCTACATTGTTAGGATCGGTAATAGTGTAGGTACCAGCCTTAGCAACAGCAGCATCAAGAGCAGCCTGTACATTAGCACCTGCAACAACATCTGCAACGGCTTTAGAAGCATCTTTTGCAGCAGCAGCTCCAATCCTGTTATTATCTGTAATCTGAACAGCAGCTCTGGCAGCAGCAACATCAGTAGCAGCAGGAACTAAACCTTGAAGATCCGGGAATACGATAAGCGTAGGCTCATCTTCTTTTTTTAGCAGTTCAAGACCATACAATAGAGTTCCTGTTGTAGTGGAAGTTCCTACAGCCACTGTCCCGCTGTAATCTCCTACAGAAACAATATAACAAGCACCGCCACCATTAGCAAAATACATTTGCATAGCATAATACATTTTAAAATCGCTTACCTGAGTCTGCGTCGCCGTTGCAACACCATCCTTGAACGCTACAGCGAAGATTTCCGGGTTTGCTTTTCCAAAAAGCTCTTCATATTCCAACATAGAAGAGATTCTCGTTGGTTTATTTTTTTGCCCTTCTGCAGTGTATCCAACGAAAGCAGGAATAGCCGTTTCAACTTGTGCTACGGAAGGTGGAAACGTTCCTTGTTCCTCCACGTAAGCTCCAGGGGTTTTGTAATTCATTTGTTAAAATTTTAAGTTAATATTAATTATTACTCGAAGTAAAACTTCGAAGGTTGATTCGTGATTGAGAGTATTTTAAAATTCTTGTAATTGATGTGAAAAATTCAGTACAATAAACTCTGCCGGACGTACTAACGCAATTTTGATTTTTGCATTCATAATATGAGTCCCTATGGCTCCGTCAATTAAGACTTCGTAAGCTTCTTTCGGTGTACTTCCGGCTAATGCACCATCCAGCCATTGCTGGTTAAGAAAATTTTCTATGGTAGCTTTTGCCCGCAGCCATGTATAGCGTGTATTGGGTTCGTTGATAAACTTTTCCAGTGCTTCACTTATTGAATGTTTAATCATATCATAATAGCGGCGTACATGTACATATTTCCATGCATTATCCTTACCGTCTTTTTGATCTGTCCCATCCAGAGTTCTGGCTCCCCATACCAAAGTGCCTTTTCCGGTAAAAGGTCTGATAGCATTAATAGACTTCCCTGTAATATGGATATTCAGATCCGATTGTTCCTGATCGGAAACTCTTTCTGTAGGAGTCATTACATAATTTAGACTCACATTTGCCGGAGCCTTCCACAATCCTCTGGTACTATCTACTCTACCATATACTCCAGCCATGGCTGATGATGGCGGTAAAATCACTTTTAACGACTGTATTTCTTTTTTTACCTGATTGTATAGTATTGAATTGGATAATTCCAAATTCTTGAGGGTGATACCGTTTGCATCTCCTTTTTCATCTTTTACATTAAGAATTGCTGTTTTTAAAGTATCAAATTCTCCACTAAAAACAGGTGCATTTTCGTCCAGATCATCAGGTATGACAAAATCATCTATTGTACCGTCATATATGGCTTCCAATACGATTCTGGCCTCATGAATAGCCTCTGTTAAAGCCGTTTTTATATCTGCTGTTTCATTAACTTCTTCTGCAATGGCAATAGCCTGGCTTAGTAAATCGGCAAGTACAAAAGCATTGGCAGACCCACTTGAGATTTCATCACTTGCTAATCTTTTTAACTCATCTAAAGCAGCAATCTCGCCAGCATAAAAATCAGCGCTGCTTTGTCCTGTTGTTTGTAAACCAGAATGTTTTATAGTAGCTTCATTTTCATTAAAAGTATAATTCAAAATAGTTTTCAAATGAGGAAAATACGCTGCTGCATGACTGGTTGAATCTACTTCTTTTCTAAAGTTTTCAATCGTATTAAGATTGTTTGACAGAGTTGTAAAATTACCGTAATAGGTATCTAATATGGCAAATCTGTTTTTCTTATCATCCCCTGCTTTGGCAATTGCCAGATTACAAATACTGTAAAAATCGGCTTCATTTTTTAACGAGATGGCATCAGGCAGAATAATAAGTATGGGCTCTTCTATAGATTCGGTCATATTTAACCCTTCTTTCAGTGAAGATAGCAGAACTTCCCCCGTTGAAGGATATGTCCCTGCGGAAATAATATAACATGGGCCGCCGCCATTGGCAAAATACATTTGAAGCGAATAGTACATTAAAAACTGTACCTGAGGTGCTACAACAGTTACTCCTTTACCTTTAACATCTTTTAGCTGAAGATTTTCTTTTTTTGCTTTTCCAAAATATTGCCTATATTCCAAAAGAGAATTGATTTTTAGCGGCTTATCAATGCCGGCAGGTATTAGCTCAGTATACCCGATAAATGCAGGTACGGCCGATTCAACTAATGCAACTGAATTTGGAAGTCGTGGAATTTCTTCAACTGAAACACCCGGTGTTGTTGAATTTAACATGTTTGAAAAATTTAAATGGTTATTAGTTTTTTTTTTGATTAATTAACTTTAATATCTTTTATATTAACTTCATTAATTAATTCAATAGGGATTAAATCATCCGCCATAATTTTTATTACACTGATTTTATATAAAGCAGAAGGCAATACCTTTCCTCCTAATAATCCCCAGATGTAACTTAGCTGATCGAACGGAACGGAATGTAATTCTATTCTGAAACTGAAATCTTTATCATGGTTATTTGCAGGATCCTTATACTCCATTACATTCTTTGCCTGAAATACTTCAATAACTTTTGAAATGTTGGCCAGAGCATTGGCGTAAGTTGCTCTGTTAGCAGAAATCATCACATATAGGTTTAAATAAGCCGGAGTGCTCTCCATTTTCATTTCATATCGGGGTGGAGTTTCACTTATCTTTTTCTTCGTATAGCCTGACATGTTTTTCAATGTTGACTCTTCTTCAACGTTGAGCAGAGTAATTACTACCTTATCGTCCAGCCCTGAGGCTTCGCCGTCATGTTTTGCTATATCATCAACTACAGTAATTTCGCCTAGAACGTCCTGTAATCCTTCGGAACCATTCAGCTGATTTTTTAAAACTGTTAATACTTTATTAATCATAATTTCTGTTCTTAATTATTATGGTGCAAACATACAATCACACTTAATCAAAAGACAAATATTTAAGGGCCTCAAACCTGTCTTTGCAGTAAATAGAATTTTCCTGTTTTTTAAAATCTCAAAAAAACAAAACACACAAACCACTAACAGCCAAAACTTTAAACCTCTATTGTAAAAATGAAAATCTAGCAGAGGGATCCTTCCGTCCTTCCATCCGGATTATGATCTGATTTGAGTTCGTCAGCAAGTATGTTTTTTATCAGTAAAAGTTATCCCTTTTAAATACCGGATCATAGCTGAAAAACTATAAACCTGCTTGACTAGGAAATGATTTTATCATTTACTGCAAAGACAGAACAGAGAGGGCTTATAATTCGTGAAATGATTTTCCTTCTTCTAATTTTGGCCCTAATAATTTTAAAACTTTTATCACATGAATATCAAAAAACTTTTCGGCAAACGCAATGAAATCATTGGCGGTCATTTCAATGAATTACGCTCAAAATTGGGTGTAGCCGATCAAAACGAAGAAGCTATTTTCTCTTTAAGAGAAGAAATTTGTAATGCGTGCCCTCTAAAAAACGGCAACAACTGCAACGCAGTAAAATGGATGAACCCTGCTACACTGGAAATTGCAGATGGTCCAAAAGATGGATATATCAGAGGATGCGGGTGCAGATTGAGTGCCAAACAAAGGTCAAAGTTAAGCCTATGCCCTGCAGGTTTTTGGGGAGGAGAATTCGATCAAAAATAAAACAATGTGACCACTATTGGTATTGTATAACTAAAATCTATTTAATGTGAAGCAGGATCATATCATTCAGAAAGTATTTGTTGAAATTACAGTTAATAACAAGGAAAAGGCATTGGGAATAAAAGAGGATATTAACAGCTTTTTGTCTATTGATGTTTTTCCGGAAATAGAAAAGTACATCAATACTTTAGAATATAATTTAGCTGGCCATACGTTGCAAATCCCCCGGCTGGAATTGAATCTGGATGTAAAAAACAGCTTGTTAAATTCTGAATTAAAAGATCAGATTGTTCAACACCTGGAAAAAGAATTATCAGAAATTACCGAATCTATTGTAAGCTCAGATCAAAAAACGGAAAATGATTCTCAATTATATCTGGTAAACAATCAGGAAAAGGTAATTCAGGCTTTTATTTATTTTTTAGAGAAAGGGTCTATGCCTTGGTGGAATTTGAATGGAAAAAGCATTGCTGTTTTGGAGCCAGCTGTATTTGAAGCCATGATTCTAACCAAGAATTTTGGAAAAAGAATGATTCCGGTTTTGTCAAAACAACATGTTCAGGAACGAATAATTAATCAGCTTTCAAACAAGCAGATTGCGCAATTATGTCAGATTATTTTAGAGGACAGGGAATTAAAAATCGACTTAGGGATAGACACAATACAATATATATCAGCACTGAATCACACTGAAAGGGTTATCATATGGCAATTGGTTTTCAATATATTATCAAAAGATTTTAACTCATCAAATCATAATATTCAGGAATATATTTTACAACAAATATCAAAAATAGAAACGGCTTCGTCATCACAGGCAAAAAGCATCCATCAGCATTGGAAAACAGCAGCTAAGATATTTCCTTTTATAATAGAAAATGAAATTCTTAACATCATTAAAAACAATATAACTGATAACCTTGATACTCCGGAAACTCTGATGAAAAAGATGGATTCAATTGAGCAAAAAAATACTGAAAGCCATGAGGATTTAAGCGAGAACGGGCAATATGTTCAAAATGCAGGACTCGTTTTGATACATCCATTCATCAAAACCTTTTTTGAGCATTGTGATCTTCTGCATCCGGAAACCGGGCAGCTCCTGGATCCTGAATTATGTGTCCATTTATTACATTACATCGCTACCGGAAACACAAACGCTCCGGAATACGATATGATTTTTGAAAAATTCTTATGCAATATTCCAATCAACCAAAGTATTAACAAGCATATTAAAATTTCACGCAAACATAAAACCCAGGCTAAAAATGTAATAGAAAGTGTTCAACACAACTGGGGACCAATGAAAAAGTCTTCGGCAGCATTATTACAAAATGAGTTTTTTCAACGCTCGGGTAAATTAGTGATTACCGATTATGATTATACACTTACGGTAGAACGAAAAACACAAGACATCCTTATGGAAAAACTTGCCTGGGGAGTGGGTCTTATTAAGCTACCCTGGAAAGAAAAATTCATATTTGTCAACTGGTAATAACGGATTATTTTTTTAATACTCTCCCATTGATTTTAAATCGGGAATTATTTAACTACAGTGCGTACATCAATATTGCGGTAAAAAAGATTTTTGAAAAAACACTTTACTGCAGCTACGGAAACCATCGTTCAAAAAGTATGTAATTCTCCCGAAAAAGAATGAATTTTGAAATCTGAGAACTCAAAAAAGAGTAAAAAAATAGAAGTGCTTAGTATTACCTGTTTCTCATCAAAAAACTAAACTCCACTTCAGGTTACTCAGATTCTTTAAAAAAAATCAGCCAAATATGGTTAGATTTTTCAGTTCCCAAAAGTATATAAAACACAGTATCAATTGCGTTTCATATGCTTTCTTACATCAATATGAAATTAAAAAACCAAGTCAATGAAAGCAGCAAATCCTGTAGAAAAAGACAGCAAATCCCACCAGAACCAGAGCCAAAAACAAAGGCCTCAGGAACAAGTGGTTATGCCTCTATCCGAGGTAGATGTAGTCGGCACGCAGACAAACAAATCTGAAGACTCGACTGTTAAACCCGGAATATCAGCACCCAAAAGTAATTCAACCGGCCTCAACGGTACTATTGCAGCCGTTCATGGTTCACAAACCATTTATGATCAAGGCTCAGAACTCATGTATGGCGGTCTCCAGGAGAGTCTGTCGCAAACCGGCGATATCAATCATCCTGAGACCAAAGAAACGGAGAAAGGTTATATGACAACGCTCAATATAGATCAGGCCCGTGATTATCATGATCACAAATCGGGAACCTATATGCCCAAAACAGTACAAGAGCAAGCAGCGGCCTATCAGGAGAACAAAAAGAACCAGAAAGGCGCTCCGAAACAAAAAGAAAAACCAGCCGGCAAAGGAAATACAGATATTTCTTTGGCTGAATTGTCAAATTCTTCAGCTACCCAATTGGCTGGTGATTTCAATGCTGTTCAAAATAATAGTACAGCACTTTTAAGTAGTCAGGCCCAAAAGGCAACAGACGGTCTTCCGAAAGTGAATTCAAAAATAGGAAGTGCTTTTTCTCAGCCTAAACCAAAAGGTAAAGTAAACCCTAATAAAACGGCAGCTAAATCAAGCAAAAAAACAGTTAAATCTGTAGCTCAAAAACCAAAATCAAAAGAAATTTCCTTCCCACAAAACGATCCGTTGAAGAAAGTAAATTACTCTTTTAACTCAGCAGGAGCGAAAAGCGGAGGCTTTGAAAAACAGGCTCAAAATCAGTTTGATGCCATCAACCTGAATACTTCGGCAATCCCAACCACCATGCAGCAAAGTGCAAGGTTAGACCTTAGCGGAGAAGCAGATACAGAACACCTGTCAATTGAACAAAATGATGCTGCACAGGATATGAATATCAAAAAGAATCAGGCGGCAAAAGACATTCACAAAGATTATGGTGAAAATGATATCATCAAAAAGCCAAATGATGAAATTCTTAAACCTTCACAAAAAATAACTTCCAGATCTGTTAAAAAACAGCCTATTAATGCTCTGAAGCTGGAAAATATTGATGAAGCTGGTGTTAATGCTCATTTTGAACCTATTATTCAATCTAAAATAGGTGCTGAAACTGAGAAATACCAAACAGCCGAATTAGAGCACAATCAAAAGGTGCTGGAACAGGAAAAAACGGCCGAGACACGAATAGGTGAAGAAAAAGATAAATCACAGCAACATCAGTTAAAATCGGTAAAAGATGCGCAGACAGATGTAAATCAATCAAGAACTGAATGGCAGAATGCGCTTGATAAAACAGAATCCGATTTTGCAAAAAAATCCGGTGATCAGGCCAGAACAACTTTAAGCTCTATAAAAAATAAAAAAACAGAAGGCGAAACCAAAGCTCAGGGGCATATTACTAAAGCCAATGACGATGCACGCAAGAAAAAAGAGGCTGCCGACAAAGAAGCACAGCAGAAAAAGACAGAAAAGAAAAATGAAAGCAAAGGTTTCTTTGGCTGGGTTGCTGATAAAGCTTCGGCATTCATCAATGCCCTTAAAGATGCCCTGAATTATATTTTCACCAAACTACGTGAAGCTGTAAAAGCCATTTTTGAAGCTGCCAAAAAATTAGTTTTAGAAGCATTAGAGCTAGCCCGAAAAGCAATTATAGGCTTTATCAAAGGATTTGCTTCATTACTAAAAGGCTTCCTGGATATTGCTCTCGCAGCCTTCCCTGGTATAAGAGATAGATTGAAAGCCAAAATAGACAAATACGTGGCTGCTGCTGAAAAATTTGTAAACCAAACCTTTGAACGCTTCAAAAAAGCAGTTGTTGCTATTATTGACTTCTTAGCTGAAACTGTGGATAATTTACTGGGAGCATTACAGGCTGTATATAATTTTGTTCTTGATGCAGTTGATATTATTGTTTCAGGAATCATTAAAATGCTTGAGTTTATCCTTAATATAGAAAAGCAATACGATCTTTTCAAAAGTTTAATTACCGGAATTCAGGAGATCTGGAATAATCCAAAGATTTTAGAAAATTATGTTATCGGATTTATAGCCCCATACATAGATAAAATACCTGGAGAAGCGAACAGTCAATTTAAAAAGTTCTTTGCGCAGGCCGGAGTATCATTAGCAAAACATATTACAGGAGTTTGGAGTCATTTACAGCCTATTTTAGCTTATATGGCCGGCAATTGGTGGGGTGAAATGAAAAATATGATCTGGTATTTAGTGTGGCCTTTTGCTGAAGGAGGTCCGGTTCGTACGGAAGCCCCTAAATTGTGGACACTTATTCCGGAAATATGGAACAATATCTCTAATAATAACTTTAGTAAAGCTATTGATGGCGGATTAGCCTGGATGCAGACTTTAAATACTGTCATTGGTACGTTTTCGGGCTGGATCACGATTGGAAGTGTTTTAATTGGTGGTATTGTAGGAGCCTTTTTTGGAGGAGTTGGAGCTATACCGGGCATCATGGCAGGATTGGAATTTGCAACTGCAGTAGGAGAAGGATTATTACTATCAATGTTAGCCACAGAAAGCAGTATGATATTAAAATCTATCTATGATATACTTACAGTTGATGATGATGGTATTGAAGGAGAGGCTATTAAGAAAAAAAGAGAAAGCAGTGAAGGCGGACAAGGTAACGAATCATCCTCAGAAGAAAATTCTGCTGCTCATTATGAAAGTAATGATGTGGAAACCGGTCATGATCGTCTGCAATATGCTTACCAACGTATTGCCAATAGCGGATTTGCACTGGCTATTATAGGAGTATTTATTGCTTTAGGATATCTTGCAACTAACATCGTTAAAGCATTGAAGCCGAAGTTTGGCCCTAAAGTCTCAAGTTTCAAAGCGAAAATTAAAAATACTAAAGCAGGAAGACTGTATAGTAAAGGGAAAGCAAAAATTATAGAGAAAGGATTTGAGGATTATCGTCCAGATTGGATGAAAAAGAAAGGAAAATCCAATATTAAAGAAGAGGATGTAAAACCAATTCAAACCGAACATGGAAAATCTTATGGACAAGCAAAAACTCATGAAGGACATACGGTTACCATAACGGAAAAAGGAGAAATATATATTTGTGCTTCTCCTTGTGCACCTATCCGAGAGAAGTATGCATTAGAATTAGAAGAAAACCCTGCAATTAGCCGCCATGTAGATGAGTTGGAGGCAGATATTACCTTTACCGATCAGGAAAAAGCAGATTGGATCGCAGAAGAAATTGAACCTCTACTTTCTAAGATAAAGAAAGAGAATGAAGCTAAAGTTGAAGAAGATCTTAGTAAGGTACAGCCAACAAAACGACACAGTCCTAAAGGAACAATCAACGAGAGAGGCAAAGCTAAAATTACACAAACCGAAGACATTACCCCTGCAGGAAAACTACCAATCGGCAAAACACGTATTGTTATGGTGAAGCGGATCAGATTTATGCAATCTTCCATCAGCAATCCTACTGGTGACTATTTTGTACTGGAAAATGCCTACAACCTGTATATGGGTAAATCACTACCTGCAAATAATATTAAAGTATGGTATAATATGGCAGACGATGCAGAAGGATTATGGACAGTGGATCACCGACGATTAGCAGCTTATAAAATCGCAGGAAGAGAAAATATTAGAATAGAATATATCCACCCAGATGAGCTCATGGCTAAAAATACCTTTAAAATGACTACAACAACCAAAGGAACGGACATGGATATATTTGTATATTTGGATGAAAATGGTAAGTTTACGAAAAAGCCGGAAAAAGGTAGTTTAGAAGCAAGAACCACTACGCTTGAAAAATGGAAATTAATTGAGCAGGAAGACGGAAGTATGATAATCAAAAATCAGCAACAGAAAATAGTCCATATAAAAGAAATAAAAAACTATTTACCAAATGAAAAATAATGTATTAGAAGAATTTAACCAATTAACATTGGATAGTTATTGGATAAGAGTTATTAATGATTATGAGGATCCCACATTTTATTTAATTGATGTAAGAATCATCACTGATGGTAATTTAAAATCCTATTATTTTCATGGTTTATTGGAAATGTACCAAAGAAACATACAAATTCAGGAACAAAAAAATTGTTTAGTGATTAATGAAGAAAGTAATTGGGTTGAAATATTCATAAAAGAAAATAATGAGAAAGAATCTGAATATATGGAGATTAATGAGGAGTTATTGAAACATTATATATTTCGGATTGGAGAAATCGAATTTAATATATTAGCAGAAGGATATCATGTTGATAATAATTTTAGGGAAATGTTCAGACAACAGGAAAAAATCAAAAATTTAGTATCATGAAAGCAAGACCACTATTTCCCTTTTTATCAGAAGGAACTATCATGTATAAACATAAAGCCATAGAATATTATCATGCATCAAAAAAAATCTTTACGATAGCAAATATGTATGATGAAGAAAAAAAAGAATCTATAGCTGCTGGTTTTCTATTTACAGGAGTGGAAGAGGTAAGCCAGAAATTAAAGACCAATATATTACTCAAAGAATTAGGCTTAGAAGACAATCCTATGTTTGAATATGTTTTTTATTTAGATAGTGACGATGAACTAAAAACATATATATTAGCTATAGATGCTACAGTTCTTGTTATAAAAGCAAAGGAAGTGGAGCTAATTACAGAAGATATCTATTATATGGGATAATAAAATATGCTAAGCCATATATAATTAAAAACAAACCTCGCAGCCACACGACTCCTATCGTGTGGCTTTTTTAATTATCATTGTTAGATGATATAATGCTTAATCTTTTATCTTTAAAATCTCACAACAAACTTTTCTTTTAATGCGATAAAAATATTAACAATTGTAATATATTTGACGACCGAACTGTCATATTTATGACTTATAAACAATAACTAACCATGAAAAATACAATTGCTTTACTGCTGCTTCTTATTTCACACCATCTTTTTTCTCAAAATATCGATTCTGAAAAATTAAACAATTACTTCAATTATATTGAAAATAATAATCTAGGAGTGGGCAGTTTATCGATTTTTAAAAATGGTAAAGAGGTATATACTAAAAATTTCGGACAAAAAAATATACCTCAACTTACTTATGATAAGAATACCAGATACCAGGTAGGTTCTGTAACCAAAATGATTACCGCCGTTTTGATTTTCAAATTAATTGAAGAGAACAAATTGGGTTTAAATGATAAACTTTCGGAATTTTATCCGGAAATTCCTAATTCAGATAAAATAACTATTAAAAATTTATTAGGGCATACCAGCGGACTGGGAAGCTATGTGGTAAAAGATGGAGAAGTATGGGTAACGGAAAAAGTAAGTGACAAAGACATTATGGCTTTGATTATCAAACAAGGCAAAACTTTTGAGCCGGGCGAAAAGGTAGCCTACTCCAATACAGCTTATTATCTTTTAACAAAAATTCTTGAACAAAAGCATAAAAAATCCTTTCAAAAACTAGTTCATTCAGAAATTGTAAAACCGCTCCGATTAAAAAATTTAACATCGTTCAAACCAGATCAAAAAAATGTATTTCTCCCCTATCATTATGAAAATAATTCCTGGAATATCCTGAAAAAGGATATAGACTTCCCCAATGTAATAGGTGTAGGCGATATCTCTGCAACTCCTTACGATCTGAATATTTTCATCAACAATTTATTTCATAACAATATTCTGAAGAAAGAATCTCTGGCGCTGATGCAGCCTGTACCAGAAAAAGAAAGTTGGGGAAGAGGGATGGCAATCTGGGATTTCGATGGTATTATATTTTATGGACATGGTGGCGATACATTAGGATCACACGCTATTCTGATCTATAATAAAGAAGCCGATCTTTCCATCGCTTATGATACTAATGGGGAACGAATTGATAAAGAGAATTTCATGAAAAATGTAGTTAACCTGCTCTACAATAAAGAAATTAAGCTTCCCGAAATCAAAGACAAGCAGTGACGATTATTAAATGTTTCTATTTAAAATATTGTAAGTTATAATCTATACAAAAAAGTCTAATAATATTCAAAACCGACAGCTGAAGATACCACACTTCTCTGTCGTTTTTTATTTCCTACCATA
The DNA here is from genome assembly GCF_011752975.1 of Chryseobacterium sp. Tr-659. GTDB lineage: Bacteria > Bacteroidota > Bacteroidia > Flavobacteriales > Weeksellaceae > Chryseobacterium. The sequence goes on along the minus strand of NZ_VWWP01000006.1, from coordinate 194,782 downwards.
TTATTATACTAGCAGATATGCACTTACGTATAAATACGTAATCCCTAATTTCGGTACTTTCACCTAGCAGTGTATTATTTTATTTTCTTTACTTTGAATCGTTATCTGATGAAGCTTTTAACACGATAAACAAAGGTAAATTTTGAAAAGCCTGTTCATAAATTAAAGCGGAAAGAGATAAGAAACTCAACCACAAACAGGGTTCAAAAGACCACGAATTATGAGGCCTTTATAGATATTAATATAGAGTTGGATTTAGAAATGAAGGAGAACTATCACCGACTGTAAACTGTAATACATACATAAAATTAAGTCTTGTTCTGTAATAACATTACAATCTTCAAAAATATTTTTTATAACTTTTAAAAACCAATAATTATGGCATCACAAAACCCAACTATCGACCAAAGCGGAACAGCTAGTATCACATCAAATCAATACTGTACCTGGAATACTGCAAACGGTACAAATTCAACGATTACTATCGCTAACGCCAGCAGAAGCAATGTATTAAAATTTGCTATTTCGGGAGCTCCCGGAAGTGGTATTACTGTAGAAGATGGAACTCAGTCAAGAACAATATTTGACGGTATCTATTCTTTAAAACCTAATTCTCCCAATATTGTTGTTACTGCTTTTGGTGATTTTGGAGGCTCAACAGTCACTATCACCAACATAACTAATTCCCAAAATGATGCTGAAGCAGCTATTCAGTGCCAAACACAAACAACCTAAGTGCAGCGGTAAACTCCACTTTCTGATTATTTTATTATTTATTCTTAGCCATACCCTGGCAATGGCTCAGGGTGTGGTTAAGTCTAAAGCTGATACCTTATTGCTTTCACGTTTTGAATTCGCACAAAAAGATACCAATAACGGAAGCGATTGTATCTGTTCGATCACCAATACCAGTCAGGCTAATATAGCGATGATCACTCTCACCGGTGCACCTGATAATGATACTATCCGGCTAGATAATACGGAAGTCTTCAATGGCACTCATTTTTTAAAGCCTGGGCAACAGGTTGTTGCTGTAGGCAATTTCGCCGGCGCGAGGATCACTGTACTCAATCTTTCTCTTTTGAATGTTCTGATTACTGTTATGTTATTCTGTCCTGGTTAAGTATTCACTTATCTCACCTTGAGAACTGATAATTATTCTTATGGCACAATCCGAAACAGAGATCATATTCAGCAATGAAAATTCCGGAAATCCTGCACTCTATATATACAATCAGACAGGGCAGCATTGGACCGCTTTATTACTTCCGGAAGGATCTTCTTATACTGATCCCACCATTAGTCTTCAGGCAGCAACCCTGCAACAGGTATATTTTCTGTTTGCTACAACAGTACCCACTGATACAAAGGACTTCATTGACAGCTACCGGCCTTACCTGTCGAATTTCCGGCAAAATGTAACGGCCAATCTCACCACAGCATGGTTAAGCGATCCGGATAAAAAACCCTCTACCCTCAATACAACGGTACTCAACTTTGCACAATATGGTACTGGCAAACCTTTTGTGGTTGGACAAACGTTTAATGTAACTATTGGTAGCGGCTTTGGTACACTTACCATCCAGAACAATACCGTTATGACATTACAACCGGATGAAGCTCCCAATGCGCTACGGCTTATCTGGAAATCCGGCAGTCCCAATATGAGCTTTGCCAATAAAGTATTTGGTACCAATTCTCTTTTCAGAAGTGATATTACAATCCCTTTCAGCGGTCCGGGAACAGGTTCCTTCCGTTTTTCTTTGGGACTGAATATGAAGCTGGATTTTAAAGGATATGGTTTGCAAAACAACTATTACTACGGAGATAGTACAAATCCCTCCTACTTTGCTTATCCTATGCTGCAAACAGGCAGCAATAATGATTACCTCATTACCCAGACTGAAATCGATCTGCTAGATGTGGCCAATAAGAATGGACTGAACACTTACTTCGCCATTACCGGTCAGATCTACAATACAAATACCGGCAAAACAAGAGCAGCAAGCCTGCCGAGTTATTATGCCATCAATACCGGGTATGCTCTTACCTTATGGCCGGCAGTGGATATGATAGATTCCGGAGCCCCGGTCAATAATTTATTTCCAACAGACAATAGTGCCCGCTTTGTCATATCTCCACAGGATGCGGCTGGCATTAAACCTTACTACCTTTCGCCGGAAGGAGATTACTATCTTGATCCCGGTATTTCACAGGCTGCTTTTGCCGATGAAAACGGACAATACAGCTTACTACCCGGCCTCTCAGGTACAGAAGTCATTACATTTACTCCTTATAAAAATAATTCCGGTACTGTTACCGGAGACACCATACGTTTTAAATCAAAACAAGCAGCCTTTGCTGCTAATTTTCCAGGCCAGGAAGTATCTCTGGCCAATCCAGGTACCGATAAACCGGTACTTGACAGCACTTATCTGACAGCTTGGGCTAATATTGTGGCAGCCACACCGGACAGTGTGCAATATTCCTCGCAGCCTCAGGGTGCTTCTTTATATGCCAAAGATCATGGAGTAGCATCTCCGGATAACAATATAACAGGATTCCTTGGCTTTTATGAACCCTCCGTAGATATGCCGCAGGACAACAGCTTTTCTGTGCCTATGGCTCCTTATCTCGGTGTAAACCCTGTCCCGCCACCCAGTGCTGAAGGTATTGGCACTTTTGAATCCAAGGTTCTCAGTGCTAAAAGAAAAACTTTAATATCGGATGCCTTCACTACCCCGCGTGCCAGTAAAAGCCAGGCTAAAAGAGCCATGTTCAAGACGGGGGCGGCAACCTATACAGCCTCCACAACGCCACAAGGCTTAGTGGCTAATGTAAATAATGATGGCAGCTGGAGTTTACTGAACCTGGCTCAGAATACGGTAAACAGCGGTTCACCTGAGTATCTTAATCCTGAAGGTCAGACACCGGCAACCCCGCCACAATACCAGCTCAGCTTCATCAATCTGATGCCGCAAATGCAAAGCGCCTTTCTCACCAATCAACAATTTCTGGTGATGACTAATAACCAATATCTGGGCGATTTGTTTTCAACAATGAATACACCCGGTGGCGGTTTCAGCAGTCAACCCATATTCAACAATAAAATGTCTATTGAAGATTGGCCGTTTGACCTGAATGTTGGAACGAACAACACCTATGCCGACTATAATAATGTTTTAATCTTTAAGTTCTGCAAAGGCTCCATCATCGACCGGGTAAAAAATCCAAAAGAATGGACACAGGCCGATGCATTTAATATTGATAAAAATAACACCGATCCCACAGCTTCTTATAATCAGCTGGTCGCAGTATCTTCCTGGCTCCAGACTTATTTACAAGATGCGGTAGATTCATATCAAAAGGCAAAAGACGATCCTTCATCAGATCAATTAAAATATTATGAAAAATTCTATGCCATTATCAACGATCCTGACTGGAATGGTATCCTGGCATTAAAAGCAACAATTGACTTACAGGAATTTCCACAGCAATTAAAAGGATTGATCAGCGGAATCAACCTCAAGAACTTCTATGCCCATCATTTCGGTATAGAAGTGAACCGGGTAAATGCCGGTGATGTGATAACTATGGACCCTGTAAGCTCGCTTTTTGGATTGATTAATTATGTAGATCCCGCCTATGCTCAGCAGATATCACAGGGGCTGAATCCCAATAAGCCGGTGCAGCCTGCAGCAGGAGCTACTTACGATTTTAAAGTACTATTTCTGCAGGTGTTGTTTGAAAATACAGCCATCAAGGATTTTGCCAGCAAATTACAGCTGACTATGAACAATTTGTTCTCTGATAAAGTTATTGGTACTAATAATCCCTATGGCTCCGGTAGCTTGAATACGGTAGTGCTTAACGGTACTTATCAGGATCATAATGGAACACCAGTCTATGTGTTCGATAACAAGGATGATAATCTGTTCTTCTTTGACAGCAATTTACTGACCAACGTAGAAATTACCAAGATACAATTCAATACACTCACCACAGATCCTGCAGCACTAGATATACAATCAAGATTTACGATGTGGGGATACCTCAACTTTGATACCATGACAGCCCCGCCTCTTAATGAAGGTGATGCAGATTATCCTTTGGATGCTTTTTCATTTGGGATCAAATTGAATAGTGATGCGTTACAGCGAGGACTCAATTACAGCAACCTGTATGTAAATATGGCATTCAACCTTAATACCCCAACGGTTACAACCTTTGCTTTTGATGCCTCACAGATTGCATTCAACTCATCACAAAGTAATTCCAGATCCGGAAGTCTTTATCCCAACTTTGCATTACAGATCAATAAGCTGTTGAGTGGAAATGATGAATCAGCTCCATCAGGTCAGGGATATTTAAAACTGGCCTTACCGGGTATTAATGCTACCGGGCTTGCAGGTGATTGGTATGGATTACAAATGACACTTAATATGGGATCACCTGGTGAACTGGCCAGCAGTGCAGGTTTTAATGCAAGTTTGCTTGTAGCATGGAGTCCAGGTTCTAAAAGTGCAGCTCCCGGCTATAATGCATTTGTAGGCATCAAGCTGCCCGGTACTGCCAGCAACGCCAAATTGCTGAGCATACAAGGTGTATTGAAGCTCACCATCGATAAGCTGAGCCTGCAATATGTGGCAGACCAACAATCTTATCTGCTCACCTTGTCCAATATTGCTCTGAAATTGCTGGGGATACTAAAACTTCCACCTGGCGGTAATACCGATTTTCTGTTATTCGGCAATCCCAATCCCGGTGCCACAGCTAAAAGCCTGGGCTGGTATGCTGCCTATAACAAAGATATATAAACCTTTATTGGAATTAATTAAAAACTACATCTCTCATGGTTCGCATCTTATATTGGAATATTGAAAAGTTCGGAATCAACAAAATAAATGAACCCAAAGCTAAGCGGAAATGGGATGATACTCTTACGATCCCTCCACCACAAGCTGGCTACAGAAGGGAAGTCATCCGTACTACGCTTATCCAAAATACACCTGATATCTTTGTGGTAGTAGAAACATCTACAGGCACAGGTACCCCGGGCACACTGGTAACGACAGGCGGGGAAACAGGCAGTCTGTTCTTATTAAAACAATTAAGAACCTGGTTTCCCGCACCTAATGACTGGCGACTTGTTCCTCCGCTCAGATTGGGACAAGGCAATGTACAGGAAGGTATTTCTGTATTTTATAATCATGCCAGAGTACAATTCACAGGCCCCTGGGGATGGCAGGGCGATGCCAATCCTTCCGATTCGGTTGCTACTATCGGAGCAGGAAATCTGGTGAATTATGGAATTAACTGGAAGAATGCATTACCACTGGGCACTGCACCTGCAGGAAATAATCCTATCAATCCAGGTATACCCTATCGCAGACTGGCAGGCCAATGGCAGTTCCGTGGACCTGTAGTTGGCGGTGTGGCACCTGTATTAGGGTTTCCTAATGTGTATAACAGAACTCCTTTTTTAACTACATTCTGGGATCCTGCGAGCACAAGAACCATCAAATTATTAGCTTTTCATGCTTCTCCAAAAAAACAGCAGTCAGCAGATGGAACCAATCAGTTATCCTATATCCAGGAGATGACGACAAGTCTTGTCGCGAATGAAGTAGGTGTAATAGTAGGTGACTTTAATGTTGATATATTCAACACTAATTTCGAACCTATTGCTTACGGCAGGTTAGTGACTAATCCTCCACTAGGTGTTGGCTATACACGGCAAATAAATCCTACTCCCAATGTGTGGCCTGACAAAGCTTATGTATGCACTATGATCAGATCATACGATAATGCAAAACCATGGCAAACCAACGGATATCCTGGTTATGAATATGTAATACCAAAAACTTTTTCAAGTGTAGATAATATACTTACACGTTATGGCGGAGGAACAGCTGTTGGCCCCTCTACCAATATCACCATTGTAAACAGAATAACCGGTACGCCATACAATCTCGATGCCCCGCCTATAGCTGGTGCGCCGCCCGGCAGCCTGGTATATGACTCTGCTATGGCTTTGAACGTGGGAATGCCTGCAGCAGGTTTGCCCTCCGCTTTACCGCTTCCGCCGGCAGGGCCTACAGGACATGGTGGTTTTGACAGAGGCGATATAGGAGCTCTGACCACTTTTGTAGGCTGGGACAATTACCGCAGGGTAAGAAGTACCAGTGACCACATGGGACTAATTGTAGATGTTTAACCGAATATCATTTTATTATGAGCTTATCCAAATTAGCTGCTACTTTCAGGAGCCAGGCCGCTGCCAATAATAACAATATTACCATTAATGTAGCATCTTTTACCGATTCGGACCTGATACCACAGGTTGGACTCAATGATCTGTTGTCCAAAAGCTACAAATTACCCACTGATTCGTATCTGTTGATCGATGTCTCCGGTACTTCCATTCCTGAGCCTGTGGGAAACACATTAACGATTTCCAGTGCAACGGCTGCAATACTCAATGTAGAAAAGAGTAATACTTCCGTTACATTAATTGTTACAGCAAATGATGCGGATGAAGTTCAGTTTACCATACAAATCAATCTCTCCAACTGGATATTTGCTACCAGCTGGCCTTATATGAAGGGTGGTGTATTCGATAATCTTCCTTATACCTCTCCTTCTTTTATTTTCAGTACACAAGCAGTAAGTGCTTTCAACTGGCAGAAAAAAAGTATTTCCTTAACAGAAGGACAGAACTTCGCTGCCTTGATTACATTAACCAAATGGCTTCAGCCTGTTGTGAATTTCTTTACTTCCTGGACCTCATCCACCCAACTGGCCCTTGTGGGAAGTATAGATCCTTCGCAGGTTAACAATGAAGATATTGTTTATCCTGAGCTGGACCTGTTTGTAAATATTGATGCTACCCTGATATCATTAGGATTCCTGAAAGTGAGTAACCCTGGTGTCGGGTTTCAGATCAAAACAGAAGAAGAAACGGTTACTACAGAACCTGAAGACGAAGGAGATGCATTACGCATTGAGTATGAAACAGATGACGGTCTGATGCTGGCAGAAGAGGAAACACAAAAAGTACAGACCCCCATACTCTACTTCCGTTTGTTACTAGCAGCGGGCGATGCAATTGTACTGAATTTTAGTGCAGCCGTTGAATCAGGTTCATCCTCTTTCCTGCTGAATGTAGCAGCCGAGCCTGACAAGCCGCTCACACCACTCAATTTATTTGGGTTGATGGCAGGACAAAACTGGTTTCAGAATATTCCTCCTACCTTACAACAGTTTCTCAACAGTATTGCTTTTAAAGGATTCAATACCTCTTTGGATTTCAGTAACGGACTGAGTATAAACAGTGTATCAGCTTATATAGGATCGAATGGCGCATGGACGCTTTTCGATAATTTTGTTATTGAACAATTTGATGTGAACTGGGTCATCATTGATCCGGGTACTACCAATTCACAAAGCTTATATTTCAGTGCCAGAGTCAACTTCTTTCCTACCCTATTTGTAGGAGGTTTTGATGTAGAAATCACTTCTGGTCTGAATCTTTCTGCGGCATTTACAGGATCGGTAACGTTTAATAATTTATTATCAGCTATTACTGCCGGAGCTATTACGATCCCTGAAAACCTCTTGCTGGTTGAATTTACCGCTTTCGGTATCAATATGGATATCAACAGCAAGTATTATGAGTTTTATGCGAATGCCAATATCGACCTCAATTTCATCACGAACGTTTCGGTAACGGACGGAACCCTTCGTCTCACTTCTTCCTCACCTGCAAGCGGCACCGGCCCGAGCATATTTACGGCTCAGGTATCCGGATTGTTTGCAATTGGCAGCTTGCAGCTCAATACAGATGTAAATTATAATTCTTCTGACGGTTGGGACTTAAGTATAGCTATGCCTGAAGGCAGTAATTTAAATCTGGGTGAGCTCATCAAGCAATTATTTGAGACCATCAGTCTGCCAACCAGCTTCCTTCCTGACAGTTTAAACATCACTCAGTTCTCACTGAGCGCCACTATCCCAAGTGGAACAGGACAAAGCAGCTATGAAGTAAAAGGAGGACTGCAATGGATATTCACCTTCCCAATTATCGATCAGAAGATCAATATCATAGCCAATCTCTGGCTGAAATATGAGGCCGCAAGCAATAATTCGGGTACTGGTAAATATTCCGGTGGTGTATTAGGCAGCGTAACTCTGGAATATTTCAACGCTACTGTTGACATCAGCTATAACTTCTCTGAAAATAACCAGCAGCTTGCTATTACCTGGGAAGGTTTTACAGCGATGTATGATGTAAGCGGACAAAGCCGTACCATTGTTTTCTCCATCAAGAACTGGACATTGGGCGGACTGATCACTTCCTTCATGAAGATGTTATTCAATCCGACATTCGAGCTTGATGCACCGTGGGATATACTCAACAAAATAAGCCTGGATGGCTTCTCAGTTACTTATAACCTCGATACCAAAGATATTAAGGTTACCTATAAATTACCTAAAACGCTTAATCTGGTATTCATCAATATCAACGGTATCAACCTTACTAAAACCCAAAAAGGTGTATTTATTACCTTCGATGGTAATTCCGTTGTGCCTTCTATCAATGAAAGTAACCTTTTCAAACCAGCCAGCGGCGGACAGGATATTCAGAAAATGCCGGATGTTCCGGGACAAGGTAACCAGTATTTCGATCTGCGTCTGCTGGCAATGGGACAGCATGTAGAGTTGGCAAATCCTGCCCAATACAACTCCATCAAAGATGTCACTAAGGCCATGCAGGAAGCTTTTGCCGAACCAAAGCCCGGCACAGTACCTATAGGACCTGGCTCAGGAAATACATTGTTGAAATTCAACGAAGACAGCAACTGGCTTATCGCTACCAATTTTGGGATCCTGAATGCAGGTACCAAAGATAAACCGGTATGGACTCTGGATATGCAGGTAGTATTTAATGATCCTAATCTATATGGTCTACGCATCGCTATGGCAGGTGGTAAAGCCAAAATATTTGAAGGTCTCGATTTTGAGATCATGTATAAAAAGATCTCCGACTCCATTGGTGTCTATCAAATGGATCTTACCCTGCCCAACGCACTGCGTTATCTGCAGTTTGGAGCAGTTAATATCACATTACCTTCCATCGGAATCGAAATCTACACCAATGGTGATTTTACGGTAGATATCGGCTTCCCTTACAACATGGACTTCTCCCGCTCATTCACCGTACAGGCTATTGTGCCACCTGGTATTCCAGCAATGGGTTCAGGAGGCTTTTATTTCGGAAAACTAAGCAGTGCCACTACCAATAAAGTACCTAAAACCAATTATGGAAATTTTAACCCGGTAATTGTATTTGGGATCGGTTTGCAGGTAGGTGTAGGATACAGTGTAAACTATGGTATTCTCAGCGCGGGCTTCAGTGTTACTATGTTTGGGATTATTGAAGGAGTGATAGCCGCTTACTATCCTTACAGCGGTACTTTACAGGAAAGCAATAAAGAACAGGTAGAAACCTCCTATTATTATTATCTGCAAGGCACCATCGGAATTATTGGTAAATTATATGGGTCTATAGACTTCGGAATCATATCTGCCAGTGTTAATATTACGGTCATGGTATATGCACAGGCAACTTTTGAAGCCTATAACAAAATACCATTGGCTATTGTAGCTTCAGTAGATGTAAGAGTATCTGCCAAGCTAAATCTGGGAATATTCTCTATTACCATTCATTTTACCTTTACTGCCAGGATTCGTTTCGATCTCACTATCGGTACAGACCAGACAGCCAAAGCTCCTTGGAACAATAATCTTCAGGCTCCGCAGGCTGCAGCTCGTTTGTCAGCTCCGGCAGCAACAGTACGTGTTGCACCAGCCCGCATAGCAACGCCGCTTGATGGTACTATACCTGTTACTTTTGCAGCAATAGATGGAGTTGAATCAACTGAGGAAACGATATCGGATGTAATGGTGATCCGCCGTTCACCACACATGCCTATGAATTACCATTCTGTTTTGACAGAAACTTCTTCAGACACCCTGCCTACATTGAGCTTGTATTTTGTACCTCATTTAACAGTAGCAGGACCGGAAAACGGTAATCTGAAAGATCAGTCTGCACAATATGTAGCAACTCTGTTCATTGATGCGCCAGATCCGTCGGGTAATGGTAATGAAACCACCACTTCCTTTGAATATTTATGTTCAGATTTCTTCCGTTGGCTGATGCTCAACTATATTGACCACACTCCGTCACAATCATTCCGTACGGAAGTAGATACGGAAGGTATTTCAAAAGCTGATCTTGATGCATTGATCACGTTCCTGTCCAGCGAAAATAACCCTTTCCCTATACCAACGAGTGATTTGCTCAACTTCCTGCAAAACAGCTTCCAGGCAGTAAATGTTCAGCTACTGCAAGGCGATTTGTCTGCAGCTGCCATTTTCCCTATGTTCTTTGATCTTGATCTGAAAGTACCTGATATCTCATTGGACATCCAGTTCAATAATTATAACATGGCCACCCAGGAATACCTTTCAGCAGTGAAAGAATGGTTCAATGAACTGGCCGTAAAAGTTCAGGAAGAAACAGCCTCTGCTGCTAAGCTTGCCGTGGCAGCCGATCCGCAACAATGGAGTATGTCTACTTTTGTTTTTGAAGATTACTTCGTGCTTTTAGGCAAACAACTGGCAGGTTATGCTTCCGATGCCATGGATAACTTTACCTATCGTCTCAACAATGGAAATAGTTTCTCAGCCATGATAAACTGGGCCAATGGTATCACCGTAGATGGAACAGGAAATAAGGTAACTGTGCAGGATATTGCTACGGCTAACCAGACACACCCGCTTACCGGTAATAAACCGATAATAATAACAGGTGTAATGTATGATATCGTAGAAAGCGATACCTTTACTTCTGTGGCTGCAATATATGCCATTACAGCCAACATGCTGATTTCTGAAAATGCAGCCGTTCCGGGATTATTAGCACCACAGACTATTACCTATAAAGGGAACTCCTATAATGTACAGGCTACAGATACCATCAATACCATAGCAGCAGGATTAAAAACAACGGTAGATGATCTTGCAGCTGATACCAACTTCCAGAATACGGCAATACTTACGATAGGCAGCTGGCTGATTATTGGTGCAGCAATCTATACTGCGAAAAACGAAGATACCTTTAACAGCATCAGCACGGATGTTTATAAAAATATTGAGGTATGCACCCTACTTATGCAAAACCAGATAACGCCAGGTTTGTTTATTGCAGGTAACAGCTTTGAATACAATACGACTCAATACACTATTGTACCAGGAGATACACTTACCAGCATGGCAACGGCTATTTCAGCGCTAACAGGCACTACGGTTACCCCTCAGGATCTTGCATGCAACGCACAGGTTCAGGCGCAGCAAGTTCAACCGCTTGGTCAGGTACTAGTACAACCTTTTATACATACTACCGCTACTTTCACCGATGCTGCTCAGGCCGACACACTGGATACACTGGCACAGCAATACAATACCACAGCCGCTCTGCTGGCTACCAATTATGCTAACCAGCAACAAGATAATTTCTTCTATAACGGTGATGGATATACCAATGCCAATATCCCAGGTCTGCAATACCTTACCATAGGCAGCATTCTGGAGTATTTTACTGATAATAATTCATATGGGCAGTTGTCCGGTATGGTGTCCCGCTACCAGTTACACGGAATGCGTTTACCAACTAATTTACCTGGTCTTACCCTTTCAGCAGGTTCAAGCTGCACCGGATCCAATTGTGCACTGTATGCGCTTACCGGCCAGGAATTTGCCCTTCCAAATCCAATTCCTGACGATTTCTCCATACAGCTCATTAACAATTCCTTAAACTGGCTGCAGTTTGACGGAAAAACGATACAGGAAGGAGGCAGTACATTGGATATAAAATTGACAACCGAAGATATTAACCAAATTAACACGCTCCTTACTTATGCACAAAATACGGGTATAAAACCAGATGTACTGGAACTGACACCTATGCAGCCTTTTAATCTCCAGCAGGTACAATATACCTTCCAGACGACTACACAATGGCAGACATCCGGAGCGCTGAAACTCCCTTATGGATCTCCTGAAGCTCAAAGCAATGTGTCTCCTCTTATCTGGCAATTCCCTTCAGGTTTGCTTAATCAGCTGGCATTACCTAAAGAGCAAGGTTCAGCGTTCAGCATTCAGATAGGACAGTACGATGCTGCGAAAGGCGTGATGGATTATCGTCCATCCTCTTATTATGGATGGAGCACCATGGTAGATATTGAAATCAAACTGCTGGATACTGATTCTACAGCTCCTGTAAATGCTTACAGCTATGAACTTCTGGGTGCGGGGGAAGCAGGTGCTACCATTCTGCAAAGACTTTTGTTGGCACTGGATCCGAAATCTGCTGGCAATAACATGGATAAAATAGTTGATATACAATGGCTGTATGAAGGCTCGGATGGCTTATTGTCCGTTGGAATGGAACATATGAAAACATTTATTGTACAAGCCAACCTTTCTACCGAAACCAATCCTGACACCTCAGCACTGATAATGGCAGAAAGAATGGCAACGGAAGCAGCTCCTACTACAGGTATCCTGAACAGCATCTATGATTTTATAAGACTGTTATGGGAATGCAGCATTACCCGCTCAGGAGGCTATTATCTCATGTACAATGAAACCGAAGGCAACACTGGTTTTCCTTCCAGCGTATTTGGTAAAGGCGATACTGCTAATGTGCGTCTTCTGGTTACCTACAGCAGCCAATATAATAACAAGCCAAGTGATTACATGACCTGTGCAGTAACAGGTGATAAAATTGATTCTAATTCTTGTGTGGTATATGCCCAAAGCGAAATGCAACAAGGATTGTCATACTATGTAAACACTCCTGACGATACCATTGATGCTATTACCGCCCGCTTCAATATCCTGCCTGCTGAATTGGTAGAATTGAATAAAAAAGTAACCCTCAATACAAAAGCTGATATAAATGATCCTGGAAAATACCCTGTACCTGCTATCACCTTTAATGGTTTAGTATGTGAAGTGGGAACCAATGGACCTGGTAATACTTTATCTTCCATTGCCGCTTACTATGGAGCTGATGCCACAGCTATACAGCAGCTCAACCCTGGTATCAGTGATTGGAATAATCTTCCACTCTGGCAGCTGGTGATATTACCACAGATACAATACACTATCAGTACCAGTGGTAAAGCGGGAATTACATTCGAAAGCATTGCAGCTTATTATTTTATAGATATGGCCGCGATGGCCTGGGCAGCCAGAGATGTTGTAAATATCTTTGTAAACCCGACTACTCTTACCATCAACGATCAGATTCTGCATAAAGTAGCTTCTGTACAGCAAGGTACTGCCGGCTTCGACCTGAACCGTACCAATCCTAACCCTGATCCTGATAAACAACCTAAGATAACCGATCCGAATTATGCTGAGGTATACCTTAACAATATGTACAATCTGCTTAGTTATCAGATAGTGGAGAACAGTTGGTTTACAGAAAGTATTGTAGGCTTACCTGCAGGACCTGCCAAACCACAGACACAGGACGATGTATTAGGTAAAACAGACAATAGTGATGGCCAGGATGATCTGATATGGTACTATAATCAGGTTGTTCCTATTGCAAAATTTGCCAGATCTAATCCTTTCATGAATTATCCTGCGGGCTATCCTCAGGAAGACGACAATCCTTACCGCGGCATCGGTCATCATGTACAGGTACATTTTGATTGGGTAGATTATTATGGTAATATAACCGTTACCCCATTCAGTGATCCACAGTTAGATTCTTCTACCCCCGTCAATAATCCACCTATACAGACCGGTTATGTAGATGAACTGAAAGGATTAGGTAAATGGCCGAGCGTGGAACTTAGCTATTTATTTGATCTTGATACCAGCAATCAACCTGAACTGAAACTAGAGTTCAATTTCAATACGCAGCGTTATAATGAACTGCCTGATGTACCGGCAGATCAGCAGCAGGATTGGAAACAAAATGCAGCTAATGATCTTTTGACCTATACCAATGTATATTATCAACTGACTCAATTAAATCCGGTTGATGGCAGGAACACATTGACTGCCACTCTCAGCACATCGCTTACACCTGATAAAGCAGTTGATCTTTCTGGTGATCAGTTCAACCAGTTGCTGCAGTTTGTAAAAGACATTTATACTTATCTGTCTGCACGCAGCTTGGGTAATCAGGCTCCGGCTCCGGTTATGAATCCGCTCACCAGCTCAATTAATGCAGCAGACATAGATACACACTCTATATTACAACTCACTGTCAATCTTGATTTTTACCGTGATCTGCAATACGTAAACACCGACTTTAAAGACAGTACTTTGGTAACTCAGGCTCTTACGCAAGTGAAACCAAAGACAATGTCCACAACGGTACAAACTGATTCTGATCCTCAATACAGTCTGAATGAGTTTGCCGCCTTATTCGAAGCCGCCTTCTTAAGCGCTGGTAATTATGAACTGAAAATCGCCATCGGAACCAATGCTGCCACTGCAGGCGGAACCAACAGCCAGGCTGTGTTTGTAGTACGTATGGGCTTAAGATCCGGTCAGGGTATTTACTGGCAGGTAAACCAGGCAGGTACTTATCAGTTAACGACCGACTCTATTACTCAATTGACAGCTGATGGTGTACCAACAGATGTGACCGCTGCCATCAATAGCTTAGTAGGCACTCTGTATGACAGCAGAGATCTGTTCGACACTGCATTGCAACAGCAGCTGACGGCTGCACAGTTTAACCAATACCGCATCAGTATCTATACCTACAGCTTACTGAATGCTGTATTCTATGCTCCAAAACCGCTGGCTACAAGCCTTGTCTCGAAAAGTGATGTTCCTTTATGCAGTTATATAACAGGTAAAGGCCTGGATTGCAGTAAAGGAGAAATACAGAATTTTACAGGCATAGATATGGATACCTGGGGGGCACAATCTCTCAATGCCATAGATGTTTTCCTAAGTGCTGATTATGCAGTACCTGCTTTCCTCGTGGATCAGCTGCAATCAGATGAAGAAAAGAAATGGCTCACAGCACAAGGTATTGATGCCACTACTTATCTACAAGCTATCACTAATGCTAAAACAACACTTGCCGGAGCTATTGCTTCGGAAATAGAACCCATACTTACAGCACCTTATGTTTCATCTGCATCAGGAGACAATACCAGTCTTGGGAATGCTAAAGAGAAATTCGAACAGCAGTTGCTTAATCAACTTGGCAATGCCTATACCGTAAATGCTCTGGTACAATTTGAAGTAACTGCTGAATCAGATTTTGTAGCCTCCGGCAGCTATCAAACGCCACCTCGACTCTACGGAACACCGGTTATTAATAACAAGGCAGATGGTGAAGCCAAAGAATACAGCATCTCCACTTCTAAGATACAATTGAATGAAAAAGGGACAACTGATACGGATTCCTTCCTCACATTCAGCTTTACCACTAAAAATGCTAAGGAATTTACCAGCGTAGATCTGGATATGACTTATGTAGTTACTCATGTGGAATGTGATATCAGTGAAGTAACAGGCATTAAAGGCTACCAGGGTTCCAACTGGCTTACTTTCATTATACCTGCTGATGTAAGCAGTAATGGTAACACGCCTAATGCCGCTTCTTTACAACAAAGCTTGGGTAATGTGGATATACCTGTAGTACTGCGCAACTACCCTACACCTCCTACTTTAACCACTCAAACAGGTAAAGGTGTTTCTGTAGAAGGTGATACCACTAAAATTCGTCTGGCTAAAGCATCCGAATGGGACTTTACCTATTCCTATACTGAAGATCAGGCGGCACAGGATAAGATATTCTCTGATATCGAGTTTAACATGATCCCTGATGCTTCCTCAAAAAGGCTTACAACTACTTCCCGAGATCTTTTCAGTGATCTGGCACAATTTGTAACGGTATGGCCTCAGGTATTAGATGATTTCAACCGCTACCTGAAACTCATTACCGCCAAGTCGGACAACAGCGATCCTAATCTGGCCAATGCTTATTACGCATTGCAGACTATGGTAACCTTAACGAATAACCTGGCTATTGCCTGGAGCCAGTTCAATAGTTTACTTTTCGGAAATCCTTATGGTAATGCAGCTATCCGTGCTTATGATTTTATCATTCGTCAGACAGATGATATTGATTTTGACAATCGTCTTCTGGTAACCATCATCCCTTCTGCGGATATGTCAGCCGATGATCTGTCATTATACCGCGGCACTAAAAATGTACTTGAAACAGATATTCCTCAAACACCATATGTTACGATTGATAATTATACAAAAGTGAATGCTACCGATAAAAACGGTAACCCTATTCCTGATGCATATTGGTATCAGGCGGGAGATAACACTTATCTGTCATGGGAAGAATCGTTCAATATTCCATCCCGCACTGTTAATGTAGATGCATTGAATATATTACAGTTCCAGTACGCGTGGGCAGGCCTTTCTATTATCAGAAATGAAGACCTCGTACCTTATAACCCTACAGTAAATGACTTTATTTACCGTACACCGTTAGTAAGGTTCTCGAATAAGCTGATCCCATTGCTCAGCAGTGACAGCACTTTTGACATTGCCAGGATTAACAATGACACAGGCCTTAACCTACCATTAGCCCAGCAATTGGCAAATTTCTTCAGTACCTTCTTTACGTATGATGAATTGAAAGAGCAACTGGTGAAGCTCAGCGTATCTTGGAATTATCCTTTACTGGCTGTATCTGATGATGTGATGCCAGCAATAGAATTACCTGTATTACTGGCAGCACCGTTTACTTTTGAAATTCCTGCTGATTATGAGATTCCTGCCGGAGGATGCCAACCTTCGTTCAACGAGTCCGATCCGTTTGTATGTCGCCTGGCCAATACCCTTAAAATGTGGTACAGTCAGCACAATCCTGTCACCAATGGTGCCTGGCTGCAGATCGATATCGCTGTCTTTTCATCACTCAGTGAGAGCAAACTGCCATTGATAGAGCTTAAGAATGTTATATTGTATTATAAGAATATTACAGATATGAACGTGTAACAGCAACATTCAGAATCTATGACCATTGAATTTTACCAAGGTCATCAAAGCAAATAGCATCATTATTTTAAATGGTGCTATTTGCTTTTGTAATAACTAAATTCCAAATCTTTTTAATCTATATGTTTTCCCTGAAAGAAAGAATTCAAAATAAAAAACTAAAAATTATTTGAATATTTAAATTCATTTTATACATTTGCATAACCAGTTATGTAAATAGTTATTTAACTGATTTTAAATTTGATTTAATTCTCTGAGCAAAAAATTTTAGAAATGGACTTTTTCAATAAAACAGGTAAAATGGCCTTAGGCAGCAGATTGCGTCTATTAACAGCAAAAGTAACCGAAGATGCTGCAAAAATTTATGAATTGTATGATATAGATTTTTCACCCAAATGGTTTCCGGTTTTCTTTGTACTTTATGATGAAGGGGCAAAAACTATAACTGAAATAGCAGAGCTAATAGGCCATTCTCAGCCATCTGTTACTAAAATCATTAAAGAGATGGCCAAAACAGGATTGGTAAAAGATAATATCAAATCACAAGATAAGCGTAGAAATGTAACGGATTTAACGGAAAAAGGAAAGATAGTAGCAGAAAAAATGATCAAAGTACAATGTGCAGATATAGACCACGCTATTGACGGAATCATTGAAGAAGCCACTCACAATCTTTGGGAAGCTATTGAAGAATGGGAATTCTTACTGGAACAAAAATCTATGTTCAAAAGAGTACAGGATCAAAAGAAGCTTCGCGAAAGCAAAGATGTCCAGATCGTGGATTATGAGCAACAATATCAATCTGTATTCAAATCCCTTAATGAAGAATGGATCTCCACGTATTTTGAAATTGAAGAAACCGATAGTAAAGCATTGGATAACCCTGAAGAATATATTCTGGATAAGGGAGGAAAAATACTGGTTGCATTATATAATGGGGAACCATTGGGAGTTTGTGCTTTAATTAAAATGGATGATCCGGATTACGATTTCGAAATGGCAAAAATGGCGGTATCTCCAAAAGCACAGGGAAAAAGTATAGGTTGGTTATTAGGACAGGCTATCATCAATAAAGCAAAAGAATCGGGAGCTTCAAAAATTTATCTGGAAAGCAATACAACGCTGAAACCTGCTATCAATTTATATTATAAAATGGGATTTCAGAAAATAACCGGCAGGCCGACCCCTTATAAACGAGCCAATATTCAAATGGAATTAGAATTAAAAAATGAAAAATAAACAGTGATGTACGAAAGAATAAAAGAAAGTTTCGATAAGCAGGGACTAATGAAAACCTTAAATGCCCAATTAGCTGAGGTAGAAAAAGGGCAGGTAAAAATCACCTGTGAATTTACTGATGCATTAACACAACATCATGGATTTTTTCATGCAGGGGTTCTGACAAGTATTGTAGACAGCGCCTGTGGCTATGCAGGACTCACCATGATGCCTGAAAATATGGAAGTCTTAACCGTGGAATTCAAAGTGAATTTTATGAGACCTGCGCAAACAGATAAACTTATTGCCATCGGTAAGGTGTTGCAGGCAGGCAGAACATTAACAATTTGTGAAGGTTATGTTTACGATAGTTCTCAGGAAAAACTTATTGCCAAAATGCAGGCTACAATGATTGCTGTGTCACAGTAAAAGAAAATAATAACAGATTCTGTTCTGGTATTTTTACACTTTTTGACAAAATTTGTATTTCTGTCAAAAATATAATATCTTTGTACACAGAAAATCAAAATTTATGTTTTCAGCCATACATAACGAACAGGATCAACTTTCGGAACAGATACTCAATGCTGCGTCTGAGCTTTACCTGAAGTATGGTTTCAAAAAGGTAACGATGGATGATATTTCCAAAGCCATCGGTAAAAGCAGAACTTCTATTTATTATTATTTTAAAAACCGAGAGGAGGTATTTCATGCTGTCCTAAACTCTCTGGTAAAAGAAGTAGCTGCAGAAATCGGAAATGCGATGGATCTTCAGCCCACCATAGAAGAGAAAATCAGAGCCTTTTGTCTGACTAAAATTAAAACTTCAGAAAGCAAAAAACCTTTTTTTACTGCGGTAGAAACCGGGATGAATGCGGAAGAAAAATCTAGGCATTCCCAGGTTATGGAAGTGGTTCATCAGCATCTGATGAAAGGGGAAAAGTTAATACTGGAAAAAGCTTTAACGGAAAGTATCCGTAAGAAAGAGATCCGTCCTTTAACAACTGAAGAAAAGGACACTGTTATTTTTATTTTACAGAGCAGCATCAGAGGAATCAAGCGTGAGATGCTTTTAAAAAATAATTTTGATGATTTAAATACGACCGTTGATGTGCTGACATCTATGACCATTCAATGGCTTGTATAAAATTTTTTATTCTAATTTTGACATTTTTACAATATATGTCGAAAGGTTTGTTTTGAAATATGAAAAAATTAAGTAATATCAGTACATTCAGAGCTTTCCAAAGTAATAATTATACTTTGTATTTTTTTGGGCGTTCAGTTTCACAGTTTGGAACCTGGATGCAGCGTACTGCAGTGGTCTGGGTAGTATACAGCATGACTCATTCTGCATTTATGCTAGGGCTTACTATTTTTGCGGAACAATTCCCTTCCTTTTTATTTTCTGCTTTCGGTGGGGTGGCGGCAGACCGCTATAACCGGTTTAAAATTATCAATATTACACAGATTGCTTCTTTGATTCAGTCGGTTTTATTAGCAGCACTGGTTATGATGGGACATCAGAATGTGTGGTTAATTCTGGGATTAAGCATACTACTGGGAATCATCAATGCATATGATGTTCCTGCAAGACAATCATTGATTAATGAAGTTGTACATGACCCGGCAGATTTACAAAGTGCACTTTCTTTAACTGCAGCTATGGCAAGTCTCGCCAAGTTATTAGGTCCTGCTCTATCCGGAATTATCTTACATCAGTTTGGAGCCGGCGTTTGCTTTTTATTGAACGCTGCAAGCTTTGCCGCAGTAATGCTTTCTCTCTCTATGATGAAAATTCCCAAAATATCTTCTATTCAGCACACCGTAAAACAAGGTGTATTTAAAGAGCTGGCAGAAGGATTCAGATACATCAAAAAAGAATCTTCTATCGGGTGGGTTATTGTTATGCTTAGCATTACGGGGCTTCTCGTTCTTCCTTATGATACACTTACCCCTGTCTATGCTAAGGAAATATTTAAAGGAGATGCTCAAACCTTCGGATATATATCCAGCTTTATCGGTGCTGGGGCAGTACTGGGAACAGTTATTCTGGCTTCTTTAAAAAAAAACGTATCTATGAGAAAGATATTAATTGGAAGTACAATTATTCTAAGCGTCGGGCTTATCTGTTTCTCCTATACGAGTAATTTTATGCTGGCCATGTTTTTTGCAGCTGTTACAGGTTTCGGAGGAGTTGCCCAGTTTACGACCTGCAATATAATAGTACAGTCTGAAGCGGCACCCGAAATGCGATCAAGAGCAATCAGTATTCTTTTAACGGCTATATTTGGAATGCTTCCGCTGGGGAGTCTTCTTATCGGAATCGTTTCAGAAAAAATAGGAGCTCCCAACACGCTTCTTTTGGAAGGAATTGCAGGTATGATTATCGCATTTTCTTTCAGAAATATTCTAATAAAAAAAAGAAAAGAAACTCCGCCGGATCAACAGCTGCTGGAGGAATCTGAAGAATTATTTATCAATAAAACATAATTAAGAATCATAAAAATGGAAAAAACAAAACAAGCATTATTGGTCATGGATATGCAGTCTACCATCTTAGGCTTATTATCCGATACAACAAAATTGGTTGCTGATACATCAAAAGCAATTAAAACAGCAAGAGAGAAACAGATTCCCGTGATCTATGTAGTAGTAGGTTTTAGACAGGGAATGCCAGAAATAAGTAAAAATAACAAGGCATTTTCTTCCATAAAACAACAGATGGCCCACGTAGACATGCAGGGATGGTCTGCCGTTCATCCGGATCTTACTCCACAGGAACAAGACATTATTGTTACTAAAAAACGTTTCAGTGCCTTCACCGGAAGTGATCTTGAAGTTGTCTTAAGAGGCCTTGAAATAGAACATCTGGTATTAACCGGAATATCAACCAGCGGAGTTGTTCTTTCTACACTAAGAGAAGCCGCAGATAAAGATTTTCAACTGAGCGTTATTGAGGATTGCTGTGCAGATGGTGATGAAGAAGTACACCGCGTTCTCATGAATAAAGTATTTCCAAGACAGGCAGAGGTAATTTCTTTAGACCAATGGGCATCTTAAAAAAGAATTTTTATTGAAAGTAGGAGAAAACCTCCTGCTTTCCATTTTCATAAACACTTTACAATCAAACATTCATTTATTATTCATCGGAGTACTCATTTGAGGGAAAAAGATTGCAGTACTTTTTATAAATTCAAAAAAAGAACTGCAAAATTTTCAGATGATCTTTATGTTCTATAAAAGAAATTCTATCTTATGCTTAGTCCAAAAATGTCTGGAATAACTTGGAAATGATCTTCCACTCATCATTTACCTTGATCAGCGCATGATAATCCATTCCATTTTTGTCAGCCGCATTTCTTTCATATTCAATACGGGCTAAAGCGATACGATCTGTTGTATGAAGAATATCAATATGCGTTTTAATATGGGGAGCTGTTCCGTGTTTTCTTACAGAATCATATAAATTGGTAATACCTCCTTCTACAAGATATTCATCCCAATATCCATACATTATTGCATCCTTATGAAAAGATTGTTGAAGCTGTTCTACATTTCCTGTTTTCAGTCCTTCAGTATAATTCTCCAAAACAGTTACGATATCCTGATAATCCTTAACACGATTATCTTTTTTACCTGATAATGCCATACATTAGATTTTTTTAATTAATTATTCAATGTTTCTCAGGCAAAGGTATTGGCAATAAGACTCGTTTGTTTTTCTATATTGTCCAGATAAATGTTCTTTCCGGATCATTTTTTACAGAACTAAAATTTTTTATGATCACAGAGATCGGTAAAAAGAAGGAATATTCCCATGGTACTCTTTGAAAATTCTTGAAAAATGTGAGATATTTTCAAAGCCTAATGAAAAGCAGATTTCTGCAACAGGCAGTTGTGTTGATTCAAGCATTTCTTTAGCTTTATCAAGACGTTTTTTTCTGATCCATGCAGCCGGAGTCATATTATAAACAGCCTTGAAATCCCGTTTAAAGCTGGAAAGGCTTCTTCCTGACAGATAGGCAAGATCTTCAAGCGAAACAGGTGAAGTATAATATTGTTCTACTACATGTTGAATTCCTGTTTGTACAGGTTTTCGGAGTTGCAGCAACTCCTGAAATAAGCCATCATTGCCTATTCCCAAATGGTACAGCATCTCTGTCATTTTCAATCTAAGCTGCCCCGAATAAACACCGGAGCTCTCATTAAAATAAACACGAAGAGATTCTGTAAATGTGATCAGACATTCACTCATAGCATGTACTCCAGTCCTTATCTTACCATCTGTACCCTTGGGAACTATTTTTTCTGTATGGGCTAAAAAAGAACCGACCATCTCTTCATTGATACTGAACATCATTTCGCAGTACCTCCCATCATTTTCAGGATTTCCCAATTTCTTATACTGAACAGCAGTAGCCTTTTTCAAAAGAGTCATCTCATTTTTACCCACTACATATCTTTTCTCCCCAAAAGTAAGGTTCAGCTCCCCTTCCAAAACAAAAAGCAATACATGACTTTCCATATACATGATCCCTTTTTCTTCTGTACCTTGAAAACTCAACTCAACAACAGAATAATCATCAAAGTCCAGATTACGTTCTTTTACAGAAACGTTATTCTTCTCAGCTGGGATTTTAATTATTTTTTTCATCCATTAATGGGATTTATTCTCTTTCCTTTTTCGAAAGCACAAATTTATATCTAAAATTCAAACCCACTTTCAACGATACGAATGTATAAGATTTATTGTAAATATGACCTATCCCGTTGTAAAAAGCATTCTATGTCTTGTATTCTGTACTGCTGTTCATCTATTTTGTAATTAATAATTAGTGTATATTTAAAGCCTTAAATGCTGTAAAGCCATCAATAACCAGAAAACGAATTTTAAGCTGTAATTTTTTTATGGAAGTATTTGAAATACCCGCAACTATTATTGTCTTTCTTTTAATAATACTCAGACCTCTTACCGTTTTTTTCCATGAGATGGGACACGCAGTTACAGGATGGCTGATTACCCGGAAAAAAATAAATGTTTTTATTGGCTCATACGGAAATAAGGATAAAAGCTTCAAAATTAATGGTAAAAATTTCAACTACTATATTTTTAAAAACCCTTTAAAATGGGGCATTGGTCTCTGTGAGACTGAAGAGAAAAAGATATCTTTTAATCATCAGATTTTATTTGTATTTGGAGGCCCTGCTGCCTCACTATTATTAGCTGCACTCTCCTATTTAATCATTTCCAACACTGACTTTTGGGAAATATTTTTCACTGTTTTATTGATTTCTTCTGCAATTGATTTTATAACGAATATGTATCCTACCTCAAAAACGGTATATTTAAGCGACGGAAGATCAATATCAAATGACGGAAGAACCATTATAAATCTCTTTACACTTAAAAAGCTACCCAAAGAATATGTTGAAGGAATTGATAAGTTTAAAGAAAAAAAGTACATTGAAGCAGCATCTATCTTTGATGAGGTATTAAAAGAATCAAAAGATCCTAATGTTTACCGAATGGCTATTGTCTCTCACCTCCAAAGCAGAAATAATAAAAAAGCTAAGGAAATTGCCATTGAATTTAAGAAAAATCATACTATGAATTCTGATGATTTGATAAATTTCGCATTAACACTTACTTACACAGGAGAATTAAAAAAATCTTTGGAATATTATGATAAAGTATTGGAAAGTAATCCTAAAAATAAATTTGCTTTAAATAATAAAGGCTATACATTAATCCTTCTTGAAGAGTATGAAAATTCTATCCCGTTATTTAATAAAGCAATTTCTCTGGATAAGAATTTTTCCTACTCATATAATAACCGTGGTCTTGCAAAACTAAGTTTAGATTATGATGAGGAAGGCCTTAAAGATATTGAAGATTCATTAAAACTTGATCCTGAAAACTCCGATGCTCATAAAAACTTAGGAATTTATCATATGAAAAAAATGGATTATGAAAAAGCTCTGGATTTATTTTTGTATGCCAGACAGCTCGATGAATCTACATATCAAATTAATGAATTAATTGGAAAAGCACAATCCATGATAATTTAAATGCTTTTTTATTTCCAGCATGAGCTTAATAATCAATTTAATGCAAGATTTGTTTTCTGAATAAAATGATCCCATTCTTTGTTCAAATAAACAAGTGCCTGTTTTCTTTCATTGTCATTCAGAGAAGAATAATTGATTGAATTAAAAACCAGTTTTTTCAGTGCTTTCATATCCAGTTCCCAATATACAAAAGCTGCCCAGAAGTCATAGCTGAGACCATCATATCCGTATACTGACGGATCGTCACTATTAATAGAACACTGTACTCCGTTACTTAGCAAAACTCTGGCAGGATGATTCCTCAAATCGCTTACATATCCCAGAACTTGGTTACTGATCGGGCTTACTTCTACCAGTTTATCCTGTTTTTTGATCTGCTCCATGGCTTTTGGGAAATAGATGAGGTTAAGACCATGGCCAATCCTTTTGTTATTCAGCAATGAGATATCCAGAACATTTTTATTGAAAACAGAAGTACTTTCACCGGCATGCAGGAAAAGAGGCAGATCTACCCCATATTTTTTATTAAGATCTTTCAGTTTTGTCCAGTCTTTCTGGAAAGAATAAATACTGTTTCCCGCTGCTTCATCAGCTACGAGATCAAACCCGGAAATCATATCCGGAAATTCTTTTTTGAACTGATAAGCAATTTCAAGCTGCTTTTCTATGCTTTCCGGATCCAGGAATTTAAAGCTTGAATAAATCAGCTTAAGACTGAATTGCGGGTCAGACAGGTGTATCTTTTTAACAATATCCTGCAAATCCGTGATTGAAGTTTTTAGAGCATATTTTCCATGTTCGAAGTCGTAAAGCTCATCAAAGATAAACCTAATTTCCAGATGCTGTACTTTGTTCTTTACCAGATCCTGAAAACCTTTCAGATAATATTCTTTGAAAAACGGGCGATAGGGCAACAGCAGATTGATACGTTTAAAACGTTTCTCAAATTCAATCCAGTAATCAGAATAAGAGCAAAGGTTATCACGTTTCAAAATCAGAAGTTCCTGTAATTCTTTTTCAAAACCGGGCTCTGCGGTTAGTTTCTTGTCAAGACTAACAAACCCTTTGGGAACTTTTCCTTTTTCAAAAAAAGCCAGCTGCCCGAAAATGTACTGATCATTATCTTTCTGATCATAAACATAGCATTCATTATATTTTCTTGCCGCTGCAATCACCCATTTTACATCCGTAAAGCCTCCGCTGTGCGTATGCAGTAAGCCACCTTTCGGCATTGATTGAAAAACTTCAAACAATTTACTCTTCTCAATCAAGGGCTTCATTTCATTAAAAGAGCTGTTATATAAAGGATATTTTTGTTTGTCTGCTTCGTTAACGATTTGTTTTCGCAGCTCAAATAATTTTTTGTCCAATTTGAGCTCCGCATCAGATAACCTGACCTCTGCATCAAAGGCCAATGCTTCATTTTCCTTCTCTAATTCTGTCCATTTCTGCTGATAAACAACGTTTCCGTCTGTTCTATTTTGGCACAGAAATAAAGGTGCTCCAAAAAGTAAAGTATAAGTAAAATATTTTTTCATCATATAATCAGGGTGCTTCTGTTAGCAGTTATGCAATAACCGTCTTAATAAAGGTATCTCAAAAGTATAATTTATTTTTCTGTTAAAGAATTTTAATTTAAAAAACAATGATAAAAAGTACCTTTTAGTGAAAGCTGACTCCAATTCTAAGCGTAATAAAATAAATAAAAAGTCTACCAAATCAATAGACTTTAAATATTAATTTTTATTCATCAATAAAAATGCACTTTTATTAAAATTTTCCAGAGTTTCTTACAACACACACAATAGATTGATTTACAATACGTTAAATCATACAAATCATTAAAAACTAATACATTAAACCAATATCCTACCAAATTAGTAGACTTATATGATTTATTTCATATGCCCTTTTAACTGCGGTTTTCCAATTAATAAATAATTTTGACCCAGTTAAAAAAAACATAAAACTTTATTCTCATGAATAAAAATTACTTTAATTCTTACCTACCAATCATCATGGCTATGTCGCCTGAGCTGCAGTCTGCAAAAGACAAAGGCTTTTCACTGCATACATTTATTTTAAAAGATATGTGCTTTGATATGATGATGTGTAAAATGATGATGCTATAAACTAAAATAGAACCATTACTGTAGGAATTAAAGCCCTATCATACCGACACCGGTTTAATCCAGCACTTCTCCTGTAAATAATACCATTCCATTCTTGAAACCTCCCTGAAAAAGGAGGAAGGAACTTATTTTTCTAAACCGGGAAGATCAGCAGTAATACACACATTTAATTTTAAACCTAAGATTAATATAATGAAAAAAAAACAATGCAAACTTGGTGTATTGGCCCTGCTGTTATTTGCAGAATACGGCTTTGCACAAAGCAAGGACAGTCTTTCTAAAGAAAATGCCATTAAAGAAGTAGTAGTGGTAGCTTTCGGGAAGCAGAAGAAAGAAGAAATCACAGGTTCTGTGCAGTCTTTAAAAGCTAAAGATCTGTCTAATCTTCAAAATGGAAATATCCTGCAGGGAATTGGAGGAAAAGTAGCGGGAGTACAGGTAATCTCATCTGGTCAGCCGGGTTCCCAGCCTGTTATAAGAATGAGAGGTATCGGTTCTATCAACGCTTCCAGTGATCCGCTGATCGTATTGGACGGTATTCCTTATAACGGAAACCTCAACAGTATTGCTGCGGCAGATATTGAAAGTATTTCATTTCTTGAAGATGCCTCATCCAATGCTTTATATGGTTCCAGAGGAGCTAACGGAGTGATTATTGTCAATACAAAAAGAGGAAAAAATAAAGGACTTAGTATTGAAGCAGATGTAAGAACAGGAGTAAACTTCAGATCGGTTGAAGATTATCCGGTTTATACTTCTCCTCAGGATTATTATACGGCTTATTATAACAGAGCGAGAGTCGGGGAAATTGCGAGATTGAAGCAGCCAGGAGCTGTTCCGTCGGGCCCGAGTCCTCATGATGTGGGGATTGCAGCTCTGGGCAAACTCGGATACAATGTTTATAATGTACCTTTTAACCAGCTCATCGGAAAAGACGGTTCATTCAATCCTGATGCTCAGCTGCTTTATCAGGACAACTGGAAAAAGCTGCTTTTTAAACCTGCTTTGAGAAGAGAAGCTACGCTGGGCATTAATGCAAACGGTGAGCAGGTAAAATCTTACACTTCACTGAACTATCTCGATGATAAGGGCTACCTCATTGGTTCCGGCTTTGAAAGATTCGGAATACGATCTAACGTGGACTACTCCATTACTTCAAGACTAAAACTGATTACCGCGTTGTCTTACACGCACAGTAAACAGGATTTTGGAGAATCAGGAGGGTTTTCCAACCCGTTTCAGTTTGCCAGAAATATTGCGCCTTTTTATCCTGTTTTCCTTAGAAATGATAATTATCAAAGGCTTTATGATAATAATGGAAATGCTCTATATGATTATGGAGACGGCCAGGGCCCTAACGGAGCGACAAGGTCATATGCCGTTTTCGAAAATCCTGTAGGAAACCTTCAGAAAGACAAATCCCGGACAACGAATAATATTGCCAACATCAATCTGGGATTAAACTATGAAATCATCAAGGGGCTGGATTTCACTTATAATTTTGGGGCCTATCTTGAAAATATTAAAACCTTACAGTTTGGAAATACAGAGGGAGGAACTTCTTCATCTGTTGGAGGAACCATTTCACAAGGCGCTACCTTTAAATACACATTGAACCATCAGCAATTGCTTACCTATCAGAAAAAACTGGGTAATCATAATTTTAATCTTCTTGTAGGTCATGAATTAAACAAGATCAAAAATGATGGATTTTCAGGAACAAAGCAACAACTCCTGCTGCCCAACTCATTGTCTTTTGATAATGCAGTAAAAATAACAGACCTGTCAGGAAATGGTTATGAATATGCCGTGGAAGGTTATTTTACCCGATTGCTTTATAATTACGATGGGAAATATTTCTTCAATGCCAATATAAGAAGAGACGGTTCTTCAGTCTTTTCTCCGGAAAGCAGATGGGGAAATTTCTATGGATTAGGATTGGCCTGGAATATTGCTAAGGAAGATTTCCTTAAAGATAACTCAGTCATCAATTCTTTAAAACTAAAAGCTTCTTATGGCCAGCAGGGAAATGATAATATTCTTCTGGACAGTTCTACAAGGGATTATTATGCTTATCAGGATATCTACGGAATCAATAATTTCGGAGACGATAAGCCTGTTCTGTCTCTAAAAAAGCAAGGAAATAAAGATTTAAAATGGGAAACTTCCAAAAACCTGAATGCCGGATTTGAAATTTCCCTGTTGAAAAACAGAATTACACTGAATGCTGATTATTTCGAAAGAAAAGTATCAGATATGATCTATACCCTTCCTCTTCCTCCATCTAATGCAGGATCTTATGTGAAGTACGGGAATATCGGAGATATGACCAACAGAGGAGTTCAGGCCAATCTGAATGTTGATATTCTTCGTAATGACCAGGTTCAATGGAGTTTTTATGCCAACGCTACTCATTATAAGAATAAAATTACAAGACTGCCCGCCGAACAAAGAAACACAGGGCTCGTTACAGGTCTTTTTATTCTGACGGAAGGTGGAGACCGCTACACCTATTATCTTAAAAAGTTTGCAGGAGTAAATCCCGAGAACGGTGATGCATTGTGGTACCGAACTTCAATCAATCCAAATACACACCAGGAAGAAACCACAGTAACCAATAATTATAAGGAAGCTACTGATTATAATACCGGAAAATCAGCAATTCCAAAAGTCTATGGTGGGTTCGGAACTGATGTAACCTACAAAAGGTTTAACCTGTCTGTAAATTTTGCCTACCAGTTTGGTGGATACGGTTATGATGATATTTACAGAAGTTTATTTCATTCAGACAGCTACGGATCTAACTATTCAACAGATCTGGATAAGACCTGGACACCGGAAAATCCGAATGCTGCTCTGCCAAGAGTGGATCTTAATGCTACAAATCAAAACGGAAACTCAACCTTGTATCTGATCAAATCGGATTACATCAGCCTTCAGGATGTGACACTCTCCTATCAGCTGCAAGATGGCTTTGCACAACAGGCTGGTTTATCAGGCTTAAAAATCTATCTGACCGGAAACAATCTTTATCTATGGTCTAAGAGAAAAGGTTATGATCCAAGGGCTTCATTAACCGGAGTATCCGATTCATACAGATATTCCTTGCTATCCAGTGTCTCGTTAGGATTTAAATTAAATTTTTAAAGAAAATATGAAAACAATAAAATACTTTATAGCAGCAGCTGCCATTGGTCTTCTTACCTCCAGCTGTGCCAATGATCTCAATACACTGCCGGAAGGAGATATTTCAGGTGAACAGCTGAATAATGATTCCTCAACCCCGGAAAAAATTCTGGGAGGAATCTATCTTGATCTCCGCAGTAACGGAGCCGGAGGTACTACTTCCCATTCTGATTTCGGAATTATGGGAATCAAAGCAGGTGCAGACCTTATGTCTAATGATGTTATCCAGTCTACCAACCAGCACCTGGGAATGTTCTATAATTATGAAGCTACTAATGCGAGTAATCTCGCTTCTGAAATTGTGTGGACCACTTTTTATGCAAGAATATTTGTGATCAATAAGTTATTGGATGATCTTAAGAAAGATTCAAGTACCAAAAACAAAGCCATTGCAGGACAGTTACTCGCTTTGAGGGCATATTCATATTTTTATCTCATCCGTTTCTATGCCAATGATTATAAAGACCACCAGTCTGAACCCGGGATCCCTCTGGTTCTTACAGCTAGTAATCCGAGCCAGGGACTTCCGAGATCAACAGTTTCCGAAGTATATGGCCAGATCAAGAAAGATATTGAAGAATCTGTCAGCCTTCTGGACAGCTATGCACGTCCATCCAGAGCCCAGATCGACCAAAGAGCAGCTAAGGCAATTGCTGCTGAGGTATTTCTGGCCACAGGAGATTACATTAAAGCAGCAAGATATGCGGAAGAAAGTAAACAAGGTGCAGCACTTATGACGGAAAATGAATATACCACGACAGGATTTTCAAACATCAATAATCCTGAGGTAATATGGGGCTTTCATAATACAATTTCCACGATGAGTATTGGTAATTATTATGCTTCCTTCTTCTCAATGTTTGATAATACAAATGAAGGATATGCCGGAGCTGCGCAGATCCGCAAACTGATAGATAAACGTCTTTACGAAGCTATTCCGGAAACGGACTATCGTAAAAAAGTGTTCAATGGAAGCCAAAGCGCCCAGTATACATTTAACGGAAAAACAAAAAATTATCCGGCCTATGTAAGCTGGAAGTTTAAAGATCCGAGCCTTTTTGAAGGTGATTATATCTATATCAGAGCTTCCTCATTATATTATACTGAAGCTGAAGCTCTTGCCAGACAAGGAAGAGAAACCGAAGCCAGACAAGTATTATTTGATATAACCTCGAAAAGAGATAAAGGATATATCTTATCTTCAAAAACCGGTAATGAACTCATCAATGAAATTATCCTGCAAAAAAGGATTGAACTTTGGGGAGAAGGCTACGCATGGTTTGATATGAAACGGCTAGGAACTCCACTGGAAAGAATATATCCGGGAACTAACCATACTTTCGGAAGATTTAACCTCACTCCGGATAAATTCAGATTCCAGATTCCGAATAAAGAAATTAATAATAATCCCCAAATCAAACAGAATGAATAAATAAAATCTAAGCAACACATTCAATTTTAATATTCTGAGTTAAGGCATCGTTCATTTTAAACGGTGCCTTTTCATTGTTTTATAATCCTCAACAAAAAAAACGTGGAACACCTCATTATTATGGGATAATTGCCAAATTTAGTTTCCGGATCTATTTATTAAACACTCACTTCTTTTACCATATTTTCAAGACCATAACGATCAAAAAAAAAGCAAAATTAACTGTATATCAACAAATTAAATATTAAAAAAATATAGGTTTTAAGCTTTTTTTAACTATTTTTGTGATAATAAACTGTTACAATTGAAAAAAAAATTATATAAACACAAACAAAATACATAACATTTCAACCCTCAAAAATTCAAAGATCTTACCCACTACAGGAAGGTGTAAATTCCTTTTTTTAAATTAATTGTTCTATTAAACAAAGCTTTACATAAAAAGCTTGCTTTCATATTATTAAAATTTACATAATATAAAAATGAAAACATCTATTCGAATGACTTCCCAATCATTGAATACAAAGATTTCTGTATTCTTCTCTTTTTTTCTTTTATTTATCGCACAGGTTGGTTTTGGGCAAACAAGAATTGTCGTAAATCCAGGTCTTGAGTTTGGTGTGGCCAACGCTACAGTAAGTATGCTTGATGCTAATTTCGGTTTCGGAGCTACTTTTGATGCGGGCGCAGCAGTTACTTCACCTTGGTATACCTCGCATCCTACACAGACAGGAGCGTGCTCTCCAGGTTTTTCCGGAGATTGTCATCCTATCGAAGTATGGGGAACCGGATTCAATGGTGTACCCGCTGCACAAGGGAGCAATTTTGTAGAGCTGAATGCATTTGTGAGCTCAATGATTTATCAGAATATGTATCTGGCTAATGGCGATGTAATTACATATTCTTTTATGCACAGAGCCAGAACCCGTACTGCGGAGCAGGCAGCAATGGTAATTGAGGATCAGAATCAGGTGAACATAGCAACTGTGAAAACAACTACAGTTCCCTCAAGTACAACAGCCTGGTCTACCAATCAGGGAACCTATACCTTTACAGGAACATCCGGTGTTTACCGTGTAGGTTTCAGAGCTTTGGTGGATGGAGGTAACCCTGGTCTTGGTAACTTCCTGGACGATATCAGAATTTCTCTTAACCCGTTGATTGATTTGAAATTCTCCAACGCCTTGTCTTCCTGTGAAGGTTCAAGTAATGGGAATTTGTTTCTGAGAATCAATGGTGCAGTAACAGGAGTAACTACAGTAGCAGTTCAATTAATAAATCCTGCCAACGGTACTGCATTTATTACGGACAGTGATATCACTTTAACCCCTGTCACGAATTCAAACGGTACACCAACAATATCCCATGTACCCGGAAGCACTATTTATTTAATAACTATACCTCCCGGCAATTATGATGGTGGTGTAATCCCCGGATATTCAAGTCCCAACAATGATGAAGACGGAATTGCCATCAATATAGCCTCTGTAAATGACGGAATTGATGAACCGGATGAAACCTTTAAGTTTGAAATTAAACAACAAGGAACCAATGGTTCTACCAACAATTTTGTTTCAACATCTTCTCCTGTATTTGGGGACACTTATTACCCTACAACGAATGATTATTTTATATTGAGATGTATTTGTTATAATGATGCAAATACCGGAACCGCAGGTGCAGACTCTAAATTTGGAATTACCCTTTTACAGAGAGCAGGAAGCAGTAACGGTAACTGGCCGATGCTCAGAAAATCTGCTCACGCCGTTCTCGAATCAAATACTCAGGGGTTCGTTATTAACAGACTTACAACACTTCAGATCAATGCTATTGTTTCTCCACAGGAAGGAATGATGGTGTATGATACCACAGCCAAATGTTTGAAATTATATGACGGAACTTCATGGAGCTGTTTCAGCACTCCAACCTGCCCGTAATCTGAAATTAAAGCTTTAGAAACATTATCTGAATTTAAAAATTTAAAAAATGAAAAAAATTATATTAACCATCTGCATAGGAACTGCAGCAATGTCAAACGCTCAAATCATTCTGGGAGACGCTGTTGGTACATCACCGGTAAAAACTTCTGTTCTGTTAGAATTTCCTGCCAATCAAAATAAAGGAATTATTTTACCTTATGCCCGTACACTTCCTCTTACTCCGGCAGAAGGAACTATACTTCTGGATTCTGTTGACCCTACAAAAGCACGGGTAAAGTATTATAACGGAACGTGGGTAGATTTAAGTGGTCAGGATGCCAACATCACGAGTGCCATAGCAGCACAGCCTACTGCCTTACAAGCTCCTGAACTGCCAGCTGCAAAAGTAATCATCGGAGCACAGACAAGTACGGCCAATGGCGTTTTGGTTCTGGAGTCTACAACCAAATCTATGGTACTGCCTATTGTAGCCGATGTACAAAATATTCCAAGCCCATCACCGGGAATGATGGTGTATGTAAATAAAGCCGGAGCAAAACGTCTCGCGGTCTTTAATGGCAGTAAATGGTCTTTCTGGAAACCATAAAATATTTTCAATACTTAATACAACATAAAACCACTTCTCTTTGGAAGTGGTTTTATAATGACTCAACATTTTAAATAAAAAAGGATGAAATACATATATTTGGAAACAAGATTTCTTTCAAATAACCATTCATAAAAGAATAGCCAGAAATGACCGGAACAAAACTCTTCATTACCTTTATCCTGACAGCATTATCTGTTGGTATGAAGGCTCAAAAAACAGATATTTATACTCGTAAGATAGACAGCATTATTAATGTTGCTTCTCCATTACAATTCAATGGAGTTGTTCTGGTTTCTCAAAAAGGAAAAGTAAAATACCTGAAATCTAACGGTTACAAGGATTTTGAAAAAAAGATTCCTCTCAAAACGGATGATCAGTTTGAAATCATGTCCAATACCAAGCAGGTAACTGCCGTTTTGATCTTACAAGCCGCTGAACAGAAAAAACTTAATCTGCAGACACCTATCAAAAAATACCTTCCTTCTCTTACGCAAACCTGGGCAGATACAGTTACTATACATCATCTCCTTAATCATACACACGGCATAATTGACCTGGATAAACCGGCTGCTTTCAAGGCCGGGTCACAGTTCAAATACGGAAACCTGTCTTACATGTTATTAGGAGAAATTCTGAAAAATACAACCGGAAAAGATTTTACGGAACTGGCCGATTCCCTTTTCAAAAAACTGAAAATGGAAAAAACATTTATTTACAATACAAAAAACCATCAATCGCTTGTTCCCGGGTACATGAGTGAGAATAATAGGTTTGAAAAAGTAAATGAAACTTTTCTGAATCATGAAATTGCTCCTGCCGCCGGAGTCATTTCAACGGTACTGGACCTTGCCAAATGGAATGAAGCATTGTTTAACGGGCGGCTTCTTTCCCCTGAATTCAAAAAGCAGATGCTTACCCCCTCCACAATGTCCCAACACAATGTTTTCGGAAAAGAAAATATGGGTTTCGGATATAATGTAAGGATCATCAAAGAAGCCGGTCTGGAATATTTTGGAGTTACCGGCCTTGGTGATGGTTTTACCTGTTTGAATGTCTACTTTCCTTCTGCAGACCTCAGCCTTATTGTTCTTGAAAACCAAATGCCAAAAAACAGAGAATACTGGAGCCTGAAAGAAGCTCAAATAAAAAATGCCGTTTTGCAGGCTTTAGCTTCTGAATAGCCTGCATTGATATTCTCCCATTACACATCGTTCAATAAAAATCTGCGAGATAAGTTAGTAAGCAAACCCTATATTTATTTCTTCAATATTTTGGTTTTAATTCTGGAAAGAGGTCTTTCAATCAGAAATCTGTAGAAAATTCCGCCTATAATACAAGCCAGAAGGCATACCAGAAGACTTATATTATCTGAAGATTCAAAATTTAAGTAATCGATACCATTCTGGACCATATGAATAATGCCTTTATGAGAAAGGTAGATCGTATATGATAAAGCCGCCAGCTGTGATGTAATATAAGATTTTGATCCTGAAAGAAAAGAAGATGCAGAAACCGCACTCATCACAATAAAACCAAAACTTACAGCAACCAGCGTAAAACCAAATATGGAAGCATTTTTTGATGCCTGATCATTACAGAACCAGAATGAAATTCCCAATAAGAGTATTCCCAAAAAGAAAAGCCGGTTACCATTATTATGAACTACTTTTTTAAACGATTCCGAATACTGCATTAGATAGCCTGTCAAGACGCCGATTCCCAGCCCGTCCAGCCTTGTATGGGTCGGATAATATATTTTCATATACCATAATTTCCAGAAATCGGCAGAAGAGTTATCGGCAGTTTCAATAAATTCATTCCAGGTCAGCCATCTTAAAATCACAGAAAAGCTTAGGAGCATAATAATGAAAAAAGGCAGAAATTTAAATAACCTCATCGGACTTAAAATCAAAAGCAATAAAGGAAGAATAAGATAAAACTGCTCTTCAATACATAAAGACCATGCATGAGAGAAAGTACCTCTATGGATAACATCCAAACCATAATTCTGAGTAAAGGTGACAAATTTCCATAATGAAGATAAAGCTTCCCTTTCTCTGAAAAAAGGAAATGTAAAGTAGAGAAAAACAGTAAAAAAGTAAGCCGGAAAAATCCTGAAAAACCGTTTTATATAAAATGTTTTAATACTGAATCTCCCATTATTCTCTATTTCTTTGAATAATTGCCCGGAAATCAGAAAACCACTTAGAACAAAAAACAAATCTACCCCAGTCCAGCCAAATCTTCCGATACTGTCAATCCAGCCCGGGTGTTGAAATGCACGATAATGATACATCAGTACCAGTACAATTGCGGCGGCTCTCAGATGATCCAGCCCATACAATCTTTCAGAATGCTCTCTCATTATATTTTTTCCTGCAAATATTGACAGATTTTACATTCGATCTCAATACAGTATGCAGAAAGCAATTGATTCATGATCAACTGTAAAACAGGCTGTCTGCATAAGAAACTGTATTATTCATCATTATTTTAGGGTCTTTCTTAATGCTTTTATTTCCGCAGCTTAAGATTTCATATTTTTGAACATGGTAAAAATAAGGCCGGAATCCCGGATCAGGCAGAATGTATACTTCCAGATATTCTTTTGGACAGCTCTATTTTTATTCGGAACTGCCAGAACATATGGAGAATATGACGGCGGTAATTTCAAAGAACTGGTCATCTACAATTTCTGTCATTGGATTTTTCAGATTATAGGCGCTAACATTATCTTTTATATTCTGATCCGGAATTTCTATGACCGGAAAAAGTATATTGAATTTTCATTGTATACCCTCACTTTTTTGTATGTTATTTCGGTAGTCAACAGGGTTTTTCTTGTTTACATAGCTGAGCCTTTTTTCGTAAATGAACCTAAAGACAGCTTCACAAGCATTTTTACGGATATCAGATATCTTTTATTTCATTATACTTTTCCAATTATCAGCGGAGCATTTATTTTTATTTCGATTATGTTTATTATTCGGTATAAAGATGCAAAAGAGAAAACGATACAACTTCAAAAGGAGAAAACCGAACTGGAACTACAATCACTTAAATCCCAGCTCAATCCTCATTTTCTTTTCAATACATTAAATAATATCTATTCTCTTTCTGTAAATCATTCAGACAAGACTTCCCAATCAATCAGCCAGCTTTCTGATATACTGGATTATATTCTGTACAAAGGACAAAAAAAGTGGGTCTCTGTTTCTGATGAGCTGGCCGTTATTGACGATTATATTGCTTTGGAAAGCCTTCGGTACTCTGAAGAAAGATTAAAAATAAATAAACGGATAGTAGTTGACTCTAATAATATGATTCCGCCGCTATTGTATCTCACTTTGGTAGAAAATGCTTTTAAGCATGGCGCCGGAAAAAATTCGGCTCAGACAGAAATATTATTTGAATTAGAAACCAATTCCCGAGAATCTGTCTTCAAAATTGAAAATAATTATTCCAGTCATCATAAGAATCATGAAAATGGAATAGGATTAGAAAATATAAAAAGACAGCTGCAGCATCACTACCAGGAAAATTTTATATTCCGAATCTCACAGGAAAACAATATTTTTAAAGTTGAAATCATCACCCCTACTTATTATGATTAACTGCATCATTGTGGATGACGAGCCTCTGGCAGCCGCATTACTGGAAAATCATATTTCCAAAATCGATGATCTGAGGCTGGCCGGAAAAGCTGAAAATGCTTTGCAAGCGTATAAAATACTTCAGAGCCAGCCGGTAGATCTGATGTTTCTTGATATCCAGATGCCTGATCTGAATGGAATTGATTTTCTAAAATCCCTATCTCAAAAACCAAAGACTATTTTCACCACCGCTTATAGAGATTTCGCTATCGAAGGGTTTGAGCTGGAAGCTGTGGATTATCTTCTAAAGCCCATCCCTTTTGAACGCTTTTTCAAATCCGTAGAGCGTATTCTGAGGACTCCGGCTGATCTTAAAGAAGATTTTATTCTTATTAAAACAGAAGGGATGCACAGGAAAATTCCACTTTCTGAAATTGTTTTTTTCGAAAGCCAGGGAAATGATATCAAAGTGGTATTAATAACAAAAGACTGTTTTATCTCGAAAAGCAAGATTACCGATTGGGAAAGGGATTTATCAAGGAAAGGGTTTATCAGAATTCACAGGTCTTTTATGATTAATACAAAATTTGTGACGGCTTTTAATAACAGTGAAGTCCTTCTCGGCAGTCATCAGATTCCTGTGGGTAGAAGTTATAAACAGGAATTTGACTCGTTTATATCTGATTTCTCCAAAAACAGACTATTATAACACTGTTTATCAATACCTTACAGTCAAAACCATTCTGTTTTTGTCATTTTAATTCACGAAATCAGTATTTTTTTAACATTTATTTTACATTGGTTCTGATACTTTTATTTATTCCACAATTTTGATCCTGTTTTTCAATGCATTAGGCTATTTTAATTTTTATAATCCTATGATAAGTTTCATATTTGTTAATCTATTCGAAAATCATTAAACAAATGATTAACAATTAATTAAAACAAACAATGCAGTCCATAGTATCAAAGGTATCTCCCTGATAAATATTAAAAAAAAGTATTATTTTTGCTTGAAGGAATAAAATTGCTTTTTAGTTTTTTTATTAGTAAGTTTATGTGCACCAATTTATAAAACATTAAAATTCATTTCATGAGAAAAATAATTCTACTTATTACATGTATGTTCAGTATTTCAGTTTTCTCACAGATTAAAGTGTTGAAAAATGAAAGTTTGGTGGAAATTGGTAAAGATAATTCCGTTGGTCTATATAAAAAGGAAGATAAATTTACAATCAACTACCAGGATCTGAATACCAGCAACCTGAATACAATCCGTTCCTTTTCATTCCAAAACCTGAATGGAGATGTTGCCGGATTATTTAAACTCATCATGGATGGCTTTACATCGGTTCCGGATGAAAATATTGTATTGGAGCTTCCCAATGATATTATTGAGCTTCATTACGAAAAAAACTATGGACAGCAAACTGTACAATTTATCCAGGTGATCAATAAAAATCGTAAATACATTGGTAAATCACAATTTTTAACACAGAAACAGGTGGAAAAGATCTTTGGGAGAACCAATGGAAAATATGCGATGTATGACAAGCCTGCAGCCATCACTCCTAACGGTAAGGGGGCATCTAATACCGCCTCTACGGCAATACCGGCATCAGGCGGGGCTAAGAAAAAATCAAGAAAATAATTATAATGTAAAAATATTGCGAAACTCATTCTATAGGATGAGTTTTTTTATTTTATTTTTGCAGAAAGACATTCAATATTATGCCACTTCAGATAATCAACCTGACCAAAAAATTTGGTGAACAAACTGCCCTTAACAATATCAATATTTCCATTGATAAAAATGAGATTATCGGCCTTCTAGGCCCCAACGGAGCCGGAAAATCGACTCTGATGAAATCTATAGTAGGAGCGCTGAAAATTGATCAGGGTGAAATTATCTTTAACGGTTTAAATATTTCCGGCCACGAGATTGAAAGCAAGAAAAAAATAGGCTTTCTTCCGGAGAATAATCCGCTTTATCTGGAAATGTATGTAAAAGAATACCTGCAGTTTGTTGCCAATATCCATAAAATCCCTGAATCCAGAGTAGATGAGGTGATAGAGCTGGTCGGAATTACTCCGGAAAAATCAAAAAAAATCGGACAGCTTTCTAAAGGCTACAAACAACGTGTAGGATTGGCACAAGCTATTATCCACCAACCGGATTTACTGATTCTGGATGAGCCTACTAATGGTTTGGATCCCAACCAGATTATTGAAATCAGAAATGTGGTGAAGGAGATCGGGCAGCAAAAAACCGTACTGCTTTCTACTCACATCATGCAGGAAGTGGAAGCCCTTTGCTCAAGGGTAATTCTTATTCATCAGGGAAATATCCTTCAGGACTGCCCTATTGATGAGTTTAAAGGAAGATTTGACAGTCTGGAAGAGGCTTTTGCAAGCTATACTGCCATTTCTAATGAATAACATATCCAATCTTTAGGAAATAAAATCTTTATTTTATAACCAATACCGTAGCCTTTCTCTTCCAGAAGGGGTTATGATTGTTATATATTTTAATAACTTCAAGTTTAAA
Source organism: Chryseobacterium sp. Tr-659 (assembly GCF_011752975.1). Lineage (GTDB taxonomy): Bacteria > Bacteroidota > Bacteroidia > Flavobacteriales > Weeksellaceae > Chryseobacterium. The sequence goes on along the minus strand of NZ_VWWP01000006.1, from coordinate 154,945 downwards.
TTTTAAAATATTCCGGGAATACTGGCTTCATATTTGATAAGATTTAAAATACTAACCAATAACCACTTATCCTATGATTAAGCATTTTTTATTAGGGACCTTCTGTTTAGTACAGTTTTCTTTTGTGAATGCTAAAGAGCTTCCGAAAAATCCCAAAACAGAGCACAGTACTTCCATAGCTGCTTTGCAAAAAGTACCTAAAACTGTTATTATTAAAACCAAAAAGTTTAAGATAAGAATTGACAAGCAGCCGAATGGCAAATACCTGTATCAATCCTGGAATGCCAATGCAAAAATTACGTCAAAACCGGGTATGATTATCAGTGACGGGGAACTGATTCCTGATGGAACAGGAGGAAATTACTATATCGCTTTTAATAATGAGGGCTACAGCTATCAGATATGGAGAAATTACCTTACTGATTCTGCAAAAAAAGCGCCTTACACATTGGTTGTAAATGATGCAAATAACAATGAGATTGTACGGGAGGACGGGCATGTTGTAAAGAATTAGAATATGCAAAGGCTGAAAGTTGGAAGGTATATATGTATCTACACTTTAAGACCTCAAAATCGGCCTTTCTTTCATATAAAAAAATAGAAATCCTGCGTTACTGCGGGATTTTTTATGAACCGGATTCTCTTAGTTCGGTAAGAAAACGGCTGGATTCATAGCTTTCTCTGGCAGCTTTATATCCGATATTAAAAATCTCTTCAAGACGGTCTTTCCGACGTTCAAAAGTTCCATAGGCTGATAGTTTCTGGGATGAAATAAACCAGTCGCAGTGATCAAACTTTATTCTTTCAATTCTGTAGGAAAGAAGGTCGTAAGAACGAGAAACAATGGCTTTAATTGAATTCAGGTCCTTAATATTTGCTTCATTGGGAGGTGATACGAATACCCCAATCAATTTATCACAGTCTTCTCTGATGATATCTGCGGGAAAGTTGTTCAATACTCCACCGTCACAATACATTTCATCTCCGATAATATAAGGAGTAGTAATTCCCGGAATGGAGCACGAAGCAATAATGGCATCCACAATTTCAAAATTTTCATCAAAGATCTTTTGAGTTCCCGAAACCAGCTCTGTGGCTACAATTTTTACATCTATATCCAGATCTCCTAATTTCATTTCATGGAAAATAGGTTTAAGATAATTTCTGAAGATCACGGAAGAAACCAATCCCGGTTGATTGAAAGTAAAATGTTTCCAGTTGAAAAAGTAGACTGAATTGAAAAATTCCAGGATTTCATCCGGTGATTTTCCGATAGCATGCAGACATCCTACAATAGATCCCGCGCTGCAACAGGAAAGTACATCTACCTCAATTCCTTTTTCTTTCAAGAATTTTAATACTCCTGCATGAGCGATCCCTTTGGTACCGCCGCCTGATAAAACAAGTCCTACTCTCTCGAAATTCATAGAATAAATGTAAGAAAACAGGCTGAGAAAATCAGATTAAATTTAATAAATATGTTAATTTTAAAGTTATTTTAATAAAAATATTTGGCAGTACAAACTTAATTGCTCCCGGGCTACTTGCTATACTTCCCAGCATTCCTGAGATGGCAGCTCCTCCAATTGCTCCTCCTAATACCGCACTCCAATTATTTTGCCAGTCCCAATTTCAGGGATTCCATGAACCGTTGGCCTGTACACCATTCAAATATCCACCCACTAAAGCACCTATTGTCTACATCTAGAACAATCAGTTCGGAATATTTTACATCAGTTAAAGTCCAACTTTTAAGAAACAAGAGGCCGTATCACAACTCGTGAAAACAGCCTTTTTTTTTATGAAATTTTCCTGTACCCTATACGAGAAGGATTTTTGTTTAAGCAATTCTCAACCCGCATCGTTTAGTTATGATACACCTTCTTATTTAAGATATGATTTCAGAGCAAATTCAAAATTAATCTAATTTAATGATGTATATCTTTATCAGAGATTTTTAAAATTAAGCTGTCCTTAATTATAGGTTGTTCTACAAACTTTATATGCTCAAAATTAAGTCTTGAAAACCTTCTCAAATATTCTCCTTCAGGATACTTGCCTTTTAATATTTTATTATAAGGGTAATAATTTTGTTTGAATTTTGAAGAATAATTATGAATTGGAGGAGATTGCCGGATAATTAAATTATATTTTATTTTTATTTTTTGCATCTTTTTTAAATAAAATACAGAATTTCCATCACCTGGTTTCATTTCATTTATTAAAGCAGCCATGTCTCTTTGTGACAAATCAGCATTCATAATACTATCTAATTTCTTTTGATAAAATTTTGAAGATTGATTAGGGTTTATCACTCCATAAACTGTTATCGGAAAAGAGCCTTCCATACCACCTTGGGTAGAAAAATTTTTAAAATTTTCATCTCCAAATTCAAGTGTATTAGGTGCTGGAAAAATAATATCCTGAGAAGTCTTGTTGTCAAATAAAAGAATTAGCTCATTATTATTTTTAATATACTCCAAACTAAAAATATTATTTTTTTCCTGCTTTTGCTTACATGAAAATAAACAAAATATTACTAATAATATTAATGTGAAATCTTTCATTTTAAAGTACTTTTTAAATAATTATCAAAAATTGGTTGTATTCTGGGCTTTAATACATCAAAGCTCTTAAATGTACTTATTTCAGTATTAAATGACTCCATATTCAAGTTAAGTTTTTCCCATCTTCTGTACATTATATATTGTTCTTCCCATCTGGATGTGAAATATTCATGTACACTAACACTTTGATTAACTCCTGTACGTTCTTGTACGTCAAAAAGTCGAGCATTATTTAGTATAGAGTGAAAGATTTCGTGCCCCATTGTTAAATCCAATTGCTCTAAACTTATAAATGCTCCTTTGGGTAAATATATCCTTTGCCAAACGATAACATCCTTGTGAGTAACTATTTCAGTTAACCCCCAAACATTGTTTCCGTTTCCATTAACTATAAGGTCCTTACTACCTCCAAATGAATAACCTTGCCTTCGAATGTAACCACTTAAATCACTTGCTTCATCTACAAAATGCCAACTTCCTCGAATAAATTGATTTTTATAGTGAGCCTTTTCTATTTTTAATACTGTATCACGGCTAAACTCAGCCTTAGTTCCCCCGAGTAATGTATTCTCATCACTGACAAGCATTTCATTGATACTATATTTAATATCAAACATATTTATCGAACTTATTTTGTTCCCAAATAAATTCCCTGTGTAGGATAATCCACCAATAGCTCCTCCCAAGAAATTACCACCATTAAATGCAGAGCTCAATCCTCCGGAGACAATTCCTGGTAAGAAGCTTTTAATAGCTCCTGCATTACTGGCAATATTCCTTAAGGCTCCTGAAACAGCTGCTCCGCCTATGGCACCACCCAGTACTGCACTCCACGTATTCTGCCAGTCCCATTTTCCAAGAAGAAACCAAAAGCAGGATAATTCCTACTTTTGGTTATTTAAGAGGAATCGTTTATTTTATAGAAAAACTTTAATGTTTCTCCCAGAACCAACTTTCCTTAATATAATACTTTTCAACTTTTTTATAAATGCTTTTGAAGGTCATTTTTTTATCTTCAAGAAGTTTTCTTTCTAATAAAACATTTAAATAATAAAAAGAAAATGAATGATCATCATAAGCTAAAATTGGTTCATTAAACGGATGAAAATACCATCTTTTACTAAAACTCCAATCAGCTTCAGGACAAAGTTTAAGTAAATCCTCACCAATAAAATAAAGTGCAGGTACTACAAATTTCTTCTTTTCGTCTTCGGATAAAGTCTTCACCAGCTTTTCTGCATCAGTGTAGAAGGTATCTTCGTTATAATCTAGTCCAATGTCCTTTAAAACTTTTATCATGTTTTCCTTTGTGAAGCCTTCTTTATTCATTAAATCCTTATACAAGAAATATGGAGTATTATTTTCAGGTAAAACAGGATAGGAATTATTCGCAATCATTTCCTCATACTTATTTTTTGATATGATTAAACAACTCCCTCTATCTATATTGGGAAATACAAATAATGTATTATCATCAATAAAAAGTGAAGTAGCTCCATTATAATCAGGAAATGCATGATCCTTCATATTCCTTATGTTATACTTCTTCGACTCTTCAAAGGTAATAACCTGAAAATCTTTGCTTGCATTCTTTTGTGCTCCCATTGTATTAAATTTAGCTAGTAATATTAAAAAAAATAATATTCTCATAGTGTTCTTTATTTTAGAATGACTGAATCTGTTATATCCGTCCATTTATACTGAAACCGAACGTGCATGGCACCGGAAATCATTCTATAATATGCTCTGTAATGAACTATATCTATATTCATTTTACCTGCATATTTATACAAACTAGGAGCAATATAAGTATCTGACGTTGTTCCTATCATAAGATTTCCCCTACCTGCTTTTGCTACTGCATTACTAAATCCCATGTAATTTAACATTGAGTAAATTTGTCCCTGATTTGAACTGCTATACAATGTTCCATCCATCGCTTTCACCTCTGCAAATGAAGCACCACTATATGTTTTGAATTTAAAACCGCCGTCGAACTGCATATCTACTAAATCAAATACACCGTCAGGGACAGTACTTCTGGGTCTATCTTTATACATTCCTGGAAATCTATCTTTGTTATTAGTGTAATTTAGCATCGATAATTTGGTTCTCATTATTCTGTTAAATGCTTCTTCAAATCTTTTCCCGGTATCCTGTTGCAGTCTTCCATAAGAACAGTCTTCACAGAAATTTGCTTTAACATAGTTTAGTAACGTATTCTTGGTTAAACCTTCCCAGTCATCTCCCGAATAGTCTTCTGCAGGAGAGTTGATATACCGATATCCCGTACTAATTCCATCCGTAGAAGTAATTTTATTAGTAAATAAATTACCTGTATAGGATAATCCACCAATAGCCCCTCCCAGAAAGCTTGATCCTGTAAAAGCAGAGTTCAGCCCTCCTGAGACAATACTTGGCAGTACAAACTTAATCGCTCCCGGGTTACTTGCTATACTTCCCAGTGTCCCTGAGATAGCAGCTCCTCCAATTGCTCCTCCTAATACTGCACTCCAGTTCTTTTGCCAGTCCCAATTTCCGGGATTCCATGAGCCGTTGGCCTGTACACCATTCAAATATCCGCCCACTAAAGCACCTACTGCCCACATCCAGAATTCTCCCTTTGGATCATTGTACATCATTGGATTATTCATCACATACCCATATTTATTGTAATTCTGGGTATTTGCAGGATCCTGAATATTTTCATCAGCATTCAAAAATCTTCTGAGTAGTGGATCATAGAGCCTTCCATTCATATGAATAATCCCTACTTCCATAAAATGCTCATGACTGGTATAACCACGGTCTATCAATAACCCTCCGGAATCGTTGATAAGGGTGGATATACTATTCTTATCTACAGCTGTTTTACTGTTTTCTATCTGTAAATGAGTTAAGTTACCCCATGCATCAAAATGCCTTTGCTCCAGTCTGGTTCCCGCCTCATTACTTATAGCTAAAACACTTCCAAGATAGTCCTTATGCAAGAATTTAAAAGATCCGCTGCTCTCATCAAAGTTTTTTAAATATACAATATTACTTTCGTATGGATTTCCTCCGATGTAAATAATATGCTTTTCTTTCCCGCTGGTATTATTCTTCACAATCTCAAAGCTGCCTTCTTCACTGTATAATCTGGTAAATTTTCCATTTCCTTCAGGACCAAAGTTTCCTCCATAAATTACCTTTTGTCTCATGCCGGTTAACCCGTACTGGAATTTTACAGTCCCTTTTTTTCCTAAGATAAGCACCGGATCATTATTCTCATTGTAAGTAACAGACTGAACCAGATCCTGATCATAATTCTTTACCCCTTCGCTATTCAGTGCCATTCCGCTAGGTTGATAGAGCTTTCCGATGTTTTCAAATTTAATGGTGCCCACCTGATCATTTTCCATGATCCTTCCTTTTATATCATAGATGTTTCTATTGGCAGAAGGTTTAAGCCCTAATACAGGATCTGTCCAGTTTACCAGGCGGTTGTTATCATCATAGTCAAAAGATTCTTCAATAAGACCTCCGGATGTTATTCTTTTCTTAAGTTCATTTTTAATGGCATCAAACGAATATGAAAATTTAAGAATATTAGGTTTTATAGCTGATGAATGATTAACACTCGTTAAAAATCCATTTTGATCGTAAGTGTTAACTACCTCTGCCGCTCCTAATTTAGCCTTTGATACCAATCCTTTGGCATTGGTTTCTTTTAGCTCCCACAGAACCTTTCCTGAGTTTTTATCTTTAACCTGATAGAGTTCGCCATTCCACGGATTGTATATGTTTTCAATGGAAGCCTTTGTTGTAACTCCTGAAGATGATATTTGTTTTTCATAAGAACTTACCTTTCCTTTACTGTCATAGGCTACGTTTTCAAGAAATTTAGCTTCAGGAGTCTCTTGTGAAGAGGAAATCATTCTCCCCTGAGGATCATATTTCATGGTGTATGTATACTGTTCCCCATTGGAAGTTCCTGATTTTTTAGTAAGCCTGCCTTTATTATCGTAGGTAAAGGAAGTAGTCTTATTGGTTGTTCCTCCTCCATCTGTTGTGGAAAGTTCTTTTTGAGAGACTAACTGCCCTAGATTATTATATGTATATTCTTTTGTTCCCTTCGGGCTGATAGTTTTGTTAAGCTGACCTAAGCCATCATATTCATATTTATACTTCCCATTCGAAGGATCGTTAAATTCAGATTTTCTTCCCCATGAATCATATTTTGTCGTTACAACATTTTCGGCATATTTAGCCTGAACCTGCTCTCCCGCAGCATTGTAGGAAAACTCTACTGTTCCGCCCTTATCTTTGGAAGAAATTATATTGCCTAAAGCACCAGCTGTTTTGGATGTTATTCTTCCGTAGTCTGCCGTATTTGATTCTTTTACCGTTGTCGTAAGTCCTGATACAGTAGTTTCTGTTTCTTTACCGGTAAACATTCTGGCTGTTACTTTGGCCGGAAATACAGTATCATCATACGTAATAGTATTCCATTGGCTGGCAGACTGCCCTTCAAAATAAGGTTCGGACTCTTTAATTTTCCTGCCTAAAATATCATAATGTATTTCTTTGGAAACATACTGCCCTTGTCCGAAAGCTTTTACAGAAGTTTTATACAATTGCCCGAGTTTGTTGGTAAATGTTTTAGATATATTACCATCCGGTTCGTTTTTAATGACAGTAACATTATCACGATTATCCCTTTCATATGCATAGGAAGTGATTCCCTCCAGATTGGTTTCAGAACTTAATAGTTTACCCCAATCATCGTAGATGTTGGTAATGGTATTTCCATTAGGATCCGTTTCTGTTAGTATCTGTCCCCAATTATCATAGGTAAGCAGGGTTTCTAATCCCAAGTTATCTGTTTTCTTAACTACAAATCTTCCTACAGTATCATACTCATTCTTTTCAGTACGTGTAGTCATATCATAACCTGAGCGGGTAAGCTTTTGAGTAATATTTCCGAACCCATCATAGGTAAATTCATCTACTATAGCCTTGTCAATATCAATTCCAGGAATTGTGGTGGTGGTTTTTAACCTGTTATTTTCATAAGTATAATACTCAGCCCTGGTATTGGTATCTGAATAGGCTTTTTTCTCATCGACACTAGCAGTAATACGCCCTATATAATAATCTTTTCCCTGCCCGGAAGGATTATTCGCATAAGTTATTTTCTTAGTAGATACAGCAAAGGTATTATTGATTTTTGAAACACTTTGTGTCGGAAGATAGTACTGTCCGTATGTAATGGTACTTTCTGCAGCAGCGCCCGTTAAAAAATCTTTTCCTTTGGTTGTTTTAGGTAAAATAGCAGTAACCACTCTGGCTTTATCGGCGTCAGAAACGCTTGTTACCACTTGCCCGTTCAATATTTTATCAATCTGATAGGTTGTGGACTTAAAGCTTAATAATTGTGTATTATTTTCAGAAACATCCGCAGGAAAAATATCCGCATCCGCAAACTTTCTTGTACTCCATTCTTTTATTGGGATACCATCATTGACAGGATCAATCTCAACCCCTGTCCATATTCTTGTATTTGTAAACCCATTGGTATACCAGGAAGATCTTGCCATCTTTCTGAAACCAACCATCCCTTTACCCAATATATTAGCAGTAAGCCCCCTGTATTTAAAGTCCTGCTGCAATATGTTGCTTGGGGGAGGATCCAGAGATGTGAAAGGATTTTGAGTCATTTTAGAAACCACATACATTCCGTAAGACTGGTTTATTTCAACATAAGGATAGTTTTCCGTTTTGGTTCCTGTATAAAGTTCCCCATCGTCTTTTCTCAATTGTCTGTAAGTAATCTCTGTAGTTACCCCTCCTTGTAGAATCGTTTTGATACGAGCTTCTTTTGCCACATCAACATACACATTGGAAGCTTTTTCCTGCTCATTAGCAAAACCATAGTTTTCACCAAATGCAGAAGTCATCGCAAAATGTCTGAGCATACCGCCAGTCCATTGGTCGACAGGAAGTCCTACAACATCTCTTCGGGTAGGGGCTAGCTCTGCATTAATATTACTGCTATTGAGATAGAGAATTTCATTTGAAATTCCATAACTGCTGGACATAGGAGGTTGCTCTCCTCCAAAAACTGAGAATATCTTTGCATTTGCTGTATAACTTCTTGTGTATTTTACTCCTTGTCCGCTGTCCTGAACGTCCTGCTTGCGGTAATATCTGCCGCCTTCCAGCATAATAAGATCTGTTTTCCCATCATTATTGATGTCATAAGCAACAAAAGTTCTGGGATTGGAGATTGTGATATGATCATAAGCGTCCCTGGTAACTCTCCTTTCTTTTTCCGGCCGGTAAAAAACTTTCGTTTCTTCCTTAAAACCATTTCCCTTTGAGGTATAGAGATACCAAATGGCTGAAGTAGAAGTACCCGGCATCATGAGGTCACTCAACCCATCACCATTATAGTCTCCAACAAGACTGTCCGTCCAATATCCTTTTACAGTTTCATCATTAGCGGGGTTAAAAGGTGATATAAACGAAGTATATTGCCCCTGGGCATTTTTCTGAAAAGTAATCAGTACAGGCTTCTGATCGCCACCGAGTTTCAAAAAGTCAAAGATACCATCCCCGTTGAAATCACCGGCTCTATAAAGAGTAAATAAATCCTGATCCGATTTATCAAAATCAGGATAAAGCTCTAACGGATAAAACCAACTATTGTTCTGAATCGATTCATCGGGATTTATTACATAATATCTCATATAACTTTGACATTCACTTGGCAGTTTACCCGAACTGTTGATATTTACAAGTGAACATTCCTTGTCTTTGAGCTGTAAGACAATTTCGCTCAATCCATCTCCGTTGAAATCAACATTCTTTAATCCTACAACAGTCGTCCTTGTTCCATTCTGGAGGGTTCCGGAGAAATTGTCATAATCGGCATTAGGAATTATCTTTTTATAATCCAGCACCAGCTCGTTATTGTCTGTAAGCCCATAAAATGACAGCTCCAGATCTGACTTGGAGGTGGCAGGATTGGTTACAAGCTTTTTAGTAACAAATCCCTGCCTATTGCGGATAAGATTGCCTTTTCTCAGATTAACGGCAATGGCATCCTTTACTCCTGATAAAGAATTTCCTACGAATACAGGCTTTCCACTATGAGAGTAAAAATTACTGGCATTGTAAAAATTAAAATAATCACTATAAAGATATAATCCTATTTGCGGTGTTTTATCAGATGTTTGTGAATGGTATCTTAATATATCCAGATTGCCATCCCCATCAAAGTCTCCTACTACATCGGTATCTGTATTAGGTCTTAATGTATAACTACTGTTCCATTTATCATTTTTATAAGGAGAGTCTTCATATGTAAACTTAACAGGATTAGCCTCTCTATTTTTACTGTTTAATACAGTAATCTTTTCTACATACTTGTACAGATTCTGCGAAAGGTCTCTATAAAAAACATTATATTTTTTGTATTGTTTTCCGCCAGTAGAAATCATAACAGATTCAAGCAGCTTGGACTGGGATAAAAGATTCCCTTTGATATAAGCCGTTTCAGGGAAAGGTCTTGTTGTAAAATTAAAATCAATCTTGTTAAAATGCTGTTTTCCCTGTGTTTCATTTCCTCCCCATTGAATGTTGCTGATCACAGTTGTATTATCTTCTGAAACATAGTTATAGGTCACATAATTCCCATCTGAATCCTTTGATTTTACAATATTATAATCAATAGGAGTTCTTGCAGAACTAGTTCCTGAAGCTGCAGCGCCATACCATGCCTGAGAACCATCCGGGGAAGTGACTTCCCAATATTCCGGGCCCTTCCATGCTACATCTGCCAGAGCACCTATCGATTTAATCTTTATATTAGAGTATTTCTCTGTAACATATTCCGCACCATCTTTACCATATTCTCCGGATTTTAGAATTAGCCTCTGTCCGTTAAAGCTATAATAGTCAGAATAATCAAGCTGTACACCCTTAGTAACCCCATCTTTTTCGATATTTTTTCCGGTTCTTGAAATTGAGCTGATTCCTGAAATATTCCAACCATACCCTACAAGACCATTACCAGCACCACTTACATAAACAAGGCTTATTTTGGGTATAGTATTTTTAACTCCCGGAGGAAGGTCAAGCCCTAATGTATATTGGAGTTGCCCAGCACCTGTAACTTCTATATTTCCCTTAGTATCATGAAATTTCTGTCCCGTCTGTGAAAAACTGAATACAGAAAGAAAAGAGAATATAAACGATGAAAATAATGATATTTTCTTATGATAATATGTCTTCATAGTACATTATCTTTTGGTGATGTTTTTGCTGAAAACTCTTCCGTCTTTTAAGGTAAAGCGTAACATATAAACACCCCAGTCGTAACCGGTCATGTTTATTTTTAGCTGCCTGTTAAGATCAGGTAAATTCTGCTGCTGAAATTTCCAGTGTACCGTACTATGCTGATAAAGGGAAACAGATTGAATAAGTCCGTCTACTTTTTCTGTCCAGTCAATCGTTAAGAAATCACCCACTGGAACGGGATACAGACGAACATCTTTCCAGAACGTTTTTTCATCCATAAGCTGGGAATCTTCTAGAGATCTGGTTTTTAAAGAATTTGAAGACGCTTGATTGGCACTGGCTTCAGGACCACGGTACCGCTGATTGCCCGCTTCGTCATATTTGAAATAGACCTCTGTTTGAGAATAGCCTAAAAAGCCTATTAAAATTGAGGATATTGAAATAATCTTTTTTCTCATAAGTATTATTTGTGTATATATTTTTTGAAGTATTCCAGATTTTTATATAAAATCAAAATACATTTTAGTCGTAAAAATTTCTTATTTATTTTTTTTGAAATATAAATATATAACTCAAACAGAAGGGATCTTTTTTATTATGTTAATCACCTACAATACAAGGAAAAACGCCATTTAAAATTAAAATTATCATATGATTTTATTAGACTAGCTTTACATATTTATAAGAAAAAGCATAACTCATATATAGTTTTCTTTACTCAAATACTTCAAACAAATAGCACTATACTTAAATATTTAAAAAAGGGGAAAATTTTTGAAAACATATCTTTAAATAGCATTATTATTTTCATCAGAGTTCTTCTCTATTTCTTATTATTCTAAAAATATTATTACAGCTTTCACAGATATTATTCCTAAAAAAGACTCCTACAATTATTTTTGAGGAGTGGTAACAAAAAAAGCCCGGATTTCTCCGGGCTTTCATAATATATATCTGTATATTTTTCTGATTAAATGTGAATCACTTCACCATAAGCAGCAGCAGCAGCTTCCATAATAGCTTCAGAAACTGTTGGGTGCGGGTGAATAGATTTAATGATCTCGTGACCTGTAGTTTCAAGTTTTCTTGCCACAACAGCTTCAGCAACCATATCTGTTACACCTTCTCCAATCATGTGGCATCCTAACCACTCACCGTATTTAGCATCGAAAATAACTTTGATGAATCCGTCTGTGTTTCCGTTTGCAGTAGCTTTACCACTTGCAGAAAGAGGGAATTTACCTACTTTGATTTCGTATCCTTTTTCTTTAGCCTGCTTCTCAGTAAGACCTACTGATGCAACTTCCGGGTGACAGTAAGTACATCCAGGGATATTGCCATAGTCGATTTTTTCAACATGCATTCCTTTGATCTTCTCAACACAAGTAATACCTTCTGCAGAAGCAACGTGAGCCAATGCCTGAGTTGGAATGATATCTCCGATAGCATAGTAACCAGGTACTGAAGTTTCATACCATTCGTTTACTAATACTCTTCCTTTATCCGTCTGGATTCCTACTTCTTCTAAACCGATGTTTTCGATGTTAGCAGCAATACCTACCGCAGATAATAAGATATCAGCTTCAAGAGTAATGTTTCCGTTAGCTGTTTTTACAGTAGCTTTTACTCCTTCACCGCTTGTATCAACACTTTCTACTGAAGCGTTTGTCATGATTTCGATTCCTGTCTTTTTAAGAGACTTCTCTAAGTGTTTAGAGATTTCCTCATCTTCTACAGGTACGATGTTTGGCATGAATTCAACAACAGTTACTTTTGTTCCCATTGTGTTATAGAAATCAGCAAATTCTACTCCGATAGCACCTGAACCTACAACAATCATAGATTTTGGCTGTTCCGGAAGAGATAATGCCTGTCTGTATCCGATTACTTTTTTACCATCCTGCGGCAAGTTCGGTAATTCTCTTGAACGAGCTCCTGTAGCAATAATGATGTGGTTAGCTGAATATTCAGTTACTTTACCGTCTTTATCTGTAACAGAAACTTTTTTACCTTTCTGTACTGTTGCAGTACCAAGAATTACGTCAATCTTATTCTTTTTCATTAAGAACTCGATTCCTTTGCTCATTTTGCTGGCAACACCACGGCTTCTCTGAATTACATTAGGAAATTCAAAGCTAGCCTCCACTTTATTCAGACCATAATCTTCAGCATGGTTGATATAATGAAAAACCTGAGCAGATTTCAATAAAGCTTTAGTTGGAATACATCCCCAGTTAAGGCAGATTCCTCCTAAGTTTTCTTTTTCGATAATTGCGGTTTTGAAACCCAATTGTGCTGCTCTGATCGCAGTAACATATCCACCAGGACCACTTCCAATGACAATAATATCGTAATTCATTACTTTAAAAATTTTTATGCGAATTTAAGGAAAAATATTGGATGTATCATGTTTCTGTCAATTGATCTCAAAATGCATTAATAACGTTATTTTGATTTAATTTTACATGAAAAAGAGGACACAAAACGTGCCCTCTTTCAATAAATCATATGTTACATTGAAAATTTATCAAAAATCAAAATATAAAAAACGATTGTTTCCATTTTAATAACGGCAAAAAAACTGCATTATTTTGCCTCTCTAAGTAATCGTTTTTCAGCCGCATATCTTTGATTTAAGGCTTTCATCTGATCTCTCTTCATCTGCTTGGTGGCAAGAGGGTGATTAAGAATCAGTTTTTTTTCAGTATTGTATTTTTTGGTAAGCTCTTGCATTTTAATATTCACCAATTCACTTTTTGAAGGATGTGGAGGTACTGGCGGATGCTTCTGGGCTGAAACATTCATTGATAAACCTAATAACACTACTGTTGAAATTAATAACTTTTTCATGATGTTTATATTTTTGAATGATGTTGATTAATGCCTGTCATTACATTAAATTCATTCCGGTTCACCATAAACATTACACATATCATACCAATTTATGGAACTAAAAGCAAAACACGAATAGCAAACCGTTGGTACAAGTAGTAATTTTTGCAGCCGAGTGTACAATCTGTTGTTTCATTATGAATCTAATTATAGTCCTGATTATGAAGTATTTTTCATACATTTATTTATACTTTTAAATAAAGACTATGAAAACATCTGCAAAGAAAAACAATTTAACTAAAGACAATATCTGGATGAAAGAACCGGAAGATCATGATTTCCCTGCTGCACAGGATTATCTTGAGCTTCTTTTTGAACCGGATGAAGCTCAAAAACTGGTACAAAAACTAAAGAAAGCTCCAACCATAAATAAAAAGTCCAAGGATATTTTAAGAGCCAGCAGGCTTGCTCTTCTTCCCGAAACCAATATCCACGTAAAAGAAAACCTGAAGAAAGTAGAAAAGAATAAAAAGCTTTCCCCTATATTACTGGTACGTGGACAAAATGATCTGATCATTGCAGATGGCTACCACCGCTTATGCTGCAGCTATTATCTTACAGAAGACCTGGAAGTTCCTTGCAGATTGGTTTAATCTTTTCAAACCCCGCATATTATATTGCCTAAATTAAGATCAATAATGAATATTAAATTATTCAATACAGAGTGATATTTATAGTATTTTTTCATAATTTTGTTAACATCCAACTTTATAGATATGAAAAAATACATTTTGATCTTCTTATTTGGGGCTGCATCCCTATCAGCACAGGTAGGTATTAATACTACCACCCCTAACAGTACTTTAGCGATAAATGGTTCTCTAAGAGCGGGCTATACCCAAATTACTGCCACCTCTTACACAATATTGCCAACCGATCATTACATAACGTATAATGGAACTGCCGATGCGACATTTACCCTTCCAGTCATTGGAACCGGAACATCCAGCTATACCGGAAGAATTTATAAGATCAAAAACATATCTCCGGCCGGGATTACCCTTCAGGCATCAAGTGGTAATACGCTCAGAATAGACAATACGCCGGTTTCATCGTTTGTCATTCCTACAGGAGCCTATGCCGAGGTTGTTAATAACAGCAATACCACCGGGGGAACATGGGATCTGTCTTTTACTGTTCTTCCAAAACCTAGTAATGTGGAAATCTATGGTACACAGCTTTCCATTCCTCCGCATGCACTTGGAACCACAGCTATTGCAGACTGGACTAATCATGGTAATGCATCCTATGATACGGGAACTGCAACCGACAGATGGTGGGTCATCAGTAAGACCTCTGTTGATAATGCTCATTTTGCAGGTTATTCAAATGCCAGCAGAATGACGATCGTATATGAATACCAGGGAGCCCCTTTTAATGTAACCAATATGTATCCGATTCTTACTGCTGGGAACAATTCAAGTTTTCCGGATGTATTTACCGCATCGTTTGTAAGTCTTGCTAATAATGGTACCGCAGGAAGAACCAGACTTACCGTATCCGTTGCCCGTGTTGACTTCGTTGGAAATAACGGGGCCAATAACAGTAACTGGACAGGTACTTTCCTATTGAATGTCTTACTGGCCAGAAAATATTAAAAAAGATTAAAATTATATTTTGTTTACAGGAGGGCAGATGTATTTCTGCTCTTTTTTAATGTCTATAGGATTTCAATATTTTGTTTTAAGGACAAATTCTTCGAGGAATTACCTATCATAATTCTGTAAGTCCCTTTTTCAACATTCCATTTCATATTTTCATCCGGAAACTGTAATTGCTTTACGGGAACTTCAATGGTAATAGATTTTGATTCTCCAGGCTGCAATTTTATTTTCTGAAAACCTTTCAGTTCGATAACAGGTCTTGAAACAGCAGCCAATAAGTCTTTCACATAGAGCTGAACGACTTCGCTACCTTCTTTTAAACCTGTATTTTTTACATTTACCTTAGCTATAATGGTATCATTTTCTGAGTAATGAGTTTTGTTCAATTCCAAATCTGAGATTTCAAAAGTGGTATAACTTAATCCGAAACCAAACGGATACAATGGCTCACCACTCAGGTCATAATAGTCATTTCCTCTTCCGGTAGGATGATGATTGTAGCTCAGAGGCAGCTGCCCTTCTTCTATGGGAAAGGTAATGGGTAACTTTCCTGAGGGACTTTCGGCCCCAAAAAGAACTTTTGCCACGGCGCTTCCTCCTTCTTCTCCAGGATACCAAACGTCTAAAATAGCACCCACTTTATCTTTCCAGTCAGTGATTTTTATGGCTGATCCTCCCACCAGGATTACAGTTACAGGTTTATTTAATTTTGAAATTTCATGAATAAACCTTTCCTGATTTCCTGGTAAGCCTAACGATGCGCGATCCTGAAACTCGCCTTCATGAATTCCGGCGGCCACAATGATATAATCTGCTTTCTGAGCCAGATCCGAAGCTTCATTAAAATCTTTTTGATAATGAGGAAGCCCATAATTCCAGATCAGCTCAATGTTGGCTTCACCCCGGTTTTCATGAAACTCAACGGTAATGTCATATTTTTTTCCTTTAACAAAATCAATATTCGTTGTTTTTGTAGAGTAACTCAACTTTTCCCATTGATCAATGACCAATTTTCCGTCCACATACAATCTGAAACCGTCATTTCCACGCAATCCCAATTGATATTTTCCGGAATCGGGTGCTTCCAGTTTCCCTGTCCAACGGATACTGTAATGATCTGGCTGAAGTTTTTCCGGATCAGGTGAATAGAGAGTCCATTTGAAGTTCAGCTGCTCATCTTGTTTTTCAAAAGCAGGATTTCCTTTTAAAGTTGTATTGGAAAAATAGATTCCTTTGAGTCCTTTTTTATTTTCAAAAGATAGATATTGATTGGAAATTGTGGTAAAATCTTTTACATTCCAGTCAATTCCTTTTGAATATATGATTTCAATTCCTTTATTTTTGGTATAATTTTTAAGTCCTTCAACAATATTTATTTTTTTATTCCCCGGTCCTGAATACCCTCCTAATCTTGCATCAGCGGCATCTGTTCCCACCACCAAAATATTTTTTACATTTTCAGGAACCGGCAGTGTTCTGTTATTATTCTGAAGTAGGACAAAAGATTCCGTGGCAGCTTTTTCTGCAACGGATTTATGATTAATTTTCTTTAATTCTTTAATTTCCTGAGATGAAACGTAAGGTTTTTCAAATAATCCAAGTTCAAACTTAGCTCTCAAAACTCTTGAAACGGCATCATCAATTCTTTTTTGCGATATTCTTCCATCTAAAAATGGAGGAATGAATAGTTTATAATGCTGGTATTCTGTCTGAAAAATCACATCAAGTCCTGCATTTATAGCTTGTGCAGAAGCATCATCATAATCTTTTGCTGTAAAGTGCAGAACATTGGCGCCGCCTACAGCACTTGCATCACTAATAACAAATCCTTTGAAATTCCAGTCTTCCTTTAATTTCTCTGTTAACAACCAGTAATTGGCTGTAGCAGGTCTGCCATCGAGTGAATTATAGGATGTCATCACTGATCTGCTTTTTCCTTTCGTAAAAGCATTATAAAAAGGCATAAGATGAGTTTCTTCCAAATATCTTTTACTCCAGTGAATCGGATATGAATCTCTTCCTCCATCTCCTACATTGGCTAAAAAGTGTTTGGGAGTAGTAATAATTCCCTGGTTTTCAAATGATGTAACGAAATGAACTCCCATTACAGAAGTCAGAAAAGGGTCTTCTCCATAAGTTTCCTCAGTCCTTCCCCATCTTACATCGCTGGCAAGATTCACTACCGGAGTAAGAACCTGACGGATTCCTCTTAATTTAGTTTCTTTTGCAATAGCCGTAGAAACATTACTCATTAATTCAGGGTTGAAAGTGGCAGCCAGGCCAATTGCCTGCGGAAAAGCCGTTGCTCCCTCGCGCATTAATCCGTGTAAAGCTTCATCAAAAGGAATAATTGGGATTCCCAGCCTTGATTCTTCCACGAAATACTTTTGAATAGCATTGATTTTTTCAGCCAATTTCTCCGCACTTTCATTGGCATTGTATTGCAGCAGCTGTCCTGCAGCTCCTCCGCCCTGGTTTCCTGCGCTCACCTGTAATCCGAAAATCCCGTGAAAATATTGCCCTTTAGGAACATGATCCAAGTCCCCGGGAATCATAAAGCATTGCCAGAATTTTTCTTCAGGTGTCATTCTTTTCAAGAGGTCCTGGATTCTTGCTTCAACAGGCTGTTTCGGATCTTTGTACAATGGTTTTTGTGCAAAAACGGATGCTGCACTAAACAATAACACAATGCTTGTAAATGTAACACAAAGTGATCTCATTATTGTGTTATTTGGATTACTGTTGCGTATTTGAGATTTTTTCTTTCTTCAGGTAATTTGATTTCAATTGTATTCCCTGTTGTTCTTTTCCATTGTACTTTGGAGGAAATACCTAGTACTTTCAAAGATTTTGGCTTAAAGTTTTCAGGTATAGATAACGTAAGATTCTCAGGTGTTTGATATTCCGATTTTTCATCAATATGGAATATATTCACTGTTTTATGGTCTTTACTTTGGGTATAATAAAAACTTCCTTCATGATACGGAGCAATGCTTCTGGTCGCGAAAACTGCAGTCCCGTTGTTATCCATCCAGGTAGAAATTTCCTTTAATCTTTCATATACAATGGCATCATAATCGCCTTCCGGCCCTGGTGCAATATTCATCAGATAATTTCCGCCTCTCGAAATAATTTTAACTAAGGTTTCAATGATCTTTTGAGAGGATTTATATTTATCATTCAGAACATAGGAAAAGGAGTTTCCCATGGTGATACAACTTTCCCACGGAATGGAAAGCGCATGTTCCGGAACCGCCTGTTCAGGGGTCACATAATTTTCCCATTTTCCGGGAACCGTACGATCTACAATAATAATTCCCGGTTGATTTTTACGGGCCATAGCTCCCACTTTATCCATATCAATATCCTGTTCTACTTTGATGGTCCGCTGCCACTCTATTTTAGAATCTATGGTATGAAAAGGACGTACCCAGCCTCCATCCAGCCAAAGGATATCTATTTTTCCGTAATGGGAAGTGATTTCATTCAGTTGGTTAAATGTAAACTTTTTAAAGCTTTCCCATCTTTCCGGATATTTCTTGGGATCATAGTTGACATTTCTGTCTTTTGGCGGGAAATAAGACCACCAGTAATCATCGGAATGCCAGTCCGGTTTTGAAAAATAAGCACCTATTTTAAAACCTTCTTTTCTAAATGTACTGAAAATCTCTTTTGTGACATCTGCTTTTGGATTTTTTGAAAAGGGGGTTTTGGAAGAGGTAATTTTATAGTCTGACTGCCGGGTATCAAACATAGCAAAACCGTCATGATGCTTGGTAGTGAAAACAACGTATTTCATTCCTGCTTTTTTTACGGCTTCCGCCCATTTCTGCGGATTGAATTTTACAGGATTGAAAGTGGTTTGAAGGTTTTCGTAGTTTTTTACATATTCGTAATAAGATTTTCCGTGTTCGGGCTTTCTCTGAGTCCATGATTCGTCTTCCGGACATAAGCTCCAGCTTTCAACAATTCCCCATTGGCTGTACGTTCCCCAATGCATAAATAAACCGAATTTCATATCCTGCCATTCTTCCAGATTCTGAACAACAAGCGGATCTGCAGGCTTCTGATAGCCTTCAGAAACATTATGAGCCTGGGAAAAAAGCATGGAGCTGAAAAGCACGGATGAAAGAAAGAGAGTTTTCGTATTTGATCTAAGGAGCATATGGAATAGTTTCCGCTAATTTAATTATCATTCGGTAAATGCGCAAACATTAGGATTCCAATAGATTGAGAAAAGCTTTTTCAATATCAAAGTATGAAAACTGAAATCCGGATTTCATCAGTTTTTCGGGGTAAACATTTCGGCTTTTTAAGAGTAATTCTGTTTCTGTTCCCAGAAATACGGATGCAATTTCCAACTGCCAGACCGGAGCATTAAGTCCAAAAGGAATTTTCATCGGTATTCTTAATTTTCTCATCATGGTCTCATTGGATACCGGTACAGGAGCTGTTACATTGATTACTCCTGAAATATTTTCATTCCGGATAATATATTCTACCGCTCTGCAGAAATCTTCAATATGGATCCAGCTTACCATTTGATTTCCCCTTCCCTGTCTGCCGCCTAAACCTAATTTCGTGATCATTTTCAGCTTTGGAAAGGCACCTCCGCTTTTTCCTAAAACGATGGAAGTCCGGAGGGCAACTTTTCTTATCTGTCCGTCATTGATTTTAAAAAATTCTTTTTCCCAGCTTTTGCATATATTCATTGAAAAATCATCTCCAATAGTTCCATTTTCTTCGGTATTTAACTGTTTCTCTGAGTGAACGTAAATGGTTGCAGAACTGGCATTCAGCCAAATCTTTGGCTGATCTGAACATTGGTTTATGGCTTCCTGTAATATTTTTGTGCTGTTAATTCTTGAAGAATAGATTTCCTGTTTATTTTTCTCGTGGTATCTGCAGTCTACAGATTTTCCTGTAAGATTGATCAGAACATCCGCCTGTTCGAGAGTATTTTTCCATTCACCTATTGTTTTTGCATCCCAATAGATCTCGTTTTTACGTGTTGGTTTTCGGGTAAGGATGTATACCTGATTTCCTTTTTCTGTAAAGTATTTTTCTAAGTTTTCTCCCAGGAATCCGGTACCTCCGGCAATGATTATTTTCATGATTTGATTATTTTAAAATTAAGGTCACAATGTTTTTACTATTTTAATTAATTATTTTTCATTCTAGAAACTTTATAGGTCAAAAACAACAGCAGCCCAACTGCCATCAGGTTTTCGGCTTCTAAAATAAGGATCAACAGTCCGGACCTGTTGGTATTCACTTCCCTTTGCAAAAAGTAAAACAGGATAACAAAGGAGAAATTCAAAATTCCCATATATATTTTCCTCACTTTCCATTTATGAAGAAAAATATTCATTGTTATCAGTAAAAGAATAGGAAGTATTATTGATCCAACTAAGAGCAACATGATTACATATCCTAAATCTGGGAACATACCGGTCATTGTTTTTATATTTTAAAGATTCTTATTTAATTAATTCCAGGTCTCATTTTCAAACCTTGCTTGTCTTTGTTTTTACTTTTATTGCAGCGCCTTAATGATAGAGGTTTTTGATGATTCAGACATTCAAAATCTTTTTATTACTCCTACAGGCTTCATTCTGTTTTGGAGTTATACCAGTTTTAAATGGGTTCTTGACTCTGCCATAGTTTTGATTAACTTATTCCTTTCCAGCAAAAAGTTTCTGAGATAATTCCGGAGGAAAACCCTGTTAAAGATCTGTCCTATGATTCCGAATGGAGATTCAAATTCAAAAATATCTGTCATCATGGTTTTCCCTTCTACAATTTCAAAAATATGCTGATGCTTCATAGATGTAAAGGCTCCTTTCTGCATCACATCGGTAAACTGAACCGGTTTTTCCATACTGATTATTTTTGTAGTAAGATTTTGATATACTCCCAGATGTTTTGCCCGCCAGGTTACTGTTTCATTCAGTTCTATGAGTCCGGATGTACGTCCGGCAATAGCTCTTTCATTACTTTTTGAAGTTGATTTCTGGTGCAGATCTATGTCTCTGGCTAAATCAAAAACATTTTGAATATCTGCATTAATAAGCGTTTGTAAATAAATTCTTGACATGTGTATAGGTTAATGCGGGTTAGTTTTCATTTAAATTTTTATCAAAATGATAAGTGCTAAAGCTGTTATCCTGAACAGTATCCATGAGATGGTAGGAGCATAATTCAGTTGGAGTATTTTACATCTTCTCAAATGTTCCAGAAACATGATCAGCACAACAAATCCAAAATAGATGGTATAAAAAACCGGAGTAAAATCCGTCATCAGAGCCGGAAGTAAAAGTAAGGTCCCGATTAGAGAAACTGTCATCATATTTCCGAGATAATCCCATATCTTATCCTTTAAATAGGCTCCCAGAAAAATGGTCTGCCAAGTGATCTGCCCAATGCAGACCGTTAATTCTCTCCAAAAATCTTTTTCCAGATTCAATCCTAATTTTCCGGAATATATACTCAGAATATAAGCTGAAAAAAGGACTACGAAAACCATGTATGCAATTCTGTATTTGAGGTTGAAATCCGGAATACATGACTGTTCTGCTTCATTGCTTTTTGATGGGATAATCTGTTTCCGGTTGTAAGAAACAAAGGAATACAGCTTTTTGAAAAACCAATACAAAGGTTTTATTCTGGCTGTTTTTTCCAGCAATGGGAAAGAGTTTCCAATGATCATTAACAGGCTGTCTAATCCATATACTACTTCATTTTTGTTATGATCAACCAATGCAATTTCATTTTTTGCCCGGTTGAAATCTATCAGGTTTTTATTCCTCAATGAAAGTTCTGTAAATGCTTCTCTTCCATCTCCATCCAGCATTCCGTATTTTGTAAATCCTTTGGAATAGATATTACACATCGGGCATTCATTATCGTAGATCAGGGTGTGATTTTTGAGTGGTTTCATAATGATTATTTATAAAGTTGGTAAGTTCTGTAACAATCATACACATAGACAAATGCCATTGCCGGGCTGTAGCACAGGGAAAAAATCAAAATATACCCTAAGAAATTGGTAGCATCATTATTCAGTTTTAATACAAAAACTATTAATATGGAAATCCAGACCGGTAATATCAGTATGCCATAAATGATGAACTCTTTTGATTTTTTTGAATCCAGCAATAGCTTTATAAGAAAGCTGATCAACTGTGAAATACCGGCTATAAAGTAAAATGCCATGAATCTCCATTTTTCAAATCCGGCAATTGAAATAACAACTCCTGCTATAATGGAGAATAATTGAATGTAGTAATCGTATTTTACAAATGTTTTCATGGTAATATTATTTAAAGTGATCCTTTTCTTCCGAAATAGATAATCAGAAATATGTGAATGATTAAATTTTTCATAATTATTATTAATTTAAAATTTTCAGAAATTTTTGAAAGATAAAATCAAATAAAAAAAGAGTCTTTTCTTATGTGGAGAATTTCAACCAGATCCAAATATCTTTTGTGTGAAATAACAGACATCTTATTATCTATAAATTGATTTTTAAGAGGATTCAGACTTTCATTTCTATTGATATAATGGAATAATGTTCCAAATTCTTTTCCGAAGACTGTGGAGACCAATACCTCAATGTACCATTTTGTACACTTGAATCTCCATGGGGTTTCCGGCTTTACGAATTCTACAATGATAATTTCTCCTTTTTCATTAATAATTTTTGATAAACGATCTGCAAAAACCGTCATTTTCTCTTTATCTATTGTCTTTGTACCGTAAGAGCATAATATGACATCTATTGAGCCCTCCGGGATTTTGCTTTCAAAAAAATCTTCCTGTATCTGTTGTAAAGAAAATCTGCTGTTGAATGTTGAAAACAGTTTCAGATTCATTGCGGAAGAGAAATCCAGGGTTACAACTTCTGTATTTCTATTGTGCTTCTGAAGAAATTTTAAATTTTCTCCCTGCCCGCTCATCAGATCCAGAACTCTTTTATTTTCATAGCTCTTTACTTTTTGTACTGCCATTTTTCTGAACAGCCGTGTAAAACCTAAAGATGCAATTTCATTGATGTAGTATCTGGGCTGTATACGGTCAAAATATTGCTGTAATTCATTCATTTATGGTTATGTTTTATGGGTGATTATCTTATTTTAATCTTTTGTGTAAATACAATCCGGTCCCTTTTCCAAATATAGAT
Source organism: Chryseobacterium sp. Tr-659 (assembly GCF_011752975.1). Classification (GTDB taxonomy): domain Bacteria; phylum Bacteroidota; class Bacteroidia; order Flavobacteriales; family Weeksellaceae; genus Chryseobacterium. The sequence continues at coordinate 131,414 of NZ_VWWP01000006.1, read as the reverse complement.
TTGAAATTTTTCTCTTACACTGTAATGCTTTAATATTATTTTATAAAAAGAATGTTATAAAATGGCTCCTCTCCTTTTTTCATCCAGTCTTGCTATGATGAAACCTACATTAAATCCTGCCATAATTGAAAAACAAACAAAAGGAATCAGGAGGATAATAAGAACAGCGCTTATCTGTCCAAATGCCATTAATAGTAAGGAAAGCACAACCAGGCCTGCCATAACTTTTAAAATATTCTTCACTACTTTACTTAATCCTGCCTCGTTAAAATATTTTATGTATCCTATAAAAAAACCTATGGCCGCAGGAAGGCTGAAAAACAAGGCGATTTGGTAATCTCCCCCGGAACTCTGCAACATCCATGCTCCGGCAATCAAAACAGCTGTTATAAAAACTGTGAGATAAAAATACTGTTTAAAGATCTTTTCCATGATATAGTTAATTTATGTTTCAATAGTCTGTAAGTGCTTTCATGAAATAAGAAACGGTTTTAAGTGCTGATTTATTGCAACTTATTCTTTTGGAGATAAGCTTCCAGATCACTCCGGAAAGAAAAATTACATGTCCCGTCTATAATGGTATCTGTTTTTCCTTTAGCATAAAAAATGTAGACATCTTTTGTTGTACATTCTCCATTTTCAGGGATTTGTCTTATTTGATTTTCTAAATTGACGAAAAAAGCCCAGATCTTTTTATCAATCTTTTTTACCCTTCCGTTTTTCACCTGAATAAAATAGTCGTTTCCTTTGTTAATAAGCCTTAAAGAATCTTCTTCCTGATGAAAACACCCTCTTGATTTATAGACTAGTTTAACCTCATCATTTTTAATCTTTCCAAAACTTAAATCTTTGATCTTTCTGCTTACTTTATCCGGATTGATACTTACTCTGTATGTTTTGGAATCATCAACCTTTATCTCTTTCTTTATTGTTTCCCCAAAAAGACTTTCATACACAAATGAATATTTCCCGCCTTTTATACTGTCTAATTTTATATTTTTATCTAAACTGGGAGCCAGCTCTACAGGTTCTATTATTTTAAATATTTTATCGTTTTTATAGATTTCAATTTTCCGTATATCAAAATACCTCTTATCAGCAGGATTTACACTTTCAATATGAATATCAAAGTCCGCAATAATATCTTTTTGGCAGCTTGTCACCAGTATTAAAAGAAATAGTAATAAGCAGGCTCGCATTATAATAATAATTTATTTCAATAAGTTAGTGATTTTCCCTACCAGCCAGTGATCATCGCTTTTAATGGCCAGATCCATAATATTGTTGATCTTTCCGGTTACTGAACTGAAATCATTCATCAATTTGATAAATTCTTTCGCTTCTTCTGAGTCTTTATCATCAATATTTTTCAATTCTTCCAGGAAAGAGATTACAGGTTCTATTTCTCTTTTTCTTCGCTCTTTTGTGATCTGCTTAAATAGATACCATACATCTTTTTCCGCTACGAAATATTCTTTTCTGTCCCCTTTTATAAATTCTTTTTTTACAATTCCCCAGTCTATAAGAGCACGAAGGTTCATATTGGCATTTCCTCTTGAAATCTCAAGCTCTTCCATCACCTCATCTGTGGAAAGCGGTCTGCCACTCGCTAAAAGCAATGCATGTACCTGTGCCATGGTACGATTGATTCCCCAATTGGTAGCAAAGGTTCCCCAGGTTTGAATGTATTTTTCTTTTGCTTCTGAAAGTTGCATTTTGTTTCTTATTTAAATTTCTTATACAAATGTAATTATATTTTTCGAATTTTCAATAATTTTTGAAAATTAATTTTTAAAATAAAGCAGACATCCCTGAGAATGCCTGCTGTCATTATGTTTTTATATATTCAAAATCCTGAAAATTAAGGTTCAACTTTTGTCGTAATGCCTTGATTCCAGTATTTTGACTCCGGCATATAATACAAATAGACGCTGCTGGATTTTCCGGTATATGTTCCCGCAAATTCCACTTTAAGATCAAGATTGATCGTTTTCGTTTCTGTTGCCTCTAAATGTTCCCAATATAACACAAGATAATTATCAAAAATTTCATAGTAAGAAATCTGTTTTTTATCGATCAGATCTTTTAATAAGGCATTTTGCAATGTAAGTCCGGCAGGAATACCAATCTTGGCAACGGTCATTGGCAGCTGACCGTTTATTTTATTTTTAATGGTAACGGTCATTCTGTTGGTTTCACCTACTTTTGACAATTCGGATTTGAGTCTGGTTTCCATAGTTACAGGAATATCTGCACTTACTGGAGCCTGTAATGTAAAATACTGATATTCCAGTTTATAAGGAAGCCCCTTGCCTCCCTCCGGATAATGTACAGTAATCTGGTTGTCTCCCGGCTTAAAAGCTGATGAAAAACTTAATCCCTGAAAAACATCGGCTTTATTAATCTTAATCACCGGTTTATCTTTTCCGTATAATTTTTCATTCTTTACAAAGAAATCGGATAAAGTTTCTATGGCCAGACTTGTTGCCTGAGTAGATCCAAAACCATAATAACCGCCGTAACTAATCAGTATATCTGCCATTTCTGCAATTTTCAGCTGGTTCAGGCTTTCATCTTTTTGAAGTGCCATCATATAGAGTGAAAGTGTTTCAGCATTGGCAGAAATTCCACCGGAACCTGTAAATGTAATATTGGTTTTTGCCTGTTGAGTCTCATATTGTTTATTCAGAATAGCCATAAGGTCATCATATTCTTTATGTTTTCCAAGGTTGGCTGAAGCATTGGCCATTAAAGCCAGCTGATAAGAATCCTTGGTAGCCAGAGCCCTTGCCAGCATTACTTTATAAGAGTCTTCAATTTCGTTTTTAAAGCCCAGTTTAGATAAAGCATACATAATGTACATATTTCTGGACCATGAATATTCTGAGAAAATATTATTTTTAGATTCATAAGACCTTCTTACTTCAAAGAGTCCATTTGCAATTTTCTTTGATAATATAAACGAAGAAAGCTGCTGAATGAATTTTGGATCTGCTGTTACATATTTTTTCAACTCTGTAAACTCCAGCAGAGCAAATGCGGAAAGAGCAGCATCTGATTCTGAAGCATTGAAGTACCCGAAACCTCCGTCCTTGTTTTTATAGCCCAGCATTTTCTGGAAACCTTTTTTCAGATTTTTGATAATCAGATTTTCTGTGGCTGTATCAATTTTCTTTATTGATTTTAAATAGTTCAGAATAAATATATTCGGATAAACCGTTGAAGAAAGCTGCTCAAAACATCCGTAAGGTTCTTTTTTCAGTCTTTCAATATCTTCAAACATTCTCAAAGCAGTATTTTCAAAAACATAATAGAATGAATACATACTTCCGTTGATATACTCTGGAATATTAATCTTTATATCTTCTGTTTTATTATTGATGATGGAATATTGATGTGGGAATCCTTTTTCTTCTACTTTGAAAGGAAGAATCATCGTTTCTCTAAAGTCTCCGGACCTTATCATAAACTGAATATTGGAATCAATCACTTCATCCGTCTGAATCTTCACAAACAGCTTTCCTGATTCCAGCGGTTTAAGAGTGACCACACTATCCGAATGAATTAATTTTACATGATTGGGAACAATGACATCCATGGTCATTTTTCTGGTTTCCGGAGAATTGTTCTTAACTACAACAGGAATGATCATCTGGTCTGTTCTTGTGAGATACTGTGGAATCTTAGCATCCATTGAAATAAGACTCTGTGCGGCATAAGTAGTTTCATCTCTTCCTAAAAGTCCGGATGCAGAAATTCCTTCGGTCATTACTCTGAATGTAGAATTGGCATCGGAATTATAAAACTCAACTTTTGCTTTTCCATTTTTATCTGTTTCTACTACCGGATTCCAATATAAGGCTTCTCTGTAATCAAAACGATAAGAAGTATTGGTTGTAGTATATACCGGATAGGCAAATTCCCGTGATGTGGAATAGTATACAAGATTTCCATGAGGGAGTGGTTCTACGGCAAAATAAGATTTTGGAGTGACGTCAAAACTGATCTTTGATAGATTATTTTTGAAAGAATTTATAATAACGACTCCATTTGCGGCCCGGCTTCCGTAAACAGCTGTAGCAGCTGCATCTTTAAGAACTGTAATACTGCTGATATCATTAGGATTGATAACGGTACTAAAGTTTTCTACCGGAACACCGTCTACAACAAACAATGGATTTTTGTTGGCAATAGAAGCAGAGCCCCTTATTTGTATTTGTGTGCTGGCACCGGGCTCTCCTGAAGGTGTTATGGTTACCCCCGCAACCTTACCACTTAATAATGATATCATATTAGGATTCTGAATTTCCATAGGAACGGAAATGGTTGCTGCTGCCGTTGCTGTTTTGTCCATGCTTCTGGCATATCCTAAAACAATCACTTCTTCAACCTCTTTATTTCTAATCGTATCTCTCCTTGACTGTCCCGGTTTATTAAGTTTTTCGGTATTATTTCTGTTTTCGGTTTTGGTTTCTTCTTTTCTTTCAGCTTCTTTTACAATTTCTTCTACATCAATATTGGCAAGCTTCTGTTTAACTAAAGGATTAATATCCAATCCATAAGATAAAATCCTGACCTTTACTTTATGTTTAGGCTGAAAGGATCTTGCTATGATTTTATATGAATTACCTGCACTCAGATCTGAAAAATAGAATTTTCCATTTTCTGCTGTAACCTGTTTCAGAATTTTGCTTTCATATTGATCTACCAGAAAGACATCGGATTTTACCGGACTTTTATTTTCATCTTCTACTACCCCATAAATCGTGTTCTTCTTTTCTGGAAGATATTTGTATTTGTTGGTTTTAATAATTTCAGTAATAGGTTCAAAATACCTGTAACCATTTGTCAGCATAACGAGATCCAGGCTTTTGTCTGCTTTTTCTTCTTTTTTATCAAAATAAAACTGTGGCTTTTCAATTTTCCCTCTCAGCTCAGAGTCTATCAGAAGCCATGAAAGGATATGATTCTGCTTATCATCAGCATACGTCCAGAGCTTATCGTCTACTACGCTTATTGCAAGATTACCGGAGACAGGATTGTTATTATGGTCAGTAGTTTCAATATCCAATATTACTTTTTCCCTGGGCAGATAATGTTTTTTCACAGGCGTTATTTTCACGGTCATCTGTTGATCTTTATTGGTGAAAACAATTCGTTCTGCTAATGGAACCGTATTTTCAGACACGGTAAATCTGCAGATTCCGGCTGGAAGCTCTTTTTCAGGAATGTTCAACTGGCTGCTTCCCTTTTTCAAGGTAAGGGTTTTATTATAAATCTCTTTTCCTCGAAAGCTTCCGTTCAGAACCACATTTCTTTCCTGTGTAGAGGTAACCGTTATCATCAGAGATTCGTTTTCTTTTCTGATATTCAGGATTACTCCGTCATTTTTAGCCGTAGGAAGCGGATATGTTTGAGTGATATTCTCAGGTTTCAAAACTTTTGCATAATAATTTTCTCCACTTTTTGGGGTAAAGACAAAGCTTCCCATTCCAAAATTAAAAGCGGAAACTTCTTTTATTTTCTGGTGATTCTGATTGTAAATTCCCAGAACGGCATCAACCGGTCTTTCAAATTCATCCAGAATTTTAAAAGCAATATTCTGTTCTGTATCATTAATAAAAGTTCCTCCTTCAGGCATCAATTTAACATCAAGATTATTCAGAACAACCGGAATATTCCTTGAGACAGATTCTGTAAATCCATCAAAGCTGACCTTTATATTTAAAAGGGCATCAGAAGATTTGAGTGTTTGCGGAAGTTTAAATTTCAAAAGTGCTTTTCCTTCCTTATCTGTGGTCAGCTTTCCTTCTGAAAATGTTTCTCCATTGTTCATGGTTGTATAATCTCCTTCATAAAAAGGAATAGGCAGGCTGCTCAGGCTTCGCATTGAAAATTCTGCGGTCACCTCATCTCCGGGGCCGTACCCTTTTTTAGGAAAATCGAGCTTCATTAAAATTCTTGGTGATACAATTTTCTGCAGCGTAATTTCTTTTTCAAAAACATTCTTTCCCTCTTCGTTCTGCATCCAGTTGGTAAAGGCCCTGATCTTATAAATTCCCCCTTTCATATCTTCTCCAAAATGGAAACTTCCGATGGCATATCCATTAATAACTTCATATTTTGATTTTATTAAAACACTTCCGCTTGGATCTGTGATTTCAAAATTAACAACTCTGCTGTCCTCTGCCGGAAGGTTATCCCTGCCTTTTATCACGTATATTTTAAAATACATTTCTTCGCCCGGTTTATAGAAAACATGGTTGGTCTGAATGTATGTTTTTTCTTTTTCGAAATTCTGAAATGAATGTTGTGCTTTCATCAAAACAGTTGAAAGCACTAAGCTTAGCAGGAAGATATATAATTTAAATCTGAGATTCATAGGTTAAAATTTGAATGAAACAATGCAGCCGAATGTTTTAAAGGATGGAAGATTGAAAAAATCAAGACCTCTTCCATTATCCATATCATAAAAATTCTGATTGGGATCTGCTCCCTTACTGGCCTGCCAAAGCAGAATATTATTCACATAAAAAGTAAGTTTTATTCTCTGCTTGCCATAGTTGACAGGAAAGTTAGCAGACAATGCGATATTATTAATCCTCACATAATCTGATTTCTGGACATAATTTTCAGCTACGCCGGCAAAACCATATCTCGCCCATCTGTTTTCAAGAACATTCCGGTTAGGATCATAGAAATCTACGGGAATCTGATTGACATTTCCATTAGCCTGCACTCCCTGAAAAACATAATTCCGGATATTTCTTTCTTCTCCTGAGTCATAAGAACGGCCATAATAATCGAGAACGGCTTGTGTTCCGTTCCAGAGCTGGCCTCCTTTTTTCCATTCCCAGTTGATGTCTAAGGAAAGGTTTTTATATACAAAATTGTGATTGAATTTCATCACAAAATCCGGTGTAGGATCTGCAATAATCTTCTTTCCCGCTGCTTTTTTAGGGAATCCGAATTCATCAATAATCAATTGTCCCTCTGTATTTCTTTCAAAATAGCTTCCGGTTATGACTCCAAGAACCTGCCCTTCAGCCAGTGTTTTATGAATATCTTTAAACCCTGCAATCGCCTGGTTCTGATATCCCGGAGCAACCCTATCCACCAGATCTCTGTATTTAAAAAATGAAATCCTGTTGTTCATATAGAAATCATATCCAAGCCGGACTCTGTCATAGATAAAGGTAAACTCATAGCCGCTGTAGGTATGATCTGCCATATTCTTTAGCCTCAACTCATTATTTTCAAACACAGGAAATAGATCATCTGTAATTTTTTTGTTGAAATACTCTCCTTCTACACTGATATCATAGCTGAAACTTAATTTACCGCCCACTTTCCATTCCCTGGTGTTGATATTGAGAAGATTTCTGAAACTTTCAGCTTCCTGTACGGGAAAATATTGATTGTAATTTTCAGCATTTAGCAATGTAGCGGCATATGAAGCGTATGATCTTGTAATCTCGGGTTCAGAGCTTAACTGAGTATAACTTCCCACTAATTTAAAATTGTAATTTATCCAGTTAAAGATATCATTGAATTTCAAATAGGCATTCGCTTTCGGAAGCCAATAATTGTTCAGACGAGACGTATTGGAAATATAAAACGAGTTTCCGAGATTGAACCCGGCCTCAAAATCATAATCACGAATTTCCATATTATAATTAAAAATATGATCCTGAGATGTTCTCTGATAAAGGTATTGACGATGGGTCAAACTATTATAAACATCCGATTTCCTGTCGTTTAAAATAAAATTAAGACTGAAAGCATTTTTAAAATTATAGTCTCCCAATGTATAAATTCCCAATATATTGGAGTGATACAAACTGTTGGTCTGGGTTCTTTCATTCAATATTCCGCTGCTGAAGCCATAGGTAGAGGGTTTATAGCTGTCTACATTCCGAATTCTGTCATTTTCATAGGATTGGTTGATATCCAGCTTAAATTTCCTCCATGTTTTAGATGCGCTAAGGCTAAACTGCCTTTGATTTCTTTGATACCGGTATTTATCATCCTGCATAAAAAGGAAAGAAGGATTATCTGCATATTGGCTGTAACTTCTCTGTGAACCATTACTCAGGAATATCTGCTGTTCATTGGAAAAGGAAACCGGAGTCAGCAGGGAATTCTGATAAACTCTGTTGAAAAGCCCTGCCCTGTTGGTATTGGTAGCTTTATCTTCTTCATAATTAAATGCAAGGTTTACGGAATATCCTCCGAAATTTGTATTTAGCCTTGTCTTAAAAGTATTGGCTATATCAAACTGATCTATAAAATACATCTGGTTCTTCTGTTGTCCCAGATCTAATGATAGGCGGATTCTTTCCTGGTAACCTTCTTTAATAAATGCATTTACATTGAGCTGATTATTATATCCAACGGTGGTTTTAAAAAGGTTGTTATTATATGGTTGTGCCCGTTGAAGCCCATTAACCCACGGTATTAATTTTCCATTCTGATCATATTCATAAGGGATACCGGTAAATCCCAATGTGGAAATATCCGGTCCGAAACTGAACATTTCGTTTGTTTCAGGCCCTTTCCAGAAAAGGTTTCCGTTTTCTGATCTTCCCTGTACATATTTACTTTGAGTTTCCGGAATAGAATTTCGGCTTTTCACATCAAAAGAAGTTGTAAAACTTCCGTTCAGCAATAATGTGATCTGATTGAGGCTTTTTAGCTTATAAGTATTCTCATTTCTTTGTTTCAGCTTCCTTACTTCATTGAAGTTAATGTCGTAGCCTTCACTTAAAACGGTTTTAGATTTTTCAATACTGAATTCATCTTTTGTCTCTTTTGCAACCAGGCTGTCATAAGTTTTACTGTAGATATTTTTAACTTCTTTTTTTTCTGTCTGGCTTTCCAATATGGTCTTGAGTTCTTTCAATTGAAAAGAAGCAACTATTTCAATATTCTTCCCGTTATTCCACGTCAGAGTATCGTAAGGCTGAGCAGCAATAATGGCAAATCCTTTTTCATCAGTAAGTTCATAAATACCACTGCTTTTATTATAAATTTTTAAAAAGTTCTGAGGTTTATTTTTAGGTGTTAAAAATGTTCCGGAATAATATAATTTTGAATTTTGTGCCTTTAATAAGGTGATGGTAAACGGCAGCAACAGCAAATAATTCTTTCTCATCGGTGATTAGTATGCTTTAAAAATATAAAAAAAGAAATTTCCGGGGAAATTTCTTTTTTTAAAATTTACTTTTGAATTGTTTTGTAGGTCTCTATCAGTCTGATAAATTCTGAACGGTATCCTTCTTCATCCTTGCTTTTACCTTGTCTGGAAAGATTTTCAACATCAGAAAGATCTTTTTTCTTAATCAGTTCCGAGTTTCTTACAACCAACCCGAACCATGCAACTGAAGAGGCAAATTTAAAATCAGGACTTGCTGAAGTGATTCTGTTATCAACATTTTTCACAGTCTGACTCATCTCACGGCTTTTATGTCCATCCGGTTTTTTGTATCTGAATTTTATGGTTGCCAGTTCATCTCCAAATTCTTTTGAAGTGGTATTCTGTGTATATTTCAGATCACTGTCTTTCGGAAGAAATTCTGATTTTACATTGGCCGGAATAATCTCGTACAATGCAGTAACAGTATGTCCGCTTCCTAATTCTCCGGCATCTATTTTATCATTTGCAAAGTCTTCATTTTTAAGTTTTCTGTTTTCATAACCAATCAGTCGGTAAGATTTTACATATTCAGGGTTAAACTCGATCTGAATCTTTACATCTTTGGCAATCGCATACATACTTCCTGCAAATTCTTTCCCCAAAAACTTATTCGCCTCCTGCATATTATCGATATAAGCATAATTCCCGTTTCCTTTATCAGCAAGGGTTTCCAGCGTATTGTCTTTATAATTTCCCATTCCGAAACCTAAGCAGGTTAAGAAAACCCCGGATTTTCTTTTATCTTCAATTAAGGTTTTAAGATCTGAGGTTGAAGACATTCCTACATTGAAATCCCCGTCTGTTGCAATAATGACACGGTTATTTCCATCTTTCACAAAATTTTCCTGTGCCAGTTTATAGGCCAGTTCAATGCCAGCACCTCCTGCTGTACTTCCTCCTGCCTGCAAACGATCCAGCGCTTCTATTATCTTATCTTTTTCCCCTGCTGAAGTTGGGGGCAATACCATTCCGGCACTTCCGGCATATACAACAATTCCTACTTTATCTTTTGATCTTAGCTGATCCAGTAAAACTTTAAAGGAAGATTTCAACAATGGTAATTTATTTTCTTCATTCATTGAGCCTGAAACATCGATAAGGAAGATGAGGTTGGATGCGGGTAATTGATCTACAGGAATATTTTTTCCCTGAAGTCCTATTTTAAGCAGTTTATGGTTCGGATTCCATGGGGCATCATTGTATTCCGTACTGATTGAGAATGGTTCTCCATTTTTAGGCTGCGGATAATCATACTTAAAATAATTAACCATTTCTTCAATTCTTACTGCATTTTTATCAACCACCTGTCCGTTATTGATCATTCTTCTGACATTGGAATAGGAAGCATTATCCACATCGATTGAAAATGTAGACAAAGGCTGGCTTCTTGTTAATTCAAACGGATTTTCAACAAAATCATCATAGCTTTCATTATTAGGTACTGCTGAAATCTGTTTCTCTTTACCAATCTCTTTCTCAAGTTTTTCCAATCTTTTTCTTTCTTTTCTTGAAAGGTCTTTCGTCATCACTACAACTACGCCATTCATTGCTCTGCTTCCGAAAATTGCAGCAGCAGATGTACCTTTTAAGACATTGATACTTTCAATCTTGTTGGGATCTAAAGCACTGAGGTACTCTCCATTTCGTACTTCCCCGTTAATGACGTATAATGGCTGGTTCCCCGGGTTAACAGTAGCGGCTCCTCTGATCATGATCTGATTATTGCTTAGATAGCCAGGGTTTATATTATCAAATGTCTTTTTAATTTCTCTTTTTCTTCTCTTATCTGATGAAATCTGTATTCCAGCCGCAGTCCCTTGCAATGCAGAATAACCGGTAGTCTGTGGTGCAATATTCTGTGAGCTTACCACTGTTGATGACCCTGTAACAGAAATCTCTTTTCTTTTATATCCTAAGGCAGTTACTACAACTTCTTCAATATTTTTAACGGTATTGGTATCTTTACGCTGACCTGAAAATCTTTTTTCAGTAAAAGTGTCATTCATATTCCCCGTTATTGTTGTCTGACGTTTCTGATCCGGCATTACATCATCAGATGCTGAGGTATGAAGTGGAGACGGAACCACAGTAGAATATACAACAGGTGCAGGAACTTTATGGATGGCAAGGTTTTCTACTGGTTTATCAATTTTTTTCTCTTTCTGAATATTTTTTTTCGTTAAGCTGTCTATTTCTGCAATCTCTGATCGGGTAACCGGACCTCTTGTAGTTGTATTCTCAACGATTACAGGCTTTAAAGGCTGTGCCGTTTCATTTTTATTCATAAAATAAAAAGCTCCCAAACCAATGACGAGACTTGCCGCAATCCCATAAGGCAGCCAAAGAGGGATTGTTCTCTTTTTCTCTTGCTTTTGATCTAATTTTTCTTCAATTTTTCCCCATACTTTTTCAAAACCATGAAAAACAGCTGGCTCTTCTGAAAGCTTAGAAGCTTCATTGAATTGTTGATCTATATGATTATTTTCCATTGTTGTAAAAGTTTAAATGTTTTGATTCACTAAAAGTTCCTGTAGTTTTTTCCGAGCAAAATTGAGCTGGGATTTTGATGTCCCTTCACTAATAGAAAGCATCGTAGCAATCTCTTTATGAGGATATCCTTCAATCGCGAAAAGATTAAAGATCGCCCTGCAGCCCTCGGGCAGAAAGTTCAGAAGGTTTAGAATATCTTTTTCAAAAGATATATGTTCCGTACTTCCTTCTGAAGGATTGATCAGGCTGTTTTCTTCCAGGGAAATAAACAAGGCTTTACTTGTTCTTAATTTCTGAAGGCATTCATTCACTGCAATTTTTTTAGCCCAGGCTTCAAAGGTATCGGGATTCTGAAGCTGGCTGATCTTCGTGAAGATTTTATAGAATGTATCGGCCAATACTTCTTCTATATCTTCATCGTTTTTCAGATAGCGCTTACAGACAGAGTATAGTCTGCTGGCCATTTTCTCGTAAACTTTCCGCTGTGCATTGCGGTTGCTACGCTGGCATTCTAATAATAATTCTCTTTCCATAGTCAGGAGTTATATTATGATAGATGCGGAAATTTCTCTGTGGGTTGGAAACATGATCAACTTTTTTGATAAAAAAGCAAATTTGCAAATCAGTCTTTTAGCTATTTTTAAACTTTTAACAATTTTTTTTCGTTTCAAATTTAACTTTTCCCCTTGTAACAAATCTCTAGTATTAACGACTATTAATATAAATAATCTTTTTATAGTAATGAAAAATGCGAAAATTGCATCATTACTTTTTGTTTTGTCTGCAGGAAGTATGATGTTTGCCCAAGATGACTTAATCAACAAGTTAAAAAACAACCACTCACAAAATGCTAATTTCCAGTTCACAACGTTAAAAGATGTTGGTGCTACTTCGGTAAAAAATCAGGGTTCTTCGGGAACTTGCTGGAGTTATTCAGGAAACTCTTTCCTTGAATCTGAAATGCAGAGGATGGGTAAAAAGCCTGTAGATCTTGCTGAAATTTTCACGGCCAGAAACTCTTATCATGATAAAGCGAAATTATATGTTTTAAATAATGGAGCCATCAGCTGGGGTGACGGAGGTGAACTTCATGATGTAATCAACATGTACAAAAAGTATGGGGCCGTTCCTCAGGATGTTTATACGGGATTAAAAGCCGGGCAGACTACAAACAACTTCAAGGAAATGCAAGGAAAGCTGAAGCCAGTTCTTGACAGCCTGGTTCAGGCTTCTTCCAAAGGAAAACTTACGGACAACTGGATGGATTCTGTGGATGCAATTCTTGATGAATATTTAGGAAAAGTACCTGCTAACTTTACTTATGAAGGGAAAAACTATACTCCAAAAACATTTGCTAAAGAAGTAGTGGGAATTAACCCTGAAGATTATGTGGAATTGTCTTCTTATAAGGATTATCCATATTATCAGAAATTTGTAGTTCCGATTCCTGATAACTGGAGCCATGATTCTGACTGGAATGTTCCGATGAATGATCTTACAGCAATTATTGATAATGCTGTTGGCAAAGGATATTCTGTAGGTTGGGCAACTGACGTTTCCGAGCCTTATTTCTCTTATAAAAACGGAGTTGCGTATGTTCCGGATATGGATCTTGACCAGATTAATGCAGACAACAAGCAGACTTTGTTCACAGAGCCTAAAAAAGATAAAACAATTACTGAAGACATGCGTCAGAAAGCCCTTAACAATCTTTCTACCACGGATGACCACGGTATGCATATCGTAGGTTTGGCAAAAGACCAGACCGGCAAAGAATATTATATGGTGAAAAACTCCTGGGGAGTAACGAATGATTTCGCAGGATATCTTTATGTAACAAGACCTTATGTTGAATACAAATCAACAGCGATCCTTGTTCACAAAAATGCGATCCCGAAAAGCATCCTTAAGCAGTTGAAACCTACTAAAAATATTGGTTTATAAGAACATCACTCCTGTCATTTCATTATGGCAGTTTTAGATATTTAAATCTGTTAAAAATCCGCTCTCATCATATATGGGAGCGGATTTGTTTTATTTCAATATACGTTTACAGAGATTCAGTAAATACTACTTTAAAATATTCGCAAACGAGTGGTATTTCTGACGTAGGAATTCTTCCGATACGCTCACATTCTGACTGTATATATTCCTGATACATTTCACGCCAGCTTTTCAGTGTCTGATCTCCTTCTCCGCAATCAAATGCAAACTTATGATCCACTTCATTAAACGGAATAACGGATATATGAGTTGTCTGAATAATACAAACCGGGTTTCCATCAGAATCTGTAATCACATTATATTCTCCAATTTGAGGAATGGGACTATTTTCTTCTTCATAAACCCACAATAAAGATGCTGTCGCTTTCTTGGTACCGGATATGACCAGTTTTGAAATAGAGGTAGCATCTTCTTTTCCTCCAAAATGAAAAGATCCGGCCAGTTCCGGCAGCCTGGAGGAATCATTTTTTAAACTCTTTGCAAACTTTTCCCAGTATAGTGTTATTTGAGACATGAATTAGATAATTAAATAATGTATATTTCAAAATTACATACAAAATACTATATCGTTTATAAAAAATATTATTTTTGTTTTTATCAACAAATTATTACTTATGAAAAATGTAAAAAAATTAGCAAAATCAGAATTAAAGAAAATTAATGGAGGTAACGCTCCGGAATGTCCAACCGGAACAACCGCTTGCTATATCCCAGGTAATAACGGAGCGCCTCCCCGCTGGAGATGTCTGCCTGATACTATAGATTGTCCTTAGAAATTGAAAAAATAAAACCTGCTTTCAGAAATTCTGAAAGCAGGTTTCTTAATAAATAGGTGAAAATTAAATATAAAATAAAGTGAATTATGTTGATGGATAGCTAATTCTCATTCATCGGAAAATAAAATATGCTGTAAAAAATTAACCGTGAAATAAATTTGCTATGACCATTGACATTAAAATAATACGCCCATACTTTCTGCTGAAAAATCCAGAAGAGCTTCATTATTGCCTTCTTTGATCTTCTGCACCCAATGAGGGTCCTGTAAAATTGCTCTTCCTACTGCCACCAGATCAAATTCTTCATTATCGAGTCTTCTGATCAGTTCTGTAAGATCTGTTTTTTCTGTTCCCTGACCTGCAAAAGCATTCAGAAAATCTCCATTTAGCCCAACGGAACCTACGGTAATGGTTGGCTGTCCAGTGATTTTTTTAGCCCAGCCTGCAAAATTTAAATCTGAACCATCAAATTCCGGTTCCCAAAAGCGACGCTGCGAACAATGGAAAATATCTACTCCTGCTTCTTTTAGCGGTAATAGCCAATCTTCCATTTCATTGGGAGTAAGGGCAAGTTTACTTTTGTAGTCCTGCTGTTTCCATTGCGAAAGACGGATGATAATGGTAAAGTCCTCTCCTACTGCTGCTCGGATTGCTTTTACTACCTCTACCGCAAATCGGCTTCTTTCTTTTAATGTTTTACCGCCGTATTCGTCTGTTCTTGTATTGGTTACTTCCCAGAAAAACTGATCGATAAGATAGCCATGGGCGCCGTGAATTTCAAGGCAGTCAAACCCAAGGTCTTTTGCTGATTTTGCAGAAGCAGCAAATTGAGCAATAGTATCCTGAATATCTTCAATCGTCATTGTTGAAGCCTTTTCCATAGCTGTTAACGGATATTCTTCTGACATTCTCGTATCTCCTACATGCCAGATCTGAGGTCCCATTTTACCACCGTTTTGGTGTACGGTATCGATTACATTTTTCCAGCCTTTTAAAGCTTCTGTTCCATAAAAATCAGGAATGTTCTGTAAGTTCTTGGATGCAGGCCTGTTGATAACGGTTCCTTCGGAAAGGATTAATCCAACTTCTGAAGCGGCTCTTCTTCCGTAGTAGTCTGCGATATTTTGTGTTGGAACTCCATTGTCAGACTGTGCTCTGGTCATAGGAGCCATTACAATTCTATTTTTAAGCTGTAAATTCTTGTATTGAAACGGTTTAAATAATGACATTGTGCTCATATTTAAATTTATATTTTATAATTGTTACACAAAGTAACTAATAATAGTTCACTTTTGTATCCTTCATTGAAAAAATAGTGGTAACTTCGCAGTAACTTACATTAGTAACATCAAAGTAACGTATGAAACTGCGGTTTCACATGGTATTTAAAATCAATATTTCTCTATGAAAAAGAATGAATTAATGCAATACAGCTGTCCTCTGGGCAAGGCAATGGCCGCTTTGGGAAGCAAATGGAAGCCAATTATTGTTCTCGTTATTAAAGACAGGAAGTTACGTTTTGGTGAGCTTGCTGTACGTATTAATGTTATTTCCAGAAAGGTACTTACTGATCAGCTTCGAGAGATGGAAACAGACGGTCTTGTTATTCGTGAAGAGTTTAAGGAACTTCCTCCAAGAGTAGAATATTCTCTTACGGAAAAAGGATTGGCTTTGCTTCCGATTTTGTATCAATTGGAAGAATGGGAAACGAAATATCATGTTTATGACCCTAATAAAGCAGAGGATTGTAAAACTCTTTTAGAAGAGAAGAAGATGAAAAAGGCCGCCAATGTTTGATAACATATTCTATAAAATGTTCCCGCTCTAAAATAAGCAGCTATCATTCAAATAAAATGAATTCCTGGGAAACATATCTTTTCATTAATATTAATCCCAGGATCTCCATCTTAGATTTTTCTTGACCTTCTCTAAAAATCTCTAATTTTAATAAATATTATGGAGGAGAGAAGATCAACTTAAAAAGCACTTAATACAATTAACTGTATTGTTTATCTTCTATTGGTAGTTAAATTCTATCAAATAGGTTTTTCCCAGACTTGAAGATACATCCAATAATAGCTCGGTATAGCCATTAGTAAAATTGTTAGAAATCACATTACTGATGTCTCCTGTTAAATTATTCATTAAAACACCTTTAAGTTTAATATAAATTTGATTTTGGTTAAAATCGGGATCTGCAAAAGCAAGTTTTATTTTCTTTGAATTTTTGTCAATTCTCATCAAAAATATAGAGGCTTTGGATACAATAATTTCTTTAAAATCTTCATAGCTATTTAGTAGTAAGTTTGATGGATTAGCCTGGTTAAAATTAGCTAAACCATATAAAGTTTCATTATTATTTATTTTATAACTCACTAAATGCTGGTTATTATTCTGCAAGATATTTACAGGATTATTTGTTGTAAAATTGAGTAAATCCGCTTTGGTAGTAGATGGTAAAATAATATACTGAAAGTTAGAATTTGTTCCAGTGGGATTAACTCCATGATATCTTTCAATATAATAATAAGATCTTCTAACAGAAAGCGTGTCTCCTGTACTATTAATATTTTGATATTTTCCTGAGTTTTGGGTAAATTTTATATTAAAAGCACCATCTACCGAATTATTCCCAGATGTATTTGTACCTAAAAAAGAAGGAAAAATATAACCTGTTCCTCTGGAGGTATCTTCTACTCCATCAATAAAAATAGAAGAAATATTAGATGTATAATCAGAAGGAGCAATATTCTTTATGAGCTTAGTACTTGAATTATTATTGAAAGAAACTTTTGATCCTCCACCAGTAGTTGTTTTTCTGTAATCTATAACAGTTTTTGTAGAATAATTATTATTACTAATAATATTTGAGACAGTATGAACAATTACTCCATCAGTCATCATCCAAGATTTATATGCACTTATATCATTATTTTGTAAGCCAATTAAGTGATTTGATGTAAAGGAGAAATTATCTAGTTTAATTGAATTAGAAAAATCATTAATTCCATTTAATCCGGCATTTTTACCGACAACAAAATTAGTAGGTGAGATAGATGTTTCCAGAGGCATATCAGTCGTTGTTGTTCCGGGAAGTTTTTTATATTCTGCAGTAGGCCAATAGAAATCATGAAAAGTATTGGTGTGGTCTGGATGATTTAACATAAGGCCGTATCCTTCATAATGTCCCAAAAAGTTTTCACCATTAATGGACTCATAATTTTTAGTTCTTTTTGAGTATACAGAAATAGTTGAGGTATTTTTTGAATCCCGGAAAACTGCTCTATCAGAGATCGGATAAACACTAGGTCCTAAAAAAGGATATTCAGAAATTATATTGTTATTATTCTGTAATTCATCAATAAGAGAACTTATATAAGCATTATAAGCTCTTTTCTTCCACAAATCTAATCCAAAATTATTTATTTGATGCTTAGCTATTTTTTGTATTTCGTTTGAAAATCCAGGTTTATCAATACATTTTGCTAATAATAACCCTTGATTATATATTTCTTTTCCTGCATAAAAGTCTTCTGATTTTCTAGACACCCCTCTTCCTATGAACGCTTGGAGCCCATTTCCTTTATAAGTAAATGGAGAAAAGTTTTTCTTAAAAATATTAAGCAGAAAGTTTTCAACGTCAGTGTCTATAAGTATTCCTGCTGATTTAAATAATACATATAATCTTACAGCATCTTGCCAAAATACTCTTCCATAGCCTCCGTTATAAGCAAATCCAAAATGCATAAAATCACCTGTTTCCAAAGGCCCGTCATTTAATCCGGTTGAAAGAATCATTTGAGACTTATACGACAAATAATTATTGGTAAAATTAGCTGTATTATTTTTAAAAGCATTTCTAATAGTACTTATATATGTTAAGTTAGATTTATTTGCATCTTTAGCCACTTGATTTTGGGGCTGCCCCGCTACTAGCGGATCATGAAGTCTTATTGTATCATCATCAGGAGAATAATAAATTGATTCATCTACTAATTTATTTAACAAATTACTATTTAATAATCCTTTTCCTAAAGTAACAATATTTGCAATACGTACTCCTACTCCTATTTCCCAAAACCACCAATTACCCACATAAGCATTCGTTAAATGATTATACCTATTATTATACAACCAATCCAAGGCATTATTTAATATATCTACTACTGTACTGTCATTATAATATATGCTATTAGGAACAACCACAGATTTTAATATATATTCTATTCTCAAGAAAGAATCTCTCATATGCTGTGGATTAGAAGCATTTGCTAAATCGGGCCATAAAAATGTTCTATTTGCTGCTTTATTTAAAGAAGAATATACACTCTGTGCCAAACCATCAATATCACTGGTATTTATATCGGATACACCTTCAACTCCTCCGGAACTTACATCATTAGGATCTGTTGCAGATTGAAGATTTTCTATGTCTGAAATTAAAGCCGGGCTATAACCAATTAAGAAAATTTTATTTGATTCTAATACATTATTAGGAAATATAGTACCATTAGATTCTCCGCTTATTTTACAGATATTATAAACACTTTTTGCCTCTATTTCAATGGAAGGAGTAAAAATAGTATTATTAAAAAGAATCTCTTGCTGTAAGGAAGCTGTATTTTTTAAGCTGATATTTTCACTTAAAAAATGCAGGCGAGCCAGAGAATCAATCTTAAAAATTCTACCCCCATAATTATTAGAGTAATTAAAATTACTGGTGGTAGCAAAAATCGATTTTTTATTTTGAACAATATCATTGTATATTCCTGCTGACTGAAATTCAATATTATTATTTCTAAGTTTATAAAAACTTTTTGTTTTTTCATTCAAGTCATCATCTATGTCAATTAATAAGTCATTTTTAGTAAGATTTAAAGTAAATTTTTTATTAAGAGTAAAGTATGAAGAGCTACTCTCAAAATAGTATTTAATAGAATTAATATTACTAAGGTCAATTTTTATTTTCGAAGGAGATGTAACAGATCTGTTGGATATTAATTCAATATTATTATTTCCCAGAAATTTTATTCTGGCTAAACTTGTAACTTTAATTCTGGAACTAGAATTATAAAAACTCCATATATCTCCATGAAATATAGATTTATTTGATAATAAGGCCGGGTTTAAGGCTATATATTCCGTTGTAAGCAGCTTAGCTCCTGAAGGAATATCCATTATGGAACCATTTGGCAACGTTATTTCAGCATTACTTATAAAAATATAATTTCCTGAAGATACTTCTTTTTGAAATTGAGGAAGTTGAACGTAGAATGTTCCTTTAGGAACCTCAACAAAATGTTTATTTATATAAAGATAAGCTCCATTAGAGAGGTTATCAGTTATACCGTTCATACTTACCCATTTATTTTTATGGTTTCTGAATTGTGCTTGATCCATCTCGCTATTAAAAAAAACGGTTCCACTTACTATCGCTTGGTTAGTTGGATTTTGAATCGTTGTACTATCATTAGTATTAGGCAAAACAACACCGTATTTATTTGATCCGGGGAGATTATTTACATCTAAAACTCCATTTGGATTTTCAGTATGTATTCCGATTTGAGAAGAAATACATATAGGTATTAAGAAAAGGAAGCATATATTTATTTTTAATAAAAATTTCATGTTAATTTGTTTTAATACATTTGACGTTTAGTCCATTTGCCGCTGACATCTCTACCAATTCATAAGAAGTATTGTTTAGTATCTTTATTGCAATATGGACATGTCTTTTTAAAGATAAGCTGGAGGTCCAATAATATCCAACATTGTTGTCCGTTATTACTCCTGTTGATTTGGATCTGAATCCATTTTTAGGAATATTTGTTAATCCCTTTATTTGCAGATAATACATAAATTGTTGAGAAGTAGGAACAGCATATCCTTTCGGACATGGATTGTTTGCCAAATGTGCACGTTGATTATCCCAGGAATATTTCATTTCTATATCTGGAAACATCCAATATGGATTATCAGGATTCATTATAAACTTTCCTTCATATTCTGGATTCATTTCAAATACACTAATTGATTTATTAGATATTGTATTATAGTTTATGCTAGGAGAATTGTTTTTTTGGTGATTATCATCTATTCTGCCATATTGAAAATACCAAGAATTTTGTCCGTCCGTAGTGGTTGAGCCAAGATTTCTATCTAACCAAAAAAAATCATTTATATTCTCTACACAATACTTAATACCTTTATTATAAAAGCAATTTCCTGCTACTTGCATCTCTTTAGTCGCAACTATACAATCTCCCCAGGATGATGTACCTTTTATTTTAACACACTCATCAGTTAAATCATATACTACCGTTCCTTTATATGCATTTTGAAAAGATGCTAGTTCTCCTTTTGGTAAAACCAGACCTAAATTGTTTTTCCCATCATTCTTGTTTAAATCTAGTAAACCATTAGGGTGAGAATTACCAATTCCCACTTGTCCATAATGAATATTTAAAAGAAATGAAAGTATAAAAAAAGTAAGTTTAGATATATTAGTCATATTATTACAGTTATTTTTTTAAACATCTCACCCTTAAACCAGAGTCTCTTCTTTGAGGTAAAATTAAAATACTGCCACTTGAAACTTTAACAGCTTTACTCATATCTGCCTGATCAATAGTATTCGTCCAAAGAAAATATCCATTATTACTAAATGTTCCTTCCTTATCTCCTTGTCTAATACCACGAGTATTTGCTATAAACCCAAAAAGTTTATTAATATCGCCTATACTTAAACTGGAGAAGTCTTCTTCTGTTGGAACTTTCCAGCCACTCGGACAAGGATTATAGGAAGATATTGTATTAGAATCCCAAAGACTAGAATGATTGGTGAAACTTGGATCAATCCAATTTTTATCAGTATTATAATTGATAATAAATTCAGTAAAGTTATTACTTATAAAAGGTATAGGCTTGGGATTTAAATTTATTACAGAAGAAACAGGAGATTGATGACCATCACTTCCTCTTCCCCATTGGTAATAAGCTGAATCCTCTAAATCTTTATTTAGCCACAGTTTTCCAGTACTCGATTTTAACAGACAATAATTAACATTATTAAATATAAAACAATCATTTTCTTTGGCAGACTCGGAAGTAGAGACAACCGTATTTTTGCCACCAAAACATTGAGTCCAATTTTGTAAATGATGTAAGTATACTCTGGGACAATTATTTTCCAGATCATATACTACAGTTCCATGGGCTATATGATTATCTCTTATATAAGTAACACTTTTTATACTATCAACCCTTGGTAAAACTAAACCCATTGTAGAATTACTCCCATCAAAAGTAGATAAGTCTAAAACTCCTTTTGGTATATGAGTATTGATACCTAACCCCTGAATTTGAGAAAACCCAAAGGAAAAGTAAAAAAGAAAAAAAAAATAAAAAGATTTCATTAATTAGGTATTTGAGAAGATAGCTTATTCAAAATAATTTCCAACTGGGTTATTTTTTCATTTTGACTTTTGATTTGCGATTTTAAATCTTCAATGACAACATCATAGTTCGCAATATTAGAAAAAGCATTACTACTTCTAGCTACGCTTGATGCAGATCCGGTAGACATCGATATCAACCCTGTAGATGGATCTATAAGTAAGTATCTGTTTCCCGCACTTCCACTATATGCAACACCTGTGAGTTTTAATTTTGATGTAGTTGCATCTCTTTCTAAGTTAATATCAGGAATATTTACAGTTCCTGCTCCCCATCTTAGCTTTCCATTTATCATTACTTCAAACATAGGATTAGGATTTGATACACTATTTAAGTCATTCGTAGATACTCTGATTGCAGGAGTTGTATCTATAGGACCTGTACGAGAAACTGCAAACGTCGTATTTTGTGCTCTGAATAAATTAGCTCCTCCTCTGGATAGTCTTACATCTGTAGCTGCATCCCCGCTTCCTAAAACGATCACTCCATCTTTATTGATTGCAAATGAGGGAAAAGAATCTGCAACAGCATCAAAAGATTGCACGTTCACAGTTCCTGAAGATCCATTATTTCTAACAGTAAATACAGCCTCTGTCTGCAGATTATTTGCTGAAGTTCTTTTCATAAGAACATCTGGTGTGGCCGTAGCAGTGGAATTAAAGTAAAGCATATTTCTTATACCTGAATCTGTACGAGTAAATACACTTCCTTTAACATCTAAATCTGCCGTTGGGCTTTCTATAGAGAAGTCTCCTATACCCACTTTGCCCATTTGATAAATGTCTTGATTATTAGCCGAAGCAGGTATGATAGAGGTTACCATATTCCACGGTCCACCTGTTATATTTTTCCATTGATTTATATTGCTGTCAAAATAATAATATCCAGTAGCAGTAATATTCACTCTTTGAGATAAATTATTTCCACCAGAAACATTAGTAATATAAATAAGGGATCCGTTTTGAGGGTTACCATATAAAGAGTCTCCTTTTGTAGTAAGTTCTGCTCGTGTTAATCTAGGAACAATAAGCCCATCTATTTTTGAAATATCAGAAGGGTTGCCTTCTATATCAAGCGTAGCTTTAGGAGTAATTGTATTTATTCCCACCTGTGCATATACAAAAATAGCAGAAAAAATAGTCGACAGAAGAAATGCTTTCTTTTTCATTTGAAATCCGTTGAATTATAAATTATTCTACAAATTTTGATAGAAAAAGACGAGAGAGCAAACTCAAAATAGCTTAAATAAAGACAAAATACATTAAATGTCTTTTTGCGTACATATACTCATTTGCTAAATTTCAGCCCTCAGGATAGAATAGAATTATTTAATAACATTATTAAAATACTTTCAAGCAAAACACCAAAATAAAACTGACAGAGCATTTCACAGAAACAGAAATTATAGAGCTTATGGCAAGTACTACGCTGATGAATACTTTGAGTAAACTGAGGATTATATTGAATGAAGGATATTAATTAAAACTAAATCTCTATTCTAGTTCTTAATATAAAAAACTGCGGGCTTTCAGAAATCTGAAAGCCCGCAGTTTTATTATTTAAAATCTCAATTAGAATATAGCCGGATATTTCTGAGGATTTGTTTCGTTGAACATAGCATAGATCTTTTCTACCATATCATCTGCAGACGGTTTGCTGAAGTAATCACCATCACTTGCATAGGCAGGTCTGTGATCATTTGCAGAAATCGTTAACGGATCTGAATCCAGATATCTGAATGCTTTTTGTTTTTCAAGGATCTGCTGTAAGATAAATCCTGTAGTTCCTCCTTCCACATCTTCGTCAATCACAACCAACCTGTTTGTTTTCTTAACACTTTCAGCTATTTCATGGGATAAATCGAAAGGAATCAATGACTGGATATCAATCACTTCAGCAGAGATTCCTAATTTTTCCAATTCATTAGCGGCCTCCGTAACGATTCTCCATGTAGATCCGTAAGTAACAAGGGTAACATCTTTTCCTTCTTTGGTTACTTCAATTTTACCTACAGGAACGGTGAATTCCCCTAAATTATCAGGTTGTTTTTCTTTTAATCTGTATCCGTTAAGGCATTCTACAATGATTGCAGGTTCGTCAGCCTGAAGCATTGTATTATAGAATCCTGCAGCTTTCGTAAGGTTTCTTGGCACCAATACTAAAATACCTTTTGAAAGGTTTAAAATTCCTGCCATCGGAGAACCTGAATGCCAGATTCCTTCTAATCTGTGCCCTCTTGTTCTGATGATCAACGGAGCTTTCTGACCTCCTTTGGTTCTGTAGTGTACTGTTGCAAGATCGTCACTCATTCCTTGTAAACAGTAAAGAACATAGTCTAAATACTGGATCTCAGCGATAGGTCTCAACCCTCTCATTGCCATACCAATTCCCTGCCCAAGGATAGTCGCTTCACGGATTCCTGTATCTGCGATACGAAGTGCTCCGTATTTTTCCTGCATTCCTTCCAACCCCTGGTTTACGTCACCAATGTTTCCGGTATCTTCTCCAAAGATTAAAGTTTCAGGGTATTTTTCAAAAATTTTATCAAAGTTATTTCTGATGACTACTCTTCCGTCTACATCTTCAGAACTGTCGGAATAAACCGGTTTGATTTCCTCAATGTTTTCAGCCTTCCACTCAGAATGAGAGTATAAGTGAGAAGAATAGTTGTCTTTTTCAGTGGCAGCCACTTCATTGTATTTCTGCATCAACTGGTTTCTTTCTGAAGAGTTTGCTCCTCTTGTTGCCAATAAAGTTTTTCTTACCAAATGGAAAATATCTTTTTTAGCTTTTGTTACCAGCTTGTTGAAGTTAGTAATATAGTTTTCAACTTCAGTACTCTGACCTTTAAGGTTTTCTACTAAAGGTAAAATAGACTGAATTAATTCTGTAATAGCTCTCTGATAGTTATCCCAAGCTGTTTTTTGCCCGGCTTTTGCTTTCCTTTTCGCTTCATCATCAATCGCATCCAGTTCTTCAGCTGTAGCAATTACTTCTTCTTTTCCGTCAATTTCGATCGAATAATTCAAGATCCATTCTTTGAATTTTGCCAATCCGTCATACTCTGCTTCCCATGCAAGACGCTCTTCACTTTTATATCTTTCATGAGAACCGGATGTAGAATGCCCCTGAGGCTGGGTAACATCTACCACATGAACAACTACCGGAACGCTTTCCGTTCTTGCAAAATGCTCTGCTTTAGCATACGCATCCAGTAATGCAGGATAATCCCATGCTCTTACCTGAATAATCTCGCATCCCTGGTTTTCACCATCTTTTCTCTGGAAACCGCTTAACATCTCACTGATATCACCTTTGGCTCTCTGATTTTTTGTAGGAACTGAGATTCCGTATCCGTCATCCCAGATTGAAACAATCATAGGAACCTGAAGTGCACATGCAGCATTCAACGTTTCCCAGAAGTGTCCTTCTGCTGTAGACGCATCTCCAATAGTTCCGAAAGCTATTTCGTTACCTTCTCTGGAGAATTTTTCAGAACCTTCAAATTTTACACTTTTATAGATTGTAGAAGCCTGGGCAAGTCCTAATAATCTAGGCATCTGGCCAGCAGTAGGAGAAATATCTGAAGAAATATTTCTTTGTGCCGTCAGATCTTTCCAGCTTCCGTCTTCATTTAAACTTCTTGTTGCAAAATGCCCGTTCATTTGTCTTCCCGCAGATGCAGGTTCTCTTTCTACGTTTGTATCTGCATACATTTGTGCAAAGAAACTTTCTACTGTTAAGGCATCTATGGCCAATGCAAAAGTCTGGTCTCTGTAATATCCTGAACGGAAGTCTCCATTTCTGAAAACTTTCGCCATGGCCAGCTGAGGAAGCTCTTTACCATCCCCAAAAATTCCGAATTTAGCTTTCCCGGTAAGGACTTCTCTTCTTCCAAGATAAGACATTTCACGGGAGATCCTTCCTAACCTGTAGTCATCAAGTATTTGATTTTTAAAATCTTGAAAGGATATTTGCTGTGTTTCAATATAGGTTGTTTGCATAGCTAAGTAAAAAAGTTTTTTATTCTTCAAGTATTCTGCTAATATACACTTTTTAAATTAATTTTAATTTTTATTAATCTTTTTTAAAAATTTGATAATAATAAAAATTGTGCTTTATTTTGATAAAAATTGTATAGATGGAAAAAAAGTCACCTCATATTTTAAATGCATCGAGCAATCTTTTAGGATTTTCATTGATTATAATTACGTCTTTGAAAATCGCTAAAATAAGTCAGAGCACGTATCTGGACGAATTTGCGGGTTTTGCCTGTATTCTTTTTGCCTGTAGCTGCTTCTTTTCGTTTCTGGCAATAAGAACGAGACATGGAAAGCGTGAATATACGTTTGAGACTATTGCGGATTATTTATTTTTAATCGCTTTATTTTGTATAGTTCTAGCCGTTATTATTGTAACCCTAAAAATAATTTAATTTAAAATTTTCTTTCAATTACATAGTCTAACATGATGTGTAAGGATTTTCTCGCTTCAGAATCCGGAAATTCATTCAGAATATCCTTGGCTTTCTGCTGAAAATCTTTCATTACAGTTATGGCATACTCTAATCCTCCTGAGTTTTTAACAAATTCGATAAGTTCTTTTACCCTTTTCGGGTTGTTATTATAACGCTTTATTGTATCGAAATAGTATTTTCTGTCCTTTTCGTTGGCCATTTTCAGGGTATGGATCAATGGCAGTGTCATTTTCTGTTCTTTAATATCTATTCCCACCGGTTTACCAATGACGTTCGAGCTCAAATAATCGAAAAGGTCATCTTTAATCTGAAATGCCATTCCCGTATAGGTTCCGAAATCCATCATCTTTTTCGCAAGAACTTCATCTGAGCTGTTGGAAAGAACTCCAATTTCACAGCAGGCAGCAATGAGAGTGGCTGTTTTCTGACGGATAATTTCATAATAAACATCTTCCGTAATATCCAGTTTTCTGGCTTTTTCCAGCTGAAGAAGTTCTCCTTCAGACATTTCACGGATTGTTCTGGAAATAACCCCAAGCAGGTCATAATCTTTATGATCGGTAGATAATAAAACTGATTTTGACAAAAGGTAGTCTCCCACCAAAACTGCAATTTTATTCTTCCACAAAGCATTAATGGAAAAGAAATTGCGGCGTTTGAAACTTTCATCCACCACATCATCATGTACCAGAGTTGCAGTATGGATCAGCTCGATCATAGAAGCCCCTCGATATGTTTTTTCCGTAACATTTCCCACCAGCTTAGCACAAAGAAAGACAAACATAGGACGCATCTGCTTTCCTTTGGTAGTAACAATAAAACGGGTTACTTTATCTAATAAAGGTACTTTACTCTGCATTGATTCATAAAACTTCTGTTCAAAAAGCTTCATTTCCTCATTGATCGGTCGTTTAATCTCTTCTACTGTATTTGCCACAATCTGCGAATGCTGGGTGAATAATTATTAATTCTCACAAAGATAATTTTTTTAGTTCAATTTTAAGAGAAAATTAATCTTTGAGTTGATCTTTTGGAATAAAATAAAGTGACGGTTTTGTACTTCCCAACGGAGATCTGAACTTTTCTCCGGAAATATAAATTCCCGTTTCATCTACAGTGATACCTTCAATCTGGCTTATGGAAAGAGAACTTCCGAGATAATAATGTTTAGGGATCTGTTTAAAAAATATTCCGGGCTCCGTTTCTGTAAAAATATCCAGAAAAACTTCTGTTTTTTTAGTATACCCTACCAGATACAGCTTTTTATCAAAATAAGCTGCATCTGTAACTACAAAATTGGTTTTATAAGACTCTATCTTTATCGCATCCTGCTTCTCATAATTTTCAGGATCAATGGTATAATGAGTGGTAGCTTTTGAGGTCCATTCTTTTGTAAAAAGGTGAATTTTTCCGTTAAGATAAATCATGGCTTCTGCATCAAAATCTGTTTTCAGATAACCGGAAGCATAATCATCTTGTTCAGGATACTGAAATGAAATCTTTTTGATCTGATTATTCTGCAGGCTGTCATTTTCGAAAAGAATTTTATAAATCTCGAGATCTCTTCTTTTCCCGCCATTATTTCCAAAATCTCCTATATAAAAATGAGTTCCGTCATTCGTCAGAGCTTCCCAGTCCTTATTTTTAGCCTCAACTTTCAAGGTATTTACAATTTCTCCCGATGTCTTGCTGATCTCAAACAACTCGGGATCATTTCCACTATCATTGAATGTATATAATTTCCCGTTCAGCAGGCTTAGTCCGGAAGTTTCCTGAATTTTATTATCCAAATGACTAATCCTGTATTTTCTGATTTTCAGAAAATCGGTCTGCTGTGAAAATGCAGATTGGGTGATGATGATACTAATGATCAGAAATATTTTTTTCATAGTACAAAAATACAGTTTAAGAGCTGGAAGTGAACAATACAAGGCTTTTTATATTACCTGTGAAGATCTTTTATAGTGGCTGAAACACTTTACTTTTAACAAACTCACCTTTTTTCATTCTTTTAAAATAGAAAAACGGGCTTTTCAGCCCGTTTTTCCTTATAGATTTTTATTGATGTAAAAAACTTAAATTATGCAATTTTTTGTTCTTTCTGATTTTGTTCTTCTTTCTTTTTAGCCTGTCTTGCAAAATATTCTCTCTGATATTGTCTTACTGTTTTTCCGGTTCCGTCATGTCTCCATCCCGGTGAATTGAAAATATAATTGATTCTGTCTGTAAATTTAAGTCCGGGCTGCTTAAGGTCTTTCCAGATCTTCCTCCATTCATAAAACAGAACCGTGTCTGGTCTATTGTCCGGCATTTTTGGATAAATCCCGTATTTTACAGGAACATTCGGATCTTCTTTCTGAAAAGTTCCGAAGATCTTATCCCAGATAATCAGACACATTCCCATATTTTTATCCAGATATTTAACGTTACATGCGTGATGTACACGATGGTGGGAAGGAGTTACAAGAATGTATTCCAAAAATCCCATACTTTTTACCGTCTGTGTATGGACCCATGTTCCGTACACTTGCCCGATAGCATACGCCACCATAATATGCCAGGGATTAAATCCTAAAAAAGCCAACGGTGAGAAATACAAATATCTGTAAAGCGGCTGTAATACAGGACTTCTGAACCCCGTGGTGAGATTAAAATATTCTGAACTATGGTGCGTAATATGAACTGCCCAGAATGCTCTGGAACGGTGATCTACATAATGCAGGACATAGTAAGCAAAATCTGTGATGATAAAACAAGCCAGTAAGTACCAGATACTAAGATCCCATGAGAAAAGCCTGTGATGATAAAAGAAAAACATTACTCCCATGGCAAATGCCTTCATGATAAGGTCAAGGCCAAAGTTCATCAATGCAAGATAAATGTTGGTAGCAAGATCTTTTCCGCTATATAGTTTAGCCTCCGAAACGTGGCTGTAAATCATTTCAGCTAAAATAACAGTAGCATGCAACGGAATAGCCCATGCATAAACATTTTCTAACCCGTCCTCACTCATAAGAAAATCCATCATCACAAAATAATTTTCGCAAAGGTAGGGTTTTATAAGAGGGGTTAAGAGAATTTTAAGGTTTTTTTAAGGAAATTTTAATCCGTTGTTTTGTTGGCCAGCTGTCCGCAGGCAGCATCAATATCTCCTCCACGGCTTCTTCTAACCATTACAGTAATTCCTGCATTTTCAAGCTGACGGATATAATTTTCTTCCGCCTGTTTGTTACACTGGTCATATTTTCCGTCTCCGATAGGATTGTATTGAATCAGGTTTACTTTTGAAGGAACCTGTTTACAGTATTTGATCAAAGCTTTGATATCTTCATCTCCATCATTAATTCCTTTCCAAACACAATATTCAAAGGTAATAACAGAACCTGTTTTCTGGTACCAATATTGAAGAGATTCCATAATATCCGTTAACGGAAATTTATCTGAAAAAGGCATGATTTCATTACGCTTGGATTCAATAGCTGAGTGAAGAGACAATGCCAGCTTCACACGCAGTTCATCATCTGCAAGCATTTTGATCATTTTAGGAATACCGGATGTGGAAACGGTAATTCTTCTTGGAGACATTCCCAATCCTTCCGGCTGGGTGATTTTTTTAATTGCTTCCACTACATTTTTGTAATTCATCATAGGCTCTCCCATCCCCATAAATACGATATTGGAAAGCGGTCTGTCGAAATACATTTTGCTCTGGCTGTCAATAAGGGCTACCTGATCCACGATTTCAGCCACTTCAAGGTTTCTCATCCTTTTCAGTTTTGCTGTCGCGCAGAATTCGCAGTTTAATGAGCAGCCAACCTGTGAAGATACGCAGGCGGTAGTTCTTGTTTCTGTAGGAATAAGAACAGATTCCACCATCAGCCCGTCATGAAGTTTCACTCCATTTTTAATGGTTCCGTCTGAACTTTTCTGAAGAAGGTCTACGGAAACAGGGTTAATGGTATATTCTTCAGAAATTCTCTCCCGAAGCGGCTTCGAAAGATTCGTCATTTCATCAATTGAATGGAGATTTTTACTCCACAGCCAATCATAGACCTGTTTCGCACGAAACGGCTTTTCTCCTAAAGATACAAAGTAGTCTTTAAGCTGGTCTAGTGATAATGTACGGATATCTTTCATTGTAAGGTTGTAGATTTTAGGTTGCAGGTTGCAGGTAGTTATTACCTGCAACCTTTTACCTTATATCTTAATTAAAGAATTAACATTGCGTCACCGTAAGAATAGAATTTATACTTTTCTTTTACGGCTTCTTCATAAGCATGCATTACGAAATCTCTTCCGGCAAATGCAGCAATCATCATGATCAATGTAGACTTCGGCGTGTGGAAGTTAGTGATCATTGAGTTTGCAACTCCGAAATCGTGAGGCGGATAGATGAATTTATTAGTCCATCCGTTGAAAGCAGAAATCTTTTTGTTTGAAGAAACAGAAGTTTCCAGCGCTCTCATTGTTGTAGTACCTACCGCACAAACTCTTCTGTGAGCATCTACTGCTTTATTGATGATAGCAGCATTCTTCTCATCGATGATGATCTCTTCAGACTCCATTTTATGTTTAGAAAGATCTTCTACTTCAATCGGGTTGAATGTTCCCAATCCTACGTGAAGGGTAACTTCAGCAAAATTGATCCCTTTGATCTCTAATCTCTTCATCAAATGCTTAGAGAAGTGAAGACCAGCCGTAGGCGCAGCTACTGCTCCTTCTATTTTTGCATAGATAGTCTGGTATCTTTCTGCATCTTCCGGCTCTACAGCTCTTTTGATATATTTTGGAAGCGGAGTTTCTCCTAATTCTTTTAATTTCGCTCTGAATTCGTCGTAAGAACCATCGAATAAGAATCTCAATGTTCTTCCTCTTGAAGTGGTATTATCGATAACTTCCGCTACCAAAGATTCATCTTCAGTGAAGAATAATTTGTTACCAATTCTGATTTTTCTTGCCGGATCTACCAACACATCCCAAACTCTGGTTTCTTTATCAAGCTCTCTTAACAAGAAAACTTCAATTTTAGCTCCGGTTTTTTCCTTATTTCCATAAAGACGTGCAGGGAAAACTTTCGTATTGTTGAAGATAAACAAATCATCCTCATCAAAATAGTCCACTACATCTTTGAATAATTTGTGCTCGATAGTTTCTGTTTTTCTATCAAGAACCATTAATCTTGCTTCGTCTCTGTGTTCTGATGGGTGCTCTGCTAATAGTTCCGCAGGAAGATCAAAATTAAAATCTGATGTTTTCATTTTTTAAATTACGGTTTAAAAATTATTTAGAATTACAAGGTGTAATTTTCGGAGTGCAAATATACGACATTGGATACCCCTTTGTCAAGTATTATTTACATTCAAATTAAAAACCGTGATTTTACGGGAATTTTCAAGGCTTAAAAAAGACTATTTTTGGAGAAATCCAAATTCAATATGGAAACCGAAAATAAAATATATTTCCTTCATAATCCGTATCCTAACGATCATAAAACTGTTACATTCAACTGGTATGGGCGAATTGATGAGGACGAATCGGTCTGGCTTGATTTTCACTTAAAAACTGAAAATTATTACACCAATGATGAAGATCTATCTGATTGGGACTCCAAAATCGTATGGAGAAATTATCATACCTGTACTTTATTATCTACTTATTAGGGTGGGCAGAGAGGGATCAGAATTGACAAACCACGGGGAAAAACTGAATTTTGATGCGTATGAATTTGTAGATCTGAATCCCAAAAGTAACAAAAGGGAGTATAAGCTCGACAAACTAAAACAATAAAATACTAAAAACGATACTTAAAAAAAATTATAATCATGAGTAAATATTCAATAGAAGCATTTATCAACGAAACAAAAGAAAACCCGCAACAGAGAGATTATTTTGAGCTGGAAACGAAGCACCTTCTGGAAATCAATCTGAATAATCAGACTGTATGGACAAAAAGAGGAAGCATGGTAAGCTACGTGGGTAA
This sequence comes from Chryseobacterium sp. Tr-659, assembly GCF_011752975.1. Lineage (GTDB taxonomy): Bacteria > Bacteroidota > Bacteroidia > Flavobacteriales > Weeksellaceae > Chryseobacterium. Next base: position 99,036 of record NZ_VWWP01000006.1, on the reverse strand, counting down.
TATCAATTTTGAAAGGCAGGGAATGCTGTCCGGCGGAATTGGAAACCTTCTTAAGAAAGCCATCAGCGGAGAAGGAAGTAAACTGATGAAAGCGGAAGGAACAGGAAAATTATATGTAGCAGATTCCGGGAAAAAGGTGCGTATTCTTTATCTGAATAATGAATCAGTCTGTGTTAACGGAAATGATGTTCTTGCCCACGAACAAAGTGTAAAGAGTGATATTACCATGTTAAAAAGCATCGCAGGAATGATGTCTGGCGGTCTTTTCCAGGTGAAGCTTTCCGGAACGGGACATATTGCGATTACAACTCATGGAGACCCGCTGACTTTAGTGGTAACTCCGGATACGCCTGTATTCACAGATCCTAATGCAACAGTTGCATGGTCCGGAAACTTAAGCCCTGAACTGAAAACCAATGTCTCTTTTAAAAGTCTGATCGGAAGAGGAAGCGGTGAGGAATTCCAGATGAAGTTTTCAGGACACGGATGGGTGCTGATTCAACCTTACGAAGAGGTATACTATATGGAAAAATAGAATATACACCTTAGAAGTGATTTAGAATTTTCGTAATAAATATCCAGCCTATGAATACCCTTATAAAGCTATTTTTCGTGATCATTATATTTCCCAATATTATGATTGCTCAAAGAACAAAGAAAAATTACGAATACAATATAGATCTGCTTCACATATCCAATGATGAAGTCCGGGTTTCTTTTTCTCCTCCAAAGAATAATTTTAAACAGGGTAAGTTTATTATTCCCAAACTGGTTCCCGGATTTTATCAGGCTATGAATTTTGGACAATACGTTTCGAACTTCACAGCCACAGATAAAAACGGGAAAAAAATCATAACTGAACGTCTGGATACAAACAGCTGGCTGGTTCATGACCTTAAGAATGTAAAGAAGATATCTTATCAGGTAGCTGATGGATGGGATTCTCTGGATAAGAACACTCAGGAAGCCAAGTCTCCAGGTACGATGTTTAAAAAAGACAGCGTTTTTGTGATCAATTATAATTCTTTGGTGGGGTATTTTGAAGAAATGAAAGATTTTCCCTATCAGATTAACATTACGAAAAATAAGGATTTTTATGCTTCTTCTGCTTTAGATTATCAACAGAAAAATAAAAATACCGATATAGTCTGGGCTAAAGATTACCGGCAATTGGTAGACTCCCCTGTTTTGTACTGCGTTCCTGATACCACATGGCTGAAAATAGGCCACACCGAAGTGCTTGTATCATTCTACAACAATAAAGAGCGGCATTATTCAAAAACAATTGCTCGTGAAATAGAAAATATTCTGAAAAATCAGCAGGCTTATCTGGGGGGAAGATTGCCCGTAAATAAATATGCTTTTCTGATCTATTATGAGTCTTCCAACGAGAATGGTTATCTGGGAGATGGCTTGGAACATTCACATTCTACAGTGTGCCTGTACCGTTCAGGAAGTATGAAGTTTCTCCCGAATGCTTTAAACAGAGTGGCTTCTCATGAGTTTTTCCATATTGTTACGCCTCTCAATATCCATTCAGGGGAAATTCAGCATTATGATTTTCTCAACCCCGTCATGTCCAAACATTTGTGGCTATATGAGGGTATGACAGAATATGCTACCATACACATGCCCATAAAACAAAAAATGATCAGCTTGGAAGATTTTGAAAAAAGTCTGGAAGAAAAAATACAGGGCATGAAAGAATTTGACAATAAGCTATCCTTGACTGAAATGAGCAAAAACTCCATGGAAAGACAGGATCAGTATATGAATTTCTATCAGAAAGGGGCATTAATTGGTGCATGTCTTGATATAAGACTAAGGGAACTCTCTAACGGAAAAATGGGAACTCAGGACCTGATGCAGATGCTTATGAAAAAATACGGAGAAGGCAACTCCTTTAATGATGATGATCTTTTTGATGAAATTACAAAAATGACTTATCCTGAAATACGTGTATTTTTCAAAGATTTTGTGGAAGGCAGCCAACCTATTCCCTTGAAAGAATACCTGGAAAAAGCTGGCTTCAACTATGATGAAACCACCAGGAAGATAACTCTTTTGCCTAATCCGGATTCAAAACAATTAGCTTTAAGAAAAGCCTGGATCAATCAATAATTTTTTTCACAAATAGCAAAAAGATAAAAGGAGTTAAAGAGTAAAAAGGTTAATCTTTTTTACTTCCATACTCTGATTCCTTCAAATTGTTACATCATTTTACTCAACATTCTATTATCTGTTCCCCCTCAACGGTGATTTACAAAAGTTTTAATATATTTAAGAAAAAAATAGATGGACAATAGTAATTCCCGTAGAAACTTTATAAAAACAGCTGCTTTGGCAAGCTTTGGAGCATTGGTTTTACCCAACTCCTTATTTGCATATTCAAATGATTTTAAAACAGATAAAAAAGTCCGTGTTGGTTTTATCGGTGTTGGTCTTCGTGGGCAGGAACATGTGAAATTACTGGCAAAACGCAATGATGTGGAGATAGTAGCATTTGCTGATCCTGAGAAAAGAATGCTTACTGCAGCTCAAAAAATATTAAAAGACAATAATAAACCGGCAGCTCAGGAGTTTTCAAACGGGGAATATGACTATCGAAATCTTTTAAAATTAAAAACAATTGATGCCGTAGTCATCGCTACCCCATGGGAATGGCATCTTACTCAGGGTGTTGAAGCCATGCGTGCTAAAAAAATTGTAGGTATGGAGGTTTCCGGGGCTATAAAACTTCAGGACTGCTGGGAATTTGTAAAAGTATATGAGGAAACAAAAGTTCCTATCTTCATGATGGAGAATGTATGTTACCGAAGAGATATTATGGCGATTCTGAATATGGTACGTAAAGGAATGTTCGGAGAACTGGTACACGGAAGAGGCGGCTATCAGCATGATCTGAGAGGCGTACTTTTCAATGACGGAGTAACCCCTTATAATTCCGGTGCCGAATTTGGAGATAAAGGCTTCAGCGAAGCAAAATGGAGAACAGAACATTATGTGAAACGTAACGGAGAACTTTATCCTACTCACGGATTAGGCCCTGTTGCTGTGATGATGGATATCAACAGAGGAAATCGTTTAACAAGGCTTTCTTCATTCTCATCAAAATCTGTAGGACTTCATAAATATATTGTGGAACATCCGAAAGGAGGAGAAAATCATCCGAGCGCAAAAGTAAAATTCAATCAGGGAGATATTGTGACTACACAAATCGCGTGTGCCAATGGAGAAACCATCCTGTTAACACATGATACTAGCTTACAGAGACCTTATGATCTGGGCTTCCGTGTACAGGGAACTGAAGGACTTTGGCAGGATTTCGGCTGGGGAGATTTCAACCAGGGGCATATTTATTTTGAAAAAACAATGAATCATACCCACCGTTGGGACAATACGGAAAAATGGATGCAAGAATATGATCATCCGATGTGGAAGAAGTTTGAAACTACAGCTGCAGGTGCAGGACATGGCGGGATGGACTTCTTTGTTATGAACACTTTCATCGAGTGCATCAAACGGAATATAGAATTCCCGATGGATGTTTATGATCTGGCTTTATGGTATTCTATTACGCCATTGAGTGAAGAGTCTATTGCTAAAGGCGGTCAGGCAGTTGATATTCCTGATTTCACCAATGGTAAATGGAAAACCCGCAAACCTGTATTTGGAATGACCGATGAGTTCTAGAAAAACGTTACTCATATTGGCGGGCGGATTAGGCAGCAGATACAAAGGCCTCAAGCAGATAGACGGAATACTCGATAATGGATCTCCTATTCTGGAGTACTCTGTTTTTGATGCTTTAGAAGCCGGTTTTCAAAAAGTGGTTATTATTGTCAACAAACTGATTCCTCAAAGTTATATTGAAAGACTCAACAGCATCTCTGAAGCTAAAAATTTTGAGCTGCATTGGGTTTATCAGGAAATAAACAGTATTCCTATTTCGTTACAGGGTTTCGATTATCCTGATCGTGAAAAGCCATGGGGAACGGCTCATGCTGTTCTTTGTGCCAAATATTCGATACAGGAACCTTTTGTTATGATTAATGCTGATGATTTTTACGGAAAAGAAGCTTACCAGCTGGCAGCCCATGAGATTAACCATCACCATATTTCAGATTCTCATCTGGGAATGGTTGCTTATCCTGTGGGTACAACATTAAGCGGTAACGGAGCTGTGGCAAGAGGAATATGTACACTGGACCGGGAAAATTATCTGATCGAGGTAGAAGAGCAAACTTCTATTCAGAGAATCAATAACTCAATCATTTATAATAAAAACGGAGAGAATATAAAATTAGATCCTGATACATTGGTATCGATGAACTTTTTTATTTTCCATCCTCATATTTTCTGCTTCCTGGAAGCTTATTTTTATGATTTTATCGAGTCTGATCCTCTACCGAGCCAGGAATTCTACATTCCTTCTGCTGTACAGAGAATGATAGATGAAGAAAAAGTGAAAGTAAGGGTAAAAGTATCTCCTTCTCAATGGATGGGAGTTACTTATGCTGATGACAAAAAAGTAATAACGGATTTTCTGATTTCAGAAATTAAAAATAAACGATACCCTGAGGATTTATGGAGCTAAAAGACATTGTTATTCAGTTTATTGATACAGATTATTATGATCTCACTCCAATTAATGACGGGTTGATCAATACCACTTACCTTCTGGAAGATAAAAGTCAGGGCAGGAAGTTTATCCTCCAAAAAATCAACAATCATGTTTTTAAAGAACCGGAGGTTATCATCAATAATCATTTACTCATTAATGATCTTCTCAGGTCGAATAATTATCAATTTCAAATTATAGAACCTATTCCTTCTCTTACCAATAACCTTCTGGTAAAAGATACAGATGGCCAGCCTTGGCGCTTGTTAAGTTTTGTAGAAAACAGCGTTACCTTTCTTACCGCTCCATCTTTACAGACGGCTTTTGAAGCCGCTAAAACCTTCAGCTATTTTCTTGCCACGATAAACACTGAAAAACTTCCTGCTATTGAAGATCCTCTTCCTAATTTCCTCAACTTTGAGAAAAGGATTGAAGATTATAAAAACGCACTCAGAGATGCAGCCCCCCATTTAAAAGAAAATGCAAAGGCTGAAATAGAGATCACCAACCGGTTTCTTTCTTTACCTGATCAATGGATCGAAATGGAGAAAAGCAATCACATCCCTAAAAGAATCATTCATGCAGATGTAAAAATCAGCAATATCTTATTCGATCAGCAGTACCATCCGCTGGCAGTAATTGACCTGGATACCATAATGATTTCTACTATTTTATATGATTTTGGAACGATGATCCAGTCCTATACCAACACAACAAATGAGGATGATGGTAAGGCAAGAAACAATTTTAATCCTGAAATGTATAAAGCCGTAAAAAAAGGATTCTTATTCTATTTACAGGAAAAGTTGACACCAGAAGAGTGTGATAGTCTTGATTATGCTGCACAAGTCGCTATTTATATTCAGGAGCTTCGTTTTTTAACCGATTATCTGAATGGAAGTACTTATTATTCAACGAAATATCCTGAGCATAATTTAGACCGAACGAAAAACCAACTGGAGCTGTTGAAAGGATTGAGAGCGTATTTGGGAGCGGGTGGGCTTGAGTGTCTGAGTGTTTAAGAATAATAAATTAAATTATGCTTCTGCGGAGTGATACAGTATACAGAGAGATAAAGCATTCTGTTTGTCATTCCGTAGGAATCTATGCTTTTACAACTCAAACCTTCCTGCTTTTAAACTCACTCTAAACCAAAAACTCCAGAATTTTCTTCCATTCTTCCAGCTTTTTATCAAAAGAAACGGTGTGAAGCGGACTTGTTGAAGGCAATAAAATGATGGGAAGTCTGTAGTTCTTTCCCAACAGTTTCTGTAAGTTTTTGTAGGACTTACCGCCATTACAGAAAATAGCTTTCACATTGGGATGTTCTTCCAGTAGTTCTGCAATCTGATTCGCTTCTTCATTTCTGATCTCCGAATCCAGGCTTCCTTTTCTTTCACAGGAATCAATGACATCCCAAAGGGCAATATGATTTCTTTTTATAGTTTCAATTCTTTGAATATAATCTTCAGTAAACTCTTCATTCAGTAATTCATAGATAATTTTCCAGAATTTGTTTTGAGGATGTGCATAATACTGTTTTTTCTCTAATGATTTTACTCCCGGAATGGAACCTAAAATGATTATTTCAGATTGAGCATCAATAAGTGGTGGAAATGAAGAAATACGGTTTTGCATAGTCAAATATATAAATTTTGGCTAAGGCTCATTCTTCTTCCTGATTTTTATTTCCCGCAGATTATACTGATTATGCAGATTGAAAGTCATATTCCTTATTCAGATTTTGGCTAAAGCCATGGGTCGTTTTAACCATTAAAAAAGCGGGCTAAAGCCCGCTTCTATTGATAATTATTTTTATTGATCTTATAAAGTTTCCTTCAGCCAGTCAAAGAATTCTCTCTGCCATACCAGTCCGTTTTGCGGATGAAGTACCCAGTGATTTTCATTCGGGAAATAGACCAGTTTGGATTTTAAACCTCTTAATTTTGCAGCCTGGAACGCTTCCTGGCCTTGCTCGTAAGGTACACGGAAGTCTATTCCTCCCTGAACGATCATAATAGGTTTATTCCATTTTTCCACAAAGTTGCTTGGGTTAAATTCCGTATAAGCTTTCGGCTGCGGTTTTTCCCATGGAGAACCGATATCCCAGTTGGCAAACCAAAGTTCTTCGGTAGTAAGATACCATGATTTCATATCGAACAATCCATCATGCGCAATGAATGTTTTGAATCTGTTATCGTGAATTCCAGCCAGCATAAATACGCTGTATCCTCCATAACTTGCTCCTACTGCAGCCACTCTTTCACCATCTACGTAAGTCAATGTTTTTGCATAATCGGTTGCAGCCAGATAATCTCTCATTGGCTGTCCTCCCCAGTCTCTTGAAATTTCTTCATTCCATTTTGTTCCCCAGCCCGGCATACCTCTTCTGTTTGGAGCCACAACAATATAACCGTTGGCGGTCATTAATGCAAAGTTCCATCTTACACTGAAGTACTGTGTTAATGCTGATTGTGGACCTCCCTGGCAGTAAACCAAAGTAGGGTATTTTTTATTCGGGTCAAAGTTTGGCGGATAGTGGAACCATACGCCCATTTCTTTACCGTCAGAAGTTTTAACCATTTTAAGTTCAGATTTCCCCTGAGCTAACTTAGCATAAGCATCTTTGTTCGCTTCAGTTACCTGCTTCATCTCTCCGTTTTTAACGTTTACAGAGAACAATTCCGTGGCATGATTTACGTCTGTTCGTCCTACTAAAAGTGAAGTTTTATTATCTGTAAAGATTTCGTTTACATCAAAATCTCCTTTGGTAATCTGCTGTACTTTCGCTGATTTTGAATCCAGAGAGAAAAGCTGTTTTGTTCCTCTGAATGCGGCTGTAAAGTAGATTGTTTTTGAATCTGCTCCCCAAAGTACATCTCCGGAAACGCTTTCATCCCAACCTGCTGTAAGATTAGTCGTCTTACCGGTTTTCCAGTCCATGATTTTCACATCATTTTTATCGGCCTCATATCCGTCTCTGGCCATACTCTGCCAAACCAAGGATTTTCCGTCCGGGCTGAATTTAGGGTTAACATCATATCCTTTATTGGACTCTGTAAGGTTTTTTGTAGTTCCTGATGCTAAATCATAGGCAAAAATATCCGTATTGGTACTTGTTGCATATTCTTTACCGCTTTTAGGCTTCGTAACATATAAAAGCTGTGCAGAATCCGGACTCCAGATAAAGTCTTCAGCACCTCCGAAAGGCCTCTGAGGCGAGTCCCATGTTTTTCCTTCCAGCAGATCTTTTGCAGATTCTGCTTTATCAGAAGTATTCACTACAAATACATGGTTGTATTTTCCTTCGTTGAAATAATCCCAGTGTCTGTGGTTCAGATCGGTATATACCTGAGCAGTCGTTTTAGGAGTATCATTGAATTTATCTTTCCCCATTACCTTTTCTACCAACACCTGCTTACTGAAAGCAATTTTTTTCCCGTCCGGAGAAATTACAATATTATCAGCTTCCCCAATAGTATAGAATTCTGTCCAGGTTTTTCCGGCATCTTTAGAAAGATAGATTTTATCACCTTCCTGAGCATAAATTCCGTTTTTATCCCATTGAATAAGGGCTTTTTTACCGAAATCAATTTTGGAAGACTGATTATTAAGAACATTCAGAAAATAGTTCTCATTTTTTGTTTTCTCTGTTTTCAGATCAACCTGTCCTACTTTATAGATAAGGGAAGCCTGATCCGGCGAAACTGCCTGTACTCCAACTTTTTTCAAAGTCCAAAGAATTTCAGGCGTCATTACTTGTTGTGCATTCATTAAAAGCGGAGCTGCCAAAGCCAGCAGACTGTACTTAAGTTTCATATATTGATATTCATTTTTTAACGGATGTACGGAATTCTGTTCATTTCATACAGCCTTTTTGTTAAATTCAAAGATTGCCAAAGTTAATATTTAAAATAAAAATGGACGAAAGAATTAACATTTAAGTTTTCTAAAATTAAAAAATAAGTCATTTATTTGCAGGGAAATTTTATTAATTTTATAAAAAACTAACTAATATCCATTTTACATGAAAAAACTTGTACTTTTTTCTTCATTTTTTGTGTCATCATTTTTTTTCTCCCAGCTAACAATCATACCTGTTGCCACTCATTATAATAATCCTTACCAGGCTACTATTTCAGGAAACGGAACCATTTATTATACTACTGACGGAAGCACTCCAACACTGAGTTCGAGTTCGGCAATCAACAATATACAGATTCCTATTGATCAGAATAAAGAAATTAAGGCATTTCTTGTGAACGGACAGGGAAATTCCTCAGCTGTAATCAGTAAAAAGTATTATACAGGGAGTATTCCTGAAGCTACTATTTATTTTAAGATTCCATCTACATGGACTAACGGAGGCTGTGTAATGGTCGATATGGTGAATCCCAATTCAATTGACGGGTTTGCAATAGATACATTCTGGCCGGGAGTTATCATGCAGCCTGCAGGATGCGAATCATGGTATAAGACTACCCGAAATTTTGAAAGCGCCAATGTACGTTTTAACAACTGTACTCTTTTTGAGAATATTCCTGCAACCATCAGTACGAATCTGATTCCGATGGGAAGTACTATTTATTATGATTTTACGGACGGAGCAATAACAACTCCACCATCATGCTTGTTTTTAGCAACTCATGAAACACTGCCAAAAAACAACAGTGTTTTGGTCAAAGTTTATCCTAATCCTGTTTCCGATGTTTTAAAAGTAAATACCGACCAAAATTTCCAGACGTTTGAAATTATAGACGCCAGTGGAAAAATTGTTGTAAAGGATCAGTTTATGAAAGAAATTTCTATTCATCATCTTACTTCAGGAAATTACTTTTTAAGGCTAAAAGACCAGCAGGGAAGCTTGGTTTTACTAAAATTCATTAAAAAATAAAAAAAGAGGTGTCTCCTATGTTTGCAATGTCAAATCCAGGAGACCCCCTCTTCTCGAAGTATTTAAAATAAATGAAAAAGCTTATTTTACCTCAGAATAAAGATTTTTCTTTTTCAGAAAACGGATCAACTCTTTTGGCCGATCTGTCTGAATGATATTGATATTATTTTTAACATACCATTCATAAGCTTCCGGATCATCAAGAACGAGATCATCATAATGACCGGCACTTTGCTGAGGCCAAAGTGAATTCACCCATATCCTTGCTCCTTTTTTTCTGAGCTCCATGAAATTGATCAGATGGCTTTCATCGGGGCCAAGTGTCAGCTCAAACCCGTAAACTTTTCCTTTTTCCAGATAATCATTGATTTTAGACCAGCCTTCATTCTTATTGAGTCTCACAATGGGCATATAGTGGATTTCATTTTTGATCTTTCCATATTTTCTATCGAACTCTTCATAGGGCGCAGTACCTTTGAATAGTATTTCATCCAGCTGCTCTCTCTTTTTCAGGATCGGATAAACAATATTAAAGTAATCGAATGCTTTATCGAGATTAACAAAGATTTTCCCTTTTGTAAGATCCAGAATCTCTTCGAGAGTAGGAACTTTCATTTGAGTAGGAACTCCCAATCCATCACGAAGGTTTAGCTTTTTAAGTTCTTCAAGTGTATAATCCGAAGGCTTCCCTTTCCCGGTTGTTGTTCTGTCAATTGTTGCATCATGCATTAAAACGAGTATGCTGTCTTTAGTGAGGGCAAGGTCTATTTCAACCATATTCACCCCAATCTCCATTGCTTTTCTTACTGCCATTACAGAATTTTCGGGGGCTTCCCTCCAATCTGCCCGGTGAGCCACTACCATTATTTTATTTTGAGAGAAATGGGTAAGGGAAATTTTTCTCTGTCCGAGCACCAGCCCCGAAAGGAACAACAGGCAGTAAAAAAGTCTGTTAATTTTCATATTTCAGGTTTTTAGATTTAAGGTATTGGATAAGTGCTGCCGGCCTGTCGGTTTGGATGATACCTGCTCCTTTCCTGATCATCCATCCCCAATGTTCTTCGGGGTTGTCTATGGCTTTATCATCATCGTGTCCGGCACATAATTCCGGCCATAGTGCATTGATCCAGATCATCGCATTATGTTTACGGATCAGCTGAAGCAGTTCATCTGCTTTTGAGGTATCATCTTTTATAATCACTTCATACGCAGGCGGATTAAAAGTTGCAGCAAACTCTTTGATATATTGCTTGGGGTTCAGCACCTCATCTCTTTTGTAGATACTGTAATCTTCCGGCCAAACCATAGGCATATAGATGATATGATCCAGTTTATTGCCTACTTCCTTTTTTAGTTCTGAAGCTTTTTTATTTCCTTTCAGAATAATCTGTTCCGTAGTCCCTGTTTTTTCAGTTAAAACTCTGACTTCATCGATAAAATCCCACCCTTTATCCAGATTAAGCATAATCCTTTTTCCTTTGATGAAATTCAAGACCTCTTCCAATGTAGGTACTTTTTCCCGGGTAGCCATTCCGGCTCCGTTTTTAAGAATGAGGGAACGGATGTCTGCAAGATTGGTTTGGGAAATCTCTCCGCTCCCATTGGTGGTACGGTCCAGTTTTTTATCATGCATCACAATCAGGTGTCCGTCTTTTGTTTTCTGAAGGTCTATTTCTACAATGTCTACTCCCATTTGTATGGCACTTTCGATAGCTTTAACAGAGTTTTCAGGATAATTTCTCCAGTCTCCTCTATGGGCTGCAACTAATATCTTGCCTTGTGGAACAGGTTTTTTGAAATAATTTGTTTGTGAAAAACCCAATTGAAATATAAGGGTTCCGATTAAACTGTATATGAAGTTTAAGCAGGTATAATGTTTCATGTTGTAATGGTATTTATTAATATCCTGGATTTTGTTTGATAGCGGGATCGGTATTGATCTGACTTTGAGGTACAGGCATCAACAGATTGTACTCTTTTATTACAGCGGTATTATATCCGGGTGTATTCTGAAAATATTGAGTCATTACTGAAACTGCTTTTCCTGTTCTTACCAGATCAAACCAGCGGTGACCTTCTCCTACAAGTTCTTTTCTTCTCTCCAGGGCGATTTCGTCAAGTAATAATTGTTGATTGGTCATATTCACTGTACTGATTCCTGCTCTTGTTTTAATCTTGTTAAGATATGTGTTGGCATTTACATAATCATTTCCTTTGGCATAGCATTCTGCCATAAGAAGATATACATCTGCCAGCCGCAGCACAACAATGTTACTGCCTCCGTCTGCAACAGCATTGGAAGTTTTTACCAGTTTTTTCGAATAAGGTACGCCATTAGGGGTAAGCCCTACGAAAGCATCTCTTCTCAAATCACTTGAGGCAAATAGCCCGTAAACTTCTTTAGTAGGCAGATTGTGTCCTTTCGCCCCTGAAACAAATCCTGACGGACTGAACATCTGATAAGCCTGGCTTCCTTCTGTATTACCATTCAGCCCTGATGTAAACTGAACATCAAAAATAATTTCTGCATTATTTTTATTAGCCGGATTGAAAATGGCAGAAGGATCGCTCAACAGACTGTATCCCAAAGTTTCCAATTGTTTAAGGTATGGCAGCGCTTCCGTGAACTTGTTTCTACTGATCAAAACTTTGCCGAGAATTCCCAGAGCAGCTCCTTTGGTTACTCTTCCCTTTTGAGAAGCGGCTGCCGGCAGAAGAGCAATAGATTCTTTCAGTTCAGACTCAATGAAATCATATATTGTTTCTACCGGTGTTCTTCCCTGCCCGAAATATTCATTAACGTTGGTTGTTTCTTTTGTAACCAGCGGTACATTTCCGAATATCCTTACGAGGTCAAAATACATCAGAGCCCGCAGAAATCTCATTTCGCCCGTCCTTGTATTTTTGAGCGTCTGATCCATTGATATTCCTCCAATTCTGTTCAATACAATATTAGCCTGCTGTATTCCCACATAATGGTCTTTCCAGGCTTCAGCCAATAGAGAATTGTTAGGTTGTATGGTAAAAAAGTCGAATTCTCCATAGGTAAAGCTATCATTAGCAGGCACCTCATCAAAAGTATTATCAGACGGAATTTCTCCTATTGCAGGCATCGCCAGCTGGTATTGTCCGTTATATTGAAGGGAAGCATATACTGCGTTCACTCCTTGCTCCAGCTGTTCCTGATCCTGATAAAAATTAGCTGTCACTTTAGTGCTTTCAGGAGATGTATTCAAGAGATCTGAGGAGCACGACTGTAATAAAATGGATACAAAAAATGCTATGTATAATCTTTTCATTGTTGTAATTTTTAGGGATAGATTAAAATTTCATATTCATTCCGAAAGAATAGATTCTGGCAACCGGATAGTATCCGTTATCATACCCTTGTGTAAGGATACTGTCCGAATTCGCATCAAGGTTTTGTCCTTTATAAGAAGTAAAAGTAAAAAGGTTATTAGCAATCAAATAAAGCTGAAGAGATTTCACTTTTAAAGCTGAAATAAGATTTTCCGGAAGATTATAGGATAATTTTAATGTTCTTAACCGTACATAATTACCATTTTTAAAGAAGATATTTGAGGTTCTCGCTTCTTTCCTATTATTGGAGAAATTCATATTAGGCATAGCAAACATACCATTGGGATTGGTGACAGGATTATATCTGTTGTCAAAATAATATTGGGAAGGAACCCCAAAACCTTCTCCTGATTCTGCTATACTTACCTGATCTCCATTGTATATTTTCCTTCCAAACTCTCCGTACAATGTAAAGCTCAGCTCAAAATTCTTATACCTGAATGAATTGGAAAATCCGGCTATATATTTGGGAATCCCGGAGCCAAAGCTCTTTTTGTCTTCCGCATCAATTTTTCCGTCTTTATTGATATCTTCCATGATATAGTCTCCTACTAAAGTTCCCGAAATATGAGGAGAATTATCAATTTCCTGCTGGCTTTTATAAACTCCTATAATATTGTATCCATACATCTCAGCAATGGACTGTCCTACTTTTGTAACCGCAAAATTATTAGCTCCTGCTACAATCTGAGTTTGTCCTTCTGCTAGGGCAAGTACTTTATTCTTATTGGCAGAAAAATTAATATTACCGGTATATTCAAAATCGTTACCGATATGAACAGGTCTTAAGGATACTTGTATTTCAAAACCCGTATTTCTGAGTCTTCCGATATTCTGAAGAGAAGTACTGTAACCCGACTGCTGCGGTACCGGAACATCCAGCAAAAGACCATCTCTGTTCAGGATATAATAGTCGGTAGAAATATTCAGGTATTTATTGAATAGCCCAATATCTGCTCCAAAGTTTTTAGATTCTGATTTCTCCCATGAAATATTAGGATTGGGAGCGGTTGAAGATCGGTATCCGGGAGCAAGAATACCTCCGAAAACATAATTTTCCTGTGCCATCAATGAAAGTGCTCCAAAATTTGGAATCTGATTATTCCCGTTGCTTCCGAGACTAAATCTCAGTTTTACCGGATCTAAAAACTGATTTTTTGGAAAGAATTTCTCATTACTCAATGTCCAGGCTAAAGATAAAGCATAAAAATCTCCCCATTTGGAGTTGGCTCCGAATCTGGATGACCCGTCACGTCTATAAGAAGCCATTATACTGTATTTTCCCTGATAAGCATAGCTGAATCGTGTAAAATAAGAAATAAGAGTCCACTTATACTGATTAACATCTATTTTAAATGAAGTTCCGCCTGCAATATTGGTAATACTATTATCAGGGAACCCGGCTGCCAGGGTTGTCACCTTATTAGATTCTTCCTGTTGGTAAGACTGCCCCACTATGGCATTGAAAGAATGGTCGTTGATCTTTTTATCGAAAGTCAGAAGATTTTCAACAAGATAGTTTTTAGTAATATATTCTGTTCTGCTTGCAGTAGTAACATCCGGGGCTGCTGTTCTGTAGCTTCCTACGGTGGAAGGATCAAAAAAGTTATATTCATAGCTTGTATAATCACCTCCTGCCGAAAGTTTATATTTAAAATTCTTCAGAAAGCTCCATTCTCCAAAGATATTTCCAAAAGTCTTAAAGAGAGTATATTTTCTTTTGGTCATTTCAGCAATGGCAACAGGATTTTCTACAAGAGCACCATCGGTGGGTGTATTGGCTTTGATCTGCTGGGAAATGAGAAGGTTTCCGGCAGTATCTCTGGGAGCGAAAAAGGGATACATGGTACTTGCCATTTGCAGAAGATTATAAGTTCTTCCTCCTTTTTCCATATCAAAAAGGGAACCTTGAGAAAATGAAGGCATCATGGAGACTCCAAATTTCAGTTGATCTGTTACCTGAGTCACCAGGTTGATATTTCCTGAATATTTTTCATAGTCTGTTCCTATCAGTATTCCTTTCTGATTCAGATAACTGCCGGTAAAAGAGTATTTTGTTTTATCGGTTCCTCCCAGCATATTTAGTGAAATATTACTCATTGGAGCAGGTTTCAATACAGTATTATACCAGTCTGTATTGGTAAGCCCCGGTTGTCTGTTCAGATAAGGCTGCAGATAGTCCGGAATTAATTCCCTCAATGTTGCTCCTTTGGAAACCCTGGTCGCATTATTATCAGAAGCGCTTCTTCCTGAACCTTTGGAAAGATAATTATTATCTCTTGCTTCCTTCATGAAAACAGCCATATCATAGGCATCTACAAATTTCTGGTTATCACTTCTTGTCTGTATTCCGTAATAAGTATCCAGTGTATATTCCAGTTTCCCTTTTTTTCCTTCTTTGGTCTGAATGAGGATTACTCCATTAGCTCCTCTGGAACCATAAATGGCAGTTGAAGCTGCATCTTTAAGGATATCGATAGAAGCAATGGAATTAGGATCTATAGAATTGAGATTAGTTCCTTCCGTTAAAGGAAACCCGTCTACTACAATCAGGGGGTTTGCTCCTGCTGTCAGAGTACCTATACCTCTTATTCGGATACTTGGAGAGGCTCCTGGATTGGCATTGGTCTGAGAAATTTGTAACCCAGTTGCTTTTCCGGCAATCATATCTCCAAAGTTTCCTGAAGCCACTCCTTTAAGATCTTTTTCCCCGATAGATACAATGGAACCGGAAATATCTTTTTTATTCTGCTTCCCATATCCGATGAGTACTACTTCATCCAGCTTTTTTTCTTTTTGAGAAAGGGTATCGTTAGCTGCTATTTTCTGAGTATTCTCTATTTTGGAAATTGATTTTCCGGCGGTTCTCCGCACCGTCACTACATTATTTTGAATACTAAATTCAACAGGATAATTTTTCTCAAGATAATCTAAAGTTTTGCGGAGGGAAGTATAGTCGATTTTCCGGTCATCAACCATAATATCTTCAAGATCAGAAACGGAATAAAAGACCTGAGTCTTTGTTGCTTTGCTCAGCTTCTCCAGGACTTTTGTCATTGGGAGCTCAGCTGCAGAGGAAAAATGTAAATTAGGGTGCATTTCTGATGCATAGGTCATTTGTGCTGGCCACAAAATTCCAAGCATAGCAATGCGAATTGCTGTTTTTTTCATAAATTCGCAAATATTAATTTTTAAACTTTTACCGGTTTTTAAATTGAATTAATCAGCATCGATACGCCAATATCGGTGCTTCTTTTATTTTAACTGTATTTCTTTATCATTAATTTTCTGAGGTTTGAGATTAAACGGAAAGCTGATCACAGAAAGAATTTCATTAAGATTTCCTGTAAATGATCCGCTTACTTTTTTGTTTCTGAATGTTTTTGGATATGTGATATGAATGTTATACGTTTTTTCTAGTTCAGTTACCGCATCTGCATAGTTCGCACGGTTAAACTCAAAACTTTTTTGTTTTTCCGGATGATAATAGTGATAATCTGCCCGGTTCTTATCATGAAGCCATACCTCCTTAGGAAGGAGATAAGT
Source organism: Chryseobacterium sp. Tr-659 (assembly GCF_011752975.1). Classification (GTDB taxonomy): domain Bacteria; phylum Bacteroidota; class Bacteroidia; order Flavobacteriales; family Weeksellaceae; genus Chryseobacterium. The sequence continues at coordinate 82,615 of NZ_VWWP01000006.1, read as the reverse complement.
AATTGTACTTCCATGCTGGATTTTTACCTTTCCTTCAAAAAGCTCCACTTTTTTCTCTTCAGACTTCTGATCCAGATAAAACTCTGTACCCAATACCTGCACTTTAAATTCCCCTGCATTAATCCTGAAAGGTCGTTCTTTGTCTTTAGCCACACGAAAAATCCCCTGTCCGGTAAAACTCACATCCCTGCTTTTTTTACCGAAATTTTCATTTAGCACAAGTTTGCTGTTTGGCTTAAGCTCAATCTGGCTCCCGTCCGGAAGTGTATAGGTTTTTGCGGCCCCTGATGTCTCAAATATGTTAACCAAACTACTCTTTTTTTCTTCTTTTGAAAATTGAGTACTTTCATAAATACTTAAAAGTGTAAATAATGGGATCAGAACCGCTGCTATCCAATATATTTTTTTAACAGGATTCTTTTTCCTTATCTTTCTTTCTATACCTGTCCATATTTTATGATCCGTTATATCATCTATGGTATCATGATCGTCAGATAATGATTTCCAGTTTTTTTCAAATTCTTTTTCTAAGCTCATATATTATGTATTAAGAGACTTAAAAGCCATTTAATAATAAATACGCGGAAAAAGAAAATCGTCAACCTCAACAATTGGGATTTAACAATTAGTTCATATTAATAAAAAATTACTGAAGATTGATCTTGAGAAAATCAAGGGCTTTATTGATTTGTTTGCCAATCGCTGTTTTAGAGACTTTATGTTCGTCTGCAAGCTTAGAATAGCTTATGTTTTGGGTAGTATGCCGGAGCAACAGCTCTTTGGTTTTCATGGGAAGTTTATCCAGTAATACTTCCACTTTTTTCATTTGTTCCTGGGCAGATACTTCATCAGAAATATCATCTGCATTTTCCGGGATTATATTTTCTTCTGAGGAAACAAATAATATTTTATTTCTACGGTAAAAATTGGAAATCTCCTGTTTACTCGCCTTAAAAATAATAGCTTCAACAGCCGAAGGACTATCTGCTTTGTCCAGATGTTTCCATAAATGAACAAATATATCCTGCACAATATCTTCAACATCCGTTTCCTGACGGACATATTTTCTGACAAAGAAATAAACTCTATGTTTATATTCAGAATATATTTTTTTGAATTGCTCCATTATGCATACGGTATCCAGCTGAAGCAAATATATTTATAATAAGTTCTTCTTTGATTAAAGGTGTGTTAATTTTCAAAAAAACTTCAGCTCATGGCATCCGAAAGGCTTTTAAAAAGAATCTCCGCCGGCTTAAAGCCGGCGGAGATTCTTTTTAAATATATTCTATTCGCATTAGTCTCCATCCGAAAACATTGAGTTCGCCAGAGAAGTTACGATTGACAATAATATACTGAAGATAAATGCCCACCAGAAGCCGTCTACAACCATACTGTCTATAAAATAATCTGCAATCATAATGATAGCGGCATTAATTACCAGTGCAAAGAATCCCAGTGTAATGATGGTTAACGGAAGACCAAACAGGCTCAAAATAGGTTTTACAAATATGTTTAAAACTCCAAGTACAATGGCAAAAATAATTGCTGAAGAGAATCCTTCAAAATGTACTCCGGGTAAAATTTTGGTGAGAAGATAGGCTACAATTGCCGTTACAAATAATCGGATAATTAAGTTCATATCGTTATTTTTTAATGTTTATGGGGGGTATGGAGCAAAAGCCATTCCATTCCGGTAGGAAGAAATGTGTAAAATCCTTTATTTAAGGAATATTTTTAATCATCAACTCCAAAATCTTCTATTTTATTTTCATCATCGTTACTAATGAAGTCGCCACATGGCTTTCTGAACTTCCGTTTTCATCCTGAACATAGATCTCTGTTCTTACAACGCTGATCTTTGCTCCTCCTTTGATTACATAGGATTTTGAAACCAAAGCATCACCTATTGCAGGACGAAGATAGTTAACTTTTAATTCTACGGTTACCACATAACAGTCCTCCTCATAGTGGCTCACTGCTGCATATCCAGAGGAAACGTCCACCAAAGAAGCAATCATTGCTCCATTAAACATTCCTGCTTTTCTGGTCATCATTTCCATTTTAGGAATTTTCATCGATATAAAATCGGTTTCTACATCCAGCAATTCGGCTTTATAAAATTGTAAGGTTTCTGAACGGTTGAAGCTGTCTGTAATGAGTTTCTTTTTTTCCGGGGTCATTGATTTTAATTTGAATGTAAATTTAGAGATTGATTTAAAGAGTAAAGAATTAAATGATTAAAAATTAGCTGTACGGCAAATATTTATCGTCTATCTATATTTTGAGTTCTCGCAGACTGAGAAGTTATAGTTTTTTTAATCTGCACGTTTGTTATCATTTTATTTGCAAAAAGCTAGCTTTGCATTAAACAAATTATTCTATGAATTTAAAAAAAGTTCTCATTGTTTTCAGCTTTCTGACAGGGTGTATTTTTCATACACAAACCCTTCATTTGTATGGTGGTGCTGATCAGGATCAATATCTGGGATGCCTGAATTGTGATACTTTTGATAAAAATTCAATATGGAACAAGTATAGTGATTACGGAAATGTATTCGGTTCAAAATCAATCTGGAATACCTACGGAAATTATGGAAGTTCTTACAGTACTTATTCTCCATGGAGTTCCTATGCATCCTATCCGCCGGCTATTCTGGATGAGAATGGAAATTTCTATGGATTTCTTACATTAAACCCATATAAATCTGAAAGATCAGAACTGGAACTGGCTATGATTTTATGCAAACATCATGAAGAGATTAAAAACGATATCGGCGGATGGTACGAAAGGCTTTTTCATTAAATCATTTCACCAAATTTTCGATTTGATACCTGTTATTTCCGTATGTTTGCAGTGTCTTAGAATAAAAACTGTAAAAATTCAGACATCATCTTGTCATATAAAAGCCGGCGCGTTTGACTGGCAGTCAAAAGGTCAAGGGTTCGAATCCCGTATTCTCCACTAAATGAAAATACTTAAAGCATTATTTGGAATTTATTATCTTACTGGCTTAGCTGCACCTGAAAATCATCATTTAAAGTTAAAACACCTTCCGTAAGTTCTGCCGGATGAGCAGTAAACCCTTTCAACTTTGATGTTTTTCCTTTTAAAACAAGATCTAAAAGCTGTTTATCAGATAATTTTTTACCGAAAATTTCAAAGGTGATTTTAAAGCCACAGTTTTTGAAATCGGAACATCCAACGGCTGTTTTTCCTTTGATCAGATTGTGTTCTTTACATTTCGGGCATTTTGTTTCTTCCCAGGACTGAAGCTCTTTTTTCTGTGCAGGTTCTCTTTTTTTCTTTTCCTTCACTTCTTCTTTTTCTTCTTCCTGCAGCGTAATAACCTTCCCTTTTCCGTACACCACTTTTTCAGTCAGCTCCGTAACCATCTGGATCAGTTCTTCTTTAAAAAGATTAGCTTCATACTCTCCTTTTTCAATTTTACGAAGTTTAGATTCCCATTCACCTGTCAGTTCAGGGCTTTTTAACAATTCGTCTTCAATAGTGTCAATCAGCTGAATTCCTGTTTGAGTCGCGATGAGGTTTTTCCTTTTCTTTTCAATGTACTTCCTTTTGAAAAGGGTTTCAATAATATTTGCACGGGTAGATGGTCTTCCGATACCGTTGTTTTTCAGCATTTCACGCAGTTCTTCATCTTCTACCTGTTTCCCGGCGGTTTCCATAGCTCGCAGCAATGTTGCTTCCGTGTAAGGTTTTGGAGGCGTTGTTTTCCCCTGATGAATCATCGGATCGTGTGGGCCGGTTTCACCTACAATAAATTCAGGAATAGTCTGTTCTTCTTCTTTTTCTTTTTCCTTATCGGCAGATTCTTCTTTAGGTTCTTTAGCATAAACGGCTCTCCATCCCGGTTCCAGGATCTGTCTACCACTGGTCTTAAAAGGAATGGTTCCCACTTTACCTTCCACCAATGTATTGGAAATCTTACATTCCGGATAGAATACGGCAATAAAACGTTTTGCAATCAGGTCATAGATCAATTTTTCTTCTCTGCTCAGATTCTGAGAAGGTGGAATTTCCGTTGGAATAATCGCATGGTGGTCTGTTACTTTCGTATCATCGAAAACGGCCTTTGATTTTGGAATTGGAGCCTCCAATAATGGGGCAATCAGGTCCTGATAAGGATACATTTTCTGAAGAATACCCGCTATTTTCGGATATAAACTATCTGATAAGTAAGTGGTATCAACACGCGGATAGGTTACATGTTTCTTTTCATAAAGGCTCTGAACATAATTCAACGTATTCTCCGCTGAATACCCGTATTTTTTATTCGCTTCCACCTGAAGCCCGGTCAAATCGAAAAGACGAGGATTTTTTTCTTTCCCCTCTTTAATTTCAAAAGAAATGATTTCAAATGGATTGACTTTCAGATACTCCAATCCCTTCTCGGCACGTTCCAACGTTTTTAAACGATCAATTGCTGCATTGAAAACAACATCGCGATACCTGGTTTTGAGCTCCCAATATTCTTCTGTGGTAAATGCATCAATTTCTTTTTGGCGCTGAACCAGCATTGCCAATGTAGGAGTCTGTACTCTCCCAATGGAAAGAACGGCTTTATTTCCACCGAATTTTTTGGTAAAAAGTCTCGTAGCATTGATCCCCAACAACCAATCTCCAATGGCTCTGGCATTTCCGGCCAGATACAGATTTTTATAATCTTCCGCGGGTTTTAAACTCGCAAAACCCTCTTTAATAGCATCTTCCGTCAAAGAAGATATCCATAGACGCTGGATAGGTTTGTTACATTTTGCTTTCTGCAATACCCAACGCTGAATGAGTTCTCCCTCCTGCCCGGCATCCCCGCAGTTAATGACTTCATCACATTCTTCAACCAACCTTTCAATTACTTTAAACTGATTTTCAACACCTTTATTCGGGATCAGCTTGATTCCAAAACTGTTGGGAATAATTGGCAATGAAAACAAATTCCAGGATTTGAACTGAGGACCGTAATCGTGAGGTTCTTTCAAGGTGCAAAGATGCCCGAACGTCCATGTCACGCAATAGCCGTTCCCTTCCATATAGCCTTGTTTAGGCGTGGTAGCACCTAATACTTTGGCGATATCTCTGGCAACACTTGGTTTTTCGGCAATACATAATTTCATGAACTCGGGTTTATTGAAGGAGTGCAAAAATCGGGATTTTTTTTGACTTTTCAAATTTAGCTGATAGTTTGAACTTGGAAATTTTACTTCTCGCAGATTGGGCAAATAGAGCCGGTCGAAAAAATCTGTACGCTCTCAATATCTTGTGAGAGGAAAAACAGATTATATGTTTCACATAAAAAAGCCCCCTTATAAAAAGGAGGCCGAATCAACAATAGTAACAAAACTAAATTTATTATTTCTTTTTTACCTCTGCAATGGCTTCAGAAATTCCACCGCCTGCAGTTTCAAAGAAAGCGGGTCCAGCCAGCAGATATACTTTTTCTAATTTTTTTGTGGTGGATAATTTGTGTTCTTTCAGATAATTTTCAGAGCGGTTGGCATGTACAATTCCTATTACTACGTTTCCGGCAATTAAAGCAGTTGGAGAATCTATTCCTGCATCTTTCAGGTCACTGGCAAAGGCAAAATTGGTAACCCCTAACCTCATTGCTTCCCGGGCCGCCACTTCTCCTACGGAAGTCATTAAATCAGGAGTGAATTGGTTACGGTCTCCCAGTCCGATTAATAATAATTTTTTAGCAGGCATTGATCCTGTAGGCGGGGTGATTAAAATCGTTTCCAAAGAATGCCCCTGAAACTGCCCAGATTTTCTGATTTTAGTCAGCTCTCCTTTTAAAGCTTCATCCAGATGAACCAATCCGTTCAATTTAGCGGGTAAAGCCTGAGCATTAAAGATATCTCCTTCCGTATATTCAAAAACACAGGCTACCTGAAGCTGAGCATCCGCAGAGGAAGGCCCTTGTACCAATCCTACCATAGAAATTCCGTCTACTGAACCCCAGTTCTTTGAAGTTCCTATGGCAGTAGTTTGCGAAGTGGTAGTTTGCGCAAAATTCAATGTAGAAAATATCAATGCTGTTATTACAAATGATTGAATGAACATGTTTTTCATATTATGGTCGTTTTTATTGGGTTAATAATGGTAACTCAAAATTACAGAACACAAAAATCATCCGCATTGATCTATCATAATAAAAAGAAGACTCAACTTCCGCTGAATCTTCCCATCCTGATTTAAAATTTCAGTAATACTTATACTTTTCTCATCTTTTCAAAAAGGCGGATCAATACTTCCACTTCTTCGTCTGTAAGCGCTCTGTAGACATCATCTACTCCGGACAGATCTTCAGTAACTGTTTTATATAAGGTTTCCCCTTTATCAGTAAGCTTTACATCTATAAGACGTTTGTCCCCTTCATTTACATTTTTTTCAACAAGTTCTTTAATGATCAGACGGTCTACCAATCTGGAAACTCCGGCATTTTTCTCCAGCATTTTTTTCAGGATAGCCGAAGTTGACAACGGCTTTCCTGCATCATACAGAATAGAGAGTACATTGTATTGCTGGGAAGTAAGCCCATAAGTTGCAAAAAACTCCTGAGATCTGTCATAAACATTGTTATAGGTTTCTACCATTGCAATGCCCAGCTGTCTTCGAAGTGGAAGCTCTTCCGCTTTTATTTTTTTCATTCTTTATTATTTAATTACTGAATCAGATAACCGCCATCTACCGGCAGATAAGCTCCTGTACAGAAACTTGCATCTTCAGAAGCCAAAAATAAGACAGCTTTTGCAATTTCTTCCGGTTTTCCTAATCTTTTCATCGCATGCTTGGATTCCATATAAGATCTGTACTCTGCACTTTGTGCTGCATTATCCATTAATAATGGGGTTTCTATGTAACCCGGACCTATTGCATTAACACGAATGTTATCTGTTCCATTCTCTAAAGCCGCTACTTTTGTAAGCCCTACCAGACCATGTTTTGAAGAAGCATACGATGCAATCCCGAATTCTGCTACCTGGCTCATAATAGATCCCATATTCACTATTGCTCCTCCTGTTCCCTGCTTTCTCATCTGAGCTATCTGATATTTCATTCCATAAAACACACCACTTAAGTTAATATTGATCACCCTCTGCCATTCTTCTATTGATTTCTCATGAATCGGAGAAGCATCTACAATACCTGCATTATTCACAGCTATATCAAGACTTCCGAATATTTCTACGGTTTCATATACAGCCTTTTCAACGTCTTCTGCTTTTGAAACATCACATGTTATGAACCTGGCATCTGTTCCCTCCTTTAAAACTTCTTCCAGTGTTTCTTTATTTTCTTTAAGATCCGCAATTACAATTTTTGCTCCTTCTCTTGCCATCAGTATAGCAACCGCTTTACCAATTCCGGAGTTTCCTCCTGTAATGAATGCTACTTTGTTTTTAAAACGTTTCATAAAAATTGTTTTTAAATTAATATAATTTGATCAAACAAAATTAATGACTAATCATCAATGTCTAATCATAAATTATGTTAATCTTTAAAATCTCTACTATTTCTAAATATTAATAAAATTTAAAACAAACACAACAATCTTATTTACAAACATTTATAACATTAGTTAAAAAAAAATATTAAAAAGTCTATTATTTTAATGGACTAATAAAAATATATATTCTATATTTGCAGCAGAATTTAGGAAAACAAAAAAAATGAAACCAAATTTTAAGGATAATACAATGGATAAACATATCATTAAAACAATGATTATGTACAACTGTATGCCTGTACATCAAGAATCCCGTGGTTAGCCTTACTTTTATATGACATATTTCTAAAGGCCCTACCACGTGTAGGGCCTTTTTCATTTTAATAATTAATACATTGAAAAAATACAAAATGAGCAATTCTAAACACAAATGGTTGGTACCGTTGGCATTTACCAATATTTATGTGATATGGGGAGTCACCTTTTTAGCTATTTCATTTGGCTTGAAAGGGTTTCCACCGTTCATACTTTCCGGGTTAAGATTTCTGGTGGCAGGAATTCTGATGATCGGTTATCTTCTTTCAAAAGGAGAAAAAGCAAACTCGTTGATCAACTGGAAGAAAAATGCAATTACAGGTATTCTCATTCTTACCGGAGGAACCGGATTAGTTGCCTGGGGAGAACAATATGTGACAGCTTCTGAAGCAGCAATCTCAATAGCTACCGGTCCGTTCTGGTTTATTGCAATCGACAGAAAGAACTGGAAGTATTATTTTTCGGATAAATTCATCCCAATCGGATTAATGATTGGTTTTGCAGGATTGATTTTATTCTTAAAAGGAAGTGCCAATTCGCATGCAGCCCATGCCGCACTTAATGGAAATCTACGGATCACCGCATTTGCAGTATTGGGATTAAGTTCTGTAGCATGGGTTCTCGGATCTTTATATTCAAAGAAAAATCCTGCGTCTCAATCTACTTTTATGAATATTGCACAACAGCTTATAGTAGCAGGATTAGCTTCTTTTCTGATCGCTTTTTTCAGAAAAGAATGGACTGATTTTTCGGTTTCATCAATCCCATTATCAGCATGGCTGGGTGTTCTGTTTTTGATATTCTTTGGATCGATAGTCGCTTATTTGTCGTACATTTGGCTCCTGTCTGTAAAACCTGCCGCACTGGTAAGTACCCATACCTACATCAACCCTATTGTAACGGTTATTGCAGGCTGGATTGTTGCCAACCAGAGCATTAACGGAGGCCAGCTTTATGGTTTAGCCGTCATATTATTGGGAGTATTGCTGACGAATGTCACCAAGTATTTCAAGCTTTCAAAACGGTCCAAGGTCAGATTAAGAAGAGTGAGAAGATTTTTTAACAGAGCAGGCAAGCGGTATCAGCCTATTTAAACAGTATTAAAACATCAGAATGATAGAAATCAGAAATATATCAAAAACATTTCACCAGAAAAAACAGTCTTTTAAAGCCCTGGATAAGGTGAGCCTCAATATAGAAAAAGGAGATATCGTAGGGATAATCGGATTTTCCGGTGCGGGAAAAAGTACTTTGATACGTACTGTAAACCTGCTGGAAAGACCGGATGAAGGCCAGATCATTATTAATGGTAAGGATTTTACAAAATTAAACTCCAAACAGCTGGCAGAAGAGCGTAAAAAAATTGGAATGATCTTCCAGCATTTTAACCTTCTTTCCTCAAGAACCGTTTTTGACAATGTAGCACTTCCTTTGGAGCTGGACCATACCAGTAAGGACGAAATCAACAGAAAGGTTAATGAACTTTTGAAAATCGTAGGATTGGAAGATAAAGCTAACGATTACCCCAGAAGTCTTTCCGGAGGCCAAAAACAAAGGGTTGCCATTGCAAGAGCCCTGGCCAATGATCCTCATCTTCTTTTGTGTGATGAAGCCACAAGTGCACTTGATCCTGCAACAACACAATCCATCTTACAGCTTTTAAGAGACATCAACCAAAGACTGGGAATCACTATTCTTTTGATCACCCACGAAATGGAAGTTATTAAAGCGGTCTGTAACCATGTAGCGGTTATAGACAAAGGAAAATTATTAACAAAAGGAACTTTAAGCGAAATTATTTCGGATAAAGAACACCCGGTAATCCGGCAATTTATAAATTCAGACATCATGACCCTGCCTCAGGAACTCAGTAACAGACTGCAAAAGGAGCCTAAAGAAGGTTTATTCCCGCTGGTCGAAATAGAACTTAACGAAAACATCAGTGTTGAACAAATTCTTTCAACGCTTTATAGTCAGTATAAAATCCCTTATAAGCTTTTAAAAGCGGATGTTGAATATTTCGGAAATTCTAATTTCGGAAAATTGCTGTTGCAGCTTCAGGGAGAAGCGGAAGAAAACCAGCAGGCAATCTATTATTTTAACCAGAATAAAATTCAAAACACAGTAAAAGGATATGCTTAGTGATACGGTAATTGCCCTTTTGGCAAAAGGAACCTGGGAAACAATTTATATGACATTCATGTCCGGATTTTTTGGATTTGTCCTGGGACTTCCGGTAGGAATCATGCTTTTTTTAACAAGAAAGGGACAACTTCTTGAAAATACTTTTTACCACAGAGCTTTATCTATTTTGGTTAATATTTTCCGGGCAATTCCTTTCATTATCCTTATCGTATGGATGATTCCTTTTACCAGAATTTTAGCAGGAACTTCTATTGGTGTTAACGCGGCATTGGTTCCATTAAGTGTTGGAGCTGCACCATTTATCGCAAGATTGGTAGAAAACAGTCTTATTGAAGTTCCTCACGGACTGATAGAAACAGCAAGAGCATTGGGAGCTTCACCGTTACAGATTATAAGAAAGGTATTGCTTCCTGAAGCACTTCCTTCGTTGATTAATAATGCAACCATTACATTAATTACTCTGGTAGGATACTCTGCAATGGGAGGAGCTGTAGGTGCCGGAGGATTAGGTCAGGTTGGATACCAATATGGGTACATCGGTTATGATATTGTGATCATGAACACGGTATTGATCCTGCTTGTTCTGTTGGTATTTATGATCCAGTTTGCCGGAGACAGATTATCAAAAAGTTTTGACCACAGGTAGTTCGGATTGGAGATTCGGAGGGTTTGAGAGTTGCGAGTTTTGAAATTCGAAATAAAAAATGTAGAAATAAGTCCTTTTTAGCAATTTTACCTTTCTACACTTTTGCCTCTTACTCTCTCAGTTTTCTTTACCCTAACAACCCATTTAAATAAAAAATAGAATGAAAAAAATAAAGATTTTTGGTTTATTAGCTGCTGGAATATTACTGTTCAATGCATGTTCCGGAAGAAAAGATGATCCGAATTTTATCCGGGTAGGAATTACTTACGGACCTGAACAGGAAATTGCTGAAGTAGCGAAAAAAGTAGCAAAAGACAAATATAATCTGGAAGTGGAACTTATTCCTTTTAATGATTATGTTGTTCCTAATGAAGCACTAACCAACGGAGATATTGATGCCAATGCTTTTCAACATGTTCCTTATTTAACGGAACAGTCAAAGCAGAGAGGATACAATCTTGCCGTAGTTGGAAATACTTTTGTGTACCCTATAGTAGCTTACTCAAAAAAGATCAGCAGCATCAGCCAGCTGCAGAATGGAAGTACAGTTGTTATTCCCAATGACCCTACTAATGGGGGACGTTCTTTATTACTGCTGCAAAAAAGTGGTCTTTTGAAATTAAAAGATGGTGTTGGATTACTACCCAAAGTAACTGATATCACTGAAAACCCAAAAGATCTGAAGATTATGGAGATCGAAGGAGCACAAATTCCAAGGGTTCTGGATGACAGAGATGTTGTGGTAGGGATCATCAATAACAATTTTGCTGCTCAGGCCGGCTTAGATTCAGAAAAACAAGGTATTCTTATCGAAGATAAAGATTCTCCTTACGTGAATGTTGTCGTAGCGAGACAGGATAACAAAAACAGCCAGAAGGTTAAAAACTTTGTGAAAGCCTATCAATCTCCTGAAGTGGAAAAGAAAGCAAAAGAAATTTTCAAAGGAGGAGCCGTAAAGGGATGGGATTAATAAGTCAGAACGTTTGAGAGTTTGAGAGCTTAAAGAAACAGATAAACTGTTACAAATAAATGAATCTGCTTTTTAATCTATTAAACTTCCCAATTTTTCTTCATTTGACGAACTTCTATCATTAAAAATATGGATCAATCAGCTGTCTGCTAATAAGTGGGCAGTTTTTTTAGGTTTGAATTTTTATTTTCTCAATTTGAGATAATAAAGAAAATTTTCTTTACTTTTGTGTTTCAATCAAATAGAAAGGCATTATGTTAAAGAAAACTACCATTATAAGTTTATTCACCTTTATTTCTGTTTCATATATGGCTCAGAACAATTCTACTTTACCCGCTTATTTAGATGAATCAAAACCTGTAGAACAGCGTATTCAGGATGCTCTTTCCCGAATGACACTGGAAGAAAAGGTAGCTATGCTTCACGCACAGTCGAAATTCAGCTCACCGGGTGTTCCAAGATTGGGGATTCCTGAATTCTGGACAACAGACGGTCCTCACGGAGTTCGTCCTGAAGTAATGTGGGATGAATGGGATCAGGCCGGCTGGACCAATGACTCTATTATCGCCTATCCTGCCCTAACGGCTTTATCTGCAACATGGAACAAAAAAATGTCATGGAACTACGGTAAAGCATTAGGAGAAGAAGCCCGATACAGAAAAAAAGATATTCTTCTGGGACCTGGAGTCAATATCTACAGAACTCCATTAAACGGAAGAAATTTTGAATATATGGGGGAAGATCCTTATTTAACTTCAAAAATGGTAGTCCCATACATCAAAGGAGTACAATCTAACGGCGTAGCAACTTCTGTAAAGCATTTCGCATTGAACAATCAGGAAATGTTCCGCCATACCAGCAATGTAAATGTGGACGACAGAGCCCTTTATGAAATCTATCTTCCTCCTTTTAAAGCAGCGGTAACCGAAGGTGATTCCTGGACAATCATGGGAGCTTATGATATGTACAAAGGGCAGTATGCCAGCCAGAATCAGTATCTTTTAAATGATATTTTAAAGAAAGAATGGAATTATAAGGGTGTTGTGGTATCCGACTGGGGTGCTGTCAACAATACTGAACAGGCTATTCATAACGGACTGGATCTTGAATTCGGATCCTGGACCAACGGACTTTCTGCCGGAACCAAAAACGCTTACGATAATTATTATCTGGCCAAACCTTATCTTGACCTGATCAAAGCCGGAAAAGTAGGCACCACAGAACTGGACGATAAAGTAACAAGACTCCTGCGTCTTGCTTACAAAACAACCATGAACCGTAACAAACCTTTCGGAAATATTGCTTCCGAAGAGCATAAAGCTATAGCCAAAGAGATTGGAGAGGAAGGAATTGTTTTATTAAAAAACCAGGGAAATATTCTTCCTATTGACATCAATAAAGCAAAGAAAATAGCAGTGATTGGAGAAAATGCCATCAAAATAATGACTGTAGGCGGCGGCTCTTCTTCTTTAAAGGTAAAATATGAAACGCTTCCTTTAGACGGAATCAAAACCAGATTCGGAAAGCAGGCAGATGTACAGTATGCCCGTGGATATGTTGGAGATATTGGCGGAGAATACAACGGGGTAAAATCCGGACAGGATCTGAAAGACACCAGATCTGAAACGGAATTACTGAACGAAGCGGTAGAATTGGCTAAAAAATCCGATTATGTTATTTTCGTAGGCGGATTAAACAAGGCTGACTTCCAGGACAGTGAAGGGAATGACAGAAAAAGCTACGGACTTCCCTATAACCAGAATAATGTAATTGCTGCATTGGCAAAAGCCAATAAAAATCTGGCTGTAGTTTTAGTTTCCGGAAATGCTGTAGCCATGCCTTGGATCAAAGAAGTTCCAACCGTTTTACAGGCTTGGTATCTGGGTTCTGAAGCCGGAAATTCCATTGCTTCTATTCTAGCGGGTGACGCAAACCCGTCAGGGAAACTTCCGTTTACATTTCCTGTAAAACTTGAGGATAATTCAGCACATCTGCTTGGAGAATATCCGGGTCAGAAAGATGAATTGGCTGCCGGAAAAGGGAAAGATCAGAAAAATCCGATCAATATCACTTATAACGAAGGTATTTTTGTAGGATACCGCTGGCATGATACCAAAAATATAAAACCTCTTTTCAGTTTCGGGCACGGATTGAGTTACACCACTTTTGAATTTGGAAAAGCAAAGGCAGACCAAACCACAATCTCACAGGATGGCAAAATTACTTTCACTGTAACGGTTAAAAATACAGGTAAAAAAGCAGGCGCTGAAGTTGCCCAACTTTATATCAGTGATCTAAAATCATCTGTTCCACGTCCTGCCAAGGAATTAAAAGGCTTTGAAAAGGTATACTTAAATCCTGGAGAGGAAAAAGAAGTGGCATTTACCATTGATAAGTCTGCCTTAAGTTTCTTTGATGCCCAGAAACATGATTGGGTAGCTGAGCCTGGAGATTTTGAAGCTCAAATAGGAAATTCTTCCGATGCTATTAAAACAAAAGTGAAATTCACTTTGAAATAGACGGAAGGTTGAAGGATGGAAGATGGAAGAATGAAGCTGGAGGTTCCTATCATACTATCAATATTTTAAAACCATAGAACATAAAAACAGATTCCTGATTGGGGATCTGTTTTTGTTTGATAATAAGCTCACGCAGATTTTCCAGATACAGCAGATAATTAAGAAAGATCTGTATGATCAGCGAGAGAAATAAAAAGCAGATTCCTAATCAGGAACCTGCTATACATTTTATCTAACAAATCTTGAATTATTTTCCGCCACCACCGTTTTTCTCAACATCGGTTTTGGTATTTTCTTTTACTTTCTGGTTTCCGAAACGTTTTACAAAAGTAAGAGAAACCCCGTACCAGTCCCATTTTGAGTATTCTCTGAATGTTCCATCCGGTCCGTAGGTCGTATTATCACCATAAGGTCTTTTGAAAATATTCATGAGCTGCATACTCAGCTCCATTTGTGTTTTAGGGAAAATTTTAGTTACAGAGATATTGTGGAAGACATTCGTATTGTTGGCATATGAGTTTCCGTTGTTCTGATTGGCAATTTCCATCCAGGCACTTATATTAATATTCTTGTTGAACAGATTTGTATAAGATGCGTTCAGTGATCCACCCCAATAGCTGATATAGTCTTTAGCACCTAACTTATTCTTTTCATTAAAGTCTTTGTTGTTAATGTAGTACCAGCCAAATCCAACATTCACATTCAGTTTATTTTTCAGGAAATTCTGATTGGTATTGGCAAAAAGATAGTATTTCTCAACTTTTCCATCGAAATTCCCCGGCAAAGAAACAGTTCTTCCATTTTCCGTTACATAAGTTGTCCAATAATCCTGGTTCGTATGCATGTATCTTGCGGAGATAAAATACTTCTTCAGAATTCCGAATTTCAGATAAAGACGGTCGTTAGGGTTAGGATTCAAATACAGGTTTCCTCTGGAGTAGGTTCCGTTAATTTCCGGAACAAGAAAAGGATTGAACTCTGCATACCAAGGTCTCCAGATACTACGGTTGTAGGTAAGGCTTACATCATATTTATCTGAAAAGGTATATTTCAGCAATAAGTTCGGGAGGAAACTGCCATAAGAATCTCTTCTCTCAGTACCTGCAACATCTTGTCTTACTTTAAAATCAATATATTCATAACGAACTCCTATTCTTGTTTCCAGTTTTTTGAAAAACGTTTTGCTGTAGTTGGCATACAAAGAGCTTAGATTATCCTCATAATGGAATCTGTCTCCTCTGGAAAGATCATAAAATTCGGATCCTGGATCACTCATACTGGTACCATACAGACTGTTGGAAATAGAATGGTTATTGATTTCAGTTTTACCCCCTACTTCAATGGTTCCCCCTGTTTTTCCTATTGGCTGTGTATAATCTACTTTCAGGTAGTAATTACGCATCTGATTGTCACTGATTACCCCTAACTGCTGTGCTGCGTTCGTTCCCTGTTTATCAATCAGCTTATCAATTAAATTATCATTATTATCACCGGAATAATTGGTTCCTAAATTGATATCTAAGATTTTGTTTTTTTCTTTATCATAGTACTTGTAAAAAGCATTCGTTCCGAGATTACGGCTGAACCCCCACATATTTTGCATCTGTTGGTAAGAATCTCCGGGGACTCCGTTCAACGAAATCAATCCCTCAGATTCTGCAGTAGATAAATTTCTATTCTGTGAATACTCCAATACAAGTCCGATATTATTTTTGTCATCAATGGCGAATTCCGAAGTGGAAGAAAGAGAAGGACTCTCATTTCTCATGATATTTTCCAGGCTGAATTGAGTAAGCTTATTATTTTCATACCGGTTATCCCAGGTCTGGGTTTTCTGAACGTAATTTCCGCTATTGTAACTTCCTATAAAGGTCTGGGTAAATTTCTTCTTATGATAATTCAGGTTGAAATTTGTGTATTGTGAATTTTTTGTACTTTGTCTGTTATTTAATGAGATGCTTCCTTTCACTCCTTCATCATCCCTTTTCTTCAGTACAATATTGATAACGGATCCTGAGGTTTCGTAGCGTGATGACGGGCTGGTAATCACTTCAATTTTCAAAAGGTTATCTGCAGGTATTGTTTTAAGATATTCTTTCAGTTCTTTTCCTGTAAAAATTGATTTTCTGTCGTTAATATATACAGTAACCGTCTGTCCTTCTGCTTTTACCGCATCATTATTATCAATACTTACCAATGGAGTCATTCTTAGAACATCCCACGTTGTATTTCCGGCTAAAATAGCACTGTTCGCTACATTAAAAACGGTTCTGTCCACTTTAGACTCCACCGTTGGCTTTCTGGCAACAAGAGTAACTCCTTCTATTTCTTTGGCATTAGTCTTTACCGTGTCTTTCGCTGCCTGTGTCTGGGCTAAAGCTAAAGAACCTGTTAATATTGCTATTGGAAATAAAATTATTTTCATGTAAAATATAGTTTTTCTTATAAGACCACTATCTCTATAACTTTGTTACATCAAAAAGTAAAAAAAAATAAAATAAATACCTATCTGTCAGTCAAATACAGACAACACACTTAAACATAAAGCAGAAAATGATATAAAATTTTTAATAAAACAATACAATACAAATAAGCTCCATAATAAATATTCTTAAAAACACCTTTTATCTGTAATTTGAATTTTACTTAAAAAAATTTTAAAATATGTTATGAATGCATTATTTTTTTTAAAGGCGTTTTTTTACTAAACCACAAAAGACACAGAAGTATTTTAAAAAGTCTTATCAATAGAAAAAGCCCGGATCTCACCCGGGCCGCTAGCAATAGCAAATTTACAAGGAATTAAAATTAAAAAATATGCTAGTTTAAATTTTCAAAATAATGAATAACCCCTACTTCCGGCAGGTTTTGTTTATCATTGTTAAATTCAGATTCTTGATTTTTACTGCTCTCCAGAAAAGAATTACTGAACAACGCATATGAAGGCTGTTCTGCCATTCCGTTTTTCAAAAGCTGATGGGCTTCCACAATGGTTTTCCCGTATAACTTTCTGAAGTTTCCGATATTATATTGTGAAAATGACCCGTAATGAACAATAAATTTAAGAGACAGATCAATGGTAGTACTCAGACTCTTACTTAGCTCTTTTATTCTTTTATTGAAGGCACTTCTCATTTTCCAGAGCATTCTTGAGATACTTTGGTAAGAAGGATTTTCGTCATAGCGATAGAATAAAATAGCATCTCCTTCAATTTCAGAAATTTCAAAATACTGATCATTTACATCAATCAGTGTAGACAGCAGCTGTCTTACAATATATTCTCCGGTGTACAGTTTTGTATTGAACACAAATTCGGTAAATCCGCTGAAATCCGGAATAAGAATGATGCCATCTTGTATATTTGTCTTCATAATGATAATGGATTAAAAACCTGCTTCATCATCAAAGACGAAGCAGATTCAATTTTACTTTATTGCCATCCGCCGCCTACGGAACGGTAAAGAGCTGTAATAGCGTTCAGTCTTTGAGCTTTCAGAGAAGCCAGTTCCAGTTCTGCCTGCAGTTTATTGGTTTGAGCCAAAATCACTTCCACATAAGTTGCAGAATTGTACTTAAATAACAAATCTGCCTTCTTCACTGCTTCTCCTGATTTCACAGCCAGCCCCTCAGCAATTTTCTGCTGTTCTTCCAGTTTCTGGATCTGCACCAAAGCATCGGAAACTTCACCAACAGCTTTTAAGACAGATTGCTTAAAGTTGAGCTCCGCCTGATCAGCCAATACTTTAGATTGTTCATACTGTGTTTTCAGCTGTTTTCCATTCAGAATAGGCTGTGCAATTGCTCCGGCCGCCATCCCGAAAAGAGATCCCGGAACACTGAACCACTTACTGATCTGAAAAGCATTCACTCCGCCCTGTGCTGTAATATTCAAAGAAGGATACATATTAACTTTTGCAATATGGATGGCCACAGCACTTTTCCTTACTTCAAGCTCTGCTGTTTTAATATCCGGTCTGTAACTTAATAACTCTGAAGGAATTCCTGCACCTATCTGATCCGGCGATTCTACGTTATCCAAACTTGCATTTCTTTCAATGGCACCAGGCATGGAACCGGTTAACAAACTCAGCGCATTTTCCTGAGTAGCAACAGAACTTTCAATAGCCGGAATTGATTTCAGGATCTGATCTTTTACAATTTCCTGTTGTTGTACCGCTAAAGCAGTTGTTAAGCCCAGCTCCTGTTGTTTTATCAGAAATTTTAATGTATTATCTGCATAAATCAAATTGGATTTTGTTATTTCCAACTGAGTATCCAGCATCAGCAAATTATAATACCCCTGAACCACAGCAGTCACCAGCTGGGTTTTTACAGCCTTTGCAGCTTCCTGTGTTTTAAGATATTCAGCTAAAGCCTGTTCTTTCCTCCCTTTGATCTTTCCCCAGATGTCCGCTTCCCACGAAATATTAATGGAGGTTGTATAATCTTCCATATATCGTTTTCCCATGAACTGCCCGGCCATCATTCCATTCATACTGTTATCCGATGGGCGATTGATATTTGCATTGGCTGCAGCACTAATTACTGGAACATTTCCCCATTTGCTCTGATGATAAGCTAAAGAAGCAAACTCGATTTGTTTTAAAGCTGCCTGAAGATCATTATTCTGTACCATAGCTTTGTCTATAAGACTTACCAGAACAGGATCTTTGAAAAAATCCTTATAACTGATCTTAGCGATATTCTCCTGATGATCTGCAACAATACTGTCACTTCTGAAAGCTTCCGGCATTTTCACCTCAGGCTGTTCATATTTCTGGACCTTACACGAAATTGCAGTCCCGGAAATGAATGCGATATATGCTATATTTCTAATTTTCATTTTTAAAATCGTTTGAATTAATATTCCCAGTCAGCATCTGTTACTACTCTTCCATTGACTCTCTCATGCAAAGCCTGAAATACTACGAAAAGAACGGGAACCACAAAAATCCCTAAGATCGTTCCGAACAGCATTCCTGAAATAGCAGCATACCCGATGGAATGGTTACCCAACGCTGACGGACCTACTACAAATATTAATGGTATCAGTCCTGTAATAAAGGCCAGGGAGGTCATCAAAATAGGACGTAAACGTGCCTTGGCACCTTCCACAGCAGAAGCAATAAGACTCTTTCCTGCCCTGCGTCTCTGAATGGCAAATTCCACGATCAGAATACCGTTTTTCGCTAATAAACCAATCAGCATTACCAAAGCAATCTGCACATAGATATTATTGGAAAGATCCGCAAATGTGATTCCTACAAACACCCCCGACAAACCTACCGGTATAGCAATCAGCACGGCCAATGGAAGGATATAACTTTCATATTGTGCTGATAAAAGAAAGAATACGAACACGATACACAATCCAAAGATCATCACTGATTGAGAACTGGAACCCGCTTCTTCACGGCTCATCCCTTTATAATCATACGTATATCCCGGAGGAAGTACCTGCTTGCTTACCTCTTCAATTGCTGCCATAGCCTGACCTGTACTGTATCCCGGAGCTGCCATTACGGTTAAATTAGATGAATTAAATAAATTGAAACGATCTACCACTTCAGCACCTGTTACCTGCTTCAGGGTTACCAACGTGTTGACAGGAACCATTTGCCCTAAATTATTTTTAACGAAAATACCGTTCAGTGATTCTTTATCCTGTCTTGTCTCCGGAGTGGATTGCACCAATACTCTGTAATATTTTCCGAACCTATTAAAATCCGAAGCCTGAATACTTCCGTAATAGCCCTGCATTACTCCCAGCACATCTGAAACATTCACTCCAAGCTGCGCAGACTTCACTTCATCAACAAGTACTTCAAACTGAGGATATGTAACATCAAATGTTGTAAATGCTACCGCAACTTCCGGCCTCTGCATCAAAGCCCCCATCATTCCGTAGGAAATATTCCCCAGATTCTGAAGATCTCCGTTAGTACGGTCCTGAAGCACCAGTTCCATTCCGCTCGTGTTTCCGAAACCATCTACCGTTGGAGTATTGATCACAAGAAAATTAGCTCTTTTGTCCTGAGAAAGCATTCCCTGGGTTTGTCCTATGATGTCATTGATGTTGTTAACAGGTCCTCTTTCTCCTCCTTTTTTTAATTTAACGAAAATAGAAGCTGCAGAAGATGACATAGAGCCGCTGAACAGGTTTAATCCGTCCACCGAAATTACTTTGTCCACAGCAGGATTTTTCATCAGAAGATCTTCCGTGTCTGACACTACTTTAGATGTTCTGTCTTTTGACGCCCCCGGAGCCAGATTAGCTGTTACAATAATAAAACTCTGATCTTCATCCGGAATAAATCCTTTGGGTGTTGTCATAGACATCCATGCGAACAACCCTCCAAACGCCACAATCATAGCGAAAGCAATCCACTTTCTTTTCAAAAGGAATAGCACTGCTTTTCCATAGCGGAAAGTCAGTTTATTAAAGCTGGCATTAAATCCGGCAAAGAAACGGTCTTTGAAATTCATTTTTTCATGAGCTCCCGGATGATGATGCTTTAAAAATAAAGCACATAATGCAGGGCTCAAAGTCAGTGCATTTATAGCTGAAATCACAATGGCAATTGCCAGCGTTAAAGCAAACTGCTGATAAAATAATCCTGTGGAACCACTCATAAATGCTACAGGAACAAAAACCGCAGACATGATTAAAGTAATAGAAACAATTGCTCCTGTAATCTCGCTCATTGCTGACATGGTTGCTGCTCTCGGATTTAATTTTTTATGCTCCATCTTAGCATGTACAGCTTCCACTACTACAATTGCGTCATCTACAACGATACCAATAGCCAGTACGAGGGCAAATAAGGTCAGGATATTGATCGAAAATCCGAAAACCTTCATAAAGAAGAATGTTCCCACAATAGAAACCGGAACTGCAATAGCCGGAATCAATGTAGAACGGAAGTCCTGAAGAAAGATATACACGACAATGAATACCAGAATAAATGCTTCTATCAGTGTATGAATCACCTGTTCTATCGACTGGTCCAACGCTTCTTTTGTTGCATACGGAATTTCATAATCCATACCTGCCGGGAAAGATTTTTCGAGTTCTTTCATTCTTTCCTGAAGGGCAATCTGCACTTCATTGGCATTGGAGCCTGCCATCTGGAAAATCGCCATTGTTACGGAAGCCTTCTTATTAAAATTAGAAGATACGGTATAGCTGTAAGCTCCGAATTCTACTTTGGCAATATCTTTCAGTTTTAAAACGGAACCATCATTCAAAGCTTTAATGGTAATATTTTCATATTGTTCCGGTTCCGTGAATTTCCCTTTGTACCGAAGAACATATTCCATCACCTCCTTACTTCTCTCCCCAAATCTTCCGGGTGCTGCTTCCAGGTTTTGCGTCTGGATGGCACGGGATACATCTGCAGGAGTAAGGTTATATGAGGTCAGTTTATTCGGATCAAGCCAGATACGCATGGAATAGTCTTTATTTCCGTATACCATTGCATCACCTACTCCTTTTACTCTTTTCAGTTCCGGTACAATATTGATTTTTGCATAATTTTCAAGGAAAAGATCACTCATTGAGCCGTCTTTACTGGTAAGGGAAACCATGGCAATCATACTGTTCTGTCTTTTTACCGTAGTAATTCCTGCCTGAATTACTTCTGCAGGAAGCTGATTGGTTACCTGTGCCACTCTGTTCTGAACATTAATTGCAGCCTGATCAGGATCTGTTCCCAGCTTAAAGATAACCGTAATGCTTAATGTTCCGTCGTTACTGGCCGTAGAGGTAATATAATCCATATTTTCTACGCCATTGATTGCATTTTCCAGTGGTGGAGCTACAGATCTTGCAATAGTTTCAGCATTGGCTCCCGGATAAGCAGCCGTTACCATAACGGTAGGCGGTGCAATGTCCGGAAATTTGGTAATCGGAAGACTCACCATACCAACAATTCCAAGAATAACAAGCAATACGGAGATAACCGTTGCCAGTACGGGTCTTTTTATAATTTTCTTTAACATGATTTCTTTTTAGGATTTTTTCTGTTGAGCATTTTTCTTTTGTGCCACTACAGGAGTCCCCGGCTGCAATCTGTCGAAACCACTGGCAATATATTCATCACCTGCTTT
This sequence comes from Chryseobacterium sp. Tr-659, assembly GCF_011752975.1. Taxonomy (GTDB): domain Bacteria; phylum Bacteroidota; class Bacteroidia; order Flavobacteriales; family Weeksellaceae; genus Chryseobacterium. The sequence goes on along the minus strand of NZ_VWWP01000006.1, from coordinate 60,441 downwards.
AAGACCTTTGGAAACAATGAAATTATCACCTGCTTTACCGGCAACTTCAATGGGAAGCATGGCTGCTTTTCCGGCCTGAATGGTAAACACAAAAACCTTATCCTGAATGGTTCTGGTTGAAGCAATAGGAAGTAAAACAACATTGCTGTACAACTGATCCATTACTACTTTTCCGGTATTTCCGCTTCTCAAAATATTCTTTGGGTTATCGAATTTTGCTCTTAATGTAATAGAACCTGTGGTTTTGTTAAACTGTCCTTCCACCGCATCAATTCTTCCAGTTTCCGCATATTTTTCTCCACCGGAAAGCAAAAGAGAAACCGCCGGTGTATTTTTGATCACCTCATCAATACTGCTCCCGATATACTGTTTCTGGAAATTATTAAAATCATTTTCACTCAGGCTGAAATAAGTGTATACCTGATGAATATCTGATAACAACGTGATCGGCTCCTGATTACCAGGGGTCATCAGACTTCCCAAACGGTAATTGAACCTTCCGATAAATCCGCTTACAGGAGCTTTAATCGTTGAGAAATTAAGGTTGATCTTAGCAGATTCAATAGCAGATGCCGACTGGCTTACAGCACCTCTTGCCGCGTTATAAGCTGCTTCCGCTTCTTTGACCTGTATTTCTGAAACCATTTTATTTCTAAACAGCTCTTTTTTCCTTTCAAGATCAATTTTAGAGGTTGAAAGATTAGCCTGAGCAGTGATTAAAGCAGCCTGAGCACTTTTCAACTGCTCACGGAATACCTGATCTTCAATTTTGAACAAAACCTGTCCCGCTCTTACAAAATCACCTTCATCCACAAAAATTTTGCTTAAATATCCTGTTACCTGAGGTCTGATCTCCACATTGGAAACCCCTTCTACCGATGCTGCATATTCTCTGGAAACAGATGCGTCTCCCTGCTTCACTGCTGCTACAGGAAGTTCCGGCGCCTGTTGTTGATACGACTGGTTTTGATTATTTTTCCTACATCCCGCTAAAACGATTAACGAGAGGAAAAGTATGGTTGATTTCTGAATAAAAAATCTTTGCATAACAATACTCCTTTTAAATTTTCCGCACAAAATTCGAACGAAAAAAATTCAATAGGATTATTCGAAAAACTCCTTGTTTTGTCAAAAAGACTCCTTATTTTTAAAAACATGAGAAATATCATTTATAGACATTATAGATGATAATATTTAATAATATGAATCAAAAATTAATACAAATTTAGCAAAAAGACACCAAGACACACAACTCATTCATTATCAATACAAATCATCTTTCCTATATTCTAACGGCGACCTTCCGGTATGTTTTTTAAAGAATTTGCTAAAAGATGCCTGATCTGAAAATTTCAACTGTGCAGCCACTTCATTCACATTCAAATTCGGGTTTTTAAGCAAAAGTCTCGCTTCCACCGCTAAAACCTGATGAATGATATCTCTTGGCGATTTAAATGTTGTCTTATTAATAACCTTCGTAAGATATTTACGGCTGATAAATAATTTATCTGCATAAAACTGAACATTATGTTCTTCTTTGAAATACTCCTGAACAAGCTTGAAAAAGCTGGTAGTAAGTTCATCTTCTCTGTGGGTAACCAGATGAGGTCTTTCAATTTTTTTAAAATAATTATCGATTTCATAGATCACCAAGGAAAAGTGATGCCAGATCATTTCGTTAAAATAATAATTATCTTTCTCTTTATTGTTCAACACTTTCAATTCATCAAGATGAAAATCCAGCCTTCTGTACAAATCAGGTTCATTTCTGATGATGTGGGTAGGATCCGCAGAAAGGCTTTTCAAAACATTGTTCGATTTATAATTAAACCCGGCCTCAGAAATAAAATCAACAGAAAAGAAAATATATTTCGCGTGATAATCATCTGCAATATGATCTACCCAGAATGTTTCAGCTATAGGGCAAAAGACAATATCTCCTTTAGATACTTCATAGCTTTTGTCATCAAGCCTGAAGCTCACACTCCCTTTCTGCACCATAAAAACACAGAAATAGTCTGAGCGGTAAGGGATATTAGGCTTTATAATATAGTTCGCTCTATTAATCTCCATAACCACAAACTCCTGAATTCTGAGATCAAATTCAACCTGTGAGAGCACCTCATCAAAAGCTAATTGTGAAACAAAATCGGGTTCCGGGTTTGATTTTCTGGACATTGAAAGAAATTGTGATACGAAGGTAGTGAATAGTTGTTAAAGAGGGAAAGAGCAAAATCATGAAAGAGTAAAAAGGTAAAAAAGACCGAGGGATCAGCTTACAGACCGACCTGTTTTTTTACATCTCTGTACTTATACCCTATTCAACAATCTCGATAATCAGTTCTTTATTATAGCCGTTATATTGCTCATCAATATACCCGTGAGGATTACAGATAATTTCCGTGTTCTCAATGGTATATCTGCAAGGGGTATGAATATGGCCATGAATCCAGTATAAAGGTTTATACTCTGTTATCATATTCTCCAGATCCGAAACATAGGCTGCTGTTAACGGGTCTTCTCTATAATGCTCCGGTGCAGATCTCAGACTTGGTGCATGATGGGTAATTACAATATTTTTAAGTCCTTTCGAGTTTTCAAGGCTTTCTTTCAACCACAATTTTGAAAACTGATGGATTTTAAAGATATCAATTGTTCTCATTTTTGAATAGGAAGGATCTCGTCTGATCATTTTATAGTCATTCATTTTTGGCTGGCAGATTATTCCGTATTTAACCGGATTTCCGAAAATGGAGAAATCTGTCCATAGCGTTGCCCCATGAAAACGAATTCCATTAATATCTACAAATGAATTTTCCAGTACAAAGACATTCGAATTCTGTGCTGCTTCTTTAATTTTATTAAGTGTTTTCGGATATGAACCTTTATAATACTCGTGGTTTCCCAAAACATAGATGACCGGTTTATCGGAAATTTTATTTTTAATCCATTCTATACCTTTTGTTCCCAGATGAATATCTCCTGCCAGAATAACCACATCTGCATTATCAAAATAGATTTCCGCACTTCCGAATTCCTGATGAAGATCACTGATGATTTGTATTTTCATGAATATATAATAAGAGGCAAAGGTAGTGAATAAGGAGGGAGAAGAAAAAAGTGAAGAAAGCTGAGAAAGCAAATAGGCGAATAGGCGAATAGGCGAATAGGCGAATTTACTGTTTATCTTTTTGCAAAAAAAGAACCGACACCTAAGTATCGATTCTTCCTTATATAGTTTGTGTATTTTTAAGATTGCTTATGATGAAACAGCTACTTTTGCCTGCTTCACTTTTAAGCTTTTCCATATAAAATAAAGTAACATCCCGATTGCCAGTAGTGCATAGCTGATTAAAACAATCAGATTCAAACTTCCTACTGCAAATTCCGAAGGAAACACCTGGCTCATTAAAGTCATGAATGACAGTCCAATTCCGGCTCCCAGAAAGTAACTCGTAGAACTCAAACTTGAAGCCAATCCATAATTTGCCGGCTCAACATCCTGGATACCCATTACGGAAAGTGCTGTAAAACAGAACGTCATTCCTACCCCCGAAATACATGCAGCTCCTAGCAGAACTACAGTTAAAGGATGTCCGGTAAAAACTGAAATCAACAATAGTACCCCACCCATCAACATGAACAACCATCCAAAAACACCCATCTGTGAAGAGCTTAATCGCTTGGAAACAAGAGGGAGAATAAATTTAGCCGTTAAAGCTGATATAATACTGAACGGGACCAGCATTAATCCGGCAGAAGCTGCACTATATCCCATATCTTTCTGAAGCATCAGTGAAATTAAGAACAAAAATCCTATAAAAAATGCTCCCAGCGAGAAAAAAGCCGCATTGGAAACCACCAATGACCTGTGTTTTAAAAGCTCTAAATCAAACAGCGGTTCTGCAACAGATTTTAAACGATAATATACCATAATTAAAAGCATTACAGCCAGAACCAGGGAACCAACAACCAAGAACGGCTGTTCTTTAATATGAATCAGCTCATGTGTTCCATAAGTGAGACTTAAAAGCCCCAGCACCATCAGTAATCCGGAAACCACATCTGTTTTGCGGGCAGTTTCGTTTTTTTCGTCTCTTGGCAGATAGTAATAAGACAGTACTAAGGTGATTAAAAGAATCGGAACATTGATGAGAAAAACCCAATGCCAGCTAAGATATGTACTGATAATTCCACCTACTGAAAGACCGCTTCCCGAACCAATTGCAGCAAAAGAACTGAAAATTCCGATCGCACGGTTTCTTTCCTGCTCTCCTCTGAAGGTATTGGTAACAATAGATAAAGCTGACGGCATCACCAACGCTGCTCCCAACCCCTGCAAAGCTCTGAAAACAGCCAGTACTTCAAAGCTCTGAGACAATCCCGCTCCCAGTGAAGTCAGCATAAAGATCAAAGCACCCAGCAAAAACATTTTTTTTCTGCCGATCTGATCTGAAAGCTTTCCGCCAATGATCAGAAACCCTCCGAAGAAGAGCACATACAAAGTCTGCAACCATTGTACAGTTTCCGCACCAATCTGAAACTGCTCCTGAATAGAAGGAATTGTTAAATTAATAATGGCAATATCCAAAGCCTCTACAAAAGTTCCTACCGATGCTAAAATTAAAATTAAGTTTTTCCTCCTGTCCATATGTTCAAATTTCCTGCAAAATTAGAATTAATAGAACATATTATAAAATTTAAACTTAAATTTGGAACAATATTTGAAATAAAAACATTTAAAAAGAACAAAACAACTGACACCTCAAATTAAATCTCAAAAAACAGAACAAAATGGCAGCAGAAAATTATACCCCCGATGAGAAAGATCTTTCCATATTAAGACTTCTCCAGAAAGATGCAAAAATGAGTGTCCGTGATATTTCAGCAAGAATTAATCTGAGCACAACTCCTACCCACGAGCGTATTAAGCGCATGGAAAAACTTGGAATCATTAAGGAATACACTGCTGTGGTTGACCGTAAAAAGGTGAATAAAGGTATGATGGTCATCTGTATGATCGCTTTAAATGCTCATAATAATAAAACTGCAGGAAAATTTATTGAGGAGGTAGGAAAGCTTAAAGAAGTGGTTGAATTTTATAATATCAGCGGCGATTTTGATTTCATGTTGAAAATCCTCGCTCCCAATATGGATGAGTTTCATGAGTTTTTTGTAAACAAACTTTCAGAGATCGAAGGCATTGGTCAAACCAAAAGTATTTTTGTTATGAACAGTATTAAAGAAAGCGCCCAAATTATTTAAAAACACCTGGATCATAATACAGCAATGTCCATTTTTATTTTACTCCTCTTTTTAAAAAATGATTAAAAAATAACTCGGAGTCAATTATCATTTAAAAATTAAAAGAAGTATAAATTTTACGTTTTAAAAGCCTTCTCCATTAAAGCACCCTAAACATCTGATATAAAAACCTATTCAGATGAAATAAAATGCTGTTAACATTTTACATACATTCATGATAAAAACAACTAACAAAAGTAAAATATAACACACTAAAAAACAGAATTTTAAAATACAAAAAGCTAACACTATGAAGCTATGTAGTATGTTATCTTTTTGGAAATAAACCCAATTATTAAATATGTTTGTTACATAAAAAAATTAACCCTAACAAAAATTTAGACAAGAAAGAAAATCTAAATTTCTTTCTATGATAATTCAGTAACAAAACAAATCTCACTCCCATCACCACCATTTGAATTTAGTCTAATAATCAGTACACAAGTGATACCATAAATGATGAAAATAAGGGGAGTGGGATTTAATTTATACACTAAACATAATAAAATACAGTACAAACAACAAAAGCCTAAAAAACATTTTCCAGGATGAAATAATATCTGCGAGATATTACAATCAATATTATTAGTTTAGTGATGAGAGGTTACATATTCTTTATTTGTAACCCCTCTTTTTTGTGTTTTACAGAACATGAAAAAGCAGCTGTATTCAGATACAACTGCTTAAAGGTTTCAGCCCGGAGATCCGGGATTTTATATTTCTTATTTCCAGTAATTCCATACTGATCCATCAAAGACAGCCAATGTTTTACTGGCTGTATCATAGCACATCATTCCCGGATAAGGATTTTTCACATTAATATGAGGGGCTGCTATTTTTGGAAGAACCATCGCTTTATCCGAAGACTCCAATACCAAAACACCATCTGCACTGCTTGATGAATTACCAACAACTACTCCATTTCCTACTTCAACAGAATTATTTGCAGCAATAGCACCTGAATTCCCGGCATCCGATAAAGACTTCCATACATCATTTTCATATACCTTTACTTTATTATCCGTTATATCAAAAATAAATGTTCCGTTTACCAAAGATCCTGTAGGAAACCCTGAAATAGCCGGAAGAATCAATCCTTTTGTATTTCCCGCTGCGTTATCAAAATCCAGTACTGTACTATTGCCATCTACCTGCTGTTTACCTATTGCTACCTGGGATGATAAACTGCTAAAAATAACCAAAGCAATTGCAATGCTGATGTTCTTTATATTTTTCATATTCTCAACCTTTTAAATTAATCATTGCAGCTTTGTTGTACACATTTCCATTCGGTACCATTATAAAGCTTTATACATTTGTCCTGAATGTCATATAAAAGCATTCCTTCTTTAGGATCTGCAATTGCATCACCAGGCTGCGGAGTCTGGCTTACGTGCTGAACCCTTGTAACAACAAAACCTTTACTTTTTGATTCTAAAGCAAGGAAACCGTTGGGAATATTCTCCGGCCACGCCTCATTTTTCTGCTGTACAGTAATTCCGAATTTAGTAAAGCCGTCAGGCGCTCCCGCCATTCCCGGTTTTGTACAAACTCCATCCATATCATCAATAATCACAGGTGCATTCCCACAACTTGTTTTATCTTCTGATAATCCTTCAGGCCACAAGGCAGGGCACATTGCTTTTGTTGCATTGGGGCCGCAAAAACTTGCATTTCCCATACCCAGTCCTGTTACGGAACCCATAGCAATTGCCACAATCTGACTATCATCACTAATTATGGAAGCTCCCCCGCCTCCACTTACATCTGCCTTGGCAATACAATAAGCCTTACCTGTAGGTATACCGATATACTCAACAGATGGATAAGTTGTTGACTGCTGGGTAAATGTTCCGCATATTTCCACAACACTACTTGTCCCCATTTCAATTACGGAGGTTGTTCCAGGAAAAAAACCGCCAAAAGTAGGATCTTCCTGTATTACAGATCCCACCAGAGATAAGAACGACTTGGTTCCTAGTGTTATTTTTGAATTCTGCTGAGATCCAAATGAACCCACTTTAATGGTACCGGTAGATTTTACACTTGCCCCATCACCAATATCCAAAACACCAACAACCTGAATATCAACAGACTGCAATTGCCCTGACTGGATCAACAAAGTGGCTCCATTTGGAATACTAATATTGGTACCTACATTGAGGTTTCCATTGAGACAATAAGTATTTCCACTTATCATTGGCTGCCCGGTATAGGGAATACACTGTGCATTGACAGCAGCGTAAAAGACAACCATTAATAAAGAAATGATTTTCTTATTAAGATTTAAAAAAAATAAGCTATCCATGTATATTTATAATAATTTAACAGATTTTTCGCATTCTAATGGCAAATATTTAAAATTTTGACATCAACGACCGGCTAATAAACAATTAACATACCAAACTCATTTTCAACAACAAATAATAATATAAATGCTAGCTGAAGCTTATTTTTTCAATAAAAAAATTTACCGTTTATCGAGTTCAACGCCCTTAACAACCTCAACTACAAAATATTATACAAACGAAAAGTTACAGCTATTCAAGAAATGTTTTTATATTATTTAAAAATTCAATTATTTTTTTTTCGCAAGATTCTATTTGAAAGAAAAAAAACAACAAATGCTTGAGGAGATATTATTCTCATTAACAACATAATGAAATATCAAAGTATTGTGAAAACGCATTGATATATAAAATACGTGTTCCGATTTTTCATTAATGAAATAATAGATTATCTGAATAATATACTCTTCTAAAAATTTATATTAAAAAGCTTAAATTTGCAGCATGAATAACGATACCATTTGTGCACTGGCTACAGCCAATGGAATAGGTGCTTTAGGCATTATCAGAGTTTCAGGTGATGAAGTATTACCTATAGTTCAGAAAAGTTTTCCGGCAAAAAAACTGGAAAAACAAAAATCCCATACCATTCACTACGGTTATTTTATGGATGGAGAGGAAGCTATTGATGAAATCATGCTTTCTATCTTTCTGGCTCCGAAAAGTTTCACAACTGAAAATTCTGTAGAAATCGCTTTTCACGGTTCTCCACACATTGGAAAACGTATTCTGGAAACCCTGATTAAAAATGGTGCCAGAATGGCCAAAGCAGGGGAATTCACCCTTCGTGCTTTTATCAATGGAAGAATTGATCTTTCCCAGGCGGAAGCTATTGCTGATGTGATTGCTTCTGAAAATGAAGCATCCAGAAAAGTAGCCATCAATCAGTTGAAAGGAGGTATCACCAATGAAATATCATTATTGAGGACCGATCTTCTGAATTTCGTTTCCCTGATTGAACTGGAACTGGATTTTGCTGAAGAAGATGTGGAATTCGCAGACAGGACCGCTCTAAACGGATTACTGGATAAGATTGAAGTAAAATTAAATTCACTTATTGAAAGCTTCCAATACGGAAATGCTATTAAAAATGGGACTGCAGTAGCTATTATCGGAAAACCGAATGCGGGAAAATCAACTTTACTCAACGCTTTATTGAAAGAAGAAAGGGCTATTGTAAGCAATATTGCAGGAACAACCAGAGATACGATTGAAGAAGTTTTACATATTAAAGGCCATGCCTTCCGCTTAATTGACACTGCCGGACTTCGTGAGACAGTAGATGAAATTGAAGCGATCGGAGTAAAGAAAGCAAAAGAAAAAGTAGAAAATGCCAGCATTCTTGTTTATCTGGCCGATGCTGCAACGGAAGATTTCTCTGAAGACATTGAAATGATCCAATCTCTCTTAAGGAATGATCTGAAGCTTATTATCTGTGCTACAAAAATTGATGAAGTTATCCCCACAAAGTATGAAATGGCAGAAGACATTTTCAGAAATGCCATTGCCCATGAGTTTGACTTCATTACAATTTCAGCTGTTGAAAATCAAAACATTCAGGATCTTAAGAATGAACTTTCTTCATATGTTGAGCATTTAAAAACTGAAGAAAACAATGTTGTTATTACCAACCAGCGTCATTTTGAAGCGCTGCAAAAATCTTTAGATGCGGTTCATAAAGTAAAAGAGGCCATTTCTTTCCAGATTTCAACAGAATTGCTTGCCTATGAACTCAGAAATGCATTGGAACACCTGGGCGAAATCTCAGGAGAAGTAACCAACGATGAGGTACTGGGGAATATTTTTTCTAAGTTTTGTATCGGGAAGTAGAAACACACAATTTGAGTGCTGAGCTTTTATAAAATTAATATTTATATACATTATTAAATTTAACATCAACCTAAGCTGCGATCAGTATGTATCTTATATAATATCAATTAGACATTAATGTTATAAAGCAAAAAACCAAGGGCTATACAGACATGGAAGAAATTTTCCAAACGGTATAGCCCTTGGTTTTAATCTATTTTCATCAATATATTGAGAATGGGAGCAAGACTTTCTCTTCTCAATTTGACTTACCTTCTTCCTCTTCCTCCTTCTCTACCCATTCCTCCCATTTTCATCTCTCTTCCTCCGGCATCAAATCCCCGACCTCCCGGAAAGGTCATACTATGAATGGCTGGTCCGGAATTATTGTTCCGAAACTGTCCCATGTTATTTCCCATATTCTTCTCATGGTCCATTTGTTCTTTACTTGCCGGGATACGATTATCATTACGCATCCCATCCATTTCGTCCTTGTTGGGATGGTAAGCTACTCCTTTTCCGCCATTGAAGCTTTCACGGTTTGTATTAACAATATTGACTTTATTGATATAAGTATTATGAATATTTTTATCTACTCTCCATACTGAAGTATTATACATGAAATGTCCTCTATCCCATCTTCCCCCATAAAAACCATTTCCGAAATACCCAAAACCATAATTAATTCCTCCGTAATATCCTACTCTGGGGCCCCAATATCCCGGATGCCATCCATAAAATCCATCATAAAATGCCCAATATCCAGGAGTCCATAGCAGTTCAATAGCAGGAGGCAGTACCCATACTCCGGGAACCCAATAATAACCGTTTGCAGCCCATGCCCAATATCCAGGGGTCCACAGGTAGCCATCACCAGGACATAAGGGTTGAACATAATCAGGTAAAGGTGGTGGAGCAAGCTCTGTTTTTACGGTAATAGAGGATCGATCATCCATATACCCCGTATTTTGTCCAAAGACGGAAGTTGTTGTCAATAGAACAATAATTGAAACTACAATGAGTTTTTTCAGTTCAAGATAAAAATTCACATTGAGCAAATTATTACCTGCGGATGCAATACTTTCTTTCATTAGAAATAGGTTCTCATGAAAGTGAGACATTTTTGTTTTCATAAAAAAGAAATTTAATATTAGTGAATACAGTATACAAAACCTCTACAAGGCTGTAACTGATTAAAAGAAGTGACTGTGAAAAAATATAAGATAAATATGAATGGCCTTACTATTAATTATTGTGATCAATAATTTAACAAAAAAGAAATTGAACTATCAGTTTCCTTTTTTAATAACATTCTTTCTCTTAATAACGTTATATCAAAATAGATACCGTAAAAGAATTATAGGACAATCATGTTCAAAAAAACTACTAAACCCGGCAATATGCAAATATTGACAAGGCAGTTATTGTATTATGCAATTTAAAGAATAATAAATAAAAAAACAATATGTATTATTAATTAATAATATAAAACAAAAACCACAAATTGATAAATCAACTGCAATACTGGACTTTTCCACGGGAAAATATAAAGTTGAGTTTAATTTATAGGGCTTGCTGGAACGGCATCTATGAAACTTCACTATATTTAACAGATTTTAAATTTGAACATTAATCTATAACAGTTTAATCTTTTATGAAAGAACCTGTTTATATCACATTTGCCAACAGAATCGCCAAAATGATTGAGGAGGGAACCTTTAAACCTGGTGATAAGCTGCCCTCCATTAGGAATTTGCATCAAAAAAAAGGCTTGAGCATTGGCACAATATTACAGTCTTTTAATTATTTAATGGAAAAAGGATTGGTTGTCTCTAAGGAGAAATCGGGATATTTTGTACAGGATGTTCAAGGTAAAGAGATCATGACACCTACTGTAATACCTGTTTCGTTATCGGCACAAACCGTACATATTGACAATTTACTGCAAAGGTTACCGCTTGATGGAACTGGAAAGAATTTTGTCTCATTTACCAATGCACTCCCTGATAACAGATTACTTCCTTTCAATAGTATTAAACGTTTTATCCAGCAAAGTTCGAGAGATTACAGCGGAAGTTATCTCGGACTGGAGAACCGCTACGGGAATAAGCATTTACGGGAAGAGATCGCCAAACGTTCCCTGCATTGGAAAGGTGCTGTTCATGCAGATGAAATAGTTATTACCAACGGTGCTTCAGAAGCTATCTTATGCTGCCTTAAAGCGATAACACAGCCTGGGGATACTGTACTTGTACAGTCACCGTGCTTTTTCGGTATACTCCAGATTATTGAATGTCTTGGTTTGAAAGCTGTTTCAGTACCTTCACATCCTGTGTCAGGTATTATTGCTGCAGAAGTAAGGCAAGTCTGTCAAAAATTACCTGTCAAAGCTTGTGTAATTGTCAGCAATTTCAATAACCCCGATGGTTCCAGTATCAGTACAGAAGAAAAAAAAGAACTGGCAGCCTTGGCCAATACGCTGCAAATCCCTATTATAGAAGATGATCTTTACGCTGACCTTTTCTTTAAGGGAATAAGGCCTGATACAATAAAAACTTATGATACTGATGGCTGGGTAATGTATTGCAGTTCGTTTACCAAAACTTTAGCTCCCGGACTCAGGATTGGATGGTGTGCAGCAGGACGTTTCACCTATAATGTTGCAAGAATTAAATCTGTGCTTAATCATTCTACTTCCAATTTCAACCAGCAAGTCATTCTCCAGCTGCTTCGCTCCGGTGCCCTGGAAAAACATCTGTTGAAATTCAGGCTTGAAATGCAAAAGAACCTCCACCGTTATACCACTCTTATCCAGCAATATTTTCCTACCGGGACCAAAATTACACAGCCTAATGGCGGACTTTACATCTGGATAGAGCTTCCTGCTCCCCTCAATACTTCCCAACTTCTTGAAAAGGCAATAGATCAGGGTGTATCTTATGCTCCCGGCGAACTTTTTTCATCCGGCGGAGATTATCTGAATTATCTACGTATCAGTTATTCAGGTCTTTGGGAGAAAAAAACAGAACTTGCCCTTGCCGGTTTAGGAAAGCTTTTTAGCAGTGCTGTTCATGAATTTTGATCAGTTGATCGTCAACCAAACTCACAAAGAATTTAAGCATTCTTAGTTGACGAAGATTCGTCAATGTTTTAAACTCTGTGAGTTATCATTTAATTTATTCATTGGGGGTTATGAATTTTAACGCTTCATCCAATTCTGTTTCATCAAAATATCTCTCTTCCAGGGAAGGATTGAACAAATGAAGGACCTTATTTTCAATAGTGACTACCGATTTCATAAAGTCTGAATGGGATACAACGGCACAACGTCCTATTTTTCCAAAGTGCTTAATTCCCCAAAGTTCGCCTTCAAAAAAACCTTTCAGTTTCATATCTTTAATCACCGACATATCTTTTACCTTAATGAGTATATTGATATGCTGATGCCCTTCATTCAGCTTTTCTTGGAAAAGCTTCTCTATAAGCAATGCATCCGGTTCTGTGAATTCCCCATATATCTCCAGCGCAATGGCGTTATCCTTAAATTCTTTTATTTGATTAATCATAACTATTTTGTTTTTAAATGTTTACTTTTCAGTATCACCTGTTTAACAAATTTAAGCAAATATTACAAGGAGTAAGATCTAACCACCATAATCTTATAAGCATCTTACTGAGATGTGGACATTTATAAAGTGTTAATATCATTTCGAAGCCAATCTGTTACAGAAAAATATACAAAATCTGTATCTGTTATGATATTAAAATCACTCGTAGTTTTGTAATACATTTCATTAAATCAATCATATATGAGTAAAAAATTATTAACACTCATTATCATACTATTTAATTTTAAAATTATGCAGGCACAAGATTTCCAACCCAAAACGCTGGACAAAAACACGAAAATAAAAATAGCTTATGTTGATGAACCTCCTTTCTATTGGACAGAAGGCGATAACGTAAAAGGAGCTGATATAGAACTGGCGGAAGCAATCCTGCATGCCATCGGCATTACGGATATTGAATACATCCATACAACGTTTGAAAATCTTCTATCGGATGTTCAGGCTGGCTTATGGGATATGAATGTTCCGATTTTCGCAACTGACGAGCGTGAAAAAATGGTAACATTCAGTATTCCTGTCTGGGCTTTAGGAGATGGATTTGTAGTTTTAAAAGGGAATCCTAAAAACCTAACCAGCTATGAAGCTGTTGGAAAGCGGGCAGATGCACGTCTGGGACTGATACCTGGCCAGGTACAGTTTGAAAAAGCAAAAGCAGCAGGTGTGGCGGATAACCAGATTTCCATGTATAAAGACCAGCCTGAAGTGATCGCAGCTTTACTTGAAGGTAAAATTGATGCATTTGCTGCAACCGCAATCGGAAACAACTCTATTGCTCAGGCTAATCCTCAATTAGAATCTGTTCATCATCCAATCGACAGCAAAGATCAAATACCAGTGGGTGCTTTCTCGTTTAAAAAAGAAAATTCAACACTGATTAATGCTGTAAACAAGCAGCTTCTTACCTATCTGGGAACTGAGGATCATCGTGGAAGAATGGCAAAATATGGAATTACAGATGCAGAGATTAATCCTGTGGTATCAAACAAGGATAAGAAATAATATCCACAATGTTCTTCTATTTTCGCAAAATAATGGTATTGTTCCTTTTATCAGGAACAGCCATTTCCGGCAATGCACAAGCAAACAAAATAACGCCTAATAAGAATATCATGGTAAAGCACAACGAAATTTCACAGTTTGGCTATTCAGAATATGTAGAAATTAATTTAGGAACAGCCAAAATGCTGGTCTTTTCTGGACAATTGGCTCTAGATGCAAATGGTAACACTGTTGGTTTGGGAAACTTTGAACAGCAGGCTGAATATATTTTTTCTAATATCCAAAAGAAGCTAGCTAAAGCCGGCGGCAGTATGAAAAACATTATTAAACTGAATAATTACTTTACCGATATCTCTCATCTTCCAACATTCAGAACCATAAGAAATAAATACATAAATACGGCACAGCCTCCTGCACAAACTTCTGTAGAAGTGAAACAGCTTTTCAGACCAGATGTACTATTGGAAATTGAGGTTACAGCAGTCATTAAATATTAAAGCCATGACAATACAAAATAGTACCCACCACGATATTGATGAAATTTTCAGACTCTATAAGATCGCTACAGACCTTCAAAAAACGAAATTTCCTGTTCACTGGCCGGAATTTGAACGAAGCCTTATTGAAACTGAAATTAAAGAAAACAGACAATGGAAGCTTATCATTGATAATAAAATTGCCTGTATCTGGGCAACAACTTTCAGCGATGTTCAAATCTGGGAAGAGCGGAATATAGATCCATCTTTATATATTCACAGGATTGCAGCGAACCCGGATTTCCGGGGTCAACATCTTGTGAAGCAAATTGTAGAATGGGCCATGGTTTTCGCAAAGGAAAATAATAAACGTTTTATAAGAATGGATACTGTAGGTGATAATCCGGGATTGATTGAGTATTACATACAATGCGGTTTCGACTTCCTGGGCTTATCCACGCTTAAACACACTAAAGGACTTCCTGCTCATTATGATAATGCAACGGTAAGCTTATTTCAAATGGAGATCAGGGGAGATTATGATTAATCAATAGGTATATCTATAAAATATGGATAAACAATATTTTTTTGTAATTTAGGCATCAGCACTCAGCGCTCATAACGTTTGTACAAACAACGATGGATCTCTTCGGACTTCATGGTAATCATTAACAATATAACGGCGGCTATTGCATTTTTTATAAAAGCACCTATTCCTAAATTATAAAATTATGAGATATTTCCTCCTTCTTCCGATAGTATTATTTTCCTGCGCTGCTTTTTCACAGGAAGCAAAAATTAAAAAAGAGAAATGGCATTGGGACAACAAGGCACAACAAGATACAATTGCAGGCTATGCTCAGGTTTTAAAAGTTGACAATATCCTTTACATTTCAGGTGTTGTTACTAACGACATTACTCCTGAAGGCATTACTTCAGTTTATAATGCTTTAAAAAGAGCTCTATCAAGTTATGGGGCTACATTTGAAAATGTGGTAAAAGAAAACTTATATACAACAGATATTGAAGCCATGAAAAAATATAATTATGTCAGAAAAAAATTTTATAATGGTGATTTTCCGGCAGCAACATGGGTACAAATAAAAAGGTTATATATGCCTAAATCAAAATTAGAAGTTGAATTAACGGCACATCTTCCAAAATAATCTGAGACACCCTACTTTTCCTTCAAAAATACAGAACAAACTCATTTGAAGCTTCTGCAACCTTTAGCAAATCAGCAGCAATCTATATTCACCATCATTTTCAACAGGAGCTCGGTGAACACAGGGTAAAACCTGCTGTGACGGATGATCTACCGCCAAACGCCAAAGATGCCCCAATCCTAAATTAACCGGTTCAGCATTGGGCTTGGGCTCATAATGCAAATCGAAGAAATATTCTTTAAGAAAGGTTTCAAATTCCTCTTCCGGACCGTTGTGCAGTTCTTTAAGCTTTTCCCGGATTTTAGGAATTAAAATTTTTTGTTCAACCTGATCATTGGATATGATATCACTTGCCGCACCATGATAGGTGCACAGGAAAGTATCTGTGCCAACCGGTGAGCGATCAACGTGATAAGAATATACATCTGTTGAAATGAAATCCAGCTCATCATCACGGTCATAGGATTTCAATAAATTGAGGGAAGGTAATGCTCCGAAATCAGTCAGCTGCTTTAGATCATTTAAAATAATTTCCCTTGCCGCAACACCTTCTTCCGATAGCTCCAATGCTAAAAGATCTTCAATATAAACTTCGGTAATATTCTCTTTTAACTGAAGCTTAGATACAATTTCTTTAAAATTTCCAAATAAATCTCTTTTCCAGCAAATGGCATTCACCGTTCCCTGGAAAACTGTATTTGTCAGTTCGGAAAATGTAGAAACTACCTCAATTTGTGCGTTGTCAGAAAATGTATTGCTCATAGTTCAGGATAAACAATCCGGTTGTTTAATTCTCTGCAAAAATAATGAATAGCCGGAACAATCATATTGAGATTAAAATCTAATATTGCCATATATAGGATTTTTGAAATTCCAGCATAAAAAAACGATGCTTTCAGAAGAAAGCACCGTCTGTATATAATATGATCAGTGATTCTGTTTCAGATTACTTCTTCAGTATTTTTTCAGTTACTGTGGAAGATTTGGTTTTTAATTTAATATAGTATACTCCTGTCTGTAGAGAAGATAATACAATTTGTTCCTGTGTCATATTTAAACCTCCCTGTTTTATCAATTGTCCTGTAGTTCCAAAGATCTCATAAGAAACCAATGGTTCTTTGCTTCTGATGTTGAGTACATCCTGTACCGGATTCGGATAAAGCTGTATTCCCGCCTGAGCGGCAGTCTCTTCTACTGACATCTGGCTGCATGCCGATTTAGCAAATTTTGTAAAAAAAGATTGTGACTTCCCTCCCATAACGTTAATCGCCATAGTATTAACACCATCATTAGGATCTACAAAAAGCTGATCATGAAAAAAACCACCTACGACATAATTCCCATCTTTATCTGCAGCAACTGCAGTAAATTCATCTGTCTTATTAAAATTACTTAGAATTTCACCTGTTCCCAGAACTGCTCCGGTATCTTTGTTAAGCCTTACCAATAAAGGATCTGATCTGTCTCCATCAGGGCGTGTCATTACATAACTTCCCCAGATATCAGACCAGCTGCCTTTAGCAAACGCTATTTCATTTCCATTAATAGCCAGTACTCCTTTTGTAAAACGATATCCAAACTGAAGACCGGACATTCCCTCAGGGGTTCTCGCCCATTGTACAGCACCTGAAGCATTAATCCTCATCACAAATGGAACTGTTTCAACATAATTTCTTAGCGGAAAAGTATAATTTCCAAAAGTTGCAGGCACTGATATTCCGTTAAAGTAACGACCTGAAATATAAATATCCGACGTCGCAGGATCTTTTACAATAGAATGAATTTCGTCATCTGTAGCGGTTCCGCCATTGTTAATTTCTCTTCTCCAGACTTCTGCCCCTGTGCTGCCATCAAAAGCCAGCACATAAGCTGATTTTGTAAACGGAACATTATTATAGGACAGATCAAGCATATTACTGAAGCCTGCATCCATTTTTTTCCCTGCAAGATAGTACCGGTTCAAACTTTCGTCATATACTAAATTCACCTTTCCTTCTCTTCCTACACCGCTTATTGCATCCCCGGTAATTGGAAGAAGCACCGGAGTAGCCGGAGTCATATTTCCATTATCATAATTGAATTTAACTGCATAATACTGATAAGTTGAGGTATAGGTTGATGGTACCGTAATTAAACCTCCCAAATGGGTTCCCGCTCTGAATCCCATCACCGAATGAATATTTTTGGAAGAATCCATATACATCATCTGAACATCGCACATACGAGAAAAATAATTAACGTCTCCCTGCAAAGGTTTACTCCATGCCAGCGTACCATCAGATGTATTATATTTCAGCAGAAAGGCTGCTTTGTGAGCAGGCTCTATGGTTTGATCAAAATAGGTATACAAGGGCTGAGTATGAGTATCATCAAAATGTACAGGTACTGCATTCGGATCTCCTGCATATGAATTATTGTAAATGGTAGCGACAATATATAATCCCCCGTTATTATCGATCTTTATATGCCAGGCATTCTCTCCGTCTCCTGAGCCGCCTATCGCTCTAGACCATCTTATATTCCCCTCACAATCGGTAGAGAATAGAAAAAGATCGCTAAGCCCATAGTTGGTTACCGATGTGCCATTCAGGTTTTGCCCCTGTTCCCGCATCAATGCCAGATAATACGTGTTATTATTATTATCTACTACGATATCCCTTATTGATTCATCAAAAATATAATGAAACCCCGGATCAGCCGAGCCTGTTACTCCTCCTGCCTGCTTTCCCCATTGCCATTGATAATTCTGGCTGAAAGATGCTATTGGCAGCATGGTGAGCAATATCAACAGTTTGTTTTTTAATCTTATCATAAAAGTTCATTTTGTTATCTCATACTATAAAAAACAGTGCTCTCCGAAGAGAACACTGTCTATAAGCTACTAATTTTTAATCAGTTTACCTTGTAATGATGTGTCTCCCGTTTGTACAATGACAATGTAAACACCCTGCAGCCAGCTTGAAACTTCCACGTCTACCTCTCCGGAAGCCGCTTTCACTTCTTTACGGAATTTGACATTGCCCATGGCATCAAAAACCGTAACCTGTTTTGCAAGTAATTTTTCATCACCTGTATTGTACGAGATTTTCACATTTTCCTTCGCAGGATTAGGGATCATTTTCAGAGAAGAAACTGAAGTGGTACTCACTCCTTTTCTGTCTTTTATAGCTCCACCCCAATCTTGTGCTTCCACTTTGATCGTGAATTTACATTCTTCCGCCGTAAATAAGATCTCATCAAAGCCTGTGAAGTTTGAATTCGGATAGAATACTAAAGGATTAATATTCATATCATATACGCCTCCGGCAGGAATGGTAATGATAGAAGGTATATAAACCCCATATCCGTATGCACTGGAAACCGTAAGACTTATCGGCTGGCTTCCACCATTGTAAATCACACCGTATACATTGAAATGATCTTTAACCCATTTCATGGCCTTAATTTCACCTTCTATCTTACATTCAGGTTTAACTCCACATTCTTTACCCGGGAAGTAATTCATATTTCCGGAAGTATACTGACAACCCAAATGATTGATCTGTAACTGATATGTTCCGGATGCACCAATATACAACGGATAAATATAATCATTGGTTCCGTTCTGGATACTGTTTCCGAACAGCTGCCATTCGTGGTAATCAAATATTCCTTTTGGTCCCAGAATATAATTCTTTCTGAAACATTCGTCATAACAGCCTGTAGGGAATACCCACATCAGACTCTCAAGACTTAATGGCACCTGTACTTCGGCACTTACTTTACAGCCGCTTGGTGCTGTATAAGTAACCATATAAGAACCACCCTCGTTCACTACAATAGACTGACCATACATTCCGTTACTCCAGTTGTAATCTCCTGCAGACGGCCCTGAAGCTGTTAATTTAATTTCGTACGGCTGGCAACTTTGCATTGCATAGGTTACTGCAATTCCTGTTGGAGGATTACTTACTGTAACTGTAAAGTTTTTAGAGCTTGTACATCCTGAAGTTCCAGGAGTTCTTACTTCAAGAGTATAAACATAAGTACCTGCAGTTAATGCTCCGGTGTTATAAGTAATAGGATAAGGAGAAGAAGTCCAAGGTACTACCACAGAGCTTCCTTTTTTCCATTGATATTCCAATGAGTTATCCGTTACAAGACCGCTAAGAGTTGTAGAAGATCCTGCACAGATATTGGCTTTTCCTGATATGTTAACATACGGAGGATTTTTAAGTATTACAGACGTTGCTTTTGTACTCATCACACTTGTTTTACAACCGTCTGATGATACAAGTATCGGCCAATAGCTTCCCGATTGAGTCGGAGTGAAAACTGGAGAACTTGGTGCTCCCGGCACAGGCTGAGAACCATTCATCCAGATATATTGGCTAGGAGATCCAAGAGTGCTGTTGAAAGAAATACTTGGAACACTTCCCACACACGCTGTAAGAACAGGTGGTGCCATATTTCCATCAAGAGTTGCTTCTTTCACGCCAATATTAATAACAGCAGAAGAGTATTCACATCCCATAGGAGTTTTAATTTTCAGCTGTATTGTTTTTGTTCCGCCTGAATTATACGTAACAGTAGCGTTCGGTCCTGAGGCAACATAAGCCGTACCGTCAAAAAGCCATGTATAAGTATAAGCCGGATTATATGAAGCCGGAGTGAATGTAATCGGCTCACGTACACAGATCCATGCAGGCACCAGGAAGTTGGTACTTGGAATCGGATTCAATGTAATAGTCTGCGTAGTAGTACATGTTGGTTTTCCTGGTGCAGACATTGTCATTGTAAAGGTATAAGTACCTGGTGCAAGATTGTTATATGTTGCCGTTTGTCCTGTTTGTGTAGATAACCCTGTTCCACTGAATGTATAAGTAATGGATGAAGGATTAATGTCGAATATCGTAGAGGTATTATAAAGCGTAACGTTATATCCGTTTCCGTTACAAACCTGACCGATATTAAATTTAGGCTCGTAATTCTTTCTTACTTCCACTCCTTTGGTATACCAGCAAGAACCATATCTAAGACGTACAAAAACTATGTGAGCTGCTGCAAGGTTAGTCTGATAAGTTGCTGTTGGCAATCCCTGAGTTGAAGCTAAAGTAAGCACACTGTCAGACATCCATTGAATCTCGTTAGGAGTTCCAGCGTAAGTTAAACCTGAAACAGAAATGGTGTTACAGCCAGACCATGTAGGAACAAAATTGATCTGAGGATCTGTTGTACAGCCTCCACTGCTTGGACACGATTGTGTTACATTGATATTTTGTGAATAAACCACACAACCGTTTAGGTCTGTTGCCCGTACTTTGTAGGTTCCGAAAGCTCCGGCACCAAAAATCGTATAAGAATTACTGGTAGCACCTGAAATTTGTGCGTTATTTTTATACCATTGCCAGGAAACAATTCCGGTAAGTCCTGTGGAGCTATTAGCCGTAAGGGTATACGGAGTCATTGTCGTTGGATCACAAACAGCAATATTATATACCGGAGAAACTGTAATAATTGTTTCCGGGAATATTGTAAAGTTGGCAGTTGCCGTAGGTTTGTAATTACATCCGTTCGTTCCGGTGTAAGTTACTGTTACTGTTTGAGTAATATTACTTCCGGTATTGTTCAGAATATATCCGTTATTCGGGAAGCTGTAATTTCCTGTAGGGTTGAAACCTGTAGAATAAGTTGTTCCGTTGGCAAAAGTGAAAGTAACTCCTGTTGCTGACGTAATGGTTCCCTGATTAACAGTGAACGCAAGGTTTGAACCTAAACAAACACCTCCTACATTAGTAAAGCTTACCACCGGAAGTGTCAGTAATGATACCGGAATACTTATAATTTTTGTTACCCCGCATTTCACGACTCTTAAATTCAGCGTCGTGCTGCTTGTTGAAGAAATCTCGTTAAAGTTAACTGTAATATTAGCAGTCCCCTGCCCTCCTACAACACTTCCGAAATTCGGACTTGCAAAAGTCCATTCCATAAAGTCAGGAACAATACCATTCAGGTTAGCACTGAAAGTCTGCGTGCTGCTTGGACAGAAAGGTCCCGGATTAGGATTAATCACAATTGTATTAAGATCCAACGGCACTACATTGAATGAAATTGGAGCAGAAATACAACCAGCATTGCTGATAGATTTATTTTGAGCCGAAACCGAATAGGATGAAGCACCTGTGTTAAATACAACCGTTACAGAAGGTCCGGCATTGCTTCCCTGAATTGTTCCGTTGGTAACACTCCATACCGGCACCATTCCCGGATCTACAGAACTGATGGTGTAGACATAAGGTTTTCCAGGACATACTTTCACATCTCCGGAGATAGTTCCAGTAGGTGCTGATGGAATTGGTAATACTTTAACAATTCTTGCATTACTCTCACAACCTCCTCCTTGTTTCGTTGCTGTTACCGTATAAGTACCTGCCAGAGTAAAATTATAGGAGAAAGGTCCTGTAATCGGTCCTGAAGTATAGGTAGATCCTCCTGTAGTTACCTTCCAGATAACCGGAACATTCGGTGTAGCGGTAAATGTCTGGCTTGTTCCTGCACAGATTTCGTCAGCTCCTCCGCTTACTACTACCGGTTCTTCCACTACAATCTCCATTTTTGCATAACCCTTACAGGTCAATAATGTATTCATGTAGTCAGCAGTAAGTGTATATGTACCCGGCTGAGATGCACTGAAGACCACTTCATTTCTCTGCTGAGTATAATTCAGCTGAGCTCCCGCAGGACCCGACACATTCCATTTAACGCTGGTAGTAGGCCATTGAGGGATTGAATAAGTATATTGCTTATTAGCACATACCACCGGCTGTCCTTTTATTTTCGCATTTCCTAAAATGACAGGAATTTTAATCGTTGTCCACTCAGGGCATGCACATTCAGATAAATACATTACATAACCAAAACCATCAAGCGGATCTACCTGATCCCACTTCACCTGGATCTCGTTACCGTTGTTCCCTACAATAGTCCCGCCAATAACTTTCCATTGTCCTTTATTACATCCATCCTGTGCACTGTATGTTTCAACACTGCCTTCGCATACCACGGAAGCACAATTGATCTGCACCGGCGGAGCTTTTATTACTTCCAGATCCTTTTTGTATACGTCCTGACAACCACACTTATTGGTTACCACCAGACGAACAGTATAAATTCCCGAATCTGTATAAGCGTGAGACGGTTCAAAAGCCGTAGAAGTTGTTCCGTCTCCAAAATCCCAGAAATAATTGATAATATCCGATCCTCCGTTTTGCTGAGAGAGGTTATCAAAATAGATCGGTGTATTTTTACATACCTGATAATCCAGGTTCATCATTTCAAACATCGCAATCGGTCTGTTGATCTTTTCGATGCAGATGGTCTGATTCTCTACGGTTCCGTCATTGTACGTAATCGCAGCCTGTAAAGAACCGTTACCTGCAGCTCCCCAGCTTACATACGCCTGGCTGTTTCCAGGGCCTGAAAATGTTGCAGTTCCTCCTGAGACCGTCCATTGTACATAAGAGACGTTGGAGCCTGCAACCGTGTAAAATACGCCGGATTTCTCACAGACACGGAGACATTGAGAAGAATTGATGTAAGAATAGGCGACGCCATTATCAGGAATTTGTCCTTCTTTTTCGCCACGGAACTCCTGGCATCCGACCTGAGCGGTCCATGTAATTCGAGCTTGAGCTTGGAGTACCCAGGGTACCATAAGCCAACATAGTAGTAGCCATCTGAAGATGTACTGCCTACCAAAATAGGTGTTGTTTTTCATAGTTATTAAAAAAAGTGTTATTAATTTTTTGTCAAATTAATAAAAAAAATAATATGAAAATCATTTAACCGTGAAAAAATAACATTATTTTACACCTGAATCATAACAATATACAGCAATTCGTGACTATATGTTATTTCACCTGCATTATAGTTATATAAAAAAATATCATCATTTTCGATGATTGAGAGATTTTCAACTATTAAAAATTAAAAACATACCCCATTACAGCACCTAAAAAAGCAAACAAAACATACAATTAAATAATTAAGTTTATTTTTTTCTATATAAACAGATTTTAAATTAAAAATAATCAGTATAAAAAAGACACTTTGAAGAAAATAATAAATACAGTCCAGTAAAAAAAATAGCTTCAGAATTATTTGCAATTATCCCTAAAAATATATGTATTATTGTGTGTACAAACTTACACCGATGAAAAGAGCCCTCACCTGTTTTCTTCTTATCTTTTTCTTCCTTTTCTTCAAGGCACAAAACAACAAGACTCAAGAACTTGTTGATTCTTTGCAACAACCGGAAACATCACAAAAAGATATTGTAGACGTTCTTCACAGAATTCTCCATAAAAAAGGCAATACAGATACAGTTCGGGCGGGAAAAAAATTTAACTGGTCATTAATTCCAGCAGCAGGCTATACTTTACAGACAGGATTTGCAGGCGTTATAAGCGGCAACATCGGCTTTTATCAGCAGGGTACAAAAGATCAGAAGATCTCCAACATCAACACAAGCTATACGTATTCACAATATAAACAAACCATTTTCCCATTATATATTAATATCTGGACAAAGGGCAACAAAATCAACCTTATCAGTGATTTCAAATACCTCAACTACCCCTCAGAAGTATATGGTTTAGGAGGAAAAAAAATTTCAATAGAAGCTAATTCCAATACAGCCTATACGGTTAACTTTAAATATATAAAACTACATCAGTCCATTATGTTTAATGTTTTAAAAGACTTTTATGCAGGAGGAGGTATTTATTATGATCAGTTTTGGGGTATTAAAATTACAGACTCGTTAGGAAAAAGAATCAGCCACCTTCTTTCCAGAGATTTAAAAACCTCGGAAAGGGCTTCAGGATTAGCCATAAAAGTATTGTATGACAACAGAATCAATCAGATCAATCCACAGAACGGCGAATATCTCAGCATTACTTACCACCCCAATTTCATATTTATGGGAAGCCAGGCCAACTGGTCTTCACTTCAAATAGATGCCAGAAAATACATTCGATTGCCAGCCAATTCGCAAAACACTCTTGCATTCTGGGGCTTTGCATGGCTCACTACCAGTAAAACTACCCCTCCTTATCTTATGCTTCCAAGTACGGGATGGGATGATCAGAACAATACAGGAAGAGGCTATATACAAAGCAGGTTCCGCGGCAAAAATATGTTCTATTATGAAAATGAATACCGCTTTGGAATTACCCGAAACGGCTTACTGGGAGGAGTTGTTTTTGCCAATGTACAATCATTCTCTGCCGACCTTTCCGATGAATATAAAAAGCTTCTTTTCGGATACGGAGTCGGGTTACGTATCAAACTGAACAAACACAGCAACACCAATCTGGCTATAGATTATGGTTTCGGACAAAATAACTCTCACGGTTTCTTTGCCAATATCGGAGAAGTTTTTTAACTCATTTTATGTAAGACTTCACCCCATTACAAACAACACATTTCATAGAAATAAAAACTGCGGAGAATCATTTTTCTCCTTATCACCCGTATTCTTTACGGTTATACTTTCGAAATATAATAATTGTTACAATAATTAAAAACTTCCCTGAACGGTATTATTAAATGAATACAATGGGAGAATTGTCAACTAAGATGAAATACTTTATCTTTGTTTTTTAAGGCTTATCAAAAACATTTTATTTGAAGATCTTTTATGAAAAAAAACAGCTTTTTATTTTCCGCAAAGGGAATTCTTACAGCAGCCATTCTTTCCTTGAACACAATCGTATATGCTCAGAAAGCAGCAGATATTAATACGATTTCGGAAAAGACTTTAAGCAGCATTCTTGAGAAAAACAGAGCTTATTATACACAGGGGAAAGTTGCAGATTATATTCCTGAACTGGGAAAAATGGATGCCAAAGCCATTGCCTTCTCCGTGGTTGATAAAAACGGTAAGGTTTTTAATACCGGTGATGTGAATAAAAAATTTACCATGCAGAGCATTTCTAAGATCATAGCATTAATGGTAGCTGTTAATGAAAAAGGTGAAGCTAATGTTTTTGATAAAATGGGGTATTACGGATCTGACAAACCTTTTAATCACTTTTCGAATCTTGAAACCACCGGCAAACCGCTTAACCCAATGATGAACGCAGGGGCTATTCTTACCACATCCTTAATATCCGGAGAGGGCGAGAAACCTTTTCTTAAAATTCTGGATCTGGTTCGTTATATCACCAAAAATCAGACAATTGATTATAACAAATCAGTTTATGAATCAGAAAAATCTACAGGACACCGTAACCGCGGAATGTTCTACATCATGAAAAACAGCGGCCTTATCACAGGAAATGAAGACCAGCTTGATAATTATTTCAAACAATGTTCCATAGAACTGACAGCAGAAGATCTTGCTAAAATCGGATTCTTCTTTGCCAACCAGTGCGTTCGTTTTGATGGAGACACAACTTATAAAAATCCGGAAATGGCAAAACTGATAGAATCACAAATGCTTACTGCTGGGATGTATGAATTCAGTGGAGAATACTCAAGAACAGTAGGCTTACCAAGCAAATCCGGAGTTGGAGGGGGTATTACCGTAAGTGTTCCGGGAAAAATAGGAATCGGGGTATTCAGTCCGTCTTTAGATCAGCATGGAAATTCGTTGGCTGGTTATCACATGATCTTAGATCTTGCAAAACAATACGGATTAAGTATATTTTAAAAAATAAAAAAGGATATCACAACGGCTCCAAAACACTTTGTTTTGGAGCCGTTATAGTTAAATACTACACTGCTTTCTCTTTCATTAAAAACACATTGATTCTATCAGCAAGATCAAGCAATATATGTCCTTTTTCGGGATCAATATAAAATTCAAAATCCGGCAGAAGAGCCTGAAGTCTATCTTTTATTTTTCCGGAATCCCGTATCACATCATGAGCTCCACCAATGAACAATGTTGGCATAGTCATATTTTTCAACTCTTCATCAGAAAAAATATACTCTTTTTCCATCCTTGCATTAACAGAAGACTGCATGAGATCCATAAAATCCAAAACCTGTTGATCCACTTTTTGATTTCCAAGAATCAGATTATTGATTTTCCTTTTCCCAAAACTTCCAAGAAAAGAGAACAAGACCGCTTTAAAAATAAAACTCTTCGTTGTATTGACAATTCCTGCAGGGGAAAGAAGAACAAGCCGATCTATTTTTTCCGGAAACTTCACAGCAAATCTCACCGCCAGCCATCCACCTTGTGATAAACCTAACAAATGTAACTTTTCTATTTGCAGCTGTTCAAAAACCTCATTAAGCCAATCACTATAACTGTCGTCTTCATAAGGCAGTCTCTTCGGCTCACTTTTTCCAGGCTCCCCAATAATATCAATAGCATACACTTTGTATCTTTTACCGTAAAAACAGATGTCTTTTACCCAGGAAGAAGCATTAGAATTAGCTCCATGAAGTAAAATAAGCTTAGGATACTCATCATTCCCATAACTCAGCACACTGGTTTCTCCAAAGCTCGTATAAACCTTTTGCTGTTTGATATTTCCTTTCAATTGTGCTAAAGTAATATCGTACTTATTTAATACCCTTTTTCTATGATCATCTGATTTGAAAATTGTTTTGTGTTTCATATATACCTGTTTTATTAACTTTTATTTAAATCCAAAAACAAATTTCTTTAACGATCATCTTAAAAATACGAAGCTTCAGATATACCTTAAAAAGCAACAAAGTCAGATCCGAACAATATGAGTATAATCGACATAATTTATTAGTGGGTTGAGATCATATACAGCTTCCCGTTTTTGACTACCATAAAAAAGTACACTCAAAAACAAGCTGAATATTATAAAAGAACAGGCACATCAAACCAAAATTCCACATGAAATGAAATAATGAATGGTTTATAATGAGGTAAAAGTACAAAAGTCTAACAGAATATAAAAGCACCAAGGTTAATAAATTGTAAATTTTCAAAATCATTAGTTATCGGAATTTACTACATAATCTCTCCCACACCAGAAGAAATTTTAGTGAAAGGCTCGTTTATTTTCTTCCCCCTAAAAAGGAAAATTTCAAAACTGAAATATCAGCACAATA
Source organism: Chryseobacterium sp. Tr-659 (assembly GCF_011752975.1). Classification (GTDB taxonomy): domain Bacteria; phylum Bacteroidota; class Bacteroidia; order Flavobacteriales; family Weeksellaceae; genus Chryseobacterium. The sequence continues at coordinate 32,629 of NZ_VWWP01000006.1, read as the reverse complement.
TATTGATTATCAAAACATATATGAAGGTACCACACTTTCAACAATCCCCAATTTTTAATATTTTAACATCATAACTAAATATTAATACATTTTCTTCAAAAAATCACTATCTGGTTATTTATCAAAAAGATAGAAAAAATTCACAAATAATTTAAATTAAATCACATCATATTGATTAATTTTGCATAAATTAGCTCTATCAATTTATCATATTGATAAAGACTATTCCACAGTTTACAACCCTATTCATGGTATATTATTTTTTTGTAATATACCTCAAAACAAATCTCCTTATTTTGAAATATTTTATTTTTTATTCCTATATTTGCTTAACATTTCTTTAACTATAAATATTTATGTTTATAATTAGTGAGATTGTACCGGCCCATTTCTAAGAATAAGAAAATAATAAATATACTTTAATACCATTTGAACAATTAGTATTTTTTTTGTTAATAAATTATTACTAAATTTCATTTATGATTAAAGATATATCATATTTTCACTATTTTTATTTCCTCATAGAAACAAATCGTGCTATATGCTGATATATTTAATGTTTTACTATGAAATCCTATCAATTATTTCAACACTATAGATGCTATGAAAAACTTGACTAACATAAGGCTGAGGCCTTTTAAAAAGCCGGACAACACCCTCATATTCAACAATTCATTGAATACCAGCCAAGTATTGAATAATTATCACAAAATGATAATTATTATTAAAGATATAACAAAAACCAATTTTATTATATCATAACAAAAAACAACCGCCTTATACCGAAAGGCTTAATATTTTGTTGTGAAATCTCTTGCTATCATTTCAATAATTATCACGCCATGAAAAAATTAACCATTATTGGACTAACGCCTTTTGAAAAGCCAGACGTTAACCTTATGCCAAGACTGCATCAGGCGGGTGCATTTCCCGTTCTAAGTTTAGGAAATGAGTTAACGACGGCCCAGGAAGCGCTTAATCAATTAGATCGAATAGGCATACCATCATATGGTATTTATTTTTCAAACAACAACCTGACATCTCTTCAGATCCCGGAAAAAGTAAGCTTTGCAATTCTTCCGTTTGGAATGTCTCTTGAATCATCCACCTTACCTGTTGTTTATCAGGTGACGAGCCTGGAAGAAGCCAGACAAGCCAGACTATCAGGAGCGGAAGGCATCATCATAAAAGGAAATGAGGCAGGTGGACTGGTAGGCTATGAATCAACGTTTGTATTGTTTCAGCGCATCATTAAAGAAACTCAGGATATTCCGGTGTGGGTACAGGGAGGAATAGGTCTCCATACCGCAGCAGCGGCAAAAGCACTGGGAGCAACCGGTATTATATTGGACAGCCAGCTTGCTTTGTTCCCTGAAACATCAATCCCACAGGAATTAAAAGATGTATGTTCAAAACTAAACGGCACGGAAACTAAAATTATCGCGAATCATCGTGTACTGGTAAGGCCTAATTCACCAGCTTTACCTGATAATGCTACTTCCGAAGATCTGCAGCAGTATTTTACAGGCTTTGACCTCAGCACATGCTACATCCCAATGGGACAAGACATTTCATTAGCTGTAGATCTGTATGAAGATTTCAAAACACTGAAAAAACTGATTTTCGGGTTTAAAGAAGCAATGTATGGTCATCTGAAGCAGGCAAAAGCACTTCAGGTTATTGATAAAGACAATCCGCTGGCACAGGAACTTGGATTACGCTACCCTATCGCCCAAGGGCCAATGACCAGAGTAAGTGATGTCCCTTTATTTGCCAATGCAGTAGCAGACGCAGGGGCTCTTCCTTTTGTTGCATTGTCTTTATTAAAAGGAGAATCAGCAAAATCTTTGATTACAGAAACCAAAAAGCTGGCAGGTGAAAAAACATGGGGTGTCGGAATTTTAGGATTTGCTCCCCAGGAATTAAGAGATGAACAGACTTCCTATATATTAGAAGCAAAACCACCTGTAGTTCTTATCGCGGGCGGAAGACCTGCACAGGCTAAAATATTTGAAAAAGCAGGCATTAAATCATTCCTTCATGTTCCATCTCCTGCTCTGCTGGACATTTTCCTGAAAGAAGGTGCCAAAAACTTTATCTTCGAAGGACGTGAATGCGGCGGCCACGTTGGCCCTCTTTCCAGTATGGTTCTTTGGGAAAAACAGATTGAACGTATTTTAAAAGAAGATAACCCTGAAAGCATCAGTGTATTTTTTGCAGGAGGAATCCATAATGCATTTTCAACAGCCTTCGTTTCCATTATGGCAGCTCCATTAGCTGCAAGAGGAGTAAAAATCGGCGTACTGATGGGTACAGCCTATTTATACACACAGGAAGCAGTAGAAACAGGTGCTATTCAGGAAGAATTCCAGTCGCAGGCAATGCAGGCGAAAGACACTGTTCTTTTGGAAACCGCTCCCGGACATGAAACCCGTTGCTTAAACACAGCATTTGCCCATCATTTTAATACGGAAAAGGCAAAACTTCTGGCCGCCGGAATGGATAAAAAACAGGTATGGGAACAGCTTGAAAAATTAAACGTAGGCCGCTTACGTATCGCGGCTAAAGGCATAGAACGTCAAGGCGACAAACTTGTTAATATTCCTAAAGATGACCAATTAGACTTAGGAATGTACATGATCGGGCAGATAGCAACCATGCATAACAGGGTGATCTCCCTTGCAGCCCTGCATCAGAGCATCGCTGACAATTACGAATATATTAAAGAAGCTGCATTACCAACAGAACCGGTTTCAACGGAGAAACCACTGGACATTGCTATTGTTGGAATGGAATGTATTTTCCCAGGAGCTAAAAACCTAGATGAATACTGGAGAAATATCATTTTAGGAAAAGACAGCGTTACCGAGGTTCCGGACGAAAGATGGAACAAAGAATTATATTACCATCCCGATTCTGACGAATCTGACGTATCACATTCTAAATGGGGTGGGTTTATTCCAAAAATTGATTTTGATCCGTTAGCATTTGGTATCCCTCCACAATCATTGGCAGCTATTGAACCTACGCAACTATTAACTCTACTGGTAGCCAAACGTGCAATGGAAGACGCCGGATATGGAGAAAAACACATTAACAGAGATAACATTTCTGTAATTATAGGAGCTGAAGGAGGTAATGATCTTGCCAACAGTTATAGTTTCAGAGGATACTACAAGCAGGTTTTCGGAGAACTTCATGAAGAAGTTAAGGAAGCCTTCCCTCATACTACAGAAGACTCTTTCCCTGGTATTCTTGCCAATGTAATCGCAGGAAGAATCACAAACAGATTAGATCTTGGCGGAAGAAATTTCACTGTAGACGCAGCTTGTGCCTCATCTTTAGCAGCCATTGATCTGGCTTGTCAGGAACTTGTCCTGGGCAAATCGGATATGGTTCTTGCCGGTGGAGCAGATTTACATAACGGAATCAATGATTACCTGATGTTCTCCAGCACCCACGCGCTTTCCAGAAAAGGAAGATGTGCAACATTTGACAGTGAGGCAGACGGTATCGCTCTTGGAGAAGGTATTGCTATCCTTGTTTTAAAACGATATGAAGATGCCATACATGATGGCGACCGTATCTACTCTGTCATCAAAGGAGTTGGCGGCTCAAGTGACGGAAAAGCTCTTGGATTGACAGCTCCAAGAAAAATAGGCCAGGTAAGAGCTTTAGAGCGTGCTTATACTCAGGCGGGAATCAGCCCGGCATCCGTAGGACTGGTTGAAGCACACGGTACAGGAACCGTAGTAGGTGATAAAACCGAACTTAGTGCCCTGACAAATCTATTCAGCCGTTCCGGTGCTATACCAGGTCAAACACACCTAGGTTCAGTGAAAACACAGATAGGCCATACAAAATGTGCTGCGGGATTAGCAGGATTAATCAAAGCATCCTTAGCAGTTTATCATGGTGTAAAACCTCCTACTCTTCACCTTCAGCAGCCTAATGCTTATTACAATGCAGAAACCAGCCCGTTCTCTTTCCATGCGGAAACAGGATTATGGACGGAGAAAAACCGTTATGCAGGAATCAGTGCTTTTGGATTTGGAGGTACTAACTTCCACACCGTAATTGCTAACCATCCAAAACAGGATGATTCTATTGCGATGCAATCATGGCCGTCTGAATTATTTGTATTCCGTGGGGATACGTATGAAGAAGCAAAAGAGCAATCAAGTCAGATCAAAACGTTATTGGAAATCAATGATGAGATTCCATTAAAAGATATTGCTTACAGTTTAAGCATTGCATCAGAGAAGCCAATCCAATTCAGTGTCGTAGCGGATAATGCCGTAGACCTTATGATGAAGCTTGAACTGGTATTGCTAGGGATTGAGACCAAAGACACTTTTACTGTTAATAAAAAAGAAGGTAAAGTTGCCTTCACATTCCCGGGACAAGGCAGCCAGAGAATCAATATGGCCCGTGATCTATTCGTAGTTTTCCCGGCAATGCGAAAAATTATTGACAACTATCCTGAGCTTGAAAAAGTAGTTTTCCCATCGAAAACTTTTAACGAAGCAGATTTAAAACAACAAAAAGAAACCATTAAAGATACCCGTTTAGCCCAACCGCTTTTAGGAATTGTTGATCTTGCACTGGCTAAATTCTTAGAATCATTGGGAATTATTCCTGATATGCTGGCTGGTCATAGCTATGGAGAATTACCTGCTCTATGTTTCTCAGGAGTATTTGGTGAGGATAAACTGGTTGACTTAAGCGTTAAGAGAGCTCAGTCTATTTTAGACTCAGTAGAAGGCGGAGATCCGGGTTCAATGCTGGCTGCAAGTGCCACCGCAGAGCGTTTACAGCCCATCATTGCTAAAGTAGAAGGATGTTATCCGGTGAACTTTAATGCTCCTACTCAATGTGTTATTGCTGGAAGTACGGAAGCTATTAATAAACTGTTGGAAGTGCTTAAACAGGAAGGCATTTCTGCTAAAAAACTGGAGGTTGCATGTGCATTCCACAGTCCTTTATTAGCAAAATCCAAAGGTTTGTATGCTGAAGTTTTAAAAGACGTTCCTTTCCAGGAGATGCAGATCCCTGTGTGGTCTAATACTACCGCAGAAGTATATCCGGAGAATCCGGCAGCAATAAAAGAAAGACTTACCGATCATCTGGTACAGCCTATGAGGTTTGTAGAACAACTTCAGGCCATGTACAACGATGGAGCACGAATCTTCATCGAAGTAGGACCCGGAAAAGTTCTTACCGGATTAACAAAATCATGTATTGAAAAAGATCAGCTGACCTTATATGCCGAAGACAACAGCCGCAATAAATTTACGCACCTGCTTTGTATGCTGGCTCAATATTTAGGAACAGGCCGCAGCTTTAATATCGAAAAACTTTTCGATGGAAGAAGTGTTACGGTTATTAACCTTAATCAACCTGATCTTTATAAGAAAAGCCCAGCTATTTGGCGTGTTAACGGGCAAACTGCCCACCCAACTACTGGTAATCTTCCATCCAATGGTGCATTACCACTTATAAATCCTATTCCCATGAACAATTTTACCAATAATCCACAGGCACCGGCAACCGAAGCTCAGTCTACCGCTGAACGCATGTTGCAGGAATATTTAAATAGTATGAAATTAATGATACAGGCGCAGCGCGATGTGATGCTTTCCTTTATGGGACAAAATCCTCAGGCATTTCCGGCTCCGGTTTATACCACTCCGGTTTCTGCTCCTATAAGCCAGCAGGCAGCAATTCCGGTACAGCCCGTTCACCAGGAAAGACAAGCTACAGCTTCCGCTGTTGTAGTGAAACAAGCTCCTACAAAAGATATTAAAGCATTATTACTACAAGTTGTAAGTGACAAAACAGGGTATCCACAAGAAATGCTGGGCATGGAAATGGATTTGGAAGCTGATTTAAGCATTGACTCTATTAAAAGAGTAGAAATCATCGGAACCCTTCGTAACGAACTGGGAAGTCTGGGTAACGGAAATACCAGTGAAGATACTGTTATGGAGCAATTAGCAGGAATAAAAACCTTAAGCGCCCTTGTTTCATGGCTTACTGAATTCTCTGGAGCCGAGACAACTGCCACCACTGAAAAAAATGGAACTACAGCTGAATCAACAGCTTCAAAACCACAAACTCAAACGGCATTTTCTCTTGAAGACCTTCAAAATGTAATTCTGAATATCGTAAGTGAAAAAACAGGATATCCAAAAGAAATGTTAGGTTTAGATCTGGATCTGGAAGCAGATTTGAGTATAGATTCCATTAAACGTATGGAAATTATTGCTGACCTTAAAAACAAAATCGGCTTTGGTGAAAACCTCGAGCAGGCTGATGATATCATGGAAAAATTAGCTGCTATTAAAACTCTTCGCGGATTGGCAAGCTGGATCAGTGAAATGAGTGGCGATACTAATGAGGTTAAAAACGAAATAAAGGAAGAAATAACTTCTGAACCAACAAATAATGTATTATCACGTCTTCGTTTTGACATCACGCCTACAGATGCTTCTTCACAACAAAATACAGAGGTTCTGCAAGGAAAACGTTTTGCGATCACCCAGGATGACAGCAAACAAACCTCAGCGATTAAAGTTGAATTGGAAAAACACGGAGCTATTGTAGAACTGGCAGATGCAGACAAAGATCTTTCAAACATTGACGGATTAATTATGCTGGACCTATTCTCAGCTACACATAAACCAAGCATCATTGATCATGTTGATCTAATTAAAAAACTGGATTTTGATAAAGCCAAATGGGTATATCTTATTTCTGATATTCCTGCACATATTCAGGAAATCAATGATGTAAGTGTATTACGCCATCATCAGGGATATCCGGGGCTGTTCAAAAGTCTGGCAAGAGAATTTGATAATACCACTTGCAGATTAATCAGTCTAAGCACACCTCAGGAAGTGGATCAGATCGCTGAAATCACTTTAAAGGAAATCCTTACCAATGATAAACCTGCTGAAGTTATTTATAAAAACGAAAAAAGACATAAAGTAGATATCATCCCTTCCCCATTGTCAACAAGCTTAAATGAAGCACACATTCAGTTAGATCAGAAATCAGTGGTATTGGTATTGGGAGGCGCACAGGGAATCACTGCAGAGCTGGTAAAACATATGTCTCAGGCTTATCCATGTACTTATATCTTAGTAGGAAGATCAGCAGATCCAAGAAATGAAACTTCTGCTAAAGAATTCGAGGGAATGAAAACGAAAGAGGAAATAAGAGCCTTCATGATCAAATCCGGAAAATTCACTTCTCCTTCTGAAATTGAAAAAGAAACCACAAAAGTTTTCAAGAACAATCAGATCCTACGCACGATCCGTGACATGGAAGCAATTGGAAACACAATTATTTATCAATCATTAGATCTTTGCAACGAAGAAGGTTTAAGCAGCCTGATCAGCGGTATCTATGAAAAATATAATCGTTTGGACGGAGTAATCCATGGAGCAGGCCTTTTAGAAGATAAATTATTCAAACAAAAGACGACAAGCTCTTTCGGACGTGTATTTGATACCAAAGTGAAACCGCTTCGTGTATTAGCTGAACAACTTCGTACAGACTGCCAGTTTGTAGTATTATTCTCAAGCATTGCTTCTGTATACGGGAACAAAGGCCAGACAGATTATGCTGCCGCCAACAGTGTACTGGATGATTATGCGAATGCTTTAAATAAAAGATTAAAAGGAAAAGTAATCTCTATCAACTGGGGACCATGGAAAGGAGCCGGAATGGTTTCTTCTTCCCTAGAATCGGAATACGAACGAAGAGGTATTTCCATGATTCCATTGGATGAAGGGAAAGAAATCTTCCTTAACGAGATCAAATACGGAACTGAAAGCCAGGTGCTGATCATGTCAGGAAATAATTGGTAAACCTCTGTAGAAACTAAGTATGAAAAAAACAGATGTTGCTGTAGTTGGACTATCCTGCGTCTTTCCCGGGGCGCAGGATGCCCATACTTTTTGGCAGAATATTGTCAATAAAGTAGACTCTACCCAATCCGCTCCGGCTGATAGGATAGATCCGGTACACTTTAGTGATGCCACCAACCCTGTCGATCGTTTCTACTGCAAGCGAGGCGGGTTTATTCCTGATTATGAGTTTGACCCTACCAGCTTTGGTATTTTACCTCTTGCTGTGGAAGGAACAGAACCCGATCATTTACTGACCCTTGATTTAGTTCAGAAAGCTTTGGAAGATGCCGGAGTTTTTCAAAAAAAGACTTCCCTTGAAAAAGCAGGAATCATCATCGGGAAAGGAAACTATACCGGTCCTGGAGCTACCCGTGCTATCGAAATTGTAAGAACCGGAGAACAGATTTCCTCATTATTGCAGGAACTTCTCCCTCAGGTATCTTCCGCTGATATTGAAAAAGTAAAACATGCTTTCCAGGAACGTAAAGGACGTTTTGCTGCTGATACTGCTATGGGACTGATTCCTAATCTGGTAGCTTCATTGGTAGCCAATCGTTTTGATCTCAGCGGAGTTGCTTTTACCGTTGATGCCGCTTGTGCCAGTGCTTTAATCGCTGTAGATCATGCAGTACAAGAACTTCAGAGAGGCCGTTCCGATATGATGATCGCCGGGGGTGTTCACACCGGACAAAATGCTGCTTTCTGGAGTATTTTTGCTCAATTGGGAGCAATGTCCCGTCAACAGCAGATTAAGCCCTTTAGTATGGATGCTGATGGATTGCTGATTGGCGAAGGCTGTGGTTTCGTCGTTTTAAAACGATTAGAAGACGCTGTTCGCGATCAGGATAAAATCTATGCAGTGATCAAAGGGGTAGGTGTCAGCAGTGATGGTAACGGAACCAGCGTAATGAGCCCATCCGTGAAAGGACAGCTTAAAGCCTTAGAACAAGCCTGGATCAATGCTGATCTGGATAAAAATAAAGTAGGTTACCTGGAAGCCCATGGTACCGGAACTCCGCTAGGAGATAAAACAGAACTTCAGACCTTAGCACAGTTCTTTGGGAAAGAAGAAGCGGCTCCGGTAGCAGGAATCGGATCGGTAAAGTCCAATATCGGACATGCTATGCCGGCTGCAGGAATTGCAGGACTCATCAAAACATGTCTGGCACTCCACCATGACACGTTACCACCAACTCTATATTGTGAAAATCCCACTGCAGAGATGCAGAACACAAGATTTGAACCGGTACAGGAAGCCAAAAGCTGGTCAAAAACAGGACTGCCAAAAGTAGCAGCAGTCAACGCTTTCGGATTTGGAGGAATCAATGCACACGTTGTTCTTGAAGGCTATGATATGCCGAAAAAAGACACGGTATTGCTGTTGGCAAGACCTACCCACGCAGAACTAGTTTCTGCATTAAAAAATAACGAAACAACAACAGGTGAAGGAGATTTCAGAGTAGCGATATTCGATCCTACGCCTGCGAGAATAGAAAAAGCCCTTAAAATCGTTTCCAAAAACCTGATCTGGAAAAACAAACAGGATATCTGGTACACTTCTACCCCATTATTAAAAGATGGCGAAAAAGTAGCTTTTGTATTTCCTGGACTGGATGGACTGGCAAAAGGTGAGGTGGAAAGTGTAAGCCGTTATTTCGGATTAACAGCCCCTATAGAAACAGAAGGTGAAGGCCTTTTAACAGATGCTTTAAACATCTTCAACAACTGTAGCATCCTTGACAATTCATTGAAAAAACTTGGAATTATTCCAGATATGAATGCAGGACACAGTTTAGGAGAATGGCTGGCTGGATATTCATCAGAACTGGCAGAAGCAAACTCTGTTAAAGCCTTAATCGATGTATTGAACCCGGAAACTTTTGAATTAAAAGACTCCAAATTCATTGCCATCGGAGCAGGAATTGATGTCGTACAGCCTTTTATTGCTGAAATTTCAGACCTGTATGTTTCCAATGACAATTGCCCTAATCAGGTCATTCTCTGCGGTAGCAATGCAGCATTGGATGAATTGGTTCCGCAATTAAAATCAAAACAGATCTTCCATCAGGTACTGCCATTCCAATCCGGATTCCACTCTCCTTTTATCGCTGATAAACTGGATGTGATCCTTGCCGGAATGGAAAAAGCACAGTTCCAGAAAACGAAGATCCCGTTATGGTCAGCTACGACTTTAGAACCTTATCCTGCAGATCAGGCAGCCATCAGAAAACTGAGTGCGGAGCATTTGGTAGAGCCTGTTCGCTTCCGTGAACTGACGGATAAGTTATACGAAGAAGGCGTAAGAGTTTTCATTCAGGTAGGTACCGGCGGGCTGATCGGATTTATTGATGATACCTTAAAAGGAAAAGCATTCAGCACGATTGCTTCCAGCGTTCCTGCCCGTTCTGCATTAGCGCAGTTACAGCGTGTGGTTGCATCACTATTTGTAGAAGGTAAAACCGTTGCTCTAGACTTTTTAGAGCTTCAGCAGCATTCAAAAAAATCATCAGGTAAAGGAATTAAACTGGAATTAGGCTCACCTATTATCCGAAATTTTAAAGAAGTAAAAGCATTAACTCCATCCTTTGAAACACCAAAACAATATACTGCTTCAGCCATGACGGCTAAAAGTGGGCACCCGCTGGTACAGGCATTCCAGGACAACGTTACGGATATGATCCGTATGCAGGAAGAAGTATTGACTTTATTCCAAAACCGTCCGGAAATCACCATTCCACGTCCGGTTCCTGTAGTACAACAAGCAGCTCTCAAAGCACCAAGAAGTACAACCTTCTCAAAAGATCTGTATGTGACACTTGAAAGTCATCCTTATCTGATCGACCACAGCTTATTGAGACAACCCAAAGGATGGGCTCATGTAGCAGATATGGAACCGGTAATCCCGATGACCATGATCTTTGAGCAGCTTGCAGAAATTGCAGAAGCGGAAATCCCGGGAACACAAGTTCATAAGATTATGAACGTAAGTGTTTTCCAATGGATGAACGTCGCCAAACCTTTTGAAAAGACGGTAAAAGGAGAATGGCGTGGAGCTAACCATGCTTACTTGGATATTGAAAACTTCGCCAATGCAGAAGTGATCTTAAAATCTACATCTATCCCTATTCCAACATTCAACCTTTCTGTTGGTGATCTTTTACCGATTGAAAGAACACCGGAAGAAATCTATGATGCTCACATGTTTCATGGCGACAAATACCAGGGAATTACCGAAGTTTCAGCGGTTGGAAAAAAAGGAATCGTAGGAAAGATTAAAGGAAACGGCGGAAAGGGTTCTCTACTGGACAATGCCGGACAGTTATTCGGGCTTTGGTTACAGCTTACGTTGGTGAAAGACCGTATCGCATTCCCCGTGAAGATTAGAGATATTGAATTCTTTGGTGATATGCACGATCAGGAAGGTATCTTTGAATGCACCTGTATGCTGACTGAGCTTAATGATGAGTTTGCCATTGCAGATATCATCCTGAAAAGAGACGGAAAAGTATGGTGTGCCATCACAGGCTGGCAAAACAGAAGACTGGAAATTGATGCCGCTTTATGGAATGTTTCCATGTCGCCATTGCATAACCGTCTTTCTGAAGAGATTGCTCCGGAAGTATTTTTCTTCCATCAGGCGTATACCAGAGTAGCTTCATGGGATTTTATCCTGAAAAGATATTTCAACCAGACGGAAAAACAGCACCACCAGCAATTATTACCCAACAAAAAGAAAAACTGGATGGTAAGCCGTGTGGCCGTAAAAGATGCCGTAAGAAATCTTCTTCGTCAGAAAAAAGATCATGCCTGCTTTCCGATCACCTTTGAAATCCGTTCCGATGAAGTAGGGAAACCTTACCTAATCAGTGATTTTACAGAAGATATTCATATTTCATTAGCTCATAAAGGCAAAGAAGCCGTGGGGATCGCGAGATATGGAAAATCCGTAGGAATCGATATGGAATTAATGGAAGAACGCAGCGAAGGTTTCTACGACATGGTATTTACCGACAACGAATTAACATTATTAAAAGACAGAGATCAGGCAGAATGGACCACCCGTTTCTGGGTAGCCAAGGAAGCTTACGGAAAGTTTCTGGGAACAGGATTAAAAGGAAATCCAAGAGCCTTCGAAGTCGAACTTATTAAAGATGATCACTTGTGGATCAACAATATTGAAATCAAAACTATTAAACATAAAAATTATATTATCGGATGGACACTGTAAACGCAACATTAAAAATGAACCACGAGGAACTTTTTACTTTATTAAAAGGTTTTATTACTGAAGTGATAGGTGCTGAATTTGTAGAAGAAATGGATATTACTCCTGAAAGTTCATTCACCAAGGATCTTGAAATGGACAGCATCGAGATTGTCTCTTTCTCAGAAAAGATCAAAGCGCATTTTGGCGATCAGATCGACTTTACAGGTTGGTTATCTTCTATGGATCTTGACCAGCTGATCAATCTTGACCTTAGTATGATCATCAATTACATCTACGAATGCCAATAATCACTGTCAATAACAGACAAGTTCACATACAGGAACTCAACAAAGGAGCCGAACAAACCGTGGTACTGATCCACGGTATGTTCAGTAACCTGTCCATTTATTATTTTAATATTGCCCCTGTACTGGCAAAACATTTCCATGTGGTGATGTATGATCTGAAAAGTCACGGTATGAGTGAACGCTTTTTGGATGGGTACGACCTTGATAACATGTCATCCGATCTAATCGGTTTAATAGATCACCTTCAACTGGAAAAAGTACACCTTATCGGATATAGTTTCGGAGGGCTTATTGCCTTGAAAACAGCTTTAGAATATCCTGACCGCGTGAATCAGCTCGTCGTGATGGAAGCTCCCGATCCTCAAGACGAAAAAGCCCGTAACATCATTGATGAATACAGCAAAGAGTTTCTTGAGCATTATGTAGCCAATTTTACGGATACGACCAAAGTACAGATGGGGAAAAGACAAATGGAAAAGAACCACCGTATGTATGAATTTCTGTTTAATCAGACCAGTATTAAAGCAGATATGATCAGGGAAAAACATTTCCTTGGTGAAGCCGATTTCAATGGATTGACGGCTCCCACTCTATTGCTTTATGGTGCTGATTCCAACTGCAGACCTACCGGTGAGTGGCTGCAATCACAAATCAGCGGATCTGAACTTGAATTAATTCCGGGCGATCACAATATCCCTATCCAGGAACCCAATCAAATTGCGGAAACAATCGCTCAATTTTTATCTAAAATTTTAACACAAAACCATGGCTAAATTTGCATTTATAGTTCCCCCATTGACAGGACATGTCAACCCCACTCTAAGCATCGGTGCTACTCTCTTAGAAAGAGGACACGAAGTAGCCTGGATCAGCCTTGACCCGACTTTAGAGGCTAAACTTCCTGAAGGAGGAAAATTATTACTGATCCAATATGATCAGACTGACGAAGAAAAGAAAGAAAGCGAACAATATCTCGATATTATTTCAAAAAAGGTAGTGTACGGAATCGACAGTGTGAAGTTCCTTTATGAAGAGGTTCTTATCCCGTTGAACAGACATTGCTATAATGGTATTGTTTCATTATTAAAAATAGAACAACCTGATTTGATTATCGGGGATCATCAGTTATTTGCAGCTCCGGTTGCAGCGAAAACTCTTGGAATTCCTTATGCCACGTCCGTTACCGCTCCGGCGGCCATTAAAATCATGAATGAGCTGCCAAAGGTACACGAGTGGGAAGTGAATCAGATCATTGACTTACAGAAAGAACTTGGTTTTCAGGAAGAACATTCTCTGGCAACCTCTGAGCTTTTGACGCTTGTTCTTACCTCCAATTATTTCTTTGGTGAAATGGAGGATCTGCCTTCTCAATATCAGTTCACAGGCCCTGTTCTTACCGAAAGGCGTGTTTCATCTGAGTTCGACTGGGAGAAATTAAAAAGCAATCACCATAAAAAGATCCTGGTAAGCATTGGGACTACCTTCGATCATGATCATAAAAAAGCATTTTTCCAAAAGGTTATTGATGCCTTTAAGGATGAAGATCTAACCGTTGTAGTGGTTTCTGATCCGCAGCTTTTCGAGCAGTGGCCGGATAACTTTATGGTGTACCAGCAGGTTCCTCAGCTGGATCTGCTGCCTCATCTTGACGGAGTGGTTTGCCATGGCGGCCACAATACCGTTTCCGAAACATTATCACATGGTATTCCTCTGGTTGTAATCCCAATTGCTTATGACCAGTCACACGTTGCAGGACGTGTGGTACGTACAGAAGCTGGCGAAAGGCTTAATTTCAACAGATTTAAAGCTAACCACCTGAGAGAAGCAGTACAACAAATCTTAAATAATCAAAGCTACCGTGAGGCAGCTCAAAAAGTAGGACAATCTTTTATGGAAGCAGGAGGAGCAGCTACAGCAGCTAATTTACTGGAACAGGCAATAAAAAAAGCTTCAAAACCGGAAAAACCGTCTAAATTCTTATTTGTAGTTCCGCCGTTTTTCGGGCATGTGAGCCCTACTTTAAGTGTGGGGGCTAGTTTAATTGCCCGCGGCCACGAAGTAAAATGGTTTGGGATTACCCCTTTAGACAGCAAACATATTCCGGAAGGAGGTTCTTATTTCTATCCTGAAGAAGATCTTATTCCTTATCAGGAGGAAATTGCCCGTATTTTAAAGAGACAGGACGACGGACCGGCATGTTCCGGACCTGAAGTGATGAAACTGGCACTGGAAGAAACATATGTTCCTTTTGCCAAAATGATGATGCCGGGACTCACAAGACTGACAGAAAGCTGGATGCCTGATGTTATCGTGAATGACTGCATCACTTTCGGAGGGGCCCTTTTCGCTCACAAACACAATATTCCTTGCGTAACGACAACTCCCGTTCCGCCGGATGTGATGGGAGATACAGAAAAAAGTGCTCCAAAAATCTGGGAATGGCAGCAAAACCTGATCAAAGACCTGCAAAAAGAAGTAGGAATTCATGAGGAAGGAATTTATATTCATTCTCACAAACTGAACATGGTTTTCACCTCACAAGCTTTCGCCGGATTTGAAACCGTTCCTTCTCATATGAAATTTGTAGGCCCGGTAAAAGGACGTCCCAACGATGCCCCATTTGACTGGGATAAATTAAATGCCTCCACAACTCCAAAGATCTTTGTATCATTAGGAACATTGTTGGTAGATATTAGAAAAGCTTTCTTTGAAAAAATCATCGCTGCATTTAAAGACCAGCCGGTTACTGTTATTGCTGCTACTCCACCGGAAATCTTTGAAGAATGGCCGGATAATTTCATTGTAAACAGCTTTGTCCCTCAATCAGCAGTGATGCAGCGAATGGATATGGTCATCTGTCATGGCGGTTTCAATACGGTTAACGATACTTTCCGTAATGGGTTACCGATGTTGATAACCCCTATTGCTTACGATCATTTCCATATTGCAAAATTAATTGAACAGGCAGGCTGCGGAATCAGTATCAGATATAAGAGACTTCGTGTGGATGCTCTTCGTGAAACCGTTTTTGAATTGCTTGAGAATCCAAAATACAGAGCTGCCGCTCAGGAAGTAAGAAATACATTCACTCTTGCCGGAGGTAATGACAAAGCAGTGGAACTGTTAGAAGATTTTGTGCAGGAACATTCAACATTAGTTTCCGTATAGCCTATGAATCCACACGTGAAAAGAAGATTATTATTTGGTGAGCGTATGTTATTAGGTGACGGTACAGAACCTTTTAACGCGGTTATTCCGTTCAGGCTGAGAGGAAGCTTTACCTTAAAAGAAATCCAGCAGGCTCTGGCCCAAATTCAAAATAAACATCCTTGGCTGAGAGCATTGATCAGCTATGATGAGAAAAATATTCCGTGGTTCAATGTTCCTGAGCAGCCCATATCAATACCCGTAAGGATATTGACCAGACAGGGAGAAGATCAGTGGCAGGAAGAATCCAGGAGAGAATGGAATACACCATTCAATTATGAAAAATTACCTCTCATCCGGTTTGTCTGGATCAAGGGGGAAAACGTTTCTGACATGCTATTTGCGTTCCACCATTGTTTATGTGATGGTGGCTCTGCAATGGCCTTTCTGCACGAATTTCTGAAAGTACTGGACAATCCGGCAGCCGATATTGGAATAGAAAATCCGATATTGGGAATCCAGGATGTAGTTCCTGCAAAAATTCTAAACAGCCGCAGACAGAGGCTGAAAGCCAAGTTTATCGGAAGATTGGCAGCTACCGCTATCAAATGGATTCCGGTAGGTAAAAAAGCCATTGAAAGACAAAATGACTATCTGATCCACTGGAAACTGGATGAAATAATAAGCAAACAATTAATAGCCTACTGCAAATCTCAGGAAGTGACCGTGAATACGTTTTTAAGTGCGGCTGTATTGCAGGCATTTAAAAAAGTAAGAGGTGAAAAATCTTTCAATAAGGTTTCCTGCCCGGTAGATATCAGACGTTTTGCCACGCAGATCAAAGAGGACCATATCTTCGCTTTCGGGCTGATGATCGTGGTTTCTTCTGATGAAAAACTAAGCTTTACAGACAATCTCCGTGCAATGCAGAAATCTGTGGAGCAAAAAACCTCCAAACTGAATCCTTATATCACAATGATGGTAATGGAATCCGGGCATGATGCACTGAATAACTTCACGAAGCTGTTAAAGAACGGAAAATCATCCAACGATTGTATGTTTTCAAATCTGGGGCGTATTCAGATTCCTCACGAATACAAAGCATTCAGTGTCGATACCATTTTCAGTCCTTCTGTAATTGGGCCTTTGGGAAATACGACAACAATGGTAACCTCAACGTACCGTGGTGAAATGGATTTTTCATTCATGGGCAGCGAAGGTTATTTACCATATCCAGATGCATTGGCCATCCGCGATGAGGTGGTACAAATGATTCATTCACAACTTAAACAAACAGCTGTATCATGATCAAACGACCTTTAATGATGGTGGAAAGGATCATGTATGTGGATCCGGAAACACCTTTAAATTGTATTTATACCGCAAAGATCAACGGCCAGATTTCTGAGGAGACTTTTAAAACAGCCCTTGTCAAAATCCAGCAAAAACATCCTATATTAAGAGCCACCATTGATCATACGAAAGGGCGCTATCCTTATTTTATAGGACAGAAAGATATTGAAACTATTCCCCTTCGTATTGTGGAACGAAAGGCAGACGATGACTGGTTTAAGGAATCCGAAAAAGGATGGTTTCGTCTCTTTGAAGAGCCTAAAAAGCCATTGGCTGAGGTGGTTTGGGTAAAAGGTCAGGATGTCTCAGAAATCCTTTGGATCATGCCTCACTGTATTTCGGACGGAACTACCGGAGTAACTTTAATACGTGAACTTCTTAGTTTGCTGGACAATCCTTATTCTCCATTAATTCCTTATATCGCTTTTGAGTCTGTTGATGATTTTCTGCCTTCGAATTTTAATACAGGAATTAAAAAATATAAGGCCGGCTTTTATTTGTTGTTTGCTAAAATATTCTTTTCTATCCAGCGAAAAAGCAAAAAGAGAAATCTTGGAAAGAACTACGCCATTCACTGGAAAATGAGTCCGGAGGACACTAAACTTATTACTGAAAAATGCAAAGCCAACGGAATTTCTGTACATGCTTTGCTGTGTTCTTCCGTAATGCAGGCCTTCCGCGATATTCAGGGAGACCGTGCCAAAGGCAAGGTGATCAGCCCCGTAGATGTACGTCATTTTATTCCGGAAATTAAAGAAGATCATCTATTTGCCTTCGCTCCAACGGTAGAACTTTCTATAAAAAAAGACGGTAAGGATGTTCTGAGCAATGCCAAACAGATCAAAAAAGACCTTACGGAGAAAATAAATAAAATGGAAGCCCGCGAACTTTTATGGATGGGAGAACATATGCATCCTATTGTAGAACGTATGATCAATATGCTGAAATCCAGCGAAGGCGGGCATGATGTAACCTTATCCAATATGGGAAAGGTGAATATTCCCAATGATTATAAAAACTTCAATCTGGAAACAGTATTCAGTCCTACTGTGGCTTTCCCATGGCTGAATTCAAACACTTTAGTTGCCAGCACGTACAACCAGCAAATGGACTTCACTTTCATGTCTAATGAAAATTTTCTTCCCAAAGAGGAAGCCCATATGATAAAAGATAAAGCTATTGAGCTATTGACCACCTCTCTATGAAATTTAAAATAAAGCCTCCAAAGCCTAAACCAATAAAGAAAACCACCCTCAGACGCTTTCTCATCAAGCGTACGATTTACTATGTCCTCCCGAATGTGTTTTTTAATTTCATCATTGCGTATGCCAGCTTTAAGGAACTAGGTTACACGCATTTTTTTTCCGGAACACAAAATCTGGCACGTCTGACTCTGCCTATGGCCATTTTTCTTCCGGTAGTCCTTACTATTGATATCATTAAAAGAGTAACGGATGCAGCCCATCAGGAAGCCATAGAATTTACCGTTGATGAACAGCTTAATATTAAAAAACTGATGACCAAACTAAGCATCTTACATGGCTTGATCACCGGATCATTGGTACTTTCTCTGCTCTTTATAGGCCAGTATAATTTCTCAAAAGATTATAAGCTGGATGCTACTGCAATGGCTGTAGTTGTAGGAACACTGGCGGGAATCTTATCTGTGATTTTCGTATATCTGCCGGTATGGAGATTGAGAAAGTGGATGTGCAGGCGAACACAGGCGGTAGCTGTGGGATTAAATCCATAGTTTATTTCTGATATCAATTCCTATCTTTAACAGCATTCATAGATACTATTAAAGATAGGAATCTGATACAAAAGAAATTCTACATTTTATAACAAAAGAAAACCTGAAATACTTATTTGTACAGGGAATTTCATCAAAATCAGGCGAGTAAAGATTAACAGAGTATAGCTTCAAAAAAATAGCCATCTAATTATTGAAGGATCTCAACAACACTCTCCCAACCTAACAACAAAGCGCTAAAAATCAAATAATTACAAATACAACCTTCTCAATATTCCTGAATGGTTATAAGCCTGTTCGGTATTTCAACACCTAGTTAACTTAATTTTTTTCTTTAAAATGCGATATTTAATAAATTTTTTATTTATTTATATCAATAATTTACAAGAGTTTTTCTTGGACAGAATGAGTAATAATGTATGTACAAAATCACGGATCAGTTAAAAAATATAGGATTCAGTATCAATCGTTTAGATTATATTATCAGTAGAAATAATAACAGAAGAGAATTAAACACATTAGAATATTTCTGTATTTACATTATTCTTGAAGATATCCATTTAACAGTAGAAAGTGTTCTTTACCCGTTAAAAAGGGGAAACATTGCTTTTGTTGGCCCGCAAAAGAATATTGTTTTTGGTGAGAACAAAAAAGCTGATGTTTATGTGATTGCTTTTTCATCCAGTTTTTATGAAAGATCAAACAAAGACAGCCTTTTTATCAATTCACAGCTTTTTTACAATTATGATTCACATATCTTTATTGCTCCGCTCATTAATATCGAACAGATGAGAGTGATCTTTATGGAACGGATGGAAAATTTCCGGAATAAGGATGAAAGCCTTTATATATCTGCGGCCCATAATGCAATAGAAAGGCTGATGCTTGATGCCTTTTTACATATTCCCACCGAAGAAATCAAAAAAGATATTAAGTTTGACTATATGTATTATGTCAACCGGTTCAAGGTGCTTTTACAACGAGATTACAAAAAAGCAAAAAAAGTTGCCTACTATGCCCAAGAGCTGAATATTTCATCCAGGAAACTGACAGAGATGACAGAATACGTACTTGGGAAAACAGCCAAGCATATTATCATCGAAAAATTGATCACAGAATGCAAAAAAGCATTAAATTTTTCCAATTCTACGATCTCTGAAATATCTTATGAGCTGGGTTTCAGCAATGAAGGAAACTTCACAAATTTCATAAAAAAACATACCGGAAAAAATCCCTCAGAAATGAAATAATTTGTATATTTACATAAATAACCTTTTGGGGAAAAATCTAGGTTATATGCTTGCAAAGTACATTTTATTCATTATATTATATTTTGCTTTTACTAAATCATTTGCACAATCAGCAGACGGCACGAGGCTAAACGTAAGGCTTTATCCCGTACAGATGCTTACGATTGGCAAAGGATTTTCGGACGATGGGAATGAAACTTTCTCACGGGAGGTTCAGTCTGTGACAATCTCAAGTCCGTCAGGGTTTCAGCTGAATGCGCAATATGATGATTATCGTGAGAAGATCGACAATCCTGAAGTTAAGAGGGAGAGATCTGATGAGTATCATCTTATCAACCATCATAAAGGAGTGGTTCAAAAGAGATATACAATTAATGATAAGATAGAAAATGCAATAAAAAATTTAATCATCAATAAAAATGATGAACCTAATTTTTTAATATTAACTCTAATTTCTCAATAAAAAAATAAGGAAGGCTTAAAAAAATCACTATGCAACGAATAGTAATTTTACAATTTATTTATTATCAATATGATAAGCATAAACAAATCTTTAGATTGATATAGCACTTCTTTTATTTTATGGTAATCTTATTGTTACTAAAATGATACTTTTTATGTTTTTAATCATAAAAAGCATTTCCTGCTGAATATTAATTTGCCTGTAAAAATTCACAAATAATAAGTAATTTTTCACAAAGACACTGATGTTCTTTGTATTTACCTTTGCAACCGCAATTTTAAAAATTATTAATACAAAAAAACGTCATTAAACCAATGAAAAATTTTATTTTAGCATCTTTTGCTCTTTTGGGATTCGCAACATTAAAGGCCCAGCAGAACGTAACTCTAAACGTAAGACTTAAACCAATTCAGACTCTTGTAGTTAACAATGCTCAGAAAATTGTAAACCTAGACTATGTAACTAAAGACGATTATGCAAACGGTGTATCTTCTGTGAATGCAGATCATTTGAGCATTTACAGCACCGGAGGTTTTCAGGTGAAAGTAAAAAGTGCTAACGCTGCTTTACAGAATGGAGGTAAAAACATCCAGGCCAACACTATACAAATTAAAGCAAGTGCCGGTTCTGAAGCTGTAAACGGTGCTCAATATGCTCAAAACGTACAATTATCTGCAAATGAAACCACTTTGGTAAGTTCAGCTAACGGAGGAGTAGATAAAAAAATCAATATTGAATATAAAGGAGCAGGAGCTAATGCTTACCTTGACAATTATATAGCTGGACAAGATCCTACTGTATATACTACTGAGCTGACGTATACTATTATTTCTCAATAATATATCATTATGTAATGATAAAGTGTTGTACCTACCACAGCACTTTATCCTCACTTAAAACTAATTTCCGTCATGAACAGATTCTCTTTTCTCCTTTTCAGCATTCTTTTCCTATTTTCTTTTCATGGATATGCACAAACAGGAGTTTCGGTTTCCCCTCCAAGACTGTACTTTGAGTCGGGAAATGGAAACAGCAATACCCAGAAAATAACGGTAACGAACGTAAGTGCAAAGAATTCTTTGGACCTCGCTGTAAGTTTGGGAGACTGGGAATATGACGGCAAAGGTGAAAATGTAACGTATCCCGCAAATACCCTTCCCACTTCCTGTGCAAGCTGGGTTTCCGTAAAAAAGGAAGACAATTACTTTACGCTGGCTCCGGGAGAAAAAAAAGATATTGATGTTACCATTACGGTACCCAATGCCCTTTCAGATCAATTGGCCGCACACACGGCCGTTTTGTATGTAAGCCAGATGAATCCTGTTGATGATGTAGATCATAAAGGTGCCAACATCAAAGTAAGCATCCGCTCGGGGATCAAGCTTTTCCATAAGCTTCCCGCAGCCAAAACCAAAAAGCTTGAGATTCAGAATCTGGTATACGGAAAACCCACCAATACAGTCAACGTTTTTTTTGAAAACCATGGAGATGTATGGGCAGATGGTAAAATATATACAGACTTTGTCAATACACAAAACGGGAAAAAAACATCGCTGGACCCGGTCATTTTTTATACAATGCCCGGAAATAAACGAGAAATGGACATTCCACTGCCGGCAGGCCTTGAAAAAGGAAAGTACACTGCTTCAGTAATGATCGATTATGGAGACAATAACAATCTGGAATTAGGAGAATTAAGTTTCAGCTATGAATAATAAAAAGCTCCTTTACCTCTTTCTGCTGGTTTCTCTAAACTGTTTCTCACAGGTAAGTTATACTTCATGGGTAAACAGTTATCTGCAGATTAATTCTTACAGCGGAAATACCAATCCCGAAGCTTATACTTTTACCTTGTCAGGCAATGGCCCGTTCAATGTTCCTTACTGGAAAATATCAATGAGGCTAAAACAACCTATCACTTCTACTGACGGAAAGTATACGATACCCGCTAACAAAATTTCATTTCAGCCGGTTTCCTCATCAGGACAGGCCTATCCAGGTCCCGTTCCTACCATTCCTCAAATCGGAATGCCATTGAACACTTTTCTTCAGGAACAACAGGAAGTCTTTTTAATTCCCCAGTCTAATGCCCCGCTCTACAACCAGCCGATACAGCCCAATGGATATTATAACCTTCAGCTGAAATACAGCATGAATGTTATGGGAGGATCTTATCTGGGAAACTACCCCTCCTGGATCAACTTTATAGCTCCCATACAGTTTACGGCGTATGACCAGTACAATAATATCATTGGCAGAACAGATCATAATTTTCAGTTCCAGATCGGAACGCTCAGCGGAACTCCTACGGATGTACCTGAAATGTCTCTTCAGTTTTCCGCAAAAGCAGTCAATGGATCACTGGAATTCAAAAGCATGTCAGATTATGTAAACGGAGTAAGTGCCACCTATACCAATGCATTGATTGTAAAAAGCAATACCAATTATCAGATCAAGCTGCGTTCTCTTCAGGGACAGTTTACCTCTCCTGCCGGAAATTTTATTCCTTTGGCAACTGTAAAACTGGATCTCACCCCCGTTTCAGGAAACAAAGGCAATGTATATTCTGTTCTCCTGAGTGCTTCTCCACAGCTTATTGCTACCGGAGGCTCTACCGGAAACTCAAGTGTATATTACGATATCAAGTATTCCACTAAAGCGAATGATGAAAGGGTGATTAATGCTAAATCAGAAGAATATTCCACAACACTTCAATACGAGATTATTCCTCAATAAACCTATGTTTCAAGACCTGTTCAAAAAAATCCTTTTCATTTTTTTGATTTCGTTTCGAATATGGATTCCGGCACAGAACAGTCCCGGAATAAGTCTTGATATCCGCAATGAATCCAGAGCAGATAAAGCAGATATTCTGGATCTTATGGTAGTACTGAACAATGAGGGTGCAACCCATTTCAAAGGAAAAGTGGAAATTAATATTCCTGACGGCTTCAGAAATATTTCCGGAAACAGTCTTCAGGTTGACATGAAACCCGGTGAGCACCTTTTCTTACCCGTAAAAATATTGGTGAGTAATAATGCAGGTTCCGGAGAAGCCCGGCTTGCTTTCCGGCTTTCGGACCAACAGAATAAAACAGTTGTAGAAAAACAAATTCTATACACTGTAACAGAGAATAATTCCATGCGTATCACCGCAGAAAATCCGGTGATCTATATGAATAAAGCCACCGATTCGGTAGAGGTTAGAGCCAGGGTTTCCAATCTTGGTAACAGGAAGCAGAATGTAACGGTTGTTTTTAAAATTCCGGAAGCTGACCAGGGTAATGCATTTATAGAGAAAAAAGGAAGTATTGGCGTACAGAAGGATTCGGTATTTATATTCCGTTTCATGCCATCCAGGATCAGATCCCGGAGTAGTCAGATTTCCGTAAATATTGCAGGTTTCAGAGAGCCAGATAGGGAAATCTTCGGCAATACCACGGTATCTATACAGAATGTTTCTTCGGTACAGCGTTATGAAGATATGGAATCTACTGCTTTTTCAAATTTCACCAAGAATACCATCACGGCAAGCTACAGACATGCCGGAGAAAATCTGGACATGTATCAACTGGTAGGTTCCGGGGGCTTCAATCTTCCTTCAGGATATCTTTTTATCCGCGGGAATATTTACACCATGAATCATCAGAGTGATCCTATTGTCAATAATACCTATCTTACCTACCATCGGGAAAACAGTGAATTCACAGTTGGAAACATCAACAAGTTACTGGAGGTTTCTATGTTTGGAAGAGGGGTTGAATACGCCTACACTTCTCCGGATAAGGATAAGAAAATTGAAGCAGGCTTCGTAGACCAGACCTTCAGCCTGATAGAAAGAAATTCATTTCTGAAGTATGGCTATGGATTTTATACCAGAGGCGTTCTCGGAGCGCAAAATGCTTCCCGGAATATCTCCGGAACTTATATTTTCAGGAATGATCCTTATGAAAAGGCAAGACACCATGTAGCAGGAACAGATATTCAGTCTGCATTCGGTAAAGACTGGAAAATGAATACAAAAATCTACGGCGGATTAAGTTTCTACGAAAACAATCAGCCCACCAAACCTTCTTTGGCTTTGGAATCTCAATATTCAGGAATGATCAAGAAGATCAGCCTGAACGGAAACTATTTCTACAGCACAGATTATTACCCCGGAAACAGACGCGGGATCTTACAGATTCAGCAGAACTTTTCCACGATGATTTTCAAAGACCATTATGTATATGCCAACATTATGGCCTCCCAGTTTTCGCCTAAATTTTATTTTTACAACAATACTCTCAATTCAAGCAATATAAGACTGGATGCGGGAATCAACTTTCCTAAAAAAGGTAATTTCGGAATGGGGTTCGGGTATCAGTACCAGGAAGAGAATTCCAACTCTTACAATAATTTTTTCAATGCCCAGCCTTACGAGGACACGAAACAGCTAAAGGCACAACGCCTTACCGAATATCTTACCTGGCTGAGTCCTGATAAGCAACACTCTTCCATCCTGAGTATGGAAACAGGGCTTGTTCGTTATCCGGACAATGATAAACCTCAGTACCAGATGAGAGTAAGCGGAACGTACAGCTACAAATGGCTTACCCTGAATGGTATTTATCAGCATGGAAGTTATTTCCTTTCTGAATATGCTTTTTCAAAGATGCTAAATAAAAGCAATACCTACGAAAAGCTTTCCCTTTCTGCTTTCGTCAATAAAAACTTCTTCGACAACAAGCTGAACATAACCTCAGGAGTTTCTTACACCGACGATATTTTGTACGGAAAATCTCCTTCAGGCTTTTTAAATCTGAAATATTCAAGGGAAAAGTACGCCCTGTATCTGAACTCTTCCTACTTCAATTATTCTTCGGGAAGTTTCAACAATAATCTTTTTACGATTGAAGCCGGTGTTACCGTTAATCTTAGAAACAGTACGCTGGACCCCGGTAAGAAAGGAGACATCAAAGCTTTTGTATATTACGATCTGAACGAAAATAATATCTATGATGAAGGCGACAAAGAAGCGGCAGGTTATCTTATTATGCTGAATACCATTTCTTTTAAAACCGATCCATCAGGTTATATCAGCTACCGTTCTATCCCATACGGAAAATATGCACTGAAACAGGTAATCCAGCAAGGCTGGTATTATGATGAAACCGAGTTTACAGTAGACAAACACCACTACTCTCTTGAAATCCCTCTTCATCAAAACGGAACCACCCAGGGAAAAGTGACCTACGATTTCGACACCAAAACAGCAGTAGATTTCACTCCGAAAACCGGAGGTATTCTGTTCAATATCTATCGCAATGATCAGTTAGTACAACACATCATGACCGATGACAACGGAGAATTTGCCTCCTTCCTACCCTCCGGAAACTACAGGATTGAGCTGAACAAAAACTCCCTGCCTACCAATACCTACTGCGACCGCTCTACAGCTGCCTTCAAAGTGGAAGCAGGGAAAATAGCTCAATTAGAACCTTTTGTGATTAAGGTGAGGGAGAAGGTGATTAGGGTGAAGAAGTTTGGGAGTTAAAACTATTGTATAGCTTATTTACGCTTCGTTACTCTTTATAATACAATCTACTTTTTGCTAGATACTATGGCAATGGCTGTAGAATAAGCATACTAATGAGTGTTTAGTCTGTGCTGTTTGTGTATTCTTATTGAGATAAAAATTATTTAATTAAATAGTGGAAATAAAATATTTGTACATCAGAATATTCATATATTTAACCCTAAACCGTTGGAGAAAACTAATAATTTTGAGATAATTATCCTTAAGATTTACTATTTTTAAACATTAAATAGATTTCACTTTATTAATAATGCTATGGTAGATAAAAGTACAATAGAAAAACTACTTAAGTTTCGAGATGAAAGGGATTGGGAACAATTCCATAATTCAAAAGATCTAGCACTTGCTTTATCGATTGAAGCATCAGAACTATTGGAGGTTTTTTTATGGAAAAAAAACGAAGATTTTAATAAAGATAAACTAGAAGAAGAATTGGCAGATGTATTTATGTATGGGATACTCCTTGCAAATAAAAATAATATAGATATCAATAACATTATTCTAAAGAAATTACAGAGAAATAATGAGAAATATCCAGTAGAAAAAGCAAAGGGAAAATCAAATAAGTACGATGATTTGTAGTAAAAAAATGAAGAATTTTACAATTACAGAGGAATACGATTTTGATCACCTCACAGAAACAAAAATAAACAACAATCACAGAGATTACTTATCTTGGCCAATAGTTTATTTTTTGAAAAATAAAAATACTAAAACGGCTTATGTAGGGGAGACTACAGATGTACTAACAAGAATAAACACTCACCTAAAATCTGAAGAAAAGAAGCAGCTTTCATCGGTAAATCTTATTTTAAGCAATTTATTCCATAAATCTGCCACTTTAGATTTAGAATCAAATCTTATCAAGTACATTTCTGCTGACGGGCAATATACCTTACAAAATGGTAACCTTGGTATTGCTAATCATCAATATCATGAAAAGAAAGTGTATTGGGATTTATTCAAAGATATTTGGGATGAACTCAGACAACTCGGCATATCTCGACACTCTCTGGATTTTATTAATAATTCAGACCTTTTTAAATATTCTCCTTATAAATCTCTTTCCAAAGAACAAATTAAAGGATTGAAAATGATTCTGAACTGTTTATTGGATGAAAATGCTAAAGTTAGTCTTATTCATGGAGGAGCTGGAACAGGTAAATCTATTTTAGCCATTTTTTTATTTAAACTACTAAAAACAAATTTAGAAGATTTTAATTATGCTGATTTTGATGAAGATGACGATGAACTTTTCCTTTTATTAAAAAGGGTTAAAGAGAAGTTTACTGATTTAAATATGGCACTGGTAATTCCAATGGCATCATTCAGAAAAACTATTTCCAATGTTTTCAAGAATGTAAACGGTTTATCAAGAAAGATGGTGATAGGACCTTCAGATTTAGCACAAAACAAATATGATCTTATTATAGTTGACGAAGGGCATCGTTTAAGAAGACGAGTAAATTTAGGTTCATACTTTGGAACATTTGATCGTAATTGTGAAAAGTTAGGTTTAGATAAGTTTAAAGCTTCCGAATTGGATTGGGTTACTCTACAAAGTAATAAATCTATTATTTTTTATGATCAATATCAATCTATAAAACCTTCAGATGCCCTTAAAGAAAGTTTTAACAAATTAGAATTGAACCCATCAACACGCGTTGAAAAACTAAAAACTCAGCTTCGGGTACGTGGTGGAAATAACTATATAAGGTTAATTCATAAAATTTTTGATGCACCTTCCACTCTTTCCTTACAGCCATATAAAACAGATGACTACGAATTCTATCTTTTCGATGACTTGTCTCAAATGATTGACAGAATAAAAGCCAAAAATGAGCTTCATGGTTTATCGAGAATGGTTGCAGGATATGCTTGGGAATGGGTATCAAACAAAAATACTGAAGCTTATGATATCATTATTGGTGAAAATCAATTAAGATGGAACAGTACTTCTGTAGATTGGGTAAATTCAATCAATTCTATAAATGAGGTAGGATGCATTCATACCACACAAGGTTATGATTTGAATTATACAGGAGTTATTATAGGGCCAGAATTGGACTATGATTTTGCATCTGGAAAATTAACTGTTGATAAGCAAAAGTACAAAGATAAAAATGGTAAAAATTCTATTCAAAACGAAGAAGAATTACTAGATTTCATTATCAATATTTATAAGACTATATTGTTGAGAGGAATCGAAGGTACTTATATTTATACATGCAATGAAAATTTGAGACGTTTTCTTCAGCAATTTATTCAACCTTACAACTCCTCCGCAGAAGAAAAATTAATACAAATTACCAATACTCCTACAAAAAGCTCAATTCCTTTCTATGATTTAAATATTGCAGCAGGCTCTTTTTCTGATATCCAAGAAATAGAAAATGTAAAATATATTGAACTAGATAGCTTATATAATAGAGATGACTATTTTGCATGCACTGTAGTAGGTGAATCTATGAATAAAATCATCCCTAACGGGAGTATTTGTTTGTTCAAAAAATATAGCGGAGGTTCTCGTAATGGCTTAATTACTCTAGTTGAAGGAAGAAACATTACTGACTTAGAATTTGGGAGTAACTACACTATTAAAGAATATTCCAGCAAAAAATCAACTGATGAAGAAGGATGGCATCATGAAGAAATAGTATTGATGCCAAAATCCAATGATTCCAGCTTTGAATCAATCATTCTTAGAGATGAGGAAACAGTTGATTTTAAGGTTCTAGGTATATTCGTGAAAGTATTGAAAAAATAAAAAAGGTTCAGCACACCCTGAACCTTTTTATATCTGAAATCATACCTTCTCAATCTACCCCTCCGATTTCCCCATCACCTCATCCTTCTTTGACCTTCTCCTGGCCGCGGAAAGGTCAATATCATTAGCTGCATTTATACTTCACAAATACAAAACTGCCACAATCCAACTAAATTTTCTCTATATTTGTAAAAACACGCTCCCCCTATGGAAAAGCTAAAAAATCTAAGAAAGCAGAGAGGTTACACACAAGATTATATGTCTAAAATTTTATCTACAGATGTTTCTAACTACTGTAGAAAAGAAAATGGTGAAGTAAGAATCTATGATGATGAATGGGAAAAGCTTGCCAAAGCTTTGGATGTACCAGTTGAAGAGATCAAAGAAGAAAGAAGTGCAAATATTGTTAATTTTAATGACACTTCAACTAATTCTGGACCTTTTATGAATACTTATTTAAATATTCCAGAATACATTTTAGAAAATCAACAGGAATATATTAAGCTTTTAAAAGAACAAATTGAGTCTCTAAAACAGGAGGTACAAAGTCTTAAATCAAAAAAATAAATCTGTATTTCTCTAAAGAAAAACAGATCTTATCTATAACTATACAGCTTCAATGAAGCTGTATTTTTTTATTTTAAAATTCCTTACTTACAATTTCTCATATCATTCCTTTAATTCAATTACTATAAAATATCAGTTTAATTCCCCGATCCCGGCCCATTCAAATACTCATTACTGATATCCTTCTCCTTTTTAAAATCCATTTTCCCGAATTTATAACTGAAGCTGATTCCAAAGGAACGATAAGGCAGATCTCTTACCGAATAAGACTGATAGTCGCCGGTATCCACGGTGGTTACCTGTCGGATATACTTATTGAACGGATTGGTCATCGTAAAGCCTATGCTAGCTTTTTTGTTCCAGAACTCTTTTCTGCCCGCAAAAGTATAAGTAATGGATTGCGGATTTTTACCCTGGATATTTTTGGCCGCTGAGTTGTAATTTCCAAATACCTCGAGTACAAAGTTCTTCGGAAACTGATAATTAAGATTAAGATTGGCACGATAGCGCATTCCCATATCCAGGTTCCCTACATAAGTATGACTCACAATATAGCGGTGGAATACCATGATATTACTTCTCAGGTTCAGCTTATTCTGGAAAAAAGGAAGTGAGACAGAAACAATTCCCCCGGAGTTATATTCCTTACCGATATTATCCCTTGCAGTAACGGATACATTGGTATATTCAGTTCCATTGGCTGTAAAGGTGGGATAAAATGTGGTGATCTGTTTTAAATCCTGACTGTTGATACGCTCTACAAGTGACAGGGAAATATTCCCGCCGTTAGTAAAATTCTTAGTGTAACCTAGCTCCATATTATCTCCTATTTCAGGCTTCAGAGCCGGATTTCCGGTGGTAATATTATGAGGGTCACTGATGTTTAAAAATGGATTGAGCTCTGTATACTCAGGTCTTTCTACTCTTCTTGTGTAAGAAAATTTCAAAGTTTCACCACTTTCAAACTTATGAGACAGAATAAATGACGGAACCAGCAACCCATAAGACGGGATATTCGTATCCGGGAAATCTATTTTTAAATGTGTGTACTCATACCGTAAGCCTGCCCTTACATCCAGCCAATTAAATAATGAAAGCTTTGAAGAAAAATAGGCCGCATAGATTCCCATATCATAATTTAAATGATAAGACTGCAGCGGATCTGTTTCATACTGCCCCGATAAAGTATTCAGTACATGCACATCCGTTACATTGGTGATATGCTGTTGTACAGTTTTCGCTCCCATTTCAAAGGTTATGTTATCATTCAAGGGATGCACATAATCTATGGATAGGTTATGGCTGTTATCCGTTCCCGGATTATTTCCGGAAATCCCATTGTATGGAGAGGCAGCTCCCATAAGGCTTTGAGTCTGAATATAACTGCTTTTCGGAGAACCATAACTGAACACATAATCAGCAGTAAGCTCCTGCCCTTCTTTCTTAAAAGTTTTTCTGAAACTCAAGCTTCCATCTATGGAACGAACAGAGGATTGATTGTCTGAAGTTCTGTTCCCAAGAATAGATTCCACATTCGAGGAATTATAATCCGTGATATACTGCTGTTGGCTGATCAGTCCCGTGCTTTTATTCGAGAAGCTGTTAAAAGAGAGTGAACCGCTTAAAGAACTGGATTTGCTCATAGACCAATCGAAGCCCAAGCCTGTTCTGTAGCCGTGTCTTTCAAAATCGGTATAGCCATCCTGTAATAAATGAGTTCCTGTATTGGAAGTAACATCCCTGGAAGTCCGGTCCTGGGAAAAAGGAGTCTTCGCCTTTAGTTGTGCATTTCCACTGAAAAAGGCATTCATGCTGAAACTGTTGTTTTTATAGTTCAGATTCAGAGAGCCCGTTTCAAATAATGTTCCGCCAGTAGCATTCACAATTCCATTGATCCCTTTTACTTTATTGTCCTTTAAAATGATATTGATGATTCCTCCGGTACCCTGCGCATCATATTTTGCACCAGGACTGGAAACCACCTCAATACTTTTAATCTGGCTTGCCGGAATAGATGCCAGTGCATCCGCCAGACTGTTCCCGAATATACTGGACGGCTTTCCGTTAATAAGAAATCTGATATTAGAATTCCCCTGAAGCTCTACATTGCCATCCGCATCCACTGTTACCTGTGGTACTTTTCTCAATACATCAATAGCAGCACCATTTTGTGATGTCACATCATTAGCCGCATTGAACACAATTTTGTCAACTTTATTCTCAATAACTGCTTTTTTACCCACAATGGTTACTCCTTCCAAAGCTGTTTCAGTGCTTGTAAGCTGAATATCTCCCAGTACAGCATTTGTCGTATTACTGTCAATCTGAATTTCAGAAGTCGTTTTATTTTTATATCCCGCATAGAAAACAGCTACTTTATAGGCCCCAAAAGGGATATTATCTATGGTAAATTCACCTTTCCCATTGGAAATAGCTCCGTTGATCTCTTTATTGTTTTGGAGCAGGCCTATGCTTGCACTGCTTATTCCGTTTCCTGTACCGGCATCTACTACTCTTCCGGTGATTTTCCCATAGTTAATGGTCTGTTGTGCATTGACTATGCATATAGAAAACAGCATGGCCAATAGAATTGATAATTGTTTCACAGTCATATTAAAATTACAGCACAAAAATGGAACTCAATTTAGTAGAAATTCTGAATTATCAGTTAAAATAATTTGAATACAATAGCTTTTGGCTAAAGCCCGTTCTTATTGAATACTTTTTCTCGCGGATTTTACTGATTACGCAGATTATTATTTCCAAAGTTTATCCGCCTATTATTGTCATTCCGGAGGAATCTAAATAATGTATTCAAGTTTAGGGAAGACCCGCTTCCACTAAATTTCTGCAGCACACCAAAATATAAACGCTTCATCATAAAAGCAGGAGCGTAGATTCCTACGGAATGACAAGGTTAACGTATATGTGATGTGTATTGATTAATTGCCTATAATACCGTTCAATCCTTAGCTATCCTCATAGTCTGTCATTCCGTAGGAATCCAGATAGCACATTTAACTTTAGGTTAAAGCCAGTTCTTATTGAATACTTTTTCTCGCTGATTTTGCAGATTACACAGATTATTATTTCCAAAGTTTATCCGCCTATTATTGTCATTCCGGAGGAATCTAAATAATGTATTCAAGTTTAGGGAAGACCCGCTTCCACTAAATTTCTGCAGTACACCAAGATATAAACGCTTCATCATAAAAGCAGGAGCGTAGATTCCTACGGAATGACAAGGTTAACGTGTATGTGATGGGTATTGATTAATTGCCTATAATACCGTTCAATCCTTAGCTATCCTCATAGTCTGT
>NZ_VWWP01000005.1 GCF_011752975.1 Chryseobacterium sp. Tr-659 | reverse complement strand
CGTTTTATTTTAAGGTTGCAAAGAAAAGCGACTCTGTCGCTGATGAAGTGTGGTAAATAAGGCAAGAGCTTTATCTAATCGATTGAAAATCGATTCATTCTTAGCTGCCTCAAAATATATTATTATAAAAATAAAGCTTTGCGTTCCAGAAATAAAGTGCTTTATATTTAACAAAAATAAAAGTTGAAGTAAAAATGCATAGGATTATGGCTTTTAAAATTGAAAAATAAACGCAAAGCTTTCTTAATTGAACGTTTTATTTTAAGGTTGCAAAGAAAAGCGACTCTGTCGCTGATGAAGTGTGGTAAATAAGGCAAGAGCTTTATCTAATCGATTGAAAATCGATTCATTCTTAGCTGCCTCAAAATATATTATTATAAAAATAAAGCTTTGCGTTCCAGAAATAAAGTGCTTTATATTTAACAAAAATAAAAGTTGAAGTAAAAATGCATAGGATTATGGCTTTTAAAATTGAAAAATAAACGCAAAGCTTTCTTAATTGATCATTTTATTTTAAGGTTGCAAAGAAAAGCGACTCTGTCGCTGATGAAGTGTGGTAAATAAGGCAAGAGCTTTATCTAATCGATTGAAAATCGATTCATTCTTAGCTGCCTCAAAATATATTATTGTAAAAATAAAGCTTTGCGTTCCAAAAATAAAATGTTTTACATTTAACAAAAAACATAAAATACACAAATGGATGACAGAAAACGAATTATCTTACAAAATAATAGGAGCTGCTATAGAAGTGCATAAAAACCTAGGTGTTGGCTTATTAGAAAATGCATATGAAATGGCTTTAGCTTATGAATTAAAAAATCAAGGGTTTAATGTACAGCAACAAGTTTATTTACCATTAAGATACAAAGATATAACTGTAGAAAATGCTTATAAAATTGACTTGATTATAGAAGATAAAGTAATTGTAGAAGTTAAATCAGTATTAGAGTTACATCCTATCTTTTATTCGCAGACATTAACCTATTTAAAACAAACCAATTTAAAATTGGGACTGCTTATTAATTTTAACAGTGAATTGATTAAATACGGAATCCATAGAATTGTAAACAAACTTATTAATGAATAAAACTATCCTTTTTGCCTTTCTTTTCATTCAGAATTTTGTAGCTGCACAGTCTTTGGAAAGAAATCTTTCCTCTGAAAACTGGCAGTTTAAAAACCAGAAAGACCAAAACTGGCTTTCAGCAAAAGTACCCGGAACAGTTCATCTGGATTTGATGAATAATAAAGCCATTTCAGATCCTTTCAAAGACGAAAATGAAAAGAAAGTACAATGGGTAGAAAATGAAGACTGGGAATATCAGACTCATTTTAATATTTCTCAAAAAGAATTAGAAAACCAACATGCGGATCTTGTATTCAACGGGTTGGATACTTTTTCAGAAATCTACCTTAACGGGAAACTGCTGAAAAAGACAGATAATATGTTCAGAAAGTGGGAAATTCCGGCGAAAGAATGGCTGAAAAAAGGAGATAATGAACTGAAAATTATATTCAGATCTGCCGTTGAAGAAGGAAAAAAACTTGCTAAGCAGGTTCCTTTCACAATGCCGGAATCTCCGAGAAGTTTTGTAAGGAAAGCCCAATATCAGTTTGGCTGGGACTGGGGACCAAGGCTTGTAACGGCAGGTATATGGAAGGATATAAAAATTGAATTTTGGAATGCCGCCAAAATTGAAACAATAAAAATTGAACAGAAGAAGTTATCAGATAAAAAAGCTGAGTTAGCTATCCATGCTTCGATTTTAGCAGAAAAAGAAGGGAAGTACATCTTTATCATCAATAATAAAACGAATACGATTGATTTAAAGAAAGGGAAAAATCAGCTGGAAATTCCTTTTACGATTCAAAATCCAAAGCTTTGGCAGCCTAATGGCTGGGGAGAGGCTTATCTCTATGATATGAAATTCTCATTACATAAAGATTCGGAATTGCTCTCTGATGAAACTATGAAATTAGGGTTGCGAACAGTAGAACTTATACAGGAAAAAGACACCAAAGGAAAATCATTTTACTTTAAGGTTAACGGAAAACCATTGTATATTAAAGGAACCAACTGGATTCCTGCAGATAGTTTTTCACCAAGAATTACAAAAGAAAAATATAAAAAGCTTATCGGGGATGCCAAAGAAGTTCATATGAATATGATCCGTATCTGGGGTGGCGGGATTTACGAAGATGATGAATTTTATAAAGCCTGCGATGAAAACGGAATCTTAGTTTGGCAGGATTTTATGTTTGCAGGAAGTTTTTATCCCGCAGATGATATGTTTTTAAATAACGTAAAAGAAGAAGTAAAAGATCAGGTCAACAGACTTCAGAATCATCCTTCAATAGCCTTATGGTGTGGAAATAATGAAATTGATGAAGCCATTGTCAACTGGGGATATCAGAAGCAATTCAAATATTCAAAAAATGATTCCCTGCAGGTGTGGAAGGATTATAAAAAATTGTTTCATAACTTGATTCCCAATACGTTAAAGGAAAATCTTACAGCAGATAAAAATATCTATTGGCCAAGTTCCCCTTCCATCGGGTGGGGGCATAAAGAAAGTCTTACAGAAGGAGATTCCCATTATTGGGGTGTTTGGTGGGGAGAGCAGCCTTTTGAAATTTACAATGAAAAGGTAGGCAGATTTATGTCGGAATACGGTTTTCAGGGAATGCCGACTCTTGAAACAACAAAATCTATGTTTTCAGGAGCTCCGGATCTGAATTTACAGAATCCGAGTATCAAAGCCCACGAAAAGCATGCAAGAGGTTGGGATATCATTAATGAATATATGAAACGGGATTATAATATTCCAACAGATTTTGTGAAATACAATTACGTTTCCCAGTTACTGCAAGCCCGCGGAATGCAGATTGCCATCGAAGCTCACAGAAGAGCAAAACCATATAATATGGGAACTTTATACTGGCAGCTTAACGATTGCTGGCCTGTGGTTTCATGGTCTTCCATCGATTATCTTGGAAATTGGAAAGCATTC
Source organism: Chryseobacterium sp. Tr-659 (assembly GCF_011752975.1). Lineage (GTDB taxonomy): Bacteria > Bacteroidota > Bacteroidia > Flavobacteriales > Weeksellaceae > Chryseobacterium. The sequence goes on along the minus strand of NZ_VWWP01000005.1, from coordinate 340,993 downwards.
CACTATCAGGCAAAAAGAAGCTTTGAGCCTGTAATGGTGTCCGTTACAGAAACAGATAAGACCTATGATATATATGGTATAAATGATGGACTTAAAAAGTCGAACTTCAATTTGAAATTGGAACTGACAGACTTTAACGGGAAAAAACTCTGGGAAAGTAACAATTCCGGAATATTAAAAGAAAATGTGAGTGAAAAAGTATTGAGCATCCATAAATCTGATTTTGCTCCGTTTGACTTGTCAAAAGCTGTTTTAAAAATTTCGGAAGCAGAGCTGAAATACGAAAAACTATTCTTTTTTAACAAACCGAAAGATTTAAAACTTACAAAACCAAACATTACAATCAAAAAGATATCTCCAACTGAAATTGAAATATCCACTGATGTTCTCGCAAAAGATGTTTATCTGATTGGAGACACTCATTTCAATGATAATTTTTTTGATCTTCTGCCCAAAACTACAAAAAGAATTATCCTCTCAAAACCTTTGAAAAATGTTGAGGTGATGAGTCTTTGGGAAACGAATTAATTAAAAAATAAAGATACTATTTACTTAAAGCTTTGTAAAATCAGCGTATTCTGCAAAATCCGCGAGATATAATAAAATACCTGTATTCCAATACTACCGGAACTTAGCAGGAATTCTACCCAAAAAAGTATAGATTTTACCTTTCCAACTCAAAAATCAGCCGTAAATTTGTATCATATTTCTTTACAGTTATGGTAAATTTTGTTCTTATTGCAGTGTGCATTATGGCAGGAATGATATTCAAAGCAACAAAATCTATCCACCCGGATGCTCATAAAGGCATCAACACCTGGATTCTTTATCTTGCTCTTCCGGCAGTTTCATTTAAATATCTGCCTAAAGTACAATGGACGACAGAAATGTTATTTCCGATTGTTGCTACATTTCTGATCTCTGTTTTCTGTTTCTTTTTTATGATGTTTTACAGTAAAAGCAGAGGCTATTCAAGGCGTTCGAGAAGTACATTGGAATTGGCAAGCGGATACAGCAATACCTCTTTCATTGGTTTTCCTCTCATCAGCGCTTTTTATGGGGAAGGGCTCTTAAGTATTGCTATTATTTGCGATCAGACCATGTTTTTTGCCCTTTCAACTCTTGGAATTATTGCTGCGGTTAAAGGAGGAAGTAGATCAGGAAAAGTAAGTGCTTTGTTTATTTTGAAACGACTGGTAACATTCCCTCCGCTAATTGGTTGTATTTCCGCATTGATATTATCACAGTTTATAGATTTTACAGTGGCAGAGCCGTTTTTTGATAAACTGGCAGCAACGGTGAGTCCTTTGGCCTTATTCTCAGTTGGGTTACAGCTGAAGTTCAACGGTTGGAAAAAACTGATTCCACAAATGTCGATGTCTATGCTTTACAAGCTTGTTCTGGCTCCGGCAATGGTCGTAGGGTTGGCTTTACTATTTAAAATAAAAGGAGATATTGCCAAGATTACAGTATTTGAAGCCGCTATGCCAACTTTAGTAACCTCAAGTATTATTGCAGAACAGTTCAGATTAAATACAAAATTGACGAACCTGATTATTGGAGTCAGTATTATTGTCGGATTTTTTACATCTGCATTTTGGTATGAGATTACAGAGTTCCTTTTTTAATTGAAGGAATGTACCCTTTATATCCCACGTTTCTCGTTAAGAATGATTTTAAATGTTTAATCTTTCACAGCTTTTGTGGTTAATCTCATCGTTGAAACAAGTATTCTGGATAGCGCAAAAGAATGTATGTAAAGTTGCAGTTCTCTGAAGAAAAAATTAATTTTACAGTTTAAATATTTCCCTTGCAATACGCTCAAATTGTTTTACCTCTGAATTTAAAAGGATCTTTTACTTATAAAGTTCCTGAAGAACTGATGTCCAACATACAACCCGGAATGCGGGTGCTGGTTCCGTTTGGAGGAAAGAAAATTTATACGGGAATTGTTTTTGAACTGCATGACAATGCGCCGGAAAGCTTTGTGGCAAAGGAAGTCATCAGTATACTAGATGATCAGCCGATTCTTCCGGGGGAGCAGATCAGCTTCTGGAACTGGCTTTCAGGATATTATCTGTGCAGCCTTGGTGAAATTTACAGATTTGCTTTTCCTTCATCTCTAAAACTTGAAAGTGAAACCTATCTAAAATTAAAACCAGGTGCAGTTGTAGATTTCGAAAACCTTGATGTCAATGAAATGTACCTGATTCAAGCGTTGGAGGTCAGACAGCTGATCAATCTGACAGATATTGAAGCATTCATTCCTAAAAAAGAGATCATTAAGACCATTAATTCACTGATAGATCTGCAGTATATTGAAATTGATGAGAAGATTGCTGAAAAATATAAAGCAAAGGAAGTAGCCTATGTAAGAATTAATAGTGATATTTTGAATAATCAGAGTCTTACTGAGATTCTTTTGAAGCTGAACAAGGCTCCAAAGCAAAAAGATCTTTTTCTTGCCATTCTTGAGAAACAGACTGAACATCCTGATACCCCTATCAAAAAAGCGGAACTGTTTGAAGACGGATATTTCGGAAGCTCCCATTTCAAAGCACTTGCAGATAAAGGCCTTGCGGAAGAATATTATATGCAGAAAGACAGGATTGAAAGCTATGAGGGAGAAATAGAAGAGCTGGAAGAGCTTTCCGAACAACAGAAAACGGCAAAGTCTGAAATAGACGAAGCTTTTGAAGAAGGGAAGAATGTTCTGCTTCATGGCGTTACTTCATCCGGAAAAACCCATATTTATCTTGAGAAAATTGACGAATGTATCAAAGAAGGAAAAAATGTTCTGTTCTTACTGCCTGAAATTTCTCTTACCAAACAGATCACACAAAGATTAGAAAAAAAATATGGAAGACAACTGGGGTTCTATCATCAGAAACTAACCGATTTTGAAAGAGTGGAAGTCTGGAGAAGAATTAAGCAGAATGATATCCGTATTCTGATCGGAACGCGTAATGCCTTGTTTCTGCCTTATCAGAATTTAGGACTTATCGTAGTGGATGAAGAACATGATTCTGCATACAGGCCAAGAGAAGTTTCACCTTATTTTAATGCAAAGGATGCTTCACTGGTTGTAGGTGGGTTTTACAATGCAGGAGTAATCTTAGGATCTGCCACACCTTCTGTTGAAAGCTATTACCGAGCCAGAAAAGATAAAATGAAATATGTTTTCCTGAATGAAAGATTCGGGAATGTTAATCTGCCGGAATATGAGCTGATCAATTTCAAAGAAGCTCAGGAATCTAAAAAGGTTTCCGGGAATTTTTCTTTGAGACTTATTGAAGAGATCAAAAAGACAATAGATGAAAGAAATCAGGCTATTGTCCTTCACAACCGCCGTGGTTATGCCAATGTAGTGGAATGTGAAAGCTGTGGATATGTGAATTACTGCTCCAATTGTGATGTCGTAATGACGTATCACAAAGCTGCCAACGAAATGAAATGTCATTATTGCGGGCAAAGAGCATCGAAACCGAAAACTTGTCCGAAATGTTATTCGGAAAACCTAAATGAAAGAGGTGTAGGAGTTGAACAGATTCATGAAGAAGTTTCTAAATTATTTCCTGAAAATGAAGTGGACAGAATGGATGTAGATTCCATGCGTAAAAAGTTCGCTTATGAAAAGCTATATGAGAAGATTGAAGACAGGGAAACCGATATTATCGTAGGAACACAAATGATTTCCAAAGGATTGGATTTTGATCATATTGAACTGGTTGCCATTCCTAAAGCGGACTCCTTATTATATGTTCAGGATTTCAGAGCGGAAGAAAGAGCATATCAGCTGATCACACAGGTTTCAGGAAGGGCGGGGAGAGTTTCAGGGAAAGGAAAGATTCTCATTCAGACCTATAATCCTGATCATTCCGTATTTCAGCTGATTAAGATGAATAATCCGGCGAAAATTTATAAATATATTCTTACAGAACGTCAGAAATTTCATTATCCGCCGTTTACCAAGCTGATCATGATAGAGCTTAAGCATAGAAGAGAAGATAAAGTAGACCGGGCCTCCCAGTTTCTGGGTTCTATCTTAAGAAAATACCTTCCGGAAGATTGTGTTTTGGGACCGGAAAGGGCTCAGATTGCAAGGCTTAACAATTTATACCAGTTTCAAATTATGCTTAAACTTCCTCGGGGGAAAAACTATGAGAAGTTCAAGAATATGGTTTTGATAAGTTTGAAAGAATTTGATGAAATCACTGCATATCAAAGCATTAAAAAAGACGTTTTTGTGGATTTTTAACAATTTTTAACAAAATTTACACTCTTTTATAATGGGGCTGTGGTCCTTTATATAACAATAATTTCTACTTTTGGACGTTGATTAAGTGTTTGGCTTTTTAATTGAATGATTTAACCTATCATTTTTTATAGAGTCAAAACCTATAGAACAAAAAGAAGATAGATGGTAAATTTCAGAAAATATATTTCAAGCGCGGCGGTGTTGGCTTCTGGTCTTTTCCTGGCTCAATCTACCGTTTCTACTGTTCTTTATTCTCAGAATTATGACAATCAGAAAAGCAGTTTAAATCTGCCCTCACCGGTGAGTTCGGTGGTGGAAAAAACTGTTTTGTCAGCAAAAGAACTTGTAGACATTAATGTAAACACAATGATGGCGGATCCTGTGCTGAAAAATGCAACCTGGGGATTCGTTGTGTATGATCCGAAAACGAAGAAAGTGATTTCTTCGTACAATGAAAACACTCCTTTAGTTCCGGCTTCCACTACCAAATTGCTGACAACAGAGACGGCTTTAAACCTTTTAGGGGAAAACTACCGTTGGATGACTCAGCTGGAGTATTCGGGAACAGTAGACGAAAATGGAGTTTTAAATGGAAATCTTTATATAGTAGGAAGTGGTGATCCTTCTTTGGGAACCAATAAAGCAGGAGCTTCTTCTTACAGGGATATTATTTCAGATTTTATAGGAGGACTTTCACGTGAGGGAATCAAAAAGGTAAATGGTGATATTATCATTCAGACAGCGCTTTTCAAAGGTAATATTTCAGTGCTTCCGGAAAATGTTGTATGGTTGGAGAACAATAATTATTATCTGCCGGTAGGTACAACACGGGGAATTAATCCTGCAAACGAAAAATTGATCGTAAAGAAAGGAGGCTTCTCTACAGAAAAGAAGTTTTTCTACGTTTCTCCTTATGCCCACCAAATGGTGTATGCTGAAAAGTATGACGGAGACGGTCTTTTAACAACAAAACTTCCTGACGCACCGGCTTACCTTGCCAATTCTTTCAGAACAACAATGGTAAAAAGCGGGATTCCTGTTACAGGGAAAGTAAGCACCAAAATGACAGATACTGCTCCTGAAAACAGAAAAATGCTATCTGCGTATAAATCTCCCACTTTAAGTGATATTATTTATTATACGAATCAGCATAGTGATAACTCACTAGCTGAAGCCTTGTTAAGAACAGTAGGTTTCCAGAAAATGGGTGACCAGACTTCTGAATCAGGAAGAATAGTAGTAACCGATCACTTAAAAAATGCCGGGTTTGATATGAATGGCTTGAATTATATTGATGGAAGTGGCCTTTCAAGAAGCAACAATGTAACTCCAATTTCTCAGGTGAAGTTCTTAACTTCTCTGATGGACGAAAAGTATTACAGATCTTATTTAACTTCTCTGCCGATTGGAGGGCAATCCGGAACTTTAAAAAGAATGTTCATCGGGGGCGGGAACGGACAGGTTTTTGCTAAAACCGGAACTTTAAATAAAGTAAAAACATTGGCAGGATATCTGAAAACCAATTCCGGGAAAACTTTAGTTTTTTCTTTAATGGTTAATAACTATTCAGGTTCCGTAGATATGGTAAAAAAGAGAATGGAGAAGATTCTTGAACCTGCATTGGATCTCTAAAAATATTTTATTTTATATATTATAACAGCCTTTTAATCATTGATTAAAAGGTTTTTTTTATATTTGGTTAAATATTTCGAAGTATGAAAAAATTGTACCTTCTCGCATTGGGATTCTTATTGTCTCAATCGTTTTATGGGCAGAAACAGGACCAAAACATAGATAGAAAAGGGCTGTTAGAAAAGGAAAAAAAATCCTTTGCCCACAAAATGAACATTGGAAATGTGAATCCCAATACCCTGAATTATGACCTTCAGTATCAAAGAATGGATGTTACTCTGGATCCTGCGGTCTATAATATTTCCGGTTCGGTGACTTCTCATTTTAAACCCACTCAGAGTTTGGGAAGTATTTATTTTGATCTTTCCAATTCATTAACGGTTTCTCAGGTGCAATATCACGGAACCAATATCACGAGCTTTCAGCAGCTTTCATCAAAGGAAATAAAGATCGATCTTCCGGCTTCCATTCCTGCCAATACATTAGACTCTCTTACCATTTATTATTCGGGAGCTCCTTCCACGGCTAATGATGCTTTCAGAACCTCTGTTCAGGGCGGTACACCGGTTCTTTCTACTTTAAATGAGCCATATGGTGCTCAGGACTGGTTTCCAACCAAACAAAGCCTGAATGATAAAATTGAGAGATTTGATTTTAAAATTACCACACCATCACAATATAATGTGGCAGCTAATGGGAAACTGATGTCTGAAACAACCCTTCCGAATAGTAAAAAACTTACCTTCTGGAGAACGATGTATCCAACACCAGCCTATCTGATCGCACTTTCCATTACCAATTTCATTAAGTTGAATGACACGATGGGAAATCCTCCGTTCCCATTTGTAAATTATATTTATCCGTCTACTAATTCGAATCCTACCAGTATGGCGAATATTGAATGGACGAAGCAGATCATGAATACTTTTGAAACTTATTTCGGTACATATCCATTCCGCAATGAAAAATACGGCCATATGGAGTTTATGTATGGTGGAGGAATGGAGCATCAAACCATGTCTTCCATGGGAGGGTGGAGTAAAACGCTTATTGCTCACGAGCTGGCCCATCAGTGGTTTGGAGATAAAGTAACATGCGGCGCATGGAATGATATCTGGCTGAATGAAGGTTTTGCTACTTTTGGAGAACATGTGGCCTATGAAAAACTTATCATGTCAAACACGGAATTTTTAAGTTATCTGCAGGATCAGGTAAATTATATTACTGGCAGTCCAGGAGGTAGTGTTTATGTTCCGGATAGCGGCCTTTCCAGTATAAACAGAATTTTTGACAGCAGACTTTCCTATGCGAAAGGAGGTTATGTCTTGAGAATGCTGAAATGGATTTTAGGAGATACTGCTTTTTATCAGGCTCTTAAAGATTATCATAACAGACCGGCATTGGCCTATAACTATGTAAGAACTTCAGACCTTAATGCCTCTTTACTTCAGTCTACAGGAAAAGATTTTACAGAATTTTTTAATGATTGGGTGAATGGTGAAGGATATCCTACCTATACCATTAAATGGATGCAGAACGGAAATCAGGCATTATTCAATGTTTCTCAGACACAGAGTAGTTCAACAGTAAGCTTTTTTGAAATGCCTTTACCGGTTAAAGTGGTTGGAGCAGCCGGACAAACCGCTTATCTGGTACTTAATAATACATCAAATAACCAGAATTTTCTGGAATCTGTTCCTTTCCAGATTACAAGTGTTCAGTTCAATTATGAGTATCAGATCCTGGAAAAAAACTCTACGGTTACCAAAGACAATACATTGAGTGTTTCTTCAGTAGATAAAGACAATTTTGGTTTATATCCTAACCCTGCAAAGAATGAACTTTATCTGAAAGGAATTAGTAAAGCAGCCGATTTCTCTATTCATGCAATTGACGGAAAATTGGTAAGAAGAGGAACTTATCAGCCGGGTAAAGCAATCGGAATTACAGAACTGGTTCCCGGTGCTTATATTTTCACGATTGGTGAGAAAAATATCAAGTTTATTAAACATTAATATTTCAGGATCAAATATGATTTTGTGATAAAAAATATGATACAATAAGAAGCTTTCAGATTTGAAAGCTTCTTTGTTTTCTGGCAGCTCTTGCTCCTCTTATTTTAGCTTTTTTTACTTTATATTCGAACCATTTTTCTTTGAAAATCTTACGCATCAGATTATCGAAATGCCTTGTGATCACCAGGTTTTTAAAGCCACGCCATTTTTCAAGTGAGCTTGAAGGAAGAGCTCTTACAGAAACAGAATATCCTTCCGTATCATATTGTATATAATGCCACCATCCGGATGGAATATAAAGTGTTTCTCCCGGATGGAGAATGGCTTCATAGCCATTTAAATAGAGCAGGGCTGGGTATTTTCTGTAATCAGGGTTTTTAATCTGAACAAGGCTGTGAAAATTATATGGTAGTTTATACATAAAATCAGACTGTTCCCACGGAAACAACCAGATTCTTTTAACTCCCCGGAATTGGGTGATAAACACATGCGACATGTCAATATCAATATGATTTCTGGTAACGGAACCTTCTCCTCCGAAAAACATAAAAGGCAGCCATTTTAATATCTTACCGTCTGTAACATCGTTGTAAATGATGTCGTTTTTAAGTTCAGGTCTGATTTTTAATAAATTAAATAGGAAAAGTCTGTGTTCGGTAGGGCGTTTTGTGATCAGATCCAGATATTCTGAAAATGTGGTCTGCGCAACTGGATCACTTGCAACTCTGTCCAGAGAATCAAGTTCACTGCCATAAATATTGACCATCTGATCTCCTGCAACTTCTTTGAAATAATCATAATTCCACTTTTTAAAAGCAGGACTTTCGGGATTTATAAAATTTTCAAGAATGGTAGGAAGCCTTGATTTCATATAGCTTTTGATAAAGGTTTCTGAGTTAATTGACTTTATTTTCTGTACCTGCTTTAATCTCATGCTTTCAAATTTTAAACAAATATAAATATTATCCTACTAAATTAGTAGACTATTAATGTTAAAACTGAATGTAGGATCAATTTTTTAGAATTAAACTTATAAAAGGTTTTATTTTACTGCCTTTTTAGTAAATTAGCACATCTAAAAAATTACTAAAATGATCTCTGAAAAATACCTTCAACATTTACAGAATGAACTTCAGAATATTGAGAATGACGGACTTTACAAAAGAGAAAGAATCATCACTTCTCAGCAGAGTGCAGAAATAGAAGCTAACGGAAAAAAACTTTTAAACTTCTGTGCCAACAATTATCTGGGATTATCCAACAATCCGGAAGTTATGAAAGCTTCTCAGGATATGATCCAGTCTCATGGGTACGGAATGTCTTCTGTACGTTTTATCTGTGGAACTCAGGATATTCATAAAGAGCTGGAGAAAAAGATTGCAGATTTCTTAGGTCTTGAAGATACGATCCTTTATGCTGCTGCTTTTGATGCAAACGGAGGTGTTTTTGAACCGTTATTCACTGAAGAAGATGCTATTATTTCAGATGAACTGAACCATGCTTCAATTATCGACGGGGTTCGCCTGTGTAAAGCAGCGAGATACAGATATAAAAACAATAATATGGCTGATCTGGAAGCTCAGCTGATTGCAGCTTCTGAAAAAAATCACCGTTTTAAAATCATCGTTACAGACGGAGTTTTCTCTATGGACGGTATTGTGGCTAACTTAAAAGGAGTGTGCGACCTTGCTGATAAATATGATGCTTTGGTAATGGTAGATGATTCTCACGCCACAGGTTTTATTGGTAAAACAGGCCGTGGAACACATGAAGCCAACGAAGTAATGGGTAGAGTGGATATCATTACTTCTACATTAGGAAAAGCTTTAGGTGGGGCTTTAGGAGGATTTACCTCCGGTAAGAAAGAGATCATCGATATGTTGAGACAACGTTCAAGACCTTATTTATTCTCAAACTCTCTGGCTCCGGGAATTGTAGGTGCTGCTTTGAAGGTATTGGATATGATTGCTGATGATACCAGCCTTCGTGATAAAGTAATGGAAAATGCAGACTATTTCAGAACGGAAATGAAAGCAAAAGGTTTTGATATTCCTGACGGAGATGCTGCAATTGTTCCGGTAATGCTTTATGATGCGCCGCTGTCTCAGAAAATGGCTGAAAAACTTATGGATGAAGGAATCTATGTAATCGGGTTCTTCTATCCTGTAGTACCGAAAGGAAAAGCAAGAATCAGAGTACAGCTTTCAGCTGCTCATACAAAAGAACATCTTGATAAAGCGATTGCTGCTTTTGAAAAGGTTGGAAAAGAGCTGGGAGTGATCTCTTAATTGTGATTCTACTAATGAAAATATAATGTTCGGCTCGGGCAGCTTTGCTGCCCCGAGCCGAACTATTTTTTATAGAAATCTATTTTTAATTATATTTTCCTGATCAAAAGAAAATTATTTTTAAAAATTAGATAAAAGCTTATCTTTGCTGTTAATTTTTTCTGAATGCTTTACACTATAATCAAAGCGCTGCACATTATTTTTATGGTAAGCTATTTTGCGGGAATTTTTTATCTCGTAAGAATCTTTGTGTACTATAAGGATACCGATGAATTTCCGGAAGAAAAAAAGAAAATTCTGAGAGAGCAGTATACATACATGGCCAGAAGGCTGTGGAATATTATTACCGTTCCGGCGGGTGTCATTATGGCGGTATGTGGACTAGTCATGATATTCCTGAATCCGGGACTGATGAAAATGGGCTGGTTCCACTTAAAACTGACATTCCTTATCGGTCTTGCCGTTTATCATTATTGGTGCTGGAAAAAAGTACTTCAACTAAAGACTTTAAACGGGAATACAATCCCTACGGCCAATATCAAACTCAGACAGGCGAATGAAATTGCAACCTTCATTCTGTTTCTTGTGGTATTTACCGTTATTCTGAAATCAATGGTAATTGAATACTGGTGGCAATTAATCACAGGATTTTTCGTTCTTGTATTTCTGATCATGATGACAGTGAAACTCGTTAATAAAAATAAAAAAAACAAATAATTGTGAGGTAGGGTGTATGCATTAATACATTCATCCTTTTACATTTTACAAAAAAACTATGATTGCAATTTTAAAGAAAGAACTTTGGAGTTATTTCGGAAACTGGAGCGCATGGGTGATCATTGCTGCTTTTAGTCTGATTACGACTCTTTTCCTGTTCTTTTTCGACAACGATTCTAATATTTTTGAGATCGGAATGGCATCTCTTCAGAGCTATTTTGTATTGGTTCCATGGCTGTTAATGTTTATCATTCCGGCGCTTTCTATGAAGACTTTTGCGGAAGAACAGCAAACAGGAACACTCAACTGGCTTTTTTCACAACCGTTAAAAGTGTCGGATTTGGTGACAGGAAAATTTTTGTCTGTATGGATCGTCGGGATTCTATGCCTTATTCCATCTCTAATTTACCTTTATACCGTATATGTTCTGGGAGTTCCTGTGGGAAATATAGATCTTGGAATGACCTTCGGAAGTTATTTAGGGTTAATTATTTTAATTGCAGGATTTTCGGGAGTGGGGATTTTAGCTTCTTCATTATCACAGAATCAGATCATGGCTTACCTGCTGGGTGTTTTTATGTGTTTTATCATGTATTTTGGGATCGAACAGCTGGCAAGCTATAAACTATTGGGCGGAGCAGATTTTATTCTTCAGAATATAGGATTTTATCAACATTTCTTAGGATTCACAAGAGGTCTTATTGATTTTAAAGATGTTGCTTATTTTATACTTATTATCGGTGCTTCATTAGTATTGTCGAATCATTTTATTAACAAAAAGAAGTAGAATTATGAAGAAGATCAATGCTAAATCTCCACTGGGAATTTTCTTATTTGCTATAATTCCTTTAGTTATTATCCTGGCATATTCAGGAATCAGATTAGACTTAACAAAAGAAAAAAGATATACTCTTTCTGACAATACGATTAAAGTATTGGAATCCGTTAAAAAGCCGCTTACTGTTGAGGTTTATCTTGAAGGTGATTTTCCGGCAAGTTTCAAACAGCTGCAGAGTGAAACGAAGTTTATGCTGGAGGAATTCAGAAAGATCAATCCGAAGATCGATTTTAAATTTATCGATCCTATTAAAACAAAAATGTCTCAGGACACCCTTATGGCTATGGGAATGCAGCCTTCAATCCTTCCGGATGTGAAAGACGGCAAAATCTCGCAAATCACCCTTTTTCCTTATGCTGTAATCAAACATGGAACTGATGGAGTTTCCATACCTTTAGTAGTACAGCAGGCAGGTATTGATGCAGATGAGCAACTGACAAGGTCTATTGAAGGACTGGAATATAACCTTGTTTCCAATATCAAAAATATTGCTGCCGATAAGAAGAAGAAAATCGGGATTCTGGTGAATCATGATGAATTGAGCCCGGAAGAGTTTCAGGGTTTTGTTCAGCTGGCATTGGAAAATTATGATGCAGGGCCAATTATTCCTAAAAATCAAACAGAACTTTCATTGGCAGACGTACCATTGTTAAAGCAGATGAGTGCTTTAGTGATTGCAAAGCCAAGAAAAGCCTTTACGGATAATGAAAAAGTGATTCTTGATCAATACATAATGAACGGAGGGAAGACACTTTGGATGATTGACGCAGTAAATGCGGAAATGGATACTTTAACAAGATCTAAAAAAGTGATGCCTTTCCCGATTGATATCAATATGACGGATTTCTTTTTCAACTACGGCTTAAGAATCAATCCGGCATTGGTGAAAGATGTTAAAAAGTTTGCTTTATTGAGACTCGTAACCGGAGAAGTAAGCGGAAATCCTCAGTATACAAGCTTACCCTGGCCATATTATCCTCTGGGAATTGCTGAAAACAACAATCCGATTACAAAAAATATCAACCCTGTGAAATTTGAATTTCCAACTTCCATTGATACATTGGGAAGAAAGAATATCAAAACAAAGGTACTTTTCGAGTCCAGTGAAAGAACATTGCTGAAACAGGTTCCGAATTATGTGGATCTGAAAGAAATTGCAAGCGTAGACAGCCTTGGACAAATGGAAAAACCAAGCACACCAAAGATCTTTGCAGTTGCTTTGGAAGGAAAGTTCAACTCTGCTTATGCTTCAAGAATTGAAAGAAAATCTTATCCTGGCTTTAAAACATCCAGCCCGGAAAATAAAATGATTGTTATCGCAGACGGAGATGTCGGAAGAAATAAAGTAATCAAAGGAAAACCGCTTCCGTTGGGAGTAGATCTGATGACCAATGAACAGTTTGGAAACGAACAATTCCTTAGAAATGCTTTAGATTACCTGTTAGACGACAGCAACCTGATGGAGCTAAGAAACAGAAATATTGAAGAAAGACTTCTGGACAGGTACAGAATTACAGAAGAAAAAAGCCAATGGCAATGGTTTAACTTATTGCTTCCACTGGCAGTTATAGGCCTTATCGGAGGATTATTCTTCTGGCTGAGAAAGAAGAAGTTTGGATAAAAATAAAAGAAGCCGTCTCACTTGTGAGACGGCTTCCAATTTTGTTTTTACAAAATAATATTTTTTCTGTCAGCGAAGAAGTTTGAATTCTCTTCCATATAGTAAATAATTAGTTGATTTGGGTATTAAGAGAGAATTATTATTTCTGATAGGCTTCTTTAGGAAGTAATGCAGCGGTTTTATAATAGCTGATATCCGTTGCGATACGTTCTTGAAGATCCTGGAAAGTATCATAATCATAATGTGTCCAGTTTTCCTCATGTTCAGGATCAGATGTTTTATCAATGGCTAATTCCAGTTTTCCGTCTTCCTGATAACTGCATTCTATAGCCGCGTATTTTTCACCGTTCTCATCGTTGGTGTACCAGCATTTCACCGTTCTTTCAAGTTGTGGCTCCTGAGTTTCATTATCAATAACCTGGGAACATATAAAATTTTCAGGATCATCTGTTTTGAAAACAGTCTTTGAAATTAAGGGCAGTTCGTCTACAGATAAAGAATAAAGTTTATTCGTGGAAATAATAAATCCGTCATCGGTTTCTTTTTTTTCAATATCAAAGAAATCGGACTTCTCTTTCAGATAATCTACTACCTGTGATTCATCTTCTCCATCACTTAGAAAATAGTTGATATTATAAATACTGTCTTCATTGATAAATTCAATCTCTTTTATAAAATCAGAACCTTCCTCGTAATAATACAGATGATATTCATCTAGTTTCATAGCATTGCTCTTGGAGATAACTTCTCCAAAAATGTTTTTGTACACTTTTCTCATTTTTAGTCATGTTATTTAGTTTCATCTATTAGTTTAAGTGGTATAAGCAAAGATAAGATTTCTTTTTTATCTCTACTTGGGCATTAAACGGTAATTATTTCACAAGTATTCTATATATCCTTTATAAAATCCTCATATTCATAATAAAACCTTTCGAAACCTTCCATTTTGTCGAAAAAAAATTCAAAAGTTTCCTGCCAGGTATTTTTATTAAAAATGGAAACATTATGTTTCTCTACCCATATTCTGCTGATAACCTTGCCATTGTCCAAAGTGAAATACTCTTCTTTCTGAAAATCTCCTATAAAATCCTTTAAGATATCTTCCAGTGACCAAATCTTTTCGTAATAGGCATTCCGGAAGATTTCATCTTTCATTTCGATATCTAACGAAACCTCTGCCTTTTTATTATCGGCAGAAAATTTAAATGCCATATCCTTGATTTTGGTATCATAAAGAATCCATTTTCTGGGAAACGATTTTCCGAAAGCTGTCCAAAATTCTTTTTTTAGTTGCTGTGCCTCTTGTTTACTGAACATATGGCAAACATAATGATTTAATAGGAGAAAGGCAAAAATGTGGTAGCTAAAGCGAAGCTGAAAGAAGGTATTATAAAGAAAACGGAATATATTAATTGGTTTTTGCAGTGCACATAGAGGTGTTAGCTTTCTTCACTTTTTCACATATTAAACAATTTTCTTATTTTTGCTGTAATGCTTTCAAAAAAATCTCAATATGCGTTTAAGGCGCTTTCATATCTTGTAGAAAAAAGAAATGAAGGCCCGATTCTTATTTCTGAAATTGCGGAACACAAAAAGATTCCTTTAAAGTTTTTAGAAAATATTCTGCTTGAACTGAAAAAAGCGGATATCCTTGATAGTAAAAAAGGGAAAGGCGGAGGTTACTTTTTCAAAGAAAATCCTGAAAATGTAAAACTTGCCAAGATCATCCGTCTTGTTAATGGTCCCATTGCCATGCTTCCTTGTGTAAGTCTGAACTTTTATGAAAAATGTGAAGATTGTAATGAAGACCACTGCGGGCTTCATGATGTATTGATTGAAGTACGGGATGCCTCACTGAATATTCTTGAGAAAAAAACTTTAATGGATCTGGTCGACTGACCTGATCCTTTTTTTTGAATTATTAGTCTACTTATTTTGTAGGGTAGATATTTTATCAGATATTTGCAAGACTTCAAATGAATAAACTATGATTTCAAAAGAAGATACAACCAGATTACAAAAACTTACGGTCTTCATTGGAACAGGAGATCCTGCCTTAGCACACAGATCATTAATCCTGGAATTGTACGTTAATACCCCAAATGATTTTGTAAAATGGTAATTTCAAGAAAAATTCAAATAAGGCTTAATGTTCTTTTTGTGACTACAGTTATTTTGCTCATTACGGTATTTTCTATGTACGAGCTGGGATATCTGGATGACCTTTTGACTATTTTGGCAAAAGATAACCATATTTTTTACTGGATGCTGCTGGTAGGCGTTTTTGCCGAAATAGTTGCAGGATCAATGGGAATGGGATATGGTGTTATCTGTACTACAACACTTCTGCTGCTGAATATTCCTCCTCATATTGTAAGTGCAAGTATTCATTCTGCTGAAAGTTTCACAACTGCCGCGGGAAGTATAAGCCATGTAAGGCTTAAAAATGTGAGCAAAAGTCTGGTAAAAAAACTGGCAATTCCTGCCGTTATCGGTGCTGTTATCGGAGCCGTCTGCCTTACCTATCTTGGGGAATATTACGCCAAAATCACAAAAACAATAATTGCTTTTTATACTCTTTATCTCGGATTTCAGATTTTCTCAAATGCTTTTAAGGAAAAACAGAACAAATCGCTTAAAAAGAAAACAAACCTTACAAGATTAGGGGTAATCGGAGGTTTTATAGATTCATTTGCAGGGGGTGGCTGGGGACCTTTGGTAACCGGAACTTTAATCAAAAATGCATTTACTCCCAGATTTGCAGTAGGTAGTTCTACGGTAGCCAAATTTATACTGACAATAACCGCCGCTGTTACTTTTTTCTTTACCCTTGGAATTCAGCACTGGAACATTATTCTCGGGCTTTTGATCGGAGGTATTATTACCGCTCCTTTTTCTGCAATGCTTACAGCTAAGCTTCCTGTTAAAAAAATGTTTCTGATTATTGGTTTGCTGGTTATTGTTATGAGCTCTATAACTATTTATAAATCAGTTTTTAATTAAAAAATAGGCTTGCTGTGGAAAAATAAAAGCTGTAAATTCTATTTCGGTTTTGAAAATATTTTACTTTTACATGACTAAATATTAGAACATGAATTTACATATCATTGCACTCTTTAAGTTTAATGAAAATTATCTGATGGAAGCTGTAGAGCTGTTTCAGAACCTGGTGAAAGAAACAAGAAAAGAAGAAGGCTGTCTGCAGTACGATCTTATTGAAGATAAAGATAATAAAGGCACCTTTTTCCTGATCGAACTTTGGGAAAGCATAGATCATCATAACAGACACAACGGGCAGGATCATCTGCTGGATTTCCGAAAAGATGCTTCCAAAATGATGGAAAGCTCAACGGAAGTGTACAAAGGATTTAAAATATACTAGAATAAAAGGCGGTTTCAAGATTCTGAAACCGCCTTTTTATTAGAAAAAATAGAAAGTATTAAAATAAAATATCTTATTTTACAATAAGCTTTTTCGTCTCCGATTGGCCGCCGTAAGTAATTTTAACAAGATAATTTCCTGAAGTCAGATAAGATAGGTTCAGATCTTGCTTGTAAAACCCAGCCTGATTGGTAAGTTCTGCAGAATATACTTTTTTTCCGGTAAGGTCAAAAACTTCTACATTCCCTTTGTTACCCGCTTTTTCTTTTATGTCAAAAAGAACCGTTACTTTTTTATCCGCTGTAGTCGGGTTTGGATAGATTCCGAAAGAAGCCTTTTTCCCTACTTCGGTAATTCCTAAAGTTTCGGTGATCTTTTTGTATTTGAAATACATATTTCCTGTGGAAGATCCTCCGTTGGTTGTAAAATACATTCTGTAGTAATCGCTTCCCTTCTTAATATAATAAACAACATCGGAATATGCATTACCAATACCTTTCCAAGAGTGTCCTACCGTGGTGATATTGGAAGAGAAACTCGCATTGGCAGGAAGGGTATATGCAGCTGTTGCTTGAGTCTCCGGCTGCACTTTAGCCACGGTCACAGTAGGTGCCTGAATAGCTCCGGAGAGCGGGTACATCATAATATTGTTATAGAATGTGTAATATTTAGTGAAGACGAAATCCCATGCACTTTTGGAAGGTTCAAGATTATTAACTTTGGCTCCTGTGGTGAAAGAGAAATAGTTAAAATAAGCGTCATCCGTTCCGTTTGCTATAGTTCTGGTTTCAGTTGCATCCCATGAGTTTCCATTCCACTTTGAATATTTGAATGTATATCCTCCGAAATAGTCAAGAATAGCAAATTTGATATAGGTTCCGTCAGAATATTTTAAAACAAAAATGATTTTTCCATCTATGTGATGTGTTGCACCATTATATTGTCCCCAGCCGTAAGGAGCCGATCCTTGTTCAAACGCACCATCCTGGAGAGAAGTTGTCTGATCCGGATTATAGATAGGACTTCCCCAATTGGATACATTTGCAATATTGATATTGTCCCAATCTGCAAGATTATTGGAAGCTTCATAAACTTCAATATCTTGTGCATCATTCACTCTGGATCCGAAATTCATTGAGGAATTTCTGAAGAACGCAATATCCCAGCTTTTTGCAGGCTGAGAAACCATATTACCATCTGCCAGATTGAAAAAAACACGGTTTTGGTATCCCTGTCCCATTGTCATGTTTACTTGTGAATATCCCAATGCATCAGTTTGTGCTAGAACTGTCTGCTGAACAGAAAGAGCAAACAATGAAGCCAATAATAGTTTTGTTTTCATAATTTAATTTTTTACATCCTTATTTAGAATTATTCTACAAAAGTATATATTTATTTTTAATGATTCTAAATAAAAACATGATTTTTATCGTGTTTTCTTTTGATCATATATTAAAGCAGGGGATTATAGAGTAAAAAAAGCCGGCAGGAAAAATCCTGTCGGCTTTGAAAAGGTAAATAATAGTCTAATAAACCTTATTTTTTGATAAACTTAGATTTGATTTCTTTCCCCTCGGTAGTTTCGATAAGCATATAATAAACGCCGGGCTGAAGAGTACTGATGTCGAAACTTTGGCCGTTCAGTTTTCCTTCCGCTGCTTTTTGACCTGAAGCAGAATAAATCTGGATATTTTTAGGATCCTTTCTTGTTCTAAACTCCAAAGCAGTTTGAGAATTATTCATAGCAAATCTGATTTCTTCATTGGATTTCAGGTGGTCAGAAACAGACAGGGTAGATGAAGTATTGTAAACTACATTATCAATTTGTAATGCAGTATGCACAATGGTTGGTGTAAACTTGAAAACAATATAGGTAGAGGTGGATGCCGGTACGGAAACGGTATAGGTCTGCATGGTTTCACTCGTTAAGGAAATTGGAGCTCCCAATGATACAAAAGTGGTCATATCTGTCGGGTTTGAAGCCAGTCCTATCTCTAGTGTTCCGTTACCGTTGGTTCCTGTGCTTTTTGCAGCTGAAAAAGAGAGTGTTTTGTCACCTGCAGGAGCTATGATTTGCGGAGTGATCAGGTATGAGGGTGCGCTTGAATTATTTCCTGAATAAGCCTGCACTACTTTATCTGTAGTAGCAGTTACAATCATCAGAGGAGCAGGAGGGAAAGGCATTGGATTAGGGGCTAGTACAGCAGACCATCCGTTTTGAGGAAAAGTATTATTTCCTGCCGTAAAATTGTCAAAATTTTCGTTGAGTGTTGAAACCTGAGCGTTTGCTGCAGCTGCTGTGAACATTAAAGCTCCTATAAGTAATTTTAGTCTCATAATAGATTTTATTTAGAATTATTCTACAAAAATATATATTTATTTTTACTTGTTCTAAATAAAGTTTTATATTTGCGAAAATTTTTTCAATCTATGAAGAAGAAAGTGCTTACCGTTTTGTCACTGTCCATTGCTTTCTGGATGAATGCACAACAAAAAGATTCTTTAAATCAGAAGAATATTGATGAAGTTGTTATCACAGGGCAATATATGCAGCAGTCAATTAGTAAATCAATTTATAAGGTAGAAGTAATTGATGCACAGCAGATTAAAAACATGGCAGTAACCAGTGTTGCCGAAGTTTTAAACCAAAACCTTAATATCTTAATAGTACCTGATAAAGGCTCAGGGAATTCCGGCGCAAATATCATGGGACTTAGCGGAGCGTATACCAAGATTCTTATTGATAATATTCCAGTTGTTAGTGATGAAGGGTTGGGAAATCTGGTAGACCTTACAAAGATCAACGTTAATAATGTTGAGCGTATTGAAGTGGTAAAAGGAGCAATGGGCGTGGAATACGGAAATAATGCACTGGCAGGAGTGATCAATATTATTACGAAAAAGAATTACAGTAAAAAAATTAATATTCAGGCTTCTTTGCAGGAAGAAACAGTGAATAAGGATTATGACTGGTTTAAAAAAGGAAACGGACGTCATATTCAGTCTTTGAACTTAGGATACAGAATAAATGACAACTGGTCTGTTGCTGCCGATATTAATCATAATGATTTTCAGGGGTATAAAGGACGATTTCAGGGGTATAAATACTTTAATGAAGGGAATGACGGACAGCGTGGCTACGACTGGCAGCCCAAAGATCAGGTGACAACCAATGGAGTGATCCGATACAGTAAAAACAACACAAGTTTTTATTATAAACTGAATTTTCTTTCCGAAAAGATCAATTACTATAATCCGTTGGTGGAAGAATTGTATCTGGGAGGAGGTAACAGAACCTATACTTCAAAAGATATTGATTACAATACAAAAAGATGGATTCATCAGTTCAATATACAAACCAAATTGGGAAGACTTAATTATAATGGGGATTTCTCTTATCAGACTCAGGAAAGAAAATCTCAGCATTATACTTATGATGTTCCCAACAGAAAAGAATTGTCAAGAGATCCTAATTTAACATTTTATAAATCGGATGTTCTTTATTCAAGAGGAATGTTCAGTAACTTCTTAGACAGTGAAAAAATTAACTTTCAGATAGGCTATGAATTAGACCGAACCAAAGGTTTTGCAGATGCCACAACATTTGAAAGCAATAACAACGGAAAAAGTATTGAACGCTCAATATTCAATTATGCCAATTTCTTATCTGCAGAATGGAATGCTACTCGCTGGCTTTCTGTGCGTCCCGGGTTGAGATTAGCTTTGAGTGATAAATTTGATACACAATATAACTACTCAACCACATTAAGGTTTAAAACCACGGAAAAATCTGATATCCGTCTGGTATTTGGCTCTGCTAATAGATTCCCGACTTATGATGAGCTATATACTTTTGTAGTAGACAACAATCATGATATCAGAGGGAACGAGAACCTGAAACCCGAGACAGGATATTCAGCAGGGATGTTCTGGGATTATGCAATCACTAATCATAATGACTGGAAGTTTAATTTCAGTGCTTCAGGAATGTTTTTAGACGTAAAAGACAGAATTGAAAGTGTAATTATTAACAACAGTCCTTTACAAATTACCTATTTAAATGTTGATAATTTTAAATCTATATTATTGGGAGGAAGCGTAAATGTTAGAAAAGGGGACTTATCCGTAAACGCAGGTGTTTCAGTAATGGGAGTTTCTCAGGTGTTGAATACCGGAAATATTTATTCTCCTGATGATTATAATTTCTACGCAGAAGCCAATCTTGCAGCTAACTATACACTACCTTACACTAAAACATTATTTGCCCTTTATTACAAATACACAGGAACTCAGAAAAAATATACCCTTAAAACGAATGCTAATGATCCAAAAGATCCAGGGCAGTATGTACTAGGAGAAGTAGGAGATTATAATATGCTGAATTTCACCCTGAGCCAGCCTTTCTTTAAGAATCATTTTGAGGTCAGTGTTGGGGTTAAAAATATTTTTGATGTAACCAATGTGAGAAATACAACTCTGGCAGGGAACAGTCATAATGCTTCTGCAGAAATGCAAAATCTATTCTATGGCAGAAGTTATTTTGCCAGATTAAATTATAATTTTTAAAGGTTAAAAATGAAAAAAATACTATTTTCCCTTTTAATAGGTGCTTCTTTTATTTCTCAATCATGTATTAATGATAATGAAGACGCCGTGATGGTTGCTCCTTCAGACGGAGCTGTTGTCAGCCCGAATGTAGGCGGAGCTGCTGAACCTAATCAGGTTTGGTTTGATTTGGGAACCAATACTGAAGCTTTAACAGTAAGAACAGACTGGGATTTTGCATTTTATTCAGGAAATGAATTTAAAGTGGTTTTAAATTCATCCATCATGATGGCAGCAGGTAAAATTCCAAATGCAACAAATATAGATTTAGTAACAGATGCAAGTGTAGCCGCCCTGAAAGATAAAGTACAGGTTGCTAACTTCGATCCTTCCAATGAAACCTATATAGATGATGTGAAAGGAAACTTCCCTTCAGGATATACTGCTATTAATGAAATTAAGTCTGATGATTCTGAAAACGCGGTTTACCTTGTTAATATGGGGAAAAAGATCTTTACAGGAACTATTCCTACAGGATCTGTTGCTACAGGAGGTGACAGCAGAGGATGGATGAAGGTCCAGGTTGTAAGATCAGGCAACGGCTACAAAATAAAATATGCTGAGCTTAATGCTTCCAGCCATAAAGAACTGACCATCGTAAAAAATGCAGTATACAATTACAATTTTGTAAGTCTTGCAAAAAACAGTGAGGTAATTATACAGCCGGAGAAAAAGAAATGGGATATCTGTTTTACGGTATTTACCAATATTATTTCCGGTGCCGGAAGTTATATTTATGCAGATTTTGTAACCACTAATACGGTAGGAGGAGTAGGTGCCTATGAAGTAAAAGTAACCTCAGGATCAGGTGTGGAAGCTTACAATAATTTTAAAGCCTCAGATGTTGACCCGTCCAAATTCATTTACAACGATCACAGAGTAATAGGAGGA
Source organism: Chryseobacterium sp. Tr-659 (assembly GCF_011752975.1). Lineage (GTDB taxonomy): Bacteria > Bacteroidota > Bacteroidia > Flavobacteriales > Weeksellaceae > Chryseobacterium. The sequence continues at coordinate 318,746 of NZ_VWWP01000005.1, read as the reverse complement.
AACTGGAGAAATCCTGTAGGGACCAATGGACTTGAAGTATACGGGGACCGTTTCTACATTATTAAAGATGCTGAAGGCTATTACTTTAAACTAAGATTTACAAGGCTTACCAGCACTACAGGAGAACGAGGAAGACCTCAATTCGAATATAAACCTTTATAAAATATGGCTGTATGGATTTATGATTAACTGGTTTTCCAGAGATGATGATTCCATATGACCTTAAAAATATCTACACTATGAAAAAATTCATTCTTGCAGCCTCTGTTCTTGTAGCAGTATACTCATGCAAAAAAGCAGAAGGAACAACCAAAGAAAATACAACGGAAGCTACTTCCGAAGCACCAAAGACTAATAATAAAATCGTATCGCTAAGCGGAGGAATTACAGAAATTGTAAGCGCTCTGGGCCACGAAAAAGAAATCGTGGGAACAGATGTTACCAGTACGTACCCTGAAAGCTTAAAGGCTACAGCCAAAGATTTAGGCCATGTAAGATCTATGACCATTGAGCCGATCATGGCAGTAAACCCTACTTTGATCCTTGCTTCCGATAAAGATATCAACCCGGAATTATTAGGAAAAATCAAAGCATCAGGCATTAAAGCAGATGTTTTCAAACAGGAATACACCGTTGAAGGAACCAAGAAACTGATCGAAGATGTAGCAAAAGCCTTAGGAAACACAGAGTATCAAAAACTAAATGATAAGATTGATGCAGATTTGAAACAGGTACAGCCGATTGAAAAAAAGCCGAAAGTATTATTTATTTATGCCAGAGGGAATATGCTGATGGTAGCAGGTAAGAACACGCCTATGGCTGAACTCATCAATCTTGCCGGAGCAGAAAATGCAGTCAATGATTTTGAAGATTTCAAACCATTAACACCCGAAGCTGTTGTAAAAGCTAATCCTGACGTATTATTTTTCTTTACTTCAGGTCTGCAGGGAGCAGGAGGAAACGAAGGAGCGCTTAAAATGCCGGGAGTTTCCCAAACCAACGCAGGAAAAAATAAGAAGATCATCGCAATGGATGGAGGTTTAGTGTCAGGTTTCGGACCGAGACTAGGAGAAGCAGCATTAGGATTAAACAAACTTTTAATTGAAAGCACAAAGTAAACTATACTTTTATCTTATTATAAGTGCAGTGCTGCTGGTTATCATAGCAGTACTGTCACTTAATACAGGAGTCTACGATTTTAGCGGAACATCTCCGTTCAGAGTTTTGTGGCAGTTTATAAAAGGAGATCCCGGTTTATCCTTAAGTGATAAATATGTAATATGGGACGTAAGAGCAGCCAGAATTATTATGGCGATTTTAATAGGAAGTATGTTATCGGTTTCAGGAACAAGCCTGCAGGGGCTTTTCAAGAATCCTTTAGCAACGGGAGATTTAATAGGACTTACATCGGGAGCAACATTGCTGGCGGCCATTGCCATTGTTTTAGGAGGACATTTTAAGCAATATCTTCCTGAAGCTGTACAATTTTCCCTGGTAGGAATTGCAGCCTTTGTAGGATCTTTTTTATCGATGATGTTGGTATACAGAATTTCAACAAGTGGAGGAAAAACCAATGTAGTAATGATGCTTTTAACCGGTGTTGCTATTACAGCAATTGGATTTTCAATCACCGGATTTCTGATCTATATTTCAAAAGATGAGCAGCTCAGAGATTTGACATTCTGGAATTTAGGAAGTTTAGCAGCAGCTACCTGGACCAAAAATATTATTTTAACCATTGTTGCTGTCATTGCCTATATTATTCTTTTGCCAAAAGGAAAAGCACTGAATGCTATGATGCTGGGTGAAAAAGATGCACAGCATCTGGGAATCAACGTGGAAAAGCTAAAGAAGCAGATTACTATTATAGTTGCTTTAATGGTGGGAACATGTGTAGCATTTTCGGGAACGATTGGTTTTGTAGGTCTTATTGTACCTTATATTTTAAGGCTGTTGTTCAAATCCAATTATACTTTCATTCTGCCCTTATCAGCATTATGCGGAAGTATTTTGCTACTAACTGCGGATACATTCAGCAGAAGTATTGTAGCACCGTCCGAATTGCCGATAGGAATCTTGACAGCATTGATGGGAGGACCTATTTTTATCGCTATTTTGGTTAAATTTAAAAAATCACTGTAATGATTAAGGCACATCAGATTAATTATAAACATAAAGACTTTCGTATTCTGGATGGCGTAGACGTTTCTCTGGAATATGGTGAATTTCTGGCAATCGTAGGACCAAACGGAGCCGGTAAATCAAGTCTGCTGAGTGTTCTGGCCAATGAAGTGAAAACCGGAAAACAACAGGTTTTGTTTAAAAATAAACCCATTTCTGATTGGAATGTGAAAGAACTTTCAAAACATAAAGCAAAGTTTTCCCAGCATAACAGCAACGATATTCCACTTGAAGTAAAAGATGTCGTGATGATGGGAAGGTATCCCTATTTTGATGCCCAGCCAGGTAAAGAAGATCTTGAAGCAATGAATAATATGATGTATGAAACCGATATTTTTCATCTGAAAGAAAGAGAATACAATACCCTTTCCGGCGGTGAAAAACAAAGGGTACACCTTTCAAGAGTAATGGCACAGCTGCAGAATGAAATAACCCATAAACTTGTTTTTCTGGACGAACCTCTGAATAATTTAGACATAAAACATCAATACAAAGCGTTGGAAATTATCAAGAATTTCACGAAAAAAGCCAATAGTGCAATTGTTGTTTTACACGATCTGAACCTTGCTGCACAATTTGCAGACAAGATTTTATTAATGAAATCAGGAAAAGTTTCCGCCTATGGAACACCACAGGAAGTTTTTACGGCAGAAAATATCAGTAATGCCTATAATTTCCCCTGTACCATCTGCGGGCATCCCATTACCAATAACCCAATGATCATTTTTGGATAACCATGGAAAAAGAAGAACTTAAAATTCTCGCACAGAATCTAGCCAATCCTCAGGGAGAAAAAGGTATAGAGATTGGTGAAATGATGAATGCCACTAACATCAGTATGACGTTAGAAAGTATCAGAACACTTCTGATTGAAGATAACCAGCAGATCCTTGAAATAGGACACGGAAATGCCGGACATCTGAAAAATATTTTTGGATTAGCCAAAAACCTGAAATATACAGGAATTGATATTTCCGAAACCATGCACAATGAAGCCAAAAGATTGAATAAAGAATTCGAAAATCAGGCAGATTTTATATTGTATGAAGGAAAGAAACTTCCTTTTCAGGACAGAACCTTTGATAAAATATTTACAGTCAATACCGTGTATTTCTGGGAAAATCCGGTTGAGTTTTTAAATGAGGTTTACAGAGTTCTGAAAGACGACGGAACATTTGTTCTCACTTTCGGACAGAGAGAATTTATGGAAAAACTGCCGTTTACAGCATTTGATTTTACCCTGTACAATAATAATGAAATGGAAGAACTGATCTCCAAAAGCCATTTTAAAAGGATGAAAACTTCTGAAAAAGAAGAACAGATAAAAAGTAAAACCGGAGGCGAAACAATACATAGAATTTATACAATTTTAACCATAAAAAAATAAAATAATGAGCACATTAGTAAATGACTTAAAGGAAAAATGGGAAGCTCTGAAAGCAGAAAATCCACATATAAGAATAAGAAATGCCGCTGCACAATTAGGAGTTAGTGAAGCAGAACTTTTACTGACCAGTGTAGGAGATGAGGTAACTGTTTTAAAAGCAGATTTCCCAGGCATCCTTACAGAAGCAGAGAAGTTGGGGAAAGTAATGGCTCTTACCCGTAATGATGAATGTGTTCATGAAAGAAAAGGAACTTACCTTAATGGTGATTTCAGCAGCCCTCATGCACAGCTTTTCGTAGGAGAAGATATTGACCTTAGAATTTTCCTTAACCACTGGAAATTCGCTTTTGCAGTAGTGGAAGGAGATAAAAAGAGTCTTCAGTTTTTTGGTAAAGATGGATTGGCGTTACATAAAATCTATCTTACAAAAGACAGTAACAGTGATGCTTTTGATGCTATTGTTGAAAAATTCAGAGCCGAAGATCAGAACGAAACTTTTACATTTGAAGCAGTGGCTCCTAAACAAGCAGAAAAAGCTGATTCTGAAATAGATGTAGAAGGTTTCAAAAAGGCCTGGACAGAACTAAAAGATACTCACGATTTCTTCATGATGACCAGAAAATACGGAGTAAGCAGAACACAGGCATTAAGATTAGCTCCGGAAGGATTTGCTAAGAAAATTGATAATGCTAAAGTGGTAAACATCCTGGAAGACGCTTCTGAAAAGAATACCCCAATCATGGTTTTCGTTGGAAACAGAGGAATTATTCAGATCCATACAGGAAATGTTAAGAAAACACTTTGGCACCAGCAATGGTTCAATGTAATGGATCCTGATTTCAATTTACACCTTGATGTAACGAAAATTGCAGAAGCCTGGATCGTTAAAAAGCCAACGGAAGACGGAGAAGTAACCGCTATTGAAGTTTTCAATAATGAAGGTGACTTTATCGTTCAGTTCTTCGGGAAAAGAAAGCCGGGAATTCCTGAACTTCAGGAGTGGAAGGATCTTGTAGCAGCATTAGAGCAATAATAATTAGATAATTTGAATAAGACCGTTTTGTTTGTAAAATTCAAAGCGGTTTTTTTATTTCAGATAAAAGATAAAGAAATTCAAAAGACAAGTTTGGCTGCTATAGTAGGATGAGTGCCAAAATATTTGTGTAATTTGTAGTTAAATATAAAATAAAAATGAAAAACATTTTCATAGCGATACTGATTGCCGGTTGCTGTTCTTTGAAAGCACAGGAATTTAAAGCGTATCAGTTTTATGATAAAAAAGGGAAGGAGGTAAAGACAGAAAAATTAGTGAAAGAACTGGCAGATTATGACGTGGTATTTTTTGGTGAAAATCATAACAGTTCCATTAATCACTGGCTGCAGCTTAAAATTACAGAAGCTTTGTTTGCTAAGAAGAACGGTCAGCTTATTCTGGGGGCAGAAATGTTCGAGAGAGATAATCAGGCTCAGCTGGATCAGTATTTAAACGGGAAATTCGACGCAAAAACATTAAAAGATTCAGCCCGTTTGTGGAATAACTATGCAACAGATTACAAACCTTTGGTTGATTTTGCTAAAAGTAAAAAACTGAATTTCATTGCAACAAATATTCCAAGAAGATACGCTTCACAAACGGCAAAAGAAGGGCTGGAGTCTTTGAATAAATTAAGTGAGAAAGAAAAGACTTATATCGCCCAATTACCAATCAAAGTAACTTTAGATACTCCAGGTTATCCGGAAATGAAAAAGATGATGGGCGATCATGCGGAGGGAACAAAAGTGATGAATTTTATTTCAGCACAAGCTACAAAAGACGCTACAATGGCGGAATCTATTCTGAAAAATATTCAGGCCGGAAAAACATTTGTTCATTACAACGGAAATTATCACAGTAAAGAGTTCGGCGGAATTTACTGGTATATCAAACAGAAAAATCCGAATCTGAAAATGGTAGTGATCTCTGTTTTTGAATCCGATGATCCAGAGTTGAAAGTTCCGGCAAAAGATTATATCCCAACTGATTTCAATTTGATTATTCCGGGAGATATGACAAAGACTTTTTAATTTTACTTCTACAGACTATTTGAGTTTATTAAAAGAAGTAAACAAGATTTATTCAAGTACATATCAATAGGGACGGGCTTTAGCCCGTTTTTTAGGTTAAATTTTCAACGGCTTTATCCAAAACCTGAAATCCTGCAGTAAATTATTCTTAGTATTAATTGAAGTCTGGTCTATTTGAATAACAATATTTACCTTTGTATCACATTTAAAAAACATGAATAAATTATCCATTCTGCTCATCTTTTTTATGGGATTTTTCAATGCCCAGAAGCTCACCTCTAATGAACTTTCGATTATTAATCAGGGAGATATAAATACAGCTTTGCCTATCTATCAGACTACTGATTCCAATCAACATAAAACACTGTTGAGCCTTTCTTCAGAAATAAACCCTTTGGATCCCAATACTGCTGTTCTGGTAAAAAGAATGAAAGAATCCCTTCTTTCAACAGATGGTGGAGTAGGAATTGCAGCACCGCAGGTTGGAATCAACAGAAAAATAATCTGGGTACAGCGTTTTGATAAAGAGGGAACACCCCTTGAATATTTTATCAATCCGGTGATCGTGTGGAAGTCTGACTTACAAAATCTTGGTCCTGAAGGAGATCTGTCAATCCCGGATTTCAGGGATCAGTTTTACAGAAGTAAAGTCATTCAGCTGGAATATGTAGATTTGAAAGGGCAAAAGTATTCGGAGCTTGTGGAAGGATTTACGGCGGTTATTTTTCAACATGAAATAGACCATCTTTACGGAATTTTAATTTCAGATAAAAAAGAAAAAGAGAAGAATAACTCATATAAAAAGGTAGATGCATATCAGAAAAGTGATATGAACAGAAGATAAATGATGAGTGACTGATAGTCTAACGAAGTTTTAATGAAGAATCCTTTTGTATTTATCTCAGAAATTTTGTTACTAGAAAATAAAAAGGAGCTGTTTTCATAAAAAACAGCTCCTTTCGTTATAACTATGCTTAAAAAAATTGGATTAATCGTTATTGGTTACGGAAAGTTTCACCTCGATATTATTTCTGGTAGCATTGGAATAAGGACAGATCTGATGTGCCTTTTCTGTTAAAGCCTGTGCTTCCTCAAGAGAAACTCCCGGAATATTGACATCCAGTTCTGCGGCTAATCCGAAACCTCCGTTTTCAAGTTGTCCTATGCTTACTTGTGCAGTAACTGTTGTTTCTCCGGTTTTTACTTTTGACAAGCTGATCACTCTGTTCAAAGCACTGTCAAAACACGCTGAATATCCGGCCGCAAAAAGCATTTCAGGATTAGCAAAATCATCATTAGCTCCTCCTAAACCTTTTGGCATTCTTACTTCAAGATCTAAAACTCCGTTTTCACTTTTCACGTGGCCGTTTCTTCCTCCTTTGGCGGTTACCTGTGTGGTGTATAATGTTTTCATTTATTTTTCTATTTTGTTTAATATTTTTAAGACGGTATCTTTTAATTGTATAAGCTCTTCCGGCTGTATATCAATTTTTTTATGAATTTTTCCGGGAATTTCACAGGCTTTTTCACGCAGTTTCTTTCCGGCCTCATCCAAAAATACTTCAACCACTCTTTCATCTTCTTTTTTCCGTTTCCTTATAATAAAACCTTTAGATTCCAGTCTTTTGAGAAGAGGAGTTAAAGTTCCGCTGTCCAGGAAAAGTTTCTCTCCAATATGGCTTACCGTAATGCCGTCTTCCTCCCATAATATCATCATAACAAGGTATTGCGGATAGGTGATGTCCAGTTCATCAAGAAAAGGACGATAAAGTCCGGTGATCTCTTTAGCTATCACGTATAAAGGAAAGCAGATCTGGTTTTCTAATTTGGGTGTTTTCGGATTTTCCATAAGTTGAAGTACGAAAGATTAGATGAAGGTATTACTTTTTTATGATAAATTCATCCATTGGAATACGGACTTTTTTCATACTGGAAAGCCAGTCATTAGCCTCGTCGCGGTATCCCAGATATAAAAGACTCACGCTTTTCAGACCTAACTCTTTTAAGCCCAATACTTCATCTACCACCTGATTACTGAATCCTTCAGCGGGAGTACTGTCGATTTTAAGTTCCGCTGCTTGTGCAAGAGCAATTCCTAACGCAATATAAGTTTGGCGGGCAGTATGTGCAAAATGCTGCTCTGGAGTCTGAGTTCCGTATATTTCTTTAATTTTATCCGTATAACTTCCGAAACGCCCTCTAGGAAGATCTCTTACATCTGTGTGATAATCGTAAACTTTATCTATTTTTTCATTAGAATAGCTGTCCCATGCTGCAAAGACCAATACATGAGAAGAATCTCTCATCACTTCCGGGTTTAAAGCTCCAGCTACCATTTTTTCTTTCAGTTCCTGGTTTTCTACTACAATAATTCGGAAAGGCTGTAATCCGGATGAAGTAGGAGCCAGTCTTGCCGCTTCTAAAATAGTGTTAAGGTCTTTCTGTGAAACTTTTTTATTAGGATCATAAGCTTTTACAGCATGTCTCCAGTTTAGATTTTCTATTAATGACATTTTTATCGTTTTTATATTGAACTCAATTAACACTGCAAATATATGGCCAATTAAATTGTGTGCAATTTAATTTTAAAAGATTTTATTGATGGCAATTATTGATAGATTTAAAAATGTACAGCCACTTCCGCAGGATTCGGATTTTTTGAGACCCTCTCTATTTTAATCTTTGCAGTAGAATTTTAAACTAAAAAGCAATGCAGAGATTTAACAACAAAACAGCATTAATAACCGGCGGAACCAATGGAATGGGATTAGCTACTGCGCAAAAATTCATTGAAGAAGGGGGAAAGGTAATTATTACGGGGAGGAGCGAGAAAACCGTAAATATGGCTTTGGAAATATTGGGAGAGAAAGCTTTTGGAATTGTATCCAATGCCGGAAATATCAATGATCTGATGAATATACGGAAGGAAGTTGAGAAATATACGGATCAGATAGATGTACTCTTTTTAAATGCTGGTTACGGAAAATTTGCACCTATAGAATGTGTAGATGAAAATCAGTTTGATGAGCTTTTCAATATGTTGGTAAAAGGACCTTTTTTTACTGCTCAGCAGATACTACCATTGATGAAAAGCGGGAGTTCCGTCATTTTTAATACTTCCATGGCAGCGGATATTGCGATGCCTGATTTTTCAATATATTCAGCCGCAAAATCTGCCGTGCAGTCTTTCATCAAAACATTTGCAGCAGAGCTTACGAAGCATGGAGTTCGTGTGAATGGTGTGAGCCCGGGGCACATTAAAACCAATATCTTTAACAATACGGGTTTAACGAAGGAACAGATTGATAATGCAATTATTGACATTATTCCTAACATACCTTTTAAAAGACAGGGGGAACCATCTGAAATCGCGAATGTAGTGCTGTTTCTTGCATCAGAAGAAGCTTCATACATTCATGGAGCAGAGATCAAAGTAGATGCTGGAATTTCTGTGATCAGATAAAAAATTGTGGATTATTTGATATCGTTAATCTGTTTAATGATATTCGTATTATTTTCAATTCCGATATTGTAAGCCTTTCCTTTCTTAAAACTCTGATCCAGCTTTTGCATAAGTGTTTTATAGTCCGGTGATTTTTTTGAAAGATAAAAAACCTGCTGGCTGATGCCTATGGAAATACGCATCAGTTCTTTAGGTTTATCAGGGTCTTCGGTGATATTGCTTATTGTAGCTTTATTATACCAGGTTAAGTTTTGTGAACCTGAGCTGCCTGAACAGGATGTGAACATACAAAAGAATAATAGAATGTAATGTAAGATTTTCATTATTTGTACCATGTATTAAAATGCTCCTGCTATTTATAGCTGATAAAAGCAGGAGCTATATTATAAAGGGTTAGAACCCGCAGTGGCTTACACTTGGAGCTGGCGATGGCGAGCATCCTGAAAGTGATGAGAAGGTAGTTAATACGCAATTGGTGTTTACGTAATTATTGTCATATAACAATGATCCGGCAGGGCTTCTGTAATAAACGTTTCCTGCCGTATTGGCAAAAGAAGACACAGATGCAGATCCACAGCTTGTGTTGGTGCATGCTGCTCTCCAAGCCGCATCCGTTACCGGTCCGCTGGAGAATAATGATGGATCTATGATTCTTTTTTCAACCACTCCCGAAGCATTTTTAAAGCTTACTAGGATTGCTACGTGATACACCCAGGATACACAGCATGTACCTGTGGAAGCTCTCAAATTACCATATACAAACTGTTTTTCACAATCATATCCGGCATTAATAAGGATTTGTCTCATTTTGTGAGCCCTTGCATAGCATCCATCCACAGGGTATCTGAACGTAATACAAGGAGAAGAAGCGGTAGAAGTTCCGCAAGACTGATTTTTAATTTGTGTGAACAAGCTGTTCAAAGTAGCAAGATCAGGAATAACGCTGGCCAGTTTTTGACTGTTATCACTTTTCGTTTCCTTGGTCAGGACTGATTTGAAATAACGGATGTCGTCTTGTGTAGCTTTTTCAACTTTAGCAATTTCAGTGGTATTGCCTTTCATAAAAACATGAATTGGAGATTCATCTTTTACGGCTTGTTCAATCATGGAAATGTACGCCTCATTGTCTTTGCTGTCTTTAATTTGAAAAGGTTGTGCAGAAACAATAAATGAAACTTTGTATTTTCCATTTTCTTTTTCTATCCCTACCGGAACAGTTTTTCCGAAGTCTTTCAGAGCCATTTCACTTGACTCTTTTGAAACGAGATTCGGATCTTGATTCGCATTTGAATCTGAACAGGAGTTGAATGACAGTACCGTTACAAATACCATCATGGATAACAGAAATTTTTTCATAATTATTATAATTTAGTGGTTGATGAGTCGTAAACTACTTGATAATAGTTCACTATTTTGTGATTTTAAAATTAATAAAAATTAAAATATATACAAGAAATTTTTTCAAAAAATAAATAAATTCTACAAATTCTTTGATTTTATGATATTAAAAAGGGCTAAAAACCCAATGATTTTAATGGTATAACTCAGGGAAAAGATAAAATGTTAGAATAATGGAAATTTGAATTTTGTAGTCTGGATTCCTTAGGAATGACAAACTGTGGATAAGACCTCGGTTTCGATTGTGTCATTTCTTAAGAATCCAGCCGATTTCACAAAATAACATTATTTTCCAACATCATTAAGCCTTTTTTAACATGTAGGAATTTTTAGATACTTGAATGTTTAAGAAGTACACTTAGGGTTTTGAAGCCTTTGATTTTCAAATTATAAATAAAACGGTTTAGATTCTGTAGGATCTAAATGTTCTGATCATCAGGGTATAATTTAAACTAAAAAACCAGCTTCAATTATTGAAACTGGTTTATGATGAGTACATCTTAATTTGTATTATTTATAGATCAGTTCTGCCTGGAAGACCTCTACGAAATGTTTTCTTAGTTTGGCTTTCAGTTCTTCCATTTCCTGGGGTGTCAGCTCTCTTTCAAGTTCTCTTTTTAAGGAAGTAACCTGTTTATCTTTGATTCCGCATGGAATAATGTATTCAAAATAACGCATATCTGTATTTACATTCAAAGCAAAACCATGTAAAGTAACCCAGCGCGACGCTTTTACGCCCATAGCACAGATCTTTCTTGCGTAAGGTTTTCCTACATCCAGCCAAACCCCTGTTTCGCCCTGAGACCGTTCACCTTTAAGGCCGTATTCTGCCATGGTTCTGATGATCACTTCTTCCAGATTTCTCATATACAGATGAATATCTGTAAAAAAGTTTTCAAGATCAAGGATAGGATACCCTACAACCTGTCCGTAACCGTGATAAGTAATATCACCACCGCGGTTTACTTTTACGAAAGTAGCATCAATTTCTTTCAGTTTATCGATGCCGGCAAGCATATTTTCTTCATGTCCGCTTTTTCCCAAAGTATAAACATGGGGATGCTCTACAAAAAGAAGGTGATTCGGAGTGGTGGTATGTTCTTCTTCCGGAAGATCTCTGTTTTTTATTTTGGTATCAATAATAGATTTCATCAGTTGTTCCTGATAATCCCAGGCTGGCTGATATTCTTTGATACCCAGATCTTCAAATTCTACTGCTTTATTTTGATTTGTATTCATTTCAATTTTTGATATACAAATTTAGTGAATTTTACCCTTTTATGGAATGGATAAAATCTATGGCGCTTTTCTTCCAGTCTTTATCCTGCAGCAGAATATTCACAAAAGCAGTTCCAATAATTCCTCCGTCTGCTTTTTCCGTTACATTTTCAAAATCTGCTTTAGACTTAATTCCGAATCCTATCATTACAGGATTCTTCAGAGGAAGAGAAGCCAGTCTGGAAAGGTAGTTCTCATTTTTTAACACGGCATTTTCATTTCCGGTTGTTGAGGATGAACTTACCGCATACAGAAAACCTGAGCTCAGAGAATCAAGATAGAGTATCCTTTCATCAGAAGTTTCCGGCGTTACCAGAAAAGTGAAATTGAGATTGTATTGTTTTAAAATATGCTGGTAATTTTTCTCAAACTCAATAGGAGGAAGGTCGGGAAGAATCAATCCTGAAACTCCGCTTTCGGAACATGCTGCACAGAATTTTTCAAATCCGAAACTCAATACGGGATTGATATATCCCATCAGAATAATTGGAATTTTGATTTCATTTTTGACTGCTTTTAATTGAGATAACAGTTTCTCAATTGTCATTCCGTTTTGCAAAGCCAGTTCATGGGCTTTCTGGATTACAGGTCCGTCTGCTACAGGATCAGAATAAGGCATTCCGATTTCGATCATATCAGCTCCGGAGTCCTGGATTAGTTTTATAATATCAGCTGTATCTTCCAATTGAGGAATTCCGGCTGTGAAATAGATGTTTAGTTTTTTCATTTCCTTGTTATAGAGGTTAGAAATTAGAGGTTAAAAATTAGAAGATGAATGTTGTTTCCGAGTAATATTGTACTAATTTCCGGCATCTAATTTCTTTAAATAGGTTTCCATATCCTTGTCTCCACGTCCGCTCAGACAAATAACTACAATGTCATTTTCATTAAATTTCTTTTTGTCTAAAACAGCAAGAGCGTGAGCGCTTTCCAGAGCGGGGATAATTCCTTCCAGTTTGGTAAGCTCAAAAGCACATTTCAAGGCTTCATCATCATTGATACTGAAAAATTCTGCTCGTTTTTCTTTAAACAAATGTGCATGGAAAGGCCCGATTCCCGGATAATCTAATCCTGCGGAGATGGAATGTGGTTCTATTACCTGCCCGTCTTCTGTCTGCATTACGAGACTTTTACTTCCATGAAGCACTCCAAGAGTTCCTAAAAAAGTGGTTGCTGCAGATTTTCCTGAGTTAACACCAAGACCGCCGGCTTCGGCAGCAATGATTTTTACCTCCTGTTCTTCTACAAAATGATAGAAAGTTCCGGCAGCATTGCTTCCTCCGCCTACACAGGCAATCACATAATCAGGATTTTCTCTTCCAATCTTTTCTTTAAGCTGTTCTTTAATTTCTTTGGAAATAATACTCTGGAATCTTGCCACAAGATCCGGAAAAGGATGAGGGCCTACTACACTTCCAATCACGTAATGAGTGGTCACAGGATTGTTGATCCAGTCTCTTAATGCTTCATTTACCGCATCTTTTAGTGTTTTTGAACCTGAAGTGGCAGCTACTACTTCTGCTCCCAGCATTTTCATTCTTGCGACATTGGGGGCTTGTCTCTGGATATCGATTTCTCCCATGTAAACAATGCATTCAAGACCTAAGAGAGCACAGGCTGTAGCAGTGGCCACCCCATGTTGCCCGGCACCTGTTTCAGCAATAATTCTTGTTTTTCCCAGTCGTTTTGCCAAAAGAACCTGCCCCAGTGCATTATTGATTTTATGCGCTCCGGTATGATTAAGATCTTCTCTTTTCAGGTAGATCTGAGTCTGATATTTTGCACTCAGATTTTTGGCAAAATACAATGGTGTCGCCCTTCCTACATAATTTTTAAGCAGATCCTGATACTCGGTCTGAAATTCTTCAGATTCAATGATTTCAAGATAATTTTTTTGTAATTCTTCTACATTAGGATAAAGCATTTCGGGGATAAATGCTCCTCCGAATTCACCATAATATCCATGTTCATCAGGGTTTTTATAATTCATTTCTTTATTCTTTAGTGATTAAATAAGCATTGTTTTGTGTGCTCAGCTGATTGAGCAGTTCTTTTCTTTCCTTGTTTAAATTAAAAATCAAAATATCATCATCTTCAGAATTAATCCATTCTGAGCCGATATTTTCTTTGATCATTTTGGCTTTGTCGTGGAGGATTTCAATATTACATTTTTCATAAAACGGGCGAAGGTCCGAATGGCAAAACCCAATGGTGTCCATATTTTTTTGGGCAGTATCATCTTTAAAATGGCGAACCAGTGCAGCTCCATATCCTTTTTTCTCATGCGCGGCCACCAATCCTACAACTTCTGCAAAAGAATAATCTTTATCAGATATTTTTAAGGTGAAATCAAAGTTTACCCGGAGAACCGCCAGTATATTTTCATCAGTATCCATCAGAAAATGAAATTCCGAATCTTTAAAAAAAGTACGAAAATAGGCAGATTTCATCGTGTTCCAGGCAGATACGTCCCAGAGATGCAAAATATGTTCGATCTCTTTTTCTTTTAAATCTTTGGCTTCTTTTATTTGATATTTCATGGGTTTAAACTATTAATAAATGTAAGATGGTAATCATACTGCTGTTTGGTAATCAGTTTTTTATAATATAATAACTCAATTTTATGAGTCAGATCAACTAAGGTTGCTTTATCTATTTTTGACTGATACATTGTAATAGCAATTTCCAGATTGTCAATTAAATAATAAGGATCAGAATCTTCGTAAAGCAGAAATATTTTGGCGTAAATTAGTCCTAAATCGTATTTTATGCTTGATCTGACATGGGTTTCTAAAAATTTATCCGAAATAATAACCAGATAATAGCTGTTCCATAGGCTGATCCTCTCAAAAAAATACTGAATATCATTCTTTTCAAAATCCTTAATAATACTGATAAAATCAGACAATAATCCACCTACTTCCCAATGTTCTGTATTATTGTCGTTCTGCGCAATAAAGTGATAGAGTGTCTGGATTCTATTATTTCCAAATTTAGGAGGAAATAATGTTTTGTAAAATGTCTTTTTTAGTAAATGTATGTTCATCATTGTGTGTTTTTTAATTTATATATTTTGCTGATACAAGGTCTTAAACTTTTTTATGTTATCTATATTTTTATTTCCCGGGGCTGTTTCAAATTTTGAATTGATATCCAAAGCAAAAGGCTGCTGGCGCAATATTTTCATGTTTTCAACATTTTCTTCTGAAATACCTCCGCTTAAAAAGTAGGGAAGAGGGATTTCCAGGTCATTTAATAAACTCCAGTCAAATTGTTGCCCTGTTCCTCCGAAAGCTTTACTGTCTGTATCAAACAGATAGTAATTGATATACTTCAAATTATTTTCTTTAGAGATCAGTTTGACAATTTTATCTTTATTTTCTGCATCATTGTTCCCGATTCTGATGGCTTTGATGATTGCTGTTTCAGGGTTTAACGTCTTTCTTAACTCTATAATAAAATCACCGCTTTCATCACCATGGAGCTGAATAAAATTCAATCCGGCTTTTTGAGCAATCTCTGCCACTGTATCAATTTTTTCATTGACGAAAACCCCGGTTTTTCCTTGATGATCAATAGCTGAAATAGCTTCCAGGCTCATATGATTCAAAACATACCTTGGTGATTTTTCATAAAAGATAAAACCAAGGAAATCTACATTCATTGCTATCAGCTCCTGAATCTGATCAGGTTTTGTGAGACCGCAGACTTTGAGTTTAGGGAGGTGGGCAGGTTGCAGGTTCATTTTTATGGCTATTTTATATATTAAATCTGTATTGAGAAATCTTCAAATGCTTTGGCAGGATCTGTATTTTTCATAAAATATTCTCCCATCAGGAAACCGTCGAATCCTTTTTGTTTTAAAAATTTAAAATCTTCAAGATGATAAATACCGCTTTCCGCAACAGATAAAACATCTTTTGGAAGAAGGTTTTTCAACTGAACGGAGTGTTGTAAATCCACTTTAAAATCTTTTAAGTTTCTGTTATTAATTCCAACCAGATCAATTGTTGAATGGAAGTGTTTCAACTCATCCTCGGTGTGAATTTCTAGAAGAACTTCCATTTCCAGTTCATGAGCAAGTTGGGTAAACTCCTGAACCTGATTGGGGGAAAGACAGGATGCAATTAGTAAAACAACATCAGCTCCAATGCTTTTGGCTTCATAAAACTGATATTCATCAATCATAAAATCTTTTCGAAGAATAGGAATTTTAATTTGATCTCTAACCTTGAGTATATCATTAAAATCTCCTCCGAAAAAATCTTTGTCGGTAAGGATAGAAATTCCACTGGCTCCGAAGCTTTCATAAGCAGAAACTACTTCCAGCGGCTGAACACGGTTGTTGATCATTCCTTTTGAAGGAGATTGTCTTTTAAATTCAGCGATAATTCCACTTTTATTTTTCACAGAGTCTTTCAGAGAATAGGTTTTGCGTCCAAAAAACTCAGTGTTTTTTAAGTGTTCAAGAGAAATATTTGACTTTGATGTTGTAATTTCTTCCTTTTTTCTTTCAATAATTTTATCTAGTATAGTCATTTTTTGTGTTTGAGATGAGAATCCTGGGTTGTGATTAAAAAACTTATATTTTCTTTATTTATTGAATCAAAAGCTCAAAACTGTTGAGTGCTTTTCCACTTTGTAAGCTTTCCTGAGCAAGAAGGAGACAATCATCATAACTACCGAATTTATGAGTATTGTAAAGTGCTACGGATGCATTGGCCAAAATCACTGAGTTTTGTTGTTCGGTGCCTTTTCCTTCAAGAATATTCATGAAAATTTTTGCTGTTTCCTGAATTGTATCTCCCGCTTTGATATCCTCCAACGTTACCGGATTAAAGCCCAGATCTTCCGCAGAATAAATTTCTTCTCCGTTTTTCGTAATAATTTTGGTGTCATGTGTTAAACTTATTTCGTCATAACCATCCAATCCATGAACAAGAATGAATTCTCTTTCTTCATTTTGTAATAGATATTGATAAATTCTTGCAATCTCAAGGTTGTAGACCCCGATCATGGAATGTTGAGGTTTTGCAGGGTTTACCAACGGACCTAAAAGGTTGAAGAAGGTTCTTAACCCTAAAGATTTTCTCAATAACCCTACAGATTGTAAAGCCGGGTGGAAGTATGGGGCATGTAAAAAGCAGATGTTTGCTTTTTCAAGTTCTTCATTCAATTGATCCGAATTATTTTTAAACTGATACCCCAGTTCTTCCATCACATTGGATGAGCCTGTAATGGTGGAAGCCCCATAATTTCCATGTTTTGTTACTTTCTGCCCGGCCCCGGCCACTACAAAGCTTGCCAATGTTGATATATTGATTGTGTTTTTTCCGTCACCTCCTGTTCCTACAATATCAATAGCGTTTTCAGCATTGATATGAACAGGTACCGCCATTTGTAACAAAGCTTCTCTGAAGCCTTCCACTTCTTTCAATGTTATATTTCTCATCAGAAAAACACTGATGAAAGCGGTTACCTCTGCGGCATTGAATTTATTCTGTGCAATCTCGATCATGGTTGCTTTTGCCTCTGATTTTGAGAGTGTATTATGATTGAACAGGTATTGTAGTATTTCTTTCATTTGTGGAGCTTTTATGGTTGATAAAGGGAGGTCTGTTGTTTTCATTATAAAAGAAAATTTTTAATGATTGTTTCTCCGTCCGGAGTCAGAATGCTTTCAGGGTGAAATTGTACCCCATGCACATCATAAGTCTTATGCTGTAAAGCCATGATCATTCCGTCATGATCTACGGCAGTCACTTCCAGTTCTTCCGGGAAATCCTGGGTATTGACTGCCCAGCTGTGGTATCTTCCAACTTCAAGCCCTGAATGTAAGCCATCGAATAGTTTTGTGTCTTCTTTTATAATATCCGTTGTAGTAGCTACACCATGGAAAATTTCCGACAGGTTGATAAGGCTTCCTCCAAATGCTTCGGCAATGGCCTGCTGCCCAAGACATACTCCCAGAATACTTTTGGTAGGAGCATATTCTCTGATCAGATCTAATAAAATGCCTGCTTCTTCAGGAATTCCGGGACCTGGAGAGAGAATGATTTTATCATACTTTCCGATTTCTTCCAATGTAATTTCATCATTTCTTACCACATCCACTCTTTGATTCAGAATCCTTTCGATAATCTGAACGAGATTATAAGTGAAGCTGTCGTAGTTGTCGAATACAAGAACTTTAAGCTGTGGCTGCTGAGTGTTTATATTGTTATTCATTACTTTTTTATGAGTTAGTTACTGATTGTTTTTGCTGTTAGTTGATGGGCTGGAACTCGTTTTTATTTTTCAACTATTTTTTCTGCTTTTTCCACTGCTTTTTTTAGCGCGTTCAGCTTATTATTGACCTCCTGCAGTTCATTTTCAGGAACTGATTTGGCAACCAGACCGGCTCCTGCCTGATAATATAATGTATTGTTTTTACTTAAGAATGTTCTGATCATAATCGCCTGGTTGCATGTACCATTGAGACCAATCATTCCAATACATCCTCCGTAATATCCCCGGGAATCTTTTTCATATTGATTGATCAGCTGTAAGGCTTTGTGTTTAGGGGCTCCGCTTAATGTCCCCTGTGGAAAGGTGGCGGAAACCATTTCGAGAGGATTGATGTCGTTAGCAACATCAGCAGTCACTTCGCTCACCATATGAATTACATGGGAGAAAAGCTGGATTTCTTTCAGTTTGGTAACGGTGACATTTTTACCCAGTTTTCCAAGATCGTTTCTGGCAAGATCTACCAGCATGGTGTGTTCCGCATTTTCTTTTGGATCGGCTTTTAAAACTTCAATAGCTTCTAGATCAGCTTCAAAATTTCCTGTTCGTTTAGAAGTTCCGGCAATGGGATGGATAATAGCTTTGTTGTTTTTTATAATAAGTTGGCTTTCGGGGCTTGATCCAAATAGCTTGTAATTCCCATAATCAAAGTAGAATAGGTAAGGGGAAGGGTTAATGTTTCTCAAAGCACGGTAAACATTGAATTCATCCCCTTTGAATTTCTGTTCAAATCTTCTGCTCAATACCAATTGGAAAACATCTCCTCTCATACAGTGTTTCTGAGCTGTTTTCACCAATTCGATATAATCTTCGTCAGTAATATTGGATGTCTCCAGATCTGTTTTTTCAAAAGGATAAACCGGAGTGTTCTGGTTTTTGATGAGGTTTTCTAAAAGGTGGAGTTCTGATTTTACGTCATCTATCTGATTTTCAATAATGTACATTTCATCATTGAAATGGTTGATAGCAATAACATACTGGTACAATCTGTATCGTAATACAGGAATCTCTACTTCCGGACTTTGTGCCTTTAAATTAATATTTTCAAAGAACTGTACGGCTTCAAAACTGGTATATCCGAAAAGACTTTGAGCTGTTTGTTCAATGAGATCATGGGTTGTTTCACACTTAAAGATATTTCGGAAATCTTCAAAAATATCAGTGATCTTACGTTCCATAATAAATTGTTTTACAGGAGCGGAAGTGGGAAGCTTTATTTCATATTCATTAAGGTTTTTTACTTCAATTCCGGCAATGGCATTCACCGCAATAAAGGAAAAGTTGTTATCAATGCTTTTTGAATCTGAGCTTTCCAGAAGGATGGTATCTCTGAATTTGTCTCTGATCTTAAGATAAATATTCATTGGGGTATGAAGGTCTCCCAGTGTCTTTTTCGAAACGGTTTTTATTTTGATTGTATCAGTAAACATCTTGTTGTTTTTTTTTAGGTTAAGGAATAAAAAAAGGCTTTAACGTTATCCGTCAAAGCCTATATATTGTTTATTTTATTATTTCTGCTGTGTAATTAACAACATGACAATACCTTCAGACCCGACGAAGAGTTTGAAAGCCACCACCAAATATTGTTGTTCATTTTTAACATGTAGCAAATGTAGAAAATTTTTTAATACAAAAAAGAAAAAATATCAGAAAATAAAAAAACTTAATATGACAACCTTATTATTTAAGTTGTTTAAGCTCTTTTTTCAATTCCTTGATTTTTGCTTCATAGGTTTCATCATCATATGTTTTTACATAATCTTCCAGTGCTGATATATATTCTTTAATAAACTCCTTGTTGGTTCTGTCTGCTTCGTATTTTATTTTTGCAGAATTAACGGGAGCTTGTTTAGAATATCTGAGTACAGCTTGTCCTTCATCAGACTGATTATAGAGAATAACAATATTTTTCTCATACCCCGGAATATATTTTACAGGAAAATAAACTTCCGTTTGTGGTATCCGAATTGCATTTTCAATAGGATAAATAGCGGCAGAAGTTGTAGAGAAGAAGGTTGAAACATATTTCCCATCTTGTTTCTTTACTATAGCCTCATAATCATGGATAGGCATATCGTTAAGAGTAGAATTGGTTTCTATGTCAGAAGTGATGAGAGCTATGCTTTCCGTACCATATTTATTGAGAAACCAGGCATTTAAAAACTGTCCCGCGAATCCGTTTAAAATTGCCAGTGGAATGATTGGAATAAGAAACCATACCTTCTTTGTCAGAAAAGAGAGCAGACCAAAGAATAAGATCAGCAATATCACAGTGTAAAAACCATGATGGCTGATGAAAAACAGAATTTTTGATAGTAAAACCATGATCTAAATTTACTACTATCTTTTTAATATAGAGTGAATTAAATAATATGATTTAAGTGTAAAGCTTGAAAAAGGAAGCTGAAAGTTTCCGTCTTCCAGTCTTAAGCTTTTTTTAATCCTATTGTACTGGTTCTGATAGCGGGATGTCAGGAGTTCCGCTGTAAAAAACAATCAGAGTAACGCCCTTATCTCCGGTTTTGCCTCTGTGGGCTATATTCACCATCTCAGGAAGAACCTGGCCTTTTGTTATCCATTGTGTTTTACCATTATCTTTCCTTTCTACCTGAATTTCACCCTTTTCTACATAAGCAGCATTGATCACTGGATGTTTGTGCCAATCCAATGCCTTATTGGGAGGGACGGCAATTTTAAGCACAGAAATTTCAGGTTGTGTAGTGGGATAGGCGGGATATTGGGTTCCATCCCATGATTTGGTAGTTTTCAATAGTGTTACCGATTCAATTTTGTCAGAATATTCCGACTTAGGTTCTCCCGATGAGCTCTCACAGGAAAAGACAAGAGTAGATAGCACAGCTAATAATGCTGTACGGAACAATTTTTTTTTAGACATAAATTTTTAATTAAATGTGTTATTTTCAGATCTTAATGATCCGATACACAAAAATAACGATGAATTTTAAATATCTATTATATTTGAACTAATTATTGTTAATTGTGGAGGGTGAAAAATATTTCTCAAAGGAAACATTTGTCATCAGTTTAAAAGTTTATTTTTTATATTTTTGCTTCCAAATTAGAAAACAATGAAAAAAGTATTAGCAATCGCATTTATCGGAGGTTTATTATTAGCAAGCTGCTCTAAAAAAGTAGATCACTCTTTACAGGACAGCAATACAATGCTTGAAGAGCCTGAAGCAACTACTGTGGCAGATTCTACTGCAAAACCAGCTGCTCCTGCCGCTGCAACTCCTGCTCCTGAAGCTGCTAAAACAGATTCTACAGCTAAGAAATAATGAAAAAAATATTTTTGGCAGGAACTTTAGGTCTTCTGATCATGTCCTGTTCTAAAAAAGAAAATACAGCAGAAGTAGCATCTTCTTCTGAAACTAGTGCTGTTTCAGAGCCTGCAAAATCTAATCTTTCCGGTGACCAGATCATTGGGACTTTAGACTGTTCAGGGTGCCATTCTGCTACAGAGAGAATGATAGGACCTTCTTATCAGGAGATAGCAAACAAATACTCTGAAAAGGATATAGAATTGCTGGCTTCCAAAATTATAGAAGGCGGAAGTGGAGTTTGGGGAGGTGTGCCTATGGCTGCCCATCCACAGGTATCTAAAGAAGATGCCAAAAAAATGGTGGAATATATTTTAAGTCAGAAGAAATAAAATATGTCCACTGAAAAATCCAGTCTGCACACAAGAAATCTGCATCGTAATCCCTATGATTTTGATCAGCTTATTTCTTGTGTGCCAGAACTGAAACACTATGTTTTTGTAAATGCTTATCAAACGCTAACCATTAACTTCAGCATTCCTAAAGCGGTTAAGCTGCTCAATAAGGCCCTACTCTTACATTTTTATAATATTAAAGACTGGGATATTCCCGATACCAATTTATGCCCCCCGATTCCCGGACGGGCAGATTATGTACACTATATTGCAGATTTATTAGCTGAAAAATCAGGGGAAATCCCAACCGGAACTTCTGTAAAAGGTCTGGACATTGGTGCAGGAGCCAATCTTGTTTATCCTTTAATAGGCCACAGGTCTTATGGCTGGAAAATGTTAGGAACAGATATCAATCAGGCTTCTCTGGAGAATGCACAACGTATTTTAGATCAGAATCCGGATCTGTCATCTGTCATTCAGTTAAAGCGTCAGCCTGATTCCAACCATATTTTCAAAAATATTATTGGTACTGAAGATCAATTTACATTCACCATGTGTAATCCTCCTTTCCATGATTCTGAAGAATCAGCTTTAAAAGGGAATATCAGGAAGACAAAAAATCTTAATAAATCAAAGAAAGAAAAACCGCTTCTTAACTTCGGTGGACAACAGTCTGAATTATGGTGTGAAGGCGGAGAACTTGCTTTCATCACAAAGATGATTCACGAAAGTGTATTGTTTTCTTCACAGATTCTTTGGTTTACCTGTCTGGTTTCAAAAAAAGATAATTTGCCTAAGCTTACCCATTTGTTAAAGAAGGTGAAAGCTGCGGAGGTTAAAACAATTGATATGGCTCAGGGACAGAAGGTGAGCAGAATATTGGCGTGGAGATTTTCTCATAAGTAATGATTACTATTAATAAAGGTGTTTAAACTTAACCACAAAGTCACAAAAGGTTTTTATTTTTCAAACACTTTAGCCCACTTTAGAAAGCTTAGAGAAATACCTCACATTTAATTTCACATACCTGTTAATTCTTATTCTTCTGTCAAAAATCAATATTCACAATTTCCATTTTAAAATTTCTGAAAAAACTCATTGACGGTCAGCGCAAAAATGCCTAAATTTGTACGCTTTTAGAAAAATAAGAAATGCAATTATCAGAACAAGAAATCATTAGAAGAGAAAAGCTGAATAAGCTGACTGAAATGGGGATTAATGCGTTCCCTGCGGATGAGTATACAATTACAGATACTACAGAATCTATAAAACAGGATTTTTCTGAAAGTAAACAGGTGAAGATCGCTGGTAGATTGATGTCACGCAGAATTCAAGGGAAGGCTTCTTTCGCAGAATTGCAGGATTCTAAAGGGAAAATTCAGGTGTATTTCAACAGAGACGAAATCTGTCCTGGTGAAGATAAAGAACTATATAATGAAGTGTACAAGCACCTTTTGGATATTGGTGATATTATCGGTATTGAAGGTGAATTGTTTACCACTCAGGTAGGAGAGAAAACTGTTTTAGTGAAAAACTTTACACTTCTTACCAAAGCACTTCGTCCACTTCCTCAGGCTAAAACTGATGAAAACGGAGTAGTACATGACGGATTCACGGATCCTGAACTAAGATACAGACAACGTTATGTAGACTTAACGGTAAATCCGCAGGTTAAAGAAATTTTCGTGAAAAGAACAAAATTGTTCAACGCGATGAGAACGTTCTTCAACGATGCAGGATATTTTGAAGTGGAAACACCTATTCTGCAGTCAATCCCTGGTGGAGCTGCTGCAAAACCGTTTATCACGCACCATAATGCATTGGATATTCCGTTATATTTAAGAATTGCCAACGAATTATATCTGAAAAGATTGATCGTAGGTGGTTTTGACGGAGTATATGAGTTCTCTAAAAACTTCAGAAATGAAGGGATGGACAGAACCCACAACCCTGAGTTTACCGCTATGGAAATCTATGTAGCTTACAAAGATTATAACTGGATGATGGATTTCACTGAGAAATTATTGGAATTCTGTGCTATCCAGGTAAACGGAACTACAACGGCTACATTCGGAGAGCATAATGTTGATTTCAAAGCTCCTTATCCAAGAGTTTCTATGACGGAAGCAATCCTGAAATTCACAGGTTTTGATATTACCGGAAAAACTGAACAGGAATTATATGATTTCGCGAAGTCTATCGGTATTGAAGTGAACGAAACAATGGGGAAAGGAAAATTAATTGATGAGATTTTCGGTGAAAAATGTGAAGGAAACTTTATTCAGCCGACATTCATTACTGATTACCCGATCGAAATGTCTCCACTGACTAAGAAACACAGAAGCAAAGAAGGTTTAACAGAGCGTTTTGAGTTAATGGTTTGCGGTAAAGAAATCGCAAATGCTTATTCAGAGCTTAATGATCCTATTGATCAGAGAGAACGTTTTGAAGCACAGATGGCTTTATCTGAAAGAGGAGATGATGAAGCAATGTTTATCGATCAGGACTTCTTGAGAGCACTTGAATATGGAATGCCGCCAACTTCTGGATTAGGAATCGGTATGGACAGGTTGATCATGTTCTTAACGAACAATGCATCGATCCAGGAAGTATTATTCTTCCCGCAGATGAGACCTGAAAAAGCTGCTCCTCAAATTGAATTGGGAGAAGACGAAAAAGTAATCCTTGAAATCCTTAATTCTCAGGAAGAAGCAATGTCTTTAGCGGAAGTAAAAGAAAGAAGCCAGTTATCCGGTAAAAAATGGGATAAAGCTTCTAAAACTTTGACAAAAAATAATATTGTGAAAGTAGAGAAGATTGATGAAAATCTTTTGATGAAATTGGCTTAATATTTTATCAGAAAATATAAATATAAAAGGTACAGAGCTATTCTGTACCTTTTTCTTTTTTCCATTTCCGAAGCTGTATTCTAAAGTTTGTAAACGGAGCCACTGTATTAATGTGAATCCATTTCCAAACCGGCCATTGAGCAGGAGTTGTTGCCCATTTTCTTTGGCCAGGAATAAATAAGGTTTCATGGTCAGTATTTTCAATCCATGCTGTGATTTCATTCACTTGACTTCTTAGTGCCTCTCTTTGCTGAGTCAGGCTATAGGAACCATACCGATTATAAAATGATTGATATAATCCTTTCAGATTATTCCATTTATATTCTGGTGTAGGTGTTTTCACTTCAATTCCCTTCTTTTCATCAGTTTCCCATTGAAGGAGCAAGTTTGTCCATCCGATCTGATATGAAATATTTTGTGATGGAGTTTTATCAATTCCCGGTTTTAAAAGATCTTTCTGATCGTCAGGGATCTCATCAAATTCCAGATCATAAAGCTCATACCTTTTTTTAATTTCTTGTATAAGCTCTGCTTTATCTTTATAATTCTGCATATCTACTTTCTCAGTTTACTGAATGAAGCCATCAGATAGAATAAAAACGGAAGAATAAATAATGAACCTAGCATCAGTGCCCATCCTAGTGCTGCAATTGTCTTTGGAGGAGCCATATGTTCCAATAAAGAAAGGTGCTGCCCGTTTCCTAATAAAATAATATCCGGATTATGCTGATACGTGGCTGCCACAAGAATCATAACCATCTGGAATCCGGCTAGAGCACGTACAGGAAGAAGTTTCTGGCGGTTCATCGCTCTTAAAATAAGTAATAGCGCTATCGTTGCAAAAGCAATTGCCATAATACCCAGAGGCTTTGAAAATACCCACATCAAAAGAGGAATATCTGAAAGATATGCGGTAACAAAAACCAATATCCCGGTAATCACTACAAAGATCATAGTCTGTTTGGATTTTCGTATCATCAATAAAAGATCTGCTTTATCTCTGGTTTCTCTCAAAGAAAAAATAGAAGCCAGATAAGCGCAAAGTGCCACTGTAAATAGACCTACAGAAACTCCGAACCAGTTCAGCCAGCTGAAAATATAGAGATCCAGAAACCCAACTGCATCAGGATTAATAGAATGCGAAACCGTTGCAGCAGCAATCAATCCTAAAAAGAAAGGGGTTAAAAGACTTGCGTAATAGAAGATCTGAGTATACAAAACCTGCCAGTTATCCTTCACTGCATCATAATGTCTGAAGGTAAATGCCGTTCCTCTTGCAATAATTCCCAACAGCATTAATACCAGCGGTATGTGGAGATAGGTAGACATCTTGGTATAAATCTCAGGAAATCCTACAAAAAGAATAACGATGGCAATAATGAGCCACATGTGATTCGCTTCCCACACAGGAGCAATAGATTCATACATAATTTCTTTAGTCTTATGACGGGCTCTTTTATGCGTGAAAAGCTCTACAATCCCAGCTCCGAAATCAGCACCTCCCAGAATAATATACAGGCAGATGGAAAGCCATAGAAAACCTATAACAACGTAAATCATGATCTTTTGTTTTTATCGTTAAACTGAGCATCGGTTGGATCGTAAAGTTTCGGTACCATCTGAATCTGTCTTCTTAAAAGGAAAACAAGAATTAATGATAATGATACGAAAATGGCCGTGAAAAAGTAGAATGAATATTGTATGCCCGGCATTGGAGTAACGGCGTCTACAGTCTTCATAATTCCGTAGATAATCCATGGCTGTCTGCCAACTTCAGTTACCGTCCATCCCGCTTCCAGAGCAATATATCCGAATGGTGTTGCTATTAAGAATGTTTTTAACAGCCAGTGCTTAGTGAGCCATTCTTTTCTAAAGAAGAAAGCATATAAATAAATGACCCCAATAATAATCATTACCACTCCGAAAAAGATCATAATCTGAAAAGCATAATGAACAACCGCAATAGGAGGCCATTCATCTCTTGGGAAATCTTTAAGACCTTTTACTTCAGAATTGAAATCATTACTCACCAGGAAACTTAAAACCTTTGGAATCTTTACGGCATATTTCACTTCTTCTTTTTCTTCATCAGGAATTCCGCCGATAACAAATGAGGCGCCTTTCTCCGTTTCGAAGTGAGCTTCCATTGCTGCCAGTTTAATCGGCTGCCTTTCTGCTACAGATTTAGCGGCAATATCACCACTTAAAGGAGCCCCGAATGCACCGATAAGAGCAAAACCTACTGCAATTCTAAAAGCTTTGGTATGAAACTCAACATTTCTTTTTCGCATAATCATAAAAGCGTGAACCCCGGCCACAGCAAAACCTGTTGCACAAAATGCGGCCACCGTCATATGAAGTGCCTGTGGAAACCAAGCATCATTGAACATTGCCTTAATAGGATCTATATTAAGGTATTGTCCATTAATATAATCAAAGCCGGTAGGAGAGTTCATCCATGCATTGGCGGCCACTACCAGAATTCCTGAAGCCAGCCCGCTTACTCCAACAAGGAAGCCGCAGAACCAGTGAAACCATTTATTGAATCTTTCCCATCCATATAAAAAGAACCCGATAGCAATAGCTTCAATAAAAAAAGCAGTTCCTTCCAGAGAAAACGGCATTCCGAAAATAGGTCCGGCATGTTTCATAAAACCAGGCCACAATAGTCCCAGTTCAAAGGACAGCATTGTACCTGAAACAGCACCGGTGGCAAATAAGATGGCTACACCTTTACTCCAGGCTTTTGTCAATCCTTTATATACTTCATTATTGGTTTTCAGATATTTCCAATGGGCAAAAGCCATTAGAAAAGGCATCACCATACCCACACATGAGAATATGATATGAAAGCCCAGGGAGAGCGCCATCTGGGCGCGGGCAGCAATAAAATCATCCATAATATCAACTTTTCAGTAAATAAATTTACGCATAAATTAT
Source organism: Chryseobacterium sp. Tr-659 (assembly GCF_011752975.1). Classification (GTDB taxonomy): domain Bacteria; phylum Bacteroidota; class Bacteroidia; order Flavobacteriales; family Weeksellaceae; genus Chryseobacterium. The sequence continues at coordinate 291,225 of NZ_VWWP01000005.1, read as the reverse complement.
TGATGTTGAATATGATTTACAACAGTTAAGGTTCAGAAAATAGACAATAACTTTATGCTCTTTTAGGTAGGGTACTATTTAAGTTTTGTAATGTAAAAAAGAAAATAGCTATTTTTGGATAAACTTTAATAATTATGAAAATTAGATTTTTCTTTTGGCTACTTTTATTGCCTGTAATGAGCTATTGTCAGTATTATGTTGGGCGTGAGCAGGCTTATCCTATCTCAGAATTTTATTCTTCTTTAAATTTTAAAGGAGCAATAGGAGCCGATGGAAGTACATATATGTATTATGGATCTTCGAATTTGAAAAAAGTTACAATTATGGGTACACCTTATCCTGGTTTTGGAACTAATGGAGTGATAGATAACGTAATTCCAATAACAAATAATTCAAACTCTATATCAGTTAATGATCAGAATATATACCTGTCTTCAAATGATAAAATTGCAAAATATGATTTGGGAGGATTACCAGATTTATCATTTGGTGTAAATGGTGTGGTGACATTTCCGCAAAATGTATATAGTATATCCGTTAATCCTGATTCTTCATTGTTTTTTCGAACCAATGGACAAATAAGAAAGCTTCTTTCTAATGGACAGATAGACAACTCATTTGTAATTAATACAGGGCAACAATTTATTGTAAGTGATAATAATATTTATGTGTTTAATTATTATCCTAATAATAATCCTTCTGGACCTTCTTACGGCTATATGATTACAAAATATGATTTTAATGGAATGCAAGATACTCAATATGGAAATGTAGGGAGTTTGGATGTGTCTAATTTTACATTTGCCTTAGACCATGTAAATGGTAACCTTTATTTACAGCCCTCTACAGGTATTATTAAAAAATACACATCTGCTGGAGTATTAGATAATGCTTTCGGAATTGGAGGAACTATTCAAGGGGATTTTCCACCTGGAGGATCAAAAGTAATTACAGATTCTAATAATAATATTCTATTTTTTGGAGGTGGTCAAGCATATGGGTATAATGCTACTGTAATTTTTAGGTTAAAAAGTAATGGTGAACCAGATAATACTTTTAATAATGGAAGCTATAAATACACTTCTGCAGATGCTGTTATCAGGGTTGTCCGTTTAATAGATGATAATACATTTGTCTGTCTAGACAGTAGAAGATATAGTTTAAACAGTACTACAGATCGAGTGAATAAATATATAAGAACTCTAAATCCTTCTGAACTTGCATTAAATGTTAAGAATGTCGATAATATGAGTGTAGATAATATTCAGCTATATCCTAATCCTACATCAGATTTTATTAATATTCAAGTTAGTAAGAATGAAAAGATCAATAAAGTAAATATTTTTACAGTAGCAGGTGATTTTATCTTCTCGTCTAATAAATCTAAGATAGATATTGAGCATTTAACAACTGGAAGTTATATTATAGAGGTTATTACAAATAATACGACATATAAGAGCAGGTTTATTAAGAAATAATAGCATTTTCAATTATAATAATTAATAACTTCCTCTAAAAAATATTAGTAGGCTTGGGCTTGTTTTTTGTTCTGCTAATAATGTTTTTTTGACATTTTTTAACTTTCATACCTCAAAAAAAATCACGATATTTGTAAGTCTTTGCATAGAGCAAGATTTTTAATATTTAATATGAGTCAAAAACAATATACAGCTAGTAGTATTCAGGCATTGGAAGGAATGGAGCACGTTCGTATGCGTCCTTCAATGTACATTGGTGATGTAGGAGTAAGAGGTCTTCATCATTTGGTTTATGAAGTAGTAGATAACTCTATTGATGAAGCGTTGGCAGGATTCTGCGACACGATCTTTGTTGCCATTAAAGAAGGAAACGGAATTGAAGTAAGCGACAATGGTAGAGGGATTCCGGTTGATTTCCACGAAAAAGAACAGAAGTCAGCCCTTGAGGTTGTAATGACGAAAATCGGGGCCGGAGGTAAATTCGATAAAGATTCTTATAAGGTTTCCGGAGGTCTTCACGGAGTAGGAGTTTCGTGTGTGAATGCACTTTCCAACGAAATGGTTACCACTGTTTACAGAGACGGAAACATCTACCAGCAGGTATATTCCAGAGGTAAGGCACAAACCGGAGTAGAAGAAATCGGACACAGTGAAAGAAGAGGAACAAAACAGTTCTTTCAGCCGGATGATAGTATATTTACAGAATTAGTTTACAATTACGATACATTAGCAAGCCGTTTAAGAGAACTTTCTTATTTAAATAAAGGTATTACCATTACCCTTACTGATGAAAGAGAAAAATTAGAAGACGGTTCATTCCGTTCAGAAGTTTTTCATTCTGAAGGAGGTTTAAAAGAATTTGTTGCTTACATTGATGGAAACCGTGAATCCATTATGGAACATGTAATCTTCATGGAAGGCGAAAGAGATGATATTCCTGTTGAAGTAGCGATGCGTTATAATACATCATTTAACGAAAATCTTCACTCTTACGTTAATAATATCAATACGCACGAAGGAGGAACTCACCTTGCAGGTTTCAGAAGAGCTTTAACAAGAACTTTAAAGAAATATGCAGATGAATTAGGACTTCCGGCAAAAGAGAAAGTAGAAATTACAGGAGATGACTTCCGTGAGGGATTAACAGCTGTAGTTTCTGTAAAAGTAATGGAACCACAATTTGAAGGACAAACCAAAACAAAATTAGGTAACTCCGAAGTTTCTGGTGCTGTTGACAAGATTGTAGGAGAAATGCTTACTAACTTCCTGGAAGAGAATCCTAATGAAGCTAAAATCATTGTTCAGAAAGTTGTTTTAGCAGCTAAAGCAAGACAAGCAGCTAAAAAGGCACGTGAAATGGTTCAGAGAAAATCTCCTATGGGAGGTTCCGGACTTCCGGGAAAACTATCTGACTGTTCATCAAAAGATCCGGCAGAATCTGAGATCTTCCTTGTAGAGGGAGATTCCGCAGGTGGTACTGCTAAGCAGGGACGTGACAGACACTTCCAGGCTATCCTTCCGTTGAGAGGTAAGATTTTGAACGTAGAGAAATCTATGCTTCATAAAGTATATGATAACGAAGAGATCAGAAATATCTATACTGCTCTTGGAGTTTCCGTAGGAACAGAAGAAGACAGCAAAGCTTTGAATATGGCTAAGCTGAGATATCATAAAATTGTAATCATGACCGATGCCGATATCGATGGTTCTCACATTTCTACGCTGATTCTTACTTTCTTCTTCAGATATATGAAGGAACTGATTGAGAACGGATATATCTATATCGCTCAGCCACCTTTATATCTTTTAAAGAAAGGAAACAAGAAGATCTACGCTTATAACGAGAAAGAGCGTGAAGAGTTCACTCTGGAAATGTCTCCGGACGGGAAAGGAGTAGAAGTACAGCGTTACAAAGGTCTTGGGGAAATGAACCCGGAACAGCTTTGGGAAACAACCCTAAACCCTGAACACAGAATCCTGAAACAGGTAACCATTGATAATGCAGTGGAAGCAGACAGTATTTTCTCCATGTTAATGGGGGATGAGGTTCCGCCAAGAAGAGAGTTTATCGAAAAGAATGCAAAATATGCAAAAATTGATGCATAAACCTTTTTAAAAATATAATAAAAAAGCTTCTAATTATTTAGAAGCTTTTTTTATATTTGGTGAAACCAAAAAAAATAATAATATGTTAACTCTTTTACAAACAGCTCCTTATGAAGGGGCAGATTCGGTTTCCGGTGCAGCTGCTGCAGGATTAGGGATCGGCACAATGTTTATAGGCTTAGTATTCTATTTATTCTATGGATACTGCATGTATAAAATCTTCCAGAAAGCGGGAAGACAAGATGCCTGGGCAGCTTTTATCCCCATTTATAATACGATAGTTCTGTTGGAGATAGTAAAGAAACCAATTTGGTGGTTTATTCTATTCCTGATTCCTTTGGTAAATATCTTCGCTTGCTGGGTTGTTTACGACAGGCTGGCCAAAGGCTTTGATAAAGAAACTCCTCTTTACACGATACTGATATTCTTCCTTGGATTTATTTTTATTCCTGTACTAGGGCTGGGAAGCGATACCTATGATAGTAAAAGAATTCCGAATGATTAGAAAATGAAAAAATTAAAGGCTCCTTTTTAGGAGCTTTTTTTATGATCTTTTTTACTCTTGTAGAATTTATTGTACCATTCTTTATTATTAATTCTACAAATATTGAATTATAGTAAAGCTAAATTTATAGTAATTTTGAAATGCAGACAATATGAAGTTCTTCTCACTTCATGTAAGGAATATATATTTTACCTCAGTTTTGAGGTATAAATATATTCTGCGGATTTTCTCAATAAAATTGGTAATGTGTTCATAGCCTTATAGGTACATTCAGGATAGTACTTTTTTAAGTATTAATAAAGGTTCCATTTTGTGGAGCCTTTTTAATATTTTTTTAAAGATTGTTAAGATTTTCTTATTTTTGCCTGCGTTAATAACTAATGATGAAAATATTCTTTCTTGGGGTCTTATCTGTAACCTCTTTGTATTTTGCACAAACGTATCCTGTTTCTGCAATTCCTGAAAATTTAAAGAAAAATGCCAATATTGTTATTCGAAAGGATTTTACAACTGCTCAGATTAACAAAATAGATGAAATAAAATATCAGCACAATACAGTAACCACGGTTTTAAACAAAGATGGAAATGAAAAAGCTGCAGCTTATATTTCTTATAATAAAGCGAAAAGTATTTCTAATATAAAGGTCACAATCTACGACGAGTCTGGAAAAAAGATCAAAAGCTTTTCAAAATCTGACTTTAAAGATTATGCCAACAATCCGCAGGGCGTATTCTATTCTGATAACAGAATTCTTATATTTTCTTATACGCCGGTTCAGTATCCTTATACTATTGATTTATCTTATGAGACTGAAGATAAAAATACCATTTTTATCCCGGATTTTATGCCATTTGCCTTGGTTAAAACTTCTTTAGAAGAAGCACAGTTTAAAATCCTCAACACGTCAGGGATTGAACTTAAATCTAAAATTTATCCATCAAAATACAATTATGCATCAGTTATAGAGAGTGGCAGTGGAAATGAAAAGACGTATTCATATAAAAATGTTCCGGCAATTGATGATGCTGTTCTAATTCCGGATCCTGTTAAGATATTGCCGTTTGTTAATTTTACACTTACAAAATTTAATCTCGCAGGTAAACAGGGTACTTTCAATAGCTGGGCAGATTTCGGAACCTGGTATTATAAAGATATTTTAGAGCCTGTTTCTCTGTCTACTTCTGATATTAAAGCAGAAGTGGCTTCATTGCAGTTACAGGGTTCAACAGAAGAAAAAGTAAAGAAGATCTATCAATATATGCAGGCTAAAACCAGATATATAGCCGTATCGTTAGGGATAGGAGGATGGATGCCTATGCAGCCTGATGAAGTACACAAAAAAGGATATGGTGACTGTAAAGGGCTTACAAATTATATGAAAACCCTGTTGAATGAAGCAGGAATTCCATCTACTTATTGTGTGGTTAATTCCAATGGATCACCGGTTTCTTTTGATGCTGACTTTCCTTCAATGGGAGGTAATCACGTCATTTTGATGGTTCCTACTGAAAAAGGGAATATCTGGTTGGAAAATACTTCACAGCAGATCGCCTTTAATCATTTAAGCTATAATACAACAGATAGAAACGTACTTGCTGTAACTTCAAAAGGTATTGAATTGATGAATACACCGGTATATAAGGCTGAGCAAAATAAAGAAAAACAATTGCTGAAGATCAATCTTAATGAAGACAACAGTATTACAGGAACAGGAAACTTCTCCTATACCGGAAGCCAGTACGATTATAATCTGGGATTTGTCAATCTTAATTCCAAAGAAAAAAATGAGGCTTTGAAAAGCAGGTTTAATATTTTAAACTTTGAAAAGGTTGAAATGAAAAATTTTGTCAATGACAGAGATAATGCTGTTATTACTTATGATATAGATTTTAAGACGAATAATTTTTCTAAACAGGCAGGAAGTAGTCTCTTATTCAGAGCTGTTCCGATTTTCTCTGATAATATCTATAAAACAGACGAAAGCCGCGAACTTCCTTTCGAAATCAGACAATCTTTTGAAGATGATTATGAAATCGTTTTTACCCTTCCTAAAGGGTATAAGATAGATGAAACCCCCTACGATAGCAATATCAATTCTGAATTCGGGGCTTATAAATTGAGCTTTGTGAAAGAGAAAGATCAGGTAAAAGTCATACGAAAAATACAACTGAATAAAGGGATCTACCCCAAAGAGAAATACAACGATTACATAGGATTCAGAAAAAAAATCATGAATATGGACAATTCAAAAATCTTAATAACTAAAATATAATGATGAAAAAAATAATAGTACTGATCATTTGTTCCGCCAATACAATACTGATCAATGCGCAGAAAAAATATGAGTTTCTGAATCCTCCCAAATTTAATGAGGCAGATCTTTCCAAAACGAAATCATTATTAGATGAAAATGCACCTGCTGAAATATTGTATAAATCAGCCTATTTTATGGTGGACGTATCCACAGGGAACCTGCACAAAAAATATTTTTACAGAGTAAAAATTTATGATAAAGATAAAGCAGAAGATTGGTTGAATCTTGAAATTCCCATTTACAATGTTGGTTCCAACAGAGAAACATTAAGTAAGTTCAAAGCGTTTACCTATAATCTGGAGAACGGAAATGTAGTCCCTGTAAAAGTAGAAAAGAGCTCACAGTATAAAAGTAAAGAGAGTAAATCTGTTATGCTGACTAAATTTGCTTTTCCGAATGTGAAAAACGGGTCTGTATTAGAATATCAGTATGAAGTGGTATCACCTTTTCTGTTTATCATCCCGGAGGTGCTGATAGAATCTGATACCCCATCCCTGAATACGGAATATGTGTTGGATGCTCCGCTTAATATCGCATATAATGTTAATTATACCGGAGAGATGCTCCCTAAACACAGAGAAATAGAAGAAAGAAATTTATATGGTTCTCAGTATAAAACCTTCAGGTTTGCTTATGAGAATATAAAAGGATTTAAAACGGAAAAATGGGTAAGAAACGATAGAAATTTCCGTACAAAAATTAGTGCTGAGCTGAATTCAACGAATTTCAGAGAACTTAAATTGTATTCTTCTTCCTGGTCTCAAATTGGTAAAAGGCTTTATGAAAATGAAGACTTTGGACAAGAATTGAAAAAGACAAAGCTTGCTAAAGAAAATATGCCGGCCGGAGTTTTAGAGATGAAAACCGATCTTGAAAAGGCCAATGCAATATTTTCCTATGTTCAGAAAACATTTACCTGGAATAAAGATAAAGGAATTTATACTGAAAACGGAATTAAAAACCTTTTGGAAACTAAAGTAGGAAATGCCGCAGAAATTAATCTTTTTCTAACGATGATGCTTCGTGAGGCTGGAATTAAAGCAGATCCGGTAATTATTTCCACCGTAGAAAACGGACTAATCAATTTATCATCACCCAATGTTTCCAATATGAATTTTGTACTGGTGGCCATCAATGTTAATGATAAACTTCATCTTTATGATGCAACCTCCAAACAGTCCTCTTTAGATGAACTTCCTCTTAAAAACTGGAATCAGTACGGAATTCTTGTAGGCAGGGATAAAGTTCTGCAGGTTCAGATGATTAATACAAAGCCTAGCAATACTTTTCTTACCGCGGAAGCAAAAATCAATGATGATGGTAGTATTTCCGGAACGTATTCAGATAAAGATACCGGAGCATATGCAATGTATGCGAAAGATAGTTATGATGACAATGCTGAAAAATACAAAAAACAGTATAAAGAGAACTATGCAATGGATTTTTCGGATATTAATTCTAAGGTAATGGAAAATGGAGCATTTGAAAGCACCATGAAGTTCACTTCAACAAACCTGATTGATAGAGTAGGAAAGAAAATGATCATCAATCCGATGTTATTTTTAAGCAGGAATTCTAACGAATTTGATCAGACGGAAGTAAGAAAATACCCCATTGATTTCGGAGCACCTATTACAAAAGTGAAAAAGATCACACTTGAAATTCCGGAAGGCTATGCCATTGAAGAAATGCCAAAATCCAAAAGAATTGTAACAGAAGATAAAGAAATTGAATATACGTATGCTGTTGAACAAAAGGGAAATAAACTGGAAGTGACAACCACAACAAAAATAGGAAGTGCCGATTACCCGAAAGAATATTATCCTGCATTCAAGCAAATCTGGGGGGTGGCATCAAAGTTTGAAAATCAGGTTATTAGTTTAGTGAAAAAATAATATCCGGAAGATTTTCAACGGAATACGTAAAAAAAATATTTTTTTTCAAAAACCATTCATCTTTTGAATGGTTTTTGTATTTATTGTAAAAAATAGACTTATGAAAAATACAATTGCAGTTTTGGCTTTATCTTCATTCTTTGCTTTTACTGCGTGCAAAAAAAATGAAACAGCTGTGCCAGCAACTGCAAAAGCAGAAAATAAAATATCCAATGAATTAATGGTGGACTCTGTAAAAGTAAATGATTCCACAAAGATTACAGACTCTTTAAAAGTAAATTATACTTCAAAGCTGCTTGTTTTTCCTTCTATAAAAGATAAAAAACTTCTGGATAGTATCTATTTTCAGAATGATAAGATCAAAGATTTTTCGAAAGCCGGGCTTCAGGCCTATCTGGACAAAGAAAAGAATAATTATTTCACCTCTTTGAAAAATGATAATAAAGACTGGGTTTCAGATGTTACCTATGCACAGAACTGGTATTCCAGCTCTCATATGAATCTGATATCCAATACCAATAACTATATGCATATTCAATATGTTGGAAGCGGATACGAAGGCGGGGCCCATGATAATTATGGTTTCTCAGAACGTGTTTTCGATCTTAAGAACAGCAAAAAGCTGGAGTTGAAAGATATTACTTCAATGCCTAAAAGTAATATTGAAACTATTCTGATGAAAAATATTGACAAGATCAACAGCGGAACTATGGATGGAGACGGAGAAGTGAAGAACTCTGAGATGCTGTTGGTAGAAAAGATCCCGGCTTCCGATAATTTTTATTTTGATGATAAAAACCTGTATTTTCATTACAGCCCTTACGAAATCGCTGCGTTTGCAGCAGGAGATATTACAATTCCGGTCTCGTGGGAAGATTTGAAAGGGACATTAAATGCAGAATTTAAAGAAAGAATGAAAATTAAGTAATATTAATGCTTCCAGTTCAGGAAGCATTTTTTAATTTTGCGGTAATGGAAAAAGTAGCTTTTATTATCAACCCTTTTTCGGCCAAAAAAAATTATCAGCCGTTTTTGAATGAACTCAAAAAAAAAGTTGATAATCCGTCATATTACGTCTCCGAATCTATTGCAGGGACAGATGAATTTATTCAAAATTATTTTGATAAAGTGGATATTTTTGTAGCAATAGGTGGAGATGGAACAATTTCAACCGTTGCTAAAAATCTTATTAATACAAACAAAATCCTGGCAATTTTTCCGGCGGGCTCGGGAAATGGATTTTCCAATGAAACCCGATTCAGTAAGAATCTGGACGAACTTTTAGAAAAGATAAAAGCAAGAAAATCCAGAAAGATTGACACATTTACCGTGAATGACAGGCTTTCTATCAATGTTTCAGGAACTGGATTTGATGGTAAAGTTGTTAAGGAATTTGAAAAGACAAGCCGTGGATTCAAAAATTATATCAAAGTTTCTCTGAAAACCTTCTTTAATTATAAGCCGATCAAAGTTAAATTCTTAGATGAAGCATACCAGCAGTACAATGGAAAATATCTGATGCTGAATATTGCCAATACCCGCCAGTTTGGTAATAACGCTTATATTGCACCAAAAGCCAGCAAAAGTGACGGATTGGTAGACATGGTTCTGGTAAAGAAGTTTCCATTGACGTATTCAGCGCTATTTGCCTTCAGAATGTTTACTAAAAGGCTGAAAGATGATGAATATGTTACTTATCTTCCGGTTTCAGAAATATCTTTTAAAGTCAATACCAAAAACTGGCATCTGGATGGTGAATTTAATAAGATAAAATCACCCATTCATGTTAAAGTGCAGCCGGCAAGTCTGAATATTCTGGTTTGATGTTTCAATAAAGGATCTTATGTTATCAGCTTGAATTCGAATCTTAATTATATTTAGTTCCTTCAAATTAGATGTTATTTTTCATCACACTTCAAGCTTTTTCTCAATTTCTCCCGGATGGTCCAGACAAAAATGAAGCTGCTCTTTATCAAGCTGCTTTTCCCAGTTGGCAACCACTATCGTAGCTACGGAATTGCCGATTACATTGGTCAACGCTCTGCATTCACTCATAAATTTATCAATTCCAAGGATCAGAGTCATTCCTGCAATTGGGATTTCGGGAACTACGGCCAATGTTGCTGCCAGCGTAACAAATCCGGCACCCGTAACACCAGCGGCACCTTTTGAACTCAACATAGCTACCAAAAGCAGCATCAGCTGTTTTTCAATAGGAAGATGAATATTAAGGGCCTGGGCAATGAACAGAGAGGCAAGTGTCATATAGATATTGGTTCCGTCAAGATTAAAAGAATATCCTGTAGGTACTACAAGACCAACAATAGCCCTCGAGCAGCCTGCTTTTTCAAGCTTTTCCATAATCCCCGGCAGGGCAGATTCCGAAGAGCTGGTTCCCAAGACGAGAAGAAGTTCTTCCTTAAGGTAGAAAAGAAGCTTAAAGATATTAAATCCGTTATACCACGCGACAGCACCAAGAACCAATACGACGAAAAGTATAGACGTAATATAGAATGTAGCAACAAGGAATATAAGATTCAGCACAGAATGAAGTCCGTATTTTCCAATCGTAAATGCCATTGCTCCGAATGCCCCAATTGGAGCCAGCTTCATCAGCATATGAACGATTTTGAATACAGGAGTGGATAAATCCTGCAAAAAATCAGTGACTTTCTGACTTTTTTCTTTTGTAAGAACCAATGCAATTCCCATCAAAATGGCTACAAGAAGTACCTGAAGTATATTATCACCTACCAAAGGGCTGAACAGCGTTTCCGGAATAATGTTCATAATAAAACCCGTAAGTGTAGATTCATGGGCCTTAGCCTGATATTGTGAAACATCACCGGAAAGGGTAGCGGGATCAATGTTTAAACCATGTCCCGGCTGTAAAAGATTACCTACAAATAAACCGATGATAAGGGCAAGGGTGGAAAATGTAAAGAAATAGATCATTGCCTTTACAGCGATTCTTCCCACTTTTTTTAAATCGGTCATATGGGCAATTCCCAACGTAAGGGTAATAAAGATGACCGGAGCGATGATCATTTTGACGAGTTTGATAAATCCGTCTCCTAAAGGTTTCATTTTCTCACCCAGTTCAGGATAGAATCTTCCAAGAAGGATACCCGCAATTATGGCGATAATAACCTGGAAATAAAGCTGATTGTATATTTTTTTTGCTTTCAAAGAACAGTCGTTTTGTTTTTTTAAGGGCGAAAATTAAGAATTTTTATCTGAAAACATGATAAAAGTCAGTAAAATTACTTCAAATTTGAACTTCATATTAACAGCAAAAAAAATCGGCTCCATTGATTATGGAACCGAAATAATATTGTTGATTTAATAAATAGTGAGATTACTCCACTGCCACAGAATCATCCCCACGGCCGTCTGCTACAGCATGAATATTTCCTTTCTCATCCATGACGATCATTTCTGTCTTTCCGATGTATTTTGTCTTTTCAATCACATAGTTCTTGCTCTTCAATTCTGCGATGGTGCTTTCAGGGAAATTATTTTCCACGGTAATGGTTTCCGGAAGCCATTGATGGTGGAACTTAGGCGCATTTACTGAAATATTGGCATTCAGTTTAAAATCTACTACATTGACGATAGATTGGTACACAGAAGTAGGAATTGTGGTTCCTCCCGGAGTTCCTACAACCATATAAGGTTTTCCGTTCTTAAGTAGAATGGTTGGAGTCATGGAAGAAAGCATTCTTTTATTAGGCTGAATAGAATTCGCTTCACCGCCTACTGCGCCAAACATATTGGGAACACCTGGCTTGATGGAAAAATCATCCATCTCGTTATTTAAAAAGAATCCGGCTCCTGAAACCAATACTTTACTTCCATAATAACCATTAAGAGTAGTGGTTACAGAAGCTGCATTTCCCTCTTTATCTAATACGGAAATATGAGTGGTTTGGGTGGATTCCTTAGGCTGTGGAATGATTTTGCCTACTTCAGCACTTGGAGTCGCTTTATCAAAACTGAAACTTTTCCATCTGTTTTTCAGATATTCATCAGAAATGAGATAAGAGGTTTTATCCTGGATAAAATCCGGATCTCCCATATATTCTGCTCTGTCAGCAAAGGCTCTTCTTTCGGCTTCAGCCATGATCTGAACAGCTTTTGTTGAGTTTTGCTGATAATTTTCAAGATTCTCGAAGCTTGCCATTCTGAGCATCTGAGCTAGAAGAAGTCCGCCGCTTGAAGGTAAAGGCATTGAAACTACATCATTTCCTTTGTATTCAAATTCCAGAGCTTTTCTTTCCGCAACTTTATAGTTTTTAAGATCTTCAAGAGTGATAATTCCGTTTCCTTTTTTCATTTCTGCTACCAGAAGATCGGCAGTTTTTCCTTCATAGAATCCTTTTGCACCCAATTTCTGGATTAGTTTTAAAGTCTCCGCCAGATCTTTCTGAACCAGGATATCACCTGCTTTCCATGGGGCATCTTTTACAAAAATAATAGAAGATTTATTGTGCTTCTGGAATTTCTCTCTCTGGCTGTTGAGCATATCTGCTTCCTTATCTGTAATGGCAAATCCTTTTTCCGCCAGATCAATAGCGGGCTGGATAATCTTTTCCATAGGAAGTTTACAGTACTTCAGTGTTGCAAAAAATCCGGCAACACTTCCCGGAATTCCTACCGCCAGTCTTCCATTTTGAGAAAGATCAGTATTTGCTTTTCCGTTTTTGTCAAGATACATATCTCTGGATGCCTTTTTCGGAGCTGTTTCTCTGTAGTCCAATGTGAATTTTTCACCGTTATTTTTAACGCCTACCAGAAATCCTCCTCCTCCAATGTTTCCGGCTTGAGGATATACTACCGCCAGTGCATATTGAGTAGCTGTGACTGCATCATAGGCATTTCCGCCCATTCTCAGGATTTTTGCACCTGCTTCACTGGCTAGCGGATGTGCAGAGACTACAACACCCTTGTTTTTTACCTGTACTTCCTTGATGGTATTGAAGTCTGTAAACTGAGCCCAGCTAAGTTGACTTACAAGCAGGACCGAAGCAATTAAAATCTTCTTCATATGATTGTTTCTTTACAACAAAATTATTGAATTTTATGTAAACAGGTGCTGGTAATTATAAGCAAATTATTCTGGTTGTATTAAGAAAGAAATTTGTTAGAGTTTGAATATATGCTTGATGAATTTTTTTTAAATGCACCTTTTTTATTATGGTTAACATGTTTTTTTTACTTTTGTACAATTCTAAAAAAAATCTGAAAAATGGAATCCTATACGGAAAGAATACTGATTACAGGTGCGCTGGGACAGATCGGCACCGAACTTACAAATAGACTTGTAGAAATCCACGGAGCGGAGAATGTAGTTGCTTCAGGACTGGACAGATGGCAGGAAGGAATTACTTCTGCAGGACATTACGAAAGAATGGACGTTACGAATACACAATTGGTAAGACAGGTAATTCATGATTACGAGATCACTACCGTGTATCATTTAGCCTCTCTTTTATCAGGAACTTCTGAAAAGCAGCCTATTTTTGCCTGGAAATTGAATCTTGAACCTCTCCTTCATTTTTGTGAAATGGCGAAAGAAGGGCTTATTAAAAAGATCTTCTGGCCTAGTTCTATCGCTGTATTTGGAAAAGGAATTCCAAAACATGAAGTGGGGCAGGACGTAGTATTAAATCCTACAACAGTTTACGGGATTTCGAAAATGGCGGGAGAAAAATGGTGTGAATACTATTTCGATAAATATGGAGTAGATGTAAGAAGTATCAGGTATCCGGGATTGATCTCATGGAAAACTCCGGCAGGAGGTGGTACTACCGACTATGCCGTTGAGATTTTCTACAAGGCAATTGAAGATGGAAAATATACAAGCTTCATTTCCGAGAATACAGGAATGCCGATGTTGTATATGGATGATGCTATCAACGCAACATTGAAATTAATGGAGGCTCCTAAAGAAAGTTTATCAGTTCGTTCATCTTATAATCTGGGTGGAATGTCTTTTACTCCAAAAGAATTGGCGGAAGAAATCAAGAAAGAAATTCCGGATTTTACCATCGATTACAACCCTGATTTCAGACAGGCAATCGCAGATTCCTGGCCCGCTTCTATTGATGATTCAGTAGCTAAAAAAGACTGGGGACTAACTTATGATTTCGGAATTTCTGAAATGACGAAAGATATGATCAAAAATCTGAAAGTAAAATTAGCTAAGGATTAATAATGTAAAGTAATACTTTAATTAGATTTTAATTTAACATCTGATTTTTAGTATTTTATGAAATTTATATATATTTTAATTTAAATGGTATTGTTGACTTTTAACATCACTTGTATTGAAGCTGGAGCAAAAAATGGCTTCTCAATTACTGATGAAGAGCGATTGAAAATCACTGAAGATAATACCAAAGCAATTCTTAGAATTTTAGATGTTCATGATATCAAATCAAGTTTTTTTGTAGAGGTTTCTCTTACTGAAAAACTACAGAATTTAATAAAAGCAATTTCATCCAAAGGGCATGAAATTGCTTTTTATAATAAAGATTCTAATCTTGAAGAAATTGAAAATGCCAAGAAGAATATCCAGGAACTTTTGGAAAAACAGATCCGGGGAATCCGACAGAAAGAGGTGAAGATTTCTCAGGAAAATCTGAAACTGATGGAATTCAATTATGTTTCGAATATTGATAATGCAGATATTCTTTTCCCTTTCAAACGTCTGAAAAGAGATACGGAAATTACGGAAGAAGATGGGCTAAGTATTGTGCCGGAAAGTATTTCTCCATACAGTCAGCTGCCCTACAATGATTTCGTATTCCAGATTCTGCCCATGAAGTATTATCAGAATATGGTGTTGGAAACTTTACAGAATGAAGAATTTGTTCTGATTTATCTAAATACCTGGCAATTTACAGACTTTAAGAAATACCGTTTTGATATTCCTTTTTACAGGAGTCTGTTTTCGGGCAAAAAAATGGAGGACAAATTAGATGCCCTCCTTACTTTTCTCAATGACAGGGAAATGGCTACTTCCCGTATGAAAGATTATATTTTTTAGGTGATAGATTCCAGGGATTAGGGTAGGAGCTTCTTATGATAAACAATAATCCATTTCTAAACCTCTAACCTTTAAACTTTGAACCTTGGATTAGCTTAGCTCAAAAAGCGTAATCTCCGGCAGTACACCAACTCTTCCAGGATATCCAAGCACTCCAAAACCTCTGTTTACGTATAAAAGTTTTCCTTCACTCTCGTAAAGATCTGCCCATTTCGGATAGCGATACTGAACCGGTGACCATTTTACATTTTTGAGATCCAGACCAAACTGCATTCCGTGAGTATGTCCTGAAAGTGTTAAGTGGATGTTTGAAGGATGTTTTTTTACCACATAATCAAAATGAGTAGGATCATGGCTCATTAATATTTTGGTGGCGGATTCAGGTACCCCTTTTAATGCATCTTCAATTTTTCCGAATTGAGGAAAGGGTTTCAATCCCCAGTTTTCAACGCCCAGAATATATAATTTTTCTCCGTTTTTTTCAATAACTCTGTGTTCATTTCTTAGCATGTCAAAACCTGCCTGCTTTTCATAATCAATCAGAGTATCAAGGTTGTGTTTCTTGGCATCAGGAGAGGTCCAGGTTACGTAGTCGCCATAGTCATGATTTCCTAATACAGCAAACTTTCCGTCTTTAGCCTTGATCTTTGAAAATAAAGGGATAAAAGGCTTAAATTCATCTGCAACATTATTTACCATGTCTCCGGTAAATAACACGAGATCAGGATTCTGTTCGTTAATCAATTCAATGGCATGTTCCAGTTTACCGGGATCAGAAAAGCTTCCGCTGTGAACATCGGAGATCTGGACAATTTTGTATCCTTTAAAGCTTTTCGGAAGGTTTGTAAAGTTGACTCTCACTCTTCTTACTTTGTGTCTGTATTTTCCGAAAGTAATTCCATCAATGAAAAGAGCTGACAGAACACCGCTCATTCCCAATCCTACCAAACTCAGGAACTTTCGTCTTTCCGGGAAGAAGTTTTCCGAAGGTTTCGCGAACCCCAGCAAATATCCTCCGATCCTAATGATGTCATCAATCAATAAAAATAAAACTACAAAGACTTTAGGCAGAATGAAAATCAGAAATAATGAAATCATGATCTGAGCCCTTACCATGCTTCTGTCTGATCTTTGATAATGGGTAACTTCATAGGCAAAAATTCCATACACGATTAAAGAGATGACCCAATATCCGATTCTGATCCATGAATTATCTGTAAGGGTTCTTACAGCCTGATAAATGTAAACTTCCAGAAACAGGAAGATCCCGGCGATGATTAAAAAATTCTTTTGCATGTTCTGATCAAAAAAGCACAAAGAATAACTTCCCTGTGCTTTTATATTTTTTTTGTTTATTAAATATTTTAAGGAAATCTGTAAACGATAGCATTGATGTTCATTCCGGCACCTACCGAAGTCATTACAATGTTACCTTTTTCTTTAAACGATTGACCATCCATTTTTCCTTTAATTATTAAATCATACATGGTAGGAATCGTTGCTACAGAAGTGTTTCCAAGATCCTGGATCGTCATAGGAGAGATCGCGTGATCATATTCTTTCACGTCATAAAGTCTATGAAGTCTTTCAATCATAGCATAATCCATTTTAGCATTAGCCTGGTGAATTAAGATTTTATCAATATCTTCAATAGATAAACCTGCATCTGTAATCGTGTCTTTGATGGCAACCGGTACATTTTTAAGAGCATATTCGTAGATTTTTCTCCCCAGCATTCTTACATAAAGACGTTTTTGATCTACTTCTTTGTTGATTGATGGAGCGTTTTCAAGATAATTTAATTCTGGACCATTATCACAGATAGTATTGTGAGCAATAATTCCTACGTTCTCGTCATCTGTTGCTTTTACAACTACCGCGCCGGCTCCGTCAGCAAAAATCATTCTGTTTCTGTCATGCGGATCTGTTACACGGCTTAACGTTTCACCACCAATTACTAAAATCGTTTTTGCTACTTTAGCTTTGATTAAGTTGTCAGCCAAAATCATGGCTTCCACCCATCCCGGACATCCGAAAAGCATATCATATGTTATGCATTTTCTGTTTTTGATTCCCAGTTTATTCTTTACTCTTGCTGCCATGGTGGGCATAAAATCGGCATATCCGTTTTCAGTAACTTCCCCGAAATTACTTGCGTAGATGATATAATCCAAATCTTCGCCGTCTACTTTTGCGTCTTCAAGGGCAATTTTTGCGGCTTCATAACCGATCTGAGAGTTGGAAAGATCATCCTCAATGAATCTCCTGTTTTCGATCTCTGTAATCTCTACAAATTTCGCAATAGTTTCTTCCACAGGCTTTTCAATCTTTACCCCGTCTTCTGTATAGAACTCGGAATTCATGAAATAATCTCTACCAATAACTCTGTTTGGAATATAAGATCCAGAGCCAATAATGATCGTATTCGGCATTCGTTTATATGATTTTTTTAAAGATGCAAAGTTAATAATTAATATTAATAACGGAGAATTAAAAATATTATTAAATTTGCAAAAATTGTACTTTACAATCTATGAAAAACAACTCGTCCTTAAAAGGCTTACTTATTGCAGCTGTGGCGTTTATCGTTGCCTTTGGGATCTACTTCCTTTTTTTAGCCAAGAAGAATTATTATGTGGTAGATAATCCTACCCCGAACACGTATTACTTTAAGATCAATAACGGTTCTGAAGGTATTATTGCAGCGGGGCAGTATGTGCATGTGGATTTGAATAAGGGGAAAAACTCTATTCAGGTTTTTGACCAGAATAAAAAAATGCTTTATGATTCTGCATTTGAAGTGAATAAACTTCGCGGTCTTCTTAATATCACACATCAGGATTATTATGTGAATGATCAGTATTACGGATACAACCTTAAAAAGGATTCTTTACTGATGGCACTTGATAAAACGGTTATTGATGGAAAAGATTACTACGGAGGTGCCAAACGCTTCAATAAGCTTTACACAGAAGATTTTTATTACAATGTGGATGAAGACTATGACAAAGTGATCAAAAATATCCAGCAAGTGGAATCGAGATCAAAAATCTTCAGAAAGCAGGATTACCTAAATTATTATAAAGAATATTACAAGTTTTAAGTTTTGACAAAAGATATCACCAAAGTTACTCCCTACAATTCAGAGGCTACTAAAAAAAGCCAGGTAGAGGATATGTTCGACAACATTGCACCGAAGTATGACCTTCTAAACCATGTTTTATCCATGAAAATTGACGTTTTATGGAGAAATAAACTGGTAAGATGGATGAAAAATGATAATCCGCAGGAAGTGCTGGATGTGGCTACAGGAACGGGAGATCTGGCAATTACGATTGAAAAAGGAACCGGTTCAAAAGTCGTTGGTTTAGATTTATCACAACAAATGCTGAATGTTGGCGTTATTAAAATAAAAAAACTTAAATTAGACGGCAAAATTTCCATGCAAAAAGGAGATGCGGAAAATTTACCTTTCGAAGAGAATAGATTTGATGCTGTCTCCGTTGCATTTGGAGTAAGGAATTTTGAGAACCTTACCAAAGGTTTGGCAGAATTACGAAGAGTAGTTAAAGATAACAAAAGTGTTTATATACTGGAGTTTTCAAAGGTTGAGGGTTTCATGGGACCGTTTTATATGTTTTATTTCAAAAATATATTGCCTGCCATTGGCAGATTGGTTTCTAAAGATAATAGGGCGTATACATACCTTCCGGATTCTGTAAATGCTTTTCCTTTCGGGGAGAAGATGAAACAAATTCTTTTAGATACGGGATTTAAGAAAGTAGAATATAAAAAATTAAGTTTAGGTATAGCCACAATTTATAAAGCAACAAAGTAACCTATGAATAAATTTCTATTAAAAGCACTGGTTTTAACCTCAGTAAATGTTGCCGTTTTTGCTAACGCGCAATTCAGAACCCGAAACAGAATGGATAAGTTGGAAGACTTTGACGAACAGAAATTCAGTTGGGGATTCTATTTGAACGGGAACAGACTGGACTACCGCATTGTACTGCATCCGAAGTATGGGATGAATGATAATGAAAACCTTGTTACTTCTAAGGAAAGTTACAGTTTCGGTGCCGGGCTTATTGCAAAATGGAGACTGAATGATTATCTGGATGTAAGGATAGAACCAGGTTTACAGTTTGCACAAAGACAGTTGACTTTTAATACGCAATCTAATGACATCTATGCAGGTGGATCTTTAACCAATCCTCCTTTCATGCCTTTCCCTCTACAGGAAAAAGATAAAGTAAGAGAAGTAAAATCTACTTTGATCGATATCCCTGTGCTTTTGGAACTTCACGGGCAGAGATGGTATAATTCAAGGCCTTATGTTGCAGCCGGGGTAAACTATGTTGTTAACCTTCAGTCTAATGCAACCTCTACTGACGATAACATGCAGGGAATCTACAGATCAACGACTCACAACTTTGCATGGTCGGCAGAAATGGGAATTCAGTTTTATTTCAACAAATTTAAACTGACTCCTGCCATCAGAGGAACATTCTTCATGAATAACGAGAAAGTGGCTGATAATGCTACTACACCTCCTTACTGGGCATCTGCAATATCTACATTACAGACAAGAGCCGTAATGTTCGTTCTGAAATTTGAATAAAAAAATTATTATTAAAAATACTCGGGAGGTGCATCAGCGCCTCCTTTTTTGTTCGTATATCAAAATATAGAGCGTTTTATTTTTGTTAGTGTTATTATTTTTTTATTTTTGCTTTTAGTTAGAATATACAAACCTGAAATGCTTCAAGATTTAGAAAACAATTTTTCAGAATTAGAGAGAAAGATTTTGACTCTCCAAAAGAATTATAAAAATCTTACTGAAAGTTTATCGGAATTAAATATTGAACATGAGGAGTTGAAGAAGAAGTACGATGAGGAAAGAAGACGAAATCAGGTATTAGCAGAAGAACAAAAAAATATAAAACTTTATTCAGCAATATCAGGAAATCCTGAACACAATAGGTTAATGAAAAACCACATCAACAGATTGGTAAAAGAAATTGATTTCTGTATTGCTCAGCTTCAAAACAGTGGATTATAATGGAGATAAGGAGAATAACCGTCAACATTGCAGGAAGAGTATATCCGCTGAACGTACCGGCAGCAGAGGAAGAAACTTTGCGTAAAGTAGGGAAGCAGATAGAGAATATGATTAAAGATTTTGAACAGAACTTTGATGTAAGAGATAAACAGGATGCTTTGGCAATGTGTGCCCTGAAACTGGGAACCAATGCAGAAGTAGTTTCTCTTAACTACGAAAAAAATATTAATTCTACCAACGAAAGATTAGCACAGATTAATCAGTCGTTGAATGAAATCGGGAAATAGATTTTTTTTCCTGAAAACAGACTGCCTACAATAATTCTAACACATTAAAGGTAAACTCAACGCTAAACAATTACCGAGCAAATGTCCTTTGAATGGCGCGCCGGATTCCCGGATTACAGACAAAGGAAATCAGTTCAAATCGTGTTGATTAGGAGTTTACTCTCAATCGCTGAATTGTTGTGGGCTTTTTTATTTTGATATGAATACAATTTAAACTCAATATATATTATGATAGAAGTTATAGTCGGTGTTGTTTGTTTAGTAATCGGAGCTGCAGTGGGAATGTTTTTTTCCAGAAGCTCTCTGAATACTAAAGCAAAATTCATCTTAGATGATGCCAAGAAAAATGCCGAAAACCTTATAGAAAAAGCTAACGTACAAGCTGAATCCATAAAGAAAGAAAAGAACCTTCAGGCAAAAGAAAAATTCCTGGAGCTGAAATCACAGCATGATACAGACATTCAGTCCCGCGAAAAGAAAATGCAGGAAGTTGAAAAAAGGATTAAAGACAAAGAGCACAAGCTGAATGACGAACTAAGCAAGACCGGAAAGCTTGAAAAAGATCTTGACAAGCAGATTGCCGATTATGCCAAGAAGAACGAAATTTTAGAAAGAAAACAGCAGGAATTAGATACAGCTACTGCTAAAAAAGTAGAAATACTTGAAAAAATCTCTAATTATACCGCTGATGAAGCTAAAGCAGAATTGGTAGAAACCATGAGAGCCGAAGCGAAAACAAGAGCACAGGCACACGTTCAGAGCATTATGGAAGAGGCTCAGATGAATGCCAAGAACGAAGCAAGAAAAATCGTTATCCAGACGATTCAGAGAATCGGAACAGAACAGGCTATCGAAAACTCAGTATCAGTATTTAACATTGAATCTGATGAAGTAAAAGGTAGAATTATCGGTAGAGAAGGAAGAAATATACGTGCTTTAGAAGCCGTAACAGGTGTGGAAATCATTGTTGATGATACCCCTGAAGCAATCCTTCTTTCATGTTTTGATCCTGTAAGAAGAGAGATTGCAAGATTATCACTTCACAGATTAGTTACCGATGGTAGAATTCACCCGGCAAGAATTGAAGAAGTAGTTGAAAAAACAAGAAAACAGATTGAAGAGGAAATCATTGAAGTTGGAAAGAGAACCATCATTGATTTAGGAATCCACGGATTACACCCTGAACTGATCAAAATAGTAGGTAGAATGAAATACCGTTCTTCTTACGGACAAAACTTACTGCAGCACTCAAGAGAAGTTGCTAATATTGCTGCAACAATGGCTGCAGAATTAGGATTGAATGTAAAGCTAGCTAAAAGAGCAGGTTTATTACACGATATCGGTAAAGTTCCTGAGCAGGAATCTGAACTGCCGCACGCCTTGTTAGGTATGCAGTGGGCTGAGAAATATGGTGAAAATCCAGAGGTAGTGAATGCTATCGGTGCTCACCACGACGAAATTGAAATGAAATCATTATTATCTCCGATCATTCAGGTAGCAGATGCGATTTCAGGAGCAAGACCGGGAGCAAGAAGACAGGTATTGGAATCTTATATCCAGAGACTGAAAGATCTTGAATCCGCAGCATTAAGCTTCGATGGTGTATCTAGTGCTTATGCTATCCAGGCAGGTAGAGAGCTTAGAGTAATGGTAGAAAGCGGTAAAGTAAACGATGAAGTAGCTTCTCAATTGTCTTATGATATCTCTGAAAAGATCCAGAATGAACTTACTTATCCTGGACAGGTTAAAGTAACAGTGATCAGAGAAACAAGAGCAGTGAATATTGCAAGATAATAATCAAAGCAAGATATTTAATAAAAACCTTTCAAGAAATTGAAAGGTTTTTTATTTTTATCAAAACTTAAAAATGCAAGAACTGTCCATGTCTTCAAAACTGAAGCATATCCTTTCAATTCCCGTTATTATTTCAGCCTTAGGCTATTTTGTAGATATCTATGACCTCCTTTTATTTGGAATCGTGAGAATTCCAAGTCTGAAAGCTTTAGGTCTTAACCCTGATGCTGACGGAACGTTTATTTTAAACTGCCAGATGGTAGGGCTTCTTCTCGGAGGTGTTTTCTGGGGAATCTTCGGAGATAAAAAAGGAAGGCTTTCCGTATTGTTCGGGTCTATTTTAGTCTATTCTCTGGCTAATATTGCCTGTGGTTTTCTCCCTTATTTTCCAAAAGAACATTTGGTGTACCAATATGCGGGTTTAAGGTTTATTGCAGGGATTGGCTTAGCAGGAGAACTGGGAGCCGGAATTACATTGGTTTCTGAAAGCCTCCCGAAGAATTTAAGAGCGATCGGAACTTCGGTAGTTGCAGGTTTCGGATTAATGGGTGCGGTAGTGGCACAATTAACGGTAGAATTAGCCGGTGGATGGAATATTTCTTACATCATTGGCGGAGTTATGGGGATTTTACTATTACTGCTGAGAATAAGCGTCTCAGAATCCGGAATTTACAAGAATATAGAACATAAAAATGTCTCAAAAGGCAACTTTCTTTCTTTTTTCACAAATAAAGATCGTCTCATCAGATATCTGAAATGTATAGCAGTAGGATTGCCTACGTGGTATTGTATAGGGATACTGGCGGTTTTAGCCAACCAATTTGCCCCTGAATTAGGAATAAAGGAGATCAACCCCGGAAAGGCAATTATGTGGGCTTATGTAGGTATCTCTGTCGGTGATCTGTTGAGTGGTTTTATTTCTCATGCTTTAAAATCCCGTAAAATGGCTATATTTTATATGCTGATCTTTACACTGATTGGTGTTGCAATTATGCTGTTCGGAAATACCAATACAGAAATAAAATATTATCTTTTCTGTGTGTGGCTTGGCTTTGGGACAGGATATTGGGCAATGTTTGTAACGCTGGCAGCAGAGCAGTTCGGAACTAATATAAGAAATACCGCAACTACAACCGTTCCGAATATGGTACGAGGGTTAGTTCCCATAATGATTCTTGCTTTTGATTCTCTTAAAGGGAATTTTTCTGTAATAGAAAGCGCTGCAATTGTTGGAATTGTAGTATTTGGACTAGCTTTTTATTCCTCTTTAACCATCTCAGAAACGCACAATAAAGATCTGGAGTTTACTGAGTAATTAATATTTCTTAAAAAGATTAATCATATCTGTTTGTAAACATAATGGTCTCAAAAAAAGACAAAACCTATTGCCTTAGAAAATGAACATACCGTTTTTAATTTACCCGATTATTTGAATTGTTTAAAAATTATAAACATTCTATTCCTTATTTAAGATATAATAATTAAGTTAGAATCAATAAATTATTAATTTTTGCAATAATTTTTGTTGCGTGTGATTAATATTTGTTTAACTTTGGAACGTAACTAAAACTAAATTATAACTAAAACTAAATCACATGAAAAATGCTAAAAAACTAAAGAAGCAAGATTTGAAAAATATTGTAGGAGGCCTTGACAGCTTTGGAAGTATTCAGATAGACCTTTCTCTTTGCGGATGCAGCTGCTCAGGAGCGGTAACAGGTCCAAAATATTGTTCTCAATATATGGCTTGCCCGCAGGTATATACTTGTGGTGAGGCTCTTGCATAAAAAAATTATTTCAACACATGAAATAAACATTTCCACATTTAATATGCAGAACCCTTTTGATTTCAAAAGGGTTCTGCTGTTTTTTAGTGAATGATATAAAGAAGACTTCCCACACTTATGGTTACCCAAAGGAGGATTGCTGTAAGTAAAGGTTTCATCCCAATTGACTTCAGGGTCTGTAGAGAAAGGGTAGATCCTATGAAAAATAGGGTCAGATTTAATCCTGATTTAGCCAGAACAGTAATCGAAGCACTGAATCGGTCAAGAAATGGGAAATAAGTATTCAGAAGAATAGCAATGATAAAGTATCCTATAAACCACGGGATTTTTATTTTTGAATCTTTGCTTTTAAAAACAAACATAGTAATCAGTGAAACGGGAATGATCCATAAAGCGCGGGCCAGCTTCACTGTTGTTGCAATTTTCAAGGCTTCGTCTCCATATTTGCTGGCAGCACCCACTACAGAACTTGTATCATGAATTCCCACAGCACACCACAGGCCAAACTGCTCCTGGGAAAGATTCAGAAGGTGTCCGATAGCAGGAT
The DNA here is from genome assembly GCF_011752975.1 of Chryseobacterium sp. Tr-659. GTDB lineage: Bacteria > Bacteroidota > Bacteroidia > Flavobacteriales > Weeksellaceae > Chryseobacterium. The sequence goes on along the minus strand of NZ_VWWP01000005.1, from coordinate 266,395 downwards.
ATACGAATAAAGCAATAGAATTTAGAGTAAAAACAATAGCCAGTGCCAGAGAAATCTGCTTTGTACTAGGCTTTATGATAGGTGAGACCGCTGCAATCGCACTTCCTCCACAAATAGCTGTACCAGCGGAAAGAAGATAAGATAAAGGTCTTTCAAGTTTAAATACTTTCCCCAGGAGATACCCTAAAACCATTACAGTAACAATACTTACTACGGTCAGCATCAGTCCGGTTTTTCCGGCGTGAAGAGCTTCGTCCAGCTTCAGCCCGAATCCCAGCCCTACAATTGAGATCTGTAATAATAAATGGATATATTGATGAAGATGTTTTTCAAAGGGATTTCCAATAAAAACCGCTAAAAGGAAACCCAAAGCCAGAGCGATTGGAGATGAGATAAGCGGAGTCAGGCAAAGAGCTGCCAATACAATGAAAATTACTTTCCGTGTCATTTCATTCTGAATGAAATCTTTCATAATACGAACTTTTAAAATCTGATTCAAAATTCCGTATTTTATTATTACAAAGTAAATTGTATTTTGTTATGTTGGATAACTAAAAGTTATATCTTTGTTTACTGCTTACTATTCTGTAAATCTCAGGAAAAGTTGTATCAGTTCAGACTGCTCTCCCTTAGGAAGAATAAAATGAAAATCCCTTTCAATACTAAAGTTTTTAATATCAATAACAGTCAGTACATTATTTTTAAGCTCATTCAGAATAGTACTTATAGAAAGAAATGCCATACAATCTGAGTGGAGAAGATAATTTTTAATACTTTCACTGCTTCCCAGCTGTATAACGGTATTCAATTCATTGATGTTGATATCCTTTTCTTTCAGGCGGTTTTGAATAAATTCTAAAGTCCCGGAACCCTGTTCTCTGAAAATAAGGTCCAGATCATAAAGATCTTTTAAATGCAATGTTTTGTGTGCTAAAGCATGGTTTGATTTTGCGGTGAGCACAATTTCATCGGGTTTAAAAGTTTTATAATCAAAATAGGAAGACTGTGATTCTCCTTCAATAATTCCCAGATCAATTTTTTCTTCTTTTAAAAGTGTTGAAATAGCTTCCGTATTTCCGGTAAGAAGTTCAATTTTGATGTCTTTATAATAAGTATTGAATTTTGCTAAAATTTCAGGCAGAATATATTGGGCAACAGTAGTACTTGCCCCAATGATCAGTTTTCCTTTATGCTGCTGATTAATCTGACTGATTTCAAATTCAAGGTCACGGTAAATATTTCTGATCTTTTCAGCATGTTCGTACAAAATCTTTCCACTTTGTGTAAGCTGGATGGAAGTTCCCTTGCGGTCGAATAATTTAGCACCTATCTGAATTTCAATTTCTTTAATATGTTTAGTAACAGCAGGCTGCGAAATGTGAAGCTCTTCTGAAGCCTTTGTGAAACTCAATCTTGAAGCTACCGTATGGAAAACTTTTAATCTGTAATCGAACATACGGGTAAAATTACGAATTATAGTTGGAAAAGAAAGGTGCTGGGTGAATGAGTTTTAGAGTAACACAGAAGGTTACGTGAGCTGGAATTCAAAGTTCAAGGTTTAAAAGTTCAAGGTTTAAAGTTATATGAGTAACTAGCAACCAGCAACCAAAACAACCAGCAACTAGCAACAAACCTATAAAAAATCCGAAATTGAATGATCCTGCTGACTTTCATACCTTCTGTTTTTCGCTTCCCCGATTTTCTGTTTTGTGTAAATACTGTTATGTCCTGAAAAAAGATACGAAACAACACAGGCAATAGCCACATACACACCGCATTCAGCTCCGAATAATTCAATTCCCATCAGCATACAGGCGAGTGGAGTATTGGTAGCACCTGCAAATACAGCAACAAATCCCATTCCCGCCAATAAACCAAATGGAAGCGGAATAAACAGAGATAAGGCACTGCCTAATGCTGCACCAATGAAGAATAAAGGAGTAACCTCACCTCCCTTAAAACCGGCAGAGAGCGTAACGATTGTGAAGATCATCTTTAGCGCAAAATCATAGAGTGGAAGCTGCTTTTCAAAAGATTCTACAATCACGGGAATACCCAGTCCGATATATCGGGTGGTACCCATGGCAAAAACGGCCAGAGCTATGATAATTCCACCAACAACCGGACGAAGCGGAGGATATTTGATATTTGATTTGAAAACAGAACCTGCCCAATGAATGATTTTACTGAAACACGCAGCACAGATTCCAAAAGCAATACCAGCCAGAACACTGTAAAGAATTGGCAGAAATTCCAGTTTTGGAATAAAATCAATAGGGTAATGAGTGTGTTTTACATTCCATAGACTGGTGACCCAATCGGCCAGGATTGCAGCAGCAAAAGCTGGAAAAATAGCATTATATCGAATTCTTCCGATCAGAAAAACTTCAAGCCCGAATACCGCTCCTGCCAAGGGGGTTCCGAATACAGAACCAAATCCGGCAGCAATGGCAGCAATAATTAATATTTTTCTATCATTCCTGTCAAGTTTAAAAGGTTTAGTGAACTGATCTGCAATAGCTCCCGCCATTTGAAGAGCTGTTCCTTCACGCCCTGCAGACCCTCCGAAGAAATGAGTGGCCATTGTTCCAAGATAAACAAGAGGAGCCATCTTAAAAGGAATGATACCCTTGGGGTCCTGAATGGTGTCAATCAGAAGATTGTTTCCGGCTTCCACTTCTTTCCCCAATTTATAATACAAAAGTCCGATCAGGAAGCCCGCGATGGGTAACAAAGCAATCAGCCATATATGATTCTCCCTGAAATGAGTAGCCCATTCCAGCGATTGTAAAAAGCCTGCCGAAGCCGTTCCTACCAACCCCCCAATAATGATACTGATGAACAGCCATTTTAAAACATAAGGCAGGGCCGGAAATTTTCTAAAGAAAAAATGAGTGTGAAAAACTGCTTTTTTAGCAAGTGTTCGTTGATTTTTTGACATAATAATCCTGATCAGTTATTGTTAATAATCTTTCAATCAGGCGTCATCAGCTTTTGTAAAGCGGTTGGGTAAGGAAGAACACCATTTCCTTTGATGATACAAATATATAAATTATAATAAAAGATAAAAAGATCTTGTTGTTAATTTTCAATGTATCCTGGTCGTGGTATTTTCGTTTAATATACAGGATAATGCATTCCCTTATCAATCTCCAGCGGATTATTGTATTTTCTGATCACTTCCTGCATACTTTTAGTTTGGGTGTTAAGCTCATCAATATTACGGATCTCTTTTCCATTGATATTAATTTTAAGATCATTAGTAGATTTGCTGATGGTATTTCTTTCAAATGCAAATGGGTCGTTGTAAAACTCCATGATCAGTTTGTATTTTTGTTTCTCATTGATAGGAACGGCTTTATTTCCGAAATTGGATTCCAGGAAATCATTCGTTGAGTAGAATCCTGTTAGTTTCTGACTTTTAATAAGATTGTAGACGAAGTTCTTCTTCGCATCAGAAAGTTCAAAGATCAATCCGGGAAGTCCCCGGAACTTAAACGGCCCTTCATTGAAAGGAATATCTTTGCAAAACCAGGCTGTCCAGCTTCTTCCCCCGAATTTTGTAGTAGCTTTTTGCAAGGTATAGTTTTCTACTTTCTTTATCTCATCAGAAATCGTCCAATTTATCTTATCTGTGGTTTTATAAGAATAATATCCCTGCTTGATGTTGATGTAATTTTCATTATCAAAAGAATTGATTTTTCTTTTCACAACCTGCCCGGACATATCTGTATGACTGGAATTCATTCCGAATTTTTTGTTTAAAGAATCGGTAATAATGAGATTTTGCCCATAAAACTTAACTTCTTTGGGAGTAATATCCAGAACCATATTCAGTTTTTCGTGGCCGGCTTCCGTAGAATCCATTTTATACTGTAATTCATAGATGAAACGATGAGTCTGAGAATGAATCAACCCCATAGTAAACACAGTAATTAAGGTTAAAATACTTTTCATGTCATGGTTATTTTGTTGCTGGTTGCTGGTTATTTTGTTGCTGGTTGCTGGTTGCTGGTTTTTTTTGTTGCTGGTTGCTCACATAACTTTAAATTTTAAACCTTGAACCTAAAACTTTGAACTTTAAATCTGAGACCTATAGAAAAGGTTTCATTTCATCCTCGATCTGTGTTCTTAGTTCCATCAGGCGCTTGGCGTACATTTCCAGTTGTTTCTCTTCTTCTGTTTCCGGGGTCCATTTAGGTACAGGAAGTTTTTTTCCGTTCTCATCTACGGCAACAAAAACGATGATACAATGGGTTTTTTTCTCAAAATTCGGCTGCTTAAGATTTCTTGAAAAAACATTAATAGCGATATGCATGCTTGAAGTTCCGGTATAGATTACCTGAGCGTCAACTTTTACCACTTCCCCGATTTTGATAGGATCATAAAAGCGGATTCCCCCTACATACACTGTGACGGAATAATTACCACTCCAGGTTGTAGCACATGCATAACCGGCCTGGTCAATCCATTTCATAACACTTCCTCCATGTACATTTCCTCCGTAATTAACATCTGAAGGCTCCGAAATAAACTGAAAAGTAATAGGCTTGTTCTGCATCTTTATAAAATTTGAATAAAGTTATTTAATAATTTCCAAAGTTTTAGATTAAATCCTACTTTTGAATGGCGAAACGTTTAATGAAAGAGAATTTTAACAAATAACAGATTAGAAACAGCAATGAAGAAAGTATTTTATCTTAACACATGTGATACCTGCAGAAAGATTTTAGCACAATTTGACCTTACAGGATGGGAACTTAGGGAGATCAAAAAAGAGCCGATTACAAAAGAAGAACTGGCAGAAATGCATAAAAAAACAAAATCATACGAAGCATTGTTCAGTAGAAAATCTACTCAAATCAAATTGAGAGGACTTGATGTAAAGTCTTTGACGGAAAAAGATTTTAAAGAATTGTTACTGGATCATTATACCTTTTTGAAACGTCCTGTTTTTATGACTGATAAGGAGATTTTTGTAGGAAATGATAAGAAAAACGTTGAAGAATTACAGAAATTTTTTGATGTAAAGAAATAAATATAACTTTAAAAAGTAGATTTGTCCGGCTTAATAATGATTTTTATTATAAGCCGGACATTTTTATTTACGTTATTTATTTTCCTATCAAAATGTTATATTCTTCGGGAATCTGTACACCCAGAAAGCGGTTGGTAAATCCATAGAAAATTAGAAGAGTGGTAAAAATACCTAATATGAGAATAGCTTTTGATTGTGTGGCTGGTGATATTTGGTAAATAGACATTTGCATTTTTTTATAATGTATTGCTGCAATATGTCCGAAAAAAGATAAAATAGCTAGTGAATAGTAAGGTATAAAGAATAAATTGAGAGGAAAAGTATTGATCCCTGCCGCTCCAAAATAGAAGTTGGTATCCAGATGTAAATAAAATCTTCCTGTCAATACAGCAGATACATGAATCATAAGAAAAAAAGCCAGATAAAGCCCTGATAATATCTGAAGCTTTTCAAACTTTAAATGGGTATTTTTCCGGAGGATAAAAAAAAGACTGAGTCCCGAGATAATCTGTACAACCACCGCAAGTAATAATACAGTTTCACTTATAGGATTGCGATATAGTTTTCTGAAAGCATGCATGATTTCAATATGCAGATCCGCTCCAAAAATACTGCATATATGATTGAATAAATGAAGCCCGACAAATAAGGAAATAGTTAGTCCGGAAAAATAATGTAAGCTTTTGGTTTTCATGAAATAGTTTTTTGTTTATAATATCTTTAGAAGATGTTATTATACAAAAGTAAATATTGATTTTCCGGTAAAACTTAAACTGGTTTAAGAAACCGTTGATTAGCCCTTAAATATATTTGTTTTTGTTTTAAATGTCTTATTGTCAGTGTTTTATTTGTTTTTTTGAATGGTTTGGAAGAATAAATACATATATTTAGGCTTACCAAAATCTTAATACTATGAAAACATACTTTTTAAAAACAAAGAAACTTAACAGATCAGAACTGAAGGATGTTAATGGAGGAGTTGCTTCAATAAACCAATGCAACTTTTTATGTGGGGCAGCTGGCGGAGTAGTTTCTATCAGACCGGGAGTTGGGGATGTTTGTAATGCTGACAGGTCTGTTTGCTGTATCTGCTATTAAACAAAAAAGAGGCTGTAATTTTATTTACAGCCTCAGTTATTTAAGAATATCTTTTGAACGGATTATACAAAAGGAGCTTTTACCACTTTTGCAGGAATGTTCTTGTTTCTTACCTGAATAAAGATCTCAGATCCTAATTTGAAATGAGGCTTGTCTACATAGGCTAAACCTAACCCGATTTTCTTCATTGGAGACTGTGTTCCTGAAGTTACTTTTCCGATTACGTTTCCTTCTGCATCCACCACAGGATAATCATGTCTTGGAACTCCTTTGTCTGTAAGCTCAAAACCAACTAATTTTCTGGTAACTCCTTCTTCTTTCTGCTTTGCGAAAACATCTTTAGATACGAAGTCTTTGTCAAACTTAGTGATCCATCCTAAACCAGCTTCAATCGGAGAAGTAGTATCGTCGATATCATTTCCGTAAAGACAGAATCCCTTTTCCAGTCTTAAAGTATCTCTGGCAGCCAATCCGCAAGGAATAATTCCTTCCTCTTTACCTGCGTCCATTACTGCATCCCAAAGTTTTTCAGCACTTTCGTTATTGAAATAAATCTCAAAACCACCGCTTCCGGTGTATCCTGTATTTGAAATGATTATATTATTTTCTCCCGCAACACTTCCCACTGTGAAATGGTAGTAAGGAATTTCTGAAAGATTTACATCCGTAAGCTTTTGAAGAATTTCAGTAGCCTTAGGTCCCTGAACGGCTAATAATGACATTTCATCAGAAGCATTCGTCATTTTAGCTCCGAAAGTATTGTATTTTGAAATATGATTCCAGTCTTTTTCAATGTTAGAAGCATTAACTACAACGAAATATTTGTCATCTTCCATTTTGTAGACGATAAGATCATCTACAATTCCTCCGTTTTCATTCGGAAGACAAGAATACTGTGCCTTTCCATTTTCCAAAGCATCTACATTATTGGTCGTTACCAACTGTAAAAGATCTTTTGAACCCGGCCCTTCAATGAAAAACTGTCCCATGTGGGAAACATCAAATAATCCTGCCTTTTCTCTTACTGCAAAGTGCTCTTCTGTAACCCCTGAATATTGAACAGGCATTTCAAAACCTGCAAACGGAACTATTTTAGCTCCTAAAGAAACGTGTTTGTCGTATAAAGCCGTTTTGTTCATAATTTACTTTTTAAATTTATTTGTTATTCTAAAAATATTTTTCCTTTTACCTCTGTATGTTTGTCTGAAATAGTATTAAGTAATAGCTTCTCAGTATTGTTTTTGATGGTGAAATTGATATTGGAATCAGCTTTTTACCATTTAAAACTTTATTATAAATTTTCTTAGGATTAATTCCGTTCATAAGATTGTTTCCATTCTTTGATAAAGAGTTATAAAGCAGGGGAAATATCCTGTTGAAACTAAAAAAAATATATAAGTAAGAACACTTTCATGGTAAGATGAGTTTATAAGTGCTCTTTGTATTCTTTCAATATGATTTTAAACCATTCCGTAAAGTTTTCCGGATGATCTTTTAGTTCCTGGTCCAATTTTTCCATGGAAATAAAACGAACTTCAGAAACTTCATCAGGGTTCAATTGAAATTCATGATTATAATTACCAGTAAAAACATGGTCGAGCTCATGTTCCCATAAATTTCCTCCCACATCTGCTTTGTAAATAAAGTTGAATTTTTCCGAAAGTTCCGTTTCAATCCCCAGTTCCTCTTTCAGTCTGCGTATTGCTCCATTCAGATACGTTTCCCCATTTCTGGGGTGTGAGCATACGGCATTGGTCCATTGGTTAGGAGAATGGTATTTTCCCGGTGCCCTTTTCTGAAGAAGCATTTCACCTTTATTATTGAAAAGGAATACAGAAAAAGCACGGTGTAACAGGCCATTGATGTGAGCCTGTTGTTTTTCCATCAGCCCTAAAACTTCATCTTCAGGATTTACTAAAACGACTAATTCTTCCATTCCTACAAATGTAAGCGTAATAAATGTATTTCGGAAATTTTTAGATAAACATCATACTTTTTGTAATAACGTTGTTGAAGCCAAAGAATGAGGAATGTTTATACGCAAATTTGAAAATTCATATATTGCCTTTTTCTACATTCTCATTTAAAAAGAAAATGTAAAACGAAAAATTTTAATCAAAATCTATTAAATGATTAATAAAATATTAATATTATTCTAAGAATAACGGTTTTTATAGTAAAAAATTAACATATACTAAGTTTAATATGCCTTGTAGTTGTAAAAACGCTAACTTTGTTACTTAATATTTAGTAATGGAATTAGAATACATTGAACACATTAGTCCTATTCTAAAGGATGGAATAAAAAATTACTTAATAGATATCGACGGAACCATTACTGATGACGTTCCCAACGAAGAACCGGAAAGAATGGTTACCTGCGAACCCTATCCTGATGCACTGGAAACGATCAACAGATGGTATGACGAGGGACATCAGATCTGCTTTTTTACCTCCAGAACCGAAAATCTGAAACAAATCACAATAGACTGGCTGGACAAACATGGTTTTAAATACCACAGCGTGCTTTGCGGAAAACCAAGAGGAGGAAATTATCACTGGATAGATAACCACCTGGTAAGAGCTACAAGATACAAAGGGAGATTTACGGATTTGGTAGAAAAACAAGTGACCATTGAAGTATTCAAAGAAGACGGCGAATAAAAATATAATTCAAAGATTTAAAAATTAAATGCGAGAAACTATCCTTTAATTTTTAAATCTTTCATTTTTTAATATACTTAATATTTTATGAAAGTTTTAGCAAACGACGGCCTGGATCAATCTGGAATTGACGCATTAACAGAAAAGGGCTTTGAAGTGATTACTACAAAAGTTCCGCAGGAGTTTTTGGTAGATTATATTAATGAGCACAAAATCCGCACGCTGTTGGTGAGAAGTGCTACACAGGTAAGAAAAGATATTATTGATAACTGCCCATCCATAGACATTATCGGAAGAGGAGGAGTAGGTATGGACAATATTGATGTGGACTATGCCAGAGAAAAAGGAATTCATGTGATTAATACACCTTCCGCTTCTTCAGAATCTGTGGCTGAACTTGTTTTTGCCCATTTGTTTTCCGGAGCAAGATTTTTACAGGACTCCAACAGAAAAATGCCTTTAGTAGGCGATACTGAATTTGCTGGGCTTAAAAAAGCTTATGCTGCAGGTATCGAATTGAGAGGAAAAACGATTGGTATTGTAGGAATGGGAAGAATCGGGCAGGAAGTGGCAAGAATTGCTTTAGGACTTGGTATGAGAGTAGTTGCTGCGGATAATAATGTGGGAAGAGCAAGCATCAAAGTGAAATTTTACAATAATCAGTTCATTAACGTTGATATAGAAACAGAACCTTTACAGGAGGTTTTAAAACATTCAGATTTTATTACCTTGCATGTTCCGGCTCAGAAAGATGGTTATATGATCGGGAAGAATGAATTTGAAATGATGAAAGAAGGAGTAGCTGTTGTCAACTGCTCAAGAGGAGGGGTGATTGATGAAGCAGCGTTGATCGAAGCTTTGGATTCCGGTAAAGTAAGATTTGCAGGCTTAGATGTTTTCATCAATGAACCTACACCATCTAAAGAAATCCTTAACCATTCGAAGATTTCCCTTACCCCTCATACAGGAGCTTCTACACTTGAAGCTCAGGACAGGATCGGCCTTTCACTTGCAGAACAGATTTCAAGTATTTTACAGATTCAATAGTTGAATATCTTGAAATGATATAGTAAAAGCACCTCTATTTGAGGTGCTTTGATATTTTAAACTGTTATAAAGTGACAGATTATATATTTTTGCTTTTCAATAAATCTCTGATCTCCGTCAGTAACTTTTGGTCTTCTGTAGGTCCTGCAGGAGCCGCATCTTCTTTCTTATTGATTTTGTTCGCACCTTTGATAATCCAGAAAAGAACCATCGCAATACAAAGGAAGCTGATTACTGCCGAAAGGAAATTCCCGTAAGCAACACCGTTCCAGTTAAGTTTAGCAATATTTTCTGCTCCCGCTGCTTTCAATGCAGGGTTTAATATCAGAGGAGTAATTACATCTTCTACTAATGAGGAAACAATTTTACCGAATGCTGCCCCGATGATTACACCGACAGCAAGATCAAGAACGTTGCCCTTAAAGGCAAACTCTTTAAATTCTTTAACAAATCCCATAATTTATATTTTTTTTAATTAGTATATACACAAAAATATAATTAAAAAATGTAAAAAACACTACTTTTTATGGTTTTTTATCTCAAAAAAGCAAAAAAATGTTCTGAATTCATAGTATTGATTTTAATGAAAATATTTGCTTTGGAGAAATATCTTATCTCATTATTGAGGACTTTTTATTTTTGTTAATGAGGTGGTATCATAATGAAAAATCTTTTGTAATTTGCTTAAAAGTTGATTTGCCTTATGAAGATATTGACCGCAGAACAAATACGCAGTTGGGACCAGTTTACAATTTCTAATGAACCGGTTTCTTCGATTCAGTTGATGGAAAGAGCTTCAACAGCTGTAGCTAACTGGATTTCAGAACATTGTAAAAACCATAAAAAAGCAGTGATATTTTGTGGCTGCGGAAACAATGGCGGAGATGGATTAGCTGTTGCGAGATTGCTTTATCTGAAAGGCTTTGATGTAGATGTATTGGTTAATGATCCCAAACAAAGATTTTCAGAAGATGCTTCCGTTAATCTGAAAAGGCTTCGGGATATTTCCGGAATTACCGTAAGGAAATTTGATTATACCGAACAATATGTTTTTGATGACAAAACAATTATTATTGATGCGCTTTTTGGTACAGGTTTATCAAGACCTTTAGAGAAAGAATACAGGCTGCTTGTTGAGAAGCTAAATGAAGAAAAGAACATTAAGATATCCATTGATATTCCTGCCGGATTGTCTGCAGATAAGATGTTTGAAAATACTTTTGTTGCTCTGAAAGCAGATTATACATTGACTTTTCAATGCTGGAAGCGAAGCTTTCTCCATCCGGAAACAGGAAAATATACCGGAAAAGTAATAGTACTGGATATTGATTTAAGCAGAAACTATCCTGAAACTACAGAAACTGAATACTTCGTAGCAGAAGACGAACTTATTGGATCTATATTTAAGCCCAGAGAGGAATTTTCTCATAAAGGAAGCTATGGTAAAGCTGTTATTGCAGGAGGAAGTTACGGAAAAATAGGCGCTGCAGTGCTAGCAACGAAATCAGCGTTGAAAACCGGAGCCGGACTGACATTTACCCTCGCTCCTGAATGTGGGTATGAAATATTGCAGACGTCCTGCCCTGAAGCTATGTTTATTAAAGGAGGAGAACAGTTGATAACAAATTTTGAATGGGATAAAGGAGCGGTTTGTGGAATTGGGCCCGGTCTTGGAACTCATCCGGAAACAGCACAAAGCCTTCTGAGGTTTCTGAAAGAGTATTCTCATCCTTTGGTTCTGGATGCAGACGCCTTGAATATCATTGCAGGAGATCCGGAAAATTTGAAATTAATTCACCAAAGGTCCATCATTACTCCGCATCCTAAAGAATTTGAAAGACTTTTTGGAAGTACAACCAGCTCTTATGAAAGATTAGAATTAGGAAGAGAAAAAGCGAAAGAACTCGGTATTTATATTGTTTTGAAAGATCATCATACCCAAATCATTACCCCTGAAAAAAATGTTTTTTATAATATAACAGGGAATGCAGGTCTGGCCAAAGGAGGAAGCGGAGATATTCTGACCGGAATCCTAACCTCACTTCTGGCTCAGGGGTATTCCGCGGAACATGCATCTATTTTAGGAGTCTGGCTGCATGGAAGAGCTGCAGATCTCGCATCTGAAAAACATTCAAAAGAATCTATGCTGCCAACAGATGTTATTGATGAATTGGGAGGTGTTTTTGACGAACTAAACAGGAAAGTTATTAAGAATTTGTGATACAGCAAATGAAGCTAAATGGCTGAAATAATAAAGACGCTGAGAGGATAAAGAAAAAAGGTAAGTTTGTAATGATACAAACCTACCTTTATATTTTAATAGCTAAACAAAGCTTCCGGTTTCATCAACCATTTTTGCTTTTCAGCTATTTTACCTTTAATCTGATTACCTTATTCCGGTTTTTCGTTTTCTTCCGGTGTAATTTTAAATTTCTTAGAAACAATCATAATTACAACTCCGGCAATCATGAAAGGGATAGAAAGAACCTGTCCTGTATTTAAATTACCCAATTGGATAAACTCATCACCCTGAGGTTCTTTAAGGAATTCAACAAAGAATCTGATCGCCCAAAGAATGATAAAGAACAATCCGAATAACCACCCCTGCTGATATTTTTTATCTGTTTTTCTATATAAGATCCAAAGTAAAATGAAAAGAGCTACATAACCCACGGCCTCAAATAACTGGCTGGGATAACGTGGCACGGTAAGTCCGTATTCACTGCTTTGTTGAGGGAAAAGTAATGCAAACGGAGAGTTTGGATCTGCCGGTTTTCCAACAATTTCAGAATTGAAGAAATTCCCCATTCTTACAAAAGCACCTCCTAACGCAACTACAATACCTAATCTGTCATATACCCAGAACGGATTTTTTTTGATGATTCTGAACGAATAATAAAGTGTTGTAAGGATCAGGGCAATCGTTGCTCCATGGCTGGCAAGCCCTGAAAACCCTGTGAATTTAATTCCGTTTTTTGTGCTTATCGGTAAAAATACACTCCAGAAATCTTCTTTGAATAATTCAGGCTGATAAAAAATAACATGTCCTAATCTCGCTCCAAGAATTGTTCCTATCAATGTCCAGGTAAAAAGAGGTTCAAGGTATTTTTGGTTAATATTATCGATTTTAAAGATTCTGGACATTAAAATATATCCAAAACCAAATGCAAACACAAACATTAGACTGTAGAAGTGAAGCGTTATAGGTCCTAAGTGAATTCCTTTGGAAGGATCCCATATTTTAAACGGAGTTTTAAGCTCCACTTTATCAGAAGCAGTGATGGGTTTTGCAGATTTTACAGCATATTTGAATGTGGTAATATTGTCTTTGGTAACCGGACTGTCGATCAGTTTGAAGTCTTTGTCAAAAAACTGATATTTTGAATCTTTGAATCTGGCTAAAGTAGATGAACCATAATTATAATAAGCAGGCTCAAGATTGGCTTCATTAAGGATAACCAGAACATTATTATTGATGGCTCTGTCCGGGAAAGCAGTAAGGTCTCCCATTTCTGTGGTGGAATAGATCTTTACAGGAACATCGCTTCCATTGATATCTAAAGTTCCGTCAGATAAACCTCCAGGGTATTCCTGTGCAAAAAAGAGCTGCGTGGTGAACGCAAACAGCACAAGATAAATTCTGAAAAAAATAGTATTCATTTTTCTATTGATTTAATAGTTTGATTATTGATTTTTATGTTTGGGCGGGACAGGATCATAACCGCTTCCTCCCCAGGGATGGCATCTTAAAATTCTCCTGAATCCCAGCCAGAATCCTTTAAAAAGACCATGAACCTGAAGTGACTCTACCATATAATGAGAGCAGGTAGGTTCGTAACGGCAGTTTTTGGGAAGTAAGGGCGAAATGAACCATTGGTAAAATTTGACCAAAATTACCAGCGGGAATGTAATGATTTTATTGAATGTAAGTTTCAAAACAATGCAAAAATAGGGTAAAAAAATGAAAATTAGTTTAATTTTGTTATAAGTTTCGGAGATCAGAAATCCGGGATATTCATCTTATAAAAATAGAATTACCTTGAATCAAAATATTCCATTAGCTGAAAAATTAAGACCTAAAACCCTGGATGAAGTGCTGGGGCAGGAACATCTTACCGGCGAGAAGGGAACGATCAGGAAAATGATCGAAAACAATACCCTTAATTCGCTGATATTTTGGGGACCTCCGGGGACGGGAAAAACGACACTGGCTGAAATTATTTCTGAACAGTCCGGCAGGAAATTTTATAAACTTTCGGCGGTTTCTTCAGGAGTGAAAGATGTACGTGATGTGATTGAAGATGCTAAGAAGCAAAACCTGTTTTCAGGGAAGTCACCCATTTTATTCATTGATGAAATTCACCGTTTCAATAAATCACAGCAAGACTCACTGCTGCATGCAGTAGAGAAGGGCTGGATTGTTTTAATAGGAGCTACTACAGAAAATCCAAGTTTTGAAGTAGTGTCAGCATTACTTTCAAGAAGTCAGGTCTATGTCTTAAAAGCTTTGAGTTATGAAAAGCTGGAAGAACTTATTGATATTGCTGCTTCTCGATATAATAAAGATGAAAACGCCGATTTTAAGATTCTTGAAAAAGAAGCTTTCATTCAATACTCCGGAGGAGATGCCAGGAAGCTGATTAATTCCGTTGAGTTGGTTTTGAATCAATATAAGGATTCCGGAACAAAAGAAATTATTAATGCCGATGTTCTTGAAGTGCTTCAGGAAACAATGGCACTTTATGACAAAAACGGAGAACAGCATTATGATATTATTTCTGCGTTTATCAAATCCATGCGGGGAAGTGATCCCAACGGAGCTGTTTATTGGCTGGCAAGAATGATTGCAGGTGGAGAAGATATTAAATTTATTGCCAGGAGAATGCTGATTCTGGCAGCAGAAGATATCGGGTTAGCAAACCCTAATGCATTGGTGATTGCCAATAATTGTTTTCAGGCTGTTAATGTGATCGGAAATCCTGAAGCAAGAATCATATTAAGTGAAACAGCGGTATATCTTGCTGTATCTCCTAAAAGTAATTCAGCCTACATGGCAATTAATGACGCGCTGGCATTAGTGAAACAGAGCGGGAACCTGCCTGTGCCTCTCCATTTAAGAAATGCGCCTACAAAGCTGATGAAAGATCTGGATTACGGGAAAGAATATAAATATGCCCATTCTTACGAAGGTAATTTTGTGGATCAGGATTTTCTTCCTCAGGAGATAAAGGATGTGAAACTATACGAGCCGGGAAATAACTCTACAGAAAAGAAAATTTACGAAGAGCTGAAGAAAAAATGGAACAATAAATATTAAATTAAAAAGGATACTGTAGAGCCAGTATCCTTTTTTATATAGTATTAATTACTCGGTAGTATAAATAAATAATGTCTTTCTGCCGTTGTGATCTTTTACTTCGGCTTTTTTCTTGATTTCCGGATATATTACTGTGCTGGTATCCGTAAATTCATATCCGTCAATAATTACAGGAGTATCTGACGGAACATTATACTGGGTATTGATATCAGCCAATGGCATTCTGTCAAATATATTCTCTCCGTTTTTGAATTTGTACTCAGTAACCCCTTTTGTAAAAACAGAACTGTATTTTTTTAAACTTTGGGGAAGACTTGCCGGAGTATTGTATACTTTCGAAACCTGCAATACGTTTTTTCTTGTATTGAACAATTCTACTGTTCCAATAGCATTGTCAGCAACTGCAAACTTTACAGCCGGATTTTTTTGCTGTGCAAATAAAGTTGCAGATGACAGTATTAAAAAAGAATAGAGTAATTTTTTCATAATCAGAATATGTAACTGTTAAAAACGTGATAAATATAGTTATTTTTTACAAAATGTGAATAAAATATTGTATTGTTTTAAATTTTATTTATAAATAAGACTTTTTATCCTAATTGTCAGTCTGTAAGGTCTTCGTTTTTTTCTTTTTTATCCACCATATTCCTGATGATGTTTTTCAGACGTTGAAAGGTGAAAGAGCTTAATAACAAGATGATACCAAGTGCAATAAAAGCACTGATTCTTGAAATATTATCCATTTGCCATACATCATGACCGTAAAGTTTCAAAACCATAAGCCCCATGAGAGCAAATCCTATCTTGCTGTATTCCTGTATATTCTTTTTTAATCCTATATAAATAAAGATGCTGGCAAGAACTGTCCATATAATTGGTAAATAAAGGATATTAAAATGTTTTTGCAGATCATAAGAGTGTTGCAGATCATTTGCAGACATCAGAATATAAGCGTGATGTAATTCGAAACTTATTCCGGTAACTATTGCCAGAGCAAGTATCCAATAAGAAATTTTGTATTGATGAAATCCTGATGAAGGTATAATTTTAATTCCTGCATATATAAAAGTAATCCATTGTAAAAGATGCAGCAGGAAAAAATTGGTTTGAAGTTTTTTTGTTAGAATATCGGTAACTACTGATGAGGTGGAAACAGAAACGTTCACTATGGATAAAAAAAGGAGCAGATAAATAAAAGCATTCTGAAGCTCATTGCTGATCTTTAGTTTTTTTCTTAAAAGCAATAGGGCGAAGATATAGTAAATACTGAATAACAACCCTACACTCATTATAACAGCCCAGGGCATATCATAAATGTGATAAATGATTTCCAGTAAAATAGCAAAATAGATTATGCCATAACTGACCACGGTTATAAGATCTTCAAAAAAGTTTCCGGGCTCTTCCTGCTTTTCTTTCTGAGTATTCTTGAGAATATATAAATTGATAACCGTTGAGATTACCGTTACCAGGCTGGTTAAAAATACAGGATTAATAATGATGGAGAGGTTTTTTGCATTAAAATATTCAGACCAGGTAATCATCTGTGCGATAATAACCAGTGGAAAAAGGATGTAAAATAAGCTCTTGAAAACCTTATGACCTGTTTTTTTCCAGATAAAAAGAAGGAGAGTGGCTTCCACTGCCCATACACTTGTAATCAGATGAGCTTTAAACTGAATGGCGGCAGCTATGGTAATCAGACTTACTGTGATTCCTGCAAATACGGAATAAGAGATGCCAAAATTTTTCCTTCCATATTCTCTGAATAATAATACCGAATTGATTAGCGCAAAAGCAACCGGAAAAATAATTGCGGGTTCATATTTTAATTCATCAAAAGTATAAACCAGACCAATAATACTTGAGAAATTAATGAATGCAAGCATTAAAATATCTGAAGTTGAAAGCGTATTTTTTCTGATATAATCAAGCAGTGCAAAAATATAAAATATCATATAACTGATGATGTAAAAGGAGATGCTTAAAAGTTCAGGCTTTTCATAAGACCAATTCAGAAGATAAAGGGTTGTGAAAATATAGGCTGCCCATCCCACACTTTTCCAGTGTCTTAGAAAAGTGGCAGCTAACATTCCTGAATTTAAAAGGCTGAGATATATAAAAAGGAAAAGATAATTGCTATTGCCTGTGCTCACCATTAAAGGAGCAGTAAAACCTCCGATTAATGAAAAGATAATCAGAACTTCACTTTTGTAATAATAAGAAAGTATAATGGATATTGCAGTAATTAAGGTTGTAATAAAAAAAGCGGTATTCTGTGTAAAGAGATGGTATTCCCGAAAAGCGATGGTGGCTGTAAAATATAAAACAGCGATTCCGCCTCCTGTTATGATGGAAGCAAAAGCTGTATAATTTTTTCTTAGAAAATGTCCTGTAAGAATGATTGCTGCTCCCGTACAAAATCCTATTCCTGCTCTTGCAGTTTCTCCGATCCAGTTTTTATCTATAGCATATTTAACAAAATAACCGATTCCCAAGACAAGGGTAAAAATACCGATAATAGTCAGTGCATTTTGTTTTAAAAAATCAAATAAAGGAGCAAGTCTGTCTTTCTGCGCTATGGTTGTAACGGATTCTTCATTTGTACCATGCATCTGAGGCGCAGAATAAACCTCATGAGGCTGTATTTGTTTTGGAATGATGGATTCTTCAGCCGTAACCTGTGCGTTGTCCGCTTCATGTTGGGCTGGAGTCTTGTTGATTTTAGCAGTAAGATCAGCTATCTTTTTTTCAAGTTTCCTGATTTTGTTGTTCAGGTTATTGAAAATGATGATGATAACCACTATTAATAAGACAGCAAGAATTTCATTCATTTCGTAGTTTTTATCAAATATAAAGAAATGTGTTCTAAATGCAGTTAAAAAATTAACCCATCACAGAGTAAGTGATGGGTTAACGGTATAGATAACTAACAATATGTTCTTATTAATTGGATACTTTGTAAATATAGAATGATGCTATACTGGAACCAAGTAAACCTACACTGATATTACCTGAATCTACAAGTCCGAAAGAGACTTTATCATTGGCCTGGAATGAATACAGGGAGTTGATGCTGGAATCAGAAAGTGTAAGATTGACAGCCAGGGCAAGGTTGATACCACTGAAAGGACGGCTGTCTATTATGGTAGATACTCCGGACCTTGTTCTTGCTATTCCGATACCCGGCGCTCCTGATAATAAAGATGCCTGAAGCCCTGATCCGTACCTGAAAGCAAATCCGATGGCATATACACCTGTGCTTTGGATGTTATAAGATCCGTCAGCATCTGTAAAATAACTGGCATTTCCTATATTTCGATCTGCTGCTACAAAGTTTACAGGCTGAAATCCTCCCGGAAAAAGCCCTAAGCTTAAAAGACTGATACCTGTTGTTTTTTTTGCTGTATATACTGAAGTGTTAACTCCTGTTGCATTAATTATCACCTGAGGGTCCATTGCATATACTTCTGTACTCCCTTGGTTAAGAGCTAGGATCTGATATCCGGGTAAAGCAGTTGCCATAGGAGTTTGTCTAACTTTTAGTGTTCCGTTAACATCTAGGGTAGCTGTTGGAGAAGTTGTATTGATACCAACTTGTGAAAATAAGGGAAAAGCTGCGCATACCAACATTAAGCTGTAAATTTTAGTTTTCATGATCAAGATTTTTAATTAGTTGCTCAACAAATATACAACAAAAATATTATCGATATTATGAAATTTGTAAATTAAATGTAAATATGGTATTATATTTTTAAACATATGTTTGTATTTTAGTATATATTATCACATAATATATTTACGAGTTATTATTAATTTTTCACCATTAAATGAGTGTTTGTGAGTATTTTAAGAAAAAATAATTCTCCCTTTTGTGTGGGTTATTTTTTTGATGCTGGTAAGCAATTGCTAACTAGGTATTTATTGTAAAAAAATGTTTTTTTGCTCATATAAGGGCATAAAAAAAACACTGTTTTGAAAAACAGTGTTTTTTATAAGCTGATGAATGTGTTTTAGCTTTCTAAAAGGAATTCTCTGTAGTTTCCAAGAAAGTCAATATTAGCATTGATTGATTCAAGTTCTTTCAGTGCGTTTCCGTGCAGAATATCCTGCCAAGGTCCTTCAACATTAATAAAAAAGAAATAATTTCCCAATCCGGTTTTTAAGGTTCTTGATTCTATTTTACTGAGGTTCATTTTTCTCCATGCAAAGACCGACAGAACCTGATGTAAACCACCAGGGTGATCTTCCGGGAGTGTGATGAGCATTCCTGATTTTTCTCCTAAGACTTCCAGATGATCGTTTTGGTATTGAGTATGTTCTTTCGATATTATAATGAAACGAGTATGGTTCTGTTCGAAATCCTGAATATTACGATTGATAATCTTTAAGCCATATAGATTCGCTGCAAACTGATTGGCTACCGCTGCAATGGCTGTGTCCGGATTTTCGGAAACAAATTTTGCTGCTGCTGCAGTAGAAGAAAAGTCCTGCTTCGGGATTTCCTTGTAATGAGTATCCAGAAAATGAAAACTCTGTGCCAGAGCCTGTGGGTGAGAGTATATTCTTTCTACGTCCTCTATGGAATTTTCAGGGTGAATCATCAGATGATGGGCAATTGGCATTACTGCTTCTGCTTCTATTTTAATGGAAGGGGTTTTATATAAATAGTCCAGTGTCATAGAAACAGTTCCTTCAATAGAATTTTCCAAAGGGACAACTGCTTTTACTGCGTCACCGTTTTCTACGGCATTAAAACAATCCAGAATGCTGGCTTGCGGTAAAAGTTCTTCATCAGAAAAGAGCTGTGCAGCGGCAAGTTGGGTAAAACTTGCATGAGGCCCTAAAAATGCAATCTTCATAATATATATTAGTATGGTTAGAATAAGAACGCAAAGGTGCGAATTAATTCATTAAAATAGAACGCTAAAGTTCAATATCTATGGTTCCTTATTTTATTTCCGGATATCAATTTGATCATTCGCTGGAACCCGCCCAATTTTTTTCAATCATTTCCATAAGAAAATCCGGACATTTGATTACCTTGTTCGTTTTTGCATCCAGAAAGAAAAGAGTAGTAGAAGCTTCTGTTATTTTAATATGCTCTTCATTGTAAATTTCATATTCAAATTCAATTCTTACTCCGGGAATTTTTTTTACATATGTATGAATTTCTAATTTCTGATCATACAAAGCAGGGCGAATATACTTAATTTTGTAGTCCGAAACAGGCAGCCAAATTCCTTGGTTTTCAATTTCATCGTAGGAAATTCCTATGCTTCTGAAGAGTTCAACTCTGCCTACTTCGAAGTACATTGCATAGTTGCCGTAGTATACATATTTCATAGGGTCTGTCTCTGCGTAACGTACTCGTATTGAGTGTGTTGTGTGTATCATTTTAGCGGTTAAATTATACATACAAATATATTTTTAAATAATCAATAGCTGCAATATTTTTTTTTAAAAAGAAAAAATTGGACCTTTGTCTTCCTTCTAAAAACAGTACAAACAAAGAATAATCGGGGCATAAAAAATGGATGACAACTTAATGATGATATGGCAGAAATGCCTTCAGTTTATGCGTGATAACCTGAACGCAGCTGAGGACAATTCTGACCTCAAAAAACTTGAAAAATCTTTCGATATGTTATTTGATAAGGTACAGCCGCTTTCATTAGTAGCGAACAACCTTACACTTATCGTACCGAGTGATTTTTACAAGGAATATATTGAGGACAATTACCTGTCCCTGCTTTCTGCTGCCCTGAAGAAAAATATAGGTAAAGGTGTGAAATTATGGTATTCTGTTATGGAAAACAGACCAAAAGGTGAAGAAAAACCGGTTACCATGAACATCAAGGGACAAAGCGTTCCTACTCCTAAAACACAGGAAACAATGCCACAAGGATTTTCAGCTAATATCGTAAACCCTTTTGTGGTTCCTGGAATAAGAAAAGTAAACATAGATTCTAACCTGAAACCTGACTATTCTTTCGATAGTTATGTAGAAGGAGAAAGTAATAAATTTGCTGCAACCGTAGCGCGATCTATTGCAAAAAGACCTGGAGCAACAGCATTTAACCCATTGTTCTTATATGGAGGATATGGCGTTGGAAAAACACACTTAGGTCAGGCGGTTGGTCTGGAAGTAAAAAATCAATTTCCGGATAAAGTTGTTCTTTATCTGTCTTCCGAGAAATTTATCCAGCAGTTTATTTCTGCTGCTAAAGCTCATAAACAGACAGAATTTGCGAATTTCTATCAAATGGTAGATGTACTGATTATAGACGATATTCAGTTCTTGTCAGGAAAATCTGCTACTCAGGATAGTTTCTTCCATATTTTCGACCACCTGCATCAGAACGGAAAACAGATTATCCTTACTTCAGATAAAGCTCCGGCAGATATTATGGATATTCAGGATAGAATTGTATCCCGTTTCAAATGGGGGCTTTCTGCAGAAATCAAATCTCCTGATTTATCTACAAGAAGACAGATCATCGAAGATAAATTAAGCAGAGACGGAATCGTTCTTCCGGGAGATATGCTTGACTTCCTTGCTGCTGAAGCAAAAACCAATGTAAGAGAACTGATAGGTGTTATCAACTCCGTGATCGCTTATTCTACAGTATACAAGAGAGACTTAAGTCTTGAGCTGTTAAAAGAGACTATCAACAGAATTGCTGCTAACCAGAAAAAAGTGATCAACATTCCTTATATTCAAGAGGTAGTTTGTGATTATTTTGGAATTAAAAAAGAGCAGCTTTTATCCAAGACAAGAAAAAGAGAAATTGCGTTGCCAAGACAGCTTGCGATGTACTTCTCCAAAGAATTTACCAATTCTACATTTACTAAAATTGGTGAGGAAATGGGAGGAAAAGATCATTCTACAGTAATGTACGCTTGTGATACGATCAAAGATGTATCCAAAATTGATAAAGAAATCAAAAAGTACGTTAAAGATCTTACAGAAAGAATCAAACAATAATCATTGTTGAACAGAAAATAATTTAAAATGAAGAATAGTTGTATTCTTCATTTTTTATTTAGTTTTGCTGGAGGAGTATCCATTTTAAATAATTAGCATATGAAAATATTAATGGTCTGCCTGGGAAATATCTGTAGAAGTCCTTTAGCAGAAGGGATTATGAAAACGAAAGTGCCGGAAGGTTTTATCGTAGATTCTGCCGGAACCATTTCATTGCACGAAGGGGAGCATCCGGATAAAAGAGCTGTTAAAACAGCAGCTAATCACAATATAGATATTTCTAAACAAAGATCGAGACCAATCACAAGAGCTGATTTTGAAACTTTTGATAAGATCTACTGTATGGATATTGATGTACTTGAAGATGTTGTTTCTAAAACCAAAAGTGAAAAAGAACGTCAGAAAGTATCATTATTCTTAGAAACATTGGGAGATCACAAAAATGCTGAGGTTCCGGACCCATATTGGGGCGGCATGAAAGATTTTGAAAATGTTTTCCAGCTTTTGGATAAAGGATGCGACGCTATCAGAAACCAAGTATTAAAATAATAATTATGAAAAAGCTGTTTTTACTGCTTTTATTAAGCATTAGTTTTTCCTTTGCCCAAACCAAAGATGAAACAGAAATTCGTAAAGTAATGGATGACTTCATGGGGTGTATCAAATCCAGAGATGAAGCCAAGTATCTTACACTGTTCCAGGAACCGGTGCTCTGGACCGGTATTTATAAAGACAGAACACAGGCCAAACGCCTGGAGAAAAATCCTAAAGCGGATTACTACTTTGCAGATGATTATAAAGCTTTTATCAAAAGTTTTAAAGATGATAAATCTGAAGAAAAATTTGACAATATTAAGATTGTGGAAGATGGGGCAATAGCTTCTGCTAATTTCGATTATAGCTTTTGGTATGACGGTAAAATGGAAAACTGGGGAAAGGAGATCTGGACATTAATGAAGATCAACGGAACTTGGAAAATCACTTCCGTAACCTTTTCTATGGATTTGACAAAATACTTCCCACAACCTACATTAAACGAAAGAACTAAAAAATAATACAATGCTTTTTTTACTCCCTGCTTACTTATCAGAAAATACTTCTATTAGCCACTTTTCACCCGTTTTGAAAGATTATATCATGCAGACGGATTATTTCTTTGTGGAAAATGAAAAGACCGCAAGAAAAGTTGTTAAATTCTTTGCTCCGGAAAAGAAGCAGGCTGATCTGAAATTATTCTTATTGGATAAATACACGGAAAATGCTGATGTCAAAGAAGCTCAGGAGCTTATGTTGAAAGGACAGGATTTCGGATTGCTGTCTGAAGCCGGTTTACCCTGCATTGCTGATCCTGGAAATCTGATTGTAAAATGGTGTCATGAAAAAAATATAAGAGTTATCCCTATTTCAGGGCCGTCATCCATTATCCTTGCTTTGATTTCCAGTGGATTTAATGGGCAGGAATTTACTTTTCATGGATATCTTCCGATTGATAAAGGAGAGAAAAAGAAACAGATAATGAATCTGGAAGCACTCGTTCAAAAAACAGGATATTCCCAGATTTTTATGGAGACTCCGTACAGGAATAATCAGCTTTTCGAAGATTTGTGTAAATTTCTATCACCTCATACAAAATTGTGTATTGCGGCTAATATTAATGATCCGGAACATGAGTTCATTAAAACAAAGTCAATAAAAGACTGGCAGAAACAAAAGCCGGAACTTCATAAAATCCCTGCCGTTTTCGTACTGGGGAAATAGTTTATATTAAAACAGATAAAGCCGGTGAGGCAAAGAAAGTGATCATAAAGAATAAAGTGAGTCTTTATTTTTTTAATTATTTATAAAATATGATCATATTATTTCTTTTCCTCATCGGTTTGTTGCATTTTTTACACAAGAACTAGTCTCAATTGATTAAAATTTCCCTATTTAGTGATAAAAAATATTCTATTTAAATGTTTAAATGAAATATATTATTAATGTTTAATTTATATTATGTTTTAAAATATTAATCAATTTTATGTAATCATATTTAAATTATATTAAAAATTGTATAGTTTTCTGTATTTTTTTAAATTTAGATACACCGAATCAACTTTAAATATTATAATATGATTAAACGTAAAACTTTTTTTCCGGTATTGCTTCTTATAGCTATACTGGCAACTTCTTTAATTAATTTATCTGCTCATGGATATGTTGTGAGCCCCGCTTCAAGGGGATATCAGGGGAGTCTGGATAAAGCCAGCCTTGGTTATACAGCAGCGTTTGGAGTATATGGTTCCGTTATTAATGAACCCGGCTCTCTGGAAGCACCAAAAGGGTTTCCTGCATTCGGACCGGCAGATGGCAAAATTGCTTCAGCTAACGGAAGTATTGGAGGGAGCACTACCCTGGATATTCAAACTGCCGACCGTTGGAAGAAAACCAATATTACAGCTGGAATGAATACCTTTATTTGGAAATATTCCGCATATCATGCTACAGCAAAATGGCATTATTATATGACGAAACCAGGTTGGAATCCGAACAAGCCTCTTGAACGCCAGGATCTCGAACTAATAGGAGAAATTACTCATAACGGAACACCACCACAGGATAATGTTCCTCATTATATTACCGTTCCCAATAACCGCTCTGGTTACCATGTAATTTTAGCAGTCTGGGATGTGGCAGATACTGGAAATGCATTCTATAATGTTATTGATGTAAATGTGACAGCAGGAACCGGAACTCAGAATCCGCCGGCGACACCTACAGGATTAACCCAGATAGGATTAACCAGTTCTTCTGCCAAGATCAGTTGGACACAGCAAACTGATGCAGTATCCTATACGGTTTTTCGTAACGGGCAAAGTGTACAGCAAGTAAATGTAGCACAGTTTGAAGATCAGGGATTATCTGCCAATACAACTTATACTTATGAGATACAGGCAAAAAGCGCTTCAGGATTGATTTCGGCAAAAAGTGCTCCCCTCACTGTAAAAACAAATAATGAAGGCGTCCCCGAAAAGCCTTCTGCACCTTCTAACCTCCATTCAATGGGAATAACAGAAAATTCGGTTTCTTTAATGTGGGGGGCTTCAACTCATACGCAAGGTATTAAAAATTATCAGGTGTTTGAAAACGGAATTAAAGTAGGAGAGACTACTCAGACCAATTATTTACGTGCAGGCTTATCTCAGGATACGGAATATCGATATATTGTAAAAGCTGTTGCAATGAATGATCAGGTTTCTGATGCAAGTAATGAATTAAAGATCAGAACGAAGAAAGTAACGTCAGGTAATGGCCAGATCTATTGTGGAGCAGAACAATATAATCCTTCTATTGCTTATCCTACGGCTGGTGCAAAAGTATTCTATTTATGCAGGATCTGGAAAAATAAATGGTATGCGAATCCTGGAGAATTACCGGGGACCAATATGGTCTGGGAAGAAATAAGTTTCTGCAATGAAGGTCCTGATTGTAGTTCCAATGCTCCTGTTACCTACTGCGGATCACAGCTGTATAATCCGGCAAAGGCTTATTCTGCTGCTGGTACAAAAGTTTTTTATGCGTGCAAAATCTGGGAAAACAAATGGTATGCTAATCCTGGGGAAGTACCGGGAAGCAACCCTGTCTGGAAAGCGGTAAGTGATTGTAATGAAGGCCCGGGTTGTACGGCCGGACTGGCAAATAAAGAAGGAAACCTTTCAGTAATTGTATCAGATAATACAATCAGCTTCTCACCGGAAAGCTACTATGATAAGGTATGCAGAGTAGATGTAATGAATCCTGCCGGACTTCAAATGGTTTCTGTAATGAATCCTGCAAAGAATGGTATTAATATCAGCTATTTGCAGCCTGGAATTTATTTTGTGAAAATTCACCATAAAGATGGAAGCAGTATCATGAAAACCATCAGAAAATAAGCTTATTAAAATGAAGAATAAAATAAAACCACTTTGTCATTAAAGTGGTTTTATGATGTAAGTAATGTTCTTCGGACCATCTTTTTTTCTTTGTATCTATTGCTGCTTTATTATTTAATTTTTTCAATACAATATTTAACAGCTCTTAACATCTCTATTGCATCATTCTTGTTTTTTTTGATGTAGATTCAAAGGATTGTAAAATATAATTGAATTGTTGATAATGCAAAAAAATCCGGGCATCTCTGATGCCCGGATTTTTTAACCCTTTCAGATAGAATAAAATACTCAAGAGATTGAATTAAATTTATTTTAATAGTAAAGCCTTAAGCTCGTTTTCATTCATATCATCGAATGATCCTGTCTTCGTATACTGTATGTTTTGTGATTGATCTAAAATAAAAGTGGTGGGGAAAGCTCCAATTTTTGATTTTAAGTTTTCTGTACTTCTTACAAAAATAAAATTATAGCCTTCTTTGTCATTGAACGCTTTTATAACTTCTGGCTTTTCATCAGATATCATAATGAAAACGTAATCATTTTTTACCAGATTA
Source organism: Chryseobacterium sp. Tr-659 (assembly GCF_011752975.1). Taxonomy (GTDB): domain Bacteria; phylum Bacteroidota; class Bacteroidia; order Flavobacteriales; family Weeksellaceae; genus Chryseobacterium. Next base: position 239,775 of record NZ_VWWP01000005.1, on the reverse strand, counting down.
TAAGTGTCTTGTAAGAGAGGCATTTCTTTTCTGCAAGGGGCACACCAGGTTCCCCAAATATTGATTAGAACTTTCTTATTGGGGAATTGAGCGATATTAAATGGTTTTCCGTCAAGGTATTCCAGCTTTAAATTTAAGTCTTTGAAACTTTTACTTTTAGTTACCTTTTCATTTTGCTGAAGATTTTTTTTGGTTACATAATATAAATAACCCAGAAATGAAAATGATAGTATAGCTCCTAAAATAAGGCCGAAAATCAAGCCTTTTTTGAAAAAAATCCTGTTCATTATCTAAGCATTTATCGTTAAGAAACCAATTAAATAAGCAATTGTTAAAATCAGGACCATGCTTAGTATAAGTCCGGTGAGAAAGCCAGCTGTGGCCAGCAGGTAATTTTTAATATTCATCATCGTATTTTTTACAAATTTATATTTTTTATGTATAATATGTTGATTGTTTGATAGATATTCTCTATGCGATTTTAAGTCATATTTATGATTCTATTTAATTCTATGATAAGATTCAAATAATTTTATATTTTTAGCAAATGAAAAAAAATATTTTAGCATTTATCTTTTTACCGTTTTTAAGTTACGCACAGCAAACTCCTAAACTTACAGACGAAATGGCAATCAAATTATCAGAGAAACCACTTCATTGTATCAATCAGGAATATCCTAATAAAACAGCGCATATCATCAATAACGCAGGAGAGGTTCCTTTAACTCCTAAAGACCTTCATCCCGCTTTTTATGGGTGTTTTGACTGGCATAGCTCTGTTCACGGGCATTGGATGCTGACCAGACTTTTAAAAACAAAACCGAATCTGGTTAATGCAAAAGAAATTGAAAAGATTCTTGATGACTCGTTTCAAAAAGAGAAACTTCAGACTGAGGCAGATTATTTTACAAAATATCAATTAACAGGAACTTTTGAGAGAACCTATGGCTGGGCATGGATCTTAAAATTAGACGAAGAACTGACGAACTGGGATCATCCGAAAGCTAAAATATGGCATCAGAATTTAAAACCTCTGACCGACCAGATTCTAAAATCCTGGAAAACGTACCTTCCGAAACAAACCTATCCTAACAGAACAGGGGTTCACCCGAATACCGCATTTGCAATGGCTTTTGCAATCGACTGGGCAAGAGCGAATAAAGACAAAGAATTTGAAAATCAGCTGATAGAAAAAGCAAAATATTTTTTCCTGAAAGATCAGAAAACACCGGCCTATCTCGAACCGGACGGCTCCGATTTCTTTTCTCCAAGTCTTGAGATTGCAGACCTTATGCGCAGAGTTCTTCCACAGAAAGAATATGTACTATGGCTGAATAGTTTCTATGAAAAAAGAAGCCTTGAAAATATTGAACAAATTCCTGTCGTAAGTGATCTGAGTGATTATCAAACCGTTCATCTGGTGGGATTATCCTTTTCAAAAGCCTGGTGTATGAAAGGAATTTCAAAAGCACTTCCTGCTAACCATCCGCTGAAAAAAGAATTTCAGAAAACAGCTGATATATTTTTAGCGAACGGCTTACCTTTACTGTTCCAGGGAAATTACGGAGGAGACCATTGGCTGGCAAGCTTTGCAGTGTATGCGCTGGAAGATTAATACCTGATTCCTGTTTTCTTTAAGATAAAACTTAAAAGCCAGATCGGACCTATCAAAAGAAACTGAAGATCTTTAAGGAACGACGGCTTTTTTCCTTCTATTTTGTGCCCGATAAACTGGAAAATCCAGGTTACCACAAAGACTGTAAGGTATATGATCCAGGATTGTTTACCCCGGCTGATATTGGTAAGATAAATGAAATGCTCCATCAGAAGCATTACAACAATCATAATTATACCTATCAAAAGAGAAAGTCTTATATAGAATAAAGTAATAAGTATAATGACAATAAGGCTTACGATACTAATGCATCCGAAATAGGAAGCACAGAAATGAGGAGAGGGAATCAGGGACGTAAAACCAAGAATAGTCCAGAAAATCAGAGGTACACAAATCCAGTGGATGAACTTGTTGATAGCATTCCTGTGGCTTTTACTGTATTCGGCAAATAAGAGATCAACCTTTCTCATAGGTGAGGGAATTGGATTAATGCTAAAATAATAAAATTTTGTAATCACTGGTAAGATTGCTTACATTTGTGTTATGTCTGCCCTAGAAAAGTTCGGAGTTGAAATATTTACACAACGTAATATTTTCGAGAGAATTGCTGTCGATAAGCCTTTTCGTCCCGATAATCCTGCATTTCTCTTTATTAAATCAGGAACTATAAAGCTCAGACAGCATTTTAATGATCTGGAACTTTCTGCTAATATGTTTATGGTAACCGATCCGCAGACGATTTATGAAGTCGTATCTGTGAGTGAAGGCTTTCAGTCGAGGATGGTTTCCTATAAAAGAGAATTTATTGCCGCTTTATCATTAAAATTCAACCGGCTGATCACTTACCGCTATTTCAGACAGCAGATGAATAAAGGAGTTCCTTTTCCGGAAAGTGAAATGGAAGTAGTGTGGCAGAGTGTAAATTTTCTGAAATATATTCTGGATTCAGAAACTGAAATGTTGTATAAGAAAGAAATGGTAGAGCATCTCTTCTCTGTTTTTTGTTACCAGATGGCAGGAATTATTTCCAAAGAAGATAATAACTCTATGAATCAGATGTCCAGACAGGAAGAAATTGTTTTTGTTTTTCTTACCGATCTTGCCGAACATCACCTTACAGAAAGATCTGTGGAGTTCTATGCTGAACGGCAGTCGATTACAACCAGACATCTTTCTTCTGTGGTGAAGGATGTTACCGGGAAGACAGCGAGCCACATTATTGCATTGATTGTTATTAATGAAGCGAAAGTACTTTTAAACTCCTCTCAAAAACCTGTTTCGGAGATCTCTTCAATTCTGGGATTTAGTGATCAGTATTCATTTTCTCATTTTTTTAAAAAACATATTGAGGTAAGTCCGAGACAATATAGACACCAGTTCGAAAATTAAAATCCTACATTTGAACATCTTTTTCCAAAAATCAAACATTTGATTGATTTTGTTGTACACCTAACTTTGCATCTGTAAAACAAGGTAAAATGACAAAGAAAATAAAAACAGCACTATCAGTTCTGATAGCAGCTTTTCCTGCGCTGTTTTTTTCGCAACAGATTAAACAGATGACTGCGGGAGAGGTAGCTGAGCTGGCTGTTCGGAATCATCAGCAGCTAAAGGTTTCTGCCCAGAATATTGATATTGCAAAGCAGGGGACAAATGTTGCAAAACTTCAGAAACTGCCCACTATTACAGCTTCTACAAGCCAATTCTATTTAGGGGATGCAGTAGCAATTGATAAAGATTTTTCAAACTCAACTAAAGTTCCGATGCCGCATTACGGAAGTTCGTATGCAGTACAGGCTACCCAACTGATCTTTAAGGGAGGATTGGTGAATAAGTCTATTGAAATGGCAGGGCTCCGTGAACAGCTTTCCGAACTTGATCTTGAAAAGAATAAACAGGATGTAAAATTTCTGGTGATTTCAAATTATCTGGATGTTTATAAGATCATAAACCAGGAAGAAGTGTTTCAAAACAATAAAAAACTGGCTCAGGAACGTCTTAAAAATATTCAGAAGTTCTATCAGCAGGGAATGGTAACCAGAAATGAAGTGATCAGGGGAGAACTGGCCATTAAAAATCTGGATCAGGGAATTCTGACACTCGTCAATAATAAAAAGATTCTTAATTACAACTTAAATATTGCTTTAGGTTTATCATCTGACACTGAAATTGTTCCTACTGAAAGCTTAGACAATAAAGAAGTAGGAATAGGAATGGAGTATTATGCCAATCTTGCCCACGAAAGTAATCCGCTCCTTAAATCTGCAATGAAAAATATAGATGTTGCAGATAAGAATATTGAAATTATAAAAACCGATAATATGCCTACGGTAGCCGGATTTGGAGGATATACCCTGCAAAGACCGATTACCACGAGAAATCCTGTTCTGGATATGTATTCAGGAGGGTGGCAGACAGGTGTTTCTCTTAGTTATAATATAGACAATCTTTATAAAACAAAAGAAAAAGTAAAATTAGGTGAACTGCAAAAGTCTCAGGCAAATGATGCGATGACTTTGGTACAGCAAAATGTGGATATGGGCGTTAATGCAGCCTATACAAAATACCAGGAAGCTATTCAGCAGGCAGATATTCTTAATGATTCTAAAAGACTGGCAGAAGAAAATTACAAGATTACGGAAGCCAAATATCTGAACCAATTGGCTGTGCAGGCAGAAATGATTGATGCACAGAACCAGAAGCTGCAGGCGGAACTGGATTATGCGAATGCAGAGATCAATGTTTTGTATCAATATTACAATCTTTTGAAATCTACGGGAACATTATAATTTTTAAAACTGAAAATCAACACAATGGAAAACAAGGGACAAACCATTCAAAATACAACAACAACTCCCGCAGCATCGGGGGCAGATAATAACAAGAAAAAAAATAAAACCAATAAAATCAGAGCGATTATTTCTAATATCATCGTTTTTATAGTGATTGGTTTCGGATTATTCTGGCTGATAAGTGAATATTTCCATATCGGGAACAAAACCTATACGGAAGCAGCGCAGGTAGAAGAATTTATCAATCCAATCAATACCAGAGTTTCAGCTTACATCAAGGATATTAAATTTATTGAGCACCAAAGGGTAAAAAAAGGAGATACACTGGTTATTTTGGATGAAAGAGAAATCTTAACTCAATTGGGACAGGCAGAAGCTGCTTATCAGAATGCAATGGCTCAGAAAACAGCAACAAGCTCTTCTGTGAATACGGTTTCCAATAACATTAATGTAATGCAGTCTAATATTGCAGGGGCAAAAGCCAGATTATGGAATGCCGAACAGAACTTAAACCGATACAAAAACCTTCTGGCAGCTGAAGCCGTTACCAGACAACAATATGATCAGGTAAAAACAGAATATGATGCTCAGAAAGCGGCTTATGAAACGCTGGTTAATCAAAAACAATCAGCAAATCTATCCACTACCGAGGTAAAAAGCAGATTGGGAATTAATGATGCAGAAATTAAAAGAACAAAATCTGCATTGGATATGGCCAGAATCAACCTTTCATACACTGTGATCACGGCTCCTTACGATGGCGTGATGGGAAGGAGAACAATTTCTGAAGGACAGCTGATCCAGCCGGGACAACAAGTGGCAACAATTGTGCTGAACGGCCAAAAATGGGTAACTGCCAACTTTCTGGAGAGCCAGATGCCGAATATTAAAGTAGGAGATAAGATCGCAATGACTGCCGATGCTTTAGGCGGAAAGAAATTTGAAGGAATTGTAACTGCGGTTTCTGCTGCTACAGGATCAAGGTACTCAAGCGTACCTACAGATAATTCTACCGGAAACTTTATCAAAGTACAACAACGAATTCCCGTACGAATTGAATTTACCAATTCCAATAAAAAGGAGGATCTGGATAAACTGAGCGCCGGAATGAATATGAATATTAATAAAGACTAAAAGATGTAAGATATCAGATTCTAGACATCACGTTTCTGAAATCTATTACCTAAAAAATCATGTACAATAAAGGATTATATAACGACTGGGTACTCAAACCTATACAGCTTTTGCTGATTGTGTTGCTGCTTGCAGTAGTAATGCCTATCGGTGGAGTGTATACAGGGAATATCAGTTATCTGGTGAGTGGTACCGGAGCAATGACGGAATATTTCATGTGGGCGAATTATGCCACAACGATTGGAATGGGCGCCTGTATGCCTATTGTACTCAGAATGAAAATGAGGTTCAAAGTAAGAGATAAAATGGTCTTTTTGCTGGTGCTCTTAGGTCTGTTAAGCTATGTGAATGCCACTACTTTACAACCGATGGTTTTCGTATTTACCTCGCTGATAATCGGGTTTATGAAAATGATGGTAACCATTGAACTGTTTCTTCCCTTGATGATGATGATCGGAAACCGCGGAATGTTCTATGGCGTGTTTTATACATTTGTTCTTGTAATGAACCAAGTGGCGGTTTATTATTCAGCTCAATTTGCACTTCTTTATAACTGGCAGCAGTTTTATATTCTGACCTCTGTATTGTGCTTTACATTAGCACTCATCCACTGGATTTTCATGCATAATAAATACTTCGCTCTAAAAGTGCCTTTGCACTATATCGACTGGCTGAGCATACTGCTTTTTATTTCTGCATTTATGTTTTCCGCGTACGTCTATTCTTTTGGAAGACAGCAGGATTGGCTGAATTCGAAAAATATTATCAGTGCAAGTATTGCAGCTTTTATAAGTTTCGGATTATTAACAGTCCGCCAGCTTACTTTAAAAAGGCCTTATCTCTCGTTTAAAATTTTTAAAAAAAATAATGTGCTGCACGGTCTTTTCATGTTATTCTGGTTAGGAATGTTTTTAGGAACGGCAACGCTTCAGAGTACTTTTGCAGTAGGGGTTTTAGGATATGACCAGATCACCAACGCACGGCTGAGTATGCTGATGGTACCGGGAATTATTGTAGCCGGAACTATAGCTGTTTTCTGGTTTAAAAAAGAAAAACCGTTGAAAATGTACATTTTTTCGGGCTTCTCTGCGATGATGGGATATGCTTTGATCATGTATTTTTCTATGGTACTGGAATTCAATTATGAAAACTGGTATCTGCCTATGTTTTTAAAAGGTTACGGAATGTGCTCGTTGTTTATTTCAGTCTGGTTTTATACATTGGATAAACTTGAAATGGATGATATGCTTGCCGCTATCGGATTAGTATTAGTATGGAGAACGTTCCTGGCTGTAGGAATCTTTTCAGCTTTGTATTCATGGTTTCAGTATCATTTTCAGGTGATTGCAATAGGAGATCTTGCCGTTTATATGGACGGAATGAATTTTTCTCCTCAGAATGCAGCTGCAAATATGAAAGCGGTTCAGTTAAATGCCGTCATCATTGCCACCAAAAAGATCTTCGGATATATTATTCTGGTTGGTTTTGGAGTGCTGTTCTATGTGCTTACCCATCATTTCGGGGCCAAAAGATTTCAGTATCTGAGATTTATAAGAGTTCTTGGTGGAAAATCGGTCATTGCAAGAAGGAGGCTTCACGAAAGAAAAAAATTATTGGAAGAAATAAAAGATGCTGCAGGTCCTGCAGGATAAGAAATACCTTGTTTTTCACCAGTGAGATCCCGGCTTTTATAGTTTCGGGATCTTACGTTTATAAATACTTTTTTACATGAAGGGTTATGAAAAATTTCATGTTTACTTATTTTTATTTAGAAATAATAAAAATTAACTTTGCGGGATTATAAAACTTTGATCAGAAGAATGAAAAAGCAATATGCATTCATAGGTCTTTTAACTTCGGGAATGATGTTTTCCCAGACAGTGAAAGATTCTATCACCTCGAAAGGTATTGAAGATGTGGTAATTGTAGCTTCCAGAAAACCTACTAAGATCTCTGAAATTCCGGGCACGGTTTGGGTAGTACAGAAAGAAAAGATTCAGGAACAGGCAAAAAGTGGAGTTCCCATCAAAGAAATGCTTTCTATCCTTATTCCAAGTATGGATATCGGCCCGCAGGGAAGAACCAATTACGGACAAAACATGAGAGGGCGTTCTGCCCTGGTGATGATTGACGGGGTTTCTCTGAACAGTATCCGTGCCATCAGCCGACAGTTGGATGCTATTGATCCGTTTAATATTGAAAGAATTGAAGTACTTTCCGGAGCCAGTTCTATCTATGGAGGAAATGCAACCGGAGGTATTATTAATATCATTACAAAAACCCCTTCTAAAAAAGGAATCAGCGGAGAAACAGAACTGGGTGTACGTACAGGTTTTATGGGAAAAGATGACCATGATTTCCGTGCTGCACAGGCTATTGCCGCAAAAGGAGAAAAGTTCTTCGGAAGATTGGGTGTTGCCTATCAGCAGAATGGTGGTGTTTATGGAGCAGACCAGAAACAGCTTTTTACAGATATTACACAGACTGACCTTCAGTATAACCAGTCGATAGACATTTTGGCAACGGGGGGATATCAATTTAATAATAAACATAAAGTAACAGCCTCAATTCAGTATTATAACTCCAAATTCAATGGAGACCGAAGTTTGTTTTTGGGTGAAAATCTAAGTGCTTTCACTAAGAAAAATGCTTCCTTACTGGAAATGAGAGACGGATTTTCATCCGATAAAAATGTAGGAACAGAACGTTATATGGCAACGGTTGCCTATACCGGAAACGGAATTCTGGGCGGCCAGGATCTGTATGTACAGCTGGCTACACGTGGTGAAAAATTAGGATTTTATCCTTTCCCCGGAAATGTTACCCTGCAGACAGGAAAGATCGCTTATATGTCCTCTTCACAACAGGATACTTATTATTCCGGGATTAAAGCTTTATTGTCAAAATCATGGAGAGGGCTGAATGTTACATACGGAGCAGATATTGATTTTGAGAAATTCGAAGGAACTCAATCCGTTTATAATATTGCGAAAACAATGTCAAGCGGAGGGCTCGTAAACGAAACACAATACAGTTTGGGCAGATATCCTACCAACCACTCACAAAGTTATGCAGGATATGTTCAGGCCAAATATAATATCTTACCAAAATTACAGATCAATGCCGGAGTTCGTTATCAGCACATCAATGTAAAAATGGATGATTTCGTTGGTTCAGAACAGCAGACACAGGTAGCAATGGGATACGGAAGCTCTGCAGCTGCAATTCCCGGAGGCGAAAGTTCTTATAATGTTACCCTGGCCAATGCCGGATTATTGTATAAAATCAATGAACAGCATCAGGTTTGGGGAACCTTTTCTCAAGGGGCTAGTCTGGCAGATCCGTCAAAATTTTACGGGATCGGACAGTATAAGTTCAACGGTGCAGGCTGGGATGTAATCTCAAGTATCAACGTAAAAGATCAGCCTTTACAGGCAATCAAAACTAACCAGTTTGAAGTAGGATACCGCGTCAATAAAGGAGGTTTAAGAGCTCAGATTGCGGGATTCTTAAGTAATTCGGATAAAACGGTTACAGTAGATAAAAAGACATTCCAGATCCTTGTCAACGATCTGAAATTAAGAAATATGGGAATTGAAGCTGAGGTTTCCTATGCTTTAAGCAATGGTGTTTATTTCGGGGCAAGCGGACTTTTGATCAAATCTGAAGTAGACAATAAAGGCGAGTGGCAGAAACAGGAAATTTACAATGCTTCTCCTTCAAAATTGGTAACTTATATCGGGTATAATATCAAAAACTGGTCATTCAGATTCCAGTCTTTACAGAATTTCAAGCAGAAAGACGAACTTAATAATGTAGTGGAAGGATACAATACTTCGGATCTGATGATGGGGTATAGGTTCAATTGGGGAAGATTCAATCTGGGAATCCAGAATATATTCAATACAGATTATCAGACGATCTGGAGCAAGCGTTCTCAGGTTTTATATTCTACGTACGGACTTCCGGAATTGTTTAACTATAAAGGAAGAGGAAGAACATTCAATCTGTCATATACTTTTGAGTTTTAGTCACCAATAGTCAATGCTGTTTAGAAAGTGAATGCTTACTCTGATGCCAGAAAGCAAAACAATAAACGTTACGCTTTGAATTTTGAATCCTGAAGCAGTATCTTTGCATTTTTGAAAACGATTATGAAAGATTTAATGGGCAGAGCAATCTGGGATTATTATCACAATGAAAATCCTGAAGATCTGCAGACCGAAACATCAATTTCTGAGCTGGATGAACTTCCTGTGGGATATTTATTCAGAGATTTTGAAGAGATGAATGCTATTGAGCAGAAGGCACTTCAGTTATCCGAAGGGAAGGTTCTTGATGTGGGAGCTGGAGCGGGTTCTCATGCTTTGTACCTTCAGAATGAAAGAAATCTGGATGTTTTAGCATTGGATATCTCTCCGAAGTCTGTTGAAGTCTGTAAGCTGAGAGGGATTAAAAAAGCAGTTTGTGAGAATATGCTTGATGTTTCGGGAGAAACTTTCGATACCATTTTGTTATTGATGAACGGTACGGGAATTTTCGAAAAGCTTGCTAAAATTGATACTTATCTTCAGAAGCTGTTAACTTTATTGAATGATAAGGGGCAGGTTCTGATCGACAGCACAGATATTCTTTATATGTTTGACCGTGATAAGGATGGCGGAGTCTATATTCCTGCCGGAGGATATTATGGTGAACTCGGGTATGTTGTTCATTATAAAGGAGAGTCTGAGGAACCCATTACCTGGCTGTATCTTGATTTCAATACGCTGAAAAATGCAGCCGAAAATAACGGTTTCAAAATAGAAAGAGTTTTGAAAGATGAAGATTCTTATCTGGCGAAACTCACTAAAAAATAATTCATTGTGAGCTAAAGGCGGAGCAATTTCATAAGTAAAATACATTGCCATTCTGTAACAGGGATGGCAATTTTTATGTTGTAGTTCTTTCTAGCCCCGATAGTAACGGTTACCCCACAGCGGGCCGGAGGACTTTTAGGCTTCATTGAGGATCGCAGTTGGCGCGAGGAGTAAAAGTGGATAGCGGGAATAAGCTCCAATAATTTATCTGAATAAATGGATCGCCCTTGCTATCGGATAATATGAAAACCATTTCAAATCATAAAAATACATCATAGCAGCGGTTATGATACATAAAATAGCAGGCAGAATATAGGGAGCAGCACGATAAGGAAGCTTTTTGGGTACGGCTAAAACCGAGATTACAAGCAGTCCCAGAGCTCCAACAGCAATAACTCCCATTTCGGGACTGTATCTGGAGTGGTTATTGAAATCAAAATAAGAGAGCAGGACGTATCTTTGTACAAAGAAAAAGATACTGCCAAATGCTAAGGTAAGAATAGCTGCGAAATACTTTTTTAGCTTGATGAGGTTCAGGAAAAGTAAAATACAGCCGGGAATGACACTAAAAAATACACTGCAGACCAAAATAGTCATTCTTGAATAGAGCCTTATGGCAGTTGGATCTTCCGTAATATGATCTTTCCAATATTCAACTTCTTCCTGATTTTTAGCTTCTTCTGTTTCTTTTTTATGCTGAATTAACTGCTGGACAGCTGTTTTCTCCTGCTCTGTGAATACACGCCCTCTTTCTTCCAGAATTTCAAAAGCCGCCTGCACAGCCTCCGGAACAAATCGGTTGCCTTCTTTTAAATAATTTTCCAGTTCAGAATCTGAGAGTTTTCTTAATACGTTTTTGTTAACCATAAATAATGGAAGCAAATATAAAATAAAAAGTAGATCACATAGTAAAATATCAATAGAAATAGGCTTTAGCCCATTTATTTTTTGCCATTTTTACTTTACTGCCATCTACAAAAAAAGACTATTCACACGTGAATAGCCTTTTTATTTTATTCGAAAATACGGTTGTTATCCGATCTCAATACCGTTTTCAACATTGCTGTCGTCCGGTGTTACGAAAGATAATTTTCCGTCTGGTTTTGTCGTTAACAATAGCATTCCCTGAGATTCAATTCCTCTGATCTTTCTTGGAGCAAGGTTTAATAAGATCATTACCTGCTTTCCGATCACTTCTTCAGGAGTAAAACTCTCTGCAATTCCTGAAACAACAGTTCTTACATCTACTCCTGTATCCACTGTAAGTTTCAATAATTTATCTGCTTTTTCTACTTTTTCAGCTTCTGTAATGGTAGCAGTTCTAAGATCTATTTTAGTAAAGTCATCAAATGTGATCTCTTCTTTCATAGGGTTTGCGTTAGGGTTTGTTTTTTTATTGTTTTGTTTTGTGTCTTCCAGTTTCTGGATTTGAGCTTCAATGACATCATCTGAAATTTGAGAGAATAAAATTGGAGCGTTAGCCATTATTGAATGGCCAGCTTCAATTAATACTTTTGAATTCTCAACTTCAGACCATGTTTTTTGTTCTACATTAAAAATTTCATATAATTTTTGTGCAGTAAAAGGTAAAAATGGTTCAGCTAGATTTGCTAATGCCACGGAAATTTGAGCTCCAATAAATAATGTATTTTTGGTTTTCTCAATGTCATTTTTAACCGTTTTCCAAGGCTCTTCATTTTGTAAGTATTGATTCCCAAATCTTGCAAGATTCATAAATGCTGTTAAGGCATTTCTGAATTCATAATTTTCAAGAGAGTTTCTAATTTCTATAGCCCTTTTGCTAATTTCTTCTAATTCTGGTGCATTTACATCTCCTTCGGGAACTTTTCCTTCAAAGTTTTTATTAATTAATACTGCAACACGATTAATAAAGTTACCGAAAATATTAGCTAGTTCAGAATTATTTTTAGTCTGGAAATCCTTCCATGTAAAGTTATTATCTTTAGTTTCCGGAGCAGATGAAAGAAGTGCATATCTTAAAACATCCTGTTGCCCAGGGAAATCTTCTACATATTCATGAGCCCACACTGCCCAGTTTCTTGAAGTTGAGATTTTATCGTTCTCAAGGTTCAGGAATTCAAAAGCAGGAACATTTTTAGGCATAATATAATCTCCGTGAGCTTTCATCATCGATGGGAAAATAATACAGTGGAATACAATATTATCCTTTCCGATAAAGTGTACCAGATCACTGTCTTCGCTTTGCCAGTAATCTTTCCAGTTTTTTCCGTTTTTCTCAGCCCATTCTTTAGTGAAAGAAATATATCCGATAGGGGCATCAAACCAAACATAAAGTACTTTTCCTTCAGCATCAGGAAGAGGTACCGGAACCCCCCAGTTCAGGTCTCTGGTCATGGCACGCGGTTTTAGTCCGTCATTTAACCATGATTTAACCTGTCCGTAAACATTAGGCTTCCAGTCATCTTTATGACCTTCAATAATCCATTCATTTAAGAAGTCTTCATATTCATTTAATGGCAGATACCAGTTTTTTGTTTCTTTAAGAATAGGAACATTTCCGCTCAGCATAGATTTCGGATTGATCAGTTCCGAAGGGGAAAGGGTAGAACCGCATTTTTCGCACTGATCTCCATAAGCATTTTCGTTGCCGCAATTCGGGCAGGTACCTACAATATATCGGTCTGCAAGGAATTCTCCGGCCTGCTCATCAAAATACTGCTCAGACATTTCTTCAGTGAATTTCCCTTTTTCATATAAAACCTTGAAGAAATCCTGGCTGGTTTCATAATGATTTTTAGAAGTTGTTCTTGAATATTCATCAAATGAAATTCCCAGATCAGAAAAAGATTTTTTAATGATCTCGTGATATTTGTCAACGATATCCTGAGGAGTAACTCCTTCTTTCTTAGCTCTTATGGTAATAGGAATCCCATGCTCATCCGAACCACAGATAAACGCTACATCTTTTCCTAATCTTCTCTGAAATCTTGCGTAAACATCCGCAGGAATATAAACACCTGCCAAATGCCCTATATGAACCGGACCGTTTGCATAAGGCAAAGCTGCCGTAATCATCTTTCTGTTTGACATTTATAGTAAAGTTTTGACTACAAAGATAAGGATTATCTCTTGAATACCGCTATTTGTGGAGTTATTATGATTAACAGGCGATTTTCAGGGACTGAATATGAAATAAAGTTAAACAAATGTTTAACTTTATGTTAAATACAGCCTATGTATTATGTCAAGCATAGGATCGTTTAATTTATTGAAATTTAGAATTTTAATTATTTTAAGTTTCGTAATATACATAATTTTAACTTAAATTATATTAAAATTATAATAATTCTAATTTTTTTTTAAATTGCAAGACTGGCTTCAGGCCAGAATAAGACTGAAAAACGAAACTATAAAAATAAGATTGTGAAGAATTTTACAACGGTATTAAAAATAGCGCCTGCTTTTTTACTGGCAAGTACAGTAATGCACGCGCAGACTAAGGACTCTATTCCTCAGGAAAAGAAAATTGAGGAAGTGGTTTTGATCGGGTATGGGAAGCAGAAGAAAACAGATCTTACGGGATCAATTTCTTCAATAAGTTCCAAAGACTTTAACGGAGGAGCTGCAACTGCTGATCAATTGATTGTAGGGAAGACTCCGGGGGTTCAGATTACAGGAAATAGTGGTGCTCCGGGTTCCGGTTCCACGATAAGAGTGAGAGGAGGATCTTCTTTTATTAATAATGATCCTTTAATTGTAATTGATGGAGTTCCTATTGATTTTAATAGTTTAAGTGGTGCTACCAATCCATTATCATTGATTAACCCAAATGATATTGAAACTTTTGATATCTTAAAAGATGCCTCTTCTGCAGCTATCTATGGTAACAGAGCTTCAAACGGGGTTATTTTGATTACTACGAAAAAAGGAACAACGGGTAAGTTTAAAGTTAATTTCAATACAAACTTTTCTGTTTCTACTAAAATGGGAAATGTAGATGTTTTGAATGGGGATCAGTTTAGGACTTTTGTAAACACCTTTGGAACGGCCTTACAGAAAACGTATCTGGGTAATGCTAACACAAATTGGCAGGACAAGATTTATCAGCAGGCATGGGGAACCGATAATAATGTTTCTTTTTCCGGAGGGATCAAAAAATTACCGTATCGGGTATCTATAGGGTATAATGAACAAAACGGGATTGTAAGAACCAATGAGTTTAAAAGAACATCTTTAGGTTTAAACTTTTCTCCGAAGTTTTTTGATAATCATTTAACAGTTAACGGTAATTTCAAAGGAACTTTTTCTGAAAACAGATTCCCTGACAAAGGTGCAATTGGTGCTGCTATTTACTTTGATCCTACCCAGCCTGTATTTTCCGGAAATTCAAATTATGGAGGATATTATGAATGGCTGGATCCTCAGAACCTTGCTACCGGGTTAAACGTAAATGGAACTAGAAACCCTTTAGGTTTGTTATACAGCAAAAGAGATTTATCCTCTGTTTTCAGAATTATACCTAGCTTACAATTAGATTATAAATTTCATTTTTTACCTGATTTAAGATTGAATATAACAGGATCTTATGATTACGCTAAAAGTGATGGTTCTGTAAATGTTTCAAAAGATTATGCTCAGGGAATTGGAACCTTAGGATCTTACCGTTCATATTCTCAGGAAATTAAAAGTAAATTATTTGAATCATACCTGAATTATATAAAGAAAATAGAAGCGATTAATACGAATGTTGATATTATTGCCGGATATTCTTATCAGGATACACGTTCAATAACTCCTGAAGCTCCTACCTATTATGGTAACCAGAAGACAGATTTTTCAACACCGGGAGATACAAGAAGAACTTTATTATCCTTTTATGCCAGAGGTATCTTCACAATTGCCAATAAATATGTAATTAACGGATCAATAAGAAGAGATGGTTCTTCCACATTCTGGAATGGAGCTGATAAACATAACTTGTGGGGTAATTTCCCAGCGGTATCAGTTGCATGGAAAATCAGTGAAGAAAGTTTTCTGAAAGATATCAAAAGTATTAATTCATTGAAGTTAAGAGCAGGTTGGGGGAAAACAGGACAACAGGAAACAGGTAATTTTTATCCTGCTTTCGGTTCTTATTCTTATAGTAACAGCAGTACGGCACAATATCAGCTTGGGAATAACTTTTATACTTTGCTTCGTCCGGATGTATATAACCCGAATTTGGTATGGGAAACAACGACAACTAAAAACTTAGGACTGGATTTTGAAATTCTTAACAGCAGAATCAGTGGATCCATAGATTATTTTGACAAAAAATCGGAAAATCTTATTGCTAAAGTTCCTACCTGGGCAGGAGATTTGAGTAATTTTAATATTAAAAATGTTGGAGTAATTGCAAACAAAGGTTTTGAAGCTAATTTGAATATCATACCGATCAAGAAGGATAACCTTACATGGGATGTTAATTTTAATGCTACTAAATTTAATCCTAAAGTTGAAAGCCTTTCTCAATATGTAGATTCTGCATATAAAATTCCTGCAGGAAGTATTTCCGGAGTGAATAACTATATACAGGCAATTACTGTAGGGCAGCCATTGAATGCATTCTATGTTTATCAGCAAGTGTATGATAGTAATGGAAGGCCTCTTGATGGGGTGTATGTTGATAGAAATAAAGATGGTAAAATAACAGAAGATGACAAATATTTCTATAAATCTCCAACACCTGATGTTATTCTGGGATTTTCTACAAAAGTAAGATATAAGAATTGGGAATTTGGAACGGCACTTAGAGCCGTTTTGGGTAATTATGTCTATAATAACTCTGCTTCCAACAGTTCAATCGCAAATATTCAGGCTAATAATTTCTTAAGTAATACCAATACAAGTGTATTAACTACACAATTCGCTACAACTCAGTTGTTTTCAGATATGTTTATAGAAGATGCATCATTCTTAAGAATGGATAACCTTACGGTTGGTTATAATGCGGGTGAATTTATGGGTAAAGGAACTAACTTGAGAATAAATGCCATGGCTCAGAATGTATTTGTGATTACTAAATATAAAGGTGTAGATCCGGAAGTTTTTGGAGGAATTGATAATGGATTCTATCAAAGACCTAAAGTTTATTCACTTGGTTTTAACTTTCAATTTTAATCTGATATGAAAAATACATATTTATATAAAAAAATAATTATAGGGTCTATTACTTTAGGAACCTTGATTTCAGCAGGATCTTGTACAAAAGATCTTGAAAGAGAGCCTACTTTAGGCTTAACATCCTCGATATTATATAAAGATTTTAATAACTATAAACCAGCTTTAGCTAAGATTTATGCCGGGCTTGCTATTGGAGGTCAGGGAGATGAGAACAATGCTGATGGAAATACGGATATTGGAGGTATTGATGGTGGTTTTTCCAACTATCTTCGACAAATGTACAGTATGCAGGTATTAACAACAGATGAAGCTGTTATTGCATGGAGTGATGCCGGGCTTCCGGAAATGCATAATATGACCTGGAATGCATCAAATCCATTTATTGCTGCTATCTATTATAGAATTTTTAACGTAATAGCAGTAAGTAATGAGTTCATTAAAAATACCACTGATCAGAAGCTTTCTGAGAATGGAATTTCCGGAAGTAATCTTACAGAGGCAAAATATATGAATGCCGAAGCTCGTTTTTTAAGAGCTCAATCTTATTATCATGCTTTGGATTTATTTGGAAATGTACCATTTGTTACTGAAACTACGGATATTATTAATAACCCGCCACCAAGAATAGCAAGAGAAGAATTATTCAAATTTGTAGAGTCTGAGCTATTAGCTTGTGCAGATAACCTGAAGGATGCCAGAACAAATGAATATGGTAGAGCGGATAAGGCTGCGGCTTGGGCACTCTTGGCTAGATTATATCTTAATGCGAAAGTATACACGGGAGCAGAACGAAATACAGACTGTATTACTTATTGTAATAAAGTAATTAATGCAGGATATTCTTTAAAATCAAATTATGGGTCATTATTCATGGCAGATAACAATGTGAATAACCCTGAAGTAATTCTTTCCGTTAATTATGACGGTTTGAGTACCAAAACTTATGGAGGTTCCACATTTATGGTACATGCTGCTGTTGGAGGATCAATGCCTGCAGCACAGTTTGGTATTAATGGAGGTTGGGGTGGTATAAGAACAACAAAATCTTTTGTTGCCTTATTCAATAGTTCTCCAAATGACCAGAGAGGAAACTTTTATACCAGCGGCCAGAATTTAGAAATTAATGATTTAACTATTTTCACAGATGGTTATGGTTTTATTAAATATAAAAATATAAAATACGCCAATAACCAGCCAGGATCAGATGTTACAGGAAACTTTGTGGATGCTGATATTCCATTGTATCGTTTAGCTGACATCTATCTGATGTATGGTGAAGCCACAGCGAGAGGAGGAGCTGGAGGAAATATAGGTACGGCTTTAGGCTATGTAAATGCATTGAGAACAAGAGCAGGAGCCAATCAGGTTGCATCCGTTAATGTTGATTTTTTCTTGGATGAAAGAGCAAGAGAGATGTCTTGGGAGGCAACAAGAAGAACAGATCTTATCCGTTATGGGAAATTTACTTCCAGTGCATATATATGGCCATGGAAAGGAGGCGTAAAAAATGGTAAAGCTGTAGATGAGTATAGAAACTTGTTCCCAATACCGGCCAATGATATCGTTGCAAACCCTAATCTTATTCAAAATACCGGATATTAATCATTAAAACTATTAAAAATGAAACATTTTTTTAAAATATTGACAGTAGTTTTTACTGCACTTTTGGTTACTTCCTGCGAAAAAGATGAAGATCAGGCTGTTATCAATGAAACATCTGCTAGTAAAATATCCGCAGATAAAAGTGCAATAGTTCTTAATGAGCTTAATGCTAATGATGCTGTAATCACTTTTACGTGGACAAAACCAATATTTAATATTGCTGTAGTTCCTACCCAAAAAGTAGAATTTGGAATTAAAGGTGACAACTTCAAAAAAAGTGCTGCCATTGACTTTTCCAATGATATGACTTCAAGCTCTTTTACTCATGCAGCCATGAATGCAGCTATGTTTACTATTGGAGCTTTACCGGATGCTGTAAATGATATCGAAGTAAGATTGAAGACTTCTGTAGGATCAGCAGCTTTTTACTCCAATGTAATAGCCCTTAAAGTAACTCCTTATACTCCAAATCCTGATTTGGTATACCCTAAAATTAATGTTCCGGGAGCCTATGCCGGAGCAGCTGGTTATGCAAATTGGACGCCAGCCAATTCCCCTAATTTGTTTTCTCCTGAGAAGAATGACAAATACAGAGGTTTTATCTTTATTAAGGATGCATCAGGAGATAATGGGAAATATAAATTTGCTATTAACCAGGATTGGCCGGGAAACAAAGGAGATGATGGAACTAATACCGGAAAATTAAAAGCAGATGGATCGGATATAGTACCTGCAGCAGCCGGAACTTATTATATGAAAGTAGACTGGGTAGCGAATACTTATTCTTCTGTGTTGGCCAACTTTGGTGTTATCGGAGATGCAACTCCTACAGGCTGGGGATCTGATACAGATTTTGTATATAATCCTGCCACAAAAACTTTTGTGATCAATTCAATTGCATTATCAAATAATGGGGTGTTTAAATTCAGAGCCAATGATGATTGGGTAATGAAATTCCAGCCAAAAGATACTGATCAGACTCTGACATCCGGAACTGCTGTTCAATCATACTTCAGTCCGGAAGGAACTGTAACAAATGATCCTGGATATAAAGTTTCACAGGCGGGCAATTATAAAATTGAACTGGATTTACATAATTCAGCATATTACAAGTTAACAGTTACTAAATTGTAAAATCAAATTAAAATAAAAAAAGTGCTGTGGTAAAGCAGCACTTTATCTATTTTTTAAGTTAATAAATAGTCATTATGAAGAAAATTACAGTTGGAGCACTTTTGCTCTCAATGATGTTTGTAGGGGTGAAAGCCCAATCTTTAAAATCTCCGGATGGGAAGTTTGAAATGAACTTTCAGTTGAAAGAAGGAGTACCTTACTATAACCTGAAATATAATGGGGCCGTAGTAGTTGAAGATTCTAAATTGGGATTGAGATTATTTAAAGACACAGCTATAAAGTTTGCTTCCGAGATTGCCAAGCCGGAAGATGCAAAATACGATCTGAACAATGGTTTTGCGAAAACAGATGAAAAAAGAGACTCCAAAAATGAAACCTGGCAGCCGGTTTTAGGAGAAAAGAAAAATTATATTAACCATTACAATGAATTAGCGGTTACATTGAACCAGGCTTCCACAGACAGAAGCATTGTAGTGAAATTCAGATTGTTCAATGACGGTCTTGGATTCAGATATGAATTTCCACAACAGAAAAATCTGAATTATTTCGTTATTCGAGAAGAAGATTCTGAAATCGATTTCCCTACCGATATGAAGGCCTGGTGGATGGTGGCAGATTATGATTCTCAGGAATATCAGTATCAGGAAACTAAAGTTTCTGAAATTCCTTCCAGATGGGATAAAGCCTACGATGCCAATGCTTCACAGACTTTGGTTAAAAATGCCGTACAGTCTCCGCTGATGCTTAAAAAAGAAGGAAAAGAGCCTTTGTATATTAACGTAGCAGAAGCTGCCGTATTGAATTATCCCGCTTCACATCTTGAAGTGGATGCACAGAACTTCAGATTCAAAACTCATTTGACTGCTGACAGACAAGGCGCGAAAGGATATATTCAAACCCCGTCGGTAACCCCTTGGAGAACAATTATCGTAGCTCCGAAAGCTGAACAGGTAATGGATTCCAAAATGATCTTTAATCTTAACGAACCTACAAAATATACCGATACTTCTTACATTCACCCTACAAAATACATGGGTGTTTGGTGGGAAATGATCATCGGAAAATCACAGTGGGCATATTCTACTGCTGAAAACGTTCATTTAGGAAAAACAGATTTTTCAAAACTAACTCCGAATGGTAAACATGCAGCCAACAATACGAAAGTTAAAGAGTATATTGACTTTGCTGCAGAAAACGGATTTCAGGGATTATTAATTGAAGGCTGGAATATCGGATGGGAAGACTGGTTCGGACACTCTAAAGAATTTGTTTTTGATTTCATTACTCCATATCCGGATTTTGATATTAAAATGCTGAATGATTATGCACATTCAAAAGGAATTAAGCTGATCATGCACCATGAAACGTCAGGTTCAGCAACGAACTATGAAAGATGGGCAGACAAAGCCTTCCAGACCATGAACAAATATGGTTATGATGCTGTGAAAACAGGATATGTAGGAGATATCATTCCTAGAGGAGAACATCATTATTCTCAATGGACGATCAATCACTACTACAGAATCGCTGAAAAAGCCAACGACTATAAAATCATGGTCAATTCTCACGAATCTGTACGTCCTACAGGAGAAAGCCGTACCTACCCGAATTATATTTCCGCAGAAGCAGCTCGTGGAACAGAATATGAAGCATTCGGAGGGAACAAGCCGGATCATCAGACCGTTCTTCCATTTACAAGATGGATGGGTGGCTCTATGGACTACACGCCGGGAATCTTCCAGACAAAGTTAGACTATTATTTTCCTGGAGATAACCGTTTTGTGAAAACAACTCTGGCTAAGCAGCTTGCATTATATGTAACGATGTATATGCCGCTTCAGATGGCAGCAGATCTTCCTGAGAATTACAAAAAGCATATGGATGCATTCCAGTTTATCAAAGATGTTGCTGCGGATTGGGATGATACGAAAATCTTGTCAGCTGAACCTGGAGATTATGTGATCACTGCAAGAAAAGCAAAAGGAACGGAAAACTGGTTTGTAGGAGGGATTACCGATGAAAACAAACGTGAGTATACTGTAGACTTCTCATTCCTTGACAAAGGAAGAAAATATGAGGCAACCATCTATGAAGATGGAAAAGATGCCGATTATATAGACAATCCTCAAAGCTATAATATCTATAAGAAAGAGATTACAAGCAAATCTAAAATTAATTTTAAAATGGTAAGAAGCGGCGGTTTCGCAATTTCTATTAAACCAGTAAAATAATCTGAAGATACACTAAGGTGCCCCGGTTCGTTGAATTTCAATGTCCGGGGCTACTTTTTTTTATTTATCCAGTGCCTCTGTATATTCAAATTCTGCTTCAGGAACTGGCTCTTTTTTTACTGCAGATGCTTTATTTTTTATTTTTTCGAGATATTCCTTTTGAAACTGTTTTACCGTTTTTCCGGTACCATCATGTCTCCATCCCGGAGAATAGAAAAGGTATTTCAATCGGGTTTTAAAAGAAATTCCGGGCTGTCTGATATCTTTACCTATTCTTCGCCATTCATAGAACAGGGTAGTTGCCGGATCTTTAGACTCCATTTTAGGATAGATACCATATTTCACAGGAACCTCGGGGTCCTCTTTTTCAAATGTTCCGAAGATCTTGTCCCAAATGATCAGTCCCATTCCCATATTACGGTCCAGATATTTGATATTACACGCATGATGTACCCTGTGATGAGAAGGAGTAACCAGAATATATTCTAAAAATCCCATACTTTTAATGGATTGGGTATGAACAAAAGTACCATAGATCTGTATGGCAGAATAA
Organism: Chryseobacterium sp. Tr-659; assembly: GCF_011752975.1. Lineage (GTDB taxonomy): Bacteria > Bacteroidota > Bacteroidia > Flavobacteriales > Weeksellaceae > Chryseobacterium. The sequence goes on along the minus strand of NZ_VWWP01000005.1, from coordinate 217,711 downwards.
GCCACCAGGATGTGCCATGGATGAAATCCTATAAATGCCAATGGAGAAAAGAAAAGATATCTGTATAATGGCTGGAACACAGGGCTTCTGAAGCCTGTACTGATGTTGAAATAATCAGAATTATGATGAGTAATGTGTACTGCCCAGAAGATACGGGAGTGATGATCCACATAATGATGAACATAATAAGCAAAATCCTGGGCGAGAAATACAGCGATCCAATACCAAACCCCAACTTCCCAGTCGAAAAGACGATGCTGATAGAAAAACATCATCACAAACAACGAAAAACCTTTCATGATGATGTCTAGCCCATAGTTGAGCAAAGCAAAAAGAACATTCGTTGCCACATCTTTAGTTTCATAGATTTTTTCCTTGTTAAAGTGGCTGTAAGCCATTTCTATAAAAATAATAGCAGCAAACATGGGAATGGTCCAGGTATAAACAACATCCGGCCCCTCTGTTTTGAACATATTACTGAAGTCCAACATTTTTTCTGTAAATCTAAAGATAAAAATCATGAGAATTTAACTTTATAGATGAATTTTTTGTGAAAAATGTAAAGGATTATTGAAAAACATTAGAATATAAATGCCGAATTTTTAAAATTGACGTTGATCGAGACAAAAAATGTGTATTCTGATATGTTTTGATCGTATATATGAAAATTTAATGCTAAATTGAACATTAATATGAAGACAATATATGCCGCATTAGCCCTTTCCGTAGCTTCTGTTGCTTTTTCCCAAAAAACGTTGGAAAGAGTAGAGCCTGCTTTCTGGTGGAAAGGAATGAAAAATCCTGAACTTCAGATCCTTGTTTATGGAAAAGGAATTGCTAATAATGAGATCAGTCTTTCAGACGGAATCAGAATTAAAGACATCCAAAAGGTTGAGAACCCTAATTATGTTTTTATTACGGTAAATACCAGTGAAATCAATGTTCCGAAATTTACCATCAATATTAAAAAAGATAAAAAGCAACTCGGTTCTTACACCTATGAACTGAAGGAAAGAATCTCGGGTTCTGCCAATCGGGAATCTTATACTTCAAAAGATGTGATGTACCTGATTATGCCCGATCGTTTTGCCAATGGCGACGAAAAGAATGATTCCAGGCCGGAACTTACCGAAAAAGCCAACCGGAATTTACCCAACGGCAGGCATGGAGGAGACCTGCGGGGAATCATCAATAATGTTGATTATATTCAGAATCTCGGAGCAACAGCTGTTTGGCTGACGCCGGTTAATGAAGACAATGAAAAAGTATATTCCTATCATGGCTATGCCCAAACCGATCTCTATAAAATTGATGCCCGATACGGAACGAATGAAGATTACAGAACATTATCCCGTGAACTGAACAAAAGGAATATGAAGCTCGTGATGGATTATGTCACCAACCACTGGGGTGTTTCCCACTGGATGATTAAAGATCTGCCGACAAAAGACTGGATTCATTGGTTTGATGACGGAGAAAAGGGCTTCAAAAGATCCAATTATAAAATCACATCACAATTCGATCCCAATGCTTCCGAAATTGATAAAAAATATGCGATGGACGGATGGTTTGATGCCACAATGCCGGATATTAATCAGAAAAATCCTCTGGTTTTAAAATATTTGACACAAAATGCAATCTGGTGGATTGAATACGCTGAATTAGGAGGTTTTCGTGTAGATACCTATCCTTACAATGATAAGGAAGCAATGGCTAAATGGGCTAAAGCGATTACTGATGAATATCCGAAATTCAATATTGTAGGAGAAACATGGCTTTCCACTGCTGGTCATATTTCAGCATGGCAGAAAGGCTCCAAAACAGGTGAGGCAGCAGGGTATAATTCTAATCTACCTTCTGTAATGGATTTTGTTCTGTTCAGCGAAATGCCTAAAGCTTTTCAGGAAAAACAAGGCTGGGACACCGGAATGAACCGTATTTATGAATCTTTTACAAGCGATTTCCTTTATCCTGATGTTGATAATCTATTGGTTTTCTTTGAAAATCACGACACCCAAAGGTGGAATGAAATCTTCAAGGCAGATCCTAAAGCCTATAAAATGGGACTTGCTCTCATTTCTACAGTTCGTGGAATTCCTCAGATCTACTACGGATCGGAAGTAGGAATGCGCGGAGATAAAGAAAAAGGCGGTGATGCAGACATCCGCAGGGATTTTCCGGGTGGCTGGAAGTCTGATCAACAGAATGCTTTCAATCCTTCAACACAAACTTCCGAACAGAAAGAATTTTTCCAGTTTACCCAAAAAATATTGAACTGGAGAAAAGGCAAAGAAGTGATTCATAACGGAAAAACTAAAAATTTCGTTCCTAAAGACGGCGTTTTTACTTATTTCAGATATAACGAAAAAGAAAGCGTAATGGTGGTGATCAACAATAATGAAAAAGATCAGGCGTTAGACTTGAAATATTTCGCGGAAGCACTTAAAGACTTTACAAAAGGAAAGGATATTATTTCAGGAAAAGAATTCACACTACAAAATACAATGAATGTTCCTGCTAAAACGCCTTTGATTATTGAACTTGAAAAATAACGATTTATATATGAAAAAACTAACAACTGCTTACACTCTGATCCTTTTTTTATTAGGATTCTCTTTAATTTCAGCACAGTCAAAAAACAAATTTGAAAAAGAAAAGTCAGAGATCAGTACAATGCTGGATGCATTCAATGCAGCAGCTGCAAAAGCAGATTATAATGCCTATTTCAATTATTTTGCCGATGAATCTACTTTTATTGGGACAGATGCTACGGAAATCTGGGATAAAAAAGCTTTCATGGTCTGGGCTAAACCTTATTTTGACAAAAAGAAAACATGGAATTTTACTGCTCTTAAAAGAAATATTTATTTCAGTAAAGATGGTAAACTGGCATGGTTTGATGAATTACTGGATACCCAGATGAAAATATGCAGAGGTTCCGGAGTAGTGGAAAAAATCAACGGAAACTGGAAGGTGAAGCAATATGTACTTTCCATGACGGTTCCTAACGAGGTTGTTGATAAAGTGGTTGCAGACAAAACTGCACTTGAAGATATCCTGATCGGGGAATTAAAAACGAAATAATACGAAAAGACAACAATGGCAAAAAAAATAAAACCGGATCTCTCACTTACTCAGATCATCAATATGAGTATGGGGTTTTTAGGAATTCAGATGGCTTTCGGATTGCAAAACGGAAATGCCAGCCGTATTCTGGCCAATTTGGGAGCCGATGTTCATGAATTATCATGGTTCTGGCTTGTAGCACCTGTTACAGGACTGATAGTACAACCGATTATCGGGCATATGGGAGACAATACCTGGAGTCCGCTGGGAAGAAGAAAGCCTTATTTTTTAATTGGTGCCGTTTTATGTGCCATAGGATTGGTTTTGCTTCCGAACGCAGCTTCCGTAACGCAGATGTTTGCTGCTAATGCCCTTTTATTGGCTGTTATTTTTCTGGCCATGATGGACGCTTCTGTTAATATTGCAATGGAACCGTTCAGAGCATTGGTAGGAGATATGCTTCCGAAACATCAGGGAACCATAGGGTTCTCGGTACAAACCATTCTGATCGGGTTTGGAGCAGTACTGGGTTCCTATTTGCCGGATTGGTTAACACGAATGGGAATTTCAAATGTTGCACCCAAAGGATTTGTAGCCGATAATGTAATCTATTCCTTTTATGTAGGTGCTGTGCTGCTTTTAATATCAATTCTGTACACGATTGTTACTACCAGAGAATATTCTCCACAGGAATTTGCAGCGTTTGAAGATGGAAAAGAAATAGAAAAAGAACATTCTAAATTCTCAGATATTTTTAAAGATTTTGCAGCCATACCTGCGCAAATGAAAAAGCTGGGAATCGTTCAGTTTTTCTCATGGTTTGCTCTGTTTACGATGTGGGTTTTTACAACGAGCGCCCTGGCAACCCATCATTTCGGGCTTTCGCCGGAAGATACCCATTCCAAGGAGTTTAATAATGCCGGAGATCTTACAGGAAAGCTTTTCGGAATGTATAACCTATGGGCAATCCCTTTTGCATTCTTACTGACTCCGATTGCGAAGTGGATCGGTAAAAAACAAACTCATGCCTTAGCCCTGTTTTGTGGTGGGTTAGGATTGATTTCAATGTACTTCATTAAAGATGTCAATAATCTCTGGATCTCAATGATCGGATTAGGGTTTGCCTGGGCCAGCATCCTTGCAATGCCTTATGCAATGCTGATTGAGGTTATTCCTTTAAGAAAAATGGGAGTGTATATGGGAATATTTAATTTCTTTATTGTCATTCCGCAGATCATTAATGGGCTGTTTGGAGGTCCTATTGTAAGTGATGTTTTCGGAAAACAGGCGATGGATTATGTAGTTGTAGGAGGCGTATGTATGCTGATCGGCGCTTTGGTAACACTCATCTTTGTTCAATCAGAAAATGAAACACCTAAGGAAATTGAAGAGGAAATAAAACAGGTACACTTTTAAGATCAGAAAATTAAGATACAATATTAAAATATCAATAGAAGCGGGCTTTAGTCCGCTTTTTTGTTGATGCCCCGATCAACCGGCTTTAGCCAAAACCCAAAAGTTGAAATCCTATCCCGTAAATTTTAGTTTCACAGCCTGTGCTTTTAAAATCCTTATAGAAGAGCCATTTTACCATTTTACCTTTTTGCCCTTTTACTTTTTATAAATTATTCATACAATCAATTGAAATTTAACATTTTGTTAAGCAGATTCTGCTTTTTTAATGGCTAAATTAGATACATCAAATTGTAGAAAATGTACGATATCATCATCATAGGAACCGGAGCAGGAGGTTCAACCATTGCCTATAAACTGGCAGACAGCGGAAAAAAAATATTGATTTTAGAAAGAGGAGATTATGTTCCCGTAGAAAAAGAAAACTGGAGTTCCATAGAAGTTTTTCAGAAAAACAGATATACAACCACAGATGTATGGCTGGATAAACACGGAAAAGCTTTCCGGCCGGGAATGCATTATAATGTTGGTGGAAACACCAAATTCTACGGGGCGGCCTTATTCCGTTTAAGAGAAGAAGATTTTAAAGAAATACAGCATTATGGTGGAGTATCACCGGAATGGCCCATTCAGTATGATGATTTAAAAGAGTATTATCTGGAAGCCGAAAAACTTTTTCATGTACACGGAAAAAGAGGCTCAGATCCCACTGAACCTTTTGATTCCGAACCTTATCCCAATCCGGCATTGCCTCATGAACCAAGAATTCAGGAGATCTTTGATGAATTGACAAACTATGGATTACATCCTTTTGAATTGCCCATAGGAGTCAATTTTAAACCCCATGCAACAGCAAATGCTCCCTATACATTAGACCGTTTTGATGGATTTCCGGATGCTTCCGAAAGAAAAGGCGATGCCCACCTTTGCGCATTGTCAAAAGCGCTGGAATATCCTAACGTTGAACTGATGGTGAACACAAAAGTAATACAGCTGAATACCGATAGTTCAGGGCAGAAAATTACAGAAATAGTAGTAGAGCAAAATGGTGAGACCAAAGTTTTTACTTCAGAACTTGTCATACTTTCTGCAGGAGCAATTAATTCAGCGGCAATATTACTGCAAAGTAAAAGTGATCAGTTTCCCAACGGATTGGCTAATTCTTCAGACCAGGTAGGCAGAAATTATATGTTTCACCAAAATACAGCATTAATTGCCCTTTATACAGAACCCAATCCCACAAAATTCGGGAAGACATTCGGAATTAACGATTTCTATCACGCAGCCCGGGGATATGAATTTCCGTTAGGCCACATACAAATGCTGGGTAAATCAGATGAAAATCAAATTAAAGCAGACAGTCCTGTTCCGGCACCCGGATTCACTTTTGACCTCATGGCCAGACATGCGGTCGATTTCTGGCTGACATCGGAAGATCTTCCGGATCCTGAAAATAGAGTAACGGTAGAAAACGGACAGATTAAGATAAGTTACACGGATAACAATCAGAAAGGACATGAGTTTTTAAAAACCGAATTGATTAAAGCTTTAAAAGCATCCGGTAAATTTGAAAGTTTCCTGTTCAAAGGGTATTACTTCAGCAAAGGAATGGATATTGCTTCACCGGCTCATCAAAATGGGACAACAAAAATGGGAACTGACCCGGAAAGCTCAGTAGTAGATATTAATTGCAAAGCCCATGATCTGGAAAATCTGTATATCGTAGATGGAGGATTCTTTGTTTCCAGTGGTGCGGTGAATCCGGCGCTCACAATCATGGCAATGGCATTGAGAGTAGGAGAATATCTAAAAAAGAATGTTTTGAGATAAACTTATGAACAGCAAGAAAGTCATCATTGCCATCGTATTTCTGTTAGCCTTTCTCACCGGAGTTAATTTTGTAATTTTTCCGGCTCTGGGAACAGCTTTTACAGATCCGTCTTTATTTGGACTTTCATCCTCTCAGTTTGGAAATCTGTTTATTCCTCAGGTGGTTTGCATTATCATCTCTTGTTTAGGTACGCCGTTTCTGGTGAATAAATGGGGCCCTAAAATAATTCTGGCTTCAGGAGTTCTGTTGATGCTTATTTCCACAGGTACTTTATGGGGGCTGCATTACTTTATCACAGAAAAAACATTCTTATTTCCGGTATTAATGGTGCTGGTGGCTTTTACAGGTTCTGGATTCGGATTATCTATAACTACCTTAAACCCTTTAGCCGCAAGCTTATTTGAAAGAGGAAATACATCTGCCATTTTAATTCTTCAGTTTCTGGTAGGACTGGGTACATCAACATCTCCTTTAATGATGAATCTCATCGGAGATATTAAAAACTGGATGTATGTTCCCGGAATTATATTTATTACAGTGTGTATTGTATGGATTATTTTTCTGTCATTAAAAATTGAAAAAGGAACTTTTTTTGAACTTCCCGGTCATTTTAGAATTCCCGGAAAATTATGGTGGTTTTTTGGTGCCATTGTATTGTATGGTTGTGTTGAAGGTACCTTTGGGAGCTTTGGAGGAGTTATTCTTAAAAACAAAGGCCTTGATAACAGTAATGCAAGTCTCGGTCTTTCTCTGTTCTGGGGAGGAATTGCTCTAAACCGGCTTTTGTTCGGAATATTTTCAAAAAGATTTGATTTGTCTCCATTCTTTCTCATCGCACCAATCGGCGTTGCCGCTTTTATCCTGTTACTATTAGTGTATCCTGATATTAAGTTGCTTCTATTTGTGATGTTTGGAACAGGTTTTTTTATGGGAAGTATCTTTCCAGGTTCTATTGGCTGGGGAACAGTAGAGTTCCCTGCGTATTCGGTGCTGGTATCCGGATTTCTGATGGCAGCTAATCAGATAGGGACCGGTATTGTAACGAATGTTTTAGGAAGTTTTTCCGGCTATATGTCTACTATTCTGGAAATGCTGATCTTTTTAATGGGGATGATCTGTATTGTATTTTTCTATCTTAAACGAAACTCAAGAATCAAAGATGCCTTTTAATGCAAAAATTTCAACCCTGTCAAGGTTCAAAACCTTGACAGGGTTCAGGGTGACGGTCCGGTGTTGAATCCGATACACATACTGATCTGTTTTTGGAATGATAAAAAGAACCCAATCTTTCAGGAGAACCTTTTATAATTAAAAGAGAAATGAGAAGAAACCTATTTAGATGGGGGCGGGGCGGCCTTCTTCACTCTTTCATCAGCTTTGCTTTCTTTGCTTTTTCACCTTCTCGCTTTTGCACCCTTTTGCTCTCAGATTTTCTTTCTTAACCTACATCAACATTTTTAAATATCCATATCCCGTACATTTGTACCATAAATAATCATAAAAATGAAAACAGTATATCATAAAGCAGATTCAAGAGGCCATGCTAATCATGGTTGGTTAAATTCTTATCATACATTCAGTTTTGCTAACTATCAGAACAGAGACAGAATGAACTTTGGTGTTTTAAGAGTTTTGAACGACGATACCGTTTCTCAGGGAATGGGATTCGGAACACACCCGCACAGAGATATGGAAATTATTTCAATTCCTTTGGAGGGCGATTTGGAACATAAAGATTCAATGGGAACTACAGCTGTGATCAGAAAAGGAGAAATCCAGGTGATGAGCGCCGGAACCGGTGTTATGCACAGCGAATACAATAAAAATAAAGATGAAGAAGTAAAATTCCTTCAGATCTGGGTTTTCCCGAGAGAAGTGAATGTTGAACCGAGATATGATCAGAAAAGTATCAAAGAAGGAGAAAAAATTAACGGGTTTCAACAGATTTTGTCACCGAATAAAAATGATGATGGAGTCTGGATCCATCAGGATGCATGGTTTAATTTAGCCAACTTTAAAAAAGGAAACGGCAAAAATTATATGCTGAACAAAAAAGGAAACGGTGTTTATGCATTTGTTTTAAAAGGAAGTGCAAAAATTGGAGACCGTGTTCTGAATGAAAGAGACGGATTAGGAATCTGGGACACGCAGAGTTTTAACATCGAAGCGGTAGAAGATGCTGAGGTACTATTAATGGAAGTTCCGATGGAATTACCGGCTTATCTTAAATAAAGAACTAAATTTGTAATCTTAAAAAATAAACCCCACATATGAAAATTTTAGCAATAGCAGGAAGTAATTCAGAAGTTTCAATGAACAAACAGTTGGTAGCATATGCTTCCACATTATTTGAAAATGCAGAAGTAGAAGTAGTAGACCTGAATCCTTTCGAAATGCCGATCTATAAACATGAAAGAGAACTGGCTGGTGGAGTACCTCAGGAAGCTCACGATTTTGCCGCTAAGGTTGATGGTGCAAATGTACTGCTGGTGGCTTTGGCAGAGCATAACGGAACCTATTCTACAGCATTCAAAAATGTGTTCGACTGGGTATCCAGAATCAAGGACAGAACTGTTTGGAATGAAGTACCAATGCTATTGATGTCCACCTCTCCGGGAGGAAGAGGCGGAGCAGGAGTTTTGGAAGCTGCATCGAAACGTTTTCCTTTCCACGGAGGAAATGTGGTGGAAACTTTTTCACTTCCTTTCTTCAATGATAACTTTGATAAAGGTGCTCAGAAAATTTCTAACGAAGAAAAAATCACTGAGTTAAAGGAGAAAATTAAGAAGATTGCAGCCATTGAAACTATCCTTGAAAAATAGAATTTGAATATTAAATTAAAATTACTATTTTTGCAAAAAGAAAAGAGATGAAAATTCAGACCTCCTATAAACAATGTTTTTCTCATAAAGGGAAAGTTGTGGGCTCTGAAATTCTGAGATAAAATAACGGCCGATAATCTGAAAAGATTGTCGGCTTTTTTGTTTTCAAAAATCAAGTAAAGTAATAATAAAAAGACATGAGACATCAGATGTCAGATATTAGATTTACAAATAGTCTGAAGTCTGGAATCTAGGATCTAAAAATCTAATTAAAATGAGCAACACTTACAAATCAGCAGGAGTAGATAAAGAAGAAGGATACAAAACGGTTGACAAGATCAAAAAAGCGGTCGGTGAAACCCATAATTCCAATGTACTTAATCATTTGGGAAGTTTTGGTGCTTTCTATGAAATCGGAGGATACAAAAATCCGGTTCTTGTTTCAGGAACAGATGGAGTAGGAACAAAGCTGAAAGTAGCTTTAGATACTAAAAAATATGACTCTATCGGGGTAGACTGTTTTGCAATGTGTGCCAATGATATCCTTTGTCACGGTGCAAAACCATTATTCTTCTTAGATTATCTGGCTTGTGGAAAACTTGATTCTGAAATTGCAGCTGAAATCGTTTTAGGAATGGTAGAAGCTTGTAAGGATAACAACTGTGCATTGATTGGTGGAGAAACTGCTGAAATGCCGGGAATGTACCAGCCAGGAGATTATGATGTTGCAGGATTCTGTGTAGGAATCGTAGAAAAAGATCAAATCATTGACGGTTCTACCATCAAAGCTGGTAACAAAATTATTGCATTACCAAGCTCAGGATTCCATTCAAACGGATTCTCTTTAGTAAGAAAAGTATTCCCGAACTTTGAAGAAGAGTTTGAAGGAAAACCTTTATACGAAACACTTCTTGTTCCTACAAGATTATACTATAAAGACATTCATAAAGTATTAGAAGAAGTAAAAGTAAGCGGAATTGCTCATATTACCGGAGGTGGTCTTTATGAAAACGTACCTAGAATTATTCCGGAGGGGCTTTGTGCTTCTGTGGATGGTTCAAAAATCAGAATTCCTAGTGTAATGCTTGAGTTGGAAAAAAGAGGAGGAGTAACTCGTGAAGAAATGTTCGGTACTTTCAATATGGGAGTAGGAATGGTGATCGTAGTAGATGCTGAACATGCTGAAAAAGTATTACACCTTTTAGATGATGCTTACGAAATTGGAGAAATCACTGAAGGAGAAGAGAAAATCAATTTATCAATATAATGTACCAGTTTATCAATGTACCAGTGTACCAGTGTACCAATTAAAACGATTGTTGCATTGTTAGACTGATACATTGTTACATTAATAAATATGAAGAACATTGTTGTACTCGTATCCGGTTCCGGAACCAATCTGCAGAGGATTATAGATACTATTGAAGCTGGGGAAATCCAGAATGCAAGAGTAAGTTTAGTAGTTGCAGACAGAGCATGTTTCGGATTGGAAAGAGCAAAGAATCACAATATCGAAAATATACTGATTCCGAGAGGAAAGAATTTCAGTAATGAACTGGCTAAAGTAATTCCGGAAAATACAGATCTTATTGTATTGGCAGGGTTTTTATCCATTCTAAAATCTGAATTCTGTGAAAACTGGAATGGTAAAATAATCAATATTCATCCTGCATTGCTTCCGAAATTCGGAGGAAAGGGAATGTGGGGAATGCATGTTCATAATGCCGTTATTGAAGCCGGAGAAAAAGAAAGCGGGGCAACCGTTCACTTTGTAACTCCCGGAATAGACGAAGGAGAAGCCATCCTTCAGAAATCTTTCGAAGTAACAGCAGATGACACGCCGGAAACATTGGCACAGAAAGTTCACCAGATTGAATATGAAATATTTCCTTTAGCGATCAATAAGGTCCTTGGAAACTGATAATGTAACAGTTTAACAATGTACCAGTTTACCGATATTGAAGATATTGTTACATTGCTAGACTGATATATTGTTACCCTAATAAAAGAATCTAAGTAAAATAAAAAGTAAGCCCGGAGGTGAAAGACCCGAGCACAGTTTGAAATAGCTGTAAAAAGTAAAAAATTGAAAGTAAGATGAGTAAAAAGAGAGTTTTAATCAGTGTTTCTGACAAGAGCGGATTAATCGAATTCGCGCAGTTTTTGGAAGCTCAGAATTATGAGTTGATCTCTACAGGAGGAACGTTCAAACATTTGAAAGACGCTGGTTTAAATCCCATTCAGATTGATGAGGTAACCAATTTCCCTGAAATGTTGGACGGAAGAGTGAAAACTTTACACCCGAAGGTTCACGGCGGGCTTTTAGCAGTTCGTTCCAATGAAGAACACATGAAAACAGTTCAGGAACATGGGATTGGTCTGATTGACATGGTTATCGTAAATCTTTACCCTTTCTTTGAAAACGTGAATAAAGACATTTCTTTGCACGAAAAAGTAGAGTTTATAGATATTGGCGGTCCATCAATGCTTCGTTCTGCTGCAAAAAACTTTGACTCTGTTACCGTAATTACTGATGTAGAAGATTATACAACAGTAAAACTGGAAATGGAACAAAACGGAGATACATACATCGAAACCCGTAAAAAGCTTGCAGGAAAAGTATTTAACCTGACTTCTGCTTATGATGCAGCCATCTCAAGAATGCTTTTAGATGAAGAATATCCTGCTTATTTAAATGCCTCTTATAAAAAAGTTTCTGACCTGAGATATGGTGAAAACCCTCACCAGACAGCCGCTTACTATGTTTCTACTTTCGAGAACGGAGCAATGAAAGATTTTGAGCAGCTTGGCGGTAAAGAACTTTCTTTCAACAACCTTCGTGATATGGATCTTTGCTGGAAAGTAGTAACGGAATTCAAAGAAGAAATGGCATGTTGCGCGGTAAAACACTCCACACCTTGCGGAGTTGCAATCGGAACCTCAGCATTGGAAACTTATCAGAAAACTTTCGAATGTGATCCTGTTTCTATCTTTGGCGGAATTGTTGCTATGAACTATAAGATCGATGCTGCAACAGCTGAAGAACTTAACAAAACATTCCTTGAGATTGTAATGGCTCCTGATTTTGATGAAGAAGCTCTCGAAATTTTAAGAAAAAAGAAAAACCTTAGAATCATTAAAATTGTAAACCCTGTTTCAGACAAACAGACTTGGGTTAAGATTGATGGTGGTATTCTGGTTCAGGATAATGATACTCATTTCTCTGATGATATCAAGGTGGTTACAGATGTACAGCCTACAGAAGAGCAGAAAAAAGCATTGCTTTTCTCTCAGAGAGTCGTAAAATATGTGAAATCAAACGCGATTGTTGTTTCGAACGGAATTCAGGCGTTCGGAATTGGTGGCGGACAGGTAAACAGAATTTGGGCAACACAACAGGCTATTGAAAGAGCAAAAGAGAAATTCTCAGGAAATCTTGTATTGGCTTCTGATGCATTTTTCCCTTTCCGTGACGTGGTAGATTTCTGTGCTAAAGAAGGTATCAAAGCAATCATCCAGCCTGGAGGAAGTGTTAAAGATCAGGACAGTATAGAAGCTGCTAATGAGCATGGTATTCCAATGATGTTTACAGGTGTAAGACACTTTTTACATTAATTAAATAGAGTTAAAAGATTAAGAAATTAAGAAACTCAGAAATTATAATCAGCAGCTATCTTAATTCCCAAATCTCTTAATTTCTTAATTTGAAAATTATATATTTGTAAATTAGACTAGATAATAAATAAAGTATGAGAATATTAATCATAGGTGAAGGCGGTAGAGAATCTGCTTTAGCGGCAAAACTTCAGAATGACCCTAGAATTTCTAAAATGTTTTTTGCCAACGGGAATGCTACTACCGATGTAATAGGGAAAAATGTTCATTTATCAGAAATCAAAGAACTTAGAGATTTCGCTATTAAAGAAAAGATTGATCTTACGATCGTAGGTCCCGAAGCTCCTCTTGTATCAGGTATAAAGGACGAATTCAAAAAACACGATCTTAAAGTTTTCGGTCCTACTCAGAAAGTGGCAAGCCTGGAAGGAAGTAAGGCCTTCTCTAAGAAATTTATGCAGACCTATGATATCAAAACGGCTAAAGCTGTGGTATTTGATTCATACAATGATGCTAAAGAATATATTCAGAAACAGCAGTATCCTTTAGTAATCAAGGCGAGCGGTTTAGCAGGTGGAAAAGGTGTTGTCATTTGCGATAACCTTGAAGAAGCTGAAGCTACAATCCACGACTTCATGATCAGAAGAATCTATGGAGATGCGGGAATCCGTTTAGTTATCGAAGAATATTTACAAGGTTTTGAAGCTTCCATCATCGCTTTCTCAAACGGTGAAAAACTTTTCCCTTGTATCGCTGCAAAAGACTATAAAAAAGCAGGAAACGGTGATACAGGACCAAACACAGGAGGTATGGGATCAGTAGCACCAAGCCCGGAGTTTACTCAGGCGCATTATGAAGATTTCGAGAAAAACATTCTTGAACCTACCATTAAAGGTCTTAAAGCGGAAGGTTTCGGATTCAAAGGGATCATCTTCTTCGGATTGATGGTAACTAAGAACGGCGCTTACCTTCTTGAATATAACATGAGATTCGGAGATCCTGAAACTCAGGTATTGATGGCTCTTATGGAAAACAATCTTCTGGATGTAATTCAGGATTGTATGGAAGGAAAAGACATTGAACTTAAATTCAAAAACGAAAAAGCTGTTTGCTTGGTAATGTGCTCAGGAGGTTATCCTAGAAACATTGAAACAGGCTTTGAAATCGTAGGAGAAGATAAATTAAAGCACAGCAAACTATTATATGCAGGTGCTATCAGAAAAGGAGATAAAGTGGTTTCCAATGGCGGTAGAGTACTGAACATTGTGGCTACGGGAGCTACTTACGAAGATGCCCGCAAAAATGTTTACGAAGATGCAAGCCATGTACATTTCGATTACGGCTTCTACAGAGAAGACATCGGAAAGTTTTAATAAATCACGAAAAAAGATTTGGAGTTATTCCAAGTCTTTTTTTGTAAAACAGTTAATATTAGAAATAAGAGTTCAGATGCTAGATTCCAGACTTCAGACCCAAAATCTGACATCTGATGTCTGAAATCTGACATCTTTCAAACAAATCAATTATCAAAAATGAACAACGGTATTATTATTTTAGATTTCGGATCCCAGTACAACCAGCTTATCGGAAGAAGAATCCGTGAGATGGGAGTATATTCTGAAATTTTGCCTTACAATACACCATTACAAGATATTATAGCAAAACAGCCAAAAGGGATCATTCTTTCCGGTGGACCAAGCTCTGTAAACGCAGAAAATGCCCACCTGGTAGAGAAAGCATTATACGAGCAGGGAGTACCTGTATTGGGAATTTGCTACGGAATGCAGATGACAGCTCACCTTTTAGGAGGAAAAGTAAACAAAGGAGAAAAGGGAGAATACGGAAAAGCGAATCTTGAGATCGTTAAGGAAAGTTCTTTGCTGAAAGGAGTTACTCAGAACTCTGTGGTTTGGATGAGTCACTTTGACGAAGTAGGAGAGCTGCCTGCAGGTTTTGAATTGAATGCAAAATCAGGAGTAATTGCTTCTATCTCCAATGAAGACAAGAAAATCTTCTGTGTTCAATTCCACCCGGAAGTTTCCCATACAGAAGAAGGAGGTAAAATGCTTGAAAATTTCGTTTTCGGAATCTGTAACTCAGAGAAAAACTGGAAATTAACCAATTATATTGAAAAAACAGTTGAAGAAATCCGTGAGAAAGTAGGAGACAACAAAGTAATCCTTGGTCTTTCAGGAGGTGTTGACTCTTCTGTAGCAGCAGTTTTGATCCACAAAGCAATTGGTGATCAGCTGACTTGTATCTTCGTAGATACGGGATTATTGAGAAAAGATGAAGGGAAGAAAGTAATGGATCAGTATGGAGAGCATTTCCATATGAACATTAAAATGGTGGATGCTAAAGAAAGATTCCTTTCAAAACTAGCTGGTATTGATGATCCTGAAGCGAAGAGAAAAATCATCGGAAACGAGTTTATCCACGTATTTGACGAAGAATCTCATAAAATTGAAGGTGCTAAATTTTTAGCTCAGGGAACCATTTATCCTGACGTTATTGAAAGCCAGTCTGTAAACGGACCATCTGCGGTAATCAAGTCTCACCACAACGTTGGAGGACTTCCTGAAGATATGGAATTCGAATTATTGGAGCCGTTAAGAGAGCTTTTCAAGGACGAAGTAAGAAGAGTAGGAGAAGAATTGGGAATTCCTCACCACATGGTATACAGACACCCTTTCCCAGGCCCTGGATTAGGAATCAGAGTATTGGGAGCTGTAGACGCTGAAAAAGTAAGAATCCTTCAGGAGGCTGATGATATCTTCATCGAAGAATTATACAAAAACGATCTTTACGAAAAAGTATCTCAGGCTTTTGTAGTGCTTCTTCCGGTAAAATCTGTAGGAGTAATGGGAGATGAAAGAACTTATGAATATACAGCAGTAGTTCGTTCTGCAAACACCATCGACTTCATGACGGCAACTTGGAGCAGACTTCCTTACGAATTCTTAGATACTGTTTCCAGTAGAATCATCAACGAAGTAAGAGGAATCAACAGAGTAGCTTACGATATTTCAAGCAAACCACCTGCAACCATTGAGTGGGAATAATTTTGACTTGAATTTAAAATATAAATCCTGCCCGTTTGGGTGGGATTTTTTTGTTAAAACTGTTTTAATGATATAACAATGAGTATAATATTTATCATAATTAACAAACCATATGTTAACTTAAATAATAGATGTTGATGGAAAATGATATAATTGGATAACATTGTTCCCATCAAATAAAAAAAAACTAGATTTTTGGTTTCTTCAGTACTTATTTCGGATACTGAAACTAAGTTTATATTGTGAGCTACATTAATTGTTGAATGAGGATAAAAAACTCTTAAAATAAAAATTATTAAACTACTCATAACTAATGTTAATGCATATGGCTTCATATATTCAAAAATAAATAGATGGGATGTATCCGTTAGTATTATTCGGGTTATTCTGACTGATATTACTTTACATTCTTTAATTGATCTTTTGCCCGTACATTAGCAGGATCTAATGCCAATATTTTTCTGTAACATTCTTTGGCTTTCTCTTTAAAGCCTTTTTTCATATAAGCTTCAGCAAGGCTGTCCCATACATTGAGGGACGAAGGATAGTTTTGTGCATTGATTTCAAAGATAGAGATGGCTGCATCAGGTATTTTTCTATCATATAAGGCTACATAACCTATCGTATTCATATAAGCTTCATCGGGTTTAAGATCTAAGGCCAGCTTTTGTGAAATACTTTCATAGGTTTTTGTGACCACGGAAGGATCTTTCATAATATCATTAATATCAATATCCAAACCTTCAAAAATATAACGAAGACCATAATACGTACTGGGAAGAGGAACCGTTAAATGCTTTTCATCAGGGAAATATTGAATTTTTGAAGATAAACCCGGAGAAGAATTGGCTTGTAGTAAATTATAAAACTCTTGCCCCCATTGATAATGCCTGCCATCCTCTTTAAAATTGTTGGCTAATGAAATATAAACTCTTGCTTTAAGATTGTTTTCATTTTGTAAAACCTCCCGGGCTCTTTTTCCTATATAATTGTGATCCCAGAACCATGAAGGATCAATAAGCAGGTAATAGCTGAATAATTGAGGGGCTTCCAAAAGACAGTTGATAGCCAATAATCCACCCAGTGAATGTCCAATAATCATATTTCTCGAATAAGTTCTGTATGATTTATTGATTTCAGGCATTAGTTCCGTTTCCAGAAATTTCATAAAATTACTAGCTTTTCCGCTGGTGCTAAATGCGGCTATGTTTTCCAGATCCAGATAATTCAATGAATGAGTCGGAGTAAAGTCTCTTGTTCTGTCTGTATTTTCAACCGCTACAATAATTAATTCGGGAATCTGCATTTTGAGTTGAGTGGCAGCATTCATAGACTGAACTATCCCGGCTATTTCTTTAAATTTACTGTCGTCCCCATCCAGAACATAAGCAACGATATATTTTTTTAACGGAGAATTATCATAAGATGGGGGAAGATAAATCTTATAGACACGGTTTTCATTCAAAATCTTAGATTGAATATTGTATTTTTTTCCTATTGAAATTGTGTTTTCATTGGTCTGTCCCCATAAAACAGTACTCGTAAAAAAGATCAGTATTATCAGGAGTGAATGTTTCATATATTTTTATGGTTCGGTTATTTATCACTAAATTTAAGTAAAATTACATCAAATGCAAATAGAAACAAGACCCCTGAACGTTCAGGATTATGATGAGCTGGCACAAACGATGAAAAGAGCTTATCCGCAAATGTCAGAATCAATATGGTCTAAGAAAAGTATTGAAAAATTAACAAGAATATTTCCTGATGGGCAAATCTGTATTACTGTAGACGGAAAACTGGCTGCTGTAGCACTTTCCATTATTGTGAATTATGATGAATTCGGTGATGATCATACGTATAGCGATATTACAGGGAATTATACCTTCAATACACATACTTCAAAAGGAAATGTTTTATATGGAATAGAAGTCTTTGTAGACCCTGAATTCCGTGAGCTGCGTCTGGGAAGAAGATTGTATGATGCCAGAAAAGAATTATGTGAATTACTTAACCTAAAATCAATAATTCTGGGTGGCAGAATTCCGAATTATCACAAACACAGCCATGAACTTTCTCCCAGAGAATATATACGAAGAGTAAGAGATAAGGAAATTTATGACCCCGTGCTGTCTTTTCAGCTTTCAAATAATTTCCTTCCAATCAGGGTTTTGAAAAAATACCTTCCTGAAGATGAAGCTTCCAGAGAGAATGCTGTTCTTCTCCAATGGAATAATATTTATTACAGCAAAAACCCGAATACCATGCAGGACAGTATTATCCGTCTTGGATTGGTACAGTGGCAGATGAGACATTTCAAAGATATAGACGCTTTTTATGAACAGGTAGAATTTTTCGTGAATGTAATGGGAGATTACAAATCTGATTTTGTACTGTTCCCAGAATTGTTCAACACGCCGCTGCTGGCCCCATTCAATAATCTTTCTGAAAGAGATAGTATGATAGAATTGGCTAAACTTACCGAACAGATTAAAGAAAGAATATCAGAGCTGGCAATCAGCTATAATGTGAACATCATTTCCGGAAGCATGCCTGTTTTCGAAAACAATGAACTATACAATGTGAGTTATCTTCTTCATCGTGACGGGCGAATGGATGAATACAGAAAAATCCATATTACTCCTAACGAAAAACGGTATTACGGAATGAAAGGAGGAAATGAAATAAAAGTTTTTGATACAGACTGCGGAAAAATAGGACTGGTAATCTGTTATGATGTAGAATTCCCGGAATTACCAAGAATTTTAGCCGATCAGGGAATGAAAATCCTATTTGTTCCCTATCTGACAGATACTCAGAATGCTTATATGAGAGTGCGCCACTGTGCGGCTGCAAGAGCCATCGAAAATGAATGTTATGTTGCCATTGCCGGGTGCGTAGGAAACCTTCCGAAGGTTAATAATATGGATATCCAGTTCGGACAGGCCGCTGTATTTACACCTTCAGATTTTGCCTTTCCATCCAACGCCGTTAAAGGAGAAGCTACTCCGAATACAGAGATGACCTTAATTGTAGATGTAGATTTGAATCTGTTAACAGATCTTCATCATAATGGCTCTGTTCAGGTGATGAAAGACCGCAGAAGAGATCTTTATGATACCTATCTTAAATAATAAAACAGAATGCATTGGCATTCTGTTCTTATTTTACCTAAAATTTTTCAATAAATTAAAAATACTCCGGGCAAACTACATCTGGACACATGAAATCTGGACATGTTTGTCTTCCATCAGTAGGACAGCATTCATAAGTACAGTTTTTACCAATAATGATACCGCCTCCTTTGCCTCCTGAAATTCTTTTTAATTGTTCTCTTGAAAGTTTGTTGTTACGTGAGTTTTTCATGTTAATTTTTTTTTGATGAGTTTAATGGTACACTATAAAAAAATATTTTATAGTAGTTATTTTCTGAATGTAATTGTAAGTTTTTATGAAATAAAGCCTATTAACTGTACTTAGCAGAATAAAGCGGCATTTATCTAAAAGTTAATGAAGCCTATTATTAATACTCCGGGCAAACTACCGTAGGGCAGATCATTCCAGAACATCTTGGGATTCCTGGAGGAGGACAGCATAGACGTGAACATTTGCCATCAATAACAATTCCATTTCCTGAAATTCCTTTTAGTTGTTCTCTTGAAAGCTTGCTTTTGTTTAAGTTTTTCATGTTAATTTTTTTGATGAGTTTAATGGTATACTATAAAAGAAATATTTTATAGTAATTGTTTTCTGAATATAATTGTGAATTTTATATGAGATAATGCCTGTTAACTGTATTTAACAGAACAAAGTGGCATCTATCTGAAATGTAATGGAGTATCTTATAAATACTGTGGACATACTACCGCAGGGCAGATTAATCTTGGACATTGTGTAACTCCTGGAGGAGGACAGCATTGGTTGGAACAGTTTCCGATTGGGATAAGAGCACTTCCTGAAATTGATTTTAATTGCTCTCTTGAAAGTTTGCTGTTACGTAGATTTTTCATGGTGTAATATTTTTGTTTATTTTAATGTTTGTACTGCGTAAATATAAAAAAATATACAATATGTTGTTATTATTTAGATAAATTTGTTAATATGTTGAATGATTTTTATTCAAAATACTTGTTTTGTGTTCATTTTGTTAATTGAATAGGGGGGCTTAAACGTTCTTTGTAAAAAATAGCATTAGGAACGGTTTTTGGAGTAAATTGCACCTACTATAGATACATTATGTTTGACAAGCAGCAAAGAAAATTGAAAAGATCCGCAAAGCTGATTTCCGTGTTGAGTAAATACGGTTTTAAAGACCTTCTGGCAAGAATGAACGGAGGAAACAAGCAGGAAGAAGCTTCAAATTCAGATGAAATTATTTCAAAAGGAACTGTCTATGAAAGAATAAGACTGGCTCTCGAAGAGCTGGGACCTACCTTTGTAAAGCTTGGCCAGACATTCAGCAGCCGCGAAGATCTTCTGCCGCCGGAACTCATTCAGGAGCTGCAGAAACTTCAGGATAAAGTAGAAATGGTAGACATGGATGTAGAAGATGCGCTGGAAAGTGAATTCAATATTTCTGTTAAAGATTATTTCCTGGAAATCCAGAAAGAGCCTTTGGCTACAGCATCCATTGCACAGGTTTATAAAGCGGTTTTGCTTGATGGAAGCTCTGTTATCTTAAAACTCAGAAAGCCCGATGTACAATCTGTTATTGAAGACGATCTGCTGCTTATCAAAGATATTGAAAAGCTGATTTCTGCTTATTCTGAGATAGGAGAAAAGCTTAATCTGAAACAAGCTATTTCTACTTTTGAAAGGTCTCTATTGGAAGAAGTCTCTCTGATAAATGAGAAAAACAATATTCAGCAGTTCCGTCTCAATTTTAAAAACAATAAAGAAACCTATGTTCCGAAAGTCTATGAAGAATTTTCAAACAATAATATTCTTTGTATGGAATTTATTGATGGAATAAAGGTTACGGATAAATCTGTTCTTCTGGCCAATGGGATTGATCCTGTAAAAGTTTCTGAAGCCGGATTGAGACTTTTTGTTTCCCAGATCCTAGATTACGGATTCTTTCATGCTGACCCGCATGCCGGAAATATCTTAGTAAAAAAAGATGGCAAAATTGTTTTTATTGATTTTGGAGCCGTAGGAAAAATTCAGCCTAATGATAAGGAAATTCTTGAAAATCTGATTGTAAGTTTTGTAGCAAAGAACTCTCATAAAATAGTCCGTTATCTCAAGAAAATGGCGATAAGCTATGAAATTCCTGACGAGAGAAGATTCGAAAATGATGTGGAGGATATTCTGAATTTCGTTCACAGCTCATCATTGCAGGAGATTAATGTACAGGTAATAATCAATAAAATGAAGGATATCTTAAAAGATAACAGACTTTATATGCCTGATTATTTCTACCTTTTATTTAAAGGAATCAGCCTGATAGAAGGTGTTGGAAGGAATATTAATCCGGATCTTGATATTGTGAAAAGCCTCCATCCCTATACAAAGAAAATATTCACTAAAAAGATCAACCCTAAAAACCTTCTGAAAACAGGAATGGACAGGATGATGAATTTTACGGATAATGTAGATGAAATCCCGAAAGAGCTTCGTTCGGTACTTCAAAAACTGGATGAAAATAAATTTACGGTTTCCAGCGAGATTAAAAATATTGAAAAGACCAATCAGCTGATTAAATCAAGTGTTATCAACCTTATCTTAGCCATGATTTTAGGAGCTAATATTATTGCAACGGCAATCGTGTTTACATCAGAATCTGGGCCAAGAATAGGAGAATTGTCTGTGGTTGCTGTTCTTGGATTTGTTTTTTCTGTTATTTTAGTGTTAATACTTTTGCTGAGGGTGAGCAGGAAGTAGGAAAAGAATGTTTAAGACACCAAATTATTGAACTTATTAGGGGATTCGCTTTATGATATGGAGACTCGTTCCTGCATTCATAACCAATTATTTCGAACTTACGAATCCCAAGCTAAAAAATCTGATTATGAAAAAACTAATAATAACAAACGTCCTGTTTTGGGGATCATTTGCTACCGCTCAGGAAGGAAACAACGTAAAAATTCAAGGTGATTTTGATGGAAACGGCAAGAAAGAATATGCTTATACGAAAGTGTCAGACTGCGGTGATGAATGTGAAGGAAAATGTGAAACCATCATTTATTTCAGTGATAAAAATATAAAACCGTTTACTATTTCACCCGCCAAAGGAGGAACTTTGTTTAATCTGGGAGATCTTAACGGGGATGGTAAAGATGATCTGGGATTTTACCCCGATTGGTGCACCAGCTGCTGGCACCCTTTTTATGTTTATACTTTGAGTAGTACAGGCTGGAAATCTTTAGTTCCTTCTATTCCTACTCATTGTAACCAGTGGGAAGCCGATAAATTTCCGATCAGGAAGGATCCGAAAAAGAAAGGTTATGTTATTATTACTTCCAGCAAATGGGAAGATGATGATATTAAAATCAAAGTCAATAGTGTAAAGGTGAATTGAGTAAAAAAGCTGGATAATGGAGGCGGGAAGAAGGAAAAAAATGGCCTCTGATGCTATATCATTTTGATCATAAATTCAGCCGTGAAGTCTGATAATTTTCAAGCTTCAAACCTCTTGGTTCTATACTACAAAATTAAATACCTATCTTTGCAAAATGGAAAAACTCACTTTTGCGGATTTTGACCTGCCGGTTAAAATTCTTGATGTTTTAGCGGATCTGGAATTATTTGAACCCACACCAATTCAGGAGAAAAGCTTAAAACCTATTCTTTCCGGAAGGGATGTAATGGGAATTGCTCAAACCGGAACCGGAAAAACATTAGCTTATCTTTTGCCCGTTCTTAAAACATGGAAATACAACAAAACAGGAAATCCAACTGTTTTGGTGCTTGTGCCTACAAGAGAATTAGTAGTACAGGTAACTGAAATCCTTGAGAAACTGACAGAAAATATTACTGCAAGAGTAATCGGAATATACGGAGGTAAAAATATCAATACCCAAAAATTATTGTTTGACGGAGGATGTGATATTTTGGTAGGAACTCCGGGAAGAGTGATGGACCTTTCCATAGATAATGCGATCTCCCTGAAAGAAGTGCAAAAGCTTATCATTGATGAATTTGATGAAATGCTAAACTTAGGTTTCAGACCTCAGCTAACCCATATCTTTGAAATGATGAAAGAGAAAAGGCAGAACATTCTTTTCTCAGCAACCATGACAGAAGCGGTAGATGAAATGCTGGATGAATATTTTGCAAGCCCTGTAGAAATTTCATTGGCGAAATCCGGAACTCCACTTGAAAAAATTGAGCAGACCGCTTATAAAGTTGAAAACTTCAATACCAAGATCAATTTGCTTGAACATTTACTGAAGAATGATACAGATATGTCCAAAGTTTTGATCTTCAATAATAATAAGAAGCATGCTGATCTTCTTTTTACCAAGATTGATGAACTTTTCCCTGAACAGTTTGATGTGATCCACTCCAATAAATCTCAGAATTACAGGCTTAAGGCAATGAAAAGTTTTGAGAATGAAGAAGTGAGAGGTCTGATTACAACTGATGTTATGGCAAGAGGTCTTGATATTTCCAATATTACCCATGTTATCAACTTTGAGACGCCTGATATTCCTGAACAATATATTCACAGAATCGGTAGAACCGGTAGAGCAGATAAAGAAGGAAAAGCATTGACTTTCGTGACTAAGAAGGAAGAGCCTTTGATTCTTGATATCGAATTATTGATGGATAAAGAATTAAAATTTAATGACTTCCCTGAAGGTGTTAAGATTAATCCTAATAAAATTGCCTCTGAAAAAGATGAAGTGGTGATGAAAAATCCTGCACAGGTAAAACTAAATGAAGGAGGAGGTGCTTTCCACGAGAAAAAAGCTAAGAATACAAAAGAAAACTGGGGTGGTCCTTCCAAAAGAAAAGCTCCTAAGAAGTTCGGAGCAAACAGAGCACAGCAGAAAGCAATTTCCAAATCAAAGAGAAAGAAATAAAGAAATCCCGTTAAGGGATTTTTTTATTAGATTTAATACCAAATAATTTAAAATGATAAGGAGTCTTTTTTTCTTCATTTTTCTCCTGATATCAGGTTTTAAAGCTTTTGGCCAGGATGAAGGTTTGAAATTAAATCATATTTATTTTGTTTTGGATTCTGCTGATTTTGAAAGGTTCAAAGCAAATAAACAGCTTGCCAACTGGGCTAATCTGGACAAAGGACTGCCAAATTTTGATCCTGTAGATGAAAAAGCTACAACGGTTTATTTACGGGGAAAGTCTACCTATCTTGAAATAATGGGACCGGATAATAAATTTGGTGAGAAGACGGGAGCAGTGGGAATAGGCTTTTCCTGGGATGTTCATGCACCGTTTTCAGATAATATCAACAAAAAAGTGAAGAAAAAAGGACTGAAATTCGAAAGATCAGAATCAATGTGGGATTTTGGAAACGAAAAGGTCCTTTGGTATTCTGCCTACTATACCCATCTGAAAGGAAGTGCTGCTATCTGGTATGCTTTCTACAACCCCGACTTTCTGACCCACTTGTACCATACCCAATACAGTTCTTTTCGCAGAGAAGATTTTCTGGAAAAGAAAATGAATACAGATAAAGCAATCAAAGATCTTTCAGGAATTGTACTGGACTGCAGCCCTGAAGATTATAAGAAAATTGCCGAAGAGCTGAGATCTTTCGGGGTCAGAATAAAGGCTTCTGGTAAAAATTGGATAACTTTTGAGCCAGACTCTGTTGAAATCAGGCTTAATCAGACTGAATTAAAGAAAACGGAGCTCAGGGAACTAAAATTAAGAACCGGATATGAGCTGAAAGAAAACCTTAAAATAGGAAACCTCCGACTTGAAAGCAGAAGAAAAGAACTTGTAATAAAACTACATTAATTATTACTGAAAAACTAAGCTAAAGAAGCCCTTACTGCTTCATATAAACGATAATTGCCCATCATTATCATAATCCGTTTTTAAGCCTTTTCATATTATTTTATAATTTGGCCTGGTATTACAAAGGAATTGAAAAAAATACGATATAATTAATTAACTTAAAAATCTCTTTGTGTATGTTGGATCACAACTATGTAGCATCATTTTTATTGATGAATGTACTTCGTAGAAACAAAAAAACTCCGGTTTTCGGAGTTTAACTTTAGCTATTTCATATAAGGTTTCATAATTTTTGCCCAGATTTTATATCCTTCCGGTTTAAAGTGGAGCATATCTTCCACAAAGATATCTTTTCTTACATTTCCGTTGGAGTCTTCCATTGCTTTGGTAACATCAATGAATTCAGCATGAGGTTCCTTTTTCATAAAAGCAGCAATCTTTTTATTGGCGATTTTCATCTGTGGCCAAATCACCTCTCTGCTCGGAGAATACTTAATTGAGATGTAATCTACTTCAATATTGGGAAATCTCTCACGTATTTTTTGATAAAAAGCCTTAAACCTTTCAACAACTACTTTTGCTTTAAGTTTGTGATTATCTGCAAAATCATTTTCACCACAGTAAATAATAATCTGCTTAGGCTGATACGGAGCCAGAAGATCATCTGCAAAATAATTAAGATCTGTAAGCCTTGAGCCTCCGAAACCTCTGTTGATAATCATTTTACCCGGAAAATAATCGTCAATATCTGTCCACTTAGTGAAAGATGAGCTTCCCAGAAATAAGATGGCATCCTTTGGAGGCGGGTTTTGTTGATCCTTTTTTTTGAACTCCTGGATGTCTTGCCAGAACATCGGCTTTTTTTCCTGAGAAAAGGCAATGGTAAAGCACAGCAATAGAAATGCTGTCAGAATCTTCTTCATTATATTCAGTTTTAAATTTAAGATAAAAGTAATAAAAAACTCCCGATCATCGGGAGTTTATGCTATCTTTTGTAAGTTATGTAATTAATATCCGGGATTTTGTCTCCATCCATATCAAAATTTCCAAATTGTTGAGCTAATCTCAGATCTTTACTGGTTAAAACATCAACTCTGTAACTCATATTTTCTTCCTTGTCAAATTTAATTCCTAAAATCTTTGTGTCTCCGTCATAAGTGAATCTTCCTTCGCTTTTAGCATTAGGCTGGCAGTCTGCTCCAGTTCCTGTATAGGCCGTATAGCTTACATAAAAATCTGTTCTGAAGAAAAGCGTATTTTTAGTTGCACATCCTGTAGAAATCTCAGTTTTAAGCACCGTTTTATTGTCTTTTCCGGAAATTACTTCCCTTTTAACTTCCTTCCAATCTCCCTGCATAATCTCCATTTCATATGCTTGAATATCATCATCTTTACAAGAAGTAAGTGCCAGGGCAGAAAAGGCAAATAAAAGTAGTTGTTTTTTCATTTTTACAAATTTAAGAATGTGCTAAAATATAAATAAATTTGAAATATCCGTAATGAAATAACGACTTTTTAAACGAATGTTTATAAATTAAATAATTATAGAGGGTGATATAATGGTTTTGAAAAACAAATAAGGATTTGAATTTTATAAAATGAAAGATTAAAAATGTTCTCCACTCCATATCAAAAGAGGCGGGTTTTAACCCGCCTGCTATAAAAATTATATGCCATTGGCTTTAGCCAAAAAATTAATAACTCATCTCCACAATCTTATGCGCGTCCTGCGGAGTCAGTTTTTTATATTCTCCAAGTCCCAGCCAGTTTCTTTCAGTAAAGGCTTTTTCTACTCTTTCAGCAGTTCCTTTGTAATCTTCCGTATATTCAGAAAGTTTGGTATTGATATGAAGACTGTGGAAGAATTCCTCCAGTTTCTTGATTCCCAGTTCCGCTTTTTCTTCTATACTTCCATCTTTAATACCCCAAACTCTTTCAGCATACTGAGCCAGTTTTCCTTTTTTATCTTCAAAATTATAGCGGTAGTGAGACGGTGCAATGATAGCCAGGGTTCTTGCATGATCAATGCCGAAATAAGCTGTCAGTTCATGTCCCATAGCATGTACGGCCCAGTCTGTGATTACTCCCTTCTGGATAAGGCCGTTTAAAGCCATTGTACAGCACCACATAAAGTTTCCGGCAGCATCATAATTAAAGTCATCTGCCAATACTTTTGGAGCCGTTTCCTGAAGACTGATCAGAATGCTTTCCGCAATTCTTTCCTGAAGATCTGCAGACGAAGGAGCGGTCATATATTGTTCCAATACGTGAGTGTAAGCATCAGTGATTCCGTTCACGATCTGATTTTTTGGAATAGATCTGATCACTTCCGGATCTAATACTGAGAATTGAGGAAATAATCCGGGGCCTCCTGATGAAAGCTTCTCATTCGTTTCTCTTCTGGAAATTACATAACCTGAATTCATTTCAGAGCCCGTGGCAGGAAGAGTTAAAATACTTCCGAAAGGCATTCCTTCCCCCTCAAAAGTTCTTACCGATTTTCTCAGAATATCCCAGGGCTCACCATTATAATGGGCAGCCGCAGAGATGAATTTTGTCCCGTCAATTACAGATCCGCCACCTACAGCAAGAAGATAAGTAATATTTTTTTCCTTTATAAAACTTAATGCATTGATTAAGACTTCATACTCCGGATTGGCAGGAACCCCGCCAAATTCATATACCTCATGATCCTTCAAAGCTTCTTTTACCTGATCGTAAACACCATTATTTTTGATGCTTCCGCCGCCGTAGATCATTAATATTCTGGCATCTTTAGGAATTTCATTGGAAATTTTAGCGATTTCGCCTTTCCCGAAAAGTATTTTTGTCGGATTTTTAAACTCGAAATTAAGCATTGTTCTAAATTTATTTTAACCCAAATTTACGGAATGAAAAAGGAAAAGTGAGTTAATGAAATTTTAAAATTACTATGATTGAATTTCATGAAAGCTATTGTTGTATTTAATCTTTTGCAGAAAGATATTTTTTTGCTCTTTTTATAAAATCTTCTTTATCCCTTTTGATGTCTTCCATTAATTTTTTACGGTCATCAGGAATCGTTAAATATTGATCACCCCAAAGATTAATTTCCACGATTACAGGAACCAGATCAATACCTTTTTGAGTGAGGAAATACAGAATCTTTAACTTGCTGTCCGGATGGTCCTTCTTATCGATAATTCCATGATCCAATAAATTTTGCAGTCTGGAAGCAAGGATATTGCTTGCTATTTTTTCATCAGCTTTCTGGAAATCTCCATATGTGCATTCCTTTTTGATCATGAGATCACGAATAATTAGCAACGACCATTTATCTCCCCACATTTCCAATGAGCAGCTGATAGGACAGTCTGATCTTTTTTTACCCATAATATTAATTATAAAATAATACTTGCAAAACGAAAGTATTTGTTTTAAATTCGCTTTTATTTTGCAAGTAAATTTAATCATAAAAAATTAATAAATCAAATGGATCATTATGATATTGCCGTAATAGGGTCAGGCCCCGGAGGATACGTAGCTGCGATAAGAAGCGCACAGTTAGGTTATAAAACCGTAATCATAGAGAAATATGACACGTTAGGAGGAACATGCACCAATGTAGGCTGTATTCCAACCAAGGCTTTGTTGGACAGTACTCATCATTATGCAGAAGCACAGCATAAGTTTAAAGAACATGGAATCAATCTGGAGGAAGTAAAACTCGATTTTTTACAGATGTACAGAAGAAAATCGGATGTGGTTTCCAAAAATACAGCTGGGCTTGATTTCCTGATGAATAAAAATAAGATCACGCGTTTGAAAGGAACGGCAGGTTTTATCAATAACACAACCATACGGGTCATTAACGAGACCGAAGTAAAGACGATTACAGCGAAGCATTATATCATTGCGACAGGCTCAAAGCCGTCAACTATTCCGGGAGTTGAAATTGACAAAAAAAGAATCATTACCTCTACAGAGGCTTTATCATTAAAGGAAAAACCAGAATCTATGGCGATTATTGGCGGAGGAGTAATAGGGGTAGAAATGGCTTCTATTTTCAATCGTATCGGCACAAAAGTAACCATTCTTGAGTATGCAGACCACCTGATTGCCGCAATGGATAACGAACTGGGAAAAACATTACAGAAAATCCTTAAAAAAGAAGGAATTGATATCCGTTTAAATCAAGCTGTTTATAAAGTAGAGAATTCAGGTTCAACTGCTAACGCTTTTTTCAAAGACAAGAACGGAACAGAAGAGAGCCTGGAGGCGGATTATATTTTGGTAGCAGTGGGAAGAAGTCCATATATAAAAGGCCTTGGGCTTGAAAATACGGATGTAGAACTTGACAGTCGTGGATTTATTAAAGTAAATGAAAACAATCAAACCTCAGTTTCTACAATCTATGCTATCGGAGATGTGATTGGCGGGGCAATGCTGGCTCACAAGGCTGAAGAAGAAGGTGTTTATGTTGTGGAAACCATTAACGGACAAAAACGTCATATTCACTACAACCGTATTCCTTCTGTCGTTTATACCTGGCCTGAAGTAGCCTCAGTAGGATATACTGAAGAAGAGCTGAAAAAAAATAACATAGCATATAATATAGGAAAATTCCCGTTTTCTGCCAGTGCAAGAGCGAGGGCATCAATGGATATGGACGGTTTTGCAAAAGTGCTGGTAGACCCTAAATATGGTGAAGTGCTGGGAGTACATATCATTGGTGCAAGAGCAGCCGATTTAATTGCGCAGGGTGTAATTGCACAGGAATATGAAGTCACAGCTGAAGATATGTTCCGTATTTCCTACGCACACCCAACCTATTCTGAAACTCTAAAGGAAGCTTATCTCATTGCATCCGGACAGGGAGCCGTTAATATATAAAAAAGTATATTATAAAATTAAACCATTAAGGTTGATAAAGAAAATGAGAATAATGAATATTTGCCTTTTATTCATTTTTAAAAATCTTAATGGTTTATAAAATATATCAGAAAATCAATTTTATCGAAGATAAAATGAACCCCTATAATCTTATTTGTGTCTTAGTATTTCCCAAAAAAATAGTTACAAAGCAGAACAGTTTTCATCCTTTGCATAAACCCCATTGCTTTTTGCGTCTAATTTTCCGGTTTTTCTATTGATTTTAACTAAAAAAGACTCTTTCACAGCCGGGCAGCCTTTCGACTGCATCAGATACATGGAGATATGACGGTCTTCAATTTTGTAAGTCCCGGTAAAACGATTGCTGGTATCTACCGAATAACCATAAGTTTTGGCCAGTAAAATAGCTTCAGGAAGATTGTCCACGGTTCCTATAAAGTCTCTTAATTGCTCCTCATTAGAAAAATAAACAGATCTTTCATTTTTGCATGCAAGAATGTATGAAAAACAGTTGTTACCAATACATTTCTGGAAGAATCCTTTTTCCGGTACAGGTTCATTAATGGTCATAAAATCAGGAGCCTGGCTCTCATAGATAACCGCTTTTTCATAATCGGTATCATTGCTGAGAACCCGCCAGTACGCATAAGCTTTATCCGGAACAATGAACGGGTAGAGTAGATCTATATTATCTAAGATTTCCGGTATTTTTTTAAAATCGGGAGGGACCGCTTTCTGGCCGAAAACCAAGCCGGATAATAACAATAAAGTCGGAAACAACACTCTCATTCAATTGTTTTTACAAATTTAGCAAAGTTAAATTTATTGCAACACAATTTTGTAATAGCCTTTTTCATCTTTTACGTCAATTCCGATGCCTGTAAACGTTAATTTATTGATCTGAAAACCATCACAGCCTCCTTTAAATTCCGATGATTGGATTGAAAAATCAAGATTTTTAATGTTAGAATAAAACTTATAGTTTTTTGTTCCGTTATAGGCCCCTACATTTTCTAAAATAACCCTGTTGTCGGATGTTTTCGTTAATTGTACATTAACATTATTCTCGTCCTGAACTGAATAGGTTGTTAATGTTCCGTTCGTGATAAGATTTTCATTATTGGAATTGGCGAACTCAAAAACAATGGGTTGTGGTGCATTATAACAATCTTTTTCACAAGAGATGAACAGAAGTGTTATGAAAAGAAAGAGGAATGTTTTTTTCATAGATTTATGGATGGTGTGAGGAGTAAAATTAATTATTAATGTTTTGTAATCAAAATTATTTTACATCTGAATAGTTAAAATGAACCAGACTATTTTAAAAACCTGTACAAGTTTAGATTCATGACTTGCATGATGAGTACCCGATTTATAAAAACTTCATCGGATATCCCACTGCTACATTCCCATTGATAATTTTTTTAAGCCTGGATTCCATCATTTTTTTGGTCAGAGGTTTCAGGTGGTCGGTATATAAGATTCCCAAAGTATGATCGTATTCATGCTGGACAATTCGGGCGGTTAATCCTGTGAACATTTTTGTATGTTTTGTGAAATTGTGATCAAGATATTCAATAGTAATGGCCCAGGGCCTTTTTATTTTTTGGGAAAGTCCGGGAATACTCAGACAGCCTTCATAATCATCCCAGGTTTCTTCCGATCTGTCAATGATTTTTGCATTGATGAAGGTTTCTTTAATTCCTTTATCATCCTTTCCGAAATATAATATCTGATCTTCTGTGTCCAGATTTTTATAAATAATTTGGCTGTCCGCAACAAAAAGCTGTAAAGGTTTTCCGATCTGAGGAGAAGCAAGGCCGCAGCCATTGGCATTTTCCATAGTATCCCACATATCGGTTATCAATTTCTGGATTTCAGAAGTGTTTTCCTTGATTTTTGAGCATTTTTGCTTTAAAATGTGATTTCCGTAAGCAAGAATAGATAAATTCATTGTCATATTTTCCTGCAAAGTTCAGGAGAAGAGAAAATATATACAATGAACCTATGTTAATTAATCTGTCTGCGGATTCTGCTTAAAGCCTGTGGAGTAATTCCAATATAAGATGCAATATATTTTAAAGGGACACGCTGAAGAAGTTCCGGCTGTTCTGTGAATAATTTCAGATACCGTTCCTTCGCATTAAGTTGAAGCAGAGAAAGTTCCCTTTTGCTTTTATTCAAAAACAGTTTCTCAGAAGCGAAACGCCCCAGATGATTGCCTACATGAGTCTGGCTGTATACCTTTTGAAGATCATCATAAGAGATCTGCCAAACTACAGTTTCTGTCAGAGACTGCATTTCATATTCGGAAGGAGTTTGGGTAAGGAAAGAATCATAGGCGCAGCTAAACTCTTTTTCAAAGCTAAAGCTGAAAGTGTAGCCATATTCATCATCAGGAATATAAAATCTCACCAGTCCGGATTCTATAAAGGATAAGTAATTTTCTGTATCGCCCTGCTGGGTAATGATCTCATTTTTAGCATATACTTTTCTGTGGAAATGTCCCGCTATAAATGCCCATTCCGATTCTTGCAGTTTTACAATCTGTTCATAATATTCTCTGATGTAGCCCATTAGATTGAATTGTTCTGTAAAGGTAGCAAAATCCTGTCAAACCTTTAGATGTACGATATGATCAAAATAAAAAGAAGTAAAACCTGTTGCTGGAAAGACAAAGACTAATTAAAGGATATCAAAAAACGGTTCATTTTCCTGAACAAAAATTAATATAAATTTTACTTTTAAGACCTTATTTTTTGTCATTTATCAATTCAACTAATTCTAAAATCACTTACATTTGTTATTATGATACACGACCAACGCGCAGAAAAATTCAGGCAGATCGTGGAGAATAAATTCCAGATCTACAATT
The DNA here is from genome assembly GCF_011752975.1 of Chryseobacterium sp. Tr-659. Taxonomy (GTDB): domain Bacteria; phylum Bacteroidota; class Bacteroidia; order Flavobacteriales; family Weeksellaceae; genus Chryseobacterium. The sequence goes on along the minus strand of NZ_VWWP01000005.1, from coordinate 185,227 downwards.
CATTATTTATGAGCCTGCCCTATGATAAAATGACCAATATCGGGATGCTGCTTCCGTTCCTTTACGAGGAAAGCAGAACCGGCTATGATGCTGGAAAAACTCCCGAGGAAATCGTAGAAGAATTCTTTAAAAACCATACCGATCTTCAGACGGAAGAACAGAAACTCGAACTGCTCTTCAAGATCATACAATATATAGAAAGACAGGTGGTCCTGTTTGATAGTATTGAAGATGCAGCTTTTCCAAACCTCCATTCTGAAAGTGACAACGGAACCGTAACCAATCTTTTTGAACGTTCTTTTCAGGATCATAAAATTGAGAAAGTACGAGATAAGTTGAAAGATTTCAGCGTAAAAGTAGTGTTTACTGCCCACCCTACACAGTTTTATCCAAGTTCTGTACAGAGAATCATTCAGGATCTGAGAGGAGCTATTACAAATGATTCTGTAACACAGATCGATATGCTTTTGCAGCAACTGGGAAAAACACCTTTCGTCAATAAAGAAAAACCTACCCCAGTAGATGAAGCATTAAGCATTATTTCATACCTGAGATATGTATATTATGATACTATCGGAGAACTGTTCACAAAGATCAAAAAGACTTTTGGAAACGGACATTTTCATTTGCATGAAGACATTATTCAGTTAGGCTTCTGGCCGGGAGGGGACCGGGATGGGAATCCTTTTGTAACAGCAGATGTTACGAAAAGAGTAGCGGAAGAACTGCGTTCAGCCATTTTGAAGTCTTATTACAGCCATTTGAAATTCATTAGAAGAAGATTGAGCTTCAGAGGGGTTTCCGAAGTGTTAACTCAATTAAGCGAAGAACTGTATGCTGCTATTTTTAATGGAAAGAGCATTGCTGCAGAAGATATTTTAAAAAGGGCTAATGAAGCGGAAAAAATCCTCGTGAATGAGCATAATTCCTTGTTTTTGGACCTTCTTGTTAATTTCAGAGATCGGGTAATGATTTTCGGGACTCACTTTGCCACGTTGGATATCCGTCAGGACAGCAGGATTCATCAGAAGGTAATTGATGAGGTCTTTGCAAAAACATATGGAAATGAAGAAGCAGATCATGAACAGAAATTCAACGCATTGATTGGCATCTCAGAAACCGTTAACCCTGAAGATTTTGAAGATATTGTTAAAGATACTCTATTAACCGTTTCACAGGTTTTAGAAATTCAGAATCTGAATGGATTAAGAGGAATGAACAGGTATATTATCTCTAATTCCGATGCAGTGAAAGATGTGATGAATGTGTATGCATTCTTTAAGGTTTGTGGTTATAAAGAGGAGGATATCAATATGGATATTGTTCCGCTTTTTGAAACAATGGAAGGACTTGCGAATGCTGAGCACGTAATGAACGAATTGTATCAGAACCCTGTGTATAAAAAGCACCTTGAAAAAAGAGGAAATCAGCAAACAATTATGCTTGGATTCTCAGACGGAACCAAAGACGGAGGATATTTAAAGGCCAATTGGGAAATCTATAAAGCCAAAGAAGTGCTGACGAAACTTTCTGAACAGAATAATATCAAAGTTGTGTTCTTTGATGGCAGAGGTGGTCCGCCTGCAAGAGGTGGAGGGAAAACCCACGATTTTTACGCTTCACAAGGGAAAACTATAGCCAATAATAAAATTGAACTGACTATCCAGGGGCAGACAATCACGAGTATTTTCGGAAATAAAGAACAGGCAAAATATAATTTTGAACAGCTGCTGACTGCCGGAGTTGAAAATGATGTATTCAAAAATGCCAAGAAAGATCTTACAGAAAAAGAAAGATCTCTAATCATTGAGCTGGCGGATATCAGTTATCAAAAGTATTCAGATCTGAAAGCCCATCCTATGTTTGTTCCGTATCTTCAGGAGATGAGTACTTTGGAGTATTATGGAAAAACCAATATCGGAAGCCGCCCATCTAAAAGAGGAAATGGCAGTGAACTGAAATTTGAGGACTTGAGAGCAATTCCGTTTGTAGGATCCTGGTCACAGCTAAAGCAGAATGTACCTGGGTTTTTCGGTTTCGGTTATGCGATGCAGAAGATGAAAGAACAAGGCAGATTTGAAGAAGTAAGAGAACTGTACAAAGGTTCTGATTTCTTTAAAACATTAGTTCTGAACTCGATGATGAGTATGAATAAATCTTATTTCCCTTTAACTTATTATATTAAAAATAATCCCAAGTTCGGCGCTTTCTGGAATGTTCTTTTCGATGAATATGAGCTTTCCAGAGAAATTATGCTGGAGCTTACCGGGTTTAAAATGCTTCAGGAAGAAGATCCGTTGTCCAGAAAATCGGTGAAGATTCGTGAGAAAATTGTACTTCCATTGTTGAGTATTCAGCAATATGCTTTAATGAAGATCCAGAAAGGAGAAGGAAATAAAGAGGCTTATGAAAAACTGGTTACACGTTCTCTATTCGGGAATATTAATGCGAGCAGAAATTCTGCTTAACTTATTTTAAAATTTAATCTATGAAGGCATACCTTTTATACGAAGCCGGAGGAGCCGATAAGCTGGTTCTTGGTGAAGTGGAAAAACCAGTTTTAAAAAGCGGGGAAGTTCTAATAAAAGTAAAAGCCATTGGTATAAATCCGGCAGATACTATTTATCGTAATTCAGATGCATTTATTACTGCTGCATTTGGTAAAGAGCGGCCTGTAATAATCGGTTGGGATATATCTGGTGAAATTGTAGAAAAAGCCGAAAATACCCATGGGTTTGAAGTGGGAGATGCTGTTTTTGCGCTTTTACAAAATGCCAGTGGTTATGCCGAATTTGTAGCAGTAAACGTAAAATTGCTGGCCCTTAAGCCAGACAATATTTCTTTTGAAGAAGCGGCAGCTGCTCCAATGGCTGGTTTAACCGCCTGGCAGCCATTAGTTCATGGAATGAATATCAAAAAAGGAGATAAAATTCTTATTCATGGGGCTTCAGGAGGGGTTGGACATTTTGCGGTGCAAATAGCCAAGCATCTTGGAGCTGAAGTAATCGGAACATCTTCTGCTAAAAACCGGGAGTTTGTAATGTCCCTTGGTGCTGATAAACATATCGATTATCAAACTGAAAATTTCTGGGAAGTAATTAAAGATGCGGATTTTGTTTTTGATACTATTGGTGGAGAAACTTTGGAACATTCTATTGACGCAGCCAAACCTGGAGGCACAATTATTTCAATATTGGGGCCTGCTGACGAAAAGCTGAAGGCTAAAGCAGAAGAGAAAAATATAAAATTATCCTTATGGGGAATGCAGTTTAACGGAGACGATCTTCGATCCTTTGCAGATGTAATGTCTAAGGGAGCAATAAAGTCTCATATTGCTAAAACTTATCCTTTCACTTCGATGGCTGAAGCGCATACTCAGGTAGAAACCCGCCGTACTGCAGGAAAAATAGTGCTTATCATGTGATTTTTGGGTAAAAACTAAAAAGGAATAATAAAATTGAATAATTTTTTCAGTTTAAAATACAAAGCCGCTCTATTTTAGAGCGGCTTTGTATTTATTCCTTTAAGAATTTTTCATAATAAGTTTTATTCTTGGCTTGAATTTTCAAATAGTAAGTTCCTTTTGGAAAATCTTCTACTTTTATTGATTTCTGGTTGTTGCTTTTTCTGATTGATCTTCCCAGATTATCATAGATTTCCAGAGACTGAACTTCCTGGTCTGATGCAATATTCAGAATACTTTTAACAGGGTTCGGAAATAAAGTAAATGTTTCTTTTTTTACTATTTCGGAAGTATTCAGAACCATATTGTATAAACTTCCGAAGTTGAGAATCCCGTATCCTGTCTGATCTGAATGATTGGGATAAAGAGAAGCTGTTTGTCTCAGTTTTGTTCTCATCTGCTCACGGTCCATTGTTGGAAAAGCTTGAATAAGGCAAGCAACACCTCCCGCAGCGATCGGAGTAGAAATAGAAGTCCCATTAACAATAATGGTAGCATTATTATAAACGGTTGTTGTACCCGTACCCTGGGCACTTCCGTCAGGTTTTACCACTCCAAGTGAATTGGGCCCGAAAGAAGAAAATCCTGAAGCAGTTCCGGCGGAATCTACAGATCCGATAGAAAAAACCTTAGCATTGTCAGACGGTGTGGTAAGATAATGCCATGGCTGTTGTCCTGCATTTCCTGCTGCAGCAAGAACAAAAATACCTTTTTCTGCGGCAATTCCTGCTCCACGGGCAATGAAAGACTTGCTGCCGTTCATATCTGCATATGTATAATTGTATCGGGTATCATCAAAGACATTATATCCTAATGATGAAGTGATGACTTCCACACCTTTTCTGTCTGCTTCCTCGGCAGCTTCAATCCAGTACATTTCTTCCTCAGGAATTTCAACAGTTGCATTTTCACTGCGGTACAGGTAGAAATCTGCATCTGGAGCCGCTCCTACAAAAGTATCTTCCAAATAACCGCCGATAGCACCCAATACTACAGAGCCATGTGTACTAAGAGATGCATTATAGATATCATTTGTCTTGGTAACAAAATCATAAGCTGCTTTGATGTGATTTCCATTCCATAATCTTGAAAAAGCAGCCCCTGTATCTACTGTTGGAAACCCTGCGTCTATCACTGCAATTGAAATACCGGTACCTGTATAACCTGCCAGATGGAGCGGGCGTATGTTCACCTGGTCGATCTGTCCGGAACCGGAACCATAATTAAAAGTAGTCAGTGTTTTATTAATACTTGCATCATCCTGCCACTTTCCGGGTGTCATTTTTACTACCGGAGAGGTGTTTCTTGCAAAACTTTCGATAGATTGTACATACGGTTGTGCCTGCAGTATTGTCTTTTGTGCAGGAGTGGCATTTACAGCAGCTCCGTTAAGCCATTTGGAATAATCTATAACCGTAAAGCCGAGATTCTGCAGATTTTGAAGATAAGATTGTTCAATAGGAGCATCCTGATCATTCAGTGATATTCCCAACGCAGTACGCCTGTTGAGTGATTTCTGACTGAGTTCCGAAAGCGGATTCGCATAGAAAGCAGCCTTATTAGGCTTATCTGTAAAGTAAACAAAAACAAGTTCTGTTTGGGCAGATACATTAAGGTAACCTGTTAGGAAACAAAAGAGTAAAAATTTTTTCATAGAATTTATTTGTATAAAGATAAAAACAAAATCAATAAAATTTTTGATAGGATATTAAATTCCTTATTTTTACAGAAATATTTATTATATGAAAAAAATTCAGATGGTTGACTTGCAAAGTCAGTATTACAAAATAAAGAATGATGTAGACAATGCAGTGTTGAATGTAATGGATTCTGCGGCATTTATTAACGGTCCTGAAGTAAAGTCTTTCCAGAATGAATTGGAGTCTTATTTAGAAGTAAAACATGTGATTCCATGTGCTAATGGTACAGATGCATTACAGATTGCCCTTATGGCTTTAGATCTGAAAGAAGGAGATGAGATCATTACAGCAGATTTTACTTTTGCAGCAACCGTAGAAGTTATTCATTTGCTTAAATTAAAATCAGTATTGGTAGATGTGGATTATGATACATTCACAATTTCTACAGAACAGATTAAAAAGGCGATTACGCCAAGAACAAAAGCGATTATTCCGGTACATATTTTTGGGCAATGTGCCAATATGGAGGAGATTTTGAAAATTGCTGAAGAGCATAATTTATATGTAATTGAAGATAATGCTCAGGCAATCGGTTCAGAATATACATTCTCTGATGGAACTGTAAAACAGGCAGGAACAATGTCTACAGTAGGGACAACGTCTTTCTTCCCTTCAAAAAACCTGGGATGCTATGGAGATGGTGGTGCTATTTTTACCAATAATGATGAGCTGGCTCACCGTTTAAGAGGAATTGTAAACCATGGAATGTATGAAAGATATTACCACGATGAGGTAGGAGTTAACTCCCGTTTAGATAGTATTCAGGCTGCAGTATTAAGAAAAAAACTTCCTCACCTTGATTCTTACAACGAAGCAAGAAGAAGGGCTGCAGATTACTATGATGAAGCTTTCGAAGGAAATCCAAATATTCTGACTCCAAAAAGAGCTGAAAATTCTACTCACGTATTCCATCAGTATACATTAAGAATCCTGAACGGAAAACGTAATGAACTTCAGAAATTCCTGACAGAAAAAGAAATTCCTGCAATGATTTATTATCCGGTTGCATTAAGAAAGCAGAAAGCCTATTTCCAGGAAAGCAATGACGCCGATTTTGTGAATACAGACAAACTTCTGGATCAGGTAATATCTCTGCCGATGCATACAGAATTAGACGAAGAGCAGCTGAAGTATATTACGGATGCCGTGCTTGAGTTTATGAGATAATTAATGAAAAATAGAATATTTAAATATAGAATAGTTGGAATAGTGGTATTTCTATTCGAATTGTTTTTACTTTTTTTATTTGGCTTTGGTACTTATGATTCATTTATAGAATTGAGTATTGAACGGATATTTTCGGTAGAGAGTTTTATTTTTCTCTTTGCAGCGTTCATATTTATAAGCACACTTTTAAGTTTAATTTCACTTATACTTAAAAACAAAAAAGCTATTCTTTATTTAAATTTAAACTATATTTTGATTGTATTATTTTTTGTTTCGGGATACATTAAAATCTTGATTGAGAAATCGTTTGAAGAAGGTGATATTTTTAAATTATTTTTCACCTTTTCTGTTATAACAGCTTTTCTCGTGATAACCAATGTTTTTAAAAATAAAAAAGTACAATTTTTAGAACTTGACGATATAGGAAAACGCAAAGATTAAAAAATAAAGATGGCAATACTTGTTACGGGAGGACTTGGATATATTGGTTCTCATACGGTTGTGGAACTTATCAATAGCGGCTTTGAAGTGGTTATCGTAGATGATTTATCCAACACGGAGCGGTTTATTTTAAATAATATAGAGGAAATTACAGGCAAAAAGCCTATTTTCTACCCCTTTGATTTAAGAAGAAAAGAACTTCTTACCCAGGTTTTTGACGCCCATCAGATTGATGGATGTATTAATTTTGCAGCATCAAAAGCTGTAGGAGAGAGTCAGATAAAACCTGTAGACTATTATGAAAATAATTTATTCTCATTAATTAATATTCTTCAGGAATTTAAAGAAAGACAAATTTCTAATTTTATTTTCAGTTCATCCTGTACAGTTTATGGACAGGCGGATGAAATGCCGATTGATGAAGATACACCGTTAAAAGCACCGGAAAGTGTATATGGGAAAACAAAACAGATGGGAGAGCAGATTCTTATTGATTTTGCTAACGCCTATCACCGAAAAATATCGTTGTTAAGATATTTTAATCCGATAGGAGCACACCCGTCTGCAAAACTTGGAGAACTGCCAATAGGAGTTCCTAATAATTTAGTGCCATACGTAATGCAGACTGCCTCAGGAATTCGTGAAAAACTGAACGTCTGGGGAGATGATTATGGTACAGAGGATGGAACAGCTGTTCGTGATTATATTTATGTGGTGGATCTTGCCAAAGCGCATGTTGCAGCTATAAAGAAATTAATGGAAGATCCTTCCGAAGAAGCTTTGATTGATATCTATAATCTGGGAACAGGCAAAGGATCATCAGTTCTGGAAGTTGTGAAAGCTTTTGAGAAGGCTAATAACGTGGAGGTACCTTATCAAATCTGCGCAAGAAGAGAAGGAGATATTACCATCGCATACGCTAATCCGCAAAAAGCTGAGAAAGAGCTCAACTGGAAGTCTGAAACCTCTCTGGAAGAATCTTTAAGAACAGTCTGGGAATGGCAGAAATATTTAGACACCAGAAATTCGTAAATTTAGGTGGCCGGAAATATACTGTTATTTGAAAAGAATAATTTAAAACAACTATAACAAATTACAAAAACACCTTCTTTGAATTATGGTCTTTTTCCTATTTAAAAGAAAATCCATTTCAATGAAGTTTTAATTTAAAATTAATATGAAGACACAAAGAATAGGTATTACATTTTCCTCATTTGACTTATTGCACGCAGGACACATCAAAATGCTTGAAGAAGCTAAAACCGTATGTGACTATTTAATCGTAGGACTTCAGATTGATCCGTCCCACGACCGTCCCAATAAAAATAAGCCAAGTCAGACTATCGTTGAGCGTTATATTCAGCTGAAAGCTGTAAATGCGGTAGATGAGATTATTCCTTATTACACGGAAGAAGACCTGCTGGATATTCTGAAATCATTTGTAATTGATGTAAGAATCATTGGAGATGATTATATGGATAAGGACTTTACTGGTAAACAGTATTGTGAAGAAAAAGGAATTGAAATCTTTTACAACAAAAGAGACCATAGATTTTCCACCAGTGATCTGAGAAGAAGAATTTATGAAGCTGAAAAAGATAAATATTCAAAACCTGAACCTGTAAAATAAATTTTCAGGCAAAATATTTCAAATATTATAAATGATAAAAAACAGCTGTAAACAGAGACTTTACAGCTGTTTTTCGTTTTTAAGGCTTTTCTATTTAAAATCTTTTTCAATGAGGTTCAGGAAATCAAAAAACATTTCTTTCCAATGGTTTATTTTGGTTCCGTCTTCTTTTATTTCTTCAAAATTATGGTTGCAGTTCAGATAAACTTTGCTTTTAAGATTTGTTTTTCTGTGGCGGATGAATTCTGCCGTAATTAAATCGCTGGTTTCTACAGGAACCTTATCATCATGGCTTCCAATGGTAACGAAGATTGGGATTTTTAACTTCAGGAGATTTTCTATGGGCGGTTCGTTTATGGCAGTATTCCATTTATAAGTATCACCATTGAAATAGTCTTTTACAGAATCCGGATTTTGATAAACCTGATTGTAGCCTTTCATCAATTCATCAATTTTATCCTGGGCTTGGGCAGCGCTTAATTTTGCTTCCTGCATTTGCCTTCTGATGAAGAGTATATCATTAAATATCTGAGGTGTCGCATTCCCTGCCGAAAAACAAATATGGGTGATATTTTTGTTGATAGTGGCTAGCTTTGCAACCACATCACTGCCTTCAGAATGACCAAGAACAGCAATTGTTTTTGCGTTGGGATAGATTTTTTTCTTTATATAATTAATAACCTTATTGGCAGTTTCAGCTCTCTCTAAGACATTATTCCTACGTATAAAGGTCTGGGATGGAGTATAATTATTTAAAGTTTTTGCGTAGTAAGGAAGTCCAACTTTTTGTATATAAACGAATGCATAGTCTTTAGGAAACTCAGCCATTAATTTTTTTGGATAATTATTATAACAGCAGGGTTCTTTATCATCACCATTTACAATGGGCAAATCGCCACTACCTTGCAAATAGAGAAAAACTTTTTCTTTTGTTAAATGATCGGATGTATGAATATAAAAACGGATAGTATCACCTTTATCCGGAATGATGTATTCTTTAAGTTTTTGTTTGTCGGGAGTCTGCGCCAAAGTGAGTAGGGGAAAAAAAAGTAGAATTAACAGGTTTCTTTGAAATTGTCTCATGGCTTATTTTTAGTTTCGAAGATATAATTTTTATATGTTATAGATTTACATTAATAAATTTCACGAACTGAAAACTATTTATTTAAATTAAGCATAAAAAAAATCCCGAAAGTTAATTTCGGGATTTTTTTTGTATTACATCGGGCCGCCTTGTTGGTCGTCGCCTGCTGCATTGGAATTGATATCCTTTTTCTTCTTAGGTTGATCTACTTTTTCACCCTGCTTGAATCTATAAGTGAAAGATAAGGCAAACTGTCTTGGCTGCCACTGCATATAGTTTCTTCTTGTATAATCACTGTTGAAGCTGAACACTTCTCTGCTTCTTGTATTAAAAATATCCTGAATATTGAAGGAAATTGTTCCGTCACCTTTCATAATGGTTTTTGAAGCACCAAGATTCAGTGCATACATATCCTGAGTATTTTGGTTAGCCGCTTTCTGTGCTCCTCTATAGAATCCCTGTAACTGTACGCTTAATGTTTTGTCAAGTTTGAATGTGGTATTCAGACGTGCTCTCGTAGAGAATCCGTTTCCTGTAAAATTCATATTACGGGTTTGCAGCTGACTGTTTTTGTCTAAAGCAGTATAATAAGCAATTCCCGTTGTTTTATATCCAAACATATCAAGGCTACCCATTATTTTCAACCATGCAAAAGGATCGTAAGTAAAGTTCAGATCCAAACCATATCGGTCATCATTCCCTAGGTTGATTGGTTTTGTATAGAATACTCCAAGACTTTCATCAGGTCTGTACACCAGCATTTTAGTGTCATCTGTTGCATGTCTGTAATATAAAGTAGGGTTAATTGTAAATTTCTTTTTGGTAATATTATAACCTACTTCAAATGAGTCTACGTAAGATGGGTTCAAATCGATATTTCCTTCAAAAATATTCTGGCTGTTGCTGTAATTGGGGAAAGGTACCATAAAGAAAGACCTAGGTCTGTCTATTCTTCTGGAATAATTAACCAAAATCTGGTTATTCTTAGATACATCATAGCTTAAGAATACACTCGGAAACAGATTGTTGTAATTCTTAGTCTTATTGATCGGGGGATCATTAGGGTTCTGATTGATGTAATTGATCTTAACATTGGAAAGTTCATCCCTTAATCCCAGTTGGTATCCGAAATTTCCGATCTTACTTCTGAACTGAAGGTAAAATGCATTGAAAATTTCCCTGTAATCTGTGTTATTGTTATAGTTCGGAATATATTTATTCCCGGAGGTACTGCTTACAAAATTATCATAAGTATTATCATTGACGTCTAATCTGTATCCTGCTTCAAGCTTAGATTGTTCTCCGATTGGAAGTTCATAATCTGCTTTTCCGATCACTGTTTTGGTTACCGCATGTCTTCTGGTCACATCATTTACATCAGGAAGGAGGTCGTTGGTCTCAAGGATATTAGCGTTATTATTGCTTCTGTTTCTTTGCAAACTCAACGAAACAGATAAATTCTGTCCCTTATCATCAAATTTGTGATCTAAACCTATATCTCCCTGGAAAGCTAAGTTATTGAATACGCTTTTAGAATCTCTGTTTCCGTAAGGGTTCAATAAGTTCCACTTTCCTGCTATAGAGCTCATATCATTGGGCGAATCTCTGAAAAATCTGTAGAAACTGTCATAAGTATCAAGAATTTCATTTCCGTCTCCTTCAAATGTTCTTACCAGCCCGGTTAGATTAATGGATGTCTTTTCAGACAAATCATATACAAAACCAGCACTTACATTATAGTTTTTATTATAAGTATTATTCACCGAGTTTTGCAGCTGATGCACAAGCACATCATCCGGTTGTTTAAAAGGAACTACATTAGGAAATTGAAGGTTGTGGTAAGTTGTTTCCGAATTGTTCTTAGTCTTGTTTTCTGTGTAGCCGCCGCCGCCATTCAAAAACCAGGTCCAGTTATTTTTTCTCCAGCTTAAGTTGGTATTCAGGGCAGTTCTCGGGTAATAGCCTAATGTCCCTACAACGCTACCGTTAAACCCGATCTTTTTATTCTTTTTAAGGATGATATTAAGGATACCGGAAGTTCCGCTTGCTTCAAATTTAGAAGAAGGGTTGGTAATAACCTCAATTCTCTCAATCTGATCTGCCGGAATACTCTGCAATGCATTAGCGCCATCATCAATTCCCAGAAGGGCAGAAGGCTTACCGTTGATCAGAAATTTTACATTGGAGCTGCCTCTCATAGAAACCGTACCATCAGTATCTACGGAAACAGAAGGAACGTTCGTTAAAACATCCTGAAGACTTCCTCCTTTGCTTACGATATCCTGTGAAGGATCATATGTTTTTTTATCAAGTTCTACTTTATAAGGCTTAGTTGCAGCTGCAGTGATAACAACCCCTTGAATTTCATTTGTTTTCCCATCAATTGTTGTAGCCGCTTCAGGTTCAATGGATAAAGCCCCGATATTGCCTGATGCAGGGATGTTTTTGGTGACTACGCTTTTTTTGTAATCAATAGCCTCAACGGTAATGTCATATTCTCCTGGAGCAAGCTGTAGCTTGTACTGTCCTTTTTCATCTGTCAGAACAGCATCACTTAATGATTTGTTTGCTTTGTTGCTGAAAGTTACGGAAGCATAAGGAACCGGCTGGTTTTTCTTATTGACAATCGTTCCTGAAATTCCTGCTTTTTCCTGTGCAAAAGCCATTGCTGCCGCCGAAAGTACTAATGTAAGTCCTAAAGTTTTTCTTGTGAAAATATTGACAATTTCTGTCTTATTCTTCATAGGTTATTTTTTTGTATAAAATCGTGAAAGGATAACCCGTAATATTTTGAATATCTATATCAATTTGATTGTCAAAATATTATGATTTATTTATTATTTTTCTAGCTGTTAAATTTTAGGTGCTTTCTAAGCTTATTTTATATTTTTTGAGTTGAGCCAGTCCTGATAAGCCTTAGCATTTACAGCATGTTCTTCAGCGCTTGCCGTAAATTTATGATATCCAAATCTTGCCGGATCAGCACACATAAATATATAATTGTTGTTTTCAGCATTTAAGACCGCATCTATTGAGTTCTTATCTACCACGCAGATAGGTCCCGGAGGAATACCCGCATTGGCATATGTATTATAAGGAGATGGGGTAGACAAATGCTTATAAAATACCCTTTTAATAGGTTCTTTAAAATTAGTTTGTTTATTGATCGCATAAATTACCGTAGGATCAGACTGAAGTTTCATTCCTTTTCTGTAACGGTTTAAATACAATCCTGCAATCGTTCTCATTTCATCTTTCTTTCCTCCGGATTCTTTATAAACAATAGAAGCCAGTGCATAGATCTGATCTCTGGTAAGGCCAGACTGCTGCTCCTTGTTTTTTCTCTCACTCGTCCAGAAAGTATTATACTGATTTTCAAATTTTGAGAAAAACTCTCTCGGACTTACCGTCCAGAAAAAATTATAAGTATCGATGAAAAAATATTTTTTTAAATCCTCAACACTTTTATAACCTTTCTCCTGAGCTACCGCATCAAGATCATTCACAAAATGCAGAGAGTCCAGTTCTGTTTTTTTGGTTACCTTACCAATCATCTGATACATATCTCCAAAATCTCCAATTCTGAAGGAGTTTGCGGTCTGATTACCCGCTTTGATCATATTAACAAGGTCTGTGTTTCCTGTTCCGTTTTTGATCTGATAACGTCCTGCTTTAAAATTAGCAGCAAGATTTTTATCATTGGCTACAGCTTCAAAAGATTCCTTGTCTTTAATATAAGGAGCAATAGAATCCAGAATCTGTTTGAACCCCGCTTTATGTGGAATCAGAACATAACCCTCTTTTTCTACGTTATTTCCATAATATTTATTATAAAATCTCAAACCAAAAAATCCTACAACTACAAAAACCAGCAGAATGATAATGAGAATAGCTTTTTTCATTCTTATAAATGTTGATTAAAAGTTTTTTATTTTTAAAGATTAGTTTTACCTCTAAAAACTTGTTTTGCAGGTCCTTCCAGCCAAATGTTCTTAAAAGAATCTCCGCTTTTTTCTGCATATACTTTGAGGTTTCCACCTAAAGTTTTAACTTTTACAGAGGTTAGATTGTGTTTTTCAAGAAAAGTTAAAGCAGAAGCTGTAACTCCGGTACCACAACTGTAAGTTTCGTCCTCAACGCCTCGTTCATAGGTTCTTACAAAAATCTCATCATCGGAAATTTTTTCTACAAAGTTGACATTGATTCCTCTTTCTTTATAATTTTCGGAATTTCTGATCCCGTTTCCTTCAGTATATACATCATATTCCGGAAGATTATCCACGTATTTTACATAGTGAGGAGAACCTGTATTCAGAACAAAGTCGTTTCCATCGTGAGAAATTGTATCTACGTCTATCATTTTCAGTTTAATAATCCCATTATGGATTTCAGCATCATGTTCTCCGTCTATCGCAATGAACTTACATTTATCTTCAAAAATGTCAAGGAAAAAAGCAAAGGCTACAAGACATCTTCCTCCGTTTCCGCACATGGTACTTTCTCCTCCGTCAGAATTATAGTAAACCATTTTAAAATCGTACTCAGGATCATTTTCCAGAAGAATAAGCCCGTCTGCACCTATTCCAAAACGTCTGTCACATAATTTTTCAATGGTGGTTTTGTCTTTGGGAAACTGAAGATCACGGTTGTCTATCATTACAAAATCATTCCCAGTTCCCTGATATTTATAAAATTCCATATTTTTTTTGTCTAAAATGAAGAAGCAAAATTAGTATATTTAAAATGAAAAACGAACAGTGTTAGCTGTTCGTTTCCTTATTTATAATCGTTTTATCTAAAGCCGCCTCCGCTGCTCTGTTGTCTGCTGCTTGAGCTGCTGCTTTGGCTGCCTGAGCTATTTCTAAATCCGCCACCTGAAGATTCGGACCTGCTGCTTTCGGAATTTCTGAATCCTCCGCTGCTTTGATTTCTGAATCCACTGTTATTCTGGTTCTGGCTGCCCTGATTATTTTGGTAACCGCTGCTTTGGTTTCTGAAACCACTGTTGCTGTTGGAATTTCTGAATCCGCTATTGTTTTGATTACTCTGGTTATTCTGGTAACCGTTGTTTTGGTTTCTGAATCCACTATTGCTGTTGGTGTTTCTGTTATTATTAAAACCTCCGCTATTGTTATAAGAACCGTTACTATTGGTAGTACGTGTGTTCTGGAAACCGTTTTCTGGTCTGCTAGAAGTAGAAGATCTTCTTTCTACATATACTTTTCTTCTGGTATTATTATAGTTGTAGTAATAATAAGGCATGCCGTTATCATAGTAATAATTTACATTGTTTCTGTAATAATAGCCGTCATTTCCCCAATATCCGCCGCTTCCATAATATCCGGAAGGAGCATAGTAGTATCCGTTATTATAATAGGGATCACCATAATAACCACCATTGCTTCCGTATCCGTCCGTATATGCTAAACAAGATGTTAAACTGGTAATAGCAAAAATACTGACTGCTATTTTAAATAAATTTTTCATGACTTTATTGTACTTTTTTCTTTAAAACTTTTTTTCCAATTAAGGTATCCTAAGATAGCCATTATAGTAAATACCAAATATTGAACCGAAGTGATTCCAAGTCCCTTAAAAATCATCATAGGCATACAAATAAAGTCTCCGATAATCCAGAAAATCCAGTTCTCAATGCGCTGTTTGGCCATAAACCACATTCCTACTAAAAAAATTGAAGTAGTGAAGACATCCATCCAGTTGGCCCAGTCCAGATGATATAATCCGAGACTCGTTCCTTCCATAGAAAATTTATTGTCGATATAAGGCTTATAATAGTAGATAAGCGTTACCAGCGCGAGGCTCAGTATAAAAAGTATAGATGCATAGAACCATTCTTTTCTGGTGGCCCAGGTAACATCCACATGAATATGGTCTTCCGAATTCTTCGCCCACAGAATCCATCCGTAAATACTCATTACAGAATAATACACATTGATCAGACAGTCTCCCAATAAACCGAAATTGTAAAGAATGTATACATAGATCAGAGTAGAAATAATTCCCGTAGGGTATACCCAGATATTTTTTTTAATAGAAAAGTAAACACTTAACGTTCCGAAAACAGCTCCGGAAGCTTCCAGTATAATCTGTAAAGCATCATAGTTTTCATAAGGCTTTACAAAAAGATCATATAAATTCATGTGATCAAAAATAAATAAAAATTAACACTTGCGGAAATAGGGTAAATGAGGTGTCTGTAAGGAATTGAAAGTTTTTAATGTAAAATAAATGATGAAAATTTAACGATTAACGTGAGAGTTTCTAAATTTTTTATATTTTCGTAAATCCTTAATAAATAAAAAAACATGTCGAAAATTTGGGTTAAGAAGCCGCTAAGTGCCTATGAGGCAGATATGAAGAAAAGTGAGCTGAAAAAAGTCCTTGGAAAATGGAGTTTAACAGCAATTGGAGTGGGTGCTATCATCGGTGGTGGAATCTTTGTTCTTACCGGAACCGGAGCCTATTATCATGCAGGTCCTGCGCTTGCAATCTCCTTTATTATAGCAGGTCTTGCCTGCGTTTTTGCTGCACTGTGTTATGCAGAGTTTGCATCAATTATTCCTGTAGAAGGTTCTGCTTATGCCTATGCGTACGGAACAGTAGGAGAAATTTTTGCATGGGCAATGGGGTGGTGTCTCATTCTGGAGTATGCTATGGCGAGTATGGCGGTTTCCGTGAGCTGGTCCGGATACTTTAACAAGTTTTTGAAAATTTTTAATATTCATTTGCCCGCCTATCTCACATCAGATCCGGCGAGTTATACAGGTGAAGGTTTTTCAATGAATCTTCCTGCATTTATTCTTGTTCTTTTGATCACTGCATTATTGGTGAAAGGAACTAAAGAAGCTGCAGGAGCTAACAACTTAATCGTTCTTTTGAAAACAGCAGCTGTTATTTTTGTAATTATTGCTGGGGTTTATATTATCTTTTCAAATACAGATCTTTATAATGCGGCTGATGGAGTTAAGAACTGGAAGCCTTTCATACCGGATCAGGTGAAGATAAGGAACTCCGAGGGAGATATGGTCTCCGCCTATGGTATTCAGGGAATTATTTCCGGAGCTGCAGCTATCTTCTTTGCTTATATCGGCTTTGATGCTGTTTCTACACAAGCAGGAGAAGCTATTAATCCTAAGAAAGATGTACCTTTTGCAATTATCGCTTCATTATTGATATGTACTGCTTTATATATTTGTGTATCTCTTGTATTAACAGGGATGATGCATTATTCAGACTTTAATCCGGAAGGAAAATATCCTGATGCAATTAAAGCTCCGGTAGCGTATGCTTTTGAAATTGCAGGAAAACATTGGGCAAGTAATATCGTAACGATTGCTGCTACTGTAGGATTGATTTCCGTAGTAATGGTAATGATGATGGGACAGTCCAGAATCTTTATCGGAATGGCAAAAGACGGTTTGATTCCAAGATTCTTTGGTGAACTTCACCCGAAAACAAAAACTCCTTATAAAGGAATTATCCTTTTAGGTATTGTGGTTGCACTTATTGCAGCACTTACACCAATTTCAACGCTTGCTGATATGACCAGTTTCGGGACTTTGTTTGCATTTACCTTAGTTTGTATTGCCGTTTGGGTAATGAGAAAGAAAGAACCTACTCTGATCAGACCATTTAAAGTTCCTGCTTATAAAGTTGTAGTAGCTTTAGGTGTAATTATTAACTTATACCTGATCTATAATTTAAGTGACCATGCAAAAGAACTGTCTGCCGGTTGGTTATTACTGGGAGCTATTGTATATTTTGTTTATGGTAAAAGAAACAGTAAACTAAATAATCCTGAGAAATACCAGGATGCAGATTAATAATATAAACCGCTTCGGCGGTTTTTTTTGTTTTTAAATAATATAATATGAAAAAGATTTTCTCCATTTTATTGATGTCCGTGGGATTCATCGCGTTTTCCCAACAGGTAGAAAGCATCGAGACGATTCTTAATGATAAAATCAGTATCAGAGCTATTGAGCTGTATGATCATAAGGTTTGGTACAGCGGAACAGATTCCAAATTCGGGTTTGTGGATCTTAAAGATCATAAAAATCAGAAACAGATTAAATTATCTGATGACAAACTTCAATTCAGAACGTTAGGGCAGGATAAAACGTCTTTTTATGCCATAAACATAGAAAGCCCGTGTCGTTTCTATAAGATAGATAAAAAGGACCTGAAGTCTCAGATTGTTTTTAAAGACACAGCCAAAACAGCTTTCTATGATGCTTTGCATTTTGTGAATGATAAACTGGCATATACTTTCAGTGATTCAGATAAAGATCTTCTGTTGAAGCTCGCAGTGTACAGAGATGGAAAATGGAGTATGCTGAAAAGCAGTTTGAAGCTCAATGAAGGAGAAGCCGCCTTTGCAGCCAGCAATACCAATATTTCTTCAACAGGAAAATATATGTGGATCGCTACCGGAGGTAAGGCTTCAAGAATCTTAAGAATGAATCTTAAAAATGAGAATATTGAAGTATTCAATACACCTTTTGTACAGGGAGAATCTTCTCAGGGGATGTATTCCATAGATTTTGCTGACGATCGTTTCGGAGTTGCAGTAGGAGGAGATTATACCAAACAAGAAGCCAATATCAATAATATCGCAACGACCAATGATGGCGGACAATCGTGGCAGATTCAGGCTTCGGGACAAAATGCAGGCTATATGACCTGTGTAAAGATCAAACCAGGTTCCAAAGGAAAAGAGATGATTGCTGTAGGAGACCAGAACATCAGTTACTCTTCAGATTTTGGAAAAACGTGGAAGAAGATTTCCGATGAAAAAGGATTTTTTGTTTGTGAATGGATAGATGACAATAAAATAGTATTTGCCGGAAATTATAGGATTTCAGTATTGAAATTGAAATTTTAAAATTGAAAGAACTACATTTAACAAGTCAAAATAAATAGTAATGATGAAAATGATTAAAAATAGACCCTTGATTATAGGAGTTATTCTGTCAGCGCTTGTTTTATCAGCCTGCAAGAAAGAAGAAAAAAAAGCAGCGGACAAAACAGCAGATCGTTTAACGGCTTCACCGGAAGGTAATGCACCGGATTCCGTAAATCTGGCTGCAGAAGAGCCGGCGTTTCAGCCTGAAACAGCAGATGAAACAACCGCAGAAAAACTTAAATTATATTTGAGAGATTATCTGAAAGCTGATTTGCCATCACTTGAGGCCTCAGACCGTAAGTTTTCTTTTTATGCAATTGATCTTAATAACGACAAAAAAGATGAATACTTTATTTCGCTTTCAGGGCGAGGGTTTTGTGGAAGTGGCGGCTGTACTTTTCTGTTGCTGGACAATAACTTGAAACTGATCAACAGATTTACGGTAATGAGAGGGCCTGTCTTCAGAAGCTCATCGGTAACAGACGGGTGGAATGACCTTATTTTGAAAGGAAGCAATAATAAGTATATTCATTTGAAATGGGATGCTAAAGCAGGGAAATATCCTTCTAATCCATCTGTGGTTAAAGAAACGGATATAGCTCCGGCAGGACATGATTTTATCATGTGGGATGATGATTTCTCAAGAGCTAAGCCATTTACATTTTAAATGGTATACGAATACTCAGAATATTAAACACCAAAGATTATTTCTTCGGTGTTTTTTGTTTTTGTAATAGTAGAAATAGAATTTATCATTAGATCTTAAAAACCAGCAACAGCCGTATTTAGATTCATTATAAAATAGAACCTAATATAATTCATAGGTTAAAATTCATAACTAATGGTTAATTTTGTAGGATGAATTTTAATAATGTTAAATTTCATGCCCCTATAAAATTTTAATTTTCAAATGAACTCTTTAATAGATAAGTATAATATTCCCGGACCACGTTACACTTCTTATCCTACTGTTCCGTATTGGGATGATTCCACATTTTCACCGGAAAAATGGAAAGAAAGCGTCATCAGGTCTTTTCATGAAAGCAATGCTGAGGAGGGGATTTCTATTTATATCCATTTGCCTTTCTGTGAGGCATTGTGTACATTCTGTGCCTGCCACAAACGTATTACAAAACAACACAGTGTTGAAATTCCGTATCTGGAAAGTGTTTTAAAAGAATGGAAGTTATATCTTGATCTTTTCAACGAAAAACCAAAGTTAAAAGAGCTGCATCTTGGAGGCGGTACTCCTACTTTTTTCTCTCCTGAAAATCTAAGAACTTTATTGGAAGGGATTTTTGGAACGGTGGAAATTGCAGAACATCCGGAATTCTCTTTCGAAGGACATCCGAATAATACCACCAGAGAACATCTTCAGACTTTATATGATCTTGGATTCAGAAGGGTAAGTTTCGGCGTCCAGGATTATGATCCGAAAGTGCAGAAAGCAATCAACAGAATTCAGCCTTTTGAAAATGTAAAAGCCGTTACGGAATGGGCGAAGGAGATTGGATACAGAGGAATCAGCCATGATTTGGTTTTCGGACTGCCACACCAGAATTGGGAAGCAATGGAACATACCATTAGAAAAACAATGGAGCTGAAGCCGGACAGACTGGCATTTTATTCCTATGCACATGTTCCATGGGTAAAAGGAGTAGGGCAAAGAGGATTTGATGAGAATGATCTTCCAAGCGGAGAAGAAAAACGCCGTTTGTATGAAGATGGTAAAAAACTGCTTCAGGATTTAGGATATATTGAGGTTGGAATGGATCATTTCTCTTTAGAACATGATGATCTGTATCAATCATTAATCCATAAAAAACTTCACAGGAACTTTATGGGATATACTTCAAGTAATACCCAATTGATGGTAGGACTTGGAATGTCTGCCATTTCAGACTCGTGGTATGCGTTTGCCCAGAACGTAAAAACAGTGGAAGAGTATCAGAAAATGGTGGAAGAAGGGCAAATTCCTGTAGTGAAAGGACATGTATTAAATGAAGAAGATTTGACGGTAAGAAGACATATTCTGAACCTGATGTGCCAGCTTGAAACCACTTTTAACAGCAATAATTCATTCCCGGAACTTGAAAATGCCCTGGAAATGCTGAAAGAAATGGAAAATGACGGTTTGGTTGAAATCAACGGAACTGAAATTAAAATTACTGAAGAAGGAAGAGCTTTTACAAGAAATGTAGCCATGGTTTTTGACCTTAGAATGTTGAGAAATAAACCGGAAACGAGAATTTTCTCCATGACAATATAAAAATAAAAGCGGTTCAGATCTGAACCGCTTTTTATTTGCTTTTAAATTTTAGTTGAAGTCTTATGTTGTGTACAGTGCTTGTTATGGAGCAGCTGTCTTCCTGAATATAAACTGAAAGTTTAGGAAGGTAGTTCACGAAACATGATATGTTAAAAAATAATTCTATTTAATAATCAATTTCTGACTGTAAGATTTCAGCTCCCCGGATTTCAGATTGATAAAATACACCCCTGCCGGGATGCCGGAAATATTGATGGCTTTACCGTTGGTCATTTGATCCGCTGTTAAAACTTTTCTTCCTTCCGAACTGATGATTTCCAAGGTTGTTTTTTTATCCTTAATACCATCAATAAAAATCTCTTTTGAAGCAGGATTAGGATAAACTTTTATGCTGGCTAAAGCATTTTCCTGAGTGCTTAAAGTTCCCGTGGAGATTTTAAAAATTTTTCCACTGTTAACGGCTGCTACATACAATTCTTTTTGATTATCTTCCCCAAAAGTAGAGAAATTATTTCCGGTATAAGGAGAAGTCCAGGTTATGGCATTATTGGTATCCAGAATTCCGATTTGTGTGGAACAATAGTCCGCAAAAAAATACTTTCCCTGGAGTGAAGGATATTGATTTCCTCTGTACACATAGCCTCCGGTAATGGAACATTTTCCTCCGGAATGGTCATATACGGCTATAGGAAAGGTCATTGTAGATTGAGCCGGACATCCTGTGGTATTGTAAGCGCTGTTTCCTTCATAACACCGCCATCCGTAATTTAAACCAGCTTGTGTAATCGGCATTTTATTGATTTCTTCGATGTTTCCCTGGCCTACATCGGCAATCATAGCATTTCCGGTAGACAGGTCAAAAGAAAACTTCCATGCATTTCGGAGTCCGTAGGCCCATATTTCATCAGCTCCATCTACACCAGCTCCTGCAAAGGGATTATCAGGAGGGATATTGTAAGGGCCTGTGGCATCCACATCTATTCTCAGCATTTTTCCGAGTAGGACATTTTTATTTTGAGAATTATTATTCGGATCACCGCCACTTCCGCCGTCACCGGTAATAATCCATAATTTTCCGTCAGGAGCAAAATGAATGCTTCCTCCGTTATGATTATCAAAAGGCTTCGGGATATTCAGCAGTATTTTTTCAGAATTAGGATCAGCAATATTGGGATCAGCTGAGCTTACAGTGTATCTTGCAACAACCACATTTCCGGCTGTATTGTTGTAATACACAAAAAAATACCCGTTGGTAGAGTACTGTGGATGAAATGCTAATCCCAGGAGACCTCTTTCTCCGCCAAAAACAATCTTTGAAGAAATATTCAGAAAATTAGTGGTATTCACTGTTCCGTTGGGCTGAACAATCTTTATCATACCGTTTTGCTGTACAACGAAGAGCCTGCTGTCATTGGCATTCGTAATCTCTACAGGACTCGTAAGTCCGGTCACAAATTCTTCCAGATTAATGCTTTGAGCATTAACAATTAAAGAAGAAAAAATACTAATGGTAAAAAGTAGATTTTTCATAATATTTTGATAGTTAGTGTGTTGAAATATGAATGAAAATTTTATACCAATCATATTTTGAAAATTTAATTAAGATACCACGAAATAATTATTAAATCTCAAATAGAAATGAGAATACCAATATCTCTGAAAATAAACCATTTCTGTTGTTAAAAATTCATAAAATACAAGAAAATCATTATATTTGCCGACTTAATTTAACGTAGTTATAACAAAATGCAAGGAAAAGGACTTATTACAATTGTCGCTATTGTACTAGGGTTGATTTGCTTAAACGAGCTATTACCAACATGGTACGCCAGCAAAATTGAAAAGCAGGCGACTGCTATTGCAGGAGACAATCCGGAGAAGTATCAGAAAGAAATCGCAAGACTTTCTAAGGATACTTTGAATCTAGGATTCACAAAACTTTATTACACAAGAGCCAAAGACAAGGAAATGAAACTTGGTCTTGACTTGAAAGGAGGGATCAACGTTCTTTTGGAAATCAACCAAAGAGACCTTGTGAATGATTTAACCAATTATTCTACCAATCCTGTTCTTATTGAGGCTCTAAACAAAACCGATGAAGTACAAAAGAATTCTACAAGATCTTACATCGATAATTTCTTCGATCAGTTTGATGCAGTGAACCAAGCTAAAGGTACTAACCTTAAGTTGGCAGATCCGGAAATTTTCGGAAATACCACACTTACTGAGGTAAAGTATAATACTCCTGATGATCAGGTGAAAAGCATTGTTAAAAGAAAAATTGATGCATCTGTAGGAACGGCTTTCGAGGTAATCAGAACAAGAATTGATAAGCTTGGAGCTATTCAGCCAAATGTTCAGAGAGTACCTGGTACTGCTAGAATTTCTGTGGAAATGCCTGGTATGAAGGACATCGATAAAGTGAAAAAAATGCTTCAGACTTCTGCAAAACTTCAGTTCTGGGAAGTACAACAAGTTCCTGAAATTGCACCTTATTTCCAGACTTTAACAACTATGGTTGCTGCAAAAGGAGATTCTATGGGAGTTGCAAAGAATGTGAACTTCATGAACCTTTTACAGCTTGACAAATTAAGAACGAATGGTGTTGCTAACGTAAAATTATCTGATACAGCTGCTGTTAACAAGATTTTAAACAGCAAAGTAGGGATCTCTTTACGTCCGGCTAACATTAAATATACACAGTTTATGTGGGGTTACAAGCCTGAAGCTACAGATGCTGAAAGTTTGGTATTGTATGCAATCAGAGGTAACATCAATCAAAAAGCTCCGGTAGACGGTGCAGTAGAAACAGCAAGCATCAGCTATGACGAACTTGGAAGAGTAGTGGTAGATATGCAGATGGATTCCAAAGGAGCAAAAGAATGGAAAACATTAACAGAGAAAAACGTTGGAAAACCTGTTGCAGTAACTCTTGATAACAGAGTATACACAGCTCCGAATGTTGTGAATGCTATTCCTAACGGTAGAACTCAGATCTCTGGTAACTTCTCTCAGGAAGAAGCTAAAGAACTGGTAGACGTTTTAGGAGCAGGTAAATTACCAGCAGGTGCAAAAGTAGTTCAGGCTACGGTTGTAGGGCCATCATTAGGTCAGGAAGCGATTGATTCCGGTTTAATGTCATTCCTTATTGCATTCGCAATTATTATTGTTTATATCATTTTCTACTACGGTGGAGCTGGTGTTTATGCAGTAATTGCAATGGTGATCAACCTATTCTATATTTTCGGTATCATGGATTCAGGAGACTTTACGCTTACGCTTCCAGGTATCGCGGGTATCGTTCTTACAATGGCCGTTGCCGTAGATACGAACGTTATCATTTATGAAAGAACCAAAGAAGAATTATTTGCCGGGAAAGGTATCCTTGAAGCATATAAAGATGGTTTCAAACATGCATTAAATGCGATTATTGACGGTCACACTACTACTTTCCTAACGGCAGTTGTATTGTTCTTCTTCGGAACAGGGCCTATTAAAGGTTTCGCATTAACATTGATGATCGGTATCGCGATGACATTATTTACATCCGTACTGCTTTCAAGAGTGATGATCTTCTCAAGATTAAATAAAGGAAAAGGACTTTCTGTTTGGACTCCGGCTACAAAGAATTTATTCAGAAATACATGGATAGACTTCATCGGAAAGAGAAAATATGCATATATCATTTCTGCGGTTCTTACCGTTGTATGTATCATTTCAATAGCCACTCATGGTTTTAAATATGGTATCGACTTTACTGGTGGTAGAAACTATGTAGTGAGATTTGATAAAGATGTAAAAGCTGAAGATGTTGAAGAAAAATTAGTCGCTTTATTCAAAACAGAAGACGGTAAAAACTCTTCCGTAGAAGCTAAGACTTTCGGAAATAACAGACAATTAAAGATCTCTACGGACTACCTTATCCAGGATGAATCTTTAAAAGCTGACCAGATTATAGAACAGAAATTATTTGAAGGTTTAAAATCAAACTTACCAGCAGGAACAACATTGAAAGATTTCAAATCTGCTGATAAAGATCATGCAGGAATTATTTCTTCTGAAAAAGTAGGACCTTCCGTTGCTGATGATATTCAGACTCATGGTATTTATGCGGTTTTAGCTGCTTTGGCAATGATCTTCATCTATATTTTGGTGAGATTTAGAAAATGGCAGTTCTCCCTTGGTGCGGTTGCAGCATTATTCCACGATGCGGTAATTATTTTGGGAACTTATTCATTACTTCACAAGTATATGCCGTTCAACATGGAGATCAACCAGGATTTCATTGCTGCGATCCTTACAGTATTAGGATACTCAATCAATGATACAGTAATTATCTTCGACAGAATTAGAGAATATCTGAGAGAGAAAAAATCTTTAACATTGGCCGGTTTATTTGACGACTCTATTTCAAGTACATTGGGTAGAACATTTAACACCTCGTTCACTACGATTTTGGTAATCCTTGCGATCTTTATTTTCGGAGGTGACAACCTGAGAGGATTTATGTTTGCCATGTTGATTGGTATCGGTTTCGGTACTTATTCATCTATCTTCGTTGCATCTGCAATTGCTTATGACTTCCTTAAAAAAGGAAAAGAAGAAGAAGTACATGGGAAGTCTACTTCCAACAAAGAAGTAGCAACTTCAAAGTAATATAAACTACAATAAATTAGTAAAGGCCGTTTCGAAAGAAATGGCCTTTTTTATAACACTCATACATTGGAAACACAGGCAGGCTGGACGGGAGTTTAAAATTTTATCCTTCTGTTTTTGGTGCGTGTTTTCAATTTGAACTTTTCATAATTTAGAACCATTATTTTTAGGATTTGATTAATTTTGCACCATCATGGAAAATTCAAAGAAAAAAGCAGCCATTGGCTTCATATTTATCACTTTACTGATTGATATTACGGGATGGGGAATCATCATTCCTGTTGTTCCCAAACTCATTGAGGAACTTATTCATGCAGATATCAGCGAAGCAGCAAAGTATGGCGGCTGGCTGGGGTTTGCCTATGCCTTTACACAGTTTATTTTCTCACCACTTGTAGGAAACCTGAGTGATAAATACGGGCGCAGACCTATTATTCTGATCTCACTTTTCGGATTTGCAGTAGATTATATTTTTCTTGCATTAGCACCCACAATTTGGTGGCTGTTCCTTGGACGTATTATTGCGGGAATCACAGGCGCGAGTGTAACAACCGCCAGTGCGTATATTGCAGACATTTCTACGGATGAAGACAGAGCTAAGAATTTCGGACTGATAGGTGCAGCTTTTGGGCTTGGATTTATCATAGGACCTGTTCTTGGGGGAGTATTGGGACATTATGGAGCGAGAGTGCCGTTTTATGCAGCAGCAGGTTTGTGTCTGCTTAACTTTCTTTATGGTTATTTTATTCTTCCGGAAAGTCTGGATAAAGATAAAAGAAGAGAATTTGACTGGAAACGTGCCAACCCTGTGGGTTCATTTAAGTTCTTAGGAAAACACCCTGAGATTTCAGGGCTTATCTTTGCTTTGATCTTGATCTATATTGCAGGCCACGCCGTACAAAGTAACTGGAGCTTCTTTACGATGTACAAATTCAGCTGGACGGAAAGAATGGTGGGAATTTCATTAGGAGTTGTTGGACTTCTTGTAGGTTTGGTACAGGGGCTTCTGATCAGATGGACAACTCCAAGGCTGGGTGAGCAGAAAAGTATTTATTACGGGCTGGCTTTCTACGCCGTGGGAATGCTTTTATTTGCGTTTGCTTCCGAAGGCTGGATGATGTTTGTATTTTTGATTCCTTATTGCCTGGGTGGAATTTGCGGACCGGCTTTACAGTCTGTGATCACGAAAAGTGTCCCATCTAATGAGCAGGGAGAACTTCAGGGAGCTTTGACAAGTTTAATGAGCGCAACATCCATTATCGGTCCGCCGATGATGACGAATCTGTTTTACTTTTTCACGCATGATGAAGCACCATTCAAATTCTCAGGAGCACCATTCTTTTTAGCATTTATCTTAATGACCATAAGTGTGGTGGTTACATACTCTGCCTTTCAGAAGACAGGAAAAAAGAAAGATTTAAAAATTTAAATTATGGATCAATCAAGACTTGAAAAATACCTGGAAAGGATTCATTATACAGGAGAAGTGAAGGAAGGAGATTGGGAAGTATTGAAAAAGATTCATCAGCTTCATCCTCAATATATCCCTTTTGAAAATATTGATTCTTATACCGGAAAAGTGCCATCTCTTCATCTGGATGATATTTTTAAGAAACTGATTACCGATTCAAGAGGTGGATATTGCTTTGAACAGAATCTGCTTTTGAAAGATATCCTGACCTTTTTAGGTTTCAAAACAGATCTTCAGCAGGCAAGAGTGCTGTGGAGGAAAGATGAGAACAGTATTTCGGCCAAAAGCCATTTGCTGTTGATTACTGAAGTAGAGAATAAGAAATATCTCGTAGATTGCGGGTTTGGAACAGCAACGCTTACCGCTCCTTTACTTTTGAATGATGAAGGGACACAGGAAACTCCTAACGGGTTATTTAAAATTTCACAAAAAGAAGGAACTTATATACTCTGGACCTTTAAAGAACAATGGTTTCCGGTCTACCGTTTTGATATTGAACATGTGGAAGCAATTGATCTTGAGCTTCCTAATTGGTATTTATCTACGCATCCGGAATCTAATTTTAAAAAGAACCTGGTGCTTTCCAAAGTGGATGAGAATGCCCGTTATACATTCACAGAAAATACATTGAATATCCGTCACGAAAACGGAGGAAAAGAATCTATTCCGATTCTTAATAATACGGAGCTGTTTGATATGCTGAAAGATACTTTCGGACTGAAGGAGAACGCAATAGAAGCTCTTAAGGTAAGAGCTGGAAATGAATAGAAATTAATCTGTAAAATAAAAAAGGAAGCTGAGCAAGCTTCCCTTCTTTTTAAAATCAGATTCTATATGAAAATTACGGATACAGAGATTTTGTTCCGTTGCTCACAATATTGCTTCCCAATCCTGAGAATGATACAGAAAAATTGTTGGAGTTAAAGCTTAAAGATCCGGTAGGTGTACAAAGCCCTAAAGCATATTGACATTGCCCGTATGCACCCGTTCTTTTTAAAATTCGGCTCTCGCTTTTGGCTTTTCCTAAGCTGATATAACCCCAGTCGCTTACATCCGCATTGGAAACTGTAGCTCCGGAATAGTAGATGGTAATCTGGTAGCCTGCTTCGCCTCTCTTAGAACCCCATAACCAGTTTGCTGTCCACCATTGTTTATACCAGGTAGACACTACTTTTGCTGCCGGATTATTTTCAGATGCTTCTGTATTTCCTCTCGTATCCATCATGATCAGACCTCCGAAGATGTTGTCCCAGATAATTCCTGATTCATTATAAAAACATAAGGTGGTAAATTTTCCGTTTTTACTGTTCCAGGTTACTTCCATAACATTGGTGTCCGTTTTAATTTCCTCAGCAATGGTTTCTTTTAATCCTTTCTGAGCTGTTGTCAAATCATCACCGGTATACAGATTACCTATTTTCCCGATCTTTACAGATGAAGGATCCATAATGTTTCCTAAAGCGATGAACTGGTCTTTATCGGAGATCAGGCTTTGAGAAATCTCGATCCCTTTTGAGGAAGATATTTTCCCCAATACATTTACACCTGCAATTTGTAAATCACTTTTTAGATAAGTTTCAAGATTTTTTCCGGATTCATTTAGCTGGGCTTGAACTTTTTCAGGGACCAGCTTGGAAGAAGGTGCTGTCACCTCTTTTTTCAGGTCTTCAGTTGTTAGTTTAGCCTGAAGGGTTTCCTGTTGAGGCATTTCATTGTTTTCGTCACGGCAGCTGTTCAGCAGCAATACCGACAGAACGGCGAAAACTTTAAAAGTAGTCACTAGTTTTTTCATAATAAATATTTAGCGGGTTGTGTAGAGTAAATATACTGAAATTCAACGTAATTCTCGTTAACTTGAATTAATTATTTATTAACTAATAGGTACAGGCGGTTGGGATAAGGGTAACTAAAATCCGCTTTTTTGAATGATGAATATTAAGTTTCTACCTTCTAATTCTCAGCCTTGGGCTTTATACTTTTTATAGAATCTTAAAATTTGTTTAAATTTTTAGTTTATCATCCATAAATGCAATAATCTTTCGTAATTTTACGCCATGGAATTAAGCATTGGAGAAATGGCACTCATTGCCATTGCAATCGTTGTATTATTCGGTCCGGATAAACTGCCTCAGATTGCGCGTGACCTAGGTGCAGGCGTAAGAAAAATGCGTGGAGCAGTAGAAGATATCAAAACGGAAATTATGAAGGAAACAGATAATCCTGTTTCTGAGATTAAACGTGAAATTGAAAAGGTAAAAGATGCGGCAAAAGATTTCAATCCGGTGAAAGACATCGAAAAAGATATTCTGACAGAACCGGCTTCTTCAACTCCTGCCAATGACGAACCTCCGAAACCGAAACCTGCGGACGATGAAACGCACGAAGGACCTGTAAGCAGATAATAATATATGGAGGAGATCATTCAGGAAGATAAAAAGGTATTTCTTTACCTTAATAATTTGGGCGATACATCTTTCGACCAGTTTTGGATGCTCATTTCAAGTACCTGGATCTGGGTGCCTCTTTACATTATATTTCTTTATTTTTTATACAAAAACTATAAACTAAGATCATTAGTTTTTATCCTTATATTTATCGCACTCGGAGCTACGGTTTCAGACCAGCTGGCAAGTGTTTTCAAATATGGTGTGGCAAGGCTGAGACCATGTCATGATCCTACTCTGGAGCATCATATGAGAATTGTGAAATGCGGCGGACAGTATGGGTTTTATTCAGCACATGCATCCAATACTTTCTTTTTGGCTTCCTTTTTAAGTATTTTATTAAAAAAGAATCTTAAATGGTTTCCATATGCTATATTTGTATGGGCTATAGTAGTTTCCTACAGCCGCATATATTTAGGAGTGCATTTCCCGATAGATATTTTGGTGGGGGCGTTTGTTGGATCTTTATTGGGAGTGATATTTGGTGCACTCACCAAAAAAGTGATCAACAAGCAAAATATAACCTCATGAAAAAAAGTTTATTAGTTCTAAGTTCCATTTGTTTCTCATTTAATTTCTATGCCCAGGATAAAAAGCTGGCTGAAGATTGTTTCAAAAAGGCCGATTATAAATGTGCCGAAGAACAATACCTGAAACTGGCAGAAAAGGAGCATATTCAGAAATATCAGTCGGAATATTATGATTATCTCGGAACAGCTCAGAGAAGGCTGGGGAAGACCACACTGGCTTTCAAATCTTATGAATCTGCTCTAAAAGCTAATCCGATGTCTGTTTCGGTATATGTAAATCTGTCATCACTCTATAACCAGAAAGGAAATAAGGCAAAAGCAATGGAGTATGTTGAAAAAGGCCTTAAAATAGATGCTGAAAATGCAGATCTGTATCTTACCCGTTCCAAGATCTATGACAGCCAGGGGAAGAAAGATCTTGCCATTAAAGATCTCAACCATATTCTGACCTTTGCCCCGGATAATATATTTGCCAAAACTGGTTTAGCTAATCTGAAGAAAAATAACGGAGATCTTGATGGGGCTTTAAAAGACTACAACAAACTTATCACTGAAAAGCCGGAATCATTGCTGTACAACGGAAGAGCAGATGTATATTTTAAAATGAAAAAATATAAAGAAGCACTTACAGATGCCAATAAAGCAATTTCCATAGACCCAAAATTCGCACAATCTTATGTAAGCAAAGCCATGATTCTGCTGGATACTTCTAAACTTAAGGAAGCTTGCGAAAACCTGGATAAAGCGGTTGCCCTAGGCTACGAAAAAGCTGTACTCACAGATTCTTATGCAAAATGTGCAAAAAAATAAATCATGATTTTCACTCACCAGATCATTAAAATAAATATATACTCATTGATTTAATTACTTTAAAAACGAATAAAAGAAAAAGATGCTGAATGTTGTTCTTGTAGAACCTGAAATACCTAATAATACAGGAAATATTGGAAGATTATGTGTAGGAACTGAAAGCAGACTACACCTGGTTCATCCATTTGGATTTGTAATTAATGATAAAAACCTAAAGCGTTCCGGGCTGGATTACTGGGTACATCTTGATGTTACAGAATATGCAGATATTGAAGAATGGATTCAAAATATTCCTGATAGGTCACGCGTTTTTTTAATGAGTTCACATGCAGAAAAATCCTATTTGGAAACCGATTTTCAGGATGGAGACTGGCTGGTTTTTGGAAAGGAGAGTGTGGGATTGGGTAAAGATGTTTTAGAGCGTTTCGAAAATCATTTAACAATACCTATGTCAAAATTGATCAGGAGTTTTAATATCGCCAATTCCGTTGCTTTTGTAGTGGGTGAAGCCAAAAGACAAATCAATCTGAAATAGGAGAGTACTTCCTGTTTTTAAATTAGCAATAGACCATAGTTCTAAAGAAATAAAAGCCCTTTCTAATAAAGAAGGGCTTTAGTCGTTATGATAAGGTTTTCCCTGGAGAATCTGATCAGCCCGATAAAGCTGCTCCACAATGAACAGCCTGATCATCTGATGGGTAAACGTCATTTTGGATAAAGACATTTTCTCATTCGCTCTGCTGTACATTTCTTCTGAAAAACCATAAGCTCCGCCAATCAGAATATGCACTTTCTTTACTGAAGAGTTCATCCATGCGTCAATTTTCTGAGAAAATTCCCGGCTGGTGAACTGTTTTCCTTTTTCATCAAGAATTACCACAAGATCGTTTTTATCAATATGATTCAAAAACAATTTTGCTTCTTCTTTTTTGAGGAGCTCCGGGGATAGATTTTTCGCATTTTTAACATCAGGAATTTCCGTGATTTCAAAATTCCAGTGTTTGGGAAGGCGGTTAAGGTAATAATTGATTAAAGACGTAATTTCCTTATCGTCTGTTTTACCGATACAAAGTAAACTGATTCGCATTGTAAGAATTTTCAGAAAGCAAAGATAGGGCTTCGGGAAGTAAAGTTCAAAGATTTCAGGGTAATGTTGAGGAGGGGGAGTTGCTGTTTTTTTTCTAGTTGCTGGTTGGTGTGTCTTTTTCTGGTGATTAATGAATGATGGTTTTTGACTACCGATTTCTTATTAAAAAGATTCACCATTCATCTGCGAAGCAGAATTCCCATTGAGATCCATAGACTGTCATCATTATTTTAGAGTGTATTTTGTCTAATGTCTGTAATCTCTCAGCTGTCATCTTTTCCTCATTTAATTTAATTCCCCTACATTTGTATAAAGACCAACAGATCGATGAGTGTAAAGGTTCCTAAATTTATTTTGAAGATTCAACAGTTTTTTGATAACATCCATATTCCTGTTTTGGGAATATCATTGTGGCAGATGTTTCAGATTTATATTTCGGGGATTTTCAAAGGGAAAATAGGAAGAAAAGCAGCTGCAATTTCCTGGAGCTTTACCATAAGTCTTTTTCCTTTTATTCTGTTCTTACTTTCCGTACTGCCTTATATGCCGCTTTATGATGAGCTTCAGTTTTATATTTTTGATGTACTGATGCATAATGTCTTTCCTTCAAATATGGAAGGAGACGTAAGAGGCTATATTGTTAACAATATTATTCCGAACATGAAAGGGATCAGTAATCTGACTATTGTACTAGCGCTTGTCTTTGCTACGAATGGTACATTTTCCCTGATTAATGGCTTCAACGAAAATTCGGAAGAAAAGCTTAGCGATGTAAAAGAATTCATTCTTTCCTTTTTTATTACGATAGGCTTTATCACCATTGTTTTTCTGACACTTTTTGGGGTGTATTATGCGGAAGTTGTAATGAAGCTATTTACACCTGCCTATGATATTTCGTGGCTGGTAGACAACCTTTCCCGTATTATCGGATTTGTGTCTTTTCCATTGTTTTATTTTATTCTTCTAACGTTATTTTATTGGTTAGGAACCGTGAAAATAACCAGATTCAGACAAGCGGTTCCCGGAGCGATTTTAACAACTGTTCTATTTGTAGCCACAACTTATATTTTTGCAATTTATGTAAAGGATATTGCAAGGTACAACGTACTTTACGGTTCCATAGGAAGTATGATTCTGCTGATGGTTTGGGTAAATGTGAACGTATACCTGCTTCTATTCGGAAATGAATTGAATATGGCGATCAGAAAGCTCCGAATAGAAAAACTGCTGTCTGATGAAATTCAGAAAGAAACCGTACAGTACAGCACTCAGATTACAGAACCTGATTTTGAGGGAGACGAGGAACATAAAAGAAAGCTGGAGAACGGAAAAAAAGATTAATTTTCTTCCAGCTCAGGGTTTTCTTTTGAACTTATGCTCAGAATGGTAAATCCTGCAACAGCGGCTATGAAAGAAGCAATCAGAATGGCAAACTTAGCTTCATCCTGAATTTCAATTTCACCTTTGAAGGAAAGTAATGCAATAAAGATCGACATGGTAAATCCGATTCCGGCCAATAAACCTACGCCAATCATCTGAAGCCAGTTACTGTTCTGAGGTAAAGAACTGAGTTTTAATTTGATAGCGATTAATGAAAACAAATTGATACCAATCAGTTTTCCTAATATTAAACCACAGATAATCCCAAGACCTAAGGTGCTTGTAACGCCTGCAATCATTTCATTGGAAAAGGTAATATTGGTATTCGTTAAAGCAAATATTGGCATAATCAGGAAGCTTACAGGAATGTGTAGCTGATGTTCCAGTTTTTCCAAGGGTGAAATTTCCACATTGGAAGCGTTGGTTGGAATTGAAAAAGCAAGTAAAACTCCTGCTATGGTTGCATGAATTCCGGAATGATGAAGGAAATACCATAAAAATAATCCGGGAATAATATAAAATATTGTTTTGGTAACCTTTAAAAAATTCAAAATAAACAACAAAGCGGTTACACCGAAAGACAATAGAAGGTAGCTCCAATGGATCTGTTCCGTATAGAAAATTGCAATTACCAGAATAGCTCCTAAATCATCCACAATGGCCAGTGCAGCTAAAAATATTTTGATAGAATTGGGGATTTTCTTTCCCAGCATTGAAATGATAGCCAGAGAGAAGGCAATATCCGTTGCCATAGGAATTCCCCAGCCGTTACTGTATTCAGTTCCGGAGTTGAAAATAGTATAGATCACGGCAGGAACCAGCATCCCGCCTACTGCCGCAAAAATAGGAAGAGAAGCGTTTTTAAAAGATGAGAGCTCACCTTCTACAAGTTCCCTTTTTATTTCAAGACCTACCAAAAGGAAAAATACAGCCATCAAACCATCATTGATCCAGATGCTGACAGGATATTCCAGCCCAAAAAGATGTGTTCCCACTTCCTGGTCTAAAAAGTGCTGAAAGTTTTCTGCAGCAGATGAGTTGGCAATAAGCAATGAAATAAGTACACAGAAAATGAGTATAATTCCTGAGGCCTGGCTGTTGTTGAAAAATTTTTTAAAATAAAGAGATAAATTCATGTCTATGATTGTAGTCGTCTCACTCTTGAAACACCATTAATACTTTTAAGTTTTTTAAAGGTCTCTTCCAGCTGACCTTTATTTTTGACTTCGAGATTGATATTTCCTGTGAAAACACCATTATTGGATTCTATGGACATACTCTTCATGTCCATTCCCATACTTCCGCTGATGACGGTGGTAATGTCATTAATCATTCCCATTCTGTCAAGCCCTTCAATTTCAATTTTTACCCTGTTCTTAAAGCTTTCAGCATTTACCCATTTAGCAGGGATCACACGGTAATCATACTGTGCTCTCAAATTAATTGCATTCGGGCAGTTATCACTATGTACTTTGATTCCGTCTGAAATGGTAATAAATCCGAAAATTTTATCTCCGGGAATCACTGTACAGCATTTTGCATAGCTGTAATTAAGCTTTTCTTCATCTTTCCCAAAGACGATCATATCGAGGTTTTCCTGTTTCGGTTCCTCGAAATGCTGGGTTTTATTAGGCGATTTTCTGAATCTTGAAAGCAAGTTGTTGAATACGTTTTTACTTTCAATATACTTTCTCAGGCTGCTGACATCCAATTCATTACTTTGAAATTTAAGAAAGAGTTCCTGGGATGATTTTAAGTTAAAGAACTTTTGAAGTTTGTTAATTTCATCATCATTGAAATTAATTTTTGCATGGCGCAGTTTTCTCTGCAAAATTTCTTTTCCTTCCTCTACCAGCTGATTTTTCTGAGAATTCAGGTAACTTTTGATTTTAGACTTGGCTTTTGAAGTCACTACGAATTCCAGCCAGTCAGATTTTGGCTTCTGGTTCTGTGACGAAAGGATATCTACCTGATCGCCATTCTGAAGGACATACGAAATAGGAACCAATTTTCCATTAATCTTAGCTCCCAAACATTTCATTCCTAAATCTGAATGGACGGAAAAAGCAAAGTCAAGTGCCGTAGCATTGGTAGGCAGAATTTTGATTTCTCCCTTCGGTGTAAATACAAATACCTCTTTGGAATACAGATTAAGCTTAATATTATCCAAGAGCTCCGAAGTAGAAAGATTTTGCTGCTGTTCCAGTACTTCCCGGATCTCGGTTACCCATTTTTCAAAATTTCTGTCGTCAGAACTTTGTTTATATCCTTCTTTATATTTGTAGTGTGCGGCAACCCCTTTTTCAGCGATTTCATCCATTCGTTCTGAACGAATCTGTACCTCGATCCATTTTCTATCCGGGCCTAAAACCGTCAGGTGTAAGCTTTCGTATCCTGTGGAACGCGGCTGGGTAATCCAGTCACGCATTCTGGAGGGATTGCTGTGATATACATCGGTAACGATAGAGTAGATCTTCCAGGCCAGAAACTTTTCGTTCTTCGCATCAGATTTGTAAATAATTCTGATGGCATAGTTATCAAAAACTTCCTCAAAAGAAACTCCTTGTTTCAGCATCTTTCTGTAAATGGAAGAAATGGCCTTGGCACGGCCTTTTATTTTGAAATTTAGACCTTCTTCACGAAGTCTTTCAGATACTTCTTTTTTAAACTCTTCAATATATCTTTCACGGCTTTCTTTGGCTAATTCAAGCTTTTCCGTGATCTCATTATATATTTCCGGATTATTATATTTTAAAGATAGGTCTTCAAGTTCGGATTTGATATTATACAGCCCCAGACGGTGAGCCATGGGAGCGTAGATATAAACCGTTTCCGAAGCAATTTTCTTCTGTTTGTCCGGAGCCATGCTTTCCAGCGTCCGCATATTGTGAAGACGATCTGCAATTTTGATCAGAATCACCCTGAAGTCTTCGGAAAGTGTTAATAGCAGTTTTCTATAATTTTCAGACTGTACCGAGATATTCTGATGGTTCATGATGGAGATTTTGGTCAGTCCATTCACGATATTGGCGATTTTTTCACCGAAGATTTTTTTCAGGTCCTCGTAGGTATAGTCGGAGTCTTCAATTACATCATGCAAAAGCGCACAGGCAATAGATGTAGCGCCCAAGCCAATCTCTGTAGCTACAATTTTAGCAACAGCAATGGGATGGTAAATATAAGGTTCTCCGGATTTCCTCCTTTGATCCTTGTGGGCATCCAAAGCAATATCGAATGCCTTTCGGATGAGTTTATTATTTTCCTCATCCAAAGTCCTGTATGTATTCGAAATCAGATCCTTATATCGGGCAAGGATCTCTTTATTTTCTTGTTCTAAATCGTAACTCATTTGTGCAGACGCCTATAATCACACGAAAATACGAAATTTTTTACTTTTTTCAAACATAAAAAATCCGTAGAGTGGTCTACGGATTTAATTTGACTGATCTTTATGACAGTTAGAATTTTACTTCAGAATTCATTCCGTCACTGGATGTTTTTATCTTAATATCAGGGCTGTTGTGTATTTCAGCTCTGTTTCTTGCATCAATGTACTTTTTAATGGTATCATAATTAGCTTCTCTGATGCTCATGTTTTCAAATAAATAGGTTTTTAAAGCCGCATTTTGAACGAAAACATTCCGGGCAGTATCAATCTGGCCATTGTCTTTTACAGTAACACTTGCCAGATATTGCGCGTTATTAGTATCGCTGTTTAGGTATATAATGTAATCTGCATTTTCAAATCCTGAATTTTCCAGATCACCTTCTAGTTTTTTGTAGTCGCTGTGATGCTCAAATAGTCCAGCTAGTATATTTGACATAATTAATAGGTTTAAAAGTTATGATTAAAGTTAATGATTATTTTCTGATTTTTATTATGTTTAAATCAATAAAATTTGTTAATTAACATTTCATTGACAATATAATGTGATATATTTTAGAAATATTTATTGAACAGGTGTTTAATTTTGATGATTAAATAATGTTTCTTTAGCTTAATCATCTTTTTTTCATAAATAAGTCAATTTTCTATCAACCTATTTTAGAACGGGGTGTTATAATAAAAAAGAGCCCTGAAAATAACTTCCAGGGCTCACTATAGGTTAAAAAATGAGTTAGATTCTTTCGTTTTTGATTTCCTCAACAATTTCAGGATTTAAAAGAGTAGAAATATCTCCGAAATTACTGAAATCACCTTCCGCAATTTTTCTTAATATTCTACGCATGATCTTTCCGGAACGTGTTTTGGGAAGTCCTGAAACAAACTGAATCTTATCCAGTTTGGCGATAGGCCCGATCTGATCCGAAATCAATTGATTGATCTCTTTTTTAAGATTTTCCTTATCACGCCCTTCACCGCTTTCTTTAAGCATTACATATCCATATAAGGCATTTCCTTTGATATCGTGAGGGTATCCTACAATCGCAGATTCTGCAACAGCAGGATGTTGGTTGATGCTGTCTTCAATAGGAGCTGTTCCTAGATTATGCCCGGAAACGATAATTACATCATCCACACGCCCTGTAATTCTGTAGTATCCCACTTCATCTCTCAACGCGCCGTCACCAGTGAAATATTTACCCGGGAAAGCCGTAAAATAAGTTTCCTTGTATCTTTGGTGGTCACCCCAGATCGTTCTGGCAATTCCTGGCCACGGAAAGCGGATGCAAAGATTTCCGGTCACCTGATTTCCTGTAATTTCATTACGTTTATCATCCATCAGAACAGGCTGTACACCTGGCAGTGGAAGAGTAGCATAAGTAGGTTTCGTTGGTGTAACAAAAGGAAGCGGTGAAATCATGATTCCTCCTGTTTCCGTTTGCCACCAGGTATCTACAATTGGGCATTTTTTCTTTCCTACATGGTCATTGAACCAGTGCCATGCTTCATCATTGATAGGTTCCCCCACAGAACCGATTACTTTCAAGGAGCTTAAATCGTGCTTGTCTACCCATTCTGCACTTTCTTTTGCTAAAGAACGGATAGCGGTAGGAGCGGTATAAAACTGAGTGATTTTATGTTTTTCGATGACCTCCCAGAAACGATCCGGTTCCGGGTAGGTAGGAACCCCTTCGAAAATAACGGTGGTAGCTCCGTTTAATAATGGTCCGTAAAGAATATAAGAGTGTCCTGTAATCCATCCGATATCTGCTGTGCACCAATAGATATCATTTTCTTTATAATTAAAGACATTTTTAAAAGTATAAGCCGTGTAAACCATATATCCGGCGCAGGTGTGGAGCATTCCTTTCGGTTTTCCTGTAGATCCTGAGGTATAGAGAATGAAAAGCGGATCTTCAGAATCCATGATCATGGTTACAAAATCAGGAGAAGCTTTTTCGTACAGGTCAGCCAGCCAGTAATCTCTTCCATCTTTCATTTTAATCTCGTTGTTTGTTCTTTTGACTACAAGAACTTTATCAACAGTTGGTGTCTTTTCTAATGCTTCATCAACGATACTTTTAAGATCTAAAACTTTATTTCCCCTGTAACTTCCGTCTGAGGTAATCACCATTTTTGCTTCGCAATCATTGACTCTTGAAGCCACAGCAGAAGCAGAAAATCCGGCAAAAATAACGGAATGAACAGCTCCCAATTTTGCACAGGCCAGCATCGTGATGGCTAATTCAGGAATCATCGGAAGATAAATACAGACTCTGTCTCCTTTTTCAATTCCCATATCGCGTAGCACATTTGCTGTTTTGTTGACACGGGTATATAATTCATTGTAAGAAATATGCTGTGCTTCTTCTTTCGGATCGTTGGGTTCCCAGATGATGGCCGTTTTATCGCCTCTTACGGAAAGATGTCTGTCAATACAGTTTTTGGTAATATTGAGTTTGGCATTTTTGAACCAGGTAATTTTGGCTTCATTCATGTCGTACTTAACAACCTTGCTCCATCTTTGGTACCACACGAAATTCTGATCTGCAACTTTGTCCCAGAATTTTTTAGGATTTTTGATAGACTTTTTATAATCCTCAAAATATTGTGGTAAATCTTCTATTAAGTAATTTCTCATATCCCTTTCGTTTTTTTGAAATTTGAATTTATTATGTTTTAAATTTATGTTTAATTTCCCTTTTAAGCCCTATATTCCTTGATTTTTTCCTGAATTTCATCAATGATTTTCTCGTCATCAATTGTGGATGGAATCTGAAAATCTTTTCCATCAAGCAATGTTCGGATTAATTTTCTTAAGATCTTTCCGGACCTTGTTTTAGGTAAGCGTTTAACAACCATTGCGTTTTTCAGGAAGGCTACCGCTCCGATTTTGTGACGTACCATCTGAATGATATCTTTTTCAATATCTTGTTCAGAAATAGTAGAGCCATTCTTTAAAACAACTGTGGCAAAAGGAATTTGTCCTTTCAGATCATCGTCAATTCCTACTACAGCGCATTCTGCAACATCCGGATGTGAAGAAACGATTTCTTCCATCTCAGAAGTGGAAAGTCTGTGTCCCGCTACATTGATTACATCATCCACTCTTCCTGTGATGAAAATATAACCATCTTCATCCTGTATGGCGCCATCTCCGGAAAAATAATATCCGTTGTATTGAGACAGGTAGCTGCTTTCAAAACGTTCATAGTCTTTCCATATTCCAAGCATTGCGCCCGGAGGAAGAGGGAGTTTGATTACTAAATAACCTTCATGATGAGGATCAAGTTCCAATCCATTTTCATCAAAAATTTTAATATCGTATCCCGGAATCGGCTTTCCTGCAGAGGCTCTTTTGATTTTGTATTGCTCGTCAAAAGTCATTAAGCCAAGCATTGGCCATCCGGATTCCGTCTGCCACCAATGGTCAACAGCCGGAACTCCGATGTGTTCTGCAAACCAGTCTAATGTAGCGACATCGCATCTTTCACCAGCCAGAAACTGTTTTTTGAAGTGGGAGAGATTGTACTTTTTTAC
The DNA here is from genome assembly GCF_011752975.1 of Chryseobacterium sp. Tr-659. Classification (GTDB taxonomy): domain Bacteria; phylum Bacteroidota; class Bacteroidia; order Flavobacteriales; family Weeksellaceae; genus Chryseobacterium. The sequence continues at coordinate 145,244 of NZ_VWWP01000005.1, read as the reverse complement.
AAGTTCCCCATCCGGATCTTCCTTTTTAATAGCTCTGATTGCTGTAGGAGCGGTGAACATTACAGAAACCTTATACTCTGAAATAATTCTCCAGAAAGTTCCAGCATCGGGTGTCATAATAGGTTTTCCTTCAAAAATGATGGTAGTATTTCTGTTGATCAGCGGTCCATAAACAGAAAAACTATGTCCCACGGCCCATCCGAAATCTGATGCAGCCCAGTAGGTTTCTCCCGGTTCAACACCATATACATATTTCATGGAAAACTTCAAGGCAGTAGCATATCCTCCGGTGTCACGAACAATTCCTTTTGGTTTTCCTGTGGTTCCGGAAGTGTAAAGTAAATACAGCGGGTGGGTAGATGAAACAGAAACGCAGTCAGCTGGTTCTGACTTCTGAACCAGTTCTTCGTAGTCTATTAGTCCTTCAAACATTTCATTCTGATTATCAACTAATTTTCTGTTATAAACAATGATGTTGTCTACTTTGTCCTGAGCCAGTTCAATTGCTTTTTCCACCAAAGGAAGGTAAGGGATTCTCTTGGCGATCTCTATTCCTGCGGTAGCTGTGATTAATACTTTAGGTTTGCAGTCATCAATTCTTACTACCAATTCGTGAGGGGCAAAACCGCCAAAAACCACATTGTGGATCACGCCAATTCTGGCGCAAGCCAGCATAGCAAAAAGAGTCTGGGGGATCATGGGCATATAAATAACGGCAGTATCTCCCTTTTTCAAACCCAAAGAAGTCAGTCCGCCGGCAAGTTTAGAAATTTCTTCTTGGGCCTGATTAAATGTATAGGTTATTTTTTGATGGGTAACCGGAGAATCATAAGCAATAGCAATCTGACCTCCGAAACCGTCTTCAATATGTTTATCAATGCATAGGTAGCACATGTTAAGGTTTCCGTCGGAAAACCATTGCGGGTAATCATTTTCATCTTTTGAAAGAATGTGCTGAGGGAAATCAAACCATTTTATTTCTTTGGCTTGTTCTTTCCAGAAGTCTTCTTTGTGTTCTATACTTTGTTTAAATAAAATATCGGTATTCATGTCAATAGTTATGTGTTTGGTTTTTTTATCCTTGTCAAGGTTTAAAACCTTGACAAGGATAAAAGTCTAAGAAATTTAATTACAAGCACATGCGGTGCAGTCTCTTAAAACATTTCCTCAATCTGCTGCATTAGCTTTTTAATAGAGTAGGGCTTGGTTACATAAGCATCTGCTCCCATTTCAATCCCTTTTTCAATATCTTTCGGATTGTTTTTTGCACTCAGGAAGATTACCCTGGTGTCTTTCAGTTTTTCATTTTGTTTGATCATATCAAGAGTACTGTATCCATCGAGGTTGGGCATCATAATATCAAGAAGGATCACATCTGGTACCATGGTTTTTAAAAAGTCCAGAACTTCTGTACCATCCCTTGCAATATAAACATCATAGCCGTTTTTCTTGAAACTGTACTCCAGTGACATTAATATTTTGTGCTCGTCGTCCGCAATGATTATCTTTCTCATAAATAGGTTTTAATGGTGTTCAACTTCATCTGTAATCTCTTTTATAGTTTTTTCAGGAATGCTGATGGTGAAAGTAACACCAAGTCCGCTGTTTTCAGCTTTAATGCTTCCTCCGTGAGCCTGTACAATTTTTTTTGAAATGGCGAGCCCTAATCCGCTTCCTGTTGGTTTTAAAATATTCTGGTTTTTAGATTGATAAAATTTGTCAAAGATCATTTCCAGGTCTTCTTCAGGAATATGTTTCCCGGTGTTAAAAATGGAAATAACCAAATGATCATCTTTTTCAAATAACTTGGTTTGTATGGTTCCCTGCTCATCGGTAAATTTTAAAGCATTTCCCCAAATATTTTGAAGCAATTGAATTATTCTTGCTTCATCATAGTCAAATATAAACTGATTCAGAAGATTAACTTCACTTAAATGAATATTTTTCTGCTGTATCAGATGGAGAAGTGGATTTAATGCTTTTTTATAGGTTTCAAGAATATTATTCTGCTGAATAGTAAGCGAAATTTCCCCGTGCTGAAGCTTATCCAGATAAAGTATATCATTGATGATCTCGCTCAGCCTGTCGGATTCAGTAATGATATTATTTAGAAACTCCTGTTTGATCTCAAAAGGAATCTCATCATCATCTGCCAGAATTTCTCCTGCAGAGCGAATGGCGGTGATCGGAGTTCTTAATTCATGGGCAACAGAATCCAGAAAGTCGTCTTTCTGTCTGTCCTTGATAATCAGACTTTCATTGGCGGTTCGAAGATCATCAGATAGTTTTTGCAGTTCCTCAGATTGTTCCGTAAGTTTTTTATTTAAGCTGATGTTTTCTTTAGATTCTTCAAGGATATTCAATACCTCTTTTAAAGATATTTTATCTTCTTTGGTTACCCCTTCAATCAATATTTTTGCTGAAGCAGTACCGATTCTCCCTGCTAAAAGATTTTCCGAAAATTTGATGAATCTTGAATCTGCAGTTTCGGTTTTAGAATCGATATTATATTTTAAATTGAAAATTCTTAAGGCCTGTTCCGTTTTGTTTTTGCCCAAAAAACGTTCAAGAATATTCCGGATATCAGAAATATAAGCGGTTCCACGCCAGATAAAAGCATTCTCGTGATTTTGAATATATTTGTCAATATCTACATAAAGTTCGGCAAAATTTCTTTCACGATAATTCCCCTTCGTGCTTACGGAAATGATGGTAAACAAACCTGTGTTGACAAGGAGAGACCAGAAAAAAATCTGCGGAATTCTATCCAGATAAGGAATGGTGAAAAAACCGAAAGCATTATACATATCCCTTAAAACCACCTTGAATTCCTGATTGTACGAAAAATAATACTGTGGAATGATCAGTCCGAAATAACAAATCGCCAACCCGGCCCCAAGCCCTATGACTGCTCCTTTATAGCTTCCTCTTCTCCAGAATAAAGCTCCGAAAAACGTGGGCGCAAGCTGTGCAATGACTACAAATGAAATCAATCCGACAGAATCCAGTGATGTTTTCAGAATGAAATATTTATAGAAAGCAAAAGCCATGATGATCAAAGCAAAAATGCTGAATTTTCTGATGTTGGTGATGCTTCTTGTATTTTGAGCTTCGTTTTCAGACTTTAGTTTTCCAAGCAGGCCATAAGGAATGATAAGATTGTTGGAAAGCATAATAGATAAGGTAATAGCGGAAATAATGATCATGGAAATACATGAGCTCAATCCTCCAAGGAAAACCAGAACTGTAATCAGAGTATTGTTAAAATGTTGGGGAATCAGGATAGAGTAGAATTCCGGATTCACTTTTTGGCCGTCGAAGATTAACCTTCCGCCCCATGCAATGGGGAAGATGAATACAGTAAAAATCAAAAGGTAAAGCGGAAAAAACCATATGGCAGTTCTTATATGTTTTTCCTGTCTGTTTTCAACTATAGCTGTATGGAACTGCCTCGGAAGAATACAGATTGCTGTTGCGGAAATCATACACAAAACCATCCAGTTCATTGCACCTTCAATTCCGTTGAAGGTATTTTTTTCTTTAAAATCTTCAAAGCGGCTGGCTTTTGCGTAAATGTCTGAAAATCCATCAAAAACATAATAAATAACAAAAAGTCCGAGGATAATAATAAAGAAAAGCTTTAAAAAACTTTCCAGTGCGATTGCCGAAATGATTCCCAAACGTTTTTCTGAAGCATCAACGTATCGTGTTCCGTAATAAGAAGAAAATAGCGCGATGAGAACAACCACAAAAGTAGCATTATCAGTAAGAATATCCTTTGACATTGGAGTTTCCGTTACCAGATGAAAGGTTTCAGAAATTGCCTTGATCTGCAAGCCGATATAAGGAACAATAGCAAGAAGGCAGACTATGGTAATAATAGCACTCAGGCTTCGGCTATTTCCGTATCGTAACGAGATGAAATCTGCAAGGCTGCTTATTTTATTGATCCTGGAAATTCTTACAATCCTGGTGTTAATGTAGATCCAGGCGGGAATAATCATGATAGGACCGATGTAGATGGGGAGGTAATTCAATCCGCTTGTTGCGGCAACACCTATACTTCCGTAGTACGTCCATGCTGTACAATATACAGCAAGAGACAATGCATAAATGTAAGGATTGTTGATCCAGAGCTTGCTTCTTTTCTTCTCTGCGAGATGAGCAACTAAGAAAAGGAGGGCCAGATAAAACAAGACTACAAAGAATAATGCAAAACTACTCATCATACCTTTTTACAATTACAAAAGAAACCACAATAGAGATCATCCAGATAGAAAACAGATAAACTAAAATCATAGGATAACCAAAAACTTCCCTTTCACTGTTAAAAAGTAATGAAATAGGAATACTGAAAGCAATCATTAATGCGATGCTGAGGATAATCAGTTTTTGTTCGTGTCTCTTTTTCATATAGATACTTATTCTTTTTTTAAGATCATATGGAATCTCGCCATCTTCTTTAGGGTAAATTAAAATCAGCCTTGTCAAGGTTTAAAACCTTGACAAGGCTTTTTTTTAGGCTATGTTTTTAAACATTATCGTCAGAATATTCTCCCGTTAATGCGTAATAGCCAAAAACTGCCATTCCGCCTGAGATGATCGGCATCAGAACAAATAAGATGATGATGCCGAAAACAAGGTCTTCCTGCTTTCCGGAACTGATCTTCGGGATTCCTAATACCGTTATTCCGAAATAGCCTACAACCAGTGCTATTGCAATCCAGAGAATGCCTAATATTTTTTTTACTCCGTTCATTTTAATAGTTTTAAAATTAATAAAAATTTGAGTGATTCAGTACTTAATCGTGAAGATTATTGTTCTTATTTTTAAGATAAAATAATCCGATGATGAGACACACAGCGGCAACTCCAATCGGATACCACAGTCCTTCAAGGTACCAGGTTGCGTGTCCTGCTTCTTTGCCTGTCGTAACCAGGTAAGTGGCAACTGCGGGGAGAAGGCCTCCGAAAACTCCATTTCCGATATGGTAAGGCAAAGACATTGAAGTATAACGGATTCTCACCGGGAACATTTCAACAAGGAAAGCGGCAATTGGCCCGTAAACCATTGTTACAAATATTACCTGAATAAATACAAGGAAAATCAGATACCATTTTGTATCATCGCTTAGCTTTACTGTTTGGGAAACTTTAGGTTCTTCGGCTTTTCCGTCTTTCATTACCGGGCCGCTTGGAGACCAATGAGTAATGCTGTCTTTTTTGATTAAAGTCCCATCTGTGTAAAGTGTTTCTTTATGGAATGTAAAGAGGCTGTCGGTGGCAATATCGTTATGTATTTTGGCGGTTCTTTTCTCTGTAATTCCATTAGCAGCAACGGTTTTGTTTTCCAGATTGACACTTTTAAACATACTGTCATAAATAGGCCGGTAGGCTAAAATAGCGATCAGCATTCCTGTCATCATAACGGCTTTTCTTCCGATCTTATCAGAAAGCCATCCAAAGAATACAAAAAAAGGTGTTCCTAAAAATAAAGCCGTAGCCATCAGGGAATCTACCTGTGCAGACTCTACATTCATCACCTTTTGCAGGAAACTCATGGCATAGAATTGTCCCGTATACCAGATAACACCTTGTCCCATTGCGGCCCCGAATAATGCCAATAGTACAAATTTGAAGTTGTATTTATTTCCGAAACTTTCTTTTAATGGGTTTTTAGAAGTCTTTCCTTCGCTTTTCGCTTTGGCAAAAAGTGGAGATTCCTTCATGTTCTTTCTGATGATATAAGAAACTCCCACCATCAAAATAGAGATCCAGAAAGGAACCCTCCATCCCCAACTGTCAAATTCTTCAGGAGAAAGAGATGTTTTTGTGATCAGAATTACAATCAGTGATATGAAAAGTCCTGCCGTTGCTGTAGTTTGGATCCATGAGGTCCAGTATCCTCTTCGATGAGGTTGGGCGTACTCGGCAACATAGGTAGCTGCTCCTCCGTATTCTCCTCCCAGAGCCAATCCTTGTAGTAATCTCAAAATCAGAACCAGAACAGGAGCCATGAATCCTATGGTTTCATAGCTGGGAATACATCCAATAAGGAATGTAGAAAATCCCATGATCAGCAGAGTGACAAGAAAAGTATATTTTCTTCCTATAATATCTCCCAGTCTTCCGAAGAATAAAGCTCCGAAAGGCCTTACCACAAATCCTGCAGCAAACGTGGCTAGCGTAGATAAAAATGCTGCAGTAGGATTATCTGCCGGGAAAAATTTGGTAGCTAAAACGATAGCTAAACTTCCGAAAATGTAGAAATCATACCATTCTATAAGTGTTCCGAGGGATGAGGCTGTAATTACGCTCCAGATGGTACGGTTTTTCTGCCTTTCGGTCATATTTTCGTAGTTTTCGTGATGATTTTCGCTCATATAGATTAGTTTTTGTGTTATTGGAATAGAGTATTAAGTCATTCAAGATGAAATTAATTTTAAACCTTTTCGTTATTCTTAGGTTTTTTTATAAGTAGATCTGGAACTGTACAATGAATTCTCCTTTTGAAGAGGGACTTTCCGTAGGACTTGTATATACAGGCCTTGTTGAATATTGGGTGGTGATTTTTGCATGATGTCCGTCTATGAACCAGTTGGCTCCTACATCAAATTGATTGGATGAGTGATCAAAAGCTTCAAAGCTTTTATGGGTATAGGCTGCAAAAGGCTGTATTCTGATTTTGGGTTTTTCTGCCTGGCTTGGCAATAGTAAACCTGCCTGTGCATAGATAATATTACCTGTTCCGATGGTTGGCTGCAGATTTCCGGGACCTGCGATAGCTTTATTTCCAATGAAATTAGGATCGGAGGCGGCAATATTCATCGTTCCCAGATTTCTTACGTAGTTCGGACCGAAATTGTAATTGTAATATCCTGCATATGCGGAAACTGCCATTTTATTTTTTGCCTGACCCAATGGAATATCAGCAAAAGCATCCACAGCAAAAAGACTAATATCATGTTTTTCAATATTGGAGTTCACAGAAGTTCTGGTTCCATCTTTCTGATGATAAAATCCGGCACCTACATTGAATACTCTTTTGGTTCCGAGATAAGAACCTACTTTAAAAGGGAGTGTATTGGACTCCTCGTCAAGGAATTGGTATTCAACATATCCTGCTTTAGAAAAATTAGGATTTCCGTTGTTGTCTACAGCTACAGCTTTTGCGGGATCGGTCACATTTGCCGGGATAAGATCAGTGGCAAAAGGTTTGTTTAAGCTGAAACGGTATTCCAGCTTTCCGTATTTGCCTTTTGCGAACATCCCAAGCTGTCTTGCGAACTGGTCAGAATTATCAATTAACGGCCAGGAGAAAACCGGAGAGTCTATGGTAAGGAAATTTAATGTGGAAGCCATGGTCATACGGGAAAGTCCCATATAATAATGAAGACCTGCTCCTAAAGATAAACTGAATTTTCCGGCTTCTCCAGGTAAAATAACTGCATATTCGTTCCAGGCATCATGGAAAAACAACTGGGTTTTCTTTCCGTTTCCATAACCTCCTGTGCCTGAAGTGCCTGTGGCACCACCGTTAATGAAAGTTTGGTTGTTGATTCCAAAGTGTAGTAGGATCATATATCTTTTAGAGATCTGAGCATAGGCCAGAGCACGTAATCTTCGGTTTCCTATGCTCCAGGAATTGTCTGTAGGTTCACCTCCAACCATACTTCCGGGATTCATTGAAGTATTTCTCAGCCAAAGCTGGTCCCATAAGATAAATCTGATAAATTTATCTCCGTCAGGATTGAGGTTTACCTTTAAGCCGCTGCCATAATCAGGAGAGCCTTGCGAGTATAGAGAACTACTGATTAGGGCTAATCCAATGAATGTAAGTAATTTCTTCATAAATTATCAATTTTTGGCGTTGTTTTTTGTGAATGCCAAATTGTAATTAATAATTTATTTACGAAAATTTAATATATATTATTGGTAATTATATAGTTTTTTGATAGTTGAGGTTTAAAAGGAAAATATAAAATAGGGATTTTATATTTTAAATGATTGATTTATATGTTTTAATATCGGTCTATTTCTTAAACCTTTCCCACTTAATCAACATATATTTGTCTGCAAACTGAGTAATAATAATCCCTGCATTTTTAATATTCTCCTCCTGTGCGATATACTCGATCAGTTCGTTTTGCTTTAAGATCTTATAGACAGGATGGAATTCGGAATGAGGAGGTCTGGTGATATTGTATTTTTTAATCCACGAACTTATGGTAACATGGGAAACACCGATAATCCTCTCAATTTCACGATAGCTTAGCCCTTCCAGATAAAGCTGGAGCGCTTTGGTAACATAATAATCATCAATCTGTTTCCCCAGCTTTTTAACGGTAAAGTAATAGTTACAGTCTTTGCAGTGAAATCTTTGTTTTTCATTGATGATACCACTTTTTACTATTTTGCTGCTGTTGCATTTTGGACAGGTGTTTTCCATAACTATATTATTTTAGCAAATATATAATAATTTAGCAAAAGTATATTTTTCATCAAAGATAAATTTACCTGTATAATATTTTTAAACAAAAAAAATATCTTTTTTATTTGGATTTAAAAGAAATTATATTTTAAATTTGCCAAAAAATTTAGATAAATAAATGGAAATAGAAATTTCCTCATGCGAACATCTAATGTATGTGAGTGAAATACAGCAGGAAATGTATGATTCTGCACAGCGTAGAGGAACGGGAATCGCAAAACGTTCTATAGAATATTTGAGTAAGAAGATTTCAGAAGGCAATGCTGTGGTAGCCACTGAAAACGGTGAGTGGGTAGGTTTTTGTTATATAGAGACCTGGTCACATGGGAAGTTTGTGGCTAATTCGGGGCTGATTGTGTCTCCGAAATTCAGGAACGGGGGAGTAGCAACTCAGATCAAACATAAAGTTTTCCAATTATCTAGAGAAAAATATCCGGAAGCAAAAGTATTCGGGTTAACAACAGGTCTTGCGGTAATGAAAATCAATAGTGATTTAGGTTATAAGCCGGTAATTTATTCTGAACTGACTCAGGATGAAGAATTCTGGAATGGCTGCAAGAACTGTGTGAACTATGATATTTTAATGAAAAAGGAACGTAAAAACTGTTTATGTACAGCCATGTTATTTGTTCCTGAAAATCAAAAAAAAAATGAGGTTGTGAACAATCAGCCTGAAAATCAATATTATGAAGAAAAAAGTCATCTTAGCGTTTAGTGGAGGTCTGGATACTTCCTACTGTGCTAAATATCTTAGTGAAACACTAGGATATGATGTGTATGCTGTAACTGTAAATACCGGAGGTTTTTCTAAGGAAGAAGAAAAAGAGTTGGAGAGAAAAGCTTTAAATCTTGGGGTCAAAGAATACAGGTGCGTAGATGCTCAGGAAGACTATTATAATTCATGTGTAAAGTATCTGATTTTCGGGAATGTATTGAAAAATAACACCTATCCTCTTTCTGTAAGTGCTGAACGTACGATTCAGGCTCAGGAAATTGCAAAATATGCAGTTGAAGTTAATGCAGATGCAATTGCTCACGGAAGTACAGGTGCGGGGAATGATCAGGTTCGTTTTGATTTGATTTTCCAGGTGATGTGTCCGAATATTGAGATCATTACGCCAATCCGTGATATGGCTTTATCCCGTGAAGAAGAGATTGAATTCCTGAAAAATCATGGGTATGAAATGGAATTCCAAAAAGCACAATATTCAGTGAATAAAGGACTTTGGGGGACTTCAGTGGGAGGAAAAGAAACACTGACTTCAAGAAATTATCTGCCGGAAGAAGCGTTTCCGTCACAGATCAAAGAAACTCAGCCCTCAGAACTGGAGGTAGAATTTAAAAACGGAGAAGTAATTGCTGTTAACGGAGAAAATTTTGAACATTCTGTATATGCGATCCAAAAGATTGAAGAATTAGCTTCTGCTTACGGAATTGGCCGGGATATTCATGTAGGAGATACGATTGTAGGAATTAAAGGGAGAGTGGGATTTGAAGCAGCTGCAGCATCAGTGATTATCAAAGCACATCATTTATTGGAGAAACATACGCTTTCAAAATATCAGCAGATGATGAAGTCTCAATTATCCGATTGGTATGGAAACTGGCTTCATGAAGCGCTTTTCCTGGATCCTGTAATGAGAAATATAGAATCCTTTTTAACAGATTCTCAGAAAACTGTAACTGGAAAAGTATTTGTAACCCTTCATCCGTACAGATTTGTTTTGAACGGTATTGAATCTGATCATGATTTAATGTCTGATAAATTCGGAAGCTATGGTGAAGCAAACAGAGCCTGGACGGGAGACGATGTAAAAGGATATACCAAGATTGTAAGCAATTCTTTAAATATATATCATCAGATCAATCAAAATATCAACTAGTTCCGAGGGGACGATTTAATAAAAGACAGGAGATGTTCCTGTTGATTACAATATGAAGAAAACAGTAGGAATAGTTGGTGCCAACGGTTATACAGGAAGTGAGCTGATTCGTTTGCTGGCTTTCCATCCCCATGTGACATTGAGTTTTTTATATAGTCGTTCGAATTCGGGAACAAGAATATCGGATCTGTACCCGGATTTAACGACGGTTTGTGAAAAAGTTCTGACGGATAAACCTGAAGAGGTAGACATTCTTTTTCTATGTCTTCCCCACAAAGAAAGTCAGAATTGGTTAGCTCAAAACCCTGTTAAAGATGAAACGTTAGTCATTGATTTAGGAAATGATTTCCGTTTGGATGGAAATTTTGAAAATAGAAATTTTATCTACGGATTGCCTGAAGTTAATAAAAAACAACTGCTGGGAGCAAAAAGTATTGCTAATCCGGGATGTTTTGCAACGGCAATTCAATTGGCTTTGCTGCCTTTAGCAGACAAGAAAATGCTGGACGAAGTTTTTACAACGGGAATCACAGGTTCTACGGGAGCCGGGCAGTCTTTACAGGCAACGACGCATTTTACGTGGAGAAATGATAATGTATCGGCGTATAAAACTTTGACACATCAGCATGTAGATGAGATTTTACAACAATTGGTGTCATTCAATAATAAAGAAGTAAACCTGAATTTTGTTCCGTGGAGAGGAGATTTTGCAAGAGGGATTTTTACAAGCTCCACCATGAAGACGGATATGGAGCTGGAGGAAATAGAGCAATTATATCAGGATTTCTATGCGGAGGAACCTTTTGTTACAGTTAGCAAAAACGCAATTGATTTAAAACAGGTTGTCAATACCAATCGCTGTGTGATTCAGATCGAAAAGAATGGAAATGTTATTGTTGTTCATTCAGCGATTGACAATTTGTTAAAAGGCGCTTCAGGACAAGCGGTACAGAATATGAATCTGGCTATGAACTGGGAGGAAAATGCAGGATTGAATTTAAAACCGATAGCATTCTAACATAAAATGTAATAATAAGGTAGAAAGTTGCAGATGATAGGTTGTAGTAGTATAAAGAATAACTATTTAGACCTGTAAACTTTCAACCATCAACTAACAACTAGCAACAAAAAATGAATTTATTCAACGTATATCCATTATTCAATATAAATCCGGTTAAAGCACAAGGTTCTTTTCTTTGGGATGATAAAGGAGAACAGTATCTTGATTTTTATGGAGGTCATGCAGTAATCTCTATTGGTCATAATCATCCGCATTATCAGAATAAGCTGAAGGACCAATTGGAAAAAATATCTTTTTATTCCAATTCTGTTCAGAATGAATTACAGACTGAGCTTGCAGAAAAGTTAGGTAAGCTTTCCGGATATGAAGACTACCATCTTTTCTTATGTAATTCAGGAGCTGAAGCTAATGAAAATGCTTTAAAACTGGCTTCATTTCATAATGGGAAAAGCAAGGTCCTTTATTTTTCTGGCTCATTTCATGGAAGAACTTCCGCAGCAGTTTCTGTAACAGACAATCCGAAAATTGTTGCTCCGGTTAACTTTTCAGAAAGATTTATCAAATCAGAATGGAATGATGTACAAGGGCTTGAAGAAGCTTTTGAGAAGTATGGAAATGAAATCTCTTCTGTAATTATAGAAGGAATTCAAGGAGTAGGAGGAATTATGATTCCTACACAGGAATTTTTATCTAAAATTAAAGAACTGTGCGAAAAATATGATGCTGTTCTTATTTTGGATGAGGTGCAGTCAGGATACGGAAGAAGCGGCTATTTCTTTGCGCACCAGGAATTTGATATTCAGCCGGATATTATTACAACGGCTAAAGGAATGGGAAATGGCTTTCCCGTGGGCGGAGTTTTGATTCATCCGAAATTCCAGGCAAGTAACGGTTTGCTGGGAACAACATTCGGTGGAAATCATCTGGCTTGTGCGGCTTCAATTGCTGTTCTGGATGTAATGAAAGATGAAAATCTTATCGAAAATGCTCAACAGATGGGTGAGTATATTGAAAATGAAATTAAAGAATTACCACATATTAAATCCATCCGAAGGAAAGGGTTGATGATTGGAATAGAGCTGGACAGAGACTGTTCTGAAGTGAGGAAAAGTTTACTATTTGATCATCATATTTTCACCGGAAACTCAAATGATAAAAGTGTTTTAAGGATTCTTCCGGCACTGAATATCAAAAAAGAGGAAACGGATCTTTTTATCAAGGCCTTGAAAACAGTATTAGAAGGAATCTAAACAAGCAGCCGGCCTTTAAGATCTTTTAACCATAAAAGCTTTTATGTCTTTTTGGTTAGATCAAAAATTTATAGGTAAAAATCTTTAAAATCAATTCAAAATGAAAAAATTTACCACTGTAAGTGATGTTGAAAGCTTACAGGGAATCATAAAAAAAGCTTTAGAAATAAAAGCAGATCCGCTTTCTGAAACAGAAAAAGGGAAAGGAAAAACAATAGGACTTGTATTTTTAAATTCCAGCCTTAGAACTCGTCTGAGCAGTCAGATTGCAGCTCAAAATCTGGGATTGAATGTGCTGACATTAAACGCAGCACAGGAAGCCTGGAATCTTGAATTTGCTGATGGAGCAGTAATGAACGGTGATACGGTGGAGCACATTAAAGATGCTATTGAAGTTCTGAATCAATATTGTGACATCATTGCAGTGCGTTGTTTTGCAGGAATGAAGAGCAAAGAAGATGATGTGAATGAAAGTATTCTAAGCCAGTTCGAAAAACATGCAAAAGTGCCTGTGGTTTCGTTGGAGTCGGCAACCCGCCACCCGCTGCAAAGCCTGGCAGACTGTATCACAATTACGGAAAACTGGAAAAAAGATCGTAAACCAAAAGTTGTATTAACCTGGGCTCCGCATATTAAACCTATTGCACATGCTGTTGGAAACTCTTTTGCAGAATGGATGCAGGAAATGGATGTAGAGTTGGTAATTGCGAATCCGGAAGGGTATGATCTAGATACAAATTTTACAAAAGATGTAAAAGTAATTCATGATCAGGATGAGGCGTTAAAAGATGCTGATTTCATTTATGTTAAAAACTGGTCCTCTTTTGATGATTACGCTGCTATGCCGGAAGTGAAAGGAGATTGGATGTTAACCAATGCGAAACTAGACAATACTAATCAGGCAAAAGTAATGCACTGTCTTCCCGTTCGCCGTAATGTGGAATTGAGTGATGAGGTAATGGACGGAGAAAATTCAATTATTTATCAGCAGGCAAAGAACCGTATTTTCTCAGCGCAGGCTGTATTCAGTGAAATTTTAGATGAACTGAATGCCGGATAATCCTCTGCTGATTGATCCTTGTCAAGGTTCTAAACTCTGACAAGGATTGGAAGAAGTAAGAATCTAAAAGAACATACAATGAAAGAAAAGTTATACATCATAAAAATTGGCGGAGCGCTCATTGATGATGAACAATTACTGGATCAGTTTTTAGATCAGTTTTCAGAAATAAGAGAAAAGAAGATTCTTGTTCACGGCGGTGGAAAATTAGCAACAACTTTGGCTGATAAGCTTGGTGTAGAGCAAAAGATGATCAATGGAAGAAGGATTACCGATAAAGAAACACTGGATATTGTGACGATGGTGTATGCAGGAGGAATCAATAAAAATATTGTTGAAAAACTGCAGCAGAAGAAATGCAATGCAATCGGTTTTTCTGGAGCAGACGGAAATTTGATTAAAGCTAAGAAGAGAGAAGATCCTGAGATTGATTTTGGGTTTGTGGGAGATATCAGTAAAAAAAGTGTGAATAAGAAGCTGCTTTCGAAATTGATCAAACTGGATCTTGTTCCTGTGTTTTCAGCGATTACTCATGACAGAAAAGGAAACCTTTTCAATACCAACGCAGATACAATTGCCTCTGTGATGGCTCAGGCCTTAACTGAAAAATATGAAGTTGAACTGTTGTATTGTTTTGATAAAATAGGTGTTCTTGAAGATGTAAATGATCCGGAATCCTTAATCAAAACCGTATCTGAAGAAGAGTTTACGGTTTTAAAAGAAGAAGGAAAACTTCACAAAGGGATTTTACCCAAACTTGAAAATGCTCTTGGAGCTATAAAAAATAATGTAGATAAAGTGTTTCTGATCAAAGAAACCGAATTGAAAAACCATATAGAAAATCATCATGCAGGAACTGAAATCTGTTTATAATAAAGAAGAATTGTTGAATAATGCGGTCGGATTACTTAAAAATTTGATTGAAATTCCTTCATTTAGTAAAGATGAATTCAATACATCGGTAGAGATTGAAAACTTTTTCAAGAAACATCAGATCCCTACCAAACGCTTTAAAAATAATATCTGGGCGGTTAATAAGCATTTTGATGTATTCAAACCGTCAGTTTTGCTGAATACCCATCATGATACGGTAAAGCCGAATAAAGCATACACACTTGATCCGTTTGTGCCGATTGAAAAAGATGGAAAGTTATACGGTTTGGGAAGTAATGATGCCGGAGCGTCTCTTGTTTCCATGGCTCAGGTATTTTTACATTTTTTTGATAAAGAAGATTTAAAATATAATTTAGTTATTGCTTTGACAGCTGAGGAGGAGATTTCAGGATTTGATGGAATTGAAGCTCTTTTTCCGCAACTACCCAATGTAGAACTCGCTATTGTAGGAGAACCCACGCAGATGAATCTGGCGATTGCCGAAAAAGGACTTCTGGTGATTGATGGAGAAATGAAAGGAACTCCTTCTCATGCTGCTCATCCTAATGATGATAACTCGATTATAAAATGTATGGAGGATCTGCAGAGTATTTTAAACTTTGAATTTCCCAAAGTGTCAGAATATCTGGGAGAAGTTAAGGTTACTTTATCGGGGATCCGTGCCGGAGTACAGCATAATGTAGTGCCGGAGTCGTGCAACTTTACGCTGGATGTGAGGGTAACAGATGAATATTCAAACAAAGAAGCTTTTGAAATTATTCAGTCTCAGATGAAATCTACACTTACAGCGAGATCTTTCAGGCTGAACTCTTCAAAGATAGAAATGGATCATCCGTTTGTACAGGCTGGTCTTGAAATAGGGAGGACAACCTACGGATCACCAACTTCCTCTGATCAGGCGATTATTCCATGTACTTCTGTGAAATTGGGGCCTGGAGACAGCAGGCGCTCTCACACAGCAGATGAATATATCTATATCAGCGAAATAGAAGAAGGTATAGAAATCTACATCAGAATTTTAGAAAAAGTGTTATAAAATGGAAGATGGGTGTAGGACGATGGAAGTTATTACAGTATGTGATTAACTTCCAGCTTTCAGCCTCAGACTTCCAGTTCAATATATGTTTTGACGTTGCTCAGCAGGCATTAAAAGTTGAGTTTTTAATAAGGATTTATGCAAAAAAGAATATTAGAAATGAAAACTTTACATAAGGAAATGTTTTTTTATAGTTAATAGTAATAAGGATTGCCTTGCTGGGCATGTCAAAATCATCAAATATTTTAAATCAGGTTTATTGTGAAATCATCATCGGAATTTTCCGGTACATAGAAATAGGTAAAAAGATCATTACATAGGAGACCTTAGTTAAATAAAGATTTACATATGAAAAAAATATGGCAGAAGGATGACCTTGCCACCAATATATTAGTTAATCAGTTTACAGTCGGGAAAGATCTTGACTTTGATGAGCGCCTTGCAAAATACGATGTAAAAGGTTCAATGGCACATTGTAAAATGCTTGCAGAAACAGGGATTATTTCTCACGAAGAATCGCAGCAGATGCTGTCTGTTTTAAATATTATTTTAGAAAAAATTGAAGACGGGAGTTTTGAAATTGATAAAGAAGCTGAGGATATCCATTCTCAGGTAGAAGCAATCCTGATCGAAGAATTAGGCGATACAGGAAAGAAAATTCACACTGCAAGATCAAGAAATGATCAGGTTTTGCTGGATATTAAATTGTATTTGCTGGATGAGATCCGTGAGATCACAGCACTTACGGATGAGTTTTTTCAGATCCTGATTCAGTTGGCAGATCAACATAAAAATGTATTGCTTCCAGGATATACCCATTTGCAGATTGCAATGCCTTCATCTTTTGGATTGTGGTTCGGTGCTTATGCAGAAGCACTTCTGGATGATGTTGAAATGCTATTTTCAGTAAAAAATATCATCAATAAAAATCCGTTGGGATCTGCTGCAGGTTATGGTTCCTCATTTCCTATCAATCGTGAAAGCACGACTTATAACTTAGGCTTCCAGTCAATGAACTATAATTCAGTATATGCTCAGATGACCCGTGGGAAATCGGAAAAAATATTGGCAATGTCGATGGCTACTTTAGCCGGAACTCTTGGTAAATTTGCATATGATGTATGTCTGTATCTGAATCAGAATTTTGATTTCATCAGCTTTCCGAAAGAATTTACCACGGGGAGCAGTATTATGCCTCATAAAAAGAATCCGGATATCTTTGAACTGGTGCGTGCGCGATGCAGCAGAATCCAGTCTCTTCCTAATGAGTTGATTCTTTTAACCAATAATCTTCCTTCAGGATATCACAGAGATGTACAATTGACTAAAGAAATTCTTTTCCCTGCCATCGATTCTTTAAAAGAATGTTTAGAGATATTGAGTTATACTTTGCCGAATATTCAGGTAAAAGACGGAATTCTGGAGGATGAGAAATACAAATATCTGTTCAGTGTAGAAAAGATTAATGAGGAAGTGAAAAACGGAAGCTCATTCCGCGATGCTTATGTAAAAGTAGGACAGGAGATAGAAAATAATGAGTTTGAGTTCGAACCGGGAAACCTCGATCATACCCATCAGGGAAGTATCGGAAATCTTTGTTTGGACAAAATAGAATACCAGTTCAATAAACTGAAGAATAAATTATTGGGTTAGAATCAAAACCATTAAGGTTGTAGTATGCTTAAGCTGGAGTTGCGGAGTTTTGATACTTTAGCTACTGCCTTACATCCGTTTGTAAATCCTTAATCTTAAATCTTACCTGCTTAGGTAATCTTAATGGTTTGATTTTACTCTGCTCTTTGAATTTAATGATTGACTATATTATTAAGGTAGATGAAGACTTTAAAGTAAGTTAAAAAAGCATTATAGTTTTAAAATTCGCCTGCGAATTCCTTAATTACTCTTCTCCCTTATATATGAAGCTTTTAAATTTTCTTTTACGCCTTTGCGTTTTTCTAACAAAATAAGAGATCGAAAGAAAATATGTTATAGACACAAAGGCGCAAAATGATAATGATGTATATTGTTTTTTAAGACACAAGAAAATCAAAAATTTTCAGCAAGTGAAACCGGAATTAATATTGAGCTTAAAATAAAAGGACTTATTCCAGATCAATTTTAAACTTGGTAGATTTTTTCACCTCGTGAAGTACGATGGAACTGTGGTATTGTCCAATGTTAGGGAGGTTGGAAATAACATTAACAGCAAATTCATTATAAGAGTTGATATCTTTGGCGATGATCTTCAGCATATAATCGTATTCCCCGGAAAGACTGGTGATTTCCTGAACCTCGTCATATTTCCCGATGTTTTTCTCAAAAGTTTCCAATACTTTCTTGGACTGCTCTTTAAGACGAACATTGCAATACACGATAATATTTAACCCCAGTTTCTCACGGTTTAAAAGTCCAACATATTTTTCAATGATCCCATGTTTTTCCAATTGTTTGATTCTTTCATACGTAGGGGTAAAGGTAAGACCAATCCTTTCGGAAATTTCCTTAACAGATAATGTAGAGTCTTCCTGAATAATGCTGAGAATCATTTTGTCTTTTAAATCCATAGAACTAATTTGAGTTTTTAACAAAAATATTAATTTTAAATGACAATAAGGAAAGACTGAAGTTTTTAATTTATTTTAAACTTAATTTTTGTAGGTTCATAAAATTGTTGTATCTTTGCACCTAATGAATAAAAAAGTATTTATATCATTAGATTTACCGGGCGAAAGCGCCCTTTACGATATTTATTGTTATTAAGCGAAGATTGTTGTCTTCGCTTTTTTTATGCCCAAAAATAAGAATTATGTTTACGATTACAGAACTAAGCACCGAGAGAATCAACAGTATACTGACAGAAGCTCTGGCTTTTGCAAACGGTAAAACTGCGAAAATTGAAGGAGAAGTTTTTTGCTCAAATCTTTTCTTCGAAGACAGTACAAGAACGAAAACAAGTTTTGATCTTGCAGAAAGAAAACTAGGACTGCAGGTTGTTCCTTTTGATGCTTCTCACAGTTCGGTAAACAAAGGAGAGAGCCTTTATGATACGGTAAGAACCATTGAAAGTATAGGAGTCAATTTGGTGGTCATTCGAGATAAGAAAGACCGATATTTTGAAGAATTAGAAAATATAAATATTCCTGTAATTAATGGAGGGGACGGAACAGGAAATCACCCTTCTCAATGTATGCTGGACCTGATGACTATCTATCAGGAATTCGGAACATTTGAAGGATTAAAAGTTGGAATTGTAGGAGATGTAAAACACAGCCGTGTGGCCAACTCAAACGCAGAAGCATTAAGAAGATTAGGAGCAAAAGTATATTTCTCAGGACCGGAACAATGGTTTGACGAAGGTGCCCTAATCAACGGAACTTACCTTTCTGTAGATGAACTGATCGCAGAAGTAGATGTGCTGATGTTATTGAGAATCCAACATGAAAGACATGACGCCGCTATGAGCTTCAGCGCATCGGAATACCATAAAAGATATGGTTTAACAAAAGAAAGAGAGCAGGCTATGAAAAAAGAAGCCATCATTATGCATCCGGCTCCCATCAACAGAGGAGTTGAGATTGATTCAGACCTTGTGGAATGCAAAAGATCAAGAGTCTTCAAGCAAATGCAAAATGGAGTTTTCGCAAGAATGGCGATTTTAAAAGAAGCGTTAGAAAGTAAGGGATATACCTTTGAATAAAAAGAGTCAAGATAAAAACAAAAAGTATAGCGAGCCCCGGAGGGGCGACCTGTTAATAGCAATGGGGAAACCCACGGAAACAAAAGGATATAGATAATCCAAGCCCCGGAGGGGCGACCTGCTAATAGCCATAGGTGCAACCTGTGGATATAATAAAGAGAAAGATTATATAAGCCTCGTAGAGGCGACCTGTTAATAAAAAAAGAAAATCTAAATAGAAAAAATGAAGAAAAAATTAATACTGGAGTCCGGTGAAGTGTTTCATGGAGAAGGTTTCGGAGCAGAATTGGAAACTGCAGGGGAAGTAGTTTTCAATACCGGAATGACAGGGTATCAGGAATTGATCTCTGACCCGTCTTATTGCGGTCAGATAGTTTGTATGACCTATCCGCTTATCGGGAATTATGGTATTAACCGTGATGATTATGAAAGTATCGAGCCGGCAATCAAAGGGCTTATCGTAAAAGAACTTTGCGATCTTCCTTCCAATTTCCGTACTCAGATTACTTTAGATGAATTATTTAAAAAGAAAAACCTTTCAGGAATTTCAGGGATAGATACAAGAAGACTAACAAGAATTCTTCGTAATTCCGGAGTGGTGAAAGGAAAAATTGTAAATGCTGATGCAGATGAAAATGCAGTAGCATCAGAACTGAAGTCAACAAACTTCCCAACCAATCAGGTAGAAGAGGTTTCTACAAAAACACCTTATGCAAATCCTAACAGAGGCTTTAAAGTAGTACTGGTAGACTTCGGAGCAAAACTGGGTATCATCAGAGAATTATCTCAAAGAAATTGCGATATCATTGTAGTTTCTCAGGATACGACAGCAGAAGAGATCCTGTTGATGAATCCGGATGGAATTATGTTATCAAATGGTCCTGGTGACCCGGAAGATGTACCACACGCTTTAGATATGATCAGAGGATTATTAGGAAAAGTTCCAATCTTCGGAATTTGTTTAGGACATCAGCTCATTGGTCTTGCTTGTGGAGCAAAAACTTTCAAGCTGAAATTCGGACACAGAGGAGGAAACCACCCGGTGTTAGACTTAGAAAAAAACAGAGTAGCAATTACTTCTCAGAACCATGGATATGCCGTAGATCAGGAAAGTTTAAAAGGAACAGACCTCATAGAAACGCACATCGCTCTGAATGACAGAACAAACGAAGGATTGAAACACAAAATTTACCCTTGTTTCTCAGTTCAGTATCACCCGGAAGCAAGCCCTGGCCCTGAAGATGCAAACTACCTGTTTGATGAGTTCATTCAAATGATGGAGGACTTTAAGAAGTAAGAAAGACATCAGATATTAGACATCAGATAACAGACTCTATCATGCATAATTTTGAAAAACTGGTTTTTTGGAAGAAATCTATAGAACTTGCAAAACAAGTCTATATAATTTGTGCTGATCTCCCAAAGGATGAAAAGTTTGGTCTGGTTTCTCAAATTAAAAGATCTGTAATCTCTATTCCTTCTAATATAGCAGAAGGAGCAGGAAGAAATAATGACAGAAAGTTTTATCATTTTCTTGGAATTGCAAATGCTTCCTCTTTTGAGTTACAGACACAGTTAATTTTAACCAGAGAATTAAATTTGCTCGAAGTAGAAAAAGTTAATAGTTTAATATCAAATCTGAATGAAATTCAAAGAATGATTTATACATTCAAATCTAATTTAAAAAAGTAAAACACGATATTGGAAGTCTGACATCTGACATCTAACATCTTGTATCTAAAAAAAGAAAAATGGCAAAACGTACAGATATAAAAACAATTTTAGTAATCGGTTCAGGACCTATCATTATCGGTCAGGCAGCTGAATTTGATTACGCAGGAACGCAGGCTTGTCTGTCTTTGAAAGAAGAAGGCTACAAAGTAATTTTGATCAATTCAAACCCTGCAACAATCATGACGGATGTTGAAATCGCGGATAAAGTATACATCGAGCCGATTTCCTTACAGTTTGTAAGCCACATCATCAGAAAAGAGCGTCCGGATGCACTATTACCAACGCTTGGAGGTCAGACAGGACTGAACATGGCAGTGGAATTGGAAAAATCAGGAATTCTTGAAGAATGCAAAGTGGAAGTATTGGGAACGAAGCTTTCTGCAATCAACAGAGCAGAAGACAGAGATCTTTTCCGTGAGCTGATGAGAGAATTGAATGAGCCGGTACCAGAATCTGATATCGTGAATACAGTAGAAGGAGCGCTAGCTTTCGCTGATGAGATTGGTTATCCTGTAATTGTTCGTCCTGCTTTTACGATGGGAGGAACCGGAGGAGGTATTGCTTCCACAGAAGTTGAATTGAAAGAGATTGCTGAATTGGGATTAAAACACAGCCCGGTTACTCAGTGTCTTATTGAAAAATCAATTGCAGGTTTTAAAGAAATAGAATACGAAGTAATGCGTGATGCCAACGACAATGCGATTGTGGTTTGTAACATGGAAAATATAGATCCGGTAGGTGTTCACACAGGAGACTCTATCGTAGTAGCACCTTCTCAGACGCTTTCAGACAGAGAGTATCAATTACTGAGAAATGCCTCTTTAAAAATCATCAGAGCTTTAGGAATTGAAGGTGGGTGTAACGTACAGCTGGCTCTGGATCCACATTCGTTCGATTACTATATCATCGAAGTAAACCCGAGAGTATCCCGTTCATCAGCGTTAGCAAGTAAGGCAACAGGATACCCGATTGCAAAGATCGCAGCAAAGATCGCAGTAGGATTAACACTGGATGAAATTATGAATCCGGTAACAGGGAAAACATACGCATGTTTTGAACCGGCTCTTGACTATGTGGTGACAAAATTCCCAAGATTTCCATTCGATAAATTCGAAACTGCGGACAGAAGACTTTCAACTCAGATGAAAGCAACCGGAGAAGTAATGGCGATCGGAAGAAATCTTGAAGAATCTTTACAGAAAGCTATCCGTTCATTAGAAACAGGAATCAAGCATTTAGGCTTAAAAACCAAGCAGGCGCAGGCTCTTACTGCTGAAGAAATCGAAAGAAGAATTAGAGTGTGTGATGATGAGAGATTATTCATCATCGGAGATGCGTTAAGAAGAGGATACGATTGGGAACAGATTGTAGAATGGAGTAAAATTGATAAATTCTTCATCTGGAAACTGAAGAAATTAGTTGACTTCGAAAAAGTTATCGCAGCTAATAAATTTGACAAAGAAACATTAATTGAAGCTAAGAGATTAGGTTTCGCAGATATCAATATCGCTGTTCTTTGGGATGTAAAAGAACGTGAGGTATTCAATTTCAGAAAAGAAAACGGGGTAATGCCGGTTTATAAAATGGTAGATACCTGTGCTGCTGAGTTTGAATCTGAAACCCCTTATTTCTACGGAACTTATGAAGAAGAGAATGAAAGTGTAGTTTCAGACAAAGAAAAGATCATCGTACTTGGTTCAGGACCTATCAGAATCGGGCAAGGTGTAGAATTTGATTATGCAACCGTTCACTCTGTATGGGCAATCAAAGAAATGGGTTACGAAGCAATTATTATCAATAACAACCCTGAAACTGTTTCTACAGATTTCTCCATCTCTGATAAACTATACTTCGAACCACTTACAGAAGAGGATGTAATGAACATCATCGAGCTTGAAAAACCTAAAGGAGTAGTGGTACAGTTCGGAGGACAGACTGCAATTAACCTTGCAGATAAATTAGCTTCTCACGGAGTACAGATCTTAGGAACTTCATTAGAAGATCTTGACAGAGCTGAAAACAGAGATAAATTCGAGAAAGCCCTTCAGGAACTTGGAATTCCTCAGCCAAAAGGAAGAACTTCAACTTCTAAAGAAGAAGCGATCAAAATTGCCAACGAAATTGGTTACCCGGTATTGGTTCGTCCGAGCTACGTTCTTGGAGGTAGAGCAATGGAGATTGTATATGCTGAAGCAGAATTAGCTCATTATATGGAGTACGCGGTAGATGCGAGTCCTGAACACCCGGTATTGGTAGACAAATACATGGTAGGGAAAGAAATAGAAGTAGATGCAATCTGTGACGGAGAAACAGTAGTTATCCCAGGAATTATGGAGCACATCGAAAGAGCAGGAGTTCACTCCGGAGACTCAATCGCGGTATATCCACCACAAAATATTTCTCAGAGCGAAATCGATACTTTGGTAGACTATACGAAGAGACTGGCAAAAGGTCTGAATGTTATCGGGTTAATGAATATCCAGTATGTTCTTTTCGAAGGAAATGTATATGTGATCGAAGTAAACCCACGTTCTTCAAGAACAGTTCCTTTCTTATCCAAAATTACAGAAGTTCCGATGGCTAACCTTGCTACAAAAGCGATCTTAGGACAAAAACTGAAAGATCTTGGATATGAACACGGATTAGTTCCAAATAAAGAAGGCGTTTTTGTAAAAGTTCCGGTGTTCTCTTTCTCAAAACTAACAAAAGTGGATATCTCTCTAGGGCCTGAAATGAAGTCAACGGGAGAGGTTATGGGGAAAGACACAACGCTTGAAAAAGCACTTTACAAAGGATTGGTTGCTGCAGGAAGAAAAGTTCCGATGCACGGTTCAATCCTGTTTACAGTAGCAGATAAGCATAAAGAAGAAGCTGCGGCTCTTGCAGCAAGATTCCACGAAGTAGGATTCAGAATCTGGGCAACAGAAGGAACAGCAAAGTTCTTCGAAGAAAAAGGAATTCCTTGCAAAATAGGATACAAAATCGGTGAAGAAAGTGTAAACCTTATCGATCTGATTCAGAAAGGAAAAGTTCAGTATGTTGTGAATACCACTACAAAAGGTAAGCAGGCAGAAAGAGACGGATTCCAGATCAGAAGAATGAGTGTGGAGAATGGTGTTCCTTGCTTAACTTCAATGGATACGGTAGAAGCCATTTTAAAAGTAATCGAAAGTATGAGCTTCAAAATGGAGACAATGTAATTTCGAAGAAAAAAATAAATACCATAAACCTCATAGATCTTAAAAATCTATGAGGTTTTTTTTGCAGTTATATTGAATTTCTTAATTTTATTATATTCCTAATTTAAATGAAAGGAGTTAAAAACAACCTGCCATAATAACCAATATATGAATACCCAGGAACAAATCCAGAACTACATCAACAGCCAATCAGAAACGAAGAGTAAAGATATGCAGGAGCTGCATCAGCTCATTTTAAAAACGTTGCCAGAGTGCAGATTATGGTTTCTGGATGGGAAAAATGAGGAAAATAAAACAGTTTCGAATCCCAATATCGGATATGGGGCTTATCTTATGCAGTATGCTGACGGAAGTAATAAAGAATTTTACCGCATCGGAATGAGTGCCAATACAACAGGAATTTCAGTATATATTATGGGAATTAAGGATAAAAACTATCTGCCCCAAACCTATGGAAAAGAAATAGGTAAGGCAAACGTAACAGGGTATTGTATTAAATTCAAAGCATTAAAGGAGATAAACATTCAAGTTCTGCAAGCAGCGATACAATACGGAGCTGAACTGGGATTCTGATTACAGGGTTGAAACAAAAGATAATATCACTTTTATAAATGGGCTGGTAAAGGTATGTATAGCAGTTGAAGACGAGATAGAGGATGGAATCAGTTAAATGAACTATCCTTCTCCATCTTCAGATTGTGTTTCAATTTTCAGTTTTTTTGCATACTGGCTGGGAGATATTCCGGTAATTTTTTTAAAATTACGGTTAAAACTTGTTTTGGAATTGAATCCACATTCAAAAGCCAGAGACAACAATGTGTACTGCCTGCTTCCAGGCTGTAAAAGTAACTGCTTGAAAGACTCGGTCCTCAAAGTATTGATATAATCATAGAAATTTTTTCCTTCTTTTGAATTAATGACCTGAGACAGCATACCTGGTTGTATATCCAGTATTTTGGCAAGATCTCCTAAAGTAAGCTCGGGATCTTTATAGCATTCTTCTTCCTTCATTAATAGGGCAAGTTGGGCCTGAATTTCAAACGCTTTAGTGTCTTCAAGCTTTGTTTTTTCATATTTTACAGAATCAATAGCTTCAGGAATAGCTGTAGCTGTTGGCGGTATATCACTTTCAAGTGCAATAGGCTGAATCACCTCATGGCTTGATGATACATTAGAAAAAATACCCACCTGGCGAATACCGAAATATCCAATGAAAAAAATAAATAAAGCAACGGCAACGTACAGAGCCTGCACCGATTGTATAAAAATTACAATAATCCAGATAATACTCATTCCTGCAATAAGATATTGCATCCAGTTAAGAGTAATCTTATCCGTATTAGAAAACTGACCCACAATATTGTGCTGATGTCTGCGCAACAGAATGAGCGATCCTGCTACATAAGCCACACCTGAAATCATAATGGCAGCTACTATACCATGAAATAAAGATTTATAGGCTGGCACGGTTAATAAAGAACTAAACTGAGCCCCTGGAAGTATGAAGAAGAGTAAGACAGCCACCAATACAGCTGGAATATAATGAATAAAGTATCGCCGCCCATTACTTTGTTGGCTGCTTAAAAATAAAATATACAAATAAAGAAAAGGACCGTGAAGAAAAGGTAATGGTAGTTCCCATCCCAATAACAGAGGGGTTTTATAGATAGCTCCGGAAGCATAGCCTGCAATAAACAACAGGTGAATCAGAGCAAAAAAAAGCCAGGTACACAGAATCCTGTCAGCAATGCTTTTATGCTGTTTACTGATCAATATAATGAAAAGGAACGATGATATCGAAATCCCGCCTATGTAAATAAGTTCCCAGCCTATTGCCATTGTAATAACAAATCTAAAAAAGTAAAAATAGCAAATAATCAGCCTGTTATATTTTTTTCTTCAAAAGGTTTATATATTCCATACCAAAATACTTTCTATTCGGCTGATATCCAATTCTTTTTTATTTATAGAGCCTGATGCCTATTCCTACTTCCAGATAAATCAGATTGGTCAATGTTCCCTGTGGGTAATATTGGATGGGGCTAAAAGGAAGGTACAGTCTGGTATCAAATGTATATCTCTTTTTTCCCACTGAAAGCTCATACATCAGGCCATAATCGGCAACTGTACTATGAGTACTGATACTTACCTCGTCCAGATCCGGATGGTTCAGTGTTTCTTTAAAAGCAACATGCCTGATTCCGCCCAGTGCCAATAGGGTATGCCGGCTTTTTCCCTTTTTTCCGTACAAAGAATAGCCAATTCCCAGTTTTTGGGATAAAGAATAATTGTAATGAGTTTTGATGTATTGCTCAGAATTATTTGCGAACAGTAAAAAACTGATCATGGAGTGGGAGACTGCAGAAAATCTAAGATTCAACGGGTGGAGCACCATTACTGATACAGTAGGTTTTATGGGGCTTCCCGTAGCTCCGATAGCAGGTTTAATTTCAAGTACCCTTTTTTTCCGGATTGTGTCCTGTGCGTGTAGCTTGACACCAATACATGTAAAAAGACAAATCAATAATAGTAAACGCATATAAAAGATTAAAGTTGATGAAAATAAAAAGAGATAGCTTTCCGGATATTAGTCTTTTTAGAGCCCAGATGGTCCAGCCCTCCTGCCAGATTATATGCTTGAGAGAACCCTGTATAATGTTGGCTGAGAATCAAACGGAATGCTTCTATAGGCGGAAGCATTCCTCCATCTTCCAGCTCTCCTGCAGCTAGAAAGAATCTACCATTTCGGGCCTGGTTTCCGGGCCTGTTTTTTTTTTCGTGGATAAGTACAATCTGATTTCCCACCCAAAGTGAAGGACTCAGGCAAAGATAACTTCCAAAGATGTCCGGATAATTGGTAAAACAATATGCACTTAAGAGCCCTCCTGCGGAATGCCCTAAGATAGTCCGGTCTTCTCTGGATTGGGCTGCATGGAACTCATTTTCAATTCTGGGAATCAATTCATTATTAATGACTTTCACAAACTCATCAGCCCGGCCGGTACCGCTTTTATAAGGTACAGGCAGATAATCATCTAATCGGTCATTACCCCAGCCGATACCTACAACAAGAACATCATAACGCTGGAATTTTTCGGATTGTTTTTGAACCTCCTGAGCGACCAAATTAAAATCCCATTTTGAATCCAAAACATATAATGCTTTATATTTTGAAGCTGTAGAATAGTTTTTTGGCAGTGCCACTTTGATAGGATAAGTACTTCCGTTAATCGAAGATGTAAAACTAAAGTCCTTTACATGGTTCTGATCAAATTCTTCCTCCCGGCAAGCAGTTAAAAGAAACAGGATAATACCAAGACACGTGATAACAGATATTTTCATTTAGATCGGTTTTTATTGAGAGCGTTTTTTGAATGTTGACAATGCAAAATTAATGGTGCAGTTGATGCCGGGCGCTCCATCTTATAAGGTGGTCTTTGTTTTAAATGTCAATGAATAAGCGTGTTACGTTATCGGTTGTTGAGAATGGTAATAGAGATGGCTAAAAGGGGAGTTTCCCATGTATGGATTGAAAAATAACAAAATGATAAGAATCTAATGATAGAGAAAAATGGTTTTTCAGCCTTTACAGATCATTCGGAAATTAGAATATAAAAAAAGGATTTTAAAAGCTGTTATTTTTTGCCGATTTATTTATAAATTAGAGCGTTAAAATTCAGATTGTTAATGATATTTAAAAACCGATAGAAATTCCACCAAATTAAAAATAACCATGGCAGAGTACCACGCAAAATCAATCAATTCTTTATCTTTTGAAGTGTCAAAAGACAGCCAGTTTGTAGGGAGACTTATATATAAAAGCTGGTTCAAATTTAATGCAGAAATTGAGATTGGAAACCGTTTTTACCTGGTAGAGCCAAAAGGTTTTTGGGGAACAACTATCGAGCTGAAAGACAATGAAAGAGTGATTCTGAAGTTCCGGATGAACTGGAATGGTGAAATTGTGATACAAACCTATTTTGATGAGGTAAAACAAGGCTTTCTTTTTAAACACAGGGGAATATTTAAAGAATCATTTGTTCTTACCGATCAGCAGGGAAATGAACTTTTTGTGATGAAGCCCCATTTGAAGTGGAGTTCTATGAATTATGAATACGACATTACCACCTCTGAAACGTTTGAAACCCTTTTCAATAAAGAAATATTACTAATCAATTCTTTGCATTGTGCCAATTATTATATGTCGATGATTTCTTCCGCCGTAATCTAACCGCTGATGAACAATCATGATCCTATCTTAGAACACTTCAGCCGGTATATAAAAATAAGTGAAGCTTTAGAAAAAGAGCTTACAGAGAGACTGTCTCTTCATATTTTTGAAAAAGGAGAACTTGTACAGGATGCTGATAAGATCTGTACCAAAAGCTATTTTATTCTTAATGGTTTGGTGAGAACCTATTATCTGAAAGACGGCGTGGAGATCAGTGAATATTTTTCCTGTGAAAATGAATGGATCAATTCTCCCAAAAGCTTTATAGAAAGGACAAAAGACATCTATTATATCGACTGTCTCGAAAAAACAGAAACTTTCTGCCTGAAAGTAAATGATCTCGGCTATCTTTTTGATCATTTCCCGGAAATGGAACGATATGCAAGACTCTCGATGGGAAGCGTATTCGGACATTTGATGGAGCGTATCACCTCACAAAGATTCACTACGGCAAAAGAAAAATACGAACATTTTTTACAGGTATACAAAGGCGTTTATCACAGGGTTCCGCTGGGGATGGTTGCTTCTTATCTTGGTATTACACAGTCTACATTGAGCAGATTACGAGCGGAAAAGTAGTTTTTGATCTAGAGCAAAAATAAATCGGATCCACTGGAATATTTTTGTCAAAAAAAGTCATGAAACGATTATTTGAAATTTTCTTCTTTTTGCTGATGGGGATTGTAGTGAAAGCTCAGGATACAATTCACTCAAAAAATACAGATGCGGTTCTATATCTTCCGCAAAAAAATATAAAAGGACTGATTGTAGGCCTCGGAGGCTCTGAAGGAGGGAATGCCTGGGCATCCAACCATTGGAAATCGGTGAGGGATCAGTTTCTCGGTAAAGATTATGCTTTTCTGGCAGTTGCTTACTTCGGATCAAAAAATTCTCCCAAGCTTCTTGAAAAGATTGAAATCCAGGATGTTTATAATACCATATCCATCGCAAAACAGAAAATTCATACAGATAAAATAGCAATTGTCGGAGGCTCTCGGGGAGCAGATCTGGCTTTGCTTTTAGGAAGTTATTATCCTGATATTTCTTGTATCATTGCGCTTTCGGCCAGTCATGCGGTTTTCCCGGGAAATACCAGTCATTTTTCTACTTCCAGCTGGACATTTGGAGGAAGAGAACTTCCTTTTGTCCCTGTAAATGAAGCGGCAGTTCCTTTTATGATACAAAGGAATATAAGAAAAGCGTTTGAAGCAATGCTTCAGGATAAAGAGGCCGAAAGCAGATCTCTTATAAAAGTTGAGAATGCTAAAGCTTCCATTTTACTGATGTCTGGTAATCAAGATGAAATCTGTCCTTCCTCTGATATGTCGGAGAAAATGATCCAAAGACTTAAAAACAGCCATTTTAAATACCATTATGAGCACATACAATGGCAGGGTGGTCATACTGAACCTTACAAACATTTTGACCGGATTTTTGCTTTTCTTCAAAAATATTTCTAATATTTTAAACTTAAATACTTCACCATAGAGGGTTTTCAAATTTTGGAAACCCTTTGTTTATGCGCTTTTATGAATAATTCATTTTATGATTTGTGTCATGTTTTTATTTAGAATTAATAAAAATAAAATAATTTTGTACTCACTAAACTTAATTATAAAATGAAAAGAACAATTATTTCTGCAGCACTATTAGCATTTGCTATGGTGGGTGCCCAGGAAACAGATACCATTAAAGTGGCTGAAATACAGTCGGTATCTCTTCAGGGAACCCACAATTACAGAACTAAAAAATCTGAATCCATAGCGAGGCTTCCGTTGGAAAACCTTGAAAACCCTACTGTTTATAACCTTGTTCCCAAAGAAATTATCAGTGAAATGGGAGCTACGGATTTCAATACGGCAATGGCATCAGCACCTGGAGTTGTTGTAAGCAACAGTGTGAATGACAGCGGGAATGATATTTTCCTGAGAGGTTTCAGCTCCAATTCCAGTTTCAGAAACGGATTGATTCAAAATCCAAGAGTACAATCAGAGATTGCGAATGTTGAAAGAGTAGAAGTAATAAAAGGACCGTCAGGGACTTTATTTGGAGGAACGCTGGCCAATTATGGAGGTGTAGTGAATGTAGTAACTAAGAAGCCGCAGGAAAATTTCGGAGGAATCATCAATTACACCACCGGAAGCTGGGGTATGAACAGGATTACAGCAGATGTGAATACTCCTTTGAATAAAGAAAAGACAGCATTAGCAAGATTCAATGTTGCCGCTTATTCACAGGATTCTTTTCAAGATGCAGGATACAATAAAGGACTGTTTTTCTCAGGAAGTATTTTATACAAAGTCAGTGATAAAACAACGGTAACCCTGGATACAGAATTTCATGCACCGGAAAAAACGCTGAATGCTTATGTGAGACAATCTGAAAAGCTTACCCTTCATTCCATGAAAGACCTGGCATCAGCTTATGACAGATCATTTACCAGTAATGACATAGGATCAAAAAGAACCAATTTTGTGACCATGGCTGAAGTCACTCATAAATTCAATGATCAATGGACTTCCAGAACTTCTTACCAGAGAGGAGAAGCCAATGAAAACGAATCAATTTTCCTGGTTTTAAATTACCTGAACAATAATTCAGTCAGCAGAAGCATCCGCCCTTTCGACAGCTATAAAATTACAACGGATAATATTCAGCAGAACTTCATAGGAGATTTTAAGATCGGAAATCTTAGAAACCGCTTGGTTGTTGGGGTAGATTACTTCCAGCAAACCAGCAAAAACCAATATCCTGTTTATAAAGTAGGGAAAAATAACGCGTCTGTATTCGTTCCTTATCCTTTAAACGGGGTTATTGTTAGCGATAAAGATCAACCTGCAGATGTTGTTTATCTGGATTCTTCCACAAAGTGGACACCCCTCTCCAGAGATATTATTAAAGCCCTTCCAAGAAGCGGAACAATGTATGATATCAATAAAATAAACACATTCAGTGTATATGCTTCAGATGTTCTTAATATTACAGACAATTTACTGGTAATGGCGAGTTTAAGAATGGATAATTACAGGAGTGATAATATCATTTCCAATGGAGTAGAAGGCGGTGGTAAATATACCCAGACTCAATTCGCTCCAAAATTCGGACTGGTGTATGAAATTATCAAAAATGAAATTTCATTCTTTGCTAATTATGTCAACGGATTTAAAAATGTTGCTCCACGAAAAGACCCGAGAGACGGAACAGGTAATACATTCATTGAATACAAACCTGAGCAGGGAAACCAATTTGAGGCAGGATTTAAATTAGATCTGTTCGGTAAAAAGCTACTAACCACAGTAAGTTATTATAATATGAAAATAAAAAACCGTCTGATTGCAGATCCTTCAGGTATTCCAGACCTTTATATCCAGGATGGAAATATCAAAAACCAGGGATTCGAACTGGATCTGGTTGCCAATCCTGTTAAAGGCTGGAATATAGTTGCAGGCTACGGCTATAACGATAATAAATTTGATGACAGAAGTAAGGATGCCGGAAAAAGAAGTGCCTGGTCTCCTAAACATGTTGCCAATCTGTGGACGAGCTACAAAATAATGGATGGAGCATATGAAGGACTCGGCTTCGGGGCCGGATTCAATTTTGTTGATAAAACATACATTAACATTACCAATCATTTCCTTGCTCCTGCCTATACAACCGTTGGAGCTACCATTTTCTACGACAAAAGAAAATACAGAATCGGTCTGAAAATGAACAATGCTTTGAACCAGAACTATTGGAACTTCTACGGCCAGCCACAGAAACCAAGAGAGTTTCTTGCCAATTTCGCATTTAAATTTTAGAAACTAGAGAACTGTTTTACATCATAAGAATGTATTGAAGAATGTGAAAGTGAGGAGATATATCTTATTTTTTCTCTCGCAGATCAAAGAGATTACGCAGATTTTTATAATTAAGATCTGCTTTATCTGCAAACTCCGCGTGAGAGAAAAACAACAGTAAAATCTCTGAGCCTTCGCATTCTTCAACAAACAGTTTATATCAATCAGATATGGAAAATAAAAAAACTAATCCAAAGAAAAAACAAGGGAAATCCCTTACCAAAAGAATTACCGGTTGGCTGCATCTCTGGCTCGGGCTGGTTTCCGGGATCATCGTTCTCACTGTAACGTTATCAGGGACCATATTTGTCTTCTGCGATGAAATTGTCGATTTCTGCGGCGGAAGTGCCAAATATGTTGAAGCTCCGGCCAATCCAAAGAAAATGACACCTGAAGAATTGCTTGTTCAATTTCATAAGCAGGTTCCGGACAGGAAAGCATTTTATTTTGATACTTATAAAGATGCAGGCCGCAGTTTCAGAATAGCTTCAGCAACCCAGCCGCCCAAAGATAAAACCATTGAAAAAGCCAAAAAGAAAGGCCGTGGCCCGAGAGGGATATTTGCCTATCATTATCTTAATCCTTATACCGGAAAAGTGTTAGGTTATACGAAAAGCTACGAGTTTTTCTATGTGGTTGCCCACATTCATGCACAGCTGCTTGCCGGAAAGTTTGGGAAAACAGTAGTGGGAATCGCATCCATTATCTTTTTTATTCAATTGATAAGCGGGTTGATGCTCTGGTGGCCTAAAAAATGGAATAAAACAACAAGAACAGCGGCATTTAAGATCAAGTCAGGAACAAAATGGCGAAGGAAGAATTATGATTTTCATAATGTTTTCGGGTTTTACTCATTGTTGCCTGCCGTTTTTATTACAATTACAGGGCTGATCATGGCTTATAAAGTTTTAACGGATCTCACACAGGAAGCATTCGGAGGAGTAGCGGATGCTCATACAATTGCAGAAAAGTATGAACCCAAATTTGATCCGGAGAAAAAAGCGTTGTCTTTTAGTGATTTCGTAAATAAAAATTTCAGGAAATTTCCTGAAGCGGAACAGTTCAGAATGAGTATTCCAGGAAATGATTCTGCAACGGTTTATCATGTTGCTGCTGCAAAATTTATAGGCTTAAAAAGCCTCGTCAACGGAAAAACGATGGAAACCAATAAATATACGGGAAATGAAATTGATTACCCTAAAGAAGTTCAGATGCATGAAGTGATTGAACATATGAATTTCGATCTCCATGTGGGATATTGGGGCGGGATGTTTGGGAAAATATTCACATTCATCATCGGGATTATCTGTACAAGCCTTCCTGTTACCGGATTCCTGATCTGGTGGGGAAGAAGAAATAAATCAACAAAAAAGAATAAAGAAATTAAAAATGTCCATCAACACAGAAAAGATTCACACCATGAGCAGCAATTTGTTTAAATTTTTATACATCTCACTATTTTTATTAAGTATACCAGGCAAAGGACAGGAAAAAATTGTGATAGGAGAGAAGCAGAACCTATTTTCAAAAGTTTTAAATGAAAACAGGGAAATTTGGGTTCATCTTCCAAAAACATATGATGATAATACCATTAATCCTGCCCGATACCCGGTTATCTATCTTTTAGACGGAGAAATCAACTTTGAATATTTTTCAGGAATGACCGATTTTATTTCCCGTCCTCCCTATGCTGACATTCCGGAATGTATTGTGGTAGGAATTAAAAATACAGAACGGACAAGGGATCTTACACCTACAAAATCTGAAAAGAAAAGCCCGGTAAATCCGAATGTCATCCTTTTTGCAGACAGTGGAGGAAGTGAGAACTTTGTAAAATTTATGCAGGAAGAAGTGAAGCCGTTCATTAATAAAAATTACAGAACGCAGGACTATTCTATTCTGGTAGGACATTCTTTCGGCGGGTTGTTCGCAATCAATACATTTCTTTCTCATCCTGATTATTTCAATGCTTATGTCGCAAATGATCCCAGTTTATGGTGGGATCATAAAGTTACCATTTCAAGGACACAGCAATATTTAGAAAAGAACAAAAAATTTCCTGCAAATACATCTTTATATGTTTCTCAGGCAGATAATGAGGAACAGCAGAAAAACTGGAATTCAGATATGACACAAGCCATTGACGAGTTTAAAGGAATTATAGAAAAAAACGGTTCATTGAATTATAAACATAGTTTTTTTGAGGGAGAGACACACGGAACAGTTTCTTATCAGGGAAATTATGAAGCTTTGAAATTTATTTTCAAGGGGTTTAGAACTGATATCAAACAGTTAGCGAAAGATCCCCAAAAACTTGAAGACGATTATAAAAAGTTTTCAGAGAAGACAGGAGCAGGGTTTATTCCTTCAGAACCTTATCTGAATGTTGTTCTCAAATTTATGAAAACAAATAATTTTAAAGAATCCGAAACTTATTTCATGAAAATGAAGAATAAATATTATCCTAAGAAATAATTATAAAAAGCAAATCTGTACACTCACAGATTTGCTTTTTTATTTATAGCTAAAAATTTAAACGAAAATTTTAGTTTCTTCTAATGCCTGTTATCACAATTAATGGTCATTGCTTTCTCTTTTTTGTCTAAAAAAACAATAGAAGGGCATCCAAAAGATGGTGAAATCAATCCGAAAATTACAGGAGGCTTTCCTTTGAAAAGGCGGCCTGTCCATTGAAATTGATTAGCTTCATCACTATTGATTCCGTTCAACGGGGAGAATTCAGCTCCGTCACTGCCCGCTATGCTAAACGAATTTTCAAATATTTTTTCGTTATGATCATTCATTACTACCAGCCTGCGTTCCAGTACATTTTCGTTCTCAATAAGATCCTGGAGATAATAGGTCAGATTTTCATATCGGGCCTGATGGGTTTCTCCATATTTGAGCTTTGAGTCAGGGAAATATTTCCTTGAAATTTGAGCATCGGCTTTTTTCCATTGTATAGGCTTCATCTTATTTTCTATAAATGGATTTTTATTCCCGAAATAGGCAATAACATTATTATATCTATCGTGGTCGGTTATACTTTTATTGGCTTCAATTTGAAAACCAAGCATATAAGAACCGGCATCTACTTCTTCACCTTCTGTAGCATATACATCGAGGTAAGCTGCAGCTTTTAATTTTTTTACAGGAATTTTCTGAAGTTGATTGAATTCATAGTTATACATGTACAGAGAATCATTTTCTGTAAGATGAATTCCATCAAGCATTCTTTTTCTGTGTGGAGCATCCAGTTCAAGATACTGTAACTGTTCAAAAGATTTCTGCTTCTGGTTCTTTATAAACTCTTCCGGAACAGAATGAGGATCGCTATAAATATCAGACACAGAAATAAAAAGATCCATTAATTGGTTATTTCCTATGGATGACATGGAAGAAATATTGAAAATGTTGAAATCTTTATAATCAATTTCATCTACCGGTTTTGTAATTTTTACGGAATCATTGGACGTGTCAGATCTACTGATACTTGTCTTTTTTTCATCTTTCTGACAGCCGATGAAGACCAGCTGAAAAAATAAAAGTGCTGATACTGCTTTAACCTTCTTCATAAGTTTTTATTAACATGAGTTTAATTTATTTTGTAATAAGGATCTGAAAAATATTTGCTTGGTTTGATGTATGCTGTCTCCCTTTTGGCATCAAAAATCCAGATAAATCGGCGCAGCATATCAGCGCCAAAATAATTTACGTTCTGGGTTTTAAGTTCTCCGGAGAAAAATCCTACAGAAACATTTTTAAATACAAAACGGTCCAGTTTGAAATAAGGAAGAACTGCTTGTCTGGTGATAAGACTTTTTCCTTCAGAGTTTTTCAATGTTTTTTCACCGGTTATTTTCAATTTTTTGTCCAGATAGTTTTCTTCAGCAAATTTATTACTGTACAGAATCCCTCCGGAATAGCCGGATTGAAGGACAAAAAAAGCTTCACGCTGTTGGTCTCCTTCAATTACATTATCAGCAGGAATATAAAAACCATCATGATCTGTAATGATTTTAATGGCCTGATAGCCTTTTAAGTCTGGCATCTTATCATAAATAACAAACCGGTTCTGATCATAATCGATTTTAAATACTTTGCCTTCAAAAAGCCCGGTTCCGATCTTTCCGTCAGCCTCATTTCCTGTCAATTGATTATCAAAGAAGCGCACATTTTCCAATGTTTTCTTCCCGATCTGAACCGTGTTATGATCACTGATCTCATCTTTAAAAATAATATGATCTGCTTTCTGTTTTCGTTCAGGAGAAATAGAGCATTCTTTCATGGCGATCTGGAACATCAGATCCAGTGAATCCTTTTTATTAACCAGTGTTTTTACAATAATATTATTGTACTTTGTGATCCGGAAAGGGATGGTTTGCTGAGCTTTCAAACTTAAAAGTCCGGAAGTAAGGAGTAAAAAAAGTCCTGTTTTTTTGAGCATTATCAGTGATTAGTGTTTTAAAACTTTAAAATTACCCATTATCTTTGGAAAAGCAAATAATAAAATAAAATGGTTGAACAATTGCTTCAAAGTGGAATTCATTGGGAAAAGAAAGAATTCAGACGGAATGAGTTCCTGAAGATCTCTGGCAGTACGGATACTCATATTTATTTTATTGAAAAAGGAAGTGTACGGATTTTTATGATGGATGAAAAAGAAGAAAGGATTATCCGTTTCGGGTATACCGGAAATATTATTGTTTCACTGGATTCTTTTCTATCAGGAAAACCTTCCGATCTTTATATTCAGGCTATAAAAAAAACAACGGTACAGATGGCTTCCAAAAATGATTTTTACAATTTTATCAGATCTGGTGAGGAGCAGATGGAATTTTGGATGAAAATACTGGAAGACCTGGTATTGCAACAGCTGGAAAGAGAAAAAGATTTGCTGATCAACGCTCCCGGAGAACGTTTTGAGAGGGTTTTAAAGCGGAGTCCGAAGCTTTTTCAGGAAATTCCCAATAAATACATTGCCAATTATCTCAGAATGTCTCCGGAAACCTTGTCAAGACTTAAAAAATCTTGAGTTCAGTCAAGATTTAAGAATCATCCAATCATGATATTTGCATAAAAAAGATAATGAAAATGTCAACGTCAGAATTGTTAGATGAATTAAAAAAGAGAACCCGGCAGCATTTGCATTTTGGTGAAGTGCTATTATTAAAACCTGACCATGAACTGAATTTCAGGACTTCAACAGACAGCTGGAGCGCTTTGGAATGTATTGAGCATTTAAACCGGTATGGAGATTTTTATCTTCCAGAAATCAATCGTAGAATCTCTTCGGCGAAGAATACTTCCCAATCTGACTTTAAACCGGGAATTCTTGGAAATTATTTTGCAGAAAGTATACTTCCCAAAGAAAAGCTGAACAAAATGAAAAGCCCGAAAATAATGAATCCCATTCATAGCAAACTGGACAAAAACGTAGTTGATAAATTTGTAAGACAACAGGAGAAAATGCTTGAGTTACTGGAAGACGCTCAACATGTTAACCTGGAGAAAACCAAAACTGCTATCAGCATTTCCAAACTGATCAAACTGAAACTGGGGGATACCTTCCGTTTTGTTATTTATCATAATGCAAGACACCTCGAACAGGCAAAAAGAGTTTTAAATCATAAGTCTGTTTAAACAACTTTAACATATAGAAAGGAAGTATGAGTTCCAAAAAAAGTTTAATTTTAAACGAATGGAAATCATACATCAAAAAATAATACAAACGCCGCTTGGAGAGATGATCGCCTGTGCTGTGGATCAGGGTATTTGTCTGCTTGAGTTCACAGACCGGAAAACCATTGAAAGGCAGCTGAAGACTTTGTCAAAAATACTGAAGGCTGATATAGCAGAAAAAGAGCATGCGCATTTTACACAGCTGGAAGAAGAACTGAAAGAGTATTTTGAAGGAAAAAGAAGCCAATTCAATGTTCCTATATTTACCACAGGAACCGAATTTCAGGAAAAAGTATGGCAGCTTCTCCGCGAAATCCCGATAGGAGAAATAAGAACTTATAAACAACAATCTGAGCTCTTGGGAAATCCGAAAGCCATACGGGCTGTGGGTACTGCCAATGGAATTAACAAAATTGCAATTTTAATCCCATGTCATCGTGTGATCGGTTCAAACGGAGAATTAGTGGGGTATGCGGGCGGAATTTGGAGAAAACAAAAATTACTGGAGCTGGAAAAAGCGATTCTGTTTTAGAAGTCTTTTCCAAATTAAATTCCACTTTTTAGTATATTTTTATGAAATCAAAAATTCCAATTATCTTAATTTTTTCGAGGCTTTTCATCGGGTTTGTGATTATCTTTTTTAGTATTATCAGGCCTGATCATTATAGAACAATAGAAATTGTTTTGTTGTCAGTTGGTTTATTAACCGATGTTTTTGATGGGATTATAGCAAGATACCTTAATATTTCAACGCAGAAAATCCGCCGTCTTGATTCCACAATTGATCAGATTTTCTTTATTTCAGTTGGTGTGGCCGCTTATATTCAATGCCCTGATTTTTTTAAGGCAAATTTTGATAAGATCATTATTCTTATAGGGGCTGAAGCCTTGATTTATCTTGTTAGCTTCTTAAAATTTAGAAGAGAAGTAGCTACTCATTCTATCGGAGCGAAAATCTGGACCTTGCTGCTCTTTGCAACATTAATTCAGATTATCCTGGAATGTAAGTCTGTACTGCTGTTTAATCTTTGTTTCTGGGTCGGATTATTGACAAGGGCTGAGATTATTGCAATCCTTTTAATTCTGAAAACCTGGACTAATGATGTACCAACAGTATTTCACTCAATAAAACTCAGACAAGGAAAAGCGATAAAAAAATATAAAATTTTCAATAGCTAAAATCAAATAATAACTAAACAATTACCAGAGCTATATCTTACGGGATAATTCCTGGAAAAATGAAAATTATTGAAGTTATAGAAAGCTATTTTGTTTTGATTTTCGTAATTTTAAGCAAAAATTTACACGTGAAAAAATTATTAATAGCAGTTTGCATTTCAGTTTCAGCATTCAGTTTTGCACAGGATTATTCTGTGCCCGCAGCGAGCCCGCGTCAGAAGGTAGAGCAGCAGTTTTCAATGTCAAAGATCACAATCGATTATGGAAGACCGGGAGTGAAAGGGCGTAAAATTTTCGGAGAACTGGTTCCTTACGGACAGGTTTGGAGAGCGGGAGCTAACTCCTCTACGAAGATTACTTTTGGACAAGCTGTTAGTTTTGGCGGTAAAATAGTTCCTGCAGGAACGTATGGATTATTTATCGTACCTACAGAAAAAGAATGGAAAGTAATTTTGAACAAAGATTTCCAGCAATGGGGAGCTTATACCTATGATCCGAAACAAGACGTTGTAGATGTTATGGTTCCGGTAAACAAGTTAGCAGACAAACAAGAGTGGTTTGAAATTACATTGAATCCTACAGACGAAAACTCAGGAAATCTGGTAATCAAATGGGATATGGCTCAGGCAGAAGTTCCATTGAAGCCGTCAAAATTAGATACGGTAATCAAGATTTCTGACAAACTGAAAGAAATCAAGAAAATAGAATCAGATTCTTCTAAAAAGAGCTAAATAATGAATTTTTCTGTTCAGCCTGTTTTAGAAAATGAAAAGTTTCAACTAATCCCCTTACAGCAAGGGGATTTTGAATCTTTATATGAAGTAGCATCCGATCCTCAAGTTTGGGCACAGCACCCAAATAAAGACCGTTATCAAAGAGACGTTTTTGAGAATTTTTTCAGAGGAGCTATGGAGAGTGGCGGTGCTTTCAAAATTATTGAGAAAGCTACCGGAGAAGTATTGGGAAGCAGCCGTTATTATAACTTTGATGAAAATGACAGTCATATTTTTATAGGATATACTTTTTACGGAACCAAATCCTGGGGAAAAGGAATCAACCCGCAGGTAAAAAAGCTGATGCTGGATTATATTTTCCAGTTTGTAGATAAGGTTCATTTCCATATTGGAAAAGAAAACTTTCGTTCTCAGACTGCCCTGGAAAGACTGGGAGGAAAAAAAATTGCGGAAGAGGAAGTTGCTTACTTTGCAGAGCCTTCAAGAACCAATTTCGTATACGAAATCAAAAAAGAAGATTGGATATGAAAAAATATAAAATTCAGCAATCCCCATTTGTAGTTCCTACTACAGACGGAAAACTGATTGAAGAGCATTGGGGAAATTC
This sequence comes from Chryseobacterium sp. Tr-659, assembly GCF_011752975.1. GTDB lineage: Bacteria > Bacteroidota > Bacteroidia > Flavobacteriales > Weeksellaceae > Chryseobacterium. Next base: position 104,703 of record NZ_VWWP01000005.1, on the reverse strand, counting down.
TACCGGAAATTCTAATGTTTCGATTGCACATATGGTGGCTCCCCCAGGCTGGAGTGAACCCCATCAGACCCCTGATTTTGATGAATTTACTTACATTATTTCCGGAAAAAAGCAATTTGAGATTGATGAAGAGATTGTATTGCTGGAAAAAGGACAGAGCATTCTTATTGAAAAAGGAGCGAGAATCCGTTACAGCAATCCATTTTCAGAGCCTTGCGAATACCTTGCCATCTGTCTGCCTGCATTTTCGATGGAGCTGGTAAACAGGGAAGAGGAAAGGTAGATTAATGAAATCAAATATACAATACAAGGCAAATTTGCAAATCAGCAGATCTGCCTTTTTACTTGTATTATAATTACTGTTATTTCATTCTTTTGATAATTCGGAGAAACTCATCTTTTTTTCTCTGTGATACCTGTAAAGAGGTTTCGTCACTCATAATGATATAGCCGCCACGTCCTCTGATGTATTTTTCAACATGCTGAAGATTGATGAGATGCTGATGATGAATACGGACAAAGCCCTGCTCTTTCAACGTTTCCTCAAAATAGGCCAATGTATGGGAGATCATCATTTTCTTGCCTCCTTTGAAAAAAATGGAAGTATAATTGTCATCAGCCTGAAGACGTACAATATCTATAGTGTGAACATACACGAGACCTTCCATGGTGGGCAGCGCGATTTTACTCTGTTCTACAGGGCTTTTAATATGATGAAGCAAAGCAGATAACTGCTGTATTTTATTTTTATCTTCTAAGAGTTTGGAAACCCTGTTTACAGTAATGATCAATTCGTGGATTACAATGGGCTTCAACAGATAATCTACTGCATGATGTTTAAATGCCTGCACGGCATACTGGTCATAAGCGGTCACAAATACCGTGTAAAAATTAATATCCGGCAGCTTCTCAAATAATTTAAATCCATTTTCAACAGGCATATTGACATCCAGAAAAACGAGTTCCGGAGATCTTTCTCTGATAACTTCTGCTGCTTCGTTCACAGAGCAGGCTTCTCCGATCAGTTCAACGTCCGGGCAATATTTGGATAAGAAGCGAATAAGGGTTTCGCGTGATTCCTGTTCATCATCTACAACGATAGACTTGATTTTGCTCATAGAAAAGGGGTGTTTTTGATGGTTATTTTTACAATTGTTCCCTGCATATCAGGATTTATACTCTTTTTATCAGTAATCTCTGTAGAAATGGATGTACCGTACAGCTCGTTGATAGCAGAAATTCTGCCGGCAGTAATTTTCAGTCCCATGGATTTATAATCGTCTGGTCTGCTGTCAAATTCACGGGCTTTTTCAAATCCAACACCGTTGTCTTCTACAATACATATGATGGAATCTTCACTTCGGCTGCAGGAAATCTGCAGAGTTCCTCCTGTTTTTAGATGTCTTAATCCATGGCTGATGGAATTTTCAGTATAGATTTGAAGAAGCATAGTAGGAATTTTTAACTGCTCCAATCCAGCTTCAACAGATATTGTATATGTGAAATGATTTTTAAAGCGCATCTGCTCCAGTTCAATATACGTTTTCAGCATAGCCATTTCTTTGTCAATGGTGTTCCAGTGTTCTTTGGAGTGGATAAGGGTTTTGCGGATCAGATCCGAAAAGGCTGCCATATAATAATTGGCATTCAATTCATCTTCTTTGCCATAATAATTCTGAATAGCATTCAAAACATTGAAGATAAAATGTGGGTTAATCTGGGCACGGAGGGCCTGCATTTCCAGTTCGGCAATCATCTTTTTCCTCTCTGTTTTCTCAGCTTCTTTTCTGCGTATAATGTTGATACGGCGTATGTATATCACAATAATTAAAATCAGCAGCAGCAGCAGTATACCTCCCACAAACCAAAATTCTTCCCAAAATGGAGGTTTTACAGCAATAGCCAGTACGGCAGGGGTTTTATTCCATATATTATTTTTTCCGGAAGCCCAAACGCTGAGCTGATAGTTTCCGGGTTTTAAAGCTCCCAGGTTTAATGTACTTTCTTCTGTAGTCACAGTGTCATTTTCTGCTCCGGACAGAAGATATTTATACTTAATGTCTTTTTCATCCAGATAGGAAATGGCCGTGTAAGAGATCTGAGCATTATTCTGATTGTATTTCAGGTTGATCTTTTTGGGATAGTAAACGATGCTGTCTTTAAACGATGCTTTCAGAAAATATACTTTGTAAGGCTGGCTTTTGCTGACATGATCCTGATTGATGACAATGATGCCGTTTGACGTAGCAAGAAAAGCTTTTCCTTCTCCAAATGTAATACTGTTGATCATATGGCTGGGAACACCATCAGCTGCCGAAAAATTGTAAATAGAGTAGTGCAGTCTATTATCAAAGGTAATCCTGGATAAACCTTTATCTGTATTTACCCATAGTCTTTCTTTTTCATCCACATAAGCTTTTTCACAAATATTACTTATTAACCCGGTTTTTGTATTCAGTTTGATCATTCTTTGGCCGTCACGGATGAAAACTCCATCAGAGTGGGTACTGATGACAAGCCTGCCCTTCAAAAAGGCCAGTGAAGTAATACGGTTCCTGCCCAGAGTGGGTTCCTTGATAAATTTCCGGGATATTTTATCATAATAAAACAGTCCTTGCACTGTACCCAGCCACCATACGCCTTTTGCGTCAATAGCTGTTGCAGGGGCTGCAATGGAAGTAGGCAGCTCAGGCAGTTTGCTGAATTTTCCTTCTTTAAGATCATAGATAAGATGATTCCTTTTCTCTATACCGGTCTGGCTGAGCAGCATGGTATGCCCTTTGATTGATGCTGATTTTTGTGAGAATTCCAGAAGCCTTTCGTAATTCTTTCCGTTCAGACTGCATTTGAATAATCCCTTGTCCGTTCCGGCAAAAAACAGATCATCATTGATGGGCAGGATGTATCTAAGCCTGTTCCACTGCCCGTCACCCAGAGTATACAACGGTTTGAATCTATTCTTTTCCCTGATCACCATCTCACTGTTGCTGTATCCTGCCAGAAGCTTTCCTCCCGGCATATATTTTACGGTTAAAACATTATTATCTGTAAGACCGTCCTGTGTTGTATATACCAATGTTTTATTGGCTGGCTGCATATATACCCCTTTATTGGTAGGATACCAGCAGTTACCTTGTTTATCAATAAAACTGCTATAACTTACAATGCCTTTCATCGCGATACACTGTGGATTTTGACCGGTTTTTTTTTCAGGATCATATTCCAGAATCCCACTGGTAGTACAATTCCAGATTTTGTCATTTTTGCCTATCGTAAGATCAATGATATTATTGGGCAGTTCGATTTTTTTGACTAAAGGTTTTCCTTCTTTAAATATGATATCATACAATGTATTAAGATATCTCACATATAAATGCCCTTTCAGATAAAAACAGGCTCTTACTGCTTTTTCCTTAAATATGTATACTGTGGTTGGACCTGTAGGATCTTTTCGTATAATTTTTTTTGTTGAGACATAGAAGCTGTGGTTCTGATCTTTAAAATGATAATTGGGGGATTGCGAGATGGTATCTTTTGGATTGGAAACACTTTCTTTACCGATAATATATTTTTTATGCTGATTGTAATACAAATCCCATCTTGGGCTAATATCATAAAACCCGATTTTCTTTTTTTCCATAAAACGACATAGCCGGTCATTATGAACGGAATATACTTTTCCATTATAAATATAGGTAGGGCTTCCGTTATAAGTGGCCACCCATAGGCGTTTCCAGGGGTCTTCCCATGCCTGGAATGTTTCATTATCGGGAAGCCCGTGATTGCTGGTAATGGTTTCAAAATGATGGCCGTCAAATCTGGAAATTCCCCAGCTGGTACAGAACCAGATAAATCCTTTGCTGTCCTGGTACACAGAGTAGACTGTATTACTGGGCAATCCGTCACTTAAACTATAGTGGCGGAGCTGTGGCCTCTGGCCGTACATTAGCAAGCTTTGAAATAAAAGGAATAATATGAGGAGGTAATGATACATAGTTTTCAGGCTAATATAGAAAATTCTCCAGAAAGAGAAATGCTTCTATAGATGATGTTTATAGTTGTTATGCTCATTGAAACGATCAAAATACCCGTTTAGGTTTTTATCCTGCTCACTTGCTCATTAGTACTTTTTTTTTCATTAAAAAAGAGACAACTTGTACCTGTTTATCGGCAATGGCGTCCCGAAATTAAAAAGAACGCTATCACTAAAATATTACTTTATGAAAAAAACTCTAACTAAGATCTTGAGATCATCAAACTCATTTTTAAGAGAAGGAAAAACAAGTCTTTTTCTTTTATTGGCTGTATTGTGCAGCGGCGTTTTAAGTGCTCAGTTTGTTCCGGTTAACCCCTCCGGTACAAAAGTAAATGTAATCAGACAGGATGGGGCGACATCTCTTAATATACCGGGATATGTTCCTTCTGCGGTATCACTGGAGTTTAAGACAGGTACAATAGTAGAATCCAAAAGTTTCCCCCAAGGTCAGGTGACTACTCATAATTATCTACTTCCGGATGTCTTTACGACTATTGGGCAGCCGCCTATAGTACGTACTTTTAAAGTTTATTTTCCTAATCCAGGGCTAACAAGCAGATATTATCCGATTCCAATGGCCATTGGAGGGTCTACCACCATTATTCCGGGATGCTGGACAGCTGAGATGGATCGCGGATTATTCTATTATATAGGTCCAAATGGCAGCTATGGATATGGAGTGACCCTTACCCGTACTACTTCTACAGAGTTTCTTCTTCAATGTACTAAATTTCTCTGCTACATATGTGATAACCCATGTCCTCCTATAGTTTCCACAATGGGTAAATCAAATAGAACTGAGCAGAACAAAGCCAAGCTCTATCCCAATCCAAGCAGCGGATTTTCAGAGCTTGAGTATACCGCTTCAGGAAGAGAAACGATCACCGTAATGGTTACCGATATTGCAGGCAAAACATTATATGGATATAAGACCGATATTGAAGCAGGAGTTAATAAACTGCCCATAGATCTTCAAAAAGGATTAGCGGGAACCTATTATGTGAATTGGAGTTCCAGTAATGGAAATGCAGGTTCATTACCAATCATAAAAAAATAAATTCATCCCGGTAAAAACTAATATTGATGAAAAAGAGCGCACTTAGGTGCGCTTTTGTGATTTATTATTCTATAATCCTTATGGTTACTATGTTTTGTGAGATATTTGTATCAATTGATAGCATTTGTTTTTGAATTATTTTGTAAGTTCGCGGCCTTAAAAAAACTATTTTAAATTATATGAAAAATAAATTATCAATTGTATTCATGCTTGGGATCGCGTTTTCTACAACTTCATGTGCAACTATTTTTACAGGAACCCAGGATCCAATATCATTTTCATCAACCCCTGAAGGAGCTGCCGTGTTTCATAAAGGTATTGAGAAATGTGTTACACCATGTACAGTGAAAATTCCAAGATCATTGAGCAAACAAACTGTTACCATTGAGAAAGAAGGCTTTAATAAAGAAGAAATAAAGCTGACGAAAAACTTTAATGCGGTAACGCTGCTTAATATTCTTTTCGGAGGAGCTATTGGAGTAGGGATTGATGCTGCTACAGGCTCTCTTACTAAATATTCTCCAAAAAAATATGAAGTTGTGCTGGAAGCAAAACAAAATTCTGAAAGCAAATAAATTGAATAATACAGCAATGTACCAATTTCGCTTATTATTGGTACATTGTTATCCTGATATATTGGTAAATTGTTGTTCTTATTTCAAGATCTCTTTCAGGAACATTAACGTATGATTCCATGCTCTTTTAGCCATCACAGCATTATAATCCGGTGACTCCGGGTTTGTGAAGGTATGTTTCGAGTGGGCATATGTGATGATCTGCCAGTCCGCATCTCCTTCGTTCATCTCCTTAATCAGATTATTGTAGTCATCAGGAGTTACACTTTTATCATCGGCAGGATTTTCCACCAGGATTTTAGCAGATAGTTTTTCATTTTTTCTGCTCTGATCTTTAGACAGGCCTCCGTGAATGGAAACAACACCTGCTACGGGCAAGTTTCCTCTTGCTGATTCCAATGCTCCGGATCCTCCGAAACAATACCCAATGACTGCCGTTTTATCAGAAATAGCACCATTTTTCTTCAATTGCTCCAGTGCCAGGGAAATTCTTTTTTGATATTCTTTATAGTTTTGTTTGTAATACCCGGCACTTTTAGCTGCAGCATCATTATCTGCAGGGATCTTTCCTTCACCATAAATATCAGCGATAAAGGCTATGTATCCTTGTTTTTCAAGTTCAAGAGCAGCTGTTTTAGCTTCCTCGTCAATACCTTTCCAGGCCGGAAGAACCAGAACTCCGGGAAGTTTTTTTCCTGCATTGGACGTGATGAGGCCGTTCAGTTTCTGTGAGCCGTCTTGGTAGGAAACTGTTTTAAGTTTCTGGCTGAAAAGGTTTCCTGAAGCCATGATCAATGTGGTTAATAAGATGGAACGTATCATATTTTTATTTAGGCTTTTAATAGGATTCATGAAAAATCCTCAACTAAATTACCGAAAATAAATTAGATGAGGATGAAAATTATAAATAGAAAATATCTTATCCTTTAAATATTTTAAGACATATATGATCCTAAAGTGATAAAGGTTTCTTTATTTGGCAGAAATATACTTAATTGCTTCTTCCATTACCCGGTCTGCAAATGTTGCCGGGCTGTTTTTCATTTGCTGTAACTCTGCATCCGTAGGAGGTGTCACATAAATATCCGGCTTTACTCCAATGCCTTCAATCACTATACCATTAGCATCTTTTGTTGCCATTAACGGCATTGTAAATTCTAAGAGTCCGCCAGCAACTTCGCTTCGGATGCCGCCATTATATTCATCTGAGCTCCCCAGACCGGCGGTGGCTCCATTACTATAATCTCCTATGGAAATAACATGGTTTCCCTGGCTTTTCAGCATTAAGGTTGTCATTTCAGACATGCTTGCGCTATTTTTATCAGTGAGGATAACAATAGGGATATTTTTGGGAATCCCGAATTGATGGAGCTGGCTCTCTGTAGGTACCCATGGGGTGTAGTTGAATCTGCCGTTTCCCTCCTTGGTACGCTGATAAAATGCTGTGGCTGTTTTAGTGATAAACCGGTCTGTAAAAATGCGCAGATCGCTGGCCATTCCGCCACGATTGCTTCTCAAATCAAGGATCATCTTTTTTATATTTCCCTTATGAAGAGGATTTAATATCTTTTTGTAATATTGTGCCTTGGTAAGTATGCTGTAAGCGGCCTCCTGAAACTGTTTCAGATTATAACCCAATTCTACATGGTGTTTAATTTTCGTTTTAAACCACTGAATATAAGCTGCGGTCTCATTGGTAAGAACATCCGCATAAGTCGCATCATCCGCGTAAGCAACCAGAGTCTGTGAGCGTTCCAGTAATTGTGCGGTGGTTTCTAAGAAAGAATCAGAAAGTGTTTCAGTTTCCTTAAATATTTTAACCTGGTCGTTGAAATAATTTATTTCCGGTGAATTTGGGAAATTATTCCATTTATTTAATAGGTTAATCGTGAAATTTTTCACTTTGTTCCTAACCTGAATATTAGTGATGGAATTAAGTTCTGTACTGTTTTCAATAGCTTCAGGGGTAAGAATCACTATGTTTCCCGGGTCAGGACGAAGATATTTGTCTCTTAACTGGAGATATACAGTCTGGGTCAGATCAAATTTATTAAAGCTCAGGTAAAAAATCCCCGGATCTGATTTTAAATAGCCCGCCAGCATTTTATTATTAATTTTTACAGCGTCATCTTGTACGCGGTCTTTCATGTATTCATATTTAGGATTAAAGTCATAAACACTGGGTTTAGGATCATTCATTCCGCCGGAAAAATATTGGGGGATAGAAAATCCCGAGTTTGAAGCAGGAAGTTGGATGGTTACCCCGAAATGACGATCTATAATAGGGTTGATGATTTCTGTGAAATACTGATTGGCTTTTTTAGCTTCGGCTGCGTATTCGGCATCAGTAAGTGCTGGATTTAGATTGTAGGACTTAAGGGCGGCAAACTTAGGATAATATTCTTTATAAATAGCATCCCAATCCATCCCGTCTTTCCTTTTCTGTTCATAAAAGTAATTGTACTTCTGATCCATAACAGTCCAGAATATTTTGAAAAGATCAGCGTAAGATTTTACATCTTCCCTTGTATATCGTTGAGGTTCTGTGATACTTTCATTTTCTTCCAGGCATGAGCTTATAGTTCCCAGAGAAACGATCATGGCCAGGCCTGGTATTATAAAATTTTTTTTCATTGTGTATGTGTTTATCGATTAGTTGATTGTGTAAGTAATTCCGGCAGAGATCATATAGGATCTGATGGAGGATTTTTGCTGTTTATTCTCATTATAGCTGTTGATATCCGAAAGCCCATGCTGATAATTATACGAAGCATGTACACTAAGCTTTTTGAATGAATATCCTGCCTGCAAAGTTCCTGTTAGCCCATATCCCCAGCGATCGAGCTGATTCTCATTTGTCTTAAAGTCATAACGCTCAGATACAGAAGCATGCGTGTTGGGAGGGGATTCCTGCAGCCCTCCAACAAGAGGATATCTGCCTTCTCTCTTCATAGAAAGCCAATATTCAGAATATATGCCTCCTGATACCTTAAACCAGAGACCTTTGTCTTTATGAGGGTTATTCAATATATAAGAGCCTGCCTGTATAGGAAGCACAATGAAATTATTGGTATAATTGGTATACCATCCTGCATATTGTCCTGTCCTTTCAAACCGGTAGTTTTTTTGCTGAAAGCCAGCTCCTGCGGATACAAAAAATGACTTCCAGACCATATATTCTCCGGATAGATTAATACCATAACCCGGCCTGCTCTTATATTTTGATTCTATGAGATTGGACAAATTGGAATGAAGAATACTGTTAGTGTACCCTGCATCAAGGGTAACGTTAAATTGATGCTGTGCAGAAATATAGGTGCCAGCAGATAGTAGGAACAGACTGACTGCCCTGCATAATTTTTTTTTCATAAAAGTGTGTTTTTAAATAAATTTTTCTTGGATCAAAGAAATGAAAAATAATTGGAATTTTAAGTTTTTTTATAAATTAAGTTATTGATTTAGAGTTTTTTATATGCTTTTTGTTATTTATTTTTTTAATCAATTTTCTAATTGTTATATAAATATTTAAAAACATTTTTTTTAAAATAAAAAAATCCTCAATTAACAATTGAGGGTATGTAGAAAATTATTAAAATTGAAAATGTATTAAATTTTTACACCTAAGCGGACAAGTTCCTTTTCTAAATTGGTATCAGGAGTGATGTGAATGGTAACAAACCCTAAAGATTGTGCCGTTTCAATATTCTTCAGGTTATCATCAATAAAAACAGACTGATTAGCTTGAATGTTATATCTTTCCAATAAAACATACCATATCTTCGGATCCGGTTTGATAAGCTTTTCAGTTCCGGAAACCACAATCTTTCCATCGAAAATTTGAAAAAAATCATAATTTTCAAGAGCATAAGGGAAGGTTTCTGCAGACCAGTTCGTCAATCCGAATAACTGATATGAAGTTTTTCCCAGTTTTCTTAAAACGTCTACATTTTGCGGAATATCACTTTTCAGCATTACCGTCCAGTTGTCATAATAAGCTCTGATTTCCTTTTCCCAATCCGGAAATTTTTTCACCTGGATGTCGGTTCCCTCTGAAAGGCTTCTTCCTCTGTCCTGTTCCTCGTTCCATTCAGACTGGGCAATATTTTTAAGAAAGTACTCCATTTTTTCATTATCGTTAAAATAATCTTTGAAAAAGTATCTTGGATCCCAATCCATTAACACCCCGCCGAAATCAAATATAATGTTCTTAATTTCCATATTTTAAATTATGCCTTAAATTTAGTTGTTTTTTTACCTTTCTTTTTTACATTCTCTGTTAAGATCGCTTTATATAAGTAATAAAAAAACCGGAAGATTTCCTCCGGTTCCAATTATTTTTTTACATGCGATGCTCATCGTGACGGTATCTAAACCTTCCATCATGATACATTGGTGGTCTGTCATAATGTTTTCTGTAAGTATTATCATATATAATTCTTGGATTCTGACCTTGATAATACCTTGCATAAAATCTTTTATACTGTTCAGGAGTCATTATTCTTTCGATTGCATAATAACGGTCTGTATACCATCTGTTCGGTTGTTTGGCATAAACACGGTTCCAGGAATTATAATCAGGATAACGGTTGTTTAATATCATAATCTGATTGATCTGATTTTTATTTAATCCAAGAAAAATGGCTGCTTGTCCCCAGTTGATAGAAGAAATACTTCCTCTGTAATCATTGTAATAATTTTGTGAAAAGCCTAATGTGAATATACCTAAGGCCGCCACAATTAATAACTTTTTCATGACTAAAATTGTATTTTAAACTAATAATGAAATACCCAAAAGTATACCATTTCATATAGTTTTTATATACAATTTTAGTTTATTTTTATCCTTCTATTCCGGTCTGTAAAACTGATATTGCCCGTCTTTGTAATAAGCATTAATATGCTGCAGACCATTGGTTAAGATAATTTCTTTAGCCCCGATAATGGAATTGTATCTGGCTGTTTGTTCAAATGTTTTTTCCGTTAATTTAATTTGCGGAGCTTTACATTCAATCAGAATTACAGGCTCTGTTTTCTCCGTAATCAGAAGGTCTATGCGCTTGGTAAGGCCATTCAGAACAATTTTTTTTTCTGTGATTAGAGCAGAGGTAGAGTAGGATTTTACAGTAAGATAATAATGTATCCAGTGCTGTCTTACCCATTCTTCAGGAGTGAGCAGGAGATAAGTTTTACGAACCAAATCATAAATAAAAAACTTATCTTTGTCTTTCTTGAATTTAAAATCAAAAGTTTCCTGAAAATTCAGTTTTGGAAGTTCCATTAATAAGATGAAAGAATTAGATTTAATCCTCAAAAATATTAAAAATAAAGAAGTTTTACCTATTTATTTTTTCCACGGAGAAGAAGCCTACTTTATTGATGTTGCTGTAAAAGCCCTTGAGCACAACTTTTTGGAAGAAGATGAAAAAGCTTTCAACCAAACAGTTACTTACGGAAAAGATACATCTTACCAGGAAGTTCTTTCGTTGGCAAGACAGTTCCCAATGATGGGTGATAAGCAGGTGATTATCGTTAAAGAAGCTCAGGATCTGAGATTTAATGAGGAAGAAAACCGAATTCTGGAATCTTACGTAGAAAGCCCTGTGCCTTCAACGGTATTGGTTTTTGCCCATAAGCACAAGAAACTGGACAGCAGAAAAAAGGCTGCCAAAGCCTTGGATAAAGCTAAAGCTCTTTTTCTAAGCGAATCTGTAAAGGAAAATAATCTTCCCAAATGGATATCGGATGAATGTGCAAGCCTTAATATTAAAACAGCACCCAATATTTCTCATCTTTTAGCAGAATATCTTGGAAATGATCTTTCAAGAATTGCCAACGAACTGAATAAGCTAAAAATCATTCTTAAAGAAGGAGAGGTTCTTGACGGAGCAATCATCGAAAACCATATCGGGATCAGTAAAGAATATAATGTTTTTGAACTTCAGAAGGCTTTAGGAACAAAAAATGCGAATGCAGCATTTAAAATAGCTCATTTTATGGGTAAAAATCCCAAGAATAATCCCTTTGTGATGATGTTGGCAAGCCTTTATAACTATTTTTCAAACGTTATTATTTATCAGACAATGGCAGGGCAGTCTCCTCAAACCATTGCCTCCCAGATGGGGGTGAATCCTTATTTTATTAAAGATTATGCTGAAAGTGCAAGATTGTATCCTTTGAAACATGCCACCAGAGTTATTTCTATTCTGAGAGAATTTGATATGAAAGGAAAAGGACTTGGCGCGGTGAATATGGGAGAAGCAGAACTGATCAAGGAGCTGGTATATAAGATTATCAATGTAGATAAAATTAAGATGAAAGTGTAGAGATAAGAGATAGCAGAACATGAGGTAATGATGATTTTTGATAAATCAAAACTCGAACGCTGTCATTTTAAACCTATAGCAATAATCATCGAAATTCAACATATCAGATATTGACAAGTATCATTAAAATAACTTTAAAAAGAAATTAAAAATTCCGAAATTAGCGGTCTAATTCAAATTAAATCTTTTCGAACAAAGTAAATTATGGAGCAAAACATTTTAGATTGTGTGATCGTTGGATCTGGACCTTCTGGTTTCACAGCTGCTATCTATGCAGCAAGAGCAGACTTAAAACCTGAATTATATACAGGTCTGGAGCCGGGCGGACAATTAACTACAACCACGGAAGTTGATAACTTTCCAGGGTATCCAGCTGGGATTACAGGTCCTGAAATGATGATGGATCTGCAAAAACAGGCAGAAAGATTTGAAACAAAAGTTCACTACGAAATGATCACCAAAGCTGAATTTTCTAAGGAAGTTGGCGGTGTTCACAAACTATATGCAGGAAACAAAGAAATCCTTGCCAAAACAGTTATTATCTCTACAGGAGCTACTGCAAAATATCTAGGTCTTGAAGATGAGAAGAAATATGCAGGAGGAGGTGTTTCGGCTTGTGCTACATGTGACGGATTCTTCTATAGAGGAAAAGACGTGGTAGTGGTAGGAGCAGGAGATACGGCTGCAGAAGAAGCTACTTATCTTGCAAAACTATGTAAAAAAGTAACGCTGTTGGTAAGAAAAGACGTGTTCAGAGCTTCAAAAGCAATGGTTCACAGGGTAGAAAGCACTCCAAATATTGAAGTGAAATTCCACCATGAGTTAATCGGGATTGAAGGAGAAAACAGTTTAGTGGAAAGAGCAGTGATCATTAATAACCAAACTCAGGAAAAATCTACAGTGGATGTTGAAGGGATTTTTATCGCGATTGGTCACAAACCCAATACAGACATTTTCGTAGGTCAGGTAGATCTTGATGAAAACGGATATATTGTTACTGAAAAAGGTTCTTCAAGAACAAATCTTCCGGGAGTATTTGCTGCAGGGGATGTTCAGGACCATATCTACAGACAGGCTATTACTGCTGCGGGAAGCGGATGTATGGCTGCAATGGATGCAGAGAAATATTTAGCTGAATTACACTAATAATATCAGTTTATAAAATACAAAGCGTGCCTTATGGGTGCGCTTTTTTAATTATCTATTATGACACGGACTAATATCTTCTCGCAGATTAAGGAGATTTTGCAGATTTTTCTATTAGTATCTGCTTCATCTGCGCAATCCGCGAGACATAAAAAATTCAAAGTTGAATTTTATCAGAGATAAAATCTTTGCGTCTTAATGCAGTGTTGTATACATATTCCTTACGCCTTTGCGTTTTCCAATTTTCAACATTGCTCTTATAAAATATTCTATAAAAATTCATGAAATAGCTAACAAAAACATTGATATATTTGTGAAATTTCAAAACGAACGAAATTTATATCAGAAAACTATAAACTAAACAAAAACGAATAAAAAATGAAAAGAGTAACCGCTATCGGAGGAATCTTCTTTAAGTGTAAAGACCCGGAACAAGTAAATGAATGGTACAAAACTCATCTGGGATTGCCAACCAGTCCATACGGAGCTAAATTCGACTGGAAAGATGCAGAGTCTGATAAAAAAGGATATACGTTATGGAGTCCTTTCAAAGAATCTACCCAATATTTTGAGCCTTCATCCAAAGAATTTATGATCAATTACCATGTTGAGAATATTGAAGCATTGGTAGAAGAGCTGAAGAAAGAAGGCGTAACTGTATTGGATGAGGTTGCTACGTATGAATACGGAAAGTTTGTACATATTCTGGATCCGGAAGGAAACAAGATTGAGTTGTTCGAACCGGCAGGGGAGTAAAAGACTAAGAATGCTGCTATATGCATAATACTTATCATTCTGAGCAGAACAAGGTGAAGCGTGGAATCTAAAGTACTTCAGCAAGGCTGAGATTCCTATGGAATGACAAAGTGAACGCAAAAAAATCTAAAGAATTTTTAACGGGGTGGTTTGGCATCCCCATAATCAATAAAGACGGCTTTCAATGAAATTGAAAGCCGTTTCTTATATCATGTATTTTACCTAATCTAAAATATAAATTTTCTTCTCTTTAAGGTTGAATCCCAGTTTTTTGCCAAGCCAGTTGATACTTGTTTTACCTTCATAAATAAGTCCTTCTACAAAAAACACATTAGGCTTTTCAACAGTTGCAAAAGGAGTGGAAATGGAACCGATATCACTTTTATAGAATTTGGTAATCAGTTCGGGATTAAATTCACTTTTTTTCTCTATAGCCTGCAGGCTTTCTTTTTTGATGTCCAAGGTAGTCATAAGACGTTCACTCAGCCAGAAAGAATCTTTGCCGGAACCGGAATCCAGAAGAACGTTGATTGTATATTTATTATTCAGAAGAACGTATGTTGTAATATCCAGAGACTGGTCTGCATGGGTAGACAGCTGGATATCCATCACTTTTTTGCTGCTCAGTTTTTCTTTTGGAAAGGTGAGCTGATTGGTGGTATAGTCTATGATAAATTCTGTATCATAAAGCATGGGCAGAGAAATTAAACCGTCAATTCCCTTGATCTCCATGTCATGAGTAGAATACCAGGTATCTTTAAACTTTTTACCGTTAAAAATAATTTCTTTTGATTTGAATAGAGGAATGGTCATTTTTTCACCGGTTGCCCGAAAGGCTGTCAGATAATTATAAGTTTCTTTCCTGTCCAGCTTTTTGGAAAAATTTCCCAGGAAAAGATTGATTCCTCCTCCGGTGTCAAAAATGAAATTTCCTTTTTTACCATCTATTTCAGCACCTACCACCAGGTGGCCGGATGGAAGAACAGACATGGGTGTTTTCTGGGCAAAAACCACAGACGAAAAAACTAAGGAGGCCATAACAGCCATGTTCTTGGTGAAAAATTGAGTAAACATTTGAAAATATTGTATTAGTTTTTAATTGGTTATTATAATGAAAAGGATCTTTACAAATATAAGTATTCTGATTATAAATATATTATGTTCCTTCTGGTAGACTAAGGAGACTTTAGAAAGAAAAAATGGATTTTTATTTTATGTAAAAGAGATTACCCCTTTTTTAGTTTTGATGGCCCAATTATAGTTATTTTTCCATTTTTGATTTAATTAGAGATTAATTTTTATAGATTTAGGATGTGGTTTTAGCAATCAAAACATAGTTTAAAATATAAATTTGAAATGCTTTCCGCGTTCTCCAAAGATAAAGTTGTTAAAATTTATAAGATTAAGGGATTCCGTAATAGCATACTTTATTTTCATGAAAAAATATTTATAAAAATAATTCCCCTGATTCCTAGTCTATTATTAAGTTTTGTTAAAATTTGTGTTACAAAAGTTTTGCAGAAATTAAAAATCGTTCTATATTTGCACCACTGAAAACAACGGTATAGCCGGAGTTTAGGGAGAGTTGGCAGAGTGGTCGATTGCGGCAGTCTTGAAAACTGTTGACTGTAACAGGTCCGGGGGTTCGAATCCCTCACTCTCCGCAAAAAAAGCCTTAGAAATTTACTTTCTAAGGCTTTTTATTTTCCCTTAACATTTTATAGTGGTTTAAATAAAATAGGAGCGAATATTTTCTCTGTATAGAAGTCTCAAAAAAGCCTTACAATTAGAGATCGTAAGACTTCTTTAATCTTTAACTCAATATATTACAAGATGCCACACAGGCCACTAGGGGTATTTTTTAATTCCTGGAGGTGGGCGGTATGCTTCGGCGCAAGTCAGTGTTTCTCCTTTTATACTTTTTATTCTGGAAATTTTCGCAGAATTATTTCCATTTCCCCTGATTGAGCTGGTTTGGCCACCAGGGCAGTTAATACCTCCTTTAATAGCTTTCTGCTCTTGTCTTCTAATTTTATACCATTATGGTTAATTCTGTTCAAAATTAATAAGCTTTTTATAGTATAATAAGAGGAGAGTAAAGAATAAATAAAAAGGGGACGAATTGAGTCATTCAAATAGTAAATGGGTGTAAAATGAGATATTGTGAGATAGTGTGAGATAATGATAGAATACGTATGTTGATTGATACTAAGTTTCTTATGATTTTTGTAGATGAGCTTTAACCATCTGCTAAGGAGTATATATTTGTATAAAAAAATGCTTTGCTAATTGTTATTTTCTGAAATTTTAATAACATTAAAGAGCAAATAGTTAATTGGAATAATTTATGTTTTTAGTTTTTAATATTATATTGAGATAACCTATGAAGGCTTTTATATTTCTATGCTTTCTGCCTGTTGTTTTGCTGGGTCAGAACTTTTCCAAACAGAAGATGGAAAAGATTATTAAAGAACTGGATAAGATAGATATTCAGGAGCAGGATAAATATGAAAAAATACTGCTACAAACGGATGAACTTTATGATCTTTCGAAGGAAGCTGACTATAAGAAAGGAATGGTAATAGCGCTTACCAAACGGGCTTTAATACTCGTTCATCAATCAAATAATACTTCGACATTGAAACTGATGCCTGAAGCTTTAAGTCTGGCTGAAGAAATAGGTGATTATAAAAATAGATCTGATTTACTTATGTATAAAGGAATTGCACTTACAATGGTATCCGATTATGATGAGGCAAGGAAATGTCTTGGGATATCTTTAAGCATTTGTGATCAGTTTAAAAATAAGGATTCTCTTCATTCGGCGAAAGTAGCCATATATTGTGTCCTTATGGATTTTGCAGATCATGGAGCAAAGGCGACTAAGGATAAAGTATATAATGACTCAATGCGTTATTTTGCAAGAAAGGCTTATGATGAGGCAACCAAGCTCTCTGATCATTGTCATGTTAAGAAAAGATGGCTCGGATATACGTTGGCGGTGATGGGGTCTGCGTTTGTGCATTCCGGAAGGATCAAAGAAGGAGAACAATATTTTGATCAGGCAGAAAAAATTATAGCTAAAGCTGATGATCAGTTATCATTATATGCTATATATTCGGAAAGGGGCCGTTTAGAACTGATTAGCAAAGGGAACAAAGAAAAAGCTCTTGATTACTATAATAAAGCGTATCGCCTTGTCGGCCACAGGCCAAGGTTATTAGAACCTTTATATAAACTCTATATTGAATATTATCAAAAAACACAAAATACATATATGGAGCTGTATTATCTTAAAAAGAGTAAACGACTTGCAGATAGTCTTTCGTCTGAGAATCAATCAGCTTTATTAAGTCAAAGTAGAATTAAAGAGAAAGAAGCTATAGAGTCTTATAAGAAAGTACATGATAATACAACTGATATTGTTGTATTTGCTTTAGGGATTCTGGCGATTGGCAGCGGTATATTTCTCTTTTTTTACCTGAACAAAAAGCATAAGCCGGATCATCAGTTTTCTATGGAAAAGAATTTTAAAGAAGTGTCCGGAGAGTATTATCCGAGCCCTGAGAAAATTGAGCGGTTATTAGATCTTGCAAAAAGAAATGATAGCAATTTTCTCATCACTTTTCAGGATACTTTTCCGTCTTTGTATCAAAAGCTGCTGAATATGTGTGATGAAATGACTCCGAATGATATGGAATTGTGTGGCTATTTAAAGCTAAACATCTCCAGTAAAGAAATTGCAACTTACAAAAAGACTTCTGTGGGTTCTGTTGACAACCGTAAATACCGTTTGCGTAAAAAGCTGGGTATTTCTTCTGAAACCAACCTTTATATTTGGATCAGTGAAATAGCTTAGAAACTCAGATTATATATTTTAGTTTTTATAGACCGTGCATTGTTGTACGGTCTTTTTTTATCGCAATGATGAATAATCGGGACTTTTTACCAGAAGATGAGAGGGTTTCTTGTCTTTTAAAGCAAAGGGAGTGTTTTAATTTTGAGATTGTTAAAAAGCTTGTGGGGGATGCTGATGTATAGAAGAATGACTGATGATTTATGCATTGCAAAATAGTAAAACTGAGAATTATAATGGCTATTGATTTTAAAGACCTGAATATAGGTGACCTTATTGAAAAAAGACTTAGGGATTGTGATATTGAAATGTCCCGTGTTTGTAAATTTTTGAAATGTACTGATGGTGAGATTAAAGAAATGTTTTTGCAGAAAGATCTTCCAACAGATATCCTTCTGAAATGGAGTAAATTATTGGAGTATGATTTTTTCAGATTGTATTCTCAACATCTTATATTATTTAGTCCACCGGGAAGTGCTCAGTATAACAAAATAAAAAAGGAACGTACTTCGCATTTACCACAATTTCGTAAGAACATCTATACTAAAGAAATTATTGAATTTATTTTAGAGTTGATTGCCATTGGCGAAAAGACTAAAAAACAGGTGATGGAAGAATATCGGATTCCAAGAACAACACTTTATAAGTGGATTGAAAAATACAACTAATCTTTATTATTTTTTTATGAAAGAATTAAAGCCTGATTACCATAGAATCTTTAGAGATATCTTGACAAAGAAAAAACCAGTTAAAACAGAAGAATGTTTACGTATTCTCGAAAAGAAGAACTTGTCTGCATTGGACGTTATTAAACTTAATACACTGGTTTTTGGAAAGATGAAAAATAAACATCGCAGTTATAGCAAGACAACTATACTGTATATGCTGGATTTTCAGAAAGAAAACAGACTGCCCAATGAACATGTATCAAGACATTTTAATGTGAGTCGCAATTCAGTTGCCAAATGGAAAAAACTTTTTGGATACTGACAATTAATTTACAGGTTTCTCAATATTTTTTTGAATTCATTCCTACTTGATAAAAATCCTGCCAGGGGAGTGATGTTTTTTACATATGTTAATATACACAAATACTACACATGAGTATTTGTAAGGTTTTGTGAGATAAAGATGAATCATCGGGAGAGAATATATTTGAAATAAAGATGAAGTAGTGGCTAGTTTTGCCGAGCAAAAAAAACAATTATGAGATGTAAAATTATTTCTGGCCTTATGTTGTCATGCATATGTCTGTTATTAAAAGCACAGGTGGGAGTAAGAACACCTACACCCAATAGTACATTGGTTGTGAATGGTTCCTTTGAAGCAGATTATAAGGAAATTGTCACAACCAATTATGTGTTAACGGCCGATGATCACTATATTACCTATAACGGTTATGGGAATTCAAATTTTAGACTTCCTGAAATTAAAACAGGGACTAAAAGTTTTACCGGAAGGATTTATAAAATTAAAAATATTTCTACCTCTGATATTATGCTTCGGCCCTCTGACGGAAATACGATCAGAGTAAATAACCAGGAAATGAGTAGTTTTACCATTCCTGCAGGTGCTTATGTAGAAGTTGTAAATAATGCCAATGTTTCAGGAGGTACCTGGGATCTTTCATTCACAGCATTTCCTAAACCCAGTCAAGTAGATATTTACGGTGCCCAGTTGAAAATACCTCCTCATGGAAATGGAATGAACTGTTCAGACTGGACTAACCATAACAATTACAATTATGACTCGGGTACAGGGAATGATCGTTGGTGGATCATTAGTAAAAGATCAAGCAAGTATGTTTTTACTTCTAAATTTATAAGAACCAGCCGAATGACATTGGTTTATGAATATCAGGGTAAGCCTTTTAATATTCATAATATGTATCCTATTATAACCTGCGGAAATAACTCAAATTATCCTGACGTCTTTACGGGATCGTTTGTTCGGCTTGCTAATGATGGAGTGAATGGAAAAACAAGACTTACCGTTACGGTCGCCAGAGTTGATTTTGTGGGATGTGAAAATGATGATAAAAGTGACTGGGAGGGGATGTTCCTGATGAATATATTATTGGTACGGAGTCTGAGTATTTCATAGAGTATTGCAAATGGCAGTAGGCTGGGAAGTATCCGACATGGTAATCTTTTCCACTAGGATATAGACTGGTGTTTTCTAAGTATGTTGAGGTTTTAATTTATTGTTATTCAGTTGTTTAATTTTACTTAGAAATAATAAAATAGGCATTAGGTGTTCGACTGTGATCCCTCCAAGCCCGCAAGTATTAATAAAAACCTACTGAAATACAGTAGGTTTTTTTTATTAGACTTTTTGGTCCCACATTCATTACTATTTCTTCTTTAAAAAATTATCGTTTAATACTTTCAAAGTATAAAAAGAGGTTCAGAATTATAAATTGGAACGTGATTTTATTTTAAATTATTGATTTTCAAATCATTGTACTTTTATTGTTTAATAGGTTCACATTTATCTTGCGGAACATTTCAGGCTTTTCTCATCCCTAATTTTGCATTATAGATATTTCTATTCTAAAATACAGAAAAAAATATCATTAAAATCTATTTCGAACCTTACGTACATCAATAGCAAATCTTATAAAAGAATAAATACAATGAAAGCACTCCTGATTTTTTCACTATTGTTACCCGGTTATTTTCAATCCAATATGGCAACACCAATTAGCAAAGAATATCTGAACTATTCTATTATAAAAGGTGATAAAACCATTGGTAATATCCGTGTGGAACGTTCTTTGAAAAACGATATAACCGAATATCTTTTTGAATCTCGGGCTAAAGTAAAAATTCTCTACAGTATTGAGATTTACGACAAAATGGGTGTTACTTTTAAACAAAATATTCTGCAACAGGCCAAACTTTACCGGACAATGAACGGGAAATTAAAAGTGAACAATACGAC
This sequence comes from Chryseobacterium sp. Tr-659, assembly GCF_011752975.1. Taxonomy (GTDB): domain Bacteria; phylum Bacteroidota; class Bacteroidia; order Flavobacteriales; family Weeksellaceae; genus Chryseobacterium. The sequence continues at coordinate 84,011 of NZ_VWWP01000005.1, read as the reverse complement.
TACCTGGAACGGAAGTTTTTATAATCTTTCGGATAAGGATGGCGCAAATGGCTTTCTGCAACAATCTATTTTCTGCTCTACCGCAAGCCTTTATTTTAATGAGCCCGGAAATGTAAAATCTGTTTTTTCGGAAAAATTCCAGAAAATGATTCCTATTCAGAAGATTGATTCCAAGAGATACAGAATTAATCTGCCAAACGGCAACACTACTACTTATACATACAGCAGCGGAATTTGTACTTTAGTTGAAGCTAATACGGATTTTGCGAACCTAAAGTTTGTTCTTAGTACGGCCCCGAATAAAAATCATTAGGGTGGTTCACAGCGGGACGATCGCAGCAGTAGGAAGGAAGTGTCTGAAAACATAAAAATCCGAAGAAACTAAAACGCTCTCCGGATTGAATCTTATTTTTTAATATATGTCAACCTATTTTACGAGGCATTTAATTTCAATTTAATTATCGAGATCAAAGCTTGATATCGTATGAAAGGCATCTATTTCTGTATTTTTTTCGCCTGGAAAAGTATCATAATTAACGACTAATAATTTTCCTTTATAGATAATCGTTTCGCAAGGATTATCCAGTTTTCCGTCAGAGCCGTCCGCATTATCATTTTTCCAAAGCAGAGAAATTGTATTGGTGTTTAAATTGAGTTGATATACGCTGTTATCCTCATAGTTGGCAATAAAAATTGAATTCCTTTTTTCGTCATAAAAAAATCCGTCACAGCATTTTAACTGATCTGAATCGAAAACTATTGTATTCGATTTTAGTTTTCCGTCTTTATCAAATTCCAGTTTATTAATGACGCCGTCTCCAAAATTTCCTGCGTATAAATTTCCTTTTTTATCAAAAGCAATTCCGTCAATTCCTATTGTTCTTTTTGTGACTTCTGGTTTTAAGGTAAAAGTTGCAATAAGATAATTTTTCTTGTTAGCTGGATTTAAAGTGATGTTCTTAGCATTTAATTGTTTTAGTGAGAAACTGTAAATTCCACTTTCTCTTCTGTTTTCAAATAAAGCATCTGTTATATAAACTCTGTCCTTGTACCATCTTACGGCTTCTCCAAAATTAAATCCTTCAACCAAAACTTCAGCCTTTAATGGTTTTCCATCTTTTACAATAACCCTGATCAATCTTGACAAATTTTCTTTTCCAGTAAAAAACTGATTGTCCATTACATATAAATTTCCATCGGGGCCAAATTCCATTCCCATTGGATGTACTTTTTTAGTAATAGGATGCGGCGGGAGTTGGTCAAACCAAGTTACGGGTTTGTCATCTTTATCAAAAGTCAGAATTTTGCTGCCGTATTTTTCAAAGGAAATTGGATTTGTGATAGATAAAAATAAATTTCCTTTTTTATCTAAAGCCATTCCATCTGGTGTTTGACAGGTTTCTCCCAGGTCGGCAAATAAGGTCGGCTTTATGAGTTTAGATGTTTCGCTGTATACTATTTCTTGTTTGTTCACTTGCGAAAACAAATTTAAAGTATTCATTAGCATCAGAATACCAAGTATTTTTTTCATTTCTTTTTTAATCATTTCTTTTTAAATAGGGTTTTCATTTTTATTATTTAAAGCAAATATAGTATCGCCATTATGCTCCTGTTTTGTAAGCACATGAAGAACCCATTTACGCATTCAAATAATAGATTTTTGCATTTTGTTGAATTCATATGCTGAAATGTATTTTTTAGAAGCCAAAACAGACTATTTATATTAATTGATGAACTTTGTTTCTATATTTTGTTACTTTGCCGTCAATTAAAATAGGATATGAGTTTTATTAACAGAATTGATTTAAAAAGAGTGGCTCTCCATTGTTTATACTGGATTTTATTTTTGCTGTTTTCTTTTTCAAATAAATCTGATAATGAAGATTCTTATGCATTCATTTTTATTTATTCCTGTAAAACTTTAGCACAAGCTGCTGCTGCTTATGGTTTAATCTATTGGATTATTCCGGAAACATTAAACAAAAAAAGATATTTGCTTTTTGTAATTTCTGCCTTAGGCTGGATTTATACTGTTTTTGCTTTTTTAATAATTTTAAAGTTTTATTATCTCGAACCCAGATTTCCAACTTTTTTCAATGATTGGCTGGGACATAAAATGACACTTATTGAACGTCTTACTTCAGGCAGTCTGATGATAAGGGAGTTTTCTTTTATTACATATCCTGCTATTATCTTAGGATTTATCAGTTTTAATCGCAAGCAGCAGAAGCTTTTAAAATTGGAAGAAGAAAAAAAGTCGATCGAATTGAAAGTGTTGAAAAATCAACTGAATCCTCATTTCTTGTTCAATACTTTAAATAATCTATATGCTTTAACCTTAAAAAAAGATGATAGAGCACCTGAAATAATTGCTAAACTATCTGAGATTTTAGATTTTGTTTTATACCGATGCAATGAAGATTATGTTTCTATTGAAAAAGAGATAGCGCTGATTGAAAATTATATTGCTTTGGAAAAATTACGATATAGCGAAAACAGACTGGACATATTATTTACGAAAGATATTCAGGAAAGCAATAAAATTTCACCTTTGATCGTATTGACTTTTATCGAAAACGCTTTTAAGCATGGTGTGATTAATGAAACTGAAAAAGCAATAATCAGGCTGAATTTAGAAAGCAAAAAAGAACAAATTATTTTTAGTATTGAGAACACAAAGCCTCAAAATGAACTGGCTCAAATGACCAATAAATCTAAAATTGGCTTAGAAAACGTCCAGAAGCAATTGGATTTATTATATCCCAAAAGACATCAGTTAGAAATTGAAGAAACGAAAATGTTGTATAAAGTTAAGCTTTGTCTGAAAAATCAAAGCAGGAAAGAACTTTTATAAGTCTGCCCATAGACCTTCAAAACCATTAAATTAGCTTTTAGAACTCCAAACTACTTATCCAAAATGAAACACAGGTGTATTATTGTTGACGACGAACCTTTTGCGAGAGAATTAATTGCTTCTCATTTAGCCAATTTTGAAAATTTTGAGGTAATAGATTCTTTTGAAAATGCATTAAAAGCGTATTCTTTTTTGGAACATAATTCTGTTGATCTCATCTTTTTGGATATTGAAATGCCGCTGATGAAAGGAAATGATTTTTTGAAAAAACTAAAAAATCCGCCTAAAGTAATTTTTACAACTGCTTACAGGGAATACGCAATTGAAGGCTATGAACTTAATGTGATTGATTATCTTTTGAAGCCCATTACTTTTGACCGTTTTTTTGTTTCAATAGAAAAATTTAAAGAATCTCAAACTCCGAGAAAAGAAAGTCATACAGCACCTGAAAGTCATATTTTTGTAACAAGTGGTAGTAAAAATATCAAAATTATCTTTGATGAAATTTTGTACATCGAAAGCTTGAAAGATTACATAACTATTCATTTAGAAAATGGAAAATCACATCATGTAAAACATAATATTTCGGTTTTTGAAAAACTATTGAATTCTGAATTTATCCGGATTCATCGTTCTTTTATTATTCAGACCAAAAAAATAACCGCTTACACTAAAAATGAAATTGAAATAAATTCTGTCGAAATTCCCATTGGTATTAGCTACAGGGAAAACTGGCAGAATTATTTAGAAACTCATATTTTAAAATAATAAATCCCCGAATCTCATTCTTATTTAAGAACCATTTTTTGTGATGAAGCGTTTACTTTGATCGCTTTAACATCTCTCTCTTTGTAAGCAGATTCGTTCTATAATTTCATTAAGAGACAAAGCGAAAATACCCAACACACGGGCTTCAGTTATGGTCAATCCTGTATTTTTTTCATTTATCATTAGTTTATGGGGCTCCATGTTGAACGATATTGAGTTCAAAGTAAATATATCCGTATGTGGATCGCAGGGTAAGATTTTCCAGTGCATTAATTCTAAATAGGTGAAAAAATGACATTGGAGACCGTGGTGATAAGGATGGTATAAAGTCAGAGGATTTAAAACATTACTTTCGAGACTGTTATTTGTAATTTTCAACCTTTCAAAGAAATCAAAAACATATGTTTTTAGATATTAAATATTTAAATGAGAATAAGCGTATTAAAATATAAAATAAAAATAACATTCAATATGAGGTGAAATAATAATCGTTTTTCATTAGTATATATTAAAAATGTAAATATTTAATTTTGTAATAAAAATTAATATTATTTAGTTTTATTTTGTTAAAATTGTTTATTTTGTGTTTTGTTTTAAAATAAAAATTATATTTACAATGAATTTGATAAAATAATTATTAACGTTTAAAATTTATTTGATGAAAACAAAATCATTACAAAAATTAGGAAGTTTTAAACTTCAAAATGAGAAATTATCAACAGTTTTAGGAGGACAAGGAGGTCCTGCTTTGCCTTCTTTTGATCTTGGTTTTCAGGCAACTGGTGCTGGGGAAATGTGTTATAATGGACAGTGTCTGTCTTATTCAAGTGATGCTTTCTATCCCGATGGCAGCTATAAGTATGTCAATGTTAATAATGTCCCTGACAAATCGTGTTAAAAACATTTCTAAGAGGCTGTCCGAAATGGTCAGCCTTTTTAGTTTTAGCAATTATTACTGAGGGGTCTCAATTAGTAGATTCCAGCAACACTATAAAGGCTTTTTAAATTATGAAACAATCAATATCATACATCTTTCTATTCCTATCTATAGTATGCAAGTCTCAAGCTTTAGAATTAAAAGATAAAAATCTTGTTAGATATTATGAATTAATAAATGAAGCAGAAAATAAGATTGTCAATAATGATTTGCTTAAAGCAAATAGTTTATACAAGGAGGCATTTCGTGAATTTAAATACCCACATGCTAAAGATTTGCATAATAGTATGAGAGTTGCTTTAAAGACGAATAATTTAGAAACAGCATATGCACGTTATCAATCTTTAAAATGTTTAGGAAAAAAGTTTGACGATGATTTTGTAACGAATAACTTTAAAAGTATTGAAAAGTATAAAGTAGTAATACCTTGCCAAAATACAATAGATTTAAACTATAAGAAGAGCTTAGATTCTTTAGTTAATGTAGACCAGTATTATAGGAAATTATCAAAAGGAAATTATCAGGCATACAAAAAAGAACTTACTAAAAACGATAGTATTGCTTCTATTAACTTATTGAAACTAATCAAAAAGAAAGGGTTTCCTAATGAATATAATATAGGGTTAGAAATGAAAAGTTGGGTATATTTTCATGACTTTTACCTTATCATTTGGCATCAGCTAGCAAGTAACCTATATAGCCCTCAACGAGTAAATTTTTCCGACGAAATAATGAAGGCTTTAAATGAGGGAAAAATCAGACCTGATATTGCAGGCTTTCTACTTGACTTAAATAATAACACTAAAAATTATTCTTACTTTAAAATTTCTCAATTTGTTGCAAATGATGGCAAAATTGATTGCTGTTATGTTAGTAAAGATTTTTTACCAGAAAATAGGACAGAAGTATCTTTAAAAAAAATAAGAGAGGTTAATGAGAAAAGGAAGCTAATAGGCTTGTCATCAACTGAAGATGAAATTCATAAAAGTATTTTCTATTTGAATAATAAAGATTATGTTTTCTCAAACAATGTTATTGAAGGATGGAACTTCAACAATAGTAATGATATTGAAGTGTTTAAAAAGAACTTAATTAAGTTAGATGATACTACTCATTAGTTTAGATAATGATACTATGACAGATGAGATTTGTACTTGGTTATCGTATCAAAATAAAGAATTTGTTCGTCTAAGTGAGAACCAGTATATCAACAAAGTTTTTTTTGATTTTAAAAATAATATTTTCAAAATTTCTATTGGAGAAATTGAGTATAATTTAGAAGACTTCAAATCTGTATTCTATAGAAATGGGGGAGTTTATTATGATACGATAACGGGTGAAATAGATAGTAATTTAGTTGATTTTTATAATTCGGAACTCAAATCTATATCGGGGTTTATTTACTATTGTTTTAAGGTAAATGGGGTTCGTATCTTTGGAAACCTCTTTACCAAAGAAGTTAATAAGTTAGAAGTTTTATTTTTGGCAAAATCTCTAGGTTTAAAAATCCCTGATACTTATATTTTATCAAGATTAAATGACTTGGGACTGATTAATATGTCTCAGGCTTATATTACAAAGGCAGTTTCTGAAATGAAACCTATTATCGTTGAAAATGACCTGTATCTGAATTATACACATGAAGTAGACCTAAATAATATTCATGATAAAAAAGGAAATATTATTCCTTCATTAATCCAAAGAAAGATTGATTGTCTTTATGAAATAAGAGCATTCTTTTTTGAAAAGCAGATTTGGGCCATTGCCACATTTGATTTTTCTGACAATGTTGATATTAGGAATATAAGAGAGAGGGACAAAAGATATCTTCCTGTTACACTTCCGTCAGAACTGAAAAGGAAAGTTTTAAAATTAGCAAAGAACCTGGGCATTCAGTGTGGAACAATTGACTTGCTAAAGTCTCATGATGATTATTATTTTTTAGAAGTTAACCCATTAGGACAATTTCACCAAGTCAGTTACTATGGAAACTATCAAATAGAAAAGCATATTGCAGATTTATTATGAAAGAAAAAAAAGAATTACACCTAAAAGGAATCGAATTTTCTCTACAGGAATGGAAGAGAAGTAACAGTGTGTCTCACGTTAAATATTCTGAAAATAAAGATAAAAAAAGTGGAAAAACAAAGATTTTCCGTTCACAAAAACATTATTCCCTTTTGTATTAAGTATGTTTTTAAAGTTATTTGACTCGGTTAAAATTACCAGAGGAGCTAAAAATGCTATTATTTTGGATGCAAGTACTGGATTTTTGCAACTCATTCCGATTGCTTTTTTTGATTTACTATCAAATGAACATCACAACTATTCCGTATTAAAAAAACAATTGGATAACGAGAGCTTAGAAGCCTTAGAGGAGTATCTTAATTTTATTATAGACAATAAGTTAGGAATTATTCTGAATACTAAGAAAGAATTATCAACTTTTCAGAATGCATCAGGGTTTAAAGAATCCCCTTCTTATGTTGAATATTTAATTTTAGATGTCAACAATTCTGGGGTTTTAGATAATGTGCTGGTACAGCAAATTTGTGATTTGAGAATTAAATATCTACAAATCAGATTTTCAGAACTGGAATTAAATGATATAATAAACGTAATTAGTAAATTAAATTTACTCAATGATTCTAGTATTAATGAAGTATCAGTTGTTGCAAATTATAACTTACAATTGGTTAAATTTATCAAAGAGAATCAATACAACATTTCAAATAAATTTCTACATTTTATATTACATTCATCGGATGAACAGGATTCTCAAACTTTAGAACATGTTCAACTAAGTATCATTAAAAATAAAATTAATATCCCTTTAAGTTGTGGATTGATTGATTTAAAAAATATCAATCTTAATCGTAACTTTTATCTCGAAGCCAAACAACACAATACCTGTCTTAATAAAAAAATATCAATAGATGTAAAAGGCAACATTAAAAATTGCCCCTCCATGCCCCAAAGTTTTGGAAATATCAAGGATGCAACATTAGAAAGTGCTTTAAATCATCCTGGATTTAAGAAATATTGGAACTTAACCAAAGATAGTATTGAAGTCTGCAAAGATTGTGAATTTCGTTATATATGTACAGATTGCAGAGCTTATACTGAACAAACAAGTGTTAACAAGGAGGAGCTTGATACTTCCAAGCCCTTAAAATGTGGTTACAATCCTTATACTGGTGAATGGGAAGAATGGAGTATAAATCCTCTGAAACAAAAAGCAATTAAGTATTATGGAATGTAGGACTTTACCAAGAAAGTATAGAAAAATTCAATCTGCAATTTATTTTCCAGGTAATGCAGCTTTCCTGTTTTTCAGAGAAAACAGAAAAGAGGCTGTCTCAAAAGACAACCTCTTCTTTTCATTTAAGTGAATCGTAAAATGATAATTCTTAGTCATTCTAACTTAATACCTCACACGCTACAAGGCAAGCTACCCAAGGGCATCTTTTTATTCCCGGAGGCGGGCAGCATGCTTCGGAGCAGCCTGAAGTACCGCCGTTAATATTTCTTAGCTGGTCTCTTGAAATTTTCTTATAATTTTTCATAATAAAATATTTGGATTAAACTTTCAATTTAAGGCTGGTTTCCGCCGCCACATCCATCATAAGGCATGCATTGCCATTTTCCATTGATCAGGCATATTTGCCCGCCCGGACAGTTAATGCCTCCTTTAATTGTTTTCATTTCCTGTCTTTTGATCTTGTTTAAATTTTTCATAATATTTAAGTTTAGTTCAATCCGAAATTAATCAATTTTTATTAACTATAATTGATTTTTAATGAAAAATATTTATCACAATTGGGTTTTTGCTTTATATTTTCTATAATTGCTTAAATACAACGCATCTGAGAATATTAAATGCGCCTGTTTAAAGGATAAGGTAAAATTGCAGTTGTACAAAATCTTGTCCTGTGGCAAGTGAACCTTCACGATAACTTGGTAATTTTGATTGAAAGTTGAAACCAAAATCTCTATAATACTATGAAAAATTTATTCAGACTCAATAATCTTCTTAAATCATTATTGGCATTTGTTCTTGTGATGCTAGCCGTATCACAGTTACACGGGCAGAATGTAAAACCTTCTGCTAGTGGCTATATACCCGTTAATGGTATTAAAGTTTATTACGAAGTATATGGTGAAGGCAGACCTGTTGTTTTGTTACACGGTGCTTTTATGACCATTGATATGAATTGGGGCCAGTTAATTCCTGAATTGTCAAAAACCAGGAAAGTCATTGCTATAGAATTACAAGGACACGGGCATACACCGTTTTCAGACAGGAAATTATCTTATAACACATTAGCAGGCGATGTAGAAGGGGTAATGGATTACTTGAAAGTTGAAACTGCCGATGTGGTGGGATATAGCTTTGGGGGAACGGTAGCCTATCAGTTTGCAATTCAGAGCCCTAAGCGATTAAAGAATTTAGTGATTATTTCTGCCACTTATAAAAATAAAGGCTGGCTTCCGGAAGTCAACGATGTTTTTAAAACAATGAAGCCTGAGTTTTTTGAAAAAAGCCCTTTACATACAGCATACGATGCCGTAGCTCCTGATAAAACAAAATGGACAAAATTTTTAGAGCAGATGTTTAATTCTATGAAAACTCCATTTGATCTGGGAGATGCTAATATTTCGAAAATTACAGCTCCGGTATTAATCATATCAGGCGATAATGACGGGCTGGATAAAGAAGAGCTCATGAAAACCTATAAATTATTAGGAGGTGATGTATCTGCGGATATGGCTCCTATGCCGAAATCTCAGCTGGCCATTGTTCCAGGGCAAAGTCATGTAAGCCTGATGATGCAGACCGGAACAATTCTGAATTATCTGAACGGTTTCTTAAAGTAATATAGCCCTTACAGTATAGATCATAATTAAATATTCTCCCTTAATAAAATTGAATACTATGAGAAAAATAACTGTTTTATCAATGATTACTCTGGATGGCGTAATGCAGGCACCCGGAGGTATAGAGGAAGATACTTCCGGCGGCTTTAAATATGGCGGCTGGACCGTTTCTTACGGCGATGAACTCTTCGGTGAGATCATGAAAGAAGAAATGAGACCGGCAGACTATCTTTTGGGCAGAAAAACCTTCGATATATTTTCATCCTACTGGCCTGAACATGCAGATTTTTGGCCCGCCGTTAATGAAGGAACAAAATATGTTCTTTCACAAACGATGGAAGAATCTGACTGGAAAAATACAGTTTTCGTTAAAAATCTTGCAGATATTGAACGACTCAAAAGCTCAGAAGGTGCAGATATTCAGGTTTGGGGAAGCGGGAAACTTATTCAGCTTCTGCTTAAACATGATCTGGTAGATGAATTACGGATCAAAATCTATCCGGTTATCCTTGGAGAAGGAAAGAAACTGTTTGAAAACGGAGCCCTTCCGGCTGCATTTACTTTAATAGAAAGTTATGTGACATCAAAAGGGGTTATCATTACCCATTACAAGCGTGATGGAGAAGTGGTGACGGGAAATATTGAAATATAAGCTGATCAGTTTACATAAAAACCATTTTACGGCTGAACCTGTTTTTTTCAGAGTAATTCATTATATTAGTGAAGTGTTTAGGATGAAGGTTTTATGAGGAGGTAGAATAAGTGCAACAGACTTCTAACAGAAATGAATTTAACCATGAAACAGACCGTTTGGCTGATTGTATTTTCTTTGTTTATGCAAAGTGTTAAAGGGCAGAAACAGGAAATTTCCAACGATAGTATTTCCATATTTTTTGATGAAATTAAAACGGCTTCACAAAAGAATACCGGTCTTTGGAATAAAGATTTGTATGGACCTATACTCCTTGTTGATCCAAAGACAAAGGAACTCTTTGCCAATGAGGCAGATGCAGAAGGGGAACTAAAACGGAGTGGTAATATTTATTCCGGAATTTTGCCCGGCAAAATCAATATAGCAAATACGGCCATCAATTGGAATGGAAAAAGATGGGCAATGATCATGCTTCCGCTTCCTAAAAACAAGCAAAACAGAATTAATCTATTAGCTCATGAATCCTTTCACAGCATCCAGCCTGCGTTAGGATTTACCTTGAATAATGCAGAAAATAATCATCTGGACCAAAAAGAGGGTAGAATTTATCTTCGATTAGAGCTGGAAGCTCTGAAAAAAGCAATTCTGGCTTCCTCAGAAAAAGAGATGCAGAAGCAATTAACCCATGCTTTTACATTCAGAAAATACAGACATTCTCTTTATAAAAATTCAGCAGCTACTGAAAATCTATTGGAATTAAACGAAGGAATGGCTGAATTTACAGGGGTGATTGTAAGTGACAGAGATAAAAAGCAAGCAACTACATTTTTTATCAACGGAATTGATGACTTTCTTAAAAACCCGACATTTGTACGCTCATTTGCTTATCATACCATTCCTGCGTATGGTTATTTGCTGTATCATAAAGACAAAAACTGGAACCAAAAAATTACAGCTAAAACAGATCTTACTGATTATTTCATAAAAACTTTCAATAGAAAGATTCCGGGAGATTTGAAAAGATCAGCTGAAAATCTCTCAGACCGTTATAACGGAAAAGAAATTGTGAGAGAGGAAACAGAAAGAGAAGAAAAAACCAAAAGACTCATTGCTGAATATAAACTTAAATTCATTGATCAGCCTCATTTTGAACTCAAATTTGAGAAAATGAATGTCTCTTTTGATCCGAGAAATATTATTCCAATAGAAGATAAGGGAACGGTATATCCAAACATCAGAGTAACCGATAAATGGGGAATTCTTACCGTTGAAAATGGTGCTTTGATGAGTCCAAATTGGGACAAAATTACCATTTCAGGCCCAATTAAAACGGATGGTAAAAAAATTTCCGGTGATGGCTGGGTACTTGAGCTGACCGATGGTTATGCCGTTGAAAAAGACGATTTAAATTATAAGCTGATTAAAAACTAAAAAGGTAAAGAACATTCAGAAATTCATTAAGGCTTAAATAAAAATACTTGGAATATGGAATTTTCACCCTTCAATACTGTTGTTAAACTTTGTCTTCAGGGAATGAGTATGGAAGAACAGGGTAAGCCTGAAGAAGCTGTCAGATTGTTTATGCAAGGCTGGAATGAAGCCACAGATGATCTGGAAAAATTTCTTGCTGCTCATTATGTAGCCAGACACCAGGAAACAATGTCCGAAAGACTACGCTGGCTTGAAACCGCATTGAAATATGCCTTAAAAATAAATGATGATACAGTAAAGAGTGCTTTTCCCTCTCTTTATACACATATTTCGGAATGCTATGCCAACCTCTCTGAACCGGAAAAAGCAAAAGAAAATGCGGAACTAGCAAGATTGTTTAAAGATAACCCTTCTGATAAAGGCCCTTTTTATCATGGGACAAAAGCAGATCTTAAAGTTGGCGATATGCTGACAGCAGGAGGCAGTTCCAATTATAAATCTGAATTTAAAATGAATCACATCTATTTTACTTCTTTGGTGAACGGCGCCGGGCTGGCGGCCGCTTTAGCAAAAGGAAATGGCAGAGAGCGTGTGTACATTGTTGAACCTATGGGAAACTATGAAAATGATCCCAATCTGACAGATAAAAAGTTTCCCGGTAATCCAACGCGTTCTTATCGTTCTGAAGCTCCATTGAAAATCATTGGGGAGGCTGCAGACTGGATAAGGCCAAGTGCTGAAGATCTTCAGAGGTTTCGCGAAAAATTGGAAAACAGTAAAGGAAAGATTATAAATTAATCTATTTTAGGAACTAAATCAAAAGAAGAGACAAAATTTTGTCTCTTCTTTTGATTTATAGTTAAGGTAAGCTCACTTTTTTACCCTGTTCCGGGAAAATATAATTTACTTTTAAAGGGTTATTTTTCAAAAGCTCCTGCTTTATAATTTCCGGATTGTCGCCGGTAGGTTTTCTGTGGGTAACTACTATAGTAAGACCTTCAAGGTTTTTTTGTCCTGTTTTTTCTTTTAGCCTGGTTAATTCTTCTATTAACAGATTGGGAGTGAGATGGCCAAATAGCAGGTGTTCAGGTTGACTGTTCGGAAAAGAAACTTCTATTAATATGGTGTTTAACTGTTTTTTCTTTACCAATGGAGCTGCGGTATTCCAAAGGTTGTCCAGGCGGTCAGATTTTTCAATCCGGTCAGCACCGGTATCACCTAAATAAAGTAGATAATGATCGTCTTTTCTTACCAGTGCAGCACTGCTTTTATAAGGATTTACATGGCTTAGTTCATAACCTGTAATATAGAATGAAGTTTTTTGTACGGGTATTTCAATCCCTTGCTGAAGCTCATTATAATGGTATTTTCCAAGCATGGGTTTTTGTCCCTGATCGGCAAAATTAATCCAGGTATCCGTAATAAAATAATGGTTTTGAAGGATCTGAACCACCGGAGCCATTGCAAAAATATCTTTTTTGGAATCCGCCGGAGAATTGATGATCATGCCTGATAGGTGATCCAAATGGCCATGCGAAATAAAATATCCTTTTATCTGATCTTTAAGAACAGTTTCTTCCAGTCCCGTAAGGCTTTTCAGCTGAATAGCTTTTCGTATCCCGCTGTTAATGGTACCTGCATCAAGGCAGAGGAAAGCATTATCCTTTGGGGCGCTTACCAGGTAAGCTGATAGGTTGTCTTCCTGTTCTCCACCGTAAATACCCAATGGAATAAGATCAAAATTTTGTGCCTGACAGGTAATATGCAGAGCGAAGGCAAGTAAAGAAAGTGCAGTCTTTTTCATGATATCAAAACTAAAAATCTACCTTTTTCGGTAAGATAGGGCAAATTTACGTTGTTTTTTGTTCTTAGTTTTAAAATTATAATCTGTACACAATTAAAAAAAATTAATATAGCTTAAGATTGTTTGAATTAGAGGTAAGGAAATATGAAATAAAAAATCAAAGAATTGAAAAATTCATACCGGTTAAAAAATAAAAACCTTCAGTTGAGTACCGAAGGTTTTAGTATAAATGTTATATATATCATTTAATTGCGTAGAAACTGTCCGATTCCCGGAGAATCAAAAGTAAATGTATGCTGGTTTTCAGATTTATCGATCTTATTGCTAATGGTTAATGCCCACAAAACTAATTCTTTGCAGAAATTCTGATCTTCGATACTGAATTCTGAAGCATTTTCTTCAACAACGGTTACTAATGGACCTATCTTATCCAGTTTAGCATAGAATTCTTGGTCTGTGTCATTGTAATTAAGCTCCAGATGATTTTTGTTAAACCATCTGATCAGATCTGTATAAGGTGTTTTAATCCCTTCTTTCTCCAATTTGGAAATGCGTGGAAATATGTTTTCGAACTGTTTCATCACTGCTTTGTCAATGAGAATTTTTGCTACATAATCTGCACCTTCCTGTTCTCCTTCATACACCAGTTCAATCTTTCCTGTGATGGACGGGATGATTGACAAGAAATCAAGGAGGCGGACGGTAGTTTTTTCAACACCGGATTCAATCATGCGTAATTTTGCGGCTGCTACTAAATTTTCCATCGCACTGATGGTCAAACGGGCACTTACCCCGCTTTTCGAATCCACATATTCACTGGTACGTGCTGCAAAAGCAACTTCTTCCAAAAGATCTTTTGCCAGATCGGAAATCTGTATTTTGGATTGATCTTCCGCAGAAATTAAGGCTTCCTGCTCTGTAATCTGGCGGGCAAGGGCAATTGTTTTTGGATAGTGGGTGAAAATCTGTGATCCTATTCTGTCTTTGAGAGGGGTTACAATACTTCCACGGTTGGTATAATCTTCCGGATTGGCAGTAAATACAAACTGGATGTCAAGAGGCATTCTCAGCTGAAATCCCCGGATTTGTACATCTCCTTCCTGCAGAATATTGAATAGAGAAACCTGAATTCTGGCTTGCAGATCCGGAAGTTCATTCAATACAAATATAGAACGGTTAGCTCTTGGAATCATTCCGTAATGAAGAACACGTTCATCAGAATATGGCAGTTTTAGGGTAGCGGCTTTAATAGGATCAATATCACCAATCAGATCGGCAACATTTACATCAGGAGTTGCCAGTTTCTCAAAAAAACGGTCGGAGCGATGTACCCATGAAATAGGAGTTTTATCCCCAAGTTCTGCAATAAGATCTTTGGCGAATTTTGAAATAGGACGAAACGGACTGTCATTAATCTCAGATCCTTTCACAACAGGCATATATTCATCCAGCAGATTAACCATACTCCTTGCAATTCTGGTTTTTGCCTGGCCTCGCAGCCCTAATAAATTGATATGATGCCCTGCAAGTATGGCTTTTTTTAATTGAGGAATTACGGTGTCTTCATAACCCCAGAGTCCTTCAAATACAGGTTCATTGGCTTTAATCCTTGCAATTAAATTCGCCTGGATCTCTTCATTGATCGTTTTATCAGTATAACCGGAATTTTTTAATTCCTTGAATGTGATATCGTTTTTCATTTTCTTTAAGTAATAATTATCGGGTGAGAATTCTGGTTATATTCTCTTTATTCTGTTTTTTTCGTAATCTTCAAAAATCATTTGTCCTAATCCCGAGAGACCTGTTAAAAAGGCTTTCCCTTTATTTTGAGCAGTAAATTCTTCTACAAATTGTCTCAGATAGGGATCCTGGGCGATCATAAAGGTGGTAATGGGAATTTTTAATTTTCTGGCTTGGGCAGCTCTGTTGAGGCATTGGTTGACAATCATTTCATCCAAACCATAACTGTTCATATAAAATTCGCCGGAAGGCAGCTGGATACAGCTTGGCTTTCCATCAGTAATCATAAATATCTGTTTATTCGTGTTTCTTTTTCTGCGAAGAATATCCATGGCCAGTTCCAGCCCGGCGACAGTATTGGTATGGTAAGGACCTACTTTCAGATAAGGCAGATCTTTGATTTTGATGGGCCAGGCCTCGTTTCCAAAAACAATAATATCTATAGAATCTTTAGGGTATTTTCGTTTGATCAGCTCTACCAGTGCCATTGCTACTTTTTTTGCAGGCGTGATGCGGTCTTCTCCGTATAAGATCATAGAGTGGCTGATATCGATCATCAGAACCGTACTCATTTGTGCCTTATGTTTGGTTTCTTCTACTACAAGGTCATCTTCCGTAAGTCTCAAATCTGAAATTCCGTTGTTGATCTGAGCATTTTTTAGGCTTTCAGTCATATTAACGGCGGTCATATCATCACCATACTGGAAGGAACGGTTTTCACCGTCTCGCTCATCACCGATTCCTGTTTTTGAGGTCCGATGGTTTCCTGCACCGTTTTTTTTAAGCTTTCCAAAGATCTGGTCTAAAGCATACTCACGAAGGGCCGCTTCCAGTTTGGGAGTTAATAGGTTTTTACCTTTTCCCGTTCCGGAATTTCCCTCCTCGGGATCTTCCTCTTTAATGTAGCCCCGTTTTTTTAAATCTTCTTCAAAATCCTGAAGGGTATATTCGTCATTGAAAATATCATATTCCTGATCAAGCATATCAAGCCATTCGAAGGCTTCCTCAATATCACCGGAAGTATGGGTGAGCAAGTCTTTGAAAATATCAAAGACACGGTCAAAATGCGATAATTCTTCCGGAACATGCTTACTGAATGTATAGCCTCTCTGAGAATTAAAATCTTTATTGGTCATAAGATGGTGAAACGTTTTGCTGTTATTGCTTTACTACTGTTTAGAACAGAGGTTTATCAGTTTGTTATAAGTGTTTTTTAAACCCCGGTTACTGATTGTTAAGTATGTGTATTTTTTTACTTTTCAAACAGACAAGTTAGTAAAATATCATTTCAGGATTCCTTATGTAAGATAGAAAATACTAATAGTAATGATATGAATAAGAATATAATTAGGAAATTCCATAGAGTGACAAAGGTTGTTTACCTTTCATATCAGAGTTTCTTGTAATCATTAAAGAACCTATTATATGACAAAAGCCCCGGATTTCCGGAGCTTTATTAATACACTTTTTTTATTTACCATCCTAAATAGTAATCTGGGCTAAGCCAGTATGGGCGGTCTAATCCGAAATGTTCCTGAAGCATTTTTTCAGCTTCACAGAAAGCACCTTCCACCCAGCCTTGCTGATCGGAATAAGCCTCTCCGATGATATGAATATTTTCGTCAAAAACCGGTTTTCTCATATATGGCATAACATCTTTAACAGAGAAGCCGGCTTTCCAGGCATGATATCCTGCGCCGTATGGATCATCAGTCCAGTCTTTGAAATACGTTACATACGGTTCCGGGATTTGTACATGTTCACCATGTAGTTCCCGAAGCTGGTTCATCAGTTCATTTACCATAAATTCGGTAGCCTGAACATCATCCAGCTGATGAAGTTCTTCTAGTGATGCTGATTTAGCTGCTCTTACTTTAAAAAGAACCTTATCATCAGAAAGTGCTTTCCAGAAGGTTTCAGTTTCCATATCACCATAGCTTCCCAGTAGCATAGAATTATTCGTTTCCGGATCTGTGCCGAAATAATAACACTGCCTCATGGGTAAATCGGTAATAGAATGTCCGGAATAAATTTCCAGTTCTTTCCACCAAGGGCGTTCAAAGCCCATCAGGATTTTAAATGCCGGTTCCATGATGATAGAGCGGATATTATTGTTCAGTTCAGAATGCTGGTTAACATCAAAAAAGAAATTGTTCTGATCCAGGAGCTCCAGAGATTTTCTAGGCATACCAAGAACGATTGAGTTTGCATAGACTTTCCATTGGGTATTTGACTGCAGATTCAGGAAGGTCAGTTCATATGTGTGAGTATGAATATTTGGGTGATCCTTTGTGAAAGTGATCAGCTTATTTTCAGACCAGATGCAAGCCCCTTCATTATCCATATAAGCATTGGCCACGGCGTAAGCAATGCTGTCGTAACCTTCTTCAATGGTTTTGTATGTGGTATCGGCAGAAAAATCCCCTACCATATAAGGAAATGCTTCAGCAGAGTTCCAATTGATCGTATTGGAATAGTACCCTCCGGCATTAGCCAGGAATTCATAACCTTCTTGTGAGACCTGATCTTTGAGAAGGTTCCAGAAACCAATATCATTTACCTTGCGTTTGTCATAAGGTGAGCCTGGGAAATTATATATCAGCCTTGGCTTTATCTCATCCCAGTCTCTGCTGGTCAAAGTGAATGTGAAATCATAAACGTTTGGTCCCGCCACAATTTTATCCTTGTAGTTTTCCGCAACCCATGGATCTGCCATAAGAACATTATAAATGACCTTGTTGAATAACTGATCCGAGCTGAAACCTTCATCATCTTTATTCAGATAATAACGGGTAATCAGTTTTTTATCATCTTCCTGATAAACATTCCATGCATCTTGTTTGAAACGTTCTTTCCTGATATACATAAAAAGTTTTTTCGGATCACCCATCGGGAAATCTACAGGAGTCATTTTATCTTTCAGAACGGGAGTTCTCTTTTTCAGATCTTTTTCCTTTAGCGGGTAGCCTTCTATTAAAGTGGTTACAATCTCTTGCGAGGTCAGGTAACGCATTCCTCCAAGTTCGCCCCAGAAGTTCATTCCCGGCATGATTACAGATTCAAGTCTTCCGCCTAATTTATTGCTCATATCAAAGATTTGTACTTCATGAGCTTTATATTTTTGATCTGTTACCAGACGAAAGGCGGTGTATAATCCGGAAGTTCCGGCACCAATGATGGCTACTTCTGTTTTGAGATCACGGTGCATTCCCGGATTCAGAGGTGTATTTTTATTCATGATATATAATTTTTAAAGTGCTAAGAAATATTTGCGTCCTAATTGGAAAGGGCTGATGTCAAAATCCGTATGACCGTCTAATGCAAGGTCAGACATGATTTTGCCTAAGAAAGGAGTGAATTTGGCAGCCCATCCTGTGGCATATACCACAATGTTTTTATGGTTGGGAACATAAGAGGGAGCAAAATCAATCAGTAATTCTTTATTAGGAATTGTACTTAAAGCGATAAGACAGGTGGAAGTGTATTCCGGTTCTGTAGCCAGCCCGGTCATGTGGTTTTTTACCCAGTCTGAAGTGTAGCCCAGTTCCTGCGGGTTAGGAATTAATGTTCTGTCGTTAGGCTCTTCCAGAGGGGTAATTACAAAATCAGGCGCCACGCGGATATATTCCGGGTGATCCCAGTCAACAGAAGGGAACCCATAAAACTGGTTTCCGTTTTCTCCGGTTGCATTCTGGAATACAAACCAGGTTGGGTACTGAATACTCGGATCCGTCTTTTTAAAATAGGCAGAGGACATATTCCAGTATGTAGCTTCTATTTTAAAATCCAGTAAATTAATCACACTGTTGATGTAAGGTCCGGGAATGATGGCCAGTTTTTTAGCAATATAAATTCCGTTAGGTGTTGTAAGCTCAAAAAGATCCCCTTTTTGATTGATCTGAAGGACAGGAGAATTTTCTTCCAGTTGAACCGTTTCTTCCTCCTTGCATAATCCTAAAAGTGTTTCAATGGTTGCTTTGAAATTAATGCTGGCACCATCTGGCTGAAACAATCCGGTATAATTTTCAGGAAGGTTTTTAAAATGATATTGTTCTTCAATTTCTTTTGAAGTAAGGGTAGAATAGGGAACATTTAAAGCCTTTAAAGCTTTTTCTGCTTCGGCGATATTTCCTTCTGTTGAATGTACTTCTGGATCACCAAACCAAAGCGTGCCTACTTTGTCAAGCAGTGGGATATCTGTCTTTTTTTGAAGTTCATCCCAATAAGGCTGTGCATCCAAGGCCATTTGTACCATGTATTCATCCGGATAGGGAATCCTGAATTGACGGGATACTCCTGCGGAACTGCCGAGCTGATTAACAAACGTGTATTGTTCCAATACTAAGGTTTTTGCCTTGCGCTGTCCAAGATGATAGGCTGTTGCCAATCCTATTGCACCACCGCCAATGACGATTACGTCGTAGTTTTCTGTAATCATGAGTTATTTATTTTTAATTTTTATGATTTTATCATACAGATACAGAAAGTAAAGGCACCTGAATACGCACCATTATCTGTAATCTGATCTGATATAATTGAACAGATTCTGTCTGCAGGTACATTGAATAAGCATTTCAAAGTAACAAAGAAGAGGGCAGATGCGATAGAGTGTAAATAACCAATCGTAGTGTTGGGTAGAAATACTTAATGATGACTATAAAGAATAGGTTTGAGCTTAAAAGAAACATAAAAACAAGTATTTTATGAGCTTACACTTTTGCAGTTGATCTAAGAAAATTGGTTTACATAAATAAAACTTGAGGTTTGCGATAGATTTTGGTAATAAATAAAAAGAGATATCATGAATTTTATCAAATATTTGCTATTATATGAAGATAAAAATTACTTTAACTTTGTTAAGCAAAAGTTTAAATGGCTATTATGAAATTAATTAAAATAATGCTATATTGTTAAAGGCTAATACTCTATGGACTTTCACGGTCAGGATAAATAATTTAACTGATAAACGAATATGAAATATAAATTCTTAAATTTTAAATTGAGAAAAATTGTTCATTACTCATTGATTTTGTGTATTTTATTGATACAGGTGATTATCGCTACATTTTTTTATAATGAATTCGTTAATGGAAAAAAACTGCAGTTTATTAAGAATCAACTTGAGGAAAGCCGGGCACTGGGAGGTTTGACAGATAATTCCCGAAAAGATTTTATGGATGCCCAGGATCATCTTCAAAGATATATGGTGAGCCAGGATAACAATGATCTCCAACTTTACTTTCAATCCCTCAGAAAACTTAAGACCAATTTTGACAAGATTGGGGAATATGAAAATACAAGTCCCAGATTGAAAAGGAATCTGGCAGCACACAAACTGGATACAGTAAAGACTACAAAGCTGAAAACTTTAATAGATTCGGTATACCGGACTTCCCTGAACCCGCCCGGCAAGATAGAGGATAAGAAATATGAGCCGAAAAAGTATAAGAACGATTTTGAAGATCTGAAAATAGAGACACATACCTATGCAGATACGATCAAGAAGAAAGGGTTTTTCGGTAGATTGAAAGATGCTGTTAAAGGCAAGGTGGATGTTCAGAAAGAAAGTACGGTAATCACGATGACCAATAATAAGACAATCGATATTTCCAATGTAAAATCTAAGATGGACAGCACGATAAAGTCGATGGATAAACATTATGTGGCTGAAGTGAAAAAGGTTCAGCTGAATGCAGCACAAAATCAGAAAGATAATTTTAAATTTTATAGCAACTTCAGTAAGTTGTTGGTTTACAGTAACGGATTGATAGGGGTTTATGAAAAAGCAATTAAAGATTTCAAATCTGAGCTGGAAAGGGAATACAATGAACAGAATTCAAATAATAACAGAATCAGAACCTATCTGGTGCTTGGTTTAATGATCCTGATGTTCATTGTATCTGTTCTGATCATGTATCTTACAAGACTTGCTTTTGTCTATGAGCGTAAGCTGAATGCTGCCAATGACGAGATTAAAAAGAACCTTAATTTCAAAAACCGAATATTGGGAATGCTGAGCCACGATCTTAGATCTCCGTTAAAAATAATTAATATTTTCATTGATAAGATATACCGTACCACAGAGGATGAAACCATCAAGGATTACCTGAAATCGATAAAATTTACAAATAGTACTTTGCTTCTTCAATCTAATCAGATTTTGGAATACACCAAGAATGAGAACGCTGAGAAAGAGCTTATACAATCTGTATTTAATCTTAAAGATGAAATAAGTTCCATTGTAAAGGTAATTACACCTTATCTGGAAACCCGGAATAATAAATTTGTGGTTACAGACAGGATCCCGGAAAATATTGTAGTGTTTTCAGATAATATAAGAATCAATCAGATCTTTATGAATATTCTCGGGAATGCCAATAAGTTTACGGAAAACGGACAGATCGATCTTACCATGACTACGGAACTTTTGGGTGAACATCAGATTTCTCTGATCACATCCATAGCAGATACCGGAATAGGAATATCAGAATCTGATCTGGCGAAGATATTTGACCCTTATTATCAAGGAATGGTATCTGATGAGGTGGATAATCTTGGGGCAGGATTGGGACTTAATCTGGTGAAGGAAATCGTGGAGCTTTTTAATGGTGATATATCCGTAGAAAGTAAGCTTCACAAAGGAACAAAAGTAACATTCAGGATCAACTTAAATCGTAATAATAAATAATGGAAATACCGGTTCAAAATAAAGAAATAATATTCCTTTTAGCAGATGATCACAGCATTGTACGTCAGGGAATGGAAATTGTAATCAGTGATATTGCTCCCAATGCAAAAATCTATCATACTTCATCTTTGCATCAAGTGATGGAGCTGGTAGAATCTAAGGGAATTGAGATGGCTATCATTGATGCCCACTTCCCAGACGGTAATAGTCTGCATATTTTACCTCAGATGAAAACCGTAAATCCTAATATTAAAATTTTAATTTTTACAGGTCTTGAAGAGGATCTGCACGCCCTTAAATTTATTAAAGCCGGTGCCAACGGCTATTTGAGCAAACTGAGCGAAGAAGATGAGGTTCGGGAAGCATTAGCAACTTTCATCGAGAAAGGAGAGTATTTCTCCGAGCTTTCACGAAATTTACTGGTACAGTTTGTTTATAATCCGGACCTGATCAGTCCTTTAAATAGTCTAACTAAACGTGAGCTGCAGATTGCTGAATTATATGCAGAAGGTTATGGGAATCTGGAAATTGCGAATAGTTTAAACATAAAACAAAATACAGTAAGTACCATCAAAAAAAATATCTTTGAAAAACTGAAGATAGAAAACCTTGTTGAGCTGGTTGATTTGATCAAGATACATCATAAAATATAAGTGTTCAAGGCATATTCAGCACTTCTTTATAGTTTTATCGATAAATATCTATAACCCCATCGAGATGTATCGATGGGGTTTTTAAATGATTTTATTTCATAATGTTGTTCCTTTGTACTGTGAAATTTAAGAAATGAAAAACACAAAAGTAAATGAGAATGCTTTTTTTCAGATTTTAAATTTTATACCAAAGCGCAAATAATTATAGCATAAAGATATTTAACTATAATTATATAAAACGCAAATGATGAAATTAACAAGTGATGAAATTAAAAGAAGTGTATAGATAACCTGTAATGGATTTCTTGAAAAAAGCCAAATGATAAAAAAACACAAATACACATAGAGAAGTTCAATTGGTAGGTTATTAGTACAAAAAAGGAAGGAGGCAATTAGCCTCCTTCCTTTTTTGCCAATCCCAGATAAGGAATTGTTCATCGATTTCTTTCAAAAAAATCTTTTTTTATCAAATGATAAATCCAGACTAAGATCTATATTTTAGTTTTGTAATAAAAAAGATGTCAGGAGAAAAAGATTTGTCCGTTCTGCTTCAGAATATGGAACCGGTGTTGAATTCCGGAGAATATGTATTTT
Source organism: Chryseobacterium sp. Tr-659 (assembly GCF_011752975.1). GTDB lineage: Bacteria > Bacteroidota > Bacteroidia > Flavobacteriales > Weeksellaceae > Chryseobacterium. The sequence goes on along the minus strand of NZ_VWWP01000005.1, from coordinate 61,012 downwards.
GTACCCTTGAAAAACCTGATCAGGTCAGTGATCCTGATAAAATCCTTTTTTTCTTTCGGGAAACCGAAGCTGTCACAGTAGTTGTAGAAAAACAGATAGCAGATGAATGGAACATGCATTATACGTATATTGCTTCCTGGATTACCCTGAATATCCATTCTTCACTGGAAGCTGTAGGACTTACGGCTGCTTTTGCCAATGCTCTGAAAAAGGAGAATATAAGCTGTAATGTAGTGGCGGCTTACTTTCATGATCATATTTTTGTGGCGAAAAAGGATGCTGAAAATGCAATGAAAGCACTTAATGGGTTGACGGGCAGGGACTCGGGATTTAAATAATAAATTTTGAAAATTACACAATAAAAATATCGCCCTTGTAGAGACGATATTTAGTTTAAGATTATTGATTAAATTTTTGAATAGCTTCTGCACTCACCGGTGTAAAGAAATTAATGAGATTTCCATCCGGATCGCGGAACAATAAAGAACGGTTTCCCCATGGCATGGTGGTGGGCGCTTGAACGATATCATTCGTGAGTTCTTTGATGCTCTCGTATCCTTCATCCACATTGGGTACCATAAATTCAATGATTGTGTTCTTCTGGCTGGCAAAATCAGTAAGCTGCTCTCCAAACATTTGCATAGTGCGTGTACTGCCTATGGCAATGGTGATCGAATCGGTCACAAGTTCCGCAAAATCTTCCGTGTACCATTGGGCGGTTAAACCCATTACTTTTTCATAAAAATGGACAGATGTTCTGATGTCTTTGGTGATCAACCTTAATGAAGTTAATTTCATATTGTTTTAAATTTTATTGTTGAATAAGTTTAGAACAAAGGTAGAACAGGATTGTGACAACAGAATGTCAGTAGGTTTTTGTTCTTACTGAAATTAGATTAATCCCTTATCATTAATTGTATCATGAAAGGTGCAGCTATTATTACGTTTTAATATTATATAGGATGGGAGAAGGCTTAAGATAGGGTATGAACTCATAATAAAAAAGACTACTCAGAATCAGGAGTAGTCTTTTTCAATTTATGGAGTTGGCATCTGCTGAATAACAAAACTCTGTTTGTTTTCCGTATGGGCTGAGAAATATCCCAAAGCACCATTGCTGATATTGCTTGGAGGATTAGCAGGGGTTGCTGTGCCACCATTACCACCTGAAATCTGCAGCAATGCATTGTAATAGGTGAAAATGTTAGTGTCAATACACTGCATTTCTACATGAATAGTATCTCCCACCACCACTTCATGGTCTCTGCCTTTATTATCGTCATTAGGAAGAATCAGAGGCTGCTGATTAGGTAATCCGTTGTTAACATTGTCTGAAAAGACATTCATATATTTTTTAGGTAAATTATTGATCGTAAAATTGATAAGATATCGGTTGCCTAAAGGCGCAGGATCAGTAAAAACAGGTAAAAGAGTGTAAGTGATCTTGTCTCCAAATTTAAAAGAACTCTGTACCAGGTCGGTTAAAAGAACAACTTCAGGCATTGTACTCTGGGCGGTATATTCTTTTCCCTCAGCTTTTACTTTCAATGTGTAGGTTCTCCCAGGATCCCCATAAAAAGTGGAGGTCTGGTACATTCCGTTGCCTACATACTGTAATGTTTCAGTCTGTCCGGCATTATCACTTAAAATAACCTGTGCTCCTGTAACAGCAGGATATTGGTTAGGAGCAGAAAAAGCTACGGATTTTGTTATTTTAACCGTATAAGGCCCGGGTTTATCCGTTACATTGCCTTCAATAACGATATTGCCACTCTGGTCGTCCAGATTCAGGTCTATTTCTTTTTCACAGGAAGTGAGAGCAAACAGGGATAATATGATAAAAAATGTATTTTTCATGGTTTAAAATTTGAAATTGTAAGTGATGTTAGGTACCCAGCGGAATAATGATGTCTGCATGGCGCGTGTTGTTCCCGGACGATCAGGATTGTCTTCGAAGTTGATGGTATAGGCATTTTCACGGCCGTAAAGATTATAGATCCCAAACGTCCATGAACCACGGAAACGTTTATTGGAGCTTGGTTCATAGGTAGCACTCAGATCCATTCTGTGATAGGCAGGCATTCTGTTAGCATTTCTGTTGCTGTATTGGAAAATGGTCTGTCCGTTCAGCTCATATTTTCCGGTAGGGAAGGTAACAGCATTTCCTGTACTGTAAACAAATAGACCAGAAAACGACCATTTCGGATTAAGCTGATAAGTGGCAACAATCGAAATGTCGTGGGTTTTGTCCATTCTGGCATTATACCATTCATTATTATTGATCCCGTTAATCTTTCTTTCCGTTTTAGAAAGAGTATAGGAAATCCATCCTGTAAGTTTACCGCTTTTCTTTTTAGCAATAAGCTCCAATCCGTATGCTCTTCCTTTTCCGAACAGAAGCTGGCTTTCTACGTCTGCTCCTGTATCAAAACCGATCTCAGCTCCGTTCTTGAAGTCGATCTGGTTCTGCATGGACTTATAATATATCTCGGCATTCAATTCATAATTGTTATTATTGAAATTCCTGCTGTAGCCTAAACTGATCTGATCAGCGATTTCAGGTTTTACGGTGTAGCTGCTTCCGATCCATTGATCTGTAGGGTTTCCACTATTGCTGTTGCTTAAAAGATGCAGGTTCTGAGTGTTTCGGGAATAACCTCCTTTTACACTGCTGACTTCATTGATACGATAGTTGGCACTGATACGCGGTTCCGGATTAACATACGTTTTTCCGAATTTTCCTTTTTCCAGAAACTCACTGTCTGTAAGCACTCCATTCTCATAGGTATTGAATGTATCTCCACCCAATACACTAAACATAGAAAGTCTTATCCCATAATTAATGGTAAGTTTTTCCGTAGCCTTGAAATCATCATTGATATATAAGGCATTTTCCCATGAATATCTGGGATTTCTAGGATAACTGCTTACACTTGTACCACCAGCAGTACTCGGTTTAAGAGTATGATAAATAGACTGAAGACCAAAGCGAACGGAATGCTTATTTCCGGCAAACCAGGTAAAATCCTGTTTAAGATTCCAGTCTTGTATCTTTGAATTCAGATCAAATACCGTATCATCATTTTTCAGACTGATTTTGTAATCATAATTACTGTAGATAAAAGAGGTATTCGAGAATAACTTACTGCTGATAATACTGTTCCATCTTAAAGTAGCCGTTGTGTTTCCCCAGTCGGTAGAAAATGTATCTCCCAGTCCCAGAACATCCCTTCCGAAATATCCGGACAGATAAATACGGTTGTTTTCATTGATCTGGTAATTGGCTTTCAGGTTAAGATCATAAAAATACAGCTTGTTGTCTTTATAATCTTTAGACGTTTTAAGGAAAAGATCCGCATAAGTTCTTCTCCCCGAAACAATAAACGAAGATTTTTCTTTTTGAATAGGCCCCTCTACACTTAATCTGCTGCTGATAAGGCCTATTCCTCCGTTGACGTTGTAATCTTTATTATTTCCGTCTTTCATTTTTACATCCAATACAGAAGACAGTCGTCCTCCATACTGAGCAGGACTGTTTCCCTTAATGATACTGGCATCTTTCAATGCATCACTGTTGAAAGTACTGAAGAACCCAAGAAGGTGAGACGCATTATAAACCGGAGCCTCATCCAATAAAATCAGGTTCTGGTCTGTAGCACCGCCTCGTACACTGAAGCCGCTGCTTCCTTCACCGTTGCTTTTAATGCCCGGAAGTAGCTGTATGGTTTTCATAACATCCTTTTCTCCGAAAAGAACAGGCAGTTTTTCAATATTTTTAATGCTTAACGTTTCCGTACCCATCTGGGCAGATGTTAGATTTTTATCCTTTTTAATACCCGTTACAACAACCTCATCAATTGTTTTTGAGATTTCTTCCTGCGGAATAAGCGGAAGATCCAGCTTTATATTCTGATCTACTTTGATCTGCTGTTCAAAATCCTTATATCCGGGATTGGAAATAATGATGGTATAGTTTCCTTCAGGCAATGAAAGAGAGTAGAATCCATATTCATTGGCAACGACATTAATGGTGGGATCTTCACTTACTTTTACAGTAACACCAATTAGGAGCTCCCCGTTTTTTTTGTCTTTCACGGTGCCGCTTACGGAATAAGTTTGTTGGGCTATAGCCAGGGTACTGAAACAGAGCGCTGCGGTGGCAGCGGTAATTTTTAAAAAAGATATTTGCATTAGTTTTATTTAAAGTAGTAGACTTTTTTCGATACTAATAATGTTATTGATGCTGGATTAGTTGAGCAGAAAGAGAATTAGTTACACCTAAAGACTTAATTATGAAATAAATCCATAAAAAAGATTTTTTTTTGAAATTGTTGGAAACAATAATAAATGAAATTTATTGCAGTAAAAATAATAGTATGTATTGAATATTAATTTATTTATCATTTTTATGTTGATAGCTTTAAAAAAATATTATTTGTGCTTATTGAGTGAATTTCACTATAAATTTATTTCAAAAAATAAAGTGAATAAAGAGATTGGGATGGGTAACGTCGCTATTTAGATCCTATTTTGCTAGGCAGGATATTGAATTTTCTTTTAAATGCCGCCGAAAAGTGGCGGGCGTTTTTATAGCCGATAATATCTGAGATTTCACTGATGTTCAGATCACTTTCAAGAAGGAGTTTTCTGGCCTGATCCATTTTTAAATCATTCCAGAATCCAAAAACCGTTGTTCCGAAAAGCTCTTTGAAACCCTTCTTTAAAGTAAATTCATTGGTTCCTACCTGTTGGGCAAGGTCATTCAAAGTATAATCGGAAGTCATATTACTTATAATATAATCTCTTACAGCATACATCTTTTCTACATCTTTTTTATGTAAAGAAGATTTTACAGATGCCTCATCAAAAAGCTGTTCCAGCTGAAGCAGAAGCAGCTCACTTACCTTCGCTTCAAGATAGATTCGTTTAAATGTCCCTTTTCTGTCACAATGGATGATGTCATTCAGAATCTGGTACATTTCCAGGCTGATACGTTGGTGATCAGGATGGATGAGTGATGAATTTTGTTTCTCGATTGAATTTCTGAAGATATCAAACAATCCCGATTGCTCAGGAAGGAATTTTTTGAAAAAATCAGGTGCCAGATTAATTTCCAACACATGCATATCCGGGCCGTCAAATTCCATTTTACCCTGAAGGTGATGAGCATAGATGATGTTGTGCTGATAGCTGTCAAACTCTACAATATTCCGGAAATTACCTGAAATTGCCTTACTTTTTCCTTTCAGCGCAAAATGCATTTCTACCGTATCAAAATCACTTTCAACATAGAACTGGAGCTTGTGAGGCAATGCAATATTACCAAAGCTGATATGCACGTTCGTAAAACATATCTCATGATAGAAGCCATTGCCATATGGCGGAATAAGCCGGGTAATGCATTCCTGAATATCACCATCATTTACATAATAGGTATCCGGATAGCTTTTCTCCATAAGTACCTTTTCAAAGCTTTCATCATATAGCCTTAATGTCATCTCGTTTCATTTTGTTAGAATTCTCCGTTTGGCGGACTTTTTATTCCGTTTTGCATACTTATACTTGGAAGTGTACACACTACATTTGCACAAAGATAATGATTATTTAGAATCATTCTTAATAATAAAAGATCTTTTTATGAAAAACTAAAAATGAAATAAGAATGATAACTATTTTATATCTAATGTATTATGAGAAATTTTAAAGCAATACAGGCAGAACTTACAGTAGTCAGAAAAGAATATATAACACCCCATTATATAAGGATTTTTCTGACAGGGGATGAGGTTTCTTCAATTGCCAATACTACGATAGGGGTAAACAATAAAATTTTGATTCCGCCCAAAGGTGTTCATAAGATCCATTTTCCGGAATTTGATTATGAAAAGATGGAGTGGAAGCCTCAGCCGGAAGAAATCCGTCCTAGTGTGAGAACCTATACCCACAGAGGGATTGATCTTGAGAAAAATGAAATCTGGATTGATTTTGTTGCTCATGGTGATGAAGGGCCGGCATCTGCCTGGGCTATTGAATCAAAAGAAGGGGACCCGCTGGGAGTTCTTATGAAAGACGGAAAAACAGAACTTTATGGCCGTGCTGAAAACTATTTTCTGGTTGCGGATGCTACAGGAATTCCTGTATTGGCTGCTATTTTAGAAGATCTTCCTGCCACCGCCAAAGGAACTTGTATTATTGAGGTTCATGGGAAGGAAGATGAGCAGGATTTACAAACTCTTGCAGACATTAACTTTATATGGTTACATAATAAATATCCTCAACAAGGCAGCAAGCTGGCAGAAGTAGTCAAAGATCAGATGCTGCCGGAAGGTTCACGCTCAGGTTATGTAGCCGCAGAATTTTCTTCTGTAAAAGAAATCAGAAGCTATCTCAGAAAAGAACAACATTGGAAACAAGAGGAGCTGTATGCTTATTCTTACTGGAAATCCGGTGTTGCAGAAGATAAATCTGCAATGGACAGACACCAGGAAAATGCAGAAAGCAGAGCAGAGTAAACAACTGCCGGATCTATGAATGATATTGTAATTATTGAAAAACATGAAATATTCAAATAAAATAAAATGGGCTTTTGCAGCTGCAATCATAGTGTCGGTATGTTGGCTGATTGGTGACATTTTTGTTGCCGGATTTGATCCGAATCCTGAAGACTATCCGTTATTTTCAAAAACATATGCAGACCAGGTGAATGTTGAATTTGCGACATTGATGCTGGAGGGATCAACTTCCCGACTAATGTTCGGTGCATTGATTGGTGCTCTTACAGGCCCGTTACTGCTCCCGGCAACTTGGCTGGTGTATCAGTTTTTTAAAAATACCAAAGCAGGGTATGCCATCTTTGTTTATTGGGTTTTATTGGTAGGCGCAGTTTTATCGCCTTTAGGACATGCCGGATTCTTTTATGTCGGGGAGATCTATAAAGCAGTATATCATACAGATCCGGTTGCACACACTTATCTTTTAGAGACAGGAAAGGGGTTTATGAAAATGTTGAATATTGCCTGGGGAGCAGCTATTGGTGTGCTGGCAATTGGCTGGATTGGCTTTGCACTGTGCATCCTTTTCAATAAGACATTGCTTCCAAGGTGGATGGCTTTGTTTACCCCATTTGTTTTAACCCTATTGATCATTCCTCTAAAAAACTTTTTGCCATTACCATTCTCAGGATGGGTGGGCGGAGCAATATTCAATATTGCCTATCTGATATTTTTCAGCTCATTACTCTTCTTTTTCAGAAAGAAATTGTTGAATACCTATCCTTAAACTATTGGCCAGTTAGTAGTTATTGTAGAAAAAACCATGGAGAACTTTACAGATAAATGGAATGTACCGTAAAAATTCGGGAACATTCAAAAAAGCCTCACGGATAGAAGGTGAAAACACAGATCATTCTTGATGTATGCTAAAGATGGAGAAAGGGTTTTCTAGTCAAAAGGAGAGCCAAATGCAGCAGGAAGCCTTTAAATCTTAGTATTTAAAGGCTTTTTTATTGAAAGAACTTTCTGCCAACCTTCGATTCAAATATTAGTCTTATATTGCTGTAAAGAATGATCAGGAAAATGGGAAATATGAAAAATTGGGTAAAAAGTAACGTATCAACGATAATACTGACGGTGTTGTTTGTTGTGCTGCTGGTTAATAAAGATGCTAAAGCATGGCTGATGAGGCAGGTGGCTTCCACAGGAATTCTCAATTCAAAGATATCGGAATCAAAACAAGGAACAGCACTTTCCTATGCCGGTTTTGCAGTGAAAGATGAAGAAGGAAAGAGTATTGATGCTTCTGATTTAAAAAATAAAGTTGTGTTTATCAACTTCTGGGCATCCTGGTGTCCTCCCTGCCGTGCAGAATTTCCATCCGTGCAGAAGCTGTATGATAAGTATAAAAACAATCCGGATATGATATTTCTTACCGTAAATCTTGATGATACAGCAGCTCCCGGAAAAAACTATTTAAAAGATAAAGGATTTACAGTTCCATTTCTGGTACCTGCAAGCAGCATTCCCAATACGCTTTATGATGGTACATTACCTACTACGGTGATGTTGGATAAAAAGGGAGAAATCCGGCTTCATCACAAAGGAGTTGCAGATTATAGTAAAGATTCTTTTTATGCTCAGATTGATGAGCTTTTAAAGGGAAAACTCTAACTTATGGATCACTTTTTTATATTTATTCACCATAATCATTACAGAAAATGAATATTCAACTTTTATCAAAAAATGCCTTAGTAGGAGCCGCTACCCAGGGAATTGGAGCCGGAATTGCTTTAGAACTTGCAAAATGCGGTGCCAATGTCACTATAATGGCCCATAACGAAACAAAACTGAAAGATTTTGTATCATCATTACCTGTGATTAACCCTGAGCAGAAACATCAGTATCTGGTTGCAGACTTTTCAGATTTTGAAAATTACAGAAAGATCATCAATGAATATTTTCAGAAGAACTCCGTGGATATTCTGGTTAATAATACCAATGGTCCGGAACCGGGGCTGGCAGTGAATAAAACGGCTGATGATTATCAAAAGGCATTTGATCTGTTGTTTAAAACCGTTTGTGAAACTACATTATTGGCGTTACCATATATGATAAGTCAAAAAAAAGGACGCATTATTAATGTCTCCTCATTATCCGTAAAAGAACCGATCGGGAACCTTACGCTTTCTAATTCTATCCGCTCAGCAGTAATAGCCTGGGCAAAGACCTTGTCGAATGAAATTGCACAACATAATATCACCGTTAATAATATTTTAACAGGTTATTTTGATACCGAACGTATTCAGAATCTGATTCATCATGAATCTCAGCAAACCGGTGCCTCCACAGAGGAAATTAAAAAGGGAAGAGAAAATAAAATTCCCATGAAAAGACTTGGGCAGCCTGAGGAATACGGTCATCTGGTGGCTTTTCTTGCATCAGAATATGCCAATTATCTTACGGGTACAAGTATTCCTTTGGATGGTGGGTTAAATAATACGTATTAAGTTTTCTTCGGAAATAAATGTACATACAATGTCATTAAAAAGTATTTTGAACCCATAGAAAAAGGGTATCCCAAATTGAAGCTGAGCCCATAAATAATAGCTTTTACAGATATTCATGTAATAAAACCTTTTTCCCGGTTGTCATATAAATATTGAAAATATTATATGAAAAACTGGTCTTTTAAAAAATGGAACACCGTATTGGGATGGTTCCTTTTCGCTATTGCATTCATTACTTACCTCTCAACAATGGAACATTCCCTCAGTTTTTGGGATTGCGGGGAATATATTTCTTCTGCAGTAAAACTTGAAGTGACCCACGCACCAGGAGCTGCTTTATTTCAGATCATAGGAGCGGTGGCGGGTATTTTTGCGATGGGAAATGAAGAAAATTATTCTATTGTGATCAATGCGATGTCAGCACTATTCAGCGCATTTACCATCCTGTTTCTGTTTTGGACGATAACTCATTTTTTAAGAAGACTTTTACACAAAGATTTTGAACAGATTACAAAACATCAGGAAATATCAATACTTTTTGCCGGGGCTATCGGGGCCTTATGTTTTACTTTCTCAGACACTTTCTGGTTTTCTGCTGTGGAAGGAGAGGTATATGCAATGGCTTCCATGTTTATTGCTTTGCTGGTTTGGCTTATTACAAAATGGGAAAATGAATATAAAGCAGTCGATAATGAGCGTTGGATCATTCTTATTTTCTTCACAATTGGACTTTCGGTTGGAGTACATATGATGTGTATGCTGGCTATTCCGGCAATATGTCTGATTTATTATGCCCGAAACTACACCTTTTCCTGGAAAAACTTTATCATAGCCAATCTGATTACATTGGGAATTCTGGCATTCGTATTTAAGATTATTTTCCCCTGCATTATGACGATATTCGGGAAACTTGAGATTTTCTTCGTCAACGGACTCGGATTACCTTTCCATTCGGGAACCGTTGCTGCTTTCATTCTAATGGCTGCTGTTTGTTATCTTCTGATCAAATATGCCGGAAAAACAAAAAGAAAGGTGTACAGGATTATGGTTTTATCATTGGTTTTTATGACGATCGGTTTTTCCTGCTGGCTGGTAATTCCGATCAGGGCTAATGCAAACCCACCTATGAACCTTAATGATCCAGATACTGCAATCGGTATGAGAGACTATTATAACAGAGTTCAATATGGTGACTGGCCAACAATCTACGGGCAGAACTATACCGCATTTCTTGATAAAAAAGGGCTGGAAAGAAACGAGGATGGAAGTTACAAAAGAAATATAACCGGAGACATTTATGAAAAAGATGAAAAAACCGGAACCTACAGAAAGACCGGAGAACGATTCAACTATGTTTTCAATAAATCCCATATCAGCTTTATGCCTAGAATGTTTAATGAGGATAAAGAAGTAACGGCTAATTATATTGCTCTGTACGGAGCTCCTGATTTTACTTTCAATTATGATAACGAAGATGTGGCAAATAACCCAGAAGCTCAACGGATTTTTAATGAATTAAGGACAAAATACGAAGATAATTCCATTACGGCAGCAGATTATCTGAAAGTCAAGCCTTATGATCTGATCAATGTGCAGCGCCCCTCTTTTGCCCAGAATATGGATTACTTTATCTCTTTTCAGAATGGCTACTACTTTGTAAGATATCTGATGTGGAATTTTGTCGGAAGACAGAATGACCTTCAGGGCCATATGGAAAACACAAACGGTAATTGGATTTCAGGATTTTCTTTTATTGACAATGCTTTACTGGGAGATCAGGATCACATGCCTGCCCAATTTAAAAATGAAAGTACGGTGAAGTTTTTCTTTCTTCCTCTGATCTTAGGTTTAATCGGGTTCTTTTTTCAACTGAACAGAGATTTCGGAAGATTGTATGCATTGCTCTCGCTGTTTATTCTAACCAGTGTCGGAATTGTTTTCTATACGGGAGTAAAACCTTTTGAAGTAAGAGAAAGAGATTACGCTATGGTAGGTTCATTTTACGCATTTGCCATCTGGATTGGCTTAGGCGCCGGAGCTATCCTGTTGCTGATCAGATCTAAAATAAAATCTAATACTGCCCATATTGTTCTGGGAATGGTATTGCTTGGAATTCCTTTTATGATGGGTTTCCAGAATTATACTTCACATGACAGGAGCAAAAAAACGGCAGCTCGTGATTATGCCTACTCATTTTTAAAATCATTGCCTAAAAATGATATCATTTTTATCTACGGCGATAACGATACTTTTCCTGTGTGGGCAATCCAGGAGACGGAAAGATTCAGGGACGATGTAAAAACGGTGAACTTTACCCTTCTGGCAACACCATGGAATATTGATCAGGTAAAAAGAAGAACTTATAATGCAATGGGAATTCCGGGTGAGTTAACCCATGAAGAATACAGAGATGGCGTAAATGATCAGGTGTATCTGATGAAAAAAGAAGATTGGGAAGGTTTCTTTGAAATGTTAAAAGAACAGGGGGCTCCCGATACGGCATTTCAGGAATTCAGAAAATACCTTACTCAGGATTCCATCAGCCTGAAGGATGCTCTTAAGTTTCTTAGATCAAAATCAGCTGAAAAAGATGAGTTATTAAAAATGTATTTCGGTGAAAATGAGTATGAAAAGTATAATATTATTCCTGTTAATAAATTTATTCTCCCTGTAAATAAAGAGAATGCTGTAAAATACGGGATCATTAACCCGTCTGATCTCTCGAATGCGGTAGATCAGATCACCATTAGTTATGAAGCCAACACACTCTACAAGAGCAACCTGATGATGTTGGATATGCTGGCGAATTTTGATTGGAAACGGCCAATTAATTTCTCCTCAGGCGGAATGTACGATAGTGAAAACATATTCTACCTTGATGATTATTTACAGTTTGACGGGTTCAGCTACAGATTGGTTCCTATCCGTACTCCTCAAAGTCCCGATGGAGATAAAGGAAGGGTAGATGCCAATTCTCTGTACAATATTGTGAAGAATTTCAGATGGGGAAACTTTAAAGATCTTAGTATTTATTATGATGAAACGGCTGTCTCCAATATTTTTGGCTACAGAATGTCGGTAAGCAGGGCTGTTTCAGCACTTGCCGTAAGCGGACAGAAGGCTAAGGCACTCGAACTGCTGGATCTTGCCGCAAAAGAAATTCCTGTTGAGAAATATAATGATCCCCGCTCATTAAGTTCCATGGTAACCGGTTATATTGTTGCAGGTCAGGAGCAAAAAGGTATTCAATTGGCAGAAACTCTTAAGAAAGGAATATTCGAAGAATATGATTATTACCAGAATCTTTCGCCTAAATTTAAAGCTGCTGCGAGGAAACAAATGCGTTCAAAACCTATGGAATATGCACTTGTGGTTTCAGCCGTTACAGAAGCTTACAAAACCTTAGGACAAAACGAAAAAGCACATGCTTATCTGTTAAAGTCTGTAGAGCCGATTGATAAAAAGTTCAATGTTTTTATCAGCAGTCTTCAGCAGATGGACAAAGAAAAAGCGGTAAAAGAGTCTGAAAATGTTCAGTTGATCACTCCTTTTTATCAGTATTTATTCAATGTAATGGAGCCTTTTGACTCTACTTTTGCCCCCAAGAAAGAAAAGCAGATTACAGCTGCCATGATGAAAGCAACCCAGTAAATATAAAATAGAAAGCCTTTAAATTGAATGTTTAGAGGCTTTCTAATATAGGTTTTGAATAAAGTATGCTAACGTTTTTCTTTTAACGACCAGCCCAATTTCAGTCCGATGATGAAAATTACCAGAAGCAGTTCACCGGCAGCCAATAAAATATCTCCCGGAACCCGCATCCATCTCAGGAAGTGCATGATATCCGTCTGCATGAATTCTGCAGAGCGGGCATACCAATAACCTTCTTTTATAGAAGCAACCGACTGCATAATGCCAATAGGAAGAAGGCTTATCGTTACCATTACCAGCAATCCGATGTTAGTAAGCCAGAAGGCCCAGCCTATTAATTTATCGTTCCATTGTCTGTCAGGATAAAGTCCCCTCAAAACAAACATCATTAATCCGATTCCTAAAATTCCATATACTCCAAATAAAGCAGCGTGGCCATGAACCGCAGTGGTATTCAGTCCCTGAATATAGTAAAGTGCTATTGGAGGATTGATGGCAAATCCAAAGATTCCTGCTCCCAGGAAGTTCCAGAAACACATTGCAATGAAACAGTAGATGGGCCATTTGTAAGCTTGAATCCATTGGGTAGATTTACTCAATTGGTAATTCTGATAGGCTTCATAACCAATCAATACAAGAGGTACAATTTCCAATGCGCTGAAAGTGGCTCCCAATGCCAATACTGCTGTGGGTGTAGCACTGAAATAAAGGTGATGGAATGTTCCTAAAATACCTCCGCCAAGAAAAATAATCGTAGAAAATAATACCGCATTGGTAGCAGATTTGAGTCTTAATAATCCTAGTCGTGTAAATAAAAATGCTGCGACTACGGTTGCAAATACTTCAAAGAAACCTTCTACCCAAAGGTGAACCACCCACCATCTCCAATATTCTGCAATGGCCATATGGGTTTGCCTTCCATACATTAATCCTGCACCATAAAATAATGCAATGGCTACGGATGAAAGCGTAAACAGAGTCAGTAAATGACGGTCTCCGTCTTTCCGTCTTAAAGCAGGAAGCAGAGCTCTAATCATCAAGACCAGCCAAAGAATAAGACCAATAAGCAGTAAGATCTGCCAGATTCTTCCAAGTTCTACATATTCATAACCCTGGTGCCCCCAAAGGAAGTTATCTGCCAGCCCGAGCTTTTGCATCACCCCAAGCCATTGCCCGGTTAAAGATCCCAATACCACAATAAGTAAAGCCCCGAATAATATATTGACTCCCAGCTTCTGATACTTCGGTTCATATCCTGAAACAGCAGGAGCAATATAAAGGCCGGTTGCCAGCCATGATGTTGCGATCCAGAATATAGCAAGCTGTACATGCCAGCTTCTGGAAACAGACTGAGGCAAAAACTGATCCAGCGGAATACCATAAAAGCCGCTTCCTTCCACTCCGTAATGAGCTGTAACAACTCCGGCAAGCATTTGAACAAGAATCAGTAAAGCTACAACCCAGATATACTTTAAAGTAGCTTTCATAGAAGGCGTAGGTTTCATATTTCGCAGCGGATCTTCAAGCGGAAGTACTTCGCTGACTTCTTCCTCCTTATTTCGGGCATGGTAGAACACCAGAAGCCCTACACATCCTAACAAAAGTAATATACTGAATCCGGACCATATATGCAGTGAAGGAGGTGGAATATTTCCTACCAATTCGTCATGGGGCCAGTTATTGGTATACGTTACATGCTCTCCCGGCCTTTCCGTAATGCATACCCAGGTACTCCAGGCGAAAAAGGCTGTCATTTTGGCCATTCGTCCGGTATCTTTGATTGTATTTTCAGGAATAGCATACTGATCACGGAGTTTTGCCAGAGAAGCATCATTCATGAATAATTTTGAGTAATATTGTGATAGCTGCTTTTGTACTTCAGCCCGTTCCGGGGAAAAAATAATTTCATTATTGCTTTCATTGAAGGTATTGGTACGAAGTTCCTTTTTCAGCAAGGCCTGATATCTGGCCTGCTCATCATCCGGAAGATTTTTATAAATCTTCCCCTCTTTTTTAGCTAATTCATCAAGCAGGAGAACAGATTCCCGATGAAGATAATCGGCTGTCCAGTCCGGAGCAATATAAGCACCATGTCCCCAGATACTTCCTACCGTTTGTCCTCCGATAGATTGCCAGACGTTTTGCCCATCCTTAATATCCTGACCGGTTGTAATTACCGTTCCGTCTGTACTTACTATTTTGTCGGGAATAGGTGGGACTTTTCTGTAGATTTCATTTCCATAGAAGATGAGAACGGCAAATGAAGCAACCATTACTACAGCAAGCCATATCCAAAGTTTTTTAGGTGTCATTCTGTTGTTGTTTTAAGATTCAGTACTAAATTCTTTTTCCAGTCGGATGGCTTTCGGGAAAAGGATATTATTTTCCAGATGGATATGTTTGTGTAGATCATTTTCAAAATCCTGAAGCATGGCAAAGGCTACTTTGTAAGTATTACAGGCATCTGCAGGCGGGGTGTATTCATCGGTGATCTCAGCGATCTTTCTGAATCGGTCACCTTCTACTGTATGTTCATGCTCCATCATATGAACCGGGTTTTCTACTGTTCCGAAAGGAGGGTGGGGAAGAGTACACCCGGATATTTTTGCTTTTATCATATTTCTTACAAATGGAAACAGGATTAGTTCTTCTTTTTTCATGTGGGCAGCCAGGTCATGCGCCGATTCATTGAATAAAGAATTGATTTCAAATAACTCAGGATGTCTTCCTCCGTGAACTTTACATAGTTTTTCTAGAAATGCCTGTAAAACCAGCGTTTTTTCTTCTACATAACGATGGTGGGTTTTCTCAATATAATCTGCCAGTAAATCCAACGGCCAGCTATTGAAATCTATAGTTGAGTTTTCATTTTCAGGAAGAGATTCCAATTCATGATAAATTTTTTCCGGATCAAGCTTCTTATGGCTGCAGGCTTCTTCTATTGTTCTTCCGCCTTTACAGCAGAAATCTATGCCATGTCTTTTAAAAATGGCTGCTGTTCTGAAATCTTCAGCCACCATATTTCCTATAAAATCTGTTTTTGTGTTCATAATATAATACTTTTTTGTCTTTTATTATTTTAAATTTTTTTTTCCTTATTTTTTGAGAGAGAGTATATATTTTACCATCAGTCTGGCATTCTCTTTACTTAATCCTGTGTGTGGAGTCATTGGGATTTCTCCCCAGTTCCCTTTGCCGCCGTCAATGATTTTCTGTGCAAGCATGTCGAGATCTGCATCAGTATATTTTGCCGCAACTTCCTGGTAAGAAGGTCCTATTAATTTAGAATCGATCTTATGACAGGTTAAGCAGTCAGTACCTTCAATGAGCTTTAATCCTTCATCTCCTGAAGTATTCTTAGCGACTGCTGGAACAGGTGTTTCTACAGGTTCAGGTACGGTTTGTTCTGTATAAGGCTCTGCCTGAGGTATCGGAGTTGTTTCAGGTTTAGAGCAGGATAAAGGGAAGAATACCCATGTCAGAATTATTGCGGTATATAGAAATTGTGTTTTCATAATAGATATTTTAGGGTTGAATATGATTTTTTTTAAATTGTAAAACGAGAGTCAGTGCCAGTACAACAGCCTTTATGATTTCAGTATAAATAAAATAATCATGCAATGAAGTGGCAGGCAGCGATTTTCCTTTTGAAAGTAAATCTACCCTTGCATCCAAGACCGGGAGCATCCAAAACTTTTCCAATACAAGGATCACAAGCAAAATGCTGAAGATCAGGAAATCCGTTTTTGTATAATGCTTATGGCTGATTAGCATTGCGGTTAAAATGAGGATCAGAAATACGCCCTGTATTTTTGTTGATATTCCAAACATTAATTTTCCCAGTCCTAATGCAGTTGAGAGTGTCATTCCTTCAACCTGGAATTTCAATGGTGTTTCCAAAAAACTGATGGTAATAAACATTCCGGTCATCAGACAGAGCAGCATCAGTACAACAGGATTTTTAAGCTTTAGATTCATTGATTTTTAATTTAATATATTAAGATCTTTTTATCTTTTATTTTAATAAATTTTTTTAAACTTTGAGATGTGTTAATTTTAAATCCAGATTATCTACAAACATTTGTATTTTAGAGGTCTCAAGCATAATACGAAGATCCTGTCTGATCTTTTTGAATTGATGATGAAGAGGGCAGGGGTGAATCTCTGAGCATTGTTCAAGCCCAAGGCCGCACCCGATGAATAGCTTGTCTCCATCAATTTCTCTTACAATATCGGCAATACTCATGTTCAGATTTTTCTGATCCATGTAAAATCCACCGTTCGGGCCTTTGGCAGATTGTACAAATCCTTTTCTGCTCAGGTCCTGAAGAATTTTAGCAATAAAATGTTCCGGTGAATTGATGCTCTTCGAAATATCTTTAATCCCGACCCTGTCACCGTTTTTAGACTGCTGGGCAATGTAGATCAAAGCTCTTAAAGCATATTCGCAGGTTTTTGAAAACATTTTCTTACAATTTTACAGGACAAAGATATAAAGTTATTTTTAATAAAAGATAAAAAACTCTTTTATTTTTTTATTACGTTTGATAAAGATCATCTTTTGAATGTTCAAAATGATCAGATAACAGGACTTCGTGAAGTCTTACTGCTTTTCCGCAAATCTGAAGGCCTGGACTGGGTAAATTCATGAAAAGTATCACTAAAAGCACTGATGGAACTATATCCTACGTCATCAGCAATTTCATTGATGGGTTTGTCTGTATTTAAAAGCAACTCAATGGCTTTGATGATTCTCAATGTTTTTAAGTATTGCAGAAAAGAGATATCCATATCAGTTTTGAAAAGACGGGACATAGAACGTTCACTCAATCCAAATCTGCTGCTTACATTGGCCAGAGTATGCTTTTCCCCGATATTCCATTCCAGATACGAAACAATTTTTTTCATCTGTTTGTTGTGGGTAGAAGGAAGAATGATAGGTAATGGCTGCTTGTGGGTTTTGGGAAGAATCTTCTTCAAAGCAATTAAAAATTCAAAATTCTCATCTTTTTCCGTAACATGTTTTTCATCCCAGATTTCTGTATACTTGATCATCTGGATCAGAAGTTCAGAAGCAGGATAAATTCCAAGTCTTCCGTAGAAAGGGTCTGCAGAATCATCATAAGCGTAAAAATAAAGTGACCGTAATACAGTTGCTGTATGGCCGATTTCAAGAATATGCTCCATTCCCTGAGGAATCCAGAAGAAATGTCTGGCCGGAACCACATAAGTCCTGTTATTAATTGTGATATAAGCAATTCCTCCTTCCACATAGCTCAGCTGGCCTTTTGTATGCTTGTGAAAAGGAATCAGTTTTTCTGACTTTTCGTGCATGATGAATACACTTTTTTCGTATTTATCGATATCCGGAAGTGCTGCAATTAGTCCCATGAAAAAGTAGAAAACAGTTTTAAAATACAAATATAATCAATTGGCCGGAATCATGTAAAAGTTGACTATTTTAGGTAAAAATAATTTCAGGATTGCCAATACATTTGCATTGCAATAATTCGAAAAATTCAGATGAAAATTTATCTCACCGGACTGTTGATGCTGGGCACTTTCTACACTGTATCAGCCCAAGCAGGCAGTTCACGGAATGACACCATCCGGCTTTCTTTAAAAGACGCGTGGCAAAAAGCTGAAGAGAACAGCCGTCATATTAAAATCAACACCATCAATGTAGACATTGCGGAAGCTGAAGTAAAAGATGCTAAAAATGAAAGGCTTCCGGAAATAGGAATTAAAGGTTCAATAGAAAAAGCTTCCAACATTCCCATCTATGAAAACGGAATTTTTTCCAAACCTACCCAACATGAAGTGATCCACACTCTTTACAGAGCCGGAGCTGATTTTTATCTGAATATTTACAACGGAAACAAACTGAATCTTAAGATCAGAGAAAACCAGACTCTTCAAAAAATCAGGAATATTCAGAAAGAGCAGGCCGTTTCCGATATTCATTACAAAACATCAGCATTATATCTTGAGTTACAGAAAACCTTAATCTTCAGAGATCTGATTAAGCAGGATATAGCAGACCAAAAAGTACAGCTTAAAGAAATACAGGCTCTTTATAAAAACGGAGTGGTATTGAAGAGTGATGTGCTGAGAATAGAACTTGAACTTTCCAGACGAAAAATGACATGGGTAACTATTGAAAACGATATTCTCATTGCTATGCAGAAACTGAATATTATTCTGGGAATTCCCGATGAACAAGTGGTTATTCCTGAATCTCCTTCAAGCCAATGGAATGAAAATACAACGTATACAGAATATCTGAAACTGGCATTGGAACATTCTTTTGATTATCATGTCTCTGAGCAGCAGACGGAATTGAGTAAAATCAAGCTTAAACAGATAAAAGCGAATGTAAATCCTAAAATAGGTTTGTATGGAGAATTTTATTACGCTAACCCGCAGATATTTCTTTATCCATATAATCCTTATTGGTACTCACTCGGAATTGTAGGATTAAAAGCATCCTTTTCCATATCGTCTCTTTATCACAATACTCAAAAAGTAAAAGCAGCGAATCTTGAATTTGAAAAAGAGGAAGAAATACATAAAGATACTGAAGATAAGGTAAGACAGCAGGTAAAAGAAGCCTATCTGCGTTATCAGGAAGCCCTTGAGCAGATAAAAGTAGCCGAAAACAATGTGGCTCAGGCAAAAGAAAATGCACGTATTATCAAAAATACATATTTCAATCAGACTTCTCTTATAACAGAGCTTCTGGATGCAGATATACAACTTCTTCAGACAAAATTTGAATTGGAAGCTGCGAAGATCATGGCTCAAAACAGTTATTATTTATTGCAAAATATCACAGGTACTCTATAAATACAATGAAAAAAAAATACACCCCTACAGACAGGGTAATTACCAAAGTTACAGGATGGGTTTCCGTCTTAATCGTTGCTGCGCTTGCAGTTTGGGGCTTTTTTACCCTTAAAAATTATTACAAATACGAACAGACTAATGATGCACAGGTTCAGGAATATCTAAACCCGGTTATTTCAAGGGCAGGAGGGTTTATTGTAGCTGTGAAGTTTGAAGAAAACCAAGAAGTGAAAAAAGGAGATACTCTTTTACTTATTGATAATCGTGAATATGTTCTTCAGCAGAAACAAACTCAGGCTGCACTTCAAAAGGCCCGCGCTGAGCTGAAAGTACTGGAAAGTAATACCGGTACCACAGAAAAAGAAGCAGAATCTGCTCAGGCTCAGGTAGCCGCTAACAAAGCAAAAGTATGGAAACAACAGCTGGATTATAACAGATATCAGAAATTATATGAAGAAGAATCTGCTACCAGACAAAGATTGGAAGATGTAAAAGCAACACTGGACGTGAATGAAAGTGAATATAAATCATCTCAGGACAACTATGCTGCCTCCGTGTCCAAAATCAATGATATTCAGGCTGAAAAAACAGTAATCCGCGCAGAAATTACAAGATTGGAAGCTTTATTGGACCGTCATAAACTGGATGTAAGCTATACGGCTGTTACCGCACCATATGACGGAAGAATGGGAAGAAGAACCGTAGAGGCCGGGCAGATGATTGATGCCGGGGAAACACTTGCTTTTATTGTCAACAATGAGACCGATAAATGGGTAGTGGCGAATTATAAGGAAACACAGATCAAAGATATGCACATCGGAGATCATGTGAAAATAGTGGCAGATTCTTATCCTGACAGAGAATTCCAGGGTACAATTATTTCACTATCGCCGGCAACCGGTTCAAGTTTTTCTCTGTTGCCGCCTGATAATTCTACCGGAAACTATGTGAAAATTGTACAGCGTATTCCTGTAAGAATAAGATTAGATGGCAAAAGAAAAGATATTGATGTCCTTAAATTAGGGATGAATGTGAATGTTTATGCGGATAAAAAGCACTCCAATGGCTAAAAGAAAGATGCCGTTTTTTAAAAGATGGGTTCCTGAATGGCTGGTCAAAATCATTCTTTTTTCCATGACACTTCCCGGGATCATTATATTTTTTCTCCCGTTGACGAATATCAATGCTGCGGCAGGATATTACGGGAGCGAACCGGCAGATATTCAATTTTCAGTGGCTTTATTCTACGCCGGATATGTTGGATTCTATTGTTTGGAAAGGAGATTTTTCAGTTTTCTGGCAGCGAAGGAGTATTTTCTTTTGTTTACAGCATTACAGATCGCAGCCTGCCTGATCTGCTACTTTACCCGTGAGATTTACATTCTTTTTCCGGTTCGCTTTATTCAGGGAATGCTGTTTGCCGGGAATGTCAACCTTTCATTGACTTTGATTTTTACAAGGCTGAGCAGTGAAAGAGGAAGAGAAATCAGCTTTTCTGTTTTTTTCGGAATTCTGATTTGCGCACTGCCGTTTAATAACCTGATTACTGCAGAGTTGATAGACTCTTATAATTTTAATATCGTCTACAAAACGGCGATCTTTTCTTATCTGCCGGGACTTATTTTTCTGACTATTGCAATGAGCAATTACAGGACACACGCAAGATTCCATCTCTATAAGCTGGATTGGCAGAGCTTTGCTGTCTTCAGCACAATGCTTGTGCTTATCGGGTATATCATGATTTTCGGCCAGGAATATTATTGGCTGGAAGACAACAGAATTTTGGGAAGTGTAATAGGAATTATAGTTCTGGGAGGGCTATCCATATTTCGTCAGAGTTCCATTAAAAGACCATATATTGATCTGCGGGTATTCAGGTACCGGAATTTCAAAATAGGATTGTTGATTCTATTCATCATGTATATCTGCCGTTTTGCATCAGGAATTACAAATGCTTATTTTGCAACAGAGCTGCATCTGGATCCGTTTTATATTTCTTACATTAATATTTTTAATATTTCAGGGCTTGTTGCTGGGGTAATTATCGCATGCTGTATGGTTTTGCAGAAGAAGAAGATCCAATACATTTGGGGACCCGGGTTTTTAATGCTGCTGCTGTTTCATGGTTTAATGTACTATTCTTTTGATATTCAGGCTGATGAATTTAATTATTACATTCCTTTATTTCTTCAGGGATTAGGGGTAGGGCTCATTATGGTTCCGACTATTATTTTTATCATTTCATCGGTCCCAGCTTCTATTGGGCCTTCTGCGGCAGCTGTTGCTCTGGCTGTAAGGTATTTTGGGTTCTGTATTAGTATTGCATTGATTAATTTCTTTGAACTCTTTGAGAAAAGCCGTCACTACAATGCTTTTCAGGATCATCTTAGTGCAGTAGATCCGGCTGTAAAAAGCTTTCTTCATCAACAGACTATTAAGCTTAGCCGAAAAGGAATGCCGGAAGATCTGGCAGTAAAAGCCTCCAATAAATTGTTGGTAAGTAGAATGAATATTCAGGATCATGTGCGTTTTGCGATGGACTATTACGAAATAATGACATGGCTGCTTACCGCTTCATTACTGCTGATTATTCTTTTCCCATATCTGAACCGTACGGTTCTTTATTTAAAATCCCGCAGGTTATCTCCTGCATAAAATTGAAAAAGTATAGCTTAGCTAGCTTGTTTTTTATAGTAGAGTGGTTCGGGACTGTCTTATAGGCAGTCCCTTTTGTTGTCTTGCTTTTTTAAATAAAATCAGGGCTGAATCGTAAAGGGCTTCGTCTTTAGTAAAAAAACATTAAACGTAATTAATTTATAAACAGGTGTTTAATTGTTTTTTGATTTTTTTTGTAATAAAAAGGTCTCAAAAAACTTGTATTTAAAGGAGATTTTCCTATTTTTGCAGTCCCTTAAACAAAGGGATTTACTTAAAAAAGTAAGTGGCCGACTCGGTAGCTCAGCTGGTAGAGCAATACACTTTTAATGTATGGGTCCTGGGTTCGAATCCCAGCCGGGTCACTAAAAATAATTGACAGTATTTTATCTGTGATTTTTTTATAAAAAGATTAAAACGGATTTGGTTTTAATATCAAAGAATGACCGACTCGGTAGCTCAGCTGGTAGAGCAATACACTTTTAATGTATGGGTCCTGGGTTCGAATCCCAGCCGGGTCACAAAAATAATTACAGTATTTTATCTGTAATTTTGAAAAATAAACCATTAAAGCTTATTAAGTTTTACTATCAAAAAATGGCCGACTCGGTAGCTCAGCTGGTAGAGCAATACACTTTTAATGTATGGGTCCTGGGTTCGAATCCCAGCCGGGTCACAAAAAAAGAATCACTGAATTTCAGTGATTCTTTTTTATTTTGGAATGTAAAGTTGACCTGCTTTGTTTATTTGTCCGGATCAATATCAGAAGCTGTTGGTTAAACAAAAAAAATAAGCTAGATTATATTCTGCCAATACAAAAAGTATATATATCTTAATCTTTTACCAGGTCCATTTTTATTATTAGTTTATTCAATGTATTTCATTATGGTATTTCCGGAACTGTCTCTTGATATATCTTTAAATCCTGCTTTTTTATATAAATAATGAGCTTTATCATTACCAGGAGTTACTTCCAAATGAATTTCAATGCCATTAAACCGTTCATGAGCTTTAGTAATAACATTAAGCAGCAGTTCCAACCCTATTTTCTTTCCCTGAAATTCCTGTTTTACATACATCTGATAAATATTTCCGATATTTCTTTCATCCTTAATAAAAGTACAGATACCGATAAGCTGCTTATTCATAAAAGCTCCCAATACAAATCTTTCCGGTATTTGAGATTCAATATCGCTTTCAGTTCTGAATTTTTCAATCTTCACTGCTTCCTGATAATTTGCTCCGAAAGCCCTCGGGAACTTTTCCAGACTTTCCAGCCGGATCGCACGATAAATTTTACTTTCCTCAGGTAAGAGCAGGCGGTAATTTACGTTCATGGTTGTTTAAAATAATGATTATACAGTTGCAAATATCCATATAGTTTGGGACTTAATCTGTGGTAAACACTAAGAAAAAGCAAAAGAGGACAGGTGTTTTTAAACTTATACTGACATTTGTAACAAATTTCATTTCATGTAGTCTTATTATAAAAAAAGATTTTATATAAAAGTTTGTATAAATGAAGCATGCAATAAAAACCCATCTTTTTTGAGAAAAAAAACGATTTATTTGAATATTATATTTTTATAAATTACAACGTTTTTTCCGTATAGAGATGATAATTTATGTATATTTATAACGCAGATAGGGGAAAATACTAACATAACAGTGGAAATATTGCCGGGATACTCTGATCATTATGAATAGGTAGGTATAGGGAATAGATCGCTGTGAGGAAAATTAAATTCGATCATTATTAAAAATAATTATACATATTCAAAAAGCATATGTAGAATGCTGATTTATACGATTGGTATTGGTTTATGCTTATTAATTAATTCGTGTCAAAAAGAAACACAGGATAAAGAGCGGGAGAATTTTGATTATTCATTACTGACTCAAAGCTCAGAACTTCAGCTTTCCGGTAAATATGAAGCACTTATCCGTCTTAATATAAAGTATTTAAAAAAGGCAGGTAAGATGAAATATGAAGCAGGGAAAGGACTTTGCTATCTTAATATGGCTGGAGTAAATGTCTCGGCCGGTAATTATGAAAAGGCTCATTTTTTCTTCAATAAAGCAGAAAAAGATCTTGGGAACTCTGGAAATGCCTACCATAAGGCAGCATTCTATGATGACTACGGCCAGTATTATTCTCATCTTAAGCTTTATGATAAGGCTATAGACTGTAATAACAAAGCATTTCAATATTTAAAAGAGGCTAAGAAGACAGAGCTAAGTACAAAGCTTCTTCCAAGGCTATATGTGAATAAAGGGATTTATTACGCCTGGAAAGGCTGGTTCGGGACTTCTCTAAAGAGTTTTACGAAAGGTAATATGCTGGAAAATTCGGCTTATACCAACTGTATGGTTGCTCAGTATTATTTGTTTGTACATCAACCAGATTCTGCCGGAATATATATTGCCAGGGCAGATGAAAAAATGCTGAGCCAGAAAACCTCTGATGTGGAGTCTCTTTGGGTTTATTTTACAATGGGATATTATTACAATGAAGTCAATAAGAATGAGGAAGCTGAGAAGGCACTTAAAAAAGCATTAGAGATCAATATTAAAACAAGACGAACTTATTCATCTCATATAAAAGAGGTTTATAAAGCTCTTGCCGAATTGTATAAAAAGAAAAATAACGGTGGTAAAGCGTATTTCTATCTGAAAAAATACATGGAAGAGGAAGGACGATTTGATACAGCAAGATTTATCGCAATGAATAAGGCCACGGAAGATTTTATTTCTGAGACGAAAAAAGAATCGGATTGGCATAAAAATGATCTTCCTTTATTTATTGCTATGTCTATAACAGTTCTTACACTTTCAGGGGTGTATGTACGGAAAATTATAGGAAGGCAGAAGATGAAAAAGAAATCATTAAAGGAAGAAACTGACAAGCTGAAAAGCCATGTTCATACCAGACAATTGAAAGAAGTTATAGAACTCGCTAAGCGGAATGATTCTTCTTTTTTGTTGAAGTTCAGGGAGCTATTCCCGGAGTTTATCAGCGCACTGTTAAAGATTAATCCTGATCTGGAAAATTCAGAACTGACTTTTTGCGCGATGTTGAAGTTACGCTTTTCCTCTAAAGAAATTGCGGATTACACTTTTGTACAGCACAGATCTGTTCAGCAGAAAAAATACAGGATCAGAAAAAGACTAAATATCGCTGGAGAAACAGATATTTACGAATTTTTTGAAAATATAAAATAATAAAAACAAATACCATCACAATAAAACCATATGAATTCTGTTTTTAAGAAGAATTTAATATCATTTCACCTTAGATTGATATTTTGAAAATTTAAAAATATAATTCTACTAATGCGTGGGAATCAATGAGTAATTATGAATAAAATCTAGCTAAAATAGAGAAATATATGATACGTATCTTTCTTTTTGCGATACTTATTGTCCTGGTTTCTTGTCATTCTCATACTCAGGAAGAGCATGAAAAGGACTTTGATGTTTCTTTATTAAAGCAAAACGAACAGTTCAGACTTTCCGGTGAGTATGATTTGCTGGTTAATCTCAATAAAAAATACTACCAACAGGCAGATAAAATGGGTTATGAAGATGGAAAAGCCCTATGTTACATTAATCTCGCTGAATTAAACATTTCACTGGAAAATTACCGAAAATCACAAATTCTTTTCGATAATGCAAAAGAAATTCTAGACAAATCAGAAAATAACCTTCATAAAGCAAGATTTTATAATGTTTACGGACGTTTCAATATGGAACTCCGTAGACTTGATAAAGCTTTTAAATATAACAACGAGGCCATGAGCTGTATACAGAAAAGCGGTGCATCTGATCTCAAAAATGATCTCCTTTTTAGTATTTATCTCAGACAGGGCGTTTATTTTATTGGAAAAAAGCAATATATGAAAGCACTGGAGTATTTTCAAAAAGCAAAAAAGCTGGATGATACCGGGCTTGCAGAGTGCGCCATCAGCGATTATGTTTATATGCATAGAAATATGGATTCTGCTTATAAATACATTACAATTGCCTATAACAAAGCTAATAGAAAAAATAAGGAGGATGGAATAGCTCTGTATGCGAATACCATTATGGGAGAATATTATCTTGCTGATAAAAAATACGATAAAGCAGAAGAATCCTTAAAAAAGGCTTTGAAAATAAATGAAAAAACAAAACGTATCTATGCGTATTATGGAAAATATATTTATAATGACCTGAGATCATTATATGAAAAGACAGGAGATAAAGAAAAAGCCTATTTTTATCTGAAAGCATATACAGATGCTTACTATAAAACCAATACATCCTTACTGGCAACAATCAATCAGGATATGGAAGCCTTTATTATGGACGCTAAGAAAGACTCCGAAAGACATGATGCCAACGTGCGATGGATCATCTTATTATCTTTTGCCGGGCTTTCATTGCTGGGAGTATATTCATGGAGGATTATCAGTGTATTGAAAAAGAGAAAAGAAGTTCTCAGAAAAGAGGCTGAAAATCTGAAAATACGAATGAACGATAATAAACAGGAAGAACTCATGGAACTCGGAAGAAATAATGATCCTGAATTTTTGGATCGTTTTAAAGAAACTAACCCGGAATTCATAGCCGGCCTT
Organism: Chryseobacterium sp. Tr-659; assembly: GCF_011752975.1. GTDB lineage: Bacteria > Bacteroidota > Bacteroidia > Flavobacteriales > Weeksellaceae > Chryseobacterium. The sequence continues at coordinate 34,243 of NZ_VWWP01000005.1, read as the reverse complement.
TTAGCAGTTAATCCCAGTCTTGAAAGCTCAGAACTGGCTTTTTGTGCTATGCTGAAATTACATTTTACTTCTAAAGAAATTGCAAGCTATACTATGGTTCAGCATAGAAGTGTTCAGCAGAAAAAATACAGAATAAGAAAAAAGCTGAACATTCCCGGGGAACAGGATATTTATGATTTTTTTGATAATTTAAAATGATTTTTTTTAAAAAAAACCTGAAAATATTTATTCTTCTGCCTTTTTTGCAGATTATTTTGTGGTCATGCGGCCAAGATCCTACAATATTTGAAAAAGAATTTGATACACCTTTAATGAATCAGAATGAAAAATTCAGATTCTCGGGTGATTACGATGCTCTGGTCAACCTAAATAAAAGCTATTATAAACGAGCTGAGAGAATAGGATATAAGGAAGGGAAGGCATTGTGCTATATTAATTTAGCCCAGCTTAATATGTCTTTGGAAAATTTTCAGAAAGCACAGGTTCTTTTAGATAATGCCGAAGAAATCCTTAGATACTCTGAAAATAATATTCATAAAGCAATATTTTATAATATTTACAGCCGCTTTAATGCTGAATTAAGACGAAATGATAAAGCTTTCGAATATAATAATAAAGCGTTGAGCAGTATTATGAAAGCCAAACATTCAGAATTAAAAAATAAAATCCTTTTTTACATCTATTTGAGGCGGGGAGAATTCTATGTCGGGAAAAAGCAAAATACAGCCTTGAAATACTTTCAGAAAGCCGATAAACTTGATAAAACAGGACTTGCAGACTGCGCAATTAGTGACTATATCTATGTGCAAAAGAATAAAGACTCAGCTTATAAATATATTTCACGGGCATATGCTAAGATGAGGGCGGAAAAAAGAAATGACGCCATAGCACTTAATATCTATACAATTCTCGGAGAATATTTTCTTTTTAACAATCAATATGACCATGCAGAGAAAGCTTTTCAGAAAGCTCTGGAAATAGATAAAAGAACCAGCCGTATTTTTGCAAATTATACCAAATATATTTATAATGATTTAAGGACATTATACGAGAAAAAAGGAGACAAAGAAAAAGCTTATACTTATCTGCAAGCTTATACACTAGCAAAAAACAGAACCAATACTTCTTTATTGGCAACAATCAATCAGGATATGGAATCTTTTATCGATGAAACGGTACAGGATTCTGAAAAGAGAAGCCGTCATATACGTTGGATTGTTTTCTTTTCTTTCATAGGCTTAGCTTTGCTGGGGATATATACCTGGAGAATAATACTTCAGTTACGAAAAAGAAAGTCAGCCCTTGCAATAGAAGCAGAAATGCTTAAAAACCGGATGAATGATAATAAGCAGGAAGAGCTCATGGAACTTGTCAGAAAAAATGATGCGGAATTTCTTCAACATTTTAAAGAAGTATACCCGGATTTCATCAAAAAGCTTTTGGCCATTAATCCTGATCTTGAAAATTCTGAACTGAGCTTTTGTGCCATGTTGAAGCTGCATTTTACGTCCAAAGAAATCGCTGCTTTTACTCTTATTCAACATAGAACGGTTCAGCAGAAAAAATACAGAATCAGGAAAAGATTAAATATCCCCACCGAAACAGATATTTATCATTTCTTTGATGTGTTGAAATAAATCCAAAAAAAAACTGTCTGATTCATCAGGTCAGACAGCATTCGAAATATTCTCTTTTCACCACTCGTATTTTCTTAGTGGTCTCTTGGGTCAAATTTGAAAATTTTTGACGAGAAGAAGAAAAAAAACTATACTACACGAATACTACATCTTTGATTTTTGTTTTTAAATACCTGATAATTAATTAATTGTATTTTGTGTTGGTTTTCCTTACAAATTTGAATAAATCCGAGATGATCACTACATCATGCATCCATTTTTAAATACTCATTCTTAATAATTACCTCTTATTAAGAGTTTTATATGTGATATTTTCACTGCTGTTTTCTTATTTTGAGATGTTTTGAGAAGGTTTGAGTCCTATTCTTTTATTAAGACTTAATGATTGTAAAAAATAAACTTTAAAGATGGTTATAATGTGTAATTTTCTGATAATTAGGTTTTTATGTAAAATGCTGTATCTGTGTAGTAGGGGTGTTTTTTTATTTTTTGAATTTAAAATATAGATTTGTCAAAGGCTTGAGATATAAAATATTCATATAAGTAGCTATTTGTTTGATTAATTTATTTAATAAGGTGGTTGTTTTTGTGTAATTAATAACAAAAAACGCTAAATCGCTTTACTATTATGAATTGATTTTTTGTAACGCCAGCCTGAAATAAAACCTTAAAAATCTATGAAAAAAAGAATTTTATTCGTTTGCGCATTGGCATCCTGTTGTACAGGTTTACAAGCGCAGAGATGGGAAGCCGTCTCACAAAGAACTTCACAGATCAGAAAAGATGTGGAAGTACAAAGATCTTACAGAGTTGATCTGCAATCACTGAGAGAGTTGCTTAAGAATGCTGAAGAAACAGGGAAAAATGCAAAGCCTGTTATTATTTCTTTGCCTACTGCTGAAGGAAAGATTGAAAAATTTGCAGTTTATAGTAATCCTGTAATGGATAAGTCGCTGGTTGAGAAGTATCAGTTAGGATCCTATATGGGAATAGGTGTAGACGATCCTTCCAAGTATTTAAGATTCAGCACCTCTCCTAATGATATGCAGTCGATGATCATCAAAGATGGAAAATTCCAGTTTATAGAACCTATTACGACAGATAGACAAACTTATGGGGTTTTCTATAAGACTAAAGATACTGGTGAGCATGGCTTTACATGCGAAACAGATGAATTTCATGCTAAGGATGTTAATAGATTGGTTGAAAATGGTAAAAAGATGCTTTCCGGAGTGGGTGTCACAAAAAGGCCTACCAACACACGATACAGAGACTTTAGAATGGCATTGTCTGTTACCGGAGAATACAGCCAGTACCAATTAACAGCAGCAGGAACTCCCAATACGGCAACTGATGATGTAAAAAAAGGAGTTGTTTTAGCTGCAATGAATAATACTATGACAAGGATAAATGGTGTTTTTGAGCGGGATTTCGGTGCTCACTTAACGGTTCAGAATTTTCCACAGATTATTTACCTTGATTCAGCAGCAGACCCTTATACCAATAATTTAAACCTCCAGTTACAGCAAACCCTTACTTCTCAGGTTGGAAATGGCAATTATGATATTGGGCATGTTTTTAATCAGAATGCAGAAAGAAGTGGTAATGCCGGAGGAATAGGAATTGTTTGTACTGATCCAGCTAATAATAATGATATACAAAAAGGATCTGCTTATACCCAAGGTCCTGTTCCTGTAGGTGAAGTTTTTGATTTCACAGCCGCTCACGAAATGGGGCATCAGCTAGGAGCTAACCATACATTTTCAAATACTTCAGTAACAGATGCTCTGCAGGGGGCTAATGTAGAACCCGGAGGCGGAACAACTATTATGGGATATGCAGGAATTACTTATGACAATGTTCAGGCAAATGCGGACGGGTATTTCCATTACAAATCTATTGATCAGGTATTAACCAATCTTGAAGGTAAACCCGATTGTGGAGCATCTCAAAATATTAACAACAATACAGCTCCTGCAATCAATCCGCTAACAGCTTATAATATTCCTAAAGGAACAGCATACTATCTTGAAGCTTCTGCTGCAGATGCAGAAAATGATCCGGTAAATTATACTTGGGAACAGAATGACAGTACAGATGATTTTTCTACAATTTCAGGAGATAGCGGATGGGGATACAATCCTAAAGGAGCCTTAACGAGATCAGTTCCTGGAACACCAAGCGGGAAAAGATACTTTCCTAAACTGGAAACTGTAATGAACGGAACACTTACCAATAAGCAAGGCTGGGAGACTGTATCTTACATTCCAAGAGTCTTAAATTATGCGGTAACAGTAAGAGACCAGAATCCGCAGCGTCCTATGGTTTCCAGTTCCACAACTACTGTTACAGTTGGAAATGATGGACCTTTTAAATTCAATGGGCTTACCACTTCTTCTGTATTGTATAATGATGCTGCCAATACCATATATTGGGATGTTGCCAATACAAATGCAGCACCTTACAACGTAGCCAATGTAAAAATAGACTATACTACAGATAACGGAGCAACATGGATAGATCTTGCTGCTACAGCTCCTAACACGGGAAGTTTCAGTGTACAAATGCCTTCTAATTTAAGTGGTGCTGCTAAATTGAGAGTATCAGCCATAAACAATATATTTTATGCTGTGTCTCCGGCCGTTACGGTAGGAGCTGCTCCTACCTCTCCAATAGCCTCTCCAACAGGTGTTTCTACTATAGATACTGAGGTTTTCAAAACCACAGCAAGAGTATCTTGGAATAGTGTTCCGGGAGCTACTTATTCTGTTAATTATAGAAAAACGGGCACTGTAAACTGGTCTAATGCTGTTAGTCAGGCAAACTCAGTAGTGCTGAATAATTTAGAAGATGAAACGAATTATGAAGTACAGGTAGCTGCTGTAGTCAATTCCGTTCCGGGTGCTTTTTCTGGTAATTATTCATTTAAAACAAAAGGATTAAAAACAGGGATTGATTATTGTATGCTGAATTCCGGCTCACCTTATTTTGCTGCAATTACGGATGTTACAGTAGCTAATTTAGCTTACTCGAATCGTGTGGCAAGATCATATACTGATTTAAGTGAGGATGCTTCTAAAATTATCGAACTTGTTCAGGGAAATTCTTATACCTTAACCCCTGTAGTTGCCAATTTATTGCAGCAGGCAGGTGAGAATGTTTCTGTATGGATTGACTATAACAGAAACGGAATGTTCGAAGCAACAGAGAGAGTAGGAAGTAAATCAGGAACTGCTCCTCAGGGTCTTGTCAATTTTGGCAATATTAATTTTACCGTTCCGGTAACATCATATTCCGGCGACAAGTTGTTAAGAATGAGGGTTGTAGGTAAGTATTCACAAACTGCATTAGATAACGTATGTGGTGAAATACCAAGCCAGGCAGGAGGGATTGTAGATTTTCCAGTGAGAATAACAGCTAGTAATCTGGCTACCCGTGAAATCAAGGATACAAAATCATCAGAAATATCCATCTATCCGAATCCGGCAGATACGTTTGTAGAAGTCAAAAACCTTAAAGGTCAGGCAGATTACAAAATCTACAGTGCAGACGGAAGATTGGTTCAGGAAGGGAAAGTTGAAGGAAGAATCAACGTAGCTTCCTTAGTAAAAGGAATGTATGTAATCACAATAAAAGACGATAAAAACACTTACAACACCAAATTGATTAAGAAATAGCACGGATGAATTTCCCAATCAGGATCTAAGGGAAAGAAAAACGATTTATTTTTCAGAGGGAAAAGGCTGTCTCAGTTTGAGGCAGCCTTTTATATGGTATGAATGCTATGAAGTCAGATGTCCGTTGAAGAAATCCAGCATGGTTGTCAATGAAGTTTCCGAATGCATTCGTTCCCCGTTTTCAAGAGATTCCTGTGTAGCAATTGCAGCTCTTTTACGCATATTGATCTCGTAATCAGAAATGGCATCTTGCAAATCAGTATAGTTATTGCTGGTCAGGCATTCACTCAGTTCCAATGCATCCAGCATCGCCATATTGGCTCCTTCCCCTGCAAAAGGAGGCATAACGTGGGCCGCATCACCTATCAATGTTAGATTAGATTGGGCTTCCCAGGTTTGATCTAAGGGCATATAATAAATCATTCGGGGAATAAAAGAGGGAGTTGCATTCTCAAACAGCTCATCCCAGATATTATTCCACTCCGAATATTCTGTTTTAAACCATTTCAGGATCTGAACATTATCGGAAAAATCAAGACCGCTATTGGCTGCCCAGTTTTCATCTGCTTTAAAACTAGCATAAAAGCCAAGGTCTCCGCTACCTTTCTGACCCAGAAGAATATTTTTTGTATTCCCGAAAGCCATAATCTTTCCACCTTTAATCAATGCATCAATTTTAGGAGCTGCTTCTTTCGAAATATTTCCTTCCAGCATAACCACTCCTGAATAAATAGGTTTGATATTTGTAAGATAAGGACGGATTTTAGAATTAGCCCCGTCACCTGCAACAACGAGATCTGCATAAGCGGATGTTCCGTTTTTGAAATGAAGTACCCAGCCTTCATTTTGAGGTTCCATGGATACAAAATGGCTGTCCCATACCACTGTTTCAGGCAGTAGAGATTCCAGCAGCATATTTCTCAACGGGCCGCGATCTATTTCAGGACGGAAATGTTCATGCCCAAAATCTTCCTCAGGTTTGGTTTCATGATCATTGAAAAGTATTTCTGCCTGTTCATTCATGATCAGGGTTCTGTCTGCACCCGGGCGAAAAGTTTTTTTAAACTCCTCCAGTAGATCCGCTTTGCGTATAGCAGCCAACCCTGAATCTTCGTGCATATCAAGAGGAGAGCCCTGAACCCTCGCATTTTTATTAAAATCTCTTTCATATACTTTTACATCAGCACCTTTAAGCTGTAAAAGTCTTGCCAGTGTAAGTCCGGCTGGACCACCACCAACGATTGCTATTGATTTATTGTCTATCAGCATGTTATTTAAATTTTACCATGCAAATTTATTTTCTTTTCAGTACGGATAATAGTATAAATCGGTCGTTTTTGTTTTTAGACAATTCTTTTGGAGCAACCCCTGAAAATTTCTTTACTTCTTTAATGAAATGATTCTGATCGGTATAATTAAGCTCAGGGAAAAGTCTTCCCTGGGCAATATGTTCAAGGGAAGCCCTGAAACGTAAAATCGTAGAGTAGGCTTTTAATGATAAACCCAATTGTTTTGTGAAATAACGGTTGATCTGTCTGCTGTTCCAACCTGTTTGATCTGAAAGTTCATGAACGCTCATTTCGCCTTTCGAGAGATAAACCAGTTCGAAAAGCTGATGTTTTTTTTGATCTACTTTTTCTGGGATTAATTCTTTTATTTTTTGAACAGCTTTTATACAGCAGATTTCAAAGTCCTGTAAATCATCCACAGTAAAGCCCCAGAAATTATGAGGAAGCTCTTTTCCGGTATTTAATAATTCAGCAATAGAAGTATTTAAAATATATTCAACAGCAATAGGTTTAAAACTGATGACAAATGCTATGGTTTTAGGTGGAATTTCTCTCTGTTCTGCATAAGTTTCCAAGCCGATTAACGTGGCATGGAACGGTTCTGAAGGTGATTGCGAAAAAAAAAGATCAACCCGTCCGTCCGGAATGATAACAACTTCTTTGGGCTCATCGGAAAGATTCTGAAATGTTCCGAGGTGCTCTACAAAATCTGCGATTTCCGGATCAGGTTCGATGAAATTATAATAGAAGTCATTGTCCGTAATTGGATTCATATTTTTCATAATGAAAGGTACAAAAATAACATAAAATAAGATGTTTGCCTGTTGCAGGGTATTAAGAAAAAAGATAAAAATTGTATGGCACTTCCTTAAGGTAAAAGAAAATTAATAAATTTCGGGAATAATAAAAATATGGAGAATATCCATGAAAAGTACTGGCGGTATTTGTATTAATAGATCCGGAATTTTGTAAAAAATATTGTTTTTAATCAAAGTTTAAATTTTTTATAACAAATAATCTGCGAAAAGCTTATTTTTATAGTAATAAAATAAAAATATCCCTCTCATTTTATTTTAGACCATCACATTCATATGAAAAAAAGCAGATATATCCTCTTTATCCTGGTTATATTATTTTCCTGCGGTAAAAAGAAAGTAGAGAAAAAGCAAGAGATCCAAAGTTATCAGGTATTAACACTGGTTCCCAAGGCAGTAACTGTATATAACGATTATCCCGCATCCATACAAGGGCAGAATGTTGTGGAAATAAAGCCTATGGTATCCGGATATCTTCAGGATATTTACGTTCCGGAAGGAGCTATGGTAACAAAAGGGCAATTGTTATTCCGGATTAAGAATCCTCAGTACGAGCAAGATATTATTACGGCAAAAGCTGCTATAAAAATTGCAGAAGCCAATGTAAATGCAGCTCGTATGAATGTAGAAAAAGCCAGACCTCTCGTACAGCAGGAAATCGTCAGTAAATATGAATTGAGTTCAGCGCAATATACCTTGCAGTCTCAGGAAGCAGCTTTGTCACAGGCGAAAGCTACTCTTGCGAATGCTCAGACCAATCAGGGATATACTTATATTCGAAGCCCTCAAAGTGGTACAATTGGCCTTATTCCTTATAAAATAGGAGCTTTAGTAAGCAGTACCACAACAGATCCGTTAACCACACTTTCCAATACTACCAATATATTTGCCTATTTCTCGCTCAGTGAAAAACAGTTACTGGCTTTTATGAATAGTATGAAAGGGAATACTACTGCAGAAAAACTTAATAACATGCCGCTTATCTCGCTGGTATTGGCGGATGGTACTATTTATCCTGAAAAAGGTAAAATGGAAACAGCGAGCGGAGGAATTGACAGCAGTACAGGCACAGCAACCTTTAAGGTGATATATAATAACAAGCTGGGAATGATTCAGAATGGGGCGAGTGCTACGGTAAGAATACCTGTTAATCTGGATAATGCCTTATTGGTTCCTCAAACGGCTGTCTATCAGATGCAGGATAAATCATTTGTCTATAAAGTAATGAATGGAAATCGTGTAATGAGCGAAGCGGTAGTAACATCTCCTACAGATGACGGTAATTTTGTAGTTATAAAAAGTGGAATTAAAGCAGGTGATAAACTTGTTCTTAATGGACTTAACATCAGTGACAGCACCATAATTAAACCTATGCCTGCCAATACAGCTGAAATATACCGTTCTATGAAATCTAAATCTAACTGATAGCTATGCTGAAATTATTCATAAGAAGACCTGTCCTAAGTACGGTGATTTCAGTAATCATCGTGGTGTTGGGGATTTTAGGGATCAGCGGGCTGCCAGTTGCCCAGTATCCCGATATTGCACCTCCTACCATTCAGGTTTCTGCTTCCTATCCGGGGGCCAATACCACAACTCTTATTAATAGTGTGGTTTTCCCACTTGAGCAGCAGATTAATGGAGTAGAAGGAATGACCTATATGACTTCTTCGGCAAGTAATACAGGTTCAGCCAGTATCAGCGTTTATTTTGCGGTGGGAGTAGATCCCAATCAGGCTGCAGTAGACGTACAGAATCGTATCAGTACGGTGCTTTCCAAGCTTCCTCAGGCCGTAACACAGGCCGGAGTTACAGTAAGAAAGCAACAGAGTAGTAACGTGCTGATATTAGGACTGTTTAGTGAACGTTCACAATATGATCAAAAGTTTTTACAGAATTATGCTGCAATCAACCTTGTTCCTCAGTTGCAAAGAGCAAAAGGAGTAGGTGGAGCTACCATATTTGGAGGAGCGATGACGTATGCTATGCGTATCTGGCTGCAACCTGATAAAATGGCAGCCTACGGATTGGTTCCGGCAGATATAACCAATGCTCTGAATGCTCAGAATTTTAATGCAGCGCCGGGAAAGATCGGAGATAATCTGGATCAGGCTTTTCAATATGATATTACTTATTCCGGAACGCTGGTTTCATTGGATCAGTTTCAGAACGTGATTGTGAAATCTATTGGTAATGGACAGTATCTTTATTTAAAGGATATTGCACGTATAGACCTTGGAACTCAGACCTATACAAGTGCCACGGCTATTAACGGTAAACCTGCAGTGGCTATTGCAATCAGCCAGACTCCGGGGTCCAATGCGCAACAGGTGATTACAGGAGCTCAGAAGGTAATGGCTGATGCTTCAAAAAACTTTCCATCAGGGATTAAAATGCTGGAATTGGTAAATATCAATAACTTCCTCAGCGAAAGTATTTCAAAAGTTCTGCATACTTTAATAGAATGTTTTTTATTAGTATTTCTGGTCATTCTTATTTTTTTGCAGGATGTTCGGTCTACCATTATCCATGGGGTTTCGGTACCGGTTTCTATTATCGGAACATTCTTCTTTCTGTATTTATTCGGATATAGCCTTAACCTTCTTACTCTGTTTGCCCTGGTATTAGCCATCGGTATTGTAGTTGATGATGCTGTAGTGGTAGTTGAAGCTGTACACAGTAAGCTGGAACATGGCTATACCTCCCCACGTAAAGCAGCTATTGATGCGATGGGAGAAATTGCACCAGCTATTATTTCTATTACTCTTGTTATGGCTTCCGTATTTCTTCCGGTAACATTTCTAGGAGGTTCAGCAGGAGTATTTTACAAGCAGTTTGGAATTACTTTAGCTGTTGCCATTATGATTTCGGCGGTAAATGCCCTTACATTAAGCCCCGCATTGGCAGCTATGTTTTTACGTGCTCCCAATCATGACGAAGAAGATAAGAAAAAAGGGTTCCTCCAAAAAATAAAGACTGGCTTTAATACCAATTACGAAAAAATAATTAATAAATATACGAAAACAGTAGGCTTTCTGATCCGAAGAAAATGGCTGACAGTTGTACTGGTTCTTTTTTTTAGCGGTCTTTTTTATGTAACGATCAAAAGCGTAGCTTCCAGTTTTGTTCCCTCAGAAGATATGGGGACTATTTTTGTGAATGTTACGCTCCCTGCTGCAGCGACTAAAGAAAGAGTACAGGCCGTTAATAATCAGATAGATCAAATAGCACATAAGATTCCTCAGATACAAGCCACAATGACTACTTTGGGGCAGAACCAGCTGGGAGGAAGCGGAAGTTCTTATGGAATGCTGATTTTAAGACTGATCCCATGGAGCCAGCGGCCAGGGGTTACGGATAAAGATGTCATACAGCAGCTTACAGAAAAAACGAAAAATATACAAGGAGCTTCTATCAACTTCATGCAGCAGCCTACTATCAGCGGTTTTGGTACAAGTGGCGGCTTTACTTTCCAGATTGAAGACAGAGGGGGGCATAGCATTGGCGATTTTTATACTGTGGCTCAGAATTTTCTCGCTGCACTTAATAAAAGAAGTGAAATTCAATATGCCGCTACCGCTTTCAATCCTAATTTTCCTCAGTACGAGGTGGATGTAAATGTTGCTAAATGTGAAGACAATGGAATACAGCCATCGGATATTCTGAATCTGATGAATGTCTATTACGGAAGTTCATACATAAGCAATTTTACGGAATTCGGGCAGCAGTATCAGATTATTCTTCAGGCTGATAATCCTTATCGCGGAACGGTAGAACAGATGAATAATATTAAGATCAGAACAAAAAGCGGAACAATGAGCCCTGTTTCAGAATATATTACGATGAAGAAAGTATATGGGCCTTCTTCCGTATCACGTTTTAATATGTATAATGCCATATCAGTCAGCGGCTCTCCCAATGCCAGTTATAGTACTGGGCAGGCTATGCAGGCTATCAATGAAGTTGCAGATCAGACGTTACCGCCCGGATATAGTTTTGAATATAGCGGAATCAGTAAGGAAGAGCAAAGTTCAGGTTCTCAGGCAGGAATTATATTTCTCTTAAGTCTTTGTTTTGTCTATCTGCTTTTGAGCGCTTTATATGAAAGTTATATTCTTCCGCTAGCAGTAATCCTGTCATTACCTGTAGGGTTAAGCGGGATTTTTGTTTTTGCTAAAGTATTCGGAATAGATAATAATATTTACGTACAGATTTGTATGGTAATGCTGATAGGCCTTTTAGCCAAAAATGCCATTCTGATGGTAGAATTCTCTTTAGAAAAAAGACATGAAGGGATGAGCTTGCTGGATAGTGCGCTTGCAGGAGCAAAGATCAGGATAAGGCCTATTTTGATGACTTCACTGGCTTTTATTTTTGGACTAATGCCCTTAATGTTCTCTACAGGTGTTGGTGCAAACGGAAATAAATCTATCGGGATAGGTTCTATCGGAGGAATGCTGTTTGGTACTTTGCTGGGAATATTTGTGATCCCCGGGCTTTATGTGATCTTCCAGGGATTACAGGAAAAGGCAGGAACTAACAAATATGATGAAAATGACGAACTGATTGTTGAAAATAAAAAATAATCCGACAGTACAGGTATGATACAATGTAAAAAAACATATTATCTTTTTATACAGGCTTCCATTCTTTCAACTGTGCTTTTCAGTTGTGATGTTACCAAGCCCTATACTAATAATCAGAAAGTTCCTGATCATTTATTCGGAGAGACCAATGCTGATTCCGGTAATAATATGGCTGTGCTTTCATGGAAAGAGATTTTTAAAGATCCTTTGCTGCAGGAGCTTATCAGTGAAGGGATAAATAATAATCTGGATTTGAAGACTGCGGCAGCCAATCTCAAGGCAGCTGAAGCTAACTTTGTTCAGAGTAAGCAGGCATTTTTACCCTCTCTTTCAGGAAATGCTTCTGCAGGGGCGTATGATCCTGCCAGTTCACAGGCTTCAGCATCTCAGGTGTATCAGCTTTATGCACTTTCATCCTGGCAGGTAGATGTCTGGGGGAAATTAAAAAGCACAAAAAGATCCATGTATGCGACTTATCTTGCAAGTGAGGCCTATCAGCAGGCAGTACAGACACAGCTTGTTGCGAATATTGCGGTGACCTACTATCAGCTGCTGGCTTATGATGAACAATTGAATATCATTCAGAAGTCTTTGGAAGTATATGCCAAAGATACAGAAACAATGAAGGTCCTGAAAAACAGTAATGTTGTGACGGGAGCTGCGGTAGTACAGAGTGCAGCAAACTACTATTCTGTAAAATCAACGGTACCTGATATAAAAAATAATATCCGTCAGGCAGAAAATACACTCTCACTTCTGCTTGGAAGAACACCGGGACCTATCAAACGGGATTCCATTTTTAATGAACAGGTGTATAGTGAATTATCTATAGGATTGCCAGCTCAGCTACTGGCTAACAGACCTGATGTAAAAGAAGCAGAATTACAGCTCCGAAGTAACTTTGAACAGATTAATGTGGCAAGAACGGCCTTTTATCCTTCATTTACAATTACAGGACAGGCGGGTCTATATGCAACGCAGCTGAACTCTTTTTTCAATGCAGGATCTTTCTTTGCCAATATTGTAGGCGGATTAGCCCAACCGATTTTTAATAACGGACTTAATAAGCAAAAATTAAAAATAGCACAAGCTAATTATGAGGCTGCTGAATACAATTACAATAAAGTTTTGTTAACCGCGGGGCAGGAGGTCTCCAATGCGCTTTACCAGTACCAGATGGTGGATGAAAAAGCGGTTTCCAGAAAAGAACAGATTGCGAATCTTGAAAAAGCGGTTTACTTCACCAAAGAGTTGCTGAAATATACCAGTGCAACCAATTATACAGATGTTCTTACCTCAGAGCAGAGCCTTTTAAGCGCCAGACAAAGTGCCGTTACAGATAAGTTGCAGCAGCTTCAGGCCGTTGTTAATCTCTATGCTGCTTTAGGAGGTGGATGGAAATAGCTTTTTAACGATAAGATATATAAAGATCAAAATTTACCAACTTTTACAACAACCAAGCTGCGAAATTTCTCAAACAGACTTCAAAAAAGATTAATATTGTATATTGATTCAGTATGTAATGGACAAATCATCACTTAACGCTTATTTTCATTCCTTATTCACTATTAAAGAGGAAGTGGTTGGAAAGATCACAGAATCCTTTAATTATTTTGAATTAAAAAACAATACTGTTCTGTTGAATAAGAAGGTCATCAGCACAAAGACCTATTTTTTGGAAAAAGGTTATGTCCGGTCTTATATCATCAATGAAGATAATGAAGAGATTACAACCAATATTTACGCTGCGCCCTGCTTCGTTAACGATTTTCTATCATTTTTCAGGCAGCAGCCAACCAAAGAAATTTATCAGACAATTACCGATTGCCACTTTTGGGAAACCGGTTTAGAGAATGTACAGCATAATTTTCATAATATTCCGGAGTTCAGGGAATTCAGCAGGCTTCTTTTTGTATTGAATTATTACAATATTCATGACAGGCTTATAGAAATGGCAAGTCAGAAAGCCTCAACACGGTATGCGAATCTGATGAAAAAAGACCCGAACATCTTTCAGCATGTGCCGTTGAAAATAATTGCTTCTTATCTTGGAATAAAAGACAGCTCACTGAGCCGGATTCGCAGAGATATTCATAAAATCTGATTTCTTTTCATTTGTCAAGTGATATTTCGGAGGTTGTCATTGATATTTGCTAAAAATAATTTCATGAATAAAAAACATATAGTTGTCATTGGATTAGGAGGGGTAGGCGGTTACTTTGGTTTTAAAATCAATCAGACCAATGAAGCGTCCGGGAAATATATCGTTTCATTTGTAGCACGTGGCGAAACCTATAAAAAAGTGAAAGAAAATGGATTGGTTCTTTTATCTTCTGAACATTCCAATACCCAGACTCATCCGAATGCCGTTATTGAAAACATCAGTGATATCCAAAATCCTGATCTGGTGCTGATCTGTGTAAAAGAATATGATCTTGAAAATGTCTGCAAGCAATTATTACCAGTCATTAATAAAGAAACGGTATTACTTCCGATGATGAACGGAGCAGATATCTACGACAGGATAAGAAAAATAATTCCGGATCATATTATTCTCCCAACCTGTATTTATGTGGCTTCTCATATTAAAGAAAGAGGAATCGTAGAGCATAAAGGAAAAACAGGTAAAATCATTGCAGGAAGAGATCCTCTGCATTTTTCTGCAGATGTGAACTGGGTCATAGATCTGTTAAGGGAAAGCAAAATTGATTTTGATTTTAAAGATGATTCTTTAACGGATATCTGGACAAAATTTACATTTATTGCCAGTTTCGGATTGGTTACAGCAAAACACAATTCATCAATGGGTGCGGTTTGTAATAATGAAGTGCAGAAAAATGAAGCTTCGGAAATCATGAAAGAAATTAAGCAGATCGCCGATAAAAAGGGAATTCATTTGCAGGACGACATCATTGATGCAACTTTTGAAAAAGCTTCCGGATTTCCTTTTGAAACTCCAACCTCTTTACAGCTTGATGTCCATTCAGGGAAAAAAGATAATGAGCTGGAATTGTTTGCAGGTGCAATTTTAAAATATGGCGCGAAACTCAACATTGATACCCCTTTTACTCAAAAGATCTATGCTGAGATCAAAGAGAAATAATCTTGTAATAGTTCATATACATATATAATTAGGGCGGGTTTTAACCCGCCTTAATTGAAATTAAATATAAAATAAAGAAATTTTTTAGAAACCTTGATACTTTCAGTTTAGCCTTAAAACTCACGGTCCCGATCTCTGATGGTTCTGAATTTTGTTTTAAAGAATGTATCCGCTTTGGTATTAAACTCATCCGTATAAACAATCAAAGTACTGTGTCCGGAATTAGGTAAGATCCAAAGATTAGCCTTCGGAATATTTCTGAAAATCTCCAGTGTATGTTCCGGTTTTATAACGTCATAATCTCCTCCGATAACAAGAACAGGAACTTTTATATTCCGCAAATCTTTTGGGGCTATATTAGGTTGCTCACTCAATAATCTTTTATATTTGAGAACCATATAATCCAGATCTGTTTTGTCTTTCTTGGCGGCAAACTGCTCTTTAAATTTTGTATAATTGGTACTTACTCTTTTAAAGACATCAGATTGTACGGCAGTAGAATCTGGTCTTAAATTGGCTCCCGTAACAATAAGTTTTTTTACTTTTTCCGGGTGTCTCATGCTCAGCAAAAGTCCGTTAATTCCTCCGTCGCTCCAGCCAATCACAAAAGCAGAATCTATTTTCATCTTCTGAAGCAGTTCAGCATAATCATCAGCCATCATTTCATATGTAAGAGCATCTCCCTTATCTATTGATTTTCCGTGTGCTCTGCTATCAGCAACAATGACTTTATAATTCTTTGAAAAAAATGGAATCTGTTTGGAAAAATCAACAATCGAACCACCATTTCCATGGATGAGAAGCAGTGGCTGCCCCTGACCATAAGTTTCACAATACATTTTGATTCCGTTAACGTCATAATATTTTCCGGCTTTTAGATTATTTCCATAGCTGGAATGTTCTAAAAGCTGTTCATATTCTTTTTTGAGTGCTGGAACATTAGTCTGAGCTAATAATAAAGCAGGCAGCAAAGCAAGAAAAAACAATATCGGTTTCATGATTTATAGTTTGTTTAATTTGTTGATGCCCAATTAGTAGAAAAATATTGTACTCTTGTTACAAAATGAATTGAATAGCTATAACATCGAAAAAAATTATGCACCATGCATGAATTTTTGCCGGTCAAATAACACTTCATCAGTTTCCCGGTGATCAGGATCATCAATGCAGCAGTCTACAGGGCAAACAGCCTTACATTGAGGCTCTTCATGGAAACCTTTACATTCCGTACATTTTCCGGAAACAATATAATATACATCATCTGAAACCGCCTGATTGTATGTATCAGCGTCTGCCTCAGATCCATCCGGAAACGTTATATGACCTGAAAGTTTTGTCTTGTCTTTCCAGCGCCAGTCGATGGCACCTTCGTAAATGGCTGAATTGGGGCACTCCGGCTCGCAGGCCCCGCAGTTGATACAGGCATCTGTTATTTTTATAGCCATATCTTATAGGTTTAGGTTGTTTTAAAAGGGGATTTTTCAACATTTTGCAGTTTGGAAATCCCCGCTAAACTTAATTAAAACAGTTCAGTACTGTTCCTTTGAGAAATAGCAGCATAAACTGTGCTATTTTATATTTTTGGAAGATCAATCTGCAGCAATTTTTACGGCAAGTCCATCCATATTAGCTGTGAGGTGAATCTGGCAGGCTAATCTGCTGGTTATATCAGAGTTGAAGAGTTCAGATAGAAGAGCTTCTTCAATATCATTCTTTTCAGGTAAGGGAATCGTTTCATTCAGTACAAAACAATGACAGGTAGCACACATGGCCATTCCTCCGCACATTGCTTCCATAGGCAGTTCGTATGCTTTACATATGTCTTTCAGCGTAAGCCCCATTTCCAGAGGGCACAATAAAATATGTTGAATACCGCTCTGATCCGTTACAGTGATGGTAATTTCGTTTTTCATAATCATTAATCAATGGTGGTTACTACCTGCTTTTCTGCTTGTTTCTTTGTTCCGTCAAAACCTTCAATACCACTTACGGTTGTGTATTTCAAAACAAATTTTTTATTAGGATTGAGGCGCTGATAGATGCTTTGACAGGCAATTGCCGCTTCATGGAAACCACAAAGGATCAGTTTCATTTTATAGGGATAAGTATTGATATCACCTACGGCATATATCCCTGGAATATTGGTCTGGAAATCTTTACTGTTATCTACTTTTATAGCATTTTTTTCCAATTCAAGCCCCCATTCGGTAAGAGGACCGAGTTTAGGAACCAATCCGAATAGAGGAATGAAATAATCCGTTTCGATAGTTTGAATAACTCCTTCCTTTTCAACAGCTATTTCTTTTAAATGACTATCACCTTTTACACCAATTACCTCTGCAGGAGTAATCAGGTTGATTTTTCCCTGCTGTTTTAATTTTTTTACTTTTTCAACAGAATCCAATGCTCCTCTGAATTCATTTCTTCTGTGAATCAGAGTAAGGGAAGACGCAATTTCAGCAAGATGAATCGTCCAGTCCAGTGCAGAATCGCCGCCGCCGGCAATAACTACGCGTTTTCCAGTATAATCTTCAGGATGTTTGACAAAATAATTAACTCCATGATCTTCATAATCTGAGATGTTTTCAATAGGCGGTTTTTTAGGCTCAAAACTTCCAAGACCTCCGGCAATAATAACTGCTTTGGCGCGATGCCTGGTCCCTTTATCGGTAATCACTTCAAAAAGATTTTCTTCAAGTTTAAACAAGTGTACTGCAGTTTCATTAAAAGTGAAACCTGGTTCAAACTGTTTGATCTGTTCATACAGATTATCAATAAGCTCTCCGGCCAGTACACTCGGGAAACCCGGAATGTCAAAAATGGGCTTCTTGGGATATAACTCCGATAACTGGCCTCCCATTTGTGGCAATGCATCAATAATGTGGCACCGCATTTTGAGAAGGCCGGCTTCAAATACCGTAAATAACCCTGCAGGGCCGGCACCAATGATCAGTATATCTGTTTCTGTCATGTTATGATTGATTTATAATCGTTTTTTCTATTTTCTTTGTTGTTGCAATGCTGATAAGCTGATCAAACTTACCTGAATAGAGTATGGAAATTTCTTTTGTATTCTCGGTGTCAAATAATGAAGATCTTACAATAGGAACGCTGAATGGTAAAGGCCATGCCCGTAATGATTTGGCAATCGCATCCATCGCATTGATTCCCTGCATGGCTTGTAAACCATCTGCCCAGCAAACCAGACCTACGGTTTTATCAGTCAGATAGGGTTCATAGCGGTTAGCGGTTACTTCAAGCCAGTCCAGACAGTTTTTCATTACTCCCGGAATGCTTCCGTGGTAAAGCGGGGCCAGCCAGATATGCAGGTCGGCATCCGTAAACATCTGTGTCATTCGTTCTACAGCCAAGGGTGTTTTGGTAAGCGTAACATCAAATAGCGGGATTCCGGAATCAGCAAGGGTAAAAATATCAGTTTGAATTCCCAGCCTTTTCAGGCGTTCTGAAAAATAATCTGAAATACATCCTGAAGTAGATTCCGCTCTTCTTTCCAGAGATCCGTTGAATATAATTGCTTTCATGTTGTTTTAATTTTTAAAAATTACTTTTGGCAGTCCTATTTCTCCATACATCAGACTCTTGACGAGAGGTTTCAGAAGTCCTGCAGCGAGTAAATAAAGTGCAGGATCATGATGGGTGCTTGCCCGTACCACCACTTTCTGATTTTTATAATGTCGGAGATCCGCATAGATAAGGCGGCGTTTCCAAAGATCGAGCAGTACAGCTTCACCATTGTTCAGATCAGCATAGGAAGCATAGGGAGCCAGTTTTTCCATGATGAGCATATACGCCCAGGGAGGTATGATAGCATCCGTAGAACAAATGATTCCCACTGCTTTTTCATTGTATACAGAAAAATCCACAGCAGCAATCGATTCTTTAAATTCTTTCTCCTTTACAATCATTCCCATAAAAAGATGATCTTTGATATCCAGCTCTACCACTTCTGTAGTGGGTTTATAATCTGACAGATCAAGAGCAATAATTCCTGAAGCTTCTGCTTTATTGATGAATATTTTCTGATTCATAACTGTTTTTTTTAACGGGTAATGATTATCTTATTTTTGAAAGTGCTTCTTCATATTTTCTTTCTACAGCAGACCAGTCGAGCACAGACCAGAATGAATCAAGGTAATCTGCTCTCTTGTTTTGATAGTTTAAATAATATGCATGTTCCCATACATCAATCCCAAGGATAGGAAAACCTCTGTTCATAGAAAGAACATCCATCATCGGATTATCCTGATTAGGAGTGGAACTTATTGCCAGAGAACCATTGAATTTTACAGATAGCCACACCCATCCGGAGCCGAATTGAGCAAGACCGGTTTTTTTCATTTCTGCTTTAAGATTTTCAAGACTTTCGAAAGTAGATTGTATTGCATCACCAAGTTTTCCTTCAGGGTTGAATTTGGGTTGAGGAGAAAGGATTTCCCAAAATAACGAATGGTTGTAATGACCTCCTCCGTTATTTCTTACAGCAGGACTGTATTCGCTTACTCTCTGTAGTAATGAATCCAGATCAGGATTGGTTTCATTGGTTTGTTCTAATGCCGCATTGAGATTGTCAACATATGCCTGATGATGACGCTGATGATGAATAGTCATTGTTTCTTTACCAATAAAAGGTTCCAGAGCATCATAAGCATAAGAGAGTTGAGGTAATGTAAATGGTTTCATTGTATTTATTTTTTTGATTAATGTGTAGCAAAGGTAATAATATATTTGAATAAAACAACTTTTAGGTTGTTTTATAGGTTGTGAAGTTTTGAAATTTAAAATGTTGTGAATCTTTCATTTAAGCTTTATTTTTCAGGATTATAGAAAATTACTATATTTGTTGTTGAAAAATAAAACAACCTAAATATTGTCAAATGAAGAAGCCGGCTGCAGATCGTATTCTGATGTTCTTAAAGATGAGAGGAGAAGCTACTTCACTTCTTATTGCCGAAGAATTGAGTATTACGAAAGAAGGTGCCAGAAAACATTTACTGAATCTTGCGCAGGAAGGGCTGATTGAATCTTCTGTAAAAAGTGAAGGAGTAGGCCGCCCGTCTACCTACTATATTCTTACAGAAAAGGGATTGGCTCAGTTTCCGGATACCCATGCCGATGTAACCGTTCAGCTTTTGAAATCGGTGAAAAATCTTTTAGGTGAAAATGCGTTGAACCTGTTAATCAGTGACCGGGAAAGAAATACCCATGAGCGGTATGAAAAAGTTCTTTCCAAGGCAAAATCTTTGGAACAGCGCCTTGAATCTTTAGCCAAAGTCCGTAGTGAAGAAGGATATATGGCTGAATGGAAAAAAGAAGGTGAGGAATATTTTCTCATTGAAAATCATTGCCCGATCTGTGCCGCAGCTATAGAATGTCAGGGATTCTGCCGTGCCGAATTATCCAATTTTCAATCACTCATAGGCAAGGAATATACAGTGGAAAGAGTAGATCACATTATTTCCGGAGGACAGCGCTGTATTTATAAGATCAGTCACTAATTTATCTTCATTATTTATAATTCATCATTAATAACATGGCTTTAAAAGCAGTAATATTTGATATGGATGGAGTTCTTGTGGATTCAGAAGGATTCTGGGCTCAGGCAGAGCTGGATGTGTTTTCGTCATACGGAGTACAGGTTACAGAAGATCTGGCTGCACAAACCAAATACATGACTACTAAGGAGGTTACGGAATTCTGGTATGAAAAGTTTCCTTGGGATAATCTGGATGTCCCTTCTGTAGAGCATAAAGTAGTAACAAGAGTGATAGAGATGATACAGATGGAAGATTGTACCATGGCTGGTATTCAGGAGTTCATCAGACATCTTAAAAATAAGGAATATAAAATAGGGCTGGCTACCAATGCACCATTACGGGTGGCAAATGCGGTGCTGGAAAAACTTGAGATACGAGATCTGTTTGACACGGTCAATTCATCGGAATCTGAAGAACAGGGAAAACCACACCCTGCTGTATATCTTACTTCAGCAAAAGAATTAGGAATCTCTCCTGAATACTGTATTGCCATTGAGGACAGTCATTCCGGGTTAAAGGCCGCCAAAGCAGCAGGAATGAAGACCATTGTTTTTACCAATAATGATGAAAGCATAGACTTTGATATTGCTGATTTTAAAATCTTTAATTTTAATACAGAATATTTGGCAGTGTTTAATGGAGAATAGTGAATCCGCTTCGCTGTGAATTGATTAAATTATCCATCATTGGCCATTGACTGCACAGCAAATTAACTATTCACATAAAAATCAATACTTCGTTAACATCTCCATCAATATCAATATAGAAATCAGTTTCTTAGACGACTGATACTCCGGATTTAGCTGCTCCCGGATTTCTCCCAGTGCTTTACTTAGTTTATTACTTACCGTTTTATTGCTTATTCCAAGGGCTTCTGCGGTTTCGTTCACAGACATATTCTGCCGGATTCTCATATCATAAACCTGTTGCTCCGTAGAGGGAAGTTGTGATACCACCTGATCAATCATCGAGAGTAGAGAAGAAATCTCATTTTCTTCAAGAATTTCAAAATATTCAGTATCCGCTATTTCAATTTCTGCGGGGATGTCAAATTCATCAATGCTCAGCGTAGGAGGCGCTTTTTTATAACTGTTATAAAAATCGATGATGCGGTAATGGAGATGGCGGAGAAGATAACCTCTTGCACTTTCGGAATCATCAGTCTGTATCACATCTGTATTTTCCAGGATCTTTATCCAAAGGTTCTGAAGGATTTCTTCAGCCACTTCCTTGTCGCGTGTACGTACAAAAACAAATCGGTATAGACTATCCCAGTAACGGTCATACAGCAGCATAAATGCAGGGCGGTCTCCTGATTTTATTTTCTTTAATAATATATAGTCTGTTGGGCTCATATGGTGACAACAAAATTACCTAAAGGAAAATTAACTTTTTGTGAACTTTGGGGATAGTTAGATTAAATATTTCTAAAAAATAGGGGTTAAATGAGAAGGAAATGTTTAGTAAATGTGAAAAACGATTAAAATTATTAACAATTTGATCGGAATATGAATATAACGTTAAGAATGCCCCGGGGAAGTTTTTCATTTTCAAAGTCTTATAGATAGAAGCATCTGTGAATGCGATGAAAGACTCTATGAAAAAACATTGGACATATAAAAATATCGAAGCTTTTGTTTTCAGGCTTTGGGAACGGGAAGTTTCAGAGGATCAAATTTCCGAAAAGGAAATGGAATTATTGAAAGAATGGAAACATCATGCGGAAAAAGATCTTGACACCCGCCATATAAGAGAATCCAAAGAAAGGATTTTGTTTGGGCTGGAGCATTATTTTTCATCTCCGGATATTGGGAGTGCAAAAAGAGTGAGGAAACATACATATAAAATTGCAGCGGCAATTATTCTGTTCTTATCATTAGGAAGCTTTTTCACTTACACTATATTCTTTAAACCTGATGTTTATTTTGCAGAATCAGCAAGCAGGATTGTTCATCTGAAAGACGGATCTGTTGTAACTCTTTTGCCTGGGGGTGAGCTTACAGTAGCAAAATCATTTCCGGCATCAACCAGAGTTGTAGATTTAAAAGGAGATGCTGTATTTTCCGTAGCAAAATCAAAAGAGCACCCTTTCATTGTTCATGCAGATGGTTTCAGCACCAGAGTATTGGGAACCGTATTTAAGATTTCACAATCCGGAAAGAAAAAGTCCGTTGATCTTTATGAAGGTAAGGTTGCCGTTTCTTCACCTGGTGTTCCGGTTTCTTATCTTAAGCCTCATCAGGAATGGACCAATTTCGGGATCGCCCGTACTACAGCTGTCATTTCATTTACTCCCGGAAAAACATCTGTGAAGGATGTTCCGTCAGTATTGTCTTTAAGTTTTAATGATGTTCCGTTGAAAGAAGTTGTTGCCGTTCTGGAAAGCAGCTACAATACAAAAGTTTATTACCCGAAAGAATCCGAAGATAAAAAGATCACCGCAGACTTTACGGGAGGAACAGTGGGAGAAAATATTGAATCATTAGCCTTCATCTTGGGACTGGAGGTGCAGAAAAAAGAAAACACCTATACCCTTAAGAAATAAGATCATCATCAAAAAAAATTAATAATCATAATCAAGAGAACACTTTAAGTATGAAAAGTTTGAAATGTGGGATTACCATAGCAGCCTTATTTTTTACTGTAGCCGCAGAAGCGCAGGAGCTGGTCCAGAAAGTATCATTTTCCGTACCTGCAAGCAGACCGTTAATTGAAGTTTTGGAAGAATTTGCCGGGAAAACAGGAATGCGTCTGGCATATTCAAAAGTAGATATCAAAGAGCTGAAAGTAAAAGGGGTGAAATGCGAAAATACAACCATCAATAACTGCCTGAAAGATATTACCAGCGGGCTTCCGGTGATATTCCGTCTGCATGGTGATCTTATTTCAATAAAATATGAACGCTCCACAGCTTCAATACCGGGAAATGGCCGTATTTCCGGGAAAATAGTTGATGAGGTAGGAAATCCTGTCATTGGAGCAGAGGTGAGTATTGCCGGTAAAATTTCAGTGACGGATAATAATGGTGATTTCACCGTAGATCTTCCCTCAGGAACATACAACCTTACCATCAAGGCACCAAAATATAATACATTACGAGTTGAAAAATTGTCCGTAATCAATAAAGAAACAAATACGGTTTCGTTTGCACTGAACAAAGCCTCGGATAAAATTACGGATATTAAGGAAGTGGTAATTACTGCAGCCCGTAAAGCAGATACACAGGCAGGATTACTGGCTCAGCAGAAGAAAGCAGCACAAATGAGCGACGGTATTTCTGCAGAGCAGATCTCCAAAACACCGGACAGCGATGTGGGAGGAACGTTGAAAAGAGTAACCGGGATCACCACAATTGATAACAAATATGTGGTTGTAAGATCAATGGGAGAACGATGGAACACCGCAGCTATGGACGGAATCAACCTTCCAAGTACGGAAGCTTATAATCAGAACTTCTCGTTTGATATCATTCCTACAGCCATGGTGGAAAGTGTAGTAGTAAGTAAAACGGCAACACCGGACATGAATGCCAGCTTTGCGGGAGGCTATGTGGAAGTAAGAACGAAAGATATTCCCAATGAAAACTTCACGACGGTAACCATGGGAACTTCTTACAATGACCAATCTGCATTTAAAGAATTTCTGACCCGCAAGCGGGGAAAGTATGATTACTTCGGATATGATGACGGTACCAGGGATTTTCCCAAAGGGCTTGAACCGATGAACTGGACGGATCCGAGGTTTTTTGAACAGTCCAGACAATTTACCAATGACAATTTCAGTACTTATAAAACGAAAGGGGATATGGGATCCAATATACAGCTTGCATTGGGAAGAACATATGCGCTTAAAAACAATAATAAGTGGGGATTTGCCGGGGCATTCGTAATCAGAAACGAACAGAATAAATTGGATATTGACCATACTGGAAGGGGGAATTGGCTGGATACTACAGGAATGCCTGATGCTAACGGACAGATTCCGTTTTATAATTTCAAAAACAGCGGAGCCTCCTACAATTATAACTCAACGCTGGCAGGAATGCTGAATTTCGGTCTGCAGCTTGGAAAAAACAGGATCTCCTTCCGTAATTCCTATACTCATATTTTTGATAATACATTAACAAGGGTAACAGGATGGAATGAATATTCAACCGGTAGCGGAATGGCCGCGAATGCAGAATTAGCTTATAATTATTTTTATAATGGTATCATTCCCAATAATGATCCGGCTCAGATCAAAAATCTGGACAGACCGTATACGGACAACACCAATTATCCTATTTTTCAGACTCTTTTACAGAATAAGCTTGAAGGAAGTCATAAAATCGGAAATGCAGAGATCAACTGGTTTGCAGCCCGCACAGGGGTTGCTTCCGATACCAAAGATTATACACAATATATCACCCGTTATGATTTTATCGGGAATGAGATTTTAACTTTTCACAAGATTTATAATTCCGGAGCAGATTTTTATAGAGGATATATTGAAAACAGGGAGACGGATTATAATTACGGAGCCTCTGTAAAATGGGATATGGATGCCGGAAGCTTTAAGAATGCTATTAAAGTGGGATATGCCGGTGCTACCAAAAACAATACCAATCAACAGCAGAAGTTTTTCCTCAGGGTTGATGAAAACCGGGACGTTCCAAACAGTGAAAAGAACTATTTAACGATGTATGGTTCTCTTGCTGAATGGTTTAATGGCTCTCATTATGTTCCGGGTGGTATTGGATGGGAAACACGGGCACTGTATAAAAATGATAAATACGAAGGAGAAGTAGATCAGCACGCTGTTTATGTTATGTTTGACAATCGTTGGAATAATAAATTAAGACTTGTCTGGGGACTTCGGGCCGAATATTTTAAATACAATATGATTTCCCAGCAGCTGGATCCCAGTGATTCCAAATATATTACAAGAACGGCAATAGATGATAAGCCGTGGCAGTGGATGCCTTCCGTAAATTTTACATACAGTCCTACCAATAAGATTAATCTGAGGCTGGCGTATAATAAGTCCGTAATTCGGCCGCAATTTAATGAAAGAACGGGATTGCCTTATTTCGATCCTATCGCCAACGGGTTGATCTATAACACCGAAATGACTTCCTCAGTCATTAATAATTATGATTTTAAATTCGAATGGTTTCCAGGTCTGGGAGAAATATTTTCCGCAGGTCTTTATTACAAAAATATCGACAGACCTATTGAACGCGAAGGACATATTTCCAGTGAAGGAAACCTGTTTCTGTATAACGGAAATTCAAAAAATGCAAAATTAATAGGAGTAGAAGCAGAAGTCAGAAAAAACTTAGGATTTATAGCTGACGGAACTTTCCTTGAAAAGCTCTTCATAAGCGGAAACTTTACTTATAATCATACGAAAGTAGTAGCCTTTAAAGACTTGTATAAAACAGGTGACAATGATGAAACGTATGAAGTAAACCGTCCATTGTACGGGCAGACTCCCTATGCCTATAACCTTGGGCTGATTTATGACGGAGACCGTTTGGGGCTGAGTTTTTTATATAACGCCAAAGGAGATCAGTACATCACGGTTGGATATGCCTACAAAGGGGAAGAAATACAACGTCCTTATGCAGTGGCAGACGCTCAGATCTCCTATAAATTCCTTAGAAATAAAAATTTTGAAGTGAAATTCAATGTGAGAAACCTCTTCAACAGGGTAAAGGAATATTACAATAATTTCAATTCTTATCTGGCTGCTAAAGATGGAGGCGGAAGTAATGTGGGGACTGAACGGGAAGCGTGGGGACTTCTTCCGGGGGCTACCGACAGATATGATAAAAATATAGACAAAATTATGTTCCGTGCATATAGCGGGAGAATGTTCAGCGTAAGCGTGAATTATACTTTTTAAGCAAGAAAAAGAGCTCATGATATAGCAGCGTACAGGTTTCGGTAACCTGATCAGAGACCGGATAAATACTGTTAAGGCGCACAACAGTACCGATTCAGAAAAAACCGGACGTTAAATGCTTTTCCCAGGCATTAACGGAGCCAAGTGGGAACTTCGGCAATACAGCTCCTCCTGTAATGACTGATGATTATTAAAAACCAAATCGAAGGAATAGAGAGGCAGCTATTCCTGAATATTAAAAAACTGATCTGGTATAAAAATATAATACGACCGGATTTTATTAAAAATTATAACAATGAAAAAACTAACTCTAATTGCAGCGGCAGCATTATCTCTTACAGCTTGTCAACACGATCAACTGGCAGATTCATCAACTCCGTTTGAAATGAAGTCTACTTCTGCTGAATACCTTACAGCTTCTTCGCTTCCGGTAACCAGCGTAAGCGGTGCTATTACTTCCAATACGACATGGAGTGGTGTTGTAGAAATAGATGGAGTTGTAACCGTAAAAGATGGTGCTACCCTAACAATCCAGCCGGGAACTTTCATTAAAGCAAAACCAAACACTACTAATACAGCTACAGGAGTTTTGGTGATCGCTAAAACAGGAAAAATCAACGCAGCAGGAACAGAAGCTCAGCCTATTATCTTCACCAGCTATAAATTATTAGATGGAAATGAGGATACAACTGCTGCTCCTGGTGATTTCGGTGGTGTGATCATGCTAGGAGATGCTCCTACCAATACTCCTTTCACAAAAACAATTGAAGGATTAACAGGTTCTGATTTCTACTACGGAGGTACAAACCCTTCTCATAACGGTGGAACATTGAAATATGTACGTATCGAATTTGCAGGATACGACCTTTTGGCACCGAATTCTGGAAACGAGATCAACGGTCTTACTTTAGGAGGAGTTGGAAACGGAACTACTTTAGATCACATTCAGGTATCTTACGGTAAAGATGACTCTTTCGAATTCTTCGGAGGTACCGTAAACGCTTCTAACCTTGTATCTTTCGCTGCGGATGATGATAACTTCGATTTCGATAACGGATATACAGGAACAATCACTTGTGCTCTTGCTTTGGCAGATTACAATTCTACACACAGTCTTAGCGGATCTAGCCCGGATTCTAACGGTATTGAACTTGACAACAACGCAGACGGTTCTTCTACATCTTTATTAACTCACCCTGTGATCAACAACCTTACTATTATCGGGGCTAAAAACTCTACACAAGGTGCAATGTATGAAAACGGTATTCATATCAGAAGACATGGTAGATTAACATTAAATAATGCTGTAGTTACAGGATACCCTGTGGGAATCAGAGTAGAAGGAACAGGTTCTGAACTTTCTTCAGCTTCAGCATACAGTACAATCCAGATCCATGGGTTTACAACTTCAGTTACAGGTACTGGTACATCAGGAATTCCTGCAGCTAACTTATTAACTGGTACTCCTGCATCTCTTTGGGGTATGAGCCAGCCATTCTTCAACGAAGGAAGCTGGAATGTATCTCCAAGAAACTGTGGAAACTTCCAGGGACTTTGGACAAAATACAATTTCTCAATTGTAGAATAAAAAACTTTAAAAAGCAGGGAACGGCATATGCTGATTCCTTGCTTTTACTCCTTAAAAATCTAAATAATCATTGTTATGAAAAAAATAATTTTATCATCTGTTCTGTTTTTATCTCATCTGGCTATAGCTCAGTCTTTAGTATGGAGCAATTCTTTTGATACTCCTGCAGATCTTCAGGGTTGGACTTTCCATGATCTGAACAGTAATAGCAACGGATGGATTCAGGGGCAGAACATTTACCATAACGGAACTTCTCTGGTGTACGGAACAACAGGGGTTCTTCGTCATTCCATAAGCCTTGTGCCTACGGGAAATGCTACGGGGTTTGCTGCAGAAAATGACTGGATCATCTCTCCTCAGATTGATCTGACGGGTGTTGCGGGAACGATTACTTTAGCGGCCTACATCGGAAGACAGAGAGCTTCTCATATTATTGTGGGCAGAGATCTTTATATTTATGTAAGTTCTCCTCAGAAAGAAGTGCCTGCATTATCAGACTTCCAGGCAATGACGGTAGATGGAGGAGGAAATGATATTCCGAGCCTTTATAAAATACAGGTGGGAGATACAGCCAATCCGTTTCCTTCAGATCTTACTCAATTTGTAGAAGCTCTTGTAGATCTTTCCGCTTTTGCCGGTAAAAAGATTTATATCGGAATGTGGTCTAACAGAAAAACTAACGGAAATAATGTCCAAAATATCAATATTGATGAAATGGCCATTTATGCTACTTCATTCTTAGGAACGAAAGACACAAAAAAACAAAAAACTTTAACACAGATAGCCGAAAATCCGGTAAAAGAATCTTTACAGCTACAGCTTAATCCGGTATTGAAAGAAAACATGACGGTGGTTGCCATTTATAACACAGCAGGCCAAAAAGTACTCAGCACGTCCTATTCCAGATCTGTTAATGTATCAGGATTAGCTGCAGGAGCTTATATTGTAGAAGTTACCGATGGAAAAATTACAGAGCAGTTGAAATTTATTAAGAAATAATCAGTTTTCCCCTTAAAAACTGATCTTTAGAAAACACCAAGGCATTTTAAATAGACAATAATGGATAACATTTTGAAAGAGAGTTATCCAGAACATATCCAACTAGTTTTTTTATAATTATGTATTGCCCTGCACATAGGGTAGGGCAATATTTTTAAGTTTAAAAATGATATAACCGAATAAGAAAGATGAATAAGATCTTTACATTACTATTATTGACCCTATTGTTTTCCTGCACAGACAACACTGTAATGGAAGCATATGATAAAGTACAGAAACCCGGAGAAGTAAATATCAAAGGATATTCAAAACCTGACGCACTTCAGCTGAGGTTCAACGGGGTGCCTGTATCCATTGACGGTAAAACGTCATACACCAATAAAATAGAAACTCAGATTCAGTTTGTACTGGATCAGGGAGAAACCAACAAGCTGGGAATCTATAACAATGAAACCGGAACTGAAGTAGCAAAATACAATATTACCTACGATAATATAAACGATTATAAAAACCTGTATTTCTTTAATCTTCCGGGGATATTTCTGCAGACTTATGCCGTAAAACCACAGGTAAACCTTGGAAAAGTAGGCTTTGAATTTATTTTTCCGAATCTGGGTGAATATTCAGGGTCTTCCTTAAAAGGAGTAAAAGGTATTTTGAAAAGAGAAAATGGAGTAGTGCTGGCAGAATTCGACAATATCGGAAAAGACAGCTTTACACCGGTAAAAATCTATAACTTTTTCAGCTCAACGGCTCCCGTGTACCTGGAATTGTATAAACCGGCAACTACAGAACCTTATATCGGGTCCGAGATCATTAAGATATCAATAAAACAGCACATAGGGGCCAATATGATCGTTCTCCAGGAAACAATGGAAAATGGAAAATGGGTAGTGAAAGGAGATATTGACATCGCAGAATATCTGTAATTTAAGTATGAAAAATTTTTTAAAGCTTCAGTTCATCGTATTCATTGCTTTTCTCGTTTCTTGCGCGAATAATGATGAAAATCCTCCTGTTTTTCCGGAAGGAAGCACAGAATCCGTGAATCTTTGGGTACAGGATAGCATGAAACGGTATTATTATTGGGCAGATCAGATGCCTGCCAAGCCGGATTACCGCCTTCCTGTAAAAGATTTTTTTAAAAGTCTTTTGTCTTCCCAGGATAGATTTTCGTTTATCGTTAATACGGATGATCCCTCCAGTTATCCCAGATCCATAAGAAATATGTACGGATTTGACTATACCATTGTGCAGCTTGCCAATGGGGAAGTGGTTACTGTGGTTAAGCTTGTTCTTCAAAATTCTCCTGCATTCAATGCCGGCCTGGAAAGAGGAATGATCCTGACCAAAATCAACGGAAAAACTTTAACCGCAGCTAATGCAGAAGTACTTGCATCAACGATAAAAGATCAGACCGTTATAGACCTTACCGTAGGGAAATGGAAAAACGGAGCCGTTGCAGATGAAAAGAATATTACCGTATACTATGGATATTCTTTTGAACAGCCGGTTTTATCTAAAATATTTGAAAAAAACGGGAAGAAGATCGGTTATCTGTATATCTATGATTTCCCGGATGGTATGACAACTGTACTTTATCAGAAATTTGCAGAATTTAAAACCGCTGGAGTACAGGAACTGATCCTGGATCTTCGCTACAATTACGGTGGTTCCGTATCTTCAGCTGCTGCATTGTGTTCATTGATTCCTTCGGGCATTTCGTCCGGTTCACCCTTTATTATTTTTAAAGGAAATAAAAACGGAGGTGAGGTAAAAAGAACATTTGCCCAACAGATCGCTTATGATCCGAAAGCGCTTGATTTCAATACTTTGCATGCGAATGCATTAAGCTTAGCCAAGGTGTATATTCTTACCTCAAACAGTACAGCTTCCGCTGCGGAAATAGTGATCAACAATTTAAAACCTTATCTACAGGTCATCCAGATCGGAGATACTACGCTTGGAAAAGATATGGCCGGATTTACCATCGAAGATAAACGAAAGCCGAAGAAAATCTCATGGCAGATTCATCCGGTTGTTTATAAGGTGTTTAATACCAATGGTGTAGGGGGATATAGTGCAGGAATCTCACCACAGGTTTATGTTAATGAATATGCTGCATTGCCATTACAACCTTTGGGAGATGCTGATGAAACCCTTATTTCGGCTGTCCTCAACGGATCTTATTTTAAAACAGCGAATACGGATATTAAGATCCTGTATCAGAGTGATGTACCATCGGCTGCTATGGGGAGATAATCGGGTGACAATGAAAAAAGCATACACATTTAAACCATTGATATTATAAATTAAATAAAAACTTCATTTTGTTCATTTGCTTTAAAAACAGTTAAAAATTAAAAATCATGCAGGGAATAGAACCAAAACTTCACATGAATCTAACCAGCCGTATCGAATATTACCGATTGTTAATAGAAGCTGCAGAAGATCCTGAAAGCCGGTCTTCCGATATTGTACCTGAGGTTTCAGAATTGAGAGAGCTGTATGAAGATTATTTGCTGAATAAAAAGAACCTTGAGCAAAGTATCAGGAATTACAGGGAATATCATGATAATTTAAGAAAAAGGCTGACAGTCAGACTTCGGGAGCTTAGAAGAAAAGCAAGGCAGAAATGATTTGCAGACTTTAAGATTTAATAAGTCATTAAAAAATAGTGAGCCGAAGACTTGTAGTGAACTAAAGGCAACGCCGTTTCTCGCATATTCTATCACAAAATTCATACATTTATAACATCAAGTTGATGACTGATATCTTTTATGAATTTTAATGAGGCAACACTTTCCGGATATTTAGATCTATTCTGGCATTTTTCATGGCCACAGTGGATTATATTCAGTCTTATAATTAATATTTTTTTATATTTTTTTTCCATCGGATTATACCTGTTCATTGATAATACATGCCGTAAAAAGACTTTACAGGAAAATAATCACCCGATTTCTCAATCTGATTTTTATTTAAGTCTCATGACCGTCATTTGTAACAGCTTTGTAATGCTGGCAGGTGTCTTTTTATGGAAAAGCGGATGGATTGTATTGGGTGAGCATCAGTCAGTAGTTGGAATCATTGCAGAAGTGATTGCGCTGCTCTTTTTGATGGATCTTTTAATGTATTTCTTTCACTATGCGGCTCATTTACCTTTAATCTATAAAGTTCTTCACGGGAAACATCACGAGCACATAAGTACTAATTTTCTAAGTCTATTCGTCTTGCATCCTTTTGAAACCATTGGTTTCGGATTGATGATGCTTGCTTTGCTGCTCTGCTATAATTTTTCCGTTATTTCAATTTCAATATACCTTTTGGTGAATCTTATCTGGGGAACAATAGGGCATTTGAACAGGGAGTTTTTTCCGGCTTCATTTGACCGTTTCTTCGTTGGGACTACCAGATTCCATAACCAGCATCATTTGGAGGGAAATAGAAACTTTGGCTTTTATACTTCTATCTGGGACAGAGTGTTTAGAACTTATAAATAAGAAGAGAGGCGGATAGCTTTGGAATTTGAAATAGTTGATATAAGCAGGCCGTATATTTTTCCAACGCAAAGCTCATCATAAAAATGGATCATTAAAGAGAGCGAAGAGTTGCGGCTTTGCCGCTGAATAAGCTTGAGGATAAAGAGTTGGCTTCATCCATCGATTTATAATCGATTCATTCTTAGCTTCCTTGAAATATAGGTCAATATAAAATCTGCTTTGCGTTTAAGAAGAACTTATTCTGTTCTATATTTTCCAACGCAAAGCTCATCATAAAAATGGATCATTAAAGAGAGCGAAGAATTGCGGCTTTGCCGCTGAATAAGCTTGAGGATAAAGAGTTCGCTTCATCCATCGATTTATAATCGATTCATTCTTAGCTTCCTTGAAGTATAGCTCAATATAAAATCTGCTTTGCGTTTAAGAAGAACTTATTCTGTTCTATATTTTCCAACGCAAAGCTCATCATAAAAATGGATCATTAAAGGGAGCAAAGAGTTGCGGCTTTGCCGCTGAATAAGCTTGAGGATAAAGAGTTGGCTTCATCCATCGATTTATAATCAATTCATTCTTAACTTCCTTGAAATATGCTCAAAATAAAATCTGCTTTGCGTTTAAGAAGAACTTATTCTGTTCTATATTTTCCAACGCAAAGCTCATCATAAAAATGGATCATTAAAGAGAGCGAAGAGTTGCGGCTTTGCCGCTGAATAAGCTTGAGGATAAAGAGTTGGCTTCATCCATCGATTTATAATCGATTCATTCTTAGCTTCCTTGAAATATAGGTCAATATAAAATCTGCTTTGCGTTTAAGAAGAACTTATTCTGTTCTATATTTTCCAACGCAAAGCTCATCATAAAAATGGATCATTAAAGAGAGCGAAGAATTGCGGCTTTGCCGCTGAATAAGCTTGAGGATAAAGAGTTCGCTTCATCCATCGATTTATAATCGATTCATTCTTAGCTTCCTTGAAGTATAGCTCAATATAAAATCTGCTTTGCGTTTAAGAAGAACTTATTCTGTTCTATATTTTCCAACGCAAAGCTCATCATAAAAATGGATCATTAAAGAGAGCAAAGAGTTGCGGATTTGTCACTGAATAAGCATGAAAATAAACGGTTGGCTTCATCCATCGATTTATAATCGATTCATTCTTAGCTTCCTTGAAATATAGGTCAATATAAAATCTGCTTTGCGTTTAAGAAGAACTTATTCTGTTCTATATTTTCCAACGCAAAGTTCATCATAAAATTGATCATTAAAGGGAGCAAAGAGTTGCGGCTTTGTCACTGAATAAGCATGAAAATAAACGGTTGGCTTCATCCATCGATTTATAATCGATTCATTCTTAGCTTCCTTGAAGTATAGCTCAATATAAAATCTGCTTTGCGTTTAAGAAGAACTTATTCTGTTCTATATTTTCCAACGCAAAGTTCATCATAAAATTGATCATTAAAGGGAGCAAAGAGTTGCGGCGTTGTCACTGAATAAGCATGAAAATAAACGGTTGGCTTCATCCATCGATTTATAATCGATTCATTCTTAGCTTCCTTGAAGTATAGCTCAATATAAAATCTGCTTTGCGTTTAAGAAGAACTTATTCT
>NZ_VWWP01000004.1 GCF_011752975.1 Chryseobacterium sp. Tr-659 | reverse complement strand
TTGTCACTGAATAAGCATGAAAATAAACGGTTGGCTTCATCCATCGATTTATAATCGATTCATTCTTAGCTTCCTTGAAGTATAGCTCAATATAAAATCTGCTTTGCGTTTAAGAAGAACTTATTCTGTTCTATATTTTCCAACGCAAAGTTCATCATAAAATTGATCATTAAAGAGAGCGAAGAGTTGCGGCTTTGTCACTGAATAAGCATGAAAATAAACGGTTGGCTTCATCCATCGATTTATAATCGATTCATTCTTAGCTTCCTTGAAATATGCTCAAAATAAAATCTGCTTTGCGTTTAAGAATAAACAAACCATTAAGATTAATAAAGTATCAAGATCATCCTTTTTGAGATAATATTATGAATAGAATACCTTGTCAATCTTAATGGCTGAAAATATTATTTCTGAGCTGTCTTTAAAGCTTCTTTAATTCTTTTTTCAATCAATCTCCAGTCATAGAAATGGAATATTCTTCCATTGCTCATAGCTACGAACATTCCTTTAGGGAACTTTGGACCCAAATTAATAGGGGTTACTTCAGAACCATCGCTTTCAAGAGTAGAGACAGGGATTTCTGCAATTCTTCCTTTGGCCGGATCTTCTCTTAAATAAACATTAAATGTATCATTCTGCTGATTAGAAACAAGAATGTATCCTGTATTTTTAGAAGTAGGATAGATCGAAATTCCTTCTACATCAGATTTAAAATCACCTTTCCCGAAAACAGCCAGTTCATCATTTCCTTTATGCGGATCTGCATAGTATTTATGAACCCCGAACTGTTCGTCGGAATAATAGACAAAGCCTGCCTCATCATCCACTGCAATACTTTCTATTTCTTTTAACCCGCTGTATTTTCCAAACTTACGGATGACTTCTCCTGTAATGAAGCCATTCTTTTCAGAAAGTTTATATTGCCAGAGATAACCGTCAGCAGGACCGGATTTTCTTCCTACAATGGCATAAATTTCTCCTGATTCAGATTTATACATGGAAATTCCCATTGGGCCGCGTTCCGTTTCTCCGTCAAATACCGAGATTTCGCCAACTTCTTTCAGGTCAGGAAGTGAATATAGTTTTACTTTATTGGTTTCCCTTTCGGTGGTGGCTGCAATGTCTGTTTTTTTCCCATTTAAAACAAATCCATATTCAATATCTACATTATTAGGACGTTTTAATCCTAAAACTTTGTTGACAATCTTTCCGTTAAGATCAAAGGCATACAGACCACCATCAGTATCTTTATCTGTCCCTATGACAAGGCTTTTTGAAGCATCCTGAGGATGAATCCATATGGCGGGATCATCAGTATCATGAACAACTGTTTCAGTAATAATCGTTGGTTTCAGTTTCTCTGCTAATTGTTTTTGCCCTGTACAGCTGATCACAAAAGGAAAAATGAGAACAGCCGGTATATATTTTATCTTTTTCATTATTTTAAAAATCAAATTTTAACCCTAAAGTAAACCTTGGTCTGTAATATTCAGCCTGGGAAGTTCTGCTCTGAATTCCCTGGTAGTACCTTAACGGCTGATTCGTCAGATTATTGGCTTCTGCGAAAATCCTCAGCTGGCTTGTAATCTTATAAGAAGCATTGGCATCAAGGAAGAACTGCTTGTCGTAATAACGGTCGTCAAAAGAATTTCCACCCAGTTCATCAATATAATGAGAAGCATAATTCATAGACACTCTGGCTGAAAAACGTTTGTTTTCCCATGAAAGAGATCCGTTGAACATATGGGGAGCAGCACCCGGAAGTCCCACATCTGTTCTTTCCACACCATCTTCATTGGTAATTCCTTTTGCTTTGGATTTCGTATAGGTATAATTAACATAAACGCCTAAGCCTTTCCAGAATGCTCCCGGAATAAAATCAAGCTGTCTTTGCAATGCTACTTCAAAACCGTAAATATCAACATTGTCACCATTACGCTGCTGAGTGAATTTCCAGTTACTTTCCCCGGCAGGGATAGGGTTGGATTGTCCGGCGAAATCATTGGCAAAATCATTGGCCGTATAATTTCTTTTGGAATAAGTATAAATAAAATCGTTCAGGTTCTTATAAAAAATACCTCCGGAAAGAATCCCCACAGATTTAAAATACTTTTCAGCCATGAAATCAAAATTATAAGCATAAGTGGCCTTCAGGTTCGGATTTCCGGCGGAAACAATCTCATCTTCTGAAATCACGTTAAGATAAGGAACCAATGAGTAATAGTTAGGACGGGCAAGTGCCGTAGTAAATGCTGCACGAAGCACGAGGTCCTGTACCGGAACATATTTGAAGGAAATATTAGGAAGTACGTTGGTATAAGTATTCGTATTATTGATCTTTCCTACAAGATCTGTTTCGTTCAGAACGTAATTTCCGGTATAGTCAATTTTTGTAGTTTCAAAACGGGCTCCTACAATCATAGACAGCTTATCATTAAAATCCTGATCCCAACGGATATAACCTGCATAAATCTGTTCCTTTGCATTATAATTGCTTGAAAGATACTTTTCTGGTTTCAGCTTTCCAGTGAACAGGGCAGGATTGAACAGATCCAGACTCCCAAGATAAGACGGATCAACAAAAGTTCCCGGAACATAATTTCCTGCCTGGAAGTTATGGCCATCAAGATTTATTGTGGGTACAGAGAGAAGGCTTCCCATATTATTAACCGGATTAAAGGCATAGAAATCATTGTTTCTTTCCTTTTCTTTCAAACGCATACGAAGACCGGTACGAAGGCGCCCTTTCTGTCCGTCAATCACAGAAAGAGGGAACCGCACATTCACTTTTGCCCCAAATTCTTTTTCCTGTGTAAAGCTGTTGGCATCTGAAAGATCACTCAATTTGTAGCTGCCTAAATTATCCGGAGCAAGAAGATTGAACATGGGTTTTCCCGGATCACTAAGATCAGGTGCGAAATTCATTTTGCTGTTTTCAAACTCTATATATCTTTGGTGAGGCTTATCTTCGCTTGCGGTGGCATAGTTCATAGACCAGTCCAGATCTACTTTAGATCCCAGTAAATGTTCACCCCTTAACGCATAGTTCTGAACTTTTTGTTTTTCCAGACGGGTATTATCATTATCTGCATCACCGCCTTTATTCTGTCTTGTGATGCTGCCTTTCCAGCCTGTGATCTCAGTTTCATCAGTATTGTAGACCGGTTTTATTTTATAGCCTAATGCAAATCTGTTTTCCTTGTCATTTCTGAAATTATACATTGCAGAAGCATAGATCTTATTTTTTGAATTGAATTCATAATCCATATTAAGATCAAAACTGTGTCTGATGCGGTGTTCATTATAATAACGTACACCCATTTTGCTTACGTAAACAGACTTTGCCATATCATTGGCCTGGCTCCATACAGGTTCTATATTATCCGAACCGAAATTGTTGTTGTTATAGGAAAAACTAAATACTGCACCTAGTTTCTTATCCAAAAACCGGTTTCCATACACAAATCCTGCAGTATAATTTCCTTTTTCACGAATCGGATTGTATCCACCTGCCAGTGTTGCAGAAATTCTTTGTCCGTTCGGGGAAGCTCTGGTAATAAGGTTTACAGAACCGCCGATCGCATCTGCATCCATGTCAGGAGTTAATGTTTTATTTACTTCTATGGTAGAGATCATGTCAGAAGGAATAAGATCCATCTGTACATTACGGTTATCTCCTTCGGCAGATGGAATTCTGTCTCCATTCAGGGTAACGGAGTTCAGATTAGGTGCGAGACCCCTGATGATAAGGTTTCTGGCCTCACCCTGATCATTTTGTATGGTGATTCCCGGAACCCTTTTCAAAGCATCTCCGATATTGGCATCAGGAAAACGTCCGATCTGGTCTGAAGAGATCACATTTGTAATGTTGGCATTATTTTTCTGTTTGTTTAAAGCCCTTGCCTGGTTCTTCAAAGTAGCTCCGGAAACAACGATAGCCGCAATAGATGTTTCTTTTTTATCGAAAACAATGTTCTGTCGGGTATTTTTTTCAGACTCAACAATTACATTATACTCATGCGTTCCATATCCCAGATAATCAATCTTCATGGTATAATTTCCTGGTGGAACATTTAGAAAAACAAAGTTCCCATGTTCATCGGAAGTGGTATAGATATTTCCAGGGCTTAAGGAGATTTTCGCTCCCGGCAATGCAATTTTAGAATCGTCATTGATATTTCCGGTAAGAGAACCGGTTTGTGCATAGAAAAAAATGGAAGCACAAAACAAAACAGAGGTAAAAACTTTCTTCACTTTTCTTTTGATTAGATTAAAAACTCATCAAAATTAAAAGTCTGCCTGGAGAGTGAGTTGAAGAGAAAATTAAGGTTTTTTTAATAATTGTTAATACAAAAGGATTTCAATAAAAAACTGCACTGGGAAACCCGGCACAGCTCATCATTATTTTGAATATATACAGTTATTTTAAGAGAATGAAGAAGCTGTATAATAAAAGACAGGAACCAAACAAAAAATCCGGAGAAAGTCCGGATTTTTTATAGTTTATTTTGGAAGCCCTTTTTTCAAGGCGATATTGGCTTTTTCAACAGCTTTTCTTTCTTTCCAGTCCATATATCTTTTTTTGTATCGGGCCTTCATAAAGTTGTCAAAATTACGCTGAATAGCAAGATTCCATAATGAATGTGCCTTTACTGCCCAGCTTTTGTCCCATGCACGAAGAGAAATTGAGAATGAACCGTCCAGATATTTCATCCAGTGCCACCATCCGGTAGGCATAAAGAGTGTATCACCGTGCTCTAAAAAGCATTCAATACCTTCAATACCATCCAGTGCCGGGAATTTTTCAAAATCAGGGTTGGCGATATCATAATCTTCCAATGCATAAGTGGCATAAGGAAGTTTATACAGACGGGATTTCCATTTATATTCAAAAAGAAGCACATGCTTTCTTCCATTGAAGTGAGTATGGAAGATATGAGGCATATCAATATCATAATGAAGGAACGTTACAGATCCTTTTCCTCCAAAAAACATACTTGGGTATTTATCTAAAAATCCGCCCATCAGGTTCTTTGGCGGGATATAATCTTCCAATAATTTAGGGGCAAATTTAATGGGATCAAAGAAAAAGATTCTGAGATCCGTAGGTTCCCGCTGAATCAGGTCTACATAGTCACCAAACTGCATTTTTGCTGTTGGGGTATTGATGGGGGCTGCAGGATCAGCCTTGGAGCTGTCGTACAAAGGAACAGTAACGTCGCCCACCACTTCCTTCATGTACTCCATGGTCCATTTTTGATATGCAGGCCATTTTCTTGCCATATTTCTGATTACCACTGGCTTGCATGGCTTTAGATATTTTTCACGGAATTCTTCTTGTGAAATGTCATCTACAATATCAATCGGTTTAAGGAGTATTCCCATTCGCTTCAAATTATTAAGCTAAAGTATTAAATATTTATGATAATTAGTGGTGAAAATTAAAATTATTTGGAATTGATATAAATAAATGAAAATAAAGGGAATAAAACAATCTTTTAAAATTTACTGCACCTTATATTATAAAAAATAATACCGGCGTATGATGCCGGTATTGTTTTTTATTCTATTATCCTATTATTGTACATATGCTACATATGTTTCTCTTACAACACCTCCGCCAAAGCTGGCATTCTTAGCAAAGAAGTTGTAGTCTATCCAGAAATATCCGTTATCTGCCCAGGAAGTTCCCCATGAATTTTGAATTTTAAAAGCTTGCTTCGCATCATCATATCCTACTACACAGATTGCGTGC
Organism: Chryseobacterium sp. Tr-659; assembly: GCF_011752975.1. Classification (GTDB taxonomy): domain Bacteria; phylum Bacteroidota; class Bacteroidia; order Flavobacteriales; family Weeksellaceae; genus Chryseobacterium. The sequence continues at coordinate 348,898 of NZ_VWWP01000004.1, read as the reverse complement.
CCTCCAAGAACCTTCCCCGAACGTTTTTTCAATATCCAGCCTGTATTAGCAAGGTTTTTGATTTCTTCATCCACCGTGATTCCAATGATTACAGGAAGATTCATACTTAGAAGGTTCTTTACATCATTAATATTGGAATTACTTACAGTAGCCCATTTTATAAATTTATGTGTACTCGCAGCATTTTTTTGTGAAGCATTAGGTTGAGTACTGCATTCGGTATCATTATATGGCATTTCTGTTAAGCTACATACCCCTTGATTTTTAATAAGGTTTAAAGCATCTTTAGGATAAGAACCTGCATCGCAAGATCCTTGCTTGATTTGATTGTATACATATTCCGGACTTCTTGGCTGGGTTATCCCTTTAAAATTGGCTTCAAGAATACTTGCTGCCGCATAGGCTGTAGCCCATCCTACACAAGAACCTTCTTTTCCCTGATTTCCGACTGCAGGCTGCCCGGAAACAAAGTAACTTGAAGGAACAACTTTTGCAGAAGCTCCATTTTTTCCTTTGTATTTTAAAAGTAAAGCATCTACATCTACTTTTTCAAAAGATTCATAAGTGGTTTCATTCACAAATAATGCTCCCATTGCATGGATCTGCTGTTCCGGCTCCGGCTGCTTTACGTCCATCTCTTCATTTTTCTGGCAAGATCCCAATAAAGCAATTCCTGCAATGAGTGTAATAATTTTTAAATTTCTCATAATTGTTTTTTTTAGTGTTGACGTTTGTAAAAATATAATTATTTATGAATTAAAAAACGGATTTGTTAAAATAATTAGGTGTTGTTTGTTGATTTGTTGATTTGTATTTAATTTTTATATAAATTATTTATTTTACTTCACTTTTTTTTATAAAATGCAAAAATTAAAATGATTTTTTTCAACTAGTAGTGATAAAAATAAATTTTTGAATATTTTAACCTTTAAATAAAGAGGTTGGTCTTATTTATACACTGATTTTTCAGAAAAAGCGATCTGTATATTTCTTAAAAAATGGCTATATTCGACTTCATAAAAAAAATGATATGCAAGTATATGAAGGGATTTCTGTGGGGTTGTATCTATTATTAATGATAGGTATAGGCATATATTCTTATAGAAAATCAACAAGTAATTCGGAAGAATTTTTAATAGGAGGAAGAAAGATGGGAGCTGCAGTAACCGCACTGTCGGCAGGAGCAGCCGATATGAGCGGATGGCTCTTAATGGGTGTTCCGGGAGCAATGTACCTTTCCGGAATTTCCAGCGCATGGATTGCAATAGGTTTAACGATAGGTGCTTATCTTAATTACATCATTGTAGCGCCAAGGTTGCGGATTTATACGGAAGTAGCGCAGAATGCCATTACATTACCCGTATTTTTTGAAAACAGGTTTAAAAATAAAAATCATCTTTTGAAGATCACTTCATCCATTTTTATTCTGGTCTTCTTTACACTTTATACTTCAGCAGGAATGGTATCCGGAGGAAAGCTGTTTGAGTCTGCTTTCGGAATGGATTATACCGTAGGGTTATTGTTGACCAGTTTAGTGGTCGTATTATATACATTTTTGGGAGGATTTCTGGCTGTAAGCCTTACAGACTTTGTGCAGGGAACCATTATGGTATTAGCTCTGGTTATTGTACCGATTGTAGCAATTTCTCAGATCGGAAGCCTTGGAGAAACATTTTCATTGATTAAAGCCAAAGATCCTAAATATCTGGATCTGTTCAGGGGAACAACCACTGTAAGTATTCTCTCTTTATTGGCCTGGGGTCTGGGGTATTGCGGGCAGCCTCATATCCTGGTTCGTTTTATGGCGATTGATAAGCCAAAGGATCTTGTCAAAGCAAGAAGAATAGGGATCACATGGATGATCTTTACAGTTGCCGGAGCTTTAGCAATTGGTTTGGTTGGAATTGCTTATCTGCAGAAGTTTGATCTTCAGACTATGATGAAATTTGACGGGTCAAAAACAGAAGCCGAGACTATTTTTATTTATTTCTCCCGTATATTATTTCATCCTTTTATTGCAGGATTTCTTTTGACAGCTATTCTGGCGGCAGTAATGAGTACAATTTCTTCCCAGTTACTGGTAACATCAAGCTCATTAACGGAAGACATCTATAAAGCTTTCCTGAATAAAAAAGCAACACCAAAACAATTATTGATTGCCAGCAGGCTTTCCGTATTACTGGTGGCTGTTATTGCTGTACTTTTATCACTAGATCCGAAAGACAGTATCCTGAACCTGGTGGGAAATGCCTGGGCAGGATTTGGTTCAGCATTCGGACCACTCATTCTTCTTTCTCTTTTATGGAAAAAAACAACCTGGCAGGGAGGTTTTGCAGGAATGCTGGTTGGAGGAATAACCGTATTGGTATGGGTATATCTTCAGCATCCATTGAAGGACTGGTATGAAATCATTCCAGGATTTACACTTTCTTTGCTCACAAACATTATTGTTTCATTACTCACCTATAAGCCGGATATGGCCATTGAAAATGAATTTAATGAAGTGAATAAAATTATGCAGGAATAGATTTAGTTATTTACAATGTAAAAAGAAACCCGTAGTGTTATAAAGTAAACCCCTTGCCTTGGCGAGGGGTTTTTATTAAATTTAAATTCTTTTGAATAAAAGCTTTTTTCATACCTTCACATTAAATCTATTTCAATACAATGAAGCTGAAATTAGGGATATTAGATCAGTCTCCGGTTATCATGGGAAAAAGCGCAGGATCGGCACTAACAAACAGTATCAATCTTGCCTTGTTTGCTGAAGAAATGGGATTTCAAAGTATGATGTATTCCGAACATCACGGAGTGGAAGCCTATGGAAGTTCAAGCCCCGAGCTTTTGGCAGCCATAATTTTAAGCAAAACAAAGCGTATCAAAGTGGGCACAGCCGGAATCATGATGAGAAACTATTCTGCTTATAAAGTAGCAGAGTGGACTAAACTACTGGGAACTTTATATCCCGGACGTTTCATTCTCGGATTGGGAAAAGCTCCCGGCGGTTTAAAAGATGCTGTTATGGCACTTAATAATCATAAACCGGTCATTTTATCCAATCTGGAAACAAAGCTGGAAGAAATTATTCAGTATTTAAAAGAAGAAAAAGGATTATACGGAGAACTTATAGCACAACCTGCAAACTTAGAACAGTTACCGGAAATCATCTGGCTGGGCTCTGGTATGACATCTGCTATGGAAGCCGCTAAACATGGAGTAGGATATTCATTTGCAGCGTTTATGAACAGTGAAAGTGGGGCAGAAAATACAAAAGCCTACGTCAGAGAGTTCGATAATACTCAATATACTTCTGATCCATTTTTGCAAATTGCCATTGCCGTATCGGTAGCAGAAAATATAGAAGATGCCAGACGAAATGCTTATGGAATGGCTTATCAGTTTTTACAATCACGTAAATTAGTTGGCCCCAATGCAGTTTTTTCTCCCGAAATGGTAGAACAAAAAATATCAGGAAGTGAAGATGAGGAAGAATTTTTTACAATCTTAGACAGAATTGTTATAGAAACTCCACAATCTATTGCTCAAAGATTACAGCAAATTTCGGAAAAATACCATACAGACGATATCCTTATATTGTGTAACATGTATAGGGAAGAAGACCGCATCGCGACTTACAGGCACATTATTGAAAATAACAAGTAGTTCTGCAGAGAGGATATTCCTGTTTTTGTATGAATTTATTGAGTGTCAAAAATAATTGAATTTCATGAAACAGAATCATTCAAAACTCTGGATTATTACCGGCGGCCCTGGCTCGGGGAAGACCACTTTGATAAAAGCATTGAACCATCAGGGGTTTACAACTGTACCTGAAGAAGGACGACGAATTATTAAAGAACAGATGGATTCCGGTGGGGAAGGGTTACCCTGGATGAATAAAAGACTTTTTGCTGATATGATGTTTGAAGCCTCTTTACAAACTTATCAAACGATGATTGAGACTGATGATATGAGACCTGTATTCTTTGACCGCGGAATACCGGACAGCATTGGCTATCTCAAACTGGAAAATATTCCTATATCTAAAGAAATGGAGCTGAAAGCCAAAGAAATGACCTACAATAACAATGTATTGATCCTTCCGCCCTGGAAAGAGATTTACGAAAATGATCAGGAAAGAAAACAGACTTTTGAAACAGCTATTCTCACTTTTGAACAAATGAAAAAAGTATATGGAGACTATGGCTATCACCTCATTGAAATTCCGAAAGATACCATTGAAAATAGAATGCGATGTATTCTTGATATTGTTCAGTCAAAGGCATAAACTATGGTTTTTTTCGAGATGTTTTTAATGTAAATCACCTGCTTTTTTCGTTTTCAATAACAGCTCCTTATCACACTTTTAAAACTTCACGTATTTCAATATTTCCTCCGATTTTAAAAATAGGGTTCCCTTTGGCCATTTCAACAGCCTCATCAATAGATTCTGCTCTTACAATAATATAGCCGCTGATAAATTCTTTAATTTCAGTATAAGGCCCATCTGTTACAATATGATCAGCTTTTACGGTTTTGGCAGTTCCGGGAGCGGGTAAAAGAGTGTTTCCTTTATCTGCCAGTTTATTCTGTGCAGCAATACTTCCCAGCCAGTTCATCCGTTCTTGGATCTGTTCAGGTGTTGGTTTGAAGTCGGAAATGTCTTTCAATCTGAAAATCAATGCGAATTCTTTCATTGTAAAATCATTTTTTGTTATTTATCCTAATGACGATTGAAGCTTTGGAGCGGGGACACTATGTCTTTTAAAAAATGTAATTCACTTTTTCAAAATTTTCTTCATTCAGAAACCTGATAATATTCCTGCTGCATTTTTGTTGGTGTATTCCATAAACCTTGTTTTTATTGATGACAAAATTACAGGATCAATAACTGTTTTGCCTGTGACGATCATCACATACTTTTGTTTTTAAAAATGTGGAAACTAAAGTATGGTACATTTTACATTTACTTATACAACGGATTTTATTTACCATTTGAACTGGTAATACGGTCTCTGGCATAGGCAATCTGTTCTTTTTCCTTTTCCTGATCCGGTTTGTTTTTAAGATATAGCTGGTAATAAGTGGCCGCATTTTTAGGCTGTTTCAGATTTAAATCATATAAAAGCCCCAAACGATAATAAATGATATTACTGGTTCCAAAGGTTAATCCTCTTTTATAAGCTGTTAAAGCATCATTATACTGATTCTTGGCTTCATAAATTCCGGCCAGTGCAGCATAATAAAGTGTGGTGTGTTCTGAAATAGCTTCATTAATAGTTTTTTGAGCATAAATTGCAGCATTATCATAATCTTTCAACTCACGGTAGCTTAATGTCATAAAATATAAAGTACCTTCATTCTGTACCTCCATTTCTTCCAGGGCTTTATAAAGGACAATGCAATTCTTGTAATCTTTTACATAAAAATATGCCTGTCCCATATCATTCATTACATTAGCATCGGCGCGGTTTTTCAATAGTTTTTCACCTGTTTCAATAACTTCCGTGTATTTGCCCAAAAGATTGGCAATCGGTAATTGAGCTTGTCGCAGGGTGAAGTTTTCCGGGTCGGCAGCAATAGCGGTTTTTAAAATATCATAAGCAGGCTGGTTTTGCCTGAGTTCTTTGTAAGTCATAGAAAGATCGTAAGCAACATCAGGATCTGTATTATTTAGCGCATTGGCTTTTTTTAGAAGTTTGAGTCTCATCTCAGGAGTATCGGCATAGCCTGCCAGTTGCTTATAAGCATTGAAGTTAAGACTGTCCAGATGAATGATTTGCTGAAGATAAGATTTTGCATTGGAAACATTTCCCCGTCTGGAATTGATGCTGGCAAGGCTAAAAAGTGTCGGTAAATTATCTGGCTGAATGGTGTTGATTTTCAAATAGCTTTTCTCTGCTTCCGGGAGTTTTCCTGCCATCATATTACAGTAAGCTATTTGTGAGAGGGCTTTTACATCCTGAGTATTTTCCGGATATATGCTTTGAAGATAACCGGCAGCATCAGCATAGCGTTGGGTTTCATAATATTCGAGTAATTTTTCGCTGTCTGCTTTTGTTGATTGTGCTGCTGTATTTTTGAAGCCCAAAAGAAAGGCAAACAGAGAGAGCCATATTTTCATCACGATTATTTTTCAACTAAAATATCGGATATTTAGTAAGTTTCCAAATTTTATACTCCCTTATTAGGGATTTTTATAAATTTAAATAATAAGTCTGTTTAAACTTTTTTACTAAACCAGAAAAGGCACAAAAGCATTTTAAAAACTTAAGCTATTTAAGCTATATGCTTTGTGTATAAGAAGTACACTAAAGTCTTGTTGAAAATCAAAGATTTTCATCTTATGTGAACTTAAGTGTGTGTTAAAAATTATTAATGCAAAGTTTATGGATAATTACCCTTTATTGTAAGGGAGCAAAATGATGTGACTTTGTTGCTGATGAAGCGGTATGCTTATACCCAAGCTTCGACTAATCAACGAAGTTGATTCTATTCTTTGCTCACTTACAATCAACAGTTTTAAAATTGAAAACATTGCGTTAGGAAAACAGTTTGTTTGTACAATCTTAGAGATCGTTTAAATTGTATTTCAATTTTTTTATACACTTGGAACCTTTTTAAACTTATTTAGAAAATAAGTTTAAAAAGGTTTAATATATATTGGAAATTGGAAATCTGCATCTCAGGATTTTCTTATCTTCACAGTATAAAATGAATTTATCATTTGGCTAAAAGCAGTTAAAAAATGGAAATAAGATCTGTTAAATCATTCATCGATTATTATGAGAAGATAAGAGAGAGAACCAATCGTATTATTGCTGTTGTTCCTCCAGAACATATAGATTTTTCTTATAAACCGGGAAAATTTACCATCGGTGATCAGATCAGGCATATCGCCGCGATCGAAAGATATATGTACGGAGAAACTATTTCAGGCAGAAAAAGTGCTTATCCCGGATGTGGAAAGGAGCTTGCGGACGGCTATGAAAATACCGTTCAGTTTTTTAATGAAATGCATCGTCAAACCATGGAAATCATCAACAAGCTTTCCGATGAGGATCTTAACCGTAAATGTTTAACCCCTGCCAACAATGAAATTTCAATATGGAAATGGCTGCGGGCAATGATAGAACATGAGATCCACCATAGAGCCGAAATTTATATCTATCTGAATCTGCTTGATGTAAAGACCCCTCAGATCTATGGATTTTCGGCTGAAGAAGTTCAGGATATGAGTGTGAAGTTATAATTTCTAAATCAGTTGTTCTTAATTTAAAACGGTTGCATAAGAAAATCTGCGGCTGTTTTTTTCATGATAGTCTTTATCATAACAATGGTATTGTTCTGTTGTATTTCCCTATTTGGTGTAAAAATATGTTTAATATTTGTTTATGAATTACGTATTATTTTACTGATATACAGATTGTTGTTTTTTATTTTTAATCATTTATTTTGGAGTTGTTTGAAAAAAGTCGTAGAACTACGACAAAATTTCAGATTGGTGTATTAAAATTTTTTGGATAGGAATAACGGTTTTATATTTGTGTATCACCATGAATGATAAACAATATGTGTGCTCTATTATGATGTGAAACAGGTAAAGGAAAACGTTGGTTTCATCAGCATTATTGAAGTAAATTGAAAATCCAATCCGACTATATATGAAAAAAATATTTTCTGAACTTAAAGGCTTTGTGATATATAGCCCGCAGCTTTTAGCAAAATATCTGCAGGAACATAACCTGCCGGGCAATAACATTCTGAAATATTTCGTGGAAAATGAACATGGAGATGAAATTACAAAGCGGGGAATTGCTATTCCAATAATCGGGGTAGAAGAGGGGTATTATTCATTTCGTGTTTCTGTAAATAATGAACGAATTTTAAATCATGATGAAGAAGCGGTTCAATCAGGAGGCTGGGTATTTCAAACTGCCAATAACGAAGTGAAAGTAGTAGGTATAGGTTATTTAAGAGATGTTACATCCATCAATGATGAGAACAGTGTAACTTTCAATCTGGAAAATGGATGGTATGCTCTGGAAATACGTGGAGGAAATAAAGAAGGGGAAAGATTATTTGAACTGAATATGAAAAAACAGGAGGAGTATCCGGTCTTTAGCGGAGATATGACTACTGAATATTACTACGGATAGAAAATAAATGATCGTGAATTGAAAAAATATTGATTTAAAATGGATTTGAATTTCTGGTTTTTAATTCACTGGTGTTGAGGTAATAAAGGGTGGTTTTATTTTTTTGACAAGAAGGAAATATCCATCAGAACTACAGGAATACGAATTTTATTGAAAAAATATTTTGCCAGTAATAAAAAACTTTCTATATTTGCACCACTGAAAACAACGGTATATCCGGAGTTTAGGGAGAGTTGGCAGAGTGGTCGATTGCGGCAGTCTTGAAAACTGTTGACTGTAACAGGTCCGGGGGTTCGAATCCCTCACTCTCCGCAAGTATTAAAAAATAAAACCCACTGACTATCAGTGGGTTTTGTTTTTTAATAAAGTTTCTTCCCCACAATTTCCTACATTTCTTATCTCAGCATCTCATTTAGTGAATTTTCAGGTTCAAAACTGATTGCTGTATCTCTAAAGATGTCCAAACTAAAAATATTTTATCCTTTTTCAGATAGATAGAGACAAATCTGATTTCAAAAAGAGGGGTATTACCAAAACTGTAATAACGGAAGGGGTTTGTTGTTCATTTAGGTTGTTGAATCATATATTAAAGGGTAGCTTATAATTAGAAACGAGACTTCATATTCTGGATAAAGCCACAGTTCTCACAATAACACTACTGTAAATTAATAATTATAAAAAAATATTTTATTCTATAAACAAATCAATGTTATAATAAATATTTCATTTTCGTGTGAAATGTAATTAAATAAATTATATATTTTAATTTAAACTATTTAACTTGCTTTAAGTGAGTGAATTAACATAATAAAATTTTTCTCATTTGATTGATTTGTAATCTTATATTAGCTAATCAATTTTATAAATTTATTACAATCATGAAAAAATTATTATTTATTGCTATGGTTAGTATAGCAGGTTTTACAAATGCAAAAGGAAACGTGGAGAAGGTAAATTCTAAAGCAAAAGAAGCTACGGTTACTAAAAGCACTAAGAAAGCTAAGAAAAAACTTCAAATGCAATGTGGAACATTTCAGGCAAGTTGTACATCTGCATATACTTGTCAGGACTGGACTGCTAGTCAATGGATAGAGTGGGCAGAAAAAATTCAAGATAATTATTGTCAACTATAATTTCTGATTTATCAGTTAGCCATTTCTTCAAACTCAACAGGAAAGAAGTCATGATTATTAATCAAAAAAATTGTTCAAATAATAAATCTTGTTTGAACGATTTATTATTTTTTTTAAAAAACAGTAATGAATTTCACAAAGAAACAAACTTTAACAATTCTATTTTTATTTTTTTTCTCTTTTTTGTTTTCTCAAACAGCTACTGGTGATTCATTAAGGGGAGAATTTACCTACTTACTTCAATACAAACCTAATACTCTAAATCGAGATAAGGTTTACAAGGAACTTTTCACAATGCAAATAAGTGATAAACGTGCTTTTTTTATTAGTGAAAACAGGCTAAAATTTGACTCTCTTTTCATGGAGCAGTATAATAAAAATAGGAGTAATTTTAATATTGACATGAGAGGGTTGCCATCATCAAAATTTAAATTTTTAATTATCCAGACAAATGATAATTCGGAATTTTATGAGTCAGTTGGAACTGCTCTCTTATCTTATAATACCCCTGTAATTCGTGATTGGAAGTTAATTGATGAAACCAAAGTAATTAATTCTATTCATTGTAAAAAAGCAGAGGTTCATTATAAGGGAAGAGATTGGACAGCTTGGTATTCAATGGAAGTTCCTTTTCCTTACGGACCATACAAATTTAGTGGTCTTCCAGGTTTAATTGTTAAAATAACAGATAAAACAGGGGATTATGATTTTGAACTTGTAAAATCGGTATCAAGTGGCAAGTTGAAGGGAAAAATAATAACAGTAAATAAAAGACACTATCAAAATGCTAAGTTAGTCACAAAAAAAGAATTAACTCAAGCAACCACAAATTACAGAGACAATATTAAATATGAATTAGAAAAAATGGGTACTGTATTTTCAGAGGGGCAAAACAGACCAAAAATAAGTGAAACTGATAAAAAAGGTTATAACCCTATTGAATTAGAGTAATGAAATTTTATTTTCTTAATACTTTTTAGGCAGCACACTTTTACATATAAATTAAAGTATATTTTAAATATTGGAAAAATGCATCAGAAAATATATAAATCCTGCAAAATTAATGATTTGCAGGATTTTTTTGTTTACGGGAATCGCTGAAGCTTTCAAAAATACGCCTAATTTTTGTGGCATATTCGTGGCACATTGTGTTTTTGAAAAAATGTGGACATCATATTTTGTGGAAGATTATAATGTCCCAAATTTTCCGTTCTGAAAGTCTTCAAAAGCTTTTGCCAGCTGCTCCTGTGTATTCATCACAAAGGGGCCATAATGGGCTATAGGCTCGTTTAAAGGTTCTCCACTCATTACTAATACGATGGTGTCATCACTACTGGATTCCAGGTTAAAGGTATCACCACCATTATTTTCAAACATAGCAAAACTGTCTTTGGACAAAAGGATATCGCTGTTTACTGTTACACTTCCTTCTATTACTAAGATTGCAGCGTTCCAGATATTGGAAAAAGTAAAATCAGCTTTTGTTCCCTTTTTCAAATAAGCATTATACATATCTAAAGGTGAGAAAGTACTCCCTTTTCCTTTGTTTCCCAGGTAATTGCCAGTAATTACATTGATATAACTACCATTATCGCTTACAGGTACCCGGGTCATTTGATTAAATAATAAGTTTTGATATTTAGGAGAAGTTTCCTTGTCTTTAGCGGGTAGATTTACCCAGATCTGTACCATTTGAAAAGTTCCGCCAGTTTTCGAAAATTCTTTTTCATGATATTCCTGATGTAAAATTCCTGAACCTGCTGTCATCCATTGTACATCTCCTTCACTTATGACACCATGGTTTCCTTTACTATCTTTATGTTCTATTTTTCCCTTATAGGCTATGGTTACCGTTTCAAATCCCTTATGAGGATGTGCACCTACACCTCTCGGTATTTCCCTGGCACTAAAATGAATGTCCGCATTATAACCTACCGCAAAAAACGGAGACATTCTCGTGCGGGGTATATCTTTGCCAATAAATGAAGTAGTATAAAACGCATCACCTACCCAATTGAAATGTTTGGGGGTCAATATTTTTTCTATTTTTCTATTGCTCATAATTTGTTTTTTGTTGTGATTATTGATTATGCCGTTACTATAAGATTATTTACAGTCATTTCAATCGTTGGATATTTGAATTGGTAACCTGCATTGATGATTTTGTGTGCCACCAAGTGCTTCCCTTCATAAGGAGTAATATTATAGTTTGTCCCGGCAGTATTGTTTGAAATGGCTTTAAACACATCCTGTAATGAAGCGGGTACTGGAGCTACAGAGTTATAAACACCATCCAAATTATGGGTTACAGCAAAATCGAAAATACCCGCCATATCTTCCACATGATTCCAGGCGAAAGAATCGGTATTATCTTGTGCCGCAGCCTTTGGATTTGTCTTTATCATTTCCTTATACATGGGAAAGATACCTCCATTATTGCCCAATGCCAGGGAGACTCTTATTTTAGATACATGACTGGCTACCTGTTCTGCTTTGAATCTGTCGGCTGATTTTTCCCAATCTTCACATAAGTCGGCAGAAAAGCCTATTCCTTTTGCTCCATTTTCATCAATTTCCAAAGTAGAATCGGTAAATCCATAATAACCAATAGCAGAAGCAGAAACAAATCCTATTAATTTTTGATTGCGGGCTTTTAGCTTTTCTCTCAAAAAATCTGCTGCTCCGATTCTTGTATCATATATCAGTTTCATTCTTTCTTTTGTGAGAGGAGTGCCATCGTTGAGTTTGGAACCTGCCAAATGTACAATGTATTCCACATCGTCTAAGGCTGCCTCATCCATACTCCAGTCATCCAGATCCCATATGTATTCATTGCTGTTTTGTGGATTCCGGCTTAAAAGTTTTACGTTATAATTTTGTAATAACATGGGTTTTAAATGTTTTGCAATAAAACTATTACCTCCTGTTATTAGTACTGTTTTTTTCATTTTTGATTTTTTTATTACTTAAAGGTACAGTCAATAATCTATATATTTGTTATGAGTAAACAAAAGGTAACTAGTAACTTAAAAGTAAGCGATATGATAAAAAAACCGAAAACTGATCCTGTTTCTTGTACAGCAGGCATAAGATCAATGCAAGATGCTTTGGATATGCTGGGCAATAAATGGAGTTTACTCATAGTTCATTATCTGATGACAAGAACAGGGATTGACAATACCTTTAAAAAAATGGAGAAAGATATTGAAGGGATTTCGGCAAGAATGCTCTCAAAAGAACTAAAAGCTTTGGAATTTAATAAAATGGTTCGTCGTGAGGTAATGGATACCAAGCCTATTACCGTAAATTATTCTATCACCGATTATGGTAAAGAAGCCAATAATGTTATTCAGGCTCTGGTACAATGGGGGATGCGGCATAGAGAAGTCATGTTTGAACAAGATAAAAAATAATTGTAAATATCGATAATACCGAGTCGTCCCAAAATAGGTTCACTCTATATTTAACCACAAAAAATAAGGCAGTACTGATTCTGAGATTACAATCCCATCATCTGAAAAGAATAAATAGTAAAGGTGCTATCAATGATTTATTCAAATCTTACTGGTGATATTTTAGTACTTTGATCTGATTGATGTCATTTCGTTGCTGCTATCCTAATTTCATACGCTCTTCCTGTAAGTCTAACAGATATAATTGCCGGCGAATAAGATCTTCGTCTATATCCGGTTGTTTGTTGAGCTCGGAAAGATACTTTCGCTGTGCATCGAGTGACTCTATGTAAATCTGTCTTGTTTCCTCGTTCATCCATTCATCATCATCGGCTTTTTCGTTTTCTTCCCAATACTGCATCATTTTTTGAAATAGAACACTGTTTTGCAGATGCCCGTCATCGTATCTGTTCTTCAAAAACGTATATACTTCTTTTCTTAATCCGTTTTTTATTTTTTTCTCCTGTTCGTCTTCCTGAGAATCTATAAGCACGAGATGTTCAAATACTTTGGATTTTCTGATAAAGATAGGCAAGGTAAGCCCCTGAATCACCAAGGTGAGGAATATGACCACAAATGTTATCAGCAAGATAAGATTGCGCTGTGGAAATGCTATACCATTATACATAACAGGTATTGACAACGCGGCTGCCAATGATACAACACCACGCATGCCAGTCCAGCCCATAATCAAAGGTACCAGATATGCCCGCCACGGAATTTCCGCAGGCAGTGATTTTCTCCTGAAAATCAAAGTAGCAGCTTGCGCAGCATAACAGCAGATAATTCGGATAACAATCAATACCACAGTTATCAATACTCCATAGCCAATAGCAGTACTTAAGGATATGCCTTCTGCTCTCAATCCCTTTACGATATCCGGCAATGCTAAACCAATAATGAAAAAAACAATCCCGTTTAACAAAAAAATAAGGCTTTGCCAAACGTTAACTACTCTTAAGCGGCTGGTACTGCTTAGAAAAACGAGCCATTTTTTGGAAATATATAAGCTGCCTGCTACTACGGCCAATACTCCGGAGCTGTGTACATGTTCTGCGATCAAATACATAATATACGGCTCTATGAGAATAAAAACCGTATCTGTAGGAGCATCCGTAGGTAGTAGTTTATGCATTTGTACAAAAAACCAGCCTAACAGCAGTCCGATACCTGTACCTCCAAGAACCATCCAGAAAAAACTGAGCGTGGCATCCTGCCAAATGAACTGGCCTGTTCCCACAGCTATTAGTGCGAAACGGAAAATAATAAGTGAGGAAGCATCATTCACAAGACTTTCTCCTTCTAATACGGTAGTAAGCACTTTAGGAATTTTTACAAATCTTGTTATAGCAGCTGTGCTTACCGCATCTGGTGGTGAGACAATGCCGCCAAGCAAAAAGCCAAGGCCTATAGAAAAGCCGGGGATAAAGTAATTGGCAGCCACAGCTACCGCAAGTGCCGTAATAAATACGACCAGAAATGCAAAGCTTCCAATCATCCGCCACCACTTGCGCATTTCCTTAAAGGATGCGGCACCTGCGGAAAAAAACAACAAAGGAGGAAGGAATACCAGAAATATCAGATCCGGTTTGATATGGATAACAGGGAGACCAGGAATAAAGCCTATAAACAGACCACCTATCACCAACAATATCGGGTAGGCGACTTTTAGTTTTGAAGCCAGCATGTTCAGCAATACGATAACTGTTACGATTGCCAGAAAAAAAGGAAGCATTGTTTGCATACAAATTTATATCCAGTGCAATTATGACTTGAAGCACATTATTAAACTTTTTAAATATATTACAAAAAAACAGATCAGGATGTTAACATCTTATCAATTTGCCAATCAGAGAATTGTCTGAGTATCAATGGTGCGGTTTTGATATATTCTTCTCATGCCACACTATTATAGAAATAGCCCCAAAAGGGGCTAAAACTATTGGATTATATTTATGATACTATATCAAGGTTTCCAGAAACTCCACACACTACCATTAAAAACGGCCAGCTGTTTCGCTGTTGTATCATATACCATCATCCCTGGAGCAGGATTAATTATATTGAGATGAGGGCTGGCAACTTTAGGCAAAATCATTGCTTTATTAGTATCTTCCAGTACCAGAATTCCAGGATCCGGTCCCAGTGTTCCAATGGCAGTTTTCGCTCCGGATTGTTCAGTTAATGGATTCTGTATTAAAACTCCATCTGTACTCGTTATCGGATCTACTGTTGTTCCTGTAGTGTCTACAGAAAGATCTTTCCAGCCTGAAGCGTATTTTACTTTTACTTTATGGTCTGAAAGATCATATGCAATGGTTCCGTTCACAGCTCCCGTAACTGCTCCTGTATTTGTAACCCAGGGAAGGATGATCCCTTTATTGCCGGTTTCAAATTCTAATGAAACTGAAGTACTGGTAATGGAAGATTTTCCTATGGCTACCTGAGCTGAAGCCATGATGCCGGCAACTAAAAGAATAACAAGATTTGTTTTATTTATTATGTTAATCATTTGTTTGTTGTTTTGTAAGTTAAAATATATTCTGCCAGATCACTATTAAGGGCAGGTTTGTGTGTTAAAGCATTTCCATCCTGCTGCAGTTCCATCTGTGTTGATATACAGACAGTCTAAAGTAATATTGTAGACCATCATTCCTTCTGCCAGATTGGCTGCCGGAATTGCATTAATCTGTGCAGTGGTAAGCCTGTTCGGTACAAACCCTTTAGTTTTGGCTTCAAGTGCTATCCATCCGCCTTTTCTTACTCCAGGCCAGCTTCCTGTATTTTCTCCTGCTCTTCCTAAAGCAGTAATACCATACAGAGTAGGTAAAATAGTTCCTGCAGTAACAGCTGATTTATAACATGCCAGAAGGCAAGTGGCAATAGCTGCATTAATTGCATTAGCATAGGTGTAAGTTCCATTATAGGTAGCTGATGAAGTATCGTTATTCTCTATCATGTTGTAGAATCCGTTTGCTCCGTAATCGGCTGGGGTATTGTTTCCTACGGTAGCATTCGGAGATAATGTTGCAGATGGATTATTTAATGTTCCGGGACTGACAGTTCCTCCGTTGGCTGTGATATAAGCAACAACACCGGCTTCAAAAGCATCTGAACAGCCGTCATTGTCACTGTCATTGTCCAGGTAATTAGGAATACCATCTCCATCCGTATCACATGCACTTGTAGATGCTCCGGCTACAGCTACTCTGTCAATTACAAAGTCATCAGCAACTCCTCCGGATACTGAAGGATAAAATAATAGATCATAATTTCCTGATAATGCCGGAACAAAGCTTCCACTGAAGTTTTTATAGCTTGGGTTATTTGAAGTTCCGGGCAATGTATTCATTATCCCCATTTCTAATATTTTTTCAGGTTTTTGAGTATCTGCATTGTAGAGCATTACAATATATTTATTAGTACTACCTGAACCGCCACGAAGCCCCAGATCAAAAGTATAATTATAAGTTGCTCCAGCTACCAGAGGAGCAGATAGTTTATTAACCACCGGTCTTTGGGGGTCTTGTTCCTGCAATATATATTGGAGACCTGTTGCGGTGTTAACTCCATCATTCTGATCAAAAAGACCTCCGGTAAGTTGTGAATTAACCTGATTACCACCTCCGATACCATAATTATATACCCCTCCGGTATTTGTAATAGGCATTACAGTAGGAGTAAATGGTTCTACAATAGGAAGTGCTGTCGCTGAGAATCCCATATACCAATTAGGAAGATTGGCTGCTGTTGTTGAAAATCCTCCGTTGGTAGCCATATTACCAAATATTCCGGGGCATTCTACCTTATCGAGAACCCCATCATTATCATCATCTAAATCAAGATAATCTGGTATTCCGTCATTATCTGTATCAGTACAGGTGTTTATAAATGAATTAATGGCATAAGAGGTGTATGTGGAAGTGTAATCCGTCATTCCGTTAAGATCAGGGTCTACACTATCATTAAGCCCGTCATTATTAGTGTCTGCAGCTGCCGGATTAAGCTGGCTGTTAGCAGGGTTTGCAATTCCATAGCTTCCTCCCACGTTGTTTGTTGCAGATGGAGTGAATATATCGGTTAATGGGCTTACTCCCGCTTCTTTTAAATCAGGACATCCGTCTCCGTCACTATCCAAATCCAGTTGATTAGGGACTCCATCTCCGTCTGTATCAGCGCCTGTACAGCCTGATTTTGGATACATGGAAGGAATATATGTTGAAGTATTAAAATCAAAATACACTTCAGATGCATTCTGTGCCGCAATATTACTTGCTGCGACTCCCGTAATTCTGATATACTTGAAAGCAGTAGTTGTATTAAGTGTGACCGGGTATTTAATAGAAGTGGTTACACTTACAGCTCCATTTGCCGTAGTATTGGTTCCTGCAGTTTGTACAATGGCAGCAGAGAGATCTACCCAATCTGTACCATTATTGGTATTAGAACCTTGGATTTTTGTGGTTCCTGCAAATTGTGTTGCTGTGTTAAACTGTAAGTATAAAGCATCCAGCCTTACAGGATAAGCAAAATCAAATAAGTAGACATTTGCATTTTGGATCGGTTGAGCCGGCGTATTTGAAAAAGTAACAGCATTCACGTTATTAACCCCATCTGTTAATTGATCGAAGAAGCCATTAGTGGTAGTTAACGAAGAACTTATTGTTACTACACTTTGCGGCTTAGCTCCTGTATTCCATTCGTTGGCGGTAAAGTAGCAAGCCGGGCTCTCAACTGCATCTACAATTCCATCATTATCATCATCAATATCTACATAATCATCAATTCCATCACCATCAGTATCCGGCCATATCAAATGGGTATAAGAAACATCATCCACAAAAAAATCATCTGTTCCCGCTGTTCCATTGGGACCGCTTGCGGTTCCATTATTACGCTGGATTAAGACAATACCTGAATTAGGTAGCAGATCAGTATCTACTGTTACGTCAACCGTTGAATAAGCCCCGGTGGCAAAGCTGCGGGCTGCAAAATTGTTATTTACCGCTAGCTTTTGCACGATAGCCGGATTGATTTCCGTTACGTTAACGGTTGGTGAATTGGTGGTGGCCGTTACGGGATTAAAAACAGAAAACAGTTTTATAAATCCTGATGGTCCTTCCAGCCAAAAACTAATTTTTCCCCATGATGTATTCACCGGAACTCCATTAGCATTAACAGGGGATATTTTCACCGAAAAGGTGGCGTACTTGTGGGTTGTTGAGGTTTTAAAAGGAACATTAGCCTGGGTAAGATTGAGGCCTTCTGCCCCATCAAAAAATGCAACGGCTCCACCATTCACTGCAAACCAGTTAAAACTTGTAGCAGGATCGGTTCCTGTTCCATTGGTGGTCCAGTTGTTTAAATTTCCGCCTGTAGTGGTATCAGTACCAAAGTTTCCATTTAAAATTGCATTGCTACTCGTCGTTTGAGCATGTAATGAGGAGCAAAGTGAAAGAACAATTAAAACTATAGAATAAACTATAGGAGGGGGGTAATACTTTTTTTTCATAAAATTGATTTAATTTAAAGGGAAGAATTGTTTATATGAATATCATTTTTGTTATAAACTTTTATAAGGAGAAATCTTTTTTTCCAGCTGGTTACCGTATTTCTGCTTAAACCATAGTGTGCGGCCAATTGCGTGTTATTTAATTCATGGATTTTCTGGTAGGTTAAAATCTGTAAAATGGTATCCTGAGTATAAGACCTAAGTCTTTTATCTTTGAGATCCATATGGGATTTTCGCTTTTTAAAAAGTATATTTTCTATCTGAAGAACATCAAATTCTGATAAACAGGCTTTTGTGAGAATTGTTTCACAGTCTTTCTTTTTATCCGGAAATTTTATTCTTAACATATCTTCATATATTTTCTTATAGGCAGGTTTAGATGATTTCATATTATAATTTTGTTGGTTGTTAGTATGTTGGTGTAATCTTATTCAATACCTACTAGTGCATTTAAAGATATAATTGGTCTTATTTTATCTGAATTATAATTGAGTCTAATATTTTTCAAGCCATCTATACAATGTTGTTCTTGGAATATTGTATTCTTCAATAATTTCTTTTATACTTTTTTCTTCTGTTTGTATTAATTCAATAATGAACTTGATCATCTCGGATGTGTACAAACTCTTTCTAAAACTCGGCAGTATATTATTCTCTTTTATATGATTTTCAGCAATATTCTTTTGTGGAGAATAGAAGATAAGATGCTGTGAGTACAATCTGAAGAAATCATATTTGAGCAATTTGGACCATTTTAAAAGAAGATCTGCGGAAAGGTCACTTTGTTCATACATTTTGATCACTTCCTGCTCTTCACATTTCAAAAAATTGCAAATCCGAACCATTTCTATACCACTGCTTTCTACCTGCATGTTAATAAGGTGCCCGATATTGATTTCTTTTAGATTTATTTTCATCAAAAAAATTCGTTGTTAAAAAGTAGTTTTACTTTCGTTTGATCTCCTCCCAAATAAATGTTGAGTTGTTGATTAAAACTATTTATATTTTAAGATAAGACAATAGAAAGTATTGTTAATTATCATTAATTAAATGTATTTTTTTTGAAAAAAAATGTTAATTGTAATATTTTAATTATTTGATTTTCATGTGCTTATTTTTTTTAAGGTATTAATTGTTGTTTTGTAAAATAAAATTCAAAGAAATGTGAAAATCAATAAAATTAATATTGTTTTATGTAGATTTTTAAGTAGAAAATATGTATTTCGGATATCTTTCTTACGAGAGAATCTCCTAAATCTTTGATGTAGATGTCTCTATTTTTATGCTTCAGAACTAATTTTAAATTCAAATTTTCAGAGTTACATTTATTCAATTTTTGTCTACACTTAATTGTTAATCAATTACACTTATCAATTATTACTATGACTCTGAATAGGAATTAAATTAATATTGTTCTACATCAAGTATATGAATGATGAAACTACATGTTAAATTGGTATTGATGGTATTTACTTTTATACATTGTTGTGATATTCCTATTGATATTTAAAAAGAAAATTAACAACCCAAAAAATAATAACATGAAAAATCTAAAATTGCTTTTTTTAATCCCATTATTTGTAGTAGGTTCCTGTAATACAGATAATAATAGCGAGTCATTAAGACAGACAGAGAATCATTTAACGGTCCAAAACTCCCAAAAACTATCCAGTAAGATTACAAACCCTCATGAACAATTGGGAATATTACATAATGAGTTTTTAACAACAATGTATAATTCTAATGTAGAATCTGTAGATGTGGTGAAGGCTTCAGCTAAATCATTTTTCAAATCAAAAGGATACAATACAGATCTGATTACAAACTCAGCTTTAAATACTATCGTTGCTACTTCTTTAGCAGCTCCTTTTACAGCCGATGGTTTGGATGCATTATCCGTTAAATATAATTTTTCTGATGCTTATAAGGCTGAACTATATAAATTAGTAGTATTCTTTAATCAGAATTCCTATGCTTCAGTAGATGAAATTGAAAATGGGCTTATTAATATTGAAGAAGAATATATGAATGCAGCGGTGTCTAGTCAGGAAAAGCAGAATTTACTCGGGATTATTGTAATAGCAAGATATAGTACCCATTATTGGATCAATAGATTTCCCAATGACAGGCCTTCATTTGTGGCAAAAGGGAAATGGTTTGCAAGGATTTTCGGAGGTATTATTGGAGATGTTGTAGGAGCAGCCGTTGGAGGTGCCATTGGAGGTGCTGTTGGAGGGCCTGTTGGAGCAGCAATTGGTATTGGGTTAGGTGCAGCAGCGGTTTCAGGAGCAGTTCAGATAGAGATAACAAAAGATGAAAATGCTTCTTAGATCATCTTATGATCGTACATTAGTTATTTATAATTCAGATAGAAAATTTATAGAGGATGGTATTTGCTTGTAATGTACCCATATTCCTATCTAATAAGAGGCTGTCTCAAAGGGAGGCAGCCTCTTTTATGATCACCACTTGCATTCTTTAAGGCTGATAAGCCCGCAGGTATTGAGCTGGTTTAGATAATTGGTACGCGATATTGCTTCACAATTAAGGGTTTCGAGTGAAGCAAGCCCTGTTACATTTATTTTTCTCAGAGGATTATCTATAAGCTTTACTGTTATAAGTTTTGCAAAATGCCGGAGGTCAATTTCTTCAATCAGATTGTCGCTAAGCCATAATTCTTTAAGTTCTGGTAACTCATTAGCCTTAAATTGAGTAAGCTGGTTGCGGAAAAGCAATACTTCTTCCAGCTTAGGCTTATTACTCAGATCAATACTGCGCAGCTTATTAATAGCTAATACAATTTTGGTTAATGCCGTAAGGCCTGTTAAATCAATAGAAGCCAGCTTATTATTATACAAAACAAGGGCTTGCAGTCCGGTACATCCTTTCAATTTTGCCTCTGTAAGCTCATTATTGAATCCATGAACTATTTTAAGGTGCTGCATGCCTTCAAGATCCACTGTTTTGAGCTTATTATCATTAAATCCTAGCTCTTCAAGGTTGATGAAGTTTTTAATTCCCACCAATGAAGTAATATCAGAATTAGCAACTGACAAGGACTTAATTTGAGCTACTTCAGATTTCTGAATTTTACCATCTTTATTGGTATCAAAGCCTTGCTCAATCAAGACATTTTTAAAGTTCTCATCTGGAAATGATAGGGTTTGAGCCCGTGAATAGCCCATATGCAAAAAGGATAACAACGCTGTTAAAATGATAGGTAAGAGCTTCATATATTTATGTTTACAATTAACGATTATTATTTATCTTGCTATGTCTATTGTAGCTGTTTTGTTGCTTCCTGCTACCTCAACAAATTCACCGATCTCTTTTTCATAAGCTGTTGCATCATATCTGGTCTCAGTAGGAAGGTAGCTTGTACCCATTGCTACTCCCAGCATATTATAGCCGGCTACCTGTACAGGGCCTGATTGTACTTCATTGCGTCTTACTTTCTCCCAGGTAACCCAACTTACAATATAGTATTTGCCCGGTTTTAAATTTATAAATTCAAAATTCCCCCTATTGTCAATAGTTTTTGTCTCTATCCTTGCCATAGCCGCTTCTTTTGCCATGGCTGCCATCTTTCTTTTACTGTTGTATTTTTTCTTAAGCTCCAGATATTCTAAAAGATGTGGAGTTACAGGATAGAGCAGGACTTGATCCTGATAACCGGGATAATTAACATAACCTCTTTTTTTTAACGAAATGCGGCCCTGGATACTATTGGTCCCCTCTTCAAGCATTTTGTAAGCTTCCTCTTTATTAAAAGAAGATGCGGGCAAAATAAGCTCTGTCTTGCTCTGTGCTTTTATAGCAAAGGAAAAGACAAATAAAAAGAATAAAATAGAACAAGAATGCTGGGGTATAAATGGATTGATTCTTTGCATGGTTTATTATTTAGATATGATGTTTGACAGATTATGCTTTAAATGTTGAGTCTGTCGATGATACGATTAGACAATTCGTTCAGTTTGCTCTGAGAATCTGCCGTTACCACATTGGTTACAATAAAAATTCCAGTTTTCTGATTAGGATAAAGTGCAATCCATGAAGAGTGGCCAAACGTGCTGCCATTATGGTACAGCATTTTCTTTTGCTTGTTGTATTCATATGTATTCCAGGCATAAGCCCTTCCGTACTGCATATCCCCGGTAAGTAAACTCATGGTTTGTTTTACTACAGGATCATTGCTTTCCATATACATTTTAATGTAACTAAGCATAGAAGATGTTGAAGATTTCATGCCTCCCGAATAATCATAGAACCCATTGATTATTGGTGTTGGCATTCCTTCACTATTTTTGCCAATGGACAGATTGGTATTTTTTTGCTGAATCAGTTCTAAAAAAGTCTGCTTTTCGCCGGAACGGGAAAATACATACTTTTGGAGCAGGTCCATATGCTTCATATGATAGATGTTCTCTAATATATAACCGACCAGTTCTGTGCCTACGCCCGAGTAATGATAGTTTTTACCTGAAGTATCAACAAGCTGCACGGTTTTTAATGCCTCGAAAAAGTCTTTTCGATTATAATTCTTAAAGCAGGTGATCTGTTTAGCAACGCTTTGGTTAAGATGACTACAATTCATAGTTAGAGGGAGTCCAGAGGTGTGGGTAATTAAATGCCGAAAAGTAATTGGCTGACCGTCTGCCAAAACGAGATTAGGATATTTGTTATCCAGGTAGTTTCTCACATCATCATCCAGGTTGATTTTATGGTCGTAGACTGCTTGGGAGAGCAGTAGTCCGGTATAGGTTTTGGTAAGCGAACCTATTTCGTATATAGTGCTGTTATTGGGCTTCTTTCCGTTGCTAAGCCTGCCATAGTGAAATTGATAGACTTTGCCCTTTAGGTAAATGACACCTGAAACAGCCTTATAATCTGAAAGCTTCATCAGTTTTGCCGTTTCCTCAGCAATAATTTTTTCTACTGTATCCTGGGGAGAATCTTTCCTTCCCATTGCGTGAAAAGGTATGGTAGTAGATCCGATAATGATGCATGCTATTAAAAATAACTGAATTAATTTTTTCATGGATTTGAGAGATTAAGAAATTTTTGGTTGAATCTTTTATGAAGAGGAATCTTTTCTGTTTTTTCACAGAATTGACCGGCTTCATGAGATGTTCGGCTATGGATTTTTTTCCGCCTGCTACGGGTTGCTTTGTGGCTTAGCTCTTTTGTAAGGTCAATATTCATATGCATAATTAATTTGATTGTGTAAATATATAAAAAAATAAAGTCAACTATATAGTTGACTTTATTTTTTTGAAAATTATTTTTATGATTTTATTTGTGGGTAATTTAAAGTTAACACTGATTGTATCTATCC
Source organism: Chryseobacterium sp. Tr-659 (assembly GCF_011752975.1). Taxonomy (GTDB): domain Bacteria; phylum Bacteroidota; class Bacteroidia; order Flavobacteriales; family Weeksellaceae; genus Chryseobacterium. Next base: position 325,307 of record NZ_VWWP01000004.1, on the reverse strand, counting down.
ATAGGAATCTCAATAGTATCGGTTGTTGGAAAATTTACCTTAAGAATAATTAATGATGATAGAGCAGGAATGATACGCATAGTAAAAAATGAAAATAATTTTTATACACTTTTGGCAGATGAAGTTGCAAATTTTACCTTTCACCTGCTCTTGTTTTTAAGACAGGTTACCTATTGTACAGGAGAGAATTCTTTTGTCTCAAAATGATATGATAAAACTCATGTTTATTAATATTGTTTAATATTTCCCTAGCTAAAGAAAAATATTAACTTCGGAAAAATTTTTTTTCAAAAAAACTAATAACTTATGAAAAAGCTTTACAGCAGTGCATTTCTGATATGCACCTGCCTCATGTTATCTGCCCAGGAAGTGGTCTGGCAAAAAGATATCAAATCCTCTACCCAGGATTTCCTTTCACAGGTTATCACTACTATCGATCAGCAGTATCTTATCACCGGAAGCGCCATACAATCAGGAAGAGGGAAGCAGGAGGCTGGAACTAAACCAAACAACGGTTACGATTTCCACCTGGTAAAACTCAACCAGCAGGGAGACCAGGCCTGGGAAAAATATTTCTCAGGATCTAACCATGATTACCTGTCAGCCACCGTTACCACTCAGGATGGCGGATTTCTATTAGCCGGAACCTCTTACTCCGGAAAAGGATTAGATAAAAAAGAAGAATCCAAAGGCGGTTCCGATATCTGGCTGATCCGAATCAATGAATTTGGCGATGAATTATGGCAGAAAACATTAGGCACCCCTTCCGATGAAGAAGCCAGAGCTGTTATTCAAACCACGGATTTAGGATTTTTTGTAGCCGGTAATGTACAAAACGCTTCAAAAGGCTATGGATCCAAAGATGTCTGGATCACAAGACTCGACAAAAACGGAAAAGAGCTGTCCCAATTAATTTTAGGCGGAAAAGGGTTGGATGAAGTCGAAAAGATGATTCCTACAAAAGATGGCGGAGCCTTAGTGGGAGTTTATTCCAGAAGCTCTGAGGTGAAGGTGGGAAGCGGGGAGCAGGATGCTGGAAGCAGTGCAAAGCTTGTCTCTCATTCCAAATCCAGCAGCAATTTCGGGGAAGGTGATTACTGGATCATCAAACTAGATAAAAATGGAAAAGTAGAATGGGAAAAGAACTTCGGGGGCAAAGGAGATGATCATCTAAGAACACTGGCATTAACTTCAACAGGTTACCTTGTTGGAGGAGAATCCAGATCCGAAAGATCCGGCAATAAAACAGTAGGCATTGAAGAAGGCACAGACCTTTGGCTGATTTCCTTAAACGAAAGAGGAGAAGAGCAGTGGCAGAAATCCTACAACTTCAAGAACCGAGACGTCCTGATGGGAATGAATGTGATCAGCGGGGAGCTGGAAGATGGAAGCAGGAAGTCAAAAGGCATTCTGTTGGGAGGTTATACCCAGGCAGAAGGAAGAATAGAGAAAGATGATGAAACTTTCTGGATGCTGTATTTAGATCAAAACGGAAACGAACAGTGGAGAAAACACATCGCCGGAGAATCAAGAAAAAAAGAAGAAAGACTTTCCGATTTAAAGCTAAATAAAGACGGTTCCATCATTTTAGCAGGAACGAGTGCAGAAGAGTTAGGCAAAGAAAACTGGAAGATTGTGAAGCTTGGAGATAAACAAGTAGATCAGTTGATTGAGAAATATGATATCAAGATCTACCCGAACCCTGTATCCGATTATGCGTATGTAGAAATCGGTTTTGATTTCAAAGATGCAGATATTCTGCTGTATGATATGAGTGGAAGACAGATCCAGAATCTGAAAACAAAGAATAAGGTGACTAAGATTAATACCCAGTCGCTCATTCAGGGAGCTTATTTAATTACGATAAAAACAGATACGAATAAAACGGCAAATGCTAAACTGATTAAGAAATAGAAAAATGAAGAAAAATAAAGTTATGATCCTATTATTAGGATTAAGCCTGAACACCAATATAATTGCACAGGATAGGCCTTCGGAAAGCCAACTTCTTATTGATAAAGTTTCAACAAATAATGATTTATATAAGGGACTTTTAAATGTAAATATCCCTCTATTTGAAATATCTCTCGGAAATCTTAAATTAAAGAATGAGATAACCAATAGCTTTTCGGGATTTGACCCTAAATCTGACGAGAGTATTTACGGGCTAAACTGGTACGGAAATTTATTTGGCCAGATAACAAGAGAGGTAAAAGGAAATTATCTTCTAACCAATTATTTTATTGCAGATGAAAATAATTACAATTATGGTATTCATGCCGGAACCGAACAGGAAAGGCAACAGGCAACAACAGATTGTATACTTCCAAAATCAAATATAATTAATGGATATACAAAAAAGCAATTACTGTTTAATCCTACAAACAACAACGTAACATCCGATTTTAATCCTGATAAGTTTTATTTTGATTTCTTTGGATACAGCGGATATTTTACTTTTGATAATAACAGAAACCCGATTGTTTACTGTGAAAATGCTAAACTAAAGGTACAGCTTGTTTACCCTGTTGTAAGTAATAATAGTGAGTCTATGTGTTACTCTACCAGAGGCCCAATAGCCAACTCTACCAATATTGTAAAAGAAATTATCATAAGTGATGACAAAGGAAATAAGTTTTATTTCGGAGGAACTAATAATGAACTCGAAATAAATTATTCGCAGTTTGATATTAGCGGCAAATATTATTTAGGTTCAAGTGAACGTAATTTTTTTAGTGGAACAAGGGCGAATTATATTATATCCTGGCAGTTGAAAAAAGTGGAAACTTACAATGGGGATACCATTATAGGGAAATATGAACAGCAGGGAGATTTAAGTATTTTTAATTCTTATTTTGAAAAAACATTAATCAATTCAAACAATACAAATATTGTCTTTCCAACAAGTTTTCCTTCGCAAGCTCAGCTGGATCAGGCTAATATCTATGTAACAAGAGCAAGATCTGTTGATTACAGAACTTTTGTTGTCACTCCATTTCCGGCAACAGCTAACATTAATAATTTTACCAAAAGGTCTATTCTGAAAGAGATAGAAGTAGTTGGGAAAAATTTAAAGATCAACTATAATTACTTTAAAGACAGTAATAACTTGTTACATCTAAGCAGCATTAATTTAAATAGCTATGGAAATAACAGAAGTTTTACATTTAATCAGGTTCCGTTAGGAGGGCAGAACTATAGGTATTTTTTAGAGTCAATTGAAGAGAATAATGGTGAGAAACATACTTTTGAATACAGTAAAACAGATGGATTGCCGGCTAAAAGTACCAATTATATAAATGGCTTCGGATATTGGACAGGAACCAATTCATTTAATAATAATGATAACCTGTATGATATAACATCCATAAAAAAAGTAATATATCCTACCAAAGGATTTACAAAATTCAATTACGAACCGGTAGATTATAATGTGATTTCAGAATATTCATCATCGTTGCAAAAAGATATTTTTACCAATATAAATCTTACAACAAAACCTCTTGTAAGATTGAAGAGTAAAATAGAAAGTGATGGGCCTAATCAGTACGAAACTTTTTATACCTATAAATTAAGCAATGGGAAATCATCAGGAATAATTAGATCCGGAGTAAAGAAAAATCCGGTGAGCTACAGCCAGGTGCAGGAGAAGAAAACAAATAAAGGGGTAACTGAATATTTTTTTGCTGACTATTACACCAATCCGGATAATCTGGGATTAAAAGACTTCTTTACAGCTGATTATTATAAATTAAAAGGAACTATAAGAGTAAATAAAGATAATGAAAGAGGGAAGGTATTAAATAAAAAAGTATTTGATTCGAACAATACACTTTTAAAAGAGAGTATTTATGAATATGAAAGTTTTCTGCGTCCGGAAAGTGAACTTTTAGATAATGTGGACCCGATTAATTGTACTACCTGTAAAATATCAGATCTCAATTATTATGTGTATACTGATATCGATAAGCCTTTCAGTTATAGCACTACTACGGGAGTCTCAATGTATGTTCCTATTATTCCTTACTTACTGAAGAAAGAAAAAGTGATTAATTATTTTGGAAATAAGCAGATTACAGAAGAAACGAATATTAAATACAAAGAATCCGGTAATCTTTGGCATACCTCTCCGGAACAGATTGAAACGATTACCGCTGAAGGAACAAATATTAAGAAAAACCTTTATGCCTATAATTTGTATAAACCAGGTTTTGCAGATAACGCCAATACTGTAGGAGAAGATTATACAACATATAACGCGATGCTGAATGCCAATATTATGCATCCTGTTATTGAAATTGAAAAAAATAAAGACAATAAATATTCATTAAAAGAAAATCAATTTTATACAGGATCGTTTGCCTACAAAAAAATCAGAAGCTCTAAGCTTAATTCAAGTGTAAACTTTACAAACTACAATATTCCGGTAGATGAGACAACTGAAAATATAAGATATGATTTATTGGATGATAAAGCCAATTATCTTCAGGCAACAGATAAAAAAGGGGTTCCGATAGTTATGATTTATGGCTATAATCAAACCTTACCTATCGTAAAGATTGAAGGTATAGCCTATCTTCAGTTAATGCAGCTTTTAAATCAGCCTCAAACTCCCACAGGATATTTAAACCTGGATATTGTAAATAAATCCAATGTGGATTTTGACAGTGGATCTGAGCAGGAATTAATAAATGCATTAGAATTATTTAAGAAAAATCCATCATTAAAAGGTTATCCTATCACTACTTACACCTATGATCCGCTAAGAGGAATGACAAGTATGTCCAAACCTACAGGAGGAAGAGAGTTTTATAAATTTGACAATTCGAACAGGTTGGAAAAGATATTAGACAAGGATAAAAACATCATTAAAGAGTTTAAATATAATTATGCTCCCCTTAAGTATTATAGTAGTATGAAAAGCCAGACTTTTTCAACTACAAACTGTGCTCCGGGAACCTTGCCTGTATCTGCGGAATATACCGTTCCGGAATTTAAATATTCATCTACAATCAGCCAGGCAGATGCGGATCAACAGGCACAGAATGAAATTAATCTGAATGGTCAGAATTATATAAATACCCATTATACCTGTACTCCATATGTCTGTTCAATTACACCTACTTATTTAGCAGATATTTATTATTCTTCATTTCAGGAAATTTCAACCAACCGCTTCCGTGCATATTTAAGTTTACCGCTTACCAATACCAGTGGTGGGGCTGCTCCTAACTGGTCTGATGGAGTAATGATCGGTACCCTTGGCTCATTATGCAGACCGGCTAATTACAAAAACATAAGTGTGACATCTGGCAACAGTTCATGGTCTGTAACAATCGAATCTTATGGGATGGTTACATTAAGATCTACCGGAGGAGGAGCATCAGGGCCTATCTCACTTACTTTTGAATATGATAAATACTAATACAAACCATGAAGAAAATAATAATTCCTATCAGTACACTGCTTGTATCAGGCCTTTCTCTGGCACAGGTAAGTCCCGCTGAAAACTATATACATACCAGAACTTACCTTGAGCCAGTAACTACTACAAGTTCAACTGCTAAACAATCAGAAGTAGTGCAATATTTTGATGGTTTAGGTAGAGTTAAGCAAACCGTTAATATAAAATCAACACCATCAGGAAATGATTTGGTATCTACAGTACCTTTTGATGTTTTCGGAAGACAGGTAGATTCCTGGCTTCCAGTGCCTATGTCCACCCTGAATGGTGGAATTCAGTCAGGAGTTGAGGGAGCTGCTCAGACCTATCATGGCGATAGCAGGGCTTTTACACACAAAAATCTTGAAAGCTCACCTTTGGATAGAGTTTTATCTCAGATACAACCAGGAACCCCATGGCAGGCGCATCCTGCTCAGTTTAGTTATGAAGCCAATGCAGATGGTGAAGTAAAAAAGTATACTTCTAACACTGCTTGGATTAATGGAGTTACTTCTTCCGATATAAACATCACAGGCGCTTATCCGGCTGGGCAGCTCTATAAAAATATTATTACGGATGAAGACGAAAATCAGACTATAGAATTTAAAAACAGCAAAGGCCAGGTGGTATTGGTAAAAAAGATGATCAATACTACGGAAAGTGCCAGTACATATTATGTTTATAACGAATATGATCAGCTTGTATTCGTGATTCCTCCCAAAGCATCAATAGTGACAGATATTAATTCTGTACTTAATGATCTTTGTTATCAGTATAAATATGATAATAAAAATCGTTTGGTAGAAAAGAAACTTCCGGGTAAAGGCAGAGAATATATGGTATATGACAAGGCTGACAGATTGATTTTGTTTCAGGATACCAATTTAAAAGAGAAGGAAAATAAATGGATGATTACCAAATATGATACATTTGGAAGAGTTGTTTATACAGGATTCTTAACAGGAGGAGAAAGAGCAGCAAGACAAAATGAAATTGATAATCTAGTAATTACGGAAAGCAGAAGTGCAACAGGTTTTACACGTAACGGAATGACTGTTTATTATACAGAAAACTACTTCATTAATGAGATTCCGACCATTCTCTCTGTGAACTATTATGATACATACCCTCAATATACCTTCAATCCGCCTTTTCCAGGAGATATTTTAGGGGAACCTACATTGAAGGAAGCTATTGATGCCGATGGATTTAGTACAGACAGGCTTCCGGTAATGAATATGATTAAAAATATGGAAGATGATAGGTGGACCAAAAGTTACACATACTTTGACAGAAAAGGAAGGCCCATAGGATCTTATTCCATGAACCATTTGGGAGGACGTACAAAAATAGATTCTAAACTGGATTTTTCAGGAGCTATTCAGCAAAAGATAATTACACATAAGAGATTAGATGTTGATATCGACAGAGTCATTACAGAAAATTTCACTTATGATTCTCAAAACAGATTATTGGTACAAACTCACCAGGTAGACAATAATCCTGTAGAATTCTTAGCACAGAACAAATACAATGAACTTTCTCAGCTGGAAAGCAAAAAAGTAGGAGGAATTGCCGCCGCATCACCACTTCAGCAGATAGATTTTACGTATAACATCCGTGGCTGGATAACCAAAATCAATGATCCGGCTAATCTTAACGGAAAATTATTCGGATATGAAGTAAAATATACTTCCCCTGTCTACTCAAATGTGTCTTCCGGAAGGTTCAATGGTAATATTGCGGAAGTTGACTGGCGCACGTCTCGTGATAATATTCTTAAAAGATATAATTACAAATATGATAATCTGAACAGGCTTACAGATGGAATCTATTCCGAACCGAGCGCCTCTGTTCCTCAAAACAATTATTACAATGAAAGTACAACCTATGATCTCAATGGAAATATAGCAAGCCTTAAGAGATATAGAAATGCGGCTAACGTAGGAGCAGAGCTGATCGATAATCTATCGTATGTATATACAGGGAACCGTCTTGATACTGTTACAGATTATTCGTTGAACCATTTTGGCTACCCTGATACTTCAGGATCACTTATTCATTATGATAATAACGGTAATATGATCGATCAAGATGATAAAGGGATTTCAGAAATAGCGTATAACCCGCTTAATTTACCCAAGGGGATAAAGAAGAAGACCTCAATTTCTGATATATTTGGAAATTACTTAATGGAGAATATCTCCTATCTTTACAGAGCGGATGGAGTTAAGCTGCATAAGGACTACGGTTATTTTTCAGGAAGAAACAATAATAGAGTCACTTCAATGACAGATTATCTTGATGGGTTTCAGTATACCGGGGAATCTTCAGGAATAATCTTTGATCCTGCTCCCCCGACCTTGGTCCTTCAATTTGTACCAACTACAGAAGGCTATTTTGATTTTGTTCAAAATAAGTATATTTACCAGTATAAAGATCATCTGGGTAACATCCGTCTGGCCTTCTACAAAGGAATTAATAACAATGCAGTGGTTGACAGGACGAATGATTATTATCCTTTCGGATTGACGTTTGGTGATAACGGAGTGAATATCTTTGGTTCATTGTCTCCTAATTACAGTTATGCTTATAATGGGAAAGAATACCAGGCTGAGACCAAAATGTATGATTACGGAGCCAGAATGTATATGCCGGAGTTGGGAAGATGGGGGACGGTAGATCCTTTGGCAGAGAAAATGACAAGACACAGTCCATACAATTATGTATTTAATAATCCGATGAGATTTATTGATCCTGATGGAAATGAGCCTACTGATGATTATAGAGTCAATAGAAACGGGAAGTTTGAATTGATAAGAAGAACCAAAGAAAAATTTGATAGATTATACAATTGGAATGATTCAAAAGTAATAAAACTAAGCAAAGAATTTATGCAGAATGCCCGTCAGGATTTGGTTAAAGATGATTATTTTAAGACATTTAAGCCTAATGAAACTGTAATCACATTTGAGAAAACATCTCTCTCAACAAAGCAGATTAAGAACTATTTTTACTTTTTAGCTGCCAACACAGAAAAAGAATGGGGCTTTAATCATTTAACCAAAAATGGGCTGTTTTCAAGCGGCTCAGTTACAATAATAAACAGTAATCACCTTGATGATAAAGTATTGTTGAGCCCAATATTCCGATATTTAGATTCCGGTTATGATTTGGTTGGATCCGGGCATTCACATCAAATGCTGATTTATGATCATCCTACGAATAATCATCTGCTTAAAGGAAGATATGATGCAATTAATTTTCCTTCAGGGTTTAATTCTGATGGAAGTATAGATTATAATGTTGAAAAAGGTGATAGACCCACTCAGGAGAATCTGCTTGATAATTATCCCGGGCAGATTAAAGCTAACCCTTGGATTTATATTGGAAACCCTGATAACAGACCACATTTTATATATTATGATACGACCTCTTTTAGAAGGAAGTAAATTTATTTTACTTCTCCTCGTCTTGTTTTCCTGTAAAAAGCAGAAAACAGAAAATGCTAAAGAATATCTTTATCAAAAAGTTGTTATTAATGACCAATTGAAAAAAGAAATAACTTCCTATAAAGAAGATTTAAGAAAAATGGATGCTTCAGAATCTAATAATCTTAGTCTTTTCTTCTTAAAAAAGAAGGATAGTATTTTTATTGAAATGGGAGATTTTGAGCCCAACTTTAAAATGGTTAATATAAAAGGAGTTGAAATTATAAAAAATGATACCATATACTTATTAAGTGAAGATAAGTCTATGGATTTACAACATTTTTATCATGGTTCTGTTGAAAAAGTGAAGATCATAGATAGCTCAAAACCGAGTTTTTCTTATAGCGATCCTCATTACAGATGTTTTTACTTTGATGGTAAAGAAGTGAAAATACTTTCCTACAATAGTAAATGCAGATAGAGAATATATTTTTCTATTAAGAAGAAAGTTATTATCCTTAGAAAACCACGCAAATCTCTGATTTGCGTGGTTTTGTTTTTTATAAGATTTGATTTTAATCAAATCTTGCCATAAGACAAGAGGTTTTGCACATCAGTTCAATTACTTTGTATAACCATCAAAATATATAATATGGATACAAAATTTGAAGCCGGAATTAATATCGCCATAAAAATTCCAAAAAATAAATACGAAAAAACAGTTACCTTCTACAAGGATATTCTGAAGCTGGAAGTGGTAGAAAAGCCAATTGATAATCCCACCGTTTCCAGAACCCATGAAGTGAAATTCGGAAACAATATTATATGGCTGGATTGTGTGGATAATTATACCCATTCCGAAACCTGGCTGCAGCTTACTGTTCCTAACGTAGAAGAAGCAACAAAATACCTGCAGTTAAATGGTGTGGAAACCTGCGATGAAATTGAAGAACTCCCTGAAAATATGCATTGGATTACTGATCCCGCAGGTACGGTTTTTAATGTACAGCAAAAATAATTAATCCTTTAAATTGTTTTCCCATTCCCAGAGAGCATCACTATATTTTTCCTGTGCTGGATCTATAATCTCTTCAAATGGCTCTTCCACAGCACCTAGATTGAAATTGTTTTTCAGCCAGCTGCAATACATTTCAGTATGTAAACTTGGAGCAAAGCTATCTTTGTTGTTGTAGAGCATAAAGGATTCATCATTAATTACCGGTTCAATATCGAAGGTAAGAAGATGAAGGAGTTGTAAAATATTTCCGGCAATTATATCGGGACTATTTCCTTCATTTAGTACAATGACAGGCATTTCGTTGAGTTCCTTTCCCGTTCCGTCATCCCATAATGCATATATGGCTCCGAAACTGTTGGCACGGGCAAAAGGCCAAATCGTACTTATAAATGATGAATGTGGATTCCACTGTTTCAAAATAGTTTTATCATAACCTTGCAGATAAAAATACTGTGCATAATTGATATGTCTTTCCTGAAAATCATATAACAGCAGGAGTTCCTTAGGACATTTGCCAATTTCAAAATTTTGCTCAAATGTGGAACGCTTTCTGTGTGCTTTCACGTCTTCATACCCCTCACTTGTATCGATATCATATTTGACGAGAAAATCATAGAAGCTGTCAACATATTTGTCCCGTGCAGTTTTGATAATGGCATCAGCTTCTTCGTCTGTGGAAATAGGGTCAAAGTCAAAGTTTTCTTTGGCCCAGTGCCAAAAGGCTTCCCGTTCTTCACTTTCAGCAGCGTACTCTTCATCTTTAAAAAAATAGGCATTGTCCCAGCCTACAGTAATTTCCGTATCATAAGTAAGAAGGTGAATAAGTTGCATTATATTTTTAGCAGTTAAATGGATTCCGCCTTCATCACCAAAAACAACAATAGGACATTTCTCCAGATCCTCACTAATTACCCAAAAAGCATACGTGCTTCCTCCGCCGGTAGCTGTTGCAAACTCTATAAATGAATTTAAAAAGCCCGGCTCTTCCGAGTACGTTTTTAGTCCGGCCTTATTGAAACTGTAAAGACAAAAACTCTCGGCATAATTTTCTGCACCATGTTTTTGTTCAAATTCAAATAATTTTTCCAAATCATGAGGAACCTGATAAATACCGAACTGTTTTTTAAACGTGTTAAAAGAGGATTTTTTTTCAACATCTCCATTTTCGTTTTCCATTGTGTCTACATGATCTACAATAGCTGACCATATATTTTTTGCAAAATTAAGGATATATTCAGGGCTGTTTTCTGTTATTGTTTGAAATGAATCTTCTTCATTTTCTCTGTACATCGGAAAGAAAAATTCATATCCCTGTTCCGTTACCTTGCTCAGATAAAGAGCAATATGATCTTTGATAATCAAAATACTGCCTCCGCTGTCTCCATTGTCATCAGGCTTTTTTATGGTTATTTCCGTGTCATCTATATCAAACGAGTATTCGTCATCATCAGGTAATGCTTTCGAATGAATAAGATGGGTAAAGCTTTCTTCGTTTAATATATATTTTGGCTGTGTCATGGGCTGTCTTAAAAAGATAAATTAGGTGTTTTTTTCTTATTCAAATATATAAAACATCTATTAAATTATTTGTAATTCAATGTTTTATGTAATTTAAATTATAATAGTCTGTAGTTTCAAAAAAATAATAAAAAAGACTACTTTTAATATTATTATTGATTGTAAATATGCTCCTGACAAACTGTTGTCATAAACAGGTCATATCTTTGATTGAACCAATAACGGAAATATGATAGTTATAAATTCAAAAACAGAATGGAGACAGTGGCTAGCGCAGAATCATCTATCTGAGCAGTCCGTCTGGATTGTCTGCAATACCAAAAAATCAGGATTGCCAACAGTAAGCTGGAGTGAACTGGTGGATGAGGCATTATGTTTCGGCTGGATAGACAGTACGAGAAAGACTGTGGACGAATGTTCTTTTAAGCAGTTATTCAGTAAGCGAAAACCTAACGGAACCTGGTCGAAGATCAATAAAGAAAAAGTGGAAAAGCTGATAGAAAATAAACTGATGATGCAGGCGGGGCATGATGCTATCCGAATGGCTAAAGAAAACGGTTCGTGGACTATTCTGGATGCCGTGGAAGATCTTATTATACCTGATGATCTGGATCATGCATTTACCAATTACAGCGGTTCTAAAGACTATTTTCTAGATTTAAGCAAATCTATGAAAAAGATGTTGCTGCAATGGATTGCACTTGCAAAACGACCGGAAACCCGTACCAAAAGGATTGATGAAATTGTGGAAAATGCGTTCCGTAAAGAAAGACCAAAACAATTCCGGTAATTCATAAAAAATATATTGAACTAAAAGGGCAGAAGGAACATCTTATTACAAGCCAAAGCAACACCTCTGTTTTCAAAAAATAGACTGAAGAATAAGAGAAGCTTTATATCTTATTTATATTGAATGATTTAAATTTAATCATTTGATTAAAAATTTTGATTAAATTATAAAAAAATATCTACCTTTGTTCTGTAAAAGAATTGAATGTGATGGCAAAAACTAAGGAAACAAAAAAACTGGACACCTCAACGGAAGAGAAAATCAAAGAAGCTGCCCGTACAGTATTCTATAAGAAAGGGTTTGCAGCAACAAGAACACGAGATATTGCTGAAGAAGCAGATATCAACCTTGCCTTACTGAACTATTACTTCCGGAGCAAAGCCAAATTGTTTGAGATCATCATCCTGGAAGCCTTGTCAGGATTTATACAAAGTATCAGAATTGTTTTGAATGATGAAAGAACGACACTGGAAACAAAAACCGAAGAACTGGCAGGCCGTTATATCGATCTGATTATCCGGGAACCGGAAATTCCTACTTTTATTATTGCTGAAATGCGCAATAATCCCAAGGAATTACTGCATAAACTGCCATTGAAAGATACTTTGCTCAATTCCGTTTTTTTCAGGCAGCATACAGAAGCGGTAAAAAAAGGCAGAATAACAGAACCTAATCCTTTTCATTTCTTTATGAATTTGATGGGGTTAATTATCTTTCCTTTTATTGGAAAACCAATGATCATGGAAGTATCCGGCCTTCAGAATGCAGCATTTAATCAAATGATGCTTGAACGTAAAAGACTCATTCCTATCTGGATAAAAAGCATGATGAAAGCAGAATAATTTTTTTTGACTATAAATTAATCAAATGATTAAATCATACATTTAAGGTTTGTTTAAAATAATTTCCAACCATTGTAATGCCCCAAAATATGATGATTAAAGGATTAAAATACGTTACCTCAGTTCTTTTGCTGTATAGCATGACGCAAGGTATTAAAGCACAAACAGGACAGCTCACCCTTGAAGAATGCTATCAGCTGGCAAAAGAGAATTATCCGGTTATTAAAAAGCTGGATCTGATTACGAAAACCGGAGAATTCGACATTCAGAATGCCAATAAAAAATTTCTCCCGCAGGTAAATTTTTCCGGACAGGCAACCTATCAGTCAGAAGTAGTGAATTATGGTGACCTCCTTGGGAGCAATGCCGCAATAATGGGAATAACACCACCAACGCTGAGCAAAGACCAATATAAAATACAAGGTGAAGTCAGCCAGCTTTTATATGACGGTGGAAGTACCCGCAACCAAAAAGATCTCATTAATGCCAACAGAGAACTTCAGGTGCAGAATATTGAAACTAGCCTTTACAGTATCAACAGCAGGATCAATACTATTTTCTTTTCCATTTTGCTGATGGATGAACAATTGAAACAGAATGATCTCAACAAAGCCAATCTGAACACTCAGATTCAGAAGACAGAAGCAGCCTTAAAGAACGGGGTAGCATTCAGAAGTAATCTTGATGAACTGAAAGCGGAAATTATCAATACCGAAATGGCAGGAACTGAATACAAAGCTAATAGAGCAGCATATTTGAAGATGTTGTCATTATTCATCGGTAAAGATGTAACCGATGTGGCGGAATTATCAATTCCTGAAACCGAAAGTTTTCAGTCAACAATAAACAGACCGGAATTGAAAGCATTCGATTTACAGAAATCGATGTATGAAGTTGAGAAAAAAGGATTGAGTTCAGGCTATCTTCCACAGGTAAGTGCCTTCTTTCAGGGAGCATATGGAAGACCGACCCTGAATATTTTAGAAAACAAATTTGGTCCCTGGTTTGTAACCGGGGTAAAGTTTAGCTGGTCATTAAACAGTTTGTATACACTATCCAATAAAAAGAGTACAACGCTTCTCAATCAGCAGGCTGTAGAAGCAGATAAAGAAACTTTTTTGCTGAATACAAAAATTGATCTCGCTCAGCAGGATGAAAATGTAAAGAAATACCAAACTCTTATCAGACAAGATGAAGAAGTAATTTCACTTCGTGCTTCGGTGGTAAAATCCGCTGAAGCTCAATTGAGCAACGGGGTAATAACCATTCACGAATATATACAGAAAGTAAACGCAGAAAATCTGGCGCGGCAGAACAAAATACTGCACGAGATACAGCTGTTACAGGCGAGATACAATCAAAAATTTATAACAGGCAATAAATAATAATCGTAAAAAAATGAAAAAACTGACTCTATTTATTTCAGCGGCATTCATACTGAATGCCTGTACAGAAAAAATTGATTTTGATGCTTCCGGAAATTTTGAAGCAGATGAAGTAATTGTATCGGCAGAGCAGAACGGTGTATTGCTTTCTTATAAAGTTCAGGAAGGACAGCAGCTAAAAGCAGGAGAGGATATAGGACAGATTGACGTGAAGGTTGTAGAACTCCAGAAAGAGCAAACCGAGGCCAGTATTGCCGCATTAAGTGAGAAAACCGTAAAGCCCAATGATCAGACAGAACTCGTACGCAGACAGCTTGAAGTGCAAAAATCACAGCTTGCCCAGCAGCAGAGAGAAAAGATACGTACAGAAAACCTGGTTAAAGCAGATGCCGCTACCCGTAAACAATTGGATGATATCAATGCTTCCATTGACCAGTTAAGAAAACAGATCGCAGTAACAGAGCAGCAGCTGAATGTAAATACCTACAACACCAATACACAAAACCGAAGTATATTAAGTGAAAAAGCTCCGATGGAAAAGGCTGCCGCCCAACTTCAGGAACAGATCAATAAAGGACAGATCATTAATCCGATTAACGGAACCGTACTCACCAATTATGCGCTGAAAGGTGAAATGCAGGTAATAGGAAAACCCTTGTATAAAATAGCCAATACCGAAACCCTTGATCTGAAAGCGTATATCACAGGGACACAATTATCAGAGATAAAAATCGGACAAGAGGTTAAAGTAAGGATTGATAATGGGAAAGATCACTATAAAGAATATCCGGGAAAGATCATCTGGATCTCAGACAAATCAGAATTCTCACCTAAAACTATTCAGACCAAAGATGAAAGAGCCAATCTCGTATACGCTATCAAAGTGAAAGTAAAAAATGACGGCTATCTGAAAATAGGGATGTACGGAGAAGTAATTTTCAATGATAAATAATTGATATTCAAAATACAGAATAGAAAAAAAGAAAACGACCGGTATTTTCAACTCATTAAATTTCCAGTTAGCAATGGTTTCAGTAAGCGTAAAAAATATAGTTAAAACGTATGGTGATGTAAGAGCGGTTAATGGTGTTTCTTTTGAAGTATCCAAAGGTGAACTGTTTGGGCTGATTGGCCCGGATGGTGCAGGCAAAACATCTATTTTCCGGATTCTTACAACACTGTTGCTGGCAGACAGCGGAGCCGCATCGGTAGAAGATTTTGATGTGGTAAAAGATTATCGTGAGATCCGAAACAGGGTAGGATATATGCCCGGTCGTTTTTCGCTGTACCAGGATTTAACCGTTGAAGAGAACCTTACATTTTTTGCAACGGTTTTCAATACAACCATTGAGGAAAATTATGATCTCATCAAAGATATTTATGAACAGATAAAGCCATTTAGTGATCGTAGAGCCGGTAAACTTTCCGGTGGTATGAAACAAAAGCTTGCCCTATGCTGCGCCCTGATTCATAAACCCGATGTACTGTTTCTGGATGAACCCACCACAGGAGTAGATGTTGTTTCACGGAAAGAATTCTGGGAAATGCTGGATAAGCTGAAAAAACAGGGAATCAGTATCGTTGTTTCAACACCGTATATGGATGAAGCAACCCTTTGCGACCGTATCGCACTGATTCAGGAAGGAAGCATTATGTCGATTGATACACCGGATAATATCGTTAAAAGCTTTCCCAAAAAACTATTTGCAGCCAAAGCAGATCATATTGATCAGCTGCTTAAGATTTTACGGGCTGATCCTCAGGTGGAAAGCTGCTATGCTTTCGGAGAATATCTGCACCTTACCATAAAATCCGATGATGCGGATATACAAAGTGTAAAGGAAATTACAGAAAAGACAGGGCTGGCCGGACTGGAAGTTAAAGCCGTTACTCCCACCATTGAAGACTGTTTCATTCAATTGATGGAAACTGAAAATAAAACGAAGTAACATGGAAAAAATAATTTCAGCCTCACAATCTTCAACAGGAGAAAAAGCAATTATCTGTAAAAATCTGACCAAACAGTTTGGCGATTTTAAAGCAGTTGACAATATATCATTTGATGTAAATCAGGGCGAAATATTTGGTTTTCTTGGAGCCAACGGAGCAGGTAAAACGACAGCAATGCGTATCCTGTGCGGACTTTCATATCCTACCTCAGGTGAAGCTTCCGTCGCAGGCTTTGATGTTTACAGACAACAGGAAAAAATAAAGAAGAATATCGGGTATATGAGCCAGAAATTTTCTTTATACGACAATCTTACCATTTTGGAAAATATTGAATTCTACGGTGGAGTATATGGTGTTTCAAGACCTGAAATAAAAATACGGAGCAACGAACTGGTTACAACATTAGGACTGGAGAAAGAAGCCAAAAAACTGGTGGGAGAACTTCCCCTCGGCTGGAAACAAAAGCTATCTTTTTCAGTAGCTATTTTTCACAGACCTAAAATTGTTTTTCTGGATGAACCCACCGGTGGAGTAGATCCCGTGACAAGACGACAATTCTGGGATATGATCTATGAAGCTGCTGCTAACGGAATTACCGTATTTGTAACCACCCATTATATGGATGAAGCTGAATACTGCAACAGGATCAGTGTAATGGTAGACGGTCGCGTAGAAGCACTGGACAGCCCAGCCCATTTGAAACAGCGCTTCAATGCAGAAACCATGGATGAGGTCTTCTTTCAGCTGGCCAGAGGAGCAAAAAGAGGAGACAACTGATGACTTAAAACCGGAAATTGAAAATGAAAAAACGATCCCATTTTTCAACACTTATTGTTCAGCTTTCTGCCTTTATACGCAAAGAGTTTTATCACGTATTCCGTGACCGGCGTACCTTACTTATTCTCTTCGGAATGCCTATTGCACAGATCCTTCTTTTCGGATTTGCATTGAGCAGTGAAGTGAAAAATATCGGAATTGCCGTATTGGACAATGCCCATGACGTACAATCGGGGCAGGTTATTTCAAAAATCCGGTCGAGTTCCTATTTTCAGGTCAGAAAACCGGCTTTAAATGAAAAAGAAATAGAACAACGATTTAAAGAAGGAGAAATAAAATGTGCCGTTATATTTCCCAATAATTTTGGTTCAGATCTTTATCATACCGAAGGAACACAGATTCAGGTGATCGCCGATGCTTCAGATCCCAATACCGCAACTACAGTAACCAATTATCTGAACAACATCATCAGCAATTACCAGCAGGAGCTGAATCCGACACAAAAGCCGGCTTATCAGATTATTCCCGAAATAAGGCAATTGTATAACGAAGAGCAAAACGGATCACTTAATTTTATTCCGGGTGTAATTGCCTTGGTATTTATGATTGTAAGTACAGCACTTACCTCTGTAGCGGTTGTTCGTGAAAAAGAACTGGGAACAATGGAAATATTGTTGGTTTCACCATTTAAACCTATTATGGTGCTTATAGCAAAGGCGGTTCCATATCTTGTACTTTCACTGATCGATTTTATTATCATTCTGTTGTTATCCGTATTCCTTTTGGATGTAGAAATCCGGGGAAGCCTTGTTCTGATCTTTGCAGAAAGTATTTTGTTTATCATTACCTGCCTTTCTTTGGGGCTGCTGATTTCCAATATTACCAATTCACAACAGACCGCAATGATGATCTCTATGATGGGAATGATGCTTCCCACATTGATACTTACAGGTTTTATGTTTCCATTAGAAAATATGCCCAAAGTATTTCAATGGATTTCATACATTATTCCGTCAAAATATTATTATGCAATTATTAAAGGAGTGATGCTGAAAGGACTTGGTTTCAGTTATGTATGGAAAGAAACACTTGTTTTGGTCGTAATGGCATCGGGATTATTGTTTATTGCATTAAAGAATTTTAAAATCAGGCTGTAAACCCTTAAAACCAATCAGACAAAGTGAAAATATTAAGCTTTATACTACAGAAAGAATTCCGTCAGATTATAAGGGATAAAACCATTCTGGCGATGATGTTTATGATGCCGACCATTCAGCTGATCATTATGCCTCTGGCAGCCAATTTTGAAGTGAAAAATGTAAATGTAGCCTATGTAGATCGTGATCACAGCAGTTATTCCAGAGAATTGAAAAATAAAATTGCCTCTTCAGGCTATTTCCGAATGATTGGTAACCCTGGTTCCTATAAAGAAGGATTAAAAATGATTGAATACGGTGATGCTGATCTGGTGCTGGAAATCCCTTCCGGTTTTGAACGTAATCTTGTGCGTGAAGGAAGTCAGAAGCTCAATCTCTCCGTAGATGCTATCAACGGAACAAAATCATCATTGGGAGGAGCTTATCTTATGTCTGTTTTAGCAGATTTCAACAGGAATCTTGATGTGAATATAAAATTACCTGACGGTACTTTACTTGAACCTTCTGCAAAAATTTCAGTAGCAAATACCAACTGGTATAACCCAAGGGCTGAATATAAATATTTTATGGTTCCCGGAATTCTGGTATTGCTGCTGACGATGATTGGTGGCTTTATCACCGCTCTTAATATCGTGAAAGAAAAAGAAATAGGAACCATTGAGCAGATCAATGTCACCCCAATTCAGAAATGGCAGTTTATCCTCGGAAAGCTCATTCCTTTCTGGATTGTGGGAATGATTGTATTTTCAGTCGGACTTATCGTTATGTACGTTGTGTATGGAATATTTCCCAAAGGAAGTCTCCTGGTTTTATACCTTTTTGCTGCGGTTTATCTGATAGCAGTATTAGGACTGGGACTATTGATTTCAACCTTTGCAGATACTCAGCTGCAAGCGATGTTTATAGCTTTTTTCTTTATGATGATCTTTATGCTGATGAGCGGTTTATTCACCAGTACAGACAGTATGCCTGAATGGGCAAGAGTTTTATCAAGTCTTACACCGGTAACTCATTTTATCAAAGTCGTCCGTCTGGTAGTCCTGAAAGGCAGCGGATTAGCCGAAGTAAGAACAGAACTTGGATATCTTGCCATTTTTGCCGTTATATTGAACAGTCTTGCCATTTGGAATTACAGAAAAACGAGCTGATAATATCCGGATTTTGGAACATGAAAATCAATGAACAGTTCAAAGAGAAAATAGGCATGGTGAAAAGCCGTAAAACAGATGGTTTCTTTAACGTTGTCGAATTTTTTCAGGTCATATCTTAAGAATTTAGTAACAAAAAATTAATGTTATTAGCTGAATTATAATATCTGTTTTGTGAATTATCGTTTTTTAAGTATAGTATTATCAGTGCTTTAACATTAAATAATTATTGTTTGCATAAAATCTCTTGGCTGTTTTTATAAAAACCTTATATTTACCACCAAGGAGTTCTTAACATCTTCTTTATCAACCGAAAATGGTTACACTTAGCTGTGTATTAAAAGGGAATCGTGTGCAAATCACGAACTGTCGCGCAACTGTAAGTAACAAACAAAGGTTTTTATCAAAATAAAGGTCCACTGTATATTTTCATATATGGGAAGGACGATAAAAACTGTTACAAGTCAGGAGACCTGCCTATTTCGAATTGACGATGCTTTCGCGGTCTGAAGCTTATAGTCAGGTATGATACGATATGGATAACAGTGCAGTCAAACGATTTGAAGTTCATGTTATTTTGTGAGGCAGGTAGGTAACGGGGCAATATGCTCTTCATTACACTATAGTTCACCGTATTTTCCTTTACCATAATTTTTCTTTCTCACAGGCATTGTGAAGTTTATCAGGAACTTTTTATAAGG
Source organism: Chryseobacterium sp. Tr-659 (assembly GCF_011752975.1). GTDB lineage: Bacteria > Bacteroidota > Bacteroidia > Flavobacteriales > Weeksellaceae > Chryseobacterium. The sequence goes on along the minus strand of NZ_VWWP01000004.1, from coordinate 305,147 downwards.
ATTTAATCAATGTAAAAAGTTAGAAAGTGTACCTATCCGATTTCGATTATTTATGCAGGAATAGCAACAGGCTTACAAGTATACAGGTCTGTACGGGCAGGGTTGTACACCATTCCGAATCACAAAAAACAGGAAATATCCATCAGTCTTCTTCTTGTTATTTATTGTTTACCCTGATAAAATTATATCCGGGTAACAACAACTATCTCTATACAGCATCTGTAAACAAATTTCAACTCAACAATAAAATATTATAATGACTAAAAGTGAAAGTTTGAAGTCCCCCGGTTTAAAATTCCGGGAGGCCATGCAAAAAGAAAGTCCCCTTCAGATTGTAGGAGCTATTAATGCGAACCATGCACTTCTGGCGCAGCAGGCAGGGTTCAATGCGATCTATCTTTCAGGAGGAGGTGTTGCAGCAGGATCTTTGGGAATCCCGGATTTAGGAATTACCACTCTTGAAGACGTATTAATAGACGTTCAGCGCATCACCAATGTTTGTGATCTGCCATTAATGGTAGATGTTGATACCGGATTTGGTCCCTCTGCATTCAACGTAGCCAGAACTGTAAAATCACTAATCAAAGCCGGAGCTGCAGCGCTGCATATAGAAGATCAGGTGGGAGCAAAACGTTGCGGACACCGCCCGGGTAAAGAAGTAGTGAGCAAAGAAGAAATGGTAGACAGATTGAAAGCCGCCGCAGATGCCCGTACCGATGAAAATTTTGTAATCGGAGCTCGAACGGATGCTTTTGCTAATGAAGGACTGGAAAAAACATTAGAAAGAGCCGCCGCCTATAAAGAAGCAGGAGCCGATTTCATTTTTGCAGAAGCCGTTCCGGACCTGAGCTTTTACCAAAAGTTTGTGGAGGCAACAGGAATTCCCGTTCTGGCCAACATTACAGAATTCGGTATGATCCAGCTGTATACCGTAGAAGAACTAAAAAATGCAGGTGTAGGATTAATTCTTTATCCGCTTTCCGCTTTCCGTGCAGCCAACAAAGCTGCTCAGAACGTATATGAACATCTTCGTAAAGACGGAACACAAGCCCATGTACTGAATACCATGCAGACCAGAGAAGAACTCTATCAAAGCATTGGTTATTACGAATACGAACAGAAACTAGACAACCTTTTTAAACAAAATAATTGATAATGTCAACGAACAGTGAACCAACATTTAAGCCTAAGAAAAGCGTTGCGCTTTCAGGGGTAGCAGCAGGTAATACTGCACTTTGCAGTGTAGGGAAGAGTGGAAATGATCTGCATTACAGAGGATATGATATTCTGGATCTTGCGGAAAAAGCAGAATTTGAAGAAGTTGCTTACCTTTTGATCTACGGACAGCTGCCTACAGGAGCTCAATTGAAAAACTATAAAGCCAAATTAAAATCTTTAAGAGGATTACCTCATTCCGTAAGAAATATTTTAAAAAGTATCCCTGCAGCAGCTCATCCTATGGATGTAATGCGTTCAATGGTATCTGCCATCGGAAGCATCCAGCCGGAAAAAGATGATCATAATATTGCAGGAGCAAGGGATATTGCAGATAAACTATTGGCCTCATTTGGTTCAGGACTTTTGTACTGGTACCATTACACCCATAACGGAAAAGAGATTGATGTAGAAACGGATGATGATACTATCGGAGGACACTTCCTTCACCTTTTACATGGTAAAAAACCGGCAGATTCATGGGTGAGAGCTATGCAGATTTCATTAAACCTTTATGCAGAACATGAATTTAACGCTTCTACTTTCACAAGCCGCGTGATTGCCGGAACAGGATCAGATATTTATTCTGCCATTACCGGAGCCATCGGAGCTTTAAGAGGCCCTAAACATGGTGGAGCTAATGAAGTAGCTTTTGAGATCCAGAGCCGTTATAATTCTCCGGACGAAGCAGAAAGTGACATCCGCCAGCGTATTGCCAATAAAGAAGTGATCATTGGATTTGGACATCCGGTGTATACTATTTCAGATCCAAGGAATGTAGTCATCAAAAAAGTAGCCAAAGAACTTTCCGAAGAAGCCGGAGATATGCTGCTGTACAATATCGCAGAAAGACTGGAAACCATCATGTGGAATGAAAAGAAAATGTTCCCGAATCTTGACTGGTTCTCTGCCGTATCCTATCACCAGATGGGAGTTCCAACACTGATGTTCACTCCATTATTCGTCATCTCCAGAGTAACAGGATGGAGTGCCCATATCATAGAACAGAGACAGGATGGAAAAATCATCCGCCCGAGTGCCAATTATACAGGCCCGGAAAACAAAGAATTTGTATCCATCAACGATCGCAAATAAAGAGAAATAAAAGGTTGAAAATCAATAAGCGATAATTTTTGAAGCGCAATGTATTTTCAATTTTCTCATTCTCAATTTTCAATAAATTAAAACTTTTCAACGATAAAAAAATGAGTTCACACATTTCAAACGAAAGACCACAACCTGATAAAGTATTGGCAGATATTGCCGATTATGTATTAAACTATGAAATTAAAAACGATTTAGCCTGGAAGACTGCTCATTACTGTCTTTTAGATACAATCGGATGTGGTCTGGAGGCGCTCACTTATCCGGCGTGTACAAAACTTCTGGGACCGGTAGTAAAAGGTACTGTTGTTCCAAATGGAGCAAAAGTACCGGGTACACAATTTCAGCTGGATCCTATTCAGGCAGCCTTCAATATCGGAGCTATTATCCGTTGGCTGGATTTCAATGATACATGGCTGGCAGCAGAATGGGGGCACCCTTCTGATAATCTTGGCGGAATTTTAGCTACTGCCGATTGGTTATCCAGAACCAGCATAGCAGAAGGAAAAGCGCCTTTAAAAATGAAACAGGTACTGGAAGCAATGATCATGGCTCACGAAATTCAGGGAGTAATGGCTTTGGAAAACTCTTTCAATAAAGTAGGATTAGATCACGTATTATTGGTGAAACTGGCTTCCACAGCAGTTGTAGGAAAGCTGATCGGACTTAACCGTGACGAAATTATCAATGCAGTGTCGTTAGCCTTTGTGGATGGACAGTCTTTAAGAACATACCGCCACGCTCCTAACACGGGATCACGCAAATCATGGGCTGCCGGAGATGCTACATCAAGAGCAGTACGCCTGGCTTTAATTGCTAAAACAGGAGAAATGGGGTACCCATCTGTATTAACAGCCAAAACATGGGGATTCTATGATGTTTCTTTTAAAGGAAATGAATTCAAATTCCAGAGAGATTACGGTTCTTACGTAATGGAGAATGTATTGTTTAAAATTTCTTTCCCTGCTGAATTCCATTCACAGACAGCAGTAGAAGCAGCAATGACATTACACAACACATTAAGAGGCCTTGGAAAAACAGCAAATGATATTAAAAAATTAACCATCCGTACCCATGAAGCAGCAATACGGATTATTGATAAAAAAGGACCGTTAAACAATCCTGCAGACCGCGATCACTGCATTCAGTACATGGTGGCTGTACCATTGATCTACGGAAGACTGACCGCTGCAGATTATGAAGATAACATTGCTTCAGATCCGGAAATTGATATTCTTCGCGATAAAATTGAATGTGTGGAAGACGTTCAGTTCACTACAGATTATCACGATCCGGAAAAACGTTCCATAGCGAATGCTATGACCATAGAACTTAATGACGGAACTGTTCTGGATGAAGTGGTGGTAGAATACCCTATCGGTCACAAACGAAGAAGAGAAGAAGGAATTCCTGAACTGATCAGGAAATATAAGGTCAATCTTGCCCGTATCTTCCCTGAAAAACAACAGAAAACAGTACTGGAAAATACACTGGAATACGAAACATTGATCAATCTTAACGTCAATGAATTTGTAGACCTTTTAGTTATTTAAAAATTTAGAATAAAAAATGGAGGATTGAGAATAAAAAATGTTTTTAATAAATAGTCCATATTTTTTGAAGATGATCAATTCTCCATTTCCAATCAAACGAAATCTATGTCACAAAAAGTAAAAATATTAATCAATGGAAATTTTACAGAAAGTACAACAAAAAACTATCTTCCTGTAGAAAATCCCGCTTCACAGGAGATTCTGGCAGAAGTCCCACTTACGGAGCTGTCAGAAATAGATGAAGCCATAGAAGCTGCTAAAACAGCCTTTAAAACATGGAAAGAGATTGCCACGCCGGAAAGAGCAAGGCTGTTTCTTAAATACCAGCATCTTTTAAAAGAGCATCAAAAAGAAATTGCAGAAATTCTTTCCAAAGAAAACGGGAAAACCTTTGCCGATGCAATGGGAGATGTATGGAGAGGTATAGAAGTTGTAGAACATGCCTGTAATATTCCCACTCTTATGATGGGGGAAACCGTAGAAAATGTAGCAAGAGGAGTCGATACTTACAGTTACATTCAGCCTCTTGGCGTGTGTGCAGGAATCACGCCATTCAATTTTCCGGCTATGATTCCTTTATGGATGTTTCCTATGGCAATAGCATGCGGAAATACATTTATTCTGAAGCCTTCCGAACAGACTCCTATGACTTCCATGAAAATGGCTGAACTGTTTTTAGAAGCAGGATTTCCTAAAGGGGTATTAAATATCGTCCACGGAGCCAAAGACCAGGTTAATCATATTCTGAATCATCCGGAAATCAAGGCGATTTCCTTTGTAGGTTCTGTTCCGGTAGCTGAACATGTTTACCGAACCGGAACTGACAATTTAAAAAGAGTACAGGCATTTGGAGGTGCAAAAAATCATATGGTAGTAATGCCGGATGCCAATAAAGGGCAGGTAATCAATAATCTGGTGGGAGCTTCATGTGGTGCTGCCGGACAACGTTGCATGGCGATCAGTGTGGCTGTGTTGGTTGGAGAAGCACAAAATTGGGTAGAAGATATCAAAGCCGCTTTAAGTACGATCAAACCGGGTGTCTGGTCTGATGAATCAGCAGCGTTTGGTCCTCTGATCAATAAACAATCCAAAGAGAAAGTATTAAGACTGATCAAAAGTGCCTACGATCAGGGAGCAGAAGTACTTCTGGATGGAAGTAACTGTAAAGTAGAAGGCTATGAAAGCGGATATTTTGTAGGACCTACTTTGTTTAATAATGTATCTGTGGATATGGATATTTACAAAGAAGAAATCTTTGGTCCGGCATTGCTTTTATTAAAGGCAGAAACGCTGGATGAAGCGATAGCAATCATTAATGCAAATCCTTATGGAAACGGGACTTCAATTTTTACAAACTCAGGAGCAGCTGCAAGAAAATTCCAGCATGAAATTGAAGTGGGGCAGATAGGAGTTAACCTTCCTATTCCTGTTCCGTTGCCGTTTTTCTCATTTACAGGATGGAGAAAATCATTCTTTGGCGATTTACATTCTTACGGAAAACAGGGAGTCCGTTTCTATACGGAAACCAAAACCGTTACTGCCCGCTGGTTCGAAGAAGATGTACCGGGAGGAAGTGTGAATATGACGATCAATCTTAAGTAGTTGAAAGTGGAAAGTTGAAAGAAGATATCAATTTTCGGGTAACAATTTTCCACTTTTCATTTTTAACTATCAATTAAATACTATGGAGTTTAATCTAAGTGAAGAACAGCTGGCATTTCAGGATGCCGCAAGAAAGTTTGCTGAAAAAGAGCTTTTTCCGTATGCTTCAGAATGGGATGCCCAAAAGGAATTCCCAAGAGAAGCCATTACCAAAGCTGGCGAACTGGGATTCTGCGGAGTCTATACAAGTGAAGATGCCGGCGGATTGGGATTGTCACGGTTAGATGCTGCAATTATATTTGAAGAACTGGCCTCTGCATGTCCTTCCACCACAGCATATATTACCATTCACAATATGGTATCGTGGATGATAGATGAATTCGGAAATGATGAAATCAGACAGGAACTATGTCCGGATCTGGCTTCAGGAAGAACATTAGGTTCTTACTGTCTTACCGAACCAGGTTCCGGATCAGATGCAGCAGGACTGAAAACGACAGCTGTAAAAAAGGGAAGCAAATACATCATCAATGGAACTAAAGCCTTTATTTCCGGAGCCGGAGAAAGTGATGTATTGATCGTAATGGCTCGTACAGGAGAATCAGGAACGAAAGGGATCAGTGCTTTTGCAATCCCTTCCGATGCAAAAGGGATCAGTTTCGGAGAAAAAGAAAAAAAGCTGGGCTGGAATACACAACCCACACGTTTTGTATTTTTAGACCATGTTGAGGTAGATGAGAAATATCTTTTGGGTAAGCTGGGAGAAGGATTCAAAATTGCTCTGAAAGGACTGGACGGAGGCAGAATTAATATCGGAACATGTTCTGTAGGAGCTGCGCAGGGAGCGATTAATCAGGCCCAGCGATATATGCACGAAAGACAGCAGTTCGGGAAATCATTGGCACAGTTTCAGGCACTTCAGTTTAAAATTGCAGATATGGTGACTGAGCTGGTTGCAGCCCGTCAAATGGTACAACTCGCTGCATTCAAGCTTGATTCTAAAGATAAAAATGCTACAACTTATTGTGCTATGGCAAAAAGACTGGCCACGGACATGTGCTTCAATATATGCAATGAAGCGCTTCAGATATTAGGAGGTTACGGTTGTACACAGGATTTTCCAGTAGAAAGACTAATGCGTGATGCAAGAGTACATCAGGTAGTTGAGGGAACCAACGAAATTATGAAACTCGTGATCTCAAGAAAAATATTAGAAGAAGGAGCTACGTTACAAATACGATAATCAATACATGAAAGACGGAAAATGGTAATCATACATTTTCAAATTTTAAGTTTCAATTTTTAACTAATTTAAAAATGAGTGTACTGCTAACAGAAATAAAAAATAAAGTCGGAATCATTACCCTGAATTCAGAAAAAACACTCAATTCGTTGTCATTAGAAATGATAGAAGAATTGAAAACTGTTTTGGAAGACTGGAAAACATCCAGCGAAATAGCCTGTATATTTCTTCAGGGAGCCGGCGAAAAAGCATTATGTGCCGGCGGTGATGTGAGAAAATTATATGATGCTATTATAGAGCAGCGTTCAGTTGACAAAACACAGGTTCCACAGGACTGTTTTGATTTCTTTTCAAAAGAATACCAGGTAGATTATGCAATTCACACTTACCCGAAACCGGTTATCGTTTGGGGGCATGGAATTGTAATGGGTGGTGGAATCGGTCTGATGGTAGGAGCTTCACACAGAATTGTTACTGAAAGAAGCAAACTGGCAATGCCTGAAATCACTATCGGGTTGTACCCTGATGTGGGCGGAACCTGGTTTTTGAATAAAATGCCTTCCGCATTCGGAATTTATTTGGGATTAACAGGAGCAAGGTTAGACGGTGCTGACTGTAAGTTCTTAGGTCTTGCAGATTATTATGCAGCATCTTCCTCAAAAGAAACCATTCTCAACGCCCTCCATCATGCAGACTGGAAGGAGAACCCTTATAAAATAGTTTCAGAAATTCTGGAAAATGTATCCCAAAATGATATTCCTGATTCCCAGGCAGCATTGCATGAATCATTCATCCGAAAATTTGAAGGAGTTAGTTCACTGGAAGAATTCAGAGAAATACTACTCGGTCACAATGATAAAGATGAGTGGATAAATAATGGGGTGAAAAGTTTTGAAGCCGGCTCCCCAAGTTCTGCACATATTATTTTCAGACAGTTGAAAGAAGGAAAAGATTTAAGTCTGGAAGAAGTTTTTCAATCCGAACTGAATTTATCCTGCCAGTGCTGTATTCATCCGGATTTCGCAGAAGGAGTGCGGGCATTACTGGTAGATAAAGATATGTCTCCAAAATGGTCTCCGGCAACCTTGGAAGAGATTACGGAAGCATGGGTAGACTCCTATTTTGTTCCATTAAAAACTGGAAAATTAATAATGGAAAACTGAGAACTGAAGATCGGAAATAAGCCATTTATCAGATAATTTTCAATTCGTTAAGGTTTCCAATTAGTGATTATAATTAATGATTTTCAAATTTTAACTATCAATTTTTAATTAAAAAATGTCAAATATAGCATTCATAGGATTAGGAAATATGGGTGGTCCGATGGCCGTAAACCTCATAAAGAAAGGTCACAGCGTAATAGGTTTTGATCTTTCGGAAGAAGCATTAAAAACATTGGCTGCTGCAGGAGGGCAGGTTACTGAATCTGCTTTGTCTGCTGCTAAGGAAGCAGATGTAGTAATATCGATGCTGCCTTCAGGAAAACACGTTGCAGAACTGTATTCTGAAGAATTTATTGACAGCCTTAAACCCAATACATTATTGATCGACAGCAGTACCATTGATGCTGTTACAGCCCGTTCTGTTGCAAAACTTGCCGTTTCAAAAGGCTGCAAAATGATAGATGCTCCCGTTTCAGGCGGTACAGCCGGTGCTCAGGCAGGAACGCTTACATTTATTGTCGGAGGTAAACAGGAAGATTACGAAAAAGCCCGCCCGATACTGAAATGTATGGGACAGAACATATTTCATGCCGGAGAATCCGGTGCCGGACAGGTAGCAAAGATCTGTAATAATATGCTGCTGGCCATTCATATGATCGGAACCTCAGAAGCGATCAACCTTGGGGTGAGACACGGACTTGATCCAGATGTTTTAAGCGAAATTATGCAGAAAAGCTCAGGGAAAAACTGGTCTCTGGAAGTGTATAATCCTTATCCCGGAGTGATGGAAAATGCCCCTGCTTCCCGAAATTACTCTGGTGGTTTTGCTGTTGATCTGATGACAAAGGATCTGGGATTGGCCGCAGAAGCAGGATTGGAAACCAAAACATCTACACCTTTAGGAAATACCGCTTTGAATTTATACAGAATGTGGAGTGAAGCAGGAAACGGGAAGATTGACTTTTCGAGCATCATTCAATTCTTGAATGGAAAAGCATAAAATAAGAAATGAAGAATGGGAAATTTTTCATTCTCAGTTATCAACTTAAAAGAATCAAATAAATAATGATTTTCGAAACACTAATATATCAGCAGAATGGTCATATCGGAACATTGACTATTAACCGCCCGCAAGCCTTAAATGCATTAAATGAGCAGGTTTTGACAGAACTGAAATCATTTGCAGATCAGATAAAATCAGATAAAAATATCCGGGTACTGATCATTACAGGTTCCGGAGAAAAAGCTTTTGTTGCAGGAGCTGATATCAAAGCCATGCAGCAAATGACCCCGAAAGAAGCCGAAGAGTTTTCAATCGCAGCTCAAACCGCTTTTAATGCTATTGAAGAATTACCGTTTGCCGTCATTGCGGCGGTCAACGGATTTGCGTTAGGAGGAGGCTGTGAGCTGGCTTTGTCATGTGATATTATTCTGGCCAGCGGAAAAGCAAAATTCGGATTACCGGAAACCACGCTGGGGTTATTACCTTGCTTTGGTGGAACCCAGCGGTTACCGAGAGCAATTGGTTTATATAAAGCAAGAGAAATGGTTTTCTCAGGAGAATTTTATTCCGCAGAAGCTTGCAAAGATTTTGGTTTTGTGAATCATGTCTTTGCCCCGGAAGAATTAATGAACGAAGCTCAGAAACTAGCAATAACAATTGCTTCCAGAGGCCCTGTTGCCGTTGCTAAAGCTAAGCAGTCCTTAAATACAGGATTTGAATTGCATATCACAGATGGTTTAAAGCAGGAAGCAGCTCTATTCGGGGAATTATTTACAACAGAAGATCACAACGAAGGAATTGGAGCCTTCATAGAAAAACGAAGTCCTGATTTTAAAGGAAACTAACTGAGTGGAAAATGGAAAATTGAAGCCAGAGTCTATTAATACAAAAGTTAGATTATCGGAATATCATTTTTAATTTCCGATTCTTCATCTTTCATTGTTGAAGTTTTCCATTTTCCATTATTTAAATGGTCAGTCCATGATTATTTTTTACCTCAGCCATCACAAATGTGCTGTGTGTACTTCCTATGGAATCTACAGATCCCAATTTATTGAATACAAAATCCTGATAATGCTTCATATCCCGGACCTGAACTTTCAAAAGGAAATCAAAATCTCCGGAAATATTGTAACATTCGGCAACTTCTTCAATTTCTAAAATTTCTTTTACAAAATCATAGCCTACAGATCTGTCGTGAATTTTCAGCTTGATCTGGCAGAAAACGGTAAACCCGCGGTTGAGCTTTTCAGCATCCAGAACAGCGGCATATCTTTTAATAAAACCTTCCTGTTCCAGTCTTTTTACTCTTTCAAAAACCGGTGAGGTAGAGAGGTTTACTTCTTTAGCGAGTTCTTTTACGGTTAATTTTGCATTTTTCTGGAGAAGCCTTAGCAGCTGTACATCCTTTTCGTCGAGTTGTTCCACAGAATATTATTCTTTTAAATGATAAAAACAATCAAAGATAAAGAATTTTATGCTTTTTTATATTGTTTTTGAAGCTTAATTTGCTTAATTATTTATTAGTTATTGTTGTTTTATTCTGTATTGCTAATTTTACACAAAATTAAAATCTTTTATGGCAGACAATGAATGCCCGTAAAAGTACAGTTCTTTATAGATACTTCATCAAACAGGAAAGGTTTTACTTAAGGTAGATTAATAGGGAATCGTGTGAAAATCACGAGCTGTCGCGCAACTGTAAGTAACATACCAAAGGTTTTTGTCCTTGCATATCCACTGCCGAAAGCGGGAAGGATGACGAAAACCGTTACAAGTCAGGAGACCTGCCTTTACTGAATTGACAATGCTTTCGCGGTCTGAAGCTTCGGGTCATACAGATGATATATTCTCCATGCATTTTCTCGTGAAGGGAAATTGTACTGCCGGGTATATCACTATTTCCAGAACCTTATTTCCGTAGAACATTACGAAGCATTTCAAAGAGCTTTAGAATCAAGTCTAATCAAAAAGTTAAAAAAAATGCAAACTCACATTCTGGGCTATCCGCGTATTGGTAGCAAAAGAGAACTTAAAAAAGCCTGCGAACAGTATTGGGCAGGTAAAATTGTTTTGGAAGAACTTCTTACTGCGGGAAGAAATATCTGTAATCAAAACTGGAATATTCAGAAAGAAGCTGGAATAGATCTTATTCCGTGTAATGACTTCTCCTATTATGATCAGGTACTTGATATGAGCTTAATTGTTGGGGCAATCCCGACCCGTTATCATGAAGTAGTTCTAAAAAAGAATAACTCTGAACTGGATCTTTATTTCGCAATGGCAAGAGGATATCAGAAAGAAGGATTGGATATTACAGCAATGGAAATGACAAAATGGTTTGATACCAATTACCATTATATCGTTCCCGAATTTTACAAGAACCAACAGTTTAAACTGAGTTCAGATAAAATTTTTAATGAATTTGCCGGTGCAAAACAAGCTGGAATTAATGCGAAACCTGTTATTATCGGCCTTGTTTCTTATCTTCTGTTAGGAAAGGAAAAAGAAGAAGGATTTGATAAATTGGACCTGGCACAAAATCTTCTTCCGGTTTATTTTGATATTTTAAATAAGCTTCAGGAGCAGGGTGCGGAATGGATTCAGTTTGATGAACCATTTTTAGCACTGGATTTAACGGAAAAAGCCAAAGAAACTTACGGCTACATTTATTCCGAAATAAGAAAAAAATTCCCGAAACTGAAGTTCATTATTGCAACTTATTTTGAAGGATTAAAAGATAACTTATCTCTTGCAGCCTCACTTCCTGTCAATGTATTACATGTTGATCTGGTAAGAAATCCTGAGCAGCTGGAAGAGGTATTGAATGCAGTTCCTGAAGGTCTGAGTTTATCATTAGGGCTTATTGACGGAAGGAATATCTGGAAAAATGATTATGAAAAATCTCTTTCCTTCATTAAAAAAGCAGCAGCTCAATTAGGATCAGACAGAGTTCTTATAGCTCCGTCATGCTCATTGCTTCACTCACCATGCGACCTTGATTTTGAAACTCATCTTAATCCTGAAATTAAAAACTGGCTGGCTTTTGCTAAACAGAAAGTAAAAGAAGTTGTGAATCTAAAAGAGCTTGCAGCCGGAACCGCTGATGAAAATATCCTTGCTGATTTTGAGGAAAACAAAAAAGCTGTTGCTGGCAGAAAAACATCTTCCCTTATTCATAATGAAGAAGTGAAACAAAGAGCCAATGCGGTTACAGAAGAAGATGCACAAAGAAAAAATACGTTTAAAATCCGTAAAGAAGAACAGCAGCAGGTATTGCAGCTCCCATTATTTCCGACAACAACCATTGGCTCATTTCCACAGACTACAGAAGTAAGAAGCTGGAGAGCAAAATTTAAAAAAGGAGATCTTACGGCAGAACAATATGATATTCTACTGAAAGAAGAGACCCAAAGAACGATCCGCTGGCAGGAAGAAATCGGTATTGATGTTTTGGTTCACGGAGAATTTGAACGAAACGATATGGTGGAATATTTCGGAGAACAGCTGAAAGGATTTGTATTCACGAAGAATGGCTGGGTGCAAAGCTACGGAAGCCGTTGTGTAAAGCCTCCGGTGATCTTCGGTGATGTTTCACGCCCTGATCCGATGACTGTATATTGGTCTCAATACGCACAATCCCAGACTGAAAAGTGGGTAAAAGGGATGCTGACAGGACCTGTTACCATTTTGCAATGGTCATTTGTACGTGATGACCAGCCTCGTTCAGAGACTTGTAAACAAATTGCGCTGGCAATTCGTGATGAAGTGGTAGATCTTGAAAAAGCAGGAATCAGAATCATTCAGATTGATGAACCGGCCATAAGAGAAGGTCTTCCGTTAAGAAAAACAGACTGGCAGAATTACCTGAAATGGGCCGTGGAAGCCTTCAGGATCTCAGCAAGCGGGGTAGAAGACGCAACGCAGATCCATACCCATATGTGCTATTCCGAATTCAATGATATTATTGAAAATATTGCAGATATGGATGCTGATGTAATTACCATAGAATGTTCCCGTTCACAAATGGAACTTCTGAATGCTTTCGCAGATTTCAAATATCCGAACGAGATAGGACCCGGAGTATATGATATTCACTCACCAAGAGTTCCGTCAAAAGAAGAAATGATTGAACTGTTGAGAAAAGCACAGAATGTAATTCCTGCAAACCAGCTTTGGGTAAATCCCGACTGTGGATTAAAAACAAGACATTGGGATGAAACTGAAAAAGCACTGATTGCGATGGTAGCTGCAGCAAAAGAAGCTTCCATTGAATATGCTGTGTAAGAGTATGTAAAAATAATTAGTTTCCATAAAGTTCAGACCGTGTTATGATATTCATAGCGCGGTTTGTTTTTATTTGCTTTAAAAATGATCTCGTAACCAAAATTGTGGTGATAACAATTGTAGTTGTGGCCTGTTATTTTTTATACAGATCATTTAGCCTGCAATGTACTGGGAGGATAACCAAACTGTTTTTTGAAAGCAAAAGAAAAATGAGATAGGTTCTCAAATCCCAGATCCAGATAGATATCAGAAACTGATCTTCCTTTTTGAGTAAGCAGAAAATGGGCTTCTTTCAGCCTTCGGAGCTGAAGCCATTGTCTTGGCGGTAAACCAAAAGTTTTCTGAAAATCCCTTTTGAATGCAGATAAACTTCTCCCTGTAAGATAAGCAAAGCGTTCAACATTCACATTGAAATGAAAATTTCTGTTCATAAAAGTTTCAATATCTATTTTATAAGGCTCAGAAAAATCAAATAAAACATCTTTAAGCGAAGGATCATAATTCAATAAAAGCAATAGTGCTTCCTTTTGTTTGATACGAAGAAGTTCCTCCGAAGCAGGAAGTTCCTCATAGGCCATAAGAGAATGCATAAAAGTAACCAACGCTTTATGATCCGGTTTTATAAATGCAGGGATATTTTCTTTTTTTTCTGCCTGATATCCATATTCCCGGCTGAAATCATGCAGAACAGAATCATCAAAATAAATGGAAACTGTTTTTATTTCTCCGTTTTTAGGAGGATATTTTGCAAACTTTAGCAAACGGTTTTTCCTTGAAGAATAAAGTTCTCCTTCCTTGAATACGGTTTTTGTAATTCCGTCATTCAGCTCCATTTCACCAGAAAGGATCAGTCCCAGACTATGAACCTGTGAAAATTGTTCGCCTTCCCTGAATTCTGAAAAATGACAGGAATAGTTGATAGGAAAAGGAATGGTATGATCATCCATAATTCAGTCTTATTTTACCGGGTTTTATTCAAACTTACAAACTTTTTAGAAAAGATAATCCTCACAGTCGGATATTCATTGATTCAGCTGTGAGGATTAACATATTATGCCAGAATAGCTTTGGGTTCCAGATAAGCTTCCAATCCAAAAACACCATACTCACGCCCGATACCGCTTTGTTTAAAACCTCCGAAAGGAGCGAAAGGATCATGTGAGAAACCGTTGATACAAACTCTTCCTGCATCAATTTGTGCGGCTATATTTTCTGCACGCTCCCTATCAGAAGAACTGATGTAGGCGGCCAGTCCATAAGTAGTATCGTTGGCAATAGCGATGGCTTCCTCTTCATCGGCATAGGGAATAATAGACAAGACAGGTCCGAAAATCTCCTCCCTGGCAATACGCATATCGTTACGAACATTGGTAAATACGGTTGCTTTTACAAAATTTCCATTTTCAAGACCTGCGGGCTTTCCTTCACCACCGCTAAGCAGGGTAGCACCTTCTTCCTGTCCCAATCGGATATAGCTTTGTACGCGGTCATATTGTTTAGCACTTACCATTGGACCCACAAGTGTGTCTTCTTCAGCCGGATTTCCTACTTTTACCTGTTCTGCAGCTTTTTTAGCCAGTTCATTCACCTCCTCTAGTTTGTTTTGTGGGACAAGCAGACGGGTAGGAGCAATACAGGCCTGCCCGTTATTCATAAACGCACCGAAAACTGCCATGGGAATAGCTTTATTCAGATCTGCATCTTCGAGAATAATATTTGGGGATTTTCCGCCTAGTTCAAGTGTTATCCGTTTCATAGTGTCTACAGCTCCTTTGGCAATGGCTTTTCCTGTAACAGTAGAGCCTGTGAAAGAGATTTTAGCAATATCAGGATGATGGGTAATTTCTGTTCCCACGATATTTCCGAGGCCGTTTACAATATTAAAAACTCCTTTTGGTAGACCCGCTTCATGAAAACATTCTGCGATCAGCTGCGTTTGTCTGGCGCTCATTTCACTCGGTTTGATAACGGCTGTACATCCTGCTGCAATAGCGGTAGCCAGCTTGTTGCAGATGAAACTGTTGCTTGCATTCCATGGAGTGATAATTCCCACCACACCTAAAGACTCAAAACGAACTTTAGAATGTCCTGCTGTTTTTTCAAAATCATAAGATTTTAATATTGTAATAGTTGTTGTAAAGGCGGAAATTGCATTTTGTACACTCATTCTGCAAAACTGCAATGTTCCTCCGTATTCATCTACCATAACAGATACCAGTTCTTCTTCGCGTTTACTTACGGCTTCATGCATCTTCTGAAGATAGGCAATGCGTTCTTCTTTCGTAGTTTTTGAAAAAGTTTTAAAAGCATTCTTTGCTGCTGCTATAGCCATTTGAGTATCTTCTTCATTTCCCAATGTCACTTCTCCGGTTTTCAGATTGGTGGTTGGATTTATAAGATCAAAAGTTTCTGTTCCAAGGGGCGAAACAAATTCGCCGTTGATGTAAATTTTATTAATCTGTATCATTTTGATGATTTTAATACAGCAAAGTTCGCCAGAAACAGAAAAGGCAGGTTTGTTGTATGGTTCAATTTTTATTTGTTGTATGGTTCATTTCTAACACTAAAATTAAAAAATGCTTTGTTGTTCGATTAAATTAACTACTTTTACCATAACCAAGTAAATAACTCGTTTTGAGAACAACTCTTAAACTTATTATAGCTTAGTATCAGTCTCAGTAACCACAGACTGATCGTTCTTTCGTTTGGGTAATTCTGCCCGAACAGGTTTTCATTTCATCATATTATTTATTGCATTGCCTGTAAAAGGTATTGTATCTTCTATTTTAGTTTTGACAATAGCTATTATCAAAAAATCCCTTAGGAAATAATCTTTGGGGTAAGATCAGATGTATGTCAGCCCTTTTATAATGCGTGAATAATATGGAAAAAATCCAACAAAGAATTAAGCACGATTATAAGTAATGAGTACACAACATATATGGGAGATAAGAGCGAAAAATACTCCCTTACTAAAAAAGAAATGCAATCATTGTAACAGCGAGAGATTTCATTGCAGCGATAAATTCAGACTGAATGCTCAAAAAAAGAATATTGATATATGGTTAATTTACAGATGTGTAAAATGTAATAATACCTATAATATGACTGTCTTTTCAAGAATCAGAACCGAATCCATCAGCAAAGAGCTTTTCAATAAATTTTCAGAAAATAATACGGAAGTTGCCTGGGAATATGCTTTTTCCCGGGAAATAAGAAAGAAAAATAACGTAGAAGCAGAGCTGGAAAGTGTAGAATATGAGATTCTTCATAATGAACTTCAAATAAAAGATCTGATGGATACGGACACTGAAATGATTGTGTTCCAAATCCAGTGTCCTTTTGATTTTAATGTAAGAGTTTCAACCGTTATCCGGACATGTTTACAGCTTTCGTCATGTAAATTGGGCTTGTTACTTGAAGCAGATGCGGTTTATCACAATGAAAAACCATTACAAAAGAAATATAAAATTAAAAATGGTGATATTATTAAGATCAGAAGACAAGAGCTGATCAAAACTTACCCTATTGACTGAGATAGAAAATCTTATCAACAATAAAAGGAAAGCCTCCGGATCATTGGTTGGGAGGCTTTTGTATTTGATTACATCTTATTTTGACTGTTTTAAAAGATTGATTTGCCTTTGTAGCGTTTGTTTTTCTGCTTTTGATCGGGTAATCCGGATGGCTTCTTCATAATGGTGTATAGCTTTGTCTGAATCTGTTTCAGAATATAAATATCCCAGAAGACCATGATAATACTCACTATCCGGAATTTGAAGACTTTCTGCTTCCGTGATTGCTTTTTCCTTTCCATATACTTTTGAAAAAGCGAAAGCTCTGTTTAAAGCAGTAACAGGAGAATATTCAATAATAATAAGCTGATTATACAGATTTAATATTTGCTGCCATTTATCAGTATGCCCGGTGGAAGTATGCCAGTAGGCTATAGCGGCCTCCAGATGATATTTTGTAATAGATGAGCTGTCTGTTTCACAGGCTTCTACCAGATAATAGTTTCCCTTTTCGATCAATGCCTGATCCCATAGTTTTTCATCCTGTTCATCGAAAAGAATAGTTTCTCCGTTATCATTGGTTCTGGCATCAAGTCTTGAGCTTTGAAAACACATCAGCGCTAATAAGGCATTGGTTTTAGGAGTATTTGTAAACCGATGATCGGTAAGCACTAAAGTAAGTCGTATTGCTTCGAGACAAAGATCTTTACGGACTAGAAGATTATGACTTCTCGAAAAATAACCTTCGTTGAAAAGCAGATATAATGTGGATAATACCGTTTCCAGCCGGAGAAGAATATCCTGTTCGTTTAATGCTTCAATTTTAAAATGATGGGTTCGGAGTGCTTCTCTTCCTCGTTGGAGACGTTTTTTGATAGTTTCCGTTTTAGCAAGAAAAGCATCAGCGATTTCTTCAATACTGAAACCACAGAGAATCTGAAGAGCCAGGCAGATCTGTGTTTCCTTTGAATTGGCAGGGTTGCAGGTTACAAAAATCATTTCCAGCTGGCTGTCTGAAATGTTTTGAGTATCAAAATCTATGGTCTGCTGAATTTCAGTTTCTAAGGTTTTTAATTCTTCCTTTACGTTTTTTTCAACAACAGCAAGATGTTTAAAATAATCCTTTGCTTTATTTTTTGCTACTGTATAAAGCCACGCAGCAGGATTTTCTGGTAAGCCCTGCACAGCCCAATATTCTGAGGCTTTCAGAAATGTTTCGCTCGCAATGTCTTCAGCAATTTCGATATGCCTGATATCAAAACTTCTGCAAAGCACCGCAACAATTTTGCTGTACTCTGTTCTGAATAAATGCGGGGTTATTTCATCCGGATGATTCATGATTTTTGAAAAGACTATATCAAAGGTAATTATATTTCTTTCAGGCTGTTGTCTGGAAATATTGTCCACAGGTATAAACTAGGATCTGGTAACATACACAAGAGATAAAATACTCACGCAGATCAACGGGATTATGTAGATTTTTTCATTTCGATCTGCTAAATCCATGCAATCTGTGTGAGTTAAAATAATATTCTTTTGAAATGTTCTATTACAGTTTTATAACTTACTGATCTCCCTGATTTCCACACTCCCGCCAAACAGCAAAACGGGACATTCTTTACACAAAACCGTGGCTTCTTCAATGGATTCTGCCTGGATCAGTGTATAGCCCAAAATCGATTCTTTGATCTCTGCATAAGGTCCGTCAGAAATTAAACCTCCGGATTTTAAAACCTGTCCTGAGCTTTCCAAACGGTTTCCTCTGTCACTCAATTTATTTTGAGCCGCAATTCCTGCGATCCAGTTCATCCATTTTTGAGTGTTGGCCTGCATCTGTTCCGGTGATGTCTTAGGCATAGATTGATAATCTGCTCTGAAGACTAATAAGAATTCTTTCATTGTATTGATTTTTTAATTCATCTTTATGACGACTGAATTTCTGCAACAGGGACAGACATTTATAAAAATTATCCAAATTTTTAATCATCATTGAGCCATTCAAGGAAATTCTGAACCCGTACACGGCTTACAATGATCTCGTGGGGGCAGGCTGGTTCAAATTCAATGGCAAGTCTGCTGTTAATCACTTTTTTAATCCCTTTTATAGCTTTGATATTGGTGATGCAATTCCGGGAAACCCTGAAAAATAGATCTGTTGTAAGCTGTCCTTCCAGCTGATCCAGCGTGTAGTTGATAATATATCTTTTATCATCAGAGGTATGCAGCATCACGACTTTTTCTTCGCTGTAGAAATAAGCAATATTTTTAGATTCCACATAAAGATATCCCTCCCGTGAATTGACAAGAAATCTGTTTTTCACCCTCTTCATCAGGGAAGATTCTACCATACGGATTCCTATTTCTTTCTGCTCTTTCTCAAAATGCAGGTTTTCCAGTTTGATGACCGCCAGTTCGAGATCTTCTTCAGAGATTGGTTTCAGCAGATAATCGATACTGTTTACTTTAAAGGCCTGAATGGCATATTCATCATAAGCCGTAGTAAAAATAATGGGAACTTCCACTTTGATATGATTGAAGATTTCAAAACAGCTTCCATCCGAAAGGCTGATGTCCATCAGGATAAAATCAGGTTGACTCTTCTGGAGAAATTCTACGGATTCCAGCACACTTTGGGTTCTTTCCAGCAGGATATAATCCGGACGCAGATGATCCATCATTCGTTTCAGCTCAGAGAAAGCAAGCCGTTCATCTTCAATAATCAGATATTTTTTCATTCTACGAAAGGTATTTTGACAATAAATTGATTCTGTTCTTCCATTATTGACAACTTTTTATGATAGCGGTCATATTGTGTATTCAGAAAAGAGAGGCCTATTCCTTCTCCCCGGGTGACATCATTCCGTAAAGATATTCTGTTTCGGAAAATAATCCCGTTTTCATCCGCAGATATATGAATGAGCAGAGGATCAGCAGCTGAACTTATATTGTGTTTAAAGGCATTCTCAAGAAGAAGCTGAAAGCTGAATGCAACCAGTTTACGATGTTCCCGTTCTTCCATAGGCTCAATATCGATGATAAAACCTTTTTCAAAACGGATTTCCATTAAAAACAGGTATTGCCGGAAAAAATGCATTTCTTCCTGTAAAGTGTTCAACGGTTTTTTACTTACGGAAAGAACCTGTCTGTATACCTGTGATAGTGCTTTGGTATATTTATTAGCCTGTTCCTGGTTTTCATAGATCAGAGATGATAATACATTCAGGGAATTGAACAGAAAATGTGGATTTACCTGTGCTCTTAAAGCGTTGTACTGATACATCAGCATGTCCCGTTTAGCCTTTTCTGAAGCTTTAATAGCTTTACGTTCTGCCTGGAAATAAAATAACAGATCAAGGATCAAAAGGATAGGTAAATTGGCGGTGATATTGAGAATCAGGCCGGTTTTATAGGAAAGAGACTGCTTGATTCCAACATCAAATACTTCCGTAACCATAAAATTAAAGGCAAAATACAAAAGGATACATAACAGTATATTGCTCACAAATAATGATGAGGCATGCCTGTACAGACTGCTGTGCATAGGAGTGATCTCATTGATGAGTTTAATGAGCAGATAATCCAGAAATGTCATGACCAGTACAATGGGATAGATAAGGACGAACTGCAGCAGGAAATTATCCCAGAGACTAATTTTTGACAGAATACTGCTCTTCATAATCGTGTTGAAGAAAAAAATCTGATAAACGGTGTAAATAGTAGTGACGATGAAATAATACAGGATAATTACATACCTGTTTGACTTTATTTCCCGATCTCTGAAAATCTCAGAAAAATTCATATTTGATGATAAAATGTTATACTAAACTGACAGATCATTTCGGTAAGAGTTAAAGACATTATCTTGACTTTCCTGCAAAGTTATACTTAATCCCCGCAGAAATATAGAACGAAGGATCAAAAGTAGCATTTCCCCATTTTAAAAACTGAGAAGGTTCCCGGTCTCTATATCGGTCAGTACGTCCGAAATTTGCACCAAATGAGCCACTGAATGCCCAGTTGCTGAATCTGTACTCAGGTTCCATACCAAGGCTTACATAATGATGATCAAAATATTTTTTCTGACCATCAATTGTAGCCGTTGAAAAGAAAAATTTAGGCCGGTTTACAATACGCAAGGCAAAAGCTTCACTAAATCTGTAGCCAACTGAAAACCTGGGGTTATAGCTGAGCTCCGCATGATATTCCATTCCGCGTGGCTTTTCACTGTGATATTGAAAATAGGGCATAGGAATTAGCATGGGCTTATCAAAAGCGTTATTTCCGATGAGGGCAACACCTACTTTTATTTTCGGGCGGACCTGCCATATGAACGAGGAATACATATTGACAATAATATTATCTATTTCCAGGTTTTTAAGATCTGTATGAGTAGAATATACACCCGCAGAAACACCTGCGATAAACATAAGCTTTTCATGAACAGGAGCCATGTACATTATTCCCAGATCTGCTGATCCCATTTCTTTAGGCAGGACTTCCGCCGCAATTCCGGTATTGCTGAAAGAGGTATAGGAAGCATTCAGGGTTGCTGCCCATATTTTGGGTTGCCTGTACGCCGTAGGTTTAACATTTACAGGGACGGTTGCTGTAAAGGTAGTGGTAATGGCAGAGCTTTTCCCTTCCGTTTTGTCTCCGTTGTCATCAATATACCTTTGCTGCGGCAGATATTCAGATCTTATTTCTATCTGTGCAAACGTATGAGCTGCCGATAATAATGCAGCGATAATAATCCATTTCTTTTTCATTATTCTTTCATTTGAAAGCACAAAGAAACTTCAATAAAAAGGTAAGTTTTTAATAATCAGTAAGATAATTGATGGAGTGTATTGCGCAGAGGATGGAGTGCATTATTTAAGGAATGAATTTCCGCTCAGTTTTCATGTATTTTACAGAATCAGCTGTTGAAAAGAAAAATCTGGATGACGCATTTCTTTTTCATTGACAGAGGATTCCTGTTGTGCTTCAGATGCATATTTAAACATTCGTTTTTCATAATCGCTAATGGCAGCGTGTAAAGATTGATGAACACGGTTAGTGAGACATTCGGATAAAATTAAAGCATCCATTAATCCTGTATTGACACCCTGGCCGGCAAACGGAGGCATCATGTGTGCTGAATCTCCGATAAGTGTAATGGGTAAAGGCCGGTCTGTTTTCCATGGCTTACCTAAAGGAAATATTCTTGTGGGTAAACTCCAGAATGAATGGGTTGACTGAAACAGCTGTTTATAAAGTGAATCCCACAGTTTGAATCTGTTCAGAAGAATATCACGGATATGATCAGGATTCTGAAGAGTATCATTCTGCCAGTTATCCGGTTTTTTGAAAATCACGCCATAAGTCAGCGACCCGTTATTATCAGGATTTACAACAATCAGATTACCTAGATAAGCAGCCATAAGCCTGTTGCCGCGACATAATTGGTAGAATTCCGGACAATTGATCTCAGGTTGAGGAATATCCCCCTGAATAATTATTGTACCGGTGTCTTCAACCTCTGTGTCAGTCACGAATTTTCTTATTTTAGACATTCCGCCATTGGCTCCAATGATAAGATCAGCTGTCGCGTGTGTACCATTTTCAAAAATAAGCTTCCATTTTCCGTCAGAAACTGCAAGATCAATGCACTTTCTATCCCAAATAACAGTATTAGCCGGTAAATTTTCCAATAATACTTTTCTCAGATTATTTCTGTTGATTTCAGGATTGTCATACTGATTTTCCGAAGTAATAGGCTTGATAGAGAGAACTTTTCCTTTTTCATCAGCAAAAGTAACTCCCATAGGTATCGCCATCTTATAATAATTCTCCAGCAGCCCGGCTTTTTTCATCGCTTCCTGCCCTGAATTTTTGTGCAGGTCAAGAGTTCCTCCCCGGATTCTGGCTTGCGGATCTGTATCTCTTTCATAAACGGTTACGTCTATATCCTGCTGCTGAAGCAATTTTGCCATTGTAAGCCCAACCGGGCCGGCTCCGATAATTGCGATCTTTTTATTTTGTAATAACATAATTGTATGATGTTTAATTATGATACAAATGTATTGGTCTTTTTAAGCTTAAAATAACTATATTAGACTATAAAATAGCTCTAAAAGACTTTATGGAAGAAAATGAGACTACAATTCCCGGAATTCTGAAAAAGTTTGCAGATATAATGGGAACCCAGATAAAAAACAGAAAACTGGAAATTCCGGCTCAATTCGGGAACGGATACTGTATGGGATATATTTTTAACAAAAACATTCGGATGCTTATCAGTAATTATGAACTAAATGATGAACTGATTATTGAGAACCCGGATCTTGATGAAGCTAAAAGGATGATATTTTTCAAGTTTCAGAATATCTTTCCAAAAATGCCATCGGTTGGAAAAGCACCTTCTGTTTTGATTGGAACCAGCCGGATTAATACAGACGAGATGATTTCAATTCATTCAAATACAGCCACTATCAATATTGAAGTGGATGCAGATTATCTGAATGGATTATTTTATTCATCTGAAAAATCACCAGTGCTGCAAAATCTTTTACAGAATAATAGACCTTTTCTTTTTGAGCAGATCCTTTATCCTTCTTTACAGGATATTGTGAATGAAATTCTGTCAGAACCTGTTGAAGAAATTTTTATATTGTTTTTCCTAAAGATAAAAGCAGAGGAATTGATTTGCAGACTTTTGATGGAATTGGAAAAACGCGATGAAAAGCAACTGTATGCATTAAATATTCAGGATGTAAAAATCATTTACATCATAAAAGAACAAATTCTTGAACACCTGGATACACCGCCTTCTATCAAAGAATTAGCGATAAAAGCTGGTATGAGCCCTACTAAGCTGAAACGTTTGTTTAAGCAGATTTTTGGGGACAGTATTTTCAGCTATTATCAGGAATTTCGGATAAAAGAAGCCGCTTTTCTACTAAAAGAGGGAAAATATTCTGTTTCAGAAGTAGGGTACAGGCTAGGGTTTACGAATTTGAGTCATTTTTCAAAAGTATTTCAGGATCACATCGGAGTAAAGCCTAAGCAGTATTCAATGCTGTAAGATTAAAATTATTTCATGGGTTTGAAATTACCTTTTGGGCCTAGGCTTATCCATTTATATGCAGCCGGAAAATATGCTGTAAGAACTTTGAAGCTTGGCCTGGTGCAGAATAGGAGTGCAATAGCCCTTATTTGTTCTGTCCTATATCAAGTCTTTCAAACTTACCTTCAGCATTTTTGTGGAACTTGAAAAACACCGGAAATGTTCCCCATTTCCCGGCTTTGAAGTTGCCGTAAATATTTTTTCCTTCATTTTCTACACGATCTATACTGAGAAACTTTTCATTGCCCAGTGCATTGGAGAAAAAAGTCTTGAAATCAACAGTATGACCGTCGTCAGTCATTACAGGATTTTCTGTAAAGAAGCTGTACCAGTTTTTATCACCGTTTTGCAATGATTCAATAGCCTGTTTCACCGTTGAATCTGTTATTTTTGATAAATCCATTGTGGGTTGTATTTTTAAAGGTTGTTTTTGAGGTTTTTGTGTTTCTTTAGTTGTATTTTGACCACAGGCAGCACACCAAAAGCTTATTGCCAATGCGGTTATCAGTTTGTATTTTTTCATAGGTTTCAGCTTTTAAGCGGATGCTGGAGATAAATAATCAGAAGATTCAGACAAAGGAAGGGGAGTTCTATCATAGCACCTTTCAGATCTTTGTTCAAAAGCTGAAAACAGATAATCAGTAATATGCCTGCTGCCATCAGAAAATTTCCCCAGACAAATGTTTTCGGAAAAAGAATCAGTATTGCTGCAAGTAGGGTAACAGCGCCGTTAATCATGAGTCCGGTCTTGTCGAAACCCCATTTTCCAAACATTTCTGTCATTTCCGGTTTACCGGATATCATGGCAATTCCCTGTTTAAGCCCCATAAAGACAGCAAATAAAATGAGTGCAGAGTTAATAATTTTTACAATCATTGGCGTGTTTTTTTATTTTCAATACAAATATGCACGAAATGAATGACTTATCAATGGTGAATTTTTCGGAATTTTAATTGGATTGTTTCTTGTAGAAAATGAGCAGCAACTACCCATAAAAAACCACAATTTACGGGCTAAATTGTGGTTTTCTACAACTAAGAACTATTTAACTACGATTCTGTTTTCATATAACCATAATGTAATGCAGGTTCTTTTCCGAATAAGCACGAAAAAATATTCTGAAACTCATGGATATATTTACATTTTATGGCATTGCCATATATCTTCAGACCTTCCAGTATTTTTTTA
Organism: Chryseobacterium sp. Tr-659; assembly: GCF_011752975.1. Classification (GTDB taxonomy): domain Bacteria; phylum Bacteroidota; class Bacteroidia; order Flavobacteriales; family Weeksellaceae; genus Chryseobacterium. Next base: position 280,169 of record NZ_VWWP01000004.1, on the reverse strand, counting down.
GAACTGAGGTCTATATCATATTTTATGAATGCTTCCGGTCTTTCATACCGTATCCGCTGATCTGAACTGTATGTTCTCGAAAATCCCAGTTTTTCAAGCCATTCTTCGGTTATTTTAATGGGCCTGATGGAAGCCGCCGGGACTGAAATACTTTGAATATCATTTTCAATTTTAACAAAATATGCCTGCTCTATACTCTGGAAAATCTCAGTGATCGTATAAATCTGGTTTTTGTACTCGACTAAGTTTTTGATTTTTAGATCTGCTACGTTCATAATATTTTGAATTTTTAATGGATGATATAGGTCCGTAATAAAATACAAATATTATGCCTTACATTGTAGTGTTAAGTCGTGTTTTAGTGAATGTTAGGTTAAATTTTTACTATAAAAAATTAATAATCTGTTAAAATTATGAATTCAAGCAGGATGGCAGATTTTTGGACTGAAAAAAGTGTGGTATCTATGTGGTATTAAGCTTTTTTTCTTTCTCTTGGAAGGACATTAGCTGTAACCAATAGAAGTGCTGTTATTATAGATATGATGAGAATGGCTATGAAGACATTCCATGAATAAGCATGCAGCAGATACCCGGTTCCACTTCCTAAAATACTTGATCCAAAGTAATAAAATAGCCAGTAAATAGAAGTGGCAGAAGATTTTCCGCGCTTAGCGTAAAGAGCCGTCATCTGGCTGGCCATTGTATGGGCGGCAAAAAAGGAAAGTGTAAAAAGTGCCAGACCGAAAATAACGATGTAAATATTTTCAGATAAAAGCAATACAGTTCCGGTAAGCATAAACAGGATGGAACCCTTTAGAATATCATTCATTTGAAACCTTTTGGAAAGCCGGCCGGTAATCATGGTTCCAAATACCCCGAAAATATACATCAGAAAGATAAATGCAATAATAAAATGACTTAAAGAAAATGGGTAAGCTTCCAGTCTGAAAGTAAGATAATTGTAAACACTTACAAATACGCCCATCAGTAATGCTGCAGTAACGTATAAACGGAGCATATAAGGATTGGTAAGGAAAAACTTCATCTGCTTTACCTTGAGATGATAATCCGTTTTCTGAGGGTTGAAAAATTTCGATTCCGGGAAAAGTTTCCAGAATATAATTCCAAGAATGAAACTTTCTATTCCGATCATCAGAACTGCATTTCGCCATCCGAATTCTCCGGCCAGAAGTGTGGCCAGTATTCTTCCGCTCATTCCACCAATGGTATTTCCGCTAAGATACATGCTGATTGCTGCTGGAATAACTAAGGCGCTTACTTCTTCTGTGAGATAAGCCAAAGCAACGGCAGAAACTCCGGAAACTACAAACCCTTTCAGAACACCAATGGTGATCAGAAGACTAAGGCTGGGAATCCATGTGGAAATAATAGTCAGCAAAGCCGATGAGATCAAAGAAAAAACCATCAGTCCCTTTCTTGAATAACTGTCTGCTTTAAAGGCGAAAAGTAATAATCCCAATGCCATGCCTATTGTGGATGACGATACGAGCAGGGAAGTATCACCTACGGATACTTTGAACTGTTCCGCAGCCATGGGCAGCATCGGCTGAAAAAGATAGAGCTGTGCAAATACAGATAGCCCTGAAAAGAAGATACAAAGTTTTATATATCGTAAACGTTGGCTTCCCTGACTTGCTTTTTCGGATGGATCTATGTTTTTTTGCATTGTTAAGATGCAGTAATTTAACAGAAAATTTAATCCTGCAAATTTCCAGATTATTTTCCGAATTTAAAAATCATTATCTCAATCGTGATTATAGGTGGTGATAATTTAATTCATCTGAAAGCAGAAGGAGCAAAAATCTATTATCTTTCTCTTCCTGCTTCCAGTCTGGAGATCAGTGCATCATATCATAAACTTTAATCAGCTCTGCAATATTGCCTACGTCAAGCTTCTGAAAGATTCTTTTTTTGTAGGTACTTACAGTGGACATCTGAATATTAAGTTTATTGGCAATTTCCAGATTACCATTTCCGTCAGCCAGAAGTTTAAAAATTTCATATTCCCGGGAAGAAAGTTTTTCTACAGGATTGTCTCTCTTATTTTGAATAATAAGCCCGATAAGTTCCGCGGGATAAAAATATCCTTTTTCAATCACTGCTTTTACAGCATTTTTTATTTCTTCCTCACTGCTTTGCTTGTTCAGATATCCTTCGGCGCCTTCTCTGATATATTGGATAGCTACATCTTTGTCGTATCCTGAAAACACAAGGATTTTAAGATCGTTTTGGATGTTTTTAAGTTCGGATATCATTTTTTTATATTGAGTTCCAGGCATATCAATATCCAAAATAAGAAGGTCATAATATTTGCTTTCCAATAATGTTTTTACCTGCTCATAGTTTTCTGCAAAATTTATTCTTAGATTAGGGTAAGCCGTTTCCAGAACGAGAGCAGTTCCTGCTCTTACTACATAATGATCATCAGCGATTAATATTTTTTCATTCATAAAGATTAGTTTTTCCTGAGGGTTATTTCCACAATAGTTCCTTGGGGCTGGTTTTGTCTAAAGCCGATTTCCGCATTGATCTTTTTGACCAGATGAATTACCATATGCAACCCAAGTCCTTTGCCTTTAAAACTGGGGGTTTCCAGTTTAGGATTTCTGAACAGATTCATATAGGTTGCGATTTGGTCTGCAGACATTCCCGTTCCCGTATCAGCTATTATTATGGTGGTTTTTTCTTGGTTTTCATTAATAGCCAGAGTGATTTCTCCTCCTAAAGTATTCTTCACTGCATTATCAAGAATATTGTGAATAATGGCTGTTAAGATACTCTCATTCACTCTGGAGTATATTTTTTCCTGAGTAGTATTGATAATAGTAGTCTCTTTTTCTTTTGCAATTTCACAAAACAGTCTGTTTTTGATCTCCAAAATTCTATTGATAGGGTATTCCAGCTTTTCAAAGATGTTTTCAGCCTTATAAAGCTCTGTATACTCTTTCAAATTAAGAGTGAACTGATAAAGTTGTTCTGAAGATTTATAAATACTGTCAAAATACTTCTTTTGAAGTTCTACATCGTCCGATTCATGGAGTTTCTGAGAAAGCATGGCAATAAATCTTATAGGAGTAGTAATGTCGTGGCTGATGGTTTCCACCAGCTTCTTTTGATATTCTGTTTCTTTCTGCAAATTACTTTTTACCACTTCAAGGTTAAATGAAGTTTCTTTAAGCTCAGAATTTTTATTGTGGACAATCTGTTTTAATGCTTTGTTTTTTATTCTTAAAAAATTAGTCATCAGCTGAACTATGATAGTGATGATAATCAATATAATGATTGAAGCAGCCACCCTGAAAAGTAATGTCTGATAAAAAAAAGGCTGGATTTTGAAATGAATCGTCTTTTCTTCAAATTTTCCATCCGGAGAAACCAATATCCTTACGTTCAAAGTATAGTCTCCCGGGCTAAGATTGCTGATGGTGTACTTTAACTCCTTTCCTGTGGCGATTTGTTCCCAATCAGTGTTTTCTTTACCTGATATTTTAGCCTCTATATAAAGATTTTCCAGGTTAGAGAAATAAGGAATATCGATAAATATATCTGCTGTTTTGTAATCTTTTTTTAAATCAAGTGTATCATGGAAATAATGAGTTTCAGAGTTACCGATCTTTACCCTCTCCATATAAATTTGATTTCTTTCAGGATAATATGTTTCAATACTCTGCGGGTTAAAGAATACAAAACCATCCATAGAGGGAAATACAAAATCTCCGTTTTCCAGTGCATAAGCATTCGGTTCCGAGCTGCCGTTGAACTCATTCGTAAGAAACCCGTCCTTTTTGGTAAAACGATAATAGTAGACAGGTTTTTTTCCGTCTTCCGCATATTGCAGCAATTGCTTTTTGGGAACCTTAAACAATCCGTTATTGGAAGATATCCAATAAGAGCCTTTTTTGTCCTCAAGGATATAATGGGCCGCCTGAAGATAATTATTTCTGTCGGTAGGCATCTTAATTAGCTTTCTGTTTTTGAAAAGAAAAAATCCACTTTTATTGGTCATCACCCAAATGAGGTTATCTTTTGTTTTGAAAATGCTTTTTACATAAATATTTTTCATTAAAGGAGTCACGGTTCCGGTCCCTAACTTGGCAGAGTACAGCCCGTCACTGCTTCCTATAAGAATTTCATCGTTATTGTATTGGAAAAAAGTATTGATGAAGCTTTTAAAATGATAAACAAAATCGGGTTGGGTAAACAAGTCCTTTTTAAAGATATTGAGCTGATTATCTGAAAAATCAGTGAAAGTAGAGCCATAAATATTTCCACTTTTCATAAAAGCTTCAAACCCTTTTTGAATGTAAACGGAATCCTTCTTTTTATATCCCGAATTCTTATAAAATCTGATAATACTGTTTCTTTTCTTAATCAGAATATTGCCGGAACTATCGTACATCATAAGGTAATTATCATTGTTTCCGAAATGATACTTACTAACGATACCTTCTCTGTTGAATACAGTCCCATCTTCTGCCATAATCGTCCCGGAACTGAATGGCAGAGAAGCATAATAAACATTATTGGAAAAATCAGTCTCTTTTCTGGCAACATAAAAATTAGAAAGCGTAAGAACATTAAGTCCATTGTTAAGAGTTCCCAGGTAAAGCTTATTGAAATCTTTATCGTAGAACATGGAACAGTAAGAGTGTCTTCCGATTTCATCAAATTTTATCAGAAATTTCAGAGAAAGACTCTTTCCGCCTCCCTCCACAATATAAATATTATTATGATTGATAATGAAGGTCTGATTGGTAATTTGTTGCCAGTATATTTTGGTGTCGGGATGATTAAAAAGGCTCGGCTTCTCCGAAACAGATAATTTTCCCTGATCTATCGAATAGGTTTTTCTTGCTTTCAGGTCATTAATAAAAAGAATATTGTCTACCACGAAAATATTGGTCAGATCCTTATTGGAAAAAGGAATTGCTATCTTTGTTTCCTTTCCCTGTTGGTCTTTATAAACAATGGTATTCTTTTCAGTAAAGTTATAAACCGAGTTTTTAAGCTGGATAAAATAATGAAGGTCATTATAAAAATTAGCCGATATGATATTATTGGCAATTCGATGCATAAAATCTGAGCCTTGGGAAAATGCCAATTTATCATTGCTCTGAAGCGGAGCAAGCTTAGGAAATCTGTTTTTAATGATAATTTTATTTTCCTGAAAGTTATTAAGAACCGTAATGCTGTCAAGAAACGGATTTCCAATAAACTCACCAAAATACAGATTATTTACTCTGAAATTATTAAAAGTAATAAAAGAACTTCCGTCATAGCGCACAATTCCATTTTCTGTAGAGATCCAGATAAAACCGTATTTATCTTTCACAATAGCCTTTGCACTGCTTTGCGGAAGCCCGTTATCTATATTATACCACATAGACGTGTGGCGCTGTCCGTTAACGTTTAAATATAAGCAAGCAAAAAATAATGCCCAAATTCTCATAGATGTGCAAAACTGATCTGTGTCTCCTGCTTTATTGCAAAAAACGGTTAATAATAGTATTTGTACAAGTCCAAGTTTTTTTAAGAGGCAGGAACGATTGAGAATAAATTTTTATCATTAAGTTTTCTTAGCCTTTGTGTTTTAGTTTTTTTTGATTGTGTAAAAATAATGAAATTATGGAGATAAATCAGTATATTTTGATTTGTTTCATATAAGTTTTATCCACATTTGCTGAGTTTGAAGTACATAAGAATTTTCATAATATTAAAATATTTCATTATTTAGTGAAATTTTAACATTGGATTTATTTTCATAATATTTCTTATAATCTCTATTGTTTAGTGAATTCATAATTTATTGTAAAATTTATAAATCTTGGATATGAGCGTACTCTTGTCATTTAGAGAATTTAATAAATCTTTGACTTTGCTATTTTTTAACAGTTTTTTGTAGTAAAAATTTGACAAAAATTTGATGTTAATTCTACAACCGGACTTTGATGCGGAAAAATAGGATTCTTAATTTTGCAAAAGGTTCCCATAACGATGAAAGAAGCTTTATTGATCTGAAGAAATAATGATTCTAAGAACACAAAAGATTTTGCCACCTATACAAAGGATCTCATTAAGAGATCTTTTGCTATTTCTATAATTTTGTAAAAAAAACGAATTTTATTTTGTATTGCATTTGCTTTGTTTGTGAAAATAGGGAAAGCTATCGTTAATAAGGCTGAAAATAATTAATGATACGTACTGTTTTTTCTGGCCTTGATTTTGCATTTTTAAGTGCAAACACAAAAACATGAAAAAGGAGAACTTTAATCATTTGATTGGGAAAACCCGTCATGAAGTCAAAACAGAATTAGGGGATGGTTTTAATCTTTTTTTGGATAATACCTGGACCTATGAATTAGACAGAACCTGGCTTGGGAGAAAGATTATTCTGGCGCTTTTTTTTAAAGATGATAGAGTTTCCCAGATTGAGATTTATAAAACTTTTAATCGGAGTTAAGCTTATCCTTAGGGTTGAAAAAAATCTAAACAAATATCTAAAACAAGTTTTTTATTTTATATTTCTTGGTGAATTTCCGAAAAGTTCACCATGTTGTTTTGTTTCTTATTGCTAAATTTATATTTTGAATAGACTATTAAGAACAAAATGATGAAAAGAAGTGAAGAGATTACCAGCCAATATTTTATGTTTCTGGAAAAACATATTAAAGATGTTGTTTCTGGAAATATTCCGGAATTTATGGAGGTAAATGAAATTGCCGGAGAACTCGCTATCTCCCATAAACATCTTACCGATACAGTGAAAAAAGAAACAGGCAGACATCCTTGCTATTTTTATGATGAAAAAATTATACAGGTAGCAAAAAATATGCTTGCTACTTCAGATAAATCAATTGCGGAAATTGCCCGTATGTTAACCTATGATCCATCCAATTTTTCAAAATTCTTCAAAAAAATAACAGGTTATACTCCGGGAGCATTCAGAAATGCTCATAAATGTTAAATAAATCTACTTTTCTATCTTTCCAAAATACATTTTATAAACTTATCCGTAAGTGTTTATCTCTCTTTCGGGAATTAAATGATTCCGGCTTTCTGCTTCAGGACAGAGTTTAATGAATTATAATGAGAAAATAGAAAAAAAATAATCTTTTATAAATGAGATGGTTGTGAAAAAAAACGTATTTTTTTTATCATTTATTTATTAATATTTCTTTATTGTTTACTTTTTTTATTAAATTTAGGTAAGAAAAAACTAATTAATTCAATACAAAAGAAATGTTAAAAGAGACAGATATATTAAATACTTTGGTTTCCAGATAATAAGGGTAATTTATTGTGTCTTTAATAATATTTAATCTTAATGGGGAAGCTTAAGCCCTTTAAATAATCATATATTTGTTTCTTCGAACCACACAATAAACAAGATTAAGGATGAGCATCAATTTCACAACAGCAACTATTAAAGACTTTGAGAATATACCAGATAATGATATGGCCCAAAGAGCTGAAATTTTTTATGAATACCTAGACTATGTAAAGTCTAACGGACATATGAATTACAGGTTGAAAAATACTTCAGGAACCAATGCGATACTGAATGTAAATATTGCAAACCAAAACAGAGAATTTGTTAGTTTTGTATCAAGTGATTATTTAGGATTTACCCAACACCCAAAAGTAAAACAGGCTGCTATTGAAGGAATAGAGAAATATGGCACAGGTACAGGAGCAACTCCGCTTATCGGAGGGTATTTTGATTATCACAATGCTCTAGAAAAAAAGATTTCAGGGTTTTTCAAAAGAAATGAAGATGAAGCCGTAGTATTTACCACTGGATATACAGCCAATAGTGCTACTTTACAATGTTTAATGCTGAAAGAAGACCTTGCCATTTTAGACATGGCTGTACATGCAAGTGTGCATGAAGGATGTGCATTTACCAATAAAAAAACATTTCCGCACAATAATTTGGAATCTTTGGAACACATTTTGAAGGTATCTGAAAATCTGTACCGTACGAAACTCGTTATTGTGGACGGAGTGTATTCCCAGGATGGTGATACCTCGCGTATTAATGAGATCTATAATCTGGTGAAAAAGTACAATGCCTTTCTTATGGTGGACGACGTACATGGCGTTGGCATCCTTGGAGAAACAGGAAGAGGTACTTTGGAACAGGCCGGGTTATTGGATAAAGTAGATATCATCACAGGAACATTCAGTAAAACGTTTGGAAATCTGGGAGGATATGTCATCGCTGATAAAAAGCTTGCCGCGTTTATCAAATTCCAATCCCGCCAACAGATCTTCTCTGCAACAGCCCCACCATCATCTGCGGGGATTGTTAAAGCCATTGATTTAATAGACGAAGAACCCATCTGGAGAGAAAGACTCTGGAACAATATCAACTACTTCAAACAAGGACTTGATGATCTGGGCTTAGATACTGGTGTCACCTGTTCCGCAATCATTCCCGTGAAAATCGGAGATCCATATGTAACAGGAGAGGCTGGAAAACTACTCATAGAGAAAGGCATCTATACAAACCCGATTTTATATCCGGCTGTACCCAGAAAAGATGCACGTATCAGGATGAGTGTAACCGCCAGACACGAAAAGGAACACCTGGACAAAACACTCAATGCGTTTGAAGATATAAATAAAAAATTGCATATTGCAAAAAAATAATAAATTATGCCTAGAAAAGTAGTGCAGGGCCCCATTAGGGACAAAGAAAAAACAAAGCAAAAACTGCTTGCTGCAGTTGGTAAAATTTTAAGAGTAAAAGGATACTCAGGTTTAAAAGTAAGTAAAATAGCTGCAGTTGCCGGTTTTGATAAAAAACTGATCTATGAGTACTTTGGAAGTACTGATAAGCTGATCGATGAATATATCAAATCCCAGGATTACTGGAGTCAGGTAAATCAGGATGTAAATATCGATTTTTCTGACGGAGGACATGAACTTACCAAAATGGTTGTCCTTAACCAGTTTGAAAATCTGAAAAAAAATAAAGAGCTTCAGAAGATCATTCTTTGGGAACTTTCAGAAAGCAAACCTATCCTTAGGAAACTGGTAGACCAGCGTGAAGAGGTAGGAGAAGTGCTGTTTGGTAATATTTCAGATCCTTACTTCGGAGAAGGAGCAACAAGACACAGAGCAATTATGGCACTGATTGTTTCAGGAGCTTACTATCTTAACCTTTATACAGGATACAATGCAAGTAAATTCTGCGGTATTGATCTGAAAACAGAGGAAGGAAGAAAAGAGATAGAAGAAGCTATTGTTGAATTGATTGGATTTGCATACAGTAAGAAATAAAGATTAAAAGTTTTCCGATTTGAACAGAAATGCGTTTTTTTGTTGATATTTGAAAACTTTTAATTTTCAAATTAAAAGTATATTTCTTACTTTTGACCAATGGAAAATTTTATAGTATCTGCAAGAAAATATCGTCCTCAGGAGTTTGATACAGTTGTAGGGCAATCCCATATTACGGATACTTTAGAACATGCAATTGAAGAAAGCCAATTAGCTCAGGCATTGCTTTTTTGCGGTCCTCGTGGTGTGGGTAAAACTACTTGTGCCAGAATTCTGGCAAGAAAGATCAATGAGAAAGATGGCTCGGTTTCAGAAGATGGCTTTGCTTACAATATCTATGAGCTGGATGCAGCATCCAATAACTCCGTAGATGATATCAGGGAACTGATAGATCAGGTTCGCTTTGCACCTCAGGTTGGTAAATACAAAGTGTATATTATCGACGAGGTTCATATGCTGTCTTCTGCCGCTTTCAATGCTTTCCTTAAAACTCTCGAAGAGCCGCCGGCTCACGCTATTTTTATTTTGGCAACCACGGAAAAGCATAAAATTATTCCAACAATTTTATCCCGCTGTCAGATTTATGACTTCAAAAGAATTACTATTGAAGACATTCAGGGGCATTTGCAAAATATTGCTCAGAAGGAAAATATCCAGTATGAAGATGATGCATTATACCTGATCGCTCAAAAAGCAGACGGTGCGTTAAGAGATGCACTTTCCATCTTCGACAGACTATCCACCTTTTCTCAAAAGAATATTACGCTGGCCAAAGCCGCCGAAGTTTTAAATATCCTGGATTATGATCAATATCTGAATATAGTAGATCTTGCCAAAGAGAATAAAATTCCGGAAGTGCTTTCTGCTTTCAATGATATTGTTAAAAAAGGATTCGATCCCCATATCTTCATTGCCGGATTAGGAAATCATTTCAGAGATCTGATGATGGCACAAAACACTTCCACCATTGATCTGATTGAAGTGGGTGAGAAGACCAAGGTTAAGTTCGTAGAACAAGGACAAAAATGGGCAGCCCAGCAGCTGATTGACGGCATTGAGATCTGCAACCATGCGGATATTAATTATAAAAATTCCAAAAACCCCAGACTTACGGTTGAAATTGCACTGATGCAGCTGGCTTCTCTGACAGCTAATTCAGGTGATACTAAAAAAAAAAGTTCCTAATACTGGCTCCTTTTCTCAGTGAGAAACAGGAAGTGAAAATTCCTGAAAAAGCTCAGGAGAAAAAAGAAGTTAAAACAGAACAGCCTGCGCTAACAGAAAAAGTACAGGAAGCTGTGGCCGTAGTAACGAAGACTACAAAGCCATTATCCAGACCGGGAATATCATCCGGCTTTAGCATCAATTCCTTTTTGAATAAAGAAGATAAAGTAGAAACAGCAGAAAATACAGTTGTTAAAACCGAAAATCTTCCGCAAAACCATTTTACAGATACAGATCTGCAGGTGGAATGGAAAATTATGCTTAAGCAGTTACAGATCAAAAACAACTTTGTTTTTAACGCCGTGAAAACCTTTAAGCTGGAAAAAACAGATGAGAGTAAAATCAAAGTTTTATTCCCTTCAGATTCTGCTAAAGTAGAATTTGATAAAATAAGTGGAGAATTTTTTAATCATTTTAAAAGAAAAGTTCAGAACCATATTATTGAGATAGAATACGTGAGAGACGTTGATAATCTGAAGATTGAGGTCGTTACCAAAAGAAAGATATTCGAAAAATTCATCGAAAAAAATCCACTTTTAAAAGATCTTGATGATTTAATGAAGTTTGATTTGACATAATTTTTATATATTTGTCAAAGTTTTTTGTGAAAAATAAGTTTTTGACAAAAACAAATTGCAACCAGAAACGCTAAAACAAAGACATTTCCAGAAGAAAAATGGAAAAATTATCAAATACATATCTGTCTTTTTTTGCACCCGCTAATTACTTTTTTAGCGGTTATTTTAGTTTTTCTGTTTCTTATTATAGAAATTTTAGAACGTATTACCGATTTTATTGGTATTGCTAACTGAATTTCTTTCCAAAAAATACAGGAAAAGTAGAGCCCTTTTATTTTCCTGATTCCTTTAAACAATTTTGAACGGCATTTTTTGAAAAGAATTATAAAGTAAATTTTATAATCAAAGGGCTATTGCTGTGAACTTTTAAAAAAATAAAAAAACAATAAAATTTAGAATATGAATTTAAATGATTTAAAAAATGAGTGGATCAATGAGCTTACACAACCCTTAATGATCGCAGGACCATGCAGTGCGGAAAGTGAAGCTCAGATGCTTGAAACAGCTAAAAGAATTAAAGAATCCAATGCTAATGTATCGGTTTTTCGTGCAGGAATCTGGAAACCCAGAACCAAACCAAATGGTTTCGAGGGAGTAGGAGTGATCGGTTTGAACTGGCTAAAAAAAGTAAAGGAAGAATATGGTTTTAAAACGGCTACCGAAGTTGCAAACGCACATCACGTATTTGCCGCTTTAGAAGCTGATGTTGACGTTCTTTGGATTGGTGCACGTTCTACAGTAAATCCTTTCACGGTACAGGAAATTGCAATGGCTTTAAGAGGAACAGATAAGCCTGTATTCGTTAAAAACCCTGTTAATCCGGATCTTGCACTATGGATTGGAGCGCTGGAAAGACTTCTAGGACAGGATATTAAAAACCTGGGAGTAATCCACAGAGGATTTTCTACCTACCAGAAAACAAAATACAGAAATAACCCGAACTGGCAGATCGCCCTTGATTTCAAAAGCCAGTTCCCGAATATTCCAATGCTGATTGACCCTTCTCACATCTGCGGAAACAGAACTGGTCTTGCAGATATTACACAAGAAGCTCTTAATGTAGGATACCAGGGAGCTATTATCGAGTCACACTGTAATCCTGATGAAGCGTGGAGTGATGCTTCTCAGCAAATTACACCAGAAGTTCTTGCTGAACTTATTGGTAATTTGAAAGTGAGAAATTCTAATCTTGCAGGTTTTGAAGGAGAAATGGGAAGGCACAGAACTTTAATTTCAGATCTTGACTTCCAGTTGATTGAACTTCTGTCTCAAAGGATGAAAATTTCTGAAAAGATCGGTAAACTTAAAAAGGAAAACGATATCGCGATCTTCCAGCCTGAACGTTGGAAAGTGATTACTGAATACGCAACTCAGAAAGCTAAAGAAACCGGAATGTCTCAAGAGTTTATTGAAAAGGTGTTCAAGGCAATTCACGAAGAGTCTATTGAAGTTCAGAATAATATTATGATCGATAAGAAATTAAGCAGCTTATAAGAGCTGACATGAATCAGAATTTAGAGAGGTGAGAAATAATTTTAACCCTATCAGCTAAAGTCTGAAAAAATAATCTGGGCTTAGGTGTCGGGATTCGGGAAAACTGAAATATTGTTTTTGGCCCTGATTCCTGAATCCTAAGCCCTAATTGCTTATATTTGCATCAGTATTATCTATGAAAGGAAAAATCATTAAATCTACAGGCAGCTGGTACCAGGTTTTGGAGTTGGAAACAAATAAAATTTTCGAAGCCAGAATCAGGGGGAAATTCAAATTAATAAAAACAAGACTTACCAATCCGCTTGCTGTAGGAGATTTTGTTGAGTTTCAGCTGGAACAGGATGATATTGCCTGGATCACAAAAATAGAGCCGCGCTTCAATTACCTGATCCGAAAATCTGTAAATCTTTCAAAAGAAGCTCATATCATTGCTTCCAATATAGATCTGGCATGTTTTATTTTTACACTAAAACATCCTGAAACATCTTTAGGATTCCTCGACAGATTCCTGGCATGTTGTGAAGCTTATAATATTACGCCATTGATTTTGTTTAATAAAATTGATGTATTACACGAAGAAGAAATTGAAATTGTAAAAGACATAGAGTTTCTTTATCAGGAAATTGGTTATGGTACATTGGAAATTTCCTCTTACTCCAGGCTTAATCTGGATCAGCTTCAGGAAATTCTTAAAGATAAAACTTCAGTGTTCTTCGGTCATTCCGGTTGTGGAAAGTCTACACTGGTAAATGCCCTGCAGCCAGGATTAAATCTGAAGACTTCTGAGATTTCAGATACTCATTTAAAAGGAAAACATACAACTACTTTTGCTCAGATGCACTTCTGGGATTTTGGCGGAAATGTGATTGATACTCCCGGTGTTCGTGAATTTGCCATGATCGATATTGAAAAAGAAGAAGTACAGCACTATTTTCCTGAGATTTTCAAAAAAAGAGAAGAATGTAAGTTTCACAACTGTCTCCATGTAAATGAACCAAAATGCGCTGTTATTAATGCCCTTGAAACCGGTGAAATCCAGCATTCCCGCTATGCTACTTATATCAAACTGATGGAAGAGGCAGAAGAAGCATCTCAAAAATAATCAGATATTATCATATAAATAAGAACTGCAGCTTAAATAGTCTGCAGTTTTTTTGTGGTAAATATTAAAATTAATGATAATTTTTTTCCAAAAAAAATTACCCTGAAATATAATTTTACATTTTGGCACAAAAATAATCTGAAATAACTCTACTTTATGACAGGTGAATTATGTCTGATAACTCCACTTTGTCACATTTTAAATTCAGGAAACGAGAATAAGAATTATCTTATTGATTATCATAAGCGTAATCCTCTGTTAATATGATTTTATGGGGTTTTTAAAATTATGAAATTATTAAATAAACGTGTTTATTTTTAATAAATAAAAAACCCAGCCGAAGCTGGGTAAAAACTAATAACCATGAAAACTCAAATTAAACATGAGAATCGCAATAGAATAAACAATTACTGTGCCAAAGTTTGGTTCACGATTTCTTAATAAAAGTTATTTTTATGTTAAAAAAAAATTAAAATAAAAATCAAAGATATTTTTTGTAATTTTGCGCCATTAAAAAAATATACATTTATGTCTAACATTACATTCACTATGATTAAGCCTGATGCAGTTGCTGACGGACATATCGGTGCTATATTGGGTAAGATTGCTGAAGGAGGTTTTAAAATCAAAGCTTTAAAATTAACTCAGCTTACAGTTGCTGATGCAAAAAAATTCTATGAAGTACACGCTGAAAGACCATTTTATGGTGAATTGGTAGAATTCATGAGCTCTGGTCCTATCGTTGCTGCAGTTTTAGAAAAAGACAATGCAGTTGAGGATTTCAGAACATTAATCGGTTCTACTAATCCTGCAGAAGCAGCAGAAGGTACAATCAGAAAAATGTTTGCAAGAAGCATCGGTGAAAATGCAGTTCACGGTTCAGATTCTGACGAAAACGCATTAATCGAAGCTCAATTCCATTTTTCAGGAAGAGAGATTTTCTAAGAAAATTTTCTTACAAAATAAAAGATCCGGAGAAATTTCTCCGGATCTTGCTTTTTATAGTGGGTATGTCTAAATTTCTATCAAAGATTATTCTCAATAGCTCCTATTTCTTCTTTGTAAAGCTCAACAGGCTTATTAAGTAATATGGCAATGACTGTCATTTGCGGATCAAGTTTCTCCTTAGGAATATCAATATAAATGATTCCGGGGCAATCACTCCAATAAAGTTTATTATAAATTTTATGATCAAGTAAAGTACCTTCGCCTGCTATTCTTATTCTTGCAATTTCATTTTTGATCCCTTTTAAAGCAACAGGACCTGTAGGAATTCCTTCTACAAAGAGGTAAAGTGTTTGTTTGTCCTTTGATAAAGCGCTTATTCCCGAATAATGTCCATCTGGTAATCCTTTTTGTGTTTCAAAAAATGCTTCAGCATGTTTGCTGATCCACTGCAGAGTCGCTGGATTGGTTTTAGGAGTCTTTTTGAATTTCATGTCAAGTCCGTCACCAGTTAAACCTGCATTGGTTAGCATGTTATTGCCATTATGTAGCGTGTTAGAGAGGTCATAAACTGCCAGTGGAGTGTTTTTGTTTTCCAATATTTCGGAAAGAACGTGCTTCTCTTTCTGAAAATTTTTGAGAAATACTGGTGGAGTTTCAAAATCAAGTTCTACAACAGTGACATCTTGGTCAAATTTTACCTTTGAAAAGTTAAGTGTCAGAGTTTTGTCCAGACTATAGTCCAGATTGATGACAGATTGTCCGTCTCCTACAATTTTTACTGAAGTCGGTTTTGTTGCTAATCCATAGATTTTTGTGAAATTCTTTGCTTCTTCAAGGTAAAGAAATACAGATTTTTTAGATTCTGACAGTGAAGATTTTCCTTTATAGTTTTCGAAAGGAATTCCGCGGGTTGTTTCATAGACTGCATTTTTATTTTTCGAAGTCCAGCGCCCAAGGTTTTTAAGGATTTCAACCTGTTTTTCAGGAAGGGTTCCGTCTGATCTTGGCCCTATATCAAGCAATAAATTTCCTCCCATACTGATTACGTCTGCAAGAGTTCTCACCATCATATTGGGTGTCTTATAATTGTTATCATAAGGCTGATATCCCCAGGAGTCATTCATGGTATAACAGAGTTCCCAGTAAGGATTTTGTGGGGCTATCACAGGAATGCCCTGTTCAGGAGTATCATAATCGCCATGATCGTTAAGTCTGGAATTAATAATAATATCAGAATTATATTTCCTTAGAATATCCATAGTTTGCACAGTTTTCCATTCTTCGGGAGTATGTTCCCAATTTCCATCAAACCATAAAAGGTCAGGATGATATTGTGATGAAAGCTCACTAAGCTGAGTCTGATAATAATTGATGAAATTCTGCCAGCGTTTCGGATCATCTTTTATTTCGTAGCGCTTTTTTGTGCGGGTATTGATGTCATAGTAAGGATGACTCCAGTCCGGAAGTGAAAAATAAAGCCCGGTTTTTAACCCTGAATTTTTAAGCCCGGCAATAAAAGGACTTAAAACATCTTTCCTTGCCAAAGAATTTTTAGGAACTGTTGTCGCATTTTCTGCCATTGAATTCCATAGTGCCACACCGTCATGATGTTTGGTGGTAATCACAGCGTATTTAGCACCGGATTCTTTAATAAGTTCAACCCATTGTTGCGGCTGATATTTTGAAGCTGAAAAACCATTCAGCTGCTTCATATAATTTTCATAATTGATATAGTTGTTGAAAAATGACCATGACTCGGAAATACCATCCACCGAGTAAATTCCCCAGTGAATAAAAATACCCAGTTTGGCATTTTTAAACCATTCCATTTTTTTGCTGTTGTCGACAGGTTGATTTTGAGCATTGATGTTGTGAGAAGATAATATCCATCCAAGGAAAACGGCTTTAATCAGACTGCATTTCATATTTATATTTATTTAAAAACTAAATATAAATAAAGAATATCAGAGTATAGAAAAGTTTTACAGTATTTGCAGATAATAAATTCTTAAAAGCTCTATTATTATTGTATTTTTATAAAAAGTCTGTTTAAACAGTTTTAAAGGGTTAAATAAAATAAGTGTATTATTATAATAAAAGCTTAAGAGTTTTAAAAAAGAAAATATTGTTCTCACCATAAAAACTGTATTATGAACCTGTCAGAATTAATTTTAGAACGAAAAATAGCAAATATATCAATTGGAGATAATTTAAAAGATATTTCAAATTTAGAAATTACTACACATCAGGATGGAGATATTCCGGCTTTATATGGGTTGTATATTGATGACCTATTTTTTGAGATTATAGTTATTGACAATATTATAAGAGGAATTCAATTTGATTTTAGTTATGAAATAGCTGCACCAAACACTTTTGAAGTTAATGATATTAAAATGATACTTGATGAAAATACGTCTATTGTAGAATTGGCGAATCATCTTAAAAAACTGAATTTTGAATTTGAGATTATTGAATCTAAGTTTGAATCTAAAAAGATACGATTAGAGAAATATAAAACAAACTTTTACTTTGATGATAGGTGTAATAAATTATTCAAGCTCAGTAATATAGATTTTGATCTTTTGTCAGGGTTCTCAAAATGAATGATATATATTGGAACGTTTATTGTAAATTTTATTCTTTAAAAAAAGGATTATGAAAATTCCAGCGTTATTAATGGCCAGTTTATTGACGGCGGGAGTTTCTGCACAAAGCACAAAACCTCTGCCCAAAAATAAAAAGCCTGAAAAAAAAGTTAAGAAAGCGGCAGATCCTGAACCAGAAAAGCCGAAACCGGGGAAAACTAAAACTATTGTAAAGAAAGATACTCTTGTACTTCGCGGTTATGGCTGCCCGGCCTGTGGAATGGGATAAAGAATGGGAAAGCCACTGTTAGGATTATCAATGATGGCAGAAGCAGATTTTGTTTCTGCAATTCTTCCATTGATGCAGAATAATGCTGTTGATGTGCTGGAATGGTCTTTCGATACATTGTACAATGTAAAAGAACCTGATTGGCTTAATGATCTCCTGAATTTTTATGCTGAAAATAACCGTTTGATTGGGCATGGTGTTTATTATTCTCTTTTCGATGCCCGATGGACGGAAAGGCAGAATGTCTGGTTGAAGAAACTAAAAGAAGAGTTTCTCAGAAGGAACTATAATCATATCACGGAGCATTTTGGTTTCATGAATACTGAAAACTTTCACCAGGGAGTGCCTTTGCCGGTGTCTTTGCATCCTAAAACTTTACAGATAGGAAAAGATCGTTTGTACAGGCTGCAGGAAGCTGTTAATGTTCCGGTTGGAATTGAGAATCTTGCATTTTCATTTTCATCGGATGATGTTAAAGAGCAGGGAGAATTTCTTGATCAGCTTATAGAGGATACGGACGGATTTCTGATTCTTGATCTTCATAATCTCTATTGTCAGGCTTGTAATTTTGAAGTAGAGATGCAAGAGCTTATTAACTCTTACCCTTTGGATAAAGTCAGAGAAATTCATCTTTCCGGAGGAAGTTGGCAGAAGAGTGTTTATGGGAAAAGAATGGTAAGAAGAGATACTCATGATGATCTTATTCCTGAAGAGATTTTATCCATATTGCCTTCTGTTTTGGCTCAATGTAAAAATCTGGAATATGTCATTATTGAAAGGCTTGGAAACACTATTAAAACAGAAGCAGAAAAAGAAGGCTTTTTTACTGACTTTAATAAAGTTAGAGCAATTATAGATGCTTCGGATCTTCAAGTGGGAAAGATGGGAAACTGGACGAAAAAGGAGATTAAGCTGCCAGATGAACCTCTTGAAAATATGGAGCTGTTTGAAGAGCAATCCAGACTTACAAAGCTGCTTTTTGACAGTGTAGGACCAGCGATTCTAAAAGGTCAGCAATTTCATTATTTTAAAACAGAAAACTGGGAACCGGAAATGATACTGACGGCTCAGAATATCATTAAAAAATGGAATCCTTATTAATTTTATACTCATAACCACCAACCAAATTATATGAAAATGACAACTTTAGTATTGATTATTGCCGCTGTCCTCACAGCATTAATAGGAGGGCTCTTTTATGCATATTCCTGTTCTGTAGTTCTTGGACTCGGAAAGCTCTCTGATATGGAATATCTGAAAGCAATGCAAAATATTAACCGGGAAATCCTTAATCCTGTATTTTTCATAAGTTTTATGGGAACGGCTGCTCTTCTTCCTTTGTCAACTTTTCTTTTCCGCGGTCATCAACCTGTTTTTCTCTTTCTCCTGCTTGCTTCTCTTGCTTATCTGATTGGCGTTTTCGGGGTTACGATAGTAGGAAATGTGCCCATGAATGATGCTCTTGATAAGTTTGATATCTCAAAATCTACTATGGAAACTGCCAGGCAGATGCGTGATAATTTTGAGAACAGATGGAATTTTCTCAATAATATAAGAACTATTTTCTCGGTGATTTCGATCATCTCTGTTGTCTGTGCCTGTGTCTGGAATAAAGAAGCGTAGAGTAGGTGTAAATACTTAATAGCAAATTCAGTATTTCTACTGATGCATAGAATATGGTTTTATTCAGACATTTGTGTGGTTAGCAAGACAGAATTTAACATTTTCCCAATGTTGAAAAAGAATTAATAACCAAGACAACTCAGTTTCCGATGAGAAAAGACAGCTCCCCAAGTGCTGTCTTTTTTTTATGCTAAAAAAGGATAATAACCTTTTGAATACAGTGTTTTTCCTGTGATCTTTCTGCTGGTTTATTTCAATCTTTGTCCTATCAAAATTAAAACCAATGAAACATTTAGAAGATTTTTTAGATTTGAGATTTTTATCTCTTAAAAGCTTAGTGCCAGTACTATTGTTAACTAGCATGTTTTCCATAACAAGCTGTAGTAAAGATGATGATGAGCAGGTATCTCCTCCTGTAACCTATATGGAAGAAAACCCGCTGGCTAAATATTATGAAAATACAGGATTTACTACGGTTACCAATTTTGTTAATTCTGGAGATTATGAATTTGGTCTTGTATTCTCTCCCAGTGTAAAAGGGAAAATCAATTCGATCACTGTTAAAATTCCGGATTCTAATCCTAATTTGAGAATTACCATCTGGGATTATACTACGAAAACAGTATTGAGATCAGAAATCGTGAACGTATCGGCTTCAAATACTTTAATAACAAAAAATATTTCAGAATTATCTTTGGAGAAAGATAAAAAATATATGATTACGATGAACTCCAATGACTGGTATAAGAAAAGTAAATCCAATAACAGTAATGCAACATATCCTGTTGCGGCGGGGAATATTCAGTTCTGGGAATACCGATGGCTAAGCGGTACAGCGCAAACATTTCCTACTAATATTTCTTCGGATTATAACGCCGGTGATCTGAGTTTTAATTTTCAGCAGGTAAACTAATAATCATATTTCAATGAAATAAGAGGTAGCCATTGGCTGCCTCTTATTTGTTATAAAGATATATTTTCTTAGATCTTTAGGAGTTCGATGGTTCTTTCCGGATCTTCAGTTGAGAAAACTGCATTTCCGGCAACAAGAACATCAGCCCCGGCCTCGAAAAGTTTGGAAGCATTATCAAGGTTTACACCACCGTCAATTTCAATCAGCGCTGTAGAATTATTGCTTAAGATAAGATCTTTGGTTTCGGCGATCTTTTTATAAGTATTTTCAATAAACTTCTGACCTCCAAATCCCGGATTTACACTCATTAGCAGCACCAGATCAACATCAGCAATGATATCTTCAAGCATTAAAACAGGAGTGGACGGATTTAATACAACTCCGGCTTTCGCTCCTTTGCTCTGAATATGATGGATGGTTCTGTGAAGGTGTGTACATGCTTCATAATGTACAGAAACAAGATCAGCACCGTGATCGATGAATTCATCAACATATTTCTCTGGCTCTACGATCATCAGGTGAACATCTACAAATTTTTTAGCATGCTGCTGAATAGTTTTCATAACAGGAAAACCAAATGAAATGTTAGGGACAAATCTGCCGTCCATTACATCAATATGGAACCAGTCCGCCTGAGATCTATTCAGCATTTCAATGTCTCTTTGCAGGTTCCCAAAGTCTGCAGATAAAAGGGATGGAGCAATAAGCTTCGTTTTCATTTTTACTTTTTATACTTTTTATTTAGATACAAGATGCTAGATGTCAGATCTTTAAAGACGTAATTTTTGAGTCTGCTGTCTGTTGTCTTATATCTGAGATCTCAATTAATGATACTTCAGTTTCATTTCCGGCTTAATTTTAAGAACAGTTTCATAGATAAGTTTGATTACATTACCTACGTCTTCCTTAGATACCATTTCCACTGTTGTATGCATATAGCGCAAAGGTAAGGAAATTAAAGCACTTGGTACACCGCCGTTAGAGTGAGCAAAAGCATCTGTATCAGTTCCGGTAGCTCTGCTTGCTGCAGCTCTCTGGAAAGGAATCTTTTTAGTTTTTGCCGTATCAATGATTAACTCTCTGATTGTATGATGAACACTTGGTGCGAAGAATACAACAGGCCCTGCACCACACTTCTGATCTCCTTCTTTTTTCTTTTCGATCATTGGTGTAGTGGTATCATGGGTTACATCTGTAACAATGGCAATATTAGGTTTAATAGTATCTGCAATCATATCTGCTCCATATAAACCTACCTCTTCCTGTACAGAATTGGTGATATAAAGACCAAAAGGGATTGATTTTTTATTCTCCTTTAAAAGTCTGGCTACTTCAGCAATCATAAATCCGCCAATTCTGTTATCCAATGCTCTGCAGACAAAATATCGGTCATTCATTTCGAAGAACTCATCAGGATAAGTAATCATACATCCTACGAAGATTCCCATTTCTTCCACCTCTTTTTTGGAAGTGGCGCCACAGTCAATAAAAATATTTTCGATTTTTGGAGTAGGTTCATTCTGATTGGTTCTGGTGTGAATGGCCGGCCATCCGAAAACCCCTTTTACGATTCCGTTTTCTCCATGAATGTGGACAACTTTAGATGGAGCGATAGTCTGATCTGAACCTCCGTTTCTGATGACATAGATCAATCCGTCATCTGTAATATAATTGACATACCAGGAAATTTCATCAGCATGGGCTTCAATCACTACTTTAAATTCTGCTTCCGGATTAATTATTCCGTAACAGGTTCCATAATGGTCCACTTCTATTTTGTCTACATACGGTCTGATGTAATCCATCCAGACTTCCTGTCCTTTGTGTTCGTAACCTGTTGGAGATGATGTATTTAAATATTTCTCTAAAAATTTCAAAGATTTCTTTTCAAATTTCATAAAAAGGAATGATTTTTGCGTTTAATTTTTGTTCTTATAAGTGTAAAAATAATGAATTTTAGTAAGATTGTCTGCCTTTTTGTTTTCTTTTTTGGAGTCAGTGTTTTTGGTCAGAAAGATGCTATAGTGGCAAAACCACTTAATCAATATCCGCCGGATTCTCTGAAAGTGGATGAATTTGGCAATAAATATTATTACGACGAGCAACAGAAGGTTAAAATCTATGAAATCAACGGGGAGCCGGTAGTTGTACTGGATGAGTTGGTTTTGGTTAATAAACCCAGATTCAATAACCAATTGGATAAAAATTACTACTATTTCCTGAATAAAAAACTGTACAGAGTATATCCGTTGTTTGTAACGGCATTACAGCAATACAGGGATATTCAGAAAGATATGACAGATATGGACAGCAAAGCCAAAAGGAAATTCGTAAGAGAAAGACAGAATATGCTGGCCGACCAATATGAAAAACAGTTAAGAGATCTTACTACTACTGAAGGACAGGTTTTTGCAAAGCTTATGAACAGGGCTACCGGAAAGAATGTATATGAGATTATTAAAGAACTGAGAGGAGGATGGAGTGCTTTCTGGTGGAATGTAAAAGGGAAAATGGCCGATATTGATCTGAAAGACCAGTATAACCCTCACGAAAACAGAACTGATGAATTTGTAGAATCATTACTGCAGTCTAACTGGAACTCTGGGTATCTTCAGCCTTACCCGGGAGCGAATGATTTTAAAGTAAAGAAATAAAGAAAAATTCCTGTAAGTATATTACAGGAATTTTTGTTTTAACTTATCGAATACAATCTTGTCCACAGGAAGAGGGAAGGGATTATCTGGTCTGTCAATATCGATCCACTCAGTTTTTTCGATGCATGGATCCAGAATTAGGAAGTCTTCTTCATTCACAATATCTACTATATAATATATGGTAAGAAGCTGTTCGTTCTCTCTGAAGCGGGAAACCAGAAAACTTTCTTGGGTATAAAAATGTTCTATGACATCTATTTTCACATTCAGTTCCTCGTCGAATTCTCGATGCAGACATTCCAAAACTCCTTCTCCATATTCCAATCCGCCACCCGGAAATTTCATTAAAGGTTCGCCGGCATATTCTTCAAATAAGGTTAGTACCTGTTTATCTTTTACTGCACATGCATACACTCTAATGTTGATCTTATCTATCATATATATAATGTATAATATTTGTATCTAAGGTAAGGAATTTTTATGAAGCGAATGGGGGCAAAATCACAAAAAGGTAAAATTGCTAAAAAGAATTATTCAGAGATTAATCTGCAATTTGTCTTTCTTACTCTTTGCCCTTTTATCTTTTTGTCTTTTTACATCTTAATTGCATTAATCATCTCTCTTTTTCCTGGGGGACCTTGTTTTTTTTCAACCTGAAAATTAAGCTCCTGAAGGATTCTTCTTACACTTCCTTTTGAAGAGTAGGTGGTTAATAAACCGTTAATGGCCATTTTGTCAGAAACCAGTTCGAATAGTGGCTTTTCCCAAAGATCCGGCTGTACTCTCGCCCCGAAACAATCGAAATAAACCAGGTTGATTTTGGGCAGATCGATGTCTTTCAGGTCGAAAAAGTCACATTCTATCTTTTTTAAATTGAAACCACTAATGATTTCTACTGATTTTTCCCAGTCTGCCAGATGAATTTTCTGATAAATATTTTTAAACTCAGGGTTATCAAAGAGTTCAAAATAGGCCAAATCGTTCACTTCGGATTCATTTATGGGGTATTTTTCGAGCGAAAAATAATTAATGACATGATTTTTGTCAGTTTTTAAATATTCATTAATTGTTACCAAAACATTCAAACCTGTTCCAAAACCGAGTTCTAAAATATTAATTTCGCAATCATTTATTAGATTTAATCCGTTTTTGATAAACACATGTTCGGCTTCCTGAAGTGCGCCGTGATGAGAATGATAATTTTCATTTAAATCATTGATAAACAGTGTTTTGCTTCCGTCGTTGGTGGTCTTAATTTCTCTTTTCAAGCTATTTTTTTGTCAAATTTACTCTAAAATTTTTATATTTAGAAAATTATGTTAAATTTGTAGAACATCGTAAAAATTTTAAAAAATGATAATTCAAAAAACTGAAAACTCCAGAATTTCTACATTTGACCCTAACAATTTTTCATTTGGTGGTACTTTCATTGATCATATGATTATATGTGAGTACGAAAACGGAAAATGGGGTGATGTAAAATTAGTTCCTTACGGTCCAATACCATTTACACCTGCCATGATGGGAGTAAACTATGGACAAGCTTGTTTTGAAGGTATGAAAGCCTATAAAGACAAAGACGGGCAGGTTTTCCTTTTCAGGCCTGAAAAGAATTTTGAACGTATCAATAAGTCAGCAAAACGTCTTGCAATGCCTGAAGTGACTGAGGAAATGTTTTTAGACGGATTAAAAGCATTGGTAGATATCGACAGAGATTGGATTCCACAGGGGGAAGGAATGTCTTTGTATATCAGACCATTGATATTTGCTACGGAAGAAGCTTTAAAAGCAAGAGTTTCTAATAAATATATGTTTGCAATTGTTGCAACTCCAGCAAAAAGCTATTACTCGGAGCCTGTTTCTGTAAAAATTTCTGATCACTACTCAAGAGCAGCAAACGGTGGTGTAGGTTCTGCTAAAGCAGCAGGAAACTATGCAGCTTCTTTCTATCCTACACAATTAGCAATTGAAGAAGGTTATGAGCAAATTATCTGGACTGATGATGCGACGCATGAATATTTCGAGGAAAGTGGTACAATGAATGTATTTGTAAGAATCAACGATACTATTTATACACCGCCAACTTCTGAGAAAATCCTTGATGGGGTTACAAGAGACAGTTTCATTCAGCTTGCTAAGAAAAGAGGAATCGAAGTGAAAATAGAGCCAATTCCTGTAAAAACAGTAATTGAAGCTTTAAAAAGCGGTTCTCTTAAAGAAGTATGGGGAGTAGGAACTGCGGTTGTTACCACTCAATTCCAGGCTTTAGGATACCAGGGAGAAAAACTGGAGCTTCCAAGATTATCTGATGAGGAAAGCTATGCTGCAATCCTTAAGAAAGATCTTGTAGACCTGCAAAATAACCTTTCTGAAGATCCTTTCGGATGGAGAGTTATTGTAGACCATGCTCTGGAAACTGTTTAATAATATATTAAAAATGATATGGAAGCCGGGATTTTTCCCGGCTTTTTATTTACTGTAAGTGGAATATTGAAAGCCTTACTATTCTTAATTTTCTTAAAAGTTTAAATTCAGCTTAAAAGTTTAAATTGTTTTAGCAGAAGTTGAGCATAGATTTTTATTCTTATGAAATTGTTTTTGCAAATCCTAGATAAGTTTTGTAATTGATTCTTGAAATGTGTATTTTCGCAAAAGTTTATGAAAAAATTACTCTTCATATCAGCCATAAGCCTGTTGAGCTGTAATAGAAATACACAGACTGCCCACCCACCGGTTGGCGGGGTTTTAAGCCAGAAAGATCTGGATGTTTCTAAAAACAGGATGAAAAATCTGAACCTTATAGAACGAGGACAGATTCAGGATTGGATCAATGGCCAGCCAGTGAAATATTATCCTACACAGCTTAATTACTGGGTAACGGTAGAAGGTTATGATCAGAGGGAAAGAAGAAAAGATGAAACTTTGATTTCCTATTCTTATGATCTGTATGATTTTGACCAAACCAAAATCTATGATCAGCCTTTTGAAAGAAGAGATGCCAGATTCGGGCACTTTGATGAACTGAAAGCGGTGGAAAATGCTTTGCGTTTTATACAGGATGGAGAGGAAGTAACGCTTTTAGTGCCGTCTTCTTTGGCTTACGGAACCTTTGGAGATGAAAAGAAAATAGATAACGATATTCCATTAATCATAAAATTAAAAGCACTTTAATACATGAAATTGTTTAACAAGAATATAATTCTGGCAGCGGCAAGTGTTTCGCTGATGAGTTGTACCCCAATTTATAAAAAAATGAACGTAGACAAAGAAACTTACGAAGGTCTTAATGACGGACTTTATGCCAACCTTCAAACTACAAAAGGTAACATGATTGTAAAGTTTGAGGATAAGAAAGCACCAGTAACTGTGGCCAACTTTATCGGTCTTGCAGAAGGGAAAATCGACAACAAAGCTAAGGCTAAAGGAGTTCCTTACTATGATGGAACTATTTTCCACAGAGTGATCAAAGATTTCATGATCCAGGGAGGTGATCCTAAAGGAACTGGAATGGGAGATCCTGGATATAAATTCGAAGATGAGAAAAATGATCTTAAGCATACAGGAAAAGGTATTCTTTCTATGGCGAACTCAGGTCCTAACACGAACGGTTCTCAGTTCTTCATCTGTGAAGTAGCTACACCTTGGTTAGACGGAAGACATACGATCTTCGGTAAAGTAGTGAAAGGTACCGAAGTAATCGATGCGATTGCTAATGTTGAAAAAGGAGCTCAGGATAAGCCTAAAACTGATATCGTTCTTGAAAAGGTTTCTGTTTTCGGTAAAGGAGATGAGTATAAAAACTACGATGCAGCTAAAACTTTCAACGAAGGAAAAGCTAAAATCGCAGAAAATAATAAAGCTTTCATCGCTAAAGAAGAAGCGGAAAGAAAGAAAAAAGAAGAAGAGTTTAAAGCAAACCAGGAGAAATTAGTAGAGAACTTAAAAGCTGGTATGCAAAAAACAGAATCAGGTCTTTATTACAAAATCACAAAAACGGCTGATGGTAAAGCTCCAAAAGCAGGTGATAACGTATCTGTGCACTATGCAGGTAAATTAGTAGACGGAACTGAATTTGATTCTTCATTCAAAAGAAATGAGCCTATCGAAATTCCAATCGGAATGGGAAGAGTAATCAAAGGATGGGATGAAGGAATCCTGTTGTTGAAAGAAGGTGAAACTGCTACATTATTGATCCCGCCGGCAATGGCTTACGGAGAAAGAGGAGCAGGAGGGGTAATCCCGCCAAACTCTTGGTTAGTTTTCGATGTTGAGCTTGTAAAAGTAAAATAATTGAATCTTCAAAATATTATCAAAAGCCGTCCTAAAGGATGGCTTTTTTTATTCGCCTCAAATACATACTGTAACGATTTGCATACGTATTGCGACACATTTTAATATCTGGAAAGAATAATAGTTTTTCCAGTAAAAAGTAATTTTAAAATTTGTACAACTATTAAATAATGAAAACTAAATCACTTCTGTTTCTCTTTGTTCTATTGTCATTTATGGCTTTTTCACAGACCAAAGCCAATCTTGACGAGACAGCGATACAAAAATCACTTACTTATTTTGTAAACAGTATTAAATCTAAACAGATAGATCAAGCAGTAGACGGTATATATCCAAAATTCTTCACTATCGTTTCAAAAGAGCAGATGACTCAGATTTTGAATATGACTTACAATAATCCATTCATGAAAATTGAAGTACAGGATTTGAAATTTGGAAATATTGAAAAGCCTGAGCTTATTACGGGTGAGTATTTTTCCATAGCCAATTATTTTTTGAAACTGAAATGCAATGTCAGTTCGTTAAATGATGACATGAAAAAGAAAATGAACAGCGCTTTAACAACCAAATATGGGGCGAATAATGTAAAATATTTAGCCGCCGAAGGTTCATATCTCATCAATGCGAATATGAAAGCCTGTGCTGTTTCAAAAGATAAAAAGGGATGGAAATTTGTTATTCTTGAAAAGGAATATAAAAAAGAACTGGTGAAAATCTTACCGAAGAAAATTCTGGATAAATTTTAGAAGGTAAAGCCGTAAATATCGATTCTTGTATAAAAATAATGCCGTCTGAAGAAGACGGTTTTTTGTTGATAAAAAATACCGTAGAAATACGGATTTCGGTAACATTATATTACTTCTATCTTTATCCGTCACTTATAAATAAAAATATGCTTGATCTGAATTATAATTTAATTAAACAGGAAATTGAATCTGAGGTGTGTGAAGAACACGGTCTGCATCCGGAATTTGTAAAAACAGATGAAGGTTTCGGAATAAAAGCCTGTTGTGATCCTTTCCGGGAGAAAATGGTTGAGAAATCCGGAAAAATGATTGAAGAAGAAACAAAAAAGATCCTTGATGAAATGATGAAGGATCTGTTTAAAGAATAAGTTTTTACGATGTTACGATAACTTTGTTGTTATCACAGAGCTGCTCCGGAGGGAGTGGCTTTTTTGTTGGAAATGCTATGAAAATACGGTTTCCCATAAGGTTGTAGAAGTAGGTATTTATAAATTCGGGCTTAACTATAAAAATGTAACCTTTAATATCAAAATAAAAAACCGCCCTCAATAAACAGGGCGGTTTTTCTAGTAAAAATAAATTGAAAGTTATATGTCTCTGCCGAAACCTTTCTTCATCCTTGTTCCGGCTAGGGAACTGATGAATACAAGACCAAAGCCGATATAAGCGGCAAAGGCGGTCAGATATATTATTAAGCTGTTTAAGCTTGGTTTCGAGATGTATACTAATACCGAAAAAGCAGCAAAACTCAACACCAACAATAGGCTCCATACATGCAATTTTGCAGCATCTTCATTTCTCTTAAAAATCATTTCAAAAAAGGCTCTCATCATTACTAACATTTTAAGGGTTATACAATTAATTAAAGATAAAGGCGCGTTCATCACGGTAAAAAGAATAAATTCCTTTACAGGGCTAAGGTTCACGATGACTTTGCCATTTATTTATATTATGATACCGGGCTAAAAGTCCGGGATATTTTTGTTTTTTTTGAATCAATAAAGATTCCTGGTTATTGATGATACCAGTTAGATACGGGGTGCAAAATTGCTGCGAAAAACCAACGGGGGTTAGTTAATCACGGACCCGTATCTTTTACGGCATCGTAGAAAAAAAAGGATTCATATACATCAATATGAACTTGAATCAGTGGAAAACTGAAAATCCACAGAAAACCTCTTTTCTCATCCTTAGTGCTTTTTTAATTTTTTCTCATAACAGTACATGCGAATATCATGCCAAAATGATTATTTCACAATTAACGATTTGGGTGAAATGATTGTATGATGTTGTGTATCAGTTGTTTTTAAGGGTTATTTCCTTAAACGAAGAAAAAAGATTATTTTTATATTTAAATAATTTTTCAAATTTATGATAATACCGAAAAATTTAAAGGAAAATATTCAACATACTATTGATAATCTTTTAAAGTTGTCCAGTATATATTGTTGGAATCAAATTTCGCCCAATTTATTCTTCATTTTGTCTGATTTTAATGAGTTTGAAGGTGCAAACTCATTTGAACGGTTGAAGTCCCGGAAAAGATTAAATAATTTAAAAACATTGCTGTCTTTAGATTCGGCACTGAAACTTTTACATAAAGAGCTGTATGATCTTTACGATGTAACTCTCTACGTTTTTCGAGCTGATAAACGTAAGACGATTATAGAAATTCAATACTTTAGAAAATCACATTTGGAGCCTGATTATTTTGCTAAGATAAAAGATAATCCACCTATGTTTCATTCCAAAATTACAATACCAGTCTACGTATGGGAAGGAGGGAAGTTTGATATTAACTGGGAGTCCGGAGGAGGAATTGGTCATGTATGGAGGAATTTTTTGCATAAACGTAAAATAAAAACTAAAAAAGAAATGCAAAAGCTAAGAAAGCAGAAAAACCGCCAATAAGGCGGTTTCATATTTTACCAATTCTTATCAATCATATAAATAATCTGTGTCAGAGTAGCTGCACCCAATAAAAGTTCTCTACGGTTCACTTTTTCAAAGGTATCTTCTTCTGTATGATGAATATCAAAATAACGCTGAGAATCCGGCATCAGTTCTGCAGCAGGAATTCCCATGTCATGAAGCGGATAAAGATCTGTTCCGGAAAATCTTTCTTCAAAATTATAAACCCCATAAGGCAGGAAAAGAGCAGACCAGCTTTGGATCTGTTTTCTTTTCGTATCATCCATATCCAGGGCGATACCTCTTGGTGCAAAACCCCCTGCATCGGTTTCTATAGCAAAAAGATGCTTTTCATTTTTCTCTTTAACTGTTTTACCATATTGGATTCCACCTTTTACTCCATTTTCTTCATTAGCAAAGCAAACTACTCTGACGGTGTGATTGTTTTGAATTCCTAATTTCTTGAATGTTCTTAAAACTTCAATACTCTGAACAATTCCGGAACCATCATCGTGTGCACCTTCTCCTACGTCCCATGAATCCAGGTGTCCGCCTACAACAATTACACTTTGGTCTTTTTTACCGGTAATTTCACCGATGACAGAGTGGGAGAGTTTCTCCCCTTTCATACCGCAGTTGGAATTAAGCTTAGCAGCTATTTTCCCATTTTTCAATAAAGCTTCCAGTTCATCTGCTGTTGTGCTTCCAATGGCTACTGCAGGTATTTTGGAAACCTTGTCTTCGTAGCGCATTGCTCCGGTATGCGGAACATCGTCAAAGGCTGAAGAAAGGGATCGGATGATCGCAAATTTTCCTCCTTTCTTGGCTGTTAAAGAAGCGGCTGTAGTTCTGTATTTGGAAGCATCACTGTATCCTTTGAATGTTTCTATGAAAGACTGGCTGAAAGGGTAGTTGAAAAATAAGATTTTATCTTTCACCTTTTCTGCAGGAAGTTTATCATATTCTTCCATAGATTTTACCATAATGATTTCTCCTGAAATATCTTTTCCACCTGTTCCTTCAGAGTTTCCAAGGGAAAGCATTTTGAGGCTTTTCCAATTTCCATTGCCTGTTTTTATGTGTAATGATTCTTTTCCTCTTACCCAAACCGGAATCATCACTTCCTGAAGCCATACTTTGTCTGCGCCGGCATCGCGAAGTTTCTGTTCTGCCCATTTTACGGCTTTTTCATAGGCTTCGGAACCGCTCAGACGGTGGCCGATGTTTTTTGTCAGTTCTCTCAGTTCAGTATATCCTTTCCCATTATTTAAAATCTCTGTGGAGATTTTTCTGAATTGGATAGAATCTTCTTTAGACTGTCCAAAAGCAGCCATTCCGAAAAGTAATAATGAAGTACCTAATATCTTTTTCATGGTTTACCAATTTTTATCAATCATATAAATAAGTTGTGTCATCACCGCAGAGCCAAGTAATAGTTCTCTTCGGTTGACTTTTTCAAAAGTATCTTCTTCTGTATGGTGAATATCAAAATAACGTTGAGGATCTGGAACCAGTTCAGCGGTTGGAACACCCATCTCATGCAGTGGGGCAATGTCTGAACCTGAATATTTTCCTTCAAAATTATAAACACCATAAGGTAAAAAGAGAGTAATCCAGCTTTGAATCTGTTTTCTTTTTACATTATCCATTTCCAGGGAAATTCCTCTCGGAGAAAAGCCTCCGGCATCGGATTCTATGGCAAAAAGGTGTTTTTCGTTGTTGTCTTTAGCTATTTTACCATATTGTTTCCCGCCTTTTGTACCGTTTTCTTCGTTGGCAAAACAAACAGCGCGGATGGTATGGTTATTTTGTATTCCTAATTTTTTAAAAGTTCTTAAAACTTCAATGCTCTGAACAATTCCTGAACCATCATCATGTGCGCCTTCACCCACATCCCACGAATCGAGATGGCCGCCCACAACAATTACACTGTTGTCTTTTTTTCCGGTAATTTCACCCATAACAGAGTGGGAGAGTTTCTCCCCTTTCATACCGCAGTTGGAATTAAGCTTAGCCATTATTCTCTGGCTTTTCAGCAGGGCTTCCAGCTCATCTGCAGAAGTATTTCCGATAGTAACTGCAGGGACTTTTGGAATGTTTTCATCATATCGCATATTCCCTGTATGAGGAACATCATCAAACGCTGAAGATAGTGACCGGATGATGGCAAACTTCCCTCCCTTTTTAGCGGTTAATGAAGCTGCGGTTCGTCGGTAAGCACCTGCGTCACGATAAGAAATAAAAGTCTGTACATTTCCCTGATTAAAAGGATAATTGAAAAAAACGATCTTGTTCTTTATTTTTTCAGCAGGAAGTTGATCATACTCTTCCAATGATTTTACCATGATAATTTCACCGGAAACATCTTTTCCTCCTGTTCCTTCGGAATTTCCTAAAGAAAGCATCCTGATGCTTTTCCATTTTCCGTTGTCTGTTTTGATATATAATGATTCTTTTCCTCTTACCCAGACCGGAATCATTACCTCCTGAAGCCATACTTTATCTGCACCGGCATCACGAAGTTTTTGAGCAGCCCACTGTACGGATTTTTCATAAGCTTCCGAACCGCTCAAACGGTGGCCGATGTTTTTAGTAAGCTCTCTCAATTCGTTGTATCCTTTTCCATGGTTCAGAATTTCGGTGGAAATTTTGTTGAATTGTATGGAATCTTCTTTGGTTTGCCCGGATAGAAAAGTGATTCCTAGAGTTATTAACGAAAGGTTGGCGATCTTTTTCATATTACCAATTCTTATCAATCATAAAAATTAATTGAGTCATTGCAACAGCACCCAGAAGAAGTTCTCTTTTATTTACTTTATCAAAGGTATCTTCTACGGAATGATGGTAGTCAAAATAGCGCTGTGTGTCTACTACAAGCTCTGCCAGAGGAATGTCAAGTTTCTTTAAAGGAGAAATATCCTGTATTGCTTCTGTCTGGTCGAAATCATAAACACCATAAGGAAGAAAATATTCTTTCCAGGGATAAATCAGTCTTCTTCTTTGAGGTGACATATCTAAAGAAAATCCTCGTGGGGAATAACCTCCTGCATCTGTTCCTAAGGCAAAAATGTGTTTTTCTTCTTTCTTTTTCACATACGCAGCATACATCTCACGGCCTTGCCCTCCGTTTTCACTGTTTGCGTATAAGACCACCCGTATGGTATGATTATTTTGATATCCGAGAGCTTTAAATGCTCTTAAAACCTCGATGCATTGAGCAACACCTGTTCCATCATCAATTGCACCTTCACCAATATCCCATGAATCAAGCTGAGCACCTAAAACAATGACTTTAGCATCTTTTTTACCCTGAATTTCAGCAATAATGTTGGGATTTGTAGTGTCTCCCTTTGATTCGGCGGTCATGTTGATTTTGGCAGTAACTTTTTGCTTTTTTAATACCTTTTCCAATTCATCTGCTGATCTTACCCCTATTGATAAAGCAGGTATCTTAACTTTATCTTCTGGTTCGTAGTATATCATTTTAGCATGTGGAGTATCATCATTAGCAGTTGTTAATGATCTTATAATTAATGCTTTTGCTCCTGTTTTTGCAATCACAGAAGCAGAGATTAATTTTGATTTTGCCGTCTGTAAATATGAATCACTGGTATTGATAATTTTCGGATCCATAGGAACATTTACGAAAACTATTTTGTCTTTTAACTGGCCTATTGACATTGCATTAAGCTCTGAAGTGGAATTAATTAAAACAATTTCCCCTACAAGGTCTTTTCCACCGGTTCCTTCAGAGTTTCCGAAAGAAAGCATTCTGATATTTTTCCAGTCTCCATTGCCGGCTTTTATCTCTAGAGATTCTTTTCCTCTGATCCAGACCGGAGCTTTTGCTTCTTGTCTCCATATCATTTCAATACCAATTTCTTTGAGCTTTTTTTCAGCCCATTCTACGGCTTTTGTATAGCCTGGAGTTGCACTAAAACGTGGACCGATGCCTTTCGTGAGTTCTCCCAGGTTATCATAAGCCTTACCATTGGTCATGATCTCATCCGAGATCTTTCTGAATTCTTCGTGATAATTTAATTTTACTGGAATTGCCGTTTTGCCAGCAGGTTTTTTCTGGGGCTTTTTTTGAGAAAATAAAAATCCACTCAAAAAGAGTGGAAGTATAATGAATATTTTTTTCATTTTTTATTTACCTTTCTTTTTCCAATGATAAAAGTAGGGAAAAATTGGGAATTTATTAAGGTTTCATATCGTACATTAACAGAGCTGTAATCAATTTAGGCTCAATAAATGTACATTTCGGAGGCATGCTTAATTTTAGATCTGAAATTTTAATCATGTCATTAAAACTTACGGGATAAATTCCAAAACCGACTTTGCCTTCACCGTTGTCAACCTTTTCTTTTAAAATATTGATTCCGTTGATGTTTGAAGTTCCTTTTACATAGGAAATTAATTCCGAGCTGTCCGGATCTTCAATTTTTAAAATATCTTTAAAAATATATTTGTCTAAAAGGTGGTGATCCAGATTATCCAGAGACATTTCTTTGGAACGAAGATCATGTTTTACGTGAAGTGAATAGAACTTTCCATCCAGATACATGGATATGTGGAATTTCTGGGAAGGGTAGTATGGTGTTTCCCCTTTTTCATGGATAAGAAAATACCGATCAAGCTGTTTCAGGAAGTCTTCCTTGGAAATCCCGTTAAGATCGTGTAAAATCCTGTTATAGTCATGAATTTTAATAGATTGGTTGGAAACAATGAAACTGTATACAAAGTTATAAAGCTCTGTACCATTGTGTCTTTTGTTTTTTTCCTTATGGCGTTTAGCATTCAAAGCTGTAGAGCCGATTCTGTGGTGTCCGTCAGCAATGTAGAATGAATCAATCTGATCAATCACTTCTTTAAACTGCTGCAGCTTCAGACGGTTGTCTATTCTCCAGATCTTATGTCTGATACCGATAGAATCTGTATGATTGAAGATCGGAACATTCTTTTCTTCATGATTCATCAGCAACTCTATTTTTGAGTTGGCAGGATAGGTAAGAAGTACAGGTTCTGCCTGCAGACTTACTTTTTCAAGGTAATGCGCCAGTTTCTCTTTTTTCTGCGGAATGGTACTTTCATGTCTTTTGATTTTTCCATTCCAGAAATCTTCAATGCTGGCAAGGCCGAGAAGCCCTCGGAACACCTGTTTATTGGGATAGATCTGCTCATAAAGATAGTAGGCTGAATTGTCCTGGACTAATTTCTTTTCATCCAGAAGTTCTTCAAATGTAGAACGGATCTTTCGCAGGTTCCGGTCAATATCTTTTGATTTACTTACAACATATGGTTTGATCATATTGATGTAAGTATTTTCAACTTGAGCCTTCTCTGCAATCTCTTCCTGGGTGAAATTATCCAGAGGATGGGTAGGGAAAGTACTCTCGAAGTCTCTATGAGGTCTTATTCCACGGAAAGGTTTAAAAACAGGCATATTTATCTTATAGTTTCTTTTTGTAGCTTAATAATTTGTTCTGCAAGTTCAACACCGATTTTCTCTTGCGCATCCACTGTATTTCCTCCAACATGAGGAGAAAGGGATAATGCAGGATTCATCAGTAAAGGTAATTCAGGGTTCGGTTCATTTTCAAAAACATCCAATGCCGCACCGGCTACCTTTCCTGATTCAATAAAATCAATTAATGTCACCTCATTGATGACACCGCCTCTTGCAGTATTTACAATATAGACACCATCTTTCATTTTTTCAAACTGAGGGGTATCTATAATATATTCATTCGTCTTAGGTGTATTGATACTGATAAAATCGGCATCTTTAAGGAATGCATCCGTATCATTGGTGGACGTGATTTCAAAGTCCACAGACTGCCCGTCAAAGAAATTCAGAGTAAGAACTTCTGTTTTAGGGCTTCTTGTCAGAACTTTTACTTTCATTCCTAAAGCAATTCCTATTTTTACGACTTCCTGGCCAATACTTCCAAAGCCGATCACTCCTAATGTTTTTCCTGAAAGCTCATACGCATTGCTGAATGACTTTTTCATGGCATTGAAATGAGTTTCTCCTTCCAAAGGCATTAGTCTGTTCGATTCATGAAGGAATCTTGCCAGCGAAAAGAAATGTCCGAAAACAAGCTCTGCTACTGATTTTGAAGATGCAGTAGGAGTGTTGATCACTTTGATCCCTTTGCTTTTTGCATAGTCTACATCAATATTATCCATCCCGATTCCGCCTCTTCCTATGATCTTAAGACGAGGGCATGCATCAATCAGATCCTGTCTCACTTTCGTTGCACTTCTTACAAGAAGAACATCCACATTATTATCGTTGATAAAATTAATAACGTGATCCTGGGCCACTCTATTGTCCAGAATTTCAATTCCGGCTTCTTTTAAAGCTTGTTCTCCCGCTTTCGAAATTCCATCGTTTGCTAAAACTTTCATGTGTTATTTGATTTAAAGATTGAAAGATTTAAATTTTTCAAAATTTTAAAACTGAGGCGCAAATTAATAAAATTAAATTAACTGCTTCTCAATCTTTCAATCTTTGAATTTTTTATTGCTTAAATTATTTGACAGATTTCATTACATCCACCAAAACCTGAACACTTTCTATTGGCAGTGCGTTGTATAAGCTAGCTCTGTATCCGCCTAAACTTCTGTGTCCGTTTAATCCGCTGATACCCGCTGCTTTCCATGCATTGTCAAACTGTTCTTTCTTGCTTTCGTCTGTAAGTTTGAAAGAAACATTCATCAGTGAACGGTCTTCTTTCACACAGAATGTTTCGAATAACGGGTTGCTGTCGATTTCATCATATAAAAGCTTAGCTTTGGCTTCGTTTCTCTGTTCTGCGGCTGCAATTCCTCCGTTTCTTTCAAGATACTGAAGGGTAAGCAATGATGCATATACAGGGAATACCGGCGGCGTATTGTACATGGATTCTTTAGAAATGTGCTGTGAATAATCCAGCATAGAAAGCATGTTTTCTCTTCCTGTTTTTCCAAGAATTTCTTTTTTTATTACCACTAAAGTAACACCTGCAGGTCCCATATTTTTCTGAGCGCCTGCATAGATCAGGTCAAATTTAGAAAAATCCAGTTGTCTGGAGAAAATATCAGAACTCATATCGCAAACCATTAGTGTGTCCACTTCAGGGAAAGATTTCATCTGAGTTCCGTAAATCGTATTGTTGGAAGTGCAGTGGAAATAATCATATTCTGCACCTATGGTATAATCTTTAGGAATGAAAGAATAGTTTTCTTCTTTTGAAGATCCTACTACATCTACTGTTCCCAGTTTTTTAGCTTCTTTAATTGCTCCGGCTGCCCATGTTCCTGTATCCAGGTAAGCGGCTTTTCCACCTACTTTCAGCAGGTTATAAGGAACCATTGCAAACTGCATGCTGGCACCCCCTCCAAGATAAAGTACTTCGTAATCATCACCCAGATTCATCAGTCTTTTTACAATGGCGCGGGCTTCATCCATTACGGCTACGAAATCTTTACTTCTGTGAGAAATTTCAAGAAGTGACAACCCAATACCGTTAAAATCTAAAATGGCTTGTGCTGATTTTTCAAATACCTCCTGAGGTAAAATACATGGTCCTGCGCTGAAGTTGTGCTTTTTGTTCATATTGTTATTTTTTTGAGTGCTTCCGGGGGTGAACCTTTCTGCTTTATTTTTGGTTTAATTGGATTTTGGTTAAAAAAAGCCGCCTCACAGATCATGAGACGGAATTTTTTTTATTCGCCGTGTAAAAACGCTTTTTTATTAAGCAGAGCTTCTTCAGACTCTACGTGGTCCTCGTCAGGAACACAACAGTCTACCGGACATACAGCCGCACACTGTGGTTCTTCATGGAAGCCTTTACATTCGGTACATTTATCTGTTACAATGAAATATACATCATCACTTACAGGTTCTTGTGGTGCGTCAGCATCTACAGTAAGTCCCGACGGCATTGTGATCGTACCTTGAAGAGTAGTACCTTCAGAAGCTTTCCAATCTACAGCTCCTTCATATATTGCATTATTTGGACATTCAGGTTCACAAGCCCCACAGTTAATGCATTCATCAGTTATTTTAATAGCCATCGCTAATTTTTTTTAAATTTGCACAAAATTACAAAATATTCCCCAATTTTAAAGTAATTATGAATACCGAAAATCAAGTTTTAGGACTTATTAAATTAAGTGATTATATAAAAGCGTTTTTAGCGAAGAAACCGGAATATCACAATGAAGATGATGCTGATATTGAATTATTGTTAAAAAGGTCTGAAATAGAGAATCCGTGGTTTACAATTGATAATCAGAAATTTGCTCTACAGCAATGGGCTGATCTTTTGACTGAAGATAATATCAAAAAATGGCTGAAAAATTATTCAATTTCTAAAGTTTCAAAAAGAGTAGGGTTAATTCTTGCAGGCAACATTCCGCTGGTCGGGTTTCACGATGTGGTTTCTGTGGTTTTGAGCAATCATATTCCCCTGGTTAAGCTGTCTTCAAAGGATAAGTATTTGATCCCGTTCTTGCTAAAGAAATGGAAGGAATTTTCTGAAGATCATGTACCATTTGAATTTGTAGAAAAATTAGAGAATTTCGATGCAGTTATCGCTACGGGAAGTAACAATACGGCAAGATACCTGGAATATTATTTTAAAAATCATTTGAGTATTATTCGTAAAAACAGAACCTCAGTTGCGGTTTTGAAAGGAGACGAATCGGATGAAGAGCTACAGCTTTTGGCAAAAGATATCTTCCAGTATTTTGGGCTGGGATGCCGAAATGTAACGAGAATTTTTATACCTGAAGACTTTGTTATCGACAGGCTGTTTGAAAATTTCTTAGGCTATCAGGATATCATCAATCACAATAAATATGCAAATAATTATGATTATAACAGAGCGGTTTATCTTTTAAATCAGGAAAAATTCTGGGATAATAATTTTGTTATGCTAAAGGAAGATGATAAACTTTTTAGTCCGCTTTCTGTGATCAATTTCAGCAGATATGAATCTTTGGAGGATGTTAAAAACTTTATTGCGGAAAATGAAGCAAATATTCAGTGTGTTGTAGCTAAAGAAGAATTAGAATTGAATACAATTTCGTTTGGAGAAGCGCAAAATCCGGGACTTGATACTTATGCGGATAATGTAGATACTATGAAATTTTTGGAACTGGTCTGATTTTCGTATCTTCCATCACTTATTTCACCAAATAACAATAACCAATATGAAAAAAATATTTCTTGGACTTGCTATTTTAGCCGGACAGTTGATGTTTGCTCAGAAAGTTGCCGGGGCAAAGGCTGATCCTAACCAGAAAAAAGAACAGCCGGCTGCTATAAGTAAAGATAAGGTAAGTTTGTATAATGAGAACTTCCTTAAGTTTGTAAGTGCTTTAGAGGCTTCTGACCGTAAGGCAATTGATGGTCTGCTTTCTGAAAAAGTAAAGGAAATTGTTACGGATGATGTTCTTAAAAAAGTAAAAGAAGGTATTGATCCGAATAAAAAACTAGAGATTTTAAAAGCCGGATATTATAAAACAATGGATGGAATTAATCATCCAAGTATCAAATACAGATATTCAGGAGAATCTAAAGAGGTCATTTCCGCTGTGTTTGAAGATGACGGTAAGATTCTGGGAGTATTGCCGGCTAAAAAAGATAAATAATTATTCTCGATTAACTAAAAATATTAACTATGATGACAGATGTTTTAGTCGCTCATTCCTCCGAAGTGGAGAAAGCGAATTTTTACAAGAAGACATATTTGCATGTTGCTCTATCGATTCTTGCTTTTATTGGTGTTGAAACGATTTTATTGAAAACTGTTCCTGTGGAAATTATTGCCATGATGTTCGGGCAGAGATATGTCTGGCTGCTGATCATCGGAGTTTTCTGGCTGGCGTCCGTTTTAGCTTCCAAATGGTCTCTTTCACAAAGTAAATCTACCCAGTATTTGGGATTAGGATTTTATATCCTTTTAGAAGCAATTATCTTTATGCCTTTGCTTTTTATCGCTACAAATATTACCGGTGGCGGGAATGTAATTTTCCAGGCTGCTACTTTAACTGTCGCTATGTTTGCGGGAATTTCTGCGGTTGCATTTACTTCTAAAAGAGATTTTTCATTCTTAAGAAATATCATCGTAATCGGAGGATTTATCTCAATCGGATTAATTGTTGGAGGTATGTTATTCGGTTTTAATCTTGGGTTATGGTTTTCTGTTGGAATGGTAATCCTGGCTTCGGCAACAATCTTATATCAGACAAGTAAACTGAAAGATTCATTTGGTACGAATCAGTACGTAGGAGCGGCGTTACAGCTTTTTGCTTCTATCATGCTTCTATTTTGGTATATTCTGAGTATTCTGATGAGCAGAAGAAACTAACTGATGAGTTGATCTTATCTTTAAAATAACAGTCCCGGTGAACACTTTCATCGGGATTTTTTTTTATACAAATGATTTTTAAACAAATGGCTCAAATGATCTCACAAGTGGCAGAAATTCAATAGGAGCGGGGCCTTAGCTCGTTTGTTTTATGACAGATTTGTAATGGCTTTAGCCAAAACTTATTACGAGTTTTATATTGGATTTACAACTGAAGGCTTCATTGATGATTACAGATGATTGCGTTGTATAGAGGGAATGGTTTCGTATCTGTTTATTCGTGGAATTCATACAAAGATGTTGGTAGAATTTGTGTTTTCAGAAGTAAACCCAAAAAATCCTGATGAGATTTCACCGGGATTTTATTGGATATTCTTTAAAAATTTACCACGCAACTCTAAGCTTCATGGGACCGATTAAAGTCTTTTGAAGTCATTTTACAGTTGAAAAATAAAAAGATTCTTAAAGAATAAGGAAAAAGTATAGTAATGAGGAGAACCTCAGGTATTTTGTTTTGTGTTTTTATAACCTTTAAAAAGTTATTTGTCAATAGAACCTAAAACCTTTTGTGCAAAAGAATTTAAAGCATCTTTTTCGCTCATTCCGTTCTGTACATTGGCGTGAACCTCCAAGGCCCCGCATATGTTGGTAATAAGTTCTCCTGCTACGTTTAAATCCTCTTCACTTGTTCCTCTGAATTCGCAGAAACTTTCCAGAACTTCTAATGTCTTCTCAAGATTTTCAGGAGTCTGATTCTGATAGAATTGTCTGATTACGGGTAATTTCATTATGCTAGTTCGTTAAAAAGGTTAATTAAACTTTCTGCCTGATTAGACTGAACCTGGTTTACCAATTCTCCGTTCTTAAAGATGGCGAAAGTAGGCAGGTTGTCAACTTTAGCTAATTTTCTGCTTTCAGGAAGCTTTTCAGCATCTACATATAAAAATGGAATAGCTTCGTTTTCTGATGCCAGCTTTTTGAATTTTGGTTTCATAATTCTGCAGTTTCCGCACCATGTTGCGCCATATTGAACAACTACTTTTTCGTTGTCGTTAACTATATTCTGTAATGTATCTTCAGTTAGTTCTGTGTACATAAGTGGTTAAATTTTAAGGGTTGAAATTTAACAATGTAACAATCTGGAAAATTGACCAATCTAACAATTCAAAAAAATTAACTTTTAAAATTGTTATACCGTTAGATTGTTACATTGTTGTATTAAAATTAAGATATTAATTTTTAGCTAAGTATTCTGCAGTAGAAGTTCTGTCAGCTTTCATAGCATCTTTTCCTTCTTCCCAGTTTGCAGGACATACTTCACCGTGTTTCTGAACGTGAGTGTAAGCGTCGATCAGTCTTAAGAATTCTTTTACGTTTCTTCCTAATGGCATATCGTTTACTGCTTCGTGGAAAATTTTTCCAGTTTCGTCAACAAGGTAAGTTGCTCTGTAAGTTACGTTAGAACCTGTGAAAATTTCGTTTCCGTCTTCGTCATATTCGAAATCCTGATCTACAATTCCTAAAGTGTTTGCCAATTGTCTGTGTGTATCAGCTAAAAGCGGGTAAGTTACTCCTTCAATACCTCCATTATCTTTTGGTGTGTTCAACCAAGCGAAGTGTACTTCGTTAGTATCGCAAGATGCACCGATTACTTTAGTGTTTCTTTTTTCGAATTCACCTAAAGCCTCCTGAAAAGCGTGAAGCTCAGTAGGACAAACGAAAGTGAAATCTTTAGGGTACCAGAATAAAAGAACTTTTTGCTGGTTGTTTACTGCTTCATCAAGGATGTTGATTTTAAGATCGTCACCCATTTCAGACATTGCGTCAATTGTTAAATTTGGGAATTTTTTTCCTACTAAAGACATAATTTTTCTGTTTTTATATTTAAATTTCTTGTGCAAAGATATAAAAGATTCATCTATCAATCAAATTAATATTGATAAATAAAATCTATAATTGTTTTTAGCTATTTATAAAATAAAAAGCCCTGATACCAGGGCTTTTTGTTCATTTTAGTAACCGAAAATTTCAGTTAAATTAAGTTTTTTTACTTCACCTAATTTCTGCATATCGGCCTCATTTACTTTATCTTGAGAGGCAACAAGGCAGTACGTGTAGTTTTTATTTCTCATTTCCTTGTCATGGAATGTATTGATGTCTGAAAAAGACAGTTTGGGTGCCTGTTCATAAACACTCTTTCTCATATCAAAATTGTTTCCAAGTCTTTGGGATTTTAAATAAGAGAAGATAATACCATCCTGAGTGATTCTTTCTGAAGCTATCGATTTTTTCAATCCGCTTTTTGCTGTTTCAAATAACTGCTCAGATTTTGGAAGAGTAGTCAAAAGCTCATTCATTGCTGTTGTGGACTCGTTGAATTTATCAGCCTGAGTTCCTACATAAGCCATGATCATATCCTTATCTGTTTTTTTGCTTGGAAGTGCAAAATAAGAATATGTAGAGTAGGCTAGTGCTTTAGATTCTCTGATCGTCTGGAATACGATAGACCCCATTCCACCTCCGAAATAGCTGTTGAATAAACTTACAGTAGGTGTCGTGGAAGGATTGTATTGATCTGAATTTCTTACCCAGAAAACTTCAGCCTGTACCATATCATAATGGGCAAATAATACCTTGTTTTTATCTGTCGGAATCTGAGTAAAGGTTTTTGTCTTCGGAAGGTCTTTCAGCGTTGCGGGAAGCTTGTGTACAGGCTTTAAAGAGGCAACTATTTCGTTTCCTGATTTCGGTCCGTAATATAATACCTTATGCTTAAAGTTAAACAGGTCATGAAGAACATTGATCAGGTCTTCAGCTTTTAAAGCATCAAGTTCAGCATCACTTAAAACATTATTGAAAGGATTTTGTGCTCCATATTGCGCGTAGCTTCTGAGCCCGGACATGATGGTTGCCTTGTTCTGCTTGGCATTGGCTCTTGCTTTCTTCAGTCTTACTTTATATGCATCAAGAGCTCCCTGATCTGCCTGGCAGTTTTTGATCAGATCTTCAAACAAAGCTGCGGTTTTATCAAAGTTTTCATTTAAACCTTCCAGCGATACATAAGTTTCTTCATTTCCAGCGCTTACGTTAAAGCTTGAAGCAAGTTTATAAAATTCTTTACTGATGATTTCCGAAGATTTATCTTTAGTTCCTAAATACTGAAGATATTCTGCAGCTAAGGGAAGAATTTTGTTATTCCATTTTCCTGAATCAAAATGATAATACATTCTGAAGAGGGCATTATCTGTATTCTTTACGGAAAGTACATCTACATCACCTAATTTATTTTTAGCGATGTCTTTATCATAATTCAGCCATACCGGAGAAATTGGATTTTCCGGCATTTCGTCGATCTTCTTAAGGAAAGGAGACTGGTCTTCTCTGTTTACGGACACAGGTGTAATAGTAGGTTTGTCAACTTTTACAATGCTTTTGTCTTCTCCCTTCTTTTTGTAAACCGCTACATAATTATTGTTTTGAAGATATTTGGAAGCGAAATCCATAATATCTTTTTTAGTAAGCTTGGAGATTTCTTCAACATATTCCAAAGTTACTCTATGGTCAACGTCAGAGGTGAACTCATCCATCAGATTGCTTGCTCTTGATGAATATTTTTCATCTTTCTGAATGATATTCTTCTTTTCATTGTTAACGATAGATTGAATCAGGTCATCAGAAAATTCTCCCTTTCTCAGTTTGTCAATTTCCTGAAGAAGAAGGTTTTTTACTTCATCCAAAGACTGTCCTTCAGTTGGTTTTCCCTGTAATAGTAAAACAGAATAATCTTTTAAAGCATAAGGGAAAGCATAAGCACCTAATAACTTTTGTTTCTTTACAAGATCAAGATCGATGAGTCCTGCCTGTCCGTTGGTAAGCATATTTCCTACAAGGTTCAATAATCTGGCGTCTTTAGTAGAAGCCCCCGGGAATCTGAAACCAAGCATAACGCTTTCAGGGTTGGGTCCTACCACTTCTTTTACAACAGGAGCAGTGATTGGCTTCTCCTGACCTACTTTGTATTCAGGGACTGCCTTAGATTTCATGTAAGAGAAAGATTTGTCAATCTTTGCAATCACTTCATCAGGATTGAAATCTCCGGACATGATGATCCCCATGTTATTGGGAACATAATAACTGTTATAATAATCTCTGATAGCGTGAAGAGATGGATTTTTCAAATGCTCAATCGTACCAATGGTAGTTTGTTTTCCGTAATTGTTATTAGGGAAAAGGCTGGCAAACATGGTATCGAAAACTTTATCACTGTCATCATCAAGAGATCTGTTTTTTTCTTCATATACCGCTTCAAGCTCTGTATGGAAAAGTCTCAAAACGGGTTCTCTGAATCTTTCAGCCTGTACTGCAAGAAATTTATCAATCACATTGGCAGGAACATCTTCCGTGTATACAGTTTGTTCAAAAGAAGTAAAGGCATTGGTTCCGTCTGCACCCATGCCGGCCATCATTTTATCATACTCGTTGGCGATCGCATATTTGGCAGCTTCTCCGGATACTCTGTCTATTTCTTTGTAAATCTCCTTTCTTTTAGTTTCGTCCTTTGTCTGGTTATACTTTTCATAAAGTGCATCAATCTGGTCTAAAAGAGGTTTTTCTTTTGCCCAGTCTTTAGAACCGAACTTATCTGTTCCTTTAAAAAGCATATGCTCCAGATAATGGGCAAGACCAGTGTGATCTGCGGGAT
Organism: Chryseobacterium sp. Tr-659; assembly: GCF_011752975.1. GTDB lineage: Bacteria > Bacteroidota > Bacteroidia > Flavobacteriales > Weeksellaceae > Chryseobacterium. Next base: position 235,437 of record NZ_VWWP01000004.1, on the reverse strand, counting down.
CGGTTTTACTTCCTGCTTTTGTAGCAATATAGGCCTGAATTCTTGGATCTTTATTCGTAGGACTCAGGATTACAGTTAATCCATTTTTTAAAGTATAGTATCTTGCCGAAGTAGGATCATTGGTTACATACTTGTACTTATAGCCGTTGGAGGTGGCTTCTTTCCATTGGAAATCCTGACCGTAAGCGTAGCCTGCGAAACTTGCCGCTGCAATACTGGTTGCGATAGTTAGTTTTTTTAACAGATTCATTACCGTTGTGTTTTATTTTTATTGGTTATTAATTGAATTTTTCCAATACTTCCTTAATTCTTCTCATTGCTTCTCTCAGTTCTTCTTCAGAGGCAGCATACGAGAATCTGATACATTCAGGGCTTCCGAAAGAATAGCCTCCTACACAGCCTACATGTGCATTTTCAAGAAGAAACATGGCAAAATCATCCGAATTTTTGATTTCAGTTCCATTTAATGTTTTTCCGATATAATGAGAAATATCCGGGAAAAAGTAGAATGCTGCTTTAGGCAGTAATACTTTAAACCCAGGAATTTCCTGAATCAGTTCGTAAACCAGATCTCTTCTCTTTTTGAAAGCATCAATCATATATCTGTATTCGGAAGGATCTGTTTTTAATGCAGTAATAGATGCTCTCTGTGCCATAGTATTGGCTCCGCTTGTCATTTGCCCCTGTACTTTTTCACAGGCTTTTGCCAGCCATTCAGGACATGCGGAATATCCGATTCTCCATCCCGTCATTGCAAAGGCTTTTGACATTCCGTTAATGACAGCGGTCTGCTCATAAACTTCAGGAAATTGAGCAATAGAGGTTGTTTTCGTTTCATAATTGATGAATTCATAGATCTCATCAGAAATAATCGTTACCTGTGGATATTTTGCGATTACTTTTGCGATAGATTTTAATTCATCGTAGGTATAATAACCTCCGGATGGATTACATGGAGAACTGAAAAGTACAGCTTTTGTTTTATCCGTAATCGCTTCTTCAAGCTGTTCTGCGGTAACTTTGAAATCTGTAACATAAGAGGTTGGAAGCATCACCGAAGTACCGCCCATCATTTTAACCATTTCATCATAGCTTACCCAGTACGGAGCAGGAAGAAGAACTTCATCACCATCATTCAGGATTGCAGCCAGAACATTTAAGATAGCCTGTTTAGCACCATTGGAGACACAAATCTGTGTAGGTTTGTATTCCAGGTGGTTGTCTCTTTTTAATTTATAGGCAATAGCCTCGCGCAGTTCCAGAAAACCGGGAACAGGAGAGTAGTGGCTGTAGTTTTGATTGATAGCATCGAATGCGGCTTGTTTGATATTGTCCGGAACATCAAAATCCGGTTCACCAAGAGTTAAACTGATGACATCTATTCCGCTGGCTTTCATTTCTCTGGCTTTGTTAGACATTACAAAAGTCTGTGAGTATCCTAGTCTTTTTACTCTATCTGAAAGTTTATCCATGTATTTTTTGAATTTTAACAAATATATAATAAAAACATCTTGCAGAAGTAATAAAAGTAGGTTGGCTTTAAAGATTTTTGTCAGGTTTTTACCAGATCATTGCGTATGAAAAAATATTGTTTTCCCATAAGAATTTTAGTCAATCTTAATTGTGAATGTACTTTTTTAGAAAAATACTTTTACAATTTGACAGGTGATAATAAATACTTTCAATATGGCTAAAAGGATGTTTTTGATACCATGTGTTTCGTATATTTAACCCTTTAATATCCATGCTATGAAATATTCCGTTTTACTATTACTGATTTCCTGTACTGTCTTTTCTCAGAGACATTCAAAGGATAATGAAGTGAGAAGATATGTTGAACAGGTAAATGAAGATTCTTTAAAATCATACATTGGCAAATTGGTGAGTTTTCAGACCCGGCATACTTTAAGTGCAACTGATGATCCGAAGCAAGGAATTGGTGCAGCGAGGAACTGGGTGTTGGGAAAGTTTAAAAACTATGCGAAAAATTCAGGGGGAAGAATGGAAGTCTATCTGCAGCAGGAAGATCTGCAGCCGGACGGAAAGCGTATTGATAAAGCCGTAAATCTGGGTAATGCCATTGCTTTTCTGAAAGGTACAGATCCTAATGATAAAAGGATCTTTCTGATTGGAGGACACCTCGATTCAAGAGTAACGGATGTAATGAACAGAACTTCAGCAGCTCCCGGTGCTAATGATGATGGGAGTGGAGTAAGTGCAGTAATAGAAGCGGCAAGGATATTAAGCAGCTCTTCATTCCCAGCTTCAGTCATATTTGTAGCATTTTCCGGAGAAGAACAGTCGCTGTTAGGATCTAAACTTCTTTCAGATAAAATAAAAAAAGAAAACGGGCAATTGGAAGCTGTTCTGAATAATGATATGATCGGTAATCCCAAAGCTGGAGAAACAGGAGAGGTCAACACCCGTACGCTTCGGGTTTTTAGTGAAGGATTGCCTTATACAGGGCTGGACAAAAAAGCAATGATGATCAGGAATCTCGGATATGAAAACGACAGCGAGTCAAGGCAATTGGCAAGATACATCAAAGAAGTTGCAGAACAATACGTGAAAGGGCTTGAAGTGAAACTGATTTACAGAAATGACCGATTTTTGCGTGGAGGAGATCACACGAGTTTTGTTACCAATGGATTTCCATCTGTAAGACTTACCGAATATTACGAAAACTATGACCATCAGCATCAGGATATAAGAGTTGAGAACAATAAACAGTATGGTGATTTGCCTGAATTTATAGATTTTAAGTACCTGAAAAAGAATGTAGCGGCCAATATAGCTGTTCTGGCAAACCTCGCCAGGTCCACTTCGAAACCGGAGCAGGTGGAAATGGATGTGAAAGAATTGACGAACTCTACAACGCTTCATTGGCAAAAACCGAAATCAGGAGTGCCAGCCGGATATTATGTGTTGGTGCGGGAAACAGATAGCCCGATGTGGCAGAAAAAAATATTTACAACGGGGCTTTCGATCAAAATTCCGTTGTCAAAGGATAACTATATTTTTGCCGTTCAGACAGTCAGTCAATCCGGAAATCTTAGTGTGCCTGTAATTCCGGGAATTGCAAAATAAAAAACGGTGGAAAAAGCAGGTTTCAGGCCTTATCATGAAAAGTAGATTTGAATACAAGAGAAATAAAACTTATTTTTGCGGATTATAATAATTCACATGTCTGCATCGTTACTATTAAAATATTTCCCGGATCTTACTGAAACACAGTTGGAACAGTTTACACAACTGGAAAAACTATACAATGAATGGAATGAAAAGATCAATGTAATTTCCAGAAAAGATATGGAGTCGCTGTATGAAAAGCACATCCTGCATTCGTTGGGAATTGCAAAAGTAATGGAATTTGCACCGGGAACAAAAGTATTGGATATCGGGACCGGAGGAGGTTTTCCAGGGATTCCACTGGCGATTTTGTTTCCTGAAACACAATTTACTTTAATTGATTCTATCGGAAAGAAAATCAGTGTAGTACAAGCTGTATCCGAGGGAGTCGGATTAAAAAATGTAACCGCCATTCATGGGAGAGCAGAAAAGCTGAAAGAAAAATTCCACTTTGTAGTCAGCAGAGCGGTTACCCAGATGCCGGAATTTTTAAGATGGCTGAAAGGAAAGTTTGAAAAAGAACAGTTTAATCCTAAACATAATGGAATTTTATATTTAAAAGGAGGAGATCTTGCCGAAGAACTTGCTGGAATTAAATGTGAAATTTACAACCTTAAAAACTATTTTGATGAAGAATTCTTTGATACTAAAAAAGTGGTTTATGTATCAAAAGGTAATTTTAATTCCTGATTTTGTATGATTAGGGAATAATTTTTGCTAATTATTTATTAATAATCATAAATTAAAGGTTATGAAAAAACTTTTAAATATTGGATTTTCAGTATTCCTATTGGGCGGAATTGCAGTCTCCTGTAATGACGATAATGATTATGAGACCATCGAATCCATAGGTAAGATCAAAATAGACAGCGTAAAAATTGTAAATGATACAATGGATGTTTTCGGAATCCAGCGTATTAAAACCTATTCCACATATTCTTCCCAATGTCAAGGTTTTTACGGTTATGATTATGTGTACAGCAATAACCTGGAAAGAACTGTTACAGCTTATAAATATATTACAAACGGACCTTGTACTCAGGGAAATTTTGTAGGAGTTAACCAGATCAATTTCAGTCCGCAAAGAAAAGGAACCTATACATTCAAATTCTGGAACGGAGGAAATAACTGGATCACCAAAACAATTGTGGTGGAATAATGAGGATTGTTTTTGTATTATGTTTTCTAGCAGCTCATTTAGTGTCCGGACAGAAGATTTTCTGGAAGGAAGGGCAAAAACTGGTATGGGATAACTTTAAAAGTCCGGTTAACAATAAAAATAATCCTGATATAGCAGCTTATACGCACTGTGGCTGGGAATATTCTGTGATAAAATCTACCAATCCGAAGTCGCCGGTTACTATCAGAATACAAGCTCTGTTTAACGAAGATAAATCCTGGAAGGATGTAAAAAGAATTGATGATTACATCCTGCTTCACGAGCAGAAACATTTTGATATTGCTGAACTGTTTGTAAGAAAGCTCAGAAAAGCAGTGTCGGAAAAAATCAAAAATTCCGGGGATTATAATCAATATTTTACAACCATTTATAACGGAATATCCAGCGATTATAAAAACTTCCAGACGGCCTATGACAGGGATACCCGCCATGGAATGAATAAAGAAAAGCAGGCAGAATATAATACTGCTATTGCTCAAGAATTAGACAACTTAAAAAGCTATCAAGACTCTTGAAATTCCTTAATAAGATCATCCACGAACTGTTGGCGCAAAACCAGGACCTTTCTGCGTTTAATATCATCCTGCCCGGAAAGCGTCCCATTGTATTCATAAGACAGATTCTGGAGGAGAATCATTATTCAGGGTTTCTTCCCAACTTCTTCACCATAGAAGAGCTTATTAATGAAATTGCCGATAAGCAGCCTATTCAGGGAATTCCGCTGTGGCTTTTTTCATTTGAAGTGTACAGAAGCCTGAATCTTATTCCCAGAGATAATTTTTCAGATTTTCTGAAGTGGTTTCCTACACTGCAAAAAGACTGGGATGATATTCTTAAATTTTCAGACAGTGACCAGGCTGTATTACAGTATATGTTTGACGAGGAGAGGATCAAGGAATGGGCTCAGAACCTTGGCGAGGATGATGATGTTCCTAGAAAGAAATTCCTTAATTTCTGGCAGAATATGAATGTATTTCTTCCGGAATTAAAAAAAAGATTACAGGAAAAGAACTGGGCTACCTCAGGGATGATCCACGAGACGGCCAAAGCTGAAATTGCTGATTTTGCTAAAAATACCCGGGAACAGTTTGTATTCTGTGGTTTTAATGCCTTTACCCCTGTAGAAGAAAAGCTTGTAAGAAGCCTCTTACAATGGAATAAGGCGCAATGTTTCTTTCAGGGAGACCGTTATTACTTCGATGATGAAAGACAGGAAGCAGGAAAGTTTCTCAGAAATCATAAAACATGGAAAGAATTTGATGATAACAGAGCCTTTCAATGGATTGAGGATGATTTTAACCAACCTAAAAAGATCAAGGTATACGAAGTTTCGGGAAATGTAACCCAGACCAAAGTGCTGCCGGAGATCTTTAAAGAAATCAATAATAAAACCTACTCCAATACTGCAGTAGTACTGCTGGATGAGAATCTTCTTCCTGCCAGTCTGGATGTAATGCATGGCGTTGATAATTTGAATATTACAATGGGTTTTCCATTGAAGAACCTGTCTTTCTCCAATGCCGTTAAACGTCTTTTCTATCTCCAGAAGCAGCTGGAAAAAAATAAATCGTCTTACTATTACAGAGATATTTTCCCGATTCTTGAAGAACTTCCCAAGTCTGCGGAGGATGAACAGATTATCAATGATTTTAAAGCGAAAGTAGAAGAGAGGAATATTGTTTACATCTCCCGGAAGCTGCTGCATGAACTGTTAGGCGGACTGTCATATTTTAACCTTCTTCAGAAGGCTCCGGATACCCATATGTATCTGGATATGCTCATCGCTTTCTGTCAGCAGGTAAAATGGCTGGAAATAGATGATATTCAATACGAAAATGTTTCCCATTTTGAAAACGCATTCAGGATCATTAAAAACCAGCTGACTCCATATAATATTGAGATCAGCATGGAAACACTGGAGATTCTGATCAATCAGCATATCAACTCTGAAAGTATCGACTTTCAGGGAGAGCCTTTAAGAGGATTACAGATCATGGGGCTGCTGGAAACCCGTCTTCTTAATTTTGAGAATATTATCATGCTTTCTGTAAATGAAGGGAAGCTTCCGCTGGGAAACTCCCAGAACACTTATATTCCTTTTGATATCCGAAGGTTTTTTGATCTCCATACTTTTCTTGAAAACGACAGCATTTATGCCTATCACTTCTACAGACTTATTCAGGATGCCCAACATGTGCATTTATTGTACAATGCATTGAGCTCCGGAGTAAATACAGGTGAAAAAAGCCGCTTTATCACCCAGATAGAAATGGAGAGCTCACATCAGATCGAACACTTGATTATTGAAAATTCTTCCGAGCCTATTACTACCCAGCCCATAGAAATTTCCAAGACCCAGATCGTTCAGGAAAGACTACAGAAATGGAAAGAAAAAGTATCTGCTTCGCACCTTACCAGCTACCTGTATAACCCGATAGACTTTTACTTATCCAAGATTCTGAATACTTCTGAAACGGATGAAATTGAAGAAGAACTTTCAGTAAAAAATTATGGAAATCTTGTACATTATACCCTTCAAGAAGTATATGAGGTAATTAAAGGTAAGGTTTTAAAGGAAAGTGATTTGAAAGATTCAGTTAAAGCAATAGATTACTATATAAATATTGCTATTGAAAAGCTGAAACATCAGCCTGAGTTTTATGAAAAGGGAATGAATTACATTCACAAAGCCATTGCAAAAAAGGTGATTGAAAACATTCTCAATCATGATCTTGAATTAATCAAACAAGGCAATAAACTGGAAATTGTAGATATAGAAAGAAAGTTTGAAAATATTGATTTTTACCTTGACGGTAATGATAAAATTTCGTTTTTCGGATTTATTGACAGAATTGATAAGCTGAACGGAACTTTAAGAATCATCGATTATAAAACAGCAAAGATCAAAAATCTTAGTGTAAAAATCGATGAAGATAATGTTGCTGAATATTTCCACAACAGCGATAGAAAACAAGCTCTTCAGCTTTGTATTTACCATTATGTGGTACAGCATCTTCCGGAATTCTGGGGGTTCCCCATAGAAACCGGAATCTGGAGCTTTGCAGATGCTAAGAAAGGAATGGTTTCTTTGCAGTTTGACAAAGGAAATATTGATGATGCCATGCGGTCTGTTAAAAGTCTGATCCAGGAAATTCTGAATCCGGATGTTAACTTTGTAGAAACTATAAAAGCTTATTAAAAAATTAATATTAATTAAATGATTATCTTGTTGTTTGTAAATCAGTGATTTAATTATTTTAATTTGCATTCCCGATTTCATTTATTTACTTCTCAAAAGGCTCTCAAAAAGCAGGTTACTTTTTTGTGTATCTTTACTCCTTATAAAAACTTTTAAAGTTTAAATCGGATACACTAAGAATTACTCATGAAAAAGATCCTGATATTTTTCACAATAGCTTTCTCTCTTATTATCAAATCTCAGCAGAAGAATGATTCCCTGAATTTGGCACTTCAAAATGTCAGCAGAGATACCAAGTTCGGTCTTGCACTCAGTGGCGGCGGTGCTAAGGGATTTGCCCACATTGGTATTTTGAAAATGATCGATTCATTGGGAATCAAAGTAGATTATATCACAGGAACCAGCATGGGAGGAATTTTAGGTGGTTTATATGCGATGGGATACAATGCGGATCAGCTGAAACGTACGATTTATAAAGTAGACTGGAACAGAATTCTTAGCAACAAAATTCCATACAATAAAGTCAATATCAGTGAAAAAGATGAGTACGACAAATATATTCTGGAGTTTCCGGTAGTTAAAGGAGTACCTACACTTCCAAGCTCATATATCGAAGGACAATACATGGGAGAGGTTCTTAATACACTTACATTCAATGCAAAACATATTAATGACTTCAGTAAGCTAAGAATTCCTGTTGAGTTGACCTCTTCCGACATTGAGAACGGAGGGTTAGTAATGCAGAAGGAAGGTTCTTTACCATTGGCAATACGGGCTACACTGGCGATTCCTGCAGCTTTTGCCCCTGTTTATATTGATGGAAAGCTTCTCGTTGATGGTGGTTTAGACCGCAATTATCCTGCCAACGAAGTTCGTGAAATGGGTGCAGATTTTGTAATTGGAGGCTATACCGGTTTCAGACTTTTTACAAAAAAAGAAATTGAAAACCCGATGAAGATGATCTATCAGACTCACGCAATTCGCTCTGTAGAAGATTTTAAGCACCAGAAAGAACTTTCCAATATCCTTGTCGACTTTGTAGATCCCCTGGGAGAAATCACTACAAAAGATTTTGCCAAATTCAGAAGGATCATTAAAATTGGAGAAATGGAAGCAAGAAAACATCTTCCCGAATTTATTGCCCTGGCAGAAACCCAGCGTAAACTGGGAATCAAATATGAACATGAGATGATTGAAGAAGTAAAGCTGCCTACTACGCGGTTTACTTACAATGAAGAAGACGGCACACCACTTAAAGATTCCGCAGAGATCGAAGTTATTAAAAGGCAGATGGGGCTGGTGGAAGGAAAATATTATGATGTAAAAACCGTAAATGAATCTATTGACAGGGTTTTCGGTATGAGACAGTATGTAAAGGTGTATTATACGTACACTAATGCCGGAGACGGGCTTGTGATGAATATCTTTGTAAAAAGAGCGAAAAAAGGAGCCTTTAAGCTTGCTTTACATTATGATACAGAGCAATCAGTAGGGATTATTGTTAACTATACTTACAGAAATATTCTTATAAACAGATCCAGATTTCTGGCAACGGTGGATATCTCGGAACGTTTTAAAGCGAAATTGGCCTATCAGCAATTTTTAGACAGCGGAGAACGTTTTTGGCTGGATCTTGAAGCCAAAATGATTCATCTTAAAAGTAATGACTTGAATTTCAGATTGTATGATGTAACTGGTGATGGCAGTGACAGTTTTCCTAACCATATGTACAGAAATATTACCGGAAAGCTTGCTTTGAACTATAATGTAAGTCCGAATGCTTATCTGTCGCTTGGAACAGAGTTCAGTACGGAGAGAATGTACAGTTTGCTGGATAAAGTGGATCAGGCAAAAATTGATAATTATAGCAAAAAGCTTTATAACCACAGTAATTTCAATACGTTTCTGAAGTTCGAGCAGAACAATCTCAATAAAAGATATTTTTTTACCAAAGGGAACCATCTTCAGGTGAGCACAAGATTCTATTATGGAGATCGTTATCAATTATATGATCTTGAAACCGTACAACCTCTTTTATATCCTATATTAAACCCTAAGGATTCTTATTATTATGAGCCTAAGAATCTGGTTTCTTTTACATTGAATGAAAATTTTGCCCATCCTATTACCAGAAGGCTTACAGCCAAGGTGAATCTTTTTCTTGGGACAAGCTTTGGCTCAAAGAAAGAAGGGAGGGTTCCTTATCTTTTCCTGAATCAGAAGTATAATTTAGGAGGCAGCGAATATAATTACGATCTGTTAAGCCCTGAATTCAATGGTCTTCGACAAAAAGAACTTCCAATGACTTCTGTTGCGAAAACGTCAGTTTCTCTTCAATACAGAATTATGAAAAGGCTTTACCTTACACCTTCATTCAGCTATGGTAAAGTAAGTGAGGAATTCTCTCCTTTCAATGATAGCTTTGATATGTTCGGTTATGGAGTGAATCTGGGATATGAATCTCTGATAGGTCCTATCAGTCTTAATGTTTCAAGAAACAGCCAGCTTGATTTTTCCAGAATCTATCTGAGTATCGGCTTTAAATTCTAAGCCCTGTTATGATTTCTTTATTTAAAGCGAAATTTAAATAATTTGGCATAATGATTATTCTGTCAAGTGTTTATTTATCAGCATTTGCCTTTTGCTGTTGTAAAAAAGCACTTCATTGCTGAAGTGCTAAAATTAACTTGAAATGAGATATAGAAGAGTGATTGATTCTAAAGTTTTACTTTTTTATTAATGATTTTTCCATTGGAAAGTGCAGCTTGTACAACATACATTCCTGGTTCCAGAGTTCTGGATTCAAACTGAGAATTATTAACTTCCTGCTGGACAATCAAAGAGCCGGAAATGTTATAAATACTAATGCTTTTAATACCTTGACCAGATTTTGCAACGATCTGGTATTTTTGAGCAAATATATCAATGCTGTTTTCTGAAGATGAGATATTTCCGATAGCTTTATTGAATTGAAGATTATAATAAGGGGTCACCACTTCAAAAATATAGTTTTTATTCTCCATATCCTGTAAACTGATACCGCCGGCTTCCCGGTATTGTTTCTGGGAAATACTTTTGATAAGTGTTTTATCTTCATCAAAAATATAGATAACAGAAAGTTCTTCCTGATTAACCTTTAGCTGTAAAATGGAATTATTTTCGGACTGTATAATTTCGTTTTGAGCAACTTCCTTAGGAGTATTTTTAATATATGGAATGATCTTGCTTTCATTGTTTTCCGTTACTTTCAGCAGATAAACTCCATCTTTTAAATTGAATAGGCTTCTGTCATTAGCTATTTTACTTTGAGCTTTCTCTTTATTGAAATCGGTAATTTCAACAAGCTGCATATTTCCAAGATCCGGTTTTATCTGAGAAGAAAGCAAAGATGGCTCTTCCTGTGATCTTTCTTTGGACTGTTTACCAAAGATTGATCCTGCAATGGCCCATTCGTTAAGAAATCCACCGCTTCTTAAGGTGTTGAACTTTGCATTGGATGCCAGAGTGAATGGTAAAATTCCGCCTACGTGGCCAATTGGGCCCCAGTAGAAAGAATCCAGCTTATATTTGTTTAAATCCCACCATGCATAATATCCACGCTGAACATCGATGGTTTTTGAAGTGTTTTCCGGTGGTATGGCAAGATCTACAGTAGAATGGCCCAATGTCATAGGAGTTTTGTTGTACCAGTCATACACATCCTTAGGTTTCATGCACTGTCTCAGCTTATTATTGGGATTATTGGTGACGTCATTAACAAAGCTCGTGGTAAAAAGTTTTCTCCAGATCACGGGTCCCCATAAAAGTCCTCCGTTATCCTGAACAACATGATAGTTATACTTATCCAGATATTCCGTGGAAATAACCTCTGAAATATCATTATTGTATGTTTTATATCCCGTATTGTTGCAGGTATGAAGAACATTGGCCAGGAAAGAAGTAAAAGGGTAGATGTCCTTTTCCAGAACGCCCTTATTTAATGTAACTCCCGAGAAATCATAAGGGCCGTCACCCATATAGGCATATTTGAATTTAATATTACCGGGATTGGAAATGCTCAGTCTTTTTAAGGTTGACATAGCTGCATGTGCTCCTTGTGAATAACCTGCCAGAAAATATTCATCATAGCGTTGTATTCCTAGCTGTGCTAATACTTTGTTGGCTGCTGTAATAAAATCTATAGTAGCACCTGCTTCGGTGGCATAGTCTACATAAGGATGAACACCATCTCCTGTTCCCATCCCAACATAATCAGGGGCCATTAAAATATAGCCGTTAAGAACATAAGATAATTCCACTACAAATCCTGCAGTTAAAGCCCCTTTAAGATTGGAAGGAACATTATTTCTGCTATCCGTAGTTCCATGATCTGATACCACTGTGGAGAGCCTGAATCCTACATTAGGATACATGAGAAGGCCTGTAGCTTTTACCAGAACATTATTTTCATTTTTGGTGTAATAAGTGATCTTATAACCTTTTAAACCGACATTAAAGCTGTTAAGATAGCTCGCAAAGTCCGGAGCGTTCTGATCACCAAGGCTGCTGGCAATAAAATTAACAACTCCTTGTGGTGTTAAATCCAGTTTCTGTTCGGCACTTACAACGTCACCTGCCTGTTGGGCAAAATAGAAAGGAGCTGTAAGGCTTAATAAAAAAGTTGTAATTTTTCTCATATTGATGTATTTTTTGTGCTATTAAGGTAATAGTTTTAATAAATTAATTAAAATATTGAGACATCAATAATTATTCACTGAATATCAATTCTCTGTAAAGTGAGTAAAATAAAAGAGTCTGGCCATTCGGCCAGACTCTTTTTCTATATGGTTTTTGTCTTTTCTTAGAAAGCGTTGATTCCTGTAATATCTAAACCTGTAATTAACAAATGAACATCATGAGTTCCCTCATAAGTAATTACAGATTCTAAATTAGCAGCATGTCTCATCATCGGAAACTCTCCCATAATTCCCATACCTCCTAGGATCTGTCTGGATTCTCTTGCAATATCAATAGCCATTTTCACGTTGTTACGCTTAGCCATGGAGATCTGGGCAGGAGTTGCTTTATGCTCGTTTTTAAGATTCCCTAACTGAAGGCATAATAACTGAGCTTTAGTGATCTCTGTTACGAATTCAGCTAATTTTTTCTGTTGAAGCTGATAAGAACCAATCGGTTTACCAAACTGTTTTCTTTCTTTAGAATACTGAACAGCAGTGCAGTAGCAGTCAATGGCCGCACCAATTACTCCCCATGAAATTCCATATCTTGCAGAATTCAGACAAGATAAAGGTCCTTTCAGCCCTGTTACTCCCGGAAGAAGATTTTCTTTCGGAACTTTTACATCATTGAATACCAGTTCTCCGGTTTTTGAAGCTCTTAAGCTCCATTTATTATGAGTTTCCGGAGTAGTGAAGCCTTCCATTCCTCTTTCAACAATAAGTCCCTGTACCTTTCCTTCCTCATTTTTTGCCCATACCACAGCGATATCGCAAAGAGGAGAGTTGGTGATCCACATTTTGGCACCGTTTAAAAGATAATGATCTCCCATGTCTTTAAAATAGGTTTCCATAGAACCGGGATCAGAACCATGGTTAGGTTCAGTTAATCCAAAAGATCCTATCATTTCTCCTGAAGCCAGCTTAGGAAGGTATTTCTTTTTCTGTTCCTCAGAACCGAATTCATTAATCGGGAACATCACCAAAGAGCTCTGTACCGAAGCAGCAGAACGTACTGCAGAATCTCCTCTTTCCAATTCCTGCATGATAAGACCATAAGAAATCTGGTCTAATCCGGAACCGCCATACTCAACCGGGATATACGGGCCTAATGCCCCGATTTTCCCCAGTTCTCTCATAAGGCCAGGAAGATCTGTATGATTTTGAGCTGCCTGGTCAATCTGCGGCATTACAAAACTTTCTACCCAATCTCTGATAGATTGGCGGATCAGTTTGTGTTCTTCAGTAAGTAAAGCATCAATTCCATAATAATCAGGGATGCTTGTAAGAGGATAATATGACATGATTTTTTGATTTTGTTAAAAATAGCATTTTTCGTGATGTCTGAAAAATTTTTTTGAAAACTTATATTCGTGTTGGTTTTCAGAAGTATAACGCTATTTTATTTATATTTAGTGTTGAAAATGTATTTTTAAGACTCCTCATCATTAGATATAGGATACTGATTGGTAGAATTATGAACCTCCGTTTTAAATTTATAAAGGTAAGGTGCTTTATTAGCTGAGCCATCGTACAGTTTTTCCAGTCTGTCAAGAATATTCAGACTTAAGATTTTACGCTGAAAATTATTTCTCCTGAACTTTTGTCCCAAAATAGTTTCATAAAGAGCCTGAAGATCTTTCATAGTGAATTTTTCAGGAAGTAAATTGCTGGCAGCCACCTCCGTATTGATATTCATTCGCAAATATTCAAGGCCGGTTTCTATGATTCTGTCATGATCAAAGGCCATCTTAGGTAATTTACTGACTTCAAACCATTCACAGCTCTCATTGAAAGCATCCGGGAAAGTATTAGCCATTGAAAAATCAATAAGACTGCAGTAACCTACCGTAACAAATCTCTGAAATATCCAGTGATCTCCGGGTACCTCAATTCCTTTATTTTTAAGAAGAATCTGATGAACATTGTTTTCCGTACGGTCTATTCTTCCAAACGTATGAAACTGTTTCAGAAATAATCCTTTAAGGTGAGTCCTTTCAAACAAAACCCTTTCCGCGGCTTCCCTTAAATCTTCATCATTAAAAACAAAACCACCCGGAAGGGACCACAGGTCCAGATCATGATACTTTAAAAGCAGTACTTTCAGAATATTATTGTGAAAGCCGAATATGGTGCAGTCAACAGAGATATGGGCAACAAAATCTTTAGTATCGATGAGTTCCCGAAGTGTTTCTTTGCTTTTTGTGTCTTTGATTTTCATGGCAGTAAAAATAAAACTATTTTCTAGATTTTCCTTTTTGTTATGCTAAAATACACCAAACTAATCCCAAAAAGAAGAATTACACAAGATAAAATATATAACGGGTAGAAACTTAATAATTGCTTTCCAAACAGTATTGCCATGATAATGGAGCTGACGGAACTGCCTAAGGAAGAGAAAATAACGATCAGTGAAGTAAATAAATTCACTTTTTCTTTATCAACCTGAGCAATCATCCTTGAATTGATTACAGGATAGAGTGGTGATAGAAATAATCCTATCACCGGAAACAAAAAAAGCAGCAATTTTGAATCTTCGGAATCAAAATACTGTATCCCTACAATCATCACCAGTACAGCAATAATGAGTGTCATACATGAAATATAATATCCCGGCAGCGAAAATCTTCTGATAATATTAGCGGTAACGGTTCTTCCAGCATACGAAAACAGAGAAAGAAATGAGGTAGCCTGAAGAGCAAAGAATGAATTGACTTTCAGATGGTTTTTGTAAAAAGAAGGAAGCCAGGAATTGAATCCCTGCTCTACAAAAACGATAAAAAATACAACCCCCAGAAATAAAGCTACAGAAGGTGTTGTGAAGACTGACAGTTCCGAGAACACACTTTTGTTTTCCAGCGGCTTGGCTTCGGAAATATTTATTTTTGAAAGAAGAAAGATGGTAACAGCAGATAAAACGGCAATCAGCAAGAAACCGAATTTCCAGAACTCAGAAAACCGGCTTGAGATCAGCCATCCAAATCCGGTATTGACAACAAAGATCCCGATCATAAAAGAAGCTTCCACATTATTCATTGTTTTAGCCAGCGATTTTTCATCTGAAATATTATTCCTTATGATCCCGAAAACACAGATTTTACCTAAAGCAAAACAGGCTCCGATAATGGCAAACCATAATTTATAAAACCAGAAAACCTCTATAAAGGGAAGAAGACAGGAACAGAACCCCACAATTGTCAATGCAGCAATCAATGCTTTTTTTGTGCCTGTTTTATTAATGAAGCCTACAGCAAATAAAGAAATAAAAGCTATGGGCAAATCTTTAAAAGACTCAAGAAATCCAAGTTCTCCATAGGTGATTTTTTCATCGGCAAGCTGAAGAATAATAAGTCCCATGCAGTTCAATACCATTGAGAAAATAAGAAAAGTAAGTTTTAATGGAAGTGAAATTCTGGAAAGTTGAAGCGTCATTTTGGGGAATGATTTTATTGATTTTTTTTAAATTTTTATGAAATATTAACGCGAAGATAAGGCTTCTAACCCTCAAAAATAAAAGAAAAATTAAAATACTTATGAATATAATGTTAATTAATTGAAAAAAAATATATTTTTATTGTCTCAATTTGAGAATTAAACAATAACTGTATATGAATGTAAGAATATCAAGAAGCTTAGGAATGGTTGCCGTTCTCTATTTTACGGCAAATTTCAGTGCCCAGACAAAGAAGGACACGCTTTCTAAAGAAAACAAAATAGACGAAGTTATAGTCATCGGTTATGGAACTCAGAAAAAGAGTAATGTGACGGGAGCTATCGCCAGTATTAAAGCCAGCGATATAGAAAACATTCCGTCTGGTAAACCGGAGCAGGTATTACAGGGAAGGGCTGCAGGGGTTTCTGTGGTTACCAATTCCGGACAGCCCGGAGCGGCTGCAACGGTACGTGTAAGAGGGATCACCAGTTTCGGGGCAGGAAGTAACAGCCCTCTATGGGTGGTGGATGGTATCGTGGTAGATAATATCGGATGGCTTAACCAGTCTGATATAGAAAGCATAGAAGTACTGAAAGATGGAGCATCATCTGCGATCTATGGGGTTTCCGCTGCAAAAGGAGTAATCCTGGTTACAACCAAAAAAGGAAAAAAAGGAAAGCTTACCCTTTCTTATAATGGGTTTTATGGATTTTCCAATGCCTCTAAAAAATTAGATCTTTTAGATGCTACACAATATGCCAAAATTATTAATGAAGGATTTGTAAATGATGGCGGTACACCGAGGTTTTCAAATCCGGAAGCACTCGGAAAAGGAACAGATTGGCAGGATGCTATTTTCGGGACAGGCGAAAAATCATCTCATGAAGTAAGCATCACAGGAGGTAATGATAAATCTACCTATTACACATCTTTTGGCTATTTTGACCAGACTGGTATCGTAATGACTGATATTTCCTATTACAAAAGAATTAATGCCAGGTTTAACTCTACCCATAAAGTAACAGATTATTTAACCTTAGGACAGACTTTTGCTTATACTCATACCAAGTCTCAGGGAGTAAGTGCCAATGAAGAGTTCGGAGGCCCTCTGGCTTCTGCAGTGAATTTGGATCCTACCACTCCGGTAGTAGTAACAGACTGGTCTATGGTAGATCCGAGTGGTTACACCAATCCGTATATTATTCGTGATTCTTATGGTAATCCGTATGGGATTTCGCGTTATGTAAACAATGAAATGACCAATCCGCAAGCTTTCCGCCACATTCAGCAGGGAAATTACAACTGGTCTGATGATTTTGTAGGAAACGTTTTTGCTGAGCTGAAGTTTCTTAAAAATTTTACTTTCAAAACAAGCTTAAACGGGAAAAAATCATATTGGGGAAGCCGTGCCTTCACTCCGAAATACTATTTAAGTCCTAATTTCAATAATACCAGCTTCAACAGCCTGAATAAAGTAGACGAAAATAAATTCGAATGGAGTATGGAAAATACGCTGACCTATCAGAATAAATTTGGAGACCACAATTTAAGTGTATTGGTAGGACAGGGTGTTTACCGGTATAATATTGCCGGAGGTACCAGCCTTACCTATAGTAATCTTCCTATTGTGAACTGGCAGGATGCTTCTTTCAATTTTAATATTCCTCAGGATGATATTACTGCAACAGGATGGGATGGTATTCAAACCCGTAAAGCATCTTATTTTGGTAGAATAATCTATGACTATGCAGATAAATATTTATTTACAGGAACTATTCGTAGAGACGGCTCTTCGAAATTTGCAACCAATCAGCACTGGGGAACTTTCCCTTCCATGTCTTTAGGATGGAACGTTCATAAAGAAAACTTCTGGCCGGAAAATAAAGTGGTCAATAACTTAAAATTGAGAGGAGGATATGGTGTTTTAGGAAATGATGAGATGGATAATTTCAGATTTGCCAGTTTTATGGTTTCAGGAAGCAACTATACCAATTCCGGAAATAATATTATTATCGGATATGCTCCAAGTACCCTGGAAAACCCTAATCTGAAATGGGAAGAAACCAGCCAGCTGAATATTGCCGCAGATCTAAAATTATTTAATAATTTCACTTTAACGGCGGATTGGTACAAAAAGAAAACATCCGACATTCTTAGACAAATTAATATTCCCGGTTATGTAGGAGTTCCTAACTTACCTTGGGCGAATGTAGGTGATATGGAAAACACCGGATTGGAGCTTGAGCTAGGCTATAAAAAGAATTGGGAAGACTTCAGTATATCGGTTAACGGAAATTTTGCGACGATTAGAAACAAGGTTTTACGACTGGAAGATGATATTGAATACTTTAATCTTGCTTCTTTCCAGACTATGGGTGCGGTCTCCAGAGTAGCCGTGGGACAGCCTTACGGATCATTCTACGGGCAGACATACAGCGGTGTTTTTCAGAATCAGGCACAAATTGATAATTACGTAAATGCCAATGGTGTTAAATTATTACCGAACGCAAAGCCTGGAGATTTTATCTGGCAGGATAATAATGGGGATGGAAAAATTGATGACAATGATAAAGTGAATTTAGGAAGCTCTGTACCTAAATATACTTTCGGGCTTACAGTTAACCTGAATTATAAAAATTTCGATATGATGTTGTTTGCCCAAGGGCAGGGTGGTAATAAGATCTTCCAGGGATTGAGAAGATTGGACCTTCTTGATGCCAATTATCAGACAAGAATTTTAGATCGTTGGACTGGCGAAGGCTCTACTAATGATAATCCGAGAATTACACGTAATGATCCTAATCATAACTATTCATGGATGTCAAACTATTATCTTCAGAATGGTGATTATATCCGTCTGAAAATTGTTCAGTTAGGATACACCATTCCTCAGGATGTTACAAAACGTTTCGGAATGAGTAAAGTAAGATTATATATAACAGGAGAAAATATCTTTACCATCACAAAATATACAGGCTACGATCCGGAAATCGCCGGAAGAAATAATTCAGAGCAAGACATCATAGGTGTAGACAGAGCATACTATCCGCAAGCCAGAACTTTCCTGATAGGTGCTAATATCCAATTTTAAAAATTACCAAAATGAAAAATAACAGAAGTTTTTTATATAAAGGACTGGCCATTACATTATTAGCAGGTTTAAGCTTTAGCAATGTAGCTTGCAGCGGTTCATATCTGGATGAAGTACAGAATTCAGGTTCTTTTAATACCGATCTATATTTTCAGAATGAACAGCAGTCTTTCAGTGCACTGGTTTCCGTATATGATGTTTTAAGAAAATATTCCGGAGGTTTCGAAAATATGGTTACCTTTTTTAATGCAGGATCTGACGATTTCTATTCCGGTGGAGGAAACTCTAGCGATGGTGCCGGAATCCAGGGAATCAATAATTATATGATTAATCCCAATACCATGCCTGCAAGCTATTGGAGAGATTATTATCAGGGAATTGCACGTGCCAATCTTGTAATAGAAAGAGTTCCCGGAGCTACCATGAGCGAAGATGTTAAAAAAAGGTATATCGCAGAAGCCAAGGTACTTAGGTCTTTATATTATTTTGAACTTTTAAGAATGTTCGGAAACATTCCTTTGATTCTCAAAACAATAAAATTTGATGATAACTACTGGAATATACCGCAGGCAAAATCAACCGAAGTTTATACTCAGATAGAAAATGACATTAAGGCTGCATTACCGGATTTAATGATGACAGCAAGTGGTAATGACAAAGGCCGTGTTACACAAGGAACAGCAAGAGCCATATTGGGGAAAATTTATCTCTATGATAAAAAAATGACTGAAGCGGCCGCCCAGTTTGCAGAAGTAAACGGAGCTCCCGGAGGAACCAGTCAGTATGGATATAAACTGGTGGCCAATTACGCAGACCTATTTAAAGTAGGCCCAGAAACAGCAGATCCATATAAATTTTCAACAGAATCAATTCTGGAAGTTATGCATACCAACAAAGGAAACTCCGATTGGGGTTTCTGGGGGCAGGGAAAAGACGAGGGAAACTCTATCAATGTAATGATTTGTCCGCGTTCTTATTCCTTAAAAGATGTTCCTAATAATAACGCTCCGGATATCTATTCAGGATGGGCGTTCAATACGGTAACGGAAGATCTGGTTAATTTTATGCAGGGAGATCCGAGATTAGATGCAACTGTTTTTAATGCAAAGAAATGGGTGGCAGAAGGTAAAGTTTCTTATAGTCCTGCGTTTGCTGATACAGGATATTTTCTTAACAAATACTTACCAACAAATAGCTTAAAAAGCTCACTCCCTGGTCCGCCGGAACTGAATTTCAGACAGAATTACATTGCAATAAGACTGGCAGATACCTATCTGATGGAAGCAGAAGCATTAGGAGGAGCAGGAGGAAGAGCTCAGGCGTTGTTGGATGCTGTAAGAGCAAGAGTAGGTTTAGCATCTGTCCCTGTTTCCATACAGGCGATTAAAGATGAGAGAAGGCGAGAGCTTGCAGGAGAAGGACACAGATGGTTTGACCTTGTAAGATGGGGAGACGCTCCTTCAAAACTGGCTTTCAAAGGATTTATGGCAGGTAAAAATGAAATTTTACCGATTCCGTTTAATGAATTGCCTAATACAGCCCTGCATCAAAACCCAGGCTATTAACATATGAAGTTTCACAACTTATATAGTTTCTTTAAAGGTATCGCACTGCTTAGCGGTGTGGTACTTTTTCCTTTATCTTGTACATCTGTTACTGAGAATAGGGGAAAGGATGTTCAATATTGGCTTACTAAAGGAGATGAAAGCATAAAACTACAGCTTCAGCATCCCATCAGATTTGTAAACACATCCAACAACTTTCAGAATATTGAAATTGATGATTCTCAAAAGTTTCAATATGTTGATGGTTTCGGATATACACTGACAGGAGGAAGTGTTGAGGTGATTAACCGCTTATCAGCTCCCAAAAGAAAAGCTTTACTCAATGAACTTTTCGGAAGCGGGAAGAATTCAATCTCAATCAGCTATTTAAGATTGAGTATCGGTGCTTCCGATCTTGACGGGGAAGTATTCTCATATGATGATCTCCCGGAAGGACAGACTGATGCTTCACTTTCAAAATTCAGTCTTGAAAAAGATAAAGCCCTAATTGGCATGTTGAAAGAGATTTTGGCTATTAATCCCAATATCAGAATCATTGCAGCACCGTGGTCCGCTCCGGTTTGGATGAAAGACAACGGAAAATCAAAAGGAGGAAGTTTAAAACCCGAATTTTATGAAACATATGCCGACTATTTTGTGAAATATATCCAGGGAATGAAAAAAGAAGGTATTGTTATTGATGCAGTGACTCCTCAGAATGAACCTTTACATCCCGGAAATAATCCCAGCTTGTATATGCCTTCCGAAAAACAGGGTGATTTTATTAAAAACCATTTAGGACCGGCTTTTAAAGCAAATAATATCAAGACTAAGATTGTTGTATATGATCACAACTGCAATAAACCCGAATATGCTATAAATATTCTTAAAGATCCTGAGGCCCGCCAATATATAGACGGATCGGCTTTTCATTTGTATGAAGGTGATATTTCTGCATTAAGTACAGTTCACAATGCATTCCCGGAGAAGAATCTCTACTTTACCGAGCAATGGACAGGTTCAAAAGGAACTTTTAATGAAGACCTCAACTGGCATACAAAAAATGTAATCATCGGTTCTATGAGAAACTGGAGTAAAAATGCTTTGGAATGGAACCTTGCTAATGATTCTAAGTACGGCCCTCACACAGACGGCGGATGTACAGAATGTAAAGGTGCAATAACGGTTTCTGATAGTGAGAATTTCACGAGAAACGTGTCTTACTATATTATTGCTCATGCTTCAAAGTTTGTTCCGGCAGGGTCTCAGCGAATTGCTTCAACACAAACAGAACATCTCTCAACTGTCGCTTTTATGACTCAATTTGGGAAAATAGTTTTAATTGTTCAGAATGACAATAAAGCAGATGAGAATTTTAATATTAAATTTGCTGGCAAAACCATTGCAGTAACAATTTCCGGACAATCGGCAGCAACTTACATTTTTTAATTTAATATCATGAAAAGAGTATATTTTTTACTGGCATGTTCCACCCTAGGAATAGGTGTTTACGGACAAAAAAACGTAGATCAGAAAGTGGCAGAACTGCTTTCTAAAATGACGCTTGAAGAAAAAGTAGGGCAAATGGTGCAGTACAGTGGATTTGAATATGCTACAGGACCTCAGAATTCTAATTCAGCCACGGTTTTGGAAGAAATTAAAAAAGGAAATGTAGGTTCTATGCTGAATGTAGCCGGTTCTCAGGAAACAAAATCCTTCCAGAAGCTGGCAATGCAGTCGAGATTGAAAATTCCTTTGCTTTTCGGGCAGGATGTTATCCATGGATATCGTACTACTTTTCCCGTAAATCTGGGACAGGCAGCAAGCTGGGATCTTGGCATGATAGAAAGATCAGAGAGAATTGCCGCCACAGAAGCTTCGGCATATGGCATTCACTGGACATTTGCCCCAATGGTAGATATTGCCAGAGATCCGAGATGGGGCAGAGTAATGGAAGGTTCCGGTGAAGATACCTATCTGGGAACTCAGATAGGCCTAGCCAGAATCAAAGGATTTCAAGGTAAAGGTTTGGGAAGTCTTGATGCGGTAATGGCCTGCGCGAAACATTTTGCAGCATATGGAGCTGCGGTGGGAGGAAGAGATTACAACTCGGTAGATATGAGTCTGAGACAGCTGAACGAAACCTATCTTCCCCCCTTTAAAGCTGCCGCAGAAGCAGGAGTAGCCACATTTATGAATTCTTTCAACGATATCAACGGAATTCCGGCAACAGCCAATCAGTATATACAAAGAAATTTGTTGAAAGGAAAGTGGAACTATAAAGGTTTTGTAGTTTCAGATTGGGGAAGTATCGGAGAAATGATTCCTCACGGGTATGCTAAAGATGCAGGTGAAGCTGCTGACAGAGCTATTCACGGAGGAAGTGATATGGATATGGAAAGTCGTGTATATATGGCCGAACTTCCGAAACTGGTTAAAGAAGGAAAAGTAGACATTAAGTGGGTAGATGATGCTGCAGGAAGAATCTTAACCAAAAAATTCGAAATGGGACTTTTTGATGATCCTTATCGTTTCAGCAATGAAAAAAGACAGAAAGAACAAACCGATAATCTGGAAAATAGAAAATTCGGAAGAGAATTCGGATCAAAAAGTATTGTTCTGCTTAAAAATAAAGGAAATATTCTTCCTCTTTCAAAGAATGTAAAGACCGTTGCTCTTATTGGACCTTTTGGAAAAGAAACCACTGCCAACCACGGATTCTGGTCTGTTGCATTTAAAGATGACAATCAAAGAATCATTTCACAATTTGACGGAATTAAAAATCAACTCGATAAAAATTCAACACTATTATATGCCAAAGGCTGCAATGTAGATGATCAGGATAAGACCTTATTTGCTGAAGCAGTAGAAACAGCAAAAAAAGCGGATGTTGTCATTATGACACTTGGCGAAGGTCATGCCATGAGCGGAGAAGCAAAAAGTAGAAGTAATATCGGTTTTTCCGGAGTTCAGGAAGATCTGCTGAAAGAAATTGTCAAAACAGGAAAGCCTGTTGTCTTAATGATTAATGCAGGAAGACCTTTGATCTTTAACTGGGCGGCAGATAATATTCCGGCAATTATGTACACATGGTGGCTGGGAACGGAAGCTGGAAATTCTATTGCGGATGTTCTCTTCGGAACAGTAAACCCCGGGGGAAAACTGCCTATGAGTTTCCCAAGAACAGAAGGACAGATCCCTATTTATTACAATCACTATAATACGGGAAGACCGGCCAAAAATAATACAGACAGAAATTATGTCTCCGCATATATTGATCTTGATAACGATCCTAAATTTCCGTTTGGATATGGCTTGAGCTATACTGATTTTAAATATTCAGATATGGTTTTAAGTTCAGTAAACCTTACCGGAAATCAAACATTGAACATCAATGTTACTGTTTCCAATACAGGAAAATATGATGGAGAAGAAGTGGTACAGCTTTATATCAGAGATCTTTTCGGGAAAGTGGTAAGGCCGGTGAAAGAGCTGAAAGGGTTTCAGAAAATATTCATTAAAAAAGGAGAAAGTAAGAAGGTTGATTTTAAGCTGACACCGGAAGACCTGAAATTTTTTGATGACGAACTGAATTTTGACTGGGAAGGAGGAGAATTCGATATTATGATAGGAACGAATTCTCAGAATGTACAGATGAAAAGAATTAACTGGGCAAAATAGATTCAATAATGTTGATTTCAGTCAAAATCTAATACATATGAAATTCAAAACTAAAAATATAGCCCCAATATGTGCTGCAGGTACATTGTTCTTTATTTTAAGTTGTGCTTCGCAGCCGAATTCTCAAAGAACGCTGATATGGAGTGATGAATTTAACGGAAAAGGCCTGCCGGACTCATTGAAATGGAATTATGATGCAGGTGGAGATGGCTATGGAAATAATGAAGCTCAGTTTTACACAAAAAACAGGATTGAAAATGCCCGAATGGAAAACGGAAATCTTGTGATTGAAGCTAAAAAAGAAAGTTGGGAAAAGAATAAATATACTTCCGCAAGACTTCTAACCAAAGGAAAGTTCTCATTCCAATACGGTACCGTTGAGGTAAGAGCAAAACTTCCAAAAGGCCGCGGAACCTGGCCCGCTATCTGGATGATGAGTGAGGGGATGAAAAAATGGCCGGATGATGGGGAACTGGACATTATGGAACATGTTGGATATCATCAGGGATATATTCACGCTTCGGTTCATACCAAAAAATACAATCATATTCAGGGAACACAGAAAACAGATACGTTACGGGTAAAAGATGTGAGTGAAAAGTTTCATATCTATAAAGCTGACTGGACACCGGAGAAAATTGATGTTTATATTGATGATCATAAATTCTTTACCTATGAAAATAAAGAAAAAACCTATGATGCATGGCCTTTTGACCAGCCGTATTTTATCATTTTAAATCTGGCTATAGGTGGTTTTTGGGGTGGTAAAGAAGGGATTGATGACAGCATCTTTCCACAGAAGTATTATATAGATTACGTAAGAGTCTATCAGAATAAATAATGAAAAAGAGGACATAGTTGTCCAAAAACAGAAAAAATCATGAGAAAACTAATTGTAAGTTGTTTTATAGTAGGCGTTGTCGTAAATGTCAGTGCCCAGAATTACTGGAAAAAGAATGCAGGGAAAACAGCTAAAGTAGTCCTTACCAATTCCAAAGTGAATGAAAGGATGGCAGATAAGGGCTCCGTCAAATTTGAACAATTTGGACAGCCTAAAGAAACGGACGCCTGCATTTTTGTAGCACCGAACTTTAAATATCAAAAACTGATAGGAATCGGGGGGGCTATTACAGATGCATCAGCAGAAACTTTTTATAAGATGCCGAAAAACAAGCAGAAAGAAATTCTGGAGGCTTACTTCGGTAAAAACGGATTGGGATACACCGTTGTACGTACCAATATGAATTCTTGTGATTTCTCCAGTGATTCCTATACTTATGTAGAAGATAATGACACTTCTTTGAAAACCTTTAATATCGCTCACGATGAAAAGTATAAAATTCCGATGATCAAAGAAGCACAGAAAGCGATAGGAAATAATTTTACATTCTATTTCTCTCCCTGGAGCCCGCCAGCATGGATGAAATCAAATAAAAGCTTATACAAAGGAGGAAGGCTGGAAAATCAGTATTACCAGACCTGGGCAGACTATTATATCAAATTCATTAAAGAATACGAAAAAAGAGGAATCAATATCTGGGGACTGACTGTTCAGAATGAGCCGATGGCTACCCAATCCTGGGAGTCATGTATCTACACTGCAGAAGAAGAGGGCGATTTCTTAAAGAATAATCTGGGGCCAACGCTTTGGAAAAACGGATATAAAGATAAAAAGGTAATGATCTGGGATCACAACAGAGATTTGATCTACCAAAGAGCAACCACTACCTTAAGTGATCCTGAGACTTCAAAATATGCCCATGGAATCGGTTATCACTGGTATGAAACATGGAACAACAAAACCCAGCTTTTTGATAATCTTGCAGAAACCCACAGAGCTTTTCCGGATAAATTCCTGGCCTTTACAGAAGGTTGTAAAGAGCAGTTCAGTATGGATAGAATCTATGATGTAAGCCTTGGTGAACTATATAGTAAGAATATGCTGAACGATTTTAACAAAGGGAATGCCCTATGGACAGACTGGAATATTCTTCTGGATGAAACCGGAGGCCCGAATCATAAAGGAAATTTCTGTTTTGCCCCGATTATTGCAGACACCAAGACGGGGGAGGTTTTCTATACCTATGAATACTATTATATAGGGCATGTTTCAAAATACATTAAACCCAATGCCCGGAGAATCGGAAGCTCATCTAACAGAGCTGCATTAACGTCTTCTGCTTTTATGAATGAAAACGGACAGCTGGTAACAGTAATTATGAACGATTCAGATAATGATATTGATACCAATCTATGGATTGAAGGAATGGCTGCCAAACTAACAGCCCCTGCACACTCTATACAGACTGTAATTTTATAACTTCATATTAATATTATTTTTGTCGGATTCGGCGGCCTCTTTGAGGCCGCCGATCTTTATTTATTCGGAATTATATATAACGATTATTTAATCTCATGTTTTTCTCCATGTCCTTTCTCCTCAACTTCAATTTTTCCACCTGTTCCACACATACAAAATGAATCTTCCGTAAGAATTTTGTAACTGTTGATGGTATCTTTTTCTGTGGTCTTTTGCCAAGCTGTTGGCACGGGATTACAAGGTAAATATCCCCCTGGAGTAGGCTTTAATTTACACTGCCCGAAAGGTTTTATATTCACATTGCTTTGTTTATCCTGCTCTGTGGCAATATATTTCCCTTCCGCTGTAGAAAAATTCTGGCTGGTAACACTCAGGTTACTGAGTACTGTTCCTTGGTTGCAGGATAATTGGGCGGTATCTGTGATTTTTTGTGGCATTTTCAGATTAGTTTTTCTTTTTATAAAGAATGTCTACATTTGTTCCCTCGCCACCCTTTCCAAGTTGGCGTTCTACAAGTAATAATTCGCCTGTAATACCATTTAGCATGATTCTTATTAAGCCTCGTTTAGGATCCTCCTTGTACTTACCTATATAATTTATACTCCAAGTTGGAAAACTATAGCCAGGATATTCTAAATTATTCCCTACTCCTACTTTATCTTTTAATAAATCTAACTTTAAATCTTGTTCAATATATTTTTTTACTTGTTCCCAGGTAAATTTATAAGGTTTATCCCAATCCTCTACTTTTATCAGCTTCCCTTTTGAATCATATTCATATCGCAACCCTTTAATAAAACCATTTTCACCAAATGTTTCAAATTTCAACCATAACTTCTTATTAGGGTGATATTCTTTATGAATCACAAATAAAGAACCTTTAGGGGTTATATATCGGCGATACATAATATTTTCATCGACAGTTTCATACACTGATGAGCCATCTTCCCGTATATACTCATATCCCTCTTCAGTTTTATTTTTTTTATATCTTAGAATATCCTGATTTGTAAATTCTTCTTCTGTGTAGGTTTGCATCGTTTTAGGATTTATTGGGGTTTCTATTTTAGTAGGTTGCGGTTTGATCGTAGTTTTGTTATTCTCTTTTTCTTTATCCTGAGAATGGCAAGAAGTCACTATTAATAATAACTGTATTAAGATTATTTTTTTCATTTTTAATAAAATTTGAAATATCAGTACTTTAATTCTGTATGTAAAAGAATGAATCTTTTGTAAAATAACTAAAAAAACATTAACTGAAACTATTGTTCCATTTCTATATTTTCTTGACATTTTTATAAATAAATGGATACTGCCAGTGCCATAATTGAATAACCGGTATTTTGGGATAAGCTTCCAGATCGGAATAATCCATAATATTATCAGTAGTTGAACGTTTGAACATATGTTCTCCTCCATGAAATGGATGCGCTAATCCCATTGCATGAAGTCCCTCATGACAAATAGTACTATCAGTAAAAGCTAAATTATTTGTATCACCTTTATATATGACTACTGATCTGACAGTAGAGGGAATTCCGTATGCTCTTCCAAATAACCCGCTATTGGGCTGATCTTTAGTTCCTGCATGCTGATTGATAAAATAGAATTTATAGACATCATCATATTTACTGCCATACTTCGTTCTGACCTGTCCATTTAAAAAATCTTGGATTGCATCAGTTGACCCGTTGGGAATCATACCGCCAGTCACATTTGCTTCCTTGTTAAATAGGGACATCAGATTTGTTGTTTTGTTGGTAATAGGATCAATATTACTACTGCAGTCTAAAACAATTTCATTTGAAAAATTAGGATTAACTAATGCTTGTCTTAAGTATTTATCCAAAACAGTTTTTCTTCCTCTCGGATCACTCCTTACCGAAGTTCCATTGATATTCGTATGTACTTTAACAATTACACAATCTACTTTATATCGTTGTTTATTAGGGGTAACCAATAATTTCCCTGCCAATGCTTTTTCTTCTTCACCTTTTGCATTTTTAAAGACAGATACAACTTTAATACTTTGATATTGATCGAAAGATTTTAAACATGTTATAGTAATTGTAGTTTTATGAATCCCTTTTGATGTTTGAGAAAAACTTTGTTTATCAAAACTAAATAATGATGAATCATCACATTCTATTTCTAGTCTTATCGGTTCTACTTCTATATCAATAGTAACATCTAATTTTGCAGAAGTATGAGTAAATCCTTTTGGTACTTCATTTTTAGGATATAACGTAAGCCAAGGTACAAAGTATGTAAATGTTGTCCTTCTTCCTCTACTATCTTTTCTTGTAAAAGTTCTTTGTTGATAGGCTGTTTTTAAGTTATTATAATTTTTTGAAATAAATTTATATGCATTAGGTTTAGTATCACCAGGTAAAGACGTGTCTCCCATTCTCATCCAATCAAAACCATATTCTCCGCTCCAACTAGATTGGGGTCTGAATTTCACATAACATCTGCCATCCATATATATAGGAATCTTTTTATATGGCTGCGCTTTATTAGTTTGATTGTTTCCTTTTTTACCATGCATATCTACAACACCTTTACTATTTACAATAGCATTTTGATCAGAATGCATGAATAGTTTCTGAGTGCCTGCAACATTCGCTTCTTTTGCCTGAATGAATAATTCATTTTCCGTATTGATAATCGTTTTTGTTGCCTGAGCGTGAAATAATTCAGATACAGTCTGCAACATAACAGGAGTATTCATCAACGTTTTCTGAAGATAGTTCATTAATGCAGTATTTCCTACTGTTGAGGTCATGTTATTGGTGACGTTAATATCAAAATTATGATGAGCATTAATTTCAATATCAGTGGCATTCATAGTAATCTTATTCGGAGCTGTGACGTTGATGTTTCCTCCGCCGTCCATAAAATATATATTTCCACTGGGGTCCTGAATGGTCACACTGCCATTGGCATCGTTCATTAAAACTTTGATCCCGCTTCGGGTTTGTATAGATTTCAAATGATTATTTGTACCACCACCTAAAGCAACATTACCATGAAACATACCGCCCATAGCAAAAGGAAAGTCCGGATTATGATATTCAAAACCTACCATTACCTGATCACCAATTTCAGGAATAGCTACAAAACCTCTGTTTTGATTGACGGCATCCGTACCTCCCGCATCAGGACTCATCATCCGGATAAAATGAGTGGTATCATTGAGCTGCCAATCAAATTGTACCTGTATTCTTCCCTGATTCAGTGGATCTACATTCGATATTACAGTTGCTACCTGTGGCTCTGCTTTAGGCATCACAAAATCAGGTTTAGGCATAAAGCCTGTCCCTTCAGCTATTGCTTCAAAACTTCCCGTATAATACCCTCTTGCATTAACTTCATGGTTTACTTCGGTTATCATTAATGTGGTAAAATGTGAGGTTTCATTACTGTCAGGCTTTCTCATCGCTAAATCAGCAACACATCCTGTATATAAGAATGGAACTGTTGTTTTTCCGGAAACGGTAAAAACCTCAACAGCTTTACTTCCTCTTGCACTCTTCTGAGAATCGTCAACGTCAAGAAACATATTGGCATTTACAGGCGTTGGAGTTAATGATCGGGTTTTGAAAATAGTATCATTCAGTTCATAGGATTCTGCAGACAAATTACCCAAGTGTCTGATATTAGTATTGGTGCCAAGCATTTTGGTGTGACTGCTGCTGTTATAACCAAAATACTCAGGCTTGGTGTGTATAGCCTTTAGCTCTACCTGTATATTGCTTACATTACTGGCATCAATAAGTTGAACAGGCTTTTCGTGAGCAGGAATTTTACCAAAATGAAGGACTTCACCATCATAATAAAACTGTTCTCCATAGGCTTCAGCAATTCTTGCGAGATAATTATAATGGGTTTCGCAATATTGTGAGCTGTAATTGATGTAGCTATTATTTTGAGTTTCGATTCTGACATCAAATGTATTTGTTCCCAGTGTTTCTTTGATGATTCTGGCTGCAATAATCGATGTATTGACTGGCTGACTTCCTCCAAAACTTTGAGTATGGGGTGCGGAATCCATCAGTATGGTAGGGCTGGAACCTTTGAGAACAAGGTTGCCCAGACTCATTTTTTCCTGGCTGAATGCTATTTTTGTAATAAGACCAACAAATGTTCTCTCAGGAGTTTCATGCTCCGGGTCTCTGTATTTGAAAATAACGGTTAAACGTTTGCCTAAAAACTGTTTTGCCTGTTCAAGATTATGGTTCTGTATTTCGCTTAAAGAATCATGTGCCAGTATCAGCTCAAAATCGTGATGCCTTCTGGCACTTTGTTGTAATCGAAAGTGTTTGAAGCTGCTAATTGTTTTTCCATCCACTACAATATCAAGCTTCACCATCCGATTGATGCCTGCAATATGATTCTCCGAAATCCTCTCAGAATTAGAAGTTTGTTTTTTCATATTCTTTGTGTGTTTTTTGATGTTGGTCCTATTAAAATTAGATAAAAATACAATAGAAGATATATGATTTTTGATAAATTTTAAAAATTGTAGTAGAACTACGACTAGCTGATAATCAAATCATTATGTTTCGTTGAGACTTTTCCATTTTTTATCAGATAATGTTTATAATGATAATCTTTTATGCTATTTTTTGTTAAAATAGAGTAGAGTGCATGATAAGGTATATTGTAAAGAAGGGTATTGGTAAAAAGTAGATGATTAATAATATGAGTCCAGAAGAAAAATGACACAGTTTCTTTGCGAGTATAAGGGAGTTAATACATAAATTTAGAAACTTATTGAAGATTTCATAAAATAAAACCCAAACACATCCTGGATGTGTTTGGGTTTTAAATCGGCGGCCTCGAAGAGGCCGCCGATTCTATATTTATTATATAATTTAAATATTATTCAGCATCATATTTACTGATTACTTTTTGAGTAACTCCTGAGCTGCTGAAACCTCCGTCATGGAAAAGGTTCTGCATTGTTACCTTCTTAGTAAGATCAGAGAAAAGAGTAACACAGTAATCAGCACATTCAAGGGCTGTAGCATTTCCAAGAGGAGACATATCTTCTGCATATCCAAGGAATCCTCCGAAACCTTTTACACCGCTTCCGGCTGTTGTCATTGTAGGAGACTGAGAAACTGTATTTACACGTACTTTTCTTTCCCCCCAATAGTTTCCGAAAGTTCTTGCAATACTTTCCAGATATGCTTTATTATCAGACATATCATTATAATCAGGGAATGTTCTTTGAGCAGCAATATAAGTAAGCGCCAAAATACTTCCCCATTCATTCATACAGTCTTTTTCCCAAGCTACACGCATTACTTTATGGAAAGAAACCGCTGAAATATCCCAGCCTTTTTCCAACCAATCGTAGTTCATTTCTGTATAATGTTTTCCTTTTCTTACATTGATAGACATCCCGATAGAGTGAAGGATGAAATCTATTTTACCAAATTTTGCAACAGCGGCATCAAAAAGTTTTTCAAGATCTTCTATAGAAGTAGCGTCAGCACCTATTACTTCAGAACCTGTTTTTTCGGCTAAACCATTAAGTTCTCCCATTCTTAATGCAATTGGAGCATTAGATAAGATAAATTCAGCACCTTCTTCATGGCATCTTTCAGCAACTTTCCATGCGATAGATTGTTCATTAAGGGCTCCAAAAATAATTCCCTTTTTGCCTTTAAGTAAACCGTATGACATAATTTTTTAATGTTTATTATAATACAAATGTAGCAATAATTGTGGTTATGGCATAATAAAAAATGGAGCCTTATTAATTTAAGACTCCATTTTCTTGAAAATATTTATATGACTGAAATACTAATTGGTTTTCTTGTTCCATTCTGCTTTTACATCCTCTGCTGCATCTTTGGTTTTTTCCCATGCTTCATCTGCTTTATCCTTAATATCTTCCCATGCATCGGACATATTAGCTTTTACCCTCTCGAACCAGTCTTCTTGTTGGGCCTCTTCATCACTGTTCCTCTTTTCATTGATATAATCTTTGGCCTTATCTGCCAATTCATTGATCTTCCATTTGGCTTTATCTGCTGCATTCTGTAAAGAATTTTCTACATTATTTACTGCATTTTCCGCTTTGTTATACTCTGAATTGTTCATAATACTATAAATTTGGTTTGATAGTATTGATTAAACAATAACCATTCCTAAAATAGATGTATCTCTGTTAAACTTTTCATAATCTTTTGTTATGTTTTCCTAAATCCGTATTACCTTTAGCTTATAAAATTATGATGATTATGGAAAAAATTCGCTGCGGCTGGTGTGAGAAAGATGATCTCTACAGAAAATATCACGATGAAGAATGGGGAAGACCTGTTCATGATGATAAAACAATATTTGAATTTCTTATTTTGGAGAGCTTTCAGGCCGGATTGAGCTGGTATACCATTTTGAGTAAAAGAGAAAACTTCAGAAAAGCTTTTGATCAATTTAATTATAAAAAGATTGCAGTTTATTCTGACAAAAAGGTAGAAGAACTGATGAATGATTCAGGAATTATCAGAAACAGGCTTAAGATATTGGCTACAATAACCAATGCACAGAAATTTATGGATGTACAGAAAGAATTCGGAAGTTTTTCCAGCTATATCTGGGGCTTTACAGAGGGCAAGCCAATTGATAACACACCTAAAGCTTTATCAGATGTTCCTGCCACTACTGAGATATCGGATCTTATTTCCCGGGATCTGAAAAAAAGAGGATTTAAATTCATGGGATCAACGGTAGTATATGCGCATATGCAGGCCACAGGAATGATCAATGACCATATAGAAGACTGCTTTACCCGGAAATAATTCGCTTTAAATAAGATGATCTTTCTTAACCATTTAAAATAAGTTTAAACTCTCGCAGATCTTTCCGATTGAGCAGATTTCCTAATGATTAAATCTGTAAACCTCATAAGGGGAAGATCAATATAAAATGTTTTAAACAAAAATATTGTGTACAAAATAAATTGAGTATTTTTGTTTCTTTATAATGAAAGTTATGACTCTATCTGAACATCTTTGTTTTAAAACCTATGCCGTTTCCAGGTATATTACAGGTTTATATAAACCTTTTCTGGATGAAATTTCCCTCACATATCCTCAATACCTTGTTATGGTTGTTTTGTGGGAAAATGGAGGAATGAATATCGGAAAGATTGGTGAACATCTTCATTTAGATAACGGAACACTTACTCCTTTACTTAAGCGAATGGAAAAAAACGGCATGATAATCCGAACCCGCAGTTCCGAAGATGAAAGAGTAGTGCTGATTGATCTTACAACAGCTGGAAAAAATATGAAAGATAAAGCGAAACATATTCCGGAAGCTGTTCAAAACTGTATTCGTATGAATGATGATGCGAAAATGCAGTTAATGAATTCTTTGGATTCAATATTATCAATTCAAACCTTATCAAAAGCATGAAGAAAATAGGAATTATAGGGTATGGCTGGCTGGGAGAGAGAATTGCAGCCTCAATGCGTGGTAAATATATACTGCACACAACTACAACGTCTCAGAATAAAGCAGATGAACTGAGTGCTCAGGGCCTGAATACAGTTGTTGCTGCTTTCCCGGATTATCAGCTGACAGATCCATATCTGCAATGGGCTGAAATCAATACTTTAGATATTCTTATTATCACCATTCCTGTTTCAGAGAAAGGTTGCTGTATAAGCTCATTGTATAACAGGATACAGAATCTATCATCATTCATCGGCGATTTTAAAGGGCAAATGTTTCTGATGAGCTCTACAGGAGTATATCCGGATATTTCAAAAGATTTTACGGAAGAAGATGTTCCACTAGAACAAGTATCAGGAGAAAGAATGCTTAGAAATAAATACCCGCACATCAATATCCTGAGATTAGGAGGTTTGATGGGAGACAACAGGCTTCTTAAGAATTATAATGTTTCTAACCTTGATCATGCAGTTAATCATATTCATTATTCGGATATCAGCGCAGTTATTACAAAGATGATTGAAAAGGAAACTAAATCAAAATTATATAATGTGACGGCTCCGATCCATCCAGTAAAAAGTCAGGTGATTAATGCACAGAAAAATGTGTCCGATAATGAAGAATTTGAGGTGAAAGGGAAGAGGGTTATATCTTCAAAACTGATTTCAGAGCTGGATTATACATTTCAATATCCGGACCCAAGAGCTTTTCATTTGTAATACAAGGAGAATGGTGAGTTTTATTCATTCTGAAAGAATCAAAATTCAGCAAAATCAAAGTCAATAGGAGTGAGATTTATCCCATTTTCAAATACATAAAAATTCTACCGGCTTTAACCCAAACATAAAAAACTCCGGAAAATATTTTCCGGAGTTTTTATTTTATCATAAACAGAATTAATTACTTAATAATTCTGTCGAGTACCCAGGTAATAAGGTTCTTTTCAGAAGCATGGTGGTCCGCAGAGAATTCACCGCGTCTTCTATTGGCAATAACGTTATTTACGGTAATAGCTTTATGACCTAATAATTTTGAAAGAGCATAGATTGCGGAAGTTTCCATTTCAAAATTCGTGATTCCAAGATCATTCAATGTTTCAAGGAATTGATCATCTACTGCTTTTAAACGAAGCTGTCTTCCCTGTGGAGCGTAGAACCCAGGGAATGTTGCCGTATTTCCGTGGTATTTGGCATCTTTGTAATATTCACCCATTTCTTCTGCCCAGTCTGAAAAATATAACATAGGCTTGATTCTTTCGTAAGGGAATTTTTCAAGGAAGTTTTTAGAAAACTCATTTTCAAAATTATAGTCCTGATAGAAATGCATCAGCCCGTCTAGCCCTACTACATTTTGAGTAACCAGCATATTGTCAACCTGTACATCCGGATTCACACTTCCACATGTTCCCATACGGAATAGTTCAAGAGCTTTATGTTCTGCTTTGAACTCTTTGTTTTTAAGATCAATATTTACCAGAGCATCCAATTCGTTCATTACGATATCGATATTTTCTGTTCCGATACCCGTTGACATTACTGTAATTCTTTCGCCACGAAGCGTTCCCGTGTGCGTGTAGAATTCTCTTTTATTTTTTTTGATCTCTACTGTATCAAAGTATTTTGAAACCTTTGCCACTCTGTCCGGGTCACCTACAAGGATAATTTTGTCGGCAATATCTTCAGGTAAAAGATTCAGGTGGTATACACTTCCGTCTTCATTCAAAACAAGTTCTGAGGCAGCAAGTTTATTTAGCATAATATGTATATTTTTTTGTTTTTAATTAATGAAATCGCTTCTATAAGGAGAACCCTATCAGCAGGGTATCTATGATATTATTTTAGTTTTTTTGATGTGTTGAATCTAATTAAAAAATCCTCTCCCAATAATCTTCTGCACTATTTTTTTAATGGTATTTCGAAAAACCGTTTCTTTAGAATAATGAATTTGATTTCGGGGTTTAAAATTAGTGAAAAATATTGTATCGGAAATATAAACATTATTTAATCTGCTATTAAAACTGAGATAATATCAGATTAATAGTTTTGCCGCTAAAAATTCATGAGATCTTATCCACTGCTCGTTGTGGTCCTTTTAATAGGATTTGCAGTAATGTCCTTTAATCCGGTGTATAAAGGAAAAGAAAGTGAGAATACATTTATCAATAAGGGGCTAACTGATTTTAAAGCCAAGCTTGAACAGCTAAAATCGGACGTTTATCAATTCTCAGAAGACCGTATTTCTCTTCAGGATTTACAACAATCACTCAACAGGACAAGAAACTCATTTAAGGAAATTGAATTTTATATCGCTTATCACTATCCTGAATTTACAAAGACACACCTGAACGCAGCTCCTTTATTTCATATTGAAGCCGCAGGAACGTCAGCGTATACGCTTCCTCCTGAAGGATTACAAGTTTTAGATGAGCTCATATTCTCAGACGAAGCTGAAGATGAGAAGGAAAAAATAAAGACAATCACCGACTTTTTATATAACAGTTACTCCGGATTCTATTTAAGCGCTTTAAAAAATGGCCTAAGTAAAGGAAATAACAAAACACTGCCGCTCCGTATAGAACTCATTAGAATATATTCATTAGGTGTGACGGGGTTTGATACTCCGGGATCGCTGAATATTTCTGAAGAAACAAGCCACACATTTTCAGGGATGCAGAAGTACATCCATGATGATCCTTATTTTAAAAATTACGACATACGGAAAGCTGATCAGACTTTAACAGAAGCTATAAACTATCTCTCAAAAAATACAGATTTTGAAACTTTCGACAGAATTGAATTCTATAAAAGATACATACAGCCGTTGTACGAAGAATTAGGAAAATGGGACGGAAGACCGGATGATCTGAAGGAATTTTCCGGTTGGAATGTAGGAAATAAAAACTTTTTCAGCAGCGACTTTTTAGATCCATATTTTTATACTTTATTGAAATCATCAGAAGACAGTCCTGATTTGCGTAGTCTTGGTAAATCCATCTTCTACGATCAGAATTTAAGCGGGAACGAAAAAATGAGCTGTGCGACATGCCATCTGCAGGAAAATGCTTTTACAGATCTTAAAACCAAATCCGAAAGCAATATAGAAGGAAAAACAGTACTGAGAAATTCTCCATCATTATATAATGCCGTTTTTGCCAAAAGATTCTTTTATGATCTCCGTGCTTTTTATCTTGAACAGCAGGCGGAACATGTTATTTATAATGAACAGGAATTCAATACAAGTTATGAGCATATCATTCAGAAATTAAAAACAAAACCTGAATATAAAAGAGCATTCCGTACAGCTTTCAAAGACGGGAAGATCAGCAAAGAAAATTTTTCAAAAGCATTAAGTTCTTATGTTGGCTCTTTGTATTCTTTTGATAGTGATTTTGACCGTTTTATGAGAAATGAAAAGAATATTTCCGATGATGTTAAAAAAGGGTTTAACCTTTTTATGGGGAAGGCTAACTGTGCAACCTGTCATTTTGCCCCTCATTTTTCAGGACTGGTGCCGCCGTTTTTCAATGAAAATGAATCTGAAGTGCTGGGAATTACCACAAGGCCGATTAAACAGCTTCCGGTTGAACTCGATCAGGATTTGGGAAGAGGAAACAGCCCTGTAAAAAAGGAAAAGTCATGGATTTATGATTATTCATTTAAAACCGTAACAGTTCGGAATATAGCTATTACCAAACCGTATTTCCATAATGGAGCTTTCAATACATTAGAAGAAGTTCTTGACTTTTATAATGAAGGAGGCGGGGAAGGATTAGGATTAAAAATGAAAAACCAGACACTGGCACCTGATAAATTAAATCTTACGGAAACAGAGATCAAACAAATTATTGCTTTTCTAAAAGCTCTTACAGATGTGAGTAAAGCAAAATAGTCAGGTCTACTGATATCACTTCATTTATTAAATGCGAGGTTTGAATAATTTTTCAACACCTCGCATTGTTTGTTAAATATACCTTCACAATTGTAAAGAGAAGATTTTTTATACTGTGTTTTCCAAATTTAACGAAAAATTAATCCCCTTAACATTAGGTTTTTAATTAGTTAATATTTCCCCAGCCATATTTAAAATCCTATTAACGGAAGGAGGGTTGTAAAAAAATAGTTTTGCAAAAGGTTAATGACATCAACAAAATTTAATAAATCAAGTAAAAATGAAGAAAAAATTACTAACAATTGGAGCTTTGGCTCTGCTTGCCTGTTCCGGTATTCAGGCACAAACTTTGATCTTTGATAAAGGGGCATCCTGGAGTTACAAAGACAATAACGCAGCCCAGCCAAGTGGGTGGAACTCTAAAACATATGATATTTCATCATGGGCAACAGGAAACGGACCATTAGGATATGGAGATCCCGTAACAACTACAATCAATTCAGGACTTATCACAGCATATTTTGCTAAAGATTTCACAGTAGATCTTTCTACACTTTCCGATAATATGGAACTTGGGGTGATGAGAGATGATGGTATTATTGTGTATCTGAATGGAGAAGAAGTAGTAAGGGACAATATGCCTGCAGGTACAGTAACATTCAATACTTTCTCAAGCACAACCATTGATGGCGCTGCCGAAAATATATACAATCTTTTCACGATCCCGAAATCAAAATTTGTAAACGGAGTGAATAGAATTTCTGTTGAATTGCATAACAGAAGTGCAACCAGTTCGGATCTTAGAATTGATGCTTATTTGAAAACAACTCCAAACACAACCACACCGGTGGTTTGTAACGGAACCCATATCAGCTGCTTTACTTCTATTGTTCCTACTGCACAAACCAATAAACTGATCATTCCTGCAGAGCACAAATATCAGCTTATTTTAAAAGAAGGCGACAGCTATACTGAAGGCGGGGGATTAGTAGGAGGTCAGAATGACTTTACCGGATATGTTCCGAAAACAGGAAGCAGTACAAATGGATACCTTTCTGTAAACCATGAAACAAACCCTGGTGGAGTTACCATGGCAGAGATCAACTATAATGCTTCTACCAAACTTTGGCAGTTGTCAAAATCAAGAGCTGTAAGCTTTTCAGATCCTAGTCTTGTACAAACGATCAGAAACTGCTCAGGAGGAATTACACCTTGGGGAACAGTGGTTACAGCAGAAGAATCAGTTACTTCAAATGATGTAAATGCTGATGGATACAAAGATTACGGTTGGCTGGTAGAGATTGATCCTGCAACTGCACAGGTTATTTCTAAAAATCCAGATGGTTCTAAAGGAAAACTTTGGCAGATGGGAATTATGAATCATGAGAATGTAGTGATTAATAATGCGGGAACTATTGCTTATTACGGAGAAGACGGCGGAACTCACATGGTATATAAATATGTAATGGATACCCCGAATGATCTTTCTTCCGGAAATCTTTACGTATTGAAACTAGATCAGGGGTTAACCGCTGCAGGAGATCCGGCAGGAACTACAGCAACATGGATCCAGATTCCAAATAAAACTAAAGCAGATCAGAATAATACTGCTTCTCTTGCCCAGTCATTAGGAGGAACTAAATTTAATGGTGTAGAAGATGTTGATATCAGCCCGCTGGATGGAAGAATCTATTTTACTGCAAAAGGATTAGACAGAGTATATCGTTTACAGGATAACGGAGCAACCGCTTCACAGGTAGAAACTTTCGTTGGAGGAGGTTCTACAGTATATTCATTCAACACCGCTCAGGGAATGAAATCTGAAGTATGGGCAGACGGAAATGACAACCTTACTTTCGATGAACTTGGAAACCTTTGGGTACTTCAGGATGGAGGTAAGAATTATATCTGGGTAATAGCTCCTGATCATACACAGGCTAATCCTAAAGTAAGACTTTTTGCTTCTATGCCGTCTGGGGCAGAGCCTACAGGACTTACATTTACTCCGGATCATAAATTTGGTTTCTTCTCCATTCAACACCCGGATGCTACCATCTCTACAGATGTGGATGCAACAGGAAACACTATTGATTATAAAGGGAAATCTGCAACCATTGTAATTGCACTTAAAAATAACCTGGGAATAGAAGGAGCGTTAGGAACCATCGAAAATAAAGTTGATGAGAATACTGTAACAGTAGCACCTAACCCAACTTCAGGAATTGTAAAGATCAATTCAGGAAAAGGGTTAAAAGATATTTCTGTGACGGCTTACAGTTTAGATGGTAAAATTGTCTATACTAAAAAGTTTAGCGGAACAAACAAAGCTTTGGAACTAGACTTTACACAACAGCTGGAGGGATCTCGTGTTTTGGTATTGAATATTGAAGCAGAAGGAGGTTTCCAGAAAACAGTTAAACTTTTAAAAAAGTAAGATATTAATAATTCCTGTCTGCCGGCAACAAAGTTGCCGGCAGACCTTTTATATTATGAAAAAACTTTTCCTATTGATTTCCATTTCGGTACTTTCACAAGCTAAGGCTCAGATTGATCCTGTGAAATATCCAACATTTACCAATATTGAAGATGCCTTGAACAGTAAAAGTACCGTTTATAGCATGAGCTTCAGGCAAAAAGGATTGTTCAACCTTCCTCCTCAGATTGTAAAGCTGGACTCATTATTCTTTCTGAATATGATGGCCAATAAACTGGAAAAAATGGATCAGGAACTTTTTACATTAAAAGAACTGGAAATATTAAATGTGAATGAAAACAGCATTAAATATATTCCTGATGAAATAAGCAGGCTTAAGAAACTGACGACTTTCTCCATGAATCTGAACAGTCTCACAAGCATTAATCCCAATATCGCCAAACTTCAGAAATTAAAAGTAGTACATTTTGATGCCAATAATCTGAATGTTTTTCCCGAAGCTCTTATGGAAATCCCAACGCTGGAAGAAATTAACCTTCAGGGAAACCAGATCAGTTTTATTGCAGATAAGCTTGATCAGATCAAAAATCTTAAATTCTTAAACCTTTCAGATAACCAGATCAATGACTTAGGGAACTTATCATTTCCGAAAAACTTAAAATATCTTGAACTGCAGCAGAATGCCATTATAAAGCTCCCTGAAAACCTTTTTAAAGCTCAGAATCTTGAATTCTTGAACGTAAGCGGAAACAATATCATCGAGATCTCACCAAAAATAAAAGGATTGAAAAACATGGTCAGCATGAATCTGGCCAATAATAACTTAAAAGATATTCCTTTAGAAATCAGCCAGCTTAAAAACCTCAAAACGCTGATTCTTACAGGAAACCCTATAGAAAAATCTAAAATTGAACACTTAAAAACCTTATTACCGGAAACCCAGATCTATTTCTAGAGCTATCCGCCGACACGTTTGGTTTTATAGCCCATTTCTTTAAGGATATTCATTATTTTGTCACGATTATCCCCTTGAATGATAATCGTTCCATCCTTCTCAGAACCGCCTATACCTAAGGTGGTTTTTATTTTTTTTGAAATTTTTTTCAGTTCTTCCTCACTGCCTTCCCAGCCTTCAACAATCGTTACGGGCTTACCATTTCTCCCTTTTTTCTCAAACTTGCATACCAAAGGCTCTTTCTGCTTGAATTCTTCTTCAGGCATCTCAAAATCCTGCTCATCATGATCAGGAAAAAGGTTTTTTAATTGATCTCGTAAATCCATAGAGCAAAATTAAAAAGAATTACGGATTAATACATGGAAATATTGTTGAAATTTAAATTTCAGAGTAATTTACTAAGAGATGAAAGAGAAAAAGATAAAATTCAGAAACTTTTTTAAAGACTGATTTTAATCTGTAAAATCTGCTTGATCAGCGAGAGAATAAAGACTTCAGAGATCAAACTTATTTTTATACCAAATGATATGAAAATCAGCGAGTGTCCCATGTAAATAAAATTCAACGTTTCAAATTCTTCTATTCATCGGAAATTAGGTAAATTTGTATAACAAAAGTTTTACAAAATGTCGAAAAAAGCAATACTGGCAATTCTTGACGGATGGGGATTGGGAACAAACCCGGACGTTTCTGCAATAGATAAAGCAAATACACCATTCATAGACAGCTGTTATAAAAAATTTCCACACACTACACTTGAAGCAAGTGGGCTGGCAGTTGGTCTTCCGGAAGGACAGATGGGGAATTCCGAAGTAGGTCACATGAATCTTGGTGCCGGAAGAGTGGTTTACCAGAATCTGGTGAAACTGAATATGGCCGTTGAGACCGGAACATTAGGACAGGAAAAAGTAATTCAGGATGCCTTTGAATATGCTAAAAAAGAAAACAAAAAAATACACTTTATCGGGTTGGTTTCCAATGGAGGAGTACATTCACATATCAATCATTTAAAAGGATTACTAACAGCAGCAAAAGATTTCGGTTTGAATGAGAACGTTTTTGTTCATGCTTTTACAGATGGTAGAGATTGTGATCCGCACTCAGGATTAGGATTTATCGATGAACTTCAGAAGCATATGGAACTAACTACAGGAAAACTGGCAACAGTAGTAGGAAGATACTATGCAATGGACAGAGACAAAAGATGGGAACGTGTAAAACTGGCATATGATGCTTTGGTAGAAGGTGTTGGAGAACAGACAACGGATGCTTTGGCAGCCATTAAAGCTTCATATGATAACAATGTAACCGATGAATTCCTGAAGCCGATCATTTTAATGCAGACTACTGAAACAGGAAATATTGTACCGGTAGCCAAAATTATTGATAATGATGTAGTAATCTGTTTCAATTTCCGTACAGACAGAGGACGAGAAATTACAGAAGTTCTTTCCCAAAAGGATTTTCCAGAGTATACTATGAAGAAACTCAACCTTTATTATATCACATTAACCAATTACGACAAAACATTCCAGAATGTTCAGGTTGTTTTTGATGAAAATGTGCTGACGGAAACAATGGGGGAAGTTCTTGAAAAAAATGGAAAAACGCAGATCCGAATCGCAGAAACAGAAAAATATCCCCACGTTACTTTTTTCTTCTCAGGAGGAAGAGAGCAGGAATTCAGCGGAGAAAGAAGATTATTGTGCCCAAGTCCGAAAGATGTACCTACTTATGATCTGAAACCGGAAATGTCAGCATATGATATTACCAACGCGATCGTGCCGGAATTAGAGCAGGGAACGGCTGATTTTGTTTGCTTAAATTTTGCCAATACAGATATGGTAGGGCATACCGGTGTTTTTGAAGCCGCTGTAAAAGCTGCGGAAACCGTAGATCAGTGTATTGAAAAAGTAGCAACTGCCGCTTACGAAAACGGTTATGCCGTTTTCATTCTTGCAGATCACGGAAACTCTGACGTAATGGTTAATCCGGATGGAACTCCAAACACCCAGCACTCTACCAACCTGGTTCCTTTCATTGTAATGGATAAAGAACAGACCTGGAATTTAAAACCAGGAAAACTGGGTGATGTAGCGCCTACAATCCTTAAAGTAATGGGGGTAAAAATACCGGATGCTATGACCGGAGATGTTTTAGTTAACTAAAATTCAATAATAATGTTAAAAAAATGCCGTTATAATGATGTATCGGCATTTTTTTATGATTTATGTCAGATAAGGTATGAGATGCATACTTTATTATGCGTTAAATAATAAATAAATCATATCTTTGCTAATTAAAACTGAATAGTAAAATGTATCAAAAGCTTGTTAGGAAAGAAGTAATGGGAATATTGGAAAAGGAAGTAGGTTCTTTTCTTGATAAATTTTTAACGCCAATTGAAAAAATCTGGCAGCCCTCTGATTACTTGCCAGATCCTTCAAGCGATGAGTTTAAGCATGATTTAGAAGAAATTCAGACTTTTGCACGTGAGATGCCTTATGACCTTTTTGTAACACTGATTGGAGACTGTATCACGGAAGAAGCCCTTCCTTCATATGAGTCTTGGCTGATGGGAGTGGACGGAATCAATCAGGAAGAAAAAGTAGGCTGGGCAAACTGGGTGAGAGCCTGGACTGCAGAAGAAAACAGACACGGTGACCTTTTAAATAAATACCTTTATCTGTGCGGAAGAGTAAACATGAGAGAAGTTGAAATTACCACTCAGTATCTGATTAATGACGGTTTTGATCTTGGTACCAGCATGGATCCGTACAGAAACTTTATCTATACAAGTTTCCAGGAAACAGCAACTAATATTTCTCACAGAAGAGTAGGTACACTGGCTAAACAATCCGGAAACGGAAAACTGGCAAAAATGTGTGGAGTGATTGCTGCAGATGAAGCAAGACACGCAAAAGCTTACAAACACTTCGTTGCGAAAATTCTTGAAATAGATCCTTCGGAAATGATCCTTGCATTTGAAGATATGATGCGTAAAAAGATTGTAATGCCGGCTCACCTGATGAGACAGTCAGGGCAGAAGGCAGGAGAGCTTTGGGGACATTTCTCAGATGCTGCACAGAGATGTATGGTATACACAGGCCAGGATTATATCAATATCATGAAAGATCTTTTAGATGAATGGAAAATTGAACACGTAAAAGGACTTACAGAAAAAGCAGAAAAAGCTCAGGAATACCTGATGAAGCTTCCGGCAAGATTACAGAAGATCACAGACAGGGTTTCTACTCCTGATCTTCAGTTCCAGTTCAGCTGGGTTAAGAGCTAGTAGTTCTGTATTATTATTAAATTATAAAAGTATTGAGTGCCTTTCTTTTTGGCACTCTTTTTATTTCTTATCTTTGCAAAGCTAAAAAAAGAACAA
This sequence comes from Chryseobacterium sp. Tr-659, assembly GCF_011752975.1. Classification (GTDB taxonomy): domain Bacteria; phylum Bacteroidota; class Bacteroidia; order Flavobacteriales; family Weeksellaceae; genus Chryseobacterium. The sequence goes on along the minus strand of NZ_VWWP01000004.1, from coordinate 191,007 downwards.
AATGTTAAATAATAAAAAAATTGCTGTTGACTTTGACGGAACTATTGTAGATGATGCTTACCCGGCAATTGGAAAACCTAAAACTTTCGCTTTTGAGACTCTGAAAAGACTTCAGGCAGAAGGTTTTCGACTTATACTTTGGACTTACAGACATGGAAAAACGTTAGATGAAGCAGTAGAATTCTGCAAAAAAAACGGCTTAGAATTTTATGCTGTAAACTCAAGTTTTGAAGGAGAAGTTTTTGATTCCGAAAATCAGTCCAGAAAATTAGATGCAGACTGGTTCATAGACGACAGAAATTTAGGTGGGTTCCCAGGTTGGGGTGAAATCTACAATATTATCCAGGAAAGAATAGAATTCCGAGTAGAAGGAAAAGAAGTTCTTGCCTATTCAAAATTAAAAAAAGAAAAGAAAAAAGGCCTTTTCTGGTAGTATAAAATAACAATTTAACAGAGTATCAATTGATCAATTCAAAGGTCTTAAAATTGTTACACTGGTACATAAATACATTGGTAAATTAAAACAATGATTCAACTAAAAACGATAGACGAATTACGTCTGATGAAGGAGAGTGCCCGACTGGTTTCTAAAACATTGGGAATGTTGGCAAAAGAAATTAAACCAGGGATAACTACTTTATATTTAGATAAACTGGCTCACGATTTTATTAAAGATCATGGTGCAGAACCTGCATTTTTAGGATACGGAGGCTTTCCGAACTCTCTGTGTATTTCTCCAAATGAGCAGGTAGTTCACGGTTTCCCGAACAATGAAATAGTGAAAGAAGGAGATGTTCTTTCTGTAGATTGCGGGGTTATCCTTAACGGATTTGTAGGAGATCATGCGTATACTTTTGAAATCGGTGAAGTAAAGCCGGAAGTGAAAAAACTATTGAAAGTAGCAAAAGAATCCCTATATAAAGGAATTGAGCAATGTATCAGAGGAAAAAGAATCGGAGATATTTCTCATGCAATCCAGGCACACTGTGAAAAAGAAGGATATGGAGTAGTAAGAGAGCTTGTGGGACATGGTTTGGGAAGAAAGATGCACGAAGATCCTCAGGTTCCTAACTATGGAAAACAGGGAAGCGGAAAAGTAATCAAAGACGGTCTGGCAATTGCTATCGAGCCAATGATCAATCTTGGAACTGAAAAAGTAAAATTCCATAACGACGGATGGACGGTAACCACTTTAGACAACCTTCCATCTGCACACTTTGAACATGATGTAGCAGTAATCAACGGTAAACCTGTATTGCTTTCAACATTCGATTACGTATATGAAGCGTTAGGAATTGTAAGTGATGAAGAAAAGCAGTTCCAACTGGATTTTTAATGAAAAAGGTAACTAAGCTTTTACTGAATAAAATTCCACGTCCGATGCTTATTAAAATGAGTATCTGGGCTAGACCGCTTATTTATCAGCTCTTCAAAGGAGATCAGTTTTACGATCCTATTGATGGAAAATCATACCGGAAATTCCTTCCCTACGGATATGGAAAACAAAGGGAGAATGCACTTTCTCCAGGTACTTTAAGTTTGGAAAGACACCGTCAGATGTGGCTGTATCTCCAAAATGAAACAGATTTTTTTATTAAAAATTATAAAGTACTCCATATTGCTCCGGAACAGGAATTTTTAAGAAAATTCAAAAGGATGAGCAATCTGAATTATATTTCGGCAGATTTATATTCTCCAATTGTAGATGTAAAAGCTGATATTCTTAATTTGCCGTTTGAAGATGAGAGCTTTGATATTGTTTTCTGTAACCATGTTCTGGAACATATTGAAGATGATGCAAAGGCAATGAGCGAACTGTACAGAGTAATGAAGCGCGGAGGATGGGGAATTATTCAGGTTCCGATGAAGAATGCATTGGAAAAAACCTATGAAGACTTCACCATCAAAGATCCGAAAGAACGCCAAAAGCATTTCGGACAATACGATCATGTTCGCTGGTACGGAATGGATTATTTCGACCGTCTGAAAAAAGCCGGTTTTGAAGCAGAGGTCAACTTCTATTCACAGAAGTTTTCGGAAGAGGAAATAAAAAAATACGGATTAAGACATAATGAAATCTTACCCGTAGTTTTTAAGAAATAAAGTAAACCGGCCTTCAGAATCTGAAGGCCGGTTTTTTTATACAGTAAATATACTTTTATTCTTTTGTAAAGGTGAAAGATTTATAATTTTCCACAACTAAAATATAGGATCCTTTTTGAAAGCTGGCTGTATTAATAGACATTTTGAGATCATTAGTTTTGGTCTCAGACATAAGTTTTCCGGAGAGATCATAGATTTTCAGCGGAAGATTTTTCTCTACATTTTCTATATGCAAAGCTTCCTTTACAGGGTTTGGATAAGCCGTAAACGTTTTCTTTGCTGTTTCAGTTTCTTTAGTGCTTAATTGTGCCGTATTATTATAATATATTTTATTTCCGGATGGATCAGTCATTATTAATGTTTTCAGATTGCCACTGGTGGTTATCTGATAGCTGTAGACTGAAGCATAAGCTCCAAGACCATAAATATCACAATTTTTCTGATCATAACTTCGAACAGGTGCAGCATTTCCGCCATTATAAAATAACAAGGTACATGAACTGGCTGTTTTAATAAGATTGTTACTGCCCGGCATAACTCCAAAGCTCATCATGGATGTATTGTAGTATTTGGAATTGATAACATAACTTGTGCCTCCCGCAGAGTTAAATGTGGTAGCAGGAACTCCATTATCAATCAAAGGGGTATTGGTTGTTTGTCCGCTGCTTGTTACCATTTTGGAAATATACCAGTTATTGCCAAGTAATTCGGATATCTGCTGTGCTGCTAATAAACCACCAGCCAGTAAAAGAAATAATGCTTTTCTCATGAGTTATAAGTTTGCCGGTAAAGATATTAAAAAGGATTTTATTCTCTGATGAAAAAAGCTAAGAGGGTTTGTCGAATTATATTATAAGGAAAACAAAAACCGCCTTCATATTGAAGACGGCTCCATTTTTAAATATAGATAGAGTTTATGCACTTTTTAGTGTGATGAAGAGACAGCTTTTAAACCTACCACCGAAGCAATAAGAGTTACAATAAAGAATACTCTCCAGAAACTTACAGGATCCTTAAAGAAAATAATTCCCATTAAAGCAGTTCCTACCGCTCCAATCCCCGTCCATACCGCATAGGCCGTACCAATGGGTAAAGTCTGGGTAGCTTTGATAAGCAAAACCATACTGATGGTCATGGTCACCAGAAAGCCTGCAAACCAATAATAAGATTCTGTTCCGGAAGTTTCTTTTGCCTTTCCTAAACATGATGCAAATGCAACTTCAAATAATCCGGCAATAATTAAGATAATCCAATTCATTTTTTAAATTTTTCTACTGCAAATTTCAGAATTTGAAAGGGAAAATAATTTTACAATTGTTAAAAAATGATGACAGTTTTAAGAAAGGATGCAGGAAGTTGGAATAGGGAAGAAAGAAGAAAAAACAATATCCTGTCAATAGGTGTGGTTTAGTCCGCTTTCAATATAAATAATGATTCACCAGGGTTTAGCCCTTAAATATCTTCTTAAGTTAGTTCATAAAATTACAGCATTTTCATAAGCTGCAAGAGCTTCTGTCCTCCATCTTCTATCTTTCTGCCTCAAGAATCTCCAATTTACTTAATCTCCGCCCGAATTCTGCTTAAACTTACCTGTGTAATTCCAAGATAAGATGCAATATAGCCAAGCTGAACCCTTTTAAGCAAATCCGGTTGATAAGTAATGATATCTTTATATCGTTCCAAAGATGTTTTGAATTGTCTTGAAATAATCAGTTCCTCAGATTTTATCATTTCTGCTTCCGCTAGTTTTCTACCCCAGTTAGCAATATGAATATCTTCGTTATAAAGCTTTTTGAGATTTCCTGTTTCCATTCTGTAGAGATCACAGTCTTCCAGTAATTCAATACTTTCATAGCCAGGCTTATCCTCCACATAGCTTTTCATAGACAGAATACACTGCCCTTCACTGCCGAACCAGAAAGTAATATCATTATCAGAAGTAGAAGAGTAGGCGCGGGCAATCCCTTTACGAATGAAATAAACGTAAGGAATCACTTTATCAGCTTCCATCAGGCAGAAACCTTTTGGGTGAGAGACTTCTGTGATATACTTTTTTAAGCTGGCTTTCGATGCTTCAGGCAGAAGGTAGATTTGGTCAAGAATCTGGTCTATATTCATAAAGATGAATTCTAATATTCAAAAATATTAGTTTTGGATAATTCAATACAAAATTATTTGATGGTTTTTCAGGAAAATAATAGGATAAGATTGCCGTATAATTAAATCTTTATTGAACAAGGATCTGAACATCAGATGTTTGACATTGATGAAATTCTAAGATTTTCAACACTTATGTATGCTTTTTATAGCATAATTCTAAACTTTCTAAAGTGAACTGAAGTGATTAAAAACTTTTGTGACTTTGTGGTTAAAACCGACTATGCTTAAAAAGAATAGCAATATAGCCTCTTTTAACCTCCTTTTGTTAAGCCATATAAAGCTGAATAACTCTCTTTTTTCTTTTAAATATTGAGATTAACCGTAAAGACGATTTTGTTTTAGTAACTTTGCAGTTCGTAATATTATTTTTATGCACAAAGCTGGATTTGTAAATATAGTTGGAAAGCCCAATGCCGGGAAATCAACACTTCTAAACCAATTAATGGGAGAGAAGCTGGCGATTGTAACGCAGAAAGCTCAGACAACCCGTCACAGAATTTTTGGTATTTATAATGAAGATGATCTTCAGATCGTATTTTCTGATACTCCGGGAGTATTGGATCCAAAATATGGACTGCAGGAAAAAATGATGGATTTTGTAAAAGACTCACTACAGGATGCAGACGTTTTCCTGTTTATTGTAGATGTTACTGATAAAGCAGAACCATCAGAATTTTTAATTGATAAGTTAAACAAAATCCCTGTTCCTGTATTGTTGCTGCTTAACAAAGTAGATCAGACAGATCAGGCAGGCCTTGAAAAGTTAGTAGAAGATTGGCATAATAAAATTCCAAAAGCTGAAATTCTTCCTATTTCCGCATTGAATGCCTTTAATACAGAAATCATTTTACCTAAAATAAAATCTTTACTTCCTGAAAACCCTCCTTACTACGATAAAGATCAGTTTACAGATAAGCCTGAGAGATTTTTCGTAAATGAAGCAATTCGTGAAAAAATTCTTTTGAATTATGAAAAGGAAATTCCATATTCTGTGGAAGTGGTTACAGAACAGTTCAAAGAAAAAGAAGGAATTATTTTTATAGACTCTATCATTTATGTAGAAAGAGATACCCAAAAAGGGATCATTATCGGGCATAAGGGAGAAGCGATCAAAAAAGTAGGAACCGATGCAAGATTAGACCTTGAAAAATTCTTCAGCAAAAAAATTCATTTAAATCTTTTTGTAAAAGTGAAAAAAGATTGGAGAAAGAATGACAGGGATCTGAAAAATTTCGGGTATAGATAAACTAAAAACGCTGTAATCCCGTTGTATTAAAAGATTTTTATTACCTTAGTATAAATTTTTTAGTAAATGAACTATAATAATTCAAATTGGAGCTCAATACCTAAAGATATTATTTTGTTAGCAGTGAGAGTGTTTGTAGGTTTTGCAATGCTGTCTCACGGCTTTCCGAAACTTCAGATGCTGCTGGCAGGTGGGAAAATTGAATTTTTCGATTTTATGGGGCTTGGTCCTCAGATATCCCTGATTTTGACGGTTTTTGCTGAATTTGTTTGTTCAATCTTACTTATACTAGGGCTTTTTACAAGAATTTCTTTAGGATTTTTGATCTTTACAATGGTTATTGCCGCTTTTGTGGTTCATGGAGCAGATCCTTTTGAAAAAAGAGAAATGAGCCTTGTCTATTTATCTGTTTACCTTCTCCTGATGGTAATAGGAGCGGGTAAGGTTTCTGTTGATCATATGATAGAAAGAAGAAAAAGAGCTTCAGACTGGTAATCTTACAATAAAAACGATACACAATAAAGAAAGGCACTTCAGGAAATGAAGTGCCTTTTCTGTTCTTAATAATTACAATGAGGTAAGCACTCCCAGATCAGCTTTCCGTTTTCATCTCTTACTCTGCAAGCCATATAGCCTGCATCACATAATGGTGCACTTCCTCCAATAATTGTTTTTAGATTTTTCTTTGATAATTTTCTTAGATTTTTCATATTATAATTATTATTTTAATTTGTATTCTAAAAATAACAAAAAAAATACATAACACCAAATGGTGTCTTATTTTTTTAATTTCATAGATCTTTCAAAATTTACTACATTCGTATAAAATGAATTTATATGAAGATAAAACTGACTATTTGCCTTTTGGCATTTCTGAATTTTTATGATGCTCAGGAGAATATAACTTACCAAAAGCCGTCTGCTGAGATTCTGAAGCTTGCAGATTACCAGAGACCGCCAAGTGTGATGATGAACAGCAAGAAAGATTGGGTAGTTTTTACATATCGTCCTACTTATAAGACACTGGAAGATCTCAGCCAGCAGGAAATGAAGCTGGGTGGGCTAAGAATCAATCCGGTTACCAATATCTCAAGCAGTATGACCTACTCAAATAATCTGAAGATCAGAAAGATCAATGATAAAAATGAGGTACAGGTGAAAAATCTGCCTTCCAATGCAAAAATTGCATATGTTTCATTTTCACCGGATGAAAAAAAACTGGCATTTACCAATACAACAGCTAAAGGGGTAGAACTTTGGATTGTAGATATGGAAACCGCTTCTGCCAAAAAAATAACTGCGGATAATCTGAATGCTAATTTAGGAATGCCATACGTATGGTATAATGACTCTCAGAGCTTACTGATCAGAGTAATTCCGCAAAACAGACCTTCTCTTATAGATGCAAGTAAAGACCTTCCGACAGGCCCAATTGTTTCAACAGCAGATGGTAAAGTTTCTCAGAACAGAACTTACCAGGATCTTTTGAAAAACCCTCAGGATGAGAAAAACTTCGAGACCCTTACTGCTTCTGAAATTTATAATGTAGATCTTACAGGAAATCTTAAGAAATTAAAAGACCAGGATATGTATGCCGGGTTAAGTTTTTCTCCGGACGGCAATTATCTAATGGCTACTTTGATTAAAAAACCATTTTCCTATATTGTTCCACTCAACCGATTTCCTTCAACAACAATAGTGTATGATATCAAAGGAAATATTGTGAAAACAGTCAATGAAGTTCCTTTGAATGAAATCATGCCAAAAGGATTCTCATCTGTGAGAACAGGGAAAAGAGATATGGGCTGGAGAAGTGACGCTCCTGCTACTCTTACTTTTGCCGAGGCTTTGGATGGAGGAGATCAGTCTAAAACAGCGGATTACAGAGACGAGATATTTACCTGGGAAGCTCCATTTACAGCAGCTCCTAAATCTTTCTTCAAAACAAAACAAAGATATAGTGATGTAACTTGGACTAATGATCATTATGCCATTGTTTCTGAAGGCTGGTATGACACAAGAAATACAAAATCTTATCTGATAGATACCAATAACGGAGAATCTAAAGTTTTTGATGATAGAAATTATCAGGATGTTTACAGTGATCCGGGAAATTTTAATACTACAAAAAATCAGTATGGGAGATATGTAATAGATATGAAAGGCGGAAAAGCTTACCTGATTGGAGACGGATTTACTAAAGACGGGCAGCATCCTTTTATTGATGAGATGGATGTGAAATCATTGAAAAAGAAAAGACTTTACACTTCGAATATAAAGAACGGTAAAGAAGAAATTATTGATATCCTCAATGCTTCAAAAGGTGAAATTCTTACGACTCAACAGTCACCGAGCCTTTATCCTAATTATTTCAAAAAGAATATCAAATCTAATAAAGAAGAAGCTGTAACTAACTTTGCAAATCCTTTTGAAAGTATTAAAGATGTTTACAAAGAAGTAATTACTTACAAAAGAAATGATGGAGTTACTTTAACCGGAACCCTTTACCTTCCTGCTAATTATGACAGAAAAGCAAAAAAAGAGAAGCTGCCTTTACTAATTTGGGCTTATCCTACAGAATATAAAGATAAAAATACAGCAGGCCAGAGCACTCAAAACCCGAACGATTTTACATTCCCGTACTACGGATCTTTTGTATACTGGACTACGAAAGGATACGCGGTTCTTGATGATGCTGCTTTCCCAATTATTGGAGAAGGGAAAACAGAACCGAACGATACTTTCATTACTCAATTGGTTGCGAATGCCGCAGCAGCAATTGATGCCGTAGACCAGTTGGGGTATATCGATAAAAAGAAAGTAGCGGTAGGAGGGCACTCTTATGGTGCTTTTATGACAGCTAACCTTCTGACACATTCTAATCTTTTTGCATGTGGAATTGCAAGAAGTGGTGCCTACAACAGAACTTTGACACCTTTCGGATTCCAGAGTGAACAGAGAAACTATTGGGATGTTCCGGAGATCTACAACACAATGTCTCCATTTATGCATGCAGATAAAATGAAGACGCCTCTTCTTCTTATCCATGGTGATGCAGATAACAATCCGGGAACTTTCACATTACAAACAGAAAGATACTTCCAGGCATTGAAAAATCTTGGAGCTCCGGTAAAAATGGTTCTTCTTCCAAAAGAAGCCCACGGATACCAGGCTAAAGAAAATATCTTACATCTTCTATGGGAACAAGATCAGTTCCTTGAGAAGTGTTTAAAGAAATAAAAGACAAAAGCGACTGTTTATCATAAGCAGTCGCTTTTTTTAGTTGAAAAATATAATAAGAAAGTTAGACTTTCCAAAAATTAAAAACTCTTAAGAGTATATGGCTTGAAGATTAATTTTCCTCAATGATTCAAAATAGTCTGATTAAAGATATTTCAGGATCTCGTCAATACTTTTCAGCTCTATAAAATGTTCATGATCCAGATTGATATCATGCTGTTCATGTGTCCAGGTAATGTGATAAGGAATATGAGCGGCTGAACCTCCGATTTCCAATACCGGTAATACATCCGATTTGATTGAATTTCCGAGCATCAGAAAGTTTTCCGGCTTACAGTCAAGGTGTTTCAGAAGTTTTTTATAATCATGTTCTTTTTTATCACTCATGATTTCAATATGATGAAAATAATCCTGCAGCCCGGAATTTTTCAGTTTGCGTTCCTGATCCAGCAGATCACCTTTGGTAGCAACTACCAATCTGTATTTTCCCTTTAAGTTTTCAAGAGTTTCAGTAACTCCATTCAACAATTCAATAGGTTTCTGAAGAAGCTCCTGGCCAAGCTGAATGGCTTTGTTCACAAGTTCTAATGGTGCTGTATTATTGGAAACTCTGCCGATAGTTTCAATCATGCAAAGCATAAAACCTTTTACACCGTATCCGTACAAATGAAGGTTTTGCATTTCTGTTTTAAACAATTCCTGTGATACAGAATGCTGTGGGAGATAATCTTCAAGAAGTACGCAGAATTCCTTCTCTGCTTCCTGAAAATAAGGCTCATTAATCCAAAGCGTATCATCAGCATCAAAAGCGATAGTTGTAATATGATTATTCATTTTTGTTTTGTAATTTTCTGCTCACAAAAATCAGAATAAAAAATAAATCAGGAAAGGACATTTGTCCCGGTTGAATATGTTACGGACGAATCATACATTTTTAAACTATCTCGAAGAACTTTACAGCCATCAAAAGCATAATGGAAATATTGTGCTGCAGTCTTTTCATAAAGGAGAAAAGATATTGATTCAGGATGAAAAATCTTTCAGGGTAATGCTTATCAAAGAAGGAATTGCTAAATGCTATTTCGCAGAAGAAAACGGAAAAGAATACATTGTAGAATTTCTGGGAAGTGGAGAAGTGATTGGAGAGGTGGAACTCATTAAAGATATCAATTGTTTGTGTAGTATTGAAGCCGTAACAGAAATAACTGCCTTTGCTGTTGAAATTCCTTATTTTAAATCTTTGATGAAGAATGATCTTATCCTGAACAATCTTCTTTTAGAGTCATTTGCAGAAAGGATTATAAATACTTCAAGCAGGGCATCTTACCAACAACTTTATACAACCGAACATACCCTGGCGCAATTACTCAAAATGCAGGAGAAACAAAATATCCGGATATCTAAAGAAGACATGGCTGCCTATCTGGGAATTACAATGAGAAGCCTGAATAGGATTTTGAAAGATTTGAAATGATTTTGTTTAAAAATTGATTTTTTGTTTTTTTTACTTCAATTTTTATGGGGTGTTGATATTGTAAATAGTAAAATAGAATAATTTAATCATAATTTTATAGGGGTGATTTTAAAATTTGCTATTTTTGCAATAGATTAAGTTGAATGTTTATATCAATGGAAAAATTAAATTTCAGGAATGCTGAATTGGCAGATTTAAATAAGATTGTAGCCATCTACAACTCAACAATTGCTTCAAGAATGGTGACTGCAGATATGGAAGAAGTCTCTGTGGAAAGCAAAATAAAGTGGTTTGAAGAACACAATCCTCAGACAAGACCGCTTTGGGTGGTTGAAGATGATCAGAACCAAATAATCGGATGGGTAAGCTTCAGCTCGTTTCACGAAAGAGCGGCATATAACGGCACTGTAGAAGTAAGTATTTATCTGGACGAAACTTGCAGAGGAAAAGGGTATGGTAAAGCTATTCTTCAATATTGTATTGATAATGCCGGTAAATTCGGAGTAAACAATCTCGTTGCTCTTATTTTTCTTCACAATGAACCGAGTCTTAAATTATTCAGGCATTTTGGGTTTGAAGATTGGGGAAGTCTGCCGAATGTGGCTATTCTGGATGGTGTTGAAAGAAGTTTGAAGATTTTAGGAAAGAGGATAAGAGAATAATTTCTAATTTCATCGTATGAAAAATATTTTTATAGTAATGTTTGTTGCTTTTTTTGCAATTAAAGGAATAGCACAAACAGAAAATATAAATAGCGGGAAATATCATCCTGCAAAAGAACATTTTGAAACGATATATAAACAACAGGAACATTCAAAATATTTAAGATCTCAGGTTAAACTTGAAAAAGCAAAAGCAATTATTAACGTAGTTAACATTCTTGAATTTCCCGAAAATGTAGGAGAAAAATTTAAATTGATTTTTGGAAGTGGTTTGTTGTATCCAATGGCTATTAATGGCACTCCGCATGTGAAGATTGCGGCTATAAATGAATTACCTCTATTAAATATAAATCCTCAGACTAAAAGATTTTCCTTCTGGATGTTTGGTCAAGATGAATTTTTGGGAAAAAGTGTCTTACTAGGTTTGTTAGAAAATAGGGTAAATCCGACCGAGTATTATTTTGAACTCTATAATGAAAATGCAGATGAAATGACAAGCTTTGAAGAATTTATTGATGGAGCAAAACTAACGTATATTCAATCTGGAGGTATTATAATATAATAATATGTCTACGGTGTAGTCTCTGAAATCTGTGGAAGAGTATTTATTTTAAAATTTGCATTTATTTTTTATCATTCAATAAAAAACGCAGAGCTAAAACTCTGCGTCAATTTTTACTTATACTTTTATTGATGTATTCTGCTTAATTCTCTTCGCAGACATATTTAAAAATCGTTTCACCAGGAAAACAGCTGATACAGTCAGTCCTAATCCTAAGGCAATCCACATTCCTAAAGCTCCCATTTCCAATGTAACACAGAAGAAATATCCCAATGGAATCGTAATGACCCAATAGGCGATAAAGGTATAAATAGACGGTATTTTAACATCCTGTAACCCTCTTAGCATCCCTAAAGCAGTTACCTGGATTCCGTCTGAAAGCTGGAATAAAGCAGCAATAATCATTAGCTTTGATGCCAGAGTGATAACTTCCACTTCTTCTTTTTTCGTAAAGAAAGTAGGCAATATATTTCTGCCCAGAATGAAAATCAACCCACAGATACACATAAAAATAAAAGCGATCTTAAGGTTATTGATCCCTACTTTTCTCAGTTCAACAAAGTTTTGTTCTCCCAATTTTCTTCCAATCATTACCGTAGAAGCAACACTGAACCCAACACATAAGTTGAAGGTGAAAGAAGCCATGCTCAATGCGATCTGGTGAGAGGCAATATCATGGGCAGAGATCAGTCCGCAAATGAATGCAGCCCCTGCGAAAGCCGTTACCTCAAAGAACATTTGCAGTGCTGTAGGCAGGCCCAGTTTTACCATTTTATCAAACATTTTCTTTGAAAAATTCTGAACTTTCAATGAAAAATCTTTAATGTAACGTCTGGTTCTTTTTTCTTTAAGCAATACAAAATAAAGGAAAACGACCATGAAAATTCTGGAGATCAGTGTAGCCAGTGCAGACCCTTTTACCCCCATTGGCGGGATTCCCCAAAGTCCTTTAATGAAGACATAGTTCAGGACAATATTGATGATATTGGCAATGATGGTTGCTTTAGTTACCCCAATCGTATATGACAGACCTTCAGAAACCTCACGAAGTGTCTGGAAAGCCATGAACGGGATCATACTGACTACCATGATGCTCAGGAAGCTTACGGTGTCCGGAATGATCTTAGCAGGCTGTCCGGAATGATAGAGTAGCGGCATTCCCAAAAGGAGAATGACCATTAAAATAATCCCTACAGACATATTGATGATAAATCCATGGCTGAACACGGAATTGATTGTTGCATGGTCTTCTCTGGAATGTGCTTCCGAAACCAGTGGCGGTATTGCAAAGGAAAAACCGAGTGCCAATACAAATATGGAGAAAAATACTGCATTTCCCAATGAAACGGATGCCAGCGCATCGGCACCCAAAAGTTTTCCGACAATAATATTATCGAATAAGTTTACCGAAACTTGCCCTACCTGAGTAAGCATCACAGGCAGAGCCAAAGTCAGGCATTCTTTTGTGTAGTTTTTGTTTAAAAAGTTCATAATATTTTAAGATTCATATAGTTTATATTTTAATCAGGGCAAAAAAAAAATTTGCAGTAGTGTTACTGCAAATTTTTATATAGTGTAAATAATAACTTATTATTTCCTTACAAAACTTGCAACGTCACTTTCAGAAACAGTATTTCCACCTAGAATGATCAATCTCTCAACCACGTTTCTTAATTCCCTGATATTTCCAGTCCATGAAAGCACTTTTAAAGCATCAATAGCTTTATCGTCAAACTTTTTCACAGCAGTACCATGTTCATCAGCAATCATTCCTGAAAAATGCTCAACCAGCAATTTGATGTCCTCTTTTCTTTCATCCAATGGGGGAACGTAGATTTCAATTACAGAAAGTCTGTGGTAAAGGTCTTCTCTGAATTTCCCTTCCTCAATTTCTTTCTGCATATTCTTATTAGTTGCCGCAATTACTCTTACGTCAACTTTAATTTCTTTATCACTTCCTACAGGAGAAACTTTGCTTTCCTGAAGCGCTCTCAATACCTTTGCCTGAGCAATAAGGCTCATATCACCAATCTCATCAAGGAAGATTGTTCCTCCGTTAGCTTGTTCAAATTTCCCTTGCTTATCCTTGATGGCACCTGTAAAAGATCCTTTTACGTGTCCGAAAAGTTCAGATTCAATAAGTTCAGATGGAATAGCAGCACAGTTTACCTCTACCATTGGACCTCTTGAACGGTCGCTTTGATTGTGAATAGCATGAGCTACAAGTTCTTTTCCGGCACCGTTAGGACCTGTGATAAGAACTCTGGCATCTGAAGCAGCTACTTTTTCAATCATATCCTGGATCTTCTGCAAAGCAGGAGAATCGCCAATCATCTGATATTTTTTGCTTACTTTTTTCTTTAAGGTCTTGTTTTCTGTCTGAAGATTTTTATTTTCTTTCTTCAGGGTTTCCTTTACCAAAGCATTTTTCACACTGGTGATCAGTCTGTTGATGTCAATTGGCTTGGAGATAAAATCATATGCACCCTCTTTCAAACAGGAAACGGCAGAATCAATGTCTGCGTGGCCTGAGATCATGATAAAAGTAGTTTCTGGTTTTAATGCGAGACTTTGCTTCAGCAGTTCAGTTCCTGAAAGTTTAGGCATTTTGATATCAGAAATCACTAATGCGAAATCTTCTTTTTCTACCTGTTTGTAACCTTCAAGGCCGTCTTCGGCGATAACAAATTCATAATCGGTTAGTTCATCCGAAAGAATACTGTGAAGTACTCCCGAGATTGCTTTTTCGTCTTCTACTATAAGGATTTTTTGCATAGTTGCAAATTTAAATTTTTTGTTTCAATTATTAGCAAAAACCGTACCTAAATATTCTATTTTGAATAGTCTCTTCTCCCGAAAATTGCAGATCCAACCCTCACAGAGTTAGCTCCACATTCAATAGCTACGGGGAAATCATCACTCATTCCCATAGATAAGGTATTTAATGTTTTTAGTTGATTTAATTCATCAAAAAGAGCTTTTAATGTTAAAAATTCTTGTTTGACTTGTTGTTCATCATCCGTGAAAGTAGCCATTCCCATTAAGCCGGTAATCTCAATATTGGGAAATTTGCCATCAGTATAGTGTTGAAACAGTTCTTTAGCTTCCGGAATTTCGAGCCCGAATTTGCTCTCTTCAGCTGCAATCTTCACCTGAAGCAAAACCTTAATAATCCTGTTGTTCTTACCTGATTCTTTATTGATTTCAGTTAGCAGCTTTTCAGAATCCACACTTTGTATGGTATCTATAAAAGAAGCAATATATTTGACTTTATTCGTCTGCAGGTGGCCGATTAAATGCCATTGAATATCATCGGGAAGAAGAGGAGACTTTTCCATCAGCTCCTGTACCTTATTTTCTCCGAAAACTCTTTGTCCCAGATCATAAACCTCCTGTATGGCAGAGACCGGATGTGTTTTTGAAACAGCAACCAGTTGAACTCCTGCTGGAAGCTGATCTTGTATCGCTTTATAATTGTCTTTAATACTCATATATGCAAATTTCCGAAAATTCCCTGACAGTTGCCAGTCGTGAATACATTTTACATTGAACTTTTACCGAAAGATTAATTCAATACTTCATTCATCTTAGGATATTGAGAAATTTTTCTGAAAACGAATCTGTTGCTTTTCTGCAGTTTTTCAATAAACAAATCCAGTTCGTTGATAGAATCCGTGTCTCTCAGATATTGATCATGAGTCAGGAAAACAAGATGTCTTGAGGTTTTTTCAAGGTCATTGAAGAAGATACTGTCTACTTTTTTCAACATGGCTTCGTGGCTTCCTTTTAAAGTCATTTTATGGGTAGGTCTCCATTCCAGATCCCAGCCAACTACCTTATAGCCTGCCTTTTTAAGACCATCAGCAGCAGCGGTAGAACTTTTAATATCCGTTACATTAATATTGTTTAGCCTCCAGATATTTCTGCCCGGAGTTCTCGCTATTTTATCATAAAGCTTAAGGCTGTCTTTGGCAACATCAAAATCATGAACTACAGCATCAGCATTTTTATAAAAGTCTGTGTATTTGTTATGGGCATGGGTAAAGCTGTGATTAGCCAGTTCCAGTAAAGGGTTTTGCTTCAGAAGTTCCAGATCATCTTTCTGCTTTTTGCTTCCGTATGCATGTTTCCCAACTAAAAAGGCTGTTGCACAGACATTTCTTTTGTCCAGTATTTTTAAAAGATTTTCAGTTCCCTGGTTGGGACCGTCATCAAAGGTAAGGTAGATCACTCTTTTATCCGGGTCTACGCTTTCATCGTCCATCTTGGGGACCGTTTCTGCGGCAGGATGTTCCTGTGAATGGATAGGTTCATTCACCTCATTCTTGAAATTACAGCTGTTCAATAAAACCGAAGTTGCACTCACCAATGCAAACATCCCGAGAAAAGTCTTATTTTTTGACTTTCCCGCAAAAATTTTTCTCATAAAGATAATGGAGTTTTAAATTGTTAAAAATCGTTAAAAATAACACTTGAAAGTTAACAAATTATATGCCATATTTTGCAGTAATTTTTCTTTTTAAGTTTATTTTAAGAACTTTATTTTAAAGGATATTTCCATTAATACTTTGATTGTGAAATTATAATTTGCTTTTCTTTATTTCTTAACATTTATAAATATCAAAACAATAGTTATTGTCTATATTTGTTGAGATAATCTTAATTTCCTATTGTGGGGAATTATTTTGCTTGAATAGATTAGTGTTTTTTATAAAATGTGAAAGGTTAATTTATTTTGGAGTTTTTTTTAAAAAAAAGATATAGCGTAAGAAGCTTGTACCATATTTAAAAATATTTTCTGTAAAAAACAAAATTGATGACCTTTATGTTATACAAAAAGAAAACCTTTACTTTGGTTGTTCTTGGGATATAAAGACCGCTTTCAGTCGTTATTGTAAAACCGTGAACATCCTAAAGGATAAAGATTTTCTTTTTATGATATTATTTAATATCCAGATCTACCGAGTTTAATCTCAATGAATTCAAAATCACAGATAATGAACTGAAGCTCATAGCAGCAGCGGCAATCATTGGTGATAGTAAGATTCCGAAGAAAGGATATAATAGTCCCGCCGCAACCGGGACTCCCAATACATTATATATGAATGCAAAGAATAAGTTTTCTTTAATGTTTTTAAGCAACTTTTCACTTAATAACTTTGCTTTGGCAACTCCCAGAATATCTCCTTTTAATAAAGTAATTTCAGCACTTTCAATGGCTACATCGGTTCCGGTTCCCATGGCAATTCCTACATCGGATTGGGCAAGGGCAGGAGAATCGTTGATTCCGTCTCCGGTCATAGCTACAATTTTGCCCTGCTTCTGGAGTTTTTTTACTTCATTAAGCTTATCTTCCGGAAGACAGTTTGCCTTAAAATGCTTGATTCCGAGTTCATCAGCAACCGCTTTGGCTGTATGTTCGTTATCACCGGTCATCATAATCACATCAATGCCTTCACTTATTAGTTGTTTAACTGCTTTTTTGGAGCTCTCTTTAATTTTATCTGTAAAGCTTACAAAACCTAATACCTGATGGTCTTGTGCAATATAAGAGATTGTATGTGCTTTAGATTGCACTTCAATCGCTTTCTGTTTAAGGTTGTCAGGGATCATGATTTGGTGTGAGGTCAGCAGATTTTCATTTCCGAGATAGACCGTTTTGCCGTTGATGTTTCCTTTTACTCCTTTTCCGGAAATATTTTCAAACTGATCTACTTTTTCAGCGCTTATATTTCCTTCTTTTGCCCGTTTAATAACGGCATTGGAAAGCGGGTGCTCAGAATTCTGATTCAGTGAATAAGCCAGTTTTAATATCTGATTTTTATCTTCGTTATTTGCCGTTTCAATATATTCTACTGAAGGCTTTCCTTCAGTTAAGGTTCCTGTTTTATCAGTAATCAGAACATTGATTTTATTCATTTGCTCAAGGGCTTCCGCGTTTTTGATCAGGATACCGTTTTTAGCTCCTTTCCCGATTCCTACCATTAAAGACATTGGTGTCGCCAGTCCAAGTGCACATGGGCAGGCTACAATTAAAACCGCAACAGCATTCACGAAGGCAAATAAACTTCTTTTTCCTTCAGGCCCGAAAAACTGCCAAAGAATAAATGTAAGTGCGGCAATAAGGATTACCACGGGAACAAATACTTTGGAAACTTTATCGGTAAGTTTCTGGATGGGGGCTTTGCTTCGGCTGGCCTCATTCACCATTTTAATGATTTGTGAAAGAAGAGTTTCATCGCCTACTTTCTCAGCTTTCATAATGAATACCTGATTGCCGTTTATAGTTCCTGAAGATACTTTATCATCTACATTTTTTTCAACCGGAACAGGTTCTCCGGTAATCATGCTTTCATCTACTATTGAATTTCCTTCGGTAATTTTACCATCTACAGGGATTTTTTCTCCGGGTTTTACTTTTAATAAGTCTCCGATTTTTACCTGCGAAAGCAGTACTCTTTTTTCTTCACCATTTACGATAAGATTGGCTTCATCCGGAGAAAGGTTCATTAATTCTTTGATGGCATTTCCTGTCTTTTTGTGGGCAGCAGCTTCCATCAGCTGTCCTAAGATAACAAGAGTAAGAATTACACAGACTGCCTCAAAATACAACGGGATTTCATGATTATGTCCACGGATTTCATGCGGAATAATATCAGGAAAGACAAGGGCTGTAATACTGAAAATAAATGCAGCTGCTACCCCCAGAGCAATAAGGCTGAACATGTTCAGATTCCAGGTTTTAAAAGAAACCCAGCCTCTTTTCAATAAGAACCATCCGGAATAGAACATGACAGGAAGGGTTAAAGCAAGCTCAATAAATCCTTGTATTTGATGAGAGAAAGGAAAATTAATAAACATTCCCCCCATTGAAAGAATGAAAACAGGAATCGTAAAAGCTAAAGATATAATGAACTTCCTTTTTAATATAGTATAAGTTTCATCCTCTTCATCATCTCCGCTGTCGGGCATTCTTACAAGGTCCATTCCACAGATCGGGCAGCTTCCGGGTTCATCACGGATGATTTCCGGGTGCATAGGGCAGGTGTATTTTGCTGTTTTCTTTTCAGGATATTTAACGAGGTCCATTCCGCAGACAGGACATCCTACATTAGAGTCGTAAGTTTTGTCACCTTCACAATACATGGGGCAATAATACTTTCCTGCCATTTCATCAGTAACAGCCGGGGCTTCGTGATGATGTCCGTGATGGTGGTCATGGCTGTGTGAATGTGAATGATTATGGCTATGAGAATGTTGATGATGAGCTGCATTTTGAGCGAGATCCTCTGTGATTTCCTCTAAATCCATATGGCATACAGGGCATTCTCCTTTTTCATTATATACCTTGTCCCCTTCACAAAACATCGGGCAGTAATACTTTCCAACGTTATCTTTAAAGTTTCCAGGAAGGTTGGTTGCTGAATAAGTTGGTTTATGATTAGGATCCTTGGCTAGTTTTTCTTCAATAGGAACCAGATACATTTTACATACAGGACATCTTTCTCCCTGCGTAAAATATACCTTGTCTCCTTCACATTCCATAGGACAATAGTATACCGAGGATGGAGAGACGCGATCCTGAGGTTTTACAAAAGCTTTTTCGGGATTATTCGGATCTTCAAGTCTGTATTTTCCTATTTCTGCCAAAGCGCCATTTAAAACCGAAAGTTCAATGCCATGATCCGAGGTGATGGTGGCCGTGTTGTTTTCAAGGTTTACATCGGCTTTTACTCCATGTACACTGTTCAGTTGGTTGGATATCTTTTTCTGGCAGCCGGAACAGGTCATTCCGAGTATTTTATACTGTTGTTCCATGATTCTAAATTTATAGTACAAATTTCCAAAAAGGGAAATCAAGTCTGTTATAAATTTAAGGATAATAGTTATAAAATTAAGAATGGGAGATAAGTAGGAGAGTCTAAGGGTTTGATAATGTTAGATTAGGATAGGTTGGAAGGTGTGAGAGGTACTATAAAATAAATCAGTTCACAGGCTTTCCAACCCTTTAACTTATAGGTTATCCAATGATTTTCTATTATGTTCCTTGAGTTTTTTGAATTCAGTAGGGGTGAATCCGGTTACATTACGGAATTGTGATGATAAATGTTGGACACTTTTATAGCCAAGCTTTCCTGCAATTTCTGTAAGGTTGAATTCATTATAAAGAAGGAGTTCTTTTACCTTTTCAATTTTTTGAAGGATGAAAAACTGTTCCAGTGTGATATTCTCATTCTGCGAGAAGGTTTTGGAAAGTGAACTGTAATCCTTATGAATGTTGGAACTTAAAAATTCCGAAAGAAGGAAGTCTTCAGCAATATCAAGATCACTGATTTTTACAATAATCAGGTTTTTAATTTTTTCAACAAGCTGATGAGCAGAATCCATAATTCTCTCAAAGCCTGTGTCAAGCAGTTTTTTTTCAATGCATTGCATTTGTTCGGCAGAGACTTCCGTTTCAGTTTCCACTTCTCCTAATATAACAGAATCTGTTTTTACACCAGCATTTTCGAAAATACTTTCTACTGCTGCAATGCATCTGTTGCAGACCATATTCTTTATGAAAATCTTCATAGGCTGCTGTTTAACCTGTCTTTTACGAATTCAATCTGTGTTTTCCCATGTGGTGAAGGATTTCCATCTGCATCCAGGTTTACCATTACGATTTTGTCTACAGTGATAATAGTCTGATGGGTCATTTTATTTCGTACATCACATCTTAAAGTAACAGAAGTGGAGCCGAAATGACTAGCTTCAATTCCTATTTCTATAATGTCTCCCTGTTTGGCAGAGCTTACGAAATTGATTTCAGAGATAAATTTGGTCACCACTTTGGTGTTTTCTAATTGAATAATAGCATATAATGCCGCTTCTTCATCAATCCATTGAAGCAGTCTTCCTCCGAAAAGTGAATGGTTTGGATTTAAATCCTCTGGTTTTACCCATTTTCTGGTATGGTAGTTCATATCTTTAATAATTTGCAGTACAAATTTAGTGTTAAAAGCTGATGTTCTCAAAAGAATCGTATTTATTGATCTGAAAAGAATCATTCATTTTCTCAATCATTTTCTTTTGGAGCGCATTGCTTTGGTTTTTGCTATAGTATTATCATGTAATAACTTTTGGTATTCTTCACTTTCCATCGGGTATAAAGCTACTTTTCCTTTTGAATTATGATGAATTCCGAATCCATATCTTTTAGCTAAAGGAGAAGCACGCAGGCAAGCCTGGCCTTTGGAGAAAAATTGATCTCTTTCTTCTTGTCTTTCATTTTCTGAAATGTCATTTTTTATGGCATAACATTCAAAAATGATATCATCAGAAGAATATTGGTAAGGATTTTTTATAAGTCTCTCATACTGAAGAGTGGCGAGTGATTTCTCTTTCTTTTCCGGAGGAATCTGTGCGTGGGAAACCGGACAATCTTCTGCTACTTCTATAAGAGTGTTGATGTAATTGGTGCTATGTTGTTTCATAACTGTTTTTGTTTTAATAATTGATGAAATCTAAACAATAAAGCTTTATAAATATAATATTATCTTCTTTAATGGAGGTGTAGTGTATATTATTTTATATTTTTTTTATATTAATTTGAATAATTTAACTAAATGGTTTGTTTTTAATTAAATAATTGATAATCAAATTGTTGTGTTTTTAAATGTAAGTATTTGATGTTTTGGATTCAACATAATGTGAGAAATATTTAAAAAAAGCTTTGATTTGAAATTTTTAATTGTATCTTGCATACGTTTATATTTGGAATCAATATTTGTTCATTAATTTATGTTGTTTTTCTTTTATATACCAAATTATTATTAATTTTTTAATTTATTTAAAATGAACATTTTTGTTTCAAACATCAATTACGCAACTAAAGAGTATGAGTTGCACGATCTATTCGCAGAATTTGGAGATGTATCATCAGCTAAAATTGTTACAGACAGAGAAACTGGTCGTTCCAGAGGTTTCGGTTTTGTAGAAATGGGTGATGAAGAAGGAAAGCAGGCTATTGAAGCTCTTAACCAAAAAGAATTCAACGGAAAAACACTAAACGTATCTGAAGCTAAGCCAAGAGAGGAAAAACCAAGAAGAAGCTTCGATAACAACAGAGGTGGAGGTTATGGTAACAACAATAGAGGCGGAGGCTATGGTAACAACAACCGTGGCGGAGGCGGAAATCGTTGGTAAAAAATATGAAGCGGCTTTTAAGCCGCTTTTTTTATGAATATAATTTTCAGTAAATCATATCATTAATTGTTTTTGTTGGATAATGACGGTTTTTTGGCATAGTTTTAGAAAATTAACAATCAATCAAAAAAGTAATTATAATGAAAAAACTTTTATTAGCATTTATGATGGTGTTTGGTGGATTATTAATCAATGCACAAAACATCTATACAGGACAGACACTGGATCAGAATAGAAAATATTGGGCAGGTAACAGCAAATATTATCTGATTTTCCAAAATGATGGTAACCTGGTTTTGTACAGCAGAGCAGGAGCTTCCATCTGGAATTCCAGAACATCCAACAGGGGAGAAAGAGCTGTTTTTCAGGATGATGGTAACCTGGTGGTGTATTCATCAGGAAACAGAGTGGTTTTTAGCACTAATACCAGTACAAGAAGAGCAGATAAACTAACGATTCAGGATGACGGTAATCTTGTTATTTACAGCCGGTCTACTCCTGTATGGGCTTCGAGAGATGAAAATGCACAAACAGGACGTGGAGGTAATGATTCTGTAAACAGAGGACACAGATTCCGCAGAGGTGATAAATTATATTCTTCCGACCGTAACTATTATTTAATGTTCCAGAATGATGGAAACCTGGTGTTGTCAAACAACAATGGTACGGCAATCTGGGAAGCCGGAACAAGCAACAGAGGAAGCAGAGCAGAATTCCAGAATGATGGCAATCTTGTTATATATGATTCATATAATAGAGCTTTATGGAGTACAAATACAG
The DNA here is from genome assembly GCF_011752975.1 of Chryseobacterium sp. Tr-659. Taxonomy (GTDB): domain Bacteria; phylum Bacteroidota; class Bacteroidia; order Flavobacteriales; family Weeksellaceae; genus Chryseobacterium. Next base: position 168,592 of record NZ_VWWP01000004.1, on the reverse strand, counting down.
CCAGAAGAGGAGGTGATAAGCTTACCGTACAAAACGATGGAAACTTAGTGATTTATGGAGATTATTCTCCTATCTGGAGTTCCGAAACCCAGAGATAATAAAAAAATCACATATAAAATATAAGAGACTGCTATAAAAGCAGTCTCTTTTTTATTGGTTTCAATAGATTTACTTTGGTCTCACCAGCAAAATGACATTTTCATAGTAGATATCGGGCAGGCCTTCATCATAATACTTATTCAGGATGATTTCATTAAAAATAATCTTAATGTGGTATTTCCCTAAATCAGATTCCATATTCATATCCGCTTTTACCGTTTCTCTCTTGTCTTTATATTTTTTTACCAGCTTAATAATTTGTGGACCAAAATCTGTTTCTTCTTTAGAGTTTAATTTTACTTTTAAAGAAGATTTATTGCTCAGTTGATTTACTATTTCAAACTGGTCTCCGTTAAGCAGCTGTGGCTCATTTTTGACAGGAAGGAAAAACAGCATGTACTGATAGCCATCGATTTCTATTGCCTGCTTTTCCGGAATAATGATGGTTGATCGTTCCGAGTAATTCTTGTCCTTTAAGGTTTCACTTACATGGGTGAATTTTTTCTCTATGTCATAGGTTATATTATAAAAGTCTCCACTTTCAATAGTGCTTTTTAATTGAGCCTGGTCGTTATTATTTAAAAATTCAAATAAAACTTCTTGTTGCTTTCTTTTAGCCAGGAATTCAAATTTATCAGCAATTTCACGAGCAATTGTATCGGTAACCTTCTTTTGAAAATCTATTTTACCATTATTAATTAACTGTTGATTGTTCAGAATAGCTAAAAGCTCACTTTTCTGACTTCTTTTTGCAACACTAAAAGCATTAAAATAAGGAAAGATTAGAGCAAAAGTTCCAAATAAAAATAAGCTTACGGGAATAAACTTAATCGTTGTTTTTTTTCTGAAAATAAAATAGGCGACAATGCTCAGCAGCCATAATGCAATCAATAGAACAAAATACCTAGGCTCAGTATATCCGTATTGTAAAATCCTTGTGAAAATAGCAGTGAAAAGCAAAATGATCAAAGGAATAATAGTAAAGTAAAAGGCCTTTGAAAATATTTTCACCCATGATTTTGCATTTTCTTCTTTCAATGGGTGAACCAGTAATAGTGCTAAAATACCAAGGATGCTGTAAGCTAAAACGAGGTAGGAAACCCAGCCTCTTGGAAGCTGCCAGCTGATTATAATTTTAAATGAATAAAAGTAAAGAATAACAACATAAATAAGCAGCAGCGGAATTAATATAAACTGGGTGAAAAACTTGAGCACCACAGGATAATTTCCGTCTTTTTCCAGCGTAATTAAACCTTTATCATTAAATAAAAGGAAGATGAAACAACTTCCAAAAATAGCAAGAACAAAAAATGTATCCGTATAAAGTTTGGAGTTGAAATTAAAATCAAAAAGTTTGTCAACAGCGAGAATTGCCAGTTCCACACCACCCGTCAGTACTCCTGTGAATACTATTGTGAGAAAGAAATTAACAAAGAGATTCTTATTGTACTGCCAGAAGTTAAGTTCTCTGTTTTTTTCAAGGAACGGAATAAAGGAAACCATTAAATGAGTAAGAATAACCGTTATCCAAATGATATAAAAATAGACTTCTGTAAAAAACTTTTTATTTGAAGGCAGAATAAGATAGAATCCTACGAGGAAAACAATTCCGGACAGCTGTAACAATAGTTCTTTTCCAATTCTTTGTGACAGCATTTTCAGAGCAAACATCAGAGAAATTCCCAAGCATGCACAAATTGTAAAGTTGGTATAGGTGAAAATCTGATCATATTCATTTTCAATAATGCGGATAATTCCGATTGAAGCTAATAAGGCCATTAGCAAAACCATCGGGTAACGCAAAATGATTTCATTTGCCCGGCTTAAGGTTTCCAGGAATTTTGTTTTCATGATTTGGTGTTTGTGGTGAAATTACTCTTTTTTCTTCTTTTTCTTTTTGTCTTTTTCCTTGTCTTTTCCTTTTGCTTTTTTCTCTTTTTTAGGGTTTAAAATTTCATCGGCGAACTCAAACTTAGGTTCTTCAATTTTTGCTGGCTTTATTTCAATTTTGAGGTCAAAATATCCTTTCATATCCTCTTGGGATATTAATTTTTCGTTCAGTAAAAGTTCCAGAATCTCTTTGCCGGAATCATTGAAAAAGTGATGGGAAAGCTCTTTTAATAAAAACTTTTTGTATTCTTCTAAAGGAACAAGTACAGTATATTTAAAGATTCGTCCTTCTTTTACTGTTGACAGATAACCTTTTTCAACCAATATTTTCAGATAAGTGGAGACCGTGTTCTGGTGTGGTTTCGGTTCCGGATGCTGCTCCATGACGTCCTTCAGATAGAAAGATTCCATTTTCCAAAACAGCTTCATAAAGTTTTCCTCTGCGGAAGTAAGATGATTTATTTTCATAGAGTATTCTAATGTTGAAATTGAATATTGCAATAAAGATAGATAAAAGATACCATAAAAGCTATTCCGGCGCCCATAAATACTTCTTTTACGGTATGTCTTTTTAAAATAATACGAGTAACTCCCACCAAAATAGCAATCCCCAGCCATGCCAGCCCCATTTTCCAGTCGAGTGTAAAAAATAATGCCGCTACAAATATATTGAAGGCCGTGTGCATCGAACTTTTAATAAAAAGATTACTGACTTGTAAGGCGAAAAGAAGAATCAGAATAAACAACATTACCAGATCAATATATCCGTTTCGTATATAATTGAAGGCAAGGTAAACAATGACACACACCGCTATAAATATATAGAGTGTTTTCCTCTGAACCCGGTTGGATACATCCATATTGGTATATCTTCCTGTTTTTACATTCCATACCAGCCAGATAATTACCGGAATAATGATCATCAATAATATGGGAAGAAAATACAGAAGAGAATCCTGAAGCGAGTATGTCCTGATGCTCATAAATACAAAGAAAATGACCAGAGAGACCAAAGGATTAAAAAAATCAGAAATGACTTTCGATATTTTGTGCAGAAGCGAAGATTGTTGTTCTTCCATATTCAGGTTTAAAAATCAAATATACCATTATAACCTCAAAAAACAAATGAATGCAGACTTTCTTACAACTGACAGAAATGGTGTAAATGATTGATTTTAATATATTTTTATGGAAGAGTTTAATATTTAAATTCTTTCTTGATATAAGAATAACATTTTGAACCGTGTCTATTTTTTTGTGAAAAATAAACTGTTGAAATAACCAAATTGTATGTTAACAATAATTAAAAGTAGAAAAAACAAGATGATAAAACTGGAATCAATTAAGAAAATTTCTTTCTCATATATTAATCAGATAAGCCAGATAAACAGACCGATTCCTTATAGGTCACGGTGAGAAAATAATAGATAGAATGTTACTTTCTGAGGATTTTAAGGGATCGAAAATTAAGAATAATACATTCCACACGCAAATAGATTTTGCAGAAAAAACGAAAAGTTATCTATGTATAGAATAAAAACAAAGTTTTTTTCATAATTTTGCTCAACTATTTCATCATAAAAAAGCAAGAGCTAACACATGAAAGAATTTTCTAAAGAGGTATACCTGAAGTGGTATGAAGATATGACAATGTGGAGAAGGTTTGAAGACAAATGCCGTTCTCTTTACCTAAAACAAAAGATCAGAGGATTTTTACATTTGTATAACGGTCAGGAAGCAATCCCTGCTGGTTTCACACATGCAATGGATCTTTCAAAAGACAGTATGATTACTGCTTACAGATGTCACATCCATCCAATGGCGATGGGAGTGGATCCTAAAAGAATCATGGCTGAACTTTGTGGTAAAGCTACCGGAACATCCGGAGGTATGGGTGGATCTATGCACATTTTCAGTAAAGAACACCGTTTTTACGGAGGACACGGTATCGTTGGAGGACAGATTCCTTTGGGAGCAGGTATTGCTTTTGCGGATAAATATTTCGACAGAAAGGCTGTAAACATCTGCTTCTTCGGAGATGGTGCTGCAAGACAAGGGTCTTTACATGAAACATTCAACATGGCGATGAACTGGAAACTTCCTGTAGTATTTGTTGTAGAAAACAATCAATATGCAATGGGAACTTCTGTAAAAAGAACTGCCAACCACGAAGATATCTATAAACTAGGATTAGGATATGAAATGCCTTGCCTTGCCGTAGATGCAATGGACCCTGTGAAAGTAGCTGAAGCTGCTTATGAAGCAATTGAAAGAGCAAGAAGAGGAGACGGGCCTACATTCATTGAAGCAAGAACTTACCGTTACAGAGGACACTCTATGTCTGATGCTGAGCCATACAGATCTAAAGAAGAAGTAGCCATTCACAAAAATGATGATCCAATCGAATTGGTAAAACACAGAATTTTAGAGAACGGATGGGCTACAGAAGCGGAATTGGAAGCTATGGATAACAAATCAAGAGACTTCGTTGAAGAATGTATCGAATTTATGGAAAATTCTCCATATCCGGATGCAGAGAAGATCTATGAATATGTGTATGCTCAGGAAGATTATCCATTCCTTGATAAATTAGAAAACTAAAAGATAATGAGTTAATTTGACAATTTGAAAATTTGAGAATGAGGTGATATTCCATCCTTTTTTAATTTTCAGATTTTCAAATTGCTAAATTTTCAAATTAAAATAAATTATGGCAGAAGTAATTACGATGCCCCGCCTATCCGACACTATGACGGAAGGTAAAGTGGCAAAATGGCATAAAAAAGTAGGAGATAAAGTAAAAGAAGGAGATATTTTAGCTGAAATTGAAACTGACAAAGCAGTTCAGGATTTCGAATCTGAAGTAGAAGGTACTCTTTTATACGTAGGTGTAGAAGAAGGTGCGGCTGCTGTTGTAGATTCTGTTTTAGCAATTATCGGTAATGAAGGAGAAGATATTTCAGGCCTGACAGGTGGTGCAGCTGCTCCTAGTGCAGGTTCTGAAGAAAAGAAATCAGAAGAACAGCCTAAAGCAGAAGCTCCGGCAGCTGCTGAAACTACTGCTGAAGTTCCGGCAGGAGTAGAAGTTATTACAATGCCAAGACTTTCTGATACAATGACAGAAGGTAAAGTAGCTAAATGGCATAAAAATGTAGGAGATACAGTAAAAGAAGGAGATCTTCTTGCTGAGATTGAAACAGATAAAGCGGTACAGGATTTTGAATCTGAATTCAATGGAGTATTATTGAAGCAGGGTGTAGAAGAAGGTGGTGCTGCTCCGGTTGATTCCGTATTGGCAATCATTGGCCCTGCAGGAACAGATGTATCAGCAGTAGGTACTCCGAAAGCTGCGGCTCAGTCAACAGAAAAACCTGCTGAACAGAAGGCAGAAGCTAAAACAGAAGAAAAAGCTGCTCCGGCTGCCAGTTCTTCATCTTCTGACAGAGTAGCAATCTCTCCACTGGCTAAGAAAATGGCACAGGATAAAGGAGTTGATATCAACAGTGTTCAGGGTTCAGGTGAAAACGGAAGAATCGTTAAAAAAGATATTGAAAATTATCAGCCGGCTGCGAAATCAGCTGCTTCAGCTCCTGCAGCAAGTGCTGCACCGGTTGCAGTAAGCTTCGTACAGGGTGAAGATACAGAGACTCCAAACTCTCAGGTAAGAAATATTATCGCAAAACGTCTTTCTGAAAGTAAATTCTCCGCACCTCACTATTATCTGATGGTGGAAATCAATATGGATAAAGCGATCGAGGCAAGAAAGGAAATCAATTCCTTACCTGATACCAAGATCTCTTTCAATGATATGATCATCAAGGCTACTGCAATTGCTTTAAGAAAACACCCTCAGGTAAATTCAAGCTGGGCAGGAGATAAGATCATTCACAGAGGAAATATCAATATTGGTGTAGCAGTAGCTATTCCTGACGGATTGGTAGTTCCTGTATTGAAAAATACTGATCAGATGACCTACACTCAGATTTCTGCATCCGTAAAAGATATGGCTTCAAGAGCGAAAAATAAAGGCCTTAAAGCAAATGAAATGGAAGGATCTACATTCTCTATTTCTAACTTAGGAATGTTCGGAATCGAAACATTTACAAGTATCATTAACCAGCCGAACTCTGCGATCCTTTCAGTAGGAGCGATTATCGAGAAACCAATCGTTAAGGATGGTCAGATCGTAGTAGGAAACACAATGAAGCTTTCATTGGCATGTGACCACAGAGTAGTAGATGGTGCTACAGGTGCTCAATTCTTACAAACATTAAGAACTTACTTAGAAAGCCCATTAACATTGTTAGTGTAATTTCGAAAGTTTTAAAATACTAGAAACGCTTCTCTTTTTTGAGGAGCGTTTTTTATTTCTGGTTTTTAAATGCAGCAACAGCAAAGTAAACTTCAGTTTTTGCAGCTAAAATAAAAGTCTGAGAATTGGTAGACAAAACAAATTGACCGTTTACAATTCACCTTAAATTTGTCTCATATTTCAAATCAATTTACTATTTTTGAATCATGATTAGAGCAAGAAATATCCATAAATCTTATGGGAATTTAGAAGTACTGAAAGGAGTTGATATTCACATCAAAATGGGGGAAGTGGTTTCTATTGTTGGAGAATCGGGAGCTGGTAAATCTACATTGCTTCAGATTCTGGGAACTTTAGATCATCCTACCCAATCCGGTAAATATGATACGGAAATTGAAATAGCGGGAGAATCATTTATTAATATGAATGATAAACAGTTATCTAAATTCAGAAACCAGAATATCGGTTTTGTATTTCAGTTTCACCAGCTTCTTCCTGAGTTTACAGCATTGGAAAATGTATTGCTTCCTACGAGAATTGCCGGAGCTAATGAAAGAGAAGCTATGGAAAAAGCTTACGCCTTATTCGAAGATTTAAAAATAGAGCAAAGGCTGAATCATAAGCCCAATCAGCTTTCAGGTGGAGAGGCTCAAAGGGTTGCAGTAGCAAGAGCTTTAATCAATTCACCAAAAATTATTTTTGCTGATGAGCCAACGGGAAACCTGGATTCTAAAAATGCGGACGATCTTCACAGATTATTTTTCGATCTGAGAGATAAATACAACCAAACCTTTGTAATTGTAACCCACAACCCGAATCTTGCTGAAATTACAGACCGTAAGCTCGTTATGAAAGATGGAATGATCATAGAATAGCTGCCCACAAATAATAATGAAATACCTTATTCTCTTTGTTTTTATATTAACTTCCTGTTCAAAAGCTGAATCTCAGCAGTTGAGTATCCAAAATGTGCCTAAAGCGAAGATTTCAGAAATCAAAAATTATATTAAAGGGAAAAACTATAATCAGGATAGGGCTGTTTTTATTAATTTTAAAATACCTTCCGGGAAGTTTCGTTACTTCGTATATGACTTGAAAAATGATAAAGTACTACAACATGCCGTTGTTTCTCATGGTTCCGGTTCTGTTATACCCCGGTCTGATGCTTTACAGTTCAGTAATATTGAAGGATCTTATCAGTCTTCTTTAGGGAAATATGAAATAAGAGAAAGCTATATAGGAAAATTTGGGAAAGCATATCGTTTAAAAGGTTTGGATGCTACTAACAGTAATGCTATGGAGAGGGCTATTGTTCTTCATTCTTACGGATGTATTCCGGATAGAGAATCTCAGTCTCCGGCATGTCTAAGCTTAGGCTGCCCGATGCTTTCTGTAAATGCTTTTAATCAGACAGCGAAATATATAGATGAGTCGAAGAAGCCGATGATTTTATATGCATTTTATTAATTTTACTATCATAATCTATTTCAATGTCCATAAAATATCTTGCCGAGGATGACAGACCGAGAGAAAAGTTTTTGCAGAAAGGCAAAGGCTCACTTTCCGATTCGGAACTGCTGGCAATTATTATGGGAAGCGGAAATAAGGAAGAAAGTGCCGTTGAATTAGCAAGAAAAATTTTAAACTCTGTCAACAACAGTTGGCATCAGCTGAGCCTTCTTTCCGTGAAGGATCTAATGAAATTTAAAGGAATTGGTGAAGTAAAAGCTATTTCTATTACTTCTGCTTTAGAAATAGGAAGGAGAAGAGCAGTGCAGGAAATTCCTGAGAAATCTGTGATCGGGAATAGTAATGATGCCTATCAGATCCTTAAAAACCAATTGTCAGATTTGAGAACTGAGGAGTTCTGGGCTATTTTTATGAATAACAGCAACAAAGTAATCCATGTTTCACAACTCACTCAGGGAGGCATAAGTCAGTCCATTGTGGATGTGAGAATTCTTTTCAAAACGGCTCTGGATCATTTTTCAACAGGTATTATCATTGCCCATAATCACCCTTCCGGAAGTTTGAAACCAAGTAGGGAAGACATCAATATCACACAAAAAATAAAAGAAGCGGGACAAACACTAAGCATCCAGCTTTTAGACCATATTATTATTACACAGAATTCTTATTTTAGTTTTTCTGATGAAGGATTGTTATGATTAGAAGATTGAAATACCATGAAATTGACTTTGTGAAATATGCTCAGTGTTTGGAAAATTCTGAACAGAGAAAATATTCTGCTACAAAAGATTTTTTAGACACCACTTCTACAATGCCTTGGGAAGTTTTGGTATATAAAGATTATGAAGCTGTAATGCCCGTACCTTTTGTGAGAAAATATGGGATGAAAATTGTACACAACCCAAAGCTTTGTCAGCAACTGGGGGTTTTTTCTGCAAAAGATGAGATTGATCTTAACGAGGCATTTTTAGATTATCTGGAAAACAATTATATGATCAGGGCCTATCCGTTCAATGATGTCAATCAGCTTCGTACAAAAATAAGAATCAAAAAGAATTTTTTATTATATCCCGATTCTTATGATAATGTGTATGCCAAATATTCCCCGAAAAGGAAAAGAAAACTCAGATTGAATGAAGACATTCTAAAAGAATCAGAGATCAGGACAATTTCCTATGATAAAGCGAAGACCTTTATAGAAGACAATACCATAGGATTGAGCAAAGACAGTGATCTTCCTGATTTTATGAGAATCTTTGAAAAATTTTATCAGATGAAGTATCTGAAGTTTACGGCATTTTATTATCAGCAGACAATCGTTAACGTTATTGCGACATATTCCGATGGCAATATGGTAGCACTTTTAGGTAATTTTAATCATAAAGAGTATGTGAAGTTATCCGGGGCTTCAGTATTGATTGATCATGAGATCAAAGAAACCATTCAAACCCATATTTTTGATTTTGAAGGTGGTGAACTTCCAAATATTGAAGAATTTTTCAGAGGATTCCGCCCGGAACTGAGACCATACGGAATTATTGAGAATTCAAAAAAGAATCTTTTTAAAAAGCTTGGTTATCTCATTCTGAGAGGAAAATCTTTTTTATGATGAAAAGCATTGTTTAGATCGGTTCTAATTAATGAATATTCCGTAACTTTATACAATACTTATTAAAACAGTTATGTTACAACAGATTCGTAGTTATAAATTATCTTACATGCTCTATAATTTCTTTAAAAAGAGTAAGCTGAAGCATAATATTCCATTGTATAAAAAATACGGACTGAAAAAGAGCTATTTCTCCAGTATTTCAAGCAAAGACTTTGCTCATCTTCCTGCGAGCCTAAGAACGTTAGATCATAACAAACTTACGGAAACTCCTTTTTTCAAAAAGCTATCTGAAGAAAATAAAGAAAGTGCGCTTCAGTATGATGATAACGGGTATATGATTCTGAGAAATTATCTCACTCCCGAAACGGCGGATCAAATCAATACAGAAATTGATAAACTGATGAAAGACGGTACGTTAAAGTTTATTTATGGAGGAAAATTGATGTTTGCCATCCATCATTCGGAAGTTATCAGAAATATAGGGAGTGATAAAGAGCTTTTGGACTTTTTATCTGTTTTATTAGACGGAAAATCCAAACTTTTCCAAAGTATCAACTTCATTAACGGAAGCCAGCAGAAAACCCATTCAGACAGTATTCATATGACAACTTATCCTTTAGGCGGATTATTAGGGGTCTGGATTGCTTTGGAAGATGTGGATGAAACAAATGGTGCCCTTCATTACATTCCTAAAAGCCATAAACTGCCTTATTTCCTGAATTCTGATTATGATAACGAAGGAACAGCTTTGAAAATAGGGAAGAAAAGTTACAGAGCTTATGAAGCTTTCCTTGAAGATAAAGTAAAAGAGCTGGGGCTGAAAAAAGAGGTCTTTAAAGCAAAAAAAGGAGATTTGTTGATCTGGCATGCCAATATTCTTCATGGTGGTGAACCTCATACCGATAAAAACAAAACCAGAAAAAGTCTTGTCTATCATTTCTTTGACGAAAACAGCGTATGTTATCATGAAGTGACCCAAAGGCCGGCTCTGTTTGAACTTTAATGTAAATTTATCCTATACAATAAAAGCTTTTATAAGAATATATTTTTAAAAAGATAGTTTTTCTACATTTGTATTCTTATAATCTCAATATATGAAAAAAAGGGAAAATATTCTTGTTTTTATATTTTCAATCTATGTATGCTTGATGTCATACTACCTGTATACCCACCAGTATTACAACACTGATATGGAAGCTTATATGGGATTGATCTATAAAACAGAATATCCCGAGATGAAAATTGAAGAAATTCATCAGAAAGTATATGATGAATTGAAGCAGAAAAATCCGGATTTCGCGGGATTAGGACCCATAGATCCTATGGTGGAAGAGGTTGCGGAGGGGGAAAGTACCTACTATAAAATCTTGTCAGAAAATCCAAAAGCTTATGAAGAAGAACTGCAGCTTTTTGTAGTAAAGCCATTTTATAACTTTATCAACTGGTCTTTTTTCAAACTTGGCTTTAGTGCTTCCGCATCCACCTTTTTAATTTCTATCATTTCTTATGCACTGATTATTATTCTGATTTTCAGTTTTCTGATCAGAATCTTAAAAAAATATAGTCTTGCATTCATTATAACAGTTTTAATTTCGCTGTTCAAGCCTCTTTTAGAATCTAGCAGACATGCTTCTGCGGACTCCTTGTCTTGTTTATTGCTGCTTTTAAGCTTTTATACCTTTATTATCAGAAGGAACCTCTTTATCTCAGGAATATTGGGCATGTTGTGTATACTCACAAGGCCGGAGTATTTTATTCTATATTCGTTCCTGTTTGCTTACATTTATCTGTATAGAAATAAGCTTCATGTTAAAACAACTCCATTATTTTTATCATACGGATATCTGTTTCTTTCATTCTTTTTAATTCAGGCTTTTAATCAGGTGGCATGGTCTACATTGTTTATGAACCAGTTTACTAAAGTTCAGATCTATCCCGTCTCCAATCCTGATCCGTTTCATTTTTCAGACTATTTGCAGTTTGTTAAAAGTAATATAATGCTGGAGTTTAACTCTTCCTATTTCCCAATCCTATTGCTTTTTCTGGTCATTCTTCTGGCCAATAACTTTTCCATCAGAAGCAAAAAAAATCAGGCTCAGGTTTTATTTTTTGCAATTATTTATGGTACGGTTTTCTTAAGATTTCTGGTTTTTCCGTCTTTGGTGAACAGGATGATGCTGGGCTTTTATTTGCTCATTATACTGGCAATGGTTTACATTCAGAATTCTAAAGCGGATATCTTTAAAAACACTTTAGAAGCCGGAAAATAATTAGTAATTTTGCAGTCTAAAATTATGACGAGTCTTTCAGGATATTTACCCTATGCATTTGCAGCAATTATTGCAATCCCATTTCTGGTTTTGCTTAGACAATTTGTACACTCGTACATTACCCTTAAGAACCAGGAGATCAAACTGCTTACCATGAAATCAAATTCAGAGAACAAAGCTCATTCCTATGAAAGAATGACGTTGTTTCTTGATAGGATGAAACCTTCAAATCTTATCCAAAGGTTTGATAGAGGATTAGCCGTTCATGAGTTTATTTTCCTTACAGAAAAGGCGATCAACGAAGAATTTGAATACAACTCTTCACAACAGCTGTATATCACAAAAAATTCTTGGAAGAATATCGTAGATTCTAAAAATGCGATCATAGAGCTGCTTCACAAGACCTATGACGGATTAAAAGGAGATGTTGAGCTGGATGAATTCAAAACGATTTTCATCATGAACTATATGGAAAGCAACGATTATATCGCTGAAACAATAGAAGATTTAAGAAAAGAAATTTTAATAATAACTTAAAAAATAACAGATAAATAATGATTCCAAATTTTAAAGCACATCCATGGCACGGAATTTCTGCGGGAGAAGATGCGCCAAATGTTGTAAACGTATTTGTGGAAATTGTTCCTTCAGATACTATTAAATATGAAGTAGATAAAGAAACAGGATATTTAAAGGTAGACAGACCGCAGAAGTTCTCTAACATTATTCCTGCATTATATGGTTTTGTTCCAAGAACATATTGTCATAATGAAGTGATGAGACTTGCAATAGAAGCAGGTGCTGATGATGTAACTATGGGAGATCATGATCCGCTTGATATCTGTGTTTTAAGTTCTCACAACATTCACGCAGGAGGATTATTAATGGAAGCTATTCCAATCGGAGGTTTTAAAATGATCGATGGAGGAGAAGCAGATGATAAAATTGTTGCTGTAATGATCAATGACCATGCTTTCGGACATTTCAGAGATATTTCTGAATTACCTGAAGCAGAAGTAAAAAGATTAATGCACTACTTCTTAACGTATAAAAACCTACCGGATGAGCCTGCAAAATGCAGAATTCATGAGGTATACGGAGCTGAGCATGCAAGAAAAGTAATCAAAGCATCTCAGGTGGATTACTCAGAAAAATTCGGGGGATAAGACTCTTCTGATGATATAAAATAGAAAGGATAAACGGGAAACTGTTTATCCTTTTTTGTTGACGAAAATACATACTTGCTTATTTTTTCAACTTTTCAACCACTCCAAATCACATTGAAATCCCTGATTATATCTGGTATTTCTTCCATAGTAAGCATAAGACTATCAAATTTTTTAATGCTTTAGTAGGAATTATTTATTATATTTAATTTTCTATTACCAAAAAAATATTAAACTATGGATCTATTTGTGTTAGTGCCAATTTTTGGTGTCGTAGCTTTGCTTTACACATTTCTTCAGAGTAACTGGGTAAGTAAGCAGAATGCCGGAAATGAAAAAATGAAAACAATCAGCGGCCATATTGCTGACGGAGCAATGGCTTTCTTAAAAGCTGAGTACAAAATTTTAACTTATTTCGTGGTGGTGGTAGCTATTCTACTGGCTGTGATGGGATCAAGCAATGCCAATTCCCATTGGAGTATCGGAGTAGCCTTCGCTGTAGGAGCCATCTTCTCCGCATCTGCAGGTTTTATCGGTATGAAAATCGCTACAAAAGCGAATGTAAGAACCGCAGAAGCTGCAAGAACATCACTTTCAAAAGCTCTTAAAGTCTCTTTTACAGGGGGTTCCGTTATGGGAATGGGGGTAGCAGGGCTGGCTGTTTTAGGATTGGGAGCCTTATTTCTGATTATTAAACAGATCTTTGCACCGGATGCCACTGTGGATTCCCATGAAATGGAAAGAACCATTGAAATTCTTACCGGGTTCTCTTTAGGAGCAGAATCTATTGCCCTTTTTGCCAGAGTAGGCGGCGGTATTTATACCAAAGCTGCAGACGTAGGTGCTGACCTCGTAGGAAAAGTAGAAGCAGGAATTCCTGAAGATGATCCCCGAAACCCTGCAACCATTGCAGATAACGTAGGTGATAACGTAGGTGATGTAGCAGGAATGGGGGCCGATCTTTTCGGATCCTATGTAGCAACGGTTTTAGCAACAATGGTACTGGGAAGAGAGACCTTTTCTGATGATTCTTTCGGTGGATTTGCCCCGATTCTTCTGCCTATGCTGATTGCAGGAACAGGAATCATCTTCTCAATGATCGGAACTTTATTTGTAAAGATCAATGACAATGAAGGCTCATCTACTTCCAGTGTGCAGAATGCATTAAATTTAGGAAACTGGGGCAGTATTGTGATTACGGCAATTGCATCATATTTCCTGGTTACTTATCTTCTTCCTGAAAAAATGGTACTGAGAGGACATGAATTTACGAAAATGGGAGTTTTTGGAGCCATTATGGTGGGATTGGTAGTAGGAACTTTAATGAGTATTATTACAGAATATTATACAGCAATGGGTAAAAGACCTGTTTCCAGCATTGTGAGACAGTCGTCTACAGGCCATGCAACAAATATTATTGGCGGTCTTTCCGTTGGTATGGAATCTACTTTACTTCCGATTATCGTACTGGCCGGAGGAATCTATGGTTCCTATTTATGTGCCGGGCTTTACGGGGTGGCTATTGCAGCAGCGGGAATGATGGCAACTACTGCTATGCAGCTGGCGATTGATGCCTTCGGGCCAATTGCTGATAATGCCGGCGGTATTGCTGAAATGAGTGAACTTCCCAAAGAAGTACGTGAAAAAACGGATATCCTGGATGCCGTTGGAAATACAACCGCTGCTACAGGAAAAGGATTTGCAATTGCTTCAGCAGCTTTAACAGCATTGGCTTTGTTTGCTGCTTTCGTGGGAATTGCAGGGATTGATGGTATTGATATTTACAGGGCGGATGTATTAGCTGGATTATTTGTCGGAGGAATGATTCCGTTTATTTTCTCATCCCTAGCAATTACAGCGGTTGGACAGGCTGCAATGGCTATGGTGGAGGAAGTAAGAAGACAGTTCCGGGAAATCCCGGGAATCCTGGAAGGAAAAGCACAACCGGAATATGAAAAATGCGTTGCCATTTCTACAGATGCTTCCATCAGAAAAATGATGTTGCCGGGAGCTATTGCTATTATTTCTCCATTACTGATTGGATTTATTTTCGGACCCGAAGTATTGGGAGGATTCCTTGCCGGAGCTACCGTATGCGGTGTTTTGATGGGAATGTTCCAGAATAATGCCGGAGGAGCATGGGATAATGCTAAAAAATCATTTGAAAAAGGAGTAGATATCAACGGACAAACTTATTATAAAGGTTCAGAACCGCATAAAGCATCCGTAACCGGAGATACGGTGGGAGATCCGTTTAAAGATACTTCAGGGCCTTCAATGAACATTCTGATCAAATTGATGTCAATTGTGTCTCTGGTTATTGCACCTACATTGGCAGTTCTACATAAAGATAAGATTGAGGCTAATAGGAAAGCAAAAATTGAAAGTCTTACCGGTATAACCAATGCCGGAACCCAGACAGTACATGCGGATCTTAAAACAGTTTCACCTTCTTCAGACGAAATCAAAGGACATTTGAATGAAAGCGGAGACTTTGTGTATGAGACAGGAAACATTCAGAAAATAAAACTGGACGGAGGAAAAACAATTGCTTTAGGAGATGGGAGCCAGCTTTATCAGCTTTATAATGGTGTAAAACAAAAAGACCAGTCTGTATTAGATCCGAATAAATGGTATACCATTGAAAATCTTTATTTTGAAACAGGATCAAGTGATCTGAAAGCAGGATATGAACTTCAGCTCAATAATCTTGCAGAGATCTTAAATGCATATCCGAATCTGAAAATAAAATTAGGCGGATATACCGATAACAGTGGTAATGAAGACAGCAATCAGAAATTATCCAATTTAAGAGCTCAGACTGCAAAACTGAAGCTGCTTGAATTAGGAATTTCTGCAGACAGGGTAGAAGCAGAAGGATACGGATCTCAGCATCCGGTTTGTGAAGCGAACGATACAGATGAATGTAAAGCCCAAAACAGAAGAATTGATGTGAGAGTTCTTGCTCTTTAAAATCAATACAATTATAAATCAAAAGCATCGCAATAGCGGTGCTTTTTTGTTGTATCACTTACAAATTCATGGAAATAATAAATTTAAATGCCCGGAAAATGCCGCAGATTTATGCCATTATTTTTTATAATACTTTATCATTTTAAACAATGATTAAAGAGATTTTTTCAAATGTTCTAAAGCCTGAACAATCAATTCATCTTTCTTGGCAAAACTAAATCTGATATAATCCGAATCATATCTTGAATTATAAAATGCAGACAGAGGAAGACAAGCCACCTTTTTATCAATAGTAAGCCATTTTGAAAACTCTACATCCGTCATCGTTTTGGAAATATTCCTGAAATTAACTACCTGAAATACACTTCCTTCTGCCTTTTGCTCAACCTGTAAGGGAGTTTCTTTGATCAGTTCATTAAAAATATCCCTTTTTCTCTGCATTATGTTTTTGTTAATAACAGGATCGAAAACTTCCAGATACTTTGCTATAGCATATTGCGCAGGAGCATTCGCACTGTAAGAAATATATTGCTGATGGAACTGGAATTTTGTTGTTAAATCTTTGGATGTAAGCATATAGCTGACTTTCCATCCCGAAGTATGAAACATTTTACCGAAAGAAAAAATGCTGAATGTTCTGTTTTTAAGTTCCGGATGAAGCAATGCACTGTAGTGTTCCGCTTCATCATAACAGTAAGTATCATAAATTTCTTCTGAAATAACATATATTTCACGGTTTTTGATAAGATCATACAATTGATTCCAATCTTTCTGTTTCCATATTTTTCCCGTCGGATTTTGCGGAGAATTGATAATGATAGCTTTCGTTTTTTCTGAAATACAATTGTTGAAATGATCCCAGTTAATAGTAAAATTATTTTCAAGATCATAATAAACAGGAATTCCGCCGTTCATCACTACGGAAGGTCCATACGTATAGTAAGATGGTTGAATAATAATAACTTCATCATTCTGGTTTAAAATAGATTTTAGCGCTGTATATAAAGCAAAAGTTGCACAAGGAACAATAGTGATTTCATTGCTTGTAAGAGAAATCATGTTTTTCCTTTTTGCATTAAAGCGGATAATGCTTTCGATCAATAAAGGGCTGCCGGCAAGAGGTTCATAATGATAAGTATCAAGGTCTGCGGCTTCTTTTAAAAAAGTTTTCAGCCGTTCATCAATATCAAAATCAGGCAGGCCGAGAGAAAGGTCAAAACTTCCGTGTTGGGCGGCAAGCTCAGACATTTCCGTAAAAAAGGAATAATGAGTAAATCCGTAAATTTTATCCATCTATTTTGTATTTTCCTCAAATATAACAAAAAAAATACGCGATATCGATTTGAATTTTAAGAATGTCCTGTTTATAGCTTAAAGTTTTATTTCTTTTGTAATTAAGATTCTTTCCATTCGGATTCAATAAAAATTGTTATTTTTAAGAAATTTATTCTACATGAAAAAACTACTTATACCGTTATTTTCCATGGCTGTACTGGTGAGCTGTGGTACGGCAAAAATGTCTGATGGAACTTCAAATTCTGTTTCCACAAAACAGAACAAAGCATTTTCTAATGCTTATAAGGTAATTAGCGCTGAACATTTAAAGAAAAACTTATATGTTATCGCTTCTGATGAAATGGAAGGAAGAGATACAGGAAGCAAAGGACAGAAAAAAGCGGGAGAGTATATCGTGAATTATTATAAAAGCTTAGGGATTTCTTTTCCTAAACCCCTGGGATCATATTATCAGAAGGTTCCATCTGAATTTATGAAGAAAAGAGGAGGAGGAAATCTTCCGGATTCTGAAAATATTATGGCTTTTATTGAAGGAAGTGAAAAACCTGACGAAATTGTTGTTGTTTCAGCACATTATGATCATGTAGGAATCAAAAACGGAGTTGTTTATAATGGAGCAGACGATGACGGAAGTGGAACGGTTGCTGTGATGGAAATGGCAAAAGCTTTTCAGGAAGCAAAAAAAGCAGGAAAAGGACCTAAAAGATCAATCCTCTTTCTGCATGTTACCGGTGAAGAACACGGATTGTTTGGTTCCGAATATTATTCGGAAAATCCTGTTTTTCCTTTAGCAAATACAGTTGTAGACCTTAATATCGATATGATTGGGCGTGATGATCCTGCCAACAGAGGAAAGCAATATGTGTATGTGATAGGTTCCGAAATGTTAAGTTCAGAGCTTAAAGTAATCAACGAAGCAGCGAATAAAAGAACCAATAATCTGGAATTGAATTACAAATATGATGATTTAAATGATCCTGAACAATTGTATTATCGTTCAGACCATTATAATTTTGCAAAACATAATATTCCGGTAGCCTTTTTCTTTGACGGAATTCACGAAGATTATCATAAGCCTACGGATGATCCCGATAAAATTGATTATCCTTTGCTAGAAAAAAGAACTCAGCTTGTTTTTACAACAGCATGGGATATTGCGAACAGAGCAGAAAGAATTGTTGTTGACAAAAAATAATAGGAAAAATAATCCTTGTCAAGGTTTTAAACCTTGACAAGGATGAAGAACTGATAAGGTTTAAGAAAATTTCAGAATGGAAAAATAGCATATGATGAAACCCGCATTAAAATCAATCAGACCTTTTATCGGTGCACAGAATTTTGAGATCAGCAGAAACTTCTACAGAGATCTCGGATTTGAAGAAGTTGTTTTGGAACCTAAATTATCCCTGTTTAAGCGTGAGGAAATAGGATTCTATCTTCAGGATTATTATGCCAAAGATTGGGTAGATAATACCATGATTTTCATAGAAGTAAAAAATACAGATGATTTCTGGCAGGAACTGGTATCTTTACAGCTTACTGATACTTATGAAAACGTAAGACTCACACCCGTAAGAACAATGGAATGGGGAAAAGAATGCTTTGTGCATGATCCTTCCGGGATTTTGTGGCATTTCGGAGAGTTTTTTTAATGAAAAAGAAAATATGATTTACGCATTTGATACTTACTATTATGAGGAGTATGCCAATACCGTGTGTATAGCATTTGAAAACTGGACCTCTGAAAAAGAAGTGGAAATTTTTGTAGAACAAATCCCTGTTACCTCAGAGTATGAAAGTGGCGCATTCTACAAAAGAGAATTACCCTGTATTTTGAGCCTACTAAAGAAAATAGTATTACAAGAAGGAGATATTATCATTGTTGACGGATATGTTACCCTTGATAATGATGGAAAGATCGGCTTGGGAGGTTATTTATATAATGCTCTGGATAAAAAATACCCTGTTGTAGGAATTGCTAAAAATGAATTTACAACTCCAGATTCCAGAAGAAGGAATGTATTACGTGGAGAAAGTAAAACTCCGCTTTTTGTAACAGCAGTGGGAATAGAAGTGGATGATGTTAAAACACATGTAGAGCAGATGAATGGCGCTTTCAGGATGCCTGCTTTACTGAAGAAACTTGATCAGTTAAGCAGAGAATAAAAACAAAAATATCTTACAGTAAAAAGTAAGATATTTTTTATTGTAAAAAATATACCGATTGGTATATTTTGATTATCTTTGTTTTTCAGTACTTTATAATTTTAAAGTGTAATTATTTCTAAACAGTATTATACCGATTGGTATATTTAATTTAATGACCTATGAAAGAAGTATTTATTGTTGCTGCTAAACGAACACCTATCGGAGGGTTTATGGGCAGTCTATCAGGATTTTCAGCTCCACAATTAGGAGCAATTACAATACAAGATGTATACGAAAGTGTACATTTGGCCCCGGAAAATATAGACAGTGTGTATATGGGGAATGTTTTAAGTGCCGGAATAGGGCAGTCACCGGCACGCCAAGCTGCTATTTTTTCCAAAATCCCTGTTGATAAAGATGCAACAACGGTCAATAAGGTTTGTGCATCAGGGATGAAAGCCACAATGATCGGTGCGCAGCAGATTCAGCTTGGATTGGAGCATATTGTCATGACCGGTGGTATGGAAAGTATGAGTAATGTACCTCATTATGCCTACCTCCGCCAGGGTAAAAAGCTTGGTGACACAAGTCTTACGGATGGATTGATTAAAGATGGTTTATGGGACGTATATAATGATTTCCATATGGGAAGCGCGGCTGAACTGGGTGTAAAGAAATACGGACTTACAAGACAACAACTGGATGAATATGCTCTGCTGTCTTATCAAAGAGCTCAGGATGCTGCTTTGAAAGGTAAGATGAAAAATGAATTAATAAGCATATCTGTTCAAGAAAAGAAAGGAATAGCAATCGTAGATAAAGATGAAGACATTGATAAGCTGATTCCAGAAAAGATTTCGTTATTAAAACCTGCTTTTGAAGCAGATGGCTCACTGACAGCTGCCAATTCAAGCAATCTGAATGATGGTGCGGCTGCAATATTATTGGCATCTTCAGAAGCCTTGAAGCAGTATCATCTTCTGCCACTGGCCAGAATTATTGCGTACGCTGATGCTGCCCAATCCCCGGAATGGTTTACCACTTCTCCTTCCATTGCAGTTAATAAATTATTGAAACAGACAGGGCTGAGTTTGTCTGACATTGATTTTTTTGAAATCAATGAGGCATATTCCTCAGTGATTCTGTCTAATCAGCAGATACTGGGATATGATATCAATAAAGTGAATGTTTATGGTGGTGCTGTTGCATTAGGACATCCGATCGGAGCTTCAGGAGCAAGGATAATCTCGACGCTGGTTAATGTTCTTCATCAGGAAAAAGGGAAATACGGTATTGCCGCGATTTGTAATGGCGGTGGAGGAGCTTCAGCTATTCTGATTGAAAATCTGAAATAAGAGATTTATAGGATATGATTTTTTAGAAGATTTAAATTGTATCAACAACCGCTATTCCAAATTGTACATTCGGGGTAGCGGTTGCTGGTATATATAAGTTATTGATTATATCTCTTTTAAAAACAATTAATGATAATTTTATAACTGGTAAATCATTTAAAATCTTAATAAACTGATAAAAATCATTACATTCTTATTTTTATTGATTCTAAATAAATATAAATTTGTCCCAATGAAATTAAGAACCCAATGAAAAAAATAACTACTCTTTCTGCTGTTGCTCTTTGTTCACTGATGGATGCACAATACTGTCAGCCCACTTTCCAGTACGGAGCAGATAGCAATATGATTACCAATGTCACTTTTGGTAACATTAATAATACATCTCCGTTTCAATCCGGAACAACTCAGACCTATGAGGATTTTACATCTCTGTCTACATCTCTGCAGTCAGGAAATTCATATCCTATCTCTGTAAAAGGACCATCCGGAACATTTCCAAGTGATGTTATGGTTTTTATAGACTTCAATGGAAACGGGAGCTTTAATGATGCAGGAGAAAGTTTTTATATCGGAAGGCTGGAAGCTGCAACACCTGCCAACGCATTTACTATAAACGGAAACATTACAGTTCCTGCAAATGCTTCTGCAGGTACAACAAGAATGAGGGTTCTTAAAAACAGTAATGTGGCGGCATATTCAAATCCTAATGCTCCGAGTTCAATTCAGACGGCTTGTGATACAGGTTTAAGAGCGGGGCAGGCTGAAGACTATACGATCAATGTACAGCCGGAGAATCTTTCAACAAAAGAGATATCCAAAGATTCATCAGTTAAAGTAAAACTGTATCCAAATCCTGCAACAAGCTTAATAACAGTGATAATAAAAGAAGGATTTAGCAAATATGAGCTTTACAATATGGCTGGCCAGAAAATACTTGAAGGCAGCTCAATGACAGTTAATATGGAAAATCTGATTCCGGGAACTTATCTGATTCAGATCCAGACAAAAGATCAAAAAATAATCACTGAAAAGATTATCAAAAAATAAACACATATCTAATCATATCCATATCAATTTTTGTTTTTTTAACCGGCAGGTCTATATCTCTGTCGGTTTTTTATTTTTTAACCATTCAGGAGATCATTTTAAAAAGTTATTATCTTAACGGGATGAAATGAAAAAAAATGCTTCGTGAGATTTTTTAAATGATGAGAATAGCAATACCAAATAGCAGGATTTTAAGACATTTTTTTTAAGATTCAGATCCGGGCTCCAGTAAATCCATAAGATCTTGCTTTGAGAATCCCTGAAACCTGGTTCCATCTGTTTTAAGGAGGTTTTGGGCCAGTTGTTTTTTCTTTTTCTGAAGTGTCATAATTTTTTCTTCCACTGTATTGGAGCAGATCATACGTACGGCGATAACATTTTTGGTTTGCCCGATACGGTAACTGCGGTCAATAGCTTGGTTTTCAGTAGCGGGATTCCACCACGGGTCTACAAGATAAATATAATCTGCCTGGGTAAGATTAAGCCCTACACCGCCGGCTTTTAAGCTGATCAGGAATACCCGGATGCCATCATTTTTCTGGAAATTAGCTACCTTTTCACCTCTGTCTTTAGTCTGTCCGGTAAGATATTCAAACTGAATATCATGGCGTTGCAATTCGGCTTTTACAAGGTCCAGCATACCCACAAACTGTGAAAAAACAAGGATTTTATGGTCTTTTGATTTCCCAAGGATCTGTTCGGTCAGAATTTCAATTTTTACGGCATTTTCGCCGGAATATCCCTCTTTCAGAAGTATCGGTGAGTTACAGATCTGTCTGAGCCGCGTAAGGCCGGTAAGGACATGCATACTGTTGTCATTAAGCTCATCGTCATTATTAGAAGCAATAAACTCCCGGAGTTCCTTTTCATAAGCATCATAAATACGGCGCTGTTCGGCATTCATTTCACAATAGATCACCGTCTCTGTTTTTTCAGGAAGCTCTTTCGCGACCTGTTTCTTGGTTCTTCTTAGAATAAAAGGTTTTATCTTTTGCTGAAGTTCCAAAGCACGTTTACTGTATTCAAATTTATCAATCGGAATCGCATAAATATCTTTAAAATATTGTTTGCTTCCCAATAGTCCCGGGCAGGCAAAAGAAAGCTGGCTATAAAGATCAAAAGTGCTGTTTTCAACCGGTGTTCCGGTTAATACAATTCTGTTTCTCGATTGGAGCAGACGTGCAGCTTTATACCTTTCTGAATTCGGATTCTTAATGGTCTGGGATTCATCCAGAAAAATGTAATTGAATTTAAATGTTTTCAGGAATCTGATGTCGGAAAGCAGCATTCCATACGTGGTAAGAACAATCTCATAATCGGGCATATGAGCTGTGGTTTTAGGCCTGTCTGCCCCATAATGGAGACGTACTTTTAGAGAAGGCGCAAACTTTTTAATTTCTTCCTGCCAGTTGAAAAGCAGGGAAGTAGGAACTACAACGAGATTGGTGGTATGTCCCAGTTTTTCTCTCTGTGAAAGAATAAAAGCAATAATTTGAATTGTTTTTCCCAAGCCCATATCATCCGCAAGACATCCTCCGAAATTGAACCCATCCAGAAAATTAAGCCAGTTTAGGCCTTCGTGCTGGTAATCTCTTAATTCAGCATTGAGCTCTGCAGGAATTTTGATTTCAGGAATGTTTTTACTAGTTGAAAACTGAGAAGAATAAGATGAAATTTCATCCTGAACTTCCTTGCTGAGAATGTCTTTTTCAAAAAGTGAAGAAATTTCCGTAAAATTGATTTTCGGAATTTTCAGCAGTTCTTCATCAATTTCTCCTGCCTTAAAATAAGCTGAGATCTTTTCTATCCATTCATCAGGGAGGATTCCCAGGGTTCCGTCGTCCAGCTGTACAAATTTACTCTTATTGCGGATCGCTCTGTGAAGCTGTTTTAAAGCAGCTTCTTTCTGTCCGAATCCTACCTTTAATTTGGCATTGAACCAATCCAGTCCACTGGTAATCTGAATGTTGATTTTAGCGCGATGAGGGTTTAATTTATTGTTTTTTAATTCACTAAAACCCAGGATTGTTACACCTTCATTTCTCCAGACCTCAAATGCTTCGAGAAACCAGTTGTTATCCATGAACTTATCTCTGTGAAGATAGAAATACTGATATCCATCCATCTGATCTTCAAAATCAGGATGTTGATGCATAATCAGAGAAGTCAAACGAGCTTCTGCTGAATCATCCCTTTCTATTTTGAACAGATTTCCATTTTGATCCGTATCAAAAATCTGTTTGCGGGAATAGACCGGAACTTCCACATCTCCGTATTTCATTACAGGAGTAATTCCTATATAATTTTCCTGCTGACGAAGATAGACAACCTTTTCCGTGTTATAATTTTTATATTCAAGCTGTACTTTTGTTGCAGGCTGTATGTAGCTGTAATTAATATGAATACGCTCCTCAAGATTAAAGAGGATGTTCTTCATGAATTCCTCGTATTTTGAAGAATGTATCAGTAAAATTTCATTATTAGATTTAAAAAACCTGATGATTCTGAGCATATCAGGATGTTCTACAAAGCTGAAAATGTTGCGGTTATAAACAAAATATTCATTTCGAAGAATTACATTTTTAAAAGGAACGGATATGTCGTTAAACTGCAGTTCTCCCGTTATTTCATAAAAAGGATCTTTCTTAAATACAGATAGTTGTACTTCGGCATCTAAAGTGTTTAATTCAACACGTGAAAGAGACTTTGAAGAAATTGTTTCTCCAATATTTCGATCATGATAATAGACATCCAGCTCCAGAGGATTCTGTACAATAATTTTTAGAGCTTCAAGTTCTGCAGTATTATACTCTTCATTGTAGTTTGTCTGAAAAGAGTTAATGGCCGTATAAAATTTAATATCGGAAGGTTTTTCTGCTTTCCAGATCAGCTGCATGGCATCAACCGGGGTTATCGGATTTTTGAGTTTTGCTGTCTGGGTTGTTTCAGCTTCCATAAGTGAGAACATCAGATGGTTGTAATAACGATGTTTTCCAATAACCAGAATCTGCTTTCTGCTTGTTTCCAGTAGGGCTAGTTCTTCCAGTTTAGACGGAATTTGCGGAAGAAGATCCTTTTGAAAGATCACATCATCTACAGGAAGCATTTCTTTAATCTTGGGTTGTATCTCAATTTTCCCGTCAATGTATTCCAGCTGAAAATAAGTGTCAAGATCGGGTTCATTCTCCAATCCATATCCTTTTGCTTTGGAAAGTAATGTTTTTCTGCGCAGCATATCATCAAAAAAGATGCGGAAATTCTTCTCTTCTATAATGCAATGAATGATCTCTGCCTGATGGGAACAAAGCTGGTTTTTAGAATGGTCACACGTGCAGGAGCAGAGCAATGAGCTGTTAATCTTACTGATGCTGACAACTGGAAATTCCTGTAAAGATTGTTTGGTAAAAATACCGGTATTATTTTCAATGGCAACGGGATAGATATCACTGAAATCCCTGATTCCAACAAATGAACTCTCTGCAGTATGCTTCAACAGGTCATATACGGAAAGTGTGCTGATATTGATGTCTTCAAGAATATATTCTGCCATAACAATTGATACCGGCAAACTTACAAAAAACAAATGAATGAAGAGACCTAAGACTATTTTAGAAAGTACATGGAATCACTACTTTTTTGGACTGCTTTTTTTTATCTAAACTGGATGATTCTGATAGTGTATTAATCTGATAATTTTGGATTATAAATTATACAATATGAACGAAAATAAATTAACCAATCGAACCGGAGCTCCTGTGTCAGACAATCAGAATATCATGACCGCAGGAAGGCGTGGTCCGGCTTTATTACAAGACATCTGGTTTTTAGAAAAAATGGCACATTTTGACCGTGAGGTAATTCCTGAGCGTAGAATGCATGCTAAAGGATCAGGAGCTTACGGTGTTTTCAGGGTCACTCATGATATTACCCAATATACAAAAGCAAAAGTCTTTGAAGCTATTGGAAAGGAAACTCCTTTATTTGTCCGTTTTTCTACGGTGGCAGGTGAAAGAGGAGCGGCAGATGCGGAAAGAGATATCAGAGGTTTTGCCATAAAATTCTATACAGAAGAAGGAAACTGGGATCTTGTAGGAAATAATACACCTGTTTTCTTTCTTCGTGATCCGCTAAAGTTTCCGGATTTAAATCATGCGGTGAAAAGAGATCCCCGAACCAATCTTAGAAGTGCAGATAACAATTGGGATTTCTGGACTTTATTACCGGAATCTCTCCACCAGGTTACTATTACTATGAGTGATCGTGGTATCCCCAGATCATACAGGCATATGGACGGTTTTGGAAGCCATACTTTCAGTTTTATTAATGATGAAAATACCCGGTTTTGGGTGAAGTTTCATTTTAAGACACAGCAGGGTGTCCAAAATATGAGCAACGAAGAAGCGAAAGCAATCATTGGTACAGATCGGGAAAGTCATCAGAAGGATCTTTATGAAAATATTGAGGAAGGCCATTTTCCTAAGTGGACAATGTATGTCCAGATTATGGAAGAAAAAGATGCAGCAAACTATCACATCAATCCATTCGATTTAACAAAAGTCTGGCCTCATGGAGATTATCCTCTTATTCCGGTAGGAGAGCTTGTACTCAACAGAAATCCATCCAACTATTTTGCGGAGGTTGAACAAGCTGCTTTTAATCCTGCTTCTGTGGTTCCGGGAATCAGTTTTTCACCGGATAAAATGCTTCAGGGACGTTTATTCTCTTATGGAGATACCCAACGTTACCGATTAGGTGTTAATCACCATCAGATTCCTGTAAATGCTCCTAAATGTCCTTATCAGTCTTATCATAGAGATGGGGCAATGAGAACAGATGGTAATTTTGGAAGTACAATAGGATATGAGCCTAATAGTTTTGATCAGTGGAAGGAGCAGCATGACTTTAGTGAGCCTCCTTTAACGATCCATGGCGATGCGGGGCATTGGGATCATCGTGAAGATAATGATTATTATTCTCAACCCGGAAATCTTTTCAGGCTGATGTCTGACCAACAAAAAGAAATTTTATTTAAAAACACGGCAGAAGCAGTGGGAGATGCCCAAAAGTTTATACAAATTCGTCATATCAGGAATTGTTATCGGGCAGATCCTGCATATGGGGAGGGAGTAAGCAGAGCACTTGGATTGTCTATTTCTGAAGTATTTGATTATGAGGGATATGAAATGAAAAAGGTTACCGCAGATACTATTTAAAGAAACGTTTATTATATTATATATTGATTTTTAGCTTTGGGAAGTCGCCATATGTATTCCCGGAGTGAATCCTTTAGTCGAAATAATCAACTAAAGGATTTTTTTTGATTGAATGTGATTTATTTTATATCAATCCGTTTTGGATACACCTTACCCCATTTTGGCAACTCTTATCTTTTCCCGGATGCTGAACTTTGTCCTGTAATTTTAAACAAAGAAAAATGAAAACAATTTTTATAACAGGTGCTTCTACAGGATTAGGAAAAGCGGCTGCTCAATTATTTCAAAAGAACGGATGGAGAGTAATTGCTACGATGAGAAATCCTGAAGCAGCTGCGGATCTTTCTTCTTTAGAAAATGTAACTGTACTTCCTTTGGATGTTACCAATCCGGAACAGATCAAATCAACCGTTCATAGAGCTCTTGACCTGGGTAATATCGATGTGGTATATAATAATGCAGGATATGGTCTTATCGGGCCTTTGGAAGCATTAACAGATGATCAGATCGTAAAACAGCTTAATACGAATTTATTGGGTGTTATCCGCGTTACTCAGGCGTTTATTCCTTATTTCAGAGAAAAACAAAATGGACTGTTCATTTCTACAACCTCTATCGGAGGTCTGATTGCTTTTCCATTAGGATCTACCTATCATGCTACAAAATGGGCACTGGAAGGATGGAGTGAGAGCCTTGCTTTTGAGCTTAACAAATTTGGGATAGACATTAAAACAGTTTCTCCGGGTGGAATCAAGACAGATTTTGTAAGCCGTTCACTGGATTCCGCATCTAGTCCGGCTTATGAAGAAATGACTAATGCTTTATTTTCTAAGATGGATGGAATGATGGATGCTGCTTCTACACCAGAACAGATTGCAGAAGTGGTTTATGAGGCTGCAACCGATGGTAAAAAACAGCTGAGATATGTAGCCGGAGAAGATGCCAGAGCTTTATATGCACAGCGTGTGGAGCTGGGAGACGAAGCTTTCAGGGAACAATTTGGAAAACAATTCATCTAATTGCTATGTTGAAAGGCAGCATGAAACACATGTTTTTATGCTGTCTTTTTCACTGGATATTTTATTAATTTTATATCATGGAAAAGAAAGACTATACTCCTCTGAAAATCTCATCCATTTCGGAACTGCATGAAATTCTGCAGCTCCCCAAACCGCTTCACCCATTGGTAAGTCTCGTGGATAATACAAAAATGACAATTAATAAAGAAATGCTGAACAGAAGTTTTGTATTGAATTTTTATAAAATCTCGTATAAGTATTCGGTGAACGGGAAAATGGGATATGGGCAGGGGTATTATGACTTCAATGAAGGCGGAATGATGTTTACCGCTCCGGGGCAGATTCTTTCAACGGATGAAAATGCAGAATACAGCGGATACACTTTACTGGTACATCCGGATTTTATCAGAAGCTATCCTTTGGGAAAGAATATTAAAAACTTCGGTTTCTTTTCATATGACACGAATGAAGCTCTGCATTTATCCGATCAGGAAAAAATGATCATTACCGGGTTGCTGGACAGCATCACCAACGAGCTGAATACAGCCATTGATGAAGTTAGCCAGGACGTAATTGTCTCTTATATTGATGTCCTTCTCAATTACAGCAACCGCTTTTATAAAAGACAGTTTATCACGAGAAAAGCAGTAAATAATGATCTTCTTGCGAAAATGGATACGGTATTGGAAGATTATTTCAATCGGCAGGAAACACTGAATAAAGGCCTTCCTACTGTAGAATTTCTGGCTTCATCGCTCAATCTATCTCCTCATTACCTGAGTGATATGCTCCGAAACCTTACCGGTTTGAACGGGCAGCAGCATATCCATGAAAAACTAATAGAGAAGGCGAAAGAGTATCTTACTACAACTCGTTTTTCAGTATCGGAAGTTGCTTATGCCTTAGGATTTGAGCATCCACAATCATTTAATAAGCTATTTAAAAAGAAAACAGACAAAACACCTCTGAGTTACAGACAATCATTCAATTAGATATTCATATTTTGCCCGGTTTCAATGCCGGGTATTATTTTGGAAAAAGTATCAGGAAAATAATCATTTTCAGGATAATAAAAAATACCTGATTTCTGGTAGATAAAAATACTTTCTTTTGAGGATTGATAGCTTTTGAAACTAAAAATAAATTTGTAGGTGAAAGTCAACCATATCAAATTTAAAAATAAACAATATGAAAAAGCTAAATTCTTTTTTACTTCTTGTGGCAGGGATCACGGCATATGCGCAGCCTTCGGTAACGAGAAGTGCTGTTGATAGAGTTAATATACCTATGACGTATAGAGCTGGAGATGTTGCATCTACTGTAACAGCCGGTCCATCCGGAGCAAATGCTACATGGAATTTTTCTGCCTATACAGTTCCAAATGTCAATACCAATACTACAAAAGCATGTCCGGGAGAGGCAAACTGTTTTAGATTTCCTAATGCCAACAGAATTACTGTACCCACTCTTTCAGATGTCTATGATTTTACTTCCATATCTGATACGGAAGATATCATGCTCGGGACATATGCCAATCCGGGGGATATGACAATAACTTATACGGATCCATTAATTAACTTCAAATTCCCGATTACTTATCTGCAGCAGTTTACTGATCCTTATCAGTTCACTACAGCTTCCGGAGGAGCGGGTAATACCGAGACAGGGCAGGTAGAATACACGGTAGATGCTTATGGAACTATTACAACCCCTACAGGAACTTATCCGAATGTTTTAAGAATTAAAAGAATGAGAACCGGAACACAGACACCGGGACCATTTACTTATACGAACGAATCTTATATGTGGATTAGCCAAAGTGCAGGAATCGTATTCAATTTTGCAATCAATACATTTACAATCAACGGAAACACAAGTGTAAACAGAAGTGTTTCTTATCCTGAATCATCACCATTGTCAACAAATGATATTGATATTAAAAATAAAGATATTTCAGTTTATCCGAATCCAGCTTCTGATCTTGTTATGCTAAATTCTAAAGAAGATATTAAGAAAATAACAGTGACCTCTATGGATGGTAAGGTTGTTTTGGTAACTGGCAATGCTAAAGGTATTGATATTTCAAAGCTTCCGAAAGGTGTATACATTCTTCAAGGAGAATTGAGAAAAGGAGGTTCCGTTTCGAAGAAAATTATTAAAAAGTAAAAACCTACGCTCTATTTTTATAAGAATCTTTTCAAGTGAGAGACAGTATGATCAGACGAATTCATGTAGAGGTGATTGTATACTGTCTCTTTTTTTATTTATTTTTCAGAAGAATTTTGTTTTTCTTTAATCAGGTTCTGAATTTTGATTCTTGCCTCATTCCATTCATCATCTAAAATGCTGTAGTAAGCTGCATTTCTGGTTGTTCCGTCACTTAGAACTTTATCTTTACGGAAAATTCCTTCAAATACACCGCCAATCTTTTCTATGGCTTTTCTCGATCTGAAATTATTGTCTTTTGTTTTTAACTGTACACGATTGGTTTTCAAATAGAACTAAAAAAGACAGGAAATTAAGTCTATTGTCTAAAATGGAATAGAAAATGCCAAAAATGGACTATATTTTATTGAACAAGTGTGAGTAACTTTGCTAACGGAAATTTGGTCAAACACTATTCAATGAATGCGAGAGATTCTTTTAATGCAAAAATGCCTACAGCCTGTTTTTTACTTTTCTTTGCCCATGGGCTTGTTTTTTCTTCCTGGGCCAGCCGGATACCTATCATTAAAAATGCACTTTCAATCAATGAAGCAGAATTGGGAACTCTTTTACTTCTGATGCCGATCGGGCAGCTTTCAACTATGGTTCCGGCAGGAAAACTAATCAGTATGTATGGAAGCAGCTGGATCATTAAAAGATGTTTTTTATTCTATTCTGTTTTTCTTTTGTTAATCGGACTTTCTCCATCTTACTGGACACTGGCGGTTGTATTATTCTTTTTTGGAGTCTCAGGAAATTTATGCAATATAGCAATCAATACCCAGGCGATTGAAATTGAATCTATGACGAAGAGAACCCTTTTGTCATCTTATCACGGAGCCTGGTGTTTTGCAGGATTAACAGGAGCTGTCATCGGTTTGTTGATGATTAATTTACATGTAGGAACCTTTACTCATTTTGCCATTATTTTTGCCGTTGTAACAGGGATTTGGTTGTACAGCAAGCAGAATTTGACCAATATCATCCATAAAGCAGAGCCTCAAACCCGTTCAATTTTTAAATCGGTTAATCCAACCCTTGTAGGTCTCGGAATCATAGGATTTTTGAGTATGGCTATTGAAGGCGCAATGTTCGACTGGAGCGGAGTGTATTTTCAAACAATTGTAAAAGCACCGGAAAATCTTGTCATATTGGGATATACAAGCTTTATTTTAATGATGACTTTAGGTAGATTTATCGGCAATCGTGTCATTGAGAAGTATGGAAAAAAAATAGTTCTGCAATGTTGTGGTATGCTGATGAGCGGCGGGCTTTTCCTGAGTGTTTTCTTCCCTGAATTGTGGATCTGTATCCTTGCTTTTATGATTGTCGGTCTTGGAAGCTCACTTAGTGTACCGTCAGTTTATAGTACCGTAGGAAAAGTGAGTACCATAGCTCCAAGCATTGCGTTGTCATTTGTATCGAGTATTTCGTTTTTAGGGTTCCTGATGGGGCCGCCGCTTATTGGATATATCGCAGACAGCTTTGATCTCAGATATTCCTATGGTCTTTTTGCTTGTTTTGGAATTTTACTGACTTTGATGGCAGGGCAAATGAAAGTGTTCAGAAAATATTAATTTCTGTGATTGTATTCCTCATTCTCCATGGTCTGAATAAATCAGTCGTCATAAAAAGCAAAAGCTGCCTCTAGAATCAAATATTGTGGATTCTGAGACAGCTTTTCTATTTTTTTATCTGGTTTTCGGAAAACTATATCCAGTTCTCTATGAGATGAAGCCACAATGCTCTTTCTTCATTCAGGATAAAAACAGCAGAAGATCCGCGTTGGTTCAATATATTTCCAGTTTCCTGAATTTCAATATAAGTAGCCAGTCCATGATGTCCGGAATGGTTCACTTCTATATTTTCAAGCCGAATATTACGCTCCGGAAATTTACCGAAGACTGTTGGAAGCCAATCAGAAAGCATAGATAGAGTAACTGTATCACCATTTCCATTGGTCATTCTAAATTCCGGAACAAAGCCAGATAAAAGTATCTGGTAAAGTTCTTCCTGATTTTCAGTCTTTCCCTGAAACCACTTCTCGATATTTTCATGAAAATCTTTGATTTCTCTGATGATTTTTTCATTATTATTCATAGGCTTAAAAGTAAAGTATTTTCTTGTCCTATCCTAATTAGCCATGCGACTTAAGTTCTAGACCTCATTTTGAAAAGAGATAAAAATTTCCAATAAAAAATAAAGCTAACTATATAGTTGACTTTATTTTTATATATTTACAGCAAATATTTTATCAATGGATTTTGACTTTATTAAAGAATTAGGCTACAAAGCTTTGGATAGCAGATTAAAAAGAATCAGTGACCGCATGTCTCATGATGTCAGAAAATTTTATAAAGAATTCGGAATTGATGTAGAGCCGAACTGGTATCTCGTCTTCATGCTGTTGCAGAAGAAAGGGGAGATCTCTATTACAGATATTGCGGAACCTTTGGGGTATTCACATCCTTCAGTAGTGGTAATTGTCAAGAAAATGGAAGAAAAAGGATACCTCGTCATTAAAAAAGATAGCGCAGATAAAAGGAAACAAATCATTTCTTTGTCTCCTAAGGCGATAGAAATGCTTCCGCAGCTGGAAAAGATCTGGGACAGCTGTGAAAAGGCAATCCTGAAAATGCTGTCAGAAGATCTTACCATTTTTACTTATCTGGATCATATTGATCTCGAGCTTAAAACTGAAACTTTCCATCATAGATTTAAACAAGAATATTTAAAATCAATTCAATCATGAAAACACTTATTCTCATCGCTGCATTTCTTTTCTCCAATATCATGATCTCAGCAACCGAAACAAAGGTGATGATAAGAGCGAAAGCAAGAGATGCCAAATTTATCGGGACATCGTTAGGAGGAGCCCATATTATCGTCAGAAACAAGCTGAATCAAAGAATTCTTGCAGAAGGCAATACAACGGGCAGTACCGGAAATACCGATCTGATCATGAAAACACCTAAAGTAAGAGGAAATGCAATTGCGGATGCGCAGACCGGAGGTTTTATAGCTTCCATAGACATTGATGAACCCACATTTGTAAATATAGAAGTAGTTTCTCCTTTGAACAGCAAACAGGCTCAGGCGGTGGTAAGCACAGAATTATGGCTTATTCCCGGGAAAAATATTTTAGGTGAGGGGATTATTCTTGAGATTCCCGGATACATCATTGATATCCTGAAGCCCAGAACCCATCAGTACATTGCTCTGAATACGATTAAAGATAAGCCTTTTCAGTTTCAGGCCAATATCGTAATGATGTGCGGATGTGTCATTGAAAAGGGCGGTGTCTGGAACTCCGATGAAATTGAAGTGAAAGGTATTTTAAAGAAAGATGGAAAATGGATTAAAAATATTGATATGTCACTGGTTTCAACCAATCTTTTCGAAGGAAGCCATTTGATCAGTTCACCGGGTAATTATGAATTGGTATTGTATGCCTACCATGAGAAGACCGGTAATACAGGCGTAGATAAAGTAAATTATGTGGTCTTTGAATAATCCAGACTCTTATTTGGAGCTTTCAAACAAGGCTATTTCCCAGAAAAAATGTTCTGGCGGAAATGAATCCCAATGAATGATTTCGAAAATAAAACTGATCAGATTTTCCTGTTCTGCAATGAGATTTATTTTAATAAGACCGGATTAGGAAAAGTTTTACAACACCTGAAGATCACTAAATACTTTAATTATGGCTTCGATAAGTCCTTTTTCTATAGCAGGATTTGTAGATGTTTCCGATACAATAGCTCTTAGATTACCTTCGTCGTCACGCTCAATAACTACTTCACTTCCTTCTACTTCTACATACAATTTATATCCGTAACTGAATGTGGCAAGACGACCATTGAAAAGAAGGTCTTTACCTTTATAATTTACCGGAACTTCAAATTCTTCCATGGGTTTAATTGATGTTTATTAAAATTCAGGCAAATGTCGGAAATCTCGGAATAAACTCCGTCATATTAAACTGTACTTTTTGCTTAAATTTTCAAAGATAAGTGTTGTGCGTTAGAAGTTAGTAAGTAGCTCCACCAGGGATCGAACCTGGATCTAAAGTTTAGGAAACTTTTGTTCTATCCATTGAACTATGAAGCCATTTTGACTTATAAAATTACGAATTATTCATAGTCTTATTATAGTATAGAGCGTAATTATTCGTGAGAATTAAGTATAAGAAATGACATTTTCATTGCTGTAAATATAAAAGAATCTGCTCTTTAGGAGCAGATTCAGTAGATAAAACATCTCATTTTTTTAATTAGACAACAATAAAAAGCACAGCCGACAATGCTGTGCTTAAATTTTTATTTCAAATTTAATTGCAATTTCAATAGTAGTAAGAAAAGCAAATAAAGTTTCCACTTCGATTTTTATTACATAGTAAATGTACTAATTATTTTAATATGCAATATAAATTTAATGTTAAAATTAACAAGTTATCCACATTTTTTTGTGGATAACTTGTTCTGTCCTTTATAACAGGCTTTTCAGGCTGTTTGAGATATCCATACTTATGAATACACACATCCACATCCGGTTTCCCATGGCATACAATCCCGTTGAGGTTCATGGCAGCCATTATCAGGGTTACCACCACCTGTAGATCTATAGCAGACACCGCCACTGCAATAATATGAGCCTGGTACTGCGGGGCAGTTTCCGTTTATATCACAATCTGCATAGGCATAATCTCCTCCGGTAATCAATACAAGATAACTTCTTTTTAATTTCTTTAAATTTTTCATAGCAATTGATTTTTTGATTTGTTATTTACTAAAGTATAAAAAAAAATAATACTCTTTTAGGTGATTTAACAATCAGTATATAAAAAACAAAAATTAGCGGGCTTGGATAAAAGAATGGGAAAGTGAAAATGGCAACCGACTGGATGTATCAGAATTATCCGGAAACAACAAAAGATAAACAAACAGAATATAATCCTCTTTCGGAGAGCAATCTGGATTGGACCTTAGTAAGACTTCCGTTAGTAGATAGAACAAACGGATGAGCACTTTCAAAAGGAAGCAAATCTGGCTGATTGTAAGGGTAATAAGCTATCGCAATATTGTGATAGCTTATTTCATCAATTTTATTTTTTGCAGCCGTACATTAATATACGTTTGAAAGCGTAGATTGCCGGATATTTTTTGAACCTTCTGGCAATACGGGCCTTAAATTCTGTAATGAATAGCTCTTTTTCTTCATGGTCCAAACGTTCCAGGTAAGGAAGTAATGTAGTTCCTGATATAAATGTGTATAAAGCCTCATGGTCATCTGCAATAATAGGATATACTTTCTGAAATATTTCTATATTCTCAATGCCATTGTCAAATAAGATTTGTGCATACTCGTCCATTGAAAGCACAGGCGAATTACGTTTAAAATGCTTCAAATAAGAGGTATAAGGTTCCTCATCTACCATTTCCGAAAGAATCTGATTCAGTATATTTTCATTCTGAACAGGCATTTGAATGGCGAGCTGTCCTTTGGTGGAGAGTAATCCGATGATTTTAGGAAATAAAACTTCGTGGTCATCTACCCATTGTAAAGCAGCATTACTGAAAACAAGATCCCATTTTTGTTCTGAAGCCACAGCTTCTTCAATAGTCTGAAGCTGAAAGTGAAGATTTTCATTTTCGTATTTTTTTGATTTCTCAAGCATTTCTGCAGAAGAGTCGATTCCCAGAAATGCAGAACCTGCCAGTTTCCCTGCTAAAATGGAAGTTTGTTCTCCTGTACCACAGCCTAAATCAATTGCTTTTATATTGTTTTCAGGCTTGATTAATGCTGCGAGATCATAAAAAGGTTTATAACGTACATCTTTGTACTGGTCGTATAATTCGGGATTCCAAGGCATAAAAATAATTTTGAAATGATGATATAAAGATAAGAGAATCTATCATAAAAAAACGACTGTTCATTAACAGTCGTTTTTAATTTATTGTTCAAGTTTTTCTTTGATATATTTTGCAGTGTAAGACTTCTTATTGTGGGTAAGGTCTTCAGGTGTTCCTGCAAAAACTACTTCACCGCCATGTTTTCCTGCTTCCGGGCCAATATCAATAATGTAATCTGCGCATTTGATAATATCTGGCTGGTGTTCAATAACGATTACGGAATGTCCAAGATCAATCAATGCCTGTAAAGATTTTAATAGCTTTTGAATATCATGGAAATGAAGTCCGGTGGAAGGTTCGTCAAAAATAAATAAAGTTTTATCCGTTGTTACACCTTTTACTAAGAATGAGGCAAGCTTTACACGCTGCGCTTCACCCCCGGAAAGGGTAGAAGAGCTTTGCCCCAGCTGTAAATAACCCAATCCTACTTCCTGTAAAGGTCTTAGTTTGGTCACAATTTTTTCTTCATTATTATCTTTAAAGAATTCCAAAGCTTCATCTACTGTCATATGAAGGATATCAGAGATATTTTTCTCATCAAATTTTACTTCAAGGATCTCATTCTTAAAGCGTGTTCCTTTACAAACTTCACATTCCAGCTCAATATCCGCCATAAACTGCATGGAAACATTGATAACTCCTTCTCCTTTGCATTCATCACACCTTCCGCCATCTACGTTGAAAGAGAAATGTTTCGGTTTATACCCCATCATCTTTGCTACTTTCTGTTTGGCAAAAAGATCACGGATGTCATCATATGCCTTAAGATAAGTTACAGGATTTGAACGGGATGACTTTCCGATTGGGTTCTGATCGATCAGCTCAATATTTTTGATGAGTTTTTTCGGGAATTCTACAGAATCATAGTCTCCTTTTTTGCCGCCCATTCCCAATTGGATTTGAATGTCATTGGTAAGAATTTCTTTCATTAACGTAGATTTTCCACTTCCAGAAACTCCCGAAATAACCACAAGGCTTTCAAGAGGAACATCTACATCTATATTTTTAAGGTTATTCTGACGTGCTCCTTTGATGTGAATCCATTCTTTTGCTTTTCTTCGCTTCTTAGGAACTTCAATTTCCAGTCTTCCTGTTAAATATTCCGAAGTAAGCGTGCTGGCTTTTTTCAAATCTTTATAATCTCCTGCAAATACCAGCTCACCACCAAGGTAACCCGCTTCGGGACCGATATCAATAATGTAATCTGCAGCTCTCATTACATCTTCGTCATGCTCAACTACAATTACAGTATTGCCCAGATCACGAAGATTTTTCAGTACATCAATCAGATTTTCTGTATCTTTAGAATGAAGACCGATAGAAGGTTCATCCAGAATATAAATGGAACCTACCAGTGAACTTCCCAAGCTGGTAGCCAGGTTGATTCTCTGGCTCTCGCCTCCGGAAAGTGTATTGGATGTTCTGTTTAATGTTAAATATCCTAATCCTACTTTTAATAAGAATTCCAGACGGGTTGTAATTTCGTATAATAGTCTTTTGGCAACTTCTTTATCATGTTCAGAAAGCTTTAATCCGTTGATTAATGGTTCCAGTTCATCCAAAGGAAGCTCGATCATGGATTGAATATTGTGTCCGTCTACTTTTACCCAGCTGGTTTCTTCACGAAGCCTCAATCCTTCACAGGTAGGGCAAAGTGTCTTGCCTCTGTAGCGGGAAAGCATTACCCTGTACTGGATTTTATACAGATTTTCCTCAAGCATCTTGAAGAAATTATTAATGCAAGGAAAATTGCTTTTTCCGTCACCTTTCCAAAGAAAATTTTTCTGTTCCTTTGTTAATTGGTGATAAGGTTTGTGGATAGGGAAATCCCCGGCTTTTTTAATAAAGTCTTTTTTCCATTCGCTCATGGTTTCGCCTCTCCAGCAGACCACAGCATCTTCATAAACGGATAACGTTTTATTCGGAACAACAAGGTCTTCATCAATCCCGATTACTTTTCCATATCCTTCACAGGCCGGACATGCTCCATATGGATTATTAAAACTGAAAAAATGAACATTGGGTTCAAGGAACTCTATTCCGTCCAGTTCAAATTTATTCGAGAATTCTTTTATTTTTTCAGTGTCTGTATTCTTTAAAGAACAATAACCGCGTCCTTCATAAAATGCCATCTGAATAGAGTCTGCCAGACGCTGCAAAAAGCTTTCATCCTCTTCATAAGAAAAGCGGTCGATAACAAGATTGATCTTCATACCTTTTTCAGGAGCAAATCCAAAGCTTTCCAGATCCTCAATCCCTGCTACATTTCCATTGATTTCAAGTCTGGTGAAACCTGCTAATTTTAAAACATTCAGTGTTTCCTTAAAATTATCGGCATCATATTCCAAAGGAGCAGTAAGCAAAAAAGAAGTATCTTTTTTGGAAGCCTTAATAAAATCTACAACATCAGAAACTGAATCTTTCTTCACTTCTTCGCCTGAAACCGGAGAAAAAGTTTTCCCGATTCTTGCAAATAAAAGCTTCATATAGTCATAGATTTCCGTAGAAGTTCCTACTGTAGAACGAGGATTGGAAGAGATTACTTTCTGCTGGATTGCAATGGAAGGTGCCAGTCCTTTAATATCATCAACTTTAGGTTTTTCCAGTTTCCCCAAAAACTGACGGGCGTAAGAACTTAAACTTTCCACATATCTCCTCTGTCCTTCGGCATAAATAGTATCAAAAGCCAGAGATGATTTACCGCTTCCTGAAACTCCGGTAATAACAATCAGTTTGTTTTTGGGGATCAGGACGTCGATATGTTTCAGATTATTAAGATGTGCATTCTTAACGAAAATCTGTTTTTTTATGTCTATTTCTGTTGTGTTAGCCATATTTTGTTTATTCATAAAAGTAACCGGGAAATATTATGATATGCCGGTTTAATGGTGTTTTTGCCATAGAATATTCTATAACGGTCATCAATTGAACGTTTAAACATCTTTCTAAAATCATTTGATTGATTGGATGTATTTTTTACAGATGACCTTCCAAAAATACAGTTGAAAAAAGAATGTTTTTATCGTAAAATTAAGACTCACAAAATTACGAAATTTTTGGTGAAAATTTTATGCATATTCTATGGTTGAAATTTATATTTTGAATGCAAAATCGATAAATGGTTGCTAAAAAATTGACTATTAAAATGTAAAATAGATATGTTTTTTTTTATAATTGCCTTTGTTTTTAGTTTATTTTTATTGTATTCAGAATGATTTTAGGAAATCTATTATATTTTTTTATTAAGGTATTGTTTTATGTTTTAAAATTATTTAAAATTGTAGTCATAAATATGTAATAGAGAAATGAGAAAATTATTCAGAGATCTAGTTACACATTTAATGAGAAAAAGATAAAAAATTTCTCCCTCACAAGAGGCTGTCTCAAAAGACAGTCTCTTTTTTTATGACAAGTATCATTTGTCTGTCTTGGTGAACTCCCTTACTTTTGGAGGCTATTATTAAAAAAACTACGAAAAGATTATGATCAAAAAGATAGGAAGTGTTTTTTTTCTGGGATCCCTGCTTTGGGTGAATGCACAGGAAAAGACGACAGATATAGAAAATATTGAGTTTCAGGGGAAATTCATCTCTACACCTTATAAAAGTGCCA
Source organism: Chryseobacterium sp. Tr-659 (assembly GCF_011752975.1). Lineage (GTDB taxonomy): Bacteria > Bacteroidota > Bacteroidia > Flavobacteriales > Weeksellaceae > Chryseobacterium. The sequence continues at coordinate 128,990 of NZ_VWWP01000004.1, read as the reverse complement.
ACCAGAATATTTCAGTCATTACAAAAGAAGAAATTGCCAATTCTCCTGCTAAAAGTATTGATGAGATTCTTCAACAGGTTCCGGGAATGGATATCAGAAGGAGGGGAGCCAATGGGGTGCAGAGTGATATCAGCTTCCGCGGAAGTTCTTTTGAACAAGTCCTTTTGCTTTTGAACGGGATCCGAATGAATGATTCCCAGACGGGGCATAATAATATGAATATTCCGGTTGATCTTGATGACGTAGAAAAAATAGAAATTATAAAAGGTCCGGCTGCCAGACGTTTTGGGCAAAATGCTTATGCAGGAGTAATCAATATCATCACCAAAACTGTACCGGGAAAACGTGTAAAAATAAGTGCTGACGGGGGAGACTATAAAACATACGGGTTAGGATTCAATGCTCAGATGGGAGATGAAAAATTCTCCAATACACTTCAGGCAAATTCCGCATCTTCAGAGGGATATATGTTCAATACTGATTATGAGATCAGAAATGTATTTTATCAGGGAAAGCTGAATATTAAAAATGGTGATCTGAGAGTGCAGGCCGGTTTTTCTGAAAAGAAATTCGGAGCGAATGGATTTTATGCATCCAAAGATGCTACAAAACAGTACGAAGAAACGCAGGCTTCTATTGTAAGTGTAGCGCATCAGCAGACTTTTGGAAAACTGAAACTTAATTCTAATGTATATTGGAGAAGAGGTCAGGATATGTACCTATATGACAGATGGAATCCTGATTTTTACAGAAATATGCACATAGGAAATAATGTAGGTGGAGAAGTGAATTCCAGTTATCAATCAAGTTTAGGAACAACGGGAGTAGGTGTTGAACTTAGGAAAGAATTTCTGGCGAGCAGTAATTTAGGGAATAGAAATCGTTTTGTTTCCCAGGTTTTCTTTGAACATCATTTTTCATTACTGGATAAAAAATTGAACATCAGTCCGGGAATTTCTTGGGCTAATTACTCTAAAGAAGGAAATTTTTTCTATCCTGGTCTTGACGTAGGCTATAATTTCAACCCCAACAGTAAGGTTTATGGGAATATCGCAAAAGTACATAGAGTACCCACTTTTACAGATCTTTATTATGTAAGCAAAACGGAGCAGGGAAATCCAGATCTGCGCCCCGAAAATGCAGTTTCATCAGAGATCGGATATCAATATCAGAATAGTAGGATTTTAGCTAAAATCAGTGGGTTTTTAAGGAACTCCAGCAACTCTATTGATTGGGTTAAAAAAGATCCAAGCGATAAAATATGGTATGCGCAGAATGTAGGAGAAATCAAAACCAAAGGTATTGAAGCGGAATGGAGCCACAGACCAATAGACTGGTTAAAATACACTTTAGGATATACATATATTGATAGCAAGTATCAGGAAACTAATGGTTTAGTATCAAGATATATTCTGGATAATCTGAAACATCAGTTGATTTCCAAGCTGGAGGTGAAATTCCTTAAAAACTTTACTAATGAAGTTGTTTACAGGTATAATGAGAGAGTAAATTTGGGGAGTTATCAGCTTCTGGATGAGAAACTTAGTTTTGCGAAAAAAGACTATTCCGTGTATGTTCTGATTAATAATTTAACAAACACAAAATATACAGAAGCTTTTGGAGTGGAAATGCCGCAAAGGTGGTTCCACATTGGGTTTTCGTATACTATAAATATTAAATAGATATTAATTCTTTGTTAATTAAAATTAATATTAACAAATTGTTAAAAGGTATACATTTGCAAAAATTTTTTATGAAACGTTTTTTAGGTCTGAGTTTACTTCTTGGTATTTCATTATTCAAAGCACAGGAACATCTTTCCAGCTTCAATGCAGTAACTCTGACCTACAAGTTTCATCCCAAGTTTTTCTTATATGCAGAAGGACAGCTGCGTGGTAACGAAGATTATACTTACCCGGATTATTATGAGATAAAAGGAGGATTGGGGTATAATCTTACTAAAAACCACAAACCTTTCATCGGTCTTGGAAGATATGTTAACTATAAAGATCATAGTTTAAGCAGAGAAGAGTTCAGGGTGTGGCTTCAGGATGTTATTGATTTCAAAAAAGGAATTGTAAAGTTTGAAAATCGTTTTCGTGCCGAAAAGAGCTGGTTTTATGAACCACAGACTGATAAAACATCCCAAAGAATGCGTTACCGTTACCGTCTGAACATAAGTGTTCCTCTGAACTCTAAAACGATTCAGAAGGGAACTGTTTTTGCCAATGCTTATGATGAAATTTTCTTTGTAAGCCCTATGAAACCTACTTTTGCCAGAAACAGGGTGTATGGCGGTTTCGGGTATCAGATTGATGATTACTTTGGTATTCTTACAGGATATTTGTGGCAACGTGAATTTGAAGCAAAAGGGAATAAGAATCTACACTTTATTTACCTGGCTTTGAACATCAATATTGATGGCACAGATCATAAGGTGAAGACCTATGATTTCCCTGGTGCAGATTAATATTTTTCTATCAGATAACGATAAGCTTTCAGGTACTTATTAAATCTTTTAATGTCTTTGGGAGTAAGCTCACGGTTTACTCTTCTGAGATCCATATTATCACGCAGATCATTGAGTTTTACGGCTACTGCAAGGGGAGATCTTTCCGTTCTCCTGATAAATTCATCGTAATCCTCTTCCGGATCGAATTTAGTAAGGCAGCTCACCGCAAAAATAATGTATTCCGGAAAGCCTTCCGTTCTCAAATATTCCAGGCTGAATTCCATTGGGTGGTCTTCTACAACATCGTGAAGTACACCAACAATTTTTTCATCCAGTGTTTTCCCGTACTCCATTACACGCATAACATGTCCTATATAGGGTGCATGGTATTTGTCAGTCTGTCCTTTGTGAGCCTTATCGGCAATTTTTATAGCTTTATTTAGTAGTTCTTCTTTTGTCATTTCTAAATGAAAATAGAATACAAAAATAACAAATGCCTTAAAATTTCAAGGCATTTGTGTTAAACAATTATGGTAAAAATATTTTAATTCAAAGTGGGGTAAGAATTTTATTTTGATGATTTTGGTTCGGGATATTTTGTTTCTCCGACCACATCCATCAAATCTACCTGGCTCCAGGAAAAGTTTTCAACATCTTTTATCTTTTTTCCCAGATATTCACTATGGCAGTAAAGTCCTCTTACAGGTTTGTTTTGTAGATATTCGTCTGCTAATAATGAAAATCTTCCTATTAATGGATTTGACATACCGGCTTCTATACATTCAAATCCTAATGCTTTAGAAAATAATGCTTTTAATCCCATATCGCTATATTGGAAAAAATTCCATGGTCTTTCATGGGCCGAATATGAAAAATGAGTTTCTACAAAAATGATTCCGCCTACTTTTAATAATTTCGCAATTTCTTCTGCTACAAGCCAAGGCATGGCAAAGTGTTCAAAACAGGATGCAGAATAGATGATATCAAATTTTTCATCTTCTTTAAAATAAGTGGAAAGTTTATGGGCATCCCCAACTACATCTACATTATCTCCGGGATAATAATCAAAGCCCACATATTCGGCATTCTGGAAATTTTTTTTGGAATTGTAGCTTCCCGTTACCTCACGGCTTCCTACTTCTAATATTCTCATTCCTGGTTTGTTACCAATTTCAATCAAATGGTTATACCAATTTTGATGACTGGCAATAGTAGATAGAGGAACATCCTTAGAAAGGTATTGCCTGTCATGTTCAATAGGATCAATATTAGGCTTTTGGGAACCTTTTAAGATTTTTTTCAAGATTTGTTTCATATTTCAAATAATTTTTTCAATACTGTGTTTTTAAATTATATACAATGATAAATCTATTTTAATGTCACCTAAAAATCAAGATTAGTTATGTTGAAATCAAAATGATTTTAAAATTATATCGATTAAATCTCTTTTTTGAAATAAGGCATTTTGCCTTTTTCATCCAAATTATAATATGAGATAAATATTAATAATATTATTAATTTGAATTTTCCATAAAACTATGAAAAAAAATAAGAATAAAAAAATAAATATTTTGTTTTTAAGATTTTTTTGATAAAATATTGCCTGTTTGCTTTATATTTTTGTTTCGTCTTCTACAGAAGCATTGGGGGCATTGTTTTTTACAGATTCTATACCGTTTTCCATTCCGTTATCGGATTCATACATCTGACTGATGCCTATAATCTGCCCGTTTCCGGCTTTAAGGTTGAAATAGCACCTGCCGTCACCAGCGATATTTCTTTCAAATTTTGAATCTTCTTGGGAATTAACCTTTACAGATCCGATTCCGTTTTCGCAGGAAGGTTTTGAACTGTATCCCTGGCTGGTTAAAATGACCTGCCCGTTTCCGGCTTTAAGGTTAAAATGAAAACTGCCGTTTGTTTTTTCAAAAATAATAAATTTTCCCATAATAGTTATTTTGAGTTAATGGTTTTTAGTTATACTAACTAAAATTAACGAAAAGTATTGGAATTAAAAAGTATTATGATTTTTGGGTATTTGAGAGAATGAGATCTATTAGTTATAAAGCAATGTGAATACCCCTTCTTTTATGGCTTTATAAAAGTTTGAATAAATTTTAATAAGGCTAGTAAAAAATATTAAAAATATGAATTGAAAATATTTATAAGCTATGCAGTATAAAACAGAATTTTGTTATGGTATAATATATTTAACTCTCAATATTGATTAACACTCAAAAATCTCATTGATAGCAAGAACCACAAAAGAATTTTTACTGTTGTTAATAGATTTTGTTTTATAGGAAGTTATATTTTTTTATGTCAGGTTTAATTAAAAAAAATCATACAATGAAAAAAACACTTATTTATCTATTATTGACAGGGGTAAATATCACCGTATATTCACAGATATGCTTCACATCCTGTCAACGGAACAACTATTTTAATATAATCTCCAAGAAAATGAAAGTGTATGCTGATAATGCATGGCTGGATTATGCTCATGAAGCAGCAATCAATAATGCAATTGATGTCAGCCTTCAGAATGGTACTGAAAATCCGAACGTAAAAGTAATTGTTGGCTCCGGGCTTAACACTTAGCTATAGTTCTATTAGTTTAATTGCCATTCTATGGTTTGCATCTGTAAATGAGTAGTTAATCGCACTCGTGTTGCCGGTAATTCGCAGATCCCATGTATGGTTACCGGTGGGAATGCCTGAAATAATAAAATTTAAGGTGGAGGCTATTTTTTGAGGATTTTCATAGTATTGAGAAATTCTGTCTTTCTCGACTCCATCCATATAGAGAATAAAACCTATTGTGACCCCTCCCACAGTACAAGACATTCCGGCGTAGCCTGTGAAAAATAAATTTCCTCCCCTCTGGCTGGTAAAATTGCCACCTGCAACACTCCTCTGTCCGCCCGGCGCTCCAATAGTATTTACATTAGGCATTGGTGTACCATCAGCAATAAGTATTGTTTTTACAGCGGGGGGAGCGGTGTAGCTTAAAATCTTCCATTGATTAGTTCCATTATCAAAATAATAGTATCCTTTAGTGGTGATATTTATCCTTTGAGAAGCTGTGTCTCCAGCGCTTATATCAGTTATATATATTATTGCCCCATCCTGATTGGGTCCATATAACGTATTGCCTTTTGCTGTGAGCTGTGCTCTTGTAAGTCGGGGAGCAATCAATCCGTCCGTATCTGTTACAGTGCTTTTCCCTTTTACATCTAGAGTAGCCGAAGGGGAGGTGGTGTTGATACCCACTTGCGCGCTGATTGTCATTGAAAAGGCCGATAAGGCAATTGCAAGAGTTAAAATAATTTTTTTCATAACGGCAATGGTTGTTGTTGATTTTAATAATTGAATATTTTATTTTAATTTTTAATTTTTTATAAATGTCTTTTTTTACGAAAATTATTAGTTTTTTGAATTGTTTAAAAATGCAATTTATGGGGTAAATTTAATTAATATTGATAATAATAATCGCTTTTTTTAATAAATTTTGTGTTTAAAGTAGTTTTATTTTGAATATTTATTGTTTAAAATATTGTTATTTTTAATGTTTTTGCATTATTTATTTATTATTTTAAAGTATTATTTGTTAAAATAAAATGCATATTTATCCTGATGGCGCAATTATTTTTTTACGAATGATGTGTAATTTTTTGAATTTCTGACCTTCTGCCAAAAGGGCAAATTTCTCTATTTATAGATTGATAATATTAACAGGGAGGGTTCATATGCAAGTCTGCCAGATTGCACACATAAATTCATATTATTGTTGTGACCGGAACTTTTAAGAGTTTACTTTTTAAATTAAATCGTGATTATGCAAAAAATAAAAACGCCTCAAAAAATGAGGCGTTTTAAAATCAAATTGATGTTGTTAAAGACTAATAAGCTCCTTTCTCAATATAGTGAGCTGCTACTTTTTCAGTTAATGCCACTACGTTTGGATGGTTGGTATACTTCGTAAATCTTCTTAATCCGGAAAGCATCATTCTCTGCTCATCTCCTTCAGCGAAAGAAACAATTCCTTCTTTAGCTGAAGTGATGATCTTTTCAACAGCTTTGTAAAGGTTCAGCTGAGCCATTGCAGCTTCCACAGAATCAGGAGAGAAGTGTTTTTCAGCTCTTAATATCGCAGATTCTGCCATATAGATCTGGTTAAGGATTTCGGAAGCATTCAATAATAAATGCTGCTGTTTTTCAATATCCATCATGAATTTCTGAAGTGCAGCTCCGGAAACCATTAAGAACACTTTCTTAAGGTTAGCGATAATTGCTTTTTCTTCACTCATAAATTCAGAATAATCAGGAACTTCAAATGAAGGAATACCCATCAATTCTTTGCTGATTGCCATTGCAGGAGATAAAAGATCCAATTCACCTTTCATTGCTCTCTTAATAAGCATTCCTACGGCTAATAATCTGTTGATCTCATTGGTTCCTTCATAAATTCTTGAAATTCTTGAATCTCTCCATGCTGCTTCCATAGGCGTATCTTCAGAGAATCCCATACCTCCGTATACCTGGATTCCTTCATCAGCCGTATTTTGAGCAAGGTCGGAAACGAATACTTTAAGGATTGAACATTCCACAGCAAATTCTTCAACACCTTTAAGTTCAGCCGCCTGATGATCCATACCTCCTGCAACTAATTCATCAATTTTATCCTGAATATTTTTAGCGGCTCTGTAGGAACCTGCCTCACTTACGAAAACTCCGGTTGCCATTTCAGCAATTTTCTTTCTGATTGCTCCGAAAGTAGAAATAGAAACTCCAAATTGTTTTCTTTCGTTAGAATACTGAATGGAATGGTTTAAAATTCGTCTCTGAGCGTCCAAACAAGCTGCTGCTAATTTGATACGACCCACATTCAATGCATTTAAAGCGATCTTAAAGCCATTATTTCTTTCTCCTAAAAGATTTTCTACGGGGATCTTCATATCATTGAAGAAAACCTGACGGGTAGAAGAGGCACGGATACCTAATTTATGTTCTTCCTCACCGAAAGTTAAGCTTTCAGGGTTTTCAAGTTCAGATCTGTTGATTACAAATCCTGTGATATTTTTATCATCATCAATTTTAGCGAATAGTGTAAATGTATCTGCAAATCCTGCATTAGAGATCCACATTTTCTGCCCGTTAATGATATAATGTTTTCCGTCTTCGGAAAGCTTTGCTTTTGTTTTTCCTGAATTAGCATCAGAACCTGCATCCGGCTCAGTAAGGCAATATGCTCCGAATTTCGTTCCTGTAGCCAGATCCGGAAGGTATTTTTTCTTCTGCTCTTCTGTTCCGTAAAGAACAATTGGTAAGGTACCAATTCCGGTGTGTGCCCCATACGCCGTAGCCAATGAACCTGTAGTTCCGGAAATATAATCGCAGGCAAGCATTGTGGTTACAAAGCCCATTCCAAGACCTCCGTATTCTTCAGGAACAGCAATTCCCAGCATGCCCATATCACCTAGCTTACGCATTGTTTCTTCAGTAAATGCATAATCTTTCTTCTCAAAACGCTCTCTTTGTGGAACTACTTCTCTGTCTATAAATTCTTTTGCAGAGTCACGAAGCATTTTTTGTTCTTCGTTCAGTTCTTCAATACTGAAAATTTCGCTTGCAGGAATTTGTTTGATTAGGAATTCCCCGCCCTTTACTATGTTGCCCATTTGTTATTATTTTAAATTTTAGATTATGATTTTTGAGACTTTCAGATAATAGACAGATAGATTATAAATGTTGAATCTTGTCTATTATCTCTTTGTCTATTTTCTTGGTATCTATAAAAGTTCAAAAATAGAAGCTGCTCCTTGTCCTGTTCCCACACACATAGAAACCATTCCGTATTTGTTGCCTCGCTTTCTCATTTCGTCAAGAAGTTGAACTGTTAGTTTAGTTCCTGTACATCCAAGCGGGTGTCCAAGGGCAATAGCTCCTCCGTTTACGTTTAGAATGTCTGGATTCAGTCCTAATTCTTTTTTAATAGCAACAGATTGGGAAGCAAAAGCTTCATTAAGCTCGATCAAGTCGATATCTTTTAATTCTAGACCAGCTTGTTTTAATGCTTTTGGAATAGCATAGATAGGTCCCATTCCCATAATTCTTGGTTCCAATCCGGCTGCTGCGTAAGCTACTAATCTTGCTTCCGGCTGTAACCCTAATTCTTTTACCATTTCCTCGCTCATTACCATTACGAAAGCGGCCCCGTCACTCATCTGAGAGGAGTTTCCGGCAGTTACACTACCTCCGTTCGCAAATACAGGTCTTAATTTGGCTAATCCGGCTAAAGAAGTATCTGCTCTTGGTCCTTCATCTACGGAAAAGTCAAATTTTTTAGTCTGCAATTTCTGATTTTCATCCAGGAAGTTATATTCTACAGGAATGGGAACGATCTGATTGGCAAATTTTCCTTCCTGATTGGCTTTTAACGCCTTCATATGAGATTCAAAAGCAAACTGATCCTGTTCTTCTCTCGTAATATTATATTGTTTTGCTACTTCTTCAGCAGTGTAACCCATTCCCCAATAGTAATCAGGGTTTGTTTTTGCAATATCCGTTTCCGGAACCGGCTTGTAACCTCCCATCGGAATGTATGACATAGATTCAGTACCTCCTGCGATGATACAGTCTGCCATACCGGCCTGAATTTTTGCAGAAGCAATAGCAATCGCCTCACTTCCTGAAGCACAGTATCTGTTTACAGTAACTCCCGGAACTTTATCTGTGTTCAACCCCATCAAAGAGATCAGACGTGCTACATTCAGCCCTTGCTCGGCTTCAGGCATAGCATTTCCTACGATAAGGTCATCAATTCTGTTTTTATCTAACTGTGGAAGTTCAGCCATTAATTTTTCAATAACGGTTGCTGCCATAACGTCTGGTCTGGTAAAACGCAGGGAACCTTTAGGTGCTTTTCCTACTGCCGTTCTGAATCCTTTTACGATGTATGCTGTTTTCATTTTTTTTAATTAAATTGTTTTTGAAAAGTTTTTTTGCCTCGTAGAGGTAAACTGTTCAGAGTATTGTTTATGCTTTCTTTGTGGAGCTCCGTAGGAGCGACCTGTTAATCACTAATCCATTCAAATAAATATTTTGGATCATATTCTATTTCAAATTTTGACATGAAATCCAGATATTCTTCTCTAAAAGTTTTCTTTTTATGATGTTCTTCCTGATTTAAAATATATTTTATAACAGAATCAACACTGCTTTTAGAATAAGAAAAAGCTCCATAACCTTCCTGCCAATTGAATTTTTCATTCATCCATCCTTTTTCGTTGATGAATTTTGAGGAACATGCTTTAATATCTCTTACTAAATCGGAAACCGAAAGTGCCGGATTCATACTTACAAGAATATGGACATGGTCTGACATTGCAAAAACTGCGAATAATTTTTGTTTTCTATTGGAAATAATACCTGTAATAAACTGATGTAATTCTTCTCTGTTTTCTTTTGAAATCAGATTTTGTCTTCCTTTTACAGCGAAAACAATTTGAATATAAATCTGAGTGTATGTATTTGCCATAAGATTAACAGGTCGCCTCTACGAGGCTCTCCAGTTTTTAAAATTATTCCATACCATTAACAGTTCGCTCCTACGGAGCTTTCCATTAGTTTCTTAGCGGTTTTCCATTCTGTAACATGTACTGGATTCTCTCTAAAGTTTTTCTTTCACCACAAAGCTGAAGGAATGTTTCTCTTTCAAGATTCAATAAATATTGTTCAGTAACAACTGTTGGTTCAGATAGATTTCCACCTACCATTACGTTGGCTAGCTTATCTGCAATTTTCTTGTCATGTTCGGAGATATAGTTTCCGGTTAACATCTGGTCTGTTCCCACGTAGAACATACCTAATGCATCCTTACCAAGAACTTTTACTTTCTGTTCAATAGGCTGAGTATATCCTTGTTCTGCTAATAATTTTGCTACTTTTTTAGCTTCGGCAATTTGTCTGTTTTTGCTTACAGAAACAATGTCTTTTCCTTTCTCAAGAATTCCCATATCGTATGCTTCATATGCTGAAGTGGCTACTTTACCCATAGCGATATTCATGAAAGCATCACGAAGTCTGTTATTTTTAACATCATCATTATGGAATTCTCGTGAGGTTCTTAAAGTTAGCTCCTTAGTACCACCTCCACCAGGAATTACACCAACTCCGGTTTCAACAAGTCCGATATACGTTTCGGCTGCTGCAACTACGCGGTCTGCATGCATTGTCATTTCACATCCGCCGCCTAAAGTCATTCCGTGAGGAGCAACAACTACAGGAATAGAGGAGTAGCGTACTCTCATCATTGATTTCTGGAAGTAAGCAATTGCCATATTTAAATCATCCCAATCCTGCTCAATAGCCATCATGAGAATCATAGCAAGGTTGGCTCCTACAGAGAAGTTTGCTCCCTGGTTTCCTACCACTAATCCGTCGTATTCTTTTTCTGCTAAATCAATAGCTCTGTTTAGTCCGTCCAGAACTTCGCCTCCGAGAGAGTTCATTTTTGAGCGGATCTCGAAGTTGATGATTCCGTCTCCTAAATCTTCAATGGCAGCTCCGGAATTGCTCCAAAGTGTTTTGTTTTTTCTGATATTGTCTAAGATGATGAAAGCATCCTGTCCCGGAATATTATTGTAGTTTCCTGAATTCTTATCATAATAGATGCTCTGTCCTTCATCATTTACTTTATAGAAAGATTCTCCTTTTTCAGCTAAGGATTTTACCCAGTCAGAAACTTCGTAACCTGCATCTTTAGCAAGCTCGATTCCTTTTGCAACGCCTACGGCATCCCAGATTTCGAATGGTCCGTTTTCCCATCCGAAACCAGCTCTCATAGCATCATCAATTTTATAAACTTCATCTGAGATTTCAGGAACTTTATGCGAAACATAAGCGAATAATGCTCCTAAAGATTTTCTATACAGTTCACCGGCTTTATCTTTGCCCCCGATGAGAACTTTGAATCTATCAATTGGTTTGTCGATAGATTTTGTTAATTCTAATGTAGGGAAGGATGATTTTCCTTGAAGTTCATATTCTAACGTATCAAGGTTTAATCCATGAATTTCAGATTTTCCATCTGCATTTTTCACTTTTTTATAGAAACCTTGTTCAGTTTTTGAACCTAACCACTTATTATCCATCATTTTCTGGATATAATCTGGAAGGGCAAATACATCATTAAAGTCATTCGCTTCAGCACCGCTTTGGCGAACTCCGTTAGCTACCATCACTAAAGTATCAAGACCCACTACATCAGCAGTTCTGAATGTGGCAGATTTTGGACGGCCGATGACAGGGCCTGTTAATTTATCAACGTCAGAAACCGTTAATCCTAGTTTCTGTACATTGTGAAGAAGATCCATCATAGAGAATACACCGATTCTGTTGGCAATGAATGCTGGAGTATCTTTAGCTAAAACGGTTGTCTTACCTAAGAATTTAGCACCATAATTCATATAAAAATCTATGATCTCAGGATCTGTATCATTGGTTGGGATAATCTCTAAAAGAGGAAGGTATCTTACCGGGTTGAAGAAGTGGGTTCCTGCAAAGTACTTTTTGAAATCTTCGCTTCTTCCTTCCGTTAGGAAATGAATAGGGATACCAGATGTATTAGAAGAAATCAATGTTCCGGGCTTTCTGAACTGTTCAATCTTTTCGTATACAGACTTTTTAATATCAAGCCTTTCTACAACTACTTCAATAATCCAGTCTGTATTTTTTATTTTCGGTAAATCATCATCGAAGTTTCCGATTTTGATTCTATCTGCAAACTTTGGTGAATAAAGAAGTGCAGGACTTGCTTTTTTTAGTTTTTCAAAGTTTTCGGAAGCAATTCTGTTTCTTACTCCCTTATCATCTTTGGTCAAACCTTTTTTCTGTTCAGCTTCTGTCAGTTCAAAAGGAACAATGTCTAAAAGTGACACTTCAACGCCTATATTGGCGAAATGAGCTGCAATACCGCTTCCCATAATTCCTGAACCAAGAACCGTTACATGTTTGATTCTTCTTTTCATATGTAAATATTTATTATTTATAAGATTATATGAACCTTCCGGCTTCATGATAATTTATTTCCTGTTATTTAATAATTCGTTGGCGATTTTCATGATTTCACCCATTACTTCCTTAAAGTTTTCCATCTTTTCCGGAGCAATTTTTTCCATCACTTTTTTATTGAAGTTGACAACCACTTCTTTTGACATGTTTCTGGAGTTTAATCCTTTATCTGTAAGTTTAATAATGACCTCTCTTTTATCAGTGGTCGTCTTTTCCTTATAGATATATCCGTTATCTTCAAGAAGTTTGATGATTCGTGTTAATGAAGTAGGTTCAATAGCCATCTTCGGACCAAGATTTGTGCTTCGGGTCCCTTCTTTGGGATCAATTTTAAGAAGAGTAAGGGCCTGCACTGCAGTGGAATCATGTTCCTGGGCTAATTCTGTGTACATTTTAGAAACAGCCAGCCAGGTCTGTTTTAAAATTAAATCTACGTTTTCTATTTTTTCCTTATTATTATCCATCATTTTTGCGCTAATGGTTTTACCCAAATTTAGTAAATATTATGCATGCATAGTATTTATTAACGTTAAATTTTGTTAATAACCTGATAATAAATTGATTAAATTGTATGATTAGCATAATACTATGCATGCATAGTATGTGAAATAAATAAAGAAAAAGCTGTATTAATGAATGTTTTTCAGGTAATTAATGATTTCTTCAAAAGATTCACATTGTTCTTGTTCGGAATCTTTAGTAATTACCCAAAAGCTGTCCTTAAACTCAAAATTAAGGAAAGAAAGGTCTTTTGAGAAGTTTTTTTGAAGCAAAGAGTACAGCATTTCCTTGTGAAACTGGGGTGCAGAGATCTGAGGCGGAATGAAACTTTCACTCATTTGAAATAATGATGCATTGGTAAGCTCATCATGCTGAAGTAAAATGTCCTCTACAATTCCATAATGCAATTGTGAATTTTTTACATACCATATTTTATCTGCAAATTCTTTGGCGAGTCTCCAGTCATGAGACGAAAATAAGATAAGTTTATTTTGTTCCTTGGCTAATTTTCTTAATGTTTTAAGGATAATGATTTTGTTTTTCTCATCAAGATGAGTGGTGGGTTCATCAAGGATGATGATAGGAGAGTTTTGAGTAATAGCCCGCCCGATAAATGCTTTTTGAAGATTTCCATCCGAAAGATTTTTCAGAAGGGTATATCTGTACTGACTAAGATCGAGTTCTTCAATAATATCAGCAATTTCTTCACGGTCCTCTTTTTTTAATTCAAAATAAAACGGATAATAAATATACTTTCCCAGAGAAATAAGATCTTCAACCGTATAATGCTGTGGAATAACAGATTTTGAAAAGACAATGGCAATATTTTCAGCAATTTCTCTTACGGAAAGATCCTTGATATTTTTACCGTTAATTAAAATTTCACCGTCAAGTAAAGGAAGCTGATGCAGAATAGATTTAATCAGAGTTGTTTTTCCTACACCGTTATTACCAATCAGTAAACACACATCACCAAGCTTTAGATCCGCATTGGCATTGGTAATTAAAGTTTTGTTGTATCCGATATTAGCTTGGTTGATCTGTAGGTGCATATTTGAATTGATTACGCGAAGTGTAGAACCTTTTTACAAAAATAAGGTTTTAAGGGACAAGGGATCTGGCTTTGTCAAAATTTTTATTTATAAATTATTTACAATTCTTGTTACGCCGTTTTTGAAAACATTAGATTGAAAATTAAGCAATAGTCCCAATTTACAATTTGTCATTTTTAAATAAGTTAATAGCTGTGCTTTATGATTAGGTGATAGATATTCAACTGTTTTTATTTCCAGAATTACTTTGTTTTCAACTATCATATCAAGTCTGAAAGCATTATCTATTTTCAAATCTTCATAAACGATGGGAATAAGCTTTTGTTTTTCTACTAAAAACCCTGATTTTGTTAATTCATAGAACAGACATTCTTCATATACATGTTCAAATAAGCCTGCTCCAAGTTTTCTATGAATTTTTAAGCCTGTTTCAAAAATTATTTTTGATAATTCATTTTCTGTCATTTGTGATGTTTTGTTAGGCTTAAATATATGAAATATTAGAATAAGCACATGTCTATGGTATTTGTAACATTTAGTATTTCAATAATTTAAGTTTTGAATTTATTGAAATAATATGCAAAGGCCGCAAAGGTATTTTTAATACATTAGATATATTTTAAGGCGCGAGAAAATCGAAAATTTTCGACGAGGGATTATGGTAATTTTTGTTTGGAATATTTAAAATATGCGTTATCCAATTTTATCGGAGATAAAATCTTTGCGTCTTAAAAATATGTAGATTTTAAAAGTTTCTTGTGCCTTTGCGTTTCCAACAAAAAAATCTAAACTTTATTCTGTTTCAAAAGCATCATCAGAATCACTGGAATTCCAAATACCGAGCTTATCACATTCAACGGGATTTGTGTTTTTTCTGCAATTACTGAGAAAAACAACATAATCAGCATTCCCAGAAACATATTAAGAATCCATTGCTGCCAGAGTTTGGACGGATTATAGACCAGTCTGCAGAAGTGAGGTACAATGATTCCGATAAATAAGATAGGGCCTAGAAACGCGGTGATAGAAGCAGATAGGAGAGAAGATGCCGCTATTATCAATATTTTCAGCATTTTCAAATTAACTCCCAAACTCTGTGCATAAGAACTTCCCAAAGAATTTCCGATAAGTGGTTTTATAGCTCTGAAACAGAAAAATAAACCAATAAATACCATAATTGATAACACATAAATTTGATTTCGGGTTACCATATTATTAGCTCCAAAAGACCATAAAATATAATTTTTCAGGCTTTGATTTTCAGCATAAAACTGAAGCAGGGATACAATAGCACCGGCAAATGCAGAGACAAGAAAACCAAAAATGATAAGGTAAGATTTATCCTGGAATTTGTTGGACATTGATAGTAATACTAACATCAGTACCAAACTTCCCCCAATTGCAGCCAAACTCAGGAAACTATTCTGCAGAAATTCAGGAAGCATAATATTATGTGAAAAGAAAATATAAAATGCTACGGATAAACTGGCTACCGAAGTTATTCCTAATATATCAGGTCCTGCAAGAGGATTCTGAAAGTATTCCTGCATCAGAAAACCGGATGTGGGAATTGAAATTCCGGCAAGCATCATCACGAGAATACGATTGATACGAATTTCAGCAATCTGGCTATGTGTCGTATTTTGGAAAAAATCCTGAAAGTTTAAACTCAGAAATCCTGTGTTCAGATTAATAACTGCACTTATAATAATTGCAATCACCAATAATAAACACAGGATTTTAAATCTTTTTGACATGATTCAGAAAGAGGCCAGTCTATTTTATTTTAAGAAAGAATCAATTTTTGAATTCAATACTTCTTCCGTCATCATTCCCAGATACTCGTCAGTTTTATCTCCCTTTCTCATAAAAGTGAAAGGAATGGAGCCGCCGTCCCATTGCTTAAAATTATTATGAAAGAAATTAGGATCTAATTTCTGACCGTCCAGTAAAATAATATTCTTACCCAGATTGTTTTCCGTAGCAAAGTCTTTAACAGCAGTGTTCCATTCTGCCTTATCATCAAGATTGATAAAAGTGAATTTTACAGGTTTCCCCTTCAATTCTTCCATCTTATTTTTAAAACTTGGAATTTCTCTCATACAAGGCCCGCACCACGTTGCAAAAAAATTTGTTACATAAAGGGTATCATTATTTTTGGCTAAATGCTGGCCTACACCTTCAGGAGAAAGTTCTTTGGGAGCAGATGTATTTGCTTCATTACCTGTGGCTTTGGTTACAGAAAGTGAATCTGAAGCAGATGCGGTTTCTGTTTTCTGACTTTCTTTTTTGCAGCTGTAAAGTGCAGTAAGAAGCAAGGTGGATAAAATTATCTTTTTCATAAATTATTTTTTATCTATTTTTGAATTGAAGTTATGGAACAACAAATCTATAAAGGGAAACTGATACAGTTTCATCCGTTAAAAATAGCGAAAAAGGAAGAGCTGACCAAAAATACTTTCTCCCTGGAGTTTGAAATTCCCGGGAATTTAAAAGATAATTTTAAGTTTGAGGCCGGGCAGTATGTCAGTGTAAAATTCCAGTCACAAGGTAAAGAAGTTATTAATGATTATTCAATGACTTCGGCTCCGTATGAAGGGAAAATAAGCCTTGGTATTAAGGTGAATTCTCCTGATGGAGCTACTTCCCAACTATTTCAGAATTATAATACAGGCGATGAACTGCTGGTAAGTGAACCAGGTGGGAGATTTACATTAGTTTCCAAGCCAAGTGAATTCAGAACGATTGTTGCTTTTGCCGCAGGGATTGGAATTACTCCTATTCTGAGTCATTTTAAAAATATTCTTCATACAGAGCCCAGAACCAGGCTATTTTTGTTTTTCGGAAATAAAAGCTCTGAAGACCTGGTTTATCGTGATCAGTTAGATAATCTTGCAAGAACGTGTGGTGACAGGCTTCAGATATTTTACTTTTTTTCTCAGGAAAAAACAGGAGATCAGTTTTTCTATGGCAGACTGGATGAAAAGAAATTGAATTTAATCATCAATCAGATTCTTCATTTGGATGATACGGACGAGGAATCTACGATTTGGGATGCTGTAGATGAAGTGCTGATCTGTGGAAAAGGAGAGATGATCAAGACATTAGCGAATGCCTGCTATCATCACGGAATTCCCAAAAAGAATATTCACTTTGAGCTTTTTGAAGAATTTAACGATGATATTTATCCGGTAGAAAAAGAATTCCCTTTGATTGAAAATATAGAAGTTGAATTTACTATGCTGGGAAAAAATTATACCACTATACTTCCTGATAACAGAGATAAAATTCTGCAACAGCTTTTGATTCAGAAATTTCCGGTGCCATATTCCTGTAAATCCGGAATTTGTGGCAGTTGTGAATGCTCTTTAGAAAAAGGTGAGGTAGAATTGCTTGAAAATGAATATCTTACTGAAAAAGAGGAAGCGCAAGGTCATATTTTAGCATGCATGTCGATTGTGAAAAGTCAAAAAATAAAGCTTAACTTTGATCTTAGTTGAGAATTATTAGGAACATATTTAACTTAGGCTTTATATCATTAGAATTGGGAATTCTGATGATATGTTTCTGTAATGTCTGGGTTTTCGGGCTTACCAATGGCCGTACGTATACCAAAATATCCAAAATTCCTCCGAGGGAAGTTGCATTGGTATTAGGAACTTCTCCGAAAATGAGATCCGGACAGTCTAATCCCTACTTTACCAAAAGAATGGATGCCGCAGCTCTTCTTTATCATCATGGAAAGATCAAAAAAATTATTGTAAGCGGGGAAAAAAGTAAAGGTTATAATGAACCTGCCGCTATGAAGAATTATCTGATTTATCAGGAAGGGGTTCCTGAAGATATTATTGTAGAAGATCCGAAAGGATTCAATACCTATAAAAGCATACTGCGTTGTAAAGACGTTTATAAAAAGAAGAATGTGATTATCGTATCACAAGGATATCACAACCTGCGCGCCCTGTTTTTTGCAAGAAATAATGATATGAATGCTTTAGGTTTCGATGCACAGGATGTAACCAAACCCGAAAGCTTTTACAGAAATCAGGCGAGGGAAATCCTCGCCCGTGTAATTGCCGTAGTGTATTTTATTTTAGGGATCTCTCCGGATTAGAAAGGATATCCGAAAGCGATATTAACTGTAGGCTTAAAAGGCTGAATATACTTGAATCTCCATCTGTCTCCATCAGGCTTGTTGGGATCATAGATCTTATAGGCAAGGTCAACTCTGGCTGTAATATATGCAATATTTACTCTTAATCCGAATCCACTTCCTACACCGACCTGTTTCAGAAACTTGTTGAACTTAAATTCATCTCCATATCCGTCATGCTGATTACGAAGACTCCAGGTATTACCAATATCTGTAAATAAAGCGCCTTCATAAGTATTATTGAAAGGTATTCTGTATTCAATATTGGTGGTAAGTTTTAAATTACTGGTCATGTAAGTACGAACTCTTTCGTCTACCTGAGAGTCTGCCGGACCCAACCCTCCAAAAGCAACCCAGGCTCTGATATCATTAGAACCTCCATTAAAATAAGACTTAATGATCGGCATATCTTCGGAATTCCCATACGGAATCCCTATACCAATGAACTGGCGCAAAACTAAGGTCTGATTACCATTAAATTTAAAATATTTTCGGGTATCAATATCGAATTTTACAAACTGTGCATAAGGTAAGCCGAAAATAGTTCTTTGTGGAGAGGTAACAAGCCCTCCGCTGTTATCTTTTTTATTGAACAGACTTAAGATGTTACCAGCCAGTTCTACTTTTCCGTTAAAATAGAAAGCATTGGGGTAATCTTTTTTTCCGATCTCACTATAAACAAAGTTATAGATCATTGAAGAAATCAGAACATCCTGAGTCTGCCTGTCTTTATTGACCAGCGTTCCTAAAAATGCAATTAATTGGTTGCCGCCGGCCTGATCAAGGCTGGAAATATATCCTGTATCCTTAATGATCTGTTCGGAAATCTGATCAATTGTCTTCTGCCCGGCAGCGAATTCAGTTCCTGCTGTGGGGTTATAGGCAAAATAACTTCCGAATACTTCTCTTCTTACAATGTCATCATTGGCAAAATAATCATAATAGGCATCTTTGTTTTTAGTAAGACTGACCTGGGTATTGAATAATGTTAATTTATGATATACCTGATCATTGACGTTTGCCTGATAGTTCAGTCCGGTATTAAAAATAACTCTTCCCAGACCAATATTATTCTGTATAGAGGCTCCCAGCAAAATAGAGGAAGTAGGGGTGTACCGCTTAGGGATAAATTTGTAATAATTAAAAGGTAACAGCAATTTCGGGAAGTTCAGGGATGCCTGAGCCGATATCTCAAAAGCGGCCATTCTTTTATCAATATCCTTTGTACTTCTAATGGATCCGAATGTTCCGGAAAGACTGGTAGAAAGGTTTTCTGCCCCTTTAAAAAGGTTTCGGGTAGTAAGATCCACGGAAGGAGAGATTCCCAGATTTAAGAGCTGAGAATAATTAACATCGGTTCCTACTTTAAGTTCATATTTCGGAAGCGGTTTTAGGACATATAAAACATCAACAATACTGTCATTGGGTGCCGTTATGCCTCCTTGTCTCAAAGAGTCTCTGGCTTTTACAATACTGAAATTATTCATGGATAAGAGGTTTCTCTTGGTCACATCCAGCGTATTTTGATCATATACTTTTTTGCTGTCCGGAATAATAGCCCTCCAGATGGATGAAATTTTATACTTATCATTCATCGTATGGAACCTTATCCTTCTTAAACTGTCTTTTTTAGTGTTTTTCGGGTAATCGCCGGGCTCATCAACAATGGCAACATCTATATTGCCGAAAGTCGCAATTTTATATGGACTATCAAGTGAATCTTTATGAATCTCCAGCGTTAGAGGAACCTTTTTTCTGCTTTTCAATGAATCTGCAACAAAATAAACCTCATCATTAGAACTGTTGAATTTGTAGAATCCGAAGCCTCTCATAAGATCTGTAATTCTTGTAACCTCCTTTTCCAGAACCGTCTGGTCAAGAATTTTTCCGGAACGGATAAGACTTTTGCTCAAATCGTAATTATAGTACATTTTGATCTTAGGATCGGGAATATTAAAGTAATAATCTTTAATAATGGTGGGGTCATTATGCTTAATGAAATAATTGACTGCCGCTTTTTTTGATGCAGAGTCCAGGCTGTGCTTAAATTTTACATCAGCATCCCAAAATCCCCTGTAAGTAAGTCTTTTCTTGATGGATTCGGCACTTTTCTCACTTTTGGTCTGGTCCAGAATTACAGGAGGAGATCCCCAACTGTGTAACAGACGGTCAAAGAATAATCCTTTACCGATGCTGCTTTGCATATTATATTTAATGAATAAAGAATCTCTCAGTTTCTGATTTCTCATTTCACGAGGATAGGTCATGTATTCATTAAGGATGGTATCGTATTTAGGATTTGCCATATTGTATAGAGCAAGACTCAGCGGCATGAACAGAAATTGTTTTTTGTTGGGCTTCTGTTGGAGGTAATCTTTCAGTTCCTCATCAAAAAATTCTTTCTTATCCTCGAATTCTAAACTGTTCTTAGTAAGCAGGTATTCGCCTTCCGGAACTTTTTTTGTCGTACTACAAGCATAAAGGAGACCAACAAATGTTGCAAATGAGATAATTTTATAATATTTTTGAGGAGAATTCTTATAATGCTTACAGCTCATACAATAAAAGTTTTACAATCTTTAGATAAAAAGAAGTTCAGACAAAAATACAATTTGTTTTTGGTTGAAGGTAATAAAATCATTTGTGAACTTTCTAATTCTAACTTTAAAGTTAAAGAAATATTGTCAACCGATCCGCAAAAATTGGACCGTACTGATATCCCTGTTACCCATATCTCTGAAAATGAATTAAAAAAAATAAGTTTTCTTAAAACTCCGAAAGATTCCGTGGCGGTATGTTATCTGGCGCAGGAAGAAAAATGGGAAGACAAGAATACTCAATTGGTTTTGGATGGAATACAGGACCCCGGAAATTTAGGAACAATTATTCGCCTGGCAGATTGGTTTGGAATTGAACAGATCATTTGCAGTGAAGATACTGTGGACTTCTACAATCCAAAAGTAATTCAGGCAAGTATGGGATCTTTTACCAGGGTAAATATGGTTTATACTGATCTTGTGGAATATCTTTCCGGGACACAAAATGTAAATATCGGGACAGATATGGAAGGAGAGAATCTCTATACGTTTGAGAAACCGGAAAAAGTCAATCTTATTTTAGGGAATGAAGGAAACGGAATGAGACCAGAAACAGAAAAGCTTCTGCAGAAATGCATTAGTATCCCAAGATTTGGAAAATCCCAGTCTACAGAAAGCCTTAATGTATCAATGGCTGCCGGGATTATTTTAGGACAGTTGTTTTCGAAATAGACTTTTAGATTTCAGACATCAGATTTCAGATGTATGGATTGAGTGATTAATTTTCTCAAACATATTAAAAGTCTGAAATCTGATGTTTGACCTCTACAAAAATTGTCATATCAACTGTTCCATACTGGAAACACTTTTATTCTTTTGATAGACTTCCATCTTTTTTCTCACATATTTCAAGGCAATAGGAGCAAGATAGATTAAAGCAGCACCAATTAGCTTTTTTTTCCAATTAGAGCTCTTCATATTCTTTTTGGCGTAGTTTCCTACAATGGCGGTTACTCCCAGCTTCACAAGCCCGTCTGTAATATTTCCCCCTTTGAATGCAGAACTTGCGATACCAACCGCAGTATTTTTACTGATCAGCAGATCTTTTACTTCTGAGGTAAGCTGTTTGGCAATGACATCTTTTCTAAGAACTACTTTTTCATCACCATCTTCATCAATCTTTTCCTGCAGATACTGATCGCTTAATCCATTGGTAAATGCACTCAAGCTTTCTTTTGTGTTTTTGAAGGTAAGAAGATTTTCAAGATCATGTATTTCACCCTGAAGCAGCTTTTTCTTTCTTCTTAATTCTTCTATGCTTTCATATTTTCTGCCCATAGTTTAATGATTTAAAAATTTAATAACCTGATCTGCAACAGTATTAACAATCTTATTTTTGAAGGCAATCACAAAAGCCATTACCAACGCATAAAATGCAGCAACAATTAAGAATCCGTAAGAATAATTATCCAACGCTTTCCCGATGAGGAAGGCAATTCCGAAATTGAAAAGGATAATAAAAAAAGCAAAAGCAACAAGCAGTACTACAAAGTAGGTAATGAGCCCGGCAGAAAGAGAAGACTTTTCTGTAGCTTCTATTTTCAGAAGATCGATTCTCTTGGAGGCGTATTCTTTAATAGTTTCTATCATTGTTTTTTTTTAAAGTTACAAAAAAAGGAACTTTCGCACAAAAGTTCCTTTCTGTAATTTACTTAAAAAAGATAAATTACGTATTATTTTTTAAGATCATTCAGTTCTGCTTCCACATCTTTTACTACATCTGCGGTTTTAGAAACAATCTGATCTTTGTATTTGTCATATCCGTCTTTCACAGTATGTGCTACGCTATTTGCCGTTTCTTTGAAAGTAGAAGAAATATTGCTGTATTGGTCTTTTACTTTTTCAGAAACTTCTCCGTATTTATTTTTAGCCTGATCTTTTAGATCATTTGCTTTAGTTTTGATTTTTTTTCTGGTTTCTTTCCCTTCTTCCGGAGCGTATAGCATTCCTAAGATTACACCCGCTGCAGCACCTGCAAGAAGTCCCGCTAATATACCTGCTGTGTTATTTCCTTTTCTAGACATTTTAAGTTTTTTAATAATTAATAATAGATTAGTTTTTACAGTAATAAAACTTACAATTTGTGTACCAAAGGAGGCTTTTAGCCTATTAAAAATTGTTAAATCTTTTCGATGTGAGATAAAATAAGTGCTATGGTTTCTTCTTTGGTAAGATCGGAGTTGTCTATAACGATAGCGTCGTCAGCCTGCTTCAATGGGGCTATTTCACGCTCACTATCAATCTTGTCTCTTTCAATAAGATTGTGCTTTACCTGCTCTTTATCTGCTTCAATGCCCAGGCCTTTTAACTCCAGAAATCGTCTGTTGGTTCTTTCATCAATACTGGCAGTCAGGAAGAATTTATAGTCCGCATTTGGCAGAACTACTGTCCCAATGTCACGTCCGTCCATAATAACCCCGCCTTTTTCTGCCAATGAGCGTTGTGACTGCAGTAAAAAGTCTCTTACTTCTTTCTGTTTGGCAACGAGACTGACGTTTTCAGATACAATATTAGTACGGATTTCTTTAGAAATATCCGTATCATTAAGGAAAAGAATCAGCGTTCCTTCATTGTTTTTAAATTCAAGCTTGATATGACCGAAAGAAGAGAACAGGCTGTTCAGATCAATTTCATTGTTCTCGTTCAGACAATGCTGCAATGCATACCAGGTAACTCCTCTGTAAAGTGCTCCTGTATCCATATGAATAAGTCCTAATTGATCAGCAATGATTTTAGAGATAGAACTTTTTCCGGTAGACGAGTACCCATCAATAGCTATTACAGGTTTTTTCATACTGCAAATTTCAAGATTTTTTCTTAAAAATCAAGACTAAGTAAAAAAAAATCAAAATAAATAATAAAATTTCAGAATCAGAATTTATTCTCCTCTGTGGCTGGAAAGGTCCATAGAAATTCCTATCTGATTGACATTCGAAGAGTTGTGGTATCTTACGTGGGCGTAATCAATACGGAATCTTGAAACTTTAACTCCAAACCCTGCTGAAAGTCCTGAAAAATTTCTCTGGTCTGCCACCGCAAGCTCATTTCCTCTTTTTACATTATAACCCAATCTGATATTGAAGTTCTTTTCCGGAAATAATTCTGCTCCCAAAGAGAAATGATCAGCAATTTTTCTGCCTACATTTATTTTTTGTCCGTCTAAATTGTATTCCGAAGAAATGTCGAATTTTTGAAGGTCATGTGCCGTAATCGTAATAGCAAGAGGGAAGTTTTTGATTATTTTGGTATATCCAAGATCCACTCTGAACGGAAGATTTTCTCTGGTTCCATTGAATGATTTCAGCTGAAAACCAAAATTTCTCAATACAAGAGAAAGAACTTCTTTGTTTTTTTTATTGTGATAGGTAATTCCCGCAGTTCCTGAAATAGCGGAAGAAGTATAATTATCAATTTTTGAGGTAATGAAATTCAATCCTCCACCAATCGTCCAGTCTTCTTCAAACTGGTAAGCATAACCAGCACCGATTGCTACATCTGAAGCTTTGAACTCTCCGTTTTCGAAACCGTTCTCATCCGTTCTCGGAATACTTCCGTAGCTCATATACCTCGCATTGATGGTAGCCATGTGGCCGTTTTCAAAGTCTTTGGCATAGGCTATGGTTCCGTATTTAGAATCGGCAAGATAAGCTGTAGCGTTTACAGAAAGTTGCTTGTCTGAATCTTTATTTAACAGGGCCGGGTTTGCAATAGCAAAGGAAACATCATAATCTCTTACCGAAATCGCATCGCCGCCCAAGGCAGCTTGTCTTGCAGATACAGGTACGTTTAAGAACGGATAAACATTTGTTCCTGTTTGCGCATAAGAAACAATTCCTGATAGAAATAATGAAAAAATGATAATTTTCTTCAATTCAATTTATAATTAATGCAAAAATAATCCTTTTTCGTACTTTTCAAAATATTTCTGACATTATTTCTGATTAAATATTTTTCTTTTACCAATATTTTTAATGATTATATTTGCAAAATCAAATTCCGGGGAAACCCACACTAATAAAAAGTTACTAAAAATAAAAGATGAAATATAAAAGAATCCTTCTGAAACTAAGTGGAGAGGCCTTAATGGGGAACAGACAATATGGTATTGACAATGAAAGACTGCAGGAATATGCAGCTGAGATCAAGAAAGTAGTAGAAAAAGGCTGTGAAGTAGCGATCGTCATTGGAGGAGGAAATATTTTCCGTGGTGTAGCAGGAGCTGCAAAAGGAATGGACAGGGTGCAAGGAGATTATATGGGAATGCTTGCAACGGTAATCAACGGTATGGCATTACAAGGAGCTCTTGAAGATGCAGGTATCAAGACAAGACTTCAATCTGCAATTGAAATGGACAAAGTAGCAGAGCCATTCATCAAAAGAAGAGCTGTAAGACACCTTGAGAAAGGAAGAGTAGTGATCTTCGGTGCAGGAACAGGAAATCCTTATTTTACAACAGATACTGCTGCTACATTGAGAGCAATCGAAATCGGTGCTGATGTAATCTTAAAAGGAACAAGAGTAGACGGAATTTATGACAGTGATCCTGAAAAGAATGCTGATGCCGTGAAATACAATTCATTGTCTTTCGACGAAGTATTTGAAAAGAATCTTAAAGTAATGGATATGACTGCATTTACCTTAAGCCATGAAAATAAATTGCCTATCATTGTATTTGATATGAATAAAGAAGGAAATTTAGAAAGAATTGTAGATGGAGATAATGTAGGTACTTTGGTTGATTTATAATCAGTTTTATAAAAAGATATAAAAAGCACCTGTCGCGATAATCGTGACAGGTGTTTTTGTTTTACTATTAATAATTATTCATTTACTTCAACATTTTGCCGGGCGCTTTCCTGCTCTACCTGAATATAACGGGCGGAAATCCAGCCGATGATCTGACTTATTATTTTCAGGATCATATCAAGTCTTGTGACGATAGTTACTCCCGGTACCAGCTTTGTTGGAGATGGTTTGGGCAGCGGCTGCGGTAAAATAAGACCGTTTACCTGAGGATGACCATCGCTGGCCGGAATGCCGGAATACATATCTACATGTTGTAAGGCCAACTGAAACATATAGTCATGTATTGTTTCAGGAGGTGTTTTGATAGTAACCGATCCGTCTGAGTTTTGAAGTTTACCGGGAAGAGATTGATTCTGTACCCTTGTATAGGTTGCACCTGATTTGGAAGCATCATCAATGGCAATTTTTCGTAAAGCTTCCAATATATAGATAACTGTATTTGTAGTTGGCTGGCCGTATATATCAACAATTTCCTTCAGATCTGCCTTCTGCCAGGCATGAGGAACTACATCCAGATCATTCCAGTGCATGGTATTCCAACTTTGATAAGTGCCTGATTGAGCCTGCCATCCTGGAGGTAATGGTGGAAAAGTAGTATTGAAGAGTTTGGCAAATGCGGCCTCGCCCGGAGTTGGTCCGGCAGTAGGGTATACGAGTGTTACCCCAAAAGCATTAAGATCTTTATTTTCTTTCAGGTAGAGAGCCAGTGTAGGAGATAGAGCTCCTGCAAGGCTGTGCCCACAAAATATAATTGCTGTACCAGGATCTGGCCGTAAACCGGCAAGAAACTGCTGCAATGTGGTATTGGGCGCTGCTGCATTATTAGGACTTGTAAGTCCGAGAAGTATGCTTATACCGGTAGCCGTTCCTTTTGAAATATAAGGATCATTACCATTATAAGGAGATGGGGAGAAATTGGACGGATCATAAGTTGTCCAGTTTACTACCTCTGAAACTGAAAAGTCTTCTGTTTCCCAATCATACAAAGAGGACGGGTTAGTTGCCGCTATAGCAACCACATAAGCTGGAATTGTTGGCCCTCCCGGAAATGCAACTGCATCACATTGAGCTACATATAATGCATTGTCGGCAACATTGGTAGGGTTGCCTTTTTCATCGGTTTCTTCAATCAAGGCCGGGCCCCAGACAAGGTTCCAGTTTCCTAGCAACGGTGTAACTGAAGGGTTAGCAATTGACGGAGATTTTTGTTTCATGATTTCAACAGGCGGAACATTGTTGAAGTAATAAGATAAGTCATATTGGAGCTGTTCCTGCAATTTAGTACCTTTACCTTTGTAACCTCCGGCACGATTGGCAAGACTTGCCATACCAAAAACCTGTTGATAGGCATCTAAAGATGGATTTGTCATAATGTGAATAATTTAAAGTTAGTTGATGATTAAAAGTTGTTGATTTATTTCCATGGATTATTTTGTAGAAAATCCATTTTTATAATTACATTCGTTCACAAAGTTTTAAGTAAACTTCACCCAATAAGGATATAGTAAAATAAGTTATAAAAAACAGGATTTCATTAAGTGGAAATGACTAAAAATTATTCTAAGTAATTCTACGGTGCAATTTTTTCTCTTTTAGTCCAAGTTTTGAAATAGAATTTAATAGATCCTATTCTCTAAATCTGCATTATTTATGGTATCCAATGCAATGTTCAATAAAAATCGATATGCTATGCCTCTTTATATCAAAAACAATCATTATTTTTGCACCACTGAATAATAAAAACAGTATAAAAAGTACTCAGGAAACGGTAGTAATTTGTTATGTATTCAGGCTTAAACAATGTGTAATTTATCAAACTATACTATAATAATGGAAGAATTAGATCTTATATTAGAATCTGTAAAGCAAGACATGGATGCAGCTGTAAAGCACTTGGATCACGCATTTCAAAGAATCAGAGCAGGACGTGCTTCTACGGCAATGGTTCAGGATGTAATGGTGGAATATTATGGAGCAATGACTCCCATCAACCAGGTTGCCAATGTTTCTGTTCCGGATGCAATGACAATCTCTATTCAACCTTGGGACAGAACTGCAATCAATGCGATTGAAAAAGCAATCATCAACTCAAACTTAGGTTTTGCACCTTCTAATAATGGAGAAAATATTATCCTTAATGTTCCGCCTTTAACAGAGGAAAGAAGAAAAGAGCTTGCAAAGCAGGCTAAAGGTGAAGCTGAACAGACTAAAGTAACGGTAAGAAATGCAAGACAGGACGGTTTGAAAGAACTTAAAAAGCTTGATGGAGTTTCTGAAGACGTTGTTAAAGGAGTAGAAGAAGAAATCCAGACTTACACTGATAAATATGTAAAGCTTTGCGATGAGCATCTTAAGACAAAAGAAGCTGAAATTATGAAAGTATAATTTTTCAGTTTTGAAAAATATAGAAGAGGTTTCCCCGGAGGCCTCTTTTTTTTGTAGGTTACATCATAATATACGGAAGCCTATCAAAACGTGGAAATGATTTTCATGCTTTTTATCTTTTTTGTTGAAAATTAAATGAATTGAATGATAGAATGTTGTGTTTTCAGTAGTGAAATACTGTATTCTTTGCATAAAAACAAATAGCAATGATTGGCATATAATCAGTATATTTACAAAGCCAGTGTTATTTGTTTATAGATGATCTGGAAATCAAAATGCTAAAGCGATGACTAAAATTATTGGTGTAGGAAACTACATCCCATCAGAAACAATAACCAATTTATTTTTTGATAAACATATTTTTCTTAATGAAGAAGGGGTACTATTAAAAGAAAATAATGCCTCCATTACAGATAAATTGAAAAAAATTACAGGTATTGAAGAAAGAAGATATGCCCATAGTACACAGGTGACTTCGGATTTGGGAGTTATTGCAGCCCGGTCAGCAATAGAAAATGCAGGAATAGATCCTGAAACATTAGACTATATAATATTTGCCCATAACTTTGGAGATGTCCGTTTTGGAACGGTTCAGTCTGACATGGTACCCAGTCTTGCAGCAAGGGTAAAACATTTACTAGGGATAAGAAATAATTTTTGTGTGGCCTATGATGTTCTGTTTGGATGTCCCGGATGGATTGAAGGGGTGATACAGGCACACGCGTTTATTCAGTCAGGGATTGCAAAGCGATGTCTGGTGATTGGAGCAGAAACTCTTTCCCGTGTAGTGGATATTCATGACAGAGACAGTATGATCTACGCGGATGGAGCAGGGGCGGCTGTTCTAGAGGTGAATCATGATGATTCCGGTATAAAATCTCATCTGTCTGCTTCTTATACACTTAATGAGAAAGATTATCTGTATTTTGGAAAATCATACAACAATGAAAGATGCCCGGATACACGATATATCAAAATGGACGGCAGGAAAATATATGAGTTCGCCTTGTTGAATGTTCCTGATGCCATGAAGAAATGCCTGGATAGCAGTGGATATTCAATCAGTCAATTAAATAAAATTATCATTCATCAGGCTAATGAAAAAATGGATGAAGCCATTGTCAACAGATTTTATCAGCTGTATGAAAAGCCGGTTCCTAAGAATATAATGCCTATGGTTATTCACAAATTAGGAAACAGCAGTGTAGCCACTATTCCTTCTTTATTAACAATGATTTTAAAAGATGAATTGGAGCATCATAAAATCAGGAAAAATGACGTGGTTTTATTTGCTTCCGTTGGCGCAGGAATGAACATCAATGCTTTTGTTTACAAGTTCTAAATATACAATGAAAAGTATCTGAAATTATCAAAGTATAATTTTCAGCTTTTGAAAAATAAGAAAGAGGTTTCCAAGCGGAAGCCTCTTTTGTTGTTATAGACATTGTATGGGTCCTTTCTGGTCTTTGTGTTTTAATAAAGTTTGATACATTTTAAGCTGATCATCGGCATTACACTGATTTTCTTTGTTGAGGATCGTATCAGCTGATTTTTGTTTCTGGTCTGATTTTATACTGTATTTCTTTTCAAGACATTTCAATGGTTTATCATTCTGAAGATAAATACGGGTTTCTGTAATATCATCTTTTGTGATGGGCTTTTCCGGAGTTCCGCCATCAAAATTCCATTCCGTTTCCTGTCTAAAAATAAAGAAAGGTTTCCCCTCTTTGATAAAGTATTTTTCAGAGGCAGAGAAATGACTGTGCTCTGAATAAAAATGCTCAATAACCTTAATTCCATCCTTATCCGAATAAAAAACAACTTCTCCCGAAGGTTCATCATTACAATCATAAGTAAACCTTGAAGAACTCAGTTTTCCAGATTCCATTTGGGTCTGAATAACGGCGTATTCCTTTTTGATCTGATCTAAAGGATTTTCAACTGTTCCGGTGTCCAGTGAATCCTTTTTTACAACAATATTTTCTTTAGAAACAGATCCTTTATGTTCTATTGCAGCTTTGTCATTTTTACATGAAAAAATAAGAAGCAAACTCATGGTGAGAAATAGGATTTTCATATCATAAATTTTTGGGTGGCTGATAAAAATACAAAAATTCTAATGTCATAAAAAAAGCTTTCAATCGAAAGCCTTTTGTGTTATTATTTACAATTCTCATTATAATCATAAATCACTTCATTAATCATTGAAAGTTTATCCGTTGTGGAATTGCTGATTTCATCTCTGATGAATTTTCCAAGGCCGCTCCTTTTCTTCTCCTCGTTTTTCAGGGAACCATATTCTCCTTTTGTCATTTTTGTTTTTACATAAGGGCAGTCGGCAAGAATGATTTTTGCTTTTGCAGGAGTCAGTTCTTCAACTTTTCCTCCTTTTTTAGAAAAGATATAATCAGGATTTTCTCTTAATCTGTCTGTTTCAGTCTGAGTGATCGCTCTTGTCGTGTTTGCGGAAAGAGCCGTAGGGTAGCCATAAAGCTTATAAACGGTAACTTTACCTTCTGCTACTACCTCAGCAAATTGCTCTGTTCTTGAAAGGTTATTAATCGCTTTAAACCCTGCGGCCAGTCCTGTTGTACTTTCAGAGCTGTTTAAAGCTTCCCTCATATTGGAGTATTTTACAGATTTGAAAACCCTGGGTGTATCTCCTTCATATAGCATATATTCTTTGATATCGCCAGCATCATATGTTTTAAACTTAATTTTGTTTTTTGTTTTATCAATATCAGAGATAGCGGCAAATCTTACTTTTAACTGATTCAGCCATGGGCTGGAATAACCTCCGTGCAAATGGATCACACCTTCAGTCTTTTTCCCGGTTTTATCAATAATATATCCGTATTTTTCTCCATTATAAGTGCCGTCTTCTTCCTGTTCCTGAGCCTGCACGCTGAAAGAGATAAGGCTGAAAAAGCCCATAAGTAGTAATTTCTTCATGGTTTTGTTTTTATAATTTCCGCAAAGATAATTTTTTTATTCAAATTAATGCCGAAGATAGTATTTCATGGAAGCCCATAAAAAAAGATCCAGAAAATTCTGAATCTTTTATATTAATTTGATTTTTAAACATTATTGATACCTCTGGTGTTCTTTGCTTTTTGAGAACCTTTTCGTAATCGGCTTGAATAAAGCTTTGTATTTTTCTGCATCAAATAACTGAGAATCCGTAAGGGCCTTATAGGTCATCCAAACTCCGAAAGGCAGAAGAATCAGGTTAGGCAGCCATGCTGCGAGGTATGGATTCATTTTACCACTCCATGAAAGATTTTCTACCCCAACATTCATCACGTAAAATACAATGAAAATAACAATAGCAATGATCACAGGAAGTCCCATTCCTCCTTTTCTGATGATTGATCCTAAACTGGCACCAATCAGGAAAAAAATAATACAGGTAACAGAATAGGCTACAATTCTCTGTTGGTAAATAACAACTTTACTGAAGTATTTTATATTGGAACTGTATTCATTCTTTTTTGATTCCAGCGTAGATTTAAGATTATCCAGCCTGTTGTAAGCGTTATAGATGATTTCAAGCTTTTTATCACCTTTCACCGTGTCCAGCTTTATTTGTGATTTTGCGGCGGCTTTAGGCTTGTTACCCTGATCCATATAAGTAACCACGGAATTGGTTTGCCCCAGAACTTCAGAGCCTACATTATTAAAGAATTGTTTGTTATCCTTTTTGCTTTTATCGATCGTTCCGTTAAGCTGATTATAAGTCTGGAAACGATAATCATCTGTAATCTGTTCTTTTTCGATAGCCTTATTAATGATCTCACTGATGTCAAAGTGAGAAGTCAGCGTATCAAATTTAATAGCCTGATCCGGCTGTTTCTGTCTCACATTGTCGCCTTTTCCGGCAAATGCATCTTCAAATACATACCCATTGTAAAGAACCAGTTTCAGGAAGTTTTTATTAGCCGCCGGAACAAATTTTCCTTTTTCGGCCACTACAGATTGCTGGTTTTCGTAAGCATTGGCTTTTTTATGAACAAAAACCCCTTCAATATTTTCTCCGTTTTCTCCGTATATTTTGTCAAATTTCACCATATAACCCGGAATCTGATCAATAAACTGTCCAGGAGTAAAGTTGATCGCAGGTTTGGTCTGGGCAATATTGAAAAGCATATTTTTTGCTTTTTTCTGAAAATCCGGAATAATATTATTGGAAAAGAAAAACAGCATAATAGCAAGTGCTGTTGAAATTCCCAGCAGGGGAGTCATTACCCTGGTTAAAGGAATTCCTGCCGCCTTCATTGCAGCAAGCTCATAGCGTTCTCCAAATTCTCCGAATGACATAATACTTGCCAGAAGAATGGTAAGCGGAAGAACCATGCTGATAACGTTTACCCCAAGGTAAAAAAGAAGTTTAAGGATTTGCCAGTAGCTTAACCCTTTACCCATAAACTGCCCTAATTGAACCCAGATAATGTTTACAATAAAAATGAAAAACAATACGCTGAATATAAAGAAAAACGGTCCAAAGAAGGTTTTTATGATATATCGGTCTAGTATTTTTAACATGCGCCAAAATTAATCAAAAAGCCACAAAGTTTTCTTTGCAGCTCTGATATTTTATGAAATTTTTATAATTAAGTAAAAAGGCTAAATCACCAAACTGTAAATTTACTATCCACACTTTACGTTTTTGTCCTTTTACCTTTTCGCTTACAATTCTGTAATTACGTAGTTTTTAAACTTATTCTTATCAAAAACGAACATATTAGGATCCAGTTCCTGATTTTCTTTGTATTCTTTAATTGCAATTACCGCAACATCTTTATTGTTTCCGTGCTGTTCCAGTTTTACCATTTGTTTCTTTGCAGAATCTACAAAAAGGTAAACAAACTGGATTCCGTTTGATTTTACAGGAGTAAGCTTAATGAAATCTGCATTAACTCCATTGATCATTTTTTTACCGTTATAAGTTACGTTATAATCATTTCTGTAGGTCGTCAGGTAGTTGATAGGAGAGAACATGGTGCTGCTTCCGTTGGGCTTTGCAATGGTTACCTCCATATCATCCGCGTTGATGTTGTAAATTTTGTTTCCGTCGAAGATCTGTTCGGTATCCATGATCTTCAGTTTATATTTTTCTCCGGCAGCATAATAAATACCAGGTTCAGTTTTCGTAACCTGTCCGTTAAGACCGCTTCCAAAAGAAAATTTGAAGTAAGAATTCTTTTTAGAATTGTAGTTGGCTGTAATATCATCCAATATCTTTTTTGCTTTCGCATCAATCTTCTGAGCATTGGCCATTCCTACTGCACCTACAACAAAACTTCCTAATATAACTTTTGAAATAATATTTTTCATTTTTTTATTTAATAATCTTTAGACATTTTTAATTTTGAAAGGTTAAACCTTCTGATTTTCCCTTTAACTACGCAGATCTTCCAAAAACTGTTCCAAAGAATGAAGATC
The DNA here is from genome assembly GCF_011752975.1 of Chryseobacterium sp. Tr-659. Lineage (GTDB taxonomy): Bacteria > Bacteroidota > Bacteroidia > Flavobacteriales > Weeksellaceae > Chryseobacterium. The sequence continues at coordinate 95,528 of NZ_VWWP01000004.1, read as the reverse complement.
GCTGATCAGGACTTCTCTTGCTTTAGCTCCATTGAATCCTCCAACAATTCCGCTGGCTTCAAGCTGGTCCATAATTCTTCCGGCTCTATTGTATCCCAATTTCAATTGTCTCTGAAGCATTGAAGTAGAACCCTGCTGCGTAGAAACAATAATTCTTGCCGCTTCTTCGAATAAAGCATCCTTTTCATTCGGATCAAATGAACCTACTGAACTTGTAGAATCTTCAGAAACATATTCCGGAAGTAAAAATGCCGAAGCATATCCTTTCTGTTCTCCAATAAATTCAGCCAGTCTTTCTACTTCAGGAGTATCTACGAAAGCACATTGAAGTCTTAAGATCTCATTTCCGTTGAAATAAAGCATATCTCCTTTACCAATCAGCTGATCTGCCCCCGGAGAATCAAGTATCGTTCTTGAATCTACACTTGAAATTACTCTGAATGCCGCTCTTGCAGGGAAGTTCGCTTTGATCATACCCGTAATTACATTTACAGAAGGTCTCTGTGTTGCTACGATAAGGTGGATACCAACGGCTCTTGCAAGCTGTGCCAGTCTGGCAATAGGCAATTCAACCTCTTTTCCTGCGGTCATAATCAAATCTGCAAACTCATCCACCACCAATACAATATAAGGTAAGAAGCGGTGTCCGTTTTCAGGATTCAGTTTTCTTTCTGCAAACTTCTTGTTGTATTCTTTTAAGTTCTTACAGAATGCGTTTTTAAGAAGGTCATATCGGGTATCCATTTCAATACACAGAGAGTTCAGGGTATTGATTACTTTGTTGGTATCTGTGATAATAGCTTCTTCAGCATCAGGAAGCTTCGCCAGGTAATGTCTTTCAATTTTTGAATATAATGAAAGTTCCACCTTTTTAGGGTCTACCATTACAAACTTCAGCTCACTAGGGTGTTTTTTGTAAAGTAAAGAAGTAAGAATTGCGTTAATTCCTACAGATTTACCCTGGCCTGTTGCTCCTGCCATCAATAAGTGAGGCATTTTTGAAAGGTCGGCCATGAAAATTTCATTAGAAATCGTTTTTCCGAAAACTACCGGAAGATCCATATCTGTATTCTGGAATTTCTGAGAACCGATCACGGAACGCATAGAAACCATTGTAGGGTTTTTTCTTGGAACTTCAATTCCGATGGTTCCTTTTCCAGGCATCGGAGCAATAATTCGGATTCCTAAGGCAGAAAGATTCAGAGCAATATCATCCTGTAGTTTTTTAATGGCAGCAACCCGGATTCCGGCTTCAGGAACAATTTCGTATAATGTAACGGTAGGCCCTATGGTTGCTTTGATCTCTGCAATTCCTACGTTGAAATTCTTTAAAAGTCCAACGATCTTATTTTTGTTTTCCTCTAACTCTTCTTTGTTGATCGAAATTTCTTCGCTTCCATAGTCTTTCAGAAGATCTACAGGAGGCATCTGGAAATTCGCCAGATCCAATTTATGATCATAAAGTCCGTGTTTTTCTATCAGCTCCTGAGATTTTCTGTCAGAATCATCAAGCACATCAATAACAGGCGCTACTTCTACATTGAACTTGATATTTTCTTGAGCCGCTGTTGATGTAACTGCCGGAGATGGAGTAGAAGGTCTGATATCAAATGCCTCTTCCGGACTTGAAACCGGAACAATAGGTTTGGTAGAAAGGTTTAAACTAACCGGTTGGGAAACTTCCTTTGGTTCAGCTTCAAAAGAAGTATGATTAGGTGTTGTAATAGTTTCTATATCGGTAGAAACAGGTACTTCCGGAAATCCTTTCGGAACATTTACCGGTTCCTGTTCTTTAGCTTTGCTGTTAAACGGACTGTTAGATGCAGGGCTGCTGCTATCGCTTACGGTAACATTCGGAGCAACTTCTTCTTCTGTTTCCTCCGGTTCTTCTTTCAGTTCTTCATCCGCTTCAAAATCTTCATCAGAATCCGGCATCATGGATTTTACTTTTCCAATCGTATTTTCATTGATCTTATTGAGTTTTGCTTTGATAGAACTTGGACGAAGATTGAATTCAAGTATAAAATACAGAAGGATACTTGCAGCCAGCACGGTCCATAAACCTACACTTCCGATAATAGAATTAAGATAATCCATAATCTGATAACCATATACACCGCCTAAAACTCCTTGCCCTTTTGTAAGTGCTCCCATAAAGATAGGCAGCCAGCAAATAAAAAACAAAGAATGGCCAATTGTCATCCATGGTTTGAAAATTTTCTTTTTAAGGATAAGGGTACCCACCACAAGAAATAAAAATGCAATAATGAATGAGGCAATACCGATACTTTCAAAGATGAAAATATTTCCCAGCCAGTCACCCACTTTGCCGAAAATATTGGAAGATTTTATACTCTTGTCAAGCATAGTCCCGGCTTGGCTTTGATCCGCTTTCCAGTTCATTAAGTAGGAAATGAAAGAGAGAGCAAGAACGCCGGAGAACAATATAAAAGTAAGCCCGAAAAAAATACGGGGTTTAGATAAAATTCTGCCTTTATCAGGCGATTCAGTCGGTTTTTTTTGTGTCTTTTTGTCCATAATATCAATGTCGCAAATTTAATGTTTTTTCAACACTAAAAGAATCTTTTTTAACCAAAAAACATTTTGGTAATCCCGCTTTTATAAGGGTTATTTAAAATCTGTTTTAAAAAATATTTTTCGTTAATAAAATAAAAATAAGGTTATTTTTTTTGTTTATCCAAATCTGATCCTGTTAAAGTCTATTAAATGGTAGTTTATTTTGTTTCTACTGAAAAAATATGATAAAGTTTTTAATTTTTTACGTAGAAATGAAAAAAAACAACAATATATTATGATGTGGTTAATATTATAAAACAAATCTCCTGATTGATATTGAGTGCGACTGATATTTTAATTTTAAAATGAAAAATGTAAACATGTTTACATGATTATATGCTGTTTTGTTAAAAAAATATATCATACCTTTGCGATATATATTAAAAAACATGTGTGTTCATGAAATGCTTATCACAGTATTTTAATACTGATATCATGATTGGTCATAACCGTTGGGTTAAGAAGTAAAACAATTTAAAGTTTATTTTTAATCATTTCCATATTCCACTTTCCCGATGCATTGGCGTATCCTTGTTAGATCTGCCAATCTGAAAAAATAGACAACAATATTAAAAAATACATTAATGAGAAAGCAATTATTCTTTGTATTCTTGTTGTGTAATGGTACGTTATGGGCACAATCTCCGGGTGGTGTTTCCGGTAATTTGCAGATATGGGTGAAAGCAGATGCAGGTACAGGCACAACAACAGATAATACACAGGTCTCCATATGGGAGAATCAAAAGACTGGCGGGGTAAATGGAATTGCCAACCAGGGAATGCCGGGTTACTATGCTGATCCGGGGATAGGGGCAAGGCCCGTTTACCGTACAGCTGCATCTATTCCGGCTTTTAATTTTAATCCTGCGATAGAAATTGTAAGCACCAATGGCTATAGGTCCGGATACAAATTTCCTTCAGGATTTCCTGATAACTCCACAAAATCTCTGACTTCATACACGCATCTTTCCAGAACGGCGTCTGCTACTTACAGAACTGTTTTTGTAATGAACGGAACAGCTCAGAGCTCCAATACTACTGCTATCGCCGGTATTTGGCAATCTCCTTTCTTTGGAACAAGGACAAACCGGCCGGAGTTTTATAATGAAAAAGAGTTCGGGGATGTGTTTTTCGGAACAGACATTATTTCAACAGTTGGAAGCAACACTCCAAGCATACAGTCTTATTATAACAGTGTGGAAGCCGGAAATGTAAAATATGTTTTTGATAATAATGGTTTTACTTACGGAGGTCCTTCAAATGGAGTTTCTTCTACAAATAATTATCCGGGAATGGTTCTTTTGATGGATAATGACGGAGGGTCCGGTTCCAGCTCTTTAGCCGGAGACAGGATAGGTGAGTTTATTTTATATTCAGAAACTCAAACTGCGGAAGAGAGACAAAGAGTGAATTCTTATCTTGCTGTAAAATATGGAATTACTTTGAAGCAGCCTCAGAATTACCTGGGCTCTGATCAGTCTGTAATCTGGAACTCCGGTTCTAATGCAGATTTCAACAATAATATTTTCGGTTTAGCAAAAGATGACCAGTCAGCTTTAAGTCAAATGGTGAGTAACAGCATTAACGACGAAAATAATAGTATGCTCGTACTTGCCACAACTAACGATTTTATTTCTGCTAATAGTGATGTGGGAAGAATCATTTTTCCTCAGGATAAAACTTTTTTACTGACAGGAGATAATAACATTCAGTCTCTTCCTTTGGTTAGTTATGGCACAACTTCCGGGAAAATCATTCAGAGAGCCTGGCTGGTGCAGAAAACAAATAATACAGGTTCTTTATGGCTGCAGGCTGATCTTTCAAAATACACCGAAATAGTAGCCACGGATAAGTTGTTTATGATGGTAGCAGATGATGCAGGTTTCACCCAAAATGTGCAAATGATTTCTGCAGCAAGTTTTGCAGGCGGTAAAGCTGTTTTTAATTACACTTTCACAGGTAATCAATATTTTACATTCGGAATCAATCTTGAAGCTTACTGCACTAAAGATCCTGCAACGGGAGTTCCGGATGCTTTTACAAAAATGGGGATCTCAGGATATACCAATGTTCAAAACGGCTGGCCGGGAAATATTCCGAACGGATTTTTAGCGCTTGAATCAAAAGATAAAGGATTGGTTATAACGAGAACAACTTCAGGAAGCATTGCGCTGCCTGTAGAAGGGATGTTGATTTATGATACCGCAGATAAATGTTTTAAGCTGTACAATGGCGCAACATGGAAATGTATTACCAGATCTTGTAATGATTAAAAAAACAAAATATGAAAAAGATAATTACAATAATAACCCTATTTTCAGTGGTTGTAATGCAAGCTCAAATTGCGATTGAAAAAGTACAGGTTGACGGGGATGGGGTTTTAGATTTTCCGGCTAATACCACAAAAGGTATTCTACTGCCCATTGTTGAGACGCTTCCCATTAATGCTTCAGCAGGAACGCTTCTTATGGATAAAAATGATAAAGTATTGAAAATGAATGTGGAATCTGCATGGGTTCCGTTAAGTGATGCCGGGGATATAACGAATGCTGTATTTAATACAAATGGAGAAATTCCCGGACAGAACAGGATTATTATAGGTGCCGCTACAACTGCGGTTCCGGGAGTTCTGGTTCTGGAGTCTTCAGATAAAGCCTTGATTCTTCCAAAAGTGGCAGCTCCTCATCTCAATGTAAAGAATCCATATCCTGGAATGATTTGTTATGATACGGTAAGTAAAAGTATGGCGGTATTTGACGGCTTGAAATGGAGTTACTGGAAATAATATATAATATTCCTGTTTTGCCGAAACCAACAGGAAAATAATAACTTCTTTTTCTCAGAACTTGTGGAACAAAAACAGATAATTTACATAGAATGCTTCAATCATTAGGATAGGTATAATGAATCTGTATTTTTTCGGATTTATAAATTGAATTTTTCTTAATATTTTTCAACTTATTAAGAATGTTTCAAAATAAGCAAAATAGGGGCCAAAGTGACAAAAAACAGCTTTTTTTAAGTTCTTTGTGGTTTATCATCCTTATTTTTGCATGTCAAGTACAATAAATCATGAAGAAGCTCCAAGATATTCTTATCTCAACCAGAACAATGGCTGTATTGTTGCTGGTGTACGCATTTGCAATGGCTTATGCAACGTTCTTAGAAAACGACTACGGAACTCCTACAGCAAAAGCATTAATTTATGAGGCCAAGTGGTTTGAACTCATTATGATCCTGCTCATTCTTAATTTCATAGGAAATATCGGCAGATACAGACTCTGGAAAAAAGATAAATGGCCGGTTCTTGTTTTTCACCTTGCCTTCGTTTTTATTTTTATCGGGGGTGCTATTACCAGATACATCAGTTTTGAAGGGCAGATGCACATCAGAGAAGGAGAAACCTCCAACGAAATCGTAACGGATAAAAACTTCTTCAAAATTCAGATCGAGGAAAAGGGTGATGTTCTTAATTATCAGGATGTCCCTTACCTCATGTCTCCGCTGCATAAAGACTTCAAAGCAACGTATGACTTCCGCGGAAAAGAAGTGAAAGTTTTTGCCAAGGAATACATTCAGAGAAAAAAAGACAGTCTTGTTGCAGAACCAAACGGTACAGAATATCTTCATTTGGTTTCTACGGGAACTACCGGAAGACAAAATATTTACATTAAACCGGGTGAAACAAAATCCATCAACGGAACTTTAGTTACATTCAACAGAGCTATTGAAGGAGCGGTTGAGTTCAAAAATGAAGGAGGAAAACTATTTATTAAAACTCCTGTAGATGCCAGCTATATGACCATGGCTACTCAGGCAACCGGGAATACGGTGAAGAATGAATTCCAGCCGTTGGCATTAAGAAGTTTATATACCATCAACGAGTTGAAATTGGTAGTTCCTGAAGGTCTTAAAAAAGGAAGACTGATGGCAATTGAAGGAGACAGAAAGAAAGATGCAAATGTTCCTGATATGCTTCAGATTGAACTGCAGGGTCCAAAAACAAAGCAGATTGTAGATCTTTCTGTTGAAAAAGGAAATCCTAATGCTTATAAGCAGGTTACTATGGATGGATTAAATATCATGGTAGGATTTGGCCCTAAAGTATACAATACTCCTTTTGCACTGAAGCTGGATGACTTTGTAATGGAAACGTACCCGGGAAGTTCATCTCCGAGTGCTTACGAAAGTCATGTGAAAATTATCGATGAAGGTAAAGAAACTCCTTATAAAATCTATATGAATCATGTTCTTAACCATAAAGGATACCGTTTCTTCCAATCGAGCTTTGACCCGGACAGAATGGGAACCGTTCTTTCTGTAAACCACGATTACTGGGGAACTTTAATTTCTTATATTGGATACGGACTTTTATTCCTGGGAATGTTTGTAATTTTCTTCTGGAAAGGAACTCACTTCTGGAAATTAAATAAAATGCTGACTGATGTTAATAAAAAGAAAGCCGCAGCTGTACTTTTAATTTTCTTAAGCTTAGGATTAAATGCACAGAAAATAGAAACTCACGGAACTACAGATGGAAGCAGAGAACACATTCATGTAGAAGGTGACAATCATTCTCATGCTCCGGCTCCTTCAGCTCAACCGCTTGATGGTGCGGCTCCAAAACAGAACTCATTAGCAACTCCAATGGGGAAAATGAGATCTATCTCTCCGGATGAAATCATTGCAAGAAATAGAATCAGCAAAGAACATGCAGATAAATTCGGATACCTTTTGGTTCAGAATTTTGAAGGAAGAATTGTTCCTATCAATACAGAAGCATTAGACGTTTTAAGAAAACTATACAAGAAAGACGAATTTAAAGGAACAGACGGAAAGTCTCTTACTGCCAACCAATGGTTCCTTTCTATCAATACGGATACACCAAGCTGGACAATGGTTCCGATGATTAAAGTAGGAACTAAGGGCGGTGATGAACTGAAAAATAAAACGAAGGCCGATGAAGATGGATACACTTCATTGATGAACCTTTTCCCTGCGGATGCTAACGGTAATCTTACCTATATCTTAGAGCGTGATTATAATACGGCATTCCGTAAAAAACCGTCTGAACAAACAAACTATGATAAAGAAGTAATTGCTGTAAATGAAAGAGTACAGATCTTCAATGGATTCTTCAGCGGTCAGTTTATGAGAATAGTTCCTGTAAAAAATGATGCTAATCACACATGGCATTCATGGCTGGATCAGAAATTCGAACCGGATATGGAGTCTCAGGAGGTAATGGGACCTTATTTTGCTGAAGCACTTACTGCACAGAAGACTGGCAACTGGAGCAAAGCAGATACAGAATTGGCGAAGCTTTCAGAGTATCAGCAGAAATGGGGTAAAGCCGTTGTTCCTGCTAAATCCAAAGTCGATCTTGAAGTATTTATGAATAAAGTAGATATTAACTTCAAATTGTTAATCTTCTACACACTTATTGGGGGGCTACTTTTGATTTTAGGTTTTGTTGAACTATTCAAATCAAATCAAACATTAAAGAAAATTATTAAGATCATTATTGCCATTGGTTTAATAGGATATCTTTGTCATTTCTTAGGACTTGTGGCAAGATGGTATATTTCAGGCCACGCTCCTTGGAGTAACGGATATGAAGCCATTATCTTTATCTCATGGGTAGGTATTACGGCAGGTTTAATCCTTTACAGAAACGCAAACGCATTGATTCCTGCTGCAGGATTTATGGTAGCGGTTATCATGATGGGATTTGCACACGGAGGTTCTGCACTTGATCCGCAGATTACACCGCTTGTTCCTGTATTGAAATCTTACTGGCTGATTGTACACGTAGCAATCATTACATCGAGTTATGGATTCTTCGCATTGTCGATGATTATTGCGGTTATTTCATTAGTATTCTATATTATTTCAAATAAAGAAACGTATAAAATTCATCATGATACTACATTGAAGGAATTGGTAATCGTTTCAGAAATGTCTTTAACGATAGGATTGTTTGCACTAACTGTTGGTAACTTCTTAGGCGGGATCTGGGCTAATGAATCCTGGGGTAGATATTGGAGCTGGGACCCGAAAGAAACATGGGCTTTCATTTCTATTATGGTGTATGCATTTGTGCTGCACATGAGATTAGTACCTGGATTGAGAAGCAGATGGGCATTCCACGTGGCAACAATGTTTGCATTCTGTTCAATGGTAATGACCTATTTCGGGGTGAACTATTATCTGAGCGGGCTTCACTCATATGCTGCAGGAGACCCTGTACCAGTACCGGCTTGGGTTTATATTGGCCTTGCCACGATGGCTACTTTATCAGCTGTTTCTTATTTCAAGTTTAAAGCTTTGACAAAGAAATAATCCTTTACAACATATATGACTCAAAATCCCAGAAGTAAACTCTGGGATTTTTTTATTTTAAAAACGATCATTTTATACAATATAATGAAATGCTTTGGGAGTTTCTTTTTTATTAAACCTGTTTAAACTTTTATTTTCTAAATAAGTTTAAACAGGTTCCAAGTGTATAAAAAAATTGAAATACAATTTAAACGATCTCTAAGATTGTACAAACAAACTGTTTTCCTAACGCAACGTTTTCAATTTTAAAACGGTTGATTGTAAGTGAGCAACGAATAGAATCAACTTCGTTGATTAGTCGAAGCTTGGGTATAAGCATACCGCTTCATCAGCGACAAAGTCACATCATTTTGCTCCCTTACAATAAAGGGTAATTATCCATAAACTTTGCGTTAATAATTTTTAACACACACTTAAGTTCACATAAGATGAAAATCTTTGATTTTCAACAAGACTTTAGTGTACTTCTTATACACAAAGCATATAGCTTAAATAGCTTAAGTTTTTAAAATGCTTTTGTGCCTTTTCTGGTTTAGTAAAAAAGTTTAAACAGACTTATTATTTATAATGTACAAAAGTCTTAACGGACATTGCGTTTATATTTTTTTGATCTCTAAATGTAATCAGAGACCTGATACCATGTATTCCGAATCCCGTTCTCATTAAAAAAATAAAATTTTTCATTCAAAATCCAAAATTTACTGCTAACTTTATGATATCAAAATAATATCAAATTAAAAATTCAATCATGGAAAAAACATTAAAACCTATGTCAGGTTATCTTACATTAGTCATTTGTCTGGCTTTGTTTGTTGCTGCCGTATACTTTTTCATCAGTGGAGTTGATCAGAGTATTACATTTGTTGTGATCGCTATGCTTTGCTTTCTGATTTCATGCTTTTTCTTGAAAGGTCTCATGATCATCCAGCCGAACCATTCAAGAGTATTGAACTTCTTTGGAAAGTATGTAGGAACAGTAAAGGAAAACGGATTATTTTTTATCAATCCTTTGTATTCATCACAGAGAATCAGTCTTCGTTCCGAAAACCTTCAGGGGCAGACTTTGAAAGTAAATGATAAAATGGGGAATCCTATTGAAATTGCAGCCGTAATTGTATGGAAAGTAGGAGACACCTACAAAGCTGCTTATGAAGTAGAAAGGTACACGGATTATGTAAGAATGCAGAGTGAAGCAGCTGTAAGACACCTTGCTGTAAGTTTTCCTTATGATAACCTTGAAGATGAGCATGCAGACATTACGCTGAGAGACGGTGGTGATCAGGTGAACAAAATCCTGGAGCAGGAGTTACTGGAAAGACTGGCACCCGCAGGAATCACCATTCAGGAAGCAAGAATTACGCACCTGGCTTATGCTTCAGAAATTGCAGGAGCCATGCTTCAGAGACAGCAGGCTACGGCTATTGTTGCGGCAAGAACTAAAATTGTGGAAGGAGCAGTGGGAATGGTAGATCTTGCCTTGAAGAAGCTTTCTGCAGAGAATATCGTTGAGCTTGATGATGAAAGAAAAGCAGCAATGGTGAGTAATTTAATGGTGGTTCTTTGCGGTGAAAAAGCAGCAACCCCTATATTAAATGCCGGAACACTTTACAATTAATAGTGAAGAATTAATCATGAATTTATATGGTGGTTGAGCCATAAAATATTCAGACAATCATGTAAGAGAAATTTAGAAATGAAATCAGAAAAAACTCAGAACTCCTCAGAAAATAAAGGCAAAAAATCTTTTGTCATAAGAATAGACGAGTCTACTTATAAATTAATAGAGAAGTGGGCAGGTGATGAGTTCAGAAGTGTGAATGGCCAGATCGAATATCTGCTGCATCAAAGCCTGGTGAATTCAGGGAGAAAGAAAAAAGACTGATGTAAAAGGTAATTCCTGAGAGATAAAAGATATTTTCAGGGAGATTATAATTTGAAATTCTCAATTTTATCTCCGATTTGAATTACAGAAAACGCAAAAAAGATCCGGTTTTTGAACTTTTCATTAAAAGAATAACAATTCAATTAACCTTACTACAAAAAGAAAGCAGAGAAAAACTTCTCTGCTTTTTTATTTAATACAACTCTGAAGGGTATCTGCTCCAAAGTAGAATATAACGAGCCAAACCAAGCCTTTAATGGTAAAGAACGCAAGCCCTGCCCATCCTACACGCTTGAACCACTTCTTAAACTTTGAGTTGTTTTCTTGTGAATTTTCCATTGGTGATTATCAAAAAGATTACGTTACAAAGATAAGCATGTTTATAATTAGTCCAAATAAAAAGCGTATTAAAAATTAAAGTTTTGAGGTTCACATAATATTTTTATCTTTAGAGAGAACGAAAAGTAAGATTTTATGTCAAAAAAAGTAAAGGATTTCGGAATCGAAAAAACACTCAAAAACCTTGGTATTAAAGAAGAGAACAAAGGGACTTCAGTGGGCGGAAAGTTTTTCGCTTCAGGAAAGACGATTGAAAGCATCTCTCCTGTGGACGGTAAGCTTATTGCTAAAGTAAAGACTTCCGGAGAAAGTGATTATGACAAAGTAATTGAAACTGCTCAAAAGGCATTTCAGGAATTCAGGCTGATCCCGGCTCCCAAAAGAGGAGAGATCGTAAGACAGCTTGGATTAAAATTGAGAGAATATAAAGAAGATCTTGGAAAACTTGTTTCTTATGAAATGGGTAAATCTTTGCAGGAAGGATTAGGAGAAGTTCAGGAAATGATCGATATCTGTGATTTCGCTGTAGGACTTTCCAGACAGCTTCAGGGATATACAATGCATTCAGAAAGGCCTGGCCACAGAATGTACGAACAATATCATCCGCTTGGCGTAGTAGGAATCATTACAGCATTCAACTTCCCGGTAGCCGTATGGTCATGGAATACAGCATTGGCCTGGATCTGTGGTAACGTTACCATCTGGAAGCCATCTGAAAAAACACCACTTTGTGCCATCGCATGTCAGAATATCATGACTGAAGTCTTAAAGGAGAACAACCTTCCTGAGGGAGTTTCAAGTGTACTGGTATCAGACCATGAAATCGGACAGAAACTGGTGGATGATAAAAGAGTTGCATTAGTATCTTTCACCGGATCTACAAGAGTAGGAAGAATGGTTTCTTCAAAAGTGGCAGAAAGATTCGGAAAATCTATTCTTGAGCTGGGAGGAAATAATGCAATCATCATCACAAAAGAAGCTGACATTGATATGTCTATTATCGGAGCGGTATTCGGAGCGGTAGGAACTGCAGGTCAAAGATGTACCTCTACAAGAAGACTGATCATTCATGAAAGCGTTTATGATGAAGTAAAAACAAGACTGGCAAAAGCTTACGGTCAATTGAAAATCGGAAATCCATTGGATGAGAAAAACCATGTAGGGCCGTTAATTGATACAGATGCTGTAAACCAATACGAAGAAGCAATTAAAAAATGCAAAAAAGAAGGAGGTAAATTCGTTGTTGAAGGAGGTGTTTTATCAGGTAAAGAATATGAATCCGGCTGTTATGTGAAGCCATGTGTTGCCGAAGTGAAAAATTCTTACGAGATTGTTCAACATGAAACTTTTGCACCTATCTTATATCTGATCAAGTACAAAACATTAGAAGATGCTATTGCTATTCAGAATGATGTTCCGCAAGGATTATCTTCTGCGATTATGACCCAGAATTTAAGAGAAGCAGAATTGTTCCTTTCTCATGCAGGTTCAGACTGTGGTATTGCTAACGTAAATATCGGTACTTCAGGAGCTGAAATTGGAGGTGCTTTCGGAGGTGAAAAAGAAACCGGAGGTGGAAGAGAATCCGGATCTGATGCCTGGAAATACTATATGAGAAGACAAACTAATACTATAAATTATACTGCTCAACTTCCTTTAGCACAAGGTATTAAATTCGATTTATAAAAGCTTTACTTAAAGCACTCAAAAAAACATAAAACTTAATAACCTGAATGATCAAATGTTTCTACTCAGGATCATTTGATCATTCACTTATTAAATCACACAACAATTTATTATGGAACAAACATTAGATATAAAAGCAAATAAAGTAAAAGAAACAGTAGGAAAACATGTGCTGGCAGACGGTTTCGATTTCGTAATGGATATCGAAAAATCACATGGTTCGTGGCTTTATGATAAACTTACAGACAGGGAATATCTGGATATGTTCTCCATGTTTGCATCCGCTTCCATCGGATACAATCACCCTTACCTTATGGAAAGATCAGAATGGCTGGGCAAAATGGCGGTGAACAAGCCAACACTGGCAGATGTCTATTCAGAAGAATATGCTCATTTCCTTGAAGTATTCGAAAGAGTAGTGATTCCGGAAGAGTTACAATATGCTTTCTTTATCGAAGGCGGAACTTTAGGCGTTGAGAATGCTATGAAAGCTTGTTTCGACTGGAAAACCCGCAAAAATTTTGAAAAAGGCCTTGAAACGGAAGCAGGAATCTGTATTCACTTCAAACAGGCTTTCCACGGAAGAAGCGGTTATACTTTAAGCTTAACAAATACATCCGACCCAAGAAAATATCAGTATTTTCCAATGTTCAAATGGCCGAGAATTTTAAATCCGAAATTAACATTCCCGATCACAGAACAAAACCTGGAAGAAACCATCAAAAATGAAAACCTTGCATTAGTACAGATTGAAGAAGCTATCTTAATGCATCCTGATAAAGTGGCTTGTATCATTATTGAACCTATTCAGGCTGAAGGTGGTGACAACCATTTCAGAGACGAATTTTTATTAGGATTGAGAAGAATCTGTGATGACAACGAAATCTTACTTATTTTTGACGAAGTTCAGACAGGTATTGCGATTACAGGTAAAATGTGGGCATTTCAGCACTTTACAGCAAAACCGGATATCATTTCTTTCGGAAAAAAAGCACAGGTATGCGGTGTGTTAGCGAATAAAGAAAAATTTGACGAAGTTCCGAACAACGTTTTCAGAGAAAGTTCAAGAATCAACTCTACATTCGGAGGAAACTTTATCGATATGCTTCGTTTCCAGTTGGTAATGGAAGTGATCGAAAAAGAAAATCTTGTTGAGAATGCAAGAGTAGTTGGAGATTTCCTTCTGGAAAGTCTTAAAGCACTGGCTGAAAAATATCCTGAAAAGATTTCAAACGCCAGAGGAAGAGGGCTGATGTGTGCAATTGATTTACCTTCTGCAGCACAAAGAAACCACCTGATGAATGAATTATTCAATGATGGATTAATCATTCTTCCATGTGGAGATCAGTCTTTACGTTTCAGACCTCATCTGAATGTTACGAAAGAAGAAATCCAGCTGGCTTTGGATAAAATTGAAAACAACATTAATAAAATTTAAAACCCGGGATTTGTAATTTTCAAAAAAACATTGTATATTTAGATACTCAAACAATTAGAATATGGAAAGAAGTACGAGAGTATCAGTTTATGAAAGTGATAACCCTTCAGAAATTCAGTTGGTTAAGTCTAAATTGGATGACGCACAAATTACAAATACTGTTGAAAATAACTATCTTACATTTACCACAACTCCTACAGCAACTTCGCTGAAAGTAATGGTGGATCTGGAAGATGAAAAGAAAGCATTTGATGTTATTGATGCTTATCTTCAACAAAGTGAAAATCAATAAACAATTTCATAATTTTAAATTTTACTACTTCGAACCGAAAATTAATTTTTATTAATTTTCGGTTTTTTAATTAAATCAATCATTAAATTATTAAAAAAATAAATTTTTAAAAGATGGCTTGAAGAACTATTATTTTCAGACGTAACAGTTAAATAAACAGAAGTTTGTATGGTTATAATTTAAATTTGATACAATATTCTTTGCTTATCGAAATATATAGAGCTTAGATTAATTTTCTTTGTGCTAAATAAAAATCAGGCTTTGATTCAAGGAGTAAAAAGTAAATAGTTCAGATTCTTCATCCTTTAATTTTTATATTTTTTAATCAAACTTTACAACATGAATTCAGAAATCAAACTAAGAAAAGCGGAAATTGAAGACAGGGACATTATCTGGGGAATTATCCAGCAATCCATTGAAAGAAGAAAGCAGGACGGAAGTACCCAGTGGCAGAACGGGTATCCC
This sequence comes from Chryseobacterium sp. Tr-659, assembly GCF_011752975.1. Classification (GTDB taxonomy): domain Bacteria; phylum Bacteroidota; class Bacteroidia; order Flavobacteriales; family Weeksellaceae; genus Chryseobacterium. The sequence continues at coordinate 80,507 of NZ_VWWP01000004.1, read as the reverse complement.
AATCTTGGAACAGTGGAAAGTGATATTGCAAAAGGATTTGGATATGTGCTTACAGTAGAAGGAGAAATAGCAGTTTATGGAGCTTTGATTCTAAACGATGAGCCAGCTTACAGTAAAATAGAAGGAGCGTGGCTGAGCAATGGCGAATTCGTGGTGGTTCACAGAGTAGCTATTGATGAAAAATTTGCAGGACAGGGAATGACAAAAAAACTGTTTGATCATATTGAAGATTTTGCAAGATCTCATGACATTCAGAGTGTTAAAGTAGATACAAACTATGATAATATCCCGATGCTGAAGATCCTCGAAGGCAAAGGTTATTCGTATTGTGGAGAGGTGGTTTTGGCAGACGGATTGAGGAAAGCCTTTGAGAAGATTATAATTTAGGCCAAAAGTTAAATCAACTTTCATTGAATTTTTAAAACGGGCTGTATTTATAAACTCTATCAGGTTTGTTCGTTTGGTTCTGAACTAATTTTTACTTTTGTCCAAATTTTTATATTATGCATCAAAGTATAGAAATTGATGAAAAAATTTTTCAAGATGCCGTAAAGTTTTATGGCACCGTGTTCAGCTTACCTCCTTTAGCTTCAAAAATTTATTCCTACCTTCTTTTTGACTATGAGAAAGTAGGAATTACTTTTGACGAGTTTGTTGAAGTGCTCTCTGCGAGTAAAAGCTCCGTTTCCACCAGTATTTCGCTGCTGTTAAATGCCCAGCTCATCGTAGACCATAACAAAATGGATGAACGGAAACGGTATTTTTTCATCAATGATGAATACAAAAAGATACGATTCGAAAAAATTGTCCAAAAAATGCAGGACGAATTAAAACTATTAGATGATTTAAACAACTTTAAAAAAAGTAAAGACGATGGATACAACGAAAGAATAGAAGTTTACAAAGCACTCTTAAACAAAAACATAGAAAATATTCAGGAATCTCTTAATAAACTATAAAATGAATAATAAGCTAGTTATACTTTCAATTGCAGCGTTTTCACTGACAGCCTGCAAAAAAGAAGCTCCGAAACAGGATGGCGCCAAACCATATCCTGTGGTTTCCGTGGAGTCAAAAAATATAGTGGGTTATCAGACGTTTCCGGCTACCATCCAAGGTAGAGTAAACAATGATGTACGTGCAAAAATACAAGGATATATTACTCAGGTATTGGTAGATGAAGGACAATATGTAACAAAAGGACAGCCTTTGTTCCGTTTAGAAACCAATATTTTGAACGAAAATGCAGCCGCTTCCAAAGCTGGGATTGCAGCCTCAGAATCCAGTATTGCAGCAGCTCAGGCTTCTGTAAATGCAGCTCAGGTTGAAGTGAATAAACTCAAGCCTTTGGTTCAGAAGAACATTATCAGCAACGTCCAGCTGCAGACTGCCCAGGCTAATCTTGCTCAGGCTCAGGCCCAGCTGCAACAGGCAACTGCTGCCAAAAAACAGGCTGTTGCTAACTATAAAGGAGTAGAAGCCAATATCGAATACTCCATCATTCGCGCACCTATTTCAGGGGTGGTTGGAAGACTTCCATTAAAAGTCGGAAGTTTGGTTGGGCCGTCTGATCAGACACCTTTAACTACAATTTCTGATACTTCTCAGATCTTTGCTTACTTTGCCATGAATGAAAAGGAATATTTCAATTTCCTGGAAAAAGCTCCGGGAGCTTCCATGCCTGAGAAAATCAAAAATTTACCATTGGTAGAACTGCAATTAGCGAATGGAAGTCTTTATCCTGAAAAAGGGAAAATTGAAGCTATTACAGGCCAGATTGATCCTACAACAGGAACTATTCAGTTTAGAGTTGCGTTCTCGAATGCTCAAAAATTATTGAGTAACGGTAACAGTGGAACCATCAGATTCCCTCAGCGTTATGATAATGTGCTTGTCGTTCCTGAAAGTGCTACTTACGAACAACAAGGTATTGTCTACGTGTACAAAATAGAAAAAGGAGATACTGCTAAAAATGTTGTCATTAATGTTATTGACAGAATTGACAATATGGCTCTTATAAAATCAGGAGTTAACAAAGGCGAAACAGTTGTTGCGGCTGGAATCGGCGGTTTAAAACCGGGAACAGTAGTAAAGCCAAAGCCAATTAAAATGGATAGTCTTGTTCAATCAATAAAACCGAAATTCTAATGATAAAAAACTTTATTAACAGACCGGTTTTATCTACCGTAATCTCAATTTTAATTGTGATTCTCGGTATTTTAGGACTGATCTCGTTACCGGTTACACAGTATCCGGACATTGCACCGCCTACTGTAAGCGTTACTGCTAACTATACAGGTGCCAATGCGGAAACTGTAATGAAAAGTGTGGTTGTTCCTTTGGAAGAACAGATTAATGGGGTGGAAGGAATGGACTATATCACTTCTTCTGCTGGAAATGACGGTTCTGCTCAAATTCAGGTTTTCTTTAAACAAGGAATAGATCCGGATATTGCAGCGGTAAACGTGCAGAATCGTGTGGCCAGAGCAACACCGCTCTTGCCGTCCGAAGTAACGAGATCGGGAGTTGTTACCCAGAAACAGCAGACAAGTGCCCTGATGTATATGTCTTTCTATTCTGAAAATAAGGATCTGGATGATGTGTATCTTCAAAACTTTTTGAATATCAATATTATTCCAAACCTGAAAAGGGTAAATGGTGTAGGGGATGCCAACGTTTTCGGAGGTAAAAATTATTCCATGAGAATCTGGTTGGATCCGGCAAAAATGGCTGCCTATAGTGTAACTCCTACAGATGTTACCAATGCAATTAACGAGCAGAGTAGAGAGGCTGCCGCAGGTTCTATTGGCCAGAACAGTGGAAGTTCTTTTGAATATATCATCAAATATGTAGGAAAGTTCAACGATAAAGAGCAGTATGATAATATTATCATTAAATCCCTTCCAAACGGACAAAACCTGATGTTAAAAGATGTTGCCAAAGTAGAATTGGCAGGTCAATCCTATACAGGAATCGGGGAGAACGGAAACAATCCTTCCATCAGTATGGGGATCTTCCAGACACCGGGTTCCAACGCACAGGAGATTATTAAGAATATCAAAACTTATCTGAAATCAGCGGAGAGTACTTTCCCTAAAGGTATTAAATATACTTTTAACTTTGATACCAACGAATTCCTTGATGCTTCCATTGAAAAGGTAGTTCATACCCTGATTGAAGCATTTATTCTGGTATTTATTGTAGTATATATTTTCCTTCAGGATTTCAGATCTACTCTTATTCCGGCCATTGCAGTTCCGGTATCTATTGTAGGAGCGTTCTTTTTCCTGAATCTTTTCGGATATTCATTAAACCTGTTAACCCTTTTTGCATTGGTACTTGCCATCGGTATTGTGGTGGATGATGCCATTGTGGTCGTCGAGGCCGTTCATGCGAAGATGGAACATGGTATTTCCGATGCTAAAAAAGCAACTGTAGAAGCGATGGATGAGATTACGGGAGCTATTATTTCTATTACTTTGGTAATGGCAGCAGTATTTATCCCGGTAACCTTTATTACAGGTCCTACAGGGGTATTCTACCAGCAGTTTGGTATTACACTGATAATAGCGATCATCATTTCCGCTATTAATGCATTAACATTAAGTCCGGTATTGTGTTCATTATTCTTAAAACCTCATGCAGAACATCACGCAGAGTATAAGGATTTAAACCTTATGCAGAAGTTTTTCTATAAGTTTAATATTGCTTTTAAAACAACAACTGAGCGTTACGGAAGAGGATTTGTATTCCTGTTAAGACATAAATGGGTAACCCTTATTATTTTCGCTGTTACCGGAGGGATTTTATTCTGGGCAAGCAGTAGTATGAAGAAAGGGTTTGTACCTACAGAAGACAGGGGGATTATCTTTACCGATGTTCAGCTTCCTCCGGGGGCTTCTATGGAAAGAACGTATAACGCCTTGAAAACACTTCAGGCCAAAGCATTGAAGGTTCCGGGAGTACAGAACGTAACAATTTCCACAGGTAGAGGATTCTTATCAGGAAACGGAAGTAATAACGGTCTTGCCTTCATTAAACTGAAGCCTTTTGAAGAAAGAAAAAAAGACGGCCAGACTTCTGAAGATATTACGAAAAAATTATTTGGAATTTCAGGAGCTGTTCCTGATGCAAAAGTAGTATTCTTTCAGCCGCCAAGTGTACCAGGGTTTGGTAACAGTGCAGGTTTTGAAATGGTGCTGCTGGATAAATCTGGTGGAGAATATGCTGATCTGGATAATAAAACCAATGAATTCATCGGTAAGCTGATGCAAAGACCCGAAATCCAATTTGCGCAGACTTCATTCAATACAAAATATCCGCAGTATCAGATGGAAATTAATGTTCCTCTGAGCAAGCAGCTTGGTGTTTCTGTAAATGATATTCTGGCTACCATGCAGGGATATATTGGTGGTATTTATACCGCTGACTTTACCAAGTATGGAAAACAGTTCAGAGTAATGGTTCAGGCGCTCCCTGAAAACAGAAAGAATATTGAAAATCTAAATGAACTTTATATAAGAACAGGTTCGGGTATTATGTCTCCGATTTCACAGTTTGTAACCTTGAAAAAAGCCTATGGTCCGCAATCCGTAAGCCGTTATAACCTGTTTACCTCAGTGAAGGTGACTGGAGCAAATTCCGACGGGTATAGTTCCGGAGATGCTATTGCTGCCGTACAACAAGTTGCTGAAGAAACCCTGAACCAAAACTATGCTGTGGAATTTACCGGATTAACCAGGGAAGAATTGAACTCAGGATCTCAGACGCTTCTGATTTTCGGATTAAGTTTGATCTTCGTTTACTTTATTCTTTCTGCGCAGTATGAAAGCTACATTCTTCCGCTGATCGTTGTTATATCCCTTCCTTTAGGAGTAATGGGAGCTTATTTCGGACAGAAGATTATGGGCTTGGAAAATAATATTTATTTCCAGATTGCACTTATCATGCTCGTGGGGTTACTGGCGAAAAATGCGATTCTTATCGTTGAGTTTGCTGTTCAGAGAAGGCATCACGGCGAGACGATTGTAATGTCAGCGATCAATGCTGCCAAAGCCAGAGTGAGACCTATTCTAATGACATCGTTCGCCTTTATCTTCGGTTTATTACCGTTGGTTCTGGCAAGTGGAATTGGTGCTGTTGGTAACAGATCTATTGCAACGGGTGCAGCAATCGGACTATTGATAGGAACTATTTTAGGATTATTTGTAATCCCGGTACTGTATGTGATTTTTGAAACCCTACAGGAAAAGATCAAGCCTATCAAAAAAGAAGAAATTAGCTTAGCAGAATAAAATTAAGATTTAAGAAATTAGAAGTTAGAAATTAGAGACGAGTCTAAAAACTAACTTCTAACTTCTAAACTCTAACTTCTAATTAAAAATAATGAAGAGTTTATTAAACATCATAAAAGGAATTACTTTTTCAGTTTTCATACTCGGAGCCATTTCATCCTGTATGGCAAGAAAAGAATATGAAAGACCGAAGAACGTTGTAGACGAAAAGCTTTTCCGTACAGATATGCTTCCTTCAGACAGTACGAATATTGCGGATATTTCATGGAAAGAAATATTCACAGATCCGATCCTTCAGGGGCATATTTCCAAAGCACTGGAAAACAACTTAGATATCAGAATTGCTTTAGAAAGTATCAATTCTGCGGAAGCTTATTTGAAGCAAAGTAAAGCAGCTTATCAGCCCACACTTTCCATTGGACCTAACTATACGTTCCAGACACAGTCTATCAATACTCAGTTTGGGCAGATCATCGGTTCAAGACGTTATGTGAATCAGTTTGATATTACCGCCAGTATTGGTTGGGAGGCAGACATTTGGGGAAAACTGAAAGCTCAGGAAAAAGCACAATTAGCTACTTATTTAGGGACGGTTGCAGCTCATAAAGCAGTAAAAAGCAGCCTTGTTTCTTCCATCGCTTCTGCCTATTATCAATTATTGACTTTTGATGCGCAGAAAAAAATTATCTCAGAAACGATTGCCGTACGCGAGAAGAATCTAGAAACAACGAAAGCTTTAAAAATTTCCGGTACTGTAACAGAAGTTGCTGTACAGCAGAGTGAAGCCCTTGTTTTCAATGCAAAATCATTATTGATTGATATTGATACCCAGATCCAGCTTCTTGAAAATACGATGAGTCTTTTAATGGGGGAACCTTCACACAGCATCGAAAGATCTACATTGGAAGGGCAAAAACTTCCGATTGATTTGAAATTAGGTTATCCTGCGCAGCTTCTGGCGAATCGTCCGGATGTAATGAGAGCAGAATATAATCTAATGAATGCTTTCGAATTGACGAATGCTGCAAAAGCTCAGTTTTATCCTACTTTAAAGCTAACAGGTAGTGGTGGGGTACAGTCTGTGGATATTGACCACCTGTTCAGCGTAAATTCACTATTCGCGAATGTAGTGGCAGGATTAGCACAGCCGATTTTAAATAAAAGGCAGATCCAGACTAACTATGACGTAAGTCTTGCCAATAAGGAAACGGCTTATTTAAACTTTAGAAAGACAGTTCTTACTGCCGGAAAAGAGGTTTCTGATGCAATCAGAGTATTTTCTGTACAGGATTCATTTATTGAGTTAAAACAAAAAGAACTGGATGCTTACAAAAAGTCTGTTGACTACTCTCAGGAATTGGTAAACTATGGTATGGCCAACTATCTTGAAGTATTGAATGCGAGTGTTAATTCATTAAACGCAGAACTTAATATTTCCAATGCAAGATATAGTAAAATGAAGGCAGCTGTTGAGCTTTATCAGGCTTTAGGCGGAGGCTGGAAATAGAAATTTTTTGCAGTAAATAATACAACGTGTGCCAGAAATGGCACGCGTTTTTTGTTGGAGGCTGGAAGAGGGAAGAGAGAGTTATTGAGATTAATATATCAAGAATTTAATTGCAGAATATATTTCATCTATTTTAAAAAACAATCAGAAGTTTCCCGTCAAATAGGAACTTCCATCTTCAAACTTCCAATTTCCCTCCTTTTAATGTATGTTAAAATCCAAATTCCTGTTGTATATATGTATTTAACTACGTAGTTTTATACTTTAAAATATTACGGGCATGAAAATACAGATACAACCCATAGGAAACTCATATTCGGAACAGGCTGTTGATTTGATTTTAAATATTCAGCAGAAGGAATTCAATATTCCAATTACAATACAGGATCAGCCGGATCTTTTACAGATTGAAAGTTTTTACACCGCTGCCGGAGGTAATTTCTGGGGTGCTTTTGTGAATGATGAACTGGTAGGTTCTATTGCTTTGGTTAAATTTGACGAAAGAGCAGGAGCGATCAGGAAAATGTTTGTCAAGAAAGAATTCAGAGGAAAGGAATTGAATATTGCTCAGGAGTTATTGGAAGTGTTAATTTCTTTCTGCCGGGAAAATGGAATTGATGATCTGTATTTGGGAACCATAACGGTATTAAAAGCGGCACAGCGATTCTATGAAAGAAATCACTTTGTGAAGATAGAAAAAAGAAACCTTCCGGCTAAATTTCCATTGATGAGTGCTGATGATGTCTTTTATCATTTAAATATGGACAGATCATGAATGTTATCAACGAGGCAGGAATTCTTGCCATATCCACAAGATTACACCGCCTTAGCGAACAATTAAGGAAAGACGGAGCCTTGATTTATAAGGCCTTCGGAATCGATTTCGAACTAAAGTGGTTTCCGGTCATCTTTACGATTTATAAGAAGGAAATAGCCAGCGTTGTTGAAATAGCGAATGAAATAGGATATACCCATCCATCCACCATAACGCTGCTCAAAGAGCTGGAAAAGCTGGAATTGATACAATGGGAAAAAGATAGGCAGGATGAGCGTAAAAGACTGTTTAAGCTGACTTCGAAAGGCCAGGAACTCATCGATAAGATGAAACCGGTTTGGGAATTGATGTCACAGATTTTGGGAGATATTGCCGATAATACAAACAACTTGCTTACGGCTATTGATGAAGCAGAAGAGAAAATTGCCAGCCAGTCTTTTTATCAGAGGGCACTGCAGGTGAAGAATACGAAATAAGTAAATTTCATCATTAAGTAGTTATATACCAATTAAAACAACAGACTGGTAATCTAATCTGTTGTTTTTATTCTAATTCTATAGGGTTTTCAAATTTTTTGTTTTCTTCTCTTTCTTTTTCTCTTTGCCTTACCATCTCCTGTCCTTTTATGATTGTGGTTCCATAGCTTGCAAGTACAGCAGCAGCATTAGCATCTGCATTTCTTAATGCTTGTTTAAGTTTAGGTTGTGTAGTTTCTATTGCATCAGTAAACCTCGTTTTGTTAATGTTAATTAGTTTTCCTCTCAACTTAGAATCAGATACCGATTTCACGAGTTCAAAATCCCAATCTCCTTTGTCATCTGTTATTTTAATTATTAACCCAGGCAATCCACCAAATTTATAAGGACCATAAGGTAAAGGGATTTCAGGGGAATACCATGCAATCCAATTTCTTCCTTTAAAGGTAACTTCTGCTTTTTTACAATTAATTGTATTGATTATTTTTGTTTCATCCACAAGTCTCCAATTCTTTATTACTGGTTCTTTATAGGTAAGCAATGACATTCCAACTAATTTAAAATACTGTATATTTTCGTTTGATTGTATTATAGTAAAAGAAAATCCTGTTTTAGGAATCACTACTCCTTTTTTCCAACCAAGAGTTATACTTCCATCGGGATTACTTGTCGTTGTTCCTGAATTAACCATTACCGAATCACCTTTTAACGATATAGTACTAGCAAAAAATGAACGATTATCTCCTATTTGTAATGAAAATAGTTCTTCGTATCTATTATCTGTTCGTATATCAAATTTGGCTTTTAACTGATAAGTAAACTCACCACGCAAAGTATCTTGTTTGTATGATTGAGTATAAAATAAAAGGCTATAAAATAAAATTGATAATTGAAGTAGCTTTTTTTGGTAATGCATAAGTTGTATTTTCATTATAAAACTGCACTTATAGCGTAGTAATTTCCACCATAAGTGCATTAATTGACATATTATGCCAAATTATTACTAGGACCACTATGTGTACCAGGCTTACAGTAATTTGCTTCTAGAGCTGCAACCCAAGCATTTGCTTGTTCAGCAGTCCAATTTTAAGTTGTTGTAGCTTGTACACCACAAGAAGTTTCGGCATACCAAACTTGACCTCCTTTTACAGATTGAAGATCATTACGAGATAATTTTTTTAAATTTTTCATTGTGTTAAATTATAAAGTTAAGTTTCAAATATATAGATATAAATCAAACCAAAGAGAAAAGTTTTATTATGTTAATTCTAAAAATTGCAACCTATATGGCTGGTATGTAATATCAAAAAATCTAATTTGCCTTTTGTTTATTGGATGGAACTTGTTGATGAAGCAGAAAAGAAAATTGCCAGTCAGTTTTTTTATCAGAGGGCTTTAGAAATTAAAAATTCAAAATAAAATGATCATTTATTATCCATCGAAAATATTAAAGAATACTGATCATGATTAGAAAAGCAATTCATGATGATTTTCTTCAGGCAGTTCAAGCTTTGGAGGTGGTAAAAAAATATATGCTGAGTGAAGGAATTGATCAATGGGATCAGGAGTATCCTAATGTAAAAGTACTTATACAAGATATTGAAAAAGGATAAGGTTTTGTTTATGAGGAAGAAGGCAAAATATTGGCTTATGTTGCACTTAATGAATTATGTGATGAAGAATACAATGATCTGATCTGGAAAACACAAATACCTTTTATTGTTATTCATCGCTTATATGTGAAGCCCATAGCACAAGGAAAAGGTAACTCCCTCTAATAAATACATCTGGTTATTAGTGTTATCTTGTTCATTATCAAAAAGTCGTAATTCTACTACAAATTTTTAAATAAAGTATAATTCATTTTGGTGTGAATATTTAAGGTGATATATTGCATTACCAAAATCATTGAAAAAGCTTATGAAAAAATACCAAAATCACCCCCCTCTTTTTTAAGTATTGCTAACTTATAGTGGAATTATTTTCTGACAATTCCAATTGCAACCATTTCAGATCAATCATAGAAAAGCTTGTTCAAGAGGCCATTGCAAACTATAGATTGTTTCTTTGAATTGAAGAGTCTCACCTGTAAAGGTTGAATATCCAATTAAGTCATACACCAAAAAAAAGATGTTATGTTTCAGGAACAAAATAATCTTCCCAAGCCGGAAATAGATTCAGACAAGACAGGGCTTGTAAACAAAATCCAGGACAATAAAAAGATCAAAGAAGTAAAGAAAGCTGCTTCAAAAGTGAATAACAAAGTCAATGTGGTAAATACAGGAAAACAATTCCTGAATCAGCCGCTATTACCCAATGAGCCATCTATTATTAAAGAAAAGCTTTGGGTAAAACAACCTACTTCCAAAATATTCAATGCAGACAGTATTCCGGAGAGTGCTATAGCAGGAATCAACCGTGTCGTAAAGCTTGATATTCATGTAGAAGGTAAGCCTATAAAATATTTCAAACATTTTAAACTTACGCAAAGTGCTACTAAGCATCATGAGTTTGAGCTTATTCTTGCCCATGATACCTTAGGAAGTGCAGAAAATCATAACCTTGAAGAAGTTCAGAATTTTCTAGGAAAAAGGATTACTATTGTTTTCAAGTATAAAGATGTAGAAGGCGGACCCGAACGAAACTTTGTAGGGGTCATCACAGAAGTCGGATTCAGCCAGGAAAAAGGCAGTCTTGGCAATCTTGTTTTGTCAGGTTTTAGTCCAACGATCTTGTTAGATGCAGCACCTCACATTCAAAGTTTTGGAGGGGCAAAACCTATCAGTTTAAACAATATTGCCAATGATGTCATTAAAGAAGGATTAGGGCAGGGAAAATTTGATTTCAGGGTAGATGCCCGCCATGGCAATGTATCTTACAGTTCTCAATATGGAGAAACACATTATAATTATTTGGCAAGAATGGCGGAAGCTTATGGAGAACAATTTTTCTACGATGGAGAAGTTTTACATTTCGGACAGCTTCCACCACAAGAAAAACCCGTATTGTTGACCTATGGCAGTAACCTGACTGATATTAAAATTAAAATGAAAGCTCAGCATGTGAATCCTTCATTTTATGGTTATAACAGCAGTAAAAACGAAAAGTTTAAAGGCGGCAGTTCAAAAATAACCCATACTTCAGATATTGCTAAAAGAGCTTATGAAATCTCTGAAAAAACTTTTCAGACACCGTCTTTAAGAGTTGCTCCTATTAAAGCTTCATCCTTTATGGATATTGATGCTTCTCAAAAAGGAACAGCAGGAAGCAATGCTTCACAGGTTTTTATTACTTCCGGAAATACCACAGTCCCGTTTCTATATCCGGGATGTATTGCGGACATTCAAATGCGTAAAACAGATACTAACGATACTTCCTATTTTACAAAATTAATGCTCATAGAGGTAACCCATGAAGTGGACGCCCGCGGGTATTATGATGGATCTTTCCAGGGAATAGCTTCTGATACCGGATATATTCCAAGACCGGAATTTATTGTTCCTGTGGCAGAACCTCAGTTCGGAAAGGTAATTTCCAACACCGATCCTGAAAATCAAGGACGCGTACAAGTTCAGCTTGACTGGCAAGGCGGGCAGGATACTACAGAGTTTATCCGTGTGATGTCACCTGATGCGGGAAGTAGTGATAAAGTAGGTAAGAATCGTGGCTTCATGTCTATTCCTGAAGTAGGAGATCAGGTGATTATCAACTTTGTACATCTTCATCCGGACCGTCCTTTTGTAATGGGCGGAATGTACCATGGCGGAATTGGAGCGGGTGGTGGTGCTGGTAACAATGTGATGAGTTTCAGTGGCCGAAGTGGTGCCGAACTGAAATATGACAATGGTGCCGGATCTATGAATCTTAAAGATCAGGGTGGTGCCAATATGTTCTTTGATGGAGCCGGAAATGCTACAACCAATGCCAATAAGAACAAAGAAGTCAACGTAGGGAATGATAACACCGTAAGAGCAGGAAACACCAATATGATTAACGTAGCTGATGCTTCGGTTCTTCAGATGGATAAAACCGGGAAAGTATCCCTTACGGCCAATACAGAATTTAAAATTGTGGTGGGAGCCAGTACTGTGATTATTGATAAAGAAGGAAAAATTACCATCAATGGAAAAGAAATAAAGGTAGATGCCAAAGAAAGTCTGGATCTTTCAGGAAAAGACAGCACTAAAATAGGTGGTAAAAATGTAGTGATGACAGGAGGGGATGAAGTACAAGTTAACAGTAAAAAAGTAAATATTAATAAGTAGAAGAATGGAGATTGGAAAAGAATACCTCTATAATACTGCTATTACCGGAAAAACCAAAGTACACAGTCTGGACAGCAATTATAAAATCAATATCAAAACATCAGTAATTTATAAAGGAAAAGATCCGGATGAAGATTATCACATTTTTGAAATCACAGAGACTGATTATGTCTTAGAAATGTATGAAGATCCCTTAATTGTTCAGATCACAGAAATGACCAATAAAGTATGCAGTATCTACAGTACTCTGGAAGTCGGGATTAATAAAAAAGGAGAAATTGCCAAAATCTATAACGGGGATATGATCCGTGAAAAATGGAAAGGGGTAAAAGAATGGCTCACAAATGCTCATCCTATTGAAGCTTATGAAATTATACGGGCTAAAGAATATGAACTGACGGATGAAGAAATGGAAATAAAAAGCATTCGTTACATCCATTTTATCTACCAGTTCTTCTATATTTTTGGAAAAGAGCCAATGCAGGAAGGATCTAAAAGCTATCTTAAAAGAGAAGATATGGACCGGTTTGGCGCTGGCATTGTAATCCCTATTAATCTTTCCGTATCGGAAAGACAGACGGAGCAAGGTTTCGATGAATGGAATGCAGAAGGAAAGATGATCCGTGACGAAAAAATGATCCGAAGGTTACGGGAATTTGCAAAAGACAATTTTATGCATCCCGAATATCAAGTAAAAGGAAAATACCTGTATGATAACCGGATATTGTTAAAATCTGATTTTACCATTACCGAAAAGTTGGGTGAATTTTTTTATTATCACTGTTATATGGATACTCATTTAGAATTGTAACATTATGGAAGATGAACAGTATCTTACCGAAAAACATTATCTGGTTTGCAATAAAGGAGTAGCTCCGAAACAAATGAAGGTAACCAGTCAGGATTTTGTAACCTTCAGTGGAGACAAAGCCGCTACAGAACTGGATACCCTGAAGGGCAATAACTTTGTCTGTCTTGGAAATGTTGCTTTTATGGCAGGAGCCGTAGCTGGGATTGCTGTGGGGATTTGTGCCATGATTCCCGGACCCGGCTGGCTGGTTGCCGCCATTATTGCCGCTGCTATTTTGGCCGCAGTTGCTATCGGACTCATAAAATGTAAAGCTGCAGCTTCCCAAAGAGTCTGGACCAACACCTCTCAAAAATTTGCTATACAGGGCCATAAAACACTTACCCTTTCATCCATTATGGTTTGTCCGGCAGAAGGTGGAACCATAACAGCCAAAGAAACCGTTTGGGAAGCGTGGGGAAGTGCCGCCCTTACCAACCTGGGACATGTTGCCAACTTTGCTTTTGGATTTCTTGCCGGGCGAGGAGCAGTTGGGATGGTAGGTGGTGCTGCCGGAGCGACTTCGGCCGCAGGAGCAACAGGATTACGACAAACAGTGACTACTTTTGGTCGTGAATTTGGCCGCCAGTTTGCCAATACGGCACGAAAAGAATTAATAGAACAGTTTACTTTTAAAGGATTTAAAAATGCTTCACTATTTTGTAAGACCATGCGTGGACTGGGAATTGGTGGAGCTTATTATGAACAGTACAGTATCTGGAGCAGTGATAAAGATGTTCTTGAAAAACTGAAAGACAGTGGAGTAAGTCTTGTATTGGGAATTTTTGCAGCAAAAGGAGCAACACTGGTTTGTTTTCCTGCAGGAACAAAAGTTCATACACCGAATGGAATGAAGAACATTGAAGACCTTTATGAAGGTGATCTCGTCTTAACATATAACGAAACTACCAAACAGCAGGAATATAAACCTATCCTTACAAAGCATGAAAGGTTTACCCAGCAAATGCTTTCTTTGGAATTACCCACTGGAGAATTCGTACGTGTGACACCTGAGCACAGGTTTTTCTGTAATGATGAATGGATAGAAGCCGGAAGCCTGAAAGCAGGAGATTTATTACATTTAAAAGGTGGGGATTATACAACAGTTATCAGCGTGGAAGTCTTGCCTCATTACGAAAAAGTTTATAATTTTGATATTGAAGATAATGAAAACTATTATGTAACTGAAGATGGGATTCTTGTGCATAATGGGTATAGTAACAATGATGCTTGGGAGTCAATTGATGACTTCAGGGGACATGCTGGTATGCCAAGACTAGGAGAAACAGTACCTAAAATAGGTGACGGAAATGGAACCGTTGCTTTTGTTGATCTGGATGGGAAGAAAATTTTTGGCATCAATTCTTCATTGCTAAGCGATTCATCGAAAAATTTAGGTAGAAAATGGAAAGAAATCTTGGGATTGGGTAGAGGGAAAGATCAAGTTTTATTCCATGCTGAAGGGCATGCATTGATGAGAACTTATGAAAGATTAGGTGGAAGTATGCCAAAAGAAATGACCATGTACGTAGACAGATACTCTTGTGGAAATTGTCAAACATATCTACCAGAAATGATGAAAGAAATGGGTATAGAAAAATTGACTATTTTTAGTAAAAACGGAAAAACAGTAATATTACCAAAATAATAAACTATGAGTGAAATTAAAACAACTTTTTTAGATAAGGTAAACAACGAAAACCTTAGTAAAAGTGATGTTGTGAACTTGTTTAAAAATCTAAATGATACAGATCTGGAGTATTCCAATACAGGATATCTTCAATTTGAAATTTCTGACGAAAGTAATATTATCTTGCAGTTTTCAGCTGTAGATAAAGAAAACATTTCATTCAGATATGATGAAAATATTCCAAATGTAAGGAATGGTCAGTCATGGTATTCCTCAAATGGTAGTGATTATTCAGAAATAGTGGATGCAGGAGATGAAAATTATGTTCCTAAAAATTCTTTTTTAAATATGGAAAAGACTGTAAATATTATCAGTGAGTTTTTTGAAAATCCTAAACAAAAGCCAAGTGTTGTATTTTGGACTAATGCAGAGGATTTTGACTGGGAATAAATTTTAAATATCATGCAAAAAATAAAAGATGAGTATTGATATAGCAGCAAAGTTTGTAGGTAATAGAGATTTGCTCAGAGATAAACTTAAAGATTACATTTATTCTGAAGATGAAAGTTTTTTTTAGATATAAATTTTAGTAAAGATTTTATAAAAGAGGAGAGAAAAATGTTTATGGATATTTTGACAAGTCTTGATTTTCAAATTGATGAAGTAACAAATCTTTAGATCACGAAATTTCAAAGAAAATAGATATAATTATAAAATATAAATAATTAGAAAGGCTGTTTCAATTTTGAAACAGCTCCTTTATTTTGAAATGGTAAAATTGTTAGCAAAGAATAGTTCAGTATTATCAGTGAACTAAGCATTATTTATAATGAGGTAATAAAATAATAGGAATGATACAATGAATAGGATTTTTCTGTTTTAAAAATTCTTGTTCTCCTTCAGTCAATTCATTTGTTCCCAAGTCAACACCGTTCCATGGTTTTCCGTTGGTTAATCGGTCTGCAAATTCTATGGATTCAATTCTAACCTTTTTATCAAGCCCCAATATTGCTAAATCCATGAGTTGCCCCGGATTTATTTCACCATCTGCAATCTCACCAAGGAAATAAAAACTTCTATTAGTAAGTTTAAAAACGCTATCAATTCTAAATATAGTGACCCGATTGCGCCAGCTATATCCACAATATCTGCATTGTTTCGCAAAAGGAGTACGAGCCAGCCTGTTGCATTGCGGGCAATCATTAAAAAATATTTTTTCCGGAACCTCAGCCAATATTCGCTGAGCTACATTGAGCGCAAATTCATCAAACCCATTTTGAAGTAAGCTCGCAGTTTTAGGACTAGTATTGAACAACCCTTTATCAGTCAATCCTTTTTTCAGTTGAGAATTATTGGATGTTTTATAGGTAAATATTTGATACCTTAATGCTAATTTTTCATCATGGGTCATCAGATTACCAAAATAAGTAATGATATAATGTATTGTCTCTTTGTCCATTATAGTAGAAAAGATTTTTAGTTTCTGTCCTGTCTAATCTACCACTTATTTCTTTATAGAATAGGAGAGAGTACAACAACATTTTTCAAAAGAAAAGAACCCATCAAAAGTGATGGGTTCAATTGATTGTTTATTGAAATGATTTTATTTAAAACCTTAAAGTAGCTGCAACAGACCAGGTTCTTCCAAAACCAAGGAATCCTGTATTACCATCCGCAATACCCTGATACACTCTACCAGCTTCCTGATATGTTTTTCCGGCATCGGGACCACTTGTAATTTTATCTCCTGCGAAAATATTGGAGCTTAATTCAGAAATATAATATTTGTTGAATAAGTTGTATACGTTAGCTCTCAATGTTAAAGATTTTTTAGCATCCAATGTAAACTTATAAGAAGCACCTACATCAAATAAATTATAGCTTGGTAACTTTACGATGCCTTTATCTCTTGCTTCAGGAGTAAGGAAGTTGATTGGGTTAAACTGAGCATATAGTTTATCATAATATTCCCAGTTAGCATCAATACTGAAAGCTTTGGTGATATTATAATCTGCTCCGATGCTGGCTGTAGTCTGTGCTGCATCTCCAACCTTCAGGTCTTTGATATTGATCATTCCCGTAGCTCCCGAAACTTCCTGGTTGCTTTGAACATCAAGGATATTAAAGTTTGCATTTCCTTTGTATTTCCAGTTACCCAAAGATAACATCCCTCTAAGTCTAAGATTGGCAAAAGGTCTTGCTTTAGCTTCCAATTCAACTCCCTGGTGCACCTGTCCAACATTCAGTGCATTATAGAAGTAGGCATTTCCAAGGTTGAGCTGAGGGAACTTTGCAATATCTGCAGCCGTTGCATTGAATGTTCTTGAAATAAATCTATCGTCCCACTGCGTTCTGTAAGCATTGATATTCACATCTACATAACGCGATTTGAATCCATATCCTAATTCTACAGAGAAGATTCTTTCGTTCTTCGCATCATTGTATATATTTTGGTTGGATGGGAATAAAGCATTAAATAAAGGCTGTCTGGAGATCACTCCTGTATTGAAAAATACATTATGATGTTCATCGATATTATAATTAGCGCCTCCTTTTACAATATAACCTGTTTTATGATACCATTTCGTTTCCTGGTTTCCTGGCGTATACAGCATATAATCTATTCTTTTGTAGTATTGCTCAGAAACTGATCCCTGAACAGAAGCGCTTAGCTTTTCAGAGCTATATTCAATCATTCCGTATACTCCAGCCCATTTTACCAAACCTTCGTTGTGTATAGATACTTTCTGAGCATCTTTAAGTTTTGTAAGCGGTTCCGGCTTTACAGTTTGGTCAATATAATATCCTTTAGGAGCATTGGCTGTATTAGGAACAAATAATGCATCAGATCCTAACATATCAGTAACAATATCATAAAGTGCTCCTTTGTAAGTTTTAAGATCGATACCTCCGTTAAAAGTCCAGTTGTTTTTTTTGTAATTAAGGTCTGCAATAACTCCATACCAGTCATGAGCATTGATACTTTGCTTTCTTACAATTCCACTGCTTCCGTTCAGCGTAGCTACATATTGTCCGTTATAATCGGTAGGGGAGCCCGCAGGTGCTGTAAAGGTTGATTTCTGGAATGTATTTCCATTATAATCTGTTACCATACCTCCTCTGTTATAGCGGTAAATCATATCCCAGTTGATGGTTCCGTCTCCGCCTGGGCCATAATTCATGAAGTTCATGGTTTGTCCGTTCCCATTTTTGATAGAACCATTAAGTCCGGTACCGCCGCCGCCGCGTCCCCATGAACCATAAAGAACAGTGGATAGTTTCAGGTTGTCATTCATTGTCCAGTCCCAGTTCAATGAGGCAATAGGCTTGTGATAGAAGTTAGGAGCTAGGTTGAATTGTGAACCATTCAGCATTCCGGTTTGCGGATTGTATCTTCTTCCATAAGTTTCAAATTGCTGAAGGGTTGCTACATTAGCTCCGGTTGCAGAAGATCTTCTCGTGTCATGTACCTGTGGAGCTCCTGTTGCAATTAAATTGAAGGCGTGCTTCTCATTAGGTTTAAATCCTGTGGAGAAAAACCATGAATATCCTTCTCCCTTTGTTCCGTTGATATAACCATCACCCTGCCAGCGGGAAAGTAAAACCGTGGTTCCCCATTTGTTTTTTAATCCGGAAGAATACATTGCTGATAATCTGGAATAATTATCATTACCCACTTCTCCTTTAATCATTGCCTTTTGCTCAGAATCAGTTGCTTTGGTAACAATATTGATAGTTCCTCCTACAGACGGAACAACAAATTTAGACGCTCCCAAACCTCTTTGAATCTGAATAGAGCTTGCAATATCTGCCAATCCTGTCCAGTTAGACCAATATACGGTTCCTCCCTGCATGTCATTAACCGGCTGTCCGTTAATAATAACTGCAATATTGGCCGCATCAAAACCCCTCATGTTGATTCTGCTGTCTCCGAATCCTCCACCCACTTTGGTAACGTATACGGAAGGGGTAGACTTCATAATTTCAGGAAATTCTCTGTTTCCTAATTTTTCCTGAATTTCCGCTGCTTTAATGGTGGAAACTGCAACAGGGGTTTTTCTTTCTTTGGCTGTTTGGGAAAGGTTTCTACCTACCAACATCACCTCATCAATAGATTTAGATTTTTCTAAAGAATCCTTCGTACTCTGCCCGTAATATAAGGCTGCCGTAGGTAATACAAGCGCTATAATAAGTCGCTTTTTAAAAATAATGCTCATGAAATAAACTAGCGTGTTTAAGTTTAGGCTGCAAAGATGAATATTTATTTTCGAAAAATGTATTAAATCTTCATTAAGTGATTTCATGTGCTATGTGAATCATGCATTCTCAAAGGTTTTTTGATTGCTTTTAGTGATATCGAAACTTAAATTATTGAGATGATTAATGATCTGTTTAGAGAATTTTAGAAAATTATTAAGACTATTTAATTTTTCTATTATTTTTAATAATGTTAATGTTTTTAATAATTATATACAAAATACTTTAAAATATAAATTCGAATTAATGTGAATATGTGATTGCTGAGTTGTTGCTTTTTTTAATGTAAGTTACTTAAAATCACAAGTTTAATTAATGAAAATACCTGGGTTTTAATAAATTATTTGTAAAATTGTGTAAAACATTAAATGAATGAAAGAAAGTGTATTTTGGATCTTATTTATTCCACTTTTTCTTATAATTTCCTGCAATCATAATAATAAGGAGAGCGATTACTTCTTCGAGCTCGGTAAAGAAATGAATATGTATGTGAGGGAAGACCCGGGGAAGATGAAGAAGATATTTTACAGAGAGCTGAATAAATATCATAAAACCGGAAATATAAAATATCTGATTAGTAGCAAACAAGTGGAAATGGCTATTAATTCTAATGATAAACAGAAACAGATTCTTTTATGCTATGATTTATTGAGACTTAATAATAACAGATACACCTATATTACCATAAACTGCAATGCGTGTCTATCAGCTTATTTTGAAAAAAGTTCTCCTGAGTGGGCTTTAAAATATATTAACATTGCTATTGATACTAGTAAAGGCACGACCAAACAGTATAATCTGGGACATTTATATCATTTCAAAGGAAGAATATTATATAATGAAGGCAGATATAATGATGCTATTTCATTATTTAAGAAAGCACTTATGATATTTGAAAAGCAGGACGAAACTATGTATATAGCATCTATGTATAATAATTTCGGATTGTGCTATGAAAAAATGAATAGATTAAAAGAGGCAATAACTGCAACTGAAAAAGCATTTAAAATTCTTAGTGCGAAGCCCAATTTATACAATGAAGAAAAGGTTTTCTTAAATTATATCAAAGAAGGACTTGCTAACTATTATAAAAAAGTTGAGAATTTTAAACAAGCCGAAATATTGTTTAGCTCTGAATTAGAATTTTCCTTACGTATTAAAAATTTTGGAATGGTTGTTCGTAGTGCAACAGCTTTGATCAATATTTATGATAGTATTGATGCTAATCCTTCCGCTACAGAACATATCATTAAATCTCTGGAAGCCATTGAACCAGAGTTACGCCTTAATGAAAACAAAATAATTCTGAATACAGCTCTGCAAAATTATTATCTAAAAACAAATAACATCCAAAATTTAAAAATTGTTTCCCAGCGGCTTGCAAAGCTTAACAGAGAAGGTAATGAAAACTATAAAAATGAAATTGAAGCAAATCTCAATTTTACAGATAAATATATTCTCAAGTCTGCCAACCAAGAATCTGATTATGAAAAAAGGAAAAATATTTTTTTACTGTTGGGTATGCTTTTTTTAATAGCAGTTTTCTCACTTATTCTATCGCTTTTAACTAAAATGAAGAAAAAGAAAGAGGAGGTGTATGCTAAAGAGAAAGAAATTCTGACCAAAGAGAAGGAAATTTTGACTAAAGGAAAGGTGATTTACGAAAATGAAAAAAAGATACTGGAACAAAACATCTTGCTGCAGAAAGAAAAAATTAATAATCTGCATCTCAATCTTAATTTAAAAACTGAAACAGAGAGAGAATTTTTAGAAAATATAAAAAAAATAAAGAAAACAAAAAATATAAATATTGAAGAGGTTTTAAAGAATTTACAACTTAAAATCAGTAACCTTATATTAATAGATAAAAAGAATAATGATATCATCAATGAAAGTTCTCGGGAAAATAAGAACTTCATTGAAAAGCTTTCTAAAACCTATCCTTCCCTTAGTGAGCAGGAATTAAAACTATGTGTTTATTTCAAATTAAACCTTAGTGCAAAGGAGATTTCTTTACTTGAAAAACTTTCAGTAGGTAGTATAAGAGTTTATAAAACAAAAATCAAAATAAAAATGGGACTTGGTAGAGAAGATAATTTAGGAGGTGTCTTGGAAAAAAATTTGATTAGTTAAACTGAATAGCCAAAGACTTTTATTTCGTTTTTAGTCTTCTGTAAATGCGTTTGTATTTGATGTTGTAATTTTTGGCTATTCAATACTAGCTCTTTGCCTTGGGATTCTCAAATAATTGAGATTATCGAAATCTTTGTTAATAGAATAAAATAGAAAAAAAATGAAATCATACAAACAGAATCGCAAAGTGATTTGGATTGTCATTATCGGTGCCGTATTTTCTATTGTGGCTCCATTACTGCTGCCTTTTCTATCTTTGAATTACTTAAAAGATTATGGAACAATTGGTGATGCTGTAGGAGGTATTGCCAACCCGATTACCCAATTAGTGGGGTTTGTTTTGCTGTTTCTCGCTCTTAAAGCACAAATTGATAGCAATAAACTTATACAAGACCAAATAGAAGCTGAAAGTAGAAAAGAGATGCTCCAAAGAGAACTCACTCATCTGCATCAGCTTTATAGCTTTATGGAGAATGATATTAAAAGTTTTAATTATGAAAACAGATTTAAAGACAATGGAAGTACTGAACTATTGCATGGCCGAAGAGCTATCCGTTGCTTTATTGATGATATCGAAAATAATAATATTGATTTACATAATACAGAACAATTATTGCAAGAAGATGGAGTAAGAGAAATAATGAGTATTTTGAAAATAGCAGAACTTATTTTTAAGAAAATTAATCATTCTGGAATTGAGCAGGACGATAGGATCTTTTATCTGGGTATTATGAGACATGAGCTTGTATTTAGTATATTTCCTTATACAGATCTTGACGAATCTGCAAATCTTAGACTACCAGTTTGCAAGGAATGCGGAGAACACCATGGAAATTATCCACCGCTTATTTTTGATAAATTAATGGAGCTGAAACAATTTTTTTCATAATATGATACAGCATTGCGATAGTATTTATCATGAGATAATTGATTATACACTTAAAGACAATCTAAAAAAGAAAATAAAAAGTCAATAAAAATTTGCAAATATCATTTAAATACTTACTTTTGTACCGCTTCAAAAAAGGGGGATTGGCGCAGTTGGCTAGCGCGTTTGACTGGCAGTCAAAAGGTCACGGGTTCGAATCCCGTATTCTCCACTGAGTGCAATTAAAGAAGCCTTTATATTGCGCTAAAAGCTTATTAATCCTGCGATTTCTAAAAATTGCAGGATTTTTCTTTTATACCAAAGATCCGTTTTTTCAAGTATCTGAAAAACTCCATACACCGGGAACCTTTATTTGTTTGCTTTGATGTATAAATTCCGAAATTCGGTCAGCAAGATTGAATTTATAAACACCACATTGTGGTTCCTTGTGGAAAAGTCTCTCCCGGGAGCAGCCGCCGGTGCATAAAGGCATTACTTTGCAGTCTGAACATTTCTCATGTTCTGTAACATCAAATTCTGTATAATGTAATTGATGTTCTTCATTGATTGATAAAGGGCTGTTTAAGTATCCAACAACTTTTGATGGATCTCCGAATTCTGCCCAGCATTGATACAGTTCACCGGAAGGTCCTATCATATAGGCAAGATCCATATCTGCACCACAAAAATTGCCTATCATGGAAGGCAGGTGCCAGGAAGACATTTTTCGCTTGCGGGCCTCATTTATGAATTTAAGTTCTGTCTCTGCAAATAACTTTCTTGACAAATAGGTTTTGAATTTATCTGTGATGAATTCATTTTCTTCAACAATTCCGAGATACATGGTGATATTATGTAGAGGAGTTTTTCTGGCCGCTACAAGGTCTAAAAGTTCCATCAATGATTCGTAATTGGACTGGTCTATATTTACACGAATTGTTACAGGCATTTTCTGTGAAGCCTTCATGATATTGTCGAGGATTTTACTGTAAGTGGGTTTCCCGCTCAATAAAGTACGCCGCTTATTGTGAATGTCGGGAGGCCCGTCAAGAGAGATTTTCACAAAATTCGTATGGTAACGTGTGAGTATATCAATAGCTTTATCATTCAGCAAAAATCCATTGGTTGTAATATTGGTGTCAAATGTGATCTTATGTTTCTCGCATAATGCCATCAGGCGTTCAGAGATTCTGTCAATGCTGTTAATTTTTATAAGAGGCTCGCCTCCAAACCAGGCGACAGTAAGATGTTTAATTCCGCTTTTGAGGATGTGATGCTCTGCTAATTGCACAATTCCATCTTCTACTTCCAGCGGCATTCCTTTAAAATCCTTACGGAAAGATTCATCTTCAATACAATAAGTACAATTAAAATTGCATCCCAATGTAGGGGCAATAGTAAGATAAAGCATATCGTTTCTTTGCCTTCCCCGTTTAATTCTATCTTTTACCAGTTTTTTTTCATCAATAAAGTCAGGAACAATAAATCTTCCGTCAAGCAGAAGCTGAAAGATTTTTTTATCTATGGTAATGCTATTGAAATGATGATGATTGAAAAGCATTTTTACCTCGTCGGCATAATTCTCAGGAAGGAGGAAGGTAGCCTGGTTAAAAGCATTAAACAGTACATAGGTTGCTTTTTCATGAGTATAGGTGCCATGATCTTCAGCTTCATGAAGATTGAGAGGAAAAAGATGTGTATACATTGATAATTTAAACCAAGAGTCTTTTGTTGCAGACTTTGTCTCATATTCAGGGATACCCATGAACCATTTAGGCTGATTAATAATTTTGACGGTCTTGTTATGCATATTCTTTGTTTTTAAATTTATTCGCTAAATATTTCACGGCCCTTTTCATTAGCATCAGAGCCTGCATGATCAGATTCTTCATTTAATTTGCCCGGATCAAGATTATCCTGCTCATTTTGAATGGCTGTTCTTTCTGCTTGTTTTTCATCGAGTTTTTCTAATTCATCAGTTTTTGCCTGTATTTCTTTTTCCAGTTCGTCACGACGCTGTTGAAGATCCGGATCATGAGGCGTATTAATCAGCTGATTAATAACATCACTCAAGGCTTGCTGGCTTTGCTTCAGTTCACCTGAAGTTTGGGCAAGGTCTGCATCAAGTGTTGACAGATCTCCTAATTGAGAAAGCCTGGAAGCAATATTTTGCTGAATAGCCAGTTTATTTGCCGGATCAGAAATATATTGAACCTTTTGCTTGGCAACTTCAGATTTGATGCTGTTTTCAAGATAGGAAGCACTATCCTGCGATGCTGAAGTCATAGACGCCCAGATATATCCGGAAATTGCATCGGTAAATGGATATTCCTGTAGAGAAAAGGCTGATGTCTGAGAATTTTCAGAAAGAATCTGGTTAATATTAGATATCTGAGGAGCAATATTTTCCTCAATGCTTTTGGATACCTGCTGCTTAATCGTATCAGTAAGATCAATATTTGAAGCGTAGCTTGCAGCGAGTTCACTTACACTCACTCCGTCACTGAAAGGATCAAAAGCCTGTACAAGTTCACCTACTGAATCTTTAATCTTATCTTGAACATCCCGCTGAATACTATCCCAATTCATTTCTTTTAGGTTTTGCTTTAAGGTGCTGGCAATTGTAGAATCAATAGGTTCACCCAGTAAGGCATTAACAGGCATATCAAATGTTGAGATACCATCAGGCATAGAGAGCATCATGCTTGTCACATTACCAGGATAAAGGTTGCCGGCGTTATCGTATGCACCTCCCATTATATTCTGTTTCATAGGTGCTTCTGCAAAAGCCTTGTCAATACCTGCTGCATTACTGATTTCTCCGGATGATATTTTGTCGTACAGATCATCAAGATCCAGATTTTGGGTTTCACAATCTTCATTTGACGAGAGCTTCATCAATTCATTTTTGGTATCAGGAGGAACAGGGCAGGTATTAGGACCTAATTGTTCACGTCTCAATCGCATAGCTTTTCCACCGGTATAATCCATGGTGATTAGAAGAGGTAGATTAATCCTATACATGAAATCTTCTTCTACAAGCCGTCCACATATATCACTATTATATTGAGGGTTCATGCAGAGCATATCAGCGTCAGGTCCTATTGAGTTTTTTAACTCATCAAAAGCGAGATAAGATATATTTCCCGACCTGAACGAAAGCTGGAAAACAGAGGGTGCAAATGTATTATTGGTGATTTCTCCCAAGCTGCTGTTACTTTTACCATGACCTATAAAACAAAGCGCAATAGTATCATTAGGGAGTTCAGGATGTGAACTCGCAATCCAAAGACCTTGTCCGTCAAAATTATGAGGAAGGATGGTTTGCGGTCTGGCAATCTGCATGGAACTCCCGGTCTCAGTTTCAGGCAGGATTAAATGATCAGTAAAATAAACGGCATTTTGGCCCAAAAGTACCGTATTATTGGTAAGCAGATCTTTACTTCTAAAGATCTTAGCCTGGTATTGTTGTAATGAAGGCCAGAGCTCGTCTACTTTACTAAAATCGAATTTCTTAAGCTGCCGACTTCCATAGATTACATCAACCAGAGAAGATGTAGGAACAAGAACACCTCCTCCTGCAGGAAAGTTGCTTAAAGTATGAATGAAATATCCAGGATCAATGACAGCCTCTTTTGTTTTGATATTGGATTGAAATGATACTGAAATGATGCTATGTCCGTCATCAGTACGATCTGTAGCTGCATAAACAGATCTTTTAGCATCTGGTGAGTTTAGATCTTTATTTGCAGCAACGTGAGCCTGGTAGGTACGCGGAATAAAATCATTCATGAACTTAGGAAGCTGGTATTTCAAAAGGTCTTTATTATCATCAAAGAGGGAAGGAATCAATTTGGGAGGAACATCTCCTTTGTTGAAAATTGTTTGATTGAAGTTGGTAAGCTCCTGCTGGGAAAGCTGAGTATATTTTGTGCCAAATATCCTGGCCAGTCCGCGAATACTTAGATATGGTACTTTTTTCCATGTAACAGAGGGTATAATAGACATAAGAGTAGATGTTTTTTAGTTTGAGAATTATTTATGAAAAAGTATATAAGGTGCCAAATAGCTCCATTCGTATAGCGGTTAAGCCGGAAAGATCTGTCTGCTTGGCAGAAGGATCCGGCGGAAGAATTGCTATTGCCGATACCACTGCCTTACCTTTGGGATCCTTGATCACGTTTGAAGAAAGTGTATATTGTTTAGGTAATCCAAAGAGCGTTACATTCAATAAGATATCGCTGTTTTGCTGCTGAACAGAAACTACATTATAAGTAACATTATCAATCTGTACCGTTGAGCCTGGCAGCACTTTTCCATTATTTAATGCAGTGCTGAGGTCTTCCGTAGATGAAGAAACGTTTTCGATCTCAATCTTCCAGTTGGTAAATGGTCCCAGTAATGTAAAGTTTTCACCTGAAGTAGGATCTGTGGAGTCGGGAATTCCAAAATTTGCCGGAATTTCAACATTCAGGCTCTTGCTGCTGTAAGTAAAAGTTTTGCTTATTGACTGATGCTCGAACTTATATTGTTCATTTTCAGGAGAGACTAGTGTTTCCATACCCTGATGCGTAATTGTTAACTGGATATAATCATCCTGAGGATTTTTAACAGAAGGAGTAACCTCAGCTCCGTCAAGCCATACACATACATTGGTGATGCGGACATTGGCAGCGTTAAATAATAAACTGTTAGCCCAATTCCCATCCAGGAAAGAACCTTTGGTAATTGCCGGGATATTGATGATGACAGCTCCTTCATTTTTCATTGTCTGGAGAATGTTAGGGTCATCAATACGATAGATAGCTCCGCTTTGAGTTAACGGGTTGGCAGGAAATGGAGTAGGGTTTGTGGAAAAATTTTCAAGGGCTGTGAGCCATTGCTGTGAGAAGGCACT
Source organism: Chryseobacterium sp. Tr-659 (assembly GCF_011752975.1). Classification (GTDB taxonomy): domain Bacteria; phylum Bacteroidota; class Bacteroidia; order Flavobacteriales; family Weeksellaceae; genus Chryseobacterium. The sequence goes on along the minus strand of NZ_VWWP01000004.1, from coordinate 53,558 downwards.
TTCTATGAAATTAAAAGTTATATCCGAAGGAACCATACCTCCCTGATCGAAACCCAATGCCTCAGCAAAAAAATTAGTATTGCTCAAAGACCAGAATTGTAAAGCACGTGAAGCTTCATAAGCACATGACAAGACCTGATCTCTCATAATATTGAACATGTTTCCCACCGCATTAACAACACTCGGAAGTGCTGGGTCAAGCTGATTCTTACTCACCTGATTGGCCTGGCTTATCGTTTGGTTCGCCGAATCGATCTGTGAGTTATATTGAACTACAAGATCAAGCATGGCATTGTATTGTAAAATGAGATTGTTTCTGTTGTTTATACATTGTATGTAATCAGTAAAAGCATCCTGAACAGCTTTTATATCATCAGGCAGCTCGTTTTTAAAACTATTAAGGAGCTGCATTAGCTGAGATTCTGTTGCCAATATTTTTGAGGCTCCGGGATCACTGGGGCTTAATGAACCATCATCCAATTGTGTGTAACTTTCGTTCAGATTGTTAATGTCGTCTCCCAGTGATGTTACCTGGCTTACCAGATAAGTTCTGTTAATTTGGCTTCCCTGGTCATCGGGAATCGTTGCAGCAGCTTTAGAAAAAGAGTTGATTGTTTTTGCTATGGTATCTGCTCCCTGAAGGAAACCCATAAAGCCACTGGGAGCCATTGCAAAGGTTGACAATGCACTCACTACGTCATCAAAAATTTCAAAACCGTCAGGAGCATTGTAATAAGCCATAATATCCAGTGAAGTCTGTTTAATTGTCGCTTCAAGGTAGGCTTCTTTTGTAGCAATCGGTACTTCATACTGACCTATATTCTGTCCTGTTGTATCCATAAGATTATATAAATCGTCGATGTTGGCCTGTGCTGTTTTTACAGCAGTACCGGCCGCACTTTTTACGATCTGAACATTAGCGCGGGTTTGATCCTGGTTCTGTAGGCTGCTGAAGTAAGATGCATAGGCATTTTCTATTTCCTGAAGGTTATTGACTAATGTTTGTAAAACAGTTTGATACTGTTTTAAAGCAACCAATGGAACATAATTGTAACCATGCCCGTAATAATCCATTCCTTTTGCAAATTGTCGCATATAGGCATTGGCTTCATTATATATGGATTGATAAGGGAGCAGGTTTGTGGGTAATGTTCCTTGCTGATTTAATACGAAATCAAGACGCTTTGTAAGACGCTGAAGAAGAATGGCAGCAGTGGTCATGGCATCAGGATCTTCTACCGAGTCTGCTTGAAGATAGGCCATCTTTGCTTTCTGTAATGCCATTTTTGTTTGTGTGAGAAAGGCTTGGTCTACTGAAGTACCGGAATCTCCTTGATCGATGCTCATGCTTCCGGGAGTTGGTGAGGTATCGAAGGTTGTTACATTGATATCGCCTGCCTTGGGTGCAGTTCCATATTTTCCTACTGAACCGTCGCCTGTTGAGCCATCACCTTTTTTCCCTGCATTGCCAGCATGATTATTAATTTGGCTTATAATACCCGATTGCAGGCTTTTATCTTCAACAGTAAAATCAGCAGATAATTCGTCCAGTAAACTTGTTAATGCTCCCAATACAGAAGGATTAACTGGTTGATCGGAAGGAAATAATGCATCAGCTTTGGTTTTGATCTCCTGAAACTTACTATCTAATGCACTATTGGGAAAAGCAGTTTGCAGCTGATCAGATAAATCGTACAAAGCGGCTTTGTTCAGATTACTCAAAACAGTATTGATATTGTTAACCGAAGCAAGAAAGGGACTGAATATCTGGCAGGTAACATTGCCTCCGTTTCCTCCATTTCCGCTGTCCCCTCCAATTCCTTCAGATGCATTCTGTCCGTTTTGTCCATCACCACCTGCTGCATTGAATTGAGGTAAAGGGATGTTAACCTGTTGTGAGAGCAGCTGAATGGTTCCTGCAGGATTACCCGGACTTGCAGGTCCTCCGTTCCCCGTTATAGCGGGAGGCTGAGCAACAGGTGGGTTTCCGCTTACATCAAAAGTACCATTATCTGAAGAGGTTATAATGCCGGCGATGGTAAGGTTTTGCGCTTTTAGTGCACCCGTAAGAGTAAGAAGCTCCGCAATAATCGTAGTTTGTGGAGCGTCACTATCATCACTAAAATCAGAAGAGCCGCCAACCTGGAAATTATCAAGTGTGGTTAAGATTAACGTATTGTTATTGATGTCTACAGAATGCATGTAATATTCCTGCTCTTGAGCAAACAGGTCTTGATCTGCAGCTGATGTACCCCCTAAAGGGATATATGTCGTACTCTGGCTGGCATTGTCAGCGCTTTTGTGCCTTATTGTTTTTGATATCTTGTACATGTCGCTTTTCTTTAAGAAATGTTTCCGAACATAACAATGTCGCGGGGTGAGCTTACGTTTAGGCTTGTATCCAATGTAAACCGTTGCTGCCCGTTAAATAAAAGATTTGTTTCTGCTACGGTCTTAAGTGTTTCAAGTGTTACGTTCTGTTGTGGAAGGATAGCGCCTACCTGGCTTTGTATTTGGCTATTAATATCATTAATACTTATTGAATCACAGGATTCTGAGAAGCCGCTTACTGAAATATTAGGCGTATAATCATTTTGTCCTACCGAAAAAGCAAAGCTAAGATCTCCCTGGCTGTCTGTAACCCATTGAAGAGGAACAGTTGCCGCATTGTTGTTGATCTGTGTTGTGATGGTTACCGGATAAGTATCTGTTCCTGAAATTGGCGGCATACACGGGCCGCCCGGTGTAAAATAATGCAGGTTTAAATTAGTAGTTTCAACTGCGTTCACCGCTAATGTAAGATTATTACTATCTGTAAATGTGATGCTCATCGGAACACCATTAAAATTTACAGGATCAGCGTCTGCACTTGTATACCCAGAGCTTAATGATTGCCAAAAGCTCAGGTTAAGCGAAACTTTAATATTCAGTGTTTCCTGGAAAGTATATACAGCAGAAACGGAAATCGGGACATTTTCATTCCCAATATTAGTGGCATCCGTATAACCACAGTTCGAAAGTCCTGTAGGAAGATAAAACTTTGACATAAAATCACGCGAAAACATGACCGTTGTATTAGCTTCATTACACAAAGGAACAAAAGGGCTATTGTTTACATCCTGAAAAACAAGGTTAGAACCTCCTTCTCCAAGACCGCTTTCGTTGGTTTGAATAAACAAAGCCAGATAGCCCTGCCCGTTAACTTGCTGTGTTTGTAATCTGAAATTTTTTGGAGTAAGTGGAACCACTCCGCCTGTATTGGTATTTGTTATGCTCGTAAGTGAGTAATCAATAGCAGAAACATGTGTAATAAAATAATTTTTAATGTCTTCTAATAGGTTGGGGGAATTAATCAATATCGTTGGATCGTAGGGTTGCCCGTTTTGGGTAAACGTATAAGTTGTCTGATTGTTTGATGTTTGGAAATCAAGTACAATAGAAGTACCTGTACCACCTGTGCCGTCAAAGCTAATTACATCATCACCAGGCTGTACTTCACCGGAACCTGTAACTCCCGATATAGGCACTATTGCCTGCAGTGCAAACCCTGGATCTACGCTAGGCTGGGTGTTTGGAGGATTTACACTCGCAAGATTATAGATCATGTTATTGTATACCGTACTTAGAGATGGATCTTGTGCTTTCAGATAATAAAGGCTCCAGTCGGATTGATTTGCGGTAGATACCTCACTCACTGAAACTTCGGTAAAAGTTTTTCCGTCTGTGCTTTTATACCATACATTATTGTTTGTAAGGCCGGTAATGCCACTAGGTTGAGGGTTTATTAGTTCCAGCGTGAAGTCATAACTTTGCGAGGTAACAGAACTGATAGGCATGTTGAGAATAGCTGAGTTAGAACTAGAGTCAACATCTGCTTCAAATGACATTACAGGTGTTTCTACTGCCATATTTATTGTTTGCAGCACACTCAGAGATAAACCTGTAAACACTTTCGGGATGCTGATAACTGTGTATGTACTTTGATAAGGAGTATCGTCGCTCCCTAATATAATATTTTTGACAACCTTTCCTGTTGGGTCTGAATAAATGGTTTCCAGTACATTATTAAGCGTAGTCAGCCCATAAACGACAACCATATCCCATCCGTCTGTAAGAGGTAAACTTTGCATGGTTGAAATCAGGCTGTCTTTATCTAATAGACCTGATGAATCATTTTCAGAAGATAATGCCTGATCATTATGGGGAGTCTGGCCAGATTGTTTGTCTACAAGACGTATTGTAAATTCATTATTATGCGATCTTGAAACTGTGGTTTTCTTTTTCCCGAGTACAGATAGCATGGCTGTTTCATTCCCAATGCCGTCTATACCAAATACAGTTTTTACTTCATAGAGGTGTTGTCCATCATTTGGCCCTATAAAAAAGCTGAACTTACCTGTACTTGCATCATGGCGTACTTCCATTTGTTCATAATTAACCTTGTCACTTATAAGTGATTTTTCAAGAGTGATTTCACTGGTTTTTAAAATTGTTTTAGGCATATCGTTTTTTTTTGGTTTTTGTAATAATAAGTATATACAGGGCTTAAAATCTCTTATATCAAGAGTAATCCATAGGGATTGGAGGTATAAGTCGGTACAATTTGAAGAGTCTAAATAACCACTTAAATTAAAGGTATAAAACAGTTGAAATACTTATTTTTAAATATGAGTAGAAATACGGTAGCCTCGTATTTTATTATACTGAGAAAAGGAAGCTTCGGAACCAGCCGCCATAACATAAAGATTATCGCCCATAAAATTTCTATAGAAAAATTGAGATATTATCAAATTGAACTGATTTTAATAATAAATTAAATGAATTTGAATACTGCTATTTTTAAATATTTGTTTAATTTAGTGCTTTAAAAAACAACGATAATCTATGAAACCAAAGCTTAACCAGGCTTTTTTAGCTGACGGAAGAGTAAATTTTAAATGTTCAGTATTTACTTAAACTGATGTAGTTTCATGTCACTTTTGACATCTTCTCCTTGGATTTTACCAGATATAATTAATTAAGATAAAGGATATAGTCTCATCAGATTATATGCCTTATGCATACTTTTAATAAACTATAACTATGAAAAAACTTTTAATGTATCTGCCGATTCTTTCAGTGGCAGCAACATTCCAGGCCCAGGAAGTGGTCTGGCAAAAAGATATCAAATCCTCTACCCAGGATTTTCTTTCACAGGTCACCACAACCATCGATCAGCAGTATCTTATCACCGGAAGCGCCATACAATCAAGAGGGAAGCAGGAGGCTGGAACTAAACCAAACAACGGTTACGATTTTCACCTGGTTAAACTCAACCAGCAGGGAGACCAGGCCTGGGAAAAATATTTCTCAGGATCTAACCATGATTACCTGTCAGCCACCGTTACCACTCAGGATGGGGGCTTTCTACTAGCCGGAACCTCTTACTCAGGAAAAGGATTAGATAAAAAAGAAGAATCCAAAGGCGGTTCCGATATCTGGCTGATCAGAATCAATGAATTCGGCGATGAATTATGGCAGAAAACATTAGGCACCCCTTCCGATGAAGAAGCCAGAGCTGTTATCCAAACCACGGATTTAGGATTCTTTGCAGCCGGTAATGTACAGAACGCTTCAAAAGGCTATGGATCCAAAGATGTCTGGATCACAAGACTCGACAAAAACGGAAAAGAGCTGTCCCAATTAATTTTAGGCGGAAAAGGGTTGGATGAAGTCGAAAAGATGATTCCTACAAAAGATGGCGGAGCCTTACTGGGAGTTTATTCCAGAAGCTCTGAGGTGAAGGCGGGAAGCGGGGAGCAGGATGCTGGAAGCAGTGCAAAGCTTGTCTCTCATTCCAAATCCAGCAGCAATTTCGGGGAAGGCGATTACTGGATCATCAAACTAGATAAAAACGGAAAAGTAGAATGGGAAAAGAATTTCGGAGGCAAAGGAGATGACCATCTAAGAACACTGGCATTAACTTCAACAGGTTACATTATTGGAGGAGAATCCAGATCCGAAAGATCCGGCAATAAAACAGTAGGCATTGAAGAAGGCACAGACCTTTGGCTGATTTCTTTAAACGAAAGAGGAGAAGAACAGTGGCAGAAATCCTACAACTTCAAAAACCGAGATGTCCTGATGGGAATGAATGTGATCAGCGGGGAGCTGGAAGATGGAAGCCGGAGGTCAAAAGGTATTCTGTTGGGAGGTTATACCCAGGCAGAAGGAAGAATAGAGAAAGATGATGAAACCTTCTGGATGCTGTATTTAGATCAAAACGGAAACGAACAGTGGAGAAAACACATCGCCGGAGAATCCAGAAAGAAAGAAGAGAGACTTTCCGATTTAAAATTAAACCGTGATGGTTCCATCATTTTAGCAGGAACGAGTGCAGAAGAACTTGGCAAAGAAAACTGGAAGATTGTGAAGCTTGGAGACAAACAAGTAGATCAGTTGATTGAAAAATACGACATCAAGATTTATCCAAACCCTGTATCCGATTATGCGTATGTAGAAATCGGCTTTGATTTTAAGGATGCAGATATTCTGTTGTATGATATGAGTGGAAGACAGATCCAGAACCTGAAAACAAAGAATAAAGTGACTAAGATTAATACGCAAGCTTTGGTTCAGGGAGCTTATTTAATTACCATAAAAACTAATGATAACAAAACGGCGAATGCAAAGCTGATTAAGAAATAGAATACATGAAAAAGAATATAATATTAGTTTCGTTACTGCTTTCTTCTTTATATAACTCTCAAACTGTCAATGTGAAATCTCCTCAAAGTTACGAGATGGAGAGGTACGGGAATATTCCGGTTAATTTAAATGTTGGAGGAATTGATTTAAGTATTCCGTTATTTGCAGGAAATTTCAACTCAATTGGAGATTTTAACCTGACATTAGGGTATAATTCTTCAGGATTTATCCCTAATAAAAAATCAAATTATGTAGGACAGAACTGGTTTTTAAATTTTGGAGGTGTTATTTCAAGAGATGTTAATGGAATTGCTGATGATTCAGATTCATCCGAAAGTACATTCTCATCAAAAGGTTTTCTTGTGGGAGCAAGATTAAGCCCCAAATCGAATTTTGATGTTTATACAGGAAATTACAGTTCTTCTTATTGGAAAGATCATGTATCTGTAGGAGGTTATCAGTATGAACTTAAACCAGACAAATTCAATTTTAATTTCATGGGAGTTTCCGGATATTTCTATATCGGGAATAATGGAATTCCGATCGCTGTTTCAGAAGATATGAACTTAAAAGTAGATGTTTCTAATTTAAGTAGTCAGCAAAATTACGCCTGTACTCCGGAAAACTCAGAAATTGTTATTACTGATGGGAGGGGTATCAAATACTATTTTGGAGGAAACCATACCAATCTTGAGATTTCTTATCAAATGGGAAACTCCAAAGATCCTGCCCATTTTCTTCCAAATGGCCAGGGGATTTTTTCAATCAACAGCTGGTATTTAAGAAAAGTTGAATATCCTAATAATCATGTATTAGAAATAGAATATCTAAAATATAAAAAGATAGATGGCAATTTTGAAATGCCCAGTTTAGGTAACTTTTGTACATCGGTTCCACCTCCTCAGCACTCTACATTTGACTTTGTAGAAGAACTATTTGATTACAATAAATATGTCAGCCAGGAAAATCAGCGCTTCAGCTACAATTATGACACCAGCATGGGTGGTAATCATGTTTGGGGTGATGGTAGCGGTTTCTCTTACCAGGCACCTTATTTCCAATATACTCTTACTAAAAAAGTTTTTCCTTCAAAGATATCCTTAGATGGAAGGCAGCTTGTAGGCTTTAATTATACACGTTATCAATCCAATGATAATAGTTATCAGCCTTTAAAGTTGAGCAGTATTGAAATTAAAGATCAAAATCTTATGGTAAAAAAAATAGATTTTGAATATTACAGAAATAAAGACAGATTCTTTCTGACAGCAGTTAACTTTCAGAATAATAAAAAATATACCTTTGATTATTATAGTAAAGAAACACTTCCAAAAGAAACTACATTAGGAATTGATTTTTGGGGATACTGGAACGGGCAGGATGAAAATAATAATTATCTGATCCCCAAATATAATTTTAATGCAGATACCGGAGATTATCAAATTACCGGTACCTCCAGAAATGCCAATCCGGGGCTGGTAAGTACGGGATTGTTAAAAGTTGCCACTTATCCAACTGGAGGAAGTTCAACATTCTATTATGAACCTCATGCGTATTCCAAAAAAGTGGAAAAAGACTTTTCTTCAGACTTTTTCCCTTATGTGAAAACTGAATCAGGAAGTGTTGGCGGAGCCCGTATTAGTAAAATTGTTGATTCTGACGGGGTAAATACCGTGGTAAGAGATTTTAAATATATAAAAGACTATGGCTCCGGATCAACTGAATCAAGTGGTATTTCAACGCAGATGTTCAGGTACATGAACTATATAGATTATAAAAATATAGGATCAGGACGTACACAGGTTTTAACAGAAACAGCACAAAATATTTCAGAAAACTCATTAAGTTCTTCACCAATAAGCTATAGCGAAGTTGCGGAGTTAGTAAATAATACATTGCAGAAAAAATATTTTTTCAGTGATTATTCTACCAATCCGGATGTACTTATTGAGCAAAGTAATGTAAACCTTTCTGATGATGTTAAACCTTATAAACTGACAAAAAATTTCTTTATCAGGCATAATTCTAATGAATATCAGCGTGGGAAGCTATTGAAAACACAGATGTTTAATAACAATAATGTTATCAAAGAAATAAGCAATACATATTCATCATTAAGCTACCACTCTTTACTGCAAAATAGATACTTTACAAGAGTACACCAGCTTTCATCGTGGATTCATTATCAGAAAGAATTTGCCTATCCTTATTTCCTGATCTCAAGCACCACAAAAGATTATTTGGGTGATAAAATACTTACCACCAAAACAGACTATCTGCATGAAAGCGGTTTCAACCTCAATTTAACAATAGAAAGAACAATCTCTCCGGATAATAATGCAGTAGAAAAACAGCTGGCATATGCCAATGATGCAAATGTTAATAATAGTTTGATGATTTCAAAAAATATGGTAGGAATTCCAGTATCTGTTGAGGCCAGAAAAAATTATTATACTCCTATTTCTAAATCAGAAACGATATATCCGGCGAGCCAGCAAGAAGCTAATACCAAAACTTCAGGATTGATATTGCCAATGTTTACCAGGTCTTATGATTTATCCAATATTTTTGCTTCGCAAACTGATATAACTTATGATAAGTATGATTCCAAAGGTAATCTTTTACAGTACACCACCAAAGATGGTTCTCCTGTAAGCTTTATATGGGGATATAACAATACGCAGCCGATAGCCAGAGTAGAAGGAGCAACCTATGATCAACTGGTTGGCTTGGGAGTTATTACCACTATTGTAAATGATTCAGATGCAGATGCTGCAGACCCAAGTAAAGAAGGAATATTGCTTTCTTCTTTGGAAAACTTCAGGCAGAACAGTAATCTTTCCAACTATCAGATCACAACCTATACTTACAATCCGCTTATCGGAGTAACAAGCATTACGCCGCCTTCAGGCATTCGGGAGAGTTACCTCTATGATACCTCGAACCGTCTGGAAAAAGTAATAGATTCCAACGGAAAGCTTTTGAAGGAAATGAAATACAACTATAAAAACTAATACCCCTCCATGAAAAAATTAATAATCCCCATAAGTACTCTTTTACTGATGAGTACCATTAAGGCACAGGTTCAGCTGCCTTCCGGATTAGCCAGTACCACTACAGAAAATTATATATATACAAGGACCTATTTAGAAGCCAAAACCCAGAGTGATGCTAGTGCGCGTCAAATCCAGAGTGTTCAGTTTTTTGACGGCTTGGGGAGAGTCAAGCAGGTTGTTGGAATCAAAGCTTCGCCCTCAGGTAAAGATGTGGTTACACCCATTGTGTATGATTCCTTTGGGAGACATACCCGCGACTATCTTCCCGTGCCTCAGTCCGGGAGCCAGAACGGGAGTATCTATCCTCAAAACTCCTCTTTGGTAGATTTCCCTGTAAACGATGCGGCAGGGATGTACACCGGAGAAAAAGCCTTTTCAGAAAAGATTCTTGAAAACTCTCCTTTAGACAGAATTCAGCAACAGGTTCAGGTAGGCAATGCCTGGAGTAACCAGCCCGCTAAATTTGATTATGATGCCAATCTGTCTAATGAAGTCTATCAGTATATAACCACCACCACATGGGATGGGGGAGCCACCAAGAGCCAGTTGAGCCTTTCTTCAGCCACCGTTTATGCCCCTGGTCAGTTGTATAAAAATACCATTACTGATGAAGATGGCAATAAGACCATTGAATTTAAAAACGGTCAGGGTCAGCTAATTCTGGTAAGAAAAGTAAGCGAAACTGTAGAAATAGATACATATTATGTGTATAATGAATATAACCAGCTGGCATTTGTTCTTCCACCCAATGCCATTCACAAACCCGTTACCGAAGACCTTCTGAACAGCTTGTGCTATCAGTACCGTTATGATGGCAAAGGAAGGCTTGTTGAGAAGAAACTTCCCGGGAAAGGCTGGGAATATATGACGTATGATAAAGCCGACCGTCTTATCATGACCCAGGATGCGAATATGCGTGCTTCAGGGAAATGGATGTTCAATAAATATGACAAGTACTCACGTGTTATATTTTCAGGTATAGCGAACATAGGAGCGCAATTTACACGTCAACAGGTTCAGAACAGCATTTACCAGCATATAGATAACGGACGTCCTGCTACAGAGGAACGTAGCAGCACGGGGTTTAATTTTGAAGGGATGACGATTAATTACACTAATTCCGGCTATCCTGGAGAAAATATAGAAAAAGTATATACCATTAACTATTATGATACCTATCCCTCAGGAAGTCCGGTATTTGCCAATACATTTTCACAACCCACTCTTGGTGATGACATTTCACAGACTTTTAGTACCAAAAGTCTTCCTACAGCTACCTATATAAAGAATATTGAAAACGACAGCTGGACAAAGAATTACAGTTATTACGACACCAAAGGAAGAAGTATAGGGAGTTACTCTGTGAATCATTTGGGAGGACATACCTATGTAGAATCGCAGCTGGACTTTTCAGGAGTTGCCAAGACAACGATCACCAAACATAGTCGTTTGGCCATGGATCCAGAAGTCACGATAAAAGAGACTTTTGATTATGACGATCAGAACAGATTGCTGGTACACACCCACCAGGTGGGAAGTAATCCCGTAGAGTTCTTGACCCAGAATAAGTACAATGAACTTTCTCAGCTGGAAAATAAAAAAGTAGGAGGAATTGCGGCGGCAGCTCCGCTTCAGCAGATGGATTTCAAGTATAATATCCGTGGCTGGATGACGAAAATCAATGATCCGGCTAATCTTAACGGAAAGTTATTCGGTTATGAAGTAAAATATACCTCTCCTGTCTACTCAAATGTGTCTTCCGGAAGGTTCAACGGTAATATAACGGAAGTTGACTGGAGAACGTCTCGTGATAATATTCTTAAAAGATATAATTACAAATATGATAAATTAAGCAGACTAACAGAAGGAATTTATTCAGAACCGGACACTTCTGTTCCTCAGAACAATTATTATAACGAAAGTACAACCTATGATCTCAATGGAAATATAGCAAGCCTTAAAAGATATAGAAACGCAGCTAACGTAGGAGCAGAGCTGATCGATAATCTATCGTATGTTTACACTGGTAACCGCCTTGATACTGTTACGGATTCTTCATTGAACCATTTTGGCTACCCTGATACTTCAGGATCACTTATTCATTATGATAATAACGGTAATATGACCGATCATGATGATAAGAGGATTTCAGAAATAGCGTATAACCCGCTTAATTTACCAAACAGGATAAAGAAAAAGACGACAATTGCTGATAGATTTGGAAATTATTTAATGGAGAATATCTCCTATCTTTACAGAGCGGATGGAGCTAAGCTGCATAAGGATTACAGTTATTTTTCAGGAAGAAATAATAATAGCGTGACCACGATGACAGATTATCTTGATGGTTTTCAGTATACAGGGGAATCTTCAGGAATAATCTTTGATCCTGCTCCTCCAACCTCGGTCCTTCAGTTTGTACCAACTACAGAAGGTTATTTTGATTTTGTTCAAAATAAGTATATTTACCAGTATAAAGATCATCTGGGTAATATCCGTCTGGCTTTCTACCAAGGGATTAATAACAATGCAGTGGTTGACCGGACGAATGATTACTATCCTTTCGGATTGACGTTTGGTGATAACGGAGTGAATATCTTTGGTTCATTGTCTCCTAATTACAGTTATGCTTATAATGGGAAAGAATACCAGGCTGAGACAAAGATGTATGATTACGGAGCCAGAATGTATATGCCGGAGCTGGGAAGATGGGGAACGGTAGATCCTTTGGCAGAGAAAATGACAAGATATAGTCCATATAATTATGTATTTAATAATCCGATAAGATTTATTGATCCGGATGGTAGAAGAGGAACAGACTGGGTTGGGAAGACAGATGTTAACGGAAGTACTACATGGCAATGGAGAGCAGATATAACGAACGCTTCGGATGCCGCTAAAAATGGATTTGACTCTTATTCTGATGGTGTTACCAATAATAAATATACTTCTAAATCAGGATCTGAAGTAACATTAGGAACTGAAGGAAAATGGTCTGAAGATTTTACCGATGTTAATAGAGCAAGATTAGGCGAGGCAATTAATAATTGTAATGCCTGCAAACAATTAGAAAGTGTGGAAAAAGCTTTGTTCATTGGTGTTCCTATCGCTATTGCAACTGGTGGATTAGGTGGGTTTGCGGTATCAGGAGAAATGACCGCCAGTGCCGTTAGTGCAAGGTTTTTAACAGATGCTTCAGTACAGGCTGCGGCTAATTTTAATACCAATGGTGGAAACTTAGGATCAGCGATAAAGAATGTTAATCTGACACAATCTGCCTTAGCAGGTGCAGGAGTGAGCTATATAGGTAATGCTGTGGTATCAACTGCTATTAATGTTAATGCAGCAGACACTAAATCAGTATTTACAGGTGGAGTTTCTTTAGGGACTTATGCCACGCAGGCAAGTCTGAGTATTGCGGGAGGAGCCGCGGTAAATGGAATAACATCTTCTCCGGTATTCAAGAGTATTGTGGTAGGATCATATATGAGTACTACATCAACCTTAGGACAGACTGCAGGGACTGCGGTGGCTAATGTATTAATGAATACACCGGATTATACCAGAGCAACTCTTCAAAACAGAGTACCATAATGAAAAAATTATTTGAAAAACTACACTATTATTTTTTTGTCAGAGAGTCAAAATGGAATATCGTATTTTTATTGATAGTGATATCTCCCTTATTTTGGTATATCTATACAAAACAATCTCCCATAAAGGAAGGAAATTACACAATAGCGTATGCAACAAAAATGTATTGGCCCGTAATATCTTATAAAAGGATAGAGTATAATTATAATGTGGATGGGAAAAACTATAATGAGACGAATATTTATGCTTTAGATCCCGAGGTAAAAATTCCTGGCAGGTATTTAGTGCAGTTTTCAGTAAAGGATCATTCTTTTTCTACAATCTATCCGAATATTCCTGTTCCGGATAGTATTAAAGAAGCCCCAAAGGAAGGATGGAAAGCGCTTCCATCATGGGCAAAAAAATAATAAATTTATATAAGCTGAAAAACAGATTATAATTTCTATTCAGGTTTAAAATAAACGGGACTCAAAGGTAGTCCCGTTTATTCGTTAAATATTAAAATTAAACTTCCAGAAATAAAGATTTTCTTTATTATGACTCGGCTCATAAAGATACCAATGAATGTTTCATACTTTTAATCAAAGTTTTTCATTCATCCCAATAGTTTTTGCCTCCGGATTCGGAGGCTTTTTATTACATTAGTAGTTATATTATTATTTGTGGTAGAATTCAGCTGTATCTTCTATAAAAGCGAAACAGCCACAATGAAAATATTGCAGCTGTTTCTGAAATCAAATATCGTTTTATTATAAAGATCTGGAGCGGGCAATATTAATAAGATACACCAAATGAGCATACATGCTTCGTTTCACAGATTCTATCTTTATATCTCCGGTGGTCTGGTTGATGGTGGTTACAAAATCTGCATTACATTGTCCGGCAAAGTCACCGCTTCCTAAATAATTAACCTTGTTAGCTGTCGGATAAGAAATTCTGGGATAGTCAGGAGCCGTCTGGTTCGCAGTAGGAGTGGCATTAGAAAATCCTTTATTATCAACATATCTCGCGGTCCATACACCTAAAAACTGTCCGTTACCTGTATTGATTCCTTGCCCAATCACAACCTGGGTATCTACAGGATTATTGAATCCTAGGCATGAAGTATAATGGTTTAAAGAAACAGTGCAAGATGAAGCATTGTCAGTAGGAACAAAACATTTTCCTTCATAAATAGTCAGCCTTTGTTCAGATGCAGACATAGAAGTATTCAATAATGCTTTCGGAGCAAAAAGTTCTTCCGGCGAAATCAATGTAAGAACTCCTTGAGAATCCGCCGCTACAATCTTCCCGTCAGCATTGGATAATCCTCTTACTCTAACTTGACCATTAATGTCTAAAGTTTGGGTTGGAGTATTTGTATTAATTCCTACCTGCGCACTTAAACTGTTAAAAAAAGCAAAAGATGCCCAAAAAAATGTCTTTGTTTTCATGTTATTGAGTAAATATTTTAAATTTTTCACTAATATAGGAAATATATATGCAATGAAAATTAAAATTTGCTTAAAATGTATATGCCATCAACTTTAAATATTCTTAATATAAATTGAAGTGAGTTTTTTAAACTTAGGATAACTCAAAATTTTAGAGAGCTGTTTTTGTTTGAAAAATATTTGTATTTTAGCCGGAATATATTGATTTTTAATAAAGATATAGAGGACTGATTAAAATTCAGATAATTTGAATAAAAAATTAGTAGATTTGCACGAAATAAAAAATAATAAATATTAAAGTTTGTTTTCTGCAACTCAAGATTATTACGAAATCGAACAGAAAATAACAGAAATTTTAGGTTATAAAACTACTTTAAACTATGAAGAAAATTTTTTTACTTTTTTTAACGGCGTTTTTATTTATCGGTTGTAGCTCCAATGATGATACCATTTTTGACTACGTAGGAACATGGTCCGGCACTTATGACGGAAATGACAAAGGAGTCTGGAACTTTGTAGTAGATGACAGCGGTAAAGTGGTAGGAACAATGCATTCCGATGTAAATAATGAAAACTATAATATTTCCGGTAATTTAAGTGAATCAGGAGACCTTAACGCAACAGTAGGGCTTCCCTCAAAAGGAGAATTCAGAGGAACGTTAACTACGGATAAAAAAGGAAACGGAACTTGGTCCAATTCCATTCCGACACCTGCAAGATCAGGAAGCTGGAAAGGAGAGAAAAAATAAAAAATAAAAAGTCTGCAGAACCAACTGCAGACTTTTTTATTTTTCAACACTTTAGGTCGCATTAGAAAGCTTAGAGAAATCCCATATGAGTAATTTCACCCTTTTCATCTTTTAATGCAATAAAATAAAGCAAAGTATCATTTTCTGAAACATATTCTTTCAAACCCTGATTCTTTTCTTTTTGAAATGAAATCGATGCTTCAATATGTTCGGCTTGATAGCTTTCAAAATCTATCTTTATAGTGATAATAGTAGCTTCCTCAGCCAAACAATGCTCACTTAGATATAAGGCTTGGCCCTGACTCCTTATACAACCTGTCAGGTTTTTCTTTTCACCAAATACAAAGCCTCTAAGAAGGTTTTTACCTTCATCAGTTTTTAACCCGTTCTCTACGGTTCGTTTACCCCTTTCCGAAATGAGGTCCAGATCTTTGATACTGGTCATTAACTTTGCAAACTTCTGGTAGAGGAGGAGATCACCCGCTTCTTTAATATAAGAATCAATACTGTTTCTGATGACCTTTCCTATTTTGGAACAATGCCCAAATTCTGAGCTGTTTTGCCGTACCTTCTCATAAGACGCACTCTTTTTAAAAGCTGTTTTATTGAACCCGCTTTTCTTCCGAACCACATTTTTGCCGTTCAGATTATAAAAAACCAGGTCCCCAACAGCCCCTGTGATCTTGATAAGACTTTCATATGTTGCCATACTTCCAAAATTGGACTCAAATATACCAATAAATAATGAATATCAAAGTTTTAACATATATTTATAATATAGTTGTAGTATAGTTATAATATAATTAAAATATAAAATGTATATTTGTCCTGAATTAGTTAATTAAGTATAAATCAGACGAGTATGGGAACGGAATTATTTGGATATAAGCTGAGAATAAAGCAGCTGTCTGTATTACTGATCGCATCTGCTTTTGTGGTTTCCTGCGGAGCATCAAAGAATGCTTCTGCCAGTAAGAAATCCGGTACGAAAACAATAGCAAAATCTGAAAACCTCAGAAAACTGGATTCAAGATTTGACGGAAAAGTACCAAGATCAATCAATGAAATTCTAAAAGATGCTGAGAAATATCTTGGAACCCCTTATAAATTTGGAGGAAATACCTCATCTGGATTCGACTGTTCCGGATTTACCGTTAAAGTTTTTGAAGAAAACGACTTCAGTCTTCCGAGAAGATCTACCGATCAGGCTGAAGCGGGAAAAAATATCGATATCAGAGAAGTAAAGCCTGGAGATCTGTTATTTTTTGCCACTGCCGGAGGGAGCAGAGTTTCTCATGTAGGAATCGTTCATGATATTGGCCCTGACGGAGAAGTAAGATTCATTCACGCCTCTACTTCAAAAGGAGTGATTATTTCTTCCCTGAACGAAAAATACTGGAACAAGGCTTATCTTCATGCTCAGAGAGTACTGTAAGATATCATATTGATCATGGAAAACAGAACATTTGCCTTTATTAAAACAGATAAGAAGCTGATTAAACTCTTTTTTAAAGACATCAATATAATCAAAGGGCTTGGGAATTATGTGGAAATTTATACCACAGATACCAAAAGATATATCTATTACAAAACCCTTAAAGAACTCATAGAAAATCTCCCGGAGGAATTTATGCGGGTTCATAATTCATATATTGTCAATTTAACCAATGTAGAATCTTTCGAAGACAACAGGCTCGTATGTGGTGAAATGAAAATTACAGTAGCCAAAAGTTATAAAGATTGTCTTACAAACGCTCTCAGCAAAATGATGCTGTAAAAGTTTATTAACATCAGAAAAATATTTATCCGGATTCTATTTCTGACACTCTGCATAAAAAAATTTTTTCTTTTATTCTCTTATACTAGTTTTACAAAAAAATATAGATAATGAATAAAGACAATGCATTGGAGTACATCACAACAAACACGATTATTGGGATCAAAGCAGGATTGGAAAGACCTGGATTTCTTGAAATATGGATGGTTGTAGTTCATGACAGAATTTTCGCAAGATCCTGGGGCCTCGCCGAAAGAAGCTGGTATAATTCTTTTTTAGAAAATCCGAAAGGAGAGATTCAATGCGGTGAAGAAATATACTCTATAAAAGCAGTCGTTCCTGAAGATATTAATCATCTTACAAAAGATATTAACAGCGCTTATGTAAAAAAATACAACACCCCACACAATATTCCGTATGCAGCTGCAATTAGTAAGCAAGAACATGTTGAAAAAACAATGGAGTTCATTATTTTGGATTAAGATCCCTTTACATTCAAAAGAAACAGGCTTTAGCCTGTTTAATAGAATGTCAATCTTCGATGGGCTTTAGCCAAAACTTACCCGAAAGTATTCTTTGAATTTTCTTCACCCGCAAGGAGGTGAATTTCCAGATTTCCGGTCGCGAAAATTTGCAATCCTAATAAAGCGGTTATCATTGCAATAGTATTGCATCATAAAACTTCTGAAATTTGTCAAAAACTATAATATTATGACAGATTTTATCCAATACTTTATTCCAATATATTTTATTCTGTTTTTTGGAGTTTCATTCTTAGGAATTAGTTTGAAAGTGGCCGGAAGAATTGGAAAAAATCCAAACGTCCTTCCGAAGGATGATTCAGCATATGCACTTATTGGTCGGTATTTTCAAATTACCTTATTAGGCTTATTTATTTACACTTTAACACTTTTATTCTTTCCCAGTCAGGCATTTTCAGCTTTTATGATCACATCGATGAATCTTGATGGCTTGAAATATATCGGAATTATTTTAATGATTGGTGCTTTTCTCTGGGTTACTGTTGCTCAGCTTCAAATGAAAGATTCATGGCGGATAGGAATTGATGAAGAGGTCAAAACTGAATTAATAACCCGCGGTTTGTTCAGGTTTTCCAGAAACCCTATATTCCTGGGAATGACTGTAAGTCTTGCCGGTTTCTTTTTAGCTTTCCCAACTATGATTACTTTATTGTTTTTATTTATGGGAAGTGTTTTAATACAAATTCAGATCAGACTTGAAGAAGATTATCTGGATAAACAACACGGGGAAATCTACTTTGCCTATAAAAAGAGAGTTGGCCGCATGTTGAGCCTTTATTAAAAGCATGATGTTAAAAATCGTTTTGCTGAACTTTTTTGTATCTTTGGCCGGTATAATTTTTTCAAACTAATTTAAATAAGAAACATGTCGTTACAACAAACTATTGAAAATATTTGGGATAATAGAGAACTATTACAAAATGAAGACAGCCAGAAGGCGATCAGAGAGGTTATTTCTTTAGTTGATAAAGGTGAACTTCGTACTGCTGAACCTACAGAAAACGGATGGCAGGTAAATGAATGGGTGAAAAAAGCTGTCGTAATGTATTTTCCAATCCAAAAAATGGAAACTATTGAAGTAGGTCCGTTTGAATTTCATGATAAAATGCCTTTGAAGAGAAACTATGCTGAAAAAGGTGTGAGAGTTGTACCACATGCAGTGGCGAGAGAAGGTGCTTACATTGCTCCGGGAGTAATTATGATGCCATCTTATGTAAATATTGGAGCATATGTAGATTCCGGAACAATGGTAGATACATGGGCTACAGTTGGAAGCTGTGCACAGATTGGTAAAAACGTTCACCTGAGCGGTGGTGTAGGTATCGGTGGTGTATTGGAGCCGTTACAGGCTGCGCCGGTAATCATTGAAGATGACTGCTTTATCGGTTCAAGATGTATCGTTGTAGAAGGAGTTCATGTAGAAAAAGAAGCAGTATTGGGTGCCAATGTTGTACTGACTGCATCAACAAAAATTATTGATGTAACAGGAGATACACCTGTTGAAATTAAAGGAAGAGTTCCTGCACGTTCAGTAGTAATTCCTGGAAGCTATACCAAACAGTATCCTGCAGGAGAATATCAGGTTCCATGTGCATTGATCATTGGTCAGAGAAAGGAATCTACAGATAAGAAAACATCTCTGAATGATGCATTGAGAGATAATAATGTGGCTGTATAAGATTAATATTCTAAGCTAATACCACAATCTTGAAAGAAAAATTTCTTAAAATACTTTTAAACCCTAAATATATATTTGGGGTTTATCTTATTATATCAGTTGTTACAGCAATTTCCAAATACTTCAGAGGAGATTATGCGATCAATAATTATCTGATTTTTAAAAACGTATTCTTTAATACTGTTCATCAGAAGAACTTATTTATCCATTACCCGGATCTTTATTTTGATTTAAATCATTACGGAGTATTTTTCAGCGCACTGATTGCGCCGTTTGCCATGATGCCCGATTGGTTAGGAATCTCACTCTGGAATATTGCCAATACTTTTATTTTCGTCTACGGAGTTTATAAGCTGCCGTTTTCCGATTCTAAAAAAGCAATTTTCGGACTGCTTTGCCTTCAGGAATATATTACAGCAGCATTAAGCTTACAGTTCAACGTAGCGCTTACAGGGCTTTTGTTATTATCTGCAGTGTACATTTACGAAAGAAAAGAAGTAAAATCCGTAACTGCAATCCTGATAGGAATATTTGTGAAAATCTATGGAATTGTAGGACTGACACAGTTTTTCTTTATTAAAAACAAGACTAAATTTATTCTTTCAGGAATTGGAATTGCCATTGTGTTCTTTGTACTTCCAATGGCCTATTCAAGCCCGAAATTTGTAATACAGTGCTATACTGACTGGTTTCAGTCTATCATAGAAAAGAATAATGAAAATCAGGTATTGGGAAATATGCAGGATATCTCGCTAATGGGCTTTGTAAGAAGAATTTTAGGAGATGCCTCCATTTCTAACCTTGTATTTTTAACATTTGGACTGCCGCTTTTTGCATTGCCTTACATCAGAATTAAACAATACAAACATTACGCTTTCCAGCTGATGATTCTGGCATCAACATTACTGTTTCTGGTATTGTTCAGTTCCAGTTCAGAGTCTCCAACATATATTATTGCTGTGGTAGGAGTACTTATATGGTTTTTCCTTCAGAAAGAAAGAACACCGTTGATTATCGGACTGCTTGTTTTTGTCATTATTTTCACTTGTTTTTCAACTTCGGATTTATTTCCAAAATTTGTAAAAGAGAATTATATCATCAAATATTCTTTAAAAGCAGTACCTTGTATTGTGATTTGGTTACGAGTTACATATGAACTTTTAACTAAAGATTTTGAGAAAAACTACAGCCTGAATTAGTAAATATGAAGAAAATTTCAATTGTAATTCCCGCCTATAACGAAGAAGGAAATGTTGCCATGATCCATCAGAAGATCAAAGAGGTTTTTGATGGATTAAGCAGTTATGACTTTGAAATCATATTTGTCAATGATGGCAGCAGAGACAATACACAACAAAAATTAGAAGAACTTTCAAACCGTTATGATGAAGTAAAGTTTATCGAATTTTCCCGTAATTTTGGCCACCAGCCTGCTGTAAAAGCCGGAATGGACAATGCCAATGGAAATGCCGTTATTTCTATGGATGGAGATCTTCAGCATCCGCCGGAGCTTATCCCTGAAATGATTCAGAAATGGGAAGAAGGCTATGATATCGTTTTCACAGTAAGAACGTATCCCAAGGAAATCTCTTACTTTAAAAGAAAAACATCCGATCTTTTTTATAAACTTTTGTCAAGCCTTTCTGATGTAAATTTAACTAAAGGAGGAGGTTCGGATTTCAGACTGATGGATGCCAATGCTGTTGAAGTAATGCGCAGTTTCAATGAAGATGATTTGTTTCTGAGAGGACTAACAAGCTGGATGGGATTCAAACAGGCCGGTATTGATTTTAAAGCTAATGAAAGATTATCCGGACAAAGCAGTTATAACCTTAAAAAGATGTTCACGTTTGCCTTTACCGGAATTACCGCGTTCAGTGTAAAACCTCTTTATCTTGCGGCATATCTGGGCTTTCTGTTTTCAGCACTTTCAGTGATCGGGTACGGAGCATATGTCATTCATTCATTTGTTGCCAAAACTGAGATCTCAGGCTGGGCATCTTTAATTATGACTATTGTTTTCTTTGGTGGCCTTCAGCTCATCATTATGGGAATCATGGGAATTTATTTAGGTAAAATATTTAAACAGGTGAAAGACAGACCTAATTATATTATTAAAAACAAAAATTTTTAGAATGGTTTTATTGAGTTTTGATATTGAAGAATTTGATATGCCATTAGAATATAAGGGTGAAATTCCCTTTGATAAGCAAATTTCAATTTCACAAACAGGATTGGAAAGAATCCTGGACATCCTTAAAAAACATAATGCAAAGGCGACTTTCTTTTCTACAGTCGTTTTTGCAGAAAATAGCAAACATCTCATAGAGAGATTATTAAAAGAAGGCCATGAATTGGCTTCTCATACTTGGTTTCATTCAGAGTTCGAAGAAAAACACCTGAAAGAATCAAGAGAAAAACTGGAAGAACTCTTCTCAACCAAAGTAACAGGATTAAGAATGCCGAGAATGATGCCTGTAGATGAAAAAGCAGTTGAAAAAGCAGGATACTCATATAATTCTTCCATCAATCCTACGTTTTTACCTGGAAGATATAACAATTTAAAAGTATCGAGAACCTATTTCAAAGAAGGAAATGTAACACAAGTTCCGGCTTCTGTTTCTCCAAATTTCAGAATTCCTTTATTCTGGCTAAGCTTTCACAATTTTCCATTATTTATGTATAGAAAACTTGCTGCTGATACTTTGAAAAAGGATCATTATCTTAATATTTATTTCCATCCCTGGGAGTTTGCGGAAATCAAAGATGAAGCATTTAAACTTCCCGGGTTTACCGTAAAAAATTCAGGAAAAGATATGGTGGAGAGATTTGATGCGTTTGTAGGCTGGCTGAAAGAAAAAGGACATATATTCGGAACATTTCAGGAATTTCAAAAACAGATACAACGATGAAGATTGCTTTTGATGCGAAACGTTTTTTTCACAATACATCAGGTCTCGGGAATTATTCAAGAGACCTTGTAAGAATTCTTTCTCAGTATGAACCGGATAATGAATACCTCTTACTCAATAAAAATAAATCTGACCGCGGAAAAGAGATTCTGGAGCGCCCGAATGTTACATTTGTGGAAACTTCAAAAGGAAATTTCTCACGACAGCTTAAAATGGGTAAAGATGCTCAAAAACTTGGTGCGGATATTTTCCATGGCTTATCCGGGGAACTTCCTTTAAAATGGGACACAAAGCCTATTAAAAAAATTGTAACCATCCATGATCTGATCTTTGCCAGGTATCCCCAATACTATTCTTTTTTTGACAGAAGAATTCATTTCTGGAAATTCAAAAAAGCGGCGGATACTGCGGATAAGATTATTGCTATTTCGGAACAGACGAAAAGAGATATTATTGAATTTTTAAAAGTTCCCGAAAGCAAAATTGAAGTGATTTATCAGGGCTGTCATAAGGCTTTTAAAGAACAGCAGTCTCAGGAATTAATGAAGGAAACAAAAGAAAAATTCAAGCTTCCGGAAAGGTTTATTTTGAATGTAGGAACTATTGAAGACCGTAAGAATCTTTTGAATGTAGTAAAAGCGATCAGCGGTACAGAAATTCCTTTGGTGGTGGTAGGAAGAAAGACGAAATACTATCAGAAAATAGAGACCTTCCTGAAGAAAAATAAGATGGAAAAACAAGTGTTGTTTCTGGAAGGAGTTTCTATGGACGAACTGGCTGCCATCTATAAACTCGCAGATATTTTTGTATACCCGAGTTTCTTTGAAGGCTTTGGAATTCCTGTGATTGAGGCACTTTTCTCTAAAACTGTTGTGGTTACAAGCAACACAAGCTGCCTGCCTGAAGCGGGAGGGAAAGACTCTGTGTATGTTAATCCATCCAATGAACTTGATATAAGAGCGAAGATAAAATTTTTATGGGAAAATGAATCTGAAAGGAAACGCCGTGAAGAAAAGGGTTTTGAGTTTGTTCAGAAGTTTAATGACGAACCCATTGCAGAAGAATTAATGAATCTTTATCAAAAAATAAGCGGAAAAAACTTTGCAATTTAAAAATAAACCCTACATTTGCATCATAATTCAATACAATGAAACCCATTTTTTTAGCATTACATCATTATTATCATCATCTCTGTTAGGCGGAATTGATTGATATATGTTTGTGCTAAAATCAAAAATAATTAAAACCGTCTGAGTAAATAGACGGTTTTTTTGTTTCCTGAATTCTCCTCAGAAATTTCAATAGATCAGTTTTTATTTACTCGGACTCAAAAAAGACGAAATGAGTAAATTAAAAATTGCGATTCAGAAAAGCGGCCGGCTCTACGAAGAATCCTTACAGCTTCTCAAAGACTGTGGGATATTCGTCAACAACGGAAAAGACCAGCTGAAAGTCTCGGTAGATAACTTTCCGATGGAAATTATGTATCTCCGGAATTCCGATATCCCCCAATACCTTGAAGATGGCGTAGTGGATGTTGCCATTGTGGGAGAAAACCTCTTAATAGAGAAGGGAAAAAACATTCAGATTGTTGAAAAGCTGGGCTTTTCAAAATGCCGTGTTTCACTTGCTGTTCCAAAAGAAGTGGAAACAGACGATATTTCTTATTTCCAAGGCAAAAAAATAGCCACTTCTTACCCAAATACCCTCCGGAATTTTCTGGAAACCAGGGGCATTACATCAGATATTCACGTCATTTCCGGATCTGTGGAAATAGCACCTAATATCGGCCTGGCAGAAGGAATCTGTGATATTGTAAGTTCCGGGAGCACTTTATTCAAAAATGGGCTCAGAGAAACGGTAACTTTATTGAAATCCGAGGCTGTACTCGCTCAAACTCCTCAATTATCTTCTGAAAAAAACGTGATTCTTGAAAAATTTGTTTTCAGGATCAAAGCTGTATTAAAAGCAAAAAATTCAAAATACATTCTGATGAATGTTCCCAACGAAAAGATATCAAAAGTGGCTGAAGTTCTTCCGGTTCTGAAAAGTCCCACGGTTATTCCTTTGGCAGAAGAAGGCTGGAGTAGTATTCATTCTGTGATTGATGAAGAACGCTTCTGGGAAGTGATTGATGAATTGAAAGACAACGGAGCACAGGATATTTTAATTATTCCCATTGATAAAATGGTTATTTAAAGAAGAAACTATGAAAATATATAAATATCCGGAACAAAATATCTGGAAAGATTTGGTGAAGCGCCCTGTTTTAGAGCAGAAAGAGATTTCAGGACTCGTGGCTGAAATATTTGCAGAAGTTGAAAAAAATGGAGACCAGGCTTTAATAGGATTCAACAGAAAATTTGATAACGCGGATACAGAAAGAATTTCTGTTACCGAAGAAGAAATAGAAAGTGCAGTAAATCAAATCGATAATGATTTGAAAAGTGCCATTCAGCAGGCGAAAGAGAATATTTCAAAGTTCCACGCTTCACAAAAACAGGAAGTTCAAAAAATTGAGACAACAAAAGGTGTTGTTTGCTGGAGAGAAAATAGGGCTGTTGAAAATGTGGGAATTTATATTCCGGGCGGGACAGCTCCTTTATTCTCAACCGTATTAATGCTTGCGGTGCCGGCAAATCTGGCAGGTTGTAAAGAAATTATTCTTTGTTCGCCACCGGATGAGAACGGAAATATCAATCCTGCCATCTTGTATGCGGCTACACTTTGCGGAGTTACAAAAATATTTAAAACAGGAGGAGCTCAGGCCATTGCTGCGATGACTTTAGGGACGGAAAGTGTTCCCAAGGTATATAAAATTTTTGGCCCCGGAAACCAGTTTGTCGTAGCTGCTAAAGAATATGCACAGCGTTACGGAGTTGCCATAGATATGCCAGCCGGTCCCAGTGAAGTTCTTGTTATAGCAGATCAGCAGGCTGTCCCTGAATTTTGTGCAGCAGACCTTCTCTCTCAGGCAGAACACGGAAGTGATAGTCAGGTTGTATTTATTACTACTGAGGTTAAAGTTTTTGATGAAACTATAAGGGCTGTTGAGCGGCAAATCAAAGATTTACCAAGAAATGAGTTTGCAGGTCAGGCGCTGGAAAACAGCTCTTTTATTGTAGTGAATACTTTAGAAGAAGCTCTTGAATTTAGTAATATTTATGCTCCCGAACACCTTATTCTGGCTGTTGATAATTTTGAAAAATATATCCCGAAAGTACAGAATGCAGGCTCAGTTTTTCTCGGGAATTATTCCTGTGAAAGTGCGGGAGATTATGCCAGCGGAACCAATCACACACTTCCCACCAATGCATATGCAAAGAATTATAGCGGAGTCTCACTGGATAGCTTTGTAAAGAAAATAACATTTCAACATCTTTCAAAGGAAGGGCTCCTGAATTTAGGAAAGACCATAGAACTTATGGCAGAAGCAGAAGGTTTATTTGCGCATAAAAATGCAGTATCCATAAGATTAAAATAATTAATACATAATAATCGACCGTTTGGTTATTGCGTTTGTTTACAATAAAAATCAATTCAATGAAAAATAACAGTATCAATACTTTAGTACGAGAAAATATATTAAAATTACAGCCGTATATCAGTTTTAGGGATCATAATGAGTTTAATGCTCCGGTATTTCTGGATGCCAATGAAAGTCCGTTCGGAACATGTAACCGCTATCCGGATTCTACTCAAAAGAAGCTTAAAAGCAGATTAGCTGCACTTAAAAATGTGTCTCCTTCGCAGATTGCCATCGGAAATGGGAGTGATGAGCTTATTGATCTGATCATTAAAATTTTCTGTGAGCCTAAAAAAGATTCTATTCTGATGATGAATCCATCCTTTGCAATGTATGGTTTTTATGCGGCTATCAATGAAAATAGAGTGTTAAAACTTGATCTGGATGAAAACTTTGAGATCATAAAAAATGATTTTCTAAAAGCAGCAGAAGACGCAACTCTCAAGATTTTCTTTTTGTGTTCACCTAATAATCCTACCGGAAACAGTATTGATGATATTGAATTTTATCTTCAGAATTTCAACGGAATTGTAGTGGTGGATGAAGCTTATATTGAGTTTTCCGGAAAAAAATCGAGCCTGGAGCTTCTGGAAAAGTATTCCAATCTGATTGTTCTTCAAACCTTTTCAAAAGCTTGGGGAATTGCCGGAGCAAGAGTAGGAATGGCCTACGCTTCAGAAGAAATTATTACACTTATCAATACAGTGAAAGCGCCTTATAACGTGAATGTACTAAGCCAGGAACTGATTCTGAAAACACTGGATGATGAAAGCAGACTTCAAGAAAATGTAAAGAGCATTCTGGAAGAGAGAAAATGGCTGGAAGAACAGTTTCAGGAAATTGAATGTATTTCAAAAGTATTTCCTACGAATGCCAATTTCTTTTTGATTAAAGTGAAAGATATTGAATCTGTATACGGAAATATGCTGAAGAAAGAGATTCTAACGAGCAGAAGAGATCCTGCGATTGCTGGATGCATCAGAATTAATGTAGGAAACCGTGCAGAAAATGAAAAGCTGATTAACCTTTTAAAAAGCATTTAAATTATGAAAAAAGTACTCTTTATAGATCGTGACGGCACATTAATCATTGAACCGCCTACGGATTTTCAGGTGGATTCTTTGGAAAAACTTGAGTTTTATCCCGGCGTTTTTCAAAACCTTGCAAAAATTGCCAATGAATTGGATTATGAACTTGTTATGGTAACCAATCAGGATGGGTTGGGAACGGAAAGCTTTCCGATGGAAGATTTTATTGCTCCTCATGAAAAAATGTTGAAAGCATTCGAAAATGAAGGCATCATCTTTAGCGATATTTTGATTGATAAAAGTTTTGAACATGAAAATTTACCCACGCGAAAACCGGGAACAGGAATGCTTGGGAAATATATTTACGGCAATTATGATCTTGAAAATTCCTATGTAATTGGTGATAGAGATAGTGATGTTCAATTAGCTAAAAATATGGGAACTAAATCTATTTATCTTAATCAAAACTTTAATAATGAATCTGAGCTTTCTACTAAAGATTGGGCAAAGATTTATCAGTTCCTAAAATCAGGAATGAGAAAAGCAAAAGTGTCCCGAAAAACGAATGAAACAGAAATTGAAATTGAAGTGAATATTGACGGAAACGGAAGATCGGAAATCTCTACAGGGCTTCATTTTTTTGATCATATGCTGGATCAGATCGCCAGACACGGGAATATGGATCTGAAGATAAAAGTGAACGGAGATCTTGCAGTAGATGAACACCACACGATAGAAGACACTGGAATTGTTCTTGGTGAAGCCATTTTAAAAGCATTAGGAAAGAAAAAAGGGATTGAAAGATATGGTTTCCTGCTTCCGATGGATGATTGTCTTGCCCAGGTGGCGATCGATTTCGGAGGAAGATCGTGGGTGGTTTGGGATGCAGAGTTCAAGCGGGAAAAAATTGGAGATATGCCTGCGGAAATGTTTTTTCACTTTTTCAAATCCTTCTCTGATTCTTCAAAATCCAATCTGAATATCAGGGCAGAAGGTGAAAACGAGCACCACAAAATCGAATCCATATTCAAAGCATTTGCAAAAGCTATTAAAATGGCGGTAAATCAATCAGACACTAATTATAGTTTACCTTCCACAAAAGGAAGTTTATAAATATGATCGCAATAATAAAATATAACGGAGGAAACGTAAATTCAGTTCAGAATGCTCTTAACAGGCTGAATAGAAACTCTGTGATCACAGATGATCCTGAACTGATTTTGAAAGCGGATAAAGTGATATTTCCTGGCGTAGGGGAAGCTTCTTCAACGATGAAACTATTGAAAGAAAGAGGACTGGATCTTCTTATTCCTTCTTTAAAACAGCCGGTTCTTGGGATATGTCTGGGAATGCAGCTTATGTGTAAAGATAATGAAGAAGGAAATACCGAAGGACTCGGAATCTTTGATATCAGTGTAAGAAGGTTTCCTGCTAAAGACATTGTACCTCATATGGGTTGGAATACCATTTCAAATCAGACTTCGTCTTTGTTTTCAGCCGTAGAGAAATGGGATGATGTTTATTTTGTTCACAGCTATTATTGTGAATTGTCAGATTTTACCACATCGGTATGTGATTACATCCTGCCGTTCAGTGCTTCTTTACAGAAAGACAACTTTTATGCAGTACAATTTCACCCGGAAAAATCAGGAACTGTAGGGAATCAGATATTAAACAGCTTTATCAATTTATAATAATAAAAACATGAACAAATGAAAATTATTCCGGCTATTGATATTATTGATGGAAAGTGTGTGCGTCTTTCGAAGGGAGATTACAGCACAAAGAAAATTTATAATGAAGATCCTGTAGAAGTGGCTAAAGAGTTTGAGAGTTTTGGGATTCAGTTTCTTCACTTGGTAGATCTTGATGGTGCAAAATCTAAACATATTGTTAATCAGAAGGTGTTGGAAAATATTGCCAGCTCAACTTCCCTGTATATCGATTTTGGGGGTGGTCTGAAAACGAAAGAAGATATTGAAACAGCTTTTAACGCAGGAGCCCAACAGATTACTTTAGGAAGTATTGCTGTTCAGGATCCCGAATTCTGTTTCCGGATGATTGAAACATATGGTTCAGAAAATATCATTCTGGGAGCTGACTGCGATAACAGAAAAATAAAAACATCCGGATGGCTGGAAGAGAGCAGTCATGATGTGATTGACTTCATTCTTCAATATCAGGAAAAAGGGATTCAGACAGCTATTTGTACTGATATTTCAAAAGATGGTATGCTGGAGGGACCTTCAACAGGGCTTTATATAGAGATTTTGTATAAGACTTCTGTGCAGCTGGTGGCAAGTGGCGGCATTTCAGGCATCAAAGACGTGTATAAAATGAAAGATATCGGCTGTGCCGGGACAATTATCGGAAAAGCAATTTATGAAGGCAGAATAAGCCTGCAACAACTTCAAAATTTTATTGAAAATGCTTAAAAAAAGAATTATTCCATGTTTGGATATTAAAGACGGATGTACGGTGAAGGGAATCAATTTTGAGGACCTTAAAAATGCGGGGGATCCCATAGAACTTGCAAAGAAATATGAGCAGGAAGGAGCAGATGAACTTGTTTTCCTTGATATCACGGCAACCATTGAAAACAGAAAGACTTTCGTAGAACTGGTAAAAGACATCGCTAAAGAGCTTAGTATTCCATTTACGGTAGGCGGCGGAATTTCGTCCGTAGAAGATGTAAGAAAGCTTCTTGAAGCCGGGGCAGATAAAATCAGTATCAATTCTTCTGCGGTAAAAAATCCGGCGCTTATTGTTCATCTGGCTAAAGAATTCGGAAGCCAGTGCGTAGTAGTGGCCATTGATACCAGGCTGGTAGAGAATACTGATCTCGTTCACATCAAAGGTGGTAGACAGGCAACAGAACTCATTACGATAGACTGGGCAAAAAAAGCAGAATCTCTGGGAGCGGGAGAGATCCTTCTAACGTCAATGGATGGTGATGGTACCAAAAATGGTTTTGATCTTCGGATTACAAAGCTTGTTTCAGAGCAAATCGGGATCCCTGTTATTGCTTCGGGAGGTGCGGGTACTGTGGCTGACTTTGTTGAAGTATTTAATGAAACTAAAGCTACAGGAGCATTGGCAGCCAGTATTTTCCATTTTAATGAAATAGGCATTCAGGAATTGAAAAAAGAATTAAAAACTCAAAAAATCAACGTACGATGAATATTAATTTTAATAAAGATAATGGTCTTGTTCCGGTGATCATTCAGGATGACAGAACTTTACAGGTTCTGATGTTGGGTTATATGAATGAAGAAGCATTCGAAAAAACAAAAGCAGAAGGAATTGTCACGTTTTTCAGCCGTTCCAAAAACAGACTCTGGACAAAAGGAGAGGAATCCGGGAATTTTTTAACGGTAAAAAGTATAGATATTGATTGTGACCAGGATACCTTATTGATCAAAGCTTTACCCAAGAATGTGGTTTGCCACACGGGAAGTTTCAGCTGCTTCGGTGAAAAGAACTCTAAAGGATTTTTGTACGAACTTGAAGAAAAAATTTCTCAAAGGATTGATGATAAAGCAGAAGGTTCTTATACCTATTCGTTATACCAGAGGGGTATTAATAAAGTAGCTCAAAAAGTAGGTGAGGAGGCTGTAGAATTGGTTATAGAAGCTAAAGATGATAATGAATTGCTCTTTAAAAATGAAGCTGCAGATCTGATATATCACTTCTTAATTCTGTTGAAAGCCAAAGGATTTTCAATGGATGATATCGAAGGAATTCTTAAAAACAGAGATAAATAAAAATTACAGAAAGCTCTGAATCTAATGAATGATGGGCAATATATGTCTGCTGTTACTATTAATGAAGCGGATGTTTATAAAGTAACTCTGGAGGAACTATTAACAGATATTAAAAACGGCTTTATTCATGAAGAGGCTGTTATTTCTAAAATCAAAGAATTGGCATTAAAAAATAACTGTTTAAAATGAAAAATATTTAAACACGTTTTCAAAAATAGAACAGCAGGAATATTCCTGCTGTTTTTTATTATGAATTTGTTGAGTTTATCTTTCGATCATAATATTCTTAACGAGAGTTTGGTCTCCAACTTTTAAAATACCTACGTAAACTCCATTCTGAAGAGAAGAAACATTAATTTTTCGTTCGTTATTAACTTTCAACATCGATCTGCCGGTAAGATTGGTAATTTCAAAACTGAAATTGGTTTCTTTGGTATCCGGTAATTCAATATTTAAAACATTATTGGCAGGATTTGGATAAATCTTAACACCTTCCAGCGAATTCTTTGATGCTGCTTTACTGGTGGAAGTTGAAGCCGTGGCAAAATGCTGTAAAGCCCCAACAGTTGCTTTTCCGATATTGTAAACATAAACCGGATCCATATTCACAAAAGTATCTTTGGAAGTGTGAGGGTATGTACTTCTTATCCTTTCAAAAAATCCGGTAATTACTTCTCCTTTCTGTTCAAAAGGAATATAATCCGTATCAGCCGCCGGATCCACAGCGGTTTGAAGAGGAGAGTAGAGCGCTGTACAGTTTCTAAGCTGTTGAGTTACCGCCGCAGAAGCTGCATTATTACTGGAAAGCCCGCCTTGGTCTTCATCACAATAAACCGTATTGTTATTATTTCCTTTCACACCACCTACCTGATCAAGATTGAATACCAGTTTTATATCCAGTTTACGCACGCCTCCCTGATAAACAACATTATTCACATAATGACTGCTTCCTCTAAGCCCTTGTTCTTCCCCGGAGAAATGAATGAATTTTATAGAATACTCTGTTGGAACATCTTTTAAAATTCTGGCTGCTTCCAGGATGATCGAAGTTCCGCTGCCATTATCATTCACTCCCGGACCGTTAATTGTATCAAAATGCCCACAAATAATAACATATTTATTAGGATACAATGTTCCGGTTTTTGTTATGATTAAATTTTTAGAACTTGTACTCCCAAATGTGAACGGACTTTCCTCTATCTGACTGGCAGTATAGCCATAAGAAAGATATTTGTTCTTGATCCAGTTCATGGCATTCACATTAGCTTGTGAGCCGGTGGTTTTTACTCCATAGCTTGCAAATTCCTGTAAATTGTTGGTAATGTTTGTTTGGGTTACCATATCAGCTCTGTTCTTATAAGCCTGAATAAAAGATTGTGCTCCGATACTTTGTATCAGTGTTGCAACACATAAAACTGTGGTGATTTTTTTCATATTATTAATATTGTTTTGGTAAATCTAATATAGTTAATAAATCACAATGAAGTGTTTAATTTTTTAAAATAAAATTAAAACCCGTCAGTTTTCTTGATCAACTTTATATAATTAATTTTAATTGAGTTGTCATATTGGAATATTCATTAAGAATCTAAATCTGGTTAATAAAATAAGACTTCTGAAAATAATTCAGAAGTCTTGTAAATCCTTTTTTTATGCAACTAAAAAAGTTATCTGTCGATTAATATTTTTCTCACTACGGTCTTATCGTGAGCTTTTATAATGCCCACATAAGCTCCATTTTCCAGCCCGGAGACATTGATCTTAGTTTCATTAAATGTCTTTAAAATAGAACGCCCCTGGAAATCTGTGATTTCAAAACTGAAATTTTTAATCCCTGGATTCGGAAGCTCGATATTAAGCATATCTTTTACAGGATTAGGGTAAATTTTTACACTTTCTAATGAGTTTTTCACCACAACCTCATGAGTTCCCAATGTACCGGTAGCTACGGCAAAATGCTGTAAC
Source organism: Chryseobacterium sp. Tr-659 (assembly GCF_011752975.1). Classification (GTDB taxonomy): domain Bacteria; phylum Bacteroidota; class Bacteroidia; order Flavobacteriales; family Weeksellaceae; genus Chryseobacterium. Next base: position 20,850 of record NZ_VWWP01000004.1, on the reverse strand, counting down.
GCTCCTACGGATGCTTTCCCGATATTATAAATATATACGGGATCCGTATTGGCGAATGTATCATTAACAGTATGAGGATAAGTACTTCTTATTCTTTCGAAAAAACCTGTGATCACTTCACCTTTCTGCTCAAAAGGGATATAATCCGTATCTGCCGCCGGATCTACAGCGGTCTGAAGAGTAGAATAGAGCGTGGTGCAGTTTCTCAATTCCTGGGTTACAGTAGCCGAAGCAGCATTGTTTGAAGAAAGACCACCCAGATCCTGATCACAGTAAACCGTATTATTGTTATTCCCCATAACGCCGCCTACCTGATCAAGATTAAAGACAATCTTTATATCCTGCACACGATTATTTCCCTGGTAAGCAACCGTATTGGCGTAGTGCTTGCTTCCCAGAAGTCCCTGTTCTTCTCCGGAAAAATGTATAAACTTAATGGAATATTCCGTAGAAATATCTTTCAGGATTCTCGCAGCTTCAAGAATGATAGAAGTTCCGCTTCCATTATCATTGATCCCCAGTCCGGTGATGCTGTCAAAGTGTCCGCATATAATAACATATTTATCAGGATATACAGTTCCTGTTTTGGTAATTACTAAGTTTTTTGAGGTATAACTTCCGGAGGTAAAAGGATCTTCAACCATCTGGGCAGCACTGTATCCATAGGAAAGATATTTATTTTTAAGCCAGTCCAATGCATTAGCATTAGCTTGTGAACCTGTGGTTTTAACTCCCAAGTTAGCAAACTCCTGAAGAGATGTAATAATATTGGATTGATTAACCATATTTGCTCTGTCCTGATAAGCCTGAATAAAATTTTGGGCTACGGCACTTTGCATGGCTATGGCAGCCAGTAAAAAAGTAGCTGTTTTTTTCATTTGCATACTATATTAATACCTGATAAGATGTATTGATCGTACTTTATCAGCATTATTTATTTTTCAATGATTATTTTTTTTGTGGTGTTTCCTTTATCTGTTTTTATCGTAAATGTATAAACCCCGTTCTTAAGCCCGGATACATTGATTTTCTCCTGATTTTCCGTACTTAATACAATATTTCCGGCCATATCACCAATCTCAACGCTGAATTGTTTTACCTTTTGCGGAAACTCAATAGTAACCGTATCTTTGGCCGGGTTAGGGTAGATTCTAACAGACTCCGAAGCTTTTCTTACAGAATTTTCGTTTGTACTTAAAAGATTATTGGTGGTTGCAGCCACTGCAAAATGCTGTAAAGCACCTACTGCCGCTTTTCCTACATTAAAAACATACACTGGATCAATATTGGCAAATGTATCATTTGCAGTATGTTCATTTTGGCTTCTCAGATATTCATAAAACCCTGTAATAATATATCCTTTGGCCTCAAAAGGCATATAATCCGAGCTGTAAGCATAAGACAGATTGGTCTGGAGAGGAGAGTACAGGGTAGTGCAGTTCATCAGCTCCTGAGTGGCTGTATTAGATGCTGCATTATTAGATGATACTCCTCCCGTATCTCTTTCACAGGTTATGGTATTGTTATTATTTCCTATAAGTCCTCCTACCTGATCAATATTTAAAACCAGTTTTATATCTAATTTTTGAACACCTGCTTCATAAGCAACATTATTTACATAGTGTTTACTACCGAGAAGTCCCTGTTCCTCTCCGGAAAAATGAATGAATTTTATAGAATATTCAGTAGGAACATCTTTTAAAATTCTTGCAGCTTCCAAAATAATAGAAGTTCCGCTGCCATTATCGCTCACTCCAGCTCCTATAATAGTATCATAATGCCCGCAGATAATTACATATTTGTCAGGATACAAAGTTCCCGTTTTGGTAATGATTAAATTTTTTGGATTTGTGCTGCCGTAGGTAAAGATATCTTCCGTAATTGTATTGGCTGCGTATCCATAGGAGAGGTATTTGTTTTTAACCCAGTCGAATGCAGCCGTATTGGCAGCCGAACCCGTGGTTTTTATCCCCAAACCTGCAAACTGCTGAAGATTTGCTGTGATATTAGCTTGGGTAACCATATCAGCTCTGTCTTTATATGCCTGAATAAAACTCTGTGCTCCAATACTTTGTACTGCCACAGAAGTGAGTAAAAAAGCTGCAATTCTTTTCATTTTATTAAATTCTTTTCTCGGTTGCTAATATAATAATAAATTGCCATTTGTATTCAATAATTAAAGCTATTTATTGTATTTTAATTGATTTTTTAATAATTATAAAACTTGTTAGTCAATTTATTATTACACTAGTTTTATATTCACTTTAAATTAAATGTATTATTATATTTTTAACTATTTATGTTTTTTTAATTTGAATTTTTAATGATATTTCGATGAAAAAAGAATCTGCAAAAAAACACAAAAAAAAATCCCGGGAAAACCCGGGACTATATTGATAACAAAATCTATTCTACATTATTTTACTTGATCTACAACAGCTTTGAAAGCTTCAGGGTGATTCATTGCTAAATCTGCTAAAACTTTTCTGTTAAGTTCGATGTTGTTCTTTTTAAGAGCTCCCATAAATTGAGAGTAAGACATTCCGTGCTCTCTGGTTCCCGCGTTGATACGAGTGATCCAAAGTGCTCTGAAGTTTCTTTTCTTCTCTTTTCTACCACGGTAAGCATATTGCATTGCTTTTTCTACCGCGTTTTTAGCTACAGTCCAAACGTTCTTTCTTCTTCCGAAAAAACCTTTAGCTTGCTTAAAAATTTTCTTTCTGCGAGCTCTTGAAGCTACGGCATTTACTGATCTTGGCATAATTTAAATTGTTTTTTTTGAAAAGGGCGGCAACTGATGTTACTCTTATTTGCACCGTTTCAGGGTTAAAATTTTGAATTTGTTTTGAATTCTTATAAACCGAATATAGATTTATAAAAACTACTTAATTGCTAATTGACGTTGAACGCTTTTTTCGTCCACTTTAGCTACGTAAGAAGTAGTAGTAAGATTTCTCTTCTGCTTAGTTTCTTTCTTAGTTAAGATGTGGCTTTTGTAAGCGTTTTTTCTTTTGATCTTACCAGTACCAGTAAGAGCAAAACGTTTCTTAGCACCTGATTTCGTTTTTAATTTTGGCATTGTTTTGCTTTTTTATTGTTTTTGTTATCAATATCTGTTTTGGTTACTCCTAAGGACATTAGGAATAATAGTTTGCAAAATTACAAAAAAAATGTGACACATGAAAGGATTTTTACTTTAATCCCTTTACAGAAGAAAGCTGTGTGGATTTGGATGTAAAAAAAGCTGTATTGAAAAGATCAATTACAGCTTTTATATATGAAAGGAGATAATTAAGACTTGATAAATGCCAAGAGATCTCTGTTGATGGTCTCGGCTTCCGTTGTTGGCATTCCGTGTGGGAAACCAGGATAAGAGATCAGTTTTCCGTTTTTAAGCAGAGTAGCAGCTACTTTACCCGTTGTTTCAAAAGGTACAATCTGATCATCTTCGCCATGCATTACCAATACCGGTACATCCACACTTTTAAGATCCTCTGTAAAATCTGTCTCAGAGAAAGCTTTGATACAATCGTAATGAGCTTTAATAGATCCGTTCATGCCCTGTCTCCACCAGTTTCTCTGGATTCCCTCGGAAACCTCGGCTCCTTCTCTGTTGTAGCCATAAAATGGGAAAGTAATATCGATAAAGAACTGCTGTCTGTGTTTTGCCGTATTATTTCTGATGTCATCAAAAACAGAAATCGGAACTCCGTTCGGATTATTTTCATTCTGAACCATAATAGGAGTAACAGCACTTACCAAAACAGCTTTTGAAACCCTGCCATTCCCATGTTTAGCAACATATCGGATCACTTCACCACCTCCTGTGGAATGTCCTACGTGAATTACATCTTTCAGATCCAATGCCTCAACAATCTCTGCTACGTCTGAAGCATAAGTATTCATATCGTGTCCGTAAGGAGTTTGCTCGGATCTTCCATGGCCTCTTCTGTCGTGAGCAATTACTCTGTAGCCTTGTTCCAGAAAGAAAAACATTTGTGCATCCCAATCATCACTTGATAAAGGCCATCCGTGATGAAAGAAAATGGTCTGCCCTTTGCCCCAGTCTTTGTAATAAATCTCTGTTCCGTCTTTTAATTTAAGTGTGCTCATTGTTTTTATTTTATGTTATTAATAATAGTTCGTTTTATTTTTATATATCTGCAAATCTAGATGGAAAATCTTCACAATACATTGATCTAAGATAATAATTGATTAAAATATAAGAACAATAAGAAAATATCATTAACGTAAATTTAACAGCAATAGATTCGGCTATAAAAAGGAGCGCAGATTGGAGTGAAATAGATTTTTTCTAAGTGAATATATATCATGGCAGCTCTTCAGCAGCAAGATCACTTTTCTTTACTCACCGAAATAAAACATATGGAAAATAGGTTGTTGTACGATGAAATTTCCCATGGTAATAAAATAAAAAAACCTCAAATTGCTTTGAGGTTTGTATGTAAAATAATGACTTAATTATTTTGCTGGTTTTTTAGGACTCATCATCATAATCATCCTTTTTCCTTCAAGTTTAGGAAGCTGGTCTACTTTACCCACATGCTCCAATTCCTGAGCAAGTTTTAAAAGCAAAATTTCTCCCTGGTCCTTAAAGATAATCGAACGTCCTTTAAAAAATACGTAGGTTTTAAGTTTAGAACCTTCTTCAAGGAATTTTTCAGCATGCTTTTTCTTGAATTCGTAATCGTGATCATCAGTCTGAGGCCCGAAACGGATCTCTTTTACAACTACTTTTACCTGCTTAGCTTTAAGTTCCTTCTGTTTTTTCTTTTGCTCGTATAAAAACTTTTTATAGTCTAATATTCTCGCAATGAATGGTTCTGCTTTATCGGAAATTACTACCAGATCCAATTCCTGTTCTGTAGCAAGCTGTCTTGCCTTGTCAATTGGATAAACTCCCGGTTCTACGTTATCGCCCACTAAACGAAGCTCTCTCACACGAATTTTATCGTTGATCAAGTGAGCGTCCTCTTGTACCGGACGTCTCTGTGGGCCCCTGTTGTTAAATCTTTGTGCTATTGTATTATAATTTTATTGGTTAACTACTTATTTATTTAAAATCTTGAGCGATTGATCTATTTTCTGAATCGCTCAGGATTTAATTCTTTTTTATTCAGATTAGATGGCTGCTTCTTTTTTGAAGTAAGCAACAAAATCTTCCAGTTTCATTGCTCCAAGATCTCCTTCACCACGTCTTCTTACAGAAATTGTGCCTTCTTTTTCTTCATTTTCCCCTACAACAAGCATGAATGGGATCTTCTTCAATTCAGCATCACGGATCTTCTTACCGGTTTTCTCGTTTCTGTCATCAATCTGACCGCTAATATCGTGATTTTCCAAAAATTGTGAAACATTTTTTGAATAATCTACATATTTTTCACTGATTGGGAGAATAATAAACTGATCCGGGCTTAGCCATAATGGGAAATCACCAGCAGTATTTTCTAATAGGATCGCAATAAAACGCTCCATTGAACCGAAAGGTGCTCTGTGGATCATTACCGGTCTGTGCTTTTCGTTATCACTTCCGATATAATGAAGGTCAAATCTTTCCGGTAAGTTATAATCTACCTGAATCGTTCCAAGCTGCCATTTTCTTCCTAATGCATCTTTCACCATGAAGTCAAGCTTAGGTCCGTAGAATGCAGCTTCTCCGTATTCTATTACCGTTTTTAATCCTTTTTTATTCGCTGCGTTGATAATTGCGTTTTCTGCTTTCTCCCAGTTTTCATCAGAACCGATATATTTCTCTCTGTTTTCAGGATCTCTTAAAGAAACCTGAGTTACAAAATCTTCGAATCCTAAAGACTTGAACACATAAAGTGTCAGGTCTATTACTTTTTCAAACTCCTCAGAAAGCTGATCCGGAGTACAGAATAGGTGAGCGTCATCCTGAGTAAACCCACGAACTCTTGTCAATCCGTGAAGTTCTCCACTTTGCTCATATCTGTATACTGTACCGAACTCTGCATATCTCTTAGGAAGATCTCTATAGCTCCATTGTGATGTTTTATAAATTTCACAGTGGTGAGGGCAGTTCATAGGCTTCAATAAGAACTCTTCTCCTTCATTCGGAGTTTTGATAGGCTGGAAGCTGTCTGCACCGTATTTATCCCAGTGTCCGGAAGTTACATATAATTCTTTTGCTCCAATGTGTGGAGACATTACGAATTCATAACCGCCTTTTTTCTGAGCATCAGAAAGGAAGTTTTCCAATTTTCTTCTTAAAGCGGTTCCTTTTGGTAACCAAAGCGGTAAACCTGCACCTACTTTTTCAGAGAATGCGAAAATTCCAAGTTCTTTACCTAATTTTCTGTGATCTCTTCTTTTTGCTTCTTCTAATCTTTCAAGATATTCAGTAAGATCTTTCTGTTTTGGGAAAGAGATACCATATACTCTTGTCAGCTGAGGGTTTTTCTCATTTCCTCTCCAGTAAGCTCCTGCAGCATTTAAAATTTTAACTGCTTTCACAATACCTGTATTAGGAATGTGCCCTCCACGGCATAAATCTGTGAAGTTATCATGAGTTACAAAAGTGATTTCTCCATCATTAAGATTAGAGATGAGTTCCACTTTGTATGGGTTGTCTGCATATGTTTTTAAAGCTTCATCTTTAGAAACCGGATATAGAGAGAAAGTAGAACCTTTCTTCGCATTTTCCAGAATCTTTTTTTCGATTTTTTCGAAATCTTTTTCAGATAAGCTTTCATCCCCGAAATCTACATCATAGTAGAATCCGCTTTCAATTGCCGGACCAATGGTCAACTTAGCATTCGGATAAAACTCAAGGATAGCCTGCGCCAAAAGGTGGGCAGAAGAGTGCCAGAAAGCCTTCTTTCCAAGATCATCATTCCAGGTCAAAAGCTGTACCGTAGAATCCGTGGTTATAGGTGTGGTCGTTTCTACTTGTTTGTCATTAACAATTGCGGAAATGGTATTTCTAGCCAATCCCTCGCTTATAGATTTTGCCACATCTAGGGGAGTAACTGCTCCCTCGAATTCTTTGACACTATTGTCTGGAAGTGTAATTTTTATCATTGTTTACTAAGAAATTTTAAGATGCAAAAATACGCATTTTTTAGATAATAAACTATATTAGCACCTATTTAGAATGATAATTAATATTAAATAACAGAAGATTTTTACTGTTTGAACTTTTATAGCTTATGCACTTAAAGATTTTCAGAGGAAAAAAGCCTGCTTTTTATGTCTGCAATCAAGCTTGTAAAGCCTGTTATTCTTAAAAATCTGTCGCGATCAAGATAAATAGTAATAGATATTTTAAATCTCATAAACTTAATTAAAATATGATATTACTATGATGAATAATGCTAATTTAAAGGATTCAAATTGAAGAAAAATATACAGTGATTATTCAAATAAGAATTGTATTATTATCTTCAGTAAATAATACACCCAATCAAAAATATAACTCCCAAAATTACAGATAATTATGAATATATTAAACATTGATCTGCATTGCGATTTACTCCACTATTTGCTAGGATCAAATTCAACTATTGATGATAAAGAGATAGGGTGCTCATTACCTTATTTAAAGGAAGGGAATGTTATGTTGCAGGTAATGGCGATTTATGCAGGAACGGGAACAGGTAGTACTGCAGAAGGGAAGAAACAAAGCCAATTATTTTCAGATCTTATAAAAAATGAAAATTTTTTCTTCTTTGATGGAGATGATTATAAAAATGAGGAAAATAAAAACAAGGTAGGAGTCATTGCTTCCATAGAGAACGGATCTGCCTTTTGTGATGAAACCGAAAGCCTGGATTCCGGATTTAAAAATCTGGAAACTATTATCGAAAATACTCAGAAAGTCTTTTATATCGGGCTTACCCATCATACAGAAAATCGTTTTGGAGGCGGAAACAATTCGGAAGCCGGCCTAAAAGATGATGGAAAAGTTTTGATCGATTATATTGCTGATAGAAAGATAGCAATTGATCTGGCCCACACAAGTGACCAGCTTGCCTATGATATTTTTAACTACATAGATCAGAGAAATTTTTCAATTCCTGTACTGGCAAGCCATTCAAATTACAGAACAGTCTGTAAAAACAAAAGAAATCTTCCTGATGAGCTGGCAAAAGAAGTGATCAACAGAAATGGATTGATAGGGTTGAATTTTATTAAAGATTATGTTGATTTTGAACATCCTGAAAGATTGTATGAACATATTCAATACGGGCTGGATCTTGGTGCAGAAGATAATATCGCTTATGGAGCCGATTACTTTTACTGGAAGGATCATCCGGATAAATCCCGTCATCCGTTTTTCTTCCCTGAACATTCTAACGCTTCAGTGTATCCCGCCATCAATGATGAGATTGAAAAAAGATTTTCAACAGAAATCGTGGAAAAAATCAGCCACAATAATGCTTTGAATTTTATAGAAAGGATTTATAAATAATACAATTTCTCTTGCAAATTGAGCCGTTTTTGAAGATGATTCCGTATTACAGCGAAATAAAAGCCTGCTGTATCTGCTCAATCTGTGAACGACAAAAAGATAAAAAAGCTGGCTGGAAAAATTACCTCCTGCTAGCTTTTTCTTTTATATTTTACTTTCTGCTTGATAATCTCAATTACATCCACATGCTGAACTTTAGATTTTATCCAGCCGTGGATATCAATATAAAATAAGGATCTTCTGTAATATTCATTCTTGGAAAATTCCTCCAGCTTTTTATCAAAAATTTCAAAAGCTTTTTGCCTTTGATCAGGAATCTGGTTATTCAGATTTTTAAAAAACTGAATGCTTTCAAAATGAAATTCCTCTGGCTTTTTCATCTTTTTTGCGAACTTTAAAGTAGAGGCAATAAATTCATCATAGTCTTCATCATTTCCGGATTCGTATTTCGCCATTAAGATCAATATTCTTGTATGGAACAGCAAATCTTCCTGAACATTCCCTTTAGATTCTATGACCCGCATTGAATATTCAATTGATTTTTTAAACATTTTACTGCCAAAAAACATAGCTGCCATTTTAAGATAAAGAATCATAAAATGGTGTTCATCAATCCTTTCTCGGAGTTTATCCATCTTTAACTCTATTTCAGGAATGAGTTTTGTCCCCGTGAAAAATTCACCTTTTACAAAGTGAATATTCATCAATGTATTATAATGGGTAAGGAAAATCAAAGATTGAAGGTTTTCATTCTGAGCAAAATTTTCGGCATTCACCATCTTATTGAAACTTTTAAAATGTTCCTCCAAAATATCTATATTTCCATAAAGAAAAAGAATTTTCAGCAGATAGGTATTTCCTTTGATATACCAAACCGGATGACTGTAGATCATCTCTGGTTTTTTATGAAAAAGATCTACCCACTGATAGGCATATTTCAAAGTATATTTATAATCCTGTAAAAGCTGGTTTTTCCAGACATGCGCTTTAAAATACCAGAGTTTTTCCGTGAAATTCAGTTTATCAAGTCTGATGTTTTTAATCTGTTCATTAAAAATACTTAAAACTTCTTCACGGCCGGTATCGTTTTTTACATAGCCGTGGGTAAGCATTTCGCTGTATAATTTCAACGAAAGGTTAGACAGCTTTGTAGTATAGCGGTTTTGTTTGCTTATTTCCTGTGATTGCCTGATCAGCTCTTCTGCACGTCCTTCAATACTTCGGGTAATAAATTGAGATTCAATTACTTTTTCAAGATCAATAATTTCAGAAGCAATACTTTTTTCATCAAGCTCCAATGCGGTCTGCTTGGTTTTGTCCAGTATCTTTAAAGCCTGTTTATAAAGCCCTTTTTGATATAAAATATTGGCAAAATCTAGCTGTTCCCGAAGCTGAATTCTATAATTCTGATGACTTGGGTTCATGCGGAGACTTACGAGAATTTGTTTATAAAGATGAGCCTTAAGGTTTGAAAGCTGCTGTTTTGTTGATATTTTCTTCTCAATAATTATGTTTTCATCATATTCTTTCATCTTATCCATTTCAGAAAACAGAAGTAAGAATTTTGCGTCTACGTTAATTCCGAGCCGGTTCACATACAACTTAAACTGTCGTTTTTCTGAGGTGGTCAATGACTTTACCAGTACAAACAAAAAATCTTTCTGCAATTCTGCCATTGTAAATTTTTGAAAATTAAATTATTGATTAATAAGTGATTATGTCTATTTTTTCAACAGTTGAATATTGTAATTTTCAGAAAAAATAAAACTGAAAAAATATAGCAAGCTGTAGTTTTGGATCAAAATTAAGTAAAAAACTTCATTTATGAATTCCGAAAAAATTGAAATTTTTGATACCACACTGAGAGATGGAGAACAGGTTCCGGGATGTAAACTGAATACGGAGCAAAAACTGATTATTGCAGAAAAGCTTGACGAGCTAGGGATTGATATCATAGAAGCAGGGTTTCCGATTTCCAGTCCGGGAGATTTTGAATCTGTTTCGGAAATTTCAAAACTGGTAAAAAATGCAAAAGTCTGCGGACTGACCAGAGCGAATAAAAAAGATATTGATACCGCTGCAGAAGCCCTGAAGTTTGCGAAAAGGCCAAGAATACATACAGGAATCGGAACTTCCGATTCTCATATCAGATATAAATTCAATTCAAACAGAGAAGATATCATTGAACGTGCTGCAGAAGCGGTAAGATATGCTAAAAGTTATGTGGAAGATGTGGAATTTTATGCTGAAGATGCCGGAAGAACAGATAATGCTTATCTGGCGCAGGTTTGTGAAGCTGTCATCAAAGCCGGAGCAACCGTATTGAATATCCCCGACACAACAGGATATTGTCTTCCGGAAGAATACGGCCAGAAAATTAAATACCTTAGAGAAAATGTAAAAGGTATTGAAAAAGCTGTGCTATCATGCCATTGTCATAATGATCTTGGACTGGCCACTGCCAATTCTATTGCAGGGGCTATTAACGGTGCCCGCCAGATCGAGTGTACCATCAACGGATTAGGTGAAAGAGCCGGAAACACGGCATTGGAAGAAGTGGTAATGATTCTTAGGCAGCATAAAGATTTGAATCTGTATACAGATGTGAATTCCAGAATGCTGAATGAAATGAGTACTATGGTTTCCGATCTTATGGGAATGTCTGTACAGCCTAATAAAGCGATTGTAGGAGCTAACGCTTTTGCCCACAGCTCCGGAATCCATCAGGATGGAGTGATCAAAAACAGAGAAACGTATGAAATCATTGATCCGGAAGAAGTGGGAGTGACCGCATCCTCCATTATTCTTACGGCAAGAAGCGGCCGCTCGGCACTGGCTTATCGTTTTAAGCATATAGGTTTTGATGTTACCAAGAATGAACTGGATTACTTGTATCAGGAGTTTTTGAAAGTTGCCGATATCAAGAAAGAAATATGCAATGATGATCTGAGCCTGATCATGGAATCTTTCAGCAGAAAAATAGGCTAGGTTTGAATACAATCAAGATAAAGTAAAAAATGAACAACAATAAAAAGACACTTTTTGATAAGGTATGGGATGCTCACGTGGTGGACACCGTTCCGGATGGGCCACAGGTCATTTACATTGATAAACATCTGATCCATGAGGTTACAAGTCCACAGGCTTTCGCAGAGCTGGAGTCCAGAAATCTTGAGATCTTCAGACCGGAACAGATTGTAGCAACAGCAGATCATAATGTACCCACATTGAATCAGGAGCAGCCGATCAGAGATGAACTTTCAAGAAATCAGGTTCAGCAGCTGACGGAAAACTGTCAGAAAAATAATATTGAACTTTTTGGATTAGGGCATCAATATCAGGGAATTGTGCATATCATTGCTCCGGAATTAGGAATTACCCAGCCGGGAATGAGCATTGTTTGCGGAGACAGTCATACTTCTACCCACGGAGCATTTGGAGCGATAGCATTCGGAATAGGAACAAGTCAGGTGGCTCAGGTATTTGCCAGCCAGTGTTTACTTCTTAATAAACCGAAATCAATGAGAATTACGGTGAACGGTAAGCTTAATGCAGACGTACAGCCTAAAGATGTTATTCTTTATATCATTTCAAAAATAGGAACAGACGGAGGAACAGGATATTTTTGTGAATATGCAGGTAATGTATTCGAAGAAATGTCTATGGAAGGAAGAATGACAGTCTGTAATATGAGTATTGAAATGGGAGCAAGAGGAGGAATGATTGCTCCGGATGAAATTACGTTCAACTATGTGAAAGGAAGAAAATTTGCTCCGAAAGGAGAGGAATGGAATGAAAAAGTAGCCTATTGGCAAACATTGAGAACCGATGAAGAGGCTGTTTTTGATAAAGAACTAAGTTTTGATGCATCAGAAATCCACCCGATGATTACTTACGGAACAAATCCCGGAATGGGAATTTCCATTCATGAAACAATTCCTGTTCCTCAAAACGAGTCTGAAGAGAAGGCTTTACAGTATATGGGGTTGGAAGCCGGACAGGCACTTTCCAATATCAAAATCAATTATGTATTCATAGGAAGCTGTACCAATGCAAGAATTGAAGATTTCCGTTCTGCTGCACAATATATTAAAGGAAAAAGCAAGTCAGAAGCAGTAAAAGCTTTGATTGTTCCGGGCTCTCAACAAGTTGTAAAACAGATTTATGAAGAAGGGTTGGATAAAATCTTCAATGATGCCGGATTTCAGATTCGTCAGCCGGGATGTTCGGCATGTCTGGCGATGAATGATGATAAGATCCCGGAAGGAGAATATTGTGTATCTACTTCGAACAGAAACTTTGAGGGAAGACAGGGACAAGGGGCAAGAACAATCCTTGCCAGTCCGCTTACTGCTGCAAAAGCTGCCATAGAAGGTAGAATATCGGCTTTTGAAAGCTTAAACTAAAAGGATCAAAATATATTTTAACCACAAAGGCACAAAAAATTATAACACTTAGGTAAGAAAAGTTATTATTTAATCATATAAAAGAGCGCTTAAGCTTTTCAAAAAATCTTTGATTTTGTTGTTACTTGAGTTTTTATATGTCCTTTTATACATTCTTAAATGAACTAAAGTGTAAAAAAGAAATTTTTGTGTTCAGAAGTTCAATAAACAAAGTACATGCAAAAATTAATTATAGTAAAATCCCGTGCAGTTCCATTGCCGGCAGAAAATATAGATACAGACCAGATTATTCCGGCAAGATTCCTGAAAAGTATTGACCGAAAAGGGTTTGGGGAGAATCTGTTCAGAGATTGGAGATTCAACATCCATACTGGAGAACCTAATCCTGATTTTGTTTTGAACAATCCGAAATTCGCTGGTGAAATTCTGGTGGCAGGAAATAACTTCGGATGCGGAAGTAGTCGTGAACATGCTGCCTGGGCATTAACAGATTACGGTTTTAAGGTTATTGTTTCCAGTTATTTCGCTGATATCTTTAAAGGAAATGCTTTAAACAACGGGCTTCTTCCAGTGAAGGTTTCAGAAGAATTTTTAAAAGAAATTTTAGAAGGAATCAAAGAAAACCCTGACAATGAAATCGCCATTGACGTAGAATTGCAGTCTATCAGCTTTAAAGATACAACAGAAACCTTTGAGCTTGATTCTTATAAAAAAATATGCTTATTAAACGGCTATGACGATATTGATTTTTTAATCAGCAAAAAAAAGGCGATTACAGAATTTGAACTAAAAACACAAAAAACAAATGAGCGACAATTATTTTAAAATCGCAGTTCTTCCGGGAGATGGGATAGGACCGGAAATTATTGGTGAAAGCATCAAGATATTGGATGTGATTGCTGAAGTCTTTCAATATAAGTTCCATTTTGAATATGGATTGATTGGAGCTGAAGCTATTTTTAAAACAGGAAATCCTTTACCTGAAGAGACTTTGAAAATATGTAAAGAATCTGATGCTGTTCTTTTTGGGGCCATTGGAGATCCGGCTTTTGATAATAATCCTGAAGCGAAGGTAAGACCGGAACAAGGGCTTTTAAAACTACGTAAGGAATTAGGTCTTTTTGCAAATATCCGTCCATTGAAAACATATGAATCTCTGATCGACAAAAGTCCGCTTAAAAGAGAAATTATTGAAGGAGCAGATATTCAGATCTTCAGAGAATTGGTAAGCGGGATTTATTTTGGTGAAAAATTTACCGATCCTGAAGGAGCTTATGCTTATGACGTGTGTAAGTATAGCAGAGAAGACATTATTCCTATTGCACATATGGCATTTCAGGAAGCTCAGAAAAGAAATAAAAAGCTTACACTCATTGATAAGGCGAACGTATTGGATACTTCCAGATTATGGAGAAAGATATGTCAGGAAATTGCCCCAGAATATCCTGAAGTACAGCTTGATTATATGTTTGTAGATAATGCAGCGATGCAGCTGATCCTTAATCCTAAACAATTTGATGTGATTTTAACGGAAAATATGTTTGGAGACATTATCTCTGATGAAGCAAGTGTGATCGGAGGTTCTATCGGATTGCTTCCGTCAGCTTCAGTAGGAGAGAATAATGCTTTGTTTGAGCCTATTCATGGATCTTATCCGCAAGCTAAAGGAAAGGGAATCGCAAACCCTGTCGCTTCAATTCTGAGTGTTGCGATGATGCTGGATCATCTGAATTTACAGGCCGCAGCCGGTAAACTGAGACAATCTGTTGAACATGCCATTGAAAATAAATATGTTACGGTAGATCTTAACAGCAAGCAGCATTATTTAACAAGTGAAGTGGGAAGCTTTATCGCAGATCACATCAGATACTCAGAGAAATCCTATTATAATTTTGAAAATGTAAGAATCGGAAAATCAACGATTGTATAAATAGGAATCAATGATTTCTATTGCTTAAAAAAACTTGCCTGATTTAAATCAAAGTTCGCTTAGATAGATAGTTAGAAGAAAGGTTCTGCCTCGTAATGTGGCAGGGCCTTTTATTTTTTATTGTGCTTTTGAAGCAAAAAATCAAAAAACCTTCGGATGATTTTCAAAGGTTTTTTTGTTTAAATAAGAATTGTGGTTTAAAAAATATCCTAAAATAAAATGAATGATGCCTAAAATCTGTTAATTGAAAGTATGATATTGACTGATGTTACGTGAAAATATTAGCTTTCCGCCAAAATAAAAACCATAAATATGAGAAGAATCTATCTCTGTGCATTTACGTTATGTACAGTCTTGGGTGCAAGTGCCCAGGAAGTGGTCTGGCAGAAAGATATCAAATCCTCTACCCAGGATTTTCTTTCACAGGTCACCACCACTATCGATCAGCAGTATCTTATCACCGGAAGCGCCATACAATCAAGAGGGAAACAGGAGGCTGGAACTAAACCAAACAACGGTTACGATTTCCATTTAGTTAAACTCAACCAGCAGGGAGACCAGGCCTGGGAAAAATATTTCTCAGGATCTAACCATGATTACCTGTCAGCCACCGTTACCACTCAGGATGGGGGCTTTCTACTAGCCGGAACCTCTTACTCAGGAAAAGGATTAGATAAAAAAGAAGAATCCAAAGGCGGTTCCGATATCTGGCTGATCAGAATCAATGAATTCGGCGATGAATTATGGCAGAAAACATTAGGCACCCCTTCCGATGAAGAAGCCAGAGCTGTTATCCAAACCACAGACTTAGGATTCTTTGCAGCCGGTAATGTACAAAACGCTTCAAAAGGCTATGGTTCCAAAGATGTCTGGATCACAAGACTCGACAAAAACGGAAAAGAGCTCTCTCAATTAATTTTAGGCGGAAAAGGGTTGGATGAAGTCGAAAAGATGATTCCTACAAAAGATGGCGGAGCTTTAGTGGGAGTTTATTCCAGAAGCTCTGAGGTGAAGGCGGGAAGCGGGGAGCAGGATGCTGGAAGCAGTGCAAAGCTTGTCTCTCATTCCAAAGTCAGCAGCAATTTCGGGGAAGGTGATTATTGGATCATCAAATTAGATAAAAATGGTAAAGTAGAATGGGAAAAGAACTTCGGAGGCAAAGGAGATGACCATCTAAGAACACTGGCATTAACTTCAACAGGTTACCTTGTTGGAGGAGAATCCAGATCCGAGAGATCCGGCAATAAAACAGTAGGCATTGAAGAAGGCACAGACCTTTGGCTGATTTCCTTAAACGAAAGAGGAGAAGAACAGTGGCAGAAATCCTACAACTTCAAAAACCGAGATGTCCTGATGGGAATGAATGTGATCAGCGGGGAGCTGGAAGATGGAAGCCGGAGGTCAAAAGGCATTCTGTTGGGAGGTTATACCCAGGCAGAAGGAAGAATAGAGAAAGATGATGAGACTTTCTGGATGCTGTATTTAGACCAAAACGGAAACGAACAATGGAGAAAACACATTGCCGGAGAATCCAGAAAAAAAGAAGAAAGACTTTCCGATTTAAAATTAAACCGTGATGGTTCCATCATTTTAGCAGGAACGAGTGCAGAAGAGTTAGGCAAAGAAAACTGGAAGATTGTAAAACTTGGAGATAAACAAGTAGATCAGCTAATTGAGAAGTATGATATTAAGATCTATCCGAACCCTGTATCCGATTATGCGTATGTAGAAATCGGCTTTGATTTCAAAGAGGCTGATATTCTGTTGTATGATATGAGTGGAAGACAGGTCCAGAACCTGAAAACAAAGAATAAGGTGACTAAGATCAATACCCAGTCGCTCATTCAGGGAGCTTATTTAATTACCATAAAAACTAATGATAACAAAACAGCGAATGCAAAGCTGATTAAGAAATAACATGATGAAAAAAATATTAACTCTACTAAGTATCGGCTTGCAAATTTTACTATTACACGCTCAAAATCAAGTAAGTTCAAAATCAATTATACAAAATGCAGTCAACAATACTGCAGTACAATCGCCAAATGCTGCTGCACTATTTCGATATTCAGAAACACCAGTGTCTTTATATACAGGTGTACCTAATATCAATATTCCAATTTTCACGATTAAAGAAGGAGATATAGAAGTCCCAATTTCGATTTCATATCATGCAGGAGGTATCAAAGTGACTGACGAAGCTTCATCTGTAGGTTTAGGCTGGAGTCTAAATGCAGGAGGAAGAGTTTCTCAAATAGTAGCAGGAAGCAATGACTTTAATTTATACGGATATTACAATATATTCCCTAGAAATGCTTCAGGGTATGTTGGATCAATACAGGGTTGTACTACTTTACCATGGAATAATAGTACGTCTGTTAGTTCTTATTATACAAATAATTTTTCCAATAGTAACTATTCTGAAAGTGGAACTTATTTATCAATGGATCTGCAACCAGATCTTTTCTTAATTAACCTACCTAATAAAACTCATAAGGCATATTTAGATATGCCAAAGACAACAAAAACTGATTATCCAAAATTTGCTATTGCTGAGCAGCCTAATATAGATTTTAAACTAATACCATCAGGTAATTTAAATTTTGTGCCCGATAGTTATGGCAATTATAATTTTAAAGTATCCGATGATAGGGGAATAGTATATTCTTTTGATGGAGCTAGTGAAATTAGCATTCCATTAACGGGAACATATGGAGCGGTAACTGGGGTTTCAAAATACTTAACAAAAATTGAAGATCCTGTCGGACGAAAAATTAAATTTTATTATAGTCCTGTTTTAAAGAGTAGTAGATTAGCAGGTTGCAGGAATACAAGAGTAGGGATTACTTTTCCACCTAATTTTCCTGGGACAATTGCAGATATAAAGGCTAACGGACTTACTCATTGTAGTACACAAGTAATAGATGAAAGTTTTATTGAAAAAATTGAATTTTCAAATGGGAAAATTGAATTTTTATGGATGGATAGGGATGATGTTAACAACTCTAAAAAGTTGTCAGCAATAAAAATTTACAATAATTACAAGTTGATCAAACAATATGATTTTAACTACGATTATTTTATTGCAACAGATAATCTTAATACAACTCAATTGGTTAATTGGTTAAACTCTAATCCCTTAGTCGCTTGGTCGGGTGCAACTAGTAAAATTTTCACTCACCGTTTAAAATTACTAAGTATGACTGAATCACTAACAAATGAAAAATATGTTTTTGATTACAACTCAACCCATAATTTACCAAATAAGCTAAGTTTTTCAAGTGATTTTTGGGGATATTACAATGGACAAAGCAATAGTGATACTTTTATTCCTGATCCAAGCAAATATCTAAAAGGTCAACAGATATTTAATTTAACTTCATTTAATAATGATGCAACGGGATATTGGTATAACGAAACATATGCACCACCAGGATCAGATTCATTTGATAGCAGTCAAGGATACTTTAATTTTTCTTCTAATGGCAAACATTATTTATCTGATAGGAGAGCTTCAACGGCGTCGTTGGCTGGAACATTAACGAGTATTTCATATCCGACTGGAGGCAAAACCGAATATGATTATGAGCCGAATACATTTTCAAATATTCCTTTACAATCGTTGTTAGATAATTCTCCAACAAGTATTCCGCGTGATTTTAGTTTTGGAGGAGGAATAAGAATAAAAAGCATCAAGTCAACAGAAAAAGCAGGAACAATACCTATACTGAAAAATTATAAATATGATGAAATCTCCGAAAATGGAACAAAAATTATATCAAATGGTATTCTTTCTGAGTTGCCAAGATTTTACGAAATAGAAAACAGATGCTACAAAAAGAGTGATTTTATAGTTGCTTCGATGGGACAGGTAGCAGATGCATCTACCCTATTTACATCTGAACCAAGCTGCAATACTTATCATCAGATGTTTAAACTATCAGTATATGAAGGAGCGCCTTCCCAAGGTACTTCTACACTTCCTCAAGGAAATCATGTAGGTTATAGTAAAGTTGTAGAAGTAACTATTGGGAAGGGCAAAACTGAAACTTATTTTACTAATAGCTATAATATGACTTGTTTGAATATGAAAGGCAGGGGAGCTTATGTATCTATTGGTAATGGAGATATCATAAAACAGCTTTATTACAGTGATAATAATCAATTAATAAAAGAGTCACTTTATAATTATAAGTTTAATTATCCTGATAATCAAAATACTTATTTTATTTCAGGGGCAATTTTAGAACCAGTAACATCCTTTATTGCAAGACCTTTAATTTCAATGTCTGGAAACACCGTATCATATGGTGGTGATGCTCGTATTGAGGAACCAATACCTGGACTGATACACAATTATAGTATTAATCTTTACAAATCCCTATTAGAGTCAATATCTACAAAAGAGTATTTTCCAGCGGGATCAAGTAGTTTCATAGAAACTAAAACATTAACAACATACAATAATAAATATTTACCATATATTCAAAAAACTACATATCCTGATTTATCTGTTAATGAAACAACTTATAATTATGCACAGGAAAAAGGGAATCAGTTATTGATTAGTAAAAATATGGTAGGCATTCCTTTAGAAACTATTGTGAAACAAACGAATAATAGTATTTCTAAATTAATATCAAAAACAGAAACGGTTTATCCGACTTCCCTACCTGATGCCCAGATTGGTAATTTTGTACTTCCAAAGTCTACAACTTCCTATGATTTATCCAACAATACTTCTCCAACGGAGATAACCCTCGACAAGTATGATACAAAAGGAAACCTTATTCAATATACTACTAAAGAAGGAGTTCCGGTATCTGTTATTTGGGGGTATAACTTTAGCTTGCCAATAGCAAAAATAGAAGGGGTGCAGTATGATAATATTGCAATGTATATTAATGATATTATTTCTACTTCTAATTATGATGCACAAAATCCATCTAATGAGCAAGCTTTATTGAATGCAGAAGATAATCTTAGAAAAAATGTGAATTTAGCTAATTACCAAATTACGACCTATACACATGATCCTTTAATTGGAGTAACAAGTATAACACCGCCATCAGGAGTTAGAGAATACTATAAATATGATGTAACTAATAGATTAGAAAAAATTATTGATATCAATAATAAAATATTAAAAGAATTTAGATACAGATACGCAACGAATACTGCTGTAATATATTCTAATGCTAAAGTAAGTCAGGTATTCACAAAAAATAACTGTACAGGAAATGCGGTTGGAAGCACTTATACTTATACAGTACCTGCTGGAACTTATACCTCTGACGTAAGTCAATTAGCTGCAGATATGAAAGCCAGTGATGATATTAGTGCAAATGGGCAAAATATGGCAAATCAAAATGGGACTTGTACTTCTGCGATATCTTGTAGTTTTACATTCTCATCTACCATTGGTACTCCTCAGTACAGTTATAATTCTACGTCTACAATTAATAACAATGTTAATTTTAATCTTTCCTTTTCAGGTTATGGCATTTGGCAAAGCTGGAGTAATGGTATAAATATAGGAAAAGTAGGAACTTCATGTGTACCTTCTGCAAATCGTCAAATTACTTTTACAGAAACCGGCTCAAATCGTCAATGGAAAATATTTATTGACACAGAAGGGAACTGTACGGCAACATTGTTGTCAGGAACTGTTGATCCGTCTTCTTCTAATCCTTTGAATTTAGTATTCCAATATCAAAAAAACTAACAACTGATGAAAAAAATATTAATTCCGGTGGGAGTATTGCTTCTGTCCAATGTGGTTGGTGCCCAGACGCTGACTTCTACCGAAAACTATGTCTATTCCAAAACTTATCTGGATTATAACGGAACTGCCGCTACAAAATCCTCAGAAACCGTTCAGTATTTCGATGGTTTGGGAAGGCCTAAGCAGGTTGTTAATGTAAAAGCATCCCCCTTGCAAAAAGATGTGGTAACCCATATCGAATACGATCAATTTGGAAGACAGGCAAAAGATTACCTTCCCGTACCACAATCTTCCACAGGAGGCGGAGCCTATTATTCCGGTCCGTTGGGCGTTTACC
>NZ_VWWP01000003.1 GCF_011752975.1 Chryseobacterium sp. Tr-659 | reverse complement strand
TTACAAATCAACAAAGAGCAAATCAGCAAACTTCAGGAAGAGCAAATGAACAGCCTGAAAGGAGGTAACAACCGTATCCAGGCGCCTAGCCAATCTTGCGGGCAGTGTTCTTGCAACGGGTCTACTCAAGCTGAATTAAGACTTGCTTAATTACCAAATCATTTTTTTAAATAATACAAATCATTAAAATTTTAACATCATGCAAAAAATCAAATTAACTAAAGGGTTACAAATCAACAAAGAGCAAATCAGCAAACTTCAGGAAGAGCAAATGAACAGCCTGAAAGGAGGTAACAACCGTATCCAGGCGCCTAGCCAATCTTGCGGGCAGTGTTCTTGCAACGGGTCTACTCAAGCTGAATTAAGACTTGCTTAATTACCAAATCATTTTTTAAAATAATACAAATCATTAAAATTTTAACATCATGCAAAAAATCAAATTAACTAAAGGATTACAAATCAACAAAGAACAAATCAGCAAACTTCAGGAAGAGCAAATGAACAGCCTGAAAGGAGGTAACAACCGTATCCAGGCGCCTAGCCAATCTTGTGGACAGTGTTCTTGCAACGGGTCTACTCAGGCAGAATTAAGACTTGCTTAAGCCTTTGTAATAAATACAAACTTAACGAGGCAGTCTGCTTCTTTATAAAGAGGGAGATCTAAAACCCTCCCTCTTTAAAAAATAATATAACCCTACAGCTCTAAGATCATGCAAAAAGAAAAAAAAATAATATCTGAAATAGAAGAATGTATCCGTAAAAAAGATTCTGTACTCACCAGTATCGGCCTTAATAACGGAATCCTAAGTGCATCAATGTTTTACTATTATCATTACCTAATGACACAGGAAACAAAATCATTAGAACTGGTAACCTATTATATAGAAAAATCTTTATCTACTTTAACTGAAGATTACAAAAGTTTTCATTTTAATGATGAAATAAGAGAATTGGGATTATATATATTATTTCTGAAAAATCAGGGTATTTTGGATCAAGATATAGACTCTCTTTTGGAAAATATCGATGAAATATTAGAGCAAATTCTTATCCAGAAGATGGAAAAAGGAGATCTCGATCTTACCAGCGGATTTCCAAGTATTGCAAAATATTTTGTATTACGAAATCTGGAAGATAAAAAGCACCTGATCTATAAAACACTTGATAAAGTAACTGAGCTATCAAAATCTGACAAAAATGGAAATTACTGGATGTTTGATTTACGAAACACAGAAAATCCATATGTAGAATTAGGTTTAGGACACGGGGTAACAGGAGTGATCAGCTATCTTTTATTCCTTTACAAAAACAACATTTATACTGATCAGTCTTTAGAACTTATCCATAGCGGATTATCCTTTATCTGGTCATGCAAAGAAAATGGAGCTGAAAACATATCTCTTTTTCCTTTTAATGCATTTGAAAAGATTTATGTTGATTATCATAATCTGGCTTATGGAGAAATTGGTATTGGATATACATTTTACAATGCCGGAATATTATTAAATGAAAAAGACTATTGTGATAAAGGACTCCATATCTTATTACATACAACCAACTTTAAGGATGCTGATAAATCTGCTATTATGGAGGCAGGATTAGTTTATGGCTCAGCAGGATTATCTGCATTATATAAAAACATTTATCACCTAACAAAACATGATGCCTTTTTGGAGGCAAAAGAATACTGGCACGATCATCTTCTTGAATATAAAAAAGAAGAAAACGGTAAATGGGCAGGGTTCAAAGCCTATTACAACAGTGAGTATGACAGTATCAATATGGCCTTAGGGCAAGGCATTGCCGGAATAGGAGTGACATTAATGAGCAATATCATTAAAACCGATCATAATTATGTTTCATTCTATAATTACGACTTATAATGGAAACTCTACAATCTAAAAATATTAGTGCAATTCTCCACGAGTATGACAGAAAAATACTCGATTTTGACTACGAAAACTTACCTGACGGATTGTTATTCGGAAAGCTGGGATTATTGCTTTATTTCTTATCAAAATATCAAATTACTAAGAATGATATTTATATACAAAAAGTAAGTGAAATTCTTGAAGAGGTTTTAGAAAATGCTCATCTTCAAAAAGAAAATAATGTTTATGCACTTCCTAATTTATCAAAAGGAATGACCGGCCTGGGTATTATTCTGGATTTATTAAAGAAAGACGGATTAATAGAAGATGATTTTGATGAATTAATTACTGACATTGGAGAACTAATTTTCCAACAATCCGTAAACATGCTTCACGAGAATAATTATACTTTCTTTGATGGGCCAATCGGAAACTTACATTATTTCAATACCATCAAAAATGAAAAGTACAGCAGTGAAATTGTCAACATTCTTTATGATGAATGCCTTTCACAACCCATTCCATTTGAAAACAAACTGAATGACAGCTATGCAGATGGTATCAACTTAGGATTCAATTATGGCTACCTTTCTATTGTTAATAATCTTTTGTCTCTCCCCTTAATCACGGAAAAAGCAAAGTATATTATTAGTGTCTGCCTGGATTTCATTATTTCTAATTTTGATGTCCGCGAAGTAGAAAATGCCAGAATATATAAACCATACAATTACAAAATAACAAAGGACCTGTTAAAGCCTTTCCACAATAACAGGCTTTGCTGGTGCAACAGTGATCTTTCTTTCTCTTATCTCCTATATAAGACAGGAGAAGCACTACAGGAAACAAAATACAGGGATATGGCCTATGAACTTGGCCTGGAAACCACAAAAAGAAAAGTAATGGCCAATACCGGAATAGAGTTCGTCCAATACTGCCACGGTACTTCAGGTCTTGTACAGCTCTATCATGAAATTGACCAAAAAGACAGCCATCCAGATTATAAAAAGGCAAAAGATTTTTGGTTAAACAGATCTCTCGAAATTTTGGAAAAAGAACTGGATCAGCCATTCACAGAGCAAGACTGCTCCCTGATCCTTGGAAAAACCGGAGCTCTGATGGCTCTTGATGATAAAATTGATAAAACTAATTACCTAAAATTTTTACTTTAACATGAAAACAAAAAGCATAGGATTACTAGAATTAGGCTACAGAGGCGGCAAAGATTCAATGACTGCCCTTAACGATGTAGTTGATTATGCCCTTCATGCAGAAAGATTAGGGTACAGCAGATTTTGGCTTGCAGAGCACCATTATTCTCATATTAAAAATCTCGCATTCTCAAATCCTGATATTGTTATTGCCATGATTGCCGGAATGACAGAAAAAATAAGAGTAGGATCCGCAGGAACTTCTGTTCCCAGTTATTCTCCTTACGCAATTGCAACGACCTATAAACTAAGCAATAACATATTTAGCGGAAGAATAGACCTTGGCCTGTCAAAAGGAGTTCCTGAAAGCGCACATACTAAAAACCTTCTCAATCCGGATATGCTCAAAAAAGGGATCGGAAATGTTTTTAAGGAAAACGCCTACACCATCCATGAATTATTATATTCCGAAATTGAGAAAAATGAAAAAGAAGGTATATTAATTCCTCCGTATGGCGGATTAATCCCCGAACTTTGGTATCTGTCTTCTTCTCTGAATAATGTAGAAGACGCATTAAATTTACATTCAAACTATTGTGTTTCATTATTTCACAATAATGGAAAATTTCTGGAGGATCTCAATGGTAAAAAAGAAAAAATCCACCAATACAAAGAATCATTTTTGCAAAAAAACGGATTCATACCCAAATTTTCTTTAGCCTTAGCTGTTAATCTCTCAGAAGACAATGAGATAAAAGCTACGGCAGAAGAAGAGTCTGAATCATTTAAGGTTTTAAATCTCAGCTTTGAACAGCTTTTTGAACTTATAGCACAGCTTGATAAAAAACTTCCCATTGATGAATTCATTTTATATGATACTGAATCTGACAGCGACAAAAAAATAGAAAATGCTGAAACCATAAGCAATTACTACAACCTACAATCTATCGAACATGAAAACGCAACTAGATAATATTAACATTGGTTTTATGAGAAACGCTTTGTACTCATTTAAACAATATAAAGATATACCGGAAAGAGCAGAAGAGCTTGATCATTTTGTTTTAAAATTATGGGATGATAAGATCTTCAGAGAAGCAATATTTCTGGCATCATCTGAGTTGTATCATGAATGGGCAAAATTATGTGATAATGACCCTTCATTTCCATTGGTTAAAAGAAGTAGAATAAACAATTCAATCTTGAAATATTTCATCCGAATGACCACAAGATCCACTCCTTTTGGCACATTTGCATCTCATTCAAATTTTGAATTAAGTTCAGAAAATCAAGATATTGAACAGGAAAACATGAGCTCTATCAGTCGATATACAACATTGGATCTTTCTTTTCTTTTTCAGGTTATTGCATTAATTAACAGAGACTTTCCGGAAGTTCACGAATATGAGCTTAATGACTCTATCTATAAATTAGGTGATTATTACCGATACATCGAAACGACCATACAAAATGAAAAAAGAGTCTATACGCTAAGCTCGTTGGAAAAGGATGAACTTCTGGATTTTCTTGTTGAAACAGCTGCCAACAAATCTTATTCTTTTGAAAATCTGGTTGCCCTGGTAGCAGAAAATGTGGAAGAAGTTTCTGAAGAAGATGCAAAATATTATATTTTTAGTTTGATTGAAGCTCAATTCTTTAAAAGTAACTTTGATATTTGCTTGAATGAACAATCTCCCCTTCGTCAGACAATTGAATATTTGACTTCAAAAAAGCATCTTCATACTGATCTAAATACATATCTTGAAAATCTCATCAAGATGGAAGATTATTTAAAGCTGCTAAATTCCGGAATCGGACAAGCACAGGAACATTACGATGAAATCTTTTCTATCGCAAATAGTTTCTCTGTTTTATACGACAGAAAACACCTGATCAACACATCATTAAAAAGAAATCTTAATTTTTCTCCTATCACAAAGGAGGACCTTTCTAAAATTAAAAAAGGAATTCATGTTTTATCCTCTTTCTGGGATAAAGGAAATGACGCAATAAATGAAAATTTAGAAAATTTCAAAAAAATGTTTTATTCAAGATATGAGGGAAACCTGGTTCCTCTGGTAGAAGTTTTGGATAATGAAAGTGGAATCGGATATGTACAGGAGCAGAATAATGAAACTGACTTTTCTTCTCTTCTTGACACCTTAAGCTGGCCCAGCCTTGAAAATGAATCATTTACAATTACCTACCACAAAAAACATCATGAATTCTGGCGAAGAGCAATAAGTAACGCAATCTCCAACGGGGACACTTCTATAGATTTAAATCAACATGATATTCAGAGCCTGCAAAGTAAGGAAGATATTAATCTGGCCAGATCCTTATCCATTATGCTGGAGAAAGTCTCAGGTAAAATCGCTATCAATTCTGTTGCCGGCACAAGCGGCCTTAACCTAATTGCAAGATTTTCCAATGAAGATGATGAGATCATGGCATCTATGAACAAAATTATAAAGGAAGAACAAAACAATGACCACTTTATCTATGTGGAGCTTTTACATTTACCCGATAACAGAGTTGGAAATATTCTATTGAGACAGGTAAAAAGAGGAGCTCAGCTATCTTATCTTACCAAAGCATCTTCTTCAGAACAAACAATACATTTAAATGATCTATACATCAAAATGATCAATGGCAGAATCATTTTATTCCACAAAGAACTAAATAGAGAAATTAAAATTTTTCATTCTACTGCACATAATTTTGATTATAACTCTCTTCCTGTATATCAGTTTTTATGTGATCTTCAGAAACAAGATATCTCACCTGGCTTAGTACTGAATATTGGAGATTCCAATTATCTTATGTACGATCATGTCCCTCGTATTACATTTGGTGATGATATTATTTTTACTCCTGCTTTGTGGAGAGTATACCAGAATGAAGTATCCGGAATTAAATCAAAAAATAACTCAGAAAGCATTAAAGTCTTACAAAAATACTTGTCTGAAAAGAAAGTAAGCCGGTATTTCTTTATTTCACAAGGAGATAATAAATTACTTATTGATTCTCAAAATGAAAACTTATTGTTCTTTCTTGTAGAAGAGCTGAGAGTAAAGCAAAGAATTGTTTTAACAGAATGCCTCTATGATTTAAACAATGATGAATTCAGCAACGAAATCATAATGCCTCTTATCAATAAAAACCATAAAGTCATTAAAACAGAATTATCTGAGTATATTTTTAACAGGAACATTTCTGATAATAAATTTATTCCCGGAAACAAATGGCTATACTATAAAATCTATTGCGGAACAAAATCGTCAGACAAAATCGTAAAAGATATTTTCCCTGCCCTTCTCCCTCATCTCACTGAAGAAGAGCTCATAAAAAAATGGTTTTATATCCGGTATAATGATCCTGATAACCATATCAGATTAAGACTGGAAATTAATGATGGAGATTTAACCAATACTGCCAAAATCATTACCACTTTCAATGATTATTTTGATAAACATATCAGTGAAGGAATTATTAGCAAAGTAGAAATGGGAACTTATGACAGAGAGTACGAAAGATATGAGGGCGAATTTATCAATGTTGCAGAACATATTTTCTACTATGACAGTACAATGACTGTTGATTTGTTAAGAAATATACCAAACAATGATGATCTTTGGCTATATGCTATTAAGAGTATTGATACCTATTTTAATGTTTTCAATCTGGACCTGGACAGGCGGTATGAAATAATCAACAATCTCTATACTGGTTTCCAACGTGAGTTCAATGTAGATAGTAACCTAAAGAAGCAGCTTGATATAAAATATCGAAACAACCTGAATACAATCAGCAATATTATAGAAATAACGGATAACAGCTCCTGCTTTTCTCAATTTGTAAGTTCGGTTGCTGAAAACTGTCAGGAAATAGAGAATCTTACCCTCACACAAAAGGAAAAATTAGTGACTAGCTTTATTCATATGCATATTAACAGGCTAATCAGATCCAGACATAGAATGCATGAATTAATTATTTATGGCATTGTAGAAAAGTACTATAAAATGAAAATTGGCAAAAGAAAATATCTAGTATCATGAAGCTAAAATTTGTCCCTCAACACGACCAAATGGACTGCGGCCCTGCCTGCATTGCAATGGTAGCTTCCTATTTTGGCAAGCAGATTCCACTCCATTTTTTAAAAGAAAACACCAATTTATCACGAGAAGGCGTTAGTTTACTAAGTATCAGCGAATTGTTCGAAAATATTGGATTTGAAACATACCCTGCTAAATTAACGTTAAAAACACTTGACGAAAATGGAAGCCTGCCATGTATTCTTCATTGGAATAAAAACCATTTTGTGGTGTTACTAGATGTAAAGAAAAGTTTTTTCACTGGAAAGAACCGCTACAAAATTGCAGATCCAAGCCACGGAATAATTTGGTTAAGTGAGAAAGATTTCCTTAATAGC
Source organism: Chryseobacterium sp. Tr-659 (assembly GCF_011752975.1). GTDB lineage: Bacteria > Bacteroidota > Bacteroidia > Flavobacteriales > Weeksellaceae > Chryseobacterium. The sequence goes on along the minus strand of NZ_VWWP01000003.1, from coordinate 650,401 downwards.
TGGTTATCAGATGGTGAAGAAGGGATTGCTCTTTTTATAAGCCCTACCAACAGCTTTTATCAACAAAGTTTTCCTGAAGAAAATAAAGTAAATCTTTCATTCGCAGTAAAGTATTTTAAGGAGCACAAAACCAAATTCATTTTTTTGTCTCTTATGCTTTTATTGGGAAGCTGCCTGAGCCTGATATTCCCATTTCTTACACAAACCCTTATTGACAAAGGAGTAAATACAAAAGATATTAATCTTATAACAACGATCCTGCTCTCCCAGGTAGCGTTATATGTAGGAAGTATTACAATAGAAATCTTTAGAAACTGGCTCATGATCCATATTGGAACAAGAATAAGCATTTCCATTATTTCAGACTTTTTGAAAAAAATGCTAGTACTTCCTATGAGCTTTTTTGATTCGAAAATGAAGGGGGACTTCACACAAAGGATACAGGATAATGAAAGGATTGAAGACTTCCTGACATCACAAAGTCTGATGACCTTCTTCTCAATGATTACCTTCTTGGTATTCTTTGGTGTTCTTTGGTATTATAATGTCTCCATTGTATTAATTTACTCAGCCTTAACCGCTTTATCTTTGGGCTGGGCTCAATATTGGCTGAAAAAAAGAGAAATTCTCGATTATTATCGTTTCAGAGAAAAAGGAGAAAGCCAGGAAAGTGTATATGAAATTCTGAACGGTGTTTCTGAGATGAAACTTAATCAATTTGAAGATTATAAAAGAAAAGAATGGGAAGGAATTCAGAATAAGCTTTTTAAAACAACTCTTCGTATCATGAAGGTTGATCAATTCCAATTTTCAGGCTTTGAATTCCTTAATCAACTTAAAAATATTTTAGTGACTTTCTTTGCTGCTTTACAGGTGGTGAAAGGAAATATGACAATCGGGGAATTATTGGCTATTTCCTATATCATCGGACAGCTTAACTCTCCTGTAAATCAAATGATCTCTTTCTTCCGTTCTTTACAGGATGCGAAACTGAGTCTTTCAAGATTAAATGAAGTTCAGAATCATGAAGAGGAAGAAAAAGAAGGGATGAAGGATCTTGAAGTAAGTAATAAAGCCTTAGCCCCTGAAGAAAGAGGAATTACGTTAAATAATGTTTCATTTCAGTATGAAGGTCCGAAATCTCAGTTTGTTTTAAAAGATGTCGATCTTTTTATCCCTGAAGGAAAAGTAACCGCTATTGTGGGAGCCAGCGGAAGTGGAAAAACAACATTAATGAAGCTATTGCTGAAATTCTACAACCCGACCCATGGCACCATTCATTATAACGAGGACGATATTCTTACCTTATCTCCTAAAAGCATCAGAGAAAACTATGGGGTGGTAATGCAGGACGGATTTATCTTCTCCGATACCATTGAAAGAAATATTGCCACCAGCGAAGTGGAAATCAATACCAGAAAAATGGAAAATGCAGTGAGAGTAGCTAACATTTCATCTTTCATTGATAATCTTCCGTTAGGATACAGTACCAAGATCGGAGCTGCCGGCAACGGAATTTCCGGAGGACAGAAACAAAGAGTACTTATTGCAAGAGCTGTCTATAAAAATCCTCATTTCATATTATTTGATGAAGCAACCTCTGCTCTGGATGCAGAAAATGAAAAGATCATCCATGATAATCTGCAGGAATTCTTCAAAGGGAAAACTGTAATCATCGTAGCACACCGTTTAAGTACCGTAAAAAATGCAGATCAGATTATTGTTTTGAAAAACGGCGCTGTTGTGGAAAAAGGCAACCACCAGGAGCTTGTCAATAAAAAAGCGGATTATTACAGTCTTGTAAAAAACCAGCTTGAACTGGGCAACTAATCACCTCTCAATATACTTTAACCGTTTCGCAGCTTGTGAGGCGGTTTTTCGTTTTAGTATATCTTAAAAAGCAAAAGCCCTCCGTAATCTCTTACAGAGGGCTTTTTGTACCCCAGACGGGACTTGAACCCGTACGTCCTTGCGGACACAGGATTTTAAGTCCTGCGTGTCTACCAGTTCCACCACCAGGGCATGGTGTGGGCAAAAAAAAAGATTCGAACCAAGGGTTCCAACCTTCTTAATGACTCTAAAAGAGCCTTTTAGAATAGTGCGGATGAAGGGACTCGAACCCCCACGCCTCACGGCACCAGATCCTAAGTCTGGCGTGGCTACCAATTACACCACATCCGCTGGTTTGCTGATCTGAATACACAGATTCAGGCTGTATCTCTTACAAATATATAAAAGTTTTATAGAAAGAACGCTCTCTATTAAAACAAAAAACCCTCCGTAAGATATTACAGAGGGTCTTGTACCCCAGACGGGACTTGAACCCGTACGTCCTTGCGGACACAGGATTTTAAGTCCTGCGTGTCTACCAGTTCCACCACCAGGGCATGGTGTGGAGCGAAAAACGGGATTCGAACCCGCGACCCCAACCTTGGCAAGGTTGTGCTCTACCAGCTGAGCTATTTTCGCATAGTGCGGATGAAGGGACTCGAACCCCCACGCCTCACGGCACCAGATCCTAAGTCTGGCGTGGCTACCAATTACACCACATCCGCTGGTTTTTTTATATTGTAAGTTTTAAAGAGCTTGCTTCGTTTTTGTGAGTGCAAATATAGGACAATTTCCTTTACTACCAAACTTTTCAGGAAAAAAAATTAAAATTTCCACATTTTTTTTCCGCGGCACGTATTATTACATTTCATTTTCTTACTTTTACGTCGTTAATATTTACGATATGGAATTACAAGGAACGGTAAAGAAACTTTTTGATGCTCAAACATTTGCGAGCGGGTTTCAAAAGAGAGAAATGGTTATTTTGACTCAAGAACAGTATCCACAGCCGATAAACATAGAATTTTTATCTGATAAAATCAGTTTATTAGATAACCTTAAAGAAGGAGAGAACGTAAAAGTAGGAATCAATATCAGAGGAAGAGAATGGGTTTCTCCTCAGGGTGAAACTAAATACTTCAACTCTATCACGGGATGGAGAGTGGAGAAGGTTTCTGATAATGCATCAGAACCTACTCAGGCTATGCCTCAGCAGTCTGCATCTCCTGTTTCTAACGAGAATCCGTTTGCCGGAGATGATGATGACGATTTACCTTTCTAATTAAAGAATAAAGATCAAATATAAATCCTGCTTTTTGAAGTGGGATTTTTTTTCTAAAAGATGGTCCGATTAGACGAAAACGAGATTTCATTTCCTGATCCGGAGGTGTATAACGGTCATGATGGTTTGATAGCGTTTGGCGGAGATCTGTCTGTAGAACGGATCTGGTTTGCCTATCAGCTGGGTATTTTTCCCTGGTTTAATCCCGGAGAAGAAATTTTATGGTGGTGCCCGGATCCCAGGTTTGTTTTGGTTCCTGAAGAAATTAAAGTTTCAAAATCGATGAGGAAGATTCTGAACAGAAATGTTTTTACCTTTTCAGAGAATCAGAGTTTCAGGGAAGTTATAAAAAATTGCCAGCAGGCTAACAGGAAAGGGCAAACAGGGACGTGGCTTTCTGATGAACTGATGAGTTCATTTATCCAGCTTCATGAATACGGCCTGGCAAGAAGTATTGAAGTATGGCAAGGCGGGGAGCTTGTCGGAGGCTTTTACGGATTACAGATCGGGAATGTTTTTTGTGGGGAAAGTATGTTTGCAAAGGTAAGTAATGCGTCAAAAGCAGGATTTATTCATTTTGTTGAAAGTAATAAAGACAAGCTTGAATTAATTGATTGTCAATCTCATACCGAACACCTTGAAAGCTTAGGAGCAAAAATGATTCCTAAAAAAGAATTTCTAAAAATCTTACACGAAAATAATGAACGCAGATAAAGAAAAGTGGGTTCTACTGGTGATCCTGAGTATTATTTGGGGCTCCTCATTCATTTTGATCAAAAAATCACTGGAACATTTCAACCCGTTTCAGGTAGGATCTTTACGGGTTTTAATTGCCGGAATAATCTTACTTCCTATTGCGATTTCCAATTATAAGCTTTTCCCGAAAAAGCACCTGAAATGGCTTATTCTGGCAGCTTTTACAGGAAATTTCATCCCGATGTTCCTTTTTCCTATTGCAGAAACCGAGGTCAGCAGCAGTATTGCAGGGATTATCAATTCCATGATGCCTATTTTTGTTATCATTGTAGGGGCATTGATCTGGAAATTCGAGACCACAAAAAAACAGATCATAGGGACATTTATAAGCTTCACGGGAGTCTGTATTCTTGCGTTTGGAGGTGGTGACAGCGGAGAATTTAAATTGATTCCTATTTTGCTGCTATTATTGGCTACTTTATGTTACGCGCTGAGTACAACCACTGTAAAATCTAAACTTATGAGTGTCTCTTCAACAGTTTTGTCTGCTTTTGTATTCTCATTTGTTTTATTTTTTCCATCCGTTATTGCATTAACGAGTACAGGATTCTTCTCAGAATTCAGCTTTTCAAAAGATAATTTGCTGGGGCTAATGTTTGTGAGTCTGTTATCCATCTTCGGAACCGGCCTGGCCATGATGATGAATTACAGATTACTGAAAGTTTCCACACCTCTTTTTGCATCAACCGTTACATTAGTAATGCCCATTGTTGCTATTATCTGGGGAATTATAGATGGTGAAAAACTGACTTATTTACAATTTGTAGGTGCAGGAATTATCATTGGCGGTCTCGTATTTTTAAGAACAAATCAAAGAAAGTAAAATTTTATTATAAATTAAATTATATTTGAGTGATTTAATTTATAACTATGAAAAAAACTTTACTATCTGGCTGCATAGCCTTATTTGCACTTTCGTGCTCAACTTCTAACGACACTCCTTTTGACAACAGTGACCCTGCCAATCAAAAAGTGATTCTACCCACCAAAATGAGCAAAGGCGGTATCGTTATGAAAGTTAACTACAACGGAACTAAAATCATCAGCCTTATCAACGCCGGCAATACCGGGCAAAGAACTGAATTTACCTATACCGATGATTATATTACCGGTATTAAAAATTATGAAAACAATATTCTTGAAAATGCCTTTGAATATGCATATTCCAACGGACGTATGTCATCAGCAGTCAATAAAGAATATACTACGAACGGAACTGTGGGAAAAACCATAACCTACACTTATACCTACACCAGCAATACTGAAATCAGTGTAAAAAAGCAGGCTAATTTAGGCGCTAATAACAATTATACACTAAACAGTATATATACTTATAGTAATGGAAATATGGTAAAATCCGCAGGTACAGGAACAGGGACCAGCAATGGAGCAACTGTGAATTATACTGAGAGCGGAACTTATACCCATACTGATAAAAATTACGCTTTTAAAAATGTAAAAGGGCTTGACAAAGTTATTTTTAACGGAGATGAGCCTGTAACAACGCTGTTTTCGAATATTAAAAACAGCCTTAGCACGTATAAGGGCCAGCTTAATTCTACGGGTGCCGGAACCGTTTCTGTGGCTTATAAATACACAACTACGTTCAATGAAAGCGGATATCCCGCTATTGAAAGCAGACAGCCGGTAGATAATGCCGGGAACCCTACAAGCAGTTCTCCTGAGAAGTTCATTTACGAATACAACTATCAATAAAAAAACCTGCATTTCTGCAGGTTTTTATTATTTTCAGATTAATTCTAATTCTTTTTCTTCACTTTATCAGCCTTCACCTTTTTTACTTCATCTTTAATGAAAGGATATTTTTTCTGCATATCCTTAGCTAAAGACGGATCAAGGTCTAATGCTTTCTGAAGTGATTCCATTCCTTTAACCTGATCTTTCAGGTTGAAAAAGCAGTTGCTTAACTGATAAAACAATTCCGCTCTGTGATGTTTTTTTATGGCCAGATTCAGAACGGTTACCGCTTCTTCATACTCCCCAACCAACATCAACACTTCCGAATAGGCATACCAGTTATAAAATCTTGTCGGTTCTGCATCTACCAGTTTTTTAAGACAGGAAAGACTTTCTTCAAATTTCCCTGAATCAATGAATAAGAACGCCAGTCTTTTCTGATAATCGAGGTTGTTCTCATTCAGCTGGGTAGCTTCTTTGGCAAAATGCAGCGCTTCAGACATCCCTCCCATTTCTTCGTATAGATAAGACTGTTCCATCATTGCAAGATAAAACTGAGGATCTTCTCTCAATGATTTCTGGAACGCATTTAAAGCTACAATAGGTTGTTTTAAAGCCTTATTACACAATCCGATTTTATAGAAAGTAAATGCTTTTGTATATTCCAGCTCAAGCATTTCTTCATACGTTTCGATGGCTTTCTGGTATTGTCCTAAAGCTTCATAGCAAGCGGCTTTGTTGGCATATACTCCTACAGAGTTTGAGTTAATGGCCAGCAAATAATCATAGCCTCTTATGGCTTCGTCGTAATTTTTCCTGTTGAAATAGAATTGTCCGTATTCAAACCAAGCGGTTTCAGAATAAGAGAATTCATCTAAATATTCATTTAGAAAGGCAATAGCCTCCTCACTCTTATTCAGATCACTGAAACACACCATACAATTTTCCAGCGCATATTCATCCGCAGGATCTTCTTTAAGTGCTTTTCTGTAATGCTTAAGAGCGTTAAAAGGATCTCCGAGATTCACATATTCATCCGCAATAAAGTTGTGGAGAAAGTTTTCTTCTTCCTCTAATGTCAAAGCTTTTTTGCAGATTTCAATGGATTTTCTGGGATTTCCTAGGTTCGAATAATACTTGGCGTAACAAACCAAAAAGTCTGTGTTTTCCATAGAGGAACCTTTCAACTCGTTGATAAGATCCTTCGCCGTATTATATTCTTCCCATTCCAGAAGAATTTCAAGTTTTTTGATCTTGATATCCAATGAATTGGGATGAAGCTTAAGTCCATAATTAACAGCCATGTCGGCGTAATTAAAATCACCAAGCTCCAAGTAATAAACAATGATATCTTCTAATTCTTCGGTATCGAAGTAGAATTCGTCATTGTTTTCCATCATTTCCTCGAACTTTTTTACAAGTTCATTTCCAAAATACTCTTCCAATAGTGTCCTCTTTAGTCGGTCCGATGTCTGAATTTACTTACAAACCTCGGCAAACTTTTAATTAATAATACATCTGAAACTGATATTCAAATATTTATGCAAAGTTGCAACTTTTTTTTGAATTTTCCATTTCATAAATTTCTATTATAAAAATAGTAAAAAAAGAAAACCGATAAAAGGATTGTGGATAAAAAAACAAAAATTGGGGTTAAATCCTTATGACCAGCCGTTTTCCGCTTTGTACCCCGTCATTCCAGACAGCACTGATATTTTTGATATCGACATCTTCAGTCTCCATTTTAATTTTCCCGTTCACGGCCGCTTCAAACATTTCCGGAATGATTTCTGAAAACAGAAGCGCAGATTCTTCCTTCGTCCAGCTTCCCAGCCCGGAACCTGAAATCTGGATATCTGTAGCTCTTAGGATCTGTGAAGAAAGCTGAATGGTATCCCCGCTCATTCCTCCGATTGTTACTAATTTTGTTTTATGAGAAAATGTTCCGTCACCTTTTAAAACAGATAATATCATTTCTACGGAATGTCCCCAAATGTAGTCCACGATAATATCTATTGGAGTTTCCTGATGAATTTCTTTTATTTTTTCTTTAAAGTAAGCATCATCCTTTTGAAGGGAGACGGTTTCATCAGCTCCCAAATTCCGTAAAGCCTCCAAAGATTCTTCATTTCTTCCGGTAACAATGATCTTTTGAGCTCCATATAATCTGGCGATCTGGACGGCAATTCTTCCTGTAATTCCTGTTGCCCCATTAATCAGTACAATATTTCCCGGTTGTATTCCAGCTTTGAATTTTAAAGCCATTGCAGAACCCATAACAGCATTGGGCAAAGCTGCGGCAATTGAAAAATCAAGGTTCTCAGGAATCTTAACAATCATTCTTTTGTCTGCCACTGCTTTTTCCGCCACCGTTCCTTTTTTGCTGAAAAAATAAACCTTATCTCCATTCTCCAGATATCCTACTCCATCTGAACCGATAATTTTTGGCTGATGCACTTCTTTTTCTGTGGAATAGTGATTTCCACTTGCTCTTGCTTTATCAAGATTTTTGATGGATGCGGCTTTCACTGAAACCAGAATTTCATTTTCATCTACGATTTCAGGTTCCGGAAAATCGGCATATTGAGGAGCACTTCCTTTTTCAAATACAACTGCTGCTTTCATTGTTTTAAATTTTTAAACAAAATTATTGAGAATAGGTGCTGCAGAGCAATAACATTTGTTATCAGTTTGGAGAAGGGAAGATAGAATTCTATAAACAGATGTATTAAAGCTTAGAAACTGAAACGCAAGGTTCGCAAAATCATATTGCTTTTATTAGTTTTAACCCAACTTATATATTAAACCTGTTTAAACTTATTTAGAAAATGAGTTTAAACAGGTTCCAAGTGTATAAAAAAATTGAAATATAATTTAAACGATCTCTAAGATTGTACAAACAAACTGTTTTCCTAACGCAAAGTTTTCAATTTTAAAACGGTTGATTGTAAGTGAGCAAAGAATAGAATCAACTTCGTTGATTCGTCGAAGCTTGGGTATAAGCATACCGCTTCATCAGCGACAAAGTTGCATCATTTTGCTCCCTTAAAATAAAGGGTAATTATCCATAAACTTTGCGTTAATAATTTTTAATACACACTTAAGTTCACATAAGATGAAAATCTTTGATCTTCAACAAGACTTTAGTGTACTTCTTATACACAAAGCATATAGCTTAAATAGTTTAAGTTTTTAAAATGCTTTTGTGCCTTTTCTGGTTTAGTAAAAAAGTTTAAACAGACTTATTGTTATCATCAAACTTCCGGCTCCCAGCTTATTAAAGTTTCTCTTTCAATATTTTGCTCTTTATTCTGCTGAGATGCACGGTTGTAATACCTAAATAAGAAGCAATATAATGCTGGGGAACTCTTTTTACGATTTCGGGTTTTTGTTTAAGCAGATTCAGATACCGCTGCTGAGGAGTATCTTTAATAAACGAAAAGAAGTGTTTCATATAATCGAATACCCTTTCAAAAAGCGCATCCATAAACAGCTTTCTGAGCTCAGGAGTTTCGTAAACCTCTTCAAGAAAAGCTTCCACATCAGGCTTATTGATCTTATATAGAATACAGGGTTCTATTGTTTCAAAAGAAACCATACTCGGCAGTCCTTTTTTAAAACTTTCAAGGGAAGAAAACATGGTATTCTCAAGGAAAAACTGAAAGGTAACGTCTTTGCCATCATTATTATACCAGGCTCTTACCATTCCTTTTTCAATATAAAAAGCGTTATATGAGACTTCTCCTTCCTGCAAGAGCAAAGTTCTGGAAGGGACTTCCATGCGTTCAAAGCTGCTTAGAAATTTCCGCCATTTTTCTTTTGGGAAAGGGAATTTGTTTTTGACGTGCTCAAACATTTGGAAATAAAAAAGAACGGAACTTGTTGTCCGTTCTTATACTATTTAGATTAAACTTCTGATTTTAGCAATGATATCATCTCCTAACTTATCAGCTTCTTCCTGAGATTTCGCTTCTGTATAAATTCTGATGATTGGTTCTGTATTGGATTTTCTAAGGTGAACCCAATTGTTTTCAAAGTCTATTTTAACCCCGTCAACAGTAGAAACTTCTTCATTCTGGTATTCCTGTTCCATTTTGCTTAAAATAGCATCCACATCAATTTCCGGAGTCAGTTCTATTTTCTTTTTACCCATGAAGTAGCTTGGATAGCCTGCTCTCAATTCGGAAACTGTTTTATTTTCTTTGGCCAAGTGTGTTAAAAATAGTGCGACACCTACTAAAGAATCTCTTCCGTAATGCAGATCAGGATAGATAATTCCTCCGTTTCCTTCTCCTCCGATCACGGCATTTTTTTCTTTCATCAGAGTCACCACATTTACTTCTCCTACCGCACTGGCAAAGTATTCTGAATTATGTGAATGTGCAACATCTCTCAACGCACGGCTTGAAGATAAGTTGGAAATTGCAGCACCTTTTTTCTGTTTCAGAAGATAATCTGCAACGGCTACTAATGTATATTCTTCACCGAACATTTCTCCTTTTTCATCTATTAGGGCTAATCTGTCTACATCCGGGTCTACAACAATTCCCAGGTCTGCATTTTCTTTTTTCACCAATTCGCAGATATCTCCCAGGTGTTCTTTCAAAGGTTCCGGATTATGTGGGAAATGACCTGTGGGCTCGCAATATAATTTGATGGTTTCACATCCTAATTGGTCTAAAAGCATAGGAATGGCAATCCCTCCTGTAGAGTTTACAGCATCCAGTACAACTTTAAAGTTCTTCGCTTTAATGGCTTCCGCATCTACCATTGGAAGATCAAGAATCTGCTTGATATGGATATCAAAAGCATCTTCTCTTGTTTCATATTTCCCAAGGTCATCCACTTCTGCATAGTTGAAATCTTCATTTTCTGCCAATGCCAATACTTCTGCACCGTTTTCACCACTGATGAATTCTCCTTTCTCATTTAAAAGTTTCAGTGCATTCCATTGCTTTGGATTGTGGGAAGCGGTAAGAATAATTCCTCCGTCTGCATTAAGTTCCGGAACCATTACCTCAACGGTTGGTGTTGTAGAAAGTCCCAGATCAACCACATGGATTCCTAATCCCTGTAATGTAGCAGTAACTAAAGAAGAAACCATTTGCCCGGAAATTCTTGCATCTCTTCCGATAACCAGAGTAAGGTCTTTTTTATTTTTATTATTCTGAAGCCAGGTTCCGAATGCGGAAGCGAATTTTACCACATCCAGCGGTGTAAGATTATCATTTACTTTTCCGCCGATAGTTCCGCGGATCCCTGAAATAGATTTTATTAACGACATTATGTTTTTGCTATTTTATTGTTCTTATTCTAAATTTTCCTACGCAAAGATACTTAAAAGAGCATTCAACTTACAGTACAGGAATCTTTTTTTGGATTTTATCATAGGTATTTTTTACAACCTTCGGAGGAGCAAACCGATAGCCTATGTACAACAGCCCGTAAAGGTTATTATTTTCTACGGTCTGGTTTTCTTTCTGATTGTAGGCGTAAGCATTAAAATTCATTTTCCCTCCGAATAGAAAACGATCGGTATTATATCCTACATGTAAGCCTCCTTCCATTCTAACGGTCATATATTGGGCATTCTCTTTTGAATAATTGTTTTGAGGATCCCGGAAACTGGAGAATTTCCCTCCAAATCCAAGCGCCAGATAAGGAGAAATGTTTACATTTTTCCCGATTACCCAATTGTAAAAATAGCCTATATTTCCTCCAATCTTATACTGATATTCTTTACTTTTCAGCCCTTCAATCTTATTTCTGAATATGGTAAGATCGTAATCCAGAAAAGGAATCCAGCTTCCATAGCTTTTACTCTGCCATTCTCCCTGTGTATAAATACTTCTTGCCGAAAAGTTTTTATTAAGAATATAAGAGGTTGATCCTCCGAAGCTTTGTACACGTAAATCGGGAAACTGGATATAAGGATCTCTCCCTTCCTGCCAGGCGGGAAAAAGGTCTTTCATATTTTCAATATAAAACCCTCTTACGTTTTTATAGTAAACATTCTGAATAAATCTTTCTGGGAAAAACCTGAAGCTCAAATCTGTATAAGAGCTGTTTCCTTTCATTGCATCATCATTATTTCCTTTAATAAATTTGGGTGCAAAGGAAAGCGTTGCGCTTATAATCCTGTAATCAACTGATACCGATGTTTTGGTTTTATTGTTGACAGAAAGAATGGTACGGTCAGGATTTTCATCTTCTCCTTGTGAAAAAATATAGCTTTCAATATTCGTATCAAGGTTCACACGAATCATAACCTGGTCTGCATAAGACTTGGTATTTACAGTATCTGTTTGGCTTTTTCCCTGATTGAAAACTAAAAGAAATATTATAACTGTTCCTGCCCGTAAGAAATTCAAACCGAATAATTTAAATTAAAAAATGAAAATACTACATTTTTTTTAATTATCCCATGAAATCTGTATTATGAACAGCCACAATCTTTATCACAATTCGTTCTTTTGGAGCTGAATTTTTTAGGTGCAAAATTCTTTTTTAACACCTTAAACAATGAGTAACATGCAAATGCCACTATTAAAAATATAAGTACGTATTGAAAAATTAATGATGAATCCATTACTTTAAAATCTGATATACTATCATCGACACAAAATATGCCAAACCTGTCATCATGACTACCTGAAAGCCGGTCCATTTCCAGCTTTTGGTTTCTCTGTAGACTACTGCCAGTGTAGAAACACACTGCATTGCAAATGCATAAAATAAAAGAACTGAAATTCCGGTAGCAAAACTGAAGACCTTTTCGCCATTCGGTTTTACATCTCTTCTCATTTTATCTATTACCTTTACTTCCGGAGCATCATCTTCCAAACTGTAAAGTGTGGACATTGTTCCTACGAAAACCTCTCTCGCTACAAAACTGGTAAGAATACCTACTCCCATTTTCCAATCGTAGCCAAGAGGAGCAATAACAGGTTCTATTCCCTTCCCCATTTTCGCAAGATATGAATGATCTAAGTGCACATCTGCAGCTACCCATTCATCTGCTTTTTGTTTTGGTCCGAAATAACTCAGGAACCAGATGATAATACTTACAATGAAAATGATTTTACCGGCACCTGTAATGAAATCCCATACTTTACCCAGAACCATCTTGAAATCGTATCCGAAAAGCGGTCTTTTATAGGCTGGAAGATCCATCACCAAATATGTTTTTCCTTTACTTTTAATAAATCTCTTAAGAATTGCCGCTGAGAATAAAGCGACCAGGAATCCCAACAGGTACATTCCCATCAGCACCAGCGCTTTATATTTAATTCCTAAAAATGTTCCTTCTGAAATAATCAACCCGATAATGATACTGTAAACCGGAAGTCTCGCGGAACAGGTCATAAACGGAGTTACAAGGATCGTTAAGAGTCTTTCTTTAACGTTTTCGATATTTCTTGTGGAAATTACTGCCGGAATGGCACAGGCTGTTCCTGATACAAGGGGAACGATACTTTTTCCATTGAGTCCGAACGGGCGAAGTAACCTATCCATAAGGAATACCACTCTCGCCATATATCCTGAATCTTCCAAGAGATAAAGAAAGTATAACAGAATCCCGATCTGTGGAGCAAAAACTACAATTCCTCCTATTCCTGGAACAATTCCGTTTGAAATAAGTGAATTGACAGGCCCAGCCGGAAGGTGTTCATTTGTAAATGCAGCCAGCCATGAGAAAAAACTTTCAATCCAGTTCATAGGATATTCTGCCAGAAAGAAAACACTCTGGAAAATCACCAGCAAAATGAGTAAGAATACTACATATCCCCAGAATTTGTGAACCAGAACCTTGTCTAGTTTTTCGGTTATAAGCTCCTTAAACTGAGCTTTTTTTGAAATGACATCCTCAAGGATTTTGTCTACACTTTGATATCTTCTAACGGTTTCCTGAACCTGTAATCTTTTAGGAACCAAACTTTTAGAATCTGATTCATTCATCTGTTCCATTACAGATTCTATCCTGCCAAGGTCTGTACCTAGTGAAAGGCTCATCCAGGCTTTATATTCATTATCGAAACCTTTATGTGCTGCCAGTTTCTGGATGAAATCTCTATGTTCGTTTGGTGTTTCGAAGGAAACTTTATCTGTTTTTACAAAATTGTTATTGTAAACAGCTTCTCTTATCTCTTCAATTCCGATCTGCTTTTTGGCATTGGTCTGAATAATTGTAATGCCTAATGCTTCGGAAAATTTCTGAATATCTATCGTAATACCTCTTCTTTCCGCCTGATCAATCTGATTAACAATCAAAATCATGGGAATTCCCAAATCCTGGATTTGCTGAAACAGAAGAAGTCCTCTTTTTAAACTTAATGCCTCAAGGATATAAACTACTCCTGCATAATTTTTCTGCTCATCAATAAGATATTTGGAAAAAATAGCTTCATCTTCTGAACTCGGATACACGCTATAGGAGCCCGGAAGATCAATTACCTCAACATCTTCGTTTTTATATACGTAATTTCCCGAATGGCTGGCAACGGTAACGCCGGCATAGTTACCGGTCTTCTGCTTTTTATTGCAAAGGGTATTGAAAACCGTTGACTTCCCTACATTAGGGTTTCCGACTAAAAGTATCTGTTTTTTCTTGTTTTCCTGCATTAATTCAATTCTTCAACAATGATGTAATCTCCTTCTTCCTCACGAAGAGCAATCCGGCTTTTTTCTGCTCCAAATTCTACATACATAGGCCCATTGAACGGAGCCTGATACAAAATCCTGAAAATGGTCTCCGGAAGAAGCCCCATTTCAATGATTTTATTGGGCATTTTCAGATGGTCATTATCATACCCCAATATCTTCCCCATTTTGTTTTTAGGGAATCCACTTAATTTATGTAATCCTTTCTCTTTCAAAGCCTAATTTTTAGTGATGCAAATATACGCTATTTAAATTTAATCTAAATAACGTTTCGTTATAAAAGAAATCAACCCAAACACATTGCTGTATCTGGGTTGATTCGAAATATAATTTAGTTGATATGAATGCTTATTTTTTCTTTTTATCTGGTGTTCCCATATCTTTCTCGATCGGGTTATCATTGGATCCGAAGAAATCTTTCACCTGCTTTTCAAGTCTTTTCATAAAGTCTCCTACTGTACCGTCTGTTCCAGGCATTGGTCTGCTCATATTCTCTGCAGTCATGTACGGACGGGATTCTGCAAATGGATCTACTTTAAAGGCTTCGTATGATTTTTGGAATTTTTCTTTTGTAGTTGGGGTTACAGTATTACTAGACATTCCCATCTTAGCATTAATCTTATCTGCATAAGATATTTCATCATAGTTTTCCACTTTTTTATTTCCACTCAACAACCATGAATAATTTTTATCAGTATCTTCAATTTTTACAATAAGACCCGGCAGTCCGTAGAATTTATATGGTCCATCTTGAAAAGGAATGTCAGAGCTAAACCAAGCCGTCCATGTCCTTCCACCAAACTCTGTTGTTGCTTTTTGGGTATTGTAAGATCCTATTTTTTGTTTTTCAGGTAAAATATTCCACTGTAATTTAACATTATCATCATAAGAGAAAAAGTTTCTGCTAATTTTATCAACATACTGCATCTTCATCTCAGGATAATTTTTTATGATCTTATAAGAAAATTTAGGCCATCTTATCATTTTACTCATGTCCTTAAAAGTCTTGGTTTTTTCCATTTCTTCTACCTGAGCTTTAATTATAGAATCCTGAGCAGGCATTGTATAATCCTGATAGATGGATTTTTTAGGAGTAATATCCAAAATAGTAATCACTTTATCCAGCTTTGCTGAATCTTTCTTAGGTTTAAAAGTCAGTTCATAAAAGAAACGGTTGGCTGTCTCTTTAGATTCTTGTGCTCCTGCCATTGCAAAAAGAGCAATAAGAAATAGGGAAAAGAACTTTTTCATTGTAATCAAGTTTATATAATTAGTTATAACATGTTTCGTTTTGTTACAACTTTCTTTAAATTTTATTTTTTGGTGAATATGCTTAGCATTACTTTATCATCTTGTGATCAAAAAATTATGATTCCGTTACAACATTTTCGGATTTTAAAGTCTTACCTTTAAGTTTCTAAAAAACAAAATATTATGGATACCTTATCTCAATTAAAATCCGAACTGGATGGAGAATTCCAAACCACAAAAAAATTTATTGAACTTTTCCCTGAAGGAAAAAATGATTATGCACCTCATGAAAAAAGCATGAAAATGATGCCCTTGGCTACCCATATTGTAGAAGTTTTTCAATGGCCGAAAACCATTTTAAATACTTCTGAGCTTGATTTTGCCAAAGGAGATTACAAACCTACCTTTCTTTCAACAAGAGAAGATCTTCTGAAAAAACTGGAGGAAGATTATCAGGCAGGTAAATCTGCTTTGGAAAATAGTACAGAAGAAGATCTGAATCCGAGCTGGACGATTAAAAATGATGGTCATGAACTTGCAAGCTGGAGCAAGTATGGCGCCATCCGCCATGCTTTAAACCAGATTACACATCACAGAGCACAGCTGGGTGTTTATTACAGACTGAATAACATTCCTTTACCCGGAAGTTATGGTCCTACTGCTGATCAGCAAAGCTTTTAATAGTCAATATATCTCAACAAAAAACCAATCCCTCGGGATTGGTTTTTATTTTATTTAAAGTTGAATTTTACGGTAAACATGACCTGGCTAGGGCGAAGCTGAATTTTACTATATGTTGTGGCTGTTGAACTCACATCATATGTTTCAAAAACTTTTCTGTTGGCAATGTTCATCCATTTAATTTCAAAATCAACTTTCTTTTTTGCCCACGAGAACTGATAAGAAAGGTCATAGAATGCATTATTATAGCTTTGGTTAACATTACTACTGTTCACCTGATCCCAGTTAAACCCGATTGTATGATTTTCTATCGGATAAAAGTAAACTGCCAGATTATGATTGTATCCGTTTCTTGAATTTTTTCCATTCAATTCGGGAATAAAGCTTGTATTGGTTTGCTTGGTAAACGACATACTCGCATTATAATCCAAGCTCATCCAGCTAAAATAAGTGTTATTCAATTTAAACCCAAGAGACTGTGTATTATTTTCAGTTGCATATGCTCCTTTATTTAGATAAGCATCAGAACGGGAAGTATTATTGTTGTAGCTAACTGATGCATTGGTCTTAAATTTCGGGAAATATTTCCCAACTTCTGCGCTGTATACGTTACTTACCGCATGATTATCCTGCTCTTTATAATGTCCAACAATGAAACCTTCATTATTTCTATTCGGATCTGAAATCAAGTTTCTTTTGCTGTCGCTAAAGCGATAATTAACATTAAAAAACAAGTTATTCAGTGGATTTCTATATTCTACTCTCGCTCCTGTAGATTTTGTATTATTTTGTGGAATTGGATTCAAAGGATCCATAACGTTAATACCATTAGGGGATTGCATAAGGAACCCTGCATAAGCCGTATTTACATCTCCGAAGTTATTATTAATATTACCGTTTGCTGAAGCCTTCCAGAATGAAGCAAATGAATATTGTACAAAAATATTCGGTTCAAAAGTCACTTTATTTACAGATTTGGAAACGCTTCTTAATGGATCATCTGCTTTAATATTGTTAGAATTTACAGGAAGGTTTGCAAATAACATCCATGATTCACTCTTATAGTTTACCCCTAAACTTCCATATGGTGTAGCTATAGAATAGGTAAGGTCATTATTATAATCTTCTCCATATCCGAAATATTTTCCTGCCTGAAGATTGGTAAGGGTAGAGTTAAGGGTTGTTCTTTTAAAATTGAACCCTACTTCTGGAGTGAATGTCCATCCTTTAGTAGAAAATCCGATATTGGCAGAATGATTGGCTTCAAAGGTCTTCAGCCTGAAGTTCTGTCTCACGGTTTCTGCGCTATTCCCTGGTGTAAAACCTGGAATTTCCAGATAAGAAGCAGGCGTAACATCCAATGTTTGTTTATCCGTCTGATAGTTTAAGAATGATTTTACATTCACCATTTTTTCTTTCCATGGGATGATTGTACTCAGTGAGTTTTGAAATGAAGAAGTTGGAGATTCTACTGCTTCCTGCCCATGTCTGCTGGATGTATTTGAAGAGGTGCTCGTTCTGTCTGCCAAAGCTCTGTCAGCATTCCAGAATTGAGAGAAGCTTGTTGTATTTTTAAAGAATCCTTTTTTTGCATTCTTGGTAAAAATTAATTCTCCTTTTGCTTTATCCGTATAAAAATTATTCAGAATATTTTGAATAACGGTAGATGCTCCTTCTGTAGGAGTGGCAAAATAATTTGTTTGCTTATAGCTTTCTCTTTCAACTGCGTTATTGGTATAGTTGGCACTTGCCTTTAACTCCCATTCTTTTTTCTTATCAATGTTCACCAGATAGTTGGCAGACAGGTAATGAACATTATTCATCAAATATCTTTTTACCGGTAGATCCGGTGTACTTGCATTTTCAACATTTAGCCAGCTGTTTTGTCCTGCATTAATCCTTCTTCCTTCCCAACCATTACCAAATGCCAGAATATTTCCTTCATTTTCCACCTGCTCACCCATATTATTGGTCTTATAGTTGACTACCCACTGGCTTTTCTGCCCGAAGAACATGGGAGTCAGCTTTACATTCCAAAGCCATGGATCACCAAATCCTGTTCCAACTTCTCCTCTACCTGTCATGGTTACGGAGTTTTTAAGCTTAATATTGATGGCAGCCTGATCAGACGGAACTTTATCCTGAAGGATTTTAACCGGCTGATGGTTTTCAAGAACTTCTACTTTTTGTACGGCATCTTTCGGCAATGAATTATTAATTGTACCATAGCCTCCTTCCATAAGGTCTTTCCCGTTGACATAGAATTTATTGATGGCATTTCCCTGATAAAGAATCGTTCCGTCGTTATTCACTTCAATTCCCGGAATTTTCTTCATTACATCGGCAAGCGTTCTGTCATTTTTATTGTTGAAAGCTTTAAGATCATAAGAAATTGTGTCTCCTCTTGCGGTGATCATTTTTGTTTTCAGCTGTACTTCTTTGATTTCCGTAGCTTCAGACTGCATTTTAAAACTCAGGGTCTGATCGCTGTTGCTGATCTGTTTGGTAAGAGGTTTCTGATTAAAGGCCTTTACCTTCAGGTCTACATTAGATTCTGCAGAGGTAAAAGTAACTTTGTATTCTCCTTTGGAATTGGTAATTCCATATGCAAGAATAGCATCTTTCCCCGGTTCTTCGATGGTAACACTGGCACTTGGAATTGCCACTCCATCCTCATCTGTGATCTTTCCCGAAACGGTTTTCTGTGCAAAAGCAAACACAGTAAAGAAAAGCATCAGAAATAAAGAAATATTCCTTTTCATATTTATTATTTGCTCAATTAGTTAATCGTTATTGTTTTTTGTTACACTTTCTATAAAGATGATTTTTATAAAGAAAAGTTAAAACTCTATCACTACAAACATAGTTATAAAAACAATACCTTTTTATTTTTTTTAATATTAACCGAAACTTATAACTTTTAAACACTCCTTAACTGCTATATATAAGTTCTGAAAAATCTCATTTTGGCATATCAATTCTTCAAAAAAAGCACTGCTTGAATTTTTGAAATTTTGTAACAATATGGAGAATGAAACTGTCTTATTAGTTATAAAAACAATGGTTTTTGGGAGATGAACAAATTTCAAAATTTTTATTTAGTCTAAATAGTTAAATCTGATTTGAATCATAGATTAAAAAAAAATTAAACACTGGTTCATAAATATTTATTTAATAATTTTGTAACATAAAATTTATAAAATGGGAATTATTTTAAAGCCTATAGATGTTGTAGATGAAATTTCTAAAGAAGAATTCTTCGAAAAATATCTAAAGCCAAGAAGGCCCGTTGTCATCAAGAATATGGCAAAAAACTGGCCTGCTTACCAAAAATGGACGATGGAATACATGAAGGAGGTTGTAGGAGATGTAGAGGTCCCGTTATATGACAGTTCAAAAGCAGATCCATCTGCTCCCATCAATGCTTCTGCAGCCAAAATGAAATTTGGAGATTATATAGACCTTATCCAGAGAGAGCCTACAGACCTTAGAATTTTCCTTTTTGATCCTATAAAATATGCTCCAAAACTTCTGGAAGATTATATTTCACCGAAAGAATTAATGGGAGGCTTCCTTGATAAGTACCCTAACATGTTCTTTGGAGGAAAAGGATCTGTAACATTCCTTCACTTTGATATTGATATGGCGCATATCTTCCATACACATTTTAATGGAAGAAAGCATATTCTCCTTTTTGATTATAAGTGGAGAGAAAGACTTTACCAGATTCCTTATGCAACGTATGCACTGGAAGATTATGATATTGAAAACCCGGATTTCACAAAATTCCCGGCATTGGATGGTGTAGAAGGTATTGAGTGCTTCCTTGAGCACGGAGATACATTATTTATGCCTACAGGATGGTGGCACTGGATGAAATATCTGGACGGAAGTTTCTCTATTTCTTTGAGA
Organism: Chryseobacterium sp. Tr-659; assembly: GCF_011752975.1. Classification (GTDB taxonomy): domain Bacteria; phylum Bacteroidota; class Bacteroidia; order Flavobacteriales; family Weeksellaceae; genus Chryseobacterium. The sequence continues at coordinate 630,330 of NZ_VWWP01000003.1, read as the reverse complement.
GCATGGGACAAATCATGGGCAGTAAAAGCACATTCTCTATGGAACCTTACGGTACAACGTAAATTTGATGACATCATGAAGTCCAATTTCAAAAAGAGCTACATGGACTGGAAAGAGAAAATGGCTGTTAAAAGAGCAGAAATTGCCTTGAAGAGAGGCTTACCAAAATAATCAAAAAGGCGTTTCGCTTGAAACGTCTTTTTTAGTTTATTTATTCATTATCAATAATTTACAACACTCTGTAAACAGGATACTGTCTGAATGTTTTTTCTTCAAAATAAGGGGAGTGTTTGTAAATCCAGTCTAATTGCGCTTCACCATCATCCGACAATTTTTTATCAGATGCCTTCGCCGCTTCAAAAGAATCTTTAAGCTTTTTATCTTTCTTCAACAGTTCTGCTGCAGTATCTTCAAAAATATAAGCTGAATAATATTCTTTCTGGGCTAAAATCCCGTCAAAGAAATTCCAGTTAAAAAATGAGTCTAATGCTTCAGGCTCAAGGGTTTCAATGACATATTTAACACCAGGCTGATGGGTAGAAACCAGATAATCACCCGCTGAAAAGGTAAGATTTTTACGGGAAGTTTCTACTGTTGTTTCATAATGCAGATAATGCCCTTCATAGGGATTCTTTACGGTCTTAAAATCTTTGATTTTGTAAGATTCAACGGCAAAAGTACTATCTTTCTGAATCGTTTTCATCTGAATTTTATTCCTTTTAAATTCTTCAATGACCCGATACTGCGACTGTGGAATTACGTAATATTCAGGAATGGTAACATAACCCGTAGGAACAGCTGTGGTAAACAGCTTTATATTTTTTGTAAAAGGCTTACTTCTATCATAATATAATCTGGGTTTGCCGGATACATCACTGGGTTTATACTTTCCTTCATAGCCTTTAAAATCCATGGTAGAAAACTTTGTAGAATCTATTTTCCAACGGATTCCGTATGGTTTCCCGGCTTGGTATTGTTTTAGATTTTCAAGACGGAGTTCCTTTATTTTGCTGTAATCTTTATCCAGATTCTGAAGATTCACCAGCATATATTTGTACGTAGCATCTACTCTTTTGTCATAAGGTTTCAGCATATGAGTTTCGGGAACGGTTCCTAAAGAATTGAAAAGGGAAGTATATCCTGTGGAATATCTCGGAGAATCTTCAAAAGAAGCAAAACCAACTTCCGGAACATCACCGTGAATATTTACGTAAGGAGTACTTTCATATCCCAACTTTTTCATATCCTCCAGATTTTTAGCCTGGTATTCGTTATAGAAATAATTTCCTAATGTATTTCCTAAACGTTCTTTAAAGGTAGAAATATAGGTAAATGTATATTGATAGTCTGCCCCATTACTAACATGGTTATCAATAAAAACATCCGGTTTCAGCCACTGATAGATCTCCTGAAAGCTTCTTGCATTTTTTGAATCTGCTTTGATAAAATCTCTGTTCAAATCATAGTTTCTTGCATTTCCTCTGAATCCATACTGTTCCGGGCCATTCTGATTGGCTCTGGAATAAGATCCTCTGTTGAGCATTCCGCTTACATTATAAGCAGAAATGGCAGCTATAATAAAGTTCTGAGGGGTTTTGATCTTTTGGGCAGCCAGATCACGCATCAACATCATTGTAGCATCTATTCCATCCGGTTCGCCGGGGTGAATTCCGTTATTAACAAACAGAATCGCTTTATTCTTTCTTAGTTTTTCCAGATCTTTTTCGGGAAAAGGATTGTAAATGACTACATAAATAGGTTTTCCGTTATCGTCTTCTCCTTTTTTAAGATATTGAATGGTATTGAAGTTTTTTGCAAGATCCTGGTAGTAGGTATTCATTTCATCATAGGTAACAGTTTGATTACCATTTCCTTTTTCAAAAGGTGTCTGAAATGATTTCTGAGCAAAAAGGAACGTAGAACTTAGGGTAAATAAAAGATATTTCAGTTTCATTGAAGTCATATTTTCAGACTTTAAAAGTAGTTATCTTTTGTGAAAGGGAAATAAGTAAATTGGCAAAATTGCGAAAAGGGAAATAGGGAAAATGCTTTGAAAATACAAACCTCACAGGTTTTCAAAACTTGTGAGGTTCATGATAAAGTAAAGCTCATCTTAATTTATTCTATCAATTTCTTCCTTTTTCTTTTGGATATAAAGCCGGCAGCGGATCGCTTTGCCAGAATTCTTTTGAGTTAATATCCATTATTGACAGAGCTCCCGTGTAGGCTGCTCCGGTATCCATATTCCAGATATTGGCTTTGTTGGCCGGTGTTGTTATTCCAATGTCCAGCGTAGGAGTATGTCCGATAAATATTTCACTATACAAGAGGAGCCTTTTAGGATATAATGCTGAATTCTTCTCAAGCTTCTTATCCATTGCAACGGCAGTTTCCCAAAGAGTTCTGTCCCAGCGGTAATTGCTGGAATACACTTCTCTTTCCGGACCGTGCATAGATGCATATCCTGCATGGATAAACAACCGGTTCTTGTTATCAATATGATAATTTTTCATTCTTTGGAAAAACTCAAGGTGAATATTCCTTTCTTCCAAAGGATAGTCTGTATAACTTTCTACAGTACTCCTACCTCCATTGAAAAGCCAGACATCTGGACTTTTTCCGGAAGCTAACCAGTCTTCACACCAGGCATCATGATTTCCTTTGATAAAAATGCATTCCTGCTTTTCGGAAAGTTCCAGCAGAAATTTTATAATTTCGGAAGATTCACTCCATCCGTCTACATAATCTCCAAGGAAAATCAGCTGGTCATTTTCCGTGACTGCTGCCCTTTCAATAACCTGCTGTAATGCTTTAAACCCTCCGTGAATATCTCCTATTACTAATGTTCTGCTCATTTTACTTCGAAATGTATTTTGCATCTACAAAATCTGTTAACCATACTCCGTTTGCAGACTGGTAGAAAGATAAGCCATCCAAATGCATCATGCCAGTTCTGATGGTAAGAATAACAGGTTTCCCGTGTCTCATTCCCACTTTTGTAGCCGTCTCTTTATCAGCGCTTAAGTGTACATGCTGACGGGTTCTCTTTTCAATACCTTTTTCCAAAATGGATGTGATATTGGCTTCTGCAGTTCCGTGATACAGAAATTCAGGAGGCTGCTTTGTTTCCAAAGCCAGATCTATATCAATAGAATGCCCTTGGCTGGCTCTGATCATGGTTTTATCTTGGTTAAAAGCAAACCGCTTTTTATTATTGGTTTCTACTACCTCATCCAGTTCTTCGGGAGTAAAAAATATTCTTCTTTTTTCTGATTTGGTTCTCAGTTCTTCTACCTCTGCCCAGCCATTTTCATCCAGTTTAAGGCCAATAGTTTCGGGCTGATGCCGTAGAATAAGGCTTAAAAACTTACTTATTTTTTTCTTTTCTATTTCGTTCATGGTTTGTTTTTTAATTTATTAATTTTTCGTTCAACTTATTGCATAAGTTTTCAATATCATCTTTCCTCACCAGCTCAGCAATCCATTCTTCAGGAATATTTTCATATCCATAATAAATTCCTGCAATTCCTCCGGTAATGGCTCCTGTGGTGTCCGTATCTTCACCTAAGTTTACCGCTTTTAAAACAGCTTCAGAATAACTTTCTGAGTTTAGAAAACACCATAAGGAAGCTTCCAGGCTGTGAAGGACATATCCATTTGAACCTATTTTTTCCGCATCAAACTCAAATATGTTTTTATTTAAGATTCTTTCAAATTTATCCATTTCTGACTGAGAACAAACAGGAATATGATCTAAAAAGTGTTTTACTGTTTGTTGCATTTTATGATAAGCATCAAACTTTTCTGCTCCATTTAAGATTTCAAGTAAAAACTCTAAATAGATAAAACATGCAATCACAGAACGAATATGTCCGTGTGTAATTGAAGAAACTTCTTTAATCCTATCAAATCGTTTTTCAACAGGAAAATTTTTAATGTAGAACAATAATGGTAAAATTCTCATTAAAGATCCATTCCCATTATCAAATTCACTTGTTCCACCACATAATTGAGGAGTATCTCCTTTACTGATTTTATATATTGCTTGTCGTGTAGCGATTCCTATATCGAAAACCCTACCATGAGGAGTCCAAATTTCTGTATTATACCATTGCAAAAACTTCAGAGCCATGTCTTGCAGATTGTATTCTTTACACAAACTATCTGCAAGACACAGGGTCAGAGAACTATCATCGCTCCAAGTTCCTGCAGGCTGATTATGAGTTCCGAAGCCTTGCATATTGATTACAGGCGAAAGTTCAAGTCGTTCCCTACTTCGAAATTCAACCGGAACTCCCAAAGCATCTCCAATGCAAACGCCCATGATTCCTGCTTTTACTTTATTTTCCATCAGGCAAGGTTTACCAGTTTATCAAACAACAGTTTCATTCCTTTTGTTGCGGGCTCTTTCATCACTACCGCTCTCTGTCCGTATCCAAATCCTGTTTCATTGGGGTTAATAACGATTAAAAGGCAGTCGTCTTTGATATCATGGATCAGTCCTGCCGCAGGATAAACCTGCAAAGAGGTGCCGATTACCAGTAAAATATCCGATTCTTTTACGATTTCTCTTGCTGTCTGATATAAAGGAACATCTTCACCAAACCAAACGATAAAAGGTCTTAGTTGAGCCCCGTCTTCTGCTTTGTCACCGATATTAATATCCTCTTTCTGCTCATAAATCAGGCTTTTATTATTACATGAGCATGATTTGAACAGTTCTCCATGAATGTGAAGAATCTTAGTAGATCCGGCTCTCTCATGAAGGTCATCGATATTTTGGGTAATGATCTGAATATCGAAATATTTTTCCAGCTCCGCCAACAATTGATGGGCTTCGTTGGGTTGTACTTCATGCAGCTGGCGTCTTCTCTGGTTGTAAAATTCCAATACCAGAGTTCTGTCTTTTCTCCATCCTTCCGGACTTGCTACATCCGTTACATTATGATTTTCCCAGAGTCCGTCTCCGTCTCTGAAGGTTTTTATTCCGCTTTCGGCACTTATTCCTGCGCCGCTTAATATGGTTAGTTTTTTCATTGGTTTAATCTAATAGTTTTTTGTAGATGATCTCATTTTCATCATCGAAACAGACAAAAATAATGTTCTCAATGATATCTGAATGAAAACTTTTTACATTCTCAACAGCAATTCTTGCAGCAAGATCTTTTGGAAATTTATATATTCCAGTACTGATGTTCGGAAAGGCAATTGTTTTTATTTTAAGGCTCTCTGCCAGTTTTAAAGAATTAATATAGCAATTGGATAAAAGTTTTGAACATCTTTCCTTATCATCATTCCAAACCGGGCCTACTGTATGAATAACATATTTTGCAGGAAGATTTCCGGCAGTTGTTACTACAGCTTCCCCGGTATTGCATTTTCCTTGTTTATTTCTGATCATTCTGCATTCTTCCAAGATCTGTGGACCGCCCGCTCTGTGAATAGCTCCATCTACGCCACCACCGCCAAGTAAAGAAGAATTGGCTGCGTTGACAATTGCATCTGCCTGGATCTTTGTAATATCTGCTCTTACTATTTCAATTTTCATTTTAGATTGAGTTTTCTATTTAAAACCTCATCATCAAATAATAATGGTTTTTCTTCAGGAATAATCAAATTATCCAAATCATCATTAAGGACAAACTGATACTGATCTTTCACAAAATCTGAAATATTTTCAATGAGAAGAATATCATTTTTAGCAAAAGAATAGATAAATTCATTCCGTAAACCTATTTGTATTGCTCTTCGCTCCAGTTTATTTCCAAACGGGTCATGATCCGGATCCCATTGCAGCCTCACCGACGATTCTTTTATCTGATCCTGCCATTCTTCTTTTGAGGTTCCAAGCTTATTATTGTAAGAAGAATATACAGCATTTTCAAGATATTTTCTGAAAACATCTTTTTTCAAATGAATTGCCAAAACGTAATCCTGGTCTTCTTTTCTCCCCCAACCATTACGATACATCATCCATAGAAAATTAGGTTTTATCCAGGTCATTCTTTCTAGGCTGAAACCACCGCCAAAGAATTGGTTTTTAACTGCAAATTCTCCTATCTGTTTTCTATAGGATTGATATACTACAATTTTCTCATCATCATATTGAGCCATGATGTGAAACCCTCGTTGAGGCCAATTTTCTAGTTGTTCTTTATATCTTTTTAATTTAAGTTTCATTGGTTTGATGATTAATTCGTCTTTACAACGTTTATCAAATTTGTTATATCATTATTTGCAGTTTTCTCAAAATCCCTTCCTATGAAAACCTTTATCACTTCAATACCTCCTACAATCGCCCCATTAAAATGGTCCAGTTCTTCAGAAGGAATCCATAATTCATTATGATTTCTTGCTCCAACATTTTGTGCAGGATATCGATTGATCATTTCTTCTTGAACCTCAAACCGAGTTACAAAACCAAGATAATTTCCGGCTTCATCTCTGGTATTCCATTTTTCTGCAATCTCGGAAGCATACTCTTCATTAAGAACAGGATAGAAAATGGGCTGCCATTCTAATCTTGGAGGAAATTTTTTAAATCCTGCTTCTATAATCAATATCATTTCTTTTTCTCCTACTGGTCTGTATAATGTTGTTGTTTTCATAGTTATTATTTTTCAATCATTAAATCATTTTTTATTCTATCTTTAACTATAAAATTAATGCTTTTATCCTTCAGCTTCTACTTCTTTAGAAATTTAAAATCCTTTGAATACGGAGAGCAAGATCCGTAAACCTCATCAAATTTTACATCAAGGTTTTCTACCTTAAAATTCTCATCTATCTGATCCAGGCAAGTAACAACAAGATTATTCTTAGCCGGAAATACATATGCTGCATCCAGTTTCAAAGCATAATTCAAAAGGTTATAATCTATCTCTCCGAATCTAAGTTCTTTCTGATATTCATTAAAGGTACAGGTTTCCTCTTCATTGTTTTTTAGAGCGATTTCTTTTTCATTGCTCATCCAGCCATTTCCGTGGCGGGTTGCATAGCTTCTGGTGACGTAATACATTTCGATGTCTTCAATTTTTAAAAGCTTACAGATTTCGTATGCATTTTTTGAAGTGGTATGGGCGTAGGTTACATTAGGAAAAACGCCGTGGTCCATGTCCAATAAAATCCCCTGGCTTCCTTCAAAAATAAGGTGGTCAAATGAAGTCAGGTAGTTATAATCATTTATTTTCCAATCAACCCCATCAATAGCATTTAAGAAAGGATTCAAAAGTTCTCTGATCTCATTCTCTTCAACAAAGCCATAGTAATAAGCAATTCCTTTCAGCTTTTCCATCAGCATTTCTCTAGGCGCTATCAAATCTGCTGCAAATAGCTTATAAGGACTTTCGTGTCTTTTCATCGTTGCTCCTACTCCTTTTCCGCAGGTTCCGTGTTCCAGGTTTTTTACGCTTGTCCTGTTCTGCCACACATCGAACGGAGTCGTTACTTTTGCAAGCGGGTGAATGTGAAGCTCAATATTCCCGTTTTTTGCTTTTAATTCTTCCATTTCATTGAAAAGAAAATCCGGATGAATTGTACAATGTTCGGTAAAATAAGAAGGTAATCCTCTAAGAGCTCCACTTGCAAAACTGGAGTGAACATGCTTTCTCTCATCAATCATTACAGTGTGCGCAGCCTGCTGTCCTCCTGAAAACCTGATCACAACGGCTTCAGGATGCTGAGAAGCCAGAAAGTCTGTGGTAATTCCTTTTCCTTCATCACCAAACCCAAGTCCTATTACTATTTGCGCCTTTTTCATTTTTTAAAGCATTTGAAAATTATTTAATTCCTGATCTGCTTCTCCTGATTTATGACCTTTATATTGATCACAAATAATCCCTTTGATAACATTTGGAATTTCTCTGTGGTCTTCTATCGAGATACAGTTTTGTCCCAATAATTCCTTCCATCCTTTGTCTGCTCTGACTGCCTGATCAGTATGCAAAACACTGATGTGGTAAACATCATATCGTTTTTGTACTTCTTCCAGTAATTCTGTGTGTCTGTAAGTCTGCTGACCTGTTCCCATAATCTCCCTGATCGCAGAGGCGGGCAATGTTTTTAAGCAAGGTTCATCTCCCACCGTAAACAATAATCCTTTTTGTTTTCTTTTTTCAAAGGCATCTGTACGGGTATGAAAAGCGGCAAAATACCAGGCCAAAAGATAGCTTTCTCCTGCATTCCCTCCTCCTCCGGATTCGATGTAGGTACGGGTGAGCCACATATCCAATTCTTCATCTCCGGATTCAAATTGCCCTACCTGAAGAGGATAGCTGTCACACTCATGGTCTCCAATTCCTAGAAATAATAAAGCCGGATCCGGAACTCCTCCCTGAATGATTCCCCCCATAAGTTTGGGAAGGCCTTCCCTGATCAGTTCATAAGGAATATGTCCCATACTTCCTGTAACATCAAGTCCTAAGATAATTGGAATTGAGTTCGGGTGAACTTCTGAATCTCTGGATTCTCTGAAAGAAATTCCATAAGGGTTCATAGATTCGTGGGCTTTTCTCTTAGCATTCTGAGTGAAAATTTCCCCTGCGGATTTTGTTCCGTAACCTGCTTTTCTTGCTCTGTCATAACGAGCGTCTAAATCATATCTTGTACTTCCCATGACTATAAGGTTTTTCCGAATAAATATTCAAATCTCTTTTTAGTAACTTCAAGCTGAATATTCAGATTTCTGATTGTTAATGATAATTCCATGTCTTTCTGAACGAATGCTTCAGGATTGAAGTCCGCAAACGTGAGACTATTCCTGTCTAAAGGACTGATATCAATAAGCCCTTCCTGTTCTCTCTCAAGTCTTTTGATTTTCAATTCGATATCTTCAACTCTGCGTTTGTAAATCAATTCTGAATCTGCTCCAATCGTTTTTGCACGATCTTCTCTGATCTGATCATTATTTCTCTGCAATGATTTGATAAATCTGGGTTTTAGTTCATCTTCCATGATCGAATATTTTTATTTGTGTTATTATTACGCTAATTAGACTGTACATGACTTTTCCTGATTCTTTTACGAATCATTTATTCTCTGGAAAACATTACGTCAGTTCTCAATACATATTTCAGTCCGCTAATCAGTGTTTTTCCTTCATGTCTTAAAGGATGATGAAAGATCAGTGCTGTTCCTTTTTCTGGCGATACAGTACACAAGTTTTCAAATTCTGTTTCTCCACCTTCAAAATCATCATTGAGATAGATCATAAATGTATAAAGACTTTTCTCTTTTTCATTTCTGATATAACTTCCATCTCTGTGCATTTTGAATTGCTGGCCGGAAGTGTATCTGTAAACTCTGAACATTTCATTAAAATTAAGAAGCTTATAACCATTGTGTTCCTGAGGCAGAAATGCAGCTGCTTTTTTAAACAGATCTTCAGCCATTGTTTCATCAAAGATCATCAGTCTGTCATTGTTTCTAACCCCTTTACTCATCTGCTGCTGTCCAAATACAGTAATCTTTGCTTCTTCAAAATCTTTTTCCTGTGAGAGTTTTATATATTGATCACATTCTTCTTCAGCGAGAAAATTTTTGATCAAAAATATCTGGGGGTGTAATTCTATTTTTTCCATAATTAATATTTTGTGTCCGGTTATTGTGCTTTTACCTTCTTAATTCATCTCTTACTTCCATCAGTGCAAATCCTAAAAGATTTTCACCATTCCATAACAACGGATTGTGAGCTCTTGCATCTGTTTCCAGCATACCGATTCCCCATATTTTATCATAAGGACTGGCTTCTACCAGAACTTTTTCACCCGTTGATAACAAAAAGTCTCTGAATTTCTGATTTTGTGAAAACTTTAAAAGATTTCCTTTCTTTACGATCCCATATTTATGCTCATCCCAAAGTTTAGGATCAAAGTTTTTTACTTTACGACCCATACTTTTTGCCTGATTAGGTGTTGCTGATTGTAAGATCTTCTCTTCCATTTCAGAATCATTAAACAATCTTGCTTTTCCAGCCATCATATAGTGTTCAGCCGTTTTATAAGCAATCCCATTTTCTTCAAGCCTCCCCGGATACCATTGACTAAAGCAAGATTTAGTAATCTCATCTTTTGTAGTGTGGCCCCAGAAAAAAAGATATTTTATCTTCTCCTTTTTCTGAAACCTTTCTTTCATATATTGTAAAGTGTAATTCATATTGTGTTATTTTTACACAAATTTAAAGCAATATCATTTTATCCACCAAATTTATTTGTGTCATTTTTACACTAATAAACATAATACACTGATTTTCAATGATAAAAATTTGAATTCAATAAACATAAAATGTTATTAAACATGATGCAATTCTATAATGACCTTAGACTAAAGCCAATAAAAAAACGGGCATTAGCCCGTAACTATTGAATTAATTTCAAAAATGTGATTCTTTCTTGATCTTATCTATTTGTGAATATTAGCCCCAAAATATTAATGAAACCTGTATGTGAAACCAACTATTTAATTTCAAAATAGAATCCCTGTTCTTCCAGTTCTTTATATTTCTCCTGATTGAACGTAAATAGTTTTCCTGGTCTTCCGCTACCTTCCTTTTTAACATTATTGGTTTCATTGAGTAATCCGTAGCTCATTATTTTTTTGCGGAAGTTTCTGCGGTCTATTTCCTGCCCCACAATTGTTTTATAAAGGTTTTCAAGATCTGAAAAAGGGAATTCTTCATTAAGAAGATTGAAACCAATCGGCTGATATTGAATTTTTGTACGAAGTCTTTTCAAGGCCATATCAATAATCGACTGATGGTCGAACGCTACCGATGGAAGCTTATTAACACTGAACCATTGGGCATCATCTGCATCAGAATCTGCAAACAATTCATGATAGGAAGGGTTCACAAGCCCCAGATAAGCCACAGAAACCACTCTATTTCTAGGATCTCTGCCTATCTTACCAAATGTATAAAGTTGTTCTAAAAAATCGGGCTTTATGCCTGCTTCTTCATACAGCTCTCTTTTTACTGCATCATCAAGGTTTTCATCATCCAGAACAAGACCTCCGGGAAGAGCCCACCCTCCTTTAAAAGGTTCTATATTTCTTTTAATGAGAAGGATCTGAAGATCTTTTTTGTCAAAATATCCAAAAATAACGGCATCCACAGCCACTTTTATATCCTGTAATTTCTTTGGAGACTCCATAAATTGATTTGCGTTACGAATACACAAAGTTACGATTTAATCAAAACAATAAAAAATTATTTTGATCATAATAAAAGTTCATACCTTTAAGTTATTATTATAACCAACTTAAAATTAAATAATTATGAAAAATTTACTCGTAACTCTTTCACTTACATTTTTATTTACAGCTTGTGAGAAAAATAAGACAACGGCTGCCAATAACTCTGATAAAGCAGATTCTGCCACAGCAAAATCCGAATGGAAACCTGTAGATTCTGCTGCAGCGAACAAAGCCTGGATGGAATATGCCACTCCTGGTGAAATGCATAAAATGCTGGCAAAATCAGACGGAACCTGGACCGGTGAAACCACAATGTGGATGGAAAACGGAGGAAAGCCTATGGCCAGTAAATCTGAAGCTACCAATAAAATGGTCTATGACGGACGTTATCAGATCAGTAACCACAAGGGAAATTTTATGGGTATGCCTTTTGAAGGAATGAGTATTGTAGGCTATGATAATGCAAAGAAAAAATTTGTAAGCACATGGATTGATAATATGGGAACCGGAATGATGCATGGTGAAGGAGATTGGAACTCTTCAACAAAATCAGTTGAATTTAAGGGAAAAATGACTGATCCTTCAAGACCGGGGCAAGATTGTGATTTCAGGGAAGTTTTCACTTTTATTGATGACAATACTCAAAAATTGGAAATGTACGGCCCTGATTCCAAAACCGGAAAAGAGTATAAAACGATGGAAATAAAATTCACCCGTAAGAAATAAACAAAAAAACCGCTTCATCCGAAGCGGTTTTTAGCTTAGTTTGTTTCTGTAACCAAAGTTGTAGGTGTACTGTAGTTATTGTTGAAATATCCTACATTGAATTCCTGAGAAGTCCAGTTCCCTGTTTTGGAATTGAAAACATATACTTTATGATCATATTTATCCGTAAACAGGAAGTTCCCATTTGAAACCGTTACTTCAGGAGTGCTGTAATTATTATTATGATAGGTGATATTATAGGTCTGCGATTTCCATTCCATAGTCTTAGCATTGAAAACATTAACTTTAGAGTCGTATTTGTCTATAAATGCAAAGTTACTTCCTGAAGAAATTACCTCAGGTACCGTCATATTGTTATTATAATAAGCTACATTAAATTCCTGTCCAAGCCAGGAACCGCTTACATAATTGAACACATACACTTTACGATCATACTTGTCTGTAAACATTATATTTCCATTCGATAACGTAATTAATGCAGGAATAATATTATTGTTGTAATATCCTATATTATATAATTGAGAAGACCAGTTTCCTGTTTTGGAATTAAATACATACACTTTACGATCATATTTATCAAGGAATGACACATTCCCGTTAACAGCATTTACATCCGGCGCAGCATTGTTATTATAATATCCTGCGCTGTATCCCTGTGAAGACCATATTCCCGTTTTAGAATTGAGCGTATATACTTTATGATCAAATTTATCCAGGAAATAGTAATTACTGCTCTTATTTTCAATAAGATCATCCCCAATAGATGAATCCGGAGACGAAACATCAATTTTCTTTGCTACCATAGCATAAGGAACGCTCGTGAGCTGGTTCGTTCCTACATTAATATAATTGCTTCCTCCTGCAGGATCCATTTCCACTTTAATGAATTTAGGGTTCACTGTCCAGTTAATCCCGGAAAATGATCCGGAAACAGGAGTTCCTCCTCCAATATTTAAATTGACCAATCCTTTAGAATTTGTTGTCTTAGAATGCGTTTCAGTATAAAGGTTAATTCCGTTAGCTGAATTATTTAAAATACTGATTCTCAATGATACGTTTCCATTTACTACAGGATTTCCGGATGAATTAAAAGCAATAGCCTGATATGCGAAAGCCTGTGGGACCTGTGCAAAAACTACGGCTGTAGATAATGCTAATAAAAATGTATATAGTTTTTTCATAGTAATAATTTTATTTCTTAATGACTTTTATAGGTTTTAGTTCTGAATTTTTGAAAGTAAGCAGATAAACACCTTTTATCAGAGATGTCAAATCTATATGGTCTCCTTTAATTTCTTGTTGGGAAACCAACTTTCCGGATAAATCGTAAATGGAAACTGTCTTTGGTTTTATTTTGGAGGACACTTTAATTGTGATATAATCTGCCGTTGGGTTTGGAAAAACACTTATTTTTTCCTGATCAGAAATCACTTCATGAATACCCAGAACATTTAAAACAGTCTGATAGAGCATCCCTATCGTTCCCGAATTCTGAGCATCAGGCTCAGTGGGGATTACATAAATCTCTCCTACCGTATGCATGAGATTCTCATTAGATACTCCTCCAGAATTTAATCCTCCCAATGTAGTTTGGGAATAGAATGTGGCAGATGCTAAAAAGCTTGCCAGCAAATAGAATTTTTTCATGGAAATTAATTTGGCGTAAATATAATATAAAGAAATGTAGTTTATTTCAAATAAATATTATGTTAAATCCAAAGCGGCTTTGAGGAAAATAAATGCCAAAACCACTAAATAATAATATAAAAAAGACCGGTAAAATTACCGGTCTCTATATCTATAAACTTATGTTAGTCATTAAGCTTTAATACTGCCATGAATGCAGATTGCGGTACTTCTACCCTTCCAATCTGTTTCATCTTTTTCTTACCTTCTTTCTGCTTTTCCAATAGTTTACGTTTTCTGGAAATATCTCCTCCGTAACATTTTGCTGTTACATCTTTTCTTAAGGCTTTAATTGTTTCTCTGGCAATTACTTTCGTTCCTAACGCTGCCTGAACAGCGATATCAAACTGCTGTCTCGGAATCAGCTCACGAAGCTTCTCACACATCCTTTTACCAATATAATAAGCATTAGAATCGTGAATCAGTGAAGATAATGCATCTACCATATCACCATTGATCAGGATATCCATTTTTACAAGCTTGGAAGCTCTGAATCCTATCGGGTGATAATCGAATGAAGCATATCCTTTGGAAATCGATTTTAGTCTGTCATAGAAGTCGAATACAACCTCAGCAAGAGGCATATTGAAAATCAGCTCTACTCTTTCTGATGTCAGGTAACTTTGATTCACAATTTCTCCTCTCTTTTCGATACATAAAGTCATTACAGCACCTACGAAATCAGATTTTGTAATAATAGAAGCTTTAATGAAAGGTTCTTCCACTCTATCCATTGTAGAAGGATCCATCATTTCAGATGGGTTGTTGATCAAAATCGGAACTTCAGGTTCTTTTTTAGTATATCCAAAATAAGAAACGTTTGGTACCGTTGTGATCACGTTCATATTAAACTCTCTGTCAAGACGTTCCTGAACAATTTCCATGTGAAGCATTCCTAAGAATCCACAACGGAAACCGAAACCAAGAGCGGCAGAACTTTCCGGCTCGAAAACCAGAGAAGCGTCATTCAGTCTTAATTTTTCAAGAGAGAATCTTAATTCTTCAAAATCTTCTGAATCAATTGGGTAGATTCCCGCAAATACCATTGGTTTTACTTCTTCAAATCCGTCAATAGGTCCATCGGCAGGTTTTTCAAAAGAAGTAATGGTATCTCCTACTTTCACTTCACGGGCATCTTTAATCCCGGAAACCAGATATCCTACATCTCCACAGTGGATTGTTTTTTTCGGAACCTGCTTCAGTTTCAGTGTTCCTACCTCATCAGCTCCATATTCTTTCCCTGTTGCAAAGAATTTAATCTTTTCGTTTTTAGTGATGCTTCCGTTCACTACTTTAAAGTAAGCTTCAATACCTCTGAACGGGTTGTAAACAGAGTCAAAAATCAAAGCTTGAAGCGGCCCTTCAGGATTTCCAACCGGAGCAGGAATTCTTTCAACGATCTGCTCTAAAAGGTTATGAACTCCTTCTCCTGTTTTTCCTGAAACCCTTAATACATCTTCATATTCACATCCGATAAGATTCATGATCTCATCTGTTACCTCTTCAGGATTAGCTGAAGGAAGGTCTATTTTATTAAGGATAGGAATGATCGTTAAATCATTCTCTAGGGCAAGATAAAGGTTGCTGATGGTTTGTGCCTGAATACTCTGAGCTGCATCTACAATAAGAAGAGCTCCTTCACAGGCAGCAATGGAACGGGAAACTTCGTAAGAAAAGTCTACGTGTCCCGGTGTATCAATCAGGTTTAAAATATATTTTTCTCCTTTATACTCATAATCCATTTGGATGGCGTGGGATTTAATCGTAATTCCACGTTCTTTCTCCAAATCCATATCATCAAGCGTCTGAGACTGTAATTCTCTCTGGGTAACAGTATTGGTGTACTCCAGAAGACGGTCTGCCAGGGTACTTTTACCGTGGTCGATATGAGCGATTATGCAAAAATTTCGTATGTTTTTCATTTAAGAATCTTGTAATTTGCAAAGATAAAAAAAAGCGAGAGATTATTGTCTTTCATTATCTTAATGTATCAATTTATTTAAAATTCCGGTAAAAATCCCCTATTTCCCTCCATGCCTGATAAGAATTCATAGGGTTGAGTATATCACTGAACTTTAACAAAAAGACATTCCAGCAAAATTAAACGGCTCTCACAGAAAGATCTGTAAGAGCCGTCCAACATTAAAAAAATAAACTATTATGGGTTCTGCTTAGGTCCCGAAGTATTATTATGTCCGTGAGTTTTTCTTTCGTTCATTTTATCTCTCATCATACTTTCAGACTGAAATAGCTTCAGCACTTTCTGGCAGGGAATGACTTGTTGCATTTTATCTGCATATTTTTTTCTGTTATCCAATAGCTTCTGCCCTACTTCAAAGCTTTGCTGTAATTTTGCTTTTGCTTCCTCATCTGTTAGGGTTTCAGGATCATAATTGGGGTCAAACTGCTTTTTAATCTGCTTTTGGCTTTCAATGTATTCATTATAAAGCTGAGTAAATTCTGCTTTATCATTGGGATCAACATTCAGGTTATCCATGATCATATTATCCCTGAATTTTTTAAGCAGCTCTTTTCTTTCTTCGGGAGAAAGATTATTAATGACCTCTTTCCTTTGTTTAGGATCCATTTTTTTCCAGTCATAATCTGTCCTTTGGGCATTCAGACCAAAGCCGTAAATAATCAAAAACGTCAATAATATCTTTTTCATCTTCTTTTAATTATATAAATCCAAATAAACATCCTGAGTCGAGTTACTTGCTAATTCTGCAATTTCAGAATTAGAAAACGAGTCCAGATATTCATTCATTCGGGTTTCTTCTTTCTTGTTTACAGCTTTCACCGGTTTCGGGGTCTCTGTTATCTGTTCTGTTTCATTACCGTTTTTAAAAGAGTAAGCATTGTTACTTTTCTGATTGTCAACTGTTTGATTATTATTTTCAACAGAAGTTAAATCAGATTTCAATGTTTCGTAAGCCAGTTCACCTTCTGTTTTCGGTTCTCCTTTATGAGCCGTATAAGCTGTTTTTGAACTCAAGTCTTCCACTGAATTGTCATCAGAATTAAAAACATAAGTTGCTCCAAAGATCAAAGCCAGAGATGCCGCTGCAGCATATGCCCAGTTCAGCTTAAAGACAGGTGTTTTTTTACTTGCCTTTATATCATTCAAAACGCTCTCCTGAATCGTATCAAAGATACCATCAGAAACCTTGTAAATGTTTTTACGCTCTAATTTTTCTATGTCGAACTCTTTCATCTTTGTTGGGTAAAAAATTATCTTTCGTAATTTTCTTTAATATAATCTTCTATTTTTTGCTTGGCATAATGATAATTGGTCTTCAAAGTTCCTACAGACATATCTACGATCTTAGATATTTCTTCGTAAGGCAAATCATCATAATACCGCATCATAAATACCAGTTTCTGCTTTTCGGGCAGGCTTTGTATAGCGTTCTGCAGCAAAATCTGTATCTCTTCGGCATCTCCTTCAGAATTATCGGCTACAAGATTCTGCATGTGATACTCCGGATCCTCATCAGTTTTCTGCATTTTCTTCATTTTGTTAACCTGCTGTAATGCTTCGTTGGTAGCGATTCTGTACAACCAGGTATACAACTGGCTATCATTTTTGAACTGATGAAAATTCTGGTAAGCTTTAATAAAAGTTTCCTGCAAAGTATCCTGTGCAAGATCTCCGTCCACAATAATTCTTCTTATGTGCCAGTACAATCTGCTTTGGTAGGCATCCATTAAGGCACGGACTCCTTTCTCCTGGGTCCGTGGGTTCTGCATCAACGAAATAATTTCCGCGTCCTTAATCTTCATAAGATGCCTTACATTGTTTTGGATTACAAAAATAACCGAAAGTTAAATTAATTATTCAATTTTCAGTTTAAATATTAAAAATAATATGAGACACTTACGCAATAAACGTGCCTATATGGAAGTTCATGATTTCCGAGACGCTCTTCCTTTCCCGGCTCAGCTTAAAATCTTATATTTGTTATATGCAAATTGTAATTATCGGTTCCGGAAATGTTGCCTATCATATGGCTAAGGCTTTCACTTTGAAAAACATTCCCCCCGCCCAGATTTTTGGCAGGAACGAAAAAGAATTAAGTAAAATTTCTGAAGAATTGAATGTTCCTTATTCCACCGGACAGCTGGAAGATGCAGATCTGTATGTTATCTGTGTAAGTGATAATTCTGTAGAAGAGGTTTCAAAGATTATTACAAAAAAGGACTGCCTGGTTGCCCATACTTCAGGCTCTCTTCCCAAAGAGATTCTTGCCGGTGAATACAGAAAAGCCAGTTTTTACCCTCTTCAGACATTTTCCAGATCAAAAGAACTCGAATATGAAAAAATTCCTTTCTTTATTGAGACTGAAAATGAAAATGACAAAAAAATATTGTTTGAAATCGCATCCAGAATTTCAGAAAATGTAATGGAAAGCAATCACGAGAAGAGAAAGTACATTCATCTTACGGCTGTTTTTGCCTGTAATTTTGTGAATCATCTTTTTTCCAGGGCTAAAGAAATTTCAGATTCACAGGAAATTCCGTTTGATTATTTTTTACCATTGATTGATGAAACAGTTCAG
Organism: Chryseobacterium sp. Tr-659; assembly: GCF_011752975.1. Taxonomy (GTDB): domain Bacteria; phylum Bacteroidota; class Bacteroidia; order Flavobacteriales; family Weeksellaceae; genus Chryseobacterium. Next base: position 612,169 of record NZ_VWWP01000003.1, on the reverse strand, counting down.
AAAATTCATGAAATTGAACCTCAATTAGCACAAACCGGACCTGCCGTTCGAAATGATGTACGGGTTTTACAACTGCATGAAAAGTTATTAAAAGACGAAAGTCTTGAAATTTATAAAACAATAAATCATTCTATTCAGAAAATGTATGAGTTATAAAGAGAAATTAAAAGATATAAAGGCGTTTGTATTTGATGTGGACGGAGTTTTCACAGACGGAAGTGTTTATCTTCTTCCCGGAGGAAATATGTGCAGAGTCATGAATGTATTGGATGGATATGCCGTAGTTAAAGCCTTAAAAAACAATTATTTAATCGGAGTTATTACAGGAGGAAATGATGAGATGGTAAAACACAGGATCAATTATCTTGGCATTCAGGATTATTACCCGAAATCTCACAACAAGATTGAAGATTTTGAAGATTTTAAGAAGAAATATAATCTTAAGAATGAAGAAATTCTGACCATGGGTGATGATCTACCGGATATTCATATCATGGAAAGCTCTGCTATTGCGGCCTGCCCTGAAAATGCAGTTCCGGAAGTGAAGGGCATTTCACATTATATTTCCCCGAAAAAGGGTGGAAGCGGGGCAGTACGTGATGTTATCGAACAGGTAATGAAGGTTCAGGGCAACTGGCATGATGATAATACCCAATCTGTATAATTAATCTTATGAAATTACTCTTAGCATCACAATCCCCAAGAAGAAAAGAACTTCTTTCTAGCCTTGGCTTTCAATTTGAAGTTGTCAAAATAGATTGTGAAGAAATTCTTCCTGAGTATATAAAAATAGAGGAGGCTGCAGCTTATCTTTCTGAATTAAAAGCTGATGCATTCAGGAGCTTAACATCTGATGAAGTGCTATTGACGGCAGACACTGTGGTGGCTATCGACAATCGGGTTCTTGGAAAGCCTAAGGATGAAACGGATGCTTTTAATATGATCCGGAGTCTTTCGGGAAGGACCCATCAGGTTTATACGGGAATCACGATCAAAACACTTGATCAAACCTTTACTGAAACGGACGTAGCTGATGTTACTTTTCATGAAATCACGGATGAGGAAATTCATTATTACATCCAACAGTATAAACCTTTTGATAAAGCAGGCAGCTACGGCATCCAGGAGTGGCTTGGAATGGCTAAAATCGGGAAGCTCACCGGAAGCTTTTATACCATCATGGGACTTCCTACCCACCTTGTTTACAAAATTTTGACATCTATAGAGAAGAAATAAAATATTTTCACGAGAAATATAAATATTATTCATTATAAAATTTTATTATTTTTACAAAATGATCAAACTGCTGATAATAAAAAGCAGATTAGCGAGTTATATTGAATAATGAAAAAGAATATTTTGTTCCTTTTAGTAATATGCCTTGTTGCTTCCTGTGCTACCAAAACAAAAAAGCCGGAGCAGCGATCTAAACTATTGAAAGGATTTTCCACATATTACAACACGCTTTTTAATGCCAAAGATGCATTAAACAGTGAATTTACCTCCAGAGATAAAGGGCATAAGGATAATTTCTATGCACCTTATATTTCTATCCTTACTATTGATGAACAGCCTTTAGGAAGTGATCTTGGCCAGTCTCAGGCGTTTGCCGAGAATTCTATGAAAATGGCTGAAGTAGCCAACAGACCTGCCGGAAGAAGCAACTCGGGAGTGCCCAATATGCCTGGCGGTCCCGGAAACACACCTGCAAGACCAGACGGAGAGGCGACAAAAGGGGCTACTACACTGGAAATTGCTGAAGCCAAAGCTTTAAAAGCGATTAATAAATATTCGGTAACCAGAAACGGGGAAGAAAAAAACAAACAGATTTTTGAGGCCTATATGATCCTTGCGCAATCGAGAATTTACCGTGGTAAGTCTCTTGAAGCACTGGATGCTCTGAATTATGTGTTTACTCATATGAAGGATGATAAAAGGATTCCGCTGGCAAGAATTTATCAGGGTCTTGCTTATGATAAGATTAAGGACTACCATAAAGCCCACGAAACTTTTGCTAAACTGAAAGGTGAGAAAATTAATAAAAGTTATGCAAAGCTGCTTAGTATTTATTATTCCGAATCTCTGCTGGATGCCGGTAAAAAAGAAGATGCTGCTAAAGAACTAGATGCGGCTTATGAACTGAATTCCAACAGAAAACTAAAGAGCAGAATTGCCTATCTGAGAGGACAGGTTCTGGAAAATCTGGGCCAAAATGATAAAGCAAGAGAAAGTTATACAGCAGCCTACAAATATGCGAATGATTTTGAATTCGAAGTAAAATCCCAGATCGCCATTGCGAAAACCTTTAATGGAAAAGGAGACTATAACGGAGCCAAAAATTATCTCGAAGGCATCAGTAAAAAAGGAACTTACGGATCCAGAAAAAATGAATTTTATTATGCTTTGGGTTTAATGGCAAACAAGGCCGGAAAGAAGGATGAAGCACAGCAATTCTTCAGAAAATCTCTTTTTGAAAAAGTTTCCGACCCTCAGATTCGTGGACTTACTTATTACGAGATAGGGAAGAGCTATCTTGATAAAAATGATTACATCGGCGCCGGAAGTTATTATGATTCAGCACTTGCCGTAATGACTTATGAGCCATCAAAAATACTTTTAAAAGACCAGTCCGCATACATTAAGAAGATTTCAAAGAATTATTATCTGATCAAAAAGAATGACAGTATTCTTTCTTTAGCCAAGATGGATAATACTCAAAAAACTGACTTTTTCACAAAGCATATTGCAAAATTAAAGGCTAAAGAAGAAAAAGAAGAGCAGGAGAGAAGACGTGCAGAAAGAAACAAAGGTTTTGATTCGGGAGATTACAGTGCTAATTCTATTTTTGCCAATAACAATTCCAATTCTTTTGAAGATTTTGGAGTAACTACTAAAGGGTTTTATTTCAGTAATACAGGAACTGTAAGTAAGGGAACTTCCACGTTTAAGCAGACATGGGGAGACAGAGCTCTTGCCGATAACTGGCGCTATTCCAAGAAGATGGCCTCTATTGAAGATATGAAAAATGAAGCTTTAGGAGTGACTTCGGCACCTAATCCAAGACGTTTTGAACCGGCTTACTATATTGAGCAGATTCCTACGGATCAGGGTAAACTTTCCCAATTAAAAAAGGATAGGGATACAGCCGCTTTAGGCCTTGGAGTGATGTATCAGAACTATTTTACCAATACTCCCCTGGCTACTAAAACGCTGTATGACCTGGTAGATGTAAAGCCGGAAGAAAAGGTAATGCTTCAGGCTTTATACGAGATTTTTGCCATGAATTATGAGAAAAATCCTCAGGCTTCAGAAAGGGCAAAACAGATTCTTCTTGCGGATTATCCTTATACTTCTTATGCTGAGTTTGCAAGAAATCCTAAAAATAAATCTTTCGTAAAATCAACGGAAGAAGTTGAAAATGAATATAAAAAGGCCTATGCTTTATTTGAATCTGAGAAATTCGGGGAAAGTAAACAGTTAATTGATCAGACAATTCAGAAGTATCCGAAGGATGCCCTTGTTCCTAAGTTATACCTTCTGAATGCTTTCAATTCTGGTAAATCCAGTGGAAAAGAAGTAATGATATTACAATTGGAACAGATTGCTTTAAATTATTCCAAAACCCCTGAAGGGATAAGAGCCAAAGAAATGCTGAATTACCTGAAAAGCGATCTCAGCTTTCAGGCAACCGACAATAAGGGGAATGCTGTCCCTCAGCAGCCCGGCGGAGTTCCTGTTCAGCCTAATGCCCAGAACAATAATTCTCCACAGCAGATGATGAATGGTATGCCTCAGAAATCAGAGATCCAGAGTATACAGCCACTCAACAATATAGATACGGCTGTACAAGGCAAAGCAAAAAAGCAGAATGATAACAAGCAGGAATCTAAGGTTCCGAAAAGGCCTCAATAAAATAAAAAAGCGAAGAAATATTCTTCGCTTTTTTATTTTTAAGTCGTCTGAAATCTAAGGATTTTTCTTTTTAACTCCATGGAAATCTTTCAGATAAAAAGGCTCAAAATAAGCCATATCTTCAAATTCTTTGTTTTCTACTTTTTCCAGTGTCTTTTTAATGAGATATTGGGCAGAAGGATAAACATCTTCTTTGAAAACTGCATCAGGAAGCTGCAGGATATCTTTTGCCTTTGAAGCACCATCTCCTACAAACAGCACTTTTTTATCTTTAAATTCTTGAAAAGAAGTTTCATCTAAAATCTTAGCTTCGGTCTCTGAGATTTCTTTTCCCGTATTACCGTCATAAACGGCCGTATAAACCTCCATTCTCCTCGCATCAATCAAAGGTACTATTAAGTCATAGTTATTGCCTAAAAAAGGCTCTATCATGCTTTCAAGAGAATTTACAGCAACCAGAGGAACTCTGAGTCCATAACAGAATCCTTTTGCTGATGCCGCACCGATCCTTAACCCGGTGTATGATCCCGGGCCTTTACCCAAAGAAACTGCTTCAATCTCCTGAAGCGAAATACCAGCTCCTTCCAAAGCCCATTCCACATAGGTATGAAGGCTTTCTGACTGTTTATAATTTTCAGAAACCTCTTCACACAAACACAGCAGTTTTTCATCATCCGATACTGCTACGGAACAGTTTTTAGAGGATGTTTCCAGATATAGAATTTTCATTTTCTTGTTTTAAGCTCTACTGCAAAATTGCAAAACGCAAAATCGCTTCTAGTATTCTGCAAATTTACTTCTTTATTTTGATACTATTTTCTGTAAATCGTTCTAGGCTCTGCCTGGGCACTCGGGTAAATCGTCATATCTGAAATGGTCACATGTTTGGGTGCATTTACACAATAGGCGATAGCATCTGCAATATCTTCTGCTTTCAGAGCTTCATATCCGGCATATACTGTTGATGCTTTTTCACTGTCTCCTTTGAATCGTATCAGAGAGAAATCGGTTTCCACCGCTCCCGGCTGGATGTTTGTCACTTTGATTCCAAATTCTGTAAGCTCTAACCTCATTCCTTCTGAAATAACATCTACTGCCTTTTTAGTGGCACAGTAAACAACACCGTTCGCATAGGTCTGTCTTGCTGCTACAGAACTAATGTTTATAATATGACCTAGATTTTTAGTTTTCATCAGCGGGATAATCATTTTAGAAACATAGAGCAGTCCTTTTACATTTCCATCGATCATTGAATCCCAGTCATCGGTCTTCCCCGCTTCCAACGGATCTAATCCATGTGCATTACCGGCATTATTAATAAGAACGTCAATATCTTTCCAATTCTCCGGAAGGGAATTAATGGCAGTTTCAACTTCACTCAGATCCCTTACATCAAACTTTAAACTAAATATTTCGGTATATCGAGATAGTTCAGATTTAACGGCTTCCAGTACTTCAGCTCTTCTTCCGCAAATAATGATTCTGTTCCCTTGTTTCGCAAAAAGCTCTGCTGTGGCTTTTCCAATGCCGGAAGTAGCTCCGGTAATTAATATTGTCTTCATAAATTAATACATTGCTACATTATTATATTGATTGATCAGTTTGCATCGAATGCCTGAAAAGCATCGGCAATATGCTCAATTGTTAAGTTTCTTTTTTCATCGGGAAGAACAGAAATAATATCAAATCTTACTTCATTGTGTTTGTCAAATTCTTCCAGATAATGATTTACAGCGGAAACAATTGATTTTATTTTTGTTTTGGTCACTGCTTCCTGTGGCAGCATAAAAGCATCTGTAGACCTTGCTTTCACTTCCACAATAATGAGAAGATCATCCTTTTCAGCAATAATATCAACTTCAGCTTTCTGAAAGCGAAAATTCCGGGTCAGAATTTTATACCCGTTCTTCTTAAGATAATCTGCAGCCATGTCTTCTGCTATCTTTCCGAAATCATTATGACTAGCCATATTATGGATGGGAGTTTGAAAGTGGGAGAGGATTAAAACTCAATCTTCACTTTGGCTTCAGCCTTTACTTTGATTTTTCCCCCAATGATAAGCGGTCTGTTGTCCTTAATGTGTCCATTTGGAAAAGCAAATACTGTTGGAAATTTATATTTGGAAATTCTTTCAGAGATCAGTTGATAAGCAAATTCATCAAAGCTTTCCTCATAGCTCTTATTTTCTTTTTCATCTCCCATATTAGTCATACCCCCAACAATAAGTCCTTTGATCTTATTGAAGACCCCTGCCAGCTCCAGACTCATCATCATGCGGTCCAGTGCATAGAAATTTTCTCCGATATCTTCGATAAACAAGATCTTGTCTTTAAAGTCAAAAGAATATTTGGTTCCCAAAAGGGCATAAATAAGGGCTAAATTCCCCCCAACCAATTCTCCTTCAACATTACCTTCTTTATTAAATTGATGAGATTTTAAACTGTATTTTGGAGTTTTCCCTTTTAAGAGATCAAAAATTAATTCATAGCTTTCATCAGTAACTCCAAAACTCGATGTTTTAATGGTCTGCCCATGGATAGAAGCAAATCCTTTCTTCAACAGATAGCTTTGTATCACTGTATTGTCGGAATACCCGATATACCATTTCGGATCCTCTGTGAAATTTTTAAGCTTAAGATGCTGAATCAGATGCTGGCATCCGTAACCTCCTCTGGAAGCCCATACCGCTCTGATCTCTTTATCATTTAAAGCCCAATTTATATCTTTTATTCTTTCCTTTTCTGTTCCGGCATAATTGTATCCGTTGGAAAATCTGGTGTAAAGATGTTCTCCTAAAACGGGCTCAAATCCTTTACTTTTAATCATTTCTATTCCCTTTTCCAGCTGGGTGGCATCTACAGCTCCTGCAGGGGAAATAACAGCTATTTTATCCCCTTTTTTAAGGGGTTTTGGAAAGATTATTTTTTTCATTTTGTTTTTTGATATTTTACTTCTTTTTTTTCTGCTTCTTCCAGTTGTCTTTCAAACTGATTGAATTTTTTGAAACTCTGGAGGAAAATAAAGAAACTGAAGATAATAAGAATAACTCCCACAACTCTTCTGATCTGATTGGCCAGCTTTTGGGTAAGTTTATCGTGGAATTGTTTAGCCAGGAAAATTTTGGCAAGATCAATACAGAGATAAGTTCCGATCACAATGCCTATGTATAAAATAAAACTGCTGGTGTCCGGATATTGATTCCTTACGGAAATTACCGTTACCAGCCAGAAAAGAATGACTCCTACGTTTAAAAGATTGAAGAAAAAACCATTAAAAAATGTCTTGATATAATTCTGACTGATAATCTTTTCTTCGCCGGGCATGTGCATTTTGGTTCTTGTGACCAGCATCACTATTCCGTATACAAAAATGAGAATGGAAGTGATTCTATAAAAGCCCGGATGTTTATCAATTAACGTTACAATATCTGCACTGGCATAATAGGCCGCTATAATACATAATAAATCTGCAGTGATAACGCCAAGGTCCAATGATAAGGCATGTTTTGGCCCTCTGGAAAAGCTGGTTTCAATTAACAGGAAAAATATAGGCCCTATAAAAACCAGACTCAGCATGAATCCTAATATGATGGCAGATAGTACAAGTTCTAGCATTAAGTAGTGTTTTAAAATGGAAAAATTCCATTTCGTTTTATACAAAGTTATACTTTATCATTTAATTATTCAATAAAGTTGTGATATATCAATGGGATTTTAATCATAGTTTAATCTGATAATTTCTTACGAAGAAAGCAAAAAGTACATAACAGCAAGTTTTTTGAAAGTAAAAAAATAAGACCGTCAGTTTTAAAAACATGACGGTCCCTTTGCATTTCTTATAAATTCTTAAAGACAAGACTGATTATTCCACAATCTTGAAATCAAGTTGTTTCTGAATCAAATTGGCTTTTACTACTTTGATCTGAACTTCATCTCCCAGCTGATATTTGTTTCCGTGTCTTATTCCATACACAGCATGGGTTTTTGCATCATACATATAAGAATCATCCACAAGATCTCTTAATTTGATAAGTCCTTCTGCACCGTTTTCAGGAATTTCAACCCAGAAACCAAATTCTGCTACTCCGGAAATAACTCCTTTGAAAGTTTCTCCCAGATGTTTCTCCATGAATTTCACCTGCATGAACTTAATAGAATCTCTTTCCGCATCTGCTGCCAGTCTTTCCATAGCACTGCAGTGTTTTGCCTTTTCTTCAAGCTCTGCTCTGTTCGGAGATTTTCCTCCATCCAGATAATGCTGAAGAAGACGGTGTGCGAGTAAATCCGGATAACGGCGGATAGGAGAGGTGAAGTGGGAATAGTATTCGAATCCCAGACCGTAGTGTCCGATAGGTTCCGTAGAATATACTGCCTTGCTCATACTTCGCATTGCCAGTGTTTCAATCATATTTTCTTCTCCTTTTCCTTTTACATCATGAAGAAGCTTATTCAAAGATGCAGCCACTTTTTTTGTATTGGCCAGATCCATTTTATATCCGAAAGTAGCAACAAAATCTCTCAATGACTCTAATTTTGCAGGATCCGGATCATCATGAACCCTGTAAATAAATGTATTGTTTGTGATCTCTCCTTTTCTTGATAAAGAAACAAATTCAGATACTTTTTTATTAGCCAGAAGCATAAACTCTTCAATCAGGTGGTTGGAATCTTTACTTATTTTGAAATAAACCCCTACCGGCTCATTGTTTTCATCCAGATTGAATCTTACTTCGCTTCTGTCAAATGTAATGGCTCCTTTTCTGATACGTTCATGACGCATAATCTTTGCCAGTTTGTCCAAAGTATTGATCTCTTCAACAAGATCTCCTTCACCCGTTTCAATACGCTCCTGAGCTTCTTCATAAGTAAACCTTCTGTCTGAATGGATTACTGTTCTTCCGAACCACTGCTTCTGTATTTCAGCCTGATCATTCAGTTCAAAAACCGCTGAAAAGGTATATTTATCTTCGTTCGGACGTAGGGAGCAGACATCATTACTCAATACTTCCGGCAGCATGGGTACAACCCTGTCAACAAGATATACAGAAGTAGCTCTCTGATATGCTTCATCATCCAGAATAGTTCCCGGAACCACATAATGGGATACATCTGCGATATGGACCCCAATTTCCCAGTTTCCGTTTTCCAGCTTTCTTATTGATAATGCATCATCAAAGTCCTTAGCATCCTTAGGATCAATGGTGAATGTGCATATATTACGCATGTCCCAGCGTTTTGCTACTTCTTCATCTGTAATACTTCTGTCTATTTTATCTGCATCAACTTCAACTTCCTGTGGAAACTCATATGGAAGACCATATTCTGCAAGAATAGAGTGGATCTCCGTTTCATGTTCTCCCGGAGCTCCAAGAACCTGAATGATTTCTCCTTCAGGATTTTTATCTCCCGGTTTCCATTCAGTCATCTTTACAATAACTTTATCTCCGTCTTCAGCATCGTTGAACTTTCCTTTGGGAATAAAGATATCTGTATTGATTGATTTTTTATCACAAACAACGAACCCAAAATCTTTATGGGCAACCTTCTGAAATGTTCCTACAAATTCAGTTCTGGTACGTTCCAAAACCTCCAAAACGGAGCCTTCAAGTTTCTTTCCTTTATAATGATAAGTTATAATAAGAACCTTATCTCCCTGCAGAGCATCTTTCACATTTTTGGAATGAACGAAGACATCATCTTCTAATCCTTCCACATTTACGTAAGCATTCCCGCTCTGGTTAAAGTCAATAATTCCGGTTAGCGTTCCTGCGATTTTCAGGTTCACTATATATTTTCCACGCTCCACTTCTTTGATTTTCTCGGAGCCCTGAAGTTTATGCAGTGCCTGGATTACAAGTTCTCTTTGTCTTGGATTTTTGTAATCTATACCATCAGCGATCTGCTTATAATTATAAATTTTTGATGAATTTGCATTCATAAAACGGAGAATCAGTCTTCCGATCTCCATCAGTTTTAAATCATTTTTATGACTTATATATTTTCTTTTTTTTGGCATTTTAATTTTTTTATTATTGGTAATAATCTGATTCTGAAATCTCTTTAATTTTTGATTTTTCCATTTCCAGAAAAAGCTTTTCTTTATTTAAAGAAACTACAATTCTATTTTCCTTGATATCCAATGTCAAATAAATTGCATCATTGGTAGGAGATATTATACTATCAGAATCTGTTCCATTTGCAAAATTTCCTTTTGCATTAAAAACACTTCTTTTATTAATTGTTATTTTTGGTACACTCTTGAAATTAAACAATTCGTTATTTACTTCATTTTCATATTCTTTCGGGATCATGATCGGAACTATTAATTTGTCAGGAAATATATTAACAAATTTCTTAAAATTTCTCTCATCCCAAAATGATTTAAATAGCAATACACTCTCCAGATTAATAGCAGAATAATCTTGTCTGTCAAGTCCACAACCAGGATAATGCATTTTTAAAATTACAACAGATACGATCTTGCTTTTAATACTTTTCCTGTCTATCTTTCTAAAAATATAATCAGCGAGTATATGATAATTTATATTCTTATTGTGGGCTAAAAAATCTTCCTGTATCTTTTCTAAATCCTTATCTGAATAGTATGGATGACTTATTGCCGGCTTACAACCATCATTTTCAGCAACACCGGGTACAGTAGGACATTTATCATCCTTATCCAAAATACCGTCCCCATCATAATCTGGCCATGGGCAGCCATTATTTTCCGGGGGTCCGGTTACTGTGGGGCAAGCATCATCTTTATCAATCACACCATCCTTATCTGTATCCGGCCATGGGCATCCCTGGTTTTCTTCAGGCCCTGCTTCTTTAGGGCATTTATCAAGATATAATAAAGTTCCGTCTTTATCCTCATCAGAAAGACAGATCTTTTCACTGAACTCTTTTCTGCATTTTTTTAACGAATCTTTCACTATCATCTCCTGAGCCTGGAAATAAAAAGCCGCAAAAAGCAATACTGAAGATATTCTTATTTTCATCAAACCTTAATGTTTAATTTAATCTCATTTTTCTAAATCTACTTAATAACGGGAACTTTAGTTTTGTATAAATTTAATACAATTCTGGAGAAGAAAAGAGAAAAACCTTTTATTAAATAGGGATCAAATATAAGAAAGGCTTTAGAGAATAACAGAGTATAATTTCTATTGAACACTGCAAATGTACAAATAAAAAATAAATAAGGCTTGTAATCGATTACAAGCCTTAGTATATTTAGCAAACTGCAATTTTATCAACCCTGTTCTGGTGTCTTCCACCTTCGAACTCTGTTGAAAGAAATTTATCTACAATTTCAATCGCCAATTCCTTTGATATAAACCTTGCTGGCATGGAGATCATATTGGCATCATTATGCTGTCTTGCCAGTGTTGCAATCTCCGGCATCCAGCAAAGTGCGCATCTGATCTTCTGATGTTTGTTTGCTGTGATCTGAACTCCGTTTCCGCTTCCGCAGATTAGAATTCCCAGCTCATTTTCCCCGTTTTCCACAGACGTTGCTGCAGGGTGTACAAAGTCCGGATAATCCACACTGTTTGTGGAAAACGTGCCAAAATCCTGAACCTCAAACTGTTCTGAAAGGTAGTTTTTAACAATCTCCTTATATTCATAGCCTGCATGGTCTGCTGCGATAGCAATTTTTCTTTTCATAATACCTGTATTAAGCTTTTTTAGATTTTATTTCCTTACAAAGGTAAGAATAATAACAATTCGTGTTAGTAAACCGGGAGTTAATTGTGAAAAGCAATGTGAATAACTGTGGAAAACTTTTCTCAACTTTCTATTTTTAAACTTCAATTTATTTCGTAATAGAAAACCTTTCCGGAAATTTTTACCACAACTTTCCAGATGTTTTCTTCAGCTATCCCCAGCTTTTTCCATAATAAAATAACTAATATCTGCTTTCTTTCAAAGTTATCAACATCTGTTAATAAGTATGTGAAATAGCAGGTTTACAAGCATTTGTATTGTGAGTTAAATATGAGTTCAATAAAAGTTGAATGTTATCAATTATTATCTTAAAACTTATCCCCGAAACTAACAACACTCAACAACAACTACATTATTCTTTTTTTTAAAAGAGAAAAAATTGTTGATTAATGGGTGATTGGGTTCGGGGAAAGTTTTTGAAAACTTTTATTTCAATGAATCTGTTGAAAAAGTTTAAAACCTTACATTTGTGAAAACGAAAATTCAGAGAAATTAATGAAATTGCTTTTGCCAGGGTTTGAAGAAAACCTGAACTGATTGGGCTGGCATGTTTAGGAATTTCCTCAGAAAATAAAAATAAATCTACATATGAAAACAATCAATGATTTCAATTTTAAAGACAAGAAGGCTCTGGTAAGAGTGGATTTCAATGTTCCGCAGGATGATCAGCTGAAAGTGACGGACAATACCAGAATTGTTGCTGTGAAACCAACCGTGGAAAAAATTCTTAATGATGGAGGTTCTGTTATTTTAATGACTCACCTTGGAAGACCTAAGGGAGAAGTTAAGGATGAATTTTCTCTTAAACATATTCTGGGTGAAGTTTCGAATGTTCTTGGACAGGAAGTGAAGTTCGTTGATGAATGTATAGGAGAAAAAGCTGAAAAAGCTGCTTCTGAGCTTAAGCCGGGTGAGATCTTATTATTGGAGAATGTTCGTTTTCATAATGAAGAAGAAAAAGGGGATGAAGGTTTTGCAGAGAAACTGGCAAAATTAGGTGATGCCTTTGTAAACGATGCATTCGGGACGGCTCACAGAGCTCACGCTTCTACTGCTGTGATCGCTCAATATTTTCCATCAACTAAATATTTCGGTTTACTTATGGCGAAAGAGCTTCAGGCAATCGATAAAGTATTGAAAAGTGGTGAAAAACCAGTTACGGCAATTCTGGGAGGCTCCAAGGTTTCAACTAAAATTACCATTATAGAAAATATTCTTCCGGCTGTTGATAATTTAATCATTGGCGGGGGTATGGCGTTTACATTTATTAAAGCACTTGGTGGAAAAATCGGAAACTCTTTGGTTGAAGAAGATAAGTTACCATTGGCTTTAGAGATTTTAGGTAAAGCCAAAGAACATAAAGTAAAAGTATATCTTCCATCTGATGCAATTATCGCTGAAAGCTTTAGTAACGATGTGGAAAGAAAAGAAGCAGATATCTATGCTATTCCTGAAGGATGGATGGGGTTAGATGCTGGACATAAGTCAAGAGATCAGTTTAATGATGTATTGTTAAATTCAAGAACCATTCTTTGGAACGGGCCAATCGGGGTTTTCGAAATGTCACATTTTGCCGGAGGAACTATTGCCTTAGGAGAAAGCATTGCTGAAGCAACGAGATTGGGAGCTTTCTCTTTAGTAGGAGGAGGTGATAGTGTGGCTTTTGTTAAACAGTTTGGATATGCTGATCAGGTTAGTTATGTTTCTACCGGAGGAGGAGCAATGCTTGAAAGTCTTGAAGGGCTTGAGTTACCTGGTGTAGCTGCTATCAATAATTAAAAGGAAATAAAATTCAAATATTACAAGTCTGCTAATTCTATTAGCAGGCTTTTTTTGTTTTTAAAATTCTCTTAGAATCCTTTATTAATCGGAGTTTTCTTATAATTTTTGATATAACTAAAAGTTATATTCAAATAAGTTAGATTCTATTTCAGATACTTATATTTTCAAGTGAATATATGTTTAATGTTTTGTTTTTAAATTCTGAGATTTTATACATTTTTACTTCTATTTAATTATGTGTTAAATGACTATTTTGTTTGCAGTCGATCTCTTGAATCTTATGAGATTTATGGGTTCTTTTCATCAACATCTTTTCTTTAGTAGGAAGGTAGATGATATAAATTTAAGAGTTGTTCTGATGAAAATTTCTTGTTTAGGCTGGCTTTGTTTTTTAGTGTTATGAATCTAATTTTCATTTCAAATTTCTTTTAGCTTATTTTTTACTTTAAGCGCAATTGCGAATTGTGTTTTTTTACATTCAAGAGCGTTTTACGTAATTTTTTAGTTCGATATTTGCGTTTTTATCATATAATTTATTTCATACTTTTGTGAAGACTTTGTATTTTACTGATTTACAATTATTAAACTGTTTTTGTTATTTTTGTTTATTTTGAAAAAATTGAATTATTCACTAATTTTCGTTAAATATGTCTTAGATCTATCTTTTTTGTAGATTTTCTTCAAGAGTAATCGCAAAAGGATTTTTTCAGATTTTAAATTTCCATATCATTTTTATAAATTTTATTTTTCATAAGTAAAATTTTTATTTGTCACTAATGTCTCTTAAATATAAAAATGATCTGATTAAATAAATTTTTAAAATTTATAATTGATTTATAGAAGGTGAGTGGAGGAGGGGGAGTTACCTCAATTAATGTTTATTAAATTTTTGAACGAGAAGCTAATTTTTTATTTTTCAGAAAACTCTCTGAAAATTGACTTCTATAATTGCTTCATAAATCAAGTAACTATCCTTTTTGTATAGATTTATATCTTTATTTATTTCCAAGCGTAATTAAGGTTGTTTTTGAAGGAATTTGACTTCTAAAATTCAAATTTTTGTTTTAAAAGCCATTTTTTGTAAAAGTTGCTGTAAAAGATTCAAAGAAAATTTGAAATGAATGAAAGAAGAAAAATAATTTTTTTTTTTCAATTGAGAAATGGATAGGGGAGGTACTTTTTAAAACTAAGATTAAAGTATAATGATTTTCAGTGTAAGTTTTTTATAGAAGTGACAGTGGTTAAAAATTAATGCAATGAAAAAAGAAAAGCTCAGGGGGTAAATTTCCCTGAGCTTTAATATTTTTTTGTTCAAAATGGTAAAAATCGACCTTCATAAACGGCTTAAAAATCGATTATCTATCTTTTTTCGATAATGTATATCAAACTTGAAAATTCGTTAGAAAAAAGTGCCTTTACGTTGGAAATTGTTCCGTAGACTACTGCTTTTAGCCAAAAAAGTGGTGATTTTTTGTATTTTTCGCTTAGCATAGAGATGTAATAAGAATCTAGAACTAACGGTTTGATTTTTCTCATTTTCCAATCTGGTTTTTTGGAAATGAGATTTTCCATTCCATTTTTCGAAAAATGATAGATGTGTCTCGGGACGTCATAAGCTGCCCAATATTCTTTATAATGTTTTGCATCATATGAAGTAGGGTTGGGAACTGCTATAACAAGAAGTCCTTTTTCTTTTAATTTCGTATGAAATATCTGAAGCATTTCATTTTGATTTTCTACATGTTCAAAGACATGCCATAATGTAATTGCATCCAAAGAATTATCTTCAATTTTTTGGATATTATCCAGAATGGTGGCTTTTGTTATTTTTCCCAACACAGTTTTTCTGGCATCGGCATCAGGCTCAAAACCGAAAGTTTCAAAATCGTTTTCTATATATTTTACAAATTCTCCTGCGCCGCATCCATAATCAAGAACTTTGGATCCTTTTTTAATCCTGTCTACTAAAATATTTTTTTTGTATTGCAGATTGAAGGACTGTAGAAATTTATATAATTTTTCTTTCAGACTTCCGGAATCCTGGTGGTGAGAAATATAATCTTCACTTTCATAATATTTGGAAATATTGGAAGGAATAGGAGAGGTTTTAAAAACCCCTTTGGTTTCTGTCTCTTTAATTTCAAATATTTCCTGGGATAGAAAATGATCTTTTATTTTCATTGAAATCGATATCTTATTGTATTTAAAAAATTAAGATATTCAGAAGCGTTTTATGCTTATAAATACCTTAATTTTTATTTTAAATTTTTAAATGTTTCACGTGAAACATTTATTTTTTTAACGTCCTAAATATACTAGTAAAACATTTATATCGGCCGGAGAAACACCACTTATTCTTCCTGCTTGTGCAATAGTCTTTGGCCTTACGTTAGACATTTTCTGTTTTGCTTCTGCAGAAAGGCTGGAAAGCTTTGTATAATCGAAGTCTTCCGGGATTTTAATATTCTCCAGACGATTTAACTTCGCTACATTTTCTTTTTCTTTCTCTATATAGCCTCTATATTTAATATTGATTTCGGCCTGTTCTCTTACTTCTTCATTATATTTTGTAGAAACTTCTTTAATGAAATCAATTTCATCAAGTTTTTCTAAGGTCATATTAGGTCTGGTAAGGATTTGAGCTGCTCTGTACGCCTGATCAACCGGGCTGCTTTCAATAGATGAAAGAACAGGATTGATAATTCCAGGCTTTAAAGAAGTTTCTCGAAGAAATTCTTCAAGTGATTGACTTTCAGCTATTTTAGCTTCTACGCGTTTCAATCTATCTTCTTTTGCTAATCCAAGTTGGAAAGCTTTCTCTGTAAGTCTGATATCTGCGTTGTCCTGTCTAAGTAAAAGTCTGTATTCGGCACGTGAAGTGAACATTCTGTAAGGTTCTTCAGTTCCTTTTGTGATCAGGTCATCAATAAGTACTCCGATATAAGCTTCATCTCTGTTCAGTATAAATTCATCTTTTTCGTGTACTTTGTTGTGTGCGTTGATACCAGCAATTAAACCTTGTCCGGCTGCTTCCTCATATCCTGTTGTTCCATTGATCTGCCCGGCGAAATATAAATTGTCAATTATTTTCGTTTCCAACGTATGCTTTAACTGGGTAGGAGGGAAGTAGTCGTATTCAATTGCATAACCCGGACGGAAAACTTTTACATTTTCAAATCCCGGAATATGTTTCATTGCTTTGATCTGAACATCTTCAGGAAGGGAAGAACTGAATCCGTTTACATAGATTTCAACAGTTTTCCATCCTTCCGGTTCTACGAAAAGCTGATGTCTGTTTCTTTCTGCAAAACGGTTGATTTTATCTTCAATACTTGGGCAGTATCTTGGACCTAAGCTTTGAATGGTACCATTAAACATTGGGCTTCTGTCAAATCCTTCTCTCAAAATATCGTGTACCGTTTCGTTGGTATATACGATATGACAGCTTAATTGTTTTGTAAGTTTTGGTGTATCAAGATAGCTGAACTTTTGAGGATTTTCATCTCCTTTTTGTTCTTCCATTTTTGAGTAATCCAGACTTCTTCCGTCTACTCTTGGTGGAGTACCGGTTTTCATTCTTCCTGCTTCGAAACCTAAAGTGACCAATTGTTCTGTAATTCCAAATGCTCTTGGTTCGCCCATTCTTCCTCCGCCTAATTGTTTATCTCCAACATGGATCAATCCATTCAGGAAAGTTCCGTTGGTAAGAACTACAGATTTTGCTTTGATCTCAATTCCTAAAGAAGTAACCACTCCGGTTACTTTATTATTTTCAACAATCAGTTGTTTCACCATATCCTGAAAGAAATCAAGATTGGGAGTATTCTCTAATGCTAAGCGCCATTCTTCAGCAAAAAGCATTCTGTCATTTTGGGTTCTTGGAGACCACATTGCAGGACCTTTTGAAAGATTCAGCATTTTGAATTGGATGGCAGATTTGTCTGCTACAATTCCGGAATATCCTCCCATTGCATCAATCTCTCTTACGATTTGTCCTTTTGCGATTCCACCCATTGCCGGGTTGCAGCTCATCTGTCCGATGGTCTGCATATTCATTGTAACCAATAGTGTTTTCGAACCCAGGTTTGCGGCGGCAGCTGCGGCTTCACAACCTGCATGTCCGGCACCCACTACGATCACATCATATATTTCTGAAATCATTTTTATCTCGCTTGTTTTAAGCTTTAAACTTTATCTTTTTAACCAATGTTTCACGTGAAACATTTTTGGAGAATGCGCTCTAGATAAACTTGTATTATTGCTAGAATTGAGTACTTTAGATATCGGACTTTAAGTGATTGTTAAATATTAATTCTTTAAATCCCTATATTTAGCTAAGTACAGATCTTCCATTCTCCGCATCTCTTTTTCTTCCTCTTCCGTCTTGTCTTTGTAGCCTGCAAGATGTAAAATTCCGTGGGCTAAAACCCTTCTTAATTCTTCTTCATAATCTCGGGAAAGGGTAGAGGCGTTGTCAGAAATGCGCTGCAAAGATACGAAAATCTCACCGCTTATTGTCTTGCCTTTTACATAATCAAAAGTGATGATATCTGTATAATAATCATGCTGCAAATAATCCTGATTAACTTTAAGCAGATATTCATCATCACAGAAAATGTAATTGATTTCTCCTAGTTTTTTTCCTTCTGAAAGAATAAGATCTTCCAGCCATTTTTTGTAATCTGTACTTACCGATTCTGGTAAGTTTTCATAAAAGAACTGTATCATTTTTTTAAAACCAGTGTCCTAAAATAACACTGAATATACCTTTTTGATTGTTTTTAAGTGAGTGGCTAAAGTTTACTTTAATCTGCCCGAAAGGAGATTTATAACCCGCCGTAAGTCCTAATGAGCTATAATTTACTTTAACTGCATCTTCAAATTTAATATCATTGGAAAGGTTCGCAAAGCTGAAGTTTCCGCTGATAAAATAGTTTTTATTGAATTTAAACTGAATATCATTTGAAGCTAATATAACGTTATTCGTATAAAGCTGTGCAAAATAAAAGCCACCGAAACTTTTAAAATTAAGAATATTTTGCTCAAATATTCCACCTAATCTGTATTGATAATATTGGGGAAGATGATCACCAATAGTAATACCGCCAAATAGATTAAGACGATATGTGAATTGTTTTCCCAGTGGAACATTGATCTTTAAATCGGCTTTTACCTGAATGATTCTTTTATCAACCTCTGATTTCAACAGATCTATTACCTTTCCTTCAGCAGAGAAATATATACCTTTTGTCGGGAATTCCTTATCATCCTGAGTGTCGGTTTTAATAAATAGATAAGGATTCAGAAAACGCCCGTAACGACGGTTGTCACCATTAATTTCAGCTTTAAAGTAATCATGGCTAATACCACCTCCGATGGCAAATTTATCTTTCCAAGTGGACTGTAAATAAGCCTCATTTCTTGCCCATTCCCATTTATCAATGACATTGTTGTCTACATTTTTAATGTCAAAATTCATTCCTGAGGAATAAATACCAAATCCTGGAATATATCCGTTATCAATAAAATAATTCAGATAATATCTGAGTCTGTCTCCTACAACAACATCTACAGAAAGATTTGAATTTTTGAATAAGAGTCTTTTTGCAGAATAATTCAAAAGAAGGCCGGTTTTGAAAACTTCATCGTAATGCAGTCCGAATTTTAAGAAATGTCTGGCATCATCTTCGGTAACATACAGTTTCAAATAATTGGCATCATTTTCCTGAACGATATCGTAGTTGATAAATTTGTAATTATTAGTGGCAACCAATTTATCAACCATTTTGTTGATGCTGCCGTAGGTCTGTAAAGAGGGGAGACGCAGTCCCATTTTCCCCAGGGTATAATTTTTACCGTAAATTTTGCCTCCTTCTATGGAAATACTATCTATCTTATAAACGTTGGAATATATTGGATTTATGCGTTGTCTGAGACGGTCAAACGGTCGTTTGGGAAGCTGATCCAATACCTGGGAATATTTCATTCCTTCAGCATAGCCGCTGTCAAGGATTTTCTTCTTATCATCATAGCTTGTTGCAGACATTCCCTTTAGGTTGGGTTTGATATTGATATCTGTGTATTTATACTGTTTTCGGGTATCTTTTTTAATACCAAAATCAATGACCTGGTTGAGAATAGATATAATATTGTTTAAATCCTCTCTTTTTGAAAGATCCTGGTTAAGGTCCACACCGATTACGATATCGATTCCTTTATCCTTTAATGGCTTTGATGGATAATTTACGGTCATTGCACCATCTATATAAATACTATCACCAATTTTTACAGGATCCATTAAAGAAGGAAATGCGGAACTTGCCATGATGGATTGTACAAGATCTCCCTTTTCAAAGATCTGCATATTCCCGCTTTCGAGATTGGTGGCAACACATAGAAAAGGAATAGGGAGCTTGGAAAAATCTTCAATATTGGAAACATTTTTAAAAAGCTCTTTAAGAAGATATACGTTTCTCTGGCCCGTACTGATTGAAGAAGGAAGTGTGATTTTTCCGTTTTTTAAAGGAATAGATAAAAGATATTTGTCTACGGATTTATTGAAAAAACTGGCTTCCTGTCTGGATTTAGGATCCATAATAAGTGAATAGAAATCCGTATCCATTACGATTTTTTCAATTTCCTTTCCTGAATATCCGGAAGCATAAAGCCCTCCAACGATAGCTCCCATACTGGTTCCGGCAATATAATCTACTTTTACTCCTAATGAATCCAGCACTTTAAGTACTCCTACATGAGAAAAACCTTTGGCACCACCACCGGCTAGCGATAGTCCTATCTTTGGGTTTTTCGGAATTACCAGATCTTTCTTTACTTGAGAATGAATCAGCAGCAATTGGAATACAAAAACAAGAATCAGGAGTTTTCTCATAGTTAATCTTTTATATAAATCCGTTTCACCCGAGGTGAAATAGAGGTTAATACTTCATAGGTTATCGTTTTGCAGTATCCCGCAAATTCTTTTAGACTGGGTTGTGCATTGAAGACAGTTACCGTATCTCCTTCCTTCACATTAGGGATATGATCTACATTAATCATCATCATATCCATACAGATATTTCCAACAATAGGGGCAAGGGTTTTACTGATTCCAACATTCCCCACTTGGTTTCCTATCAATCTGGGAATACCATCTGCGTATCCTACCGGGATTGTTGCAATTCTGGTAGAATGATCGGCTTTATATCTTCTGCTGTAGCCGACAGACTCTCCGTTTTCAACCATTGATATCTGTGAAATTACGGTTTTAAAACTTACCACAGGCTTTAATTGTTTCTGTATTTCAATGTCAGATGATTCCCCAAGCATTCCAATACCTATTCTCACCATATCATACTGGTGATCTGTATAGCTGGTTATCCCCGATGAGTTAAGGATATGGCGAATAGGCGTGTAACCCAGCTTTTCTGTCAGATAATTTGAATTTCTTTCAAAAACTTCAAGCTGTTTCAATGTAAATTCTTTTTCTTCAGGCATATCCGAAGAAGATAAATGACTGAACAAGCTCTGAACTTTAAGATTTTTTTCATCTAAAGTTTGACTTAGCTGATCCAGCTCAAAATCTTTAAAACCAAGACGGTGCATTCCTGTTTCCAACTTGATATGGATGGGATATTTTTTATCATATCCGGATTTCTGAACAGCTTCATAGAACAATTCCAATACCCTGAAACTGTAAATTTCGGGTTCGAGATTGTATTCTATAATGGTCTGATAACTGTGCTGCTCAGGGTTCATCACAATAATAGGAGTGGTAATCCCTTTTTTACGAAGCTCTACACCTTCATCAACATAAGCTACTCCCAAATAATCGATATGATGATGCTGGAGAAATTCCGAAACTTCATAACTTCCCAGTCCGTAGGCATTGGCTTTTACCATTGCCATCATCTTGGTTTCTGGTTTCAATAATGATTTATGATAATTGATATTATGAAGAATAGCATTCAGATTTACTTCCAGTACCGTATCGTGTTTTCTGAGCTCGAGGATATCTTTAAGTTTTTCGATCTCATATTTTCTTGCACCTTTAAGCAGGATGATCTGGTTTTCTATTTCTGTTAGGTATTTACTTTCAATGAGTTCTTTAGTATCAATAAAAGTATAAGTTTTAGATTTAAATAAATCACTAAACTTTGAAATTTCATCACCGATTAAAAATACAGAATCAAAATTCTGTTCATTAACTAGTTCAGAGACTTCTTCATATAATTCCTGGGAATTGCTGCTCACTCCTACAATATCAGTTAAGACTAATGACTTTTTAGACTTGTTATATTCATTCAGAAATTGAAGGGCAGTTTTTAAAGAATCCAGATCAAGGTTGAAGGAATCGTTGATAATAATATTTCCTTTAATTCCTTCAATCGCTTCAAGCCTCATTTCAACGGCCTTTAAAAGGTTGATTTTTTCGACGATCTTTTTATTTTCGATATTCAATTCCTTAAGCACTGTGATAAGCGCCATAGCATTGGTTAATGTAGCTTCGTCTCTCTGATGGGCCGGAAAACTGATTTCTTCACCAAAATATTCCACTAAAATATTTTCATCTTTGGAAATACTGTTTTTGATAAAGACGTTATTCTCTTTTTTAAAACCGTAGGAAATTAATTTCTTGTCCGGATAGGATTTTTTTATTTTTTGATCAACCAAAGAATTGTCTCCATTATAGATGATCACTTCAGAGTTTTTAAAAAGGATAATCTTTTCATCAATGAGTTGTTCTTCGGAAGAAAAATTTGCAGCATGGGCGGTTCCGATATGGGTTAGCAATCCGATCTGAGGATGGAAGATATTTTCCAGTTTTTCCATTTCATCCGGTTGCGAGATTCCTACTTCAAAAATTCCCAGCTTATGGGAACTGTTAATCTGAAGAAGAGATAAAGGAAGACCGATCTGAGAATTAAAACTTTTGGGACTTTTTACAGTAGGAAATTCATTCCAAAGGCATTGATATAACCATTCTTTTAAAATGGTTTTTCCATTACTTCCGGTAATTCCGATAGATTGTAAATGTGAATTTTCAAAATGATATTTGGCTAATTTTTGAAGAAAATCTACCGAATTATCAACAATAATCCAGGTTATATTTTCAAATTCCGGATACTGATGTTCAGAAATAATGACATTGATACCTCTGTCAATTGCAGATTCAATAAACTTTTCACCGGAATTTTTATGGGTATTGATCGCAATAAATGCAGTATTCTTTATCGAATAAATGATTCTGCTGTCGTAAGCTATATTTTTGATCAATAAATCTCCGTCTCCAATTACCTGTGCATTGGTGATCTCTGCAATGTGTTGTACTGTATAGTTCATTGGTACCCTTTCTGCTTTATTTTTTAGCGGAAATGCAAAAGGTAAAATAGCAAAAGGGTTAAAGATTACATCATCAGGTTTTTCCTTTTCATATTTTACAATAGAGATTTTCCGCTTCTTATTTTATATTAAGTGAATCTGTTTTATGGCTGCCAGTCTTTGCTATCAAGCGATTTTACTGTTTTGCCTTTTCTCTGTTTATTTTCTTTTCGAAAGTACTTCATCAATGAAAACTCTTCGGCTTACGGCTTCATAGCTTTCGGTTTCACCCAGCTCAACCAGATTATCTCCTTGAGAGGTTCTCATGGAGTAATTGGCGAGGTTACCCGTTCTCTTGCAAATAGCATGCACTTTTGTAACATATTCGGCGGTAGCCATTAAATTGGGCATAGGCCCGAAAGGACGGCCAAGAAAGTCCATATCCAATCCGGCAATAACTACTCTTATACCGCTATTGGCAAGCTGATTGGCTACATCAACAATGCTTTCATCAAAAAACTGAGCTTCATCAATTGCTACTACATCACAATTGGAAGCCAACAAAAGAATTTCATTAGGATTTTCTACTGCTGTACTGCGTATTTTATTCTGATTATGAGAAACTACATCCTCTTCAGAATAGCGAATATCCATTTTTGGTTTAAAAATTTCCACATTCTGTCCTGCCATCTCTGCTCTTCGCAATCTGCGGATCAGTTCTTCGGTCTTACCTGAAAACATGGAGCCACAAATCACTTCCATCCAACCGCTTTGTTTGGAATGATTAATTGTATTTTCTAAAAACATTTGTTAAATTAGCCGTATATTTTTAACATCAAAAGTAAGCAATTTTAATAAGAATCTTATTATGCAGAATATCCAAGATTTAAAGGAAAAGATTTTTTTTGAATCCATGAATATCATTGATAATCTGGACAAAATAAGTAACGTAGATGAATTACTTTCCAAGCAAGATCTTGTGGATGAGCTTGCTAACAGGATTTCTTTTTTGAAACTGCTGGAAAAAAATATCGAATATTTCGTTGTTGATGAACCGGGGTATAATCCGGAAAGCCAGTACATCTCTTTTGCTTCGGGGGAGCTAGATCATGATTCCGGCAACGAAGTAACAGAAGAGGAAGCTATCTTCAATAATGAACTGAACGAAATTGATGAAAATGAAGTTTTTTCCGAAGGAAAGGAAGAAGAAGCTATTTTCAACAACCAGCTGAATGAGATCGTTGAAAACGAATTCCATGAAAATATTGTAAGTTTTGTGGAAGAAAGTTATGGTGAAAGATCAGCTGAAAATATTCAGGAACAAAGTTCTCCGAATGAAATTACGGAAGAGGAAGCAGTGTTCAATAATCAATTGAATGAAATTGAAGAAAAAGAAGCAGGAGAACCATACAGTGAGGTTGTAAACTTTGTGGATGAAGAGAAGATTCTGGCAGACTCTCAACCGGATTCTGACGAGGATATTGATGAAAACATGTTTGATAACGAAGTTACGGAAGAAGAAGCCATATTCAATAATCAGCTGAACGAAATAGATAGTAATGAAGAGGAAGAAGCTGTTGAAAAAAACGATAAAAATGAAACCGATTTTGCTGTTGTAAACGAAGCGAAAGAATCTGTAGTAACCGAAACTATTCCAAGTATTTTCGACACAGAAATGCTTGAAGATGAAATGCTGATCGAAGAAAGTGAAGAGCAGTTTATTTCTTCAAATGTATCGATAGAACAGGGAGAAATGGCAACAGATACCTCTAATGTTGAAAATATTCTGAGTGAAATTAAAAATGATCATGAAGAAGAGCATGAAAAAGAGGAAAATATATTAGCAGAGGTTTATGACAGAAGAAAAATTGTTGAAATAGACAAACCTGTTCCAGAAGAAACAGACAAACATCCTTCTGATGAAAGCTTCGAAAACTTAGATGAATATCATCACGATAAAAAAATAAAACTAGCCAATATCAAAGGGTTAAAAGCCGTTCAGTCACTTTTTGATGATGATCCTCTGGAAAGAGAAGTTCCAAATGAAAAAGAGCCTGTGGTAGTGAAAGAAGAAACCGGAAGCATTCTGAAATCTAATATTCCTACCAATTTTATGGAAGCTGAAAAACAGAAACCTGAATTTAAACTGGATCTGAATGACAGAATTGCATTCTCAAAAATGCTTTTTGAAGGCAGCCAGACAGATCTTAATGATACAGTTGCTCAGCTAAACCACTTCAAAACGCTGGAAGAAGCCAAAGAATATCTGAGTGATCTGTATTACGAAAGAAAATGGAACAAGGTGGATGAATATGCGCAGAGACTTTGGATATTGGTGGAAAATAAATTCTTATAATTTTGAGCGGAATCCTATATTTTGTTCCCACACCTGTCGGGAATCTGGAAGATATGACTTTCAGGGCGGTAAACGTCCTTAAAGAAGTTGATTATATATTATGTGAAGACACAAGAACTTCCGGAATACTTTTAAAACATTTTGAGATCTCCAAGCCTTTAAAATCTTATCATTTGCATAACGAACACCAGGCAACGGAGAAAGTGATTACAGACCTTAAAAACGGTCAGAATATCGCTATAATTACCGATGCTGGTACGCCAGGCATCTCAGATCCAGGGTATCTGCTGGCAAAAGCAGGAGCAGATAATAATATTGATATGATCTGCCTTCCTGGAGCTACAGCACTTATTCCGGCACTTGTGGTTTCAGGTCTTCCCAATAATGAATTTTTATTTGCAGGATTTTTACCACAGAAAAAGGGTAGGCAGACAAAGCTGAAGCAGCTTGCAGAAGAAAAGAAAACCATAGTTCTGTATGAGAGCCCACATAAAATCAATACAACACTTGAACAGATTAAAGAATTCTTTGGAGAAGAAACCAAAGTAAGTTTAAGCCGTGAAATCTCCAAGAAATTTGAAGAGACTAAACGAGGAACAATCAATGAATTAATTGAGTTTTCCAAGACTAAAACTTTAAAAGGAGAAATCGTTCTTATTGTCAATAATTCTATTTAATATTCCTTGAAACATTTAGTTTTTGTATTGTGTTCTGTAGTCTGTACAGCACAGACGAACCAGTATATGAAGGTTATTCTGTCTAAAAAGACAGGGAAGGAGGTCATTTCTTATTCGGAAGGGTACGGTACTGTTTATGATTCGGGATCTAAAAAACAGGGAATTGTTGATTCTTTGGGTGTTGTTACTTTCGAATCTCCCTACAAAGGAAGTATTTTACATGTTTTTAAAAACAGATTTATTCTTTATTCGGAAGAAACAGAAAACAGAAGAAAATCAGCAATTATTGATGAAAAAGGAAATGAAGTGATCCCATTGGATGATCAGGAATTTAATACACCCTGGTGGAGCAAACAGAGAATTATTTCTTCCAGAAAAGGAGAGGAAGCAGTTTATGATTACAATGGGAAGCAGGTAATTCCATATTCAAATAAGATTCGTTTTTCGGGAAAAGATAGATTTTTTGTTTTAAAAGATAAAAACTGGCTGTTGTATGACCTTAACGGAAAACAGTTGAGCGATAGAGAATTCAAAGATGATTACAATTTTGAAGAAGGCAGGGCACTTATTGTGAATGAAGAAAATCAAAATGAAATCATTGGAAATAATGGACAGACATTGCACAAGTTTTCAAAGCAGATTGTCAATATCAATGCATATCCTTTTCTGATCACCAGAAATAAAGCTACAGGAAAATACGGGCTGATTGATACAGATGAAAATCTGATTTCAGAGGAAATTTACAATGAAATTACTCCCGAATACTTTGATGAAAAAGAATATATTTATCTCACAAAAAATAATAAAACAACTGTTTTTTATAAAAAGGACCGTCAGCTCTATTCACATGCTTTTAAGTATTTAAATCCCTTATCCAATAATCTTTTCAGTGTATACAATGATAAAGCAAAGAAATCCGGTATTGTAGACCTGAAGGGAAGTATGATTACTCCGCAGGAATATGATTTTATCAGAGACTTTATGGTTTCCGGAAAACATTTCATTTATCTGAAGAAAGGGAGAGAAGAAAAGCTTTTTAATAAAGACTTGGAAAATATTCTGGGTGAAGGTGATCAGGTTCTCGGGTTTTATCCGGAAAGTTTAATTATCAGAAAAAAAGATCAGTATTACAGATTTTCTGTTAAAGATTATTCTATGACTGAACTGAAAGGAATTAGTTGGATAAAAAGACAAGATGATGAATATTTTAATGTTCTTAATGAATATTCAAAGCCTCTGGTATGTAAGAACTCTGATGATCTTTATGGAATTCTTGATGGAAAAGGAACGGAAATTGTACCCTTTATTTATGAAGATATTATCACATTTGAAGACTTTGAAAATGAATTTGTTGTTAAAAAAGACGGTAAATATGGTGTTTTAAATTTTCAGAATGAACCGCTGACAGACATTATATACGATAAGTATTTGTGGCAGAAAGAGGTACTGAAGTTAGATAAAAGTAGAAAGTCAGACTTTATTTATTTCACCAGATTTAAAAATAATACAGTCCAACTTTAATAGAATGCTAATAATTGATCAAAAAAATTCACTATTTTGATGATTTAAATGTGTTGAATAACATTTTATAATATCTTTGCAAACCGTTTAATTCCGGAAAGGAATAATAAATACTAAAATATTCAGCTGTCACAAGCTGAATGAGTTATAAAGAAAATAATTGTCAATAGATATGAAAATATTAGAAGGAAAAGTAGCACTAATTACCGGAGCTACAAGAGGAATCGGGAAAGGTATCGCTGAAATGTTTGCTCAGCAAGGAGCAAAAGTAGCATTTACTTACGCCGGCTCTGTAGACAAAGCAAAAGAATTAGAGGCGGCTTTAAGTTCTGTGACCCAAATTAAAGGATATCAGTCTGACGCATCAGATTATGATGCAGCTCAGAAACTGGTAGAAGAAGTAATGGCGGAGTTCGGACAAATTGATATTTTAGTGAATAATGCAGGGATTACAAAAGATAACCTGTTATTGAGAATGTCCAAAGATGATTGGGATAAAGTAATTAAAGTAAACCTGGATTCAGTTTTTAACCTTACTAAAGCGGTAATTAAACCGATGATGAAGGCGAGATCGGGATCTATTATTAATATGACTTCCGTAGTGGGGGTAAAAGGAAATGCCGGACAGGCCAACTATGCAGCATCTAAGGCCGGAGTAATCGGATTTACAAAATCTGTTGCCCTGGAATTAGGTTCAAGAAATATCAGATGTAACGCGATCGCTCCGGGATTCATTGAAACTGAAATGACAGCTGTTTTAGATGAAAAAACAGTTCAGGGATGGAGAGAAGAAATTCCAATGAAAAGGGGAGGGCAGCCTGCAGATATTGCAAATGCTTGCGTATTCCTGGGAAGCGAAATGTCAGCATATATTACCGGACAAACACTAAATGTTGACGGTGGAATGCTGACTTAAAAATATAAAAAAAGTACAGAATATAATATTATTCTTGTCGGTTAAAAAGTAGTTCCAAGGATATTATATTTTGGAGAAATGGCTTTGGGGAATGAAGAAGAAACATTTGTAAATGACCAGCTTCAAAAGTATTTTCACAAAAAATATATCAGAACAAAATAAAAAAGGCTTTAGATATTGATCTAAAGCCTTTTTTTTAATCTTTAAAAACCTGATTTTCCTGTTCCTGAACCCTGATAAAAGTTGTCCTTTTTGAAAGCTCTTTAAGCTGGGAAGCTCCTACATAAGTGCAGGTAGAGCGTACACCTCCTAAAATATCTTTTACCGTTTCAGATACAGGACCTTTATAGGCTACTCTTACTGTTTTGCCCTCAGAAGCCCGGTATTCTGCAACACCTCCGGAATGTTTATCCATGGCTGTTTTTGAACTCATTCCATAGAACAAACGATATTTTTTACCGTTTTCTTCTATCATTTCGCCACCACTTTCATCATGGCCCGCAAACATTCCACCCAGCATTACAAAATCTGCTCCGCCACCAAAAGCTTTTGCTACATCCCCGGGTACTTTACATCCGCCGTCTGCAATAATGTGTCCTCCTAAGCCATGAGCTGCATCTGCACATTCAATAATAGCGGAAAGCTGAGGATAGCCAACTCCTGTTTTTACTCTGGTAGTACAAACCGAACCAGGCCCGATTCCTACTTTAATAATGTCTGCTCCCACCAAAAGAAGTTCTTCCACCATTTCTCCTGTAACCACATTTCCAGCTATGATAATCTTGTCCGGAAAATTAGTCCTTACTTTCTTCACAAATTCAACGAAATGTTCAGAATAGCCATTGGCTACATCTATACAGAGAAATTCGATTTTTGGGTGCTTTTCGAGGATGTGACATATCTTCTCCTCATCAGATTTCCCCGTTCCGGTACTTAAAGCAATATATTGGTGAATATCATCAGACTGACTGTTCAGAAACTGGCTCCATTCTTCAGGAGTATAATGTTTGTGAACGGCGGTGATGATTTTTTCTTTTGCTAATTCAACGGCCATTTCAAAAGTTCCTACCGTATCCATATTAGCAGCAATAACGGGAACTCCTTTCCACTTCTTTTTTGTATGCCTGAAAGTAAATTCTCTTTCAAGATTAACTTCTGAGCGGGACTTTAATGTTGAACGTTTCGGGCGGAACATTACATCCTTAAAACCCAGTTTTATGTCATATTCTATACGCATTTTGTAATTATTTGTCAGAATAAAGGTAGTGAATAATCTCCAACGGATCATTTTAAAAATACTTGTTTTTTTGAAAAAACAGATCTATTTTTAATCTCGGAAATGATAAAAGGCAGGAAATAAAAAAGAGCATGAATTTTAATTTCACACTCCTTTTATGTTGTTTATTGCTTCAGACAAAGTGAAGTAAAAACCTTTTACATTATAGGTTATTTTGTTTCCTTCGCATCTTCAAAAGTCATCACTTCTTCCAATGTTTTCATATATTCGTAAGCGGTAAGATCGAATTTAACAGGAACAATCGAAATATAGCCGTTAGCCAGAGCTGTTTCATCAGCATCCTCAGAATCATCCATATTATTAAAATAACCGGTTAACCAGTAATATTTTTTTCCATGGGGGTTTATTCTTTCATCAAAGCTTTCCTCCCATTTTGCATGAGCCTGTTTGCAGACTTTTACTCCTTTTATCTCTTCTGCTGTAAGTTTAGGAATATTCACATTGAGAACAATACCTTTCGGCATTGGGTTTTCAAGCGTTCGTCTGACAATATTCTGAATATATTCTTTGGCTTGTGTAAAATCTGCCTCCCAGCTGAAATCAAGTAATGAAAATCCGATAGCAGGAATTCCTTCTACACCAGCTTCCACAGCAGCAGACATCGTGCCTGAGTAGATGACATTGATAGAAGAATTTGCCCCATGATTGATCCCCGAAACCACAATATCCGGCCTCCTTTTCAGAATCTTATCAAGAGCCATCTTTACACAGTCTACAGGAGTTCCACTACAGGAATAGTCGGTTTGTGGACCCTCAAGCGTGACTTCTTCATAACTTAAAGTAGAGTTAATGGTGATAGCGTGGCCTTTTCCACTTTGAGGAGAATTGGGCGCCACAACAACGACTTCTCCGATTTCATTCATAAAACTTACAAGATTTCTGATACCAGGAGCTGTAATTCCATCATCATTAGTAACCAGAATAAGCGGTCTTTCCATAAAAATTAATTTTAACAAATAGTAAAACTTAATTTCTTTTATTCTGTGAATAAGAAAATTAAGTTACCTCAAAAGTAGATAAAAGTTTTCAAATTCAAAGATGGTTTTTATCAAAATCAATTGGAATTTTATTCATTACTCTGGGTTAAAAAATACTTTTTTTTAAATAAAGAAGTGATGTTTTTATATATAATGACTTATTATTTAGGATAAAATTTTTCTCGAAATTCAATTATATTCAATAATATATCAATTTGATTTTGTAGTTATTATGTATAAAATTTATATGATAGAGATTTGTTGTTGAAATGTACTCTAAGTAGTGAATTATTTATTTTTTCAGGGCAAAAAAGATGTAATTTTACTTTGTTAGACTCTTATAAAAACCAAGGTGGTGATATCACTACGATAAGATGAAAACATAAACACAAATCTATTAACCATAAAAAATTTATACTATGTCCCTCAGAATTTTATTATTAGTTATTATTTTAAGTTCTGGCCTTCTTCGGGCTCAGCTTAACGAAATCAACAATATCAAGACAAAATACATCGGCTGGCTTACGGACGGTACTATTACTACCTATTCCGACAATAATGTAAAGGCATTATATAATAAATACATCCAACAGGCTAATACAGTAGAGTCTACAATTAACAGCAATTATAACTTTACAAACCCGGGCCCAGCATGGGATATGACAAATAGTTCAGATGAGAATGCCTTTACAAATCTGGTTAACAATAATCTTTTTTATCTTGTAATGGCTTATCATCTTAAAGGCCCAATTGTTAATGGGCAGCCATCAAACCCAAAATACCACAGTATTCAGCTCAAAGATTTAATTCTTAAAGTGTTTAAATATATTAAAGATAAAGGGGTAAATTCTACAACCAATTTTCAATTTATTGTAAACAGTTCTATTGAAGCCTTAGAAATATATAAATCTAACTTCGGGTTACGAAGTGTTCCCTTAGGGCAATGTATATTACTTATGAAAGATGAATTGGTACAGGCTGGTGAATTTTCCCACCATATGGGAATTTTAGCCGGTCTTACTTCGTTTATTGATCCTTCTAATCCTAACTTTAATTTTACTTATGCAGGATTTAATACGGATGTAATCCGTTCTCTGATGCATGTTCGTTTGTGTTATATTTTAGCCTTGGACGATGCGGAGCCGCAGAAATTAGAAAAAATGAATTTCCTTATTAGTTTTATTAATAATGCATTGCTTGTCGCTAATGGATGGGCAGATTTTATTAAACCAGATTTTACCACTTTCCATCATATTGCAGCTTATCCTAATTCATATGGCATGGATGCTCTGTATGTTGCAGTTATACTTAATTATATTTTGAAAAATACACCTTATGAACTCAGTGCGGCTTCAAAAAATAATATTAAAAATGCATTGATGGCTTATGAGAAGTTTAGTGTTGATACTGAAATACACCGCGGATGGGCAGGGCGTTTTCCTAATTCAACCACACCTCTTCGTAATTACAGATATGCTTATGCTTTGTTATACGCTGCTGATCCTATAGGAAATCTCGAGGCAGGGAAGCTTTTTAAAAGAATTTATAATATGCCGGGAGCTGGTTTTACTACCAATCTTTATCTTTCACTTGGGATCGTCAATACGATGATGACTGGAGAAATAATAGTTAATGCAAATAATAATACTGCTCTTTTACCAGGGAATTCTATTACCGAAGGGCAGTTTGGGTTTCCATATGGAGGGCTGAGTGTTCATAAATACAATGGTTATCAGGTTTCTGTAAAGGGAACCAGCAAACATATCTGGCACTATGAAAACAGTGCAACGGAAAATATTTTTGGAAGATATATTTCAGCGGGAGCGATGGAAATCTTATCAGCTGGAAGTCCTAAAACCCGATTGTCTAACGGATTGGGAGTAGCAGGAACAAACGGAGCAGTTACGGATAACGGATGGGACTGGAGCCATTTGCCAGGAACAACAGTGGCCAGTATTCCGTTAAGTGTTTTTCCTTCGGGTGTACACCGATTGTTTAATGGTAAAAAATTCCTGGTTCATGCTTCTCTGGATAATAATGGGGTGTTTGCAATGGATTATAAAGATGCGAATTCCGGTACAGGTGCTGCGGCATTTAAAACTGTTTTTTTCTTTAAAGACAAAATATTATGTCTTGGCTCGGAAATTAAAGATGCAGGAGGAACCTATCCTATCCATACCACATTGTTTCAAACGGGGCTTCCGGATCCATCTACTCCTACCCATATTAATGGAGCAAGCCAAACAGGACTCAATGTGAATTTTTCTCACAATACGGGTGCTGTTTGGGCAACAGATGCCATAGGAAATAGTTTTGTTGTTCCGGCCAATGGATATACAGGTGCTGTAGTGATTAAAAGAAGTACCCAGCAATCCCGTAACCACGCTAATACAGCAGACACTTCAGGTAATTATACAACGGCCTATATAGATCATGGAATAGCTCCATCAGAAGATAAATATTGTTATGCAATCATTATGCAGGGAGGAGCAAACGGAGCACAGGATATAGCCGCCAATTTTTCCAATTATTTTGAAATTCTCCAGCAGGATAATAAAGGACATATGATGAAATATGTAGAAGATAATATTTATGCATATGCTATATTTGATCCTTCTGCTGCATTTCAGTATGATAAAGTTATTTCCGTTGATAAACCTTCTGTAATAATGACTCAAACATTGAATAGCGGGAATAAACTAAAGGTAAGTCTTACCAATCCTTTAGGGCTTTTGAATGATAACGAATCCTATACCTATAATCAGATTGCAGGGAATGCATCCAGACTGTATCGCATACCACAAGTGGATCCTGTAAAACTGACTATTGCGGGGCAATGGCAGCTTGAAGCCCCAGATAGCAATGTGAATGTTTCCATTGTTGGAAATAATACGGAAGTTACATTCAATATAATCAATGGCTTTACCATTCAGACTTCTTTAATACCTGCAGCTTTCTTGGGAATATATGAGACAAAAGACAATGATAATGGCCTTTCTGTGTATCCCAATCCTACCAAAGGAAAAATAAGGATCGTGCTGAAGAAAAAACCTTCAAATCTTAAAATTTATGATAAGTCAGGCAAAGATGTTTCTTCATTAGCTTCGGTAGTAAAAAGTGATAAAACCGCAGATGTGGACCTTACCCCTTTAATGCCGGGGATTTATACGGTATGTATAGATAAAGATTGTAAAAAAGTGATTAAAAATTAAATCCAAAATAACAGTTTACCTGTTTTTTACCTGTCTCACAAATATTGCGTGCTGGGTTATTATTAAAATAT
Organism: Chryseobacterium sp. Tr-659; assembly: GCF_011752975.1. GTDB lineage: Bacteria > Bacteroidota > Bacteroidia > Flavobacteriales > Weeksellaceae > Chryseobacterium. The sequence goes on along the minus strand of NZ_VWWP01000003.1, from coordinate 578,400 downwards.
CATCCAGAAATAAGGGGTTTTCTAATCATTACATATCAGGCTTTAACAGATGCCTGTCTCAGACAACATCTGCTAAAGCCTGATAATTGATTGAATAAATTGGTTTTACAAAACGCTGGCCTATTCAAGAGGTTTTCTGCCGGTAATAATATTGTAAAGAATTACAACAATAGCAATAACCAATAAAATGTGGATTAAATAGCCCGTACTGATTCCCGGAACTATTCCTAACATTCCTAAAAGCCATACAACGATACAGATGACTGCGATTAACCATAATAAACTTCTCATGACGTTACATTTTAAAGTTATATGATTAAATATCAGCATATTTTATGCCTTTATGGAACAAAATCCATTTTTATGGTATCTATTTATTCAATTTGTTAGAAAAAAAATTCTTGTAAAAAGAATAAAATCTTCTCCCCTCATTTTTCAGTCAAAGTACCTGATAAAAGGAGATGCTCAAAATGAACCTTATTATTTATGCTTCACTTTTAATAAAAATAGGAAAAACTGTTCGATATTTGTAAATAAGGTATTAAATTTGATCATTTGTAACAGTACCAAACTTACTGCTACTAATTATGATACTTATTTAAAAAAAATTAATAAATAAAGACAGTTTATGTGGAAAAATTTCAAACTGAATAAATTTTTACTCCTGATTCCATTAACCAGTCTAATGTTTTGTTTCAACTCGCCAAAGAACGATGATGAAAAGATGCAGACGATAATGGTGAGCGTAAAAAACACTCTCTCTTACTTACATTATAGCCCGAAATCTTTCAATGATGCTTATTCTAAGGATGTTTATAAGCATTATTTTGAATTGGTAGATCCTGCAAAAAGATATTTTGTGCAATCTGATATGGATGAATTCAGCAAGCATGAAACTAAGCTTGATGACTATATCAGCCAGGGAGATCTTACATTCTATAAACTTACTATTGACAGGCTGTACCAAAGAGTAGATGAAATTGATAAAATCACTCAGGATATCTTCAGCAAGCCAATTAATCTTCAGGAAGATGAAACCCTTACCCTGGAGCCAAAGCTTAAAAAAGTACCCGCTAATAAGCAGGAACAATATAATGAATGGAAAAAATTCATTAAATACAATATCCTTCAGGAAATTGAATCCATGAACAGTAAGGAAGAAGCTCAAAAAGAAAAGAAAGATTCTGTTCAAAAATATAAGCTGAAAGATACGATCAAATTTAAAGTTCTTACTCAGGACGAAAAGATCAAAAAAGCTACGGACGAAGTAAAAGATCTGGTAAAAGATACCTTCACCAGATTCAAAAAAAGAAAGAAAATGGATTGGTTTACAGTATATATGAATGCATATACAGAGGTATTCGATCCACATACCAACTATTACTCTCCAAAGGATAAAGAAGATTTTGATACCCAGTTTACAGGAAAAGTAATTGGTATCGGGGCTTTGATTCAGGAGAAAAAAGGGAATCTGTATCTGGGTGCGCTTACCATTGGAGCACCGGCATGGAAGTCTAAGCAGCTTTCTGAAGGAGATAAGATCTTAAAAGTAAAATCCAAGCCAAAAGAAGACGCAGTTAATGTAGTAGGTATGCTTTCTGATGAAGCAGTAAGATTAATAAGAGGAGAAAAAGGAACTCCGGTTACCTTAACGGTTCAGAAAAAAGATGGAACAATCAAGGATGTAACAATGATCCGTGAGGAAGTTGCTATTGAAGATACTTTTGCAAGAAGTATTGTAGTAAATGCTCCAAACGGAAAGAAATACGGATTTATTAACCTTCCAAGCTTCAATGCTGATTTTGAAAATGCAAAAGGAAGAAATGCTTCTGATGATATCAAAAATGAAATCGTTAAACTGAAAGCTCAGAACATTGAAGGGATCATCCTTGACCTTAGAAATAACGGAGGAGGATCTCTAACAGAAGTAGGAGATATTATGGGGCTTTTCATGGATGCAGGGCCTTATGTTCAGGTGAAGGACGGAAATGGAAAAATACAGACTTTAAAAAATAAATATGAAGCTCCTATCTGGACGGGTCCACTTGTGATCATGCAGAACGAGCTTTCTGCCTCAGCCTCAGAAATCCTTGCAGGAGTAATGCAAGACTACGGAAGAGCAATGATCGTAGGATCTCCACAGTCTTTCGGAAAAGGTACCGTTCAGACTTTTGTGGATTTGAACAGATTCCTGAATACTGAAGACGATTTCGGATCTTTAAAGCTAACCATCCAGAAGTTCTACAGAATTACAGGAGAATCTACGCAGAGAAAGGGTATTGTTTCCGATATTCAAATGAAAGACTTCTTTACCTATGCTGAAGTAGGAGAGCGTTATGATGACTATGCGTTGGCTTGGGATAAAATTCCACCTACAAAGTTCCAGAAACTAAACTATTTCAACATTCAGGCTCTTGAAAAAGCAAGTGCAGGCAGAATGGCTAAAAATACCAATTATCAATTGTTATTAGAATCAGCACAATGGAGAGAGAAACTGGATAAAGAAGAAAGTATTACGTTGAATATTAATAAATTCAATGATCTGATGAAGCAGAGAAAATCTCAGATTGAAAAGTTCAAAGCTTTAACTAAATTTGAGAATGGACTTCAGTTTATGATGTATCCAAGTGAAGTAGAAAGAGAGAAAAAAGATGAAGCTTTCAAGAAAAAATCTGAAATGTGGATCAAAAATCTGAAAAAAGATCTTTACCTGCAGGAAGCAATGAATATTGTAACAGATATGGGAGCAAAATCCTAAACATAAAAAGACCGCTAATGAAAATTAGCGGTCTTTTTATTTAAATAAGGGGGATTATTTAATCTCTACACATCCCACTCTTCCACCTGCATTTCCCGTAGGCTGAGTATGGAAATCATCCGCGGCAGCATGTACAATAAGGCCTTTTCCGATGATGTTTTTGGATTCATCTGTACAGCCAAGACACCATTTATCCGTCTTGAAAGTCAGTGTTGCAGTACCGCTCTGATCAGCAACCAGGTTTCCTATATCTCCCATATGGAAATGTTCGGCACCCCATTTACCATGGTCATCCTTAGCTGGGTTCCAGTGTCCGCCTGTAGAGGTTCCGTCTGCTGCAGAACAGTCTCCTTTTTCATGAATGTGTACCGCATGGATTCCAGGAGTAAGGTGGGTAATATCAAGTTTCATGATAACCTCATTTCCTTTTTGAGTAAACTTTGCAGTTCCTCCTGTCTGTGTTCCGCTTTTGGCATTTACGGAGTATGTTTTTGTAGTTCCGCATGAAGCAGCTAAAAACGCAAATCCTGCCAATAATGCTAGTGTTTGTACTTTCATTTTTAAATGATTTATAGTGATTTTAGGATAAATTTAAAAAAGATTTTCCAAAGCGCTTTATGATTCCAGTATTTTTTTCTGAACTTGCAGTAAACCGGAAACGTATCTCATTATGTTTCAGTCCGGGACTTTGCTAGTTTGAAAACAGACTTATTGATTCTGAGATTCCATGAGAAAATGCTTATTTTGGTTCTGCAATTGTGACAACAATAATGGAATATTTTTAAATCAATAAAAAAATAAGAAATGGTGATTCTGTACACATTCATTAATGAAGAAAAACACCGGGATCTTTTAGATAGATATCTGCCTGCTTTTTCAGATGATATTAAAAAAGATATCCTGAAGTACAGAAGATGGGAGGATGCACAGCTTTCTTTGTTGGGAAAGGTCCTATTGCGATACGGGTTAAAAAACTATTTTCAGATATCTGAAGCAGAAACAGGCCTTTTACCGAATAAAAAACCTTATTTGAAAGAATGTGATATTCAATTTAATATTTCGCACTCAAAAGAACTGGTAGCCTGTATTATTGCAGAGTTTCCAATAGGTATAGACGTAGAATTTACTGATCCGAAGATCAACTATTTCGATTTTAAATTTCAGATGACAGAAAATGAGTTTCGTGAAATTCATGATTCCGAAGATTCAATAAAGGGATTTTTTACGTATTGGACGAGAAAAGAAGCTGTTATAAAAGCACATGGCAGCGGAATGATGCTTCCTCTGGATTCTTTCGAAATTGTAAATGATGAATGTGTTATAGAGGATGAAAAGTTTTTTACGAAGAAGATCTTTATTCATGAAGATTATCACTGTTATATTGCCTCTTCGGATAATAATATTAAAATGACACATCCTGATTTTAAACACCTTGAAATGTGATTTTCTTTAAGACCGCAATAAAAGACAACTGATATCTTTTCCAGAATCATATCTTTGTGAATCAACACTTTTGAATTGGAAGAGTATAAAAAAAGGATCGTTAAAACGATTCAATACATAGACAAAAATCTGGATTCCGAACTTTCTCTGGAAAAAATTTCAGAGTTCAGTGCCTATTCACCATTTCACTTTCACAGAATTTTTAAACTGGTTACAGGAGAAACCCTTCAGGGGTATATTATCAGGAAAAGGGTGGAAAAAAGCGCATTTTACCTTGCTAAGCGGAAAAGTGTTGAGATCAGAGATATCTATTTTGATCTTGGGTTTTCAAACCATTCGGCTTTCTGCAAAACATTTAAAAAACATTATGGTCTTCCTCCTTCCGAATTTCGTAAATCAGCCCCCGAAAAATTCCACAGAATTTTACAGATAGAAAGCAAGAACGGACAAATTGATACGGTTTTCAGCCAATACATTTGCAAGATTGAAAACCTGTTAAACTGGACAAAAATGAATTTAAAAATTGAAGTAAAAGAACTGCCGGAAATGGATCTGGCCTCTGTAATGAGCCTGGGAATTGTAAATGTGGAATCTTCTTTCAATGTTCTGATAGACTGGGCCCTAAAGAAAGGTCTTTTTCCAAGGGAAAATGTAAAAATGATTTCTGTTTATCATGACAGCTGCCAGATAACCCCACTGGATAAGGTAAGAATTCATGCGTGTATGCTTCTGGATGAAAAGCTTTCATACCCGGAAGGAGAGGTATTTTCTGAAACCATTGAGGCCGGAAAGTTCATTGTAGGGAGCGGAGAAGTAACCCTCAATGATATTGAACAATGCTGGGTTTCTCTGTTTCTTTGGATGAACGAGAACAATTATTCTATAAGGAAAACTTTCCCCTTTGAAATTTATCATTCGAATTTTAAAGAACATCCGGAAGGGAAAATGATTGTGGATTTTTGTATTCCGATCCATTAATTTCCCATTCGGTAACAAAAGAATGCCTTTCGGTAATAATTTTTTTACAGAAGGGCATTTCTCATCCTATTTTTGAACCAGAAAACTGCTCAACATGAAAACGCAAGGACAAAAATTACTGCTTCTGATATTACTTATTATTTCGATAACAGGATATGCACAGGTAAAAATTTCAGGAAAAGTAGCCTTTAAGAATAAAGGGATTGGTGAAGTAAACGTAACTCTGAAAGATACCTATGATGGTGCCACAACAGATGTCCAGGGGAACTTCTCTTTTGAAACTTCAGAAAAAGGAATTCAGAAAATAACTTTTACCCATCCGAAATATGAAGATGTGGAAAGAACTATTACCATTGAAGGCCAGGATATTTCAGTGAATGTGGATCTTAAAGAACAGATCAGTGAGATTGATGCTATTGTGGTCTCTGCAGGATCTATTGAGGCCAGTGATAAGAAAAGAGCAACCGCGCTGCTTACGCCTATTGATATTTATACAACGGCTGGGGCAGACGGACAGATTTCTTCTGCTCTTACTTATCTGCCTGGTGTTCAGAAAGTAGGGGAGTCAGAAGGGCTTTTCGTAAGAGGAGGTACAGCTACAGAAACCAAAATCTTTATGGATGGAAGCCTTATTAATAATTATTTCTCTAATTCAGTGCCGGGGATAGCCGGAAGAGATCAGTTCAATACTTCTCTTTTCAAAGGGAATGTATTTTCCAGTGGAGGATATTCTGCGTTGTATGGACAAGCGCTTTCAGGAGCATTAATGTTGGAAAGTGTAGATCTTCCGGATGAAACTTCTTATAATTTTGGGGTGTCACCGATTTTCCTGAGTGCCGGATTTCAAAAACTGGGAAATAATAAGAATTATTCTTATGGTGCTTCTGCCGGATATTCACTGCTAAGTCTGATGCAGAAAGTATTTAATTTTAATACAGACTTTATTGAAGCTCCGCAAGGGCTGAACAGTGATTTTAATTTCAGATTTAAAACAAAATCAGGAGGTATTTTTAAGTATTATGGAATGTACAACTCGAATAAAATGGGGGTAAAAACGCAAAGTCTTGAACCGGGCTATGATTTCGGGCTGGTAAGATTAAAAGGGCAGAATACATATCACAACCTTTCTTTCAGACAAAAATTCGGAAAATATCTTTTGAATGTCGGAGGTTCTTATTCCTATAATAAATCGGACCTTAATTTCTCTACAGAAACCAACGATATAGAATCTGATAAAACAAGACTTCTTACGGATGGAAATTACATTAATTTCAAAGCTGTTCTTGAAAGAAAAATTAACAAAATCAGTGCTGTAAGAGGAGGCTTTGAATTAAATAATACCGACGAAAATCTGAATTTTGAAGAAGTTCATAAACATTATAAAGATCTCATTTCTTCTGCTTTTGTTGAAACCGATTTAGGTTTTAGCAATGCATTATCTGCAAAAATAGGGCTAAGAGCAGAGAACTCATCTTTTTTAGGAAAAACCAATCTTGCACCCCGTTTTGCTTTGGCATACCGCCTGGCAAAAGACTGGACAACCTCTCTTGCTTATGGAATTTTTTATCAGAATCCCGAAAGTAAATACATCAACGGACCAGCAGATCTGGATTTTCAGAAATCACAACATTATATTTTCCAGGTTCAGAGAAGTTCGGAGGGGAGAACGCTACGTTTTGAAGCTTTTTATAAAAAATATGACCAGCTTATCAAAACTTATAATATCACACAGGGAAAAGAACAGAATCAGCAAATTCAGACGGCTTTCAATAATGGAGGTTACGGCTATGCAAAAGGATTGGAACTGTTCTGGAGAGATAATAAGAAAACCTTTAAGAATATAGATTATTGGCTTACTTATTCTTTCCTGGATTCTAAAAGAGATTTCCTCAATTATCCGGTAAGCCTACAGCCAGGTTTTGCGGCAGAGCATACGCTTTCAGCTGTTGTAAAAAGATTTATTCCGGAGTGGAAATTAGGGGTTAATCTTTCTTACACATACGCTAAAGGGCGGCCATATTATGACATTGCCTCTAAATTTGAAGATGGAAAAGCCGTTAATTTCACCAGAAATGAAGGAAGACTAAAAGATTATAATGCATTGAATCTGAGTTTCAATTATGTGCCAAGTGTAGGAAAAAAAGATGCTAAATCGTTTATGGTATTTGTATTGAGTATTTCCAATGTTTTAGGATCAAAGAATGTGTACGGATATAATTTTTCTGTAGACGGATCAAGAAGCTCGGCAGTGGTTCCGCCTGTGAATACCTTTGTTTTTGTTGGAGCCTTTTTCAGCTTCGGAGTAGATAAAACAGAAGATGCAATCAATAATAATCTATAAAAACATAACTTAGAACAAACAATATAACTGACTTTTAAAATTTAATCCTATGAAAAAATATCTTTTAAGCTTTGCTTTAGCTTTTATGAGCTTAACAGCATTTGCACAGACAGGTTACGAAAAAATTATGTCTGAAAAAATTGCAAAAATAGAGACCTGCAAAACACCTGAAGACTTTCAGACACTGGCTAACGATTTCCAGAGAATAGGAAGTAAAGAAAGTACACAATGGCTTCCACAGTATTATGCAGCTTTTACGCAGATTCAGAAAGGAAGAGTAATGATGAGAACCGGGAATATGCAGGAACTTGATGGAATAGCCGGACAAGCCGAAAAGTATTTAGGAATGGCTCAGAACCTTGCCGGAACAGATAACGCGGAAATTCACCTGTTAAGAAAGATGGCTTATTCTTTGAGAATGATGGTCAATCCGCAGCAGCGTTATATGACAGACGGAGCAAGAGCTGCGGAAGAGATGAGTACTGCGGAAAAGCTGGATCCTGCCAACCCAAGAATTGCTCTTATCAAAGCGGAAGATGTTTATTTTACACCAGAACAGTATGGCGGAAGTAAAACCAAAGGATTAGAATTGTTTAAAGATGCCCTGGCTAAATTCAATGCTTATAAACCTAAAACAGCTTTAGATCCGAATTGGGGAAAAGCAGAAGCTGAATATTTCATAAGCCTTCCGGCAGAAAAAGCTAAATAACTCTCTTTCCTTACTTTTTAGATAAAAATTAACCTTCATTCGTGAAGGTTTTTTAGTCCCATTCGGGCATGAAAATCAGCCTTTCGGTAAGAATTAATTTTTGATACCTTTAATAAAAACTAATTTTGAATCAAGAAACAGCTCATGAAACGTAAATACCTTACCATATTGCTTTGGACATCATTGGGAACTACATTGTTTTTCTTTTTGTTTTTTAATGATGAAAAGACTTTGAGTACTTTTATGATTACGCTGCTTCTTTCAACGATGTATTCTTTTGTATTGGGGCTTGGTAACGGATTTATCAATGAATTTCTCAACAAGAAATTTCCCTGGTCTGAAACAACCCGTACAAGAGCTGTTTTAAGTATTATTTCCATTATCATTGGGAACTTTATTCTGGTGTATTTCTGTAATTACATGAATTATGTTGTGATTCAGAAAACAGCTACTACTAAAGAATTCTTTTCTCAAAGATATGGGCTTACCAATTGGTTTATGATCAATATCGCCCTTCTGATCTCAGCATTTCTTCACGCTAAAAGTTTTATGGAAGAGCTGAAGAAGACTTCCAGAAAAGAAGTGGTAGAGCAGAAGCTTATTGCAAAATCAGCAAATGCACAGTTTGAAAGTTTAAAGAACCAGCTGGATCCTCATTTTCTTTTTAATTCATTGAACGTGTTAAGCTCTTTAATTGATGAAAATCCCAGACAAGCCCAGAAGTTTACGGCTTCAATGTCAAAGATTTATCGTTATGTACTTGAACAGAAAGATAAAGAGCTGGTAACGGTAGAAGATGAAATAGAATTTGCGAAAACATACTGTGAGCTTTTAAAAACCAGATTCGAAGACAGCGTAGATTTTACTTTTGATGTTACGAAGGAAGACTATCAGAAGTACGTAGTTCCTCTGTCTTTGCAGCTGCTGCTGGAGAACTGCATCAAACATAACTTTGCAACGTCTTCAAAACCTTTGATCATCAGAATTTTTTCAGACGGAAATACGCTCTGTATTGAAAATAATCTGCAGGTAAGGGAGCAGATCAAAGAAAGCTCCGGAATCGGGCTTGCGAATATTGTACAACGTTATTCTCTTCTTACGGAGCGGAATGTGTTTATAGAAAAATCTGAGGATCATTTTAAAGTGAAGCTTCCGATGCTTCTAGTTAAGCCGCATATTGCCAGTCCTGAGACTGATAATAGTTCGGCAGCCTACAAAAAAGCGCAAAAGAGAGTGAAGGAAATAAAAGGATTTTATTCCAGCCTTATTTCTTTTTGTATTATCATTCCTTTTTTATTTTTTATCAATCTTTTTACCAGCAAAGGGGAATATTGGTTCTGGTATCCGGCATTGGGCTGGGGAATGATTTTGGCTTTCAAGGCTTTAAGGGTTTTTGGGATCGGAGAATCTTGGCAGGAAAAAAAGATCAGAGAAATTATGAATCAGCAAAAAAACAGAAAAAATGGAAAATTTTGATGAAAATGATATTCAATATCAGGAAGCTAAAAAGCAAGTGAATCAATTAACAGGATTTTATGGGCATTTATTTTTTTACATAGCTGTGAACATTCTTATTGTTTTTTACAATATTTCTAATCTGGAACCCGGAGAAAGTTATTTTCAATTCAAGAACTTCTTTACAGCCACTTTATGGGGAATTGGGCTTCTTACCCACGCCGTAGCGGTTTTTTTACCAAGAATCGGGTTTGTAAAGAAGTGGGAGGAAGATAAAGTACGGGAACTAATGAATAAGAAGAAAGATGATTAAATGAAAATGATCATACAGTCAGGTTTATAATCCTGTTACACTTTCGCTTACAAAGAACTTTAACCTTAAAAACTTTCAAAAATGAACACCTTGGTAATTCTATTTTATATGTCAATGGCAGTTTGGTTTATTAGTGAAATACTATACAAAAACATGATGAAATCCGGGAAGTCTGATAAAAAAGACAAGGATAAATCTACCCTGAATATTTTGTGGCTGGCCATTCCTTTTTCTATAGCAAGCTCAATAAGTTTATCATATTATACTCATTTACCTATGGTTGATGGTGATTGGATTCTTTACCTTGGTGAAGCTCTGATACTTATCGGAATTATTTTCAGATATATTATTATCAGATCGTTGGGACAATACTTTACGGTAGATGTAACAATAAGACAGGATCATAAGATTAAAAAAGAAGGTTTCTACAAATATTTGAGACATCCTTCCTATGCTTTTTCTCTGCTGACGTCACTTGGGTTGGGCTTATATTTAAATAACTGGCTGTCACTAATCTTTGCTTTTGTTCCTCCGTTTTTGGCTTTTGCTTACCGTATTAAAGTTGAAGAACAGGCTTTGGTAGAACAGTTCGGAGAAGAATATATTCAATACAGAAAAACGACAAAGAAAGTGATCCCGTTTATCTACTGAGTTCAAATTTTTACCATTCGGGCAGTATTTTCTACCATTCGGTCATATAAAGTTGATTGGGTTCCTTTTTCCGGCTTACCTTTGATTCAACAAAAAAGATATTAACCTTTAAAACAGAATATTATGGAAATTTTATCATCAAATAAAGAAACGAATGCTTACAGAAAAGCTTCAAGAAGAGTAAAAGAACTGAAAGAGTTTTATGGAAACCTTGCTTCTTATTGTGTGGTGATTCCGTTTTTAGCAGTATTAAACCTTCTGACAGCTCCAGGATACCTATGGTTTTTATGGCCGGCTTTAGGATGGGGAGTAGGAATTGCATTTCATGCTATAAATGTATTTGGAATGGGAAAAAACTGGGAAGAAAGAAAAATAAAAGAACTGATGGAGAAAGAAGAAAAAGAAAAAATAAAAACATTTTAATCAATAATTACACTAAAAACTTATACGATCATGGATTATCATACAGCCTATACAAGAACCCAGAACCTTAAAAAGTTTTATAGAAGCATTTTTATATTTGCAGTTATTGCAGTTCTTATTGCTCCTGATGATATTTTTGGAGAGAAAATTGTAAGAATTCAGCTTTTTGACAGATATACCATACTCGGAATATGGGGACTCATTCTTCTTATAAAAGCAATTAAACTTTTTGTTTTTGATTCCGAATGGGAAAGAGAAATGATTGAAAGAGAACTTGAAAAAGAGAAAAAAACAATAGATTATTAAAATCTGCCCGCTTTTATCTAACTTTAGTTCCTGAAATCTGAAAACCAAATTAAAAACTAATGATCAAAACTGTCATTATAGAAGATGAAAAACCTGCTTCAAGGAAATTAGAGCGTATGCTGAGTAATTTTCCTGAAATTGAAGTAGTTGCTAAAATAGAATCGGTAGAAGAGGGGGTTGCCTGGTTTTCGGAAAATGAACATCCTCAGCTGATATTTTCAGATATTGTTTTAGGCGATGGATTGTCTTTCGATATCTTTGAAAAAATTCCTACCAAAGGATTCATTATCTATACAACAGCTTTTGACCAATACACACTGAAGGCCTTTAAGCTGAACAGCATCGATTATCTTTTAAAACCTATTCTTGATGAAGATCTGGAAGGTGCAGTGGAGAAATTTAAATCATTTATTCCTGCAAACAATACGATAGGTTCACAGGATATCAAACAGTTGATCAGGAAGGAAAAGTCTATGCTTTCCAGAGTATTGGTGAAGATTGGGTATAATCTTAAAATCGTGCAGACACACGAAATAAGCTGCTTTTTCAGCGAGAATAAGATAGTCTACCTTCAGACCGAAGACCGTACCTATCCGTCAGATTTTACGCTTGATGAGCTGGAAGAAGTTCTGGATGCGAAAAAGTTTTTCCGTGTCAACAGACAGTTTATTATCAATTCAGATTATATAAAGAATATTCACACATCTCCTTATTACAAAGTGGATCTTGAGTTTCAGCCTCAGGAAGAGATTACAGTAAGCAGAGATCGTGTTAAAGATTTCAAAGACTGGCTGGTAAGCTGATCAAAACAGGTATCTGTTATCAGGCGGTCCTGGAGAGAATATTTTCATTTTAATTTAAAAAAAACTAACCATGGACCTTGTACTCATTATCTTTAAGTTATTCCTTTCTATTTTTTATCCCTAACAGGAAAATTCTGTTCGTTTGATACTCAATGGGCATAAAAATCACTCGCTGATTGTATAAACTGCTGGAAGGCTTCTGTAACCTCTTTACTATGCTTATGAGTAAGAGGAAACGGAACCATATGGGAATATTCATACGGAAAATCTTTTATTTCTACATCTACGGGAATGTTACGATAACCGCCTTGTAAAGTATTCAGGGCTTCCATTGGAGGCGCAACGCCATCCTTTTCCAGAACGTATGCCTTTATTTGTGACTGAATTTCTTGTATTCTTTCCTCTCTTTCCTTTTGAAAATAATTGTAACGAAGCATCTTCTTAAACCAGCTTTCCTGAGGATGGAGCTCATCATTCTGATAATGTTTCAAACGAGAATCCGATTTAAAATCCGAGCTTAAAAGCTCTGTAAAAACAGACTGCATTTTTACAGTCGCCTGAGTATCCATAATGTATTTGGATATCGGAAACATGCGGTCGATTGTCATTCCTCCGCAGAAACAAAAGACCTTAGATTGGGTAAAGAAGCGATTTGGATCTGCCATTTTAATGATTATTGAAAGGAATGAACCAATTGAATATCCGAATAAATCCAGCTCTGCATCCGGAGAAATACTGCTGATCTTATTATTTTTAATATCTTTTACCACCTCTGTGATATCGGAATAGGTTTGCAATCCTGACCAGAAAATCCTTTGCGGATGTGCTTCCAGCCTTGAGCTTATCGCCGCATTCACATAAGAATAATTACTGTTTTCCGGATATTTCCTTTTCCTAAAATTTACAATTTCCATCATATGATGGCGATCGCTCCATACAGCTTCTGCACGATCCATATGAAAAGCAATAGGAAAGAGGATGACAGCCTTATTTGCCCTTTGAGCCAGTTCATAAGCCCACGGCAGATATTTATCCCATTTCTTTTCATTCAGGCCGTGGAAAAAAAGAATACACCCTTTTGCGGTTTTCACATCAGTTCTTTTGAGAATATAATACGTAAACTTTTTATTGCATTCAATATCGAAGTCTTTGATGTCTACCGTAGGCTGATTATAGAGCAGATACCCTTTTCCATTGGTTTCCAGAGATTGGCTGTGCTTACAGCAGGTATGATTTTCCGAGCCATAGAGCAGATCGGAAACCTTAGATTCAAACGGAATAGATTCTATGGTTATATTTAATTCTTTGACCTCTACAATTTCCTTTCCGGAATCAAAATGGCTTTTCAAAACTTCATACAATTCATAATATTCCATAGCAAGATAATTGAAGGGTTCATTATTAGAACTATCAAGTTAGGAGAATTATTGCAGTAATCTGTTGATTTTTAATGAGTAAATGTATTCTAGGCATAAGAGAATAGAAAAAATAATATATTTCTACTGTAAACGCTTCATTTTTTATCTGTTGAACGTTCGGTGGTTATTATTATATCTTTTTTTTTAAGAAGTATAACTATCTGTAATCAATTCTGTTAGATTCAGTGTCTTCAAGTTGTTTAACAATAGATTCTGGAATTTCATCGCTGTCAATCGGAAAGCTTATAGAATCTGAAATAAAGTTTTTTCTGTCTGCTTTTCTGAAAATTTCAAACAGGGCAATCGGTTCCTGGTTAAAACTTATGCAGGTGCTTATAAAATGGATTTCGTGGAGTTTATAGTCGGGATTCTTAAGCTTTTCTTTAATGTCTTTTATTCTGGAAATGAAATGCCGTTGGCGGATGAATGTATTGCTGTTCATAATGATAAAAACATAATCAGAATAAGCAGTTACCTTTCCGAAATATTTATGATGATCACCACCGCTTCTCTCTATGAAATATTCTCCTGTAGTTTCAGACTTGTATATTTCCATGGCAGAGCGCCAGATACGGTCTTCTTTTGCCATTACAGGATTTTCCGGTAGATTTCTGTTGTAAGAGTACCAGCAACCCACTAGACGTTCTAAAAGAGCTGTATTTTGATTTGCATTATTCATATCAATTCTAAGGTCATTAAAATCGAAAGATTCTGTATTAGAGTTAATGAAATCTATATAATTGGAATATCCCAGAACCTTTACAATCAGGCTTAGTTTGGCAAGGTTGGGTTTACTTAAAGCTGCATTTTCATTTTGTCTGAATTTCTTCAGTTTATTAATGATCAAATGCTCGTAAAGATAATTGGTACCGAGAATGTCAGGATCTTTTTTTATTTCTTTTTCAGAATGATCGTTGATAATCAGTTCGTTCAGTTCAGCGCCGATGTAGGACCATTCGGTTTTTGTTACGTCTTCCCAATGGTTTTTCTTTAAAAAATGACGGCTTAAGAAGGTCATCAGTTTTTCAAGATGAAGAATATCTTCCTTTTTCATTTGTTTTCAGTTTTATAAGACTAATTTAAGATTTTTATCAAACCAAAAAAGATTTATGTAAGACTTTTATATTTAAAAATCCATTGACATTTGAATAGAAAAACAAAATTTAAAACAATGGAAACAAAGATGTTATTAAAAGATGAATCCTTATGGAACAGGATACAGGAATTTTCACTGGATGCACCAGATGCGGATTTTCCGTTTTCAAGAAAGCTGGCAAAAGAAGAGTGCTGGAGCCAGGATTTTACCCGCAAAGCAATTGAAGAATATAAAAAGTTTGTCTATCTCTGCTGTATTCTTCCCAATGGAGCTTCACCAAGTAAGATCGTAGATAAAGTATGGCATATGCATCTCATCTATACCCAGAATTATTGGGAAGAGTTCTGTCCCCATATTTTAAAAAGACCACTTCATCATCATCCCTCAAAAGGTGGAGAAACTGAAAATAAAAAACATCAGAACTGGTTTGGCAATACATTGAAAAGTTATTGTGAAATATTTCAACAGGAAGCTCCAGCCGAGATCTGGAAAGAATTGACAATAAAAAGTAAAGGCGGGTCCTGGCTAAAAAAACTGAGGATTCTTTTTCCTTTCCTTATTTTACTGCTGCTATACTCGTGTACGGAAGGTGATGATTTTACCGGATTACTTGTTACAGGGGTGGTTTTTGGGATGATTTTTATATTGGGAACGATAGTGTCTGTAATAGGAAATAATGAAGTTTCTGATCCTAATAAAAAAGATTCTCAGAATAGTGACGGGGGAGGTTGTGGAGGTTCCAGCTGCAGCGGAGGAGGATGTGGTGGCGGCTGCGGTGGTTGTGGCGGTTGTGGTGGCTGTGGAGGATAAAAATTCATTATTATGAAAAAGATAATCATTCATTCAGTTCCGGTTGTAACAAGTTTTGTATGGCTTTTTACAACATATCAGACACTTAATCCCATAATTCTTAAGGGCCCAGATTTTCTTACATTTTACGCCATCCTGATTCTTGGATTTTATGCTTCTGTTTTTATAAACTCTTCTAAAGAACGGGGATCGAAAATAACATTTTATTTTGCGGGACTTATTTTTTTATTGGGATTGGTAAAACTGTTCAGAGGAATTATGTTAGGAAAACCTATTGGCTTCCTATTTATGATTTTAATGACGGAATGTATTGTTACATTGGTTTTTATATCAAATCACATAAATAAAAAGATAAAGTAAAGACCTTGTAAAAAACAAACCCGAAACAATCAAGTTCCGGGCTTTATTATGCGTTGTTGATATTAAATATCTTTTATAGGTTGATAGCCATACTTTCGTATCATAGCGGAGGTAAGAACCACTAAGATAAGTGTGACAGCGATGTTAGATTTTTCCGGATGTACGATAACCTGATAAAGGTTGTAACCCAAAACTGCAGATACAATTGAGATCAGGATATTGTTTACGTAGGCATACTGGTTTCTTGTAGTCGTTTTCATAGTAATTTTTTATTGTTATTTACTTAGTAAGTATGATAACTTTAAAAACGTTACAGAAAATTTCAAAAATTATTTTTCTAAAAATTTCTACCTTCGAAACCCTTACACATACACAACGAATTCTTACGAAATCACACCGCTTCCGATAAGCTCTTCATCAATATACCAGGAAGCAAACTGTCCTTCAGCAATAGCAGATTGCAGTTCATCGAATTCAATATAAAATGCATTTTCAAACTGGTATAGAATCGCTTTTTGTAAAGGCTGTCTGTATCTGAATCTGGCCATTACTTCCAAAGATTCACCCTTTTGAAGTCTCATATCCTCACGTACCCAATGCAGTTCAGAATTATCAATTTTCAATGCTTTTTTATGAAGTCCGGGAAAATGGCTTCCTTCGCCAACAAAAAGAATATTGTTTTCCATGTCTCTGGACACAATAAAGCAGCTTTCTTTATGTCCGCCTATTCCAAGACCTTTGCTTTGTCCGATCGTGAAAAACTGGGCTCCCTGATGTTTCCCGATTACTTTTCCGTCAGATTTTTTATAATTGATTTTTCGTGATAAAAATTCAAGTTCCTCTTCTTTGGACGAAAATTCAGGTTTTTCTTCTGAAAATAATGGTGAATCTTTAAAAATTTCTACAATCTCTCCTTCATTGGGCTTTAATTGCTGCTGTAAAAATTGTGGCAGGCTTACTTTTCCGATAAAACATAATCCCTGAGAATCTTTTTTATCTGCAGTTACCAATCCGATTTCTTTAGCAATCTCTCTTACCTGAGGCTTTGTAAGCTCTCCGATAGGAAATAAAGCTTTTGACAACTGATCCTGGCTCAGCTGGCATAAGAAATAAGACTGATCTTTATTGTTGTCTTTTCCGGATAAAAGATGGAAAATCTCCTTACCGTTTTCATCAAAAGTGGAGTGTACTCTGGCATAATGTCCTGTAGCAACTTTATCTGCTCCAAGGGACATTGCCGTTTTCATGAAAACATCGAACTTTACCTCTCTGTTACATAAAACGTCAGGATTCGGAGTTCTTCCTTTTTCATATTCCGCAAACATATAGTCTACGATACGTTCCTTGTAAAGCTCACTCATGTCTATAACCTGGAAAGGAATTCCGAGTTTTTGCGCTACCATAAGGGCATCATTACTGTCCTCAATCCAGGGGCATTCATCTTCAAGAGTCACGGAAGCATCATTCCAGTTTCTCATAAACAAAGCCACTACCTCATGGCCTTGCTGTTGCAGCAGATACGCTGTAACACTAGAGTCTACACCTCCGGAGAGGCCTACTACTATTTTCATTGTATTTCAATTTTACGAAACTCTTAACGGGAGTTCTTAGTTTGACCCGGCAAAAATACAACTAAATAAATTCGTAAAAAAACCATAATTTTAAACATTGATAAAAACGATGGTTGTCATGATCATCATTATATTCCGTCAATTGCTATGGATGGGAGTATAAAATATCATCAAAACAAAATATATCTACATATGAAAAAGTTTATTATTTCAATGATGCTGATGGGTTCAGGATCAGTCTTTTCTCAGGTTTCAGTGGGAGCACCGGTACAGGAAAACAGTAAATGGACTTTCGGAGGAGGGATTGGAGTAGGCTTCGGAAGCAATAGTGCTTTTAATTTATCAGCATCTCCCAGAGTTGGATACAGACTTACGAATGATCTTGAAGGAGGTGTAGTAGGAACGGTTTCATGGCAGACTTCCAATTCTTATAAATCTACAATGTTTGGAGTAGGGCCTTTTATCAATTACTATTTCGCCCGATCATTTTATCTGGGAGCCAATTATCAGCATTATTTTATTGATTATAAGGATAAATTCTATGATTATAAATTCAATACGGAAGAAAATGCGTTGTTTCTGGGAGGAGGATACATGCAGAGAATTGGTAATAATTCCTTTATGCAGCTGGGATTAATGTATAATGTTCTCTGGAAGCAAAATTCAAGCGTGTTTTCAAGCGGTCTGATCCCGAATATCGGTTTTGTGGTAGGGCTTTAACGATTATATCCATTGAAGGAGTTTAGTAAAATTATATATAAGTACTTCAATTTTATCGAAGATAAAATCTTTGCGCCTTAAAATGCATCACATATAAAATCCTTTTGTGTCTTTGCATTTTCCAATAAAAACGGATGTATTTAAATATAATCTCGCAGATTTTCCAGATCACGCAGATAATTTAACAACATCAAAATGTAAATTCAATAGGGAAGGGCTTAGTCAAACGTATAAAAGCAAAAAGCACCAGGAAATTCCTGGTGCTTTTTTATTGAAATTAAATTAATTATTTAAGATTAAGAAGACTTTTCAGCAGTTGATGACTTCTTAGGTTTTGAAGTTTTTCCCACCAATCCGTCTTTCGCTTCATTAAGGTCAAGAACTACGGTTTCTCCTTCGTTCAATTGTTTATTAACCAGCATTTCTGCTAATAAATCCTCAATGTACTTCTGAATCGCACGTTTCAATGGTCTCGCTCCGAAATCTTTATCCCATCCTTTTTCAGAAATAAAGTTTTTAGCATCTTCAGTTAATTCTACTTTATATCCTAATTTTTCAAGTCTGCCATAAAGTTTATTCAGCTCAATATCAATAATCTTCTTGATATCATCCTGTACAAGAGAGTTAAAGATTACAATATCATCAATTCTGTTTAGGAATTCAGGAGCAAATGCTTTTTTAAGAGCGCTCTCAATTGTACTTCTTGCTCTGGTATCTGAACTTGTCTTCTTAGCTGAAGTTCCAAATCCTACACCATCCCCAAAATCTTTAAGATCTCTTGTTCCGATATTGGAAGTAAGAATAATGATGGTATTTCTAAAGTCAATCTTTCTTCCTAAGCTGTCTGTAACGTGACCTTCATCAAGGATCTGCAACAGAATATTGAATACATCCGGGTGAGCTTTTTCAATCTCATCCAAAAGAACCACCGCATAAGGTTTTCTTCTTACAGCTTCTGTTAACTGACCTCCTTCTTCATATCCAACATATCCCGGAGGCGCACCAACTAATCTTGAAACCGCAAATTTCTCCATGTATTCACTCATGTCAATTCTGATCAGAGATTCATCGGATTCAAAAAGCTCTCTTGCCATTACTTTAGCCAATTCCGTCTTACCAACACCGGTTGTTCCAAGGAAAATAAATGTACCAATTGGACGGTTCGGATCTTTAAGACCAGCTCTGTTTCTTTGGATAGCCTTCACTACTTTTTTCACTGCATCTTCCTGGCCAATTACTTTTCCGTTCAGCTTCTCATCCATTTGGGCAAGCTTGTCAAGTTCGTTTTTGCCTACTTTAGTTACAGGAACTCCACTCATCATAGAAACCACTTCCGCTACATTTTCTTCCGTTACGGTTTCTTTCTTCTCTTTTACATCTTTATCCCATTTTTCCTGAGCAGCATTCAGTTCCATCTGAAGACGTTCCTCTTCATCTTTAAGCTTTCTTGCTTCAAGATAATCCTGAGCTTTTACAGCTTTCTGTTTCAGTTCTTTGATATCTTCAATTTTCTTTTCAAAATCAATGATCTCTGTAGGAACTTTCATATTCTTGATATAAACTCTTGAACCTGCTTCGTCCATAGCATCAATAGCTTTGTCCGGTAAGAAACGGTCTGTAATATATCTCGATGTCAGATTGACACACGCTGCAATAGCTTCCGGCGTATAAATTACATTGTGGTGTTCTTCATACTTATCTTTGATCTGGTTCAGAATCTGAATCGTTTCATCAATAGAAGTAGGTTCCACCATTACTTTCTGGAATCTTCTTTCTAAAGCTCCGTCTTTTTCAATATACTGACGGTACTCATCCAGAGTGGTAGCCCCGATGCATTGAATTTCTCCTCTTGCCAAAGCCGGTTTGAACATATTGGAAGCATCCAGACTTCCTGTAGAACTTCCTGCTCCCACAATTGTATGAAGCTCATCAATGAATAAGATAACATCTCTGTTTTTCTCCAGTTCCGTCATGATGGCCTTCATTCTTTCTTCAAACTGACCACGGTATTTTGTTCCGGCAACTAAACTTGCCAGATCTAAAGTGATCACTCGTTTTCCGTAAAGAACCCTTGATACTTTTTTCTGTTGAATTCTTAATGCCAGACCTTCGGCGATCGCAGATTTACCAACTCCAGGCTCCCCGATAAGAAGCGGGTTGTTTTTCTTTCTTCGTGATAAGATCTGAGAAACTCTCTCAATTTCTTTTTCACGCCCGATCACAGGGTCCAGTTTTCCATCTCTGGCCAAAGAAGTAAGGTCTCTACCAAAGTTATCCAAAGTAGGAGTTTTACTTTTTGCAGAACCTAAATTTCCTGTAGGCTTTCTCATTTGCTCAAATTCTTCTCTCTCATCATCATCGTCATAAGCACTCATTTGTGGCGACTGCCCGGAATTTTTAAGCATAGTCTGGTACTCTCTTGAAACTCCTTCATAGTCGATGTCATAAGCTCCCAGAATATTTGAAGTAGGGTCCTCATATTTATAAAGAATACCTAAAAGCAGGTGAACGGTATTAATCTCATTGCTTTTGTATTGTCGGCATTCTAACTCCGCACGTTTAATGGCATGATCCGCCATTTTGGTGAAAGAAATATTGGTAACCTCCTCAGAAATAGGATTAAGACTTGCTGTATTTAGAGTTTCAATTTTTCTTCTGATTTGTGTTAAATCCGCATTAAGGTTTTGAAGGATTTCTTTTGCAGAGTTTTCCGTTTTTATAATACCTAAAAGTAGATGTTCTGTATTAAGAAATTCACTTTTCAGCCTTTTAGCTTCGCTTTTGCTTTGTTTGAACACCTGGCTCAAACCTTGTGAAAACTTATAATCCATAATATATCTCATTAGAACAAAGGCAACATTACCTTTTATTCATTATCTAAATTACAAATATTTTACCAAAAATCAATTAATGACTTTATGGCAGAAAAAATTTTATTATCTTATTGAAAATGATTAAGTTTGTTATCCTTAAATTTTCCCCATGAATCCTGAGATCACTACTTATATCGGCTATTCTGCTTCTGTTTTTATCGTATTGAGTTTCATACTGAAAGATGTAAGAAAAATCCGAATTGTCAACATGATTGGCTGTATGTGTTTTGTCATTTATGGGTTCTTTAGCGGGCCACTGTGGCCGGTTATTATACCCAATGGGCTAATTTGCTTCATTCAGGTTTATCATTTAATATTAGATAAGAAAGATAAATGAAGAAGAAAATAATAGTATCTGCCTTCAGCAGCCTGTATACCGATCAGAGAATTGAAAAGGTTTGTAAAACCCTTTTTGATAACGGATATCCTGTAGAACTGATAGGAAATGATTGGGGAGGGAATGAGAAAATGGAACGCCCTTATCCTTTTTCCAGAATAACGCTGAAGTCTAAAACTTTAAAGACTGCTTATTTTGAATTCAACTGGAAGCTTTATCATGAACTGAAAAAAAAAGCGGACAAAGATACTATCCTTCATGCCAATGATATAGACGCACTTCTGCCAAATTATCTCATTGCCAAAAAAATGAATATTCCCCTGGTTTTTGACAGCCACGAAATTTTTACGGAAATGCCATCGGTACAAAACCGATTTTCACAGAAATTCTGGAGAGTATTGGAAAGAAACCTTGTTCCAAAAGTAGAATTTATGATGACGGAAAGTGAAAGCTATGCCGGATGGTTTCATGAGAAATATAATGTGAGTCCGGTAGTGGTAAGAAATATTCCGAGAAAAATTAGTTCTGTTCCTGAAATTCCGGACAATCATCCTAAAATAATTCTGTATCAGGGAGCAATCAACCAATCCAGAGGAATTGAAAAAATGATTAAAGCCATGCATCATATTAAAGATGCGGTTCTTAAGATTGCGGGTGATGGGCCAAAGAAAAAAGAATATGAACAGCTTGTTGTTCAGGAAGAATTACAGGATAAAGTATTTTTTCTGGGTAAATTGAAGCCAGATAATCTCAGAGAGATCACAAAAACGGCTGATGCAGGATTTAGTCTTGAAGAAAATAACGGAGTAAGCTATTATTATTCCCTGCCTAATAAGGTTTGTGATTATATTCAGTCCAGAGTACCTTTGGTTATGATCAATTTTCCGGAAATGCAGCGTATCAGAAACCAATTCCATGTAGGTGAAGTTGTAAGTGACCACCAGCCGGAAACAATTGAAAAAGCAATTAATCTGATTCTTAGCAGAGGAAGGCGGTATTATCAGGAAGAGCTGAACAAAGCTGCAGATGTATTCTGTTGGGAGAATGAAGAAATAAAGATTTTGCAACTTTTTGAGAAAGCATCCCGTAAATAAATTTTACAAAATTGGTTATCTTTGCATAAAGAAATTTGATTTAAAATGACCATTAAAGAAAAACAGCAGGAAATAATCGATGAATTCGCATTTCTTGACGACTGGGAGCAAAAGTACGAGTACATTATTGATCTTGGAAAAGAGCTGAAAGGATTACCGGAAGACAAGAAGACAGAAGAAAATTTGATTAAGGGCTGCCAGAGTAAAGTTTGGATTGATGCCGAATTTAAAGACGGAAAACTTTTCTTTAATGCCGATTCAGATGGTATTTTACCCAAAGGTATCGTATCTCTTTTAGTAAGCATTTATAGTGGGCATTCCACTCAGGAGATTCTGGATTCTGATTTTGATTTTATTGCAGAGATCGGATTGCAGGAATTCCTTTCACCATCCAGAGCTAACGGACTGATGGCGATGACCAAACAGATTAAGTTTTATGCAGTTGCTTATCAACTGAAATCATAACCGTGACCAAAATTTTAGCATATCGTTTTTCCGCATTCGGAGACGTTGCGATGACTGTCCCTGTTTTCAGAGAATTTCTGGAGCAGAACCCCGGTGTGGAAATTATTATGGTTTCCAGAAAAAATTTTGAAGCCCTGTTTGCGGGAGTTCCTAACGTTACATTCAAAGGAATTGATTTGGATGATTATAAAGGGTTCTTTGGACTGAGAAAGCTGAGCAATGAGCTGATCAGTGAATTTAATCCGGATTGTATTGCCAATCTTCATGATGTTATCAGGACAAAGATCCTGGATAAGATATATATAAGGAAAGGACTTAAGGTTTTCAAAATCGATAAAGGAAAAGAAGAGAAAGAGCACCTTACGGATGTCTGGAACCTTGAAAAAGTCCAGCTGAAAAGAACAGTGGAGCGTTATGCTGATGTTTTTCGTAAGATGGGATTCAAAGTAGAACTTTCCCATCAGCTCAGACCCGTTTCTAAGCATAAATCAGGGATTGGATTTGCCCCTTTTGCCCAACATAAAGGGAAAATGCTTCCTTTGGAAAAGTCTTATGAATTAGCAAGGATTCTTGCTCAGAAACATACCCTATATTTCTTTGGAGGCGGAAAAAAAGAAACCGAGACTCTTGAACAATGGGAGAGTCAGATTCCCAATACCAAAAATCTTTCCGGGAAACTGAACCTTACTGAAGAACTTAATAAAATTTCAGAACTTGAACTGATGATTTCTATGGACTCTGCCAATATGCACCTGGCAAGCCTCGTAGGAACCCGATGTGTTTCCATATGGGGAGCTACACATCCTTACGCCGGATTTTTAGGGTTTGGGCAGAGTGAAGACGATGTTGTTCAGGTAAAAGATCTTACCTGCAGACCATGTTCCGTTTTCGGTGATAAAGAATGTTATAGGGGAGATTGGGCCTGCCTGGAAGAATTTAATATTCAGAAGGTTGTAGAGGCTGTTAATCTTTAAAAATAGTTGCAATAATTTCTTCGGCTTTAGAAGCATCAGAATGTTTTCTTTCTAAAACTTTCTTCCTGTTTTCGGTGTCATTATAATCTTTTGTTGCAGCAATAATGATTTGTCTGCGGATTTCCTCCGTTTCAGAGCCATACAGGCAGAGTTTGATAAGATCTGCATCGTCGGTAATATTTTCGTTAATGATCACAAAACGGCTGTTATAAAGAGTGTTGAAAAGCTTCACTTTTGTGCCGGAATTCTGATAAGAAAGCAAAATGTTGGCGTGTGCCCCATTCAATAAATGATGGAGGTTTTCTGTAGTTTGAATAGGAGTGAGGCTGATATTTTCAACTGCAGAAATCTTCTTTTTAATATCCTCACTGGCACGGTCGGAAGCTACCTTCAATTGATAGTGAGGAAGACTTTTAAAAAGATCAATCGTTTCCTCCAGAGCCTTTTTGTTATCTGCGGTGGTGAGATCTCCATGAAAAAGAAAATATTTTCCCTTTTTATCTAATTGTTTTACTGATGAGTTGCCATGAAAGATATGAATCAGCTGCGCATTATTCGAGTATGTTTCTACTTCATGATATTCTTTTTCAGAAAGACAGAATACGGTGTTAAACTTCTTTAAAAGCTTTTTCTGATATCCTGTATATTTTAAAGATTCAATGCTGTAAATAATCTTTTTAAAAATATTTTTTTCCGATAGAGATAGGCCTTTATAATATGCTGTTTCGTTATTGTGATGACGAAGATAAAGTTGATGCCCTCTGCCTTTTAAAAACTTTATAACATAGGTTGTCTGAAGGCCTTCAAACAAAATTGGAGCTTTGATCTTTTCCAGATGGGTAAGAAGCAACTCAGAATCTCTTATAGCTGCAGCAAATGGGGTTCCTGAGAAATAAAGAAGTGGATTCTTCTTCTTTTTATAAAAAAATATATTTTCTGTGTTTTCTTCTACTTCCGGATCAATTCTTTCAGGAATCTGATCTACAAAACAATGAAGATGGATCTTTATTCCCAGGTCAGACAAAGCTTTGATCTTATAAAATACATCAATAATTCCACCATAAGAAGGAGGGTAGGGATAGTTGAATGATATGATATGAAGTTCCTTCACGAAATAGATGCAATCGAACGGAGGCAAAGGTAAGTAATATAAAGGAAAAGGACTTATGGAGTTTAGGGATAAAATAAAAAAATCTCCCAATTTCTTGAGAGATTTTTTGTGGGTCCTGAGGGATTCGAACCCCCGACCCTCTGGGTGTAAACCAGATGCTCTGAACCAACTGAGCTAAGAACCCGAATTTTTTTGAAAGGTTTCGTTTCCTTTTCTGTGGGTCCTGAGGGATTCGAACCCCCGACCCTCTGGGTGTAAACCAGATGCTCTGAACCAACTGAGCTAAGAACCCTCTAGACTTGTTCTCTTGTTTAGAGTGGTGCAAATATACGACTTATTCGGTAATCTCCAAATTTTTTTCTAAAAAATCTCCCACAACAAAGTTACTTCCGCCAATAAAAATCATTTCTTCGTTTGTACATTGTTCTTTTGCAGATAGATACGCTTCCTGTACGGAATTAAAAATTTTGTAAAAAATTTTCGCCTCCTTAAGAAGGTTTTCATAATCTTCCGGATGTCTTCCCCTGTTGATGGATGGTTTTGCAAAATAAAACTCAGAATTTTCAGGAAGTAAATTCATCACTTCATCTATTTTTTTGTCATTTACGAACCCCAAAATGATATGCTTGTGCCTGTCAATTGAATTTAATTGTGAAAAAACATACTCCAAACCTGCCTGATTATGTCCCGTATCACAAATCGTAAGTGGATTTTTTGAGAACTCGAACCAACGGCCGATAAATCCGGTATGATGATGAACGCTTAATAATCCTTTTTCCAGATTCTGATCAGAAATGTCAACCTGCTGCTTTTTCAGCTCTTCAACCAATGCTAATACAACGCGGATATTCTTTTGCTGGTAGTTTCCTTTCAGATCAGAAGTAAGATCAGTTTCAATTAAAGTGGCATCTATAAAAGGAGCATTTTCTTTAATGGCTTTTTCTCTGATGATGTTTTTTACAACCTCATTTTCATCGCCAGAGATAATAGGAGTGTTGTTTTTAACGATTCCTGCCTTTTCCGTAGCAATTTCCGCTATGGTATCTCCTAAAATATTCTGATGATCCAGCTGAACATTCGTAATTGCAGAAATCAGAGGTTTAATAATATTGGTAGAATCCAGCCTTCCTCCTAATCCCACTTCAATAATAGCAAAATCTACCTGCTGCTGGTAAAAATATTCAAAAGCCATAATGGTAGTGAATTCAAAGAAAGACGGGCGGATATCTTCGGGAATAGTTTTAAGCTTTTGAATAAAATCGAAAACAAACTCTTTATTACAGTTTTTTCCGTTCACTTTGATGCGTTCCGTGAAGTCGATGAGGTGAGGAGAATTATATAAACCTACTTTATAACCTGATTCCTGAAGTACAGAAGCCAGCATATTGCTTGAAGAGCCTTTTCCGTTGGTACCGCCAATATGGATACATTTGATTTTATCCTGAGGGTTTCCAAAGAAAGCGCAAAGCTTCGTAATGTTATCCAGTCCCGGTTTATAGGCCTTTTGCCCATCTATCTGATAGTTGGGCATTTGTATGAAAAGCCAGTCAATGGCTTCCTGGTATTGTTCATTTGTCATGGTACAAAATTCCCAAAAGTTTTTTTAAAATAAAATATAATTTTTCAATCTGTAACTTTTTTATATTTAATTCGTCTAATATTGAAAAATCTTAATATGAAAAAAGTTTGGATCATCGTTTTTGGATTGGGTTATCTGGGTTTAAGTGCTCAGAAGAAATGGTCCTTAAAAGAATGTGTGAATTATGCTGTAGAGCATAATCTTCAGGTTATCCAAAATCAATATAACAAACAATCACAAGAATCTAATCTTAAAATTGCCAAGAAAGGGTACCTGCCTTCTGTTTCGGCAGGGTTGAACAATTCCGTAAGTTTTGGACAGCTTTCATTAGGGACCGGAAGTATCAGAAACGATAGATTTAGTAATAGTGCTAGTCTTGGTGCTGATATTTTGGTATACAATAATGGGAGGCTTGAAAAAAATGTTCGAAAAGCTCAGTTTGATGTAGAAGCCAGCCAATATGATATTGAAACCATCAAAAATGATATTTCTCTCCAGATTGCTCAGCAGTATCTTACAACGCTTTTGAATAAAGAGATTGTCAAGATTTCTCAAAGCGCGGTAGAGAATGCTCAAAAGCAGTATGACAGAGCAAAAATAACAACAAATGTAGGAACAACGGCACAAACTGTTTTGGCAGAAGCGGAAGCTGCTTTGGCAAGAGAAAAACAAAATTTAAAGACAGCTGAAGTAAATGTTGGAAGAGCATTATTTGCTATTGTTCAGCTTTTACAACTTACAGAGTATAAAGATTTTGATGTTGAAGATGTTAATATCCCCGAAACCTTAGACTTGCAGCTGCAGTCTGCGGATGACGTTTTGGTTACCGCTTATAAAATTCAGCCACAGATAAAAGCAGCAGAAAGCAGAATAAAATCTGCTGAAGCTCAAACGGAAGTCAGTAAAACGGCATTTTGGCCTACGCTTACGGCTAGTGCTGGTCTTTCTTCATTTTACAACAATATATTGAATGGAGGTCCTGCAGAGAGTGCTCAGCCAGGGCTATTTCAACAGTATAAAGACAATTTCGGTCAGAATGTAGGGCTTTCTCTGAATGTTCCTATTTTTAACAAAGGAATTACAAAATTACAGGTAGAACAGTCCAAAATTAATGAAAGTCTTGCTAAAAACAGTTTAGAACAACAGAAACAAACGGTAAGACAGAATGTACAAAAAGCACAGTTTGATGCGGATGCCAACTATGAAACCTATCTGGCAGCCGTGGAAGCAGAGAAGAGTTCCAAGCTGGCACTTGAGTTTGCTGATAAAAGTTATGCTGCAGGAAGAACTACTATCTATGACGTGAATGTGGCAAGAAATAATTATGCAAATGCACAGGGATCGGTAGCGCAGGCAAAATATAATTATCTTTTTAGTCTTAAACTATTGAATTTCTATGCCGGAATTCCATTAAGTTTGTAAAATGTCTATCCAATCATTAGAAAAATATTTACCTCAAAATACTCTTAAATATTTAAGAATCTGGTTTTCAGATTACTATATACATATAAAAGTTACAAGAAACAGAAATTCCAAACTGGGAGATTACAGAAAACTTCCGGACAATTCTCATGAAATTACGGTAAACTCTACGCTTACCCCACAACTTTTTTTCTTTGTGCTTACCCATGAGCTGGCCCATCTGATTGCCTTTGAAAAATATGGACGAAGAATTTCTCCCCATGGCAACGAGTGGAAGGAAACCTTCAGAAATATGCTTCTTGAAAGTCTCGAAATTTATGATGAAGAACTGAAACCAATTATTATAAGATTTTCAAAATCCCCTAAAGCAAATTTCATGGCAAGCCCTGATCTGGTAAGATATTTTCATACTGAAAAACAGGATGATAGTCTTCATTTTATAGAGGAGCTTCAAAAAGGTGAATTCTTTATATATCGTAACGAAAAGTATTTATTGGAAGGTCTGGTTAAAAAAAACTATCTTTGTAAGAACCTGGCTACTGGAAGGAAGTATTCTTTCAAGCCTTTAGCAAGGGTAGAAAAATGTAGCTAAGAATGTTAAAATCAGATAAATACTGCGTTATAATGGCGGGAGGAATCGGAAGCCGGTTCTGGCCAATGAGTACGCAGAAATTTCCAAAACAGTTTCAGGATATTTTAGGAACAGGCCGTACGATGATTCAGCAAACCTATGACAGAATCAGTAAGGTAATTCCTAAAGAGCACATATTCGTGATCACGAATAAAGAGTATGTTGCTCTTTCTCATCAGCAGCTTCCGGAAATTCCTGAAGAAAATATTGTGGGTGAGCCGCTGATGAAGAATACAGCTGCCTGTAACCTGTATATGGCCAATAAAATTGCTGAAATTGATCCGGATGCCACTATGATTGTACTTCCGGCAGATCATCTGATTCTTAAAGAAGATGTGTTTTTGGAAAAAGTGGAGCTTGCTTTTGAAGTAGCTTCAAAAAATGATTATCTGGTGACGTTAGGAATCACACCTACAAGGCCGGATACGGGATATGGATATATTCAGTTTGTAGAAAAGAAAGGTTCAGAATATTTTAAAGTAA
Organism: Chryseobacterium sp. Tr-659; assembly: GCF_011752975.1. Lineage (GTDB taxonomy): Bacteria > Bacteroidota > Bacteroidia > Flavobacteriales > Weeksellaceae > Chryseobacterium. The sequence continues at coordinate 549,276 of NZ_VWWP01000003.1, read as the reverse complement.
AAACATTTACAGAAAAACCCATTCTTGAAATAGCCCAAAGCTTCCTGGAAAGTGGAGATTTTCTTTGGAATGCCGGGATATTTATCTGGAATGTAAAAAGTATTCATCATGCATTTGAACTGTATCTTCCTGAGATGATGCAGCATTTTATGGCTTGTGAATATAATTCAGAGAAAGAAAACAGCTGTATTGAGACCATTTATCCGAAAGTTCAGAAAATCTCTATTGATAACGGAATTTTAGAAAAAGCAAAGAATGTGTATGTTATTCCATCAGATCTTGGATGGAGTGATCTGGGAACATGGACTTCTGTTTACGAAAATACGGAAAAGGATAAAGAAGGAAATGCCGTAAAACTAAAGCATTTACTGGCCTATAATTCAAAGGGAAATATCATTCGTTTAAAAAATAATAATAAGGCCGTGATTATTGATGGTCTTGAAAACTATATTGTAGTAGATACAGATAAAGCACTTCTTATTTGTCCCCGTGACAATGATCAGCTTATTAAAGACTACGTTCTTGACTTAAAAAACTTCAAGAAAGGAGAGAAGTTTATGTAAAATTTGGTATATTTTCTGCTGATTTTGAAATTATGATTATAGCTGCAACCCGATTCACAATTCTTACATTTTTACTTTTTGGAATATTTGGATATGCCCAGGAGAAGCAAAAATTTGCGGGTATTTCACATATTTTACAGGAGATTAATCCAGGTAATAAAGTAGACTCATGGATACTGGTATATAACAGCTATGGAAAAGGTAAAGAAATAAGGATTTCGGGTAAGGTAGATTATATTCCCCAGTTTTCGGGATTCAATCTTTTTCCCCATGAAGATAGTTTTTATTATATCGCTTATTCAGAAGGAGGGAAAGTAAACTATGTTCTTGATCTTGAAGGGTTAAAGAAATTTGTAGGTAAAATTGAAAACCCTCAGGAAGCAGCAATTGTTTTGGCAGCAGATGGGTATGTGGTAGATGAGGAGTTCAAAGATATTGCAGGTAATTATCATGAAGATAAGTCGAATTATTATCTGGACTTAGGGAAACTTACCTCAAAGGAATGTCCTTATCAGAAAACACATTATACATTAACTGTAAATAAAGCAACAGGAGCCGTAACCCATGTAAAGGACAACGGAACCTATATTGAACTTTACAATAAAAAATGTGCTAATAACCCGAGACTTTTAAAAATCGAAAAAAAGGAAGAACCAAAGAAAGATGAGCCTAAAAAAACACCCAAGCGCAGATAATACCTACGAGACTGAGCGATTAATACTTCGTCCGATGTCTCGTGAAGACAGAGATTTTATTTTTGAACTTTACAACAGACCTAAATTTGTTCAGTACATCGGCAATCGTAATGTAAATACTATTGAAGATGCTGAAAACTATATTCTGAACAGATTTACTCCACAAGTTGAAAGGCTGGGATTTGGAAATTATCTTTTAGTAACCAAAGAGGGAAAAGAAAAAATTGGAGCCGTTGGAATCTTTCAAAGAGAAGGGCTGGATGTAGTGGATATCGGATATTCTTTATTGGAAGAATTTGAAGGAAAAGGATATGCTTTTGAAGCGGCTCAGAAGGTAAAATCCATTGGGATGGATGATTTTGGATTATCAAAAATATCGGCCATCATTTCAAAAGATAATATTTCTTCTCAAAAGCTGATCGAAAAGCTGGGACTAAAGTTTAAAAAACATGTAACCCTTCCCGGTGAAACCGAAGAATTAAACTATTACGAAACAGAATAATATCAATTTCTAATATTATGTTTCCACCAATAGCACAACATGTATCAGTGCTGTTGGTGGAAATATTTTTTATATCTGTGTTCGAAAAGGAATTACCCTTCCAGAATCTGGTCAGTCGCCGTTTTAGACGTTACTTTTTCAATAACTCTTGTGCAGACTCCGCTTTCATCAAAAATAAACGTAGTTCTTACAATTCCCATATACGTTTTTCCAAATGTTTTTTTCTCTTGCCAAACCCCGAATTTTTCAATTATATCACGGGTTTCGTCAGCAATAAGATCATAAGGAAAAGCAAATTTGCTGTGGAAGTTCTTCTGTTTTTTTACCGTATCACCACTTATTCCTAATAATTGAAATCCTGCTTTTTTAAGCTTGGAATAATTGTCGCTAAGATTGCATGCTTCTACAGTGCAGGTTGGCGTATTGGCCTGCGGATAGAAGAAAACAACCAGCTTTTTTCCGATTAATTTTGATGAGGTTATAGTTTCTCCGTCTTGATTGACTCCTTCAAATTCAGGTAATTTGTCTCCAACTTTCAGCATAATGATTTAATTTTGTTCAAATTTAAGGGTTACATGACAAAAAAACAAAGAGCTGAGCTCGTTCAGATAGAACTGGATAAATTATATCCTACTACACCTATTCCTTTGGATCATACAGATCCGTATACATTAATGGTTGCCGTTGCGCTTTCTGCCCAGACAACAGATAAAAAGGTAAATCAGGTGACACCTGACCTTTTTGCCGTTGCCGGAACACCTCAGAGAATGGCTAAACTGGAAGAATTTGAGATCAAGGAACTGATCAAAGAGATCGGGCTATCCAATACGAAGGCCAAAAACCTGAAAAGAATGGCCGAACTTCTATTGGAAAGGCATGCTGGTATTGTTCCTCAGACTTATGAAGAATTGGAAGCGCTTCCGGGTGTAGGACATAAAACGGCTTCAGTGGTAATGAGCCAGGGATTTGGTTTCCCGGCTTTTCCGGTGGATACCCACATTCATCGTCTGATGACACAATGGAAGCTTACGTCAGGAAAAAATGTAGTAGAAACGGAGCGTGATGCGAAGGATTTATTTCCTGAAGAAGTATGGAATAAACTTCACCTTCAGATTATTTTCTATGGAAGAGAATATTCTCCTGCAAGAGGAAAAGGAGAGAAAGATTTTATTACTAAGATGATGTTTGAAAAGTAGTTTCTCACAGGTAATTTCCTGTGGTTCCCGGGCAAGTAAAAAAATATTTGGATTTTCAACCGTGTCAAGGTTTTAAACCTTGACACGGTTATTAGACATAGCGCTATTAAAAAATTAGGTTGAAATAGCTCGCAAAGTCAATATTTCCCTAGCTGAATGAACGAAAAAGAAAACGCAACAATTACTTTGTGATCGTTGCGTTATTTTAATTTTTATTGGTGGATTAAAAGTCCAATAGTCTTCTGTGGTAATTAATCTGTCCCAAGTGATAATCCAGATGAGCAACCAGATGAATAAGAAAATAATCTGTGGTCATAGTGCTTTCAAAAACGACTAAAGGATATTCTTTTTTAAGATCTTCTTCAGACAATTGTGGCAGAACAGAATCTATCATAGCAATTGTAGCTTCAACCTTTTCGATGAGTTCGGCTCTTGGAATATCTTTTAAAGAAAATTCCAAGTCACGTTGTCTTACATAGCTGGTATTTCCAAGGTGAGTTCCTATAAAGTGGTTAAGATTTCCTACAAGGTGAAGAACAAGATTACCTGCGGAATTGGCGATGTTTTTATCAATTTTCCAAAGATTTTCTTCATTCTGATAGGCTTCTATCTCTGTTTTAAGTTTGTTTAAATCTCTGTTGTAAAGTGATTTAAGGCTTTCTGTGATCATATCAATTTTTATTGTATTAAGGTTTTAAAATATCCTTTGAAGTGCTTATCAACCAGAGGATCAATGCTGCATTTATAATCTATGAAACCATAAATACTGTCATTTTTGTTGAATTTGCTTCCGTTTAGAATCAATTTTTGATTTAGTGCATGAGTTTCAATGAATTTTACTTCATTTTTTAGAGCTTTAGGATTAATATCCCTTATTCTGAAATGATCGTTAAATACCTGAACAAGAACTCCGTTTCCAAAATATCCATTGTAATTGTTCAGCCATATTTCTAATGTATCATTTTTATATAAGGCTTTACATTTATAATCATCAAATGAAATATTTCGCTGAGAGTGATTATCAAGAAAGCTGGCAACCTGAGTAATAAAAGCTGTTCTTGTATTGTTTTCAACGACCTCGCTATTGTATAATTTCTGCTCAGGATATTTTGAGAGAAGCTGTATACTATCATGAGACGGTAAATTCCGGTTAACCAAAAATGTTTCGAAATTTTGCTTCTTTTGACAGTTTAAAGCAGTCAGTAAAAGTATGGCAAAAAATAAAAATAGTCTCATAAGAAACTATTTTTGTTTTTTAGCCCAAAGCTCCATTTTTCTGTTCAGTACATCCAGAGGAAGGCATCCCTGGCTCAAAACTTCATCGTGGAAGCTTGCCAGATTGAATTTGTTCCCGAGTTCTTTCTGATACATCTCTCTCAGTTCACGGATTCTTAAGGATCCTATTTTATAGCCTAAAGCCTGTCCCGGCATTGCCATATATCTTTCAACTTCCGCAGTAGCAGCCCCTTCATCATAAGAAATATTGCTCAGAAAATATTTAATAGCTTCTTCTCTTGACATCTTTCCGGAATGGATTCCTGTATCTACTACAAGTCTTACCGCTCTCAGCATCTGGTCGCTTAAGTATCCCATTTTCTGATAAGGATCTGTATACAACCCGAATTCTGGGCCTAACGTTTCACAATAGTGTGCCCATCCTTCACCATACGCTCCAAACCATCCGAATCTCATAAATTTAGGAAGTTTCGTATTTTCCTGCTGAAGGGAAACCTGATAGTGATGACCTGGAATTGCTTCGTGCAGGAAAAGAGATTCCATTCCCGAAGTAACATTGAATTTGGCAGGATCAGGAAGCGGAACATAAAATATTCCCGGTCTTTTTCCGTCCGGAGTTCCCGGAATATATTCTGCGCTGGCACTTGCCTCTCTGAATTTCTCCGTCTGTCTGATCTCAAACTTTGTTTTCGGGGTTACATTGAACATTGTTTTCAGTTTCGGAGTAATCTTCGTTAAAATACCGTTGAATGCATTTAACACCTCTTTAGATGTTTTATAAGGCATTGCTTTCGGATCTGTTTTTACAAAAGTGATAAACTCTTCCAGTGTTCCGGAGAAGCCAACCTGCTGCTTTACTTTTTCCATTTCTGCGCGAAGCATAGCTACCTGCTGCTGCCCGATCTTATTAATTTCTTCAGGAGATTTCTTAGTGGTTGTCCAACTTTTTACATAATAGTTATAGATTTCACTGCCATTAGGAAGGCTGTTGTAACCGTCAGTATCTCTTGCTTTTGGCAAATATTCTTTTTCTAAAAACACTCCCATTTTGGTATAAGCAGGAATGATTTTTTTGGTAATGGCCTCTTTATAAAGTGCAGAGAATTTATCTTTCTGAGCCTGGGTGAAATTCTTAGGAAAGTTTTTAACAGGTCCATAGAAGATGTTTTTTTCCATATCTGATGTAGTGATTTCCTCAGCTTTCATTTGAGGAATCATTTTAACAACCAGTTTTTTGGGAAGAACAATCTTGTTATTAATTCCTTCACGGAAGTTGTCTGCAGCGGCTGACATCCATTCCGGGAATTTTTCCATTCTTTTTAACCAGTCACTGTAATCTTTTTCAGTTTTAAACGGCTGGCTTCCCTGTCCACTTCCATACAGCGGAAAAGTAAGCGGAAGTCCTCCGAACTGTGTAAAAGGAATATATTCAGGATGATAGGCATAGGCCTGAATTTTATCTTTTAACGTATAATCAAGAACATCATAGACCACCTTGTCATCATCAGAAAGGTCTTTATAATCTACATGTTCAAGCTGTTTCTGAACCGAATTGTAGAAAGCGATTTCCCCGGAGATAAAGTCTTTATCAATATTAATAGGCAGCTGATCGTTGTACCTTGTATCTCCCTGAGAAGTTGCATCTAACGGATATAGCTTAAGATATTGCTCATAATAGTTGGATGCAATAGAATCCAGGTTGCTGGGTGTTACTTTTGTAAGAGGAGAGTCTGATTTTTTGCATGATGCAAGACCAATCATCAACCCTAATCCTAAAATACCTTTTGATAAAATGTTTTTCATTTCCAGAATCTTTATGAAAACAAAAGTAAGTATTATTAGGAGATCCAGACTTATTGTAGGACTTGATTTTAAAAAATAATTTTCAAAATCCTTTTATCTTAAAATCAATTTTTTATCTTTGTCTAAAACGTTTAACAATCATATTATTACAGTTCTTTTTTAAGAAAAAATGAAAGGGATTTTAAAAATTTACCATCCGGACGAAACGCTAAAATACAATATTAGAAATACTTATTGTAAGGCAGTTTACAGCAACCAGCAACACTTTTTAGAGGTTGAAATTATTACGGATGACAGTTTGGATCACGTAGACGATGATTCATTACAGTACAACTTTCCACAGCTATCACTTGAGGTTTTCGATTTCCCTATTGCATCAGCGGAAATAGAAGACAAAACCATTAAAATCGATGATTCTGACGAAGAAACCTATACAGAGGTAGATCTTTTCGATGATGAAGAGGCCTATATCTATGATAATGAGCTTCTTTTTGAAAGAAACGAAGAAGGAGAACTTCAGTTAATCTGGAAGGGAACCATTGACGACTTCTATACCGGATCAGATACGCCGATTCCTTTTAGATTAAAATGTGAATTTAAACAGGATGATATTGAAGTAGACGAAGACTAACAACCGTCTCCATCCTTTTTTATACCGAATTTCTTTTCAAAGTTTCTTTTGGAAAGAAATTTGCTATTTGTAAATCATAACAAAATTTAAGTTGTTTTTAAGCAATTTTAAGATATCAATTCATAATATTTCCACTACATTTGTCGTTGAAACTTTAATAAAATTCACATTTAATGCTGTTAACGGAACTTTCTCAGATTTTATTTGCACAAATCGCTACACCCGCAGTTGCTACAGACAATTTAGAGTTCTCATTCTGGAAGATCATGTTCCACGGAGGGGCTTTCGCTAAAATAGTGATGGTTACAGTGTTACTCCTTGGGGTATTTTCTCTGTATCTGTTTTTTGAAAGATTTTTCTTTATTAAAAGGCTGACTTCGAAAACGGACTCTAATTTTATGAACAATATTGAAGACTTTATAAAAGCCGGAAAGATAGAAGCTGCGTCAGATTATTGTAAAACCCAAAATTCGCCGGAAGGAAGAATTTTAGAAAAAGGAATTTCAAGATTGGGACGTCCCGTTTCTGATATTGTAAGTGCTATGGAAGCTCAGGCACAGGTTGAAGTTGCCAATATGGAAAAGAACCTGAACCTTTTGGCTGTGGTGCCAAGTATTGCTCCCATGCTGGGACTTTTAGGAACGGTAATCGGGATGATTATTGCATTCTTTAACTTATCTCATGCAACAGGATCTTTCTCTCCGAAAACCCTTTCAGAGGGTATTTATACTGCTTTAGGACAAACAGCTGTAGGTTTGGCGGTAGCAATTCCTGCTAACTTTTGTTATAATATTCTTTTAACAAGAATTGACAAGTTTGTATTGAAAGCTCAGAATATGTCCGGAGAATTCCTAGACCTAATCAACAAACCTTTATAAATCTTTCTTAAGATGAAAATTCAGAGAAGAAATAAAGCGAATCCGGAATTCAGTTTAGCAGCGATGACAGACGTTATCCTGTTGATGCTGATCTTCTTTATGGTAACCTCTTCTGCTGCTAATCAAAGCGCAATTGATGTAAACCTGCCGAAAACCGGAGCCGTTGAAGACAATATTCCTAATCCTTTGACTGTAAGCATCAAACCGGATGGTTCATATTTTGTAGATGATAACCCGGTGAACAAAGGAGAGCTGGAACAGATTATCGTGGATAAATTAACGAATCAAACCAATAAATCCTTCACCATCAGAGCTGATGAAAATACATTGCATAAAGATGTTGTTTTTGTAATGGAAATTGCAGAAAAGCATAAGTTTAATATTGCTATTGCAACAGTTAAGGATAAATAATAAAGCCGGATTTCCGGAAAGAATCGCCTTTATAAAATGAGAAGCTATACAGCAAATAGAAACGAAGAAAATAAAGACAGGATAAAAAGCGCCTTGCTTTCTGTTCTGATCTGGGCTGCCATTTTGCTTTTTGTTTTTTTATATAAATTGAAGCCTGAACTGGATAAAAATCCTGAAGTGGTAACAACAATGCTGGTGAACTTTGGAGATAACAGGAATGGAAAAGGAGTTGAAGAGCCGGCCGAGCAGCCGGGAAGTTTAGCTGCCGCAACGGAAGAAGTAACCCCGGAGCCTGCAGAAACTCCTGTTCCTGAAACAAAGACAGTTGTAAAACCTGAACCAGCCCCGGAGCCTAAGAAAACTGAAGTTAAGGAGAAGGTGATCACAGGAAATAATCCAAAAAATACGGTTGCTAAAAAAGAAGAATCGAAAAAAGCGGATAAAAAGGAAGCTACCAGTACAAGCGCTTCTAAGAATACTAAAAAGTCAGGCGCTGCCACGGCCAATTCAAAAACAGGAAATGGTGATGGTAAAGGCAATGCTGCCATCGGAAATCTGATTAAAGGAAGAGGAACAAAAGCTGGAAGCCAGGGAACGGGTGAAGGTATCGGAAATGCCGGAGATCCTTTAGGCGGAGACGGAAATGGTGACAGCAAAGTAGGAATAGACAGAAAACTAGTTGGATATATTCCCGGAACGATGGGAAGAGGTGGCGCACAGCCATCTCATAGTTGTACTGCCAGTGGATCAATTACCATTGCTTATACAGTAGATAAAGCCGGAAATGTAGTTTCTGCAAGAAGAGCAGGAGGGGTTTCAGATCCTTGTGTTTCATCTACATCTGTAGCCTGGGTGAAGAAATATGTAAAGGCAGAGAAAGCCAATGTATCCTCAACAGGAACGTATAAAATTACATTCTAAAAATATAAAAGCACTTTATTCAAGTGCTTTTTTTAATTCGTTGATTCTGTTGATAACCGGAAGCGCGAATATTCCGCTGGTCTGAAGATACAGTTCGTAGAATGTTTTTGCTTTATCCTGAAAGTCTTTATTCTGATCTTCTCTGCTCTTAAAGTAGAAGAGATTCCCAAGCATTTCATAATAATCTTTATGGTCTCTTTCCTGTCTTTCATTAACGATTGCAATTATTTCTTCTTTTGTTTTAGATGAAACTTCTGTAAAGCTCATTTTGAAAATATCCCTCATTAAAGTGTCAAAATCCAGTTCTTTCTGCATTAGACTTTCTTCGGGTTTTTCCAGGATCAGTTTTTCCAGAGCTTGAGTTAATTGACGGATGAGTCTTAAAGTAAATTCTTTATCTGTAATCATAATGGGTAATTTTGTTGCTAGTTGCTAGTTGCTAGTTGCTAGTTGCTAGTTGCTAGTTGCTAGTTGCTAGTTGCTAGTTGCCAGTGATTGTTTATTTACGCCAGTTTAATTGGACGTATTTTATGAAATTATTTATTTTTCCTCCCAGGAGTTTATATTGTTCTGATTTTTCTTTAAACTCTAAACTTAATTCTGGGTAAAGTCTTGTGATTTTTGATAAATGGCATACAGTTTCATCGCAACTTGCCTGAGAATAAGTCAGGAATTTGATAAAGTCTCCTTTGTAACTGTTTCTTCCATATCCTTCTGCAATGTTTGTGACAACGGAATCTGCCGAGCGCCTTAATTGGCTGCCAAGCTCATATAGTTCATACTTTGGTAATTGTAATGAAAGCTTATGTGTTTCGATAAATAATCCAAAAGCAATATTATAAATATCAAGTTTTTCGTAGCTCATTCATATAATTTTTTAATGATAGAAAAACCAGCAACTTTAATTAAGCAAAGAATAGATAAGCTAAGGCAATTGAAGTAATAATACCTACTAAATCGGCCAGAAGCATAGCAACAACAGTATATCTTGTGTTTTTAATAGCCACAGCACCGAAATATACTGCAATCACGTAAAACGTCGTATCTGAGCTTCCCTGAAGAACCGCAGCAAGTCTTCCCTGGAAACTGTCTGGACCAAAGGTTGCCATTGTATCCACCATCATTCCTCTGGCTCCAGAACCGGATAAAGGTTTTATTAATGCTGTTGGTAGCCCATCTACAAATCTCGGATCAAGGCTGGCAACATTGGCGACCCATTTCATTCCGTCGATGATTACATCAAAAACTCCGGAAGTTCTTAATAAAGAAATGGCAATCAGCATTCCAACCAGATAAGGAATAATCTTTACGCAGGTTGTAAATCCTTCTTTAGCGCCTTCAATAAAAGCATCAAAAACGTTGATCTTTTTATAAACGGCCCCAAGTACAATCGCAAGGAAAATAAAAAGAATTAAACCATTGCTTAACACCTTACTGAAGTCATCCAGCTCATCTTTGCTCAGCTGGACGAGATATAATACCAATAAAGCAATAATTGCTGAAATTCCGCCTACATAAGCAATAACGACAGGGCGCAATAGATTTATTTTCTGATATAAGGAAACAATGATCATTGCAGCTAAAGTTGCCGCAAAAGTAGCAATCATGCAGGGAAGGAAAATATCCGTAGGTGTTTTTGAGTTCATTGAAGCCCTTATGGCGATGATAGATACAGGAATTAAGGTCATCCCACCGGCATGTAAGCAGAGAAACATAATCTGAGAATTACTTGCCGTCTCTTTATTAGGATTTAAAGTTTGGAGACTTTCCATCGCTTTTAATCCGAAAGGTGTTGCTGCATTATCCAAACCCAGAAGATTGGCACTGAAATTCATCAGCATATGTCCGAAGGCAGGGTGATTTTTAGGGATATCCGGAAACAGTTTGGAGAAAAATGGCTGGATCAGACGGCTTAAAAGATTGATTCCTCCTGCTTTTTCGGCAATACTCATGAATCCCATGAACAATGTCATAATTCCAATTAACCCGAGACATATCTTCACCGCAGTTTCTGAAGTCCCGATAACTCCATCAGCTTCCTGAACACGATAAACATTTACATTTTGCTTTAAAGAGTCTGTTTTATAATGAATTCTGCTGTCTGTAAAATCATTTTTTTTCATCAGGCTGTCTCTGACAACCGGAGAGAGGTTGTTCATTGGCTGAGAAGCAATCTTCACGGTATCACCCCCTTTTCCTACCACCATATCATTAAAAATGGTTTTATAATGGCTTGATGAAATATATTTTATACTGGCAATGGCAATGGCAATGATAATGAATGCCGACCAAATTCTGCTGAGAACCATCTGATTGATTTAATTGTTTAAACTTATCAAAAATACTTTAAACCACAAAAATAACTAAAGTCTTTTGTTATTCTGGTGTGAAATAGAACTAATGGAGGCTTCTGATCTCAGAGCTTATTTTATCGCAATGCCCGCAAAGAATTCCAGTAATTATGTATGATGTTTTCGTTCGCGAAGGTGTTAGCACTAAGCAAAAAGTTATAATTAAATAACATAGCTGAATAAAATGCCCTTGCGGACAAAAAATATATGTTAAGTTTTTAGATTTCCCTTGCGATCCTTGGCGTTTAAATTAAAAGATTTACTCTTCCAGATAAACAAGATGTCCCTCGAAATTATCATCTAAATTTCTAAGAACCTTTGCATCATCCATTTTTTTTGCTAATCCGTCTATAAAGAAACTCTTTTCAAAAAACTGACGGTGAATCCCAGGAAGCATTTCCATGAAATAATCCATTCCGAATTTATTGTTATGGAGATCCATTTTGGTTTCCAAAGGCTGGTTAGGGAATAGTTCTTCATGCATGTCTGTCATTCTTTTACAGAAATCCAATGCTTTTTTAGGGGAAGAGATTTTGCAGCAATACATCATAATGAAACAGCACCATAAGGCATGCCTGAAAGCATTTCCTATTCCGTTGTTTGAAGCTGTTGCTGGGAATTTTGCCTGTGCAATAGTGTAAGCTTTTACCGTAGCATGAAAGCTTAGCAAAGCAAAAAGAGGATGGGGGAGAACAAGTGATAAAAGACGGATGATCTTTTTAAAACTCATACTCCTGACGGCATTGAAAAATATCTTAAAAGTCCTCATAAATAAAAATCTCTCCCTAATTAGAGAGAGATTGTATTGTTTTTGTTACAGTTACTAAGCTTTTACTGCTAATAAATTAACGGTTTTTGCAACAGTATCCTGAATTTCAGTTCTTTTTACAATGAAGTCTACAAATCCTTTTTCCTGTAAGAATTCTGATGTCTGGAATCCTTCCGGTAAGTCTCTACCAATCGTTTCACGGATTACTCTTGGTCCTGCAAAACCGATCAATGCTCCTGGTTCTGCCATAATGATATCAGCAGTCATTGCGAAAGACGCAGTGATTCCTCCGAATGTAGGGTCACAAAGATAAGCGATGTATAAAAGTCCTGCTTCTGAAAGCTGAGCCAGTTTAGCCTGAACTTTTGCCAGCTGCATCAAAGAGTAAGTGGCTTCCTGCATTCTTGCTCCTCCGGATTGACAAATAATCATATAGGGAAGTTTATGCTTGATACAGTAATCTACGGCCCTTCTGATCTTTTCTCCCATTACAGAACCCAAAGATCCTCCGATAAAAGCAAAATCCATACAAGAAACTACCATTTCAGTTCCTTTTACGGTTCCTACAGCATTTCTGATAGAATCTGTAAGTTTTGTTTTAGCTTTTACTTCTTTTAAACGGTCTTTGTAAGGCTTTGTATCTTTGAAGTTTAAGATATCAATACTTTCAACATTGGCATCCAGTTCGGTAAATTTACCACCGTCAAAAAGGATGTCAAAAAATTCTGCACTTCCTATTCTTACATGAAATCCGTCTTCAGGAGAAACATAGTTATTTCTCTTTAGTTCATCATGTTCCACAACTTTTCCGGATGGAGTCTGATGCCACAGGCCTTTGGGAACGTCCTTTTTTTCATCAGTAGAGGTGGTAATGTTTTTTGCTTTTCTTTTAAACCAGTCGAATGCCATTTTTTATTAGTATTAATGTATAAATGTAAAATGTACCAATGTAAATGTATTTTTATGAATACTTTTTACATTGATACAAATGTACAGTTCTTATTTTAAAGTATTTACGTTATTTAAATCTTCAAATGCTTTTACCAATCTTGTAGAGAAAGTTTCCTCACCTTTTCTTACCCAAACTCTTGGGTCATAGAATTTTTTGTTTGGCTTTTCTTCTCCTTCAGGGTTTCCGATTTGAGCTCTTAAATAATCAATATTGTTCACCATGTAATCTCTTACGCCCTCTGTGTAAGCAAACTGAAGATCAGTATCGATATTCATTTTGATTACTCCGTAGTCAATAGCCTCTCTGATTTCTTCCAAAGTGGATCCTGATCCTCCGTGGAATACAAAATTAACAGGCTTAGCTGCTGTTCCGAATTTCTCCTGAACATACTTCTGAGAATTGTCAAGGATTTTTGGAGTAAGAACTACGTTTCCTGGCTTGTAAACTCCGTGTACGTTACCGAAAGCGGCAGCAATTGTGAAGTTTTCAGAAATAGCTTTTAATTTTTCATATGTATAAGCTACATCTTCAGGTTGAGTATATAATTTAGAGTTATCAACGTCTGAGTTATCAACACCATCTTCTTCACCTCCTGTTACTCCGATTTCCACTTCAAGAGTCATCTGAAGTTTAGCCATTCTTTCGAAATATTCAGAAGAAATCTCAAGGTTTTCTTCTAAAGATTCTTCAGAAAGGTCTAACATGTGAGAAGAGTAAAGAGATTTTCCTGTCTGCTTGAAGAATTCTTCGTTAGCATCCATTAATCCATCAATCCAAGGAAGTAATTTTTTTGCACAGTGGTCTGTGTGAAGAATTACTGTTGCTCCGTAAGCTTCAGCAAGGGTATGGATATGTTTTGCACCTGCTATAGCTCCTAAGATAGCAGCTTTTTGTCCGTCATTGCTTAATCCTTTCCCTGCATTGAAAGCAGCTCCACCATTTGAAAACTGAATAATTACAGGAGAGTTTAATTTCGCTGCAGTTTCCATCACAGCGTTTACGTTGCTTGATCCAATTACGTTTACTGCAGGTAATGCAAATTTGTTTTCTTTAGCATACTGAAAGATATCAGTAACTAACTGACCTGTGGCAACTCCTGCCGGAAAAATTCTGCTCATGTTTTACTTTTTATTATAAATTTATTAGGTGTTTTAATTTCGTGTAAAGGTAATCATTTTTAAGAAATTACTAATTTCTTTTGTCTCGTCCCCAAAGTAGCTTCTGGCGGATGGTTTCGTAGAAACTCAAACCGTTGGGCTGAACCAGAAGAAGCTGAAAAGAAGCCTTCCTGATGATGATTTCCTTGTCGGTTTCAATATGGATTAATCGAGAATCCAAAGAAAGCGAATATTGTGATACACGACTTTCCACTCTGAATTTTATTTCCACTTTATCATTCACCACTAAAGGTCTCACGTTCAGATTATGAGGAGCAATAGGTGTGATGACGAAGTTCTCGTTGTTGGGTGAAATGATAGGTCCGCCACAGCTCAATGAGTATGCGGTAGAACCGGTTGGTGTTGAAATGATAACCCCGTCTCCCCAGAATACATTCAGAAACTCATCATTAATATAAGAATCTACGGTAACCATGGAAGTGGTTTCTTTTCTGGAAACGGTAACATCATTCAAAGCATATGGAAAAAAGCCTTCCAGGTTAGGAGATACCACTTCAATTACTGAACGGCGGCTTGTTTTTACATCACCTTTTAAGATCGAATCCAGCTCTTTAAATGCTTCTTCTTTTGTAAAAAAGGCAAGGAATCCCAATCTTCCTGTATTAACTCCTACCACAGGAATTTCAAGATCTTCAATAAAGGTTAAAGAGTTTACGATAGTTCCGTCTCCTCCGAAAGTGAAGAATAGATCAACCTCTTTATCCAAAAGGTCCTGCTTGCAGTTAAAAGTCTCAAAAATTTTTGAAAACTGAAGCGCTTCGGCCATTTCATCATACAGAACAGATTTTACACCTCTGGTTTCAAGTTCAGAGATAAACTTGCTTAGATATAGAAAAGTATCAAGATCCTTTTTCTGAGAATATATGGCTGCCTTCATGTTATATTTCTATGAATTTTTGGAAAAAACCAAATCGGTCTTTAAACAGATCGGTTTTCTCGTCAGAATAGTATTTTTCAACAATTCTGTAATCGTACCGGTCAAAAGTTGAGTCTATCGAGGCCAGATTTTCGTTGCTGATCTTTATGGTGATATGGATCACTTCATCAGACATAAAGCTGATAAATCCGCCATAGAATTTCGAGTTGTTGCTTTCCACAATATTGGCGATTTCCGTCATTGAATATTTTCTGGCGGGCGTTTCTATGGTGAGAATCGCTCCGGTTTCAGAAAACAGAGGGTAACGGGAAAGATCCTGGAAAATATCTTCACAAGTGATATATCCCAGGTATTTTTCACTTTTGTTAATCACCGGTATCACATTGGAACTGAAGGTATGAAACAGGCGAATACTGTCCATAATATTATTGTCTTCCAGAATCGCAAAACGTTCGATCTGATGTTCAAGATCCTTCAGAGTACCACCGTCTTCCTCATAAAGAAAGTCCTGGGCAATAGCTCCGTAAAAGTGATGAGATTTTTTGATGAAAATATGGGAATATCCAAAATCTTCCAATGTATTTCTGGCCGACTCTATGGAGTCAGACAAGCTAAAACACGGAAAGTCTTTTGAGATATAGTCCTTGATAAACATTGTGCTAATTTATAAAAAATTAAATGAAACTTTTTCTGAAAACACGACTTTTTTTAAGATGAAACAAAAAAAGTGCCGTCAAAATTTGTTTGTAAAGAAAAAAAAGGTACCTTTGTCGCCTTTCATTTTTACTTTTTATTAGATTTATTTCAAACTGCACTGTCTACTAAGGACATATGCAGTTTTTTTATTTTAATGCTTTTGCAAATTCCCACATCACAATTCCGCCGCACACACTTACATTAAGAGAATGCTTTGTTCCGAGCTGTGGAATTTCGAGAAATACATCAATATTGGGCAATACTTCATCACTGATTCCTTCTACTTCGTTTCCTAAAATCAGGGCATATTTTTTTGATCTGTCAATCGTGAAATCAGTAATGAGCTGGCTGTCGGTAGTCTGCTCAATTCCGATGATTTCGTATCCATTACTTTTCAAATCGGCAATGGCCGTATTAGTCTCTGATTCATGAGACCAGTCTACACTTTCCGTTGCTCCCAATGCCGCTTTATGAATCTCACGGTGCGGGGGCTGCGGAGTAATTCCGCAAAGGATTATTTTTTCAATTAAAAAGGCATCTGCCGTTCTGAAAGCGGCACCCACATTGTGCATACTTCTGATATTATCTAAAATGATGACTAACGGGATTTTTTCAACCTTCTTAAATGTTTCTACATCTATTCTGTTAAGTTCTTCCAGTTTTAGTTTCTGTACCAATTGTATTATTTTGTTGAGATTAATTTTCCGTCTTATTTTCAATGTTCTGCATCCTTGATAAAGGATTTTATTGCTTATTACATTGCTGCTTTCAGAGAAAGGGCGGTTTCATTGTGCAATTTATTAAATTTATAATTGAAAATTTCAGATACACTTAATTAAATGCTGTTATTTTTTATTCATAATCTGATGAACGTTTTTCTCAATATTCTGCGCTAATGTTTCCATTGGGATATCATTCTCATCATTGTTGAAAGGATCCTCGATTTCTTCCGCAATAAGTTCAAGACTCATAAGAACATAGTATACAAAAACAGTAAGAGGGATCATGAAAAGGCCAATAGTAATCACATAGGCAATAGGCAAAGCAAAAACATACAGGATTATAAATTTCTTGATGAATGAAGAATATGAATAAGGAATAGGGGTGTTTTTGATTCTCTCACAACCTCCGCATACATCCAGAAATCCTGAAAGCTGCGTGTCCAGATATAGCATTTCAACATCTGAAATTTTACCTTCTTTTTTTAGCAGGTTAAGTTTATGACTTAAAAGAATAATCATTTCGCTTGGCCCGTGATTTTTTAATGAATTTTCTATTTCGGAATAATCTTCATCCAAAGCCAGTCTCGTTGATTCTTTAGAAAGATGTTGGGCTAAAAAATGAGGGAAGAATTTTAAATATCTTGAAATCTGTTCTGCATCCTGGTGATTGTCACCAAGAATGGTATTGATTTTTATAGCAAAGTTTCGGGTATCATTCACCAGCTTTCCCCAAAGTTTTCTCCCTTCCCACCATCTGTCATAAGCCGTATTGGTTCTGAAAACCAATAACAGGGAAAGTACAAATCCTAATAAAGAATGAATCATTCCTACATTACTGATTCCCGATTTTGAAGTAAGATGAAGGTATTCCACCTCCAGATATTGAATTCCCCAGGAATATAATCCCACCAGCAGCATACTTGGAAAAAGAATTTTTAAGGTATCACTTTTATGTAGGCTGAAAAGGATTTTAAGAAAATGTTTGGTATTATAGACTCTCATAAATTCACTTGATATCACAAATATAAATTTTTCATCTGAGGTCTGCTAATAAAGTAATAAAGTCTGAAGCTGGAAGAGGGAAGTTATGGATGCCGAAGAGATAGTTTACGTTTTCTATACATAATCTTTTATTGAATGACGTATACGGTTACAGACAAATAAGAACTTACAGCCTCCCTTTTCCAGCTTCGTATCTTTTTATCTTAATTTTCTCAATTTTCAAAAAAACACTATTTTTATTTCGCCTAAATACAAAATACATGATCCTCGAAAACGTAGATGTTGTTAATGATATCAGTAAAGAAGATTTTCAGAAAAATTATTTTAAAAAGCAGAAACCGCTTTTGATAAAGAATTTTGCGAGCAGATGGGATGCTTTTGATCAATGGAACCTAGCTTACATCCGGGAAAAAGCGGGGGATCAGGAAGTCCCGTTATATGACAATAAACCTGCTGATGCTGCTAAAAGCTCAGATGCACCGGTAACGCATATGAAAATGAAGGATTATATCGATACCATTAAAAGCAAACCTTCAGATCTTCGTATCTTTTTTTATATCATTACAGACAGGCTTCCTGAATTACTGAAAAACTTCACCTATCCGGATCTTGGAATGAAGTTTTTTAAAAGGCTTCCTACTTTATTTTTCGGGGGAAGTGAAGCACACGTTCTGATGCACTATGATGTGGATCTGGGAGACTTCATGCATATTCATTTTGAAGGGAAAAAACGAATTCTGCTGTTTGATCAGAAACAATCTCCGTTTTTATATAAGGTTCCGTTGTCAGTTCATACCATCTATGATGTGGATTATGAAAACCCGGATTATGAGAAATTTCCTGCTTTGAAGCATGCAAGAGGGTATGAAATCTTTATGGAACATGGTGATGCATTATTTATTCCGGGAGCATTCTGGCATTTCAACAGATATCTCGAGCCGGGATTTTCTCTTTCATTGAGAGCGCTTCCCAATAAACCGAATGTTTTCGCCAATATGCTGTATCATGTTTTCATTATGAGATACACAGATAAGATGATGCGTAAGTTATTTAAAGCGAAATGGGTAAATTATAAGCAAAAATGGGCCTATAAGAAAAGTTCAGAGGCGCTGGAAAGACATTTAAAAGAGAAATAACTTTTTCAGACTGGATGCGTGAAGATCAAACTTGGAAATTACTATTTGTTAATAAGGTTCTGAAAATCAAAAATTTATCAAAGGGATAGAAATACATCTTCTCAACTTCAATAACCTCCCTTTTCCTGCTCCCATCTTCCAGCCTTAAAAGTTTCTACTTATTAATCAACCCGAAAATCGTTGCATCTACAAATTTTCCTTTTTCAAAAAAGAAATCTTTCAAAATCCCTTCTTTGCTGAAGTTTAAAGAGGTTAACAGCTTTTCAGAAGAAATATTCGCGGGATCAATAAATGCATCTATGCGGTGCAGTCTCATCGTTTCAAATCCGAAAGTAAGAATAGGAAGAACAGCTTCCTTCATATAAGACTGTTTCCAGAACTTTGGGTTAAGCTCGTATCCGATCTCGGCTCTGAAGTGTTCCCGGTACCAGTTGTGATAGCCACAGGTTCCTATGACTTTCTTTTCAGACTTCAGCTCCAATGCCCAGCGGAATCCTTTTCCTTTGTCAAACTCAGTATTGAAATGCTGAATGATCTGTTGTGAATCTTCCAACGTTTTGAAGGTATCCAGATCATAATATTCCATTACTTCATCTAAAGAAAAGTACTCAAATAAGTCCTGGCTATCATTAAGGGTAAGCTGCCGTAAAATAAGTCTTTCGGTCTCTAAAACTGGAAATTCCATGAATAGTGTGATTTTATGGTGAAAATACGATTAATTACTGATAAAGAAAAGCGAATAAGATTAACCTATAAACAATTCTCCCTCCGTGAATTTATTTTTTTAAATTTGGGGCTCATTTTTTACTATGGCAAAAACGAAGAAGGAAACCCCATTAATGACACAGTACAATACCATCAAGGGTAAATATCCTGATGCGCTTTTACTTTTCAGGGTGGGAGATTTTTATGAAACTTTTGGGCAGGATGCCGTGAAAACATCCCAGATACTGGGTATTGTTCTTACCAAAAGAAATAACGGAGAAGGAAGTGTAGAGCTTGCCGGTTTTCCGCATCATTCAATAGATTCTTACCTGCCGAAACTGGTAAGAGCAGGAATGAGAGTGGCTATCTGCGATCAGCTGGAAGATCCTAAAATGGTGAAAGGGATTGTAAAGAGAGGCGTTACAGAATTGGTTACTCCCGGCGTTACTTTCAATGATCAGGTTCTGAATTCGAAAAAGAACAACTTCCTTCTGTCTTTGCATAAAGAAAAAGAGAAATATGGTATTGCGCTGGTAGATATTTCTACAGGAGAATTTCTGGTAAGTGAAGGAAACCTGGAGAAATTATTGCATATCGTCAATACTTTTGATCCGAGCGAGATCATTTTTCAGAGAAGTGCACAGATTCCTGAACAGTTTAAGAATAAGAATGCTTTTAAGCTGGAAGATTGGGCATTTCAATATAATTTTGCCTATGAAAAATTAACGAATCATTTTAAAACCAATTCATTAAAAGGATTTGGGGTAGAGAATCTTCCATTAGCCATTACGGCTGCCGGGGCTATTTTTGCCTATCTGGTGGAGGATACCCATCATAATTTACTTTCCCATATTACCAAACTTCAGATTATCCCTCAGGAAGACTATCTGATGATGGATAATTTTACGTTAAGAAACCTGGAGATCGTTTATCCGAGCAATCCACAAGGAAAATCACTGCTGGATATTATTGATAAGACATCTACTCCAATGGGAGGGCGTTTATTGAGGAGGAGAATCATTCTTCCCCTTAAATCTGTGGATGAGATCATGAGAAGGCTGTCCCTGATTGATTTTCTAAATGAAAATGATCATCTGAAATACGAAATCTGCCAGTTGTTGAAATCTATTTCTGATCTGGACAGACTGATGGGAAAACTGGCCGCAGAAAAAATATCTCCCAAGGAACTGGGATATCTGCGTCAAAGTTTAATTAATATTCATAAGATCAAAGCTTTATTGCATCCTCATGCAGATGTATTGGCTTGGCTTGAGCCCTTATTTAATCTTGAAGAGCTGATTAAATTTTTACAAGATCATCTTAATGAAGAGCTTCCGGTAAGCATTGCGAAAGGAAATATTATTAAGGAAGGAGTTTCCGAAGAACTGGACAGATTAAGAAATCTCCAGAGTAAAGGCCGCGGTTTTTTGGATGAAATGTGCCAGAGAGAGATCGAAAGAACAGGGATTACCAGTCTTAAGATTGATTTTAACAATGTTTTCGGGTATTATATTGAAGTTCGTAATACCCATAAAGACAAAGTTCCGGATGATTGGGTAAGAAAGCAGACACTTGTAAATGCGGAAAGGTATATTACCGAGGAATTAAAGGAATACGAAAACCAGATTTTAGGAGCTGAAGAAAAAATCGGGGTTCTGGAAACTTCATTGTACAGAAAAGTATGTTCCGAAACAATGATTTATATTGATCAGATCCAGGGGAATTCAAACATTATTGCTCAGCTTGATGTTGCTGCAGGATTATCCGAGCTGGCTGTTTCCGAAAGTTATACTAAACCTATATTAAATGACGGGTATGCCATTGATTTAAAAGAGGCAAGACATCCGATCATTGAAAATGCACTTCCTTTAGGAGAAAAATATATTCCTAACGATATATTCCTTGATAAAGATTCGCAGCAGATTATTATGGTTACCGGACCGAACATGGCCGGTAAATCGGCGATCCTTCGCCAGACGGCAATTGTATGTCTTCTCGCTCAGATCGGAAGTTTTGTGCCTGCAAAGCATGCTGAAATAGGAATGCTGGATAAAATCTTTACAAGGGTAGGAGCTACGGATAATATTTCTGCCGGTGAATCAACTTTTATGGTGGAGATGAACGAGGCAGCAAACATTCTGAACAATATCTCCGAACGAAGTCTGATTCTTTTAGATGAAATTGGCCGCGGAACGTCAACCTATGACGGGGTTTCCATAGCCTGGGCCATTGCAGAATACTTGCATCAGCATCCTACACAATCCAAAACTTTATTTGCAACACATTACCACGAACTGAATGAAATGACCGTGAATTTTGAAAGAGTAAAGAACTTTCACGTATCCATTCAGGAGAACAAAGGAAATATTATTTTCCTGAGAAAATTGGTTCCTGGAGGAAGCGAACATAGTTTCGGTATTCATGTTGCAAAACTGGCCGGGATGCCTGCAAAAGTAGTAAACAGGGCCAATGAGATCCTTAAGACTCTGGAAGCCAGCAGAACGCAGGGAGGGAGTTCTTCGGAAAGCATTAAAAGAGTTACGGAAGAAAATATGCAGCTTTCTTTTTTCCAGCTGGATGATCCGGTTCTGGAGAATATCCGGGAAGAGCTTACAAAGATAGATATCAATACTTTAACACCCATTGAAGCTTTAATGAAGCTTAATGCGATAAAAAAAATGATTGGAGGTTAATCCAATCATTTTTTTATTATCTGGTATTAGCAGCAAAATCCGTCTTGCATGCCGGGAACACCATAGCGGTCTTCTCCGGTATTCGGATCTGTGCAGCTTATCACTCTTGGGCAGATAGGTCTGTTTGCCCCTCCGCAAATCTCTTTTAGCTCATTTTTAGAGAGCTTTCTTTTTTTAATGTCTGATGTTTTCATAGTGATTTTAATTAGGTTAAACTAAATTCTTTTCTTATTGATGAAAACCTACATCTATAATCTATAAATCTTTTGTAAATAAGGCTATTAGCAGCAGAATCCGTTTTTATCCCCGGAACCAGGTCGCCATTCTTCAAACTCTCCTCCGCGGCAGAATCCTTCCCAGCATACTCTACCACTTCCTGTAATGTTTTTCAATTCATCTTTGGTTAATTTTTTTCTCTGAATGTTTAATTTTTTCATGATAATTTTAATTTGTTTCAGAGCTAATTTACATTTTATTTCTAATAATTCAACAGGTTGTGAAAGAATTTCACATGATAAATGAATTTATTAACAAAGTTTAACAAATTGATATTCACTGCAAAAGGATGTATTTTGTTAATTTTGAGTATGAAGGATTTAATAAAAATATTCGTCCTATTCTTTTTTTGTACAGTTTTCAAAGCTCAGCAGACCAGTGTCTCTGTTGTGAAATATGAAGACCTTGAAAAAAGAATACAACAGGAAAAAAATAAGCTTCTGGTTGTCAATTTCTGGTCAACCACTTGCGGGCCCTGCGTGAAGGAAATGCCTTATTTCATGGAGGTAAATCATAAAAATGCAGGTAACCCGAAGTTTAAGATGCTCCTGGTTTCATTAGACCGATTGGCAGATAAAGAAAGGGTATTGAAATTCATGAAAAATAAAAGTCTTACAGCAGAGGTGGTTTTGCTGGATGATATCAAAAGAATGAACACCTGGATTCCGAAGTTTGAAAAAGACTGGGATGGAAATATTCCGGTGACATTATTCTATAAGAACGGAGAGAAAATTCATTTTAACGATGGAGAAATGAGTAAAGAAGAACTCGAGAAAACGATTGCAGAAAACCTACAATAAATAATTTATAATATGAAAAACCTGAAAATTTTAATGACAACATTCCTGGTTGGGCTCGGATTACTAAGCTTTACTACAAAGGATCATGATAAAAATACATCCGGAAATGAAAATACTTCCAAGATAAAAGGCTATGAAGTGGGAGATGAAGCTACAGATTTTAAGCTTAAAAATATTGATGGTAAAATGGTTTCGTTAAGTGATTTCAAAAGTGCAAAAGGATTCATTGTGATATTTACCTGCAATCATTGCCCATATGCCAAGAAATATGAAGACAGGATTATTGAGCTTGATAAAAAATATAAATCACAGGGATATCCGGTAATCGCTATTAATCCAAACGATCCGAATGTACAGCCGGAAGACGGGTATCAGCAGATGATTGAAAGAGCAAAACAGAAAGGATTCACTTTCCCTTATTTAGTAGATGATGGACAGAAGATCTATCCCCAGTACGGAGCAACAAAAACGCCTCATGTTTTTGTCCTGAAAAAGGAAAACGGAAAGAATATCGTAAAATATATAGGAGCTATTGACAATAATTATGACAACCCGAATGATGTCTCAGAATATTATGCTCAGGATGCAGTCAATGCATTGATCAAGGAAGAAAATATAAAGATGACGAAAACAGTAGCCATCGGATGTACAATCAAAGTAAAGAAATAATATCTTTGTTTAATATAAAATAAAATCGGTGTTCTTAGGATGCCGATTTTTTATGCCCTAAACCCAATTTGAAATGAAGTTACAATTCAGTTTAAAGTATTTCCTTCTAACCATTTTTATTTTTCTTGTAGAAGTCTTAATTGCCACAAAGCTGGAACATATTTTCTTTGTAAGGGCTTACCTGGGTGATGTTATTGTTGTAATACTTCTTTATACTTTTGTAAAAAGCTTTATTCATACTAATGATCAAAAGCTGATTCTGGGAATTTTGATTTTTTCGTTTATGGTGGAATTTGCACAGTATTTCAATATTGCAGAAAGATTAGGGTTCCGCCCTGGAAGCCTGATGTATATTGTTATTGGAAACTCTTTCTCTTGGATTGATATTGTATGCTATGGTGTAGGATGTCTGTTATTATATTTCGGAATACAAATGAAAAAAAAGTCTCAAAAGTAATGTAAACCATGTCAAGGTTTTAAACCTTGACATGGTTTGGGAAAAAATATCTCGGAAATCTATCTTCCAAAGCTGTCATATTTATCTTCTGCGTATTTAGTAAACCGGTTCAATAAAGCTACATTTTCTTTTTCCATGGGAGAAAGATCATTGTCTACATTATTAGATACCGGGATGTACCAATCTGTTTGTTCAAAAAAGTTTCTGTATGTTTCTTTTTTAAAGGAATAACCATGTCTGGCGAATACAGAATTCTTAATGATCTCAAGATCCAGCTTTCTCAGGTTTTTAAGATCTTTTTCTGTAAGCTTCTGCTTAGATGCATTCAGTTTGAATATTGCATCTGAGGCGAAACGGTTTTTAGACGTTTTATAGCTTTCCGTTTTCCCGGTTTCTTCGTTGGTGTATTTTTCAGTAAATTCTTTAGGATTTGACCAGTCTACCAGATCAGAATTCTCATCCAACATAAAGTTCGGGTTATAAACAAATTCTTTTTTTGCCAGTTTAAGTGTTTTCGAAGGGGCTTTTACCGATGTTTTGTTGAAAGCATTCCACTTTCCGGTTAAGCTGTCTCCGCTTAATTTAACTTCAAATCTTCCGTCTGTTTTGTCATTTCCAGGTTCATCCAGAACAAAAGATTTTGAAGACTCGTTGAATACTCCTCTGAAGGGGCGCTGATTTCCATCAACAATACTTTGCCCGTAAACACTGTCTTTCGTAATTCTGTTAATCTTTAAAGAAATTCTTTTGTAAATGCTTGTGTCATATTCTGAACCGTCTGTTTCATCTGTCATCTTCTGCATGCCTGCGAAATCACCAGTGTAAATTCCGTAATATTCTTTATAAACTTCAGGAATGACAACAGAATCTTTTTTTGCCGTTAAAGAATCTTTCCCTTTTTCATTAATGTTCCCCTCTTTTTTGCAGCTTATCAAAGAAACAGCCAATAAGGAAATCATGGTGTAATTTAAAATTTTCATATATGTTTTTTTGTGATTAAATATTCAATAATCAGGATATTCGGAATCCAGCCCAGCCATGCAATGATCTGGTAGACATCCATGGGATTCGGGTGGAATAAATATACAATAATAACTTTCCACATCCTTAATGTGATGGCAGATAGCGTGAAAGCAAAACTTCGCCACATCCACTGTTTATGTTCGATAAATTTCTTCTGCCTCGCAAGGCGATAAGCCTTAAAAGTAGAAAACCACCACAACAAACCTAAAATTACAAACGAAATCTTAGAAAAAAGCCCTCCGTTGGCAAAGATTCCCATATAGATTCCTGAAGGCGCCGCGAAAACCAAAACAAGAAAAATATATACTTTTCCTATATTACGATGGAGGTTCTTCACACCCAGATCCTTTCTGAGTATGGCTAGAAATCCTGAAAGAAGAACAAAAATACTGGTGTAAACATGAGTGTAGAAAAACATAAGATATTCAGGTCTTTCTACCACTTCTGTCTGTTTGATCATCAGAAAGCTGACCTCAGGACTAAAAGGTATATATTCTAATGTAATCTTAAGCATCAGCCAAAAGAAATATATGAACCCTATGATGAGTAGGGTTTTAAAGAAAGGAGAACTATTTCTTTTAGCAGAGAGCATTATTAGTTATTCAAAGTTTATTTTTTACAGGCCGTTGAGGTCCTGAGCAATCAGCCACCCTTCACTCCAGCAGGCCTGGAAATTGAAACCGCCTGTCACTGCATCTATATTTAACACCTCGCCGGCAATATAAAAATTAGAGAGTAGTTTTGAAGACATGTTTTTGAAGTTAATTTCCTTTAAATCAACACCTCCTGCTGTTACAAATTCATCTTTGAAAGTTGATTTTCCTGTCACCTGAAGTTTCTTTCTGCAAAGATTTTCCAGGATTTTCTGCATTTCCTTTCCAGAAATATTAGCCACCTGCTTGTTGAGGTCAACTTTTGAAATCTCCAGAATTTTCTGCCAGAATCTATTGGTAATATCAAAGATTTTGGATTGTCCAATGCTTTTTTTAGGATTGTTTAGTTTGAAATTATGGAAGATTTCTTCAGCCTCATCTATTTCTATGGAAATAAAATTAACCTCAATTTCAAAGTTATATTTAAGCTTGGCAAGGCTTATGGCTTCCCAAGCGGAAATTTTTAATACTGCGGGCCCGGAAAGTCCCCAGTGGGTAATCAATAATGGGCCGCTTTCTTTCGTTTTCAATTTGGGAATTGAAATCCCTGCATTTTCAAAACTTGTTCCCGGAAGGTCTTTCAACAGATCATCTTTAATATTGAAAGTAAAAAGTGAAGGAACCAGATCTACAATCTTATGTCCCAGATTTTCAATCATTTTTAACGATTTTGGAGAACTTCCGGTTGTGTAAACGATATAATCTGCCTGGAAATCACCAAGACTTGTTTTTACCAAATACTTTTCATCCTGTTTTTCAATTTCTTTTACAGAACATTTTGTTTTGACTTCAACATTCTTTTTACGGGTTTCATTCAGAAAAGTATTGATAATGGTTTGTGAAGAATTGCTCTCCGGAAAAGTTCTGTTATCGTTTTCAATTTTCAGTGGAACATTAAGCTGATCAAACCACTCCATGGTGTCACCCGGCTGAAATTTGGTGAAAACACTTAGTAATTCCTTGTTTCCACGCGGATAAAACTGAACAAGCTCCCTTGGATCAAAACAGGCATGGGTTACATTGCACCGCCCGCCTCCGGAAATTTTCACTTTCTGAAGGACATCCGAGTTCTGTTCTAAAATGGTAATTGTATATTTCTTTTCGTCAAGATTGGATGCACAGAAAAAGCCTGCAGCACCGCCTCCGATAATAATGATCTGTTTCATGTATATGTAATCCTATGCAGGAGATTATTTTTTCAAAAGTACAATTTTTATAAACCATCTTATTTGAGTATTTTTGAAGATTATAATTTTAATTATATCAAAAACGATTTTCATATGATTTTCTACCATAAATTTGAAGTACGTTGGAGCGATCTTGATGCCAACAAACACTTAGCCAATTCATCATATGTACAATACTGTGCACAGGCCAGAATGGCTTTTATGACCAAAGAAAAAATGGGCGTTACGCAGCTGAGCAGATGGGGAATAGGCCCGGTAATCCTGCACGAAAGATATTCTTTCTTTAAAGAGATCTATGCAGACCAGATTGTCATCGTAAGTGTGGAAATAGACGGATGTTCAGAAGATTCTTCGATCTACCGTTTTGTACATAAATTTTATACTCCGGACGGTGTGCACTGTGCTACTGCAGAAGCTACAGGAGTATGGATCGATATGATGCTCAGAAAAATGACCACTCCACCGGATGATGTTGTGGAAGCTATGAATAAATATAAAAGCCCGGAAACGGTGGTGCTGTCAAAAGAAGACTTCAAAAAGCTTCCTTTCCACCCGCACAATATTGATCCGGCAGAATTGATTAAATAATTCGAAGTTTAAAATTCAAAGTTCAGGGTTGAGAGTTTTAAGTTTTGGAGCAATTTTTAAAATCATTATTACTTTTTACATTGGACATTAATACAAAAAATCATGTTTGAAGATAAATCACAGGAATTAACGCCTATTTCGAAACTTGGAGAATTCGGTCTTATTAAGCATTTGACAGAACATTTTCCTCTATCCAACGAATCTTCGGAGCTTGGAGTAGGAGACGATGCGGCAGTTATTAATCCTGATCATAAAAGAGTGGTCCTTACTACAGATGTTCTGGCGGAAGGCGTACACTTTAATCTGGGCTATGTTCCGTTGAAGCATTTAGGATATAAAGCTGTTGTTGTTAACCTCAGCGATATTGCAGCCATGAATGCTGCTCCCACCCAAATATTGGTTTCCCTTGCCGTTTCAAGCCGATTCCCTGTGGAAGCTTTGGAAGAGATCTATTCCGGAATTCAGGCTGCCTGCACAAGATATAAAGTAGACCTGATTGGAGGAGATACCACAAGTTCCAATTCAGGACTGGTAATGAGCATTACTGCAGTAGGAATTGAAAATGAGGAAAATATTGTAAAAAGGAGTGGTGCAAAATCCAATGATCTTCTTGTGGTAACAGGAGATTTAGGAGGTGCTTACATGGGACTGCAGATCTTGGAAAGAGAACATGCTGTTTATCTTGCAAACCCAAATATGCAGCCGGAAATGGAGGGGTACGATTATATTCTTGAAAGACAGCTTAAGCCCGAAGCAAGAACCGACGTGAAGAAGATCCTGGAAGAACTGGATATTAAACCTACTTCCATGATTGATATTTCAGATGGCCTGGCTTCTGAAATCCTTCACCTTTCAGATCAGTCAAAAGTAGGATTCAGATTATATGAGGAAAAAGTTCCTTTAGACAGTCTTACGATTTCTACTGCGGATGAAATGAATTTAAATCCTGTGGTAACAGCATTAAGCGGGGGAGAAGATTATGAATTGCTGTTCACTATTTCTCCTAATGATTTTGATAAAATTAAAAATCATCCTGATTTTACCATCATAGGACATGCTGTAGAACAGGAAGAAGGAAACTTTATGGTGGCAAGAGGCTCCAATCAGCTGGTTGCCCTTACCGCTCAGGGATGGGATGCCTTCCTGAACCAATAAATTGAAAAATTATATTTAATTTTAAATATTGTAAGAAAACCGCAGCACTTTTTTTGCTGTGGTTTTTATTTATTACTCATTATTTTATAATATAGTGATGATTACACCCGAAAAAGAAATCCCGGTTCACCATCTCACTTCTGAAGAATTTCAGATGAGCACGTTGAGTGCGGCCGGCCCTGAAAATTTTCATGAAGTACACAGGCATAATTTTTTCGAAATTATCTGGTTCAGGGAGGTGTATGAAAACAGTCGTTTGGAATTGGATTTTGAAAGCTATAAACTTGAAAACAATCAGATATGTATCATTGCACCAGGACAGGCTTTCAATATGAAGCTGGATGGAGAAGAAGGATATGCAATGGCCATCAGCAGTGAAATTTTTAATGAAGCGTGTGATATAGAATCTGTACTTACAGGAGGGGAGCTTCCCTTTTTTTTAAATCTGGAAAATGAAAAGACCTGCAGTACAATTATATCGTTGATTGAGCAGGAATATAAGGGTGCCTCGAGGAAAGAGCTCTTAAAAGCTTATCTGAAAGCATTTTGTATTATTATTGGGGAACAAATTAAGCCTCAGGAACCTTTATTGAATGACCGTCAGCGTATTCAGGAACTGGTTGGTCTTATAGAACGGCATTACATTCAGCATAAAGAAACGAGCTTCTATGCTGATCAGTTAAAGATAAGCACTCATCATCTTAATGATATCGTGCGCCTTTTGAGAGGAACTACTGTAAAAAAGATGATTTCCCAGCGTCTCATTCTGGAAGCCAAAAGAGAACTTAGCTTTGGCGCTCTTACGGTGAAGGAAATTGCTTTTAAACTTGGTTTTAACGATGCTTCATATTTTTCAAGATTTTTTAAGAAACATACTCACCAAAATCCTGACTGTTTTAAGAATAATGAAAAAAGGTAATCCCCAATATTTACTGCAATAACGAGTTTAAATTTATATTTTTTGTTATAAATCTTCAATTTGTCCTATACTTCCTTCAGTTCTTGTCTTGAAAAACGATGCTTTTTATTCCAATTTTGCAGTTGAAAAACCGCCGGAAAAGGCTTATCGTTTATTTATGAAGAAGAATTTAAGTATTGTAGTGTTTATTCTCGCACTACTCAACACATTGGAGTCGTTAAGTATAGACCTCTATCTTCCTGCTTTCCCAAGTATGGCAGAAATTTTTAAAACCGATATCGGGCATATCCAGATATCCATTTCTGTGTTTTTTGCCGGGTTTGCATTCGGGCAGTTGTTATGGGGACCTTTATCTGACAAAAAAGGACGTAAACCTATGCTCTATTGCGGATTGCTGCTCTTCATTATCGGAGCTACAGCCATTTATTTTACATCAGATATTTATGTTCTATGGGCGATGCGGTTTTTACAGGCTTTCGGGGGAAGTGCCGGGATTGTTATCGGAAGAGCAATTATTATTGATCTTTATGACAAGCAAAAGTCTGTAACCATTTTCTCACAGCAATCTCAGATCAGCGGGATTGCCCCAATAGTTGCCCCATTGCTGGGGAGTGTATTTCTCAGATACTGGGGCTGGAACAGTTCTTTCGCGTTCCTATGCATTATGGGGCTAATAACCTTCTTCATGGTGTATAAATATGTTCCGGAAACCAATACCAGGATCAGCCTTCCTGATAATGAGCTTACGGATGAAAAAGGATTAAAAGAACAATTGAAAATGATCATTTCCAATAGAGATTTCATCAACAGCACAATGGTAGGAAGTATCGCTTTTGCTTCACTCATTATCTATATTTCAAATGCCCCTTTTCTATTTATGGAGCTTCATGGATTTTCGAGTACTGTTTTCAGTTTTATTTTTGCTTTTAATTCATTGGCTCTTATAACAGCGGCTTATATTACTCCCAGATTGATCAAAAGAATAAGCCATTCAAATCTTCTATTTATCGCCACAATTGTTTTATTGATTGTGTGTAGCCTTCATATTGTGATTGCAGCTGAGAACCTTTCCGTAGCATTAGAAATTACAATGTTATATCTGTCATTACTGGCCATCGGAATTTTATTTCCCATTACATCAGCTCACGCTTTATCTCCTTTTAAAGAAGGAAGAGGCACTGCTGCTGCATTGCTTGGATTTATGCAGCTGATGGTTACATTTTTAATGTCCGGACTGATTGGTTTATTGGAAGCAAATTCGATCTTTCCAATGGTGGTAACACGTGCGGGAATGGCGCTGATTGCAGTATGGTTTGGATATCAGATTTTTAAAGGGCAGAAGTCTACGTTTAAAAAAGCAGCGGTCTCATAAACAATATCTCTAATCATAATATTTTATTATCCTGTTATTTCATCCTGTTGTCATACCATGTAGGCACTTAATCAAGTAATTTTTGTAAAAAATACCCAAAGGGTTCTCTTTGCATAAAATTTAAAATATGAAAAGAAACCTTTTGACGGCATTTTGCTGTCTGCTGCCTTTAGGATATTGGATGAAGGCACAATCCGGAATCTCTGCAGAACTTAAAACTGAATATGTCCCGGCTTCCAGCTACATCCGCCCGGAAGATAGTACAAAGACCAATTCAAAAAGTGATTTTAAAAGAATTAGCCTCAACCTGAGTATTCCATTATCTGTAAAAAAAGACAGTGGCGGAAGAGTAAAAGCATGGTCTATGCTGTTGAGCGGATCTTATGCGAAGATGTCTAACAAAAATTACGAAACATCACTATTTCCGGATCAAATGCTGAATGCTCAGGTCGGATTACAGCATATAAGACCTTTGGGAAAGAGATGGAGCATGATGATGATGGCTTCAGTGGGAGTGTATACCGATCTGGAAAAAATAAGCTCTGATGATATTCTGGGACAGGGAGGTGTTCTTTTTATCAGACATTTCAGCCCTAATTTTGCTTTGGGAGGAGGCCCGATACTTACTACAGCATTCGGAGTGCCGATGCTTCTGCCATGGATTTATATCGACTGGAAGACCAACGGAAAAGTTAAATTCAGGATCAATTTTCCTGAAGGTGCAGAAGCGGGATATCTGTTCTCAGATAAATTTGCGTTAAAAGCCGTAGTAGATCTTAACGGGATGACAATTGAAAGAAATAAGGACGGAAAATCCATATTGATGGGATATCAACAGATCACAGCAGGGCTCAGACCGGAGCTTAAGATCAATGATAAGCTTACATTACGGATTACAGGAGGTACTGCTTTATTAAGAGGCTTCAGCGAGAATGACAGAAAGATCAAGAATATTTTCAGAGAGAAAAAGATGGCTGATCCAAGATTTGCCAGTACATTCTATGCCGCTTTGTCACTAAGATGGAATCTTCCATAAATAAAGAACCGGGAGTTATCATGTAACTTCCGGTTTGTTTTTCTATTTACTGATCAACTTTTTATACACCACCTGATTGAGCAATTCGTCTTTACGGCTGCGGGAAATAGGAAGTTCCGTTTTATTGATAAAAAGACGGCCTCCGGAGATCATATCGATATGAGTAATATTGATGAGGTAGGATTTATGAATCCTGAAAAAATGGTCAGATGGGAGAGATTCTTCAATCGCTTTCATCGTCTGATGGATAACCAGGAATTTATCCTTAAAGTGAAGCTTGGTATAATTTTGCATGCTTTCAATATAAAGAATATCCACCCAAGACACTTTTATAAAGGTATCAGACTGCCTTACATACAGAAAAGGGTCATCCAGAGAGGTGTTCTTTTTTAGCTTTTCACTGATAATAAACTGTTGCTGTGCCTTATTGACAGCCTGATAAAAACGATTAAAAGCAATAGGCTTTAAAAGATAATCTACCACCTGAAGCCGGAACCCTTCCAGTGCATACTCGGAATAGGCTGTGGTAAGGATACATAAAGGAGGATTTTCAAGCTGTTCTAAAAACTCCAGTCCGGTGAGGTAAGGCATATTGATATCAAGAAAAAGAAGATCAATTTCCTTTTCCTTTACTATGGTATCCGCTTCCAATGCAGTGGCACAGGTTCCCTCAACC
This sequence comes from Chryseobacterium sp. Tr-659, assembly GCF_011752975.1. Lineage (GTDB taxonomy): Bacteria > Bacteroidota > Bacteroidia > Flavobacteriales > Weeksellaceae > Chryseobacterium. The sequence continues at coordinate 516,548 of NZ_VWWP01000003.1, read as the reverse complement.
ACTAAAAAATCGATCTGGCCGGCCAGTTCTTTAAGATGGAACCTTGCCAGCGGTTCATCATCTATAATCAGACATTTCATTTTCGGGATAATATTATTCATCAGGATCGGATAGTTTTAAAGTTAAAGTTATTCTGAAGATTTGGTCACCGGATTCAATCTTTAAATCATGAGAATCAGGGTATTGCAGGTTTAAGCGTTTTTTTACATTCTGAAGGCCGATTCCGCCCACATTATCTTTCTTTTTATAGCTTATAATATCTGAATAAGAGTTTTCAATATAGAAGGTGAGCAGATGATCTCTTTCTTTGCATGAAATGATGATATACCCTTTATGACCTGGAAGCCGGCAAACATATTTAAAGGCATTTTCAATAAAGTTAACCAACAGGAGAGGGGCAATACAAGCTTTTTTATGATGAATATCCCAGGTTGTTTTTACATCAAGTTCATTGCCCCATCTCAGTTTTTCCACTTCTACGAGGTTTTGAATATGTTCTATGTCCTTGTCTAAAGGAACCAGATTCTGATTGCAATGATACAGCTGGTAGCGCAAAATATCCGAGAATTTAAGCAAGAGATAATCAGCGAGCTGAGTGTCTGTTCTCATCAGAATATGAATATGGTTCAGAATATTGAATACTACATGTGGGTTGATCTGATCTTGTAGCAGTTTGAGCTGGTTTTCCAGATGGGTCTGCTGAAGAAGGATGTGATCTCGCTCTATCTTTCCGTGTTCCTGATAAAATTTGACACCACAAGCCGCTCCATTAATGAGAAAAGAGGCCGGAAGTGCAAGATAAAACCCTTTCCATAAAAGAGGAACCTGGTCAGAAAAATCGGCAGGCAGGGCTGTATCCGCATTTCCTGTAATATAAGTAAAGATGAGAGCATAGATAAAGCTCAATGTAAAAATGATGAGAGTTGCCTGAATTAAGAACAAGCTCATCTTTTTTGAACGTAAAGCCTTAGGGAGTAATTTTGTTGTAAGAAAATGAGTAAATAATAATGACGTTATTGTAACGGCAAATGTTTGAAATATGGCTGTGTAGCTACCAGATGTGGACTGGAAATTGATCCACATCGCAACAGTGAAAACGAGCCAGAAAAGAATAACAAAAATGTGCTTTCTTAAAACAAAAAATCTTGTCATGAATATAAAGTAAATAAAAACAAAAATAGAAACTGCACAGAGACAGTTTCTAAAAGTAAAGATAATTTAAGTTTTTTAGAACAGGAAATATCCTATCCCAAGGGAAAAGCTGTGGGGTTTAGACTTAAACTCCTTACTGATGCTTGATAACCCGGTTTCATATCTGAAGTCCAGAGTGAAATTCTTATAATCTGCACCTATACCTCCTGTTACTCCGATATTGGACCTGTCAAACTGCTTAAAGCCTTCCTGTAAAGCCCGGGAAGTAGAGAGGTTATTGTTGAATGCATAGCTGTACACGCCTCCCGCAAATGCCCTGATGTTAAAATTGTCGGTTTTAATGAATTTATATCCTACTACAACAGGAATATCAATAGCGTTCCAGGTAAGCTTTGAAGAGCTTCCGTCTTGAGATTCGTAAGATGCTTTTCTTTTGTTGAATAATGCTTCTCCCTGTACATAAAGACTCCCCAGATCTATTCTTGTCATTACTCCTGCCTGATAGCCGAAGCCGTATTTTCCTTCCAGGGAAGGAGACTCCGTTGAAGTTTTTGTAAAATTTGTACCTCCCTTTACTCCAATGTGAAAAGCCGGGGTCTGTTGTGCTTTAGTTTCTATGGTACAGGAGATGCATAATAATAGTGAGCCCAGGGCTAAAAATTGCTGCTTCATAAATTAGTGTTGTTAAAAATCTGATGCAAAACAACAATTATCATGAGCTGAATAAAACTTTATTTGATGAACGGCAAAGATGCTTTGACAAGGTTCTGTTTCCGGGTGAAAAAATAAAAACCCGGAAGCAGTAATGCTTCCGGGTTTCTGTTCATTATTGTTGTTGCTCTTCACATCCGGAAGGAGGAACACATCCGCCACCTCCAGGATTTCCGCCACCTCCACGGACGCACTGTCCTTCACCTCCTCCGTCATACATTTGGCATACATTTCCCCAGGCACACTGGCAGTCATCCTGACAATTATAGGAATCTCCTCCCATATGACAGCCTCCAAGCCCGCTGCCCAGAATTGTAGATAAGTCTTTTCTCAAAAGTTTTTTCATTTTTTTCATGATTAATTAGGTGTTAAAAGTTAATGGATTAAAAAAAAAATATAATCAAAAAATAAATAGGTTGTATCATAACCTATTGTGAATGAGTGAAAAATAAAACCCACGGCAATGGCAATGGGTTATGGTTTCATGTTAATAAGGTTGTTCAGTACAGTCGTTCGGAGGTATACATCCGCCACCTCCGCCGCCAGGATTTCCACCTCCTCCTACAGCAATGCACTGGCCAGGACTTCCATCCTCATACATTTCACAGCCTTTTCCCCAGGCACACTGGCAGTCGTTCTGGCAATTATAGGAATCTCCGCTCATATGGCACGAATCTCCAAATCCGCTACCTGTAATGGCAGCCAGATCTTTTCTCAAGAGTTTTTTCATTTTTTTCATGATTGATTAATTAGGCGTTAAAGGTTTAAAAAGTAAATATAACGAAAAAGGGAATAGGTTTAGTTATAACTTGCTGCTAATGAGTGAAAAAACAAAGCCCACTGCAATAACAGTGGGCTATATAATTTTATTTTTTAAAGGTAAGCTGTAAAGGTATAGTGACCGTAGAAGAAACCGGTTTTCCTTTGTCTTCTGCAGGTTTCCATTTTCCTTTATCTTTAATCCTGTAAAACGCGGCCTCAATGAAAGCGTTTACATCCTCATTATTTCCTTTTACCTGGGGATCAAGAGCATTTCCTTTTGAATCTACAACAAAAGTCATGGTTGCTTTGTAGGAATCCGACGAAAAGTCCAGAAAATCAAGATCAACAGCTCCATATAAAAGCTTTTGAAAAGCTGATTTGCCCTGATCATATTCTGCTTCTTTAGCCACTTTTGTTTTAGGAGGATCTGCCGTGATCATTTTCTGCGCCTCAGCAGAAGCCTTATCTAAAGCATTTTTGTATGCCGATATTTTGTCTTCCGTCAGAAGCCATTCTTTCTTGGTTCTTAAATCATTAGGCTTGGGATATTTATCATATAGAGCCTTTTTCTTTCTTTCATAACGGGAATCTGCTTTTTGAAATTCAGAAACCTGGGCACTGCCGAAAAGAAAAGTGAAAATAAATGCTAATGCTAAGACCTTTTTCATGATGAATTAAGCTTTTACGATATTAATGATTACTTCAGTAGCCTTTTCCATGCTTTCAAGGGCTACATATTCGTATGGGCCGTGGAAATTAATTCCTCCCGCAAAGATATTCGGGCAGGGAAGTCCCATATAAGAAAGCTGAGCTCCGTCTGTTCCTCCTCTGATCGCCTTGATCTTTGGTTCGATGCCTGCTTCCGTCATTGCTTTTGCAGCAAGATCTATGATGTGCAATTTACCTTCAAACTGCTGTTTCATATTTCTGTACTGCTCTTTAATTTCTACTTCAGCAGTTCCTTCACCGTGTTTTTGATTGAATTCAGCCACTTTTTGCTCTAAGAATTTCTTTCTTGTTTCGAATTTATCGGCATCGTGATCACGGATGATGTATTGAAGTTTAGCTTCAGAAATATCAGCTGTAATATCCATTAAATGATAGAAACCGTCAAACCCTTTTGTTGTGGCAGGCGTTTCGTTGGCAGGTAGCATCTGAGCAAATTCAGCAGCCAAAAGAGCAGCATTGATCATTTTCCCGTAAGCATAACCGGGATGTACGCTTAATCCGTGAATTCTTACGACAGCTCCTGCGGCATTGAAGTTTTCATATTCCAATTCTCCAACTTCTCCACCATCCATAGTATATGCCCATTCTGCTCCGAATTTAGCAACATCGAATTTATGAGCTCCTCTTCCAATCTCTTCGTCCGGAGTAAATCCTACGGCAATTCTTCCGTGTTTGATTTCGGGATGAGCAATAAGATATTCCGCAGCCGTTACAATTTCTGCACAACCCGCTTTGTCATCTGCACCAAGAAGAGTACTTCCGTCAGTTGTAATTAATGTCTGCCCAACATATTTTTTTAAACTTTCAAATCTTGAAGGAGATAAAGTGAATCCTGTAGTCTGGTTCAGCAGAAGATCATTTCCGTCATAGTTTTCCCAAACCTGAGGTTTTACATTCTCTCCGCTAAAATCCGGTGAAGTATCATAATGGGAGATAAACCCGATTGTAGGTCTGTCATCATTTTCCAGATTAGAAGGGATATATCCCATAATATAACCATTACCGTCAATGGAAACATCTTCCAGACCGATAGTCTTCAGTTCTTCAGTAATATAGTTTGCAATATCCCACTGACGCTCAGTAGAAGGTGTTGTTTCACTTTCTGCATCACTGGTTGAATAGATTTTTACATAGCTGAGAAAACGGTTTAGTAATTTCTCTTTCCACAATGGGTTGAACTCTATTGTACTCATCAGATTAATCATAAATTTTAACAAAGTTAGCAAATTTGATGCTCAGAATACGTTATTTGCGACTTAATATCAATGATCGAAATTATAAATCGGATATAAATCTTTGAAAATCAAAATGGTGTTAGATTTGTAAGACTCATGTACAAACTTGTTTAGTTTTATTATATTTGAGAAAATGAAAGTACCCATGTTTCTTACCGAATGTCCTAGAGATGCAATGCAGGGCTGGGGAGAATTTATCCCTACCGACAAAAAAATAGATTATATCAACTCCCTGATGGATGTTGGCTTTGATGTGTTGGATTGTCTTAGTTTTGTTTCTCCGAAAGCGATTCCACAAATGGCCGATTCTGATGTGGTGGCCGAAAACATTGACAAATCACGTTCCAAGACAAAAGTTTCCGCGATTATAGGAAATTACAGAGGAGCTGAAAAAGCTTTGAAACACCAGTCGGTAGATATTCTTGGGTTTCCGTTCTCTATTTCTGAAACGTTTCAACATAGAAATACGAATAAAAGTCGGGACGAAGCTTTTAATGAAATTATTAAAATGCTGGAACTGGTAAAAAGTGAAGGGAAGCAGCTGAATATTTATTTTTCCATGGCTTTTGGAAACCCGTACGGTGAAATGTGGAAATGGGAAGATGTTGATCAGTGGGCACAAAGGTTTTCAGAAATCGGAGTGAAAGATATTTTATTATCAGATACAACAGGGGTCGCCACTCCTGAAACGATAGCTCTTTTATTTGAAAAAATTCCTTCAAAATATCCGGAGATTAACTTCGGAGGACATTTTCATAACCGCTATGAGGATTCTTATTCCAAATTAAAAGCGGCTTATGACCAAGGCTGTAGAAGATTCGACAGCGCTATCAAAGGAATTGGAGGGTGTCCTATGGCTAAAGATGATCTTGTAGGAAACATGCCAACCGAACAGGTGATCAATTTTATGAGCGTTGAAAAAGTGGAACATAAACTCAATCTCCTGAACTTTGAGAGTTCTTATAATAAAGCGAAGGATATTTTTCATTTTTAAAAAGAATGAATCATAAATTTTAAAGATAAAAAAGAGATCTGCCCCCATCGGCAGAATATTGAGAAAATATTGATAGGAGCGGGCTAAAACCCGCTTTATTCTATTGAAACAGGACGGGCTTTAGCCAAAACTTAAATAAAAATTAATCCAAAAACCAACATCATGTCTCCAATAATTTCTTCATCCGAATTAAAAAATCTTTCCACAGAAAATCTTGTTATCCTAGATGCCAGAACAGGAAAAGAAGTAAAACAGAACTACCTAGATAAGCATATTAAAGGAGCCAGATTCATTGATCTGGATAAAGACCTTGCCGAAATAGGAGAAGATGCCGCTTTTGGAGGAAGGCATCCGCTTCCTTCCGTAGAAAAATTTGCAGAAACGCTTTCAAACCTTGGGATATCTGAAAATTCTCATGTCGTTGTGTATGATGATAAAAATGCATCCAATGCGGCAGCAAGAGCATGGTGGATGTTAAGATCTTTCGGATTTGAAAATGTTCAGGTCCTGGATGGAGGAATGCAGGCTGCAGAAAATAATGGAATGGAATTCTCTGCAGGAGAGGAAATATATGAAAAGGCCTCTATAATTAAAAAAGAGCATTGGTCTCTTCCGGTTTCAAGTCTGGAACGTGTTGAAAATGAGTTGAAAAGCGGTTCTTCTACCGTGATTGATGTAAGAGATGCTTACCGTTACAGAGGAGAATCTGAACCTATTGATCTGGTTGCGGGGCATATTCCGGGAGCCATCAATATTCCTTTTTCTGAAAACCTTGATGAAAACGGAAATTTTCTGAAAACGGAAATTTTAAAAGAAAAGTACAATAACTTATTGAAGAATAAAGCTGATCACCTGATCATTCACTGCGGTTCGGGGGTTACTGCCTGCCATACTATTTTGGCATTGGATTATGCCGGCTTCCCAATTCCTGATCTGTATGTAGGATCATGGAGCGAATGGAGCAGGAGAGAAGGAAAAGAAATTGCAAAAGATCATATTTAGAAAGGAAGAAGGATGCTGGAAGAGAGAAGTTTTTTGAAAGCTGCTGAAAATATCAATAGATAATAACTTCCAGCTTCCCTCGTCCAGCTTCCGGCTTTATTAAAGCATTCCCAGTTCGAATTTCGCCTCTTCACTCATCATATCCTTATTCCAGCTTGGTTCGAAAGTAAGTTCTAAATCAACACTGTTTACATGTTCTACTTCAGCCACTTTATCTTTTACCTCCTGAGGAAGTGTTTCTGCAACAGGACAGTTGGGAGTCGTAAGTGTCATTATAATTTTTACGTCAGCATCATCGGAGATCTGGACATCGTAAATCAGCCCTAATTCGTAGATATCTACCGGAATTTCAGGGTCATATACGGTTTTTAATACACCAATGATTTCCTCACCAATGTCAGCAATTTGATCGTCTGTAAATTTCATTTTTTAATCTAGATTGATATTCCTTTTCAACAAATCTTCCTGACGCATGCGCCGGAAAATATTTGCCAAAGTTAAGACATCTTTTTCACAATAGTCAACAATTCTCTGCAAGTCTTTTTCTATGTAGTAAATTGATGAAACCATTGAGCCGTCAATATCATCTTTCGGAGTAGGAATACCAAAGACATGAGCTAATAATTCCAGAGATACAAAACTCTTATAATCCCCGAATTTCCACAGTTCCATAGTGTCTATATGCGGGATTTCCCAAGGTTTTTTCCCAAACATCTGGAACGGAGCGGGTGGCTGTATTCCATTGATGAGGTATCGTCTGGCAATCCATGGAAAGTCAAATTCCTTTCCGTTGTGAGCACAAAGAATAACATTATTAAGCCTTGGACTGTTGAAAATCTCACCAAATTCCTGCAGCATTTTTTTTTCATCATGGCCGGAAAAACTTTTGATCTTTAAAGTTTCATTCTTTTCAAGCATTCCGATACTGATGCAGATGATCTTTCCAAATTCGGCCATAATACCAGCCCTTTCATAAAATTCTTCTGCTGTAACCTCTTCTTTTCTCTGGAATTTTGTCTTTTTGTCCCAGAGATATTGTTCAGTTTCAGATAGTTCGTCCCATGAGCCTGCCTGCGGAACGGTCTCAATATCAAGGAATAAGATTCTTTCTAATGGTATGTTCTGTATCATGTGTGTTTTTTGTTTGCTATCCTACCTGCATCCCGTTTTTTGTTGGCAATGAAGGGGTTAAAAGGGTGACATCTTTTTTATCTTCACCATATAATCCTAAAACCAGGCATTCACTGAAAAAATTAGCAATTTGTTTTTTAGGGAAATTGACTACAGCTAAGATCTGTTTTCCTACCAGGGCTTCTTTCTCATAAAGCGAGGTGATCTGGGCAGCAGATTTTCTGATTCCAAGGTCTCCGAAGTCTATTTCCAGCTGATAAGAAGGATTTCTTGCTTTTTCAAAATCATTTACGGAGATAATGGTTCCACATCGGATGTCTATTTTTTCAAAATCTGCCCAAGCGATATCTGGTTTTACTGTCATGGTAACGGGTTAATTAAGTGTTCTATTTCTGATTTCTGTTCTGCATATTTTTGTTGTAATACTGAGCCTTCGCCCATTCTTTTGTAATATTCCAAGGCTTTTCCTCCGAAGAACTTCTTATGAAAGTCCGAAACCTCCGGCACCTGTGGGAATACCTTATGAAAAAGCATTTCGTAATAGGCCTGAAATTCTCTTTCATTCTTGTCTTCAATAACCTGTCCGGGAGCTTTCTGCCTTACATGCAGCATCTCGTGAGCAATCATGTTCAGGACAAGGTGGAGGTCAAAATCAAATAAATTTCTTGGAATCATCACCGTTTGTGGTCCTCCCAGCTCTCCTTCTGCCGTAAGAAGCATTGAGGTAGGAGAAAGCTCTTGTCTGAAGCCAAATCCTGCAAAGTTTTCATGTTCCAGATTAAAGGAGTGGATCAGATATTTTGCTGCATCCAGAATCTGGTTGTGCTCTTTATAAGCCTCAAGATGTAGATTGACCTGCTCGAAATTCATTTTAGAATATGTTTTGAACAAATGTATTAAAATATTGAGAATTACGAGATATTTTGATTATTTGGAAGAACAAGAAAAAAAGATTTGTTTTCGATATTGCAGTTCACTTCATCATACGGTTTTTGGAATAGGGATTTGGGGGGATTGGTCTCAATTACAAAAGAGAATGATAATTTACAATTTAAAGTGATAAAATACCGAATGCAATAATATCTGTATTTTATTAAAACATACCAAAAAACCCGTTCAAAAGAACGGGTTTTACAAAAACCTACCTACATTAAGGAAAATTAAACCTGAGGGAGTGCCTGGATCCCCAATAATTTTATATAAACATTTGTATTTCTAGAATAATGAAAAATGAGGGGAAATTTCATTACAATTATTTAAAATATTATGATCCCAATTGTACAATGGTAAATAAAGCGCCGGAACCTATAGTAAAAGTGACTGAATTTCCACTGCATCCGATCGCACAATGTGTGGAACCAAATTTTATAACCTGACCTGCCGTAAGATAAAGTGTTGTAGTACCACCTCTAAAAGCGGCACCTCCTGTAGAAATATTCTGTCCATAGAAAACGTTTGCTCTTTCTTCAGTTGTACCTGTATAGATAAAGATGGTCCAATTTGTGGTATTCACAGATTGGCTTGGTTTCAAAGGGCCTCCCATAGATAATTGATAATAACCAGAGGTAGGAACTGTATACCCGATAGTTGGATCCCAATTGCCGTCGTTTAGTGTAATATCTTGAAAAATCCATGGGTGGGCTTCCGGATTATCTGTAGAGAAAACTTCATCAACATTCTTTCTTCCTGCAGCTACAACTTTAGGAAGTGCATCGCTGGCAGAACCTCCAATCAATTGTTGCCATACGACACCATTGCTATAATAGATTCCATTGCTATATTTCATTGCTCCAGCTCCGGCATTTGAAGCATTTTGATTTGTATTTCCAAAGGCAATGGCAGAATTCCCGTTATTAGCTCTCGCATCTAAGAGCACTTGAGGAGATGCTGTATTGATTCCTACTTGTCTTGTTTGAGCAAAAAACTTACATGAAATTAAGAATAGACATAGTAAAATAAATCTGTTTTTCATTGTCTTAAATTTTTAAATTAAAAACTTATTTATTTTACTAATTACTTAATTGGGTAATTGTAAACAAAGCTCCTGGGGATACAGTATAGGTCTTTGCACTTCCACATCCGTTACAATAAGCCGTTCCAAGTTTTACAACCTGTCCGGCTGTAAGGTATAAAGTGAGAGTTCCTCCTGTTGAATATGAACCCAATGCCGGAATATTAGTATAAGTAGCTACAATATATCTGCTCTCTACTGCACCTGTGTATACAAAAATGGTCCATGATGTAGAGTTGTTGGCAGCATTTACGCTAATGTTTCCAAACAAAGACATCTGATAAAATCCGGTAACAGGAACCGTGTATCCATTGGCTGTTGAATCCCAGTTTCCATCGTTTATTGTGATATCTTCAAAATTCCAGATATGGGTTTCATTAGTATTGGTAGGACCATCTGTCTGAATTGCATTTTTTTTCGCAGAAGCTACTACCCTGGGAATAAATACATTGGGTAATTTTTCTAATAAAGGAACCCATGTTGTTCCATTACTGTAATACAGTGATCCCGTGTCATACTTCATTGCTCCACCTCCTGCATCGGGGGCGGTTTGGTTGGTATTGCCAAATGCGATAGCTGAGTTTCCAGTGACCGCTCTTGCATCAAGGTTTACCTTTGGGTTTGTATTTCCAACCCCCACTTGTGCGAACGAAGCCCCGAATATAAATAGGGCATAAAAAAGAATAATCTTTTTTTTCATAGTCTTATGTATTATCATGAGTAAAATTTTTAATTAAAAAAATCAATTTGGATTTTAAGTACAGAGGTCAATCCAAGCTATTAATAGTTTGGTTTTTAATGACTTTTAGTGATTGATAGTGAAATTAAGATGCAAACCTTCTAATAAAGAATGCGGAAAATAATATCCCGCATTCTGCGAGCTAAAAAAGGCAGTTCAATTAATATAATTGATCCGTAGATGACATTTAAAACAATGTTGTAATTCTGTCAAGACATACTCATCTTTGGAGTTGCCTTTGCTGCTCTATGCCATCTATAAACTATATGGAATTATAAACTATCACCATACGAAATATAATTCGAAAGGGGATTAGTGAATTGACATCAAAATAGTTTTGTTATCATTAAAAAGTTTGTATAATTAGTATAAAGTATTGGACTATATTTATACTAATCATTGTGTTGAAAATGGAGTTTTTGTTTTCATTTTTGTTTTAAATTTTTGTTGCTTGACTTTACACCACAAATGTATTGTGAAGCGTTATCTCTCACAAAAACTACACTTCTTATATTCGGAATATGAAAAACAAAAAATATGTAAATATTTGAAAATTAAATTATTGTAATTTCGTTTTTATTCGATGAAAAATATTACTGATGAACCTGTTCAAGCAATAATTTGCTAACAATGATTATAAGTTATATGCTTTGGTATGAAAAGTACACTAAAGTCTTTTTGAACATCAAAGATTTTCATCTTATGTGAACTTAAATGTGTGGTATTTCTCTAAGCTTTCTAAAGTGGCCTCAAGTGTTTGAAAAATAAAAAACTTTTGTGACTTTGTGGTTAAGTTTAGATAGCTTTGAAAAAAAAGTCTGTATCAAAATAATACAGACCTAAAATTTATCTTCTATTAATTTTAATCTTCTTTGGATTTTTCTTGTTCAATAAATGAAATAAAATTTGAAGGCGAAATCCCGGTAATCGATTTAAAGGTAGTAGTAAATTGAGCATGTGTTGAAAACCCGCATTCATCAGCTAATGCTGATACTTTGTATTTTCTGTATTTTTCAAATGTATTCAGTTTGTGAATAATATAGTTAACTCTCAATTTATTAATGTAATTTTTAAAATCGGTATTTTTATATTTCTTTACCACATAGGAAACATATCTAATATTTGTATTAAACTCCGCAGCTAAGGATGTAAGAGATACATTTTTATTATTAAATATTTCATTTTTTTCAAAAAGATCAAGCTGTTCTAAAATTTTTGTTTCCGACTCCTTACTTATTGTAACACTACTTTGTGTAATTTCCTCACTTCCCTGTACCGTATTCCTTTCAATATCTTCAATAGATTTTGCCGGAGTATCAGCTTTAGCTTCCAAAACATATTCTTCCTTCTCTTTGTAATGATCGATAATACTTTTAAACTTGCGATATTCTTTTTTATGTTTTTTTCTGTTCATTATAAAAATGATAATAAGAACCAAAATCAATACAGAAGCGATGCTAATAATCATTGTTTTAATATTATTCCAACCGACATATTCTTCTTTTTCATTCTCAACCTTACTATAATCTTTATCAACAGACTTGATATATTTTACTGTTTCATTCCAGGTACTTTCGGCAAATTTTTTTCTATAAATAGCTGCTTTCTTATATTGATTGGTTTTTTCATAATATTCTGATATGCCATTATAGATTCTTTTTTTCATTTCAGGATGATCACTAGATTCGGCAAATTCCAATGCCTTTAAGTAAAATTTTTCAGCTTCATCATAACGTTGCTGATAAGTTCTAATTTTACCCAATCCTTCATAAGTAAGACCTGTAACATAATATTGCTCGGGTAAATTTTCTAATGCTTTCCGGTAGTCTTTTTCTGCGAGATCGTAATTATTTAAATAAAAACAATTTACTTCACCCAACATCTGATATGTTCTTCCTAATGTGATTTTATCCTGAGGGACTTTGGATATATACCGAAGAGAATTATTGAGAAGCTCAGCTGCGTTGTTATAGTTTTTTTCAATATCAATTGCATAATAAGCCAGTTCCTGAGAAAAAAGAGCTTTTACCTGAGCTTGCTTTTGAGGATTACTTATTTTATTAGCGATGTTTAATCCTTCATCTGCACATTTTTTAGATTTTTGATTTAGCCCAATAATTCGGTATTCTGTTGCAAGAAAACCTCGTATTTTAGCCTGTAATTCATAATTATTAGTAGTGTTGAAAATATCCTTTGATTGTTCAGCAAATTTTAAACTTTCGTTGTATTTACTCTGCTGCATATAAAGGCTGGCCTTTAACATCATACTTCTTCCTTTATGTTGTAGAGTTGTAGAAGCAGAAATCATGGAATCGGCTACTTTTAAAGCCTGAGTCATATTTTTTGCCGCCGTTTCGGTAGCGGTAAAAATATAGAGTTTTTCAAAAGGGTCATCTTGTTTTTGCGCACATATAATGTTGGAATATAGGAAAATAAAAAAAAGAAAGTTTTTAGCCATGCTTGATTATGTGTTGATATTTTATTAAAATAGAATCATTTTGATTGAATTTAACAAATATAATTGAAAAATATCTTTAAATGTTTAACTTAAATTTAATAAAGAGTTACAATATTGCTCAGAGAATACGTAATCAAAATAAGATTAAACCTTATATAGCAGATGGTTATGATTATTATCAAAATACCGAGGGAGAGGGAATTAATGAACTTTCCTGTTTTGGAAATACCAAAAACTACATTTTGAGTATTAATATGGAAACTCTGGATAAACTCTATAAAAAAATCCGAAGAAACAAAAAACGTTCTCCGGATTTAATATTGTTTAATATTTCATCAACCTATTTTAGGAGGGCTTATAAAATAAACTAAGGATGTTCATTTCTTGCTCGGATGACCAGATTTACTAAATCCGAGCCGCCGCTTGCAAAATTCTCACTTGGATTATGAGCACTTTGCGTGGCAACGGCATAAGGAGAACCATCCCAGTAGCCCCAGAAAGGACCTCCGCTTTGTCCAGGCCAAATATCAGCTTTATGGCTCATGCTTTCATTATCATCGGCACTCCAAAAATCTCCGTCCAGAGCAATTCCGGTTTGATAAGTAGGTCTTTGAGTTCCGGTAAGATCTCCCGGATATCCTGCGTGTGTCCAGTATGCTCCTCCATCCCAAGAATCGGAATATGATTTTGATCCCAGCCATCCCGTACTGTTTCCTATAGGTCTGTCTAATACAATAACGACGTAGTCATATTGTATTTCTGTAGAGTCAATAGTAGGACCTGCAACTTTATATTTGTAATAGGTTAATGTACCCCAGGCTGTTCCATAAGGTGCGCTTCCGTTATAATACATTGGCGTGAACTTCAGCCATCCGGTTGTGTTATTAGGCTGCCAATCTACAATATGGGAGCAGGTGAGGAGATGTCTTGGCCCGATCATTACACCGCTTCCTGAGCCTAAAGAGCTTTCCACTCTGCCCACACATCTCCATGGATAAGCTGTAGAGTTATATACCTTTCTTTGATCAGCTCCGAATATAGTTCTTGCATTTTCCGGAGTCAGAAAAGAATCTCTGTCAATAAATTTCGGCTTGCGGTCTTTTTTGGGTTCCAGCTTTGGATTGTATTCAAAATCTGCATGGGTAGGATAAAAATGATCCGTTTCAAGAGATCGGTTTTCTGCTGTTTTCTCATCCATAGGCATTCCTATGGTTTTCATTCCTTTAGGAAAAGTTCTTCCATTCATGGTTTCCATTGCAGGAGCCTGGTTAAATAACTTTTCAATAACAGCTGGCTTTTCAGCTGATTTTGCTTTAACAGTTCTGAGTCTTGAAATCTCTTCAGCTGTCATTGGGTTAATGTTTTCAATTGTAGACATGATGATTAATTTTTAATATTGATTCCTACTCTTTTAATGGCTTTTCGGATTCCGCCGTATGGTTTAGATCAGGTAAATATTTTTTGAGAAAATTCTGTGGAAATACTTTCTGTTTGGTTAATTTGAGCAGCTCCCATAGCAGCCAATGCAATCGCGATCTGCTTGTCGAGTGTTTTTCTGATGATATTACCATTGGTAGCCCGTAATATTTTACAAAAATGATACGTGAAATAGCCTCTTATTTGTCCGCTGATGTTTCCTTCCATCGATACCTGATTATCTTTGGCAGCAGCCCATAAAGTATGATTCAATCCGGGAACAGGAACAAGGGCTTTGGTAAGTACAGTTGTCTTTTTAGCATTTTTTGAAGTTGTAATTTCGCTGGCGTACGTCAGGTAAAACTCATCTTCGAGCATGGGAGGAATAAAGCGGGCCGCTTCACTGAGGAGATCTGTTTCCAGGCCGAGGTCCATTTTTCGGGTTCCGGTTCCGGAGTAACAACAGTCAAAAATAACTTCCATATTAACTCCGGCTTTTAGCTTATCAAGAATTGTTTTAAAATCATCATCACGAATTACACCGGCATTGGCGTAATCATGTGGGCAGATAGCTTCATCCAAACCATCTATCTCAAGATCAGATCCGATATTGGCCACTCTGGTTCCGTGTCCCGAGTAATAAAAGACAAGAGAATCTCCTTTTACGCTTGTATTGATCATGGATTTCAGATAGTTCAATATATTGGCTCTAGTAGCATTTTGATTGGTTAAAATTTTAATCTTTGCCGGGCTAAAGCCACAAATAACCAAGGTATTGGCCATATCCCTCGCGTCATTTACACATCCGTTGAGGTCTGGTCCGCCAGATCCGATGGGTGCATAGTCATTGATTCCTACGATGAGTGCTTTTTTCATTGTATTAGTTTTTATGTAGTCCCTACTCTGTTATGGCTTTTCGGGTTGGGCCTTCTGTATTTTTGTAAGACAAAATTCCGTTATTCCGAAGGATGAAAACAGAGGATAAAGCTGTATTTTGAATAGGGAAAAGCCCTTTTTTAAAGGTGTAAGATTTATTTTTAATAAAAGAATCCGGCAGCTTAACAAGCTGCCGGATTCTTTTATAAATTGTAAAGATTGAAAATCAGCACAGATCATGCTTTAAAGCAAAAAGCACGAGACCAGCTCTGTTTTTGATGTCTAGCTTCAAAAAAACGGAATCTCTGTAGCCGTCAATTGTTTTGGGGCTGAGAAACATTTTATCAGCTATTTCTTTATAGGTAAGTTCACTGCAGGCCCACTTAATAAATTCTTTTTCTCTGTCTTTCAATTCCGAAAGTAGAGAAGCGGTTTTCATTTCTTCTGTTTTTACTTTCAATAATTTCTGAGCTACAAAGTCGGTATAAAAACTTCCTTTCTCAAATACTGTATCTATGGCCTGAAACAGTATTGAGGGCTGCATGTCTTTCAGAAGATATCCTTTGGCTCCTGCCTTAAGCATTTTGATGAGGATCTTTTCATCATCATCCATCGTCAGGGCAATAACTTTGATGTCGGGATAATGTTCGCTAAGCCATTCTGTAGTTTCTATACCATTTTTATAAGGCATATTCACATCCATAAGAACTACAGCCGGTAATTCTGAAGCCTTTTCTATTGCTGTAATAAATTCCTCTCCGTTAGGATAGTTCATAATCACTTTATATTGAGGGTTTTCCGTGATCATATTCTCCAGTGCTTTGGAAATTAAGGTATGATCATCAACAATAGCTATGGGAATTGTTTTCATGATAAATTTTTGTAATAGGTGATCAAAGTTTGTGTTCCTTTACTCAGTTCAGATTGTATAGACAGTTCTGCATGAATCAGCTTTGCTCTCAGTTCCATATTTTTCAGTCCTGAACCGTCCTGCATGCTGTTGGTGTTAAATCCTTTTCCGTTGTCAGAAATGCTGATATGCAGCTTTTCATTATCATCTTCCATTCGGATGGAAACATTTTTGGCTCTGGAATGTTTAAGGATGTTGTTGATGCTTTCCTGGATTATTCTGAAAAGGATTAGTCCATGTTTTGGAGAAATATCAATATCCTGTTTTTGAGTGATGAATTCTATTTTTAATAATTTCAGTTTTTTTATCCTGTGAACTTCCCTTTCTATGGATTCTGTCAGTCCGAAATGAATAATCTGTTCAGTGATAAGTGTTTTAGAAAGGTTTCTGATATCCTGTATACATTCACCCAATAGTTCGTTCAGTTCGTTCAGTTCTTCCTTTTCTCCATTGGTAAGCTTGTTGATGAGTTGATTTTGGCGCAATCGGACCACGGAGAGCTTTTGTCCTAGATCATCATGTAATTCCTGCCCGATATAATTGAGCGTTTGTTCCTTCATCTCTACCTGTGAGGTGGCAAGTTCCTTTTCAAACCGTAAATCTTTCTCTTTTTGCTCAATCAGAAGACTAGTTTTTTTTTTGATGAAAACCGCATAAATGAAGATCATTGTCAAGACAATAATAAATAAAGTAATAGTAAAGATAATGACCAAATTATTCTCTTCCATAGATGAGCGGTATTTATCGGGTTTTGTCCTGTTTATTCCAAATTAAACCTAATATGAGGATGCCGTTGCTGATCAGATTCAACATAAATAATATGAAAAAATAAATAGTTTCCGAAACCGTATTTCTAAAAAAGAAAATCGGGATACTTCCGATAAAAAATATCAGTAAGGCAACCGAGATCCAAAACGGTAAATAATTTTTAATTCCCAATATTTTATCTGAATTAAAAGTCTGATACAAAAACAGAATAATTGAAAATAACAGTAAAAGAATATCTGCATAGAGCATATTAAAAGAAAAATGATGGAGCAGATCTTCTTCGATTAAAAACATTACAGCAATATTCAGAACAAAAAGAACAAGAATAACAGTCTGTATTTTTTTGAGTAGCGGGACATACAATAATTGATAATAATAAAGCAGGTACAAAAAGAAAACGATCATCAAAAAACCAATTACATAGAATATATCCGTAGGCAGGCTCGTCATCCTGTAGTAGAAATAGCAGAAAATATCAATCAGGGAAAACAAGAGATATCCAATAATGAAAAATAGATTTTCTTTTCCGGTTTTTCTATACTTTATGATCATTAAAATCATCACAATGATGGATATGATCATAGATATCAGTTTCCCTGTTTCAATATTCCAGTTCATAATCTTGTTTTTTTATTGTATTCCCACTGCTGAAGCTTTAGGAGGAGGAGCCAGGTTGGTCATGTTCATTGGCTCTATAGATTCTACGGTGGTATTTTCATCTGTTGCTGTCGTTCTGGACATTACTTTTGTATTATTTCTTTTATCCTTTTTTGAAGTAGGAACTAAAAATATCGTTTGATATCCTGCATACTCCGGTTTCGCCATTCTGTTTTTAGGCTGATTTACAGGATATTTTCCCATATAGATTCTGATTCCTACATTTTTCAATTTTTGTTTTTTTGCGTTTTCTTTTACATATCTGATATATCCTTCCATCTCCTCCAGGGAGAACCAATACCATCGTGAATCTGGTTCACCGTTTCTGTATTTGGTGAGAACCATATCATTAGTTCTGGAATATTCATCATAAAGGACTCTGGCTTCGCGATAGCTGATCAGTTTCTTTTTATAACTGTCGTTCACAGGTTCCTTAGGGGGCTCGGAGCAGCGGGTACAGCTTAGTAAACAAAAAAGAATAACGAATACCGCGCTAAGCAGACTTAAAGTTTTAGTTAACAAGGAAGTTTTCATTTTTTATGGTTTTTTAATTTTTAATCTGAACAAAATTAACTAACGGGGCAGGCATAAAAAAGAGTGAAAACACTGTTTTTATCTTTTATTAAATTTACGACTTTTTGATATTCAAAGAGATATGAATTTATTAATGAATGTGTAAATTCTGGTATTTACTATAATTAATAAGTAGTTTTGTAATCGGATACAGGATTATAGCTGAATGTAATATAATCCCCATAAAATATCACACGTTATTAGCATTATGAAAGGAGGGAAAAATATCAGAATACTATTATTTGTTTTTGTTGTAATAATAAGCCTTTTAGCCCAGCTTATTTCTATCACAGGAGTTCTTGTTGTAATGGCATTTTGTTGTATAGTATACTTATATAATCTTTTCGGGAAAAGTGAAAAATATCCGAGATATCTTTATCATATTTTAGCCGCTATAGTTTTCATTTTCTCAATTGTCATATATCAGCATTTGTTACCGGGATTCCATAATATTCTTATTTTTGATAAAATACAGGTCTCAGAAGATGCTTCCCCGTTTACGATGTATTTTAATATAGATAAAGCATTAACAGGTATGGCCTTACTTTTATTTATTGTACCATTAGGGGCAAGCTTAAAGACGGCATTTCTGGATGCTTGGTATCTTACAGTTATGGCAATTCTTTTACTGATGGGGCTTACCCTGATGTTTAACTTTGTAAAAGTGGAATATAAATTTCATAGCTATTTTTTTATTTGGGCTGTGAATAACCTGTTAGTAGTCACCATGGCTGAAGAAGTTTTATTCAGAGGCTTTCTTCAAAGGCATTTATCTCTTTTGAAGATAAAATATCCGGAAGTGGTTGGTATCAGTATTGCAGCAGCAGCTTTTGGAGCTTTACACTGGCAGGGAGGAATATATTATATGATGTACGCAGCTATAGCAGGAGCAATGTACGGCATTATATATCAAAAGTCTAAAAGTATTGTATTCAGCATTATGAGCCATTTTTTCCTGAATTTAGTTCATATCATATTTTTTACCTATCCTTTTTTGAAATAAAGAGAAGATGTGCTCTTTATATAGTATGAGTAATTTATAGCAAACGAGCCTCTCCATGCTGTAAGCGAAGATCCGAGAACTTGCTGGCATCAGTAGAACTGTGGTTACAAAAAAGGTCCTGAAATTTCTTCAGGACCTGTTAAACAAGATTAAGTGTAAAATTTAGCCTTTAAGGCAAAAAAGGATAATTCAAATGTGAACAGATTTTTATTGATCTTAATCTATGTTTAAGGGGATTGATAGTAATGGAATTTTATTTTTGTACGCCATAATAGCGGTTTTGCTTCGGTGGAAAAGAGATTCCAAAAGATTGTATTGATACGGAACCATAGTCAGTAAATCAGGATTCGTCAGCCTGACCTCCTCTTCAATAGCTTTGATCACTTCTACAGACTGGATCATTTTAAAACGGTATTTAATATCCTCCAGATCGTATCCGGAATTCAGATCGATATCATGAATAACCTCTGTGAAGTCCTCAAGATTTTCATTCACATTAAATACTTCAATCTCAGCATTAAATGTATTGATGAAATAATAAATATCATTCATGGCAGACCAGGTCATATTCTTCTGGGTATCGTACGCAAAAAGAATTTTGCGGATTCCTGTATATTCTATATGAGAAGGAACAATCAGGATCGGCTTTTTGATTCTGTGGATGGCCCGTGTTACATTATTCCCTAAAAGCTTTTGTTCAAGAGTTTTTTCTGCCATTCCCATAACAATGCAATCGCAGTCATGAGCCTCAATACAGTTTTCAAGCTCTTCCATAAAATTACCCGAAGCCAGATGATGGTCTGCTTCTATATTATATAATTCTTTGAGTTCCTCAGTCTTCTCAATTATTTTTTTCTGATTTTTAAGAGTTTGAGCGTAGAAAAAATCAGCGGAGGCCTGGGCATTCAACGCGTGGATAGAAATGGTCTGTAAATTAAACAGTACGATTTTGTAATTATTTTCTTTAGCCAGAGAAGCCCCATAATGGGTGGCATTTTCAGCCTCGCGGGAAAAATCTGTGCAGACAATTATCGTTTTCATTGTACAGGATTTGATACTGCAAAACTATTACAGAAGAGAATGGGCCTATCATAAAAATAGGGTGACATTGCATAAAATGATGATGAAATGTCTTTTTGAGGTGATGAAACGTTCACATCCATTCTACCTCTGCTATTTTACGCTTCAGGTACGGTTTTGGCGGTCTCGTATAAAATAGACCAGATCCATATAAAATCTATTTCTATATTTACACCCACAAAGCCCAGGATATGACCAAAATTTCTACCATAAGAAAAAATATAGTACGGAATAAAAAGATTCTTTCTGCCATGAAGAGAAGGCTGGTGATCTGGACAGTAGCATGCATCACTTTCTATATTTTTTCTTACCTGATTGATCCGTTTGATCCGGTGTGGCAGATATATTTCAAAGAACCTTGGCAGGTAATTACTGAGGATATTCTTTGGGTTCTTCTTTTTTCAATTCTTATTTCTGAGGTTAGTATTTTGATTGACAGGATGCTTAATAAAATGCTGCCGTGGCGAAACAGAACAATAAAACGCCTGCTTATTCAGTGTCTGCTGCAGATTGTGGGCAGCGTTTTGATTGTAATTATCATTAATACGGTTGTTGATTGTACTTCGGAAACATTACCCAAGATGGATGCCCGCAAAGAATACACTTTATTAGGGCAGTGGGTTGCTACTAATATTGTTATATCGCTTATTATCAGCGCCTTTAATACCGTGGATTATTTACTTGAAAACTGGAAGAAAACAGCCGTAGAAGCGGCTCAGCATAAACTGAGAGCATCCAAGCATAAACAGGCTGCTATGGCAGCAGAGCTTCAGGCGCTTAAACTTCAGATAGATCCACATTTCATTTTCAATAATCTGAGCGTATTGTCTGAGCTCATTCTGGCAGACCAGCAGCTGGGATATGAATATTCTGAAAAATTTGCAAGAGTTTATAGATATCTGCTCGTTAATTCCAAAAAAGACATTATTGCCGTAGAAGAAGAACTTAAATTCCTGGAATCCTATATCTTCCTTATAGAAAAAAGGATCGGGGAAGGTGTCATATTTAAAATTGATGTTCAGGAAGAATATCGATCTATGTATACACTTCCATTGTCTCTGCAGCTCCTGGTTGAAAATGCCATCAAACACAATCAGACCTCAAAGGCTAATCCTTTGGAAATTCATGTTTATACCAGCTCTGAAGGAGAATTGGCCGTGTCCAATACATTCCTTCCGTTAATTAATAAACCGGACTCCTCAGGAGTAGGACTTACCAATATTATTGCCAGGTATGAGATTCTGGGATATGCAAAGCCAATTATAGAAAGAACCGAAGATAAATTTACTGTAAAACTACCCTTGATATGAAGATTAATAAAATTTTAATAGTAGAGGACGAAAGGCCCAATGCAGACAGGCTGAAAAGGCTGTTGCTGAAACTTAGACCTCATATTGAAATCCTTTCTGTAGAAGATTCGATTACCTCAACGGTACATTGGCTGCAAAACAACATTGTTCCGGATATCATTATGATGGATGTACGTCTTGCAGATGGGTTGAGTTTTGAAATATTCAATAAACACGAAATTAAAAGTGCAGTTATATTCACAACAGCATACGATGAATATGCCGTACAGGCATTTAAATATAACAGTATAGATTATCTCCTGAAACCCATTGAAGAAGAAGAGCTGGATGCCGCTTTAAAACGCTATGAAACCTTTATGGAATCTGTTCCGGTAGTAGGAACGGCCATTGAAGGCTTATTAAATTATATACAGCCAAAAGATTATAGAAAACGTTTTCTGATTGCTCACCGGGATGGTTATAAAACCGTTCTGGCTGAAGATATATTATACTTTTATACCGAGCTGGGAATCAGTAAGGCAATGCTGAATACCGGTATTGTGGAAAATGTTCCCCAGACTTTGGAAGAGCTTGAAAAACAATTGGACCCGAAGTTTTTCTTCCGCGCCAACAGGCAGTTCATTATTCATATAGATTCCGTAAAACAGATCTTCAATCATTTTAATGGAAAATTGAAACTGGAGTTGAGAAAACAACCGGATTTAGAAGTGATCGTGAGCCGGGAAAAAGCTTCTATTTTCAAATCCTGGATGGATTATTAATTCAAAAAAGAATAACTATGACTGCTTTCAGATAAGGCAGTCTTTTTTTGTCTCAATTTTTCGGATACTGTTAATGAGCTTATTAATAATTTGTTTATATTCAATCCAAAACGCACTTTTAATGTCGGTTTTAAAAAGAAAATATAGGATTTCCTTTCATTTTTATTATCATACGCTTCACCTGCGATTAATTACGCTTCACCCGATTTCTACATAAATATCCCTATTATATGGAGTTATTTTGCTGCTGTAAAATTTAAAAAGCAATGTTATGAATTACAGAAAAGGATATCTGGTACTTTCACTTACCGCAGCAGCAATACTTTACTCGTGCGGTTCCGGAAATGGTCAGGAAAATGCCCAGCAGATGCAGCAGGCATTGCCCACAGACTTTATCCAGGTGAAATCCGGAGATGCAGATGTTTCTACAGGTTACCCTGGAAGTATAGAAGGCCAGGATAATGTAGATATTAAAGCACAGGTGACAGGTTACCTGGAAGCTGTATATGTTAAAGAAGGGCAATATGTAAGCAAGGGACAGACCTTATTCAGAATTAATCCTTCTGTATACAACGAACAGGTTAATACCAATCAGGCAGCCCTAAAAGCCGCCTTGGCCGCTCAGGAAACTGCAAGACTGGAAGTTGAAAAATTAAAACCTCTTGTAGAAGGAAAAGTAGTTTCAGATATGCAGTTAAAAACAGCTCAGGCTAGTTACAAAGCGGCATCTGCGCAGGTAGCTCAGGCGCAGTCATCATTAGGATCATCAAAGATCAATGCTAATTTTACGTATATCAAAGCGCCGGTTAGCGGATATATTGGAAGAATTCCGAACAGGGTAGGAAATCTTATCAGCCCTTCAGATCCGTCACCACTAACTACGCTTTCAAGTATCAATACAGTCAATGTATATTTCTCAATGAATGAAGCCGATTTTATTGTCCACAGCAGAGCTGCTGCATCAGGAAATACCCCTGAAGATGTGGAGCTTATTCTGGCAGACGGTTCCGCATATCCCCTCAAAGGAAGATTGGAGAATGCCAGTGGAAATTTCGACAGGAATACAGGAAGCATACAGATGAAAGCTGTTTTCCAGAATCCTGACAAATTACTGAGAGCAGGAGGAACAGCAAGAGTAATGATCCATAATGCTTTGAATGGAGTGATCAAGCTCCCGAAAAATTCTGTAAAAGATATTCAGGACAGATTCTTTGTGTATAAACTCGAAGGTAAGGATAAAGTGAAAATGACTCAGATTACAGTATCAGGAAGTACTTCCCAGGATTACTTTATCAAAGAAGGAGTGAATGCAGGAGATAAAATCGCGATCAACAGAATTGATGCTCTTACAGACGGAGCTCATGTAGTGGCCAAAGTGATCCCTTTGAAATAGTTTTTATAATCATTCTTAGAAAATTCAAAAATGTTAAAAAAGATAATAGACCGTCCGGTACTGGCGACGGTAATATCCCTTATTATTGTCATTTTGGGGATAATAGGATTAAACCAGCTGGCGGTGACCAGATTCCCGGATATTTCACCACCCACTATCACTGTTTCAGGTTCTTATCCGGGAGGAAACAGTGAAACCGTGATCCGTTCCGTAGTAACCCCTCTGGAAGAGCAGATCAATGGAGTAGAAGATATGGAATATATGAAATCTACCGCAAGTAATGATGGTACATTTTCCATATCCATTATATTCAAGCAGGGTGTAAATGCAGATCAGGCTGCCGTAAATGTGCAAAACAGGGTACAGCAGGCCACTCCGATACTGCCACAGGAAGTCGTGAGGATGGGATTGACAACATCCAAGCAGCAAAACAGTATGGTGCTGATCTTCAATATTTATACGGAAGATAATAAACAATACGACGAAACTTTTCTGCAGAACTATGCCAATATCAACCTTATTCCACAGGTGAAAAGAGTAAAAGGAGTGGGGCAGGCGATGGTATTCGGAGCGAAGGATTATTCCATGAGAATATGGCTTAACCCTCAGAAAATGTCATCATACGGGCTTGAACCGGCAGATGTTTCAAGAGCTATTGCAGACCACAGTTTGGAATCGGCTCCCGGTAAATTGGGAGAAGAGTCTAATGCCGCCCTGGAATACGTAATAAGGTATAAAGGAAAGAAAAATAAGCCGGAACAATACGAAAATATCATTGTAAAAAATACGGGAAGTCAAATAATCAGATTAAAAGATGTGGCGCGTGTGGAATTCGGGGCTATTTCCAACACAGGAGATAATCTTTCCAACGGTAAAAATGCCGTTACTGTTGCTATTATGCAGACTACCGGCTCTAATGCGAACCAGATCGAAATAGGAGTAAACAAAGCCCTTGATCAATTGTCCAAATCATTCCCGCCAGGCATAAAATACACGAAAGTAATGAGTACAAAGGAAAGGCTGGATGAAGCAACAGGACAAGTAAAATCTACCCTGATAGAAGCATTCATACTGGTATTTATTGTGGTATTCATCTTTTTACAGGATTTCAGATCTACCATTATTCCGGCAGTAGCAGTGCCGGTAGCTATCATTGGTACTTTCTTTTTCCTTCTGGTCTTAGGATTTACAATCAATGTACTGACGCTTTTTGCTCTTGTACTCGCCATCGGTATTGTGGTTGATGATGCCATAGTAGTGGTAGAGGCCGTGCACAGTAATATGGAAGGGACAGATCTTTCAGGAAGAGATGCCACCCACAAAGCAATGAGTGAGATCACAGGTGCCGTTATTTCCATTACACTGGTGATGTCAGCAGTATTTATCCCGATCGGATTTATGTCCGGTTCTGCAGGGCTGTTCTATAAACAGTTTGCGTACACATTGGCGATAGCTATTATTATTTCGGCAGTCAATGCACTTACTTTGACACCGGCTTTATGTGCTGTATTTCTGAAAAATAATCATGCGGGAGAAGGAGAAAAGCCAAAAGGATTCGGGCAGAGATTTGCCGTAGCATTCAACGCCGGATTCAATAATATGACCAACCGTTATGCCAAAGGAGTTAAATTTTTAATAGGACGTAAATGGATTGCAGGAGGTTTGGTTATAGGAATTATCGGTATTGCAGGATGGCTGATGTCCAGTACTCCGAAAAGTTTTGTTCCTATGGAAGATGACGGGTTTTTCATGTATACATTAAGTATGCCTCCGGGAACAGCTTTAACGAAGACTACGGAGGTTTCTAATAAGATCAATGCAATTTTAAAAAGCGTGGATGCCGTTCAGGAAAACACTTCCATTACAGGATATAACCTGTTAAGTAACAGTGCCGGTCCGGCTTATGCAATGGGATTTGTTAAACTAAAACCTAAAAAAGAAAGGGGAGCGGTTCAGGATATTCAGGAAATTGTAGATATGGCCAACGGAAAACTGGCAGCCATTAAAGAAGGAAGCGTTATGACCTTCAGAATGCCTCCGGTAGAAGGATATGGAATGACAAACGATGCAGAAATCGTGCTTCAGGATCGTATGGGCAGAGATCCACAGGTTCTGAAAGCGAAAGCAGATGAGCTGATCGGTCAGTTGATGCAGGTTCCGGAAGTCGCATTTGCCTATACCATGTTCCGTGCAGATTATCCTCAGATGGAACTTGAGGTGAATGAAGATAAGGCAAGGCAACTCGGAGTAAGTATTTCAAATCTTTTAGGTACAGTACAGACTTATTTCTCCGGAGATCAGTCCCAGAACTTTTCAAGATTCGGGAAATTCTACAGGGTAAATATAAAAGCTGATGGTGTCTTCAGAATGGATGAGCAGGCTTTCAATGATATTTTTGTAAAGAATGAAAAAGGAGATATGGTACCGGTGAATACTTTGATCACCCTGAAAAAAGTATACGGTCCGGAATCCGTTCAGCGTTATAATCTTTATAACTCATTAAATATCAATGTATCTCCGAAACCGGGTGTGAGTAACGGAGAATTAATGGGCAAGCTTGAACAGACATTGAATAAACTGCCTTCAGACTATAGTTATGAATGGACAGGTTTAAGTCTGGAGGAAAAATCCGCAGGAAATCAGACCATTGCCATCTTTGGATTATGTTTACTTTTCGTATATCTGCTGCTGGCAGCACAATATGAAAGTTACATTCTTCCTCTGGCTGTAATGCTTTCCATACCAACGGGAATTGTAGGAGCTTTCTTAGGAATAAAAGCTATTGGACTGGATAATAACATTTATGTACAGGTAGGATTGATTATGCTTATCGGTTTGCTGGCTAAAAATGCCATTCTGATCGTTGAATTTGCTGTACAGAGAAGGAAATCAGGGCTTTCTATTTTGGATTCTGCGCTGGAAGGAGCTAAGGCAAGGTTACGTCCCATCATCATGACCTCACTGGCCTTTATTGTAGGGATGATTCCTCTAATGATTTCTACAGGAGGAATGGCTTCCGGAAACAAATCAATCAGCACAAGTGCTGCTATAGGAATGTTGAGCGGAGTAGTACTGGGAGTCTTCGTAATTCCGGTATTGTACATGTTCTTCCAATATCTGGATGAAAAATTTTCAACGAAAAAGAAATATCCTGCAACACAAAATCAATTGACGAATGACACTATTTAAAATAAAAAATTTCCTTATTTCAGGCACAATGGCATCACTGCTGATGTCTTGTGCCGTAGGGAAAAAATATACAAGAACAGAGCTTCAGCTTCCTGAAACATATAAAGAATCTGTACAGCTAACAGGAGATACAATTGTGCTTCCCTGGAAGACCTTTTTCAAAGATCCTAAACTGATAGGATTGATAGATAAAGCACTTACCAGAAACAATGAAGTGAGTGTGGCGGTAAAAAATATAGAACAGCTGGATCTGGCCTATAAGAAAGCCAAATTGTCTCTGATGCCTACTTTGGATTTTACAGCCGGTGCCAACAGAAGCTGGGCCTCTAAAAACAGTCTTAACGGATCTCTTAACGAGCAGTTTTTGGGGACCAAATATATAGATGACTTTAATGCAGCTATCCGGCTTTCCTGGGAAGTAGATATCTGGGGTAAAGCCAAAATGCAGAAAGAATCCGCAGCCGCAGAATATTTCGGACAAAAAGAAAATCTAAATGCCATAAAAAGCAGAATTGTAGTGCAGGTAGCACAGGCTTATTATAATCTGATAAGTCTGGATGAACAGCTGAAAATTGCAGAGCAGAATATAGAACTTAGTGATAATACCCTGAAAATGATGAATCTTCAGTTTAAAGCCGGGCAGATCAATTCATTGGCGATACAGCAGTCCGAGGCACAAAAAAAAACTGCGGAGCTGCTGATTCCTTTGGCAAAACAGAATATTTCTATTCAGGAAAATGCCTTAAGCATCCTTTGCGGAGAATATCCGGGAAAGATAGAAAGGCAGGGAGTTCTTAAAACCATGATTCCGGAAAATAAACTCTCAGAAGGTTTACCGGCACAGCTGCTGAGCAGAAGACCGGATCTGAAAGTTGCCGAATTCAACGTGATCAGCCTGAATTCAAAAACAGGACTGGCAAAAGCAGCCATGTATCCAAGCATCAGCCTCAGCCCGCAGATAGGAGTGAACTCGAATAAGTTCAATTCATGGTTTGATATCCCGGGATCTATAACCAAAGCAATTGCAGCAAATCTGGCAGCTCCGATATTTCAGAAGAAAGAGCTGAAAACAGCATATGAAACAGCGCGTATTGAACAGGAAAAAGCAGCCATCAATTTTAAGCAATCAGTAATGACAGCAGTGGGAGAAGTTTCTGATGCAATGGCCAAATCTACCGGTTCTTCTGAAAGACTGGAACTTTTGGAACAGAGAACGGCTATTTTAGATAAAGGAATCAATGATGCACTTAAACTGTATAAAAGTGGTATGGCAACTTATCTGGAAGTAATTACAGCACAGAATAATAAACTCCAGAATGATCTGGAAACAATTAATGTTACCCTTGAAAGGCTGAATGCGGAGGTTGATCTGTACAGGGCACTTGGAGGTGGAGTAGAATAGCCATAGAATAATAAAAGATACTATCTCAAAAGTCAGATATCTGGCTTCTATCATGCTGAGCTTATCAGAGAATCTCTAAAACCAACACAATTAAGATTCTTGATTTGTAATATGTTCAGAATGATATCCATGAGGTAGTATCTTTTTATATAAACACTTTTTACCAAAAATAAATAGCCGGAACCGGCTATTTATTCCCCACTAATTAAAACAATATTTGATAAGGTCAAAACTATTTTGCCACGTAAGAGTAATCTTTGATGAATGTCTGTCCGGCTGCCAATGATTTTGTTTCATTGGTTTCCACATTTCCTCCCACTTCAGATTTATAGCTCACAGAAATAGGAGCACCGTCAAAATTGCTGAGAGCAACATGCAGACTGGAAAAATTGAATGGTTTTACAGATTCAAAAACATACGTTTTTGTATTACCGGTAAAGTTGCTTACCTCCAGCTGGATGTCATCTAAATTGCCCTGTGTAGTCCCATTCATGTTCCAGACAGGACTTCCGTATTGGCTGGCATCGTGATTTCCTGCGCTTACAATAAAATCAGCCTGGTCATTGGAATCTGCTCCATTTACGGTGATCGTAAATTTCATTACAGCCTTTGCTTCTGCAGGATCATCATCTTTACTGCATGCTGTGAATACAGCACCAATAATGGCAGACATCATAAAGGTCGAAATAATTTTTTTTACTCCTTGCATTTTCATAATAATATTTTGTAATCTACTGGGACAAATGTACTTTCAGACAGACCACCATAACAATACAAAGAAATAGTGGTTTTTTTCTACCTGTAATTAGGGATAAATTATATTTTTTGACGTCTTGAAATTTAAATTTTAAATGGATATTGGCTTACGATGGATTTTTATGTTCTTTAAATCAGTCATTTATGGAAAAAACATGTTTTTTCTTAAAAAAATCATGCAAGATTTTATAAAAACAGGATTTATATTAATGAGTACTCGGAAATAATTAATGTTTAACGAAAAAAATTATGCAATGAAAAAATTGACAGTACCCTATTTTTTAATGACTGTTTTACTGCTAGTGGCAGGATTCGCTTTATCCTCATGCAACAATGACGGTCCGGATATACCATTGGTAAAGCTTGAGGAACTTCCAGGAAATTACAAAGGAAGACTTATTGTTGTACAAGGAAATGTAAAGAAAGAGAGTGTTAAAGAATTCAAAGTCAAAAAAGATACGATCACATTTGCAGAATTCCCAATTGAAGAAATTGTGAAGACGGTAGTGAAGAACCCAGCCAAAGTAGAAGCCGCTTTGAAAGCGATGGGGAAAGTGAAATATGATCTTAAATATACAGCATCAGTGAATGCTCAAAGTAATGTTATAGAGTTGGCTTTTGCTCCTAAAACCATGGAACTTCAGATTCCTGTGGATGGTGTAAATAAAAAGACGATTGTAGATTTAACAACCAAACAGAAAGGATTTTATGTAGGGATGGACCGATCTTTAAGGTTTGTAGTGACGGCAGAAAAGATTACGGTAGACGGGACATTAGTTGCTCCATATGAAGTTATCGATTATAACTTTCCATTCTGTATAAAGAATTAATAGATATCATCATAAATGGATTGCACTTTAATAAGATGCAATCTATTTTTGCTTTAAATTTTAAATATCCCATCAGGAACTGAGGCAGTATATGGAAGAAAGTAAAGAACAGATTTTGGTAAAGCACCTTCTGAAAAAGGAGGAAGCTGCCTGGAAAGAGCTTTTTGGAGCTTATTCCGGAAATCTGTCTTATGTATGTTCCCGCTATATCACCGAAAAAGAAGATGTACATGATGTACTTCAAAATAGTTTTATCAAAATGTTCCGCTCTATAGAATCTTTCGAATACAGGGGAAATGGTTCTTTAAAAGCATGGATGACCAGAATCACGGTTAATGAATCTTTAAAGCATATAAAACAAAAAGGAGATTTTAAATCAGCAGTGGAAGTGGATGAGCTTCCGGATATTCCCAATGAAGAAGAACCTGATTTTGAGGAAATTCCGCGCGATGATATTATGATGATGATCAGATCACTTCCGGAAGGTTACAGAACGGTTTTTAACCTGTTTGTATTTGAGAAAAAGAGCCATAAAGAGATTGCAGGGCTTCTGGGAATCGCGGAAAATTCGTCTGCATCTCAGTTTCACCGGGCAAAAGGATTGCTTGTTCAGAAGATAAAAGATTTTAAAATGTCAAAAAAAGCACAATATGAATAATGAATGGCTAAATACCCTGCGAAGCAGAATGGATGACCATGAAGAGGACGTTCCGGAAGGGTTGTGGGATGACATTAAAGAGGAATTATTCTCCGGAGAAGAAGATCATATGATTGCAGGGGCTATTCCTGTGTCTGATGAGCAGGAAACCGGAAAAAAAGAGACAGGTTCAGATGCAAGAAAATCTTTTTTATTTTATCGTATCGGAGGTATTGCGGCTGCAATTACGTTGCTTTTTCTGATCATTAAATTACTTCCACAGGAAAATTCTCATAAAATTCTTTCCCGGAAACAGCAAGATTTGAAAGAAAATGAAAATCGTTCTTTAGAAAATACTAATGATTATCGGGATTCGGGAACTGAAATCAAATCTGCTTCCGCTGATCCTTTAGTTCAGAATGGTAATAAACCGGAATTAATGGTAAATGCCTTAGATCACAGGTCTTTTAAAAACTTACGGAACAAAGGGACAGAAAAGAGCCGCAATTTTCAAGAAATAACGGAAACTTCTACTGGAGCAGAGTTATTTCATCATGAGAATCAAATCTCCGGGAAAGAACCCGCGCCAGATAAAACAATAAATAAGCCGGTAGTAGAAGAAAAACGTGATGAGGTTCTTTTTAAAGAAGAAAAAACAAAAGAACTCTATGCAGATGATACAAGAAATAAAATAGCAAAAACCCAGGAAAAAAAATCTTGGATGTTGAGTATGCTTACAGGAAATATATCCTCAAACGGAGCAGAACAGCAGTTTCCGGGATATGCTTCCATCAGTGGAAAACCTATGAATATTGAACAGATTTGGAGTACTTCTGTATTTCATGATGATGATCCTCTTACTGCAATATTGCTGGCTAACCAAAGCCAGCCGATAGAGGCGAGAATCAGACATAAGGTACCTGTTACTTTTGGTTTCTCCGTTTATTATAACCTTGGAAAGAGATGGGGAATAGGAACCGGGCTGAATTATACCAAATTATCTTCTGAGCTTCATTCAGGAAGTGAAATGAATTATATTAAAGGAGATCAGACGGTGCATTATGTAGGAGTTCCTGTTCAGGTTAATTATAATGTAATTCAGAAAGGGAAGTTTACCGGGTATGTTACAGGTGGTGCATTGGTTGAAAAACCGATATCGGGAAGTATTACCACCACCTATATTGTTAATGATGAAATAAAGGAAACGTCTAAGGAACGTCTGGAACATAAGACGCTTCAATTCTCTGTCAGTTCAGCTGTCGGATTGCAGCTGAAAGTTATAGACAGGTTGGGAATTTATGCTGAGCCGGGAATAGGATATCACTTTAAGAGCGAAGATGCTCCCAACACCATATATAAAGAAAAGCCACTTCAGTTTAATATGAAATTCGGAGTCAGGTTATTGCTGGATTGATGAAGAAGATCTATTAAAACACCAACTTAAATATCCATATATGAAAACAAAATTAATCTTTTTAGCCTTTTTATTATTTAGCCTTCTGAATATAAAAGCGCAGTGTAACCCTACAATTACCAGTCCCAGGTTAGGAATGAAATACCCCGCGTCCATTTTATTCTGCGATACTGAAGACGAAATACTTTCTACTGCGCAAACTTATGCAGCTTATCAATGGTATAAGCAGGAATGGACGTGGCAGACACCGAATAACAATCCATGGGTGCCTGTTCCGGGAGCTACTTCCCAACAACTGACTATTAACGGAAATGACCAGCTGAATTATTATAAAGTAATAGTAAGTGAAGGCGACTGTACAGCAGAAAGTACTCCGGTATTTGCAGATGGTTTTGTGTATGGTCTTCCCGCAATGATGTCTACCTATACCCCGGGAACCTATGAGGAAAATATGGGGGAAATAAATGTATGCAATGGTGCTTCTGTACAGTTGGATAATATATTTCCCGTAGTGTATGGCAAACATGTCTGGTTCAGATGTGTACCCACCAGCACTGCTCCGTTTACAGGAGATCCTTGTGTAATCCCTGGAGTGTCAGGAGATACATATGTTGCTACAAATTCAGGTAAATATGGATTTTATGCCTGTACTGAATATTGCCCTGATCAATGCCAGATGCTGGATCCTTTTGCTTTTTTACAACTGAATTTCGGTAATTGGGATTTCTGCAGCAACCTGGGAACAGGAGAGAGCAGAGCGAAGGATAATAACCTGAAAATCTATCCCAATCCAACGGCACAGCTTCTATATATCGGGAAAGAATCGGATAAGGTATATAAGGAAGTTTCCATCATAGATATGTCTGGAAAGCTGGTATTGAAGAAAAATGATCACAGGTATAACCAGGCGATTGATGTAAGCCAGCTGGTACCGGGGAACTATATTATTGTTTCCAGAAGTTCAGATGGAAGCGAGTATAAGAACAGATTCATAAAGAAATAGGATTAAATAATTTGATTTCTATGGTTTTTAAAAATTTTTGATTGTGGAAAGGAAGAATGGATGCCGGGAGAGGGTGTTCCTTGTATCGAAGAAGAGCTAAAGTGTTGTTTTATTGATACTTTACATTCAATAGATAAAGTTTTCATCCCTTGTTAAATTCAATGACGATCATAATTACCCCCTGAGGAAACCCTCTTTCTGGCATCCGGCTTCCTGACTTATATCTCAGTTTTTTTTACCACAAATTCAGATCAAGAATCTTTTCGTTAGTTTTTAATAATGGTTGGGTCGGTACAAATTAGTTTTGTACCGATTTTTTATTAGAGGCAGAACGTAGTATTCCTTTTCATTACATTTTCAGGATTGATTTTATCATTGTCAATATAAAAAAACATCTCTTACTTCTGTAAGAGATGTTTTTATTAATCCATTTTATTCTACTATCAGTGGAACCTTCCTGGTGGTAAGCTTTCCATGAAAGATCTTGATATGATTCTTTTGTAAAGAGTCCAGATCAGAAGGTGTTAGCTGTTTTTTGATCTCGGTACTGTCAAAAGATACTTCTAATTGAAGAGTATATTTCTGCTTTTTCTTAAGATCATAATATCCGCCGGTTGAGCTCATCTGAGAGATAAGTAATGAAAACCTTCTTTCCAGTTGTTCCTTAGAGAATGGCTTTACAAATACCGCTTTTTCTTTCATTTCCCTGTTATTTGAATGCCAAAACAGATCTCTGTCAAATCCTTTCTTTTTTTCAGAATTCATGGCAATAGTATCTTTTCGTGTATAGGGAGATCCGGAAATATTTACAAAAATATCTTTGCTTTTTACCTCTTTATCTGACGCATCTTTTATAATGACATTATACCTTCCTGTTAAGGAGTAGTTAGTTTCTCCTACGTTATTTATTGAATAAAAAACATAGTTATTGCCTGTATTATTATCAATTGAAATATGATGTTGCTTTTTATTAGCATAAAAAGGCTGATCAATATCCATTGAGACTTCTTTCCTTGCACATGAAGTTGCCAATAAGGAAAGCATTACGATTAATAAATTATTTTTAACGTCCATATCTCTTAAAAAGGTCTTGTGCTATTTGAGTATTTTTGTCTCGATTCCCCACGGCAGTATCATAGTCTTTTTGTGTGCCTGAGTAAGCAGCTTCCCAGTTATAAGCACCCTGTTCTGATAATGCTTTTGCATAGGCCTGCCCTTCCTTGGTGACATAGCTTGCCCACAACGCATGGAGGCCATGGCTTTCGTTAGCCGCATGGATCAGCTCATGTCCCATTGTTAATGCTACTCCCATCCATCTGTCTGATTTAATCATCTCCAGATTGATAGTGATAGTTCCCGCTGTATTTTTATACGTTTCAGCCAGAATTCTATTCCCTTTATCGTCTGTTAAAGGGGTAATCCCTCTGTTTGTTACTTTAAACCAAATAACAGTACCCGGTTTTATTTTTAAAAATAACTCGTTAAGAATAGGAACTTTTGTTACCAATTTGATCAGATCTTCTGGTTTTCCTGTAAAAGATGTTGCAATAGCACTTTCGCCTTCTTTTAGCATGTAATCTTCAACCTGCTGCTTTAATTTCTCATAATTCGACTTATCAAGTTCTTCAGTTGTTAGATGCCCTAGGTGGTTCAATCCTGCAGAAATAAGCCCCTGTCTGAATCCCTGCCAGAAATTACCTCCTGCAATAGCTGCAGAAATACCTCCGCTTAATCCCCCGCTTACAAGCATAACAGCTTTCATTGATTCTTTTCCAAAGCCATTGTATACTACATCACCGCCTCCTGCTCTTGTTGCAGCAAAATCAATTCCTAAAGACTGAATTCCGCTTGCCATGAGTGAAGATACGGCACCACTTAAAGCTCCGCTTCCGAATTTTCCTCCGTCTATTACAGACATAAATCCTCCGGTTGAGGCATGCATTGCGGCTTCAAATAGCGATTTTCCAACCGAGAGATATTGGCCGAAAATTGAGGTGGCCATACTTCCGATCCCAAAACTGATTGCTCCGGAAAACGCTCCCATCACGGCGGCCTTTCCGAGACCATACCAGAACGGAATACCATTAATCATATTCATAATCACTTTGGTTGTAATGGCAACGGCTAACCCTATAAGTACAGCTGCTCCTAAAGTGATTGCTTCATATCCGTTTACATCAATATACAATAACGGATTATTATACGCATATCCGAATCTGTCATAACTTTGGGTATTAAACTTGTCCGGAATGATTGTATCTGCGCTTAAGAACTTTCTTACTACTGGATCATAGATCCTTGCATTCATATTGATAAGTCCTACAGACTGCAGATGCTCATGCCCGGTATATCCTCTGCTTATAAACAATGGTGTAAACCTCAGCTGATCCGCATTGGTGATCACTTGTCCATTATCTTTTACAAGCCCTTTCAGATTTCCCCAGGCATCAAAAAATCTTTTTTCAACAACAGATCCGTCTGCTTTAGTAATCGCAACAATACTATTCAGATTATCCCTATGAAGATAGTATTTATTTTTTTCAATCAGATTTCCATTCTTTACAACTTCTTTCTTAATATAATTTGCTGTATAAGGATCTCCGTTCAGGTAAGTTATTATTTCAGTAACGCCTGTGGTCGTATTTTTAGTGATTTCAACCCCGAAATCCGAAGAATAGTACTTTGTATTGAATCCGGACTTAGAGGTCATTGAATATCTTGATGCCAGGATATTGTATTCGAAGCGGAGAACGTCTTTTCCTGCTAAAGCAATGGAATTCGGGCTTCTGAATGCATTATAAGATACTTTTGCAAAACCTCTCTGTGTGTTTACATTCTTCCCGTTGGTATTGAAATCAACACTTTGTAACTTATAATCGGTTTCATTATAATTATATTTTCCTAACTCTGAATTGGAGGTAATTCTGCCTCGTTTATCATAGGTGTATTGATTGGTAATAACTCCGTTTACTGCTTCAGAAAGCAAACGGTTCAGGGTATCATAAGTGAACTCTTCTTTATTTCCAAAAGAATTGTTTCTACGCCAGTTTAAAACACCTTTATTAACATCGTAATTATAATCAATATCTACTGCAACTGTTCCGTTATTTGTATTCTGATGTTTGATATTGAAAAGACTGAAATCCGACGGGTTGTACTGGTTGGCAATAGAATATCCGTTACCATATTCCATCTGTGTATACTGTCCTTTTGCATTGATGTCAGACAGGTGCCAAACCATAGTATTGGTATCGGCATCATTTTGCTGAACAAGTATTCCGTTGGCATCATATACATTTTTGATGGTAGACGTTGATAAATGCTGCCCTATAATGATTGTTGAAATCGTTGTGGCATCCACTCTTCCATAGCTGTCATAAGTATCGGCAGAGCTATAGGTAAAGTCAGGAGTTTCCTCTGTTTTTGCATATAAACGGTAATACTGATCATAATAAGATGTATAAATGAATTGTTTTCCGTTGCTTGTTCCGGTAACCGTCTGTGGTAGCTTTGTCTGCCCGTTATACGTATATGTTTTTTCAATATTGGTATTTTCAGCAGGGCTATTTCCATAGGTTTTCTCTGTTTCAGGTCTTCCCAGACTATCATAGGTATAGAGTGTATATCCTTTAGGGTTGGTTTCTTTAGTAATACGACTTAAATTGTCATATTCATACGTGAAGGTTCCTGCCGTAGGATCAGACTCTTTCTTTTTATTTCCCCAGCCATCAATTTCGTACGTTGTTTTGATGCCTTCGTAATTGCTTTCTTTTATAGCTCCGTTCGGATAATAAGAAAAGGCAACTACACCACCATGATCCTGATGACGGACAACATGGCCCATAGCATCAATCGTTTTGGAAGTCTTTTTGTAGCCGTCATCTACTGTTACTTTCATTCCTTCGTAACAAGTAGTCATTACCTTTCCTGTAAACGCCGTATTTTTTACAGGACGGCTCATTTCATCATATTCGATAGAATTCCATTTAGGCGCTTCTCCTTCGAAGAAAGGCTCTGAATATCTGGATTTTCTTCCAAAAAGATCATATTCCGTTTTTACAACAAGCCACTTTCCGTTTATAGATTGGGTTTTGTTCTGAATTTCACGGTCAAATTTATCGAACGTAACAACGGTTTCCGTTCCGCCTTCCCTTTTCTTATGAAGATTATAGCGTGCTCCGGTAGCAATATCAGAAACAGATTTTGACAACGTTGTTTTTTTGCCCAGATAATCTGTAATTTCTGTAGCATTTCCCCAGGTATCATAAATATATGAAGTAACAAGACCCATAGGGGTAGTCTCTGAAGCAACCTGGCCAAAAATATTGACATTTGCCTGAGAAGACAGACCTTCCGGAGTAGTTGTTTTTCTGATATAACGATTCGTTGTATCATATTCATAAGAAGTAGTTTGAGGAGAAACTCCTGTAGTGGAAAGACTTTCACTTTCTAAATTTCCGAAGCTATTATAAGTATAATTGGTAACAATAGGCTGAGCGGCAGGGTCGTTTCCGAACTTTCTTTTCTGGCTTAGGTTTCCGTTAGGAGCATAATCTGTTTCTTCCTTAGTGGAGAAAGATAATCCGTCTTTATAAGTTATGCTTTCTATAGAAGCAAACTTCCCGTATAAATAATGATCTCCGTTGAAAAAC
Organism: Chryseobacterium sp. Tr-659; assembly: GCF_011752975.1. Lineage (GTDB taxonomy): Bacteria > Bacteroidota > Bacteroidia > Flavobacteriales > Weeksellaceae > Chryseobacterium. The sequence continues at coordinate 478,994 of NZ_VWWP01000003.1, read as the reverse complement.
TCCGGTTTATAATTATATTTGGTAAGTGAAGATCCTATACCGTTATAATCTGTAAATACACTTTTCAGTTTTAACCCGTCTGCTTCATCATAATCGTATTTTTTAGAGATCGTGATATTCTTCAGGTTGTCTTTTGATATCTCCTCAGAATCTAAAATCAGGTATTGATGATTCCCCTTATCAAACTTTTTATATTTGGTTTGAGTTTCATTAATGAATTTCTTGAGCCCTCCATAAGTCGTAAGAACAACCGCATTTTCCATTAAAGGATCTTTAGTGGTAATATTCCAGAAAAGAGGTTTTACAGGATTTTTATTAGCGTATTTATTGTTTTTAAATTCAGATTCATAAGGATCACTCATATAAATCTTCTGGAAGCCCATAAAACCTTTTCCTTCAAGATGCTGGATTCCATTCTCAAAACGATATTCCTTGGTAAGGATCTTATTGTCAAAAACAGTATGAATTTTATTAACAAGATAATATGACCCGTTTGTATTATGTGTATAATAAGGATAATTAAGTGTTTGATCAGGCTTATAGTTGTATACAACTTCTGCATTGCTATAATTTGGAACCATTGGCCTGTACTCAATTCTTTGTAGTACTGACGATCCATTATCTACTTCCTGAATCTGCTTTTCAAGGAAATTGTCATTCTTGATCTCAAATGTAGTCTCTTTCTTAAGTAGCGGATCGTAGATGTAAAGCCCGGTTGTATAAGTGTTAAGCTGATTAAAGTTATGCTGTGCAAGAATCAGCGAAAGGGGAGAAATAGTAATGTTTTCCAACGGAATACTCTGAGGAAGCGGACGGAACATCGTAGATGAACCACCATCTACATAACCGTTTTGCAGAAATTTTATTTTATTCACCATATTGGAGTTAAAATAATTTCCAGGTTGTCCCATATATGGATATTCTACACTATTTCCTAAATTGGTTACTGTAGTTTTATATAAAAGCTCATCCGGGGTATATTTAGCATTTCCGATTTTTACACTGGTAATGATATCTGTTCTTCCATCTCCATTGAAATCTGCCATAATGATAGAAGTATTGATATACTCACTACCCTTATACTCATCAAACTCCCCATTCCAGAACTTATCCCAGAAAGATGTACGTTTAATTATATTTCTGCTTGCAGGCACTGCATATACCAGATCACCATCGTTGTAAGGTTCCGAATAACTGGTGAAACTGTTTCCTTTTGACAGGTAGGTATACCAGTAATTGGTTTGTGTCTCCATCTGCTTTACCAATGATCCTAAAGCTTTAAAGGCGTTCGGATCCATTTCATATACTTTTGCGGGAGCCATGAAATCTGAAAGCCCATCTCCGTTAAAATCGCCTATGAACAAAGGTGTTTTAGGAGTAAAAGAACCAAATAAAGCAACATTTGCAAGCTTAGTAGTGATCACATTTGAAGCCATGTCCAGTTTATAAACAGAGAATGACTTCTGAGCCGCATTTACTCCCAGGATTTCAGGAATTCCATCTCCATCAAACTCCATGTTGTAATAAGTTCTTCCCACAAAACCTGCAGGAGTAGCTATTTCAATAGGAACCGTTGTAGAAGTCTGTATTTTGGAAACCTCTACTAAATATACCTTAGCAGGTCTGTTATCATTGGCTGATTCAAAAATTAAGAAATCCATAAGACCATCATTGTTGAAATCGCCGGTATGGAATGTTCTTTCTGTTTTATCTCTGTAAAGATATTCAGGAGTAATGACTTCTCCCGTATAATGATCATAGTCGGGAGGAGAGGTGAATGTACCACCGGGCAGATTGATTTTCACCGTTCGGCTTTGGTTGCCCATGAGGTCATCAATATGAAAAGTAACTTCATCCACAAGGCTCCCTCCGGAATTTACATCTCCAACGTAATTGGTAGTAACCCCGATTAGAGCGTCTCTTAATGATATTTTGTTATTAAAAAGAACTTTTGCAGAATGAAACGTAGAATTTCCACTGGTTGGATAATTAAGAGACACAGTACCTCTTCTACTTGAGATTCTATACCCCGATGCTTTGGTTTTTACACCATATACAGGTTCAAGTTTTCCAGCTTCGAAAAAATCGCCCATAGCTACAGTTCCCAGACCATTAACGTCACCACCAAAGCCAGGTACCATATAAGAGTTTGTGACTAATTGAGAACCTGTTGAAGTATTGTAGTTAAAATTTAATGGCTTCAACTTATCTCCCACACCATTTTCAACAACTACTTTACGCAATCTTTCCGTTGGAAACCTTGTGTTATTCTGAAGCATGTCATACGTTAGAGAATATTTTCTGTACACTCCCGTAGATGTGGTTCCAGAGATAACATAATCAATGATTTTTTGATTTGTTGACTGTAATCCGTTTCTGTAAGAAACAGTACTGCCTTTTCTCATTTTATAAACAATACTGATATAATACGGATCATTGGCAGCATCTGTTCCTCCATAGGATATCTTAGCCAATCGCATATTTTTCCTTTCAACAGTAGTATTGGTGTACTCAGAATCATAGCTGTAATGAATCTGATTGTCCATCGCGTCTGAAAGCTGTACAATATAGTGCTGCCCGGGAGAAAACTCCTTGTATTTGGCTATTTTTCCATCCGTATACTGAATGATAAATGAAAATTCTCCGGAAGCAGGTTTTGTGATTTTTACCTTTGAATATTTTTCCGTAGCGAAAGAAGTATCATTGATTTTAATTAATCTCTGGCCATCCAGATAATAAGGGTCATCACTATTGAATTGAGGACCAATGGTTACCCCGTCAATTTCCTTGCTTTTTCCACCCTGGCTGATCGTCGAAATCCCGGTAACATTCCATCCCCATCCTGCCTGGCCGTTTCCACCCTGGCTATTGTAGGCTATTGCAACATTAGGATGATGATCATTGATTCCTTTTACCGTTTCAATAGGAATGGTATAATTTAAAGTTCCACCTTCGTTGACATTCATTTCCCCAAATACAGTAGGAATCAGATTTTCATTCGGATCAAGCTTTTGAGTGGATACAGATCCTGGCTTGCTAATGCTATTCTCAGCATATCCGGAAGTGTCAAATTGTAAAGTGACACTTGTTTGCTTCTGAGCTGTCAGGCATATTGAAGCAATGAGTAAGAATAAAGAATATATTTTAAGTTTCATATTAGCCATTACCATTTTAGAATATTTTTGGAGATGATCTGTCCCGTATTAAGTACGAAATTGGCGATAAATGCTCCTTGTAATTGATTTTGCATATTAAATGTAGTGGTGTTGATCCCGGTTCCCGGTGAAAATCCGTAGATAATTACCCCAACTGAGCTGGCCACCTGAATATTGTTGATCTTATTAAGTGCCGGTCCAGACCAGGTCATAGTAACATTATAACCGTCTGTTGCTTTTGTTGGGTTAGGAGAGATAACAATACTGTTTTTGATTGCTTCAAGCTCATCGGTACTATATCCCTGAGAAACGGTTCCCGGTCCGCTGGACGGTAGACAGCTTTCTCCTATCAACGTATTTCCGGCTTCATCATAACTAAAGCATAATGAACCCTGATCATAAGTGCCGGTTGGGGTCTGGGAGATTTTTTCAATATTAATCTGGCATATCCTGTTTAGAAGATCATTCACATTATCAGTCCAGTCCAGATAACCGTAGTTTTGCTGATAATCATCCCTGATGAGGTCCTCATAGTTTTGAGTGGGAGGAACATAAGTAGCTTCCAGGGGATTGGGAGTTGCTTCGTAATTATCAGAAATATTAGGATTATACTGTATGGATTTTACATTATAGAAAAGAGCGGGATTCTGCCAGATATTTGGGATAAAGTTGAAGAAATCCTTGTCGTTCCAAACAACTCTGCTTTTTTCAATAAGAGTTGTTCCATTAAATGAACGTCCTAACATCACTGCTTCTGCCTTATTTCGGAGAAGCATAAAGTCCTGAAAAATAATCTGACTGTCTTTTCCAACGGTTGTAGAAAAAAGCTCTGTAAAAGGAGTTGTTTCAGTTGGAAATGAACTGTAGGCAATAAGCATAAATTGCCCCTTTTTTATAATTTTATCCGCCGGCAGCCAGAATATTCCCTGATTATCCTTCAGATACCAGTCTTTTAGTGAAATATCTTTGTCACTGATATTATATATTTCTACAAACTCTCCCCAGTGATGTTTTCTGGAACTTACAGTACCGGAATCATTGGTAAAAGACATTTTCTCATTGTAAGGAGTGTTGTAATATACTTCAGTAATGACAAGTTGAGAATAAGCAGATGCTGCGAAAAACAGAATGGGTAAAGAAATAATAAACTTCAGTTTCATAGCTTGTCAATTAGTTTTTGTAAATTCTGGAAATGAACAATTTTAGAAGAATCTCTGTTCATATTCATCAATGCAAGAGATTTAGCAAGAGAATCCGGGTCCTCCAGATAAGATTTGGGATTCACTACAATTTTTACAATTTTTTTCTTCCCTTCGTCATTTCCTGTTTTTGCGTAATAAGTAGCGGCTAGAACATTGATTCTGTCAATAGAGTGAGTATTGCTTATACCATACATATTCCGGCTTTGTTCCAGGATCTTGATTTTTGCTGCTTCGAGCTGCCCTGTTGATAGATCGAGCTTGATTTGTCTGGTGCTGTATTCAAACTTTTTACCCGGCGATAATGTTTCCTCTTTTAAAAATGTCATTAATGTGGTCATTTCCGGGTGTACAGGCGTATTATCATTTTCCATTTTCCTGAAATAAGCATCAAATAATGCCAACCCGGACCAAAACGTATTCCTAATTTTATGATTCTGAGTTTCAAGATTGATTAAAACTTCATATTTCTTCTGATATCGCGATAGATCCCGAATGTATTTTATAAAAAGTGGATCTTGATTATTGATGGTTTTGTTATAATTGAGAGCAAGTTCTAAGGCTATATCTGAGCGTTTTTCCTTTCGGTGGCCTTTAAGTGTGAGCTCGTATAGCTCCCGGATATGAGCCCTTCTGGAGTGCGGATTTGGTTTTGAAAGCAGGGTATCCAATTTCTTATTGAGCTCCTCAGTGGAAAACTTTTTAAATCTGTTCTTATTCTCCTGGTATTTAGCTTTTCTGTATTTTTTTAAAGGAATATTGGTGTGAGGCTTATCAATATCTACATTCCATTGCACATAATTGGAAATCTTCTTTAATTGATCATTAACATTATTTACATTAGAATGGCCGTTTAAAAATGATTTATAATTTTGTTGAACATTTTCTAACAGCCTGCCTTCTATTCCTAGTGTTTTAGCTATTTTTTTATTTCCTAATGCGGCGTTGAAATACTCTCTGTAAAGCCTCTGTTTGATATCAACATTTTCAGGATTACTATCTACAGCTTTTTGTAGTAAAGTAATAACCCCTTGTTGATCATAACTTGAAAGTAGGATTCTTCTTAAGCCATCATAAGCTCTTACCTCACCGGGAGCTACTTTTAAAATGTCATAATAAAGCTGGCTGGCCTCTGTATATTTCCAATTCTTTCTCAAAGAAGCAGCTTCACGCAGCATTGCAGAAACATCTGTTTTTTTTGGAATTTTAAGTGGTTTTGAGAAAAAAAAATTAGGAAATAACAAAGAAACGGCACCTAATGAACTTAGGGCCAGGAATTTTTTTCTGGTTATCATTTTTTATTTTTAAAAAAAGGGGAAGACAGGGTTTCATGCCTGGATTGTTGTACTACATAAGTTTCAAAATCAATGTTTAACTTCCCCTTACGTTGCCGTAAATATAGAACTTTTTATGATCCGTCAAAATATTATTGGTTTAATTTATTGTAAATTTTTGAAAATTATATGTATTTTATTGGTTATTAATTAGATAAAATCTTAAAAATTTTTATAAATCGTCTGTTTTTGATTAAAAAATTGATTTTTTTATACTTGTTGCTACCACATTTAGACCCCAAAAAGTGTCTTAATTTTCGTTTTTACAGATATTTGATAAATTTTTATGCAGGTTTTGTGATATATCATTGCCTTCAGAAACTTTACGAATACCTTTTTAAATAATTACTACAGATGAGAATATCATTCGTTTAAATGCCGAATTTTCAAAATAGTATATTGATTATTTTTACATAAAAACACCCATGCTGATTAAAATTTATGGAAGCGCAATTCATGGAGTTGCCGCACAAACAATAACCATTGAAGTTAATGTAGACACCGGTGGAGTAGGATATCATCTGGTAGGCCTTCCTGATAATGCTATCAAAGAAAGCAGTTATAGGATTTCTGCCGCACTTAAAAATGTAGGATACAAGATTCCCGGAAAGAAAATTACAATTAATATGGCGCCTGCAGATCTCAGAAAAGAAGGATCTGCCTACGATCTGAGTATTGCAATCGGTATTTTAACTGCTTCAGAACAGATTTTGGCAGAAGAGATTCAGGATTATATTATTATGGGAGAACTGTCTCTGGATGGGAGTTTGCAACCTATAAAAGGGGTATTGCCTATTGCTATCCAGGCAAAAGAAGACGGATTTAAAGGAATTATTCTCCCTGTTCAAAATGCCCGCGAAGCAGCTATTGTTAATGACTTTGATGTGTACGGAGTAGAAAATATCAAAGAAGTGATCGATTTTTTTAATAAAGGAACCCCTCTTAATAAAGTTATTCTGGATACCAGAAAAGAGTTTCATGAAAAGATCAATGATTTCCCATTTGATTTTTCAGAAGTAAAAGGCCAGGAAACCGCTAAAAGAGCAATGGAAGTAGCAGCGGCAGGCGGACATAACATTATTCTGATTGGTCCTCCCGGAAGCGGAAAAACAATGCTGGCCAAAAGAGTTCCCAGTATCTTGCCCCCATTAACTCTGAAAGAAGCCCTGGAAACAACAAAAATACATTCTGTTGCCGGGAAAATAGGGGCGGAATCTTCACTGATGACCGTCAGGCCTTTCCGTTCACCACATCATACGATTTCTGATGTAGCTCTGGTAGGAGGTGGAAGCTATCCTCAGCCGGGGGAAATTTCCCTTGCACATAACGGGGTATTATTTCTGGATGAAATGCCAGAGTTTAAACGTACAGTACTTGAAGTGATGAGACAGCCTTTGGAAGATCGGGAAGTAACCATTTCAAGAGCAAGGTTTACAGTGAACTATCCTGCGAGTTTTATGCTGGTTGCCTCAATGAATCCCAGTCCAAGCGGGTTTTTCCCTGACGATCCTAACAATACTTCTTCAGTATATGAAATGCAGCGGTATATGAACAAGCTTTCCGGACCGCTGCTAGACAGAATCGATATCCACATCGAAGTACAGAAAGTGGAATTCGAACAACTATCTGAAAAAAGAAAAGGAGAAAAGAGCAAAGATATAAGAGAACGTGTATTAAAAGCACGTGACAAGCAAAATGAACGGTATAAAGATCTTAATATCAGCTGTAACGCCCAAATAGGTCCCAAAGAAATCGAAGCTTTCTGTGAGTTGGATGAGACTTCTTTCCACCTCATCAAATTAGCGATGGAAAAATTGAACCTTTCAGCAAGAGCTTATGATCGGATTTTGAAAGTTGCAAGAACGATTGCCGATCTTGAGGAATCTGAAGATATTCTTTCCCATCATATTTCCGAAGCTATACAGTACAGAAGTCTCGATAGAGAGTTTTGGAATGCCTGATACTTGAAATTGTGATGATCAAACTAAAACAAATATTAGAAAGTAAACCACTATTGTGAACAGCCAGGGAATTTGACTGCTAATAGTATGTTCTGAAAAATAAATGCCCGGGCAGAAACTGCCCGGACATCTTTTAATAACATAACTTTTTATTGAAATCAGTTTACAGTTACTTTTATAACATTCTGCACAGCAGGTACAGGAAACTGGGCTCCCACTTTAGAAATAACCATGTTTTCACTTTGTGGAGTTCCACCAAATAATGCCTGATGATTTCCGGCACCCGGATATTGATCAATTCCTGTCCCGGAGTCAAACAGAGTCGTTTTCGAAGTGAGGTCTCCTTGGGTATTGGCATCAATGCTTTGTTCATTAGCATAGAACCAATCATTGGAAAAACCAAACATAGTAGCATATGCAATTTTATCTCCCGGGCCGGCATTAAAGCTGGTCATAATTTTGCTTCCAGGAGGAACTGGTGCATTTCCGGCAATATACACACCTTTTACATTAGGTAGAGATTTCAGGCTGTTTTGTAGTTTCGTAACATTTCCGAATTGTGCAATTTCCTTTAACCCCAATCCGCTGTCTGTTTTCCCCAGTTCATAAATAGGGTTTTTGTCACCCTGATAAACGACAACCAATGCAGGCGAAAGGCCCGTTATAATTCCGGTATTGGCGTTCAGTTTCGTCATCATTTTACCGATATCTCCCATTTGGGCAATATCTGTAATCTCCGGATTTGATGCTGCATTGGGAGTAAAGAATGGTGCGCTGTTCAATAGTTGAGAACCATTGTAATTAGAAACAGCCCATACTCCGGGAGAGAAAGGAGTTTCGTTGGCAGTACCGCCGGAAGTGTTGGTAATTGTTAATGTAAATTCTGATGATACATCATTGTAAGCAAGGTTCAGCTTCATCAGCTGAGATGCATTTACATTCGGAACCTGCATAATGGGTTTGCTTTCCATCTGCCCGGTCATATTATCTTTCGTTCCGTTGTCCCACAACAATACACTTGAAGAGACGTCTCCGGTTACTGCATTTCCGTTAGCATCAAATAGTTTGATTCCCGGCTGTTGTGAAGCAAAGAACCAGTCTTTTGAGGCTCCATACATGGTAGCAAACATCAACGCCTGCGTTTTCCCTGCATTAAACTTGATGGAGACAGACTGTCCGGGCAGAATTATCGGTGGATTTCCCACTCCCTGAAAGCTTCCGCTCTGGACAAAATCTTTAGCTGCAACAACATTTTCAAAGGTGATGGTTCTTTGATAAGACATATCCGTCATGTCATTATCTGAGTCGTTACATGAAAAAAGTGTAAGCGCAGCAAAAGTAGCCGCCGCTAATACTGTTGTTTTGAAAAAAGTCTTTTTCATAATGTGAATTTTTAATAGTTATAACTAGTATCCTTCACTATAGTCGCAGACTTTTTTGGATCCTGACAAAAAATATTGAAATTTTTTAGAAAAATAAAAATCACGTCAAGTTTTGTCGTGGTGCAGGACGATATTTGCTTTAAGATAAACAGAGAATATGGCCATATAAAATGTTGTCTGATAAAACCATTAATCAAAAAAATATTTTAAAATGAAATTTACAGATGATTTCTTCTCGCCCACCTCAACAGATCCGGCTGATGATTTAGTACAATTAGTAGATAGTGAATCTCACGAAAATGTAAACTATCAGAAAGTTACCCATTGGTATCATGATGCAAATCCGATAGCGATGACGGATGCTTTGTGTGACGGGGTTATTTATCGTAAGAGATGGAATGTATCAGAAAATAAGAATGAATATTATGTCTTAGCAAGCTTCTTAGCTGGAAAACCTGTTAATATTGAGCTTTTTGGAGCAAAAGGAGATGCTGTAACAGATGATTCGCGTGCGTTTTTGAAGGCTGCAGATTTTGTCAATAGGCTTTATGATTTCGTGTCTCCAAACCCAGGGAATCCAAGTGAACAGTGGTCGCTTGAGAAAGTATCAGTAACTTTAGTTGGGAATAGCCCGATTGGATATAAAATATCTAAGACTATTTTATTCAAAAATCCGGTAAACTTTATCGTAGACAGGATCTTCTATAGAGGAACAAGTGATAAAACGGCTCTGATTTTCCAGAACAGTTTTAAAAATACAATTACAACCAACATTTCCGGAACTCCGGTATCAGATGTTTCTTCTGATGATTATATTGGTATTTTGCTCCAGGGTTCACAACATTCAAAGATGTATTTGGGAGCTTCATTCTTTACAAAAGGTGTTGTTTGTGAGGCGAATGATTCACCAGGGTTATTTCCTGGTTTTGCATGGAATGAAATTGAGCTAAAATCAATGCAGTCTAATCTTGATGCATTTGTTATTAGAAATTTAAATAATGGCTGGGCAAATGCTAACCGTGTAATAGGAGGGGAGTTTGGTTCTTTTACAGGATTACTTAATCCGAATACCGTTACACGCAAAAGAACATTTGTAAAATTTGAAAAAGATGATCTTTCTAAAGGTTGTAATTCCTGGCTTTTCCTTAATCAGGCATTCGAATGGGGGCTTGATATTGAGCCTTGGGAAACCCTTTGTTTTGATTTTTCGGCAGCTCCATGTTATGGAATTTCTATTTCTGAGCCGAGAATTGAAATCAAAAAAGGAGAAAGGATTGGAATTTTCCACAGAGGATCAGATTTTAATTTCAGCTCAAACCAGCTTCATTATCTTACTTATTTTACAGATCAGAATGGTATTAAATATATAGGGGAAAAACCTTTTGTTTTATTGGATGAAGACCTGAGTGGAGATGTAAAGACCAATGGTTCCAATAGTCATTTTTATGTTAAGAATCTTGAGCCTTTTAACGAGCTTTCCGGATTATTTCCCAATGCTGATTATGATAATCAGTTCTGTCAGGTTTTTAAGATCAATGATCATAATACCAATCTTTGGGTACAATGGCATCGTTATCCTCAGTTTGTTCTTTTTGATGAAAACAGGAACATAATAACAGATCATGCTTTGTTGCAGGCTCAGATCGATCTGCTTGATTTTAGACCGCAGGATTATTGGATTGCCCATGGAATTACTCCTGCTGTAGAAATTATTAAGATAGGAGCAGAGGACGAAGGAGATTATATAAACAATATGTCTTTTATTCCGGAGGCAAAATATGTAGGTATTATACAAAGGCTATATGATAATGCAAGGCTAAAAGTGATGATCAACAGGGCTGATAGAGGAAAAATTGAAAAGATTAAATTTCTTGAAATTCCCGAAGATACCTATTCAACACTTGATGATCCTTCAAGCCCGAATATGATTGGATTCAATTTCAGTACAGGTGAAAAGTTTTACAATTTTAATACATTTAAAACATCCGTTATCAAAGAATCAGGAGTAGGAAGTGTGTTGTCCGGATACACGATAGATGCAGTCACAGGATCGAGAATGTTTACAGTAAAGACAGGAGATATGAATAAGCTCTCTCTTGGAACAATATTTTACATTAATACTACTGGTGGAGCTGTACGTTTTAAAATTGCAGGAAAGGAGGGAAATGTAATCATCTCTGATATTCCATCCCACGTTACCGTGAATGACGCAGATATTACTTTTCCATTATGTACCTATGATACCTATTAAGTTAAGATCAAAAATAAGTTGATATCATATAAGAGTTCAGGATTTCCTGGACTCTTTTTTATACTCCCTTTTTCCCGGCTAAAATCATCTGAATCATTTTAACTTTTCTGTTTTCTCTTGTCTCAGGCTTTTTAGCGTCTTCTATCCATCGGATATATTCTTTTTTATGAGTATAGCTCATCTTTTCAAATGAAGTTTTGGCTTCTGGATTTTCGTTAAAGAGGGCAGCAATATCATCTGCAATTTCAACCGTTCTTTCTTCTTTATCTTCTGTAAGAGAAACAGAAACTTCGTCTCCAAAAGTTTTTCCCAATTGCTTTCTGACTTCCTGAGTCATTCCTAAAATATGACAATCAGAATTCATTTTAGCAAGGCTTCCACGGTATTCTACTTTCTGATCAAAGATCGCCCTGATTTTTATCTGTCCCTTCTTATTAAATACTTCTTCTGCAGAAAAAGGAAATTCAACAAACGCAGCATTCATTTCCCCGTTTTGTTGTATAATAGCTTTGAATTGTATAGGTTGAGGATTCATAATACAGTTTTTAATAATTCAAAAATAAAAAAACCGTGAAAGTAAATTTCACGGTTTCAGAAATATATCAAAAAAAGATTATTTTTTCTTTATTTTCTTAGGTGTTGTTGTAGTACCTGAGTTTTTAGTTTTAGTATCAGCAGGAGTATTTTCACCTCTTACAAGCTTCAATTCATCAACTAATCTTCTGGCACCTGCAAACTTATCGATTGTCCAAAGAACGAAACGAACGTCTACGTTGATCGTTTTCTGCCATTCCGGCTCAAATACGATATCACCACTTAATGCTTCACTGTTTCCATCGAAAGCAATACCAATAAGGTTTCCGTCTCCGTCAATAACAGGAGAACCAGAGTTACCACCTGTAATATCATTGTTAGAAAGGAAGTTTACAGGCATATATCCTGCAGCATCCGCATATTGACCGAAATCTTTAAGGTTGTAAAGATCAATCACTCTTTGAGGAAGGTCGAACTCTTCATCTCCTTTCTTGTATTTTCCAACAAGACCTGTCATATCTGTATAGTAGTTATCAGTAATACCGAAGTAATTTCTGTCACTTCTGATAGGAAGCTTATCTACAGTACCATACGTTAATCTCATTGTAGAGTTTGCATCCGGATAGAATTTTTTCTCAGGCATAGCCTTCATCAGACCTGCTAAGAACATACGGTTATTTTTTGCAAAGTTATCATCTACTTTTGCATATCTCTCAATGCTTATTTTTTGATCAGCAACAATTCCGTTAGCAGCTTTCCAAAGCGGATCAGCATCAAGCTTCAATGCATCAGGATTTAATAAGAAGTTCGTTGCAGAAGTTTTGTTAGCGAAAATAGAAGAATAAGCAACATTAGAAATTGTTTTTGCGTCTAATCCTAAAATAGTAGCAGAAGCTATTTCTTTATTGGTAACTCTTGACTGATAAAGGTTGATCATGGAAGAAAGCATTTCTCCTTCTAGTGCCGGATTAAAATTTTCATAAGCCGCTTTGATAGCTGCTTCCGTTTTAGCCTTCATTGCCAATCTTCCCTGCATATCCTGAGCTGCATAAGCTTTAAGAGCGGAACCTAGTTGTAAAGCAAGAGAGATGTATTTTGCATTTCTTGAAAACTGAGAAGCATAGTTTCTTTCAACATTTCTTTCAGAAACCTGCTTGTAGTAAATCCCTATATCTTCAAGAACTTCGTCATATTCCTCATTTCCGGCCATCATAGACCATTTTCTAAAGGTATCTTCAATTTTTTGCTTATCAGCAATAGTTCCGTTTTTCTCTACAGCATCAATAGTTCCCTGTCTGTTTTTCCAGTAGTTAGCTACCGAAGCATATTGAGAAGCATAGTTCAATTGAGTCGCTTTATCCTTATCCATGTATTTTTTCATAACATCCATGGCAAGTTTAGAAGCTTCAACCCAAGCCGGGTAATCTTTGTTTACCATTTGCTGAATTCCGTAAGAAGTCAGGTAACGGTTTGTTCTTCCCGGGTATCCTAAGATCATTGAGAAGTCACCAGGCTTAATTCCTTTTAGAGAAACCGGAAGGAAATGCTTAGGCTTCAAAGGAGTATTACTTGGAGAATACTCAGCAGGGTTACCCGCAGCATCGGCATACACTCTGAAAACAGTGAAGTCTGCAGTATGTCTTGGCCACTCCCAGTTATCAGTATCTCCTCCGAACTTTCCTAATGAAGAAGGTGGAGCTCCTACTAATCTGATGTCTTTATAGTCTTGATACACAAAGTAGTAGAATTCATTCCCGTTGAAGAAATCTCTTACTACTACAGTGTATTTCCCGTTTTCAGAGTTTTCTGTCTGGATGGCTTTAGTTTCCGCATCAATAACAGCTTTTCTCTCTGCTCCGGTCATATTGTTGTTAAGTTTAGACGTGATTCTTTTCGTAGCATCATCCATTCTAACCAAGAATCTTACATAAAGATCCTTTGCATTGAATTCGTCTTTCTGTTTCATAGCCCAGAAACCATTCTTTAAATAGTCTTTTTCTGGTGTAGAAGCAGCAGCAACGGCTCCGTAGCCGCAGTGGTGGTTGGTGAAGATAAGTCCTTTATCAGAAACAATCTCACCCGTACAGAAACCACCGAAACTTACGATAGCATCCTTTAAACTTGAATTGTTTACCGAATAAATTTCTTCAGGCGTCAGATGTAAACCTTCTTTTTGCATATCAACACCGTTAAGTCTCTTGATAAGCATAAGAAGCCACATCCCCTCATCCGCCCTCATCTGAGCAAAGCCCAGTAAGAAAGTGAATAGTAGAAATAGTCTTTTCATTTTATAAAATAATTTTTGTGTCGCTAATTTACTAATTTTTACGAGATTCTGTCCCGGATTGGTATGAAAATGGGATGATAATCCGCATGAGAAAGATACTATTGTCAGTTTTTGCTGTTTTACTTTTAAATCTTGTTTTAAATTGTTCCTCAGTACCGGATCAAAATCCTAACCTTAAAAGGCAATGGATGCTGGTTGCTTTCGATGGATTTTCAAAAGATCAGCTGGTGGCCCATAAAGCCGAAATGAACCTGACAGAGAGAATAGTTGATGGAAAAATTCAGGCAAGCGCCTATATGGGATGCAACAGGATGTCCTTTACCACGGAGTTTAAAAAAGGAGGGAAAGTAAAAATCTCCCAAGGGGCAAGTACTATGAAAGCCTGCCAGGATATGAATCTGGAAACATCTTTTCAGAAAAAGATTGAAACCATGACTAAATATACGGTTGAAGGACACTTTCTCACCTTGTCCGACGAGCAGGGAAATTCCATGAAATTTGTTGCGGCTGACTGGGATTAATGATTTGAACTTAACATAAAAATAAAAGTCCGCGCTATGACGGACTTTCTTTTTTGTTTGAAAAATCTAGTTCGGTTATCAGTCTTTTAAAGTTTTTCTCTCGGAGTCCCCATACGGGCCCGTCCAGGGCATTAAATTTGTGTTCCTAGAATAACCGTATTACGGTCTGCCTGTTTTGAGATGAGTTCTTTAGTTTATTAATTTTTATCTTAGAGGATTTTGGGAAGACTAAATTACAACGTCTCAGATTGAGATTGTAAAAAAATAGACCAACGGCAAAAAAAATCGACCAATGGAATTTTAAGGATTAAAGAATGATAAGTTATCCTTGTATGTTCTGCCGATAGGAAGCCTGATCTGATGCGCTAATTCTATTTCATGACTGCTTTTTCCACGTATAAGATGCCTGGGAACGGCATAACTTCGATGGATTCTTACAAATGAATCAAAAAAGTTCTTATGAAGAAGGTTGCCCAGTGAATCTAAAATGCAATGATTTTTTTCAAGGGTGATAATCCGGGTATAATCCTTTAAGGCTTCCAGATAGAGTATATCTTTCATTTTGATCTGAAAAATGTTTCCGCCTTCTTTTATTCTGATACAGTTTTCTCCTACCAAAGCATCATAACACTCACATTTTTTCCTTATTTCAAAAAAATCGAAAAGCCTTTGCATCGAATGATAAAAGCGCTCAGGAGTAAGTGGCTTGGAGATAAAATCCAGCGTGTTAAGTTCAAAAACTCCGGCAGCCAGCTCAGGATGGGAGCTGACAAAAATACAGGCCGGTATTTTATGAGCGAGTTTTCGGAATTCCAATCCGCTCATACCTTTTAAGTTGGTCTCAGTGATCAGAAGATCAATAGGAAGACCCAGATAAGAAACGGCCTTTTCAGCGGAATCAAATGACCCGACAATCTCAATGTTCTGATACTGTCTGATATAATGCTGAAGAACCAGTCTGTCCAGTTCATCATCATCAATAATCATACATCTGATAGAGGGAATCATGATCTTCTGGAGGTTAATTTTTTAATTTAAATGTTTAAAAATCAGAAAATTATTATATAAAGTTATTGATTTTTTGTAAAGCATCCTTAGGTTAAACTTAAATTTATATTAAAATGTGTTATTAAGTAAAAATTGATTTTGTTTTTTTTCTGAAAAATATTAACTTGTAAAAATCATAAACATAGACAGAACTTAATGTTAGAAAAGAAAGAACATAACTATGAGAAAGCGGTCTTGGTGGGAGTTATAACTCAAAATCAAGATGAAGAAAAACTGACGGAGTACTTGGATGAACTGGAGTTTTTAGCTTTCACAGCAGGAGCAACCGTACAAAAACGTTTTACCCAAAAATTAACGCAGCCGGATTCCAAAACCTTTATTGGAAGTGGAAAAGCTATCGAGATAAAAGAATATGTAAAGGAAAATGAGATTGGAACTGTAATTTTCGATGATGAACTTTCTCCTTCACAGCTTAAAAACCTGGAAAGAGATATGGAAGTGAAAATTCTGGACCGTACCAATCTTATCCTTGATATTTTTGCCCAAAGAGCACAAACTTCATATGCAAGAACTCAGGTAGAATTGGCTCAATACCAATATCTTTTACCACGTCTGACAAGAATGTGGACCCACCTTGAACGCCAGAAAGGGGGAATCGGAATGAGAGGTCCCGGTGAAACGGAAATTGAAACTGACCGTCGTATCATCCGTGACAGAATCACGTTACTGAAAGATAAATTAAAGACGATCGACAAGCAGATGGCAACCCAGCGTAATAACCGCGGAAAAGTGGTTCGTGCAGCCTTGGTAGGATACACCAATGTTGGAAAATCTACGCTGATGAATTCCATTTCAAAATCGGAAGTATTTGCAGAGAATAAATTATTTGCTACCCTGGATACTACGGTAAGAAAAGTGGTAATAGGTAATTTACCGTTTCTGCTTACTGATACGGTAGGATTCATCAGAAAATTGCCAACTCAGCTGGTGGAGTCATTTAAATCTACTCTGGATGAGGTTCGTGAAGCGGATCTTTTAATTCATGTGGTAGATATCTCTCATGAAAGTTTCGAAGATCACATAGAATCTGTTAATCATATCCTCATGGAGATCAATGCGCATCAAAAACCGGTGATTATGATCTTTAATAAGATTGATGATTTCAGCTATGAGAAAAAAGATGAAGATGATCTTACTCCTTCAACCCGTAAAAATATTTCTCTGGAAGAGTGGAAGAAAACATGGATGGCAAAATCCAAATATCCAACGGTTTTCATCTCTGCTTTAACTAAGGAAAACTTCCCGGAAATGAAGAAAATGATCTATGACGAGGTCATGAAGATCCATATTTCAAGATTTCCATATAACGACTTCCTTTTCGAATATTTCGATAACGACGAAGAAGAAAGCAACAATTAATGAAATATCACTTTTTCCTTTTATTCATTATGTTTTCGGTTTTTGGCTTCAGCCAGAAATCAAAAATTGATTTAAAAGCCATTGAGAAAAGTCTCACGAATCCCGATTCTCCTTATAATTATGAGAAACTGATTTTTAAATACAAGGGGTATCCGAAGTCTTTAGACAGTATAGAAGCACAATATCTTTACTATGGAAGGAACTTCAGAAAAGACAGAATAGCTACCTCAGATGATAGTTTTAAAAGCCTTGCAGAAGCATTTAAACAAAATAATTTTGCAGACTGTATCAAACAAGGAAAAGCCCTGTATGATAAAGATCCTACCAATCTGGACATTCTCCTGATCCTTCTCAGAGCTTATGACTCTGTAAAAGACGGAAATAATTTTATGCATCACCTGAATCAGTTCCGTTCGCTTACGGAAGGTATAAAAAGCTCCGGAGATGGGAAATCTGAAAAGACGGCTTATATTGTCAATTCGGTAGGAGATGAATATATTTTGTTGAATATCCTGAATATAGGACAGGATTATACAAGAAGCTCAAAGCCTTCTAAAAACGGGTTGTTCGATATATGGGAAAAAGACGGACGGCAGATCTATATTAAAATACTATTCTTAGACCTAACCAATTAACCTTAAAAAACACTTAGTGGAATTATATTATTCGTTTTCAGCATTAATCGTACTCGCATCCATATTTGCCTATCTCAATTACAGGTTTCTAAAACTTCCAAGCACCATCGGAATTATGGTTATCGCCATTGTAGTTTCCATTTTCCTGGTAATGTTCGGAGAAACGGTTCTTCCGAGAACTTTCGGACATCTTCACAATCTGATGAACAGCATAGACTTTACAGAAGTTCTGATGGGTGCTATGCTTAACTTTCTTCTTTTTGCAGGAGGAATTCATATTAACATTAATGATTTGAAGGAACAGTTCCGGCCGGTATTGATATTTTCTACGATAGGTGTTGTTATTTCCACTTTTGTAGTAGGTTTTGGAATGTTTTATTTATTGCCTTATGTGGGGATTAAGCTTCCGTTTATCTACTGTCTGGTTTTTGGAGCATTAATTTCTCCTACTGATCCGGTTGCCGTTCTGAGTGTTCTGAAACAGGCGAATGTATCCAAGTCACTGGAAACAAAAGTTGCCGGTGAATCTCTTTTCAATGACGGTATGGCAGTAGTGGTCTTTACCGTTGTTCTGCAGCTTGCAGTGGGGAAAGAAGTAGATTTGGGAGTTGAAAATATAGGACTATTGTTAATGAGAGAAGCCGGAGGAGGAATCCTGCTGGGAGGATTGCTTGGATGGGTTACTTCCCGATTGATGCGTGAAGTGGATGATTATATTATTTCTGTACTGGTAACCCTTTCTGTAGTAATGGGAGGCTATCTTATTGCAAGACAAATGCATATTTCCGGTCCGTTGACGATGGTTGCGGCAGGTTTATTCATGGGGAACTTTAATGTAAGATTTAAAATGAAATCCATTACCCAGGATTATCTGATTAAATTCTGGGAGCTGATTGATGAAATTCTGAATGCCGTATTATTCCTTTTCATCGGATTTGAGCTTTTGATGATTAAGGATTTGAAACACTTCATGATTCCAGGGTTAGTAGCGATTATTGTAGTTCTTTTTGCAAGATTTATTTCCATTTGGGGCCCTTCAAAATTTACTTCTTTGAGAAAAAGCTTTAGCCCGCAGACTGTAAAGGTTCTGGTTTGGGGAGGAATCCGTGGCGGGGTTTCCATTGCATTGGCGATGTCTATTCCTAAAAGTGAATACAGTGAGATTATCTTAAGTATTACCTACTGTGTAGTTGTATTCTCAATCATTGTTCAGGGGCTAACCATTGCTAAAGTTGCCAACCCTAAACAGATCGCGAAAGAAGAAGAAGAGCAGGAAAATATTGTTTTGGAAGAAAAGGCTTAATTACCGGATCTCATGGCAGATATTATCAAAGAAATAAAAGAAGCGCTTGCTGTTCTGTCGATTCCTGAAAAGGCAGAATTCTTTCCCAGATTTTTTAAAACCGGAAAGGGAGAATATGGAGAAGGAGACTTGTTTCTGGGAGTTAAAGTCCCGGATCAACGGTCGGTAGCCAAGGAGTATTATTCAAAAATAAATTTAGAAGAGCTCAGCAGCTTACTTTCTTCAAAGTATCATGAACATAGGCTTACCGCTCTTTTCATACTGATTTCAAAGTTTGAAAAAACGAAAGATAAATCTGTACAGGCAGAAGTGATTACTTTTTATTTTAATCATCTTCCATATGTCAACAACTGGGATCTTGTGGATTCAAGCTGTTATAAAATTCTGGGCAGATATGCTTTTGAAAATCATAAAGAAAACCTTCTTAGAGAGCTTTCGGAATCGGAAGAAATGTGGCACAAGAGAATTGCTGTGGTGGGAACTATGCATTATGTGAAGAAAGGATCATTTGAACTGACAAAAGAATTCGTTACCCGTAATCTGAAACATCCTCATGATCTGATGCACAAAGCCAACGGATGGCTGCTGCGTGAAATGGGAAATAAAAATGAAGGTGAACTCATTAGCTATCTGAATCAGTATTACAAAGAAATGCCTAGAACCTGCCTTCGGTATGCTATTGAAAAGCTGGACGAAGATCTTCGTCAGGATTATCTGAAAGGACGTGTTTAAAAATATGTACCGTATTTTCCCCTAAAAGAGTACCGGGAAACAGCTATTTATGCCCAAAAAACCAAAGATTATAAGGATTTAAGGCCAAAATTGAGTAATTTTGCTGTTTTAAACCCAATCATGAAAAACACGCTCAGATTATTTCTCCTTTTTCTACCTTTATTCATCCTTACAAGCTGTTTCGATATTTTGGATAAAGTAAATGTAAAAGCAGACGGAACAGGAGAATATACTATTATTCTTAATGCCAGTAAAAGTAAGACAAGACTGGCTTCAATTTCTAAAATGGAAACAATCAACGGAAAGAAAGTTCCCAAAAGATCAGAAATTGAAAATAAAATCAATGAAGCTGCAAAAATTTTCAAAGCAACTCCCGGAATTACTAATGTAAAAACATCCATGGATTTTGATAATTACATCATTAAACTGAGTTGTAATTTCAAAAAAATTGAAAATATCAATGCCGGATTAGAAAAGCTAAAGTCTCAGAATATTCTCGGTAAAATGGTTCCTACTCAGATCTACAGTCAAAACCTTGAGAAGAAGACGTTAACCAGAAACAAGATCAATACATTCAAAGCAGATTATGACAAGATGAGCAAGGCAGACAGAGAAGTTTTTAACGATGCCAGGTACACTTCCATAATGCAGTTTGAAAATACAGTGAAATCACAGTCAAATAATGCCTATCAGCTTTCACCTAATAAAAAAGCGCTTAAGTTTGAAGCCGAGATCCTGGATCTTATCCTTCAGAAAAAACAAATACAAAACACAATCCTTTTTCAATAAAAACAGCCATGAAATCTATCTTACTAAAAACACAAAAAATTATTTTATTATTGTTTGGCTTTACACTCGTTTTTGCGCAGAACAGTATGAAAATACCGACTGATGCTGTATTTTATATGGAAATCAACGGAAAACAGCTAAATAATAAAATCAACTGGAATAAACTGAATCCTTTACTGCATGAATTAAGCAAAAACAGTAAAGAAAAAGCTACCTGGACCGATTATTCCAAAACCGGGATCAAATATGATGCAGTTCAGTATCATTATGGAAGTTTTAATGATTCCATCAAAACCTACAACACACACTTTATTATCGATAACAAAGAGAAGTTTGAAGAGTTCATCCATTCCATTAAGAAAAAAGGACTGGAAATCTCCAAAAAAACCAGGTATTCTTATGTAGATATTGATGATGATATATTTGTTGCCTGGAACGGAAGCCGGGCTGTTCTAAGTATGATAAGCTATACCAAGCCTTACAAGGACCTTTGGAAAGAAGAAGCTGTAGTAGACAGCGCTGTTGCAGTGGCAGATAGTGTTGCCATAGATGCGGGTGACAGCAATTATACCGATGAACCTGAAAAGCCTTTCGATTATAAGGAAGAAATAAAGAGTCTGAAGGATGATATCAAATATCTGAAGGAAAATATTAAAGAGAATAACCTGGAAATTGCAAAAATTCAGAAGGATATCAAGTATTTGCAGAAACATCATAAGTATCCTGAGGAAAAAGAAAATGCAGATAAATCTGAAAATGAAGAAGGGACACCTGATGATTATGCCTATGATGAGGAAGAAGCAAAAGCTTATCAGAAAGAACAGGATTCGATCCGCAGAGAAAATTTCAAGGTTGTTAAAAAGAATGCCGAAGAGCGTTTTGATCAGTATTTCAGCTCAAATTTAGAAATCGAAGTTCCTAAAGAGATGCTTACATTCCGGGATGCCAATTCAGATGTTTTTATCTATGCGGATTATGGGAGAATTGTAAATGATGGTATTTATGGGAAAATGATGGATCGTTATGATTTTGGAAAGGTATTTCAGAATATGTACAACTCCGATTATGCTTACAATCTGTATTTTGATAAGGACAAGGTAAAGCTGATCAATAATTACAAGCATAAAAATACTGAAATTCAGAAGAATATCTCTTCAATCTATAAAGGGAAAAGAAATAAAAAATTACTGGAACTTATCAGTGATAAAAGCGTAGGGTATTATGCTGTAAATCTGAACGGAGCGAAGTGCTTTGATATGATGTACAGCCTTCTTCAGGAAACAGGAGACAGCGAATATAAAAAGGAAATGGAACTGATTATGGAAACAATGAAGATTGTTCTGGATGAAGAAGCCATTGCTAAAATAGCACCCGGAAACGGAATTTTTGTCTTAAACGAACTGAAGTCCAAAAAAGTAGATTACACGGATTATGAATACGATGATAACTACAATGAAAAAGAAGTGAAGAAAACCAAAGATGTGGCTGTTCCTAACTTTACTTTTGCTTTTGCCACTGAAAATGAAGGCTACTGGAACCGTATTTTTAACTTGTTGACGACTAATAAGAAACTGTCTAAAAAATTCTCAAAGAAAGGAAGCTTCTATGTTTTTAAAGATGAAAAAGACAGAGGGTATCTCGATGAAATATTTTTTACTGTTAAAGATGGAGTGGTTTATATAATGAGTGCTACTGAAAACATTTTACCGAACAGACAGTCTGAGATTTCCAGAAAATGGGCTAAAGATTCTTCAAAATACCCGCTATCCGGAAGACTGGATATGCAGAAACTTCTGATTGGCCTCGATAAAGAATTCAAAAGCCCTTCAGAGAGAAAAACATTAGATATCATCAGAAAAAATGTAGGGGAGCTGTATTATAAAACAGAAGTAAAAGGAGAAAGTATCCAGACTGAAATGGATTATATGATTAAAGATTCGTCTGAAAACAGCCTGATGTACTTCTTTGAGTTATTTGATCAGATTTTTAAAACCAAAGAATCAGAAAAAAAACCTCAGCTCCTGTAAATGAATAAGAAGAAAATTATTGTCCCGTTAATTGCTTTGCTGTTGGCAGCTGCTGTGTATATTGTGTTTTTTCATAAAGATAAAAGGCTATATTTTATCCCTGAAAATGCAGATGCGGTGGTTTTGATTGATGTAAAGAAATTAACGGGACAATACCTCTTCAGCTTAGTTACCCATCCTTCACAATGGTCAGGTAAGAACAGTAAAGGAAAAAGCTCTGCTTCTTTGAAGGATTCGGGAATAAAGATTCCGGATTTTTTACAGATTTTCCATGTCAGAGGTACTCGGTTTTCTCAGTGGTATACAGTGCTGGAACTTCAGGATAAGCAAAAATTCATTTCATATTTAAAAAATCAGAACTTTACAGATAATGGAAAGAACCATTTTCAGAAAGATCAGATTGTCCTGATTTTAGATGATAAATACTGCTTTTGGGGAACTTCTGAGATAAGTTTTGAATCCATAAAGAAAGATCTTTTTGGGCAAAGGAAAAAGACGATGAATGCAGATCAGTTCATTGATGGCTCTTTGGGAAGTATTTCTTTTATTTCTGGAGAAAAGATCTTGAATTTCTCTGTTGAATTAACGCATGATGAAATTGAGATCAAAAACAATTCAAATACAGGAACCTTTAATAATATTGCTTCGAAGCTTCAGGATAGCAGTCACTTTCTGGAAGTGGAACTTGATCAGTTGAATATCAGGAATATCACCCGGTTTTTCAATAAAGATATTGCAGATTCCTCACAGGCGGTTTCTTTTAAAGCAACTGCTGATCTTGAGCAGGTGAATGATACTATTATCAGTTATGAATACGATGATAATTTTAATGAAGTTGAAAAAAAGACCTTTCAAAAAATTACCCAGCCTAACTATATTGTTGATATTCAAAGTAAAAATACTGGGGAAGCCTGGGAATATTTCCAGTCTAAAAACTGGATCAACGGAGAAAACCAATTTACTGCAATTCCTTTTCAACCGAATAAAATCAGTCAGAATAATAACAGTATTATTATAAAATCTATCAGAAAACCGGTAAAATTATCATCTCAATTAAAAGAAAATTACATCCTGATGAGAAATAATCCTTTACTGTATTCATCTTTAAAAATGCTTACGAATACCGAAAAGAGAATGATCTCTGATATTGATTATATATTGTATGCTAATAATTCACAGGATTATTGGGTGAAAATAAAAGCAAAGAAAGGAGATTTACCCTTAATTTTACGATGGTAATTATGAAAACTGAAAAAATAAATATTTATTAATGGCTCCGTCAGATATTGCTTTTCTCAAAACCTTTACACATTATTTTTTACATTTTGTGTTTCCTGTTTTTATAGCACTGGTTTTTTATCCTAAAACCTGGAAGAAGGTATATCTTATATTATTGGCAACAATGCTGGTAGATCTGGATCATCTTTTTGCTAATCCTATTTTTGACCCTTCCAGAGAAAGTATAGGTTTTCATTTTTTACACTCTTATTATGCCATTGCGGTGTATTTTTTGATGTTGTTTTTTAAAGGAAATATCAGAGTTATAGGAATTGGACTTCTTTTTCATATGTTTACAGATTTTCAGGACTTTAACTTCTGGCCTCATTAAAATAACATTAATATTTTCTTTTGATATTTAAAATTTTATAGATTTTTTGTATTTTGTAATCACTTTATGAAATTAAAAGAATTTTTACATTATACCTATATTTTTCCTGTCCTTGCGGTAGGTTACTACTTTTCCGGAATGATGGGATCCGGTGTGTTGTATGATATTATTGCAGGTATTTTACTTATTGGGAGTGTTTTATCGGCGGTACATCACGCAGAAGTAGTGGCTCATAAAGTAGGAGAGCCTTTCGGAACCATTATCCTGGCTCTTTGTATTACGATTATTGAAGTTGCGCTGATTATCTCACTGATGGTAGCCGGCGGAGATCAGGCGATCACGCTGGCCAGAGATACGGTTTTTGCCGCTGTAATGCTTATTCTTAATGGAATTCTGGGAATATGTATCCTTGTTGGTGGTGTCAAATATCATGAGCAGTTCTTTGCAAGAACTTCAGCAACTACTTATCTGGTAAGTATTGTTTCTATCCTGATTCTTACCCTTGTTCTTCCTAATTTCACGTCAAGCGTCAACGGACCTTTCTATAATGAGGCACAATTGGTATTCGTATCCATTGCCTGTCTTGTTATTTACGGAGTTTTCCTAATGGTTCAAACTGTTCGTCACAGAAGTTACTTTATAATCCCTGATGAGCATCCTGAAGAACATTATATTCCGTCATTATCTAAAACAATAATAAGCTTTGTTTTCCTGGTGATCTGCCTGGTGATTGTTGTTCTGATGGCAAAAGGGCTATCAGACACCATAGAGAATATGGTACGAAGCTTAGGAGCACCTAAATCATTGGTTGGAGTAATTATTGCAGCCGTAGTGCTTCTTCCTGAAGGGGTAGCAGCTATACGTGCAGCAAGAGCGAATCAGATACAATCCAGTCTGAATCTTGCATTAGGTTCTGCATTGGCAAGTATCGGGTTATCAATTCCTGCAGTTTCGGTAGTTTGTATCATGTATGATATCCCTTTGGTGCTGGGATTGGATAAAAAAGATATTATCCTCCTTTCCTTATCTGTATTTATCGTAATGCTCTCATTAAGCAGGGGAAAAACAAATATCCTTTATGGAACTGTTTTATTAGTGAATTTAGCCGCTTATATCTTTACGGTCATTGTTCCTTAGGAGGTAGAAAGAGTAAAATTGTAAAAATGCGGAATTGCTTATTTGCAGGATAAAGTCCTTGGAAACGCACATTTGATCTCCCGAATTCCTTACAATCTTCTCGCCAGCTCCATTTTGAAAGCCATTAGTTTTGCAATATTCTCAGATTTGTAAACCGCCATGTCTGCATTTTCGCCCACAAAATTTTCTTCAATCGTAGTACGCCAAAGTTCAAGCCATTTGTCAAAATGCTTTTGTTCCATTGCCTGTATTTCATTGATAGGAAAATGAACTCCCATAGGGTTTCCCTTATAAGTCATCTGCCCGAAAAGAATTGATTCCCAGAAAGAATACATTTTGGGAAGATGTTTATCCCAGTCTACCTTGGCTATATCATTAAAAAAAAATCCAATAGTTTCATCTTTAACTACTTTCGCATAAAATGAGTTAACAAGATGTTCAATGTCTTCTCTTGATTCCAATTTTTTCATACTTCAAATGTAGTTTAAAATTGAATTAAAAATGAAATCATCCTATTGATAAAATTCATCATTAAAAGTTATTTATAAATAAAAAACAATTTTTTAATCCTGAAAACCAGTAAGTTATATTTTTTTTATAAAACATCAGGTGATTTTTTACATTTTTTTGAACCTAATTGTATAAGTCTTCTTTGACATTAAAAATTAGAATGATAATTAAAAAATAAAACCAACTCTATGAAAAAAATGTACAAAAACTATATGATCCTGCAGAAAGCAGGAATCCTGTTTCTTATTCTCTTTGGAGCTGCAAAAGGTTTGCAGGCCCAGGTACACGACTATACTTTCTCACAAAGTACAGGAACATTCAACAGTATTGCGGCTTCCGGGGATCTCGCTTACGATGGGACTTCACCCTCAATTAATGACTCTTTATGGGTAAACGTTGCCATTCCCTTTACTTTTAAATTCAGCGGGGTTGATTATACATCAGCTTTTGTAAATTTTAATGGAGGAGTAACATTTGGCGAGCCGGATTATGGTACATCATTAATTTCACGGTCAACGCCGTATAATGGCGGAGCTATTGCAGTAATGAACAAGGATCTTTGGAGAGTTTTTTATACCACTGGAGATCTGACGGCCGGTTCCAATGTGATTACCAACGTAGCTTCTTTTAAAGGAATCGAAATTGGGAAGAAATTAAATACTACAACCGGAATCTATGGCGGGCAGAAAGTCACAGCCTTTGATGAAGCAGCCGGTACTATTACAATGTCATCCCCGACCTCCATTAATCTTACCGGAGCTAGAATAGAATATTATACCGGTAAAGTTTTTACATCAACCGAAGGAACAGCTCCCAACAGAGTTTTCGTGATAGAATGGATAGGATATAATGATTATTTTGCCCCGTTCCCAGGAAATAATTATCTTAATTTCCAGCTGAGACTGGCAGAAACATCTAATACAGTTTCTATTGTTTACGGGCCGTATTATCAATTGTCTACAGAAGCAAGAACTTCCCAGGTAGGATTGAGGGGAGCTGAAAGCAATGACTTTAATAACAGATATGGCGATGACTGGAATAATACATCTGCCGGGACAACGAATACAGCTGCTGTTTTCAGGGATAATGTAATTTTTCCGGAGTCTGGACTTACTTTTACCTGGACACCCCCTGTACCTGTTTTGTCGACTGTTGAAACAGCTGGAACTAAAGGAGGTGTAAGAACCTATCCGAATCCGTTTACTGATATACTGAACATTTCTAATGTACATGAAATAAGATCTGTTTCCGTTACAGATGCTGCAGGAAGATTAGTGAAAACTATTGATGCTCCTTCTTCAACACTTCATTTAGAGGAATTGAAACCCGGATTGTATGTGGTTGTTCTTAATATGAAAGATGGTTCTAAGCAGTCAATTAAAGCAATTAAGAAATAAATCTTTTAAATTTCATACGTATTAAAAGGAGAGTATAAGATCTTCTGATGAGAGTTTCTTAGAAGCTTAGGTTTAATATTTAAAAAAATATAATCGAAAGTCGAAATACCAGGTTAATAAATTATATATCTGATTTATAATAATGCGTATTTTGGGCTTTTGATTATGTTTAAGTTTTGATAAAATTCATGAAAACAATATTTTATCTTTGCATTGAAAACAGAGAAGAAGTGGTGCTGCTTTAATCTGTTAAGAAACAAATGATATAAAAATGACAGGAGGATTCAGAAAAAAGATCCGTCAGAAAAATGCGGAAAATAGCGGTTTCGGAAGTAATGCATCCGGAAGGTTTATCAATAAGGATGGTCTCCCGAATGTTCAAAGGAGAGGCGTGAATGTTTTTAACAGATTAAGCTGGTATCACACCATGCTGAATTTATCTTCATTCCGTTTTATTTCCTATTTAGTGATTGCGTACATTCTGGTAAATATTCTTTTCGCGCTGATCTATTATCTGATCGGAGTGGAACATCTTACCGGAATTGACAAAAGTGATCCTCTAAATGAATTTATTGATGTCTTTTTTTTCAGCTCGCAGACATTTACTACGGTAGGATATGGTAGAATTGCTCCTGTTGGCTTTATGGCAAGTCTTGTCGCTACTTTTGAAGCTTTTCTGGGATTGCTTACCTTTGCCATTGCAACAGGTCTTTTTTATGGAAGATTTTCAAGGCCGAGGGCATATCTTAGGTTTTCTGACATTGCAGTAATTGCACCATTTCAGGACACTTCAGCACTCATGTTCAGGCTGGCTCCATATAAAAATAATGCACTTACTGATGCAGATGTAATCGTATCGGCCGCAATTGAAGTTATAGAAAACGGTATTGCAAAAAGTAATTTTTACAGACTTAATACGCAGATGAACAAGATCAATACATTAGCACTCAACTGGACGGTGGTGCATAAGATTGATGAAAACTCTCCGTTTTATGGCTTTTCCGAGGAGGATTTTAAAAATACCGATATAGAGCTTATCGTTCAGGTACGTGCATTTGATGAAGTATTTTCAAATACTGTGGTTCAGAGATCTTCCTATACAACCGGAGAAATTGTATACGGAGCGAAGTTTGTCCCGATGTATTATCCGAACAAAGAAAACCTTTCCACAGTTCTGGATCTGGATAAAATCAATGAATATCAAAAGGAAAATCTTCCTGATGCTGTGAGAATTAAAGAATAAATGAACTTAGATTTTTATAAAAAACAGGCTTTACAAAAGCAGAAAGAACATAAAAAATTTCTGGACGGATTGAAAAAGAAACCGCCTAAGAATCTCGATTATATCGTTCAGGAAACCCATGATGAAGTTTTTGAAGAAATAGATTGCTTACAATGCGCTAATTGCTGTAAAACAACAGGTCCGCTGTATACAGAAAAAGATATTGAACGTATTTCAAAGCATCTTCGTATGAAATCTGCAGATTTTGAAGCTAAGTTTTTGAGAGTAGATGAAGATCAGGATAAGGTTCTGCAAAATTTACCCTGCTTTTTCCTGAATAGCGACAATACCTGTTCAATCTATGAAGTAAGACCAAAGGCGTGCCGGGAATATCCTCATACCGACCGAAAAAAGATCTATCAGATCAATAATCTCATGCTCAAGAATACAGTAATCTGTCCGGCTGCATTTGAATTCGTAGAAAAAATGATGAAAAATATAGCAAAGTAGATTTCAAAAATGGAAGCAGGAAGAGAGGTAGGGGAAGTTTTTGAACCAAAATAAGTTTCCAGTTCCCAGCATCACTTTTCAAACCGAATTAACCTAACTTATTTTGCAAAATCCTCTTAAATAATTATAAAGTACGTTAAATAAGCTTCTTACGCATAATTTTGTAAATGATGACTCGTTTAAGTTAAACAATCATTTAAATATTACATTATGAAAAAGTTATTTTTAACGGCTGCGTTTACATTAGTCGGGGTGATCGCAGTATCAGCACAGTCAACAACACAAAAGCCGGCTGAGACCACTACTAATACCCCAACGACAACTCAGACACAACAAACGAGTCCGCAGACTACAAATCCTTCAGATCCAAAGAATCAACAGGAAAAAACACCTGCCACCACTATGGAAACTGCTCCTGCAACTGATCCATCAGTAAGTACAACGCCTACGGATGCTACCAAGCCTGCAGATGCTCCTAAAGAAGGAAAGAAAGATAAGAAAAAGAAAAAGTAAAAGCACTTTAGCAAACACTAGTCGGAATCCTGGAATATTATATTTCAGGATTTTTTCTGTTCAATTTCCTGGATCCGGAACCGCACAATTTTGGCAATTAGAGCTGAAGGAAGTGCTTCATCAATCGGAAATTGAACTGCGCCTTTCGAAAACTTATATTTATTTTTTTCAAAATCTTTTTCAAAGTTTTTAATGCCGTCTGCTCCCGGATAAAACCCAATATGTTTTTTATAGCCGGCAAAATACACTAAAGGTTTTCCTTTATGCCTGAAGGCGGGCATCTGATACCCGATATATTCTTCCAATTCAGAAACCTGTGAATGAATAATGCCTCTCAGCTCGAGGAGCTTTTCCTGTACTTCTATTGGGAAGAGAAGAATGTACTCATCAATATTTTTAAAGGTGTTTTTCATACCTAAAAATAAAAAAAGCGCTGCATATAGCAACGCTTTCTCCTTTCACTTTTTACTTTTTTCCCATTTTCCCGGGAACAGGCTATATCAAAAAAGGTCGGGAGTTTTTCCCAACCTTTGCTTTTTCTGTTACACAACTCCCTGAGCCAACATTGCTTCTGCAACCTTTACGAAGCCGGCAATATTTGCACCCTTTACGTAGTTTACATAACCGTCCTCGTCTTTTCCGTAGTCTCTACAAGCTTTGTGGATACCAATCATGATTTCCTTCAATCTTGCGTCAACTTCTTCAGAAGTCCAGTTAAGACGGATAGAGTTCTGAGTCATTTCTAATCCTGATGTAGCAACACCTCCAGCATTGGAAGCTTTACCAGGAGAGAATAATACTTTATTGTCTAAGAAATAGTTGATAGCATCTAGTGTAGAAGGCATGTTAGCCGCTTCAGTTACACAAACACATCCATTTTCAACTAATACTCTTGCGTCATCTAAATCTAATTCGTTCTGAGTTGCAGAAGGGAATGCTACATCGCATTTTACTTCCCAAGGGCGTTTCCCAGCATGGAATTCAGCAGATGGGTATTTTTTAGCATAATCCTCAGCTCTGTTGTTTCCTGAAGATCTAAGCTCTAATAGATAATCGATTTTTTCTCCGCTGATGCCATCTTTATCATAAATGTATCCATCCGGGCCGGAGATTGTTACAACTTTAGCACCTAGTTCAGTTGCTTTTTTGATAACTCCCCAAGCTACGTTTCCGAAACCTGATACTGATACTGTTTTCCCCTGGAAATTCTGGCCGATAGTTTTAAGCATTTGCTCAGCAAAGTAAACAACTCCATATCCTGTAGCTTCAGGACGGATTAATGAACCTCCGTAAGCAAGCCCTTTTCCTGTAAGAACTCCTGTAAACTCGTTTCTGATTTTCTTGTATTGTCCGAAAAGATATCCGATCTCTCTAGCTCCTACACCAATATCTCCTGCAGGTACGTCTGTTTCAGGACCAATGTGCTTGCATAGCTCTGTCATGAAAGCCTGGCAGAAACGCATTACTTCCATATCAGATTTTCCTTGTGGGTCAAAATCAGAACCTCCTTTACCTCCTCCCATCGGAAGAGTTGTTAATGAGTTTTTGAATACCTGTTCGAAAGCTAAGAACTTAAGAACTGATAAGTTTACCGTAGGATGGAAACGAATTCCTCCTTTGTATGGCCCAATAGCAGAGTTCATTTGAATTCTGAAACCTCTGTTAACCTGAATTTCTCCTTTATCATCAACCCATGGAACTCTGAAAATAATAATTCTTTCAGCTTCAGCCATTCTTTCAAGCAGCTTCATTCCGTTATATTCTTTTTTCGTAGCAATGAATGGAATTACTGTTACGGCAACTTCTTTTACAGCCTGTAAGAACTCCGGTTCGTTAGGATTTTTTGCTTCAATTTTTGCAATAAACTCTTGGATTTTCTGGTCAATATTATATTGTTCCATATATTAAGGTTGAATATTATTGTCAACAAATTTAATTTTTTTTTCAAGATTCACAACACTATATTTTAAGATTGTTAAAAATTAAATAATAATGTTCCATAATATTATTAAATTAATAATTTATGATTAAATTTTATTAAAAATGAAATGTTATGTGTGAAATAATGCAATATTAAGAAATCATTAATTCTTAAATTGCAATGAATTGCCTCCCGGAAAATGATTTTACTTTCCCTAAAAGCTCCAATTCTAAAATTATCGGTAGGATCTTGTGAGAAGAAATATCAATTTTTTGAGATAAATCGTCTAAAGAAATCTGTGGATTTTCTTTAATGGACTGATGAATTATGCGTTGGTTTTCAGTTAGTTGCGGGGTTGTCTCGCTATGAGGAAATAATTCTTCAATTTTTTCCTTCGCAGGATTAAATCCAAGCAAGCTGATCATATCTTTTATAGCTGAAATGGCCGTTGCTTTATTATGGAAAATCAACTGATTACACCCTTGGCTGGAAGGATCTGTAATTTTTCCGGGAAGCGCAAATACCTCGCGGTTATAATCATTTGCAAAAGAAGCTGTACTTACAGATCCGCCGCCAAAACCGGTTTCCACTACAATGGTGGAAGGGGAGATTCCGGCCACAATTCTGTTTCTTTGGATGAAATTTTCCCGATCAGGTTTTCTGGAAGAGCTAAACTCTGTAAGTAAAGCTCCTCCCTCCTGAAGAATCTTCTCGGAAAGTCTTTTGTTTTTTGAAGGATATAAAAACTGAAAACCGTGGGCAAGAACTGCTGCAGTAGGTTTCTGATAGTGGATTGACTGTTCATGAACTTCCTTATCAACTCCCAGAGCCAGGCCGCTTACCGAAACAAATATTGATGATTGCAGGGCTTCAAAGAAATTTTCAATAAACTGTTTTCCATAAGGAGTCATGTTCCGGGTACCTACAAGACTCACTTTTTGAAGAGAATCGTTAAAAGTTCCCTTTTGATAAAGTATAGCAGGGGCATCAGGGCATTCCTGGAGAAGTGACGGAATTTCATTGAGATATCTGAGCCTGATCTGAATATTATTCTTTTCGCAAAATTTTAATTCTTTTTCTGCAAATTTCAGATGTTCATCATTTCCTATATCAGAAACGGTTTTTAGTCCTATCCCTTCCAGCTTCCGATATTCTTTTTTCGATCTTTTCCATGCTTCCTGTGCACTTCCAAAGGTTCTGACAAGTTTATGAAAATTAATGTCGCCAATTTGACTGCATTCGCGGAGAGCGATGGCATAAAAATATTCTTCGGAGTTCATGTGTGTTTTTTTCAAATGTAAGGAATTAAGTTTTATCTCTTCCTTAATTCATCCAAATGATCCCAGATGTCATCTCTTTTTTTATAAGGAAGCTCCAGAAAGTCTTCCGGGTGGCTTTCTTTATATTCCTGCCACAGCTTGTCGTCTTTCTCGCTGTAATAGTTAGGAAATTCCCAGATGTATTTTTTCTTTTTTTCTCCTACATTCTTAAAGGCAAATGCTATAATACTGCCTACTACGGCTCCGGATAAATGGGCCTGCCATGAAATTTTGCTGGGTTCCTGCATATTATAGAATAATTCTTCAGGAAGCATACCCCAGACCAAACTGCCATAATAAAGTACAACAAGCAGTGAAATGGTAAGAAGTTTCATATTCCATTTGAAAACTCCGCTGAAAAAGAGAAAAAACGCGAGAACGTAAACCACACCACTTGCTCCTATAGTACAGGTGTACATATATTCACCGGTAAGAATATCGATCGGGGGAAGGAGCCACACTAAAAGACCTGTAGACAGCCAGCCAATGATAAAAACTTTATTGGCAACCAAAGGATAAAACTGATACAGCAGAAACATAAGTGCTGCTATGGGGATAGAGTTTCCTATAATATGGTCCAGATTTCCATGTAAAAGAGGAGAAGTAATAATGCCAAGTAATCCTTCTGGAAGAAGTGGGATAATGGCTCCAAAGCAACTCGCAAAAAAGCCCTGCATCTGTAAAAAGTACCCAAGCCACATTGCAGAAAGCATCAGCAATGGGTATATAATCGCTCTTTTGGAAATTACATTTTTAAACATGAAGATTTTACGTCAAATCAAAAGCCAAGGATAAATTTCGGAAAATTTGTCGATGAATTTGCCCTACTGATCTGATTTTAAGACAAAAGGTATTAATTTTAACTTTTGATTCCATTATTTTGGCATTGATTTTATTGAAATACTTTGTTGTTAAATGACTTAAGTTATAAGGTAAAAAAAATTCTTTGAAGTTGAATTTACCTTTAAAAAAAATTATATTAATACTTTTGTATTGAAAATTATTTAGAGTAATGAAGAAGTTTTTATTGATTCTTTCCTTTTTTATGGGGATTTATGCAAGTGCACAAGAAGAATTGAAAAAAGATTCCGTGGTAGTAGACACGGTGAAATACTGGTCGGTATTAGGAAAAAACACTTTGATGATTAATCAGGCAGCCTTTTCAAATTGGGTAGGAGGTGGAGCCAACAACGTTGGCTGGCTTGCGGGTGCCAACTACAATATAACGTATGAGAAAGACAAAGATCTTTGGGAAAATATTATTGTCCTGGGATATGGGCAGAATGATACCAAAGGTCTGGGTATAAGAAAGACTCAGGATGTTATGAATATCTCTACCAATTATGGGCGAAAATTCCTGAAAAGCTGGTATTTCTCTTTAGGAGCCGGGCTGCAATCTCAATTTGCAGCGGGTTATGAAGACGGAAATAATCCGGAAGCAAAAAAGATCTCCAATTTTATGGCTCCGGGATACCTGAACATTGGTATGGGTATCACTTACAGACCGAATGATGATTTAACAGTCACTTTACGCCCTACCAACGCCAGATGGACTTTTGTATTGGATAAAGAACTTCAACTTGCCGGAAATTACGGATTGAAAAATGATGGTGATACCTCAT
This sequence comes from Chryseobacterium sp. Tr-659, assembly GCF_011752975.1. Taxonomy (GTDB): domain Bacteria; phylum Bacteroidota; class Bacteroidia; order Flavobacteriales; family Weeksellaceae; genus Chryseobacterium. The sequence goes on along the minus strand of NZ_VWWP01000003.1, from coordinate 444,697 downwards.
TATTGCAATTTGGTTTTCTTGGCACTGCGATGTATAAGCTGAAGATTATGGAAGATGTTCACCTAACGAATACAGCATCTGTATTTTCCAATTATCTGGATCATCCTGAAAGGCTCGTTCTGGCTTATGGAGCTATCCTAAATCTTAAAGTGAATAAATATATCTCCTCCAATATAACTGTTGATTTACTGTATGATCATAACCAGATTGAAAAGACCCAGCTGAAGCAGACCCTCGGTATTGGTTTTGCCTATACATTGGATAATGGAGTTAAACGTTCAGAACGTAAAGACAGCCAATGGTGGATAAAGAAATAATAAATGATAAATTGTAATAGGAAACACTTCAGAATTGAGGTGTTTTTTTGTTTTTAAAATTAGTGTAATTTTAAGTTACTTTAAGTTTGAATGGTGGGGTTTTATCGCTTAATTAATTTGTTTTCATTAGTTTATGCATATTTTTTTCATGCATTAAATTCAAATTAAAGTGAATTTTAACCGGACGTAGATTATTATTTATACATTTGTAAGAAATCGTCAATTATGAAAAAACTTTTATTACTGGCCTCCATTTCTTGTGGGGCTATTGCTGCGGCTCAGGATGCAAAAACAGAAGCTCCAGCATCAGATACCGTTAAAGCCTGGTCTATTCAGGGACAGAATACCTTAATGCTAAATCAAGCTGCTTTTTCGAATTGGGTAGGAGGAGGAGCCAACAACGTAGGATGGCTTGCCGGTGTCAATTATAATCTGACCTATGAAAAAGGTAAAGATCTTTGGGAGAACATTATCATTCTTGGTTATGGACAAAATAATACACAAGGAACAGGAGTAAGAAAAACCCAAGATGTTATTAATCTTTCCACAAACTACGGAAGGGAGTTTAGAAAACATTGGTATTTTTCTGCGGGTGCGGGGCTTCAAACCCAATTTGCACCGGGTTACGGGGATGGTAATAACCCTGATGCGAATAAAATATCCAATTTTATGGCACCTGGATATCTAAACCTGGGGGTAGGAGTTACCTATCGTCCTAATGACAATCTTAGCGTAACTTTACGTCCTGCGAATGCCAGATGGACTTTTGTTCTTGACAAAGATCTTCAGAAAGCCGGAACCTACGGCCTTAAGAATGATGGAGACTCTTCTCTTTTCCAGTTCGGTTTCCTGGGAACGGCAATGTATAAGCTGAAAATTATGGACAACATTACTCTTTTAAACACAGCGTCCGTATTCTCAAACTATCTTGATCATCCGGAAAGACTGGTTCTTGGATATAGTGGAGTTTTAAGCATGAAAATCAATAAATATATTTCTACTAATGTTACTCTTGATCTTTTGTATGACCACAATCAAATATGGAAAACACAGTTGAAACAAACATTAGGGGTAGGTTTGGCTTACAACTTTGACAACGGTAAAAAGCGCTCAGATAATAAAGATAACCAAGGCTGGTTAAAAAAATAAAACGGAAATAGTCCGTCAAAATAGAAAAGCACTTCAAAAAGAAGTGCTTTTGTGTATCAATATATAAAGTCTTAGAATTCTATATCAACTTCTAATTTCTCTGCCAATAGCTTTGAAATTTTTTCTTTTAGAGGTTCTATGTCTATATTTTGCATAGCATCATTAGCAAAGGCGTATAAAAGCAGCGCCTGTGCTTCCTTTTTAGAAATCCCTCTTGCTCTCAGATAGAATAAAGCATCTTCATTAAGCTGGCCTACTGTACATCCGTGAGAACATTTTACATCGTCTGCAAAGATCTCCAACTGAGGTTTAGTATCAATACTCGCTCCTTCACTTAGCAGAACGTTGTTGTTTTGCTGGTAAGCATTTGTTTTCTGAGCGATTTTGTCAACAAAAACCTTTCCGTTGAAAACACCATGTGCATTGCCGTCAAAAATACCTTTATAGTTCTGATAGCTTTCACAATTCGGGAAGTTATGGTGAACTGCTGTATGGTGGTCTACCAGCTGATCTTTTCCGATGATTGTGATTCCGTTCATGAATGAATTGATATTAGATCCATTATGAATAAAATCAAGGTTATTTCTCACCAGTTTACCTCCGAAAGAGAATGTGTTTACAGTGGTTAAGCTGTCTTTCTCCTGCTTAGCGAAAGTGCTGTCGATAAGATATGAAGTATTGTTATCGTTCTGAAGTTTATGCCAGTCTGCCTTTGCGTTAGGATATGTGAAGATTTCCGTCACAGAATTGGTCAACACATAGGTGCTGTCAAAATTATGATGACTTTCAATTACCTCTACTTTTGCTCCCTCTTCTACAACCAATAGATTTCTCGTATTGTAGAATGTATTCTCCTCTTGATTTTGAGAAATATAAAAAACGTGAATTGGCTTTTCAATTACCACATTTTTAGGTACCTTTAAAAAGAAACCGTATTTGCAGTAAGCCAGGTTCAGGTTCGTAAAAGCCTGCTCCTTAGAAGCAATGCTGTTGAAATACTTTTCAAAAACCTCTTTATGTTTCTCGTCGTTTAGTGCGTAGTTGAATGAAAGGAATTCTACATTTTCAATAGAAACCTTCGAAAGCTCCTTGTGAAGCTTACCATTTACAAAAACGATCCAATCAAAATTTTCCTCTCCTAAATGCAGTTCGTCGAACTGTTCTTTTGTAATGTTATGGTTCTCTTTCGGGAAAAAGTTATAGCTTTTTTCCGTGATCTCCTTTAGGTTGGTGTATTTATATTCCTCGTCTTTTTTTGTCGGGAAACCAATGTTGTGAAATCTTTGAAGAGCGGCTTGTCTGTCGTCATCCAGAAATCTGTGACGAAGGCTCTCCAAAAATTCATTATGGTTCTCTATAATTTGTTCTTTTAATGCCATTACTGGTATATCTGTGGTCTGCACCATTTTTTCTTTTTATTTGAACTAAAATATTGTCATTCCAAAAAATAAGGAATCCAATGTTAATAGTAGAGATTCTCCATTTGCTGTGCTCCACTCAGAATGACAGCGGAAAATTTATAATCTCCGAAATAATCGATTATCTTCTTAGTTAAGCAGCCAATCGTAACCTTTCTCTTCAAGTTCCAATGCTAAAGATTTATCACCAGTTTTGATGATTTTTCCATTTGCTAAAACGTGAACAAAGTCCGGTTGAATATAGTTAAGCAATCTCTGATAGTGAGTAATCAAAAGAACTGCATTTCCTTCATTTTTAAAGTGGTTTACTCCGTCTGCAACAATTCTTAAAGCATCAATATCCAAACCTGAATCAGTTTCATCAAGAATCGCCAGTTTAGGATTAAGCATCATCATCTGGAAGATCTCGTTTCTTTTCTTCTCACCTCCGGAGAATCCCTCGTTCAATGATCTTGAAAGGAAATCTTTTTTGATTCCTAATTTTTCAGATTTCTCACGGATTAATGCAAGCATTTCTTTTGCCGGCATTTCTTCCAATCCGTTTGCTTTTCTTGTTTCGTTTAAAGCCGCTTTGATAAAGTTCGTTACGGAAACCCCCGGAATTTCCACAGGATATTGGAAAGATAGGAAGATCCCTTTGTGAGCTCTGTCCTCAGGAGCATCTTCGCTGATGTCTTCTCCTTCGAAAAGAATCTCTCCACCCGTAACTTCGTAATCTTCTTTTCCTGCGATTACGGAAGAAAGAGTAGATTTACCTGCTCCGTTCGGCCCCATGATAGCATGAACTTCGCCTGGTTTTATTTCAAGATTAATACCTTTTAAAATTTCTGCGCCATCTTCAATTTTAGCGTGTAAGTTTTTTATCTCTAACATATATTCGAGTTTATCACAAAGTCAGACTAACATTGTCTTCTGTAATCCTAACCTTTAATCACAAAAGCACTGACATTGCAAATGAAATACTATTTTAATTTATTTAAGCATTAAGAATTTAAAAAAACTAATTTCTTACTGCTGATGATTTTATCCGACACTTCCTTCCAGGGAAATTTCCAATAATTTTTGTGCTTCAATAGCAAACTCCATCGGAAGTTTATTTAAAACCTCTTTACTGAAACCATTTACGATCAAAGCAATTGCTCTTTCTGTATCAATCCCTCTCTGATTACAATAGAAGATCTGGTCTTCCCCGATTTTTGAAGTTGTAGCTTCATGCTCTAACTGTGCAGACGGATCTTTGATTTCAATATAAGGGAAAGTGTGTGCACCACATTCATTACCCATCAATAGAGAATCACATTGAGAGAAGTTTCTTGCTCCTTTTGCAGAAGGCATTACTTTTACCAACCCTCTGTAGGAGTTCTGAGATTTCCCTGCAGAAATACCTTTTGAAATGATCGTCGATTTGGTGTTTTTTCCAATGTGAATCATTTTTGTACCGGTATCTGCATATTGGTGATTGTTCGTTACCGCAATAGAGTAGAACTCTCCGATAGCGTTGTCACCTTTAAGGATACATGATGGATATTTCCATGTTACGGCTGAACCTGTCTCAACCTGTGTCCATGAAATTTTTGCATTTCTTTCGCAAAGACCTCTTTTGGTTACAAAGTTAAATACCCCTCCTTTTCCTTCTTCATTTCCTGGATACCAGTTCTGAACCGTTGAATATTTAATCTCTGCATTATCTAGTGCAATAAGTTCCACTACAGCAGCGTGAAGCTGGTTTTCATCTCTTGATGGAGCTGTACAGCCTTCAAGATAAGAAACATAACTTCCTTCATCCGCAATCACAAGAGTTCTTTCAAACTGTCCTGTTCCTGCCTGGTTGATACGGAAATAAGTGGAAAGTTCCATCGGGCATCTTACTCCTTTAGGAATATAGCAGAAACTTCCGTCAGAGAAAACTGCGGAATTCAGTGCTGCATAGAAGTTATCTCCTCTCGGAACTACCTTTCCAAGATGTTTTCTTACTAAATCAGGGTGGTTTTTAATCGCCTCGGAGATAGAACAGAAAATAATTCCTTTTTCTGCCAACGTATCCTGGAAAGTAGTTTTCACAGAAACCGAGTCCATTACAATATCTACGGCAACCCCTGATAGTCTTTTTTGCTCCTCAATATTGATCCCCAGTTTTTCGAATGTTTTCAATAACTCAGGATCTACTTCGTCAAGGCTTGCCAATTCCGGCTTTACCTTAGGAGCCGCGTAATAACGGATAGCCTGGAAATCCGGCTTTTCATATTTGATATTCGCCCACTCAGGTTCTACCATTTTCTGCCAGATTTTAAAAGACTCCAAACGCCATTCTGTCATCCATTCCGGTTCCTCTTTTTTAGCAGAGATCGCACGGATGATATCTTCATTTAAACCAATTGGAAAATCTTCATAATCTATCTTCGTTTCCCAACCGAATTCATATTTTTTATTTTCTAGATCGACTCTTAGATCGTCTTCTGTATATTTACTCATTATTATTTTTTAGATTTCAGATTTTAGATTTCAGCATTCAGAATAATTCTGAAGTTTTACATCTACGATACTGATGTCTTTTCTCTAAAGACTAAATGATTCTCCACATCCACATGTTCTGGATGCGTTCGGATTGTTGAAAACAAACCCTTTTCCGTTCAATCCTCCTGAATATTCAAGAGTAGTTCCTGCAAGATAAAGAATGGATTTTTTATCAATAATGATTTTAATATTATTATCTTCAAAAATCTGATCCGCGTCCGTTTTTTGGTTGTCAAACTTCAGAACGTACTCTAAACCAGAGCATCCGCCGCTTTTTACACCCACTCTTATATAATCTTCAGCAGGGTTAAAACCATCTTCAGTCATCAACTGGATAGCTTTTTCCTTTGCATAGTCTGATACCTTTATCATTGTATTTATTTAGAATGATTTAATGATGCAAAAATACGAACTAATTTCCGCAATCTCAAATCGAAGATATCTATTTTAATGATTCTGATATTAATAGGGATTTACGAAGCTTGTTGTTAATGTTAAAATAACATAAATTTTCTTTTACGAATGTGAAGATTTTAATTCTGGTTTTAACCTTGAATCTTATTTTACATCTATAAAGAAAATTGGTAATGGGACAAAAAATAGTTGTTTTTTTTGTATTGTTTCTAACGGGAGTGTCCTACGGACAGACAACGAGGTTTGTATATGAAACTATGGTAAATCCTGATTCAATCAATCTTGTAGGGATGAAAAGTGAGAGAACTTTTCTGGATGTTAAAGAAGGGCGGTCATTATTCATCAGCGAAAATAAACTGATCAGAGATTCTCTGTTTACTTCTTTCAGATCTGATGTAAAAGAAAATAATAAAAAAGACGAGAAAGATTTTTTAAAATCAGAAGGAAGAAAACATCCGGAACCTACTTTTTTTGAATATTTCATTACCAAAAACCTTCCTGAACAAAAAGTGTATTATTATGATAAAACTGCAGGCAAACAGATTTATTATCAGGAAGACAGACCGATAAAATGGGAAATCACGAATGTTGTAGATAAACAAAACGGTTATCAGGCCCAAAAAGCTGTTGCCGGTTTTGGAGGACGGGAATGGACGGCATGGTTTACAAAAGAAATACCCGTTTCCGATGGCCCATACAAATTTTCCGGATTACCGGGCTTAATCGTAAAGCTGGAAGATGATAAAGGAGATTATAAATTTGATCTTGTTAAAAAGATCAATTTGAAAAATGCTTTTGAAGAAAAGATAAGTGCTGATGCAAAACAAAGTACAAGAGTTAATTTCCATAGTGATAAAGCAGCACTGGAACTTGAATTTGGTAAAAACAGAAAAGCTATGGGATCAGATAACGGCGGAGGAAATATGAGTTTTGGAGGAGGAAGACATGGTGGCGGAATGGGCGGCGGTATGAGAGGTGGTGGTCATTCTGGTGGCGGTATGCGAAGAGGAAGTGGTGAAGATCATAATATGCCAATGCAGGGCAGTACCCCGGGAGATGCTCAAAGTCATCCTTTTAGCAATGCTTCGAATCAAAATCCAATAGAATTAAAATAAAGAAAATATAAATGAAAAAATTAGGTATTATTGCTCTGGCGCTCTTTATACAGCATGTTTCTGCGCAAACCAACAGGTTTGTGTACCAGGTTACTATGAAACCGGATGCAGAAAATAAAACTGATGTTAAAACCGAAAATGCTTATCTGGATATTTCTCCGGAAAAGTCTGTTTTTTATTCTGAAAACAGGATCAAAAGAGATTCTATTATGCAGAAAGCGTTTCAAGGAGGAGGTGGAAGAGGAAGTATCAACAGAGATCAGATGGAAAGTCTGAGAACAAATATCAACTATTCGGTAGAAAAAGATAAAACCAATCAGAAAATGTATTTTAAAGACAGAATAGGACGTGATATTTATTCTTATGAAGAAGACAGACCTCTGACATGGAAAATTTCTTCTGAAACAAGAAAAATAGGTGAGTACAAAGTTCAGAAAGCAGAAACGGATTTTGGGGGAAGAAAATGGACGGCGTGGTTTACTACAGATCTTCCTTATCAGGATGGTCCTTACAAATTCGGAGGGCTTCCGGGGCTGATTGTAAAAGTTGAAGATGATAAAGGAGATTATTCTTTTGATTTGATGAAAAACTACAAGATTGCTGAATTTCCTACTTTGAACCAGTTTGGAAATACCCTGAAAGTAAAAAGAGCTGATTATCTAAAGCAACAAAAAAAGTTTCAGACTGATCCAATGTCATTCATGACTCAGGGAGGTGGACAAGGAGGTGGGTTCTCCGCAGTCAGAGTAGGTGCTGGAAGAGGCCCTGGCGGCGGTGGGAACCAAAATCCGGCCGATATGAGAAAACGAATGGAAGAAAGGGTAAAAGAAGATGCCAAGAAAAATTCTAATCCAATTGAATTGCAATAAATAAAACATGCGGTCTTACTTTGAGACCGCATGTTGTTTTATTAAGAGAAGCTAATAGGTTTAGCTATTCCTTTTGCACTTAACTTCTATTTCTTCAATACATTATTTCAAAAGCTGGTTGAAAGTATCGCCTTGTCTAATATCTCCGGTGTTATAGCCTTTCATAAACCATTCTTTACGCTGTGCAGATGATCCGTGGGTAAAGGTTTCCTGGTTAACATACCCCTGAGCTCTTTTCTGAATATTATCGTCTCCCACAGCCTCTGCAGCATCTATCGCGGACTGAATGTCTCCGGGTTCCAGTATATGTTTGCTGTCATTGGTTCTTTTTGCCCATACACCGGCGTAAAAATCAGCCTGTAGTTCTGTAGCAACAGAAATCCTGTTCATTTCTTCTTCGGAATATTTTCCGCTTCTTCTTAATGCATCTACCTTTTGAGTAGTTCCTAAAAGAGTTTGTACATGATGCCCTACTTCATGAGCCAGAACATAAGCAACTGTAAATTCCGTTACATTTGCTCCGAATTTTTGCTGAAGCTCATTGAAGAAACTCATATCCATATAAACTTTCTGATCAGCCGGGCAGTAAAATGGTCCCATAGCAGATTGGGCAGTACCACACGCGGAAGATGTTGTATTTTCAAAAAGTACCACTTGCGGCGGAGTATAGGTCATTCCATTTTCTTTAAAAATTTGATCCCAAGTCAGAATATTCCATTTGGCCATCATATCGACCATTTCGCCAATCTGTTTTTCATTGGCCGTAAGCTCCCTTCTTTCTCCTGTTCCTGCTGAAGATTGCATACTCCCGGAATTCAGAATACCGGAAGGATCACCTCCCAAAAAGAAAACAATCGCAGCGATAATTAAAGTTCCGAGTCCGCCGCCAACGATCATACCGCCACTGCCTCCACCGGAACCACGGCGGTCATCAACGTTTCCGCCTCTGTCGTCTGTCCATTTCATACTAATAAATTTATTTGTTAATTTAAATATTTTAAGTGAAAAATCTATATAAATTTTAAGGGTAAAATATTTAAATCTTATCTGTTAAGTTGTTTTGTTTTCAGCCAGTAAGATGTTGACTGGTATGCTGATATGGCATCATTTACCAGGTTCTGGTTATTGTTTTTTAATAATGTTTCGTCATAATAAAGTTTAAACTCAGGAGCAAGGTTGCTTTCTTCCAATTCCAGAGAATATTGCTTTACTTTTTTCACAGGGGAGATAATCGTCAGCTTTCCGTCTTTCACGAAACCAAGATCCTGATAGGTTGCGATATACGCTTTAGGCTGGAATTCAGTTTTGAAAACATCCTGCCCTAAGAACTTAGACTGATAGCTGAAATTCAATAATCCGAAAAGCGTTGGCATCACATCAATCTGTGACATCAGGCTGTCAAATTTCTGAGGCTGAATAAATCCTTCTGAGAATATCATCGCCGGAATTCTGTATTTATCCATCGGAAGCTCTGTTTTTCCGGCACTGGAAGCACAGTGATCTGCAATAATTACAAAGACAGTGTTTTTATACCAATCCTGTTTTTTAGCCATTTCGAAGAATAATCTAAGGGAGTAATCCGTATATTTTACTCCTCCTTCACGGGATTTTGCAGTTCCGGGGATATCAATTCTTCCATCAGGATAGGTAAACGGTCTGTGGTTGGAAACTGTCATCCAGTGGTTGAAAAACGGTTTTCCTGATTTTGCTTCACTATTCATAACCTTGATCGCTTTTCTGGCCATATCCTCATCAGCAACACCCCAAACATTGGCAAAAGTGATTTCCTCGGGTTTAAAGTTATTTCTGTCTACAATACCGTAACCATTTCCGCCAAAGAAATCCTGCATATTGTCAAAATAGCTGTAGCCGCCATATAGAAACTTAACATCATATCCTTTAGATTTGAAAACACTTCCGGTTGTGAATTTGTTTTTGTTATCATTTCTCTTGATGATACTTTCTCCTGCAGTAGGAGGAATACACAACGTTAAAGCTTCCAAGCCGCGTACAGTTCTGTTTCCGGTTGCATAAAGATTGGTGAACATCAGAGATTTTTCTGCAAGGCTGTCCAGGAAAGGAGTGATTTTTTGTGTATTTCCGTAGTGCTCCATAAAGTCTGCGGAAAGACTTTCAATAGAAATCAGAACTACATTTTTCTTTGTTTCAGGCTGCTCTGCTATAATGTTTCTGGATAAAGTATGCTGTGGATACTGGCTTAAAAAATTCTTTTCGGCCTGTTGTTGGTCAAGCTGTGAATAAAACTGGAAATAATCCAGTTCATTGTGGGTAAATGCCCAGTAGAACTTAGGAATTCCGTTGGCTTCAATTTCATCAGCAAAGACATTATCGGATTTGATCTGCATGAGTGATGGTATCGCCAGTACACTGAGTGCACAAAGAACAATAAATGAGCCTAGTAATACCATTTTCTGTTTGAAATCCGGCAGTTCAAGCAATTCGTCTTTTGTTTTTTTATAAATGAACCATGTAATGGTTAATGTAACAATCAATATTGCGGAAAATAATGGGACAACAGGATAACTTTCCATGATGTTTCCAATTACCTCATTAGTATAGATCAGGTAATCTACTGCAATAAAATTATAACGAACCCCGAATTCATTGTAAAAGAAATACTCACTTACTCCATTGAAAATGATTAAAAGAACATACAACAATAAAGTGATAAAATACAAGACATTTCGGATTCTGATTCTTTGAGTGGGAAGAAAAAGCATCAACCCGAAGAAAAGAGTCTTTATTCCCACAAAGACAAGTGCAATTTCCATTATAGAACCACCATATTGCTTGAAAATATTGTTGGGAATAAGCCAGATATAAAGGAAGAACAGCACCAAAGCCCCTAAAATAATGTAACCGTAAGGTTTTTTATACTTGGAATTGGATAGAAAGAGGAAGTAAAGAGCGAGAATAGAACTGGCCAATATGAAGACGAAAACGTCATTCACGAGACCTATCATCAGGACTTTTACAACTTCAAAAAAACCAAAACTAGCGGTAGTAATGGGATGGAAAAAGAATACTGTTCTTATTATCAATGAAATAATAAGATAAAAAACTCCTAAATATAGGAACGGTTTTATTTTTTTTAAAAACATGTATTGACTGTCTATATTAGTTTTCACAAAGATAGTTTTTGTACAGAACTTTTGATGAGAAAAAACAAAAACATGCTGCTTATTAATAAGATTTATGATTTATAAACCAAAAAAAAGGACTATTAAAAAATAGTCCTATTATTTGTTAAGGTAGATCCGTTATTAAGAGTGTCCGAAACCGATATTTCCTTTTTTATCAGATAATTTCTTTTTGAAATCGATCATTTGTAAAGCGGTAACCGCTGCCTCTACACCTTTATTTCCAAGATCGCCGCCGCTTCTTGCGATAGATTGTTCCTTGGTATCATCTGTCAATACGCAGAAAATAGTAGGAGTATCTGTCATGATGTTGCAGTCTTTAATTCCTTGTGCTACTGCAGAACATACATAGTCGAAGTGAGGGGTTTCTCCGCGGATTACACACCCGATAGAGATGACTGCATCATATTTTCTTTCTTTGCAAAGCTGCATACTGGCGTAGCTTAGTTCAAAAGCTCCCGGAACCGGAAAAAGTTTAATGTTTTCTGGTTTTACTCCCTCTTTTTCAAGGATTTCCAAAGCTGCATCACGAAGATTATAGGTTACAAAATCATTCCACTCAGAAAAAACAATGCCGATAGAAAAATCTTCGGCATTCGTTATATGAAGTGGCTTGTAATCGGAAAGATTAACTGTTGCCATTTTTTAATAATATTTAGTCATTTCAATATAAGAATCAGACATTCCGTTGTCGTAGTCCTGATATTTCTCATCAATTGCAGAGAAGTATTTTTTAGCATCTGCATTTTTCTTTAATCCTAAAGCAACAATACCTGCTTTTCTTGTGAAATAGTAAGTTGTATAAGGATCATCAGAAGCCGTTGATGCTTTGTCTAGTAAAGCAAGAGCTTCATCGTTTTTGTTTAGTCCTGATTTTGCATCTGCCATTGCTCCGTATTTCATTGCCATCAAAGTTTTGTTGTCAGATGAAAATTGGTCTAAAAGATCGTAAGCTTCCTGGAATTTTCCTTCTTTAAATTTCAATAAACCAGCATTATAAGAAGAAAGTTTACCGATTTCGGTTGAAGAATATTCATTAGCTGTCCCTATAAATCCAGGGTTGGCAGCAGATTTTCCACCCAAAGCCTCTTTATCTTTACCTTCTGTAAGGTTTTTTTGAGCAGCAAGGAAGCTCTTCACAGCTTCAACGTTCTTTGGCGCAACTACAAATTGCTTGTAAGCAAAGAATCCTAAAACTCCCAAGATTAACACTCCAAATACAAGACCTAGCGGTTTTGAATATTTTTCAACAAATCTCTCAGTGTTTAACGCTTCTCTGTCAAGGTCTTTAAAGAACTCAACCGTTTCTTTACCTTCTTGCTCGTTCTGAGCACTCTTTCCCAATTTTGCCATAAGTTTTTAAAAATTGAAATGCAAATTTAATTGTTTCTGAATGATTTACAAAATACTTTATTGGTATTATTGCGTAAATGTTGTGAATTTGTAGTTTTTTAAAGTAAAAACGCTTAAACTCCGCTTAGAGTGACACTTCTAATACTAACTTTTTAAAGTTTCAATAGTTATTGCCATGCTAAGCGGAGCCGAGGTATTTATCTTTTAAACCAAGGTTTAATATTTTAAAATATGGTAGACTTCTGCACCGAATTTTTTCAGCTTTTCATCTCCATTAAGGCCTTCCAGCCCGATTAGAAAACTGAATTGTGAAACGGTTGCTCCCTGTTTTTCTACCAGTTTGGCTGCAGCTTCAGTAGTGCCGCCGGTTGCAAGAAGATCGTCATGAATCAGAATTCTTTGTCCTTTTTTGATTTGTCCTTCGCGCGTTTCTATTTCCGCACTTCCGTATTCAAGATCATATTTTTCCGAAATGATAGGAGGAGGAAGTTTTCCTTTTTTTCTGATTAAGATGAATGGAACTTCCAGCGCTACAGCAATGGCAATTCCAAAAAGATAGCCACGGCTTTCTATTCCGCAGACTGCATCTACTTTTCCTTTACTGAAAGCCGCAAGATCTGCAATAACCTCTTCATAAAGCTTTGGGTTTAGAAAAATAGGAGAAATATCCTTAAACTGTATTCCCGGGATCGGAAAATCGGGAATATTTTCAATAGTGTTTTCCAGTTTTTTGATCAGTTCTGCTGAAGCCATTATGGATTGATTTTATAGCTGGAAATTTTCCAGTCTCCGTTTACGTTTTTAAGGCCAAAAGTTACTTTCAAAGAGGTTGTTTTCCCGCTTTTATCCGTTACGTCATAAGTAGCATTTACACTCGCACTGTTAGCCGTAGCACCGCTTGTTGTAATGTTCTTCACGCTCACATTTTTTACAGATCCGAAACCTGAAGTAGGGTTTGAGAAAGACTCATAACTTCCCCAGCTTGGGTTGTTGGAAGTGTCGTAAGCGGCTTTTAGATTCTGAGAGCTTACACTATTCAAAAACTTACTCACGGTATTTTTAGGATCTGTTGTCGGTTGTTTCGGTGCTGCAGGAGCTGCCGGTGTTGCCGCAGAAGGATCTGTGGTTGCTCCAGAACTCGTTGCATTCGGATTATTTGGATCTATTACAGCACTTGGTTCTTGTGTTACAACGGTAGAATCCGCTTTAGGCACAGCAGGAACTTTAAGCGCTGCTGCATTCACATCAAGCCCGATTTTTGACATTTTGAAAGTCTTAGCCGTTGTTTTTACGGAGACTGTAATGTCAATTTTATTATCCACTACTTTTGATGCTGGAATTGAAGAGAACTTTAGATTGAACCCTTTGAAATTATTATCCTGCATCAGGTTTTTAGCAGTAGCCAGTCTTACACCATTACTGAAGACCTCTAATGTGGCTTCAAGACCTGCGCCTGTAAACGATACCGGGTTTCCGGCTGCATCTACAAGTCTTGGAATAACCTGAATAGCTGTAGGAGCTCCTGTTCCATCATCTCCTGTAGGTCTTGTTACAAGGCTTAGTGATCCTGCTTTTACATCATTAGGATCGCTTTCCTTAGCTTTATCATCCCCGAAGATATTCATTTCTCCTAAAGATGGTGGAGCTGTACTTGCCCATTCTATTCCGTTTTTTTGTGCAACCTCGTCGGCCAGGCTCATGATCTCAGGAACTTTTTTCCCGTTGATCAGTTTTCCTAAGGCTTTAAGCTCATTTACATCACCGTCTGCTTCTACTCCAAATGTTTTAAGGATATAAAGAGCTTCATTAAACTTAATCTGCTTAATGGTTGGTAAGCTGGAAGTCATATCATTGATACTCGACTGCAGCGTTTTAGTATTCGTAGCATCTACATGATCTTTCTTGCATGCTGTAAAAAGCAACAAGCTGAAAACAAGTAGAAAAGAAAACTTTTTCATTTTTATTTGGTTTGTTGCAAATTTAATAAAACCTTTATTAATAGTGGATTTTATTTTTACTTATGTTTTACCGCTCATTTTTATTTCTTTTTTTCGGTAAGCTCAATACTATTATTATTCCTTTGAACCATTTCTTTAGCCTTCTTTTCAGCGTCCCGCATTCCATCAGAGATTGATGATCCGTCCGGAAGTTTCATGCCAGCCGGAAGTTGCGAAGCCATTTGCCTTATTTGAGCGAAAGGATCTTTCTTATATTCTTTAAATTTTTCTTCAAACTTTTCTTTAGAAAGCTGACGTGCTTGTGCCGTAGAATTTTTTTTGTCCATTTTTTCGAGAAGAAGGACATTTTTTATGGTGTCGATTTTTTTGTTTCCCTGAAGTTCCCAGGAGTAATTTTTTTCTGAGTCTTCTATTTTAATTATTAAGCCAGGAAGCCCATAAAATTTATAAGGGCCATCCTGAAAGGGAAGATCTGTAGTAAACCATGCCGTCCATCTTCTTCCTCCATAATTGGTTTCTGCTTTTTGGGTAACATAATTCCCTGTTTTTTGCTTTTCGTTGCTTATTTTCCAAATCAGGTCAGGTGTTTCGAGGTAAGAATAATTATCATTATAGATTACATCGGTATACTGTATATCTTGTATGGGATAATTCTTGAAAATTCTGTGAGAAAATGATAATGGACTTTTCTCCGGCATGGTATTAAAGTCTGGTATTGCCCCGTTATTTTTATTTTTTAATATGAAATCATTAGAAAGGGAATCTAAGACTATTAGCTCGTAAGACTGGTAAACAGATTGTTTCTTATCGATATCTAGAATCATCATCTCTTTTTCATAGCGCATAGAGTCTTTATTGGGTTTATACGATAATTCATAGAAAAAACGATGGGCAGAATTCTGGGCATTTAAAACTGAGACAACAGTAATGAAAATAATTTTTAGTATTTTTTTCATATTAATTAAAGAGTATTATCGTTTATTAGTTTTCTCTTTCAGGTCTCCTTTAAAAAAGTTGCTGAAAATGGTCTGCATATTCGGGAATGATGGTGTATTCCAGTATGGGTTTGAATAGTTGCTGTAATCTTTGTTGAATTTTACTCTTTCAATATCATTATCATCACTGAAGCTTAATTCTTTAGGATAAAAGTTATTGTATGTGATGATCTGGTTATATTCTGGCTCGCTTTTGTGTTTAAGCTTCATAGAAATGACTTCGTTGTACTCTAAAAAATCTTTTAAAGTCTTTTCGGAACCCTTTTCAAACGACATGTTGAGAATGGTTTTGATATCAAAAAGTCTGAATCCGAATAAAGAAAACTCCTTTTGCTGGAGTGCTGCTCCCGTTACTTCAATCTGATCTTTTTGATCTCCTTTTAATTCTTTTATAACATTTCTTTTTGTTTTATATTCTTCAGGATTGCCTACATATTTAAGTTCAGGAAGACGTAATGAACTGCTGGTATCCCATGATGAAACCTGCTTCTTTTCATTTTTAGCATCTGCTAAGTGAAATATTCTGTATTGTTCAATATTGGCGCTTTTCAGTTTTTTTGTTTTGTTATCGAAAATATAGGTGATTATACCGTCTGTATAACTATTCAGTCTGCTGTTCATCGTTACATAAGCATTAAAATTTCCTTTGATCAGAATATATTTAGCGGGTTTGGTATTTTTGATAACTACAGTTTCGATCTCTTTGAACTGGTCATTGATTCTGATAACGTCTTTGTCCATATCAGCATAGGAAAGACTGGCTACCGGAAAATTATTGTAAACGATCTGAAATTTTTCCTGAGATGGGGTTAGTGATTGTTTCTCAATTTTTCCATCTATGTCTGAGAAGGCGAGAATGTTTCCGTCTTTGCCAAATACAGACACTTTGGGAAGAGGCTTATTGGTTTTCTCTGAAACGAAAGTGATGGTTTGTGCATTCGTGAAAACGGAGATTACACAGAATAAGATGTAAAACAGATGTATTTTTTTCATAGCAGTATTTTGTTTTGGTGTTACTATTAAAACAGACTTTAATGTAAAGACGGGAAAACTTTAAAATAGTTGCCTGGAAAAAGTGTTATTCACATCATGATACAAAAAAAAGACTGATTGTTTAACAATCAGTCTTTTATAATATTATTTTGTTACAAGTCCTTAGAAAGGATACTCATAAATTTCAGATTCGTGTAAGAATGGATTTCCTGTAGGAATCAACTTCAGTTTAGATAAAGCTGAAAGTACAGTAAACATAAATAATCCAGCTACGAATAGGACAGCACCTAAGATCAATAAGAATACTTCAGGAGTTTTCCAGTATGGTCCTACCGTTCCTGGCATTACCATGTTGAAGTAATCTAAAATGTGTCCTAAGATAACTACCACAGCCATTGTTGTTACTACTTTGTAGTTTCTCTTGATGCTGCTACTTACTAATACCAATAGTGGTAATAAGAAGTTGATGATCAACATCGGTAAGAAAGTAGGAGAGTAGTGCTGGAATCTACCGAAGAAGTAGTTAACCTCTTCTGGAACGTTAGCATACCAATACAACATGAACTGAGCGAACCATGTATATGTCCAAAGCATACTTGTAGCGAAAAGGAATACTCCTAAATCGTGTAAGTGATTGTCATTGAACTGTGGTAAGAAACCATTTTTCTTAAGATAAACACTTAATAAGATGATTACTGCAATACCACTTGACAGGCAGCTAACCATTGAATACCAGATATACATTGTAGAATACCAGTGAGGGTCAATAGACATCAACCAATCCCAAGCCCAAGCTGCAGAAGCAAATCCGAAGAATGCAATATATCCTACTGCCCATCTGTAAAGCATTTGATACTCTACTTTAGACTTAGTTTCATCTACTTTCTTAGACTGAGCTTTTAATTTCCATGCGAAGAAAGAAGCACCGATCACATAGATCAAAGTTCTTATTGCGTAGAAAGGAATATTTAAGAATTTTTTCTTTTCGAATAAGATCACATCAAAGTGCGGAGAATCCGGATTAGTCAATTCAGGGTCCATCCAGTGGAATAAATGACCATTATGAGTGATATTTAAGATCATCATGATAATCAAGATTGCACCACCATAAGGGATATAAGAAGCAATAGCTTCCATTACTCTTGTAATGATGATTGGCCATCCTGCGTGAGCTGCGTGCTGAATACAGTAGAAAAACAGTACAGCACAACTTACTCCAAAGAAAAAGACTGCCACAAAGTGTAGTGATGCTAAAGGCTGGTTGTGTACCTGCATGGTAGCATGCTCAAGGTGAGCCGCGTGATCCTGAGGTCCAACCATTTCACTTGAATGTGTAGGAGCTGTGTGACCTGAAGCATGAACAGCTTCCATCATTTGTTCTATTTTCTCAGTAGAAATTCCTTTGTTCATAAAGAAACCAATACCGAAAAGAACTAAACCTACAACAAGAAGTATTATAGAAGTTGATTTTAATTTTGGTGAAAAACTATACATTTCTTTTCTTATTTTTTAGTTTCGGTAGTCGTTTCAGTTGTTGCTGGTGCCGCCGCTGTAGCTGCTGCCGGTGCTGCTGCTCCTTTTTTGAAAGCACTCATCACATACATTGCTACTCTCCATCTGTCTCCTGCGTTCAATTGTCCCGCATAAGATCCCATTGCATTTCTACCGTTTGTTAATACATAATGAACAGATCCTACAGTAATTTCTCTGTCAGCATAGTTAGGTACTCCAGAGAATGCTCCACTTTGAACGATAGGTCCTTGTCCATCACCTCCTGTTCCATGGCATGCCGCACAAGTGTGATCAAACAATATTTTACCTCTTTCAAGATCCTTAGCTGCATTAGCCGGGTTTAAAGGAGATACTGTAAGTTTTTTAGAAGCATCATACCCAGCGTTGTACTCGTCAACATTTTTAGGTAATAAGCTTTCTTCAAAAACGCCATCTTTATTCTGAGGAACTGATCCTTCTACTGGAGAAAGACCTGTTGCACCATTATTTTTAACAAAAGCAGGAATTTCATTCTCATGATCTGAATAAGCATCTTGCGCTTTCATCAATGGATCATAAGCTACCGGAAAATACATGTCCGGGAAATATACCAACGGAGTGTTCTCCTTTGGTCCGCAAGAGTTAAGTAAAACTGTTGTTAAACCTAAAACTGCTGTAATTTTTAATACATTCTTTTTCATTTTAAGCGTCTTTAACAGTTATTTCTTCAACTCCAGTTTCAATAAGCAACTGCTTTATAGATTCTACATCTTCAGTTACGAATTCCATCATGAATTTATCATCAGTAGTTCTTGGATCAGGGTTCTGAGCTGGAGCTCCCGGATACATTTTGTTTCTAACTAAGAAAGTTAAAGACATCATGTGAGCTGCACAGAATACCATTAATTCGAACATTGGTACTACGAATGCCGGCATGTTGTGTCCCCAGTCAAAAGCTGGTTTACCACCGATATTCTGAGGCCAGTCATGGTTCATTACATACCAAGTCAAAGTAGCACCGATAGTAACTCCATAACAAGCGTAGATGAAAGCAGCATCAGAAATTCTAGTTTTCTTTAAACCTAAAGCTTTATCTAGTCCGTGAACCGGAAACGGAGTATAAACCTCGTTAATCTTGATTCCTTTATCGTTGAATGCTTTAACGCCGTTCATTAAATCGTCGTCGTCAGCATAAAGTCCGTATACAATTTTAGTGGTGCTCATCTCCTTCTTTTGCTTTATAAGTTTCACCTGAGATTTTCAAAATCGATTTTAATTCAGCCTGTGCAATTACAGGGAATGTTCTTGCGTATAATAAGAATAATACAGAGAAGAATCCGATAGTTCCTAAGTATACACCCACATCAATGATCGTTGGCTTAAACATTGTCCATGATCCTGGTAAGTAGTCTCTTGAAAGGTTGATAACGATGATATCGAAACGCTCAAACCACATACCGATGTTGATGATCAAAGCAACGATGAATGTCCAGATAATGTTCGTTCTAAGTCTCTTGAACCAGAAAGAAGCAGGAATAACAAGGTTACAGATGATCAATGACCAGAATGCCCACCAGTAAGGCCCTACAGCCGCACCTGGAGAAAGATATGTAAAGTCTTCGAATCTAGAACCTGAGTACCATCCGATGAAATATTCAGTAGCATAAGCTACAGTTACCATACCACCTGTTAAGATGATTACGATATTCATGATTTCGATATGATACATGGTAATGTACTCTTCTAAGTGACATACTTTTCTTGCAACCAACAATAGTGTTTGTACCATTGCAAATCCTGAGAAGATCGCACCAGCAACGAAGTAAGGAGGGTAGATTGTAGAGTGCCATCCTTTAATTACTGAAGTCGCGAAGTCAAAAGATACGGTTGTGTGTACTGAGAATACAAGCGGAGTTGCCAAACCTGCAAGAACCAAAGAAAGTTCTTCGAATCTTTGCCAGTGTTTTGCTTTACCACCCCAACCGAATGCAAGGAATGTATAAATTTTTCTCGTCCAAGGAGTCTTAGCTCTATCTCTGATCATTGCAAAGTCAGGGATTAGTCCCATGAACCAGAATACAGTTGATACTGAGAAATACGTAGAGATCGCAAATACGTCCCAAAGTAGAGGAGAGTTAAAGTTCCCCCAAAGAGAACCGAACTGGTTTGGTAAAGGGAATACCCAATATCCAACCCAAACTCTACCCATGTGAATTACAGGGAAGATTGCTGCCTGTACAACCGCAAAGATCGTCATCGCCTCTGCAGATCTGTTTACAGACATTCTCCATCTCTGTCTAAATAATAATAATACCGCTGAGATTAAGGTTCCGGCGTGACCAATACCTACCCACCATACGAAGTTGGTAATATCCCAACCCCAGTTAATAGTTCTGTTAAGCCCCCATGCTCCAATACCTGTTCCGATAGTATAAGCGATACAGCCGAATCCATAGAGGAATAGAACTAACGCAGCATATAATGAGATCCACCATAATTTACCTGCTCTTTCTTCGATAGGTCGTGCAATATCTTCTGTGATATCGTGATAAGTTTTGTGACCAATAATTAGAGGTTCCCTTATCGGAGCTTCGTAATGTCCTGACATTTTTTACCTATTTATTATTTAAACTTTATTTTTCTACTCTGTTTCTTACTTTAGTGTGATAGAACACGTTTGGCTTTGTTCCGATCTCCTCTAGTAAATAATATCTTCTGTTAGAGGCATATACCTTTCTAATTGAAGAATCTTTATCATTCATGTCTCCAAATGTCATTGCTCCAGTAGAACAAGCTTTAGAACAAGCAGTCTGGAATTCTCCATCCTTCACTCTTCTTCCTTCTTTCTTAGCCTCAAGAATAGTATTCTGAGTCATTTGGATACACATTGAACATTTTTCCATTACCCCTCTAGTTCTTACAACTACGTCCGGGTTAAGTACCATTCTTCCTAAATCGTTGTTCATGTTGTAATCGAACTTGTCATTTAGGTTATAAGTAAACCAGTTGAAACGTCTTACTTTGTACGGACAGTTGTTTGCACAATATCTTGTACCGATACATCTGTTGTAAGCCATATGGTTTTGACCTTGCTTACCGTGTGAAGTAGCCGCTACCGGACATACAGTTTCACATGGAGCGTGGTTACAGTGCTGACACATTACTGGTTGGAAGATTACATCAGGATTGTCTGCAGGGTGGTTTAACGCACCTCCGTCTCCGAATGCAGTACCATACAATTCAGGTACAGCCATTCCTTCTTTTAATCCTTCGTATACTTCAACTTTCTGTCTTGAAGAATAGTAACGGTCAATTCTTAACCAGTACATATCTCTGGACATTCTTACCTCTTCTTTACCTACTACAGGAACGTTGTTCTCAGCCTGACAAGCAATAATACATGCTCCACAACCTGTACAAGAGTTCAAGTCAATAGATAAGTTGAAGTGAGGACCGTCAGTATCATCAAATGCATCCCAAAGGTCAATTTTTCTTGCTGGAAGAGCTCCACTGATGGTGTGGTATTCCAAAGGCTTGTTCCATCCTTTGTGCTCATCATCGAAAGGTACATTAATGAATTCAGCTAAAGGAACTTCCTTCGCAATTTCATAACGACCCATTAATGTATTTTGAAGCTGGATACCTGCGAATTCGTGATCTTCTCCAGTTTTCTCGATTTTAACACCTGAAAGTACAAGGTTAGAACCATCAAATAAAGGATAAGCATTTACACCTGTATCTGCAGTAGCTCCTGAGTTTTTCTTACCATATCCAAGCGCAAGACCTACAGATCCTTCAGCTTGTCCCGGTTGAACGAATACAGGAACGTTTTCTATTTTAACTCCATTTACTGTAAGGTTTACGATAGAACCATCCAACTGCATTCTCGCGTTAAGATCGTTATCTATTGCAAACTTCTCAGCGTCTTTTGGAGAAATTGTCAAGTAGTTATCCCAAGACATTCTTGTGATTGGATCAGGTAATTCTTGTAACCAAGGGTTGTTTGCCTGAGTTCCATCTCCCATTGAAGTTTTAGTGTATAATACTAATTCTAATTCAGATGGCTTAAAGTTTCCTAGTTCAGCAGCGGCCTGGGCTCCGTTTCCTCCAGCATAAGATAAAGTTGCTGTGTTTGTAGAAGCGTTGATCCCGTTATACAATGCTTTGTTGAAAGAAGTACCACCTAAAAGAGAAGCAGAGCTTGCCTTTAAATAATCGTAGTAATTGTTTGAGGCATTGTTCTTACCATTCTTCCAAACCAATAGAGATTCTTCAATCTGTCTTGATTTGTAGATTTTCTGGATCGTAGGCTGCATCAATGAATATACTCCGGTCTGTGGTTCGATATCTCCCCAAGATTCTAGCCAGTTAGCTACAGGAATTACAGCTTTCGCTGCTTTGTACATTTCATTTTTCTTATCTGCTACAGCAACTACATAAGGAACTTTTGATAAAGACTTTTTGAAATCTTCTCCTTTTGGATGAGAGTAAATAGGATCTACGTTGTTTGTAATTAATACACCAACTTGTCCACCGTTTACCCATCCTAAGAATTCCTGGTATTTTGCACCGTCAAATTCTTTAAGGAAGTTGGCTTTACCTGTGAAAGCTACTGAAGTTAGCTTTTGGTTGATTAAGTGTGCTAAAACCTGTGCTCCTTTAGAACCATCAGCAAAAACAACAGCTTTGCTCCTTTTGTCGTTAAGTTCTTTTGCAATCTCAGCCGCAGCCTTATCAGAAGTACTACCACCTCCTACGATTACATTGTAAACTTCAACTAAAGTTTTGTTTACAGCACTTGGCTTTAATCTGTATCTTGAGTCAGCATTAGCACCAGTTAAAGACATGTTAGATTCCACCTGGATGTGTCTCAACATGTTTGCCCCCGGCTTTCTAGCTGCTGCGTAAGAAGTTTCTAAGCTTGAAGCGTTATAATCTCCTAAGAAATCAGCCTGGAAAGAAACTACCAACTCAGAACCGCTAAGGTCATAAACTGGTAATGCTCTTTGTCCGAATACTTCCTGAGCTGCATCTAATCCTGCAGAGTAAGGGAAAGCATCATAAGTTACTAATTCAGCTGTAGGATATTTAGCTTTGAATTCAGCGAATAACTTTTTGAAAGTTGGTGAAGCAAAAGAGTGTGATAAAACCACAATCTTTTTACCTGACGCTTTAGCTTCTTCTAACCCTTTAATTACAAAACTGTCTACTTTATCGAAAGTTTCGTCTTTACCGTCTAGTTTAGGCTGTTTTACTTTATCATTATCATAAAGAGAAAGTACACTTGCCTGAGCTCTTGCATTAGTTTTACCTAAATCACCACCAGCCGGGTTGGGTTCAATTTTGATTGGTCTACCTTCTCTGGTTTTTACTAAAACACTAGCAAAGTCGAAACCGTCAAAATAAGTTGAAGCGTAATAATTAGGGATTCCCGGAATAATATCATGCGGCTTTACCACATAAGGAATCGTTTTGATTACCGGAGCTTCGCAGGCAGCTAATGTAACTGCTGCTGTAGAGAATCCTAATAATTTAAGGAAATCTCTTCTTGAAGTACTTGATCCGTTTTTCTCAGCATCTCCAAGGAAATCTTCTACCGGAATTTCTTCCTGAAACTCTTTCTGAGCCAGCTTATTATTCAAAGCTGGATCTTTAAGTTCATGAATACTTCTGAATTGTATTTTGTTTGAAGCCATTTATACTTCTAATTTTTTAGTTATTAATAATGACATTTACCACACTCAAGACCTCCAATTGCATCTACAGTGATCTTACCTCCATCTTGTGGATACTGTTTTTTCAACTTGTCATGTAGATTTTTGAAGTACTCTTTATTATAACCGTTGTTCATATCAACCTCAGTAGTTCTGTGGCACTCGATACACCATCCCATAGTAAAGTCGTTAGCCATCTGAACAACATTCATTGTATCAATTTTACCGTGACAAGCTTTACATACAACATCAATTTTGTTGTTAGGATTCTTTTTGTTGAAAGAATTGATGATCGCTTGTTCTCCAGCAATTACGTGCTGAGAGTGGTTGAAGTAAACGAAGTCTGGCATGTTGTGGATTCTTGTCCATTCAACCGGCTGTGTTTTTCCTGTGTACTGTTGTTTTGCAGGATCCCAACCTGTTGCAGCGTAGATCTTCTGGATTTCTCCGTCATAGAATGCCTTATCTTTTCCTGGCTCCATGTAGTGATCTGCGTTGTATTCAGAAATTGTTCTGTGACAGTTCATACAAACGTTCATAGAAGGAATTTCAGATACTTTTCCGTATTTAGCACTAGAGTGGCATAACTGACAGTCAATTTTCTGTTCTCCAGCGTGGATTTTGTGAGAGAAGTAGATAGGTTGTTCTGGTTTGTAACCTTTGTAAACCCCGATCCACATTAACCAGTTCCATACTCCGTAAGCAGCTAAAATAGCAAGGATTGCTAATAAACCTTTACCAATGAAGTGGAACTTCTCATACATTTCACTGAAAGAACGAACTCTTGTTTCATTAAGTCCGGCCAAATCTTCAGACTGACCCAGTTTTACCAATTGTCTTAGTTTAACCAAGATCCAAACCAGTAAACCTGCGATCGCTAAAAGTGAAATGATTACAACGTTTGTAGTAGTTTTGTCTGCAGGAGCTGCCGCAGTAGCGTCAGCTGCAGGAGTTGCTTCCGGCTTTTTCTCTTCCGGAGCAGGAGGATTAGTCGTGAAAGCTAAAATGTCATCTATATCCTTATCTGTAAGATTTGGAAAGACCTGCATTTCAGTCTTATTAAACTTTTCAAAAATCTCATTGGCGTATTTATCCCCAGAAGCTCTAAGAGCTTTGTTGTCTTTGATCCACTTGTGAAGCCAATCTTTGTCTACACCACCTTCTGTCTTTACACGTTCTACAACCCCCTTTAATGGTGGCCCAACAACTTGTTTGTCCAGCGCGTGACATGCAGTACAATTCGCTTTGAAAAGTTTCTCTCCGTTTTTAGGATCGCCGTCTTGCCCGTAAAATGAAGCACTGGTTGATAGCAATAAGCCTATTGCGATCAACGTTTTTTTATAATGCTTTCTCCAACTAATCATTTAAATTATCTTATGTTAGTAAATTATTGAACATTCAATCAATTCCGCAAAAATAATATTTTTAACAGGAATTTAACGGTATATCGAAAAGGGAAAATATCATTTACGTTTAATTTGTATTGATTCTAAATAACTGGTTTGGTATAGTTTTTTAATTTGTATAAATTTGCGGAAACAAGTTTAAATGAGAAATCTAATCAAAATATTTTCGATATTATCATTATTTGGATTTTATAATATTGAAGCACAGCAGGTTGTTAAAAAAGATACCCTTTCGGGAACGGAACTTGTCATGACAATGGATTCCAGAATAAATGCTGCTTTAGAAGGAATTGAAGGTAAATGTGCTAAAGTTACCCCAACAAATCCATCTAAAGATTTCAGTAATAATGATGATGGAATTTCTACAGGAATCAGCACAAAACCTCCAAAAATCTTTGTACCGAACAGAGAGCTTACCAATGCTGAAATTTGTAAGAAAAATCCTAGGATTTTAGGGTTCAAAATTCAGATTACAACGGTGAAAAGTAATGATGAAGCGAATGAAGTGAAGTCTTATTTCAGAAAAAGATTTCCGAATCTGAAAGTTGAAACGGATGCTTCTTTGAGACCTAATTATAAAATTTTAGCAGGAAGTTATTTTACTAAACAAAGTGCTGCAAGCGATCTTTCGAAGATCAGAGAATATTTTAAATCTGCAGTGCCGGTACAATATAGAATTTTCTGCGCCGAAGCAAAATAGTATTGATTTTCTAAATATAAAAACAAAAAGCTGAGAAATTTTCTCAGCTTTTTTATTGATAATATTTTTCCAAAAACCAGAAGAATTCCGACATCCTGAAAAGATTGTTTACAAATAGATAAACGAGCAGGGTGCAGATGATAAGTGTTAAGAGTGCCATCACTTTCTGAGAAGATCTGTACGCGTAGAAAAGCCACCCGATAAGGAGCGGATATACAAAAACAAAGTGCCCTCCATAGATGTAAGAGGTGTGAAGCCCGAACCTCATCACGCAATGGATGATAATGTCAACGAAAAATGAGAGGGCAATTACCTGAACCCATTTGTTCCTGAAATTCTTAAAATAACTCCAACTGATCAGTATCAATAAAAGGATAATGAAAATATATGAAAAGACAGATGAATAAAGATCCATATAAAGTGCTTTGAAATGGAATCCTTTCATATTGTGTTTATCCGAAATAATAAACCCCGGGAATAGAATGTTGCCGCCGAAAAAGAAAGACAGAATCATATCCCAGGTAGGCATAGTTTCTACGTTTGAAAATTTTTCATATTGCTGATTGGTTTTCGAAAAAATATTCTGGTACTTAAAATCAATTCTGTTCAGATAAAGAAGAACATAGCAGATTACAGCAATGAGTACCCTCAAAACGGCGCTTCCAAATTTTTTCCAGCTCCTGAAAAGATCTTTTTCAAAAAGAAGTGGTATAAAAACTTTTACAAAATTGGTTATAGTAAGTCCTCCAATAGTAATGCCTGCCAATGAAAGAGCTGTTGCGGGTATTTTTTCTTCCTTCCTGAGTTTAATTGCGGCATAATAATTATATAAAGAAAGTAGAAACAACGTGTATGTGAAATTCTCGGGAGTGAAGGATAATATAATATTGGTTGAAAAGATCCCAAAGAAAGTAATAATTAAAATACTTAACCATAGAGGTAACATAATAATATTCTTCAGGTATTTAAAAATCTGAACAATATTCAGTGTAATTACAATACTACTGAGCCAGGCCAGAGTAAGTCTGAAATTAACATCCATTTTTCCACCTGAAATCAATAGGGAGAATTCTCTTACCCAGTTAAAAAAATAATAGGAGAGGGGATGTCTCTCAAAACTCCCGCCGGTCATAATAATGGATTTATTATCAAAACTGAAGTAGGCATCCCAGGGAATTCTGCTGTCAAATATGATTCTGTAATGGATTGCGATGTAAGAACCCAATATTCCATAGCAGGTCATAAAAATAAGGAAGACGGTTACTTCAGTGGAAGATGAAGGGAAGATCAGCCTTAGAAAGTTAATAAATTTAGTTTTGATCAATGACACGTATTTATTTTTTTGCAAAAGTAAAATAAAAAAACCACCAAGCTGGTGGTTTTAGAAAGATTGTATAATGGTGTTATTGTTTAATTATTTTTTCAGTTGTAGATGTTCCGTCAGAGAAATCTACTTTCAATAGATATGTTCCTTTTGGAAGTGAAGAAACATCTGGTTTTCCGGAATTTTCTGTGTTAAGTGTTTTTCCAGACATGTCAATAATGGTAGCCATTTTTATTTTCTGGTCTGTCTTGATGTTAATGTCTCCTTTGGTTGGGTTAGGATAAATTGACAGGGTATGTTTTGTAGCAGCTTTTGTTTCAGCCGTTCCAAGTGAGAGTAAAGATTTGAACATTCCTCCAACAGTTGCGGAAGTATTAAACCCTCCGGAATAGCAGGTATTGGCATCTGAGCAGCGTATTCCCAGATGTTGAACGCCTGTATCTAATGCGGTCCATGTAACACCGTTGTTGATGCTTTTCCATGAGCCTCCGGTTGTTCCATCAGAGCTTGTTGCTACTACAATATTGGTTCCTGGTACATAGGCTATATCACTAATTTTATTAGCTGCGGTAATTCCTGTAAAGGTTACCGGGGCCCATGTTGTTCCTCCATTGGTGGTAGTGTATAGTTGTAATGTTGTGGATGTTCTTTTAAGAATCATTCCGTTGTTAGCGTCACTCCATGCCATATCACCACTTTCTGTAGTTCCTCCAAAATCACTGATGATGGCATCTGTTGCCAACGCGGTCCATGTGAGTCCTTTATCTGCAGATTTGTAGATTCTTCCGTGATCTGTATAGAAGAACATATTATTACCTACCGCATAATATCCGCTATTGTATCCGTATTCATCTACTAAAGGATCCGGAAGGTTAGCGGCAGGTACTCTTGTCCATGTAGAACCTCCGTTAGAAGTTGTATAAATTTCAAATTCTCCGCCTTCAGGGTCTCCACCAACAATACCGTTATTAGCATCGAAGAAATGTACATAATTGGTCCATGATTCGCCTGGTGTAGATAGCATTTTCTGGTTCACCCATGTTGCGCCGCCATCACTTGTTTTCCAAACTCCTCCTAATCCGCTTGTATTATTAAAAGCACCTACCCATGCTGTGGTAGCACTTACTCCTGAGATATTGGTAATTCTTAAGCTTGTATTGCCAACATTAATTGATCCGGCTGTCCATGTAGTACCACCGTTAGATGTTTTTGTAAATTCCTGTACGTTTGCTGTAGAACTCGTTCCATTATAAGCAAATGCCCAAACTGTATTCGCGTCATAAACTTCCAAGCCACTGATTCCTCTGGATGCAGCAGCAAATCCGGAGTTTTGAGTTCCCCAATACTGGGAAAATACAGATGTGCTGATCAACAATGCTGTGATAGATAGTATAATTTTTTTCATGTTAAAAATTTTTCTAAAAATAAGAAAAAGATTTAATATTGTAAATTAAATTCAATAAAACAGTTTAATTATTGTTGTTTTTGCTATGAACTGCAGGAAAGTGTAGAGCATCCGGTAACGTCGTCATAACCAGAAGGTCTTTTGGCTGAAAATTCAGGGAATGTTTCCTGATAAGGATTTTCCAAAGCTTGAGTAAGCTTTTCAAGCATTTCTGTTCTGCCATTGCTGATCTCTTCAATGCATTCGTAAAGGAGATAATTTCTTAAAATGAATTTTGGATTGGCGTTTTTCATCATGTTTAAAGAAATCTCTCTTGATATTGAGTTTAGACTTAATCGTGATTCATAGTTCTTAATGAAATCGTTAAGCTTTCTTAGTTTCTCTTCATTCAGAATGCTGTAGGAAACCTTTTTGAAATGGTCTTTTAAAATTGTTTCTTTATTCCAATCTTCTAAACGGTTAAAAAATAAGGTATAATCCATTTCTAATTCCTGCATCAGGCCTTGCCAGTTGGTAAAAAATTCTTCGTCTTCTTTTAATAGTTGATCCAGTCCAAATTTTCTGCAAAGCATTGTATCGTGGGCGTTCCAGAAATAGTTTCCGTACCTGTTTAAAGTCTCTTCAAGGAACTTTTCATCTTTGATCAGCGGATGAAGTGCATTGGCAAGCTGCCAGAGATTCCATTGGGAGATTTGTCCCTGTTTTCCGAAAGCATATCTTCTTCCCGGAAGATCAGTTGTATTAGGCGTGAAATTCAGATCATATTCATCCATCATTGAATAAGGTCCATAATCAATAGTTAATCCCAGTATCGACATATTATCAGTATTCATCACACCATGTACAAATCCTACCCTGAGCCATTCCACCATAAGATCTGCAGTTCTGGTACAGATATTTTCAAAAAAATCTTTGTATTTCTGATCATCCGAAGAGGTTATTTCCGGAAAGTAATTTTCAATGGTAAAGTCGACAAGGTCTTGTAATGTTTTGTACTCGCCCTGGGCAGACATTAACTCAAAATGTCCAAAACGAAGAAAGCTTTCTGCTGTTCTGATAACAACAGCTCCTTTTTCAAGCTGGGGATTTCCGTTGTACATTATATCGCGTACGACATCTTCTCCTGTAAAGGCTAAGCTGAGTGCTCTCGTTGTGGGAACTCCAAGATGATACATGGCTTCACTCATGAGGTATTCACGTAAAGAAGATCTCAGAACAGCTCTTCCATCTGCATGTCTGGAGTACGGTGTGGCTCCGGCTCCTTTCCATTGGATTTCCGTTTTTTTACCAGAATCATTGATGATCTCACCGGCCAGAATAGCTCTTCCGTCTCCAAGCTGTCCTGCCCAGTTTCCAAACTGATGCCCTGCATAAGCTGTTGCGTAGGTTTGTACATTTTCCGGTAGGCTGGTTCCCACCAGAAAATTCAGATCCTTATCTTCGTATTTTCCCAGTCCTATCTCTTCAGCTAATTCTTCGTTAAAGGCGATCAGCTCTGGCTGATCAAACCCGGCGGGCTGAGTGGTAGAAAATAAGACTTTCGGAGTATTTCTCTGCATAGGATTATTGGAAAAATCACCTGGAAATTTCTTGATAAAAGGTTGTCTGATACGTTCGATATTCATACACCAAAGGTATTAATTATAAAAGAAAAGACCTTCCAAATTATTGAAAGGTCTTATGTATTTCTAAAAGAGAATTTATTTATTAAAGTCTACTTCATCATTGGAATGAAGATTTTCATTGATATTATCCTCTTTCTTTTCTGTAGGTTTTTTAGGGTTAGGATCTACAGGTTTTGGATTTTTGATCTCGTCAATGGTCTGAAGACTTCCATCGTCTCCGTATCCTCCACTTAATCCTTTAAGGTTTGAACAGCCGTCTTTCCAGTCTGAAGGCTTAATAAACTTATCGTCTGGAGTAACTCCTAAACTCTTGTCTGCCCATACTTTCTTCATGAAGATTGCCCATATCGGAAGAGCCATTTTGGCCCCCTGACCTTCTCCTGTTCCAAAGAAGTGAGTGGCTCTGTCTTCCCATCCAACCCATGCTCCGGTTGCTAATTTCGGTGTGATTCCCATAAACCATCCGTCGGAGTTGTTCTGAGTTGTACCAGTCTTAGCTGCAATTTCTACGGCTTTCGAAATTCCTCTTCTTCCTAGTTCTCCGGAAGCGGTTCCATATTGTGCAACACCTTTCATAAGTTCAATCATGGTGTATGCATACATTGGGTTCATCACTTCCTTAGGTTCTACGTTTACTTCCTTAATTACTCTACCGTTGGCGTCTTCAATTCTCCAGATCATTTCCGGTTTATTGTAGTTTCCATAGTTGGCAAAAGTACTGTAAGCTCCTAACATTTCATAAATAGTAATGTCTGATGAACCTAATGCAATGGTATTATTTCTTGGGATATCTTCTGTTACTCCAAGATCTCTTGCAGTTTGGATTACAGCGTCTACACCTGTCATTTCGATAAGTCTTGCGGCAACCGGGTTTTGAGAGTGTGCTAATGCATCTTTTAAAGTAAGCATTCCGCCTCTTCCTGGTACATGCCATCCGTTATGATCGTAAGTTCCGTTAGAAACCGCTGAGCAAGGTGTCATTCCCAATTTCATAATAGCAGTTGCATATACGAAAGGTTTGAAGGTAGATCCTACCTGTCTTTTCCCTTGTTTGATATGGTCGTATTGGAAGTGCTGCCAGTCTATACCACCTACCCATGCTTTGATTTCTCCGGTTCCCGGAACCATAGACATCAAACCTGCCTGAGCAATCTGTTTGTGGTATCTGATAGAATCCCAAGGGGACATTTCAACTTCTTCTTCTCCATTCCACGTAAATCTTGACGTTTTGATAGGCTTTTTGAATTCCATCATAATAGAATCCTCAGGCATTCCGTCAGCCTTTAACAACTTGTAACGGCCCGTTCTTTTCATGGCCTGAACCATTACATCATTGATTTGTTTGTCTGTTAGATAGTAGAAAGGTCTGTTCTTTCTTCCTCTCTGTTCAGCATCAAATCTCTTTTGAAGATCTGTTAAGTGTTCCTTGATTGCTTCTTCTGCATATTTCTGCATTTTAGAATCAAGAGTAACATATATTTTTAATCCGTCTTTATACAGGTTGAGTTTCTTACCGGTTTCTTTTTCGTGAGTTTCAAGATATTTATCGATCTCTTTTCTCAAATAGAATTTATAATACGCAGAATATCCGTCAGTAATACTCTTAATAGGGTGGAAGTCAACTTCTATCGGAGTGTTGGCTGCTTTCTCATAAGTAGCTGCATCAATATATCCTGTTTTCTGCATCTGATCCAAAACAACATTCCTTCTTTCTTTTGCCTTTTCTGGGTATCTGTAAGGGTTGTTTTTTCTTGGATTTTCAAGCATTGCCACGAATGTTGCGGCTTCAGGTAAGGTAAGCTCAGAAGTCTTTTTGTTAAAGTACACTCTGGAAGCCATTTCGATACCATTCGCATTGAAAAGGAAATCGAATTTATTGAAATAAAGAGTGATGATCTCTTCTTTGGTGTATCTTTTTTCAAGGCTTACTGCTACCACCCATTCTTTCAGTTTCTGGAATGCTCTCTGAAATTTATTTTGAGAGGCATTTCCTGTGAAGAGAAGCTTTGCCAGCTGTTGGGTTATAGTAGAACCTCCTCCACGTCCACCACCATAGGCTACGGCTCTGGCAACGGAGTACAAATCGATCCCTGAGTGTTCCTTAAAACGCTCATCTTCTTTAGCCTGAAGGGCGTAAATTAGATATGGAGGGAGATCTTTAAAAACGATAGGCTGTGTTTTTTCCTTTTCAAACTTTCCTAAAGTTATTCCGTCTGAAGAGATGATCTCAGAAGCGACAAAGATATCCGGGTTTTCAAGTTCTTTCACATCCGGCATTTCCCCAAGGAATCCTTGAGAAACAGCAAAGAAAAGCCCTGAAATTCCCAGAACTACCGCAATGAGTCCAATCCAAATAAATGAAACCCATTTTTTCCAGGAGGTATCTTTCTTTTTTTTGGGAGGCAGAGGAAATGTCTTCCCCTTATTTCCTGCATTTTTTTTGTTTTCTTCCATTTATGGTTACGGTTTAGCCGTTTCTATTTTTACCCCTACATCCTCAATTCCCGGAAGGTTGTCATTTCTCATCGCCTGAATCAGACCGATTTCATATTTTCCTTTACCGGGGAATCTGTAATTCAATTTATACTGAAACAATGTTTCTTTCGTATCACCAAAGCCTGTACCAAGCCATTCGCCGTTTGGTTTTGCCAGTACATAATTCAAGGTATCCGTTTCCTTTTTTTTGTTTTGAAGATTGGTGAAGTTCACAATAAACCTTATGTTGCTATAAGGGTAATTGTTGTTGTTTCTTACGACAAATATAATATTTTTAGGATTTTGCGGATCTGAAACTTCAAGATTAAATTTTTGTTCACTTTTCTTATTCCATTTGTTATTTACGGAGTTCATAATAACGTCTCCTTCTGAAGAAGAGTTACAGCTAAAGAAAAGGATAAGAGTAAATAATCCTAAAATTTTACGCATTTTTATCTTTTTTTGGAGGATACTTCTTTTTAAATTTCTTCTTGTTCGGATTGTTTTGTTGCTTTTTATCACCTTCAGCATTGCTTTCTACCTTTTCTGCCTGTACTTTTGGCTGTGGCTGTGGCTGCTTTTGCTGTCTGGGCTGATTCCCTGAATAAGCATTTGGGTTTTCGGGCTTTTCGGATCTTTCAGGCCTTTCTTGTTTTTCCGGTCTGTTATTTCTTTTCTGTCCCTGTCCCTGTCCCTGAGGGGTGTTATTTGGTTTGTTCTGGTTGTTTCTGTTTCGGTTTCCTCTGTTTTTCTTTTCGAAACGGTCCACATTATTTTCCTGAATCAGGTCTATACTTTGAAGTGAGGTTTCAGGCTGCTTCAGGTCTTCCAGAGGAAGTGTTCTTTCTCCTCTTTTATTTTTTGAAATCAGTTTTTTAACAAGGTCAATATCAAAGTCATACCATGCAATGGAATTTTCCACATAGGCAAACCACATTTTCTTTTTGAAAACATCAATTTTGATACAGAATGCTTTTCCTTTTTCTGTTTCCAAGGTCGTTGAAGAAGAAGGGAAGTCGCTTAATGCATCTAAGTAGCTATCAAGCTCGTAATTAAGGCAGCATTTAAGTTTACCGCATTGCCCTGCAAGTTTTTGAGGGTTGATACTCAATTGCTGATATCTTGCTACATTGGTGTTTACTGATCTGAAATCAGTAAGCCATGTAGAACAGCAAAGCTCACGGCCACAAGAGCCTATTCCTCCTACTTTTGCCGCTTCCTGTCTGAAACCGATTTGTTTCATATCGATTTTAGTTCTGAAAGCTCCGGCGTAATCTTTGATCAGTTGTCTAAAATCTACTCGGGTGTCTGCTGTGTAATAAAAGGTGATCTTTGAGGAATCTCCCTGGTATTCAACATCAGTAACCTTCATTTCAAGGCCTAATCTTTGGGCAATTTTTCTTGCTTCAAGCTTTACGCCATCTTCTTTCTTTCTTGCTTCCTGCCATACCTCAAGGTCTTTTTGGTTGGCCTGTCTGTATATTTTGAGTGCCGATTCTTCAGAAAACTTTTTCTTTTTCATCTGAATCTTTACTAATTCTCCCGTAAGGCTTATAACGCCTACATCGTGTCCCGGACTAGATTCTACTGTAACTACGCTACCTATATGTAAAGGAATATTATTTACATTCTTATAAAACGATTTTCTGTCATTTTTAAATCTAACTTCTACAAAATCACACCTGTTTGGTGCCGGATTGTTGATGTTAGAAAGCCAGTCAAAAACACTTAATTTATAACTATTCCCGCAGGTATTTACATTTTCACAGCCATTTGCGGTTTTTTTAGGGCCGCAAGAATGTGCAGAATCGCCGGATGTTTTACATCCACAACTCATATTACTATTATTTATAATCTGCAAATTTATGTATTTTTATCTTTATGCGATTCTAAAATACTTAAATAACCTGAATTCGGCGCAAAACATTTTTGGAATTTAGTTAAAACATGGAATAGAAAGCCGTAGTCAATAGGTTTTAAAAAAGATTAAGAATGGCAAGGTTTTTTTGTTTTGACTTTTTTTTCTGTTAAAATTATATTTCTGGTTTAGCCTTCTGTTTTATATGATGTAGTTTCTTTTTGAGTTATGAACCTCTTAATGTTAAACAATTGTTTAGTATTAAACGCAAAAATTATGGTTATCTCATAAATAATGTAAATGTTTAATAACTATTGTTTTGTGTTCTGTTTTTCGTCAGGTATTATTTTAAACATAATTTTCTTTTAAGATATTGTTTAAAATATTGGGAAATATTAACAGACGTATTCAAAATAATTTTATATTTGGATTATATAATAATAGTCTATGAAAAAAATATTAGTATCAACTGCTTTATTGGCGGGAGTTCTATCTTACGCAGGAGGCTTCAGAGTTTCTCTGCAAGGGGTAAAACAATTGGCAATGGCGCATACTAGTGCTCATGCCGAAGATGCGAGTGTGACATTCTTCAACCCGGCGGGTATGTCATTTATCCCTTCCAAACTGAGTGTAGTGGCAGGAGGGTTTGCTGCAAGTAATAAAGTTACTTTTCAGAATTTCAATACTTTGCAGAGCGCAGAAACAGATAACCCTGTAGGGACTCCTTTCTATGCAGCGATTACTTATAGACCAATTGAAAAATTAACCGTAGGTCTTAGTGTGACAACACCTTTTGGAAGCACAATTCAATGGCCTGACAACTGGGAAGGGAAAGAAATGGTTCAGAAACTGGAGCTGAAAAGTTTCTATTTCCAGCCTATGGTTTCTGTGAAACTTGCTCCTTGGTTGGCTTTCGGTGCTAGTTATATCTATGCACGAGGGGTTGTGGATTGGGATAAAGCGGTAACACAATTCGATGGACAAGTTAATATCAATGATAAAAAAGCAAGTGGACACGGATATGGTTTCGGTTTCTATTTCAGACCTGATCCGAAGCTAGACATCAGTATTGCTTACCGTTCACCGGTGGATATGAAAGCTAAAAATGGGACGGCTTCATTCAAGTTCCCTTCACAGTCTGTATATTCACAGTTGAAACTGAACGCAGCAGGACAGGATGGCTTCTCGGCAACTCTTCCGCTTGTTGAAGAATATACAATCGGTTTAACATATAAAGTGACACCGAAATGGCAGGTTTCTGCTGACTTTAACTATCATGGATGGGAAAGATACAGCAAGCTTGTATTGGATTTCGACAATGCTCCTATTGGAAACAGCCCGTCAGATCCAACAGTTCTTATAAGCCCTAAAAACTTTAAAAACTCCAAAACATTCAGACTGGGAACTCAGTATGCATTCACGAATATGATCTACGGACGTTTGGGAGCTTATTATGATGAAGCACCTTATTCTACTGAAAACTTTATTCCGGAAACACCTTCGTATGATACATATGTTGTTACAGGAGGTATAGGGTTTAAGCTAAAACAGTTCGGAATTGATATTGCCGGAGGATATGCAATGCCTCAATACAGAAAGGTAAATAACGCGAGTCTAGGATTCTATGGGCAGTCAAAAGCCACAGCATTCTATTTAGGTCTAGGTTTATCTTATAATCCATTTTAATTTTAGAAGACTATGAAAAAAATTATAATATCGACAATTGCAGTTTCTGCGCTTCTTTTTACAGTAACAAGCTGTAATACGGATTTCGATACGGATGTGAAAGATATTCCGGTGACAAAAGGAGATGCGGACTTTTCAAAATATATATCTTTAGGAAACTCTCTTACTTCAGGATACCGTGATGGTGCACTATATAGCAGCGGGCAGAATGAATCTTACCCAAGTATGATTGCAGGGCAAATGCAATTAGCCGGTGGTGGAGCTTTTAAACAGCCATTGATGCCTAACGATGTCGGAGGGTTTAATAACCTTCCCGGTTTTCCAGGGAAGCTTACCTTGCAAGTCGTTAACGGATCTTTATCTCCGGTAGCAAGTGCGCCGGCTGCGGCATTGGATAATGTAACGGCAGGTGGCCCTTATCAGAACATGGGGGTTCCGGGAGCGAAGTCATTTCACCTTGTTGCACCTGGATATGGCAGCCAGGCAGGTCTTGCAACAGGAACTGCTAATCCTTATTTCGTAAGGTTTGCTACTTCTGCAACAACCAGTGTTCTTGCAGATGCTATGGCTCAGAAACCAACATTCTTCTCATTATGGATCGGTAATAATGATGTGTTGTCATATGCTACTAACGGGGGAACAAACTCTCAGACGGTAGGAGGTGTTACAACATATTCTACCGCAATGGTTCAGACAGGAAATTCAAATCCTGCAACATATAAATCTAATGATATTTCTGATCCTGCAGTAGTGGCGGGATCTATTAAAGGTGTTCTTGACGGGCTTAAAAGTGTAGGAACAACAAAAGGTGTTATTGCAAATATTCCTTATGTTACTTCAGTTCCTTACTTTACTACAGTTCCCTATAATCCTTTAACACCAGCAGCTTTAGGAGCTAACTTAACAACTCTTAACTCAAGCTTATACGGGCCATTAAAGCAGGCGCTTACCGCTTTTGGAGCTGGAGATAGAATTAATTTACTTTCTTCCACAGCTTCAAATCCTGTTCTAATCAAAGACGTTGCCCTTACAGATTTGTCAGCTCAACTTACTGCCGCATTGACTCCGTCTTTAGGGTTGCCAACTGCAGCAGCTTTCGGGCAGATTTTTGGGCAGGCAAGACAATCTACGCCGGATGACTATATTCTTCTTCCAACAAGTTCTCTGATCGGAACTACGGCAGCTGGTGCGCCAGCTCCGGTAAATGTTTACGGGATTTCGTATCCGCTTCAGAATCAACATGTGCTTACGAAAATAGAAGCGGGTTATGTAAAAACAGCAACAGATGCTTATAACGCTTCTATAAAGTCACTTGCTGATTCTTACGGATTGGCATTTGTAGATGCGAACAGTAAAATGATCGAACTCAACAGTCAGTCAGGAATTTTATTTGACGGAGTAAGATATACCGCTAAGTTCGTTACAGGAGGTGCCTTCTCTCTGGATGGTGTACACTTAACAGGACGTGGGTATGGCGTTGTAGCTAATGAATTTATTAAGTCTATCAATGCGAAATACAGATCTACACTTCCGCAGGTAGATCCGAACAAATATTCAGGAGTTAAATTCCCTTAATAATTGATAAAATAAAAACTTAGAAACCACAGGAGTAAATCTTGTGGTTTTTTTTTAAATTTGCAAAATCTTTTAAAAAGTAAAAATGGCCGATCAGTTAAGTTATCTATTTTGTACAAGAACCAGCAGGGACTTGGCAGAGAAAATTGCCCAAAGTTATGGGAAAGAATTAGGAAAAATCAACTTTCAGGAGTTCAGCGACGGGGAATTTGAGCCTGTTTTGGACGAATCTGTAAGAGGTGGAAGAGTTTTCCTAATCGGGTCTACATTCCCGCCTGCAGACAATCTTTTGGAACTTCTTCTAATGATTGATGCAGCAAAAAGAGCCTCTGCAAAGAGCATTACTGTTGTAATTCCTTATTTCGGACTTGCAAGACAGGACAGAAAAGACAAACCTAGAGCACCGATCGGTGCCAAGTTAGTTGCTAACCTTCTAACAGCAGCAGGTGCAACAAGAGTAATGACTATGGATCTCCACGCAGATCAGATCCAGGGATTCTTCGAAATTCCGGTAGATCACCTTTATGCTTCTACCATCTTTGTTGATTATATCAAATCTTTAAACCTTGATAATCTTACCATTGCTTCTCCGGATATGGGAGGTGCAAAAAGAGCAAAAAATTATGCTGGCCACCTGGGTGCAGAAGTCGTAATTGCTTATAAAGAAAGAAAAAAGGCAAACGTTGTAGAAGAAATGTTCCTTATTGGAGATGTAACGGGTAAAAATGTTATCCTTATTGATGATATGATTGATACTGCAGGTACACTTTGTAAAGCCGCAGACATCTTAATTGAAAAAGGAGCAAAAACCGTAAGAGCTATGGCAACCCACGGAGTACTTTCAGGAAAGGCATACGAGAATATTGAGAACTCACAACTTCTGGAAGTTATTGTAACTGACTCAATTCCTGTTAAAAATAATTTGTCATCTAAAATAAAAGTGCTATCTTGCGCCCCATTATTTGCAGACGTTATGACAATGGTGCATGAGCACAAATCAATTAGCAGTAAATTTGTTATTTAATTGATTTTTAGCAGATTGCAAATTAAAATTAGAACAATTTTTTAAATTTTTTATAAATGAAATCTATTACAATTCAAGGTACAAAAAGAGAAAGCGTGGGCAAAAAGTCTACAAAAGCTTTACGTGATGCTGAATTAGTTCCTTGTGTTGTTTATGGAGGTGAAGCACCTTTAAACTTCTCTGCAGAAGAGAAAGCTTTCAAAGGGTTAGTATACACTCCTGAAGCACACACGGTATCTATTGAAGTTGACGGAAAAACAATTCCAGCTGTTCTTCAGGATATTCAGTTTCACCCAATCACTGACAAAATTCTTCACATCGACTTCTATCAGTTATCTGACGATAAGCCAGTTATCATGGAAGTTCCAGTAAGAATTACAGGTCGTTCAAAAGGTGTTGTAGCTGGTGGTGTTTTACGTCAGTCTTTCAGAAAACTAAAAGTAAAAGCTATCCCTGCTAACCTACCAGACGAAATCGTTGTAGATGTTACTCCACTAAGAATTGGTAACAAACTTTACATCGGTGGTATCAAAACAGAAGGATATTCTTTCGTGCACCCGGACAATGCAGTAGTAGTTGCTGTTAAGATGTCTAGAAATGCAATGAAAGGAGGTGCAGCAGCAATGGATGATGAAGATGAAGAAGAAGTTGCAACTGAAGAAGGTGCAGCTCCAGAAGCAGCAGAAACTGCAGCAGAATAAGAATTGCTTATTTACACAATATAGAACCTGTCAATTTATTGGCAGGTTTTTTTATGTAATCTACTAGACAAAATTAATTTGTAAAAAAGCGAAATCGTAAAATGGTAAAAAGGTTTAAAGACAAAGGAAAGGATAGAATGAAAACTTCCTATGAATGATAAGGCTCTTTTTAGTGCCTTCGCTCTTCGGCAATCTTACCTTTCCGTTTTATTGGTTTTCTCCACCTAAACTATTGAATATTTCTATTAGCTGACAACTATCAGTGCTTCTTCAAATGCTTCCTTTCGGAAAAAAAGCCGTAAATTTGAAGTGTTCTAAATAAGAACGTTGTAATTTAAAAAATAAATAAATGTTTGACATTCAGGAAATAAGAAGCCAGTTTTCTATATTGGACAGAGAAGTGAACGGTAAACCACTGGTTTATCTGGATAATGCAGCTACATCTCAAAAGCCAAATTCGGTTTTGGAAGTCTGTCACGCATATTATACCGAACTTAATGCGAATGTTCACAGAGGAATTCACACTCTAAGCCAGCTGGCAACAGAAGAAATGGAGCTATCCAGAAGGAAGATCCAGAAATTCATCAATGCAGAGCATGATTTCGAAGTCATCTTTACAAAAGGAACCACAGAAGGGCTGAACCTTATTGCATATATCTTAACACAGAAGCTTAAAAAAGATGATGAAATTATTATTTCATATCTGGAACATCATTCTAATATTGTTCCGTGGCAAATGCTTTGTGAGAGAACAGGAGCAAAGCTTCGCGTGATTCCTATAGATGAAAATGGTGTTTTGCAGTTGGATCAATTTGATCAGTTTTTAAGTGACAAAACTAAAGTGGTTTCTGTAAACCAGGTTTCCAATGCATTAGGAATTGTAAATCCTATTGAAGAGATTATTGCAAAAACGAGAAAAAATACGGATGCATATATCGTGATTGATGGTGCGCAGTCTGCCCCGCATTTTACTATAGATGTTCAGAAGCTTGATTGCGACTTCTTTGTATTCTCAGGACATAAAATGTATGCTCCGATGGGAACAGGTATTTTATATGGGAAACGTGAAATATTAGAAGCTTTACCTCCGTTTCATGGAGGTGGAGAGATGATTGCGACATGTTCATTTGAAGGAACTACGTATGCAGGGCTTCCATTCAAATACGAAGCAGGAACGCCAAACGTGGGTGGAAACATCGCTTTGGGTGCCGCTGTTGACTTTATGAACAGAGTGGGACATGAAAATATTCAGAATCATGAAAATGCTTTATTAGAATATGCTCAAAGACAGCTATTAGAAATAGAAGGACTTAAAGTGTACGGAGAAAAAGCAAAAAGAACAGGTGTCGTTTCCTTTAACCTTGAAGGAGTAGGAATTGCTTCTGATGTAGGAATGATCCTGGATAAAATGGGAATTGCCGTAAGAACCGGACACCACTGTACACAGCCTATTATGAACTTCTTTAATATTGCCGGAACCGTAAGAGCAAGTTTTGCTGTTTATAATACTTTTGAAGAAATTGACAGATTGGTGGAAGGAGTTAAAAAAGCGCAACGAATGTTGAGTTAATAAACAACTATACTTCTTAAGATATAAACAAAAAAGCAGCTATGAGCTGCTTTTTTGTTAGTCCATAGGTACGCAGTAACATCTGCCATTGATGATAACCTGATAATACCCGATAGCGCATTCAAGACAGATTTCTCCTCCTGCCATGATGCTTTTCATTTTTTCTTTGTCAATCTTTTTCATATTGATTAATTAAAGTGTTAGTAATCAAATATAAAGATAAATGATAAGTTTAGAAAAAGAATGATATAAAAAAGCCCTGTTATCAAATAACAAGGCTTTCATAATATTGAAAAGCTATAAAAGCTTTATTCTTTTTTAAAGGGTAGGCTTCCAGTCAACCACGGCTCTGATAAATGCTTCAGCATTTTCAACCGGAACATTAGGCAAAATTCCATGTCCTAGATTGGCAATATACCTGTCTTTTCCAAAACGATTGATCATTTCATTCACCATTTTTTTAATTGTCTCAGGTGTAGAATGAAGTCTTGCAGGATCAAAATTTCCTTGCAGAGTCATTGTATGATTGGTTAATGTTCTTGCAAATTCAGGTTTGATAGTCCAGTCTACTCCAAGAGCAGAAGCTTTGGACATCGTCATATCCTCCAAAGCGAACCAGCATCCTTTTCCGAACACAACCACATGGGTAAGCGGGCTTAGTGCTTCAACAATCTGGTTAATGTATTGCCATGAGAATTCCTGATAATCCGTAGGAGAAAGCATTCCTCCCCAAGAATCGAAAACCTGTACGGCAGCAACTCCTTTTTCTACTTTTCTCTTCAAATAAGCAATCGTAGTATCTGTAATCTTCTGAAGTAACAAATGAGCTGCTTCAGGCTGTTGGAAGCAGAAAGACTTCGCAATATCAAAGGCTTTACTTCCTTTTCCTTCCACACAATAACAAAGGATGGTCCAAGGGGAGCCTGCAAAACCGATCAATGGAATTTCATTATCCAGCTTCTGTAGTGTAAGTTCAATAGCATCAAAAACGTATCCTAAAGTATCATTCACATCCGGAGTTTCAATATTCTGAACCTGTTCCATTGTTCTGATAGGAGTATCCAGCCATGGGCCAACAGATTCCTTCATTTTGAAATCAATTCCCATTGCTTGCGGAACCACCAGGATATCGGAAAACAGAATCGCTGCGTCCAAAGGAAATCTGCGGATAGGCTGTAGGGTAATCTCAGCCGCAAGCTCAGGTGTCTGACATCTTGTAAAGAAATCATATTGATCTCTTAGGGCAATGAATTCCGGCAGATATCTTCCAGCCTGCCTCATCATCCAGACAGGAGGTCTTTCAACGGTTTCTCCGCGAAGTGCTTTTAAATATAGGTCGTTTTTTATCATAATCTATTTAAATAGTACCGGCCATTTCCGGCAGTATATATTCTAAATTGTATTTCCCATTTGCCTTCTGATCAGCTCAAAGATAGAAGTCAAGGTGTTTTCTTCGGAAGTAAAAATGTTTTCCTTGGTATAATTTCTCAACTCACCGGAAGTGGTTTCACCAATTGAAAAAAGTTTCATGCCTTCCAGAGAATTTCGCCTTGCAAAACTACGAACTCCGCTCGGACTAAAAAATACTGCAGCATGATATTTTTCAGGTATTAAAGGATTGATTTCCTCCGTATTATATAAGGTAACTTTTTTATAACTGATGTTTTGCAAAGGCAAATCTTTGTCCAGAACATTGATCGCCAGATTGCCGCAGAAGTGAAGAAATTGTTCATGCTGGCAGTTTCCAATAATAAATTTGGAAAGCACATCTGCATTTTTCAACACTTTAAATGTCCCGAATCCATGTTTTCTTAATGCTCTTTTTGTTTTTTCACCCACACAATAAATCTTGTTGTAGTTTTTGGCGGTAAAATTTTCATTAGGCTTGAATCTGTTTTTGAAAAACGAAGCAACTCCATTCACACTGGTAAAAATCAAAGAATAATTTTTCAGGTCAAAAGGGCTGATCATGATGGGCTTTGTCTTAATTACCTCAATACAATCAACCAAAATATCCTCTCCTAATTCTTTGGATATAATCGTTTGGTCTATATTTTTGGTAAATAAGATTTTCATGTCTGATAAGTTAAGAAGATGAAAAAAAGGTGAATAAAGGAATTTAAAATCTAAAATGAAATTATTCTAGATCTGGCTTTTGATTTCTGCCATTAATTCTTTCCCTCCGTTTTCAAGAACAACTTTTGCAAACTTTTCTCCAAAATTCTCTGTTGGGTTGTATTCGAAGTTTTCATCAACTGCAATACAGTTTTTACCATCCAGAGAACAAAGGGCCGCTTTGAAACGGATCTGATCTCCGATGATTTCTGCAAAAGCTCCGATAGGTGCCGTACAGCCTCCTTCTAAAGTACTTAAAAAGTTCCTTTCAATCTCTACACAGATCTGCGTCTGCTTATGGTTGATTTTGCTAACAATTTCATTGATCTCAGGCTTGTCGGAATGTCCGGCTACCGAGATTACTCCTTGTGAAGGTGCAGAGATCATTAATGGAAGCATCTCGTAATCAATTTCCATTTTCATCCTTTTGATTCCAGCCAGAGATAAAATGGTGGCATCAAAGTTTCCGTCTTCCAGTTTCTGAAGTCTGGTTTGAATATTTCCTCGAATGTCTGAGAATTCGGTATTCGGATAATTTCTTAACCAGAATGCTCTTCTTCTTAAGCTGCTTGTTGCCAGCTTCAGTTCATGGAAATCTTTATTTCTTGCAGATTCTTTTCTAATAAGGATATCCTGAGGATAATCTCTTTCCAGATGAGCAATCATCTCAATATTGTGAGGCAATTGAGTAGGAACATCTTTTAAAGAATGTACCGCAATATCAATTTCATCATTCAATAAGGCAATATCAAGGTCTCTTGTGAAAACCCCGGTAATTCCTAAAGAATAGAGTGGCTGATTAAGGTTCTTATCGCCGGAAGAAACGATAGGAACAATTTCCGTTAAATAATTGTTGTTCTGAAGGTGCCTCGCAACCTCTCTAGCCTGCCAAAGTGCAAGTGCGGAATTTCTTGTTCCGATTCTAATGCTTTTCATTGAATTCGTTGTTTGGTTGTTCAACTAATATTTCGTGCATTAATTTACTAATTTCTTCGGCTTTTAAAGGGTTGTCAATAATATATTTTGCAAAACGGTTGGTAATTTTCTGGATCATTTTATCAGAAAGTTCCATGTCCGTGATGTTTATGTATTTGTTCTTTTTGTAAAAATTATGCATTTCATTACGTTCCATA
Organism: Chryseobacterium sp. Tr-659; assembly: GCF_011752975.1. Taxonomy (GTDB): domain Bacteria; phylum Bacteroidota; class Bacteroidia; order Flavobacteriales; family Weeksellaceae; genus Chryseobacterium. Next base: position 400,639 of record NZ_VWWP01000003.1, on the reverse strand, counting down.
TTCTTTAAAACGGCTTTGAAATGATGAATATTGGGTGCCAGTTTTCTTTTTTTCTCCCATTCAATGAAATCTTTCATCAGTTCTTTGATGATCTTTTCAGCTTTTGGAATTTCTTTTTCACGCTGTTGGATCGTTTCCTGAATCTGTTTTGAAAGTTCATCAACATCAATCAGGGTTACATTTTCATTTTCTGTAACATTCTTTTCAACATTGTGAGGTATTGAAAGATCAATCACTAAAGTTTCTTTTCCGTTCGGGAAATGAGACTGGTTGATGATGGGGTGCTTGGCTCCCGTTGCCACAATAAGAATGTCTGTATCTTTTAATTCCTTGTCAAAATCAGAATAATCAACGTGAGGAATATTATATTTCTGGGAAATCTTTTCAGCTTTCTCCTGAGTTCTGTTGGCGATTTTAATTTTGGGCTGGTAAACATGTTTTACCAGATTTTCAACAGTATTCTGTCCAATTTCACCTACACCCAAAAGAAGGATGTTCTTTTCCGTAATTTTCTTCTGGCTGTTCAAGATATAATGAACTGCTGCATAAGAAACAGAAGCTGCTCCATTAGAAATACCGGTTTCATTCTTTATCCTTTTTGAAATCTGAATGGCCGCATTAATCGCTCTTTCCAGATAAGGATTAGAATTTTGTCTCTCTTTTTTAAAACGGCTGTATGCTTTTTTGATCTGACCAATGATTTCAAAATCCCCGATGATCTGGCTCTCAAGCCCGGCAGCTACTCTGAAAAGGTGAATCAAGGCTTCTTCTTTCGTAAGAATATTGGCGAACTGAAGGAAATCAGTAAGGTGTACCCCTATGGTTTTGCAATACTCTTCAGCTACTAAAAGATAATTGGGAGAGGTGGTGTAGATTTCGGTTCTGTTACATGTGGAAACCACAAATGCATCCCCAAGGTCTTCCTGATGGACACGGGAAACAAAGTTTTTGATGTTTTCATCAAAGAATGCAAATTTTCCTCTCGTTTCTACATCGGCCTTTTCGTAGCTTATGGAAAGCACGGCAAAATTTGATGTTTGATGGATGTTGGAATACTGTAACATAAGCAGTCGCAAATTTACGCTTTTTTTAATTAATCATCCTCTGAAAGTGTATATGATAATTATCGTAAAAAACTATAAGACGGGATGGATGTTAATTTGCGAAATAGCAAAAATGCAAAATGGCTTATCCCATCAAACGATAGTTGTTTTACTTTTAATTTCTCCATTTTCTTTAGTCTTTTCACCCTTTTGCGAATTCGCTTTTTCACCCTTTTAATATCCCATGAATTTTAGTTGAACTCAAACTCTGTAATTATCTAAACTGAAAGTTAATAAAGAATTATAAATTTTAATAAAATTTTAACCAAATTATGTTGGTGGGAAATTTCTTTAATAGTGTTAAATTTATATCTTTGTAAACTTAAAATCAGAAGAAAAATATGAGTTTATTTGATATGTTTACGCAAGAAATTGCGATAGACCTTGGAACTGCTAATACCCTTATCATCCATAATAACAAAATTGTTATAGATCAACCTTCAATTGTTGCAATTGAACGTTCTTCGGGTAAGCCGATTGCCGTGGGTGAGCAGGCTAAACATATGCAGGGTAAAACTCACGAGGATATCAAAACTATCCGTCCTTTGAAGGATGGGGTTATTGCTGATTTCCACGCTTCTGAACATATGATCAAGGAATTTATCAAAAAAATCCCCGGGATTAAAGGTAAATTCATTCAACCAGCATTACGAATTGTAATCTGTATCCCTTCTGGTATTACTGAAGTTGAAAAAAGAGCGGTAAGAGATTCTGCTCAGAAAGTAAACGCAAAAGAAGTAAGATTAATCTATGAACCAATGGCTGCTGCAATTGGGGTTGGGATTGACGTACAGAAACCTGAAGGTAACATGATTATCGATATAGGTGGAGGTACAACGGAAATTGCGGTAGTAGCTTTAGGAGGTATTGTATGTGATAAATCTGTGAAAATCGCAGGAGATGTATTTACCAATGATATTGCTTATTACTTAAGAACTCACCATAACCTTTATATCGGAGAAAGAACTGCAGAAAGAATTAAAATTGAAGTAGGTTCTGCTGTAGAAGATCTGGATGTTGATATCGAAGATATTCCGGTACAAGGTAGAGACCTTATTACAGGTAAACCTAAAGAGATTATGGTTGGATACAAAGAGATTGCACGTGCATTAGACAAATCGATCATCAGAATCGAAGATGCTGTAATGGAAACACTTTCTCTTACACCGCCGGAACTGGCTGCGGATATTTACAAAACAGGTATTTATCTTGCCGGAGGAGGAGCGTTACTAAGAGGTCTTGCGGACAGAATCCACAAAAAGACAGGTCTTCCTGTATTTGTAGCTGAAGATCCGTTGAGAGCTGTAGTTCGCGGAACAGGTATTGCCCTTAAGAATATGGATAAGTTCAATTTCTTAATTAAATAATTCTAACTTTTTACGACTTTATATCTGAATGGGATTTTTGCTGAGATTATTTTCGAAGAACACTCTTTTCGTCTTCTTTATATTCCTGCAAATTATTGCTCTGGTTTTGATATTCTCAAGAAATGCTATGCAGAAATCCTGGATTGCGGGCCAGACTGCTGCGTTCAATTCCTGGGTTTCCGGATATATTGACGAAGGAGTTTCTTATCTGAAATTAAAACAGATCAACGAAGATCTTGTCGTTCAGAATAAAGCCCTTATGACTGAACTCTATGGGAAAGACAGATCAAAGAATCCCGTTTTCAAAAGAGTTCACGATACCCTTGGCGGAGGGCAGATCTATACTTTTGTAGATGGTGAAATCGTTTTCAATAGTATTAACAGAAGAAACAATTATTTTACAATCAACCGTGGCCGCAGAGACGGAGTCTTTCCCCAAATGGGAGTAATGGCACCACGAGGTATTGCGGGGATTGTAATCAATTCTACAGATAGCTATGCGTTGGTTCAATCTGTCTTGAGTGTTAACAAGATCAGAATTAATGCGGCACTTAAAAATTCAGGATATTTTGGTACCTTAACATGGAATGGAGATAACTCCAGGGTAATGCACCTTGCAGATATTCCAAAATATGTTGCATTGAAAGTAGGAGATACGGTGGTTACCGATGGTAAGTCTGCTATCTTTCCTAAGGGAGTAATGATTGGTACCATTGCAGGATACTCTGTAGATAACAAAACCGGCTTCTGGGATATTTCCGTGGAGCTGAGTGAAAAAATGGGAGCGTTAAATAAAGTGTATGTAGTGAAGAATCTTAAGAAAGCAGAAGTGCAGAAGATTCAGGATACCCTACAGGCTGTAATAAAAAAAGAAAATGATTAGCAGAACTTTATTTACCGATATATTGATCATGATTTTTCTTGTTGCATTACAGATTTTTGTATTGAACAGGATTACGCTTTTCGGGAAATATACTCCGGTATTATATCCTGTGTTTGTTATGTTCTATCCTTTTTTCAGAAATAAATTTCAGTTCCTGGCATTGAGCTTTTTAATAGGGCTGTCTATTGACGGTTTCCTTTATTCTTGGGGTATCAATGCATTTGCAACAACGTTAATTGCTTATTTCAGAACGTTGATTTTCAGGACTTCCACAGATACGTCAACAGACTTTTTCTCTTTTCAGTCCCTTCAATGGGCGCAGTTTTTGCTGTTTTTATTTTCAAGTATTTTCCTGCATCAACTTTTAGTACAATATATTGAGTTCTTTAAGTTCAGCAGGTTTTTTGAAATATTATTTAATGTGTTGGTAACAAGTGTAATTTCGTTTATCTTTATAGTCATCTACGCATTAATATTTAAAATCAAACAAAAAGTTTGAACACACGTTATTTAAAAATTTTTTCCATCCTCGTTGCCATCGCCATTATCTTTGTGGTGAGGCTTGCGTATTTGCAGTTGTTTACAGACCGTTATGCCCTGAATGCTGCCAATACCTCTATTAAAACAGAATATATTATTCCTCAGCGTGGGGTCATTTTCGATAGAAACGGTAAAATTATGGTGGGTAACCAGCCTGCTTATGAGATATCGTTTACTCAGGCTTTAATGAAACCTGATTTTGATACCTTAGCTTTCTGTAGTTTAATGAAAATTACAAAGCAGGATTTTATCAATAAAATCAATATTATTAAAAAAGAAAAGTATTATTCCAAGCTGACTCCGATGACTTTTATTAAAGACCTCAGCAGGGAAGATATTGCAAGAGTTCAGGAAATTATTTTTAAATATCCCGCATTTAATATTGTATCTAGACCTCAGCGCCAATATGAAGTTTCTACTTCCGGAAACCTTTTGGGCTATACCAGTGAGGTAAACGAAAGGGATATTAAAAAAGATTCTACTTACTATTTGCCTGGAGATTTTATTGGAAAAACAGGAGTTGAAAAATCCTATGAAAAAGAACTCCGAGGTATAAAAGGAATTAAATATATCCAAAAAGATATCAGGCTGCGTAATATCGGGTCCTATAAAAACGGAACATTGGATAAAGATGTTATTACCGGGAAGGATATTACATTAACCATTGATTACGATCTTCAGAGAACCGCTGAAGAAATGCTTGTCAACAAACACGGTGCAATTGTAGCGATAGACCCGAATAATGGGGAAGTATTGGTTGCTGCTACAGGACCGGATATTGATCCTAATCTTTTCACCGGACCTAATAAATCAAAAAACTTATATGCCCTGTCAAAAGATACGCTTTACGAAAATAAACCTACTTTTGACCGTTCTTTACAAGCAGGATATCCTCCGGGATCCACATTCAAATTGTTGACTGCCCTGGCTGCAATGCAGATGGGAGTAATGGATGAAAAGACTATTTTCCCTTGTGGCGGCGGTTTTTTCTATAAAGGGAAAAGAATTAAAGGGCATGGTGGAGCAGATCCGCTTATTCCTTCCATTCAGGTTTCCAGTAACTGCTTTTTTACGTACGCATTCATTGCCATTATTAAAAAATATCCGGGAAATCCTTCCAAAGGTGTTGATGAATGGAAAGAAATCATGAGCAGTTTTGGAGTTGGAGAATTTTTAAATAATGATTTTGCTGTAGGTGCAAAAGGAAGAATCCCTTCCGGAGATTTTTACGAAAGAAGGTTTAAAGCTATCATGAAAGCTAGTGGTTCCAAGAGAACTGACTTTAAAAATTGGGATGAGATGTCTACCGGTGCTATTTACAACGGAATGGGACAGGGAGATGTTTTGGTAACTCCTATTCAGCTGGCAAATTATGTAGCGGCGATTGCTAACAGAGGCTGGTATTATACACCTCATATTGTAAAAGCAATTGATGGGAAACCAAACCCCGATCCAAGGTTTAAGGTTAAACATAAAACCTTAGTTGATCCGAAGCACTTTGAACCCGTTTTAAAAGGAATGGAAGCTGTGGTTTTAAGAGGAACGGCAAGAGGGTTGAAATCCAATGACTTTACGCAATTAGCAAAAACAGGTACAGCACAGGTTCCGCAAGGGAAAGATAATTCTATTTTTGTATTGATTGCTCCTGCAGATAAGCCCAAAATTGTAGTAGTTGCAGTAATGGAGCATGCAGGATTTGGTGCTACATGGGCTGGTCCGGCTTGTACCGTTATTGCAGAAAAATATATCACAGGTGATCTGAAACGTGAAAATCTTTATAAAAAAATGATTACGTCCAGCTTTATGCCGGAATATAAGAGACAGTGGATAATTGACCTAAAGCGTAAAGGGCTGTATGTTGATCCCAAACCGGATTCAATTAGACAAAAAAGAATAAAGGATAGTCTGGAACTCGTAAAGAAACAAAAAGCCCAGCTGCAAAAGAAAATAGAAGAAGAAACTAAAAATAATAACACGGCTAAAAAACCTGTCAAACAATGAAATGGACTGAAGGAATAGATAAACTGGGCCTTGGGCTGTATTTCCTGCTTTGCATTTTTGCGATTGCAAACATATACAGTGTAGACCAGAAGCTGGGAGAAAAACAATTGGTTTTCTTCTGTATTTCTTTATTTGTAGGACTTATCATATTTGTGGGAAGAAGTAAATTCTTCGAAAATATGTCCGGAATCATTTATATTGGAGGAGTTCTTCTGCTGGTAGGACTTTTCCCGTTTGGGAAAGAGATTCTCGGGCAAAAGAACTGGTATAAGTTTGGAAGTTTTACCATGCAGCCTGTTGAGTTCGCAAAAATAGGAACAGCACTCATGCTTGCCAATTATGTTTCGAGCCCGGATTTTAATCTTAAAAATAAGAAATCACTTTGGATGGCCCTTGCAATTATAGGGATCCCGGCAGCGGTTGTTTTGGCTATTCCGGATGTTGGTTCCATGCTTGTGTTTATTGCATTCTTTATTGCTTTATACAGAGAAGGGCTGAGTGGTCTTTTGTTTGGGCTGGGATTTATTTTTGCTGCAGTTTTTTTGGTGTCATTGGCAATTCCTCCGGTGTATGTTGCAATAGCAATTTTAGTAATTGCCGGTATTCTGATTGCAATGAACTATCATAGAATGTCCTGGGATGTAATTTCTATTTCAGGAATTTCAGCATCTATTCTTATATTGTGCGGACTGGCTTTCGGGTCTCCTTATATTTTAGAAAAACTTCCTAAACACCAGAGAGAAAGAATTGATGTTCTTTACAAAGGTGAAAAAGCATTTAGAGATACTTCAGGGTATAACTTACTCTATTCCAAAACAGCCATCGGATCCGGTGGTGTCTGGGGAAAAGGATATCGTGAAGGATCGGTTACACAGGGGAAATTTGTGCCCGAGCAGGAAACGGATTATATCTTTTGTACAGTAGGAGAAGAATGGGGCTTTGTAGGAAGTGCAATTCTTATCCTGTGTTATATGGTTTACATCGGAAGAATCTATTATCTGGCAGAGAAACAGAAATCCACTTTTAACCGGGTATTCGGGTATTGTTTTGCCTCAATCCTTTTGATGCACTTTTCGATCAATTTAGGAATGGTTATGGGGCTTTTTCCTACGGTTGGAATTCCTCTTCCGTATTTCAGTTATGGAGGAAGTTCTTTATTGGCCTTTTCTATGATGACTTTTATCTTCTTTAAACTTAATTATTCGGATAAGAATAGTCTTGTATAGAAGCGGAAACCGGTATCAGTTTTAACAGCTGTCCTCTTAGGATCTCATAAATAAAAATCAGCGAAATCTCCAAAATCAACGAGATACAACTTTAATCATAAAATTTTATGAAAGAAACATATGTCCTTGATCAAAACTTTGAAAATACAGACTGTTCTCAATTAGCTACAGGCGAATATGAAAACTGTATTTTCAGAAATTGTAATTTCGAATATGCAGATCTATCTGGTTTCAGTTTTGCAGATTGCGAGTTCATTGAATGCAACCTCAGCATGGCAAAATTGGTAAAGACTGCCTTTCATGATGTGATCTTCAAAGAATGCAAAATGTTCGGGCTTCAGTTTAGCGATTGTAATGCTTTTGGGCTATCATTTCAATTTGATGGGAGTGCTTTAAATAATTCCGTTTTTTATCAGACCTCTATTAAGAAAACAGTTTTCAAAAACTCCAGGTTAATTGAGGTTGATTTTGCTGAATGTGATTTATCAAATGCTATCTTTAGTAACTGCGATCTGTCAGGCGCTGTTTTTGATAGCACAAATCTTGAAAAAGCAGATTTTCGAACATCGGTCAACTATTCAATAGATCCGGCTTTAAATCGGCTTAAAAAAGCTAGATTTTCGCTTTCTGAAATCTATGGTCTGCTGTATAAACTGGATATTGAAATTGATAAGAATAGTTGATATCCGTAATAATGCAATAGCAAATCTGAAATAAATAGAAATTAATTCAATAGGAGCGGGCTTTAGCCCGCTTTTTCTATCCATATATTCCATTGGCTTTAGCCAAAATTTGATGTAATAAGCAGGATACATAAAAAAGCCATCAGAATTCTGATGGCTTCATTATTTAAATCAATTATTTATAAAATTAAAAATTTGCTGGTGTAGCGGGAGTAACAGCGGCTAAGTTGTTGTATGCTTCTCCTTCTTCGTTAATCACTCTTTTGGCGAATCTGAATTTTGGTCCCCAATAAGAATCATTCAGTGAAGAAATCATTACCCCTTTTGATGTTGCTGCGTGGATAAACTTGATCTCACCATCTTCAGTAACGCTTTCTACGATACCTACGTGAGAAATTCTTCTTCCGTGAGAAAAGAAAATTAAATCTCCTTTCTGCAACTCTCCTCTTTCCACTCTTTCACCCTCCTGAGCCTGAGATGCTGCTACTCTTGGTAAGCTAAGACCTGCTGCTGCTCCGAATACAGAAAGAACAAAAGCTGAACAATCTATACCGTTTCTTGTAGTTCCTCCATATCTGTAAGGAGTCCCAAGGTATGTTTCAGCTTCTTCAAGGATACCATCAATGGTTTTATTATGTTTGATTGCTTTTGCAATCTCAGAATTCTTAATTGCTTTTTTAGCATTAGCTATAGATGCAGCCTTTTCAGCAAGGAAAGAGTCGATAAGTTTCTGCTTATCCTGCTCCATTTTTTTGTTATCTATAGAAGCTAGTTTGGCATCTGTTTTGTATTCTTTTGTGTAAGTTGCTGGTTTTGAAACCACATAATTAGTAGCACACGATTGCAGTGAAACAGTAGTAACTAAAGCAACTAAATAAAACAAAACTCTTTTCTTCATATATATTTGATTATCCGTGTTAAAAAGGAATATTTATTTTCAAAAGCATTACAAAAGTAGAGATTCCGAGCAAAAGACCCCTGTTATGATAATTGTCAGGATCTTATTTTAACACTATTTAACATATTGTTTGCATATGTTAAAGAAAAATAAACCGCAACAGCCTATTTTTGGTGAGTGTGCGGTTTTTTTTATTAAGATTCTTTAACAAACTCTATCGATTTTCTTCTATAAATCGGTATTTGTGATGTAAAGTTCTAATTTTCAGGGCTGTTAAAAAAACAAAAAAATTCCCCGGAAAACCGAGGAATTTAAACTAATATGGAACTTTACAGGACGTTATTTTGTAAACAACATTTCTCTGTATTTTGTCATTGGCCAAAGCTCATCGTCTACCATCATTTCCAATGCATCAGAAGCTTCTCTGATAGGATCAAATAAAGGCTTTACTTTGTTGCAGTACTCTTCTGCCTGCTTTTGGCTGTTTGATGTATTTTTTGCTGCCTCTCTGGCTTTGATAAGAACTTCAACTCCAAGTTTGATCTTGGAAACATTTTCAGAAATACTTGTAATCAAGCTCATCTGTTCTTTTGCTAAAGATTTGAATTCCTTATCACCAAAGATATCTTTAAGGCCTTTTACGTTTTCAATTAATCTGTTCTGATAATTTAATGCAGAAGGAATGATATGGTTTCTTGCAATATCACTTAAAACTCTCGCTTCAATATCGATTACAGTAGAATATTTTTCTAATTTAATTTCATTTCTCGCCTCAACTTCTCTGTGGTTAAAAATTCCCATCTCTTCATATAGATCCAGAAATTTCTTATCCATTTCTTGTTTTAAAGCTTCAGGAGTTGTTTTAAGATTGTTCAACCCTCTTTTCTTAGCTTCTTTCGCCCAGTCGTCAGAATATCCGTCACCTTCAAACATAATGTTTTTACACTGCTTGATGTATTCTCTCAATACATTAAAGATAGCTTCATCTTTCTTAAGACCGGTTTCTATTAAAGCATCAACTTCTTTTTTGAAGTCATTAAGCTGTTTTGCTGCAATGGTGTTCATTACAGTCATTGATTCTGCACAGTTTGCAGAAGATCCTACCGCTCTGATCTCAAATTTGTTTCCTGTAAATGCAAATGGAGAAGTTCTGTTTCTATCCGTATTATCTAATAAGATTTCAGGAATTTTTCCAACTACATTTAATTTTAATTCTGTTTTTTCTTCCGGAGATAATTTTCCGTTTGTTACTTTCTCAAGTTCCTCCAATACACTGAATAGCTGGCTTCCGATGAATACAGAAATAATTGCTGGTGGAGCTTCATTAGCACCAAGTCTGTGGTCGTTGCTTGCAGAAGCAATACTTGCTCTTAAAAGGTCTGCATATTCATGAACCGCTTTAATTGTGTTAACGAAGAATGTTAAGAACTGAAGGTTTTTCTTTGGGTTTTTCCCTGGGCTTAACAGGTTTTCTCCCGTATCAGTTGCTAAAGACCAGTTGTTGTGCTTTCCGCTTCCGTTTACTCCAGCAAATGGTTTTTCGTGGAAAAGAATGTGGAAATGGTGTTTGTGAGCTACTCTTGCCATGATATCCATCAACAAAGAGTTGTGATCTACTGCAACGTTCACTTCTTCAAACATTGGAGCAAGTTCAAACTGATTTGGAGCGACCTCATTATGTCTTGTTGTTGCAGGAATACCCAATTTCATACATTCGATTTCCAGTTCCTTCATAAAGTTCATTACTCTTGTAGGAATTGAACCGAAGTAATGGTCGTCAAGCTGCTGCCCTTTTGCCGGAGAATGTCCTAAAAGCGTTTTACCTGTTAAAACAAGGTCCGGACGAGATTGGTATAATGCTGAATCAACAAGGAAATATTCCTGTTCCCAACCTAAAGTAGGAGTTACCTTTGTTACGTTTTTGTCAAAATACTGCATAACATTTGTTGCAGCTTCATCCACAGCATTTAAAGCTCTTAATAAAGGGGCTTTATAATCTAAGGTCTCTCCTGTATAAGAGATAAAGATAGAAGGAATACATAATGTTGTTCCCATGATGAATGCCGGAGATGTAGGATCCCAAGCAGTATAACCTCTTGCTTCAAAAGTATTTCTGATACCTCCGTTAGGGAATGAAGATGCATCAGGCTCCTGCTGGATCAGCATGTTTCCACTGAATCTTTCAATCGCTCTGCCTCCTTCGATAGGTGTGAAGAAAGAATCGTGCTTTTCTGCAGTAGTACCAGTCAAAGGCTGAAACCAGTGCGTGTAGTGTGTTACGCCTTTGCTCATTGCCCAGTCTTTCATCGCAACAGCTACCTGATCTGCGATATGTCTCTGGATCTTGGTTCCTTTTTTAATGGCATCCATAATAGAACCGAATGCTTCTTTCGTTAAATATTCTCTCATCGTTTCTTCCGAGAAAACATTTTTACAGAATAGTTCTGATAATTTCGCAGGGATCTCAACAGAGTTGTCTTTTCTGAAATCCTTGAATGGTAGGGTTTCTAATGCTTTGAATCTTAAGGTTGACATATTTGGGTGATTTTTACTGGGCAAATTTACAAAAAAAACAATTCGAAAATTATTTTACCCTAAAAAAATAAGGGGTGTTTTTAAAATTTACATAAATTAAACGCTTGTTTGGTATGTTTTTAATGGGGTGCTTAATGATTTAAAGGCTAAATGTTGGTTTTTAAGGGTGTTTTTAAAGGGGGTGAAAACCGTGGATATATTTTACATTGAGGTTTATGTCTTGTCATATGGATTAAATAACTTATTAAAAGATACTTAAAATAAGTTGAACGGAGATTTTGTATATTTGTGTGAAATTTATTTTATGACAAATTCTAGAGCAAGAGAAACTACAGAGGCTATTGAAAGATTATACATCTCTATGAGACACTTATTTTATAGAGGATTTTTCAAGCCGGGCGGGGTTTCAGGAGAAAGTATCAGAAGTTTGTTGAAGACCATCAATCCGGAGATTTATGGAACCATGAATATTCCGAGCAAATTGGAACTTGACGGTTTGATGTATGTTTTGGACAGACTTCCGGAGGGGATTGAGGAATGTGCTTTTATTCATCTTACATCTGATGAAGGGTTTGATAAAGGAAGTTTCGAACCTATTGTTCCAAAGAAAAGAAGAAGAAACTGTTATAGAATAGACGAACACCAGATGAATATTGAGGTTCTTTTGGGCCGGTCCGAAATTTATGACATTCTTACCCACCTTACCTTCTTATTTATAGAAGCTGATAAAATCCGTAACCTGGCATTCATTCAGGATGAAAACTGGAAACCGACACGCGCCTTCAAAATCATTGAAGAAGTAGTGAAAGGAGAAAAGAAATTCAGCAGAAAAGAAAAAGAGGTGGCACTTATTCATCTTTCTTCTTTAATAGGAAGATCTTTTGATGAAACATTAAGAGCTTACAATACCTTCGGAGATGATCAGAATCCTGATCGTTTATTTAAAATCATCTACAACTTAGGAAAAGTAAGTCTGGAGGATGCAAAAAGTACCAGAGAAAGAGAAATTCATTTCAGCTCCATATTGAAAGAAAGGGTAGGACACCATTATTTTGGTGAAAAATGGGCAAACAAAGTGAAAGAAGTTTTATTTGAAAACAATCTTCACATGCGTCCTTTGCATATTATTTCTGCCAACATGCACTCAGTAAAAAATATGCTGTATGCTAATGATGCCCTTAAAAAGAAACAGCATCATGATGTGGATTATAAACTTTACGAAGAGATTTCCAATAAAAAAGAACTTCGCGACAAAGTATTGAAATATGCTTTGGATGAAGGAATGATTTATATTGCTGATAAAAGTGGAAGTAATATTGATGTTCAGATCATTGACCTCAGCAAAACAAGTTTAAAGAATACACCGTTTGCAGATAGCAAATTTTCCGGAGATGATGTTGTAATGGTTTTTGATTACGCCTTCGGAGAACAGGCTTTCGAAGTAATGGATGAATTGCTGAAACCTTTCGAACACAAAGGAGAAGTTTACATGATGCATGTAAAATCCGTTTCAATTATGGGAAAAGCAGGAATCCTTACTGGAGAAAAAGGAGATATCATGATCCCGACTTCCCACATTTTTGAAGGAACTGCAGATAATTATCCTTTTGAAAATGCATTAAAGCTGGAAGACTTCAATGATGATGAGCTAAAAGCTTTCGAAGGACCAATGATTACCGTTTTAGGTACCTCCCTTCAGAATAAAGATATCCTTTCGTACTTTATGAACACTTCATGGAAGGCGATTGGTCTTGAAATGGAAGGAGCCCACTACCAGAAAGCGATTCAGGTAGCTTCTAAAATCAGACATCATATTTCACCGGATCTGTTTGTATGTTATGCTTACTATGCATCGGATAATCCTTTGGAAACAGGAAGTACATTGTCTTCCGGAGGACTAGGGCTTACAGGAGTAAAACCAACCTATCTGATCACCTTAAGAATCCTTGAAAAAATTCTAAGAAGCAGCAAGAAAGAGATTTCTGCTAAGAAATAATTCTAATTTAAGAATGATAATATCAGCCTCAGATGTACTGTACATCTGAGGTTTTTTGTTTATGAACCTTGTCAAGGTTTTAAACCTTGACAAGGTTCCTTTAGAAGAAATTGCTAAATTGTGTATCTTGAAAAGCAAAAAAATACTGCTTATGAGTTCGGTATCAGAATTATCAAAAAGATTCAGAGAGGTTCTTCTGGATGGTCTCTGGATTGCCAATACTAATTTTAAAGCTCAGCTTTCAGACGTAACCTGGAAGGAGGCGGTGACGAAGATAGAATCTTTAAATACCATCGCTATGCTTACTTTTCATATCGATTATTACATTGCAGGCGTAACAAATGTTTTTGAGGGCGGAGATCTTGAAATAAAAGACCAGTACAGCTTTGATCTTCCTCCTGTTGAATCTCAGGAGCAGTGGGACACATTACTTAATAAGCTATGGAACGATTCTGAAAAATTTGCCAGATGGGTTGAAGAAATACCCGACAGTAAACTGGATGATGTTTTTGTTGATGAAAAGTACGGAACTTACCGAAGAAACATTGAAGGAATGATTGAGCATAGCTACTATCATCTGGGACAGATTACATTAATCAAGAAACTGCTGAAAAACGGGTGAAAATATGCATGCGGGTATCCTTACAACCTTCAGATAACTCCAATTTGAGGGTGTTATTTAAATTACCTACCTTTAGAAAAAATAAAATTTTAAATGAGAAAATCGGCTGCAATCATTTTTGCGTTTATCATTTCACAATTTCAGGCTCAACAAGGAGCTTACTATCAGCAGGCTGCGAAGTACAAGATGGATATTGATGTTAATGCTGAAAAATTTACCTATCAGGGAAAACAAACTCTGGAATATACCAATAACTCGCCGGATGAGCTTAATGTGGTTTATTTCCACTTATACTGGAATGCTTTTAAGCCCAATTCCATGATGGATCAAAGAGTGGCTTCTCAGGGGAAAAACGGTGACGGAAGATTGCAGAAAGATGGAATCTCAAGACTGGCATCTATCCCGAAAGATCAGGAAGGGGCTCAGAATATTCACTGGATCAGACAAAATGGCAAAGACCTGAAATTTGAAGTTCAGGAAACCATTATGAAAGTATATCTGGCTGAACCTATCAAACCTAATTCCACAACTACTTTTACAATGGACTGGGATGCTGTGATTCCTCAACAGATCAGAAGAAGTGGAAGAAATAATAAGGAAGGAGTGGATATGACCATGACACAGTGGTATCCGAAAATTGCCGAATATGACTATGATGGTTGGGCTACTTTTGATTACCTGGGAAGAGAGTTTCATGCCCCATTTTCAGATTTTGATGTTACCATTAAAATCAATAAAGATTATGTAGTAGGAGCGGGAGGAATTCTTGAGAATCCGGCTGAGGTAAAAGGTTATGATGCGAATGCTAAAATAAAAGCTGAAAAAGATAAGAAAGCTACCTGGAAATGGACCGCAAAAAATATCCTTGATTTTGCATGGAGTGCAGACAGAGATTACTCTGTAGAGAGCTTCAATGTTCCGGAAGGACCGAAAGTATATCTGGTGTATCAGAAAAATGATAAAACAAAAGTATGGGGAGAGGCACAGCCTTATATCACCAAGTATTTCCAGATCATGAATGCTCACTTCGGGAAATATGTTTACCCGACTTATGCTTTTATCCAGGGAGGTGATGGAGGTATGGAATACGGAATGTGTACCATGATTTTAGGCGAAGCTAAAGATATTAAAGGATTAATGGGCTTAATGGCTCACGAAGGATCACACTCATGGTATCAGCAGATGCTTGCAACTAATGAATCTGTACGCCCATGGATGGATGAAGGTTTTACAAGCTATGCAGAAGGATATACCATGTATCAGCTATTCCCGGAAGAGCTTCCGAACCCGTTTGCCAATACTTTAGAGGCTTATAGAAATTTTGTTAAAAAAGGAATTGAAGAACCTGCTGTATGGCTAGGAGATCATCATGATAACGGAACAGCTTATACCTATGCTTCTTACGTAAAAGGTGAATTGTACCTGGTGCAGCTGGGATATATTATGGGAGAGCAGAATCTTGCAGAGACCTTAAAGCAGTATTATGATCAATGGAGCATGAAGCATCCTTCAGACAGAGATTTCCTTCACATCGCCCAAAAAGTTTCCGGAATGGACCTGAAGTGGTTCCAAAATTACTGGATCAATACCATTAAAACAATTGATTACGGAATCAAAGACGTAAAGTATGAGGCAAAGTCAACAACAATTACGTTGGTTAATAAAGGCCAGGTTCCTATGCCAATTGATTTCAGTGTAATGACAACGGATAAAAAAGTGGTTACATACCAGATTCCGATGAACATGACGCATACATGGAAAGAAAAAGATGTCTACGGAGATTTCAAAACAATGCCATACTGGCCTTGGACTCAGAAAGAATATACCATAACAGTTCCTTATACAAAATCTCAATTGTCTGTTTTAGGAATAGATTTCAGCCAGAGAATTGCTGATGTGAATATGGCAGATAACTTTGTAGAAGTGAAATAAGACGATAAACATATAGATAAAAGGGGTATTTGTAAATACTCCTTTTATTTTTTTATAAATTTGAAGCTCAAATTTTTTCAAATCTTAGCCTGTTAAAATATAAATGAATTCAATTGTAATCAACGTAGGGAACAGTAATATCAGATTCGGCCTTTTTAATGGTGATAACTGTGATATTTCCTGGGTAATCAATACAAAACCTTACAGAACGGCAGATGAACTTTATGTACAGATGCTGATGCTTTATCAGACCTATAAAATTGAGCCGAAAGAAATCGATAAGGTAATTATCGGATCAGTAGTTCCTCAACTTACCAAAGTGATGAGCTCGGGAATCAAAAAGATTCATGGAACAAATCCTGTCATTGTAGACAGGAATACCCCATCCGGAGTTCAGGCGAAATCAAAGCAGATGGGAACGGATATTTACGCTAATCTTGTAGCAGCACACAATTTATATCCAAACAAAAAAAAGATAGTTATTGATTTCGGTACGGCTCTTACGGCAAGCTGCGTAGCGGAAACGGGAGAAACTTTAGGGGTTATTATTGCTCCGGGGATCGTTACTTCTTTAAATTCACTGATTAATCAGACCGCACAACTTCCTGATATTGAATTGAAAAAACCAAAAACTGTTCTCGGATTAGATACGGTAACCTGTATGCAAAGCGGAATGGTGTATGGATTCTTAGGAATGGTGGAAGGTTTTGTTAACCGAATTAATGACGAAGTGAATGATGATTGCTTTGTAGTGGCAACAGGAGGTGTTTCGCATGTGTATAAGCCTTTGACGGACAAGATTCATGTGATGGACAGGCTTCACACCCTGAAAGGACTTTACTTCCTGGGAAAAGATTTATAAATTAAGATTGAGAAGGCTTTAATCACAACTTCAACCCTATTAAAAAATGGACAAATTCCCGATCATAGAAACAGAAAGGCTTATTCTCTCACAACTGGAAGAGAAAGATATTCCTTTTATTGTTGAGCTGCTTCAACACAGGATTTATTCGGATCTTACTTCAAATATTCCTTATCCTTATACGGAAAATGATGCAAAGTTCTGGCTGAAAATGTCTAAGGAGGCTTTTGAGAATAACACAGGATATACTTTCGGTATCCGAAATAAAGAAGGACAGATCATAGGAGCCGTAGGAATTCATGACAGAGACGATGATAAAGCAGAATTAGGCTACTGGATAGGAATTCCCTACTGGAACAAAGGATATGTAACTGAAGCTGCAAAGGCCATTGTAAATTTTGGATTTAATGAATTAGGATTCAATAAAATTTTTGCTACTCATTTTCTTCACAATCCGGCCTCCGGAAGAATTATGGAAAAAATAGGAATGGAGCAGGAAGCCGTTTTAAAACAGGAAGCAAAGAAAGACGGAGAATACTTCGATCTTGTAAGATATTGTATTTTTAAAGATTAATTCCTGAAAAATATTGATAAAGATTAAAAATTCTAGACAATAAAAGCGGAGCATATTGAAAAATACGCTCCGCTTTTTATATTATGATCTAATGTATTTGATACAAGATTATCTTTTACTTTTAAAGAAATCTTTAACAATAGAGGAACATTCTGTTTCCATAATTCCTGTAATAATCTCTGTTTTTGGATGTAGGGAAAGATGTTTATTAATGAAACCTCTTTGTTCATCCCTGGCTCCGATGACTACTCTTGATATCTGAGACCACGCAAGGGCTCCGGAACACATTACACATGGCTCCATAGTAACGTAGAGTGTGCAGTCTTTCAGATATTTCCCTCCCAAAAAGTTGGCTGCTGAGGTGATGGCCTGCATTTCTGCATGAGCAGTCACATCGTTCAATGTTTCCGTAAGGTTGTGTGCTCTGGCAATGATACGATTGTTGGAAACTACGATACAGCCAATAGGAACCTCGTCTTTTTCTAATGCAGCTTCTGCTTCCTGCAGCGCCATTTTCATATAATATTCGTCAGTAAACATTTTTAATCGAAATTTAAAGAAATAGGAAAGCCCATGTAAGAAACTACAGGTTCATGATCTCTTGTTGCAGGTTCCCATTTTTTCTGGGTAAGCAGTACGGCAAGTTCAGCCTGCTTGTTAAACTTTTCATTGTTTCCCTTGGCATTGACAAAAGTAATACTCCCGTCTTTTTCTATGGCAAATGATACGCGGGATTCAACTTTTCCTTTAAGAGAAATACCATACGTGTACATGTTGTCAGAAATTTCTTTTTTGAAAGACTCCGCGCCATCAAGATGTTTGGCAGATGTTTCATTGTCACTTTTTGATTTGCTTCCTGATTGTTTCTCAGAAGGTTTATAGGCTGCTTTTATCTTTGCTGCCTCTTCCAGATATTCATTATTCCTCTGAGCATTCAGATTGTATATATCATCATTCTTTTTCAGGGTAACTTTGGCAAGTTTTCTTGAAGAAACCTTAAGGCTGTCTTCTGCATATTTATTTTTTATTTCCTGAATTTGAGTATCATACTTTTCTTTAATACGTTTCAGGCCTTCAGTTTGCTGTGAGAAATAAAAATTGATAGCAAGAAGCAGAAATAAGCTGCAATATTTCTTCATTATTCGGTTATAGTTAAAGTTAAAGGAATTTTAAAATGATAGGTGGTGGGATCTCCTTTTATCATAGCCGGAGAAAACTTTTCTGCAAGAGAATAGAGGGCAATTTCAGCCTGCCTGTTGAAGGTGAAGTTATTACCCTGGGCATGTACATTGCTTACACTTCCGTCTTTTTCCACAATAAAAGCAACATCTGTTTTTACTGTTCTCTCTTCAGAATATACTCCGTCAACATAGAGCAGGTTGGCGACTTCCTGCCTCAAAGAATTCAGCCCGCCGGGATAATCAGCTACCTTTTCTACGGCTGAAAACTTCTCAGAAGGTTGTTCTGTTTTTTTTATTTTCTGAAGATCTTCCAGATTCCTTACTTTTAACAGAGCACCTATCAGTGCCGTATTTTCAATACTGTCCATCTTTTTCATAAAGAAAAGGAAATCTCCTTTGATAGCGGCTTTTTTTAAAGAATTGGACTCAGCGTCAAATTTCTTCTTGAATTCATTATTCAGCATATTTCTGTGCTGGTTATAATAATTCTTTATAAGCCTGAATTCTTCTTTCTGCTGCGATAGCAAAAAGGAAGATATAAAACAGCTGATAACGATGAATAAAGTTTTCAATAAGGGTATATTTATGTAAATATAACCAAAAAAAATGACTCCCGATGATTATTTATTAACTCTCAAGATAGCGGTTTAATGACTCCTGCAGATGATTTCGGATGTCATCAACTAAACATTTCGGTTCCAAAACAGTTACCTCTTTTCCATATGAAAGAATTTCCTGCATAAAGTCATAAGTAGGGTGAAGGAAAAACTCAAAATAAATTTCTTCAGGGGTTTCTCTGGTTTCTTTCTGAGACTGATGCAACGGGAAGCTTCTGATGTATTCTCCCTGATGTCTGCTGCATTTTAGTACAATGTTCTGCGGTTTCTGTTCAGTAAGATTCATAACACCGAAGGCATTTTTAAAATGTTCTCTGAAATTATATTTGTATTTTTCCCTGAATTGGTTCTTGGCCACATCCAGATAATTGATCCTGTCCAGCCCGAAAGATTTTAATACTTTGTCTTTGGTATCAATTGCGATAAGATACCAGCGGTCTTTGGATTCTTTTAATGCCAAAGGATGAACTTTCCTGGAGGTCATCAGTTTGTTTTTGTAGTTGTAATGCTCAAAAGTAACCACTCTTTTGTTGCGGATGGCAAAGAAGAGGTCATAGAAATTTTCCACTCCGGTGGGTTTTCTGCTTTCAAAAAAGATAAAATCTGAGAAATCCGGATGAAGATTTAATGCGTTGCTTACCTGAAAAGACTCCAGTAGCTTTTGGTTGTATTCATCCACTTCCATAATTGGGCGGCTTTCAATATAATAACGGTTGTCTCCTTTTTTCTTGTTGTGAATAGCCAGATTGAAAAGATCTGAAATCTCACGGATATCCCTTTGTAAGGTACGGATAGAGTAGCTTTTGATTCCCGCATCCTGGAATTCAAAAGAGTTTAAAAGATAGTCCTCCAGCTGCGAATAGGTAGCGGGAGAACTTTCTAATCTTTTTATAATTAAGGCATATCTTGTCAGATAAAAATCTTTTTTCATTTCTCTATTTTTATATTGCAGCAGAGCTGCGTTTCATGGTAAAGTTTTATAAGACAAATATATGCGGTTAATGCGACAAAACGTGTCGTGTTTTATTTTTTGTGCTAAGATTTTGAAAAGAAATAAGCCACAGGAATTCTGTGGCTTATTAATTATTGGTCAAAATATTCTGATATTAATTTTAAGCATAATTCTTTTCTATCATTCTTTTGTTAATCCAAAGAAGGAGGGCGATTATTAAAACCATAACTGACATGGGCTTCAAGAAAAAGAGAACATATACAGGAATAGTTGCTAAACCAATACCTCCGGCATATAAGAAGAACAACAAGATTAAATTAATCAATAAAAAAGTAATAATTAGTTTAAAAAATGCTTTTAAGAAATTTTCTTTTAAAACCCATTTATAAGAAGCAATAAATAAAATGGTACTTACAATTAAATTGAAAATAAAAATTAATAAATCTTTTATATCAAAATTATAATATATATTCTGGTTTAGCATGAACTTTCTAAAAATACGCCCTAAAGGAGTATACAAGTTTTCATACTTTAAACCATGTAAATTGATTAGATATTCAAAAACAATGTGATATAATAAGAAATAGATGATTATACTTTTTATTAGCAACTTTTTTTTCATCATACAGTTTTAAATTGTTCTGTATTTTCAAAATGAAGGATATCATAATATCCTAAATTACCTTTTTATTTTTCTAACATCCAATTGTATCTCTCTCCATTGGAAAGTTTATTATAAATTATTTCGACATAAAATAGCTTGTTATTAGCGTATACAATAGCCGGAAATTTATTATCTATCAAAAATGTTTTTTCTCCGTCAATTTTCACCATAGAGTTAAGATTATATTTCTGCTGAATGGCCGGATCCTGATAGATATCCTTTTCAGAATATTTAATATTTGAAGAGTTTAATGAATTTTTAAACTGATCTAGACTGGTAATTGTAGATTTGTTTTGTGAACCCGAATTATTTACAAGTAAATTATCCACAAGATATACTTTAGAAATAAGGCTGTCATTTCTGTAATGATAATAGACAAACTTGTTATCATTTTCTTTGTCGAAATACTCAAGAACTTTAGGGTCTTCTGTATAAACCAGTCGCCCTAAAGGTTTGGTACTTCTATATTTACGGATATTATCAGGTTTGATATTTGAGAAAAAAATATTCTTTTCGGATGCTGTTTGTAAAGGTAAAATGTTATTATACTCGTATAATGACATTTTTCTGATCTCATTTATAGTTTTAGGCTGTACATCAGTTAAAGCGACTTCTTTTTTGTCGTTACATGAAATTAAAGCTACTGCAGCTCCCAAAAATTTTAATATTTTTTTCATATTATTTTTTTTTAATTAAATCTTCTTGTAAAAGTTCTAATACTTCTCCCATGATAAAATCTTCATCCAGTTTTTCAGAGCTTCTTAATATTTGTCTATATCCGCCTATAGGTGTTCCTGATCCATTTGAGACATCTGCTTTTTCATAAAAATCATGATAAATAGGAGAAAGTGGAATAGGACCTCTTTCATCAAAAAACTTATCAATTATCTTAGTTTTAGAGTCTACATCACTTGCGTATGCAATAATCTCTAGCAAACCTTGTAGTGGTTTTACAAACTTAAGAGGGATTTCAACAGGAATTGCAGCAATTGAAATCCAGTCTAAAATTTCCTCCAGCTTTTCTTTTTCTTCTCCTACTAATGCATAAATATGGTTGGTGTCGCCACATGCGTTTCTCGTAGAAGCATTTATTAATTCTTTATAAGCTCTGTTATTGTTGGTTATAGGTATTTCAGCACCTGTTGCAAATTTATATTTTTTTTCTATGAAAACTTCATTATGCAAATCTTTTCCTTCAGAAAGATAGGGGAAGATCTTTTTATTGATGGGTGTCAATAATTTTTTTTCATAGGCATAGAATCCGCCTTGCGGAACTTTCTGAGATTGGGTTTTAAAGTCAAGGTGAATTTGTTTTCCAGAAACCAATTTTCCTAATTTGTTCATATAGAAGACATTTACGAATATGAAATGATCTTTTATAGTATCTATTTCGTAGGTATCGTAACATTCATGATGTTCTATCCAGCATATAGCATTCATACAAAAGTTGATATCACTTTTAAAGTCCTCATCATATATTAAACGGTTTTCCGTAAATCCGAAATCCATATAGTATCTGTCTCTCATTTTAAATTCTTCATGTGGAAATGTAGAATTTAATGTTGGAATATATTTAGGAGCATCAGTTGTTAACTTATCAAGGTTTTTGTTCTTCCTGATTATGGGCTTTTTTGCTTCTTTTTCATTATTCTTTTTTTCAAATTCCTTTATCAGTTCTTTTCTGTCTACTTTAAGAACTTGGCCAAGATATACCTTGTCATCTGCTAATTTATTAAGCTGCTTTAGTTCGCTTGGGAAAATATTGTATAATTCTGAAATACGTGCTAAGCTTTGACCGGGATTAACAACATGAAACAAAGAACTAACATTTTTGGTATTATCTTCTTTTCCCAGAGGAGAAATTTTTTTTAAGCCTAATGGTTTTACTATACTCATTTTTTAATTTTAAAAAGTTAAAAGGAAATAAAATGGCGGTCTAGCCGCCATTTATTTAAAAAAATTAAGATTAAGAAAGTGTGGTGGCTTTATCTCCAGGTTCCATTCTGATATTATCTTTAGAGAATGAAGTTTTTGTTTCCAGCTCTTTCGGATTTTCACAGTTTTCAGGATTATCTTCCGGGAAGATTGGTAATGGTTGATCAGCGCTTACACTTAACCCCACAGATTCAGCCTGAAGGATAGTTAAAGTAGTAGGAATTCTTGTGATCCAGTATTTTCCTTGTGCAATTCCTGTCGGCTGTCTCAATTCATCCACAATAGACATGTATAAAGGATCTCCGATTACAGGAACTTCACCGCCATTCCAGATCTTTCCTGTTGACATAAAGAACTGTACGGCATCTTCAAATCCTGGTTTTACAGTAACCACTACTCTGGCCATACCTGCCTGAAGGAAACTTCTGAACAACTGATCTGTACTTTGAGAAAGATACATTTCCTGCCATTTCGCTTTATTTCCCCAGTAATATGGGTAGAATGTGTAATCCATGATGCTCCATTCGAAAGCCTGCTCCATAAATTTGGCTAAAGCGGTATATTGCTCAAGATCATCACTTAACACAATGCTGAAATCCTGCATTCTTTCTGCTCCGTTGGTAAAGTTGACACCCAGTGCACCATAATCCTGTAACAGGTAAGCGATACAATTGTGTTTCAGAATAACAGATTCCATATCACGATAGAAATTATTAGTACTGAGTTTCTCTTTATTCTTTTCTTCTTCTTCCTTCGCTTTAGTTTCAAATTCTTTTTGTTTCTCTAAAAATACAGCATAAGCTTCATCATAAGCTTTGATAATTGCAGCAAAGTTTTCCTGGAACCAAGATTGTAAATAAGCAGCAGAAAGCTTACACGTAATTTCAAAAGCGATATTAACAGAATCAATATTCTCACATCTGTACACGAAATCATATGATCCGGTAACATTCTGCGGTGTAAAGTAAGCTATACTGTCAATAGAGTTATTCCAGTTTTCCAAAGCAGCGGTACCACCGGCAAAGTTGTTAACATATAAAACACTTCTGCCTCTTGAATCTCTTTCGAAACCATAAAACATTTTAACTGCGCTGGCCTCGTAATTATCAGGAATATCAATAGTTCTGTGTCTGAATTCTCCGTTTCCGTCTACTTTTTCCCATTGTTGTCCTAAAATCAGATTGATAGGAGACTTTGGTTGTTCAGTCAGTTTTACATTATAAATTCCTGCCCAGTATTCAATTTGCTCTTTTGTAGCTTTCTGAGGAGTAGGCATCATCCATTTATCTTGTGAAGCTCTTGGATCTACAGGCTGTGTTAAAGTATTAGCTTTGGAAGTAGCTGTTGCCAGGGTGTGTAATCTGGCAGGCTCAGGAATCATGAATTCAAACATGGTACGTTTTCCATAGTTATACACCTGATTTTTCATCTTCTTATCTACCCATCTGTATACTCCGGTAATATGTTGTGGCGGAACTCCTGTTTTGCTTCCTCTGTTATCAAACTCATGAACATTGGTTTCCGTAAATTCTCTGATGATTTTCTGAACACGCTCTTTGTTTACTTTTGTAAGTACACGTTCCATTGCACGTTCTGTAATCTCCTGAGATTTAGCCACAGCTTGTCTTGTACTGTCGTGCTGTGCCGTATTGTTGGCATAACCCGCTGAGATATCAAGGGTATAACCTCCGCTGTAACCAAAATGGGTACTTCCGGTAAAGCTTCGCTGTTTTTCAAGTTCTTTTGCAACTTCGGTCTGCATCTCAGCTCTTTCAGCCCTTGATGTATCGGAAATTTTTTCCGTTTCAATAGTTTCTGAAGTCGTGTCAATGGTTTCAGAATAATCTCTGGATACAGAAGACTTATGACGCAGTTCGCTAGCCATTACGTTTTCGATATTGGAAACTTCTCCCGGAACATAGGCATGAACACTTTGTTCTACCTTTAAATAATCGGCAATACCTAATCTTTTTACTCCGAAATGTTTAGGAATGAAAACTCCGGGGTTTGAAGTATTCCCATCCGAAGGGTTTTCAATCTGTTCGTCATCTTTTGCATCCTCAGTATATAAAACTCCTGTGAGAGACTTGTTAATTTCAATTTCAGTAAGTCTTAAAGAAGCTTCTTTTCCGTTATTGAAATAGATTTTTATATCTAACGATCTGATGAATTTACCAAACTTATCAACTAATAAAAGCGGTAAAGCCACTTTGTTATCTACCACACTGATATTCGAGAATGTTTCTTCATATAATCCTAAATCTGTGCTGGCATTGATTTGTACGGAAGCAGCTCCCCAGGCATTACTTTCTGCCTGATAATAGAACGTAACGGTTGCAGGCATTCTTGAAGACAATGGCTCGTAAGATGTTTTCAGGTAATATGATCTGGAAACGATGCGGGATGCAGAGCTGTAAGAATCAACAACAGGGATTAGTACACCTCCTACACTTGCATAGGTTTGTTCAGGAGAAGGGGTCTTATTGAATAAAGACTGCATTGTTGAAGAAAGATCTTCTTCCAGTTTTTCAAATACCTCAGGGAAAGTATCATACTCATCAGTGATGGAAACTACGATATTGCCCAATTTAAGGGTTTTATCGGTTAATACTGTGATGGATGAAAAATCAAACCCATCAGCAGGCTTTTGCCCTGTAGTTACTTTCGTGAAGATATTGATGAATAATTTGAAAGAATCCAATGAAAGTTTCTCTTTCAGATCGCCGAAGTTAATTTCGTTTTTATATTCGAACACGAAAGGAGCTACTTTGAACTGATCCAATGAAGCATACAGAGCATCAATTTGCTCTTGTGTTAATCCTCCTTTTGCAATCTGGGCTTTTATATCCTCAAGCTTACTGTTATATCTCTCAAGTTCTGCCTGATGATCTTCCTGATATGCTTTTAATGCAGCATCATATGCTTTTGCTCTCAGATTATAGAAAGATTTTTGGATGCTTTCCAATTCGGATCTTAATTGCAATAAGCTGTCTTTTTCAAAAGAAAGGAAAGAAAGTTCTGAAATTCTGTTTCCTTCATCTTTTAATTGTTGCTGGGTAGCAAATGAAAGAGCCGTTCCGTTAATTACACCATCTCCGATCTTTGAAACATTCACCTGGAAAGCATTTCCTGTAGTGTTAGGGTTGGGATTAGATCCTTCTCCTTCATAGCCGTCTCCGAAGAATTTCATAGGAAGAACAACTCTGGCTTCCAAAGCTTTGGCTTTTAAATCATCACCGTTAACCTTTGTCAATTCAGGAGTTACAGGCAGATCCGTCACATATCCGAAATGAAGGGCTTTTAAAATGTGGATCAAAGCTTCTTTTACGTAAAAGTTCTTTTGGGTAACGGTCTGATAGATTAGATTGTCCCAGATCTGTCCCAGCTTATTCTGGATAGCACTATTGTTATAAAGGTTTCTCGCTGAAATTTCTTCAGCAGAAGAAAGAATTTCTTTTTTTGCAATTTTTCTACCAATTTTAAGTGCTTCTGCAAAACTCCCTGTTTCAATTTCTCTTTCAGACTGATATCCTGTAGAATCGAAGGTTTTTGCAGCACGTTCCATGGCTCTGAACTTTAA
This sequence comes from Chryseobacterium sp. Tr-659, assembly GCF_011752975.1. Lineage (GTDB taxonomy): Bacteria > Bacteroidota > Bacteroidia > Flavobacteriales > Weeksellaceae > Chryseobacterium. The sequence goes on along the minus strand of NZ_VWWP01000003.1, from coordinate 374,488 downwards.
AAGAGCCGTATCTCCGGGATTTATTACTGCATCAAAAGTACTTGTAACCTTCGAAGATTTATGGATGAAACCTAAGTTCAGGGCCTTGGTTTCTGTTAATTGTGGGTTTCTTAAACTTACAAATCTGAAAAGAGTTTGAGAAGCATTATTTTGGGTATCGTTTGTTGCCATTATTAATATTTTGTTATGTTTTGTTTTTAATTAAGAATATACGGGACCATCACTTTTTTTGGTGTATTCAAGAGTAAGGGTAAAGGAATTGATCAAAGAATAGTCATAGTCAGTAACGCCCTTGAGTTCAAATCTTACTTTTCTGTTTTCCAGTGTGATGAATGCTTTGGTCATCCATTGATTGCCTGCGAATGCTACATCCATCGCATACCATTCGGTAAACATCTGATTGGAAACAATCACTTCTACATCTTCAAAAATTTTGTCAATTGGAAGTTCTCCTGTTCTTGGAATCTGATCCAAAAACAAAGTTTTTTTGTAAACTGGTTTTTTATTGATCCATTTTCCTCCCGTTCGTTCTTCTTTTGTAGTATAAGAATGTTGTTTATCTGCGTATTGTTTTTGGATATAACTTTCATTGGTATAGTAATCTCCATAATAACTTCCACCTCTTAAACCTGAGAATGAAGGACTGTCAGAAAATATAGCCACATCATCATGATATACCCTTAACATTGTTTTATTATTATCCGTCCCAATCCAATAGATGTGTGGACTTAAAGAGCCATCATCCTGAATATCAAAACCTGCTTTTTCATTATTAGAAAGCTTGTTATAAAACCCGAATGAGTTATATCCTGTTGTATCACCGCCTTGATATTGAATAGAACCTGTTAAAGGGCTGTTATCAGCCGTTCCCGTTAAAGGAATATGATTTTGAGTATCGGAAGTCTGATTGGTCCATCCAACAGTTCCATCATTTTTTAAGGCAAGAATTTTGGTAGTATTGCCGGATTGTGCAGGAATGTACTGCGGATTGGTAAGAATCATGCCCTGAGATTTGATATTTCCTTCTACCTGAAGGATTTCTGTAGGCATATTCGTTCCTATTCCTATTTTACCTCTGTCGCTGTATACATTACTGCTGACAAAACTTGATCCGTTCCATGAGGTAAGATAATAAGATTGAAGGTTGATTTTTATAAAGTACGGATCATCATTATAACCTACAATATAGAATCCGGTTCCCAGCTGAGGTTTGGTGAGTTTGTTTTTTAAAGATTCCTTAAGATCAGCAATATTATCCTGCGGAATTTTTTCATCTTTATGCCAGTAAGATTCCTGCCACTCCCAGAATTCTTCCTGTTTTGGAATGTCTCCGTTTTCGAAATACTGTTTTAATTCTTGTTTTGTTTTCATTTTTGTTTAATAATTTAATTGATAAGCTTGCCTCCGGTTACCTGAACTTCAGGATCGAAAGAATAGGGATAGTACTGGGTGTTTTCGCCTAATATTACCTGAGTGAGTTTATTCCCTGAAAAAGCCCCCTGTTGAATTGTAAGAACGCTCTTAGCTATACTTACGGAAGTCAGTAGATTGTTTCCGAATGCATAATTTTTAATCTCAGTAACGCCTTCAGGAATAGTTACAGAAGTCAGCTGGTTAGAACTGAATGTTGATTCTTCTATTACCTTAATTCCTTTTGGAATTCGTAGATCTGCAAGTTGATTTCCCGCAAATGCTCCATATCCGATAACTGAAATATTTTCAGGAAGCCGAAGTGAACTTATTTTGTTGCTTGAGAATGCAAGACTTTTAATTTCAGAGACACTGTCAGGAATAACAAGAGAAGTGATCTGTGAGCCTGCAAAAGCATTCTCACCAATACTGATGATACCATCAGGGATCTGTACTTCTGTTATAACTACACCCATTGTAAAAGACGTTGGAATTTTTAATGTACCAGGTTTTATGACTAATTTTCTTTTAAAGAAAGACTCCATTGAAGCATTTCCCTGTGCATCTATCTCTGAATAAACGAGATTATAAGTGCCGTTTTCAAGTCCTGCTACTTTTCTTGTGTCAATTTTTTCATCCTTATGCCAGTAGGAATCCTGCCATGCCCAAAAGTCTTCCTGTCTGGGGATATCTCCATTTTCGAAATAGAGTTTTAATTCTTCTTTTGTTTTCATAAAAGATTGTGTGATTGGTTACGTTGATTAATGTTCACCTTTTTTTGTGTGGTTACAGGTGTACTTCCACAGTTGTATTATATTTTCATGTGTATTGGTTTTCAGATATAGTTCTGGCTGTCCAACATTTTGTGAATGGTGAATTCAAAGGTGTTGAGAATGTTTAATGAGATTGCTGAGAGTATATTATAGAGACTTTAAGAGAATGTCGGACAGCATCAGAACTTATGGTATATTAGTTTTTATCTTAAAAGGATTCTTCTTCAGATTCTTCAAAATCTTCTCTGAAGAAGCTTTCAATGTCATTGAGATAGTTTTCATAGTCCATCTCTGCATTTTCGATGTCACTCCATTCTATGGTATAGAGATCTTCATCGAAGGGTATATCTGTATTGTGATCAGGTGTTTCCATATTGTATGTTCTAAGGTGTTGGTTGTTTTTTGAACATATTTTAGGCTGTTCAGCATAGGTGAATGTTGAATTCAAAGGCTTTTTAAAATTTTATTGATTGTTGTTTTGTGTCTTTTTTGATACTCCAAAGGTAATGGAGCAAAGCGACAAAACTTGACGTGTTTAAAAATATTTTTTAATTTTTTAAATATAATCTTTAGAGCTTATATACGTTATTTATAAGGTAAAAAGCTTATATTTTGTTTTTGATGAGTTTCTGAACAATTTGATTCAATATTTCTCTGTTATCATCAATATAACTAAGTCCGGCTTGTATCAGATTCTCAATATTGGATCTTCTTACATTGTCCATTGCCGGGGAAGCATTTTTCAGTGAAGGATTCAGACGGTAATAATTTTTCTGGTTCCTAGATCCTAAAGTCTGGAACATTTGACCCAACTGGTAATCTACGGTTTCTGCATTGGCAGACATTAAAATATCAATTATTGGGCTTACCCATCCAATTTTTCCGGATTTTTGTAATCTTTTAAATGAATAAGGCCTGGCTTCAACTCCTGTTCCGATAGAAATCATGATCATATCATTTACTCCTGGCTGATTGGCTTTCTGGTGATTTTTCAACACCTCCGCAAAAGGAATTTTTCTGGCTTCTGCATAAGCGCACAGTGCAGGGTTATTCGCAAACATTCCTCCGTCAATCAGACTGAAAATCTGTCCGTACATGGATTTGATCTGTACAGGGCTGAAATAAGTAGGAGCAGCTGAGGTGGCTCTGCAGATATCTTTTACATAAAAATTATCTGTGCTGAGATGGGCTTCCCATGAGTTGAAAAGCTTTGCTCTTCTGTTTTCAATGTCATAACTTGTTATTAAGCATGGTTTAATTAATTCTTTTAATTCTAAATTTCCAAAAAAGTCGTTCAGGTTTTTTTCAAGTGCTTCCTGAGAAATTCTTTCATTCAATAATCCGAAAGGATTGACCAGCTTTTCCCAAAAAGAAACCTGGAAGATGTCACCGCCCTTTTCAGCATATAATTCCAATCCTTTCTGAATAGAATATTTTGCTTTTCGGGTTTCATCGGGAGAGAGAATAATAGAAGCAATCAGACCTCCGGTGCTGCTGCCCGCTACCAGATCGAAATAATCTCCGAGTTTGGCAGTCGGCTTATCATAATACTGGAGCTGTTCTTCTATGTAACGTAGAATAATACAGGTAATGATTCCTCTTATTCCACCCCCGTCCAAAGAAAGAATAGTTGTCTTTTTCATGTGATATTTTTAATTGTTTTTTAAAAGGACACATGCAATCTTACATCTGCGGAACCTCTTGATTTATCATAAAAATATAGGATTCCATACTTCGATTTCATTGCTTTTTTAGTGGTTTTCTTATAAAGTAAAGATAGGACGGGGAAGCGACAGAACTTGTCGTGTTTTATTTAATTTCAAATAAAAATTATTAAAAAATAACATAATTTTCTTTGTCTCTGGGCATCTTCAAAAGCGTTCTCCAACTGGTTTTTACAAACCCTTTTTTAGAAGGAATATTCTTTTTTTCGAAGTGGGGAAGGTCCTTGAAAGTTTTCCAGTTTCCACCCCAATCCCAGCCGTGTTTCGCGAAAATTTTCACACATTCATACCAATCGGCAACTTTGTCATTATCCCAATCTTTGACGGTATCCCAGCTTGCCGTTTTTCCATCAATCATCAAACAGATATCTACTGCAAGACCATAATTATGAATACTTTGTCCGGCTTTCGCATTGGTCACTTTTTTGCCTGAAGTAATTCTTCCAATGGCGTAAAGTTTTTCCTGCTCTTCAAAAGATCTTAATCCCTGCGTTATCCGGATTTTGGCTCTTCCGGTAAGTGCCTCATCACATTCTTTAATAATCTGTTTTACTTCTTCCCTTATCAGTGGGTGAAGCTTCTGAATTCGGTCTAATGTTACTTTATCCATAATATTTACTGTTATAGGGCAAAATTATAGGATCATGACGACGAAACTTGACGTGTTTTATTTAAATTTTTTTAAAATTATCGTACGGAGAGACTATAAAAAATACAATATTTAAAAAGCTTTATAGTAAGAAATAAATAGATTAGGAGTAAAAAAATGGAAAAAATATCCTCTTAAATTTTTAGAAATCAAATAGAAGTAGTAAATATGAGGGATAAAAAACACAATTTAAATGCATACGATCTTACCTTTCCTGCTGGCGATGGTAGCCGCCATTGTTTTACTGAACATGTGGGCAACCAAATTAAAAATTGCTTATCCGATTCTATTAGTCGTCTTCGGGCTGCTTGTGAGCTTTGTACCCGGTTTACCCGTTGTAAAGATTAACCCGGATCTTATCTTCTTTATCTTTTTACCTCCTTTATTATTCGAAGCAGCATGGTCTATTTCCTTTAAAGAAATGAAGAGATGGTGGCGCATTATTGGAAGTTTTGCTTTTCTGGTGGTATTTTTTACAGCACTTACCGTTGCTGTAGCTGCCAATTACTTCATTCCTGGATTTACGATTGCATTAGGATTTTTGCTGGGAGGAATCGTATCTCCGCCCGATGCAGTAAGTACAGGTGCAATTATGAAATTTGTAAAAATCCCCGCCACGACCTCTGCTATTCTCGAAGGAGAAAGCCTTCTGAATGATGCTTCTTCGCTGATTATTTTTCGGTTTGCCCTGATAGCAGTAGGCACAGGACAGTTTGTATGGCAGGAAGCCTCTTTGGATTTTTTGTGGATGATAATCGGTGGAGCAGGAATAGGGCTTTTAGTAGGCTGGATCTTTGTACAGGCACACAAACGCCTTCCCACAGATGCTTCCTCAGATATCGCATTAACCCTGATTGAACCTTATCTGATGTATTGGATTGCAGAACAGTTCCATTGCTCCGGTGTACTGGCAGTTGTATGCGGTGGTTTGTATATGTCTGGCAAGCGGATGATATTCTTAAACAGTACCAGCCGTATAAGAGGATATAGTGTCTGGGAGAGTTTTGTATTTATTTTGAATGGAATTGTATTTCTGATTATCGGTCTGGAACTTCCTGAAATTGTGGGAGGGCTTCGTTCAGAAGGAATTCCTTTAAAAACGGCTATTCAGTATGGTGTTTTGATAACAGGAATCCTGATTGCTGCCAGAATAATAAGTTCATATGCTGCGATGATAGCTACTTTGGTTTTTCGCCCCGGTGTTGCTCCGCGGGCATCTTCCAGAAGAAGAAGTCTGATGATGCCTCTTCTGTTGGGATGGACCGGAATGAGAGGAGTTGTATCTTTAGCCGCTGCATTGGCTATTCCGATTACTCTGGAAAACGGAACTCCTTTTCCAAACAGAAACCTTATCCTGTTCATTACTTTTGTCGTTATATTACTGACATTGCTGGTACAAGGGCTTACATTGCCTTATTTTATTAAATACGGACATGCCTTTGATGATTTTATAAATGAAGAAAAAGAAAAGAAAACCAGAGAAGAAATAAAACATAAACTAAAGCAACATGTTTATCACTTTCTTAAAAATAAACATGAAAATGAGCTGAACGGGCATGCCGGACTGGAAAGAATGCTGAAGCATTGGGAAGAAAAAATACAGACCGATAATGCAGAATGGATGAATGAGAAAAACAAAACCATCTTTTTTGAAATGCTGGAAAGCCAGAGGCAGTTTCTTTCAGAACTCAATAAAGACGTGTCAATTAATGAAGAAATTATCAGACATCAGCTCTACCAGATTGATCTGGAAGAAGAACGTTTAAGAATGATCTGATACATTAATCAATATGTGTTTTTGACAACAAAATTAAAGCACTAATGCGACAAAAGGTGTCGTGTTTAAAAATTTTATCATTTTGTTTTTCAGAGTGTTAAATGTGATGTTAATTATAGTCTAAAAGATTATTTTATTCTTTAAAAACAATAATTTTGTATAGATATTCCTATGCGATTATTATGTATGCTCTGGTAGATTGTAACAACTTTTTTGTTTCCTGTGAAAGGACCTTAGATCCTGAGCTGGAAGGCAAGCCCGTTGTGGTTCTTTCCAACAACGATGGTTGTGTTGTATCCCGCAGCAAAGAAGCAAAAGATCTGGGAATTCCCATGGCAGCTCCGGCCTTCAAGTATAAAGAGCTCTTTCAAAAGCATGATGTAAAAAGCTTTTCCGCAAAATTTGAATTGTATAATTATAAAAGCCAGCAGGTAATTAATATTTCGAAATCTTATGTTCTTGATCATGAAGTTTATAGTATAGATGAACTATTTCTCGATCTGACAGGTTTTAAATATATTGATATCTATGAATATTGTACTAAAATCAAGGATGAGATCAAGGAGAAAGAAAATATTCCTGTAAGTATAGGAATTGCCCCCACCAAAACCTTATGCAAAGTTGCGAACAGGATTGTAAAAGATTTTCCGGATAATTTCAATGGAGTTTATATTCTGGATACACCCGAAAAAATTGAAAAAGCCCTGAAGTGGCTCAATATAGGTGATGTCTGGGGAATTGGACGAAGACTGGCGGCCAAAATGAATGATAATGGGGTCTACAAAGCCTGGGATCTTCTTCAGAAACCTGAGATGTGGATTCGGAAGATTATGGGAATTCATGGCGTAAGAATGATTAATGAACTGAAAGGAATCCGCCAGCTTGAGCTGGATACACCATCCCCTAAAAAATCAATAGCAGTTACCAGAAGTTTCATGCAGATGCTTACAAAGAAAGAAGAGGTGCGGGAACGGGTAGAAACCTTTGGAATGTATTGCTCAGAAAGATTACGTAAGCAGAACACCTGCTGCAAAATGATTACTGTTTTTGTGCAGACCAACCGCTTTAGAAAAGATCTTCCGGAATATCGGAATGCAATGACAAGGATTCTTTCTAATCCTACCAATTCATCTATCCTTATCGGAAGAGTGGTGAATGAACTTTTTGAAGCTATTTATAAAGATGGGTTTCATTATAAAAGAGCAGGTGTCATAGTTAATGACTTTGTACCCGAAGATCAGAGACAAATAAGCCTTTTTGAAGAAGACATACAAAATCAGCATCTTCCTGTGATGAAGGCAATGGATGCTATGAACAGAAAGTTTGGAAAGGATAAAGTCCGTCTGGGAAGTATGAGCGGAGAAAATACCTTTGGACGTGCAAAATTGTCTCCGGAGTATGAGGCTTTCCTAAAAAATAATACGCTGCCGGAAGCCAATTTCAGATTTCATTAAATGTATCATTCTTTATAAGTGGAAAAGAGATAAGTGCAGTCCAGTTTCTACTTCCTCTCGTATTTCCAGTTCCTTCCTTTTCCTTCTGCAATCCATTCCAATGCCTGCTGCATCCTTTTATTTCGGGTTGTTTCTGTTTTGGCTTCTGTGATCCATGTAATATATTCTTTTCTAAATGATGGAGAAGCCTTTTCAAAAATATTCAACGCTTTTTGATCGGTATTTAAAGCTGATTGAAAATAATCAGGAATTTCTATTTCTGTTTTGGAAGGAGCCGTCTTCTTCATGGTAACGCCCATATCCGTAAGTTCCATTGCTTCTCTGATCGCTTTTTTCAGTTGAGGTTTTGAAGGAAGGTTCTCAATCTTAGTAATTTTTCCCAGACTGAACATTGAATTCTTTTCAATATCCTGAGTGATTTCCTGCATGGTTTTCATTTCTTTTTCCAGCCAGAAACCGAAAGTACAGTGCTGTTTGAAAGAAGCCATTGCACAAAGATTTTTCCCTTTGTAAATAAAATGGGGAAAACTCCATTTCATAGTCTCCTCAGCATTAGGGCAGAACTCATGAACCGTTTCGCGGATATAATTCAGAACCGGTTTTGCAAAATCCTGAGATTTTTCGATATAAGCATCTATTTTAGGACTGTATTTTTCCATTGTTTTATTGGAATAATTGGATGATTTCATTGACCAGGAATTTCACCTGATCAGGTCTTCCTCTGTCATTCTTGGGATTGTTCAGGTAGCTTCCTGTTTTTACAATGACCATATTGTATTCAGGAACCATAATGATGTATTGTCCCTGAAGCCCGAGAAAATAATAATGCTTAACAGGGTTGTCATGATTAATCCAAAGCCCCATTCCATAGATCTCTTCAGACTTTTGGGTTGGTGTTCTCATCAGCTCGATAAAATCAGAATTGAGAAGCTGTTGATCACCTGCTTTTCCATTATCCAGAAACAGCTGTCCCAGTTTGGCAAAATCGCGGGCATTGGAATGAATACAGCAGTACGCTTTTTCCATTCCATAATCATCTGTGCTCCATTTTGCATTTTGTTCCATTCCCAGCGGAATCCAGAACTTTTCAGATAAATAGCTTGCCAGCGGTTGATTAAGCGCTTTTCTTACGGCAAAACCAAGCAGTTGTGTAGATCCGCTTTGATATTCGAATCTGGTTCCGGGCTCTTCTTTAAACCTCCTTGGAAACACAGCTTTTACCAGGCTTTTACCATAATAGGCTTTGGCATTGGGAAGAAAAGGATTATTATAATTCTCATCCCAGTCGAGACCGGCTTCCATTTGAGCTAAATTTTTGAGAGTAACCTGATTTCCGAATGTTTTATCTTTAAATTCAGTATGAAAATCAGCAAGCTTTTCATCAATGGAAGAAATGATTCCTTCCTCAAGAGCTTTGCCTAAAAGCATTACAGTAACTGCTTTTGCCATGGAAAAAGAATTGGTTTGTGAAAGCTGGTTATAACCTTCCCAATATTGTTCATGAAGAATTTTACCATTCCTTATCACTACAAAAGCAGCTGTTTTGGAATGTGTTAAATTTTCGACTAAATCTTTAGGTAGTTCTTTTTTATTGTATTCAGAATCTTCTTCCCATAACATGGGTTCCTCTGTCGCAATAGGATTGCTTGGGAAAAGATCTCCGTCATCAATATAGGCACTTGATTTTCCTTTAAGATAGGTCTTGGAAATACCACTGAACAAATAATCATATCCCAGAAAATAAGCTGCTGCTGCACCTGCTGCTGCACCGCCTATCATATATTTTAGTATTCTCATTTTTTCATGAATCGGTCTCTAACAAATTTAGAATAATTTGTTCATAAAAATTAAAACGAATCAGGAAATAAGTTCTTTTTTCATGGTTAAAATTTGAAGAACTAGAGTAAGAAATTAACACATAGGTTGACAAAAAATGAAAAAGCCCTGAAAACAGGGCTTTTGATTATATTTTAGAAAGTAGATTTCTGAAGTTGGTCTTCTCATCAATAATTCTTCTCAACTCTGAAACAGGAACTCTTTCCTGCTGCATGGTGTCTCTGTCTCTGATGGTTACCGTATGGTCAACAAGTGAATCGTGGTCTACGGTAATACAGTAAGGAGTACCAATAGCATCCTGTCTTCTGTAACGTTTTCCGATGGCATCTTTTTCTTCGTAGAACAAATTGAAATCGTACTTCAGATCATTGAAGATCTTTTCTGCATACTCTGCCAAACCGTCTTTCTTCATCAATGGAAGAATAGCGGCTTTAATCGGTGCAATAGCAGGCGGTAAAGATAAAACTGTTCTCTCTGAACCGTCTTCCAATACTTCGTCTTTTAAACAGTGAGAGAATATAGAAAGGAATAATCTGTCTAAACCTACAGAAGTTTCTACTACATAAGGAACATAGTTTTCATTTCTTTCCGGATCGAAGAACTGAAGTTTTCTTCCTGAATGCTTCTCGTGAGCTTTTAAGTCAAAATCTGTTCTTGAGTGGATTCCTTCCAATTCTTTAAATCCGAATGGGAAATTAAACTCAATATCAGCCGCTGCATTGGCATAGTGAGCCAATTTCTCATGATCGTGGAATCTATAATTTTCATCACCTAAACCTAAAGCTAAGTGCCAGTTCAGACGTTTTTGCTTCCACTGCTCGTAGAATTCAAGTTCTGTTCCCGGAGCAACGAAGAACTGCATTTCCATTTGTTCGAATTCACGCATTCTGAAAATAAACTGTCTTGCAACAATTTCGTTTCTGAATGCTTTACCAATTTGTGCAATACCGAAAGGAAGCTTATGACGTGAAGTTTTCTGTACATTCAGGAAGTTAACGAAAATACCCTGAGCCGTTTCCGGTCTCAGATAAAGATCCATGGCACTATCAGCAGAAGCTCCCAGCTTGGTTCCGAACATTAAGTTGAACTGTCTTACTTCTGTCCAGTTCTTGGAACCTGTATCAGGATCAGCAATCTCAAGCTCTTCAATCAATGCTTTTACATCAGCAAGGTCTTCATTTTCCAAAGATTTTGCCAGCCTTGAAAGAATTGCCTCTCTTTTTGCTTTGTATTCCAAAATTTTTGGATTCGTGGCAACAAACTGATCTTTATCAAAAGCATCTCCGAATCTCTTCGCTGCTTTTTCAATTTCTTTCTTCTCTTTATCTTCAATTTTAGCACAATAATCTTCCACTAAAACGTCTGCTCTGAAACGCTTCTTGGAATCTTTATTGTCAATCAATGGATCATTGAAAGCGTCTACGTGGCCTGATGCTTTCCATGTTGTTGGGTGCATCAAAATTGCCGAATCAATACCTACAATATTTTCGTTCAGCTGTACCATAGCTTTCCACCAGTATTGTTTGATATTATTTTTTAGTTCGGCCCCGTTCTGTCCGTAATCATAAACAGCGGATAAACCATCATAGATCTCACTCGATGGGAAAATAAAACCATATTCTTTAGCGTGAGAAATCACTTTCTTGAAAACATCTTCTTGCTTTGCCATAATTTTTTTATGTCTGATGTGCAAAAATAATGTTTTTTATTGGGAAAATATTAATACCTGTAAGATCCTACATTAGACACGGACATTAAAAAGCATCCTCCTGCACCAATAATAAATAGAATACCAGCAATAATAAGCAATAATATCTTTGCTATCCGGTATTTTTTTAATGGAACAAAAATAATTACGGCAACCCCTATCATGACTGAGATCACCATTAATTTTACAAAAAAACCGAAATAGTCTGTCATAATTTTTTAATTTGAGCCGAATCGTATACCAAGATAAAGATTTTATCTGAAGTTTGCTATTCTTATATTTAGGAGCCGGGAACCTGCTTTTCACTCTATCTTTTGCCTTGCAAAAGGATGCCGTTACAATCAGGGCTATATCACTCGAAAATTTCTACTTTTGCATCATGTTAGAAATTCTTTATCGTGACGAGCATATTATTGCCATCAACAAACCCAGCGGATTACTGGTTCATAAATCTTTCTATGCGGGAGAAGCAGATACCTATGCCATTCAGGAGCTGAAGAAACAGATTGGACAAAAAGTGTTTCCTGTACATCGGTTAGACCGAAAAACTTCAGGAGTTTTGCTATTCACTTTAGATAAAGATACCCTTAGAGTCATGAGCGATCAGTTTGCATCACGCGAAGTAGAGAAGAAATATCTGGCAATTCTGCGGGGTTGGACGAAAGAAGAAGAAACAATTGATTATGATTTAATTAATGAAAATGAAGTTAAGCAAAATGCGGTTACCTACTATCGCCGTTTGCAGACTTCGGAAATAGATTTACCTTTTTTAAAACATCAGACTTCGAGATATTGCTTGGTAGAAGCAATTCCTGAAACAGGAAGATTTCATCAGTTGAGAAAACATTTTAAACATATTCTGCATCCTATTTTAGGTTGCCGAAAACACGGTTGCAATAAACAGAACAAATTGTGGCTTCAAACATTTGGCATCAACAAAATGACGCTTCACGCCCATCAGTTGATTTTTAATCATCCTGTATCTAACGAAAGAATGACAATAAATGCTGCTATAGATGACGAATTCAAAAGAGTAGGAGACATTCTGAATTTCGATCTGAGTGCATATTCTTAATTTGAATTCGACGATTTTATTTAATAAACTTCCTATGTAGAAGTAGGAAGTATCCTTGTCAAGGTTTCAAACCTTGACAAGGATGGACAGAGATAAAAGGGAGGTAGTTTCAATCTTCACTAAGTGAAACGCCTTTGCGAACAAAAAATGTTTTCACTAATGTTATCATCTTTTGTAAACGTAACATTAAAAAGTATTTCGATGGTTATGCAGATGTTACGCTCCTTGATAGAGGCTGTATATGAAACATTTTGATAAAATATCACAGGTTAATCAACTATTAATTTTAAAATGAGTAATTTTGTAAAACTTTTTTTCAATGTACAAAAGTATCATCAGACCTGTTCTCTTCAAATTTGATCCCGAAGAAGTTCATCACTTTACTTTTTCGATGCTTAAGAATTTTGGATTTCTCACTAAATTATTTTTCCCAAAACCTGTTGAAGACAAACGTCTGGAAAGAGAAGTTTTCGGATTGAAGTTTAAAAATCCTGTAGGACTGGCCGCTGGTTTCGATAAAAATGCAGTGTTATTTAATGAACTGGGAGATTTAGGTTTCGGATTTGTAGAAATCGGGACGGTAACCCCAAGAGCTCAGGCAGGAAATCCTAAGAAAAGATTATTCCGTCTTATAGAAGATAGCGGGATTATCAACAGAATGGGATTCAATAATGACGGCCTTGAAGCAGCTATTGAAAAGCTGAAATCCAATAAAGGAAAAATAATCATCGGGGGAAATATCGGAAAAAATACCGACACAAGCCCGGAAAACTATACCCAGGATTATTTGGACTGTTTCGAAGGTCTTCATCCTCATGTAGACTATTTTGTCCTGAACGTAAGCTGCCCGAATGTAGGAAGCCACGCCAAACTTGAAGATGTAGATTATCTGAGAGAACTGATTACGGAGGTGAAAAAAATCAATCAGTCAAAAGCTGTACAGAAACCTATATTACTAAAAATAGCTCCGGACCTTAATAACAATCAGTTGGACGAAATTGTAGACCTTATTGCTGAAACAAAAATTGATGGTGTAATTGTCTCCAATACCTCTGTCAACAGAGAAGGTCTGAAAACCTCTCCTGAAGTTTTAGAACAAATAGGAAACGGTGGTTTAAGTGGAAAACCGATCCGTGAAAGAAGTACAAAAATGATCAAATACCTTTCTGATAAAAGTAACAGAGCATTTCCAATTATCGGAGTAGGAGGAATTCATTCTGCAAAAGATGCAATCGAGAAACTGGATGCCGGTGCAAGCCTGATCCAGTTATATACCGGATTTATTTACGAAGGCCCGGAACTGATTAATGAGATTAATAAGGAAATTCTGAAAAGAGCGGGCAGATTGCCAAGATAAGATATAAAGAGAGTTGATGTAACTCTCTTTTTTATTTTGACTTTATAACAGATGCATTTTTTAGATCTACAGTAAGTTTATGCGCTGGTGTAGTATCAGATTTTCCAATCTTATATTGTATCGTTTTTCTGTCTTTGGATTTTGTTTTGGTAACGTCATAAATATTTTCCCAGCAGCTTTCAGTCAGGAATTGTTCATAATTTTTATAATTCCAGTCTTTTGTAAAATAAAGAACCCTATAGCCTTTTTCACCGTCGCTTGCTCCGCATTGTCCGCAGGCGTTAAAATTTGAAGTTTGTTCAAAATAGAGCAATACTCTGTTCCCATTTTCTCCTGAGGCATAGGAAATCAACTCATTTCCACCAGCCTTATTAATAAAATCATAGGTATTGATCTTTTTATTATTGGGTAAAAAGAGATAATTGTTGAGGCGGTAGATCATAACATTTCCTGTGTAAAGTTTTACCTGCTGAACTTTTTTATCGATATAAAAATGCCCCGAAACCGGGTTTTTGCTGCTGTTCACCTCTTCAAATATAATATATTCCTGAGGAGACAGCTTTTGTGCTATCTCATCTGTTTTTTCTACTTTTTGCAGAGAGGTGATCTGTTCTTTTAGTAGTTTGGAGCTCTGTTTCTGTCTGGGTCCAAAATTATATAATGAAAGATTCCCGTAATAATTATAAATTCCGGTGAGCGGTATTTTCTTTTTGTATTTGTCATAATAATACCATCCGTCAACATAATGCTGATACTGATCACAGTCTACCAATCCTGTGTAATGAAGTTGCATAGTAATAGGAGATCCTCCGATTTCTCCCGTAAAAGTCTGTGATGAGTCTGTTACTTTCTTTAATTCAATTTTTTGACAGAGGAAAAATGTGAGGGATAAGAAAAAGAAAAGGGTAAAATTTTTTTTCATGGTTAGGATATCGTGAATTTTAGTTTTATCATAGGAAAAAATGGGCAATCGTATAGATAATGAGCCCTACCAGCCCTCCCACCAGCGTTCCGTTTACGCGGATAAACTGAAGATCTTTTCCAACTTCCAGTTCGAGCTTTTCACTGAGTTCTTTTCCCTGCCAGTTTCCAACGGTTGTACTGATGAGGTTTCCAAACTGATGGGTATTTTTAAGAATATATTTATAGGCTGTTACCCGAACCCAATGATCAATTTTGTTCTGAAGGTTCTCGTCCGTTTTTAAATTCTGTGCAAATTCATTCAGATTTTTGGAAAGGTAATTTTTTAATGCTGAATGCTCTTCCTGCAGTTCTTTCATCAATGTCTTTTTGATGGAAACCCAGATGTCATTGGAGTATTCATCAAGTTTATCCGCTTTCAGAAGTCCGTTTTTGATGGTTTTGAACTCTTCATCCCATTTCGGATCTTCTTTAAGATCAACAGAAAATTCATGAATCTTCTGAGTGATCAGATTTCTGACTTCATGCTGAGGGTTTTCCTCAATTTCTTTAAAAAAATCTGAAAGCCCATCCGCAATCTTATCCGCAATTTTATTATCTACAAAAGATGGAATGAATGAGTAGCTGCCTTTCTTTACACGGTCTTTGATCATTTCATCATTTTCAATAATGTATTCTTTAATCTGCTTAGAAAGATTGGTAACGATTCTTTGATGATCATTTTTTTCCAGAATATAATTGATGCCGTTTCCAACCACTTTATTAAGCTTAATATCATCGGTCATTTCCGATACTTTTTTACTGATGAACTGGCTTACGGCAGAATCGTCAAGTTTATTAAGAATATCCAGCACAATATCTGAAAGATTCCTCAGCAAAATTTCCTGATTTTTTTCTTTACCGAGCCATTCTCCTGCAAAGTTGGAGACTTTAAGTTTTTGAATATAAGGACGGATATTCTGTGGCGAAAGAAAATTACTTACCACAAAACTTCCCAGGTTATCACCTAATCTCTGTTTGCTGTTTTCAATAAGATTGGTATGCGGAATAGGAAGCCCTAGAGGATGACGAAACAGGGCGGTTACCGCAAACCAGTCGGCGAGTGCACCTACCATTGCGGCTTCGGAAAAAGCACGTACATATCCAATCCAATGAGAACTGTTGGACTTCTGTAATATTGTGGTAATAATGAAAATAACGGCCATCAGGACAAATAACCCTGTAGCAAACGCTTTATATTTTCTGAGCTGTTTTCTTTTCGCTTCGTCATTCATATTCTCAAATTTACTAAATTTGGTTATGGAACTATTTACTACTGAACCACAAAAGTTACAAAAGTTTTATTTTAAACACTTTAGCGCCCTAAGTAAGCTCAGCGTTATATCCTGTTATAAGTTCATATAAGAAGAGAATCAAAGATTTTCATCAACTAAAATGTACTTTAATAAGGTTATATATTACTTCTTAAACTTAAGTGCTTTTATAAATCTCATGACTTTTGTGGTTAAGAAATAAATAATTAAAATTTACGATGAAGTTTTTAGTTTCAATCATTATATTAATTGTTCTGCAGTCATGTACGCAGAAATATCAACCTATTAAAATCCCTTCTATGGAAAATACAGAAGCAAAAAACAATCCATACTATTCCAGAACTGATACGGCAAAACTCAATATTTCCAATGAAGAGTGGAGAAAAATACTCTCTCCGGATCTTTATGCAATATCTAGGGAAGCTGCAACAGAAAGAGCTTTTACTGGGAAATATAATGAATTTGATGAGATTGGAGATTATTATTGCGCGGCTTGCGGAAACCATTTATTTCGCTCTACTTCAAAATTTGCAAGCAGTTGCGGGTGGCCAAGTTTCTTTGAAGCTGATAAAGAAGGAGTGTATTATAAAAGAGATCAGTCTTATGGGATGGATAGAGTAGAAGTTCTTTGTAAAAGATGTGATTCCCATCTGGGACATGTTTTTGATGATGGTCCAAAACCTACTGGGTTGAGGTATTGTATGAATTCCATAAGTCTGGAATTTGTAGCGGATAACAAGAATTAAGCATTATTATGAAAGAACTGGAATTTCCGGAAGAAAGAAGAAATGTTTGGTATGCACTTTCCGACCTGTATCTGGATACAGAACTTCAGGAATGGCAGTTTCAGTATATGGCAGATATTTTTCTTAAAAGTCCATTTAGTCTTGAGAAAATTAAAAAGATAGATAAATACGAGGTTTTTCCTGTACTTTTTTCCAATCTGTTAGATCCCGCAGGTGAGTGGGCAGGATTTGATGAAAAGAGGTTAGTTAAAAATATTATGAAGTGGATGGATTCCAGAAGTCAGCTGGATATTCTTGCCATCAAATTTATTTATCTGTTTTATGAACCTATAAATAGGAGTTATTGGAAAAAGCTTGAAGATATTTATAATCAGACAGATGGATAACCTACCGTTAAAGTTTCTTAAATAGCGTTAAACTTTTTTGAGTTATAACCCCTTGGTAATTATGTTTTTATAATTTTGCCCCACTAATTTGGATTTATATATTATTGAATGAAAGGATTTTATAGTGTGTTGGGCCTTGTTTACATGGTGACGACTTCATTCTACATTTCTCCAAGAGTGGCAATGAAGAATGTAAACGTTAATACAACAAAAACAGAAAAAGTAACTGACGTGAAATCTGAGAAGAATACAGTGACGGTATCTTCATCAGAAGCATTGTATCAATCAATTGCATTTGACCCTGAGCATGAGCTGAACTATGAAGTGTTCTCAAAAGCATTAACCGGGTTTGAAAACTTAAAGAAAGCAGGATTGCTTAACCAGGACTCGCATTTATTAACTATCTGCGATTTTTCTATGTCTTCCAATACCAAAAGACTCTGGGTAATAGATATTGAAGACAAAAAAGTACTGTTCAACTCATTGGTTGCCCATGGTAAAAATACAGGCGAAGAATTTGCGACGAATTTTTCTAACAAGGAAAGTTCGTTGCAGAGCAGCTTAGGATTTTACATTACGGATGCAACCTACCAGGGAGACAACGGATATTCTTTGAAATTACTGGGAATGGATAAAGGATTTAATGATGCGGCTTACAGAAGAGCTATTGTAATGCACGGAGCCAATTATGTAAGTGATGATTTTGCTGCAATGCACAAAAGAATCGGAAGAAGCTGGGGATGTCCCGCAGTTCCAAGAGAGCTTACACAGCCGATTATTAATACCATAAAAGGCAGAAATTGTCTGTTTATCTATTATCCCGATCAGAATTATCTTTCTTCCTCAGAATGGTTAAAAGCATAAAGTAAAAGCTGTTTCATTTTTGAAACAGCTTTTTTGTTTAAGGTTGTGTACAATTGCTTCCTATAAGCGGTGTATAAGTAGTTTGAGTTTGAGTAGTGTGGAATTTAAAGTAACATCCATTATAATAAACCCCTTCCATATATCCTTGTAAATAATTGTTGGCATGCGATATATCAAGATCTACCACTTTTGTCTGATAAAGCAGCGTAATCTTATTATCAAGGATGGTGTGGCCAATAAAAGCCCGCTCAGCACCCAATGCAGAAAGAATTGAATTTACTTGTGTTTGTGTAAGTGACTGCTGGGCCATTCCCCGGTACCAGTACAATCCGTAGCTGCTGCTGGTAGCTGTTTTGCAATCCGGAGATGTGCAGGTCTTATTGATGACAGGATTTACATATGTATTAAGTGTGGTAACAGACTGGTTCAGTGCTACGACTTCAGGACTAATACCGGCATGCAGAAATAACGTATTTCCGGCACGTTCAATCATATTTTTACTACGCAGCCACTTGCCGAGCTCACTGTTAGCATCATATAATGTTGCTAACGTTTCTCCCAATACCGGCATATTATCCGTATACTTCGTGTGTACATACCTGAAATCGCCAATGAGGTTCATAATATCATGATTGCCCAAAATAAAATGTACTTTTCCTCCTGCTGCAGCGGCTTCCTGCTCTAGTTTATAAATCAGCCACAGGCATTGTGTTACATATTGACCGCGATCAAAAACATCGCCCATAATAAATAAGTGACTGTTGCCATAACTCCATTTATAGTTTGAATCAATAACCCCGGCTTTTTGCAACATTAATATAAAACCCATGATGCCGCCTTCAATGTCAGATGTAGCAAAATATTTACCCGGCAATGTAGAATATTCTGCTTGCTCCCTGTTTGCTAGCTGGGGTTGCAGGCTTAGGGGAAAAGAATTCCCGTCAGGCAGCTGTACGGTTAGTGCAACCTGGCTTCGTGTGGGAAATGTTTGGGTAATGAATCCCTGTGCTCTGTCAATACTTTTCACGATATAGCTGTTGTTGCGAAAAAATACATAAGGGCCGTCGGGATCTTGCGAAGGGCTTTCAGCAATTTTACAGTCAAATGAAACATCACTGCTGCTGGCATTTTGATTATGTACCTCTATAGCAATAACGTTATCTCCTGTTTTAAAATGTGATGAAGGAATAGTATAATTAAAAAAATTGTTTTCCTGCGCTGTCGGCAGATAAGTGCTGGTTCCGGTATTATAACTGATAGTTCCCGATTGTGGCAGTAATGCTGTCCGTATAACTTCCGTTCCGTTAATGTAAACAACTGCAGCATCATCATGAATCATAGATAATGTCAGGGAAGAAGGAAGAGAAGCTGCATCAGCAATATTAATATGTTTTCTGAAATAATAGGTAATATGTCCCGATTGCAGTACGGTGGTCTCATCACCATCGCCAAATCCGAACTGTCCCGTTCCGGATGACCAGCTGTCGTCATTGAAAGCAGAACTGCGCCAGGCTGTACCCTGGTTTGAGCCATTATCGAGATATTTCCAACTGGAATTAGGTAGCAGCAGCTGAGCCGTCTGCTTCATTTGGTTTTTGATATTGTTCCCGTTATCTGAAGACTCAGGTAAGGAAGCATCTAAAATATTGTTCTGACAGCTGATGGCCAGGAAGAATACCATAATAAAGGTACCATACAATTTCTTTTTCATGTTGAGGTGTAAATTTTGATTGATTTGATGTTGATAAAAATTCAAAGTACTATTCTTTATTTTTCAGAAACCACAGCATATTTAAGTTAAATTAACTCTATTTGTGATTTTTAAAATAAAAATAATCGCTTTTATAGTTGATAAAAGTAATGTAATTGAGTGGTAAAATGGTATTTTGGTAAAAAATAAATAATATTTTCCATTTATTGAAATAAAATTAATATTATTTGAGTTTTAGGTGTAATGTAGTCGTTTAAACAAGGGTTGGGTTACGTTGATAGCCTTATAATTATAAGTGTCTTGCTTAAGAATTTATTCAAAAATAAGGAGCTATTATTTAAAAATATGAGAATTAATGAATGAAATAATCAGTCTTTTTGAGATTACCATTAGTGAATTTTTGGAGTTTATAAACTAAAAAATCCTTGTCCACATGGTAAACAAGGATTTTTAAATTATTCTTTACTTTAAAATTAACTGAATTTCTTGAAGACTACGGTTGCATTATGCCCCCCGAATCCAAAAGCATTGCTCAGTGCAAAATTGATGTTTTTCTCTTTTGCCTTTCCAAAGACAATATTAATATCCTGAGGAATATTCTCATCAATACTATGAAGATTGATGGTAGGCGGAATAATACTGTGTTGGATGGCTTTTATCGAAAGGATTGCTTCAACAGCTCCTGCCGCACCTAATAAATGCCCGGTCATTGATTTTGTAGCACTGATATCAAGATTTTTACTTCCTTTAAATGCATTGTTGATGGCCTTTAACTCAATAAGATCTCCCAACGGTGTTGAGGTAGCATGCGGATTGATGTAATCGATGTCCTCCATATTAGCACCCGCTTCTTTCACTGCCAATTGCATTGCTTTGATCGCTCCTGCTCCTTCCGGATGGGGTGCTGTCATATGATAGGCATCTGCGGTCATGGCAGCTCCTGCCAACTCAGCATAAATTTTTGCCCCTCTGGCAACAGCATGTTCATATTCTTCAAGTATCAAAGCTCCCGCGCCTTCACCCATTACAAATCCATCTCTTTGCGCATCATAAGGACGGCTGGCTGTGGCAAAATCATCATTTCTTGTAGACATCGCCTTCATAATAGAGAATCCTCCGATTGAAGCCGGAGTGATTGCCGCTTCAGAGCCGCCGCTGATGATTACTTTCGCTTTTCCAAGGCGGATATAATTGAAAGCGTCCATCAATGCAGTATTTCCTGTTGCACAAGCAGAAACTGTGGTATAATTGATACCCTGAAGTCCGTATTTCATAGAAATCATTCCGGATGCCATATTAGCGATGAATTTCGGAACGAAAAACGGATTGAAACGAGGTGTACCATCACCTTTTGCAAAATCCATTACCTCACTTTCGAATGTCCACATTCCGCCTTGGCCTGTTCCCCAGATCACGCCCGTATCGAAAGGATCCATTTTTTCAAATTCCAGCCCGGAATCCTGCACCGCTTCAGCAGAAGCATACATTGCATATTGAGTGAACATGTCACTTCTTTTAATCTCGTTATGATTCAGGTGTAGCTTAGGATCAAAATTTTTAACCTCACAGGCAAAATGTACCTTAAATTTTTCTGTATCGAAATGGGTAATCAACCCGGCACCACTGATTCCTTTAATGCTGTTTTGCCAAAATTCTTCAACATTATTTCCCAAAGGTGTCACAGCACCTAATCCTGTAATGACAACTCTCTTCATAGTTAGTTACTAATTTTAAATAGATTAGACTTTCATGTGATAAATCTTATTTACCCATGCTCCATTTTTCTTCTTTCTTTTATCATCTAAGTTTTCGACTGCAATATTATCATTTTTCTTTCGCTGTAGACGAATAATCAGCCATATTATTTATTGCATAATAAAAGAATTTTTGTGTTTTGGATATATTTTCCTTTTATACTATTATTTTTCCAAGATCATGGTTACTCCTTGTCCACGGGCTGCACAAATAGATATAAAACCTTTTCCGCTTCCTTTTTCATGGAGTAATTTTGCTAATGTGGCGATAATTCTTCCTCCTGTTGCAGCAAATGGATGTGCTGCAGCCAGACTTCCCCCTTTTACATTTAGCTTAGTTCTGTCAATTTTTCCCAGTGCTTTTTCAAGCCCGAATTTTTTTGCCAGATCATCATTTTCCCAGATCTTTATTGTTGCCAGAACCTGTGCTGCAAAGGCTTCGTGAATTTCGTAATAGTCAAAGTCTGATAAATTCATTCCTGCTTTTTTAAGCATTCTGTCTGCTGCGAAAACCGGAGCCAGGAGTAGATTCTGTTTGTTCTCAACATATTCTATCCCAGCAAGCTCTGAAAAACTGATATAAGCTAAAATAGGAAGATTATTAGCATTTGCCCATTCTTCACTGGCTAATAAAACAGCAGAGGCTCCATCTGTAAAAGGAGTAGAATTTCCTGCCGTTAAAGTACCATTCTGTTTATCAAAAGCAGGTTTCAGTTGCGATAACTTTTCCATGCTGCTGTCACGTCTCAGATTATTATCCTTTTCCAAACCGAAAGCGGGAGTGATCATGTCATCGAAGAATCCTTCGTCGTAAGCCTGGGCCATATTTTGATGACTTTTCAATGCAAGTTCATCCTGTTCTTCTCTCGGAATATTATAATACTTTGCAGTAATTTCAGTATGCTCACCCATCACCAATCCTGTTTTCGGCTCCTGACCTTTGTAAGGAATAGGCATCCAATCTTTTATCTTTGGGCTCAGAAGTTGTTTTAACTTTCCGAATGCTGATTTTTCCTTATTGGCTTTAAGCAATGCTTTTCTTAACCTGGGGGAAGACTCAAAAGGGATGTTGCTCATGGCTTCCACGCCGCAAGCGATACCACTTTCAATTTGTCCCAGTGCTATTTTATTTCCGATGTATATTGCCGCTTCAATGCCCGTATCACATGCCTGCTGGAGATCACATGCAGGTGTAGCCGGATCAAGGCTCGTATTCATTACGGTTTCTCTGATGAGGTTGCTTTCTGAAATATGTTTAATGACTGCACCGCCGGCAACTTCTCCAAGACGTTTACCTTTCAGGTGGTAACGGTCAATAAGTCCGTTGAGAGCTGCCAATAAAAGCTCCTGATTTCCCTGCTCTGCATAAGCGGTATTCATTCTGGCAAAAGGGATTCTGTTGTATCCTACAATAGCCACTTTTTTTGTTTCCATATTGTATAATTTATGATGGAAGAATGGTTAATTCATGATCAATCATCTGAGTAATTCTATCTAGGGCATTATTAAGAAAGCTTTGGTCTCCCATGGTTTTTGAAAGCAATATTCCGCCTTCAATCAGCATAATGAACATCGATGCATATTCTCCGGCATTAATTTTTTCATTGATTTCCCTGTCTTTCTGTCCTTGCTGAATAACTGATGATACTTTTTTCATCCATAACTCAAAAGAGTTTTTAACCTGATTTTTCAAGGCAGGAAAAGAATCATCTGCTTCTGTTGCGGCATTCATTAAAGGACATCCTCCATTCGAAAATACATAAGGCCAGTTTTTTCTGTAAAAATTTACAAAAGCGTGGAGCTTATCCAGTGATGTGGGGTATTCATCTCCGAAAGACCGGCTGAGTGTTGTGCTTAATAATGCAGCATTGTATTTGTATACCTCAATAGCTACTTCATCTTTATTTTCAAAATTTCCATAGATACTCCCTTTAGTTAAGCCGGTTGCCTGGGTAATGTCTGACAGCGACGTGGAGATATAGCCCTTTGTATTAAAAAGAGTAGCCGTTTTCTCAATGATGTGCTGCTTTGTTTTTTCTGCCTTTGACATTTAAGTGTTTAATAATAATGCAAATATACAAAAATATACCACTCGGTATATTTTATTTGAAAATTAAATCTGAGTTGCGATTATACCCAGATTTAATAGTGATTTTTTATATTTTACTGCTCCAAAGTAGCATTCAAAGTGATTTCAAAGTTGAACGCTGCGCTTACCGGGCATCCTTCTTCAGCAATCTTTGCATATTTTTGAAACTCTTCTTCAGAAATTCCCGGAACCTTAGCTGTTAAGGTAAGTTCGGATTTTGTGATCTTTCCAATGTTTGGATCAAGGGTAATCACAGAGGTGGTTTTTAGCTCTTCGGGGTTATATCCTGCCTGTGAAAGTTCTGCATCCAGTTTCATTGTAAAACATCCGGCGTGTGCTGCGGCGAGCAATTCTTCAGGGTTGGTTCCCACACCATCAGCAAAACGGCTGTTGAAAGAATATTGAGTATTGTTAAGCGTTGTACTCTGAGTAGTTAGATGTCCTTTACCTTCTTTGATGGTACCGTTCCAAACGGCTGTTGCGTTACGTCTCATAATGTTTGTTTTTTTATTTTAATATTGTTTGTTTTTGATGTTACAAAGATATGTCGGTAATAAAGCTGATTCAATAGATAAAAAGACTTAAATATTGTACTTTTTTCCCGAAGAGTAATTTTTCTTAAAATTAGCAGGAGTACTTCCTGTTTTATTGGTGAAAAGCCGGTTGAAATAGGCCGGATCTTCATATCCGAGATCATATGCAACCTCCTTCACCGGTTTATCCGTATAATAGAGCAGTCTTTTAGCTTCCAGTAAAATTCTGTTGATGATAAACTGATTCGGAGAATCCAGATTTAAATTTTTAAACTTATGGGTCAGAGTTTTTGGAGCAAGATGAAGCAGGTCTGCATAATCTGCTACATGATGCTTTTCTCTGAAATGGATTTCCAGATGTCTGCTGAAATCCCTGAAAATATCGAGTTCACTACCGGGTATTCTGACCATATCATTATCGAGATTCTGTTTTTTCCATTTTCTGGTAGCCCGGATAATGATCTGCTTTACATAGGTTCTGATCATTTCTTCTGCCGAAGAATCTTTCCATTCAAGCTCATCTTTAATATTTTTGAATAATTCTTTAATACGTATTGTTTCCGGGGCATCCAGTTCCACAAAAGGAATTTCAAATACATTATGAAAGAGAAGTCCGTCACAAGCTACCTCTTTATCATGAATTTGAATACAATAGAAATCACGGTTATAATACAGAAGCATAGACTCTTCTTTCCCCTTTTGTAAATTCAGATGCTGATTGGTAAGAAAGAACAGAGATGGTTTTTGAGTTTTATAATGATTAAAATCTACCGTTAGCTGATATCCTGAAGGAATAAAAAAAACTTTGATATCTGTTTTAAAATGATCCCCGCTGAAGTTTTCCAGATTTTTTTCTGAAAATATTTCCAATCCAAGTCTTTTATATTGATCTTCAAAGATAAGCGGTTGCGGCATACTTTAACTTTAGTTTAAAGATACAAAAAAGCATGATTTCAAACGGATTAAATTACTGAGATTTGTTTTTTCTTACGACTAAGATCAAGAATCGGGATGAAAAAAAATGCAAATATGCTTTTACATTGATATTATTTTATCAATTTTACAAATATTTGTACTGTGAACTTTATTATTAACCTTTTTCCAGCACTGCCTGTATGAACGAATTAGAAAATATTCTCAGAGAAATAACTCCACTATCTCCTGAAGATAGTTTTCTGGTATTTGACAGGATCAAAGCATCGTTTGATTTCCCCTACCATTATCATCCGGAAATTGAAATTAATTTTATCTATAAAGGAAAAGGATACCGAAGGATGATAGGTGATCACACTGGAGAAATCGGGAATATAGAGTTGGTACTGGTAGGGCCTAATTTGCCGCATTGCTGGGCCAATTACAAATGCAAAAACCGGAAGACTCATGAAATTACGGTGCAATTTAATCAGGACTTCTTTAATCAGTCTTTAATGGAGAAAAATATCCTGAAGCCCATAAATAATCTGATGAAAGATTCCATAAGAGGAATTCTTTTCTCTACGGAAACCGCTGAAAAGCTAAAAGATTCGTTTCTCAATCTGTCAAAAATGAACAGCTTTGAGTCTTTTATAGAGATTATGAAGATTTTAAATGAATTGGCCACTGCGGAAGATAAAACACTTTTGTCTTCTTACAGTATTGAGCTTGAAACGTTTGCAGATAATGATAAAATGAAGATTATTCATGATTTTGTACATAAAAATTTTGAAAATAAAATCACCCTGGACGATGTGGCTTCGCTGGTAAATATGAGCAATGTAACCTTCAACAGGTTTATTAAAAAGAGAACCGGCAAAACATTTATCAATTACCTTAATGAAATAAGGATCAGTTATGCTGCCCGCTGGCTAATGGAAAAAAATCTCACCGTTTTTGAAATTGCTTTTGAAGCGGGATTCAATAATATCGCGAATTTTAATAAAGTTTTTAAATCCATCAAAAAAACTACCCCTACGGAATTCAGAGAACAATTTAAAGGGGTTAAAAAGATTGAATAATAGTGCCTTAAAGTTCAAACTTTCCTCTTTTTGCTTTTAATTATAAAAATAAATCCTCTTTTTCTAATTGTTTGGGTGGTGTTGTATTTTGTTGATATTTAGGATGTTATTTGCTTTTTTAATTAATTGCTGAAAAAATAATATCGTTTTATGATAAAATAGTATTATATCTGACTGGTTACAAAATTTAGATTTGTTAATGTGAATTAAATCTTAATAAAACTTTAAATAATTTAATACAAAAACAGTAAAATATTGCTGAAAAAACAATAAACTCTGTGTATTGGAAAAATAAAGTAATGTCATTGATTCTCAATTAAATCTAACTAATCTAAACCTTATGAGAAAAGCAGTTATACCGGTTCTGTTTGTTTTTTCACTTTCTGCCAATGCACAGGAGAAAAAAGCGGCCGACACTACGAAGACAACCGATATTCAGGAGGTCGTAGTCACCTCTTTGGGGATCAAAAGGCAGGCCCGCTCCCTGACATATTCCAGCCAGCAGATTGGAGGAGATGAGCTTACGGAAGTGAAAACTCCCAATCTTTTAAACTCGATCAATGGAAAAGTTTCCAATGTACAAATCAACAGAACTAATGGTGTAGGAAGTTCCGTAAGGGTGATTATGAGAGGGAATAAGTCTGTAAATAATGCCCAGCCTTTATATGTAATCGATGGAATTCCTATTATCAACGGAACAGGAAAATCAGCAGATATCGGACAGTACTCCAATATGCCGGATCCCGGAGACGTATTGAGTTCTATTAATCCTGATGATATTGAAAGTATCAACTTCCTTAAAGGAGCTTCTGCTTCTGCATTGTATGGATCCGCTGGAGGCAACGGAGCTATTTTGATTACCACTAGAAAAGGGCGTGCGGGTAAAAGTTCAATTGCTTATAGTTCCAGTTTTACCGTAGAAAGAGCATACAGTCTTCCAAAACTGCAGCATAGTTATCTGTCTTATGATCCTTCTATTTCAGGTCAACAACCTGGGCAGGCTGTGGACAGCTGGGGAGCAAAAGGAGCATCCAAGGATTATTTAAAAGATTTTCTACAAACGGGAACTACGTGGGTAAACAGTCTTTCTTTCCAATCAGGAAATGAAAGATCAACCAGCTATTTCTCCATCGGAAATACGACCAATAAAGGAGTGGTTCCGATGTCTTATTTTGATCAGTATAATGTATCCTTCAGAAATTCAAGTAAGTTCCTGGACGATAAACTGACATTAGATGCCAACTTTATTGGATCATTACAGGAAAGTAAGAACAGACAGACTCCCGGAGCATCTTTTTCTCCATTAACAAGTTTATACTGGCTGCCAAGAGGAGTAGATTTTGATCAATATGGCCCCAATAATTATTTTTACTTAGATAAAACGAGATTTTTACCCGCTCAAAATTGGTGGGAAGTAAACCCGGATGGAAGTTTCAAAGGAAATCCGGTGACGCAGAATCCTTATTGGATCTTGAACAGAAACCCTGTTACGGTTAGTAACAAGAATACCTATGGAGCTCTTTCATTGTCTTATCAGATTAATCCTTGGTTAACAGCGAGAGTGAGAGGGAACTATAGCTGGAATATTTCAGACAGCCAGCGTGATATCGCAGCTTTTTCCGCACCTAGCTTACTGGCGAATGGTATTAATGGTAGAATTCTCAAAAATACATATGAAAACTCGTCTACCTATGGAGATGTTTTACTTATTGGTAGTCCTAAAATAAGTGAGTCTATTTCATTAGATTTTACGGTAGGGGGAAGTATCAATACAACCAGAAATAAGATAGGACAAATTGATAATGCTTATCTGGCGAATCCTAACCTTTTCACTTTGAACAACCTTCAATGGAATGTAAACAGAGCGCCGGGAGATGGATATCACAATACCTATACTAATATGAAAAAACAGGTGCAATCTGTTTTTGCAAGTGCTTCTGTAGGTTATAAGAATATGTTCTATGTGGATATGACTTTCAGAAATGACTGGGATTCTACTTTGGCTTTAACAGGAAGAACGGGATTTGATTATGAATCTGTGGGGGCTAATGCTATATTATCTTCTATTTTCAAACTTCCTGAGGTTATTAACTTCTGGAAAGTAAGAGGATCTTACGCTACTGTCGGATTGGGGCTGCCAACTAATATTACCAATGCGATGGTTGAATATAATAAGGGATATGTTTATGGAGTAGATGCAGGAACGCTTGTATATCCTAAGAGCTCTTTTGCTACAGGTGCTGGTTTTGAGGCATTGCTTCCAAAACCGGAACTTAACAAAACCTTTGAAGCCGGAACCGAGCTAAGATTACTTAATAACAAGCTAAATTTTGATATTACTTACTATAACTCCAATACAAGTAACCAATTGTTGGAAACAACAATCCCTTCAAATTTAGGAGGGCTGTTTCCAGGGTCATACTACATTAACGCAGGAAAAATCCGAAATACAGGTTTTGAATCTTCATTATCCTATAAGATCTTTGATTCAGAAAGATTTGGATGGACAGCTACAGTGAATGCTTCAGCTAATAAAAATAAAATTGTTGAACTATTCCCAAGCAGACTTCCTATACCGGAAGAGCAACTTTTCTCGTTAGCAGGAGGGGGAGACTATACCAGACTTAAACTGGGAGGATCATTTGGAGACCTTTATGGAATAAAATTTAAAAGAGATGACCAGGGACGTGTTTTAGTAAATGAAAAAGGAGTTCCTTTAGCAGAAGGTACCCCTTCTTATCTGGGTAATCCTAACCCTAAATTTATTATGGGATTCAATAACTCCTTTAATATTGGCAAGTTAGGAATCTCTTTCCTTATTGATGGTAAATTTGGAGGTAAAGTACTTTCTCTTACCGAAAAGGCTAATGACTTGTATGGAGTAAGCCAGGCTACTGCAGATGCAAGAGATGCAGGAGGAGTAGCAATTCCAAATGCTGTATATGCACCGGGAACTCCTAATGCAGGGCAGGCTTATACTGGTTTAACCAATGCAAAGGATTATTATAAAGCAGTAGGAACAACGGAAGGATTTGGAAAAGGGATTGATGAAGCCTATTTGTATAGCGCTACAACAGTACGTTTACGTCAGGCATCTGTGTCATATACGTTTGATCTTAATTCAAAATATTTGAGAAATGCAACGGTAAGTTTAGTAGGAACGAACTTATTTTTCTTCTATAAAAAAGCGCCGTTTGATCCTGAACAAGTATCAGGAAATACTCCCGGTGGGGTTGGGGTAGACTCTTTTGGATTACCGGTTACCCGATCTATAGGTTTATCATTAAAGGCTAATTTCTAACTTTTACAATTAAGAAAATGAAAATCAATCATATTAAAACATTGTTATTCGGTGCTGTAGTAACACTTTCTGCTTCAGGCTGTACGAATGACTTTGACCAATATAATCAGGAAAAACTAGGAGGACCTGAAAATTTTTACGCAGATTTTATTGCAGTTGTTAACCCTATGAAGTCTATACAAAGAGGATTACAGGCAGATTATCAGCTATACCCTAACCTTAGTGCAGATATGTATAGCGGGCTGTTCAGTACAGCAACCCCATTTAACGGAGGAGTAAATAATCTTACTTATTCTATGATGGATGGATGGAACAATAGAATTATTGCCAGACAGCAGGATATTTTCAATTATTCTATCGTTATAGATAACGCAGCTAAAGTAAACTATCAGGGAGTAGATTTTACAGGAACATTCGCTGTTAAAAAAATTCTTAAAGTCATCACAGCAGCAAGAGTGTCAGACAGCCATGGCCCTGTGGTATACAGCAAATATGAAACACCCAATCCTAATGGAGTTACGGATTTTGATTCCCAGCAGGATGCGTATAAGTATTTTATTGCAGATCTTACCGCAGCTATTACAGATTTACAGAAAGTAATTGCTACTCCGGCGACGCAAAATGTTGAAGATAAAACCTCATTGAAGAATGCAGATCTGGTTTATGGAGGAAATATGGCTCAGTGGGCAAAACTGGCTAATTCATTAAAGCTGAGATTAGCCATGAGAATGAGTTATGCAGATCCTGCGAAGTCAAAACAATATGCAGAAGAGGCATTAGCTTCAACAGCAGGATTGATTACTGACAATGCAGACAATGCCCTGATCAGTGTAGGACAGTCCGAATTGAGCTTTATTATCTACTCTTGGGGAGACTGTTTGATAGGGGCACCTTTAATGGCTTATATGAACGGATATAATGACCCAAGGCTTCCTGCATATGCTATTCCTGCAAAAGATGCAGATGTTCAGGGGAAATATATAGGAGTACGCCAGGGAATTGATTTATTAAATGGGAAATCTACTTATGGAGCATTCTCACAGCCGCAGGCAAAATCAGCCGCCGGAGACTATTTTTCCGCAACTGATGGTAAAATGAAATTATTTACTGCCGCAGAAACATGGTTCCTGAAAGCTGAGGCTGCGTTGAGAGGATACACAGGAGCAGGAGATATTGGAACCAACTATACCACCGGAGTTCAGCAATCTTTCGGTGAGTGGGGTAAAAGTGCAAATGTTGCAGCCTACCTTGCCGATGCAACTTCTACAGAAGCTCCCTATGTTGATCCTAAAAATGCTGCGAATAATATCCCGGTAGGAAATCCACAGTTAAGTACAATTACCATTGCATGGAATAACAGCGATACCAACGAAAGAAAATTAGAAAGAATTATTACCCAAAAATGGCTGTCACTTTATCCAAACGGACCAGAAGCTTGGGCTGAGCAGAGAAGAACAGGTTATCCTATTCTTTTCAAAATTAGAAAAAATGATAGTGGCGGAACGATTGATACTGATGTAATGATCCGAAGAATTCCTTTCACTATTGATACCAAAACCTCATTGTACAACTATCAGCAGGCAGCACAAATGCTTAACGGCCCTGATACAGGAGGAACCAAATTATGGTGGGATAAAAAATAATACAACCCCAAACACTTTTTAATATATACAGAGACATCTCAAGCCAGGCCATACTGGATACTTTCATTTGGGCGGAGAGTAAAATCTCCAAAAATTTATAGTTTCGTTTTATGCCGGAATGAAATTTTGAGATGTCCTTTTTTTCTTTTAGCATCTTATTTTAAAATATGGGAAACAACAACTCCGGAACACGTCGGATTCAACCAATTCTTTGGATATCTACATTATATTTTGCAATGGGAGTTCCCTTTGTAACCATTAATGCCGTTTCCGGAATCATGTACAAAGATATGGGGGTGTCAGATTCGAAGATCACCTTCTGGACGGCCCTTATCATGTTCTCGTGGACGTTGAAACCTCTTTGGAGCCCTTTTTTGGAGATTTATAAAACCAAAAAATTCTTTGTTGTTTTTACTCAGTTTGCCATAGGGATTCTGTTTGCCTTAGTTGCATTAAGTCTGCCTTTGCATGATTTTTTCAAATACAGTATAGCACTTTTTGCTGTGGTAGCATTTTGCGGAGCTACCCATGATGTGGTAGCAGATGGAACATATATTGGGCTTCTTTCCAATAAAGAACAGGCAAAATACATTGGCTGGCAGGGAGCTTTCTATAATCTGGCAAAAATTATAAGCAGCGGAGCCTTGGTCTATTTTGCGGGTGTTTTAGAAAAGACCAAAGGAGTTACTCATGCCTGGATGATCATCATGGTAATCTATGCCTTATTGTTTTTTGTGTTGGCCGTATATCATTACTTCATCCTGCCGAAAGAAAATAAAGCTGAGGTTCAGAAAACAGGAAAAACAGCAGGAAACGTACGTAAAGAATTGCTCGAAGTTATTACTTCTTTCTTTACTAAAAAAAGTATCCTGTGGTCTGTACTGTTTATAATTCTATACCGTTTTGCAGAAGGTTTTGCCATAAAAATTGCACCCTTATTTTTTAAGGCGCCGAGAACTTCAGGAGGGTTGGGATTATCAACATCGGATATCGGGCTGATCTATGGAACATACGGTTCAGCAGCATTCATCCTGGGATCTGTACTGGCGGGATATTTTATCTCAGCCAGAGGTTTGAAAAAATCACTGATATGGCTATGTTGTGCCTTTAATATTCCGTTTGTAGTGTATGCTTTATTAGCATATTATCAACCGTCAGAACTTTTGCCGGTAGGAATTGCCGTTGTTGTCGAATATTTCGGCTATGGATTCGGCTTTGTGGGATTGATGCTGTATATGATGCAGCAGATAGCACCAGGAAAACATAAAACAGCACATTATGCATTCGCAACAGGAATTATGAATCTGGGAGTTATGATTCCCGGTATGTTCAGTGGAATGATCAGCGACTGGATCGGGTACAAAATGTTCTTTATCTGGGTGCTGGTAGCTACTATTCCTGCTTTTCTTGTAACCCTGTGGGTTCCGTTCCCTTATTCTGAAGATCAGAAAGAACACTCAATCGATTAATAATTAATTTAAAAATAAAAAAGTAAACATACTTTATGACAGCTCAATCAGTAATGATCCCTTGGCAGGATCGCCCGGAAGGTTGCAGTGATATTATGTGGAGGTTTTCCGAAAACCCGATCATTAACAGATATGCGATACCAACATCCAACAGTATATTCAACAGTGCGGTTATCCCCTTTGAAGATGGATTCGCAGGAGTATTCCGTTGCGATAATAAAGCGGTACAAATGAATATTTTTGCCGGCTTCAGTAAAGACGGAATCAATTGGGATATTAATCACGATCCTATTGAAATGAAGGCCGGAAACACCGATATGATTGAATCCGATTATAAATATGACCCAAGAGTAACTTTCATAGAAGACCGCTATTGGATCACTTGGTGTAACGGATACAATGGCCCAACCATCGGGATTGGATACACTTTTGATTTTAAAGAATTTTTTCAGTGTGAAAATGCATTCCTTCCCTTCAACAGAAACGGAGTTCTTTTTCCTGAAAAAATCAATGGTAAATATGCAATGTTGAGCCGCCCGAGTGATAACGGACACACACCTTTCGGAGATATTTATATCAGTTATAGTCCTGATATGAAATACTGGGGAGAACACCGTTGTGTAATGAAAGTAACTCCATTTGAAGACAGTGCATGGCAATGTACAAAGATTGGAGGAGGACCGGTTCCTATTAAAACAGAAGAAGGATGGCTGCTTTTCTATCATGGGGTAATCAATACCTGCAGAGGGTTCAGATATTCCATGGGAGCTGCTTTACTGGACCTTGAAGATCCTACAAAAGTACTGTACAGAACCAAGCCCTATCTGTTGGCTCCGGCAGAATTGTATGAGATGACAGGAGATGTTCCGAATGTGGTTTTCCCTTGTGCTGCATTAACAGAAGGCGATAAAGTAACCGTATATTACGGTGCAGCCGATACTGTAGTAGCGATAGCATTCGGGTATATCTCAGAAATTATTGATTTTATGAAAAAGAACTCAATCTAAGTAATCACAAAGTTTTTGAAAATATGATCATCAGCTTAATTCCCTTTATTATTGGGATCTTTGTAATGGTTTTCATATTTTTAAACCAACTTTTAAATTAAAACCATCCTGATGCCTCTTATCATGAAAAAAGAATTGCTTATCTGCCTTTTTACAACCCTGGTTTCTGTAACCTATGCCCAACAGAGTAAAAATGATGTTTTATCCTGGGTAGATCCGTTCATAGGAACAGGTGGCCATGGGCATACCTTCCCGGGAGCTACCACACCATTTGGAATGATCCAGCTAAGCCCTGATCAGAATACCAAAAGCGGAGACTGGGACTGGTGTTCCGGATATCATTACAGCAGTAAGACGATCATGGGATTCAGCCACAATCACCTTAGCGGAACAGGCTGGGCAGATCTTGGAGATATTCTCGTAATGCCTACTGTAGGGCAGGTAAAAATGGTTCCGGGATCGGAAGATAAGCCGGAAACAGGGTATCGTTCAACTTTCAGCCATGATAAAGAAACAGCATCTCCCGGATATTATTCTGTAATGCTTGACAGCTATGGAGTGAAGGCAGAACTTACCGCTTCCCCAAGAGTCGGATTTCATAAGTATACCTTCCCGAAAACTGACGAAGCCAATATCATTATTGATCCTACCAATAAGATATTCGGAAATATTTATCACACTTTGGTAAGCGTAGAAGGCAATAATAAAATAAAAGGATATTGCTATAGTAACGGATGGGGAGGAAAACGATTTGCCTATTTCGTAATGGAATTTTCAAAACCGTTTAAATCCTATGGCGTTTATGCTGAAGGAAAAATAAAAAACGATGAAAAGATAGCGCTGGCCAAAGATGCAAAAGCATTTGTAAGATTTGCAACGGAAGCCAACGAGAGTATTGAAGTAAAAGTGTCTTTATCTCCGGTAAGCACAGAAAATGCACAGGAAAACTTCGATACAGAAGCTAAAAATGTGGATTTTGCAAAAGCAAAAGAAACAGCGCAAAAAACATGGAGAGACCTTATAGGCAGATTCCAGGTAACGGGAGGCACGGATAATCAGAGAAAAATTTTCTACACAGGAGTGTATCATACATTCATTGCTCCGAACCTTTATATGGATGTGAATGGCGATTATGTGGCCGCTCAGGAAAATATGAATACCAAATGGTTTACCAACTACAGTACCTATTCGTACTGGGATGGTTTCAGAGCAACTCACCCGCTGCTTACTATTATGGATCAGAAACATACCAAAGAATTTGCAAATTCCCTGATCAGCAGGTATACAGATCGTAAGGATCATATGCCGATCTGGGAGCTTTGCGGATACGATAACTTCTGTATGCTGGGATACCACAGTGCATCGGTCATCTGGGATGCTATCTCCAAAGGAGTTCCCGGAATTGATGAAGAAAAAGCTTTTGCAGCAATGAAAGATGCTTCTCTTACAGATAAAATGAGCAGCAGCGATGGAGGCGGAGGTCTTAATGATTATATTAAATTAGGATACACACCATCAGAAAACGGAGCTTCTGTTTCAGCAACTCTGGAATATGCTTATGACGACTGGTGTATCCTGCAGTTAGCAGAAAAATTAGGTAAAAAAGATGAAGCAGAAGTATACAGAAAACGTTCCATGAACTTCCTGAATACCTTCAATAAAGAAAATAATCATTTCTGGCCAAGACAGAAAGACGGAAAATTCTTAGCAGATTTCCCTCTTAACGATTGGAAGAAATTACAGCCACATTGGGTTTCCGGAAATATCTGGGCTTATGATTTCTTTGTTCCGCATCAGATTGATGAAATGATGAATCTGTACGGCGGAAAAAAGGGATTTGAAGAAAAACTGGATAAAACGTTCTCTGAAGCGTTGAATATGCAGGGAGAGCAGCATGTTGATATTTCAGGATTCATCGGTTCTCTGGGCTTTGGTGATGAACCGGGGCATCATGTTCCGTATCTGTACAACTATGCAGGAAGTCCTTATAAAACCCAGAAAATGGTAAAGTATATCAGGGATAATATGTATGCTGCAAAACCAGACGGGATTGTGAATAACGAAGACTGCGGGCAAATGTCAGCATGGTATATTTTCTCTTCATTAGGATTCTATCCTGTAACACCTGGAAAACCGGTTTATGCCATTGGAGCACCCCAATTCCCGAAAGCCTCCTTACAGTTGGAAAACGGAAAAACTTTCACGGTGATTGCCGATAAAATCTCAGATAAAAATATCTACGTACAGAAAATGTTCCTGAACGGGAAAGAGTACAAAAGCTGGGAACTGAATCACAGTGATATCATGAATGGCGGGGAATTGAGATTTGTAATGGGAAGCAAACCTGTAAAATAAGACTAATAAAAAATAACGAAATAAAAGTATCAATGGAAAGGAGAAATTTTATTAAAACAAGCGCACTGGCGGGAGCCGGATTACTGTTTACTCAAAATGTTTTTGCTAAAAATCTAGTGATGGATGATTTTCCTGTTGTCCGTGTTCCTAAAGATAAAAGACATTTTACAAGTGAATCAGTAGAAGGTGCCATCGCAGCTTTTAAGAAGAAAGTAAAAAATAAAGAACTGTCCTGGCTCTTTGAAAACTGCTTTCCGAATACATTAGATACTACCGTTTTCTATAGCGAAACCAATGGGACTCCTGATACCTACGTTATTACAGGAGATATTGATGCCATGTGGCTTCGTGACAGTTCTGCACAGGTTTTCCCTTACCTGCAGTTCTCAAAAAAAGATGAAAAACTTCACAAATTGATTTCCGGAGTTATTCATAAACAGACCACATTCATCCTTAAAGACCCTTATGCTAATGCTTTCTACAACGATGATCAAAAGATCAGCAAGTGGAAAGAATATGATCATACCGATATGAAACCGGGTACCCATGAGAGAAAATGGGAAATTGATTCATTATGTTATCCTATTCGTCTGGCCTATCATTTCTGGAAAACAACGGGAGATACAAAGCCTTTCGATGCCAATTGGTTAAAAGGAATTAAACTTACATTACAGACTTTTACAGAGCAACAAAGAAAAAAGGATCTTGGGCCATACAAATTCGAGCGTACAACAGCTTGGGCTACAGACGGGGTTCCTATGGGAGGATACGGGTATCCTACAAAACCTGTGGGGTTAATCAGCTCCATGTTCCGTCCAAGTGATGATGCAACAATTTATGGATTCCTGATTCCATCCAATTTATTTGCTGTCGTAAGCTTACGACAGGCTGCAGAAATGGTTTCCCAGATTAAAAATGAAAAAACATTGGCTCAACAACTTACCAGCCTTGCGGATGAGGTGGAAGCAGCCATAAAAAAATACG
Source organism: Chryseobacterium sp. Tr-659 (assembly GCF_011752975.1). GTDB lineage: Bacteria > Bacteroidota > Bacteroidia > Flavobacteriales > Weeksellaceae > Chryseobacterium. Next base: position 337,655 of record NZ_VWWP01000003.1, on the reverse strand, counting down.
GAATTTACAATCATCCTGAATTTGGGAAAATATACGCTTTTGAAGTAAACGGTTTCGGAAGCTATAACCTGATGGATGATGCGAACTGCCCAAGCTTGCTGGGATTACCTTATCTGGATGCGGTGAAATCGGATGATCCTGTATATCTGAATACAAGAAAATTTGTGTGGTCAGAAAACAACCCTTTCTTTTTCAAAGGTAAGCTGGCAGAAGGAATAGGAGGTCCGCATATCGGACTGGATATGATCTGGCCAATGAGTATCATTATGAAAGCGCTCACTACAAAAGACAAGAGTGAGATCAAATGGTGTATTGATACCTTACAGAAAACGCACGGCGGGACAGGCTTTATGCATGAGTCCTTCCATAAAGACAATGACAAAAAGTTCACCAGAGAATGGTTTGCATGGGCCAATACGTTATTTGGTGAATTATTATGGAAAACCTTTAACGAAAACCCTGAGCTACTGACATAGCCCTCCTTTTTATACAGCTTTTCATCTGAGGTATTTTCTTGAAAAAGAAGATATCAGGGGATTGCTATATAAAATTCAGACACCAAAAAACCTTAAAAAAATTATACAATGAAAAAAAAATCCATTTTCACCGCACTGGCTGCAGTAATGCTTCAGGCGGTCTCTCCGATTAACGCACAACAGCTTAATCCCACGGGAATATGCTATGTGGAAGTGAATAACAATAACATCCTGAATGCAGGAGCGTACAAACTGCAGACATCGAACAGTTACCTGTTTAATGTTGTCAATATTTTTGCTGCCAATATTAATTATGATACCAGCCGCGGCAGGGCTTACCTGTATGCTAATAATAATGTAACGAAGGTTCTTACCAACGCAGATACCTACATTAAACCTCTTCAGCAAAAAGGAATGAAAGTGGTATTAACTATTCTGGGAAATCACCAGGGAGCTGGAATTTGTAATTTCCCTACCCGTGAAGCAGCAAAAGATTTTGCATTACAGCTTGCCAATACGGTGAATACATATGGTTTGGATGGAATTGATTTTGATGATGAATACTCTGAATACGGAAAGAACGGGACAGGACAGCCTAATGACAGTTCTTTTGTCATGCTTGTTCAGGAATTAAAAGCACTGTTGCCGGATAAGATTATTTCATTCTATTACTATGGTGATGCGGCTTCAAGACTTTCATGGAACGGATCAAGAGTGGGAGACTATGTCAACTACAGCTGGAACGCCATGTACGGAACTTTTTCCGCACCCAATGTTCCGCCTCTTACCAAAGCACAAATCTCTCCCGCAGCTGTATGGATGGGAAATACTTCCAATTCTACCACAACAAGTTTAGCAACTCAAACCAAGAACGGAGGATATGGTGTTTTCATGTGGTATGATCTTCACGGAACCAACGAAACAGCACAGCTTTCAGCTGGTACCCAAACATTATATGGACAACCAACGGTGTTAAGCGGAACTTTACAATCCTGGACTCAAGGTACAAATTGTGATGCACCAATCGGATTATTTACCAGTAATCTTACAAGTACAAGCGCCAAGCTGAACTGGTCAGCTGTGGGCACAAATACCTACGATATTGATTATAAACCGGCTTCTTCCTCAACATGGACAAGTGCGGCAACAGCCTTGAATGCTACTTCAGTTACTATAACAGGATTAACAGCCAACACCGATTACGACTGGAGAATCAGAACTAATTGCAGCGTGAAAAGTACTTATATGTTCGCGCCAAGATTTAACAGCGGTTCAGGGACAACCAACCCTACAGGATCTTATGCTCTTTCATTGGATGGAAGCTCTGAATCAGGTGCAGCCGGAAATCTTAATCTGGGCGGTTCTGCATTATCTTTTGAGGGCTGGATCAAACCATCATCTTTCAAATCAGCCTCGCCATATATTTCTTCAATTATGGGAACAGAGGTTAGTGACAGTAACTCTGCATTTTTACGACTAGGAGATGCCAATGTAGCAAACAATAAAGTTCAGTTTGTACTAAGCATCAATAATGTACAGCAAAAATTGGCTTCCACTACAGCATTGAATGCTAATACCTGGTATCATGTGGCTGCAACATATGATGGTACTACTATGAAGATTTATATTAATGGCGTACTGGATGCCAGTAAATCACAAACAGGAAGTGTAAGTTCAAACGGTGCATTTAATGTAGGATATTTATACAATACATCAAGAAACTTCAATGGTAAAGTAGATGAGGTTAGAGTTTGGAAACGTGCATTAAGCCAGACAGAGATCAGTCAGAATATGTGTAATGTATCAGTTCCGGCAACTTCGCTTGCGGCTTACTGGAAGTTTAACGAAGGAAGCGGTTCATCCGTTCAGGATACTTCAGGAAATGGGGTTACATTAACATTAACAGGAGTTGATGCTTCCAATTGGGGAACAGATGTGCCATGTACAACAGGTACTTCCAAACTTGCAAGAAATGGTGCAGCTCAGAAAGCAATCAGTTCAGCAGAGAACAACGGTAAGAATCAGATCAAAATGTATCCGAATCCTGCCAGCAAATCTTCATCACTAACGGTTTCTGTTCCGGATGGATACAGCAGAGGGAAATTAACGGTTTATGATTTTAACGGAAGAATCTTAGACACTAAAACAATAAAAGCCGGAAATTATCAGTATGACCTGTCTGTCCTTTCAGCAGGAAGCTATATTGTTCAGGTTGAATCTCAGGACGGAAGCCTTAAACACACAGAGAAATTAATTGTAAAATAACCAATCAATCACCGGGTTTCGGCCCGGTGGTTTTTCCAATAACAAAAATTAAAAGATATGAAAAAAAAATTCTTTTTTATTCCTCTTCTGGCAATGATGCTTCAGACGGCTCCTTTGCTCAAGGGGCAGCAGCTGAACCCGCTAGGAGTATGCTATGTGGAAGTGAACAACAACAATATGCTGAATGCAGGCTCTTATACTTTACAGAATACAAACAGACAGCTTTTTGATGTTGCCATTATCTTTGCTGCCAACATTAATTATGACGCATCCAAAAGCCGGGCCTACATCTCAAGCAATAATAATGTTACCAAAGTTCTGAACGATGTCAATACTTATGTAAAACCTCTACAACAGAAAGGGATCAAGGTGTTGCTGGATATCCTGGGAAATCACCAGGGGGCGGGAATTTCCAATTTCCCCAACCGTGAAGCGGCTAAAGATTTTGCTTTACAGGTAGCTCATACCGTTTATACTTATGGATTAGACGGAGTAGATCTGGATGATGAATATGCAGGCTATGGAAACAACGGAACCGGACAGCCGAATAACAGCTCTTTTGTCATGCTTTTGCAGGAACTTAAAGCAGCAATGCCTGATAAACTGATTACATTCTATTATCTGGGACCCGCAACGAGCAGACAGAATTATAACGGAGATATGGCCGGAAACTATATAGATTACAGCTGGAATCCATTTTACGGAACTTACAGCGCTCCTAATGTACCTCCGCTTACTAAATCTAAACTTTCTGCCGCAGCAACCTGGATTCAAAATACAAATCCTCAGTCTACATCTCCTGCTACGCTTACTACGCTGGCTACCAATACCAAAAATGACGGATATGGTGTATTTATGTGGTATGACCTCGGAGGAATAGATGTGGCGAATTATTTAAGTACAGGATCCAATATTCTTTATAATGAAAATACACTTCTGAGTGGACAGTTATATTCATGGTCCCAAGGTCAAACCTGTGATCCTCCGTTGGGATTGGATGTTTCTAATGTAACAGGAACTTCCGCCAAACTGAACTGGACTTCCAACGGATCTCAAACCTATAATGTTGACTATAAACCGGCCAATTCGACAGTGTGGACCAATGCAGCAAGCAATTATTCCGGAAGTAATGTGGTGGTAAATAACCTTACACTGAACACAGATTATGACTGGAGAATACAATCCAATTGTTCTCCAACATTAACGAGTACTTATTTATTTGCTCCAAGATTCAATTCTGGAAACGGATGTTCCACCCCTTCGGGACTGACCTCAGGAAGTTATCTTGGAAATTCTGTTCAGTTGTCATGGGATGCAGGAACCGCTGCTTCTTATACATTGCAATACAAAACAACTGCTGCTTCTGCCTGGGAAGAAATTCAGAATATTACTACCAATACCTATTCACTTCAGAATTTGACTCCGAATACCAGCTATCAATGGAAAGTACAGACCGTTTGCAGCGGAGGAACAGCAAGTACCTATTCGGGAGAAGGAACATTTAACAGTGGTTTTGCTCCTGTTACAAGTCCCGGCCCAAGGTCTTTATCTTTTAACGGAAGCACACAATACCTTAATGCAGGCCAGTTTAACCTCAATGGAAATGCCGTTACATTTGAAGGCTGGGTCAACGTAAATGCATTCAAGACAGGATTTCCATATATATCTTCCGTCATCGGAATTGAAGTTGGAGACAATAATTCCGCGATACTAAGATTTGGAGACGGAAATCTTGCGAATAATAAACTTCAGTTTATTTTGAGTTTCGGATCTTCTCAGGTGAAACTTAATACAAACACGGCATTCAATACAAATACATGGTATCATGTGGCAGCAACCTATGATGGAGCTGCGATGAAACTTTACGTCAACGGAAGCCTTGATGCCAGTACTCCGGCTACAGGAAACTTTACAGCAAATGGTATTCTTTATTTAGCAAGAAACTATGATAATTCCCGTGCTCTTAATGGTTCTATGGACGAATTCAGAGTATGGAAAAGAGCATTAACCGCACAGGAAATTCTGGACAATAAATGTAATGTAGCACCTAATGCATCCAGTCTTGAGGCCAATTGGAAAATGGATGAAGGAAGTGGTGTGGCTGCTTTAGATTCCACACCTAACACGCATTTTGCTACACTGATTAGTATGACCGATACCAACTGGAAAACAGATGTACCTTGCCAGGCCACTTTATCGGTAAAAGATACTGAACTGGTTAAAGAAAGCAATGTTTATCCTAATCCTGTTAAAAGAGGAAATGATATTCATTTCAGAATTGAGGATCATTCGGCAAGCGATATTTTCCTGTATGATGCTTCAGGAAAATTATCCAAAAAACAGAATATTAATAAAAATAATAATGTAGTGAATACACAGGATTTAGCCAGTGGTACTTATCTTTACAAAATTACAGCAGCAGGTAATAAGATATTGTCATCCGGAAAAATAATTGTGAAATAAACAAAGATATTTATCTTGATCATAAGATAAAATATGTGACCGGGAGCAGACAGACGGATGATTGCATTTGTTTGTCTGTTTTTCAGTCATAATATGGTTTGATATTAAATTTAAAGTAAAAAATAATGCAAAATATAGTAGGAATAGATATTGGAGGTTCGCATATTACAATGGCGCAGGTAGATCCTGAAAAACGTGAGATAATTTCTTCAACGTATGTACGGGAGCATGTTAATTCATTTGATGATAAAGAAACAATTTTCTCAGCCTGGGTTTCGGCTATTCATAAAGCAGCTCATAATCTGGCTAAAGAAGACCTTCTTGTAGGAATTGCAATGCCCGGCCCTTTTAATTATGAAAACGGAATATCGCTGATGCTCCACGGAAAGTTTCTTGATATATACAACGTAAATATCAAAGAAGAACTGGCGAAAAGACTATCGGTTTCTACAGATCAGATTCATTTTGTAAATGATGCTGCGGCCTTTATGGAAGGAGAAGTATTTGGTGGATGTGTTCAGGGTTTTAAGAAGATTTTCGGCGTGACATTGGGAACAGGATTGGGAACTACTTTCTATGATGGAGAAATGGCAACCGATGAAGACCTTTGGGATTCCCCCTTTAAAGAATCTGTTTGTGAAGACTATCTTGCTACACGATGGTTTGTAAACCGTTATCAGGAGCTAACAGGCGAAGAGATTTCCGGAACCAAAGATCTGTTGGACAAACCTGCTGAAATACAGACTCAGATATTTGATGAATATGCAGATTCATTTTCTGAATTTATTGTGAAATATGTGGACGATTACAAACCGGAAGTTTTAGTTATAGGAGGTAATATTGCAAAAGCATACCCACATTTCGAAGAAAGATTTATTCAGAATTTAACAAAGAATAATATTAACTTGCCGGTTAAAATATCTGCCATCTTTGAAGATGCCGCCATTTTAGGAGCCGCCAGCTATGCATTAAAAAAGCTTACATAAATTAACAAACGAAACGATACAATGAAGTCTCTATTTTCTACTTTCTTTCTTGTAGTACAGGCCTGGGCCTTCGGGCAGAATCCTTCACCGGTAGATTATGTGAATCCGTTGATGGGAACCCAGTCTAAACCTTCTCTGTCAAATGGTAATACTTATCCGGCAGTGGGTCTTCCGTGGGGAATGAATATCTGGACCCCGCAGACAGGAAAAATGGGTGACGGATGGGCGTACACCTACGATGCAGATAAAATAAAAGGATTCAAACAAACACATCAGCCTTCTCCCTGGATGAATGATTACGGCGCATTTGCCATCATGCCGGGAGTAGGAAAAGTAAAATTTAAAGAAGATGACAGGGCAAGCTGGTTCAGTCATAAAGCTGAGGTTTCAACGCCTTATTTTTATAGCGTATACCTTGCTGATATCAATGTAACCACAGAATTTACACCTACAGAAAGAGCATCCTTCTTTAAATTCGATTTTCCGAAGACTGATAGTGCTTATGTAGTGATTGATGCCCTGAACAAAGGTTCTTACATAAAAATACTTCCCAAAGAAAGAAAAATTCTGGGATACACTACAAGATATTCTACCGGGAAATATGAAAATTTTAAAAACTATTTTGTCATTCAGTTTGATAAAGATTTTGAGCTGACAAAGGCCTGGAAAGATGATAAATTCATTAATGATCAGCTGGAAATTACCAGTGATCATGCCGGCGCTGTAGTTGGATTCAAATTGAAAAATAAAGAAGCCGTTTATGCAAAAGTAGCCTCTTCATTCATCAGTTTTGAACAGGCAGAACTGAACCTTAAAAGAGAGATCGGAAACAGGAATTTTGATCAGGTAAAAACAGATGCTAAAAATATCTGGAACAAAACACTTGGAAAACTTGAAGTAAAAGGAGGAACAGATCAGCAGATGAGGACCTTTTATTCCTCTTTATACAGAACGTTATTTTTTCCTCAGAAATTATATGAAATCGATGCTCAGAATAAAATAAAACACTGGAGCCCTTATAACGGTAAAATTGCAGACGGAAGAATGTTTGCCGGAACAGGTTTCTGGGATACTTTCCGTGCGTTGTATCCGTTTCTGAACCTTGTATATCCAAGTATCAATGTTGAAATGCAGGAAGGGCTTGCGAATGCTTATAAAGAAGGTGGTTTCTTACCAGAGTGGAGCAGTCCGGGATATTCTGATATTATGATCGGGAATAATTCCGCATCCGTAGTAGCAGATGCTTATATCAAAGGACTCAGAGGATATGATGTGGAAACCCTTTGGCAGGCTGTAAAACATGGAGCGGATAATGAAGGTCCCATTGAAGCGGTAGGGCGTGCAGGAGTAGAATATTATAACAAATTAGGCTATGTTCCTTACGATGTGAAAATCAACGAGAATGCCGCAAGAACTTTAGAATATGCTTATGATGATTTTTCCATTTACCAGTTGGGAAAAGCACTAGGGAAGCCTGCTTCGGAAATTGATATCTATAAAAAAAGAGCGTATAATTATAAAAATCTGTTCGATAAAGAGACAGGCCTGATGCGTGGTAAAAATAAAGACGGGAATTTCCAGAAACCTTTCAATCCTTTCAAATGGGGTGATGCTTTTACGGAAGGAAACAGCTGGCATTACACATGGTCGGTTTTCCAGGATATAAATGGTCTTGCAGAACTGATGGGCGGAAAGAAGAAATTTGAAGCAAAACTGGATGAGGTATTTTCACTTCCACCGGTTTTTGATGACAGTTATTACGGTGGAGTGATCCATGAAATTCGAGAAATGCAGATCATGAATATGGGACAATATGCTCACGGAAATCAACCGATCCAGCATATGATCTACTTGTATAACTATGCCGGAGCACCTTACAAAACGCAATATTGGGCAAGGCAGGTGATGAATAAATTATATCATGCAACTCCGGATGGCTATTGCGGAGACGAAGATAACGGACAGACTTCTGCATGGTATATTTTCTCAGCTTTAGGGTTCTATCCGGTAACGCCGGCAACCGATCAGTATGTTTTGGGAGCTCCTTTATTTAAAGAAGCAACCATTCATCTTGAAAATGGTAAGAAAATTGAAATAAAAGCACAGGAAAACAGTGCTGATAATATATATGTAAAATCATTGAATGTAAACCAACAGCCTTATTCTAAAAACTGGCTTAGCCATCAAGAATTGATAAAAGGAGCGGTTCTGGATTTTAAAATGGACAGCAAACCGAATAAAGAAAGAGGTTCACAGGAAAAAGATTTCCCATATTCAATGTCCAAAGAATAATCAGATAATAAATTTTAATTCAGAAATACAAACTGTATGAGTACAGAAAAAAAAGAAATATTCGATAGAGTAGAGAAAATGCTGCATACGCAGGGATTTACTATCGCAGCGAAAGATGAAACAAGACCTTGGGGTGGTTTCTTTGTCATTGATGAAACTCAGGCACAGGATTTTGCCAACCAGTATTTTGACGGAATCGATGTGGAAAACCTGAGAATAGGAGGGAAGCTGAGTCCGAAAATTCTTATTGTTGCTCCTGAAGCAAGATTAAGCTGGCAGTATCACCACAGAAGAGCAGAGATATGGCAGGTTGTGGAAGGAACGGTAGGCATTAAAAGAAGCAATACCGATGAAGAAGGAGCATTGGCAGAATACAATCCGAAAGATCAGGTAAAGCTTCAGCAGGGCGAAAGACACAGGTTAATCGGTCTTGCAGGCTGGGGAATCGTAGCTGAAATCTGGCAGCACACAGATGCAGCCAATCCTTCAGATGAAGACGATATTGTAAGAGTACAGGATGACTTCGGAAGATAATTCAAAATCAATATAAAAACAGATCCCATTTTGGCGATGATCAGCTAAAATGGGATTTTTATTTTCATAGGTTCGAAAATTAGGAAGTGGTACAAAACATACTCTCTTTTTCGTTGAATGAAACAATGTATTTAAAAAAACACAAACAAAGCTTATTTGAATGTTTTACTTTAGGGAGCAAAGAGGGGCGGCTTTGTCACTGAAGAAGCTTCATGGAATGCATTCGCTTAGAAAGAATCAATGAAATTGATTCCATTCTTTGCATCCTTAAGAATATGAAATAAGGTGCTAAAAACTTTGCGTCAAGTAAATTTCATAGACACAAACAATAGTTTCAAGACCAAAGAATTTTCAATTGAGTTTCGTCTATTTTTATTTTTGTCCCCCAATTTTGTGCCTGATTAAATATTTATTTTTCCCACGTCTCTTCTATTTCCTCTAATGTTTTTCCTTTCGTCTCAGGAACCCTTTTGAGAATAAACAGGAATGCAGCTGCAGCAATGATCATATAGAGCCAGAATGTATAAGCACTTCCTACAGATCCTATCAGGACTGGAAAGGTCTGTGATACTAAAAAAACAGCAGCCCAGAGAAAAAATGTAGCCACGGACATAGCGGTTGCCCGTACTTTCGTGGGAAATATTTCTGCAATCACCACAAATGTAAGCGGGCCCAATGACATGGCAAAACACGCAATATAGCCCAGGATCGCAATCAGTACAATATAGCCCTGCTGTTGTGCATAAAAAGCAAAACCAACGATAAATAAGCAGACTGCCATTCCCGAAACTCCCAGTAATAGTAGTTTTTTACGGCCCCACAGATCTACATATCGGATGGCTACAAAAGTGAAAACAACGTTAATAACACCCACCAGAATGGTCTGTACAAAAGCAGAATCAGATCCTACGCCTGTAGATTTAAAGATTTCCGGAGCATAATACATAATCGCATTGATGCCGGTGAACTGTGAAAACACGGCTAATAAAATCCCGATTCCCAACGCCCGTTTGAGCTTTGGTTCTTTTATGTCGGAAAGAGAAGCCGGATTTTCGTCTTTCAGAGAATCATTAATTGAATCCAGTTCCTGATGGGCTGCAGTTGATCCGTTGATCTGGGTGAGAATGGCTAATGCTTCAGGGATTCGTTTCTGCTGGGCCAGCCAGCGGGGGCTTTCAGGTACGGTGAGCAGTAAAAGGATAAAGATAATGGAAGGGATAGCACCTGATCCGAACATCCACCGCCATCCCGTAGAAATATTCCAGTTTTCATTATGAATGCCCGCAATATAAGCGTTAACGAAATAAATGACCAGAATACCCGTCACAATACCCAATTGAAAGATCGAGATAAGACGGCCTCTTATCGGAGCCGGAGCCATCTCTGAAATATACATGGGTGACAGCATAGACGCAATTCCGATTCCCATTCCTCCTATTATCCGGAATATAACAAAAAACCAAAGGTTGGGAGCCAGTGCCGTACCCACAGAAGAGACTGTGAATAAAAACGCAGAAAGCATTAATACTTTTTTTCTTCCAACCTGATCGCTTAGCTTTCCGGAATACATCGCGCCGATGATACAGCCCAATAAAGCACAGGAAGCCACCCAGCCGGTCATCACATCCGAAAGCTGATAATAGATCTTCATAAAACCAATAGCTCCAGAGATTACCGCTGTATCATACCCGAATAACAATCCACCCACAGATGCTATCAGTGTTGATTTATAAATAATATTTGAATTGGTGTTTGCTGGCATAACGATTATTTTAAAACTTTATTTGCAATCATTTCCGTACGGACAGTGGCTTTTATTGTCGCACATTCCTTACCTGTACTTTCTCCGTACGGAGTAATCGTATAAGCTCCGATATGGGCGGGGACAATAAAGGTTTCAGCATAATGAATAACATAAGGTTCAAAGCTATTGTTCGGACTTTCAATGATTACTTCACTACCTTCAACCAGATTCAGAACATTGACGACGCCTTCCGTATGGTGAAGAACTTTTTGGGTAAACCAATGTCTGCGGGTTTCAATAAATGAACAGGCATCCAGTCCGGTGCGTTCTTCACGCCAGCCTTCTCCTTCAGCAATCGGTTCTGTAAGGTTAAGAATATTCTTTTGAGTCCATGAAGTATCACGGTTCCATTGGATTACATTTTTACCATGTTCCAGAGAGATAGGTCTTGGCTTACCATCCAGTCCCATTCTTCCCCAATCCCAGAGTTTAAAAGTAAAGATATAAGGGGTTGCACTTATTTCCAGCACTACAGAATCTGCTCCTGAACAATGTATGGTTCCGGCAGGAATAGAAAAATGATTATGCTTCCGGACCGGCCATTTTTGTACATATTTTTCGGCATCAAAAGGGATGTTGTCATTTTGAGCAGCGGCTAGATCTTTCATCATGGCATCAGGATCAGTATTTTCTTTCAGTCCAAGATATACAAAAGCATTGTCTTTTGCTTCCAGCATATAATAACTTTCGTCCTGAGTATAAGTCATTCCGAATTTTTCTTTGATATATTCTTTCAGAGGATGAACCTGTAAACTTAAATTGCCTCCTTCCATAGTATCCAGAAAATCAAAGCGAATGGGAAATTCATCTCCGAATCCATTATAGACCTTCTTTCCAAGCAAAGCTTCCGGCTGAAAAAATACCAGATTAATAGAAGGGGTTTCTATGACCTGATCTCCAAATCCTAATAATAAACTGTTTTCTTCCGGCACACAATCAAATCCCCAGGCATAATTTGTTACATTCCTGTCCAGATCACATACCTCTTTCAGCCACTGTCCGCCCCACGGCCCAGGATCAAAAAACGGAACGACTCTGAAAGGCTGTGTTATAATTTGCTGAAAGGCTTCAAATAAAGCATCTGCACTTATCATTTTAGGCTGCTGAGGTAGGGTTGTATCCAGAACAAAATGACACTTTTTCAAAACTCTTTTCTTATAACGGTCACAAACACGCCAGTCTACAAAGTAAGCATGCTTGTATTGATAGGCAAACGAATCCGTATAATTAGTTCTTCCAAGATTACAGGCGGTATTCTTACGAAAGCGCATTTGTATTTCCCATCGGGGCATATCTGCATAAAGGGAAAGGCCGGGCTGTGCTGAAACTAAAGTTGCACCGGGGCCTATAACCGCTATACGACCTTGAGAATTATCTATTTGTTTTTGAAATGCAGCTATTTTTGAAGAATCAAAATAATCTTCCAGCTCCAAAGGGGTGATATATCCAAATACAGGATCATCCGTAACATATTGCTGTACCATTGCTGCAATTTCATCTTCCGGTTTCATGGCTTTTGAAGTGTCAATGATCAATTCCGGAGTTAAGAGTTCCTGTACAGAAGCCATGATCTCGTTAAGAAAAACACCAGGATAGCATTCAATAGCAATGATTTCAGGGCTATTTTTTTTAATTTCTTCTGCAATATTTTCCCAGCCCGCTATGCAGGTATGTTTTTGTATTGCTATAATAGGAAACTTATTGAAATTTGATTTCATTCGATTTTTTTATTAATGATTGACGAGGTGTGCGATCCCTAGCAAAGCCGCTGTATTTGGAAAAGCTCCTTCTTCGATATGTACCTTTCCCCATGGGGTCCAGGCGTGAGTTTCTATATAATGTCTGATATAGGGTAGAATTTGTGAACTGCTGGCCATGATTCCGCCGGTTAATAGAAGAACTTCAGGATCATAGGCATGGATGAGGTTAATGGTACATGCTGACCAAGCCATTAAACTTTGATCCCGGAGATGCATCGCAGCGATGTCCCCTTTTTCAGCCAGCTTGAAAACAAGCTTATAATCAATGACAGGGAAGGAGGAAAGCTCACTTGTGGTAAAGTTTTCATTCGCTTTTGCGACTGCAGGAAGATTCCAGGTAGAAGCTTCTGTTTCTACACAGCCTTTATTACCACAGTTGCAAGGATTTCCTTGATAGTTGATCACAGAATGTCCGCCTAGTATACCAGCGGTGAAATGTTTACCTTTTAATAATTTTCCTTCCATGATAACAGCACTTCCGATTCCTGTTCCCAATGTTATCAAAACAGTGTTTTCGTAGTTTTTTGCATTACCATATTTCCATTCTCCCAATAAAGCAGAACGGGCGTCATTTTCTATTACAAAAGGAAGATTGAATGTCTGCAGGCACCATTCTTCCAGATCAATATCCGGAGCGTCTCCAAATTTTTTATCAATAGAAAGAATTTTTTTCCGAATACTGTCCACAATACCAGGAGAAGCAATTCCCAATCCTGAAATATCAGCGGTTGAAAATTTTTGCTGGTACAATAGGTTTTCTACAGCCTCCTGTATAAAAGGTAATCTCTCTCTGAGACCATTGTTAGAATGAGCATCAATAGATATAGAGGCAAGAATGCGGGCATCCTTTACAATTCCTATTTTAATTTTAGTTCCGCCCATGTCTATGGCAATGACTGGCTTTGACATTTTTTTGATTTTAAATATTATTAAAGAACAATTCTGATCTCTATCACATCCATTCCGGATAAACTAATCTTTTCGGTAGGACTTAATGCTTTACCGGTTTTAAGTTCAATAAGTTTTGATGGTTTAAGCTGCTCCCATAAAAATGTCATTGTCTGCTCATTTTCAGAAGGGTTATAGAGCCTGATCAGGAAACTTTTATCTTCCTGTGGAGTAATGCTTGTTACTACAATATTCTCATTATTCATACGGAAAAGACTTCCTCCGGCAGATAATTTTTCTTTAACAGGAATCGCAATAAGAGGCTGTGTAAAAGCTGCTGCAGATTTTTCATTTTCAACAGCATTAAACTCAGCATGAGGACGAAGGGTATAACGATAATGTACAGGTCCTTCCTGGTCTGCCTTATAATTGGTGTGCCAGTAATTGTTCATCGCATAGCTGAACCAGTTTGTAGTTCCGGGAGTTCCTTTATCTTTCCATTTTTTGTGGCTGTTATCTATGGTCATTCTTTCGTCGATCATCTCTGCGGCTTCAATCAGCGGGGTTTCAATCATCATCCACTGCATTCCTTTTTGTCCTGAAGAAGCATCTACCCAACGGCGGCTGTACCAGTAATCCATATTGGAGCCAGGGAGTTGATCTGTAAGGTATTTCATTGTTCCATATCCTGCATCTATAGTAATATTTTTAAAGTCAGAATTGAATGGAAATCCGAAATGAACAGACTCTTTTGTACGTACAGGCTTTTTATCCACAATATTTTCCAGAGCCACTTCATCACTTCCCGCTGTCAATGTGATAATTCTTTCCAATTTGTTAGCCCCGGGCGCTTCTGAGAGAATAGAAACTTTAGCGATCACAGGACCGTTTTCCAATACTTTTACCTGTACGTCTGCATTGGTTACCACTTCTTTAGGATCAGAACCCGGTACATACCAGTAGCTGTTTAATCCCTGCTCATTAAAGTTTCCTGCATAATTGGTTGAACTGTTATCCGTTAATTGGGTGATACTTCCTGTTTTACGATCCCAGGTGATATTTACTCTTCCGTTGGAAATTCCGTTGTCTGAAATCGTAAATGTTTTTTGAATTTGTGTTTTATTTTTAATAACAGTAAAAGTTGCTGTACCTAATGCTGGAATATCTTTGGCGAAGAACACCATATTTCCGTTCTGTAATTTCTGAAGAGGAATTCTATTTCCGGATTTGTCTTGTACTGCATTTCCCAAAACTGTTCCTGGGATTGTTACAATACCGCTTCTTATCCATGATGAAGTATTGAAAACAGCGATTGTTTTGGAAGAAGAATCAGAAAGAGGTTGTAAGAGCTCTTTTTCCAGTGTTTCTGAAAGAGAATTTCCGTCAAGAGAAAACTGTCTTTTCACCTTCCACTGGTCTGAAACAAACGGAAGATCCGGAGCGGTAATACTGTTGAATGCGCCCCAGGTATGCTCATGAAAAAGAATAACATTTCTCCAGGCATCATAAAACTTCTGGCTGTTATACTGGCCAGGATTGAGCATTGCATAAAGCGTAGTCAGTTGTTGTAGTTTCAAACTGCTGTTTCGGTTCATTCCTTCCTCTTTGGCCGTAGACATAGCTCCGTCTTCCCAATAAGGACTGATGTCTCCTTTTACAACAGGAATCTGATCTCCATATTTCTTTTCAAATACCTCAAACATTTTTTCATTTGTACTTAATACAATTTTTGGGGATGTATATTTTTTATTCCATTCATCTACAAACTTTGATACAGAAGGATCTATTGGACCATTGTCAGCTACAATATTATACCGCCACTGGACCATGTCATACGGATAATTGGTTTTCGTCAGATCTTCCAGGTATTCCGCAATTTTTTTCTGCCCGGCCTCAAATACTGCTCCCGGATGTACTCCATGCCATGAAGAATATCCTCTTCCGGCGGTCCAGAATAATATTTTTTCTTTCCCGGAAGGAGATTGCCACCAGACAGGTTTATCCCCCCAATTTTTCACAAAGTTTCCGACACGATCTCCCAGATAAGGATTGGTTTTCCCCAAATAATTAGGACCGCTCGAAAAATATTTTACTCCGGATGAGGTTAAAGCCGGGACCAAAGCCCATGCAAATCCCGGTACATCAGACATCATGGCGCTGTTGATCTTCAAACCATATTCTTTTTCAAGTTTCTGAGCATATTCTGTATAATGGAAAAGCTCTTCAGGCTGGCTGAGTCCCGTTAAAATATTACCATACATAGCTGAAAGACCGATTCCTCCTTCCTTTACTGCTTTTACAAATGATTTCTTATCCTCCGAAGTCGCTGTTTTCATGAAATTTTCCACATCCCAGAGAGCCTCTACATTCCATTTAAAGCGGGCTTCTTCCGGAAGGTTTTTAGTGTCGCCGATCATTTTGATAGCGTCATAAATGTTTTTAGTATGTATTTTTTCCACTTCAGCCTGAAGGTGAGAATAACCCACATCAGTATGAGAATGATGAATAAAATATAACGTGCGGGGAACTACTTTTCCTGCTTCAATATTTTTACGGAACAATTCTTTTTTTCCTGAAGTCACTATCAGCTGTACATTTCCGCCCTCAGGTGAAAGTGTAACAGGAATATCAAAGGTTTTAATTCCGTCAGGTATTGTGAAAAAATAAGAGTCTTTATTATCTATTGTAGCCGTTATTTTTTGATTCGGCCCAAAATGCAAAGTAGTAAGGGTAATAAGTCTTTTACCATCTTTTAAGATAAATGGAGTAGAAGCCGCGTCTATTTTTTCTTCAAAAGTAAATTTATAGGTCATGAACCAGTCACGGCTGTTTTGAGCCTGACCGATAAGTTTTAAACGCAGAGGCTTTCCTGGAGTTATTTTACTCGTAGGCACTCTTAAATAGGCAATTCCATAAGAATCTTTCAGGCCGTCCATTTTTGTTTGATGAAAAACAAAAGCAGTACTGTCAGCAGCTTTGGAAACCCAGTCCGGACGTTGGTTGCCCGGGTAAGTGGTGAGGGTTAATGCTTTCTGGTCATCAATATACAGATCAAAATTTCTAGGTCCGCCGCTGGTTCCCGATGAATGGGAGACCAGCCAGCTGAAGTATACATATGAGCCGGTATTCTTTTGTGGTGCAGGAGCTGTTTCCCATTCTATTGTTTTAGCGCCGTCAGTCGTACGGGTAAGCAGCGCACGGGTAGCATGGTCGGGGAAAGCTGAGAAATAATCAATGTTTTCGCCGCTTATTTCATGATTATAACCGTTAATGGTCTGGACATTTCCAAAGTAAGGAATTTTTTTCTGACCATAGACCGTATTGCTTATCAGGAAAGAAAACAGCAAAAGAAAATACCTGTTATACATAAGTTTAGTTTTTATAGTTATATGTTAGAATGTTTGAACATATTAATTGTTAAAAAAAAATTAATCCCCTGGAGATTTATTAATATCAATGGTATAGGTAAATTTATCCGAGCGATAATATCCTACATTATATTCTACCGGTTTCCCATTAATATCATATACGAAGCGTTCTCGTTTTAAAACGGGAAAAGAAGGAGAAACTTTCAGCTTTTTTCCTATTACAGTACCAGCCTGGCAGGCACTGATATTTTCGCGGGAACGATGAACGGTTACCCCATGGTTTTCCTGCAGCATGCCGTACAATGGTATATTGAAGTCATCATTTTTATCAATTCCGATCCTTGGATGAAAATAGCTTTCAAAATAAACAATAGGATCTCCTGAGCTTTCTCCTTTTAATTTGGAAAGCTTGAATACCTTTTTATCCGATGAACAATGAAAGAAATTACAAATTACTTCATCCGGCTGCACCATGGTCGTTTTCAATAACTGGTTAATGACATGAATCCCTTTTTCCTGCATTTCTCTGGTGAAACTATACCAATGATCCAGCCCCGTTACCAAGCTTTTCTTCTCTGCAACACGGGTTCCAATCCCTTTTTTACGAATGATGAGTCCTTCATTTTCAAGCTTGTTGGTCGCCTGTCGGATCGTGTTTCTGGAAACTCCCCATAAATTGGCAAGGTCTACTTCTTTAGGTAATAAAGCCCCTTTTTTGTAAACGTCCATTTTGATAAGCTTACGGAAAAGTTCCTCTACTTGTACATGTAGAGGGAGTTTGCTGTTATGATCAATTGTAAAATCCTGAGTGGGTATGTTCATACATATAATAAAATGTAAATATAGTATTTTTTTAATTTGATGGTCAATTTTTTTAATTATTCCGAAAAAAATAAAGAAGGTGGGGGATATTTGGTAAAAACCTATGCCGTTATGGGGTTCGAAATCTTTTAAATCGCATAGGGACATAGAATAGTATAATGTTTAATATCTAAGTTTGTGAAAAACGGAGGTAAAAAGGGAAGAATTATTTTATCACCCGCTGATTTTGCTGATCACGCAGATGTTTATGAAAATCTGTGAAATCGGCTGGATCTGCGAGAAATTTTAATTGCCACGGATACACAAATAAAATGCTTTTCTGAAACACAAAGCTCTATTTTTCAGAATGAATATTTCAGGAGAGCAAAGAGTGGAATCAATTTCATTGATTCTTTCTAAGCGAATGCATATCCATAAAGCTTCATCAGCGACAAAGTCGCATCTCTTAGCACCCTTAAAAATATAGTATGAAGAATAAAAACCTTTGTGTTAAAGAAAACATTCTACAAAAAATAAACCTTACAGACTTCAGAAGCTGTAAGGTTTATGTATTCATATTTTCTTTATTAGTGGTTTAACCGAATTAAGGATTTCAGTTGACTGGTAGTACTCCCGGCTTCATTTTTCCAGCATCCATCTTTAAAACGTTACATCCAGTCCCACATAGAAATTAGCTTTCATAATCGGGGCATACACCATTCCGCCATCAAAATAATTCCCGAAAGGATTTCTGAAATCAACGATCGCATTTTTTTGATAATAAGAAGTAAGGTTTTCTCCGCCTGCATAAGCTCTGATCTTTTTGTTGAAATTTCTTGAAACCTGTGCATTCAATACCGCATAAGAATTAGAATAGGCTGGTAATTGAAATTCCGCAGGATTACTTGATGTGTCGGGAAGTCTTTGTTTTCCAACCCAGTTTAAAGTGGTATCAAAACTCCAGAACCCTCCATTGTCATTCTTATTGGTTGAATACGCTAAGTTCACGAAACCTCTGTGCTTGGCCATAAAAGGAACTTCTCTTCTTCCTCCGATATAATCAGCCTGTACGTCATAATATTTATAAGCCATTCTTACCTCAAAGTTTTTGAAAGGCATAAAATCCCATTGTGTCTGGAAAGAGTTGGCAAAAGATTTTCCATCCAGGTTATAGAAGGTTAGCTGTTGCGGAGATTTGTCCAGATCAACCAATACCTGATCCTGAAAATCTGTTCTGAAGAAGTCTGCAATAATGCTTGATTTTCTTCCGAAAAGTTTAAACTCCTGTTGCAAACTCGCCCCATAATTCCAGGCGATTTCCGGTTTTAATCCATAAATATTTCCTCCGTTGGGCAGAATATTAATTGCCCTGTTAGAAGCAAAATACTGTTGGCTTTCAGCGAATACATTGGCGGTTCTGAAACCTCTTCCTGCAGAAAGTCTTAGAATCGTTTGCGGAGTGAAGTCATATTTGAAATTCAATCTTGGTGTAAACTGAGTCCCTGCCAGATTGTGAAAATCTACTCTGGTACCTGCTACTAAAGTATACTTTAAACCTGTTAAAGTATATTCAGCAAAAATACCCGGTACAATTTCATTCCTTCTAAGATCATTGGTAAGATAGGTTTCTTTGTAGCCGTCATATAAAAAGCTTGCTCCAGCTTTATATTTATGATTGGTATTTCCGATGATACTCTCAAAAATTAAGTTGGAATAATAGGTATGCTGCTGTCCTGCATAATTTCTTAACCCGAAAAAGCTGTCCTGCTGATGATATACATACTGATTCATCCAGCCGATGCTCTGGTAAGGTTTTCCTTTAAAAACATAACCAGTCTTGTTCCACACCTGAAATCTTGAAATATCAATCCCCACGCCATAGGCAGATTGCTTATCCTGAGGCAGTTTTTTATCAAAACCAATCTGTCCTGCCGTTCTCTCATCTCGGATAAAATTGATACCGAAGTGAGATCCGAACCCTGATTTTTCCAGATCATTATAATTAAGAAGATAAGCCGCATTGATCTGAGTTCCTTTTGGCCTGTCAAGAAAACCGTCGTCATTCATATCCGTGTTCCCGAAAGTTCCGTTTCCATGAAGAAGGAAAGTCTGGGACCATTTATCATTGATGGGGGAAACATTTGTAATATTGATTTCAGCTCTTCCATTAAAATCTGAAAAAAGATTCAGTGATGTTTCCGGATTCTTTGCATTTTTCAAAAGCTCAGTGTTAATCTGTCCTGTAATGCTTTCATACCCATTCGTTACGGTGCTTCCTCCTTTTGTCAACTGGATGCTTTCAATCCATCTTCCGGGAATAAAATTCAAACCGTATGCAGATGCCAGGCCTCTGATTTCAGGAAGCTGTTCCTTGGTCAAACTTGTATATTTCTGATCAAGACCAAGCATTTTTAATTGCTTTGTTCCGGTAACGGCATTGCTGAACGAAACGTCAACGGTTGCATTGGTTTCAAAGCTTTCAGACAAGTTACAACAAGCTGCTTTTAATAATTCTTTTTTGTCAATATTGAAAACAAGCCCGGCTTCTTTTTTACTTAAAGCTGTAGCTGCCTTTGAACCTGTTACCACTACACCTTCAATATTTTTTTCCTGTTTACTGCTGGATTCATCAGAAGATGATGTCTGGTGTTCTTTATGATCTTCAATTTTTGCTCCTTCTTCACCATGAGCGGTTGGATTAGGTTCCCCGAAATTAAAGTTCCTGTCATACAGACAACATCCCGGAAGGGTATTGTAAACGGAATCATCAGCTTTGTATTTTTCATTGTCATGTCCCGCATTAGCAATGGCTTTTAAAATTTTATCTGATGAAGTTTTTGAAGGATCAAAGTTTAAAATAACAGTCTGTTTTTCTACATCCCATTCTGCAGTATCAGCACCGGCTTCTTTAGATGCTTTTTCAATTCTGGCTTTACATGAAGAACAGTTTCCTCTTACATAGAACTCATTCTCTTTTTTATGGGAAACTTTAGCTTCTGTATGATGCTCATGGGGAGTTTCTGCCTGTGAAGGCTGTAAATCTCTGTCGTAATGACAACATCCCGGAAGCCCTTCATAAGTGTTGTCAGAAGCTTTGAATTTCTCATTATCATGTCCTGCTTCCGCAACCTTTTTCAGAATGTCATCCGAAGAGACTTTGTCCGTTTCTATGGTGAGGGTTTGTAAATCAATAGAGTAAACCGCAGTTTTTGCTCCTGCTTTTTTAGCCGCACTTTCAATTCTGGTTTTGCACATTTCGCAGTTCCCTTTTACTTTGAACTGATTTTTTGAAAGATTTTGAGCAGATATAAATTGTGTAAATAAGAATAATGCACCAAGTATTAACCTGGAAATATATAATTTCATTTCGTTTAAAAGTTTAGATTAATTAAATAACGGTTCATTACATACCGTAATGAACTCATGATGTTTTAATTAACCTATTTTAGGCGGTTGCCAGATTTCCTTTAAACGGTCTGAGAGATGAGGATCTGAATATTGAAACTGAGGATTCTTATTCGCTTTGTAATAAGATAATTCCAGTTTTAAGTTTTTAGAAAACGGAGTTTCAATGAAAGTGTAACAAGCAATGCAAGATGAACAACAGTCATCATTGCAGGATGATTTTGAATCTTCCTTGCCCTCTTTTTTTGAAGAATGATTTTTACAACAGTCACTTTTTTGAGATTCTGCTTTATTACAGCATGTTTCCTGCATAGATTGCGCATAGAAATTATCCTTGGGAATCAGAAAGACTCCCAGACAAAATACTATAGCAAGTAGATGAAACAGCTTCATATCTGCAAAAATAAGAAATTTATGGCAAAGGATCACCAACTTTTACCGCGCAGCTGTGCCAAGGCTCACCATGTGCAGGATTTACTTTCGGTTTTTCTCCCATTGCAAGACTCTGTGATGCCGGAGCCGGAGTTGGAGTAACCTGTACTGTATTCTGAGCGGGTTGTGGTGCAGGAGCAGGTTTACTGCTTAAAGGCTGTCCTACAGGAATATCACATCGGTGTCCCGGCTGCCCATGGGGAGGATTCATTCCCGGTGCTGTTTTTACCTGTTTTCCGTTATTGTCAAGTACAATTTTTCCTGGAGACACAGCATTAGGATCAATCTGAACCACGTTATTTCCAGCTGTATTTACATTTTGTGCAGCAGCAGCGGCGGGTTTACTATTCAGAGGCTGTCCTACGGGAATATCGCATCGATGTCCCGGCTGCCCGTGTGGAGGATTCATCCCTGGGGCCGTAGCCATAGGAGCGGGGCTGGGATTGGATTGAACTCCTGCCTGATCCATTAGTTTGGTTTTAGAAGTAGTGCTGGTAAGAGCCACATTAGGCTGCGCAGATCCTGCTTCATCTTTCAGATAAGTGGCTTTTTCATCCTTTTTGCAGGATGCTGCTAATAGTGATACGGTAATCAAACCTATAAATGTATTCTTCATGTTCATGGGTATGAAACAAAATTAGCAAAACATTTTGAATTGTTTTGCTAATCTTACATTTATAATTCGGTTTTTGAATTAATTTTTTACTAAAAGTCTAAATCCTTCTCCGTGAACGTTGATGATCTCCAATCCTTCGTCATCTTTTAACAATTTACGAAGCTTGGCGATATACACGTCCATACTTCTTGCAGTAAAATAATTTTCTTTTTTCCAGATTTTTCTTAAAGCAAGATCTCTTGGCATAAAATCATTTCTATGAATGCAAAGAAGTTTCAGCAATTCATTTTCTTTAGGAGAGAGTTTGTATTCTTTGTCGCCCACTTTAAGCTGTCTCAGCATAGAGTCAAAGAAGATATTACTGATTTTGAACTGTTCCTGCTCTTCATTTTCCAGCGTAGAGCTTCTTTGAAGAATCGCTTTAATTTTGTATAAAAGAAGTTCGGTATCAAATGGTTTTGTGATATAATCATCTGCTCCCAGCTGGTATCCTTTCAGGATGTCTTCTCTCATGTTTCTTGCTGTAAGGAAAATGATTGGGGTATTTTTATCAATCTTTTTTACATCTTCAGCTAATGAAAATCCATCTTTTTTAGGCATCATTACGTCAAATATGCAGATATCGAATTCATTTTCCG
Source organism: Chryseobacterium sp. Tr-659 (assembly GCF_011752975.1). GTDB lineage: Bacteria > Bacteroidota > Bacteroidia > Flavobacteriales > Weeksellaceae > Chryseobacterium. The sequence goes on along the minus strand of NZ_VWWP01000003.1, from coordinate 314,927 downwards.
TAAATTCTTTCAATCCCTGCTCTCCATCTGTGGCAAGAGTTACTTCAAAATTATTGATTGTCAAATAATCTTTAAGCACCGCTCCGAAACTCTGATCGTCCTCTACTAATAATATTCTGTTGCTCATAACTTTACTAATTAATAATTAACATTAAGAATGAACTTCTTCACTCTATCTTCTATATTTGTTATTTGGTTTTTAGTTCTATAATTGATAGCTGATCAATGGTGGTGGGTTGAGAATAATTTTTTCAACATAGATCAATTACCATACATCATTTATTTTCTAGCTCATCGGCAGTTTTATCGTAAACGTGCTTCCTTTTCCTTTATGAGAGTCTACGATGATTTGTCCTTTGTGCAGTTCTACAATCTTTTTAACATAGGAAAGGCCTAATCCCTGTCCTTTTACATTGTGAATATTTCCAGTTTCTTCCCTGAAGAATTTCTCGAAAATTTTGGTCTTATTCTGAGTTTCCATACCCATTCCTTTGTCGGAGATCTCAATAACATACCAATGTCCTTCATTTCTTGTTTCAATATGAATTTCCGGTGCTTCAGGAGAATATTTATTAGCATTGTCCAGTAAATTGACCAGCATATTCGAGATATGGAATTCGTCTATTTTAAAATTATATTGTGTAGCATTAAATTTCTGGGTAAGCGTACCGTTTCTCTGGGCTACAATCAGATTGAAAGATTCTGTAGTCTTTTGGATCAGCTCTCTTACATTGGCTTCCTTTAAGAAGAGTTCTACCTCATTTCTTTCAAGCTTAGACATATTCAATACATTTTCCACCTGCTTTTTCATTCTTAGATTCTCCTGCTTGATCAACTCCGAATAATACTTTACCTTATCCGGATTAGTAGCAATTTTATCATTAGCCAAAGAATCTGTGGCTACAGAGATGGTTGCCAGTGGCGTTTTGAATTCATGGGACATATTGTTGATGAAGTCTGTTTTCACTTCAGCAAGTTTTTTCTGCCTCATCATATAATTAATGGAAATGATGTAAATTCCCAAAATAGTCAGTAGAGAAAGGAAAGTTCCTAAAAGCATCGGCCAGTTATCCATCGCCACGAAATACTCTTTCTTTGGGAAAACCAGAGCCAGTGTATATAATGTGTTCTTTTTGTCAGTAAAAAGAGGATAGCTGTAAGTGTTATCATCTTTTTTCTCTTTAAAAGCTTTATTAACGATGCTGGTGAGCTTATTGTTTCTGTCAATAACTCCATAGCCAAACTTAGCGGTAATTCCCTTTATCCTTAATTCTTTAGCAATAACGGAATCAAGTGTTTTGGGGTCTACTCTTTTAGTAATAGGAAGATTGCTTCCATTAACCTTTACAAACTCTTTCATGGAATAATCTCCCGTTTCAATATCCTGGTTGATATCTGTGGTGAGAAGTTCCCGGTTGGTGGTGTCTCTCTTTATTTTGTATGCAGCCTCATCTGTATACAAAGTGGTTAATTTTATGGAGTCTCCTTTTTGAGAAATCGGAAGCTGGGTTTTTTCAATAATATTTTTAGAATAAATGATCTGTCTCTGTGTTCCGGAGTCTTCCACTTGCTGGATGGTAGTAAGAGACGGCTGTTTGCTGTTGGCAAGAATATTCTTTCTGAAATCTTTATAATCCTGATTCAGATATTTGTCAACTTCAATTTCTTCAATACTTTTTGTGGTGTTTTCCAAAACAGAGTAAACTTTATTTGAGAAATCTTGTTCCAAGGCAACGTAATACCTTTTCAGCCAATAAAATTGGAGCGTAACAAAGACAATCAGTGAGATTGTCATAAACACCGAAATTATTGGGATGAATTTATTATTCATTATTTAATTATATATGTTTTGGAAAAATGAATGTTAAAATTAATTGTTTTAAGACTACCTAAACAAAAAACGAGCCAAAAAATTGTTTTTTTTTTCTTAAAACAGTGTTTTTTAACAATTATTTATGAATTATCATTTACTTGTCATATGAAAAGTCCTGTCAATAAATAAAAACGGTAACTTTATTAAAAATAATTATTTATGGAATCTAATATCATTTTCAACAAAGATTTTGACGCGAATTCAGCCTATGTGATGAAAATTTTTGATGCTGACGTTTCAACAGTATGGAACTATTTCACCCAATCCGGATTATTAGATCAGTGGTGGGGACCAAAACCATGGAGATGTGAAACCCTAAAACAGGATTTTAAACAAGAAGGAATCTGGTTGTATACGATGATAGGTCCTAATGGAGAGAAAGCAGGGTACTCCCGCGCGAAGTATGGAGAAATTATGGAGCATAGAAGTTTTGATTGGATGAGTGCATTCTGCGACGAAAACGGAAATGTAGGTGAAGATGCCCCGCAATCAAAATGGCTGTTCGGATTTACAGGAGTAGAGGAAGGAACAAAAGTTACTATCAATATTCATTACCAGTCGCAGGAAATTATGAATAAAATGATGGAGATGGGTTTCGAAGGAGGTTTTACAATGGGACTTAATCAACTCGAAGAACTGGTGGGATAAGTTTATAGCCATAAAAATAGCGTAATAAATAAAAAGAGTATTTTTCCATAGAAAAATACTCTTTTTATTTATTGAGAGCTGCTAGCTTTCGGCTTCTGTCTACCAGTTTCGGACTTTTATAAAAGTTCTTCTTCCTGAAAGTACTGAATAATTGCCTTTTTCATAAGCAGGGTCTGCTCATTAGGCCTTAATTCCGGGAGATCTTCCAGTTTCTCAAACTGTGGCCATCCGTCTTCATAGTGGGAGAATTTATAATATCCGAAAGGTTCAAGCAGTCTGCAGACTGCAATATGAATCAGGTTGACTTTATCCTCTTTTGTGTATTTCTGCTGGCCGCTTCCCAGCTCCTGTAACCCAATTAAAAATAAAAGAGTTTCAATGGGCGGATTTTTCTCCGTTTGGAAATGATCTTCGAAGAATTGTTCTATCTTTTTCCAATATTCAGATTCGTTCATTGTTTAATTTTTAGTTTAGCTATCTTTCCAATAATCTAAAAAGTTGTTGTTATCAGCAGAAATTTTATCAAATTTTGAGTAATCGAGGCCAAGAAAGCCATCCTTATCTATAAAAAATAAATTTTTCTCGTAACTTTCTGCTATTGTATGAAATAAATTTTTTAAAGAATCATATAAATAGTCTGGATCTTTACCGAATGTATTGGTCCAAAATATCTTGTTTTCATTGTTAGTATTCGGATTCAGGTCAACCCAAAAACAATTTCCTGCACCATCTTCCAGAAAGGGAAACAATTGAATATCAGGTGTAAAGTCTTTGTCAGAATTGAAAAAAGATTCCCTAAATTCAATATTGTTGTTGTAATAATCAACAGCATCTGCAAGGCTTAAAAAATTATGTATGGGGATTATTCCTGTTAGCCCGCTTGGTGTTTGATAATCATTATGAATTCCATTGGCCAGAGAATATAATTCTCTTAAATCATGATTAAACTTTATGTTTAAAACCTTTTCGGCTTGGCTGATCTCTTCTTCCGTTGCCGGAGGATTTAAGATTTTAGGCATATGATAGCCTAACCCGTTTTGTTGTAAAATAATTGTTTTAAATGATTCTGTAATGGAATTCATATACTAATTAATTTTTATCGATTTTCAATAGAAATGCATATTCTAACGCATCTTCTTTCAGGGATTCAAATCTTCCGCTGGCACCTCCGTGTCCGGAGCTCATGTCTGTTTTGAAGACTAAGATATTATCATCAGTTTTTAGCTCTCTCAGTTTTGCTGTCCATTTTGCAGGTTCCCAATATTGTACCTGAGAATCATGGAATCCTGTGGTGATCAGCATGTGAGGATAATCTTTAGCTTCAACATTGTCATAAGGAGAGTAGTCCTTCATATAATGATAATATTCCTCATCATTCGGATTCCCCCATTCGTCATATTCTCCCGTGGTTAGAGGAATGGTATCATCCAGCATTGTTGTAACCACATCCACGAAAGGAACCTGTGCTACAATTCCGTTGAATAACTGCGGTTCATAGTTTACCACGGCACCCACTAAAAGGCCACCGGCACTTCCGCCCATCGCATAAAGATGTTTTGATGAAGTGTAGTTTTCTTTAATTAAATACTTTCCGGCATCAATAAAGTCGAAGAACGTATTTTTCTTGAAAAGCATTTTTCCGTCCTCATACCATTCTCTTCCCAGATATTCTCCGCCTCGGATGTGGGCAATGGCATAAATAAAGCCTCTGTCAAGGATAGATAATCTTACGTTAGAGAAGCTGGCATCAACCGTATGTCCGTAACTTCCATATCCATATAGAAGAAGGGGAGTATCTGCTGATTTTTTAGTGTCTTTATGATATACCAGTGAAATTGGAACTTTAGTCTTTCCGTCTCGCGAATCTGCCCAGATTCTTTCTGAAATATAATTTTCAGGGAAGAATCTCCCGCCCAGAACTTCCTGTTGTTTAAGAAGTTTGGTGGTCTTTTCCTTCATGTTATATTCGTACGTGGAGCTTGGCTGCGTAAGGGAAGTATATCCATAACGAAGGATTTCTGTGTTAAACTCCAGGTTAATTCCGATATAAGTAGTATATGTTGGATCTGAGAATGGCAAATAATAAGATTCCTGTGTTTTCTCGTCAATAATTTTAATTTGGAGTAATCCTTTTTCTCTCTCCTCAAGAACCAGATAATCTTTGAATATCTCAAAGCCTTCCAATAAAACTTCTGCACGATGCGGAATCACATCAATCCAGTTTTCCATGCCGCAATTGTTGATTTTTGCTTTTACAATTTTGAAGTTGATAGCATCATCAGCGTTGGTAATAATGTAAAATTCATCCTCATAATGTTCTACGGAATATTCCAGATCATCTATTCTTGGCTGAATCACAGTCCAGTCTGCAAATACATTATCAGAAGGAATGAATCTGTGTTCATCAGAAATGGTACTTGAACTTGCGATGAAAATATACTGTAACGATTTTGTTTTAAATACATTAACGTCAAAAGTATCATCCTCTTCATGGAAGATCAGAACATCTTCAGAAGAATCTGTTCCGAGCTGGTGTCTGTATACCTGGAATGCACGAAGGCTTTTATCTTTTCTGATATAAAAAACATGTTGATTATCATTTGCCCATACAGCCTTTCCTGTTGTATTTGGAATGATATCCGGTAGAATTTCCCCTGTTTTTAAATTCTTAAAATTTAAAGTATAGATTCTTCTTCCTATATTATCTGAAGAAAAAGATGCCAGTTCATTACCAGGGCTTACCGCTACACTTCCTACCTCAAAGAAATTTTCGCCTTCTGCTAAAATATTAACATCAAGTACAATTTCCTCCTGGTTATCAAGACTTTCATGCTTTCTGCAGAAAATAGGATATTCTTTACCTTCCTCATAGCGCACAATATACCAGTATTCATTGAAGAAATAGGGCAGAGACTCGTCATCTTTCTTATAACGGGCTTTCATTTCTTCAAAAAGCTCCTCCTGAAGAACTTCCGTATCTTTCATAACGAATTCTTCATAAGCATTTTCTTCTTCAATGTATTGAAGAACTTCCGGGTTTTCTCTTTCGTTTAGCCAGAAATAATTGTCGGTTCTTTTATCGCCGTGGGATTCTAATATTTTTTCTATTTTTTTTGCCTGTGGAGCTTTCATCCGGATATTTTAATTTTATATTGAATGGATGTAAGTCTTTGCTTCTGTTTGATGTTTCGAGCCGACATTTCATCCAATGTTAATTCTTGTTCAAATTTAGGTAAAAAAAAACCATCTTTCCTTTACCGAAAAGATGGTTGATGTATTTTTATAGTTAAAGACTATTTGTGAAGTGCTTTAATATACTTTTCCAAAGCCATTGTCATAGAAGGAGTTTCCTTCGTAGGAGCCATCAGATCTACGTTTAATCCTGCTTCTTCAGCTGCTGCCAGAGTAGTGTTTCCGAAAACACCGATCTTTGTTTCTTCCTGCTTGAAATCAGGGAAGTTCTGCTGCAGGGATTTGATACCTTGCGGGCTGAAGAATATCAGCATATCGTAATCCTTAATGTTGATATCAGTAAGATCACTGCATACAGTACGGTACATGATTGCTCTTGTCCATTCTATATTTGCAGCATCTAAAGTTTTTACAATATCCGGGCTCAAAACATCTGAAGAAGGCAACAGGTATTTTTCACTTGGGAATTTTTTGAAAAGAGGAAGCAGGTCTGAGAAGTTTTTTTCTCCGAAGCTGATCTTTCTTTTTCTATAAACAATGTGTTTTTGAAGATAGTTGGCAATTGCTTCCGACTGGCAGATGTATCTCATTGTATCCGGAACGGCAAAACGCAGCTCTTCAGCAAGTCTGAAGTAATGGTCAATCGCATTCTTACTGGTAAAAATAATACCGGTATACTGCGTCAGATCTATTTTCTGTGTTCTGAGCTCTTTATTGTCAACTCCTTCGACGTGGATAAATGGACGGAAATCAATCTTTATTTTTTCCTTCTTCGCAATATCCAAATATGGAGAAGATTCACTAGGCGCTGGTTGAGAAACCAATATAGACTTTATTCTCATCATTGACATTTATTAAAAAAATAACAACTTCCAAAGCAATAATAATGGTGCGATTTGGAGGGTGCAAATATACAAAAATTTATAATACCATTTCTCCGGAAGAATCTTGTTCTTGTGAAATAAATAGAAAAAAACTTTGAAAATGAACACAAAAGAAAAGAAGCAGAAATAATATAAAAACATTTTATTTCTGTCTATGGGGAAGTAGTAATGGGTTACACAAAGAATTATCAATAAAAAAGATAAGATGAAATAAAATTTGGTGGAGGTAAAATAAAAAATAGTCCATTTTTTTCCATCTCCTATACTTTGATAAAATAAAAAGCCTAAAGTGGATTTTATCAGGTAAAAAAATAATACTGCCAGTAAAGTATATCCGAATTTATTAAGCTGATACCCTAGAAGCTGTAAGTCTGCAATGTATTTCGGAACAATAGGAATATACTGTGAAATTAAAACAGACAGAGTAAGCGTTGTTACGCAGGAGGTAATAATCCAGCTCGGAAGGTTGTTGCTTGCATCAAAATATTTCTGAAGCAGAAAATCTTTAAGGCTGGCATCTCTTTCTATGACGTTCATCATAAAAACATATAAAAATATACAGCCTACGAGTATAAAGATTACCCAGTCATTGTTCTCAGGTATTCTTACATGATTGATGAAGTGTTGTGACGATGGCAAAATTTAAGTTTTTTTATTTTTAATTTAACTTCAAATAACACAAATTGGCACAGATTTTCTTATCGCCTCATCTATGAATTTGCTGTTAGAATATCTACTCACAGTAATTGCAGGCATCGTTCAGAATCATTGTATAAAAGTTTCTGCTTTATGCATTTGATCTGTGAGAAATATTTTTGCAAAATTATAGATTATTTTGTATAAAATAAAAAGGTTAAATAAACTATCTTTGCAAACTGAAATGAAAAAACTCGTCATCATCCCAACCTATAACGAAATGGAAAATATTGAAAATATTATTTCCGCTGTTTTTGCATTGGAAGACGACTTTCATATTTTAGTGGTGGATGATTCTTCTCCTGACGGAACTGCCGAACTGGTAAAAGAACTGCAGAAGAGATATCCTCATTATCTGCACCTGTCTGTAAGACATATAAAAGATGGCTTAGGAAAAGCTTATATTCATGGATTTAAATGGGCCATCGAAAATCAATATGACTACATATTTGAAATGGATGCAGATTTTTCACACAACCCGAATGATCTTCCAAAACTTTATGAAGCCTGTCTGAATGCAGATATGGCTATAGGTTCAAGGTATTCAAAAGGAGTAAATGTGGTTAACTGGCCCATGGGACGAGTATTGCTTTCTTATTTTGCCTCAAAATATGTAAGGTTTGTTTTAGGACTTCCTATTCACGATACCACAGCTGGATTTGTATGCTTTTCAAGAAAAGTATTGGAAGAAATAGGACTGGATAACGTAAGACTGAAAGGATATGGGTTTCAGATAGAAATGAAATTCAGAGCATATAAAAAAGAATTTAAAATTGTAGAGGTTCCTATTATATTTACCAACAGAATTTTAGGAGAAAGTAAAATGAATGGCGGAATTATTCATGAAGCCGTATTTGGGGTTTTAAATTTAAAATGGAAATCAATCATCAACAGATTGTAAAACTGAATGTGAATCTGATGAAAACGCTTCAACAGGTGATTAAAAAATATAAAAAATAAACTGATGAAAAAGCTGATCCTTATTTTCGTTTTGCTGGGACTGTTTTCATGCGGTGATTATATCGATAAACCAAAGAATTTAATCGATAAGGATGTAATGGCTGAAGTTATTGCAGACCTTACGATCAATGATCAGGCGATTTATATGTATCAGGATAAAAATATGGAAGCCGGTACAAGATTTATATTGAAAGCTCACCATGTAAAGCCTGCTGATTTTGTTGAAAGCTTCAAATATTATGTGATTAAAGAAGAAATGGAGGGGATTACCAATGATGCACAGGAAATATTGCTGAAAAGAGATCCGAAAGCGGATAAATATATAAAAGACAAAAAGAAACAGAATGGAGTGACATTGCCTTTAGTAAGGTAAATAAACCACTTTATTCTGAAGAAAATCACTTATAAAACGGTGGATTATAAAGTATACAGATGAAATTTTTTAATATAGAAAAAACCTCTGAAGGAAAAGCCAGAGCGGGAGAAATTACCACAGACCACGGGAAGATTCAGACCCCCATATTTATGCCTGTGGGAACAGTTGCAAGTGTGAAAACGGTTCATCAGAGAGAATTAAAAGAAGACATTAAAGCTCAGATTATTTTAGGGAATACCTATCACCTTTATCTTCGTCCCGGTATGGAAACGATGCAGGATGCAGGTGGCTTACATAAATTCATGAATTGGGATCTGCCGATTCTTACCGATTCAGGAGGTTTTCAGGTCTTTTCATTGGCAAGTAACAGAAAGATGACGGAAGAAGGTGCCAGATTTAAATCTCACATTGATGGAAGTTATCACATGTTTTCTCCGGAAAGATCCATGGAGATTCAAAGACAGATCGGAGCTGATATTTTTATGGCGTTCGATGAATGTACCCCTTATCCTTGTGAATACAACCAGGCAAAATCATCAATGGAACTAACTCACCGTTGGTTAAAAAGATGTATTGAATGGACCAACAATAATCCTGAATTATACGGACATAAACAAAGGCTTTTCCCGATTGTACAGGGATCAACCTATTCAGATCTGAGAAAAATTTCAGCAGAAGTTATCTCTGAAGCAGGAGCAGAAGGAAATGCTATCGGAGGACTTTCTGTAGGAGAGCCTGAAGAAGAAATGTACAGAATTACAGATGAAGTGACGGATATTCTTCCGAAAGAAAAACCAAGATATCTAATGGGGGTAGGAACTCCTTGGAATATCCTTGAATCTATCGGTTTGGGTATTGATATGATGGATTGCGTGATGCCTACCAGAAATGCAAGAAATGCAATGCTTTTTACATGGCAGGGTGTAATGAACCTTAAAAATGAAAAATGGAAACGTGATTTCTCGCCATTAGATGAGTTCGGAACCAGTTTTGTGGATAAGGAATATTCAAAAGCGTATCTTCGCCACCTGTTTGTATCTAAGGAATATCTGGCAAAACAGATCGCCTCAATCCATAATCTTGCATTCTATCTGGATCTGGTAAAAGTAGCCAGAGAACATATCATCGCAGGAGATTTTTATGAGTGGAAAAACTCTGTAGTACCGGTTCTTAGACAAAGACTGTAAGAGATTATGTTTAAAATTGTAGACAGATATATCATTAAAAAATACCTTGGAACTTTTAGTTTCATGTTGGTACTATTGTCTATAGTGGTGCTTGTTATTGATGTTCAGCAGAAGATTCCGAGAATAGAAAATGCAAAAGCAATTGATCCGAAACTGGATCTGATGTATTTTCTTCTCCATTTTTATCCTTTCTGGATCATCAATCTTGTGGTGACCTTCCTTTCCATTCTCGTCTTCATTTCGGTAATTTATTTTACTTCGAGAATGGCAAATAATACGGAAATTGTTGCCATCATTAGTAGTGGAGCAAGTTTTCACAGGTTTTCAAAACCATATCTTTATACTTCCATTTTAATTGCTATGATTTCCCTTCTGGTGTATCATATGGTACTTCCGTGGGCCAATATCAAGAAAAATGAATTGGAAGCTTATACCTATAATGCTGCCAATAAAGAAAAGATCCTGGGAACAGCTCCGGCCTCCTCACAGCTCAGCAAAACAGAATATATCTTTGTAGATTCCTGGAATAAACGAGAAAAAAGAGGCTCTAGTTTTGTCTATCAGAAATTTGATAAAGACAGAAGAATGGTGTATGAACTGAAAGCCAGTGATGTGTATTGGGATAAGGCTAAGAAACAGTTCGTTCTCAATAACTATCTGGAAAAGACCATTAATAAAGATAATTCAGAAAAGCTTAACAATGGAGTAGAATTAAGAAAGAATTATGGACATTCTCCCGAAGAACTTTTTCCTAATGAACTTTTAGGACAGAATAAAACCACTCCGGAGCTTTTAAAATTTATTGAAAGAGAAAAGGCGCGAGGAAACAGTAACCTGAACTCTTATCTGAACGAGCTTCATCAAAGAACATCAATGCCTGTTTCGATTATTATTCTTACGTTTCTGGCACTTTCTCTATCTTCCCAAAAGAAAAGGGGAGGATTGGGAGTTAACCTGGCGATTGGTATTTCGCTGGCATTCCTTTTTGTATTCTCATTTGAGGCTTTAAAGGTGGTTTCAGAAAATAAAAGCTTATCTCCCGCACTGGCAATGTGGCTGCCCAATCTGGTGTTTTTACCCCTTACCCTTTATCTTTACATCAAAAGAGCGAATCAATAAAGTAGTTTTACTTCTTTGTGATAAAAGGAGTGCATTCCGTCTTCCAGTTCAATCCAGAGTTCGCCTTTATCATCAGCGTTTCGTATGATGCCATTTTGTCGCTCTTTTTCAATTTCGAAGACTGATATTTCGTCTTTTCTGAAAAGGTTGTTGTTGAACCCGTCAATGATTTCCTGGTCAGAAGGAATATTTTTAAGCTTTTCACACATGAATTCATGGTAGTTTAAGACAAGGTCTTCAAGATCAAATGTTTTGCCTGTCTGTGTCAGAAGAGAACCTGCGTTGGATATTTCATCAAATTTTTCCTGAAGGATATTGATCCCTGTTCCGATAATGAAATAATTATTTTGATTAATTTTTTTCTTTTCAATTAAAATTCCAACGATTTTTTTACCTTTAAGGATGATATCATTCGGCCATTTAATTTTTACATCAGAATCAGCCAAATTGGCAAGGAAATCCCGGACAATCATTGCGGTATAATAATTGAATATAAAGTCGGAGCACAGGATGTTTTGAGTATTCACTGCCAGCGTATAAGCCAGGTTTTTTCCGGCAGTCTGAGTCCATACATTTCCATACTGCCCGCGGCCTTTGGTTTGATTAAAAGTATGCAGCCCTATAAAATCTGAATTTTCGTAAAGTAAAAACTTTGATATTTCGTCATTAGTAGAAGAACATTCTTTCAGGTAGAATAGTTGGCTCATTTAAGAAAACTTTAAGACATTAAGGGGGTAAAAGTAAGGTTAAAGTAAAGAAAAAACAATAAATTTGCAGATTATAGTATTTTTTTAATGAATAAAACAGCAGAAAAACAAGCATTAATAGATAAAATCGTTGAAGCTATCCAGGATGTAAAAGGAGAAGATATCATGATCTTCGACCTTACCAATATAGAAAATTCCGTAGCAGAAACTTTCGTTATATGTAGTGGAAACTCAAATACACAAGTGTCTGCATTGGCAGGAAGTGTAGAAAAGAAAGTAAGAAACGATCTTAAAGACAGACCTTGGCATGTAGAAGGTACGGAAAATTCAATGTGGGTATTGGTAGACTACGTTACGGTAGTGGTTCACATATTTCAAAAACAGGTACGTGAGTACTATGATATAGAAGAGCTTTGGGGTGACGCTGTCATCACCAAAATTGAAAATGAATAATAAAATTTTAAAAAGTATCAATGAATAATAAAGGATTCAACTGGTTCTTTCCTATTGCAATCATAGCTCTTTTGCTATTTTTTGGCTCCAATTTCCTTGGAGGTGATAGTGCAAAATCTATTGATGAAGATGGTTTCTTTAGAGAAATGCAGGCGGGGAAAGTCCAGAATATAATTATATACAAAGACATAGAGAAAGCTGATGTTTTCCTTACAAAAGAAGCAAAATCGGCAACTGTTGCCAAATCTGCTAAAGAAAACAATCCTCTTTCTGCATTCGAAATGGCTCCTAAAGCAGATTATTCTGTAAAATATGGAGACCTTCAGCTTTTCCTTCAGAAATTTGATCAGATTAAGGCGGCAAATCCTGCCATTAAGACGGCTAAAGACTACGGAACAGGTAAAAGTCCGTTCACAGATATTTTGGTGTCTGCATTGATCTGGATTGCGATCTTAGGATTATTCTACTTCCTTCTTTTCAGAAAGATGGGCGGTGGAGGAGGTCCTGGAGGACAAATCTTCTCTATTGGAAAATCTAAAGCGAAGCTTTTTGACGAAAAAGAAAGAATTCAGGTAACATTCAAAGATGTTGCAGGACTGGAAGGCGCTAAAGAAGAGGTTCAGGAAGTAGTAGATTTCTTGAAAAACTCTGAGAAATATACAAAACTGGGAGGTAAAATTCCTAAAGGAGTTCTTTTGGTAGGTCCTCCGGGAACAGGTAAAACCTTATTGGCTAAAGCTGTTGCAGGAGAAGCTAAAGTTCCGTTTTTCTCGCTTTCAGGTTCTGATTTCGTAGAAATGTTCGTCGGGGTAGGAGCTTCCAGGGTAAGAGACCTTTTTGCTCAGGCAAAAGCGAAATCTCCGGCTATTATCTTTATCGATGAAATTGATGCTATCGGACGTGCAAGGGGAAAAAATAATTTCTCCGGCGGAAACGATGAAAGAGAAAATACATTGAACCAGCTTCTTACCGAAATGGATGGTTTCGGAACAGATGTGAATGTAATTGTAATGGCTGCTACCAACAGAGCAGATATTCTTGATAAGGCTTTGATGAGAGCGGGACGTTTTGACCGTTCAATCTATGTAGACCTTCCTGAATTACACGAAAGAAGACAAATTTTTGATGTTCATTTGAAGAAGATCAAACTTGATGATAATGTAGACAGAGATTTCTTGGCAAAGCAAACACCCGGATTTAGTGGTGCAGATATTGCGAATGTTTGTAATGAAGCAGCATTAATTGCAGCAAGAAACAGCCATACTTCAGTAACAAAACAAGACTTCCTTGATGCTGTAGACAGAATTATCGGTGGTCTTGAGAAGAAAAATATGGCTATTAAGCCGTCTGAAAAAAGAAGAGTGGCATTCCACGAAGCAGGACATGCAACGGTGAGTTGGTTGGTAGAACATGCCGCACCACTTCTAAAAGTAACTATTGTTCCGAGAGGACAGTCTCTAGGAGCAGCATGGTACTTGCCGGAAGAAAGACAGTTGACAACCACACAGCAAATGCTTGATGAAATGTGTGCTACTTTAGGAGGTAGAGCCGCTGAGCAGGTAATTTTCAACAATATTTCAACCGGAGCTTTATCTGACCTGGAAAAAGTAACAAAACGTGCTCAGGCAATGGTAACGATCTACGGACTAAGCGAAAATATAGGAAATATTTCTTATTATGACAGCTCAGGCCAGTCTGAATATAACTTTGGAAAACCTTATTCTGAAGAAACAGCTACGAAGATTGATGCAGAGATCAAATCGATCATCGAAGATCAATATGAAAGAGCTATCAGAATTCTGACAGAAAATAAGGATAAGCTAGATGCTCTTGCTAACAAGCTTCTGGAAAAAGAAGTGATCTTCCGTGAAGACCTTGAAGAGATTTTCGGAAAGAGAGCATGGGATCCTGAATTGACAGAGAAGCCCGTTACCAATACCATTCCTGAAAAAGATCATCCGGTAGTATTGGAAACACCTCAGATCAAAGAAAAAGAAGAAGAAAGCGAAATACAGGCTCCGGAAAGCCCAACACAGCTTTAAGACTCTAAAAAAATAGAAATAATAAAACCTGACAACCTCAAAAATTGTCAGGTTTTTTCATATTTAAGGAGATATTTTGGACACTATTGTAATTTATTTTCTATTTTTGTATAAAGTTGACTAAAAATAGATTAAGTTGAATTTATTCAAGAGGATTGTAAGCAAACTTACCAACCAGCCTGAGGAAGAGGAAAAACAGAGTCTGGAGAAGCTTGGAGATTCGCTGAAAAATGCGGATCTTGACTATAAGTTTGCGCAATTATTTACGCATTCGGGGGGATTTTTTAATTATTGTGCAGATGAAGCGGAAGCTCTACAAACTTTAAATCAAATTATCAAAATAGAAGGGATCAGAAATCTTTTCTGTTGGGATAAAGAACTTCAGAACTTTCTGAACGTGGTGAAGTCTCCTTATACCTCAGAACTGCAGCCGTCTAACGATGCTGCATTTATTACCTGTGAATATCTGATTGCCTATGATGGCAGAATCATGCTTTCGCACAATAATATCCTTCATTATCATTCTTCAAGGCTCCCTGATAAAATTATCATTATTGCCAATGTTTCTCAGATTGTAAACAACCTGAATGATGCAATGGGGAAAATAAAAAGAAACGGAAATATCAAGAACCTTACTTCCATCAGTGGAAGCCAATCTAAAATGGATAGTTCTTCCAATTCCAATACAAAACTGTTTTTATTGCTGCTTGAAGATTAAGCACCCACTCTAAATTTTAAATTTTGGACAAAAATCTCATTCAAAGAACCGTATCAGGTATAGTTTATGTAGCCATCATTATTCTTTGTTCTACTCCGCTGGGAGCACAGCTGATTAATAATATCGCACCCGGCCTTATCAAACAGCAGTATCTTTATCATGGATTGATGAGTTTCTTATTGATCGTGGGTACGTGGGAATGTGTTAAAATCATGAAGTTTGGAAACGGATATGAAAAATGGGTAGTATATCCATTGGTTATTTTTATATTCTATATGTTTTCCAAAAGATTTTTTAATCACGATTTCTTTTTTGATTTCAGAATAAGCGAAATATTAGCCCTGGCTCTTATCGGAATTGCTGTGGTTACTTTATTTAAATATCCTAACGAATTATATTTCGATAGTGGAAAGCTGATCTTTACAGTCATATATGTGGCTCTTCCGTTCAGTTTTGCATTAGGGCTTCCGAAATTCTCCAGTTATAATGATACGTTTTCCCTGGAAGTTCTTTTCCTTTTTATTCTGATCTGGAGCAGCGATACTTTTGCTTATCTGGTAGGAAAGTTCTTTGGAAAACATAAGATGGCACCTAAAATATCCCCTAAAAAAACCTGGGAAGGCTATGCCGGCGGTGTTGTTCTTACATTGGTTTTATCCTACTTTATTGAACATTATCAGCCTGAACTAAGAGGGAATTGGATGATTGTAGGTTTTCTAGTGGCGGCTTTTGCTCCGTTGGGAGATCTTGTAGAAAGCCAGCTGAAAAGAAATTTCGGGGTGAAAGACAGTGGAAACATTATCCCAGGGCATGGTGGAGTTTTAGACAGGCTTGATAGTTTTATTATCTGCGTTCCTGTCGTATATTTGTACTTTATTTTAGAAAAATTTATATAGTCTCATGAAATTACATAGAGAATCAAAAGGAACGATTACAGTTGCTACCCTACTTTTTATCATATTGGGAGCATTAGCAATTTATTTCCTTAAAATATGGTCCCTGCTGATCATTATGCCATTATTGGTTGTTTATAGTTTAGTATTCTGGTTTTTCAGAGTTCCAGACCGTAACATCCTTGACCACAGAGAGAATGTGATTGCTCCGGTAGACGGAAAAGTAGTGATGATCAAAGAAGTAGAAGAAGATGAGTTTATCAAAGGAAAAGCAATTCAGGTTTCTATTTTCATGTCTCCGCTGAATGTACACATCTGTAGATATCCGGTTTCTGGAAAAGTAATTTATAAAAAATACCATCCGGGAAAATATCTTGTAGCATGGCATGAAAAATCTTCCACCGAAAATGAAAGAACAACAGTAGCGGTAGAAACGTTAACCCACCACAAAGTTGTGTTCAGACAGATTGCAGGATATGTGGCCAGAAGAATCGTTTTCTACTGTAATGAAGGAGATCATGCAAAAGCCGGGCATGAGTTCGGGTTTATCAAATTCGGCTCCAGAATGGATGTGTTTCTGCCTTTGGATACCGAGATTATTTGTAAAATAGGTGATATCACAAAAGGAGGTTTGGATGTTATTGCCAAATTGAAAGATTAAGATTTATATTAAAGATATTAATAAAAAAGACTGTTCTGAAAAGAGCGGTCTTTCTTATTTAAATACAGCCAAGAATCTGTTATAGAGACTATCTAATAAAAAAGCAGGAGTAAGCTCCTGTGTGATTTTTATAATGTTGTGATCTGTCTAAATAAAGAGGATGTGTCCGCTACCTGATGTATTGTTTAATTTCATCTAACAGGCCCAATATAAACTCAACAGGTAAATCCTCTTCCGCATCAATTAAAAGGATTTTAAACTTCTTTCTGCCGTCCTGTGTCAGTTCCGGATATTCTAATTTATCCCCGTGATAAAAACTGAGATAATGTTTTTTGTATTTTTTGCTGTAATAGAAATAGCACAGCATTTTCTTTTTGTATTTAATGAAGGGAAGTCCAAAGCTGAAAGTTTCGGTAATATTTTCAGGATCTGAAGCTAAGATAGTTTCACGTAAAAATAAAAGAGTACTTCTTTCAGGCTCTTCGATTCTGTAGAAATACTCTTGTATGGGGTTCATTTTAAATTAATTAAAAAGTTTAGTCGAAATTTTGAAGTTCAACAAGCTTGTTGTACATCCCTTTTTTCGCGATCAGGTCGTGATGGGTTCCCTGTTCAACAATATCACCTTTTTCCATCACTACAATCCAGTCCGCTTTTTGAATTGTTGAAAGTCTGTGGGCAATAACAAGAGAAGTTCTGTTTTCCATCATCTTCTCCAGGGCATCCTGTACAAACCTTTCAGATTCCGTATCCAGAGCGGATGTGGCTTCGTCAAGGATCATGATCGGTGGATTTTTCAATACTGCTCGTGCAATAGAAACCCTTTGCTTCTGACCTCCGGAAAGCTTATTTCCGTCATCTCCGATGTTAGTATCATAACCTTCAGAGAGATTGGTAATGAAAGTATCTGCATTGGCAATTTTAGCCGCTGCAACTACTTCTTCTTTGGTGGCATCAGGTTTACCCATCAGGATATTATTATAAACCGTATCATTAAATAATACAGATTCCTGAGTTACCATTCCCAGAAGCTGACGGTATTCTTTCAATTTTAAATGTTTGATATCAGTTCCGTCAATAAGGATTTCTCCTTCCGAAACATCATAGAACCTGGCTAAAAGATTGGCAATTGTTGTTTTTCCGCTTCCGCTCTGTCCAACCAAGGCAACCGTTTTTCCTTTTGGAATAGTAAGATTAAAGTTTTTAAGAATCAGATTCGCTTTATCATAATAAAAACCAATATCCTTAAATTCAATATTATGCTGAAGCGTTGAGATAGAAACCGGTTCTGCAATTTCTTCGATCTTTACATCAGCTTCTAAAATTTCCAACACTCTTTTCAGGGAAGCTTCTCCCTTCTGAACATTCGAAATGGCTGTAGATAAACTTTTTGCAGGAGGCAGGATCTGGAAGAACATACCCAGAAATACAAGGAAATCTGCAGGAGAGATACTTTGCTCAACAATGATTTGCTTTCCTCCGTACCATGCAATGATTAAGAATGTAATTGAACCTAGAAATTCACTCATAGGCGATGCCAGTTCTTTTTTTCTGCCAAGGCTGATGGAGCTGGAGATCCACTTGTTCATAGATCTCATGAATCTGTTATCCATAATCTTTTCAGCATTGAAGATCTTAATCACTTTTGAAGATTTCAATGTTTCATCTACAATAGAAAAGATAGTTCCCATTTCGTGCTGTGCCTGGTGAGAATCCTTTTTGAGGCTTTTCCCTACCAATGCGATCATTGTTCCCATTACAGGAAGTACCAATAAAGAGAAAAGCGTCATTTCCGGACTCAGGAAGAATAAGGTGATCAAAGTACTGATCAGCATGAAAGGAGAGTTGATCAGTTCAATTAAACTTCCTAAAATATTTCCTTCCACTTCACCTACGTCATTAGACATACGAGACATCAGATCCCCTTTTCGGCTTTCCGTAAAAAATGAAACCGGCAAGGAAAGTATTTTTCTGTACATTGCCCCACGAAGATCTTTTGTAACCCCTACACGATAGTTGATCAATAGGTAAGCACCAAAATATCTGAAAGCATTCCTCAGCAAGAACATAAAGGCAGTAACAATACATAGCCATGCAAGAACCGTCAATGCTCCGTACTGATCCACAAGATACTGTACATAATAATTGGAATATTCTTTTAAATAAGAGAAAAAATCAATGATCTCACCCGAATAAACCGGTGGTTTTTCATATTTCTCAGGCTTGATGGTGCCAAAAAGCATCCCCAAAACCGGCAGAATAGTTCCTAAGGAAGCAATCTGAAATACAGAATACAGAATATTGAAAAATAAACTTCCGTAAATATATTTCTGATGCGGCCTCGCAAACTTTAAGATTTTTTTGTATTCGTTCATTCAATGAAAAAATTGGATAGCAAAATTACGTAAAATTAAAAGATAAGACGTTCTTAATCCTGTTTTACTTTAATTGATATGTTCTAAAAAATAGCTTTTTGTTACAACTGTATGAAGTTGAATTGGTTTTTTAATTTAAATACAAATTAAATCTCACTCTGGAAACAGGGCAATGATCAAAATGAACCCTTATTCTTACATCTATATTGGTATAGCTAAACTTTTTGTTGAGTGTTCTAAAAACATATACTATTAGGGCTTTTCAGATTGTTTGTTGCTTTACAACCATAAGTTTGCATCATTTCTTATAATTTTTGTGTCATTATGAATGTCTTTGATTTTAATAAACGTTTTATTAAAGACGTTTTTAAGCTCTATTGCGATATTTTAAGTGTAAGGATTTCTTTGTAATTCACATAGTTTTGAAAAAGTACAATGCGCAAAAGTATTATTCAAATTATTAATTCTTAAAAAAAAGAGAAATGAAAAAAAGAATCCTTTTTAGTACTTTATTAACCATGTCAGCATCGGTATGTTTTTTTGCCCAGACAGAGGCTGACAGGCAAGAGATAACAAAGAAATACGATAAAAAAGAGCTGCATAGCCTATTTGATCAGTTTTCCCAAACAGCTGAAGCTGAAGCAGGCAAAGTAGCAGCTTACGCCAGAGAACACAAAATTCCTGTTATAATAAAAGGGGAGGATGGTTCTATACAGCAATTGATGAGAATAGATGAAGATGGTACCCCTATTTATTATACAAATACTAATGTTGATGCAGCGAAATCTACAAGAACAAATCATCTTAATACGGGTGGTTCTTTGAATCTGGACTTGAATGGAGAAAATATGGTGGTTTCTGTATGGGACGGAGGTTCTATTAGAAAGACTCATCAGGAATTTGGAACCCGAGTTACTGTAAAAGATGGTGGTGTGCCTAATGATCATGCAACCCATGTCGGAGGAACGGTAGGAGCGTCAGGAGTTATTGCCAGAGCAAAAGGTATGGCGTGGAAGTCAAGTATTAATTCTTATGATTGGAATAATGATGAAGCTGAAATGACTTCAGCAGCTGCAACAGGCTTATTGTTGTCAAACCATTCTTATGGTTTGGTAGGAGAATATTTACAACTGTGGCAGTTTGGGGCATATATAAATGAGTCGAGAGATTGGGATAATATTTTGTTTAATGCTCCTTCATACCTTGCTGTTAAAGCGGCAGGAAATGATGGTCGTAACCGTAATAGATTCACGGGGGTTGTTTTAAACACAAGCCCTATGGGGGGAAGTACTGATTTTTATGATAAACTTACGGGGGCAGCTACATCTAAAAATGCATTGGTTGTGGCTAATGCTCAAGATGCCAATATTGGAGCTGATGGAAATCTTATCAGTGTAGCAATTCATGAGAGTAGCAGCCAAGGGCCAACCGATGATTTAAGAATTAAGCCTGATATTGCAGGAAACGGCACAGGTGTTTATTCCCCGGTAGCCTACATTCCTGGAACAGATACAAAAGACAACCCGAATACACCTGTCAATGAGTATGACCCTGGAACACCAAGTAATAATTCTTATAATGCTTACACGGGAACATCTATGGCTTCACCGAATGTTATGGGGTCGCTTACTCTTGTTCAGCAGCATAATCATAAAAAGGAAGAAAGATATATGCTGGGAGCAGAGCTTAAAGGTCTTGCATTGCACACCGCTGATGATGCCGGTGCAGCTGGCCCGGATGCAATGTTTGGATGGGGATTATTGAATGCAAAGAAAATGGTGGAGACCATTAATGCTAAGGGCAAAACTTCAATTATTGAGAACAGAACACTGAATAATCTGGCTACAGATACATTAACGGTAAAATCTGACGGCGTAACTCCATTAATTGTTTCGATTTCATGGTATGACAGAGGAGGTGCTTTACAGACTTCGAGCCAGCTTAATGACAATGCTACAAAGAGATTAGTAAATAATCTTGATCTTAAGGTAATAAAGGTAGATGATAATACAGAATATCTTCCTTGGGTATTAACCTCTCGTTCTACGAATGCTAAAGCTGTAAACAATAATGATAATTTCGAAAGAGTAGATCTTGGAGTGGTTCCAAAAGGAGATTATAAAATCGAAATTACCCATAAAGGGACATTGGCAGGGAATTTACAGAATTATACCCTTATTGTTACAGGTAAGGAAGATTCAGGAAATGTTTCAGGACCTGCAGCTCCGTCTTGCATCAATGCTTATGAGTCTAATGAAACTATATCAACGGCTGCAGCTATCAATATAAATCAGGATATTACAGCAGCGATATCATCAGCTACAGATAGAGATTTCTATAAATTCACTATCGGAGCAGGAAAACTTACAGCGAAATTGAACGGTCCGGTTGGTGTAGATTATGATCTTTACATCTATAATGCATCAGGGGCACTTCTTGGAAAATCAGAAGATACATCAGCAAATGAAGCTATTGCATTAAACAACAGAGCAGCGGGAACTTATTATGCAAGAGTAATAGGATATAACGGGGCAAACAGTACAACCTGCTATTCATTAAATATCTCGGCAACAGCACCTATAACAGCGGGTACATCTGCCGGAGCTATCAATACGAATGCCGCTATTTATCCAAACCCTGCAGATAAAGAAATCACGGTAAGAGATGCTAAAGAAGGGGACAATTATATTATTTATGATTATTCCGGTAAAGTAATGAAGCAAGGTTCTGTAATCAGAGGGAAGGTTGATCTTCACACAGTACATCCAGGAAACTATATATTAAAAGTAAATAATAAAGCGTATAAATTCATTAAAAAGTAATAATGATCAGTGGTATATTAATAATAAATTATTTTGGGACTATTTGTGATTACCACTACATGAGCTGATGATTTTGTAGCATCAATATTGTCAGTTTTAGGAACCTTACCTTCAAAAGTAAGGTTCCTTTGTTATTAATAGATGAGAAATAATCTTTCTCATTACAATTTCATTTATTAAAACTTAACCTGATCATTATACTTCGGAGCAAAATTTTTGGTATTCAATTTATCCAGTGTTTTTCCGAAGTTGTTGATTATTTGGGTCATATTATCAAAATCGACTACGTTGATATCATCATTTTCATGATGATAATGAGAAGCTTTCGTCATATCGACAGTGGAAAATGAATGGGCAATAATTTTCTTTTTTACAAAACTGACATTATCCGAACGATAAAATAATTGTTGTCTTGCATAAGGATCAGCATTGATTTTCAATCCGTTTACAGCATACTGGTTGAAAAGTTCATCAAGATCAGAGAATCCGTCTCCGGTCATGTATAGGGCATTTTTCCCCCATTGAGACTCTGTGGCTACCATTTCGAAGTTGAAAAGAGCAGTCATATTATTATAGATATGATCGAGGTTTTTATCAGTTGAAATCGCTTTCGAGCCCAGCATTCCTTTTTCTTCACCGTTGAAAGCCATAAAGACCATGGAGAAATCCGGTTTTTTATTTTTGAAATAATCGGCAATACCTACAAGGGTTGTAATTCCGCTGGCATCATCATCTGCTCCGTTATAAATATTATCACCGCTTTTATCGCTGGTACCAATGTGATCAAAGTGCCCGGAGAATCCCAGATACTTATCTGTTTTTCCTTTTTTTATACCGCATACATTATAGACTTTCTGGCCATTGTATTCAAAAGGAACAAGATAAGAGCTGCCCGTACAGTATTCCAGTTTGTTTTCTTTAAAAAGTTTGGCGATATAATTCGCTGCATTTTCATTTTCCTGGGTTCCGATCTCGCGGCCTTTCATTTCGTCAGAAGCCAGTGTGGATAGTACAGTTTTTACTCTTTCCTTTGAAACCTCCTGTGCAAAAGTAAATATGGAGAAAAGTGATAAGGTAAGATAAGTTAGCTTTTTCATTGTCTTTTATTAAAAGTTATATGATCTGTCGCATTTTCAGTTGAAATGTTGCAGGAAGTTACATAAATTAATTGGTGTATAAGAGTTATATGAATCAAATAGAAAGGATAGGGTAGATAATCAAAAAAACAGCTCCTTAAAAGAAGCTGTTCTCACTCAAAAAATCGTTGTAAGGCTATCGAAGTCTGTCTACAGATTTTACGAGCCTCTCATCTTTGCGGATGTACACGTTTGCAATAAGCAGACATATCACCGCAATTAATGGGAAAATCGGCTCAATACCCTTCTCAGGAAACTGAATTCCTCCGGATAAGTTTAGTAACCAGTACGCCAATACACCAATCAACAAAGCGTTTATAATGATGCTGATGGTATTCAGCAAAATTTGTCTTTTTCTGTTTTTAAAACTGAAAATACTTAATGCACCAAGAATAACAAGTACTATACATCCGATATTAAGTAAAGGAATACTGTCTGAAATAACAACATCCTGTCCTGTTATAAACAGGAAAACGGCAGCCAGAACTGCCAATAAAGTCCATATAGTTTGTATTCTCTGTAGCATTGAATATTAAATTCTTGGCAAAAATAATATAAATTTTGCACAATTCAAAAATAAGTGTAGATTTGCATTATACAATGTACTTGAAAACAAAAGTCACCGGACTTACTTTTCTTACTCACAATTAATTACATTTTTACATTAAATATGTTTAACATAGAAACGTTAAGGTCAAAATCCGTAACGGAACTGACTAAAATCTTAAAAGATTTGGGCGTTAAAGTTGCAAGAAACAGCAATGAAAATGACAAGATCTTTGCTATTCTTGACTTTCAGGCTTCTAACCCTAAAGTTGCAAAAGATTATTTCAACGCCACAGAAACCACCAGTGTAAATACTGAAGAGGCTCCAGCAGAAAAACCTGCTAAAGCCCCGGTAAAAAAAGCTGCCCCGAAAAAAACAACGGCAGCCAAACCAAAAGCAAATGCAAAAGCTCCGGCAGAACCCAAAGTAGAGGAAAAAGTAGAAGAGAAGATACCTGTTTCTGAAGACGTAAAACCGGAAGAGCCAAAAGCTGAAACGGTAGCTGTTGCAGAAGACACTCCAGCCGCTGCACAAGCTAAAAAGAAAAGAAAAAGAGTTTCTACCAATACAGCAAATACAGAAGCAGTACAAGAAAAAACAGAAGCTCCTAAAAACACAGATTCCCCAGAGCCTGCTCAGGCAGAAGAAAAGCCTAATACTCCTCAGCAACCACAGGCTAACAGACCTCAAAAAGGACATAATAACCATCCACAGAACGGTGGAAACCAACATAAAAACCAACACCAGCATCAGAACCAAAACCAAAATCAGAACAGACATTCTGAAAAGGCAGAGGAACAGCAAGACCATAAAAAAGAATTTAATTTCGATGGAATGGTAAGCATTGAAGGTGTTCTGGAAATCTTACCTGACAACTACGGATTTTTACGTTCCTCAGATTTCAGCTATATCTCTTCTCCTGATGATGTATATGTTTCTACAGCACAGATTAGAAATTTCGGTTTGAAAACCGGAGATACAGTTAAAGGAATTGTAAGGCTTCCAAAAGAAGGAGAAAAATATTTTTCATTATTAAGACCTACAGAAGTTAACGGACGAGATTTAGCATTTATCAAAGACCGTGTGGCTTTTGAATATCTTACGCCGCTTTTCCCTGAGGAGAAATTCAATCTGGCAGGAAGCGGTTCCACAGTTTCCACAAGAATTGTAGATTTATTTGCACCTATCGGGAAAGGGCAGAGAGCAATGATTGTTGCCCAGCCTAAAACGGGTAAAACAATGTTGCTTAAAGACATTGCGAATTCTATTGCAGCAAATCATCCGGAAGTATATATGATGGTTCTTCTTATAGACGAACGTCCGGAAGAGGTTACCGATATGGAAAGAAGTGTAAATGCAGAAGTGATTGCTTCTACATTTGATGAAGCAGCTGAAAAGCACGTAAAAGTAGCTAACCTGGTTCTTGCGAAAGCTCAGAGAATGGTTGAATGTGGGCATGACGTAGTGATTTTGCTAGATTCCATCACAAGATTGGCAAGAGCATACAACACTGTTACTCCTGCATCAGGAAAAGTACTTTCTGGTGGGGTGGATGCGAATGCATTACACAAGCCGAAAAGATTCTTCGGAGCTGCAAGAAAAATTGAAGGTGGAGGATCTTTAACCATTATTGCAACTGCACTTATTGATACAGGTTCTAAAATGGATGAAGTAATTTTTGAAGAATTCAAAGGTACAGGTAACATGGAACTTCAACTGGACAGAAAAATTGCCAACAGAAGAATTTATCCTGCTATTGATCTGGTATCTTCAAGTACCCGTAGAGACGATCTTCTTCTTGATGAAGTAACTTCACAAAGAATGTGGATTCTTAGAAAATATCTTTCTGAAATGAATCCCGTAGAAGCTATGGAATTTGTTGATAAAAACATCAAAGGAACCCTGAACAATGAAGAGTTCCTGATGTCTATGAATAAATAAATTAATTTAATTGTTGTTAAATAGAAAGCACGGGCCCTCGGGTTCGTGCTTTTTGTTATTCTGTGGATAAGTTTTTGAAATTTAATTCATTCTAAATCAATATATCAATGTTAAAGATTTATTAAAGTAATCCCCAATCTTTGATAATACCTTAAATATTGGCTAATTTTGGGTTATAACATTAAAAATAAAGATTATGTCATTTGAATTACCAAAATTAGGATATGCATATGATGCATTAGAGCCAACTATTGATGCAAGAACTATGGAAATCCACCATACAAAACACCACCAGGCATACATTGACAATTTAAATAAAGCAATTGAAGGAACTGATCTAGCAGGAAAAACTATTGAAGAGATCTGCCAGACAGGAACTGATAAACCAGCAGTAAGAAATAACGGAGGAGGCCACTTTAACCACTCTTTATTCTGGGAAATTTTAACTCCTGGAGGCAGCAAAGAGCCTGTAGGAAACGTAAAAGCTGCTATCGAAAACTATGGTGGGCTTGAAAAATTTAAAACAGATTTTTCTGATGCTGCTAAAACAAGATTCGGTTCAGGATGGGCTTGGTTGGTAAAAAATGCTGACGGTTCTGTTTCTGTTTCTTCTACTCCAAACCAGGACAACCCGTTAATGCCTGTAGCAGACGTTAAAGGAACTCCGGTTTTAGGATTAGATGTTTGGGAGCACGCTTATTATTTGAACTATCAAAACAGAAGACCTGATTATGTTTCTGCATTCTTCGATGTAGTAAACTGGGATAAAGTAGAGGAATTATTCAACAAATAATTTTCAGCTATTATAAAAATGAAAAGGTTCAGAATTATTCTGAACCTTTTTTATTGATTGAAATCTGTAATTATCTTATGGCGTCGCTTCCGGTTAATCCGTTCAGCCGTAGGTTGTATTTCCAGTTTACATAAACAAATACCTGATATAGCTTGTATTCAAACTTGATCCCATAATTTTCCTTAGGATCATAATCTATCCCGGATTCAATAATATTTCGATACCTTCCGGAATTGTAATAGCTGTTCCATTCATTCACCAGAAAAGTATTCTTTGTCTTCAGATAAGATTCGGAATACTGGCTTATAGGTTTAGCAACGGCGCTTAGAAAGTAATCGAACTGGGTATCAATTACTGTAAGGTCCCATTCTCCATCTTCATTTTTAGATGGTTTCATCTCATGCTGCTCTTTATCTTTCTTTGTGGTATCCTGAGAAAAACAACTGAAAGGTAGTAAGGCAACCAATACTATTAAAACAAAATTTTTCATAATTCTGGTATTTACATAAAAAAAGCACTCCAATAAGAGTGCCTAACTTTTTTATGGTTCTTTCTGGAGAACTACAAATGCCGGGAAGTGGTCACTGTAGCCGCCTGTAAATTGGTCTCCATTCCAGGATCTGAACGGGTAGCCTTTATAATTTCCTTCTTTATTTACGAGATAAGCTGGTGCGTAAATTTCAGTTTTGTATACAGAATATTCTTTAGTTACCTGATCTGAAATTAAGTTTTTAGAAACAATAATCTGGTCAAATAAGTTAGGAGCATCCTGATAAGCAAGAGATGCTACTCCTTTTTTGTATAAAGGATACATCAGGTTAAGATAAGGAGTTTGTTCACTTAAATCTTTAGGGCTTGCCTGAGCTTTAAGATAATTTTTTAAACTTGAGCTCACAGGATCATCGTTAAAGTCACCCATTGCAAAAAGTTTTGTTGAAGGATCTGCAGCTCTTACACTGTCCATTTGTTGTTTCAGTAAAGCAGCAGCAGCATTTCTTTTAGGTAAGGAAATGGCTTCACCACCTCTTCTTGAAGGCCAGTGGTTCATAAAAAATGCTACTTTTTCATTATCTAAAAATCCGGTTACTACCAGAATGTCTCTCGTGTATTCTCTTTTTCCATTATCACCGAAAATCTTAAGTTCTTTTTTCAATGAATTGGTTGGGGTAAATCTTCTTTTCTGATAAATCAGTGCGACATCAATTCCTCTGTAATCATAAGAATTGTAGTGAATGATTCCGTAATCATATTTCTTAAGAGCAGGCTCATTAATAAGATCCTGAATTACCTGTCTGTTTTCCACCTCGATCAACCCTACCACTGCAGGTGCTGTCTTTGTATACTGTGCACCCAACTCAGAAATTACTTTTGCTTCGTTGGCAAGTTTTGCTTTGTAGATCTTAGTTCCGTAGTTTTTAGGACTTTTTGGGGTGAATTCTTCAGAACCACTCTGCTCTCTTACCACTTTTTTTCCGATTAAAGCTCCGTCACTCCATGGCCCGTCATATTTTTCCGCTTCCAGAAACTTGATAGAATCCAACGGAATACTTCTGTGGAAAGCAGGATTCTTAATATCCTTAGTTCCGTCAATATAATCTGCTGAGCGAATCGTGTCCCAAAGGTTTTCTACATTTAAAAAACCTATTGTGGCAACTTTTCTCAGTTTTCCTTGTTGTTGTGAGAATGCCATTACCGAAAAAACGATGGCAAACAGACTCAAAAATCTCTTCATCCTCTTAGAGTTATTATTAATATTATTTAATTTGCAAATTTACCTTTTTTTAATTCACTGCATTTTAAATATTTGTAAATTTAATTAAGGTAATTTGATTGTTTGTTATATAATCATTCTTAAAAGTTTGCAATGTTAAGAAAAAATAATGTTAAAAAAGTTGTGAATTATAAAATTTGACTAAATTTGTGCCCCCAACTTTTAAACTGTTGAAAATTAACAAGAAAAGTATTTAAAAAAATAAATATACTCATGATTAAAAAACTATCATTAATCTCTTTATTTACTTTGCTGCCTGCGTCATATTATTATGCGCAGACAACAGTGTTTGCGTATCTTAAGGATGCGGATGGTAAGCCTGTTGAGCAAGCAAATGTAGATTTAAAAGGAGCAGGAAATGATGCAAAGGCAGACAAAATCGGTTACTTCCAGTTTACTGATCTGATGCCGGGACATTATCAGATTATGGTTACAAAATCAAATTTTGAAACTAAAATTCTTGAATTTGACGTAACTAGTAATGAGAAAAGAAAAGATCTTGGAGTAATCACTCTTTATTCTGCATTGAACGGTGCAGATCAGGGTTTGGCTATCGTAGAAGATTCTGGAGAAAGCGACAGCGGCGGAGCACAGCAAACTGCTACCGTAGGATTGCTACAATCTTCTCAGGATGTATTCAACAGAATTGCTAGTTTTGATTTAGGACCATACTGGTTCCGTCCAAGAGGAATCGACAGCAGAACCGGAGAAAACATGATAAACGGTATTTCTATGGCTGGAGCAGATAACGGAGACGTTGACTTCAGTACATGGGGAGGCTTGAATGAAATTACCCGTTACCCGGAAATTGCTGCCAATCATGCACCTTCCGAATATGCTTTCGGAGGAACTACAGGTGTATTTTATAAGAATACAAAAGCCAGCGAGTACAGAAAAGGCAGCCAGCTGACCTACTCACTAACCAACAGAAACTACAGAAACAGATTATCTTACAGATTCTCTTCCGGAATGAATAAAAACGGATGGGCATTTACAGGAATGATCGCAAGAAGATGGGCACAGGAAGGTATACAGGATGGAACTGCTTATGATGCATACAGCGGATACATCGGTGTTGAGAAGAAATTCAGCGACAGCCATACGATGACATTCAACGCGATCGGTTCTAAATATGAGAGAAGCTCTTCCAGCCCAAGTACTCAGGAAGTATATGACTTCAGAGGAGTTCACTACAACTCTTATTGGGGATGGCAAGGCGGAGAAAAAAGAAATGAAAGGGTAAAAAGAGGTTTCCAGCCTATACTTCAATTACAGGATTTTTGGAAAATCAATAAAAACTCCCAATTATGGACATCCGTTTCTTACCAGTTCGGAAAAGAGTACAGCTCAAGATTGGATTGGTACAGAGCAAACAACCCATCGCCTACTTACTACCGAAATTTACCAAGCTATTGGTTAAACTATAAAAATCCGGCACCGGAACAAGCAGCGAATATTGATATTACAAGAGATTGGTGGACTAATAATGATGAATCTCATACACAGATCAACTGGGATAATCTTTATAATGCCAACAGAAGTGATAACCTTTACAGACCAGAATTTGGCGGAAGAAGAGCAGCTTACTATCTTGTGGATGATGTAAAAGATGATAAAGTATGGAATGTATCTACACACTATACTTATAACTTTAATGATACATCCCGTTTTATTTTAAATTTATCATACCAGAACTACAGATCTGAGCAGTATAGAGAAGTAAACGATTTATTAGGTGCTGATTTTGCACTGAATATGGACCCGTTTGCATACAATACTAATGGTGGAAGCGTGTGGGGTAAATTTAATACCTTAGAAAGCGATGCTGATGTAGCTAAAAGAAAAGGAGATAAGATCGGGTACGATTATATTTTCAGAAGACAGGAAGTAAAAGTAAACCCTGCATTCAAGTTTTCTACAGGGAAATTTGATGTGTTTGTTTCCGGATTATTCGGTTATACAACTAATAGCAGAGAAGGTTTATTCAAACATTATCTGTATGAATCATCTTACGGAAAAGGAGAAGATAAAAACTTCTGGAACGTAGGGGTAAAAGGTCAGGTTACTTACAGAATCAATGGTAGAAACTTCTTTGTATATAACGGAGCTTATTTCTCACAATCTCCTTTCCTGAATGATATTTATTTCAATACAAGAGTAAGTGGTGTTGCCACTCCGGGAATCAAGAATGTTGTAGTTGATGCCAACGATTTAAGCTATGTGATTTCTACTCCGATTGTTAAAGTAAGATTAACAGGATATCTTGTTAACACTCAAAATGAAACCAGCGTACAAAGATATTTTGCGCAGGGAATTAAGCTGACTACACTTACTGAAAGTGGTGATCAGGCTCCTGTTCAGGATGGTGCTTTCATTACACAGGTATTGGCTGGTGCTAACAAGAGAAATATGGGAATCGAGCTTGGGGCTCAGGTGAAAATTACTCCTACATTAACTGCCAGCGGATTATTAAGCTTAGGACAGTATACCTATACGAATAATCCTACCGTGTATTTCGCATCTGATGCAGTGGGAACTTTCAGAGAGCTTGACGGAAACGGAAATCTTGTTTCCAGATCTTACACGAACATGGGAGAAGCTACTCTTAAAAACTACAGACAAGGTGGAACTCCACAGGAGGCATATACTTTAGGTCTTAGATATAGCAGTCCTAAATACTGGTGGGTAGGTGCTACATGGAACTACTTCGGACACTCTTTCCTAGATCCGTCTCCAGTAACCAGAACAGCAAGATTCTATACAAACCCTAATACACCTGGAGTACCTTATGATAATGTAAGCGAGGAAGAATTAGCAAGAGTTCTTACCCCTACAAGATTACCAGCAGCATTCTTCTTCAATGTGAACGCAGGGAAGTCATGGATGATTGGTAAATATTATGTATTGGTGTCTGCATCTGTAAATAATATTCTTAATAACAGAAATTATATTACCGGTGGATTCGAACAGACAAGAAACGTTAACTATACTGACTATGCTAATGATTATGACAGCGGAAACATGGTATTCGCTCCTAAGTATTGGTATAACCAGGGTAGATCTTATTTTGTTAACCTTCAATTCAGATTCTAAAAAATAAATTTAAAAATTGAAAACAATGAAAAATATATATTTTAAAGCGGCCATTTTTAGTGCCATTTCCATGCTGTCGATTTCGTCTTGTGTAAAAACTGATGATTATGATGTGCCGGAAATCAAATGTACCAACAAATTTGCTGCGGCAAACCATCAGCTGTCAGAACTTGCAACTATTGCAAAGCCAAAGCCTACTGAAGCTGATATCATTAAAGATGATTTCATCGTAGATGCTTATGTTACTTCAAGCGATGAATCCGGAAACATTTACAAAATGATGTTCCTTCAGGATAAGCCTGAAAACCCAACACAAGGTATTGAAATTGATATTGACGGTGGAAACCAGTATCTTGATTTCCCAACAGGAGCTTTAGTTAGAATCAACTTAAAAGGACTTATCGTTCAGGCTTCTAACGGAAATATTAAAGTAGGTTCTTTTGACCCTAATTATTCTGTGGGAAGAATCAATCCAAATAAAGTATCAAACTACATCGCAAGAGTTTGTGACGGACAGAAACCTGTTGTAGCTGCAATCAAGCCATTAGAATTTAACTCTATTGCTGATGCTCTTAAAAACGGAGCTCACATCAACCAGCTTGTAAAAATTAAAAATGTTCAGTTTGAAGATCCGGAATTAACAAAGAACTTCGCTGATGATACAGGAACAGGTGATCGTTATATCGTAGATAAAAAAGCAGCAAGATTAGATCTTCGTTTCAGTAACTACGCAACATTCGCGAAGTCTCCAATCTCTCCTAAATATGCAAAGAGTGGTGATATCGTTCTTCTTTTAAGCCGTTATACAAGTCCAAGTAACCCAACAACTCCTACTTTTACAGAACAGGCTTATATCAGAGATCTTAATGATATGAACTTCCCTAATGACAGATTTAACCCTGGAGAGCCAGATGCTCCGTCTGCAAGTGCAGTAAATCTTTTCGCAGGATCTGATTTTGAAAACTGGGCTACTTTCTTATCAAGTGTGAACAGTTTCGGACTTAAACCTTATGCAACTCAAGGTGTTGGTCTTGGATATAACAATACAAACTCTCTTCAGTTAAAAGGAACTCCTACTGCAAACGATTATGTATTTACATCAGTTGCTGCTACAGGAATACCTGCTGTTCCAAAGAGAATCACTATGTATATCAAAGGTTCTGCAACAGGGAAATCACTTTCTTTCAACGTATATAAAGCAGGAGGAGGTTTCTATGTATTTAATTTAGGAACATTCAGTACCGGTGCTACTTTAGGAGTAGAAAGTGCTAACTCTTACACTGGATCCATCAATACTAATGGACAATGGAGATTGGTTGAACTTACTCTTACAGGTATTACAGACATCAACGTAACTGCTGGAAAAGATATGTTTGCTATCAAGACAGGTACCGGAGGAGTTTATGATGTTCAGATTGATAATATCAGAATTGAGTAATACTCATTATAATTTTATAGATAGTATTTTCTTACTATAATTTAAACAAAACCAGGCAGTCCTCATAGGCTGCCTGGTTTTTATTTTATAATAGAGCTGTGAATTTGAAATAAATGTTGTTTATCAAGAGTATGATAAATATAGAAGAGATCATTTTTTACATGAATCTAGGAAAAGCATTACAATGTTTTATTAGCTTGATGTGTCTAATGACATTTGCTTTTCAGGTATTTTTTATTGTCTTTAAAATGATTAATGATAAAAAAATACCCTAAAAAGTTTAACTCTTCAGGGTACCCATTTTATAATGGTTAAATCTAATTCTTTTTTAAAAGGAAACCTCGTTCACTTCTTTTCCTCTTTGGAAATTCATCATTTTCTGGCTGCCTTTGTAAGCAATACTAACCAAGTTGATTTGCTTAGGAAAAGCGCTTAAAAGGATGGTATTTTTAATCTTTAAGGTGTTGATATCTGAAACACCTCCGGTTTCAAAATACACCCATACCGTTTCTCCACTGACCTGACTTCCTGTGAAGGTTATCGTTTTGGGAGCTCCATTAACAAATACATCAAAATTATTATTCACATATTTTTTTACCTCTGCTTCAAATCCGGCCGTATTAGGGTTAATTTTAATAGCGTCAGAGATATGGCTTGTATTCATTTTTGTGGTAAACTTCAATGTCTTGCTTCCATCAATATAGTCCACTTTGGTCATTGAAGAGAAAAAGTCTACATACATAAAACTCATTAACACAAAAAATGTTAAAATTCCTGATATATATAAAAGTTTTTTCATCTTAATTAATAGATTTACAATCATACTTGCTAGTTATAAGTCACAAATAATATGCCAATTAAAAATTAACATTCACAGAATACTTATCATAAAAAGCTTTAATATGTGCTACGGCCTCATCAGCCGTATCTACCACACGATAAAGATCAAGATCATCTTCAGCAATCATGCCGTCTTTTAGCAGTGTTGCTTTGAACCAATCCAATAATCCCCCCCAGAATTCACTTCCTACCAAAACGATGGGAAATTTACCAATTTTATTGGTCTGAATCAGGGTAAGCGCCTCAGTGAGCTCATCCAGAGTTCCGAAACCTCCCGGCATTACAACAAAGCCCTGAGAGTATTTTACAAACATTACTTTTCTCACGAAAAAGTAATCAAAATTCATGGAATAAGATTTATTGATGTAAGGATTGAAGTGCTGTTCAAACGGAAGGTCAATATTGAGACCAATAGATCTTCCTTTCGCATTGAAAGCTCCTTTATTTCCGGCTTCCATAATTCCCGGGCCACCGCCGGTAATAATTCCGAAACCTAGTTTTGTGATTTTCTCAGCGATTTCTACCGCCATTTCATAGTATTTGTTTTCCGGTTTAAGACGTGCAGAACCAAATATAGAAACACAGGGCCCAATCTTAGCCAGTTTTTCATAGCCATCTACAAATTCAGCCATGATTTTGAATACCATCCAGCTGTCTTTGGTAATCGTTTCGTCCCAGGTCTTTTGTCTTAAACTGTTGTGAAGCTTTGTTTCATTAACATCAAATTCCGGATTTACTAAACTTTCATCTCTGGTTCCATCAATTTCCATTGCAAAATTTATTTAAAATGTTTTTCGGCTTCTGTTACAGATTCCGGTCTGCCCACATCGATAAGGATGCTGTCATGTACAAAACCATGAATATGCTCAGTCTGCATCAGGTCGAGATACTCTTCCATAACAGAAAATTTGCCTTTTCTTTTTATTTTTTCAAAGATAACAGGATTGATGCAGTGAATTCCGCTGAAGGCAAGTGCCCTGAAGCCTTTGTTGAATTCCGCAAGCCGCTGCTCACCTGTCTGTACGTTCAGCCAGCCTCTCAAAACCATATCATCATTGAAAAGGAGTTTTCTCGAACTTTCTCTGTCCGAAACTGCTAAAGTAGCAAAATCTTTTATCTTTTTATGATATTCTACTAATGTATTGATGTTCAGATCAGTTAAAATATCAGCGTTCATGATTAAAAAATCTTCTCCGTGATCAAGAAATTTTCTTGCAAAAACCAGGCCGCCCCCGGTTTCAAGGAGTTCATTGGTTTCATCAGATATTTCAATCTTACATCCGAAATGATTATTTTTATTTAAGAAGTCAACAATCTGATCTCCAAAATGATGAATATTGATAACAAAATCTTTTATTCCGAAACTTTTCAGATAATTGATATTTCTCTCCAATAAAGGGATATCATTTACTTTAGCTAATGCTTTTGGATGATGATCTGTAAAAGGTTTGAGTCTGGTTCCCTTTCCTGCTGCGAAAATTAAAGCTTTCATGATAGTATGAATAATACGTGATGAATAATTTGATAAACAGGCATTAAGTAAAAATATTACTTATTGCTCATTATGGATTGCTTATGTTCAGTTGTGGCTGTTCATCGTGATGAAGGCTTACTTGTGTTCCTTCAGGATACTTTTTTTTGATGAACTCAGCAATTTTTATAGCAGAATATACCGATCTGTGCTGGCCCCCCGTGCATCCGAAATTGATTTGCAGATGCTCAAATCCTCTGTCCAGATAATTGTCTATATTGATAGAAACAATAGATTTTACGAGCTCCAGGAATTGAGGCATATCAGTTTTTGTTTCCAGATATTCTTGTACTCCGATATCATTTCCGGTCTGGCTTTTATATTCTTCAATTCTTCCGGGATTTAAAATTCCTCTGCAGTCAAAAGCGAAACCTCCGCCGTTCCCTGAATTATCTTTTGGAATTCCTCCTTTCTTGTAAGAAAAACTGTGTATCTCAATGTGTAGCATATTCTTTTTTTATTTTTAAACCATTAAGGTTCATTTTGTTTTAAGGTAAGTTAAGATTTTGACCAATGTAAGCCCGAGCAAATTCAAAATTTAATGATTCAGTATTGTATCAATTTTCAATCGGGTTTCTTTAAGACTGAGTT
Organism: Chryseobacterium sp. Tr-659; assembly: GCF_011752975.1. Taxonomy (GTDB): domain Bacteria; phylum Bacteroidota; class Bacteroidia; order Flavobacteriales; family Weeksellaceae; genus Chryseobacterium. Next base: position 279,640 of record NZ_VWWP01000003.1, on the reverse strand, counting down.
GGTGAATTACCTTTTCCAGCTCCGGATAATCCTTCATCAGATTCCATGAAGATGCAAACTCTGTAATGTTCTGAATTCCCATTTGCAGGCTCGATATAAAATGTTGTTTTCTCTGAATCAGACCTCTGAATCCGTAAGCTCCCAAAACCTGAAGAAATCTCATCATCTGAATCGGCATAACAGACTCTTTTAGCTGAGCTCTGGTTTCAGACTGGTCAAATTGCTGAATATAAAATTCCAGCATTTCATTTTTAAAGTCTTTCGGGAAATTAGCTTTAGCCTGGAAAAGAAAAGATATGACATCATACATCAGAGGTCCTTTCATTGCAGACTGATAATCGATGAATGATACTTCGTTTTGATCATTCACCATAATATTTCTTGCCTGAAAATCTCGGATCATGATTCCTTTGGGCTCAAGATTTTCAATTAATACAGCAATTTGCTTGAATTCTTTTAAAAGGGTAGACTTGTTATATTCAAGCTCAAGAACATCAGCAATGAAATTTTTGAAATAATAAAGATCATGAATTACCGGAAGTTCATCATAGCTTTCATATTCAAAGGTTTTAGAGAAGTCTATTTTTCCCTGAGTCTGAATTTGCAGTAAAAAAAGTTTTTGGAGTGTCTGTTTCACCAATGCTTTTACATCAGGAGATAATTCTTCTTTTGTGATGATTTCTGAAAGGGTATTTTCTCCCAAAAACTCCTGGACATACATTTTTCTGTCCTCCGAAATAGCAAAAATCTGGGGCGTGTTAAGATGTAAAGCAGAAAATACTTCAGAATAATAAAGGAAACTTTCGTTTTCCGGAATATTTTCGTTGTAAGTGATGATGTATTTCCCGGTACTGGTAGTGGCCACAAAATTTACCCTCGCAGAGCCACTTTGAGCTAATGTGACAAATTCAGAAGATTTTTTTCCCAGATGGTTTTCAAAAAATCGTTTTGCGTTTTCAGAAGTCATAATATGGAAACAAATATACTAATTTAGCGTGAGTTAGAAATACAATGTCATTGTTTTTAAAATTGGGATCAGATCCAGAGATGGGAGAAGTTTTTCGATATAAAAAACGGTGTCTTTTATTTTTAGAATATGCTAGAATAAAAAAGAATCATAATTTATCATTTATTGGTGAAATGTAATGATTCTATTTGTAACTTAGAATTCAGGATATTACCTCCTAATTTTTATCTTTGTAGTATGTTAAAAGACTTTAAACCTGTTTTAGGTATTTTATTACGCTTCATAGTCATTTATCTGGTTTTGCTTTTTGCTTATCAGTTTTATCTGAATAATGGTAAGGCTTTCGGATTGGATCCTTTTTCAAGAATGATCGCTAATCAGGTTAGTGCCATACAAAATACGATTGGTTATCCAACGGAACTTTATGATGATATAAAGAATGAACAGGTTTGGTTTTATGTAAAGAATCATTATGTGACGAGAATGGTGGAGGGATGTAATGCCGTTTCTGTGGTTATTCTGTTTGTCTCTTTTATCTTTGCTTTTTATAAAGGGGTAAAGACCTTTTTCTTTGTGGGTGCAGGGCTGGTTTTACTTTATATTATGAATCTTCTTAGAATTATAGGATTGAATATCGTGGTTGTTGATCATAAAGAATATGGTAAAATGTTCCATGATTTTATTTTCCCTGCCATTATCTATGGAACCGTGGTTGTACTTTGGTTAGTTTGGATTAAATTTTTTGCTTTAAAACATGAAAACTCTTAATTGGCTATTGATTATTGCAGGAATCTTAGGATTGGTTTGTGTGCGGGTTCTGGAAGGGACATTATTTTATGACCCCTTTCTTGATTATTTTCACGAAGCCAACAAGAATATTACATTTCCGGCATTTGAATGGGGAAGGCTGGTTGCAGGACATTTATTCAGATTTATTTTAAATCTGGTGTTTTCCTGCCTGATTATTTATGGTTTATTTAAAAACAAACAATGGACATTACAGGGTGCGATTATGATGGTGATCGTTTTTGCTATTTCTTTTCCGATCTATCTATATTGTATTTCTAATAAATTTGAGATAGGCTATCTTTTTTCCTTTTATATGAGAAGGTTTGTGATTCAGCCTTTGATTATACTTCTGATTGTGCCGATGTTTTATTACAGAAAACAGATGATGCATAAAGAAGGCGAAGTAAGCTGAGAAAGCAAAGTCACAGCATTTTATCCATGCTTTATAGCTTATTGTGCAGTATGCTTATCCACGCTGGTGACATTTTCCGGAGTCCATTCTACCCGTTTGATGAAATCCTTTTCACGCACAGGGCATTCCTTGATCTGGCAGACCGGGCATGAGATCGGTTTACAATCATCCATGTGAAAATTGAACTCAATACTTCGTTTGATATTTTGAGCAAGAAGAATAATTACTTTTTCCATTTCCGCATGAGCATCACGAAGGTCATAATACCACGGAAGTGTAATATGAGCATCAATATGAAGGGAAGAACCAAATTGCTGGATCTTCATATTATGTACATCTATCCATTCTATATGTCTGTTTTCTTCAAGAATTCTAATGACCTGATTTAATATTTCAGGATCCTGCTCATCCATAATACCGCTTAGAGATTTACGAACGATTTTATAACCTACAAATATGATATAAAGCCCAAATGTAAGTGCCACCACAGAATCCAGCCAATAGATTTTAGTGAAGTAAACAATGATTAAACTTCCTACAACTCCAAGTGTTGTAATGGTATCCGACTGTAAGTGTTTTCCTGATGAAATAAGGACGAGAGAGTTTTCTTTTTCCCCTTTTTTTATTGAAATATATCCCAGCAGATAATTAATAATTGCTGTTGCGGCAATTATCCATATTCCCAGATCGATTTTACTTAGTGTTTTTCCTACAATAAGACTGTGAACTCCTTCATAGATGATCATAATACCGGCAATAGCGATCAGGGCTCCTTCAATTCCGGAAGTGACAAATTCTACTTTTCCGTGGCCGTAAGGATGATCTTCATCTTTTGGTTTGGCAGCGAGGTGAAGTGAATAAAGCCCCATAAACGCACTGATTACATTCACGATACTTTCCATCGCATCTGAGAAAACGGCATCGGAATTGGTGAGTTTCCAGGCAATAATCTTTCCAACAAAAAGGATAATTCCAAATGCAGCAATGAGTCTTTGAAAGCCTATTTTATCTTTATGGGTATTTTTCTGGGTATTCATATGGGTGTTTGATAAAAAAAAGAATCTCAATTTTGAGACTCTTTTTTATTTTGTTAGTTTATACTAAGTTGTTTGCTACAAGGTATTCTGCAATTTGTACAGCGTTTGTTGCTGCTCCTTTCCTCAGGTTGTCTGCTACGATCCAAAGGTTGAGCGTTTTGGGCTGCGACAGATCCCGTCTTATTCTTCCTACAAAGACCTCATCTTTTCCTTCTGAATATAAAGGCATCGGGTAGTGGTTGTTTTTCACATCGTCCATTACGATTACGCCTGGTGTTTCAGATAAAATTTTTCTTACTTCATCCAGTTCAAATTCATTTTCGAATTCGATATTTACACTTTCAGAATGTCCTCCCTGAACCGGAACTCTTACTGCAGTTGCCGTCAGATTAAAGGTATCGTCACCTAAAATTTTCTTAGGTTCCTTCATTAGTTTGATTTCTTCTTTCGTGTAATCATCATCAGCAAAAACATCACAGTGTGGCAATGCATTTTTAAAGATCTGGTAAGGATATACTTTTGCAATATCATCATTTCCGCTGATTTCTCCGTTTAGCTGGTCCACAGCAGCTTTACCAGTTCCTGTTACAGACTGGTAAGTAGAAACAATTACTCTTTTTAAATCATATTTCTTGTTCAATGGCCCTAAAACCATGACCAACTGAATGGTAGAACAATTCGGATTTGCAATGATCTTGTCTTCTTTAGTCAATACATCTGCATTGATTTCAGGAACTACTAATTTTTTATCAGGATCCATTCTCCATGCAGAAGAATTGTCTATTACTGTTGTTCCTGCTTCCGCAAATAATGGTGCGAATTCAAGAGAGGTAGAACCTCCGGCAGAAAAGATGGCAATATCCGGTTTGGCAGCTATAGCGTCCTTCATGCTTACAATCGTAAATTCCTTCTGTTTATACTTCACCTTTTTACCTACAGATTTTTCGGATGCTACCGGGATTAATTCTGTTACAGGGAAGTTTCTCTCCTCCAAAACTTTAAGCATAACTTGTCCAACCATTCCTGTTGAACCTACTACAGCTACTTTCATTGATTTAATTAAAATATTTAAGATTAAACTATTTATAAATTATAACGCATAATGTATAATTTCTTTTTCTGGTTTTAAGCCCCGAACACTCTTGTCCAAGGGAATGCAAATGCAAATAAACCTACTGCGATCAATCCCATGAAAACTACTCCCAAAGAGATGGTATCATTGGACTTTACCTTTTTGTTGACAATAGTCATCAACACAGCTGCAATAAGCATTGAAAATGGATGTTCAACATATTGAAATCTCAATGCTGCATTTTTCATTACTTCACCCATATTCAATCCTCTGCTGAAAGTGGTGATCAGCATAATGATACCCAGTAAAAACTGAACGTGGAAGAAGATCATTGTAAATAAAGTTGTTTTCTTTAAAAACTTGTTCACTTTTCCACTGAAACCGAACATGGTAGCCAGAAGTGCAATGATAAATAATGCAACCAAAAGAAGCTCAAGATACCCGAATCCTTTGTGGGCATTAAGCAAAATGTTGTAAAAATCCATACTTTCTATTTTTTTGTAGACAAAGATAACAAAAATCCCGGCTCAAAGCCGGGATTGATATTTATAAAATCTAATATTGTGATATTATTAGAAGTTGAATGATAATGTTGTAGACCAAGTTCTTCCGAATCCAAAGAATACTCTGTTTGCATCAGCAATACCTTTGTAAACTCTTCCAGCCTGCTCGTAAGTAACACCGTAATCTGCAGCACCTGGTTTAGCAGATGGATTAACAAGATCTGTGGTCTTGATATTTGTTGCTCCATCCTGAATGTAAGTAGTATCAAACAGGTTGTATACGTTAACTCCAAGAGTGAAATACTGATTTTGGTTTTTAAGCTTAATCTTGTAAGAAGCACCTACATTGAATAAGTTGAAATCAGGTAGCTGAAGAGCTTCATTTCCTGGTTTAAGGAAGTCGTTCACATTCATTGCTGAATAGATTCTTCCTGTATACTGCCAGTTACCATAGATTCTAAGATCTGTAACCGGAGTTACTGTAAATCCTAATGAAGAAGTAGTTTGTGGAATACTGTTATTTGTACCACCTACTTTTACTTTATCTAAATAAAGTGTAGAAGTGTTAGATCCGTCAGTAAGGATAGGAGTGTTGTCATCCTGGAAGTTAGAACCACTTGCATTTCCTTTATATTGGTAATCACCCCAAGAGAACATTCCTTGTAATTCTAAGAATCTGTTTACTCTGTAAGTTGCTTCTGCTTCTACCCCCTGGTGAAGTTGAGTAATTCCGCTGATTTCAGAATATCCTCTGATTCCGTTTCCGAAGTCTACACTTCCTCTTCTGAACCATCTATCTTTCCACTCAGTTCTATATAAGTTAACTTTTGCATTGAAGTTAGCCGTTTTGAATCCATAACCTAATTCAACAGAGAAGATTTTCTCATTTGTTAAGTTAGGGTTTACTACCTGCTGGTTACTTGGGTATACTGCACTCATCAAAGGCTGCTTGCTATAGTATCCGATGTTGGCAAATACGTTATTGTTGGCATCAATATTATAGTTGGCACCCCCTTTAATGTTATAACCAAAAAGGTTTTTGAATCCTGTTTTTCTTTCTACAGGCTGTCCTTGCTGAATGGTACCAGGTTTAGTAAAGTCGTCAATTCTTTGGTATCCCTGATTAGAAACGGAACCTTGTACATAAGCCGTTAATTTTTCAGTAGAATATTCTACCTGACCGAAACCACTATACCATAGTACTTCACCATCATTACTGAATGCAATTCTGTCTTCCATTGGTGCATTTGCCCCACCGAAAGGATTCCAAGTTAACTTTTGGTAATCATAAGTGTTACGAACGATATTATTCGTTGGTAAGTTTTTGTTTGTATTGTCTGTATAACCAGAAGCACCATATAGATTAGAAAGCACTTGATAGTGGTATCCATAGTAGTATCTGTCATCAGTACCAATAGAGAAGTTCCAGTTATCATTGATTTTATGCTGGAAGTTCATCAAGATACCATACCAGTTGTGTGAGTTCACACTTGAACTACGTACCAATGTATTTCCTGCAACACCTATCGTTGGAGTTACAGCTGCGTTAGCTGCAAAAATTGAGTTAAAATTGTAGTGACCTTCTGCGTCGATAAAAGATGGATCAGTAATTGATTTATTGGCAACTTTACCAAGGTTTCTTGCTCCACCACCACGTCCGTTAGACATATAGGCAACAGTACTTAAAGTTGATTTATCACTGATTGTCCAATCCCAGTTCAACATCATTACCGGCTTAGCATAGTAATTCATAGCATTGGCTATGCTTGTTCTGTTTCCGTCCGGAGAAGTATAATATCCATAATCAGAGTTGTATTGTCTGTATGGGCTACCATCATGATCAGGGTTATATTTGATGTAGTTATTGATGGTTGGTGCGTAAGATCTCTGATCATGCCACTGTGGAGAAGACGTCATCATAAACTGTAAGTTATGCTTTGCGTTTGGCTGATAACCTAAAGCAAAGAAATAAGTATATGATTCGTAATCTGTATTTTGTACGTAAGTAGCTCCAGCTTGTCTTGCCATCAAGAATGAAGCAGCCCAGCCATTTTGAGATTTACCAGTGTTATAAGCAAAGGAAGTTTTTAAGAAATCGTTATTACCGATACCTAATCTTACTACTCCCCCTTGTTTCATGTCTGCAGAACGAGTAAGGAAGTTCAATGTACCTCCTACAGATGCAATAGCAAGTTTGGAAGAACCAAGTCCTCTTTGTACCTGCATAGTACTTGTTACATCGGATAAACCAGTCCAGTTAGACATGTATACGGTACCTCCTTCCATGTCGTTAACAGGCATACCGTTTACCATTACTGCAATGTTTCTTGATTCAAAACCACGCATTGTAATTTGAGAATCTCCGAAACCACCACCACCTTTTGTAGCATATACAGACGGTGTTGTGTTTAGCATTTCTACAAGCTCCTGGTTTCCTTGTCTTTCAAGGATTTGTGCAGCTTTGATTGTAGAAACAGCTACTGGTGTCTTTCTATCTTTAGCGATATCTGTAACACCTTTTAGAATTACCTCTTCAATGTCTTTAGATTTAGCTTTTGCTGTATCCTGAACTTGTTGAGCATAATAAACACTAGCTGTAGATAATGTAATTACCGCAGTTAGTATTGATTTGTTGATTAATTTCATAATCGTTAGTAATAATTAGATTTAATTTTCTGCAAAATTCGCAAAATAAATTTTAACTATTATTAACTCAATGTTAATTTTTAATCAGTCTTAATAATGTTAAGTGTGTGATTATTAGTATTATAGATAAAAATTGAATTTTTGTATGAAAAAAGTCATGTTATTGAATTTTTAACAAAATGGGGGTGTTTTTATTAAAAATTCAACGCTATTTCACTGCTTTGAGACTCAAATCTATATTCTCAGCAGAGTGTGTAAGAGCGCCTACAGAGATATATGTTACACCTGTAGTTGCAATTTCTTTAAGCATATCGCGGGTAATTCCTCCTGAAGCTTCAGACTCACATGAACCGTTGATCATTTTTACGGCTTCCTTCATTGTTTTAACATCCATGTTGTCAAGCATGATTCTGTCAACTTTGGCATTGATAGCTTCCTGAACCTCCTCCAGATTTCTTGTCTCAACCTCTATTTTTAACTTTTTCTTATTTTTTTTAACATAGTCTTTGGCCATTGCTACAGCATTCGTGATACTGCCGTTGTAGTCAATGTGGTTGTCTTTCAGCATGATCATGTCATATAGTCCATATCTGTGATTGGTTCCTCCGCCTATCGCAACAGCCCATTTTTCACACATTCTGAAATTAGGGGTTGTTTTTCTGGTGTCTAAAAGTTTAGTTTTGGTTCCTACCAATCTGGAATCCCATTCGTGAGTGAGTGTTGCAATTCCACTCATTCTTTGCATGCAGTTAAGGATAAGTCTTTCTGTGGAAAGGATAGATCTTGCACTTCCGGTTACAATCAAAGCGATATCTCCAACTTTTGCAGCATCACCATCTTTTAAAAACTTTTCAATCTTTAAATTTTTATCAAACGTTTTGAAGATAATTTCTGCAAGCTCAATACCTGCAAGGATACAATCCTGTTTTACCAGAAGCTTTGCGCTTTGTTCAAGATCCTGCGGTATGGTAGAAAGGGTAGAATGGTCTCCATCCTGAATATCTTCTTCAAGTGCATTTTTTATAAATGTTTTTAATGCTTTATCTGTAACGTATGCTGGTTTTTTCATAATTTTGATTTTAGTAATAAAAGGAAGATCTTTTTCCGAACAATAAATCGTGAATGATGAAGAGTAAAAGGACTTCGTTTTCCTTTGCATCTATTTTTTCAAAATCTATATTGTCTTTTATTTTTATATTGTTTTGATTAATGCCTTGAAACTCTAATACTTGTTTTTCATTTCGCCCTTGTGGTATGATTCTATAGTTCCATTTAAAATTATCCCAGTTATATTCTTGAGTGTAGTAAATGATTTTTTCCCTATCGAATGTTAAAATCGGATATTGGCGATTATTGATATAATATAGAGTTAAGTGTAACTTATTATCTTTAATTATATTGTTTAAGTCGAATTTTAAACTTCCATAATAATCTGGTTTTCCTAAACCTTTCATATTGCATAAAAGATTTAAAACTAAAGGATATCGGGATCTGGGAACAATGATCTTTTTTAATATTGTTACTCCATATAATCCGAAAACAAGTCCTAAAACTATTATTCCTGCAAGGATGGCTATGTTTGAAAAACCATCAGTTTTTCCAGGTTTCATCCAAAAATTCAATAATAAAAAACCACAAATCAATGAGAGTGTCATTCTTGAATAGAATAAAATATTGACTACTGTAAGAATATTTAAATTTGAGGTTTTCATTTGTTTAATTAAAATTAAACCAGATCTTTATTATAAAAAGCTCCTTTATTCTCCGTCATTTCCATAGACTGCGTGATAATAAGGTGTGCAACGGTTGTTAAGTTTCTCAATTCTGATAATTGTGGAGAAAGAATAGAGTAGTGGTAAATTTCATCCACAGCAGCTGCAATCTCCTGATGCTTTTGTAGTGCCATATTCAGACGTCGGTTGCTTCTTACGATTCCTACAAGATCACTCATCATTTCCTGCAGTTGTTTTCTTAGATAGCTGATGATAACCATCTCATCCATAATTTTCATTCCTTCCTCATTCCATTCCGGAACGGCTTTCAGGTCGTCAAAATTGAAGCTGTTCTCATTCAGAAGATCTACGGTTTTCATGGCAGCATTATGCCCGAAAACAAGTCCTTCAAGTAATGAATTGGAAGCGAGCCTGTTGGCTCCATGCAGCCCGGAATTGGTACATTCGCCCACTGCAAAAAGATTTCTGATGGAAGACTGTCCGTCTCTGTCTACTTCAATACCTCCCATTAAGTAATGGCACGCAGGGACAACCGGAATCAATTGATTGAAAGGGTCAATTCCTTCATCTTTACATTTTTTATAAATATTCGGGAAGTGCTCAAGAAATTTTTCCTGGTTCATTTCACGGCAGTCAAGACCTACATATTCATCACCGGAGATCTTCATTTCATTGTCAATGGCTCTGGCAACGATATCTCTTGAAGCTAATTCTTCACGCTCATCATATTTCTGCATGAATTTTTCACCTCTTTTTGTTCTCAGCTTAGCTCCGTCACCTCTCACGGCTTCGGAAATAAGAAATAGCATACCATCTATCTTATTATATAAAGCTGTAGGGTGGAACTGATAATACTGCATATTGGAAACCTTTCCTTTGGCACGGGCTACGAAAGCAATTCCGTCACCTGTTGCAATGGTAGGATTGGTTGTATTTTTATACACATGGCCAGCGCCTCCGGTGGCAACAAGTGTTATTTTAGAAGTGATTTTTTTGATCGTTTTGGAATTTTCATCCAGAATATAAGCGCCGTAGCAGTGGATATCTCCCTCATTGAGTTCTTTCCCTGGAACGTGGTGCTGTGTGATGATATCAATTACATAATGATGATCCAGAATTTCAATATTAGGGCTGCTGTTGGCTGTTTCCAGCAATGCTCTTTCGATTTCAAACCCAGTGATATCTTTATGATGAACAATTCTGTTTTCTGTATGACCGCCTTCTCGTCCTAATGCAAATTTGCCATTCTTCATATCGAACTTAGCTCCCCATTCCACTATTTCATTGAATCTGGCTGGTGCTTCTCTTACCACCATTTCCACTACATCACGTTTGTTTTCACCGTCTCCGGCACGCATGGTATCTTCAATATGTTTTTCAAAATTATCATTCTGAAAATCCGTTACAACAGCCAGACCGCCCTGTGCATATTTGGTGTTGCTTTCGTCTTCATCGGATTTTGTTACAATAATGATTTTGGCATCAGGGTGCTGTTCAGAAACTTTAATGGCATAGGAAAGTCCGGAAATGCCGGAACCGATTACTAATACATCCGCTTTTATCATATGCTTGCTTTAGGTACAATCGTTTAAATATTAAATAAATTTAAACAATTTTTCGTTTGGTTTTCTTACTTTTTTCATATGCTGGAATTGGTCTTCCTCAGATCGGTAGCCTAAAGCGAGGGTAACGGTTACTTTTTCTGTTTGGGGATCAATATTCAGAATTTCTTCTATAAGATCCTGGCGGAAACCTTCCATAGGACAAGAGTCTATACTTTCAATCGCTGCGGCGTACATCAGATTGGCCAATACGATATAAGACTGTTTCTCTGCCCAGTTGAAAATTTCATCCTGTGTTTTCTGATTAATATGCTGATTAATACTATTTCTGAAAGGATCCAGCTTTTCAACAGGAGTTTCTCTTACCTCAGAAATATGGTTAAAATAACCATGGATATAATTCTCTTCAATAACCTTCTTTGAAATGATAACAATCAAATGAGAACAAGTGGAAATCTGTGATGGATTATAGAAAGCCGGAATTAATTTCTGCTTCATGTCCTCGCTCTCCACAATTACAATTTTATAAGGCTGAAGACCCAGCGAACTGGCAGACAGCTTTCCTGACTCAAGAATGTTGTGAAGGGTTTCCTGAGGAATGATCTGATGATTAAATTTCTTTACAGAATATCTTCTGCTTAAAGCTTCCAAATAATTCATAGGGCAAATTTAAGAATTGAATATGAATAAAGAGTCTTTAAAATGAAATATCTCCCTCTTCATACAAAAAAATCACCCCAACGGATGGGGTGACTTTTTGATCTGGTAGAAAGTGTAATTATTCTCTGTTTTTTACAACGATCCAGCCTGAGAATTTTATCGGAGTGCTGTTCTTATTATTTTCTTTCCACGTTACGGAATACCAGTAATTTCCTGTCGGAACTTTTTTGCTGCCATTGGTGGTTCCTGCCCATTTGTAACCATTGGTTTTATCGGCCTGGAATATCTTGTAACCATATCTGTCGAAAATTCCGATTTCAAGATCCTGTTTGCCGGAAAGAGCGGAATAATCTACAAGATCATTAATTCCATCGTCATTAGGTGTAATGACATTGATCAGATTAGGTACCGTAATATTGATCTCTATCGGAGCACATTTATAGGCATCTCTTACATATATCTTGGCTTCTCCTCTTGTAATATTTGTAAAAATATTGGAGTCCTGCCAGTTGATGTTATCCATAGAATATTGATAAGGAGCAGTTCCTCCGTTTGCATAAACCGTTACTGTACTTCCTGAAATATCAATCGTAGAAACAACAGGATTCTCAGACGGATATACCGTTACCTTCTGAATGGCGATACAATCTCCGGTTTTAAGTTTTACCCAATATGTGCCTACTCCAACATTAGAGATTGCCTGTGTTGTTGCTCCGGTACTCCATTCATAACTTTTGAAACCAGGTCCTGCATCTAAAGTCGTTTTACTTTCCATGCAAATAGTTTTGTCCTCTAATACTCTTGAGAAAACAGGAGCGATAACAGTTAAGGTCACCTTAGCAATAGAGTAACACCCGTTTGTGCTGAAAACTTTAATATAAGCCACTCCATTAGGAGCAATATAAGCTGCCGGTGTAGAGATGGCATTCGTTCCGTTGATGGCATCAGTTAATGAAGGATAATATTCTTTTGTTAATCCGCCTTGGGAAACAACGGCTCCCTGAAGATTGAAAGATGCCATGGAAGGGCTTCCTTCAATAAAGCATGATCTTAATTCCGTATCATTAACAACGACAACCGGATAAATGTTTAAAGTGATTTTTGCCGTACTTACACATCCCTGCGAAGTGGTCACTTTTACATAAATAGTGGCTGCTGCTGATGCGTAGGCAGTTGGGTTGGTAATTTTATTGGTCCCATTGTTCAGATCGTATAATGTAGGGTAGAATTCTTTGGTGGTTCCCAACAGTGTGGTTACCGCTGCTGTGGTAAGGTCAAATGTGGCTGTTCCTGCATTGTTATTATTACATCCGGTGAGACTTGCATCTGTTGCCGCAAATGGAGTAGGGTTAAGTTGAATAACACCATCACCATTATCACAAAGTGTTGAGGTAGGATCTTTTACAATGACCTTAATGGTTGTATTTCCTGTGTATTGAAAACTTGCGGGATTAGCAATAGGAGTAGAACTTCCCAGTACATAATATGTGAAAACATAGTTTCCCGGATTATTTACAAATTGGGAATTGTAAGATGTAAGATCTACAACGCCATTACCTGTCGCAGGATTTGTACATACAAACGGTGTAACAGTATTGCTTAAAATAGGAACCTTATCTACAAAAACTTTTGCATTCTTAATAGAATGTCTTGCACTGGCGCCTCCGGTTGCTGCAGAGAAACCAAAATATCCCTGAGACATTCCCACCGCACCTCCGGAAGGGGCAAAAGACTGATCCACAATAAGTACGCCATCTATTCTTACCTTGATAATCCAGTTGGTAGGGTTGGTAAGGTCTGTTTCTCCGTTTACTTCAACGTGTCTGTAAGTATCTCCTACGAAAGGCTGTGTAGGGTTAAGGTCAGGAGAGTGAAATGTACTCCCGGGTGTATTGTTGAATTCAATATTGTTTCCTGCAGTATTGTTGGTGCCGTAAAGAATATGTACTTTACTCATCTGGCCTTCGGTAGTATTATTGAAAATATCAAAACCTACCATTAATCCATTGGCATTGGCAGGGATTCCCAGTCCTCCTCCGGACACAAAGCCTGTAGGGGGATTGGCAAGATACCAGAAGGTAAATCCGTCTCCTCTCCCGAACTGAGCTGTCCCATTTCCGTCAATTCTGAAATCGAATTCTACTTTCCATTTGTCACAATAGCTTAGGGTAATAGGTGTAGATAGTTTTATAGCCCCATATCTGCTTGTCTGGTCAGTCGTAAGTCTTATAAAGTCTCCGCTTACAACAGCATCAGAAACGAGATCCCAGCCTGTTGTATTCACTGGATTTCCGGCAAGCTGATAAGTTTGTGAAAGTAATTTCCCCGGCAAGCATAATAAGACAGCCAGCAAAAAAATGAGTATATCTTTTTTCATAATGGATGGATTGTGATGTTAATTATTTTTACTTGATATTCAATTGATTTCTATTTAAGTGTCTGATTAATATGATGATGTGTTGTTTTGTCTGATTGGAATTTTATTTTTATTTAGATTAAAAATAAATTATAATAACATGATAACTACCCCAAAAGAAGAGGTAGTTATCATGTAAGTGGTTTATTCTCTGTTTTTTACCAGTACCCAGCCGGAATATTTCGTTTCGGTATTGTCTTTATTGTTTTCATTCCAGGAGATGGTGTACCAATAGGTTCCTGTAAGGATTTTTTTACCAGAAGCAGTGCCGTCCCATTTGAAATTTCTGATTTTGTCAGCTTGATAAAGTTTGTTTCCATACCTGTCATACACTACAAATACCAGATTTTTCTTATAAGCAAGTGCGGAGTAATCGATAGCGTCATTTATATTATCACCATTAGGGGTAATGGCGTTAATGAGGTTAGGAACGGTAATCTGAACTTCTACAGGAGTACAATTATAGAAATCTTTCACGAAAACTTTTACTTCCCCTCTTGCCAGACCGGCGAACGTATTGCTTGTCTGCCAGTTGGCTCCGTCTAAAGAATATTGATAAGGAGGAGTTCCGCCGGCTACATTTACCGTAATGGTATTGTTGTTAATATCAATGCTGGAAATTACAGGATTCGGAGAAGCCAATACCTTTACAATCTGAGTAGTAATGCAGTTTCCTGTTTTAAGCTTTACCCAATATATGCCCACTCCTACATCTTTTATAGATGGAGTAGTTGCTCCTGTGCTCCATTCATATCCATCAAAACCAGGGCCTGCATCAAGATTGGTTTTCTCACCAATGCAAATCGTTTTGTCCTTCAAAACGGCAGATTTTACCGGCGGGAGAACAATTAAATTAATTTTGGCAATATTGAAGCATCCGTTGGCGTCCGTTACTTTTGCATACACAGCAGTAGTTGTTGACATGTACTGAAGCGGGTTCATGATTTCATTGGTGCCGCTTACTGCATTGGCAGCTGTTGTATAATACTTTTTGGTGTACCCACTGGTTAGTGTAGTGACATCAGCAGCGGTTAAATTGAAAACAGCATTTGTAATATTATCTTCAATGAAGCATGATCTGAGAGTTGCCTCTTTAACAGGAGTATCAGGATAAAAAGCCAGAGTAATTTTAGCTGTACCCATACATCCCTGAGGAGTAGTTACCTTTACATAAACAGTTCCAGGAGCAGATAAATAATTATCCGGGTACTGAATTTCATTAGTGCCAGCATTCAGATCAGCCAATGTTTTATAATACTTTTTACTAACACCAGGAACATCCGTCACATTAGCCGTATTCAGGTTGAAAGTAGCGGTGCCTGCTTTATTGTTATTACATACTGTGATGGTTCTGTCCTCTGCTTTGAAAGGAGCGAGAACCAGTAGGATTTTTCCATCCGGGTTGTCACACAGGATACCTGCATTGTCTTTGATAATAACGGTTACCGTAGTATTAGCATTAAATTGATAGTTTGTAGGGTTCGTAATAGGAGTGCCGCCCTGCATATAACTAAAAGTATAGTTGGAAGGGTTGCTTACAAATTGCGAATTAAAAGTAGTGAGATTTACACTTCCATACCCTGTGGCAGGATTAGGACAGAACGATTGAGTTGCTGAATTTTGTAAAATAGGAACTTTGTCAGTGTATATCTTTACGTTTTTAATAGAATGTCTGGATCTTGCACCTCCGGTGGAAGCTGAAAATCCAAAATATCCGATAGTCATTGCAGCAGCTGTACCAGAAGGGGCAAAAGATTGATTACAGATCAGGTTGCCGTCAATTGTTATTTTTACAATCCAGTTAGTAGGTGTTGCCGGATCTACCTGAGCGGTTACTTCAACGTGTTTGAAGGTTGTTCCCTGAAAAGGCAGTGTGGTATTTAAATCCGGTGAGTGAAAAGAACTTCCCGGAACATTGAAGAACTCTACATTGTTAGAGTCTGTAGTATTCGCTACCTGTCCATAAGCAACATGTACTTTACTCATGGTGGCCGTTGTTGTATTGTTGTAAGTATCAAATCCTACAATAAAGCCAACTGCATTTTGCGAAACGCCAAGACCGGAGCCTAATACACTCGCTACAGGTGGATTTGCCAGATACCAAAACGCAATTCCGTCTCCGTTTGAAGTTTGATTGGAATCCATTCTGAAATCAAACTCTACCCTCCATTTGTCGCAATATTTTAAATTAATAGGATCGTTCAGTCGGATAGATCCTGATTGGTTGTTGGTGTCAGGAGTGAGCTGAACAAAATCACCGTTTACCTGTGTAGGAGAAACCATTGTCCATCCGGTAGTGTTCACAGGGTTTCCTGCAAGCTGATAAGTCTGGGCAAAAGACTTTCCTGCGATGCAGAATAAGAAAACGGCTAAGTAAAATAATAGATTTTTATTCATTTAGCTGGGACTTAGATTAATACGTAAAGATATTAAATCCCATTCAAAAAATATGTATTTAATGTTAAATTTGTTAAAATTTTCAATATTAAATAAAAAATACTATTTCCGACAATGAAATAATGAATGTTGTGAGCTTAATTATATGTTTGTATTAATAAAATTCAGAACAGCGAATTATTATCAAGATTCTCAAAATAAGTATCAACTTCAAGATCCGGAGAACTGGCTGCGGCAACAGCGAGTTTGTCGCAAAGCTCATTTTCGAAATGCCCTGCATGGCCTTTTACCCAGTGCATTTTAGGGGAGTGTTTTTGATATAATTCAACAAA
Source organism: Chryseobacterium sp. Tr-659 (assembly GCF_011752975.1). Lineage (GTDB taxonomy): Bacteria > Bacteroidota > Bacteroidia > Flavobacteriales > Weeksellaceae > Chryseobacterium. Next base: position 263,114 of record NZ_VWWP01000003.1, on the reverse strand, counting down.
CCTTTTCCAGAGATCAGGGTTTTTTACATTCTTCCAGCCTCTTTTGATCCAGCCTGAAATCCAGTTTTGGTTGATGGCATCAGATACATATTTGCTATCTGTATATACATGAATGTCATTTTCTGTTGATTTCAGTTTTTCCAGTGCCGTAATTACTGCCAGAAGTTCCATTCTGTTGTTGGTAGTTTTCCGAAAACCCTTTGAAAATGTTTTTTGGTAATTTTTTTCAGGAACGCGCATAAGAATTCCATATCCGCCTTTTCCCGGATTTCCGCTGCAAGCTCCGTCAGTATAAATTTCGATTCTCAAATCTGTATATAAAAAATGAATTATTTAAATTATCCTCAGCATCTGCCTGTTTTAAAATTTAAAAAGGAAAATCATCATCATCATCAAAATCATTCATGGATGATCCTGAAAGTTTGGAGCTGTCCGGAAGGTCAAATGCTGCACCCGGCTGTATGGTTGTTTTGATCTTATCGAAACCGCTTGGTTCATTAAAGTTGGACGGATAGCCTCCTCCCATACCGCCATCAAGAGCTGCTTCAATATCACCGAATTTTGCGAAATGTTTTAAGAAAGATAATCTTACATCTGCCGTTGCACCATTTCTATGTTTTGCAATAATAAGCTCAGCCTGGTTTTCCGTTGAGGTTTCCTGTCCTTCTTCATCATTATCCCAAACGGTAATTTTATAATACTCAGGTCTGAAGATGAAAGATACAATATCCGCATCCTGTTCAATTGCTCCGGATTCCCTCAGGTCAGAAAGCTGAGGTCTTTTTCCCGGACGGGCTTCAACACTTCTGGAAAGCTGGGAAAGTGCAATTACCGGGACGTTCAGTTCTTTTGCAATGGCTTTTAATGAACGTGAAATCATGGAGATTTCCTGTTCACGGTTTCCAACACCTTTTCCACCGCCTCCGGCTGTCATCAGCTGAAGGTAGTCTACCATGATTAATCTCACTCCATGCTGCATTACCAGCCTTCGGCATTTTGCACGGAAATCGAATATGGAAAGTGAAGGGGTTTCGTCAATATATAAAGGTGCGTTTTCCAGTTCAGATACATTGGAGAATAGTCTCTGCCATTCTTCATCATCCAGGGTTCCTTTTCTGAGTTTTTCAGATGAGATTCTGGTTTCTGATGCTATCATTCTGGTGATAAGCTGTACGGACGCCATCTCGAGAGAGAACAGTGCCATAGGTATTTTGTGTCCCACCGCAATATTTCTGGCCATAGAAAGAAGAAATGCTGTTTTTCCCATCGCGGGACGGGCTGCAATTATAATAAGGTCGGAATTCTGCCATCCCCCGGTTTCCTTATCTACATCTCTGAATCCTGAAGGAACTCCGGAAAGACCTTGCTTGTCTTTCAAAGATTTGATGGTATCAATGGCCTGCTTTACTAATGAGTTGGCGGTATCAAACCCCTTCTTGATCGTTCCGTTGGTGATCTCAAAGAAGGATTGTTCTGCTTTATCCAGAAGTTCAAAAACATCTGTGGATTCTTTATAGGAAGAATCAATTACATTCGCAGAAACATTGATTAAACTTCTTAAAATATATTTTTCAAGAATAACACGGACATGATATTCAATATGGGCAGATGAACTTACTCCCATGGTAAGATCAATAATATAATGATCACCACCAGCCTGAATCAGTTTGTCTTCTTTTTTTAATTCCTGAATAATCGTCATCAGGTCTACCGGGTGGTTGCCTTCATAAAGCTTCAGAATGGTGGAGAAGATGATCTGATGTCTCGGATCATAAAATACCTCTGGGGTAAGAAGGTCAATGGAATGATCAAGCCCTTTTTTGTCAATCAAAAAAGTTCCGATAACAAGTCTTTCAAAATCCACTGCATTGGGAGGCATTTTTCCATCCGCAATAGACAATTCTTTTGCAAAGTTTCCGTGTGTCAGGGATGATAATGTTTCTTTCTGCGCCATGGTGCAAAGATAGCTTATTTAAAAAATAATAAAAAAATAGTAATCAACAAATTGTTAGTAGATTTTCAAAAAAGGCTGTAAACAGGAGATTGGATGTGTTGATAAAAAAATCACCTCAAAATGAGGTGATTTTTCAAATATGGAATAAATGTTTAGTTTTTATTTTTTACCAATACCCATCCTGAATATCTGGTTTCGGTATTGTCTTTATTGTTTTCATTCCAAGAGATCGTGTACCAGTAAGTTCCGGTAGGGATTTTCTTGCCGAAAGCCGTTCCGTCCCATGTGAAATTTCTTATTTTGTTGGCCTCGTGAAGTTTGTTTCCGTATCTGTCAAATACAATGAACACAAGATTCTTCTTGTAAGCCAGTGCAGAGTAATCAATAACATCATTTACGTTGTCCCCGTTTGGAGTAATCGCATTGATAAGGTTAGGAACAGTTACCGTCACCTGGATAGGATTACAGTTGTAAGTATCTTTTACATAAATCGTGTTTTCACCTCTCGGAAGTCCTGTGAAAGTGTTGGAATCCTGCCAGTTGATACCATCTACGGAATACTTATACGGTGGAACACCTCCTGTAGCCGTAACTGTAATATTGTTATTGGTGATTTCTATTCCCGAAACAACAGGCTGAAGACTAGGATGTACGCGTACTTCTTGAAGCGTGAAGCATTTTCCAGTCTGAAGTTTTACCCAATAAACTCCTACCCCCACATTGTTGATGGCTTGTGTAGTAGCGCCGGTGCTCCATTCATAACCGTCAAATCCAGGTCCTGCATCCAGTGTGGTTTTGTTTTCCACACAAATGGTTTTATCCTTTAAAACAGCAGATTTTACCGGTGGTAATACTTTTAATACAATTTTAGCTATAGAATAACATAGTTTGTCGTTATCTACTCTTGCATATACGGTAGTACTTTCGGAAAGATAATTAAATGGTGTAGCAATCGGATTGGATTGAGCTTTGGCATCAGCAACCGATGTATAATACTTGATTATAATTCCCGGCGGCGTTGGTACGGCAACTCCGATTGATGCTTTGGATAAGTCAAATGTTGAACGGGTAACATCATTTTCAATATAGCAATTTTCAAGAACTGCATCTTTTAGTACTACGGTCGGATAGAATAATAATCTGATTGTAGTTGTTGCAATACATCCGAAAGAAGATATCACTTTAGCATATATCGTTGTTTCAGGAGACATATAATTGGTAGGATCAGTAATCTCGTTAGTTCCTGCATTCATATCAGCAGCGGTAGGATAATACTTGATCGTGCCCCCCGGGCCATATACGTTAGCGGTTGTTAAATCGTATTTCGCTTTACCTTCACCGTTATTATTACACGAATACAATGTTGCAGCATTGGCAGAGATACCTACATTAACGAATTTAAATTTACCGGTTATAAAACAGCCGTTGACAGGGTTGTTTGGGTTATTCGGATCTTTATATACCACTCTGTAGTAATAAATTGTAGTTCCATTCACAGTAGCTACTGTAAGAGGGTTATCTCCTGTAAGTGCGTCATTGGTATCTTTGTGATAAGTTACTTTGAAATTAGAACTGTTTCCATTGATGATTGAAGCACTAAGTGTGGTAAAATCAAACTGAGTGGGAAGCGCGCACACCATCACCTGAGTTGGATCATTAATTGTTGCTCCCGGAATTCCCGGCGGGATAAACGGATTGGGAGAAAGTGTAGGGTCATTAAATGCAGAACTTAAACTGGCAGTACCGGACCAAACCATAGAGAACCCTTTGGCTGTACTACGGTAGTTGTCTATAATCAGGTAATAAGTCTGACCCGCTATAACATTCATGTAAGGGCTCCATTTTCCACTGTTCATGTCAGATGTTAAGTTGGGAGGAAAGGTTGGGAAAACAGCGGGAGGTGCCAGGTTGATATCAAGTCCCGTATCTCCGGATTCTCCAGAAAAGTTACATCTTATCGGTTGGATAAAGATGTTGTTGGTTTGTAAAGAAGCACACCCGTTTGTAGTAGGCCCATATACTGCAAAGTCATAATCGTCACTCTGAACATTAGGTTTAATGGTAAATGCAAGAGTTCCTGAAGTTGCCACCGTGAACGTATACCATACAGATAAGTTTTCATTGGTTTTTAGGCATCCTCCGTTTTGCTCAAGGATTTCCACTACATTTCCGTGGCCTGGCGGATTGTATGAAATGTCAGAGTTACCACAGATGGGAATAGCTGAGGTACAGTCTGACTGAGAATAGGCCATTTGTGCTATCAATAAAATAAAAAAGAATAGTATTTTTTTCATGGTCAAAACTATTTTTGTTAAACAAAAAGTGAAGGAAACAAGTTTTTTATCAAGATTTGAAAAAGAAAAAGCCGCCTGGGCGGCTTTTAATAGTATAAAAGGTTATTACTCTCTGTTTTTTACAACAATCCATCCTGAAAACTTGAAAGGAGTATTCTTTTTATCATTCTCATTCCATGTTACAGAGTACCAGTATGTACCGGTAGGGATATTTTTACCCGCAATTTTTCCATCCCACTTATATCCGTTGGATTTATCTCCCTGGTGGATTTTTGTTCCGTATCTGTCGAAAATACTTAGAACAAGATTTTGTTTGTCAGCCATTGCAGAATAATCTACAACATCGTTCACGCCATCTCCGTTCGGAGTAATCATATTAATCAGGTTTGGAACCACCACAGTAACTTCAATAGGGTCACAGTCATAAGCATCTTTTACATATACTTTGTATGTTCCTCTTGCCACATTGGAGAATGTGTTTGAAGGCTGCCATATTATTTTATCCATTGAATACTGATAATCCGGAGTTCCTCCAATAACGTTGATCGTAAGTGTTGTGTTGGAAATATCAATATTGGATACCACCGGCTGTTCAGAAGGATATACGGTTACCGTTTGAGTCGCAATACACTCTCCTGTTTTTAATTTTACCCAGTAGGTTCCTACTCCTACATTTTTAATAGTTTGCGTAGTGGCTCCTGTGCTCCATTCGTAGCTCTTGAATCCAGGGCCTGCATCAAGAGTAGTAGTGTCTTCCATACAAATGATTTTGTCTTTCAGAACATCAGATTTTACTGGCGGAAGTACTGTTAATCCAATTTTTACTACCACATAACAGCCTCTGTTATCAGATACTCTTACATACACAAAACCGTTTGGAGCAACATATGTTTTAGGAGCTACGATTTCATTGGTTGCATCAATTGCATCAGTTAATGAAGGATAGTAATTTTTTACTATACCTGCCTGTGGTGTTATAACAGCAGCATTATCAAGGTTAAATAAAGCTGTTGAAGGGTTAGATTCTATAAAACATTCTCTCAGTTCAGCATCTTTTGCAATAATTGCAGGATAGAATTTAAGAGTGATCTCTGCAGTAGAAGTACATCCGAACGGAGAAGTTACTTTAGCATATATTTTCCCTTCAGCTGAAACAAACTGATAAATGTTGGTGATTTCATTGATGCCGTTATTGAGATCATATAAAGTATGATAATACTTTTTAGTCATCGCAGGATCTCCTGAAACGTTTGCTGTAGTAAGGTCGTATGTAGCAGTACCTGCATTGTTATTGTTACAGCTTGTTAAGGTAGCATTGGTTGCTTTGAAAGAACCATCTTTGAATTTAAAGTTACCTATTTGCTTACATTTGCTGGCAGGGCTGTTTGGGTTCAAAGGATCTGTATAGCTGATGCTGTAATAATATAATCCTGTAGGAGTAACTGTTTGAGGTGTTGTAATAGGATTGTTGCCTATTAAAGCATCATTCTGGCTTGTGTGATAACTAACGCTGAAGTTAGGGTTGCCATTGATAATTCCTGCGGATAATGATGAGAAATCAAAGGTTGCAGGATTGGTACAGATAACAACTTCTCTTGGATCTGCAGGGTTAGCACCAGGTATTCCAGGAGGGTTGAATGGGTGAGGCTGTATTGTAGGATCAGAGAATGGAGAAGTTAATGTAGCAGTTCCACCCCATACCAATTTAAATCCGTTGGCAGACTCACTCCAGTTATTCACAACCAGATAATAAGTTTCACCAGGCAGTACATCCATATATTTTACCCATTTGTCTCCACCGGAATCCTCACAAAGGTCGGTGGCTACCATGTTAAGACCAGTATTTCCTTTTTTTGCAGAAAAGGATCCTCTGATTGGTGTGCCGCGGGTAGCACAGGTTTTATTAGGTCCGTATACCCCAAAGTCATAATCATCTTCAAGCTGGTCATTAGGAACAATCTCAAAGGTAAGTGTTCCTGCTGTGGCAATGGAGAAAGTATACCATACTGAATATTTTTCTTTAGTCAGACATCCGCCCATATCCTCATAGTCATTACCATAACCGTTCGGAGTATAAGAAATTTCTGAGTTACCACAAACTGCCATGGCTGTTGAGCAATCTGACTGGGCATACAAAATATGCGAAAATATAATTAGAAAAATGAGTAGTGTTTTTTTCATAGGAGAAGATTTAAAAACAAATATTAAAACTAAAATTGCTAATAAGAACGTCAATGTATTTTTAATACTGTTTGTAAGTAAGAATAGATTAGAAAATTATTCTTGTTACCCGTTCTTGTGTTCTTATTGGTCTATTGGCCAATTAAATTTTTACCCCAGTTTGGAGAGCTCGATGAAAGATCTGCAGCCTCAAACTCTTTTACTGCCTTTTGACGTAATTCAATAGATTGGGCTTTATTTCCGGAATTTTCGGCTATTTCAACTTTCAGGAAGGTCAGTCTTGGATTGTTTTTCAGCTGAGTATCAGCTTTGGACATATATCCGATGGCTGTTTTAAGGTCCTTTTGAGTGTCACCAGATGCTCTTAATCTGATTTTCTGAATATAAATAAGCCCGAGAAGGGTATTGATTTCTCCATTGTTTTTTTCTGAAGCAAGTGCCTGCATAGCAAAATTTTTGGCAAGCTCATTAGATTCAGTCATAGGTCTGCCGGTTGTTTGTTTCAGCAAAAAATGGGTTTTAAGATACATCGTTACTGCTGCATAGTAATTGGCCTTCCATTTTTCTGAAGTCTTAGCATCGGAAAATACTTTGAAAAGAGTATCGTAGTCACTGTCTGTTTTAGCATTATTGATCTGCTGAACCGACTGTTGCAAGGCCTGATCTGAAAAAGTCTGAGCATTTGCGCAGAAACCGGTCATAAAAAAGCCTAAAATAAATAAAAGTTTATTCATATGGGGATATTTTGTAGCAAATATAAAAAATTATTAACGTTAAATTAAAGATTTTGAGATATATTTAAAGAAACTACGGGTATGATTTTAAATGTGGTATTTTTATGTTTAAATGAAATTATATGAAGATCGTAAAGATATCTGTATTTACTCTGTTAATTTGAAAGGAAAATGTATGATTATTTTTTAATAATAGGGCGTAAAAGTAAAATCGGAACAGAAGTCTTTCTGTTCCGATTTTAAATATTTCGAATTATTGAAAATTCTTTTTGTTAAATTAAATGTCTTGATTAATAGTTGTTTAGTATTGCATTTTTCTTAGTTTAGGATTGGTGCTTCCTACTACTAAAGCAACCAAAACAGTCATGCATCCTCCAAATACAACAGAACGTACAACACCTAATAATTTAGCCATTACACCACTTTCAAACTGTCCCATTTCGTTACTGGACATGATGAAGATTGAATTGACACTTAGAACACGTCCTCTTATATGATCAGGTGTTTTTAGCTGCACAATAGTACCACGGATTACCACGGAAATTCCGTCAAGCATTCCGCTCATGACAAGGAACATGAAAGACAGCCAGTATAATTTGGATAAACCGAATCCAATGATGCAAAGTCCGAATCCGGTAACCACTGCAAGTAGAATTTTTCCCTGATTTTTTCGAAGAGGAACAAGAGAAAGAATAGTGATAATGCACATGGAGCCTATATCTGATGCAGCATTCAGTAAACCAAAACCTTCAGCCCCCGAATGTAAGATATCTGTGGCGAATACAGGTATCATGGCCACTGCTCCTCCGAAAAGAACAGCAAACATATCAAGACAAAGCGCTCCTAAAATCTCCTTGGTTTTGAAAATATAAGAAATTCCTTCACGCATGCTTTCTACAATATTTACCGTTTCTTTTTTATACTCCGAATGTTGTTGTTTCAGCTGCCAGAAAAATAGTGAAGCAACAAAAATTAAGGATAAAATTACCACTAACGTCCATTTTACCCCGAAATATCCGATAAGAATACCACCTATCGCATGTCCGCATACAGAAGAGATCAGAAAGGTAGCCTGGTTTAAGGTAACGGCATTCGGGAGATTCTCTTTTTTTACAATTTTAGGAATCATGGAAGGTACAATAGGTCCGATAAAAGCCCTTGCTATTCCGGTAAAAAAAATAACACCGTAAATAAAATAAGTAATCTGATGACCGGTGAAATGCATCTCAACATCCAGAAATGCCGGAATCAGCAGAAGACCAATCAGAAAAATATAAGCATAATTACAAATGAGAAGCAGCCGCTTTTTTTCATTCATATCGATAACATGGCCGGCATATAACGCACAGCTTACAGCAGGAATCACTTCGGAAAGGCCGATAAGACCTATTGAAAAAGGATCTTTTGTTAATTCGTACACCCACCATCCTAATAATGTGGCCAGCATTCTGAAAGCTAAAACAATAAAAAATCTCCCGGTAAGAAGATTTCTGAACTCAACATTTTGTAATGTTTGTAACGGGGTAAAGGAAATCATGAACAAAAATAGCCCTAAAAATTTATTTAGGGCTATTCATATGGCAATTTTTGAAAGATATAGTAAATATATCTCAAAAGATAAAATCTATTTTAGTCAGCTCTTGAAGAACTAAGAACTATTGCGGCAACCCCGGCAGCCCCAATAATAGTAGCTCCGGTTGCAATTCTTGCTTTTCTGCTGTCTTTCACCGCAGCAACATTAGCTTTAGGAATGATTACTTCCGTACTGTCTTTCTTTCCTGCTGTACCCACAAGATTATCTCCAACAATATTTCTGAATAATATTTTCTGCTTCGGAGAACCGTCTCTCATAGTAACCTTATAGACTTTTCCTGCTTCAAGATTGGAATAGTTGTTTTTTGAAATATCCTCGCTGTATTTTGTAGTAGCACAAGATGTAATAACAAATAAAGACGTTAATAAAGATGATTTCAACAGTACAGATGCTTTCATTATTTTCTTTTAGTTTTTCAAATTTATAATTTTTTTCGAATATACGTTTTTGGAATTGAAAAAATATGTTTAAAGTTTGTAAATTTCTAATAGATTTGCAATATTTCTGTCATTTGCCAGTCTTGGTGTCTTATTCTGGCCTCCCAATTTTCCCTGAGATTTGGCGTATTCGTGAAACGCATTCTTTTGAAGTTTAGTGATCTGAAGTTTCTGTAAAATATTTCCGGAGATCAGATCATCATAATACGTATTTCTTGTTCTGAGCTGATGATCCAGTTCATTTCCGAATAATTCCAAATTTTCAGGATCTTTTTCAAATTCAATCAGCCATTCATGATAAGGAAGTCCTTCGCCCGGATTTACCTGTGGTGCAAGATGAAATTCCGTAATTTGTGCAGGATATTTTTCTAGCGCTGCTTTCATGGCTTCCTCGACCTCAAAAGCAATCACATGCTCCCCGAAAGCAGATGTAAAATGCTTGGTTCTGCCACTTACAAGAACTCTATATGGTTTTTTGCTGATAAATCTTACCACATCTCCGATAGAATAAGCCCATAAACCTGAGTTAGTTGTCAGAATCAGAGCATAATCTTTATGGAGTTCAACTTCTTTTAAGGTTAATCTTCTTGCTCCTGGCTTTCCATACTCTTCCAGAGGAATAAATTCATAGAAAATACCATGATTGGTTAAAAGCAGAAGCCCTTCCTTTGTGTAATCATCCTGAAAAGCAAAAAAGCCTTCAGAAGCCGGAAATGTTTGGATAATATCCACCTTGCCTCCTAAAAGATCTTCCATTTTATCGCGATACGGCTCATAATTAACCCCGCCTGTCACAAGAAGCTGTAGATTGGGAAATAATTGTTTGATCTTCTTGCCATGCTTTTCCGTAAGTTTTTCAAAATACATGATCAGCCATGGCGGAATTCCTGAGATCAGGGTCATGTTTTCATGTTCGGTTTCCTCAATAATCTTATCAACTTTGGCTTCCCAGTCTTCCATGATATTGGTTTCCCAGCTTGGGAGACGGTTCTTTTGAAGGTAATTGGGAATATGATGTGCAACAATGCCGGATAATCTTCCCGTTTTTATTCCGAAAACTTCTTCCAGCTCAGGGCTGCCCTGAAGAAAGATCATTTTTCCATTAACGAAATCCGCATTGTTCTTTTTGCTGATATAATGGAACAATGCACTTTGGGCACCCGCAATCTGAAATGGCATTCCTTCTCTGGAAATAGGAATATATTTAGACCCGGAAGTTGTACCGGATGTTTTGGCAAAATATTCCGGGGTATCTGTCCAGAGAATATTGGCCTGTCCTTTTTTTACCCTTTCAATATAAGGTTTCAGATCTTCATAATCGGCTACCGGAACCCTGTTCTGAAATTCCTTTACAGAATGGATGTTTTCAAAATCATGTTCCCGCCCGAAAAGTGTCTTTTGGGCAGTACTTACAAGAGAAAGCAGTAAGTCCTCCTGGTTTTTCTCCGCATTTTTCTTGAATTCCTCTGCTTTTTGAACATGTTTCTTTGCCCAGATAAGCGCTGCATTTTTCTTGAAGAAGTTTAACATGGCTCAAATTTATAAATAAGTAGAGAATCTGTAAGCATTTTTTATATGCTAAGACACAAAAAAACCGATGAAACCAGGTTCCATCGGCTTTTCGAAATTTGATTATGAAAATAACAACTATATGTTAATGTTATGCTTATTTGTTTTCCTTATATCTTTTATCCGGAGTCCCGTCTTTTTTCAGGTGCTTGTTTTCTTTATATCTTTTGTCCGGAGTCCCGTCTTTTTTCATTTTGGCAGCCGGCTGTGCAGGCTTCGCTGCTTTTGCATCCATTGCAGGTTTAGCGGTCTTCATTTCTGCCGGTTTAGCAGCTTTCATTGTAGTGGTTTTTACAGGTGGCTGAGCCTTAGTGCCTGTGGCGGGAGCAGTCTGCTGAGCAGTTGCAAGTCCTAATCCTAAGATCAATGACATTGCAGATAATAATTTTTTCATAAGAAATACTGTTTGTTTTTGTTGAATAAAGATATGCAAAAAGCAGGCTAAAAAATTGATAATTTTAAACTTAACTAAAGTTTATTACAGCTTAAAAAAAAATTAAAACAATTTTTTTAGAACAAAAAAGCCTGTCTTCATTTCAGAAAACAGGCTGCATAATATATAAAAAGACATATAAAGAGATGGTTTAACGTGTACAGTTAGCTGTCCATGTTTTTCCATCCTTTACATATAAGATTTTTAAAACATTGTTATCGATTCTGATATAAGAGGTAGCTGTAGAACCAATCATAACAAGGGTATGATCTCCCTGTTGGTTGAACTCTATTCCGTTAAGGTCAGGAATGCCGTTTGAGAATGCAAAATTATACTTGGTGCCGCTGGCGATCTTTGTTACAAATACACTTCCATTATCTGTACTGATATTGGTAGATCCGCCATCATTATAAGAAACACTTCCTTTATAAGTTCCTGCAAAGAATTCATTGTTTACGGGATCGTCATCTTTACTGCACGACGAAAAAGATAATGCTGTAAATACCAACAGCATCATCACTCCCAGGATTTTAATTGCTTTTTTCATAATACTATTCTTAAATGTTTGGTAGTTCTCAAAATCCCAAACATTATGCCAGGAGAAAATATTCGATTTTTTTTAACAACTAATTAAAAAAAATTGTAAAAATTTAAGATTCAACATCTTCTAAGAGGTTCATTTTACAATGTAACCTTTTCTGTTTTCGCAGGGAAGAAAAAAATATCCGTACCTTTGTATAGCATTAAACGGTTTCGGAAAACTCCCGAAATCGCTTTTGTCGTTTATATCATTACTATTTATGCAGTTAAAATCCATCAGCGAAAAGTTTCTTCCTGAACTTATGCAGAAAGAATTCGGGAAAGAAATTTTCACTCAATTAGAAAGCAGCCAGCATATTTCTGTAAAAGGAAGTGCGGGGTCTTCAGTTTCTGTTTTTGTAGCCGAACTTTTCTTGGTTCAGAAGAAAAATATTCTTTATCTCTTAGATGATAAGGAAGATGCATTGTATGTAAATACCGAGATGGAAGATCTTCTCGGGAAAGAAAAAGTATTGTATTTTCCGGCTACCCATCTTGAACCTTATCAGGTTGAAAAAACACAGAATGCCAATCTTGTTTTAAGAACCGAAGTTTTAAATAAGATCAATTCCGGGAGATCGCCAAAAGTGATTGTTGCCTATTCCGGAGCTTTATCTGAAAAAGTTTTAAAGAAAGAAGATTTTAAAGCAATTTCTCATCATATAAAAGTAGGCGATCAGCTGGATTTTGATTTTGTGGATGAATTGCTCAATCATTATCACTTCCAACAAGCCGACTTTGTGTCAGAGCCTGGAGAATTTTCGGTAAGAGGAGGAATTGTGGATGTGTTTTCTTATTCTTATGAAAAACCGTATAGAATTACATTCTTTGGTAATGAGGTGGAAAGTATTAAAACATTTGATATTGAGACACAGCTTTCCGTAGATAAGGTAAAGGATTTTCAGCTGGTTTCCAATATGAATTTTTCAGTTACCGGAAGCAGGGTCTCATTACTACAGCTGTTGCCAAAAGAAAGTTTTGTTGTTTCTAAAAACGGAATGATCGGCATGCAAAAGATCAGAACTTTCTACGAAAAATCGCTGGAAAAGTATGATACTTTAAACAAAGATATTGCGCACAGAACTCCACAGGAACTTTTTATTTCCGATCAGGAATTTTTATTTGATTATAAAAAATTTAAAACAGTTGATTTTGGAAACGGAGTTATTGAGGGGTTGAAAGATATCACTGAAATTAAAATGGATCAGTTGCCACAGCCTTCTTTCCATAAGAACTTTGAGCTGCTGATTGAAGATATTGAAGAAAAACAGGAGGATGGATTTGATACCTGGATTTCCTTTTCAACGGAGAAGCAGAAAGAAAGGCTGGAATCTATTTTTGAGGAGCTCGAACATGAACTTCCTTTTAAAAGCTTTAAGTCCGAATTACATGAAGGTTTTGTAGATAATGGACACAAAATTCTGGTATATACAGATCACCAGATCTTTGACCGTTATCAGAGATATAAAGCAAAGAATACGTTTGCTAAATCGGAACAGCTTACCCTTAAAGATTTGATGTCCCTGAAAATAGGAGATTATATTGCTCATATAGATCATGGAATCGGGAAATTTATGGGATTGGTGAAAGTAAATAATGATGGTAAAATCCAGGAATGTTTTAAACTAACCTATAAAAATGGAGATTTATTATATGTAAGTATCCATTCCCTGCATAAAATTTCAAAATATAACGGCCCGGATGGGAAAGAGATCGTTTTAAGCAAGCTTGGGTCTCCAACGTGGAAATCTTTGAAACAGAAAACAAAAGCTAAGGTTAAACAAATTGCTTTTGACCTTATTAAATTATACGCTCAAAGAAAAACGGCGAAAGGTTTTGCTTATACTCCGGATTCTTATCTGCAGAATGAGTTGGAAGCAAGCTTTATTTATGAGGATACTCCGGATCAGGAAAAAGCTACTGTAGACGTAAAAAGAGATATGGAAGCTGAAACAGTGATGGACAGGCTAGTTTGTGGTGATGTAGGTTTTGGAAAAACGGAGGTAGCGATTCGTGCTGCATTTAAGGCGGCTACAGACGGTAAACAGGTAGCTGTTTTAGTCCCGACAACAATTCTGGCTTTCCAGCATTACAGAAGTTTTAAAGAAAGATTAAAAGATTTTCCGGTAAATGTTGCTTACGTGAATAGATTCAGAACTGCTAAACAAAAATCTGAAACACTGGAAGAACTTAAGAACGGTAAAGTAGATATTATCATCGGAACCCATCAGCTGGTTAGCGCTTCTGTAAAATTTAAAGATCTTGGGCTGCTGATTATTGATGAAGAGCACAAGTTTGGTGTTTCAGTAAAAGATAAACTGAAGACTCTTAAAAATAATGTGGATACTCTTACTCTTACGGCTACCCCAATTCCGAGGACTTTACAGTTCTCATTAATGGCTGCAAGGGATTTATCCGTAATCAAGACACCGCCGCCTAACAGGCAGCCGGTGGATACGCAACTGATAGGTTTTAATGAAGAAATCCTTCGTGATGCTGTTTCTTATGAGCTGCAGAGAGACGGGCAGGTTTACTTCATTAATAACAGAATTGAGAACCTGAAAGATATTGCAGGCCTCATTCAAAGGCTGGTTCCTGATGCAAGAGTGATTACAGGACATGGTCAGATGGAAGGCAAGCAGCTTGAAAAGAATGTCCTCGATTTTATGGAAGGGAAATACGATGTTCTTGTTTCCACAACCATTGTAGAAAGTGGAGTAGATGTTCCTAATGCCAATACGATTTTTATTAACGATGCTCAGAGATTTGGTATGGCAGATCTGCATCAGATGAGAGGAAGGGTAGGGCGAAGCAACAGAAAAGCTTTTTGTTATCTGATTACTCCTCCTTATGATATGCTGACGGCAGATGCCAGAAAACGTCTTGAAGCAATTGAGCAATTTTCTGATCTGGGAAGTGGTTTCCAGATTGCAATGAAAGATCTTGAGATCCGTGGTGCCGGTGATCTTTTGGGTGCTGAACAGAGCGGGTTTATTAATGAGATGGGATTTGAAACTTACCAGAAGTTGATGCAGGAAGCGCTGGAAGAGCTTAAGGATGATGCGGATTTTGAAAATTTATTTGAAAATGAAGAAGATCGTCAGAAGCTTTTCAAATCTGTGAAAGATGTTAATATCGATACAGATCTGGAACTGATGCTGCCGGATTCTTATATTTCCAATACGGAAGAGCGATTGCTGCTGTATCAGAAAATTGCAGAAATCAATAATGAAGCAGATCTTCATCAGTTTGAACTTGAGCTCATTGATCGTTTCGGAGCACTGCCAAAAGAAGCAGTCAACCTGTTGAAAAGTGTTTCTCTGAAGTGGTTGGCAGCAGATATCGGTTTTGAAAAGATTGTAATGAAAAATGGTGTGTTTTTGGGGTATTTCCCTGGCAATCCTCAGGATAAGTTTTATCAGACAGACAGATTCAGACATATCATCAACTATTTAACACGAAATCCTGCAGAGGCACAGCTTAAGGAAAAGTCTGGCAAAGAAGGTAACCAGCTCATGATGAGGAAAGAGCGGGTGAAGAATGTGGATGAGGTGAATGTATTGTTAAAAGCTATTATTGAGCATAATTAAATTATCGTTTTATAAAAATGAAATATTCTATAAAAGATATTAAAAGTTTATAAAAAACTTAAGTTTTTATAAGTTTTTTTGTGATTCTTATCAGGTTTTTCTTCAATAATATTCATTAAGAAGAGAATTAAGACCTTTTTTGGGGTCTTGATATCACTTTTGAATGATTAAAAATATTACGTAAGTCCCCGATTATAAAGGATTTGGGACGATACGTAATTTTTTTTGTTCGATGAAAGTAGAGTTATGTAGAAATAATTCTACTTTTATGTGTGATTAATTCTATTCTGTAAAGTGTTTATTTCTATATGCTTATGAATATATAACTGGAATTTTTTGATCTTGTTTGTGTACCTTTGCAATCCTTGTTATGAAAAAAATAATATATTGCTGCGCGGCTGGACTTGTTTCTTTCTACGCCAACGCACAGGTGGGAATCGGTACATCCAAGCCAAAATCCAGTCTTGATGTGAACGGAAAGACCACCTTAAGAAAAGAACTTAGAGTAGCTGGTACTTCAACTCAGGCAGGTGATGCAGGGTTGAACGGCCAGGTTTTGGTTTCTCAGGGAGAGGGCTTGCCTCCAGTCTGGAAATCAGTGAATGTTTCCTTTATGGAAGAGGGACAATATAAATTGATCAATTCATATTTGTCTTCCGATCAGGTAGGTGTTACTACCCTTTCAAACGGCGTTGCAGGTGATAATATCTATAAAAACAATGTTGGAGATCTTCTTACTGATACTTCCAAAGGAAAATGGGTAAAAATTGCAGGGCTTGAAAATAATTTCACTATTAAAAACGGAAAAAACAGGCTTACCTATCAATTCCAGACCGGGATTGAAATGAAAGCTCCTACCGCTACTACTTCGGAAAATATCAGATTTGCATGTGGTGTGTTCAGAAACGGAGTTTTAGTGGCAGTACGTCCGGATAGGGTTGCTTCCAATAACAATACTGCCAAAGCCGGGCTTCAGGATTACATCTTTACGCTTAGTTATACGGAGCAGAATGTTCCTATAGGTCCTCAGAAACTTGAAATCGCGTGCAGAAAAATTGATACTTCAAATTCTTCATCTCAATTTGCGGTAGGGAGAAGTGTACAGGATGCAAACGGAGCTTCCAGTCCATTTACTTTGGAATCTACAATGAAGATTGATGTGATCGAATATGTAACCTATAAAACTAATTAATGATGAGAAAAATATTATTAACTCTGTTTTTTATGACGGGCATTTTGCTGTCGGCTCAAGTAGGAATTAATACTCCTTCCCCGAAAGCAAAGCTGGATGTAAACGGAGATGTTAATCTTAGAAATAAAATTGCGGTTCAGGATGCTACGGATAACTCATTGTATCAAGGGAATAATGACCAGGTGCTGGTTTCTCAGGGATTGGGGTATGCTCCAACCTGGAAAACGCTTCGTATTCCTGAATATGAACCTAATAAATTTTATCTGATTTACAATAACTCTTTTTCAGATAAAGTGGGAGTTACATTTACTGATTCGGAAAACTCTACCGTAGGAATGGCTTCAAGAGGAGCTACTTTTACAAAAGGAAAAGACTACAGCTCGCTTCAGAGTTTTAAGAAAATTGACGGGCTTTCTCAAACGATCAGTGTATTCAGTACCCAAAGTAAAGCATACTTTTTGTTTGAAACTGTCGTACAGGCAGATTTTGGAGGAAATGGAAATCCCGATACCTCTATAGACTATGCTTGCGGTATTTTTGTAGATAATAAACTGGTAAATCTTAGACAAAGAAATCTGAAAGCAATCAGTACAACATATCCTTTCATTACTCATACTCAGATAGGTATCGTAGAAAACCTTTCTAAAGGAAATCATACAGTAAGTGTAGCTTGTACAAGATTAGGTTCTTACGAGGCGCAAGGTAAAACCCTTACTATTGGTACCAATGTGTATACCAATATCAATGACTTTATTGCACAATCGTCACTTAAAGTGGATGTATATGAAGTTCCTGAGGTATTTAACACCATTATTAACTAAACGGATTATGAAAAAAATATTATTTGTAACATCTTTACTGTTAGCTGTTTTTACGAATGCTCAGGTGGGTATCAATACTTCTGCTCCTACCAATACGCTGGATGTAAACGGAGATCTGAATCTCAGAAAAGAATTAAGAACGGGTGGAACTGACCTGTTGAAAGGTTCCGCAGGAAATGCCGGAGATATTTTTCACAATAATTCTGAATTAACGGTGAACGATTGGAAGGGAATTAAGATTGCTGACGGACAAGGTAGTATGTCTTTGTTCTCCATGAATACAGTTGCAGACAAAACAGGCGTAAGCTTTACAACGCCTAACGGTCAGACTTTACCTTATAATGACGGAGAGGCTTTAGCCGGTAACTGGACAGTGCTTCCTGAAGCCGTTGATACCTTCTCTATTACCAATGCTGTGAATAAAGTCACTTTTTCATTTCAGACCACTGTTCAGAAGACAGGAACGAGCTCAGGAAGTTTTGCTTGTGGAGTATTCGTAGACGATAAGCTTAGAGCCGTAAGAACAGATGTGTTATTAGGAGAAACCGGAGCTTACAAGATTTTTAATCTTAACGCAACATTGGCTAATCTTACCCCTAAAAATAAATATTCGGTAAAAGTAGCCTGTATAAAAAGAGCTGTTACAGGAATAACATTGGGAATAGGAAGAGCTATTGATACCAACAACCTGAATAGCGATATGTCTCAATCTGTTTTAACAACATCGGTATTACAACCTTACTAATTTTTATCATTATACAATAAATAGAAATCTAAAAACGTTATGTTTTTAGATTTTTTTTGTTTATTAAGTCTATTTCTTGTGAATTTGTTCGTATAAATTGAAGTGTATTATCGAAAATTGAATTATATTTGAGCAAGCTAAAAAAATTCTATATGGTAAAAAACTATTTTTTTAAAATGTTTGCCGGTATTGCTTTTCTTGGGCTGCTGACAGCATGTAATACAACCTCAGATCCCACAGAATCCATCCCTAATCCTGATGATGGACCGCCTCCTAAGAGAATTCTGACAAAGATTAATGTAAATAATACTTCTCAGGAAGAATATATTAGTACAGCCGGAACAGGAGCTTTGCAGCAAACAGTTTTTAAAGATGAAGCTGCCGGGGGAAGTGCTGCTTATACAGGAACAGTAACTTATACAGACAAGAACATCACGAAAATTAAATTTGTAAGTTCTGCCACTGCCAGTCTTGCTTATGAATTTAATGTCGTTCCCGATGCTACAGGAAAGAAAATTTATAATGCTACCTGTACAGCAACCGGAACAACTGCTGCCAATTCATTCCTAAGTGATTATGCCTTTACTTATGATACTACAACAGGGAAACTCACTAAGATCCTTGAGAAAAGAAAAGCAGGTGGGATTAGTGCTTATAACATGTTTATAGACTATACCTTTGTATATGAAAAGGATAATATCTTCCAGGTAGTATACTCTAAAGGAATTCTGGATATTAATGGTGCTCCGAATATGAGTACAGCGGTAGTAACCAAGTATAGCTTCCAGAATTACGATGCTCAGAAAAGCCCATTCTCTACACTTCCTTCAGTCTATTTTATTATGCAGAGTTTGATGAATCCGGCTAATTTCTACAGAGTATCCCCGAATAACCCTACCTCTATGTACATACAATTTCCACCTCCGGCTGCTGCGGTTAATACAGCTCAGAGTTATTCTTATGATAATCAGGGATATCCGGTGGTAGAAAAAAATCAGAATATAGTGTATACCTATAAAAACTTATAGGAGAAGAATAGTTGCTAAACTTACCAGAATATAAATAATAATATAACTTTTAGGCAAAAAAAAATTATATTTGTCAAAAAAATAATCAATTACCAGGAAATGAAACAAATTTTCTATTTTATTTTACTAATTGCAGGCTTTTCCTCAATACACTCCTGCAAGAATTTATTAGATGAGGACGGAAATCCTTTATTGGATTTAAACAATACAGGAGGATTAAGCGGCCCCAGAGCATTATACAGAGAAATTACAGATAAAGATACTATTGCTGAGTACCGTTATAGTGGTCTTCTTGTGACGAAAGTGATCACAGATAGTGCTTCTATCACAGATATCATGTACAGTGGTGATAAAATCAGCCAGATTAATTTTAATGGATTTCTGGATCTTGACGGAAACGGAAAACTAGATAAAGATAGTGTATCATATACTCAACTGTTTACTTATGTAAACAACAAGTTACAGATGATATCGGAAAACCGTTCAACTTTCAGAAGACCTCCGCCAGTTCCACCTGCAACTACGCCTGGGCCGCAGACACTATTGAAAAAAGAGAAAACTCTTTATAGCATAAAGTACAATGCAGCTACGGCGAAACTGGATTCCATCATTATGAAAAATGGTCCGGATGTAACAGGAGCTCCGCTTGCTTTTACAGATTTCTCTAAAACAGCATATACATATGTTGGTGATAATATTTCTAAAGTAGTGAGACATTATGGTACCATGGCAGGAGGTGCATTTGGAGCAGTTACCAACAGATATAGCTATGAATATTATGCTTATGATAATCAGGTAAGCCCTTTCACTTTATTACCGGAAGTATATAAAATCTCAAGATTATTATCTACAGTGATTAATGATAAAGAAAGTCTTATCCTGTCACCGAATAACCCGAAGAGATGGTCAGTAACAGATCTTACGCCGGCAATTCCTACACCAATTGTAAAGAGTACAAATTACGTTTATGATCCTCAAACTTATATGACAAAAGGATATGGCGTTAATTATATCTACAAACCACAATAGAATAAATTTTTAACAATATTCAAACTCAATCTTTCCTAAGATTGAGTTTTTTATTTTTTATGCCTTAATTTTGCAAAAAATTTCTGATGAAATATTTAATTGTTGGGCTTGGAAATAAAGGCCCGGAATATGAAAATACACGACATAATATAGGGTTTAAAGTAGCAGAGAAAATAGCAGAACTGCTGGATGTTTCATTCAATACTACCAACTTTGGCTGGATGGCAGAAGGAAAGCACAAAGGAAGAAAAGTCTTTGTCCTTAAACCGGATACTTATATGAATCTCTCCGGTAATGCAGTGAAATACTGGATGCAGAAAGAAAATATCCCTTTGGAGAATGTGTTGATTGTTACAGATGATCTTGCACTTCCTTTCGGGACTTTAAGAATGAAAGGCAAAGGTTCTGATGCTGGTCATAATGGGCTTAAGAACATCAATGAAGTATTGCAGACTCAAAATTATGCAAGACTTCGTTTTGGGATCTCTGCTGATTTTGCAGCAGGCCGCCAGGTAGATTACGTATTAGGAACCTGGAATGAAGAAGAATTAGAAAAGCTTACAGAAAGAATTGAAACATTCTCAAAAGCCAGTCTCTCTTTTGTTTTTGCAGGAATTAACAATACGATGTCCGCGTTTAACGGAAAATAGATCATTGATAGCTTACCTATCAGTTGAATAAAATAAAGGCCATCGGATTTCCGATGGCCTTCTGATGTACTTTTGATAATTAATTTCCAATCAATTTATCTGAGTTAGATTATATTTATACGTTTTTTGGAACTGCTGAATTCTATAACCAGCTTACAGCTCCGGTTTCAACATCATAATTAGCACCAACGATTTTGATTTTTCCTTCATTTTCAAGGTTTCTCAATGTTGAGCTCTGTTTACGGATGTCTTCGATCGCGCTTTTTACATTCTGGTGATTCAGTCTTTCAAGAAGAGAACTGTTTTTTGATGAACGCTCTTCATTCTCCTGAATAACTTCATTGATGATAGGGTTAAAGTGATTGATCAGGTGGTTCAGGTTATCCATTCCCAGTCCTTCAATTTGTGCTGCATCAAGACCTCCTTTTAGAGCTCCGCATTTAGTATGTCCTAAAACTACAATAAGTTTAGAACCTGCTACATTACAGCCAAATTCCATTGAGCCCAAGATATCCTGATTAACAAAGTTACCGGCAATTCTGATGCTGAAAACATCTCCCAATCCCTGATCAAAGATTAACTCTGCAGAAGTACGGCTGTCTATACAGCTTAGAACCACAGCAAAAGGCCATTGCCCTTCACGGGTAGCATTTACCTGCTCAAGAAGATCTCTGTTAGCTTTAAGGTTGTTTACAAACCTCTGGTTTCCTTCTTTCAAAAAGTCTAAAGCTTTCTCAGGTGTAATTGTCGACTGGGTTTCGTATGTATGTGCTTTCATATAATAATTTCTATTGTTTTGAATTTTAAAGTTAAAAAAATAAATTGATGAGCAATCATTTTTTACATCGCTCTTTTATGAGTGACCAAAATGTGAGAGTCCTGGCTTCTTTCATAATCTCTGTATGATGTTTTAAAGCCCAGAAGTTCTACAGTAATGTCCTCTTCTTTTGCGCGGATATTGGCGAAGTCCTGAATCATTTCCAATACATCGGTTGCAATGTATGATGTTTCTCGGGCATCAATAATCACGCTTGAGTTTGATTTTATGTTTTTAAGTGTTTTTTTAATGGCTGCTTTATTTAAGAAGGAGACTTCTTCAGCCAGCTTAATTTTGATTCCGTCTGCATCATCCAGTTTTTCTCTGCTCAGATAATAGGCTCTTTTCATATTTCCCTGAAGAATATAGAAAATAGAGATGGCAAGACCAATTCCTACACCTTTTAATAAATCTGTTGCCACAACGGCTACAACAGTTGCCACAAATGGTACAAACTGGAATTTTCCAAGATGCCAGAAATGTTTGAAGGTCGCAGGCTTAGCCAGTTTGTATCCAACAAGAATCAATACAGCAGCAAGCGTTGCAAGTGGAATCAGGTTTAAGATAAAAGGAATGGAAAGTACACATACCAACAGGAGAACTCCGTGGATCATGGCAGATACTTTAGAGGTTGCTCCCGCATTTGCATTGGCAGAACTTCTTACCACTACAGATGTCATAGGAAGTCCTCCGATGAACGAGCTAACCAGATTTCCTATTCCCTGAGCTTTAAGCTCCAGATTGGTATCTGTAATTCTTCTCTGCTTATCTAATCTGTCTGATGCTTCAATACAAAGTAATGTTTCAATAGAAGCTACAATGGCAATAGTTGCTCCTACAATCCATACTTTAGGATTGGTAAAACCTCCGAAATCGGGCATTATGATCAGATTTTTAAAATCATCCAGGGACTGTGGAACCGGAAGAGATACCAAATGCTCCGTTCCTATTGCTAAAGAACTTCCGGATAGTTTAAAAACTTCATTTAAAGCAATCCCGATAACCACAGCTACCAAAGCTCCGGGAAGCATTTTCATTCTTCTTAATCCGGGAACTTTATCCCATGCGATAAGAATTCCGACAGAAACTAATGTTACAATGATAGCCCCTGGATGAATAGCTCCGAAAAGCTCTGTAAAATAATTGAAATTGATTCCGTTGCTGAAAAGAGACTGGTTTCCTTCATAATCTTTATCGAATCCCAATGCATGAGGAATCTGTTTTAAAATAATAATGATACCGATAGCGGCAAGCATTCCTTCAATAACGTTGTTAGGAAAATAATTGGAAATACTTCCTGCTCTTACAAATCCTAAAACCAGCTGGATGAGTCCGGCAATGATACCGGCACACAAGAACAGTTCAAATGCTCCAAGGTCTGTGATAGCAGTAAGAACAATTGCAGTAAGTCCTGCTGCAGGTCCTGAAACGGATATATTTGAGTTACTGATACAACCTACAACCAGTCCGCCCACAATTCCGGCAATGATGCCGGATAATGGGGGAGCACCGGAAGCTAAAGCGATTCCTAAGCACAATGGAAGTGCTACTAAGAATACAACGAGCCCGGAAGGGAAGTTCTCCTTGATTCCTCCTAATAATGATGTTTTTTTCATGATTTCTTGAAAAAGTATTATAACCGATTATTCATCTGTTGGTAAACAGTCGATTATAAAAGATTGGAAAATTAATTTTAAAGTACATGCTTAATATTCAGGTCAAAAAATGACATGAACAACTGTAAAAAATAATCTAAATATACTTAAAAGTTAAGCTTCCGGAGGCGGAGAAAATATGGTAAGTAAAGGTGATAGATGAAAAGAATCATCTACCAGCACAAAAGATACAGCTTGAAGATCTGGTTCGGAAAACTTCAGATAATCGAAAACATCCAAAGGTTTCGGAATTGTTTTTTCGTATACAATAAATGAAGACGGGTGAGAATGAGGTTCTTCTTCGTTAACTATTATATTCGTTCTCAGAATATCCCAGCCCGCAACCGCAGCAATGCTTGGCAGCGCTGTAAAATTCAGAAAAAACGTTAATACAATAATACTCCAGAATTTCATTTTACATTCTTTTTTAGAAAAACTATTTGGTCTTTCTGCTCATTACCCAATCAGAGCCTGTAAGGTTATATATTTTCTGGATATCTTTCAAGGTTTTCTCAAAATCAATCTCCAGATCAATAATCTTACCTGTTCTAAGGTCAAATACCCACCCGTGTACAATAGGTTGTTCTTCTAAAATATACCTTTCCTGTACACAAGCCATTTTAATTACGTTGATGCATTGTTCCTGAACATTAAGTTCTACAAGCCTGTCATAACGTTTGTCTTCATCTTCAATAGAATCAAGTTCAGCCTGGTGCAGTCTGTAAACATCACGAATATTTCTCAACCATGGATTTAACAATCCTAGATCCTGAGGAGTCATCGCTGCTTTTACACCACCGCAATTGTAATGTCCACAGACAATAATGTGTTTTACTTTAAGATGTTCTACAGCATATTGAATAACCGCTGTGGAACTCATGTCTAAAGTATTGACAACATTGGCAATATTCCTGTGAACAAAAACCTCTCCCGGTTTTGCGCCCATTAATTCTTCTGCTGTTGCTCTGCTGTCTGAACATCCGATATATAAATAATCAGGATGTTGAGTTTTTGCCAACTCGTGGAAGAAATTCGGATCTTCTGAGACTTTGGATTCTACCCATTTTCTATTGTTCTCGAAAATAACTTCGTACGATTGTGACATAATTTTAAATTTTTAAAAGGTTTATAATTATTTATTTCGTTTAAATTATTTTCAAAATCAATAGACTGAATCAATAACTATGCAAAAATATAATTTTTGATGAAGATTCAATCACTTTTAACAAAGTTTAATATTAAAATATGCTTAAAATCATATGTAATTTACCGATATACTTTGTATTAGAGTGAAGAATGTGTCTTTTGATAATCCAAACGTTTAAAAAACTATGATAAAATTACGAAGTATAAATTATAATTGGAGAATTGTGAATTAAAAAATTCTTAATTTTTTTATCAATTCAGAGATGGAGGAGAGGAAAAGCAGATGCCTTTATTACAAAAAATAAGATTGGTTATTGGAAAAAATGAATAAATTAAAACCTTGATTTTAAGCCCATAATTTCAAATGCAACATTCAGATCTTCAACCCTTATCACCTTTATTTTATTTGGCAGGAATTTTTATTGCCTGTTTCTCTGCATTTCTGATCATAGGAAAACGGAATAAAATAATGGCAGATTATGTATTGGCAGCGTGGTTTCTGATCATAGGGATTCATCTTAGCCTTTTTATGTTGTTCTTTTCAGGAAGCTATGTAAAGTATCCTTATTTTTTGGGGTATGAAGTGCTATTTCCTTTCATTCATGGGCCGATGTTGTATTTCTATGTTCTTTGCGTGACAGGAAGAAACCCCGGCAAAAAGACTTGGTTATTGCATTTGGTTCCTGTTTTTATCGTTTTCCTGATCTTGCTTAAATTCCTGCTACTGCTGTCCCCTTGGGATAGATTAACGATTTATCAAAATGGGGCTAATGAATATAAATTATTGAGTAATATTCTCAAATATCTAATGATCTTCTCAGGAGTCCTTTACATAGGATTAAGTTTTTTCGCAATGGAAAAATATAAGAAGGGGCTTTCCGATCAGTACTCTAATACCGAGAAAATGAATATGAACTGGTTATACTGTCTTATAATTGGAATAGCATTCATTTGGATTGCTGTTATAATAAGAAATGATATTTTGATTTTTTCTATAGTGGTGCTGTTTATTATTGTGGCTGCTTACTTTGGAATCAGCCGTGTTGGTATTTTGAATCAGCCTGTTACTGAAATTGATATTTCTGAGGAAAAGATTGTAAATGATGATACAGAAGTTATAAAATATGAGAAAACCTTTGCCGGTGAAGAAAGGCTTCGGAATATTTTTCAAAAACTAACTTTCAGAATGAAACAAGATCAACTTTATAAAGATCCGGAGCTGAACCTGAATCATGTTGCCGGGCTTTTAGACGTTCATCCCAATATACTTTCCCAGACCATCAACTTTGTTGAAAACAAGAATTTCTATGATTATGTCAATCGTATGAGGGTTGAAGAATTTAAAAGAATAGCATTATTGCCGGAAAATGAAAAATTTACCATTCTTTCATTAGCCTTTGAAAGCGGATTCAATTCCAAAACATCATTTAACCGGAATTTTAAAAAGTACATGAATTGCTCACCGAGAGAATTTTTAAAAATTAAAAACCTTAACAAGGAATAATGGTTTATAGTAGTTTTATATGTAATGTGTTGTTTTATAAAATATTGTGAATTTGTTTCACCTTTCATGTTGGAACATTTGAAGCTTTTATAATGCTCATTTTTGCAGAAATTCTAATCGGTCATTATGAAAAAACTACTATTTGTGATCATGTGTGCTTTTGCATTATTTATCGGGCTGTATCCTTTCATTTATATCTTTGTGGAACATAAACATACTTTTCTGAGTTCCAAATCTCCGGAAGTTCTTCACAATCTGCTCTGGAAAATTGCATTTTTTGCACATATTATTTTCGGAGGGCTGGCTCTTTTTATAGGCTGGCGGCAATTTGGAAGTTCGTTCAGAAATAAACATATTAAGGTACATCGCATTATAGGAACTATTTATGTAATTGCGGTTGTCATAAGTTCTCTTACTTCCATTTATATGGGATTTTATGCGAATGGGGGTGTCGTCTCAGCGATGGGGTTTATCTGTCTGGGATTAATCTGGCTGATCATAACTCTTATGGCGGTTTTAAAAATAAGAAAAGGTTCTATTATAAAACACCAGCAATTCATGATCTACAGTTATGCATGTACTTTTGCTGCAGTAACATTGAGATTATGGTACCCTTTGTTAAAAAACATCACTGGAGACCCTATTGTTGCCTATCTGGCTGTAGCATGGCTATGCTGGGTGCCTAATCTATTGGTAGCCTATTTTATTAATAAGAAAATTATGGTAGAATAATTTTATATTAAACTAATGCCAAGATTATATTTTACGGTTAATGTAATCTTTTGTAGCATTAAGAGTAGGGATAATCTTAGCTGGGTTTCCAATCACAACGGAATTGGCAGGAACATCAAAGTTGACATATGAGTTAGGAACAATCAATACATTATTTCCAATATTAATAGCTCCTACAATCACAGCATTGGTACCTATCCATACCTCATCTCCAATCACAGGTGAGCCTTCATTTTTGCCACGGTTCTGCTGCCCGATAGTAACTCCCTGGGCAATATTGCAGTTTTTTCCAATAATAGTTTTCGGGTTGATAACAAGGCTTCCCCAGTGCCCCAGATAAAAACCTTCTCCGATCTGGGTTTCAGGATAGATCTGAAAACCGTATTTAATCTGGTAATGCCTTAGAATAATTCGCCAGAAAGGATTCAGAACAGGATTTTTCTGATATCTCTGAGCCATTCTCAGGATATAAATAAAATGAAGATTGGGATTGATACACTTTTTCCAGATTCCAAATCTGGAAAGCCACTTTCCGCTTTCCCTGTAAAAGTCTTTTTGAATGATAGAATAATTGGCCATGGTAAACGTTTTTATACTTCATCAATGATTTCCTGAAGATGTGCTACTGATTTTTTTAGAACAAAAGGAAGATCGGTATTGGTAATTTCTTTTTCATAGTTTTTCGCAAGCTCCGGATTGGTAAGGTATTTTTTCATTCCTTCATAGATTCCGTCTTCTGAATTGGGGACTATAATTCCCAGTTTTCCATCCTGAAGAAGGTCTTTGATTCCTGAAACATCTGTTGAGATAACCGGTTTATTTAAAATAAGAGCTTCAGCAATAATGGTCGGGAAGCCCTCATGTCTCGAAGACATGACATAAAAATCCGATTGCTTCAGATAAGGATAAGGATTGCTTCTGAAACCTAACATTTTTACAGTTCCCTGCAGCCCAAGCTGATTAAGTTTTGCCTGGATATTATCAAAATCGAATCCGTCACCAATAATAATGATCTGGTGTTTCAGACCTTCATCCAATAGTTTTTTATGAACATCAAGAAGTCTGTCATATCCTTTCTGAGGATATACGGTGCCTATAGTAATAAAAGTAGGAAGACTACCGGAAAAAGGATAGTCATTAATTTCTATATTGGCTTTCTTTAATGTATCATCCTTATCGATAGGATTAAAAATTTTGATAACAGATTGTTTCTCTCTGTCGTTTCTCGCCAATTTCTGCATTTCTTCTTTAAGCTTATTTGAAATGACAAGAATTCTGTCGAATCCGAAAAACTGACGGATGATGTCCGGAGTAAATTCTTTCAGGTTAAAGATGTCATTCTGAATCCAGATAATCTTCTTTGAATCTCTCTGCGGGCTGGATAATAATTCTTTATACATACCATGGATAGCCGCAATTTCCACATCATATTTTTTATTTTTTAAAACAAATCTGTAAAGTAGAGACGGAAACCATAGGAACATTTTCTGATAAAGCACTCTGAATGCTTTTACGGGAATCTCATGAGGCTTGTTGGTGGTGATCATTTCGCCTTTCAGAAGGTAATGTAAATTAACCCATGATGGAACTTCTTTAATATACATTCCCGTGTAAAGGTTAATCAGAAGATCAATTTCATACTTATCAGAAGGCAGGTTTTTTAAAAAGTTAACTAAAACTTTTTCTGCACCGCCATGTCTTAGGGAACCGATTCTGATAAGGATTTTTTTCTTTTGAGACATAATGTTTCGAATAACTTAATAATTTTTTTTTCGGGCTGTTGTGTTTATTTTATTTTTCTTGCTTTCTTAAATTTATAAGGAAGGTTAAGTTTGATATATTCATCAAGTTTTTTACGATCGTTTTCCAGCTCTCTCGGATATTCGGGACTGTTTTTGAGTATAATATCCCCATAATCTTCAATGGTACATAGAAATTGAGCCGGATTTCCAACAAAAACAGTATTGTCTGGCATCGATTGAGAAAGCACAGAATTAGCTCCCAATATGCAGTTATTCCCGATTTGTACATCCTGAGTAATAACACAGTTGATCCCGATAGTACAATTGTTTCCTATCTTTATCCATCCGAAAATTCTGGCATCTTCATACCCCGGAAGTTTTCTTAATAAGGTTGTGGTTCCGCCATGATTAACAAATCTTACCCCTGCAGCAATATTAACATCATCCCCAATTTCAATAAGATAAGGCTCCGTTCCAAAATAGATTTTGTCTGGCATATTGAAATTTTTTCCTACTTTCATACCACGATATTTTGCAGCCTCTAAGCCGGCTCTATTCAAAAATGTATGGTAGACGGAATGTATTTTTAGTGCTATTCGGTATATGAATATCATTTTTGTAAATTTGTTGTTCACTTCTGCAAAGAAAAAGAATTTATATGATAAAAGTTTCTAAAATAGAATATTATTTGCCTGAGACAGTTCTCACTAATGAGGATTTGGAGAAAGAATTCCCGGAATGGACTTCGGAAAGAATTCGTGAAAAGGTAGGCATTACACAGCGACATATCTCTTCAGAAAATGAAACGGTATTGGATCTTGCAGTAAAATCCTCAGAGAAAATTTTTGAAAATTATGACAGAAATAAAGTAGATTTTATTTTATTCTGTACCCAAAGTCCGGAATACTTTCTACCCACTACGGCCTGTATTTTGCAGGACAGATTAGGTCTCAGAAAAAATATAGGAGCAATAGACTTTAACCTTGGATGCTCAGGCTTTGTGTATGGGTTAGCTTTCGCTAAAGGTCTGATTGCAGCCGGGATTGCTCAAAGCATTTTATTGGTTACTTCAGAAACCTATACAAAACATATCAATCCTAAGGATAAAGGAAACCGTAGTATATTCGGTGATGCTTCTGCTTCTGCAATTGTAGAGAGGGCAGAAGGAGGAAGCGATTATAAATTTTGCCTGGGGACAGATGGAAGCGGAGCGGAAAATCTGATTGTAAAGAAAGGGGCTTTCAAAACTGATTTTGAGCAGAATCCTGAACATGAGTTTGAGCCTCAGAATCTCTATATGAACGGTCCTGAAATCTTTAATTTTACAATTGAAAATATTCCGGGGCTGGTAAGAGAAACCCTTGAAGAAAACAAAATGACAATGGATGATATCGATCATTTTGTTTTCCACCAGGCTAATTCTTTTATGTTGAATTATCTGAGAAAAAAAACTAAAATACCCGCAGAAAAGTTTTATATTGATATGGAAAATACAGGAAATACGGTTTCAGCAACCATTCCTATTGCCCTTAAAAATATGATGGAGAAAGGAATGCTTAAAGAGGGAGATAAGGTTTTACTTGCTGGATTTGGAGTAGGATATTCCTGGGGAGCAACAATTATGGAAATATAAAAGTAATAATATTTAAAATTATAAAATATGAAAACATCCGTTTTTTTAGAAAAACTACAAGAAGAATTGGAAGAAGATGAAACACTGACTGTGGAAACCAATTTGAAATCTCTGGAAAGTTATGATTCAATCAGTCTGCTTTCTGTTATTGCATTTGTTGATGAAAATTTTGACAAAAAAATTGATACGAAACAGTTTAAAGATATCGATACTGTTTCAGATCTTATGAATGCAATAGGGATAGAAAATTTTGAAAATTAATGGAAGTTTTCTCATTAAAAAATAAAATTATACTTATAACAGGGGCTTCTTCCGGTATCGGGAGAAGCTGTTCTGTAGAATGCAGTAAGAGTGGTGCAGGCTTAATCTTAGTAGCCAGAAATGAAGAGGAGTTAAAAAAGACAGTATCCATGCTGGCTCCGGGCACAAAAGCAGAAACTATTATTGCTGATATTGCCGAAGGAGAGAATCTGGAAGAACTTATTGCTGAAAAAGTTTCGGTAATGGGGAAAATTTCAGGATTTATCCATTGTGCCGGGGTAGAAAAAACACTTCCGCTTAAAAAGCACACCCCGCAATTATATCATGATATCTTTGCAGTCAATGTAATTGCAGGATTTGAAATTGCAAAGATCCTGTCTCTTAAAAAATATAAAACCGAAAATTCTAGTTTTGTCTTTATTTCTTCCGTTGCAGGAATGGTTGGTGAAATAGGAAAAGCAGCGTATTCATCCAGTAAGGGTGCGGTCATTTCAGGAGCACGTTCTATGGCGATGGAGCTTTCGCGAAGCAATATCCGTGTCAATAGCATCAGCCCGGCGATGGTAAATACTCCTATTTTAGAAAAAATGTTTGAGAATATAGGAGAAGATGCAGCTGAAGAAATCCTTAAAAAACATCCTTTAGGAATAGGAAAACCAGAAGATGTAGCTAATGCCTGTATCTTCCTGTTATCCGATGCTGCGGGCTGGATTACCGGTTCCAATCTTGTTGTAGACGGAGGGTATTCAGCCCAATAATTATTTTCGGTAAAGATCTTCTATGATTTTTTCAACAGTATTGAAAATTTTCTGATTGTCAAACTGATCTTCAATAGATTCAAGATTTTTCCTGATAGTATTGATAAGCTCAGTGTCAGTCAGAAATATTTTCATAGCTTCATACATTTCCTGAGTGTCATAAGAGATGAGGTACCCGGTTTTCCGGTCTTTGATCATGACACCTACATCACCGGTATCAGTGGCAATAATAGGCTTCTGAAGAATCAATGCTTCAGCAATCACTAGCGGCCACGCCTCAGATTCTGAGGAGAGAATGAAGTAATCAGCATTTTTAATATAAGGATAAGGGTTCATTCTATTACCTGCCAGGATAAAGGTATCCTGAACGTTGTTGGCCTGGATCTGTTCCGTAAGATTCTTCATTTCCTCACCATTGCCTACAATTACAATACGATGCAGAAAGCCCTCATCAATCAGTTTCTTGTGAGCATCAATCAGTTTATGATATCCCTTTCTGCGGTGGAGGCGGCCTACAGACACAAAAACAGGACCTTTCGGAAGATCTTCAATTTTTGCTTCGGCTTTCTCCTTGATTTCATCAATGGATATCGCATTAATGACTACACTTTCTTCAGGATACATTAAATCCGGATAATGTTGATGCATAAGATCCTTAATCTTTTGAGAACAGTAAATCATATGATCGAAACGGGGGAAATTTTTTAAAATATCCGGAACCAGGGGCTGCATCCCCGGAATATTGATCTCAGAATGAAACCATCCTATTTTTTTTGAATTCTTATTACTTGAATTGATTACAGAAGAGAATGCAGAATAGGTAGGAGCAATTTCAATATCAAACTTTGTGTTTCCTAAGATATGATCAGAAATGGTATGGTCTTTTAAAGCTCGTGACAATTTTAATCTTCTTCTGATCAGCTGGATCTTATGAAGTACCGGATTTTGAGAAAAACTTTCTTTACCCTCAGCGATAAAAACTTTCTTTACATGACCAGGAAATTCATCCCGAAGCTCTCCCTGATTTATATTAAGGCATACGGTAAGATCAAACTTATCAGGATTAAGATTGTTGAGCATACTAAGTATGACTTTTTCCACGCCCCCCATCTCCATTGAGCGGTGTCTGAAAAGAACTTTTATTTTCTTGTTTTCTGACATCATTTGAAAAGTTTCTGTAAAGTAATGGAGATTTTTTTCTTTATCCTATATAAAATCCCGTTTTGATATTCCAGAAGGGAGAAAATTTCATTATGATGAGTGTAATGATCCGGAATTCTTTTACCATTAATACTTCTGAGGTTTCTTCTCTTCATTGCACGAAAGGCAACTTGTGCGAAATAGTCATAAGACTTTTCCTTGTTGTTGTTTTGAGAAATTCCGCCTGCGTGTGTTCTGTAAAGATAATTGGTTTCATTAATAAAGTGAACTTTCCCCTTTTCATACATTTTCAGATAAAGATCCTGGTCTTCAGAAATTCTGAGTTCAGGGTTCATTTTCTCAGTCTGTTCATAAATATCCTTTCTGAAACTTACAAAATGAGCGATCTGAATAGGATAGTTGAAAAAATAAGGATCACTGTTTTGAACCTGTCTGGCTGATCTGAACGGACTTATGGGCTTAAGGTCTTGGTCACAGGCCATAAATCTGGAATAAACAAGCACCACTTGTTTATTTTGTTTAAAAACATTTATTGCAGATTCTATTGCCGTTGGAAGGATGGCATCATCAGGATCTACAAAGCCGCAGATATCACCTGTTGCTAATTCAATAAGCTTACTTTTGGTAACTCCTACTCCGGAATTCTTTTCATTTTCAAAAAATTTAAATCTTTCATCTCCGGAGATAAGGGCTTTTATTTTTATTTTTTCCTGATCTGAAGAGGCGTCGTCAAGAATAACGGCTTCCCAATCCGGATAGGTTTGTAAAAGTAAAGAATCATAACACTGCCTGAATAATGCGGCATTGTTATAGTGGGCAATAAGTATGGAAAATTTCATTGATGATTAAAGGGAATTGAAGACCAGTTCTTGTTTGTTAATAACCTGAGTATTAGGAGGAACATCTTTGTAAATTGTACATCCGGCACCTATGATGCAATTGTCTCCAATGGTTACTCCTTTTAAAACGGTTACATTGCTTCCAAGCCAGCAATTATTTCCTATTTTTATGGGAGCTTTTGTAAATTCTGAAGGATATACTTTCATAACAGGTGATGTTTCGTAGACATGGTTGTGATCATATAGTTTTACATTTTCACCAAATAATGTGTTGTTGCCTATGATTATGTGTTCTAAACAGTTGATAGAACAAAAGTTATTCATAAAGACGTGATGACCTATTTCCAACGTAGCATTTTTTGTAACAAGAATGCAGGTATAGTTTCTAAAGTCAGCAGAGGCGCCAATACTTACCTTTTTCACATCCTTATCAAGAGTAAAACGGTTACCGACTCCTAATCTTATATTTTCAAAAAATACGTTGGGATGTTTTTTCAAAAGAAAGAGTTGTTTCTTTCTGTTTATTTTTTCGAAAAAGTTATAGAACATATCCTGGCTTTTTTTTTCACTTGAGTTTCACAAATATAATTTGTTTTTACATAAATGGAAAAAAAATCTTTATTTTTGCTGTATTAAAAGCAACACAGTGAGTGAAATAACAAGAGTTCTCAGAACATTTATAGGGTATCTGAAAAGGCCCGATCTTTATCCGGAGCTTGGCCGGAAGATTATTAAAAATACGGTTAACAGAGGCAATGCTTTTAAAGGGAAGGAAAAGACAAATTCCTGGGCTGCCGAAAGATCCGTTTCGCAAAAAGAAGCTGTTTTAAAGCTATTCGGACTGGAGATTAATGCTTTCCGAAGTAACTATCAGGATGTGTTGAAACAGGCTGAACAAAATGAAAAGGAATGTCCTGTAAAAATGGGCGGTCCGGGAGCATTAGAACTGATATATTATGCTTGTGAATTCACCAAAGCTCAACATGTAGTGGAGACGGGAGTTGCCTATGGATGGTCTTCTCTGGCTACACTTTTGTCTCTGGTAAAAAGAAACGGAACATTATACAGCTCAGATATGCCTTATCTTGCAGACGACGGAGATCGTTACGTAGGGTGTATAGTTCCTGAAAATCTTAAGAGCGGTTGGAAATTATTCCGTTTTGCAGATAAAGAATCTTTACCGAAGATTTTCGCCGAGAATAGCATTTTTGATGTGCTGCACTATGATTCCGATAAAAGCTACAACGGAAGAATCTGGGCGTATGCAGAATTATATAAACATTTAAGAAAAGGAGGTGTTTTCATCAGTGATGATATTGGTGACAATTCAGCTTATCAGGATTTTTGTGAAAAAAATAATATAGAGACTACGGTAGTAGAATACGAGGGAAAATACATTGGTGTATTTATCAAGTAAGCTGTATCAAAATTGTTGATCATTGAAGAGATTACAGGAAGTTTCTGGATGAATAAAAGTTAAATTTAAACTTGTAGTACAGCTGTTTAAGCAGTTTTTATGAAGATAACCCAGATAACATTTACCAGGTTTCTTGCGGCTATGGCTATTGTCATTTCCCATTTCAACAAAGATTTGTTTTTATATAAAATCAATTACATTTCAACTATTTTTCTGAAAGCTAATGTTGGGGTAAGCTATTTTTTTATTCTTTCAGGTTTTATCATGATCGTTGCCTATCACCAGAAGGATAAGATCAAATATCTGGATTATTATAAAAACAGATTTGCAAGAATCTATCCCTTGTATGTTCTCGGACTTTTGCTGTATTTGGTGACACGATACCTGAACTTTAGTGTTTACGATTGTTTTCTGTATCTGTTTGGTCTTCAAAGCTGGTTGCCTGGGAAAGCTATGATCCTGAATTTTCCCGGATGGTCTATCTCAGTAGAATTTTTGTTTTACCTGCTGTTTCCAGTCTTGTACAATTACTTTTATTCGAAAGGAAATAAAAGCATCTGGGTGGTCACCATAATTATTTGGATTGTAACACAGGTGTTTTCAAATCTTTATGAGAATTCATCCTATTATAAAGGACCTCACACAGAAAGTCATGAGTTCCTGTTTTATTTCCCTTTGATGCACATTAATGAGTTTTTGGTGGGGAATCTTGCCGGAATGTTTTTTATAAAAAACCATAAGCAGCAGAATTATGATATTCCTGTGGTTATAATTTTTATATTAATTTTATTATTACTAATTTTTGTACCTCTTTTATATCATAATGGATTGATGGGGATCTTGTTTATTCCGCTTATGATATTGATATCAAGGAATAATGGAGTTCTTACAAGAATTTTTTCATGGAAACCCTTGGAATATCTGGGAGAAGCAAGTTATGCAGTGTATATAACGCATATTCCTGTGTTATATATTCTAAGAGAAATTTTGAAAAAGTACCAGATTGGTATAGATACCATATTCTGGATTTATATAGTAGTGCTGATTGGAATCTCAATGTTTTTTTATCAATGTATTGAGAAGCCTTTAAGGAACTACCTTAAAAAGATGAAAGTAAGATAGAAAAAGCGTTCCCTTTTTGTATTAAAAAACAACACACACACAATTATGAAAATTAAAAAGGTTCCCAATGCAGATATTCAATATATATCAAATTGTATCCTGGTATTTTTGCATCCCTTTAAGCAGAAGACGAGAGTACATTTAAATCTTAAATAAATATCCATGTACAAAACGTTTTCGGAATTAAAAAAAGAGCTGCGCAGAGATTCAGGCCATTTGAAGCCAATAAAAATTGCCTTATTGGGAGATACTGCTACCCAGTTTCTGAATGTTGCCTTAAAAGCTACTGTCATTAATGAAGGATTCAGCTTTGAAATTTTTGAAGCTGATTTTGGGCAGATTTCCCGTCAGATTTTAGATCCGGACTCTGAATATTATGAGTTCGAAGCAGAGTACACCATTATTTTTGAGTCTTCTCATAAACTATTAGGAAACTACTATAAATCATATAATTCTCAAATTTCATTTGCAGAAAATAAAATTGCAGATATTGAGGAACTTTACAGAACCATTCAGAGCCGGACGAAAAGCCGGGTGATCTATTGTAATTTTCTCTCAATCAACAATCAGGTTTTTGGAGATTTTTCGAACAAAGTAGAGTCATCTTTTGTTTTTCAGCTTAATAAACTTAATTACCTGCTTTCAGCCGAGCTTGCAGTAAAAAATGATAATTTCTTTATTGCAGATCTTCTTTCTATTCAGAATAAATGGGGCAGGAATTTCATGTTCTCTCCCAGTATTTATGTGAATACGGAAATGGTTTTATCACTGGATGCTTTACCTATTGTTGCCCATCATATAGCAGGCATTATCACATCTCTTGAAGGGAAATTTAAAAAATGCCTGATTCTGGATCTTGACAATACAACCTGGGGAGGAATTATAGGCGATGACGGGCTTGAGAAGATACAGATCGGAAGCCTGGGAATCGGAAAAGCATTTACAGAATTTCAATATTGGGTAAAAGCATTACAAAGAAGGGGAATCATTCTAGCGGTTTGCAGTAAAAATGATGAAGATAAGGCCAAAGAACCATTTGAAAAGCATCCGGATATGGTCCTTAAGCTGGAAGATATTGCTGTTTTTGTGGCCAATTGGGAGAATAAAGCAGATAATATCAGAAAGATTCAGAACATTTTAAACATAGGATTCGATTCTATGGTATTTTTGGATGATAATCCGTTTGAACGGAATCTAGTGAGAGAAAATCTACCGGAAGTCTGTGTTCCTGAACTCCCGGAAGATCCGGCAGAATATCTCGAATATCTGTATAGCTTAAATCTGTTCGAAACCGCCAGCTTTTCCGAAAATGATACGGAAAGAACCAGACAGTATCAGATAGAAGCACAGAGAACTGTTGCTTTGGAGAGCTTTACAAACGTGGAAGATTTTCTTAAAAGTATGAATATGACATCTGATGTTCAGGCTTTCAACAGCTTTTCAAAGCCGAGAGTATCCCAGCTTACCCAACGGTCAAATCAGTTCAATCTAAGAACGATAAGATATACGGAGCAGGATATTGAAAGTATGATTCAATCGGATGAGCACTACACACTTTCCTTTACCCTTGAAGATAAATATGGAGATAACGGGCTGATCTGTGTTATTGTACTGAAAAAAGAAGACAATGAAACCCTTTTCATAGACAGTTGGCTTATGAGTTGCCGCGTGCTGAAAAGAGGAATGGAGGATTTTACCCTAAATACCATTGTAGATACCGCCAGGATCAATGGCTATAAATATATTGTAGGGGAATATATTCAGACAGCCAAAAATGAGATGGTTAAAGATCATTATGAAAAACTCGGATTTAAAGAACAAGATCAGAAATGGCTCCTGAACGTAGAAGATTATCAATCTAAACACGTATACATCAGCCATAAATAATAAACTAGATATAAAAAACATTATGAACAAGGACGAAATTTTAGCTAAACTGACAGACATTTTCCATAATGAACTGGATAATGATGAAATTGTATTAACCTTTGAAACAACAGCCGAAGATATTGAAGAATGGGATTCCCTTTCCCATATCCAGCTGATTGTAGCCGTTGAAAAAGCATTTGGGATACGATTTACATCTTCGGAGATTCAAAGCTGGAACAATGTTGGAGAAATGATAGATTGCATATTGTCTAAGTAATGATACTTCAGGAAAATCAATCGTTTCAGCATCAGTTTAAGGTAAATGAAGATGTTTATAAAGGATTTATCAATGTTTTTGCGGATAGAAATGCTTTACATACAGATGAAGAATTTGCCATTAATAAAGGATTCAGATCCAAAGTAATGCATGGAAATATTCTGAATGGCTTTCTTTCTTATTTTATCGGAGAGTTACTGCCTACAGAAGATGTGATGATTCTTTCACAAACCATCAATTTTAAAAATCCTGTGTATCTGAATGATATTCTGAATTTTGAAGCCGTGGTTTCAGAACAATCGGAAGCCGTGCAGGTGAGTGTTTTTAAATTTAAGTTTATAAATGCAGAACTGCAGATTGTTGCTGCAGGTAAAATACAAATAAAAGAACTGTCGTGAATAAAGTTGTTTTAACAGGAGGCTCCTCCGGAATAGGGAAAGAGATCAATATTTTTCTTTTAGAAAAAGGATACGAAGTGCTGTTTACTTACTGTCATTCTGATGAATCGGCCAAAGACATAGAAAGCAGATTTGCCAGGGCCAAAGCCTTCAAAGTTAATTTTACATCTGGTGATACACTGCAAGACTTTTTCTCTGCCATTGAAGCTTTTGACCCCGATATCCTGATCAATAATTATTACAGCGGAACATTTATAGATACTTATTTCCATAAAACGGAAATTGAAAAAGTTCTTACAGATTTTAAGAATAATGTCATTCCGACTCTTGAGATTACCCAAAAATGCATTAGCCTATTTCGAAAGAAAAAGCAGGGAAGAATTATCAATATTCTTTCTTCATCACTTCAGGCACCAGCGATGGGAACCTCAGTTTACAATTCAAATAAGGCCTATCTCCTTCAAATGAGTAAAAGCTGGGCCGTGGAAAATGTAAAATTCGGGATTACGTGTAATTCCGTTTCTCCGTCTTTTATCCCAACAGACTTTCATAAAGACATGGATGAACGAATGAAAGAAACGATACTCTCCGGTTATCCTCTGAAAGATCAACTTGAAGGAAAAGATGTAGCCAATGCAATTGATCTTTGCATCAATGGGGGAAAACACTTTAACGGAAACCATATTTTTCTGGATGCTTCACATTATTAATACCCATTTGAATTTTAAATAAAAACGGATGCAGTTTATCTCTATTGCTTTTTCCCTTTTTTTTGCTGTTACTTTCGGGCTTTATTGGTTGTTCAACAAAGACCTGAAAATACAGAATATCCTGCTGCTGATCTCAAGTTATATTTTTTATGGCTTCTGGGACTGGCGGTTTTTAGCTCTTCTGATCGGAAGTTCTGCTATTGCATATTATTTAGGATTTAAAATCGGAGAAAATCAAGGTAGAAAAAGAAAGTTGTATTTAAACCTGGGTTTGATCCTGGCGATAGGAACTCTCTTCTATTTTAAATATTTTGGCTTTTTCATTGATTCCTTTGCCGGCCTGTTTAAGATCAAGAATACCATTACATTAAACATTATTCTTCCATTAGGAATAAGCTTTTATACTTTCAGAATCGTAAGTTACTTTTTGGACATTAAAAATAACAAATTGAAACCTGAAACAGATGCTTTGGCATTTTTCAATTATATTGCTTTTTTTCCAAGTATGACTTCCGGTCCCATTGATAAGGGAGGACTGCTCCTGCCCCAATTAAAAAAGGAAAGGATCTTTACCGCAGAATCCGGGGCAGATGCTGCAAGGCAGATCTTATTAGGTGCATTTAAGAAAGTAGTTGTAGCCAATAGTATTAGCCCCATCACACAAGGTATTTTTCAAAATTATGAACACCTTTCAGGAAGTACAGTAGCTTTTGGTGCCATTCTTTTTCTTTTCGAATTGTATGCGGATTTTTCAGGATATTCTGATATGGCAGTAGGTTTCGCCAGACTTTTAGGATTTAAGAATACAAAAAATTTCGCTTTTCCTCTTTTTGCCCAGAATATTGCCGAGTATTGGAGGAAGTGGCATATATCACTTACTTCCTGGCTTACGGAATATGTTTTCACTCCATTGGTTATTCAATTCAGAGATTATGGAAAAAAAGGGTTAATTGCTGCAATTATTCTGAATTTTGTTCTGATAGGAGCATGGCATGGGCCAAGATTTACTTTTGTATTATTCGGGCTGCTTCATGGGATCTATTATATTCCTTTGATTATAAAAGACAAGCTTAATAAAAAGAAGAAGATTTCAGGTGCCATTCCTACTTTTGGAGAATTAGGAAATATACTGCTGACGATGTTAATGGTTTGTTTTGCACTCATCCTTTTTGCTGCTCCGGATCTGAAGTCTGCTTTCGGGATGTACGGAAAAATATTCAGTCTCTCTATTTTTACGGTTCCACAGTTTATTAAGATCAAAATTATAGGGTTTATTGGTATCCTGATACTGATTGACTGGCTGAATAAAGATTATGAGCATGGCCTTGCCGTAGCCCGTTTAAATCCGCTGATAAGAAGAAGTCTGTATGTTTTTCTGATTCTTATGATTATGTATTTCGGTGCATTTTCCAACGGCAGTTACATCTATGAACAGTTTTAATATGAAAGAATTCCTATTTAAAATATCATTTTACATCATTGGAATAGCAGCTGTACTGTTATTTCTGGGATCTTATGCTGATGGAAATACTGATGATAATTATATGCATTTTGCCGTTAAAAAGCCGCATAATATCATTCTGGGAGATTCCAGAGGCGCGCAGGGAATTGTTCCGGAGGTACTCAAAACCAAACTTTCCGTACCTTTTGATAACTTTTCACTAAATATTGGTGATTCACCTTACGGCCAGGTTTATCTTAAAGCGTTAAAAAGAAAACTTGATCCTGATACCAAAGATGGAATTTTCATTGTAACCGTCAGCCCATGGAACCTTTCACTCAATGAATTGATTCCTAATGAAGAAGATTTTCCAGAAAAAAGATCCCCTCTTAATAATATGTATTTTTATGACTGGACGTATAATTACGAATACTTATTGAAGAATTATACAAGAAGCTGGTTTAAAATCTATATGGAACGAGAGTCTGCAGTAGGCAGATCCAACACATTTCTTCATAAAGATGGGTGGATGGAAGTGAATGTAAATATGCACAAAGACTCCATAGCTGCCAGAACAGCAAAAAAAACCAGAGAGTATGAAGTTCAGGAAAGGAAAAACTATTATTTGTCCCCGCAACGGTTGGCAGCCCTTAATGAGATCATCGGATTTCTAAGAACAAGGGGAAGAGTCTGCCTGGTTCGTATCCCAACATCTAAAAATCTGACTGATATTGAAAACAGAAAATTTCCACAATTCAAAAAGATAATACAGGACATCTCTCACAAGCAGAATGTAAAATACTACGATTTCTCTGAAGATTTTTATAAATATGTATACACAGATGGAAATCATATGTATAAAGAATCCGGTAAAAAACTGACTTCACGGATTGCCGATTCACTCAAATCCTTCAGGAAAAATTAGAACACATCTTTTCTGAAGTTAATATTATAAACTCCGGAACGTATACTAGGATAATCAATAACCGCATATTTTAAAATCATCCCCCATTTTTCTAATGCAGGGGCATTGGCTATCTGAAAGCTTCTGTACATTCTTTTGATATGGAGTTTTACATCATCAGGGAGCGCACTCTCGGTATTGGCCCAGTCATTCACTTCTTTCCATAAAAGAATTCTGGTGGTGGCAGGATTGGTTTTTTTAGACTCTACCTGTGTTATTCTGTTGTCTTCATGTACACCTCTCATGGCAATAGCCTGATTTAAAATTCCGGGATAAAGATCCAGATAATAAGATAATCGGAATAAAAACTCCGTATCCTGATGCAGCCTTAAACTTGATTTAAACAAAATTTTCATTTTATTCACCAGGGAACTCCTGCGTACTGTTAATGTGTCTATGCTGAATAAGCCGAAACTTCCCAGCATAAATATCTGCCCTTTAAGAACATCTTTGGGAGGGTGCTGTTGATAAACGGTAGTCAGTTTATCCTGAAATAAGGGGTAAAATTGTTCTTTTGCCTTTTCAGAATAATAATGAACTCCCAGAGCACCATATACGCCTTCTACTTCAGGGTTTTTAAAAAGTTCCTTTTCTGCGTCAAATCTGTTCGGGAGATAATAATCATCGGCATCCAGAAACGCAATAAAATCACCGGTAGCTTTCTCTATTCCCAGATTTCTTGTAGGGCCGGCACCATGATTTCCTTTATCAGGATGTTGGTAAAGCTTTACTCTGTCGTATTTTTCAGTAAGCTGCTGACAGACCTGAAGGGCATTGTCGGGAGATTGATCTTCCACGAGGATAACCTCATATACTTCATCAAAACGGAGCGCAGATTCTACCGCCTGTGAAACATATCTTTCTGCGTTGTAAACGGGAATTACTACTGAAATTTTCATTATTTGCTTATTAAATTTTTTTCATTTGTGTGTAAGAAAACCCTTGCAATATAGTCAAATTGTAAACTTAAGGATGTCTTTTTGCTGTTAAAAAGCAGAATGTAATATCCGGGAGTCTTATTCTCAATATGCAACTGGTGGTCTGTTCAGGTCAGTTTTTGGATCAGAGAATGCCGGAAATTGATATTATAAAGCCCGGATCTGATACTTTTGTAATCTGTGAAGAGATATTTTACAATCATACTCCATTTCTTGATGAAAGGAGCTTTAGCAATCTCAAAACTTCGATGCATTCTTTGGATATGGATCTGTATTTCCTCCGAAGTATCTTTTTCCCCTTGGTACCAGTGGTTAAGCTCTTTCCATAGTAATGATCTTGATATGGCAGGATCTATTTTACGAGAATCCACCTTGGTAATTCTGTTTTGCTCATGTACGCCGCGCATAGCTACAGCTTCATCAATATTTCCCGGGTAAAGGTCAAGATAATAGGATAAACGGATCAGAAATTCAGTATCTTCATGAAGTTTCAGATGTGATTTGAATAAAGGATTTATTTTATTAAGTAAAGTCTCTCTTCGCACAGTAAGG
Source organism: Chryseobacterium sp. Tr-659 (assembly GCF_011752975.1). Classification (GTDB taxonomy): domain Bacteria; phylum Bacteroidota; class Bacteroidia; order Flavobacteriales; family Weeksellaceae; genus Chryseobacterium. The sequence continues at coordinate 220,348 of NZ_VWWP01000003.1, read as the reverse complement.
GTATCCACGCTGAAATGCCCAAAGGTTCCCAGCAGATGCAGCTGACCTAAAAAAACATCTTCAGGAGCGTATGTTTTGTAAACCGTTGTAAGTCTGTTTCCAAATAAATGATAATATTGTTCTTTGGCCTTTTCAGTGTAATAGTGTACTCCTAAGGCACCATAAACTCCCTCCACTTTTGGATTTTTAAAGAGCTCTTTTTCTGCTTCAAATCTATTGGGAAGATAATAGTCATCTGCATCCAGAAACGCAATAAAATCACCGGTTGATTTTGTGATGCCTAAATTTCTGCTTGGGCTCGCTCCATGATTTTTTTGATCAGCATGCTGATAATATACCACTCTTTCATGTTTCTCAGCAAGCTGCTGGCATACCAGTAATGAGTTGTCGGGAGACTGGTCTTCAATAAGAATGACTTCATACACCTCGCTAAACTGAAGAGCAGATTCTACTGCATGTGAGACATATTTTTCTGCATTATAAACGGGAATAACTACTGAGATCTTCATTTCCACTTTGCCTTTTCAATAAATTATCTGTATCGTGTTTTATAAATTGCCTTTCAATCCGAAATTTAAGCTTTTAATTTAATTTTCAAATACCCAGTTATCCTTTTTTCTACGAAATGATACAGAAATGCAGCGAGAGCAATTACAATTATTATTTTAAATATAAAAAAAGGAATATTCAGATATCCATCTACCTTGAATCTCCTGAAAAAGATTTCCACAAAAGGATGGGAGAGATAGAGAGAGTAGGAAATATCACCCAGAAAAATTAAGAACTTATTTCCTTTAGCCCGGAACGTATAGTCCAGTAATAAAAATGAAAATACAAATAAAGAGACGATCACCAAGGTAAGGATCGTATTTGTTATGTTAATAATTCCAACTAAAAACAATATAAAAACTCCAATTCCTGTAATGGAAATCAAAGCAGCCCAGGTTTTATTGATGGAAACCCGGTTCAATAAGAGGGCAAATAAAATTCCCGTTATAAAATATAAATTCAGATGACTGGTAACCATTTGAAGATAAGCACTGTCAGAAGGAAATAGCATTCCTGTAATAAACGTCAGTATAAAAAAGCCGATAATGAAGAGATACCGTTTCCTGTTAAAGAAAAGAGAGAGCCCAAATATCAGATAAAAAAACATTTCATAATTAAGAGACCAGCCTAAATACAGTACGGGAAATGTATCTTTTTGAGGGAGAAACGAGATCGAATGGATGAGCCTTTCGAGTCCTTCACCATGAAAATAGCTCATGAAATTTCTGCCAATAATCATCCATGCAAGCGTCAGCAGAAAGTATAAAGGAATAATTCTGATTATTCTTCTTTTATAAAATAATGTGATCTCCTTTGATGTATTGATGCTGAAATCCTTTTTCTGTGTTGTAAACGCCATAATAAACCCGCTGATCACAAAAAATATATTCACACCTATGCTGCCTTTTCCAAATAAAATACGGCCCAGATGGAGGTTTTCAAAATTAATATATTCTGAAAAATGAAACCCGCAAACCATCAGTGCAGAGATTCCTCTTAATATTTGAAGGTTGTTCAGTTTCATGAATGAGTATATGTAAATCTGTATTTTGTTTTTAAAATATCCGGATTTTTAAGAATGGCTCCCAATAAACCTAAAGTCTTGGAGAAACCTTTCTTTACAGATAGTTCAAATGCCTTTTTCTGAAGATAAATATGCTGCGCGGCATCTGTTTCTAATGGTAAAGATTTAGACCATTCGTATAGAGAATTCCAGAAAAGATTCTGTCTTTGATTGTACTGCTCGGAATATCTTACAATTTTTGTAATTCTATTGTCATCATGTATCCCTCTCATGGCAACAGCATGATCAATAATACCAGTTTTCAGATAACATAGATACGCTAGCTTAATGATGAAATCTGAATCCTGATGCACGCGAAGGATTTTATTAAATCTTAATTGATGCTGTTCAATAGAAGCCTTTCTGACGGTTAATGCATTCAGGTGGAAAAATGTACCGAAAGTTTTCGGTGTAAGCCCCAAAAGCCCTCTGAAAACTTCTTTGCCTTCAGCAGGGTAGTTGACAGTAGTAAGAGTACTGTCACTAAATTTAGACTGAAATTCCTGTTTGCCTTTTTCGGTAAGATATTCAACTCCGACAGCGTTGAATACTCCATCTATTTTAGGGTCGTTAAACATTGTTTTTTCCGCATCAAATCTGTTCGGGAGATAATAATCATCTGCATCTAAAAATGTGATGAAAGTACTGGTGGATTTTTCGATTCCCAGGTTTCTTGAAGCAGCTGCACCATGATTTTCTTTGTCAGGATGCTGATATAATTTTACTTTAGAATGTTCATTGGCGAGCCTTTTACAAATCTCCAGAGAATGATCGGTAGATTTATCTTCCACCAGAATAACTTCTCTTACTTCTTCGAACTGCAATGCCGAAAGTACTGATTTTTCTAAAAAATCAGAAGCATTATATACAGGAATGATGACGGAAATATCAAGCATTATAATACAGATTGGTTATTATGGGCCCAAAGGGAAAGCTGTAACAGGTTCCAATGTTTATGATCTTTGTTCAGAAACTTTTGAGCTGCATTAAAATCGATATAGTTGAAAACTTTCTGATTAGGATCTCTTAAAAGCTGATCAGATAACCTTATCAGGTTTTCTTCATCAAACCAGCTTTTAACGCTTAAACCAAAGCCTTGTTTATGACGGTTTCTGATGGTGTCTGTCCAATACTGCCCCATGGTTTCACGAAGGATGATCTTGTCATTTTCATTATTCAGTTTCAGCTGTTCGGGAAGCTGAATACAAAATTCTGCGAAATCAATATCGAGAAATGGAGTTCTTACTTCCAGAGAATTGGCCATAGCCATTCTGTCAGATTTAACCATCATATTTCCAGGAACGTAATTTTCCAGATCAACTCTCATGATATCATTCAAAGAATCAGGATTGGGGGTAAAGCTGTATTCCTGATGATAATCTGCAGAAACTCCCAACATTTTACGTTCTTCCGCACTAAAATCATTTCTTACCGAATTTAGGTGAAAATCCAAAATAGAAGAATACTTCAGATTGTTTTGAGTGATAAATGAAACCGGCTTTACCTTCTTATAAAGATTGAGTCCGAATTGGGCAATAATATTTTTATAGCTAAAATGGTTTCTCAGCTTATTTTCAGCGGTGTAAAAATGATATCCTCCGAATAATTCGTCTCCTACATCACCGGAAAGAGCAACTGTAAGGTTTTTCCTTGCGTTTTTGCAGATCTCATAATGCGGAAGATATGAAGTGTCTGCAAAAGGTTCGTCAAAGAAGGGAGAAACGCTCAGTAAAGATTCAGCCAAATCTTTTTTTTGTTCATGAACTTCTATATGATCAGTCTTGTATTTGTCTGCAATCTCTTTGGCAAATCTGAGCTCACTATCTTTGTGATCATATCCAAAGCTGATGGTAGTTTGATGAGGTAAAAACTCATTTACAAGAGCCACTATAGATGAAGAATCTAAGCCTCCGCTTAGAAAGCTTCCCACCTTTACGTCTGCAATAAGCTGTTTCTTTACTGCATTTTTTAATAAATACATGAACTCTTCTTTAGCATCAGACAGACTGATAACCCTGTCTTTTGCCGGAAGGCTGTAATAGCGGGAAACGATTATTTTCCCGTCTTTCCAGATCAGCTGATGAGCAGGCGGAAGTGTGAATATATTGCTGTAAATGCTTTGGTAGGAACTTACATATCCGTATTGTAAATAATTGGAAACAGCTTCAGGATTTACTTTGGGCTGAATAAGGCCTGTGGCTAAAATAGCTTTGATTTCCGAAGCAAAAATGAACTCATTATTATTTCCGATGGCATAATAAAATGGCTTTTCGCCGAAACGGTCTCTGGCACAGAACAATTGCTGTCTCTGATCATCCCAGATGGCAAATGCAAACATTCCCGGAAGATCATGGATGAGGTTTTCCTGTTTTCTCTGATACATGGCAAGAATAACTTCCGTATCGGAACCACCATGATAAGGGTATTCAGCATATTGTCTCTTAATATCCTGATATCCGTAGATCTCACCATTCAGAACAATGCATTCATTTTTTGTATTAGAGAACATAGGCTGCTTGCCATTTTCAGAAAGATCGATAATGGAGAGTCTGCGGTGGCCTAATGCGGCATTTTCATAAAATTCATAATGGGAAGAATCCGGGCCGCGATGAACCATAACATCCGTCATTTTTTGAATTTCCTCCTGATAATTTTGGGCATTTCTACTTATAATTCCGGCTATTCCACACATAATATTTTAGTTTTCATCATTAATTCTCATTTTTTGGATAGGCTAATTTACAACAGATTAAGGAAAGTACTGCCTGTCCGGGCTGCGCTGTTCTTTAAATCTGTCAGCTTTTGTTCTTCTCCGGAAATCTTTTTGAGTTTCCGGGACAGCCTTTTATAGTGGCTGATGTTTCCGGTTATAAGATTTTTAATCATACTTTGCTTAAGCGCTTTTTTTTCCAGACTCAATCCATTTTTTATTCCGGGATTCATAATATGGGTTTCAATGCGCAGATCCGGATATTTTTTCAGATCTATTTTATGAAGTTTTTGAACTCCATCATGTACTGCTTTGCTATTGGGAACAAGCAGTGTTTTCTTTTGGTGAAAGTGAATACGATTTACATATTCTACATCTTCACCATAATGAAAGAAGTAAGGATTGAAACCTCCTACGGATTCAATTGTTTTTTTAGGTAAGAGCCAATGTGCAGCATTAATAAACTGTACTTCATAAAAAGGTTTTACACTTTGAAAATAGAGATCAGAAATTAATCTCGTTTCAAAATTGAGTGCAATGTATTTATCAAGGAAGATATCCAGTTTTTTTTCACTTCCGTCCACGTGCATTGGGCTGATAATGCCTATTTCGTCCTTATTTTCATAATTGTTATAAACATCCAGTAATTTCTGAAGGCTGTCCTCATAAAGCCACGCATCCTGATTCATCAGATAGAAGAAATCAGCGCCTTCCCGATATGCCTTTTCTATTCCCATATTATTGGCTTTACCAAAGCCTAAATTGGCATCCGACTGTGTAAGATCTACTTCAGGGAAGTGATGTAAGATATAGTCTTGAGTTCCATCTGTAGAGCCATTGTCAATAACAATACACCGCAGAGGAATTGAAGACTGCCTTAAACTGGTAAAGCATCTTTCTGCCCATTTCATGGCATTGTAGGTAACAATAATAACAAAGACTTCAGGCATTGTGTAAAAGCTTTTGAAGGGATTAATTATCTGGTAAAGGTATATTTTATAATTTTTAGTAACTGGATAATTCCTTTGCTGGCGTTTCCTGAAATTGAAAAGCGCTCGGCAATTGCTGCATAGAGCTTCCTGTTAAATATAGGAGACACAAATTCTTTTTCATAATAATATTTATTAATCAGCTGGTCCAGGGTAGTCAGAATCTGCTGGTCGGCTCTTTTATCATGATTGACTCTTTTGATATTTTTAAAAATATCTATGGATGTACGATATTGTTTCTCGAACTCCAGTGAACTGAAAACTCCGCCGCTGTGCAGTCTGTAAACTCCTATAACTTTATTGAAGCTTCTTCCTTTTCCAAATTCAAGAAGATGATAGAAGTAATACAGATCTCTGTAATTAGGGTAAACATCAATCCATTTCATATCCATAAACTTCTTTCTGATAAGATAGGTGAATGTTTGCGTGGGACGCTGTACAAAGAAACTATCCTGTGTAAAGTCAATAAAACTCTGATCTTTATACATGAGGTCTTTTCCGTCATCCGTTAATTTATTTTCCTCCTGGTGAAGCAATAGATTTCTTGCAGTAACCATTACATATTCCGGATTGGCTTCCAGGAAATCGTGCTGAAACTGAAGCTTTTCCGGATCTGTCCAATAATCATCCCCTTCACAATATGCTAAATATTTTCCTTTTGCCTGGGTAAATGCAAATCTTTGATTTTCTACAAACCCAATATTCTTCTGATGCTTAAAGTATCTGATTGTATCCGGGAAACGGGCAGCATATTCTGCAATAACGGTATCAGAATCATCGGGGGAGTTGTCGTTGCAGATGATCAGTTCGATAGGGAAATCTGTTTTCTGGGAAAGCACACCTTCAATAGCCTGCCTGAGATAGGGGGCATGATTGTAGGTAAGCATAATTACAGATATTTCTTTATTCATTGATTAGTAATGAAATTGGTTAATAAGAGAGGGAGATAATGTCCTTGAACTTCAATTCTTTTTATACGTTTAAGTTAATAAAGGCTGCTCCTTTGTTTTTGAGAATTGCTCTGGAATTTATGATTTCTGCAAATCTGCTTTTCTGATACTGATATTCTTTAAAAATCTGTAACGCATTTGAAAACCTGCCCATCATAGTTTGTTTAATGATATCAGGAATAAAATCTTTTTTAAAGATTTGTCTGTTGAATTCAAAATTTGGATTCAGGTAACGTTGCTCCCGCTGTACTCTTTTCGCATTAAGATGATTCGTTTTATTAAAATCCTGTTTACCATCATGAACAACATGGCTTCCTGTGCACACCTGTATTCTTTTCTTAAAAAATTCAATTCTCTGCACATATTCATAATCTTCGGAATAATGAAAGAAGTAAGGATTAAAACCTCCGACTTCTTCAATGGTTTTTTTAGGCAGAAACCAGTGGGCTGCATTTACGAAATCTACTTCATAAGATACTTTTAGCTGGTGATTAAAGCTGTCTGAAAATATTCTGTTAACAGCGGTGTTTCTGGCCAGGTATCTTTCGAAAAAGATATCAAACTTTTTCTCGCTTCCATCCAGATGCATAGGGCTTAGGATTCCGATCTGGTCTTTGTCCGGATCATTGTTATATACATCCAGTAATTGCTGAAAGCTGTCTTGATAAATCCATGCATCCTGATTCATCAAATAAAAGAACTCTGCACCTTTTCGGTAAGCTTTTTCTATTCCCAGATTATTGGCTTTACCAAAACCCAGATTTTCAGTAGATTGTATGAAATCAACTTCCGGGAATTTTTGCCTTATATACTCCTGGGTTCCGTCCGTAGAGCCGTTATCAATGACAATACATTCTACCGGAACTGAGGAATGCCGTAAACTGGTAAAGCATTTTTCTGCCCACTTCATTGCATTATAAGTCACAATAATAACATGTATACTGCTCATCTTAAATATACTTTCGGGTTAAAGACTGCAGATAACTTTCGGGGCTTATTCCTGAAAAGAAGTTGAGGATTTCTTCTTCAAAATCCACTTTGTAGAAGTCACCTTCATTCACTTCTGAATAAAATGCTTTTTGATGTGTCTGTTCTTCAAGAGCTGCAATAATTTCTTTTAGATCAAAATTATAGGGAAAAGAAAAATTAATAACTTTATTATGAATAGATAAGCAGTGTAATTCTAAAAATTTAGATATGTCTTCTATATCCAGAAGCAATCTTTTAGCTTTAAGGTGCAAAGCAAATGTGTTTTTATGAGTTATTTGTGTTTTGAGAAAGTTAAAAAGAGTATTAGGATTCCCACCATGTCCCACAATATTTCCTATTCTTAAGATTAAAAAATTCTCAATATTATTCTTTATATATTCTTCAATATTCTTTTTATAAATGACATAGGGACTTTTTTGCTTAGATTGATCATGAATACTCAACGTAGAAAAATAGATGAACTTTTTTTCTTTATGTTGTTCATAAGTTGTTTTTAAAAGAGAAAATTCTCTCTCAAACTCTGAATCTCTCGTTTCTAAAGAATTTGAAACTCCTGATGCAAAATATAATGTATCGTTTGTATCAATATCTTTTAATGCATTAGCAATTAGCCCTGTTCCTATAATCATATTGTGTCAGATTTTCTTCACGATGGCAGTGAAAGTAATAAATTTAGTTTTAAAAATTTGTGTTTGTCTTGTTATTAATGCTTTTGTGGTATCTAATATATTGAAAATACTTTTTTATAATAGCAAGATGGTCATTAAAATTAAGTTTTTTAGGATAAAACTTTAGCGTCAATGCAATACTTTTTTTATTGACAGGATAATACTTAAAGTAGTTATATAAGAAGCCCAGAAAAGCTTTTTTTTCCGTTTCTGAGTCATTTTTTTGTTGGAAGCCCGAATCAATATTTTGTTTTACTAAAATATTATTATCCAGCCAAACTTTATCCGGATTGCCTTTCGAAAAATGCTCTATAAGAATATCATCAATAACATAGTTCTGAAATTTTTTGGATACCCTTAGGCTCAGATCCAGATCATATCCATGAAAACCCTTAAGAATAGACTCGTTAAATTTAAATAGAAGATAATTTACTTTCTTGATTGCCATAAAAACTCCGTCTACTGCAAAAACTTTTTCTCTGTTTCTTTTTGTTGTATGAATTGGAACAGATTCTGTACTGTTTTTATCTCCCTGTAGTATATTTACAACATTATATTTTTCTGAAACGGTCCAGCTTGAAGGAGCAGAAGGAACGTATGATGATCCGGCAACTCCTACAATTCCTGTATTTTCCTTATCTAAATGTGAAATAAGCTGGGGTCCCCAGTTTTCTGTTTTGAACAGAATATCTTCATGAATAAAAAGCAGATAATCAAATTGTGCCTTTTGAGCTCCTTTATTATATGCTTCACAAATCCCCATTAATCCAGGATTATCAACTTTGATAATTTCATAGGGTACACCAATAGTTTCCGCTATATTTTTTTCGAGAGCGGAAAAATATTTTGGAAGATAGGAAGAGATAATTATGGAGACCATTTTTTACAGTAAGCTATCAATTATTGTGAAAATCTTTCCAGCCAGTTTTTTATCAGAATATTCATTTTCCAGCCTGTGGTGAATATTTTTGCCATAGGTTTCTCTCAAGCTGGAGCTCTGCATCAATACATTCACTTGTGCTGCCATTGCATCCAAATCGAGATATGGAACAAGAACGCCGTGATCATTTTCTAAAAACTCTACAGCACCGCCACTTTTTTCAAAAGCTACAATTGGTTTTTTTAGTTTCGCTGCGGTGAGCATCACGAGAGGAAAAGGATCTTCACGTGACATTAAAATAAAGACATCAAAAATATTGATGTAGTCATTGGGGGTTTTATTATGATCAATAAAAATCATATTATTTTCTACTCCTAATTTTTCAGCATCCAGTTTTGCACATCTTACCGCAGGGCTTTTTGAATGACCACCCAGATTGATGAATTTAAATTGAAGATCGGTTTTCTGCTTTATTTTCTGAACCAGCATTGGGATCATATCTGTTCCTTTTCTTAATTCCTGGGAACTTGCAATTCCAATAATTAGTTCATCTTTTTTTATACCCAGTTCATTTCTTAAAATACTTTTGTCTTTTTGGATGGTAAGAACGGTGTCCACAAAAGAATGTACGGCAGTTACCTTTTGAGGGCTGGCATTGTACTTAGAGATGAGGTTGTCTGCAACGGCTTGTGAACCGGCAATAATCTGCGTGATATTTGAAATGTTTTCTAAAACAAATTCTTTAGGATAAGTACTCTCAATGCCAAAACTCAGCTCATGAATGGCAACAATTGTAGGAATATTTTTTTTATAAAAAGGAAGAGTCCAGACCAGAGACTCCATTGTATTTCCATAAACCAGATCGTAGTTGTTTTCCAGAAGGTTACTGGTGATTTTATCAATTTTGTCTTGTTGAGTCTCTGTTTTCTTGAATATTAAAGACTGAATTCTTTTTAAATTTCTTTTTAAAAACGAAAAGGATTGCAGATGGTAATGAGCTACTACAATATGATTGGGTACTCTTGCAAATTCTTCATATAATTCTCCACCTCTGATCAATAAAACATCAATGATATAGTTTTTCTTTTCCTGTTGTAGTCTTTTTATTAAATCTAAAACAAGAATAGGGGCGCCTGATAAAGAGGCTTCGTGAGAAATGAATAATATTTTTTTTGTATTCATTTTAAAGAGATTCAGAAATTAAATTTTGATTATTTTTTATGATTGTGTTTGAAGGAACGGATTGATGGATCACACAGCCGGCACCAATAACGGAGTTGTCTCCTATAGTAACTCCTTTTAATATAACAGCATTACTTCCAATCCAGCAGTTTTTACCAATTTTAATAGGTTTTCTTGTATATTCATCTTTCTCTACGACTAGATTTTCACTCTTGCTGATTACATGATTGTGATCATACAATCTTACGCCTTCACCAAAAATAGTATCATCTCCGATTTCAATTTTATCTAAGCAATTAATTGAACAATGATTATTAAAGAAGACCCCGCTCCCAATTTGAAGAGAAGCATTTGGAAATACTAAAATACTGCCATATTCCCGCATTAAAAAATTTTCGCCAATGGAAATGTTTCCTAATTGATTGTTCTCTCCTTTGAAAATTTCCGCATTTTTTGGAGAAAAACTGGTGTGAATGCTGACATTAGATCTTGAAATGAATACATTCCATTTTTCCTGTTTTTTTCTTTTTTCATTATTCTCAATAAGAGCAATGATTTTTTTTGCAAAGTTGTTTTTTAATCGTGTGAGCATTTTAGAAAAATTTATATTTCAGATAATATAATTTTACAGGTAAACCATACTTTAAACAGAAACTGAGCCAATATTCTTTACCCTTATACTGAGAATACTTTTCAGAAACTTTTTGAATTTCCTTCTTATCATTAGAAGTTATATAGATCTTTTTAATGTCATTATTTATTTTCGTTTTATTTTCAAGATCATTATCGTATTTTAATCTTAAAAGAATTTCTTCTACAAAAACAATTCTTTCTTTTATTTTTGAAATATTTTCACCATGTTTTCTATGATAAGCTAAATTTTCGGGAATGAAATCAATGAAATAATTTTCGTTAATTCTAAGCCATCTGTCATAATCCTCAATAAGAATATTTTTATCATAGGGTCCGGTTTCCAGCAATATCTTTCTTTTCATCAAAGTTGCTAAAGCCGGAATGAAATTCATTTTTTTTAATGTTTTTTTAAATTGATTTTCATCTTTATAAAAACTTATATCATCAAGATAGCTGATTAGGCTTTTATTTTCTTTAATAATAAAACAATTAGAGAAAACCATTCCGAAACGATCGTCTTTTTTCTCTAAAGAAGCTACACTTTTTTCAAGAAATTCAGGGTGGAAATAGTCGTCAGCAGCGATAATGTTTACATATTTTCCTTCTGCCAGTTCAATACATTCATTAAGTGTGGCTGCAAATCCTTTATTAATTTCGTGAAAGTTGGTTTTTGCATGAATATTATTTTCTTTCAGCCAGTTTTTTGTGATTTCTACAGAATTATCAGGAGAAGCATCATCAGCAACAATAAGCTCCCAGTTTTTATAGGTCTGGTTTTTAATGCTGTTTAAACACTCAGCAATGAATTCTGAGTGTTTGTAAGAGACAACGATAAAACTTACCAAAGGACTTTCCATTAAAACTTGTTTAATAATTCTATAATTTTTGTTACCTCCTCAGCTTCCATTACAGGAGAAATGGGCAGGCTCAATACTTCCTGGTGAATTTTTTCACTTATAGGGAAAGACTGTGTATTCCATTCCTTATATGCTTCTTGTTTATGAGGAGGAATTGGATAATGAATTAAAGTCTGTATACTATTTTCTGTAAGATAGGTTTGAAGTTCTTCTCTTTTTTCAGTTCTGATCAAAAAGATATGCCATACATGTTCACTTTCATTTTCAGGATTTTCAGGAAGAATGATTTTGGGATTTGAAATTTCGCTGATATATCGTCGTGCTACTTCCCTTCTGATTTCATTTTCCTCATCTATATATTTTAATTTAATTTCTAAAATAGCAGCCTGAATTTCATCGAGTCTGGAATTTAACCCTTGATAAATATTGACATATTTTTTATTTGAGCCATAGTTTGCTAAAGCCCTGATTGTTTTTGCCAACTCTTCATCATTGGTTGTAATGGCTCCGGCATCTCCCAAAGCCCCGAGATTTTTTCCGGGATAGAAACTAAACCCTGCTGCATCTCCTAAATTTCCTGTTTTTATACCATTCCATTCACCTCCTATAGCTTGGGCATTATCTTCAATGATTTTTAAATTATATTTTTGAGCAAGATTCTTTAATTCTTGGGAGAAAACAGCTCTTCCGTAAAGATGAACAATTAATATTGCTTTTGTTTTTGAAGTGATTTTTTCTTCAATTTTTGAAATGTTAATATTGTATGTTGTGATTTCCGGTTCTACCAGAACAGGGACTAGTCCATTGTCTGAAATAGCAAGAATAGAAGCAATATATGTATTGGATGGGACAATTACTTCATCGCTGGTATTCATAATACCCATCTCAATATAAGCACGTAAAATAAGGCGCAAAGCATCCAGTCCATTGGCAACTCCAATAGCATGGTGTGTTCCTATATAAGATGCCAGATTTTGTTCAAAACTGTTAAGCTCTTTCCCCATAAGATACCATCCGGATTGGAAAACCTGTAGAAGTTTTGCTTCTATTTCTTCCTGATGCTTAAGATTAATTTTTTGTAAATCAAGGAACTTAATCATGAGAATAAATTTTTTATTTTTTTGTTTAAAGGTTTTTCTATCACTTCATAAGCAAAAATACTAGCGATAAGTGTAATGAAAAACATTGTTAGAGCTAAAAGGGTACCATTAAGATAAATCCCTCTTAATCCGTTATATTTAATTGTATAAGTTATGACTAAATAATGTATCAGATAAAATGCAAAACTTATTTCACCCAAATATACAAACCATTTCCAAGAAAGAAACTTAGTTACCCAGGTTATGTTTCTTTCCGAAATAAAAGACTGAGCAGAGCTTAGAATAATTAAACACATAGGCAGCCAATAATAAACCGAAAACCTATAGCTGATAGGCAAATTTTTATGGAATATGAAAAAAAATCCTAAAATAATATAAGCACTGATTTCAAAAACAGAAAATGTAGTTTTACTTATCACTATTTTCTTATTTTTAAAATGAAGCGCAACATCAAATAAGAAAATTCCTAAAATGAAATCAAAAACTCTTATTAAAGGCGAGATATAAAGCCAATAATGGGTTCTTTCTTCAGGTAAAAAAATATTTAACATAAGTATTAATACTATAAACAGTATTAATAAGGCTATTTTAAATATTCTTTTTAATTTAAAGCTTACTCCAATTAAAATAGGGAATAGAGCATAAAAAAACATTTCATCAGAAATGCTCCATGAAGGGGCATTGTAAGAGAAAAAAACACTTTGATCGGGAATATAACTTTGAATAAGAAAAATATTATAAAGCAATATTTTAAAACTGCTGAATAATGCTGGTATAGAAACCACCATGGTTACAAGATATAATGGATAAATCCTGGCAAATCTTGCGACATAGAATTTTTTTAAACTTATCTTTTTATCTTTAAACTTATCTCTATAATTTAAGGCCAGAATAAACCCACTCAAAATAAAAAAGAAACTGACACCTAAAAATCCTTCTGAAAATATATTCTCAAAAATACCTGAGTATCTTTTATCTTCTTTTAGGTATGACAAGTGGCTTAAAAAGACAAAGAAAGCAAAAAAGAATCTTAAAGAAGTTAGGGGTTTAATCATTTTTCAAGAATTCATCATCTAAAAATTGATACGTATTACCTTCCTTATCGGTCATATTTAAATCTAGTATTTTTCCTTCAGATGTAATGTAGCCCGTGTGTTTCGCAGGATTTCCAAACCATACTGTGTGGGCGGGGATATCCTTAGTTACTACGCTTCCTGCACCAATCAAAGCATTTTTTCCAATAGTATTCCCTGCAATGATTGTGGAATTTGCTCCAATAGAAGCTCCTTTCATTACCAGGGTTTTACTAAACTCTAGGGGGTATTGTTTTGAACGAGGGATAAGATCGTTTGTAAAAGTTACATTGGGTCCTATGAATACATTATCTTCTAGGGTTACTCCATCCCAAACCTGAACACCTGGTTTTATAGTAACATTATTTCCAATGATGACATCATTTTCGATAAAAACATTGCAGTTGATATTGCAGTTACTGCCAATTTTTGCGTTTTTAAGAACTACACAAAACTGCCAGATCATGGTGCTGTTTCCAATGTTATCAGTTTGAACATCAGCTAGGTTGTGTATTTTATAATTCATTTTGTATTTTTAGAAAAGTGTCGTAGTCTCTTACATAATCTTTCTCATTGTAATGATGAGAAGCCAAAACCAAACAAATAGCACCGGAAGAAAAATTAATCTCCGAAGCCCAAATTCCGGGAGGAATGTGTAAGCCAATATCAGGACGGTTAAGAAAGACTTGTCTTTTGAACTTTCCATCATCAAGAGAGACTTCAAAGCTTCCGCTTGCTGCAATTAAAAATTGATGACATTCTTTATGAGAGTGAGCTCCACGACTCTCTCCTCCTGCAATGTCATAAAGATAAAAGACTCTTTTCACCTCAAAAGGAAAGCTGGAATTTTCAACTACGGTTAGATTTCCTTCGTCGAAACCTATTTTACCAAGATCAATCACGCTACAATCAAATACTGAAATGTTATCTTTCATCTGTAAGCTGTTTAAATATTTCGAAATCTCTTATATAGTCCTTCTCATCGTAAGATTTATCTGATACAATAAGTGCGAGAGAATTGGTTGAAAAATTTTCAAGTCTTCTCCAATACATTTTAGGAATATATAATCCGTAGTAAGAGCGGTTTAATGAATAAACCTTTTCTTCCTTACCATCATGAATTACCACATCAAAACTTCCGGACAATGCAATGATAAATTCTTGTTGCTCTTTGAAAGCATGACTTCCTCTTAGCTCTCCACCCGGAACATCATAGATCCAGTATGTTCTTGCTATTTCAAAAGGAAGCTGGTTGGGGTGCTCAAAAAAAGAAAGATTTCCCCGCTTGTCATATATTTTTGGAAGCTGTATTATTTGTGGTATCATGGTGTCTGTAATTTATAATCAAAATTCGGTCTGGTAATTCCAGGATAAATGTGAAGCTTGCTGCCTACTTTTACATTTTCAACTTCAAAGCCTACGAAATTATCAATCCCAAATAATACTTCCGATTGATTTTTTCCGAATATCAGTTTGAAATAATAATTTCCCGCATTAATCAGCCCGGCCGGAATATCAAATTCTACTGTATAATCTCCTGTCTTGGAATCTTCGTTCTCCGTAACAAGTTTTCCTACGTGGAAGATGATGAGCTCTTCATAATTTCTTAATTCAAAAGTAGTATCCAGATTAATATTTGGGCAATTATTCTGGAAAACCAGCCTTACCCGTATTCCTGAATCAATATCTATCAAATTTCCTTGAATAGGATTAACTGAGAATTCTTTTATTCTAATATTTTCGTTTCCTAATGCATCGTTAATGTTTCCATTAAAATAATAAGAACTGACTTTTGTGCTGTTTTTTTGATATTCAATAATGGTACTGAGCATATCTCCTTCATAGGCAAGAGTTCCTTGGTTTAGAAGAATACCCTTGCTGCAAAGTTCTTTTACAGCAGTCATATTATGGCTTACAAAAAGAATTGTTCTTCCTTCACCTTTGGTTACATCTCCCATTTTTCCCAGACATTTTTTCTGAAAATCCGCATCTCCTACAGCCAATACCTCGTCTACAATCAGAATTTCTGATTCTAAATGTGCAGCAACTGCAAAAGCCAATCTTACATACATTCCTGAAGAATATCTTTTTACAGGGGTATCAATATATCGCTCCACTCCTGAAAAATCTACAATTTCATCAAATTTACGTTTGATTTCTTTCCTGGTCATACCCAGAATTGCTCCATTTAGGAAAACATTCTCACGTCCTGTCATTTCAGGATGGAAGCCTGTTCCTACTTCCAGTAAAGAGGCAATTCTCCCGTTGGTATATATTTTCCCGGTAG
The DNA here is from genome assembly GCF_011752975.1 of Chryseobacterium sp. Tr-659. Taxonomy (GTDB): domain Bacteria; phylum Bacteroidota; class Bacteroidia; order Flavobacteriales; family Weeksellaceae; genus Chryseobacterium. The sequence goes on along the minus strand of NZ_VWWP01000003.1, from coordinate 204,417 downwards.
TGGGTTTGGTGACCTTGCTTAAAAGCTTTAATAATGTAGACTTTCCGGCACCGTTTCTTCCGATAATTCCTACAGCATCTCCCTGTTCAATTTCGAAATTGATATCACGGAGAGACCATACATAGTCTGAATTGCCTTTAGAAGTTCTGTCATTAACTTCACCAATTTTCAGATAAGGATCCTCTTTTCCTCTTACTTTATGCCAGAACCTGTTGAGATCATGAGATAAAGTACCGGTTCCCACTTCACCCAGACGATATTGTTTTGATATGTTTTCTGCTTTTAAAGCTAACATGTTGTAATGTTTTTAAATTTTTATTCTAGTGTTTTAAGTTCAGTGATACAGTTTATACCGTGTCCATAAAGGTTTTTTCAACTTTGTTGAAAGTAACAACTCCCACAACCAGAAGAAATAAAATAATAATAGTGCTGAAAACCAGCATCACAGGAGAAAAATCTCCTACTCCCAGCCAGCCATACTTAAAACACTCAAAAATGCCAGTCAGCGGGTTGAATTCTGCTAGCTTTTTGAAATATCCCGGTAACATAGACACAGGGTAAATAACCGGGGTAGCATACATATATAACGTAATACCAAAGGCTAATAGCATGCTTAAATCTTTATACTTTGTGGTAAGTGCTGAAAAAATCATTCCTACGCCCAGCGCAAACAAAGCCATCAGTAAAAGTAAAAATGGAGTAGCTAGTATCCATAGATTAGGTGTAATTTCATTATTGATCAGATAGTAAGCCCACACGATAAGAAATAAGATAAACTGAACACTCAATCGCATAAGGTTTGAAATAACAATTGAAATAGGGGTAACCAGTCTAGGAAAATAGACCTTTCCGAAAATATTGGCATTTCCTGTAAATGTAGCTGATGTACCCAGCAAAGATCCCGAAAAATAGTTCCATAAAGTAACCCCGGAAAGATAGAATATAATGCCCGGAGCTCCATCTGTAGGAAGCTTTGCAAATCTTCCAAAAATAATCAGATAGGTAATGGTAGTAAAAATGGGATTAATAAAAAACCAGATCGGTCCTAAAATAGTTTGTTTGAAACTTGATATGAAGTCTCTTTTTACAAACATATAAATAAGATCTTTATACCTCCATACTTCTTTGAGTTTTAAGTCAAATAAAGAATGATTGGCCTCAATCGTTTCGGTCCACTTTTGTTGTGGTTCATTCATTTGTGTAAGTTTTTACAAATTTATAATAATTAATTCTTACCATATCTTCTGATTTTTGAATTTTATTTCACATAAAACTAAAAAACAACAACTAATATATTGATATTTGTTATTATGAACAAAAACTATTGGCTGTGAAGCCAATAGTATAAGAATTCTATAAATTAAATCTATTATTTGCCGATAAGTTGTTTCAGATATTCACCATAACCGCTTTTACCATATTTAGCGGCTGTTTCCAGAAGTTTTTCTTCATTGATGAATTTATTTCTGAATGCAATTTCCTCAATACAGCCAATTTTAAATCCCTGTCTCTTTTCAATAACGCTTACAAATTCTGAAGCATCATGAAGAGAATCAAAAGTTCCTGTATCCAGCCATGCTGTACCTCTGTTCAGAACAGCAACTTCAAGCTTTCCGTTGCTTAGATATACATTGTTAATATCAGTAATTTCAAGCTCTCCTCTTGCAGAAGGTTTGATGTTTTTGGCAATCTCCACTACGTTGTTGTCATAGAAATATAAGCCCGGGACAGCGTAATTTGACTTAGGCTTCAATGGCTTTTCTTCAATGGAAACAGCCTTCAGGTCTTTGTCGAACTCCACAACGCCGTATCTTTCCGGATCTGCTACGTGGTATGCAAAAACAACCCCTCCATCCGGATTCGTTTTGTTCTTTAGTAAAGTCCCCATTTCGGAACCATAAAAGATATTGTCTCCCAAAACAAGGGCTGCAGAATCATCGCCGATAAATTGGTCTCCTAAGATGAAGGCTTGTGCCAAACCGTCCGGGCTTGGCTGTACTACATATTCTATATTACAGCCGATCTGAGATCCGTCTCCCAGAAGCTTAACAAATCCGTCCTGATCATGAGGTGTTGTGATGATAAGGATATCCTTGATTCCTGCTAAAAGAAGCGTGGAAAGAGGATAGTAGATCATAGGTTTATCATAAACAGGCATTAGCTGCTTACTGACTGCGATAGTTAGAGGGTAAAGTCTTGTTCCGGATCCTCCGGCTAATATTATTCCTTTCATTTATTTTGCGGTTTGCGCTGGTTGTCGTTTGTGTTGTAAGTTTTTTTTGTTTTTAGCTGTATTGTTTATTGTAATACTCCTGATAATTTCCTGAAGTTACATTTTCCAGCCATTCTTTGTTTTCAAGATACCATGCGATGGTTTTTGCTAATCCTTCTTCGAAAGTTACGGATGGTTTCCAGCCTAAGTCTTTATTTAATTTAGAAGCATCAATAGCATAACGCTTGTCGTGTCCCGGTCTGTCTTTTACAAAGGTGATAAGCTTTTCAGAATATCCTTCCGGCTTTCCTAATTTGGCATCCATCTGCTTGATCAGTTCCTTTACAAGATCGATGTTCTGCCATTCGTTAAAGCCTCCAATGTTGTATGTTTCTCCGGTTTTAGCTTCGTTAAATATCTGATGGATCGCTTTGGCGTGATCAATTACAAAAAGCCAGTCCCTCGTATATTTTCCGTCACCGTAAATTGGTAAAGGTCTTTCGTTGATGATATTCGAAATACAAAGCGGGATAAGCTTTTCAGGGAAATGGTTCGGTCCGTAATTGTTTGAACAGTTAGATATGATGAATGGCATCCCGTAAGTGTTTCCATAAGCTCTTACCAGATGATCGGAAGCGGCTTTTGAAGCAGAGTACGGAGATTGGGGATCATAAGATGTCGTTTCTAAAAAGAAGCCTGTTTCCCCTAAGCTGCCATATACTTCATCAGTAGAAACATGATAAAATAAATTGTTTCTTTTTTCATCAGGGAATCTGCCATGCGTATGATCAGGATTCAATGTCCAGAATTCCTTACACAGATTAAGAAGATTAGCTGTCCCGTTTACATTGGTATTGATGAATGCCATCGGATCCGTAATACTTCTGTCTACATGGCTTTCTGCTGCCAAATGCACTACCGCATCAGGGTTGTATTTTTCGAAAACTTTTCTAAGTTCTTCAGGCTGGGTGATGTCTGCTTTTTCGAAAACATAATTAGGCTCATTTTCAATATCCTTTAAGTTCTCCAGATTTCCGGCGTAGGTAAGAGCATCAAGGTTAATGATGGTAACGTCCGGATTGTTTTTTACAAATTCTCTTACCACATGAGAGCCGATAAAACCGGCACCCCCTGTAATGATAATGTTTTTCATGTATTTATTTTGAAATGGTCTTTCTTCCTATACTTTTATAATGGAATCCGTTTTGTTCTGGGATTTCCAGCGGATACATATTTCGGCCGTCGAAAATAACTCTGTTCTTCATTTTCTTAGCCATAAGTTCAAAATTAGGGTTTTTAAACTCCGGCCATTCCGTAGCAATGAATAAAGCATCTACATTTTCCAGAGCATCATACATTCCTTTGGCGTATTGTATTTTGTCTCCAAGAAGTTTCTGAACATTATTTTCTGCAACGGCATCATAAGCCACAATTTCAGCTCCCTTTTCCAGTAAAAGTGCAATATTGTCCAGAGAAGAAGCTTCTCTGATATCGTCTGTGTTTGCTTTGAATGCAAGTCCCCACATCGCAATTTTCTTTCCCTGGATATTTCCTCCAAAGTATTTTTCAATTTCAGAAACCAAAATTACTTTTTGGGCTGTGTTGACGTTTTCAGTGGCTTCAAGGATCTGGAAGTTGAAATCTTCCTGTTTTCCGGATTTTATAAGTGCTTTTACATCTTTTGGAAAACAGCTTCCACCATATCCGATTCCCGGGAATAGAAACCTGTGCCCGATTCTGTCATCACTACCCATTCCAAGTCTCACCTTGTCCACGTCTGCACCCACTTTTTCGCAATAGTTGGCAATTTCGTTCATGAAGGTAATTTTTACTGCTAAAAATGAGTTCGCTGCATATTTAGTAAGTTCCGATGATTTTTCATCCATGAAAATAATCGGAATTCCGGTATTGGTAAACGGCTGATAGATTTTAGACATGATCTCTTTTGCTCTTTCGGAACTGGCACCTACCACAACTCTTGAGGGATTCATTGAATCTTCAACAGCAAAACCTTCTCTTAAAAATTCCGGATTTGAAACTACATCAAACTCGATATTTGTTTTCGCAGAGATGGTTTCTCTCACTTTATCCGCAGTTCCTACCGGAACAGTACTTTTATTGACAATAACCTTATACTCCGTCATCAGTTCGCCAATATTGTTGGCAACCTGAAGAACATAAGAAAGATCCGCAGAGCCATCTTCGCCTGGAGGAGTAGGTAACGCCAGGTAAATTACCTCACTTTTGTCTAATGCTTCTTTAAGGTTGGTGGTAAAAAATAATCTTTCAGATTGGATGTTTCTCAGAAACATTTCTTCAAGGTTCGGCTCATAGATGGGAACAACGCCGTTTTTCATACCTTCTACTTTTTTTTCATCAATATCAACACAGTATACTGAATTGCCAAGTTCTGCAAGGGTAGTTCCTGTAACCAGTCCCACATAACCTGTTCCTACAATCGTTATATTCAAAATGTTTGTTTTTAAAAATTCAAAGACAAAAATAATAAAAATACTTTCACGGGCTCCTTTAATTTATTGTAAATGAATCCTACTCTATTTGCTTGATAATAAGATTATTTTGCATTTTTAGAAAAAAGGCGTATATTTGCAATGGATTTACGGAAAAAATGGGAAGGCTTCGCAAGAAAGCCTTTTTTCGTACAGGTAAATCAAGATAAAATTATATGGAGTTTAGAAAAAGAATTGAAGAATTATTAAATGAATTCCTTGAGACCAGAAAAGATCTCTTTCTTATTGATCTTAAAATTTCTGCGGGGGATGATATTACAGTGATTTTGGATGGTGATAACGGAGTTTCTTTGCAAGACTGCCTTGATGCAAGCCGTGCAATAGAATTCAATATGGATCGTGAGGAACATGACTTCAGCCTTCAGGTAATGTCTGCCGGACTGAGTGAGCCTTTATCCACACCAAGACAGTTCAATAAAAACATCGGAAGAGAGATAGAGGTAATGCTGGAGGATTCTTCTAAAATTGAAGGAGAATTGTCTAAAGTAGATGAAGAAAAGATCACACTTGTTTTGCGTTACCGAAAACCGAAAGATATCGGGAAAGGAAAAGTAGATGTGGAAGAGGAGAAAGAAATTTCTTACTCAGAGATCAAAAAGGCATTAGTAGTAATTAAATTTTAAAAAAGAAAAAAGAATAGATGGATAATATAGCGTTGATTGAATCCTTTGGTGATTTTAAAGACGAAAAGGGGATCAGTAAGATTGATCTTATGGCAATTATTGAGGACTCACTGAAGACACTTTTAAGAAAAAGATTTGATTCAGATGACCACTTTGACGTGATTGTAAACCCGGATAAAGGAGATTTTCAGATATTTTTAAATAAAACAATTGTAGAGGACGAAATGTCTGAAGATGATGATTTAGAAATTGAAATTTCTGAAGCGAAGAAGATTGACCCTACATTTGAGGTAGGAGAAGACTTTACAATGGAAATTCCTGTTGCCCAGTTAGGAAGAAGAAATATTCTTACCCTGAAGCAGATTCTGGCTACAAAACTACAGGAACACAATAACGCCATGCTGTACGAACAGTTTAGAGATAAAATTGGGGAAATTGTTGTTGGAGAAATTCACCATATCCGTCATAAGCACGTGATTTTGCTGGACGATGAAGGAAATGAATTCATTTTACCCAAAGAAAACCAGATCCCATCCGATTTCTTTAAAAAGGGTGAGAATATCAGAGCTATTGTTGAGACAGTAGATTTTAAAGGTTCTAAACCGCAGATTATTATTTCCAGAACTGCACCTAAATTCCTTGAGAAGTTATTAGAGCTGGAAATTCCTGAAATTCAGGATGGAACCATTATCTTGAAGAAGGTAGTGAGAATTCCTGGTGAAAAGGCGAAGATCGCAGTAGACGCTTATGATGACAGAATTGATCCTGTAGGTGCTTGTGTTGGGGTGAAAGGATCTAGAATTCATGGGGTTGTAAGAGAGTTGAGAAATGAAAACATCGATGTTATTCAATGGTCTAAAAACCCGGAGATTTTGGTGAAGAGAGCATTAGGAAATGTTACGATCAATAAAATTGACATCAATGAGGAACAAAACTATGCATTGGTATATACTCCGGTTGAAGAGATTTCTAAAGTAATTGGAAAGCAAGGTCAGAATATCAGACTGGCTTCTTGGTTGTCAGGATATGAGATTGATGTATACAGAGAGTCCAGCGAGGATGATGATGTTGAATTGAGAGAATTTAACGATGATATCGAGCAGTGGATTTTGGATGAATTTAAGAAAGTAGGACTTACTACTGCAAAATCTGTATTAGATAAAGAGACTGAGAGTCTTTTAAATATGGTTGACCTTGAAGAAGAAACTATTGAAGAGGTGAAACGTATTCTGAGAGAAGAATTTGAAGATTAAGATTTAAATAAATTTTAATAAAACAGTAAAAAGGAAATACTTTAATTTTAAAAATTAAAAACAGTAAATAATATAAATGCCAAAAATTAGATTAAATAAAGCGGTTAAGGAATTCAACATTTCGATGTCCAGATTAGTAGAGTTTTTACAATCAAGGGGTTTCGAGGTTGAAAGCAATCCTAACGCTCAATTGGAAGAAGCGGCATATTCTGCATTGGAAGCTGAGTTTGCTAAAGACGGCGAACAACGAAAGGCTTCCCATGAGGTGGTGATCACTAAAGTTCCGGAAGAAAAACTGGAAATTGAAGAAAAGAAAACCCCTGAAGTGATAAGAGCTAAAGCAAATAAACCAGAAACTAAAATTTTAGGTAAAATAGAACTCGAACCTAAGAAGCCTGAAGTTGAAGAAGCTCCTGAAGCTCCTGTGGCTCCTGTTGCGACACCGGTTGAAGAAAAGAAAGAAGAAATCGTGAAAGAAGAACAACCGGAAGTTAAGGCAGCTCCTGAAAAACAGGAATTCAAAGTTTTGGATAAAATTGATTTGTCTCAAATAGAATCTAGAAACAGACCTGTGAAAAAAGACAAACCAAAAATGGAGGAGAAAAAAGAAGAAGTTAAACCTGTGGAACCCGTGAAAGAAACTCCAAAGCCAGCTGCTGCTGAAGAGAAAAAAGTGGAAACCCCAAAAACTGAGGCAGAACCTGAATCTCAGGAACCACAGAAAATTGAAACAGTTTATCAGAAACTTGATGGTCCTAAGATTGTTGGGGAAAAGATTGACTTAACTCAGTTTGCGCCTAAACCAGGTGCAGGAGCAAAAAAGAAGAGAAAGAGAATTGAAAAACCAGGCGGCCAGAATAACCAACAAGGCCAGGGGAATAATCAAAACTCAGGAAATAACAATAATAACAACCAGGGTGGGCAAGGCCAAGGAAACCGTCAGCATAATAACGGTGGACAAGGTGGAAACCGCCAGGGTGGCCAAGGTCAAGGAAACCGTCCTCAAGGACAAGGTGGCCAGGGACAAGGTGGAAATCGTTTTGGAAATAACCAAGGTGGTGGAAACCGTCAGGGTGGCCAAGGTGGAGGCTTCAAAAAAGGAGGTCAAAACAACAGACCTGGTCAAAGAGTTATGCCAGTTGAATTAACTGACGAACAAGTTAAAAACCAAATCAAAGAAACTTTAGAGAAGCTTACCAATAAAGGAGGAAAATCTAAATCTGCAAAACATAGAAAGGATAAGAGAACTTTCCGTAGAGAACAGGATGAGCGCCAGCAGGAGCTTGAAGCACAAGACAGAACGCTTAAAGTAACCGAATTTATCACAGTAGGTGAATTAGCGAGCTTAATGAATGTTTCTCCAACAGAAGTAATCTCTGCATGTTTCTCTCTTGGGGTAATGGTTACCATGAACCAGAGACTGGAAGCGGATACCTTATTATTGGTAGCAGATGAATTCGGATATAAAATTGAATTCTCAGATGCTGATCTTGAAGATACAGATTCAGAAGATGAAATCGATACAGAAGAAAGCTTATTGCAAAGAGCTCCTGTAGTTACTGTAATGGGACACGTAGACCACGGTAAAACTTCATTGTTGGATTACATTAGAAAAACTAACGTAATTGCTGGTGAATCTGGAGGAATTACTCAGCACATTGGTGCTTATAACGTGAAACTGGAAAATGGTCAGAGAATTACATTCTTAGATACTCCAGGTCACGAGGCGTTTACCGCGATGAGAGCGAGAGGTGCTCAGATCACGGATATTGCAATTATTGTAATTGCTGCCGATGATGATGTAATGCCACAGACGAAAGAAGCAATTGCTCACGCTCAGGCTGCACAGGTGCCAATGATTATTGCAATTAATAAAGTGGATAAACCTAATGCAAACCCTGATAATATCCGTCAGCAGCTTTCAGGTCTTAATCCTCCGGTTTTAGTAGAAGAATGGGGAGGAAATGTTCAGGCACAGGAGATTTCGGCTAAATTCGGTAATAATGTAGATGTATTATTAGAGAAAGTTTTACTTCAGGCTGAAATGCTTGAGTTAAAAGCGAATCCTGAACGTGCAGCAAACGGAGTTGTTATTGAAGCATCTCTAGATAAAGGTAGAGGTTATGTGGCAACCATGTTGGTACAAACCGGAACTTTAAAAGTTGGAGACTATGTAGTAGCGGGTAAAAATCATGGTAAAGTAAAAGCTTTGCTTGATGAAAGAGGGAAAAATCTTGCGGAAGCAGGTCCTTCAATTCCTGCAACAATCTTAGGATTAGACGGGGCGCCTACTGCGGGTGATAAATTCCGTGTCTATGCCGATGAAAGTGAAGGTAAAGCTATTGCAAATAAGAGAGAGCAATTACAGAGAGAATTATCAATCAGAACCAAAAAGCATACTACACTTGAAGAATTGGGTAGACGTATTGCTTTAGGAGAGTTCAAGGAATTGAATATTATCCTTAAAGGAGACGTGGATGGTTCTGTGGAAGCACTTTCTGATCAGTTACAGAGATTATCTACAGAAGAAATCAGCGTGAAGATCCTTCACTCAGGTGTTGGGCAGATCACTGAATCTGATATCAACTTAGCCGCTGCATCAGATGCAATTATTATCGGATTTAATGTAAGAGCCGGTGCTAATGCAAAAGAGCTTGCAGATCGTGAAGAAATTGAGATCAGAACTTATTCTGTAATCTATAAAGCAATTGATGAGGTAAAAGAAGCGATGGAAGGAATGCTTTCTCCGGAAATTCAGGAGCAGGTAATTGGTAACGTTGAAATCCGTGAGGTATTCAAGATTTCTAAAGTGGGAACCATTGCAGGTTGTATGGTACTTACCGGAAAAGTTACAAGACAATCGAAAGTACGTCTACTAAGAGATGGAATCGTTAAATTCGATGGTGAGCTTGAAAGCTTAAAACGTTTCAAGGATGACGTGAAAGAAGTAACAAAAGGCTACGAATGTGGTCTGAACCTGAAAGGTTATAATGATATTGAAATTGGTGATATTCTTGAAGTCTACGAAGAAGTAGCGGTTAAGAAAAAGCTGAAGTAATATCTTAATTTAATATAAAAGTGCCCTCTCAACAGAGGGCACTTTTTTTATGTCTTTATTCCAGGGAATGTCTTTTATTAATTAAATTCCTGATATAGATTGATAATTTTCATATTGCTTGTTTTTTTCACATGAATAGGATAATATATTTTATTCTTCATTTTAAACACTTTTTATAGGATTTTATTATTTTTTTCTAATAAGGGTGAGATAATTTTTTGACTTGTTTTGTAGTTTTTTGTTGATGGATTTTGTTTTCGTTTTTATCCTAAGGTCTTGAATTTGTGGATTAAATAGTTGAATTTGGCTTTTTTTATAGTAAAATATTACGTGAAAAAGGAAATTTATCAAATATTTTAGTTTAGAATGATTATAAATAAAAAAATATTCATTTACAAATTGATTGTCAAAAGTGTGTATTTTGTATTTTATGGTGAATTTTAAGCTTTTCTATTCGTTAAAAATTACGATATATTTATAATTTAAGCTTAAACAGTTGTTTATTGTTAAAAAAGTACTTATTTGTTTAAGTTAAAAATTTGCTAGTGTTAATATTTATTAACATATTTGTCGCTAAAATATATTAAAATTTGTTAATATGAATGTTAAACTACGTGTATTAACAGCTGGGGTACTGTTTTTTACAGGCCATGCTGTATTTGCTCAAAATAAAGCGGCAAATGACTCTACAAAGAATACTAAACAGATTGATGAGGTAGTTGTATTAGGGTATAATAAAACACAAACTAAACCAAAAGACGTTACTGCTTCTACTACAGTAACTGCAGAAAAACTTGAGAACAGACCTAACGTTTCTTTCCTGAACTCTCTTCAAGGAGAGGCTCCGGGTTTGACGATTAACTCTGCTTCTGGTTCTCCGGGTTCTGCAAAGATTGACGTGATTATTAGAGGAGTTAGCTCAATTAGTGCGAGTTCAGATCCTCTATATGTAATTGATGGAATGATTTCGAATTCCACGCAATTTAGAAACTTGAATACCAATGATATTGAATCGATATCTATTTTGAAAGATGCGGCTGCAACTTCAATTTATGGTAACAGAGGGGGAAATGGAGTTATCGTTATTAGAACGAAACAAGGTAAATATGGAACCAATCGTTTTGCTTTAACTTATACCGGAACTACAGGTATAGGATTATTGCCGAAAACGCACTATAATATGGCCAATGCCAAAGAGCTTTTGACAATCCAGAACAGGTTAGGCCAAGGATTAGGTTCTCAAATGTCTCTTGATCAGATTGCCGCTTATTCAGGTCCTGATACGAATTGGAGTAAAGAGTTATTCAGAACAGGGTTTACGCAAACTCATGACCTTGGAATGTCTTTCGGAGCTCAGAACGTAAATAACTATACTTCTATCGGTTATATGGAGCAAACAGGTACTGTTCCAACTACTGATTTCAAGAGATTTACTTTAAGAAATAACCTGAACGGAAAATCAAGTAACGGAAGATTTACTTATAACTCAAATATTGGTATTGGGTACTCTAAAAGACATCAGTTAGACGAAGAAACGAACAGTGGAATTTCATCTAACGTTATCCAAAACCCTTTGCTTACAGGTATTACAGCATTGCCTACAATGCAGTCAAATAAATATATGACTGGGCAGGCTTTATATGATGCTATCGGATCTGCAACAGGAGGTGGAAACAGTGTTTGGGTTCTACAGGATATCTTAAGAGGTACTCTTCCTAACCAATTAAATGAAACAAGTATTGTAGCTAACTTCGCTGCATCATATAAACTTACAGACGATTTAACAGTTTCAAATAAATCAGGGGTTGATTACAAATATTCAGAAAGAATGTTTGCAAGAGCACCCTATTCATATTTAGGAATTGTTGTTGCTAAAGGATCTGCTACTACTGCCAATCCAAATCCATTTGGAGGTATTGAAAGAATTACCAAAGAAAATGACTTTACTTTCAACTCAGTAACGAGTTTAGCATACCATAAAACATTTAATGAGAAGCATACTTTAGATGCAGCAGTGTATTTAGATTACATGAAGTCTCATTATAATGCTTCTTCACAAACTCAGAATGGATTATATCCGTTAACATGGCAGTTTGGTGCAGGAACCGGATATGTTCCACCAGCGTATTTCCCTAATGGAACCTTGCCTCCAATCGTTTATTATGTACCAACAATTTCTGCATCTAAGATCAAGGCAGGAACATTAGCTTATTTTGCTACTGTAGATTATGACTATGACAGCAAATATGGTGTGAGTGGGGTAGTAAGAAGAGACGGAAGTTATAGATTTACAGGAGACAACCAATGGGCTACTTTCTGGAGTGTTGCAGGTAGATGGAATATCGACAAAGAAAGCTTTATGGAAGGATCTACTTTCGATATGTTAAAGCTTAGAGGTTCTTACGGTACCAACGGTAACCAGAACATCATTGCTGCTGCTTATGGAGCTAACCCGCTACTTCCGGCGTCAAATATCGTTAGACCTTTCATTACACAATCTGCAGGATATGATATCCAACAAGGAGCATTGTATCCAAGTGGACTTCAAAACCCTGGAATTCAGTGGGAAGTTATTGGTCAGTTAGACTTAGGTCTTGATTTTAGATTGTTAAACAGAAAATTAGAGGGATCTATTGATGTTTATGATAAGAGAACAGATAAATTATTCAACAGTTTACCTATTTCGAATATCAATGGACAATCTACTATTAACTACAACAACGGTAAATTACAGAATAGAGGGATTGAAGTATTATTAAGATATAATATTATCAACAAACAAGATGTAAAACTTTCAATCTATGCTAACTCAGCATACAATAAGAGTAAATTCTTAAGCCTTGCAAAAGATGATTCAGCAGGTGATTTAAGAAACGTTACAGGAGGAATGCTTGGAGAATGGTATTTGATCAGCTATGCCGGTGTAAATAAAGATAACGGAAACATGTTATTTTATGATAAAGACGGACGTGTAACTGAGAATCCAAATGCAGTATCAGATCAGCTTAAAACAGGAAAAAGCTACTTGCCAAAATGGTCTGGAGGTTTTGGTCTGAATGCAGAATATAAAGGAGTATTCCTAGATGCTCACTTCTCTTATCAGGCAGATGTATGGAAGTGGGATAACCAGCTGACTTATGTGTATGATAGCTCATCAGCAGGTAACTTTAACGTGAGTTCAGACTTGTTAAATGCTTGGACTCCTACAAATATGGATACTAATATTCCATCTTTTAACGCGACTAATAAATCTCTTGCAGATAATTCAGACAGATACTTAAAAGATGCTTCATTTATTAGATTAAAAACAATTACATTAGGGTATAACATACCTAAGAACTTATTAGGGAATTCAGTATTTATTAAGAGTGCTAAAGTATTCTTGTCAGGAGAAAACTTGTTTACATTTACGAAATGGAAAGGATATGATCCAGAACCAACATTCGCATATTCTACATCAGTTTATCCTAACCTGAAAACATTTTCAATAGGAGCAACTCTTGATTTTTAATGATTAAACTTATTTAGAAAATTTATAAAATGAAAAAGGTTAAAAAATATATTTTAGTTGCTGCTGCATCACTGTTGGTATATTCTTGTAATGATGCTCTTGATATACGACAGGCTGGTGAAGCACAAGATCAGCAAGCTTTTCAAACAGCTTCGGATTTAGAGAAGTTCTTAGTAGGATCTGTGTATACAAGTGCAGATATTACAAGCCAGATAAAATTCAGTTCTTTATTTACTGATGAGTTAAAAGTAGGACCTGCTAATGCTGGACAGGATCAAAGTACTTTCAGATTTGTTATCATTCCAAATGACCCTTTTGTTGAAGGTATCTGGAGCGGACAATATCTATTGATTAACAGAGTGAATCAGTTAATTGATAAATCAGCTTTGATTACTCCTGCAAGTACTACTGATGTTGCGTTATATAATAATACCCTTGCAGAAGCAAGAGTTTTGAGAGCATTTGCTTATCTTAACTTAATGACTTATTATTCTACAGATTTGAAGAATGATAATGCATTGGGGGTTATCTTGGCAGACAAGATCTACCCTTTTGAAACAAAACTTCCAAGAGTTAAAAACTCAGATATCTGGAATTTTGTTGAGGCTGATTTAGCATATGCTGATACAAACTTAAATGCAACAGCTGCAGCAAATCACCCGGCTCCTTATTTTATCAACAAAAACGTAGTAAGTGCTTTAAGAGCAAGAATGTACTTATACAGAGGAAATTATACTTTAGCAAAGCAATATGCACAAGCAGCTGTTACAGGTAGCGGCCTTGCATTAACACTTGCAGCACCAATACCAACAGGAACTGTAGGTTCAACAGCTTGGAATAATACATTCTACACACAGAGTACTACACCTAGCCCATATAGAAAGATGTTGTTTGATGATATCATCGGAGAAAATATCTTCAAGTTAAGCAGACCGTCTGTTGGTCTTGGAGGTAACATAGCTGGTATGTATACAACAAATAACACGTCAATAAGTGGTTCTCCTTGGTGGGTGACAGGAATTAACCTGTATAACACTTATGGATATACATCTAATGACATTAGAAAGTACGCTTATGTAGATCCAACAAGTGATGCTACTAAACAAAACTATGTTATTGATAAGTATCCTGGTAAAAATGCTACTCCGCTTAAGAATGATATCAAAATTTTCAGAATTTCTGAAATGTATCTTATCCTTGCTGAATGTGCAGTGAGAGCAAATGACCTTCCAACTGCAGCTTCATATGTAAAGCAAATACGAGATGCAAGAAAATGGACTGGTACAACAACTCTTCCAACATACGGAACTGCAGCTGCTGCTTTTGTTGATATCTTAAGAGAAAGAAGAATTGAGCTTTCTTTTGAAGGACATAGATTTATTGACTTAAAGAGACTTGGTGCTGAAGCAGGTGTAAGTATCGACAGAAACGCTACAGATGATTTCCTTACAGGAACACCTCTTACTTTAAGCCTAACTGATTATAGATGGACACTTCCAATTCCTTCATCTGAACTAAACGGTAACCCGGGAATTGCACAAAATCCTGGATATTAATCTTATAAATATTTAGAAAATGAAACGTATATTATATTTATTCAGTATATTATTTGCTACGTCAATTATAGGTACGGCATGTTCTCCTAGTGAAGAAATGAACTACCACGGAGATGCTTTTGTTCACTTTATAACTAATTCAGATCAGGCTTTTGTATTTAAAGATCAGGATTATAATGATTATGACCTGGATTTTGGAACAGTTCAGAATGTAGATGGAGATCCTAATGCTGAGCTTGTGTTCAATCCTACAAATTCTACCGCTGTAAAAGGTGTTGATTTTGAAATTTTGAATGGAGGGAAAGGAATTATCCAGAATGGTACGGCAAGAGGAGTATTTAAAGTTAGAATTTTCAGAGCTTCAGCTCTTGAAACAGGTAAAATCGCTAATTTTACAATAAAATCATCTACATTACAAAATAATTTGGATTATCAGGCTTTTCAATTGAAAATGTCATTAACATGTTCAATGTCTGTATTCTTAGGTTCAGGTAATTTTGAATATGAAGGATGGCTTCAAAATCCGGATAATTTTGTTATTCAAGAACTTCCTGGTAATAAATTAGTTATTAAAAACTTCTTTATGAACAGTACAACGCAAAAAGATATGATTTTGACGTATAACCCTAAAACTTTTGTGGTAAGTATGCCTTCAACTAATACTGGAGAATATATTGCACAATACAAAGGATATATCTGGGGACAAACTTCAACTGCTCAAAAATCAAGCTTTAATCCTTGTACCAGAGAGTTAACATTATTCATCACTTATTCTATCCCTGGTGTAGGTAGCTACGGAGATCAGGAAGAATATTTTGTAGGTCAATAATTCAATTACCCTATTGATATAAAAAAACCCCACATCTTGTGGGGTTTTTTGTGTTCTTTTATTTCTTATTTTTGCTGTACAATAATGAATAATGAAGTACATCCTTTTCATACTCTTCTCTTTAAGTTTTGTAGCCAACGCTCAGGTTGTTAATAAAGCAGATACGAAACTTCAGCAAAAACCGGAAGACACACTTGTTATAGACTCTGGGAAAAAAGATTCCCTGAAAATTTTTAAACCCACTATTGAAGATTACCAGTATCAGACACAGTTTTCAGAAAAGAAAGTTTTTGATACCGTAATGACTTTTGATAAAACCTATATCTTCTCACAACAGAATAATAAAGATAACTTCGGAAGAGTACAGCCTGCCAATATCGGTTCAGGATTCAATCCACTTGTATTTGAAGTAAATGCAGAGGAAAATCTTTCCTTGCTGCCGTCTAATAAATCTTACATGATTATTGGAGCCAATGATGTAAAATATTATGATGTAAAAACCCCTACTGCTACATTCGTTTATCATAATGCGATGCGAAATGGTGCCGCTTTAAGATCTACATACACCCAGAATATCGGGAAGAGATTTAATTTTGCTCTTGAATATATGGGACTACGTTCTCAGGGACTTTACAGAAACTCACTGGCAGCTAATAACAATACTATTTTTTCCGGACATTATGTTTCAAAAAGCGGGAATTATGAAATTTTTGCCCATTATCTTCATCAGAATGTAAACAACCAGGAAAGTGGTGGTATCACTGAAGATAACCTGTTTCAAAGTGGAGACAGCAATTATAGTAACAGACAGAATGCTCAGGTAAATCTGGCATCTACCAGTTCACAGTTTTCTTATAGAAGATATTATTTAAGCCAGCAGTTTACGCCATTCAATTCAGAGAAATTCCCTTTCAGCATAAGGCACATCATTTCTCATCAGGGAAATAAATACTATTATAATCAGGGAGCGCTGGAAACTTATTGGTATAATGCGCCTACAGACTTAGTTAATGGTTTTCCACTGACAACAAAAAAATATTCAGATAATTTAAGCAATACAGTAAGTTTGATTTTTAATAATGAGAAATTCAAGCTGGATGCAGGAGTACGCTATCAGATGATCAAATTCGGTATAAGAGATATTGTGGCTCTTAACGGAATCCCTTTCCCAGGAGAGCTCAAGGAAAACAGAATTGGGGCCGTAGGAAATCTGCAGGTAAAACTTTGGGATAAAGTTCAATTGAATTCATTCCTTGAATTCTCAAACGGAAGCCAGTTTAAAAGCTATCTTAAGACTACCAATAATCTGAAATTTGAGCCCATCAAAGATTATTTTGTTAATGCCAAGGTTAATTTCCAGAGTGCATATCCTTCATTTAATTATTTGTTGAATACTTCCGTGTACAACAACTTCAATTATTATCTTCAGGATGCAAAAAATCAATCCGTAATGGAAGTAGGAGGAAGTATTAATCTGAAATGGTTTAAAACAGAACTTTTCGCCAATTATTTCAGAATTGATAACTATACTTATTTTGATAGTAACGGAAACCCGAATCAAAGTAATAATTCTGTAAATATCTCCCAGGTAGGAGGTGACGCTACCTTCAGTTTTAATAAATTCCACCTGAATACCAGACTGCATTTCCAAAATACCATGACGAATAAAGAATTGCTTCCTTTACCAAGTTTTATTGGTAGGGCCAATTTCTTCTATCAGACACAGGCATTCAAAAAAGCAGCAGAAATTCAGGCAGGAGTTAAAGTCTATTATTTCTCTAAGTTTGCATCAAGAGATTATTTCCCTGTTCTTAACGAATATATTCTTCCTAATGCAAGCTCATTTTCAATTGGAGGGCAGCCTATCGCAGATATCTATATCAATATGAAAGTGAAAAAAATGTTCTTTTTCATAGAAGGTCAGCAGATAGGAACTGTTATTTCCAATAACAAAGCATATGCATTTCCACATTATCCGGTGTATGATTTCAGATTGAATATCGGGATTGTGTGGTATTTGTTCAACTAAAAACTATACAGGTTGAAAACAATTAATAAAATATCATTTAACGATATAGAAAGCATTCCTCAGTTGGTGAAAGACTTTTTGAACCAGGAGATTGAGGGTTTTGAAAATAATACATTTTCCATAGATCATTTCAGTAAGCAGATTCACCTGAAAAAAGATTCTTTTACACTGGAGCAGAGAAATATTTTGTACGAAGTGTTTGAAAAGCAGCTTTCAGGTTTTGATATATCATCAAAACAGAAAGAAAATCTGGAGCATCTTAAACTGCCCAATACGTTTACCATTACAACCGGACATCAGCTGAATCTTTTCTCAGGGCCTGTCTTCTTTGTCTATAAAATACTTCAGACTATAAAGACATGTACCTATCTGAAAGAGCATTTTCCTGAATTTAATTTCGTTCCGGTATATTGGATGGCTTCGGAAGATCATGATTTTGCAGAGATCAATCATTTCAAAACTGAAAATAATTACTATGAAACCCATGAAAAATCAGGAGGTCCGGTAGGAAGAATTGAGATCACAGATACCTATTTCATTTCAGAATTTGAAAAAGAATTCAAAGACTCTGTTTTCGGGACAGAACTGATCTTAATGATGAAAGAAGCTTATAAAGCCGGTAATACCTTAACAGAAGCAATAAAAACTCTCGTTAATCGTCTTTTCTCAGAATTCGGGCTATTAACTTTAGATGGAGATTCCAAAGAACTTAAAAAACAGATAGCAGGTGTTTTTAAAGATGAACTGCTTCATTTCAGCCTGCAAAGATCTTCCCGTAATAAAGTTGATTTTCTAACTGAGAAATATGGAAAAGTTCAGGTAAATCCACGTGAAATTAATCTTTTCTATCTTTCTGAAACCAGAGATCGGATTGAATTTGACGGAAAGAACTATGTTGTTGTAGATACCCATATTAAATTTACACCAGAAGAAATACTGGCAGCACTTGAAAATCATCCTGAAAAATTCAGCCCTAATGCATTAATGCGTCCTATATATCAGGAAAAGGTATTGCCGAACCTGGCGTATATCGGTGGTAATGCCGAAATCATGTACTGGCTGGAATTAAAAGATTATTTCTCTGAGATCAATATCCCTTTTCCTATCTTAATCCCAAGGAATTCTATGCTTTTCCTGAAGGAGAAAACATTGGGGAAAATTGAAAAGCTGGATCTTAACATTGAAAATTTCTTCAGCAACTTCACCGTGCTTACCAATCAGATCATTTTAAAAGATAATTCCATTCTGGAATTGCTGGATCAAAAAGAAGAACTTCTTATCAACAATTTTTCAGAGCTGAAGGCTTCCGCAGAAAATACCGAAAAATCCTTTGGAAATATGGTGAAAGCAGAAGAAGTAAGGCAGCTTAAATCATTCAAAAGAATGAAAAAACGTCTCCTTCACGCAGAGAAAATAAAACAAAATGAACTGCTGGAAAGACTTGAAAACCTATTTTTAGATGTCCACCCAGCTAAAACCTGGCAGGAAAGAGTCTATAACTTTAGTGTATTCTTTTCAGATTATGGCTATTCGTGGCTTGAAAATTGTTTGGAAGAGATGGTGGTTCAAGATTCAAAATTAATAATTGTTGCCATTTAATTTTAAAGAAGTATTTTTGTAAATTATAATTATCGAATATGATAAAGAGGTTTTTTATTCTATCCAGTTTATGTATGGTTTTGGGAGTTTCAGCCCAGAAATCACATACGGTTGTGCAAGGTGATAATCCTTACAATATTGCCAAAAAGTATGGAATGACTGTAGATGAATTGCTGAAGCTAAACCCAAAACATAAAGATGGAAAGCTGGCTATTGGAGATGTTTTAACAATAAAGTCTGAAAAGACAACAGCTCCGGCAGCTACAAAGACAGCACCAGTAGAAAAAGTAACTTCGAACACAGGAGGCTCTCTTGGTAAAATCGTTTTACAGCCGAAGCAAACCATCTATGGAATTACAAAACAATACAGAATTTCTGAAACCGATCTCAGAAAACTGAATCCGGAACTGGATTCTCACATGAAGATTGGTGATGAAATTACATTACCTCTTGCCAGCATCAAAAAATACGGAGGAAGCCAACAACCGGTTGTAGCATCAGAAAAACATGCAGAACCGCCTGTTGAGAAAACAATAACAACAATTACACCCACTACTGTTACTGCTTCAGCAGAAGGTGAAGCATATGTAATCCAGTCTAAAGACAATTACTATAGAATTACAAAACAGTTTGGCATCAGCCAGCAGGATCTTTTTGCTTTAAATCCAGGATTGGAAGAAAAAGGGCTGAAGCCTGGTGACACCATCAAAATAAAAAAAGCAAATACCAATACTACTACTGAAGAACAGGTAAATCCAAAAGCAAAAATGGATTCAGGGAACGAAAAATCTTCCACAGTTACAACCAATACTGCTGCAGGAGATGATTACGTTACTTATACCGTTCAGCAGGGAGATACGGTATTCTCCATCGTAAATAAATTCGGAGTTTCAATTGATGAGCTTATTGCTCTGAACCCGGATCTTTCTCACGGTCTTAAAACCGGAATGGTTCTGAAGATTAAAAAACAGGATGCGGCTTACGTTAAGAAAAACGGAGATGCTCTGAGTGTGATTTTAATGCTTCCGTTCGGATACAGTACCAACGAAACCCAGTACAGAGGAATGGCACTTGATTTCTTAACAGGAGCTAAGCTGGCTATTGAAAGAAACGCAAAAGGAGGGCAGAAACTAGACATCAAAATTGTAGATTCAGGAAATGAAGCGTCATTTAAAAATTCGCTTACACAAATCAATCCCGACAATACAGATCTTATCATTGGGCCTTTCTTCAAATCGAATGTGATTGATGTTCTTGATTTTACTAAAAATCAGAAAATTCCTGTTGTAGCACCATTTGCCAACACTCCGGAATTGTATAACTATAGCAATCTTATTATCGTTGAAACAAATAATCAAACCTACGCAGATAAGATTGTAGAAGAAGTAAAAGGAATTTATTCAGATCAGAAAATATATGTAGTGGCAGATGCTAAAAAAGAAAATGCAAACTACATTAAATCAGGGCTTGAAAAAGCAGTAAAGAATCCTAATATTATTATTGTAAATTCTCCGGCAGATATTCAGCTGGATCAGAATATGATGACAGGGCAGTCTGCACCGGTCATTGCAATTCTGGCCAATGATGATAATACAGCAGGAGAAGCTTTTGCAAGCAAAGTGATTGCACTTTCCAAAGAAGTACAGGGAGTGAAAGCTTTCAGTATGTTCTATTCTCCTACTTTCGAAAAGAAGGTAGACGAGCTAAGCCAGGCGAGTCTGGTTTATTTGATGGACAGAAAGATCAATACTGATGGCAGCTTTGAAAAAGAAATTCTTGCCGCTTATAAAAACAAGTACTGTAAAACTCCTCCAAAATATGCCGTTGTTGGTTTTGATGTGGTAAACGATATGTTGACCAGAGAAAACAAAAAAGGGGAGATCTTTAAACAGATGAATAAAGTTCAGACTCAGCTTGCCACAAAATTTGAGTTTGTAAAATCTAAAGCTAATGGTGCATATGTAAATACCGGTTACAGGGTAATCAGGTTAGTACCTTAAATGATTTATAACTGTTTAAAAGAATATTGTTAACATTATAGTTATATTTGCATAATATTTAATTCAATACATGAAAGCACTTGTATTTCCAGGGCAGGGTTCTCAGTTCGTAGGAATGGGAAAAGAATTGTATGATTCTAGAAAAGATATTAAAGATCTGATGGAATCTGCCAATGAAATTTTAGGTTTCGACATTCTTTCCATTATGTTTAACGGTACGGATGCGGATCTTAAGAAAACAGAGGTTACCCAGCCTTCAATATTTATACATTCAGTAGCAGCATTAAAAGCAGTAAATGGTCTTGGAGCTGAAATGGTAGCAGGACACTCATTAGGAGAGTTCTCTGCACTGGTAGCCAATGGAGTTTTATCCTTTGATGATGGTCTTAAACTGGTATCCGAAAGAGCTAAAGCAATGCAGGAAGCTTGTGATGCTAATCCAAGTTCTATGGCAGCTATCTTAGGATTAGATGATGCTAAGGTTGAAGAAATCTGTGCACAGATTAGTGGTATAGTAGTTCCGGCAAATTATAACTGCCCGGGGCAATTAGTAATTTCAGGAGAAACACCAGCTGTAGAAGAAGCTTGTGCAAAACTGAAAGAGGCAGGAGCAAAAAGAGCTTTATTACTACCTGTGAACGGAGCTTTCCATTCACCGTTAATGCAGCCGGCTCAAGAAAGATTGGCCGCAGCAATTGAAAAAACAAAATTCAGAAAAGCAACAATTCCTGTTTATCAGAATATCACTACAACAGCGGTAACCAATCCTGATGAGATCAAGCAAAACCTGATCGCTCAGTTGACAGGTCCTGTAAAATGGACTCAGTCTGTTCAGAATATGATTAAAGATGGTGCCTCTAACTTCGTTGAAGTAGGCCCGGGAAAAACCCTTCAGGGATTGATCAAAAAAATTGACGGGTCAGTAGACGCTACTTCTGCAATTTAATTAATAAAAATATGAACGCGATATTCTCACCAGGCAAACTTATGCTTACTTCAGAATATTTCGCAATCGACGGAGCTCTTGTCTTAGCGGTACCAACCAGGCTGGGACAAGAGTTTTTCTTTGAAGAAAAAAATGATGAAAAATCCCTGATTATCTGGGAGGCTTATCATCAGAACAAATTATGGTTAACAGCTGTTATAGATTATACGAACTGGCAGATCCTGGAGACCAACATTCCATCAAGCGCTGAATTTATCACCAGAACTTTAAAGAATGTTCAGCAGCTTTCTTCTATTAAATTTAAACATAACCTTACGTATCATTTAAGAACCAATCTCCAGTTTCCAGCAGATTATGGGCTGGGAAGCAGTTCTACTTTAATGACCAATCTTGCAGAATGGGCTCAGATTGACCCTTTTTATCTTAATACAATCAGTTTAGGAGGAAGCGGGTACGATATTGCCGTTGCAAAAGAGAAATCTGCCGTGCTTTTCCAGAGCAAACCTGAAATCAGATATGATAAGGTGGATTTTAATCCTCCCTTTAAAAATGAATTGATTTTTATTCATTTAAATCAGAAGCAGGATAGTAGAGAAGGGATCAGCTTTTACAAGTCGAAAAAGAAGTCTCCGGAACTGGTTGATGAATTTTCAGATATCACAAAGAAAATTTTATTATGCAGTGAATTGGAAAGTTTTTCGGAATTAATGATGATTCATGAGAGGAAAATTGCAGATTTTCTTGAAATTTCGACAGTTAAAGAAAAGTTATTCGCAGATTGCCCTTCTTTTGTCAAAAGTTTGGGGGCATGGGGCGGAGATTTTGTAATGAGCGCCAAATTTGGGAGCTATAAAGACTATTTTTGGGAGAAAGGTTTTAATACGGTTTTTGAATGGTCTGATATAATTAATTTATAATCAATATTTTACAAACGCCTTTTTTTATTTGTCATTCTGACTTATATCAGTATATTTAAACCGTCTTTAACAAATAATTAATATTATTTTTGTTGAAAGCAATAAAGAAATAGAAAATATAAGTAAAATGAAAAACACTAAAATCATCCAGGATTTAGAGAAATTAGGGATTAAAGGAAACTATGAGGTAGTGTATAATCCTTCATATGAAGAATTGTATCAGGCTGAAGTTTCTCCTGAAAATCAAGGATTTGAGAAAGCTGAGCTTACAGAATCTGGCGCGGTATCAGTAAAAACAGGAATTTTCACAGGTCGTTCACCTAAAGACAGATATATTGTTCAGGATGATGTTACAAGAGATACAATTTTCTGGGATGGTAAAGTAAATTTACCTACTACAGCGGAAATTTTCGGTTCTTGTAAAGAACTAGTGATGAACCAGCTTTCTGAAGCTAAGAAAATTTATGTAGTTGATGCTTTCTGTGGTACGAATGCAGATACAAGACTTAAAGTAAGATTTATCGTTGAGGTTGCTTGGCAGGCGCATTTCGTAACCAACATGTTCATTCGTCCTTCTCACTATGAACTTGAAAACTTCGGTGAGCCGGATTTCACAGTAATCAACGGATCTAAAACTACGAACCCGAACTGGGAAGCTCAGGGATTAAACTCTGAAAACTTTATCATGTTCAATCTTACTGAAAAGCTACAGATCATCGGAGGTACATGGTACGGAGGTGAAATGAAAAAAGGAATGTTTGCTATGATGAACTATTATCTTCCATTAAAAGGTATGGCTTCTATGCACTGTTCTGCAAACGTAGGTGAAAAAGGTGATGTAGCTTTATTCTTTGGTCTTTCAGGAACAGGTAAAACTACTTTATCTGCAGATCCTAAAAGATATCTTATTGGTGACGATGAGCACGGATGGGATCATAACGGGGTATTCAACTATGAAGGAGGATGCTACGCTAAAGTAATCGATTTATCAGAAGAAAAAGAACCGGATATCTTCAGAGCGATCAAGAGAGATGCGCTTCTTGAAAATGTTGTTGTTCACAATGGAGTAGCAGATTACACTGACGGATCTATCACTGAGAACACAAGAGTTTCTTATCCGATTTATCATATCAATAAAATTGTATTGCCATCTAAGGCTGGCCACGCTAAGAAGATCGTTTATCTTTCTGCAGATGCGTTCGGGGTACTTCCTCCGGTTTCTATCTTAAATGAAGATCAGGCTCAGTACCACTTCCTTTGCGGTTATACATCAAAACTAGCTGGAACAGAAAGAGGAATTACTGAACCTCAGCCATCATTCTCACCTGCATTCGGTGAAGCGTTCCTTACATTACACCCAACAATGTATTCTAAAACATTGATCGGAAAAATGCAGGAGCACGGAGCCAAAGCTTACCTGGTAAACACAGGTTGGAATGGAACTGGAAACAGAATTTCTTTAAAAGATACAAGAGCAATCATTGATGCAATCATTGATGGTTCTATTGATAATGCTCCTAAAACTCAGGTTCCGATCATGAATCTTGAAATTCCTACCGAACTTCCTAATGTTTCTGAAGGTATTTTAGATCCTAGAGATACTTACGATAATGCTTCGGAATGGGAAGAAAAAGCAAAAGATCTTGCTTCAAGATATATCAAGAACTTCGAACAGTACTGTGATACAGAAGAAGGGAAGAAATTAATAGCTTCAGGACCTCAATTACAGGAACAGACTATCTAATCATTAGATTTAACATACTAAAGCCTCATCATTCAGATGAGGCTTTTATTTTTCTATAAAAGATTGCATAAAAGAAATGTATTTTCACATCAGCTTAATCTGTTAAATCAGCGAGAGAATGGCAATTTAAATTATAAAGATTTATTTAAGACTTAATAACGCCAATCTATATCCATCCATTCCAAAGCCTGACAAAACAGCATCTGTATTAGCAGCTGTTACAGACTTCTGCCTGAATTCCTCTCTTTTGTAAATATTGCTGATATGAACTTCAACTTTTGGTTTTCGGATATTCTTCAAACAATCGGCAATAGCATAAGAATAATGGGTGAAAGCTCCCGGATTGATAATAACCGCATCAAAATCATCTTCCTGAAGTCTGTTAATCAGTTCACCTTCAATATTAGACTGATAATATTTTAATTCGTGAGCCTGAAACTCAGACTTTAATTGATCCAAATAGGTTTCCATGGAAATGCTTCCATAGATTTCCGGTTCTCTGGTGCCTAAAAGATTCAGATTAGGACCATTTATAATTAAAACTTTCATCCTATAAAATTAAAAAGTTTTTTTAATTAATGATTAAAAAATCAATGTGATCTATTCTTTTATGTTTTGAATTATTTTCAATGATATATGTCATGTTTGAATAAATGATAATATTTGTAACTCCTTATTTTAATGAATTTTATTAAAATTTTATGTTAATTTTTAAAAAGTTATTGTAAAAAACATATAAGTCTACTTGTTTTGTAGACTAAAAGTTTATAGCTTTGCATCCATATTTCGATCGGCTTATAAAGAAAGACAGAGGGAACTGACCCTGTGAAGTCTTAACAACCTACCTTCGGGCAAGGTGTTACGTTCAGCCTTTAAAGGAAAAATAAGCATTTGGTTTGTCGTATATATCGATGCCCTTTGCTGACTTTTCTGCAAAGGGTAAAATTTTAATATATGATAAATAAAATTGATTATGATTAGCAAAAATTTATTCAATTCTAAAGCCTTGATGCCGTCGGTTGCTGCATTTTTCTTAGGAGTTACCAGTATAAGCGGCCAGAATTCCAAACCCAAAAAGGACAGCCTTGGTGAAAAAGAGATCGATGAAGTAGTGGTAGTAGCTTATGGAAAGGCTAAAAGAAACAGTTATACAGGTTCAGTAGCAACCATTTCAAGTGATAAGATCAATAACAGGCCCGTAACCAATATTACTAAAGCATTGGAAGGGCAGGTGGCCGGAATTCAGACGACAAGTGCTTCGGGCCAGCCGGGTGCCATTTCCACGATAAGGATCAGAGGAATCGGGTCCATAAGTGCTTCCAGTGATCCTTTATATGTTGTTGACGGAATTCCTTTTGATGGGAATCTGAACTCTATAAGCCCTGGAGATATTGAGTCTATCAGTGTTTTGAAAGATGCTACGGCAAGCGCGCTTTATGGTTCAAGAGGTGCCAACGGGATTATTATCATTACGACCAAATCCGGTAAGAAAGGAGAAGCAAAAGTAAACTTTAATATCAGTCAGGGATTTTCGGGAAGAGCGGTAAAAGATTATGAGCAGGTGAGCACAGATCAATATTTTCAATTGTATTGGGAAGCACTGAGAAACGGCTACCAGTCTGGGAAAATTACCTCACAGCAAGCCGCTCAGATGGCAACAGATAATCTTGTTTCAACACTTGGAATCAATCCTTATGGGACAGGTTATCCGAAACCGGTAGGAACTGACGGTAAATTATTACCTGGAGCAACACCTCTGTGGAATGATGACTGGAGAGATATTTTACAAAGGGTAGCATCAAGAAACCAAGCCGATCTGGATATCAGTGGAGGAAGTGAGAAGAGTAATTATTTCTTTTCATTAGGATATCTGGATGATAAAGGGATGGCTATTGAGTCCGGATTTAAAAGATATAATACCAGATTAAAAATAAACTCTGAAGTTAAGAAATGGCTGAACGTAGGAGTGAACCTAAGTTATACAAACAGTATTCAGCAGGCTCCGACTTCTTCAGACTCCAAGGCAAGCAATATCATCAACGCAGCAAGATTCATCCCTTCATTCTATCCATATTATGAAAGAAATGCAGACGGATCTTATGTATTGGATGCTTCCGGACACAGAATTTATGATTTCGGAAAATACAGGCCTACCAATGCTCTTCAGAATCAGAATGCCGCAGCTACTTTACCATTGGATAAGAATGAAAATAAAGAAGATAACTTCTCAGGAAAAGGTTTCATGGAGTTTACTTTCTTACCAGAGTTAAAATTCAAGACGAGTTTCTCTGTGGATCTGGTAAATTATAACGGACATTATTATTCGAATCCGCTTCTTGGGCAAGGAGCAGAGATTGGAGGTTCGGTTACGAAAACAAATACCAGAACGCTTTCTTATACCACCAGTAATATTTTAACCTATGATAAAAAGTTTGGAAAACACCATGTAAATGCTTTGGCAGGTCATGAATTTTATAAATACGATTATCAGACTATTTCAGGTACAAGAAGCCAGTTCTCACTGCCTTATTACTATGAACCGGACGCGGCTTCTTTATTAGGAAGTTTCAGTGGAAACAGTAATCAATTAAGTTTATTGAGTTTCCTGGGAAAAGTAGAATATGATTATAACAATACTTATTTCTTGTCTGCTTCAGGAAGAGCAGACAGTTCTTCAAGGTTTGCACCGGATAACAGATGGGGAAGATTCTGGTCTGTAGGAGGGTCATGGAAAATTTCAAATGAAGAATTCATTAAAAGTCTGAATGTATTTAATCAGCTTACACTTCGTGCAAGTTACGGAGGACAGGGGAATGATAAATTATTGAGACCAAACGGGCAGCCGTTGTATTATGCATATCAGGAACTATACCGATTTATCAGTCTTGGTGGAGAACCGGGAACAACACTTGAAAAAACGTCTACAAAGAATGTAAAGTGGGAAACCAATCTTAATTTAAATGTAGGACTGGAGTTTGCTATTCTGAACAACAGGATTAAAGGTAATATCGAATACTTTAAACGAAAAAGTCAGGATCTTCTATTTAATATGCCGGTAGCTCCGTCATTGGGAATAAGTGATTATCCGGCGAATATCGGGACCATTCAGAATACAGGTTTTGAGTTTTCATTATTTACTACTCCCATCAGAAATGATGACTTCCAATGGAATGTGGATGTGAATCTGAGTACTTTAAATAATAAAGTAACCAAATTACCTGCAGGCTCACTGGTTGTCGGAACCAAATTATTACAAGTGGGAGGTTCTGTTTATGATTTCTTCATTCCGGAATGGGCTGGTGTAGATCCAAGCAATGGAAAGCCATTGTGGAAAACGGTTTCCACAGATGCCAGCGGAAATTCAGTGGAAGGAACTACTTCAGAGTATTCAAAAGCAACAAAACTCTTACAAGGTTCTGCCTTGCCAAAACTGACCGGCGGAATAAGTACAAGTATCACCTATAAGAACTTTGATTTTTCAGGATTACTGACATTCAAGATAGGAGGGAAGATACTGGATACAGACTATACTTCAATCATGCATAACGGAAGTGCCGGAGGACGTGCATGGAGTGTTGAAATGCTTAACAGATGGACTCCGGATAACCCTAATACAGATGTTCCGGGATTAAGTACCACAACCAACAACTGGACTTCAACGTCTTCAAGGTTTTTATACTCAGGAACGTATGCAAGGCTTAAAAACGTAAGTTTAGGATATACGCTTCCTACGGATTATTTTGAAAAGCTCGGACTTAAAAGATTCAGAATCTACATTCAGGCAGAAAATCTTCTGACATTCTATAAACACAAAGGAATGGATCCTGAACAGGCATTGGACGGGACAACTTATTACAGATATCCTGCAATGAGAACAATCACTTTCGGTCTTCAGGCAACTCTTTAACCTTTTTAAAATTGAAACAATGAAAAAAATAATATATATATCGTTTGCATTCATCGGATTATGGTCTATGACAAGTTGTGAGAGTGATCTGGATACGGCACCTACTGATCAGGCGAACAGTGTGGAAGTTTTTAAGACTGCTGAAAGTGCTGAAACGGTTATTAACGGAACCTGGGCAAAATTCAATAATGATGGGACAACCTATGCAAATATTGGTTATTCAACAGTATTGAGAACCAGTGATGCAATGGGAAGTGATGTAGCGGTGTTAACTAATAAATATGGTTTCTCTTCTACGTATGCCTTTACGGAAATGGTGAACAGTACGGCAAGCCGCCCTTTGTTTATCTGGACCATGCTGTATTCTGCAATCAATAATATGAATAATGTTATCACAAGGATTGATGGTACAGAAGGAAGTCAGGAGAAAAAGAATCAGGTAAAAGGGCAGGCCAAGGCATTACGTGCTTTCTGTTATCTGAATCTGGCAAGTTTTTATCAATTCAGCTATCTTAAAGATAAAACAGCTTTAACGGCTCCTATTTATACAGAACCTTCTTCTACAAGTACGGTAGGAAAGAAAAGAGCAAGTCTGGAAGAGATTTATACGTTAATTAAAAATGATCTTACAGAGGCAGATAATTTATTAAAAGATTATACCAGAAATAATAAAGATAAGATTAACCGAGCTGTAGTGAATGGGCTTTTGGCCAGAACTTATCTGAATACGGGAGAATGGGGCAAAGCTTCATCAGCAGCAAAAATAGCAAGAGAAGGTTCTCCTCTGATGGCTCCGGAAAAATATAAAGACGGATTCAATGATATCAGTAATGTGGAATGGATCTGGGGGCACGGGCAGACACAGGAACAGTCTGATGCAAGTTATGCATTCCATTATCTGGATGTATCTTCTTCCGGAAGTTATTATTATAGTTTTATGGCAGATCCTTATTTTAAAGATCTGTTTGATGCGAACGATATCAGATCCCAGTTGTTTTCATGGGACGGGCAGAAAGGAAGGGAAGGCCTGCTGAGATATGCTAAATTTAAATTTAAACCCACTCTTATTGCAGATATTGTTTATATGAGAGCTGCGGAAATGTACCTCATTGAAGCTGAAGCCGAAGCAAGAAGTGGAAATGTTCAGCAGGCAGTTGCTGTTTTAAATCAATTGAAATCTGCAAGAAAAGCTAATGTTTACAGTGGTTCACTTGCACAAAGTGAAGTGGTAAGTGCTGTTTTGATTGAAAGAAGAAAGGAGCTTTTTGGGGAAGGTTTTTCACTTTCCGATATTATCAGAACTCAAGGAACAGTGGTAAGGAAGCCATTTGTAGATGCTGATGGCAAGCCCATAAAAGTTCAGATTACGACACCAGACGGAACTGTGAAAACAGTAGACGGTAAAGGACATTCTGTTCTTGATTTCCCGGATAAGACAGCTTTCAAGCCAAACAGTAATTATTATTTATTCAGTATACCGCAGAGAGAATCTGAAAACAACCCGAATTTATAATCACAGTCCATAATTAGATTTTATTTTCAGCCATTGCTTTTTGCAGTGGCTTTTTATGTAGTATCATTTATTAAATCCCATTAAATAAACGTGACCAGAAGAATTACATGCTTGCGAAGAGGAATGAATGTTTATTCCTTATTTACAATCTCTATTTTTATATCATAAAATGATTGGATGAATTGGTTCCAGAATTTCCTGTTGTATTCCAACTTTGAGCATAAGTACTTGAAATGGTAATACTGAAAATAAATAATAATATTCGTTTCATATGTGTTAATTATAATTATTTAAAAGGGAAGCGAAATATCAGACTTGTATCTGATAATTGTAAATTGGGTTTCTAGTTGTATATAGCTTTTTTGTTTGCTGTAAATATATAAAAAACAAACATTTATTAGGTTTAAATTGCTGGTTATCAGTTATTTTAACCTAATTTATTGAATTGTGAAATAAGATGAAAAAGAAATTTTAAAAGCCTGTTTTTTTTAAATTATAAATGATGATTTGAAGAAAAATTGATTTCAAAAAACCAGACTTTTGTAAACAAGCAGGATGTAAAAACAATCATTTGAAAGCCCGTTCCATTCAAATTCCTTCCATTTTATAAAAAAGTTTTACCTTTGCCACAATGAACCTGTTAAGATGGATACTGGCAATTTATTTCATGGCGTTATCATTGATGCCATGTGCAGATGTATCTCATCCACAGAACTCGGGGAATAATACGGTTTCTATAAATATTCAGGAAAACCATTCAAAAGAAAAAGGGGATATCTGTTCTCCGCTTTGTGCATGCAGCTGTTGTCAGATTACAGTTTCAACATTCAAAATGGACCCTTTACTCGAAATTCCTGAACAAATTCCTGCCTATTTTTCAAAGAAAATCTTATTTCACAAAAACGATTTCGCTTACCAGATTGATGATCCTATCTGGCAGCCTCCCAAAATTTAATTTTTATTAACGATCAGGAAGTTTTCTTTCTGATGATAAACTGTACTTGAAACTTTGCAATACCATTGCAGAGGTTTTCAGGATATTTTTGCTGCAGTAATATAAGCTGTCGGCATTTATTTTCAATAAAAATTAAATATAGATCGTGTTAGATAAAATCATAAAATTCAGTATCAAGAACAAAGCAGTTATTGGTATTATGACATTGGTGCTGGTTATCTGGGGAACCTGGAGTGCTACCAGATTGCCGATAGATGCTGTGCCGGATATTACCAATAACCAGGTACAGATTATTACCGTATGTCCTACATTGGCAGGTCAGGAGGTGGAACAGCTGGTAACATTTCCTATAGAGCAAAGTATTGCCAATGTTCCTGATATTCAGGAAACCAGAAGTATTTCAAGATTCGGACTTTCCGTGATCACTGTCGTTTTCAAAGAAGATGTGAATGTGTATTTCGCCAGACAGCTCATTAGTGAACAGCTGAAAAATGCAGTGGAAGAAATTCCTAAAGGAGTTGGAACCCCTGAATTAGCTCCCGTAAGTACGGGGCTTGGAGAGGTCTACCAGTACATTCTTCACCCTAAAAAAGGAAGTGAAAAAAAATATAATGCAAAGGAACTTCGTACCATGCAGGATTGGATCGTGCGAAGACAGCTTAACGGAACTCCGGGAGTAGCAGAAATCAATAGTTTCGGAGGAGAGCTGAAACAATATGAAGTTGCCATTGATCCCAACCGGCTGAAAGCAATGGGAACAAGTATTACTGAAATATTTACAGCCCTTGAAAAAAATAATCAAAATACAGGAGGTGCTTATATCGATAAAAAGCCCAACGCATACTTTATCCGCGGAATAGGGCTGGTAACTTCTCTCGAAGATATTAAGAATATTGCGGTTAAAAACGAAACCGGAAGCGTTCCGATTTTTATAAAAGATGTTGCTGATGTCCGTTTAGGAAGCGCAGTACGTTACGGAGCTCTTACTTATGACGGAAAAGTAGATGCCGTAGGCGGGGTAGTGATGATGTTAAAAGGTGCCAACAGTAATGAAGTGGTTAGCAATATCAAAGCGAAAATTCCTACCATTCAGAAATCTCTTCCGGATGATGTGGTTATAGAACCGTTTCTGGACAGAACAGATCTTGTAGACAGAGCCATCAATACCGTCGAGAAAAACCTCATCGAAGGAGCATTAATCGTTATTTTCGTTCTTGTTATTTTCCTTGGAAATCTGAGAGCAGGACTTATTGTAGCGTCTGCTATTCCGCTTTCCTTACTGTTTGCGCTTGGAATGATGAATGTTTTTGGAGTAAGCGCCAACCTGATGAGTCTTGGAGCCATAGACTTTGGCTTGATTGTAGACGGTGCAGTTATTATTGTAGAAGCAACATTACACCATTTGGGAGTAAGGAAATCACTGCGGGCACTGACACAATCTGAAATGGACGAAGAGGTATTCCTGTCTGCCTCAAAGATCAGAAGCAGTGCAGCCTTCGGAGAAATTATTATCCTTATCGTATATATTCCGATTCTTACACTGGCTGGGGTAGAAGGAAAAATGTTTACACCGATGGCAAAAACAGTAGGATTTGCAATTCTTGGAGCTTTGATCTTATCCCTGACTTACATTCCGATGATGAGCGCCTTGTTTTTATCTAAGAAAATATCCCACAAAGAAACTTTCTCTGATAAAATGATGAACCGCCTTCAAAAGGTGTATCAGCCATTATTACAGAAAGCCATTAAAGTAAAATATGTTATTGTTTCAGCAACAGCAGTAGTTTTTCTTATTTCTGCATTTATCTTTAAAAATATGGGAGGTGAGTTTATTCCGCAGCTGCAGGAAGGAGATTTTGCTTTCCACTGTATTCTGCCGCAAGGAAGCTCGCTCAGCCAAAGTATAGAAACCTCAATGCAGGCCTCAAGAATTATCAAACAATTTGATGAGGTTAAAATGGTGGTGGGAAAAACCGGATCAGCTGAAGTTCCTACGGATCCTATGCCTCCGGAAGCTACTGATATGATTGTTGTCCTGAAGCCTCAAAGTGAATGGAAAACCAAAAAATCCTATGATCAGCTTGCTGATGAGATCAGTGAGAAATTAGAAACCATTCCCGGGGTATTCTTTGAGAAAAACCAGCCTATTCAGATGCGTTTCAATGAACTAATGACCGGGATTAGACAAGATGTTGCTGTAAAAATATTTGGAGAAAATCTTGATTCTCTGGCAGTGTATGCAGATAAAGTAGGAAAAGTGATTCAAACTGTGGATGGGGCTACGGCACCACAGATTGAAAGAGTAAGCGGTCTTCCACAAATCAATGTACAATATGACAGAACAAGGATAGCCAATTACGGATTAAATATTGAAGATGTCAACAACGCGGTAAGTACAGCCTTTGCAGGAAAAGCGGCTGGACAGGTTTTTGAAAACGAAAGACGTTTTGATTTGGTGGTTCGTCTGGACAGTCTTCACAGAACGGATATTTCAGATGTGAATAATCTGATGATCACTTCCAGCACCGGGGCGCAGATCCCGCTGTCACAGGTGGCTAATATAAGCTACAAACTGGGACCGGCACAGATCAGCCGTGAACAGGGAAAACGCAGAATCGTAATAGGGTTCAACGTAAAAGGTCGTGATGTAGAGAGTGTAGTAAAAGACATTCAGGCAAAATTGGATAAAGTGAAGCTTCCGTCAGGATATTATTTCACGTATGGAGGGCAGTTTGAAAACCTGCAGGAAGCAAGCAAACGCCTGATGATTGCAGTTCCGGTATCTCTGCTTCTTATTTTTATGTTGTTGTACTTCACATTCCGATCATTCAAGCAGGCCGCATTAATTTTCACAGCAATTCCAATGAGTGCGATTGGTGGCGTTTTTGCTCTTCTCGTAAGAGATATGCCGTTCAGTATCAGTGCGGGAATCGGATTTATTGCACTCTTCGGAGTCGCAGTACTTAACGGGATCGTTCTGATCGGAACTTTTAATCAATTGGAAAAAGAGGGCGAAAAAGATATACTGAAAAGAGTATTTGAAGGAACAAAAACGAGATTGAGACCCGTTTTAATGACGGCTACAGTAGCCTCCTTAGGATTTTTACCCATGGCTATTTCCACGGGAGCAGGAGCTGAAGTTCAGAAACCATTGGCAACGGTAGTTATCGGGGGATTGGTAACCGCTACATTCCTTACGCTATTCGTATTGCCGATGCTGTATATTATTTTTAACACAAAGATTTTGAAAAGAAAAAATAACAATCCAGGAACATTTACGATTGTTCTTGTTATAGGATTTATGATGCTGGGGCAGACTTTTAAAGCACAGATCACTCCAATATCTGTTGAAAAGGCAGTTGAGATGGCTGTCAACAATAATTTAACATTACAATCAAAAGAACTTAGCATTAAATCCGCGGAAGCATTAAGACCTACATCCAAAGAACTTCCAAAACTCAGTGTTGAAGCCCAGCTGGGACAATACAATAGCCCGAAGTTTGACCAGTCGTTTGCTATTTCACAAAGCATTCCTTTTCCAACCCTATTTAAAGCAAGAAAAGAGCTGATCAATGAAAATATAAAGAGCAAACAGATTGATAAAGAAATTACAACCAATGAGCTGATCAAACAGGTTCGTACTTATTATTATCACATTGAATACCTTCAGTATAACAAAGCCCAGCTGACGAGCCTGGATAAGTATTATGAGGAATTTATCAGAATTGCGACCGTGAGATTTAAAGCAGGTGATATCAAGAAGATTGAGATTAATACTGCAGAAACGCAGAAAGGTGAAATTGATCTGCTGCTGAGACAGAATGAAGTATATCTGAACAATGCCTACAAAAACTTAAAAACACTTTTAAATACCTCAGAAGAATTGGAAGTACCTTTTAAACAAGATTATGAACCATTAAAGGCTGAAAATGTTCTGGATAGTTCAGCTGTTGCGAATAACCCTTCAGTAAAGGCTTTTTATCAGGAAATGGAAATTGCTGAGAAAAATAAAAAGGTTGAAAAATCTCTTGGATTACCGGATTTCAGTTTAGGTTATACCAATCAATCCTTAATTGGCCTTCATACCATCAACGGACAGGAAAATTATTATAACTCAGGAAAGCGATTCCAGTCTGCAACGGTGGGTGTGTCAATTCCTTTGACATTTGGAGCTACAAAAGCAAGAATTCAGGCCCTGGAATATGACAGACAGGTTGCAGAAACCAAGGCAAAAATGCAGCAGAAACAACTTACGGCTCAGCTGGAAAATGCTTTTGGGCAATATCAGCAGGATGTACAGCAATATGAGTATTATACCACTCAAGCGCTCCCTAATGCTGAAAAAATTGTAAAAGCCGCTCAGCTAGGATATAAAACAGGAGAGATTTCCTATGTGGAATATCTTTTTGCCTTACAGACCGCAACGAATATTCAATTAAAATACCTGGAATCGATCCAGCAGGTAAATCAATCTGTAGTTACTATTAATTCAATCATCAATAAATAACATGAAAATAAAACATAATATCATATATCTGACAGTCACTGCTCTTTTTATTGTAAGCTGCGGAAAACAAGAGAAAGCAACAGAAAAAACAGAAGTTAAAACTGAACAGGCTGAAAAAGGGCATGCAGAAGAAGTGCAGACTATCGCTTCATTAACGGAAGAGCAGATGAAGTCTGTAGGTGTTGCCTTAGGAACCGTTGAAATGAAAGAACTTACATCCACTATAAAAGCCAATGGGCTTCTGAGCGTTCCCAACAGCAATAAGGCTACAATCACTTCTCTATACGGAGGAATTATTAAAACAATCAATATTCAGGTGGGAAGCATTGTGAAAAAAGGACAGGTGATTGCAACTATCGTGAACCCGGAATACATCCAGCTTCAGGAAGATTATCTGACGACAAACAGCAGAATTACCTATGCAGAGCAGGAATACAGAAGACAAAGAGAGCTTTTTGATAACGATGCCGGAGCAAAGAAAAACCTTCAAAGTGCCGATGCAGAACTGAAAACATTAAGAACAAAAAGAGCATCACTTTTAAAACAGCTTCAGATGATGGGAATAAGCCCGGGAAAAGTCAACAATGGAAATATGAGGTCTGGTTTAGTCATTACAGCACCTATTAGCGGTACAATCAGCAGTATCACGGCACAGATTGGAAGCTATGTGGATATTTCTTCACCCGTTGCTACCGTCATAGATAACGGCTCCATTCATCTCGATCTTCAGGTTTTTGAAAAAGATCTTCCTAAAATGAGAGTGGGGCAGATTGTTCACTTTAAGCTGACGAATAATCCTGAAACGGAATACGATGCAAAAATTTATAGTATCGGGTCCTCTTTTGAAAACGAAAGCAAGACTATTTCCATGCATTGCGAAGTAATCGGAAATAAATCAGGATTAATTGACGGGATGAATATCACCGGAATTGTAAGCCTGGATAAAAGTACTACGCCGGCTGTTCCTACCGAGGCCATTGTAGAAGCAGACGGAAAGTATTATGTCTTTATACAGACCGATAAAAAAGCAGAGGAAGAACATGAGGAAAAGGGGAAACCTCATCCGAAAACCTTAAACTTTGAAAAAATAGAAGTAGTAAAAGGAACATCTGATATGGGATATACAGCCATTACATCGGTGGGGAATATTCCGGACAATGCAAAAATTGTTGTAAAAGGAGCCTTTTTTGTCAATGCCAAACTGGTTAATTCAGGCGAGCACGAACATTAATGCAAGCCATTTTAACCTGTGAAATGTCGATTTTTATGCTTAAATTAGAGCTGTTTACGGACTTATTATAAAAACCGGCAAAAGAAAGTAAAGATTATCTTACAATGAAACAACCTAAGAATATGAGATGTTTCTGGTTTAAAAAATGTTTTTATAATATTTAATACATGATTCCATATGCTATTAAACAAAAAAATATCAGTCTGGTATTTCATCCGTGAAATAAAATCTCAGATACTCTTCATTGGAATATTTGCCGTAGCGATAGGTCTTCTGGATATGTTGCCATGGTTCCGTAAAATATCACTTCCTTTGAATATACCTGCACTTTTAGGGACGGCGGTTTCATTGCTGCTCGCCTTCAGAACTTCTCAATCCTACGAAAGATGGTGGGAAGCCAGAACCGTTTGGGGAGCTGTTGTGAATGATTCCCGGTCACTTGTAAGACTGCTTATTCAATTTATGCCCAAAGGAGAGGATAAGACAATAAAAGAATTTGCCGAAAGACAGATTATCTGGACCTATGCTCTGGGAGAATCTCTGCGAAAGCTTCCATTCTCAGATAAAGTTCAGCAGTATCTGGATAAAAACGGGATCAGGGCAGCCAATATTCCCAATGCTATTCTGGATGAACATTCCAGACAGCTGAAAGAAATTGCAGCTTCCAAAGGTTTAACAGATTTTCAGCAAATGCAGCTTAATGATATGATCACTAGGCTCTGCGACAGTATGGGAAAATGTGAAAGACTGAAGAATACGGTTTTCCCCCGTTCTTATAGTGTTTTGGTTCATATTCTCATTTATGTATTCGCAGCAATTCTGCCTTTTGGACTTGATGATTCACAGCTGGCAGTTGAAATTATGATCACTTTCCTGGTTCCGGTAACGTTTATTGCCATAGAAAAGACCTCAATCATTATGCAGGATCCTTTTGAAAACGGTCCGGTAGATACCCCTATGACATCTTTGGCGCAGACCATAGAAATCAACATCAGACAGATGATTGGTGAACAAAATGTTCCGCCAAAAAAAGAAAATACATCCTATTATGAAATGTAATTAAACCATAAACAAAATATGGAAAATACACCAACACAAACCCCTTCTGCCGCAAGCAGACATAAGAAAAACCTTCTGATCGTTCTTGGGCTTAGCGGTACTTATCTCATTGCTGAGGTAATAGGAGGAATTGTTACCAATAGTCTCGCATTATTGGCGGATGCTGCTCATATGCTTACAGATGTTGTAGGGCTGTTGCTGGCATTTATAGCGATCAAAATAGGAGAAAAAAGGGCAGATCCTTCCAGAACATACGGGTATTACCGTACAGAGATACTCGCAGCGGTTGTTAATGCCGTTGTTTTGCTGGGGATTTCGATCTATGTTTTGTTCGAAGCCTATCAACGATTTCAGAATCCACCGGAAGTACAGAGTCAATCTATGCTGATTGTAGCAGGAATAGGATTGATAGTGAATATTGTCGGAATGATGATTTTAAGAAAAGATTCTGAAGGCAGCCTGAACATGAAAGGAGCCTATTTTGAAGTGCTTTCAGATATGCTTACTTCCGTAGGGGTAATGATTGCCGGAGTTATTATGCTCACAACAGGCTGGTACTACGCCGATCCTTTAATCTCTGCAGCAATCGGATTATTAATTTTCCCGAGAACATGGAGATTGTTGAAAGAAGCGATCAATGTTTTACTCGAAGGAACTCCAAAAGACGTTGATATTAAAGAACTCCGCAAATCATTGGAACAGACTCCGGGAGTAAAAAATATTCATGATCTTCATGTCTGGTCGCTTACATCAAGTGTGAATGCTATGAGTGCACATGTAGTAAAAAATGAACATATTTCTCAAAATCAATTATTAAAAACATTAACGGATACAACTGTTAATAACTTTAAGATCAGTCATACCACTTTCCAGATAGAAGAGGAAGGATACGAAGAAAATGAAGTACATCTGTAAAATTGAAAAGAAGAACAATGAAAAAAGATATAGAACACAAACTCATCGATAAAAATACCAAACCTACCAGTATGAGAATTCTGGTATACGATTTTTTAAGTTCTCAGGAAGCAGCGATGTCTCTCTCCGAAATAGAAAATCATTTTGAAAATGCAGACAGGATAACCATCTACAGAACATTAAAAACGTTTGAAGAAAAAGGAATTGTTCACAGCATTCAGGAAAATACTACCACGAAATACAAATTATGTGATGACGAATGTGATGAGAAAACACACAAAGACTGGCATTTGCATTTCTACTGTAAGATATGCAAGCAAACTACCTGCAAAGAAGATATTTCCTTTCCGGAAAACATACAGACCAATTTCAGAATAGATGAAATAAGACTCTTTGCCAAAGGAATCTGCGAAAACTGCCTTGAAAGTTTGCAATAGCATTGCATCAGTCTCACCCTTACATTTGTATAAAAATATCAGTTATGGAAAAATGCTGTAGTACAACCCCTGAAAAAAAAGAACTAAAAGGACATAACCACAATCACACAGAAGGAGACGGACATGATCATGACGGTCATGGACACTCTCATGATACAGGAGATCAGACGATCTTTCAGATGTTTCTCCCTGCCATCATTTCTTTTGTGATTCTTCTGATAGGAATTGGTTTTGACAATTATATAAAACCGACATGGTTTACCGGATGGGTACGTCTAGTATGGTTTCTGGCAGCCTATATTCCTGTTGGATTTCCGGTGTTGAGGGATGCTTATAAAAGTATCATCAAAGGAGACGTGTTTTCAGAATTCTTTCTGATGAGTATCGCAACTATCGGAGCCTTTGCTATCGGAGAATATCCCGAAGGAGTAGCGGTAATGCTGTTTTATGCCGTAGGAGAAGTATTTCAGTCTATGGCAGTAAGCAGAGCAAAAGGAAACATTAAAGCTTTGTTGGATCAACGTCCGGATGAAGTGACTATTATGGTTAATAATCAACCTAAAACCATTAAAGCCAAAGAAACTAAAATAGAAGATATTATCCAGTTGAAACCAGGTGAAAAGCTGGCACTGGACGGTGAACTGCTTTCAGATACAGCATCGTTCAATACAGCGGCTTTAACAGGAGAAAGTAAACCGGATACCAAAAATAAAGGTGAAACAGTATTGGCAGGAATGATCAATATGAACAGTATTGCCCTGGTAAAAGTAACAACGGCTTATGAAGACAGTAAACTGAGTAAAATCCTGGAACTGGTACAGAATGCTACCGCCCAGAAAGCTCCAACTGAGCTGTTCATCAGAAAATTTGCGAAAGTATATACACCGATTGTCGTATTTCTGGCAATAACCATCTGTTTACTGCCTTATTTCTTTGTAAGTGATTATGTTTTCAGAGACTGGCTGTATCGGGCACTGATCTTCCTTGTGATCTCTTGTCCCTGTGCATTGGTTATCTCTATTCCGCTGGGATACTTCGGAGGAATTGGTGCAGCAAGCCGTAACGGGATACTATTCAAAGGAAGTAATTTTCTTGACAGTATTGCGGAGATTCAGAATGTAGTGATGGATAAAACAGGCACGATGACCGAAGGAGTTTTCAAAGTTCAGGAAGTAAGCATCAGCCCGGAGTTCAATAAAAATGAAATC
The DNA here is from genome assembly GCF_011752975.1 of Chryseobacterium sp. Tr-659. Lineage (GTDB taxonomy): Bacteria > Bacteroidota > Bacteroidia > Flavobacteriales > Weeksellaceae > Chryseobacterium. The sequence goes on along the minus strand of NZ_VWWP01000003.1, from coordinate 163,877 downwards.
CTTCAAATGGTGAATGCATTGGAAAGTAAAAGTACCCACCCGGTAGCTACAGCAATTCACAATTATGTAGGAGAGATCAATCACTCTATTCCATTGGAGGAAGTAGAGGAAATTGCAGGGCATGGATTAAAAGCTACGGTGAATGGTAAAGATCTTTTGGTAGGGAATTTCAAATTAATGGATAAATTCAATATCCGCTATGATCTCAATCATGCCAATATTGTATATACTCTGATTGCGGTAGCCTATGATAAAAAGTTTGCCGGATATATTACCATTGCAGACAGCATCAAGGAAGATGCAAAGGAAACCGTTGACAACCTTCATAAAATGAATGTAAAAGCTACCATGCTAAGCGGCGATAAGAATACGGTGGTAAAATATGTGGCAGATCAGCTCGGTATCGATAATGCGTTCGGAGATCTTTTACCTGAAGACAAAGTAAATAAAGTAAAAGAGATTAAAGCTAAGAACCAAACGGTAGCTTTCGTAGGAGACGGTGTGAATGATGCGCCTGTAGTAGCTCTGAGTGATGTAGGAATTGCAATGGGAGGACTGGGAAGCGATGCTACCATTGAGACAGCTGATGTCGTTATTCAGGATGATAAACCGAGTAAAATTCCAATGGCAATCAATATCGGAAAACAAACGAAAAAGATCGTTTGGCAGAATATTATCCTGGCCTTTGCAGTAAAAGCCGTAGTATTAGTTCTAGGTGCGGGAGGATTAGCCACCATGTGGGAGGCTGTGTTTGCAGATGTGGGAGTTGCATTGCTGGCTATTTTGAATGCTGTGAGAATTCAGAGGATGAAATTTTGAGAGGTAAATGGCGAAGAAAGCAAAGAAGGTGAAAAAGGATCTTAATCGATAATAAACACAACTAAATTATATTCAATAAAAGCTCTGCTGAATTTTCGGTGGAGCTTTTGTTTTTACATGACACACCATAAATATTTGTATATGCTAACAAAACAAAAAGCTCCTTAGGAGACCCCACAGAGCTTTTATTAACAAGATTAAACTTTTTATAAAGAACTAAATTTTAACAGGAAGATATTTGATCCAAAGATCAAAATGTATCATCAAATTTCGGAATAATAGCAACAAGACAGCAGATACAGTTTTGTAATTTTTCTGGGTAACAGTTAAGAACTAATATCTGATCCTAACAAGCACCAATGACATTCATCATAAATAGAGCATAAAACAATTTTGAAGTAGTATATTTGCAGCAGAGAACAAAGTAGTTGAGATTATTGATTTCCATATTCATCATTTTTACAGTAGCAGTACGTCCGGTTTTGCCATTGGTGAATTATGCCATTAATTATGACTACATCGTAAAGAATCTTTGTGAGAACAGAAATGTGCCACAGTCAACCTGTAAAGGAAAATGTTATGTGGAAAAAGAGCTGGCTAAGACCGAAAAGCAGTCCAATAGTTCTCAAACTATAAAGATTGCCGGATTAGATGTATTTCTTTCTAACGATATTCTTTCGTTCTCTGAGAACCTGAATTCTGAACTTCTCTCTGAAATTCCGGATTCAAGTTACTTCAATTCCCACTCTTCAGAATACTTTTCCAGGATATTTCATCCGCCGTTGGTATAAAATTTAAATTAAACTAAGATTTTAGTTTTTGCTTGGAAGTACTATCATTTGACCCGGAATTTATAAGATCACTAAGATGAAATTCATGGATTTTTTGTGTCTTTTGTAATACTTTGAGACAAAATTTTATTTAACATTATCAATTTCAATTTAACATTAAAATGAAATCTCCAATTATTGTGGCTGCACTGCTGTCCATATCCTTATTTTCGTGTGCTAAAGAAACGCCTCAGGTAAAGCATAAAAGCCATATGAGCTCTTCAAAGGAAAATTTGAACAATATTAAGGTAGTGAATGAAGAAGATCCGATCTGTCATATGAAAACAGCCGAATTTCTGAAAGATACTACCATGTATAAAGATAAAATGTACGGTTTTTGCAGCGCTTACTGCAAAGATGAATTCAAAAAAAGCCCTGAAAAGTATGTCCAAAAATAAAAAGACCAATAATAAAAGTAAAGTCATTATACCCATTGCGGTTATAGCACTTCTTTTCCTGGGTATTGGTGTAGGAATGGGATATTTTAAAAAGAATCTCTATACGGTAATGAAAGTTCCCGATTTTGAACTCACCGATCAGAACAATAAAAAAATTACCAACAGGGATATGCTGGGAAAAGTGTATCTGGTTGAGTTCTTCTTCAGTAAATGCCCTACCATTTGCCCTGTAATGAATACCAATATGAAGGCGATCCAGAATCAGATCAATGATCCGAACTTTGGAATAATCTCCATAAGCATTGATCCAGTAAACGATACCCCTCAAGCACTGAAAGAACATGCGCAGAGAATAGGAGCCCAATCTCCCAACTGGCATTTTTTAACCGGAGACAGAACTTATATCGGTAATCTTGCAGACCAGTTCAATATCTATGTTGGTGATAAGGAAGATGAAGGAGAAAGTCTTAATCATAGTGGAATGATTGCGCTGGTAGACCAGGAAGGAAACATTCGCTGTAGATATAACAAAGAGAATATGCCTATTTTGTATTATTCAGGATTAAATTATGAAGATCCGGAAGGTAAAACTCCGAAGCTTACGGGGAGGTATCACCCGGACAGGGAAATCCTGATTGAAGATATTAAGAAATTATTGAAATAAGAGAGATAGGAGAGTGAAGCTGGAAGCTGTATGTACTCTTGGGCGATAAAATAAATAGCCATAGAAGTTAGAAGTTGAAAAATTCATAGCATGTTGCAGATTACTTCCATCACCCCGCTTCCATCTTCCCGCCAATAAAAAAACAATATTAAACCATAAACAAAAACGTTATGAAGATTTTGAAAATAGCTGCTGTAAGTGCAGTTTTCGCAGCTCAGTTTACACTGGCTCAGTTCAAGCAGACACCGCTGCCATATGCTTATAATGCATTGGAGGGATCAATTGATGCCCAAACCATGGAAATACACTATTCAAAACATGGTGCAGCTTATACCAGCAACCTGAATAAGGCTATTGCAGGAACGCCACAGGAAAAACAGACTTTAGTTCAGATCCTTGCAGAAACTTCCAAATTAAGCCCTGCTGTAAGAAACAATGCCGGAGGCCACTATAACCACGAACTTTTCTGGACAATTCTTACTCCGGAAAAAAATACGCAGCCATCTGCAAAATTGGCAAAGGCAATTAATGAAACTTTTGGAAGCCTTGATGCTTTTAAAGAGAAAATGAGTAAAGCGGGTGCAGATCGTTTCGGCTCCGGATGGGCGTGGCTTTCTGTGGATAAAAACGGAAAACTATTCGTTTCGTCAACCCCTAATCAGGATAATCCATTGATGGATATTGTAGAAGAAAAAGGAACTCCTATTCTTGGAATTGATGTTTGGGAGCATGCTTATTATTTAAAATATCAAAACAAAAGAGCAGACTATCTTTCAGCAATCTGGAATGTACTGAACTGGAAAGAAGTAAGCAGAAGATATGATGAAGTATTAAGTAAAAAATAAGTTCATGAAATTATTTTACAGCATACTTTTTACCTTGTATATGGTGTTCAGGCCTCTGATACCCCTGGTAGAGTATGCTGTAAATTATGATTATATTACGAAGGTTCTCTGTATCAATAAATCCAGGCCCGAAGTTCATTGTAATGGAAAATGTTATCTGAATAAGGAGCTGGCGAAAGTTAATGATTCCGAATCTTCACCTTTACAAAAGGCAAAAAATTCAGGGCAGAAAATCTTAGATATTTATATTCTTCCTGAGACTGCAGAAATCACTGCCACGGAAAAGTTTCCGTTTTTCAACTTCAGTTTTACCTACGAAACAGCCTATTCTTTCTTGTTTCTTGCTCACATTTTCAAACCACCGGTTTTTTAAGTTTACATTTATTTACGTATAAAAATTTTACTGCAAAAGTTCCAAAAGTTTATTTAAGAGATTTTAAATAAGCCTGAGGTTTTATGTCCGGAAAGTGGACCAAAGTTTTAGATATTTTGTGTCTTTTGCGGTAAATAATGAATGCTTTTTAGTATTCAAAATAAATCTATTGTATCTATTCAACTTAAAAAATCAACAATGAAAATTTATAAATTTTTATCACTATTCCTTATTGCTTTTACACTCATTACATTAGCTTCATGTGGAAGCAGAGATGATGATAATCCCCAGGATACTACGCCCGGAAGTCTTCAGATCAAATTCGAAAACGGGTTCAATAATCTAGGAAATATCGTATTAAACCAGACTGTTCAGACATCTTCGTCGGGACAAAAACATAATTTTTCTACCTTGAAATATGTAGTCAGCAATATTACATTGATTGACGAAAACGGAAATGAATTTAAGTACAATGAAAACAACCCGGATAAAGGGGCATTTATTGTAGATCAGGCAGATGCTGTAGCGGGAGTTGTATATTTAAACCTAGACGGGATTCCGAAAAATAATTATAAAAAGATAAAATTTGGTTTAGGGATCAGTCAGAAAGCTTATTTACTGGGCCAGGACGGACAAGCTGAATTCTGGACAAAAGCCAAACAGAAAGGAATGTCATGGTCCTGGGCGGCAGGATATGTTTTTGTAAAACTGGAAGGGAAATACGGAACAGGTGCTCCAACAAAGGAATTTATGAACCATACCGGAAATATGGGAAATACAACAGCCAATAATACACCGGATCTCTATCGTGAAATCACATTGAACCTTCCAACTACCGCGAGAGTTACAGGGAACATCCGCCCTTCAATTCATATTCTTGCAGACCTGAACCAGTTTCTGAGTGGAGATAAAATACTAACGCTTACAGCAGATAATGACATGATGATGGGGTCAAGCGGACATTTGGCAGATGTTACCAATAATCTTACAAAAATGTTTAAAGTAGACCACGTTCATAATGATTAATTTTTTTGTAAAAACGATACTGTTTCTCCTTGTTTTTCTGCTGGGTTGTATTTCTTGTTCTGATGAGGTTATTCAACCGCTGGAAAAAGACGAAGCATATAATCTTAAGTTTCCCTCTTACTTTCCAGAAATGACATTTGATCAATCAGCTAATCCTGTGACCAGAAATGGGTTAGAACTTGGGCGGAAACTATTTTATGAAGGCAGGCTTTCAAGAAATAATACCATTTCATGCGGTTTCTGCCATATTCAGGAAAATGCCTTTACCCATCATGGGCATACCGTTAGCCATGGTGTTGATGACAGAATTGGGATCAGAAATGCCCCGCCAATTCAAAATATGGCCTTTCTGAAAAGATATATGTGGGATGGCGTAATTCATAACCTTAATGAACAGCCTATCAGCCCGATTACAGATGTGAATGAAATGGACAGCTCCATACCGGAAGCTATTTCGAAACTGAAAGGAGATCAGAAGTATAAAAAGCTCTTCAGAGATGCATATGGAGACGAAACGATTACCGGTGAGAGAATTTTAAAAGCATTATCTCAGTTTATGGCTTCAATGATTTCTGCAGATTCAAAGTATGACAGATACCGCCAGGGGAAAGAGTCATTGTCTTCCGAAGAATCTCAGGGAATGGCCTTATTCAGTCAGAAATGTGCTTCCTGTCACAGTGGAGAACTTTTCACAGATGAAAGTTTCCGGAATACGGGAATGTATTACAATACAGAGTTCAAAGATGCCGGCCGTTACCGGGTTACCCTTGATCAGGTGGACTGGATGAAATTCAGGGTTCCCAGTTTGAGAAATGTAGAATATACAGCACCTTATATGCATGACGGAAGATTTTACACCTTAGAAGCCGTTCTGAATTTTTATTCAGATCATGTGGAAGATAATCCTAATCTGGATCCTCAATTGAAAAAAGGCGGACATATTGGGATTGTTATGAACAGTCAGGAAAAGCAGCAGATTATAGCCTTTCTGAAAACCCTGTCCGATAAAAGTTTTATATCTAACCCCAAATTTGCAGAATAACTGAAAGACAACATGAAGAAGATTATATTAATACTAAGCTTAATGATATTCAATTTCAACCCTGCTAAAACCATTCGAGACAGTGTTTATATGGCACCTGATCATTTTAGCAGATTCGATTTTGATGATGATTGTGATGCCTGCGGATGTGCCGCCGGTAACGGATCCTCCGGTTTTGAGTCTTTATTGAACCCACAATTTATCGGGATCAAATATTTTGCACAACATTATAAAGCGAAAGAAAATCTATTTGTAAAAGACCTTACACAGGATCAGTATTTCAATACATTACAGCTTTGGGGAAAGATCCCGTTGACCAAAAGACTGAGTGTTTACGCAAGCCTGCCCTTCCATTTTCATGAAAAGAAAACCATGCAGGGAGATATCAGAATCAATGGAATAGGAGATTTAAATGTGATGGGAATTTACCAGCTGATGAGTTCTAAAGATAATTTTCATCACCTGAGTGGAGGTTTGGGTGTAAAACTTCCTTTAGGAAAATTTGATGAAAAAGGAGTTTCCGGCGTCAATCCGAGTTTTCAGCTGGGAACGGGAAGCTGGGATTATCAGGCTGCTTTGAATTATAAGTTTCAAAAAAACAAAGTTGCGGTACTGGTGAATACAGACTATACCATTAAAACGGAGAATAAAAAAAATTACCGTTTCGGAAATCAATGGAACTATGCTGCGACAGGCTTTTATCAGATTGCAGGAAATGAAAAATCCATATTTTCTGTAAAAACAGGTATTCAGGGAGAAGTATATGCTCAGAATAAACAATTTAATGAAGCCCTGCCTAATACTGCAGGGAGTGCATTGTATGGAAAATTAGGATTTGAAGCCTCTTATAAAAAGCTGAGTCTGGGAAGTGAAGTAATGCTTCCGGTGTATACCCATTTGGCGGGTGGAGATATTGAAGCAAAATCGAGATTCAGTATTTTTCTGAATATTGGAATTTAAAACAAAACCCTTTTTAAAATAATGTTAAAGCTCCTTTGGGAGCTTTAATTGTTTATGAATCATGATTTTAGTTGGGGTTTAGGAATAATTCTCTATCTTTGCCGGAAATTTGGTGAGCCCTAAAAAGCTCTTAAAAAGGGAATCCGGTGAGAATCCGGAACAGACCCGCTGCTGTAAGCTCCGTACCAAGGTTTTTGAAAATATATCCACTGTTTTTAATGGGAAGGATTTCAAAAATGGAGTAAGTCAGAAGACCTGCCAGAAAATAATCGTTTGACGCTTTCGTGGAATAAAGCTTAGGACATCAATGATTCTGTGCAGTGACAGCTGTGCTTTGTCGTTGCTTTCTTATATCCATTAGCGTCATCATTATCCTTAAATGAGCTAATGGTGGCAAAACCAACTACATCCCCGATTCATAAGGTTGTTTTCACAGTACTGGTGTTAACATCCCAACTCCTGTTTTCCCAAACAAAGAAAAAAGACAGTCTCCAGGAAGAAACCATCAAGGTGATCAGTCTTTACAAAAAGAATTTTAAAGAAATTATTCCTGCTCAGGTTATACAGGGAGAGCAGCTTGAAAGATTGAACAGTCAGTCCGTAGCAGATGCACTTCGGTATTTTTCCGGGGTTCAAATCAAAGACTATGGCGGAATAGGAGGGTTAAAGACGATCAATATACGAAGTCTTGGAAGCCAGCACGTAGGTGTTTTTTATGATGGAATTCAATTGGGAAATGCACAGAACGGATTGGTAGATCTGGGAAGGTATTCTTTAGATGACCTTGAAGAAATATCTTTATATAATGGGCAGAAAAGTGAGATTTTTCAGCCTGCAAAAGACTTCGGTTCCTCAGGGTCTATCTATTTACAGCCCAAAACTCCTGTATTTAAAGGAAAAAGGAAAACCAATCTTGTGATAAGAGCAAAAAGTGCATCCATAGACCTTTTCAATCCTTCATTCCGGTTGGAACAGAAAATATCGGACAGGATTTCTACAAGTTTCAGTGGAGAATTTATGCAGAGTGACGGAATCTACCGATTTCGATATGCAAAAAAATATCCGGATGGGCAGCAGGCCTATGATACGATCGCAAAAAGACAGGATTCGGACATCAAAGCAAAACGTTTTGAAACTTCCCTCAATGGAACTTTAAATAACGGAAGCTGGAATATAAGAGGGTATGGTTATATTTCAGACCGGGGAATGCCCGCGCCCATTGTTAACGGTCGTTTTGGAGGCAGAGGAGCAAGGCTTTCAGATGAGAACTATTTTGTACAGGCCAACTTTAGGAAAAAGCTGTTTCCAAAGTTTGAAACACAGCTGAAAGCTAAATTTGCTTACGATTATACCCACTTTATGGATACGGTTCGTTCGCAATCTATTATTCATACAGATAACGTTTATATCCAAAGAGAAGTATACCTTTCTTCATCCAATATATATTCTATTACACCCAATTGGGACGTCAGTCTAAGCGGAGATTTTCAGTACAATAACCTTGATGCCAATCTGGATAACTTTTCTTATCCTACGCGTTACACTACATTAGTGGCTTTGGCAACAACCTATCAGTGGAACAGGTTTAAAATCCTGGGAAGCCTTTTAGGAACATTTACTTTCGAAGAAGTAAGAAAAAATAAAAGACCGGGAGACAGCAGAGAATGGACGCCTTCCGTATTTATGAGCTACCAGCCTGAAATAATTCCTGAACTTACCCTCAGAGCTTTCTATAAAAGGATTTTCCGACTCCCTACGTTCAATGATTTGTACTACACAAATATCGGAAATACTTCCCTGAAGCCGGAATTTACCAATCAATATGACATAGGATTTACCTATCAGAAAAATTATAACAACCGGTTCTTTAAAACCTTCTACGCTAAAGTGGATGGATATTACAATAAAGTACAGGACAAAATTATAGCGGCTCCTAACGGAAGCATGTTCCGCTGGCTGATGATGAATCTTGGGCTGGTTGAAATTATAGGAGCTGATGTAAATGTCCAGACTGAAGTACAATTGGGAAAAGTAAAGCTTAGACCATTACTTTCTTACACGTACCAAAGTGCAAAAGATATGAGTGATCCTGAAGATACTTTCTACCGGAATCAGATTCCCTATACCCCATGGCATAGCGGATCCTTCAGTTTGATGGCAGATTATAAAGACTGGAGTTTCAATTACAGCGCCATGTATGTGGGAGAGCGGTATGACGTGAATCAGGACAATATACAATACAATTATGTGCAGCCCTGGTATACCCATGATCTTTCCGTTCAAAAGAAATTCAACTGGGCAAATCATCAATTTAAAGTAAGCCTTGAGATGAATAATATTTTCAATCAATATTATGATGTGGTGATCAACTATCCGATGCCCGGAAGAAACTTTAAACTTATTCTAAACTTCACCCTATGAGAAAACTAAACTTTTATCTTTTACTTTTTGTATTAGCTTTTCTTACCTCATGCCGTACAGATGATATTATTGTCCGCCAGGAAGTTGTAGAAGGCCTTCCTTCTGAAAATACTGCAATAAAAGGCTTTTACATGTTGAATGAAGGGAATATGGGAAGTAATAAATGTACCCTGGATTTTTTTGATTATACCAAGGGAACTTATTTCCGGAATATCTATGCGGAAATTAACCCGAATGTAGTGAAAGAGCTGGGCGATGTAGGAAATGATATTAAAATCTATGGAAACAAATTATACATTGTTGTCAATGTTTCCAATAAAATTGAGGTGCTTGATGCCAAGACGGCTAAACGTATTACCTCTATTCCATTACAGAACTGCAGGTACTTAACGTTTAAAGATGGAAAAGGTTATGCCAGCAGTTATGCAGGACCAGTAGACATCAACCCGAAAGCACCTAAAGGAAAAGTAGTGGAGATTGATACCGTTTCTCTTTCCATTCAGAGAGAGGTAACAGTGGGCTATCAGCCAGAGGAGATGGAAATTGTAGGAAATCGCTTATTTGTTGCCAATTCCGGAGGATATCGTGCCCCTAATTATGATAATACGGTTTCTGTAATAGATCTGAATAGTTTTACAGAAATCAAAAAACTAGATGTTGCCATCAACCTTCACCATCTTAAGAAAGATAATTATGGTGATCTGTATGTAAGCTCAAGAGGGGATTATTATACCGTTCCTTCCAGTTTATACCTTATAGATGCGGCAACAGGAACCGTCAAAAAAGATTTCCATTTGTCAGTCAGTGAAATGACAATCGTAAATGATAAACTCTATTTCTACGGAAACGAATTCAATTACAATACCCACAGCTATAAAAAATCCTTCGGAATTATTGATGTAAAAACAGAAGAAATCATCGCTAATCGAATTTTTGACAAGGAATATGAAGCTGCCATTAAAACACCTTACGGAATTGCAGTAAATCCAATTACTGAAGATATTTACATTACAGACGCCAGAAATTATGTAGCCATGGGGTTTGTGTATTGCTTCGATAAAAACGGACATTTTAAATGGAAAACCGAAGGTGGAAATATTCCGGCACACTTCGCTTTTTTATACAAATAATCAAACTTTAAGAAATGAACAGAAATACCTTTACCTATTTAAAAATCGGATTTTTATCATGTCTTCTTACTGGTGTGATAGCCTGTAAACATAATGATGAAGATGAATTTGCATTTAACGGTCTGGATGATTCCTATTCCATTGAACGTTTTAAGGTTTTAACCATCCCTACCCATGCTTCGGGATCTGTTACATGGAGTATCAATGATTCTATTATTTCGCAAAGCTCAGAACTTGAGTTTATCAGTCCGAAAGCGGATGCTTATCCTCTGACTTTAAAAATTAACAATAAAGGAAACGAACAGGTATATCATTCTAAAATTATCGTTACCAAAGAAAAGATACCTTACAGTAAATATATCGCCAAAGTATTGGAGTTCCGTCCTGCCGTAGGGCAGTTTATGAATGAAATTCCTGAGTATGAAATTGGAAATACTTCAACGGATATGCTTCAGAAAGCCAATGAATCATTAGTGGGAGGCAGCTCTACTATGATCAGCCTTGGAGGATATGGAGGATATGTTGTTTTTGGATTTGATCATACCATCCCGAACCTGAATGGAAGAGATTTTAAAGTGCTCGGAAATGCATTTTTTGGAGATAGTGCGAATGATCCGCGCTCAGGTTCCTGTGAGCCGGGGATTATTATGGTTGCTTATGACAGAAATAAAAATGGAAAACCTGATAATGATGAGTGGTATGAAATTGCCGGCAGTGAGTATTTCAAAAATACAACCGTTAAAGATTACAGCATCACTTATTATAAGCCTGACGAAAATAAAGTTCCTGTACCCGGCAGCGAGTTTTGGCAGACAGATATAGAATATATTAAGTGGAAAGACAATCTCGGAAACCAGGGGTTTAAAACAAAAAATACTTTTAATTCACAAAGTTATTATCCATTATGGTTTACAGAGACTTCTTACGGTTTTTCCGGGACCAGACTTGCAAACAATTTTTACGATCAGAATGGAGACGGATCATATTGGGTAGGGAAATCCTATGAGTTCGGATATGCAGATAATGCACCCAATAAAGATGAAGCTTCGAATATTGATATTTCCTGGGCAGTAGACAGAAACGGAAAATATGTGAAACTTCCGGGAGTCGATTTTATGAAAATTTATACAGGAGTCAATCAGGAAGCTGGCTGGCTGGGTGAAGTTTCTACAGAAGTTGCGGGAGTTTATGACTTGCATTTCAAATAATAATTCAATCTATTTAATTAAATTAATAAAAAATGAAAAAGTTTTATCTTTTTATGATGCTTTTTCTGTTTGCATGCGTATCGAATGCACAGATAAAAGTTCAGGGTGTACCCCGAAATGATATTTCAGGGATCGGCAAACTTAATACCACTACGATCAGTTTTTCTGATATTCAGTATTGGGTGGGGTCCGGAGCGAACCAGGCAGCTTTTGTAGTACAATGGAATGACAGTAAAAATCCAGATGCTATGGTTTGGGGATTCAAATGGGATGGAAATGCTACAGGAGAAGATATGCTGAAAGCTATTGCCAAGGCAGACCACAGATTATTTACACTGCTTTATCAGGGTACACAATTCGGATCAGCAGTAGGTGGAATAGGTTTTGACCTGAACGGGCAGAATACCAATGCCCTGATCAAAAACGGAAATACAACTTATCCTTTATATCCTGTTGATGGATTTGTTAATACAACAGCTTATGATTTTGACAGCTATACTATTGTAGATGCTGCAAATGATCATTGGCAGTCCGGATGGACCACTAACGGGTATTGGTCTTACTGGGTAAAAGACCCTGCAGATGCAGATTTTGGATATTCTAATGTGGGAGCTTCTTCACGTACATTGGAAAATGGTTCATGGGATGTCTGGAACTTTAATGTAGGATTTAATCAAACGCCGGTTTCTTCTACACTTACGCCAGTTTCACCTTATGTAGCTTCTGCAAACTTTACGAACGGATATTTTTTGGTTAACGAAGAATGGTTTGGTCATACCAATGGTTCCGTAAATTTTATTGACAATAACGGTCAGATTAATTACCGTGTGTATAGTAATGTAAACAATAATCAGGCTTTCGGAGCAACTACGCAATACGGAACAATTTATGGAGATAAATTCTATTTTGTATCAAAGCAGGCTGCTGACGGAGGAGATACTCAATATACTCCTGGAGGAAGATTAGTGATCGCCAATGCACAGACAATGCAGAAAATTGCCGGCTTTAATAACATTGGAGGTGGAGACGGAAGATCATTTGTTGGAGTAAATGAACACAAAGGCTATATTGGAACTTCTACAGGAATTGTTCTTTTTAATATTGATAATTTACAGGTTGGTACTCTGATTGCCGGAACAGGAGGTAACGGACAGATCGGAAATATGATCCGTACTTCACAATATGTATTTGCAGTGAAGCAAAATGCCGGTATTTTAGTTATTGATCCTAATACAGATACCGTAGTGAGTACAATTGCAGGAGGTTTCTATTCAGTAGTTCAGGCTAAAGACGGAAGTGTTTGGGGAATTCAGAATCAGAAGCTGATCAGTATCAATCCTACCACTTTTGCAACACAGGAGTATAATATTCCTACAACAAAATATATCGGAGACTGGGGAGCTTGGAATGCAGGGAGATTTACAGCGAGCAATAAAGAGAATGCATTATACTGGATTAATTCAATCAGCAGCTTTAGCTCAGGAACACAGATTGTAAGATTTGATGTTACGGCAAAAACATTTAATGAAAATTTTGCTGCCATTCCGGGGCAGACAGGGCAATTTAAACAAATTCCTTACGGTGCGGCTCTTCGTATAAACCCCGTTACCGGCGAACTTGTTTTAAACACCACAGAAAGCGGATTTGGAGCTCACTATCAGAAAAACTGGATTCATACTTACGATATGACTGGAGCCCTTATCAATACCAAAACACTGAACGATTACTATTGGTTCCCTTCAATTGCGGTATTTACCAATAACTCAGTCCCTGCTGTAAGCAATATTTTGCCTTCGCAGGTTACAGCTGGAAGTGCTACTACAATTGATTTGAAAACCGTGGTTTCCGATGCTGATAATATGACGGTAGCCATTGTTAAAACTATAAAATCAAACAGTAATCCTACAGCTGTTTCTGCTGTTATTAACAATAACGATGAGCTGGTTCTGACACCGCTTACTTCAGGAACATCTGATATTGTGATCAGCTTTAACTCAAATGGTAAATTAGTGGAAAAAACACTAATGGTAAACAGTACTGCGTCCACTTTAGCAACCGCTGAAGTGAAAAAACTTGAATTTGGTATTTATCCGAATCCGGTTACTGACATCCTTACCATTAAAACACAGGAGAAAATTCAAAACGTTTCTATTTACGATGCTTCGGGTAGAGCCGTTAATGCACAGTTGAATAATGGGCAGATCAATGTAAGCACACTTCCAAAAGGTGTTTATATTCTGAAAGCAGTTACGGATAAAGCTGTATATCAACAAAAATTAATTAAGAATTAATATGATTTTAAATCGTTGATCTTATCAATCTAACCCTGGCTGAATCTGGCCAGGGTTTTTTATTCATTAATAAGAATATCAGCAATACAAAGTCATATAAAAACCCGGCAAGCCTAAAAGGCTTGCCGGGTTCGACTTGTTATGTTTTTTTCTTATTTAATAATCACTTTTTTAGAGTATGTTTTCCCTTCTTTTGTGGTAAGGTTCATAATATATACTCCTTCAGGTTGTTGAGCCTCAAATGAATTTGATTTCAGTTTAGTACGGAATACTTCTTTACCTGAGGTATTGGTTAAAGTAACTTCAGAGCCTTCCGCCTGAATATTTTTATCAAGAGTGATTTGTCCATTTTGGCTGTGAGCCATAAAGTTGATAAATGGATCTTTGTATTGGTATCCGTAGTATACTCTAAGTTCACCACCTATATTAAGCAGGCCTGAGTTTACATTTATTTTGATACGGTCAAAAGGGATGTTCATTGTAAGCTCAATCTCTCCTTTGCTAGGATCTGTATCTCCAAGTTTGATGATGCTGCTGGTTAAGCTTTGGTAATCATTGTTTGATACATCTCCGTTAAAGGTCTCAATAGATACACCTCCCAATACCTGTGCAGATAACGGAGTTCCGTTTGATCCGATTCCAATAACAAGCTTATTGGTATTATTGGCAATGTTGGTTGTCGGGAAAATTAATGTCTGCTCAGTTCTTGCTAATAAGCCAATAGAAACCTGCAGGGTAGAATAATCATTTTCATTGCTTCCCACTGCATTTTGAGGATTTAGCACACCACAACCTAAGCAAACTCCATATACCTGACTGGTTTGGCTGCTTGCATACGTTTTCACAATTTGCGCAAAAGACATTGTGCTCGTTAAAAATAGGGATGTAGCCAGCACAGCTGCTTTTAATGTGCGTCGGCTAAGTAATAAATGAGTTTTCATATGTAGAAAGATTTTGGGTTTCAGCTTTGTGTAAATTTATGAATAAAAAGATTATGTTGATTATTTTATTTCATATTTATGTGATTTGTTAATAATTTGTTGATATTTATAATTATGAATTTGTTTTATTTAACTGTGAATCATTTTGTTTCCTTTTAAAAATAAAAAGTCCGGCAGGTTGAAAAACCTGCCGGACTGAGTCTGTCCCTTATCAATTATTTTATAATAATTTTCTTCGAATACATCTTTCCTTCCTTGGTTTGAAGAGTCATGATGTAAACACCTTCAGGCTGTTGAGACTCGAACGTCTTCGATCTCAGAGTAGAACGGAATACTTCTTTTCCTGATGGATTTGTTAATGTTATTTCAGAGCCTTCGAAAGCTACATTGCCATCAAGAGTTACCTGTCCGTTCTTGCTGTTTGCCATAATATTGATCAAAGGATCCTGGTAAGCATAATAAATTCTGAATCCCCCACCAAGACTTAATACTCCTCCGGTTAAACCTATTCTAACCCCATCATAAGGCTTTTCCGGTTTGAATTCCACGGTACCCCTGTTTGGAGTTGCTCCTAGCTTAAGAAGACTTACATCTATCGTTCTTCTGTCTTCGTTAGAAGTTCCTCCGTTCATGGTTTCTAATGTTACACCGCTTAATAACTGTACAGATAAAGGAATGTTATCTGTTCCGATACCTACAACCAGCCTGGTGTCTGACCTGAGATCAGGAAACAGCAATGTTTGCTGAATCCCTCCTAATAAAGCTGTTCCAAGTACCATAGTAGAATAGTCGTCTTCATTATTTCCAACCGCATTTAAAGGATTATCTACACGGCATCCTAAACAAGCGACTCCAAATACCCCTGAATTTTGTGCATGAGCATAAATTCTGTTCTGTGCAAACAAAGTATTGACTGAGATTAAAGCTAAAGCAATCAATGAAGCTTTAAGTGAGAATTGATTTCCCAAAAGTAAATTAAATTTCATGTTATTTTTATTTTGAATGAATAGTTTTATTCAAATTTAAGGATTAAAAGAAATACTAAGAAATAATATTTCTATAATTGGTGACTTTTTTAATGAAAATTTAATATTCCTTTAATAACCTGGACAGTCCGGAAAAATGAATTGGTCTTAAAATTTGCTGCTAACAGGAATGTAACTTTTGTTGATTGTAATAAACAATATTCTATCGCTCAGGTAATAGTAAAGTGAACAAGGAAAAGAAATTTTTTGACGAAGAATATTTACTTGGAAAGAATCAATGAGATTGATCCTGCTTTATGCTTCAATAAAAGCATTAAATAAAGCGGAGTAGGTGTATCAAAACGAAAAAAGGACTTTCGAAAAAGTCCTTTTGTAGCCCGTAGGGGAATCGAACCCCTCTTACCAGAATGAAAATCTGAGGTCCTAACCGATAGACGAACGGGCCCTCTATCTTCCATCACCAAAATGATGTGTTAGTTTTGTTTTTATAAGTATCAACTCTTAGTTTGTAGCCCGTAGGGGAATCGAACCCCTCTTACCAGAATGAAAATCTGAGGTCCTAACCGATAGACGAACGGGCCGGTTAGAGTGTTGTAAAGAATAGCTTTTTGTTTTGTCTTTAAAAAACCACTGATGTTATACAGTGGTTTTTCAAGATTTTAAGTAGCCCGTAGGGGAATCGAACCCCTCTTACCAGAATGAAAATCTGAGGTCCTAACCGATAGACGAACGGGCCAGCTATACTTTTACGCTAATTTATTAACGTGCTTAGTTAATTTGCTTTTTAAGTTAGCCGCTTTGTTTTTGTGGATAATATTTTTCTTAGCTAATTTATCCAATAAAGCGATAACTTTTGGCAGTTGCTCTGTTGCAGCAGCTTTATCTTCTTCACTTCTCAAAACTTTCATTGCAGTTCTTGCAGTCTTGTGATAGTATCTGTTACGAAGTCTTTTCGTTTCGTTTTGTCTAATTCTCTTTAACGCTGATTTATGATTTGCCATATCGTTTAAATGTGAGTGCAAAACTATAAACTTTTTCTTAAACTACCAAATTTATTTTCAAAAATTTTAATTTTCTTCTGAAAGGTACTTTCTAAGCTTATCTATTGCCTGTTCTATTTTTAAATTTTCCTGTTCTTTTTCTATTTTTTTGATCGTGTTTCCTAACATGATCAGTGCGTTGTTCCATTCTCCAGTCGTATTGGTGAAAGTAAGTTCATCTATTGTTACTTCAAAAGCAACCCTTTCTCCAGTCCTGTAAAGTCTGAAACTGATTTTATCATCTCTGCCTGTAATCCCGTCTTCATTGATTTTTAAATCATAACTTTTTGGGTTAGAGTGGATTTTCTTAAAAAGCAATTTCGCTTCTTGTATTTTTAAATCCGGCATGACATAAAATTTGATAGTTCGTAAATCATTGTTTGCAATGATTTATCAATAATATTTTTCATCAGTGTCACCACATCCGCATGAGCAATTATGGCTAAATTTATTTAAAAATTTTTGCAAATATAAGGCTTTTGTGATATATAATTTCAATAGAATGCTTTTTTAGAAGAAACTAACACGATTTTTTTAATAAGAATCAGCGTATCAATGGACTGCATTTTTCAGAAATTTTCTTTTTTTGAGTACCTCTTTCTAAAAACCTTATAACTTATGATATATTCAAAAGGAAAACAGGTAAGTATAGAAATAAAAAACCTTTAACAATCAGCGAAAGTTAAAGGTTGATATAAGTAGCCTATAGGGGAATCGAACCCCTGTTGCAAGAATGAAAATCTTGAGTCCTGACCACTAGACGAATAGGCCAAATTTTGAGGTTGCAAAAGTAGTTATTCACTTTTAAACTTCAAAATTATTTTAAAAATTTATTTATAAACTTTTTGTATTACCGTGTTCTTGATGCCCTTAGCTTCAAGTTCTTTTTGAAGTTTTACAGCATCTTCCAATGTGTAAATTTTTCCATAAGTGTAATAGAAAACACCACTGTCTTTCTCTCTTTCCACATCTTTAAGGTTCTGAAGAATGTATGAATTTCCATTCAGCTTTTCACCTGCATATACTTCTATAGTATAGTATCCCATGCTGATTCTCTGATTAGGCATGAATCCTACGGCAAAAGCATTCCGGAATCCTGCATCCTTAGCCGTCTTAAGGTTAATATCTTTTACAGAAGCCATATTAGTTACAGCGTAGTAATATTTGTATTGTCCGTTTTCTTTTAGGGTAAGAATGTAATTTAACCCTTTCAGAGCAGGATCATTTTCATTGTACTTGGTAGGAGAACTCATCAACAGTATTCTGAAATCATTTTTCAGAGGAACTTCTGCCGGTTTTTCCGGTTCCGGTTTTTTAACGGCGATAGAACCTCCGGATTTTCTGTCAATCGCTTTCTTATAATCAATGATGGCATTGTATATACTTTCTGCAATCTCATCCTGTCCTTTTTCTGAAGCAATATAATGGCTTTCCTCCGGATGATTGATGAAACCGGTTTCTATCAGTACAGATGGCATGGCGTTCATACGCAGAACGTGAAGGTTTTTTTGGAAAACACCTCTGGAGAATCTCTTGTCTTTGTTCACGAAATTATCTTCTACCAATCCTCCTAAAAGAAGACTGGATTCCAGATACTTACTTTGCTGAAGTTTTAACGCAATTAAAGATTCCGGAGAATCAGGATTATAAGATCCGAAGGTCTGCTTATCTTTTTCATCCAGAAAGATTACGTCATTCTCTCTTTTTGCTACCTCAAGATTTTCGTTGTTCTGGTTCGGTCCCTGTACGTAAGTTTCCGTTCCATAAGCGGTAGGCCTTGCAGAAGAATTACAGTGAATTGATACAAACAGATCCGCTTTACTTCTGTTAGCCAGGTTGGTTCTGTCGGATAAAGACGGATATTCATCGATCTTACGGGTATATATTACTTTAAAATCTCTGTTTTTCTCAAGCATTGCCCCCACTTTTAACGTAATAGCGAGTGTAATGTCTTTTTCGGCCACTCTTCCAATGTCAGAATAAGTCCTGTTGGCTCCATGATCACTTCCTCCGTGACCCGCATCCAGAACGATCGTAAACTTCTTCTGAGAGAAAATAAAGTTGCTGGTTAGGATAAGGAGAAATGATAAAATTATTTTAAAATTTTGTTTGTGCATCTTACAGTTATAAAAATTATATTAATTTTGGGCCTTAATTATATAGAATAAAATTGGCCAAAACCGTCCTCAAAAATATATTACAAATTTTAATTATCCTAATTTTTAACAATTTTTTAGCACAGAAAACGCCCGAAAAATTGCCTAAAAATGCGGTTAATGATACTATTTCCAAAAAGGATACCATAGTTGTAAAAAAAGAAGCTTTGGATGATGTTCTTCGTACAAAAGCCGACGACCAGAGAAGAGATATCCCTAAGAAAATGACATTCCTTAATAAGAATGCACAGGTAAAATACCAGGATATGCAGATTGATGCAGATTATATTTCCATTGATGATAATAAAAATCTGATCTATGCCAGAGGAAAACAAGACTCTTTAGGAAAGATTATTGAACCTGTAATTACCACACAGGCAGGGAAAAAATACGAAACCAACGAGTTCAGTTATAATACGAAGACCAAACAAGCCATCGCTTTCAATGCAAGAACAGAGGAAAGCGAAGGGGTAATTATTGCACAGAAAACAAAAAAATATAATGATTCGGTATTCGCAATGAGAAAAGCGGATTATACTACCGATGATTATTTCATAAAGAAAAAAGATACGGCAGCAGATTATTTTATGAGAGCTTATAATATTAAGCTTATTAAAACCAAAAATAAATCGCAGATCGTTACCGGCCCTATTCAGATGTTTATTGAACAGGTTCCTACACCGCTTTATCTGCCGTTTGCTATTTTACCGTTTTCTGATAAAAGGGCTGCCGGAATTCTGATCCCAAGTTTTGGGGAAAGAGAAGATGTAGGATTCTTCCTGAACGGAATCGGATATTACCAGCCGATTGGTGAACACTTCGATCTTAAAGTACTGGCAGATATCTATACAAAAGGCAGCTGGAACCTTCGTCCACAGATGAATTATCAGAAAAAGTACCGTTATTCAGGATCTTTTAATGCAGATATCGGAACCATGGTAAGAGGGATCAAAGGGCTGGATGATTATACAAAAAACAGTACCTATAGAATCAACTGGACGCATTCGCAGGATTCGAAAGCCAATCCTTTCCTTACGTTTAGTGCCTCTGTGGATATCGTAAGTACAAAGTTTTATAACAATCCGCTTAATAACAACTACATTTTCAATCAGAATGTATTGAATACCCAGCAGAACTCTACGGTAACACTTACCAAAAGATTTTTGAAATTACCGATGACTATTACCGGTACGGCTTCTTACTCGCAGAACTTTGCAACAGGACTTGCTGATCTTCGTCTTCCTCAGATGAATGTAGCCATTAACCAGTTCTATCTGTTCAAATCAAAAACCGGAATAAGACAGGGGCTCCTTGAAAATATTACGGTAAATACCGGCTTCAATCTTACCAATTTCGTAAATACACAGGAAAACGAACTGTTTAAAAAAGAAATGTGGGATAAAATGCAGACCGGACTGAAAAATAATATCGCTTTAGCAACAAATACTACACTGGCAAAATATTTCACATTCAGTTTAAGTGCAAATATTGACAATGCTTTAACGACAAAAACGCTTAACAGATACTATGATCCGATAAAGAATGTTACGGTAGATGATATCAATAAAAACTTCACTGGATATTCTACGTTCTCCACTACGGCCAGTCTTCAGACAATGCTTTATGGAATGTTGAAATTTAAAAAAGGATCTACAATAGAAGCCATCAGACACATGATGACTCCAAGTATCGGGTTCACCTATTCTCCGGATTTTTCTAGCCCTAACTTCGGTTATTATAGAAATTATTACAATGCCAACGGAGCACTTACTCCTTATTCTATTTTTGAAAAAGGAATTATTGGAAGCCCTTCAAGTGGAATGGTAGGAGCATTAGGATTCAATATCGGTAACAATATCGAAATGAAAGTGAAATCCAAAAGCGATTCTACAGGGGTGAAAAAAGTTAAGATCTTCGAATCTTTAAACCTTGCGGGAAGCTATAACTTTGCCGCTAAAGATCACCCATGGTCTGTTTTCTCAATCAACGGACAGTCTTCTTTCTTCAATAATAAGCTTACTGTAAATACAAGTCTTACGCTTGAACCTTATAAAATTGCCTTTACTCCGGGCCAGGATACGGGAATAAGAACAGAACAGTTCGGCCACTTCAGTGTACAGGGATTCAATGTTCAGTTATCTTATCCTCTAAGCAGCGAGATCTTTGGAGAAAAAACGGATTATGCTAAGAAGTATTCCATGAAAGGAGAGGTAAGGAATGAAAATTATTATTTTGATGATGATCATTACGCTCATTTTGACCAGACATGGACATTAAACGTAAGTGCCAACTATGCCTATTCAAAAGGACTGAGCAGATTTGCAAATAAAATAGCATCCATAGGATTAGATGGTAGCATTAAGCTTACTCCTTACTGGAATATCAACGGAAGTACACATTATGATATGGTGACCAAAGAATTGGCTTACACAAGAATTGGTTTCTCCAGAGATCAGCGAAGTTTTACGATCAATTTCAACTGGGTTCCTTTCGGACAGTATAAAGTATATGACTTCTTTATCGGTATCAAAGCCAATATCTTAAGCGATGCATTGAAGTATAAAGACAGAAGTTTTACACAGCCAAATGCTCCTTTCTAATATCCGATTGGCAATTGATAATATAAATTTTATATTTGCAACCAGAATAAATTCTAATGAAATCACTGTTGGTGAAATTTTCCAACCAACGAATTCAACATATAGTGATGACATATGGTTTAGAAAAAAAATAAATATCCACATATGAAACAAATAATCAATACAGTTAATGCACCGGCAGCTATCGGACCTTATTCACAAGCAAATCTGGCTAACGGAGTTTTATATATTTCCGGGCAGATTCCTGTAGATCCTGCAACAGGTAAATTAGTAGAAGGAATCGAAAAAGAAACCCATCAGGTAATGAAAAACCTTGAAGCTATTCTTACAGAAGCCGGAATGACTTTTAAAAATGTTGTAAAAGCTACGATCTTCCTTAAAAGTATGGATGATTTTGCCGTAATGAATGATATCTATGCATCTTACTTAGATGCAGATAGTTATCCGGCACGTGAGACTGTACAGGTTTCCTGCCTGCCTAAAAATGTGGATATCGAAATTTCTATGATTGCACATCAGGATTAATGAACTTTATAAGAAATACAATTGCGGTGTTGATAGGCCTTGGTATTGCGGGGCTTATTATTACCCTTGGTATAAGGGCTTTCCCGCAATGGGTTACTTTTGAAGCTTTTGCTCCGTTTGAGCATTGGCAGAGGTTTCTTTTCAGTATGAAAGATGATAAGGCATTTTTCGGCTTTCTCCTGTTTATTTCCGGATTGGGGACTACCATTGGAGGTGTTGCAACGGCAATCATCGTTAAATATGCTAAAGTAGCTTATGCTATTTTAATCGGCTTTATCATGCTTTTCATTGCGATGCTGGATGTGATCATATTTCCGTATCATCCTACATTTTATAAAATATCGATCTTCCTTACTTTTTTTCCGTTTTCCTGGATTGGAGGTAAGATTGTAGAAGTTATTTATGAACGCAACAAGAAAAAGAGAATTGCTGATAAAATGAAAAGAGATTAATCTCCAATTATATAAATACACACTATATATTAATCATAGCAGGTCTTTCTGCTATGATTTTTTTTTGTAAAATACTCAAATGCCTTCTACATCAGGCGTTAATAAGTGTTAGCTATTCTTTTTTATAACAATTATTAACGCTGTGGAATTTTCATCATCATGGTCTATATGTTAATTTTGTCACTATTAAATCGCTTTTTGATTTAATTAAAACACAATTTTAGATGAAAAAAATGGTTATTGTTCTTTTAGGAATGACAATGAATTGTTATTCCCAAAAGATAAGAGAAAATGAAACTCTGAATACGGATGGTTTTGCTGTTTCTTTTTACGTTATCAACAAGGAAACAGTTAATGTCAGAAAAGTAGAGTACGACAGGTATAAGGTTGCAGTAAATGTTAAAAACAATACTGGGAAATCCTTTAATATAAGGCTTTCTTCAACTTCAGATTTGTTAGGATCTTTAGACGATACTTCTGATAAAGTAGGACTTTTTGAATTAAGCTGTGTTAATGCTACGGGGGCGAGACTTACTTCCAAAAGAATTTCAGTGGGACTGAAGCCGCATCGTATAAGGGTAGCATACTGGGAGTATAATAGCGACCGAAAGTATGTACAGAGTTATATGACTGTAACCGCAGGCTATTATCTGGATTCTCAGGAGTCTGTTAACGATGAAGCGATCTTCATTGTGCCTAAAGGTGAGCAGCCAGATGTTCTGGTAAGGAAACTTCAATAATTTTTTTATATATCATTTTTGTACCGCAAAATTTATAAGAGCAGCTGTTTCAGCTGTTTTTAAGGTTTCTTTTATCTGTTATCTATGACTGAATGTATGTACAGCTCCGGATAGTGTAAAGTTACCTGATAGAAAATTTTTATGTCTTACAAAGTCACCTACGTAAATGCATTTGAGTTTTTCTATTATTGAAAATGTTCTTTCTATGGTTCCTTCTCTCACTTTAAGAAACTACCATAGTAGAGGAACTGATCTTTTTCTGTAAATAATTGTGAAAGAAATGATTTCCAGTAAAGTATGTGTGGTATTATAAGTGCCGGTATCACTTACTTTCTTTTCTTAAGTCTGACTTTAAGGTTATTTTGTATCATTGAATTCATCAACTAGTGATTTATTTTGTTTTACGATGTTCATGATGTGATCTTTTCATGTCTTTTGAATTTTAATTCTTAAAAAAGACTTATAACCACTAATTATATTATATGTTAAAAGCATTCTATTTATTATTTATTTTCTTTTTTCTATCATGTAAAGAAGAAAATTCCAACGCTTATTTTTACGAAATTACCAAAGAGATTATCCCGGTCAGGTATGAAAGAGGCCCAATCTCAAAAATTCAGGAAAGAGAACTAGAGAAGTTCAAAAAATATAATAACGAAAAATATCTTATAGGAAGCAAATATGCTCAGCTCTTTTTATATCATGAAGGAGACAGCTCTGAGAAATCTTTTGTTCAGATTCCGCTTGTATTTCAATTGTTATGGCTTAATAATGACAAGCATAGTTTTATCTCAATGGCCTGTTATGCATTACTGGCTTTTCAGTTTGAGAATACATCGCCTGATCTTGCTATGAAGTTTATTGATGATGCAATACGGTTTAATAAAAAAGATCCGAAAGAATATTTTATTGCTCATCTGTATCACATGAAAGGGAGGTTATACTTTAATGATCAGAAATATTCTAAAGCACAATTCTATTTTCAGCTGGCTTTGAGAAAATTTCCTAAGGATGATTTTTTATATGTAGCCTCTATGTATAATAATTTCGGACTTGTGTATAATAAAATCAGAAATAATAAAAGAGCGATTGAAGAAGTAGGAAAAGGAATTGAAGTCCTGAAAAAGAAAAGTAATTTATCAGGAACTGAGATCAATTTTTTATACTTAATGAGAGGGTACTTGGGAACATACCTCTATGAAAACAGGAATTATAAAATGGCAGAAGATGAGCTAAGACAGGTTTTTAATTATTATAGAAATACATTAAACTATAAGGGAGCTATAGCGTGTGCTGAAAAATTAATTAATCTCTATTATGAAAGCCAGCAGCAGTTCAAAATTATAGCGATCATTAATTTGTTGAAAGAACTTAGAATTCCGCCTAAAAATACAACAGATGAAATTGCTCTTAATGGGATTTTTCAGAAATATTATTCCTATAAAAACGATGTAGGTAACTTAAAAAAAATCTCTCAAAGATTGATTGAGCTCAATCATAAACTCAATTTGGAGAGTATGAAGAATACAAAAATAATCACTACTGCATTAAATAATAATCTTATCCACGGTCTTGTCAAAAAACGTTCGGATGATATTGCTTCCAGCAGAAAAAAATATCAGACTGTAGAGGCATTGATCATATTGACAGTCATCTTATCTGCGGGTATTATACTCAGAATGTTTTTAAATAGTAAAAGAAAAATGAAGGACATAGAATGTCAAAAAAAATTGCTGAAGAACAGTATTTCTTTTCAGGAACAAAAAATAAGTCTTCTTTATCAGAATATTAGTTTAAAACAACAAGTAGAGGAAATTATCATGGATAATCTGAAGAGAATTAAAAATGAGAATGATTCTGAATCAATCGTTCGAGAAATGACTTTAAAAATAAATAGTTTGATGAATATTGATAAGAAAAGTGTTAATCTGATTCATGAAAGCAGCGTTGAAAATAAACAGTTTATAGAGAACCTGACTAAAAGATGTGAAAACTTAACGAAAACAGAGCTCAGATTATGCAGCTATTTCAGAATGGATTTGTCTGCCAAAGAAATTTCTGCGATTGAAAATACATCTCCGGGAACAATCAGGGTCCATAAAACGAAAATCAAAAATAAACTGAATGTACCTAAAACACAGAATCTAAGTTCGTTTTTAATTGAATTGTAATTGACATTCTCAACATGAAACAATCAATATTTAATAAAATTATAGGATAGGTGAAAATAATTAATGCCTATTGATGAAAACCAATAGCCTATATGATGGTGATTAAAAAGTGAGTCGTCCTAAAATAGGTTGGCAATATATTAAACAATATTGAATCCGGAGAACGTTTTTGTTTCTTCGGGTTTTTTATGGAGTTTCCATAACAAGGCTCAAGGCGGCTCTTTTCAGAAATGTTATTCCTATAAAAACAATATGGATAACTTAGAAAAAATCTCCCAAAGATTAACGGGCTAATCATTATATCAATTGGAAGAACGTAAAGAATAATACAAAAAAGAATAACTACCGTATTAAATAATAATCTTATTTACAGTTTGTAGGAAACCTCACAAAAAGATGTGAAAATTTAACGGAAACAGATATCGGATTATGCTGCTATTTCAGAATGGACATGTCTGCCATGAGATTTCTGCGATTGAAAATACATCTCCGGGAACCATCAGAGCCTATAAAACAAAAATCAAAAATAAATTGAATGTATCTGAAGTGCAGAACTGAGTTTGTTTTTAATTGTACTGTAATTAATTGGCATTTTCAATACGAAAACAATCAATAATTAAGAAAATTTTAAATCAAATTAATGTATTTGTAGTTTTTCTTATTTATTAATGAAAATAAACAAGCTGCATAACGGTAATTAACGCAAGAAATTAATGTTTTTGCCGAATTCTTAGTTAAAATTGTAATGTTATTCACGAAAATACAAATTCCCTCAACGTGGCCTAGTCAAACTATGTTATATCAAACAAATGATGAGATGAGATTTATAATCTATCCAAACCCAAAATGACTAGGCCCATTTTTTAATAGGATCAAAAGATAAAATACGTTCCAAAACATTTGAATGAGAAAAAAGATTTAAATACAACATACAATGACAAAGAAAATTTATTATCTGATTAGAATTATGATGCTGTTATCATTTGGCATTATGTATTCTCAATGTTACCCTCCGGGCTCTGCTCCTTATACAGGGACTTTTGATCTGACGCAGAACCCCGGTGGAAATTACTATATCAATTCAGGAACAGGCTTTCTTCCGAATGTTCCCGCAGGATTTAAATTATGGATCACCGGAACGGCAGATTATAGTTTTGATACCAATACATTTCCTGCTGGAAGTGTAGAAGTATGCAACGGCGGAATTTTACGTTCATCGACTGCGATGTTTACTACTTCTGTAAATCTTAACAGGCTCACTACAGGGCGTGGAGGAGTTCTGAATGTAAGTATTACCGGGCCCACAAATTTAAATTCATTTTTTCTTGGAGATATAAGAGAGAGTGCTGTGGTAAGTTTTTGTATTAATGGGCCTGTTAATATGTTTTCTAATTACTGGATAAACTATGTTGGCTCTCCCACCGGAAAGTCTTGGATAGTAAGAATAAATACCCCTTTTGGTCCTTTAAATGCGAGCCAGAGACTAGTCTCCAATTCACCCAATGTTCTTTATGTTGATTATGGGATCTATTCCGATCCGGCTGCTCGTCCGTCCACACCAAGCTTACCAGAAGGTCATCCGGACAATCCGTTTTCAGATAACGGAAACTGTGACGTAGCGGGAGTGAAAACAGACCTTATTAACTATATAGATCCACCAAGCACAGGGACTATATGTACAAAGCCAGGAGCTACTACCGGTCCACCTCTTACAATTAAAAAATTTGCTGTTTCTACATTAAATGTCAGTGGAATAGATGAGAGGTTGAATAGCGTTATCGGATCATTTTATCTTGAGTCAAATAGTAAAGGCTTGGTTTTGCCGAGAACTATTACTACTAATGTAATTTCTCCTGTAAAAGGAACATTAATCTATGATACGGCTAATAAATGTCTTTCTCTTTATGATGGCTCTTCCTGGGGATGTATAGTTCAAACCTGTATTGATAACAGATAATAAAAACAAAAACATTATGAAAAAATATTTTATATGTCCAATATTTGCTTTGATCTTTTGCAACAGCAATTACGCTCAGGTAGTCATTGGGAATAGTGCTCAATTTCTTACTGCGGGCGGGGTGTTAGATCTTAGTAATGAAGCGGCCCCTCTTGTCGTTCCCAATATCGGATCTCAACCGGCTGATGCCGTAGAAGGGACTGTGATATTTGATTCTTCTGTTAATAAAGTAATATATAAAAAGGATACCGGATGGGAAGAATTAACAAAGAACACAGGGATAAGAAATGTTCCTACAGTATCTTTTACTGGTATAGAATCCAGAGGAGTGATTATAGGAAATACTTCTACTCAGGCTCCGGGAGTCTTGGTCTTAGAGAGCTCAAATATGGGTTTGGTACTTCCAAGAGCTAATACTCCTCAAAATATTGTTGAGCCTACATCAGGATCTGTTATTTATGATGAATCTAAAAAGATGCTGGCTGTTTATAACGGAGTGGAATGGAGTTTTTGGGAAGTCCCCTTGATTATTTCTAGCCCTACAATATCCTCTCCGGCCGGAACTGCCATTAATCAGAATGTATCAATTGCATATACAGGAGGGAAAGGAACCACATATCCTGCGGGTAATTCAACACAGAATGGAGTAACAATAGCTTATCCTGCAGGTATACTGGATGCTTCCGGAACGATAAATGCCCAAGTATCAGGAACTCCGGCAGCAGCAGGGACAATAATTTTTAAAATTAATGAAGGCAATCAGTCATTTGACTTAGTTAAAATTGTCGTCAACTAATTATTTTTTTTGTATTTAAAATAAAAGAAGTAGAAGTCCTTTCTACTTCTTTTATTCTTAAAAATTATATTGCTTTTATGCTTTTGGAATAAAAGTATTAGAAGTCGTATTAAATGAAAAATAATATAAAAATGTTCATAGTCCAATTTTATAGTTCAATTGCCATATTTGGACTTAGTCCGAAATGGCATTGGACTCTATGAACTGTCATCTCAAAATAAGAATGGTATTAATATACCTGAATTATAAGTTTTTAATGATCATAATTGAAGACGTTGCAGATTTCTGCAGCGTCTTTTTATTGATGTAAATAAAGTACTGTTTGCAGAATCTTTTCTTCGGCGAGAAAGTGATCCCTCTTTGCTCCCTAAAGTAAAACATTCAAATAAGCTTTGTTTGCGTTTTTTTAAATACTTTGTTTCATTCAACAAAAAATAATGTATGTTCCCAATTTTTGGACCTTATCCATTATAAGCTCGTTTTAAACTTTTTGCAGTTCTTACCATTCTTTAACCACAAAAGTCACAATAGCTTTATTCTTAAATGTTGTACACTCCATAAATTAGTTTAAATGCTGCTGTTTCAAGAAGTACATATTGGAGATAATCAAAGGTTTTTAAAGAACTTCAGTGTGTACCTTTTGTAGTGGATATAAAAAGCCTGAGCAAGTGTGCTTATAACTAAAGACGCTGCAGATTTCTGCAGCGTCTTTTTTGTTGATATGAATAAACTATTGTTTCTTTTAATTAAGGCATTTTGAATCCTTTTGTATAGATTCTTCCGTAGTCATCCACAAATTTCACCTGTACATTTCCCTGATATTTATCCAGAATCTTTTCTACATCTTTCTGCGAATTCACAGGTTTGCCGTTTATTTCGATAATGATGTAATTATCTACGATTCCGATTTTGGCCATTTCACCGCCTTCAGAAACATTCTTAGCAACTACACCACTGTTCAATCCGTATTCCGTTTTGAATCGTTCATTAAGGGTGTCAAACTCTGAACCTATTTTTTCAGTTACACTAAGGTCCGCTTTTGTTCTGGTAGAAGTACCGCCCTTTTGATCTCTAAGCGTTACGCTGGTAGTGGCATCTTTACCGTTTCTTGAATAAGTTACCTGCACTTTATCACCAGGACGTTTGCTTCCGATAGACATAGACAGATCAGCAAAGTCAGTAATATCGTAGCTGTCAATTTTGGTAATGATATCACCTTTTTTCAGACCTGCATCTTCAGCTCCGCTGCTTTCACCAAATCCTGTAACATATACCCCTGAACCAACTTTCAGATTTGTTTTATTCTGTTTATTGTATGCCTGAACCAATTGATCATTGGATAAATCTAATGATTGAACTCCAAGGAATCCTCTCTGTACAATTCCAAATTTCTTGATGTCTTCAATTATTTTTCTTGCAAGATTCGAAGGAACCGCAAATCCGTATCCTTGGTAATATCCTGTCGTAGACTGAATCGCGGAGTTAATCCCGATAAGTTCACCGTTCGTATTTACTAAGGCACCCCCTGAGTTCCCCGGATTGATCGCAGCATCCGTCTGGATGAAACTTTCAATAGGGTTAGCTGCTTTTCCCTGACTTCCTAAAATTCCGATACCTCTTCCTTTAGCAGAAACAATTCCCGCTGTTACTGTAGAGTTTAATCCCAGAGGATTTCCTACTGCAAGTACCCATTGTCCTACTTCAATATTATCAGAGTTAGCAAAATTTAAGTAAGGAAGTCCTTTTTCTTCAATCTTTAGTAGGGAAATATCCGTATTTGGATCTGTTCCAACCAAAGTTGCGATATATGATTTTTTGTTGCTTAATACAACCTCCAGTTTATTGGCACCCGCTACTACGTGGTTATTGGAGATGATATAACCATCCGGTGAGATGATAACTCCTGAACCCATTCCTGACGGCATGTTGTCCGGGGCCTGCTGCTTTTGTCTCTGCTGGCCTCTTCCCCCGAAAGGATCCCCGAAGAAAAAGTCAAACAGATCCTGCTCTGAAGCTCTGCTGGATGTTCTGCTTTGGTAATTTTTAATCGTAACTACAGCCGGAACGGTTGTTTTGGCCGCTTTTACAAAATCATCGCCTACTGCTCCAGTGTTCATACCAGCAAAAGATGCTGTAGGAGCTGATGTTGTGAAATAAGATTGATCTCCATTGTTGGAGGTGTGTCCGAAATATTGTAGGGCTCCAACGGTAGTAGCTCCGGAAATAACTCCCACTACTGCAAATGGTAATAGTTTTTTTAAAGTACTCTTCATTGTATATCTTTCTTGTTTGTTAATTAATTTCTTTTTTTATGTTTTTGAGTAAACAAATTTAATGTTAAATAAGTAAGCAATTAGTATGCTATGTTTCAATTTTAACTAAAATTTAACGGCTATTATATCAATTTGTGTATTATGTCATAATTGTTCGTGCCATAGTTAACAAAACTTAAAAAAAACTTAAAGAAAATATGTCAGATAATCTGTATAAATGTCCTCTTCATTTTTTAATTATGCCTATTGCTAAGATTTATCATTTTCCTTTATAAATATACTTATTTGAAAAATACTATCTTTGCAGAAATATTTTTCTCACTTAAAACGTTTATAGCATGCAACTGTATAACACCTTAAGCGCAGAAGAAAGAGCTCAACTTATTGATGAAGCCGGTAAAGACCGTCTTACTTTGTCTTTCTATGCGTATGCCAAAATTGAAGATCCCAAAAAATTTCGCGACGAATTATTTATAGCCTGGAACGCCCTTGATGCGCTTGGCCGTATTTACGTTGCCCATGAAGGAATTAATGCTCAGATGAGTGTTCCTGCAGATCAGTTTGAGGCTTTTCGTGATACGCTTGAAGTTTATGACTTTATGAAAGGAATCCGCTTAAATGTTGCGGTAGATCAGGACAATTACTCCTTTTTAAAACTGACGATTAAAGTCAGAAATAAAATTGTAGCAGACGGATTGAATGACGAAACCTTTGATGTTACCAATAAAGGAATCCACTTAGGAGCTCAGGAATTCAACAATATGCTTGAAGATCCGAATACGATTGTGGTAGATTTCAGAAATCACTACGAAAGTGAAGTTGGGCATTTTGAAGGAGCTATTACTCCGGATGTGGAAAACTTCAGAGAAAGTTTACCTATTATCAACGGCCAGCTTCAGGATTTTAAAGAAGATAAAAACCTTCTGATGTATTGTACAGGAGGTATTCGTTGTGAAAAGGCGAGTGCTTACTTCAAACATCAGGGCTTTAAAAATGTTTATCAATTAGAAGGAGGAATTATTGAATATACCCGCCAGATCAAAGAAGAGGGCATTACAAGTAAATTTATCGGGAAAAACTTTGTATTTGATCACCGCTTAGGAGAGAGGATTACAGACGATATTATTGCACAATGCCACCAATGCGGTAAGCCTTGTGATAACCATACGAATTGTGCCAATGATGCGTGCCATTTATTGTTTATCCAATGTGATGAATGTAAAGCAGCAATGGAAAACTGCTGTTCCACAGAATGTTTTGATACCATACATTTACCTTGGGATGAACAGGTAAAATTGAGAAAAGGCCTTCAGGTTGGAAATAAAGTCTTCAGAAAAGGAAAGTCTGATGCACTGAAATTCAAAAAATCCGGCGACCTGTCAGATCAGCCTTTAGGAAAAGCAGAAACAAAAAATATCCGTCAGAAAATATCTGTTAAAAAAGTATTAATCGGAAAAGCAGAACACTATTATTCAAAGTCGAAGATTGCACAGTTTTTAATCGAAAATAAAGAACTTTCAGTAGGAGATAAAATTTTGATTTCAGGTCCTACTACTGGAGAGCAGGAAGTTACAATGACTGAAATTTATGCTAATGGAGGTCCTTGTGAAACTGCTAAAAAAGGAGATCAGATCACTTTTGAACTTCCATTCAGAGTTCGTCTTTCAGATAAATTGTATAAAATTGTAGAACCTTCTGAAAATGCTTAACACAGATGTATAAAGCAGAACTCAGAAAAAAATATATGCAAAAAAGAAAAGCCTTGTCTCGTGATGAGGCTTTCTTGTTATCCGGGAAAATATTTGATCATTTTCTTGATTATTTTCAACCTCAGGAAGGGCAGAAGGTTCATCTATTTATCCCGATTGAGAAGTTTAATGAGATTGATACTCAAATCTTCATCCAATATTTTTTAGCACATAATATTCGCGTATATGTGCCTAAAATTGTAGGTGATGAACTTATTAATATTGAGATTTTTGAAAATACCGTGTTTGCAATGAATACCTGGGGGATTTCAGAACCTGTTTCTAGTCAAGATTCTGGTGAAAAGGATTTCCATTATGTAATTACTCCTTTGCTTTACTGTGATGCAAAAGGAAACAGAGTAGGCTATGGAAAAGGTTTTTATGACGGATTTTTTCAACGTTTATCTCCTGATGCAAAAAAAATCGGAGTTAACTATTTTAACCCCGATGAATATGTTGATGATGTCTGGGAAAATGATATTCCTCTGGACTATTTGGTAACTCCCACAGAAGTGCTGTCTTTCTTAAGCGGCTGGGAATAAAAATCTAAAAAGTAGAACTTAAATTCTTTTTTAAGTTTGGATGTGGACAATAGGATATATTGTGCATTCTTCTCAAAAACACCCAAAGATTTATTCTTATTGTCAAAGTACTCCACATTGAATTTAGCATAATCCAGTGTGTCTTTTTTATAAAATTCTTTATAGACATTCAGATTGTTCACCTTTACGGATTTCACTTTCATACTGTCCAGTTCTTTAAAAAGTTTCTTGAATGTTAAAGTATCGGGCTTGTGGAAGTAGCTTTCCATCTGTGAATAAATAACAGTGTCTATTTCTGTATTTCTGTTTCCGGAAAGGTATAAGGTAGACAGATCAAGAAGCTCCTGAACTTTTTGTTTGGTTATGGAATTAATAGCCTGCATGCTGTCCATCTGTACTGCAGGATAGCTTTTTTCGTTGTTGCTGTTACGTAGTTTATCCAGATCGCTTACTTCAGTTTTTTTATTATTACAGGCAGCAAATAAAGCTAGAAGCATCGTTAAGATTAAAAAATTATTTATTCTTTTCATCTGTGGAGGCAATTTTAAATTTAATGGATACAATTTTACCATTGTTATCCTTTTTCATTTCTATTACGGTCAGGTTTTTCAGTGAGGTAGTAGGTGTGGTTACCAGGGTGATGTATTTCTGTTTGTCCAGCCTTTCTATACCATAAGTGTCATTGTCATAAACCTGATATATCACAGCGTTGCTGCTGATCAGATTTTCCAGCTGGTTTCTTTTTTGTTTGATGAGGGCAACCTGTTCCTCAGGATTACCGCCTTTAACGTCTTTTATAGAGAAATAATAGACTGCCATTTTATAATCATCCGGCTTCAGTTCTATCTTTTCTTCTTCAGGGGCGTTTTCCAGGTTTCTGTTTACTTCCAGAGGTTCATAAAAAGGAGCACTGATCCGCATCTTTAGAATTTTATCTTTCGTGGAATAATAGAAACATTCCCCAGGCTTTATTTTATACATCAAAGGAGACTCATTTTCTTTCACTACCATGATCTCTAAAGTGTTGATCACAGATACCCCTCTGTCTTTATCGATAAAACAATATTTATAAGTTTTCGAAAAAAGTACATCTTTAAATCCTAAAAGACCCGTTATAGTGATCAGTACAGAAGTAACCAATGCCCAGGCGTTCTTTTTTAAGAAATTTTTCTTAGGCAAAGCCTGGGGAATTTCCGGTTCGCTTATACTATTTTTATTTTGATTAACTTGTTGATTTTCAGTTGTTGATTTTTGTAAATCAGTGTTTTTGGAGGCTTGGTTTTCAGCTTTTTTGGGTTGAATCTCTGCTTTTGGAAGCTCAAGAGCCGCAGAAACTGTTTTTTCCAGTTCATTGATTTCTTCCTCTTCCAATTCCTCGTTTTCCTGCAACAATTCTCCGGCAAAAAGATGCTGTTTTTTAAACTCGTACCATGAGTCGTATCCTGCATAAATACTCAATAAATTGAGCATATCTATTCTTGGTAATTTGGTGACAGGCGAAGTTTTGAAGTAGGTGTAAAATGACTTTTCACTGATGTTCCCCTTCGCTTTTTTGCGGAGGTCTTCCTGAAAATATATTATATCTATACCCTTCCACTTGGAAATATCATCCTGTGAAGGGGTATATTCTTTTAAGTATTGGCCCTGAACATCCTTTTTTAGCTGTTCAAAGTGTAATAGATCTAAATCCGTCAATTTTTCAAAAAATAATTAAATTGTTGATTATCAGCTATGTTTTTTTGTAAAACTATTTTACAAAGGTATTACAATTATTTTTCATAGACAAATTTTCTAACTGCTCTACCTTTGTCTTGTTCAAATAACAGAACAGAAGAAAATTTTATAAAACAATATTAACAAAATTAAATTTAATTTATTATGAAAAAGTCATTATTCGTAGCTGCTATCGCTGCAATCTCTCTAGTTGCTTGTAAAAAAACTGAAGCTACTTCTACTGAAGGAGCAACTGATTCTGCTGCTGCTAACGTAGCTGATTCTGCTGCTGTAGTTTCTGATTCTGCTGCTAAAGTTGTTGATTCTGCTGCAACTACTGCTGTAGAAGCTACTAAAGATGCTGCTGCTGCTACTACTGCTGCTGGTGCTGAAGTTGCTAAAGATGCTGCTAAAGGAGCTGGAGAAGCTGCTAAAGGAGCTGCTGATGCTGCTAAAGGTGCTGCTGACGCTGCTAAAGATGCTGCAAAAGACGCTGCTAAGAAATAATTCTAGCATACGCTTAACAATAAAAGAACCGTTTCACTCAGTGAGACGGTTTTTTTATGCTTAGTCATTGCGAGCCGAGATGAAACAATCTCTTATAACAAAGTAAGACCAAGAGCAGTTAAATATTGTTTATCCTTTCTTCTGCCTTAAAGATTCATAGCAGGTGATAGCTACTGCATTACTCAGATTCAGAGAATCAATACTTCCGGCCATCGGAATTAATGTGTTTTTGCCTTTTCCGATCCAGAAATCACTCAATCCGGAATGTTCCGTGCCAAATAACACAGCAGAGCGCAGCTTGAAATCTCTTTTATAAAGATCCTCTGCACTTTCATCCATAAGCGTTGTATAGATATTGAATGCATTGTCCTGAAGAAATTTTAATGTTTCTGCGTTTTCAGCCTGATAGACTTCCATACCGAAAAGACATCCAACGCTTGACCTGATTACATTAGGGTTGTAAAAATCTGTTTTCCCATCTGCTACAATCAACGCATCTATTCCGAATGCTTCACAGCTTCTCAGAATAGCTCCCAGATTTCCAGGCTTTTCAACTCCTTCCACAATAATCACCGTAGAATCTGATTTAGGAGCAAATGATGAAAGAGGAGTCTCTTTTGCGGTATAAACTCCGATAATCCCTTCTGAACTTCCTCTGTATGCAATTTTCTCGTAAACTTTTTCGCTTACATAATGAATTTTTCCCGTTGGGAGTGTTCCTTTAAAGATCGCTTCACAGATAAAAAATTCCTGCGGTTCAAAATTATACTGTATTGCCCTTTCATTTTCCTGCTGCCCTTCCACTACAAAAACTTTTGATTTTTTACGGAATCTGTTGTCAGTAAGGAGCTTAGTGACATTTTTTATTTTATCGTTTTGAAAACTTTCTATCAACATACCGCAAAATTATGCAAAATTTATGATTGAGCTTCCCTGGTTTTTATAAAAAGACTTCTCCTTGTGATGAGAAAAGGGGATTTATTCTTTCTTTTAAAATAGACGATAAGGCCTATAACTACAATAATGGATAAAAGTTTATAAATGTTTCCATAAAGGTTTCCGGAAACATTTTCCGATACATTGAAGATCTCCCAATATAAATTCATAAAGAAATGGAGAAATATGGCAGACCAAAGATTGAATTCTGTCTCAAAATAAACCCATGCGAAAAATAACGAACCCAGAAATGTAATGACGAATATTTCAATAAGCTCCACTATATTCCGGCTTTGGTATAAATGTACCTGAGCAAACAATAATGATCCCAATAAGGCTGAAGATATAAATCCTAGTCTGGTAAACCGAAATAATATCCCGATAAGAAATGCTCTGAAAATAATTTCTTCAAAAAATGCAGACGAAATGGTGTTGATAAATAGAGATTCAAAGTTTATTTTTTCAATGATATTGAAATGAATAAAGTATCCGGCAAGCATAGGAAATGTTCCTATAAGTGTCAATAAAAATCCTTTTACCGGAGGCTTGTTTAGAGAGAATAAGTCAAAGATATTTTTCTGTGGCAATAAAATCTTTAAGGTGATGACCAATGGGATTAATGTTACGGAATAAGCAATTACATGAGCAAGTGCTTTGCTGTGAATTGTATTTTTTGAGAACGTCTGGATGCTTTTAAAACATAAAAAATCAAAGAAATAGTAAGCTGTAAAGCCTAAGATGAAGATTGAAAAGAAACGAATGTTTTTGCTCATGTTTTTATTTTTTTGAGCAAAAATGTAGCTTTAAATCAATTGATTAAAATTA
The DNA here is from genome assembly GCF_011752975.1 of Chryseobacterium sp. Tr-659. Taxonomy (GTDB): domain Bacteria; phylum Bacteroidota; class Bacteroidia; order Flavobacteriales; family Weeksellaceae; genus Chryseobacterium. The sequence continues at coordinate 126,962 of NZ_VWWP01000003.1, read as the reverse complement.
AAGTGATGAACATCAAAGAATAGTGACGAATGTCAAAATTTTATTTGCTTTGTTTTTGTAGGAGCGGAATAATTAAAGGAATGAAACTTCTTGAAACCGGGACTTCAAAATTAATTTCAGAGAGGATAAGTTTATATCCCTGTGCATTTCCTTTAAGATTCTTTACTTTTTCAAGATTAACAATATATGAGCGGTGGCATTTTTTAACAGAATCTGTTTCCACCTGTGCCAGTACATTGGATAAACTTATTCTGATCAACTGCTTTTTTATGGAGCCATTTTCTAAAAAATAAAATGTGCAATAGTTTTCCATAGACTGCACATACAAAAAGTCTTGTTCATTTATAGTCAATTCTGCATTATGAGCTGAAATGATGAAAGATCTATGTGGCCTGTCAGATATACTTCCGAAAAGGTGTTGTGAAATATTCCGCGCAATACTCTCATGGCTGTTTTTTAAATAAATATACCGGGATAGAATATAAATGACAGAAACGGGAATGCCTATTGCAAAGGAATAGAGAAGCATATAGAAATAGTTTTCGATACTAAGCTCCACACGGCTTAAAAATAATGAATTATAGAAGTAAGAGAAAACAGATCCCAGTAATAATATGACAATTAATTTTAACAGTTCCGCCCCGATATTCCAATTACTGAACCGAAAAGTAAGCAGGCTGGCAATGAGGAAAGCAATCCCAAAAATAATAGAATAAGGAAAAAGAAATAATAACTTATAGGGATGGTGAAAGTTTTCCGTTCCGAACGGCTGAAAAATGACAAGAAACAGATATACTGAAATTCCAGCGCCCAGGGAAGATATGAGAATCTCTTTGAAAGACTCAGATTTTGGATATGGGTATGATATAAAAGGAAACATGAAATTTAGTTTTCCGATGGTTCAATCAGATTGCTGTTGTCCATAAGGCTTTGCGGAAGTTCCTTTTTATTCTTAATTCCCAATGATTTCAGTTTCTGAGTCTGGATCACAAGATTGTCATTTCCTGTATGAAGCTGTTTATAAGCATCATTATAGACATTTTTCGCCTGATCAAGATTTCTTCCTACTTTTTCAAGATTTTCCACAAATCCTACAAATTTATCATAGAGTTTGGCTCCGCGTTCTGCAATTTCCATAGAGTTTCTGTTCTGATATTCACGTTTCCAGAGATCAGCAATCAGCTTAAGAGAAGTAATCAGATTACTTGGATTCAGCAAGAGAATTCTTCTTTCGTAAGCGTAATTCCAAAGGTTCTGGTCTGCCTGCATGGCGGCAATATAAGCCGGTTCACTAGGGATAAACATCATCACAAAGTCCAGTGATTTTCCATAGTCATCATAGGCTTTCTGACTTAGTTGGGTGATGTGGTTTTTAATAGATCCAAGATGCTGGCTTAGTTTTATAGCGTATACGTCAGCATCGGCTTCGTCCACTAATTCCGTGAAAGCAGTCAGGGAAACTTTTGAATCAATGATAACATTTCTCTCATCCGGATATTTAACAACAGCATCCGGTCGCATTTTTTTACCAGAAAATTCAGAGAACAAGGCATTGTTGTCTTCATCGCGTAACTCATGTTCCAGAAAATATTCTCTTCCTTTTACCAATCCCGATTTTTCAAGGATGCTTTCAAGGATCATTTCACCCCAATTCCCTTGGGTTTTACTTTCTCCCTTCAATGCGCGGGTTAACTTTTTAGCATCATCCGAGATTTGTTGGTTAAGTTCAGCAAGTTCTTTCACTTTTTCAGCCAGGGAAAAACGTTCTTTATTTTCTTTTTCATAGGCTTCGTTGACCTTGTTTTTTAAATCTGTAATTTTTTCCTGAAAAGGCTCAAGGATATTTTTTAAGTTATTTTGATTTAAAGTGGTGAATTTTTCTGTTTTTTCCTCTAAAATTTTATTCGCAAGGTTTTCAAATTGCAGTTTGGATTCTTCCTGGATCTTTACGATTTCTTCTTTCTGAGTATCAAGAGATTTCTGAAGACTTTCATTTTTTGCAGACAATTCAGAATTTTTAGCAAAGATGTTTTGTTTCTCAATGATTTGGGTTTCAATCTGAGAAGTCTGTCGCTGATTAATCTGTTTTAATTCCTGGAATTGAATATTCAAGGAAGAATATTCGGCAGATATTTTAGAAAATTCATTTTTCAGGTCGTCAAGATGATCCTGTTGTAATATATTTAATTCTTTCTCTTTGCTGATATTCTGGGAAAGTTCCTGAATTTTAATGTTCGAGTTTTCCAGATCAGATTGGGTTTTAATAGCCGAAGTATTTAGTGTATCATAAGAGTTTCTTGAAACCATTGATGATTTCAATGCAAAATATAAAATAACTGCACCCAGTAAACCACCGGCAATAAATCCAATAATTAAATATATCATCTCCATCTTCCAAAATTATGAAAAAAGGGCGGAAGCTGGAAGCAAGATGTTGGAAGTTGCTCTCATAGAAATAATAATAAGCTGTTTTCTTATAACTTATTGATACATTCAAAAGATAAATGATTGATAATTGTCTTATTAGTCTCTGTTACTTCCGCCTTCCATCTTCCTTTCTGAAGAAGAATACCTATATTTATCGGAAATTTCAGAAGCATATGAATATTTTGTTGGTAGAGGATGATCAAAGAATTAGCAATTTCCTGATAAAAGGTCTTTCCGAGTCCGGTTATCATCTGACACTTGCCGATTCGGGAGAAAAGGCAAGAGAATTTCTTCATACCTATGATTTTGATATTATTTTAATGGATATCATGCTTCCCGGATTAGATGGGATGCAGCTTACCCAGATCATAAGATTTAAAGGGAACTATACTCCGATTCTGGTATTAAGTGCTCTGAACAGCCCGGATGATAAAATTAAAATGCTGGATATGGGAGCCGATGATTATCTGTCCAAACCTTTTCATTTCGAAGAACTGATTTCAAGGATAAAAGCGTTAACCAGACGGAATAAACTGAGTTATCAGAAAGAAGATCAGTATTTGAACTGTGGAAATATTAAGATTGATACAGATCTTCATAAGGTAACCCAGAACGATAAAGAAATTGAATTTTCTCCTACAGAATATAAACTTTTTACTTTCCTGATGGAAAATAAAAATAAGGTGCTGAGCAGAACCCAGATTTTACATAAAGTCTGGGGGATAGATTTTGATAATACCACCAATGTAGTAGATGTGTATATCTCTTACGTTCGTAATAAAATTGATGAAAGCGAACAGAAGATTATTCATACCGTAAAAGGAACAGGATATCTAATTAAAGACTGAACATGACTCTCAGAAACAGGTTTACCCTTATTTCAAGCCTTTCATTCGGCATTGTTTCTATCATTACATCTGCGGTGATATTTTTTGCCTATTATGATAGTACAAAGATTTTTTACTTTGAAAAGCTAAGAAATACGGCTCTTATTTCTGCAATTTATTATCTTGAAAAAGATGAGCTTCCGAAGGACCGCCATGCACAAATCAAAAAAGAATACAATCATCTTATTCAAAACAATAGGGTAGCGGTTTACAATCAGAATAATGAAGTTACCTTCGGACAAAATCTGAATGATAAGAATATTAAACCCCTTCATTTGCAAACGGTCAGGAATAATAAAGGTGTTCAGTTCATGTCTGATAATCAGTTTTACTACGGTATTTTTTATCCGGATAATCAAGGGGATTTTGTAGTTTTTGTAAAGTCGCCGAATGACTCCTTTAAGTCCCAGATATGGAGACTTGCGATTATTATGCTGTCTGTGCTGGTTATTGGGTTGCTGGCGATCTATTTTCTGAGCAGGTATCTTTCAAAAGTGGTTTATAAACCTATTTCCAATGTGGTGGAACGAATTAATAAGGTGGATTATAATAATATATCCACCGCAATTACTTCTACTAATACCAATGATGAAATTGAAGATCTGATAAAGTCCTATAATAAACTCCTTGGAAGAATTTCTGAAAATGTATTATTGCAGCAGAACTTTATCAATTACGTATCTCATGAATTTAAAACACCTTTAGCTGCTATCTCCGGAAACCTTGAAGTATTTGCACAAAAAGACAGAACTCCAGATGAATACCGTGAGGTAGCCAAAGAATCTCTGGAGAATGTATATGAAATTGAAAATATTCTGAACAACCTTTTGCTGATGTCCGGAATGTCTAAACTTGAAAACTCCCACAAGCAAATGAGAGTGGATGAGCTGATCTGGAAAATTTATGAGAAATTAGAATCCAGAGCAAAAGAAAACCATTCATCCATTAAAATTCAGCTTCAGGTAACAAAACCAACTTTGCTGGAGTTTCCGGGAAATGAAACCCTTTTGTATTTGGCACTATACAACATTGTTGAAAATGCTATTAAATATTCCAGTGATAAACCTGTAATAATTACGCTGTCAGAAAAAAATGATCAATTGCAGATTGAAGTAAAAGATGAAGGAAGAGGCATTCCTTCAGATGATCTTATTAAAATTTCTGAAACTTTTTACAGAGGAAAAAATGTAGATACAATTAAAGGAAGCGGGATTGGGTTATCTCTTTCGAAAAGTATCTTCGATCATCATCATATGGTAATGAACATTGATTCTATTGTCAATAAAGGAACAATAGTTACTCTTGTATTTCCTGCCCATTCCTGAATTTTTTTCTTCTCGTAGATGTAAGGGATTAAGCGGATGCTTTGTTCAGGATATTCCATAATATTTGAAATCTGCGTAATCTGCAAAATCAGCGTGAGTTTAAAACATTCAAAAAAACTTTTGGCTTTAGCCAAAAAGCAGGTATTCAGGTATAATCCTCAGAAACGAAATACATTCTAATCAAACTCTAATGTTGGACTAATTGAATTTTAATTTCACTTGAAATTCCCTCTAATATTAGAAAAATAGCTTTGTGGTCTTAAAATAAGAGACCTTGAAGAAGCTATTTTTTACACTATTTTATATTCATTGTTTCAGTTTCTTTTCAGCGCAGATTTCAGATACCTTGAAGATCAGCAGAAAGGAAGCTGAAACTATCTTTTTGGCAAAAAACCTGGATATCATTGCGCAGAAGCTGGAAATTTCCCAGGCGGAAGCCCGTGCTGTTCAGGCTAAATATTGGCCCAATCCTAAATTAAGTATCAGTGAAGTTAATCTCTGGAGAACTTATGATATCGAAGAACAGCCCGCACTCATCGGCAATTGGGGAAAAAATACCCAGATCTCTGCAGAAATAGAACAGGTGATCCAAACAGCAGGTAAAAGAAGAAAAAATATTGAGCTGCAGAAAATAGAGGTAGAGGGGGAGAAATATGAATTGCAGGAAGTTCTCCGTGAACTTAAAAAGACTTTAAGAAATACGATGACCGATATCCTGTATAATCAGGAACAGCAGAAGATTTACCAAGGCCAGATTGCTTCTATTGAAAAACTGACGAAATCCTATAACAATCAATTAAATCTGGGAAATATCAGTAAAGCAGAATACGTCCGCTTAAAAGCACAAGAGATTGAATTTAAGAAAAAACTGGTTTCATTAAAACAGGAAATTGAAGATCAGCAAGTGGAGCTGAAAGCCTTACTGATGATTCCTTCCCAGTCTTATCTTGTTATATCGGATTCATTTATGATGCCGGAAAAACAATTGTCAGAACTTGAAATTTCTCAATGGATGGAAAAGGCAAAAGAAAACCGTCCGGATATTCTGATCTCAAAAAATAAAGAAAAACATGCCGCGAAGAATCTGGAAATACAAAATGCAATGAAAACTCCTGATGTAGCTGTCTCTATAGGATATGACCGAGGAGGGAATATCATGAAAGACTTTATAGGATTAGGTGTTTCGATGGATCTTCCCATTTTCGACCGTAATAAAGGAAATATCCAGGAAGCTAAACTGGAAATTGAGAAAAGTAAGATTGAAACCCGTAAGAATATGCTTAAATCCGAAAACGAAATCATCTCTGTCTTTAGAAACTATATAAGGACGCAGCAGGTTTCAGAAGAAATCGATGATTCCTACGAATCTACTCTAGATGGATTACTGGTAAGTCACGAGAAAAATTTCAGACTCAGAAATATCAGTATGCTGGAATATATGGACTTCCTCGATACCTACATCGGAAATAAAATGATCATACTGGATACAAAAAAAGAACTTAATCAATACTACGAAAACCTGCAGTATGTTGTAGGACAAGATCTATAAATATGAAAATGAATACTACCAGATACATTGCAGCAATTTATCTTTCTGCTTTGGTTGTGCTTACAGGCTGTAAAGATGAAAAACCGAATCAGGATGCTAAAAAAGGATATTGCATCAGTAAAGAACTTAAAAAAGATATCAGATTGGTGAAAGCAGAAATGCTTCCTATAGAAGAAAGTATTACACTTACCGGAGAAGTGGAAAGCAATTCGGATAAAACGGTTCCTTTCGTAAGCCTTGTAGACGGAGTAGTGATTGATACTTACTTCTCTCTTGGTGATTATGTGAAAAAGGGACAGACACTGGCAAGTGTAAAAAGTACAGCTGTTAATGAAATGCAGGATGATACTCAGACTTTACAAGCCCAGCTGGCGGTGGCCAAAAGAAAGCTATCCTCTGTGGAAGCAATGTACAAGGATGATATTGCTTCCCAAAAAGACTTACAGGAAGCCAGGTCGGAAGTTGCGATCTTACAGTCCAATATCTCCAAAACACATAAAAATATGCAGCTGTATTCTGCGGGAGGAAACACTATTCAGATAAAGGCTCCTGCGGACGGATACGTTATTGCAAAGAATATTTCTAAAGGAATGCCGGTTACAGCAGGTGGTGATCAGCTTTTTACCATTTCTAATCTGGATAAAGTATGGGTGATGGCGAATGTATACGCTACCAATATGAGACATGTTTACGTAGATCAGCCCGTAGTAGTGAAAACCCTGGCTTATCCGGATGAAAGCTTTTCAGGGAAGATTAACAATATTTCGCAGGTTTTCAATGAAAATGAAAGAGTATTAAAAGCCAAGATCATTATGGACAACAATGGAATGAAGCTGAGACCGGGAATGTCTGCAGATGTTGTTCTTCCGGTCAATTCACAAAACAAAAGTGCGCTGGCGATTCCTCCCAAGGCTTTAATCTTTGATAATAATCAGAGTTATGTAGTGGTGTACAAAAAAGACTGTGAGCTGGAGATCAGGCCTGTAACGGAAATTGCTTCCAACAGCCAGTATATTTATGTAGAAGGAAATTTAAGACAAGGTGAAAATGTGATTGCTTCCAATGGATTGCTGATTTATGAAAACCTGAAAAACCAATTAAACAATTCCAGAAAGTAATGCGAAAATTTGTACAGAATATAGTTTCCTTTTCATTAAAAAACTCACTCATTGTTTTGTTGGGAACTTTTCTTTTGCTGGCAGGAGGAATCTATTCCTATATCCATACTCCTATTGAAGCATTTCCGGATGTTACCAACACCCGGGTAAGGGTAATTACCCAATGGCCGGGGAGGAGTGCCGAAGAAATAGAAAAATTTGTGACATTACCCATTTCCAAAGAAATGAATGCCATACCGAATAAAACATCGGTAAGATCCATTTCTTTATTTGGACTTTCTGTAGTAACGGTGATCTTCGATGATCATGTCAACGATTTTTATGCCCAGCAATATGCTTCTAATAAGCTGGGGAATGTAAATCTCCCCAATGGTGCGGAATATAGTATTGAGCCTCCATCAGGAGCTACCGGTGAAATTTACCGCTATATTATTAAAAGTAAACTCCCGATCAAAGAGGTTACCGCGATTCAGGATTGGGTAGTTGAAAGAGAGTTGTTGGCTGTTCCCGGAGTTGCCGATGTTGTAAGCTTTGGTGGAGAAGAAAAAACATATGAAATAAAAATTAATCCTACAGAATTACACAATTACGACCTTTCCCCCCTGGATGTGTATGAAGCAGTTTCGAAGAGTAATATCAATGTAGGAGGAGATGTAGTGGCAAAAGGAGATCAGGCTTATGTAGTGAGGGGGATCGGTCTTTTGGAAAAGAAAGAGGATATTGAGAATATTCAGATTGAGGTTAAAGGTTCTACCCCTATTCTGGTAAAACACGTTGCTGAAGTAAAAGTTTCCGCAAAACCAAGGCTGGGGCAGGTAGGATATAACAAAGAAAATGACGTGGTTGAAGGAATAGTAATCATGCTTCGTGGTGAAAATCCAAGTGAGGTGATTGCAAGGCTGAAGGACAGAATAGAACAGCTAAACGGAGGTGAGCTTCCCGGAGATGTTCAGATTGTTCCAATCATTGATCGTACAGAGCTGGTGAATACAACCGTTCATACCGTTTCCAAGAATCTTGTGGAAGGAGTCATTTTGGTCTCTATTATTGTATTTATATTTCTTTACAACTGGAGGACAACCTTCATTGTAGCATCAGTAATTCCTTTGGCTTTCTTGTTTGCTATAATTATGTTGAAAATTCAAGGGCTGCCGGCAAACTTGATTTCAATGGGAGCGCTGGATTTCGGGCTGCTTCTGGAAGGAACACTGGTCATCGTAGAGCATGTCTTTGTAGCCCTCGAACTTAAAGCCAGAAAGATCGGACTGCGGAGATTCAATAAGATTTCAAAACTCGGAATCATTAAGAGAAGTGCAGGAAGTGTGGCAAGCTATATTTTCTTTGCCTTACTGATTCTTATCGTTGCATTAATGCCTATTTTCTCCTTCCAGAAAGTAGAAGGAAAAATGTTCTCTCCATTAGCATTTACATTAGGATATGCCTTATTGGGATCTCTGGTATTAAGCCTTACTTATGTTCCGGCAATGTGTAAGCTTTTATTAACAAAGAATATTGAGGAGAAAGAAAATTTTATCTCAAGATTTTTCAGAGTAAATATTTACAGAATATACGAATTCAGTAACCGCTATAAAAAAGGATTTATTATCGGATTTATCACTTTACTGGCTATTTGCGGATGGAGATTCTCAGATTACGGATCAGAATTTCTGCCTAAACTGAATGAAGGAGCGATCTATGTAAGAGCAACCTTGCCTAATAGTGTCAATCTGGACGAATCTGTGAGGCTTACCAAGGAAATGAAGGAGATTTTAATGAAATATGATGAAGTGAAATTTGTCATGACTCAGACAGGCCGCCCGAATGACGGAACCGATCCCACGGGATTCTTTAATATTGAATTTAATATCCAGCTGAAACCGGAAAATGAGTGGAAGAAGAAAATATCCAAAGAAGAACTTCTTGAAGAAATGAGGACTTCCCTTGAAAAATATCCGGGTATCAATTTCGGATTCAGCCAGCCGATACAGGATAATGTGGAAGAGTATGTGGCAGGAGTGAAAGCACCGCTGGTAATAAAGATCTTTGGAAATAATCTATTTGAGTTGGAAAATTATGCCAATCAAGTAGCGAATTCTATCAGAACAGTTCCCGGAATCTCAGATGTAAATGTCTTCAAAAATATAGGTCTTCCGGAATTAAGAATACAGCTGCATGATTCCAAAATGGCAAAATACGGAGTTTCCACCGCAGATGCACAAGCTGTAATTGAAATGACGATTGGCGGACAGGCAGCAACCAAGTTCTATGAAGAAGAAAGAATGTTTGATGTTATGTTGAGATTTGAAAAAGAGTATCGTGACACACCGGAAAAAATGGGGAATATTTTAATTCCTACTCAGGATAATAAAAAAGTTCCACTGAAAGAAATTGCGACCATTGATTACCATACCGGGCCATCATTTATTTACCGCGAAGGAAACAGCAGGTATATCGGAGTCGGATTTAATATCGAAGGACGTGATCTTGGAAGCACTATCCAGGAGGCAAAAGCAAAAGTAGAGAAAGAAGTCAAGCTTCCGAAAAGCCACAAAATGACCTGGGCCGGAGAGTTTGAAAGCAAAGAAAGAGCGGCAAAACAGCTTGCAATGGTAGTTCCGATATCTTTAGTTCTTATTCTGATGTTATTGTATTTCAACTTCGGAAACGTAAAAGATACACTGATCTCTTCCATTACATTGGCATTTGCATTTATCGGAGGGTTTTTATCCCTTTGGTTTACCGGAACTATTTTTGGAATTTCTGCGGGAATCGGATTTATTATTCTTTTCGGAGTGGCAACCATTGACGGGATCGTTCTGATTGGGGTGATGAAGGAGAATCTGCAAAACAGAATGTCTCTCAGGGAATCTATTGCAGAAGGAGTAAAGAGCAGGATCCGCCCCGTGGTAATGATTGCCCTCATGGGGTCTATGGGACTTCTTCCCGCTGCAATGTCTAACGGAATGGGTTCTGAGATTCAAAAACCTTTAGCTATTATGATCGTTGGCGGATTGATTATCTGTATGCTGCTGTCTTTTACGGTGCTGCCGATTATTTTCTATTATGCCTATCGTAAAAAATATAAAGAGACCCTATAGTTTCTTCATTTTGTTCATTACCAGGCCGGGATCCGTGAGGAAGATCCCGGCCTATTTTATTTCTAAATTTTTAACCTAAAAAAAGTGAGCCGGAAAGACTCACTGTATTTGATTTAATAGCTTAGGGCTGTGCTGGTACTAAAAGTCCCGGATCAATATCAATCGGTCCGATAGGTACCAGTGGTCCGCAAACCCAGGAATTCACTTCACATCTATTACCCATACATATATAATTAGTCATAGTGGTAGTGCCGTCAGGGCATCTGATCATAGCTTCACCGTGGCATCCTCCCGGACATTGTGCAGGATATAGGGTTCCTCCGAATACATCTTTCAGTTCAGTTCTTGAAAGTTTTGTTAAATTCTTTTTCATGGTTTAATTTTTTTGTTTAGTAAATGGCTTATTTCTAAAACCTTTATAATTAAATAATTAGGTTTGAAAATATTGAACTAAAATAGTAAATTATTCTATGATAATTGAATTAATTTGTGATAAATGTTAAAATGGAGGTTATATTTTTTCTCCTCCCTTAGTCTTTTAATAAAGTGATTCTTTTTGCATAATCGGTCTTTTTGCGAAACTGTGAATTTAAATTTAATTCATCAAGATTTTCAATGTGCTTTTTAAGATAATATCACGGGTTTTCCTTTGTGATCTCTTCGTGGTGCTTCAAATACAAAGGTAAAGCTGCAGAACCATACCAGGAGAAAATCTCGTAACTGAAAACACCTGCCTGAACTGCCGGATCTGTTTTTACCCATTGTTCGGCTTCTTCTTTTGATTTTGTATTGAAAATAAACATACCACGATAGTTTTCTTTGTTCTTTTCCAGAAATGGTCCGGCTACAATTATCTTTCCTTCATCTGCCAGTTTGCCGATGTTGGTCATGTGTCCTTTCATCAGTTCTCCCATTTTGGTTTTGTCATCAATTTTTGCAGAACCTGTTGTGAGCATTACCATTGTGTAAGGTTTCATTCCATATTTATCCGCACCAAGAGAATCTGCCAGTTTCTGGTTATATTCAGCTTTCTTTAGAGCTGTAGCTCCCGGTTTCCCGTTTTGCCCTTTTGTGTAAATGGTGCATGAAATTACGAAAAGAGATAAGGTGAAAAGCATTACTGTTTTTTTCATCACTTTCGTTTTTTGTTATTAATCTTTGATTCTTAAAAATTCTTTGGCCAGTTCAATCATCTTTGGATCACCGGTGTATTTTCCATGTTCGTCTGAAAGTTTTACTGTTGGAATCCATTCTTTGTTTGGTGCCTGTACCCCAATTAATTTCATAACGATATTCATTGGTTTTAAACCTACATCGTTCGTAAGGTTGGTTCCTATACCGAAAGAAATACCGATTTTTCCTCTGCAGTAATTGGTGATTTCTTCTACCTTCTCAAGATTAAGAGCGTCAGAGAAGATAATATATTTAAACATCGGATTAATGCCGTTATTCTGATAATGAGCAATGGTTTTATCGGCAAATTCTAACGCATCACCGCTGTCATGGCGTACGCCGTCAAACAGTTTAGCAAATTTTTTGTCGAACTGCTGGAAGAAAACATCAGTAGTATACGTATCAGATAAAGCAACCCCGAGGTCTCCTCTGTATACATCTACCCAATGTTCCAGAGCCATTTCGTTGGCCATTTTAAACCCATATTCGGCAGCATGGAACATAAACCATTCATGCGCATGGGTTCCAATAGGTTTTACTCCGTACTTCATGGCAAAATGAACGTTGGAGCTTCCGATAAATGTAGACTCTTTTTTCTGTGTCAAAGCCTCCATTACCAGATTTTGTACCTTATAAGAATGTCTTCTTCTGGTCCCGAATTCAGCAAAAGTAACACCAAGTCTTCCTAATGAATCTGCTTTTTCAAGGGTTTTACTCATAACAACTTCGTTAGAGTCTCTTTCCATATGGTTCATTTCGTAATGGAGCTCACTGATGAGTGCCAATAAAGGAACTTCCCAAAGAATTGTTCTGTACCAAAGCCCTTCAACCGTTACGGAAAGGTCGCCGCCTTCCTGGTGAATCTTCACCTCAGACGGATCGTAATGATAGCCTTCTAAGAAATCAAGATAAGGTAAATCTATATAAGGACATGTTCTTGCCATAAACTTTTTCTCATCCTTAGTCAGTTTCAGTTCTGCCATTTTATTTACCGCTTCCCTTAACGCTGCATCAAAACCTTCCGGGAAATGATGTTTTCCTCTGTTGATAAATTCATATTTTACAATGGAACTTGGGAATAGTTTCACCACGGCATTCTGCATTGTTATCTTGTAAAAGTCATTATCCAGGATAGAGTTCAGTCTTACGTCGTTCATAATATGTGTAATTTTAACGCAAATATAAAAATAAAAAATAAAATCGCCTAAATGTAAGGCGATTTTTTTGAAATATTTCAATGCTTTTTGTTAGCTTATTTTCCCAGATAAGAATTATACATCCACACTTCTTTCTCCTGTTCCGTAATATAGTCGCTCATTTGAGAGTTGGTACCTTCATCCCCCGCCTGGTCCGTAATATCCAACAGCTCTCTCTGCAGGTCAATCACTACCTTGAATGAGCTTAGGATCTGTTCAACACTTTTTGTGCCATCTGTTACTTCTTTACTTTCCTTAATGGTGGCTACTTTTAAATAATCGGAATAGTTGTGTGCCGGAATAGCTCCTAATGTAAGGATTCTTTCTGCAATCTCATCGATCTTTAATACAAGGCTGTTGTACAGCTCTTCAAATTTCGGATGAAGCGTAAAAAACTGCTCACCTTTGATGTTCCAATGAGAACCTCTTGTATTCTGATAAAATACAGAATAGTTAGCTAAAAGTACATTTAATTTTTCTGAAATCTTTTTACAATCGGCTTCTTTAAGGCCGATAATACTAGCGTTTTTCATATGTATATATTTATTTTTTCTGAAGTTTATTTTTGTCTATCTCAAATTTACGAAATATTGTGCCGAACTCCCATGATTATTAATAGATGATAACTATAAGAAAATTTTTAAATATAGTTTGGATATATAGAATAAGACTATTGGCATTGTATTTTGGAAGCGAATTATTTAAATATTATAAATTTCATAATTATTTAATACTCATTTTTTAAGCAAAGAAGGGGAGTGGTATTTGTTCATTTTTGGCCTATATATTATGCTTGTCCGATTGTCATATGGAAAGGTCTTCCATTTTGGATGTAAGTATTTGATTTTAATTTTTATATAAGTATTTGCAGATTAAAAAAATATTCCTATTTTTGCACCCTAAAATAAAAAGCAATTAAATGCCTACTATTCAACAATTAGTAAGAAAAGGAAGAGCCACGCTTGCCAAGAAGAGCAAATCGGCTGCCCTTGATTCTTGTCCACAAAGACGTGGAGTATGTACGAGAGTATATACTACTACACCTAAGAAACCTAACTCTGCACTTAGAAAAGTTGCAAGGGTAAGACTTTCTAACGGTAAAGAAGTGAATGCCTATATCCCGGGCGAAGGACACAATCTACAGGAGCACTCGATAGTATTGGTTAGAGGCGGAAGGGTGAAAGACCTACCGGGAGTACGTTACCACATCGTAAGAGGTGCATTAGACACCGCTGGTGTAAATGGAAGAACTCAGAGAAGATCTAAGTACGGAGCTAAGAGACCTAAACCAGGACAAGCAGCTGCTGCTCCTGCAAAAGGAAAGAAAAAATAATCATTAAATAAGGTACAAAAGCAATGAGAAAGACAAAAGCGAAAAAAAGACCGTTGTTACCAGATCCGAAATTTAATGATCAATTGGTAACGAGATTCGTAAACAACTTAATGCTTGACGGTAAGAAGTCAATTGCATTCAAAATTTTCTATGATGCATTAGATATCGTAGAAACTAAAAAAGGAGATAACGAAAAAACTGCACTTGAAATCTGGAAAGATGCACTTACAAATGTAATGCCTCACGTAGAAGTACGTTCTAGAAGAGTAGGTGGAGCTAACTTCCAAATCCCTATGCCAATCAGAGCTGATAGAAAAATTTCTATGGCAATGAAATGGTTAATCAAATATTCTAAAGCTAGAAATGATAAGTCTATGGCTTTGAAATTAGCTAACGAAGTTGTAGCTGCTTCAAGAGAAGAAGGTGCTGCTTTCAAAAAGAAATCTGATACTCACAAAATGGCGGAAGCTAACAAAGCTTTCTCACACTTCAAATTCTAATCTGAAATGGGAAGAGATCTTAAATTTACAAGAAATATTGGTATCGCTGCTCACATTGATGCAGGTAAGACTACCACTACAGAAAGGATTCTATTCTACACAGGGGTAAACCACAAAATTGGAGAAGTTCACGATGGTGCTTCTACAATGGACTGGATGGAGCAGGAAGCAGAAAGAGGTATTACTATTACTTCTGCAGCGACCACTTGTTCTTGGAACTTTCCAACAGATCAAGGAAAACCTCTAGCTGATACTAAGCCTTACCACTTCAACATCATTGATACACCGGGACACGTTGACTTCACAGTAGAGGTAAACAGATCTTTAAGAGTATTGGATGGATTGGTATTCTTATTCTCTGCAGTAGATGGAGTAGAGCCTCAGTCTGAAACAAACTGGAGACTTGCTGACAACTACAAAGTTGCTAGAATGGGATTCGTAAACAAAATGGACAGACAAGGTGCTGACTTCCTTAACGTGGTAAACCAGGTTAAAGAAATGTTAGGATCTAACGCAGTTCCAATCGTTTTACCAATCGGTGCTGAAGAAGATTTCAAAGGTGTTGTTGACTTAATTAAAAACAGAGCGATCATCTGGGATGAAGCAGGACAAGGAGCTACTTTCGAAGTAGTGCCAATTCCTGAAGATATGAAAGATGAAGTTCTTGAATATAGAGAGAAATTAGTAGAAGCTGTTTCTGAATATGACGAAACTTTGATGGAGAAATTCTTCGAAGATCCGGATTCAATTACAGAAGAAGAAATCAATGCTGCATTGAGAGCTGCTACTATCGATTTATCTATTATCCCAATGACTTGTGGTTCTTCATTCAAGAATAAAGGAGTACAGTTTATGTTGGATGCAGTATGTAAATACCTTCCTTCTCCATTGGATAAAGATGATATCAAAGGTACTGATCCAAGAACAGACGCTGAAATCACAAGAAAACCATCTGTAGACGAGCCTTTCTCTGCATTAGCATTTAAGATTGCTACCGATCCTTTCGTAGGAAGATTAGCATTCTTCAGAGCTTACTCTGGAAGACTTGATGCAGGTTCTTATATCTTGAACACTCGTTCAGGTGATAAAGAAAGAATCTCTAGAATCTATCAGATGCACGCTAACAAGCAAAACCCGGTAGAATATATTGAAGCTGGTGATATTGGTGCAGCGGTAGGATTCAAGTCTATCAAAACTGGTGATACAATGTGTGATGAGAAAAACCCGATCATTCTTGAATCAATGGTTTTCCCTGATCCGGTAATTGGTATCGCTGTTGAGCCTAAAACTAAAGCTGACCAGGATAAAATGGGTAACGCTCTAGCTAAATTGGCTGAAGAAGATCCAACGTTTACAGTAAGAACTGACGAGGCTTCTGGACAAACGATCATCTCTGGTATGGGTGAGCTTCACTTAGATATCATTGTTGACCGTATGAAGAGAGAGTTCAAAGTTGAAGTAAACCAAGGACAACCTCAGGTAGAATACAAAGAAAACTTAACAAAAGTTGCTCAACACAGAGAAGTTTACAAAAAACAATCTGGTGGTAAAGGTAAATTTGCTGATATTGTATTTGAATTAGGACCTGCAGATGAAGGTAAAATTGGTTTAGAATTCATCAATGAGATCAAAGGTGGTAACGTTCCTAGAGAATTCGTTCCTGCAATTGAAAAAGGCTTTAAAGCTGCAATGAAAAACGGTCCTTTGGCTGGTTTCGAAGTTGAAGGTATTAAAGTTGTTCTTAAAGATGGATCTTTCCACGCGGTGGATTCTGATGCTCTTTCCTTTGAAATGGCTGCTAAATTAGGATTTAAAGAAGCGGGACGTGCTGCTAAGCCAGTAATTATGGAGCCTATTATGAAACTGGAAGTTGTAACTCCGGAAGAATATATGGGTAACATCATTGGTGACCTTAACAAGAGAAGAGGTACAATCAGTGGTCAGGAAGAGAAAAATGGAGCTGTTGTAATTAAAGGTTCTGTTCCACTTTCTGAAATGTTTGGATACGTAACTACTCTAAGAACACTTTCATCAGGAAGAGCTACTTCTTCTATGGAATTAGAGAAGTACCAAGCTACTCCACAAAACGTTGCTGAAGAAATCATAGCTAAAGCAAAAGGTTAATTTTTAAATTAAAGAAATGTCACAAAGAATCAGAATAAAACTAAAATCTTACGATTACAACTTGGTAGACAAGTCTGCTGAGAAAATCGTAAAAACGGTAAAGGCTACTGGTGCTGTTGTAAACGGACCAATTCCATTGCCAACGAATAAGAGAATCTTCACTGTGTTGAGATCTCCGCACGTAAACAAGAAAGCAAGAGAGCAGTTCCAGCTTTCAGCTCACAAGAGACTGATGGATATCTACTCTTCTTCTTCTAAAACTGTTGATGCTCTAATGAAATTAGAACTTCCTTCAGGAGTAGACGTAGAAATTAAAGTGTGATAAATGCATACTTTGCAATGATTATACAATCCCTTTTCTTACGAAAAGGGATTTTTTGTTTTAATATAATGTGTTAAAAACAGAAATAGGTATTACATGGTTCTATATTTTGTATAAATTTGTGCAAATCTATGCTTATGAAAACAACTGTCTTTTTATTGATATTCTGTGTTTCCACTTTAAGTGCACAAACACACCGCTATATTTATGATCTGGTGTATAAACCGGATTCCGCTTCTGTAAACACCCGTAAAGCGAACTATTACCTGGACATTAACCCGACGGAAACCTATTATTTTGAGAGACCTTATTTTGTAAGTGATTCCATTGAAACAGCCACGGGAAGGAAAATATTTTCCGGTAAGACCAGCGATCTTTTAAGTAAAAATCTTAAAACCAATGAATATACTCTTTTTAGTATTCAATATTTTGAAGTGTATCAATTGAAGGATAAACCACAGATGAAATGGAAAATTGAAAATGAAACCAAGACATTTTCTTCCCTGCAGCTGCAAAAAGCAACGACCCGTTTTGCCGGAAGAAATTGGGTGGCCTGGTTTTCAAAAGAGTTTCCGTTTCAGGAAGGTCCCTATAAGTTTCATGGCTTGCCGGGAATGATTATTGAAATCTATGATGATAAAAAAAATTATCATTTTACCCTCAATAAATCTGAAAATTTCAAGGAAACCTATTCTATGAAAATCTTTAAGAATGCCAGAGAAAGAGGAACGGAAATACCCTATTCCAAATACCAATCTTTACTGATGAATTACTACCAAAATCCGTTGAAATTTATTCAAAGCGGTCAACTGGAGATTAATGAAAATAATAAATTGACATTGGATGACGGAAGAACAATCTACAAGCCCGAGGAGCTGCGTCTCTTTGAAAAAGAAGAACAGGAGAGATTAAGGAAATACAATAATCCCATTGAACTTGATAAAGCAATACGCTATTCCGGTTTTAAAAAATAAAATATAAATTCAACTGTTTTAAAGCGCCCAAAGTATCATTATCCAATACTTTGCAGTAATTATACAATCCCTTTTCGTAAGAAAAGGGATTTTTTTGTTTTTCAGAATCAAATTTCAAAAAAGGTATTTTAGTTATTCCGGCTTAGTATATTCACCTTCCACATAGCCTCCATTTACATATCTTGTGGTATCATTTGTATGCCAGGCATATACACCTGAAACCATAATACCTAGATCCTGAACATATTCTTCTACAAGATTCTGAAAATGATTAAAAGGAGGAATATGCTTTTGTAAGATCAGAAATTCTTCTAAATATTCATCATGCAGTGCAAGAGCTGCCATATAAGCCTCATATAAAGTACTGTTGTTTTGTTTTTGGAATACTTTTACAAGGTTCATAGTATCTTCTTCCCTGTGAAGTTCTTTAGGTAAAGAAATGATGTCATTATGAATGCCAATCATTAAAGAACATAATGTGTAGATTCGTCTTATGTGAGGATGTTCAAAAATCTCATCTGGTAACTTACGATAATCTTTTTGCATGACAACGTAATCTGAGAAAGGTTGTGCCCCGCTTGTCGCTTCTCTGATAATTAAATATACTGGTAAAGGGGGAATTGTATTTGTTCTGTAGTATACTTTCTCATCCGCATAGCCCATGAACACATATTGAATAGAGTTTACAAATCTCTTATACAAATGTTCTGGAAGCTTACATTTAATAGCATCTTGTCGCAGGACCCAAAATAAATGATATACACCATTTTCAGTTGGCTCATTGGGATTATCGCCCGTTAATATATCTGTTATATTACTTGCAATTTCATACATTTCCTCGTGCGAGCAGCGGTCGAAATAATCATCCATCATGGCTCCGTTGGACGCATAATTAGCCAATGGCCTCAGTTCTTCAATTGTTTTAAGAAAAGGACATCCACGTGCAGCAATATCAGTTAGATGATGTTTCTTGTGTTTCTCGCGGGCTTCACGACTATGTATTACATACTCTGTGTCAATCCACTGATAATACTCTTCCCGCTGTTGTTGGAAATTGTTGTGAATAAAATCTTGAAATGGATACCTGGGCTTGGGAAGATCCTGCAATCCTGCATAGAATTCTTCATCTGAAATTGATGTTTTCATATTATTTTGTTTTTATGGTTGATTAAAATTATGTATAAATACAGATTTATTAATAAATATTGTGAAATATTTATGATTTGTGATTTATTATTTTTATCCTTATTTTGTGAATTATTTTATTAATAATATAGATCTATTCGTTGATTACAAGTATTTCATTACTCCTGTTTTAAAGATTTGTTTTTAATAGTCATATAATAAGTTTTAAGAAAAATTGGCTATTTATTCTGAGTATATGTTGATGTATTATGATCATATATGTGTTATTAATGGTAATGTGATATTGATAGTTCTTTGATGGGTGACATATGTCACTTTGTTTTATTTATTTAGAATGAATAAAAACAATAAATTTGCAAAAAATTATCAGATGAATAAAGTAGTATCCTTTTCTCTGCTATTATTGGGTGGGGTTCTGGCGAATGCGCAGAAGACAAATGATTCGATTAAGCATAAAAAAATCGATGAAGTAGAACTGTTTGGTGAAAGAAAGAAACAGCCGCAAGGTTTAGAAGCCATTACAAGATTGCCATTAAAACCAAGAGATCAGATCCAAAGTATTTCTGTAATTTCTTATAAAGTAATTGAAGATCTTGGAGGTTTGACTGTGACGGATGTTGCAAAGAATGTTCCAGGGGTAACTCAATTCGGAAGTTATGGTGGTATCAGAGAAAGTATGTCAATCCGAGGATATAGAGGAGTTCCTGTATTAAAGAACGGGGTTCAGATGGATTCGGATTTCCGTACAGGTGCTATGCTTACCGATATGCAGGGAGTAGAGAGTATTCAGGTAATTAAAGGTTCTGCTGCTGTAACGCAGGGAATCGGAGACGGGCTGGGTTCTGCCGGAGGAGTCATTAATGTAGTAACTAAAGTTCCCAAGTTTATCAATCAAACCAACGTAGGTTTCAGATACGGAAGCTGGGATTTTTATAGACCGACCGTAGATTTTCAAAGAGTATTAGACTCTCAGGGGAAAGTTGCCGTAAGATTAAATGCGGCCTATCAGAGCAGCAATAGCTTCAGAAGATTTGTAAATACAGATCGTATTTACGTAAACCCATCCATCGCAATCCGTCCGGATGATAAAACGGAAATTGTGGTTGAAATGGATTATATGCATAATAATACCACACCGGATAGAGGAACCATCAACCTTGCTAAAGGAGATGTTGAAGCTATTTATAAAATGCCGGGAAGAAAATTCCTTGGATTCTCTACGGATAATGCAAAAATAGAAACATTCAATTTCTCAACTACGGCGACAAGAAAGCTGACTGAAAAACTAAAATTAAGAGCAGCTTTTATGAGCTCTTCTTATCAGTCTGAAATTGTAGGAGCTGCTTTAGCTCCACTAAAGAGAGAGAACCCGACAGAAGAACGTAACAGAACATTAACAAGATCAGACAGAGAAGATATAAATAAGGTTTTTCAATTTGACTTCATCGGAGCAGATGTGATGACCGGATTTATGAAACATACATTCCAGGTAGGTTTCGACTGGAAAGAATCTAATGTAACAACTACTTCTTACAAAGCAGTGGATGTTGATAAGATCAATGTTCTGAATGAAATTAACAATATTCTTCCTTCCAATATTAATATAAACTTATCAACCGCTAATCCTGTTAACGCAGTTGCTCCTACAATGGGGTTAATGGCTCAGGATGTTATTACCTTCAACAAATACATCAAAGCTCACTTAGGGATTCGTTACAGCAGACTGATAGGTTCAGATAAAGAAAAAGATTTCGCGTGGAACCCGTCATTAGGAATTATGATCTCTCCAATTGAGAACATGAACATTTTTGGATCCTATACAAGTACCACTGCTTTAAGAAATGCTAATAATCAATTATTAGCCGGAGGTACGGTAGGAGCTTCTACAACCAGACAATGGGAGGCAGGAATCAAATCAGACTGGTTGAATGAAAGATTGAGATTCAATGTTACATTCTTTGATATCAATACCGATAACCTGTCATATGAAGTTCTTGGAAATAATGGTCAGGGAATAGGAAAATATGCTTTAGCAGGAGAACTGAGAAGAAAAGGAATGGAAGTAGAATTAATCGGTAAGATTCTACCTAACCTTCAGGTGATGACAGGATGGGCATATGTTGATGCACAATATCAGGACAGCCCTTCATTTGTAAGTGGTTCAGCGCCGATTAATACCCCTAAGAATACTGCAAATGCATGGTTGAATTATAAATTTAATACAGGTGTTTTGACAGGGTTCGATATTGGGGCTGGAATATACTATGTAGGAACCAGACCTGTTGATGATTATAAAAATGAAGCCATCATTGATAACGGGCATGTAAACGGAACGCAGCCGGGTGAAAGACCATTCAATATGCCGGATTATACTACTGTGGAAGCTCAGGTGGGATACACTTTCAAAAATGGGTTAGGGTTAAGAGGATTCTTCAATAATATCTTTAATGCAGTAGGATACAATTCTTATTTCAGAGGAGGATATATCGATCAGATCCAGCCAAGAAACTTTGCGGTACAGGTAAATTATAAATTCTAATTACACAATCATTAAAGTATGAAAAGTTTAAAATCATTATTATTCGCATTCGCTATTGGAGCTGTTTTCGCTTCATGTGCCGGAGATAAGAAGAAAGGAATAGATTATAACCAGTTCAAAACTGAAGTTCAGCTTACCCCTGATCAGGTGAAAAGTTTCGACGAGATCACCAAAAAATATCAGGATCTTCAGGAACAAAACTTCCAGGCGGCTAAAGCTCAGGGAGGAAATATGGACCGTGTAGCATTGGGGATCAAAAATGAAGAACTGAGAGCTCAGCAGTCTCTTGAAATGGCGAAAGTTCTTGATGCACCACAAATGGAAAGATTCAACAAATTTGTTGATGAAAATTCCAGAAAAAGACCGAGATATGATAATGCTTTATTGGAAAGAATCAAAACTGAAGCTCAACTTTCCGAAGAAGAATTCAAAATGGTAAATGCGGCCAATGATGCTTTTGAAAAAGCCTTCAATGACGCTCACGATGTGTATCACGGAAACAATGATTTAGCTAAAGAATACTGGGAGAAATTTGATGCGCAGAGAAAAGCTGCCATTCAGAAAGCACTTAGTCCTGAACATTACACGAAATTTGAAGAGATTGTGAAAGATGTTCAGTTCAAAGGAAGAAAGTAATGAAGACCGGAATTAAAGAGAGGAACCTATTCCAATCATTATTCTTGTTTTTATACTCATCCATATAAACACATTTTTTTTATTCATATCAATTTTAATATCTAAAAACATTAAGACGGTACAGCTGTCTTAATGTTTTTGCTGTTATCACCTGATGAAGTTATTATTTAAAAGCCTTTACAGAAAAAGAAGAAAAAATGAATCAGTTACAAAATATCTGATGTGGCTCATCCATCTTTGGCTGGGACTTTTATCAAGTATAATTGTCTTTATGATGTGTCTTACCGGCTGTCTGTATGCATTCAAAAATCAGATTACAGATTTTAACAACAGAAATAAAGTGTATATCACACCAGTTTCCACGGCAGTGAAAAAACCAGGCCAGATCCAGGCTGAGTTTTTAAAACAGAATAGAGAACTTACTTCTTTACTGATTCCTGAGGATAAAGGACGAAGCTATGTGATAGGTTATCGCGAAAACCAACTGGATAAAAGTACTTACTATAATCAGTATACAGGTGAAATTCTTGGGCAGCCTGATGTGAGTTCCAGCCGGTTCTTTGAAGTGGTTCTGGATCTCCATAGAAATCTGATGATGGGAAATGCCGGCCGTCAGGTTGTAGGAGCTGCAGTACTGATGTTTTGTATGCTGCTGATCTCAGGGTTGATTCTTTGGCTTCCGAAAAAACTAAAATTTTTGAAACAGGGATTAACAGTTATGCTTAAAGCAAAATTTCAAAGATTAAACTATGACCTTCATAATACACTCGGTTTTTACACCTTTCTAATGCTCTTCTTTATGGCTGTTACCGGATTGTATGTCACTTATCCCTGGGTGAAAAATGCTCTTATTGTAAGCTTGGGGGGCAGTTCAATAAGTAATATTTCAAAAGAAAAAGATAACGGGGATAATGCTTTTGAAGGGCTTCTGGAAGATATGCTTCAGAAACAGAGTGAGAAAGAAAATCTGAAAGATGCAGCTTCAGCTTCTATTGATGAGATTTTAAAACTCGCCAATCAAAAGCTCCCTTACAAGGCAGTTACGAGTATAGAGCTTCCTAATAAAGACAATCCGAGATATGTGGTGATTAAAACCAACAGGCAGAACTTTCTCGGAATGATGCTCCCGGACGAAGTAACATTTGATAAAACCGGAGTCTTCAAAACCAAAGAGTTATTTTCAGACAAACCTCTGAATAAACAGTTTACTGCATTGGCTAAGCCTTTACATACCGGAGAAATTATGGGGCTGCCAAGTATTGTTCTCTATTTTATAGTTTCTCTTATAGGCTGCTCTCTGCCGGTGACAGGATTTTTGATCTGGTGGCACAGATTCAGAAAAATGAAATAGAAAAATGCAGCGCCTTTCAGTTTATATACCTTAGTTTTTCATATTCTAATGATTGGTTCACGTTTATTTTATACATTTATTATATCAAATAACTTAGACTATGGAACATAAGAATCGTAATTTTTTTGAAAAATTTTCTAACTGGGCAGTGAAATTTACAGGAAGTGCGAATGCCTTTATCGGGGCTATGCTTATTGTAATTGTCTGGGCTGTTTCCGGACCTTTTTTTGATTATTCAGAAACATGGCAGCTTGTTATCAATACCGGAACCACAATCATTACTTTCTTAATGGTATTCCTGATTCAGAAGGCTCAGAATAAGGATTCAAAAGCTATACAGATTAAGCTGAACGAACTTATTGCCGCTCACGAAAAAGCAAGCAACAGAATTGTAGATATTGAAGATCTTACAGAAAAAGAACTGGATCAGCTTCATTGTTATTACGAAAATCTTGCGCAGTTTGCTAAAAAAGATGCAGATATCCATACTTCCCACTCCATAGATGCTGCCCAGAGAAATCAGGACTATAAGCATGAGTTTTTCAAAAGAAAACACGAAGAATGGCTGCAAAAACAAGAGCAGAAAAAGTAGAGTAATTTTGAAGAATGTTCCTGCCGGTCTTCGATTGTGTGGTCTTGATATTTTTTATTTATTTACTGTATTTGTATGGATTCTTAATTAAATCGTGTGTTTTATTTAATGATATTCAATAAGTGTATATATTTGTTGGGTAAAAAATAATCTCATGAATAAAAAACTATTCTGTTTACCCTTGTTGTTTTTAGCAGCAAGCGTAACTGCACAATGGGCAAAAGGTGTCCCCGATAAGAAGATCATAAAAACAAGTGATCGCTCAGTTTATTATAAGCTTGATATTGATCAGGTGAGAACCCAGCTTCTCAGAGCCTCAAAGGCAGGAGAAGGATCTCCGGTTACAATCAGCATTCCTACTTTAGCAGGAAAAATCGAAAGATTTACCGTGAATAGCTTTCCTGTAATGGATGAAGCTCTGGCTAAGCAATATCAGCTTGGATCATATGTAGGAGTAGGACTTGATGACCCTTCCAAATACATCCGCTTTAGTGTCGCTCCGAATGATTTCCAGTCTATGATTATTCATGACGGAAAATATGAATTTATTGAGCCGGCTACAGCAGATAAGTCTTATTATTCCATACATGGAAAAAGCAGTAAAAATGGGCATGCATTTAAATGTTCTACCAAAGAAGATAAAGAATCTGTAGCCAGATTACAGCAGTTAATGAAAAACGGTGAAGCAGAGAAATCAGGAAATAAAACATTCCATACATTAAGATTAGCATTATCCGTTACCGGTGAATATACCAGTCATTTTGGGGGAGTAGCCAATGCCCTTACACAGATTAATGCAACACTTTCTAAGGTAGATGCCATTTTCGAACAGGAGTTTAATATACACCTTACAATGATTAATGCTCCGAATCTTATTTTTGCTGATGCGAATACAGATCCTTATAGTACTTCCGAATACATGTGTAAATGGAATTATGAGCTGATGAATACTTTGCATGGCGGAACTTATGGAGTCAGCGATGCCGGCTTTGATATCGGTCACTTGTTCGGAGCAACAGGAGGGGGAGGAAATGCAGGCTGTATAGGCTGTATAGGAAGTAATGATGTTTCAACAACATCTTATACGGCAGCGCAAAGTGACTGTCAGAACGCTGCCGGTACTTACTATGCTTATATTTCTCCTAATAACTATAAGGGAAGCGGTATCACGTCACCTGCAGATAATAACCCTAATGGAGATAACTTTGATATCGATTATGTAGCTCACGAAATTGGACACCAGTTGGGAGATAACCACACTTACAGTTTCAAAGAAAATACAGGGGTTGAAGTTGAGCCGGGGTCAGGTTCAACAATTATGGGATATGCTGGGATTACAGGAACAACAACGGATCTTCAAGATCATTCTGATCCCTATTTTCATAGTGTAAGTATCGATCAGGTTCAGGCTAATATGGCGACGGTAACAGTGGATGTGGAAACTCCTATCACCAATAACCCTCCGGTGGTTGCCGCAATGAATACTACCTATACCATTCCGAAATCTACAGCTTTTGTATTAACTGCCTCAGCTACTGATCCGGATAATGATCCTCTGACATACAGCTGGGAGGAAGTAGATGCAAGTACTTTGACAAATGGAGTTACTAAGACCAATCTTGGAAATACATCATCCGGAGCAACTTTCAGATCGTGGCCGGCAACATCTAATCCAACAAGATATTTCCCTAAACTGGCTACAGTACTTGGAGGCGCTGTAAAAAATACAACAGATTTTGAAGCGGCAAGCACAGTTGCCAGAACAACTAAGTTCAGAGCCACTGTAAGGGATAATAAACCTGCCGGACAAGCACAGACTGCTTATGCAACACAAACCATTGTAGTGGGATCAGCAGCAGCATTTACAGTAAATACAACATCTCTTACTCCAAATACTAACTCAACCATCGCATGGACAGTTTCAGGAACCACAGCTTCTCCATACAACGTAGCTAATGTGAAAATTGATTGTACTGCAGATGCAGGAGCAACCTGGACTGATCTGGCTGTTTCAGTTCCTAATAGCGGATCTGCAAGTGTTTTCATCCCGGCATCTTTGGCGGGCAAAACAATTTATATCAGAGTTTCAGCCATAGGAAATGTATTCTATGCCGTGAAAAGTGCTACGGTAGCAACATTAGCTGTATCTGAAGCAGGAAACGTAAAATCTGTTCAAATCTATCCGAATCCGGTTGAAAATGTATTGAATATTACCAATGTTTCTTCAAGATCAGCATATGAAATTTATAATGCACCGGGACAGTTGGTTGCAACCGGAACCGTGGGAGAAGGTAAAATTGATGTGACTAATCTGGTAAAAGGAGTTTACTTCATTACAATCAGTAATAACGGAGAAAATATCAAAACCAAGTTCGTTAAAAAATAAACTTTAAATTTAAAATAAAAAACCTCTGAGCGATCAGAGGTTTTTGTTTTTATTATCTCATAAAATAATTAAAATAGCTGCAGCTTCCCATCAGATTTTTAGTGGTTTCGGTATCAGAATACTGCGCTTTCAGCTGAGCGAAATATGTTCTGTACTTCTGGTTTCTGAGGTTGTTCAGTTCTTTTTGGTGGGCATCCTCTTTTTCAGACCATTTCGGATCGGAATAATCATATTTCAACTGATTTTTAGCTTCGTACTGGTAATATTTTCCCTGTTCGGCACTTGCCATCTGGAAAAGAATTCTGGCTTTCTCTTCCTTATTGTTGGAAAGCTTAAGTGCTTTTTGATAATAACTGATAGTAAGGTCAAAATTATCAGGTTCAATATAAGACGTATCCAGGAAGTTCTTATAATAATATTTGTAAGGGTTCTTTCTGTCGGTGTTCCAGAAATCATATTTTCCACCGTTACTGTTATCAATATCCATAACGAACAACTGTCTGTAATATCCTAAAATAGAAGTATTGTATAACAGGTTTCCTATAAGCTGATTAGCTCTTGCGGCTTTTTCATCGTTTCCGTTTCCTATTTTCTTAAGCTGAATTAAAACATCGGTCAATTGAAGTTTATTCATATTATCTTTGATGAAAGGGAAATCTGAGTAGTTTTCAGCTTTCATGCTTTCAGAGTCCTGGCTTCCGAAACTTTCCCACACATTATGCCCGAAGACAAGGCTGGAAATATTATCAAACCCATCGTATTCTTCACTTGTGTATTGTTTAGGCGTAATTTTTTCTCCTTCTTTTTCGGTCCAGTCGTAATTTACTCTTGGTATTCCGGCGAACTTCTGAGCTTTTTCATAATAAGATTTAGCCTTTTCAAAATCAGCAAGCCTCATGGCTCTGTCTCCATAGATGGTACTGAAGAATGCATCTATATTACCAACGCTGTCCATGTTCTTGGCAATGATCTGCTGCTCAAATTGAGTTTTGTTCGGTTTTCTGTAAAAGTCCTCAACGCTCTTTACCAGACTGGAGTTAGGATTGTACTGAAGGTCGGAAAGTTTATTGTTCATCAGGAAGGATTTTCCATCTTCGCCCTGAAGGAAATAGCGGTTAGCGATAACATCTTTAAGGAAATCCGCCGTAGAGGGAGCATCTCCGTAATAGTCATACCTTTCTGTATTAACCGTATCTTTTTCAACCTTTTTCTCTACAAAATATTCAGCATAATCTTTCATCAGATGATCTTCATAGGCAGCATCAATTTTAGGCTGGGAAACAATGTCGTTCAGCACTTTCATTCTTTTGATCTCTTCCAGATATTCAGGATTGGTAGTTTTGATCTCATTGAGAATTTCTGTACTTTCTTTGTAGTCTTTTTTCAGAAATTTAAGATAAGCATCTGCAATCTGCCAGTATTCATCCTTAGATTTTTCTTTCGTTTTATCCGTGAATTTCTCCAGGCTGTCAAGGAAGTCCTGTGTTTTTTCATCATAGTAATAAGCCGTTCTATTGTAGAATGGAATTCTGTCCGGGTTGTTGAAAAGTTCATCATCGCTCTGGTCATTCTTGGCATTATTTCCTGTTTTGTCAGATTTAGAA
Organism: Chryseobacterium sp. Tr-659; assembly: GCF_011752975.1. GTDB lineage: Bacteria > Bacteroidota > Bacteroidia > Flavobacteriales > Weeksellaceae > Chryseobacterium. Next base: position 98,682 of record NZ_VWWP01000003.1, on the reverse strand, counting down.
CCTCCAAAGAGATTTTTGAAAAACCTTACGATTTTTTGCCATAAAGAAAGCTTCTCTTCCTTTACCTCAGAGTTTGTTTTGTCTGCTGAACCGTCTTTTGAAGTATTTTCCGCAGAATTTTCTTTAGCAGAAGTCTTTTGTGCAGCATCCGAGGTATAATAATAAGTAGGAAGGTAGCTTCTTTCAAGCTCATTGATGCTTCTGGCGGCCATTACCTTCAGAATTTCAGAATCAGGATTAATGTCATACATCTTTTCCATGATAGGAATAGGATTGTTGAAATCTTCATAACCTAAAAGGAAATATGCCATGTTCTTTTCCTCATTCGTACCTGCTCTTTTCATAATATTGCTGAAAGAAGCCGTATCCGAAAGTTTCATAGAAATAAAAGCAGATTCCTTACGGTCTTTACTATTCATAAAAACCTGGAAGAAGTTCCAGTTGGCATCACTATTCTTTTCCAGTCCTCTTTGTGCTCCGGCAAGCTGATCCAGGGCCATAAAGTAAACCGTGCTTTTTAGTTTAATAGGTTCTACATAGGTTTTGAATGCCTGTGCAGCAGAGTCGTAGTTTCTTGTATAATGGTTGAAGCGTACCAGCTGATATCCGTAACGTTGTTTGATCTCGGGATTTCTGGCTGCATTATATAAAGATGCCAGAGCAGCGATGGTTTTGTCATAGTTGAGAGAAGTTGCATTCGCTCTGTTAGCATCTCTGTCGTAATAAAATGAATTTTCGCTTTCAATATAATTAATACTCATATAAGGCTCCAGGTATTTAGCCTCAATCAGATAATCTATGCCTTCTTTGTATTTTTGGTAAAATCCTGTTCCCAGCTTCTGTAACAGTGGATTTGTTGGAGTGCCTTTCTTTAAAGCATTAAGGTCATTGATGCCTATCTTGTATACGAGATTGCTTGTATCTGCATAGCTAAGCTGATTGTTGAAATACTTTTTCCATGTTTCGATATTATCGTCAGGAATCAGTGAGGGATTGTAACCACCGTAGAACCTCGAAGAATAACTGTGTAGAAAAGGAAGGTAAGACTTATCCTTTATGATGCTCTGGGTGAAAAGATTGAAATAATCATAATCAGGATCCGACCAGGCGCAAGCGTCAGATTTCGTGTAGAAAAGTGATGCAACGGCAAGTGAAAGAATATACTTTTTCATAGGATGTGTGGTGTGTTTTTAATTTTTTATAGTGTCGTTTATAATCAAAATTTGAACAAATAAGCAGCTGTGATCTTAATGTTTAAGGGGGCTGCCTATCTGTAAAGGGCTTACAATCTTCTATCTAACACAAATTTACTATCTAATTGATAATAAATAATATTAAAATTTGGGATTTTTTTCTGTAAGAATCGGATAACATCCTCTAGCTGTTCCTCAGATATTTCCTCTACTTTTATTCTGAAGCCTTTGTTCAGATAATTTCCGAAGTAAAAACCATCTTTCATGATTTCAATTTCATGGTCTGAGATCTTTTTAAAGTTGGGATTTTCAAGGTCTTTTACAGATAGAGCATTGATCAGCTTATGCTTTTCCAGGTGATTGGTAACAATTCCCCAGGAATAAATAGGTAATGCCACTTCAATTTTTTTAATAGGATACTCTTCAAGCTTAGAAAGATAACTTTTTAAAATGGTTACATCAAGGATCGAATTTTTATCAGAATTTTCCAGCGGAGATGAAGTAGAGTAGCACATCAGATATACTTTTTCCACTGGTGGAATTCCGGTTTGCTTTTTATCTTTCACCTGATGAAGCCTTAGAGTACAGGTTATATCTTTTCCGGAAACTCTTTTCAGCTCCTTTAAGAATTTGAAATAATCATTTCGGGTTCCCGCAGTCCAGTCACAGTCAATCTGAATTTCATTATTGGTTTTAAGGTGATATGCTTCGGTTTTCTTCAGAATTAAATCATGAATGCTTTTTGCAAGAAATGTAATCTCTTCCGAAGAAATACCCAATAAGGTCTGATTAGTGATAAAGACAGTTGGGACAATCAGTTTGTCAGTCTGAAAACTTTTGTTTTTTGTAATAACGGCTACCGGCTGAAACTTTCCGTTGGCTTTGTCCACATCAAAAAAACGTGTATACAAAAAAGGAGACGGTGCCTTATCTAATGCTTTTTTCTCTTCAGTATCCAGTTTCAGGTGAGTTTTCCAGTAATAAAAAGTGTAAGGATGGTCCTCTTTCCCGCCGCAGGAAATAACAAAGAAAAGGAAGAATAAAGCTTTTAAAATTTTCATTGATATTAAATACTCTTGGAGTCACATCTTTTTTCTGAAGAACATAGAAAATAAGCTCCTTATTTTCTTCAAAATTAAAAATATTTGATCAATACTGAAACCGTAAAATCCCGGTGATTGCTGATTTTATATTGGCTTTGTTCTCAACCTTAAAATGAATAGTTTGCTGTTGTTGATTTACCTATTCCCTTCCTTTGGAGGAGGTAAATCGAAGATTTGACGGGGTGGTTTTCAAAGAAACAACAGCCACTCCATAAGGAGCAGCTGTTGTATCATATAATTAAAGTTCCATTTAAAAAACTGTTGCTGCAAGTTGTATCCTTGCGAACTTATTAGAAGGATTCCACATCGCCATCATAGAAACGGGAAGGCTGTAATGCTCTGTGATCTTAATCACTTTTCCTGCTTTTACGCCTACATTAACAATGTCAAAACTGTTTTTGCCGTTCCCGTACAGAAAGGTTTTATCATTAAGAGCAAAGCCGGCTCCTACAAAAGCATCCAGATTCACTTTCTGTCCGCTGATGACGGGGTAACTTGCCTGAATATAGGTAGAATACCTGTTCTTTTTATATGTTCCGTCCTGATTCAGAATAACTTCTCCCGCGTTGGCACCTCCGTAAAGCATAATGTCTGCTTCGATATTAATCGGAAAAGACGGACCGAAAGTATAGTTGGTTCTTAAATCAATAATATGAGCGGTTCTTCTCTGCGAATAACTGAAAATATCATCTGCAGCTACAGCAGTATTAATGTTTCTTGAATTATAAAGATCCCATAACCCAATATAAAAACGTCCGTTAGAATACTGAATATAATAATTGATTTCCTTATAATGTGTATTGTCTTTATCATCAGCCAAAGCCGAAGCTCCCCAGATTCCTACTTTCCATTTTTTTTCAGCATCTAATGCGTAGGAAAGATTTCCCATTACAACAGGTTTATCTGTAATAATAAGGCCTCTCCATAAATGGTTGTTCTGAATATTGGCTGTAAAATCAAGTCTTCCTTCCTTGGTTTCTGTGCTTTCCTGTGAAAGTAATCTTCCGGTGCCTAAAATCAGCAGCAGAATCCCTTTTAATGCTTTCATCATCTGTATTCTTTGTTTTTATTTTAAAACCATATATAAAAGGGCAGCAATCACAGCTCCAGTAATGGGGCCTATCACCGGAATCCATGCATAGCTCCAGTCACTGCTCCCCTTTACAGGAAGAATAGCGTGCATGATTCTTGGAGCAAGATCTCTGGCAGGATTAATAGCATATCCTGTAGTTCCGCCAAGAGATAACCCGATTACCCAAACCAGAAATGTAACAGGAATGGCTCCTACTGTGCCCAGTCCAATCTTCGCATGAGGGTCCGTCTGTAAGGAAACGCTCGGATCTGAAAAATGAAAAATAACAAATACAAGCACAAAAGTTCCGATAATCTCACTGATCAGATTTGAAGAAGTCTTTCTGATAGCAGGTGTAGTGCTGAAGCAGGCCAGTTTCGCTCCCTCATCTTCCGTAATCGCAAAGTGATCTTTGTGAAAAAGCCATACCAGGAAAGCTCCTAACATTCCCCCGATCATTTGAGCCGCAATATAAGACGGTACCAGGTCCCATGAAAACTTTCCTGCAGCAGCAAGACCAATAGTTACGGCAGGATTCAGATGGGCTCCACTTATTGGCCCTGCAACGGTTACTCCCACAAAAACGGCTAATGCCCATGCGGTAGTAATAACAATCCATCCGGAATTATTTCCTTTGGTATCTTTTAAGACAACATTGGCTACCACACCGTTGCCTAATAGTATAAGAAGCATCGTTCCGATTACTTCTGCAATAAATGGAGTCATAGATGTATTTTTAAAGTGAGGAGATTAATCTTCGATCCAATTTTGAGCACGGGAAACAGCTCTTTTCCAGGAATGGATCATTTTTTCAACCTTTTCTTTTTCAAGTTGAGGATGGAAATCTTTATCAACGATCCATTGGGCCTGTATTTCGTCCACACTTTTCCAGTATCCCACGGCAAGTCCTGCCAGATAAGCAGCTCCTAATGCTGTAGTTTCAAGTGTTTCAGGTCTTGTGATTTTAAATCCGAAAATATCAGATTGTATCTGCATCAGAAGATCGCTTGCGGAAGCACCTCCGTCCACTCTTAATTCAAGACTTGCTCTTCCGGAGTCAGCTTCCATTGCTTTTACAATATCATACACCTGGAATGCAATTCCTTCCAGTGTTGCTCTTGCAATATGGCCGTCTGTAGTTCCGCGGGTGATACCTACAATAGTTCCGCGAGCATACTGATCCCAATAAGGCGCTCCTAAGCCGGTAAGTGCAGGTACAAAATAAACTCCGCCATTATCTTCAACGGTAGAGGCAAGGTCATTCACCTCTTCTGAAGAATGAATCAGCTTTAAGCCGTCTCTTAACCATTGAATAGCCGCACCTCCCACAAATACACTTCCTTCCAATGCATAGTTAACTTCTCCGTTGATCTTCCATGCCACAGTGGTAAGGAGATTATTCTTAGATAAAACAGCTTCTTTTCCTGTATTCATTAATAAGAAACAGCCTGTTCCATAAGTATTTTTTACCATTCCGGGAGTGATGCACATCTGTCCGAATAGTGCGGCCTGTTGGTCTCCGGCAATCCCTGCGATCGGAATTTTTGTAGAAAACAGGGTAGTGGCAGTCTCTCCGTATACTTCGCTGCTTTGTTTTACTTCCGGAAGGATGTTTTCAGGAATGTTGAATAACTCCAGCAGATCTTTATCCCATTCTAAAGTGTGAATGTTCAACAACATTGTTCTGCTGGCATTGGAAACGTCGGTGATAAACATCTTCCCGCGGGTAAGCTTCCATACAAGCCAGGTATCAACCGTACCGAAACATAGCTTTCCGGCAGCGGCTTTTTCTCTTGCTCCTTCTACATTATCAAGGATCCATTTCAGTTTGGTTGCAGAAAAGTAAGCATCAAGTACAAGTCCTGTTTTTTCTTTAATGGTTTCGGTATGACCTTGTTCTTTCAGTTCATCACAATATTTGGATGTTCTTCGGTCCTGCCATACAATGGCATTATAAATCGGTTCCCCGGTTTCTTTGTCCCAGACAATGGTTGTTTCACGCTGGTTTGTGATTCCGATGGCGGCAACTTCAAGTCCGGATATTCCTGCTTTTGCAATAATTTCTGCGGCTACGGAAATCTGAGATGACCATATTTCGTTTGGATCATGTTCTACCCAGCCCGGAGTAGGAAATATTTGTCTGAAATCTTTCTGAGATACATACTTGATTTCTCCACTGTGATTGAATAAGATCGCTCTGGAGGAAGTTGTCCCCTGATCTAAAGCGAGAATTAACTTTTCATTCATATATGTAGTGTTAATTTAGGTTGATAACTTTAGGTGAATAAGGAGTCAGTAAATATCCCCTCGCGAGCTCGATAAACTCATTTTCCTGATTCTGTGCCCATTCTTCAGTATATCCTTTTTCCTCAGCAATGATCCGTGCTATGTTGTGGGCGCTGTCTATTGCGGCTCTTGCATCCAGGAACAGCATACGAACTCTTCTTGCCAAAACATCCTCAATAGTTTCTGCCATCTCATTTCTCACTGCCCAAACCACTTCTGCAACGGTAAACGGATGGTCCGGATGGATTTTCTGTGCATATCGCGGATTGCTGTTCTGTAATGATTTTATTGCAGGGATGTCAGAACCGTAAACATATAAATGATTGGATCTGTCCACCTGTTCAGGTTTCATATTCCCATGAATTGAAAGATGTTCTGTTTTTGATGGTGAATTACCCAGCCTGTGAACTTTCATGGCTTCGTTTACGGTGTCTTCAGCCATTTTACGATAAGTAGTCCATTTTCCTCCGATAATGGAAACGAGTCCTGTTTCGGAAGTGATGACTTTGTGGCTTCGGGAAACCTCTTTTGTGTTTTTGCTCCCGTCTTTAGGGGCTGCAAGTGGACGTAAGCCTGCAAAAACAGATTTTACGTCTTCTCGGGTAGGCTTTTTGGCAAGGTATTGTCTTGCTGTATTCAAAACAAAGCTGATCTCTTCTTCCAAAGCACGAGGTTCAAAGCTTTCATCCTTTAAAAGAGTGTCCGTAGTTCCTACCAATGCTCTGTCGTGCCATGGGACAACAAACAGAACTCTTCCATCCGATGTTTTCGGAATCATGATGGCATCATCACTTTTCAGAAATGATTTATCCAGCACTAAGTGAATTCCCTGGCTTGGAACTACAAATTTTCCATGCTTAGGGTTGTTCATGTTAAGAATATCATTTGTAAATACCCCGGTTGCATTGATTACTACGTTTCCATGGATCTGATACTGCTGTTGGGTAAACTGATCTTCTGCTGTAACCCCGATAATTTTTCCGGCATCATTTTTCAAAAGGCCAATTACTTTCATGTAATTGATAGCACTTCCTCCTTTTTCAATGATAGTTTGAGTTAGGTTTATGGCTAATCTGGCATCATCGAACTGCCCGTCCTGATAAACAACACCACTCATTAAATGATTTTGTTCAATAGTAGGAAGTTTTTCAATGGTTTTTGATTTGCTGATGTATTTCGTTTTACCCAAACTTAGTTTTCCTGCAAGAAAGTCATAAACGGATAATCCTATTTTATAATAGATACCGCCCCACCATGTATAGTTGGGAATAATGAAAGACTGGTTTTTTACGATATGTGCTGCGTTTTTCGCTAATAAGCCTCTTTCTTTCAGTGCTTCTTTTACTAATCCGACATCTCCCTGAGCAAGATATCTTACTCCACCATGCACCAATTTGGTGCTTCTGCTGGATGTTGCTTTTGCAAAGTCATGAGATTCAAGTAGTAAAGCTTTGAATCCTCTGCTCACTGCATCTAATGCTGAACCTAAACCGCTGGCTCCTCCTCCTATGACTATAAAGTCCCATTCTTTTACTTGGGTTAATGTATTGAGTTCTTCGTTTCGTTTCATAAATGTTTCGTTTATGTTTCGTTTTCAAATATATAAATTAAAAATGAAAGCAAAAAGAAAATAAATGAAATTTTAAAATCTGAGAAAAAAACGATAATTTTGAGGAAACGAATAAAATGGAAAAGCTTATACCAAGGCAGGATGAAATATTAAAAGAGCTTAACGAAAAAGGTCATGTTCTGGTTCAGGATCTGTGCGAAAAACTGAATGTTTCTTCGGTTACGATTCGAAAGGATCTGAACTATCTTGAAAGTTTAGGGCTACTTTTCAGAAATCACGGAGGAGCAAGCAAGCAGGTGAGGTATGCTTATGAGAAAAATGTAGGTGAGAAGGAGAATATTAATGTAGAAGCCAAACAGGCGATTGCGAAAACGGCTTTATCATTGATTCAGGAAAATGATTGTATTATTCTGGCTTCAGGAACTACTATGCATTATCTTGCAAGAATGCTGGTGAATTTTGGACCGCTTACTGTTTTGACATCTTCTCTGCGGGTGGCTATTGAACTTTGTAATAATCCTAATATTAACATCATTCAGTTGGGAGGAGAGGTTCGCAAAAGTTCCACTTCTATTGTTGGCTCTATTTCGGAAGGTATTCTTAAGCAGTTTTCGTGCAATAAACTTTTTCTGGGAGTTGACGGTATTGATCCGGAATTTGGGATCAGTACATCCAATGCAGCAGAGGCACATCTGAATCAGGCGATGATTGAGTGTTCGGACAAGGTGGTTATTCTTGCTGATTCATCCAAGCTGAATAAAAAAGGTTTCGGGAAAATAGCATCTCTGGACCAGATTGATTATCTGATTACGGATAATGGGATTTCTGATGAAGATAAAGTTATTCTGGAAGAAGTTGGGGTGAATGTACTGACATAAATTAACCCTCTTTTTACATTATTTTTAAAATCAAAATAAAACGCGGGAAAATTGGCTCTGAATTTTCCCAAAAATATCTAATTGATTAAAAATCAAAATATTTTACTCAAAATATTTGTCAGTAATAAAATTATTCATAAATTTGCACACTCATTTTAGGAGCGTAGTATGCCTATATCAAAAGTAGAAATTACTTCAGACTTCCGAAAAATGGGGATAAATAAAGGATAAATTTTATTATAATATAAACAATGTCAGGTATTATTGGTAAAAAAATCGGTATGACATCTTTGTTTAACGAAGAAGGAAAAAACATTCCTTGTACAGTTATTCAAGCTGGTCCATGCTCGGTTTTACAGGTCAGAACCATAGAAAAAGACGGTTATAAAGCTGTTCAATTAGGTTTCGATGACAAGAGTGAGAAGAACGTTGGTAAAGCGTTAGCTGGCCATTTTAAAAAGGCTGGTTCTGCTCCTAAAGCTAAATTAGTAGAATTCTACAGAGAATTCGTTGATGAAGTAAAAGTAGGAGAAGAAGTAAAAGTTGATTTATTCGCTGAAGGTGAATTTGTTGACGTAACAGGAACTTCAAAAGGTAAAGGCTTCCAGGGTGTTGTTAAGAGACACGGATTTGGAGGTGTAATGCAGGCAACTCATGGTCAGCACAACAGACTTAGAGCTCCAGGTTCTATCGGTGCTGGTTCAGACCCTTCAAGAGTATTCAAAGGGATGAGAATGGCTGGAAGAATGGGAGGTAAGCAGGTAACTGTTCAAAACCTTCAAGTGTTAAAAGTTGATCAAGAACAAAATCTTTTAGTAGTAAAAGGTGCTGTTCCGGGAGCTAAAAATTCTTATGTAATTATCAGAAAATGGAACTAGTAGTATTAAATACATCAGGAAAAGAGACCGGAAGAAAAGTAACTCTAGACGAAACAGTATTCGGAATTGAGCCAAATCAGCACGCGGTTTACTTAGAAGTTAAACAGTACCTTGCTGCACAAAGACAAGGGACTCATAAAGCAAAAGAAAGAAGCGAAATTACTGCTTCTACTAAAAAGCTTAAGAAGCAAAAAGGATCAGGATCTGCTAGATATGGTGATATTAAATCTCCAACTTTCAGAGGTGGAGGTAGAGTATTCGGACCAAAACCAAGAGACTACAGATTCAAATTGAACAAAGCTCTTAAGAGATTAGCTAAAAAATCTGTTTTATCTCAAAAAATGAGAGACAACAGCATTAAAGTTTTAGAAGATGTGAGCTTTGACGCTCCTAAGACTAAAGATTTCATCAATGTATTAAACGCATTGGAACTTAACGGTAAGAAGTCTTTATTCGTTCTTCCTGAAGCTAACAAGAATGTGTATTTATCTTCAAGAAACTTACCTAAAACTAAAGTAATGAACTTCAACGAGATCAGTTCTTACGATTTAGTTAACGCTGGTGAGATTATTTTCTTCGAAGGTGCAGTTGAAAAATTCCAGGAAAATTTAAAGAAATAAGTCATGTCAGTTATTATTAAACCAGTTATTTCAGAAAAGGCTAACTACCTTACAGATTTAAGAGGTACTTATTCTTTCTTAGTTAACCCTAAGGCGAATAAGATCGAGATCAAAAAGGCTGTTGAAGCAGCTTACGGTGTAAAAGTAGCAGACGTTAACACAATGATTTATGCTCCGAAGGTTTCTTCAAAATACACTAAAAAAGGTCTTCAAGTAGGAAAGACAAACAAATTGAAAAAAGCGGTAATCAAACTTGCTGAAGGTGAGGTTATCGATATTTTTGCTGTAAATTAATTATTAATTATAAATAATAGTAATGTCTGTTAGAAAATTAAAACCTATCACCCCGGGACAGAGATTCAGAATTGTAAACAATTTTGAGGAAATTACTACCAACAAACCAGAGAAATCTCTAACAGTTGGTATTAAAAAGTCAGGTGGACGTAACCAAACAGGTAAAATGACCATGCGTTACACCGGAGGTGGACACAAAAAGAAATACAGAATTATTGACTTCAAAAGAAACAAAGCAAACGTTGAAGCCACTGTAAAATCTGTAGAATACGATCCAAACAGAACTGCATTTATCGCATTACTTGAGTATGCTGACGGAGAGAAGAGATATATCATCGCTCCAAACGGTATCAAAGTTGATCAGAAAGTAATTTCTGGTGAAAGCGTAGAACCAAATGTAGGTAACGCAATGAAGTTGAAAAACATTCCTTTAGGTACTGTAATTTCTTGTGTTGAAATGAAGCCTGGTCAAGGTGCAATTTTAGCAAGAAGTGCTGGTTCTTCAGCTCAATTGACTTCTAGAGACGGTAAATATGCAATCATCAAATTACCTTCAGGAGAATCAAGAATGATCCTTACTGAATGTATGGCAATGATTGGATCAGTTTCCAACTCAGATCACCAATTAACTGTATCAGGTAAGGCTGGTAGAAGCAGATGGTTAGGTAGAAGACCAAGAACAAGAGCGGTTGTAATGAACCCAGTAGATCACCCAATGGGTGGTGGTGAAGGACGTTCTTCAGGAGGTCACCCAAGATCTAGAAACGGTAAACCAGCTAAAGGTTACAAAACTAGAAAGAAAAACAAAGTGTCTAACCGTTACATCGTATCTAAAAGAAAATAATTATGGCAAGATCACTTAAGAAAGGACCGTTCATTCATCATACTTTAGATAAGAAGGTTCAGGCAAATATAGAGTCTGGTAAGAAGACAGTTATCAAAACTTGGTCTAGAGCATCGATGATCTCTCCGGACTTCGTAGGACAAACTATTGCTGTGCACAACGGGAAATCTTTTATCCCTGTATATGTTACAGAAAACATGGTTGGTCACAAGTTAGGCGAATTTTCTCCAACAAGATCTTTCAGAGGTCATGGTGGTAACAAAAACAAAGGAAGCAGATAATCATGGGATCAAGAAAACAAGATAGTTCAATCGCAAGAAAAGAAGCTAACAAAGACGTTGTAAAAGCTTCATTAAATAATTGCCCGTCTTCTCCAAGAAAAATGAGATTAGTTGCTGATATCATTAGAGGAGAGCAGGTAGATAAAGCTCTTTATATCCTAAAATATTCTAAGAAGGATGCATCTAACAAGTTAGAGAAATTACTTCTTTCTGCTATGGCAAACTGGCAGACTAAAAACGAAGGTGCGGATATTGAAGAAGCTAACCTTATCGTTAAAGAAATCTTCGTGGATAGTGCAAGACAACTGAAGAGACTAAGACCAGCTCCACAAGGTAGAGGGTACAGAATCAGAAAAAGATCTAACCACGTTACATTAATCTTAGGTAATAAAGAAAATTAATCAAGGTATGGGACAGAAGACAAATCCAATTGGTAATAGATTAGGTATCATCAGAGGATGGGATTCTAACTGGTTTGGTGGAAACGATTATGGAGACAGAATCGCTGAAGACTACAAAATCAGAAGATACCTTGAGGCTAGATTATCTAAAGGTGGTATTTCAAAAATCTATATTGAAAGAACACTTAAATTAGTAACAGTTACAATCACTACTGCTAGACCGGGACTTATCATCGGTAAAGGAGGTCAGGAAGTTGATAAATTAAAAGAAGAGTTGAAGAAATTGACTGGTAAGGATATTCAAATCAACATCTTCGAAATCAAAAGACCTGAATTAGATGCTGTATTAGTTGCTGATAGTATTTCTAAGCAAATTGAAAACAGAATTTCTTACAGAAGAGCTGTTAAAATGGCAATGGCAAGTACTATGAGAATGGGTGCTGAAGGTATCAAAGTTCAGATTTCTGGTAGATTGAACGGAGCTGAAATGGCAAGATCAGAATCTTTCAAAGAAGGAAGAATTCCATTGTCAACTTTCAGAGCTGATATCGATTACCACTGGGCAGAAGCTCACACTACTTACGGTAGACTAGGGGTAAAAGTTTGGATCATGAAAGGGGAAGTTTACGGTAAAAGAGAACTTTCTCCACTAGTGGGACAACAGAAAAAAGGAGGTCAGTCAGACAGAGGAAACAGAGGAGGAGACAGAGACAACAGAAGACCTAGAAAAAACAACAACAATAACAATAATAATTAAAATTTTAGATTAGAAATTTTGAATTTTAAATTACCGTTACTTTTTTAAAATTAAAAAAAATCTAAAATCTAAAATCTAAAATCTAAAATTTAGAAATTATGTTACAACCAAAAAGAACCAAATTCCGTAGAGTTCACAAGATGAAGATGAAGGGGAATGCCCAGAGAGGTAGTCAACTTGCATACGGAACTTTTGGGATCAAGGCAACGGAAGGAGCTTGGATCACTGCAAGACAAATTGAAGCGGCTCGTATTGCTGCTACAAGATACATGAAGAGAGAAGGTCAACTATGGATCAAAATCTTCCCAGATAAGCCAATTACTAAGAAACCAGCGGAAGTACGTATGGGTAAAGGTAAGGGTGCTGTTGAATATTGGGTAGCTGTAGTAAAACCAGGTAAGATTATGTTCGAAATCGGAGGAGTATCTTACGAAATCGCTAAGGAAGCTTTAAGACTTGCTGCACAAAAATTACCAGTAGTTACTAAATTCATCGTTGCTAACGATTTTGTTAAACCTCTATAATCTTTGAATACAATGAAAAATGCTGATATTAAAAATTTAAGCGCGGGTGATATTCAAGCTCAATTAACTGAAGCAAAAGCTCAATATTCTAAATTGAAATTGGCTCATGCAATCAGCCCAATTGAAAACCCGATTCAAATCAGAGATTTGAGAAAAACAATCGCAAGACTAAACACTGAGTTAACTAACAAACAATAATTTCATTTTACAATGGATAGAAATTTAAGAAAAGAAAGAATCGGAGTGGTTTCCAGCAATAAAATGGAAAAAACTATTGTTGTTAGTGAAACTACAAGAGTAAAGCACCCGATGTACGGTAAATTCGTTTTGAAAACGAAAAAATATACTGCACACGACGAGAACAACGAATGCACAGAAGGAGATACAGTTTTGATCCAAGAAACTAGACCTTTGAGCAAGAATAAGAGATGGAGATTAGTAAGAATCATTGAAAAAGCTAAGTAATAATGTTACAAACAGAATCAAGATTAAAAGTTGCTGATAATACAGGTGCAAAAGAAGTACTAGTTATCAGAGTTCTGGGAGGAACCAGAAGAAGATATGCTTCAGTTGGTGATAAAATCGTTGTTACGATCAAAGATTCTACACCATCAGGAAACGCTAAAAAAGGTCAGGTATCTAAAGCTGTAGTAGTAAGAACTAAAAAAGCAGTAAGAAGAAAAGATGGTTCATACATCAAATTCGACGACAATGCTTGTGTATTACTAAACGCAGCGGGAGAAATGAGAGGAACGCGTGTTTTCGGACCAGTTGCTCGTGAGTTGAGAGACAAAGAATATATGAAAATCATTTCATTAGCTCCTGAAGTACTTTAATTTTTAAAATTTTTTAAAGAAATGTCAAAGTTAAAAATAAAAAGAGGAGATAACGTAATCATTACTACTGGTAAGAAAGATATCAAAGGTAAGACTGGTGAAGTTATTGAAGTGATCAAGAAAGAAGGAAGAGACCCTAGAGTAGTTGTTGCAGGACTTAACATCATCAAAAAGCACGTTAAGCCTTCAGCTTCAAATCCTCAAGGAGGAATCGTTGAAAGAGAAGCTTCTATTCATATCTCAAACGTAGCTTTAGTTGGTAAAGACGGAAAAGCTATCAAAGTAGGTTACAAAATCGAAGGAGATAAGAAAGTAAGAATCAACAAAAAAACGGGTGAAACTTTATAATTTTAAATAACACATGGAATATATAGCAAGACCCAAAAAAGCATATAAAGAAACAATTGTTCCTGCAATGATGGAAGAATTCGGGTATAAGTCAGTAATGCAAGTACCTAAATTAGAGAAAATCGTTGTATCACAAGGTTTAGGTGATGCTACTGCAGACAAAAAAATCATTGATTATGCTGTAGAAGAGCTTACAAATATCACTGGTCAAAAGGCTGTTGGTACGATCTCTAAGAAAGACGAAGCTGCTTTCAAATTGAGAAAAGGTATGCCAGTAGGTGCAAAAGTTACCCTAAGAGGAAATCAAATGTATGAATTCTTAGACAGACTTACTTCTTCTGCTTTACCACGTATCAGAGATTTCTCTGGAATCAAAGCTGATGGTTTCGATGGTAGAGGTAACTATAACCTAGGTATCACTGAGCAAATTATCTTCCCTGAAATCGTAATTGACAAAGTGAAAAAAATCCAAGGGATGGACATCACTTTCGTTACTACTGCGAAGACAGATAAAGAAGCTAAAGCATTATTAACTCACTTCGGTTTACCATTTAAAAAGAACTAAGAAATGGCTAAAGAATCAATGAAAGCGCGTGAGCGCAAAAGAGAAGCACTAGTTGCTAAATACGCTGCTAAAAGACAAGCTCTTAAAGAAGCTGGTGATTACGAAGGACTTCAAAAATTGCCTAAAAATGCTTCTCCTGTAAGATTACACAACAGATGTAAACTAACAGGTAGACCAAGAGGATACATGAGAACGTTCGGTATTTCCAGAGTAACTTTCAGAGAAATGGCAAACAACGGTCTTATCCCAGGTGTAAGAAAAGCTAGTTGGTAATAATTACTAATTAAAAATCGGAACAATTAAGTTGTTCAGATACTAAAGATAAAAATATCAGACCGAAGATTTCTGACGTCTGATATTTTACTCTTCAAGTCTTTGCAAAACTGATTGTTCTTTAACCAATAATTTATAAAAGAAAAATGGTAACAGATCCAATTTCAGATTTCCTAACAAGAGTAAGGAACGCACAAAGCGCAGGCCACAAAGTGGTGGAAATTCCTGCATCGAAAATCAAAAAGGAGATTACTAAGATCCTATTTGATCAAGGGTATATCTTAAACTACAAGTTTGAAGATAACGCTGTTCAAGGAGTGATCAAAATCGCTTTAAAGTACGATAAGCAAACCAACAAACCAGCTATCAAGTCTATCCAAAGAGCTTCTAGACCAGGTTTGAGACAGTACAAAGGTTCAACTGAACTTCCAAGAGTACTAAACGGTTTGGGTATTTCTATCATCTCTACTTCTAAAGGAGTAATGACTGACAAGAAAGCTAGAGAAGAGAAAGTAGGCGGTGAAGTAATCTGCTATGTTTATTAATTTTTAATCAGAGGAAAATGTCAAGAATTGGTAAAGCAATTATAACAATTCCAGCTGGAGTTACAATCACTGAAAACAACGGTGTAGTAACTGTAAAAGGAGCTAAAGGAGAACTTTCTCAAGAGCTTACAGCAGGAATTACTGTAGAACAAAAAGATGGAGAACTGAACGTAAACAGACCATCTGATACTAAGCAACACAAAGCGCTTCACGGTTTATACAGAGCGTTAATCAACAACATGATTGTTGGTGTAAGTGCAGGTTTCGAAAAGAAACTAGAACTAGTAGGGGTAGGATATAGAGCTTCACACGCAGGTCAAAAACTTGAGTTAGCTTTAGGATTCTCTCACGGTATCGTATTAGAACTTCCTAGCGAAGTAAAAGTTGATACATTGACTGAAAAAGGTAAAAACCCAATTATTACTTTAACGTCTCACGACAACCAACTTCTAGGAATGGTAGCTGCAAAGATCCGTTCTTTCAGAAAGCCTGAGCCATACAAAGGAAAAGGTGTAAGATTCGTAGGAGAAATTGTTAGACGTAAAGCTGGTAAATCTGCTTAATAAATTATAAGTATTATGGCATTAAGTAAATTAGAAAAAAGAATAAGAATCAAAAGAAGAGTAAGAGGGAAAATCTCTGGATCTTCTGAATTGCCAAGATTATCTGTATACAAAAGTAATAAGGAAATTTACGCTCAGTTAATCGACGATAAAAATGGTAAAACTTTAGCATCAGCTTCTTCTAGAGAAAAAGGTGTAGACGCTAAAGGTACTAAGACTGAAGTTTCTGCTGCTGTTGGTAAAGCTATCGCTGCTAAAGCTATCGCTGCAGGAATCGAAAGTATTGTATTTGACAGAAACGGTTTTGTTTACCACGGTAGAGTAAAAGCTCTAGCTGATGGTGCAAGAGAAGGAGGACTTAAATTCTAATCATTAAATTTCGGAAAATATGTTAGGACTAGATAATATAGAAAGAGTAAAACCGGGAGGATTAGAATTAAAAGATCGTCTCGTAGCTGTTAACAGAGTAACAAAAGTAACTAAAGGGGGTAGAGCTTTCGGATTTTCTGCTATTGTTGTAGTAGGTAACGAAGAAGGTGTTATCGGTTTTGGTTTAGGAAAATCTAAAGAGGTTGCTTCTGCAATTGCTAAAGCAGTAGAAGACGCTAAGAAAAACCTTGTGAAAGTTCCTGTAATGAACCACACTATTCCTCACCAAACTTCTGCTAGATACGGTGGTGCAGATATCTTCTTAAGACCTGCTTCTCACGGTACAGGACTTATCGCCGGTGGTGCGGTAAGAGCAGTATTGGAATCAGCTGGTATTCACGATATCCTTTCAAAATCTAAAGGATCTTCTAACCCTCACAACGTGGTGAAAGCTACTTTCAAAGCGTTATTAGACATCAGAAGACCTGAAGAGATCGCTAGAATGAGAGGAGTTTCTCTAAGTAAAGTGTTTAACGGTTAATAATAAAACAATGGCAACAATTAAAGTAAAGCAAGTAAGAAGCGCTATTGGTAGAACAAAAACCCAAAAGAGAACGCTTGAAGCATTAGGATTAAAGAAACTTCACCAAGTTGTAGAACATGAAGCTACTCCTTCTATCTTAGGAATGATAGCTGCAGTGAGTCACTTACTTGAAGTTCAAAAATAATTTTATAAAAGAGAAATTAAAATGAATTTAAATAACATAAAACCAGCTGCAGGATCTACTTTCAACTCTAAAAGAATTGGTAGAGGTCAAGGTACTGGAAAAGGAGGTACTTCAACAAAAGGACACAAAGGTCAGAAAGCTAGAGCTGGTTATTCTCAGAAAATCGGTTTCGAAGGTGGACAGATGCCTTTACAAAGAAGATTACCTAAATTCGGTTTCAAAAACGTAAACAGAAAAGAGTTTAGAGGAGTTAACCTTGATACTATCCAGACTTTAATCGAGAACAAATCCATCACTGGAGATATCACGAAAGAAGTTTTAGTAGAAAACGGAATAATTTCTAAAAACGAATTAGTGAAAATTATGGGTAGAGGAGAATTGAAATCTGCGGTTTCAATCTCTGCTGACAAATTCACTAAATCTGCTGAAGAGCTTATTGCTAAAGCAGGTGGAAAAGCAATTACCTTATAATACTTACTAATGAAAGAATTTATACAAACACTTAAAAATATTTGGAGTCTTAAAGAATTGAGAGATAAAATTCTCTTCACTTTAGGTATTATCCTTGTGTATAGATTCGCATCTTATATCTCGCTTCCCGCAATTAACCTTGCAGAAGTGGGAGATCTCTTAGAGCATTATAAAAATCAAGGCGGTAACAAGCAAGGAGCAGGTCTCCTTGGCTTGCTTTCGTCGTTTACGGGGGGAGCTTTCAGCCACGCTTCCGTAATGGCGTTGGGAATTATGCCTTATATTTCTGCTTCTATTATTGTTCAGTTGATGGGGATGGCTATTCCTTATCTTCAGAAGCTTCAGAAAGATGGAGAGTCAGGTAGAAATACATTGAACCAAATTACAAGATGGTTAACGATTGGAGTTTGTCTGGTACAGGCACCTTCTTACTTAACTTCTATTACTCAATTATTCTTACCATATGCTCAGTTCCAGTCTGCATATTATGTAGAGCCTAATTCAATCATGTTCTGGTTGCCAAGTATTGTTATCCTGGTTGCCGGTTCAGTTTTTGCAATGTGGCTAGGTGAAAAGATTACCGATAAGGGAATCGGAAACGGTATTTCTATCCTTATTATGGTAGGAATCCTTTCAAGATTGCCTGAGGCATTCGTACAGGAGATTGCCGTGCAGAACGGAAAAGGAGGAATGGGATCTATCATGATCCTTATTGAAGTATTATTCTGGATGTTGGTAGTTCTTTTAGCAGTAATCTTATCAGTTGCTGTTAGAAAAATTCCGATTCAGTATGTAAGCAGAGCTCAAGCAAGAGGAGGTGTAAACAGAAATCTTATGCAGGGAGCAAGACAATGGATCCCATTGAAAGTGAATGCTGCTGGTGTAATGCCGATTATCTTTGCCCAGGCATTGATGTTCGTACCAGGATTATTAACAAAATTCGATGAGTCCAATACTTTTCTTGCAGGTTTCAAGAATGTTTTTAGCTGGCAGTACAATGTATTGTTCGCGCTATTAATTATTATCTTCTCATTTTTCTATACTGCGATTACAATTCCGGTGAACCAGATGGCTGATGATTTGAAGAGAAATGGAGGTTTAGTACCGAAAGTAAGACCCGGTAAAGAAACAGCTGATTATTTAGATGATATTTTATCAAAAATTACCTTGCCAGGTGCAATTTTTTTATCTATCTTTGCAGTCCTTCCGGCAATTGTGCATGGAAGCTTTGTTCAGACAGATGCGTTTGCCCTATTTTTCGGGGGAACGTCCCTATTAATTATGGTGGGTGTAATTTTAGATACAGTTCAACAGATTAATACATATCTGCTGAACCATCACTATGATGGCTTAATGCAGTCTAAATTATCAAGAACGACTGGATATTAATTTATGGCAAAACAAAAACATATTGAACAAGATGGCGTGATCGTGGAAGCACTTTCGAACGCCATGTTCCGTGTAGAGCTGGAAAATGGGCATATCCTTATTGCTCATATCTCTGGTAAAATGAGAATGCATTATATTAAACTTTTACCTGGTGATA
This sequence comes from Chryseobacterium sp. Tr-659, assembly GCF_011752975.1. Taxonomy (GTDB): domain Bacteria; phylum Bacteroidota; class Bacteroidia; order Flavobacteriales; family Weeksellaceae; genus Chryseobacterium. Next base: position 79,737 of record NZ_VWWP01000003.1, on the reverse strand, counting down.
AGGTAAAACTAGAAATGTCTCCCTACGATTTAACAAAAGGGAGGATCACATTTAGATATTAAAACAATTAGCCAAATGGAATTCTCATTCCATTTGGCATTTGTAAAAAATAAATACTATCAAAATGAAAGTAAGAGCATCAATTAAAAAAAGAAGCGCTGATTGCAAAATCGTACGCAGAAAAGGTGTACTGTTCGTAATCAACAAGAAGAACCCAAAATTTAAACAAAGACAAGGTTAACATTAAATTATGGCGAGAATTGCAGGTATTGATTTACCAAAAAACAAAAGAGGTGTTATCGGTTTAACTTACATCTATGGAGTAGGAAGAAGTACTTCTTCTGAAATCCTTAAAGCTGCCGGTATCAGCGAAGACAAGAAAGTCAACGAATGGAATGACGATGAATTGGCTGCAATCAGAACATATATCTCTGAAAACGTAAAAGTAGAAGGAGAATTAAGATCTGAAGTGCAATTGAACATCAAGAGATTGATGGACATAGGATGCCAACGAGGAATACGTCACAGACTTGGATTACCTTTAAGAGGCCAGAGAACGAAAAACAACTCTAGAACACGTAAAGGGAAGAGAAAAACTGTTGCTAACAAGAAAAAAGCTAGTAAATAATCGTTAGGAATTATGGCAAAACAAACTAAAGTAGTTAAAAAAAGAAAAGTAAAAGTTGAAGCTATTGGTGAAGCTCATATTCAGGCTTCTTTCAATAACATCATCATTTCTTTAACAAATAAAAACGGAGAGGTTATCTCTTGGGCTTCTGCCGGTAAAATGGGTTTCAGAGGTTCTAAAAAGAATACTCCATTTGCTGCTCAGATGGCAGCTGAAAATTGCTCTGCTGTAGCTCACGAAGCTGGTTTAAGAAGAGTAAAGGTGTTTGTGAAAGGTCCAGGTGCAGGTAGAGAATCTGCTATCAGATCTATCCACAATTCAGGAATTGAAGTTAGCGAAATCGTTGATGTGACTCCAATGCCACACAACGGATGTAGACCACCAAAAAGAAGAAGAGTTTAATTTTTAGAATTTACCCATTATGGCAAGATATATTGGACCTAAAACTAAGATTGCTAGAAAGTTTGGTGCTGCAATCTACGGAGATGATAAAAACTTCGAAAAAAGAAAGAACCAACCGCCAGGACAACACGGTCCTAACAAAAGAAGAGGTGCTAAAAAATCAGAATATGCAGTTCAGTTGGCAGAAAAACAAAAAGCTAAATATACTTACGGTATCTTAGAAAGACAGTTTGCTAACTTATTTGAAAAAGCACACAGAAGTAAAGGTGTAACAGGGGAAGTTCTATTACAACTTTGTGAATCAAGATTGGATAACGTAGTATACAGATTAGGTTTTGCTAAAACAAGATCTGGTGCTAGACAATTAGTTTCTCACAGACACATCACTGTGAACGGAGAAATTCTTAATATCCCTTCTTACTTGGTAAAAGCTGGTGATGTAATCACTGTAAGAGAAAAGTCTAAGTCTCTTGAAGTTGTTACCAATGCATTGGCTTCTAAGTCAAACTATGAGTGGTTACAATTCAACGATGAGAAGAAAGAAGGTACTTTCATTTCTGCTCCTGAAAGAATCCAAATTCCGGAGGACATTAAGGAAAACCTTATCGTCGAACTTTACTCTAAATAATTTTTTAATCAAATTTTTGCTCAACCCAATAATATGGCAATTTTACAATTCATAAAACCCGATAAAGTAATTTTACTTAACTCTGATGAATTTAAAGGTCAATTCGAATTCAGACCTTTAGAACCAGGTTTCGGGCTTACAATCGGTAATGCTTTGAGAAGAGTGTTGCTTTCTTCTCTGGAAGGATACGCTATTTCATCTATCAAAATAGAAGGTGTAGAGCACGAATTTTCAACTATTCCAGGAGTAATCGAAGACGTTACCGAAATTATTCTTAACCTTAAGCAGGTAAGATTAAAAGCTGCAGCAGAAGGCCAGGCTAACGAGCAGGTTGTTGCTAAAGTTTCAGGTCAGACGGTTATTACTGCTGGTGATTTAGGAAAGTCTATCAATGGATTTGAGGTTCTAAACCCAGATTTAGTGATCTGCAACCTAAACAGTGATGTAACTTTCGAAATTACTTTCAATATTGAAAAAGGAAGAGGGTATGTGCCTTCTGAACAAAATAAGTCAAACAATGCACCTGTAGGTACTATTGCTATTGACTCTATTTTCACGCCGATCAAGAAAGTACAATACAGCATTGAAAATTATCGTGTAGAGCAAAAAACAGACTACGAAAAACTTGTATTAGATATAGAAACTGACGGATCTATCAGTCCGCAGAACGCTTTAACTGAAGCTTCTAAGATATTAATCTATCACTTCATGTTATTCTCTGATGAGAGAATCACCCTTGAAACAGAAGCTGTAAAAGCATCTATCCAATACGATGAAGAAACTCTTCACACAAGACAACTTCTTAAGTCTAAATTAGCAGATATGGATCTTTCAGTAAGAGCCCTTAACTGTCTGAAAGCAGCTGAAGTAGAAACTCTTGGAGAATTGGTTTCTTACAGTAAGTCTGATTTGATGAAATTCAGAAATTTTGGTAAAAAATCTTTGACAGAACTAGAAGAATTAGTGCATTCAAAAGGTCTTAACTTCGGTTTCGACGTTGCAAAATATAAGTTAGACGCTGATAAATAATTAATAATGAGACACGGTAAAAAATTCAATCACTTAGGAAGAACAGCTTCTCACAGAAGTGCTTTACTTTCTAATATGGCTTGTTCTCTAATTGAGCATAAAAGAATCAACACTACTGTAGCTAAAGCTAAAGCTTTAAGAGTATATGTTGAGCCTCTATTAACAAAAGCAAAAGAAGATACTACACACAACAGAAGAGTAGTATTCTCTTACCTTCAAAATAAATTTGCGGTTGCTGAATTATTCAGAACTGTAGCTCCTAAAATCGCTGAAAGAAACGGTGGTTATACAAGAATCATCAAGACAGGATTCAGACCAGGTGATGCTGCTGATACTGCTCTTATCGAATTAGTAGATTTCAACGAGCTTTACAACCCTAATGCTGAAGAGAAAAAAGCTACAAGAAGAAGCAGAAGATCAACTGCTGCACCTAAAAAAGCTGAAGCTGTAGTTGCTGAAGCTCCTGCAGTAGAAGAGAAAGTAGAAGAAGCTAAAGCTGATACTACTGAGGAAAAAACTGAAGAATAATATAATATTATTTCAGATATAAATTGAAAACCATTCGGATTCCGAATGGTTTTTTTTATTTCCTTACTATTTAATTTATATCTTTGAGATAAATTTGGGACTGAAAAAAAATCTTTATCATGATAATTTTAAAAGATAAGTTAGGAAAAACAATTTCCGGTGAGAGTATTAGCTTTGTAGATACTCCAAATAAAGGGGGAATTATTATTCCTGAATATATCATTATCCATTTCACTGCAGGAAGAGGGGCGGAAAGTTCTATAAGCTGGTTTAAAGATCCTACAGCAAAGGCTTCAGCACATATTGTCATAGATAGAGATGGCAGAGTTACTCAAATGGTGGAATTCAATAAAAAAGCCTGGCATGCCGGAAGAAGCAAATGGGCAGATCGTACAGGATTTAATGACTTCTCTATTGGGATCGAATTGGATAATCCCGGGGAGCTTACCAAAGTTAATGACAGGTATTATGCCTGGTTTGAAAAAGAATACTCAAAAGATGTAGTGGTGGAAGCCAGACATAAACATGAAGATACGACCTCTTATTGGCATAATTTTACAGAAAGACAAATAGATTCCTGTTTTCAGGTCTGTAAAACCTTAATGGAAGCCTACAATATTAAGGATATTCTGGGGCATGATGATATTGCTCCTTTCAGAAAACATGACCCGGGACCAGCATTTCCTATGGATAGTTTCAAAGCAAAACTGTTCGGAAGAGAAGATGATACTGCAGATATGTATAAAGTAGCAGCTGATCATGTAAATCTGAGAAGTGGAGCGGGAACTGAGTTTACTCCAATTATGCAGCTTAAAAAAGATACGCAGGTTGAGTTTATTAAAAGTAAGCTGGGATGGTTCTATGTATATATTGTATTGGAAAAAGGCAGTGATGGCGAACCTATCTATGGGTGGATCAACAGTGATTTACTGGAAAAATTTTAAGTCCGTATAAAAATAATATACCTCTCAATTGAGAGGTATATTTATTTTAGATCTTAGTTCTTTTAAGTTCAATGATATTGTTCCCTTGTTCAAGGTGAAGGCTGTCTCCTTTTACCCTTGCAGTCATATCATCCTTCTTGTAGATGGTTTCATCTCCTTTGGTTTCCGACTTAGGTAATGTAAATGTTTTTTTATTACTGGTAATAGCAACTGTGCTTTCCTTAGGATCATTCTTGAATACAACTTTCACTAAAGTTCCATCTGTCGCTTTATAAACAAAATCAGTTTTTTCAGTTTTCTGTCCGTTTACATCTACTGTTGAAGAACTCTGTGTTACAGAATCAATTTTTCCGTTGTGGTCTGTAACGACAGTTTCCGAACTGTCTGTTTTGATAACGCTTTTGTTTCCGCTTTCACTTTTTTTACAGCTTACTACAGCTAATGTGAGTATAGCACCTAGTGCTAAAAGGCTTTTTTTCATGATTATATTATTTGATATTCAATATGATTTTTATATTTTAATTTTACAAAAATCATGCCTTACAATATGAGAAATTTCAGCCGATATTTATACATAATTCTTTTCTTTTTCTCTTTTAATACAGGGTTTTCACAAAAAGGAAAATTTGAGATTAAAAATGGAGATTTCCTCTTGAACGGAAAGCCTTTCACAATTTATTCCGGAGAAATGCATTATCCGAGAGTTCCCTCAGAATATTGGAAGCATCGAATGCAAATGATGAAGGCGATGGGACTGAACACAGTAACTACCTACGTTTTCTGGAATTATCATGAAGAAGCTCCTGGGAAATGGAATTTTTCAGGCGAAAAGGATTTGCGGAAGTTTATAAAAACAGCACAGGAGGTAGGTTTGTATGTGATTATCCGACCTGGCCCATACGTTTGTGCAGAATGGGAATTTGGCGGCTACCCATGGTGGCTGCAAAAAAATAAGAACCTTGAAATAAGAAGAGATAATAAAGCCTTTTTGCAGGAATGTGAAAAATATCTTAATCAGCTGGCAAAACAGATTGTTCCTTTACAGATCAATCATGGCGGGCCGGTGATTATGGTTCAGGCGGAAAATGAATTTGGATCTTATGTGGCCCAAAGAAAAGATATTTCTTTAGATGAACACAAAAAATATAGCCATAAAATCAAAGATATGCTTTTGAAAAGTGGAATTACTGTTCCGTTATTTACTTCGGACGGAAGCTCCCTTTTCAAAGGAGGTTCTATTCAGGGAGCTTTGCCTACCGCAAATGGCGAAAGTGATATTGAAGTTCTGAAGAAAAACATCAACGAATACAATGACGGACAAGGCCCTTATATGGTTGCAGAGTATTATCCCGGGTGGCTGGATCATTGGGCAGAGCCTTTTGTAAAAGTTTCCACGGAAGAAGTAGCAAAACAAACAGAATTATATATTAAAAATGGGATTTCCTTTAATTATTATATGATACATGGCGGAACTAATTTTGGATTTACAAGCGGAGCCAATTATGATAAAGACCATGATATTCAACCGGACATTACCAGCTATGACTATGATGCTCCCATCAATGAAGCCGGAGGGGCAACCCCAAAATATAAAGCGCTAAGAGAAATTTTTCAAAAAATAAATCATAATCAGCTCCCCGAAGTTCCAAAACCTGTAAAAATTATTACAATTCCTTCCATTGAATTTTCGAAAATCAGTTCTCTTTTTGATATTACAGATCGGCAGAAACCCACTGTTAATGATCAGCCGCTTACATTTGAAGACCTGAATATCGGAAACGGATATATGCTCTACAGAAGAAAATTCAACAAAGCCCAAAGAGGGGTATTGGAAATAAAAGGATTGAGAGATTATGCTAATATTTACATTAATGGGATCTGGAAAGGAGAGCTCAACAGAGTATTCAAAAAATATGACCTCGATATTGATATTAAAGCAGGAGACCGCTTAGAGATTCTCGTTGAAAATATGGGAAGAATTAATTACGGAGCCGGGATCGTTCATAATTTAAAGGGAATTATCAGCCCGGTAAAAATAGGAGAAACAGAAATTTCCGGTAATTGGGAAATGTTTCCGCTGCCTTTTGATCAATTTCCTAAACATACTTACCAACACAAAGACATTACAGACCATTCCCCCGTTATTCAGGAAGCTGAATTTAGACTTAGTGAAACCGGAGATACTTTTCTTGATATGAGAAATTTCGGAAAAGGAATTGTTTTCATCAATGGCAGGAATATTGGCAGATATTGGAGTAAAGCCGGCCCGCAGCAGACGTTGTATATTCCGGGTGTCTGGTTGAAAAAAGGCAGAAATCTTATCCAGATCTTTGAACAGATCAAATATCAACATTCCGTTAACAGTATTGATCATCCTATTCTTGATCAGCTTGCGAAATAATAGCTTATTTCTTATTATTTGTTTTAATTTATTGTGAATTATTTGATTTTTAGTTGGCTTTAGAGTCAAAAATTGATTAAATTTAGTAGAAAACTGAAAGACTAAAATATAACCATGACTCAAGCATCAATATTACACAAAGGGGTAATTGATTTTGATTGGTTTTCTGTTGAAATTTGCTTCAAACAAAAAAGAACATGAGCATTTCCATTGCCATAGTAGAAGACGAAAAAAACTACAACAACGCGTTGAAGAAGGTAATTAATTATCAGAAAGATATGAAGGTAGTTGCTCAGTTCTTCGATGGAAAGACGGCTCTGGATGCTCTTACGGATATTGCTCCGGATGTGGTGATGATGGATATCCAACTGCAGGATATGCTTGGTATTGAAATCATAGAAAAATTAAAGATGGACCTGCCGGATACACAGTTCATTATGTGTACCAGCTTTGAAGATGATGAAAAAATCTTTAATTCCCTTAAAGCCGGTGCCATGGGCTACCTTGTTAAAGGGGAAAGTATGGATAAAATTCTCTCTTCTATCCGGGATGCATACAATGGCGGTGCTCCCATGAGTTTTTCTATTGCGAGGAGGGTTCTTCAGCATTTTGAAAAAAAACTTCCCGAAATTAAAGGTTTCGATGAACTTACTGAACGTGAAAAAGAAATCCTGGAACTTCTTTCTCAGGGGCTTCTATACAAAGAAATTGCCGATAAAAAATTCATCAGCATTGACACCGTAAAGAAACACGTTGGAAATATCTACAGAAAACTTCACGTCAACAATAAAGTGGAGGCCATTAATAAATTTAACCAATCAAAAAACTAAGAAATCATGGAAAGACTTAAACAAGAATTACTGGAAGAAGTGAACAGTTTACAATTTGTAAATCTCGAAAATCTCGAAAATTTTTTTACTAAGGAATCAAATGTAACCAGGATGGTACTCCCATGGCATTACGTAAAAGTGTATTATGCAAAATATCTATTTGTCACACAGTATTGTAATGATGAAAGTGGAGAACCCTTTTTTACAAATAGTTTTAAGATAAGCGCAGATGAGATGAATAGGATTGTAAAAGATAATAGTGACAAAGAATACTTACATTTCTTTTTCTGCGATGTGAAATTACCTACCGGGAGTGATTTAGGTTTGATACTTAGATTTTCACATATAGAAGATTACGGTGAGTATGGAAGCTATGATTCAGAAACAGATAACTCTTATTTTATAGCAAGTGGTGGAAGAGCAACTTTATTGGATAACACTAACTCGTTTAATAAGATTGTCAGTGAATACGAAACCGGAATAGGAACTATAATCGAAAAAGATTCCTCCACACAGACTTTGACAAAATATATAACTTATGAGATGAGTAATATTCAAATATTTAATGGATTTGAACATGAATTAACTTTTGAATTAATTTGTAAAGAAGAGGGAGGAAAATTAAGAATCGGTTTAGTCGTATACATAAAAGATAAAGATAGAATACATCATACAAATACTACAATGAGGAAAGATTATTATGAAGGCTACTATGATGCAGGTGATTTAAAACCCTAAGCAGAATGTTAATAGGAATTATTTATAAGATAATATTGCTGGTTCCTTTAGTAAAATCTTTTTATCTGGGTAGAAGAAGTTCTTTTTCTGCCCAGAATTATATATTTATATATTTACTGCTAACTCTTGTGAATGAATGGTCATCCTTCATTAGAAATCAATTGAATCCGGATGTGAAAGTGGGAATTCAATATCACCTCTATTTTATTTTTTGTATATTATTTTTTCATTTTTTTTACTCTTATAGGTTTAAGTATCTTTTTAAAAAAATATCTACAGGGGTTACCATTCTTTCATTAAGTTATATATTCTTTTTTACCAATTTCTTGGAAAATGATTTTGATAAAAAGATAGGAATAGCAATTACTTTATTTTATATCATTGTCTCTATGTTATGGTTTTGTCAAAAAATAACATTTTTTGATGAGTATAGAATTACTGATGACCCAACATTTTGGATTTCGACAGCTTTGTTAATGTGGAGTTGTTTTTTTATTTTCAGAGTGACACCTATGTTCTTTTTCGCAAAGAATGATAATGAATTTCTCCAATTTTTAAAAGTTGGGCAAAACATCATTAATATCATAATGTACAGTATGTTCTACATATCATTAATTAAATATGAAAAACAGGTTAATTTATGACACATATTCAGGATGATATAAAATTAGCTTACATTATTGCTATTTCGATAATGATGTTATTTGTTGCCTTTATTGTTTTAATTGTTGTTTTGTATAATAAAAGACAACTTTTTTTTATTCAGCAGCAACAACTCAAAGAAGCTGAACACCAAAACCAGCTTCTTCAAAAAGAGCTCGAAAAACAAAAAGTGTTGGAGCAGGAACGTGAACGTATTTCCCATGATATGCATGATGACCTTGGGGCTGGAATTTCTGCATTGAAACTTCAGGCAGAATTTTTAAGACAACGAGCCGAAGATGAAGAATTGCAGACCGATATTGACGAACTTCTGAAAACCTCAGAAGAGATGAATATTTCTATGCGGGAAATGCTTTGGAGCCTGAACTCAGGAAATGATACATTAGGGAGCTTCACCGATTATGCCATTCTTTATACCGAAAATTTTTTGAAAAAAACAAGGATCATATTGTATTCAGAATGTGAAGACATCATTGATGAAACACCTATTTCCACAGAATTGAGGCGTAATCTTTTTTTATGTTTAAAAGAAGCTGTCAATAATGTTTATAAACACAGCCATGCAGATACTTTAAGACTTTCGTTTTCTCAGAATAAAAATAAATTCTCCATGAAAATTTCCGATAACGGAATAGGAATTAGTAAAGGACAGCCAGAGGGAAACGGTCTCAGGAATATGAAAAGAAGAATGAATGAACTGGCAGGAGAATATAAAGTTTTATCTGAAAGTTCAGGAACAAGTTTAATCTTCGAAGTAGAAGTATAGGATTTTCATAATGCTTTATCATTTTATAATCACCCTTTTGGGTAATTGACAGATGTCTTTTTTAGAAGGAAATTTGAAATATAAAACTGACAACCATGAAAACTTTAATTAACGACAGTATTGGAGAGCTGGAAGCTGCTTTAAAAAACAATACCGATCTTCAGGAGAAATTTAAGAACAATCCTCTAGAGGCTATACAAAATATGGAAATTAGAGGTCCGCAAGGAACAGATTATTGGATTTACAGAATTATTGTAATTATGCTTGGACTGGCAATTATAGCCATCATAACAGGGCTTATTCTAATCTCTTTCTGGAGTAAAGGCAAGACCCCGGATAATCAACTGATAACTATTTTTGCTACGATCTCATCAGGAGCAATAGGTGCTTTAGCAGGGCTTTTGTCTCCTACACCGAGAAAATAAAAATAATAACTCAAATAACTATAAGTCATGAAAAAATTAATATTGAAAGTTACAATTGAAGGAGGTAGTTCTCAATTAGGGATTTATTATAAATTAGTTAAAAGAGGACACACCTCAAACCCTGTACAAAAAAAGCAAAGTTTTGAAGAAACCTTTACTGATCTCGATGGAGATTATACATTATATATAGGAGGCGGGAATGCTGATTCTGACAAAAGAAGAGCAATTATAAGTCTTATTTTTGATGATAAAGAAATTACATTAGATAAAAATTTATCATACGCAAATCCATCGATTCAAAAAGGTAAACATATTTATGCCGAATATTATTTTAAAGCTTAAGAAATGAAAACAAATAGACTCTTATTATTTGCTTTAATATTGGTTTTTTTCAATATAATGAAACTTAATGCTCAGACTAATATTAATTTAAAGCAACAGAGTAATGCCATTAAAACAGTGAATGCCGCTAAAACAGGTAACTGGAATGATGTCTTTACCAACTTTATGCAGCTTGCGGCCAAGAATCTTGCAGGGGATAATAAATCTTTTGAATACAAGACAACAATCTTTGCAATAAAGAGTGAAGTGGATAGTACATTGCTAATTGACGAAAACTATGTTAAAGAAAATTTTTCAAGGAATTTTCAAATAAATATGGGACTAAGATTAGATAATGATTATAAATTTAAAGGATTTTCATACGGCTTTGATTGGGCTTTGATTAATAAAAGAGATTTAAGCATAAATACATTGGTGAATGGAGAAGCAGCAAAATTATACGAGAAGTATTTTGATATGCTTACAACATCTAGAGAAAGATATAATAACGATTTAATCAAAAATGAAGATCCGGACAAAAACAAGAAAATAAAACAAATACAAGAAGCGATAAGTAATAATGCTGATGAGTATATTATCCCAATAGATCTATTTCCCAAAGATTTTATAAAATATCTGCCACCCGATTATCAGGATACTAGAAAATACTTCCGTGAAGTGTACGAAGAAGAACTTGATGCTATTAAAAGAAAGCCATTGTTGAAAATTGGTTTTAATAGTAACTTTCAAAAAAATGCAAAATTTTTAGACGAGTTTGATGCTAATTTGGTTTATCTGCAAGGATTGAAATCTAAGACGGGAAGTAAACTAGAAATAGACTTCAGAAATCAGTTTAAAGCAAAAGACAGTATCACAACATCGGTTATAAAACGAAAAGAATTTTCGTCGCAGTTAGGATTGAATATTTCAATTTGGGAAACTAAAGAGAAATCTATAATAGAACTTAAGCCAAATTTTGAATATAAAAGAATTGTTTCAGGAATAATGGCTGATGAAAAAAATGATCAGTTCCTAGCCAATGCAGATTTAAGAATAAGAATTTTAAAAAACCTTTGGGTTCCATTGATTTTAAAATATGACATTAAAAACAATAATCTTTTTGGTTTCTTAAATGTCAGTTTCAATTTTGATGCAATGAAAAAAGAATAACGTAATAATTACAGTAAAAAACTCACCTTTTAAATTTTAAAAGGTGAGTTTTTTTATCATTCTTTCCCTATTTTAAATTCTCAATCCGGCATAAAGAAATTGTAGAATTATCATAATATAAATTAACTAAAATTTAACTTCGAATTATTGCAAAAAGATCACGTCGGAATACCCCTAAAAGTTAAATTTTGATTAAATTTGTATAAACTAAAAAAAATAAAAAATGAGTGCAATTTCTTACATAGAAGCAAGACAGATTTTAGATTCCAGAGGTAACCCTACCATTGAAGTAGATGTATTTACGGAAAGCGGGGCAATGGGCCGTGCTGCTGTACCTTCAGGAGCATCTACAGGAGAACACGAAGCCGTGGAATTACGTGACGGTGGTTCAGAATACCAAGGAAAAGGAGTTCTGAAAGCTGTTGAAAATGTAAAAGAAGTAATTGCAGAGAATTTAGTTGGACAGCCCGTTTTTGAACAAAACTATATCGATCAGATTATGATTGATCTTGATGGTACACCTAACAAAGGAAATCTTGGTGCTAATGCAATTCTTGGTGTTTCTTTAGCAGTAGCAAGAGCTGCCGCTGCAGAACTGGGAATGCCTTTATATAAATATGTGGGTGGTGTAAATGCCAACACACTTCCTGTTCCAATGATGAATGTAATCAATGGAGGATCTCACTCAGATGCGCCTATCGCATTCCAGGAATTTATGATTATGCCGGTAAAAGCAGATTCTTTCTCTCATGCATTGAGAAAAGGAACTGAAATTTTCCACAACTTAAAATCGATCCTTAAAGGAAGAGGTCTTTCTACTGCAGTAGGAGACGAAGGAGGTTTTGCCCCAACTTTCAATGGAACGGAAGATGCTTTGGATACATTACTTCAGGCTATCGAAAAAGCAGGGTATAAGCCTGGTGATGACATCATGCTGGCTTTAGACTGTGCTGCTTCAGAATTCTACAAAGACGGAACTTACGATTACAGAAAATTCGAAGGAGACAAAGGAGCTCACAGATCAAGAGAAGAGCAGGTTTCTTACCTTGCAGAATTAGCTGCTAAATACCCGATCATCTCTATTGAAGACGGTATGCAGGAAGATGACTGGGAAGGATGGAAATTGTTAACGGAAAAAATCGGTGACAGAGTACAGCTTGTTGGTGATGATTTATTTGTAACCAATGTAGACAGATTATCAAGAGGAGTAAAAGAAGGTATTGCGAACTCAATCCTTGTAAAAGTAAACCAAATCGGTTCGCTTTCTGAAACAATGGCAGCAGTACAGATGGCTCAGAATAACAAATTCACTTCAGTAATGTCTCACAGATCAGGAGAAACTGAAGATTCTACAATCGCTGATTTAGCAGTAGCAATGAACTGCGGGCAAATCAAAACAGGTTCAGCTTCAAGATCAGACAGAATGGCAAAATATAACCAGCTATTGAGAATTGAAGAAGCTCTTGGTGAAACGGCAATTTTCCCAGGATTAGAAGCATTTAAAATAAAAAGATAATTGAATTTATAAATAACGGCAAGCGATAATTTTTGTTTGCCGTATTTTATGGAAAGTAGTATATTTAAACAAAATAAATAAATAATGTCAGACAACAAAGTAATATTGAATTACGACGGTAATTCATATGAATATCCAATCGTGGATAGTACTATCGGAGACAGAGGGATTGATATTTCAAAATTAAGAGACCAGACAGGTTTAATCACTCTGGATTTAGGTTACAAAAATACAGGAGCTACTATTAGCGACATCACTTACTTAGACGGAGATAAAGGAGAATTATTCTACAGAGGTTATCCAATCGAGCAGATTGCTGAAAAATCTAACTTCACAGAAGTAATGTATCTTTTATTACATGGAGAATTACCTACTCAGGACCAATTTACTTCTTTTGACAACAATATCAAAAAATATAACTTCATCGCAGATGAGATGAAAAAAATCATTGATGTTTTTCCTCGTTCTGCTCACCCTATGGGAGTTTTATCTTCTTTAACTTCCGCTTTAACAGCTTTCAATCCAAAAGCAGTTAACGTAAACTCTAAAGAAGAAATGGATCACGCAGCTGAGCTGATGATCGCTAAGTTCTCTCACCTTTGTGCTTGGACTTACAGAAAAACTCAAGGTTTACCATTAAACCACGGAGATAACAACCTAAACTACGTAGAGAACTTCTACAAAATGGCATTCAGATTACCAAACGCAGATTTCGAAATCGATCCGGTAGTTGTAAATGCATTAGATAAATTATTAATCCTTCACGCTGACCACGAGCAAAACTGTTCTACTTCTACAGTAAGAATGGTAGGTTCTGCTCACACAGGTCTTTTTGCTTCTATCTCTGCCGGGGTATCTGCACTTTGGGGACCACTTCACGGTGGAGCAAACCAGGCAGTAATCGAAATGCTTGAGCTTATCGAGAAAGACGGTGGTGATGTATCTAAATATGTAGCTAAAGCTAAAGATAAAGGAGATAGCTTCCGTCTAATGGGATTCGGACACAGAGTATACAAAAACTTCGACCCAAGAGCGAAAATCATCAAGAAAGCTGCTGACGATATCCTTAAAGCATTAGGTATCCAGGATAAAGCTCTAGACATTGCAATGCAGTTAGAAAGAGTAGCTCTTGAAGACGAGTACTTCGTAGAAAGAAAACTATATCCGAACGTAGACTTCTATTCAGGTATCATCTACAGAGCGTTAGGAATTCCTACAGAAATGTTTACAGTAATGTTCGCATTAGGAAGACTGCCAGGATGGATCTCTCAATGGAAAGAAATGAGATTGAAAGGAGACCCAATCGGAAGACCAAGACAGGTTTACCAAGGAGCTCAACAAAGAAACTATATCGATATCGCAAGCAGATAATATTTGCTTATACCATATCAAAATCCCAAAGCTTGCTTTGGGATTTTTTGTTTTTCTAACCGGAATAGTTAATAAGAGTAAGTTTCAGCCATCTAATTCATAAATAATTAAGCCAGTGAATGGTGCCCAAACATGAAATCTAATAGAATATATATATGTTGTTGAATTTGAATGAAATAAATTATTAAATTTACTCTGCAGAATTTATGTGTTTAAAATAAAATTAATCAATCATGACTTTCGGACAACAGATGTTATTTTTTTTCAGTGCAGTAGGAGCATTCAATGGGCTTTTGCTGGGAATATACCTGTTGTTTGTGAAAAAACTAAAATATTTACCGGATTTTTTCCTCGGAATTCTCCTCCTCATGTTAAGCTTAAGAGTTGGTATTTCGGTATGTATTTATTTTTATCCCGATTTACCGCGGTTGATTCCTTATCTGGGACTGGCAGCGTTATTTTTCACAGGACCGGCTTTGTATTACTATGTTAAATCCTCATTTCAGCAGGAACATTTTGATCAGAAAAACTGTCGTAAGCTATTTGGAATCCTGACATTGATTCTGGGAAGCGTTGGGCTGCTGTATCTTTTCTTCCCGGTAACATGGGATCATTATTTCGGAACCTTTATTTATACCGTGTGGTCCATATTTGTATTTCTTACGGCTTACCAGTATTATTTGTATGCAAAGCAGAATATCAGATGCCCCAATAAATTTGTTCTTCCTGTTCTGATCAGTAATGTAATTATCTTTTTGACTTATCAACTGATTTCCACAGGTTGGGTTCAGATCTATTGTGCAGGAGGAAGCCTTGTATTTTCATTCGTTTTGTATGCTAATTTTCTGATTCTATTCAATAAAAAATATCAACAGACTCCGGTAAAAGAGATGGAAAGATATTCCAATAAGAAAATTTCGCATGAAAAAGCGGATAATTTTGTATCCAGATTAGAAAAATTAATGGAGGCAGAAGAACTTTATAAAAATCCGAATCTGAAGCTGAATGACCTCGCTTCTAAAATGAATATCTCTGCCCATCAGCTTTCCCAGCTGCTGAATGATAATCTAGGGAAAAGTTTTTCTACTTATATCAATGAATACCGAATTGATGAGGCTTGTGAAAAAATAGAAAATGGTTCTTATTTAAAAATTGAAGAGATAGGATATGAAGTAGGATTCAACTCTAAATCTACCTTCTTTTCTACCTTCAAGAAGATTAAGAATACAACACCACTTTTATACAAACAGACGCAAACCTTTGCAGAACCTGAGTTTCAGAGTTCAAATTTATAATTTCGTACTGCGGAATTTTAACTTCAAAACCGAAATTTTACCCTAAGCCGATACTTTTGATCTCATAAAATCTAAAATTTATGATGATCAAATTATGGTTCTTTCTGCTCATGCTATTTCTGTACGTTTTTGGAAAAGCACAGGAAAAAAAGACTCCGGATTCTCTCAATGGATCAAAGCCTGCTACAACAAATATTTCAGAAGTCATTATTCAATCAGTTCCAAAGAATATCAAACTGAATGATGGAAATGTAGTGATGTCCGTTTCCGGAAATCGGAATTTCAAAACATCTGCAAATCTTCTTGATGTTCTGAGAAAAACTCCAGGTGTAACTGTTGACCAGGAAGACGGAATCTTTGTAGGAGGAAGAATAACCCCTGCAATTCTTATTGACGGAAAACCTGTAGTAATGAGTAATCAGGAATTACAGGCCTATCTGAGATCTTTATCGCCGGAGATGGTAGAATCTGTAGAAGTGAATACCAATCCGTCTTCAAA
This sequence comes from Chryseobacterium sp. Tr-659, assembly GCF_011752975.1. Classification (GTDB taxonomy): domain Bacteria; phylum Bacteroidota; class Bacteroidia; order Flavobacteriales; family Weeksellaceae; genus Chryseobacterium. Next base: position 63,583 of record NZ_VWWP01000003.1, on the reverse strand, counting down.
ATATGATGCAGAATTTAAAGGAATTATAGATATTAAATTAAAAAAGAACGCAGCCCTTGGCTGGAAGGGAAATTATAACGGGAATGTCTATGTAAATAAATTCAATTATCGAGAAAACACCTTCAATCTTTCTTATAATACAGGAAAAGTAATTTATAATCTGCAGACAGGATATAATGAAGGTATTTCCACTTATCGGTATCACGCGCTGCAACGGCTTGCAAATACGAATATCATGCGTACCCGTACTTATCAGAATGACAATGCTAAAGTATATACTGTACAAACAGGAGCAGATTTCAGATGGAATGATAAAAACAGAATAGGTTTAAACCTTAGAGGTAATTTCAGGGAAAATAACCGTAACCGGTTGGGTTCACTTTATACCACTGATAAAAATGAAGCTCAACTGATTTTTAATACAATGAGTGAAAACCCCACAGCATATCTACAGGATAATTATGGAATAAGTACAGATTACTCTTTTCAGAATAAAGGATTTAAATTAAGCTTATTAGGGAATTATCTCTCGGTAAAGAATACACAGAATGATGATTTTATCAATAGAGATCAGCCTGCCAATGACCTTTTATCCTATTGGAAATCTGATCTTCTTAATAAGATTACAATTTATACCGCTCAGATGGATGTTTCACAAAAGGTAGGAAATGCAGATTTCGAAGCAGGAATTAAATACAGCAGCTCAAAAACCAATAATAATATAAGATATGATACTTTATCGGTGTCTAATCAGTTTGTTTTTGATCCTGAAAGAAGCAATCAGTTTTCTTATCGGGAAAAAATATGGGCGGGATATTTGGCTTATCGGCAAAAATTTGGGAAACTTCAGCTTAATGCAGGGTTGAGGTTTGAAAATACAAATAGTATTTCCAATGCTGTTACCATAGACTCTATTGTCTCAAGAAATTATTCGGAATGGCTGCCGTCATTCAGTGCCGGCTACACGTTTAATACATCCAGCGACCTTTCCCTGTCCTACAGCAGAAGAATAACAAGACCGGTTTTTTCCCAGCTTAATCCTTTTCGGTTTTATTTCAGCCCATTGAATTACTGGATTGGGAATCCTTACCTTCAGCCCTCTTTTACCAGCCAGATCAAAATTGCTTATCGTTATAAAAACTGGATTACCAGCTTTACAGTAGGAAAAGAAAAAGATGTAATGACCCGTTATCCGCTGTATAATCCGAAAACAAATGTTTTAGAATACCTGGGAACCAATCTTCCTTACCGTAATTTTGCCATTCTGGAGACCAGTTTTCCGGTAAAAATTGCAAAGTGGTGGAATATGACAGGCCAGATTACAGGATATTATAACTATGAATTCAGACCCTATCTGGATGAAGTTTTTGCAATGGGTATTTATAATTTTGAACTCAGGTTGAATCAGGTATTTTCTCTCCCGAAAGGATATACCATTAATCTCTTTGCAAACTATGAATCCAAAACAGGTAATAGCCTTTACATCATAAAACCTCGTTACACTGTTGATCTGTCTGTACAGAAATCCTGGTTTGATAATAAACTGAATACCAAAATTGGCTATAATAATATTTTTGATTCTTATGATCAACGGCTGGAATTCAGACATAAACAAATTATGGATAACCGTTTTACCCACTGGTGGGATAGCAGCCGATTAATTATTTCACTCAGCTATAATTTTGGAAGTACAAAATATCAGGTTAAAGAAACACAAAGAACAGAAGAAGAAAACAGAGCCAGATAAAAGAAAACCTGCTTAAAAAAGCAGGTTCCTGTAATTTATTATGGGCATACACAATTACCACATGTCCAGATGATGCAATTACCGTCCATATCCCATTCACAGCAGTATCTGGGTCTTATACCAATTCCTCCTGTTACTGATTTTTTTTGTTCTCTGCTTAGCTTTTGTGCATTTTTCAGCACCTGATTGTTCTTGTTCATAACTTTGATTTTTGGTGTTAATAGTTAAGTTTTATTTTTATAATCTTGCAAAATTATATCACTAATATAGGAATATTTTTTTGTTTTCAATAAAATGTTTGTAATTAAATCAGTGAAATATAATATGTTGCATAAAAATAATACTTGTATTATGAACGTAATCATGACAAATAAAGGAGAAATATTAAACTGCTTATTTTTTGTATAAAAAAATGAAGTTGTTGTGGAATATAAAAAAAGCCGTTTCCCAATTACGGAAACGGCCTCTATTTTCTATGGGCACTGACATCTGCTGCATATCCAGAGGAAGCATTCTCCGGTGACATGATCCCACTCACAGCATCTTTTAGTTCCCGGCATAAATTCTCCTCCCACAACAGTTTTTTGCTGTTCTCTGCTTAGTTTTTGTGCATTCTTCAGCACAGAGGTCTTCTTGTTCATAAACTTTGATTTTTGATGTTAATAGTAAAGTTTTATTTTTTATAATCTTGCAAAATTATATCACTAATGTATGAAGTTGATCTGGTATTGTAAAAGAAATTCAGGTTCTTATGTAGATGAAATAGAGTGGTTTATAGACATTTGGGAAACTAAATTTGGTGTTTTTGTTAAAAAATCATAAAAATCAAACCAGAGGCTCATCAAATTTAATACATAAAATAATCCAAAAGTTTTATAGGTAGAGACCTTTACTTATATTTGTAGTATTGCATAAATCTTTATGAGACTAAACATTAAAAACGAAACAGGTAGGCTGAAGTCAGTAGTTCTAGGCCAGCCTAATTCATTGGGACCGGTTCCCACACTAGAGGAAAGTTATGACGCCAAGTCATATTACTCAATCGAACATAATATGTATCCTAAAGAAGAGGATATTATCAATGAAATGAACGCTTTTGAAGCCGTTTTAAAAAAGTATGACGTTGAAGTACTGCGTCCGAGTATCATTAAAGATTACAATCAGGTTTTTTCAAGAGATGTAGCCTTTGTGATAGATGATAAAATGATCATTTCCAATGTGATCGCAGACAGAGCAGATGAGCAGGAAGCATACAAGAGCGTTTTTGAAAAAGTAGCGTGGAGAAAAATTATCAACCTTCCGGAAACGGCACATATTGAAGGGGGAGATGTTATCGTATGGGACGATTTTATTTTCATCGGAACCTGCTTCAGTGAGGACTATAGAAACTATAAAACGGCAAGAACCAACGAGTATGCTATTGAGATTTTAAAAGAATATTTTCCAAAGAAAAGAATCATAGATCTTGAGCTGAAGAAAAATGATAAAGTTCCGTTTGAAGGGATTCTTCACTTAGACTGTACATTCAATCCCGTAGGAGAAGACAAATGTATCATCTATAAGAACGGATTTGTAGATGAAAGCGATTACCGCTTGATCATTGATATTTTCGGAGAAGAAAACTGCTTCCATATCAATGATGAAGAAATGTTTGAAATGTTCCCTAATATTTTCTCTATTTCTCCAGAAGTAGTGGTTTCAGACAAAGCATTTACAAGAATGAACAATCACCTAAGAAACGAATGGGGAATGACTGTTGAAGAAATTCCTTACAGAGAAATCTCTAAAATGGGTGGGCTGTTGAGATGCTCTACAATGCCGCTTGTGAGAGAATAGTTGAGTGGGAGAGTTTTAGTGTTTGAAAGTGAGAGCGTTCCTAATCTTTCAATCTTTTAATTTTTCAATCTTTTAATCAAAAAAAATGCAAACAACAGATACCGTATTAATGATAGAACCGATTGCATTCGGTTATAACGCTGAAACAGCGAAAAACAATTACTTTCAGGTAGAACAGACAGGTTCTGATATCCAATCGAAAGCTTTGGCAGAATTCAACACTTTTGTAGGAAAACTGAGAAGTAAAGGAATCAATGTGATCACCATAAAAGATACATTAGATCCTCATACTCCGGATTCTATTTTCCCTAATAACTGGGTAAGTTTCCATAAAGACGGAAAGGTAGTTCTATATCCGATGTTCGCTTCCAACAGAAGAGTGGAAAGAAGAGAAGATATTATTGAAAGCATCCAGAATCTGGGGTTTGAAGTGGCGGAAATTGATGACTGGTCTTTTTCGGAAACACAAGGTCATTTCCTGGAAGGTACAGGAAGTATGATCTTTGACCATGATAATAAAATTGCTTACGGTTCAGTTTCTTTAAGGCTGGATGAAAAACTGTTCAGAGAATTTTGTACAAAATATGGCTTTACTCCGGTGGTTTTCCATTCATTCCAGACAGTAGGAACAGAAAGACTTCCAATTTATCACACCAACGTAATGATGTGTGTAGCAGACCAGTTTGTGGTTATCTGTCTGGACTGTATTGATGATGAACTGGAAAGAGAAAAAGTAATTGAAACCATCAAAGGTTCCGGAAAAGAGATCGTCGAAATTTCTGAAGAACAGATGCAGCAGTTTGCGGGAAATATGCTTCAGGTTCAGAATAAAGAAGGAGAAAAATTCCTGGTGATGAGCCAGACTGCGTACCAGTCTTTAACAACAGAACAAGTTGCAGCTATTGAAAAATACTGTGAAATTATTTATTCAGACCTGAATACGATTGAAGTAAACGGAGGAGGAAGCGCAAGATGTATGCTTGCAGAGGTTTTCCTTCCAAAAAAATAGATAATGATCATATCAAATCTTCTGGCTTATATAGGTCAGAAGATTTGTATTAATGTGTTAGTAACTCAAGGTGTGAAACAAATTTTTCAACTCCGCCATATTGATTGGTGATCCATTTCAAGGCAGATTGGTTGACCGTTAATCCTTCTTTACTGAAGGAATAATCCATAGCTGATACAGCTTCGTTGCCCAGATAAATAGCAGATAATATTTTTATTTCTTTTTCTGAAAACAGAGATGAAGAATCTTTTCTCAATAAAGGAGTAGCTTTATCCTGTCCTCTTAATAAATACTTTGGATCTTTTAAAGGGATTATTTGAAAACTTTGGTGAAGAAACTGTGGATGCCACAGCGGAATTATGAAGTTTTCTTTGTTCAGTATTTTCTGTTCCACTATTCTGTAAAAATCATCAGGATGATTGCTTGTAAAGTGGAATCCATTATGCTGTAATTCATATTTTTCTATGATTTCCACTGAAAAGCGGCTAATACCTGCACCCATACCAATTCCATTGATTTCCTTTTGTATAAAACCACATGTTTCCGGATTTTTCAGATCATGTATAGATTCTATTCCTTTTTCCGCTAAATAATCAGGAATGCCCCAAATGCAGTAGGGTTCATAGATAGGGTTTAGCTGCAATACCTCATTACTGTAGGGCTGAAGATAAACCTCATGGCTCCCCGGAAGCCAGGCACTAATCAGCAGATCTACTTTTCCCTCTTTCTGGAGTTCAAACATTTTTTCATGAGGTGCACTTTGTATAGTTACTTCATAACCCCAAAATTCAAGAATATGTTGGAAGACTCCCGCAGCTACTTTATGAAAAGACAAGTCTATGGATCCTAAATTGATATTTTTTCTCATGATTCCAGTTCAGCAATTATATAAATTAAGACAGGAGCATTCAGCGGAGCCTGGTAAATACCCACGGCAGATCTTGTGTGATATCCTTTATCTCCAAAAATTTCATTAATAAGATCTGAAGCTCCATTCAATACATCAGAGTGATTTATAAAGCCCTCGGCCGCTTGAATATGGCCATCTATCCTGATAATTCTTTTTATTTTATCCAAATCTCCTGCAGCCTCTTTAAGCTGGATGATTGCGTTAAGAGCACAGATTCTCGCACAATCATAAGCTTCTTCCATACTTATATCCAGTCCTATCTTTCCTTCATAGGCAAGTGTTCCATATTGCCCGCCTTTCCATGGAAGCTGTCCCGAAGTATACACAATATTCTGCGAAACTACCCAGGAAGCATAATTTCCTACTCCTTTGAGGGATAATGGCAGGGTAATTCCCTTCCTTTTTATATGATCTTCAATATTGCCCATACCTTATTTTTTAAATTCAACAGTTAAAAATATAAGAGTGGTTTCTCCAATATTTTCAAGATTATGAATAAAATGATTTTCTTCATTCAGATCATCAAAATAGACCGTATCCCCACACTCATATTGATTTTCAGCTACACTGCCGTCATTATACCACGAGCGGGCAGTTCCGGGAGAAAGAGCAGACCAGAAATAACGGTTCTTATGGATATGAAAAGGAAGACTATCTCCCGGGCTGAGGTGAATGCTCCATACCGTAAATTCATCATTTTCCAATACGATACGATCTCCCAAATTGAAATTCTGTGCTCCACTCTCTAAAGCTCTTTTCTCTTTTTCCTCCCAAAAATCCCAGTTTCCAGCGGGATTGATTATTGTTGACTTTTCCATTGTAGAAAATTGAATTATTAAAGAGTAAATATAATAATGATGTGATGCTAAAGGATTTAAACGTGATAGATGCTATCTAAATCGAAAATTTTACAGAACAGAATTATGTATAATAGTATTCTTTAAGCAGCAGATTTAAAAGTGAACTTTACCCCGAAACTACTGATGAAACCTGAAAAAAGTCTTTTTCTTCCAAAAAAATAATATATTTACCGAAAAATTAATTGAACCCATTATCAAATAAAGGTTTACATATACTTCTGACTCTGGAAACGGAATCAGAAGATTTGTTATTAGACAGTAAAGGTTTCCTTGCATTTACAGAACATATTCTGGAAACCAAAGAAGTGGAAATTGTTGGGATTACCAATCATATTTTTGAAAATCAGAGTTTTACTTCTGCAGTATGCCTTAAGGAATCACATCTTTGCATTCATACCTGGCCAGAGTTTAAACAGCTTACTTTTGATGTTTTTCTTTGTAATTATACTCAGGATAATACCGCAAAAGTTGAGCAGATTGCAGATGAGGTGGTTCAATATTTTAAAGCTAATACCATTCAAAAACACAAAATTTACAGATAGAACATGCATTATGTCTGCCCTGCGTGCAATTCGGAAAATAAACTAGACCTTACATTTCCCGTTAAAGAATATGTTTGCAAAATCTGCTCTCATCTCGTTGACGTAACTACAAACGATCATACCAGACCTCTGAAGGTTCCTACGGAAAACGTTGTTCTGGAAATCGGGCAAAAAGGAATAATTGAAGGGATAGAATATACCGTTACCGCAATTATTGTCAGAAAATACGGATCAAATATCTTCTGGCGTGAATATTACCTTAAAGACAGTAAAGGAGAAGACGTTTTCCTGAGCGAAAGTGACGGACACTGGGTTTTCCTGGTTCCAATGCATCCTGATGATTTTAAAAGTAAAAGTTCAAAATTATCAACGTACGCGGGCCGAACTTATCGCTGGTACGAAAATTCCCAATGCAGTATTCATGCGGCAGCAGGTTTCTTTGACGAAAAACTGGATTTTAGTATTGCCACCTACAAAGAATACGTCAACGGAACCCGTATGATCTCTCAGGAGAAAACCGGAAAAAGAACCCAGTATTTCTATGGAACCCATATTCCAAAATATAAAGTTAAAAAAGCTTTTAACATAGCGAATATGCCATATTATACAGGAATAGGCATTGTTCAGCCTTATTATGTAAATATCAGAGACGCTGTAAATATCTTCTGTGTGGCAGCATTGCTGATATGTCTTCTTCAGTTGTATGTGTATATCACAAGAACTAACGAGACCGTTTTTGAGCAATCTATCAGCTTTACAGATGTGAAAGACAAAGAAATGATCAGTAAAAGCTTTACTCTTTCTGGAGGATCTGCTCCATTGAAGGTGAATGTATTCTCAGAAGTGGATAATTCCTGGGCTAACGTGCAGCTGAGCCTTGTGAATGAAAATACAAACGAAATTGTTTACACATCAAAAGACATTGAGCAGTATCATGGTTACGAAGATGGAGAAAGCTGGTCGGAAGGAAGTCAGTCTGAAGAATTCAATCTTTGCGGAGTTGGTTCAGGAAAATATCATTTCCTTATCTCTGCAGAAAAAGAAGGAGGTTTGCCTGCCTTTTCAGGTCTTCAGTCACCCGATTCAAAAGTAATGATCTCCAGAGACAGATCAGGGATTCTGGATGTTAATGATGTTTATAAAGCCCAGACTACAACTTTCGAAGATGGAAAAGCGCTGGAAAAAGATACATCAGAAATAGGGAGACTGGTAAAAGCATCCTTTGGAACATCAAAAATAGACTCTCTTATCAATACTGAAGGGCTAAGACTTACTACAGATATTATTTCAGGAAACAATGATGTTAAGATCAAAGCAACTTGGCTGCCTGTTTCATTCTGGAACTTCGGTTTTATTCTGTTTATAATGATCATTCTTTTTGTGGTAATGCTTATCGGAAGACATTACTTTAATGTAAATAAATGGAAGAATAGTTCCAACTCACCTTATTCCGTATCATAATGACAAATATTGTAGACTATATAAGACAAAACTGGATGCTCTGCCTGCTTGGAGGATTTTTCCTGACATGGTTTGTATATCTTACTTACCAGGGAAATCAGGTTTGCGATTGTGCAAAAACAGAAACTTACAGAGACGGAACAACCAGAAGCCACTCCAGAGGAGGAGTTGGATATTACAGATACTATCACAAATAAAAATATAAAACTATGGACAACATCAATTTAATACCAATATTCAATTCCGTTCTTTATTCATTCTTGGGAATTGCTATTTTACTGATATGCTATTTCATTATCGAAAAGCTTACTCCGGAAAAAACATGGCATGAGATCGCCCAGAATAAAAATATAGCGCTGGCTATTGTTTTTGGAGCGTTTATCATCGGAATTTCAATGATTATAAGCGCTGCAATTCATGGATAAGAAGAGGATTCCTCTTGAGCTGCTTTTATTGTTTTCAGTATTTGTCATTGCGACATGCGGATTGATTTATGAGTTGGTGGCCGGAGCTTTGGCAAGTTATCTTTTGGGAGATTCCGTAAAGCAGTTTTCTTTCATTATCGGGGTATATCTCTTTTCAATGGGGGTAGGTTCCTATTTCGCGAAATTCATCAAAGGAAATCTTATAGATAAATTTATTGAGATTGAAATTCTGGTAGGAATCGTTGGCGGAATCAGTTCCGTGGTATTGTTTGTCCTGTTCAATACACTTGCCCATTTTGAAAGCGTTTTATACCTCTTTGTCTTTTTCACAGGATGCCTTGTAGGAGTGGAAATTCCACTTCTGATGAATATTTTAAAAGACCGGGTGCAGTTTAAAGACCTCGTGTCAAATGTTTTTGCCTTTGATTATATCGGAGCGTTGCTGGCATCAATCCTCTTTCCTTTAGTTCTCATTCCGAAACTGGGAATTGTAAAAACACCTTTGTTTTTTGGATTGATCAATATCTCCATTGCTATATTCTTATGCTTTTATTTAAAGCGGGAATTGTCTAAACCTCATTCATTAAAAGCGAAATCAATTGCTGCTTTTGTTCTGTTAATAGGGCTTTTCATCTTTTCAGACAGAATTCTGTCATACTCTGAAGAAAAATTATACGGAGAGAATGTTGTTTTCACCAAGAGCTCCCCTTATCAAAGAATTGTTTTAACCCGAAACAGCCACGAATTCCGTTTATATTTAAATAATAATTTACAGTTTTCCTCCACAGATGAATACCGTTATCACGAAGCTTTGGTACATCCGGCGATGTCTATGGCAAAAAATGTTGATAATATACTGATCCTGGGAGGAGGTGACGGCTTTGCAGTACGGGAAGTATTAAAATATAAAGATGTTAAAAAAATAACCCTTGTAGATCTTGACGGTGAGATGACACAGTTCTTTAAAACTAACGAGACTATGCGCGGATTGAACCAAAATTCATTTTCAGACCCAAAAGTGGAAGTGATTAATAAAGATGCCTACATTTGGGTAAAAGACTGTAAAAAGAAATATGATGTGATTATCATCGATTTTCCTGATCCGTCCAATTACAGCCTGGGGAAATTATATTCACTGCAGTTTTATAAAGAGCTGGAAAAGCTGACAACCTTAGATACTAAAATTGTAGTTCAGACTACATCACCTTATTTTGCACCGAAATCTTTCTGGTGTATAGAGAAAACCATCAACCAGATCTTTCCTTTCACCGCGGCATATCATACCTATGTTCCTTCTTTCGGGGAATGGGGGTTTTCGATGGCTTCATTTGAGCCTATCAACAACAGAATCTACAGAAAACTTCCCAACCTGAAATTCTATGATTATAATTTTTCACAAATGTCTTACTTTAATAAGGATATGAAAGTGAAAGAAGTAGAAGTTAACCGTCTGGATAACCAGATATTAGTTCGTTATTTTGATGAAGAGTGGGGGAAAGTACAGTAGAAAGAGATTTCTTACAACTATATTTTTAGGTAGCCTGATGCTTCCTTTTCTTCAGTATTGTGAAAAGAAAGTAAAATCTTTGCTGCTTAAGATCACAGGAACCAATCATGTACTGGGACATCAATTATGGGCCAAGGATTTTCCACAATTTTCAGAAGTTATCCACACTCAATATCTAGTGGTAGGAGGCGGTATTTCCGGACTTTCGGCATGTCGGTTCTTTCATATGAATAATGAACAGGATTATCTTCTTCTGGAAATGGAGAATCATTTAGGTGGAAATTCCTCAAATGGTCAGAATAAATTTTCAAAGTTTCCGTTGGGAGCCCATTATTTACCATTACCCAATAAAGAAAATACTGAGATCATCGACTTCCTGAAAGAATGTGGAATCTGCTTAGGGCATGAAGAAAATGGAGAGCCGATTCTTGATGAATATCAGATGACTTTTCCACAACAGGAAAGGTTGTTTTTTAAAAACTCATGGCAGAATGATATTGTTCCGCAAAAGGGAATTTCTGACAAAACTCAAAAAGAGCTTAACCGTTTTTTCAGATTAATGGATAGTTTCCGCCAGAAAAAGGACAGAGAAGGAAAATATTGGTTTGCTATTCCCGTACATGATTCCAGCAACGAGGAAGATGCAATACAGCTGGAAAAAATTAATTTCAAAGATTGGCTGAAGGAAAACAACTTTCAGGCGGAAGAATTATTATGGCTTCTGGATTACTCCTGCCGCGATGATTTTGGATTAGGAATAGATTATGTTTCAGCCTGGGCAGGGATTCATTATTTTGCAGGGAGAAAAAATAACTGGAGTAAGAAATATAAAGAACAGGTGTTTACGTGGCCGGAAGGAAATGCAAGGCTGGCAAAGCACTTTTCAAAATATACAAAAGAGAAGCACTTATCCGGACATTTGGTATTCGATGTGAAAATCAATGACAAAGTTGAGGTTTTAAGTTTTGATAATACCCAAAAGAAAACAAAGAAGATCATTGCTGAAAAGGTTCTTTTTGCATCTCCTCAGTTTGTAAACGAAAGAATATTGAATCATAAAAAGGCTGCATCCTTCAATTACGTTCCATGGCTGTTGACAACTATTACGCTGAAAAACGAATTTGGAGGCGATGAAGAACTGGCGTGGGACAATGTGATCTACGGGACTTCCGGATTAGGATATATTTATGATCAACATCAGAATATCAACCAGATCATGGGCGAAAAGGTGATTACACACTATAAAAGCTTTTCTACAGGTGATTGCAGAAAAGCAAGGAAAAAGCTGTATGCAATGAAAGAAGATGAACTTAAAAATTTAGTTTTGGAAGATTTGAAAAAGGCCCATCCTTTAATTGAAGATCTTATTCTGGAAATGCAGTTTCATAAAATAGGGCATGCCATGATTGCACCGGTTCCCAACCAGATTTTCGGAGAAGCTGCAAAAATTGCAAAACAACCTATTGACGGTAAAGTTTTCTTTGCCCATTCTGATCTTTCAGGAATATCTATTTTTGAAGAAGCCTTTTATCAGGGTATGAGAACAGCAGAACAGATGTTATGAAGCAACCTTGGATACATAATGCAAAAACAGACTGGTGGTTTATTTTATCACCACCTTTTCTTGTATTGTTGATCATCTTTCTTTTTCAGAAACAGATTCAGGGGCTTGAGAATCACTATTCGTTTTATACCTGGCTGTTCCTCATTGTTTTTGTAGATGTGGCACATGTGTATTCCACCTTGTTTAAAACATATTTTGTAAAAGGTGAAATACAGAAGAGGAGACTCTTGTATATAGGAATTCCGGTTATTAGCTGGGGATTGGGAATTATTTTATTCCAGTTCGGAAGTTTGGTATTCTGGTCTGTGCTTGCCTTGGTTGCCGTATTTCATTTCATCCGTCAGCAGTATGGTTTTATGAGGATTTATGCCCGGTTTGAACCCAATAACTGGAGTAAAAAAGTAGATGAGGTCGCCATTTATGCAGCTACAGTTTACCCAATGTTGTACTGGTTCAAAACACCGCGTGCTTTTACCTGGTTTGTCAATAATGAATTTGACTGGCTTCAAAATCTTCCGGATTACAAGAGCTTCATTACAATAGTATACTTTTCAATATTAGCTGCCTGGGTTGGGAAAACCATTTTTGAAGCATTGAAATTCCAAAATCTGAATATTCCTAAAACCGCACTTATAATCGGGACTTATCTTTCCTGGTATTTCGGAATTGTATACTTTAATAACGACCTTCTTTTTACTTTTCTGAATGTTGTTTCTCACGGAGTCCCTTACATTGCTCTAATCTATATCCGGGAAATCAGACAAAAAGAGAACCATCAGCTGAACTGGATGCTGGCCTTCAAATCAGCATCAGGAATATTTTTATTTATAGGGATTATCTTATGTTTTGCTTTTCTGGAAGAATTTCTATGGGAAACTCTGGTATGGAACGAGCATTTCACATTAGATTTTACCGTTTCTGAAACTTTAGTCCAGTTTCTGGTTCCATTATTGGTGGTTCCGCAGCTTACTCATTATCTTCTGGATGGCTTTATTTGGAGAAAACCGAAAAAAGTTAGCTAAATTTGTCTCGAATGTAAAAATCTAAAAATGAGACAATACTTTTTATCGATAGCAATTTTCCTGGGAATATGGGTGAGTTCACAGCAAAAAACATTCTGTAATCCCATTAATATCGATTATGGTTATACCCCCTTTGAAGTCTTTTCAAAACAAGGGAAACACCGCGCTACAGCCGATCCGGTGATTGTTAACTTTAAAAATAAGCTTTTTCTTTTTTCTACCAATCAGGAAGGATACTGGTACAGTGATGATATGCTGGACTGGAAATTTGTAAAAAGAAAATTCCTCAGAGATAACAAATATATTCATGATCTTAATGCTCCGGCTGTCTGGGCAATGAAAGATACCCTTTATGTTTACGGTTCTACCTGGGAACAGGACTTTCCGATCTGGAAAAGCACCAATCCTACGAAAGATGACTGGAAAATTGCCGTTGATACATTGAAAGTAGGGGCATGGGATCCCGCATTCCATTATGATGAAGATAAAAACAAACTCTATCTGTATTGGGGATCCAGCAATGAATGGCCGCTGTTAGGAACAGAAGTTAAAGTTAAAAATCTACAATCCGAAGGTTTTGTTAAACCGATTATTAAATTAAAACCGGAAGACCATGGATGGGAGAGATTCGGGGAATATAATGACAATGTTTTTCTTCAGCCTTTTGTTGAAGGTGCGTGGATGACTAAGCATAATGGAAAATATTATATGCAGTATGGTGCTCCGGCTACAGAATTCAGCGGGTATTCAGATGGTGTATATGTGAGTAAAAGTCCTTTGGAAGGCTTCGAATATCAACAGCATAATCCATTTTCTTATAAACCGGGAGGGTTTGCCAGAGGAGCAGGGCACGGTGCCACTTTTGAAGACAATTATAAAAACTGGTGGCATGTATCAACTATTTTTATTTCCACCAAGAATAATTTTGAAAGAAGACTCGGAATCTGGCCGGCCGGCTTTGATAAAGATGATGTGATGTACTGCAATACGGCTTATGGTGATTATCCTACTTACCTTCCTCAATATGCACAGGGAAAAGATTTTACAAAAGGCCTTTTTGCCGGATGGATGCTGTTGAATTATAATAAACCGGTTCAGGTCTCTTCTACTTTAGGCGGATATCAGCCTAATTATGCGGTGGATGAGGATATCAAAACTTATTGGAGTGCAAAGTCGGGAAATTCAGGAGAGTGGTTCCAGACAGATCTTGGTGAGGTTTCAACCATTAATGCAATTCAGATCAATTACGCTGATCAGGATGCCGAATTCATGGGGAAAACATTGGGAAAGATGCATCAATACAAAATCTATGGTTCCAACGATGGAAAGAAATGGAGTGTGATTATTGATAAAAGTAAAAATACAAAAGATGTTCCTCATGATTATGTTGAACTTGAAAAGCCAGCTCAAGCCAGATTCCTGAAAATGGAAAACCTGAAAATGCCTACCGGAAAATTTGCACTAAGCGGATTCCGGGTATTTGGCAAAGGTGCGGGCGAAAAGCCTGCAAAAGTAGACGGTTTTGTTCCTCTGAGAGCCGATCCTAAAAAATATGGAGAAAGAAGAAGTATCTGGATGAAATGGCAGCAGAATCCCAATGCAGACGGCTACGTAATCTATTGGGGGAAATCTCCGGATAAAATGTACGGAAGTATTATGGTGTATGGAAAAAATGAATATTTCTTTACAGGAGCAGACAGAACGGATGCTTACTATTTTCAGATCGAAGCTTTCAATGCCAATGGTGTTTCCGAAAGAACTGCAGTTGCAAAATCTGAGTAGATTCAATCTGAAAAATAATAGAATAACACGTTTTGAAGAATCAGAACGTGTTATTTTTTGTCAATTTTTTTAAGAAAAGCTTCAATTTTATCAATAAGAAATTCTTTCTGAGGTTCTTTATCCCAATCCAGATGCCCTCCGGTAAATTCGTAAGATTCATGATTGATACTATTCTTATCTAAAACAGAATCCAGGATCTTTTTTTGAGTTAAAGGAATCACATAGTCTTTTTTACCATAATATGAGAGAGTAGGAGGTGAAGATTTTGAGATCCAATGTACAGGGCTTGCAAAATTAACGGCTGAGGTTCCTTGTGGGAGAATCTTTGGATCAACCAAATGCTGTTCGGTAAATGCATAATCATCATAGGTTTTAAAACCCGAATCTGAAAGATCAGCAGGACCAACAATATTGATAACCGCCTTTATTTTTTTATCCGGATCAAATTTATAGGCATATAGCATAGATAAATGCCCTCCGGCACTATTCCCTAACAAAATCACCCGTGGATTATAGCCTAATTTATTTTTTAATAGTTCCGTTACTTTTTTAATATCATCTGTTTGATTGGGAATAGCATATTGTGTTTGTGATGCCAGTCTGTAATTGATATTAGCGAAAATATAATCAGGAAATTTTTGCATCATTGACAGCGTGAATAATGTCAGTTGTGATTTATTTCCGCCACGCCAGCCCCCACCATGAATCATTATGAAAACCTCCTTTTCCCTATTTTTTTTATTATGAGGAATATAAAGGTCCATCACTTGTTCAGGATTATTTCCATAATGGATATTTTCTTCTTTATCATATAAGATATTATCACCAAGCGTTATTTTTTTCTCTTTACAACTTGTTAGTAAGAGAAACAGAGGGAGTGAAATAAAGAGTATAGCTGCAATTTTTTTCATAGGCATTAAAGATAAAAAACCCGCTGAAAAGATCAACGGGCTAGTTAAAATAATTGAATATGAAGAAAGATAACTTCCTATTTTGTTCTGCTCTTGATGGCATCAGATGCCCCTTCAATGTCTCTTACTTTTTTCACTTTCTGATTTCCGAAATTGTAAGTAAGACTCACCGTTAAGCTTCTGTTGTAACGGTTTTGATGGATATAATTATAATTTCCATTGTCCTGGTAATCTTCAATTTTGACAATATTGGTATTTAAAATATCATTTACATTAACCGCAAATGTCCATTCATTCCAGGTTTTCTTTAAGCTAAGATCCAAACTCATTAAGCTTTTTAAAGACCCAAGTTCAATCTGTTGTTTATCTACAAAGAAGTAGTTGACTCCCAGAAACCATGTTTTCTTTTTATCAAGACGAATAGTGTTGTTAGTCTGAATCAGAAGGCTGGTAGAATTCATTTTATTGGTGTATGAAATAAATTCTCCTTTTTGATTTTGGAATCGGTCTCCCGTAGTAGGATCCGTATCCAGACTTCCATTGTTAATATTATGCTGAACTCCGATATTGAAGTTGGTGGTCCAATATTGTTTAAAGAATGATTTCTGAATACCTACCATCGCAGACATTTCCTGCTTATTTCCAAAATTCGTTCTGATGTATCTCAGCACAGGATTAGCACCTACAACCCCTCCAGGAGATACCGGATATCCCTGTAACGGTACCTGGGTAATAACATCCTGAAAATAGGAGTGATTCAGAATCAGGAAGTAGGAATTTTTGTACATGTAGGTAAGCTCCTGGTTGTATGTGGAAGAAGCCTTTACAAAAGGATTGTTTTGAGTATAATTATCATCTGTCAGAATATTTTTCACCGGGTTGATTTCCCAGAAGCTCGGTCTTCTCATTCTGCTCGAGAATGAATATGAAAGATTGTTCTTCTCGTTGATGGCATAATTGAAACTTAAATAAGGAAGAAAATTATTATAATTTCTTTCAATTCTTTTAAGTGCATCAGTAGGCGCATTGTCTGAAGTTCCCAAGCTGTTGGTGATCTCGTATCTTGCCCCGATTTTTCCTGAGATTTTATCCGAGAATTTTTTCTCCGCAGTCAGATAAAAACCATAGATATTTTCATCATAAATAAAATGATTAGGTTTTGGCTCTGACGGCTTTGCGGGTTCAAAGAAATTTGTTGTGTTTTTAGAATCGTTGTCTGTTTTGGTTTTATTGTAATTTCCTCCTATTGAAATGGTCAGATCATTTTTGAACTTCTGAATATAGTCCACCATTCCTGAAAAATTATTAATGACCTGAGGAAGATCCTGGATCACCTGTGTTGTTCTTGTTCCTATGCCCATATTAGCATCAGATTGAAAGGTTTGGTTATCCGTAAGCTGAAATCTTCTATAGTTCAGATAAGCAGCATTTACATTAAGCTTACTTCCTAATGAATCTGTCTTTAGTTCATAGTTTAGATTCAGGGAGTTATTATAAGATCTTGCATCCTCCTTATTTTTAGACCAGGTATATTTTGTATCATTACCGTTTTTAATCGTATTAAAAAGATTAACCGTTGAATTATAGCTTTTATTAGCCCATGTATTCCAGGATAGAGCAAGATTGCTTTTGTCATTCAGCTGATAGTCAATATTCAGATAACCGCCAATATATTTGTTGGGATCATCAATGTTTCCTGTAGATTCGTTAGAAGTTGTAGCCGTACCATTTCTTAAAGTATATGTTTGTGGCTCAATTTCTTCACCTCCATTCAGGTTGGCGCTGATACCAAGCTTCCCTTTTCTGTAATTGGCAGAGAAGCTGGCCTGGTTTGCGTTATATTTATTTTGTGTGTTAGACATTCTCATGTTTCCGTTGAGACCATCGCTCATTTTTTTCTTTAGAACGATGTTAATGATCCCATCCGATGATTCCACCTGATATTCACTTCCGGGAACCGTAATTACTTCTATTTTCTGGATATTTTCTGCCGGAGTGTTCTTCAGAAACTGAATCAGAGATTCAGAATCCATATTGGTCTTTCTTCCGTTAATATAGATCAGGGCATTATTTTTTCCTGCAATTTTCAACGTTTTATCATCGGTAGATGACAACAGCGGAGTCTGTTTCAGAAGATCAAACGTTGTATTTCCTTTCGCAACAGGAGATGCCGCAACATCATATACAAAACGATCGCTTTGTTTTTTAAAAACCTGTTTGGTAATAGTAACACCTTCTATATTTTTTGTTTTTGCCGTGTCAGATTTTTTTTCCTGAGCAAAGACGCAGGTGCCGAAGATAATTGCGATTGACAAAAGTGTACGTTTCATGATGGTCTATTTAAGAGTGATTGATGTAATAAGTGATATAGATTAGGTTCTTGATTTTACAGCATCATTCGCTGATTTCATTTCCCTTGCTTTTTTCAGTTTCTGATTTCCGAAATTATAAGTAGCTCCAATGCTTATTAATCTTGGGTAATTGAAGTTGGTAATATTATTATATACTCCTTTAGGCTGTACCCCGCGAACTCTGTAAAAACTTTGGTTAAACAGGTCATTTACTTCTGCCACGAGAGTCCAGTCACCTATAATTTTTTTCAGGCTCAGATCAACACTTTGTCTTACTCCAATAGCCCCTCCTTCCATAGCATCTTTACTTGAGAAATAGTAATTAACACCTAAATACCAGTCTTTTTTAGATGATAATCTGACAATATTATTAAGGGTAACAGACATATTGTAGTTCTTCACATCAACAATGTATGGTTCCAATTCTTCCGTTTCCAGAGGAGCAGGTTGGGAAGTTGGATCTTCTAACACTGCACCGCTGTATTTTACATATCTCAGGTTAACAGAATAATTGGTTGTCCAGATATCTTTGAACCAGGATTTGTTCATACCAAGTGTTAAAGCAAGTTCCCTGTTTTTACCATAATTCGTTCTTATATATCTTAAAAACTTTGTTGTTTTCATGATTATATTTCCGTTGTCATCATAGCGTATATTACCATTCTCATCTGTATCAGGACCAGTCACTTTTCCTTGTAGCGGAAGCAGATCCGAAGCAGAAGCATCTTCCACGATATTAAAACTCAGATTAGCATAGAATGCATTTTTGTACATATAATTAAGCTCCTGATTATAAAATTTGGAAGCCAGTATAAAAGGATTGTTCTGCGTGTAATTGGTAGGAGTGAAGTAGGTCCTGGAAGGATTCAGTTCCCAGAATCTTGGCCTTCTGATTCTGCTGGAGAAAGTATAGCTTAAGTTATGATTATCATTAACTGCGTAATTCAGGTTCAGATACGGCAGAAGGTTATTATAATTTCTCTCAAAGCCTGTTTTATTAAGAATATCTCCTGTGCTTCTTGTCATTTCATAACGGGCTCCTATTTTCCCTGATAGCTTCTCACTCAGTTTTCTTTCGTAATTCAAATAAATTCCTAAAATATTTTCCTTATAAATAAAATGATTGGTTTGCGCTGGATCCTCTACAAAATCACCATTCTGATATTTGTCCTGTTTAGTATCATTATCTGTATTCGTTCGGTTATAGCTGACTCCCATTAACCATGTTTCGCCTTTAGCTGTTTTCTTCAGATAATCAATATTGGCCGCATAGTTGTTGATGATTTGTGGAACCGATTGATGTAAAGCAGAATATCTATTGTTTGGATCATTATTCAATGGAAAACTTTCATTAAAGCTTACTTTATCCCTGTTGAACCATAAATAAGAAACGTTTGAGGTAAGTTTGCTGCCCAAAGAATCTGTTTTGATTTCATAATTTAAATTAAAAGAGTGATTCCTTGTCTGTGCATCCTCATGATTTATAGTATTGTTAGTAAGAACACCATTCTGCCAGTTCGTGATATCCAGAATGGAGTTGAAACTTTTATTATATCTCATATTATAAGAGAATCCTAAACTCTGCTTTTTACTGATCTCATAATCAATATTGAAGCCTCCGGCATAAGTCATATTAGGATCATCATTATATCCGTAAGATTCATTTCTGAACGTAGGATCCCCGTTGGATAAAGTATATTTTTGTCTTTCTGTCCAGCTTCCTGTTCTGAAATTTGAATTTCCGGACCATTTTCCCTGTCTGAAATTGAATGAAGCTCCTGCATTGGGATTGTTATAGTAAGCTTGCTCATTCTGCATTTTCAATGTCCCATTGTAACCATTGTTCTTACTCTTTTTCATTACAATATTGATCACACCTTCAGTAGACTCAACCTGGAACTCACTTCCGGGAACAGTAATGACTTCAATTTTCTGTATATCTTCAGATGGAGTAGCTTTCAGCATTTCGATCAATGCTTCAGCATCCATATTCGTTTTTTTGTTATTGATGTAAATGACAGCATCCGATTTCCCTAGAATTTTTAATGTTTTTCCATCTATACTGGAAATCATCGGAGTCTGTTTTAAAAGATTAAAGGTATTAGTCCCTTTAGCAATAGGTGAAGAAGCTACATCATATACTAAGCGGTCACCTTGTTTTTTGAAAACCTGCTTCTTGATATTAACGGCCTCAATAGAATTCACTTTCAAACTGTCTTTTTTTTGTTGAGCGGTAACAAGTCCGCTGAAAAATAGAGCTGCAATAAGAATTTGAGTTTTCATGATATTATTTTTTAATTAATAGCTTGTATCGTTTGTTATTTAACATTACAAAGATATATAATAAATTTAGTATTATGCAATACAAAGTACTTAAAAATATTTATAATTAAATGTAAGTGCTTGATTTACAGTTATTAAAAATTCATGTTAAAAATTTTGATAACTTGAACTTTCTGTATAATAAGACAACTTAGCCCATAAATTTGTTACATGGGGGATAGAAAATTAATTAAGTTTAAAAAAAACTAATGAAAAGAATAAAGAATTTCTACGGTATTTATATTATTATTAATTTAGTAAAAACTAAAAACTAATACCATATGAGAAAATTTTACCCCTTATTCTTATTGTTTTTGCTATTGTTTTCATGTAAAAATGATTCTTTCTTAGAAATAGAAAATAACTCGTCCAATTCCTCGTCTAATTATAATTTTGGAAATAGTACCCAAAAAAATTTTCAGGGTGTAGTTCTTGATATAAACGGACTCCCGGTTTCAGGCGCAGCTGTTACAATAGGAACAAATAACACAACAACCAATCTTAAAGGTTTTTTTACATTTAAAAATGCTTTGGTAAAAGAAAACTTTGCGCACATAAAAGTGACAAAGCCCGGTTACGTGAATGCATCGAGAGTGATGGTTCCAACCAACGGAACAAATCAAATAAATATTATGATGATTCCTGCAGTTACGACTTCTACAATTTCAACGGGATCAGTAGCCACTGTTTCATTGCCCAACGGAACCAAGGTGAAATTTGACGGAAGCTTTAAAGACGCAAACGGCAATGCTTACTCTGGTCATGTGGATGTAGCTGTTTTTCATCTGGCACCCTCCAACAAATATCTTAATGAATTAATGCCGGGATCATTTTTGGCTGCCAATTCAGGAGGAAATACCAGAGTGATGGAAACTTTTGGAATGTTGCATGTACAATTAACAGGAAGTTCAGGACAAAATCTTCAGATTGCAAATGGACATACAGCGGAAATTACAGTTCCGGTAGATGCCACACAAGCTTCCAGTTCACCAGGTACAATTCCACTGTGGGCCTATAATGAAGAGACAGGCATATGGAAGGAAGAAGGCTCAGCCACAAAGATTGGCAATGCTTATGTAGGAACAGTGAGCCATTTTTCCTGGTGGAACTGTGATGCCCAGTTTGAACAGGCAACCATGAAAGTAACATTGAAAAATACGGCAGGGCAGGTGTTACCCAATCTTAAAGTAACACTCAAGAGAAATTCCCAGGCCTATGAAACTTCCGGAATTACAGATAATACAGGAATGGTTTCCGGAATTGTTCCTGCAGGCGAAGTGCTTGTCCTGAAAGTTTATGATGTTTGTAATAATGTAATTTATACATCCAATGTTGGCCCTTTTTCTGCCGGAATAGTTACAACAATCGCAGATATTATTGTAAACCCTGCTTCATCTACCAGTTATACAATTCAGGGAAATCTGAAAACGTGCACCAATGCGAATGTGACTGATGGGTATGTTTTATTGAGACCTGCAACAATTACAAACTATTTCCAGTATATTTCTTTACCGGTAAACAGTAATGGAAGTTTTACATTTAATACCTATTCATGCGCAGCCAATCCTCAATTTACGTATGAAGGATTTGATAATGTTAATTTTCAGACAACCAACGAAGTTAATTTCACAGCATCATCCAATACGATAAATTTGGGTGACATTATAGTTTGTAATGCTGTGAGTGAATATATAAGTTATAAAATAGATAATCAGCCTGTCAACCATATATTGGGATCGTTCAATGCACTGTGGGGCGGACTTGTCCCTACATCGCCTGCTGTTCCAACAAAACAATTGAGAATAAATTCAATGAATCCTGCCGGACCTTCCTTTTATATGACTCAAAGCAATATGTCGGGAGTTGTGGCAAGTTTTACTACAGGGTACATGTTTGAATTTCAAGGAGGAGCTGTTACATCAAATAACGGAAATTTGGTGGTCAGCATAAACTCTTTTGGAGCAGTAGGAGATTATATTGATTTTACAGTTAACGGAACGTATACCAATAGTTCAGGTAATCATACCTTAACGGTAACAGGACATGTGAAAAGAGATTTGTAGTATTACTAAAAAATGAAAAGGACCGGAAAGGTCCTTTTTTTATGCTGTATTTTTATTCTCTATCGAATCGAGCTAGTTTTTTATCCACCCAAATGGTTGCGAAAGGGAAGAATGCAGCTAATAAAGCAAAAACAAAATCTTCATCATCCCATTTGAAAATTTTTCGTACCGGAAGACAAAATAAAAGATAAAGCGTGAAAAACAGGCCATGAATATTTCCCACAACAATTATAAAAATAGTAGGAAGAAGGCCTTCATCATCATATCTTTTCCAGATCATGGCGATACCATACAGCAGAAAGCAGGTGATGGCTTCGGCAATACAAATCTGTTTAAACCATTTGATGATTTTGTCCTGTGGGTATTTTGAAAAAAAATTGTCTATAAAGTTCATGTCTTTACCTATGAGTTGAGAGTTAAAAGTTAAGAGGCTCTCTCCAACTTTCAGTTTCTAACTTTTGATTTCTGATTGGCAAAATTACTTATAAAAGCTGCTTCCATCCAAATATTCAAAAACTTCAGGAGGGAGCATTGGCCTTACATTTTTTCCGTCTCTGATCATATTACGAATTTCGGTGGCAGAAAGCTCAATAACAGGAGCCTTGATCAGGGAGATGTTTTCATGCTGCAAATATTCCGAATCCTTCTGTTCCCCGTCAAATACTCTCGGATACACAATAATATGATGGTTTTTTATCAGTACATCAGAGTTTTTCCACTTGTGAAGACTTTTCAGGTTATCTTCTCCCATAATGAGACTGAAAGAATAATCAGAATATTTTTCATGAAGATAAGTAAGTGTATCAATTGTGTAGCTTGGTTTAGGAAGAGTAAACTCTACATTGGAAGCTCTCATATTCGGGTAGTTCTTTACTGCGAGCTGAACCATATCCAGTCTGTTATGATCCTTCAGTAAAGATTTTTTGTCTTTAAAGGGATTTTGAGGGCTTACTACAAACCAAAGTTCATCCATATCAGAATTTTCCAGAATATAATTAGCCAGAATAAGATGTCCGATATGAATAGGATTAAAAGATCCGAAAAATAAACCGATTTTTTTCATTTGTTTAGATAGCAGATGATGGACAAAAGGCAAGGCAGTAAAATTAATCCCTGAATTTTACATCCTTGATATTAAGATAATGAGTGACATTGCCTTTCCAGTGATTTTCTTCTAAAGTGAAAGCAAGATCGAAATTCTTGGTTTTAAAATCTTCCACAAACTGCCCGAGTTTGAAGCCGACACATTCAATATTTCGTCCCGTAGCCTCTTGTCTGATGTAAAATTTAAGGTGATTGTTATCTTTTCCCATAGTTTTTACGTAACCCGACAGTTTCTGATCTGTCAAGGTGAAAATAGGCTTCATATTATGAGGACCAAATGGAGCCAGTTTTCTGTGGAAATTGATAAACTCTCTGTTGATCTCATCAACTTTGATTTCAGTATCAATGGATATGGAAGGCTCCTTCTGATGATCCTGGATCTTTTCAGAAACAATTCTTTCAAACTTTTCTTTAAAGGCATCGAATTTGTCCTTTTCCATAGAAAGTCCTGCCGCAGCGTGATGTCCCCCAAACTTTAAAAAGTATTCAGAACACATATCAAGAGCTTCATGTACATCAAAATCCGAAACAGATCTTGCGGAAGCTACCATTTCGCCATTATTTCCGTCAGTAAATACCAAGGTGGGTTTATAATAGGTTTCAATAAGTCTGGAAGCTACAATACCAATCACCCCTTTATTCCATTCAGGATGATAAACAATGGTGGTATGTTTGGTTTCCTGCTGGGATTCTATAATTTGATTTAAGGCGGAAAGGGTAGAATTCATATCCAGTTCACGCCTTTCATCGTTGAGGTTCATAATGTCATTAACGATCTGATTGGCATGCTTAAGGTTATCAGAAACCATAAGCTCTACCGCAGCCTTACCATGTGAAATTCTTCCGGCAGCATTAATCTTAGGGGCAATTTCAAAAACAATATTTGAAATTTCAAAATGAGAAAGTTTATCTTCAGGAATTAGCAATCTTAATCCCATATTTCTGGTCTTTCTGAGGATCTTTAATCCCATTTTGGCCAAAACCCTGTTTTCTCCGGTCATAGAAACAATATCTGCTGCAATAGAAATCGCAAGAAGATCTGTAAGTTCAAATAATTCAGATTCCGGAATTTTATAGATGGTATTCAGCCCCTGACAAAGCTTAAAGCCCACACCGCATCCTGAAAGTTCTTTGAAAGGATACCGGCAGTCACTTCTTTTAGGGTCTAATACCGCTGCTGCATTAGGAATTTCTTCGCCCGGAAGGTGATGGTCGCAGATAATGAAATCTATGCCCAGACCAGTAGCATAATTGATCATGTCAAGTGCCTTAATTCCACAGTCCAGAGCAATGATTAATGAAAAACCATTCTCTTTGGCAAAATCAATTCCTTCTGTGGAAATTCCGTAGCCTTCAGAGTTCCTGTCCGGAATATAATAATCAAGGTATTTTTTTTCAACAATTTTGCTGAGATAGAGGTACATCAAAGCAACAGCCGTGGTTCCGTCCACGTCATAGTCACCGTATACCAATATTTTCTCCCCATTTTCAATTGCAGTTGCAATGCGCTCTACCGCTTTCTGCATGTCTGCCATTAAAAATGGATTATGGATATCGTTAAGGTTCGGTTTGAAAAATTCTCTGGCCTTTTGATAATTGTCAATTCCTCTTAAAACGAGAAGTTTAGATTCAAAAGTACCAAAACCAAGTGACGAACTTAGTCTGTCCACAACTTCCTCATCGGGTTCGGGCTTGTAAATCCATTTTTGACTCATTTCACAAAAATAAGGAAAAAAAATAGCATACTGAACAGAAGAGGTAGGGGATTTTGACTTAATAATTGTTAAAAATTGGACATCTTCGCACTCCCGGTTTTAAAATGATTATGAAAGAAAATTACTTTTTACCTTTTGCTATTGGATAATATCAGGTATATGAACAGAAAATCAATCCAGATTAAGATGATTTGATATTAAATAATTCTCAAATAACTGTTGAGGATCTGTCTTTTTTATTGAGCTAAAAAGATTGGCTTGTTTTTATACCTTAAAATTCAACTGCCAGTTTAGAAGTGAAAAGCAAACAAATCATAAGTATGGAATTCTTTGAAATTTAGGTATTTGTATATTTCGTTCTTTATTTTGAATCTTTATTGTGGTCTTGTTCGTTTTTTTTAAAACATTATATGATAATTTTAGGATTTTATTTTATATATTTTTAGTTAAAATATGTTAATATTTTATATTGTTGTTGTTTGATTTTTAATTTTGTTATTTAATTAAAAAAGCACAATATGAAATTAATAGTATGTTTTCTTTATCTTATGATGAGCTTTCTGCCGTCTGTATTTTATGCTCAGTGTAATGCTGTAGATGTACCTTATATTGAAAATTTTGGGCAAACTGCTGCCGGAACGATTCCTGCATGTACTTCAACCCAACAGATTACTCCGCATGTTTGGAAGGTTTCTTCCGCAGGTGTTTTAACGATTTCCAATAATTATGAAACAGCCAACTCCTGGTTTTATACTCAGGGGGTTAATCTGGAAGCTGGAAAAACTTATACACTTGCACTTGATTACAAACGTACTGCAAGTCCGCAAAGTTTTAAGGTGGCGTATGGCACTTCACCAGTGGATACTTCTATGACAAATATGATTCAGACTTTTTCTTCCGTGACTAACAGTTCTGCTATGCCGGTATCCTTTGCAATTACTCCTTCGGCTACAGGAGTTTATTATTTTGGTTTTAATCTTACTACAGAGTACGTGGGAATGTTTGCGGGTGTTTTGTTAATTGATAATATTGCAGTGAGTCAATCAACGCTTTCCACGTTAGAGGTACAGCCGTCAAAAATACTGGGGATTTACCCTAATCCGGTTAAAAACCATTTGTATATAAAAGGCTCAGGAAAAAAAACAGAGGCGGAAATTATGAATGAAGCAGGTCAAAAAGTACTCTCCGTAAATGGAGTCTTGTCTGAAATCGATATTTCCGGTTTAGTGAAGGGAGTTTATTTTCTGGTTATGAAAAATGAGGCCGGGATCAGGTTTTCAGAAAAATTTATTAAAGAATAATCAATGAATTTTTAAATTAAAATAGCTGCTCGGCCGAGCAGCTATTTATTTTTATCTTCAATAGATTAAGAATACATTTTTTCTCTTAATTCTTTTACCTTTTTATCAGCAAGGTATTCGTCATAAGTCATTTCTCTGTCAATGATTCCGCTAGGAGTCAATTCAATGATTCTGTTACAAACCGTAGACAACATTTCGTGGTCATGAGATGCTAATAAAAGATTTCCTTTGAAGTTAGACAATGAGTTGTTCAAAGTTGTGATACTTTCAAGGTCTAAGTGGTTAGTAGGCTCATCTAATAAAAGAACGTTAGCTTTCTGAAGCATCATTCTGCTGAACATACATCTCATTTTTTCACCTCCGGAAAGTACTTTACAAGATTTTAAAGCTTCATCACCAGAGAAAAGCATTCTTCCTAAGAATCCTCTTACGAATTCTTCGTGGCGCTCTTCATCATTTTTTGTGAATTGTCTTAGCCAATCAACTAAGCTTAAATCCTCTTGGAAGAAATTAGTATTATCTAATGGCATGTGAGATTGGTTTGTTGTAACCCCCCAAGCAACACTTCCTTTATCTGCTTCAACGTTTCCAGCTAGAATTTCAAAAAATTCTGTGATTGCTAAAGAGTTTTTAGAAAGTACAGCTACTTTATCACCCTTTTTAAGGTTTAAGTCGATGTTAGTGAATAATAATTCTCCGTCTTTTGTTTTTTCAAGACCTTTTACATCAAGGATCTGATCTCCCGCTTCTCTTTCCATTTCGAAAATAATCGCAGGATATCTTCTTGAAGAAGGTTTAATGTCGTCAATATTTAATTTGTCGATCATTTTCTTTCTTGCTGTAGCTTGTTTAGCTTTAGCAACGTTAGAACTAAATCTAGCAATGAAGTCCTGAAGTTCTTTTTTCTTTTCTTCAGCTTTCTTATTAGCTTGAGCTCTTTGTCTTGTTGCTAATTGAGATGCCTGGTACCAGAATGAATAGTTACCCGTATAAAGGTTTAGCTTAGAATAGTCTAAGTCACCGATGTGAGTACAAACTGTATCTAGGAAGTGACGGTCGTGAGATACCACGATCACTGTATTTTCATAATCTGCAAGGAAATCCTCCAGCCATGAGATAGTATCAATATCAAGGTCATTGGTAGGCTCATCCAGAATCAATACATCAGGATTACCGAAAAGTGCCTGAGCCAAAAGAACTTTTACTTTGTCTTTGTTCTCAAGTTCCCCCATCAGCTGCCAGTGCATATCGTCTGTAATTCCTACGTTTGAAAGCATGGTTTGTGCATCAGATTCTGCAGTCCATCCACCCATTTCATCATAAATTACACCTAGTTCACCGGCTTTAATTCCGTCTTCGTCAGAGAAATCTTCTTTTGCGTATAACGCATCCATTTCCTCTTTTATCTCAAATAATTTCTTATTACCTCTCAAAACAGCTTCAAGAACAGTAAACTGATCATAAGCAAAGTGATCCTGCTCCAAAACTGACATTCTTTTCCCCGGTTCCAGAGATACATGCCCTGTTGTAGGATCCTGCTTTCCTGTTAATATTTTAAGGAATGTAGACTTTCCCGCACCGTTTGCTCCGATGATTCCGTAGCAGTTTCCTTTGGTAAACATAATATTTACCTCGTCAAAAAGAACTCTTTTCCCGAATTGTAAAGATAAGTTAGATACTGTTAACATATAGTTTTGTAAATTTGGCGCAAAAATACGAAAAGAATTTGGGTATTTTGTAATAATATAATAGTCAAGTTTTTAAATGTATGGTATTTTTTATATATTTCATTAACGAAATTTTAAAATGATGAAGATTGAGAAAACAGTTAATATATTAAATAGGAGAGCCCGTTTTGAATATGAAATTCTTGAAGAATACGAAGCCGGAATGGTTTTGACGGGTACAGAAATAAAATCTTTACGTTCTTCCAAAGCATCCATCACAGAATCGTTCTGTCAGTTTATTGATGGGGAATTGTACATCATTAACATGATGATTGATGAGTACAAATTGGGAACTTTTTACAATCATAAAACAAAAAGGGAACGGAAATTGCTCTTGCACAAAAAAGAATTACAAAAACTTGAAAAAAAGTTAAAGGATGCAGGAAATACCATTATACCTTTAAAATTATATATCACTGATCGAGGTAAAGCAAAGGTGCTGATAGCGCTGGGTAGAGGGAAAAAGCTTTTCGATAAAAGGGAAGCAATTAAAGATAGAGAAAATAAACGAAACCTGGACAGAATATTAAAGAAAAGTTAAAAATCATTTGAAAAACTTTGTATATAAAGAAAAATTATATTTATTTTGCATTATCAATTATTTAATCATTTAATTCTATGAAAAATCTAAAATTAGGAATTTCAGCATTGGCGCTTACTGTTGCCTCTACTGTTTTCGCGCAGACTACCAACAATCCGTGGTTAATCGGGGTTGGTGCTCATGCTGAAAACCACGTAGCAGCAAGAGGTAGTTTTAGTAATACGTTCTCTGCTAACAATTTGACGAAAAGTATGTTCAATGTGAACAACTTTTCTATTACACCTCCTTTGTCGAAGCTAACAGTTGCTAGAAACATTGGTAAAGGTTTAGTAATTGACTGGCAAACTTCTGTTGGAAATGTTGAAAATAAAAGATTCAACATGGGGAAAGAATTTTTCCTAATGACAGGTCTTGGTTTCCAGGCTCACGCTGCAGGTCTTTTATGGAACGAAGAATCTTGGTTTGATCCATATTTAAGAGTTGGTGCTAACTACCTAAGACACGATTATACTGCACTTACTTTCCCTAGAACTGCTGTTGACGCAAACGGTAACCCTATCGAGGTTGTGCCAAACGGTAAGGATGGTAACGAAAACGGTAAAGCTAACCACTTTACTGTAGCTACAGGTGCTGGTGCTAACTTCTGGGTAACTAAAAACTTCGGTCTTGGTATTCAGGGAGATTATGTATCAACTCCAGGTGATAAATCTACAGTTGCTAACTTCTGGCAAGCTTCTGCTTCCATCTTATTCAGATTCGGAAACAGAGATAGAGATAAGGATGGTATCCTAGATAAAGATGACCTTTGTCCAGATACACCAGGTTTACCAGAATTCCAAGGATGTCCTGATACAGACGGTGATGGAGTTCCAGATAAAGACGATCAATGTCCAGACGTAGCTGGTCCAGTTGAAAACAACGGTTGTCCTTGGCCAGATACAGACGGTGACGGTGTAATCGATAAAGATGACGCTTGTCCTACAGTAGCAGGTCCTGCTGAAAACAACGGTTGTCCTTGGCCAGATACAGACGGTGACGGTATCCTAGATAAAGATGATGCTTGTCCTACTGTTCCAGGTCTTCCAGAATACAACGGATGTCCTAAGCCAGCTGAACCAACTTCTGTTGTTGTAACTAAAGAGTTGAAAGATATTCTATTCGACTTCAACAAAGCTACAATCAGACCTCAGTCTAGCGGTAAGTTAGATAACGCTGCTAAGATCATCAAAGAAGCTGCTGCTGAAAACTTCGTAGTAGTAGGTATGACAGATGCTAAAGGTGCTGCTGCTTATAACTTGAAACTTTCTAGAGAAAGAGCTGCTTCTGTAGTTGCTGCTTTAGAAGCTAGAGGAGTTAACCCTGCAGTATTGAAGTCTATCGGTATCGGTTCTCAGGAAGCTAAAGTTCCTGCAACTGCTTCTGATGCTGAAAGACAAGAAGACAGAAAAGTTATCGTAAGAGCGATCTCAGGTGCTGAGTGGGATACTTACAAGAAAAATGACTTAACTGTAGCTAAACCAGCTAAAAAAGCTGTTAAGAAAGGTGCTAAAAAAGCTCCGGCTAAAAAAGCTCCAGCTAAAAAGAAAAAATAATTAATTTTTCTAAATAATGAATACCTCCAATCTTTTGGAGGTATTTTTTTTTTGTTGACTTTTAAGTAATTTTGTTGAAAATTAAAAATTAAAATGGGAAGAGCATTTGAATATAGAAAAGCTTCTAAAATGGCCAGATGGGATAAGATGGCCAAAACATTCTCCAAAATAGGTAAAGATATTGCGTTAGCTGTAAAAGCAGGTGGAACAGATCCTGAATCTAACCCGGCGCTTAGAAGATGTATCCAAAACGCGAAAGGGGCAAACATGCCTAAGGATAACGTAGAAAGAGCTATTAAGAAAGCAAGTGGTGCGGACGCAGAAAACTATGAAGAGATCACATACGAAGGATATGGACAGGGTGGTGTTGCTTTCTTTGTAGAGTGTACAACAAACAATACAACAAGAACTGTAGCCAATGTAAGAGCTGTTTTCAATAAGTTTGACGGTAATCTGGGTAAAAATGGTGAGCTTGCATTTATCTTTGACAGGAAAGGAATTTTCACAATCGATCTGGCTCAGATCAAAATGGATTGGGATGATTTCGAAATGGAAATGATTGACGGAGGTGCCGAAGACGTAGAAAAAGACGAGGATGAGGTAATGATTACCACTGCTTTTGAAGATTTTGGTTCTTTATCCCATAAATTGGATGAACTGAAAATTGAAGCGAAAAGTGCAGAACTTCAAAGAATTCCAAACAATACAAAAGAAGTAAACGCAGAGCAGTTCAAGGCCAATATGAAAATGCTTGAACGTTTCGAGGAGGATGATGATGTTCAGAACGTGTATCACAACATGGAAATCACAGAAGAGCTGATGAACGCTCTATAAAAAATAATATAGCATTCATATACAGTTAATTTTCAATTAGTTTCTTTGTATAAAACTATGAAAAGAAACGTTGAATTAGTTGTTATATCGGATGTTCATTTGGGAACTTATGGATGTAAGGCTAAAGAATTGTTGAGATATCTCAATTCTATCCAGCCTAAAACTTTAGTTTTAAACGGTGATATTATTGATATTTGGCAGTTTAAAAAGTCTTACTTCCCTAAACCTCATTTGAAAGTAATCAGAAAGATTCTTTCATTTGCTACCAAAAACACAGATGTCTATTATATTACAGGAAATCATGATGAAATGTTCCGTAAGTTTACGGACTTTGAACTTGGAAAACTTAAAGTCTGTAATAAAATCTGCCTGAATATTGATCAGAAGAAAACCTGGATATTTCACGGTGATGTTTTCGATGCATCCGTCCAGCATTCCAAGTGGATCGCCAAACTTGGAGGAAAAGGTTATGATCTGTTAATTATTATCAATAATGTTGTAAATTGGTTCTTGGAAAAAATGGGTAAAGAGAAATATTCATTTTCAAAAAAAATCAAAAACAATGTGAAAAAAGCGGTGAAATATATCGGCGATTTTGAGCTTACAGCTTCTGAACTGGCTATTGATAACCAATATGACTATGTAGTTTGCGGGCATATCCACCAGCCGCAGATTCGTGAAGTTGTAAATAAAAAAGGATCCTGCACCTACCTGAATTCAGGAGACTGGATCGAAAATCTTTCTGCTTTGGAATATCATGATAAAGAGTGGAAAATTTTCTATTATGATGAACATAAACACCTGTTGAAAGATGACGAAGTAGAAGAGATCCAGGAGATGGATAGTTCTGCTCTCTTAAAAATCGTAACCAATTTTTCCTAAATGAAGATTCTGTACGCATTCCAGGGCACTGGTAACGGACATATGGCCAGAGCACAGGAAATTATTCCCATTCTCAAAAAATATGCATCGGTAGATACCCTGATCAGTGGTCATCAGTCTCAATTAAAGGCTGATTTTGACATTAATTTCCAACATAGAGGTATTTCCCTCCTTTATAACAAAACAGGCGGTTTATCCTACCGAAAAACATTTACTGATAATAAATTCTTTGAAGCTGTAAAAACGATAAAGGATTTAGAACTATCCCATTATGATCTGATCATTAATGATTATGAGCCATTAACAGGCTGGGCTTCTAAACTTAAAAAGCTGCCTATGATAGAACTCAGTCACCAGGCATCAATGAGTTTTAAAGAAACACCTAAACCTCAGAAAAAGGATTTTCTGGGTGAATTGATTCTAAAATACTATGTTCCTAGTGAAAGAAAGATAGGCTTTCATTTTGAAAATTATCACCCCCAGATTAAAAAACCGGTCATCAGAAAGAAAATAAGAAACCTTAATCCTTATAAAAAGGGATATTATATGGTTTATCTTCCCAGCTTTGCAGATGAAAATATTATTAAAGTTTTGAGAAAAATTCCTGTGGAATGGAAAGTATTTTCAAAATACAGTAAAGTACAGGTTAAAGTAAAAAACGTTGAAGTTTTCCCGATCGATGAGAGCCAGTATCTGAAATACTTTGAAGGCTGTGAAGGAATTTTATGCAACGCCGGTTTTGAAACTCCTGCAGAAGCATTGTTTATGGATAAAAAATTATTCGTGATTCCTATCCACAATCAGTATGAACAGGAATGCAATGCCTGTGCTCTGGATAAAATGGGTATTCCCAATTCTAAAGTATTAAATCTGCAGGAAATTATGGAATGGGTTGCTTCGGATCATCATCTGAAAGTGGATTATCCTGATGATATTGAAGAAATTTTACTGAACGAGGTTTTAATTTTTTAAAAAGATATCATCTACATCATTCATTCTCATCATCACAGATCTTGCATATGAGCAATGTGGATAAACATTCCAGTTATTTTCCCTTGCAAATCTGATGGCTTCTTCTACTAAATATTTTCCCATACCTCTGCCTTCAAACTCAGGATGTACAAGTACGAAAGAAATAATCAGTTTGTGATCTTCAGGAAAGATAGTATAGGTAAGTCTTCCTATTTCTTTGATTTCATTATTTAGAGTAAGAACTCCACCATTTCCGGATTTATTGTTTTCAAATTTCATAGTTTATAACTTTACTGTTATTAAAGATACGGAAAATTATGTTTATTGATGAATAAGAAATGATCGTAGTACCAATTAATCTTCTGCTTTTTAAGAGAGTTGGGTTTTAATTATCCTTTCCCGTATAGTAATTGTAATCTTTAATAATAATACCAATAAATTGTCTTTCCGTCATTTTGGTGGGATCTATCTCCAATTTTAGAATGCTTTTAATTTTATCGGAAAGTTTACTGATAATCTGGCGGTCGTCTGCTCTTACAGCCTTTGTGTAATTATCCTTAATGATTCTCATGTCATTATCGCTTAAAGCAATAACCTGAGGAAATGAAGGGATATAATCTTCATGGATATTTTCTAAAATGGTATGAGAGATGTTAATATTATTTTTTAGTGAAATAACAGCTGTTCCGGAAGCAATATCTCCCAGGCGTTGGTTGTTTTTAGAAACAATCATTGAGATCAGTCCAATTACTCCGGCAAAAGAAACATCTACAATTCTAAATACCCAACGGATCAGGTAGTCTCCAAAGCCGGCCTGGTATCCGTCAATTTTCACAACCCTGATCTTCATAAGTTTTTTTCCTGGTGTTTGTCCTTCCATTAAACTTTCAAATACAAGAGGATAGATATAAGTAGGAAACGTCAGGATAATATACACGGCCATTACGGACCATTCATCGAGGCCGTTTAACAGATACCCCAAATCAAAAATGTTAAAGAACAGATAAAGTATAATAACAACATAAGCTACCCTTATCAGGAGATCAATAATGAATGCAAGCATTCTTTCTCCTACACCGGCAATATTAAAGCTAATATTTACATTTTGTGAGGTATTTATCGCAATTTGAGACATAATTTTTATTATTTTAGCCTTTACAATTATGAGAGAAGTTTATTTCATTAAACAAAATAAAGAAAAATGGTTGGGAATAGAACAGGTTATTCAAGGGAAAATTAAAAAAAATCCAGATGACCTGTCTTCGTTATATATTAACCTGATCAATGATCTTTCTTTTGCACAGACTTATTATCCTAAAAGTAATACAACGGTGTATCTGAATCATCTGTCTTCTCAGATTTTCCAAAAGATCTACAAGACAAAAAGAGTGGAGGAGAACCGGCTTGTTTATTTTTTCAAAACTGAAGTTCCGTTACTGGTATACCAGTATCGAAGGTATTTGATGTACGCCTTTCTGTTTTTTATTTTGTTTACCTCAATAGGAGTGCTTTCCGCAATCTATGATAAAAGTTTTTTGACAGTTGCGATCCCAAATGGGGAAGCGTACGTTAATGAAACGGTAGAAAACATTAAAAAAGGAAATGCCGTTGCCGTATACGGAAGCGGTACAACCTGGGGAAGCACCATCGGAATTATTTTTAACAATATTCAGGTGGGAGCAAAATTGTACATTTATGGTATTGCAGGCGGTGTGGGAACTTTATTTGCACTGCTCTCCAATAGTGTAATGCTGGGAGCTTTTCAGTATTTTTTCTACGATTACGGAGCTTTGAAAGACAGTGCAAGAGGAATCTGGCTTCACGGGGTTTTTGAGATTTTTGCTATGGTGGTAGAAGCCATGTGCGGATTAATTCTGGGAGCCTCTATTTTATTTCCGAGAACATTTTCGAGGTTTAATTCTTTTAAAAAAGGTTTTAAAGATTCGTTTAAAATATTTCTGAGTACAATTCCTTTTACTATTTGTGCCGGAATTATTGAAGGCTATGTTACAAGACATGCTCTGAAGATGCCGTTATTTCTGAATCTTCTCATTATTTTCGGCTCACTTGCGATTATAGGATTCTACTATTTTGTATATCCTTCAATGGTCAATAAAAAAACTAATAAAAACATCCATGATACAATTTTATAAAAAAAGGGATTTCGGAACCTTTATCAGTGATAGTTTTAACTTTTTCAAATTATACGGAAAGAATTATTTTAAGAACTATATCCTGATCAACGGGTTGCTTTTGATTATTATGATAACCGTTATGATCTTCGGATACAGAGAACTTTTTTCACAGGTTTTCGGATCGAACCTTAGCGGTGAAACATATTATTTTGAACAGTATTTTTCGGATAATGCCGGAATGCTTATTACCGTGGGTATTTTGACATTTCTGCTTTTCATGATCCTGATGATCGTAAACTACCTGTACCCGGTTTTCTATTTAAAAAGAATTGCAAGAGGAGAAGAAAAGATAAAGACAGATGACATCCTGGGTGATTTTAAAACAAATGCAGGAAGAATAGGCAAGCTTTGCATTGGAATGATCTTTATTGTAACTCCTGTAGTTTTGTTTGTAGTAGGCATATCTTACATTCTCATCTTTATTATTATCGGATTGTTCCTGATCCTGCTTTTATATCCTACAATATTCAATTTTACTACATTTCTGATGTACGATTATTTTAATTCCGATAGAAAATTCTTAGACAGTATGAGCTATGCCATGCGGTCGCAGTTTTCTTATGCTAACGGGAGTGAAAAATCACCGTACTGGAAGTATTGGGGATCAGCTTTTGTCATGTTTATTATCATTTACATTGCAACTTCCATGTTCACATTTATTCCGATGATATTTTTTTACGGATCGCTTCTTACTTCAACCCCGGATGGGAACTTTGAACAGAACCCTTTTACCGGAGCATTCGGAGTGATGTTCTTTGTATTTTATGGAATTTCTATGCTGCTTTCATTCTTCCTTTCCAATCTGATGTATGTAAACGCCGGGTTGATGTATTATGACAGCAGAACAGACCTTCATCAGAAAGTAGAACTTGCAGAAATAGACACCATTGGAATCAATGAATAGAATTCTTTTTTTCTTATTGTTTTTTTTCTCATTGGGCTTTGCACAGGCTCAGGACGATACACCTGTGGATGAATACTTGGGAGATTCCCTTTATACAACGGGGCATTATCATAATATGCTGAGGGCAGATTCTGTACTGATGAAAAATCCGGTTTCAGAAAATGAAGCATATCCCAAAACATTTAAAGAGAATATTCCATCCAGATATAAAGGCAATGAATTCGATTATTCAGTATCAAAACCCAGAGAGTCTTTCTGGCAGAAACTAATGAAAAAAGCAGACCAGTTCCTGCGCAGTATTTTCGGAGAAACGGTTTTTACAAAATCAGGGGAGGTTACAGCAGTGCTTATTCGCCTGTTTGCCATTATTCTTGTAGGGTTCCTTCTTTATTTCATCATTAAATACATCCTTGGAAAAGAAGGTAATTTTATTTTTGGAAAAAAGAACAAGAAACTGGATATCAATGTAGAGGAATTGCATGAGAACATCCATGAGATTAATTTTCCTGAAAGTATTGCACAATTTGAGCATGCAGGAGATTATCGTTCAGCAGTACGTTATCAGTTCTTATTTATTCTTAAAAAATTGAGTGATAAAAAGCTGATCAGCTGGAATCCTGAAAAGACAAATAAAGATTATGTGGCAGAGTTGAAAGTTCCAAATCTTAAAAAAGATTTTTCTGATCTTTCCTACATTTTTGAATATGTATGGTATGGAGAATTCAGCATAGAAGAACAAAGCTATCAGAAGTTTAAAAACCAGTATCAGTCATTTAAACCATAACAAAATTTAACCATGAATAAAACTTTCAAAACATATGCTGTCATTTTCGTCATTGTGATGATTATTTTGGCATTGCTTGAAGTTAACAAAAAAGAAACTACAGACTGGCGTAAAAATTTTGATATTAATGAAAAGTCTCCTTTCGGGCTGTTTGTTTTTAATAATGAAGCCAAAGATCTTTTTAAAAATAATCTGAAGAAAATTGAACAGGTTCCGTACGAGTATTACAGTCAGCATAAAAAAGGAGTTCATAATATCATTGTTATTGAAAATGATCTCGACGGAGCGTCGTGGAAGAAAATTCTGGATCAGGTTTCAGAAGGTTCGGATGCGATGTTGATAACGAGTCAAATGCCTAAAGAAATTTCAGACAGTATCGGATATTATGATTCGGAAATCTCATTCGAAGAAGAAAATGTTCTGAAGCTTACAGATAAAAAATATCAGAATGATTTTATTAAATTAGATAAATTTCCATCAGGAAGAGGATTCTCCTTTATTAAACCTAATGTTGAGATATTGGGTAAAACCGTGGAGAAAAAGAATACGGATCAGGCCAATTTTATTAGAGCTAAATTTGGAAAAGGAAATATATATATTCATGTTGAACCGCTTTTTCTTACCAATTATTACCTTCTAAAGCCCGGAAATGTAAAATATGCACAAGATGTATTTTCATATCTCCCGGATAGGGAAACGCTATGGTTTGTAGAAAGTAACAGTAAGACCTCACGTTTCTTTATGAGATTTATATTGTCTAATCCGGCATTGAAATATGCCTGGTGGGTGTTTTTAGGAGGACTTGTTCTCTTCATTTTCTTTAATGCAAAGAGAAAACAGAGAATAGTTCCTGTTATAGAACCATTGCGCAATACTTCGCTTGATTTTGTGAAAAGTATAGGAAATCTTTATCTTCAGGAAGGCGATTTTCATGATATGATGGCTAAAAAAGCGCAATACTTTCTGAATAAAGTCAGAATGGATCTGTTGATAGATACCCAGAATTTAGATCCGGAATTCGCAAAGAAACTGCAATTAAAAACCGGAAAAACGATGGAGATGATCAATGAGGCGATATCATTAATTAAAAAAGCACAGGATCCTTATGCCAGCGTTATGAAAGAAGATCTGGCAAGAATGAATAAACTGCTGGATGATATTCTTAAATAATATGGCAGCTTATGAAAAGCAATATAGATAAGAGTCTCAACGGAACGATTTAATAAAAGATAGAACCAAATCTATCACATCAAAAAATAAAAATTATGGAAAACACTGATAACCCAAACATAGAAAATCAAAGCTCTATAAACCTTAATAAAACAGAAGAGCAGTTTCAGTCAAGAATAGATATGGATGAACTCCGTACCAACTTAGAAAAAGTAAAATCCGAAATTGGAAAAGTTATTGTAGGCCAGGAAAGTATGATAGAACATCTTCTGGCTGCGTTACTTTCCAACGGACATGTCCTGATTGAGGGCGTTCCCGGAGTGGCTAAAACCATAACGGCAAAATTACTGGCGAAGACTATTGATGTAGGCTTCAGCAGAATTCAGTTTACGCCGGATCTTATGCCTTCTGATATTTTGGGAACATCTGTATTCAATGTGAAAAATTCCGAATTCGAATTTAAAAAAGGACCTGTTTTCTCTAACTTCATATTGATTGATGAGATCAACAGATCGCCTGCAAAAACTCAGGCAGCATTATTTGAAGTAATGGAAGAAAGACAGATCACAATGGATGGGACCCGTTATATAATGGAAGAACCTTTCCTTGTGGTAGCTACTCAAAACCCGATAGAACATGAAGGAACTTACAGACTTCCGGAAGCTCAGCTGGATCGTTTCTTATTCAAAATCAATGTAGGATATCCAAATCTTGAACAGGAAATAGCCATCATTAGAAACCAGCACGAAAATAAAAGAGAAGATAAGACCGCAGTAGTAAACCGCGTAATCACTGCAGAACAGTTGAAAAAATATCAGCATCTGGTAAAAGAGATTATTGTGGAAGCTCAGCTGATGGAATATATTGCGAAGATCATCATCAATACCAGAGAAAACCAGTTCTTATATCTTGGAGCTTCTCCCAGGGCTTCATTGGCGCTGCTTACGGCATCAAAAGCATTTGCTGCATTAAGAGGAAGAGACTTTGTAACTCCTGAAGATATCAAAGAAGCAAGCTACGCTGTATTAAGACACAGGGTTATCGTATCTCCGGAAAGAGAAATGGAAGGTCTTACAGCTGACGAAATTATCCGTCAGATCTTAGAAGGAATAGAGATTCCGAGATAGGTAATAAGTAATTGATTATGTAAAATTAAATCAAGAAATTATTGAAATAACAAAAATATTGAATGAGCTCTCTACAATAATAACTCCCGACATGAAGTTAATGAGCATCTACCCAATACCAATAATCTGCTGCCTGCCACCTAAACAATGAAAAATTTATACATTAATACACGTTTCTTTTTTGCACTCATCGGAGTGGGGATTCTGTATGTTCTGGCGTTTTTCTTTCCGGTTTTGATGTGGATAGCCCACATCGTATTGCTGATATGTTTTCTTGCTGCAATGGTAGATTATCTATTGCTGTTTAACGAAAAGAATACACTACAAGCCCAAAGAATACTTCCGGAAAAACTTTCCAACGGAGATGAGAATTTTGTCAAAATTGATATTAAAAACAATTATAATTTTAAGATCACGACCAGAATTATTGATGAAATTCCGTTTCAGTTCCAAAAAAGGGACTTTTTAATCGAAAAACATATTGCTCCCGGATCAAATTCCTATTTTCAATATACATTAGAGCCGAAAGAAAGAGGAGAATATCATTTTGGAAGTATGAATATCTATGCTTCCTCACCGCTAGGGTTCATATCAAGGCGGTTTAATTTTCAGAAAGACGCAATGCTGCCTTCTTATCCATCGTTTATTCATCTCAGAAAATATGAGTTGATGGCATTGCAGAGTGAATTTCTATTAGGCGGAATTAAAAAAATCCGGAAATTAGGTCACACGATGGAATTTGAACAGATCAAAGACTATGTTCCCGGGGATGATATCAGAACAATCAACTGGAAAGCTACGTCTAAAGCTAATCGTTTGATGGTTAATCAGTTTCAGGATGAAAAGTCCCAGCGTATTTTTATGCTCATTGATAAAGGAAGAACGATGAAAATGCCTTTTAACGGACTTAGCTTGCTGGATTATTCCATTAATGCCTCTATGGCGCTTTCACATATCATTCTGAGAAAAGGAGATAGGGCCGGGATGATGACCTTTTCTAAAAAAGCTGAAAATAAAATTGCAGCAGACAATAAATCAGGACAGTTGAAAAAGATCTCAGAAGCACTTTATAATATCAAGACTGATTTCTTTGAAAGTGACTTCAACCGTTTGTATCAGGATGTGAAATATTCTGTCAATCAGAGAAGCTTAATTCTGCTGTTTACGAATTTTGAAACATTAGACGGGCTTAACCGCCAGATGAAATACCTTCGGGGGATTGCAAAAAACCATTTGCTGGTTGTTGTGTTCTTCAAAAATTCCGAACTGCAGACACTCATCAATAAAAATCCGGAAAATATGCAGGAAATATATGATGAGATTGTTGCCGAAAAATTTGAATTTGAAAAAAAACTGATCATTCAGGAACTCCGTAAATACGGTATTTATACAGTATATACACTTCCGGAAAACTTGAATATAGATGTCATCAATAAATATTTGGAAATAAAAGCGAGAGGAATTTTATAATACAATTTTGTGTGATTTATTTTTGTTGTTTTAAAAATTATTTTTATTATTGTAATGTTAATCGTTTATAAATTAACATAATAAATAATTTATTAACAAACAAAAATCTAAAAACCATGAAAAAAATTATCTATGGAATGGCTATGTCAATTAGCTTTACCGCCTTCGCATTTGCGTCTAGTCCAACAAGTCCAACAAATTATGATGAAAATGTCTTCGAAGAAGTTACACCAGTAGAACTTTGTTGCCATACAGCCGATGTTTACGTAGGAAACGTAAATTATGGATCTGTAACATCTTGTGCAGGAACTTGTCAGGCAGCTCAGGATAACTGGAATAGTATTCGTCAGCAGGTTATCAAAGCTGTTGAAAAGAACGAGTCATTAGATTAATCAAAATTTTTTGGGGGGCTATACTCCCCCCCTTTTTTATTTATCTTAATTTTTCGAAATCAGACATGAAATTACTCTATATCATTTTTCTCATTACAATCAATATTTCAGCACAAACATTTGAAATAGATTATAAATATCATGAACTTTTACAACCTAAAAACCTTCCCAGAGACGAGGTTCATAAACTCATAAATATTGATAATGAGATATCTTATTATGTTGTAGATAAAGAACAAAATCATAGTAATGTTCCTGGATATACACCACCTGTTGAATCAGAAGCTTTAAGAACATTTAAAAAATTTAACCAGGATTCTATTTATACAGTTTATCCGGTAGGTCTTAAATATGCCTATGTAAAAGAAAAGATTCCTGCAATTAACTGGAAAATAGAGAAAGGGACTAAAAAGATATTAGACTATGACTGCAAAAAGGCAACCGCAGAATACAGAGGCAGAAAATATGAAGCTTATTTCACAGAGAAAATACCTACAACGGATGGGCCATGGAAATTCTCCGGACTTCCGGGTACCATACTGGAAATTTATGATACTGAAAAGAAACTTACTATTGAAGCTGTCGCTATAAAAATATCTAAGAATATAAAAAATCAGGACCAGTATTTGTCTCATTTAAAAGTAAAAAAGAAATACACTTATGAAGACTTTGCCAAATTAAGCGTTAAGAGACATTTAAAGATATTGGCCGCAATTAACTCAAGCTTACCAAATAATTCAGATGTTAGCTCAACATCTAATTTGATTAAGAATTATCCACAGGAGATAGAGATTATAGATGTTGAAAAGTACAAATAGATATTTTTTTTTATTCATTTTGCTTTTTAGCTCCTTCCTTTTTTCACAAGGAATTAATATAACAATTAAAGATGAAAAAGGTGAACCGATAAAAAATGCAAAAGCTTTTTTCTATGAAGAAGGAACTGAAAGTTATATTGAGTTTTCTTTAATTAGGAACGGAACTGTATTGTTCACTCCTAAAAGCGAATATCAGAGCCTTCGTATTAAAATTGTTTCTGAAGGCTTTCTTCCTGAAGAAAAAGTAATTGATGATTTTAAAATCTCAAAATCATATGAATTTAGTTTTCAACTCAAAAAAGATAAAGAATACGCAATTGAAGAAGTTGTCATAAGTAAAAGAAAACCAATCACGATTAAAAAAGATACTGTAACGTATAATGTTGAGAGATTTGCAGATGGTACAGAAACAAAACTCGAAGATATTCTTAAAAAGCTTCCAGGTATTGAAGTAGATGACATTAATGGGAGTATTAAGTATAAAGGAAAAAGCATAGAAACAATCACATTAGATGGTGATAATCTTTTTGATAGTAATTATACAATAGGGAGTAAGAATATTAATTTTGATATGATTGATAAAGTGGAAGCGGTTGACAATTATCAATCTAATCCTTTATTGGTTAATGCAAATAGAGGGGATAAAGTTTCCCTGAATGTAAAACTTAAAAAAAGTATACTGAATGTTTCCGGCTCTGTGAGTTATGGAAACGGCTATTTTGGAAATAGGAAAGAAGCCTATGATTTTGGAGGAAATATAATTACACTCTATAATAAACTAAAATCTTTTTCATCCATACAATACAATAATCTAGGACTATCTGGCAATAATGATTTTACGGCGAAAGATACTGATTTAAAATATAATAAAACAATTGATGATATCCGTACTACAGCATCATTACCTACTTCCAGATGGAATTTCAACAATAATTTTATAGGAAGCCTAAACTTGATTTATAAGCATAATAACAGTACAAGCTTCAAGTTTAACTATTACATTAATAATGATAAGGTTTCAATGAATGAACAGACCAAAAACTCTTATCAGACAGATAATGTTAATTTTGAAAATAATTCCTCCACCAATATAACTAAGTCTTTGCTGATGAATTATTTTAGTGGAGAGTTAAATTATTTACCCTCAAAAAAGATTAGGGTAAACTCTATTTTTGTTTTAGATCATACACAAGATTTTCGAGATGGTTTTTATCGTTTTAATGACCAGGGAAATATACGAAACCTGTCTTTTAAACAACTTTATTTTAAAAACACAACCAATATTACCAAAGTCTTTAAAAATGAAGATGTTTTAGATTTCTTTTTTAAACTGAGTTCCTTCAGAGGAAATGATAATCAGGAATTTTTGCCTAATTTAGAAGCAGGAGGTCTGCATAGTCTGCAAAATGTTGAAGCTGAAAAAAAGGTGTTAAGCAGTTATTTTAACTATCATAAAAAAATAAAGAAAATTAACATCATACAATCTTTGGGATTCAAAGGTTATGATGTGAATTTAGAATCTTTTCTTACAGAAAATACAGGATTCAATAATGAAAAAAATAATATTCTATACACGGATAGAAGTTTTTTTGCGAATACCCATTTGAAATACAATTATCAAAAGTGGATTTTTGAATCAAAATTAAATCTGGAACAGAAAACTTTCGGATACAATAACCAATCAGAAAATTGGACCAATAATAATTTTTTGTTAGGAAACGAATCTAATATTTCTTACCTATTTGGCGGAATTGATGTTCTTTCTGCTAATTTTGAATATCAGAAAAGGCCAATATTAGAAAATTACCTTTATCATAACTATATTCGTACTTCATATAATTCTGTACAGAAAAATTTAATTACCAGAGACCTCCAGACTTCAAAGTCGGTAGGACTTAAGTTTTGGCACAATGATTTTGAAAACCAATTCTTGATTAATACTTTCTTAAATTATAATAATGAAAAGGGACAGTATTTTTCAAATCTAAATATGGACAGTGATCTTATTTCTGCGGTGTACTTCTTTAGTCCTAGAGAAAATAATCAATTTACCCATTTTTTTAACTTAACTAAACTTATTTTTCCGATAAAAACAAAAGTGAAAATAAAAACCTTTTACGCAAGGTCAAGCTATTTCAATATAATTAATTCTGAAGATAGAAAAGTACAAGTTCAGAATTTTAATATTACATTAGGCCTAAACTCAGCATTCAGCTCAAAAATTAGATTTGAAAATGAAACTACTTTTGGCTTTTTGGATTATAAATCTGATGTTGAGACCAAAAACAGATCTATTCAAAATAAATTTACTTTTGTTTTAATACCGATTACTAATCTTTCGTTTATTAGTGAGTTTTATACTTATGTTCCCAATAGAAATCAGAAGTCAACCTTTAATTTTCTGGACATTACAATAAAATATCTTCCCATTAAAACAAAATATAGCTTCTCATTTTCGTTAAGAAATTTGTTAAATGAAAAATCATTTGTTAATACTTTTACGACTGATTATTCACAAATAATTCAGGCAATTCCGCTCTTACCTTTCCATTTTTCCTTTGGTGGAAGCTATCGCTTTTAAGAATTTTGATGCTT
This sequence comes from Chryseobacterium sp. Tr-659, assembly GCF_011752975.1. GTDB lineage: Bacteria > Bacteroidota > Bacteroidia > Flavobacteriales > Weeksellaceae > Chryseobacterium. The sequence continues at coordinate 19,148 of NZ_VWWP01000003.1, read as the reverse complement.
CAAAAATTCAACTTTATCAGATTATATAATTGCATTTTTATTAATAGAACATCTTCAAATAAAAACAATTGAATTTTATAACTTTGCAACAAGCAACAAGCAACAAGCAACAAGCAACAAACATTATGAAAATAACACTTAATAGAATCAACGACGACTTTTTATTTGAATGTACAAACTCCCAAGGAAACTCAATCCTTTTGGATAATACATCTCAACCCGGAGCAAAAGGAGTTTCTCCAATGGAAAGTGTATTAATGGCAGTAGCAGGATGCAGCGGAATTGATGTGGTTTCTATTCTTAAAAAGCAGCGTCAGGAAATTACAAGTTTCCAGGCAGAAGTGGAAGGAGAAAGAATTCCGGTAGATGATGCAAAACCTTTTAAGTCGATCAATGTTAAATTTCTTTTAGAAGGAGAAATTGATCCTAAGAAAGCATTAAAAGCAGCCCAGCTGTCTTTTGAAAAATATTGTTCCGTATCAAAAACTTTAGAACCGAATGTGGAAATCGGATACGAAGTGTACGTGAACGGAGAAAAAATTTAATGTCCATTTAAAGATATGAAAAAGCCGAATCAATGATTCGGCTTTTTTAGATTCGTTACCCATTACTCATCGTAGATTAAAAGGTAAGTCTTGGTTTTATCAGTTTCGCAACAGTGGCAGTCCATCCTGTCTGATGAGAAGCTCCGACACCTCTGCCATTATCACCGTGGAAATATTCAAAGAAGGTAATATAATCTCTGAAATGTTCATCATAATTGAATTTTGGATTTCCTCCATTGAAAGCGCGTTGTCCGTGCTCGTCCTTTAAAAATATGGTACAAAGTCTTCTGCTTATGTTTTGAGCAACTTCATCAAGATTCTTCTTATCACCACTTCCTGTCGGCAGTTCTACTTTCAGGCTGTTCCCGTAGTAGTAATGGAAACGCTGCAAGCTCTCCACGATCAGGAAATTAATCGGAAACCAGATGGGTCCACGCCAGTTGCTGTTTCCCCCGAACATCCGGCTGTCACTTTCTGCAGGCGTATAATATACTCTGTTTTCTTTACCATGAACGGAAAACACAAATGGGTTTTCCTCATATACTTTAGACATAGCGCGAATTCCATAAGAGCTTAAAAATTCTTTTTCATCAAGCATTCTACTCAGTACTTTTGTAAGTCTGTTTTTACGAAGAATACTCATCAGATGTTTTCTGCCTTGTCCTTCCTCATCCCAATGAGATACGAGTTTGGTGAGCTCAGGTTTGTTTTTTAAGATCCATTCCATTCTGCTTCTGAAATTGGGCATCTTTTCCAATAAGCGGTGGTCTACAATTTCAACAGCAAACATAGGAATCAGCCCTACAATACTTCTTAGTCTTAGAGAAACACTGTCTCCGTTTCCAAGCTGTAAAACATCATAGAAGAATCCGTCTTCCTCATTCCATAGTCCTTTAGTTCCTTCACCCAGATTTTCCATGGCTTCAGCAATATAAAGATAATGTTCAAAAAACTTGATGGCCATATCTTCATAAACCTGATAGTATTGGGCAAGCTCCATGGCAATTCTCATCATATTCAGTGCATACATTGCCATCCAGCTTGTTCCGTCTGCCTGTTCCAGATGTTGTCCGTCTTTCAGAACCATATTCCGGTCAAAAGCTCCGATATTATCCAGCCCAAGAAAGCCGCCGCCGAAGATATTTTTCCCGTTTTTATCCTTTCGGTTCACCCACCAGGTGAAATTGAGAAGCAGTTTCTGGAAAACTTTCTCTAAGAATAAAAGATCCGGTTTGCCATTGTTTTTTTCATCAATCTTAAAAACCCGGAAACAGGACCATGCATGTACAGGCGGGTTCACATCACTCATATTCCATTCATAGGCTGGAAGCTGCCCGTTGGGATGCATATACCATTCCTTAGTAAGAAGTAAGAGTTGACCTTTGGCAAATTCCGCATCAATGATGGAGAAAGGAACACAATGAAATGCGAGATCCCATGTAGCATACCAGGGATATTCCCATTTATCCGGCATGGAAATGATATCCTTATTGTGGAGGTGGTTCCATTCCGTATTTCTTACATATTCATTGAAATTTCTTGGAGCTTCAAAATTCGGATCTCCTTTCAGCCATTTCCCGATATTGTAATGATAGAATTGTTTATTCCAAAGAAGTCCGGCGAAAGCCTGTCTCTGAACATTTCTTTCGTCCTCATGCGTGGTGTCGTTCTGAATTTCATTATAAAATTCTTCTGCCTCATTCTTCCTGATGAGGAATATCTCATCAAAACTTTCAAAAGGTTTGTCCATTTCATCAGGACACAGCCTGAATTCAAACACTTTCGATTCTCCGGCACCAATCATTTCATCGATCAGAAAAGAAGCCTTTGTTCCTCTTTTTTCTGGATTTACAGTATCTCCCTGATGAATAATGAAATCATTGATCCCGTCTTTGAAATAGGTGTTTTCAGTTTCAGGAACTCCATAAAGCTTAACCGTGTTGGTTTCATTTTCACAGAATACACTTTGGGTATTTGTATTTCTGGAATAGAGCTTTTTGATGGAAATGCTGTCATGCCCGATATTGATACTTCCGTCATGAGAAGCGTTTAGTTCTCCCTTATATGTATTATATCCCCATTTCCAATTGTTTCTGAACCATGCGGTGGGAGCCACTACGATGGGGGCTTCATGGGAGCTGCGGTTGCAAACCGTTATCCTGGCTAAAATATCATTGTGATCAGCTTTGCAGTATTCAATAAAAATATCAAAATAGTCATCATTATCGAAGATTCCGGTATCAAAGAGTTCGTATTCCGGTTCCTTTTTGCTGCGTCTGCCATTCTCGGTAACAAGCTCATCATAAGGAAATTCATTGATAGGATATTTATAAACCATCTTCATATAACTATGAGTAGGCGTATTATCCAGATAATAAAATATTTCCTTGATATCTTCACCATGGTTGCCCTGAGGATTGCTCAACCCAAAGAAACGCTCCTTTACAATTCTATCTTTCTTGTTCCAGAACGAAAAAGCAAAACAGAACAGCTGCTTTACATCAGAAATTCCTGCAATTCCCTCTTCCCCCCAGCGGTAGGCATAACTTTCCGCATTATTGTGATTGGTGTGGTTCCAGGCATTGCCGTTGGGGCTGTAATCTTCCCGTACGTTTCCCCACTGTCGGTTGCTTACATAAGGTCCCCAGTTTTTCCATTTGGTATCTTGTAATCTTTCTTTTTCAGCGGTCATATTTCATCATTTTTCCATACGAAGTTAGTTTTTTTGAAAAGTAATTCCAATTTTTTTCATCTGAATTATTATTAATATAGCCTTGAAATACTTGTATTTAAGGGGTTTTTGAAATATTAAAATAATTTTTTTTTGAAATTAAAAGAAAAGAACTACCTTTGCACCATTCGTTCATTCAAATATTGAAAATGTTATCAAGAAAGGTTGAGGGATTAGACCCTATGAAACCTTAGCAACCCTTTGCGAAAGCAAAGAAGGTGCTACGTTCTACCAAAATTATTTTGGACAGATAACTTACTGAAGTTCTTTTCAGCCATTTCCTGTGGCATTTTCAATTGTATTAAAAATAATAGAATTGAAAACAGAACTAAACTATATTAATCTTTCGTATCAAACCTATTCCCAAAAGGAATACAATATCCCGTTAAGCTATCAGCTTTTTGGGAAAGATCTGTTTACAGCACCCATTATTCTGATCAATCACGCTCTTACCGGGAATTCAAATGTTTCCGGAAATAAAGGCTGGTGGAATCAATTGGTAGGGGAAGATCAGATTGTTGATACTAATAAATACACTGTTCTGTGCTTCAATATTCCCGGAAACGGTTACGATGACTTTTTAATTGAAGATTACGAAGATTTCACCCCTTCAGATATAGCCAATATATTCCTGAAAGGGCTTGAAGCTTTACATATCGAAAACGTATATGCCATTATCGGAGGCTCTTTAGGAGGTGGGGTTGCCTGGGAAATGCTCGCTAAGCAACCTGATCTGGCGGAAATATTCATTCCTATAGCTTGTGATTACAGAACCCACGACTGGCTGCATGCACAATGTCTGGTTCAGAAGTTTTTATTAAATGATAAAGACGAGCCATTGCAGAAAGCAAGAATCCATGCCATGCTGTGTTACAGAACACCGCAGTCTCTCAATGATAGATTTCAAAATCAATATAATCAGGAAAAACAACGCCTGGAATCAGAAGATTGGCTGGTTTATCATGGTAATGCTCTAAACGAAAGGTTTAGTTTAAAAGCATATAAGCTGATGAACCATTTACTGATGAATATCAATACCGATGAAATAGAGCTGGATAAGATCAAAGCACGAATGCACATGATCTCCGTTGATACAGATTTATTCTTTCCCGCTTCTGAAATTCGTATGTGTTTTGAAAATTTAAAAGCGAAAAAGGAGAATGTTTCTTATCACGAGATCCAATCTATACACGGGCATGATGCCTTCCTAATGGAATATCAACAATTAAATAATATCATCAAAAATATTTTATAGAAGTAATGAAAAATGCTAACGAAATAAAATTTTTAAAGAACAGATCAATCGTAAAATTTGAAGGAGAAGATTTCTTAGGAGAAATCGGGATTGACGGACGAATCTTTAAAGCGCTTACTTTAGCGCGCATCAGTGTAGGAGTAATCTCTCAGCAAGCTATAGAAAACGGAATTTCTATTCTGGTTCATGAAAATGATGCAGAAAAAGCAGTTGCTTGTCTTATTGATGAATTTGAGGAAGAAAGAAAATCAGGAAAAGTTTCTCAGATCTATAGTATCAATAATGTTTCTGTAATTGGCTTTGTAGCAGAAGATTTTAATAAAGTCTTTGCAGAATTGGCGAGAAATAATGTTTTCCCGTTGCTTTTAAATCAGGTTGCGGGAGAAAACAGAGTGAACATCGTAGTCACTTCTTCACAAGATGAAAAAACAAGAAACATCATCGAGTCCGAAATTTTCAAAAAGCCAAAAACAGTTCATCTGGCAATTATTGGCCATGGAAACGTAGGTAAAACTCTGATCGAGCAGGTTTTGGAGTCTTCAGAAGAAATTAAAAGACGTAAAAAAATAGATTTGAAAGTAGTTGCTGTTGCGAATTCAAAGAAGATTGCTTTCAACAAAAAAGGATTTGACAGCAATTGGAGTGATGAGGTTTTGGCAGCAGAACATTCGTCAAACGTCCAGGAATTGATTAATTTCTCCAACGAAAATCAATTGGAAAACCTGATTGTTGTGGATAATACAGCAAGTAAAGATTTTGTGAAAAACTATCATGCTTTGGCTGAAAATGGCTTTGACCTTGTATCATCCAATAAGATTTTTAACACACTTCCTATTGAAGAATACCGTAAACTAAGATATACGTTGAGTAAGAATAACAGACGTTATCTGTATGAAACTAATGTAGGAGCGGGACTGCCATTAATTGACACAATCAAATTATTACACCTTTCAGGAGAAAATATCACAAGAATCAAAGGAGTATTTTCAGGAACACTAAGTTATGTTTTCAACAATTTCTCTTTAAGGGATGATAAATTCTCAACAATTATCAATGAAGCATTGGAGAAAGGATATACGGAACCGGACCCAAGAGAAGATTTATCAGGAAATGATGTTGCTAGAAAATTACTGATCCTGGCCAGAGAATTAGATTTGATTAATGAATTTAATGATATCAATATTCAAAATCTGGTTCCGGAAAGTTTACTGGAAGTTTCAAAATCAGAATTCCTTTCAAGACTTGGAGAACTGGATGAAGAATACCAAAAAATCAAAGAAAATCAGGAACCTGGGCATGTATTGAGATATGTTGGAGATTTACATGGAGATTTACAGAAAGATAAGGGGGAATTGGATGTAAAACTGATTTCCGTACCTGCAACTTCCGCTTTAGGGCAGCTAAAAGGTTCAGACTCAATCTTTGAAATTTATACAGAAAGTTACGGAGAAAACCCAATCGTGATTATGGGAGCCGGAGCCGGAGCACAGGTAACAGCAAGAGGTGTTTTCGGAGATATTTTAAGAGTAAGTGAAACAAAATAAAATTAATGTAGCAATCTAATAATGTAGCAATTTACTCATATTGATTACGGTCATTTTGAGTTTGACGAAGAATCTCATTGTTATATTGTTAGGCTGCTATATCGGTAAATTAATTAAAACTATATGGAAAATTTTGAAACATCAGCTATAAGAACCCAAACTGAAAGAACCCAGTTTGACGAACATTCCACTCCATTATATCTTACCTCCAGTTTTATTTTTCAGGATGCAGAAGATATGAGGGCTAGTTTTGCAGAAGAAAAGCCTAAAAACCTGTACAGCCGTTTCTCCAATCCGAACGTAACGGAGTTCACAGAGAAAATTGCAAAAATGGAAGGTGCAGAAGCAGGCTATGCATTTGCAACAGGAATGGCAGCCATCTATTCTACATTTGCTGCATTATTGAGCGCTGGAGATCATATCGTAAGCTGTCAGTCGGTTTTCGGATCTACTCATACTCTTTTTACCAAATATTTCCCGAAATGGAATATTGAAACCACTTATTTCAAAGCAGAAGATGCAGAGAATGTAGAACAATATATCAAGCCAAATACAAAGATCTTATACCTTGAAACTCCAACTAATCCGGCAATTGAAATTCTTGATCTGGAATTTTTCGGACAGATTGCTAAAAAGCATAATCTGCTTTTTATTGTAGATAACTGTTTTGCAACGCCTTATCTTCAGCAGCCGATCAAATATGGTGCGGATGTTGTTGTACATTCTGCAACGAAATTAATTGACGGGCAAGGAAGAGTTTTAGGTGGAATAGCCGTAGGAAAAGAAGACCTGATCAGAGAAATCTATCTGTTTGCAAGAAATACCGGACCGGCATTGTCTCCTTTTAATGCATGGGTATTATCAAAAAGCCTGGAAACATTGGCGATCCGTGTTGAAAAACACTGTGAAAATGCATTGAAAGTAGCCGAGTTTTTAGAAAACCATCCGAATGTAGAGTTGGTAAAATATCCATTCCTGAAATCCCATCCAAGTTATGAAGTGGCTAAAAAGCAAATGAAACTTGGAGGAAATATTGTTGCATTTGAAATAAAAGGAGGTATAGAAGGAGGCAGAAACTTTTTAGATAAGATACAAATGTGTTCACTTTCCGCAAATCTGGGTGATACAAGAACGATCGTAACCCATCCGGCATCTACCACACACTCTAAGCTTACTGATGAAGAGAGAAATGAAGTGGGGATTACAGCAGGATTAGTGCGTTGCTCGGTAGGTTTGGAAAATGTAGAAGATGTTATTGCAGATCTTAAACAGGCTTTAGATTAATTTCAAGTTAACAGTTTATGGATAAAGGAATGAATAGAGATCATACAGAACTGGAGATTTGGATTGAAGGGAAAAAGCTGGTTAATCTGGCTTATATTCTGACTACAAAGCTTCCGAAAGAATTATTTGCTTCGGCTGGCCGGATACGAAAAACAGCAGTTTCAGTTCCGCTAAACATAGCAAAAGGGTACGAAAGGAGAACTTATAAAGATACATTACCATTTCTGCAGAGTGCCGGAGAATCTATCCATGAACTGGAAACCCAATTTCATCTGGCTTTAGGGCACGCACATGTTTCCGGGAAAGATTTTGAAATGATAAACAAAAAAATCCTCCTATGTAAAAAACTGATCAGCGGATTTATAAACTACCATAAAAAGATTGAATATGAAAAATAATATACAAGACTCTCAACGCTCTCTTAATGCTCAGCTTCAAAAGAGAATTCTTGTTTTGGACGGAGCTATGGGAACCATGCTTCAGAGATATAAATTTGAAGAAGAAGATTATCGCGGAGAACGCTTCAAAGACTGGGAACATCCTGTAAAAGGAAATAACGATCTGCTTTCTCTTACCCAGCCTCAGGCTATTGAAGAAGTTCATAAGAAATATCTGGAAGCCGGTGCCGATATCATAGAAACCAATACATTTTCCGGAACAACGATTGCGATGGCAGATTATCATATGGAAGAACTGGTATATGAACTGAACTATGAATCTGCAAAGATTGCAAGAAAAGCTTGTGACGAATACACAGCAAAAGATCCGGATAAACCGAGGTTTGTAGCAGGATCTATCGGGCCAACCAACAGAACGGCAAGCTTAAGCCCTGATGTTAATGATCCGGGATACAGAGCCATTACCTTTGAAGAATTAAGAGTAGCCTACAAACAACAGTGTGAAGCATTATTAGATGGAGGTTCGGATATTCTTTTGGTAGAAACGATTTTTGATACACTGAATGCCAAAGCAGCTTTGTTTGCGATTGATGAACTACAGGAGGAAAGAGGGATCAAAATTCCAATTATGGTTTCAGGAACAATTACAGACGCATCAGGAAGAACATTGAGCGGGCAGACAGCAGAAGCATTTCTGATCTCCGTTTCCCATCTGAATTTATTAAGCGTAGGATTCAATTGTGCTTTAGGAGCAGACCAGCTGACACCTTATCTCGAAACACTGGCTCACAATTCAGAATTCTATGTTTCCGCGTATCCGAATGCCGGGCTGCCGAATGCTTTCGGAAAATATGATGAAACTCCCGAAGATATGGCGAGACAGATTAAAGAATATGTAGAAAAAGGATTGATTAATATTATCGGAGGATGCTGCGGAACAACCCCCGAACATATAAAAGCAATTGCAGATCTGGTGAAAGAGTATTCACCTAGAAAATTGAAAGAATTTGTATGATTTGATAGATTTTTTTAATTAAAATCAAGAATGAAGGCTGGATTATTAATATTATCTTTAAATAAACCACAAATTTAATATAATGGAAAAGCCGAGTTACTTAAAGGATTCAGATGATGCCAGACTGTTTAACGAATTGAGGAAAAAGGTGAACCAACGGATAGAAGCAATTCCGGAAAACAGAGATATCTATATTCAGATAAAGGCCGTTTTACTGCCCTTGATCTATATAGGATTATATTTTTTTGCAGTTTTGAATGCAGAACAGCAATGGGTTTATATACTGAGCTTTATTCTAATGGGAATTTCCCTGGTTTTAATTTATTTGAATCTGATCCATGAAGCAGCACACAATAACATTTATAAAAGTAAAAGGCTGAATTGGATGGTGCTGCACATTTTTGATTTTATAGGAGCTAATTCTTATATCTGGAAAAAAAGACATATTGCAAGCCACCATGCTTATCCGAATGTAGATGGATGGGATACGGATATTGAACAGAGTGGTTTACTGTTAATTGTTCCATGGATCAAAGCAAAAGGAATTCAGAAGTATCAGCATAGGTTTTTCTTTTTAGTATATCCATTGTATTTATTCAACTGGATGTTTATAAGAGACTTTAGAGACTTCTTTGATAAAGAAAGAGTGATTTTAAAAACGCAGGGAAGAATACCTGTGGTAGAAAAAGTAAAAATGTTGGGCTATAAGCTGTTCTATTTCTTTTATCAGATTGTAGTTCCTGTTTTGTTCTTTAAAGTATCAATAGGGTTGGCTTTAGGGGCGTGGTTTTTACAGGTGATTGCGGCAAGTATTTTTGCATTGTTTGTATTACTGCCTTTACATCCGCTGCCGGACAATGCCTTTCCGAAATTAGATAAAGATAACGGGCTTCCGTTCAGCTGGCTTCGCCACCAGTTGGAAGTGACCAATGATTTAAGAGAAAATAACTGGCTTGTAAGGAATGTGTTGGGAAATTTTAATTTTCATGTAGCCCATCATTTATTTCCGAATTACAGTTATATGTATTATAACGAGATCACAGAAGAGATCGAAGATTTTGCCAGGGAACATAACCTGGCCTATAAAAGATTTCCACTGATCACGGCTCTGAGGAAACACAGAGATTTATTGAGGCAGAATGCAAATAATGCCTACTATATTTTAGAAGAATAAAATGAAATATTTAAGATTATCAGGCCTTGAGCCTCTTATCATAACACCGGAAAGTAATTTCATCAATGTTGGTGAAAGGACTAACGTTGCCGGTTCCAAAAAATTTTTAAGGCTAATTAAAGAGGAAAAGTTTTCCGAAGCATTAGATATTGCCCGCCATCAGGTAGAAGGAGGAGCACAGATTCTGGATGTAAATTTCGATGATGGATTGATTGATGGAAAAGCGTCCATGATCAAATTTCTAAACTTAATAGCATCAGAACCGGATATCGCGAGAATTCCTATTATGGTAGATTCTTCCAAATGGGAGATCCTGGAAGCCGGGCTTCAGGTGGCACAAGGGAAATGTGTAGTGAATTCGATCAGCTTAAAAGAAGGAGAAGAAGAATTCATCAAACATGCCAAAGCTATCAAAAGATACGGGGCAGCAGTTATTGTAATGGCATTTGATGAGGTAGGGCAGGCAGATAATCTTGAACGAAGAATTGAAATTTCAAAAAGATCCTATGATATCCTGGTGAATCAAATTGGTTTTCCCGCAGAAGATATTATTTTCGATTTGAATATTTTCCCGGTAGCTACGGGAATGGATGAACACAGACGAAATGCCATCGATTTTATTGAAGCAACACGCTGGGTAAGACAAAATCTACCTTATGCATCTGTAAGCGGGGGAGTGAGTAATGTTTCCTTTTCATTTCGAGGAAATGATACTGTAAGAGAAGCCATGCATTCGGTATTCCTCTATCATGCCATTCAGGCAGGAATGAACATTGGTATTGTAAATCCTGCGATGCTGGAAGTATATGATGAAATCAACAAAGAGCTTCTTGAACTTGTAGAAGATGTAATTCTTGATAAAAGAGAGGACGCAACGGAAAGACTTCTTGATTATTCCGAAAAACATAAATCAGTCAAAAAAGAAAAAACCGAAGATCTGGAATGGAGAAACAATCCGTTACAAGATAGAATCACTTATGCATTGGTGAAGGGAATTGACCGTTTTATTGAAGAAGATGTAGAAGAAGCAAGACAATTGGCTGAAAGACCACTTCACGTCATTGAAATAAATCTGATGACAGGAATGGGAGTGGTGGGAGATTTATTCGGAAGCGGAAAAATGTTCCTGCCTCAGGTGGTAAAGTCAGCAAGGGTGATGAAAAAAGCCGTTGCTTATTTACAACCTTTCATTGAAGCAGAAAAAGACGGCTCAAAACCTGCCAACGGAAAAATATTAATGGCAACAGTAAAAGGTGACGTTCATGATATTGGTAAAAATATTGTGAGTGTCGTTTTAGGCTGTAACAATTATGAAATTGTTGACCTTGGAGTAATGGTTCCCGCTGAAAAGATCATTCAGACAGCAATTGAAGAGAAAGTGGACGTTATTGGGTTAAGCGGGCTGATCACTCCAAGCCTAGACGAAATGGTGTATATCGCCTCAGAATTAGAAAGACAAAATTTAGATTTTCCTTTATTGATTGGTGGTGCAACCACTTCAAAAGCACATACTGCTGTGAAAATCGATCTAAAATATAAAAATGCAGTTGTTCACGTAAATGATGCTTCAAGAGCGGTAAACGTAGTAAGCTCATTGCTGGGCGACAGAAATAAAGAATATGTTTCAGATTTAAAGAGTGACTATTCAGATTTCAGAGAAAAGTTCCTAAGCAGACAAGTTGATAAAGATTATGTTTCTATTGAAGAAGCAAGAGAGAATCATTTTAAAATTGATTGGGAAAGCGAAGAAATTTTTACACCGAATAATTTAGGTATAAAAGTTATCGAAAATCAGGATCTGAATGAATTGGTTCCTTTCATAGACTGGTCTCCGTTTTTCAGAAGCTGGGATCTCCACGGTAAATACCCGAATATCCTGGAAGATGAGGTAGTAGGAGTACAGGCGAAAGAATTGTTCAAAGATGCACAGGTTATTCTGAAAAGAATTTTGGATGAGAAATTGCTGACGGCAAAAGCCATCTTTGGAATCTTCAAAGCAAACTCCAACGAGACAGATGATATTTTGATTTTTGATGAAAATAATAATGAGCAGGCTCGATTTTTAACTTTAAGACAGCAGGCTCAAAGATCAAAAGGAAAAGATTATCTGGCATTAAGTGATTTTATTGCCCCTCAAAGTTCAGAAAAAACAGATTATGTTGGAGCTTTCTGCGTGACAACAGGCTTCGGAACAGATGAACTTTCAAATGAATATGAAAAAGCCAATGATGATTATAATTCTATCATGGTAAAAGCATTGGCAGACCGTTTTGCAGAAGCTTATGCGGAATTTTTGCATAAAAAAGTCAGAACAGAATATTGGGGATATGCTAATCAGGAAAGTCTGAGCAATGAAGAACTGATTGCAGAAAAATATAAAGGGATTCGTCCTGCACCAGGTTATCCTGCCTGTCCGGACCATCTGGAAAAGAAAACAATCTGGGATTTATTAAAAGTAGAAGAAAATACAGGCGTTTTCCTTACTGAAAGCTTAGCTATGTTCCCTACGGCTTCTGTTTCAGGATATTATTTCGGAAGTCCGCATGCAAAATATTTCGGTTTAGGAAAAATTACAGAAGACCAGCTTAAAGATTATGCTGCAAGAAGAGGTTGTAGTATTCAGGAAGCCAGAAAATGGTTGTCACCCAATTTAGCAGATTAATAATAGACATGAAGATAACAGAACACATTAAAAATGCAAATGGAAAAACTTTATTTTCCTTAGAAGTTGTTCCGCCACAGAAAGGAATCGGTATTGAAGATTTGTACACCAACATAGATCCGCTGATGGAGTTCAAGCCGCCGTTCATTGATGTAACCACTTCCAGAGAAGAATATATCTATCTGGATAAAGGAAATGGGCTGATGGAGCGCCGCATCACAAGAATGCGACCGGGAACGCTGGGAATTTGTGCAGCCATTCAACACAAATATAATGTAGATACAGTTCCTCACTTACTTTGTGGTGGTTTTACCAAAGAAGAGACAGAATATCTTTTGGTAGACTGTATGTATCTTGGAATAGACAATGTAATGGCACTCAGAGGAGATGCTATGAAAGGACATCAGTATTTTGAACCTACTCAGGGTGGGCACGCAAGTGCAATGGATCTTGTGAATCAGATTAATAATTTAGGAAGAGGAAAGTATCTTCACAATGAAGAACAGACTTGTGATGAACTTAATAAGTTTTGCATTGGTGTAGCTGGTTATCCGGAAAAACATATGGAGGCACCTTCTATGAATTATGATCTGAAATGGCTGAAGCAAAAAGTAGATGCCGGAGCAGATTATATTGTTACCCAAATGTTCTTTGACAATAAAAAGTATATAGAATTCGTTCAGAAAGCAAGAGAAATGGGAATTACCGTTCCTATCATCCCCGGAATTAAACCCATTGCTACCAAGAAACATCTGAAAATTCTTCCACAAGTATTTAAAATCGATCTTCCGGAAGAGTTGATCAATGAAGTGGAAAATGCTAAAAATAATGAAGCTGTAAAACAGATCGGAATAGAGTGGGCCATTACCCAATGCAGAGAGCTTCTGGATTTTGGAGTTCCTGTTCTGCATTTCTACTCAATGGGAAAGAGTGATAATATTAAAAAAGTAGCCGGTGAGCTATTCTAATAAAAGTACCAAAAATGAAGGAATCCCTGTGAATTTTCACAGGGATTTATTTTTTTATCAAAAGAAGTTAGGGGTGTTACTAAGATTTTCCATTTAGAAAATTAACTAATTTCACCAAGTCCTCCTGTTTGTCTAATTTTTTGTTTGATTTAAAATAAGTCTCCAGTTCGTCTTTTCTATCTGGAAGTTCTTTAATAATATCTTTTGCTGTTTTAGTCTTTTTAACAAAGCCATTGGGAGTTTTGATATAATATACAGGATCTAAAACTTTAAATGAAGCCGGTCTGTCTGTAGCATAAGAATTTACGGCTGGAGCAGCATCAATAAATTTAGTTTTAATTTTTTTATAAAGACCGTATTTACCATCTGCTAATTCAAAAAAATACCCCGATAAATCATCTCCTGTATCTAATTTTACTAAAGTCTCTTTTGAATTGGTAAATGTGATTTTTGAGAAAGCATCATTTTTAGGAAGAACAAATGTTTTATCTCCTTTCTGAAATTCCACTTCATCTTTAAAAGAATTATATCTCGCAGGAGCGGTTTCATCTGTACCTGAAAATTTAGCAGGAGAAAATCCTTTTCCATAGTACGGTGTACCGATAATATCATCATAGGTAAGAGTTTTACCTGCGTTTGGAGAGTTTACTTTATTAAAAATAGCATTATCTTGTGGCAAACCTAATCCATTATTGGACAAGGAAAATTGAGCATGTGCTACTACTGATGATGTAAATAAAGCACAAATAATAATCTTCTTCATGTTTTGTTTTATAGTTTTTAAAATTTAGCACTCAAATTTACAAATAAAAAACCAATGGTTAATTAATTTTGTATGGATGTTTAAATAAATGTAAAATATTCACAAAATCCCTACTGTAAAGTCTGATGTTTCTCAAACTCCTTATTCTTATCAAATAAATACCGGTAAGTTGCCAGTTTTCTGGTTACAGTGGTATCAAGTGTCTCTGCAATCTTGATCATTTTCGGGTTAAAATCGCCAATCCATTGGAGCTCGGTAATGGTGAAATCCGTATGTTTTCGTAAATGTTGAGTTCCTTCCCAGATCATATATCCGTCAATTCCTTTCTTTTGCCATTCCGGTACCACCCCAAATACAAGGCCAACCATTTTTTCATTCTTTTTAAATCTTTTTAAGAAAAGAAACTTAAGCTTTTCAAAGATTCCAAATTTTCCATTTAAATATTTGAACCACTGGTTGAGGTCCGGAAGATTAATCCACATGGCAATCGGTTTCTCATTTTCATAAACAAACCAGGAGATATGTTCATTAATGATAGGTTTCATAGTATTGAACATTTTCAGAACCTTGGTTTCTTCCAGCTGTTTTCCTTCCCCGTGGGAAGCCCAAGCCTTGTTGTAAATCTCTGTAAAATCTTTTGCAAACCTGGACAGATTATTTTTTTTCATAGGTCGAGATGAAATAGCAGGATTTCTTCTGTTTTTTTCATGAGCAATAGTGAAAACTCTTGAAACTTCATCAAAAATGGATCTCGTGAAACACAACTGTTCAAAATAGATCTTAAAGCCATAGTTCTCAAAAAGAGCTTTATAATAGGGGAAATTATAATTCATTCCGAATAAGGGCTCTATAAAACCTTCAATCAGAAGTCCCCAGAATTTATCACGTTCTCCGAAATTGATAGGCCCATCCATTGCCTCCATACCTTTTTCCTGAAGCCAATTCTTACAATGATCAAAAATAAAATTTGCCGTCGACTGATCATTGATACAGTCAAAAAAACCAATCCCTCCAGTAGGTTGTTTTTGTTCATAACATCCATTGATAAAAACAGCTACTTTCCCAACCGTTTTATTATCCTTCCTAAATAGAAATCTTTTACATTCTCCATTCTTAAAGAATTTGTTTTTTGCAGGATCAAAAATTTCTTCAATATTTTTATCTAAAGGCCGGATATAATTTTTGTCGTGTTGATAAAGTTGTGCCGGGAATTCAAGGAATTCCTTTTTTTGGAGTTGGTTTTGTACTTCTTCGGCAATAATCATAAGTTTTTAATCAGAGTAGGTTCTAAAATATAATGTTTTTCATCCTGACTGAAACCTCCGTGGTTAAAAAATCCAATAATGGTGGAAATAATAGAGGTTTTGGTGATCCAAAAAATAAATAAAAAGCTTTCGGAAAAAATAGATGAACAGATATTATCCGTATTTTTGCTGCAAATTAAATAAAAATGGTTGATTTTACTGATAACGACGATGATATTTTCACAGGAAAAGAACATACGCCTATAAGGGAAGATGCTTTTGATAAATCGCCACAGGAAAAAATAGAGAAAATTACTGAACTTTTTGGCGAAATTATGGAAACTTTAGGATTGGATATGACCGATGATTCCCTGAAAGACTCTCCAAGACGTGTTGCTAAAATGTATGTAAACGAAATTTTTGGAGGGCTCCTTCCCGAAAACAAACCGGGAATTTCCACATTTTCCAATAAATATAAATACCGTCAAATGCTGGTAGAAAAAGATATCACAGTATATTCGTTCTGTGAGCATCACTTTTTACCCATTATCGGAAGAGCCCATGTTGCTTATATATCAAATGGAGAAGTAATCGGGCTTTCAAAAATTAACAGGATTGTTGATTACTATGCCAAAAGACCACAAGTACAGGAAAGATTGACAATGCAGATTGTAGATGCTTTAAAAGAGGCATTGGGAACAAAAGATGTAGCCTGTATCATTGATGCAAAACATCTTTGCGTAAATTGCAGAGGAATTAAAGATACAGCGAGCTCTACCATAACGGCGGAATTAAGTGGTATATTCAGAACCAATCCCATTACAAGACAAGAATTCTTACACTATGTAGGAAGCCATGCAAAACTGGATTAATATAACCATGAACTACCAGATCCTTAAAAATATTATTGATGCCGAGCTTCAGAGGTTCCAGAATATCACTGAAGAAGAGTGGTTACATAGAAGTTCCCCTGAAAAATGGTCTAAAAAAGAAATTATAGGACACCTTTGTGACAGTGCTTTTACAAATATCCGTAGATTTGTAGTCACTCAATATAAAGAAAACGACAATATTGTATATGATCAGAATGCTTGGGTAAAAGCTCAGAACTATCAAAATGTTCCAACGGAAGAATTAATTAGTTTGTGGAAATCCCTGAATTATCAGATTGTTCATGTCGTTGAAAATATTCCGGATGAAGCTATGCAAAGAACCTGCGATACTACCAAAACAGATCCTCAGGTTTTTACATTGGAGTTTATTATCAATGATTATGTGGATCATCTGCAGCATCATTTAAAAGCGATTTAATTATGATAAAATTTAAAAAAATAGCAGATAAAATTTTTATCACTACAATTATTTGTTGTGACAGAATTTTATTTTAACTAATTTTTGAATCTTAAAACTATTGAATCTTTTAATAAAAAATAAATGCAATTAAAAATATATAACTCGCTTACAGCGGAAAAAGAAATATTTAAACCAATTTTAGAAGGAAACGTAGGAATGTATGTCTGCGGACCTACCGTATACAGCAACGTGCACCTCGGAAATGTAAGAACATTCCTTTCTTTCGATTTTATTTACCGTACCTTAATGCACTTAGGGTATAAAGTAAGATATGTAAGAAATATTACCGATGCAGGGCATCTTACTGATGATGGAAATGTAGACAATGACAGATTTGTAAAACAAACCAGACTTGAAAAGCTGGAACCAATGGAGATTGTACAGAAGTATACCGTGGATTTCCATAAAGTTTTGGATATGTTTAATCTGCTTCCTCCAAATATCGAACCCACTGCTACCGGCCATATCGTAGAGCAGATTGAGCTTACACAAAAATTAATAGAAAGAGGATTTGCTTACGAAAGTAACGGCTCAGTTTACTTTGATGTTTTGGAATACAACAAAAGAGGACTGAATTATGGTGAGCTATCAAAACGTAATATAGAAGAACTTTTTGCCAATACCCGTGATCTTGACGGGCAGGGAGAAAAGAAAAATCCTCAGGATTTTGCGCTTTGGAAAAAAGCTTCTCCGGCTCATATTATGAGATGGAACTCTCCGTGGGGAGAAGGATTTCCCGGATGGCACCTTGAATGTACTGCAATGAGTACAAAATATTTAGGTGAAACATTCGATATCCATGGAGGAGGGATGGACCTTAAATTCCCCCATCACGAATGTGAAATTGCACAAGGAAAAGCTTGCAATGATGCCGCGCCGGTAAATTATTGGATGCATGCCAATATGTTGACGATGAACTCACAGCGTATGAGCAAGTCTACAGGAAACTATATCCTTCCGATGCAGTTGGTTACAGGAGAAAATGATTTCTTCGAAAAACCTTTCCATCCATCAATAGTACGTTTCTGCTTCCTGCAGGCACATTACAGAAGTGTCCTGGATATTTCTAATGATGCCATGATAGCGAGCGAAAAAGGCTTTATCAGATTAATGGAAGCAATCAAAGTTTTGAATTCAATTACACCAGATGACACAAAACAGTCAGGCTTTAGCTTGAAAGAGTGGAAGAATAAATGTTATGAAGCTCTAACTGATGATTTCAATTCCCCAATACTGATTGCTCACTTATTTGAAGCCGTTAAATATATATTTGCTTTAAATGATGGTAAAGAGACAATCTCTACCGCAGATCTTGAAGACCTGAAATCAACATTAAATGCCTTTATCTTTGATGTTCTGGGATTGCAGACAGTAGAAGAAAATAACAATGAAAAGCTTGATCAGACACTAAAAGTTTTGATAGAGCTTAGAAATCAGGCAAGAAAATCCAAAAACTTTGAGCTTTCAGATCAGATCAGAGACAAGCTGCTGGCAGAAGGAATCGAGTTAAAAGATGGAAGGGACGGAACATCCTATGTTCTGAACTAAAAATACAACTTCGTTTTATAGCCATTCCGTAGGGATCCCATTTAAGAAGGATTCTTACGGAATGTTTTTTTTACCCCCTACCGGATTCTGTATACATTATATAGTATAAATATATAAGTAACTTATTTTATTCAGGAGCTATTTCCTGCTATCCATTTCTACTCCTCGTGCCGTTGTTCCCGCACCAAGACCAAGAGCTATTCCTTGCGTACTGCGGGGTAACCATTTCTATCAGGGCTAGGGTAGAGGAGGTTAATAAGCCGTAAGCCATACCTCATTAATAACCATTCTTCTTATCCTGTCCCCACCCCACGCCCGCCCGAGCCCTTCCTCCAAACAGATGTTTAAAATTTTTGTTTCTGCGTTTCAGTGGATTAGGCTTAAAATGCGTTGTCATATGAAATTTAAGTTAACAAAACTTGTTTTGCGTATTAATAAGTTATTATCTTTGCCCCACTGAAAACGAGAGATTATCAGTAAGCGCAGAAGAGGCTTTTAGATAAGCAAAAACATGAGTCTACTTTAAGAAACGGACGAAAAAAAAACTTTAACTTTTTATCAAATAAAAGTTGTGAGATAAAAAAGAGTTTGTATCTTTGCAGTCCCAAATAATGGGAGCGCAGGAGTAGGAGATTGAGGGTTAAGAGAGAGCTTAAGGTTACTT
>NZ_VWWP01000035.1 GCF_011752975.1 Chryseobacterium sp. Tr-659 | reverse complement strand
AAGCTCATCATAAAAATGGATCATTAAAGAGAGCGAAGAGTTGCGGCTTTGCCGCTGAATAAGCTTGAGGATAAAGAGTTGGCTTCATCCATCGATTTATAATCGATTCATTCTTAGCTTCCTTGAAGTATAGCTCAATATAAAATCTGCTTTGCGTTTAAGAAGAACTTATTCTGTTCTATATTTTCCAACGCAAAGCTCATCATAA
>NZ_VWWP01000034.1 GCF_011752975.1 Chryseobacterium sp. Tr-659 | reverse complement strand
CAAGGCTAAATACTCCTGAAAGACCGATAGTGAACAAGTACTGTGAAGGAAAGGTGAAAAGCACTTCGAATAGAAGGGTGAAATAGAACCTGAAACCGTACGCCTACAAGCGGTCGGAGCAGCATTACGCTGTGACGGCGTGCCTTTTGCATAATGAGCCTACGAGTTAATTTTACTAGCGAGGTTAAGGTATTAAGTACCGGAGCCGGAGCGAAAGCGAGTCTGAATAGGGCGCATAGTTAGTAGGATTAGACG
>NZ_VWWP01000033.1 GCF_011752975.1 Chryseobacterium sp. Tr-659 | reverse complement strand
AAGTATCGCAAGATACAGAACTTACTTAAAGTTCAAGCTTTAGTTTTTTGTTTGGTTGATATATAAAAATACAAAACCCACTAGAAATTAGTAAAGGGATTGAGAGAGACAAGGATTAAGAAAAGAGAGTCAGTTAAATCTGGTATCTATTATCTGAAATCTGTAAGTCTAACAGACAGTCTCGTAGCTCAGCTGGTTAGAGCGCTACACTGATAATGTAGAGGTCGGCAGTTCGAGCCTGCCCGAGACTACTAA
>NZ_VWWP01000032.1 GCF_011752975.1 Chryseobacterium sp. Tr-659 | reverse complement strand
TCCAAGGCTAAATACTCCTGAAAGACCGATAGTGAACAAGTACTGTGAAGGAAAGGTGAAAAGCACTTCGAATAGAAGGGTGAAATAGAACCTGAAACCGTACGCCTACAAGCGGTCGGAGCAGCATAAAGCTGTGACGGCGTGCCTTTTGCATAATGAGCCTACGAGTTAATTTTACTAGCGAGGTTAAGGTATTAAGTACCGGAGCCGGAGCGAAAGCGAGTCTGAATAGGGCGCATAGTTAGTAGGATTAGA
>NZ_VWWP01000031.1 GCF_011752975.1 Chryseobacterium sp. Tr-659 | reverse complement strand
CAGAACTTACTTAAAGTTCAAGCTTTAGTTTTTTGTTTGGTTGATATATAAAAATACAAAACCCACTAGAAATTAGTAAAGGGATTGAGAGAGACAAGGATTAAGAAAAGAGGGTCAGTTAAATCTGATATCTATTATCTGAAATCTGTAAGTCTAACAGACAGTCTCGTAGCTCAGCTGGTTAGAGCGCTACACTGATAATGTAGAGGTCGGCAGTTCGAGCCTGCCCGAGACTACTAATTAAAAAGACGGGAA
>NZ_VWWP01000030.1 GCF_011752975.1 Chryseobacterium sp. Tr-659 | reverse complement strand
CGTCTAATCCTACTAACTATGCGCCCTATTCAGACTCGCTTTCGCTCCGGCTCCGGTACTTAATACCTTAACCTCGCTAGTAAAATTAACTCGTAGGCTCATTATGCAAAAGGCACGCCGTCACAGCTTAATGCTGCTCCGACCGCTTGTAGGCGTACGGTTTCAGGTTCTATTTCACCCTTCTATTCGAAGTGCTTTTCACCTTTCCTTCACAGTACTTGTTCACTATCGGTCTTTCAGGAGTATTTAGCCTTGGA
>NZ_VWWP01000002.1 GCF_011752975.1 Chryseobacterium sp. Tr-659 | reverse complement strand
AGATCGATTGGAAAACATCCACAGTTACCAATGACAATCTGAGAAGATACGGTTATGTGTATGATAATCTGAACAGGCTTACCGCAGGCTTTTACCAGAAAGACAGCAATCCTTCCGCTCAGGAGTATAATGAACTTTTCGCATATGATCTGAACGGAAACATCCTGAACTTGATAAGAACTCAGGGAATACTTCCGGGAAGCACCACAGCGTTGGTGATTGATAACCTGGTGTACAATTACACAGGAAACAAGTTGGATAAAGTATCCGATGCTTATATGAACCCCTCTGGCTATCCCATAGGAGGCAATGAAATCACCTATGATGACAACGGGAATATGACGATTCATCCCGATAAAGGAATTTCCTCGATCAGGTATAATTATTTGAATTTACCGGGGCAGGTTACCCAGGATGCGAAAATTACCAATTATATCTACCGTTCCGACGGGGTGAAGGTTAGAAAATATGGAACCGCAGGCCTGGCCACAGATTATCTGGATGGCTTCCAGTATACAGAAGGAAGTCTGAAATTTGTTCCTACCTCTGAAGGGTACTTTAATTTTGAAAATAATAAGTATATTTACAACTATACAGACCATTTAGGAAATGTAAGATTAAGCTATTTCCACAATGGAAGCGGAATAGAAGTTCTAGAGGAAAACAATTACTATCCATTCGGATTGAAACATGAGGGATATAATCCTTTGGTAGGAAATCCTTCTTATAAGTACAAATACAACGGCAAAGAACTCCAAGAGACGGGGATGTATGATTATGGTGCAAGATTCTATATGCCGGATATAGGAAGGTGGGGAACGATAGACCCGAAAAGTGAATTATTAGAGAGTTCATCTCCATATGTATATGCTCTTAATAGCCCTATTCTTTATTTAGATAAAGATGGTGAACTTCCTATTTTAATTAATGGACGAGTTGAATCAGAATCATTAAGAGCAAGTTCAAATTATTGGACATCATCAATAATAAATACAATAAAAGGTTCAGGCATTCCTAATCCAGGAGGGGAATTCCATTATGTAGATGGAGATAGATATGCACAACAAGATTTTTCAGGAAATTGGAGTATCAAGAAAGGTAGTTGGATATGGGGTAATGATCCTATCAATAGAATTCAAGCAGGTAGAATGGCTATGACCGATAAAGAATTTCAAAATATTTTATCAAAGTTAGCAAAAGATCCAAAGACAGGGAAAATTATAGAAAAAATACAAATATATACTCATAGCAGGGGAGCTGCATTTGGTCAAGGATATACAGAACGATTAGTTCAAATGATTAATGAGAATGCTGATTTATTTGCAGACGCTGCTAATGAGGTAGAGTTTTCTTATAATATGGCACCTCACCAATCTGGAAAATTAAGTGCTGTTGATGGAGTGGATACTTATACCCAAGACCATACTAAAGACTGGTTATCTGGAAATAAAATGAAGGGTGCAAAAGGTGCTTTTACTTCGAATGAAGGAATTGGAGGTATGGTTCCTGAAGCTCATTATGTCGAGGGCTTTCAGAATGATTTAAAATCATTCACATCTTCCTTCTTAAAAGGAGGTACAAGTCAACAAGTTGTAAATAATTTTATACAAGAAATGAAGAAAAAATATAATATAACTGTAACCGTAACTCAATGAGAAATATATTAATATTAATAGGAAATGTAATTATTCCGATTATTTTGTTTTTTATTTTTGGACTAACTTACATAGGGATTTTTGGATCAAGTGGGCGATTTGATTATAAAAAGGTTTTGATACTTGAAATACTTTATTTTTGTGTTGGTATTATTCATTGTTACATTTATATAAAAAGGGTTGACAGTAACTATAAAATAATAACAGGTTTAATAATTTTATTTCTATATTTTTATTTGGCTTTTGTTATAGGTAAATAAAAAATAATTAAACTGTCCCAGAAAGTTAGGAGCTTTTTAAAGGCAGTTTTTATAAGAGAGGGTCAAAAAATGATAATAATTTCAAAAAATTATATCTAAAGAAGAACTTTATAACAAGCTATCACAAATTGAAATTTAATAAGAAGAATCTTTTACTGGCGGGTATTTTCCTCTACTTGTATACAACTATATAATGAACCTGTTTAAACTTATTTAGAAAATGAGTTTCCAGGAAATTAGCAATTTAGAGTTGCAAAAAAAAGAACTAAAATCTGGAACTCGTAAGCAAAGATAAACTGGAAAAATGGATTTTACCTCATTTAAGCAAAGGCAAGCGAGGATTTTCTACAAGATTTGATTTAGGAAAAATCTTTAGACTTATTATCAAACGATTGAAAACGGTCTGCCAATGGTGTGAATTAAGTCTCAAAGAATATTTTTCAAAAGAAACAATAAGCTGGCAATTATGAAGTCTTCAAACAGACTATATTTACAGAGCAGACGGAGTAAAAGTAAGAAAGGTTTTTGGAACGGAAACTACAGATTATCTCGATGGTTTCCAGTATACTGATTCTGTATTAGAATTCTTACCAACGGCAGAAGGGTACTTTAATTTTGAGACTGGAAAACTATACAGATCACCTTGGAAATACCAGATTAAGCTATGCTAAAAATGGAGCAGGAACAGAGATCATTGAGGAAAACAATTACTATCCATTCGGATTGAAACATGAGGGGTATAATCCTTTGGCAGGGAACCCTATGTATCAATACAAGTACAATGGGAAGGAGTTGCAAGAGACGGGTATGTATGATTATGGAGCAAGAATGTATATGCCTGACTTGGGAAGGTGGGGTGTTGTTGATCCTCTTGCAGAAAAGATGACTCGTTATAGTCCTTATAATTATGCGTTTAATAATCCAATTAGATTTATTGATCCGGATGGAAGACAAGGTACGGACTGGGTTAGACAAACTTCTAACGGAGCGTCAACCTGGACATATGATCCAAGCATACAAACGGTTGCTCAGGCAGAAGCCGCAGGTTATCAAGATGTAACTGCTGTTACTTCTTCTGCTACAATTTCTAGAGAATCCACTTTAGGAATGGGTGGATATAGTTATTCTTTAAATAGCGATGGTTCTGTAACTAACAATTCCGATGGTTCAGGTATAAACAATACATTTGTTACAGGTGCGGGAACAACAATTAATGCTCCATCTGGTACATTTATGAATGAACACAAATTAGATTTAACTGAAAAATGGGCTAATTCAAGCAATTTCTTTGCAAAATTTTCATACGGAATCGCTAATAATGCTTACGTCACTGCACAAATTTTTGATGGAGGACTAATGGAAAGACCCGAATGGTCAAACCCCTTAGGAGGAAACTATGGAAATTTGGATGGCACGCCTAATTACCAACAAGCGGATGCTTTGGTGAATACAGTAGCTACAGCGGCTCCTTATGCAAGAGGAGCTAAAGCTGTAAACTCTCTTATGCCTGAAGGATTAAGTATACTGAGTAGATTTGCACCTGCTACCGGAGCAAGAGGAGTAATTAACAATACCTTAAACAGAGGAGTAGATGCTGTAAATGGAACTGTAGGAAAAGGAATGATCGTAAGACCTATCGTTACCGCTGCTGGAAATGCTGCAAAACCAGATAGTCCTGTTAGAACATGGTTGAGAAGAAATGTAGGTTATCGTCCACAGTTTGATTAATAATAATTATTATGACTTTACTTGAAATAATATTCGGAGGGCTAATTACCCAATTTTTAGGATTGAATACAAGGTATTATTTTTTCAAGATTTTTAATAAGAATCTGAAAAAAGGAGATTTTGAAAATGATAAAGAAGATATAGGTTCTAGTTTTTCTCAAGGATTTTATAATTTTTTTATAGGACTTATAGTTTTTATTCTTTTATCTTTTGGAGTAGTATATTTATTAGATTTATTTCATCTTTTATAAACTTTTGCTTGCCTGAAAACAAAAACCCTCGCATTTTGCGAGGGTTTTTGTTTTATAAAGCTGCTGCGTTTTT
The DNA here is from genome assembly GCF_011752975.1 of Chryseobacterium sp. Tr-659. Taxonomy (GTDB): domain Bacteria; phylum Bacteroidota; class Bacteroidia; order Flavobacteriales; family Weeksellaceae; genus Chryseobacterium. Next base: position 736,816 of record NZ_VWWP01000002.1, on the reverse strand, counting down.
ATTAAAGAAATCTTTAAATTTTTTGGTGGTAAGCATTTTATCAATGATTTTAAAGACGGTGCTTTTATCTTCTTTGTCGAGCTGTTGAATAAGTTCCATTTGTTCGAGAGTCAATTTATCTTCAATTACAATCTCTTTAGGAATTATATTTTCATAGTTCAGGATCTGATCTGCAGCCTGATTAAAAAGCTTGGAAAGCATCAATTCAATATAATTATTTGAATTTACCCGGGCAGGTTACCCAGGATGCGAAAATTACCAATTACATCTACCGTTCCGACGGAGTGAAGATCAGAAAATATGGAACCGCAGGCCTGGCCACAGATTATCTGGATGGCTTCCAATATATAGAAGGAAGTCTGAAATTTGTTCCTACCTCTGAGGGGTACTTTAATTTTGAAAATAATAAGTATATTTACAACTATACAGACCATTTAGGAAGTGTAAGATTAAGCTATTTCCACAATGGAAGCTGAATAGAAGTTCTAGAGGAAAACAATTACTATCCATTCGGATTGAAACATGAGGGATATAATCCTTTGGTAGGAAATCCTATGTATCAATACAAGTACAACGGCAAAGAACTTCAGGAGACGGGTTTTTATGATTATCAGGCGCGCCAGTTAATGACAGATGCACCGGGATTTTTACAAATCGGCCCGCTTGCTGAAAAGATGCCTTGGATGTCGCCTTATGCCTACGCATTCAATAACCCAATCCGAAATACAGACCCGACCGGAATGGAACCGGAAGATGTGATTGATGACGGCGGTGGTTCTGAGCAATGTTGTGGACCTTTCTTTGGCGGTTTAATGAGATTTATGCCAATGCTTGAAGGCGGTTCTAATGTAAGACCTAGCCCTGTGGTAGAAATTACTACCAAAATAGGAGAAATATTGTCTAAATCTCAAGAACATTTTCAAAATGGTCGAAATGTTGAAAAGCAACAGCTTGAGCAAATGGGATTAGAAAAAAACAATAGAACTTTTGAATTTAAAGACCCTAGAACAGGTAAACTAGAAAGAACTATTCCAGATGCTGTAAAAAAGGATGGTGGTACTGTTGAAATTAAAAATGTATAAAGACAGTCGCTTACAAAACAATTGAGGGGACAATTAGAAATATCTAAAGGCAATGGTGCGGAAGCACTTTTACGTATAAACGAAGGGGCGAAGACATCTAAACCATTAGAAAACTCAGGAATAAAAATTCAAAGATTTACACCTACAAAAACGGATAATATCAAAGTTAATACTCCTCCTCCAGCCAATCTTTTTCCACAACCAAAAAAAGTTGATTGGTGTAAGAATAATCCAAATTGTGCTTAAAAATTTAAAGTGATACATTAATGAATAATATGGAAAACCTAATTGGTTTGATACAGCAAAGAGCAGAGCTTTTTTTAAGGGAGAATGGAGAATTTGCGCCATTTGGAGCATACGTTAGAAGTAATGGAGAAATTACAGATATCGCAAGTTATTCCGAAAGCACATCTTCAGAAGAAATGTACAACATACTTTTGAAAGGGGTTGCTCAGGATTTACAAGACGAAGATATAAGAGCTTCAGCTATTGCTCTAGACGGAAGAGTTGACGGTAAGGATGTTTTAGTAATAGAAATTTTCCTTTCAGAAGAAGATAAATATCAAGCGATTTACCCTTACAATATTGAGGACGGTAAAGTAACGTTTGAGAAAAGAATGCAATAAGTATAAGTACAATGGTAAGGAGTTGCAAGAGACGGGTATGTATGATTATGGAGCGAGATTCTATATGCCGGATATTGGGAGATGGGGTGTTGTAGACCCGCTGGCGGAAACTTTACGTCGTTGGTCTACTTATAATTATGCTTATAATAATCCTATAAGGTTTATTGATCCGGATGGTAGACAGAATGAAGATATTATTAAAGTTAATTCACAAGGCTACGTTCAATCTATTACTCCTCAAGAAGGTCCCCATGTTGTTGTTGAACAGGGAAATCAGTTAAATCTAAATGATCCTGTGGCAGACCAAAAGCAGTTACAAGAGCCTGTTGATTACGCAGGTACAATGACAGATTATGAAGTACAAGATGCAGAAGTCAGATTATTTACGCCTTATTCGGCTCAAGATATGGCAGATGCTTTTAATAAACTTGGAATTGGAGATATAAAAGATAAAGCACAATATCTTCAAGCTTTTGGAGAGCAATCATTCATTATGTTTCCGTGGATGACATATATGTGATCTTTAGGTAATGGAGAATTTGATTTCGCTGGAGAAATGGGAGCTCTTGTTAGAGATGGTGGAAATTATCCGGCTTTACGTGGGGCTACAAATGTTCCCGAGGATGGAACGGGAGGTTTTGTGAAATTTGAAGGAAGCAATACTTTATACAACGTATATGATGGAGGGAATTTTATGACAGGGAAGGCTTTCCAAATGATTGGAGCTCCTTTGGATGTTTTGGAAAAAGGTGCAAATTTCAATAGCAGAATAAGATTTGATGGAAAAGATACTGCAACAGACAAAAAAGCATATACTACTGGTTACAATTATAATAGAGTGGGATGGAAAAAATAAATGATAAATTATTATCAATACTATCATTCGTCATATTTTTAATTAATATGATTAAATATTATTTGATAAATGTAGAACAATTAATATATTCTTATAGTCCTCAAAATGGATTAATGAGTTTAATCTTATTTCCAATAATAATTATAGGGTTAATATTTTCATTAATTGTTATAGTGAAGAATATATTTTATAATAAGCGTAGTATTTTAAATGTTATCTTGTCAATGCCTTTAATTATTTTTTTTATTTATTTTTTCTTTATAAAATGAGACCCGATCTCGCGGATTTGTAATCCGTGAGCAACAATAAATAACTCACCGCAAAGCGGTGGGTTTTGTGTTTTATAATAAAGCAAAACTTACTTATAGGCTTTTCTTGCATTAAAATCCCTTATGGTAAGATCAAGAAATCTTGTTACCAGAGCTTTGTCTTCTTCACTCATCTCCTGTATGGCTTCAAATTTTTTCAGAAGTTCCTTATCTTTAATAGCAACTGTTTCATCGTTCAGTAAATAATGGGCTTTTCAATGTAACTACACAAGAGAAAGCGGAAGCAGCTTGGGTTCCTTTAAATGTGAATGAAGGAGATGTATACAAAGCTTCTACACCTGGAAATAACCTAAATTTTAGAAGATCATCAGAATTAAAAAAAGCTGTTGAAAATTTTAATAATGCAAATACTCGATAGAAATGATGAAAAGATTTATCACATTAATAGTTTTAATAATTGTAGTTAATTCTTGTCAACAGCAAGAAAAAGACTATATATCTGAAAAAATGAATATTAGAAATGTAAGTTTTGAAGTTCCATCAAACTTTGTACTAAAAAAAAACAATAGTATAGATACAAGTGTTTATGATATATTTTTCCACGAGAAAAATATTGGTTCAGTTTATTTGGGAGCTTACTATAAACCTTTTACTGAAAATTACTCTATCACTGAAGAAAAAGAAATTTATGACAAAGTTAGTTCAAAAGGAGCTAAGATTTACTACTCCAAATATTTGGACGGTGACTATAAAAATGGAATATTCAATGATAATTATTACTATTACGATACTATAAATAAAAATATTGCCCAGATAATGCTTCCTAAGAAACCTAATAAAGGATCAATAGGGATTTATTTTGATAGTGTAGATATTCATAAGAATAAATTTGCAATAGTTAGTAATGATTTAAGCGAAGAAAATAAAAAAAGATTTTTAGAAATTTTTAAAACAATTAAAATAAACAAAGCCACTTATTAAGTGACCTTGTTATTTATAAAATGTTTGCTTAAGGAAAGCATCAAGGAGAACGAAGACGTGTTGTCTGTCGTTCCTTTTTAGTTTTTAGATGTCAAGGATTTTGGAAAAAAGTATTGTTTCCAAAAGAACATCTGTAGAACCTATAAGATAATCCAAAGAAACTTCCAGAACTTCCACCAGTTGTGTAGCCATCTCAATAGATGGTTTTAATTCCTCATGCTCATATCTACCGATGACTACGTGGGAGATATGAGCAACCATCCTGATAAAGGGATTTCTTCCATTCAATATAATTATTTAAATTTACCAAAGCAGATTATTCAGGACTCCAATATCACTCAATATATTTATAGAGCAGATGGAGTAAAGGTGAAGAAGCTCTTTAAAAGTTTAGAAACGGATTATCTGGATAGATTACAGTATAAATCAACATTTGGGATTGAATCATGGAATGGGGAGGTATTTATCAACCTGATCCTAATGAAATTCCTGAATTAAAATTAAGAATAATCCCCACTTCAGAAGGCTATTATGATGCCTTACTGAACCGGTATGTTTACAATTTTACAGACCATTTAGGAAACGTAAGATTAAGCTATTTCCACAATGGAAGCGGAATAGAAGTTCTAGAGGAAAACAATTACTATCCATTCGGATTGAAACATGAGGGGTATAATCCTTTGGCAGGAAATCCTATGTATCAATACAAGTACAATGGGAAGGAATTGCAGGAAACGGGTATGTATGATTATGGAGCGAGGATGTATATGCCTGATATTGGAAGATGGGGTGTGGTGGATCCGTTGGCAGAACAATACAGAAGATGGAGTCCATACAATTACGTAATGAATAATCCACTGAGATTTATTGATCCGGATGGAATGCAAGTTATGGATCCAGGAGATAGATTTAAAACTTTAAGGTCAGCAGCAAATGATTTTGGAAAGCAATATAATGGTCTATCAATTAATTATGACGTAGAGCTTCGTACAATGTTTTACTAAGCAACTGATAAGAATGGAGAAACTTACTACAGCTATTCCGTTCCTGAAGTTGGATCTGCAGGTATGGCAGGAAATGTTACTCCAGAGCAAGTAGCTGCAGTCTCAAAATTAGGTACGATCGTGGGTGATGGACATACACATGCAGGAGACGTTTTCGTAGTACCAATTGATGGAAAGGACTACAGTAGTGCAAACCAATTCTCTCCTCAAGATATTTCTATTTACAAGAATACTTTAACAGAAACAGGTGGTAAAAAAGTGGACAGCGGTTATGGTAAACCTGTTGTTGGATATGTAGCTACTCCAGACGGTGGATTAAGAGAGTATAGCCCAGGCGTTAGTAATAGCTCTAATTCTGGGAAAGTAGATGCGGGCGGAGTTCCTATTAAAAATTATGATGTTCCGGTGGCTAAGGATTTTCCTTCTGATCCCGCATCGAAAGGATTACGACTTAACAATATTCCTCCTACCACGATGCCTAATGTATTGCCCAATGGCTTTAGTCTTAACGATTATACTAAAAGATATTAATTATGATAAAAAAAGTTTTAATGGCACTATGCTTTATACCTTTATTCATTATAGCTCAAGAGGATAAAAAATGTAAAGATGAAAACAGGGGGATAGATCAGTTGCCCTGTACAATTGCATATCGTTATGGAATTGATGTAATGCCGGATGAAGATTCAGCAGTAAGGTATGTTGATATTTTAATCAAAAAACGAAATTTTCTTGAACCTGAGAAAGCTAAACCTTATCAAGTAAGCTTGATTGCAGATAATAAAGTTTGGCATATAGTGGTAAAAAGTTACAATTGTAGATATTGTAAGATATATATCAATATTAATAAAAATACAGGAGAAGTATTAAATTTTTATAGATCAGAAGATTAATAATCTCCGCTACCGCACGATTGTATCATGTGGCAGATAAAATAAAGAAAACCTTCGCATTTTGCGAGGGTTTTTGTTTTATAAAGCTGCTGCGTTTTTATTAAAGAAATCTTTAAATTTTTTGGTGGTAAGCATTTTATCAATGATTTTAAAGACGGTGCTTTTATCTTCTTCGTCGAGCTGTTGAATAAGTTCCATTTGTTCGAGAGTCAATTTATCTTCAATTACAATCTCTTTAGGAATTATATTTTCATAGTTCAGGATCTGATCTGCAGCCTGATTAAAAAGCTTGGAAAGCATCAATTCAATATAATTATCTAAATTTACCCGGGCAGGTTACTCAGGATGCGAAAATTACCAATTATATCTACCGTTCCGACGGGGTGAAAATCAGAAAATATGGAACCGCAGGCTTGGCCACAGATTATCTGGATGGCTTCCAGTATACAGAAGGAAGTCTGAAATTTGTTCCTACCTCTGAAGGGTACTTTAATTTTGAAAATAATAAGTATATTTACAACTATACAGACCATTTAGGAAATGTAAGATTAAGTTATTTCCACAATGGAAGCGGAATAGAAGTTCTAGAGGAAAACAATTACTATCCATTCGGATTGAAACATGAGGGATATAATCCTTTGGCGGGAAATCCTTCTTATAAGTACAAATACAACGGCAAAGAACTCCAAGAGACGGGGATGTATGATTATGGTGCAAGATTCTATATGCCGGATATTGGAAGATGGGGAGTTGTGGATGAACTCGCAGAAAAATCAAGAAGATTTTCGACTTATACTTATGCTTTAGACAATCCGATTATGTTTGTTGATCCGGATGGAAGACAAGGAACAGACTGGTTTAATAATTCTATGGGACAAATGGAATTTAGATATGATGTTAAAAGTCAGCGGGATTTAGATGATAAGGGCATTAAAGGAAGCTATGTGGGAGAGACTGCTCAGCAGGGTAGCTTAAATTATGCCGCAGACGGAGTGGTTTATGATGAATCTTCTGGAGGAAAGCCTATTGCTGATGGAAGAGTGTATGATATTGGAGAAGTTAAAATAACTCCTAAAAGTGTTGTTAAAGAAAGAAATCTTCAAGCTGCAAGAACAAGACTTGGAGCTGCTGAATTTGCTATGTTTGGAAAATATGCTATAGGAATTACTTTTGGAGGAGCCTTTGCCCAGAGTTCAGTAAGCTTAACCTTAGCTTATAACTTAGGTACTGAACAAGCAAATTTGTTTGGAACTTACGGAGATCTGGATTTACCAAGTATAGGAGTAGGTTTTCAATTTAATCAAATGAATGCCTTTGGCACAATGCCCTAATGGGCAAGCATTTACTAATGTTTTTGCAGATGCAGAAGGGGAATCCACAGCTATTTCAGGTTCATATGTTGTTGGTGGTGAACATAGTGTAAGTACTAAAAATGGTCAGCGTGTAGAGTATGGGACAGTAACCAGAAGCTTAAATTTGCAAGCAGGTTTTGTAGTGGGAAGAGCAAGAACTCAAACTATGAGTATTAGTAACTGGATGAAAGCTAATTCACAGTATTTTAGAATTGGTAAATCTCCACAATTAGATTAAATAAGAATGAAATTATTTACATATTTAAGTGTTGTTTTTTTTACATTTTCCTGTAGAAAGTCCGATTGTAATAATGTAAAACTAGCGTTCTATTCTGATGATTATAATATTATTGTTGAAGAACAAAATATAGATTTAACATGGATAAAAATAAACGGCTTTGCTCCTGTAGCACACAAAAAAACAAATATTATGGTACACAATAATTGGATTGTTGATTCTAATGAAGTAGAAGTTGGAGACACAATAGTTAAGAAAAAAGGAGAATTAGCTTTTGCTATTCATAAAAAGGATACTATTATTAATCATGATTGGTATTGTGAAGGGAAATTGTATAAATGAAAAATAAACGTGGAAAATTTTTCCACGTTTATTTTTTTTGTATAATGTCGAAGTCTATTCGAGATTTTATTATTTTAATGGTATCATTTTCCTTTTGCATTAAAAAAAACTCTTTGGTGTTAGAGATATTCCGGGTTACATCATATGTTAATAGATAATCAGCTTTTGAATTTGTCCCTTTAACAATAAAAGTTTGCCAAGCAGAAAGTTTGTAATCTTTTATTGCTCCGTTTTCATTTTCTACTTTATCATAGATCATATAAAATTTTTCTTTGCTTGTTGTTTCTTGATTAAATAATTTAAATGCCTCCTCTTTGTTATTTTGTTTTATTAAAGAATAGAATCTGTCAGTTATCTTTTGAGCTTCTTGTTTATCGGATTCTCTGTTTTCATAAATTTTATCATAACTACAGCCAATAAAAAGAAAAGAAATCAGTATTATAATATATTTCTTCATAATATTATTTTCAATTTTTTTAGTACAATGTCCACGTAGCAAAATTCTCTTTTTTCTGAGAGTATTTATTTTATTTCTGATATTAAATATGTTATCTATGTATAACTTAAAGTAAAAACAAATTTAGGAGAACCTTATTACATAAAAAAGTACATATCGAAAAAAGATGGAATTAATATTCATTTTTGAATATCATTAAAGAGGTCAGGGAGAGGTCGGTTTTTTGGGAGAAGATCAAAACTTCTTCAGGAATAATATTTTCATAGTTTAGGATGATCTGATCTGCAGCCTGATTAAAAAGCTTGGAAAGCATCAATTCAATATAATTATTTGAATTTACCCGGGCAGGTTACCTAGGATGCGAAAATTACCAATTATATCTACCGTTCCGACGGGGTGAAGATCAGAAAATATGGAACCGCAGGCTTGGCCACAGATTATCTGGATGGCTTCCAGTATACAGAAGGAAGCCTGAAATTTGTTCCTACCTCTGAGGGGTACTTTAATTTTGAAAATAATAAGTATATTTACAACTATACAGACCATTTAGGAAATGTAAGATTAAGCTATTTCCATAATGGAAGCGGAATAGAAGTTCTAGAGGAAAACAATTACTATCCATTCGGATTGAAACATGAGGGGTATAATCCTTTGGCGGGAAATTCTATGTATCAATACAAATACAACGGTAAAGAATTGCAGGAAAGCGGGATGTATGATTATATTAAGAATTATAATATTCCTGTTGCTAAAGATTTACCTTCTGATGCGGCTTCAAAGGGATTAATATAACGGTGTCGTAAAAAAGAAATTCCTTCCGTAAATGGGAAGGAATTTATTATATAAAACCTCAAGGTTACTTTGATCTTTTTGTATTATCCGTTTTTCCCGATTTATTTTTGGACGCTTTCTGAATATCTTCTCTGTCTATATCAGGCGGATTGCTCTTTTTTGAGGTTGCAGGAATACCCTGGAAATCCTCATTTTGCTTCTTCGTTTCTGCGGCATTAGCAGATTCTTTGTTTTTATTGTTTCCTTTTGAATCCATGACTTTAAATTCTAATGTTTCATAATATTATTCAAAGTGTTTGCCAAAACAAAAAATCAATCAAAAACGGATGTTTTTTCCATAAAGACTCTTGATGCAATACCTGAAATAGTAATAAGAGAAACTAAAAACACAAATATTTGAGATGCAAGTTCATACATTTCTATTTTATATTTTGAATTCTCTTCCGAATTTTCAAAAATGGAAATAAAAGTTTTCATTTTAAAGAAATTAAAAATACCAAACCCTATAAAACAGCTTCCCACAAAAATATTGATCAGAATATTATTATGATTTCCTATAAAAACTCCATAGCAAATCAATAGCCCGGAAAGGAGAAAAAGCATTGACGAAATACGATTGATAATTTTTAAAAGTCTTAATTTCATCATTAATTCAATAAGTTTGCTCTTTAAAGCCCCAAAACACCAATCTTTCCGGTTTTATCCTCAATGGTATAATTCAGTGCTTTCGCTAACACAAAAATATTATCGAGGTTTTCCATTAACTGTTTACGCCCTTCGTTTCTCAATTGGTTCTGATCAATAGATTTTACAGCCGTTTCCTTAGCTTTTTCAGTTACGTTTTTAATATCTTTTTCAGAAATCCTGTTGAAGAAAGAATCATCAAGAGATTGGATCTCAACACTGGGCGTAATTCTTATGTCTGCATCAGGAAGTTCAGAAATTATCAGCTTTTTATTGATAGAATCTACCTCGATCTTCATTTTATTAAGATCGTAAGAAACCTGTGCATTGGTCTTGGTATAAGTAATAATACTGTTGCTTGAAACCTCTTTTCCAAATACCTCATAACCCATTTTGGTTTTCTGCATACTCGAGGTATTCTGTTCAATAACCACCATTTTATTCATTTTGGAAATCTGATTGGTCAGGATATAATAATCCGACTTCTCGGTTTTTCCACCAAGATTCAGGCAGGATTTTAAGCCAAAAAACAGAAGGAGCATTACCCCGGCACCCGCTGCAAACGATAGAATTGTTTTATAATTTCTCAAAATCTATTTAAAAATTTCTTTAATTACAGAAGAATCATTCTTTTTCAGAATTTCAACCAGGTCTCTTTCAATATATCCGGTAGTAGGCATTTCTACAATTCTTCCCACCTCTTTTCCATATCGTTTTACAATGATGGTAGGAACTTTTTGAATATTATAAAGACCTTCATCTCCGGTTGGAGATTCTTTTTTGCGGTTAACAGCAATAATGGTAAGCTTACTGTCAGGATAGCTTACGGCTTCCAGGATCTTCATCAGTCTTGGGAAATCTCTGTGGCTGTCCTCGCACCATGTTCCCATGAATACAAGAATATCATAAGAGCCGATTCTTTCTTTTCTCAGCTCACTAACAGCCTTTTGATCAAGAGCATATTCATCATGTTCTTTTACATACCAATCTGCATAAGGAGCTTTTAAAAACTGTTCTTTCAGTTGATTTCCCAAAAGCATTTTCCCGTCTTTCTGGGTCTCCACTTCACGGTTTACCACCACTTTCTGGGCACTAAGCTGCTGAACAGCCAAAAATAAGCTTGAAAAGGCAACAATATTGGTAATAAATTTCTTCATATTTTATTTTTCGATAATTGATTTTAAATCGGCAGGAGAGTAGTATTTGTTTTTCAATACTTTATGATCTGCCTGTCTGTAAACATTGAACTTTTCTCCAGACTTTTCATAAAAAGATTCTACTTCCTTCTCTTTGTAAAATTCAACAGTTTCTTTTGCCTGTTCTTCATTATCACACGCTTTCGACATGTTAGAACGCTGAACTTCGTTGAATAGCTCTACAAATTTATTGCCAAGTCCGAATTCAAGAACTGCGCCGCTCAAAACGTACTGAAGATCACATAATGCATCTGCAATTTCTACAATATTATTATCTGCAATTGCCTGTTTCAGCTCATTCAGTTCTTCCTGAAGAAGTTCTACTCTGAGATTGCATCTTTCCGGGGAAGGAATTTGTGGGGTATCTAAAATAGGGGCTTTGAAAGTAGTATGGAATTCTGCTACTTGGTTCAGACTATCAATTTTATCCATGAATTTTTTTATTTACGACAAAGATAGAAAACGATTTGTAAATTGTGAAATCTACAAGGCAAAATGTATTGATGAAATAAGGGAAAAAACTATATTTCTAGATGAATTTTCATAAAGTAAAATGTACTCTCAGGTTTCAAAGAATCCGGATGATGGTTAAGGATTCAGCAATAAAAAAACCACAATATTTAAATTGTGGTTTTTTTGTATTTGTATTGGATACTGATTACACTGATTCTTCATATTTCCAGATACCGGAAATATTTAAAACCGTTAAGCCCGGCTGTCTCTCTCCGTAACTGAATACGCAAATATATTTTGAAGGGCAGGTTTTACACGCCGTTCCGAAATATAAAGTGGGTAAATCATTAACCGTTAATTCCCCGAAATGTATCATGCTTTCAGAAGTTTTGTGAGTCATATTATTGATTAACAATTCCTCTTTAGAAAGCACACGATTATGATCATAGATTTGAAAAATAGGAAATCCGGATTGATACGGAATGATTTCAATTGTATTTTCGTGGCTGCAATCACAGCAGATAAACTGCGTTTTGGATGAGGGAATGGTTTCATCATTAATGAAAACATTTTTTGCCACGAGGGCTTTTTTTCCGGGATTGATTTTCTTTGTTATGGAATACATCTGAATTTTATTTACGGCTGAATAACTGTGCCTACTAAGTTAGGATATTTTCCGCTAGGACTCTTCTTAATTGTAATTTTTACATATCCTTCTTGCGCAAGCTTATTCCATGTTTTCTGATAGCCGGTTGTAATGTCGATCGGAATTTTCCACATAGCCTGTTTTCCCTTTCCTGCCTGACCAAACCACGGAATAATATCTGCGGTCTGGGTTTTAAACTGCATGGAATTATTCAGAACATCAATTTCATAGTAAAAATCATATTTGTCTTCAGACTGATTTAAGGCCCTTTGTGTAAAAGTATACGTATATCCGTTAATAATCGGACTGGTAAAGCTTCCGCCTAAAGTAGGAACTCCGTTTCCGTTATAGCTGCCTACAGCTCCGCTGTATCGGTCAAATTTCTGCCCTGCCTGCAATGGAACTTCATCAACAATATTGTAACCTCCATTGGCTGGCGGCCATCCGCCATTTAAATTATTAGCCTTAAAAAGAGATTCCAATTCGTTCCATTTACCCCTTTTATACAGGTCATAGGCTTGATTTCTGAGGGTTGCATTTACAGTTCCGTTAGGGTCGTAAGTTGTTGCCAGCTCATCAGCATTCTTGTAGAACACTGTTGTTACGTCCGGATTTATATCAGCTTCTTCATCTCTTCTGTCTGAACTACAGGCAACCGAGAAGGAAGTAATAGTCAGGAAAAATAAATACTTAAATAAATGTTTCATAGTATAAAGTTTTTAAATAGTTTAAAAATTTAACGAGGTATTTAAAGGAGATGACCTCTTTGAAACATGGTCTTTACAAAAGTTTATCTAATATCTATGACGAAAAAGGAAAATAGTAATAGAATGTACATTAAAATTGCATCAAAAGGTATAATCAAAGAAGCTATTAAATCAAAAATAATTTATTAGTTCCTTTAAATACAAGTCGGGTGACGATACAATGATAATTAGGTGATAAATTTAAATTAAAAAAGTAAATTATTCAATAATTATTTTTACATAAAGCATTATTTATAAATTTTATATATTAATAAATGTGTTTTTGCGGATTAAATATATTTTAATATTTGATAAAACTCTCTGAGTATGAATAAAAAAGGCTGTCCGAAACCGAACAGCCTTTCACATCGTTTAATTTTAAAAAAGATTAGTTTTTAACAAATCTCTTTGTTGTTTCTCCTACTTGGAGCATATAAGCACCTTTGATCAGGTTGCTTACATTAACAGTTCCTCTTTGAAGTTTTCCTGAATCTATTAGTTTTCCACCCATATCGAAGATTTTATAATCTTCAGACGTCGTATTTGAAATATGTAATAAATCTTTTGCAGGGTTTGGATAAAGTTTAATATCAGTAATCAGATCTTTTGTGTTGGATAGATCTCCTTTTCCGGAAGAAATGATATTAAGTGTATAATCTTCTACCTGGCCGTACGTATAAGCTTCACATGATGATGTAGGAATAGAGCTGTATTTCATCATTACTCTCATTCTTGTAGATCCGATAGTGGCAGTTGCAGGAATTGTAATAGATCCTGTAACCGGACTTGTGGTAGATCCTGCTTTTGACCATACTAATTCTCCACTGTCTGTGAAGTTTCCATTTCCGTTGTAATCAATGTAAACAGCATACGCTTCGCTATATTTTGTAGAAGTCCATACAGGAGTTATAGAAATAGTGTAAGTATTTCCTCTGGTAACATTAGTAGAAACAGAAGTGAAGTTTTCATATCCTGCAGTTCCTGTTGAAGTATTGTTGATACTTCCAAATGTCACATTTCCGATTCTTTCGTCTGCTGTATTGGATGCTGAAGAAGAGCAATAAGTAACAGTTCCTCCGGCAAGAGTAGTCACATTTACCGTATTGCTGGAAACTGAAGCATTTCCTGCTGCATCTTTAGCTTTAACAGAGAAAGAATAAGTGGTAGATGGGCTTAATCCTGTTACAGTATAAGTTGTAGATGCTGTAGAGCCTATCAATGAAGCTCCCTGATATACATCATATCCGGTAACACCTACATTATCAGTAGCACCTGACCATGAAAGATTAGTTGTTGTAGCAGTTGTTCCTGAAGCAGCAAGGGTAGGAGCTGTAGGAGCAACAGTATCTGGAGTTCCTGAGCCTGCATTTACTGTGATATTGGCATTATTTACATCAAAGAAAATATGATTGGAGCCTTTTACCATGATTCTCCCCGTTGAAGTGGTAGAATTAGGAATGATAACAGCCTGTGAACCATCATTTGGAGTTCCTGCCAATAGAGTAGACCATGTATTTCCGCTGTCTGTAGACCAAAGAATATCTACATTAGCTGTGTTTACACCATTTGCAGTAGTTCCGGCTATATCCCAGGTAACAGTTTGTGAGCTTCCTCCTGCGTAGGTTGTTGCTGAATTTTGAGAAGTAACAGTAAATGGTCCTGCTGTAGAATTCACGGTAATTACAGCATCATCAGAATTGTTTCCTGAACCTCCTGCTTTGTTGTCGCGAACGGTAAATCTAAAATTTAATGTTCTGGCTACCGAAGATAACGCCTCAACAGTGATTTCTGTTCCAGCTGTAGTAGTTGCACCTGTTAATACGGAAGCCATTCTTGGGAAATACCTTACCGGGGAAGTGGTAGGAACCCATGATCTGAAATTAGGTCCTGAAGCTTTCGTTGCACTGGCTGCGGAACTTGCTCCTGTCTGGGAAGAAGAAGCGTTGTCCATCTGCTCCCAGATATATGTTAAAGAATCTCCGTCTGCATCTGTTCCTGTACCTGTAAGAACGAACGGAGTGCCTTTTGGAATAGTGTAATCTAAACCTGCATTCGCTGTTGGAATTGAATTTCCTGTATTGGTGTTTACAGAGCAGGTTTTAGCTTTAATATTGTTAGTGATCTGCTGAATACTGATAGCATGGAAAAATGCATCAGAATGTGGTTGTACATCCTGGCTGGTAATCCCTGCATATCCCATAATTGTTGATCCTGAACCTGGTTCCATATTAGCTCCTGTACCTTCATTACTCATCGAGAATGTGTGGTTTCCGCCGAATTGATGACCCATTTCGTGAGCTACATAATCGATGTCGAAATTGTCTCCCGAAGGAATGGCATCTGCCGGAGAGGTATATCCGCTTCCTTTTGATCCATTGGTACAGATACATCCGATGCATCCTGCATTTCCACCACCACCTGAAGCTCCGAATAAATGTCCGATATCATAATTGGCTTCACCAATTACAGAAGTTAGCGTGCTTTGTAATTGAGAATTCCAGCTGCTCATTCCTGAAGCAGCAGAATATGGGTCAGTAGAAGCATTCGTGTAGATAACAGCGTCGTTATTAGCGATCAGAACCATTCTTGCAGCGAAGTCCTTTTCAAAAACACCGTTTACACGGGTCATTGTATTATTCATTGCGGCTAATGCCTGGGCTTTTGTTCCTCCGAAATACACGGCGTATTCCCCTGTACAAGATAAAGCCAGTCTGAATGTTCTCAGTTTGGCGTCATCAGCATTGGGTCTTGCCAGTGCCGAATTATCAACACCTTTTTTTGCAGCATCTACTACCGTACATTCAAATTTATTCAGAGCGTCCTTTTTATCAGATTTTCTGTATACTACATAGGTCGAAAGATCTTTGGAGTAAGGTTCGATAAATACGGCTGATTTATCACCGTAAATTTCCATTGAAGATAATCCAAGTGAAGAAACACTGAAGTAAACTGTAGAATTAGGATCATCCAGGCCTTGGCCTACGTAGGATTTAATGTCCGGATATTTTGCTGCCAGTTCAGGGACAAAGTTGGAATTCTCCCTCACTTTAAAATTTTCCATTCTGCCGTCAGAGTTAGGAAAAGAGATGATGAGTTCAGATTTTTCGCCTGCTGCCAGTCTTTTAGGAGCTTTTGCCAATACATTTTTCAATCCTTCTATATTTAGGCTGTACACCTTGGGATTGTTGATGCCTGACTTGTTTTCAAAGATCTCTGAAGGGTTTTTTTTTGAACCTTCAGACCAAAGACGATCAGTCTGCGCGAAAGAAACACCCGAAATAAGGAGCATTCCGATCAGGGTTAATTGTTTTTTCATATTAAATATTAATTTTGATTGTGGAATATCAAAGCTAATAAAAAATATGTTACGAAAAATAAAATTTTTTAAGATGATTTTAGAATGTTTGTTCAAAATATTATGTAATGCATTGAACATAATTGAAAAGAGCGGTCAGTAAAAGAAAAATGACATACAGATGTGTGTATGTCATTCTTTATGTAGTGAATTTTATAATCTTTCAATTACACTTTATCATCAGTGGAAGGTCCGTAGAGCCCCGGAATTTTATTCCCTGTTGATCTTAAATAGACCACCAGCTCACCTCTGTGATACTATAATACTATAAATGATTATTGAGGTAACTTCTTGCCTGTTTAATCATTTGTATAGGTTTTTTCGGGTTATTTTGTAATATCTCTTCCGATTACCAGTCTCTGGATCTCAGAAGTTCCCTCACCAATTGTACAAAGCTTGGAATCTCTGTAGAATTTTTCAGCCGGGAAGTCTTTTGTATATCCATAACCACCGAAAATCTGAACCGCATTGTTAGAAATTCTCACACAAGCTTCAGAAGCATATAGCTTGGCCATAGCTCCTTCTTTTGTCATTTTCTGTTTTGCATTTTTCAGAGTGGCAGCTCTTTGAATAAGAAGTTCGGCCGCATCAATTTCCGTGGCCATGTCTGCCAGCATAAAGTTGATTGCCTGGAATTCAGAGATTGATTTTCCGAACTGATGTCTTTCTTTTGCATATTTTAAGGCCGCTTTATAAGCTCCTCTTGCAGTTCCTAAACTTAAAGCTGCGATGGAAATTCTACCGCCATCCAAAACTTTCATAGCCTGTTTGAAACCTTCTCCAACTTCTCCTAAACGGTGAGAATCCGGTACTCGAACATTGTCAAAAATTAATTCTGCAGTTTCGGAAGCACGCATTCCTAACTTATTTTCTTTTTTTCCGGATGTGAAGCCCGGCATTCCTTTTTCTAAAACGAAAGCTGTAGAATTGTTTTTAGCTCCTTTTTCACCCGTTCTGGTCATTACAACAGCAATATCTCCTGAAATAGCGTGGGTAATGAAATTTTTAGCACCGTTGATAATCCATTCATCACCATCTTTTACAGCTGTAGTAGACATTCCTCCTGAATCCGAACCTGTATTGTGTTCCGTAAGTCCCCAAGCTCCAATTACTTTTCCTGAAGCCAGTTGTGGAAGCCATTTATGTCTTTGCTCTTCGTTACCGAATTCATAAATGTGATTGGTACAAAGTGAGTTATGTGCTGCTACAGAAAGACCGATTGATGGGTCAACCTGAGAGATTTCATCCAGAATCGTAACATATTCATGATAACCTAAACCGGAACCTCCATATTGTTCAGGAACTACAATTCCCATAAAACCCATCTCACCCAGCTGGTGGAATAAGTCCTTCGGGAAAGTTTGGCTTTCATCCCATTCCATAATATTCGGTCTGATATTCTTCTCTGCAAATTCTCTAGCCGTTTCCGCTATCATTTTGATGTTGTCAATAGTCTCTGTATTCATATAATAATAGTTAGTTCCCAAAGATAACCAAATTGGCGGAATGCTAAAAAAAATTATTGCATTCATAATATTTCAAGAATTAAAATGTATAATTTCAAATTTTAATATTTTGAGATTTAATGTTTTATTAATAAAATTTTCAGGTTTTTACATTTTTTATTTTACTATTTTAGTCGCCCAATTTTTATGGCATGAAAAAAATTCTACTTCCTATTATTTTGATTTCCTCTTATATTGCTGCGCAGGCTCCTGCCGGATATTATGATGGAACAGCTGGATTGACGGGCTATGCCCTGAAGTCGAAACTGCACGATATTATTTCGGAAAAAATGATTAACTGGCATTATGATGATCTTAAAGTATTGTATGGCCAAACTGATCTTGACAAATATTATGATCATGATGCTACAAATACTCAATATCTGCTGGATATATATTCGGAAATCCCATCAGGGCCGGATGCTTATGAGTATACAGCAGATCAGCTTATAGCAGGGGCTGGTGCTGAAGGTTTGGGATACAATCGAGAGCATATGATGCCACAAAGTACATTTAGTACAAGTTCTTCCATCAGTGATTATCCAATGTATTCAGATCTTAATTTTATTATTCCTGTTGATGCCTTTATTAATCAGAGGAGAAGTAATTATCCTTATGGAATAGGAAATAATACAAATCATTATATCTTTACCAATACGTCGAGAATATCCAATGCGGCAATTCCTAACTACCCTTATACAGGAAGAGTTTACGAGCCCATTAATGAATTTAAAGGAGACATCGCAAGAACATTATTATATTTTGCGGTGAGATATGAAGGAAAGCTAGGTTCATTCAATACTGCTTACAGTGCGTCAGCTAACATAACGCCTGCAACAGATCAATGCCCGTTGGATGGAACAGAAGAAAGAGCGATTGACCTTCCGTATGTTGCCATGCTGAAGCAGTGGAGCGCCGCAGATCCTGTTTCTCAAAGGGAAATTGATAGAAATAATACGATATATAATCTTCAGAAAAACAGAAATCCATTTATTGATCATCCTGAATGGGTTGATATGATCTGGTCTGAAACTCCGGACAATATTGCCCCTGCAGCTCCGGGATCACTAGTTTCAACACAACAAAATGCCTATTTTGTTAATCTGAACTGGACCGCTTCCCCGGATACGGATGTGCTGGGATATAGAATCTATATGAACGGATCAACAACACCTGTTGCTTTTACCAAAGGAACATCTATAAGTATAGACCACCTGAATCCGTCAACAACGTATACTTTTACAGTGAAAGCTTTTGATAAAGCATACCTTGAATCTCCTTTCAGTAATATGGTTACAACTGCAACTATTGCTTCAGATTCTTATGCACCTGATCTTATGATCACAAAGTATATATCAGGAACGAATAACAATACCATTAAGAATAATGCATTGGAAATTGTTAACAAAACAGGACATGAAGTTAATCTAAATAATTACAGGATTAATATTCAGTTTAAAAATAATACCTCGGGAGCTATTTATAGCGGAGATACTTATGAGCTGGAAGGTAAGGTAGGAAATAATGAAACCTTTGTTATTTTGAATCCAAAATCTACATTGTCATGTTATACTCCTGCTCAGGCAAAATTTGTAACGGCTTCCGATCCTATGTTGTTCTCTGGAGGAAATTATGTAGAGCTTGCTTATAATAAAACGGTTACTGTAGATGCAATTGGAGTAAAATATACGATCAATAATAACGGAAATGTATCTTTATACAGAAAAGGTACAATCAATAAGCCTGCTGATACATTTGATATCAATGAATGGGATTCTTATCCATCCAATTACTGCCAGAATCTGGGAACATTGTCTACTTCAGAGGTGATTGCTTCTAATAAAGAATTTAAGATTTATCCGAATCCGGCTTACGAGAATCTTTATGTAAGCGGAGAAACGGAAAAGGTACAGACAGCTCAAATCATAGACCTTTCAGGAAAAGTGATTTATACTGAGAAAGATCCGTTCCGAAATAAAAAGAATATTTCTGTACAGGGACTTACAACAGGTATTTATATCCTTAAGCTAGACGAAAAAGTACAGCAGTTTATTAAAAAGTAAATTATAGCTAATAATCTTGACAGGTTTTGAAAACCTGTCAAGATTAAAAAATAGCCCTGGTAGAAGCGGTTACCCCACAGCATGTTCAGGATGACAGCCTGGGAGCGAGGAGTATGAGCGGATAACAGGAATAGCTTCTTATCAAAAAGAATAAAAAAGTAGAGTTAATATTCAAGCACTGTAAAAAATAATCACATTATTTTATCTTTTTGCAATTTTACGATTTTGCCTAAAGCATTAAAACCCTTATATTTACTGTATCATCGATATAAGCAGATTCACTAATAATCAATATCTATAAGTGTTTTCGCTTATATTTTTTATTTATAAGTATTTATGCTTATATTTGCAGTATGATAGCGGTCATTACCGGTGATATTATAAATTCACAGCATGCGGACACTGAAGTTTGGATCACCAAGCTTAAAAATCTTCTCGAAACATGGGGAAGCGCTCCTCACACATGGGAAATCTACAGAGGAGATGAATTTCAGTTCAAATGTAGTATTGATTCTGTTTTCTGGCACTTTCTAGCCATTAAATCTCTTATTAAAAGCCAGGAAAATCTGGACGTAAGAATGGCCATAGGTATAGGTGAAGAAAGTTTTTCTTCCGAAAAGATTACCGAATCCAACGGCACCGCATACGTACATTCCGGCAGATTACTGAACGACCTTAAAAATGACGGACATACGGTTGCTATAAAAACATCCAGTGACCCCGTTGACAGAGATCTTAACATTCTGCTGAAATGGTCTTCCAAAGATTTTGACAACTGGACTATGGCGACTGCCGAAATCATTCATGAGATGATCATGAACCAGGATATCACCCAGGAAGATCTTGCCAAGAGATTTGCTATATCACAGTCTTCTGTAAGCCAGAGACTGAAACGAGCCAACTATGAGCTCATCGTGGAAACCAATCAGTATTTCAGAAAGAAAATCTCAGAACTATAGGCATGATTTTCATCAAACTCATATTGGCACATCTACTCGGAGATTTTATACTTCAGCCAAATTCATGGGTTGCTGATAAGGAGAACTATAAACTGAAAAGTAAATTTTTATACCTTCATATTCTGATTCACATCGCTTTAAGTCTTATTTTTCTTTGGGATTTACAGTTATGGTGGGTTGCTGTTCTGGTGGGAATCACTCATTTTATCATTGATGCAGCAAAACTTACTTTTCAAACGGTAAAAACGAAGAAAAGATGGTTTTTTATTGACCAGCTGCTTCATGTTTTGGTTATTGCAGGAATTTCTTTTTATTTCCAGGAATTCAGTTTTGAATTTTTACAGGATCAGTACTTTTTAAAAATAATGATGGCTGCATTGTTTCTTACAGCACCTGCTTCCATTTTTATCAAAATCTTATTGTCATCATGGACTCCTGCTCCGGATGGCCCCAACTCAATTCAAACCGAATCTTTAACAAGTGCCGGAAAATATATCGGAATTTTAGAACGTCTGCTGGTTTTCACTTTTATCATGGTGAATCACTGGGAAGGCGTAGGTTTCATGGTTGCTGCCAAATCTGTTTTCAGATTCAGTGACCTTGCACAGGCAAAACAGAGAAAACTCACAGAATATGTATTAATTGGTACACTGCTGAGTTTTGGGCTGGCTGTCTTAACAGGAATAATAATAAAATAAATCAATAAATCTAACTACAATTTAGAAAGTAAAAATTATGAGTCAAAAGAAAGAAATGTTGTACGAGGGGAAAGCAAAACAGGTATTTGCTACCGATAATCCTGATGAAGTAGTAGTACGTTTCAAAGACGATGCTACAGCATTTAACGCTCAAAAAAGAGGTCAGGTAGACCTTAAAGGGGAAATGAACAACGCTATTACAACCCTTATTTTTGAATACTTAAATGAAAAAGGGATTAAAACTCATTTCATCCAAAAATTAGACGAAAGAGAGCAGCTGGTAAGAAAAGTATCCATCATTCCTTTGGAAATGGTAGTAAGAAACTACTCTGCAGGAAGTATGGCACAAAGATTAGGAGTGGAAGAAGGAATTAAATCTCCGGTAACCATCTTTGATATCTGCTACAAAAAAGATGAATTGGGAGATCCGCTTATCAATGATCACCATGCAGTTTTCTTAGGAGCAGCTACTTATGAGGAACTTGACGAAATGTATGAACTATCTTCGGATATCAATGAAATCCTTATAGAGCTGTTTGACAAGATCAACATCATCCTGGTAGATTTCAAAATTGAATTAGGAAAAACTTCAGATGGCGAGATCATCTTAGCAGACGAAATTTCTCCTGATACATGCAGACTTTGGGATAAAGATACAATGAAGAAGCTTGATAAAGACAGATTCAGAAGAGACCTGGGAGAAGTAACGGAAGCATATGTAGAGATCTACAATCGTCTTAAAAGTTTTCTTGGAAAATAAGATTTCAGATGCTAGATATCAGATGTCAGATATTAGCACCAAAAAATACTTTGTTAGTTTAAAACAAAATTAAAATTTGAAGTTAGTTTTTAGTCTGAAATCTGAAATCTGACTTCTAAGATCTACAATTAGAAAAAATGAAAAGTTTAGACATTCATAAAAGTGAATATTTAAAACAGTTTGAAAACCAGATTTATGGGAGAAATCTTTTCAGAACTCAGGAAGAGGAAAGATTAGATGCTCCCAATGAGGAATGTGGGATCTTCGGGTTGTATTCGGATAATGATCTGGATACATTCTCTCTTTCACAATTCGGGCTTTTTGCTTTACAGCACAGAGGCCAGGAGGCTTGTGGTATTTCCGTGTTGAAAGACGGAAGAATTACCAATATGAAAGATGAAGGTTTGGTTTTGGACGTTTATAAAGATATTCAGAAACCTGAAACTTTTATGGGAAATTCTGCAATAGGGCATACTCGTTATACCACTGCAGGAGATAAAAAGAAATATAACTTCCAGCCATTTTTCGCTAAAAACGAATATGACCAGATTATACTTTCCATTGCTCACAACGGTAACCTTACCAATGCAAAGGAATTAAAGGCAGAATTAGAAGCTGAAGGTGTTGTTTTCAGAGCAACTTCCGATTCTGAAGTCATCTTAAGACTGATCCAAAAAAATCTTGATCTTGGACTTCGTGGAGCGATTAAAGCAACAATGGAAAAGATTGAAGGAGCGTATTCCGTAGTAGGAATGACTAGAAATAAATTCTTTGCATTCAGAGATTTCAACGGAATTCGTCCATTGGTGTTAGGAGCTATTGATGAAAAATCTTACGTAGTAGCTTCAGAATCTGTAGCATTAGATGCGGTAGGGGCTCAGTATGTACGTGATATTCTTCCTGGGGAAATCATTTATACCAATGAAAACGAACCTGGTAAACTTCATTCTTATATGATGGATGAAGCGAAGGGAAAACAAAGGATTTGTTCTTTTGAATACATCTATTTTGCCAGACCTGACTCTACGCTAGAAAACATCAACGTTTATGAAATCAGAGAGAAATCCGGAGAGAAAATCTGGGAACAGGCTCCTGTAGAAGCTGATTTGGTTATCGGAGTTCCGGATTCCGGAGTTCCTGCTGCTATTGGTTTTTCAAAAGCTTCAGGAATACCTTTCCGCCCTGTATTGATCAAAAACAGATATATTGGAAGAAGTTTCATTGTTCCGACTCAGGAAATGAGAGAAAGGGTAGTGAACCTTAAACTGAACCCGATCATTTCCGAAATGAAGGATAAGAAGGTTGTAATTATTGATGACTCTATCGTTCGTGGAACCACATCTAAAAGGCTTGTTAAGATCTTAAAAGATGCAGGAGTAAAAGAGATCCACTTCAGAAGTGTTTCCCCGCCAATTATTGCTCCATGTTATTTAGGAATTGATACTCCGTCAAAAGATGATCTTATTTCGGCAAACATGTCAACAGAAGAGCTTAAAAATTATCTGGGAGTAGATTCTTTAGAGTTTTTAAGCATCGATAATCTGAAAGATATTTTAGGATCTTCCAATCATTGCTTTGGATGCTTTACCGAGGAATATCCGGTAGGAAAAGGAGAGGAGGTGGATTTATTCAATTAATCTCTTTATTGGAATAATAAACATACAGAACCGGGTGCATAGCTCGGTTCTTTTTTATATAAATGTAGCAAAAGCTTAATATTCCTTTAGTATACGGTATAAATGCAAATTTTAATTTTATAGGATTAAAATTTGAAGAATGGAAAATGTGCTTTTTACCGGCCTGTTTCTGGCATTTACCCAACTTTATACGGCTCAGTCTTTTGATAAGCAGGCGCATCGGGGTGGAAAATCTTTGTATCCCGAGAATACTATCCCGGCGATGAAGAATGCGTTAGAAATGAACATTACAACACTGGAGATGGATTTGGCTGTCACGAAAGACAAAAAGGTTATTCTTTCCCATGATGCCTTTCTTTCCCCGGAATTGGTCACAAAACCAGACGGAACTTATATTCCGAGAGATTCCGGATTTTATTATAAAATTTATGATATGCCTTACACAAAGATTCAAACATTTGATGTAGGCTTAAAAAAGCTCACCAATTATCCTGATCAGAAGAAGATGAGAGCTCAGAAACCTCTTTTCTCAGACGTAATAGATGCATGCGAGGCGTATTCCCGGGAATTGAAAAGACCTTTACCGTTTTATAATATAGAGACCAAAACACGTCCTTTTTCTGATCATATATTTCATCCGGAACCCAAAGAGTTTGTAGACCTGATGATGAAAATCATTATGGAAAAAGGAATTCAGGACCGCGTAATTATTCAGTCGTTTGATCCGAGAACTCTGGAAATCATTCATAAAAAATATCCTAAAATAATGACCGCTTTTCTGGTGGAAAAAGTTGACGACAAGAAGCTTGCACAACAACGGACATATTTTAAAGATATTTCTTTGGAAAAATTCAAAATGTATCCTAACCATTTGAATGGAGTAGCAGGAGATATGAAATTTCTTAGTTTTACACCCACCATTTACAGCCCGGATCATACCCTTGTAACGTCGCAGCTCATAAAAGAATGCCATGCATTAGGCATGAAAGTAATCCCGTGGACAGTGAACACCAAAGAAAGACTAAGCGAATTAAAAGAAATGGGAATTGATGGAGTAATCAGTGATGATCCTAGAATATTTGAATAATTGCTATCCTATTATATCCATACAATATAAATAGCCGGAAGAATTTCTTCCGGCTATTTTATGCGTGCAGAAAACTGCACTTGGGGTTAAAAATTGGTTCTGGTTAATTAAAATTTATAGTTCAGACCTAACTGAAATACTCTGTTGTTATTTTCAGCTGCCGGTCTGCTTTTATCAATCTTTGTAAGACTGTTTACATATCTTGCACTGATTCCGATATTGTTGGTAATATCATATCCCAACCCAAGGCCTAAACCGAAGTTGAACTTATTGATCTGATCTTTGTTAATATCTTCCGAGTGAGACTGTGTAGTGGTTGTAGTTACACCAGCTGTAGTACTTGCTACAGTAGCTTCTCCTTTATTTTTACCGTTGATGAAATAACTGAATTCAGGTCCTGCTTCAATATAAAACTTATCTATAGGTCTCATTTGAACCATTAAAGGAACTGAAATATAATTCATCGTTACTTTATCCTGTAATTTGGTCTTTACGTTTGTAGTTCCGTTGTCTGTTTCTAGTGAAGAGATGACATCTCTTGCCCCCATTTGGTTGTACAATACTTCCGGTTGAAAACTGAATTGCTTAGAAATTGGAATGTTAACGAATACCCCTGCGTGGAAACCAAGTTTTTGGCTGTTCATACCAAATTCCTGCTTACTGAAATATGCCGAGTTTCCCCCTGCTTTAATCCCGAATCTAACGGGTTGAACATCTTTTTTAAGAGGTGACACGCTTACTGGTTTTGTTTCTTCAGTTTTTGTTTCCTGTGCGAAAGCTAATGTACCGGCAGTTAATGCCAACCCTAAAAATAACTTCTTCATAATTTTATTTTTTAATTTTACTATTTGTGTATTGAATGATTTCTCAATCAGACTTGAATTATTTTGCAAATTGCTTGCCAAAGTTGAAAAAGCTTTATTTTAAAGGGTTTTTAAAAGGTTTTAGATGTTCATTCCCTACATGGTTTTTCTCTTTTTCTATCAGAAAATACAGTATTAGTATCTTTTTTTTGAAAACAATTGAATGCCCAAAAAACTTTAGTACTGATAATGGAAATAGTGAAAACTTTAAAATCCAATAGCTCTTTTTCTAATAAAAAATGCCGGATACTGAAATATCCGGCCCCAAATTGAAAATAAAATATAGTTATTTAAACTTATAGGCGACTCCGATCTGGAATGCATTATTTCTGATTTTATCGTCTGAGTTGTATTTGTATACCTCAGTAATACCAGCGGTAAATCTAGCTGTGGCGGCCAATTTTTCCGTAAAGTAATACCCCGCACCAATTCCGATTCCGAAATTGAATCGGTTCAATAAACTCATAGGAATGCTTTTTGAAACATGTTCATTATGCTCAACAATGAGTGTACTTCCTGTCATTTCAATGGTAGTAAGATCTCCTTTTGTCTTTCCTCCCAGTAAAAGGCCAAATTCAGGTCCGGCTTCTACGTACAGCTGAGGAAGAATATTATACTGAACCATTAAAGGAAGGGTGATATAGTTTAAAGTTGTTGTATAACTATAATGCTGTGTCATTCTGTAATTGTCGGAAGTGGTTCTGTAATTGTAATCCGATTTTGATCCCAGCTGACTGAAAAGAAGCTCAGGTTGTACACTAAACTTTTCCGTAACAGGAATATGTACAAATACACCGGCATGAAAGCCCGGCTTTATTTTCTCGTTATTATCATAATTATAGCCATCTCCTCTCGTAAGGGTAGAACCATTAAAGCCGGCCTTAACACCGAAACTGATAGGGGAAAGAGATGAGGTAGATTGAGCTTTTTCCTGAGCATTTACGAAAAGGCTCCCTGCGAATGCTATAACTGCAATGAATTTCTTCATGGTTTAAAGTTTTTATTTAAGTTTTTAATGCGACAAAACCCCTGCCATAAAGGATAAAGGTGATAAAAATCATACAATAAGCGAAAAAGTCAGGCTTAAACAAATAAACCTGACTTTTTCTATTGAAATCAAAATGTATTTTATGTACATGCAACATTATTTATGTTGCTTTTATGCAGCTGATATCCACGCTCACTTTTCAGTATTATCTAAACATATTGCTAAATAATAATTTCTAATTTCGAAAATGATAAATGGTTATTAAACTGAATCGAAACGAATTTCAGAAAGATACAGAAACTGTAATCTGAACGTTGGCGGAATAAGATACAATCACTACACACTACGCAAATTTCTTGCCAAAAAAGAATAGAACATAAGAAAAAGCCGGATTAAATAAATAATCCGGCCTTTTATGCTGTGTAAAATAAATTCAGTATTAGAATTTATAAGCTAAACCTACCTGGAATACTCCATTTTTAGACTTGTCTTCAGAAAGATCAGGTCTGTTTTTTAGAATATCCGTTAAGCCTGCAACGTATCTTGCCGTAACTCCGATATTTTGTGTGAAATAATATCCTGCACCAATACCAAGACCGAAATCAAAACTTTTGAATAGGTCTTTACCATCTGCAGAATTTGATTTATACTTTAACTTTGAATTGATTAAAAAGCTGAATTGAGGTCCCGCTTCTAAATATAGATTAGGTAAAGCATTGTATTGAAGCATTAATGGAACAGAGATATAGTCTAAGTTTACTTTTGCATTACTGTCTGCTTTAGATTTTGCACCCATTCCGCTGTATAAAACCTCCGGTTGGAAAGAGAAATCCTGTGCTACAGGGATGTTTGCAAATACTCCTCCGTAAAATCCTGCTTTAGATTTTGAATCATTACCAGAAAAGCTCGAAACGTTAAGACCAGCTTTTAAACCGAATCTGACAGGAGATGATGCTGAAGTTGAAGTATTAGTAGTGGTCTTTTGAGCGAAAGCAAATGTACCCGCTGCAAGGGCAAGACCTAAAAAAATCTTTTTCATAAGTTTTTATTTTTAATAGTTTTTAAGTTTTATTTAACATTTTGTTTATAAGCAAACAGTGTACCAAAAATAAAATATTGATAATCTGTGTTTTGTGATAAATTTAAATGTTAATAAAAGTATTTTAAATTAATAGTTTATTTAATTGTTGTTATTTTTATTAAAATATTAAATCTAATATTTAAAATTTATATGCTAATCCTATCTGGAAAGCACCATTTTTTACAGCTTCAAGACCTACAAGTCTGTCTTTTGCAATATCAGATAAACCAGCAACATATCTTGCCGTAACTCCGATATTTTGAGTGAAATAATATCCTGCGCCAATACCAAGTCCGAAATCAAAGCTTTTAGTTACATCTTTAGCATCTAAAGACTCAGAACTGTCTTTAAATTTTGAGCTAATCAAAAAGCTGAATTGCGGTCCCGCTTCTACATAAAGCTGAGGAAGAATATTATATTGAATCATTACCGGAACTGCAATATAATCCAAATTAAGTTTTAAATTATTTCCATAATCAGCTTTTGCACCTATTCCGCTGTATAAAACCTCCGGTTGTACAGAGAAATCTTTCGCTACAGGAATGTTGGCAAATACACCTCCATAAAAACCTGCTTTGGAGTTCCAGGAGCTTTTAGAAAGACTGGAAACATTAAGACCGGCCTTTACACCGAATCTTATCGGAGATGAAGAAGTTGTAGAAGATGTGTTTGTGGATGTACTCTGAGCGAAAGTAAATGTACCTACGATAAGCGCAAGGCCAAAAAAGATCTTTTTCATAGAATTAGTTTTATATTTTGTTTAACTTCCTGCTTAACATCAAACAATGTACCAAGAAAGGGTTTGTTATAAAGGCTTTGGAACCTTAACAGTAAAAGGTAAGTAAATGTTTAATGGACAGAATTAATAATGGTGCAGGATTTTATGTTGAATAGTACTGGAATTCTGGGTGTTATCACAAAAAAGCCGGATTAAATAAATAATCCGGCTGAAATCTGTTGTTTAAAAATAAATTCAGTTCTTAAAATTTATAAACCAAACCTACCTGAATAACATTATTTTTAGATTTGCCATCGTAAACGCCTGGCGTATTTTTTACAACATCTGTTAAGCCTGCAACATATCTCGCTGTAATTCCGATGTTTTCTGTTAAATAATATCCTGCACCAATACCAACACCAAAATCAAAAGTTTTGAATTGATCCTTAGTATTTGTAGAATATGATTTATACCTTAACTTTGAATTAACTAAAAAACTGAATTGAGGACCTGCTTCTAAGTATAGATTAGGCAGAGCATTGTACTGAAGCATTAACGGAACAGAAATGTAATCCACATTTACTTTTAAACCACTGTTTGCTTTAGCTTTTGTTCCCACTTGGTTGTATAATACTTCCGGCTGAAAAGAGAAATCCTTTGCTACAGGGATATTAGCAAATACACCTGCATTAAATCCTGTTTTAAATCTTGAATCGCTATCAGAAAACCTTGAAATGTTAAGACCAGCTTTTAAACCGAATCTTACTGAAGATGATGAATTACCAGCGTTGGTCTGTTGAGCCAAAGCGAAAGTGCCTGCCACAAGGGCAAGACTAAAAAAAATCTTTTTCATAAATTGTGTTTTTAAAAAAATTAAACTTTGTTTAACGTTTTATTAAGAAACAAATGATATACCAAGAGTAATATTGGCGATTATGACTTTTATCATGATTGGGATAATTATGAAAGACTGAATAGTATCACAAAAAAAGACCAGGTTAAAAAATTAACCTGATCTTTCTATTGAATATAAAAATTTGTTAGTGAATGTGCGTGTGCTTATTCTTATTTGAATTTATAAGCTAAACCTACCTGGAATACATTGTTTCTTACTGCATCCGATCCGCTAGGTCTGTTTTTAGCAATATCTGTTAAACCTGCAACATATCTTGCTGTAAGCCCAAGGTTTGGAGTGAAATAATATCCTGCACCAAGCCCGATACCAAAGTTGAATGTATTAAAATTATCTTTGAAGTTATCAGATGTAGTAGAATCTCCGTTAGATTCGTTTTTTAATTTGTTTTTAGCACTTACCATGAAACCAAACTCTGGCCCTGCTTCTACATAAAGATTAGGGATTAAGTTATATTGGAACATTACCGGAACTGCAATATAATCTAATTTAGTAGATGCTGAATATTTTGTTCCTAAAGCTGTAAAATCAGATTTGTTACCATACTGTGAATATAACACCTCTGGCTGAATGCTGAATGAGCTAGCTACCGGAATGTTTGCAAATACACCTGCATTAAATCCTATTTTAGATTTTTGGTCATCTAAACCGCTATCTTTTGAAAGTGAAGAAACGTTCATTCCTCCTTTTACCCCAAATGTTACCGGATTAGAAGAAGGCGTCTGTTGAGCGAACGCTAATGTTCCTGCAGTTACTGCTAATCCTAAAATTAACTTTTTCATAACTTTAATTTTTTAATTTTACTCTTTCTTAATTTTAAATTTTACTACTGTGCAACATTTTCAGTTGAACGCAGAGTATCTTTCAAATTGCTTGCCAAAAATATTTTTCAGGATGAAAATCAATAAAAAATCCGCCTATTTATTAAGCGGATTTAATTTTATGTGTTTAATTATTAATTACTTACGTGGTTAAATAAACATTTGTTTAGAAATGATCTAAATTGACAATTTTGTCAAAAATAGAGCCTGGAAAAGCTGTAATTTCTTCAAAATAGATTAAGCATCATTTAATTTTCTGTAAAAAGATAATGATTCAAGGATGTTTTTCTGGCTGGATTGATAATCATAGGTACATGAACCGATACCGGAAAGCAATGAAAAGTTGATCTTGCTGTCGGTATTCTTTTTATCATTCATCAATAAAGCGGTAATATCTTCATCTTTAAAATCACTGATATCCAGATAAGGATAATACCTCTGGATATTTTCAATGATCGCTTTTGAATCTTCCTCGGAGATCAAATTTTCAAGATAAGAAAGATGTGCTTCGGCAATCATTCCCATAGCAACAGCTTCACCATGAAGAATAGGATTACCTTGCTGCAGGCATAAACTTTCAACAGCATGACCAATGGTATGGCCGAAATTCAATGTCTTTCTGATATTCTGCTCATGAAAATCCTGATCTACAACATTCTGTTTGATATTCATAGAAGTCTGAATGTGCGGTGTTACTGTTTCTACTTCAAGTTTCTGGATTTGAATCAGCTGATCCCAATGAGCTTTTTCTGCAATAAGACCGTGTTTCAACATTTCTGCAAACCCGCTTCTTAATTCTTTAAAAGGTAACGTGTTTAAAAATTGAGGATAAATAAAGATCTGCTCAGGGAAAGCAAAAGTTCCTACCATATTTTTATAATGCATCAAGTCTATTCCTGTTTTTCCTCCTATAGAAGCATCGCACATGGATAAAAGGGTAGTAGGAATATTGATGAACTGTATTCCTCTTTTATAAGTAGATGCAACAAAACCTCCCATATCTGTAATTACACCTCCGCCAAGATTAATGACCAGTGCTTTTCTATCTGCCTGCATTTCGGTAAGAATTTCCCAAAGCTGGTTGGCGGTCTGGATATTTTTCATTTCTTCACCGGATTCTATCTCCAGAATTTCAAAGCCAAGATCGGTTTCCATATTTCCTAACAGAACAGGAAGACAGTATTCATGTGTATTTTCATCTACAAGAATAAAAATTTTACTGAAAGTTTTTTCGTGAAGGAACTCGTTGAGCTGAGAAAAATTATCGTTTAATATTGTTATCATCTTCAAATGTATGTAAAGTTAAAATGTAAACTATATTGCAAAGTTATGATTCTTAATTTTTAACTCGTAACTAAATTACTATCTTTGCAGAAATTTTTAGAATGAGCAGAGATAATAATAATTCAGACAGACCAAAGAGACCAAGAATTTCAACCAAGAAAAGTTCTGATGATTCTCGTGCTTCCAGATCTGGAAATTCTTCAGGATCAAAACCTTTTAAGAAACCTTTTTCTAAAGACGGTGCAAGAAAAGGCCCGGAACATAAAGGATCCAACTCAAAATTTGAAAAGAAACCTTTCAAGAAAAATACAGACAGCTTTGAGAACTCCAATGAAGATTTTGGTTCTAAATCTGAAAGAACGCCATACATCACGAATAAAAGTGAGAGCTATGAGAAAAAATCTTTCGGAAGACCAAAAAGAGGAGGGAAGAACTTTGATACAAGAGATAAGTACGAAAGAGGCAGCCTGAAATACGGAAGAAGACCATCTAACGGAGAGGAAAGAGATGACAGAGCAAAATCTTTTGTACAGAAGAGAAGACTGAACAAAATTGAAAAGGATGTGAATAAAGACAGCATCCGTCTCAATAAGTATATTGCCAATTCCGGAATCTGCAGCAGAAGAGAAGCTGATGAGCTGATTACACAAGGATTGGTGGAAGTAAACGGAAAAGTGGTAACTGAAATGGGATATCAGGTACAGAAAACAGACAGAGTTGTTTTCGACGGACAAAGTATTACTCCAGAAAAACCTGTTTATGTACTTTTAAATAAGCCAAAAGGTTATATTTCTACTACGAAAGACGACAAAGCAAGAAAAACAGTAATGGATCTTGTGGCAAATGCTTCTCCTTACAGACTTTTCCCAGTGGGAAGACTGGATCGTTCAACAACTGGTGTTATCTTATTAACCAACGACGGACACATGACTAAAAAGTTGACACACCCGTCTTTCGATGCTAAAAAGATCTATCATGTAACATTGGACAAAAAACTTACCGGTGAAGATTTACGTCTTATTGCAGAAGGTATCCGTTTGGATGAAGGGGTAGCGGTAGTTGACCAGATTTCGTATATTGAAGGAAAGCCGAAAAATGAAATCGGAATTGAAATTCATATCGGATGGAACCGTGTAATCAGAAGAATTTTCCAAAGATTAGGTTACGAAGTAGAATCTTTAGACAGAGTAATGTTTGCCGGATTGACGAAGAAGAATATCAAGAGAGGACACTGGAGAATCCTTACAGAACTGGAAGTGAATAACCTTAAAATGCTTTAAAATAATTTTAAGTGTTAAAAATATAAAGCGCAGAAAGTAATTTCTGCGCTTTTTGCTTGTATATTATCTAATTTCCGGGTAAAAATCCGGGTACTTTTCTTTGCGGATTAACCTGTTCAAAAGTGTAAGCCATATTGATGAGTTTCCCTTCTTCCCATTTTCCGGCAGAAAATAAAATTCCGACAGGTAATTCGTCAATGTATCCCATCGGAAGTGTAATACTGGGGTATCCCGCAATAGCTGCGGCATCAGCACTTCCAAACGAGTATGAATCTCCGTTTTTGAGATCTGTTTTCCAGGCTTCAGTGGTTGCAGGAGAAATAATGGCATCGAGTTTATACTTATTCATAGTAAAATCTATTCCTTTCTTTTGGCTTCCTTCCTGTACTGATTTTAAGGTTTGCGGGTAATTCTTATCTTTTATGCCATTGCTTTTAGCGGCAAGTTCTAAGAATTCCTGACCGAAATACTGTAATTCTTCTTTGTTATTTTTATTAAAGGTAATTAATTCATCAATATTTTTAATAGGTGCGTTCTTTCCCAGAGATAAAAAGTAATCATTTAAACCGTCTTTAAATTCATTAATCATTAATTCAAAGGATTTTTGCTGCACGTTTTCTGAAATAATATCATTGTCTATCTCGATAATAACAGCTCCCTGGGCTTCTAAGACTTTTAAGGTTTTTCTGAATAATTCATCTACTTTTTTACTGGCTCCTTTTGTAATTCCTTTTACATATCCTAATCTTTTTCCTTTCAGTCCGTTCAAAGTAAGGAATTGGGTGTAATCTTTATGCAGATATGGCGCGTTTCCAATTGTTTTTATATCTTTTTTATCTTCACCAGCCATTGTTCCCAGACTTATAGCAATATCTCTTACTGTTCTTGCCATAGGCCCTGAAGTATCCTGAGTATTTGAAATAGGAATGATTCCCTGTCTGGAAATTAGTCCAACAGTAGGTTTTAACCCGACAATTCCGTTGATGCTTGATGGGCAGATTATAGAGCCGTTGGTTTCTGTACCTATGGCAATAATACCAAGATTGGAAGAAATTGCAGCTCCTGAGCCGGCACTGGATCCACAGGTATTCCTGTTCAGAATATATGGATTTTTAGTAAGTCCTCCCAATCCGCTCCAGCCACTGGTAGATTTTTCACCTCTAAAGTTGGCCCATTCACTCAGGTTGGTCTTTCCGATAATCACAGCTCCGGCTTCTCTTAATTTTTTTACCAGGTAGCTGTCTTGCAGGGGAAATGAATCTTTTAAAGCCAGAGAACCGGCTGTATTGGGCATTTTATCATGAGTATCTATATTGTCTTTTAACAAGACAGGAATCCCGAACAAAGGCTTGTTTTTAGATTTAGAATCAAGATGATCCAGAGAATCAGCAATTTTGACGGCATCAGGATTGATGGTGATTACAGAATTCAACTGTACACCATTTTTATCAATATCATGAATCCGTTTAAGATAGGCTTCAACAACTTCTTTTACAGTTGCTTTATTATGCTTGTAAAGATTTTGGATCTTCTGCACATCATATTCAAGGTATTTGAATGATTGATCCGATGTGTTTTGGGCTTTTATACAAATAGAGGCAGCAGCAAAAACCACAATAGATAAGATGCTTTTTTTCATTAAGATGTTTTTTCAAATATAAATAATAATCCTAAATGAAAATTGCCATTAACACAAAAGCACAGAAAAATCTGCGCTTTTGTTTATCTTCTCTAATAAATTATCTATTTGAAGCTTCAGCATAGCAGAGACGCCTCATTTATAATTATCCTAGTACGGTTACTCCCTTTTGGATCATTTCATAGATCGCATCTCTGGCATTGTCCGGCTTTACATTTACAGCTCTGGTTCCATTGAAGTGGAGACAGGTAACATAGCCATTGGCCACTGCATCTAAAGCTGTGAATTTCACACAATAATCCAGTGCAAGGCCCACGATTTCCAAAAGTTGAATATCATGATATTTCAGGAAATCATCCAGCCCGGTTTTCATAAAGTGATTGTTATCCTGGAAACCGCTGTAGCTGTCGATTTCAATATTTTTTCCTTTTTGTATGGTGTGTGTTACTTTATCCTGATTGAGATCTTTGTGGAATTCTGCTCCGAAAGTTCCCTGGATACAGTGATCTGGCCACATAAACTGAGGAACTCCATTTAAAATAATACTTTCTCCAACTTTTCTTCCATTGCTGCTTGCGAAACTTTTATGACCTGCAGGATGCCAGTCTTGTGTAAGAACAACCTGATCATATTGGTTTTCTTCCATCAAAAGATTGATATATGGAATAATTTCGTTAGCTCCAGGGACTGCAAGTGCTCCGCCTTCACAAAAATCATTCTGTACATCGACTATTATTAACGCTTTTTTCATATTTAGATTTCTCGAATTTTTGATAAATTTACAAAACTAATCCGCAAAAACTTGTCCAAAACCGAATTATCGGACAAATCGGCAAAGTAAATTTTTAATAGGGCAAGAATGAGAGGGTTAGAAATAAAAATAATTAAACTTTGTCTGCAGCCTATTGAATTTTGAGGTTTACACCAAATCTCAATAGCTTATCTTTGCAGGAAATAAGTATTTTATGTCATTTGAGTCTTTAGGATTATCACACAATATTATTCGTTCTGTAAAGAAGTTAGGGTATTTAAAACCATTTCCAATTCAGGAGCAGGCTGTTCCCATAATTTTGCAGGGAAAGGATCTGATGGGAATTGCTCAGACTGGTTCCGGGAAAACGGCTTGTTTTGTGATGCCGATTTTAGAAAAATTACAGAATTCGGAAGTTAAAAAAGACCGTAATATTCAGATTTTAATATTGGTTCCTACCCGTGAATTGGCTATTCAGATTGATGATGTCTTCAGAGCTTTTACAGAAAATCTTAAGAGAGAAGTTCGGACAATGGCTGTTTATGGAGGTGTTTCTATCAATCCACAGATGAAGGGAATGTTTGGAGTGGAGGTTTTGATTGCTACTCCGGGACGTTTATTAGACTTAATTGATCATAATGCGTTGAGTATTTCGGAAATTAAGCATCTGGTGATTGATGAAGCAGATAAAATGTTTCAGCTGGGCTTTGGTGAGGAAATGAATAAGCTGTTTGCTTTGATGCCTGTTGCAAAACAAACCACATTATTTTCTGCAACTTTAAATGATAAAGTAGCCGAAATGAAAGAGCGTCTGTCCATTAATCCTACTATTATCGAAATTAAAAAAGAAGAAGTTGAAATTGATAATATTGAGCAGCTTGCCTATCATGTTTCCCCTGAGAATAAAGGTCCTTTTTTACGATATCTAATCAAAGAAAAGAAAGTGGAAAAAGCTTTGATTTTTGTTTCATCTACAAGATCTGCAGATAATCTGGTAGAAAAACTGAAAAAGAATAAAATTAAAGCAGTAGCTATTCACAGTCAGAAATCACAAGGAGCCAGAAGAAATAACCTGGAAGAATTTAAAGTGAACGGAGCTCAGATTCTGGTTGCAACTGACCTGATTGGGCGTGGAATTCATATTGAATCTCTGCCGTGTGTCATCAATTACGAATTGCCGCGTTCGCCTTTGGATTATATTCACCGTATTGGTAGAACAGGGCGTGCCAATGAAAAAGGAACAGCGATTAGTATTTTAACGGATGATGAACTGCAGCATTTCAGGGTAATTCAAAAGAAAATGGGCAGAAAAGTAACTCTGCAAAGAACAGAAGGGATTGATTTGCATGGTTATTAATCATTGATAATAAATAAAAAAGGTTTCAGTTTTTACAATTGAAACCTTTTTTAATGAAAAATTGGTACCACAAAAATTATTATCGGTACAATTAATGCTTTATTGACTTTAGATTCTTGAATTTTTGATAAATTCGCACAAACTGATATTTGTAAATTGTCCTGATAGATAACGATAGGACAAATCGGCAATAATTAAAAATTAAAACCCTGAACAATGAGTGATTTAGAGAAAAAGAAGTTTCCAATAGGACAGTTTGAAGCACCAGAAAACATATGCGACACTACATTGGATGCTTATATTAAAGTGATTAAGGACTTTCCCGGCAGACTAAAAAATCTCATTGAACATTTTACGGATGATCAGCTGGATACTCCATACAGAGAAGGAGGATGGACGGTGAGACAGCTTGTTAATCATCTTTCTGACAGCCATATGAACAGTTTTATTCGTTTTAAACTGGCTCTTACGGAAGATAACCCTACCATTAAACCTTATGACGAAGCCAAATGGGCAGAGCTTCAGGATAGTTTTCATATGCCGGTAAAACCTGCTATGAGAATGTTGAGAGGAACCCACCAAAGATGGGTTACTCTTCTTAAAAGCCTTACCAATAAACAATTTGAGAGAACTTTTCATCACCCGGAGCATCAGAAAAACTATAATTTGAGAGAAAGTCTGGCATTATATGTCTGGCACTGTAATCATCATTTTGCTCATATTGAAAATCTGAAGAAAGAAAAAGGTTGGTAAAGAAGAGTCTTAATAATCCCAAATATTATAAGGAAGTTGTAAACAGAATTTCCAGCCTCTCCGAAAACTCTCCCGGGAAATGGGGGAAAATGAATGCAGCTCAGATGTTAAAGCATTGTGATAGGGTTCTTCAGGTGGCGCTGAAAAAGATTGAACTTCCCCGCATTAATGTCCTTTTTGAGACAATAGGGATCATTACCAAAGCAGAAATGTATGTTTTCAATAATGGAATTCCCAGAAACATGCCTACTTTTCAAAAACTAATCGTTAATTTTGAGTGTGATTTTGATGAATCGAAAGCCAATCTGCTGGAAACACTGGAGGAATTCCGGAAGGCATGTGACCATAAAACCCTGCCGGACCGCCACAGCCTGTTCGGAAATATGACAGAAAAGGATTGGGAATTTTTAGAGTATAAACATCTTGATCATCATTTAAAACAATTTAATGTATGAGTTTTTTTGATAAAATATTCGGAGGAAAGAGTGATGCTCCTGATCAGAAATCTTTCTGGAAAAAGATAGAATCTGAAGGGGATCTTGAAAAAGCTGTTGAAGAATCTTTTCAGCATAAAATAGCAATATTCAAACATTCAACAAGCTGTTTCATCAGTAGAACCGTATTGAAGAATTTTGAAAAAGAAGTTGAGAATTCGGAACAGGAAGTTCATGTGTATTATCTGGATCTACTGGCTCACAGACCAGTTTCCAATAAAATTGCAGCAGATTTTGAAATCAGACATGAAAGCCCGCAGCTGATTGTAATAGAGAACGGAAAGCCCGTTAATAATGCTTCACACCAGGATATTTCTTTAAGCCAGATCGTATCATGAAGAATATAAATGATTATTTAGCCAAAGTTTTAAATGTTCCGCTTCAAAGTGTGAACGCTTGCAGTTTACATTATGAAGTTAAAAAGATTCCCAAAAACCAGTTTCTTCTTCAATATGGCGAAATATGCCGACATATATTCTTTGTAGAAAGAGGCCTTTTAAAGATGTATTCTATTGATAAGAACGGCAAGGAACATATTATTCAGTTTGCTCCTGAAAGCTGGCTGATCTCTGACCGAAGCAGCCTTTATTTCAATGAGAAATCCATTTACTATATAGAAGCAGTGGAAGATTCGGAAGTGCTGTTCCTGCATCCTGATTTTTTCAATAAACTGGTAGAACAGTTCCCGAACAGTATTGAGCGTAGTGATTTTCTTCTTCAAAAGCATATCAGAAGCCTTCAGAACAGGATCAATTCGCTGTTGGGAGAAACTGCGGAGGAAAGGTATATGAAATTCATTAAAATGTATCCGGATCTACTGTTGAGGGTTCCGCAATGGATGATTGCATCTTATCTTGGAATTACTCCGGAAAGTTTAAGCCGCGTGAGAAAAGAACTGGCAAGAAAAAATTTCGTACCGGACAATAAATAAAAAAGGCTGGAAGAGGGAAGCCTGAAGTTCTAGTAAATATAAAAGAACTTCAAGAGCTATAAGATGTCCTTTATATTATCAATAAGAATTGAGATAAGCTATTTTTAAAACTATTTTGACTTCAATCTTCCAGCTTCCTTACTTTAAATAAATCTTTTTAGCAAGATTTCCAATCTGTCTAAGCTTAGTTTGTGTATTTTCCGACCATGGAAGCCCGATGCAGAGCCTCATGCAGTTTTCAAACTGTTCCTGAAAAGTAAACATCCTTCCGGGTGCTATACTGATATTCTGTTTGATGGCTAAGTCGTATAATTCAGTGGTTTTAATACTCTTATCAAATTCCACCCATAATGATAATCCGCCCTGTGGACGACTGGTTTTTGTTCCTTCCGGGAAAAACTCAGCAATGGTTTGAACATAATTCTGATAATTGCTTTGCAATGTTCTGCGAAGCTGCTGAAGATGTTTTTCATATTTTCCGGATTTTAGGAAGTTGGCTACGGCTTCATTCACAATAGAAATTGAGGAAGTGGAATGAAGAAGTTTAAGTTTCAGTATCTTGTCTTTATATTTTCCGGGAGCAATCCATCCAACACGATATCCGGGAGCCAGCGTTTTTGAGATAGAACTGCAATACAGCACATTTCCATCTTTGTCAAAAGATTTGCAGCATT
Organism: Chryseobacterium sp. Tr-659; assembly: GCF_011752975.1. Taxonomy (GTDB): domain Bacteria; phylum Bacteroidota; class Bacteroidia; order Flavobacteriales; family Weeksellaceae; genus Chryseobacterium. The sequence goes on along the minus strand of NZ_VWWP01000002.1, from coordinate 697,588 downwards.
TGGGCCGGCTGGAACCGAAATATAGATCTCCATACACATCGTCTTCAATCAGGGGAATATTATTTTCTGACAAGATTTTTACAATTTCTTTCTTATTTTCATCAGGCATACAGCTTCCTAAAGGAGAATTGAAATTGGGGATCAGCAGACACAGATCTATTTTAGGAATTACCTTTTTCAGGGCTTCAATTTCGATACCTGTAGTAGGATGGGTGGGAAGTTCGAGAACTTTTAAACCAAGTCCGTTGGCCAGCTGCAAAATTCCTGGATAGCAGGGGCTTTCAATGGCAATTGTATCTCCGGGTTTTCCCAGCGCCATTAAGCAGAAAGATAGGGCATTCATTCCGCCGTTGGTGGTAATCAGATCGTTTTCGCTCAAATTTCCTCCCCATTGCAAAGAACGGATAGCGATCATCCTTCTCAGTTTCAGATTTCCCTGAAGTTCTTCATACTCTGTACCGCCTTCTTTTAATTCCCTGATGGCATTTACGATTTCTTTTTTCAGTTTGGCCTGAGGCAAAAGATCCCCGGAAGGAATTCCGATTGAGAAAAAAGTCATCTCTTTTTTACCCATATTTTCATACACCTTGCTGATCAGCTCATCAGGTTCGTCATTATTCGCGATTAAAGACGGGCGGCTTACTTCGGGTAAAGGAAGTTTTACAGACAAAAGCTGGCTTACAAAATAACCCGACTGCGGCTTTGATTCTACCAGTGATTGAGATTCCAGTTCCAGGAAGACACGTTTTGCCGTATTCATACTCACCTGATGTTCCTGGCACAACATTCTTACTGAAGGAAGTTTATCTCCCGCCTTTAGAATACCGGTTCTGATCTGCCCTGCAATTCCGTCTGCAATTTCTGTATATAAAAATTCTTTGCTCATATTTTTAAACTGTGCTCATGCAAATATACAAAACTGATACTGTGTTTATCAATTTATCCTTTCTAATTTTGAACCATCAATTAAACCTTATCAAAATGATGACAAATACAATCTCAAAAGATCAGGCAGTAAGCGGATGGATCAATGGTTTCATAGGCGTATTGCTTTTTAGCGGTTCAATGCCTGCAACTAAACTGGCGGTAATGGAAATGGATCCTATATTTGTAACCATAGCCCGGGCAGTGATTGCCGGAGTACTGGCACTTGCAGTTTTGTTATTCTATAAAGAAAAACGACCTGCAAAGAATCAGATATTTTCTTTAGTATTGGTAGCTATTGGCTGTGTGATAGGATTTCCTCTGCTTTCTTCTTTGGCTTTGCAGTATCTTACTTCTGCCCATTCTATTGTATTTCTTGGAATGCTACCTTTAGCTACTGCTATTTTTGGGGTATTTCGTGGGGGGGAAAGACCGCATCCTGTATTCTGGATTTTTTCGGTGATCGGAAGTCTTTTGGTTATCGGGTATGCCTTTTCACAAGGAATTTCGGCTTCCCCAATAGGCGACATTCTGATGCTTCTGGCGGTTATCCTTTGTGGATTGGGATATGCAGAAGGAGCTAAATTATCCAAAACATTGGGAGGCTGGCAGGTTATTTCATGGGCTTTGGTAATTTCTTTACCTGTAATGCTTCCGTTATTTTTTATCTATTTTCCAACCAACCTGGAAGCGGTTAGTTTCAAAGGCTGGTTTGGATTAGGCTATATTTCATTGTTCAGCATGTTCATCGGATTTATATTCTGGTATAAAGGCTTGGCGCAGGGAGGGATCACCTCAGTAGGACAATTGCAGCTGCTTCAGCCGTTCTTTGGTCTTGCTTTAGCAGCTTATCTTCTTCATGAGCAGGTAAGTATAGGAATGCTGGGGATTACAGTTGGTGTTATTTTATGTGTTGCAGGAACTAAAAAATTTGCCAAGTAAAATGATATAGATTCACTTTCTATTGTAAAATAAAATCCGTTTTAGATGATAAAACGGATTTTTATTATTTATAAATCAACATCACATATATTATTATTAATGACAAATGATTAATAATATAATTTAAAATCATTATTATAAAGTATATTTTTAACTTTTTTTAACGATTTCTGTGATAATGAAGGTTTGATTTTTGCATGCCTCTTATGAAGTTCCCCAATGATATTTTTTACTAAGATGAATTTTAAAAAATAACATTAAAAAACAAAGTATTATGGTTATTGACGAAAATATTTTGCACTCGGCGGGAGCAGAAATAAAGCATTACAGCCCATCTGAATATTTATTCAGCCAGGGCGATATTCCTCATTATTATTATCAGATTATTAAAGGAGAGGTAAAGCTTAACAACTACAATGAAGACGGAAAAGAGTTTATACAGAATATCCTGTCTGACGGGCAAAGCTGTGGAGAGGCCATACTTTTTATAGATAAACCTTATCCAATGAATGCTGAAGCAATGACAGAATGCAGTGTATTGAGACTTCATAAATCGAGTTTTTTCAACTTATTGAATGAATCTCCGCAAATATGTATGGAAGTGAGCAGCTTTCTTTCTCAGCGTCTCTATTATAAGTTTGTCATGATGCAGAACATTTCATCTCAGGATCCATCAACAAGACTTAAAGGATTAATGGATTATCTTAAAAGTTTTCAGGATGATGAGAGCCCATATTCTTATATGATTCCGCTAACGAGGCAGCAGATGGCCAGTCTCACAGGATTATGTGTAGAAACTGCCATAAGGACTATCAAAAACATGGAAAAAGATAAAATTGTTAAAATTGAAAACCGAAAGGTTTTGTATTGAGAAACGGTCTCAATTAAATATCTTTATAAAAATCACAAAAGTATGAAAATAATAAGCTGTATGAATATTGATGAAGATCTTCTGTATTCATTTGGAGGGGAAAACAAAGTGTATAAAAAAAGTGAACCCGTTTTTAAGGAAGATGATTCTGTTCTTTATTACTTTCAGATTGTACAAGGAAAAGTAAAGCTCAATCATTATAATGAGGATGGAAAGGAATTTATTCATAATATCTTAGGCAGAAAGCAGAGTTTTGGAGATGCATTTCTTTTTCTTAATCAATATTATCCAATCAATGCTATATGTCTTGAACCTTCTGAAATAATAAGACTTCCTAAACAAAAATTCATAGAAATGCTGAAACAGAATCCTGATCTGTCGCTTGATATGAACGCTTGCTTTTCACAGGAAATTTATTACAAACAGAAAATGATACAGAATATGGCTTCTCAAAATCCGGTTCAACGGCTGAAAGGACTTCTTGATTATCTGAAAAGCTATCATTCTGAAGATTGTGGAAGCTGTTTCCATATCAAGTTTACAAGACAGCAGATTGCTAATTTAACAGGATTGCGCGTGGAAACAGTAATCAGAACATTGAAAAAAATGGAAAAAGAGGGAAGTCTTAAATTAGAAAACCGTAAAATTTTATACTGATCTTCTGAAGTATGATCAAGATCATAAAAAAGTGAATTATTTTATTGTAATTTTGATTAGCTAATTTTCAGTGTGTTACAATAACAACTGGGAAAATAGAAAATCAATTTTCTGCAAAAAGATAAATTATACCTGATAAGCCATATAGAAAAAATATATGGCTTATTTTAACCATAAAACCGGAGATATCGACGGTAAGCTAAATAGAAGACCTTATCAAAGCTATCAATCTGAGAAGTGGTTTCAAAAGCAGGCCGGCTTGTATATATACCAAATAAATAACAGTATTTAAAAGCTTCTGAAAACTAATGCCTATTTAATATGATATTTGAAAATGAGACTTTACAGCATTCCGGGCTGAATGATAAAAATAATGTTTTGGAAAATCAATCGTTATTTCCTGTTATTATTAACTCTTACGGAGTTACGGCTTTTCTGATCAAATCATTAGAAAAGATCAGAAAGAATGCAACATGTGAAGTTATGAAAAACGTCATAGACACTCATATTAAAGAATATATTTTACATATCCGTGAGTTCCACATGAAAAATCTAGTGAATATTACCGATATGGAGACAAAAATAGAAGTTGAAGAACCATCTTTTACACTCTATGCTAAAACCGCTTACTATAAGGTTGTAAAAGAAGAGGAGTATATTAATAGATTTCTTATGATGCTTGAAAAGGGTAATCAGGAGTAAAAAAATAGATTCATAAAGTACATTGAATCAAGCTATGAAAATGTAATAAAAACGGATCAATCCTTTTCACCACTTTATATATCAAAAAGCTGCAGTCTATTTTATTCAGCAGCTTTTTTATCCTTTTCATTGCGGATATTAAGTTCGATTTCGTTTAATTTCTTTTAAAAATAATATTATGGAATTTCAAAAGAATCTTCTTGAATATATAAGCCAATCACTTATAAGTATAGATGAAACCATTTCAATTGCTGAAAGTGTTACTTCAGGATGTTTACAGCTTGCTTTTTCACAAATGCCCAATGCACCTGTGTTTTACAAGGGCGGAATAACAGCATACACTTTACCAGAAAAAGTCAGACTGTTAAATGTTGAAGAAGAAGATGCTGAAGATTGCGGATGTGTATCAGGCAGTATTGCGGGAACAATGGCCCTGAATGTTGCCAGGCTCTTTGAGTCTGACTGGTCTATTTCAACAACAGGTTATTGTACACCCGTCCGCAGTTCTGCATACAAAATTTTCACTTATTTCTCATTTTCGTATAAAGGAGAGATTATTTTAACCAAAAAATTAGAATTGCACCCAAGAACCCAAGCGCTGAATGCACAGATTTATTATACAGAATTTATTCTAGGATGTTTTAAAAGTGAGCTCAACAGATTACTGATCTTAAAATAACAACAAAATCGGTTTGCTTCTCTCCATTAAACTTCCGCATTATTTTTATACTTATTTAGCCTTGGCTTTGTTTTCATGACTGCAAAGTAAGATAAAGTAAAGGCTGACAGACTTTGATATCCAATTCTAAAGGCTACTTCGCTTAAGGTATATTTTTTAGTATCTATTAATTCTATACTTTTTAAAATCCTCGTGAGCTGCAAGTATTTTTGCAGCGTGATTCCTGTTTCTTTTTTAAAGGTTCTTTGAAGGCTTCTTACAGACATCTGTGCTTTTTCAGCCAATGAATCAATATCAAGATTGTATTTAAAATTGGAATTGATATCCTGGCAGACAGGAATCAATCGGGTATCAGCTGGTACGGGAATTTCCAAGCCATTGCTTTCTTTACAGAAATTAGGAAGACTCTTTAAAATAGCTTTAAAAAAGATATCCTGTTCTTCATTTTCAATCAGAGACTGGTTCCATTTGGAGGCATAAAGCAGCATTTCTTTTAAGACAGAAGGAACAGCAAAAACCTGTACATTCTGATAAAATTCATCTTCAAAAACAGTCTTAAATAAAAATACCATCAGATTTACGGTTTGCGCTTCAGATGTAATTTTATGGGCTTTTCCGGATGGAATCCAGATCACGTGATGTTGAGGAACAATATAAATTTTCTGATCAATATGAAAATACTGATAACCTTCCTCTACAAAAGTAAGCTGGGCCCGGTTGTGGTTATGTTCATGGTCATCATGTTTCCAATTTTTCTCACACCAAACATATGCTTCTTTTTCAATTGTATCTACAAAATGGTTTTCCGTTTTTTCTGTCAGGCCACATTTCATGTTGTCGTTTTGTATATATTTTTTGGCAAATTTAATAAAAACGCCAATACTAATTTTGTATTATCAATCTAATAGATATTTTCAACTCAGAAGTTATTAGATTTTGATTCATTCTGAGTTGAAAAAGCATATAAGAAGTTAATATAAACAAATCAACAATATCAATTTATATCTTTATTCAGCATGAAAAAACGATGTCTTTTTTTTATCTTAATTTTATTATCTAATATCACCAGCATCATGGCACAAAATAAAGCGAAAATATTGGTTCTGATTCATTCGGATCAAGGCGGAACCTATGAGTTGGCTAAAGAAATAGCCAAAGGAATTGAAAGTGGAAACAATGCTATTCCTTATATTAAATTAGTAAAAGCATCCCAAAATCCTAATCTTAAAAACCTGCCTGTAGCTACAGTGGAAGAGCTTCCCGGCTATGATGGGATTGCTTTTGGCTCTCCTGTGTATTTTGGAAATATCAGTACCGGAATGAGTGAATTCTTATCTAAAACAGTAGATATCTGGACTCATCATGCTTTAGAAGGAATTCCGGCAACCGTTTTCATGTCAGCAGGGAGTGGGGCAGGAAAGGAACTGGCACTTCAGGCATTCTGGAACAGTCTTGCTGTACATGGAATGATAATGGTACCCAACGGAATCCGTGGAACGGAAGAGCTTAATAAGGCAATTCCACAGGGCAACAGTGTTTTGGGAATAACAAGTATGGCTTCCTTAAAAGATGTTGAAAGGCCTACAAAAGGAGAAAGAAATATCGCTGAACTTCAGGGGAAAAACTTTGCGAAAATAGCATTGGCGTTAAAGGATACACACCCTAAAAAAACGGTATTAGTTGTTGAGAATCATCAGAATTTCAGTGAGGTTTTAAAACAGAAAAATATTATGCTCCCACAAGTTCCAAAGCCTGCGGGAAATTATCAGCCTTTCGTACGTTCAGGGAATCTGGTATTTATTAACCAGGTGGCTTTAAAGGACGGAAAAATTTTCAATCCTGGAAAGCTGGGCGTTGAAGTAAATGAACAGCAGGTAAAAGATGCTACAAAAGTAACAATGCTTAATGTCATTTCTGTATTGAATGAAGCTGTTGGAGGAGATTTAAGCAAGGTGAAGCAATGCGTTCAGCTTACGGGAATTTTCAATACCAAAGATGATTATACTAAACATGCTGATCTGATGAATGTAGCTTCTGATCTTACTGTTGAGGTTTTTGGAGAAAAAGGGAAACATGCGAGAGCTACATTAGGAGCTTCATCTATCCCTGTAAATTCTTCAGTGGAGATCCAGGCTATTTTTGAAGTGGAATAGTTGGGTTATTATTCTGAAACACTCTTACAGATTAAAAAAATTATGCTGGTTTTCTAAGTATACCTTCTTGATTTTTTTAATCTGTGAGAGATGATAAAAAGTTTTTCAAACCTATCAGCACTCTGCTTATTCGGATAATTTTGTAAAGACCTCTGAAATAACAGGTATACTTTGTGCTAATTGATCTTCAGAAAGTGCACCATAACTCAATCTGAACCCGTTGATAGGATTCTGGCTGTATTGTTTCGGATGAATGATCCTGATATTTTTTTCAAGGAGTAAGTTCGTTGCTTTATCCCAGTCCAGTTTATGCTTAGGCACGATCCAAAAAGCCAGCCCCCCTTCAGGTAAAGTGAAATCTGCAATATCCTTCATATATTTATTCAATAAACCGTAAACAAAATCTCTTTTGTTTTTGTAATGAACGGTAGCCTTCTTGATATGTTTTTTTACAGCACCCTCCTTAATCAGCTGTAAAACGGCCTGCTCCATAATAACATCTCCGTGTACATCAATAATCTTTCTCAGACTTCCTATTTTGTTTAGCAGTTCCTGATTTTTTGTTGCGAGATAGCCGATTCTGAGTGCCGGAGCAACTACTTTACTCAATGTTCCGATATATACATAATTCTTAAGCTCCGGAAAACTTGAAACAGGAAGAATAGGACGGTAGCCAAAATGAAATTCATTATCATAGTCATCTTCAATAATTGTGATATTGTACTCATTGGAAATCTCAATCAGTCTTAACCTTCTGGATAGGCTTAAAGTAGCGGTCGTAGGGTATTGTCTGTGTGGAGTAATGTAAATTGCCTTTATATGTTGGTGCTGCTGTAAAAGTTTTTCTATAGCTTCAATACTGATTCCTTCCTTATCTACGGAAACGGGTAAAAGCTTTGCTCCTGCATACTCGAATGCCTGCCATGCCGGTTTATATCCGGGATCTTCTACAATTACCTCATCACCGGAAGTAAGAAGGGTTTGAGCAGTAAGAAACATTCCCATCTGGCTCCCTCTGGTGATTGAAATTTCATTTTCATGAATCTGCATTCCCCGCTGATGATTGAGCATTTGTGTAATCATTTTCCGAAATTCCGTATCACCATGTTCATCCCCGTAACCCATCATCTGCCACTTTGCTTTTATACCGAAGATTTGTCTGTAAGCTCTTGCCAGTTCGGTTACAGGTGCAATTTTACTATCAGGGTGGCCATCATCAAAATTGATGAATATCTGATTTGACATCACTGATGGATTATGGTCATCATTCATCCTATGGGTCCGGTGTTCATGTAATGCCGGAAGTTTATCAGATACGAAAATTCCTTTTCGCTCTTTAGAGATAACCCATTCTTCATTAATCAATACCTGAAAAGCTTCTACAACCGTATTTCTATTGATTTTCAGGGTTAGAGCAAGATTTCTGCTTCCGGGGAGAGCATCTCCGGCTTTCAGTCTGCCTGAACGAATATCAGCAATAATGGTATCTGCAATCTGTAGATAAACTGCTTTATCAAGCTTTTTATCAATTTCTAATTCTAATTTCCAAGGACGTAACATCTGGACTACTTATTTATGTAAAAACTGAATCATTTAAACAGTCCAAATATAAAATAATTTTGTCATGCAATAAAGCACAAAACCATAATAATTTTAAAATCATGGATAAGAAACAATTTAGTTCAAAAGATTTTCACGAAACATTTGCAAGACCAAAGTATGTAAAACCGAGTCATTTGCTTCATAAAAATGTAGAAAATGCCGGGGAACACAACCAGTTTTCAACAGAAAGAAAACACCCGGTGTTCTTTGTGGATCTTCCAAGTAAAAATGTCAGTATGACGATCGGAGGTTTATTACCCGGACAACAAACCAACAGACACCGTCATACTTATGAAACTGTTCTGTTTGTGATTGAAGGTAAAGGCTGGACAGAGGTTGAGGATGAAAGAGTACATTGGGAAGCTGGAGATGCTGTATATATTCCTTCATGGGCATGGCATAAACACCAGAATCTAAGCGATACCGAACCTGCCAAATATATCGCCTGCGAAAATGCTCCTCAGTTACAAAATCTGGGAGTTGCCCTAAGAGAGGAAGAAGGCAGAGATCTTTAACATTGATTTAAGCCATTAAGAAAGTATGTGGAATACAGGAAAGCTTCAAATATTCCAATTTAACTTAACATTCATAGCCGCTTTCTCATTTCTTAATGGTTTAATCTTCCCAAAAATTATTTCAACTTTTAAACAAAGAATTACATGAAAAATGTTCCATTTAAAGGCATTATTGCTTATCCAATTACTCCCTTTGATGATAAAGAAAAAGTAGATATTCCTCTTTTTAAACATCTGGTAGAAAGGCTGGTTACTTCCGGAAGCCACGGAATTGCCCCGCTGGGAAGCACAGGAGTAATGCCGTATCTTTCTGATGAAGAAAAAGAAGCGGTTACTGAAGCCACCATACAACAGGTAAATGGAAGAATACCGACTCTTGTTGGGGTCTCCAATCTTACCACAGAGAAAACAATCCATCACGCAAAGTTCGCTGAAAAGGCTGGCGCTGAGGCAGTGATGATTATTCCTATGAGTTATTGGAAACTGACTGATGATGAAATTGTTGCACACTATGATGCTGTAGCCAGCAAAATCTCTATCCCAATTATGGCTTATAATAATCCTGCAACCAGTGGAGTAGATATGTCTCCGGCTTTGTTGAAGAGACTGCTCGAAATTCCAAACGTAACAATGATTAAAGAAAGTACGGGAGATGTACAGAGAATGCATTATTTGAGAAAAGAGCTGGGGGAAGATGTCGCGTTCTATAACGGTTCCAATCCTTTGGCGTTGGCGGCTTTCTCTGCCGGAGCAAGAGGCTGGTGTACGGCGGCTCCCAATCTCATTCCTGAGCTTAACATTAGTCTTTATAATGCTGTAGAAGAAGGTAATCTTGAAAAAGCAAAAGATGTTTTCTATAAGCAGTTTGATCTTCTAAAGTTTATTGTTAATAAAGGGCTGCCAAGAGCAGTTAAGGCAGGTCTGAATATTTTGGGTGAAGAAGGCGGAAATCTGAGAAGTCCTTTAAAACCTCTTCATGAAAAAGAAACGGAAGAATTAAGAAATATTATTAAAACCATTCATCATTAATTGAGACAACTTATGAAAAAGTCAATTTTTTATCACGCAGGATGTCCTGTCTGTGTAAGTGCAGAGCATGATATCATAGATCTTATCGGTCTGGAAAATGTGGAGATCGTTCATTTAGGAAACGATAGAAATAGAATAGGAGAAGCGGAGAAATCGGGAGTGAAATCGGTGCCGGCTTTAGTTACTCCTAACGGGAATGTACTTCATATTAATTTCGGAGCATCTATGGAAGATGTGAAGAAATAACATTATTAATCTTGTGTTGACGACCCGGCTTTCCGGGTCGTTTTTTATTATCTCTCGCAGATTTTTCTGATTAAGCAGATATTTTTGAATGTATAAGAATACAGATCATCATGATATAAGCAAGGCTTTAATTGCTAAAAAAGAGAAATTGATGTACATTTGAAGAATGCAGATATCACCTCCAAAACATCTTGCTCCGTTTATCAGACATTATATCTTTTTGGAAAACTCAGGAAAGGATACGAGGAATGTCCGGTTGTTTACAGATGGGAGTTCCGGGCTTATTTTATCCGGAAATATGAATCTGCATTCTCCATTTTCGGGAGAGAGTATGCCGCTCTCATTTTTCTATGGTGCATTGAGCAGTTACAAAGATTTCTATTCAAAAGGGGAGTTTTCTTTGGTAGCCGTAGTATTTCAGCCTTATTTTTTAAATATGCTGATAAAAGCTTCAGCTAAAGAGGTCTGTGATCAGATTATCTCTGTTGAAGATGTCTTAAAAAATCAACTAGAGCCTTTTCAGGAAAAACTTTTAAAAAAAGCGGACCCTTTGTCTGTCATTAATGATCTCAATATTTTCTTTACTGAATTTTTAACTGATAGGATGAATGCAGATTATGAGCTTATAGCCGCAGTTCAGCAATATATTCTGTCCCATAGAGGTTCTGTATCATCAAAAGATTTGGAAAGGTTTACAGGGTATTCTGAACGGCATCTGGAAAGGAAATTTGAAAATCATATGGGGCTATCTCCCAAAAAATATGGAAATATCATTCGTCTCCATTATTTCTTGAGCCTGCTCAATAAGCAATCTGCCCATAAAAATATGACAGGACTTTCCTATGATGCAGGTTATTCTGATCAGTCTCATCTTATCAAAGCATTTAAAAATAATATCGGATTGACTCCCAATCAATATATAAATACAAAAAATAAAATGGCGGTTAACTTTATTGAGCTGTAAATTATTCATGTCGGAATTGTACAATTTTTCAGGAAAAGAGTGATCTAGTTTTGCTGAAAAAACAATGAATATTAAAATTTCAACCGCACAATTTGAAAATAAAAGCGGAGATAAAGCTTATAATCTTTCCGTGATAGAAAAATTAGCCAGGGAAGCTTCCGAAAAAGGCTCCCATGTGATTGCTTTTCATGAATGTTCTGTTACCGGATATACTTTTGCCCGTAAACTTTCTAAAGAGCAGCTTCTTGATATTGCAGAACTTATTCCTGAAGGAGAAAGTATACAAAAATTAAGAGAAATTGCGGAACGATATGATATTATAATTTTATCCGGCCTTTTCGAGAAGGATCAGGATGATAATTTGTTCAAAGCATATGTATGCGTTGACAAAACAGGACTGAAAGCCAAATACAGGAAACTTCACCCATTTATTAATCCCCATCTTATTCCGGGGAATGAATATTGTGTATTTGATATCCTGGGGTGGAAATGTGGTATTCTGATCTGCTATGATAACAATATTGTTGAGAATGTAAGGGCAACAAGGCTTTTGGGTGCAGAGATCATTTTTATGCCTCATGTTACTATGTGTACGCCTTCTACAAGGCCCGGAGCAGGGTTTGTAGATCCGAAGCTTTGGGAAAACCGAAATACAGATCCTACTTCATTGCGCCTGGAATTTAACGGTATGAAAGGCAGAGACTGGCTGATGAAATGGCTTCCGGCAAGAGCTTATGACAACGGAGTTTATCTTATTTTTTCAAATCCTGTTGGAATGGATGATGACCAGCTTAAAAACGGATGTTCTATGATTATTGATCCTTTTGGGGATATTATAGCAGAATGTCATTCATTTGAAAACAGTTTTGAATCTGCACTGCTTACCCGTGAAAAGCTTACACAGGCGGGAGGGCACAGGTATATTCAGGCACGCAGACCAGATTTATACCGTGAGATTATCGGGAAACAACATCTTCCGGAGCAGAAGGTGGTATGGCTTAACGATAAACCCTTATAAAGAAATCATCTCTCCTGTATATTATTTACGGGAGAGATGATTTTTTATTGATTAATTGCCTTTTGCAGGTCTGTCCAGGCTCCTCCATTATAGATGTGTTTAAAGCCTCTTTCTTTAAGGATATTTTCAGCTTTTACACTTCGAAGCCCATGAGAACATACAGTGATATATGTTTTTTCCGGATCTAATTCTATATACCGTTCTCTGATTGTTCCTAATGAAATATTAACAGAACCTTCTATATGTCCCGTATCATATTCTTTTTCAGTTCTTACATCCAGAATAATAGCTCCTTTTTTTAGCAATTCCGGCAATCCGTTGTCTAAGGTCTGGAAACGGTAAACTTTATAGACAACATAAAGAATAAGAACAATTCCACAGAAAATAAGAAGACTTTTCATAGCTTGCTCAATATTTTTTTGTCAATATAAAAAGTTCCAAAAGGAATGAAGCAGGCAAGAATCACTTTCCAGGTTACTTCTTTAAACTTCCAGTTTTGTTCTACACCAACACTTAGTGTGTTAAATAGAAAAAGCAGGAATAATGTTCCATGGACTGGTCCCATTAATCTTACAAATATTGGGTTTCCTATCCAGTATTTTATAGGAACGGCAATACATATCAAGCTTAATAATGAAATCCCTTCCAAAATAGCCAGAATTCTCAACTGGCCGATTTTTGTTTTAAATAAATCCATCATAATTATCGGAAATAAGGTCTGTTTACAAAAGGAGAAAAAGGCCATGGAATTGCAATGAAAATAATCATCAGTGCAATAGAAAACCAGATGCCTATTGTTTTGAATTTTTCTTTGTCTGAAAGTTTTCTTTTAGCTAAAGCGGAACCAATCGTAATGATAATAATGGCCGTAATCATCAATGTAATATGGATCAGCCCAAAGAACAAATGTTCAAAAGATGCTGTGGCTTCATTTACATTCTTCCAAAAATACTTGATTACAGGACTTTTTAAATAGAATATCATTCCTATGATTAACTGAATATGAGCAATGGAGGCTGTCCAATGCCTTACAGAATCATCTGTTTTTGTAAATTTTCTTTGTGACTGATATCCTTTGAAAGAACGGTAAATAGCATAAGTCAAGCTTAACAAAACCAGCCAGCGGGTTTGAGAATGTAAAAATGTAAGTGTTTGATACATCGTTTATTTTTTGAACACAACAAAGGTATAATAAAAACATACTAATTAGTATGTTTTTTGAAAAAAAAATTATTGAAGTGTTTTAAAATAAGACTTAAGTCCTTTTAAATAAACAAGATAAACTTCTTTTGTGTTTTCCAGTTTCCCCATATTTCTTACTCCCCAATAGCCTGAAATAACAAAAACGCTTACTTCTCTTGCACTTACTTCTTTCTTGATGAATCCGGCTTCTTTCCCTTTTTCAATACTTTCTGCAAGAGCTAGTTCCCATTCTTTTGAAAGTTCATACAAAGCTTGAGTAAAAGCATGGTGCCAAGGTGCCATTTGTTGAACGAAATTAGATGTGGGGCAGCCATATTCAACCTTTAAAAAGTCGTTTTCCATCAGAAGATCATGCATAATGGTATAAATACTGTCTAAAGGATTTTGGCTGTTCTGAAGAGAATTAATGAATATTTTCCTAAAATTGGGCTTCATCAGATCATTAATAATGGCGAGTCCCATTTCATCCTTGGTTTTAAAATGATAGTAAAAGGCACCTTTAGTTACCTGAGTCGTTGCGATAATTTCATCAATGCTGGTTGTCTGAAACCCTTTTACATAGATTAATTCGAACGCCTTCTGGAGAATAGTAAGACGTGTGGCTTCTGATTTCTTCATTAAAACTTCTGATTATTTTACAAAGGAACAAATTTTAAATTTAAAGTCTGTTTAAACTTTTTACTAAACCACAAAAGGCATAAAAGCATTTTACTAAATTATTAGTTTTCAAATAGCCATATTTCATAAATCTCAATATCCGTAAAGACAAAAAACTTTCCTTTTTTAGGAATATTTTGGGTATCCAATCCGGTGAATTCACTGAAAGCCGGCAGTAACAGCTGATCTGCTGTAAGAACAAAGCAGGGGAGCCGGATATTTTTTACCGAAGAATTCAAAATGATTCCCGGGTGAATATGCCCTGTAATCTGAAATCCGGAAACGGAAGCATCAAAATCATGGATAAACCGGATGCCTGAAATATCCAATAATCCGGATTTATAGCTGAAACATAATTTCTTTTCCAAAGACTCCGAGATACGATCATGATTACCTTCAATCAGATAAAACCGGATATCAGGATACTGGTCTTTCCACAGACAGAATTCATCAACATCAGAATTGTCGCCGGCATGCAGCAGATCCCCAACCACGATGAATTTTTCGGGTTGAAAATATTCTATCAATGCGGAAAGCCTTGCCAGATCACTTTTCATAATGTGATTGGCCAAAGCAATTCCGTTTTTCCGGAAATGTGCGGTTTTTCCGATATGAAGATCAGAAAGAATCAATGCTTTTTCCTTTTCCCAGAATACTGCCCGTTGATTGGTCAGGATGAAGGTTTCATTTTGAATAGAAATGCTTTTTACGGCTATAAACACGTTGTATAAATTGAAAATTTAGAGTTAAAAAGTGAACTTTACATCAAATAAACTAACCTACTTTTCTGCTTACATGAAATTTTTCATCAAAAACATAGGTCAGAGGAACACCTGTCGCAATTTCTCTTTCTAGAATTTCTTCCGGTGATAGATGCTCGAGATACATGATCAATGCACGCAGGCTGTTTCCATGTGCTACGATCAGTACATTTTCCCCATGTTTCAACAAAGGTTTAATCTCAGTTTCAAAATAGGGAATAACCCTGTTATAAGTATCTTTAAGGCTTTCTCCTCCTGGTGGAACCACATCATATGATCTTCGCCAGATATGAACCTGTTCATCACCATATTTTAATGCGGTTTCAGCCTTGTTCAATCCTTCAAGATTTCCGTAAGAACGTTCATTCAGTGCTTTATCCATAACAACCGGAATATTGGGGTTTCCGATTTCTTTAAGGATGATGGACAGGGTATGCTGTGCCCTGATAAGTGCCGAAGTAAAAGCAATATCTATTTTTTGTCCTTTTAAGGCAATACCTGCTTTTTTGGCTTCCTCAATACCTGTTTCGGTTATATCGATATCCTTCCAACCTGTAAATCTGTTTTCAAGATTCCAGAGTGATTGTCCGTGACGGACCAAGAATAATTTTTCCATTATTTTAAACTTTATATTACTTTCAGAGAAATATACTCTAAGGTACGATGATTATTTAAACTTATCAAGATATTTAACGTTAAGATTCCCCCAAAATTTATGTTTCATAATTAATCATTCGTTACTTATTCCCTGCAGCTTTAGCATTCTTTTAATTCTTGCATCAAGGCCTTCGCTGGAAAGTGTCTGCCTCAGACTGTCTACTTTGATCGGGAAACTTAATGGAGTAAATGAACGGGAATGCTTCAGGATAATTTCAGATTTTTCAATCCGTTTAAAAGCTTCTACAAGGCGCTGTTCCTGCAGCTGCATGTTAAAAACTTCGGTATAAGCCTGTCTAATTAAAAAGTGATTGGGATTATGATCTTCAAGTACCTTAAAAATAAGTCCTGCAGAACTTTGTAATGATTTATTAGAGCGCTGCTGCCCCGCATAATTCTGAATGACCATTCCTGAAATAACGGCAATATCCCTAAATTTCCGTCTTGCCATTTCTGCCGAATTAATGCTTGCAATAACATCATTCATCAGGTTTTCCCGGGTTAAAATCTGATGTAAGTTATCTTCATTTAAAGGAATTTCTTTATCACTGAACAGCTCAAACCCGTAATCATTCATTGCCATAGAAAAGGAGATCGGAGCTAGTTTCGAAATACGATAGGCAATCAAAGCAGCCATCACTTCATGCACCAGACGGCCTTCAAAAGGATACATAAATAAATGGTAACCTTCACGGTTTTTGATCATTTCAACCAGAAATTCATCTTCTTTGGGAATATGAGAGTTCTCTTCCTGATTCATTAATAACGGGTGCAAAAATTTAAGTTCTTTTTCAGAAGCTTTCGGATTTAAAGCATGTGAAAGTTTTTCTCTTAAAAATTGTCCCAGATCGGAACTTAAAGGAAGTCTTCCTCCAAGATAGCTAGGGACCAGGGCTCTTCCTTTGGCGGCTCGCACATAAACCGTCATGTCTTTGATCATTACAACTTCAAGTGTACGTCCGGCCAGAATAAACTTTTCCTCTTTTTTGAGTTTTGAGATAAAATATTCTTCAATCATTCCTATATAGCCTCCAGAAATAAATTTGACCTTCAGCATAGCATCACTTACAATTACTCCCATATTCATCCGGTGAAGCATTGCAATTTTTCTTGATGTAACTTTATATAAACCGTCTTCCATAATGACAATTTTATGGAATTCTTCATAGCTTTTTAAAACACTGCCTCCAATCGTAAGAAATTCCAGTATGCTTTTCCATTCCTCATCCATTATTTCACGGAACGAGTAGACCTTTTTAATTCTTTCATACAATTCATCGGGATAGAAACCATTCCCAACTGCGAGTGTCATCAGAAATTGAACCAGAACATCAAAGCATAAAACCTGAGGCTCTCTTGGTTCAACAACTTTTTGTTTTACCGCTTCTTTTAAAGCAGAAACCTCAATCAGTTCAAGAGAATGGGTAGGAACACAATATATTTTTGAAGTTTCAAAAGGGGAGTGTCCGCTTCGGCCGGCCCGTTGGAGAAATCTTGCCACTCCTTTTGCAGAGCCGATCTGAATGACGGTATCCACAGGTTTAAAATCAATACCAAGGTCTAAGGATGAGGTGGAAACCACAGCTTTTAATTTTCCGGAACTTAAATTTTCTTCAATCCAGATTCTTAAGTGGGCATCAATAGAGCTGTGGTGAATAGCAATCTGCCCTGCAAAGTCGGGATGAGCATCCAGCAGCAGCTGATACCACATTTCACTCTGGCTTCTGGTATTGGTAAACACAATGGTAGATTTTGATTCCAAAATGATCGGAACTACTTTATCTGCCAGTTTATTACCAAGATGTCCCGCCCACGGTAATATCTCAACCTCGTTCGGAAAAACAGGAATAATATCTATTTTTTTATGTTCTTTAGCGGTGATCTTTACTTTTTTACAATCGTAAGGAATAAGAACTTCCATGGCTTCATCTAGATTTCCGATGGTTGCTGTAATTCCCCAGATTTTTATTTTCGGAACATATTTTCTGAGTTGTGAAATAGCGAGTTCTGCCATTACCCCTCGTTTTGAACCCAGTAATTCATGCCATTCATCCACAACAGCACATTTCATCTCCCGGAACAATGTTTCATGATTCTTCTGTGCCATAAGAAGATGAAGACTTTCAGGTGTTACCACCAGGATTTCAGGCATTTTTTTCACTTGCTGCTGTCTTACTTTAGGATCTGTATCTCCGTTTCTCACCCCAACAGCCCAATCCAGCCCGATCTCATCAATAGCCTCCTGCATAGCCTTTGCAATATCTTTGGATAAAGAACGGAGCGGAGTTACCCAAATCATTTTGAGTCCTTTCTTGTAGTTTTCGGGATGATTCAGAAAGTCTGAAACTAAAGCTAAAAAAACGGAAAATGTTTTTCCAAAACCTGTAGGAGCAATTACCATCCCGCTATAGCCGTTTCCAAATTTCTGCCAGGTATCTGTCTGAAATTTAAATGGAGACATGTTTTTGCCGGTCATCCATTGCTGAATGATCTTAAATCCATTGGTATTTTCAAAAGCAGTCAAGTTATTGTATTAATTTTTTAATTTCTTCAAGAGAGTCAATTTCAGCCACCGTTTTATCTCTCCGCCACCTTACGATTCTTGGAAAACGAAGGGCTACACCGCTTTTATGACGGTTACTGAATCCAATCCCTTCAAAGGCAATTTCAAAGACTAATTCTGCCTTTACAGTTCTCACAGGTCCGAATTTTTCGACTGCATTTTTGGTCACAAAACGGCTTACTTCCATAATTTCTTTGTCTGTCAATCCGGAATAAGCCTTTGCAATGGTAACCAGAGAATCACCATTTTTAACTGCAAAGGTATAATCTGTGTAATAGGCACTTCGCCTTCCGCTTCCTTTTTGAGCATAGATAAGGACTGCATCAATGGTAAATGGACTGATCTTCCATTTCCACCAGTCGCCTTTTTTCCGGCCGGAATGGTAAGGAGAATTTTTTTGTTTCAGCATTAAACCTTCACTGTTTACAGCTCTTGAATTTTCCCGTAATGTATCCAGCTCTTCCCATTTTTCAAAATCGAGGCCTTTGGAAATTTTAATATTTTGAGGGTTTTCGTTCAGTAATAGTTCTTCCAGCATAGCTCTTCTTGCGGAAATAGGTTGATCTCTTAAATCATTGTTTTCAAGCTCCAGCAAATCATAAGCAAATACTTCTATCGGAATTTCCGAAAGCATTTTTTTAGTTAAAGTTTTCCTGTTTAATCTTTTCTGTAATTCATTGAAATTTAAAACTTTACCATCTTTTACCGCAAGTATTTCTCCATCTATAACAAAACTGCCTTTCATGGCTTGTATTACTGCTGCAATTTCAGGAAATTGTTCTGTTACAAGTTCTTCTCCTCTTGACCAGAGGAATACCTCATCATTTCTTCTGATGATCTGCCCGCGTATTCCGTCCCATTTATATTCCACCAGCCATTCTTCGGGCTTCCCGAGTTCATGTGGTTCTTTTTCCAAAGGATAGGCAAGACAGAAAGGATAGGGCTTTGAATTATCCGGATTTACATTTTCTGCGGCAATCAATTCTTTAAAAGATACTTCATCCGGAAGCCATTTTCCCATCAGGCTATGCATTAATGCACTGGGTTCCTGGCCTGAAAATTTTGTCAATGCATTAATCAATGTTTTATCTGAAACTCCTATTCTGAAACTTCCGCCTATTAATTTATTGAATATCAGTCGTTCTGTGTAATCCAGTCCGTTCCATGAATGTAAAACAAATGATTTTTTTTCTGCATCGGTTTTTCCTTTCAAATCAACAATATCATTCATCCATTCGGATAATGTACGGTCTATTTTTTCCTTTGGCGGGGGAAGAATCAGTGAAAGTGTTTCTCCCAGGTCTCCGACCGCAGAATAACTCTCCTGAAACAGCCAGAACGGGAGTTGTGTAATTTCGAGCGCCCATTCTTTCATGTAGTTTGTATTGACATTTCTTTTGGGCCTTTTTCCGGTAAATAGAGCAATGAACCATACTTTATCTTCATCCGGAGCGCGTTCCAGATAATCGATAATTGCATCAATTTTTGCATTGGTTTTATTGGTGGTTTCCAGTGCATTGATAAGATCTGCAAAATGTTTCATGGTTCAGGCGTTTCAATGGTTTCTTTTTCCGATACTTCTTCATCTTCCCCGAACAGTGTTTCCACAACATCTGCCCGGATGCCTGTTTCATTTAGATATTTTGAAAAGATTTCTGTTTGTCCGTGGGTGACATGAACAATTTCTGCTTCTGTTGCTTTTACCGTTTGCAGCAACCCTTTCCAATCCGCATGGTCACTCATTGCAAACCCTGCGTCTGCACTACGCCATCTTCTGGCACCGCGTACCTGCATCCAACCTGAACAAATTGCGGTTGCCGGATCCGGAATTTTTTTAATGATATTGCTATCGAGTAAGGCAGGCGGCACAATTACGATTTCATGTTCCAGCTCTTTAGGACGTTCTCTGAAATCTGCAATAGTGTAATCCGGAAGATCAATTCCTACGGTTTCAAAAGCTTCGTTGAGCTTTCCAATAGAGTAATGGACGTATATTTTTCCTAAATCTTCCACCGCTTTCATAATACGCTGGGCTTTTCCAAGAGAATAACCGATAAACACGGATGTTTTATTATTTTCTTTATTTTTTAGCACCCAATTCTGAAGTTTTTTATTTAAATCCGGAACTTCCAGCCAGTTATAAACAGGCAGTCCGAAGGTACTTTCCGTAACAAATTCATTACATTTTATAAGCTCGAAAGGTGTACTTAAACCATCGTCCTGAACCTTATAATCACCGGAAACAACCGTTACATATCCTTTATATTCCAATCTTATCTGTGCTGAACCAATGATGTGGCCTGCGGGATGAAGGGAAAGCTTAACTCCATTTATGATGATTGTTTCTCCATATTCCACACTCTGACATTCTATATCTGTTCCGATTCTCTGATGGAGAATAGGTTTTGTAAAATGATGACAAAGGTATTTTTTCATTCCCCAACGGGCATGATCTGCATGGCCATGTGTGATAATGGCCATATCTACGGGTCTCCACGGATCAATATAGAACTTTCCCTGCGGGCAGTAAATTCCTTTTTTGGTAAATGTGATTAGCTTCAATGGTGTAATTGGTTTTAGAAAATAAGCTTCAAAAACTTAACCAATTTACAATAAACCACTGATTTTATTTCCATCAGATGGGGAAATTCCGGGATATGTGGTACGTAATGTATGATATCGGGATGTATATTTAAAATAAAAAACGGACCGAAGTCCGTTTTTGTAAATATCTAAAATTAGAAACCATCTGAATTGAGAGGTAAACAATTTTTAAATTTTATATGATTAAGGAATCAGATTTTCATTTCTTAATCTTTCAAATAAACTGATAAAAGAATCTTCTGTATTGATATACGCTTTGAAACCAAGCTTTCTGCTTTTAGACATGTCACACATGACTTCCAGAGGTCTTCCCAGATCAAGATCAGTATGCCATGCTGAAGCGAGACGGTTAAGACGGCTTTCTTTCAGATTATACTTTTGGGCTATATCTTCCCATATTTTGTGATCATTTTCCAGTACATTTTCCAGAGGTTTTATCGTAGTTTCAAATCCTTCAGATTCTACACCAAACCAGTCTGCAAGTCTTTTCCAAAGCCATTTCCAGCGAAATACATCACCATTCACGATATTGAAGGCCTGATTCTGTGCAGATTCTGTTATTGAGGCCCAAACCAGTTGTTTTGCCAGTATTCCGGCATCTGTTACATCTGAAACGCCATTCCATTGTGCTTCTGATCCGGGCCAGATCATTTTTCTTCCTGTTTCCTTACAGATGCTTGCATATACAGCCAGTGTAGTTCCCATATTCATAAGGTTTCCAACAGCATATCCAATAACGGTATGTGGTCTGTGAATACTCCATGTAAAGCCGTCCCTTTCTGATGCTTTGTATATTTCATCCTCCTGAGTATAGTAGAAATTGGGTATGGGAAGTCTGGGATGTTCTTCTCTGACAGGAGTTTCAGGTAGAACTCCTTCTTTAGCATAGGCTTCGAACGGCCCTAAATAGTGCTTCAACCCTGTAACCAGAGCTACATGTTTTACTGATTTTTTAAGGGATAGAACATTCAATAAATTTCTCACCAAAAGGCTGTTAACGCGAATGTTTTCCTCTTCGGTATCATTCCGCATCCAGGTGGTGAAATAGATGTGAGTGGGAGAGATGTCCTCCAGTGCTTTGATCAGGTTTTGTTCATCTAACAGGTCTGCTTTCACAGGACGAAGACCGGCTATTGTGTTATTGGGATTTCTGGATAGTCCATAGGTAGTCCATCCTTGTGCAATAAGTTCCTCGGCAAGGTTACTTCCGGTGATTCCGGTAGCGCCTACTACCAATGCAATATTTTCCATAAGTATTGTAAAATTTCTTTCACAAAATTATGGAGGGTACAGGCTTTCACCCTTGATCTGAATCATGGGTTTAGATTGATCTGGATCAAGTATTTTTTAAAGAATTCTTTTTACGGATCCTGCTAACTGTTTCAGGAGCCAGCCCGAGATAGGAAGCGATAAGATTATGAGGAACTCTTCTAATCATTTCGGGGTTATTTTTTGCCAGCTGCAAATATTTTTCTTCGGCTGTATATCCGTTGGAAACTATAAGCCTGTGATCTTTTGTAACGAGACTGTTTTGGTATAAAATCCTAAAATAACGGTCCATTACGGGAATTTCCAGTGTCATTTTCTCATAGTCTTCCAATGTGATCATTAATACTTCGGTTTCTTCAATGGCATCAATATTCAATACTGATTTTTCCTGGTGGATAAAACTATTAAAATCTGAAATCCACCAGCCTTCAAAAGCAAACATATTGATGTGTTCACTTCCTTTTTCATCGAGAAAATAAGATTTTAATAATCCTTTGCTCACAAAAGACAGGCATCTGCATATGTCTCCTTCCTGTAACAGATACTGCTTTTTTCGAAGCTTTTTAAGAGTAAAGAAAGACTGAACATGATTTTTCTGCTCTTCGGTTATATCAACCTTATTTTGAATATGGGAAAGCAGTACCTCAAACATTAAATAAATATTTGATCAAAAATACTACTTTCCATGGCAATAGAAGATCTATTTTTCAAAATCATAGAGATTGATTCCGATTTCTTCGTTCTTTATCTTTACTATTCTGGTATTTAACGGATAAAAGATAAATTCACCTGCTCCCTGGATCTTAGCTTCTAAAAGATGTCCTGCCAAAGCGCTATAATCTTCTCTCCCCAATGTAATGTGAAGATGAAGTGTCAGTTTGCCTTCAATTTCAGAAATATTTCCGGAGATATTGGTGACTTCCATCTGTTCTTTAAAGGTTTTATCAACATATTTTTTTGTTGCCGGGCTGAAGAAGCGTAGGGCTGCTTCACTTACAGCGCCTATTCCGGTAACTTCTCCGGCTTGTATTTTCTGTTCCCGAACGAAATCGGTTAAAGTTTCTACAATATTAGAATGATTCTTAATGCTTACTAAATAAACGTGATCAACTTTTTTTGCCGACCAATTGTTTCCTTTTAAATATTGTGCTTCCATAAATCATATGATTAGAGTGGTTTTCATGCAGAGGGTTGAATTAATATTCACGTTCAAAGATTGTTTAAAATTTTCTTACGGATCAAACGATATTGCAGATTTTGTTTTGGTTCAAGATCTGTAAAGAATATTCATACCATCAGTAGAAATCCCAGATAGGATATTATCAAATCAGTCTTTGTGTGGATTCTTCAGAAAAACAAATACAATAATTGTGCTTTAATAATATTTAAGTTTGAAATTAGATATTTAATTCTAAATTTCTTCATTGATCAAGCTAAAAACAGATAAAAAATACCGAAATTTGCGGCAAAATAAAAATCAATGAAGATTGTAGATCTGGATCAATGGAACAGAAAGGAGCATTTTGAATTTTTCTCTGGTATGGCAAGCCCGTATTTTGGTTTTACTACGGAAGTAGACTGCACAAAGGCATATGATATTGCTAAAGAAAAAGGGTATTCATTTTTTGCTTATTATTTTCACAAATCTATGGTTGCAATCAATACTGTTGATGAACTGAAGCTCAGGATAATTGACGGAAATGTTGTTCAATTCGACATCGTTCATGCCGGAAGTACTATCGGAAGACCGGATGGAACTTTTGGGTTTTCATTTACCCACTTTTCGGAAGATTTTGAAGTGTTTAATACTGCTTTGCAAAAAGAAATAAAAGGTGTGCATGAGTCTTCGGGATTAAGATTAAGTAATGAAAGGCTGGGAAAGGATCATATAAGACATACTACAATTCCCTGGAATTCCTTCAGTGCTATTTTGCATCCAACAGATTTTAATACTACGGAATCGGTGCCTAAGATCGCTTTCGGGAGATTCAATATCCGTGACGGCAGAAAATATCTTCCTGTTTCTATTGAAGCACATCATGGGCTTGCAGATGGAATTCATCTGGCGAAATATCTGGAAGAATTTCAAAAACAATTGGATCTTTAAACATCATATGCCGGAAAAAGTCTTCAGCATCTTCTGAATAGAACAATTAAAAATAATGCATTTATCTTAACTGTTGATTTTAATAACAGTTCTTTTTCTTCTATCATTTCAGATCTCCGTATTACATCTGAATGTTTTCTACCCTATAATAAATTTGATTTTCTTTATCGGCTGCAAATTATGCCATCGGTATAATTCCGTGTGTTTTTACTTTTATAATAATAAAAATTATTAAAATATTGATCAGGATCATAAAAAGTAGACCTGACAAGACATTACATTTATGCCCTGTCAAAAATAGCAATAGAACTATATGGGAATAGGCTGATAAAAGCTGTTAGAATATTGTGTTTAAAAATATAACGTGGTATGTATGTGGTATACAGTTTTAATAAAATTTTAATCATTTTTTCTTTCTTTGCCCTGTATAAAATGAAATACAATTCACATGTATAAATTTTTAATACAATTATTCAATAAATACAACCCTATGCTATCAATCACTGAACAGTATCTAAAAAAACAAATGGATTTTGAATAGATAAAAATCAACTAGTTCCAATATTAATTATCAGAAACTTTCTGATAAAAAGAAAAAGATTTTGTACAGATGCACAAAGGATGTAGCATCTGAAATTAGTAGAGATGAGAAAGTATTATGAAAAATAAAAAAACTGAACACAACATTGAAGATCTGAACCAGAAAATTCTTGTACAAGATGAAATCATGGCACTCGCCAAAGCAAATTCTCCTCGCTTGCTGAATAAATTCAGATTGGTGTACCCGGATTTCTTCGGAAAGTTGTCTGCAATACAGCCTGGTCTTAAAAATTCAGAACTGATCTTTTGTATTTATCTTAAGCTCAATATGACCACAAAGGAAATCGCAACATATATCTTTGTCACGCCAAAAGCTATACAAAATCGGAAAAACCGAATCAGAAAGAAGCTTAATATACCTTCTGAATTCGATATCTATAAATGGTTTAATGAAATTTAAACCATTTTTTTAGATCTATACTTCTACTATCGTTTTATCCATATCATGATACAGAAGAATTTTCCAGCGGTTTTCCTTCGCTTCTTTTTCCCATTTAAGCCTTAATTCCATAGCTTTTCTGCCATCAAAATCACTTTTGTAAGCCAAATGATATTTCAGATAAGATGCTTGCGGAAGATCGTCTGCCCCATAGAAAACCGTTTCCTCATTTTCTCTGATCCAGAATACCTGCATGAAAGGAGTGTGCCCGCCTACTACTTCATAGGAGATTTCATCCGTGATCTGCCCTTTGTCGTCATTCATCCAAATGATATTAGGTAATTGAATCAGTTTTTTAAGAATTTCAAAATCAAAAGAAGGGTTTCCCTCGTTTTCCATTGCAAAATCCAGTTCGCGTTTTTGAATATAAATCTGTGCATTGGGAAAGGCGGCCTCGAAACCATCATGTGTAAGCCTTATTGCTCCTTCAATATGATCTTTGTGAAGATGAGAAAGCAATAGTTTTGTAATTTGAGAGGGAAGAATATTTTCTTTTTCAAGAATTTCGGAAATAACAGATTTTCCGTCTTCATTTTTCCAGCCAATACCGGCATCTAAAAGAATGTAATCATTTTGAGTAATAATAAGAAAAGGTTGCACAGACATTTTGATCCCTGCAATTTTATCAAAATTTTCATCTGTTAAAAGACTAAAGTCTTTGGTTTTACTAGCCGAAAAATTGCCTTCTTTAAGCGGAATGATTTTCATCTTGCAAATTTCCTTAATATTTCTAATATCCAAAAGGATTTTCATCGATATATATTATCAATAAAAACAATAATAAAGCTGTATGAACTTAAATCTTTAAAATTTAACAGGAATAAGATCTGTTCATAGAAATGTAAAAATTCAAATTGAATAATTTCCTTGATAAATGATTATCTTTGAATTCTTAAAAAATAAACTGTTTCAACGGATATCACTTGTTATCATTCATCTGAAATGGTTTTCCATTCAATAAAATTTTATACGTAATGCAGGAGAGTTCTTCCAACGGTATTTCCCGGACTGTTATATGGCTGATGGCTATTATTTCAGGGCTTGTGGTCGCTAACAATTATTATAATCAGCCATTGCTGGCTCTTATTTCTGAAGATTTACATGTTTCCGAAAGTGCAGCCAGCAGAATTTCCGTCTTAACCCAGATTGGTTATGCCTTAGGATTGCTGCTTATTGTTCCGCTTGGAGATAAATTTTTCAGGAAGAGATTGATTCTGATTGATCTTTTTCTTGTCTTCGGATCATTATTATGGATGACATTTGCCAACCAGCTATGGATGTTATATGCTGCGAGTTTACTGATTGGAGCAACTTCGGTTATACCGCAGTTATTTGTCCCCATTGCGGCTGAACTTTCATCAGATAAAGAAAAATCTTCAAACATTGGTCTTGTAATGTCCGGATTATTATTGGGAATTCTTCTATCCCGCTTTATAGGTGGAATTGTAGGAGAAGTGTGGGGATGGAGAGCAATGTTCGGAATTGCTGCAGGACTTATGATCCTGGTATGGTTAGCCGTTTATAAGATGCTTCCTGAGCTTCATCCAAATTTTAAAGGAACTTACAGAGAACTGATGCGTTCGGTTGGCCACCTCGCAAAAACACAACCGATTTTACAGCTTGCTTCCTTCCGTGGTGCCATGGCATTCGGATCTATGTGTGCGTTGTTTACAACATTGGTTTTTCATATGGAGAAACCTCCCTTCAATGCAGGTTCTTCCGTAGTAGGGAGTTTTGGACTGGCAGGAGCGGTAGGCGCTTTGGCGGCGGCAAAAGTAGGAAAGCTTCAGAAATATCTGGATATCAACCGGATTATTTTATATTCTTTACTCATCGTCATCGGAAGCTGGGGGTTCACTTATTTTGCAGGAGAAACGTATTGGGGATTAATTGTAGGAGTAATTCTTGTTGATCTGGGAGTACAGTCCAGCCATATTATGAACCAGACGAATTATTTTCTGATTAAATCAAATGCTGTTAATAGATTGAATACGGTGTATATGGTTTCGTATTTTATCGGAGGATCATTGGGAACGTGGCTGGCTTCCATTGCATGGCAGAAAGCACAATGGAGCGGTGTTTGTTTTATAGGAACATTATTTGGTGTACTGGCACTTATCGCGCACATTCTGTTTAGTAAAAAGGTAAATAAAATAAATACAGAGGTATAAATTTTTATAGCTCTGATGTATTTGAGAATCAGGGATTTTATCATAGATAAAATCCCCGATTCTTTTATTCTTCAATTATTTCCTGTGTTTTAATTAAATCTTTGTGTTTTCCACCCCATTCACTCAACATACTCCATATAGGAATTAGCTCAAGGGCAATTTCTGTAAGTTCGTAATCTACCCGCGGAGGAACTTCGGCGTGCACCGTCCGCTTTACAAGACCTTCTTTCTCAAGCTCTCTTAATTGCAGGGTAAGCATTCTTTCCGTGATGCCCAGAATAGATTTTCGAAGCTCACTGAAACGCAGCTTTCCTAACTTTAACTTATCAAGAATCAGGAGTTTCCATCTGCCGCCAATTTTACATACCGCATAAGTAAGGTCACATTCGTGTATATATTGCCTGTTGATATTATTCGTTGAATTTTCTTTTATTTTTCCCATTACTTACAAATTTGTTAGTACCGTACATTTAGCTGTATACACTGCAAATGTAAGGGTTGAGATTTAATTTTGTTCATCAAAACAGAAAAATATTCTGCAATAAAGAACAATAGCGCTAACGTTCCGGCAGAAGCAATAACAACTTAAATCAAAACAACAATGCAATTAACTCCTAAAATAATACAGATTGTAAATCATTTAGAAAAGATACAACCTTTCAACCCACAAGATTCTTTAGACGGAGCACGCAAATATCTTGAAACAATGTCTCTCCAGTTAAGTGGTAAGAAAGAATCAATAGCAATGATTGAAGAATTGAATATTCAAAAAGATGATCATCAGATTCCTGTTCGAATTTACCGTCCCAGGGGAAAAGAAATTAAGTCATCATCAGCTATTATTTATATTCATGGAGGATGGTTTATGGCAGGCGGATATGAAACCCATGATGCTGTCGTTAGGAAACTGGCTAATAAAACCGGATCTGTAGTTATATTTATAGATTATCGTCTTTCTCCGGAACATCCTTTTCCTGCGGGTTTAAATGATTGTATTAACGGAATAGGCTGGGTATTTGAAAATGCAGAATATCTGGGAATTGATCCTGATAAAATTGGAATCATAGGAGACAGTGCCGGAGGTGCTCTTTCAACGGCAGTATCTACCCAGCTGGGAAAGCAGTTGAAATTTCAGATATTGATTTATCCTGCTGCCGACAATCAATTGAACTCAAAATCATGGGAAACCTATGAAAATGGGCCGGTACTTAATAAACAGGGAGGTATTGATGCATGGGCAGGCTATCTTCCGGAAGAAGAAAAAGGAAATCCTCTGGCAATTCCTGTTCTGATAAAAGATTTCAAGGAAACTCCACCTACATTCATCATTCTGGCAGAGCATGATCCTTTGCTGGACGACGGAAAGCAACTTGCTATGAACATGGAAAAAGCCGGAGTGAAACTTAAGACAAAGCTTTATAAAGATATGGTTCATGGGTTTATGCATATGGGAGAATTGTTAGAAGAAATGCAATCAGCGGTGAATGAAATGGCAGGATTTGCTCATCAAAATTTAAAATCTCACGAAGAAATAGTGTAATGAAGAAATATGCATACATCGGATGTCTGGGGTTTATAGCAGTTATTACAACGGAATTTGGAGTCATTGGAATTCTTCCGCAAATTGCTGAACATTATCAAATAGGTATAGACAAAGCAGGGTATCTATTGAGCGCTTTTGCATTAATCATTGCTCTTACAGGTCCTTTTATGACCTTACTTACATCAGGATTTGACCGTAAAAAAATAATGCTCACAGCCATTTTTATGTTTCTGGTTACAGGATTTATCTCTTCTTTTTCACCACCTTTCTGGCTCTTGATGCTGGTAAGAATTTTACCTGCATTTTTGCAGCCTGTATATATTGCAACCGCATTATCTGTTGCCGTATCTCAGGCGGATGAGGGAAGGAAGAATGAACTGATGGGAATCGTTTTTAATGGAGTGGCTATTGCTATGGTCACCACAGTTCCTTTTGCAAGGTGGATTGCAGGTCTTTGGTCATGGGAATATTCATTTATGATTCAAACCTTAGTCAGTTTAATTGCTTTGATGGTCATTTATTTACTTCTTCCTTCAATGCCTGTAAAGGAGAAGAAATCCTTTGGAAATCAGGTGAGAATATTAAAACAGCCTCCATTCATTCTGAGTATCCTTACTAATTTTTTTATGATTACCGCCTGGTTTTCTACCTACAGTTATTTTGCAGATTATCTGAATAAAGCAAAAGGAATGAATACTTCAATGGTAAGCTATATGTTGCTGCTCTTTGGGATTGTTGGAGTGATAGCCAATGGAGTAGCCGGAAAAATGCTCAACAAAAATGTAGCAGGTACAACCGCTGTTTTTCTTTCCGGAACTATTTTAGTACCTGTTCTTTTATATATTTCCGATGGAAATTTATGGGGAACCATGGTGGTAATCGGGATCTGGGGATTTCTGTATTCGCCAAGCTTTTTGAATGCATCAACGTATATGATTTCGTCAGCACCGGAATCGCTGGAATTTGCGAACAGTCTTGCCACATCATTCGGAAATCTGGGGGTAACGTTGGGAACCACAATTGGAGGATGGATTATTGTAACAAAAGGGGTAGAGTATATTCCCTGGATTGGTGTGTTTTTTGGCCTTCTTGCATTTTTGATGATGATTTTGAGAAATATATCAGAGAGACGTAGCCGGCTACTATCAACCTGTCAGGATTAAACTGTAATATTTTTTGTTACATTAAATAAAATACAGTAAATTTGCATTATCAAATTAATTAATACAATGAAAATAGAAATCTGGTCGGATGTAATGTGTCCGTTTTGCTATATCGGAAAAAATAACTTTGAACAGGCATTGGAAAACCTGCCTTTTAAAGATGAAGTAGAAGTAGAGTGGAAGAGCTTTCAGCTGGATCCGACTTTGGATCCCAAAAAAACTCAGGATACTATTCAATATTTTAGAGAAAAAAAAGGAGTTCCTGAATCTCAGGCTTCGCAAATGCTTGGTCAGGTTACTCAAATGGGAAAAGGAGCCGGAATTGATTTTGATTTTGGAAAAACGTTAATTACGAATACCTTTACCGCACATAAATTGCTTCATTTAGCCAAAAAGCATAACAAATCGAATGAGATGGAAGAAGCATTATTTATTGCTCATTTTATTGATGGTAAAAACGTAGGTGATGTGGAAGTCCTGATCGCGCTGGCTGAAAATCTGGGAATTGATAAAGAAGAGGCAAGGCAGGCTGTAACCACTGACGAATTGGATTATGAAGTTAATCAGGATATTCTGGAAGCCAGAAACAATGGTATTTCCGGAGTTCCATTCTTTGTACTGAACGGGAAATATGCTGTTTCCGGTGCACAGCCGGTAGAAGTGTTTGAAAATGCCCTTCAGCAGACATATAAGGAAACTGTGAGTCCATTTAAAGATCTGTCGGGTGGTAATGGAGCTTCCTGTGATACAGACGGATGCAGTATTTAATAATGTAAACCCCAGAACATTTTTGTTTTGGGGTTTTTATATTAATGCATGTGTTTTTCGAAAAATAAATGAATATATTTAAAATGTAAAAACATCAAAAGTGCTCACCAAAACTAATTTTATCAGAAATATCTCCATTGTATCTTATTTACTCATAGTTCTAGTCGGGCAAATAATTGGGCTGCCCTTTATTATTTGGCTTTTGTTTACGGCTTTCGATTTCGGGAATATTGATCAGGTTTTTGCTGTATTGGGAATTTTAGGAATTGTTCTCAATTTCACAAAATGGAAAAATAAAATATTGATCACAATTCTCAGTTTACTCATGATGCTTTCACCACTTGCCAGCAGAATGATACAGGTACCCATAGAACAGTTTAATTATCTGGCATTCCAAATTCCTTTTCTACTATTTATTTTCTGTTATTTAATATTCATCATTCTTAACGTAATAAAAAGAAAACGTGTCGTATCTTTGTAAGGCAGTGGAAATTTCTGCTTAAATCTAATTTCTCAATGATAAAAATTAATAATGAACTTCATTATCCGGTAGCAGACACACTTTTTGTTTTTGCATTGGATTCGGAAGCGGGAACAGTGTTTGACGATAAAAATAAATTAATAACAGGGATAGGAAAGGTAAATGCGGCTATAGAACTTACCAAAGAAATTCATACCAGAAAACCTAAACTGATCGTTAATCTAGGTTCTGCAGGAAGTAAAGGATTTCACAAAGGAGAAGTAGTCTGCTGTACAAAATTTATCCAAAGAGATATGGATGTAAGAGGTCTCGGCTTTAAAATGTATGAAACACCACTGTCAGGAGTTCCGCCAGTATTGGAATACGGATTGAAAATGGACCGCTTAAAGGAGGGAATATGCGGAAGTGGCGACAGCTTTGAAATGAACCATTCTGAAACCGATTATAATATTGTTGACATGGAAGCTTATCCGTTAGCATTAATTGCCCAAAAGGAAAATATTCCGTTTCTATGTCTGAAATACATCTCCGATGATGCCGGAAGTGATGCCGCAGACGACTGGAGCGTACAGGTACATCTGGCTTCGGAAGCATTTAAAAAAATACTTTTCTCATAACAAATATTTTTAGTGCATGACATCGATTATCATTAACAAAGCATCTTCCGAAGACCTGGAAACAATACAGAGTTTAGGAATACAGACATTTTCTGAAACCTTTGCAGAAGATAATACCGAAGAGGCCATGAAAAAATATCTGGAAGAAAGTTTCAATACCGAAAAGGTAAAATCCGAACTTCATAATCCTGATTCACTTTTCTATATTGCCTGGGAAGAAGATGACCCCGTAGGCTATCTGAAATTGAATTCTGGCAGTGCCCAGACAGAACTGCAGGAGGAGATGAGTCTTGAAATTGAAAGGATCTATGTAAAAAAAAGCCATCATGGCAAAAAAGTGGGGCAGCTTTTATACAATCAGGCATTGGAAACAGCC
This sequence comes from Chryseobacterium sp. Tr-659, assembly GCF_011752975.1. Lineage (GTDB taxonomy): Bacteria > Bacteroidota > Bacteroidia > Flavobacteriales > Weeksellaceae > Chryseobacterium. Next base: position 665,307 of record NZ_VWWP01000002.1, on the reverse strand, counting down.
CAAATTTTGAATAAATCTTCTCTATGGCTGGGAGTTTGGGAAGAAAATCTAAGGGCTTTAAATTTTTACAAAAAAAATGGTTTCGTTGAATTTGATAAGCATATTTTCAGGCTGGGTGATGAGGAACAGACGGATCTGATGATGAGAAAAATATGGGAATAAATTAAACTCTTTATGAATACCTCAGAATTTTTAAAGCAGATCAATCAGTATTACCCACTTTCTGAGGAAACGATAAATGCTTTGCTGAATATTTGTACGGAAGATAAATATAGCAAGAATGATCTTTTGCTGGAGTCCGGAAGTATGGCAAGGTATTATTATTTTCTTAAATCCGGATTGGTAGGATATTATACTGTGGATGAAAAGGGAGAAAGTATTTATAAAATATTTTTTGAAGAAAACAGCTTTATCGCTTCTACAGCGGCCATTATTAAAAATCAGCCCAGTGACTTTAATATTATTGCTCTTGAAGACTGTTCAGTCATAAAATATCCTGTAAAAGCTTATCGGGAATTACTTGAACAATACCATGACCTGGCTCTTTTCCATATGTATTATCTGGAAAAAAACTGGGTCGTAAAAAAAGAACCGCTGGAAGTTTCCCTGAAGTATGAAACGGCTAAACAGCGTTATTTACTGTTGCTGGAAAATCTATCATTATATAATCGTTTGAAGCAAAACCAGATTGCCTCCTACTTAGGAATTACACCTACGCAGCTTAGCCGTATTAAAAAAGATTTAAGCTGATACATTTGTACAGAGACATTCATGAAAGACATTTTTTAGCTGCAATAAAAAGAAAAAAAAATTAAAATTCTTCAACATTTGTTGAAGAATTTTTCATTTTCCAATCGCAATTTTGTCATGCGATAAGATCATTGAATTTATCATTAAAAACCTTGAATATAGACCGTTTTAAAACAAGACTTTGTAATTTTAAGATAGACTATGATCTATATTCATTAATTAAAATTTTACAGTATGCAGAAGTTAATCAGTATGGTGTTTGTCCTTACAGTATTTGTACAGGTTTCAGCACAAAAAATCATTCATCAGGAAATCTTTAGTCCGAAAATGAATAAAAAGATCAAAACCATTATCATAACTCCTAATCTTCAGCCCAATACCACTTATCCATCAGTTTACATCCTGCATGGATTCAGCGGAAACCCTGACCGGATCATTAAAGAAGATATTCCTGATCTGGTGAAGAAAGCACAGGAGTATAAGGTGATTTATATACTTCCGGACGGAAATTACAGTTCATGGTATGTAGATAGTCCCATTGTTAAAGATTCACAATACCAAACCTTTATCGGAAAAGAGCTGGTTGAATTTATTGATAAAAATTACCCTGTGAAACCAGAGAAGAAATTTCGTGGGATTATGGGATGGAGCATGGGTGGATATGGAGCAACAAATATCGGGGTTACCTATAATAAAACCTTTGGAATTGTGGGAAGCTCTTGCGGTGCTTTAGATTTCAGTTCATTCGGAGAAGGGTATCAGAAATATATGCTCTATAAAGTACTTGGACCGCTGGAATCCTTAAATCCCAATTACTTTACGGACAGTAAAATAAAACAAATGGAAGGAGCGGGGCAGCAATATATTTTTGATTGTGGTACTGAAGATACCCAAATGATCGGCATGAACCGGAATTTTCACAAAAAACTTACAGAAGCAAAAATCCAGCATTTATACACAGAATCTTTAGGCGGGCACACTCCTGAATACTGGAGCAGATCTTTATCCGAACAACTGGTATTATTTGACAGATTCTTTAGGCAATAAAAGCAATAATTTTAGAATAAAAAAGACCTCATTTTGTTTGAGGTCTTTTTCATATACATCCGGTTTATTCCTTTGAAAATATAAATTTTTGCATATTTCCCTGCTTAAATTCCATAGTCTGTTTTTCGGGAAAAAACTGCATTCTTATATCTGCTCCGTCAAATTTGAAAATATGATTTTCATAAGGAGTTAATTCAAATGCATTTTGTCCTTCCGCCAAGGCTTGCCCGTAAAGAGAGCCTTCCTTTTCAAATATTTTAATCTTCATTGGAAAATCGGAGGAAGAATAAGTTCCGTTATAAGTCTGGAGCTGATTAGCTGTAAGATTGGTCTTCTTTAGATTTTCAGTCATCAGTTTCTCATGATAAAGAATTTTTCGGACATCATCAGCCGGAATTTTAGTTATAGGTGTCCAGTTATTTTGCAGTAAAATAAATGTTTTATCATTATCCAGGTGTCGTTCTATAAAAGTGGAGTAACCTGCCCAGCCGCCTGAATGGTTCACAATTTTTCCATATTTTGTTTTATTTTTAACAAGCCATCCGAAGCCGTAATTCGTTTCTTTTCCATTCGTTGTAATAACATCATTAAAGATCAGTTTCTTATCCTTTTCATTCACCAGTTTGTCGGTATATAATGCGCGGTCCCATTTAAGAAGATCTTCAAGTGTGGAGTTCACCATTCCATCACCAACAATTCCATCCAGGTAATATGTGAAATATTCTTTTCCATGGCTGTCTAAAAGAACTTTGTTACCGGAATTATCCAGCTCATATCCTAATGCATAATTGGAAATCGTTTGCGGTTGGTAACGGCTTCTGTATACCAATGTATGCTTCATATCCAGAGGTTTAAAAATATTCTGATTTAAAAATTCTCCAAATGACTTTCTGGAAACCCTTTCAATAATGCTTGCTAAAAAAACATAGCCTGTATTGCTGTATTCGAATTGCTGGTTGGGTTCAAACTCCAGAGAAGGTTTATATTTTGCGAATTCTTTAATGATATCGTCATTGGTTGCGAATTTACTTTTATCCCATTTCTTATCAAAAAGTTCCATATAATCGGGAAGTCCGCTGGTATGATTTAGAAGGTTTCTGACTGTAATCTTATCATAAAAAGCAAGCTCAGGAATATATTTTGAAACTTTGTCATCATAATTAAGCTTTCCTGCTTTCTCCAAAAGAACAATTCCCATCGCTGTAAACTGTTTGGATACCGAAGCCAGTTCAAAGGTACTCTGGGGATCAAGTCTGCGTCCCGTTTTTTCATCTGCAAGGCCATAACTTTTTTCAAAAATAGGCTTTCCTTTTTCGGCAACTAATACATTTCCGTTAAACTTTTTCTGATTGTGCAAAGCTGTAAAAAGGCTGTCCAGCGTTTTAGCCTGATCCTGGGCATAGGTCCCGATGGCAAACAATACTAACGGAAGCACTATCAGTCTTTTTGATGCCCATGTTATTTTTGATTTTGACATAGTAATTAGTTTTAAAATTTTCATTCATATCATATGTCGCTGTTTCTCGGAGTATGTTTCAATACAATAGGTTGGACTTCTGTTAAAGCCTGAACTTCTGTCATATAAAAACAGCCTGATACAAATCGATACCAGGCTGTTTAATAAAAAATTAAATCTAACTAAATTTTAACTTCATTCATCTTCATTTTATACTTTTTAAGCAAAAACAAAGTCACAATTCCTACCACGAGCTCAATCAGTGCGCTCCCCCAATAAATGCTTTTTACCCCGAAATAGTGAGGAAGAATGAGCATGAGAGGAATATAAAGAATAACCTGGCGGAGGAAAACCAGAAAACTGGCTTTTTTACTTTGGTTAACTGCCGGATAATAGGAAAGTGCCAACACGGTAACCGGAAGCAAAGGCAATACAGAAAAAAACAATCTGAAATCAATAATCTGATGATTTTCTGCTGAATATCCGGGTAACATCAGACCAATCAGCTGTTCCGGAAATACCAATGCTACAAGAAAAAATGGAGAAAGTATTGCAACGCCGGCCAGAATATACGTTCTCAGAAACTTTCCGGCTCTGTTGAACTGTCCCGCTCCAAAATTAATTCCTACCACAGGCTGCAGCCCTCTCATCAATCCGAATAAAGGGGTAAGCAGAAACAGGAAAAACCTGTTCAGTACCGTAAAGAATGAAATATCTTTTTCCGTTCCATAAGCTGCAATCGCATTAAAAATAATAATGCTCTGAATAACTCCCATTACGGATAAAATCATTTCCGGAAGGCCTAGTTTTAAAATCCTTTTACCAATAGCTGCATCATAGGAGAAAGATTTCCAATTGGTTTTAAATGAACTTTTTCCTTTAGCATAATAATAAAATCCCAGCAGGGAATAGATCAGCATTCCGCAGTTGGTTGCCCAGGCTGCTCCTGCAACACCCCAGCCGAATACAGAGATAAAAACAGGCTTCAGGATAATATCGATGATTAGTCCTACAGTAATCATGACCGCTGCCGTTTTCATTTTTCCCTCTGCTCTTACCAGCATATTTAAAGCCAGTCCGTAAATCCAGAATATAGTTCCGATGAGTGTAACCCTGAAATATTCTACGGCAATAGTCTGCAAATTTCCCCTGGCCCCCATCATGGCCATTAATTCATGAGCATATATGTAAGCGGGAACAGCACATAATACCGAAAACAAGACACAAAGAACATTAAAGCTCCCGAATAATTGGTACAGTTTATCTTTATTATTTTCCCCGATCCATATACTTACGGCAGCACCGGCACCGGTTCCGGCCAGTCTTCCGAGTCCTAATACGATCTGAGAAAGGGGATAAGCCATTCCCACTGCCGCTAAGGCCTGAGTGTTGATAAGATAGCCAACAAAAATAGCATCCAGAAAGTTATTGATTCCGTAGAGGACAATTGCCGCAACGGCAGGCCATGAAGTTTCCCACATGACCTTTTTCACATCACCTTCTAAGATGAATGTTTTGCGGTCCATGTTTTTTGGGTATTAAACTCCTGGAAAGCAATTCTTTTTTCAGCTTTATAGATTTCTTTCCCGGCAATTGCATTAATAATCAGTGTATTTCTGTAAGCGCCCATTCCAAGATCCGGTGTTACAAAACCGTGAGTATGAAGTTCAGCATTCTGTACAAAAATATTTTGGGCCTGATCTATGGTATAATAACGGCTTACATCAAATAATCCCTCTTCCGTTCTTTGAACCAGGTTTTCAATACCTTTCAGGAATTTAGGTTCTTTGTATTTGTATCCCGTTGCCAGAATGATATAATCTGAAATATGAGTGAAGGCAGCATTGTCCTGTACATGGGTAAAATTCATGGCATATGAATTACCTTCAGGAGTAATGCTATCTAACTGACAGCTTGGCCTTAAAGAAACATTCAAAGGAGTATTTCCTACGCTCATTCCGTATAATGTATCAAAAATATCATTAATCAGATCAAAATTAATTCCTTTGTAAAGTGGCGGCTGTTTGGCCAGGATTGCTTTACGTTGTGAATTGGGCATATTATAAAAATGATCTACATATTCCGGGGAAGTCAGTTCAAGGGTTAATTTTGAATATTCCATAGGGAAAAAACGATCAGGTCTCGTAAACCAGCTTGTAAAAGGTCCGTCTTCAGTTTCCGGAAGAAGATCCTGGAATATTTCTGCGGCACTTTGCCCTGAGCCAATGATTGAAACTGAGCTGGCCTTCAGAATATTCTCTTTGTTGTTAAGATATTCTGAAGTGTGGATTACATTCGGGAAGTTCTTATTTTCCATAAATGCCGGCAGATTAGGTTGTGTTCCCGTACCTAATACAATCTTTTTAGCATGAAACTGAATAACATCATTGTTCTTTAGGTCCAGAACATCAATAATAAAGACCTTTTCCGTTTCGTTAAAAATGATATTTTCTACCTTTTTACCAAATAAGCAGCTCTGCAGCTGATCGGCAGCCCACTGGCAATACAGGTTATATTCTTTTCTTAAAATAAAGAAATCTTCCCGAATGTAAAATTTATACAAACGGTCTGTTTCTTTTAAGAAGTTCAGAAAGCTGTATTTACTTTTCGGATCAGCCATTGTCACAAGATCAGCCATGAAAGGAACCTGTAATGTTGCATTATCCAGCATGAGCCCCGGATGCCAGTCGAAACCGTCTGCCTGATCAAGAAAAAGAGCAGAAATACTTTCTACAGGCTCAAGAAGAGCGGCAAGTCCAAGATTAAAAGGACCGATTCCGATTCCGATGATATCGTATATTTTATTGTTTTTCAATGTGTTATATTTTATAAATTAATGTTAAAAATGTGTCAATTCAAGCCAGATGGAGTGGAAGCCTTGAGTATTTAATTCTCGCAGACTAAGCAGATCCTGCAGATTTGTAAAACTATTGTCTACATAAATATCTGCTCTACTTCCTCAATCTGCGAGAGATAAAAGCTATCTGATTTTACTCCTAGGCTTACTTTAAGCGTTATTTGCCTCCAGTCTGCTTTCCGGACATTTTTCCCAATAGTTTTCGCGGGTACAGAAAGTAAGGTAAGCCGTTTTATGCGGCATTGTGATTACTCCTTCTCTTGTATAGCCGAGTCTGGTAATCAGTCTGTCAGTTGGAACTGCTTCTACGGAAGCTTCACCAATACATTTCCCAACTTCAGGAAGTGAGAAAATATAGTCTAACGCCACCTGGAATGACTGGAAAGAGTACTTTTTATCTTTTTGAGTTTCCGCTACAAAGAAATGGGTTCCATAATCTGAAGGAAGAGAATCGTAATAAGCTCCTACAATATCTCTCATCGGCCAATAAGGTTCGAAACTGAACTGCGGAATTCCGTTCACTTCCCCAATGAAACTGTGCTGCTCATCACTTGGAAGGATGGTTCTGAACCAAAGCTCAAGGTCTCTTTTCGGGCCGTCCATTTTCCAGTAAGGCTTCGCATGTTCCATATTGAACCATTCATGAATCATTTCAAAATCATTGTTGATATCAAAAGGCCTGATACTGATCGTGATATTTTCATCTTCAAAATGACGTGAATATACTGTTTCTGTACTTTCGGGTTTAATAAGCTTGTGGCTGTAGAAATACTTTGTAAGAGGGTTGGCTGTATCAAGGAAAACTGCAGGATATTCAAGTGATTCATCTGCTTCATTGATATTCTGCAAACTTGTGATCAGGTTTCCTTTGGTATACCAGTTTCTTTTATTTACAATATAGTCTACCAATCCAGTTTCATCTTCATTTTCAAGTTCTTTGAAGGCTTTGTAAACAAGATTGATCAGTTTTTTCTCATCAGCCAGTTTATTGCATCCTAAAGCATTCACTACTCCTAAAATATTATTGGTTACCAGATAATATGTGTATTTCGGTGCTAACGATTCTTCATCAATGATAGACTGGCTTTCATCTGCAATTCCAGGAAGGGCAGCGGATACCATTTCTTTTCTGCCTTCTCTGAAAAAGAATCCCTGATTGTCTCTAAAATAGATTTTCGCAGGAAAGCCTTTCTTATCAAGTTCAATCATTACATTCTGCTGGTGAAATTCACAAGCCAGTCCGTACGTATTCAGAATTCTTACAATAGGACGCACACAAAGGTGAAGATATTGTTTGAACCATTCGATAGCAATCTTTTCTACAGGCTGGGACAGTTTTTCAGCAGTGTTGGTAATGATATTCTGAAGTCTTGAAGGCTTTCCAAGAATTTCGTCCTGGCATAAAGCTGCTAAAAGAGTCACATTTTTATTTTTATTCTCTCCCTGAAACGGATTTCTCCTGATACTGATGTTAAACCCATTGATCACTTTTCCGTTAAAAGTTACCGCCATAAAAGCCGGATCTACCATGAAGTCTATCTCAGGAAAATCTTTCTGAAGGTTTTTACCCCAGTCAGTTTTCAAAAGCTGGCTGATATCGTGACCACGGTGAAGTTCAGGATAAAGGTTGATTCTTTCAGAGTTTGTAATTTTCACATGCAGAGAAAATTTGAACATCCATTTATTATCTTCACTGTATACCGTTCTTACCGATGAAGTAGGAGTGAAGTATTCTCCGTAATGCCCTAAAGCAAAAAGAATTCCCTGCTCCTGCATAATTTGCACGTTTTCCTGGCTTAGCAGGTAATCTGCTTCCCATGGATGCATCGGAAGAATATGGTATTCAGGATGATTGTCCCATAGTTTTTTGTGTTCAGGATTTAAAAGCGGGTAGATTTTTTCTCCTAATTCCTTGCTCACGAGTTCTCCGTCTGCATTTTTTTCGATCATATTTTCAGGATTTACCAGAAAATAAAACAGTTGGAATCTTCCCGATGTTTCCGGAGAATATTTCAGCAGGTCTTCACCTGTGAATCCTTGTTTTGACTTTGGAACCGGGTGAAGGATATGTCCTAAAATAAGAGATTGCTCCGCTTCAATAAAAGACAATTCCAGATCATTAATCGGTTTTTTAGTATGTACGGTATGGTATAAATATTCAGCAAGATTCTCAATACTGTTTTTTAGTCTTTCCAAGACGGTAGATGCTTCAATGCCAGGATAAATGCCTTTTGCATATTCTGCAGTAAGGGTCATGAATCCGTAAACATCAAGCTCTGAAACCTCGTCGGTTGCCAATACTCTCATCAGTACCGGGAATCCGAAAAGATGTCTTCCGCTTTCAGAAAAATAAGTAACAGGAACATATACATCGCATCCTATAGAAGAAAAATCTATTCTGATGTGAAGATCTGTTGGTGTTTTCTGTAAATGGGCTGCAATACCTTCATCGTATTTAGGGATTCCAAGATAGCGGCTCCAGTTTGTAAATTCTTTCATGTAGCAGTTGATAAGCGATGTATAGTTTATCTTTTCTGCATATTCCGGGATATTAGTTGACTTCAATGTATTCATTTCCGTATTTTTTTATGGTGTTAAGGATAGATGTAATGTCTTCGATTGTAGTTAAAGGGTTAAGGATTGTAAACTTCAGGTAGAATTGTCCGTTTACTTTGGTGCCGGCTGTAAGGGCATTTCCTTGTTTATAGAGTTGTGATTTGATGTAAGTGTTGATTCTGTTCAGGTCAAATGTTTTAAAAGGGTCGGCCGAATAGCGGAATACCAGCGCTGAAATATCTGAGGTGTTCAACAGTTCGAAATGCGGATCATTTTCTAAAGCTTCTACGGCCTCACGTGCTGTCATGATAATTCTGTCGATATAACTCCCCAGTCCCTTTTTACCAATGATTCTTAGAGTGAACCAGAGTTTCAGTGCATCGAAACGTCTTGTGGTTTGTATGGATTTATTAACCTGGTTCGGAATTTCATCTTCATCATGATCTTTAGGATTTAAATAATCTGCATAATGTGTGATAAGTCTGAAGTAGTTTTTATCTTTCACCAGAAATCCGCTGCTGCTTACCGGCTGGAAAAAGGCTTTGTGATAATCTACGGTTACAGAATCAGCCTCTTCAATGCCATTAATCAGATAACGGTATTTTTCCGTTAAAAGCAATGCACATCCATAAGCGGCATCCACATGGAACCAAAGGTTATATTTCTTAGCAATTCCTGAAATATTGATCAGCGGATCTACATTTCCAAAATCTGTGGTTCCTGCAGTGGCTACAACAGCAATCGGAATATTTCCGTTTTCAATTTCCTTTCTTACAGCATCTTCCAGTAATACACTGTTCATTCTGAAAGATCTGTCCGTTTTGATCTTGATTACTGCCTGCTCGCCAAGTCCCAGCATAGATGCACTTTTCTGGATACTGAAGTGCGCTGCTTCTGAAACAAAGATCCTGAAACGGTGTGCTTCTTTGGGTAATCCGTCTTTCTTAATGTTATGGTTCAAAAATTTAATCGAAAAATGATCTCTGGCTAAAAGCATTCCCATCAGATTGCTTTGAGAACCTCCGCTGGTAAAGATCCCGTCTGATGACTGATCAAATCCTATTTCCCTGCAGGTCCATTCAATAAGCTTTTGTTCCATTAAAGTACCACCCGCACTCTGATCCCAGGTATCCAGGGAAGAATTGATAGAACTTATCATAGCTTCTGCTGCAACGGCTGGTATTACAACCGGACAATTGAGGTGGGCTACATATCTGGGATGATGGAAAGCGATAGCATGTTGGGTATACAGATCGTTTACTTCTTCAAAAAGTTCTTCATAGCTTATAGGAGGAGCATTAAGATCTATGGATTCAAACTGTTTTCTCAGGTCTTTAGGGGAAATTCCGCTGAAAGGCTGATGGGTGTCCTCTAAAAACGCAATGACACTCTGCTGCGTTCTGTACATTGCATTCTGATATTCGTGAATGTTTATATCACAGAATAAATTCTCCAGATTTGGGAAAAAAGTCTCCTTTTCCGCGACAATCTGCCCGGTAATAGCTGTGTTCATATATATGTTGAGTTTGTGTTCTTTTTACTTTCCGATAAGTAAATTCTGGATTAAAGATTAATGGAAAATGTCTCTGCTAATCTTACAATTAATAGGTAATCGTGTAGCCTACAGAAAATGTTGTTCCGCGACCCTGATAAGCAAATGCTTTCTGAGGTGCTCCATAGAAAAATACGGAACGCTGTCCCCAGATCGTTGTATATTGCTTATTAAAAATATTCTGAACGCCGAAATTGATGGTTCCTTTGTTTAATTTTATGTCTCCTACAAAATCGAATAGGGTATAGCCCGTAATTTTCATATCTGCCAGATCCGTATAATTCATAGAATTCTGCATTTGCAGTCTCAGTGAAAATTTCTTAGCATTCCAGCCCGTGAAAACCATAAATTTGGATGGGTTTGTGGTATACACCGACTGATTCTGCCAGCCTTTATCTACAGTTTCCGTTTCAGACTGCATTAATAATACATTTCCACCCAATTCAAGTCCTTGTGCAAAACGATAGCCCAAAGCCCCTTCAAAACCATAGTTTCTAAGTTTCTGGTCAAGTAATGAAACGGTAAAAGCTGCATTGTCAATTTTTAAGGTTTTGCTGGAAAGTGCATAGAAAAATGATCCCTGTGCATACAATCCTGCCGAGCCTTTATTATGTCTGAATCCAAGTTCTATCTGATCTGTTTTGATTCCGCTTAACGGTTGTTCTGCGATGTTCATGCTGTTTAAAAGATTCCAGCGGTTATTGGCCAATGAATACTTTCCGAAACCATAAGATTTCGCTGCATCAGGAACTGCAAACCCTTGTGAGAAGCTGAACCACGTCTGCCATACCGGAGTTACTTTGTACAATAAACTTGCATTCAGCAGGGTTACTTCATAATTGTTTTTCCCTCCTTTAACGGCATCCGCAGAATTTCCATATCCGAAATGCATATAAACCTGCTCTTTAAATCCTACGAAATCATCCAGCTTTACATTGATAAACTGTTGTCTTACACCTCCGGAAAGAGTAAGTTGTTTCGTAATGTTCCAGTCTGCCTGAATGAAGCCGGCAAGTGTAAATATTTTAGTATCAGGATATCTTCCTACAAAAGCATCTGTTTTATTGACAAGCCCTCCGGATTCACTGCTTATTTTAGGATTAAAAATAGCCTGATCTCCTTTGAAATTTTCAAAATCTATGTCTGCTCCATAAGTGAAATTAAATGCATTCCATTGTTTTGACATCACCGCTTTGGCACCATAAACATCTGTATTTCCTCTTCCTGAAGATAAGAAAACTGGAAGGGTAACACCTGCCGGCGGTTTTGGAATTTCAGCAAAAGAAGCTCCGAAATCTACTTCTTCACGTCTTCCGTAAGCCTGAAGGAGTAAATTATGACCTCCTAAAATATTCCGAAGATTATACTGAACATTCGCCATGAAACGTTCCGTGCGGGGAACTACATCTGAATCTGCACCTCCCAGAACATTGATCAGGTCGGGGTTCTTTGTGGTAAATCCAGTAAATCCAGGTCCAAAAGAAAGCCATTTTTTATTTCTGACTTTTGAGTTATAGTACTGAAGGTCTACATTTAAATCCTGGTTAGGAGCAAGCTTAACACTTACACCTCCTAAAAGGTCTATGGATCTGTTATATTGAAAATCCGCTTGTTTTACATCCGTGATGATCTGATCTCCATGAGCATCAAAAGCACCCTCATTTTGAGTGAAAGCAGCTCCTAATCGGAACTTTACTTTATCATTACCTCCTTCAATGGACTGTGCAATTCTTTTATCAAGATCATCTTTATGAAATCCTGTTTTAAGGCCTACGGATGTTTCAAATGCCAGTTTGTTTGATGTGGGTCTTTTGGTGATGATATTGATAATTCCTCCTGTTGAATCTCCACCGTAGATGGCAGAAGCACCGGATAACACCTCAATTCTTTCGATATTAAAAGGATCAATAGCATCAAATTGTCTGCTTGCGGCCCTTGTACTGTTCAGCGAAACACCATTAAGCATTACCAGAACATTTCTGCCTCTCATATTTTGAGCATAATTGGTTCTTCCCTGATTTCCGAAATCAAATCCGGGAATCATATTTCCCAATACTTCTTTCAATCCGGCTCCCCCTCTTATTTGTGTCTGAAGTTCTTTTTCTCCAATGATCCATACCGTTCCCGGAATATCACTTATCTGTTTTGGAGAACGTGAAGATACCAGTACCACTTCATTGATATCTTTTGTGGTAATACTGTCCTGCTTGCTTTGCGCAGAAGTATGTGCAGAAAAGGCAGCCAATAGGATGGCTGAAAGTACATATTGTCGTTTCATTTATTTAGAACAATTAAAAATAATGGAGTAAATATAGAATATAATTGGGGAAAAAATCAAAATGATTTTTGTCACATATTTCAAATGAATGTGAATCGGGAGGAAATTACTCCCTGAATAAGGAAGTCTTTTCGGGGTTGTTTTGGCTTTAAAACCCATTTTGTTCCAGTCTCAAAATGAGACAAAAAAGAGCAGATATTTTTTTAGAATTAACAAAAATATAATATAAAAAAATGATTAAAAGGCAGGAAAATCATCAAAATACCCTGATTAAAAATCCCCAAAATGAGAACCTAGCCAGGCAATTTTGCGTTTTTTGCAAAAATTTCTACACTTTTTTCCATTTCATTGGAATTTAAATCTCCGAATCCCAAACGCATGGCAGTTAGCCCCTTATTTTGATAAAGCAGTGTTTTGGGAATGAAAAGGTTATCCTTGGCACAGTTACGGCTGAACTGCATCAGATTCAACGGAATATTCCATTCCAGCCAGACAGCCAGACCTCCGGAAGGGTTTTGAAAAGTAATAAGATCATCCAGACTTTCTGTAAGCAAATAAGTGAAATAATCTCTTCTTTCCTGGTAGACTTTCAACGATTTTTTAAGATATCGGTTTATTTCTCCTTCTTCAATCATTTCTCCGAGTGCTCTTTCCATAAGAATATCTCCCTGGCGGTCAATAATTCCCAGATACTTCCGCATTTCTGTCATCAGGTTTTCCGGTGCTACAATAAATCCGGTACGAAAACCCGGAGCCAATGATTTCCCGAAAGAACCAATATAGATTACCATTCCATGAGTATCTGCACTTGCGAGGGGAAGAATAGGACTTTTATCATAGTGGAATTCATAATCATAATCATCTTCCAGAATGATAAATCCGTATTCATGGGCCAGTTCCAGGAGTTCAAGCCTTCTCTGTGCACTCAATGCAACTGTGGTTGGGTAATGATGGTGAGGAGTGAGATAAAGCATACGGATTTTCTGTTTTTTACAGGCTTCGCGTACACTTTCTACAATAATTCCATCTTCATCTATAGGAATGGAAACAATATTGACTCCGGCTTTCATAAAGATCATGTTGACGGAAAAATAACTTAAAGATCCTACTAATACAGTATCTCCAGCTGAAAGTAAAATTTCGGAAACTATATAAATACTCATTTCCGTACTTCTGGTGATCAGAAGATTATTTTTTGAAATAGGTAAGCCGCGGGACAAATTAAGATATTGTGACAAATGTTCTTTAAAAAATTCACTTCCGTCCTGATTATAATGTCCCAATGCTTTCTGATTGGATTTACGTTTAAGAATAGAGCTATAGAACCGGGAATGCTGGCCAATCTGAGTAAGACGGATATCGGGAACGCCATCATTAAAAACATACTCGCAATTTGAATGTTCAAAAGGATTATCCAGAATATTGGATGTTTTGAAAGAAAATCCGGTTGTTTTCGGATAGTTTTGAAGGTTATTCCGTTCAAAATGGTTTACTTGTAAAGGCTTCTCCTGATCTTTTCCAATGACGAAAGTTCCTTTATTTGGAAAACTCTCCGTCCAGCCCTGTGCTGAAAGCTCATCATAAACGGCTACAGCAGTATTTCTGTGGATTTCCAGCATCTCACTGAAAGTTCTGGTACCGGGAAGTTTGGTTCCAAAAGGTAAAAATCCTCTTTGAATGGCATTAATCAACTGATTTGCGATCTGTAAATAGATAGAAGTCTCTGATTTTCTATCTATTTTTATAAAACTATCGTAGGGAATCTTAACCGGACTATCCATAATATCAAAACTGGCACCATGTAACCATCCGGCAATATACTACTTTTGACATCAAAATAAAAATCTATGGAATTTCATCATCTGTTACAAAAAATTGTGCAGGAAGGAAGTACCCATGCCAAATGGCTGAATACTCTTTCTTTTATGGAAAACGCCGGTGCAAGAAAGATTTCAAAGTGTGAGCATCCGGTACTCGTTTCCCAGATTCAACTGAAACATGCTGCTGAAGAGCACCGTCATGCCTATTATCTTAAAAAACAGATCGGGAAAATAGATCCTGAATTATGCAAGACTTATGAAAATCCGGAACTTCTGGCTCCAGTGGCTACCCGCCAGTATCTTCATGCACTGGATATCAAAGCCTGCCGTTACCTGCAGGAAGCTTTCAATCTAAATAAAGAAGACCTGAAATATGCAGCTTATCTTTTTGTAACCTATGCAATTGAGGTACGTGCTGATGCACTATATCCTGTTTACCAACAAGTGCTTACCGAAACATCATCCAGAATCATGGTGAAATCTATTATTCTTGAAGAGGAAGGACATCTTGAAGAAATGATTAATCAGTTGAATGAGTTTTCCGCTGATTGGAAACAGCATGCAGAACATGTCCTTACCATTGAAAAAGAACTCCATGAAGCGTGGATCAATGCTGTAACGGAAGATGTAGCCCAGCTTAACTATGCTTAATTTTCAACGTTTCCAGGAAGCACTTGATAAAAGAAAAGAGGAAGGAACACTAAGAACATTAAAGCTGCGTGGCGAAGGAATTGATTTTTATTCCAATGATTATTTGGGGTTTGCAAAAAATGAAAAGTTTCAAAACATTCTACTGGAAAAGGTGACTCAAAATCCGGAATTACTTTCAGGGAGTACGGGCTCAAGGCTGATCAGTGGTAATACCTGTCTCGCCACAGAGACTGAACGTTTTATTGCTCAAAAGCATCAGTTCCCGGCAGCATTGCTTTTCCCAT
Source organism: Chryseobacterium sp. Tr-659 (assembly GCF_011752975.1). Lineage (GTDB taxonomy): Bacteria > Bacteroidota > Bacteroidia > Flavobacteriales > Weeksellaceae > Chryseobacterium. The sequence goes on along the minus strand of NZ_VWWP01000002.1, from coordinate 650,056 downwards.
CCGGATACAATGCAAATCTGGCTTTGTTTTCAACGCTTCCCAGCCGTCATGATATCATTATTGTAGATGAACAGATTCATCGTTCCGTACATGATGCCTGTAAATTGTCGAATGCAAAGAAGTTAAAATTTAAACACAACGATGCTGAAGATCTTGAAAATATTTTAAAAAGACAAGAAGGACACTGTTACATCGCAATAGAAAGCCTTTATTCAATGGAAGGAGATTTTGCACCCGTTCAGGAAATTGCAGCGGTTGCGCAAAAGTATAATGCTTCATTGATTGTTGATGAAGCTCATGCTTTCGGGGTTTTCGGATATGGATTGATTGGGAAGTATGATTTGCAGGATAGAGTGGCCGCTGTGGTAGTTACTTACGGTAAAGCTTTGGGAGCGCATGGTGCAGCTATATTGTGTAATGAAACGATGAAATCTTACCTCGTCAATTTTGCAACACCTTTCATTTATACAACTTCTGCACAGGATATTCAATGGCTGAGCATAAAAACAGGATATGAGTTTTTAGAATGCAGCCCTGAATCAGCAGAAAAGCTTCAGGAAAATATTAAAATATTCAGAAGCCGGAATCTGTGGTCTCCTTCATCAGAAATAAGTCCTATTCAGGCCATTGTCATTCCGGATAATCAAAAGTTGAAAGCTTTACAGGATGCTTTAGATGAATATGGATTTTTAACCTATGCAATATACAGCCCAACCGTACAGGCCGGAAGTGAGAGACTGCGGATATGCCTTCACAGTTTTAATACAGAAGAGGAAATTTCAAACCTTACCGGGATTATTAAAGAATTTATTTAAATCAAATCAAGACAGCTTCTCTGGAATTTAAAATGTAAACACTTTCAAAACGCGAAAAACGAACCTCATATCTCATGAAATTATTTATAACAGGAATAGGAACCGAAATAGGAAAAACAGTCTGCTCAGCTGTACTTGTTCAGTATTTTAAAACAGAATATTGGAAACCGGTACAATCCGGCGATCTGCATTATACAGACAGCCATAAAATTGCAGCATGGACTGACGGCACAATTTGCCACCCTGAAACCTATCGTTTACGATTAGCCGCATCACCCCATCAGTCAGCACGGGAGGAAAATAAAAAGATCAATCTCAATGATTTTCATTTGCCGGAAACGGAAAATTCTATGATCGTAGAAGGAGCCGGAGGTCTTATGGTTCCGATGTCAGACGATGTTTTTATGATCGATCTGATACAAAGATTGAATCTTCCTGCGGGGCTTGTGGTCAGGAACTATCTGGGGTGTATTAACCATACTTTACTCTCGGTGATGGCATTACAACAAAGAGAAATTAAACTGGAGTACCTGATTCTTAATGGTGAATTTCCAGCTGATACAGAGCGGGTAATTCTCAATTTTATAGGAAAAGAAACAAAAATTATCAAAATTCCGGAGATTGCAAGTCCGGATAAAGAACATATTAAAGCAGCAACAAAACAAGTAACAATAACAAAATTATGATAATGGATCAAAAAACAACAATCAGAAATAACTGGACCAAAGAGGAAATTGAAGAAATTTATCATTTACCTCTCATGGAACTTATCTATAAAGCGGCTACTGTGCATCGTGAATGGCATGATCCTTCCGAAGTTCAGATTTCTACTTTATTATCCATCAAAACCGGCGGCTGTCCGGAAGACTGTTCATATTGCGGACAGGCTGCACGATATCATACCAATATCAAAGTACAGGCTTTACTTCCTACGGAAACTGTAATTGCCCATGCTCAAAAGGCAAAAGATTCCGGATCTTCAAGATTCTGTATGGCTGCAGCATGGCGCGAGGTACGAAATAACCGTGATTTTGACAGAGTTATTGATATGGTAAAAGGGGTGAATGAACTTGGGCTTGAAGTCTGCTGTACTCTGGGAATGCTTACTGAAGAGCAGGCTCTAAGGCTTCAGGAAGCAGGATTATACGCTTACAACCATAATCTTGACACTTCTGAGCAGTATTATGAGGAAATTATTTCCACCAGAACATTTGATAACAGAATTAATACGATCAATAACGTCCGAAAAGCGGGAATTACAGTCTGTTCCGGAGGAATCATTGGGCTTGGGGAAACACATAGAGACAGAATCTCAATGCTGTTGACATTGGCAACAATGCCTAAACATCCGGAATCTGTACCTATCAATGCACTGGCGAGGGTAGAAGGAACTCCATTGGAAAATAATGAGAAAGTAGATACCTGGGAGATGGTAAGAATGATTGCGACAGCAAGAATTGTGATGCCTTCTTCTATGGTAAGATTAAGTGCAGGACGTATTGAAATGACAGAAACAGAACAGGCATGGTGTTTTATGGCCGGAGCCAACTCTATTTTTACAGGGGAAAGGGAAACGTTGCTGGTAACTCCTAATCCGGGAGTTTCCGAAGATATGCAAATGCTGCAGAACCTTGGGTTAAAACCAATGATGAAAAAGGAAACCTGCTGTTAAACAATTTTGAATTATAAATGATATGTTATGAGCTGGATTCTGAGCATTCTCCTGTTTATTTTATTTTGGGTAACCCATATTTTGAAATAAATACCTGTATTTAACTCAAGAATTTTATAAACATGAAGACTACATTCAGCTAAACTATTGCTGAATGAAATGGTTTTACAAAAGAATAGATACGATATAGGAAGAATAACCTTGTGCACTCGGCATTAAACCTCAAGTATCCGCTCTTACATCATCATGAATACATTTTACAACGAAACATGAACACAATAACAAAACAACCCAGCCTCCAGCAAAGAGATAAAGCAGTCAACTGGCATCCTTATACCCAGATGAAAACTGCGGATGACACAATACCTGTTGTAAAAGGAAAAGGAATTTACCTTTATGACCACGAAGGGAATAAATATATGGACGTTGTTTCTTCATGGTGGGTTACATTACACGGGCATTCTCATCCTCATATTGCCCAGCGGGTTTTTGAACAGCTCAACACATTGGAGCAGGTAATTTTCGCCGGATTTACCCATGAACCTGCGGTACAGCTTTCAGAGAACTTATTACAACTTCTTCCTAAAAACCAGGGAAAAGTTTTTTATTCTGATAATGGCTCCACAGCGGTAGAAGTAGCCTTAAAAATGTGTATTCAATATGCATATAACCAGGACAAAAGGAAAACCAAGATTCTTGCCTTTAAAAATGCTTATCACGGGGATACTTTTGGAGCGATGTCTGTAAGTGGAAAGAGTTTCTGGACAAAACCTTTTGAAAGCATGCTTTTCGAAGTTGTTTTCATTGATACTCCCAATGCTGAAAATATTGAAAGCTTACAATCACAAATTAGAGATCTTGCCGACGAAGTAGCATGTTTTATCTACGAACCTCTGGTTCAGGGAGCTGCCGGAATGCTAATGTATAAGGCAGAAAATCTCGATGAACTGATGAAATTCTGCAGAGAGCAGGGAGTTCTTATGATTCAGGATGAAGTTTTTACCGGATTTGGAAGAACAGGGAAGCTTTTTGCAGCAGACCATCTTACAGAACAGCCTGATATTATGTGTTTTTCCAAAGGATTAACAGGAGGAACCATGCCTATGGGAATTACAACCTGTTCTAATGAGATTTATAATGCTTTCCTTTCTGATGATCGTCATAAAACGTTATTTCACGGACACTCTTTTACGGCAAATCCTTTGGCTTGTGCTGCTGCTTTAGCCAGCATGGAATTATTACTCACCAAAGACACTCAAATGAATATCAACCGAATCACTCATCAACATTCTGAGTTTGCAAAAGCATTGGCTTTTCATCCTTATGTAGAAAAAGTTCGCCAGGTCGGGACAATTTTAGCTTTTGATTTTAAAACCGGGCATGGCACTTCTTATTTTAATGAAATAGGAAAAAAGCTTTACAATGAATTTTTACAACGGGGAATTATTATGCGGCCATTGGGAAATGTAATTTATCTGGTACCTCCGTATTGTATTTCATCCGAAGAACTGGACTTTGTATATCAGAATATCATAGAAGTTCTGGATCAGTTCAGAGATTGATTTTCTTTATACAACAGATCAGGTACAAACAATATTATACCCAATTAATAAAGCCTTATAGATTTCTTGGATTTATGAGGTTTTATTATACCGTTTTCCCACGTAAGTTTTAAATTAAATCTTTATTTATCAATATTTTTTTGATAAAATATAAAATGATTTTCTTTAAAAAGTGTTTAATATGTAAAAAAATAATAACCATAAGAGTAAGCCATTTTATATCAGTTCACAAAAAATTAAAATAATCACCCAATAATTAAAATTTTTTTTGTGCTTTTTCGCAATAGAGCAGAATGACGAATGGAATTATGGATTATTTCAGATGATAATTATTGTGTATGTTGTTGATTTGTAAATGAATAAGCCTTCAAATTAATGAAGGCTTATCTTGAAGAATTAAAAAAAGTAGAAAAATATGTGAATAAAAAATACCTTTCCATTTTATAAGAAAGATCTTTTTTTTAATCCTAATGCTATTTTTTTACGGACTTAAATGTTTTTACAGATTGGTTCTTATATCGTACTGTAATAAAATAACTGCCCGGCTGCAAACCTGAAAGGTTAATTTCTTTTTGCGGGTTGCTGATATTTTTCACCGTCTTTCCTGAAACATCAGAAACCAGAACAGAACTCACATGATCAATATCTGAAATGTGAACATAATCAGTAAAAGGATTGGGATATATCTTGGCATCATCCTTTATTTTAATGGCTTCTGAAGTAGTCAATACAGGAGCAGCATCTACTACAAAGGTATCTGCAAGAAGTGCCAATTGATTAGTATCAGTTGCATGAATCGCTACATAGACAGTCTGCCCGTTGTAAGCAGAAAGGTTAAAAGTTTTTTGAGTCCAGGTAACTGGTGCTTTTTCTGTTGATTGAAGTACTGTTGTAAAAGCAGGTTTTGTTTGATCAGTTGTGGAGAGTAAGATTTCATAATTTTCCAGAGCAGTTCCAAGAGCAGATCTTATATAAAAAGAGACTCTGTCGCTTACTCCGGAAGTTACGCTAATGGCTTTTGTAATCAGATAATCATCATGAGCCGTTGTGCCTCGTGCGATTCCAAATAAATTTGTTCCTGATTGGCTAAATGTAGCATTAGTAGTACCTGTCCATCCGTTAGGATCTCCGTTATTGATTATTGCCCATCCGGCAGGCAAAGCTGTCGAGGCATCAAAGTTTTCCGTCCATTGCCCAAAGCCCATAACAGGCAGTAGTAAAGCAAAAAATAGTTGTTTTTTCATCATAAATAATTTTAATAATTAGTTTGCTATTCTTCATTGTCTTTCTATGATCAAAAAATAAGGATAGCTTAATCTGTTGAAAGGTTCAACAAAGAGAGAAGAAATTGATTCTTTAATTGATTTTGTATTTTTTGTTTTTAAAACATTATATCATGTTTTAATCAGAATAAAATAATAACAGTACTGGCCAGTTTAAGTCCTTCAGACCCACACTGTTAACTTTTAAAGTTTTTTATTTCTGTTCTTCAAACGATCTAAAAATAATGATCCCCAGAGCAGTATTTTCTTGTAGTAAAAACCTTCTGCAATAAGCAGCAGAAGGTCGACCAAAACTAGTACAAAAAAAGATTCAAAATAATTTTGTACCTTATAGAAAGATAAGTATTTAAGCCTTTTTATTGTTTGCAAAATGGTAAATATTTGTGTATTGTTTTAATCTACATACGCTACATACGCTTCATTAACTGCACCGTTATTTGCTTTTGTTTTTTTAAAGAAGTTGTAGTCTATCCAAAAATATCCATTTACACCCCATCCTGTACCCCAGGAATTCTGAACTTTAAATGCCTGCTTGTTATCATCATAGCCTATTACAGTAACAGCATGACCTCCACGGACAGTTCCGCCATGAGACTTCCAAATCCAATCACCAAGTCCCAAAAGGCCTCCCATATTGTCAAAGTTGCTATCAACTGTCACGGCAATTATTACAGGAAGGTCCATACTTATAAGATTCTTCACACCATTAAGATCTGTGTTATTTACTACCCCCCAGTTCGTGAACTTATAGTTCTTAGCTAGAGCAGTCTGAAGAAAACTTGGTTGTGTAGTACATCCGGCGTCAGTATAAGGCATTTCATCCCAACTGCAAACACCTTGACTCTTAATTAAATTAAGTGCAGAAGAAATATAAGAACCCTGGCAATCATTACTTAATTTTATTTGATTAAAAACATATTCCGGACTTCTTTTTGCATCCGGAAAAGCCACCCCATTAAAATTATGCTGAAGTGAACTTGCTGCAGCATATGCCGTAGCCCAGGCAACACATGACCCTTCACCCCCTTGGTCACCGATAGGTGCGCCTGCAATAGAATAATTAGCTGGAAGAGCCTTTTGTGCATTTTCAGAGTTCCTGTTCTTGAACTTAAGACTTAAAGCGTTAACATCTGCTTTTTGAAAAGATGCATAAGTGGCTTCATCCACAAACTTAGCTCCTAAAGAATGGTACTTTTGAGAAGTAGATTCTGGTTTTTCCATGTCCATATCGTCATTAGACTTACATGCTGAAAGAAATAGTACCCCCAGTACCAGAGTAGTTAATTTTAGTTTCATATTTTTATTTTTTATGATTACGTTCCGAAGGTATTTTTTATTTTTTTTCTAAGCAATGTGAAATAAATTACTTTAATATATAAAATATAAAAAACATTCAATATCAGGTGGTTATGTTGTTTTTTATTAATGTTTTTTCACATAAATAATCCTATTAATTAATAATTATTAATACTGTTCTGAGGTATTTTATTAAAAGATTTTTTTCGATTTGATAAGATTTATAAGAAAACGCAGCCTGTACATTTAAAAATCTAATTTTTAAGTGAATGATTAAGGTTTCTTTAGCAATTGTCCAGTAAAAAATACTGATTAATACCTTTGTCAGAGACAAAACTCTTCAAATGATCCATGGAATATCAAATGCAATTTTTTTTCACTCTTCCCCTGTTATCTGCTGCCAGAATAGAAGATAGAGGGGAACTTTGTGTTATTTTTCTCACAATCAAATTATTTTCCGTTTCATTGATCAACCCAAAAAAAGCATTAAATAGAATAAAAAAAAGGATAGAGCAGTAGTTCTATCCTTTTTCATTTTATACATAAGTATTACATTTAATCTTCGACATATTTATTTCTTGCAGCCTTCATTCCGAAATAAAACATCAGTAATACGGCAGTGCTTAAAAAATAAAATGAACTGTTCCAGGAAATATCCCAATCATGGAGTTTCCCGAATAACGGAGGTCCGAATGCAGCGATAAGATATCCTACAGATTGTGCCATTCCTGAGATTTTAACTGCATTGATGCTGCTTTTGGTTCTTGCAGAAAAGAAGAGAATAGACAAACTGAAAGATAAACCGTTGGCAATTCCTATGATGATTGCATTTACATAGATCCATTCGGATTTCATAAAGACGAACATCATCGTACTTATAAACATCATCACACATACAAAAAGAATCATCAGTCTCTGATCTTTCATTTTACTGGCAATAATCGGACAGCAGAATGTAACAGGAATCATGGTGATCTGAATAACAAAGAATACCCATCCGGAACTTTCGGCCTGCATATGAAAATCTGCAAGGAAGGAAGGTAACCAGGCTACCAGACAATAATAGAATAGGGACTGTAATCCCATAAAAATACTGATATTCCATGCCTGGGCTGATTTAAACATATTAAAATCAGAGGTGCTCAACGCTGTTTTTGGCTGATCAGAATTCTTTTTATTGAATATAAATTCCAAGGCCAGAACCAGAAATCCCAACGCTGCAATTACCAGCCATATTCCCAGAGAACCACGCCAGCCAAAGCCTGTCCATTCCCCAATTTTCACACTGAAGCCTGAAGCCAAAGCCGCCGTAAGATTCATAGATACAGCGAAAATACCGGTCATCAGCCCGATCTGTTTCGGGAAATTATTTTTAACATATCCCGGAGTTACCACATTTCCGATACATATTCCTAATCCCATCAATACAGAACCTAAAAATAAGAGCCAGAGAGATCCCGTAATGCGAAGAAATAATCCGAAACTTAAGATAATTAATGAATACATCAGCAGCTTACTGATTCCAAATTTGTTGGAAAACCGGCTCACCAGAACAGAACAGACGGCAAACATAAACAGTGGAATAGAGGTTAGCAGACTCACCTGAAAATTATCCAGCTTCAATACATCTCTGATCTCTCCAAGTACCGGTGCTACCGCAACAATGGGCGAACGGAGATTACTTGAAATCAAAATAACAACCAGAACATTGATGATCAGCAAAACATACGAGGCTTTCTTTTTTACTTCATTCTTCATCATAATAAAAACTTTTGCACAAAATTAGTGTAGTAATTTTGTTTAATTTTGCCAAAGTTTTAACCTGAAACGACATGGATCCTAATAATATTATAATAGATGAACTGAATAAACCCTATTTTGTATGGTTTGAAGAAAACTGGGTTCACGACAATGTATTGCACCATCACAGAAAAGGCCAACTCGTTTATGTAGAAAGCGGTTTTCAGTACATCACAATTGAAGAGAGAATTTATCTGCTTCCCCAAAATCACGCCGTATGGATTCCCCCGAATGCTGTTCATAAGACCAATTCACATTCTGAAAAAATCAAACTGATGATCATGTTTGCAGATGTTGATATAAAGACACCGTTTTATCATCAGGTGCATATTTTTTCAGTTCCTCCTGTTTTAAAGGAAATGATCAAATACTCAGAAAGGTGGTCTAAACAGATGGTGGCTGATCACAGTGAAAACCTCTTTTTGGAAGCACTTTTCAATGAGCTTCCCCGTTTTGTAGAACATTCATTAGTGCTCCATATCTGTCTTCCAAAAGATAAGCGTCTTGTCAGTGTTATTGAATACCTTCATAATCATTACCACAACGATATAGCCATGGAAGACCTGAGTGAGGCTGCATTATTATCTTCCCGTACCCTTGAACGTATTTTTAAAAAAGAAACCGGACTTACACTGACTAAGTACCAGCAAATGCTTCGAATCATTAAAAGTCTGGAGTTTTTGAGCTCAGGACAGCTTACCATATCGGAAACAGCATATAAAGTGGGGTATAAGAGTATACAGGCCTATACCAGAAGCTTTCAATCGATGATGCAGTTTCGTCCCACTGATTTTATAAAAACGATCAAATAATCATTTTTGAAGATTGATTAAAACTGATAAGGCTGCTGGTTTTATCTGATAATAAATGAAAATAGAAAAGTAGACTTAATTTGTTATAAAAACAGAGTATTAGCCTATATAAAGCCATTAGGGAGTTTGTTCTGAAGAATATTTCACTTTTTAAGTATTTTTTCAAATAAATAGTAAATTTTCAATTATGCTATCAACGAAAATAAAAAGGTCCCCAAGAATGGAGACCTTAAAAAAACACAAATGATGAAAAAAAATTATTTCGATTCACAAATATAAATAAAAATCACGTTATACAAAACATCATAAGAGCTTTTTTTTTAAATATTATTTATTTCAAGTAAAAATAATTATTTACTAAATGATTATTGTTTTCTTTAAGATTATGGGATCATTTCCAAAGAAATATAATTCTTCAAAATATAATTCGCTATTTAATGACTTATAAATGGGGTTTTACTTACAATTTAGAAATTTAAGTCCAACAATTATGGTATAAAAAAGTCTTAGATGACTTAAAAACCAAACAATAATTTAACTAAATGTGACTATACTCACAAAATAATAAGAGTTATTTTCATTATTTTGTTTAAAACATATTATATGAAGCCCAAAAAAATCAAAGGAGTTCCCTCACAAAAATCCGGAGGTTTTCACGATACCGAAAGCAGAAAACTATTTAAGCAGGATCAGGTTTCGCTTAAATTTGAAATACTAAAAAAAAGACTCTTCTCTATCAACCAATGGAAAAGCTTTGGCGGAGAGTCTTTTGCAGACTTTAAACTTTATGATTCCAACGCTGATCCGGTACAGCGGGAACCTCAAAAGGGTGATTTTATCAGAATCAACATTCCCGGTCCGGGAGAAACGGAAGCCAGTGGATATGATTGGGTAGAGATTACAGATATCTGCTATTATCAGGACAGCTTTACAGAAAGTGTATTAATGACATGCAGACCGTCCCCGGATCCTGGAAATAAAAAAAGCCGTCATATCGCACATTTTTACAGTTCCAAGGCGAGTTCTACATTTTTAATATTCAGAAGCCCCACACATTTAAGGGCGGGTGTGTACGGAAGAAATGAATCGCCAAACTTCAATGCAAAACTTATAGATATTATCAGAAATATTACTGTTGCTGCCGGAGGAATGATGGGAACCGCCAAAATCCAATGGAAACAGCTTACTGATGGTTTTCTGGATTTTGATTAATTCCGGAGATCTTTAGATTCATAAACATTTATTTAAATCATTTTTTAAACAGCATAAATTCTTAAAAAATTAATACAGCAGTATTTTCAGCAAGAATTTAAGCCTTATATTTGCATCAATGTTAAAATGGTTCTCCATATTATGTTCAATGATGTATGTGCTGGCTACCACCAATGCGGGGGAAGTACTGAAAGTGCCTATGTTTGTTGAACATTATATGGAATATCATGGCAGCCTTTCAGAGTTTGTGATGGAACATTATGATAACCACAAACAGGATTCGGATTGGGATACAGATCAAAAGCTGCCGTTTATCAATCCCCCGATTGTATTGACTCTGCATGCACAGCTCCCGGAACTTGCATTTGAAATAAAAAAGCCTAAAGAAATCACTGTTGCCAAGAAAAACAGTATCTATAAAGAAAAGGATTTCTCCAATTACTATCTTTCCCAAATTTTCCAGCCTCCCCGGCTTTCATGATTGATTTTATATTGAAAATTAATGCTTTAAAAAATTAAAGCAGTCGTTTTTTTTGTATCAACTAATCCTCTGTGTGGTATAGAGCGGTTATTATGTCTGCAAAAGATCAGGAACAATAGATAAGCATTGTAATGAATATTTTGTGGCTTACCTTATTAACCGTTTTTACGCAATACTTCGGATTACTAATTAACCATTTTTTCCATGTTAAATAAAATTATTGAGTTTTCTGTAAAGAATAAACTCATCATTGCTCTGTTTACAGTGGGGCTTATCTTTTTGGGTGTCTATGAAACCACTCAACTTCCTATTGACGCCCAGCCGGATATTACCAATAATCAGGTTCAGATCATTACCACAGCACCATCTTACGGAGCGGCTGATATAGAACGTCTTGTTACATTTCCTATAGAACAGGCTGTCAGTAACATCAGTGGGGTTACCGAGCTGCGTAGCTTTTCACGTTTCGGGCTTTCTTTAGTTACAGTAGTTTTTGATGATAAAACAGATGTATACTGGGCTCGTCAACAGGTACAGGAGCGTCTACAACTTGTACAGGATAATATTCCGCAAGGAATCGGGAAACCCGAACTGGGGCCTATTTCCACGGGATTAGGTGAAATTTTCCAGTATGTGGTAAGGGCTAAAAAAGGATATGAAAATATCTATGATGAAACGGAACTTAGAACCATTCAGGATTGGGTAGTACGAAGACAGCTTTTGGGAACTAAAGGAGTTGCCGATGTAAGCAGTTTCGGAGGAAAACTTAAGCAATACGAAATTGCGATCAATCCCAATAAACTTCAGGCATTTAATATCAATATCAATGATGTTTTCACTGCTTTGGAAAAAAATAACCAAAATACCGGAGGAGCATACATTGAGAAAAAAGAAACCGTTCTTTTTATCCGTAGCGAAGGGCTTTTAGGAAGTACTGAAGATATTGGAAACATACAGGCAGCGGAAACTAAAGAAGGGATTCCGGTTCTTATTAAAGATGTGGCTTCGATAAAGATTGGATATGCTACAAGATACGGAGCAATGACCTACAATAATACAGGAGAGGTATCCGGAGCTATTGTTCTGATGTTGAAAGGGGAGAATGCCAATGTGGTGATTGGAAATATAAAACAGAGACTTGAAAAAATCCAGGAATCATTACCGGAAGGAGTGGTTATTGAGCCTTTTCTTGATCGTGCTAAAATGGTGAACAATACCATCAGTACGGTAAAAACGAATCTGATGGAAGGGGCTTTAATCGTTGTTTTTATTCTTGTTTTGTTTTTAGGAAATTTCAGAGCTGGATTGCTGGTAGCTTCGGTAATTCCTTTAGCGATGCTGTTTGCTATCATTATGATGAACATCTTCGGTGTAGGCGGAAACCTGATGAGTCTCGGAGCGCTTGATTTTGGTCTTATTGTAGATGGGGCCGTCATTATTGTTGAAGCGGTTCTGCACCAATTGGCCCACAAAAAGCATTTCGGAAAAGACAATACACTCAGCAAAAAAGAAATGGATGAACAAGTTTCAAGTTCCGCAGCTAAAATGGTAAACAGTGCGGTTTTCGGACAAATCATTATCTTGATTGTTTATCTTCCCATCTTTACTCTTCAGGGCATTGAAGGTAAAATGTTTAAGCCTATGGCCCAGACTGTTGCTTTTGCATTGGTTGGTGCATTTATTCTTTCGCTAACATATATACCCATGATGAGTTCTCTGGTATTAAGCAGAAAAAAGAAAGAAAAAGAAAATATTTCAGACAAAGTAATGGGTAAAGTGGAAGCTGTGCATCAGAAACTACTGATAAAAGCCCTTAAATTTAGAAAAACAATCATTGTAAGTGTATTAGTTTTGTTTGCAGGTGCTGTCATAATCCTTTCTAAAATGGGAGGTGAATTTATTCCATCATTGGAAGAAGGAGATTTTGCTGTTGAAATGCGGATCTTACAGGGAAGCAACATCAATGAGACCAAAAAAATAACCACACAGGCTGCCGGTATTCTTCTGAATCAGTTTCCAGAGATTGAAAAAGTGGTTACAAAGATCGGAAGTGCTGAAATTCCTACTGAACCAATGCCAATGGATGCAGGGGATATGATCATTGTTTTAAAGCCTAAGAAAGAATGGACATCCGCCACTTCTTTCTCTGAACTTTCCCAAAAAATGAGCAAAGCTTTAAAAGTAATTCCAGGGCTGACAACAGGGTTTCAGTTCCCCGTACAAATGCGCTTCAACGAACTAATGACAGGAGCAAGGCAGGATGTTGTCTGCAAGATTTATGGTGAGAACCTGGACAGCCTTGCCCTTTATGCTAAAAAACTGGGGAGCATCATCAACACCGTAAAAGGAGCGCAGGATCTTTATCTGGAGCCGGTTGTAGGAGCACCTCAGGTAGTTATTGATTACAACCGGGCAGCGCTTTCCCGCTACAATATTTCTGTGGCAGAGATCAACAGAGTAATCAATATGGCTTTTGCCGGACAAACTGCGGGTGCATTATACGAAGGTGAAAAGAGATTTGATATTGTAGTCCGAATGGATAATGAATATAAAAAAGATATTACAAGTATTCAAAATTTACTGGTTCCTACGCCTTCCGGTGAACAAATTCCTCTATCTCAGCTTGCTGGCGTGGAGCTTAAAAACAGCCCGAACCAGATTCAGAGGGAAGATACTAAAAGGAGAATTGTGGTAGGTTTCAATGTGAGAGGAAGAGATGTTCAGAGTATTGTGGAAGAACTTCAGAAAAAAACAAACAGAGAACTGAAATTGTCCTCAGGGTATACGATTTCTTATGGCGGTGCCTTTGAAAATCTAAATGAAGCCAAAGCTAGGCTGGGAATAGCAGTTCCTGTTTCGTTAGTAATGATCTTTCTGTTACTATTCTTTGCCTTTGGTTCTGTAAAACACAGTCTTTTAATCTATACAGCAATTCCATTATCAGCCATTGGCGGAGTGTATTTCCTGGCGTTAAGAGGAATGCCTTTCAGCATCAGTGCCGGGGTTGGATTCATTGCTTTATTTGGAGTTGCCGTACTTAATGGAATTGTTTTGATATCAGAGTTTAACCAACTGAAGAAGAAAGGAATAGCTAATACTAATAGAATTGTGCTTTTGGGTACAAAAATCAGGCTTCGTCCAGTTTTAATGACTGCTTTTGTTGCTTCATTAGGATTTTTACCGATGGCATTAAGCAACGGAGCCGGGGCAGAGGTGCAAAGGCCTTTGGCTACGGTAGTGATTGGCGGTCTGATGCTCGCAACTCTTTTAACGCTGTTTGTACTTCCTATCCTTTACGTCTTATTCGAACATATTAATAAAAATAAAATGAAATTCTCTAAAAAGGTAAATTATAAAAAAATATCTGTTTTCCTGCTGCTGATCTCTTTCGGAAACTTTCAGGCACAGGAAAATATCACCTATGAGCAGGCTTTAGAAAAAGCATTTCAGCAGAACGGAACACTCAGGAATTCCAAACTGATATCAGAGTATCAGGAAAAGCTAAAAGCCAGTTATCTTGATCTTCCCCAACTGGAAATTACAAGTGGTTTCGGACAAATCCAGGGTGAGGAAACGGATAATTCTTTTGGGATTTCTCAAAGGTTCAGTTTCCCCACGGTTTATTCTAAAAGAAAACAAATGCTGGATGCGGAATGGACGGCAAGTGTTATTCATCAAAACCTGACAAAAGCACAGCTTGCCAGAGAAGTAAGTGATGTTTTTTATAGGATATTAATCTTTCAGGAAAAGAAAAAAGTATTGGAATATGTCAGTAATTTGTATGATAAATTTGCTGAGAAGGCTGAGTTAAGATTAAAAAAAGGAGAAGCCAATATTCTTGAAGAATCCACTGCTGAAATCCAGAAAGAACAGATAAAAGTACAGCTGAATATACTGGAGAACGACTTGTATATAGCAAAACTTCAATTACAGCTACTGCTTCAGTCTGATAAACAATATCAGCCGGCGGCAGATCGGCCCACAATGAATATTGATTTTCAGATCTCAGAAGATCAGGTAAAACAGCATCCTGAACTTCAGTATTTACAGCAACAGATCAAAGTGGGAGAGGCTGAAGTACAGTTTGAAAAGAGCAAACTTCTTCCTGAACTTTTGATTGGCTATACTAATCAGAGTATGAAGAACATTAATAATAATCGGTTTAATTCGGTTCAGGTGGGTGTTGGAATTCCTTTATTTACAAAAGGGCAGCGGGCATTGGCAAAGGCTGCACAAGTAAAAATTGCTATCTCGGAAAATCAATACCAAAGAAAGGAGATTGAGCTTAAGAACAGGTTGGGGCAACAATTAAACAGTTATATGAATCAGCAAAGAATCATTGATAATTACGAAAAGAAGCAGCTTCCAAAATCCGAAATCATTTTAAAAACTGCACAGAAGCAAATGGAGGCAGGAGAAATTGATTATCTCAACTGGGTGATAGTAGTGAATCAGGCGGTAAAAACAAAAGCTGATTATATTGATCAACTGGAAAGACTTAACCAGATTGGAACGGAGCTTAATTTCTTAATTTCAAAATAACAACATCATGAAATTCAACACTATATCTATATACGGCCTTTCTTTACTTCTTATCTTATCGTCTTGTTCAGGAAAAAAAGAGGAAGATAAAACGGTTTATGAAAACACTAAATTCGCTAAAAATAATCAAAGCTCGGTTCATCTTACAGATCAACAAATTCAATCTGTGGGAGTTACCGTTACGAATATCCAGAACAGAAATATGCAAAAGCTGGTACGTCTGAACGGGAAGGCTGAAATTGCACCATCCCATATCAGCTCAATTTCAAGTATTATGGGAGGACATATCAAATCCATTCATGTGATCAGCGGAAGTCATTTCAGGAAAGGGCAAGTGCTTGCCGTAGTGGAAGATCCTCAATTTATCCAGCTTCAGCAGGACTATTTGGTTACAAAAGCACAGCTGGAAGCTGCAAGACTGAATTTTAACCGTCAGAAAGATCTTAACACAAGCAAGGCAAGCAGTGACAAAACTATGCAGGCCGCCCAGGCAGAGTATGCCACATTGAATGCCACTTTAAGAGGGCTTGAAGAAAAGCTGAGAATCATCGGGATTAGTGCTAAAGGATTAAGCATAGGAAATATTAAAAGTAAAATCAATATTTATGCTCCGTTTTCCGGTTTTGTAAGCAGGATTTTTGTGAATAATGGGCAGTACATCAATCCGGCAGATACATTGTTTGAACTTATCAATCCGGCTGGATTACTTCTTGAATTAAAGGTTTTTGAAAATGATGTGAATGATATAAAAACGGGACAGGAAATTGTAGTTTATAATAACCAGAACCCGGATATGAAAACGAATGCCCAAATTGTAAGTGTAGTTCCGAGTATTGAAAACGGAGGTTCCGCTACTGTTTTGGCCAGATTATCTTCTGCAAATTCAGAATTTGTAAAAGGAATGTACGTTAATGCCGAAGTAAAAATCCACAGCCGTTATACACAAGGACTTCCTAATGAAGCCATAGTTTCTTTTGAAAATAAGAATTACATCTTTGAGGATCTTGGAAAGTCAAACTATAAGATGATTCCTGTGGTTACCGGAATCTCAGACAACCAGTTTACAGAAGTTTTAAAAAGTGATTTTTTAAAGAATAAGAAGATCGTTCAGAAAGGCGCTTACAGCTTGTTAATGATGCTTAAAAATAAAGCGAATTAATACTCACTCCGTTTTCTGTGGAGATTATCAAAGTTCCATCTTAAAATAAGTCAATTGCTGTCAATTTATTTTAGGATGGAACATTAATATTACAGAAGTATCTGTTACTTTTTGTTTAGAAGTTCCAGCGTATGTTCTACATGTCCGCCGCCTTTCCATTCATCATGGCCTGGAATAATGAGGGCAGCCTGTGAATATTTGGCTTTAAGTTTTTCCATTGTCTGTGGCCATTGTGCTACATTAGCTTCTCCTGTATAACCCAGGTCCGTTGCTGCTCGGCTTTTTACAAGGCATCCGCCGTCCAGTACTTTATATTTTGGGAACCATACCACTACATTATCTACGGTATGTCCTTCACCCAGAAAATCTACGGTAAATTCTTCTCCGCCTATACGATAAAGCTTTCCTGTTTTAATAAGTTCAGTAGAGGTTGCCTTTCCTTCTTTTTTTAGGAGCTCGTTGGTTTTGGCGGTGGCATAGGTTTTAATTCCTTTGTTATTATAAAAACTGAGATCTCCGGCTCTGTCGTCATGAGAATGAGTGGCAAAAAGGGCTATAACAGGAAGATTGTGACGTTTTTTGATAGTATCCAGAAGACTTTGATACTGTTCTTTCTGCCACGGAACATCAAATAGAACAACTCCTTTTTTAGTAATAAGGTATACCGCATTGGCAGAATATTCTTTCCCTCCGAATACTCCGAAGGATTTATAGATATAGAGGTTGGGCTTAATCTGAGGTTCAATCACAAAATCTTTCACCTGAGCATTAGCAAACGGACTCAACAGCATAGAAACAATAAAAAACGGAATGCTTTTCTTCATAATTTTATGGGATAAATAAATTAAAAATTTTGTATTTGTCGGAAAGACAAAACGTTTGAGGAAAGTTCTGCAAACCTAATAAAATTAAAATACGAAACATTTTATGAAAGCGAGTTTAACCGTTTTTTAACAGTCATTTATATTCATAAGGATAAAATAAAAAATTAATTATCGCAACATTGTTGCGATAATTAATTTTTTACTACATTTGATTTTTATTAATAACCATTTTTCAAAGTTTAATAGATCTTAATAAAAAACCTTAATGTATATGAAATTCAGATTGATGCTGTCGGTATTTGTTATCTTTATTATTTCGATGGTCAATGCTCAGGATGCAGAAGTAGCAGGTAAAGTACTTTTTGAAAATGGAAGCATTCCGGATGCAGAAGTAATACTCAAAGATACTTCAATAAAGACAATGATTAGTAAAAATGGTGATTATTCAATCAAGAATATTACTCCCGGAAATTACAGGCTTTTAGTGAAAGCTAGAGGATATGAAGATGCTGAGCAGGGAATTGCTGTTGAGAAAAAGAAGACAATAATTCCTGATATTCTTCTCATTCGAAATAATAATAAAATTGATGAAATAGCAATAACAGGTGTTTCAAAAGAGACTTTAATTAAAGAAAGCCCTGTGGCTATCCTTAGTATTTCATCCAAACAGATTGAAAAAGCTGTAGCTACAAACATCATCAGTTCATTGATAAAATCCGCTCCTGGGTTAAGTGTTGTAGAAACGGGGCCGAATATCTCAAAACCTTTTATCAGAGGATTAGGCTATAACCGGGTTTTAACTCTTTATGATGGTATTCGTCAGGAAGGCCAGCAATGGGGAGATGAGCATGGTATAGAAGTCGCTCCATATATTGTTGAGCATGCAGAAGTGATAAAAGGTCCAGCCAGCCTGATGTACGGATCTGATGCCTTGGCCGGAGTGGTGAGTCTTTTTCCTTACTTGCCTTCTCAGAATGACGGAGTTGTACATGGAAAAATAACGGGAGAATATCAGGGAAACAATAACCTTATAGGAAACGGGATGCAGCTGGGGTACAAAAAAGATTCTTTTATAGCCTCATTAAATGCTTCTTACAGAATGGCAAAAAACTACAGAAATGCTGCAGATGGCAGGGTGTATAATACCAATTTTGAAGAAAAAAACTTTTCTTTCCTTTTAGGGCGCAAAACAAAGACAAGTTTTTCAAAAATCAATTTTACATTATATGACAATCTGCAGGGAATACCTGATGGAAGCCGTGATCCTAATACTGGAAAATTTACCTATCAGATAGGAGAAGGTGAGGATGACGACACGGAAAAAAGGCCTGTTGTTTCACAGAAAGATCTTAATTCATATACCCTTTCTCCTTTGCATCAGAGAATTCAGCATTATAGGCTGTATGCGCAGCACAGTCAGCAGATCGGGAAAGGAGATCTGGATGTTCAATTGGCTTTGCAGCAAAATATTCGTAGAGAATATAATCACCCGACTGTTCCCTCACAACCGGGAATGTATGTACGGCTTAATACTTTAAATTATGGCATACGCTATAATTTTCCGAAGTTTTCACCCATAGAACTTTCTGCAGGAGTCAATGGAATGATTCAAAATAATAAAAATAAATCAGCGACAGATTTTCCTATTCCCGATTATGATTTGAGTGAAGGCGGCTTTTATACTTATATTAAGTGGAAATATAAAAGATTCAACATCAGTGGAGGAGCCCGTTATGATATCCGAAATATCCGTTGGGATAATTTTTATATACAGACCAATCCGGCAACACAATTTGAAGAGCATGCTGCCCAGGAATCATCTCATACCAGACTTGGATTTGCCTCATATAACAAAACATTCGGAGGTCTGTCAGCCAGTATCGGATCTGCTTTTCAGCTCACAAAACAGATCAGTTTAAAAGCTAATATCGGGAGAAGTTACAGGGCCCCTAATATTACAGAGATTGGTGCGAACGGTCTTGATCCCGGTGCTCATATTATTTATAAAGGTAACAGGGATTTTAATCCTGAGTTCTCTTTACAGGAAGATCTTGGGATCAGTACACGCTTCAAAGATTTCTCAGCGGATGTAAGCTGGTTCAACAATAATATTCAGAATTATATTTATCTGTCATTGCTTGTAGACTCACAGGGAAATCCTCTTGTAGATGCACAAGGAAATAAAACCTATCAATACCAGCAGGCTTCTGCACAACTATATGGAATGGAAGCGTGGTTATCATTGCATCCTGAAAAATGGAAAGGATTCAATTTTGAAACCAGTTTATCTGTTATTTATGGATTCAACCGTGATAAAAAATTTAAAAATAAAGGGGTTCAGGGAGAATATCTTCCTTTAATTTCTCCATTAAAATTATCGGGAAACCTGTCTCAGAAAATAAACATGAGATCAAAACTAATTTCATCAGTAACTCCCACAGCAGAAGTAGAGTTTTCAGCGGCGCAAAACAGGTATTTGGGATTGGACAATACAGAAACCTTCACACCGGATTACACATTGTTCAATATTGGGGCATCAGTGGAGCTTCACTATTCCGAAAATCATTCTGCTATGTTACAGCTTCAGGTTAATAATGTATTTGACCGGGCTTATCAGTCTCATCTCAGCCGGCTAAAGTACCTGGGGAATATATATAATATGGGACGAAATATTTCCTTAAAACTTATTGTCCCTTTTTAACAAGTAAAAACGGTGACGGCAAAAGATCCGGTCACCGTTTTATATAATGTCTTTGCAATAGTTTATTTTTTTACCAGTATTTTCTCTGTCGCTTTTTTGCTTAAAATTTCTGCTTTACCTTCAATTTCTATCGTCATCGATTTATCAAAACTTTCAATTTTTACTATTTTCACTTTAGTATCAAGAAGAAGTTTTCTGTCATTTAAGTAGGTTAGAAAAGAATCATCAGAAAGTGTTACTGAAGCAAAAACAACGGTTTCACCAATCTCGCAGCTGCTTAGTTTCTGCAAGTCCTGTGCAATTATATTTCCGTCTTTATCCGGAATAGGCTCTCCATGGGGGTCAAATTTAGGATGATCCAGAATTTCATCCATTTTATCAAAGAAAATCTGAGAATGTACATGTTCCAGCTGTTCTGCAATCTCATGAACATTTTCCCAACCGAAATTCATTTTTTTTACCAAAAACATTTCGGTGAGCCGGTGTTTACGAACTACTAATGCAGCTTCACGTTTTCCACTTTCTGTAACGATCAGAGGTTTGTAGGTCTCATAAATAACCCACTTTTTCTCTGCGAATTTCTTCATCATATTATTAACGCTCGGCATTTTTACATTTAAAAATTTACTAAGCTCGTTAATTGTAACCTTTCCTTCATTGTCAACCAAATGAAACAAAGCTTTCAGGTAATTTTCTTCTGTTAGGGTTGTTTTCAAAATGTTAGATGATTTTCAATACAAATCTAACAAAATAAAACCAAAAATTGGCTCTTGTTATTTTAACTTTTTTTAATTTTACTCTATGAAATTTTCATTCAAAAACGACTATTCTGAGGGATGCCACCCGAATATCTTACAAGCACTTTTACAGTATAATCTTAACCAGCAGGCAGGTTACGGAGAAGATGAATATTCTTTGAAAGCAAAAGAGCTGATTAAAGAAAAGATAAAAAAAGAAGATGCACAGGTTTATTTTGTTTCCGGCGGAACACAAGCCAACTTAATTGTTATTTCTTCCATTTTAAAACCTTATCAATGTGCAATCTCAGCTTCACCCGGCCATATTCTGAATAATGAGACAGGTGCTATTGAAGCAACGGGGCACAAAATATTAAGTATTGATACGGAAGACGGCAAGCTGACACCGTCACACATCATTCCGGTATTAGAAAGCCATGGAAATATACCGCATCAGGTAATGCCGAAACTTGTTTATATTTCGAATTCTACGGAGTTAGGAACTATTTATCAGGCTAAAGAGCTGGAAGAACTTTCAGCATTTTGCAGACAGCATAATTTATTCCTATTTATGGATGGAGCAAGACTTGGACACGGGCTTACATCCGAAATCAGCGATCTTACCCTGGAAAAAGTGGCTGCACTTACTGATGTTTTCTATTTGGGAGGAACCAAGAACGGAGCATTGATAGGAGAAGCTATTGTGATAAATAATCCTGTAATTCAGGAAGATTTCGGTTTTAATATCAAACAGAAAGGAGCCTTGCTTGCTAAAGGCAGACTTTTGGGAATTCAGTTTTTGGAATTAATGAAGGATGATCTGTATTTTGATCTTGCCAGACATGCCAATCAACAGGCTATGAAAATTAAGCAGGCTTTGCAGGAAAAGGGAGTCTCATTTCTTTCGGATACCTATACCAATCAGATTTTTCCGATTATAGATAATGATCTGATTGAAGTCTTATCTGAAAATTTTGAATTTTATGTCTGGAAAAAAATCGATGAAAAGTCTTCGGCTGTTCGTCTTATTACTTCATGGTGTACAGATGATGAGGCTGTAAACAAGTTTATTGAAATTATTGAGAGAGAATTACCATAAAAAAACAGCCTTGAACAGGCTGTTTTTTATATAGAGTTAATTATTTTAAAGCTTTGCTGACCACTTTACAATCTGCTGTATTGAGCTTTTGCCCGTCTTTATAGCTGATCTTTTTATCGTTCGCATACTTAGACTGTCCGTCTTCTTCTTTATGATCTCCGATTCCTTCTGTCAGCATATTATCTTTTTGAAGGAAGTAAATATCTCTTTTGCTTTTTTTACCTTCAGAAGTGAATTCATAGGTAAGTTTCAGCGTATCTCCGGATTTATAACCGGCCACATCACCTTTTGAGCTGTCTTTTTCATTGTTTTTGTAAGATAATTTTCCGGTGATTGTTCCTAAATTATCATCAATAGAGGCAAAAACACTGTCTTTTCCTGTTGTACCGATATAGCAGAAAGATTTTGGCCCGAGGGTATCTACTACAGGTTCAGCAATAGCAATAGTGTCAGCTGCAACTTTCGGAGCGGGAGTTTCAGTTTTTTTATTACAATTAATTAAAAAAGCTGATACAGTGCTCAGTAAGATTAATTTTTTCATATCCTTAATTGTTAAAATCAAATTTCGATTCTGCTAAAATAATAATAGTATTTGTATATTAAAAATAGGATATAAGGAGATATTCATTTTATGATGAAAAATTAATATTTCAAAAGTGAGATTTTAAGGAAAAATAGTAATTGAAATATTATTTAATTGATCTTTATTTTTCTGTTACAATACTCAACACCTATAACCTTGTAATCTTGATCTCTGGTTATCAATTTTTGTGTGAGATCCATTATGATAGAATAGTGGTCAGTGTCTTTATATTGTGTCAATCTGATATCTTTTATGTCAAAATCTCCCTGTAAATGATAGAATAATTTACTGTAATGATCTAAAGTTAAGACGTTTAAGTCAAATCCATAAAAATTGGTACTATATGAATAAAGAAATTTCTTGTCTTGTGAAATGATAGGCTTACTTTCAAAAGAATAAAATAAACTGTCCTTTTCATTATACATTAGGTAACCGCTTATTTCAAACCCGGAGTACTTAAAAAAATAGAAGTTATCTACAACAGAACTGAGTTTAAATTTTCCTAAAGTGGTATACCGGTCTTCGGGAATTTGATCTCTTTGATTTTCGTCACAAAAAAAATATTCGTTATACTTTTTTGTCGTTATTTTTAAGCACTTGCCATCATATACTTCCGGAAATTTATTTTGAAATAACTTAAGATTATCCTGATTACTTTCTTCTATATTGATTACTTCAGCTATTTTTTCAGAGAAATTATCAAACAATTTTTCCGTAAAAGAAATATTGAAGTTTCCATAAGAATCTATATTTTGCTTTAAGTCAGTACATTTTTGTGTATAGAACACTGTAGAGAGGAGTGTAGATATAAAAACGAATATTTTTTTCATACCCAAAATGGTTACAATTAAATTTTGAATCCCAAAAATAGCAATACTATCCATATAGTAAAGAAAATGTTGATAAATAAGAACAATTTTAATGCTTTTAAACAAGATCAATGGTTTTAGGCACGGAAAATGATTGACCATGTAAAATTTATTCTAATGAAAAATATGACAAAAGTACTAGGATTGGGGTTATTTATGCTTGGGCTGTACTGTCTAAAAGCGCAGGCCATTCAGAATTATATTTATACATCTTCAGGGGATCTTAAAACAATAGAAAAGATGATCACGCGTAAAGATATTGGAGGGGTACAGATTGTCTATAATTGGAGAGCTTTGGAAACGTCAAAAGATGTGTATGATTTTTCTGTTATTGAGAAAGATCTGGGTTATTTGAATTCACTGCATAAAAAATTATTTATTCAACTTCAGGATAGGTTTTTTGAGACACAGGCAAGATATATTCCTGATTATGTGTTGAATGATAAAGAATATACGGGAGGGTTGGTTCCTCAATATGACAATCCCGGGGAGAACAAACCCGTAGGAAGCGGATGGGTTACCCAGCAATGGAACTCTGCTGTTCGGGAGCGGTTTCAAAAGCTTATAGGAGAGCTGGCAAAGAAGTTTGATGGAAAGATTCAAGGGATTAATCTTCCAGAGACTTCCATTGATATAGATATGAAAAAAGACAAAACAGGTTTTAACTGTGAGCGTTATTTTCAGGCTGAACTGGAAAACCTGAAGTTTACGAGAAATGCTTTTCATGAATCCAATGTATTGCAGTATGTCAATTTTTTTCCATGTGAGTGGGATAATGATCATCAATACATGTCAAGGCTGTTTGATTTTGCTTATAAAAATAATGTAGGATTGGGAGGACCGGATATTGTACCGAATAAAAAAGGACAAATGAAAAATTCCTATCCTTTTTTTAATCGGTACAAAGGACAGCTTTCTCTTGTGGCCATGGCAGTTCAGGAGCCAACACTTACTTATACAAACCCGAAAACGAAAAAACCTTTTACCAAAGAAGAGTTTGTAGAATATGCTGAAAACTATCTAGGCGTACAAATTATCTTTTGGAGTGTGGAATCTCCCTGGTTGAGAGATTCCTAATGTATTTTGAGAAAGATCTTAGTTCATTTTTCGGATTACACTTTCAAACTTCCTCTAAATCCTCTTGCTGCATAATAAGAATCTGCACCGTTGTGATACGTGAATACAGTATTGTAGCGTCTGTCACAAAAGAGTGCTCCTCCAAGTTCTCTGATTTTGGAAGGCGTCTGAATCCAGCTTGATGTCTTTTGGTCAAACTTTCCAACCTCCTGAAGCTTGCGATATTGTTCTTCTGTGAGAAGTTCGATGCCCATTTCAGAGGCTGTATCAATAGTATTGCTTTCCGGTTTGTTAGCCTTCCTTGCATTCCAGGCCTGATAATCATAGCATAAACTTCTGCGCTTTGGACTTTCCGGGGAGCAGTCGAAAAAGATATATTCGTCTGTCTTTTTATTATAGTCTACTACATCGGGTTCGCCTTCGGTGGTTTCCATTTGATGTAAAGACCATAGTTTTTCTGGTGCTGCTTCAAGTTTTGCCTGAATTTTTTCCCATTTCACATCTTTATGGCGTGGCATATTTCTTTCAAAACGGGCTTTTAGTATTTTTAAAAGTTCATTGATTTGTTCCTGGGTCAGTTTCTTTTTCATATCAAATTTTGTTTTTACTATGATTAAATTGTGGGTTTGTATTGTTGGATAATCGCAAAGGCGCAAAACCTTTCATAGTGTAAATACTCTCAAGGCACAAAGATTTTATCTGCGATAAAATTTCCGGCTTTTTATCAATCAATAATCATAATCTTTCTGTCTGCAGGTCTAAAATACCAAGAAATAATGACTAAAACAAACAATAAGACTGCTGGAAAAGTCCTTGCCATAGTATCTTCTACAATAAGGTGTGAGATCACAGCTCCTGACATGACAAAGAAAAATCCTGCATAAGCCCATTCTTTTAATAATAAATGTTTCGGGATCAGTATAGCAATGACACCCAGAAGTTTCCATACTCCAATAATGGTCATCAGGTAAGCCGGATAACCGAGATTGGTAAAGTTGGCAAGCTCATCTTTATTTCGCATAAGCTGCACAATGGCTGTAGAAACCATTCCCAATGACATCCATAGGGTGAAGATCCAATAAATAATCTTTGTTCTTTTTTGTGATTGATGTTGTGTGTTCATGATCTGTTTTTTGAGGTTAATCATTTAATCCTTTTCCTTCCATAATTTGTGGAATCTGCTTTTCAATACGAGATTCCCTGGTCTTGGATTGTTTAGCTGACGAAAAGTAGAGTAGGTAGGCTCTCTGTCTTCCCGGAGTTAAAGCTTCAAATGCTTCTTTCAATTTGGGATCCTGATCCAGTTTATTTTGAAATTCTTCAGGCATTTCGAATTCTTTGGTTTTCTTCATTTTTACTTTTGCTCCGGATTCTTCAATTTCAACCGCTTCAAACATATAAGAGCGGAGAACTTTTTCCAAATCATTGATCTGTTCTACATCTGTAAAACGGATTTGTCTTGCGGCCTGTACATTTTCAGACTGCTGTATTAAAATATGATCCGGATCTTTCATTAATGCTCCTTTAAAGAAGAGTAAAGCACAATATTCTTTAAAGCCGTGAATCAGGAAAATATTTTTCCCTTCATAAGTATAACAAGGGCATCCCCATTTCAAGTCTTCCTGAAGCTCTGTACTAAGGGCGATAGTTCTTAATTTTTCAAATTCTTTGTGCCATTGCCGGGCTTTATCAAAGAAAAAATCAACTTTTGGATTCATGTGTTTGGGGTTTTGTGGGTTGAGAGCGTTTAAGGTTCAAGGTTTGATGTTTAAAGATTAAAGTTCAAGGTTGTCGTCTTTTTACTGATAATTGAATTGACGATTTATTTTGTGAAACAAAATTAACTATTGAACTGGCCTTACTTAAACATTTCCTGCAGACGATTATGAGCCATATTAATTCCTTGTGCAAAAGGCATTTTCAGATGCTGATCTCTGAAGTCTACGGATTTATAAATCGTTTGAATGGTAATTTTACTGGTAGTATCTGTCAGTTTTCCAAATTCTAAGAACTCAATCTGAACAGGAAAGGGTGTGTTTTCCATCTGAAAGGTTCGTATAATTTTCTCGTTATGAATAATTTCGTGAATGGTTCCATTAGCACTGAAAACTACATCCCCTTGGGGATTAGAGGTTTCGAAACGATAACTTCCGTGTTGCTTATTTTCAAATTTGGTGACCTTTGTCCCCATCCATTGTTCGAAAAGTTCAGCTTCTGTATACGCTTTAAAGAGCAGTTCTACCGGAAGGTCAAATTCTCTGATGATGAAGATTTCCTGTTTTCCATCTTCTGCGTGAATTTTTGTTTTTAATTCCATGATTTTAGGTTTGAGGGTGTTAGAGTGGGAGAGTGTTTATGATTCAAGGTTCAATGTTTAAGGTTGCCGTTCTTTCACTGATAATTGACGATTCACTTACTAAGCAAAATTGACTATTGACATCGACAAACTACACTTTTACATTATTGCCTCTCATCTTTATCTATTTATTTTTCAAATTCTGATACGCTTTCATCACATCTTCCAGTTTGTTGAATTTCTCGTCCCACATTTTACGGAAAGGTTCTATAAAATCGGCTATTTCTTTCATTTTATTGGGATTGAGGTGATAGATTATTTCGCGGCCATTTTGTTCAGATTTCAGAAGTTCACATTCTGTAAGGATCTGGAGATGTTTTGAAACAGTAGGCCTCGCCGTATCAAAATTAGAAGCAATGGCTCCCGCTGTCATCGACTGTGCTGCCACCAACATTAATATAGATCTTCTGGTAGGATCTGCTATTGCCTGAAAAACATCTCTTCTTAAATTCATTGTGTAGTTATTTGACTACAAATATATGTGTAGTTATTTAGCTACGCAAATTTTTTGAGAGAAATTTTTTGATTTTAAGAAATTACCAAATTATTCATAGCCTGCTTAATTCTTTCATAAAGGTTTAAAACATAATTTTCCATTCCTACTTCCTGAAGAATTAAATAGAATTCATCATCCTTAACAAGTTCATATAGATTAATATCAAAATAAATAGTACTTTCTTTGGTCAACAGTGTAAAACCATTTCTCTTAGGAATTTTATTTATAATATATTTATAAAGCTTAGAGTGCGCTTTTATATTAATATTAAAAAATTTAATATTTTCTTGTGAGTAACAATCTTTTAAAAAATATACATCTAAACTAATTGTAGAAAAGTCAATTCCTAAATATTGAATAATTACTTCAATAAGCCATTCATCATCCGATAATAAACTTTTTCCAAATCTCCTTTCTTGTTTGTTCCATTCTATTTCAAATTCCAACTTGAAAAAATTTAAGAATGATGAGAAAATTGTTCTTGATGATGTAATGTCAATATTAGATAAGAATCTTTCAAGTTCTGGAACAATGACAATTTTATTTAAACGATTTATATTTTTATAATTTAAATAACGTAATAACTTTGAGTCATATATTTCAAAAGTGTGCTCAATTACCTTTTCCTTAAATTCTTCATTAGATTCAATATGATTTAAATGCTCGCTAATAAAATAAACTTTAAAATCAGAACCAGAAAATTCATACCATCTTTTATTAGCAATGATAATTGGTGATAATATTTCTACATGATGATGTGGAATATTATATTGAATAAAAAGTTTTTCAATCCGAATTTTTGGAATTGAGAAGTCATGGTCAAAACTATTTTTTGTCAGTTCATAGAAAACGTTTTTAAAAAGGATAGAATCAATATTTTTACTTTTGCAATAAAAAATAAAAAAGGAATCTAGAAGAGTATAGTTATCAAAAGAAGATAAAGAAATAGCTTCATGCTCTAACCAATGAATAAAAAAAGAAAATATATCTTTGTTATGTTTAAAAGGAGCTGATATAGATTCATCGTCATTTAAGTTTAGTATGTTAATTAATTTTTTGTTATTCTTGATAGTTTTAAGATATTTAATTGGCTCAAAATCTTCATCCGAATTATCAAGTATATATTCATTTACAACATTATCAAATTTTTTAGGCTTAAACTTATATCTAGGTTGAAATTTGAGTTTTTTCAAAGTCTTTATTTCCTTATTATTTAAAGGTTTTGAAAGTAAAAATATCTCACGTTTTGCAGCATCCTCAATTTTTTTAATAAATTTAGAAGTAAGCCTGATTTTATATTTTGTACAAATTTCTTCTATGTAATAATCTAAAAGTGTATCAAGCTTAGATTCCATATTGTTATCTCTATAATATTCTATTTCATCTATTATTTGATATTTTATATCTTCTTTTATTTCAGTAACATTTTTTTTAAGAAAAGCATCAAACTCTATTGGAAATATTTTTTTTAATTTAAATAGATGATAGTATTCATAAATAAATGTACAATTATCCCAATAACAATAAATTATATAGCTGGCATCTATCTCTATATAAGGAATTAATAGTTTTATTATATCTGAAAATTCACCTATTGAACGCTCCGTCATTATTTTCCAACTAATTGATGAATATGAATTTATATCTTCTTTAACTTCTTCAATTATAAAATTTCGTACATCCAGATTCTCTTCTTTTGAAATATTGAACAGATTATTAAGAAAAAACAATTTCCGATATTTAGCTTCATCGACATTATGCTTTGAGGGAAGGCTGCGCTCAGATAAGTTATCATCATAAAAACTAAAATTTAATTCTTTAAACTCCTTAAGTATTTTAGCTTTTAGTACTTTTTTTAACTCTTCAGAAAGATTAATTTTTTTTCCATATAGAGGATTTCCAGATGTAATATTTTGTTTGTCATCTTCTTGGGTTTGGGTCTCAAAGATAGAATCGAGTTGATGAAAAAACATTGCCTTTTTTATTAATGGCTCTATCCATAGTTTACCGTCTTTTCTAAGGTATTCTATTAAAAAGTCTTTTATTCCTGGATTCTGAAAGCGAATAAATATTTGGTCAGAATCATATTGCTTTTCTGAAATAATATAAAAATCTTCTAATATTTGTAACTCTTTATTGAACATTAAAGGCTTTATATCCTCATTTAGGCTTTCACGCACAAAGCTTTGTACAACATTAAAAGACTTTTCTAAATTTCGTAAATCAATCGAATCATTTGATATAAGCAATAACAGAAGAATAAGTTTAGATGTTCCACTTAAATCATTAAAGTTTTTATTCCAGTATTCAATAGGACTGTTAAGATATTCCTGAAATGAATAATAAAAATTAAATCGACCTTGATCTTCAAAATTTAAGAATCGTTCAATAAATTCCTCAATATGTCTAGGTGAATAATTAGGATGTTTGATAATCTCTTCAAGAATATCACTATATTTTAAATGATTAAAAAATGACTTTTCAAAGTCATAATATAAAAGGTGGTTGAGAAAAATACGGACTTTGTCTTCATCATGATAATCGTCTAAGTTAACAATATATCTCTCCGTTTTTAAGATTTGCTGTGTTTGATACTCAGAATGGGCCAAAACATCTTTAATGATGTACTCTCTTGAAGTAAGAATAAGATAACGATTTTCACTTTCTTTAAAGTAATTTATGATTCTATTAAAATCTAGAAGTAGAGGACCATCAAGCTGCTTCGGGCTATAATTTTGCCCCCAAAAATCATCAACAACAATAATTTGATTTTCTTGATAAAGACCTTCGATTTCATCAAAATCAGTACCAGTTAGAAAAAGTACATTCTCTACTTTTTGATTGATAAAATAATTAACAATCATTTTGGCTGTGGTAGTTTTTCCAACACCAGGATTTCCGGTAAGAATAATAATTCTATTTTTCTCAAGAATATCGATACAATTTCTCAAGATTTGAGTATTATGAAATAATTTATGTTCTTTTTGTATCTGTTTGAGAAATGATTTTGTTTTATTAATATACTTTTTATCAACAATTTTTTCTAATTCACGCTCAATAAACTGTAAGTTTGGAACAAGCAATTTTGAATAAACTTTTAATAGATGTTGATATTTTTTATTTTCATATTGTTCACCACGAAGAAACCTATTAAGTTTTGCTCCATCTATAATATCTTCTTCATTTTTGATATATCCTTGAAAAAGCTCAAGAATTTCAGTTGCCCAATCTGGCTTTAATGTAATATTGGTACAAAGAATATAACGATCTGGATTTTGTCGGATACATTTTTTTACTTCATTTTTCAAACTTGTGAAAAATGAAGAGTAGTTGGCAGGATTATATAATTTACATTGCCCAATAATCTTTATTTGGGTGTTAGTAGATTTAAAATCAATGCCACCGTCTTTTCCTCGTCTGTATGTTGTAAATTTGATTGGACTATCTCGGATATTAATAATATCTACACATAGCTTTTCAAATTCTATATCGAAAAGTAGATTATGAAAATCGAAATCTGTCATTAAGTATTCTTGCTTAATAATAAACTAGCCGTAGATAAAATATCTCGGCAAGCTTTGTTGAATATATCTGATTATTAGTGATGGTTTAATAGCTGATATTGAAAAATTTATTACTTATTTTCTATAAGTTTTTCTAATTTCTCAATCATCTCTTTCTGTTGTTCAAGCATACGCTCATAGAGCTCCACCATTTTATCAAGAGGGTTGAAATTGAAAGTAGGATAGTAGTTATAACCGTTTGATTGGTCGTTAAAAGTATTCGAAATAATATTCACCGCCTGCTCCTCATCAAAATTCTCAATCGCTTCCGCAGGAACTTTCAAAATCTTCGCCACTTGCGCCAGAATATCAGATTCTACGGTTTCTTTCTGTTCCAAAAGAGAGATTTTCTTCTGGTTCCAGTCATCTCCCAGTTCAGAAGCCAGTGCTTCCTGTTTAATGCCCAGCATTTCGCGGAAACGTTTTATATTTCTACCCTGGTGTATTTTCTTATTTTGCATATCTGTGTAACTCATAATAACAAATATAAAGCTTTAGAACAAAAAAATAAAGCCCTGTTTTAAAATAAATACTATTCTAAAATATCCTTCTTTCTGCATAAAATATTCTTCTTCCAACTGGGATATCCTCCTGTTTATGCTTTGATTTACTGAAAAATAACAAAGATGAAAAGAACAAGAAGAATGAACAGCAGCAAATATAATGAACTGCACAATCGTAACCTTACGGTTTTCCTCAAATCATTTTCAAGAGCGTATGGCAGAATCGTATATTTTCCTGAAATAAGAATCACAGGGAAGTGGGTACAGCAATGCGGTTTTCAGGCAGGTGACAGAATTGTGGTTACAGTAAGCAGAAACCAGATTATTCTGGAAAGGGAAGTGGAGTATGAAGAATAAATATGATTTCTATTGTCTCCTGCAGAAATTGATATCACAGATTGCTTAGTATGATAATCTGTGATATTTGCTTGATTCGCGAGATATTATATTTTTTGATCTTTCTCTGCTTAAGGCTGAAATCTCCTTTTATTATTTAAGTAGGAATTTTTGTTTTTTTCTTTACAAAAATGTCTGTCCAAAAATATATGGAGTATGGCTATAAAAACATTTATACTTTTGCTTTTTTTCACATGGGTAGGTATTAGCTTTTTCTATTAACACACTAAAAAGTGTGTTGTTTTATAGCTGCAAATGTATAAAATAATTATAAAAACAGAAAGATAATTTAAACGAAATTATACTAATGATATTTAATTGTTTATTGAGGCAAAAAATGGTGTGTTTTATAGAATAGATCAGTTATTGAAAATAACCTGTCTTAAAATAATTAGTGGGACAGGTTATTTATAATCTATTACATTAAAACAAAATGATGTAATGATAATATGTATATTATTTTGTACATTAATTAAATTATGGCAGTGCAGGTGCTATGTCTTTCACTGGAACCGGCCAAACACCTGGTGCAGGAAAAGAAACTCCTTTATTAGATCCCATCATCATGTTATCCTGACCAAAATAATAAAGAGGCCATCCTTTATAAGTAAGCTGTTTTTTTCCGTGTACGGTAATCGATCCAAAAAGTGATTTATCCAAACCAGAAGGAACAACTATTTGATCAGTCTCGTAGATTGGCCATACTCCGTTATTTGAAAAATCGGCAGCAGTAAAGTTGTTCTTGTTTTGCTTATCATTCTTAAATGTATAAAGCGTAACTCCTTTAGCATCGGTAAAATAAAGTGTCTTGCCTGTTCCTTCGGTATAGGATGAAGTATAATTTTTCCCATCATGGCCAATAAGTTGTGCATTTGTAAGCATAATAGTATAGTCAGGCTTTGCTACAAACCATACTCCGCCAACATTTTCTCCTCCCGTTTTTCCCGGTTCTTCTTTTGTATTTGTTCCATTTACTGCAGGTGCATAATAATATAAAGGTCTCCCTTTATAAGTTAGCTGTTTCTTACCCGAAGTTGTAACTACAGTTGCAAAATCAGGAAAATTCAGTCCTGGACCTAAATTTTCAGCAGAAAGATTTTCAACATTAAATGCCGGCCATACCTGCTCGCAGCCACCTGTACAATTGCTCATCGCTGTTGGATCATTGGCAAAATAGTAAAGTGTGCGGCCCTCTTTATCCGTAAGTATATTACCGAGACTAGTATCAGAACGGAGTTGAATTTCTTTGGTTTCGGATTCCATTTCCATTATTTCATTGTCATCAGAACATCTAACAAGTGTAAACATTAACATAACAATTGAAATAAAGCATAATAATACTTTAGGTATGAATTTTATTTTTCCCATTTGTATAAATTTTTAATTAATCTTAATAATAAATTGTAAGCTATTTTATATTAGGTGCAAAAAAAACAAAAAAATCACCTGATATTTTTATGTAAAAAGTTTAAGTGTTTGATTTTCATAGATAAAAATTTATTTTATTTGATGTTTTTATGTACAATGTGCTTATTGGTATAATTATATTTTTGTTGAACCTCTTCCATATTTTTATAAAAGCCGCTAAAATCTTTACGGACAAGTCGTCCACTTAAGAAATACAGAAAAGCCCTTCTTAAATTATATGAAAGAAGGGCTTGCCAGTTCTGATTTTTCGTTGTGTAATAAAAACTGCTGGATAATTATAAAGACTTCAAGACATTATTTGTCTTTTTCTTTTCAGAAATGTTTGTCCAAAAAATAGATGGTGTGTAGTCATAAAAACAGCATACTTTTGTATTTAAAGTTTCCCATTTATTTTAATTTCTTCATCGCAAATCCCTGTTTTGACTGCTTTCCGTTTAGCATGCCGGAGATCTCTGCAAACAAAGAGTCTTTTCCCTTTTTTTTATAAGAAATACTTTGTGGAAAGTCATGAGATGGGTTTTCAAATATAAGAGAAGAAGGATCTTTTATGTTTTTTGAAACAAAGTCTACCGGAAGCTCATTATTGTGGTTCTTTACAGAAACAATATAATGCAGTTTCTTATCTTTCTCAACAAGCCGGACGGATTCAAACAGAATAGTGTCTTTATTCTTCAGATAATAGCTTTTGCCTTGAAATTCATTAGCATTTTTTCTTGTCCAGGTTTCATAAAGTCTTCCTTTCGAGGTTTTTGTTTCCCATGTTCCTAAGAGCCATTCTATTTTTTTTGTTTCATTTTGTTGTTGTGTCCAGCTGCCCGCAAAAGATATAACGATAATTGCGAGAATTAGTTTTGTTTTCATTGCCTTAATTATTTATAGCGACAAAGTTCAACATAGGGACCCACGTAAAATTGTAAAAATGCGACATCAGGAATCTGTTCCATAAAAAAGAGAAGACATTTGCAGTTTATCTCCATAAAACTCTTTCGGCGTGAAGCCTGTAAATTCTTTAAAATCCTTAATGAAATGAGCCTGATCATAATATTCTGACTCATGTGCCAGGGCCGTGAGATTAGAATATTCTTTATTTAACAGATGTTTAAGAGTGGTTTGAAGTCTGATGATTTTGGAAAGCTGTTTAGGGCTAAGACCAATAGCCGATGAAAATTTGCGTTCAAGCTGTCTTCTGTTGATATTGATTTGTTTTGAAAGTTCGTTAATAGATATTTTTCCATTCATATCTAAAAGAAAATCAACGGTAGACTTAACAATTTTGTCGACAGTTTCTGTATTAAGCATTTGAAGTAGAAAACTTTCAACAGTAAGTATTTTGTCTTCAACGGTTTTTGCTTTTAAAACATCTTTTTCAAGCTTAATACCATTATTCCCGAAAAGTTTTTCCAGCGGAATAGCTTTATCATCCATATCTTTAATAGGAATAGTGCTAAAAGGAACGAAGCCGTCGTGGTGAAATCTTACAGAAAATATACCGGTAACCCCGGTAGGTTCTATTCTCAAAGGATGTGTCAGCTGTCCAAACACACAGCTTCTGGGCTGTATAACAGCTTCTCCTTCAATATATTGTTTGTACAGATCTCCATAATGAAAAATCATCTCCATACAGCCATCAGGAACTATAGTCTGTACCTGTGAAGTTTCTTCCTTGGGGCTATCCAGCGTCCAGTAACATTTTATGATGGAAGCCAGATCCGGATGTGGCAGGAATGTTTGATAATTCATATGGTTTTCATTATTCTGACTATATAAAACTATTAAATAAAACTGAAATAATCTGTCTCATTTATCTATTAGAATATTTTTTAACAAAACTTGCAAAAAAGCCCATAAACGCTGTGTTTTTTAAGTTAGTAACTATGCTATCTGCTTTATATTTGAAGCTAAAAACGGGCAAAAACGCTATTTTGGGTTAAAAGAAGCAAATTACATATGGAAAACATTAAATTTATGGCCGTCCGGATCTGCAAAAACAAAACCGTAATAACTTTCACCGAAGCTTTCAGGGGGAGAAACAAGGGTTCCGCCGGCTTTTACAATTTCTTCAGCCCAGCGGTCAGCCTGATTTATGCTTTCCGCTGAAAGTGTAAAAATAATTTCATTGGTTGTCTGAGGATCACAGAATTCAACTTTCACATTGGTTTCTATAACATTTTTCAGGAAGAAATGAATGACAAAATCATTTTCACCGACAAAAAAACTTACCAATTCATTAGAACTGTGTGGATTATTGGGCTTAAATCCAAGTTCCGTATAAAATTTCTGTGTACGTTCAAGATTGGCAACAGCGAGATTAGCCCAGATCATTTTTGGTTTCATATTATTTTATTTTGGTTGGATAAAGTTATTATGTTTAGCAATATTAAAAACTGTCATGTGACAAGATTTTTTATTTAGAATTGGTTAGAAGGTTTATTGGTAGAAAATTTCGAGAATAAACAATTCTCAGGGAGTTAAGTACACTATTATAAGAGGTAATTAAAAATCCTATAATT
The DNA here is from genome assembly GCF_011752975.1 of Chryseobacterium sp. Tr-659. Taxonomy (GTDB): domain Bacteria; phylum Bacteroidota; class Bacteroidia; order Flavobacteriales; family Weeksellaceae; genus Chryseobacterium. The sequence goes on along the minus strand of NZ_VWWP01000002.1, from coordinate 614,280 downwards.
TATATTATGTTAAATTGTATTTATTTTTAGAAACCTTTTCAATTTGTGTCCAACGAAAATCACTCTTTCGGGTTATTGTATTCTTTTAATTATAGAGATATTTTTAATTGAAAATATTCTCCTATTCTAAAATTAAAAATCAACCATATGAAAACATACCTAATAATTAAGAATTTTCTAAAGAAAGAAATCGTACAAGCTGTAATAATGTGTATAATTCTTGTATTTCTGGCATTCTCTGTACAAATAAAATCGGTTAATTTTATGGAGTCGTCTTCTATAAATGTTCTAAAACCATTAGATTCCGCTGATGCAATTCAGAAACAAATTATTAATGATTTGTTACCAGAAAGATCAGGTAAAATGTTAATCTTAAAAAGACAGTATCAAATCACTGAGGAAATAAAAAAATATTATAGGCACTTGGGAACTACTTATTATGTTAACTATTATTCTTTTTCAATTTGTGCTATTTTATTTACAACTCTACTTACGGTTGCCGTTTTCCTTGTGGTGAACAAAGGCTGGCAAAATTCTGGTCTTATTTTCAAAACATTCTTATTATCAAATATAATACTGGCTTCTATATATTATTTTCTTCCAAATGTTTTGAGTAATAAGGATAATTTAGCCAATAATATGGAAAAAATAAAGGTCTTTCAGAATATCCAGTCTGATATCATCTCTGTATCATATACAATCAAAAATCTGGATGAGAAAAAGACAGATAGTGCAATTTTAAGCCATTTTAATAGAATATCAGTGAACGTAGATTTTCCAACTACTATTGATAATACTAAAATTAATAATGAATTATCAAAATTATTGGAAAATTATACTGGAAAGCAAAAGTAAAAACCAGCGAAAACTCAATCTATGGGCAAAATCTTTTTCCCCTCTCTCCTATTTTTTTAGTTATAAAATTTTCTACAGCTTATATTTAGTGATCACATCTCTTTAAAATAAATAAGCTTACAAAGTATATGCTTTGTAAGCTTATTTTTAAATATTTAAAAATTATTTTTTGGTAATCCTGAGAGTTCTAATTGCATTACCTTTTGTATCTTTCAAAGAAAGTAAGTAAATTCCTGATGGATATTCAGCAAGGTCAATCGTATTTTTTCCTTTATTTAAAATCATAGTTTTAATAATTTTACCTGTGCTGTCATATAAATAAGCGCTTTCGTCAGCTTCTGATTCAATAATTATCACTCCTGTCGTTGGATTAGGATACGCCTGATTTTTTAATTTTTTCGAAGATTCTGTTGTTGATAAAACACACGTAGAATAATTGTCACCACTGATACTAAAGCCTCTGTTAACCAATTGAGCTCTAGCCATAATGGCTTGTGGCGTAGAATAAATAAGCCCTGCGGCATCTATATATCCAGATGTTAGTGTTGAACCTGTCCATGTGGGATTATTATTCAGAGCAATTAAAAAATTATTATAATTTGTACACGATAAACCGGAATTTTTTAATCCAAAAAATATTGAATTTCCAGTAAAATTTTGAAGCTGAATATTCCAGGTAGAAATATCCTGATCAAAATGTGAGGCGCCATTAAACATATTAAAGCCGAAACCATAATCAACTTTACTAACATCCCAATTTCCAATCGGCTGATTGAATGATACCGCATTTTCAAACATATATTCAAAATCCGTTACCTGGCCTGTATCCCAATTGTTAAGAGGCTGGTTGAAGGATGCAGCATTAGAAAATACATAGCGAAAATTAGTTGCATTTGAGGTATTCCATGAATTTAAAGGCTGGTTGAAAGCTACCGCATCTGCAAACATGGATGAGAAATTGATTCCAGACGCCGTATTCCAGCTGGAAATATTTTGATTAAAAGCCGATGCAGAAGAAAACATGCTGCTAAAATTTGTTACATTCGCAGTATTCCACATTCCAATATTCTGATTAAACAATTTAGCTCCGCCAAACATGCCACTCATATTCGTAATTGTGCTTGTATTCCAATTTGAGAATGAATTATTACCAATTAAAGATGGACAATTAAAGAACATTTGTGATAAATTGTTTAATTGTGTCAGATTAGGGGTGTCTGTAGCCGTTACGTTAAGATTGAGGCAGCTTGCAAATCCTCCATTGAATTGCTGAAGCCAAAGAATATCTCCCCATTGGCTGATTTCAGCGAGTTCAAAATTTGGAAAAGTACCGATAGTAGTTATGCCGGCTCTAAACCCATAAAATAATCCACTACCATTTGATACTTTCAGTTTGTAGGTGGCCTGCAGAGGATTTGTATTTAAAGAAGTACCAAAAGAAATAGTCATAGGATTATTACTATTAGATGTTACAGAGTTAAACACCCCATTATGTTGAGGATATCCTACTTCTTCCCAGCTAATTGTATAGTTAGTTCCGGTACCGCCAAAAGATATGGCATTATCAATTGGACCATTTACATTAGGTTTCCATAATGTAATAAATTCAGTTTGTGCATAAGAACTGAAAAATGAAAAAAGAAAAATGATTACTAGTTTTTTTTTATACATAATTTAAAAAATTTCACAAAATAAGAGTCATTAAAAAAAATAGAAAAGTGTTGTTCTGAATTTTTTGAAGCAATAAGTTTTAAGGTTAAAAATTTTGTTTGGTAAGAATAAAAATTCCCGGGATTACTTATCTTATCTCTAATACAAAGATATAGATGCACAACGACAAAACATGTCGTAATAAAGTTGTATTACAAAATAAATCTTTAAGTTTCTTATATTATCTTTTGGGTGAGTTTTTGTAATTACTATTTTAATTATATTTATTTTAGCACAAACTAAAACCAGTGAAAATTCAATCTCTTATGAGCAAAATCTTTTTCTTCTCCCTCCTATTCTTTTCTTTAACTATAAATGCGCAGGTATCTAACTGCAAATCTGCACATATTGGAAAATTTGAGCTGGATTCTGGTGAGTATGGAGTATTTGTGGTTGAAAGAAATCTGAAAACCCAAACTGAAAAAAATGAAAAATTAGGCTTTAAAGCAATTTATGATATTGTTTGGAAAGATGACTGTCATTATGAATTGAAAAACAGAAAAATTATAAAAGGCGAAATTTTAGAAGGCTCTTCTCCTAACGATGTTGTAAAAGTAGAAATTGTAAAAGTTGTAGATGGAAAGGTGTTCTTAAAAATTGGATCGAATTTTTCTGATGAGGAAATGGAATGCGAAATGACCAAAATAAAATAATCAGTATCTAAATAGAGATCAATATACTTTGTTATAAATGAATAGAAGTAAATAGTTTCCATTGCTTATATCTCATGATCACATCATTTTAAAAGAAATAAACTCACGAAACTAAAAAACATGTTTCGTGAGTTTATTTATGAATTTTAAAAATTATTTTTTAATAATCCTGACAGCTTTAAATGCATTACCTTTTGAATCTTTTAAAGAAAGCAAATAAATTCCGGAAGGATATTTAAGAATCTCTGTATTGATATTCTTTTCAATGGCTTCAATATTTCCTTTTGAACTGAAAATTAATTTACCATCTATACTTAAGATTTCTGCATTGTAATTTCCTGATGCATTTTTTACTTGAATGTGGATTAAACTATTCTTCTCCACAGGATTAGGATAGACCATTAATTCAGAATTGCTGTTTTCCACTTTATTTACAGAAAGTGTCAAATTTGAAATGGGATACACCAAAATTTTCTGTCCGTCGTAACCTACCGCATACACTGCCGCAGCATTAGACGGATAATAAACTTTTGTAGTCTGATTAGTAGTATCTCCTGTTCCCATTACAGATACATAGATAAGCTCATTATTAGCATTAAATGTTTCATAAGCTACTGCATTTTGCCACACACTATGTTGTACCGTAAGGTAACCATTGCTTAAAGTAACCCCTTGCCCTGTCTGCCCGCTTAATGGAAGATGATCACGGAAAGCGGCAATACTTCGGGATGAAATATAATGCATTACAGGCGAAACAGGTGCTTGATAATTCTGAGCCTGAATGTGTGCAATAGTAGCATCAATCTGAGCCTGTGTAATGGTAAGTTGACCAACACCGTAATCATCAATAGAACGGTCTATTGGTTTTAAAAATCCGGTTTTTATGAAGAAGCCGGTCAGATCTTCCTGTACTACAGCGCAGGTGTTTTTTACAAAATTCAGAAGCAACTCACCATTGGAAACACCTGAAGCATTATAACTTCTTGCAATATTTGCTACCATTCCAAACCAATGAGCATAATCTACTCCTGTATAATTGGTTGGATAATTAAAGGACAGAACAGGTGCATTTCGTGAAGCTCCCGCCAATTGATAATACAATTCCAATTGCCAGAAAGGAACCAGTACTTTAAAAACATCTGTATTTGTATTTCCCTGTAAAGCTTCCTGGTTTATTGTGGTATTCAGAATCGCTCCGTTTATTCTTCCTGATGATATGCTGGTCATTCCTGTTGCAGGTTCCACTGATTCTCTTTCCAGACGGGACATTCCGTCGTTTTGTGGATTCATATGATAATCTACCCATGTACTATGCATATTATTGGTAACTTCTGTAGTACCAATCCATTTAATGTCTGGCCTTATCTGATTGATATGTCCAAATTCATGGGCAAGTCCCCATAAAGATAATTGATTCACATTGGCCATACTTTCTTCACCCCAGTCTGAGTCCATATTTATACCCAGTCCTCCTGCATACCAGCCTCCTCCATTATTACTGTAGCTGAACATACGGTTTTTCGGAACTAAATTATATTTATATAGCCCCATCACAAGCCATTCATTTTTTACAATAAGGTCATATTTGGCAATAAGTTCTGCAGGATTAAAAGGAGCATGATTCTTCAGCATACTTTTCTTATAAACCAAATGAGAATGCTGACCCACAACATCAATCATATTATAAGCTGAATTCGTCAGATTATCCTGCCAGTCGTTTTGTGTAGACGTCTGATAATGATAAAGACCATTTACCTTACCAGAAACAATATTAACCCGGATATCAGGCAATGCACTGTTAATATTATAATAACTAATATATCCTAAGCCACTGTTGGTTGGCTGAAATACATTTAATCCGTTATGAAGCTGATAATAGGAAGTGGTACCTCCGAGTACTGTAGAAAAATCCTTTATCTGTAACGAGACATTCGCTCCTGCCGGGATATTCTGAACAAACATAACGGCCTTATTTTCCCTTTCAAATACAATACCTGTAGGATTTTCAAAACTGTCATACCCACTTCCCACCTTTAAATTATTGGTAGTAACAGCCACAGGTGGATATACCTCATAATCCTGAATTCTATATTTATTTACATAAGTCCCATTGAATAAACATTGTGCTAAACTTTTATAGAAAGGAGATGTTATTGCATCTATATCTGCTTGAGAAACAGAAGGCTTTAATGCTGAATAAAGATTGTTTGTGAAAATATGGGTATAAGTGTTAGCTGTTCCGGAAGAGCCTATTGTATAAAAGCCCATTTCAGCGCAGCTTGCAAAATTTCCTTCACCACTGTTTATGGTAATTCTGATATTTAAAGGAATGATCTGATTAGGAAAATAAACATTCACAGGAGAAGAAGGATTCTGAAAATCATAAGACATCAATGTAACAAACGTACTGTTTGCGGTAGTATTATAACTGATGCTTACGTTTCCAAACCGGCCATTGCTTCCACTAGCTCTTGGCGTATACTTAAGATAATCAATAGGAGTAACACCATCTAACCTGTAATTTAGAACTACTGGAAAAGTAGTATTGCTCCATGAAGAGTGATAAAGTGTATTTACATCGTTATCATAAGATTTATCAATGTTTGCTCCAGGCTGATAAGAAGATGCGGTAGTCCCCGAAGGAATAATGGTTGCTTTTATATCGCTGGCACCATTGATGCTTAGTTCTGATGTATTGATTGCACAGTCTGCACCATCAGCAATTACAGGTTGTGTTTCGGAAAAGAATTTCATTTCTGCGCAGCTCGAAAAATTTCCTACGCCTGCATTTACCGAAATTTTAATAATGTAAGGATTTTGGATCGCCGTTGGAAAAACAACTTCCTTATCCTGAGTATTGGCGGCCCAAACTAAGTTGTTACCTATCGGGATAAAAGTGTTGGGAGCCGCTTGTGTACTGTAGGAAATACTTACATTGGTCCATATTCCGTTAGTACCTCCGGATTGTCTTGGAGTGTAGACCAGTTTTTTTATACTGGTAATATTAGAGGTAAAATAAAACTTCAGCTCATCGGGAATACCGCTCTGATTCCATTTAGAATGATACATAGTTGCATTGTTACCATCAAGCATCTTGGCGGCTTCTTCCCCCGATTGTGCCGGTTGTAAAGATGTACCTGTATATACAGGCACCTGGACGAGCTGCGAAAATGCATGCAGGCTGCATAATAAGGGGAAAAGCAATAGTAGTTTTTTCATATAATATCTTTTTTATAGAGTTTTAAAATGTTGTTTAATTTTTAGGAGTGGCTCTTCAATCTTCTTTAATTTATTTATTCACAAAATTGAGAAAAATTTTTCTTATTTACAGTACTCAAAAAACTCTATAAATACACAAATATCTAATTGGAATACTTCAGAAAGATTATTTCCTCTTCCCTAGATTCATTTAATTCAGATTTATTAGGTATAAATTTTATAATATCCATTAAAACTAATGAACATTAATACCTTATTTTCCTTTGAATAACAATTATTAACGAATTAATTGTGCAGTAGTAATTTATTTATTTAGAGCTTTGCCCTCAATTAAAAACATACATAATGAAAAAAGAATTGATAGTGTCTTTAGTTAGACATTTTACATTGCCTGCTGTATTTCTTTCGGTTATACTTTTCGTACAATCATGTCATGAGGACAATAATCTCAATGATAATAATGCCATCAAGCATGAATTACCTATTATTGAGGATAATCCGAAGGCAGGAGGCTTTCCGTTAATAAAAAAACAAGTTCCTTATGTGAGAATGGAAATGCCGGCAGATCCTCAAAAGCTGATTTTTGATGAAAATAAGAAAGATGTAGCTATTTCTGCAATCAAAGATACTGTAGTTGTTTTTCTTGAAGGCGGCCCAAAACATGAAGTAGGATATGATTATGTAAAAATGATTAAAGAAGAAATTAATTCTAAGGGATTTATTAATCATACGGTGGTTGGTTTAAGACAAGCTCATAGTACTAACCCCACAGTTTTTGGAAGTGGATCTTCATTTACAAGTGCCAATGCAGAAGAAGTCAATAACCAGACTCTTAATGTGACGGAGAAAATAATAAAATGGTTAAAATCAAATAACAAGACCGTTTACATATTTGGACATTCAAATGGTAGTTTTATAGTGCAGAATTATATGACTTCAGGAAAAATAAATCCAGCCGGTTATATAATATCCGCTACAAGAATAAAGCCCATAAAGGCATTTACAGATAATTATCCCAAAAATATAGATGCTTCATTTACTAAAGGAACAACTGTAGTAACCAAAGATGTTCCGGCCAATGAACTGCCCTATTTCAATGTTATGACAAAATTACAACTCAATCACATTAAGAATTATATCACTCTCCTTGTAGGAAATAATATGCTTTCAAAAACATTTTACTCTTTGGCCGAGCATGATGAGGCAGTGGGACAAATAGAACAGGATGAAAAAAATTTCATAATTACGAACAAAATACCTAATATTTTTATACCTAATGGAGAACATGGGGAGGCAGCTCTGGGGATTACCCCCGCTTTGACTTTTTTTAGAAAGTAATAATATTTTGAATAGAGGGTGAAAAGAAAATTATTAAACAACATTCATATTTATTTTATAGATTTTTTTACGAAAGGAGAGACTGCTTTTTAGGCAGTCTTTCTTTTTCCACAGGAATTCAAATCACAAAAAAACCGCTCTGAAAAGAGCGGTATAATTTTTAATGTCAGAACTTACTGATTAGCAAGTAGTACCACACTCAAGTAGTCTGATGTGGATAACACCATTTACTACACACTGTGTTTGGCATAAAGCGTTAGTAACAACAGTACTTACACCGCCTACTACTCCACCAACTGTAGATCCTACGCCAGTAACTACACCACCAACGATAGTACCTACACCGCCAACTACTCCACCAACTACACCTCCTAGTCCACCTAGTAATCCACCGATTGGATCTAGAAGTCCGTTACCTGAAATAGTTTTTAATTCGTTTCTGTCTAATTTTTTTAAGTTTTTCATAACTATAATTTTATATGATTATTACATCACGAATATAGGAATAATTACAATACAATTGCAATTATTTCGAATAAAATAATTAAATAATTTTATAATTTAATATTCCATTAATATAAAGGTGTTTTAATAAGAATATCATTTTTATTTATATCTAATTGATTTTCTAAATGTTAAAAAACATAACTCAATTTGCAAAATTTAGAGTTATTATTTTTACACTAAATACTGTTTATTTATGCTTATTCTTCAAAACGAATAAAACCTTTGAAATTTCTCTGAAAACTAACTTTCATCCTCCACATTTGGCATCTGAAATACTCAGAATAATCCATTTTTAGAAAAAATAAGCAACACATGCATTAAAAATAGTTTAGTTCTTATAGTAAATCCCAATCTGAATTATTGATAACGGAATCAAATTTTGTATTTTTGCTGACATACTTTTATCAATGTCAGTTTTTTCAAATAATATAAGATTCTTAAGAGCCAGAAGAAAGCTCTCCCAACAAAATGTAGCCGATGAACTGAGTATCTCCCGTGTACGATATTCAAAATATGAAAACGGTATATCCGAACCTCCCATTGAGCTGCTCATTAAAATTTCCAAATATTTCCATGTAAGTATTGACCTCATGCTGTCGGTAGATATTGAAAAATACCCGATGGATGAAATGCTTAAACTTCCGGATAACAGAATTGTTCTCCCAGTGGCAGTAGATACCCACGGAAATGATACCATAGAAATTATTCCACAGAAAGCTTCAATGGGATATCTTGAAGGATATAGCGATGTGGAATATATCGAAAGCCTTCAGAGAATTGCACTCCCTTTCCTTACTAATGGAAAATACAGAGCTTTCCCTGCAGACGGAGATTCTATGCCGCCTTTCAGAAACGGTTCTTATATTGTAGGAAAATATGTAGAAGGAATTAATGATTTGAAACAAGGGAAAACCTATGTCTTTGTAACATTGAATGACGGAATTACCTATAAGCGCTTTAAAGAAAGAAAAGAAAATTCAATTTGTGTAAGTGCAGATAATACGTTCTATGAACCTTATGACATTCCTTTTGAAGAAGTGGTTGAAATCTGGCAGTATGCTTCAGGAATTTTCCCTGAAGATTTTGAGCCCGGCGATTATGAAAGTTATAATTTTAAAGAAATGTTCCGCGAGCTGAGACAAGATATAAAGGATCTGGACCGTAAGGTTTCAGGGCGTCGCAAAAAATCTTAATCTTTGAATTAATATATAAATAAGGATCAACTTAAAATCATAAGTTGATCCTTATTTATTATACCGATTACGAATCTGGGTTCGGCAAAATAATCAATTGATTATTTATGAAAAGTACCATATGCTGAGATATGGTACCCATGGTTTAAGTCCGGATAATAGTAAGCTATATAATTAATATGTGTTTTTTTAAGGTCTGACGATCGATGTTTTTAAAGTCCATTTCCAGGTTTGCCCGGAAATGGACGCATCACCTTACCATCATCCAAATCACAACTAAACTATGAACAGCGAAGCAATAGCTGTTGCATCACTTCCGCTTAAAATTTCATCATAAGCCGCAGAACCTGCTGCTGCACCAAATAAAGATCCGGTATTGTATCCTGCCTGAGTGAGATTGTCTTCTCCTGTATAAACAGGATTGGTGGCTGATGGCATATTTCCTCCGTCCGCAAGTTCAATCCATCCTTTATTAGCTCTCATTCTTCTTACCTGTGAAGCATGTCTTGCTTCAACCGAATGTATCTGTAAAGCAGCCTGAAGTACTCCTTTATCAGACATTACATTCCCGGCCTGCCCTTTATAGGCTCTTACTCCTGTATCTTCAAAAGCCTGGGCCAGAATAAGAAATTGATTATAATCTGTAAAAGGAGAAAAGCTTCCATTGGCTGTAAAATCAAAAGTGGGTTTATTTCCAGGAGCTGTTCCCAGAGAAGTGAGTGTACTTTTAAGGAAGCTGACATGTGCTGATTCATGCTTTGAGATCTGCATAAAAACAGTACGGTCTGCGTTAGGGATCAGTCCTGGTGTAGACAGTCCTATACTGTAGTATTCATTTTCAAGATATTCCAGAACCAATGCCAGTTGTAAGGCATCCGTAAGAGTACTTTTAAAAGCAGCTCCTGTTCCCCCTGGTTTTGGAGATTCTGCTTTGGCAGAAGTAGTCATAAGCGTTCCTAATCCAAGAGGTATTGCTGCAATCGCTGCTTTTTTTCCGAATAATGACATATTCGTAATCGTTTCCAGTCTTGATGCTTCCGTTGTGAAAAATTTATCATGAGAAAGCTTATCCAATAATCTAAGAATATTCATAATATGAGTTTTAAAGGTGAATGATTAGTTGATACCTCTCTCTTTCCAGGTAAAAGGAGTTTTGATAAATGCTCCGGCAGCCATTACAATATCTTTGGGTTCTTTTGCCAGATCAAGCCCATTAGCATTTATAATATCATCTCCTGAAAAATCAGCAGATCCGGGATTGATCAGGTTTCTGATGGCAGAAGCATGTCTGGCCTCCACTGAAACTATTTTTCCTGCAATAACAAGATAAGCGGGGTTGGAAATATATTTCCCTGCACCGTTGTAAGCAGCAACACCGGTATCTTCTAAGGCTTTGGCTGTAGCCAATACCGAATTCCGGTCATTAAAATTCACATTTGGATACTGAAACTCAAGCTTAGGAAGCACATGGTCTGTAGCTCCGCTAATAGCTGCTTTGAAAAAATCCCGGTGTATAACTTCATGGTGATAGAGATCCGTAAAAATTTCTTTTTCAATACTGGAAATTTCAGTATAAAAATTATTGACCACTTTTGTATAGAAATCAGCTTCCAGCTGTTCCAATGCATAAGCGTAATTCAATACTCCTACATCTCCTGTTCCCAAATCATATTTGGGTTCTTCCATGATCTGGAAATCATCGTTGTCATTACAGCCTATAAAGGTGAGTCCTGCAATGGCTATTCCTACTCCGCTTAGTTTTAAAAAGTTTCTTCTATTGGTATCAAGGGTAGCTCCCTGATTAGAAACGTTGATTGTTCTTTTCATACTATTAATTTTTTAGTGTTCGGATAAATAATAGAAAAAAAACAGCATATTTTATTATGCTGTTTTATATCTTACAAATTGTCATGGCATTAAAACGGTGTCTATCACATGAATAACCCCATTAGACTGGTTCACATCTGCGATGGTTACTTTAGCATTGTTTCCTTTGGCATCTTTTATATAAAGATCTTTACCCTTTGTCCAGAAAGTAAGCTCTTCACCTTGTACTGTTTTCATCATACTTTTTCCGTTTCCGGATTTTACAGCAGCCCATATTTCTTTTGCGCTGTATCTTCCAGGTAATACATGATAAGTCAATATGCTCGTAAGCATTGCTTTATTTTCAGGCTTTACAAGGTTTTCCACTGTTCCTTTAGGAAGTTTTGCAAAAGCAGCGTCAGTAGGAGCCAAAACGGTAAAAGGTCCTGTTCCCTCGAGCGTTTCTACCAAACCGGCAGCTTTTACAGCAGCTACAAGAGTCTTGTGATCCTTAGAATTTACAGCATTTTCAATAATATTTTTGGATGGATACATGGGAGCACCTCCTACCATTACTGTTTTTTCTTTCATCGTTTGTGCAGTTACCTTCCCACTGAAAGCAAATGATAATGCAACCATTGCTAAAACTGTGATTTTTGATTGTGTGTTCATTGTGTTGATTTTTTTAATTATAGTTAATTGTGCTTTTAATGTCATTTACGAGGTTGGTTTTATTTTAGATTGAAAAAAAATGAATTTTATTTTAAATCATTGATTTTCAATTAATTATTTTCTCATTGGAACAAATTCAAGGCATATAGAATTCATACAGAACCTTTTTCCTGTGGGTTTTGGACCATCATCAAAGACATGTCCCAAGTGAGAATCACATCTTCCGCACAATACTTCTGTTCTCTCCATATGATAAGAAGTATCTTTACGGTATTTGACACTATTTTTACGAATAGGTTGATAAAAAGAAGGCCAGCCGCAGGTGGTAGCAAATTTTGAGGTTGAAATGAAAAGAGGGTTTCCACAGACGGCACAATAGTATGTTCCCTTTTCATCAAACTCATAATATTTTCCTGTAAAAGCTGTTTCTGTTGCTCCCTCTCTGGCGACCTGATAGAGTTCAGGTTTTAAAATTCTTTTCCATTCAGCATTGCTCACTTTCAATGGATTTACTGCAGTATGCGAGTAATAGGGGTTTTTAGTTTTAAAAAGCTGGTTCTGGGCACTCAATACGCCTATGGATAGAGCAATACATAAGATAAATGAAGCTCTTGAAATGAAACTTTTCATATTCTAAATTTTTAATGATTTTCTTAAAAATATGTACGAAATAAAAGATTATACGGTTTTTTATAACTATATGTTTTATTTTACTACATTTGAGTAGAAAAAATAAAAGCTATAAAAACAACCTATTCGGAAGAGGAACTTATCGTTTTATTAAAAGAAAAAAACGAAAACGGTTTTCATTATCTGTATGACCACTATTCCGGTGCGTTGTACGGAATTATTCTTAGGATTGTTCAGTCTAAAGAATATACTGAAGAAGTGATTCAGGATGTTTTTGTTAAAATATGGAACTCTATCCATCAATATGATGCTTCTAAAGGACGGTTTTATACCTGGATGATTAATATTGCCAGGAATACGGCGATAGACTATCTCAAATCCAAAGGGTTTCAGAATGAGCTTAAAAACCAACCACTTCCCGATTTCGTATATAATACTACAGAACTTTCAACGGTCAATAATTCATCTGATTATATCGGGTTCAATAATGTTCTTGAAGGTTTGGAAATAGACAAGCAGGAACTCATTGATCTTGCCTATTATCAAGGTTTTACCCAATATGAAATATCGGAAAAGCTGAAGATACCGCTGGGAACGGTAAAAACAAAAATGCGGAATGCGCTAATGAAATTAAAAGATTTGTTAAAAGATTATCAATAAATTGAACACTAAAGAATACATATCATCCGGAATTATAGAATCTTATATTCTAGGCCATGCTTCTCCTGAGGAAGCTGGTATTTTGGAGTGTGTGATGAAGAATAATGCTGAAGTAAAAGCAGCTTTTGATGAAGCTCAGAAAACGTTGGAAGATCTTGCTACTGCTCAGGCTGTAACACCTCCAAATGATTTAAAATCTAAAATATGGAACAAAATTCAACAAGAACAGACTGTTGAAGAAATTCCTGTTGCTCCTGTGCATGCTTCTAAAACTCATGATGAGAACGAAATTCAGGCTCGTGGAAATACAAACTGGAAAACTTATGCTATTGCAGCATCGGTCTTATTTCTGTTAAGTATTGCGGGAAATGTATTTTGGATGAACAGCCAATCTGAAGCCAGACAGGAAATAACAAGGCTGGCGGCGGAAAAGCAATCTCAGGCTGCTGCCATGGAAAAGATGAATCAGAAACTGAACCTGTTTTCAAATCCTGACATGCAAATGGTTATGCTGAAAGGAGTGGAAAAACATCAGGATGCAAAAGCCATCGTATTCTGGGATAAAAAGACAAAAGAAGTCTACCTGAATGCCGAAAATCTTCCCAAAGCTCCCACTGGAATGCAGTATCAGCTTTGGGCAATACAAGATGGCAAACCGGTAAGTGCAGGCATGTATACTGAAAATAAAGATAGCAGAATTGCCCTTGCCAATATATCAAAAGCACAGGCCTTTGCCATAACTCTCGAAAAAGAAGGTGGAAGTAATGTTCCTACTATGGAGAGTATGTATGTTATGGGAGGAATATAGCCGGCAATAAAATGGCTGCATATTAAACAAGACGGATAAAAACCCGTCTTGTTTCAAAAAATCTGTTAAAAATGTAAAATATGTTTGTTAAAAGTGATGACTGATTTTATATCGGGGATGCTTTTAGCATTAAATAATGCAGGTCCGTATTCTTAATAAATGGCTGTAAAAGCTCACTTCCAGGCCCGTAAGCAGCAACTTCCACATAATCACCCGAATGATCCATACTGATCCACCCTACCGAGTTTCTGTTTTTTTGAATTTCTGAATAAAGTTTAAAAGGCAGTTTTTTATAGTTATAGAGACCTTCTTCTTTTTCCAGCCCGTTATAAAAGCTCAGCAGATGTTTAGCTTCATCATCGCTAAGAACGATTTTATTGCCTTCATAGATCCAGTCTTTAATATCTTTTTGAGAGTAATCTTTGTTAATTTTATTTAGAATGTACTCATTCGTATACTGATAGTTTGAAATACTGTTGAAGTTTTTAGTTGCATCATTTCCGTAAATAGTTCCCGGGTTGGCATTTCCATGATCTGTAGTGATAATCACCAGCGTGTTTCCATCCTTTTCAGCGAAATCCATTACGGTTTTCACAGCTTCATCAAATGCCAATTGATCATGGATGAGTGCAGCCACATCATTAGCGTGGGCAGCCCAATCCACTTTTCCACCTTCTACCTGAAGAACAAAACCCTCTGGATGATCTTTCATCTGTTCAATAGCTGTACCAGCCATTTCTGCCAATGTGGGTGTATTTTTAAATTCAGAAAGACCGGCTCTGTCAATGCTGTATGGTAAAGCACCTGTACTGAAAATACCCAAAACCTTTTCTCCCTTTTGAACTTCTTTCAGGTGGGTGCGTTCTTTCATAATCCGATATCCTTTTTTTCTGTAGACAGAATAAAGGTCTTTTTTATCTTCTCTTTTTTGAGCATTGAAAAATTCGTCGCCACCACCCATCAAAACATCAAATTCCAATTCCGCATACATTTCAGCGATCTCAGGTTCAGCACTTCTCTTCGAAGAATTAATGCAAAAACCTGCGGGTGTAGCATGAGTGATTGTAACAGTAGTTACACAGCCTGCTTTTTTTCCTGCCTTTTTAAACTTTTGCCATATAGGAGTATGCTTTTCCCCATTAGCTCCTATATTTAATACTCCGTTTTTCACCCGTATTCCTCCTCCGAAGGCGGAGCTGGCTGCTGCAGAATCTGTTACAATAGAACTTGCAGAAGCAGTATCCATTAAGGCGCGTGACACTTTCTTCTTATGATACAGATTCATCCAATGGCTTTCTTTCCCTAAAATATTTCTTGAATAGAGATCTGCCATCGAAAGAGTACCGAGACTCATACCGTCACTTACCATGAAAATAATATTTTTTGCTTTTCCTGTTCGGGGTTGTTCAATGTTCTTTGAAGAACTCCAGAGTTCAGATGGTGATAAGGTGAATAATCCGGATAGTAATGCTGATCCTTTAAGGAATTTTCTTCTGTCCATATATTGTAGAAATAATGCTGCAAGTTATTCTATTTATAACTCAACTGTAACACTGTTGCATTAATTTAAGGTTAATTTTAAATATTTTTCGGAAAAGGATCTTCGAAGCTTTGTTTTTGTTTGAAAAGCCTCCTTTCAGATTCATTAATAAGACAGCTTTGAAGATCAGAAGAAATCTGCTTTTTGTCAAGATTCTGGCCAATGAATACTAGTTCATTGATTCTGTCTCCCCAGTCTTTATCCCATCGGCTTTCAATAAATTCCTGGTTTTCTGCAAATGATGCATATTGTATTCTGTAACTCATCGGCATACTGCACCACCAAACTCCTGCTTTTTCCAGGCGGAAAGAGCCTCCTGCCTGAGAAAAATTCAACGCTTCATCGGGTCTTGAAGCCAGCCAGAACAAACCTTTGGCTCTGATTGCTCCTTCAGGATAATAATGGTTAAGATATTCCCATAACCTCATTGGGTGAAAAGGTCTTTTATCTCTGAAAACCAAAGAACTTATTCCATATTCTTCAGTTTCAGGGGTATGATGACCAGACTGCAGTTCCTTTTGCCAGCCGGCAGAAGATTGCGCTTTATCAAAATCGAAAAGACTTGTATTTAAAATCTCTTTAGAATCAACTTGCCCAAATTCTGAATTCAGGATAACAGCATCAGGATTTAATTTTTTTATAGCAGCCTTTAAAAAGCCGAGTGTCTCAGAATCTACAAGATCTGTTTTATTTAAAATAATAACATTGGCAAATTCAATCTGGTCAGTAAGAAGGTTAACAATTGTTCTATGGTCTCCAGCCATATCTGTAAGATTACGGTCCATAAGGAGTTCAGCTGAGCTGAAATCTTTTATAAAATTGAAACAGTCAACTACCGTTACCATCGTATCTATATAGCTGAAACGAGAAAGGTCAATTCCGCTTTCTTCATCAATGTAAGTAAAGGTTTGTGCTACCGGAACCGGTTCACTGATCCCTGTACTCTCTATTAACAGATAATCGAAACGGTTTTCATTGGCAAGGCGTTCCACTTCTTCCATCAGATCTTCCCGGAGTGTGCAGCAGATACATCCATTGCTCATTTCTACCAGTTTCTCTTCTGTTCTGGAAAGCGTATTCTGATTTTCTACAAGACGGGCATCAATATTGATCTCGCTCATATCATTAACAATTACCGCTACTTTTAAGCCTTCTTTATTATGAAGAATATGATTAAGTAAAGTGGTTTTTCCGGCACCCAGGAAACCACTGAGTACGGTGACAGGAAGTTTTTTAGTCATGTACTTTTAATGTTTATGATGTTTAAAATTGATGATATGTCCTGTGATTAATCCTACTGCCCCAATATAGATAAGAGGAAGATGTACTTCAAACAGCAAATCTGTAAGGACGGAAATAAAAATCAGGGTAACAGATATCCAGAAAAGAAACTTCAACCAAAAATTGGATATTTTCCTTGTTACCCTGAAAACCACAATAGCGCCAATACTAAGAAAGGCTAAATCAATATATGGATTGTGCGATATGCCTAAGGGAATGATCAGTAATAATGGAAATATAATACAATGAATCATGCATAAAACAGCAGCTGAGATTCCGACAACATCAAGAAATTTTGATTTCATAAAGCATGGGATTAAATGTTCTTATTGTAACTTTGTTGCAAATGTAAATATAAAAATCTAAATAACGCAACAAAGTTGCAATAAAAATTAAACATGCAGGAAATAAGCAAAAACTGCCTATGCGTAAAAAAAATAAGCAAATAAGCGGTGAGCCTATTTGCTTATTCTAAAAGTAATGTAATATCCTGTTATAGAGAGGAGATATATACTTCTATCTTAGTTCCGTCATAGTTGAACGTTCCATCGGAATTAATTTTACCTAATACCCACTTCATATCCACCGGTACAGACCATGTGGAACCTAGTGCAAATCCGTTGACAGATCTGATTTCATTTCCGCTTCCTGTAGTAATTGCCGAATGAAACCATGCTTTATCGGCCACTCTGTAAAAGCCGATTGCTTTTCCTCTGGGTATTGGAGTGTATCCGTCCCATTTTTCTCCTGCGGAGTAGTTAAATACAGATAACCATCCTCTTCCTAAAGACTCGGCTATTTGTGTAGGGCTTATGGCAGCCCCCCGCATATATAATGCATAAGCTACGGCATCATGGCATATTCCGCTGGTATATTTTGATATATTCTCTGCTCCTGAGAGAACAGCATTAGAAACGGATGCCCTTTCAGAAAGGGATAACTGTGCCTTCGTAATTCCTTCCGGTGTTAAAACTGACATATTATTATATTTTGTTTGGTTAGGGTAAAGATACAGCTTTTATAAATTAAATGCTTTTAAATGTATAAATTGAGTTATGTATGTTATTATTTATAAATAGACTTGATGAGCCGCTTGATAATAGTAATGAATAATTTTTGCATTGTAAATAAGCACCCTAATACCAAATATTTATTGTAAATTAACATTCATTTTAATTATACTATAACCAATTATTTAAAATCTCGAATTTGTTCAGCTAAGTCAGGGATATTTCTTTAATTAATAGCTATATAAGAATTAAAAAATGAAAAACTTTTAAAGAATTTGTTATTTCTTACTTTTTCTAAGCTTTAAAATTTAAGAATTGAATAAATTAAATAAAAACTAATTACATGAAACTTTGCTTTGTTATTATGGGATATGGAAAGAAAACCGATCCTACTCTCGGAAAGACCTATGATCTTGATAAGACTTATCACAATATTATAAAACCTGCAGTACTGAAGGCTGGTTTCGAATGTCTTCGGAGTGATGAGATTCTTGAATCAGGAATCATTGATAGAAATATGTACGCTTTACTTATTCGTGCTGATCTATGTATTGCTGATATTACAACTTTTAATCCTAATGCAATATATGAATTGGGGATCAGACATGCTGCGAAGCCTTTTTCTACCATTATAATGAAAGAAAAAGATGGTAATATTCCTTTTGATCTCAATAGTAATAAAATCTTCACTTATTCCCATATGGGAGAAGATATCGGATTCAATGAAACATTAAGATGTGTAGATACTCTTACAAAGCTTATAGAAGAGGTTGATAAAACTAAAGAAACAGATAGTCCCCTCTTTTATCATATCCGTGGAATGAAGCCTTATACCCTTCCGGAAACAGAATATACTGAAATTATCAAAGAACTTGCAGATAAGGAGAAAGGGCTTTTTGCTATCGTAGAGGCGGCAAGAGAAAAAATGGAAGAGAGTAATTTTAAAGAAGCCAAACGACTTTGGAAAAAGGCCAGTGAAAAGGTTGAAAACGATGTTTATTATACTCAACAATGGGCATTGGCAACCTATAAAGATGAAGGACAAAATCCTATTGATTGTTTATTTGAAGCCTTGAATATTATAAAAACGCTAGAACCCGAAAGCAGAAACACCATAGATCCTGAAACTTTAGGTATAACAGGTGCAATTTATAAAAGATTATGGTTTGAAGATAAAAATAATATCGAATATTTGAATAAAGCTATTGAGTATTACAAACGGGGCTTTACAATCAATCAGGATTATTATACCGGAGAAAATTATGCGCTTTGTTTAGATCTCAAGGCTGGAATTACAGATGATCCGGACGAAAAGATTTATCTTAGCTATGCAGCTAAAAAAAACAGAAAAGATATCATTACTATTATTGAAAAATTGAAAGAAGATGAGGATTTTGAAATAAGAACAGATCTGAAATGGATTTATGCTACTTTGGCTAATTGCTTTTTTGCTCTTGATGATAGAAGCAATTTTCAGATATATAATGATCTTTTTTTCAATTTAAACCCTGAACCCTGGGAAGCAGCAACGTATAACAATGGTATATACCAGTTAAAAGAGATTAAGAGCCAATAAAAATGAGAGTCTATGGGCTATCACTGATAATGATTTCTGTTCTGCTGACTTTTACAAGGTTTAGTAATTTTTTACCATCATCAATATTTCCTGATCCTATTGACTTAATGTGATCAGATGGAAAGCCTTGATTTATAAGATAGTTCTTAATAGAATTCCCTCTACGTTGTGTAAGTTTTAATATATATGCTTTTGATGCCATATCATTTTCAAAGTCATAACTTTTAATAATAATATCAACATTTTGATAAGTTTTTAAACAAATTAATAGTTTATTTAAATAAGAAATATAAGCCGGAGTGATGCGATCCATACCAGGTTCAAAGAGAATAACATGTTCTTTTGATAAGTAGTTACAGTCTATATTGGTAGGTGGTTCGTAGTTCATTAAAGTTCTTACTGTGAAGTTTTCCACCTTTTTGTTTGAAACATCAAGCTCTGCATGGGTATTGAGGAGCTTATTTTGATTTTCATGTAGTTCCGATTCTGTTTTATTAAGTGAATCTTCTTTTATCTTTAAAGTCCTTTTAATATCTGAAAACAAAGAAGATAATAATTTAAGGGAATCTTCTTTCTTTTTAATCATGATCTCTATGTGTTTTACTGATTCTTTTTTTATTTGAATAGAATCTGCTAAACCAACATTGATAATCTGAAGTTTCTTTCGTTCTGAAAACAAGAAAAATAAAATTCCCACCGAGGTTAAAATCAGTAATAAAAAAGTAATGATGCTGTTTCTGATCCTGATGGACTGCCGGGTATAGTTCAATGAATTTTTTACTCTTTTCAGAAGCTCAGTAGAAAACTGCATTTTCAAAAAATTTGTTTTTTCATCAGATAAGGCAATTCCTTCAATGCTTTCAAACCACTGAGCTTTTGAAATATCCGTTAGAGCAACAGGGATTATTATTTTTTCGGTTTGTAAAAATATGTGAATTTCCTCTTCTATTGCTTTCGAAGTCAATGATGCTTCACTTCCTAACAAGATTAAAACAGAGCTATACTTTATTTTTCTTTTTAAAGAGTTAGGGAGCTCTTTTCCCGGAAGAGATCCCCATTGATCCAAATAGCAGCTGTACTTGTCTTCAATAATAATATTGGCTAGGTTAGCAGCATATTCTGAACAATCTGAACGGGAGTACGATATAAAGAAGTCGTATCCTATAAAAAAATGCAGTATTTTATTTATCTGATTCATGGTTAATTCTGCTTTAAAGAATTTGGCTAATCCGGTAAATAGGGCACACTATATAGAGTTCTTATCTAACTTTCCGGAGACTTGTCTTTCATAAATTTCTTCAAGGTGTCTGTTTATCATTATAGATTTACCAGGGTCTAAATCTTTTATAATCATCATTCTAACAGAAGCTGTAATAGTACTCCACGCCATTTTTGGATTATGAAAATCGCTTATTGGTTTTGCCTGATATGGCAACGCTGAAAACTGCTGAAGATTATAATCTCCATTTCTTCCCCAGTCATAGAATTCAAGTATTACAGGTATTATTTTTACAGGATCTCCTTTTTTATATCTGTCTATACCAGTGGTTATTTCATGATCAACAATATATGGAGTACTATAAAAAAAATCACTTATCATATAGAAAATAATATCTGCTTCTTCAAATTTGGCTTTTATTACTGTATTCCATTCTTCTGCAGGATTCAATAACGTACAATACCAGGGTTGTTCAATAAGTTCTTCTGCAATTAACGGATTTAAATACCTTATAAGATTGTGTACCTGTGCAACATCTTTTTTAGAATAAGATATAACTACTTTTTTCTTTTTTACAGGATTATCTATAAAATTCATATAATTTTTAATGTTAAAATATTTTTCATTTTCTTTCCCTTTCTTAAAATCTGATATCTTTTTTTCTGTGAAAATATGCTTTCCAATACTGGCATTCTTGTTCAATACTTGTTTTGAAATATAATCTTCCCCATTTAATGTGATCATTTCTTCCAGTTCATATCCCTGGTTTACCTCTCTGATATAGGTAAGTACCTCTTCCACAAACTTAGAAGTCTTCTTTTGAGTTAGATCAAAAAGATCTATATGGGCATTACCTTCTTCATTTCCAAGATAGAATCTTACCATAATTATTTCTTGTGTTGCCGGATTTTTTATTATTAATCCGTCCTTCCAGTAATAAAATATATCTCTGCTTTTATCAAGGGAAAACGATGTTCCCAGTTTTTGGAATATACTTAAAATGATGGTTTTATGAATGAATCCATTATATTCAAACCTTCTGTAAGGAATTTGATTTTCATTAAGGAATAATTTGATCTTTCCATCGGGAAGTTTAGGAAGATAAAGAGGAGCAATATAGGTATTTGAATAAGGATGTTTAAAAATCATCTTAAATTCCTGCATTATGGACAAAAGATTATCTGTTTTATTATTATCAGAGTCCATAATTTTTAAGACATAGTCTCTGTCAAATTCTCCGTTTTTTTCTACCAGTTTTGAAAGAACTTTATGCATATTATCAATAACCCATTTTTTATCGATATAGATTCTTTCTTCAGTATCATCTTTTTTATAGATATACAATAATACTCCTATCTGATTTAGGTATTTGATAAGCCTGCGACATTGATCTTTATCTATGGGATCTTCAAGTATAGAATTACAATAATCTAGAAACTCTGAAAAGTTTAAAATTTCCGGGCCATTATATTCAGCTATTTTACTTTTAATGGGCTCATAAAATTTTGGAAGAACAGCTCCTATAACTTTCATTTTTGAAAGCATTTCAGAAAATAAATGATCAAAATGATCCAAATTTCTCTTAGGCTTAAGTGAAAGATTTATAATATCATAAGTAAAAGGATAATTTTCTTTAATCGTTTTATTATCCTGAAAAACGATTAAAGAAGCGTCATCAACTTTATTTTGTATCAAAAGTAATTGGCTGTCATAAGTAATTTCTCTTTTAATTTCAAATTCAAAATTATCAGCTTCAATATCCTTGATATGAAATTTGACAGAATCCAACCAGTATTTTATGGGATAATCTTGGGTTTCAATTTCAATTTCTGTATTCTCTTTTGTAAGCTGCAGTGATTTTCTTAGATTTAATTGATTAGTATTCTGGTCCCATAAAAGCAAATAAATAGTATTAGTGCTGTAAAACAGGTGATGAGTATCATGATAATAATCATGACCTCCAAAATCAAAAATATGAAGGAGGCATTCCTCACCTATCGTTGGAACGGTATATTTGCTTTTTACAATTTTCTCTTCCAACCATAATGTTGAAGGGTGTTTATCATCAAGACCAGCTTCCTGATCTAAATATTTTACCATAGTAGATTTTCCTACCTCACTGTTGCCAACAAGAATGACTTTAATATCTTTATTGATATACTTCCCTCTTTTTGCAATGTCATCAAAAAAGCCTAGAACAGCTTCTTTTCCTAAACTGACAATTTCAATTGGAGGCTGCTCTAATGGATTTTTTGTAATGTTTAAGGTTTTGACAATCCATTTGTCATTACGTATTCCTATTTTCTCGATGACTTTTCTGGCGGGTCCGAGATCTTTGATCTCATTGTGATGAAGATCCAGGGTTTCAATGTTCTTTAATTCACTTATAAAATCAACTGTCTTAATTTTATTATTACTGAGATATAGTTCCCTTAATGAAATGAGGTTATTTAAGGATTCTGTTTTCGATATTTCATTATTATTTAAATAAACAATCTGAAGATTTTTCAAGTTATTTAAACCCTTCAAATTAGTTATAAGGTTATTACTTAAATTCAGATGTTTCAACTGTGTTAATTTCGTTATAGATGACAGAGCATTAATTCCCCACCTGTTCCAATTTTGATCTTTGGATTTATTCCAGTCGCCACCACAAACTAAAATTCTAAGCTTCGATAGATTATTGATTAAATTAGGGAGAACCTTAATATTATTTTTCTTTCCTATATTACTACTTTCCACCCTTTTCCATTTCCCTTTTTCATATATAGCATATTCATTACTTAAAATTAAACATTCTAAATGAGTACAATCAAACAATTCAGGAATGGCCATTAAATCTGTTAAGCCACAATTTCCTAAATCTAATAATTCTGATTTTGTTTTCAGACATTTATCTATTAAAAGAATAGCCTGAGTAAGGTCTGTACTTTCTTCTAACTCTAAAACGGTCTCTTTTCTGATGTTTTGATCCCAGACAGGTCTTATAAAAGGTAAGTATAAGATTCTACTACAAATTGCTCCAAAATTTTTAGGATGTTGAGATTTTATACCCAATCGTTCAAAAAATTTGGTAATAATTTCCCAAAAAGAATTCTCATTATAAGAACTGCCGGGAAAAATATTTTGAAAAACTTTCTTCCGATGATCTTCAGAAAGCATAGTAAGACGATATTCAGGGTATTGTAAGTATTTAAGTGCGTTTTTAATACTTGAAGAACTTACAGCATTGGGATTATTCTGTACTTTATATTTTAGCAGATTTAAAAACCAGTCATTTTGACGAACACCCGATTTAGCCAATACTCGTTTGTCCGGATATTGATTCCAGATATTTTTATGATAAGCATTATAATCAAGATAAGCAATTAATTCCCCACACAAAGTTGTGAATTTTAGTTGTTCTTCAGTCAACGATCTGGAAGCTATAAAATCTTTAAAAGCTAGCTTAGATTCTTTAAATTTTTCAGATAAGGTATCATAAAAATGATTAGAAGGAGGAGTATGTATAACAAACTCTTTATACTTTTCCAAGGCTAGTTCAAAGTAGAAATTTTTTGCATATTGAATCTTTTCGACCGATTCACTGATAAGAATGTTATTAAGCTCGGCTTCAATTACCAACTGCCCGCTGGAGGTAGTTATATTTAAACGATCATCCTTTATCAGATTGAGAATATTTTCATTGATTGTGCAAAATATAAGTTCCACGTGATTTACTTCCTGATTTTCATAAAATGCATTACGCATAATATGGTAACTGAAATAAGGAGCAAGATTACCTGCTCCTGTCCCTAATATGGGAGTCACAATTTTTTTAATCTTTTTAAGCTCATGTACCATTTTGGAAAGCCTTTTTCCTATCAACTGAATACCGTAATATGAGTTCTTATACTCATCTACCGAACAAGCAAATACAATATAGAGATTAAGCTCTTTTTCAAAATGGATTTTAATCTCTCCAAACTTATAGTTTTTGTATTCCCAGATGTCAGGTGAAATATTAAGATTTTCCAAACCTTTCTCAAAAGATCTGGAAATAGTTCCTTCGGTAGATATAGGAATAACTATTAGATCAGCCTTCACATTAAAGATACTGTCATAAACAGAAGAATACATCATTTTCATTTGAATTTATGAATGGTTATAGTTTAGAGTTATTTGATTTTTAAATATATAAAGTAATATCTTAATATATACTCTTTATCGAAAAAAGATTAGCTTAAAAAGAAAAAAATCGTTATTCAGAATCGGTATAAATTCCATCCTATTGAGGGTGTTCCGTTGGGTAAAGTAAATAAAAATACTATTTTTATCGCCCAAAAAAAGAAAAGACTAAATATGCCGACCGACGCTTCTCATAAGCTGATTCCAATGACTACTTTCGTACTTGAATATTACTCGAACGAAGGATATGCCGATCTTCAGATTTTGAATCTGATGAATAATTATGCTAATTTTCTAAAGAAGCGACTGACTCTTGGAATGTTTGTTCCTGTTGACCGTGAAGGTAATGTATTGAAAGAACCTAAAAATTATGCCTCATGGAAATCTCTGGATCATAATGACGGAAAACGTACAGATATTGCCGGATTCGAAGAATATGGAGAATATCAGAAAGCAGACCAGAACTGTATGTTTGAAGGTTTTAAAGTAGATTATAACGGATACTCCAAAGTGAGAATCACAGCATCATATGATCCCTCCATAGAATTATCCTTTAATAAAACTGACCTTATGCCTACAGGATTCAAGGATGTAGAGTCTCTAACGGTTTTTGATGATATTTTCCTAACTTCCAGTGCTTTAAAAGCAATAGGAATTAAAGACCGGTCATGATAAATCCTTGTATGATCAGGTAAATGATTTAAAGGTAATTAAACTACTTTTCGTTAATCATTCTTTCAAGTTCTGTAATGAATGCGGTTTGGGCAGAGTTGATCTTTTTCATGGCCTCTTCAGATGGAAACCATTTCCACTGGTCTACCTCAGAAATTTCCATTGTCTTGCCTGATCTGGGCGGCCATTCAATCTGTAACGTATTGCTATAAAGTTCAGAGGGATCAATATCACCTTCCAAAGCCCATGCATAAACGGTTTTGCCTCCTTTTTGTATAATGGGTGATAATGCTGTGAGCTCCCCTTCTGCCACTTTTCCTGTTTCTTCTTTAAATTCAATGAGTGCCCGTTTCAATGCATCTTCATCAGGAAGTATTTCCCCTTTGGGAATAGACCATGCTCCCAGATCTTTATTTTTCCAGAAGGGGCCGCCTGGGTGTACAAGAAAATAATACAATTCATTTTTTTCTTTTTTAAACAACAGAATTCCAGCGCTTGTTTTCATGGGTAAAGTATAATAAATGAATTCATGAAAAAATTACACCAAAGCTATATGAGATATCACTCTTCAAAATTTCTTTGAATTTTCGTCCCCTTCAAAAGAGGAGAATTTTTACATCTTCAACTGGAGATTAGTACAAATCAGAGGTTTTATAATTCATTAATAAAGAACAATTTAACTGGGCTTTATCGTTTTATTTCCTTTTTTAAACTCAGATGGAGATATTTGTTTATATGTTTTGAATATTTTATTAAAATGGCTGGCATCATTAAAACCCAGCTTATCAGCAATTTCATTGATATTATCATTACTCTGAAGCAGCCGTTTTTCAGCGGTCTTTATTTTAAACTGAATAATATGCTGCTGTATAGAATATCCGGTTTGTTTTTTTACATAAATACTGATATAATTGGGGGAAAGTAAAAATTCTTTGGCTAGATTTTCTATTCTCATTTTATCGGGATCCAGAACATTTATGTTGATATAATAAAGGATTCTTTCTATTTTACTTAGTTGTTTTGAAATTTTTTCTTTAATCGTATGATTGCTCATTGTATTTCTTACCAGGATGGTTATAATTCCGGAAAAGAGATTCGCAGTAATTTCTTTATTATAATTATTCTTTTGACCGAATTCGTGTAATAGAATCCTGGATAATTGTAAAAGATGTTTCCTGTCTGTTTTATTTTTAATTGCTGATTCATATATAAAAGACTGGTCTTCCATGATAAGCTGGATTACTTTTTTTAATTCATTCTTTTTATCCATAAGAAAGTGCTCCCATATGTACTGATCTGTAAATTTAATATAGATGAAACGGGTCTTGTTTTTAATGGAAAATTCGTGAGCATCACTAGGTCTGAGTAAAAAAACATCACCTTTTTTGTAAGGAAATGTAATTCCGTTCAGATGATGGGATCCTTTGCCGTTTTCTATGATAATCAGTTCATAGAAATTATGGTTATGATATTCAATATCCCATATTTCTTTTTCGATACTGAACACATTGAAAGAATTAAAATTAACAATACGTTTCATTAAAGGATGAATTTATACAAACTTACCATTTATTTTTACAATATATTCTGATCGGTAATAAGCAATTTTGCAGAACAAATACACTTAAAATGAAATATATAAAACAATCTGTACTGATATTGGCTTCAACAGTATTTTTGATTTCCTGTTTTAATAATGAAAGAAACCAGAAAGAAAAAACAGTTCGGAATGAAGCTCATACCTCAAAGAAATACTGGCCCAATGGTGCACAGCTGGTAATTTCTGTTTCTATGCAGTTTGAAACGGGTGGACAGCCGGAGGGAGCAGAAAGTCCTTTTAGCGGAACTCCCCTTCCTAAGGGATATGTGGATCTTCCGGCAGAGAGTTGGTATCGTTATGGAGCTAACGAAGGAATTTACAGAATGCTTGATCTGTGGAAAAAATATGACATTAAAGTAACTTCCCATGTAGTAGGAACAGCGGCCGAAAAATACCCGGAAGTTGCTAAAGCTATTGCAGCAGGAGGTCATGAGATTGCAGCGCATGGGATAGCCTGGGATAATCAATGGAATAAAAACTATGACGAAGAGCTTCGTTTTGTGAAAGAAGGAGTGGATGTTGTTGAAAAAATTACAGGCCAGAAAGCTGTTGGCTATAACTGTAACTGGTTGAGGAGAAGCCCAAATACGCTTAAAGTATTGCAGAACCTGGTTTTTTTGTATCATATTGATGATCTTAGTCATGATGAACCATTCATCACTAAAGTAAAAGGGAAAAACTTTGTGGTGATTCCTTATACCCTCAGGAATAATGATATTGTAAATATTGAAGGGAAACATTGGAGCCCTGATCAGTTTCTTGCCCAGTTGAAATTTGAATTTGATCGTCTCTATGAAGAAGGCGCTTCAAAAAGAAGAATGATGAGCATCAGTTTTCATGACAGAATAGGCGGAAATCCTGCCATAGTTCATGCAATGGAAGAATTTATCAGATATACAAAAGAAAAACAAGGTGTTGTTTTTATGAGAAAGGATGATATTGCCAAAATGGTAATGAATGATCCCAACACTCCTATTGACAATAGTGAGGATCAATATAACAGATAAAAATAGCTGATAAAGAACTTCTGCTTTTCTTTCTTTAAACAATCAGAACCAATAAAATTATTTCTATGAATACAAAAAATACCAAAACAGCATATTTTCTCCTTCGCGTGTCTATGGGAATTAACCTTTTCGGGCATGGGTTAGTTCGTGTAATTAAACTACATGATTTTGCCGAAGGAATCACAGATAGTTTTGAAGAAAGCTGGCTTCCGGCATCATTTGTTTATACTTTTAGTACAGTATTGCCTTTCCTCGAATTTATTATCGGATTACTGCTTATGATTGGTTTTAAAACCCGGATTACTGCCATTTCCGGAGCTCTGCTGATTATTTTCTTGCTTTTTGGAAGCAGTACGGTGGAAAACTGGGAGGCAATGGGATTCCAAATGATCTATGCAGGACTATTCTATATCCTGATCAGCAGAATTGATGATAATTATCTGGCTTTTGATAGTAAATAAGAACAATGCTCTGCTCAATTAAAAAAAGTGACTAAAATAAAGTGAAACTTTAATAAAAAACGCAAAGTTTAATGTTTTCAGAGCTTTATTAAAGTGAGCAAAGATAGCGACAAAGCCGCTGATTAAGCACTCGCTTAGAAAGGATCAATTTATTGATCACGGTCCTTTACTTTCTTAAAATCAGAGATCAATAATTAGACTCTTTGCATTTAAATAAGGTAAAAGGAACGTTTATAAAAAACGCAAAGTTTAATGGTTTCAGATTTTTACTAAAAATAATTAAGTGAAATGGATATACATCCGTTTAGAAAGAATCAGTTAATTGATGTCTGTCTTTACTTTCCCGAAATATAGAGTAAAACATTAATGCTTTGCGTTTAAATTTATGATAAAAAGGATTTGACTATTGTAACAAGGCTCATCAGAATCACCACTATGCCAACTACCACAAACATTTTTTTGGTTGGAAGCTTGGTTGTAAGCATCGCTGAAAATGGAGCAGTAAAAACGCCGCCCAGTAAAAGTCCTAAGACAATATTCCAGTGATGAATACCAATGGTAAAGATAAAGGTGATAGCGCTTGTGACGGTCAACAGAAACTTCGCCACTGTTGAGCTTCCTACCACATAGCGGGGAATCCTTCCCTCTTTTATCAATGTTCCGGTAACCAACGGCCCCCATCCGCCTCCTGCAAAAGAGTCTATAAAACCACCAACAAATCCCAACACTCTGAGATTGGTTCTCCGTTTGGTTTTAACCTGTCCTGATTTTTTATCTTTGAATGCGTTTTTTAAAATATTGACACCAAGATATAATGTATAACAGGCAATAACAGGCTTTACAATATGAGCATAGTGTTCACCGTAATGAGAAAGGGTTAATGCACCTATTATCGAACCAACAATGGCCAGAGGAAACAATACCCATACCATTTTTTTATTGACATTTCCCAGTTTATAATGACTGAATCCTCCGGCTGCCGTAGTAAATGATTCTGCAGAATGGATACTTGCACTGACCACAGGTGGCGGAACATTCAACAGCAATAATATCGTAGTACAAATAACACCATAACCCATCCCCATTGATCCGGCAACAATTTCAGCCATGAATCCGGCGAAAAGCATCCAATAGAAAATATGACCGTCTTTATTAAGAAACTGCTGAATATCACCTGCCAGATTGAATTGGTAAATAACAAGCCCGAAAACTCCCAAAAGAAGCATAACCCCTATAATGGCAAGGTAAATATTGGCTTTTCTCTGAGCTGTTTTTGTAATATTAATCAGTTTTTCAATCTCCATATCAGGTTTTGCAGTGGAAACAGGTCCATCGGCTAAATACTGAGTGGTTATCTTATTAAGTTCTTTAACCTTATAATTGAAATCACCTTTTAACTGATTCCGTATATTCTGCATATTATCGAGTACGAGATCCATTTCCTCTGGAATGGTTTCCGTAAAGGTTTCCCTTAATCTTTTGGCTATGGTAGGAGATTTTCCATTAGTTGAAATAGCAATTTTAAGGCTCCCTTTTTTTACAATGGAACCCAGATAAAAATCACAAAGATCAGGCTTGTCTGCAATATTAACCAATACATTATTGCGTTGGGCATCTTCTCTTATCTTTCCTGCAACTTCAAGGTCATTAACAGCTATAATTGCCACATCAGTATTATTGAAATCATCATTATGATAAACTCTTTCAAACAATTCTATATTGGGATAGAGACTTTGGAGCGCTTTAATCTCCGGACTGATTTCTTTCGCAACCAGCCTTATGGAAGTTTCAGGGGAGTTACCAAGTACCGATTCTAATTTTTCAAGCGCAACATGACCACCGCCAATAATCAGTAATGATAGTTTTTCAAGCTTTAAAAATATAGGATATAAGGAATTACTCATCGTGATCACAATTTTAAATCATACGTAAAAGCGAGATAATATAAGCCCCCTATTTCAGGGCCTGCAGCATATTGGAAGTAACGGCGGTTAAGCAGATTCGTTGCTCCTATTTTCACATGGGCATTGATTTCGGGAATTCTCCAGGTTGCCTGGGTATCAATCGTATAATAAGCCGGAATTTTTCCTGAAGCCAAAGGACTCTCCCACATAAAACCGTCTTGCCATCTCGCAACCACAGTAAATCCTATATTTTTAACGATTTCTCTGTTTCCGACACTCAGATTCACCATCCATTTCGGAGTATTGAAAGCGGTAATAAACAGATCGGAAGTATTGTTGGAAGCAAGGTCATTGTAAGAAACGTTGGTATTGATATTGTAATTTCCGGTTATATTATATCTGATACCTAAAGATGTCCCATAACTTTTGTAGGTACTGTTACTGTTGGTATAAACCCTGTAACGATCCTGCTTGCTGCGGTCCAGCATTGCCAGAACAGCTGTATTGCTTCCTACCTGGCTGTTTTTGGGAACAGCAACTTCAACCTGTCCCAGAAAGCCTTCATAGATATTGTAATAGAAATCCCAATCCAGAACCAGTTTGTTATTAAAGAAAACCGATTTATACCCTATTTCAAATGAATTGATTTTTTCGGGCTGCAATTTCTGCAGATTCGCTACTGTTAAAAGGCGTTGATTATCCTGAGCTGCCTGGCTCTGGCTTTTCCCTCCGTCTACATCAGCGTTTACAGCAGAAGTGAACCTGTCAATAGAAGCCAGTGTGTATGAATTCTCCAGATAGCCCAAGCCTTCATTTACTTTTGAAAGTCCGCCTACTCTTCTTACATTTCCGTTATTAACAAATGAAAGTGCTTCAAATAATGATGGAAAACGGTATCCGTTTTGAAAAGAAGCTCTGAAATTATGCTGTCTGACAGGAGAATATACAATACTGATTCTAGGGTTGAGCTTGGCTTCAAATTCCGGATTTCTGTCAATTCGTAAAGCTGCATTCAGTTTCAGTTTATCATTAAAGAAAAGCTTAGTAATCTGAGCAAAAGCGCCATATTTCTGATAAATAACATCTTTTCCGAATGTTCCGTTAGCTAAAGGGATATTTCTTTCATTTACGGGACGGCTAAAATCAACGAAATTGTTTCCATCAGGAGTAATACTGTACAGGCGATAATCTATCCCGGCAAGAAGATTAAAAATTTTCACAAACCTGCTGAAATCATAAGTTAATTCACCCTGATAAAAGCGGGATTTTTGTTCAAGTTTAGCACCTCCGGTAGCCGGAGCACCTGCAATTCCGGCATTGGCAGAATCCCAGTTATTGATTCCAATAATGGTGTTTTTTAATTGTTCAAATGCTGCAGTTCCGGGGACTACTCTATTTTTATCAGCCTCCTGCCTTGCCAGAATAAATGCATCATTAAGGGTTACTCCAGCATTTAAGTTATTCTGGAGGGAAGTCTGAAATATATTTTTCCAATTATTATTCGAAAGATTGGTGAGATCCAGATTATCTGCCAAAGGTTTAAGATTGTAGGAATCACCTGTGTTTTCGATTGATACATAAGCTCTGAAGGTAAGTTCCTTTCCTGTAAGTTCCACTTTATGATTCTGAACAGTAGCATTCTGTAAACGGATTTTATTTCCTCTCTGAAAAGTTCCGTCCAGCAAGCCATAACGATAGACATAAGATGTTCTCCACTGATCTCCGAAACGGTAGTAGATTCCTGCATCAAACTTTATATTTTTTACATCAGGACTTACAAGATCTTTCTCCAGATATCCGGTTCTTGAAACATTGAAAGTGGTAGGCTTCCCATTATAATCAACCTTTACGGCAACCCGGTTATTTCTTTCATCGCCGTATTTATTCCAAAGATCTTCTGCCGGATTATTAGCTAGAGGAAAATTGGGATTGGCCGTAACCAATGAGTTCGGATTCTGATCAGTCTGATTGTTGGAAATCCAGTCTGTACCGCTGAAATAGGAAGCATTTACTTTGATTGCGATATTTTTATTTAAAACTTTTGCAAATCTGATGGCACTTTCTCCCAAAGAAGTTATTTTATGATCAATATTATCCACATGATTGACTCCACCGCGGAAATAAACACTTAATCCCTGGGAAGTAAAAGGATCTTTGGTCTGGAGGCTTGCCAGCCCGTTAATCGCATTCATTCCGTATAGCGCGGAAGCAGCTCCGGGCGTAACTTCCATAGATTGTATATCCAACTCTGTGGGCCCTATCGCATTTCCCAAAGGAACTCCTAATGTTGCAGACTGTACATCTACACCGTCTACCAATTGCATAAATCTGAAATTGTTAGGAGAATTGAATCCTCTGGAATTAGGAATTTTTAAAGTAAGACTGGAGGTCAGCAGCTGTAAGCCTTTCACATTTTCAAGGGTTTCGTAAAAGGATGCGGCAGGGCTTTCTCTGATTGTCTTAATATCAATTTTTTCAATAGCAATGGGTGATCTTAGTATCTTTTCAGGAACCCTGGATGCAGAAATGACCACATCATCAATAATTGTATTCTGAGGATTGAGCCCGATGGTAATTTTACTGGAAGGAGAAAGAACTTCAAAAGTCTGATCAGAAAAGCCTTCTTTATTGATTACCAGCCGGAAAGGAATAGTGACTCTTGTTCTGATCTTAAAATTTCCGGATGGATCCGTTAAGGCAATATCCTGGGTATTCTGAATCTGTACTTTTACCGAGTCGATGCCTTTTTGTGTACCTGTATTCTTGATGGTTCCACTTAGTTCAATAAGCTGCTGCTGTGCTTCCGCCAGATTAAAAAATAGAAATGTAAATGCAATAATACCTGCTTTGGGTAGAAAATTCCCCTGTTTTTTGTTTTTCATTTTCTTCATTGTTTAGGTTAGTAAGAATGAAGCTGTCTGAACTTTTCCTGAACCATCCCCTTCAAAAATTCCTTGAATTTTTACCACCCTTCCAGAGGATAGAAATGGTTACGTTTTCCATTGAGAAATCTGGGAAAGTTGAAACAGCTTTAATAGTATTGTTTGAAAATCAACAACACATACACATTCGTTTACCTGATAGAAGAAGAGGTTGTTGTTTTAGTTTTTTTTGATCATAAAAAAAGACAGTCATATTTTCAGTTTAGGGTTTGTAAATAGCGGTATGAAAAATCACCAAAGGTTTCTTCTGTAAGCCTTTTCTGTGTGTATATTCCAAAAAGTTCATCCAATGTTGTGAGAATTTCTTCTTCACCAATGTTCTCTTTGAATTTTGTATTAAGACGCATTCCCAGTCTGTCTCCTCCAATGTGAAGGTTGTATTTACCGTATGCAGTCCCTACAAATCCTATTTCGGCATTAGGAGATCTTCCGCATCCGTTAGGGCATCCGGTCATACGAATCGTGATATTTTCCTGTAAAAGTCCATATTTTTCAAGGATAGGTTCTATTTTGGTTACCAGAGAAGGCAGATACCGTTGTGCTTCTGCTAACGCAAGAGAACAGGTGTTCAAAGCAACACAGGCAACAGAGTTTTTACGAAGGGCGCTTGCATTTTCCGTATCATCTGAAATCCCATGTTGTTGTAAAAGGTTTTCAATCTCGTTTTTATTTTCATTGCTGATATCTGCCAGAATAAGGTTTTGATTACAGGTAAAACGGAAATTGGCTTTACCGGTTTGGGCAATTTTCAGTAATCCTGATTTAAGAGGATAATTCTGGGTGTCAAGAATTCTTCCATGCTCTACAAACAATGTATAGAACCATTTTCCTTCATGATTTTGAAGCCAGCCGTAGCGGTCTTTTCTTTGCTCAAATCTGAATTCTCTTGCAGGTTCAAATTTAAATCCTGTTCTTTTTTCAACTTCATCTCTGTATTGTTCAATACCAAGTTTATCAATGGTATACTTCAGCCTTGATAATTTTCTGTCACTTCTGTTCCCAAAGTCTCTTTGTACCGTGATAATCTCATATACAGCCTTCAATACTTTTTCTTCTGTATCTACAAATCCAAGAACAGAGGCAAGACGTGCGTATGTTGCTTCATTTCCGTGGGTAGCCCCTAATCCGCCTCCTGCAGCAATATTGTACCCTGCAATCTTATTATTTTCGATAATGGCAATCAAGGCAATATCATTGATGAATACATCTACATCATTGTTGGGAGGAACAGCAATTCCTATTTTCAGTTTTCTCGGAAGGTATCTGTCCTGATATAAAGGATCTTCTTCTGCCTTTCTATCAACAATCAGTTCATCATCGATCCAGATATTATAATAGGACTTGGTTTTCGGAAGACACATTTCACTGATTTTTCCTGCAAGTTCATAGGCTTCCTGCTGTAATGGAGATTCGGAGGGGTTGGCTGTACAGGTTACATTCCTGTTGACATCACCGCAAGCTGCAATAGAGTCCAGATGCTGCAGATTAAAACTTTGTATAGTAGGTCTTAAATGGGATTTTAAAATACCATGCAACTGAATGGTCTGCCTTGTGGTAATTTTTATGGTTCCGGTGGAATGATCTTCTGCCGTTTCATTTAATCCAACCCATTGTTCAGGGGTTAAAAAACCACCGGGAAGTCTTAAGCGGATCATGTAGGAGTATAACCATTCCAGTTTTTTGGCTACACGTTCTTCCCTTCTGTCTCTGTCGTCCTGTTGGTACATTCCGTGGAACTTGATCAAAGTCTGGTCATCTTCTCTGATGGCTCCTGTAAAATCATCAGAAAGACTTTCCTTTAAAGTTCCCCTGAGTCCGTTGCTTCCGGTTTTGATTTTTTCTACCGGCGATAGGTTATCTTTATTGCTCATAAATTGTTTTCTTTTAATGTTAGGATTAGTTCTGGCTTGTTTTAATAAACATCTTTAGCATATCTGCCGTTCAGCTCCATGTCTTCCAGGTAATGAATAGCTTCTTCCCTGCTTCGTTTTCCCTGATTCTGAATGATGTGTAAAAGGGTTTCTTCCACATCGCGGCTCATCGGTTCTTTGGCTCCGCATATATAAACGGAAGCTCCTCCTTCAAGCCAGTAAAAAACTTCCTGTGCGCTTTGTTCCAGTTTGTGCTGAACATAGATTTTTTCTGCCGTATCCCTTGAAAATGCAAGGTCAAGATGAGTAAGGCTGCCTGTTTTAAGGAAGTCCTGAAGTTCAGATTGATAAAGGAAATCCGAAACGAAATTCCTATCTCCGAAAAACAGCCAGTTTCTTCCTTCTGCTCCTAAAGCATCGCGTTCCCAGAGAAATGATCTGAAGGGGGCAATTCCTGTTCCCGGGCCTATCATAATAATATCTTTATCCTGTTCCGGCAGCTTGAAATGTCCGGCGTTCTGAATATAGAATTCAATATCCTCTCCTTCTGTAAACTCACTCAGAAAACCGCTGCATAATCCGTTATGTTTCTGATGGTCGATAAAAAACTCTGATTTAGCAACCGTGATATGAATCTCTGATT
The DNA here is from genome assembly GCF_011752975.1 of Chryseobacterium sp. Tr-659. Lineage (GTDB taxonomy): Bacteria > Bacteroidota > Bacteroidia > Flavobacteriales > Weeksellaceae > Chryseobacterium. The sequence goes on along the minus strand of NZ_VWWP01000002.1, from coordinate 578,336 downwards.
CGCCATGAGCCTCCAAAGAAGAAGAAATGGAATAGAGACGAGGAGCCTGACCAGTTAATATCTGAATAACTTCCCCGAATTCCTCCTCGTTTTTCACCGGATAAATTCTCAGCAGATCAAGTAAGCTCAATCTGACTTCAGGAATAGAATGCCCTGTGATTTTTGCATACTGTGCGACTACGGTTTTTAATAAATAACTGATGTTAAGATGCTTGTGCAGTAATTTTTCAACAGTATCAGTTACCTTAGCTGTTTCAATTTGTTTACCAGGATCAATTCCTGTTAATGCAATAATTTCTTCGACTACAGATCTTGAATTGAAAGGGATGACTCCTAATGCCGCTCCCGGTTGGTAAACAAGAGCTTCTTCGGTTTCAATTTCTATATGATAAGTTTCTTTTTCAGAGGTGATATCGTTCAGGTTGATAATCGTAGAGATTTTTCCCTGGTATTTTTTTCTTCCTGTTGAAGCTTTTGGAGTTGATGCATTTTTAGTGCTGCCGGGATTGGTATTCACGGTTTCAAATACATGCTCTATCCATTGATGAGCTTCTTCTTCATAATCAATGTCACATTTTTTTAATGGAATAATACGCTGCGCTCCAAGAATTTCGAAACGGGAATCCACATCTTCCCCTGTTTTGCAGAATTGAGGATAACTGCTGTCTCCTAAAGCCAGTACACCAAATTTAACATTAGTAAGATCAATTTCATTTTCATGGATATGATCATAGAACTTTTTGGCTAAAATCGGAGGTTCCCCTTCACCCTGTGTACTGATAATAATGAAGAAAAACTCTTCCTTAGCCAGATCTTTAGGCTTGTATTGGGAAAGATCAGCCAGTTTAACCTGGATTCCTTTCTTTTTGACGATTCCAGCTAATCCGGTGGCCAGTTTTTTACTGTTTCCGGTTTCTGTTCCGTAAGCCAGTGTAATTTTCTTTACAGTATTCTGAACTGTACTTTCAACCTGAAGAGGCGGCAGAGAAGCTGTAAGTGTTGTTCCTCCTGCAAGACCTGCCAGGTATCCGCTTGCCCAGATAGCTTCATCTCTGGAAAGATCCCCGGATATTTGTTTCAGGACGTTTAATTTGGTTTCAGACAGCATATTCGAAGAAATTTTGAGGGTTTGATATAAGACTTCCATTCTCTACTGATTTAAAATAAAGACCTTCCTGCTCAGCATTGTTAAGCCAGGAGAATTCTTCATGCAGATTGACGACTTTGCCAATGACCACAAGAGAAGGCGACGCAAAGTTTTTGTTTCCGAAATTTTCTTTAAAGTCATCAAAAGAAGAGGTGTATACTTTCTGATAAGGTGTAGTAGCCTGCTCAATGACTGCAATTTTTTTATCTTTTGAAACTTCAAGCTGAACCAACTTTTCCACAAGAGCACTCAGATTTCCTTTTGACATGTAAAAAACAAGTGTATCATTGGTAACAGCAAGTTCTTTCCAATAGTCATCACTCAGAATTTCAGATTTGTAATACGTCAGAAATCTAACGGATGTAGAATATCCTCTGGCGGTTAAAGGCATTCCTGCAAATGCTGCAGCACCCAATGCCGCAGTAATTCCCGGGATGATCTCGTAAGGAACACGATGTTGTTTTAAAACCTGAAGTTCATCAAGAATATTTGAAAATATAGAAACATCTCCCCCTTTAAGCCTTACAACGGCTTTATTCTGAAGAGCATATTCCACCATTAAAGTATTGATATGAGATTGCGGAGTAGAAGCATTTTTACTGCATTCTTTGCCTACATAAATAATTTCTGTATTTGGATTAACATAGGTTTCCAGAATTTCAGGGCTAACCAGGCGATCACATAGAATAACGTCTGCCTGAGCGATGATTTTTACAGCTTTTACAGTGATCAGTTCAGGGTTGCCGGGCCCTGCACCGATAAGGTAAACCTTTGGTGATTTTATTGTTGTGTTCATTGAAGTCGGTGTTAATTAAGGATTTAGAAGAGTCCTTCTACGGACAGATACCTTTCTCCGGTATCGTAATTAATGGTAAGGATTTTAGCGTTAGGTTGTATTTCCGGTAAATGTTTGGCGATGGCTGCTAAAGCGGCTCCGGTAGAGACTCCTACAAAAAGACCTTCTTTTTTAGCGGCATTAAGTGCATACTCATAGGCTTCATCTTTACCAACAGTGATTACTCCGTCAAGAAGTGTGACATCCAGTATGGAAGGAACAAATCCGGCTCCTAAACCTTGTAACGGATGTGGTGCCGGGCTTCCACCGCTTAATACGGGTGATAATTCCGGTTCTACGGCAATAACTTTAACATTCGGATATTTTTCTTTAACCACTTTTGCGATTCCTGTGATATGCCCGCCGGTTCCTACTCCTGTAATGATATAATCAAGACCCTCCGGGAAATCTTTTAAAATCTCCTGAGCAGTTGTTTCCGTATGTATTTTTACGTTGGCAGGATTATCAAATTGTCTTGGAATCCATGAGTTGGGAGTTTCTTCTGCAAGTTCACCGGCTTTTTCAATAGCACCTTTCATTCCTTTTTCTCTTGGAGTTAATACGAATTCAGCTCCGTAGGCCTCCATTATTTTACGACGTTCGATGCTCATGCTTTCCGGCATTACCAGAATCAGTTTGTATCCTTTTACAGCAGCTGCCAATGCCAGTCCGATTCCCGTATTTCCACTGGTTGGTTCAATAATGGTGCTGTCTTTATTTAATAGTCCTTTGGCCTCTGCATCTTCAATCATAGCAAGGCCAATTCTGTCTTTAATGCTTCCTCCGGGATTGTTTTTTTCCAGTTTGATCCAGATTTCGTGATCTGAACTGAACAGTTTATTGATCTTTACAATGGGTGTATTCCCTATTGTTTCTAATACGTTCTGAAATTTCATATCAATTGTTCTTTTTTCTGTTTTTAAATAATAAAGTTTAAAGATTCCGGTAAGGAACTGTTATCCTTTATTTTGATCTCACTTTTATGATAAACCAGTGAGTGAGAAGGAACATCCTGTGTAATCCACACATTTCCTCCGATAATACTTTCTCTTCCTATCGTTGTTTCCCCTCCCAAAATAGTTGCCCCGGAATAAATGATGACGTGGTCTTCAATGTTGGGATGCCTTTTCTGATTGGCTTTTTCTTTAGAGACATTAAGTGCTCCAAGTGTTACTCCCTGATATATTTTAACATGATCCCCTATCACCGTAGTTTCTCCGATAACAATGCCAGTTCCGTGATCGATAAAAAAATGTTTACCGATGATGGCTCCAGGGTGAATATCTATTCCCGTTTTGCTATGTGCATATTCGGAAATGACACGCGGTAATATTTTTATTTCCTGGTTCCAAAGCTGGTGTGAAATACGATATACATATGTGGCAAAAAATCCAGGATATGCAAGATATATTTCTTCCAGAGAGTCTGCTGCCGGATCAAACTCCAGAATGGATTGTGCATCCAGTACCAGTTGATCATAAAGCTCAGGGAGAATAGTAAAAAACTCATTCACCTCTGCTTCAGCAGTCTTTTCATCTCCCATCACTGCATTGATCAGGTTAAAAAGACTGTCATTCAATACTTCAAAGCTTTCTTTCAACTGATCTTCCGTGTTGATCTTTTGAGGAAGAAAAAGGAGCTGATACAGTTCTTTTACAAAAGCTTTGGTTTTTATTTTGTCAAAGAAATCATGGGTGCTTTTTTGTTTACTCTGATGAATTCTTTGAATTAAATGATCTGAAATTGCCATTTTTCTATTGAATTATACAGGCAGCAACCGTTGAATTGGAAGTTTCATCCACTAAAATTGCAGATCCTGTTGTTTTATTATTGATAAAACTGTCATAGACCAAAGGTTGTGCCGTTCGAAGCGTAACTTTCACAATTTCATTGAGTTTAATATCACCTTCAGCCTGCTCATGGATCAGTGTATTGACATTAATTTTATAATCCACTTCTTTGACAACCGCTTTTACAAGCCTGCTATTCTGTTGTAGAAGGTATTTATTACCCGGTTGCAATGGTTTCTGATCAAGCCAGCATAAAAGGACTTCCAAATCTTTTTCTACGGCCGGAAGCTGTTCTTCGGTTGCGAAAACATCCCCCCTACTGATGTCCAGATCATTAGCAATATGAATGACTGCCGGCTGCCCTTCCAATGCCTCTTCTTTTTCAACTCCGTTGATTTCAATGCTGGTAATTTCAGTGGTAAGGCCTGCCGGAAGGATACGGATTTTATCTCCTTTTCTGAATGTTCCACTCAATATTTTCCCCGCATACCCTCTGTAATCATGGAGTTCTTCAGTTTGAGGGCGAATTACATACTGAATCTGGAAACGGCTTCCGGAATTGGATTCCTCATTTAAAGTAACCTGTTCAAGATATTCCAGAAGAGAACTTCCATCATACCAATCTGTTTTTGATGATTTTGAAACAATATTATCCCCTTTCAAAGCGGAAATAGGGAAATAACTTACCTCATTCAGCCCCAGATTATCAGCAATTTTTGCGTATTCTGACTTTATAGATTCAAATACTTCTTCCGAATAATCCACCATATCCATTTTATTAATAGCTACGGCCACTTTTTTTAATTGTAATAATGAAGCAATAATGGAATGTCTTCTGGTTTGTTCAATGACGCCTTTACGGGCATCAATAAGAATAACCATCAGATCGGAATTGGATGCTCCGGTAATCATATTCCGGGTATACTGCACATGGCCCGGAGCATCGGCAATAATAAATTTCCTTTTTGAGGTTGAAAAATAACGGTAGGCAACATCAATAGTTATTCCCTGTTCTCTTTCTGCCCGCAGTCCGTCTGTTAACAGTGCGAGATCTACCCCGTCTTCATTTTTGTTTTTAGAATGTTTCTCAAGTACTTCCAGCTGATCCTGTAAAATACTTTTGCTATCGTAAAGCAGTCTTCCGATAAGGGTACTTTTCCCGTCATCTACGCTTCCTGCTGTTATAAATCTTAATATATCCATCCGTATTTAAATTATGAGTAATGATCAATGAGTGATGATGTGATTGCAATAGTTGTTAACCAATCATGTGTTACCCATTGCTGATTATTTATTTTAAAAATAGCCTCCTTTTTTTCTGTCCTCCATTGCGGCTTCTGTCACTCTGTCGTCTATACGGGTTTCACCGCGTTCAGAAATTCTTGTGGCCACAATCTCTTCAATTACTGCATCTATAGTTACAGCATTGGATTCTACGGCTGCTGTACAGGTCATGTCTCCTACGGTTCTGTAACGTATTTTTCTTGTTGTGACGAAGTCTTCAGGTTCTAAGAATACATGTTCAGAATTGGCAAGCCATTGCCCGTTAAAATCTACCACTTCCCTTTCGTGCGAGAAATAGATAGAAGGAAGTTCAATTTTTTCTCTGCGGATATAGTTCCAGATATCAAGTTCTGTCCAGTTACTGATCGGAAAAACCCTTACATTTTCCCCTTTATGAATCTTTCCGTTGAAGATGTTCCAGAGTTCAGGGCGCTGAAGCTTAGGATCCCATTGCCCGAATTCATCTCGTACGGAGAATATTCTTTCCTTGGCTCGGGCTTTTTCTTCATCTCTTCTGGCTCCTCCTATGCACGCATCAAATTCAAATTCTTCAATCGTATCCAGTAATGTATAAGTCTGGAGCCAGTTTCTACTTGGAAATTTGCCTTTAGCTTCGGTTAATTTTTTACTTTTTATGGTGTCTTCTACTTTTCGGACTGCCAGGGTAACATCCAACTGTTTTACAAGCTGATCGCGGAAATCCAAAACCTCAGGGAAGTTATGTCCCGTATCTACATGAACAAATGTGAATGGAATTTTTCCATGGAAAAAGGCTTTTCTTGCGAGGTGAGCCAGCACAATACTGTCTTTTCCTCCACTGAATAATAATGCCGGGCGTTCAAACTGTCCCGCTACTTCTCTTAATATGTAAATAGACTCAGACTCCAGCTGGTCTAAATAATTTAAATGGTATATTGACATTGTTTCTTTTTTATTGATGAATATGTAAACCGCATTCTTTCTTATTGGCATCTTCCCACCACCATCGTCCGGCTCTGAAATCTTCCCCTTCTTTAATAGCTCTGGTACAGGGCTCACACCCTATGCTTACAAACCCTTTTTTGTGGAGATGATTATAGGGTAAATGATGTTCTTTCACATAATCTGTTACCTGTTCTGAGGTCCAGTGAAGGATCGGGTGGAATTTTATAATCTGATTATCAGGATCCCATTCTAATTGCGGCATATTCTGCCTGTTTGAAGAATGTTCAGACCGCAGCCCTGTGATCCATACTTCATATCCCTGCAATGCTTTTTTCAAAGGGTGTACTTTTCGGATGGTACAGCATGCTTTTCTTTTATCTACCGATTGATAGAATGAGTCAGGGCCATTTTCCGAAACAAAATTTCTGAGTTCTTCCGTATCCGGATAATATGCTTTGATATTTTTTTTGAAAAAAGCTCTGGTTGAAGTCCAGGTTTCATAGGTTTGTTCAAAAAGCCTTCCCGTATCCAGGGTGAAAATTTCAATATTCAAATCTTTAATCAAATGTGTGATGACCTGATCTTCATAGCTAAAGCTGGTTGAAAAAATAACCTTTCCTGGAAATCTTTCAGCCAGTAATTGCAGTCCATTAGTTTGAAAGAAAGCTTCCGGAGCTTCTTTCAGTAGATTTTCGAATTCATTTTTCAGACTGTTTTCCATTTTGAATTGAGATTTAAGTCTTGCAAATATATACAAAATTCTATAACTCCTATCAAAATAGTATAATTTAAATAAAAAATTTTTTATCCGTTTTTAATAAACTTCGCTAAAGTGGCTTCCATCATGCTTTTTCTGGTTTTCTCACGAACGATAATAAGCTCTTTTCTAAGATAACATACTGCTTCATCCACACAGTCATCACATGCTTCATAAAAATTTAAAGACACGCAGGGAGTCAGTGCAATAGGCCCGTCAAAAATGCGGTAAAGATCTGCCAGAGAGACTTCTTCGGGAGATTTCAATAGATAATACCCTCCTACTTTACCTTGTTTACTATTAACGAGTTTAGCTCTTTTAAGCTCGAGGAGAATTTGCTCCAGGAATTTCTTTGGAATGTTCTCATCCTGCGCAATAACAGAAGTAGGCAGATAGCCTTGGTTGTAATTCCTTGCTAATCTGACCATTGCTTTTAGTGCATATTTGCAGCGTTTCGACATCATAATTCCTGCAAGTTATGATAATTTATCTGATAAATGAAATGTTTTTATAAGGCCAAGACTGCGGAAAGAATAATCAGATAAGTCAGCTGGCTAAATAGGATATTTCGTTTTGTTAATTAAAAAATAGGCCAGTTCTCTTTCTCCTCTTACCAGGTTTTCAATTCTGGTGAAGCCATTTTTTATAAGAACTTTCTGGGATCCGATATTCTCAAGATCAGTTACTGCAACAATATCCTTACTGTAATTCAATGATAAACAATAGTCTAAAAGAGCTTTACATACGTTGGTTCCAAGCCCTTTTCCCCAATAATTTTCTCCCAGAGTATATCCTATTTCTATCTGCTCAGGATTGTCGAGAAAAACCCTGGCGAGGCACATTCCCACAAAATCATTGTTTTTCGCGTTGAATATACCCCATCTGCTGAAAGGACCTTCTGTATATTCAGATAAGGCTTTTTCAAACATTTCTTTGTATTCGTCAGGAGTTTTATAGGGCAGATAGCGGGTTACATTTTCATTTTCAAAGAGATTCAGAAATAAAATAAATTCCTGAGGAGTAAATTCACGAATGATGATCGTATCATTTTTATATTGCATAAAAATAGGTATTGTAATGGTTTGATAAAAGTACGGAAATAAACTAAGATCATTTCACAGTAAAAATGGACTTAGAATATTAAGCCCTTTTTTATTCAACTTATGAATGTCATAGATCAATACTAAATTATTTTATCAGAACAGGTCTTTCTTAAAAGCTTTTAAACCAATCCGTAACAGCTTGAAATAGTTGTCAGGAGGTCGATGATCAGAATAATTTCCTCCATCTGAACTGGAGCAATTACTTTAAATGAGCCTTTAAGGAAATAGGCATTAACATTCGTCATATCTTCGCCCCAGAAATGTCCTGTAGCAAAATACGATTTACTTGCGCAAAAAAGATTGTGGTATAGAAAAAAGAAAGATGAGCTCAATGAGCCCATCTTAATCCTGTATCATCTCAAAAATACAAGCAGTTAAAATAAAACCTTTTACTAACGATTATATTGCATCGATATAGCGTTTGATCTTATTTTTTAATGAATTTTTGAGAAGATTTCCCTAAAGAAGTTTCAATATCAATTAAATAAGTTCCGCTTAGGAGATGTTTAACATCAACCTTATCCCCAATAACTTTAGCATTCATTTTTATTCCAGACATGTCATAAATAGAAATTGATTTAATTTTCCCATTTGTTTTAATATTCAATACATCAGAAACTGGATTTGGGTAGATGGATGTTTCTGAGTTTGTTGTATCAACGTCTGAAGTGGATAATGATGATGATAATGCACAAGGCGTTGTAATACTGCCATTTGGTTGTGTATTATATGCAAACTCAGTTACAGAATAACCAGAACCATTGGCTCCAACAGTCAGTTTGAAATAGCCGTTAATATTGTAACCTTCGAATTGGTTTCTAAAACCAACATAAGCGGTTTTGCCAGACCAGGTAGTGTATGTAGGGGTATACACGTCAAGTTGTCCAGGAGTACCAGTTGGATAACCAATATTATTTGCATTACTTATAGTGGTGCAAGACGGAATTAAACTAATATTTCTTGTCCCTGCCCCACATACTAATCCTTTCCAATAGGTTTCCAATTTTAATTGATTTGCGCCATAGTACCAAGCACCATATCCTGCATCATCACTAAGCTCCGGGTTAATGATAAAATATTTCCAAGTTGCTCCGGAGTTGGTTGTTACTGTTGTTGGTGTTGGATTGGCATAACTTTCCAGAGGAGTTCCTGTCACTATTTTATAGGGATCTTTGTAAGAAAAAGTTAATGCCAAAGACGTAGTTGATCCTAATGAAGTTACACCTCCTGTTATAGCCGGATTTAGAAACGTAATTGATGAATTCAGGACCTGACTTTTAGGATGACTGGTTGCGGCACCATTTATGGTAAGTGTAGCAGTAGTAGGGCTTGTAACTGCTATAGTTGCTGTTTGTCCTGCTGGTAATGAAGATGTGAAATGTGTTCCTGCAATAAGAGTTGTTCCATTTGATACGGCAAATGTTGCTCCGTTTAGGGTAATGGTTGATGTAGGAGCAGATGCTACTGTTCCATCTAATGACACAGCTCCATTATTGTTTAAGTTCTCTGTAAAGGTACTATTGCTAAGGGTTAATTTAGGCGGAGTATTGTCAACTCCGGTTGCAGCTAAGTTAGCAGGTTGCCATAAATTTATTCTTGACGGGTGATTTAATGCGGCTAACATTCTGTTAACTTGTCCATTGGTAAACATTTTATAACAACCAGCGGAACCGTTGTATCCCATATAGTTTTCAACATTCACTCTTTGTCCAAGACAATTGTTTCCAGTTGTACATCCTAATCCGGAAGAATTATTTTCTACAGGGGTGTCAGCAACTCCGTCACCATCATTACTAGGGTTCGCAGTTGAACAAAGAACATTGAACGTGTGTTGAAGATTTAGCCAATGCCCAAATTCGTGAGTGAATGTATCAGAAAACTCGTTTGAAGCCACAGTTCCTGCAGCATCATATATATAACGACCATTATAAACAACTCTTGCTGTATTTACTGAAGACATGTATGAATCCGGATACCATGCAACTCCTGATTGATATAAATCTTTATCAGCATATAGATCATTTTGTATATATACATTCATATACTTTGTATTATCCCATGCATCTGCACCAATTTGTGCATCATATCCGCCTCCGTTGCCATATCCACTTTTGAAAGGGTGAAATACCACTCCGCTTGTTGCTTTTCCGGTTGGGTCAATTTTAGCTAAGCGGAATTCAATGCTTAATGTACCTCTAATAGGTTGAAAGTAAGGATCTATAGTGTTTGAATCGGTATTAATTCCATTGAAATTTAAGTTGATTTGTTGTAGCAAGTCAACTACTTTTTGGTAGTTTACTTTTACATTACTCTGAGATTCTCCATACACATGAAAAACCACGGGTATGATGTAGGTGGGAGCGTTGACCTTTTTATTCAATGGAGTTTTGTCTGATTCTATTTTTTTCACAAAATCTTTGGTGAATTTTTCAAATTTTTCATATTCAGCCTTAGATTCAGGGTGCAGTTCAAAATGTTTTTTCATCATTTCATCTGCTTTACACTCATGAGGTCTATTTTCCTGAGCAAAACCTATTATTGGCAATAGGGAAACAAGTAGTAGTAATTTAAATTTTTTCATGATTTTTTGGATTTGTTTGTTAATAAATTATTTGAATAGTCAATTTTTCCATGCTTTTGTCAACAATTTTACCATCTCCAATGGTTCTGATTCTTTGCTTTCACAGGAATGGCAAAATAAGAACCCGTTAAAAAATGCAATCTTCATAATAGAATGTATTGCAAGAGTTACTGTTTTCATAAATAATAATTTTGTGGGTTATGTGATGTTTTTTAATTAAATCTTTCAGGGTTGAATATCTTTATCTCAACCGTTGGCTTTTGGTCATTGGCAAGTTCTGAAACTGTTTTTCCAAAAATGGGTCCTAAGCTTAGTCCCATCATGCCACCGCCGCCTGCGATGATCAAGTTTTTTAATTGGGAAGATTGTCCAAGATATGGAAGTCCATCCGGAGCACAAGGTCTGTAACCAAACCAGATTTCTGATTCTTTGGGTAATTTAACCTGAAAATCTGGCAAATATTTGGGAATAGATTGTACGATTCCCTCTACCCTCTTCATATTAATTTTATTCTGATGGGAAGCCAGCTCCATTGTTCCGCCAAAACGGATTTGCCCATTCATGGGGGTTACGGCTACCCTGGCCTCAAGTAGTAATGCAGCATGTTTCAAAGTATTTGCAGAGCTCTCAAGATGATGCATAAATGAATAGCCCTTTCCCGGCATTAATTGGATCTTGATGCCGGCTTTTTGGGCTAGTTCAGGTAAAAATGAACCTCCTGTCATTACAAAACGATCTGCAGTAAACTTCTTGTCATTGGAAATTAAAGTTTTAATTGTATTTCCGGAAATTTCAAATCCTGTTACTTTATGCTGAATATGGAAAATGACACCATTCTTTTTAAGATATGAGATCATTTGCCTCATCAGTTTCATGGGATTCATATGACCATCACATTTGTAATTGATTCCTCCTATTACATCGAGACAGATATCGGGTTCCAGCTCCTGAATCCCTTTTTGATCCAAAATATCAACAGATAACCCCATATTAATTGCTTTGTGGGCAAGTTCTGTTTCCTCTTCTGCTACTTTTTCTGTCTTATAAAGCATCAGTATACCATTTTGATTCAGCTCAAAATCAAATTCTTCCTTTTGAGCAATTTCGTCATAAAGCTGGCTGCTTGCAAGATTAAGGTCTCTGATTGCCGCTGCAGAACGGTCTACATGATTCTGATTGGAATGCTGTAAAAATTTGAGCCCCCAAGACAGCAATTTGATGTTGAGTGATGGTTTTACATAGAACGGGCTTTTACTATCAAACATCCAGCGAATTCCCTGCGCAACAACGCCTGGAGCTGCCAAAGGTGTAAAATGACTGGGTACGATCATTCCTGCATTGCCATAGGAGCAGTTATAGAACAGATCGTTCTGTTCGAGGATTTCTACTTGCCACCCTTTCTGCAAAAGATAATATGCGGAGCTTAATCCTGCGATTCCTGCACCAATAATCAGTGCTTTTCCTTTATTCTGTGTCATACGTTTGTTTACATAACCTGAAATCCTTGCCAATAAGGATCTTCATCATCAATAATAATATGATTATATCCTGTAATTCTTGCCCAACCTTCTACAGATGGTATAATGGCTGGTTTCCCATCAACAGTAGTCTCACCTTCAATTCTTCCGATAAATTGTGAGCCAATGTAGCTTTCATGAATAAATTCTTCCCCTTCTTTTAATTTACCTTTAGCATGCCATTGAGCCATTCTTGCAGAAGTTCCTGTACCACAAGGTGAACGATCCAGGGCATTCTCACCTACCAGTACCGCATTTCTTCCGCTGGCATCTGAATTTGTGGGCTTGCCGGTCCATTGGATATGGCTTAATCCGGTAATATGTTCATTTTCAGGATGGATAAACTGATATTTTTCATTGAGCAGTTTCCTGATAATTTTTCCATAGTGAATAAGCTGACTGGCTGAAAAATCAGAAATATCTCTGAAATTTTCCTGAGGATCTATAATTGCATAAAAATTTCCGCCATATGCGACATCAGCCTTTATCAAACCCAAATCCGGACATTCAACTTCCAGGTCTGCAGCATATAAGAAAGATTTTACATTCGTTAATTTTACGGATTTTACTTTTTTGCCTTCCTGCACATAATCTATAAGTATAAGCCCTGCCGGGGTTTCAAGACGCAGCTTTCCCGGAATTTTAGGAGTCACCAGCCCTTCTTCTATGGCAATAGTAACAGTTCCGATTGTTCCATGCCCGCACATAGGAAGGCATCCGCTGGTTTCGATATATAAAACTCCGATATCATTTTCTTCATCAACAGGCGGATAAAGAATGCTTCCGCTCATCATGTCATGACCACGGGGTTCGAACATTAATCCTTTACGGATCCAGTCGTATTCTTTCATAAAGTGAAGACGGCGCTCCATCATGGAGTTTCCCTTTAAAATTGGACTGCCACCTGCAACAAGACGTACGGGACAGCCGCAGGTATGTGAATCTATACAAAAAAAAGTTCTGTTCATGAGATTTGTAATTTTAATGATGCTGAATTAATCTCTCCGTCCACGGTTCTGATAATTTGTAACGGGTTTTCATTTTTCAATTCTTCTGGCAAAAACTCATCAGGCCAATTCTGGAATGAAATAGGCCGGACAAACCGTTTAACAGCATCCGGACCTACGGAAGTAAAACGGGAATCCGTAGTTGAAGGAAAAGGGCCGCCATGCTGCATAGCATACACAACTTCTACTCCTGTAGGCATACCGTTGAATAATAACCTCCCGCATTTATCTTTTAAAATGCCGATCAGTGCAAAATTGTCACGGATATCTTCATGGGTAGCTGCTACCGTAACTGTTAACTGACATTTTAGATTTTGAGCGATTTGTATAAGCTCTTCGTGAGTTTCACAGCTTACAATGATACCAAAAGGACCAAAAACTTCTTCGCTGAATACAGGATTTTTAATGAAATTTTCACCACTGGTCAGGATAATAGTAGCGCATCCTTGTCCTTCCTTATTGTCTGATGTAATTATTTCAATCCCCGGTTGTGCCAAAGCAGTCGATTTATGATTTTCGAAATTTTCGTAAATCCCCTTGTGAAGCATTTGTGCGGGTATTACTTCTTGAATTTCATCTCTTAATACTGCCATAAAGCGATCGATTGATTTTTCTTTAACAGCAATAAACACACCCGGGTTGGTACAGAATTGTCCAACTCCTAATGTTAAAGAAGAAATGTATTCTTTTGCCAGTATTTCTGCTCTATTTTCAAGCAAATGCTGTAATGCAAATACAGGATTGATACTTCCCATTTCTGCAAAAACCGGAATTGGATTCTCACGGCGGTTAGCTAAATCAAACAATGCTTTTCCTCCCTTGAATGAGCCTGTAAAGGCAACGCCCTGAATATCTTGATGCTGAACCAGATAAGAGCCTGTTTCATGGGAAGTTCCGGTAATGTGGGCGAAAATCCCCTCAGGCCACCCGAATGCCTTCACAACACATGATATTGCATCTGCCATTATTTGGGAAGTCCGGAGATGCGCCGGATGAGCCTTCACTATAACCGGGCAGCCGGCTCCGAAAGCACTAGCGGTATCACCTCCAGCCGTAGAGAATGCGAATGGAAAATTGCTGGCTCCGAAAACAACTACCGGACCAATACCGATGCTGTATTTGCGGATATCTGCTTTTTGTTTCTCAGGCTGGGCAAGATCAATTCTTGGTTCTGCATATATTCCTTTGGCTACCGCTTTTGCATAGCTTCTCCATTGATTTACTGTTCTTGCTTTTTCTCCGGTAAGCCTTGCTAAAGGTAATGATGTCTCGGTATGTGCGGTTGTTAGAAGTTCTTCTCCCAAAGCTTCAATCTGATCTGCAATGGCATTCATTAATGCAGCTCTTTCCTTTATGGTTGTATTTTTCAGAAACTGAAAGGCTTCAAGGGCCATTTGGATTTTTCTGTCAATATTTTCTTTTGGTGTTTCCTCAATCATGGCTTTATTTCTTGTATTAATCTAAAACGGGACGATTTGCTCGGCTTTCCTCAATGATCTTTTTAATTTTCCCGGCTTCCTGACCTTGTAATTCTAGACGGGGAGCTCTTACATACGGACTGCTTATTCCTTCTGATGCAGCGGCCAGTTTTATATACTGTATCAGCTTGGGATGAATGTCAAGTTCCAGCAATGGCATAAACCATCTATATATAGCTATTGCTTTGTCATAGCTGCCTGCTTTAACATGGTGGTACATGGCCATAGTTTCATTTGGGAAAGCATCTACAAGGCCTGCAACAAGACCGTCTGCTCCAAGCATTAAAGTTTCCAGGCAGATCGTATCCACACCGCCAAGAATCTTGATCCTTTTACCAAAACGGTTAATCATTCTGGTTACGTTAGCAAGATCCCTTGTAGATTCTTTAACGGCTTGAATGGTTGGATATTGAATAAGCTCATCAAACATTTCAAGGTTTACATAAATTCCGTAATCTACAGGATTATTATAAATGAGAATCGGAAGATCTGTTGCAGTTGCCACAGCTTTAAAATATTCAACAACTTCACGGTTATCGGCTTTATAACGCATAGGAGGAAGAAGCATTAAACCGTCCGCTCCCAATTCTTTGGCCTTTCTTGCAAAGCTTACAGCATTTTTTGTTGTGTTTTCAGAAAGATTAAGAATGACAGGAATTCTGTCTTGGGTAATCTTTTTTGCATATTGTAATAATTCAAACTTTTCTTCAGTTTCCAAGGCGCTGGCTTCTCCCAATGTTCCTGCAAGAATAATCCCGTGAACACCAGCTTTGATCTGGGCTTCCGTATTGAGAGCAAACATCTCAAAATCTATCTCACCCTCTTTTGTAAAAGGAGTTAACACAGCGGGATAAATGCCTTCCCAGTTTAGTTTTGTACTCATATCAAATAATATTTATCCAAAACTAGCAGAATTTCAAAACGGTAAATGTTAATATTTTAATAGATTCTAACCGTATTTTAACATATACTTTTAAAGATCTGTGGTTGCCTCTTTGTAATGCTTAAGATATTCTTTGGGAGAATATTTCATAATGGACTTAAAAACCCTATTAAAGTTGGTAAGGCTGTTAAATCCACTGTTAAAAGCAACTGAAGAAATGCTGTACAGGCTGCTGGATGTTAATAATCTGCAGGCTCTTTGTACACGGAGTTCATTAAGATATTCAATGAAGGTGACTCCGGTTCGTTTTTTAAAGGATCTGCAGAATGCCTGCGGAGTCATACAGGCTTCTTTGGCAATGGTGTCGAGGCTGAGTTTGTGTTGCGCAAAATTTTTCTTAATAAAAGTTTGTGCATCTATAATTCTTTGGTCATTATCCGAAATATGAGAGGGCAGATTCTTCTCTGAAGATAAAGGAATATGCAAATGTCTGTTTTGCATAAGATTCTGTAAGATCCTTATAAAATCTATGATCTGATCTATTCCTTTTGTTTTTTGTAATGCACCTATGCTTTCTCCTACCTCTGATTTTAATTCTGGTGCCACTTTGAACCCCACCTCAGAATAATGTATAAAGTTTTTGAGTTCTTCAAATTCTGGTAAGTCGAAAAATGCGGAAATCTTTTTATGAGGATCAAAGAAAATAGATACTGCATGAACGTTCTGCTTTTCATGCGCATGAAAATCACCCTTGAAGACATGGGATTGATTGGCTCCCAAATAAAAAATATCACCTTCTTCAAAAGGGAAAAGATTCTGTTCTATGGCCAGCGTTCCATGTCCTTTAAGAATCCACATGATTTGTGTTTCAGTATGACGATGAAAATAAGGATAGAAATTGGGCATAATGTCTTCCTGTATTCGGATGCTTTTATTGGTATCAGCTGGTACCGAAAACTGAAGACTTTTCATAAGATATCTGTTTTATGAGACGGCATATTTAATAAGGTTAAAATATTGCCGAATTTAAGCAAAATATGAACACTGAATATCATATTAAAATCCAAACTTTACTTATTCTTTATTTTAACGGATAAAGGTCTCTAAATAATACAAAATCGTAACTTTAAACCTTTAAATAAAAAAGTATTTATAATATATGTTTTCAGCAACAACCTATCAAGACAGAAGATCTGTATTACAAAGCAATATAGCTAACGGAATTTTATTGTTTTTAGGAAATATAGAGAATCCTGTGAATTTTGAACACAACCCTTATTATTTCCGTCAAGACAGTACTTATTTATATTATTTCGGGATTCAGGAGCCCCGGATTGCAGCTATTATCGATATTGATGAAAATAAAACCATCGTTTTTGGAGACGAATTAAGTATTGATGACATTGTATGGATGGGCAGACAAGAAACCTTGAAAGAGAAAAGCCTGAAATCCGGTATACAGGAAACTTTACCTTATGCAGAACTTTCTCAATATATTTTAAAAGCGCAGGCTTCCGGAAGAAGGGTACATTATCTTCCTCCCTATCAGTCTTCAAATAAAATTTTACTGGCAGATCTTTTTGGGATTAAAACAAGTGAATTGCAGCCTTCGGCAGAGATGATTAAAGCAGTTGTAAAGCAGCGTTCCATAAAAGAACCTCAGGAAATTGTACAGATAGAGCAGGCCGTTAATGTATCTAATGAAATGCATCTTCTGGCAATGCGTATGGCAAAACCCGGAATTAAGGAATATGAAATTGCCAATGCAATTCAATATCTGGCGGCTAATCAAGAGTGCCAGATGTCTTATCCTCCGATTATTACTATTAATGGAGGTATCCTGCATAACCATTATCGTCTCAATACATTGAAAGAAGGCGATCTTTTCCTGAATGATTCGGGCGCGGAAACTGCAATGGGATATGCGGGAGATCTTACCAGAACATTTCCAGCAGGTAAAACCTTTACAACTAAACAAAAGGAAATGTATGAAGTGGTTCTGAATGCTTTTAATAATGCCCAGCAGCTTTTGAAACCAGGTGTGCGATTCAAAGATATTCACCTTAAAGCTTCTCAGCATCTGGTAGAAGGTCTTATTGATCTCGGCCTGATGAAAGGAAATCCTGAAGAAGCGGTAAAAAACCATGCGCATACTTTATTTTTCCAATGTGGTTTAGGGCATATGATGGGACTTGACGTACATGATATGGAAGATCTTGGAGAACAATATATCGGCTATACCGAAGAAGAGCCGAAGGACACCCAAACATTCGGTCTTAAATCTTTACGTTTAGGTAAATCCTTGGATTCCGGATTTGTAGTAACAGTTGAACCGGGTATTTATATGATTCCGGAACTGATCGATATCTGGCAGACGGAGAATAGAAATGCAGACTTTATTAATTATGATAGAGTAAACGAATACAGAAATTTTGGAGGAATCCGTATTGAGGATGATTTCCTGATCACAGCCGATGGATACAGGCTTCTGGGGAACGGACTGATTAAAACTGTTGATGAAATTGAAAATTACAGAGCTGAACATTTAGCTTAACTCAAATTATATGAAGAAAATAAAAAAACTGACGGTCATTGCATTATACTTCCTGTGTCTGTCGCCACTCGCTGCACAAAAGACACAATGGACTCCTGATGGCAATGCTTATTATTCAGTGACCAAAAAAGGGTTGGAAATTGTTGATGTATTGCATCCTGGAAAAGATCAGACACTTTTAAGCAGCAACGAGCTGGTTCCTACCGGAAGTTCCGAAGCACTGAACGTGC
Organism: Chryseobacterium sp. Tr-659; assembly: GCF_011752975.1. Lineage (GTDB taxonomy): Bacteria > Bacteroidota > Bacteroidia > Flavobacteriales > Weeksellaceae > Chryseobacterium. The sequence continues at coordinate 560,246 of NZ_VWWP01000002.1, read as the reverse complement.
AAAGTTTTCAGATGTCCCCCGACGGAAAAAGTCTATTACTGTTTGCCAATACACGAAAAGTTTGGCGAACTAATACCCGTGGAGATTACTGGATTTTTGATAAAAACACAAAAAAACTTACTCAACTGGGTAAAGGATTACCGGCATCATCATTAATGTTTGCCAAGTTTTCTCCTGACGGTAAAAAAGTAGCGTATGTGTCTAAGCATAATATCTATATTGAAGATCTTTCAAACAACCAGCTTGCCAAAATTACCAATGATGGCACAGATGGAATGATTAATGGTACTTTTGACTGGGTATATGAAGAGGAGTTCGGTGCTCAGGATGGTTTCAGATGGTCTCCTGATGGAAGTAAAATTGCCTACTGGAAACTGGATGCGCGAGGAACGAAAAACTTTCTGATGATCAATAATACAGACAGCCTTTATTCGTTTACTGTTCCTGTAGAATATCCAAAAGCCGGTGAAAATCCTTCAGGATGCAGTATCTGGTTTTATGATCTTGCTTCCCAATCTTCAAAGAAAGCTAATCTTCAAGGGGATGAAATTCAAAATTATATTCCAAGAATGGAATGGGTGCTGGATTCTAAATCCGTTATTCTGCAACAATTGAACAGAAAACAGAATCAGAGTAAAATTATCATTGCAGACGCCGGCTCCGGAAGCAGCAAGACTATTCACACAGAAACAGATGCCGCATGGATCGATATAAAATCCAGATGGAACGATAATGACCCAAGCGGCTGGGACTGGATCGAAGATGGAAAAGAGTTCTTGTGGCTCTCTGAGAAAGACGGATGGAGACATATTTATAAAATAGATATGAATGGTAAAGAAACATTGATTACAAAAGATGCTTTCGATGTTATACAACCAGAATTTTTTGATGTTAAAAACAAACAAATTTACTTTTTAGCTTCTCCAAATAATGCAACTCAAAAATACCTGTATAAAGTGAACATGAAAGGAGGAAAAGCACAGAAAATAACTCCTGAAAACTACACAGGGTCTAATGAATATACAATATCACCTAATGGAAAAATTGCTATGTTTATGAATGACAATGTGAATGCATATTCTATAGGTACCGTAATATCACTTCCTGAGCATAAAGAGCTTGTAGCTGCCAAAAGATCGGAAAAAGCAGATCCGGCCAGGTCCAAAACAGAATTCTTCCAGGTGACTACTGAGGATGGAGTTACCTTAGACGGATGGGTGGTAAAGCCTAAAAATTTTGATCCTAATAAGAAGTATCCGATTGTCTTCACAGTTTATGGAGAACCTGCACTGCAAACAGTAACAGATAGCTTCTATACAGGCTGGAACCAATTATATGTTGGTGACATGGCGGAAGACGGCTATTTATATGTTTCCCTTGAAAACCGCGGAACTCCTGCTCCACGAGGTCGTGAATGGAGAAAATCCATCTATCGTAAAATAGGTCAGCTGAATATCCGTGATCAGGCAATGGGTGCCAAAGCTTTATTTGCAAAATGGCCTTACATTGATACTTCAAGAGTTGCCGTATGGGGCTGGAGCGGCGGAGGTTCGTCTACCCTGAACCTTTTAGGACAATATCCGGATATTTACCAGACGGGAATTGCCATTGCTCCGGTTGCCAATCAGTTGTTTTATGATAATATCTATCAGGAACGTTATATGGGACTTCCTCAGGAAAACAGAGAAGATTTTGTAAAAGGCTCTCCATTGGCTTACGCTAAAAACCTGAAAGGAAACCTACTACTTGTTCACGGAACCGGTGATGATAATGTACATTACCAAAATACGGAGGTATATATCAATGAGCTGGTAAAATACAATAAACAATTCCAGCTGATGTCTTATCCTAACAGAACGCACTCTATTGATGAAGGAGAAGGAACATCATTGCACCTGGCAACATTGTTTACAAAATATTTAAAAGAACACTGTCCTCCGGGAGGAAAATAAGATCAAGAACAAAGTCTCACAGGAATGTGGGACTTTGCTGTTTTTATGTACAATCTGTCAGAATTAATCTATAAAATAATGTATTGCATTCAGCTTCCAGCTCTTCTATTTAACGGAAATTATCCCTATTTTTGAGGGAAGAATTCTAAAACCACCAATTTTGAAACTTCCTCTCTCCTACTATTCAAACCCGGATGTCCTTTTTCTGGCAAAAGATCTTCTCGGAAAAGTTTTGTTTACCGAAATCAACGGCGATATTACCGGAGGAATCATAGTAGAAACCGAAGCTTATAACGGAATATATGATAAAGCATCCCATGCATACGGAGCCAGACGTACAATTCGTACAGAACCCTTATACAGTCATGGAGGTATTTCTTATGTGTATTTGTGCTACGGAATTCACCATCTTTTCAATATTGTCACTTCGGTTGAAAATGAACCGCATGCCGTTCTGATCAGGGCGATTGAACCATTAGAAGGTAAAGAATTCATGGAGTTGAGACGAAATATGCCAGCTTCTAAGCCTGCTATTTCTTCAGGGCCCGGTTCTGCAGCAAAAGCTCTCGGAATTGACCGCTCCTTCAATAAAAAAGATTTGACAGAGAATGAAATCTGGATTGAAGATCAGGGTATCCGGTATAATCCCGAAGAAATTATAGCATCACCACGTATCGGGGTTGCTTATGCACAGGAAGACGCCCTTCTTCCATGGCGTTTCTTTGTGAAAGGAAATCAATATGTGAGTAAGCCTAATAAAGTAATTATTCCTGAATAGCCTGATAGAAATCCTTATAAGAAGTAACAAGATCCTCAAGAGAAAAGCCTCGGTTTAAACCACTGGTATTAGGAAGAACCCAGATCCGGGACCCACATAGATCTTCCGGCTGTTTTCCCCATGGGATTTCTTTCTTTTTGAAAAATGCTTTATAGGCAGCCTTCCCAAGAAACACAATATATTGGGGCTGAAATTCCTTGATCTTTATTGTAAAACTTTCGAGAGCATCGTCAAATTCTTCTTTTGAAAGTTCGTCAGCACGGGAGGTAGCTCTTGCAACAGCGGTTGTAAGCCCGCATCCAAAGTCTAAGATAGAGGTATCATTAACAGCTTCTATTTGATAAGAGGTAAAACCGGACTGATGAAGAACCTTCCAGAAACGGTTGCTTCTTCCTGAAAAATGATGACCGTCTTCTGATGATTTTAACCCGGGATTAATACCGCAAAAAAGTACTTTAAGATCAGGTTTAATAATATCTGTTAACATATTTCCGATGGATTCAATTGCAATGAAAAAATAAAAGTGAAGGTATGTATTTTATTTCGAAATCGGTTTTTAAAATTCCAAATTCCTTTAAAAGAAATTGGCTTAAGACCATTGCTGATCATTAAGCCAAACCATTATTCAACATTTCGAATAATAAACCAACCACGTTATAACTTATTAAGTTTTCTAAATATTCAATATTTTGAACCTCATCAATAACCTCCTATCATTTCCACCCGTATTTCGTGAATCTCCTGCACATTATTGTTGTCATCTGCTGTAACTGTAATATCTTTTTTTATAATTTCTGCAAAGTGATCCTCGTTTCTTTTGCAGCTGAACAGGATAATTTCTATCATCAGTATTAACAAAAATATTCCCGTCTGTCTCTGTATTGGTGGCGCTCTCATGCTTTTGATACTTAATGTTGTATAAATCTGTGTTTCTTCAACAAATTTCAATAAACAGAAAAGGATATGGAAAAAACATCTACCAATGAAGAGGTATAATCTATGAATTGATACCCGATGTCTTTTGATTATTAATGAAAAAAGAGACTGATTCTGTATGAAATCAGCCTCTCAAGAGTCGAACAAAATTATTGATATGAAAAATTTAATTTGGTAAAAGTTAAAAAAAGAGAATGTATTATAGTTTGTCAATTGATTAATGACTATCCCAGAAAACCTTAGTGGTAAGCCTGTCTCCTCCTATTGCTGTGGCAGCTTTAGCATAATTGGTTCCGTTGGTTGTAGCTTCAAGTGTGGGATATTGTAATCTTACCGGTACTTTTCCGTCTGCATTGGCAATAGCAGTGGGAGGAGCCTGTAAAACGGGGTAATCTAATCGTCTGTAAAAATTCCAGGATACCACCGGATGATTGTAGAGAGCAACCCAGGCCTGTTCTCCGATTGATTTTTTCCAGTTTGATGGGTTGTAAGGATGATCAGCAAGATAATCCAGTGCATTTTGGTTAGAAAGTCCCCATTCCCGGAATGAAGCCTGAACAGCATTTTGATATAAGGCATCAGGATTCCCTCCAATTCCAAATCTTGCAGCTGCCTCGGCAAGATAAAAGGAAACCTCTGTGTAAGTCATAAGATTTCCGGCAGTTACAGGAATATAGGCGAAAATTCCCGGAGCAGAAAAATCAGAGAAATTTCCTCCTGAACCAATGACCTGTCCAATGTACTCGCCGTGTACATCTCTGAAATATTTTGTAACCCTTTGATCGGAAGTAGTATTCAGAAAGTCTATAAAAGGTTTTCCTCCAAAAAAGTCATTTCTCCCACTGTTCACAAGATTTTCGTACAGCGGATTGAAATTGGGTGTTTCGGGAAGATAGCGGAATAATCCGCTCTGAGATTCATCAGTGATAACTCCCCCTGATATGGCAGTATTGATGCTGGATTGAGCGAGAGCAGGATCTACATCTGAAAGAGCAATTCCCAGTTTCAGAAGCAGAGAGTTTCCCAATTTTTTCCATTTTCCGATGTCTCCACCGTAAATAATATCTCCCGATCCGAATGTTCCAGCTTCTTCATCAAGATTATTGAGATCTGCTTTCAGACGTGTAATGAGATTTTCATAGATCTGCCTGTCATCATCATAGACAGGAAGCGGAAACTTTGCCTGATTAAGTGCCTGGCTGTAAGGAATATCTCCAAAAGTATCCGTTAAGGTCTGAAAGGCATATACAGATAAGATATCCAAAACTGCCAATTGATTTTTTTTCTTAGCCGGCCAGGCATTCAGCTCAGAAGGCCCCGGCTGGTATTTTTCAATAAGCTCTTTTGCTTTATTCAGGTTATTGAGAACATTTACATAATTATCAGCCCATACATTATTGGAAACATTCCTTGCTGTAAAATTATAATTACTTTCGTTTACATAGGTAACTTCCTGCCAATACTGCATGATAAGACGAAAATTATTTTCATTGACACTGGGTGTGTTCATATAGTCACTCAGTTCCTTTTCCGCATAGGTAAGCAGAGGCTCTGCAGACATATCATAAGCCACATGAGAATCAAGATTCACATCATCCGAAGTACATGCTATGAGTGATAAAGCAAATAATGAGCTTATTATAATCGATTTTTTCATTGTAATAGTTTTTAAAAATTAACTTTCAGATTGAATGAGAAATTTCTTGTAGTAGGCATAACTCCCGATTGATACCCCTGAATGCTTCCCGAAGAAAGCCCCGCTTCAGGATCAGCATATGGAAGGTTTTTATGAATGATCCAGAGATTGCTTCCTACAAAACCTAGAGTAAGACTCTGAATTCCTGTATTTTTTAAAAATTGATTGTTAAAAGTGTAAGAAACTGATACCTGTCTTAGCTTTATAAAGCTGGCATCATAGATAAATGCGGCTACCGGAGGATCTGTGCCTAAAAACTGGCTGGAAATAGACCGGTCAAGTCTGATGGTATTCGGAATATAATGTCCCGGATTATTAGGATCCTGCATCACCCCGGGCAGAATAACGCCACCACCGTTAGCAAGAGTATTTCTCACAGGATTTCCGAGATCATTCAAACCTACTGTCTCAGGATAAAGCCCTGTGCCTGTGCCATAATACTGATCCAGAGAGAATATCTTCCCTCCCTTTTTCCAATCGATCTGGAAACTAAGATTAAAGTTTTTATAAGTGAAAGAGTTATTCAATCCGGCAATAAAATCCGGTTGAAAGCTTCCGAAATTGTGATTGGAATCATCAGTAATAAGATAAGCTCCATTTCTTCCAACAATTTTATTCCCATTAGGATCATAAACATAATCAGAACCCCATATGCTTCCGTAATCTTCATTGAGCGGAGCATTAATACTGACTCCTCCTTGTAAACTTCCTATGGTAATATTTTCAACCCCTTCCCGAAGTGCTGTGACCTTAGTTTTAGGATTTGACCAGTTGAGCCCTACTTCCCAACTAAAATCAGTCAATTTCAAAGGAGTTATATTCACAGACAATTCAATTCCTTTCGTGGTAAGTTCTCCGGTATTCTGTATGCTTGCTGCAGAACCCGTTGCTAATGATACCGGGAGCGGAAGGATCTGGTCAAATGCTTTATTCCGGAACCACGCAAGATCAAAACCAAATCTGTTCTTAAAAAACTGCATATTGGTTCCTATCTCAAAATTTTTAAGTTTCTGAGGAAGGAGATCTGCGTTTCTCAATGATGTATTATAAGCGTAAACAGGATTGTTTTCAAAGGATGCCTGTACAATATAACGGTTTCTCAATTGGTCTGCATTCGTGTCTGAACCTACTTCCGCATAGGCAGCTCTGAATTTCCCAAAGCTCAGCCATTGCTGTTTCAACAGATTGGAAAATACCACACTTGCTGAAACAGATGGGTAATAATATGCTGATTTTTCTTTTGGTAATGCCGTAGACTGATCTCTTCTGAAGGTTCCTTCCAGATAATAAGTATTTTTATAGCCTAAGGAAGCCTGGATGAAAGCTCCGTAAATATATTTGGAAGTATCTGTGGTGATGGGTTTTGCAGGAGTAGCCACAGAGTTCGAAATGGTATAAAGCCTCGGAATATAAAGCCCGCCGGTAGTTGTTTGTGCATTCGAATAACTGGTCTGTACATTGATATTTCCCCCTAACAAAGCCTGAACATTTAAATCTTCGGTAATATTCTTTTTATAAGTGGCAATCAGGTCATAATTGGTTTCTGTAAAACGGAGGTTGGTTACGGCATATCCTGAAGGCTGTTCTATAGGATTAAAACTGAAAAATGCAGGAATAGATCCAATTGCTCTTCTTTCTTCAGTGATCATGCTATATCCGTCAGTTCCTATCCTTCCCAGAATATTTATACTTTTTGAAAGATCATAGCTGAGGCTGAAATTTCCTGCAAAACGCTCCCGCTTATCATTCTGGTAATTTTCATATCGCGTAAAATAAGGATTGTCCCAATAAGCAGGTGTAAGATCATCCGGCGAATTGATATTCCATGTATAATTTTTCCCGAAAGTCTTATACAGATATTTCTGATACTGAATATCAACATTCGTAGGCCACCATTGCCTGAAATTCCCCATAATATTGTCTCCATATCCTGTTGTATTTCTGCCTTTGGTACTTTGTACAATATAGTTGGCGAAAATAGTTGCCGTAAGATTATCCGTAATCTTGTAAGAAGCATTACCCCCGAAGTTATTCTTTGATAAAAATGAATTAGGCATAATATCTGTTGCCCGGGTATTTGAATAACTTAATCTGAATGTTGTACGGTCGTTTCCTCCGCTCAGTGCAATATTATTGGTTTGGTTGATTGCTTTTTCAAAGAAAGTAATGGGTCCGTTTTTAGCCATAACCCATGGAGTTTGCTTTCCAAAGTTTTTAGAATCCGGGATAAATGCATCATACTGCCATACCATAAGATTAGGATCATAAGCCAATCCGTAAGAAGCATCATACCAGGAAGGCATCAGAAGACTGTTTTGGAAAGGGATAACATTATTTCCTAAATAACCTTGTCCATATTGTGTCTGATATTCGGGAAAAGTAGATCGATCAATGCTGGAAATTGTAAAACTTCCACTGTATTCCAGCCCGATTCCCTGAGAATTCTTCTTCCCTTTCTTAGTGGTGATAATGATTGCCCCGTTTTGAGCTCTTGAGCCGTATAAAGCTGTTGCAGCAGCTCCTTTTAATACATTCACGGTTTCAATATCATTAGGGTTGATATCAGAAACCGGACTTCCGTAATCATATCCCCCAAATCCATTTTGCTGAACACTGGAGTTGATATTTCGGTTGATAATAGGAACACCATCCACTACAAAAAGGGCCTGGTTATCCCCTAAAATAGATTTATAACCTCTGGATACTGCATCTACGGATCCCCCGAAATTTGTAGACTGTCTGATCTCAAGACCTGCCACTTTTCCCGATAGATTATTCAGGAAATTAGTAGTTGGATTTCTATTGATATCCTCTCCTTTCACTTCCTGAGTAGAATAACCTAAAGATCTCTTTTCCCTTTTAATCCCCAGTGCAGTCACAACAATTCCCTCGATGTTCTGTGTTTTAAGAGTATCCTGCTTTTCCTGACCGAGACAGGTTTCGCCTCCCATGAAAAAAGCAACTCCGGCACTTAAAAGCTTTAACTTGTATTTCATAATCATTGATTTTTTTTAACGTATCGTTAACCAAAATTCAATAATCAGTGAAGAATATAAGGAAATCTATATATCAACAGCGGGATAATGTCTACTTAGGGTTTATAAGTAAGGAGTTGTGGAGGTGTTTAACTACAATAATTAAATAAGAATAAGCTTTTACAGCAATATAATATTTCCAATTGAAGACCTAAAAATCCCCCTCCTCTGGAGAGGAGCTTTACAAAGTCATATTCTGTACTCAAAATATATGTTTCCAGCAGCAGTTTTCGATTAGTTTAAAGCTCTATTGAAGCCTTATACGTTCTTCCAATCGGGAGTTTTTTCCCGTTAATCTGGATAAAAGCTGCTGATTTTATTTCAATCTTGGATCTGGAAATAATATAGGATTTATGAATACGTACAAACATTTTCGGATTTAAACTTTCCTCCATTTTACTGATAGGCATTTTAAAGGTAAATGTTTCTGTTTTTGTATGGATATTAATGTATTCTCTTAAGCTTTCAATATAAAAGATATCCTGCAAAATGATTTTAACCTGTTTTTTACCACTGTTGATGAAGATATAATCACGTTCGGATATTTCCAGCAAAGCCTCTTCCGCTCCCATTAAATATTTAAATTTTCCTATGGCAGTAAGAAAACGGTCATAAGGAATGGGCTTCATTAAATAATCTACAATATCAAGTTCATAACCTTCCACAGCATATTGATGATAAGCAGTGGTTACAACAACTAATGGCGGATTTTTTAGTTTTCTCAGAAAATCAAAACCTTTTACCACGGGAAGATGCAGATCCAGAAACATCAGATCTACATGATGAATACTTAAAAGACTGCTGGCATATACCGCATCTGCACATTTTCCTACAAGATTAAGCTCAGCATCTCTGCTAATAAAACTTTCCAGAATTTCTGCAGCAATAGGCTCGTCTTCAACAATTATGCAATTATACTTTTTAGAGGTTGGATGTGTCATGGAAGTCTATCGTTAGTTGTACAATGTATCGGTTACTTTTATTTTCAACAGCGAGAATATGCTTGGGATATAGCAGCTCAAGCTGCCGGCGAATATTTTTCAGGCCTATTTTAGTAGAATGCTCGTGGAGCTTTTCTTCTATGGAATTTTCAATAAAATATGTGAGAATACCATTTTTAAGCTGGATATCAATATTGATGAATGTTTCTCCCAGACTTTCTGAAATACCATGTTTAAAGGCATTTTCAACAAATTGTATCAATATAAGCGGTGAAATCTCCTGTGAAGGATTGTCAATATCTTCTGTTAAATGTACAGTAAGATCACGATGGCGGATTTTCTGAATCTGTATAAAATCCTTTATGTTATCAATATCTTTTGCAATGGAAATATTCTTTTCTGCCGCTTCATAAATATTATAACGCATTACCTTTGCAAGCTGAAGAATGACATCCGGAGTTTCATCTGCTTTTTTTAGAGCCATCCCATAAATATTATTAAGCGTATTGAACAGAAAATGAGGATTAATCTGGGCTTTCAGCATGGTAAGCTCCTGGTCCAGTTTTTCTGATTTTAATTGAGAAAGCTGCTCTTTCAGAAGATTTTTTTGTCTTGTGATCTCAACTCCAAAGACGAGACCAACCATAAAAATAAGGTCCATAAAAGAGTTGAATGCAACTAAACCGTTGATATAGCCGGATGGCTGTTTCCCATCAAGGGTTTCCGTAGCCTCATAGATATAAGGATAAATAATATAATGCGTGAAGAATCTATGCCCCAGAACTGCAAGAATGACAATAAGAATATAAAGGATATATTTGAGAAAGCTCCTGAAATGAACCTTTTCATATACATATAACAAGGCATAACCAAGCGGCATTTTGATCAGCAGGTAACCCAACTCTAAAATGAGCGTATTTTGAAGCCTTATCTCCCATTTGAAATCCGGAAACTGATACCTGGACCAATAGAAGTCCAGATAAACTTCCAGAATATAATACAGGAGCCAAAAAAGCAAGTGAACCTGCAACTTAGATTTTCCTTCTGATTTCAAATTTATGATGATTTAAAAGTACAAAGTACTATTGTTCATTCAAATATAAAAATATAAAGGCTATGAAATTAAGGTTTTAGTCTATGAACAGCTGAAATAGAAGAACACTATTAATCACCACGTCAAAAAATCTTTGAATTTTTACCACCCTTCCAGAGGATAGGAATTCTTAGGTATCCAATTGAAATATTTTGTTGTAATGATAACTTTTCAGAGAGGTTTTTGTTGTTTTTTGAAGCAAACTTCAGGATATATAAGATTGAAAAGACTAAAGATCAGCAGAACATTGAATTCAATGCCGTTGGTTCCACCTCCTACTACAAACCATCCATTCTGCCGGTGAACATAATAGATTCCAAAAGCTAAGATCAGAATATTACAGATAGCTACGGGTTTTATAAACCGGTCTATCCAAATAAGCGGTACAGAAAGAAGATGAGTGAGTTTCACAGCCCAGGCTATATAAATTCCTAATGGACTGAAACCTATTGTATCCAGATAAAAACGCCCGAAATTGTTGACATCTCCACTGAAAATGGAAATTACACTATGCATCAGCAGAATGACTGACAGTGCAATACGGAGGTAAAAGTTTTTTTTCATGATCCCAAAACTATGAAGGCAGAAAAAAGACCGCTTTGTATAGTATATCAATTACTTTGAAATGTATATAAAAAAATAAATAAAAAATTAAAGAGCAGTAAATAAATTACTACTCTTTAAAATATTTATAAGATATCCTGATCTTAATTTTGAGATAAATTCTTCTTTAAAAATTCCTCCAGATCCTTGCCATGAAGGTTTTTTGCTAAGATTGTTCCTTCTCCGTCAATAATAATATTAAAAGGAAGTTCATCAACTTCGTATGTTTTTGCGACAGGGCTTTTCCAGAATTTCAAATCACTGATCTGAATCCAATCGATATTGAACCTTTCAATTGCTTTTTGCCAGCTTTCTTTGTTTTTATCCAAAGAAACACCTAGAATTTCAAATTTATTGTTTTTTACCTGACCGGCATAAGTTTCGTACAGTGTTTTCAGCATAGGCTGTTCTTCTACACATGGAGCACACCAGGTCGCCCAAAAATCAATCAGTACCAGTTTTCCTTTTAAGGTGGAAAGCGAAAAAGAAGTTCCGTCTGCCTTCATCATTGTAATCTCCGGAGCCTTTTTCCCTGTCTGTATTTTATTTTGAGCCAAAATACATCCTGAAAAAGCGATTAAAAATAATACGGTAAAACAAGTCTTCATATTAATCATTTGTTGGATAATCTTTGTCTAGCCAGTCAGTTTTTATGTTTTTCGGAAGATTCAGAAGCTTAGCATTCTTAAAGCCCATTTCCATCAGTAATCCGAATGCCGGACGTATATTCGGACATTTTACAAACGGACAGCATCCGCAATAAATCACAATTTCTTTATCCTTAGGTACATTTTTAAGATAATTTCTTAATTTTTCCAGATTTTCGGGCTCATGAGTAGGTCCTATGTCTACTGAACCTTTGATGATGGCCTCAGGCCCCACTGAAATGATCACCAGATCTTTTACTTTATTCTTCACAATTCTGGAAGCCAGCAGCGCGGGATCCATCAGCTGGCTGTCTTTCCATGGATCTTGTTTCTGCTGTGCCTGACTGAAAATGGAGCAGACAAAGCAAACCATAATAAACAAATACTTCATACTTCTATTTTTCACAAATATAAAAATGTTTTGATGAGGTATCTGTACTGAAGGCGGGAAAATTAGCTGTTATCGCGAAAATCAGTTTTTTTTGGCGTTATATGGAGCACATTTGAGGCTCCGGGTTCTATGACCAATCGTGTTCCTGCTAACATTTCCTCTTCTCTGCTTTGCATAGCTGATCCGGTAACCAGAGTTAATTTTCCCTGGAAGACAGGATGCAGTGGTTCCAGCGAAATTTCAATTTCCTCTTCCTCAAGCTCTATGATAATAAATTCTGCATCAATGAGCTCACGTGTTCCGTCTTTTGACACAGCAAAAGCCCGATATTTACTGGTTTCTTTCATTATTTTGTTTTGTGTGGAAGGTAAAACTATAAATAAATTCTTAAAGAAGCGTTTTAAAATGATGTAATATTGAATATTTTACTGGTTTATATTCGTTTGACTTTAAATATTTTATACATTTATAGTAAGTATCATTCAATATAAATCCTTTAAAAATGGAAGAAAATTTCCAGCCTGATGCAATTATTATAGGAACCGGATTGGCAGGGCTCACTGCTGCAATGGAAATTACCAACGTCGGAAAAAAAGTCTTGCTGTTAGACCAAGAGACTGAACAGAATATTGGTGGACAGGCATTCTGGTCATTCGGAGGTTTGTTTCTGATCAATTCACCCCAACAGCGAAGAATGGGAATCAAGGACTCTTATGAGCTTGCTCTGCAAGATTGGAAAGGTACGGCAGGCTTTGATCGTAAAGAAGATTACTGGCCTCGTCAATGGGCGGAAGCCTATCTGAAATTTGCGGCCGGTGAGAAGTACAATTATATTTCAAAACTGGGAATCAAGCTCATGTTTATGGTGGGCTGGGCTGAGCGCGGTGACGGATCTGCTGCAGGTCACGGAAATTCAGTGCCTCGTTTTCATGTCAGTTGGGGAACCGGAACCGGAGTTGTAAAACCATTTGTAGAAAAAGCATATCAGGCTAAAGAAAAAGGGCTTTTGCAGATGAAATTCAGACATAGGGTAACAGACCTCATCATAGAAAACGGAAAGATAAAAGGCGTTAAAGGAGATATTCTTGAAAACGATAACAAAGAAAGAGGAGCTGCTACAAACCGGAATATAATTTCTCAATTTGAATACAGTGTTCCAAATATTATCATAGCTTCCGGAGGAATTGGTGCCAATCATGATCTGGTACGGAAAAACTGGCCTGAAAGGCTTGGAAAAGCTCCTGAAGATATGGTGTGCGGAGTGCCTGCTTATGTAGATGGTAAAATGATCGGAATTGCAGAAAGTTCCGGCGCTGATATCATCAATCGTGACAGAATGTGGCATTATACGGAGGGATTACAGAACTGGGATCCGATCTGGCCAAATCATGGGATCAGAATATTGCCGGGGCCTTCTTCTCTTTGGTTTGATGCTAAAGGAAAGCGTCTCCCCGCTCCTTTTCTCCCTGGATTTGATACATTAGGAACTTTAAAATATATACAGGAAACAGGATATTCTTATTCATGGTTTATTCTTACCCAAAAGATTATTAAGAAAGAATTTGCACTTTCAGGTTCAGAGCAGAATCCGGATATCACCAATAAAGATTATCCTTTGTTTCTGAAAAGAATATTTGGCAAAAAAGCTCCCGGGCCGGTAGAAGCATTTAAAGAATACGGAAAAGATTTTATCGTATCAGATAATCTGGAAGATCTGGTCTATAGAATGAATGAACTATCCGGTGATAACCTTTTAGATTATGAAAAAATAAAATCTCAGATCGAAGCCCGCGACAGAGAATTAGACAATAAGTTTTCAAAAGATACCCAGGTAAATTATATAAGAAGTACACGCAATTATCTTGGTGACAAATTAGGACGTGTTGCCGCTCCGCATAAAATATTGGCCCCGGAAAACGGACCTTTGATCGCTGTAAGACTTAATATCCTAACCCGTAAAACTTTAGGCGGAATAAAAACTAATCTTAACGGACAGGTTTTAAGAGAAGACGACAGCATTATTGAAGGATTGTACGCTGCAGGCGAGGCAGCAGGCTTCGGAGGCGGCGGAATGCACGGATATCGTGCTCTGGAAGGAACTTTCCTTGGCGGATGTATTTTTTCCGGAATGAAAGCAGGAAAATATATTGCCGGTCTAAAATAAAAATTGAATAGTATGAGCAGTTATTTTGATGATAAAGTCATTTGGATTACAGGAGCATCATCAGGAATCGGAGAAGCATTGGTGAATGAATTGGCAGCAAATAGTAAAGCCAGAATCATTCTTTCTTCACGGAAGGAAAACCAGCTTTACACCGTGGCTGAAAATGCAGGATTGAGCTCTGAACGGTACTCGGTAGTTCCTATGGATCTTGCAAATTATAAAGATATGCCTGGGATTGCCTCTAAAGCCATAGAAAAATTCGGGAAGGTTGATATTCTTATTAATAATGCGGGATTGTCTCAACGTTCTTTGGCTCTGGAAACAGATATAGAGGTAGATAAACGCCTTATGGATATTGATTATATAGGAACCGTTGCCCTAACGAAAGCAGTCATTCCTCATATGATAAAAAATGGAGGGGGCCAGATTGCTGTTGTCTCCAGTCTGATGGGAATATTCGGAGCACCAATGCGCAGTGGTTATGCTGCCGCGAAACATGCTTTACATGGTTTTTTTGATGCTGTAAGAGCAGAACTATACGATAAGAATATAGATATTACTATTATTTGTCCGGGATTTATTCAAACTAATATTTCGATTCATGCAGTTATCGGAGACGGTTCATCACAAGGTACCATGGATGATGCCACGCAAAAAGGAATGCCAGCCGATGTTTTTGCTAAAAAAATGCTTAATGCCATCAGAAAAAAGAAAAATCAAAAGGCAATTGGTGGTAAAGAAGTAATGGGAGCCTACCTTAAAAGATTTTTTCCCGGATTATTGGCGAAGATTGTACGGAAGGCAAAAGTCGTATAACGTATAAATAGAGATAATGAATACAGCTAAAACAAAGGGTTCTTTCTAAATATCTATTTTAATTTTAAACTTAAAAAGTAGTATTCTGTAACATTTTCCGTTTTTATTCTTCTAATAATGAAAAGAATAAAGTAATAACCTGTAAAAATATTTTTCCATGAGACCCATAGTTACTCTTTTTGCTTTATGTTGTTTTCATTTTTTTGATATTGCCTTGGGACAAAAACTTCCGATGCCTAAATTGCTTGAGGATTCCTATGTAAAAGAACAACGGAGTCCGGACGGAAAACCAGGGGTTAAATACTGGCAGAACAAAGGAAAATATAAAATTAATATTACCGTTAAGCCTCCATCCAAAAAAATTGAAGGTTATGAAACCATAACCTATTATAACAACAGTCCTGATGTTTTAGAAAAAATAGGATTAAAGCTCATATTGAATGTGCATAAGCCGGGAGCACCAAGAGCCTTTGGTTCGGAATCCGAAAAGCTTTCAAAAGGAATCCAGATCCATAATATAAGTATTGACGGAAAAAAAGCAGACTGGAAAAATGAAGAGGATGTTTTCACCAGTACCATGATTCCCCTTCCCAGAAAACTAATTCCTGGAGATTCTGTAAAGCTGAATATAAACTGGCAATATGATATATCCCCTGCTATAGACAGCAGAGAAGGAAGCCTTAATCCGACAAGTTTTATTCTTGCTTATTTCTATCCTAAAATAGCTGTATATGATGACTATCAGGGGTGGGACCAGATGCAGTTTGTTGATCTGCAGGAATTTTACAGTGATTTTAATGATTATGAAGTCAGCATTAATGTTCCTAAAAACTTTATTGTGCTGGGAACAGGAGATTTTCTTAATCCTTCAGAAAATCTTTCTCAGCAGGCCTTATTAAAATATAATAAATCTTATAATACGGAGTCTGTAATCAATATAGCGACGGCAGCAGAAATGAAGTCAGGAAAGATTACCCGTCAAAAAATATTGAATACATGGCGCTTTTCTTCCCAAAATATTGCAGATGTTGCTTATCTGATCACAGATCGGTACAACTGGGATGCCTCAAGTATGTCTTTGAAAGCTGTGAATGGGAAAAACATAAGTGTTCAGTCCGCCTACCCAAATGAAGCGAAAGATTTTAAGCAAATGGTAGGATTTACAAAAAATACCATTTCATGGCTTCATTCCTATTTACCTAAACTCAATTTTCCATTTGAAAAAATGACGGTTTTTCAGGGAACCTATGGCATGGAATATCCCATGATGGCCAATGTGGAAACAGATGAAGATCCTAATTTTACAAGGTATGTTGCCGAACATGAAATAGCACATATGTATTTACCCTTTATGGCAGGAATTAATGAAACCCGATACGGATTTATGGATGAAGGCTGGGCTACTTTTGCTGAGACCCTACTGACACGGTATGATCTTCAGAATAAAAAAGCAGCCGATTCCATGATTTATAAATATCGTATCAATAAGTGGATGAAGGCTAAAAATGGTCTTTTCAATATTCCTATTATTACTCCTTCCGATGTACTTACAGGTGATCTGGTAAGGGTAAACCAGTATGGAAAGACAGCACTCGGGTTTCTGGTACTGCAGGATCTTCTGAGCCCGGACGTTTTTGCGGACTGCCTGCAGGAATTTTTGCTAAGATGGAAAGGAAAACACCCTACACCATGGGATATGTTTAACAGTTTCAATGATATAAGCCACCAGGATTTAAACTGGTTTTGGCATCGTTGGTTCTTTACCGGCAATTATGCAGATATTGGAGTCAGTAAGATAGAGAGATCCGGAAACAATAATACGATTCACTTAACCAATAAAGGAGGAATGCCTTTGTCCGGAGATCTTAAGATAAAATACTCGGATAATACTGAGGAAGTGATTCATTTCAAGGCAGATCTATGGAAAGAAGATCCGGATCACGGGAAGATCGTTAAGGAGTCCGGTATTTTGATTCATAGTATTTCAGTCATTCCGGAGCTGTCGGCAGATGCTAATATGGAAGATAATCAATTAGAGAATAAATAATATCCGGTTAAAAAAAGCACCATTCAATAGTAAAATTAAATGGTGCCCATAAGTTGTAATGAAGATTAAAAGACAATCAATAAAGAGATAATTTCTTTTTTATTATTTTTTTAGAAGTATTGATGACTATTAGCACAATAGACTGTTGGAAAGCACTCGTGCTGATGGAAATATTATTTTCAGAACTCGACAATTGGTGCAGCAGCCTTCCGTCCAGCCCGTATATCTCAATTTGCTTTACTCCCTTTACATCCTTTATATCTATGGTTTTTTGTAATGAATTGTAAAATACACTTTCTTTTTCCAATGATCGATCAGATGCATGGAGTACCAAATCCGAATTGCTAATTACGTTATAAGTATTGAACCAATTGTTTCCGAGGTACTCCGGCAGAGATGCCAAACCAAAAAGCATGGTGGAAAAATCTATCGCCTGTATATAAGATGCTCTCAGGGCAGTATTATTTTGGCGGTATCTCCAAAGTACTTTTTTGGATGGATCTGAAGCCAAACTGTAAACAGCAGGACCTGTACCATTACCATATAAACTAAGCAAATTAGCTTTACTTTGAGGATATACCGGAATAAAACCCGCTATAATATGAGGAGATATAATTCGGTTGGGATTATTTTCTACAGCATCAGCAGAATATCCTCCACCAGGGATATCTCCTGCTCCCACACCCCATTCGTATGCATTAAAACCAAGATTTTGCGCGTATAATTTATCACTATTCAAAGCATTCGTAAAATAGTTCATATAAGCGGTATTATTTTTATAATAATTGCAGAAATAATAGGTGAATTGAGGAATAAAACTGGACAGCCAGTGCTGACCGTCTGACAAGGTCTCATGTCCCCAGTAATTGACACGTGAAACAGGGGCTGTAACCGGATCTGCAAAATAAGTATTCCAAAATGTTTGAGATGCTGCATAACCGGGATTGCTGGAACTCGCATTTTTAGCCAGCCAGGAAACCAATATGTATTCGTTAAAAGGAATAGTAGGAGCACTTCCATTGCCATTCTGATCAAGAATCATATAGATCTGATTAGCACCAATTGCTTTGGTATAATCCATTCCGTTAAGAAGGGTGTTAGCCTTTGAAACAATTGAAGGATTGGAAGCAAAATAATTTTTACAGTAGATAATTCCCATGGCAAAAATCGCATTATCAATTGTACTGTATTCACTGGACCATTCCTGGTTTCCGGTAGTATAATCAAAATATCGGTAAAATAAGCCTGCAGAATTTGTTTTTCCTGCATTTTTAAAATCAATAAATGTCTGAAGCGTTGTGTTAACAAGATCTGCAGCATTGGTTTCCCAGTTGGTCTGGTCTCCGGTTTGCTGATACATGGCATCCGCAATGCAAAGTGAGATCAAGCCTATCCCGTTGGCTACAATAGCTGCGGGTTTATCTCCTGCTCCATTTAATGCTAAGGCATCAAGATAAATACCGTTCGGCTTTCGAATGTCTTTATACAATTTGTATGAATTTTGAAATAAAGAAGTAATCGTAGGATCTGCAATCTGAGCCTTTACAAAAGAGCTCGAAGCAATCAGAATAGAAGTAAAAAGAAATAGGACCTTGAGCCTTACTCTTACTAAAAATCGATTTGTTTTCATAATATTTGGTGTGGTGTTCTTTGTGGTGTAGACTGAAGTATGCTAATATATAATTTAGCCACATCAAAGATAGCCTAATTCTATTTCCAAACAAAAAACATTTTTTCCATAAAAAACAGCTTACCAAAGCAAGCTGTTAAATGTATTGATCTGTAAAAGAACTTTTTGCTTATAATTAAAAATTCTTCACCAATCCTATTCCTACCGTTTTATTTTGATAAAAAGGCATCACCATTGTTGAGGATAATGTGTTCTTTCCCTTTTTACCACGCAGCAGATTATCGATTTTTGGGAAAAGCCAGTAAGCAAGCTCTGTAGAAAGAATTCCAAATCCTGCACCTGCCACTACATCTCCCAGCCAGTGCTTATCATTCAGCATTCTGTAAACACCTGTGAAAATAGCAAAAGGATATCCGGAGATACTTAACCAGAAGTTGGTGTCTTTATATTCCCTGAACATAAACTGGGCAGAGGAAAATGCCGTAGCCGCATGTCCCGATGGAAAAGATAATGTATTGGACCCGTCCGGCCTTTGTTCCTTAACAAGGTATTTCAAAGGCATGGTAAATGCTGCTGCAATAAGTTGTGACGAGGCATAAATAATAGTACGGTCTCTCAGGTTGTGCTTCCCTTTAATCCCGATTGCATTAAGTCCGTACACAATTGCTGCAGGCGCATACTGAGTATAATTATCCAGTTTTATGCGGGCAGGCTGATGCTCGTTGATTTCAGTTCTGGTTGAATTATTAAGCCGTTTCAGATTATCCATTGATAATCCGGCAACTCCATATCCTATAAATACAGCTGGGATAATCAGACTTTTATAATTCAGCTTGTTTTTCTGAATACTGGCCGTTGTTACACTGTCCTGTATCGGTTCCCGAACAGCAACAGAGTCATTCGTGTTCTGTGCATTCATCCTGCCTAGGGCTGAACTTAGAATCATTATATAAATCAGCGTTTTTTGAAAGTGCGTTTTCATCCTAAATTACATTTATAATTTTCAATTTTTTAAAATTTATAGCTGTAGCCCAATCTTACGACCTGGGTTTCATAATATTCATTGCTGGTGTAAGCGAATCCCATTCCCTGAATTGATTTTTTAATGACCATCGTATTCAGCAAATCCGAGGCGTTCAGAAACAGTTCCCCTTTCCCTTTCTGGATGGCTTTTTTAATTCCTAAATCCATTGAAAATCTTGATTTTATTTTCCCCTGCGGAACAATATCTGGAGCCAGATACACAAGAGTACATTGTGCATCTAATCCCTTGGCAAAATGAAATACGTTATTCATTTTTATATTCCCTGAAACAGCGGTTTGTTGGGCAGCTGAGAAAACATTGGGTTGAGGATACAGATTTTGTACAGAAAATGCATCAATTTGATTACGGTAAAGATTTCCGTTGATATTAAAGGAATAAACACCGGATATCTTTTGATTCCAGATTGCTTCCAATCCCGTGTTGTAGCTTTTTCCTGCATTCTGGAATATGGCATAAATAAGCGTGCTTCCGGGAACAATGCTCGATATTCTGGTAATAGTTCCGTTAGCAAAACGATGGTATAAAGCAGAATACAGATAACCATTATCCCAGTTATATTTATAGCCCAGCTCAACAGAATTGGTGAATTGAGGACGCAGCGCAGGATTTCCTACTTTAATGATCTCTGCATCATCATATTTTGGAAAAATTCTGATATCTACTTCATTAGGACGGTCTACCCTTCTGTTGTAAAATACAGAGAATTTATTACGGTCGTCAAGCTTATAAGCCAGCCTGAAGTTGGGAAAAGGCTGTGTGTAATTATATCCGTCACTTTTATAAGTAGGATGATTAGGGTTCACATCATATTCAATTCTTACATATTCCAGTCTGAGTCCCAGTTCTGCTTCCCATTTTTCATTTTCGAAAACATAATTTCCATACACGGCAGGGATAAACTCCTTATAATCTGCTTTTCCTCCGGCAGAAACATCAAGAACAGAGTTTGCTCCCGGAATAAAATTCATATTGGTAGGAATGCTTCTGTTTCTAAGCTTAATACCAGTCTCTATTCTACCGTATTTTAAAGGTTTTACATAATCAACATTGAAATCATAAACCTGCTCATCAGACAACAATTTAAAAGCATCGGTTCCCGTGGAAGCCGGAAGATAGTTATCGTAGAAATATTTTTCATCCTCTCTGTGAAAAGTATAGTTGAAGCCCACGTTCAATACATGGCCGGCTTCTTTGAATTTATGCTGATAAGAGGCTGTTCCCATAACGGTAGTTTTCAGCTCATCTTCCAGAAACTGCCAAAGACGGAGGCGTTGAGAAAAATCTCCGTTGAAGAATGGCTGATCGCCACGGTCTATAATCTTTTCACTTCCATACATTCCTGAGATGGTTAATGTATTCTGCGGATCAATATTCCAGTCTATTCCCGCTTTTGTGGTAAAGAAATTGGTATTTCTGTTTCTTTTCAGCTGTGAATTGATTATGGTTCCGTCATCATAAGTACGCGTTACAAATTCATTCTTATTAAGCGTTTCAGTATATAGATTATCGGCCTGTAAAAAGATATTGACTTTGTTTTTTCTGTAATTAAGAGATAATGAAGGATTTATTTTCGGTGTTAATGTATATTGAGGTCTTATTGTCGGAAGATTTTCCTTTCTTACCCAAAGTGATCCTAAACCTGTTGTAAACCCTGCTTTTCCGTTCCATCCGTTCTGTTTATTTTTTTTCATGATGATGTTGATGATTCCCGCATTTCCGTTCGCATCATATTTTGAGGAAGGATTGTTGATGATCTCAATTTTATCAATAGCAGAAGCCGGGATATTATCCAGTCCTGTCTGGCTTCCAAACCCCGTAAGAGCAGTTTGTTTACCGTCAATCAATACCGTAACCTTATCATTTCCTCTTAATTGTACTTTTCCGTCCTGTACAGTGATTCCGGGAAGATTTTGCATGCTCTGCAGTACCGATCCGCCGCTTTGGCTGATGTTATCCGCTACAGAATAAGTTTTCTTATCAAGACGATTATCTATTTCATTCTTTTTGGAAGCGGTAATGGTAATGGCTTCTATTTTTGTCTCATTTTCCTGTTTCTGAATCAGCTCAATGACTGGGATTTCGAGAAATTCAGAAAGGCTTCCTATAAAAACGGGCTGTATCTGTGAATGATACCCGGAAATTGAGGTTTCCAGAAGATAATGATCCGGCTTTATACCGGTAAGGGAAAACCTTCCATCTTCATTGGTAATAGTTCCTGCTACAAATGCGCTGTCTTTTTCTTTTTTTAAAATAATATTGGCATAAGGTAACGCGGCCTTGTCTTTGGTAAGAACCCTTCCTGATGCCGTTACAGAGCTTGTCTGCGCCGAAGCCAGAGAAGAAATTATCACACATGTCGGGAAAAATAACAGTTTTGTCCTATTCATTCTATTGAGTCTTTATTTTCTTAAAAAAATTTCTTTATTATAGTTGAAGTATGATTATTCGTTTTGAAAAGGCAGTTCTTTGCGATGCTTTCTTTGTGAAATGAAAATCATCAGAACCATCAGTACAAGTGAGATCAGAGAAGCATTAAGTGTTCCGAGATCCAAGCCGCCTTTGGCCAGTGGTTTTGTTAAAAGGTCTCCGAATGTAGCCCCAAATGGTCTGGTAAAAACAAAGGCAATCCAAAACAGCAGAACATGGTTGATTTTTGTGAAATAATGGAGTGTAATAACCACTAATATAATCAGTCCGGTAATCAGGGCACCGGTGAGATATCCCAGTCCTAAATTATCACTCAGGAAGTCTCCGAATGCCGTTCCCAGGCTATTTGAAAAAAGAATGGCTGTCCAGTAATAAAATTCTTTATTTTTCTCAACAATCGGATACACTTCAAGGTTCCCATACTTTTTGTACCATAAAAACAATGAAATCAACAGTCCGGAAAGCAGGATCAGGCTGCCGACAAGGTATCCGGTTTTTAACGTCCGGTCAATAAAATCGGAAATTTCTGTTCCTAAAGTTGTTGTCCCTATGATGACCATCCAATATACCGCCGGAATGTATTTTTTTACACTAAGCTGTACAGATAAAATAACCACGAAAAATACCAGAGTAACCAAAATACCTACAACATATCCCAGATTGAGTGTCATGGAAATAAAATCTCCAAGTGTTTCCCCTAATGTTGTGGCTACAATTTTCATAAGCCAGAAAAGTATAGTGACGGCTGCTACTTTGTTTACTGTTCTCATTGTATTTCTAGATTTCTTATTTTATCTCTCACAGATCATGGACTTTACTCCAATTTTTTAGATATCTGCAGCATTTATGAAATCAGCAAGAGCTTTATTATTAAATCTTTGATTTCTTATGCCCTTGCGCATTACCTGCAAACTATCAATTGATTACACCTTAAACTTCGTCAGTACATTATTTTTGTAACAATAAAATTCATGAGTGATCTTCTTTCCGAAAACGTATACCTTTTCGATCTGAACCTCATCATAATGATCCATCAGGCTGTGGTATTTCTCTTTAAGGCTTCCGGACAAATCTTCCGGTGATACGGTTTTCTCAAACTCAATCCCTTTATTCGCTTTGTATTCAAGAACCATTTTAGTATTTCTCCAGGACATGGAATACACTTTTTTGTGCTGTGTAGATGAATTGCTTACTACAATCTGATCCTGTTGAATAATTTTACCGGAAGTTCCTGTAAATAAAGTAATCCCGGATATAACCATTGCACCGTAACCTATTTTCTTGAACAGATTCTCACTAAGATGCGGAAGAATATATTTAACGGTATACGATGATACAATCGCACCTACTGCAATGGCAATTCCCAGCCATAATGCGGTTCCTGAATATAATCCTAATGAAATGTAGATGATAAGTTTGATAAGGTGAAGAAAAACTTCATTGGCAGCCCTCGTTGCTACGATTTCTTCTTTCTTAAGTCCGAATTTTAAATAAAAACGGTTGAAAAGAAGACCTACAGCACCGGTAATTCCTGAGATAAAGCCTGCAGAAAACCCAATGAGGGCCAATGCGGATTTCGGATATTCTTTATCTGTTTCTTCAGATTTATTTTTGGATGCAAAAAGCTGCGGGAGATTAGCTATAAGGAATAAAGCAACAATCAGCTGCAGATAATTCGGATTTACATATTTAATCAGATAAGCCCCCAGTAATACAGCCGGAATCGAAAATGGAACAAACCACAAAAATATTTTCCAGTTGATATGTTTTTTGAATACGGCAATTCGGGATGCTGAACTTGTAAAAGTACCAATGGTAAGGGAAAAAGGTACCAGAGATGTTGGAAGCAGCAGATTCAGTATCGGAATCAAAATAAGACTTGCACCGCCTCCACAAATAGCGCTGATCCAGAATGCAAGGATTGTTCCTGCCAGTAAAAGGACAATTTTTAAAATCATTTCTAAATAAAATTTATACCTCAGTATGTTTTCAATACAAAGGTGCAATCTGATTTAGAAGAAATTTTGAATTGCCGGAACCCCGCTGTTTTTTAACTATAAATTAACACTGAAAATATGATGATTATTTTCAAATCTATAGCCGATAGTCCAGTGATGGAATTTACATATTTCCTGTATAATAGATAACCCCAGGCCGCTTCCGCTGTTGTCTGTGGAAAGCTTTGAAAATCTTTTGAACAGAAGATCAGGGTTCAGGGGTGCTGTTCCTGAATTGGAGATTTCAAACACAGAATCCGTGAGATTAATAGCGATTGAACCTCCGGGAGCAGTATGACGAATGGCATTGATGATAAGATTGTTGATCAGTATTTCCGTAAGAATGCTGTTTCCTCCTACTTTTACATCATCTGAAATCGCTTCCTCAACAGAAATATTTTTCTGCTCAAAATGCTCCTCAAGAATGTCAATACTCTGATGAAGCAGATGATTAAACTGAATAATTTCAGAATTATCAAACTGGTTATTATCAATTTTTGCCAGTAACAAAAGGTTTTTATTAATTCTGGAACTTCTTGTTAATGCTTTATTCATATCCTCTGCAAGCCTGTACTGCTTTTCTGTGAGATCCTGATCCTGAAGCAAAAGATCAAGTTTGTTTTTAATGATAGCAAGCGGTGTCTGCAGCTCGTGAGAAGCATTTTCCGTAAACTCCTTCTGGGTTTTGTAGGTTGATACGTTGCGCTCTATCAGCTTATAAAGAGAATGATTCAATTCTTCAAATTCTGTAGTATCGGTAGCAGGAAATTCAATTTTATTCTGGCTGTTGAGATTAAATGTCTTCAACTGATCCAAAGTACTTCTGAACGGTTTCCAGATGGATGAAGAAAGTTTTCTGTTCAGATATAAAAGCCCAACCACAATCATAACAAAGAAAAATATAGTGATCATAGCAATTACTGCAATGGTTTCGTGAGATTCTTCAATATTAGTCTGTATCGTAAAAAGATAAGGCTTGTTATGAATATATACCACTTTTTTTAAACATCTGTATCGTTCCTTTTTCTTTTCCGAGATAAACGGAAGATGCTTTTCGTAGGTATAAACCGTATCTTTTTTAACTTCTTCAGCAGAAATTCTCTCAATATTTGTTTCAGGCTGTATATGATTCCACAGTGTAAGGCTTTTTTCCAAAGCCTCATCCGAAAGCTTCAGATGATTGAACTCATAAGCCGTTTTCTCCACAATAATCTGATTATGCTCGTCCAGTTCGCTCTTCCAGATGGTATCCACTACAAAATAATACACAGGAATACTGATCATCAATACAATAAGTACGTAGATGAGAAATGGTTTTGTAGTTTTGGTTAAAAGAGGCTTCAAAATAATGATGAATTATGAGGGTTTAAGACTTAAAGTTCGTAATTTAAAGTTTAATGATCTCTATGGTCACAGTTTTTATTTTTCAACCAGCAACCATTCTATCCTTCCCATTTATATCCTGTTCCATAAACTGTTTTCAGATAATGTCCACATCCGGCATCGTAGAGTTTTTTCTTAAGGTTCTTTACATGGGCATATACAAAATCATGATTATCAAGCATATCAGCAAAGTCTCCGGAAAGATGTTCGGCCAGCGTACTTTTAGAGATTACCTTATTTTTGTTTCCGATGAAATAAATTAAGAGGTCAAATTCTTTCTTTGTCAGTGAAATTGTTTCATTGTTCACAGCTACTGTTTTCGCCAAAAGATCGATCTGCAATTCGTTCTGAATGATCACATTGGAACTGCTGAACTGTTTTCTTCGGATAATGGAATATACCCTTGCCATAAGTTCTGAAAGGTGAAAAGGCTTGGTCAGATAATCATCAGCTCCCAGCTTCAGCCCTTCAATTTTATCATCCAGGGCATTTTTCGCAGAAATAATAATTACACCATCCTGTTTTTGAAGCTTTTTCAATTCTTCCAGCAGTTTAAGTCCGTTTCCGTCCGGAAGCATGATATCCAATAAAATACAGTCATAGTCAAATGTTTCAATTTTATCCATGGCATCCGTAAATGTGCCGGCAGATTCACAGAGGTAATTTTCTCCGGACAAATATTCGGAAATACTTTTGGCAAGCTCAGCTTCGTCCTCAACGATTAGAATTTTCATGCGATAAAACTATGATTAAATTTTGAAGAAATTTTGAACTTCAAATTCACATAAATATAATAATTACTAAATAACATAAGAAATCATTCTTTAATCCGTTTCCCATCCTAATCATAAATATATTGATGTGATATTTTAAATTATTTGCTGAATTTAATAAATAAAGAATGTATTTTTGACTTTTTCCTAATATGAAACATCAAATACTTATGATATATTTCATAAATTTACACTGCTATACCGATCATAGATGGCACTAAAATGTTTCTAAGGTGAAAATTCACAACAAAAAAAAATACCTCAGCTTCCTTAAATTTAAAAGAGATTTCCAGAAATACGGATTAGAAAAAGCACGCAGTTATGAGCTTATACTGCATTGGCTGAACAACCGGCTGAGCCGGAACCAATTTCTCGTGCTTTCGGGAATCCTGGTGGGATGTACCGCAGGGCTGGCCGGTGTAATTTTGAAGACTTTAGTCCACAATATTCATTATTTCATTACCAATAAAGTCCATTTTGAATATCAGATTTTATTTTATATCGTTTTTCCTTTTTTAGGAATTGTACTGACCACATTGATTGTCCTTACTTTATTCAAAGGACAGGACAGAAAAGGAATCGGAGCCATTTTGTACGAAATTGCACAGAATTCAAGTATTGTAGCATCCGTTAAAATGTATTCCCAGGTGATACAGAGTGCTATTACCGTAGGATTGGGAGGTTCCGCAGGATTGGAAAGTCCTATCGCCGTTACCGGAGCCGCTATTGGATCTAATTATGCCCAAACTTACAGATTAAGCTACAAAGAACGTACTTTATTGCTGGCTGCCGGCGCCACAGCAGGAATTGCCTCCGCATTCAATGCTCCCATTGCCGGAATTATGTTTGCATTTGAAATATTATTGACAGGAGTAGTTTTTACAGATTTTATCCCTTTAGTAGTGGCTGCAGTTTGCGGAAGTCTTTTGTCCAGAATTCTGCTTCAGGAAGATGTACTTTTCAGATTTTATACCAGAGATCCTTTCAATTATAAAAATGTCCCTTATTACCTTATTTTAGGAATTGTTACGGGATTATATGCCCGTTATTTTGTAATCATTTCACAAAAAGTAGAACACTTTATTAAAGGGCTTCAGCTCTCAAGAATGCGTAAAGCAATGTTCGGCGGTGCGGTACTTTCATTACTGTGTGTTCTCTTTCCTCCTTTATTCGGAGAAGGGTATGAAACCGTAAAAGCTTTTACCAACGGAAATACCTATTCCATTATTGAAAACAGCTTTTTCAGATATTTTGAAATCGGAGACTGGACCATCATTATCTTTTTAGTGCTGGTATTACTTTTAAAGGCATTTGCAACTTCTTTTACCATTTTCAGCGGAGGAAATGGCGGTAACTTTGCTCCTTCACTTTTTGCAGGAGGAACAGTGGGCTATCTGTTTGCTCTTGTCTGCCAGCATCTGGGATTTACAGACGTTCCTGTAACAAATTTGGTACTTGTAGGAATGGCTGGTGCAATGAGCGGTGTATTATATGCTCCTCTTACTGCAATATTCCTGATCGCAGAATCCAGTTTTGGGTATGATCTTTTTATCCCTCTGATGATTGTTTCCGTAATCTCTTATCTTATTGCCAAATGGTTTTCCCCAATTTCTCCGGAACTGAAATCATTGGCAGATCAAGGAAAAATATTTACCAATAAACACGATAAAAACCTGCTTTTTGCTCTCAGAACTGAAGATTTCATTGATAAATATTCACAAACTATTAATGAAAGTGATTCCATCACAGAATTATTTGAACTGGTGAAAAACGGAAATAAAAATATTTTTGCCGTTGTTGACAGCAACAGAAAACTTAAAGGAATTCTCACCTTAGATGATATCAGACCCTATCTTTTTAATCAGGAAATTGATTCTTCCCAAACAATCCTCCAGGTTATGAAAGCTCCGCCGGCAATCCTTCATCGCGAAAATAAACCCTTGGAAATTCTTCAGACCTTTGATGATACAGGAGTTTGGAATCTTCCGGTAGTAAGTGAGAATAATGATTTTATCGGCTTTATTTCTAAGTCTTCCATTTTGATGAGCTACCGACAATTGTTAAAAGAATATTCTGATTAATAATTGTACAGCCCAAATTAATCATAAGTCTGTTTAAACTTTTTTACTAAACCAGAAAAGGCACAAAAGGTTTTTATTTTGACGGAACGATTCATAAAAAAATCCGTTCAATGCTGAACGGATTTAATTTTAATCTATAATGAGGCTGAACATTAATGGCTTGCCTGATTCAACAGATCAATATCTTCCTGATCTAAAACAAGCTTAGGAGCATTGAACAGCGTTTCAAGTTGTGAAGTACTGGTTGCACTTACAATAGGAGCCGTAATCAAAGGATTAGACAACAGCCATGCCAGCGAAACCGTTCCCTGAGTTGTGTGATGCTTTTCACTTACCTGGTCTAATGCCTTTAAAACTTCATGTCCTTTAGAGTTTAAATATTTTCTTACGCCCTCTCCTCTCGCACTTTTTGAAAGATCAGTTTCATCACGGTATTTACCCGTTAAAAATCCTGCAGCCAGAGACCAGTAAGGAAATACACTAAGATCAAACTGCTCTGCCAGAGGAGCATAATTTTTCTCAAATCCTTCTCTTTCCATTAAATTATAATGAGGCTGCAGCGCAACATATTTAGGAAGATTGTACTTTTCAGAAGCTTCGAATGAAGCTTTCAAACGTTCAGGAGACAAATTGGAAGCTGCAATATAACGTACTTTTCCTGCCTTAATAATCTCATCATAGGCTGAAAGTGTCTCTTCTACAGGTGTTGTATGATCATCAAAATGGGTATAATAAATATCAATATGATCCGTCTGAAGCCTTTGTAACGATTCATCTACCGATTGTAGAATATGTTTTTTGCTGATGTCATAGCCGTGCTCTTTGGTTTCCGAACCTACTTTGGTAGCCAGCACAATATCATTGCGGTTGGAGCGGCTTTTCATCCATTTTCCAATGATTTCTTCAGATTGTCCGCCTTTTCCATTTACCCACCATGAATAGGTATCCGCGGTATCTACAAAATTGAATCCTGCTTCTGTAAAACGGTCCAGTATATCAAAAGACTGTTTTTCATCCAATGTCCATCCAAAAACATTTCCCCCGAAATTAACTGGTGCAATAGCCAGATCGGTGTTTTTAATCTTTCTTTTTTCCATAAAAATAATTTTACTGAGTGACCTCTAAGGTAGGGAATATTATGTATGAAAAGGATTCAAAAAAAGCATTCATGTTATAGTTATTATAAATGGAAAAGCCTATGGTTACTCAATTATTTTGAATAGCAACTTGTGAGAAAATTTAATATTAATAATTAATTGAGATTATATACAGGATTAAAATATTATTTTATAAATTGCAACTAAATTGCATTAGCTACAATGTTGCGTTTTAAAAAAATAATGATTAATACTCAAATCAGGATTACGTGATTGCTCATGGAGAATAAAAAACTAAGAAAGATAATCCGTTTCTTTAAAAGAAAACAATATCCCTTTTTCCGTCAACTGGACACAATGGACTGTGGACCAACCTGTCTGAAGATGCTCGGGGCATACTATGGAAAGAAATTATCCCTGAATTACCTGAGAGAAATTTGTGATATACACAGCCAGGGAACTTCTGTTTCAGGTTTAACTTATGCTTCTGAAAATCTGGGATTCAAAACCCTGGCAGCAGAAACAGACCTGGATATACTGCAGGAGAAAGCACCATTACCTTGCATCATTCATTGGGATCACAATCACTTTGTAGTGCTATGGAACCTTACAGATGCTCATGCTTATGTGGGGAATCCTGCGCTGGGAAAGAATATGCGTTATACGATCAATGATTTTAAAGAACATTGGAATATTCCCGGACAGAAAGATAAAGGCATAGCAGTGTTTGTAGAACCCACTGAAACCTTTAATGAGCTGCCAGACCAGCCGGACCCTCCCGTTAACTTAATTTCTCTGCTAAAACGGATAGATGATCGTAGAAATATTACTCTTGTTATTGCAGCGTTAGTAGCTGCTACCCTTCTCACCTTAGCAATTCCTTTATTAACACAAGCTGTTGTTGATAAAGCTGTTTCCAGAAAAAACATCGGACTCCTCTCCCTTATCTGTGCAGGGCAGCTTGTTCTTTTTAGCGGAAGAATTCTCACCGATTTTTTCCGAAGCCGGGTACTTTTTAAACTGGGAATGAATATCAGTATAAAGCTTATTTATGAATTTGTAGACAAGCTTATGCAGTTGAAACTTTCCTTCTTTGAATACAGGAGCAGCGGAGATAATCTGCAGAGAATCTATGATAACCAGCGTGTAGAAGAGTTTCTCACCAAAAATTGTGTGAGCGCAGGGCTTTCCGTTATCATTCTTACAGTGAATGGAGGTTTGCTGTGCTACTATAACTGGAAACTTTTTATCCTGTTTCTGGCTGCCAGTACGATAAGTGTATTTTGGACTAATCTTTTTGAAGAAAAAAGAAGACGTTTAGACCAACGTACCTTCAGTCTTCTTTCCAGTGCACAGCGTCACCAGATAGAAACATTCGAAGCTATGACCGAAATAAGACTGACGGGTGCAGAACAGGAAAAAAACCAACTGTGGAAAACCATGCAGAAAGAAACCTACAAAGTAAAAATGGAAAGTCTTAAACTGGACCAGAAAATACAGGGTGTTGCACTTTTCATCAATGAAACAACGGGTGTTCTGACCACTTTTCTGACGGCTTCTCTTGTAATCAACGGAAATCTTACCCTAGGAGCTATGCTTGCCATTACCTATATGTATGGTGCCCTGAATGGAACCATCAATCAGCTGTCAGATTTTATCCGCTCTATGCAGACCGCAAAATTCAGTTTGCAGCGCATCTCGGAAGTGGAAGCTGAAGAAACAGAAGATGCCTGCACAATTCTGGATCTGGAGAAAGGAAACTCGGGATCCATTGAACTGACCGATGTATGTTTCCGGTACGGAAAATTATCGTCTGATGTCCTT
Organism: Chryseobacterium sp. Tr-659; assembly: GCF_011752975.1. Lineage (GTDB taxonomy): Bacteria > Bacteroidota > Bacteroidia > Flavobacteriales > Weeksellaceae > Chryseobacterium. Next base: position 528,890 of record NZ_VWWP01000002.1, on the reverse strand, counting down.
CAACATATATCACTGACAATTCCTGCAGGAAAGGTGACAGCAATTGTAGGAATGAGCGGAAGCGGAAAAACCACTCTTTTGAAACTACTGCTTAAATTTTTTCACCCCACACAAGGAACAATCACTTTTTGTGGACAGGATCTGAAACTGATTAATGCCAAAAGCCTGCGCAGACAATGTGGAGCCGTTATGCAGGATTCTTTCCTTTTTACAGATACAATAGCCGGGAACATCTGGGTAGGAAGCCCGGAAAAAGACCTTAATAAAGTAAAAAATGCCTGCAAAATGGTTAATATGCAGGATTTTATTGAAAGTCTCCCCTTTTCTTATGAAACTCAGATTGGTAGTGAAGGAACAGGCCTGAGTGAAGGCCAGAAACAGCGTCTCCTTATTGCACGATTAATCTACCGCCAGCCTGATTATATATTTCTGGATGAAGCCACCAATTCCCTGGATGCTCATAATGAAAAACTGATCGTAGAAAATCTGAACCATTTTTTCCTCGGCAGAACGGTAGTTATTGTAGCCCACAGGCTGAGTACAGTAGTACATGCGGATAATATTATAGTTCTGGACAAAGGAAAAATTGTTGAACAAGGCAATCATGAGACTTTGACAAAATCAAAGGGAGCCTATTACCATTTAGTTAAAAATCAACTTGAGCTAGGAAAATAAATTTAGAAAATGAAACTGAATATTTTACCTTATATTTTTACACGGTTTGCAGCTTTGCCTGTACAAAGTTTAAACAAATTATCTATTGCAGACATTGATGATCGATTGAATCAATGGAAAATGATTGGCGAACGTGTTCAATCCTGTAATGAAAAATTATGCGGTGAACTTTATACTTTGATTCAGCGGTCTTCTGATGATGGGGAAAGAAAATTGTTGCTGAACCTGAAACGGGCTGTATTCAATAAACGACAGAATGTGCAGGACCTTGCTGAAAAAATTCCGGCTGAAACTTTTAATTCTATCCAAGATACGTGGGAAGAATGGTTGAGCTCAGGTATAAAATATAAAGAGTTTAGAGAGCTTTGGGAAAAAGATTTTTACGATCTGCTATGGTCACACAGACAGAACATTCAAAAACTAGCAGAACAATACCCTTTCAAAAACGGGATTCTTCTTTCCAGCAAAGACCTCTATGAACAGCTTGAAAGTTTCATGAGTGCAGATGTAAAATCATTGAATAAAGATCATGAACGTATGGAATTCAGTATCCTGCGTTATCTTACCCGAATGGCTTACAAAACCTCCCCTTTCAGCACTTTTACTTATTTGGGCCTTACCAAAATAACTTCTGATATTGATACATCAGCCCCAACTTCCGAAACCCAAAATTGTAAAATACGACTGAATAATAAGCTCCTGAAACGCATTAAGAAATTGATGGAAAGACATCCTGATCTTCAGGGCTTATTGTTTGTAAATACCAACAGCAGTATAATAGAAACTAATCAAAGGTTCAGTTTCCTTATGAATTGCGCTAATATTGAGGTCTTTCAGGAAATTCATGCACAGGGTGTGAACCAATATATCAAAGAATTTATCAATGATTCTCTGGAAAATATATCTCTTGCATCACTTATTGAGCACCTTTCATCACAAATTGAAGCCGATTTTTCAGAATTAAAGCACTATGTTTTAAAATTGGTGGATTCTGGATTTCTGGAACTGACACTGGAATGTTCTGAGATAGATCCGGATTGGGACAACCATCTGTTATCATTTCTAGCAGAACATAAAAGTGGTAATAAAGCAGCAGAACAGCTATGGCTGCTCATTTTAAATCTTCAGCAGGCTAAAAATAAATTGGGATCTTCAGAAATAATCCAACGGGAAATTCTTTTAAAAGACAGCGCAATAATGTTTGACCGTACGATTTCGGATCTTGAAAATCAAGCCGGAATTATTAAACTTCCAAAAGACGAAATCCAGAATGTCTTAGATTATATTTTAAAAAAATACAGAAATGGAGAGGGTTTTGAAAAACTGCCTTATATCCCTGTTGATTACCGCCAGGAAGGATTCATTTATGAGGATACATATACGGATCAGCCCCATACAATTGATGAAAATACAGTTTATGAATTAGGACAACGACTGTCAGACCTATGCATCCGCATATCTGCTTTTGATATTCGGGCCAAAGAAAAAGAAAGAGTCAAAAACTTCTTTATTTCCACTTATAATACAGACAGGCAAGTTCCTCTGATCACTTTTTATCATGAATATTACCGTCATAAAAATGAATCTGAGCTAGAAAACAATCAGGATCAGCAGGATTCATGGCCGCAACTGTTCTGGGAACACCTTCAACAGGAAGAACATCCATCTGATGAGATAAGGATTCAAATGAAGCATTTAAACAGCCTTCCTTCTTCCAAACAAAAATGTCCTTCCGCTTCTGCATTCCTCCAGTTTTTCGATCAGTCATCCGAAACAGGAACGAAGGCTGTTGTGAACGGACTGATGCCGGGAATGGGTAAAATGAGCGGGAGATTTCTTCATTTATTTGATGCTGAAATTTCCGAAATACACCGAAAATATAATCGACAATTATTTCCCGATCAGCTGCTTCTTGAACTTAATGATGACTCCAGCTTTAATGCTAATATTCATCCACCTTTATTGGATCATGAAGTAAAAATGCCCGCCTCCAATACACAAATGAAAAAATCACAACAAATTTCTTTGGATAGGATCTTTGTTGGCTATAATACCAGCCAGAACAGAGTGTATCTTACAGATGCAATCCTTAAAAAAGAAATCTATGCTTTTGATCTATGCCTCGAAAGCATTACAAACCGCTCTAATCTTTATCAGCTGATGTCCTTGTTCAATCCGTGTACTTATGTCAGCTACCATCCTTTGATACAGATTATTGACCGTAGTCATGTACAAGAATTGAGGAATGAAAATATCAGGATTCTGCCGAGGATTGTTTTTGAGGATAAGCTCGTGCTTCGTCGTAAAGGGTGGCTCATTAATCTCCATATCATTCCACGGCAGAATAAGGATGAAAATAACAGTATTTATTTTCTGCGATTTCATGAATGGCTGATGCAAAACGCTTTACCTTCTGCCCTCTTTCTTTATCTGCAGTCAGCTTATATTCCTGAAGAATCTTTATCGGATAAATCTGCAGGAACAAGAGACGATTATAAGCCGCAATATATTGATTTCAAACAGCCTTTGCTTTTTAGCCTTTTTATTAAGCTTCTGAACAGAGCCGGGTCTTATGTTTACATGGAAGAAGCTTTACCTTCCGCAGAAAGCGGTCAGGAAAGAGTAACCGAACACCTTATTCAATGGTATAATTTTTAACTTCATGGAAAAACTCTGGAAAACCTATTATCTGTTTCACGAAAGCCATGCAGATCCTGTACTTATAGGTATTGTACATCCTTCTATTATGGATATTGAGGAAAAGCTGGAAAAGGAAGTTAAATTTTTCTTTATCCGCTACTTTGAAAACGGTTATCATATCCGGTTGCGGCTGCTTCTGACTGCCGAAGAAACTGACAGCTTTTATTTTTTGTTGAAAGATCGTATTTCCGCTTATGAACACCTCAACGAAGATCGTATTGTATTAAAAGAAGCTCAGTACATCCCGGAAACGGATCGTTATGGAAATACAGAAACCATCACTATTGCGGAAGACCAGTTTTATGCATCGTCCCGGTTTATATTGCATTGCCTGGTTCAAAATCATCCATTAACAAATTCTGAAAGATATCTTCTGGCTTTAAAAATCCATCTTGCTTTTTTTAAAGGAATGGAACTGTCTCAAAACTACAGTCTTCAGCTATGTGACACCTTTGTGCAAAGCTGGTTACCGGTACCTTTTTCGGAAAATGCTGATGAACAGGAACAAAACAGGAAAAATATCTTGAATGCTTTTCAAATTCAATTGGACAGTTATCAACATTTATTGATCGAAAATCTTACGATATTCTGGAATACATCAGATACAACGGAAGATTCTTCCTTAGAGGAGTTTTTGGGATCAAACAAGGAGGTATTTGCAAAATATACTCAGTCTCAGCTTGCTTCTGAAGCCATTGGCGAAGCTTTGCTCAGTTTTATTCACATGGCGAATAACCGTTTGGGAATAGTGAATGCCGAGGAATCCTATATTATTTTTTTTATCATGCGTATCATCCCTTTAATCAAAAATTATGATCACAAAGCCTGAACTTCAAGAGCTGCAATCCGGACTGAATGAAATCAGTGAATTTCTTTTTTCAAAATTAAAAAATGATAAAGACGGGTGCTATTGGGATACGATTTCCATGGATAATGAAGGATTTTTTTCATCGAGCTTCAATCCCTCTTTATGGAACGGTACAGGAGGTATTGCGTGGTTCTTTCTGACACTGTATGAAGAATTTGGAAAAGAAATCCATCTTGAAACTGCTGAAAAATCATTTGCAAAAATATATCAGTATTCCCTTAATCATGAGAAGCTAAATTCAAGTCTTTATGATGGATTAGCCGGTATTATTTATTTAGGATCAGAATTGTTTCGGGTTACAGGAAAATATATTTATCTCGAACAGTCTTTGAATCTTTATCGGATATACCGTGAAAAAATTCTGGCTGAACAAACTGAAGATCTGTTAATTGGTATTTCAGGAATTCTGCTGGCTGTATGTTTACTTTATCATTTAACCGAGGATCCGCAAACAGGCAATGATATTGTATCTTTGACAACAAGCCTTTTAGAGAAATCAATGACAGCAAAATCCGGAATTAAATGGGGAAAAAACCAGCTTTCAATGGATTCTTTATGTGGATTTTCGCATGGTAATGCAGGGATAGGTTTCTGCCTTCTTCAACTGGGAAAGTATTTTGACCATCATGAGTTTATTTGGTTTGCCGAGCAGGCATTCCGCTACGAAGATCTTTATTATAACATTTCCAAAAACAACTGGCTGGATTTAAGATGGGAAGCTTCCAAGAATAATCTTCCCAATTTATTCGATTGGAACAAAAGTATTTTCCTTCCGGAAGATTTCGATTTGAATGCATGGGCACATGGTGCCTGTGGTATTGGAAATGCAAGAATTTCAGCATGGACGGCTACCGCAAATCCATTATATAAAAAAGACTGCAAAAAAATATTTGAAAGGTGTGAAAATGATATCCTGAAAAGGTCTAAGAGGAATCATATTCTATTCAGTGGTTATGGTGGTCTTTCTGATTTTCTATTGCAGTATCATCAGGTTTTTGATGATGAAAAAGCTCTGGAACTCGCTCGTGAAATTACTTTGGAAGGTTTAAAAAAAAGCAGGGAACATCATCATTCAGGATGGGGTGTTCAAAATTCTGAAGATCTGGGACTTATGACAGGTACAGCCGGTATCGGACTTTCTTTATTAATGATACTTAAAGGTAAAGCTTTCAACTCTATTCTTCATCCTGAGCTTCCTAAAACAAAACGAAGTACCATTTTTAAAGACTTTCAATTTAAAAAACTGTTTTTTGATCGGTATTATCCGGAAACACTGAAACTTCTGAAAACCTTTACCCCGATTGACGAAACGATATATAATTCTGACACCATTGAAGAATTTGGCAGTACATTGTTGAATATCATTATAAATTTACCTCAAAAAGATGCTGATTATGTCTCAGACCTCTACCAATTTGAAACATTTAAGATTGATTTACAGCAGGATAATAAAGGTTCTTTATGCTTTCAAACCCGATTGGGTATTCTAAAGAAAGAATTGGATGAAGGAATTAAAAACAAAACTAAGCTTCGTGAAAAACGATTTATCCGTAATCCGTTTATCTATGTCCATCAATCCCGATGGAACTGGAAAGATGAAAATTGCAAAGAGCTTGGAGAAGGTAATTACAGCCATATTTTTTTCAGTACCGATGAGAAAGTATTTCACCTTCAGCCTGATCCATTGGTAATCATGATTCTTCAGTTATTGGAAACTCCGTTAAGTATAGGAGAATTAGCGGAATATTTTCAACATCCTTCAGGGGGCCCGGAGCTTCTGGAGGAAAAATTGTGGGAACAGATTCAGGAACTTCTTAAAAACTTTTTTGTAAGGATTAGAGATTAAGCTTTTTGAATTTTTGACTGGAAAAACATTTTTTATCTTTTCAGTTCATTGACTGGGCCTAAATTAAAAGGGCTGCCTTATTTACATAAAGCAGCCCGAGAAGTCTCTTCTATAATTAGCACTGAACAGTTCCGCAAACGTGAAGTCTGTCCTGAGTTTTTATAGTATGAGTTGGGTGCTCTTGGTCTCCTGCAGGAGAAATTCCCAAACCACCTTGTAATTTTTTGGACAAATCTTTGTCCAGCGCTGTTACGAAGCTTTCGATTTTAAGATCCTCGATGTTTAGCTTCATCTTTTTGTTTTTTTCCATAATAAAACATTTTTTTAATTTGGCCTACTCTTTAAGGGTTTCGGCTTTCCCTTGTTGTAAAGATAAGTTTTTTACTGCAATAATGTTGCATTAATTTGTTAAAATTTCAATCCTATTTGTAATTTAAAATTGAAAGGATTACTTTCCTTGTACATCCAGCGTTCACCTATTACAGCAGTCCAGTCTTCATTATATCTTGCCTGTACATTTCCGTCCGTGATATACCGTTTATTGGTCAGGTTATCAAATATTCCCCGGATAAACCATTTTTTATATTGATACATGATACTGGCATCAAATTTCACAAAATCCGGAATACGAACACCAGGAACATCTGTTTCTCTAAGCATTGCTGCGGTTTCTCCTAAGGCCACAGAAAGTCCTTTCAATTTTCCTTTCTGGAATTTGTACATTACCCAGGTATTAAGCTGATGTCTCGGTACACTTGAAAACCTTTGTCCTACAAGTTCCGGAGTATAAGGATCCTTTGAGTATACAGAATTAATGTATGAATAGTTTGCAGTTAAAGTAATATTAGGATAAATAGAGCCTATCACATCGATTTCTATTCCCTGATTTCTTACCTGATTGAGCTGAGTCATCAGGCCAGTAGCCGGGTTCTGAGAAAATGAATTATTCCTGATGATCCTGTATGCACTTACAGAAGTAGATAAAAGACCATCAAACCACTCCTTTTTCAATCCAAATTCTGTATTATAACTCTCCAGCGGTTTCCATTCTTTTCCCTGAGGATCAGTTCCGGCCATTGGATCAAAACTCTGGTCATAAGAAAAATAAGCTGCAAAATCTTTCCGGATTAAATAAGTAACACCCACCCTTGGATTAAATGCGTGATGCCTGTATATTTTGTAATCTCCTTCCGGAGAATAAGGACCTTTAAGATAACGTTCCCGCCTGTTTTTACTGTAACGGAATCCTGCATCCACAATTAAACGATTCCAGAATTTGACTGTATTATAAAGATAAACACCTATTGTTTTATCCTGGGAAGAAGTATAATCAATCTGATCATCGGCTTCAGGCTGGATAAGCAGATCATGATCAATTCCATAATTCAACAGATTACGGTTAAAAACAAACTCATTAGCACCTTGAATATGTTCCGTGTTGCTTTTACTGCTGTTAAAATCAGCTCCTGTAATGATGTTATGAACGATATTTGGACTTATATTATAACTACCATTGACGAAAAGTTGGGTATTGTACGTTAGGTATTTTTGTTTGTTCCTGAAACTTGAACGAAGTGCATTCCCGGCATCATCAAACATAGGCGGGTTATAGCTGGCAGTTCCACCAAGAAGACTCCATTGATCCAAAGGCGTACTTTTTACAGAAGACTGAGAAACAATCTTCCATTTATCATTAAACTGATGATGGATTACAAATCTTCCGTAATGTTCATCAAGTTTTGAAGTTGGTAAATTTGGGTCTCCCTGATAATTAGCATTCCATGGATGTTTTTGAACGGTGGATTCAGTTTCATATTGAATAAAGTTACTGGATTCCAGAGCTCTGCCTACAATCATATTCCATTCTGCAAGCAAGAACGTATTTTTGCTGATATTGTACTGAATAACAGGTGCTACAACAAATTTCCGGCGTTTTGCATATTCGGCAAAATATCCCTGTGATTCATAAGCAGCATTGAACCGGAAGGAAAATCCCTTTTCTTTTACCGCACTTCCGAGATCAACAGCAGCTCTATAAAATCCGAAGCTTCCCACGGCTACATTAGCCTCTCTGATTCTTTGATTCCGGGGTGCTTTGGTATTAATATTTAATGATCCTCCTCCGGTTCCCATCGAATTAACAAAACCGGCTGGACCTTTGATAACATCTACCTGTTCTATTAATGAAACATCCTCCTGTGAAAGTCCGCCCGCAAATGACGGCAGCCCGTTCCTGAATGTACTCACCGGACTGAAACCCCGCAGTTGCGCATTAAAAGTTCCCGCAAAAATATTCCCAGCTCCGGTAGCATCTCCGATATAGATCCCACTCACATTGCGGAGAGCATCCTGCACATCAAACGCTCCCTGAAGCTGAAGCAGATTACTCTTGATACTTACGATATTCTGAGGAATCTCCAGTAATTTATCATTCCGTTTCAGATTAGCGGTAAGGCTGTCCGTTTTAATCTGCTTCATAGCCGTGAGAATCACCTCGTCTATTTTTTCTGCATACACAGAATCTTTTTTTTGTTGAGCATCCATTAAAGAAAACGTTCCCAAAAGGACAGCTGTTAAAAGGACATAATTCTTCTTCATTTTTTCAATATTTATTGTTTAAATTTTCTAATGAATACCCATCCTGCAATGAAACAGATTACACTGAACATCCATAAAACCAATGTTCCATACATAAAGTCTGATATTCTTACTGCATGATATCTTATAATAAAAGAAGGAAGTGTCTTGAGTTCCTCCGCTGAAAATCCGGAAAGTGTTCTTTTTCCATCTTTTACGGAGAAAACCTTATTGAAAAAGCATGTCTGCCATACCTTCTGAAAATCTTTAACATCTTGTTTGTAGCGGGTATAATCTGCCCGACTCGTTCGGGCTAAAATGGTAAAGAGATGCTCCGTACTCTGAACCGGATTGAATTTTATAAGTCTGAATGCCATTTGATTGGCATTGTTATCTCCTTTCCATAAAGAATCAATGACAGCTTTCATCCGTTTCTGTTTGATACAATAATAACCTGCAAAAAAGGCATCATTCTGGTTATTTAACGTATCTGAAGCGCTATACAAGGAAGCATATTCCGGGAAATCTCTGTAAAAACTGTCAACAACCATTTTAGGTTTCATAGACCAGACTTCGTCACTGATCTGTCTGTCTTTTTCTTCCAGATCCAGAAGCTTAAGATCCGAAGGATATTTCATTTGTGCTGTTTTGTTGATCATCAGAGGAAATAGGAAAAGAAAAAAAATCCACAATGCCATGCAGGCAAATAAATTGAATACACTGTTCTTATCCATGGAAATAATAAAAAAGCACAGGGCAATCCACAACACACAATACGAAAACAGTAAAAAACACCAAAGGAAAGCATCCTGAAATGATGGTAATCCTGACGGCGAAAGCAGCATTCCTGAAATATTGACAAATAGAGCTGCGAGACAAACAATAACCAGGCGGATCAGTAATTTTCCGAACAATACCCTTTTTAATGTACCTCCCTGAACAATCAGCAGCTTACTGATTCCTTTTTCTTTTTCAGAAGAAATAATATTATATCCCAGAACAATAATCAATATTGGAATTAAATAGAGATTAACATATGCCAGATCCAGTCTCCCTTCAAGTAGTATGGCAGGATTCGTTATTTCCCTGTCAACAGCCGCATAATCCGTATAATAATTCACTTTTTCCGAAACCGGGGTAATGTCTTTTATTCCGGTCGCAAGGCCGGATAACGGATAAGGATTATCGTAAGCAATCCGTGGAAACCTGTAATCTATAACATATGGATTTCCTGCATTTTCTGCCTGTTGTTTTTTCTCAATACTTGCTGTGTCTGTAAAAGCCTGTATCGTAGTATGGTAATCCTTGAATGAATCCTTCTTTGCATCCTGTATAGCTTCCAGCTTCTTTTTGGTGAGCAAATTCCCTGAATAGATTGAGTACCCGCCAACGATAAAAAAGAAAAAAAACAAACCCCAAACTGCAGGCTGCCGGAAAATATGTTTCCATTCGTATACTAACAGCATCATCTTATCCTTCATAGGTTAAATAATTTCGTTTAATGATGATTATCAATGAAAACAGCAATAGCCCTATCCAAAGTAATAATGACAAAACTGCTGTTATATGATGTTTGATAACAGTAATAATGGAAGGAAATTCATATTTGAAGTCCGGAAGACTGCTGTAAAAATTACTATTGCTTAATTGATTTTTCTCAGAAACTGCCAATTCAAGTTCACGTTTATTCAGCCTGTTCATAATATTATTCCTGTAGAGTTCGGCTTTGTTGAAAAAATCAATATGATGGAAGACATCAGTGCCTGCAAAAGCCATAGAAAGTTGCTGCACTGCAATAAACGGATTGAGAACTCCCATCTTATCCATAAACGTTTGTTGTTGATCAAATTTCGCTTCTACTTGTTTGGAATAGAATCGGTTTACCTTATTTTCATAGGCTTCAGCCTGAATTAAGTCAAGAGCAAATCTGATTTTTTCAGGTAATTGACTGATGCTGTCAGCATGAAACTCTTTCAAATATTTTTTCAGATAAGCTTCAGACCTTATCGTGTATTCTCCATCGTTTCCAAGTCCTTTATCAAAACCTGTTTTTATCTGATGTTCAAATTCATGATAAGACGGCAGCGGGTATTTACCGTCAGCTGCTGAGCTGCTGAACTTTGGAATGAGTAGGACACACAAGATCCACATAGTAATACAAGTCATCAACGAAGACCAGGATGAACGGCTGAATGCTGAAATCAATATCACTACACCGGAAATGAGAAAAAAGTAAACTGCATATAAGCCCATCCAGCAAAAAGCTCTGAGCAGGTGATTTAAAGACTCATCTTCATAAAACAATCCTGCAACCATAACCAGGAATGGAGGAATTGTGAATAAAAGAACCGCCAGATACAGCGCTATGAATTTTCCGGTGATCAAATGTCCGAATGAAGCACCCTGAACAGATAAAAGTTTTAAGAACCCTTTCTCGCGTTCGGACGAAATCGTTGAAAATCCCAAACCAATGATGAATAATGGCATCAGCCACTTGAAAAAAAATGCAGTATTAAGGTCTGGTCTTCTCATAAAAGCCTGAAGATCCGGCAGTCTGTATGAATGTAATTGCGGACGCTTATGAGCTTCTACTCTATAATGATTTTCTGAATAAATATCTGTTCCCGAATCCAAAAGAGATAGGTAGTTCACAGGTTTAAAAAGGAATGTTCCCCAATGTGCTGCACTATGATTTTCCCGGCTCTGTTCTTTCCATTCTTTGTCGATAGCTTCCTTTGCCTGGTTATTTTTTAAAAAGGCTGTGTGCAGCTGTACATAATTGCTTCCCCAGATTCCCAATAGAACCAAAATATAAAACATAACAAATATGTTCAGTCCGTTTTCCCGAAATGCCCTAAATTCCTGCTGTGCTACTAAAGTTGTTATTTTTATATTGGTCATTTATTTATAATTCAAGAAGTACTGTTTAATTAAACTGATATTGCAACATTGTAGCAAAAGTAATCAATATTTCAAATAATGCAATATAGTTGCGATAATAATTGTGATTTTTCTTCTTTGTTTATACTAATCCATTGTTACGAATGAAGTTTTATGACGAATTCTGAATTAGCTCTGCATATAATCCAGATACATTTTCTCAAGTTCGCTGGCCGTTATACCTGCCGTTTCCATCTCTTTAACTAAGATTCCGTTTTTAAGAATTCCAATGCGGCTGCAGGTTTCCCTAACTCTGAAAATATCATGAGAAGCCATCAGGATTGCAGCTCCTTCATCTGCCAGTTTTTTAAGCAAAGCCGAAAGTTCATTACTCGCCATTGGATCTAAACCGCTGGCAGGTTCATCCAGCAGATATACTTTGGCTTTTTTAGCATAGGCAATGGCAATGCCTACCTTTTGTCTCATTCCTTTAGAATAGGCTCCTGTTTTCTTGTGATGCGCCTCCTTTTGCAGCCCACATTCCGAAAGAATATCAGAAAGTTCTGTTTGATGATATTCCTTGCCAGCCAGCTTACAGAAATAATAGAGGTTTTCAATTCCCGTTAAATATGGATAAAGATTTACATTTTCAGGAATGTATCCAATCATTTCCCTTGCTTTTTTGGCATCTGTGCTTGTATCTATGTTATTGAGAGAAGTCGTTCCGGTATCGGGCTTTAAAAAACCAAGCAGCATATTCAGTGTAGTGGACTTCCCGGCTCCGTTCGGGCCAAGCAGTCCATAAATCTCTCCTTCTTTTACTGCTAATGAGAGATCTGTTACAGCGTTTTTGCCATTGTAAGATTTACTTGTGTTTTCTATTTTAATCATATTATTTAATGTTCTTAGTTAAAGTATATTATAATTTTCTTTAATGCAATATTGTTTCAAAAATAAAGATTATATTTGTTACTGCAACAATATGGCGTTAATTATATTGGAAATTATTTGAAAACATGAAACAATCGAGAAATACAATAGCGAGAAAAGAGATTACAAGGCTTATCCACGAATCCGGTGTAGCTTTGTCTCATGCAGAGTTGCAGGTTCTATTGGATGGACTTTGCGACCGTGTTACCACCTACAGAGTGCTGGAAAGATTAATGGATGAAGGGATTATTCATAAAGTAGTTGATATAGATGGAACCCTGAAGTATGCGGAATGCCATACCTGTACAACAGAACTTCATCATCATGATCATTTGCATTTCAGCTGTGAGCAATGTAAGACTGTGACTTGTTTAGAGGATGTTGAACCTAAATTCAAATTACCTAAAAACTATAAAATTCACAGAGTCAATTTAACCGTTTCGGGAGTTTGTCCAAATTGTTTGTAAGCATTTATCCTGCTTTTCTTTGCCAGTGGCAAACCAATGAGCGGAATTACAAACTGGTCAATTGAAAAATATTAAATGAAAACAGCCTCCGTTATGGAGGCTGTTTTTTATAATCTATACAATTAAAAATACCGTTACTTCTCAACCTGAGGGATCTCAACGGCTGCAAGTTCCAGCTTATAGCTTTGCAGCTTCATACTGATGTCTGACAATCCATTTCTGAAGAATGGAGATGTTTTGAAAAGATCATGATAATACTCTATTCCTTCCAATATATTTTTTTTGAATGCATTCCATTTTTTTGTCTGGGAATGGGTTATCTGAGCGGATGAAGCTGTAATTTCGTTTTTAAAATAATCAACATACATTTTCAGTTCATTGATGAACATATTCGGACGGAAGTTCTCTGAAAGAATATTGGTATTTCCATAGATATGTTTTACCATTTCAGCCAGTGAAACTTCTTTATCAAAAAAAGCAATATTAGGCCCGGGGCATATCACAACACCCTGTTTTTCCCCTTTAATCTCGATATCTTGCTCCATATATGCTGCATTAACAAGCCCTACACATAAGCAGGCTTTATCTGTAATCTCAGATTTTTTCCTGTCAAATTCTTTGGCCGTTAACGCATCCTGTTCAGCATAAAGCTCTTTTAATTTGATATCCTGATATTTCTTAGATGCAGTGCAGGTTCCTTCTGGTGAATATTCTTTGCTTAAAGCGAGTAATTTTTTCGGACAGGAACTTCCGTATTTTCCTTCAGCCTCTTTCTGGTATTTCAGAAGTTCATTAGAGGTTCCTTTTACCGTATTAAAAGGTACTCCCAGCGGCGAAATATTACTTAAATAAAAATCCTGCTGTTTTGATTGCAGAAGCAGATTTCTGGTTTGAGCATCTACTGAAGTTGCCTCAGGAACTAATAAAAAGGGTGAGCCCCAGCCTACACTATCTACCTGATAGTTTTTAAGCAGGAAATCATGTTCTTCAGAAGTTCCTACACCTCCCTGAACAGTAATTTTCATTTCCAGAGGTTTTTCAGGAACATATTTTCCTTTTTGTTCCAAGGCCGATATCATTAAGGTATGAGCAGATTGTATCAGGTCATTCTTCTTTTGCTTAAATTCTTCCATAATAGGACCTAAAAGCATTCCTTCTGTTGCAAATGCATGTCCGCCGCAATTCAGTCCGGATTCTATTCTGTATTCTGAAACCCACAATCCTTTTTTAGCCAGAAAATTTCCCTGGATCATTGCTGAACGAAAATCGCTTACTTTAAGAATGATTTTCTTTTTGATAACACCGTTTTCATTCGGAAAAAAATCTTCGAATTCCTCCATATAACTGTACAGGCGAGGGTTCATTCCGGCAGAAAGAACCATTGATGAGGATAACTTACTATTGGCAAATCCCCGAAGTGATGCATGGGCATCGTTGTACATTACCGGAAGCTGCTCTTTATTTTTATAGTTGTCTTTATCCACTTTGGTCATGATATTGACATCTATATTTCCCGGTTTCAGATTGGATTCAATAAAGTTTTTAATTGCAAAACTCCAATTTTCTTTCTGGCTGATCAGATTCTGCAAGCCGGCTTTTACTTCTGAAGTATTAGGAAGCATAGCCACAAAATCTTTCAGGCTCTCTTTGTTTTTGCTGATCTCCTGTTTAAAAGATTCAAATTTTTCATTCACGATATCATCCACCATATCCAGGTAAGCGGTGATTCTTTTCGCTCTGTAATCCTCTGTTTTTGTTGAAATTCCAAAATAATTGAGATTAAACTTCAGGTTATAAAAGTTTTTCATTTTTTCAAGAATTTCATCATCAATGATAGAAATCACAGAAGATATTCCATATTGGGCAACACGGATCGGGCTGTCTATTGTATAAGCCAGTCCCATTACCGGAATATGGAAATTGTGCAAAGGTTTTGTTGTCATATTTTCAAAAAGTTCTTTCATAATGCAACTAAAAATCCTTTCTAACTATTCAAGCTAAAAGTATCATTTTTAAATTAATTATGCATCAAATAGCATATCTAATATTGAAAACATGCCAAATATCAGTTTTTTCATATAAATTCTGTGGAATCATTCATAAAAATCAATGATAATAAGCTTCGTAATCCTTTTTTATTATCTTTATCGGATTAACTTTCTAACCATGAAAAAAAATAAAGGTCTGCTTATTGGAATCGTAGCAGCACTCATCGCTTTTTCATCTTATATCCCCTTTTATATCACTATGATTTGTGCTATGACAGCCATGGAGGCTGCTAAAAATGCAGCCGAGGGTATAAGAGATTCATTGGGCATTCGCTCTGATATTACAGCCCATATAACTACAGATCTGATTTTTTTGATAATTACCGGGATCGGATACTTGCTTTCTCTTTGGAAAATTAAAAATGAAAGTCTCTCTTTTATTATTCTTTTATCTTTTGTGGGCTCAATATTTATTTTCGGAAGTGACTTTTTATTTCAGTTCGAAAGAATGGGTCTAAAGAAAACAGATGGGCAGTTTGGCTTTTATATTTTTGAGAAGGTAGCAGCTACGGGAATTCTATATCCGGTTATAGGATTTATTTATGACCAGCGCAGAAGAAAAATTCAATTAAAATCATGATACGCAGGTTATTTATTTCAGGCTTGATTGTAAGTTCAATCTCCGCCTTTTCTCAAAACATTAATAAAGATCTTGTACAGTATCTTAAAGACGCAGACTCTGTTTTGCTTACTCATCATGAAGATCTGAGACTGGATATTGAAACACCAGGAAAAAGCGTTGTAATACACAGAACATTATTGAAAAATGATATTCCTAACGATAAAATCATAAAAAAGAAGATCCTGCTAACTCCAGAAATGAGACAGGAATTAATTGAAATTATAAAAAATCAGAAAAAGGAAAAACTCTGGGAAGGAGCATTTTGTTTCGAGCCTCATCACACTATATTTTTTTATAAAACAAAGAAATGGTCTTATATTGATTTATGTTTTGGATGTAAACAATACAATTATGTTCCAAATGTTCCTGTAAATCGAGATGATTTTTTAAGAACGTATCAGGAATGGAAGAATCTGGAAGATTTTTTTACAAAGCTGGGATTGAATTGATTTTAGTATTCATTCTTTTTAGAAAAATATTTTTTCATAAAACCACCTGAAAACCGGTAGAAAAACTCACCCTTCTTTTGGTATTGTTTGCCGATAGTTTTGATAATATTTTTAAAAAATAAAAAAATTTATGAATATTACATTACAGGAAAAGGTTGATCAGTTAGAAAAAAAATATATCAGATTAAAATTTACCTTTATACTAAGTCTTTTTATGCTTATGATCGTTTCTATATTTTTATCATTCCAAAAGACTGAAATAGGGAAAGGAGGTGTACTTGAAGCTAAAGGGTTGATTATAAAAGATGAACAAGGACATCCCAGAATTGTGATAGGAGCTCCTTTAAAAAAGATAAAAGACAGAACCCGGCCAGATGAACTGTATGGAATTGTATATTTGGATGAAAACGGACGTGATAGAATTACCATAGGAAAAGATCCTGATCCTATGACTCCAAAAGGAATTTTCCCGAGAAGAACAGGGGGCGCAGGAATACTTCTTCATGATAAAGATGGTATAGAGCGAAGTGGATATAGTATTTTGGATGATGATATGGCAGTTCTTACTTTAGACTGGCCTAAAACAGGAGAAGCCATTGCTCTTTCATCCGGTAATAATTTTTCTGGCATTGGGGTATTCCATAAAAGTGATATAGGTAAATACCGGGAGGCTGTTACCATCGGAGTACTTGCTGAAAAAAAACAGTCATTTCTAAAGATTTGTGATTCAATGACCAATATACGCGCAATGATTACACAGGAAAACATGAAAAATCCTGAACTAAAGCATTATGACAAAAATGGAAAAGAAACGTTTAATAAATCATGGCCCCAATAAAACCTCATATAAGATCTTTTTTTCAACAATTATATTTATGGATAAGGGAGTTCTTTTTTGAATTCTCTTATTCTTTTATTTACTGAAAGTAATCGGGGATCAAGAAAAAAATCAAAAAACATTCTTCATTTATATTTTCAGGATTTATATTAATAAAAAATCTGAAACGTTTTCTATTTCTTCCAAAGTATTGAAATAATGGGGAGACAGACGAATTGCATACTCTACATTCTTCAGTGTGAAATCAATTAGGGCATTGTTTTTATTACTTACGGTAAAAAAAACATTATTTTCATTTAGTATTTTACGGATCTTTTCAATCTTTCCATCCTTCTGACAAAAGGTAATAATACTGCTTAATTGATTTCCAAGATCAAGAATCCTGAAATCGTTATTCTGAAGATTGATTCTTAGTTTTTCCGCCAGGTTTCTGTTATAATTTTCGATATTGGCCATCCCTATGTTATTTGCATACTTCAATGCTTCTTTAAAACCGAGTAATGTGGCAACGGATCTCTCAAAATGTTCAAATCTTTTTGCTTTATTATTCAGCTGATACTCGTCAAAACCTGTCCACTGCCCTCCATTGCTGTCTAAAAATAAGGGAGCCATTTCCTGGTTTAAAACTTCATCGGAAATATATAAAAATCCTGATCCTCTCGGTCCTCTCATAAATTTTCTTCCTGTTGCAGTTAAAAAATCACATTTCATTTTCATAACATCTACAACAATCTGTCCTACTGACTGGCAAGCATCTACGAGATATAGAATATTATACTGCTTACAGAGCCTTCCTACGTCCTCCACATTTTGAATTAAACCGGAATTCGTAGGAATATGCGTTACAGCAATTAATTTGGGACTATATTTTCGGATCAGATTTTCAAGATCATGAAGATCCAATTCATGGTCAGAAAGATTTTTCATTCTGATTATTTCAATATCATATCTTTTCTTCAAAGAAATAAAAGCAATCTGATTTGAGATATAATCATCATTAGTCGTAATGATACAATCACCTTCTTTAAAAGAAATACTGGATAAAGCTTTAGCGTAAGCATCTGTTGAACTATTCATAAAAGCGATATTCGCTGACGTGGCATTAATCAGCTTTGCTGCCTCTTCATAGAACTGACTGATTTCATCTGTGTAAAGTCCTGCTGTTGTATATCCTCCAAGTTGCTGCTCTTCATATAGATAATTAATCATCCTGTCTACCACTGCTTTAGACATCAATGATGAACCGGCACTGTTTAAAAATATCTTATCAGAACAGCCAAGTGTATCTTTTCTTATTACTTCTAAATTCATTTTTAATTTCTTTAATGCAATAAAAAATCCTGAATGGCTCATTCAGGATTTTATTTTTAATTATCTCTATTAATCTAAAACACTCCAGCCTCTCTTAGGATTGGTATTGTTAGAAACTTCCTGTTCATTAACAATGATATTCTCTTTTCTCTGACCGATATAATCAAGCTCACTCAATTTAGAGAAAATGGTTTCCAAGCTTCTCAGCATCTGCTGAATATAAAGTAAAGGTTCTCCACAATTATGATGATCATAATTTGTTTCCGCAACAATGGAAAGCTGGTTCAGTAAGGTATGTGGCGCAATTTCGCTCCATTCTAAGCTATAATTCAGCATTTCTTCCAATTCTGCGGGCACAAGAAGCTGAGTGGAATTGTATAAATGAAGTGCCAGCCTTGCAAAAGATTCGATAAGGAATACAGGCGGCTGCCAAGGAGTAATATTTCTGAACTGGAAGTACATATCTCCAAAAGTATTCACCATTGTAGTACATAAGAACTTAACGTTTTGTGCCAACGCTGTATTTTGGTTCTTATGGGAGGCTTTCTGGATAATCTTAAAGGCATATTGCTGCAGGTTTCCGATAGATTTTGCAAAACTGCTATAATAATCTACCAAAGCAGGATGGCTTTGAACAGATGTACATGGTGGAATAAAGTTGGAATCTACCTGAGCAATATTGGCTTTCAAATCCACTTTACCGATAATCAGGTAATTTCCTCCTGAATAGCTGCTGTTCAAAGAAGTTACGGGAAGAAGTTCAATATGATGGTTTGGCTGCGCATTTGGATGGCGAGGCGGAATTTCTTCCGGATCAATATCTCCAAAAGGCACTTTATCAAAAGGATTAACAGAAATCAGAATATAATATTCTCCGTCTGCCTGCTCTTCATTCATCGACTTTGCCAACGATTTCACACTGATTCTTCTGTCTGTAAGTTCAATACGATAACCGGCCATAGTAACGGCACTGCAACGCTTGATTACCAGCTGTACATCATTGGTTGCCGTATTGTGAACATCAAAAATGGTACGGTCTGTAAATTCATTGGAAATAGGCAGAAGTCCGTAATTATATGTAGTAATTCCAAGGGAATTGGAATCTCTTATGGTATCAATTAAGAAATTATCCTGATCATTAAGGTGTCTCTGGGAAACCTTCATCCCATCCACCCAATTGATTGCAAAATGTTTAATAGGCTGTATCATGTTTAATACTTTTTAAATTTTGTGATTATGATTTTCTTACAACTCCTTCTTCTTCATGCTGAATAACTCTCTTACAAATCACCACTTCATTTTCAGAAATGTTGTTTGTTGTAATATCCTGATCGAAATCTATATATTTTCTGAAGCTGAAAAATGATTTCTTGGTATAAAAGATCCAGTAATAAGGTTCATTTCCTTCGTCTGAAAGGTGAATAACAGATCCTGGGTTTTTATGGTTATAATCATCCACAACCCTGTAAAACCAATCTCCGAAAGTAACTCCTGTAGGAAGTGTTTTTGCTTTAATTCTGAAACGATTGCTATCTTCCAGCTTTTTACTTAGCTCAACATTCAATACCATCAGCCTGTCGAAATCTGCCCCTTCAAAATCAGGGAGTTTCTGTTCAGGAGAATATCTCCATGTTTTATAAATATCAAAAGGAATGCTGATGAATTGGATATAGCAATAGTAGAATACCATTGGAACCACAAAAATTACCATACTTGTTGCTGCCATTACTGAGTATCCCAGTCCTCCACTCATCCAATTAAAAAGCAGAGTAAATAAGTATCCACCTAAAACCATACACGTTAATGAAAGTATAGATTCAAAGAGAATACTCATGGCCAGAGATTCTATGTGTTTTTTGAAATATTTATGTAATAGGTTAACATGAATAATCCCAAAAATAAGATAAATCACCTGTGCAATGAGATACCAGTACGGATTAAAAAGGTTACCGGCAAAGCCAAAAACTCCCGGAAGAGCGAGGCATAAGCTGCACAGCAGTACGTATACAATAATTACTTTAATTTTTATCGCAGGTTTATTTCTCCTGATTACACCCAGTATAACCATCATAATAATTGCGATTAAAGGCATTAAGATATACCTTAAAAAAATACCTTTTACTGAAGAAATTTCCATTTGTTTCTTTTCGAATTTATACTTTGTTGGTAATTGTAAATATAATAAAATAATTTAGAGGAAAGTAGAGTATCCAAGGCGGCTGGCATTTCTTTCGTCATCTTCAAGGCTAAAAGAATATTCCTCCTTTTCCGTAACAAAATTCTCTTCCACATCTACTGTTACCGGAAGAAAATAATCATACAACGCCTGAAGCACTTTTCTGAACGGACTTCCCGGAATATATTTTTTCATATCTCTATAAGGGATCGGGCCAATATTGACTACCCAGTTACGCTGCCCATCCATATGTCTTCCGCTCGGAATATAAGTAACTCCCAAACGAGCATTTCCTAATAGCATGGAATCATCATTTTTTTCGATCTCATCAATAATATTTGGGGAAAAAGTTACTTTTACAGGCACCTGCAGAAAAGCGGTTATACATCTTTCAAACCATTTTTTATCTCCTCTTATATGATGGAAGAATGGTAAAATATGCATAAAGATATAAGCATTCTGCTTATCAAGCATTTTAATCAGCGGCCAAAGCTCACTTACCGTTTCAAGCAATGCATCCGTATTACTTGTTATATCAAATTCAGATTCTTTCAGCAGAGCACTGATCTCCGTAAAAAATACCTCCAGTTCAAAAGGACGAAAAAACTTGCGGGCATCATCTTCTACCCTTTTTTGTTTCCGGATCTCTCTTACTACAGTATCTACATTCTTTCGGGAAGCTCCTAAAGACGGCGGATGGAATAACCCTTCCGGAAGGTAATCATAGATTCCCTCCCTGTAACTTTCTATCGTAAATACTTCCTCATCAAATCCCAGATAGCTGCTGGAAATACTTTTAATATCTTTTAAATAAGCACGATCATTGATCCCCACCCGCTCAATAAATATATTACTTACTGCACGATGGTATTTCAAAAGATTAACAGCCACAGCTTCAGCTTTAAAGTCTGTCTGCAGCTTATTGTAATGCATGTCTACAATGTTATTCTCATACATAGTGTTTCCTCTGATTATGACTTGTAAAGATAATATATCTCGTAACTTTGAAAAAATATTTCTTTAATAATTTTGAGCTAAAAATAGTAATTTATTGATATTGGAAAGAATTATTTCCGGCAATTTCCGTAAAAATACGGGGAAACGACATAGTCAAGGTGTTCAATGTATAAAGCTCTACTATATCAAAAATTTACTCTTTCCTTATCATAATCATTCTCTTATTAACCATTTTCATTTTTATACTTATTATTTTGCATTCATTACTCTTCTTTTATTTAGATTAATTTTTATTAACATTATCTTTAGAATAAATTCAGGATATTTAATGCACATTCGGAAAGCGGGCCGTATCTTTGCAGACTGAAAATTGTTATTTAAAATGAAAAGTATTTATTCTAAAATTCTGATTTTAGCATTCATCTCCTCTTCTCTTTATTCTTATGCCTGGGGATTAACAGGGCACAGAGTTATTGCAGACATTGCAGAAAACCACCTTTCCAGAAAAGCAAGAAGGGAAATTAAAAAAATGATGGGAAAAGAGCGCCTGGCATACTGGGCAAACTGGCCGGACTTTATCAAATCTGATACAACCGGTGCATGGAAGCAGGCTTCATCATGGCATTATGTAAATATTGATCCGCAAACTGATTTCAAAAACTTTGAACAGAACTTGAAAGCACAGGCAGGGCCAAGCCTTTACACGCAGGTGAACACTTTATCCAGCCAGATCAAAGACAAAAACACTTCTGAAAAAGACAGAAAGATCGCATTGATATTCCTGATCCACATTATGGGAGACCTTGCACAGCCTTTACATGTAGGAAGAGCAGAAGATTTGGGTGGGAACAAAATCAATGTTACTTACTTTGGTGAAAAAACCAACTTACATTCGGTTTGGGATGGAAAGTTAGTAGATTCTCAGAAATACAGCTATACAGAATATTCTAAGCTTTTAGATATTAAATCCAAAGAAGAGGTAGCACAGATTCAGTCCGGAACATTGGAAGACTGGTTATATGATTCTCACAAAATTGCCAACAAAATCTATGCACAGACTCCTGATGGGTCCAAATTATCTTACGACTATCAGTACAAATTCAATGATACTTTAGAAAGACAACTACTGTACGGAGGATTGAGACTGGCAAAAGTTCTGAACGAGCTTTTTTAACAGGAAATTGTTTTCAACAATAGCATAAAAAACGAAACTTCGGTTTCGTTTTTTTTTTAAGTTTTAATGATAAAAATAACTTTGGACTCATTTTTGAATGAAACATTGAGGTTGAAGTTATATTTCTGATTTTACTGTTAAAATTATAATCAGAAATAGACTACGCAGCTTCTTTATTTCATATTTCCAAATAGCTGAAAATAAAATAATTACAATTTATTTAAGACAAGATTAAGGAATTTTACTTTAAAAAAGTGAAACCTGTGTAACCTTTTTACTATTTCAAACGTATATTATATAGTAACTCTTTTTTGAGGATAAAAATAAATGAGACAATTAAAAATCACTAAGCAGGTTACCAACAGGGAAACTGCTTCATTAGACAAGTATTTGCAGGAAATTGGTAAAGTGGAACTGATTACTGCGGACGAAGAAGTAGAATTGGCACAAAGAATACGTGCTGGCGACAGAGCCGCATTAGAGAAACTAATTAAAGCCAACCTTCGTTTCGTAGTTTCTGTATCTAAGCAATACCAAAACCAAGGTCTTTCTTTACCCGATTTGATCAATGAAGGTAACCTAGGATTGATGAAAGCGGCAAAAAGGTACGATGAAACTAGAGGTTTCAAATTTATCTCTTATGCAGTATGGTGGATCCGTCAATCAATTTTACAGGCGTTAGCTGAGCAATCAAGAATTGTAAGACTTCCGTTGAATAAAATTGGTTCCATCAATAAAATTAATAAAGCATACGCTCACCTTGAGCAGGAAAATGAAAGACCACCTTCTCCGGAAGAATTGGCTGAAGTTCTTGACATGAGCGAGGAAGATATCAAAGAATCTATGAAAAACTCTGGTAGACACCTGTCTATGGATGCACCTTTAGTAGAAGGTGAAGATTCTAATCTTTATGATGTATTGCGTTCAGGAGAATCTCCAAGTCCTGATAAAGATCTAATGCTTGAATCTCTACAAATCGAGATTGAAAGAGCATTGAACACTTTAACACCAAGAGAGGCTGATCTGGTAAGATTATACTTCGGACTGAACGGGAAACACCCAATGACTTTAGAGGAAATTGGTGAGACTTTCGATCTTACAAGAGAGAGAGTTCGTCAGATCAAAGAAAAAGCAATTAAGAGACTAAAACACAATACCAGAAGTAAGATTCTTAAATCTTATTTAGGTAAATAATTTTTAGCGTAAATAATGTATAAGCGGAGTTTGTTTTCAGACTCCGTTTTTTTATTTTTGCTAAACCATGGAAACAAATTACATTATTGCCGGAATCTGTTACGTCATTTTGGGCGGTTTAGGAATCTTTCTTTATTATAAAAGAAAACACAAAAAGTTCCTCGAGTCATTGAAAAACAAAAATTTTACGATACTCAAAAAGCTGAACATGGAAACAGAGTTTTTCGGAAAACTGGCATTCAGATATCGCAGGGATACTGCAGATGTTATCATTTTAGAAGACAAGATTTTTCTTCTGCTTTACTCCAACCCCTTAGGAATTGCTCACCAGATTTATCAGATATGCAACTGCACCGAAAGCTTTCCGTTTATATCAAAAAAACTTTCTCTTGACTCTAAATATAATGATCATGGGAGACTTAGAATAAATGGAAAATTCGGCCATGGAATAACAGGTGGAAAATATTCCATATTACTGGATTTTAATAGAACAGGATTTGATTTAAATTCTATTTTATAAGGATTTGTAACAATTTTCAAAGTTTGCTCAACTAATTAAAATCATATCCCTCCATTACTTAGGATAGAGTCTAAATGATTAATTTTAGTTTTCAGGATATGATATTGATTATCAATCACAAAAAAGCAAACTATGAAAAGAATATTTTTCGCCTCTGCCCTGGCCTTATCTCTGCTTTCCTGCAGGGAAAATAAATCACGGAACGCTCCGGTTGTAGACAATGCCGTAGATAATGCTGAATCCTCAGTTTCCGGCTCTATCAAGAAAAATACACGATATTCCAAGGGTGGAAATCTTGTTCATGAAATTTATGAGGAGCTCGTAAAAAATGACAAAGCTTTACAGGAGCTTGATGCAAGGATAGAAAATATTCGTGAGGAAACCAGAACTGTACTTTCAGAATATAGTGAGGTTATCTACAAATCAGAAACTTATTATAATGATGCTGCTGCATTGTCTAACTCAGTAACAGACTCTCTCACCAGAAAACAGATTGAAAAAGAAATTAAAGCAAGTTCTGAAAAATACAACACAAAAACCCAGACTATAAAGGATCTGATCAGTAGAATAAAGGCAAACGATGCAGCGCTTCATGATCAGTACGTAGTATTCAAAATCAGAAAAACTCTTCCTGAAATTGAAAAGTATCAGAATGCTCATCCTTTGAAAACAGATAATCTTGATAGTTTCATCAATAAACAGAATATTTTGCTGGAGGAATTAAAAAAATTAAAATAACATCACTCTCTATGGAATATACTACAAAATGGCTTAGTGATAAGGCCCGCGTAAAAGAGCTGGTAAACTTTTTTATGACGCACAAAACGGATTCTTACATTTCCCATGGTGAGATGATGTCCGGCAGAGCTTTAGATGCTCATCATTGGAATCCGGACCTTGAGGTGATCTTAACAGAACAGTTAATTACAGATTTTAATTCTGACGGAAGTTCAAAACTGAATATTCTGATTGCGGAAAATGAGAATGGAGAAATTGTAGGAATGCTGGTTTTCAATGTGATCAACAGTCCTTTTAAAAAATATGCAATTCTGGAAGATATGCTTTTGGATCAGTCTGTAAGAGGTCAGTCTCTTGGAAGTAAGCTGTTAGAGAAAGCTATTCAGGAATCCAAAAGCTGGAATGTCAGTTTTATTTTGCTGGAAAGCGGTGTCAATAATCATGGGGCTCATAATTTTTTCAGTAGATATGGCTTCAAAAAGGTATCCGAGAGTTATATTTTAACATTATAAAGTAGGATCTTCATCAGTATTTTAAAAAACAATTAAACCCTATGAATACTATTTCAATAATCGGAGCCGGAATTGGAGGACTCACCCTTGGAAATATACTGAAACAACATCAGTATGACTTCACGGTTTATGAGGCTGCTCCGGAAATAAAGCCTGTGGGAGCCGGAATTATGATGGCCGTTAATGCTATGCAGGTTTTTGACAAACTGGGTTTAAAAGAAAAAATTGAAAAGGCGGGGAATAAAATTCATAGAATCACGATAGCAGATGAAACTCTGAAACCCATTTCTAAAACTGAAATACAGGATCTGGAAAATCAGTATAACTCCTGCAATGTAGCTATTCATCGTGCTGAACTTCAGAAAATACTTGCAGAAAATATACATTCGGAAGGTATCAGGCTTAATCATTCTTTACAAACAATAGAAAAAAAGGAAAACTATATTCTGAATTTTGAAAACGGAAATACTATTGAAAGTACAATCATTTTTGGAGCAGATGGAATAAAGTCTCCAATCCGGAATCAAGTTTTAAAAACAGGAAATATCCGCAGTTCAGGACAGAAATGCTGGCGCGGACTGGTAGATTTTGACCTTCCCGAAAGATATCACCAGGAAGCTTTTGAAGTTTGGGGAAAAGGAAAACGTTTCGGATTTGTAAAAATTTCTGCGCAAAAAGTATATTGGTATGCATGTATCAATGACAAAAGTTTTGGACGATACCTAAGTTTAACGGATATTTTTAATGATTTTGATCCTTTGATTTTAACCCTTATCGAGACAACTGCAAAAGAAAATATAATCTGTAACGAAATTACCGACCTCACTCCTATTCCAAGATGGTATTCGGAAAATCTTTGTTTAATTGGAGATGCCGCCCACGCTACGACTCCTAATATGGGACAAGGAGCCTGTCAGGCTATTGAAGATGCTTACATTATTGGCAAATTATTAGAAAAAAGCAAAGATTTTAATATTGTTTTTGAAGAGTTTCAGAGAATAAGGAGGAAAAAGGTAGACTACATTGTTAATACAAGCCATACTATTGGGAAAATCTCTCAATGGGAACGTGGAAATTCACTGCGGAACTTTATGATGCGTTTAATTCCTGATCGTATCAATCAAAATATGGCAAAGAAAATCATAGAACTAGAAATATAGAGAGCAAGCTTTTACAAAAAAATTCTTTCGATATAAATAAAAACCAAAATTTAAAAAAAAATGAAAAAAATCTTTTATGTATTACTCTTAATGATAGGGTTTCATACAGCACAAGCACAGGAGGTTCCGTTACTGGACAGAGGATTATTCTTTGGAAACCCTGAAATTTCCGGAGGGCAGCTAAGTCCGGATGGAAAATGGATTTCTTTTTTGAAAGACTATGGCGGAATTATGAATATCTGGGTAAAAAAAATTGATGAACCTTTTGAAAAAGCACGACCACTAACTGACAGCAAACGCCCCTTGAGTGGATATTTCTGGTCAGAAAACGGAAAATATATCTTATATGTAAAAGACAAAAACGGAGATGAAAATGTTAATATCTTCGCTGTAGATCCAATGGCAAAGGCGACAAATGGGGTGCCTGAATCAAGAAATTTAACCCCGATTAATGAAGTGACCGCCCAGATCTATATGGTAAGCAGAAAAGATCCTGATCTTCTTATGGTAGGATTGAATAATCGTGATAAAGCATGGCATGATCTCTATTCTCTGAAAATATCAACGGGTGAGCTGAAAAAGATCTTTGAGAATACAGATCGTATTACCGGCTATGATTTCGATTGGGATGAGAAACTAAGAGTTTTATCAAAAACTGATGATAAGGGAACAACCCAGTTCTTTTATAAAGAAGATGACAAGCTGACTCCAATCTATGAAACACTGGTAACAGAAAGTGCCTATATTTCTAACTGGAATGCCGATAATTCAAAATTCTATCTGGTAACCAATAAGGGTAATCTGGATAAATCAACATTATTTCTGATGGATCCGAAAACCAAACAAATGACCAAAATAGAAAATGATCCGAAAGGAAAAGTAGATTTTGGAAGTTTATTTATAGATAGAAATACCAGAAAGATCATTTCTACTTCTTATACGGGAGACAAAACACAGTATTATTGGAAGGATAAAACATGGGAAGACAATTATAAATTCTTACAAAGTAAATTCCCGGGAAGAGAGGTGAATTTTGGAAGTTCAACAAATGATTATTCAAAATTTTTAGTTTCCGTATGGGGTGATAAATATGCTGCTGAAGCTTATTTCTTTGATGCAAAAACAAAAAAGCTGGTTTTCCAGTACACTCCAAGACCGGAACTAAAAAAGGTTGAACAATACCTTGCTCCTATGACTCCTATTACCTACAAAAGCAGTGACGGCCTTGAAATACCAGCTTACCTGACTTTACCAGTAGGATCAACAGGAAAAAATATTCCTGTAGTAGTTTTGGTACACGGAGGCCCTAAAGGTCCTAGAGACACTTGGGGATATAACTCTAATGTACAGTTTTTAGCTAACAGAGGATATGCTGTATTACAGCCTAACTTCAGAGCCAGTGGAGGTTACGGAAAAAGTTTCTTAAACGCCGGAGACTTACAATGGGGAAAACTGATGCAGGATGATATTACCTGGGGCGTAAAATACCTCATCGATAAAGGTATCGCAGATAAAAATAAAGTAGTGATTATGGGTGGAAGCTACGGTGGATATGCAACATTAGCAGGGTTAGCCTTTACTCCGGATCTGTATGCTGCAGGAGTTGATATTGTAGGACCAAGTAATCTATTTACTTTATTAAATTCTATTCCTGCATATTGGGAAGCTGCCCGCGCATCTTTATATGGGATGGTAGGTGATCCTAAAACTGAGGAAGGAAAAAAACGTATGCATGATGCCAGCCCTTTATTCAGTGTGGATAAGATCAACAAACCTTTACTGATTATCCAGGGAGCGAATGATCCGAGAGTAAAACAGGCTGAAGCAGATCAGATTGTAATTGCACTTCGTGATAAAGGTAAAAAAGTAAGCTATATTCTTGCCGATGATGAAGGACACGGATTCCGTAAACCTGTTAACAGTATGGCAATGTATGCGGAAACAGAGAAATTCCTTTCTGAAGTAATCGGAGGACGATATCAGAAAGATATGCCGGAAAATGTAGCTAAACGGCTGAAGGAAATGACCGTTGATATTGCAAAAGTTACTTACACACCAGCAAAAGAAAAAATAGCTGAAACGGCTAAGTAATCTATTTGATCAAAAATAAATAAAGCCATCTCATGAAAATGAGGTGGCTTTTATTTTAAAAACAAATTAATGGTATCATCTGAATAGAACCAGCATTTAACTTAGTAACTTTATAAGAATATCATTACTTTATTACTTATTTTTTATAAATTTTATTTTTAAAAAATAAACAAAACAAGCTAATACCAACACAATCATCAATTTAAAGACAAATTCCTTGTTAATAATATAAATGTTTTATAAAATTGCTTTCAGATTGCAATCAAAAAAATTTATTATTTATTAAAAATTAAAATTTTAACGATGAAAAAAATTATCTTTATTGTTACTCTTGGTGTAGCTGGGCTTATGAGTGCCAAGGGGATTACTGACAAAGAAATCACCAAGAAAATAAAAACAACAGCGAAAAAAGCCAGAAATTGCAGTAGAGTTTCTATTAAAGCAAAAACAGGTTATTATAACTGGATTCAAGTAACATCTCCTTGTGGGGCTGTTTATTATTTAGAAGCTAGTGATTATGATAGCATACAAGCTTTCACAGATGATGTTACTTACTTTAATGCACAAAAATGCGGAACATCTTATCCTCTAACATAAACCAATTATAAATAAGACGGATACTTTATCCGTACTATTTTAAAATTAACAGAATGAAATTAAACGCAATGAAGTTTATAATTGTATTTTTAATTGTATTTTTTAACTTTGTTAAAGGACAGGATACTAAATTTCCCGATAACTTTACATTTCAAGCTCCTAAATACCAAGTGAAAACCTATGGAAACAGTGATTTAAATATTTATTATCAGGTAAAGTTTTCTAACAATATCAATGTTCCCGGGAGCAAGAAAGAAACAATTTGTATCTTACAATTGGGGAGTAACTATTCTAAATTCATTGATTATAAAGGTATTCAGCAAGATTCTATATCAGAGAAGTTTAGTAATCAAGAAAGAATTGGAGGAAAAGAGATTAACCAACTACTTAAAGTTCGGGAAATATGGTCAGCAGTTATCTTTAAAAACAAATTGACAGATAGTTTAATTATACAAGATAAAGCCAAAGATAGGTATCAATATGAAGAAAAAACACCTATTTTTAAATGGACTATGAGCAGCGGAGAGAAGAAAAAAATCCTTGGTTATGAGTGTAATAAAGCAACTACACTATATAAGGGCAGAGATTATACTGCTTGGTATACAGATCAAATTCCTATTAATAATGGGCCTTATGTTTTTGGTGGATTGCCTGGCTTAATACTTGAAATCGAAGATGATAAAAAAAATTTTCTTTTTCAAGCTGTTGCAATGAATCAAAAACCTAATAATATTTATCTACGTAATGATAAAAGTATCTTTAAAGTAACAAGAGACAAATTTAGAAGAATTCAACAATCATATTATGATAATCCCGGATTTTTTCACGGCAAAGCTTATAATATGGACGGTAGTCAGATGTCAATGAAATCCAACCCTCTCCCCTATAACCCTATTGAATTAGAATGATAAAGATTATAAATAGGAGAGCTTTTTAGGTAATATTCAAGTTAAGAAAACTTTAATTAATCAATTTCATATTCTCATAAAACCAAAAGTGAAAAAAAAGCCACCCCGCTTATTTGGATGGCTTTTATTTTTGCTGAAGCTTTCTATTTTACTTTTTCATTTTCAGCCTGCATCAATTCTACCCAACTGACTATTTCCTCTATCTGCTTTTTAGAAAGGTTAGCTCCCCGATGAAGGTATGCATAAGAGGGAAGCGGCATTTTTTGTTGTTTTATCTGATTTGCTATTGATTCTAATTTATTAGCTTGTCTTCGATGGCTGTAATTGCCCCACTCGTTAAAATTTAATTCCTTCTTCCCTTCTTTAATATGATTATCAATAAAGAAACTTAAAGGTTGAATATAGGCATAGAACGGATAGTCTGTGGAATTACTATGACAATCATAACAGGAATTTGCAAAAACAGTTTGTACATTTTCCGGAATCTGATACACCTTTGCGATATCTGTTGAAGGAACCTGCCCGTAATCAATATTACGAGCAGGCTGAATCATCTGAATAAGCAAAAAAACAAGGATGAGTCCCAAAAGTATTTTTGTAATACAGCGGTTCATCTTTTAGAATGCTTTTTTTACAGATCCGCAATTGATCATTTTCTGACCTTCGTACGGATTGATAATCTCTTCGGATTCACTAATCCAGGTTCCTCCTTTTCCATTATTATACATGGGGCAAAAGTTCTGATATAATTTTAATCCTCCGGTTCCCATCTCTTTGATTAAATCAGCCATATCATTACTCAGAGAAAGCAGATGTTCTCTCTGATGTGCTATATCCCTAGAGTTTTCACTTATATGCTCTGCATTTTCGGCAGCACTTTCTAAGATATCTTTCACATCAGCGCTCAGTTTACTGATATCTGCTTTTTTTAAGACCGAGTATAGTTTTTTAGCTTCTTTTGAAGCTGTACTGGCATCATCCTGCGTTAAAGCATTCTTTAAAGGTAAATATCCTTCAACAATTTGTTTTATAGAAACTGATGAAGATTCTTTCACTTCTTCTTTATTCTTTTCCTGATTATTAGCTGCATTTTGTGTTATTACCTCAGGTGTTGATGTGGATGGATTACCTTCTGTTTTCACAGCTGGCTCTGTTTCCTTTTTTAAAGAATTGCTATTGGGATTATTGCATGAATATAGAATAGATCCTGTGACAAGTACAGTTAATAAGTTTTTCATTGTCTGTTTTATTAAGTTTTATAAAATCTGCTAATCATTAATAGGTTAAAGTAACACCAGCTCCCCAGCCCATTTCGTTATCATAATTTCCGGATAATGACAACCATTTCTGAACGATATATCTCAATCCTGTAGAAAATTCTCCATCGGAATTGACCGTAAAGTTTCCTCTCAGTCTTCTGGAAAGCGGAATATCTTCCCTGCTCAGCTCCAGTAACACTTTTCCGTTCTGATCAATACTTGCATCTGCTGTAATTAACATCGGCAATACATATTGCATTCCGACAATGAAAGCAAACTTATTTTTTGAAGCTTTCTGCTGTCCGAACCAGGTCTTTTTACCATGAAAATCCGTTCCCATATCTTGTGCCATCTGTCTTTCCATGATCTCGTGGTTTTTCTGAACTCTGAATCCTGCATATGGAAGAGCCCATTGAAATTTCCCTAAAAACCTTCCTACTTTTGCACTTCCTTCAAAATGATCAAAATTCCAGTTAGAATGAAATTCATTCAGGTTGGCCCATCTCGGTCCGAACATGGTCATTGTTTCTGCGTGAATTTTATTACTCGCTACATCCAGCATTGCCATAGAACTTACCATTTTATTATCCTGTAAAAAGTTTTTCCAGGCCAGCTTTCTGTTCGGAAGCTGTGGATTCGGTTTTGAATTTTCATAGCTGAAGATTCTTCCCATTCCTGCCATCATATGATACAGGATATGACAGTGAAAAAACCAGTCTCCATCCTGATTGGCGGCAAATTCAATAGTAACTGTTTCCATCGGCATAATATCTACTACGTTTTTCAGCGGTGAATACTCTCCTTTTGAATTGATCAGTCTGAAATCATGTCCATGAAGGTGCATTGGGTGTCTCATCATGGAGTTATTATACATTTTGATTCTAAGAACTTCACCTTTTTTGATAAGAATTTTATCAGTTTCTGTAACTGTTTTGTTATCAAGAGTCCATAGATAATGGTTCATATTTCCTTCCAGTGTAAATTTCATTTCACGGATGCTGTCTGTTGGAAGAATAGTTTTTTCCGGAGATTTTAAAATATTGTAAGACAATCTCTTGATCGTTTTTTCTTCTTTCATTTCCATTCCTGAATGTTGAGAGTGATCTTCCTCTTTCTTATCTTCCTTAGTTTTTACTCCCATCATTTCATTCATATGTTTCATCGTCATTTTTCTTTGGCTTTCTGACAGCTCCGGGTACATTACTTCGTTCATATCCATCATCTGGTTACCCATTGTCATATTCATTGGCTTCATATTCCCGCTCATTTCCATCATTCCATTCATCATTTTCATTCCTTCAAAAAGCATCAGCCTTGGAAGATTGGGTGCTTCTACCTTTTCTCCTGAACCCAGCCAGAGAGAAGCGTGTCCTATTCTGTCCTCCGAAGTAGCACGGAATTCAAAGCTTTTATTTTCCGGAATGGTTACTTCAATATCATAAGTCTCCGATACTCCTACAATCAAACGATCAACTTCCACTGGTACAACATCATTTCCGTCATTTCCAACTACTTTAATCTTTCCTCCTCCATAATTTAACCAGAAATAAGTGGATGATCCTCCGTTGGCTACTCTCAGTCTTACTTTATCACCAGCTTTTACATTCGAATAGTCTGAACTTGGAAGTCCATTGATAAGGAACTTATCGTAATATACATCACTCACATCCATTGCTTCCATTCTTTTCCATTCATTAAGAGCTTTAGTACCGAAATTTCCTGATTTGATGGCCTCCCAATAACTCTGAACAGCATTTTTCTTTACTGCATACCAATCTGTATTAGCCATATGAAGTCTCCTTGCAATCTGCATCGGATCATCATCACTCCAATCTCCTAATAATACGGGGATTTCTGCATTATATTCTGTTTTAGGCTCGCCTTCCCTTTTTTGGAAAACCAGAATTCCGTTCATTCCGATCTGCTCCTGAAGAGCCTCGTGCGAGTGGTACCAATAGGTTCCGTTTTGTGAAACTCTGAATTTATATAAATGAGTTTCTCCTGGTTTTACAGGTTTTGTGGTAAGATATGGTACTCCGTCCTGTTCATTGGGAAGTATTACTCCATGCCAGTGTAGTCCTGTATTTTCCTTAAGCATATTGTGAAGATAAATTTCAGCGGTATCACCTTCTGTAAAATATAAGGTGGGTGCCTGAAGTTTTCCGTTGATGGCAATCGCTCTGCGGTTCTTGCCTGTAAAATTTACTATGGTATCTTTTACATACAGATCATATCGAACAGTTTTACCTCCAAAAGTAATCCTTCCATTTTCAGAATTTCTTTTTAACTCGGGCTTTTCTTTATTCTGATTTTCAACCGAAGTATGTTTATGATCT
This sequence comes from Chryseobacterium sp. Tr-659, assembly GCF_011752975.1. GTDB lineage: Bacteria > Bacteroidota > Bacteroidia > Flavobacteriales > Weeksellaceae > Chryseobacterium. Next base: position 495,057 of record NZ_VWWP01000002.1, on the reverse strand, counting down.
TCTTTTTCCACGAGATCCATGCCGCATTTAGGACATTTTCCGGGTTGAGTTGAAGTCACTTCAGCATGCATTGGGCAAGTGTAAGTAACCTGAGATTTATTTATATTTGATTCTGCAACTTTTGTTTTTGTTCCAGCTTTTACAGCATCCGTATTTTTTACCAGAGCCATCCCGCATTTCGGGCAGTCTCCAGGCTTTGAAGCGGACACTTCAGAGTGCATCGGACACGTATAATGTGTTTTTGTAGTTTGCGAAAAGGTAAAAACAGAAAACAAAAGTACCAGAAACATAATCAGCTTTTTCATAATGTTTCGAGCTTTTTAGAAGCCGTACAGCTTAAAGTTAATTATACATTAAACTGTACAACTTATTAATTTAAAGACTAATGTAATAATTATTTAATTTCTGACTTTACACTTCCACATGTAAGCATGGATTTTCCGTAATAAGGATTGGCAATCTGTTTTTCATCGCTTAACCAGCTGGCGTCTGCCATTGGACAGTATTGTACATAAACAGGCTTTTCAGAGAGTTTAAACTGCTTTGTAAGAGCGATCATATTATCTGAAAGGTTGAAAAAAGTTTCTCTTTGAGCCGCAACGGTTCTTGCATCAGAGATTGCAGAAGCGTCTTTTCTCAGAATGTTAAGATTACCTTCTGAAACCAGTTTATAATCAATCGTTGAAGCCGTTTTGATAAATTCTGTAGCAGCTTTTGAGGTTTTGTCTGCATCATCTGAAGCTAATGCTGATTTGATTGCAATATAGTTCTGATATAGTTTCGAAACCTGAGCATCTTTTTTAGACTGTGCTGAAATGGAAAGAATTGAGAATAAAGATAATGCTGCTGTAATGATATATTTTTTCATTGTTTTAAATTTTAGAATTAATTTTTTAAGTGTTGAATCGTGTGGATACATCGGTAGTGTATCAGGACATGCCGTTCATAACGATATAATAGTTATACCGGAACGACTGACGGATTCTAAATTCTAAAATTACAATGATTGATATAGATGGGTACCGGCCTGTATTCGGGCGGTGCGTTAATCTGAATCTGTGTGAACTTGGTAGCTGAAAAAGACCTGTCAATAAAAGCAAACTGATGTTTTACCGGAATTTCTGCAATCTGGCTTAAAAAATCAATGCTAAGAAGATCTGATTTCTGAGAATCATCTACTTTTACAACTTTGATTTCCGTTTTGCAGCAGCTTTTTTTATCCTTAACGCCACATTTTCCGCAGATATCGTCTGCTTTCTGGCTTATAGAAACAAATTCCTTCATACAAAAATGAATGCTGAAAGCTGCTCCGGAAGAAAACCCGAAGTAGAAAACAGAAAACAGTATGGCAAGAATCTTTTTCATTGGTAAGACAAAGTTAAAAATATCTATGAAATCATTGTTATAAAATTCAGCAATGTTGTTATAAAATTCTGGCAAATAAAAAAGCTCCCGGATTTATTTCCGGAAGCTTATTATTTTTTAATATTTCATAAGATAGAAAAATCACTGAAACTTCTACTTCTACAATCTGAATTCCAGTTTTACATTAAAGAAACGTCCTGTAAGACGTACCGGAACCGGATACATATAATTAGAATTATAATCTGTGATCCATTGGTTGGCTACAGTATTATTGATATTAAATGCGTTGAAAACCTGAACTCCTAATGTTAATTCCTGGAAATTCCCCCAGAATCCGTATCTCTTATTTTTATCTTTCGGATCTATAAATACTTTTGTTAATCCGATATCTACTCTTTTATAAGATGGAAGTTTTTGCTGATAATTATATGCTGATGTAAAATCAGGCTGCCCGTTATCGTTAAACATCACAGGTGCTCCGGTTGGTAATCCCATGGCATACACTAAAGTAAGATTAACACGCATAGAAGGGAAACTTGGCATATAATCCTGATAGAACATCGCAAATCTGAATCTCTGATCCGTAGGTCTAGGGATATCTCCTTTTCCGTCAATATTTTCATATACTCTCGCGTAGCTCGCAGATAACCAGGAATCTACTCCCGGAACAAATTCCCCGAATAATCTTGTGTCAATTCCATATGCATACCCTTTGGAGTTATTCTGCCCGGAATAACGGATTCTCACATTATCCATATAATATGGAATCAGGTTATCCATTTTCTTATAGTATAGTTCCGTTGTAAGCTTAAACGGTCTGTCATACATCTGAAACTCATAATCGTTAGCAAGAATTACCTGAATAGAGCGCTGTGATTTGATATTGGAATTGAAATTCCCATCCAGATCTTTAATTTCTTTATAGAAAGGCGCCTGATAATAAACTCCCGCCGAAAGCTTGAATAACATATCAGTATCCCAATCCGGTTTTATCGCAAACTGCGCTCTTGGAGAGAATATGGTTTCTTTATTAAAACTCCAGTTGGCTACTCTTACCCCCGCATTTACAAAAACTTTGCTGGCTCCCCAGTAAAACTTCTGTGAATATTGTGCATATGCTGATAATCTTGAAGGTTCAATATTATTTTGCCCGGCAATATAATACTTCAACTTTAGATCACCTGTATTTCCGGTTCTCGGATCTATCACTTCCGGTCTTGGAAGGCTGTATCCTGCGGAGTCTACAAGTTTCCATTCGTTAGTAAGATCTTTAAGGTTCTCTTTCTCATATTTAAATCCAACTTCAATGTCGGTATTTACATTAGGAGAAAATTTTGCTCTGAACTGTGTTCCGTAAGTTCTTACAAACAGATCATTTCTTGCATGTTCAATCTGCCCTCCCAGATCAAAGGAAGTAACAGGCTGCTGCGTTTTCGGATCAAAGGTTTGCAGTTCGTAAGACGACTGTATCGTATAATATTCTTTTTCTCTGTTCTGATAGGCAAAAGCGTCCAATGTAAGCTTCCATTTATCGGCTGGCTTATAATTCATGGAGAAAGTACCCATCATATTTTTATACTGATCGTTTTCTTTACCTCCATATCCTATATTTACAGTAATAGGCTGCTGAAGGCTTCCGAAAGTCACACTCTTTTGTCTAGGGATCATTTCGTAATCATTCTTGGAGTAGTATCCTATGAATGACATGGAAAACTTATCATTAACATGGTAATTAAGGTAAGACTGAAAATCCCAATATGTTGGGTTAAAATCTGTATCTTCCTTTAACGTGTTAAGAACAAGATTGGTATTTCGGTATCTTCCGGAAAATAAGGCTGTAAATTTTTTATTTTTTGAAGCAAGACCTGTGGTAAGCCTTCCTCCTATTAAACTTGCCTCTCCCGAAACTTCAAATTTTTCCGGCTCTCTGTAATAGATATTTAAAGCAGAAGACATTTTATCACCATATTTGGCTTCAAATCCTCCTGCAGAGAAATTCACTGCAGAAACCATATCCGGATTTATGATACTCATCCCTTCCTGTTGTGAGTTTCTGATCAGGAAAGGTCTGTATATCTCAATATCATTAATATAGATAAGGTTTTCATCATAGTTTCCACCGCGCACCATATATTGGGAAGACAGTTCGGTATTGGAGTTTACGGAAGGCAGGGTTTTGAGCAGCCCTTCAATTCCTCCATTGATAGAAGCTACTGCTTTCGCTTCTTTTGCTGAAATTCTTACATTGGTAAGGTCGGTTGTTTTTCCTACTGCTTTTTTCTGGAATACAACTTCCTCTATATCGGTCACTTTAGTGGTCGCTGTATCTTTTTTCCTGTGTTGGGAGAAAATCAGTACAGGGACCATAAGGCTTAACGGTAAAACTAGTTTTTTCAAAAGAAATGTTTTAGAATTTCTAAAATTAATGTTTTTTTAACAATTACAAAATTGATTCTCTAATTCTTGTTAACTTTTGCAATAAATCTTCTAATAAATCAAGTCTAAGCATATTGGCACCATCAGATAATGCAGTTTCCGGCGTAGGATGTGTTTCTATGAAGATTCCATCTGCTCCTACCGCAATTCCGGCTTTGGCAACGGTTTCAATAAGATCCGGTCTTCCTCCTGTTACTCCTGAGCTTTGGTTAGGCTGCTGTAATGAATGGGTAACATCCAAAATAACGGGAGCATATTCTCTCATGGTAGGAATTCCTCTGTAATCTACGATCAAATCTGTATATCCGAAAGAATTACCTCTTTCAATAATGGCTACTTTCTGGTTATCAGAGTCTGTCACTTTCTGAACCGCAAACTTCATTGCTTCAGGAGAAAGGAATTGTCCTTTTTTTAAGGTAACACATTTTCCTGTTTTTGCGGCAGCCACCAATAAATCGGTCTGGCGAACAAGAAAAGCAGGAATCTGTAAAACATCTACATACTGTGCAGCCAAAGCTGCATGCTCATTTTCGTGAATATCTGTAGTGGTTGGAATATTAAATGTCTCTCCTACTTTTTTAAGGATTTCAAGAGATTTTTCTTCTCCGATTGTTGTAAAAGAATCTACACGGCTTCTGTTTGCCTTTTTGAAACTTCCTTTAAAGATATAGGGAATATTATACTTGTCTGTAATGTTGATTACTTTTTCAGCAATTCTTAATGCCATATCTTCTCCTTCAATAATACAAGGTCCTGCAATAAGGAAAAAGTTCTTTGAGTCTTTGTGCTGAATATTATCTAAATACTGAATCATTTTGTTATAATTAAAAAGTTCAGTAAAAATACTGAGAAAGTTTCAGAAATGGAAATTATTTGAGGCCAGAGTGCAGTTTAAGATTGAAGGATGATCATGCCTATACTCCGATGGTGGATATTTTATTGACTAACATTATGAAGGGCGTTGGATAGTATGATTTCCTCTTATTCTTCAAGACTAATTTTGCCATTCTGAAAGAATCTAAACAGGATAGGTTAAAATCTGCATATAGATTCCTGGTGGAATGACAAAGGTTGCGGATATTTTTATCTGCGTGATCAGCACAATCTGCGAGGGGAAATTTACCCCATCTTTTTCAAAACTTTCTCAAACGTATTCACATTCCTGCTGGTAAACTGATCTTTCAGACTTTTTTTTCCCAGCACCTTTCCAAATGTGGAATCCAAGGTATTTCCCTTCGGAACCTGCCAGTAAAATAAATGATGAATAATTTCCGCTTTTTCATGTTCAGCCTGAGCAGCTTTCTGAAATTCTTCCATTAAAACCTTTTCTACTCCAGGCATCCCTACAAAAGCATAAATATGGAGATTTTCATTTTTTTCGAAAGGAATGCTGTTCCAGAATGCTTCTGTTTCTTCCTGAGATTTTATAAATAAAAATGCATCATATGAAAAATGCTCTGACATCGCTTTTTCCAATATTTTTTTTAGATCATCTGCATGTTTATCCGAAGAAAACACAATATTTCCAGAAGCCAGTACTGAACTTACTTCTTTCATTCCCGCTTCTTCAAAGACCTTGCAGACCTCAGCCATTTTCATGTTGGTTCCTTTTACGTTTACACCGCGGAGAAAAGCACAATATTTCATTGTTAGGTATTAGTTTTAAATGATGGTTAAAGATTGTTGTTTTGGGCTCGGTATTTTAATCCATTCTGATGTACAAATTATAGTCTGTTCCTGAGGGTTTCAGATGATAAATTTTCTCAAGAATCTTATTATCGCTGTTCAAATGATCTTTTACCCGGAACTCCTTCAAAAGCTTGTAATGAGTTTGATAATACATAGAATTGGCATCATTGCCCTCATATAGATTTTTATAGGAAAGAAGATACTTCGGCTTTCTTGTTTTTACCGTATTGATCCAGTAATTACGTTTATCTTTTTTGATCTCTTCCTGAATTTGTTTATCCACAAGACCTACCTCATCTATTGTTTTCAAATGTGAAAAATAAGGAACATAACCTGCTGGCTCTAATAAAATCCACTGGTTTTTATCTTTTTCGTACTGGTTTAAAAATAGCCCAATTGTTCTGCGGTAGTTCCATTCTCCATTTCCTGTAGCAATAGCATGAACAGTCTGAAAAGCCAGCATCGGAAGGATATAAAACACAGTAAGCAGAGACAGCCATAAGTTCCTTCTCTCCTTCTGTTCTAATACAAAAATAAGTACCGGAACGAAAAGCAGTAATTGCGGAACCCAGTAGTACCAATCAAAGAGACTTTTCTGAGAAATAAAGATCAGCTGTTTCGTCCAGCCAAAAATAAAGATCATCCATAAGAAATAATTTCTCTTTTCCCTTTGTCTGATCAGATAAATAAAACAAAGCAATTCAAAGATAAGAACAACAATAGTGAGCGGGTTGAAATTTCCGGGCACCTTCAGCATTCCCCAGAAATTTCCAAAGCTTGCAAAAAAATAATTAATATGCTGCTGAAAAGTAAAGTTTTCTTCATAAAGCAGCTTCTTTGCTGTAATGGTATTATTGACAACTTCCCCAAAGTAAAACCAGTTGAAAGCCAGTGTTGATAATACGCCCAGAATTCCACCAAAAACATAACTCCATCTGATCTTTTTGTTCCAGAATGTATCTACAAGAAAAACAATTCCCAGAAATATGACGGTATCAATTCTTGTAAACATAATTAAAGCTGGGAGAAACGCCAATACCCATTTTTTTCCTTTATAAAAGCCATAATACAGCAAAGACATTTCCAGGAAAAACAGGAGTCCGTATTCCATTCCCAGAATTGAAATTTTAATCGCAGGCGGCAGAATACCGATCAAAAATATAAAAATAGCTTTATGCCATGGATTTTTAAGAACGAGATGAGACAGAAATAATGTTCCTATCGTAAATAATATTGAATTGAAAATCAAAAGAGGTTCAATAAAGTTTTCCTTTCCGAAAATCAGATTGAAAATATAAGATACAAAAACATACAGGTGTGTAGTGGATGCTGAAATCTTAGTATCTCCGTTAAAGCCGATCACGCCATAGTCCAGAAGGTTCTGGGCTACTCTCCAGGTAATAAAAGCATCTTCCTGAATATAATGTGTTAATAAAAAAAGAAGTTTAAAAGCAACTGTAGCAATTACGGCATAGATCGGGAACCTGCTATTATTTGTTTCAGCCATTCTGTATTTTTAGTTTCACAAATATAACCTTAAAATTCAGGATTCCCAATAATAAAAAAACGGGACCGAAGTCCCGTTTTAAAATATTTTATTGTGTTGCTTTGATGATGGCAGAAGTAATCTGATTTTCTTTTTCTTTTGAATACGTTGAATCAAAAGGTTCCATGACATCAAATAAATACTGATAGAATGGTGTGATCTTCTGAACATCTTCAGATTCCTTCATGGCTTTTTCTTTACCCATCTGCTGAAGATCTTTAACAAAAGCATTGAACTTTTTATCAATTGGCTCTATGGATTTTACCAGATAAGCATATGCTTTTTCTTTCTGTCCGATCTTCATATACGCATCTGTAACAGCAGAAACAACAAGAGAATATTCCATAGGTTTTGTTCTGATCTGTCTTCTAAGATAGCTCTGATCTGCTTTGGAGAGACTTAAATAATAGTCATATTCTTCAAAAATTCCTTTCTTAAGCACTTCAGCCAATTGAAGACCTTTCTGTTCCTGGCCTGCAATAATATATCCTGAAACGATTGAACTTAATGAACGTGGATCGTTGTATTTTTCAGCAGGAATTTCTTTTGCTGCAAGATCCAGTACTTCTATGGCTTTTGCTTTCTGTCCGCTTAATGCTAATGCTGCTGCAGCTCTGCTTGCTGACATTCTGTAGCTGATAATGTTGGAAGTAGCCGTTTCATCAAAGTGAGCATTTAAGTTCTTGAAGTTCCCCCATCTGAAGTTTTTCACTACATTATAAAGAGAATTGGCATCTACTCTTCCCATATCACCATCTGCTGTCGGAGGAGTTTGGATTGGGATTAATCTGTAGCTGAACCCATCGAACTGAAGATAATCATTAAGGTAGAAAATATTTTCGCTGTCATAAATTCCTCCTGAAGAGAAGTTGATTGGACGCTTCCAGTCGAAGTTCGCAAGTAGATCCATCAGAATCAGGTTGTTTTTATAAAGCGTGTTTCCTTTGTAAGTAATCATAATCTGATTGGCTACATTTGGAAGGTCTTCTTTATTAATGATTCCTGCTTTTAAAGCATTCTCCTTATTAACTGGAAGGATGAATTTGTTTACCGGAAGGATGTTATACTTTTCATATTTCTCTTCTCCGAAGTACATTTTTAACAATTCGTCTTTTTCCGGAGACTTGAATTTAATAAATTCAATAGCCTGCTTCAATGTTAAAGAATCCTGTGTAAGATACTTTCTGAAAGACTGGAATTCTGTTTCAGGAGCTCCCTGTTCTTTCAACATAGAGAAAACCCCTTCCCAATCTTCCTTCTTCATCATATAGATCTGGTCATTTACACCATCTCTGTAATCTTCGTGTGTCAACTGACTAGGGATTCCCATCGCGTTGTACGTTCTTCTTTTTACCTGGTCAAGGTTCCATGGCGTTGAGGCAAGTGTAAAGTTAACTACCTTCACATCATCTCTGAACTGCTCTGTTTCCTGGATCGCCCAAACCGGATAAGTGTCATTATCTCCATATACGAAAAGGATGTCGTTTTTCGGTAATGATTTCAGTACTGAATAAGCATAATCATAAGCAGTATATCTGTTACTTCTGTCATGAACATTGTAATTCTGGAAGCCCATCATAAAAGGTACTCCCAATAAAACCACTCCTAGAGCAATATTAGCTCCGTTTGATTTTATCTTAGATTGTAAGAACCATAAAATAGCTCCTGCTCCCATACCGATCCAGATCGCAAATGCGTAGAATGAACCTACCATAGCATAATCTCTCTCTCTCGGCTCAAAAGGTTTCACCCCTGTATAGAAAATAATTCCGACACTTGTTAAGATAAATAAAGATAACAATGCATAGAATCTTCCGAAATCTCTGTTCAATTGGAAGAAGAATCCGATCAAACCTAAAATTAATGGAAGGAAGAAGAACTTAACCGTACTTTCATTTTTAAACTTAGCAGGCATCTTATCCTGGTTTCCTACAATAAAATTATCTACAAAAGAGATTCCTGAAATCCAGTTTCCTTTTGTACTTTCCATATTTCCTTCAAGGTCATTCTGTCTTCCTACAAAGTTCCACATCAGGTATCTTACGAAGTAATATCCGTTTTGGAAAGAAATAAAGTAATCCATATTCTGAAGGAATGAAGGCTTCTGAACATTAATCAGGTTATAAGGTTTTACCTTTAAATAATCTGCTGCAGTAATAGATTTGTCTTCATATTTTGTTCTCAGCTCATCAAATATCTGCTTAGCCTGAGGGTTGTCTGCCACATCTTCATTAGCATAGTTGAATGTAAAATCAGGAGCTCCATACATTGAAATATAGTTCGCCATTACATCCTTATCTTCATTAAACATTCTTGGCATTAAGCTTACCTGAGACTTATTGAATACATAATTGAAACGATCTCCGGTTTTTCTGTAAGTTCCGGTTTTCTCATCTTTTTCGTAGATTTCACCAGTTTTTTGTGTTTTAAAACTTCCGTCCTCATTTTTCTCAATTCCATTTGCATCAAGGAAAGCTGTATAATTCTGACCATAAATGGTTGGCCAGTCTCCGTACTGCTCTCTGTTGTAATAATCCAGCATACCAATTGCTGTATCCGGATCATTAAGGTTCATTGGCGGATTAGCATTTGCTCTGATTGGAATAACCATCCAGCAAGAGAAACCAATCATCATAAAAACTACTGATAAAGCAGCTGTTTGATAGATATTTCTTTTCGCTTTTCTCGCATACTTAATTAAGAAATAGCAGATAGCCACCATTAAAATAAATGCAACGATTGTTCCGGAGTGGAAAGGAAGCCCAAGTCCATTCACAAAGAAAATCTCTAGTCTTCCGAACATCGTCATAATTAAAGGGAAAATAATTTTGAAAACAATAATCAGAATTCCCAATGTGATAAGGTTTGCCCAGATAAAGTTTTTCCAGGTAAACTTATAATTTCTTGCATAGTATACCAGACATACTGCAGGAATCGCCAGCATACACATCATGTGCACCCCTACAGAAAGCCCTAAAACAAAGAAAATAAGAATGATCCATCTTTCACTGTCTGCCGCTTTGTACTCATTTTCCCATTTGGTGATCAACCAGACCAAAAGCGCAATAAACATGGAAGCCATAGAATAAACCTCCCCTTCTACAGCTGAAAACCAGAAAGTATCTGAGAATGTAAAGCAAAGTGCTCCAATGGCTCCAGCAAATAAAATAGAGATCTCCTGATGTTTTGTAATTTCTTCAAAATCTTTGTTTAAAAGTCTTCTCACAAAGTGTGTGATCGTCCAGAACAAAAATAAAATAGTCAGCGCACTGAACAATGCAGACATCGCGTTGATAACGATGGAATAATTTTCGCCTTTCCCTAATGCAAAAATGGCTGCCACGGCACCCACTATCTGGAATAAAGCAGCTCCGGGAGCATGCGTTACTTCAAGTTTTACTGCAGAAGAAATGTACTCGCCACAATCCCAGAAACTGAAATTGGGTTCTATGGTGGACAAGTACGTGAAAAACGCAATGACGAAAATCACCCATCCTGAAACGGTGTTCCATTGCCTAAAAGTCCAATTTTTCATAGTATTAAATCAATTATGCGAAAATAAGGCTTTTATATTATTTTATGCGGGTTTTAACAAAATTTAAAAAATTTGGCGTAGTATTTGCGATTATACTCCTGCTGAAACTATAAATACGAAATTTTTTTTTATAAAACTAGGCCCTAGAAATCAAACAAAAGTTTAGTAATTATTTATTTTTTTGTATTTTTGCAGTCAGATTTTTATTGAAAATAACAAATAATGAGTAATGTTTACGATAATATCCTTGGCCTGATAGGAAATACTCCTATGGTGAAGCTAAATACTGTCACAAAAGATATTCCAGCAACCGTTTATGCCAAGTTAGAATCATATAATCCTGGACATTCCACCAAAGACCGAATCGCACTTCATATTATAGAAAATGCAGAGAAAAAAGGCCTGTTAAAAGAAGACTCTGTAGTTGTAGAAACTACTTCCGGAAATACCGGGTTTTCTATTGCAATGGTATGCATCATTAAGGGATATAAATGTATTCTTGCGGTAAGCGACAAGACTAAACCTGAAAAAATCGCTTATCTGAAAGCACTAGGTGCTACTGTATATATTTGCCCGGCTAATGTACCGGCAGATGATTCAAGATCATATTATGAAGTAGCTAAGAGAATCGCTGCGGAAACGCCCAATTCCATTTATATCAATCAATATTTTAATGAACTGAATATTGATGCGCATTATCAGACTACCGGTCCTGAGATCTGGGAACAGACGGAGGGTAAGATCACTCACCTTTTTGCCTGCACCGGAACAGGAGGTACGCTATCGGGTTCAGCAAAGTTTTTGAAAGAGAAAAATCCGGATATCAAGATTATCGGGGTGGATGCAGATGGATCAATATTAAAAAGCTATCACGAAACAGGAGAAATTCACAAAGAAGATGTACATCCTTACCAGATTGAAGGAATGGGTAAAAACCTTATTCCTGCGGCTCTTCTTTTTGATAAAGTAGATGAATTTGTAAGGGTAAATGACGAAATGTCTGCTTACAGAACCCGTGAGATCGCTTTGAAAGAAGCCATTATGGGTGGTTATACTACAGGTGCCGTAACCCAGGGATTAATACAATATGCACAGTCTCATCACCTGACTGAAAATGATGTGATTGTTTTAATTTATCCGGACCACGGTTCACGATACATCACTAAAGTATACAGTGATAAATGGATGGCCGAACAAGGTTTTGTCAACAATTGTGTTCATAACTACGACGAAGTTTTCAAAACAGAATTTATCAAATAAAAACAAATAAAATCACGATATAAAAAAGCCTTTTGCGTGTTGTACAAGAAAGGCTTTTTTACTTAAAAATTACGATATAATGTTGGATATTTTTGAAAGAATAAAAGAAAATCCAGGACCACTTGGACAATTTGCAGATTATGGTGAAGGCTATTTTATTTTCCCAAGATTAGAGGGACCTATCGGCCCTAGAATGCAGTTTCAGGGTAGAGAAGTAATTTTCTGGAGTGCCAATGACTATTTAGGATTGTGTAATCATCCTGAAGTAATAGAAGCTGATGCAAAAGCGGCTGCAGAATACGGAATGTTCTATCCAATGGGAGCAAGAGCAATGTCCGGAGAAACAGATCAGCATCTTCAGCTGGAAAGAGAACTGGCAGACTTCGTACAAAAAGAATCAGCATATTTATTGAACTTCGGTTACCAGGGGATGGTTTCTACCATTGATGCTCTGGTAAGCAGAAATGATGTAATCGTTTATGATGTAGACTCTCATGCCTGCATCGTGGATGGGGTAAGACTTCACTCCGGGAAAAGATTTACTTACAGACACAATGATATGGAAAGTCTTGAAAAAAATCTTCAGAGAGCCACTAAAGTAGCTGAAGAAACAGGAGGCGGTATCCTTGTGATTACTGAAGGGGTTTTCGGAATGAGAGGCCAGCAGGGAAAGATCAAAGAAATTTGTGATCTTAAATCAAAATATCAGTTCAGACTTTTAGTAGATGATGCACACGGATTCGGAACACTTGGTAAAACAGGTGCCGGTGTTGGTGAAGAGCAAGACTGTACAGATCAGATTGACGTATATTTCTCTACTTTTGCTAAATCAATGGCTGGTTTTGGAGCATTCCTTGCGGGTGACAAAGAAATCATCAGATATCTTAAATTCAATCTGAGATCACAGATCTTTGCAAAATCACTTACGATGCCGATGGTAATCGGAGGATTAAAAAGGCTTGAACTTTTGAGATCAAGACCGGAAATCAAAGCTAAGCTTTGGGAAAATGTAGACAAACTACAAAACGGACTTAGAGAAAGAGGATTCAATATTGGTGATACCAACACTTGTGTAACTCCTGTAATGATGGAGGGAACTCCGGTAGAAGCAACTCTATTGGTAAAAGACCTGAGAGAAATTTACGGGATCTTTACTTCGGTTGTTGTATATCCTGTAATTCCTAAGGGAATGATTCTTTTAAGATTAATTCCTACCGCTTCGCATACAGATTCAGAGATCAATGAGACTCTGGCAGCTTTTGAAGCTATTCATGATAAACTGGTAAGTGGTTACTATAAAGAGCAGGAACAAAAATTACTGCAGGAACAGGGATTAAGTTTTAAACCGATTTAATCTTGAAAAAATAAAAAAAACCACTGATTCATTCAGTGGTTTTTTTATTCAAAAACTATTAAAAACTATATAAAAACAAATGAAACTCAGAGGATATATATTGGGCATTTTGTCGGCTGTTTCATATGGGTTGATTCCGATTTTTATTCTGCCTATCAAGCAGGCTCATTTTTCAATGAACATCACCCTCTTTTACAGATTTTTCTTTTCGGCTATTATGGTTGGAGGCTACCTGATTTATTCCAGACAAAATTTCAAGATCAATAAGAAGGAAGCACTTATATTGGCGATTCTGGGAATATGCTATGCCCTTTCTTCAGAGTTTTTGTTTCTGGGTTATGATTTTTTAACCCCAGGAATTGCCTCTACGGTCTTGTTTATTTATCCCGTCATTGTAGCGCTGATTATGTTTTTCTTTTACAAGGAAAGACTTACCCGGCTGTCTGTATTTTCATTAATCCTCGCCTTCGCCGGAGTTATTGTTTTATGCCTGAAAGGAAGCGGACTGGAAATCAATTTTACAGGATTGGGAATCGTGATGTTCAGTGCTCTCTTTTATGCACTCTACATGGTAATCGTCAATAAATCAAATCTTAAGGTATCGGGATTCAAGCTTACTTTTTTCTCCATGTTTTTTACCTCTATGTATTTTATGACAAAATCCATTATTGGACATGAATCATTTTCAATCCCTTCAACAGCTATCTTTTTGAATTTCCTTGTTTTTGCTTTTCTTACCACAGTGATCTCAAGTTTATGTCTCGTATACGCTATTAAACATATTGGTTCCACACCCGTTGCCATTCTCGGAGCGCTTGAACCTGTAGTTGCAGTGATGGTAAGTGTCTTGATGTTTCATGAAAAATTTACTACTAATCTAATGATAGGAATTACCCTGATTCTTTTAGGCGTTATTCTGAACGTCATTGGCGACCGTAGGAAGAAAAGCCATATATAGAAACATGACAGGCAGATACATAAAGAGACTTACTCCAAAATTTGAAATGAAAAAGTTCGGTCAGTAGTCGTTTAAATATTTTTAATAATTTTTTAATTATCTCTGTCATTTTCATACCCAATTGATTATGTTTACTTTATAGACACGCAATATCCTTAATTGATGTTTTAACAGGAAAAACCACTCAAAATAAATCCGGCTTTATGGCATAAGAAAATTTATCTGCCTATATTGCATGTGCCTATTGACGGTATTTCCCATCATTACCAACACAAGCAATTATTATAACACCAATGAAACAATTACAAACACTTACAAAAGATCAATTATATAAAAGAATCAAAGAAAAATCTGAAAAACTATATACTATCACCCATGAAGCTCTGGAAAATAATTTCTTCAATGAGAGTTCTTTAGATGAAGAAAGTCTTGCTGAATTTCTTGAAATGCTGGATGATGAAACAGCAGAAAAAATAAAAGAAGCTTCTCTACACATTAATAATGAGGACAGTGCTCCTGAAATTGTTCTTATAGAAAATAAAAACAATACTTCTCTTGAGATATTTACTGAGGAGGGTGAAGGATATAAAATCATTCTCATTGAAGAAGATATCCATCTATCCGGCAATCTTTTTGTTGAAGATTATATTATTCTTATCATTACAGGAAGTATTTTTGCTGAAAATATTATTGTTAATGGTTCCCTTTACTGCTCAGGTATGGTTTCGTCTAAAGTATTATTTGGGGCATCCGGAAATGATAATGAAACCTATATCGGAGGAAGTATTATGACTTCACTTATTGCAGAGAATGGGCATTATACCGTTGCTGAGGGAAATATTTACTCCAGATATCTGATCAGTTTTCATAATGAAATTATAGGAAAAACAGGAAAGTTTATTGAGAATATCACTCTGGAAAAGCCAAGTGAAATAGGACTATTGAACTCTTCCATCCTCGATCAGGATGGCTATTTTGACGAAGATGCTTTTTTAAACTTTATCAACGATAATACTCCGGATACTTTATTTAATAAACCAGCAAACTTATTTTAGTAGAGACTCTCTTTTATACTTTAATCAGGAGAAAAAATTTTTTTCTAAAAAAACTTTAGAATAACTTTGCAAAAAATTTCTGTTGAAAGACCTGCTTCTTATTACTCCGCCTTTTACCCAGCTTAATACTCCTTATCCTGCAACAGCTTATATTAAAGGATTTTTAAATACCAAAAATATTTCCAGCTATCAGATAGATTTGGGGATTGATGTTATTTTGGAATTATTTTCAAAAGATGGAGTTAATAAGGTTTTCAATAAAGAAATTGACCTCCAGCAAACCTCTGAAAATTCCCAGAGAATTTATGCATTAAGAGAAGAATATTTAAAAACCATTGATCAGGTTATTCCTTTTTTGCAAGGAAAAACACCTACGCTGGCAAGACAGATCTGCAGCATGAACTTTCTTCCGGAAGCTTCCCGTTTCAACCAATTGGATGATATGGAATTCGCTTTCGGAAATATGGGATTGCAGGATAAAGCCAAACATTTGGCAACTCTCTATTTAGAGGACTTATCTGATTATATTGTTGAAAATATCGATCCTGATTTTGGCTTTAGCAGATATGCGGAACGCCTTGGTAAAAGTGCAAATTCTTTTGATGAGTTATATACAAAACTCTCCGGTGAGGAAACATTTATTGATGAATTCACTTTAAAAATTCTTCGTGAAAAAATTGAAATGGTACAACCGAAACTGGTTTGCTTTTCAATACCTTTTCCCGGCAATTTATATTCCGGATTTAAATGCGCCCAGTTCATAAAAAGAAATTTTCCAAACATAAAAATTGCAATGGGAGGAGGATTTCCCAATACCGAACTCAGAGAAGTAAAAGATCCCAGAGTTTTTGAATTCTTTGATTTTATTACTTTAGATGATGGTGAACTTCCTATCGAGCTTCTTTGTCAAAGTGTAAAAATCACTGAAGGAGAAGCAGAATTTAAACGTACGTTTTTAATTGAAAATAAAGAAGTTGTTTATAAAAATAATTCCAAAAGACACGATTATAAACAAGCTGAGATCGGGACTCCTGATTATACGGATTTAAAACTGGATCAATATATTTCTGTTATCGAAATTGCCAATCCAATGCACAGTTTATGGAGTGACGGAAGATGGAATAAGCTTACCATGGCACACGGCTGCTATTGGGGAAAATGTACTTTTTGTGATATTTCTCTCGATTATATTAAAATATATGAACCTATCTCTGCCAAAATTCTGGTAGACAGAATTGAAGAACTCATCAGAACAACCGGTGAAACAGGATTCCATTTTGTAGATGAAGCTGCCCCGCCTGCCCTGATGAGAGAAGTTGCTCTGGAAATTCTCCGAAGAAATCTGGTAGTTACCTGGTGGACGAATATCCGCTTTGAAAAAAGTTTCACACGGGATCTTTGCTATCTGCTGAAGCTTTCCGGATGTGTTGCAGTCTCCGGAGGATTGGAAGTGGCCAGCGACCGATTATTAAAGCTAATTGATAAAGGAGTTTCCGTGGAACAGGTGGCCAATGTAACCAGAAATTTTACAGA
Organism: Chryseobacterium sp. Tr-659; assembly: GCF_011752975.1. Classification (GTDB taxonomy): domain Bacteria; phylum Bacteroidota; class Bacteroidia; order Flavobacteriales; family Weeksellaceae; genus Chryseobacterium. Next base: position 478,326 of record NZ_VWWP01000002.1, on the reverse strand, counting down.
AGCCGGAATTATGGTTCATGCTTATCTGATGTACGGCTACCCTACACAAACCGTTCAGGAAACAGTTGATTCTCTTGAAATGGTTCGCCAGATGTTTGAGATGGGAGTTCTTCAAAGTGGTTTTTGGCATCAATTTGCCATGACCGCACACTCGCCTGTTGGAATGAGCCCCGATGATTTTGGAGTAGTTCCCGTTAAGCAGGAAATCCTGTTTGCCAATAATGATATTGATTTTAAAGACAGAACCGGAATTGATCATAACAAGTTCAGCTTCGGATTAAAAAAATCTTTGTTCAATTATATGCACGGGGTTAATTTTGAACTTCCACTTCAGGAGTGGTTCGATTTTAAAATTCCAAGAACAACTATCCATCCGGATTATATTCACGACTGCCTTTTGGAAGATGGACAATTCAGTCTGAAAGGAAATTCAAAAGTTGTCTTTTTAACCAAGAACGTAATCGCTGAGAATCGCATAAAAAATAAAAAGAAATATTCTGGTACGTATACGCTTCTTACATTCCACTTAAAAACCAATATTATTAAGGTTGAACTCGAACAGGAGAAGGCTGATTGGCTGATGAATGTATTAGAAGAGAATGCTATTGAAAACTCAAAAAAACCTACAATTCAACAACTTAAGAATCAATTTGAGGAGAATTTTGAAGATTTCGAATTGTTTTGGTTCTCAAAACCCATGCAGCAATTGAAGGAAAATGGTGTGATTTTAAGTTTATAAAATTTTCGGATTTTTTCGCCGGGATTTTTGAATTAAAGAGATTTTTGCTATTAAATAATTTTTTTCACTGATTTTACTGATACCACTACATATTGATTTCTGAATCTTCAGATCAAATTACACGTTTTTAATTTTAAAGCCTATGAAATATTTATCTTTTGATAAACGGGCTAAAGCGGATTCCTTCAGAATGACAAAGTGCAAATTATTACTTTGGCAATCCGTGAGATGGGCTAATGATACATATTTTTTACAACCCTCGAATGTCAAAGCTTAATTAGGCGTATCCTTTGATACAGGGCCTACCGATACCTTATCCTGTATTTTAATAAAGTTCGGGTCCATAATAGCCATACGTTCTGCCAGAGCTTTATAGGTAGGAAACTTTAGAATAGATGCTCTTCCGGACATTTCCTTATAGATTGTAAAAGACTTTCCACCAGCTGTTTTCAGCTGCTTAGTAGTGGTGATATATCTTCCGATCAGCTTACTTTTAGCATCATAAATTTCAATATCAATAGGTGTTTTATCCATAATGGTATCTTCTGAACCAAAGCTTACGGGCAAATTGGTAAAATATCCTACCGGAACTCCATTACTAAGGATCTCTCCTACTTTATTCACTTCAATATTCAGCTTATCTATTTTTTTTCTGATAGTATAAGCTTCTTTCGTTTTGTTATCCAGCTTTCTTTTAGGAATATTTGAAAACAACTCATCAAGATTTTTTACATTGATCCCTTTGTTATCAATAATTTTAAGTCCGTTTACAGAAGTGTAGACTGCCGACTTTTCTTCTCCCGAAAATGCAGAAGGAGAAATATAATCAAGTTCTATTGTCTTGTCTCTGTTATAAACCCTGTTCAAGCTGATATAACTATCCCTAACAGAATCAACGATACTTTTATCAATGAATTTTATAGTATAGAGCGGTGTCTCTTTTAGATCCATAAATGTATATTCACTGGATTTATGAGAGAGCTTGGCTACCGGAATTCCATCTAAATTGATAATTCCTCTTTTGGTCTTGATATTCTGAGCATGGAGGAACATTCCCAGAACTGTAAAGAATGTGATTATGCTTTTCTTCATACAATCAGACTTTTACATAAAATAAAAAAGTGTAACACAAAGTTACACTTTCTTGAAAATATATTTAGCTTTTCATTTAATTATTCACAAAGGATAATTCCCTTATTATGATTAAATTCTACAACACCGCTTTTGATATTATAAGCAAAAACAGAGTCTTTTCCGTTTTCTTTGGTAAAGTATTTAGCAAAAGCTTCATCAATAGAATTAGCAAAAAGCTTTACATCACCTCCGATCAAAGAAGAAACGATACCTGCGTGGTTTTTCATGATGTGGAATTCACCATTTTTTCCAGGCAATAATACTGAGTCTACTTCTCCTTCAAAAACTACATATTCTGGTGTTAAAATTTTTATATTCATTTTAATTTAGATTTGAAGATTTCAGATTTCAGATTTCAGACAACCTTAAAGTCTCATGTCTGGTATCTGCTATCTTTATGTCTAATTATTAAGCGTTTTCAGCTAACATTTTTTGTCCTGCTTCGATAGCTTCTTCGATAGTTCCTTTCAAGTTGAAAGCAGCTTCTGGTAAGTGATCTAATTCACCATCCATAATCATGTTGAATCCTTTGATTGTATCTTTGATATCAACTAATGATCCAGGGATACCTGTAAACTGTTCTGCTACGTGGAAAGGCTGAGATAAGAATCTCTGAACTTTTCTTGCACGGTAAACAACTGCTTTATCTTCTTCAGAAAGTTCTTCCATACCAAGGATTGCAATGATATCCTGAAGCGCTTTGTATCTTTGAAGGATTTCTTTTACTCTTTGAGCACAGTTATAATGATCGTGACCAATAACTTCAGGAGCAAGGATTCTTGAAGTAGATGCTAGTGGATCTACCGCTGGATAAATACCTAATGAAGCAATCTTTCTGTCAAGTACCGTAGTTGCATCCAAGTGAGCAAACGTAGTTGCAGGAGCCGGGTCAGTTAAGTCATCCGCAGGTACGTATACCGCTTGTACTGAAGTAATTGAACCGTTTTTAGTTGAAGTAATTCTTTCCTGCATCGCACCCATCTCAGAAGCAAGAGTTGGTTGGTAACCTACCGCTGATGGCATACGACCAAGAAGTGCAGATACCTCAGAACCAGCCTGTGTAAAACGGAAGATGTTATCTACGAAGAAAAGTACGTCTCTACCTTGTCCGCTTTCTCCACCGTCTCTGTAGTACTCAGCTAATGTAAGACCAGAAAGTGCTACTCTAGCTCTTGCACCTGGCGGCTCGTTCATCTGTCCGAAAACGAATGCAGCTTTAGAATCTTTCATAGCCTCTAGGTCTACTTTAGAAAGATCCCAACCTCCGTTTTCCATAGAGTGCATGAAATCATCACCATACTTGATAATTCCTGATTCCAACATCTCTCTTAAAAGGTCATTTCCTTCTCTCGTTCTTTCACCTACTCCGGCAAATACTGAAAGACCTCCGTGTCCTTTTGCAATATTGTTAATTAACTCCTGAATCAATACTGTTTTACCTACACCAGCACCACCGAACAATCCAATTTTACCTCCTTTTGCGTAAGGCTCAACTAGGTCGATTACTTTAATACCTGTAAATAAAACTTCTGCAGAAGTTGAAAGTTGATCAAATTTTGGAGCTGGTCTGTGAATTGGAAGACCACCATCCTTAGAAATATCTTGAAGTCCGTCGATAGCATCACCAACAACGTTGAATAGTCTTCCGTTTACAGCCTCACCGATTGGCATCATAATAGGATTTCCGTATCCGATTACATCCTGCCCTCTCTTAAGACCGTCAGTAGCGTCCATTGCAATACATCTTACTGTATCTTCGCCAATATGTTGTTCTACCTCTAAAACTACTTTTTCACCGTTTTCTTTTGTAATTTCTAACGCGTCATAGATTGCTGGAACAGCTTCCACATCTGTGAAGACAACGTCGATTACCGGACCAATAATTTGAGAAATTTTACCTTTAATTTGGTTTGCCATTGCTAAATTTTTTCTTGGTGCAAATATAGTGATTCTTGATAAACCCGCAATTGGTAAAAAAAAGATTTTTATCATGCTTTTTACAAATCTACTAATGTAATAGTATCCCAGTCTAACAATCATATTTCAGTAAAAAAATAATGATACATTGTTATATTGATAGATTGTTACATTATATCTATATTTGCATTCAAAATTTTTCCGTTTTGAAAGTTTTCAAGAATTTTACAGATTATTCCTCACAAAGGCCTCTAGCATTGTCTTTGGGTATGTTTGACGGAGTACATCTCGGACACAAAAGTATTATCGATGAGCTTATTAAGATAGGTTCAGAGAACAATCTGGAAACTGCCATCCTTACATTCTGGCCGCATCCAAGATTCGTTTTTAACCCTAATGAAGATTTAAAACTCCTGAATACACTGGATGAAAAGAAGCAGCTCATTGACAAGTATGGCATTGATCATCTGTTCTTGAAAGAATTTGACGAAGAGTTCAGAAACTTAACCGGAGAAGAGTTTGTACGCCAGATTTTAATTGACAAGCTCAATGTAAAATACCTTATTATCGGGTACGATCACTCTTTCGGAAAAAATAAAAGCGGGAACTTTGAACTGCTTCAAAAACTATCCAAAGAACTTGATTTTGAAGTTGAGCAAATGGAAGCAATTAATATTCACGAAAATAATATCAGTTCCACAAAGGTTCGTAATGCTCTTCTGGCAGGGAATATTAAAGAAGCAAACGAAATGCTTGGTTATTCCTACTCTGTTTCAGGAACTGTGGTTCATGGAAAGAAAATAGGCAGAACAATTGGGTATCCGACAGCGAATATTGACACGGAATCTATTAAACTTTTACCTAAAAAAGGAGCCTATATTGTTGAAGTAATTATAAAAGGTAAACCATATAAAGGAATGCTGAGTATAGGAACGAATCCTACAGTAAACGGGGAGAAATTAACGGTTGAAGTTTATATCCTTGATTTTGATGATGATATCTATGATGAAAGAATTACAGTAAAGTTCAGGGACTTTCTTCATGATGAAATCAAATTTGAAGGCCTTGAAAAACTGATCGAAAGGTTGGATGAAGATAAAAGATTAACACAAGAATTTAATTTCTAAGATATAAAAAAGCCGATTCAAAAATTTTGAATCGGCTTTTTTATACTATTTCACCAGATTTTATTTTAATATTTTTAAGTAAATTTTCTGGGTTTCATTATTTAGTTTTACGTTAGGAAATGCTTTGTCATAATCGATAAATATATCTCCTTTTTCACCTGCTTTTCCATTACCATCCGAATCCCAGCTTACTGTTACATAATACTTAGCAGGACCTGCCGGTTTAGGATTAATCTTACTGGCAGCATCTTTAGGTACCGGCAGATCAATCGTAAAAGGTACCGATTTCTCTTCGTATTCTTTTTCTGTAATTAAGGTAGCGGGAGCATCAGCCAGGGCTTCATCTACTCCATACAAACTTACTTTTAGCTTTGGATTTTTAATCGTAAAATTTTCTGTTCCTGAAAATTCTATTTTAAGATTGTCAGAAGAGCTTTCTGTAGCCGTTGCCGGAGCTGAAGCAGGAGGATTAGCATCAGTAGTTTTCTTTTCTGTCTTATTACAGCTTGATAGTGTCAATGCACCCGCTGCCATGAATAATAAAAGGTGATTTCTCATTTGTTCTTTATTTTATTAAAATTGGTTTAAATATTTCACTAATAACGGACAACAAATTTCGTACCTTATTCTTTATTTCTTTTTTAAAGAGATTCATTCACTGCATTCTGAGCTTTCTTTGTGAGAGATTTAAAAACCAGATCATATGACTGATCAAGAAGTTTAAAGATCAACTCTCTCTTAAGGCCATCTACCATTACAGAATTCCAATGGGTTTTGTTCATATGATAGGCACCTGTAATCTGTGGATATTGTTCGCGAAGTTCAGCGCTCCATTCCGGATCTGTCTTTACATTAATAGATAATGGCTGTTTCTCCAGTGCCATTAATAAAAACATTTTGGTATCCACTTTTAGTACAAGCGTTTCATTATCAAACGGAAAGCTTTCTGTAACTCCTTTTTTGGCAAGACAATAGTCTAAAATTTCGTTGGCATCCATAAGTTTATAAGTAATGAGCAATAGGTAATTAGTAATATGATTAATGCTGATTGATATTCAAGACGTTTAATGAAAAGATCTTTTATCTTTTATCTTTTATCTTTTATCTTTTATCTTTTATCTTTTATCTTTTATCTTTTATCTTTTATCTTTTATCTTTTATCTTTTATTCAAATTTAGTAAATTTAAGAAAGAAATAATCTCACACAATTACAAATATTATGAAAGCTTTGGTAATAGGTGCTACAGGTGCCACAGGAAAAGATCTGGTGAATCAGCTGCTTAATGATAAGGAATTTGATGAAGTTGACATTTTTGTAAGAAAACCGGTCAATATTCAGAATGATAAACTTAAAGTTCATATTGTCAATTTTGAGAAACCTGAAGAATGGAGTTCCTTAGTTAATGGGGATGTCGCTTTTTCCTGCCTGGGAACCACTTTAAAAGATGCCGGAAGCAAAGAAGCTCAAAAAAAAGTTGATTATGATTATCAGTATGAATTTGCGAAGGCAGCCAAAGAGAATAATGTGGAAGATTATATTCTGGTTTCAGCGTATGGTGCAAGCCCAAATTCTAAAATTTTCTATTCAAAAATGAAAGGAGAACTGGAGGAAGCTGTAAAACAGCTGCATTTCAATAAAATAACCATCTTCAAACCCGGAATGCTGGAAAGAAAAGATTCTGAAAGAACCGGTGAAGTTTTGGGCAGCCGGATCATTAAATTTGCCAATAAATTCGGATTATTGGAAAGCCAAAAACCACTGCCCACCAATATTTTGGCCAAAGCGATGATTAATTCTTCAAAAATTAAAAGTAATGGTTATTCCAGCATTAAACTCGGGAATATCTTCTGTTTTGCGGAAAAAAATATTGACAATTAGAAGATAATCAATTCTTAAAACTTATTATAAAACACTTCGACTCCGCTCAGCGTGACATTTCTAATACCAGATGTATTATTTGAATGCCAGGTTAAGCGGAGTCGAGTTTGTTATTCTAAAAAGCGTATGCTTTTATTTCAGATATTTTGTAATGGCTTCGTCTGTAGGTTTTGTAGTGCTTACAAAAGAATCGATCAGTTTTCCGTTCTCATCAACTAAAAACTTGGTAAAATTCCAAAGGATGGTAGTATTTTTTACTCCATTTAATTCCTGTTCTGTTAAGTATTTAAAGATTGGAGCGGTATCATCTCCTTTTACAGAAACTTTGGCAGCCATCGGAAATGTTACGCCATAATTTTTCTGGCAAAATGCTCCGATTTCAGTATTGGTTCCAGGTTCCTGTCCTCCAAAATTATTGGCAGGAAAACCTACTATTACCAATTTATCTTTATACTGCTCATATACTTTTTCCAGATCTGCATACTGAGGAGTAAACCCACATTCTGATGCAGTATTGACGATAAGGATCTTCTTTCCTTTAAAATCTGCGAAGTTGATCTCCTTCCCGTCAAGACTTTCTACTGTAAAGTCATATATTGTTTTTCCCATAAGTTCTTTGGTTTTAGCTTTAGAAATTTCACTTTTTTGATTGGTGCAGCTTTGCAAAAATGCCATCAATAAAAGCAGCATTAAAAAAATCTTTTTCATTTCTTATAATTTTATGCAGCCAGAGCTGCAGTTGAATTTAAAACTTAAAAGTATTAGCCGGGAAAACTTTGTTGATGTCAACTCTATTCAGTAACATCACATAATCTCCGTCTTTTTTAGGGCTTGAAGACTCAATTCTGAAAGGCATTGTAAGATTTCCCACTTTTTTATAATCGGAATATACTACCGTTTCTTCTTTTTTTACCTCTTTTAAAAGCATATAAGTCTGTGTATCGAAATAATACATATTCTTATTTACATTTTTGGTAAGTTCCACCTTATGACAATAGATCTCTCCTACTTTTTCTTTTCCAAGATATTTAGCTTCAAAACCTTTATTTTCCCAATCAATAAAGTCATTATCAAAACTTTCCGGTACGTATTCAGGGTATACCTGAAGCTTGTTGGCAGCATAATTCATTGCATAGCCTTTAGTTCCATCAAAACCTTCAATTGCACTTTCTTTTCCTCCCGTGGTAATCAATGTTTTTGTAAGATTAGGGCGCTGCTGGTAAATTTTTATTGGATATTCATCTTTAATTCCCAATACTACTTTTCCCTGAAGCAAAACCGAATTTAAAAGTTTCCAGTTCGTTAACCCTCCGGATAGTTCAATATTTTTGTCAATAATTTCCTTGGCAGTCTGGGCAAATGTCAGGTGCGAAAATACAAGTCCAAATACTAGCAGTAACTTCTTCATTAATTTTATTTATAATTTCAAATATAGGGGGAATTATGTAAAATTGCAAAAAAGGCGAAGGAAGCGAAAGAGCTCATCTGCCAATTTTCTTTACGGTATACAACAATTTTAAATTAACTTTCTAGCTTTTTCAAGGTCTTCTGGTGTATCAATGCCAACGCCAATGAAATTGGTTTCAATCATTTTAATTTTCATTCCGTATTCCAGATAGCGGATGCATTCAATCTTTTCAGAAATTTCCAATGGCTTCATTTCCAGTTTTGAGAACTGCAACAATGCTTCTTTCCTGAATGCATATACTCCGATATGTTTAAAGTAGCTTACATCATAGGAAGTTTCTCTATGAAAAGGAATTACAGAACGGCTGAAATATAAGGCAAACCCGTTGTTATCAGTAATAACTTTTACATTGTTCGGATTTTCAATTTCTTCTTTTTCATGCAATTGTATCTTTAAAGAAGCTAAGGAAATTTCCTGCTGATCATCGTGCTTAAAAACTTCGATCAACTGTTGTAAAGGCTCCAATTTAAGAAAAGGTTCATCTCCCTGGACATTGATCACAATATCACAATCTATGTTCTGTACAGCTTCGGCAATACGGTCGCTTCCTGTCTCATGCTGGCCTGTCATTACCGCTTTTCCACCATTTCTGGTAATTTCGTCAAAAATAATTTCAGAATCCGTTGCTACGAATACTTCATTAAACAGGCCGGTCTCCATTACATTCTGATAGGTTGTGGTAATAACGGTTTTTTCTCCTAAAATCTGCATGAGTTTACCTGGAAAGCGGCTTGCTTCGTAACGTGCCGGAATGACAGCGATTATTTTCATTAAGTTAAATATTGATTAAGTAATTTCAAGTCAATAGATTCCATTTCAATGTTAAAAAACAAGCAATAATCATCTATTAAGATCAAATGTAGTGAAAATTAGCTTTATGAATTTAAAAAATATTTAAGTTAAAAAGAAAGTTTTACCCCAACCATATTATATTCCCACTGACGGGATGCTACAAAATTGAGATTATATTTTGTTTTTCCGATGGTACCTTCTGATGACGTATATCTGCTTTTTGAAATGGTTTTTCCAATAAAATATCCCATCAATAAGGCTAACGGATAGTCTGATGCCCAGTGAACTTTACTTTGCATCATTTGAAAACATAATGCTCCTGCCAATGTATATCCTACGGGTTTTATCCATTTTGCATCCGGATAATTATCGGCGATTACAGTAATCCCGGCCATAAATGTAGTTAAGTGCCCGGAAGGCATGGCATCATAATTTGAAGTATTTTTACTGAATGCTGAAAAACTTGGAAACGGGTTCCATGCCCCTCCTTTATTTCCATTCATTTCTGCAATGAACGGGCTTTCTCTTCCTGTAATTCTTTTAATGGTCTGCGTAAATACTCCGGAAAGAATTAAACTTTCCATCAATCCGCTTGCCGTTGCCTGTGCTCTGTAATCATTTTTAATTAAACCGTATGTACCAAAACCAATCCCAAGTAATACCAAGGTAGAACCATTTCCTATCAGATACAGGGTAGAGCCTATGTCTTTAGGAATTTTAAAAACACCACCAATTTTGGTATAGTTGTTATCTTTATCCATTCCCCATCTTTCTCCCAGCTCCCTTGAGTTGTCTATTAACTTCTGATCAAATGGCAAAAGAATCAGCGTTGCTGCAACTGCTCCGCCTAAATAATAAGCGTGGTCTTTGGCTACAAAATCTTTGTTTGTATTAATAAAATTCCGGGGCAGTTTGGTAATAAAATCCAATAGTTTGGGTTTTGGGTAAGTTCTTACCGAACCATCTTTTAAGGTGTACGTTTGTACTTTTGGCAGATCAGAATTCTTAGGTAACTCATTCACCTTTAGACTATCTACTTCTTGAGAGCATACCAATATTGAAACTGGTAAGAGTAAAAATCTCAGTTTTTTCATCGTTGTTATTTTCGATCCTATTTTATTTAAGTGTGTAAAAGTGCCAAAGGTAATCACAAGTTGACTTTGGACAAAATGTTTACTTAATTTTAAGGATTATTTAATTTTTTCACTTTAAAACGTTTGTATTTTTAACTGCAGCGATAATCTAATTCTTTTATTTAAATAAGATAATTGACTAAAAGAATAATTCCATAGATCCAGAAAACATACAAAGAAGAATATAAAAATCCGAATCCAAAGCTCTTTAACACCCTTCCTTTACATTTTCCCGAATTTTTAAATACCAATCTCAACGCCCGGAAAAAGATCCAGTAGAGCATTGCAGTTAAAAATAAAACGGATGACCAAAAGAACAGTCCAAGAAAATAGAAAAGGAATACCAGTAAAATTGAAAACACAATCCATAGAACAATGGAAAGTATAACTCCGCCTATCCCATCTTCTACCAACGGCGGATCAAAGTCTAATCCATCAATTTTCGGCGTCTTATCCGAATAGCGTTTTATTCTTTCTTTGGTTAAAATACTTCCGAGATTATCCTTTAATTTGAGACCATAATATAAGCCTATACTTATAAACAGAAAAAATGAACCTGCTAAAATAGATGTTGATACTATAGAATTCTGAAATAAAGACCGGTGAGAATTAATCCCGGAAATCCAGACACTCAGAACCACCAGGCCAATAATGGCTAATGTGGAATAAAACAAAAATCTAGTGGAAAGAAGTTGTTTTTTGGGAAGTTTCATCTTATTTTGTGCATCAATCAAAAATGCTCCAATTCTGCTCGGAGTGACACGGCTGATACTATTTATTGTAATGGTGTCATACTGAACGAAATTGAAGCATTTATTATTTATTTAAAAATTATTTCAAATTATTCAAAGCATTCTCCAGCTTTGGAAGCATTACTTTGATCTCATCTACTGCTAATCCTCCTACGGATGCACGGAACCAAGGTTCAGACTTCTCTTCTCCAAACGCTGAGAATGGTACCAATGCTACTCCTGCTTCATTGATCAGATAAAATACCAGATCAGAAGAGTTTTCAATTACGGCTCCGTCCGGTTTTGTTTTTCCGATATAATCAAGTTTGATTGTAAGGTAAAGTGCCCCCATCGGCTCAATGCTGTCTACAGAAAGGCCTTTTCCTTTCAGATCCTGGATTCCTCCATGAAGAACTTTTAAACTTTCTTCAAGTTTTGCTTTAAAATCATCTACGAAAATATTTACATTTTCCGGGTTTTCATAGAATTTTGCAGTTGCTTCCTGCTCTGGTTTTGGTGCCCAGGCTCCAACATGCGTAAGAAGTGCTTTCATTTTATCCAGAATATGAGCAGGACCGAATCCCCATCCCACACGTACTCCTGTAGCGGCAAGACATTTTGAAATACCATCGATATAAATTGTATACTCTTTCATTTCAGGGAAAAGTGAAACAGGATCTACGTGCTCTGCACCGAAAGTAAGATTAGAATAGATCTGATCATACATTAAGTACAATGGTTTTTCATCTTCACCTCTTTTTTTGTTTTCAGCGATTACCAATTCACAGATTTCTGAAAGCTGTTCTTTTGTAAACATTGTTCCTGTAGGGTTCAATGGCGAACAAAGTGCCAACAGAACTGCACCGTCTAAATGAGGTCTTAAATCATCAGCAGTGGGAAGAAAATTAGTTTCAGGTTTTGTTTTTACTTCCACAGCGTTGGCTGAAGTAAGGTAAGCATAGTGGTTGTTATTCCAAGATGGTGTAGGATATACTACTTTATCTCCCTCATCTACAATGGTTTTATATACAGCATAGATCAAAGGTCTTGAACCTGCTGTAATCAGGATATCATCAGGTGCATAATCCAGATTCCATCTGTTTTTAAGGTCTTTGGAAACCTCTTTTCTTAAAGATAAAAGTCCGTTGGCAGGCGGATAATTCGTCAGATTATTCTGATATGCTTTCTGAATTTCTTCCTTCAGCAATGCCGGAATAGGATAGATATTAGAATTCAAATCACCAATAGTAAGATTGGCAATTTCTGCTCCTTTTGCTTTTAAATCATTTACTTCATTACCAATTTTTACAATTTCAGAACCGATCAGGTTCGCTGCTAATTTTGAAACTTTCACTTTTTTCTTATTTTAAATTTATATTATCATTCTGCATTGATCCTTTCATATATCTGATCTACCGGCATTTGTGCATCAAAAAGAGCAATTACTTCTTTCACTTTTCCGGCTGTGTTGGAATTCGGATATTTTTTTATGATCCTATTGAATTCCGCTCTGTTTTCATCGTTTAGTTTTCCTGTTCCATTGTCCGGATTTCTTTCAAAAGTCGGTGTATTATCCATTCCTAAAAGATAATCGGACAAATAGATATTATAATCCTTTTTAACCGCTTTTATCAGTTTGCTTTGAGGATATTTGTTTATAAAATTTTCCCAGAACATCAGTCTGTTTCCTAATTGTTCCCAGGAAATCATCAGCCCTGCATCTGCCGCATAATTAGTTTCACTTTCTTTATCGATTTGTGAAATGTATACCGCATAATCGGGAGTTACTTTATTTTTAAAAATGGAAGGATAGTATCCCGGAATGGTCCATATTTCAGTCATTCCTTCTCCTACTTCCCTGAACTCAAGACCTGCTTTTTTCAGTTCTGCAGCTATATTTTTTACATGGTCTGGAAGGTTATACTGATCCTTATCATAATTATAATAATTCACATATTTATCCAGAACATCACTATGTAAGCTCATCAGACACTCCGTATATTTCCCTCTTATTTTTAAATAATCTTCGTATACTTCGTCGTTCTGTTCCGGACTGTTCACCGCCATTTCTTTTTCGATTTTGGTACGGTACCATTGAAGAGATGTGATATAATCCTCCGTTTTATGATGGGGAGAACAAGCTGTGTCTATCGGCTTGTAATTGTCTTCTTTGGCTTCTGTTAACGCAATCGAGTCAGCCGTTTTTTTTGTATCTGCAGCTACGGTCTCCTTTTTACAGGAAACTACAGCTGCAGACAGTAAACAAACTGCTATTATTCTTTTGATCATCTGCTGTTTCCGGAAAATTAATCCAGTTTTAAATCTGTTTTAACTGCACCGATCTTAGCTTCCAATGATTTTAATTTATCTCTGAAATCTGCTTCTGAAGCGATGGAATCTCTTACAGAAACATAAAATTTAATCTTCGGTTCTGTTCCTGAAGGTCTTACGCAGACTTTTGTTCCATCTTCCGTATAATAAATCAATACATTAGACTTTGGAATATCATTCATTACTTTTTTATCATTCCTGGAAACATTAAAGCTGGTTTGTTCCTTAAAATCATTGATTTGCAGTACTTCTGAGCCTGCCAGTTCCTTCGGAGGATTTTCACGGAAGTTTTTCATCATATTCTGAATTTCTTCAGCACCTTCTTTTCCTTTTCTTACAATGTTAATTAACCCTTCGTAATACATTCCAAGATCTTTGTAGATCTCAATCATATACTGATACATTGTTTTCCCATTAGCTTTACACCAGGCTGCAATTTCACAGGCTAAAAGAATACTTCCGCAAGAATCTTTATCACGAACGAAATCTCCTGTCATGAAACCGAAACTCTCTTCACCTCCACACACAAACTTTTGTGTTCCTTCTGCATCGCGGATCATTTTTCCGATCCATTTGAATCCTGTAAGACCTACTTTACACTCTACTCCGAATTTTTGTGCTATATCATAGAAAATATCTGAAGTTACGATAGTAGAACCAATGAATTCTTTTCCTGTAATTCTTCCTTGCTTTCTCCATTCATTCAGGATGTAGTATGTAAGGATAGTATTGGTCTGGTTCCCGTTTAGCAGCTGCATTTCCCCATCAAGATTTCTCACTGCGATTCCTAATCTGTCGCCATCCGGATCTGTTCCGATAACGATATCAGCATTGGTAATTCTTGCCAGATCCATTGCCATTTCCAATGCTGCAGGTTCTTCCGGGTTCGGAGAATCTACTGTTGGGAAATTTCCGCTTGGGATCATTTGCTCTCTTACAAGGTCTACTTTTTTAAATCCTGCTTTTTCTAATGCTTTTGGAATAGTTGTATAGGTTGTTCCGTGGATAGAGGTGAAAACAATATTTAAGTTTTCTTTTCCAACATTCTGATACGTAGAGTTTTCAATACATGCATCAATATATACATCGTCCTGCTCCTCTCCGATCCATTCGATCAGATCATCATTTCCGTTGAATTTAATTTCTTCGAATTTTACGGAATATACCTCATTGATGATAGCTTCATCATGTGGCGGAACAATTTGTGCTCCGTCATTCCAGTATACTTTGTAACCGTTGTATTCCGGCGGGTTGTGAGAAGCTGTTAATACAATTCCTCCATTACATTTTTTATCACGAACAGTGAAGGACAATTCAGGAGTTGGTCTGTGATTTTTGAAAAGCAAAACTTTAATTCCATTTGCCGTCAAAACATCGGCTACCAGTTTTCCGAATTCTTTTGAGTTATTACGAACATCATAGGCGATGGCCACTTTAATTTCCTCACCTTTGAACTGCTGCAGCATATAGTTTGCCAGTCCTTGTGTGGCTTGTCCTAATGTATATTTATTCAAGCGGTTGGTTCCTACTCCCATTATTCCACGCATTCCTCCGGTCCCGAATTCCAGTTCTCTGTAGAAAGAATCTTCCAGATCAGGGGAATTGCTGTCTATCAATAATTGTACAGCATCTCTCGTTTCTTTATCGAAGGTATCACTTAACCAAAGTTTCGCTTTTTCTAGTGTGTTCATATTTCTATTGTTGTTCTTTTATAGTTTGTAAAGTTCCTAGTTTCTAGTTTAAATAATGCTGTTTTTAATCCAGCTTTTTGTTTTCAACTTTTGTTGTTTTATCAATTTTAAACGCTCTGATTGGATCGTTATAATAGACAAATTTTGCAGTATTCTGAATGTTTCCTTTCAAAGAATCTTTCACATTTACTTCTGCATAGTTTCCGTTTTTAGAATCTATATTCAGGTTGGTAATTTTCCAGTAAGGAGAAATTAAGCTTGCTGTATCTGAGATCTTTATAACAGCATCCTTCGTTAATCCTAAAAAATTAGCACGACTTCTGTTCTGCATCTCTATTTCTGCTCTTCTTGTGTTTACAGATCCCATGAAGCTTGCATTATTCTTCATCTGAAGCCTGAAATTATCCGTTTTGATTTCGCTGGAAATATTCATTTCCACAGAGTCTGAAACGGCTACTTTTTCAAGATTATATTTTGAATAAATTGTCACATTATAAAAATCTACTCCTTTTGTTCCTCGTTTTTCTTTAATGAAAAGTGTTTTGTCTTTTACATCCACATCCACATCCAAATTGTTTGCTACATTCGGATAGGTTTCAATTTCTACAAAATTCTTAGGGCCTCTGGCATAAAATACACGGAATTTACCCTCCAGATCCAGATTTACAAACTCTGAAACCTCCACATCTTTCTTCTCTATATTTCCTTTTGGAGAAACTTTTCCACAGGAAACTACTGCCGCCAGCATCAATGTGTATAATATTTTTTTCATATTCAATTTTAAATATTCTATTTGCAACTGCAATAATGTACCGAAAATTTCTGATAGAATTTTTAACCTCGTGATAGAAACTTTCAATATTATTTTGAACAAAAATAGGATTAAAATTTCTAAAAAACTTTGTCTTTTGACAATAAAATACCTGATAATTTTCAATTTTCTGCTTTTATTTGAAAGAACGGAATAGGTTTTAATGTCTTATTTTTTCATAAGCCGAAAACTGTAATGATATTTTCATAAAAAAATCCTTCAAAAAGGTTATACTTTCTGAAGGATTATATTAAGTTTAAACAACTTTATTGTTTTAGTTTAAATGTATTGAGTAAAAACCACCCCGTCAAAAATTCTTTAAATTTTCGCCGCTCCTCCATTAAAAAGGAATGGTCCAATGTTAGAATGTAATTTTCAATAACAAAATTATCCTTAAAACAACTCATGCTAACATATTAAATATAAAGCAATTAAGACGTATATACTTTAAATTACTTCATCGATATTATAATTCTTATGCTCTCGATTTGTTCTGATAATCATTTCTCCTAAGAATCCTGCTATGAAAAGAAGGGTTCCCATAATCATCATTGTTAAAGCAATATAGAACCAAGGGTTATTGGTAATTAAATGTCCGTAAATTCCTCGGGCAACATCAATCAGTTTGGAAATTCCCAGCCAAAGTGCTGAAAGGAAACCGAAAATAAACATTAAAGTTCCTACGGCTCCGAAGAAATGCATTGGCCTTCCTCCGAAACGACTTACAAACCAAAGTGTTATCAAATCCAGGAAACCTCTGATAAATCTTTCTGTTCCGAATTTTGATGTTCCGTATGGTCTTGCCTGATGTTGAACTTCTTTTTCTGTGATTCTTCTGAAACCTGCATTGGCAGCCAATACCGGAATATAACGGTGCATATCTCCATAAACGTCTACGGATTTGACAACCTGTCTTTTATAAGCTTTTAAACCACAATTGAAATCATGAAGATAAACTCCGGATACTTTTCTTGCAGCGGCGTTGAATAATTTTGACGGTATATTTTTCGTCATTACATTATCAAAACGCTTCTTCTTCCAACCGGAAACGATGTCATAATTATCATTGATAACCATATTATACAGCTCTGGAATTTCTTCTGGGAAGTCTTGTAAATCTGCATCCATGGTAATTACCACATCTCCGTTTGTTCTTGAAAAAGCCGCGTGAAGCGCCTGTGATTTTCCATAATTTCTGGAAAATTTAATCGCATGGATCTGAGGATGCTGAACTTTCAGGTTCTCAATAATACTCCATGACAGATCCGTACTTCCATCGTCTACAAACCAGATTTCATAAGATAAGCTGCTGGTTCTGCACACTTTGTCAATTCTTGAAAAAAGCTCTTCCAGAGAGTCTTCTTCGTTCAGTAACGGAATAACTATAGATAGATTCATTTAATTTTAATAAAAATTATGCTTGTTCTGTTTCTTCGGGCTGATGAATTGTTCTTGTTCTGAAAAATGCCCCGAAAAACACCGACAAAACTACGTAAAATATAAGAATTGCTGCAAAATATCCTGAAAAATGACTTGCGGTAAGCATATCTTTTCCTTTAACCGCCTCAGGAGTGAAGCTTTGTAATCTTTCTTTGTACTTCTGATCCAGCTCATCAATATCCTTCTGATGCTTAAGAATTTTTCTTGCTGAAGAGTATTCTGTATCCAACTCTGATTTTTGTCTCTGAACATATTGATAGTTCAACAGGCTTTTGGCTGCAGGATCTACAAAGTTTAAAAAGGCAAAAATACTGAAGATGGAAAGAATTCCTCCGATAAACATTGGAACGAATGCTCTCTTGAAAGCTTCTTTGAATTTTACTACTCTATGCTTGTTCCAATAAGATTTTACAGACCAGAAAGCAGCTCCGGCGTATAAAAGAGGAAGCACAAAAGCATTGGCTTTCAAAGAGATATCAAAATAATTAATTCCGGAGAAAAAGGTGTATACTACAAAGAAAATGATCATTGTAGCAATAAAAAGTATAATTCCTAGTGTTGATGGACTTTTCGTCATATTTAATTTTTTAGAAAAAAGTTGAAAAATTATTCCACTAAATGTCAGCTGTTTAGCTCTACCACTGCATTTTTTCGACTAATTTTCTTTAATAAAGTTTTGAAGTTAATAAATTATTCCTACCTTTGCAACGGCAAGTCCTAAACAACCAGCTCCTGAGAATCCTCCAGGGTGGGAACGCAGCAAAGGTAATCGGTCGTAGCGGTGTGATTTAGGTAGCTTGCCATTTTTTTTTGTATTAAAGTAAGAAGAGAGGTAATTTGATAATTATCTTTTTTTGTTTTTAATACCTTACGCATCATATTCATTTTTTCTGATTTCAGATTACCTCCGTGTTATTATTGATTAAAAATCGAACGTCTCGCCCAATTTTGGTAAAACAAGCTCTACATTTTTATCTGCAAAATGCTTTAATGCACTTTCATGATTGATCTCAATGGCAGGGAAAGTATCAAAGTGGCATCCGATTACTTTCGGTGTTTTTAATAGCTCTGCTGCTGCGAAAGACGCTTTTCTAGGGCACATTGTATAATGACTTCCGATTGGAAGAATAGAAAGATCGATGTTTCCGTATAATCTAGGGAACAGTTCCATATCTGCCATTACGCCTGTGTCTCCAGCCAAATAGATATTCTTACCTTCAGGCAGTCTGAAGATATACCCCACCGGAACGCCTCCATAGCTCCCGTCAGGGAAAGAACTTGTATGATGAGCCGGAACCATGGAAATTTTAAGATCATCGATTTTTGCCGATCCTCCTAAGTTCACATCGTCTGTATTTTTAGCCTGTTTGAAATATCCGCATACTTCCGGAACGCCAATTACGGTAGCTTCAGGATAATGCTGCAATACTTCTCCTACATCAGCAATATGATCGCCATGTGCATGAGTCAACAGGATATAATCAATTTTTTGAGCAGCAATATCAAAACCTGACTCTGCTTTTTTGTAGTTGTAAAAAGGGTCGCTCAAAATTGTTTTGTCCTTGTACGTGAACAGAAAGCAATTTTGCCCTAAGAATTGTATTTTCATTTTAAATTTAGTTTTAAAATTTTTTGAATAAAGATGATGCATCACAAAAACATCTTTTTAATTTAAGAACATCCCATCGGAGGTTTTAAAAAAAACTCGTATAATAGTAAACATGTTGGGATTATTATTAAAATCTGGAGCACCAATAAAGGCTTCACTGGTTTTAATTTTCCGATTAACACATAAAAAGCTAAAATAGCATTGGATATGATAATCAACGTAATCAATGCAGCTATAAAATCAATTTCAACAATTGACATACCCCTGCTTAGCTCCTGAATCAAATAATAAATAAGTAATAAAGCTAAAATAACAGATAGACAAGAAGATATTTTTAAAGCAGTCTTCATGCTGTTTATTTTTGTGGGAATTTATCCTCAATAAGCCTTAGATTGATTCCATGTTCCAGATAGGCTTTACAACCGTCTAAAACAGTCGTAAAACCACCCGTATTGTCATTAATTACTTTTAACAGATCTTCGCCCGCCTGGCTGAATCCGTAGCTTTTAATGATAACAAGAGTTCCTTTTTCCATTGTTTTGAATTCATAGTCTACATTCGTTGAAGGTTCCCCCCATTCTGTTTTGATCAATTGATTCGGAATAATCTCATGAGCTTTCACTACATTTTTTACTCCGTACATCTCCCATTCCCAGGTAACGGTTTTACCTTGTTCCAATTTTCCGGTAGATTTTGTAAACCAGAAATTGGTTGTTACTTCAGGATTGATGAATGCTTCAAAAACATCTTCAACCGGTTTTCTGATAAGCATTTGAGCTTCAACATAGATCTTAGAATTCATGATGTAATATTTTAGATTTAGTTAAATAAATTAAGTCCGGCTGCCGTAAGAATTGCCATTACAAACGTCATGATTCCAACCTGCTTTAAATACTGATCTAATTCTTTCGGCTCTTTTACCGACATGATATTTCTTCTTAGTTTCATTAACGGGAATAAAAGGATCATTACAATGAACACATAATAGTTTTGTGTCTGGATAAATCCGTTTATACCTAAAAAGATAAGAATTAATATTAATGGAAGCTGTAACAGGATCATTTCATAGATCATTGCATTTTTGAATCCGATTCTCAATGCAAAACTATTTTTTCCTGATAGTCTATCGCTTTCAATATCCCTCATGTTATTCAGGTTTAGAACTGCCATACTCATCATTCCAACAGCGGTTCCCGGCAATAACATATCCCAGCTGAATGTTTTCGTAAACAGAAAATAGCTTCCACATACGGAGACCAGCCCAAAAAAGATAAATACAAAAATATCTCCCAGCCCCATGTATCCGTAAGGTTTTTTCCCTACTGTATATCCGATAGCAGCCAGAATACTTGCCACACCTAATCCTATGAAGATATAGAATTCATTCATGTAATTCGGAATGAAAGCAACATACAATAAAGCAATCGTAGCTACAAAAGATAATACAGAAAAAAGAATGACAGCATTTTTCATCTGTTTTGCAGTAATTTTTCCTGATGCTACGGCTCTTGCTTCTGCTTCATTGATTCTTTTGGCATCGGTTCCTTTTACTCCGTCTCCATAATCATTGGCATAATTTGATAAGATCTGATACAAAAGGGTTACCAAGAGTGCCAGTGCAAAAATTTTCCAGTCCCAGATTCCTCCTTCACTGTAAAGTCTCCATTTTGCAATGAAGGCTCCCATAATAATTCCGCTTAGAGAAAGCGGTAAAGTTCTTAGCCTTGCGGCTTTTATCCAATCAGTCATACATTTATAAGTAATGAGCAATGGGTAATAAGTAATGAAAAATTGCTCATTACTTATTACTCATCACTAATGTTAAGATATCCATTGATCTTCTCCGAAATTGGGTTTTCTTTTTTCGAGGAATGCATTTCTTCCTTCTTTAGCTTCTTCTGTCATATATGCTAAACGGGTTGCTTCTCCTGCAAAAACCTGCTGTCCAACCATACCGTCGTCTGTAAGGTTCATAGCAAATTTCAGCATCCTGATTGATGTAGGAGATTTTGCTAATATTTCCTGAGCCCATTCGTAAGCTGTATCTTCCAGTTCTGCATGAGGAACTACTTTATTTACCATCCCCATTTCCAAAGCTTCCTGAGCAGAGTAATTTCTTCCTAAAAAGAAAATTTCACGGGCTTTTTTCTGTCCTACCATTTTAGCAAGGTAAGCAGAACCGTAACCACCGTCGAAACTTGTAACATCAGCATCTGTCTGCTTAAAAATAGCGTGTTCTTCACTTGCTAAAGTTAGATCACAAACCACATGAAGCGAGTGTCCTCCGCCAACTGCCCATCCCGGAACAACTGCAATCACCACTTTTGGCATAAAACGAATCAGACGTTGAACTTCCAGGATATTTAAACGGTGTCTTCCGTCTTCTCCTACGTATCCCTGGTGACCTCTTGCTTTCTGGTCTCCTCCACTGCAAAATGCCCATCCTCCGTCTTTAGGGCTTGGTCCTTCTCCTGAGAGTAATACAACTCCTATTGAAGGGTCTTCAGAGGCATCGTAAAAAGCATCATATAGTTCCGAAGTTGTTTTTGGTCTGAAAGCATTACGTATCTCCGGTCTGTTGAAAGCAATTCTTGCTACACCGTTACATTTTTTATAGGTAATATCTTCGTATTCCTTGGCGGTTTTCCACTCGATCATCTTATAAAAATTTTTCTCAAAGATACGGAATTACAGAGAATTTCTGAGGGGGAAATTTAAGGATCAATACGATAAAAGAGAGAAATTTCGGATGCCGTATTTTGGATTACAGATATTCAGTAGAAATGAGCTTTTAGAATAGACAATCGACATAAAAAACAAAACCGGAACAGAAATGTTCCGGTTTTTATAATTGGGTTATAGAAATAATTATTTTGCTCCAGCTGCTGTAAGCTCAGCTTCTTTAGCTTTCATTTCTTTAACTTTATCCATGTTTTTAGTAACGATATAGATTTCTTTTAAAGCAGAAACCGCATCAAGACTTTTTGGATTGGCTTTATACCAGCCTTCTGCAAATGGTAATGCCTTATTGAATCGCTCTCTTCTTGCATCAATCAATTTAGAAGCTTCATCTGGTTTGTCTTTTCTTAATGCATTGATCTCTCCTACTACTTTAGAATCGTCACCAATAGTAGTATATACAAGGTTTTGATATGCATCTGAGAAGTCCGGTTTAAGCTCAATTGCTTTTTTGAATGATTCTAGGGCATCATTAACAGTAGCCGGGCTTTTAGCCTGCATTACTCCAAGGTTATACCAATTGGTAGCATCGTTAGGGTTTTTAGCTAACTGCTCTTTCAACCCTGAAACAAATTTATCTGTATTTCCTGACTGAAGATATGCGGTAGTCTGAGCTTCTTTAAGTTTAGCATTGTTAGGAAATTTAGCTAATCCCTTTTCAATAACAGTAAGAGCTTCAGGTTTTTTTGCACTAAGAAGTAATGAAGACAGGGTCTCATATAAATCCGGCTCTATGCTTTTCGTCTGTTCTGTTTTAAAATCAGTATAGTCCGAATTTTTCTTCATCAACTCCCAAGTTCCTTTATCAAGACTTACAACTTGTCCGGTTTTCTTTTCTTTTGCTGTATAATTGGTCTCGACACCTGTAAATCCGGAATTCACAAGATCTGTAAATATTTTAATAGACTGATCACTGTTATTAGCTAGTGCGTGGCTCAATCCTGCATAATACACATATATTTTATTGTCCTGACCGTTCGCTTTAAGCAAGTCGTAAACTTCCATAAATTTAGGTGCTGCAACAGCGTAATTCTTTGCGTTGTAAGCGTCCATAGCCTCTTTATTGGCTGTCTGAAGCTTAGCATTCAGGGCATTTGCATCTTTTTGTCCGAAAACAAAGGCAGATGCAACGATAGCCATTCCTAAAATTAGTTTCTTCATAATAACTATTTTATATTTATATTGTACAATTTATTCTTCAGAATCGGAATCCTCATTTTCCTCTGCTGAATTTTCATTATCAGCCTGAGGAGCTATATTGTCTTCCTGGTTATCAAATAGTGTCCCTATTACTTCTTCATTTCCTTCAATCTCTTCTATTTCTTCAGAATCATCTTCTACATCTTTATCCATTTCTACTTTCGCAATAGCAGCAATTTCGTCATTTTTCTTAAGGTTGATCAGCTTTACTCCCTGAGTATTTCTACCCATTACTCGCATTTCATCCATTCCCATTCTGATGGCAACACCGGATTTATTGATAATCATCAATCCATCTTCGTCTGTTACATTCTGAATAGCAATCAGATTTCCTGTTTTTTCGGTAATGTTCAGGGTAATAACTCCTTTTCCTCCTCTGTTGGTAATTCTGTAGTCTTCTACTGCAGTTCTCTTACCATATCCTTTTTCGGATACTACAAGTACTGTTTC
This sequence comes from Chryseobacterium sp. Tr-659, assembly GCF_011752975.1. GTDB lineage: Bacteria > Bacteroidota > Bacteroidia > Flavobacteriales > Weeksellaceae > Chryseobacterium. The sequence goes on along the minus strand of NZ_VWWP01000002.1, from coordinate 455,135 downwards.
GTTTTCCACATCATTCACAACAATCATACCAATAGCCTCGTCTCCATCTTCAAGCAAAATTCCTCTTACTCCAATGGATCCTCTACCTACTTCTCTTACTTTTTCTTCAGGGAAACGGATACATTTACCATTTTTGGTAGCGATCATAATCTGGGAATTTCCGTTCGTCAGGTAAGCTCCTAATAACTGGTCATTATCTCTGATCTCAATTGCATTTACCCCGTTTACCCTTGGTCTTGAATAGGCTTCCAGTGATGTTTTCTTAATTGTACCGTTTTTGGTTACCATCACTACACTCATCTGGTTTACATATTCGGAATCCTTCAGGTTGTTGGTTCTGATATATGCTTTGATCTTATCGTCCGGTTCAATATTGATAAGGTTTTGTACCGCTCTTCCTTTTGCTGTTTTTGAGCCTTCAGGAATTTCAAATACTCTCAACCAATAACATCTTCCTTTCTCTGTAAAGAATAGCATATACTGGTGGTTGGTTGCAGAAACGATATACTCAAGGAAGTCGGAATCCCTTGTTGTAGCCGCTTTGTTTCCTACACCTCCTCTACTTTGAATTTTATATTCAGAAAGTGAAGTTCTCTTAATATACCCTGCATGAGAAATCGTAAGAACCACAGATTCGTTCGGAATAATATCTTCAATAGACATTTCTCCTCCTGAGTAATCAATTTCGGTTCTTCTTTCGTCTCCGTATTTTTCTTTGACTTCGATCAATTCATCTTTTATGATCTGGAATCTTCTTGGCTCATTAGCTAAGATATCTTCCAAATTGGCAATTTCTTTCATGATTGCATCGTATTCATCACGGATCTTATCAAGCTCCATTCCTGTTAAACGAGCTAATCTAAGATCAAGGATTGCCTGTGCCTGAATATCTGAAAGTTCGAATGCTTCAATTAAGCCTTCTTTTGCAGCCTGAGGGTTCGAACTATGACGGATAATGGAAATTGCTCTGTCTAAAGCATCCTGACTTCCAATCACTTTCATGAATCCTTCAAGGATATGTGCTCTTTCTTTTGCCTTCTTAAGCTCATACTGAGTTCTTCTTACGATAACTTCATGTCTGTGCTCTACAAAATGATGAATAATATCTTTAAGGTTCAGCTGTTCAGGCCTTCCGTGTACCAATGCAATATTGTTTACACTGAAAGAGGTTTGAAGTGCTGTATATTTATATAACAGGTTAAGAACAACATTCGGGATTGCATCGTTTTTTAATTCGTATACAACGCGAAGTCCTTTTCTGTCTGATTCATCTCTGATCTCGTGGATACCAGGGATTTTTTCATCTTTAACAAGTTCTGCTGTTCTGGCGATCATTTCAGCTTTATTAACCTGATAAGGAACTTCAGTAACGATAATCGCGTTTCTGTTTCCGATTTCTTCAAAGTTAACTTTAGCTCTTAAAACAACTCTCCCTCTACCTGTATGGAATGCATCTCTTACTCCGTCATATCCATAGATAATTCCTCCCGTAGGGAAGTCCGGAGCAATAATATGCTGCATTAACTCATCGATTGTAATATCTTTATTATCAATATATGCACAGATTGCATCTACTGATTCAGACAGGTTATGAGGTGCCATATTGGTTGCCATACCTACCGCAATACCTGAAGCTCCGTTTACCAAAAGGTTAGGAATCTTTGTAGGCATTACTGTGGGTTCCTGTAAACTGTCGTCGAAGTTATTCTGGAAATCAACTGTTTCTTTGTCTAAGTCTGAAAGCACCTCATCAGAGATTTTTTTCAATCTAGCTTCGGTATAACGCATTGCTGCCGGCGGGTCGCCATCCATGGAACCGAAGTTACCCTGTCCGTCTACCTGAGGATAACGTAAGCTCCAGTCCTGAGCCATTCTCACCATCGCATCATATACAGAGGAATCTCCGTGCGGGTGATATTTACCCAAAACATCCCCAACAATTCTCGCAGATTTTAAATATTTTCTATTAGAAAAAACCCCTAATCCATACATACCATAAAGCACTCTTCTATGAACGGGTTTCAAGCCGTCTCTTACATCCGGTAACGCTCTTGAAACGATAACCGACATCGAATAATCGATATAAGACGACTTCATTTCATCAACAATGTTGATAGGAATCAGTCTTTCTCCTTCTTTTTGCATAAACAAATTTTATTATAATGATAGTCAGACCTTTAGCTGTATGTCTGAAAATTATTTATTTCCAATTTTTATTAACGGGCTAATTTACGAAAAAAATGCCGATTTTTGTGCTAGAATTTATCCACAAAATCTTAAAAATTCTTAAAATATGAGCGTATTGAGTATAACTTTCCACTGTACGAAAGATAACCTGGAAGAATGGGAAAATTATATTGATGAAACATTGGTTTTAATGACCGAAAATTTAATGGATGTGAGCAAGTATATGCTTTCTGAAGTTCACAGCGATTATATTGATGAAGGTAAGAATTATAACCTGCTTCTCATCTTTGATAATGACGAACTCAGAAGTGATTTTATTGAAAGCGAGCTCAAGAATATTGCCGAGCATATTGAAAAAAAATTCGGACAGGAAGTGATGATTTTTAATACCTTCTTAAATCCGAAAAAAACAAGGTTGTAAAATACTATAAAACAAAAGCACTGAAATTTTCAGTGCTTTTTTATTTTATACTCTTTTATCTGTGAAATCCACCATGATGGCCGCCGCCTCCCCAAGAATGATGAAATCCTCCGTGGTGACCTCCACCATAAACATATACTCGCTGTGTATATCTGGGACCATAGCCATAACCATAGTATCTTGGTCCATAATATCCATATGCAGGCGTTCTTACTCCATAATATGCATCTGCCGTACAAGATGACAGCATGAATATTATTGTCATGACCATTAAAGCCTTAAACATAGTTTTCATTTTATTGTCACTTTTTTTGTTACATATAAAAGTAATCAATGTTAATGCCAAAACAGATTAAAAAAGCAGAAATTTCAGAAGGAATAATCTGGATTTGAAAATGAATAACGGACAGCCTTATAGCCGGTTATTTTTTAATTTCCATCTCATGTTTTTTTAAACGATTTCGCTTCTTTTTTCCATCATAATAAGATCCTTCCACTCGCCATTGAGTTTTCCTATTTTCTTACGCACCCCCACTGTTCTGAAACCATTTTTCTGATGAAACCTGATTGAGGTTTCATTTTCGGAGAAGATATTGGTCTGTAAAGTCCAGAATCCGTGATCCTCGCTATCCAAAATCATCTTTTTAAGCAATACGGAACCCAATCCCTTTCCCTGGTACTCATTATCAAAATAAATGCTTACTTCTGCTACTCCTTTAAAGCATTCTCTTTTGCTCACCGGTTTTAAGGCACACCATCCTACTACTTGATTATTTTCATTTTCCAATACCCAGCGGCAATCATTGAAATATTCCATACTCCACGCTTCTGCAGTAGGAACTTCTGTTTCCAGGGTAGCGATGCCACTGTCTACACCTTGTCTAAAGATCTCCAGCACTCTGGGTTCATCATTGGGAAGCATTTCTCTTAATTCGTAATTCATCGTATTAATGGTATTTTCTTTTAATTTTTCTTTTAATTCTTGAATAATGGGTTTGTTTGCTTTTCTCATCTTCAGATACAACACTGATATTCCCATCCACTTCCAGAACGGAAAGTTTTACATTTTTTATCTTTTCAATACCATGTTCTCTTATTGCTTCTTCCAATTCGCTTTCGGTAATTTTTACCCTGTTAAGAGCAGCCTGATCCGCCACACCATCTCTGATAAGAATAACAGGTTCGTCTTCCATAAAAGTTTGAAATGAACGACTGGAGAACATTATCCTTTTCAAAATAAAATTTGCTAAAAACAGAACCAGCGCAGCAATAATTCCTCCCTGTAACGAGGTATCTGGTCCTACCATTGCATTCTGAACGGCATTTGAAATCAGCAGCAGCAAAACGACATCTCCGGCATTCAACTGCGACAACTGGTTTTTTCCGAATAAACGAATGGCGATTACCATAAAAAGGTAAACGCACAGGGAACGGACAGCAACGTTAAGAATAGGATCCACAATTTTTTTATCTATATCAAATGTATTGATTTTTTGTTATTGTAGTGATTTTATTTACAAGACTTCTTTATTGATTTTCGATATAGCACACCCTATTAAATGATCATCATTATTTTTCAAATTTCCGGTACAGGATTTGAATCTTTTCAGAAAATATTATTTGTAAATGAAAAAACTATTATTTCTGTATCTGGGTACTTTATTATTTTTTATAGCCTGTAAGAAAGAAACAACGGAAGTTACTTTAAATCCCAATGCTGCTATTACTCTTAAAGTAAATGAACTTTATTCAAAATACGGTAAATCTAATGACGCTGTTTACAACCAGCCTATTCCGAACGATCTATTTTCTTCCGGTCTGAAAAAAGCTTTGGAAAACGCCATCAATGCTTCTAAAGAAGATATTGAAAAAGTGAAAAAGAGTGATCATCCTGATGAGAAGCCATTAATTTTTGAGGGAGCTATCTTTTCCAGCTTGTATGAAGGGTATACCCATTATGAGATTCAATCCGTAAAAGTAAATGGAAAAACAGCTGTTGTTCCCGTAAAGTTTGAATATGATATGTCTTCTCCGAAATTAATCTGGACGGATACTATTCATTTAATAGAGTCCGATAAAAAGTGGAAAATAGATAATATTACCTTTGATACCATTGGAAGCGCCAAAGATCTGAAAACAGTTTTAAAAGAATTTGCACAAAGCACACGTGAATAAAAAGAAATTTGTTCAGAATACTAAAAGCTGAGTTACTAAACTTCTGATATAATTCCATAGAAAAGCCGCTTATTAAAAGCGGCTTATATTTTTTTACGGGCACTGAACGATTGGAATGTTGCTGCAAATTACTTTATTTGCCCATTCGCAAAATGTACAGTATTTTACAGGCCCTCCACCGTACACTGATTTTAAATCTGAATTTGTCAGTTTCTTTAAATTTTTCATATGGTTTTAATTTTTATGGTAATGCAAAATTAAAACGAATTGCCTGTATTGTATTACAATTTCATATTTGAAACTTTCATTATTCACACCTTTTGGAATAATCTGTTAAGAATACTATCTGTTATGGATCTCTACAGTTACAGGCATTACATAAGTATAAGCAACCATATTTTCACTTAGCTTCTTACGGTCTACTCTATAATCCAGTTCACTTAACACTGTTTCAATTTCTTTATTCACAGTGCTGCAGTCACCTGTAGAATGTACATTAATAATTTTCCCGTTTTTTGCAATATCAAATTTCACTACTGAATTTACAGTTCCTTGTTTATAATCAGGATTTGTAAGATCAAAATTGGCCTCCAATCTATTTCTAATATCATTAAAGGTTTCACTCCTGTTCAGTTGAATTTCCTGGATTGTATTATGATCGGTATTTTGGGCTTTAACAGTGTTCATTACAGTCATGAATCCACAAACAAAAAATGTTGTGATCAATATTTGAATTTTATTTCTCATAACTAATTGGTTTTAAATATTATACTAAACTTATTTTGTATCTCTTAACCAAAGTTATTAAAAATAATTCATATTAAATTCACATTGAGTTAACATTGAGTTAACATTGTAATTTAATTAATTGATTTCCAGTATTATAAATTTTAAAAATATTTGAAAAATTAATATTGAAAAGATATACTACTTTAGCATATCTGAAATTTTTTCAGCTATTTGTTGAAAAGCTGTATCCAAATTTCCATCAACACAAATTTTATTATAAATATCCAATGGAATAATTTTATTCTCTGTTAAGCCGGAAGTATTATTATTAATATTTCCATAAGGTAAATATTGATTTTCTGCTAATCTTAAAATGGAATCTTGTAAGTTGTCTCTGTCGGAAGAAGATGCTTTAAGCATATCTAAGCTAGGAAAAGAACCAACAATTACACCTAATATCTTCTTTTTAGAATTAGAATCCATTTGTTCTATTCCTTTCTGCACCTCTTGTTCTAGAATATATTTAGAATTGAAGAAATTTTTTGACAACATATATACAATCATATCACTCTCTTCTAATTCTTTTTGAATCTGATTATGCCAATTTCCAATGGTAATTTGCTCACAGCTCCAATTGTCCGCAATATCAAATAATTTTAACATATTAAGATGCTTTTTTAATTCATCCTTAAACTCTCCATCTTTTCTTGAGTATGAAATAAATATTTTTTTCATTGCTTTTATATTGGTATTGTTTGTAAAGTTTTTAAAATTTGTTACTTGTACTGAACCAACATCATTTAATATTCCTTCAACAAAATTATAAGTACTTATAGTAAGGCTTCTTTTTTCTAAAGTTTGCAATATTGAATGTTTAATATAAGTTTTACCCCCATCTATAGATATAAAAAGATCATCAATAACTCGTTCAAAAATTTGTTCTTTTTCCTTTACCAAATCTTTTGGTTCATAATAATTTTCTTTTTTTATTTCTTCTACTTTTTCTAACCTAGTCTTTAGATTTTCCAAGGTGGGGATACTTTCATCCCAATATAAATAAAGAATATCTAAAAATATCTCTTTTTCAATATCTTTCAATAAGGATTTTTTAGGAGATTTAATAAATACTCGTATTTCCAACAATTCAAAATTAATTTTGATCCTTATTCTCGCATTTTGATGAGTAAAGATCAACTGATTCCTCCAATAAACTTTCTTCTCTGGATTTTTTCCGAAATGACAAATTAATTGATTTATAAAACCAAAAGGTATAAACCTAGAAAATTTTAAAATAAAATTTGGAGAATCAAATTCCGCAAAATAAAAAAACTCTTCATTTTCTTCATGAGCAAAGTCTAAATATCCGGGGATTATATAATGGTCATCATAATCATCAAAAAAAATTACTTTATTTTCTTTTAGCATATCAATAATCTTATCATCATTGATTTGTGATTCAAAATCTATTTTATTTATTTTCCCTTTATTCTGTTGTGATAAAATTTCATGAATTTTTTCTACCGTTTTTGAAGGATTTAGCCAAACAAAGTCTTCAAGAGATGGAATATTTTTATAATATAAAATCATACCTTTCATTGAAAGCTGTTCCAGTTCTGCCTTTAAATTTCCCAAAGAGCTATCATAAATTTCTACCAATTTTTCAACATTTGTCCATTCACTCTTTTTATAGTCGTTTATAAACCTATATAATGCTATCTCATTTTGGGTTTTTTTAGCTTCTTTCGAATGTGATTTTATTTCTTCAATGATTGACTCTTTAAGATGTTTTAAAGCAAATTCGTTTTTACGGGATTTGTAATTTTCTAAAAATGAAAGAAAAAAAGTTTGTTTTATATTTTCTTCTATAGGGTTTTTCTGTGAAGATATATCTGAATGGGTTTGTATTACATAATTGACTTCTTCAGTATTGTCCTTAAGATATTTTTTTCTCTGTGAATTAGCAAATTCTATTTGATGTAACCAGTATTGCTTATTAAAGTTTATAATATTTAATTTTTTGGAATCAATTTCTTTTGTAATATTATCTGTTTTATTTTGCCAGAAAAGTAAATTAATGGTATCCAATGTTAAAAACGCCTTATACACACCGTGATAATAATCTTGACCACCAAAGTCATAAAATATTGCACTTGGAAGTTTAGATATCCTTCTTTTATAATTTTTAGGGTAATTAATAATTTTTAAAATATGTGTACTCTCATTTTTATTTTCAATCTTATCATTTAAAAAATAGTCTAAAAATGTTGATTTTCCTGAAGCGTGGTTTCCTAATAACATTACTTTCACGGGTAATTTTATTGGCTCTTTGCTTTTTTCTAACTTTTCTAGTTCATTTTTAATCGTATCTAAATGGTTTTCATTTTTATTTAAAAGTATATTCTTTTTTTCTAAAAAAGGATTAGATTGTATTTTAAGGTTTTTTAGATTAGTATTTAAAAGTTCTTCACAGTCCTTTAAGTCTTCAATTAAATTGTTTGAAATATTTAAGGTTAACAAACTTATCAAGTGTGAAATTTGTTCAATCCTACTAATTTTATTGGATGCTATATCCAAATCTTTTAATTTCTTTAAATTATCTATTTTATCTATTTTAGTTAAGTTATTGGCTCCAACATCTAAAGTATTTAAATTTTTAAGCTCATTTAAGCCTTCTATCTCATTTATATTATTACTCCATAAATTAAGATTGATAAGATTAATTAATTTATCCAATCCTTGAATTTTATTAATTTTATTTAACCACAAAAAAAGGACTCTTAGATTCACTAAATTTTCCAAATTTTCTATTACTTCAATCTTATTATTAGATAAGTTTAAAAAATCCAATGTAGGATTTTTTAAATTTTGGATTTTTTCAATTGAATTGTTATATAGTGACAAAGATTTTAATTTTATCTGACTTTCTAAATTTTCTATTTTTTTAATTTCATTTCCTGATAAATTAAGTTCTTCTAATTTTAGTACATCTAAATTCTCAATTCTTTTTATATTATTATTGATACAAGATAAATCTACAAGCTTTGGAAAAAATTCCATGTTTTCAATCTTCTCAATTTTATTATCATCCAGATTTAAAATTTCTAAATTTGTAAATATATCTTTAGTTAAAATTTTATTAATGTTATTCTTGTTTAAATAAAGTAACCTTAGTTTGGGGAAATTTTGTGATGTTGGAAATTCGCTTAGAATATTATTTGAGATATAAAGCTCCTCAAGATTGTTAAGATAAACACTCGTCATACTATCATTAATCAAATTATCAGAAGTATTTAAAATTCTTAATTTAGGTAATAATTCTAAAAAAAATAAATTTTCTAATTGATTTCCATTTATGTAAAGCTCTTCCAAGGAATCAAATAAAAATATTCCCTCAATCTTTTTAAATGTATTATTACAAATGTTTAATGCAATAACTTGTCTATCTTGATTAAGCTTATAAACATTTTTTATCTGATTTGGTAAATAAGTTCTAAAAACACCTCCAGTCGTTTCACTTAATTCGATATTGTTTAAAATTTCAAAATTTCTTATCGCTCTAGGTTTTTCCATTGTTACTAGTTTCACCAAAAGTAAATAAAAAAACCACAATTTTCATTGTGGTTTTCCGTAATATATTTTATGTAGTTTTACTCCAGTTCCCTCTTCAAAAACTTCCCCGTCAAACTTTTCTTCGACTTCACAATTTCCTCAGGAGTACCCTGTGCTACGATCTGTCCGCCATACTTTCCTCCTTCCGGTCCAACATCAATAATATGGTCGGCTAATTTGATCACATCCATATTGTGCTCAATGATAATGAACGAGTTTCCAAGTTCTACTAACTGATTGATGGCATCCATCAGAATTTTTACGTCTTCAAAATGCAATCCTGTAGTGGGTTCATCAAGGATATAAAGGGTGTTTCCGGTTTGTCTTTTTGCCAATTCGGTTGCTAACTTGATACGCTGTGCTTCACCTCCTGAAAGGGTTGTTGATTGCTGTCCCAAGGTAATATATCCCAATCCTACATCCTGCAGGGTTTTTACTTTTGCAAAAATCTTAGGAATCGGCTGGAAAAACTCTACCGCTTCATCAATGGTCATATCCAGAACATCTGAGATTGATTTTCCTTTGTAACGAACTTCCAGCGTTTCCCTGTTGAAGCGTTTTCCGTTACAGGTTTCGCAATGTACATATACATCGGGAAGGAAATTCATTTCGATCACTTTCAATCCTCCACCCTGACAGGTTTCACATCTTCCCCCTTTTACGTTGAAAGAGAATCTTCCCGGCTTATATCCACGGATTTTACTTTCCGGCAATTCTGCAAAAAGGTTTCTGATATCGGTAAACATTCCGGTATAGGTAGCGGGATTTGAACGTGGTGTTCTTCCGATTGGTGTCTGGTCTACATCTACAATTTTATCGATATTATCCAGCCCTTCAATCTTTTTATAAGGTAAAGGTTCCTGAACCGCTCTGTAGAAGTGTTTGTTAAGAATCGGATATAATGTTCCGTTGATCAGTGAAGATTTTCCACTTCCTGAAATTCCGGTTACTACTACCAGTTTTCCAAGGGGAATATCCAGGGTTACATTTTTAAGATTGTTTCCTGTAGCTCCTTTTAAAACAATATTTTTACCGCTTCCCCCTCTTCTTTCTTCAGGAATTGCAATTTTTCTTTTTCCATTGATGTATTGAGCAGTGATGGTATCTGCTTTCAACAGGTCTTTCGGTTTCCCTTGCCAAAGGATCTCTCCACCGAATTTTCCTGCTCTCGGACCAATGTCCAGTACCTCATCGGCTTCCAGAATCATGTCTTTATCATGTTCCACAACCAGAACAGAATTTCCGATATCTCTCAGGTTTTTCAGGGAATGAATCAGTCTTTCATTATCTCTCTGGTGAAGTCCAATACTCGGTTCATCAAGGATATACAATACATTGACCAGCTGAGAACCGATCTGCGTTGCGAGACGAATCCTCTGTGATTCTCCTCCGGAAAGGGTTTTTGAACTCCTGCTCAGACTTAAATAATCTAAACCAACATCTAATAAAAACTGAAGTCTCGTTTCAATTTCTTTTAAGATCTCGTGGGCTATAATTTTGTTTTTTTCTGAGAATTTATCTTTAACATCGGCTAACCAGTCTTTTAAATCAGCCAGACTTAAACCATTAACCTCAGCAATATTCTTTCCGTCAATTTTAAAGCTTAAACTTGAAGGCTGAAGACGGGTTCCGTGACATTCCGGGCAGGTTTCTTCTGTTGTAAAGTGTCTTTCCAGTAAAATCGCTTCATAAGATTCTCTTTCATCGATTATTTCCTCCATGAAAGCAATCAGACCATCAAAACTGATCTTTATCTTTTTAGTGATTCCAGCGTATTTAAGATCTTTATTGAATTCTTTATGGCATCCGTTGTAGATATACTCTAATGCTTCTTCCGGAATATCCTGCATTGGTGTAGTTAATCCCAATCCGAAGATCTCCAGAATATTTTTGATTTGTGAAAGAATCCATTTGTTTGACTTGATGTCTTCCAACGGCAGCAACCCTCCCTGGTTGATCGATAGTTTTGGATTGTCTATAAAATAATCCGTGTTGATCTTCTTGATAGTTCCCAGTCCTTTACAGTTCGGGCAGCTTCCTTTCGGAGAGTTGAATGAAAATGTATTGGGTTCCGGCAATGCTAACGAGTGACCGGTTTCCGCATCCATAAGGTTTTTTGAAAAATATTCAATGTCTGTACTTCCCAGCTTCTGAATTCCGATAATTCCTTCCCCCATTTCCATCGCAGTCCGCAGTGATTTTTCCATTCTTCCTTCTGAAGCGCTTTCTCCAATGATCCAACGATCAATCACAATATCAATATCGTGGGTTTTATAACGATCAAGTTTTAAATCATATTCAATATCCTGCAATTCACCGTCTATTCTTGCCTGTCCGTAGCCTTTTTTCGCCATCTGTACAAAAAGTTCATGGTAATGTCCTTTTCTGGAACGTACCACAGGGGCTAATAACATGATCTTTTCTTTTTTATAGTTCTCTTTGATGGTTTCCAGGATCTGATCTTCGGTATAGCTTACCAGTTTCTGTCCGGTAGATAAAGAGTATGCATCCGAAACCCTTGCATACAAAAGACGCAGGAAGTCATACAGTTCAGTAACGGTACCAACGGTAGATCGCGGGTTTTTATTGGTTGTTTTCTGCTCAATGGCAATAACAGGAGACAGTCCTTCAATTTTATCTACATCAGGACGTTCCAGACCACCAAGGAACTGGCGTGCATATGCAGAGAATGTTTCAATATAACGGCGCTGGCCTTCTGCAAAAATTGTATCAAAAGCCAGTGAGGATTTTCCACTTCCTGAAAGACCGGTAATCACGACCAGTTCATTGCGTGGAATTTTAACATTAATATTTTTTAGATTGTGTTCACGTGCTCCGTAAACTTCTATATATTCTGTTGATTTGCTCATAATTTGGGATGATTTTGCCTGAAAATCACAACGTGCAAAATTACGGAATTTTATGGAATTTTTTTCATTATAAAAGGGAGAAAAGTTGGATAAATTCACGAAGATTTTCAGTAAAAGTTTTGTACAGCGACAGATTGTTCAGGCAAAAGCCAATGGACAGCCTTCTTTTTAATAAACGAGACTTCCTTCAATTAGACTCAATATTATAAATCACGTAGATTTTGAAGGTTCTGTGGATCTTTTGAATATATTGAATATTAAAAATGCCGTATTAATTACGGCATTTTATATTTTAAATCAATATTGTTTTAAAGAAGTTTACATATCCTGAAATTCGATATCTTCATTGCTTATTTTCACAAGATATTCAATACCATCAATAGCTTTTGCGATGATCTGATTTCTGAGAATATTGGCCATATTTTCCCAGTACGCTCTTCCGTAGAAAGAATAATTCTGTGGAATGATTTCTACCTCAACAGTTCTTACAAATCCTTCTTTAGGTTTATTGCTGATCATTGTTCCTCTTCTTACTCTTACTTCTCTTAGCTCATCTTTTAGAATCATACGGCAGTAGTTCTTAACGTCTTCAAGAGAAATGATCTTATCTCTTGTCGTAAGAGCATATTTGTAAGCCTGAATACTGTCTGTTCCTTTCTGCTCTTCTGCACCACCCAATGTTTCTGTTAACAACACAACGGTTTGGGATTTCAACTGATTGGAAAGTTCTGTTCCTGGACGCATATGATTCGCCAGTGTACAATGAGTTACCCAGAAAGCAGCATAAGTATGGTCTGTCTTTTCTACGGGCTCCATAATAACATAATTCAGTTCCTGTTTGATACTTCTTTTAGCATTGTTCACTTTTTGTACCATCGATTTCATTTTATCAGACATTTCGCTGAGAACACCTTTCACGTTATCCCTGTTTAAAAGGGAAAATGCTGCAATTTCATCTCTTGTCAGCTCCAGAACATTGGCGATCATATCTACTGCATTTCTATTAGTAAAACGCTCCATTCCTCCTTTTCTTACCGTATACAATCCTTTTTTAAGGTCATCGGCAGGTGTGAAAGGAATTTCAGTATATTTTCTTCCGTCACCATCCTGAACCTCATCTACATACAGAAAATGTTCTCCTTCATCTGTTACCAGAGGGATATTATTTCCCATAATATCCAGGCTGTACTCTGTTTTCTTCCAGCCTCTGTTATATACCGGAAAAGCATTTAATACAAAAGAAAAGTTATCAAGAATTTCGGAAGAAAACTGAGGTGGGAATTCGAAAGTAAGCCATAGATATTTTTTATTCTCTATAAACCTAATAATCTCTTCTTTTCCTGCTAAAAAATCCAGGTTTTGCGGAAGTTGTCCGGGCTCAGAGAATAAACTATTAGAAATTCCTGTTACTTCAATAAATTTATGACGATAGATACTTTTAATATCTTCAATCACTTTGTTTTTGATAGATTGCTCTTTGAACATCTGCTCATATCCATCTATCTGGTTTTCGGAAAGATAGCTTAACCCTTCTCTCACAAAAAGAGGATTCCCATTACTGGAAACCGTGATATATGGCAATAGTTTATATACGAAATCCAGGTGCTCAAAAGCTGGATTGGAACAAAATACGCTCAGGTATTTAGGAAAATTCTCACTGATGTATTTGCTTACATCCACTCCTATTGTAATTCTCCTGTAATCTTCCGGTCTTCCTTGGAATCGGGCAATTGGGATTTTATTAAATCTGTCATCAATACTATAACAGGTATTTCCTACAAACATAATTGAAGTATGAACTTTGTTGATCCTTACATTTCCTACCGGTGTAAAAGGAATGTTCAGCTGTTTGTCTGACTCCGATTTCACTGTAGATGTCATTTGCTTACGGAAGAAAAATTCCGTGTGTTCCAATAAAATTTCGGAAGACTCATAAGGCTGTGTAAAAGCAACGGAGTGCGCAGGAATCGGGTGGGTATAAATAGACGGTGTAAGAAGTTTTGCCAGTTTTTCCAATATACGGGCATTTACCGTCTGTATTTCATTATTCGCTTTAAAAACTTCTGTACTGAATGCGTCTATTAGCAATTTCACAAAGGGATCTAAAGACTGCGGGCTTTTCAGTCCCCATACTTTAGTGGCATTCTGAAGCATTCTCGCTTTTACAGATTCTTTGGAATAAATATTCTGATCTAAATTCATGATTTTTCTTTGGTGTTAAAAATATTAATCAATAGACATAGGACTTAGAAACAGTTCTGTTGAAAAACTGAAGCGTTCTCCTGTTTCTTCCATTTTTGCATTGATGGCAATTCTTACTTTCTTTTTAATTTCTGTGTGCTCTTTGGTGTCGTAGCTGTGTTCTACAAATTGTATGTGGGCATCGATCTGTGGCTGTACAATCCTTGGTTCATATTCCTGGATCTGTCTTCGAAGACTTTTAATGAAAACACTTTCCCAGATGGCACTTGTGACTCCGTTATCGAATTCCAGGTTCCAAACATCGTTTCCGTAGTTTTCATCATATCTGTTCTCCCCTTTTTTGGTGGTGATCAGCAGCATAATATTGTGGGCTATACTTTCTCCCATATCGCAGGTATCGATACTGCCGCCTTCGGTCATTAAAGTAGACGGTACGAAAGGCATTCTGTAATTTGGTGTATCCATAACTTATTGTTTTTTTACTTCATGGTCCCGTTTAAAAAACGAAATACCAAAATACACATTTTCACTAAATAATTATCAAATTCCATCAAAATATTATTCAAAAAGAAGGGCTTCCAATCTGAATTGAAAGCCCTTAATCTATTATCTAATTATATTTTTTATTTAAACTTTACCGGTCCGCATTTTTACGGTTGATGAAATAGTATACCGGAAGCCCCAAAAGAACCAGCAGGAAGCCCGGCCACGTGTATTGCTGTTTATAAATTAAAAGTAAAATGCAGAAACACGCTCCTATTGCCAGATAAATAATAGGTGTTACCGGATAAAGCCAGGTCTTATATGGCCTTTCCAAAGCGGGTTGTTTTATTCTCAAATAAATAACTCCAAACACTGTAATCATATAAAACAGAACAATGACAAATGATATCATATCCAACAGGTTTCCATACTGGCCACTCAGACAAAGAATAGAAGCCCATGCTCCCTGCATCCATAAAGCATTTTCGGGAACTTCATTTTTATTGTTCTTTACTGCTGACTTGAAAAACATTCCGTCTTTTGCCATAGTCTGGAAAACTCTTGCCCCTGCCAAAATTAATCCGTTATCACATCCGAATGTGGAAATCATCACCAGCAATGCAATAATAATAGTTCCTGCGCTTCCAAAAATATTCTGTGAAGCAGCTACTGCTACCCTGTCATTGGTTGCAAACGCAATTGAATCCCTGTCCAGAGCATTCAAGTATACAAAGTTTACCGCTATATAAAGAATCATTACGGCAGAAGTACCATAAATCATTGATTTCACAACATTTTTCTTCGGATTTTCAATCTCCCCTGAAACGAAAGTAACGCTTTCCCAAGCTACAGAACTGAAAACAGATCCTACCATTGCTGCTGCAATACCGCCCAGTAAAGTCATTCCTCCGATAGGCTCCCAGCCTTCTTTAAGAAAATTACCGCTCAGATCTTTTTTAAGGTTATTAAATGACTCTGTTCCCCAACTGAAGTTTTCAGATAAATGAGAAAGATCTACCAATATAAAGCCTGCGGCAATGAGTCCTAATAAAGCTATGATTTTAGACCCTGTAAAGATATTCTGAAGAATCTTTCCGCTTTCCACTCCTCTGGTATTGATATAAGTAAGCAATAGAATAACTGCGATCGCCAGAATCTGTATCCATGTAATTTTAAATTCTCCACTTTGAAAAATAGGCGCAGCATCATTGAGTGATGGAATAAGATAAGCTGTAAACTTTCCAAAAGCCATCGCTACTGCAGCAATGGTTCCGGTTTGTATGACTGTAAACAGTCCCCATCCGTAAAGAAATCCCATTCTTTTTCCGAAAATTTCTTTCAGATAGGTGTATTGTCCACCGGCTTTCGGGAACAAAGCTGAAAGCTCTCCATAGCTTATGGCGGCTGCTACAGTCATTACACCTGTAATCACCCATACCACAATCAGCCAGAAACCTGAGCCCAGATTTCGCATCATATCAGCACTTACAATAAAGATCCCACTTCCAATCATAGAACCCATCACCAGCATGATGGCGTCCCATAGTTTCAGTTTTTTTTGCATAGTCAAGTATAGGCGTCAAATATAAACAAATCTGCCTTTTATTTTCAATTTTGCTTAAAATTCATTAAATCACCTGTTTTTTATCATTTTTTATTCCTTTATCATTCAATTTTAATTAGTATTTTTGGGAAAATTATTAAAAATGAAATTCAAAGCTATATTATTTGCCGCTGCTGTAAGTGTTTCCACTTTGGCATATGCGCAAGAGATGGGACCACCTGCCGGGAATGCTTTAGTAGGAGATACTTATGGAGGAAGCGTTTCTCCGTCTATTGAATCAAAAGCAATTACCGTAGATAAGCTTAACAAACAGCTTAAAAAAGACAATAAGAAAATTGAAAACGTAGCTGTTAAAGGGAAAGTAACGGATGTCTGCGATAAAAAAGGATGCTGGCTTACAATTCAGACTGAAGATAATTCTAAGTTTTTTGTAAAAATGAAAGATTATGCCTTCTTTGTACCTACTGCTCTGAAAGGAAAAAATGTAGTCTTGGAAGGTGCAGCAGAAAGAAAAGTAACTTCTGTAAATGAGCAAAAGCACTATGCGGAGGATGCAAAAAAACCTCAGGCTGAAATTGATGCTATTACCCAGCCTAAAGAAGAAGTGAGATTTGTAGCTAACGGAATCAGGGTTGTAAACTAAATCTATATTTGATTATCTGAAATTAAGTTAATCTAAATTTCAGATATGAAAAACAGGAAAATAATAAAAAACCGGCAATCCTTTGGATTGCCGGTTTTTTTAATCTTCTATTTTAAAGTCTACCACTGAATCCAGTTTTGGATATCTGGTAGCAGAAATAAATTTCTTTCCTGTACAGTCAATTTCCAGCCAGCCTTTTTTCTTCTTCACCTCACCTGCTTCCATAACAAAAGGAATAAAAGAGATTTCATCTTTTCCCTCCTCTTTTATTTCCCTATATTGAACAGCGATATCCAGAATACATTCATGCTCAGTATTCAGCTTTACATTTCTGTAAATAATATCATAGTGCGTTTCTTTGTTTTCCGGGATTTCAAGATAGGTTTCCCAACCTGTAATATCAGAATTCAGTTCACTGATTGCCTTCAATGCATAATAAAGCGCAATCGTATAATATTTTCTGGTTCCTTTTCTTGTGTAATCATTAACAAAATGTCCTCCTTCAAATAAGATGGTAGGCATTCCTGCTTTAATAAAATTATCTCCTGTAGAAGTCGGATAAAATTCGTCGGAATATCTTCCAATCTGATCCGGAATTATTTCCTTCAGATGATTATAAACCCTTCCGATTACTGCCATGCATCTTTTTCTATTTTCTGTAACAGTTCGTTCCACATTTTCTGATGGGGCAAGAAACGAAAGTGTAGCAGGATGGATACCGTCGGTTGTAAAAATCGTTCTCTGCTCATGGAGATTTAATGCGTAATCATACTTTTTTGAAGCAGCAGCCTTTTTCAGAAATTTGATCTCTTTACTGGCTTCGTTATGGAAATCTCTGTTCAGATCGATATCAGCAGCATTCAGCCTGGTCCATTTTTCAGATCCGTCCGGATTCAGCATGAAGATAAAATCCAATTTGATTTTACTGAATAAATCTTCTTTCATTTCCGGAGCCTTATCAAGACTTACTAAAAGGTCTAGCATCGCATGGGTAGCATTGGATTCGTTTCCGTGCATTTGTGACCATGCCAATATATGAATGTTTCCTGTTCCGATACTTAACTGATAAATCGGTTTATCTAAATATGATTTTCCGATCTCCTGAATATAATCGCTGAGATTTGTCTGTAGATAAGAAAACAATTTTTCAGGGGAAATATAACGATGAGAGAAATCGGGGGTTGGAGAATAAATCTGTTCAAAATTCATTGTTGGAAATAGTTTACAAAGCTCAAATTTAGCCATTTTTGACCAAAAACTTAAATTAACATTTGTAAATAAGTGTAAAATACGCGAATTTACATTTGACATCTTCATTAAACTCAAATTTACAAAATTTAAAAAGCATAGTTTTGAACTTAAAAAAAACATTAACATTTGTAATTTGGTTAAACAAGACTTGAAGACAATTTGTCTGTGGATAAAATTGTGGATTGCGAATAATTTAATTAGTACTATTTAGTAATATACAAATCAATTAGTTATGATATTTATCTAAATAATATTTATAATAATACTTGAAGTCACAAAAAAGCTGTTTTAGGGCATTTAATGATTATTTTATTAAACATATAAATTGTGGAAAACCCCGTTTCTTATCATTAAATACAAATGTAAAAAGTCTTTACTATCAAAATTCTTACGGAAATTTTGCTCCAACCAAATTTTTTTTGACATGTTTGGGAGCACAAATAAAATAGTTGCTTATTTGAAATAATATATCTCGTTAATTAGAGTTTATGAAGCTTAAAAGGGCATATAAAAAGGTATTTACATCGGTAATTTACCATTGTATATCCAACTAAATAGCTTATTCATGGTATTAAATGCTTCTTTGAGGTCTTTTACTCTCTAAAATAGAGATTTACTGAGATTACTAATGTAAATTAACAATTCAAGGAGGTTTAGCAGTAAAAATAATTTATAAAAGAGCAATATTTTACAATATTAAATTAGTTTTTAAGCAAAATAAGTGGTTATAAATGTAATTCTATCCCTTATGAATGCAGATGGTATTTAATAGATTCAATTATAAGATACATATGTAATTTAGTTCTAATATTCTGATTTAAAATAAATTATAATTATGTTACAAATGTATACTGATGAAATTTTCATTTATTTACATTTGTATTTTGCATTTGTAAATTATAAGAGTTACATTTGTAAAATAATTAAAGGCTTATTTTTATGAGTTTAAATGAAAGAATTTCCAAAATTATAGAGTATTCGAATCTTACTCCTTCTGAGTTTGCTGATGAGATTGACGTACAGCGCTCCTCTATTTCGCATATTACTTCAGGAAGAAACAAACCCTCTCTTGAGTTTATCATAAAAATAAAATCACGCTTTCCTGAACTTCTCTGGGACTGGCTGGTAACAGGTGAAGGCGAGATGCTGAAATCCCAATTACCCGAAACAGAAATTTTAAATGAACCTGATGAAGAGGAGAAAGTAAAGCCTACTCCTCTGCCCGATCTGTTTACCATGATGAATAACGATGAGGAGTTCGGAACTGATGAAAATGATACGGAGGTTCCTCAAACAAGTCTTGGAGAATCGGTTATATCGTCCCAAAGTAAAGCTCCGGAAAAAATATCAGATTCTCAGCAATTAGGAAATTCTAATGATCAATCCATAATACAAGCGCTTGGTAATCAGACTGATAAAATAAAACGTATTGTTTTGTTTTATGAAAATGGAAAATTCGAAAGTTTTGAGCCATAAAATCAGATAATAGGCCGGAATCTTTTATTTAAAAAATTAAAAAACCTGACCAAAGAAAATGGCCAGGTTAAAAAATATTTGAAGAAGAAAACTAAAGCTATTGCTTTATTTTATTTTTAAAATTCAGACGGGTCTGGATTTATAATGGATATCATGATTGAAGCGGAAGGTATTCTACATTACAGAATCGTAATGGGGGGAAAATATTTTCATACATTAGTTTTTATAGTTTTATCAAATATAAAAATTTAAAATCAAATCAACAATAAAAACAATATTATTTTAACATATAATTAATGCAATATTTAATTATATGAATTATTATCAATTCCAGAATGTGAATTTAAACCTGTGAAGATAAACAATATATACGTTGATTTTCATTGAATTAACTCAAATAAAAAAACCCGCATGAGCTGCGGGTTTTTGTTTATTTTATAACAGTATTTTACTATTTTTTTCTTCTTTCTAATTCTTTCTTGATCAATCCTAATTCTCTTCCGGTCTGGCCAGCTACAGAAGTATTTTCCTGGGCTCTTCTCGTAAGGTATGGCACTACATCTTTTACAGGCCCATATGGAAGGTATTTAGCCACATTATAGCCTTTATCGGACAAATAGAAGGTAATATTATCACTCATTCCATAAAGCTGCCCGAAATAAACATGTGGATTGTCATTTTCTAAAGATTTTCCTTTCATTTTATCCATGATCAACTCGGAGGATATCTCATTATGGGTACCGAAGAATGCAGAAACTCTGTCTAAATGGTTCATTACAAAATCAATCCCCGCATTATAATTCTTATCTGAAGCGTCTTTGCTAGGCTGAATAGGATCCGCATATCCTTTTTCTGCGGCTCTGGCTCTCTCTTTCTCCATATAAGCGCCGCGAACAATTTTATATCCGATGAAATAACTTTTCTCTCTGGCTCTCTGAAGATGAGCTTCCATATATTCCAGTCTTCCGGTTCTGTACATCTGGATAGTATTCCAAACAATTGGCTTTTCCTGGTTATATTTCTCCATCATCTCTTCACAAAGGTGGTCTGCCGCATCCTGCATCCAGGTTTCTTCAGCATCAACCATTACTTTTTTATCGTTTTCATGGCAAAGGCTGCATACCTCATCAAATCTTCTTACTACTCTTTCCCATTCTTCTTTCTGGCTTGTTGTAAGTTCAGCTCCTTTCACAACAGCTTCATAAAGGTCAATTCTTCCAAAAGCGGTAGGTTTGAACACAATAAAAGGAATAGCCGGATTACCAACCGAGAACCTTACAATATCCTTAATTTCTTTACAAACGGCATCGAAAGTTTCCTCATCTTCTTTACCCTCAATGGAGTAATCGAAAATACTTCCTACTCCTCTTTTGAAAAGCTGTTTTACCACCTTCATACTTTCTTCACGGGTTTCACCCCCGCAGAATTGTTCAAATAAGGTATTTTTTACAATTCCTGTAACAAAAGGAAAGTTGTTGTGTACAGTAAAATTCAGGATAGATGTTCCAAGGCTTGTAAGAGCAGGCTGTTCAATCATTTTAAACATCCAGTAAGCCTTTCTCAATTGTGCATCAGACTTGTCTGCAAATGCAATTTTAGTATCATTAAAAATGGGCATTCCTATTTATTAAATTTAGTTACGCAAAGGTAATAATAACCTCAGTTTATTTAAAGATTTTTTTTATAATTTATGCTCTATTCCATTTAAAAGCATGGCAATAATCCCTACGAAAACCCAAAATCGTAATAGATTCAGCGTAAAGAAATTACTTTTACGGGAAGAATTCAGGAAAAGATATATGCAGAAAATCATAATAAACAACCCTCCTGCAAAATAATAAGCCATAAATCCTGAAATACCGGTTTTCGTAATGATTTTCATAGATACAATCATAGTAATCATTAGCAGAGAAATCAGGATAATTTTTGTATTCCTGCTCTTAAAATAGTTAGGAATAGTGATATATCCAAACGCTTTATCTACACTTTTAGTAAGGGTATCTTTTACAATATCAATACAAAGTAAAATGAGAAAAAGAAAAACGGCCATCAGGAATACCTTCTTGGAAAAGGTTTCGTAGTATACCATCATTCCGAAGAATGGATATAATGTAAGACTTACAAACGTGAGGTTGTTCAAAATGAGTATCCTGCTCAATTTATGACTGTAAAACCACATAAAGAACTGGTATATTACAAAAAAGGCAAAAACATTATGAGAAATCATCCATGCTACTCCCAAAGAAATTACAGTGAGCGCCAGATAAGCATATAAAAAATATTTCTGTTTAATGAAGCTTTGCACCCTCGTTCTGAAAGGTTTTACAATATGGTCTTTTTCCAGGTCGTAGAACTGATTGATAATACCTCCTGCAAGAATGGTAAGAACTGTACAGAAAATAATACCGTGAACTTTGAAATCGAACACAAAATTTCTGAAAGATTCATCCTGATTAAAGAGGAAAAATGTGGAAACATAGAGCGCAAATGTCAGCAGAGCTGCTACAAAAAAACGGGCCCCAAGCAGAAAGCCCACGAACTGTGAAAATCTGTAAAATAGAGATTTTGTAAAATAATTTTTAGATTGGAAAGTTTCTTTTTCAGAATTCATTCCAATCTGTTTAAAATCTGTAAATCACCTCTTTCTGGAAGCCGTCAAGCATTTTTTCTGCTTTTTCATAATCTTTGGTAAAACCTAAGATATAACCGCCCCCGCCACTTCCGCAGAGTTTCAGATAATAAGCATTAGAATCCAGTCCCTTTTTCCAGATATTAAAAATACTTTCCGGGATCATCGGGCGGAAATTTTCATAAGCCCAGTGGGAAAGCTTTTTAAGGTTTCTGAAGAAAGGATTCATGTCTTTTTTAAGGAAAGCTTCTATACATGCGTTATTGTAACGAATAAACTCTTCTTTCAGGGTTTTACGGAAACCTTCGGCTTTCATTTTTTCAAAGAAAATCTGAATCATCGGTCCTGTTTCGCCTGTCATTCCTGAATCAATAAGGAAAATAGCTCCTTTTCCTTCTTCGCCTTCCGGAATAGCTACCCTGTCTAAGTTTTCTTTATTTTCGATAAGAATCGGAAGGTTCATATAACAGATCAAAGGGTCCATTCCTGAACTTTTACCATGGAAATAGCTTTCCATTTCTCCGAAAACTGCTTTTAATTTTTTGAGATTATCTTTTGAGATGTTCTCCGGATTTAGTTTGCTGATTGAATATTTTTCAAAAATAGCTGCAACCAGAGCTCCAGAACTTCCTACTCCATATCCCTGAGGAATATTAGAATCAAAGAAAAGTCCGTTTGAAATATCTTTTTTGAAGCTTTGAATATCCAATTTGAAATCATCGGAAAGATCAAGAGCTGTAAGAAAGTCTGAGTATTTCTGCAGATGCCTGTTGGAATTAAGTTCAAATTCCGAACTCAGATCTGAAAATTTCAAAGTTCCTTTATAGAAGCTGTAAGGTACTACAAGCCCCTGGGAATCTTCAATCATTCCATATTCTCCAAACAGGATTATTTTTGCATAAAATAAAGGGTTGGTCATATTGACAATAAATCTTTTTTGCAAAGTTAAAATTATTCCGCTGAATATAAGCAAAACTCAGGCCGAAATTTTCCTATGAAATATAAGAAAAAAGCCTGAGAATATCAGGCTTTTTATAATAAACTCTTTAAAATTATTCTTTGATCAGCTTTTTATTGATAGTCTGCTTCTCTGTTTCTACTGTAATTACATAATTTCCTGTATGAATTGAGGAAAGATTTATTTCTTTTTTGTTTCCTTTTAAAGAAGAATCAGAAATTATCAGTCTTCCGGCTTCGTCGTAAATTTTATACCCTTTCAGCTTTTCTTTTGAAGAGAGGATAATCATATTTTTGGCAGGATTCGGATAAATATCTATTGAGTTATTTTTGGTATTGATATCTTCAACTGCTAAAACATTGCAGGAGAAATTCACATTCCATCCATTCCCTGTAACTGCTCCATCTGAAACAAACCTTACTGTTATCGCTCCGGAAGGATCAGTTGATGTAAATGGGCCGGGAACCGTACTTCCGCTCAGATTATTTCCATTGGCGAATAGTGGTGAAGCCGTAGAAGGACCATTATACACATACATAAAATCGTAGCCTTGTTCAAGATCAAATGAGGTAAATGTCATTGTCATAGAGGAGCCGGAAGCAGGATAAAATGTCTTTACAAGTTCTTCATTATCTCCATATTGACCGGTTGATCCGCCAGTGTCTAGAAACTGAACTCCATCACACCAGACTCCATCAGTTAAGAACAGTTGTGATAGCTGGAATGCATTAGGTCCGCTACAATCTGTTCCCACATTTAATCTATAATAAGTGGCTGGCTGAAGGTTTGTAAAATTAAAAGACGGAGTGCTTGTATTTCCTGAAGATATTGCAGTTCCATTAGCAGTAGTTAATTTATACTTCCATGCTGTTGAAGAGGTATCTGTAAAATCTGCATTTGCAGAGGTTTGAGTGATATTGTTAACCTTAAAGTTTGTAATGGATGTAGGACATGATGCTGTACAATTGGTACCAAGACATCCTTTTGAATCTACTGTATTTTTGATCAATGTTCCTGGCTGCGCACCAAAACCATTTGCAAAATTAATACCTACACTGCTTACCAAATGGCAGTAACTCATAATCGTTCCGCCGCCTGCAGGGGGAAGGGCAGCTGTACATCCTTCGTTATTTCCTGAGGCAGGACCGCAACCATCAATAGCTGTATTGTTTCCATTCCAGAAACAAGAATGCGTATGTGGTGAACCTAAATTATGCCCAAGTTCATGGGTCATAACTTCTATATTCCAGGAATAAGTGGGTACATTTTGGTAGTTTAAATTCATCCCACAATAAGAATATCTATAATCGGTACATAATGAATTAACATATGCAATACTTGTTGTAGCAGGATTTCTTAATAATTGTGCCACATCACCATTAAAACTAGTTCTGGTAGTTCTAAACTGGTTTAGAATTGCACTTGGTGAGCCTGAATAAGGATCAGTAGTTGTCCAGACAAAAACTTCACTTAAGGCCACATTAACATTCTCATTGGCATATAATGTTGTAACATTATTATGCATTGCAGTCACCCAATTGGTTGTAGTTGTGGTATTGCTTCCGTTTTGGGTATAAGGCCCGAAACCTGCTTCATAGTATATTCTTACGCAATTATCCGTTTTTTTACTGTTAGTATTGTTAGGATTAAAAACAGGTCTCTGAGTCTGGTTTTCTTTCAATCCGTCTACCTCACAGGCAAATGGATTAGCACCTGTTAATTTTGAATCTGAATAGTTGACAAAATCTTCAGAATTTTTAGCTTTTCCAAGTACTATATTTCCTAATTCAAGTGTAGAAGCAACTCCTACAACATCATTATTAAAAAAGCTGAAAGCAGCAATAGATGTATTATCTCCTTTTACAATTCCCTGATAATAAACTCCCGGTGTATAGTCTACTACTTTACCTTTGTCTGTGACTACTTTAAAATCATTGGTTAAAATCTGATGTCTGTACATTTCAACCGTGATCTGTCTGCCTCCGTCAAAGGGAAAAGATATTTCCAGAAAATCAGGTTTTTCTCTTATTAATTTTTTCAGTTCTGAAGACTTCAGAGACATCACAGTAATATCTGTTGCAGCCTTTTTGTATTCAGCTAATTTATCTGCATCTTTATTGATCTCAAATAAATTATAGCTTTTAAGTTCCGTTTTCCCATTATGATATTCCGAAACTTTTTGTGCAACCGGTTTTAATTTCTGAGAAAAACCAATAACACAACATTGTAAAAAGCAAATTAGTAGAAAATTTTTCATGTTTTTAATAATTTTGTGGTTTATTACAAATAAACAAAAAAAATCAAAACATAGTGAAAAATTATTACTACATT
Organism: Chryseobacterium sp. Tr-659; assembly: GCF_011752975.1. GTDB lineage: Bacteria > Bacteroidota > Bacteroidia > Flavobacteriales > Weeksellaceae > Chryseobacterium. The sequence continues at coordinate 429,607 of NZ_VWWP01000002.1, read as the reverse complement.
CTATCATTTATTGAAACTATATAAATAAATTCAATTAAATACCAAAATGAATGTTTTTTATTCATGAAAATAAAAAAAAGACGTTAAAAATAACGTCTTTTAATTTTTTATAAAGTTTCTCTGTCGGTTCGCATTTTGACCTTCAGGAATCGGATTAAAACTAATCCTGCTCCAAAAAACAAGGTCATGGATAAGGCTGCAATACGCATATTATTGAAATGCTCAATCAGCGTAGCAAAGATAAACGTTCCGATGATAATCGCTATTTTCTCTAAAACATCATAGAAGCTAAAGAATGTTGTATTTTCCATAGAGTCTTCTGGAAGCAGCTTTGAATAGGTAGATCTGGACATCGCCTGAAGTCCTCCCATTACTAATCCAACAACCGCAGCCACTCCGTAGAACTGATATTCTACTGTCGGGTTTTCCTTATTCAGGAAGAAAGCCCATATACAAGCTACAATCCATAATATAATTGCAATTGAAATAACGTTTCTGTTTCCGATTCTTTTAGACAACCTGGAGAAGATAACTGCCCCGATAATTGCTTCAATCTGAATTACCAACAGGGTTCCTATTAACTTATCCTGAGCAAGATTGATCTCACTTTTCCCGAATAAGGTTGCCATAAGGAATATCGTTTGCATTCCCACACTGTAAAAGAAAAAGCTGGATAAAAAGAACTTCAGATTTCTGTCTTTGAAAAGCTCTCCTCCTACCTTGAACAGTTCATGGAAACTTTCTTTTGCGATGTCTTTATAGAAACTTAGGTTGTCTTTTAATACTTCGAAGAATCCTCCCTGTTCTTCGTGTTTCTTGAAGATGTTCTTATAGTTTAGCAATACAAGATCCTTCGGAAGTTTATCTTTCACATCACCGAATTGCGGAAGATGCTTGAATGTATATTGAGAGAAACCGAACCACCATGCTCCGGTTAGCAGGAAACTGATTCTTGTAAATAAAAGCTGCTGTGCCGCTCCTTTAGCAAAAACCTGAATCAGTACCAGACAGATTACCACCAATACTACAGAACCAATATATCCGTAAACATATCCTTTTGCGGAAAGTGCATCCTGCCTGTCCGGCGTTGCAATATCTGGAAGGAAAGAGTTGTAGAACACCAAACTTCCCCAGAACCCTACACTGGCCGTAATACTGAAAAGAAGCCCCAGAAATACGTTATGCATTCCTGTGAACATGGCTAATCCCATACATGATGTTGCTCCCAGGTAACAGAAAAACTGCAGGAATGATTTCTTATTCCCGATTGTATCTGCCAAAGAAGATAAGAACGGAGATAATAATACTACGATAAAGAACGATATTGTTAATGAATATCCGTACACGGCATCCGGCTGGTATTCTTCACCAAAAATTTTAATCATATGCCTTACCGGAACATCAATCCATGATTTTGTTTCTGCCACATATTCTTTCTTTTCGTAAGCTGTGGTAAGGATAGAGTAATAAATAGGGAAAATAGTAGAGGTAATGACCAGTGAATAAACGGAATTTGCCCAGTCATATACAGCCCAGGCTTTCATAATCTTAGGATTATTCTTTATGTTTTTAGGCTGTCGATTCTCAGTTTCAGACATTTCAAATAAATATTAGTAGCACAAAAATAGAAAAACTACTGAATATTCGGTGGTTTTTAATTTTATTTTGAATTAATAATTGTTAATTAATGATTGTTAATTCAGCAAAGCTTTCCCGTTATCTTATACTTTCTAAAGGCTGGATAATATCTATTTTACGGTCTGAAACTCCTCCATTCCTGTTTATAAGCTATCTGGGAGGGTTATCTGGCGGGAAATTTTATATCATCAACCTGAAGGTACGGCTGGAAGACGGTATCGTTTTATTTTATAACCAAAAAATCGGGGTCTAAAGACCCCGATTTTTATATCTGAAACCACAAAATGTGGCTGTATACGTCAATTATAAGTTTTCAATCACAATAGCAGAAGCGCCGCCACCACCATTACAGATCGCTGCAGCACCGTATTTTGCATTGTTTTGCTTCAATACATTGATTAATGTAACAATAATTCTTGAGCCTGAGCTTCCCAGCGGGTGTCCTAATGCTACCGCTCCTCCGTTTACGTTTACTTTAGCAGCATCTAATCCTAAGATTTTATTGTTGGCTAATCCTACAACAGAGAATGCCTCGTTGAATTCGAAGAAATCAATATCAGAAATCTCTAATCCTGCTTTTTTAAGAGCAATAGGTAATGCTTTAGCCGGTGCGGTTGTGAAGTTTTCAGGCTCCTGGGCTGCATCAGCATAAGAAACGATTTTTGCCAAAGGTTTTAGTCCCAGTTCTTCCATTTTTTCTTTGGAAACAAGGATCAATGCAGATGCTCCGTCGTTCAATGTGGAAGCGTTGGCTGCTGTTACTGTTCCTTCTTCTTTTTTGAATACGGTAGGAAGTGTTGTAATTCTGTCAAAGTTTACAGCTTTGTATTCTTCATCTTCAGCAAAAATTACGGGTTCTCCTTTTCTCTGAGGAATAGAAACCGGTACGATTTCATCGTTGAATTTCCCTTCACTCCATGCTTTTGCTGATCTTTTATAAGATTCAATAGCAAAATTATCCTGATCTTCTCTGGTGATATTATAGTCTACTGCACATTTCTCTGCACATACTCCCATATGTACTTTATTGTAAACGTCTGTAAGACCGTCAAGTACCATACCGTCAAGCATTTTGATGTCTCCTAATTTTGTAGCTACTCTTGCATTATAGTAATGAGGAACTGAAGACATGTTTTCCATACCTCCTGCAACAATTACTTCTGCATCACCAGCTTTGATTGCCTGAGCAGCCATTGTTACTGCTTTCATTCCTGAAGCACAAACTTTATTTACTGTAGTGGAAGGTGTATTAATTGAAAGACCTGCTCCTAATGCTACCTGACGAGCCGGTGCCTGACCTTCTCCAGCCTGCAGAACATTTCCCATATAAATCTCCTGAACCTGGTTAGGATCAAGACCAATTTTATCTAATGCTCCTTTTACTGCAGTAGCTCCCAGTTTTGTAGCCGGAACCGTTGACAAACTTCCCATAAAACTCCCCATAGGTGTTCTTACTGCGGAAACGATGAATACTTCTTTCATGTATATAATTTTTATTTTTAGCTCAAATGAAGCAAATGCCTCATTTATATAATTAAATTTATTTTACTTTTACATAGACTACATCAAACTGAGATCCTTCAATTTTCATATTGATCTTCAAAAGGTTATCCTGAGTAGCAACTATTTTATTATTGAAAACATCTCCTATCTGAGCCGGATCATTCTTATCAGACTTCTCCATAACAATAGCTTTGTAATTGCAATCGTCTACAAAAACCAAAGTAGACTTTATATAATCTTTTCCATTATTGAAATATTCGGTCTGAACATTATCTTTAACAGTCATATACCATATAGCTTCCGGATAGTTGGCCCTTAAAAATTTTCCTTCTTTTATATTGGCACATTTAGCAGGGTTATCCGGTTTTTGTGATTCTGTCTTTTGGGATTTAGCCTGTGTAGCTGTCATCAACAATATCCCTGCTGAAAATATTTTCAGGAAACTCATTTTCATAGCTGTTTTCGTTTATTTAAGTTATTATTTCCTCCTGCAATAATCATCAGAATGGCTCCTAAGAATTCTACCCCCCAGCCCCATTTTAATTTTACCACTCCTGCAAAAGCTTCCTGCCACGATCTGAAAGGTAAAAAACTAAAATATTGTAAAGACTGCATTTTTACAGCAGCAAGGGTAAATGCAAATAAAAGAATAAGAAGAACCCCAAAAAACCTCACCATTTTCGCATTGTTATTTACAATCCCAAAAACAGCACATGCAGCAAAAATCCAACAGGTAATTGCCAGGTAATGATCTAGCTTCCAATAATTCCAGTTCCCGATTACAGGAACATGAACTAAAGGCAAAAAACTGCCTACAACCACCAGCAGTAATCCTAATAACTGAATATTTTTCATATTTACTAAAGTGCCAAAATACAAAAAAAAACACACTTTTAAATAGTGTGTTTTAAATTGCGGTTTTCCTTATACAAACACTTGTTAGTCTCAAAAAAAACCATATAAATTTATCTAATAACCAATAAAATGATCAATTTATTATTTAATTAAAAATTAAGACTTGCTACTTCTATGCCTATCTGAAGTCCATATTTTTTCTTCAGTAAAGCACCGTTATTAAAGGATGGGGTGAAATCTTTCTGAATGAAGAGATTAAAGCCGTAATAACTGATTCCAAATTTTCCTCCGAAAATAAAATCATTCACTCCATGCATCACTTTCTCTCTTTCTACAATTCTGCTAGAATTTTCAGTGGAATACTTGGAATAATTAACACTTCCTACCTTAATACCACCATAAATCCCCATAATAATGCACAATTGTTCTTTTCGGTTATCCAGATATTTAACACCTCCATATTCTTTATATTTTGGGTTTAAAACAAACTTAAGATCCATTGGAATTGTGACATAGGTATTATACAAAATACTTTTCTTTAGATTTCCACGGTCAAAATCACTGACAAACAGGTAGTTTTGATCCTGCTTAAAGGCCTGCCCGTACTTTGGAGTAAACTGATCAGACCTTACCCCAAGACCGAAACGGTAGAAAAGCGGGCTGGTATAGCTTCCAATCTGATTTCCGTACCAAAAAGTAAGCTGCCAGGAATTGATAATGGTATTTTTTACATCAGAATTTTTATTGTAAAACTTAAAGGGCTCATCTTTTCCGGTAAGCCCCGCTCCTGCTGTACTTCCTGAGATTTCAAAGGTTTCCAGATAATTTTTCGGATTATTACTCTTCTGTCGCTCATTAAATCTCAAATTCAGTCCGTTCAGTCCCAGCCAAAATTGATCTTTACCATCTTTTATCGTATCATTTGATTTAAATACCGCATCTTTAACAAGTTCTTTGGTAGCCATCTCAAGATCCTGCTTTTGAGCATCTATTTTTTCATTAATGATCTGCTCATATCTTGAGGCTACTTCTGTACGCTGTTTCTGTTTTTCGTCAGCTGTCAATTTATTTTCCCTGAATTTCTTATCAATCTGATCCAGCTCTTTATTCATTCTGCTTTTTTCAGCAATTACAATACTGTCAATTTTTTTGGAATAGATTCCCAGCCCATTATCAGACTCCTGGGCAAAGCTATAGCCAAAAGCCATTACAGCTGCAATTAATGTTAATTTCGCTCTCATATTATTTATTAATTTTTAGACAATATCTTAGCCCCGTCCCTGTATTTCGGGGCAGTTTTTTGTGATAAAAAATGATTGTTTATTTGCTTTCCAATGAATCCGAATACACCGTTACTCCAAAAATTTTGAGTGAACTTGGCCCTTTTATCTTGATCTTCGTTATATCCAATGATCCGAACTTTCTGACATCTGTTCTGTGCTCTTCCCTTTTCTTTTGAAATTCTCTTCCCTGAAGCAATTCGTCAGCATGTATGTATTCAGCTTTTTTTTGTTCTGTAAGTGAGGTTTTATCTAAAATCGGATTGATATTTCCATCCAGTACCGGAGCTTTGATCTCGCTATTGGAAACTATAATTTTCTCGTCTTTATTCAGAACCATACTTCCATTTTCAAAAAGGACTTCGGGTTGATGGGTTTCAGTATTGTTTATAACTTTCGTGGCATTCCTCTTCTCTTCTTTTTCCTTTGGCATTTCGTTTTCTGCTACAGGATTTATTTGAGTACTTTCTATATCTATATCATGGGTTTTCGTTTGAATATGATGGCCTATAGGCTTTGTATTAGTAATCAGATCAATTTTACCTGCTGGTTTTTCCTGATTGAAGTAAAGCAATGCTCCCACTGAAAATAACAGAACCAGTACAGCGGCATATTTCCACCATTGGAATGATCTTTTAGGGATCATTACGGGCACTTTTTCATCTTCTTGCTCCATTTGATCAATTCTGTTCCAAAGATCTGCAGAAGGCTTTATTTCAAGCTTCTCGTAATCAGATTTTAATTGTTTCAGTATGTTTTGTTTCATTTTCTTTTGCTTTTAAAAATTCAGCAAGCCATTTTTTTGCTTTACTCAGCTGGCTTTTACTTGTTCCTTCGGAAATGTTAAGGACTTCGGCAATTTCACTATGTTTTTTTTCTTCAAAGACATATAAATTGAAAATCAGTCTATATCCTACCGGCATTTTGGAAAATACTTCTTCAATATTTATTTCTTCCGGGTATTCATCATCATTTTCACTATATTCATCTGCAATTTCTACATCAGCATATAGAATATTCTTATTTTTCCTGATGAAGGTAATGGAATCATTCACAATAATTTTCCTGAGCCAGAACGGGAAGCTTTTCCAGTCTCTGCATTCGTTCAGTTTTGTAAAACATTTCATAAATGCTCCCAGAAGAATATCTTCTGCGTCATGAAGATTATTTACATAAGAATTTGCAATGGCCAGCATTTTAGGCGAAAACATTTCATACAGAGCTTTTTGCCCTTTACGGTCTTGCTTTTTAGCCAGTAAAAAATTCTGTTCAAGATTCTTCATGTATTAATTTCTAACTATAAGACGATATCTTTTGCAAAAGGTTGCCTGAAAATAAAAAAAAATTGCATTTTTTTGAAAAATGCAATTTAATATTTTAATAAATGTTCGTTAAAATTAATGTTTTACTGATGAAACATCTTCCGGGTTATGTTTGTGTTTAAACAATAGTCCGAAGAATATCGCCAATACGAGCGCATAGATTGCGAAAGAAAGCCATATCTGCTGCCAGTCTTTTACCATTACCACAGAGGAAAGGGTTCCGTCTGAATTAACAACAGCATTGAAACTTTTTTTCAGAATCTCCAGGAAAGTAGGATTATCCGGTGTTGTTTGTAAATAGATAGATAAATCTGAAGCGGTTGTAAATTTGTGGGTAAAGAATTTATCAATTGCCCATCCCGCGATATAACTTCCAAAAACAGCTCCAAAACCATTGGTCATCATCATAAATAAACCCTGAGCTGAAGAACGTATCTTTTTATCGGTAGTAGTTTCTACGAAAAGAGATCCTGAGATATTAAAGAAATCGAAAGCCATTCCGTATACAATACATGAAAGAATGATTAATGAAAGTCCAAATCCGTCCGGAACACCAAAAGCAAAGAACCCGAATCTTAAAACCCATGCCAGCATTGATATCAACATTACTTTTTTAATTCCAAATTTCTTCAGGAAGAAAGGAATCGCTAAAATAAACAGGGTTTCAGAAACCTGAGAAATCGACATAATGATCGTAGATCTTTTTACGACAAATGAGTCAGCATATTTAGGGAAATGCGCAAATTCACTTAAGAAAACATCCCCATATGCATTGGTAAGCTGAAGTGCTGCTCCCAAAAGCATTGAAAATAAAAAGAACAATGCCATTTTATAATTTCCGAAAAGTTTGAAAGCATTCAATCCTAATTGTTCGGATAATGGTGAGTTTTTATCAATCAGCTTTTGCGGAGGGCATTTTGGTAATGTAAGTGCATAAATACCTAAGAAAATGGCTACCGCACCTCCAATATAAAATTGCCCTTCTGTATCCTTGTTTCCACTAAGATTTGTGATCCACATGGCAACAATAAAGCCAATGGTACCCCATACACGAATGGGTGGAAAGTCTTTTACTACATCCAGATTGTTATTTTTCAGGATTGTATAAGAGATTGAGTTAGCAAGTGCGATAGTAGGCATGTAGAAACACATTGCTACAAGCATTACTGAAAAGAAAGAATTGGGATCTGCAGAATGAGGTAATATGAAAAGAATAACCCCATACAGAATGTGTAATACTGAAAATATACGTTCCGCATTGATCCAGCGGTCAGCAATAATTCCGGTAATGGTTGGCATGAAGATGGAAGCAATTCCCATGGTTCCGAACACAGCTCCAAACTGAGTTCCGTCCCAATGTTTTGTGCCAAACCAGAAGTTAGCCATCGTAATCAGCCAGGCTCCCCAAACAAAAAACTGGAGAAAACTGAGGATGGTCAGTCGTAATTTTAAATTCATAGTTTATATAAAAAGTATCTCTTTAGTCAATTTTCTTTTTCCTCCTCTTGATTTCTTCCTGAATTTCAAGGGCGGTATCATAGTCTTCTTCTTTAACAGCTTCATCCAACAATTTCTGAAGCTCCTCCATGGAAAGAGATTTTAAGTTGTCTTCGTTCTGTACGGTTTCTGAAAAAGTCTGTTCTTCTTTTGAAACGTCTTCCAGTTCCAATAAAATTCCGGCTTCATTCAGAACCTGTTGTGTGGTAAAAATAGGTGCATCGAATCTTACGGCCATTGCCACAGCATCGGAAGTTCTGGCATCAAGGATCAGTTCTTCTTCTGTTACTTTATTTTTAAAGTTGATATTTGAAAAGAATACTCCGTCTACAATCTGATAGATAATAACGGAAACTAACTCATAATTGGCAGAAACTATAAATTTTGTAAATAAATCATGAGTAAGAGGACGCGGTGGATGAATGTCTTTCTCTAGCCCGAGAGAGATTGACTGAGCTTCGAAATTTCCTATAACAACAGGTAATTTTATGTGTGTTTCTTCATGCTCCAGTAACAATGCGTACGCCCCTGACTGGGTCTGGCTGTACGATATTCCGCGAATAATTAGCTGTTTATAATCCATAGCTACAAATATAGATTAATTTTTTATTGTGATTTCACTTTTTTACGCAAAAATAAAAGCCCGGAAAGCCGAGCTTTTACTATGTGAATTATGAATTAACGTCGTTGTCAATTTTGCTTCGCAAGTGAATTTAAAAATTGACGAGCAAAGCGAATTGACGATTGCCAATTCACTTTTTTTATCCTTTTATTGCTTTGATTTTCTCTGTTAGTGCAGGAATAATCTGGAACGCATCTCCTACTACTCCATAATCTGCAGACTTGAAGAACGGTGCTTCAGGATCACTGTTGATTACTACGATAGTTTTTGAAGAGTTAACTCCTGCAAGGTGCTGGATTGCTCCGGAAATACCTACAGCGATATAAAGATTGGGTGAAATTGCTTTACCCGTTTGCCCTACGTGCTCTGTGTGAGGTCTCCATCCGATGTCAGAAACAGGCTTAGAACATGCTGTAGCAGCTCCTAAAACGTTTGCTAAATCTTCGATCATTCCCCAGTTTTCAGGTCCTTTCATTCCTCTACCTGCAGAAACAACAATTTCAGCTTCTTTAAGGTCTAATTTACCTGAACTCTGCTCGTGAGAAATTACTTTAGTATCCTCGTTAGCTACAGATAAGTTTTTAACTTCTTCTGAACCTGATACTGCATTTTCTTTAACACCGAAAGCATTTTGAGAAACGGTAACGATTACTCCGTTTCCTTCAGCTTTTGCATGCATGAAGCCTTTTCCTGAGAATGCTCTTCTTTTCACCTGGAAAGGAGAAAGGCTTTCAGGAGCTTCCAAAGCGTTAGTAATCAAAGAATAGTTCTTCATGATTGCCAACATCGGAGCTACGGAAGAAGCGTCAGTAGTATGAGGAAAAACGATAATGTTCCCATCTGCCACTTCATTTACAGCCTGTGCGAATGCTTTTGCTGAGAAATTTTTAAGACCTTCGTCTTTGATGTTGATTACATTTGATGCTCCATATTTGTATAATAAATCTGAAGAATCTGTTGGGTTTACAGAGATTGCCGTAACGGTATCTCCTGCTTTATCAGCAATAGCTTTAGCGTAAGAAACTGCTTCGAAAGCTGCCTTTTTGTAAACTCCGTTTATATTTTCTGCGTATACGAATACTGCCATTTTTTTAAATTTAAAAATTAAAAGATTGAAAATTTAAAGAATCAATAATTAGATTACTTTTGCTTCTTCGTGAAGTAATCTTACCAATTCATCAAGATTATCTGGAGAAACCATCTTCACAGCAGCTCTAGGTGGTACGCTGTCATAAGATACTCCCTGAACTTTTACTTCTGATGAAGCAGGCTCTACTACCTGCAATGGTTTTGTTCTTGCAGACATAATTCCTCTCATATTCGGGATGATAAGATCTTTTTCATCTACCAATCCTTTCTGACCTGCAATTACTGCGGGTAATTTTACAGAAATAGTTTCTTTTCCTCCTTCAATTTCTCTCACTGCAGTAGCTTCGCTTCCGTTTACGTCTAATCCTACTGAAGCGTTTACGAAAGGCTGGTTCAATAACTGAGCTACCATTCCTGGAACAGAACCTCCGTTATAATCGATAGATTCTTTTCCGCAAAGGATAAGGTCATATCCTCCATTCTGAGCTACAGCTGCAATTTCTTTTGCGGTAGAATAGCTGTCTTTAGGATCAAGATTTACTCTTACAGCATCGTTAGCACCAATTGCCAAAGCCTTTCTGATTACAGGTTCTGTAGCAGCATCTCCTACGTTGATTACTGTTACAGTTGCTCCCTGAGATTCCTGAAGCTTAACCGCTTTTGTCAACGCAAATTCGTCTAACGGATTGATTACCCACTGGATTCCGTTTTTGTCGAAAGCAGATTTATCTGCTGTAAAGTTAATTTTGGAAGTAGTATCCGGAACACTACTAATGCAAACTAATATTTTCATATGTTGTTCTTAATTTTTTATTTGGCCATTATAACCTTTCGGTTTCATGTGTACTATTTTATTTTTCCCCTTTAATGCATCAACTATGATGATTTCTGAAGAGATTTTGTTTGAATTAATTTTTGCTAATATAAGCAAAAAATATATTATGCATGCATAATATATATTGATTTGTTATTCAGAGCATTAAAATTAACAAAACGCCCTATAATAGAGCGTTTTCGTGTAATTAAAACTATGATTAAGATTATTTTTTAATGAATTTTTCAGAAAATTTGTTTCCCTTAGTTTCAATGCTGATCATGTAAATTCCGGGGGTAAGATTCCCGATATTGATTTTATTGTTGTTCATTTCAGTATTTATCTTTCTTCCTGTCTTATCAAAAATATCTGCTTTAGTTACTGCTGATTTAGATTGTATTGTAATAAAATCTGTTGCAGGGTTCGGGTAGACCAGTATCTTATTGTCTTCCAATGCAGCCTCTTGGGTTTTCAATACTGCAGTATTGGTAGCCGTAAGTACATAATCGTCAAAGGAAGTGATATGAGCTACCGTATTTCCTGCACCTACTGATGACACAAAATCCATTTCAAAAGGGTCTTCTCCTATTGCGGCAGGTGTCAGGTCGGTAATACTGGGACTAAAAGTACCTTCTGGACTCGTCCATGAAGCAATGCCTGTAGTTTTATTAAATGTACAACTTACAGCAACCCATGTATTGGGAGGGTATGTATTTGAACCCACAGTGAAACCAAAATTAGCTGTTTGCCCTGTAATATTATCGGTATAGTATGCTACTCCATTAATCTTTTGTGTTGCATAATTGTACCCTACACCCGTAAGAGTTTTATGAGTTGTTGTGTTATAAATCAAAACATTTCCTCTTCCTACTCCACCTGCCGCACTTCCGGTGTACAGATTGACATCCAATTTAATGATATCATTTCCCGGAGTTCTTGCCGCCCATGCTGCTACCAGCCCATTCTTCCACATATACTTTGTTCCTGCCGCTGTGGCACTTCCTGTAAGCTGGAGGGATTTACCATGGGCAGCATCTATATTTACAATTTGAGCTTCTGAATTGGAGCCGCCCGCAAAATCTGTATAAAACCCACCCTGCCCGGGAGTAGTTGCTGTAATATCAGTCCCTACATTGCCCATGTTATAGGTATTAAAATTATCACTTTGCAGCGTCTGAGCATTAAGTGTTTGAAATAAAATCAACACAAATGCCTTAGTTGATAGAAAATTTTTCATATAAATATTTTTAATTCGGTTCAAACTTACTTCAGTTTAAAAATGAAATCAATACCAGTTGTTAGGTAGATTTTAACTCCTGAATGGAACTGATTTCTGTTAATAATTCAATGAAGCAGGAATTCACTCCTATCCATAAGACAGTGAAAACTTTAAAAGGTTGTCCGCGAAATGGAAATATTTATTGATTAATATCTTAGAATTTAAAAATAGTTCTTATTTGAATCAGCTTCTCAAATATGTCTCTTTATGTTTTTATTATTATGAAGGTTTTGTTGCCCTAAACTCTATTTTACTTGGCAAAACCCGTGGATTCATTTTCAAAATATCCAATACAAGATTACCCATATCTTCCGGCTGAATTTTCCAACTGTCTTTTTCCGAAGGAATATTCCCGTTAAAATGAGTAGCTACAGAACCCGGCATAATCACTGTAGATTTAATGTTGTATTTTCTTAAATCTATCATAGCGGCTTGTGTAAAACCTACCACTCCGAATTTTGAAGCGTTGTATCCTGTACCGTTTTCAAAGAAGTTAGCTCCAGCCAGACTTGAGATCGTAATATAATAACCTTCTGTTTTTTTCAGTTCTTCTACAGAGGCTTTTAAGGTATAGAAAACTCCGGTCAGGTTGGTTTCGATCATATCATTCCACTCATCAGCCGTAAGTTCATCTACGGGCTTGAATATACCTAATCCGGCGTTGGCAATAATATAATCAAGCCTTCCAAACTTTTCCACTGTATATTGTATTGCTTCCTGCTCGCTTTCAAGGCTTCTTACGTCGGAAACAATTCCCAATACATTTTCTGAGTATTGTTTTAATTCTTCTTCCGCCCTCATCACATCATCTCTTTTTCTTCCTGAAAAGGCTACTGAGATTCCGTTTTCCAGTAAAATTTTAGCAATTCCAAAACCTATTCCTTTGGTTCCTCCTGTAATATAAGCTGTTTTATTTTCTGACATATGTTCTAAAAATTTAATTCTCTAAAATAGCAAAAACGCTCCTATCGGAGCGTTTTACTGATATTAAAATTTATCAGAAATTATTTTTTGATGAATTTTTCTGTAAAGTTTCTGTCCGTCGTTTCTATATTAAGCAAGTAAGCTCCTGATGGAAGGTTTCTTACGTCTACTTTATCTCCATCCAAAGTAACTTTTACTCTTTTTCCTGCCATATCATATGCTTCAACATGCTGAATCTTATTGGAAGTACTGATTTTTATGACGTCAGTGGCCGGGTTTGGATATATTGATAATTTCACATCATGTTTAACAGCATCTTTTGTAGATAGTGCTGTTTCATTATTGATTTTAATATTATCAATATAGGCAGAACCTCCATAGTTATCATTTACAAAATCCATTCTTGTAATATTATTATTGCTGTAAGGCTGTCCTGTATAGATCAGCGTATCATTTAAATAATATTGAATTCCGGTAGCAGTAGAAACCATTTTAACTCTGTACCAGGTGTTGATATTCCAGGTCTGGTTTGTATCTACCAATGAGGTAGATCCCGCATTAGCAATTAAGATCTTTCCGTTATAAGAAAAGTCAATATATGTTACAATCCCTCCTGTTCCTATATCGTTCACGTTTCTAAAAACAAAATCTGAACTTGTTGAGCTTTTCTGTGTAAGTCTTACATCAAACGATTGTGTAAAGCTGTTATAAGTTAAGGGAGCAGTAAATGAATAAAAACCACCCATAACAGGGCTTTGTTGTGGGGCAAAAGCAGGATCTGTTGTTACTTTAAAACTATTTGATCCCTGGCTGGCTACTTCACTTGAAACGACCTGGCTTGTAATAAATACCGGTGGGGTACCTCCGTCATTTGTGGAAACCCAGCCCTTCTGGCCATTGATGTTTCCTGCTATAAATCCCTCGCTTGCTTCAAATGAAATGGTCTGCTGTGCAAAAGCTGATATTGAAATCAACGAAATTGCAAAAATGTAAAATTTCTTCATAATATTTCTTCTAATTTCAACAAATTTAATATTTTTAATTAAAAAACCAAAACAAGTTAATATTTTACATTAAAAAACACTTAATAATTATGAAAACAAACAAAAACATTTAAAGATATTAAATCTATAAAAAAGCATATCCGGAAATAAATTTCCGGATATAAAGCCAAATATTAAAAAATCATACGGATTTTCAAGGAAATTGATCCCTTTATTTAATTATTACTTTTTCAGTGATTTTTTTTCTTTCGGTTTGTATATTTATTAAATAAAAGCCTGGTAAAAACCCTTTTACATTTATTTTATTATCATTCATTTCAGTTTTCATTTGTTTTCCGGAAGCATCATAAATTTCCACTCCTTTTATTTTATCCAAAGAATTGATATAGATAAAGTCTGTTGCCGGATTGGGATATAAAGACAATATTTTGTGAGTCTCCTGAGAATCTTTAACGCCCATTACCAGTTCAGTATTAATTTTAATATTATCAATATAAGCTGATCCCAATGTATTATTATGCACAAAGCGCAGCTGGTCAATATTTAAAGTGCTGGCTGCTGATCCTGTATAGATTAATGTATTATTGAGGTAATATCTTATATCACTGGCAGTTCCCACTACTTTAAAACGATACCAAATGTTCGGAGACCAGATTTCCGGCATTGAAACGAGATCCAGTATTCCTGAAACCATATTCATAATTTTGATCACTCCTGTTTTATCAAAATCTATCCTAGCAACAATAGCATCATTCGTGTTATTGACTCCCTGAAATCCAAAAACAGAACCGCTGACCTGAGACATATTAATATCGAATGAAACTGAAAAATTGTTATAAGCAAGAGGTGTAGGCAGATTATAAAAACCACCAATGATTGGATCGGGCTGCGTTCCGTAAGTAGGTTCTTTAACAATTTTCAGAGATCTGCTTCCATCGCTGGCTTTATCTGCACTAATCATTTGATTCCCTACATTTTCAGGCTGTCCTCCCGTAGGTGTACTGATCCAGCCTGCCTGGCCATTAATGTTTCCGGTATTAAAACCTTCATTATTTTCAAAGGAAATAGTTTGCTGTGCAAAGGAAAATGCTGAGCATATAATCCATGCAATTGAGTAGTATTTTTTCATAGTTAACCAAGTTTTGTATTAAAAATATAAACTTTCCTCGAACAGTGAAATATTATGTTAAAAAATAAAAATAACTTACTAATTATCAGCGAGTTTAATTTTGAAAAGCCATTAAAAACACTTATTCAACCACAATTAACGGCTCAATAAACAACAAAAAAAGAGGCATCTCTTTGCAGAAATGCCTCGTCATATTGTATTTTCTTTTAATTATTTTGAATAATTTTCAAAAAATAACGGAATACTTTCAATTCCCTTATAAAAATTAAATAGTCCGTAATGTTCGTTTGGAGAATGGATGGCGTCAGAATCCAATCCGAAGCCCATCAATACTGATTTAGCTCCTAAAACTTTCTCAAACATTGCCGTAATCGGAATACTTCCTCCACTTCTGTAAGGCAGTACTTCTTTACCAAATGCAGTTTCCATTGCTTTTTTAGCGGCCAAGAATTCTTTTGTATCACTTTGTAACACATAAGGCATTCCTCCATGGTGAGGAGTTACTTTAACTTTTACCGTATCCGGAGCAATTTTTTTGAAATATGCAGTGAATTTTTCTGTAATTTCTTCAGGAGTCTGATAAGGAACCAGACGCATAGAAATTTTAGCAAATGCTTTTGAAGGGATTACTGTTTTAGCTCCTTCTCCTGTGTATCCTCCCCAGATTCCGTTACAGTCTAAAGTAGGACGAATAGAAGCTCTTTCAAGCGTCGTATACCCTTTTTCACCTTCTATATTGCTTAATCCGATTGATTTTTTAAATTCTTCCGGATTGTCTTTCAGCTTATTCATTTCTGCTCTGTCCGCATCGGAAACAATTTCAACGTTATCGTAGAAACCATCAATGGTGATGTGCCCGTCTTCATCAATCAGATTAGCGATCATTCTTGAAAGAACGTGGATAGGGTTTGGAACTGCCCCGCCATAAAGACCTGAGTGTAAATCTCTGTTTGGACCTTCCACTTCTACTTCTACATAGCTTAATCCTCTTAGTCCTGTAGTAACGGTTGGCTGTTCATTGCTGTAAATGTGAGTATCAGAAATCAGAATACAGTCACAAGCCAGTTTTTCTTTATTTTCATTTACCCAGTCTCCCAGACTTACAGAACCTACTTCTTCTTCTCCTTCTAAAATAAATTTAACGTTGCAAGGAAGAGTATTGGTTTTCATCATCGCTTCGAAAGCCTTCAGATGCATAAAGAACTGTCCTTTATCATCAGCGGCACCTCTTGCAAAAATAGCCCCTTCAGGGTGAAGTTCAGTTTTCTCGATATAAGGTTCAAAAGGAGGTTTCGTCCATAATTCCAACGGATCTGCCGGCTGAACATCATAGTGTCCGTAAACCAATACTGTTGGAAGATTTTTATCCATGATTTTTTCTCCAAAAACGATAGGATATCCTTTTGTTTCGCATACTTCAACCTGATCAGCACCTGCATTTCTAAGATGTTCTGCGCATACGTCTGCACACTTCAATACATCATTCTTATACGCCGGATCTGCTGAAATAGAAGGAATTCTCAATAACTCAAATAATTCATCCACGAAACGCTGTTTGTTTTCGTTAATGTAATTTAATGTCTCTTGCATTGTAAAATTTTATTTTGTTAAAATTAAAAAAAATGGCCGGCAGGGACAAACAAAAAAGCAGGATTTTCCCAACCTTATGCTTATTTCTTTATTACGAGCTGCCTATCATCTTTTTAATAAAAAAATGCCCTGCAGAACAGGGCATTTGTATATTTTGTACTTCTAATTAGTGTTCAGCTTTTGGAGCTTTTTCTGCTTCAGCAGGTTTTGCAGCAGCAGTACTGTCTGTTTTAGGAGCTGCGGCTTCTGTTTTTGCATGAGCTTCTTCCTTGTGTTCTGTAACAGCGGCTTCATGCCCGTGAGCTTCTCCCTGAGCATCATCAGAGTATCTTTCTACACCTTCTTCCAGTTTCAAAGTACCTCTGTTTCCTCCTTGTGGTACTTTTTTACAGCTTACGGCTACCGTTGCAATCGCTAAACATATAACTAATTTTTTCATATGTAAAATTATTTTTTTTAAAAGGTAATATGAAACCGTCCTATTTCATCTATTCTGATGATCCAAACAGCAAGCGATTTCATGCTTAAATTTTTGATTGCCCAAAAGTAAGAAATCCTGCTTTTTTCGGCAACATTTTTATACTGATTTTAATATTATTTTCCCTTTTTTGGATTGTGTAAAAATAAGATATTGATCTCCTCCATCTTTTAAGCCATACTTTTTCTTGATTCCTTCAGGTTTTAAGGGATAATTTTTTGAAATAAGATTGAACTGGCTCTTCTTTTTAATACTTTTAGAATCAACAGTTTCTACTTCAAAGAAACGGCCCGGAAAATGCTCTACTTTCTGTTCAGAAGTATAAAAATGACTGTTGGGGTGAAGTTTTTTCAATCCGAATTTTTCTGAAATCAAATTAAAAATGCCTGCTTTCAGAATAGAATTATTGGGAATATAAATGAATTTTTCAGGTTCTGCATATTCCGATTCTGCATTTTCTTCTTCTCCCAATTGAAAACTAAAGACTGATTCTCCGCTTTCAAGGTTTACACAATTGCAGATAATTTTATCAATATTTTCATTGGAGAGAAAAATAACCACTTCTTTCACATCATTTTTTACGGCAATAATATCAATCCTGAAAATTGCCGGAAGAACGGAAACAAGGTACTTCAGGTCAATCAGCGGAGATAGTTTTATCACTACCTGATTGGAAATTGACAATAATTTTTCCTGAATGTCAAGAATATCCGGAGACAGATCTTCCAGAAGAAAAACTTTATTTTTATTCTGATCTCTTCTTGCCGGATCCAGGTATACAGTATCAAAATTTTCCTGATTGTCATTCAAAAAATCTTCCAACTTCTGATTGATGAATCTGGCTTTCTTTCCTACTCTATTCCAGTTATGTTCTACGATTTTTAAAAGTTCCGTATTCTGCTCTACTAGAGTGATATCATCAAAATTTTGAGAAAGATAGTAGGCATCAATACCAAAGCCGCTTGTCAGATCAATAAATTTCTTTCCTTTTAAAATTCGGGATTTGTATAGGGCTGTTTTTTCAGAGGATGCCTGCTCCAGGTTAAGCTGTGGAGGAAAAATAATACCTTCTTTTAATAAAAATGGAAATTTTTTCTCTGCAACCTGTCTGCCTTTGATCTGTTGTACGATTTCCTGTATGGAAACATCAGGAAACGGTGATTTTTTTAATAGTAATGCGTGCAGATCTGTATGAAGATTTGCATTGATATAGTCTTGAACGTCTTTATTTATTAATTTAATCACAGATGACACTAATTTTCACAGATGTGTATGTTTTTATTACTTTACGGATCATTAAATCCAATTTATCTTTTGTAAAAAATATAATCCGTCAATACTGGATTTATGCCATTCTGTTTAAGTAAAGAATTGATTTGCCCTCTGTGGTAGGTAGAGTGATTAACTGCATGAAAAAGCATATCAAAAATACTGTTCTCAAACTTTGTTCCTCTTGAATTCTGATATTCTATCTGTTTATCCAGATCAAGATTCTGAACAATATCAATACTTTTCAGAAAATTCTGACGGTTAATTTCCTCTAAGGATTCAAATGGATTGATCTGCCAGACTTCAAATGTCTTTTCTCCCAAAATCCGCGCATTCCAGATCTGTTGGGCATTGAGCGTATGATTGATCAGAGCGATTGTTTTATCATCTACCCGTTCTCTGTTTTCAGAAATAATTTTAATCATTTCTGCATTGAAATGATGGGTATATTCAAATAAATCAATCAGTTTTTCTTTCATTACAAACGTCTATAATTGATTTTCTTTTACAAACAATACTGTATCTGGTGATGATGGATCTATTTTATCCGGTTCTGTATTATCTGTATCCATATAAAACAGCATCTCATTTTTCTTGGTAAACTCTATAAGCCCTTTATTGAATTCACTTTCTTCAATTTCTCTTCCATTATGAAATGAAATGAACAATTGAACCTTAAACGGAGTTCCGGAAGAATCTATCTTGTATTTAATCTTCGCTTTTTTACCTTTATGGGGGCCTTCCGGGATAATAAAATCCTTTTCCGGCATACTTGTTACGTTAAAAGAGATATATCCATCCGGATAAAATGTAACATACACCTTCCCATTCCCGTTTGATCCTACCCATTTCCCAAGTAAATCTTTTTCAGTTTGTGAAAAACACAGCCCGAAAAATAGTAAAAGAATAATCAGTAAACTTTTTTTCATGGATTAATTCATTATTATTCAAACATTTCTGCCCAACGAACAGCTTTAATTTCTTTTTCACTATACAAATCTGTTATTGACTTTTTAACGTCTAACTTTGGGTATAAATTCACTCCTATGAGCTTTATTTTACCTTCTTCAATCCATTGCTGCTCTTTGATAGCGTGCTCGTAGATCTTTTTCTGAATAACCCCCTGTTTTAAAAGTTCAAGATATCCTCCAGCTTCCTCGATTTCAATAAATAAATCCCAAGATTTTTCTGCAATCTGCTGTGTGACATCTTCAACATAATAACTTCCGTTAGAAGCGTCTTCAAATACATTGATGATGCTTTCATAAGCTAATACGATCTGTTGTTTGAAAGAAATTTCCTCAGAATTATCGGTACTCCTGTCCACAAGATAGTTATTGGTAAAAACAGCGTCTGCTCCTCCAATCATTGCGGAAGCCAGCTCTAATGTAGAACGGATCAGGTTATTTTCATTGTCTGAAACCGCTTTATTTCTAAGTGAAGTTTCTGCGAAGATGTACGGAACTTCATCCAGTCCATATTCTTTGGAAAGCTGATTGAAAACTATTTTAAATGCCCTCAGTTTTGCCATTTCAAAGAAGTAGCTGCCACCAATTGCGATTCTGAAAATCAGTTTATCTAAAATTTCAGCTCCGTATACTTCTGCCAGTTCTTTTGTTTTTGCCAGAGCTATTCCCAGCTGCTGGTAAATAGCTGCTCCTGCATTCTGATGTAATGAAATATCAACGCAGATGTTTCTTTTGAAATCTTTTGCCAGTAATTCTTTTGCTAACTGATCATCAATGCTTCCTTCTTTTTCATTAAAAATATCAATCAGCGAAAAATACTGATCTTCTTCTTTTGGACTGATGTGTCCTGCAAGGTCTTTATTATTGACAAAAATTGTTTTCTGATCAAGATTTTCTACATTCTGATCCAGAATAAATGCAAATACTTCATCTTCCAGACTTTCATGATATCTGGCCACCAAATGGGTACTTTCTTCAACTCTCGGCAGGTTTACCAGAGGTTTAAAAGTCTCTGTATAAAAAGGCTTCACCTCTATTCCTTCCAAATTTTCTTTTTCCAGAACAGGATAAATATCTTCTGTTTTAAGTTGTTTTTTTACCAGGTTTTCCCAGTTTGAAAGTATATCTGTATTTGACATTAGTTTTGTTTTGTTTATGAATGGCCAATAGTGATTTTTTTACTTCGCTGGTGAATAAAAAACTGACAGGCAAAGTTAATTGGCTGTTGTTCACTATTGACTGATTCTATTTGGTTTTATTTATTTCTTGGCGACTTTTGTGCTGTCTACCACCAGAATGAAGATTTCCTCATTTGGTTTTTTCATAAAATAATTTTCTCTTGCATATTTTTCTTTTTCTGACTTGTTGTTCATCAGTTTTTTATAAAAAGCATCATTTTTCTCGTATTCTTTTTTATAATAATCAAGCTGCTCTTCATACTTATGAATTTCACCATTCAGTTCATTAATTACAAGAAATGAGGTTTTGTCGAAGAAAATCATCCATACCAAAAACAGACAGATCGTAATGGTATACTTATTCAAAACATATTTCTGGATAAGTTTGAATGTTTCAGATTTCGGCTGAATGTCTTTGATAAGTTTGTTTTCTTCCATTTTTTAATGTTTTTTCAACGAATTTTTAATAACAGTAGTTAAAAAATCAATCGCTACGGAATTCTGTTTCATATTTGGAATAATAAGATCAGCATCATTTTTAGATGGCTCGATGAATTCCTGATGCATTGGTTTTAAGGTAGTCTGATAACGGTGTAAGACTTCTCCCAGATCTCTTCCTCTTTCCTGTGTATCTCTTCTGATCCTCCTGATCAATCTTTCATCAGAATCTGCATGAACAAATACTTTCAAATCAAATTCCTTTAGCAGCTCCTTATTGGTAAGAACAAGGATTCCTTCTACTACCAATACGTTTTTAGGTTCTACAGTCACATGATCTCCTGTTCTTGAATGGGTAACAAAGCTGTAAATCGGCTGCTCAATCGGCTCATTATTCTTTAAAGCTTTCACATGTTTTATCAGTAAATCAAAATCTATGGACTTCGGATGGTCGTAGTTTAAGGCTTCTCTTTCCGTCAATGTAAGACCCTGGTTGTCGTGATAATAATTATCCTGAGAAAGGATATTCATTCCCTCAATATCAAGCTGCTGAAGTATCTTGTCAACAACTGTAGTTTTGCCGGATCCTGTACCACCGGCAATTCCTATTACAAGCATTCTTTTTTTGTTTCTTTATAGTTGGTACAAATATACTATTTTAGATAAAATATGACAATGTAAGAGTATTGAGAAATTAAAAGATTAAAGGATTTAAAGATTAAAAGATCAATAAGGAAATTAAGAGTCTTTGTCATTTATCTCTATTACTGAATTTTCATCTCCGGATTTCATAAAAAAAACCGGCCAATGAATTGTCCGGTTTTTATTTTATACAATTTCGCTCGTTAATTCGCGCGAAAGTAATTTTTCATGCATAGGCTTCAAAACATCCAATGAGCCTGTTTTTACAGTACATTTGCCCTTGTAATGGACAAGAATGGTGCATTGTTCTGCCTGTTCCAGTGTATGTTTGCAGATTTCGATCAGACAATCGATTACATAATCAAAGGTATGAACATCATCATTGTGCAGCACGAGTTTATAGACATCATCCGTATCATCCAGCACAAGAACTTCTTCTTCATACTGACGTTTCGGGTTTTCGTAATCTTTTATGCTATTATAAAAATTCATTCTGACAGTTTTAAACTTCTCCGATTTTATCGGCTAAATTATCAATTGAATTGGGTTCATGATAGATCAATTCCACAAGTTCCACACTTTTATTATTCATTTTCAGAATTTTGAAATGATAATTTTCAAGATCAAACTCCTGATTTTCTTCCGGAATTTCTTCCAATTCGTAAAGGATAAATCCGGCTAATGAATTATATTCGCTTTCTTCTGAAAGTGGCAGCTTTTTAGGCAGGAACTCATTAATTTCATCCAAAGGCTGAGTTGCCTGTACCCAATAGATATTTTCTGCTATTTTATCGACAATTTTTTCTTCTTCATCTTCTTCATCCTGAATTTCTCCTACAAGTTCTTCCAGAATATCTTCCAGGGTAATAATACCTTCAGTACCACCAAATTCATCGATAACAATTGCGATATGTTGTTTTTTAAGCTGGAACGTTTTCAATAAATCTGAAACTTTTTTGCTTTCCACAACAAAAAAGGCATCACGCATCAAATCTTTAAGGTCTTCGTGATCCAGATCTCCTTTTCTTTTAACAAATTCTCTTATAATTTCTTTTGTGTAGAAAATTCCGATCACATTATCAATAGAATCAATATATACAGGAATACGGGAATAACCGCTATCCATAATTTTATTGATAATGGCATTCACATCTTCTTCAAAATCTATGGAAGTAATATTTTGTCTCGGAACCATAATCTGCTTGGCTGAATGATCTGTAAAATCGAAAGCATTTTTAATGATTTCATAGTTTTCTTCCTCAATTTCACCACTGTCTGCACTTTGTTTTACCAAAAGCTGAAGCTCTTCCGTAGAGTGAATTTCCTGTTCTGATGCCGGGTGGATTTTAATTAGTCTTAAAAAACCGTTGGACATGGAATTCATCAACCAGATGAAAGGTTTGAAGATGGTGTAGAAAACTCTCAGCGGAACGGCAGTAGCCATTGTTGTCGCTTCAGATTTTCTGATTGCGATTGATTTTGGAATAAGCTCACCAAATACAATATGCATAATGGTAATCAGCACAAAACTTGTAGCTACTGAAATAGTAGTAATTGTTGTTTGAGTTAAATTAACGTTCAGGGAGGTGAAAATATTTTCAACAATATGATGCAGGGCACTTTCTCCCACCCAACCAAGGGCAAGGGATGCTAATGTAATTCCTAATTGTGTAGCGGAAAGATATTCATCCAGATGTTTGATGATATGTTCTGCCTGTTTAGCCATAGAATTGCCTTCTGCGGCTTTTAACTGGATTTGTGAGTAACGAACTTTAACAATTGAAAATTCTGCGGCTACGAAGAAGCCATTGAGTAAAACAAGAAATAAGGCCAGCAAAAGCCTGACTATGTCCGAGTCCATTTAGAGGTTGTATAAATTTTATTAGGTACAAAGATATGCAAAATATAAATAACCTGAATCCGGGATGTATGATTTCAGCAGAGGAATTTTTAGAAGAGAAATATGGCATCATAAAACAGGCTATTTTTCAAAGAAAAAAATATTTCGATGTTCCGGTTCATTTTCGGAGTAATCGTGTTTTTTTAAGTAATAATTAGCGATTTTCTGTTGCCGGGAATAAAAAAAGCATCGAAAATATCGATGCTTTCTTATTATATGTAAAATAATTCTTTACGAATTTTTCAAAGCTTCTGCTCCTGAAACAATTTCCAAAATTTCATTGGTAATTGCAGCCTGTCTTGCTTTGTTGTAGAAGATCACAAGATCATTCTTTAAAGCCTGAGCGTTATCTGTTGCTTTGTGCATTGCTGTCATTCTTGCTCCATGCTCAGATGCTACTGAATCTAAGATTGCTTTGAAAACCTGAGTTTTGATTGACTTTGGAATCAAGTTATCCAAGATCTCTGCTCTGTTCGGTTCAAAGATATAATCTGTTTCAACTTGTGGCTCTGTATTTTCAGGCATTGAGATCGGAAGAAGTTTTTCTGTAGTTACTTCCTGAGTGGCTGCATTAACGAATTTGTTATAAATAACATACACTTCGTCAAATTTACCTTCTGTGAAGCTGGTCATTACTCCTTCAATAATATGAGCAACTGCATCAAAGTTCAGATTATCATAAACAGAACTTCCATTAGCATATACTGAACGGTTTCTTCTTACAGCATCGTATACTTTTTTACCTACAGGAAGAACTTCAATCTCATACTGAGAATTGTTCTGAAACTGAATATTAAGCTCTTTTACGATTGAAGAGTTAAAAGCTCCCGCAAGACCTCTGTTTGAAGTAACAGCGATGAAAAGTACTCTTTTAACCTCTCTTTTTTGAGCATATACAGAAATCTGATCAGGATCTGAGCTAGAATTTACATTCTGGATAAGCTCCTGTAATTTTTCAGAATATGGTCTTAACATTACGATTGCATCCTGTGCTTTTTTAAGTTTCGCAGCGGAAACCATTTTCATAGCACGTGTAATCTGCATCGTAGATGAAATTGACGTAATTCTGCCTCGTATTTCTTTTAAGTTTGCCATTAATTTGGGTTCAAAGTTTAAGGTCTGAAGTTTAAGGTTTAAAACACTATATTCTAAACCTTAAACATTGAATTTTTTTAGTTGTATTTAGAAGCTAAATCGTTAGCTGCCTGCTTAAGAACACCTGTAATATCGTTATCGATTTTTCCAGCTTTGATAGCAGCCATTGTGTCTGGGTGCTTAGATCTTAGGAACTCGATATACTCGTGTTGGAATTCTTTGATTTTTCTGATAGGAACGTTTCTCATTAAGTTTTCTGTTCCAGCATATACAATCGCTACCTGGCTTTCTACAGGAAGTGGTGCATTTACTGGCTGCTTAAGGATTTCTACGTTTCTTTCTCCTTTAGAGATAACAGCTAAAGTAGAAGCATCAAGGTCAGAACCGAATTTAGCAAACGCTTCTAATTCTTTATATTGAGCCTGGTCAAGTTTCAATGTACCAGATACTTTTTTCATTGATTTGATCTGAGCATTACCTCCTACCCTTGATACAGAGATACCTACGTTGATTGCAGGACGAACCCCTGAGTTGAATAGATCAGACTCCAAGAAGATCTGTCCGTCTGTAATAGAGATTACGTTGGTAGGGATATATGCGGAAACGTCACCAGCCTGAGTTTCGATAATTGGAAGTGCAGTTAATGAACCACCACCTTTTACGATTGGCTTAAGAGACTCTGGTAAGTCATTCATCTGCTTAGCAATTTCATCATCAGCGATTACTTTTGCAGCTCTTTCCAATAGTCTTGAGTGAAGATAGAAAACGTCTCCAGGGTAAGCTTCACGGCCCGGTGGTCTTCTTAATAGTAGGGAAAGCTCACGGTAAGCAACAGCTTGTTTAGATAAATCATCATAAACGATAAGTGCCGGTCTACCAGTGTCTCTGAAGAATTCACCGATAGAAGCTCCTGCCATTGCAGAATATACCTGCATAGGAACCGGATCTGATGCGTTAGCCGCAACGATTACAGTATAAGCTAAAGCTCCCTTATCAGAAAGAGTTTTAACGATTTGTGCTACAGTAGAAGCTTTCTGACCGATAGCAACATATATACAATATACTGGTTTACCAGCATCAAAGAATTCTTTTTGGTTGATGATCGTATCAATCGCAACAGTAGTTTTACCTGTTTGTCTGTCACCGATGATAAGCTCTCTCTGACCTCTTCCTACAGGAATCATCGCATCAATTGCAACGATACCAGATTGTAGAGGCTCAGTTACCGGCTGTCTGAAAATAACTCCAGGAGCTTTTCTTTCCAATGGCATTTCGTATAAATCTCCTGTAATAGGACCTTTACCATCGATAGGATTACCAAGAGTATCTACTACTCTTCCTAACATTCCTTCTCCTACTTTGATAGAAGAGATTCTGTTTGTTCTTCTTACTGTATCCCCTTCTTTTACTAATTTACTTTCTCCAAGTAGAGCAACACCTACGTTGTCTTCTTCAAGGTTAAGTACAATACCTTCTACATCACTAGAAAATTTCACCAACTCTCCGTATTGTACGTTTTCTAACCCGTATACACGAGCAATACCATCACCGATGGTTAAAACTGTACCTACTTCCTCAACATTTGATTGAGTATCGAAGTTGGCCAATTGCTGTTTTAAGATCGCAGATACTTCTGCCGGATTTATTTCTGCCATTGTATGGTTGTTTTTCTTAATTTAATTGGAAATCTTTTTTAACTTGGTTCAATTTTGTCTTCACAGACGCGTCTACCTGCTGGTCACCTACTCTTAGAACATACCCTCCAAGAATTTCAGGTTTTACATTTACTTTCAGATCAAAGTTTGAATCAGCATTAACAAGATTGGTAGATCTTAAAATCTGATCAAGGTTCTCTTTTGAAAGCGGAGTTGCCGTAGTAAGCGTTACTCTTTGTACACCACTAAGGTCTTCAACTTTGTTGATGAATTCCTGAGCGATATTCTTCAATTGGCTTTCACGACCGTGCTTAATTACCAATCTGATCAGGTTCTGAGAAGAAACAGATAAACCTTTGAAAATTTCGTTTGCTACTTCTATTTTCTTTTTAGAATCGATGTAAGGAGTAAGGAAGAACTTATTTAGATCTTTAGATTCAGCCATTACCTTTACTACATCTTTCATTTCAGAAAATACAGTAGCCGTTTGACCTGATTCGTTGGTGAAGTCAAGTAAACCTTGTGCGTATCTTTTAGCTACTTTAGATGTAAGCATTCTTAGTTAAGGTTTGATTTGTTTAAATAATTTTGAACTAATTCGTTTTGAGCTTCGCTGTTGTCTAGCTTTTGCTTCAAAATAGACTCTGCAATGTTTACAGATAAAGTACCAATTTGAGTTTTGATGTCTGCCATTGCAGCATTTTTCTCAGCATTGATAGTTTGCTTAGCAGCTTCGATCATTTTGTCTCCTTCAGCTTTAGCAACATCTTTAGCTTCCCCTACGATTCTGTCTTTAATTTCTCTAGCTTCTTTAAGGATAGCATCTCTTTCGATCTTAGCTTCACGAATGATTCTTTCGTTATCCTCTTTTAAAGTTTCCATTTCTTTTCTTGCTAATTTAGCTTGATTAAGAGCGTCAACAATAGATGTTTCTCTGTCATTGATAGACTTTAAAATAGGTTTCCAAGCGAATTTACCTAACAAAAATAATAATGCTAGAAAAATAACAGACTGGATAATAAATAATCCTGATGAAAACTGATGAATTAATTCCATTATATAAATGTATAAATAATTATTACTTTTTTTAAAATTAACATTGCTGCAGCCAACCGCTGCAACAATGTTTTTGTTTTGTTTGGCTTATGATGCGAATAACGCAGCAAATGCAACACCTTCTACTAGTGCAGCTGCAATAAGCATAGCAGTTTGGATTTTTCCAGATTGCTCAGGCTGTCTAGCGATAGCTTCAAGAGCAGCAGCTCCGATTTTACCAAGACCGATACCTACACCAAGTACGATAAGACCTGCACCAATAATTCTAGGGATTTCCATAATATATAATTTTAAAAAATTGTTTTTAAATACTTTGTTTAATTTTCTTCAATTAGTGAGCCGCATGATGTTCATGCTCGTGCTCTTCTACCGCCATTCCGATAAATAAAGCTGATAACATTGTAAAGATATAAGCCTGTAGGAATGCTACCAACACTTCAAGCAAGTAAATCACCAACGTTAAGAACGGGAATGCTACTCCTGCGATCCAATTTTTGAAAATGTAGATAGATCCGATCAAAGTCATTACTACAATGTGACCTGCAGTCATGTTAGCGAAAAGTCTGATCATCAAAGCAAAAGGTTTAGTGATTGTTCCTAACAATTCAATTGGCAACATAATAAACTTCATTGGAACCGGAACTCCAGGCATCCAGAAGATGTGCTTCCAGTAATCTTTATTAGCTGAGAATGTTGTAATCAGATAAGTAAGAATAGCCAGGAAGAATGTCATTGTAATATTACCTGTAACGTTAATTCCGAAAGGCATTAATCCTAAAACGTTAAGGAAAAGAATAAAGAAGAATACTGTTAATAAATAACCCATAAATCTTTTATACTTGTGCCCAATGTTTGGGATAGCGATTTCATCTCTTACAAAAATCACCAAAGGCTCAAGAAATCTAGCTGCACCAGTAGGAACCACTGACTTTTTATAAGACTTAGCCATTCCAACAAACAACACAAACATAAAAACTGACACTAAGAAGATAATCAAAACACTTTTCGTAATTGAAAGATCTAAAACTTTTTCTTGTGTTGGGTGATGATTCTTATCTAAAGTAATCGTCCCCTTCTCATCTGTCTTGTAGATCTTCTCATGATGCAATACATAATAAGCTCCATCCACTTCAGTTGGCTCTCCATGCATAAATCCTTCTTTGTTACTCATGAAAGAATGGAATCCGTTGTCATAAAAAATAACCGGAAGAGGGAAACCAATGTGATGACCTTCTTTGTCAACCATCAATGTGAAATCATGAGCATCCAACAAGTGATGATCGATGAACTCTTTGTTTTCTTTAGTTACTTTGTCTTTCTCTGAAAGCTCTTTAGCAGGAGCCTCACCAGTGGTAGCCTCGCCATGCTGTGCAGACACTAAGTTTAATACAAAAATACTGTAAAATAAAACTGCGAATTTCTTAAACATTGATAGGTTTTTTTCGTTGTGCAAAAATATGATAATTTTTCTAGTTTCAATAAATAATTTTACTGTTTTTTATCATGGTTAATCAGCCCGATTGCATAGTATGTAAGCAGGGCTGTCAGGATAAAATATGGGATAATGAAATGAAATTTATAGCCAGGAATCATTTCAAAGTTTAGTTTTTTTCTGATTAAGTACATCAAACCAAATTTCAAAAGAATTAGACCTATGACAGATAATCCTAAAAATTGAGGTGCTACTCTATTGATTAAGATGACAAGAGTAATCATCATCATGAACATAACACTTAGAAAAAGATAAAATTTAATGATCGTAATTTCATCCAGGTGGAAAACAAATTTCCATAAGGAAAAATGCACCAGGAAAGTCAGGAAGAATAAAACGACAACAAGAATATTGGGATTAATTTTCATTCTAAATTTTAATTGATCGCAAAAATAGACTTTTTCTATCGGATTATGATAACATTTGATATTTATCATTTTTTCTTTATATATATAATATTACGTACCGAACACTTTAGATATCCCAAAAAATCCTTATTTTTGCAAACCTATAATTTACAATAAATATGTTTAATAGTTTACAGGATAAATTAGACAAGGCATTACATAATATTTCCGGAAGAGGAAAAATTACTGAAATCAACGTAGCGGAAACCGTAAAGGAGATTCGTAGAGCATTGGTGGATGCCGATGTTAACTATAAAGTTGCAAAAGATCTTACTAAAAGAGTTCAGGATAAAGCTTTAGGACAAAACGTACTTACTTCCCTTACTCCGGGACAGTTGATGACGAAAATTGTTCATGATGAATTGGTAGATCTGATGGGAGGTTCTCAGGAAGGAATCAATCTTTCAGGAAAACCAACTGTAATCCTTATTGCAGGTCTTCAGGGATCCGGTAAGACGACTTTCTCAGGAAAGCTTGCTAATTATTTACAGACAAAAAGAAATAAAAAACCTTTATTGGTAGCTTGTGACGTTTATCGTCCTGCTGCAATTGACCAGCTGAAAGTATTGGGAGGGCAAATTAAAGTTCCTGTTTATACTGAAGAAGGTTCTACTAATCCGTCTACAATTGCTGAAAATGCGATCAATTTTGCCAAATCAAACGGCCATGATGTAGTTATCGTCGATACAGCAGGTCGTTTAGCGATCGATGAGCAGATGATGAACGAGATCAAATCTGTACATTACTTCATCAAACCACAGGAAACACTTTTCGTAGTAGACTCTATGACAGGTCAGGATGCTGTAAACACAGCAAAAGCATTCAACGATGCTTTGAATTTTGACGGGGTTGTTCTAACCAAGTTAGATGGTGATACAAGAGGGGGTGCTGCATTAACGATCCGTTCTGTTGTTGAAAAACCAATCAAATTTATCTCTACAGGAGAAAAGATGGAGGCTTTAGATGTTTTCTACCCGGAAAGGATGGCAGACAGGATTCTAGGGATGGGAGACGTTGTTTCCCTGGTAGAGAGAGCTCAGGAACAGTTTGATGAAGAAGAAGCTAAAAAACTTCATAAGAAAATCGCTAAAAACGAATTTGGTTTTGATGATTTCCTTAAGCAGATCAACCAGATCAAGAAGATGGGTAATATGAAGGACCTAATGGGAATGATCCCGGGAGTTGGAAAAGCCATCAAAGATGTAGAGATCAGTGATGATGCCTTCAAACATATTGAAGCAATCATCTATTCCATGACTCCTGAAGAAAGAAGAAGACCTTCTATTATCAATACTCAGAGAAAGAACAGAATTGCAAAGGGTGCCGGAAGAAAAATTGAAGATGTAAACCAACTGATGAAACAGTTTGATCAGATGGGTAAGATGATGAAGATGATGCAAGGACCTCAAGGAAAGCAAATGATGCAGATGATGAGCAAAATGCCAAATATGCCTGGAATGGGCGGAATGTTTGGAAAATAATAAGACAACATCATTCAATAAAAAACCTCTCAGGAATCCCTGGGAGGTTTTGTTTTTATATAAAGACTCGTTTATTTAAACTTATATCCTAAACCAAGCTGGAAGAAATTCATTTTCAGTTTTTCACCATCCACAGGGTTTTTGATCATATTTGTAAGCCCGAAGCTATAACGTGCATCTACAAACAGACCTTTATAAACATTATAATCTGCCCCGAAGAACAAACCAAAGTCTGTAGATTTTAAAGAATCATCCAGAAATTTTTCAACATATCTCTCCCCTTCTCTGATGCCTGAAGGATCTACCATCATGGCATTAGGACCGCTCATCTCAAATTTAACTTTATTATTGGTTTTAAAGCTTACATATGGACCTGCATAAATCCCTAATTCCGGAGTAGCATAATATCTTGCAGAAACAGGAATTATAATTCTGTTAAGATTCATTTTTTCGGTTACGGTAATACCAGGCATCGAAACTTCTGCTTTTCCTCCAAGATTAGCATATTCTACCTCTCCCTGAATGGCAAACTTATTATTAAATTTATGTTCAACCAAACCTCCGATATAAAACCCTGACTTGGATTTTAATCCACCTTCAATTCCACCGAATTCAATGTCATTTTCATTAGAGTTCAGTTTTGATAATGCATATCCGGCTTTTACTCCGAATGTTGTCTGAGCGTTCAGCCCTGCAAATAATGCCAATGCAGATGCTAATAAGATCTTTTTCATGATTATTATATTTAAATTAGTTTTCAAACTAAAAAAAGCCTTGAGAAGATATCTCAAAGCTCTGATTTTATTTATTATTTTGCAAATACATATTTAACTCCAAAAGTTACAGAAGATAAATTCAAACCAAACTTATAGTCATTGGTTCTCTTAGCTCCCTCAAGGTCTCTTTTGTAGGTATTGTATCCGAACTCACCGATAGTAGCTTCAATAGACCAGTTTTTATTTAAGAAATAATCTAATCCCGGTTTGATATTCACTCCGATATTTGTGTAATTATTCTTCCCGGAAAAAGAATGAGATAATAAAGGATCTCCCCCCTGAACATCATTGTTAATATCCAGCTTTTCCTGACCAAATTCCAACGGAACCTGTAATTGTCCGAAGATGTATAGTTTTTCAGATAAACTCCAGTATTTTCTTACGAATGGAGCCACAACAAATACATTATCTGTTTCTTTTATCTCCAATAAATCGCCAAAGCCAGGGTTGCTTAATTTGTATTTGTTAACAGCACTTTTATACCCTACTCCTAATCCTACGGCGAGGTTAGTACCCACGAAATAACCGGCTGTAGGGATAATTTTTACAACATCTTCCTTTATTCCGGTATTCGTATTCATCCCGTTATTTACTTCGGTTCTTTCTGTATGGCTGTATTCTACCTGTCCTGAAAGATAGGCAGTTCCTTTGGCAATCTGTGCCTGTGACAGACCGAAAAGTGCAATAGCACCTGTTAATAAGATTTTTTTCATGATTATTATATTAAAAAAAGTTTTCAGACTAAAAAAAGCCCCAAGATAATTCTCAGGGCTTTATTGCTATATGCTTTGTTTATTATTTTGCAAATACATATTTAACTCCGAAAGTTACAGAAGATAAGTTCAATCCGAAGTTGTAGTTGTTTGTAGCATCACCATCTTTTGGCTTGAAGTTGTTGTAACCAAATTCACCGATAGTAGCTTCGATAGTCCAGTTTTTGTTTAAGAAATAATCTAAACCTGGCTTCACAGTAACACCAATTTGAGTGTATTTAGCTTCAGTAGAAGTAGAGTTTGTAACTACAGAGTTACCTGTTGTAGCTACAGAGCTGCTTTCAACTTCAGTTTTTCCAAACTGCATTGGCACTGCTAACTGTCCGAAGATGTATAACTTCTCAGATAAAGTCCAATATTTTCTTACGAATGGCTCAACAACAAAAGCAGGAGCTTTAGTTACGCTCTCGTTTACGATAGTTGTGTTACCTAAAGTAGCAGTAGTTGTAGAAGTGTTTTTTTCAGTTTGGTAACCAATACCTAATCCAACTGCTAAGTTTGTGTTAACGAAATATCCAACTGTAGGTAATACGTTGAAGTTTTCTTTTTTAAGGTTTCCGTTGTTAGTTTCTTTTTGAGAATAACCAACAGATCCTGATAAATATGTAGTTCCTTTAGCAATCTGAGCGTTTGATAAACCAAAAAGTGCAACAGCACCCGCTAATAATACTTTTTTCATTTTTTAAAAATTTAATACTTTCTGATGGCAAATTTACAGTGGGGGCCACTAATATTAAAATTTGTTAATGTGATTAATATCATTGTTAAATTTTACCATTTTACAGGAAAAAATTTTATCTAAAAGAACCCTTTGAGTTTTTCACAATATTATGAATAAAAAAATCACTTTTTATCAATAAGAGATGAATATGTTTACCTTTTTAAATTTTAAAATTTCCACTAAAAACCCTGAAATACGCTAAAGCCACCACATCAATTTTGTTAAAATGTTAACATTTAATCTATTAACTCTTAAAAATTAAACAACGGTTTATATTCCAAGGTTGTTTTAATTGTTTTTAGGCCTGTAAAAACATCTTATATCAAAAAAATATTAAAATACAGATATAGATACGATATAAACTCATAAAAAACTCCGGCCTTCGGCCGGAGTTAGAATATACGATTGTTTGTTTCTTATTTTAGGAAGAAGTTATAACCGATGTTAACAGCTCCTACATTCCAGCTGTAGCTGCCCCACCCCGGAAGATGGCGTTTGTTGCTGATAGACTGGTATCCTATGTACAACTCTCCTTTAGACATCTGATATCCGAATTTAGGCTGTGCATAGAAACCTCCATCCACACCGTCTTTTGTAGAAATACCATATCCTAAATCTAATCCTACGAAAATAGGAGCACCGGAAAATCTGTATTTTCCTGAAACGGCTACAGGAACAAATCCAAAATCATCAAAATGATCCTTTCCGAAAAAATGAGAATACCCTGTTGTAACCCCAAGGTCAAGACCTTTAGCGATATTCCACATATAAGCAGCATCTACTCCTAATGTAAACGAAGATACATCACTTGCATCAGATACCGGAACCCCGATATGCCCACCAATTTTAAAACCTTCCTGCGCTTGGGCAGCACCTCCTAACAGTGCGAAAGCACCTAGTAATAATAGTTTTTTCATTTTTTTAGTAGCTTTTGAATTACCCCGCAAAAATACTAATTATTTTCATCATAAAAATAAATCACAAGAATGAAGCCTTTTAAAACAAAGAAAACAGGACAACAATGTCCTGTCTTTTAATTATTTCTGATAAAATTTTACAGAATTAGTTTCCTCCGAATTTGAAACCAACACCTACCTGAACGAAGCTGTTCGTTAGTTTTTCGTTTCCTTCTGCGTGTTTTGCAAGGTTAGAAACTCCAAGGTTGTATCTCGCATCAAAGAACAATCCGTTTTCCAATGCATATTCAGCACCAAGGAAAGGAGCGATATTCAAAGTATTCATCTGGTCTTTAATATCTCTTTCATCATTCGCATCAATTTCGAATCCTGGAATTCCGAATCCGAAATCAGCTGTAAGCTTTTGTTTTGCAGAAAGGATTACCCCAAAGCTTGCCCCTGCAGAAACAGATAAGCCTTCAGTGATGAAATATTTAGCAGACAAAGGGATCATTAATGTATGGTACGTCTGTTTTGCCTTTACATTTAAAAATGTAGTAGGATTATCCGGATCAGCCTCTGCCACGTTTACTTTACCCCCAAGCGGTGAGTATAGAAGTTCACCCTGAATAGCAAATTTATCGCTCAGTTTATATTCAGCAATACCACCAATATAAAATGTATGCAAAGGATCTGATGTTTCAGACTGCCCGTCTCCTTTTAATTTAACTGTAGAGTAAGAGTATCCAGCTTTTGGACCAAATCGAAATTCTTGTGCATTAGCAGAAATCCCCATAACAGCAACCGCTGCAATAAGTAGAAGTTTTTTCATGTTTAATAGTTTTTTTTAATTAAATCGGTGGCAAAAATAGTCTTTTTTTTTTAAAAGGAAAATTTGTGCTGTTTTTTTATGAGGCAGATGTAAGGAAATATAATATTTAAAACATAAACCTAAAAGCTTAATTTATTAAATTTAAAGCCTATTCCAATCTGAAATGAGCTACTTTTCAGCTTATTATAACCTTCTCCATTATTATTTTTTGAAATGTCAGATATTCCAAAAATATAACGGCCGTCTATGAATATTTTTTTACTCAAATGAAATTCTACTCCCAGGAAAGGATTTACTTCAAAGGTTTTTATTTTTTTCTTAATATCCTCAGCCTCTCTCAATAAGTTTGTATACAATTCCAATCCGTCTTTGCCATTGGTTCTGTATTTACTTTCTGCAGCCACAACAAAAGCCAGATTGGCCCCCGCATTAATATTAAAGTTTTCATTGAAATAATATTTAGCCATTAAAGGAATGTTTAGTTTTCCCAGAGAAATAGCATTTACAATATCATAATTACGAGATTCATCTACCTGATAATTCCAGCGATTTCTTCCACCAGCCCTTGCAAAGCCTAACTCTGTCTGTAAAGCAAAATTTTCATTCAATTTATGTTCAAGAAAAATAGCAACATGTGCAGTGATGATGCCTTTAGATGAAAAATCGAAATCAGAATCGGCATAGTCCGTCTGCAAAGTAGAACGTCCAACTCCGGTTCTGATTCCGACTGTATTTTTTTGGGCATTTAAGTTTATTCCTATTAAAGAAATTAATGCAATTGGTAAAAGTTTTTTCATGGTTAAGTTTAAAATTTCTACGAATATATTCCCATTTTTTCTAGGATTGATCGAATGTATCTTAAACTTCACCTAAATGTAAACTTCTGATAACAAAAAATTAATCGTTTCTCAGTCTTTTTTCTTCATCGTTGTAAGCAAGAATAATCTTTCTTACCACCGGGTGTCTTACCACATCTTCTTCTGTAAGATGCACAAATCCAATCTCTTTCACGCCATTTAAAATTCTCATGGCTTCTTTCAATCCGGATTGCTGGTTCTTCGGAAGGTCTATCTGGCTCGGATCTCCTGTAATGATGAATTTGGCATTCATCCCCATTCTGGTAAGAAACATTTTCATCTGGGCGTGGGTAGTATTCTGAGCTTCATCAAGAATCACAAAGGCATCATCAAGTGTACGCCCTCTCATAAAGGCCAAAGGAGCTACTTCAATTACCTTCTTCTCCATAAAGCCTTCCAGCTTCTCATGAGGAATCATATCACGAAGTGCATCGTATAGAGGCTGCAAATACGGATCCAGTTTTTCTTTCAGGTCACCAGGCAGGAATCCAAGACTCTCTCCTGCTTCCACAGCCGGTCTTGTCAGGATGATTCTTTTTACTTCTTTGTCTCTTAAAGCTCTTGCCGCCAAAGCTACACTGGTATATGTTTTACCTGTTCCAGCAGGACCTATGGCAAAAACCATATCCTTTTTCTCCGTTTCCTTTACGAGTTTCTTAAGATTGGTTGTTTTTGCTTTAATAACTTTTCCATTGACACCTTTTACAATAATATCCTGATCGAAAATCAACTGTTTTTCATTTTCATCTTTAATATTCAGAATATTTTCAACGTCTTTAAGGCCAATTGAATTGTTTTTTGAGATAAATTTCACAATATCATCAAGTTTTTGCTTCAGTATATCTAAAGCTTCCTGATTTCCCATGGCAAAGATAAAATGATCTCTTCCTGTAATTTTAATGGTTGGAAAGCTTGATTTTATTAAGTTGAAATATTGGTTATTAACTCCATAGAAGATTTTCGCATCGATATCTTCCAAATCATATGTTAATTCAAACATGCAGTATTTTTATTTTTAGATTTTAAAATTAAAGCTTTTTTTCAAATTTATATCAAATTCTTTTCAACAATCTTTCGGGCTTTCTTTTTATTTTAAATAACTTTGCAATACTACACTATTCTAGAAATTGCTCATGTCAATTATTACCCTTACTTCGGATTTCGGAAATTTAGATTACAGAGTTGCCGCTGTGAAAGGCAAAATTCTGTCTCTAAACCCTGAGGTTAATATTATTGATATAACCCACGACATCCAGGCATTCAACCTTATACAGACTTCGTATATTGTAAGAAATGCTTATAAATATTTTCCGAAAGGAAGCATTCATATCCTTTCGGTAGACAGTTTTTACAACAAATCAAGAAAAAATATTCTTTACAAAGCAGACGGATCTTATTTTATTGCCGCAGACAACGGTCTCTTAAGCCTTATATTTTTCGATATTAAGCCTGAAACGATGTATGAACTGACACTGAACAATCGTTTTGATGATGTTATCAACTTTACATCAACCGACATTTTTGTTCCTGCTGCAGTACATCTTGCCAATGGCGGGCTCCCTGAAGTTATAGGCAGAAAGATTCATACTTCGAAGCAGCTGATGTTCCCAAGACCGGTTTATAATGAATCTGAAGGAATGATCATTGGTGAAGTTACTTACATTGATAATTTCGGAAATATAATCTCAAATATCAATAAAGATTTTTTCGAAAATATCAGCAAAGGATATGACAGTTTTACGATAAAATTCAGAAATCTTACGCTTTCCAGAATATTTTCCGGCCATACGGAGGTTGTTTCAGATTGGAAAAGGGAGACGGAATTTCACGGGCAGTCCGCGGCAATCTTCAATGACAGCCAGTTGTTGGAGCTAACGATCTATAAAGGAAGTAAGAAAAACGGAGCTAAAAGCCTGTTTGGATTGAATGTAGGTGAAAATATCTATATTGAATTCAGCTAAGATTATATATTTCATAAAAAAACCGATTTTTTTTATATATTTGTCAAAATCTAAAAATCAAAAATGGCAGAATACAAATTATTGCTTCCTTCCATGGGAGAAGGTGTTATGGAAGCGACAATTATCACTTGGTTATTCAATGAAGGTGATAACGTAAAGGAGGATGACTCCGTAGTAGAAATTGCAACAGATAAAGTAGATTCAGATGTACCGACACCAGTTTCGGGGAAAATCATAAAGATTTTAAAGCAAAAAGATGAAGTTGCAAAAGTAGGTGAGGCCATTGCTATTTTAGAAATTGAAGGAGAAGGTACCGCTTCAGAAGAAGTAAAAACTGAAACTCCGGCAGCGGCTCCGGATGCGGACACCTTAAAAACTATTGAAGAGCCATTAAAAACAGTAGCTGCTTCCAACGTAGAATTCTCAGGAGATCTTTATCTTTCTCCATTGGTAAAATCCATTGCACAACAGGAAAACATTTCTGAAACTGAACTAAAAACCATCAAAGGAAGTGGTTTAGAAGGAAGAATTACAAAAGAAGATATACTCGCTTATGTTGCTAACAGAGGAAGCCAGCCGGCTCAGCAAACAGCTCCGGTACAAGCAGCTTCTACTCCACAGCCAGCAGTAACTGCTCCGGCAGCTACCGTTCCGGTAAGTGCAGGTGATGAGATCATTCCTATGGACAGAATGAGAAAAATCATTGCAGAAAACATGGTAAAAGCAAAACAAATTGCTCCACACGTTACTTCTTTCATTGAAACAGACGTTACCAACGTTGTAAAATGGAGAAATAAAAACAAAGCTATTTTCGAAAAACGTGAAGGTGAGAAATTAACGTTTATGCCGATTTTCGTGAAAGCTGTTGTAAAAGCAATCCAGGATTTCCCGATGATCAATGTTTCTGTAAATGGTGAAAATATCATCAAGAAGAAAAATATCAACATCGGTATGGCTACTGCCCTTCCGGATGGAAACCTTATTGTTCCTGTAATTAAAAATGCAGATCAGTTATCACTTTCCGGTCTTGCAAAAGCAATCAATGACTTAGCATATAGAGCAAGAAACAAGAAATTAAGACCTGAAGATACTCAGGGTGCAACATATACCATCTCTAACGTAGGAAGCTTCGGAAACCTTATGGGAACTCCAATCATTCCTCAGCCTCAGGTAGCTATTTTAGCCATTGGAGCTATCGTTAAAAAGCCTGCAGTTCTTGAAACTAAAGATGGAGATGTAATTGCTATCAGAAACCTGATGTTCATGTCTCATTCTTATGATCACAGGGTAGT
Source organism: Chryseobacterium sp. Tr-659 (assembly GCF_011752975.1). Classification (GTDB taxonomy): domain Bacteria; phylum Bacteroidota; class Bacteroidia; order Flavobacteriales; family Weeksellaceae; genus Chryseobacterium. The sequence goes on along the minus strand of NZ_VWWP01000002.1, from coordinate 390,894 downwards.
AGACGGTTCTTTAGGAGGAATGATGCTGAAGCATGTTCATGACTACCTTGAAAACTGGGATCTGAACACGGAAATCTAAATAATTTCCTCTGAATTTAATTTAAAAAGAAGTAAACCAATAACCAACACAAAAATGAAAAACGCTACCTTAATTGCAATAATCTCACTAAGTCTGATTATTCTTATTGATCTTATTCAGTTTGTTGGAAGTTTTTTTGAACTCTACACTATAGAGATGTACCGAGTTTTTGGAGTTTTAAACCTTATCGGTTTTATTGGTATTCTGCAGTTTTTTGTTAAATTGTATAATAAGCAGAAGGAATGAATCCTGAGTTAAGAGAACTGTTTGAAATAAAACAGGACGATGAAAACAACAATAAGCCTGTCCGTCAAAACGTAGGAACTCATATTGGAATACGTCTTGCGGTGATTATTTTAGGAACTATTGGTTTTTTCATTGGCATGATCCAGGCAAAAGGATGGGGAGCGCTGGGCATTGCATTTTTTATGATGATTTTTCATGCCTTATGGCTTCTTTTCATCATCATTGAGACTGCAGTTCTTCAAAGCAACGGAAAATTCAAACTCAGAAATGTTAATTTGATTTTCATAGCAATTCTTTTATTCATATATGCTCTGGGAGCTCTTATATTTTTAGGAAATTAAAATACAGAAATCTCACTCGGTGCCGGGTGAGATTTTCTTTTTCCGGGCTTTTCTTATTGTAACATAAAATATTAAATCGTAATTTCATTCAACAAAAAAACAATTGTAGAGATGGAATTGGATTTCAGAAAATTAATCGTTACCAAATTATTTGATTTTTCTAAAGATGAAGAAAAATTAATTATTGAAATGTTTGATCAGCTTTCAGAGATTTATAGTATTTCAGTTACTGATATCAAAAATTCTCCTTACGATCAATTCAATTCCGGTGATCCGGACCTTTTAAAAACTCCAAAAATCTGTTATTACATCACCAATGAAGACAAAACTAATACGTTTTATCTTTTCATTATGAATACAATCGGCATTTCAGGTAAAGGAGCCCGTACTACCGATAAATATGATTCATTGGAAATTTGGGGGTTAAAAAAGCTTAATGAAGATTTTGGGTTTATATCCGTCAACAGGAAAAAGCTAGCTGATAAAATTGCAGGAATTTTCAGTCAATTTAACGTTAATTTTAAGGAAAATAGAGATTTTAAAGACTTCTATGTTCTGGGAAGTGATTCTTTCAAGACCATGGCATTTTTAACTCCGCAAAGAAAAGAGATTATAAAGTCTTTTCCTGATGAAGATTTTAAGCTGGAAGTTAAAAGCGATATTTTAGGATTTGGATTACCTAAAACGCTCAACGTAAATAATGCTTTAATCATCTCAAAATTTTTAAACGACATCTAGTTTTCAAATTTTTCCCGTAATTTCATCCCTCAAAACTAACAAATGCTGAAATTCCTTATCCTTATTCGGAAATCTATTAAAAATTCTTTTGACAATATCAGAAATGAACAGTTGAAAAACAATCTGCTTCAGGCTATTCCTTTCTGGATAGGATCAGTGATTACAGGTTTTTTTGCAGTTCTTTATGCCCAGGTATTTGCCTGGGGGGAAAATCTGATGAACTTTATTTTTGACTGGCATGCATGGATGATCTTTATTATTGCTCCTATCGGATTTGTACTTTCCTGGTGGCTGGTAAAAGAGTTTGCTCCCAATGCTAAAGGAAGCGGTATTCCGCAGGTGATGGCAGCTGTAGAACTGGCCAACCCTAAAGAACATACAAAGATCAGAAGTCTTTTAAGCCTTAAAATTATTATCTTTAAAATACTATCTTCTGTGGTTTTGGTGATCAGCGGCGGAGCTGTAGGACGAGAAGGACCTACAATCCAGATTGCGGGTTCAGTTTTCAGAAAAGTTAATGAATATCTTCCCCACTGGTGGCCCAAGATCTCCAAGAAAAACATGATTATGACAGGTGCAGCAGCCGGTCTTGCTGCAGCTTTCAATACACCTTTGGGCGGAATTGTATTTGCCGTGGAAGAGCTTTCCAAAACGCATATCAATTACTTTAAAACAGCCTTGTTTACGGCAGTTATCATTGCCGGTCTTACAGCTCAAACACTAGCCGGATCTTATTTATATTTAGGATATCCTAAAACCAGTGATGTTTCGTTAATGGTAATGTTTCCGATTGTTCTTGTTGCAGCTGCCGCAGGTATTCTTGCCAGCCAGCTTTCAGTAATTATGCTCAGAATAAACGGATGGAAAAAGAAAAAACTGAAAACCGACAAAGCTAATGTAGTCTTTCTGGTGATTTGTGCATTGATTATTGCTTCAATTGCTTATTTCATCAACAGAGAAATCCTGGGTTCCGGAAAGGAAATTATGGAACGAGTTCTTTTTACTAAAGATAAGCATGAAGACTGGTATGTTCCTATTCTAAGGATGCTTGGCCCTGCCCTTTCTTTTACTTCCGGAGGTGCAGGTGGAATTTTTGCGCCGGCTCTTACCGCCGGGGCCAGCATTGGTTCTGTTATTGCAGGTGCTATTCATTTAACATCCAATGAAACGAATGTTGTTGTTCTTGCCGGAATGGTAGCTTTTCTTACAGGGATCACCAGAGCTCCGTTTACTTCAGCCATTATTGTTCTAGAAATGACGGACAGGCACTCATTGATCTTCCATCTTATGCTTGCGGGAATGGTCTCATCTATTGCCTCTATTCTGGTTAGTCGACACTCTTTATATGATGTACTGAAAGTGAATTTTCTGAAAGAAATCAGGGAAAAAGACAATTAACTGTCTATTCGGTCTGATCTTTTTTCAGCATGATTTTTAAGTCTTTCATCGCCTCCAAAAGGCCTTCTGCTGCTTCATAATCCGTCATCCTAATAACCAGTTTGCTTAACTCCCTTTTTGATTTCCTTGTCTTAAAGGTTATAATATTTAAATAACAGATATTATCCTTTCTTTTGGAAATATTATGGAACGCTACTACTTTGCTCAGATCCCATAAGTCTCCTTCATGAACGATGCGTCCTTTCGCGTTTACTGAGTTGATTTTAATATCATCTCCTTCAAAATCAGCACGCAGTGATAAATCATTTCTATCACGATCTATTCCAAATTCATTGATTTTGGAAAGAATAAAACTCTTTGCTTCATCTGCTGTTTTATACTTACCCAAGATATCCGTTTTTCCGTTGCCGTATGTAATCTGATATACTTCGGACTTATCTAAAGAATGAATTGGACCCTCTAAATTATCCAATTCCTTATAGGTAATATTTGAAGCTCCGATTTCAATAAGCTTTACATCAAAAGAAGCTCCGTTCTTTTTGAAAATCTTATCCTGAGAGTACCCGAAAATACCCGCTAACAATAATGATAGAACATAAATTTTATTCGTAGTCATGATATCATAGTTTTTCAGCTGCAAAAGTACAAAAACAAATTCTAAGCTTCTCCGTTAACCGGGATCATCTTATACGTCCTGCCAACATTTAATTATTCCATCAATACTCTTGCATATTACAAATATATTTTCTACTTTTGCACCTCGAAATAATTAACAAATTCATTTAACATTATGAACAATTACGAAACTGTTTTCATTTTAACTCCCGTTCTATCTGAGTCACAGGTAGAGGAAGCAGTGAACAAGTATGTAGATCTTATCAAAGAAAAGAACTGCGAAATCGTTGCTAAAGAAAACTGGGGATTGAAAAAATTAGCTTACCCTATCCAATTGAAAAAGAACGGGTTCTATACTCTAATCGAATTCAAAGGGGAAGGTACTGTAGTAGCTGATTTAGAATTAGCATTTAAGCGTGACGAGAGAGTAATCCGTTACCTTACTACAAAACTTGACAAGCATGCTGTTGAGTACGCTGTAACTAGAAGAGCTAAAGTAAAAGCGGCTAAAGCTTAATTATTAACCCTATTTTTTAAAAAAGACAAGACATGGCAATAGATGAAATGGCTAAACAAGCCTCAGCAGGAGGAGAATCAGAAGTAAAATTCCTTACTCCACTTGATATCAATACAAAATCTGAAAAGAAATATTGTAGATTCAAAAAATACGGAATTAAGCACGTTGATTACAAAGATGCTGATTTCTTATTACAATTCGTTAACGAGCAAGGTAAAATTTTACCAAGAAGATACACTGGAACTTCTTTAAAATATCAAAGAAAAGTTTCTGCTGCTATCAAAAGAGCAAGACACCTTGCTTTACTACCATACGTAGCTGACTTATTGAAATAAGACAAAAAATAAATAAAAGAAGAGAGCAATCTCTTCTTTTGTTGCTGAATAAATAATTAATTCTAACTTGATTTTAGACTACTCTAAAATCTAAAAAAGGACAACAACAATGGAAATTATCCTAAAAAAAGACGTAGAAAACTTAGGACTTGAGTTTGATACAGTAAACGTAAAGCCAGGTTATGCTAGAAACTTCTTAATTCCTCAAGGGATTGCTCTTTTAGCTACACCTAAAAACAAAGCTGCTTTAGAAGCTACATTAGAGGCTAGAAAAGAAGAAGAAGCTAAATTAATCGCTGCTGCTAACGCTGTAGTTGAGCAATTGAAGAAAACTTCTATCACTATTCCTGCAAAAGTAGGTGCTGGTGATAAATTATTCGGATCTATCAACAATGCTGATCTTTCTGCTGCTTTAGAGAAAGCTGGTGTTTCTGTAGAGAAAAAATACATCAAAATTCCTGGTAACACGATCAAGAGAACTGGTAAATTCGCAGCTCTTATCAGACTTCACAGAAATGTTGAGTACAACTATGAATTCGACATCGTTTCTGACGCTCCAGTTGAAGCTGCTCCTGCTCCTAAAAAGGAAGAGGCTAAATCTGAAGAAGCTTAATAAGCGACTGAGAATTTCTCACCATACAAAACCACTTCATGTATTTGAGGTGGTTTTCTTTTATCAACTACCTCCGCTTTATGCACCACAACACTCCCACTCTCAACCCCTCAAACTATTTGTCACCTCTCAGCTTCTGTTGATATTCCGTAGGCGCAATGCCAATTACCTTTTTAAAAATATTACTAAAGGAAGACAAGCTGTTATACCCTACCATCATGGCAATTTCATACATATTATATTTTCCCTCCAACATCAGCTCAAGGGAACGTGTGATTCTCAAAGCGCGTAGAAAACGGACGTAATTCATACCTAAAATCTCTTTAAACTTCCTTGAAAGAGTTCTTGTACTCATCCCGAATTCTTTTGCAGTAGAATCAATCGTCAGAGGCTTTTCCAGATTAGCATGAATGTATCTTGCTATCTTCAATAAGGTTTCATCTTTTGGGAAGGGATGCTGAACAGGAAAAGCAAGTTTTTTATCTCTTTTCTCCGGTAAAACACCTTTTAAAGCTTTGAGAAAATAATATTTAGAACCGTCATTTTTTGTGATTTTCCCATCCCAGTCTTTTGTATACATAATCATCTCTCTAAGCAAATTATTGACTGAATAGATGTTAATTTCATCAAAAAAGCCACTTTCATCTTCTTCCTTTTTAAAATAAAAATTATATAAATCAACTTTCGGGCTCGTAGAAAAAATATAATGAGGGGTTCCTGCAGGAATCCACATAAAACATCTTGCCGGAAGATACCAGTGCTTCAGATCTGTAAAAACATGTACAATACCACCTTCTGCATAGACTAATTGAGCAGAACTGTGATGATGGATTTCAGTGGTTATATTTCCTGTAAGAACGTGATAAATATAAAATTCAGCGTCATCATCTTCTACGTCTTTAAAATGGCTGTTATTCATGAAATAAAGATAAGGAGAATTTTTAAATTGGCGTAAATGAGCAAATCTTTTTCTTGTTTCACAAATCGGGTCTGATAGTCATCGTCGTAACTTTGCTGAATCAAAATCATTTTAGCAAAAATCCTTTAATTAATTTATGAATATGATATTTAACGCATGCCGATATCAGTGCATGGCGTTGTGCTTTTTATTGAGCAGTTTTTTACACTCACAGATGATCGATTACGGGCACCTTGCCTTACAACAGGCTATAGAGCTTGGTCTAAAAAACAACAAAAACATCCAGATAAGTCATTTGAAAAAAGAAATGTCCATCACAAAAGAGAAAGATCTTAAGATGGAAAAACTTCCGGACATTGAGTTTCATACGAGTTATATGCAGGTGACGAATCTTTATCAACACCAGGATGGTATTTTCAATAAAGCCACCACGTACAATGCCATTAACGGAATGTATGATTTCACACTCTCTGCATCAATTCCGGTTTATATGGGTGGAAAAATTAAAAATACAGAAAAAAAAGCGGCTATTGATACCGAAATTTCGGCTTTAAAAACCCACATGGATGAGAGACAGCTTACAATGCAGATCATTACAGCTTTTCTACAGATTCATCATTTAAAAGAGCAGCAGAGTCTCATCAGCGATAAAATGAAGGAGGATTCTGTAAATATCAAACAGGTAAAATCTCTGAAAGCAAACGGTGTGGTAACGGTTAATGAAGTCCTGAGAACTTCGTTACAGCTTTCCAATCATAAAATGAGCTGGACAGAGCTGGACAATGATATCCAGATTGCAGAGCACCAATTGAAAACGATACTCTCACTTCCTGAAAACCAGGAAATGCATGTAAATACAGATGATCTGATCTCTGAGGATGCGTCAATTCCTTATATTGATGAGCTTACGGAAACCGCTTTAAATAAAAACGAATCTGTTGGGATCACCCACAAAAACCTTTCCCTGAAAGAACTGGATCAGAAAATCACGAGAGCAAATTATTTGCCCAAAATTACCGCTGGTGGAGAATATTTCTTAAAATATCCGAACATGATGTTCTTTCCTCCGGAACCCTATGCCTACCGTCTTGGAATGATAGGAATGAATCTGACGTATCCTATCGAAAACCTGTATAAAAATAAATACAAAATGCAGGAAGCAAAGGAAAGCATTGATCTTGCCAAACTCCAGATTGAGGAAAATGAAGAAAAAATCAGACACAATGTATATGAAGCCTATAAAAAATTTGAAGAAACTGATCAAAAAGTGAAAATTGCTGAAGAAGCAATTAATCAGGCTAAGGAAAACTATCGTATTGTAAGAACGAAATACGCCAATAAATTAAGTTTGATCACTGAACTTATTGATGCAGACAATACTTATCTGGAAGCTGAATCTAACCTTATTTCCGTAAAAATCAACAGACAACTAAAATATTATCAACTCCAATATACGATTGGAAACTTATAAAAACTATGGCACAGAAACAACTAACACGAAAGGAAAAAAGAATCAACAAAAGTATTACGGTACTGGCATGGATCCTTATCATCAGCGGAATCACCGGGATGGTAAGCTTTTACCTTTTTTCAAGAAAGAATGTTACTACCAACGATGCGCAGATTGAACAATATATTACACCGGTATCCAGCAAGGTTTCCGGGTTTATCAAAACGATAAAATTCAATGAAAACCAGTTTGTACATAAAGGAGATACATTAATCATTATTGATAGCCGAGAATTTGTTAATCAGGTTCAGATGGCCGAAGCTAACCTTCATGCCAATACAGCTACGATTACTACAATTGAGAGTGGCGTAAATACTAAAGAAAGCGATACAAAGATTATTGACGCTAAGATTGCTTCTGCAAAAATTGATATCTGGAGAACTGAACAGGATTATAAGAGGTATAAAAACTTATTGGCGGAAGATGCAGCCACAGAGCAGGATTTTGAAAATGTAAAGGCTTCTTATGAGCAGTCCAAAGCCAATCTTTTGGCTCTGGAACAACAGAAAAATGCAGTAAGAGCCGGAGCCAATGAGCAGCAAACTAAAGTTGCACCGGTTAAAAGCCAGATCCAGCAGAGTTCTGCCAGTCTGAATAATGCTAAATTATTCCTTTCTTATACCGTGATAACGGCACCTTATGATGGCTGGGTTGGTAAAAAAACTATTCAGGAAGGGCAATTAATCAAGGAAGGACAGGCTCTGGTACAAATAGTAAGCAAAGAAAAATGGATCATCGCCAATTATAAAGAAACACAGCTTGGCCAGATTGATCAGAAACAGGAAGTAATCATCACGGCTGATGCTTATCCGGGCATTGAATTCAAAGGAAAGATACTTTCCGTTTCGCCAGCATCAGGATCTCAGTTTTCATTAGTAAAGCCAGATAATGCTACCGGGAATTTTGTGAAAATTGAACAGAGGTTTCCGGTAAAAATTATTCTTGATAACAATAAAGACAGCGAAAAACTGCTTTCCGGAATGAATGTTCTGGTGAGTGCGAAGAAGATATGAGTTTGCATGTGGGAGGGAATTTGAGTTTTAGAGTACAAAAGTACCTCCAATCAACATATTTCAGACGTTACCGTTAAATTATTTTTTCTGCGAAAAGGCAAAACCGCAAAATAGCGAATCTGCAAATTTTTTCTTAAAGCATATTTGCCATTTTATCTTTTTACTCTTTTTTTACTCTTTGCTCTTTTGTCTTTTCGCAATTTTTAAATTTTGCTAAATCGCTCAATAACAGAAAAGCAAAATTGCAGACAACCTTTGTTAGATTGACTGGTGATTTTACCCTTTTTCTTTTTTTTGCCTTTTGCTTCCTAAAAAATTATGCAACACAATACAGTTTATCATAAATGGGTACCACAATGGCTGAAACTGCCGCTTCTTGTACTGGCACTGTTTCCCCACTTGATGTTATTGTCGCTTTTACACTCAAACAGCGCCTTCACATCTTCTTTTATGGATGTAGATTCAGATGACATCCAATACTTAATGATTTTGATGTACGGGACATTTGTGGTTACCCTTTTAGTTTTACAACGGTTTATGGCTTATTTCAGTGTAAAATATTATGTTCTGCTGATGTCTTCCGTTTCCGTGATCATTCTTTACGTGCTATCCGTCACTAATGATTATCATGTAATTCTCGTGATACGATTCCTGGAAGGAATTTTCGGATTGCTGGAAGGAGCTATTTTCCTTCCACTGATCGTAGCAGAATTAAAAACAAAGCACGCCAAAGTGTTCTCCTATCTCCTCATGTATGCTATTATGCTTACCGGAGGAACAATAACAACTTCCCTGCTAAAATCAAGCATTGAAGATTACGATTTTCAGCATATGATTTTAATGATGGTATATTTCCATGTATTTGTACTGATCATTGGGATTGCTATTTTCAATAAAAACAGATTCTTTCCTAAAAAACCACTTTATCAACTTGATATTACCAGCTGGTTTCTGCTTTGGGTATGTTTACAGGCCGGTGGTTACGCCATTATTTACGGGAAAAGACTCATGTGGTTTGAATCTGACATAATCATCATGTGTTTATTTATATTCCTTCTTTCCGGAGGATTATTCATGTTAAAACAAAGAAATTCTAAAAGGCCATTATTTCATTTCGAAGTTTTCAGTTCTAAAAATGTAATTGCCGGAATGATCCTGTTCTTTATTTTCTACCTGATCCGTTCGGGATTGAATAATGTATACAGCATCATGGCGACTGTATGGAAATGGCCGTGGGATTATATTGTCAATATTCAGTATTGGAATGTTGCAGGAACGCTTTTGGGAGTTTTCCTTTCCGGAATCTGCCTTGTTCGTGGTATTTCATCCAGAATTGTTTTCTTTACCGGATTCCTCCTGCTCGCCGTAGATTGTGCATGGTTTACCTATACTTTTTATCCGGACACCACCCTTTCAACGATCTGTCCTCCTCTATTTCTTCAGGGTGTTGCGCAAGGGTTATTATTTACCCCCCTTGTCTTTTTCCTAATTTCAGGAATGCCGGAAGAGTACGTTGCCAATGCCACTGCTTTAGGCACTACTACCCGTTTCTGGACCACTGCCATCGGGTATGCTCTTATGCAGAACCTGATGTTATTTTTAACCTTAAAACATTCAGATACGCTTAGCTTTAACCTGACCGATACCAATCCTGTTTTTTATAGCCAATGGAATCAGGTTTTCGGAGCAAATATTTCGAAACTTCCAGTTAATGAATCTCTTTCAATGACCGCAGCAGCTTTCAAAGCTAAAATAACAGCCCAGTCGATTTTACTTTCGAATATGGAAATTTTCACGGGATTATTCTGGCTGGCATTCATTACGGCTCTGTGTTTGCTGCTTTATCATCCGGTAAAGATTGTGGTACGGAATATTATGTAGAGAAAGGAAGAAGGAAGGAAAGAAGATGGGAGATTGGAGTTTTTGAAGCACAAATAGTAATTAAAGTTCAGCTTGATTACTATTTAATCTGTTTTTAAATTCAAGATAATAACTTTCTGAAAAGGATTACCTTTATTCAAATCACTAAGAGAAACTTCCTTCTTCCAGCATCCATCTTCCAGCATTAACCACTTTGGCCAATTTCTTGTTGCTTTTTTAAATCAGTACCCCTAAATCACAGTTTACATTAAAATACAAAAGCTTAAGAATGGAAATTGAAAGAATTTTACAGAGCCAAAGAGATTTCTTTGCCACACAGCAAACCAAAAGTATAGCATTCCGGAAAATGTATCTTGAAAAACTCCGGAATCTTATAATTTCTAATGAAAATATGCTGTATGAAGCTATTCACAAAGATTTTGGAAAATCAAAATTCGACACATTCACCACAGAGCTGTCTTTTATTCTGAATGATATTGATTATTATCTGAAAAATATAAAGTCTCTTGCCAAGCCTAAAAAAGTAAGCACCAATCTTGCCAATCAGCTGGGAAGCAGTAAAATTTACGCAGATCCTCTGGGTTGTATTCTGGTAATCGGAGCCTGGAATTATCCTTATCAGCTATCCTTATCTCCCATTATTGCAGCAATGGCAGCCGGAAATTGTTGTATTCTGAAGCCCAGTGAGATTGCTGAAAACACGATGAAAGCGATGTCAAAAATTATCAATGAAAATTTCCCCCCAGAATATCTGTATGTTTATGAAGGAGGCATTGATGAAACTACAGCCCTTTTGCAATTAAAATTTGATAAAATATTTTTCACAGGAAGCACCAAGGTTGGAAAGATCGTTTACAAAGCTGCCGCAGAGCATCTTACTCCCGTAGTTCTTGAGTTGGGAGGAAAATCGCCGGCTATTGTCACTAAAGACGCCAATCTCGAAACGGCTGCAAAAAGAATTGTATGGGGTAAATTTTTAAATGCCGGGCAAACCTGTGTAGCCCCTGATTATCTGCTCGTAGAAGAATCTGTACAGGAACAGTTTCTGGAAACCCTTAGAAAATACATCAAAGATTTTAAATACGAAACCGGTTCGGAACAATATACAAGAATCATCAATCAACGGAACTTCCAACGATTGATAAGGCTTATAGATCAGGAAAAAGTCTATTCCGGAGGAGATTTTAATGAAGAAAAATTGTATATAGAACCTACCGTTTTAAATAATGTAGACTGGAATGATGAAATTATGCAGGAAGAAATTTTTGGCCCTCTTCTTCCGGTTATCAGTTTCAAAAACTATAATATTGCTTTGAATGCCATACTTGAACTTGAAAAACCTCTTGCAGCCTATCTTTTCACCAATAATTCCGAAGAGAAAGAAGCGTTCACCAGAAAACTTTCTTTTGGTGGCGGATGTATCAATGATACGGTGATGCATCTGAGCAATGATCATCTTCCTTTTGGAGGAGTAGGAAATTCGGGAATAGGAAATTACCACGGGAAATATGGTTTTGAAGCATTCTCACACCCAAAAGCGATCCTTGAAAAAATGACATGGGGTGAACCGGATATCAAATATCCGCCATATTCTGAGAAAAAATTAAGCTGGATCAGGAAACTTTTGTAACTCCCGCAGATCCTTTACAGAAAATAAAAAAAGGTTGCTCCTATTTGAAACAACCTTTTATTTTATGCCTTAGGTTTCCAGGTAGTAAAGAATTCTTTTACCTTGTCTTTACTGTATCCTTTTCCTTCTTCAAATACATCACTCTGCTGAACCTTAATCATCTTTCCGTTTTTATCCAAAACAATAAATACCGGATATCCGAATTTATCGCCCGGGTTACCATATTGTGCAAAAATCTTTTCATTCTTATTATCAGGAGAATAGTTCAGATGATAATATAAATAATTCTTATCTACAAGTTCTTTTAATTCCGGAGTTGTTTGTACAAACTGATTGAATCTCAAACACCAAATACACCAATTTCCACCTGCCTGAATCATAATATTTTTACCTTCCTTCTTCGCCTTTGCAACCAGCTTATTAATATCTGCCTGTGCATTTGCCTTAGAATCATACGGTTTAGGTAGTTTAGCCTTCTCTTCTGCTGCCTTTTTCTTGGCATCTAATTCTGCATGATCGGTTTTTACCAACAATGCATTATCTCTTATTTTTTCTTCCTTTGGAATGTTGGTAGTCTGCGAATAAGCAAGGACTCCCAATCCTAAGAAAGCAAATATTGTTAATCTTTTCATAATATAAAAATAAAAAAAATAATAGATATCCCCCTACAAAAATAGAACCATAATTTTATTATCACTAAATTTGCGTGTTTTATGAATTTCCTAATCAAAATATTATATCTGATCTCCAAGCTTCCGCTTAAAATATTATATGTTTTTTCGGATGTCATCTTTTTCTTAAACTACTATCTTGTAGGCTACAGGAAAAATGTTATTTCTCAAAATTTAAGAAACTCTTTTCCAGACAAATCGGAAGAAGAGATTCGTCAGATTCGAAAAAAATTCTATCTCAATTTTTCAGACTATCTGGTAGAAACTATAAAGTCTTTCAGCATTTCGGAAACCGAGTCCCGAGTGAGAATGCAGCATATTAATCAGCATCTGTTTCACGAAGCTAAGCAGGAAGGTAAAAATATTATTTTACTGGCGGGCCATGTCTTCAACTGGGAATGGATCAATGCGCTGGCAAAGATCATTCCTCAGGCACACTGCCATCCTGTATACAGAAAGGTAAACAGTGACTTCTGGGAAAACCAGATGAAGAAAGTCCGTAATAAATTCGGGAATGAAGCGCTTGAAGCCAATGAAGTGATCATGAATATTTTCAGATCTAAAAATAATGGTGATTCTGCATATATGTTCGTAGCAGATCAAACTCCGCATTTCTCTCATGTCAATTACGGGCTGGATTTTTTAAATCAGAGAACTCCTGCTTTTATAGGCTATGATAAGCTTGCAACAAGAATGGATCTTGTTTTTATCTATTGTGAAATGAAGAAGGTAAAACGCGGTTATTATCAGGTGAATTATCACAGAATATATCCGGATGGAGAAAAGTTTACGGAACATGAAGTTGTGAAAAAATTCCATAAGCTACTGGAAAATACACTGCACAAACATCCTGACAACTATCTTTGGTCGCACAGAAAATGGAAATATCAGGATTCTATTAAAAACTTTGATTCAGAAAAAATATAGATTGACATGCAGAACAAACTGGCGGTTGCCATCTTAAACTGGAACGGCAGAAATTGGCTTGAAAAATTTCTTCCGAACGTAGTTCAATTTTCTCAAAATGCAGATATCTATGTTATTGACAATCTTTCCACGGATGATTCCATAGAATTTCTGAATACAAACTTTCCTACAGTACGCGTTATTAAAAATGATAAGAACTATGGTTTTGCAGGTGGTTATAATGAAGGATTAAAAAAAATCGGAAACGAATATTACTGTCTTCTCAATTCTGATGTGGAAGTTACTGAGAACTGGATAGAACCTGTACTGGATCTATTTGAGAAAGATCATTCTATTGCTGCCATTCAGCCTAAAATTCTATCTTACCATCGTAAAGGATATTTTGAATTTGCCGGTGCTGCCGGTGGTTTGATTGACAATCTTGGATATCCGTATTGCAGAGGAAGAGTTTTCGATGATCTGGAGGAAGATAAAGGCCAATATGATGATGAAGCAGAAATTTTCTGGGCTTCGGGATGCAGCTTTTTTATTCGTTCAAAAGATTTTTGGGAACAGCATGGTTTTGATGAAAGATTTTTTGCCCATCAGGAAGAAATAGACCTTTGCTGGAGACTTATTAATTCAGGGAAAAAGATTTATTATACGGGAAGATCAAAAGTGTATCACGTAGGTGGTGGAACTTTGAACAAGCAGAGTGCACAGAAAACTTATTTAAACATCCGGAATAACCTTTCCATGATGCTTAAAAATCTTCCCTTTCCAACATTGATAGCACTTATTTTTTTCAGACTTTGCCTTGATGGTGTCGCCGGAATCTATTTTGGATTAAAACATGGCTTCCCTCACCTCTGGGCTGTAGTAAGAGCTCATTTCGGGTTTTACGGGCAACTTCCCAGAACATGGAAACTGAGACAGAAACATCAGAAGAGTGATTTCTATCAATCGAAATGGTTAATTTTCAAACACTTTCTGGGCGGAAAGCAGCTTGCAGATGACAGGGATTAGAAAAATACAACGAGCTGTATGACTAAGAACTGAAGTTCATTGGAACAAAAAAATCGTAACTTTAAGCAACGCCCGCTATTAAACCTGCACCCAACAACCAGCAACTAACTTACAAGTAAAAAAATGGATTTCTGCGCAATAGATTTTGAAACAGCAACTCACGAGAAAAGTTCAGCTTGTGAAATGGGAATCTGTGTGGTTCAGGATTCAAAAATTGTGGAGACTAAAACCTGGCTGATCAAACCGCCGAGCTTTCCTTATTTCAGTAAATTCAATATTGCGGTACATGGCATTCATCCGGAAGATGTGAAGGACGCTCCTACTTTTGATGAAATCTGGTATGAAGCTCAGGATATGATGTACGGAAGTTTAATGATTGCACATAATGCAGGCTTCGATGCTTCTGTTTTAAGGGGATGTCTTGAACATTATGGAATGTTTACCCCCAATCTGAACTATCTGTGCAGCATACAGCTGGCGAAAAAATCATGGAACTACCTTCCAAAATACGGTTTGAAACCTTTGGCTGAGTACCATAAGATTGATTTTACACATCACAGAGCCGGAGCTGATGCCGAAGTGTGTGCAAAAATCTCTTTATTGGCTTTTGAGAGACTCTTCCTCACCAGTAATGATGAAGTACATGAGTATATGAAAGCAAAAATCAAAAGGCTTTAATAGAACAGATTATTGAACCCGGGTTCTTTACTCTGTCATCTATCAATCATTTATTAATACATCTCACTAGCGTATTAATTGCTCAACACTTCAGACAGCAGGTTGAATTTTGGAATATCGATCTCAAAAGTTTCCTGTGTATCCATGTTTTTAACCAGGTATTTTCCACTCATATTTCCTACTCCGGAACGGAGCATTACATTGGAGAAGTAAGCGAAATTTTCGCCTGTTCCTATTTCAGGGGTGAGACCTATTACGCCATCACCTATGATCTCTGTGTATCCGAATCCGACATCAAAGATCAACCATTTTCTTTTTAATACTTTGATAGGAAAGCTTCCGTCATTTTCTATCGTAATATTGTATTTAAAAACATAACGGTTTTCGGAGGGATAACTGTTTTTACTATCATATTCAGGTATAACTGAAACTTTGATATTGGAAGTCATTTTTGAAAACATCATTGTAGCATTTTCTAAATAGATACAAAAATCTCGCCTTTTTTGAGGCGAGATTATATTTTTATATTATAATTTATTCAATTATAATCCAAGGCCTTTTCTTTCGTCACCTCCCATCAATATTTCAACAGGATTGTCGATACCTTCTTTTACCGCTACAAGGAATCCTACAGACTCTTTTCCGTCGATAATTCTGTGGTCATAAGACATAGCAACATACATCATTGGTCTGATTACTACTTGCCCATCAACAGCAACCGGTCTCTGGATGATGTTGTGCATTCCTAAGATTGCAGATTGTGGAGGGTTGATGATTGGTGTAGACATCATTGATCCGAAAGTACCACCGTTTGTAATTGTGAAAGTACCGCCAGTCATTTCATCTACAGTAATTTTACCGTCTCTTACTTTTGTAGCAAGATCTTTGATATTAGCTTCAACAGCGCTGAAAGACATGTTTTCTGCATTTCTCAATACAGGCACCATTAATCCTTTAGGACCAGAAACTGCAATTGAAATATCGCAGAAATCATAGTTTACTTTGAAGTCTCCGTCAATAGATGCATTTACATCCGGATACATCTGTAATGCTCTTGTTACTGCTTTTGTAAAGAAAGACATGAAACCAAGTCCTACTCCGTGTTTCTGAGCAAATTCTTCTTTATATAGCTTTCTTAATCTGAAAATTTCAGACATGTCAACTTCGTTGAAAGTAGTTAACATCGCTGTTTCATTTTTCACAGAAACCAATCTCTGAGCGATTTTTCTTCTTAAAACTGAAAGCTTCGTTGTAGTTGTAGATCTTGAACCAGTAGCTGTAAGAGGGCTTCCTCCTAATGCAGGAACTGCCGCTAATTCAGCATCAGTTTTAGTGATTCTTCCGTCTCTTCCTGTTCCTGAAACCTGAGCAGCATCCATTCCTTTTTCGTCAAGGATTTTCTTAGCAGCCGGAGATGGAGCTCCTGTTGCGTAAGTTTGTGGTGCAGCTACCGGAGCAGCAGGTTTTGGAGCTTCCTGTTTTGCAGGTTCAGCAGCTTTCGGAGCTTCTTCCTGTTTTGGAGCTTCAGCAGCAGGTGCAGCACCTTCTGGTCTTGCAGCATCCATATCAATTAAACAAACTACCTGACCTACTTGTACTACATCACCTTCTTCTGCCTTCAAAGTGATAATACCACTTTGTTCTGCCGGCAATTCAAGAGTTGCTTTATCTGAATCCACTTCGGCGATAGGTTGATCTTTTTCTACATAATCACCATCTTTTACAAGCCAAGTTGCAATTTCAACTTCTGTAATTGATTCGCCCGGTGAAGGAACTTTCATTTCTAAAACTGACATATCGAGTATTTTTTTTTATTTTTTAATTGATTATTATTTAAATTAAGCTGTTACAGGTCTTTTTGCAGGAGCGTCGTCTCTGTCAAAAACTCTGTTGATTACTGCATTTTGGTTTTTCTCAAACATTTTATGGCTACCTGGAGCCGGAGCACCGCTTGGTACCGGAGCAACAACTTCAATTCCTGTGTTTCTGAAGTTTCTCAGGATATAAGACCAAGCTCCCATGTTTTCAGGTTCTTCCTGAGCCCATACCAATTGTTTTCTGTTTTCGTATTTATTGAAGATCGCTTCGATAGCATCTGTCTGAAGCGGATACAACTGCTCAAATCTTACCAATGCAATATTTTCACAGTTCAGTTCTTCTTTTTTAGCCAATAATTCGAAATATAACTTACCTGAACAAAGTACTAATTTCTCAACTTTTTTAGGATCTGCCGTAGGATCATCTAATACTGGCTGGAATGCACCGTTAGCAAAATCTTCCAGTGGAGAAACTACTTTAGGGTGTCTCAATAAAGATTTAGGACTCATTACTACCAATGGTTTTCTGAAAGCCCACTTCAACTGTCTTCTCAATAAGTGGAAATAGTTGGCTGGTGAAGTAATATTCGCAACCACCATGTTTTCGTTGGCACAAAGTGTAAGGAATCTTTCCAGTCTTGCTGAAGAGTGTTCCGCTCCTTGTCCTTCGGAACCGTGAGGCAATAGCATTACCAAGCCATCCTGGATTTTCCATTTTTCTTCTGCAGCAGCTAAATACTGGTCTACAATGATCTGAGCTCCGTTCACGAAATCTCCGAACTGAGCTTCCCAGATTGTTAATGTATTTGGAGAAGCCATTGCATATCCGTAGTCAAAACCTAGAACACCATACTCTGAAAGGTGTGAGTTGAATACATCAAATCGGCTTTCTGATACATGTCTTAACGGGATATATTCTTCTTCTGTATCTTCTGTTTTTACTACAGCGTGTCTGTGGGAGAATGTTCCTCTTTCCACATCTTCACCTGAGATTCTTACGTTGTGACCTTCTACAAGAAGTGTAGCATAAGCTAACCACTCTCCTAATGCCCAGTCTAATGAATTTCCTTCAATAGCTTTAACACGGTTATCGAAAAGTCTTGTAATTTTATTGATGAATTTCTTATCTGCCGGAAGCGTTGACATTTTAAGCGCCAATTCTTTCAGTTTAGCTAAGTCATATTGGGTATTAACCGGTAACTGAACCGCTCCTCTCTTTCCGATTGGATAGTTCACCCAGTCATCAGCCATAAACAGATCCATAACGTTCTTCTCGATCTCTTTTGAAGCATCAAAATCTTTATCTAAAAGCGCTTTGAATTCCGTTTCCATTTTAGCAATTACATCATTGGAAGTAACACTGTCTTTAAGTAATTTATCTTTATAAATTTCTCTTGGATTCGGGTGTTTTGAAATTGTTTTATATAGATTAGGTTGAGTAAATCTTGGCTCATCACCTTCGTTGTGACCATATTTTCTGTATCCTAAAAGGTCAATATAAACATCTTTTCCGAATTTTGCTCTGAAATCAGCAGCAAAGTGAATGGCATGAACAACCGCTTCAGCATCATCAGCATTTACATGCATTACAGGAGATTCTGTAACTTTTGCAATGTCTGTACAGTAGGTTGAAGATCTTGCATCCATATAGTTGGTTGTAAATGAAACCTGGTTATTTACAACGATATGAACCGTACCTCCTGTTCTGTATCCTTCAAGGGTCATCATCTGCGCCACTTCGTAAGCGATACCTTGTCCTGCAATAGCACCATCACCATGGATGATAATTGGTAATACTTTAGAGTAATCTTTGTATTTATCGTCTACTTTCGCACGGCAGATCCCTTCTACCAAAGCAGCTACTGTTTCAAGGTGAGACGGGTTTGGTGTAAGGTTGATACAAACTTCTTCTCCTGAAGCCGTTTTGATCTTCTTAGATGATCCTAAGTGATATTTAACGTCACCAGAGAATACATCTTCCTCAAATTCTTTTCCTTCAAATTCTGAGAAGATCTGCTTGTAAGATTTCCCGAAGATATTGGTAAGTACATTAAGTCTTCCTCTGTGAGCCATTCCCAGAACAACCTCATCCACTCCTAACTGAGAAGATCTTGAGATTAACTGATCTAAAGCAGGGATTAACGTTTCACCACCTTCCAGTGAGAATCTTTTCTGACCTACAAATTTTGTATGAAGATAGTTTTCAAAGGCAACGGCCTGATTTAATTTTAATAAGATTTCTGTTTTTTCATTTGCTGAAAGGTTGGGATGGTTTTCGTTTACCTGAAGCCATCTTTTGATGAAATCTTTTTCTTCAACATTATTGATGTGCATATATTCAACCCCGATAGAATCGCAGTAGATGCTTTCAAGGTGCTTGATAAGATCTGCTAAAGTAGCAGGCTCTTTCATTCCTGTTTCAACGGCACAGTTGAATTTTGTATTTAAATCTTCTTTAGAAAGACCGAAGTTTTCAATATCTAAAGTAGGTGTATAATGTCTTCTTTCTCTAACCGGGTTTGTTTTTGTAAACAGGTGCCCTCTTGTTCTGTAAGCCTCAATAAGGTTTACAACTTTAAATTCTTTCTTGATATGCTCAGGAACTTCTCCGTTTGTTACCGCCTGAGAAATTTGTTGTACTGCCGGAGCAGCGTTGGCCGAAGCCTGAATAAACTGGATGTTATCGTCATCTCCGTAGTTCTCTAAAGCAAAATCGAAGCCTTGAAAGAAAGCTTTCCATGATGGTTCTAGAGAGTCCGGGAATTTTAAGTACTGTTGGTATAAATCCTCAATTAACTGAGAATGAGCTGCGTTTAGGAATGAAAATCTGTCCATTATTACAGTTTATCTATTTATTAAAATTTATTTGTAGAATTAATCTTCAAATTTAATAAAAAAAACCGAGTTAGAACAGTCTGAAACCGTTAAAAAAACTTAAGAAAAAAATAATTAAAAAAAAATTACTTATACACTGATAATGAGAGCTTCATGTTCACCTCCTGACCTTCCATAGGACGCTCAATAAAGGTCTGACAGATATCTCCGAAGCGCATCTCGTCTTTTTTGGCTTTCTGAATCAGCTGCTGAATCGCCCGAATTCGTCCATCATAATTCCCTTTGTAGTATATCACATAATTTTGGGACGGATTTACGGACCTAAAATTGAAATTATTATCAGACACTCCGATTTTCTTTGAAAGTGGAATTCCGAGGAAATATGAAACCTCTTTGTCTTTATAATTATCGGCATCGGTCATCAGCATCGGATACCCGAATTCGTCATCTTTTTTCCCAAGGTCCATCGTCACAAAATTATAAACTTTATTATAGTTCATCACGATATTCTTGTAAAGAGCGTCTTTCTTATTCGAAGTACTTACATTAATCCCCAGCAGCAGGTTGTTTTCTTCATTTTCTACCATCAGGCTGTCATATTTAATAGCCGCCATCTGATGATCTTTTTCCACTTTATTTCCTAAGGAATTTTTAAGATTGACCATACTTTTGTTGATGTTTTCGGCAAAACGGTCTTCCGTCCAGAAGTTTTCTACTCTTTTCCAGACCGGAAGTTTCGGCGTATGTACATACCAGGTAATTTTTGTTTTTTCTGCCGAAAGAGGTTTGAATTTAACATCCACCAATGTAGGATTTTCATTTTCCTCTTCAAAAAGCTGGTATTTTAAGGTCTTATTCAGATTTTCATATCTGATAAACATTTCCCCATCGGTATCATTTTTAGGATCCACATAGCTGATGGAGCTTCCCTGCCCTTCATAAGGTGTATAATAATCAATATCTATAGAGGGTGAACTGGTAAAAAAGTTATTCCATCTTGTAAAATTCTGAAGATTGTTGAACTGGGCGAAAACCTTATCTACCGGATAATCGATCTCTTTTTCTATCGTGAAATTTTTACTTTCATCTACAAAATAGTACATGGAAGCAGCATACGCTCCCCCTAAAAGAACAATGATTACCGTTAAGATTTTAAAAATACGCATCGCACAAAAGTAATACAAATAAAAAAAGTGACCAATATGCTGGTCATTCATATTAGCATTTTTTAACACTCCCCAAACAAACATGGTATCATCTGATTTTCTGACCAGCCGGCAGGCAGCAAAAAACACAAGCCCTTAAAATTATTTTTAAAGGCTTATGAAAAATGATGAAAATAAAATTACTATCTTTTTAAAACGATGAAATCCATTTTAAATAAACAACTATAATTTATTTATAATCTGCTTTAATATACAATTGATCAGGACCTTCTCCAAAAGTAATTCTTATACTCCGTCCTGAAGAACATGATGCAGTCCCAAATAAATCAAGCTGGTAAGTCCCGGCAGGCAGATCAATCATCCCGGTTGAAGTATTTGCCGTAATACCATTAAGCACTGCAGCACTAACCGCTCCGTTAGTATAACTACTTCCTCCAACTCCAAAAGCATTATTGACAACGGTGTCTGTCACAGTATCAGTCAATCTCAGAAATGTCTGTGCCAGGTAAAGAGATGAATCTGATTTATTCTGCCCTGATGCTGTTCTAAAACTTGAAGTTACATTATAAGAAACAGTAATGATCGCAGGACGATCCAATGTAAATGTAGTGCTAAAAAGGCTATTTGTTGTAGCCCCTGTTGATGAAGCTCCTCCAAATACAGTGATATTGACCGGTGCTGCATTATTGATAAAATCATTAATGGTATAGTTAAGTTCTGATGATTTTCCTTCATAAATATCCCCCGTAGAAGTATCCATTACTAAGGGTGCCGTACCTGAAGAGGGTACTGTTGAGCTCACGGTAGGCAGTGTTGTTACTCTTACAGGAGCTGAAGCGGCATTCACTTCGAGAGCTCTTTCCGGAGCCGCAGTTCCTACTCCCACTCTGTTATTAGCTGCATCTACAGACAGCGTAGTCCCATCTACGGAAAATGAATTAACCGTATTCCCGGTGAAAGCAAGTGTATTCCCTCCCTGTGTTACCGTTCTGTTTCCCGTAAGCGTTCCATCCGCATTGTAGATGTTGGTATTGTTCACTACTGGAGCATTGATCCATATAGGAGCAGTTCCCGGACCTCCCGAACTTAAAATCTGGCCGGCTGTTCCTGCGCTTCCTGCTGTGGCAGCATTCCCACCAACATTCAATTCATTGGTAATCTGAAGACTGCCATTCACATGCTGTGTTTTTTGCGGGGTGGAAGTTCCTACTCCTATTCTGTCGTTCTGGGTATCAACAGAAAACAAGGTTCCATCTATATTGAATTGATTGACCGCAGGGGTACCGGAAGTAAATCCCAATGTTTTATCTCCCATAGCCACAGTACGATTGGCCTCCAGATTTCCGTTAGTACTGTAAATATTATTTGAACTGGCATTACCGCTTATTTTTTGCCATAAAGTACCATCAAAATAATAGTAGCCAACAGCCGTAATATTAATGGTCTTTCCTGAAGGTGCTGCATTGGAAGCATCTGTTACATACACCAGAGTCCCGGTCTGCGCCGCCGCATAAGCAGAAGATTTAAGATTGAGATCTGATAAGGTAAGACGTGGAGAAATAAGACCTTCAGGAGTTCCTGCAGTGGTTCCGGAGGTTTTCGCAACAACATCCAGCGTAGCTGCGGGTGAAGAAGTATTGATACCCACTTGCGCTTTTGACAGACCTACCGCTGCTAAAAGGTATGCTAAAATAAAAGTTTTTTTCATCTTTGAAGGTTTTTAGTGGGTACTAAATTATATACCAAAAACCTTATAAACAACAAATAATCCTATAAGTTATTAAAATACAACACATTAAAAACCTGTCTTATTTAATTTTTTAAATATTTTTTAATAAATAGATTTAAAAATATCATGGAATATAAAAAGTCACTCATCAATCTAATATTTTACCCAAAGAATACCTAATTTTTCACATAATAAATTACCCTTGACAAAAACAAAAAATTTTTCTAAACCCCGTTATTTTAGTAAATAATAATAACACTTTCATCTTTCCCCGTCTGTTGAATTTGTTTGATTTAGGGAGGCTTTACAGCTATTTTGATCGTTATAATACAGCAACAGCCATTATAGATTTCCTTTTTTGTAACAAGTCTGTTTAAACTTTTTTATTCAACCACAAAAGGCACAAAAGCATTTTAAACACGTAAGCTGTTTAAGTGAGATGCTTTGTGTATAAGAAGTACACTAAAGGTTTGTTGAAAATCAAAGATTTTCATCTCATGTGAAATTAAGGGTATGGTATTTCTCTAAGCTTTCTAAAGTGGGCTCAAGTGTTTGAAAAATAAAAAACTTTTGTGACTTTGTGGTTAAGTTTAATCAGCTTTAACCTATAAATAAAGATGAAGCTTTCCTATCCTTTATAAAAAGTAAAATAATCAGTATTTATAGATAATGAGATGATAAAAATCTTCAGCCTTGTAATATGTTGAAGATTGTTGAACCGGACAAAAACCTTATCCACCGGACAACCGGTCTCTTTTTAATTTTGAATTTTTACTTTCCTCTACAAAACAATACATACAAGCAGCATATGCTCCTCCTAAAAGAGCAATGATTACCGTTAAAATTTTAAATATCATTTGATTTTCCAACAACTTACAAAGACTAAAAAGCATAAGCCCTTAAAATTATTTTTAAAGGCTTATGAAAATGATGAAAATGAAATGACCACTCTTTAGAACGATGAAATATATTTTAAATGCACTTCCATACTTTATTTATAATCTGCCTTAATATACAATTGATCAGGACCTTCTCCAAAAGTAACCCTCACATTCCGTCCTGATGAACATGCCCCACCCCCAACTACATCAAGTCGGTAAGTCCCGGCCGGCAGATCTAATATTGCAGATGAAGTATTTGCCGTAAAACCATTGAGCACCATAGTACTAGTAACTCCATTAGTATAACTACTGGTTCCAAATGCAAAATAGCCTTTTACAACAGTATTAGTTGTAGTATTAGTTAAGTTCAGAAATGTCTGAGCCACATAAAAAGATGAATCCGATATATACTGTCCTGATGAATTTCTAAAACTTGAGGTTGTATTATAAAATATAGAAATGATGGCAGGCCGTAACAGCGTAAATGTACGATTAAAAAGAAAAGCTGATGCAGCGCCTGTGGTTGATGTTCCCCCAACTGCTGTTACATTGATCGGTGCTGCATTATTGATAAAATCATCACTTGTAAAAACCAGTTCAGATGCTCTTCCCTGGTAAATATCTCCCGTAGAAGCATCCATTACCAAAGGTGCCGTACTGGAAGAGGGTACTGTTGAGCTCACAGCAGGCAGTGTTGTTACTCTTACAGGGGCTGAAGCGGCATTCACTTCAAGAGCTCTGTTGGGAGCTGCAGTTCCTATTCCCACTCT
Source organism: Chryseobacterium sp. Tr-659 (assembly GCF_011752975.1). Taxonomy (GTDB): domain Bacteria; phylum Bacteroidota; class Bacteroidia; order Flavobacteriales; family Weeksellaceae; genus Chryseobacterium. The sequence goes on along the minus strand of NZ_VWWP01000002.1, from coordinate 366,580 downwards.
GTTATTAGCTGCATCTACAGACAGCGTAGTCCCGTCTACGGAAAATGAATTAACCGTGTTCCCCGTAAAAGCGAGCGCATTCTCTCCCTGTGTGACCGTTCTGTTTCCCGTAAGCGTTCCATCCGCATTGTAGATATTGGTACTGTTAGCAACAGGGGCATTGATCCATACAGGAGCAGCTCCCGGACCTCCCGAGCTTAAAATCTGGCCGGCTGTTCCTGCACTTCCTGCTGTGGCAGCATCCCCGCCAACATTCAATTCATTGGTAATCTGAAGACTGCCATTCACGTGCTGTGTTTTTTGCGGAGTGGAAGTTCCTATTCCGATCCTGTCATTCTGGGTATCTGCAGAAAACAAGGTTCCATCTATATTGAATTGATTGACCGCAGGGGTACCGGAAGTAAATCCCAATGTTTTATCCCCCATAGCCACGGTACGGTTGGCCTGCAAAGTTCCGTTGGTACTGTAAATGTTATCCGAACTGGCATTGCCGCTCATTTTTTGCCATAAAGTACCATCAAAATAATAATAGCCAATAGCCGTAATATTAATGGTCTTTCCTGAGGGTGCTGCATTGGAAGCATTTGTTACATACACCAGAGTCCCGGTCTGTGCTGCCGTATAAGCAGAAGATTTAAGATTGAGATCGGATAAGGTAAGACGCGGAGAAATAAGGCCTTCAGGAGTTCCTGCAGTCGTTCCGGAGGTTTTTGCAACAACATCCAGCGTAGCTGCGGGTGAAGAAGTATTGATACCCACTTGCGCTTTTGACAGACATACCGCCGCTAAAAGGCACGCTAAAATAAAAGTTCTTTTCATCTTTAAAAGGTTTTGGTTGTACAAAATTATATACCCGAAACCTTATAAACAACAAAACAAGCTCACAAACACCTATAATACAACATGTTACAATCTACCACCATTTAATTTTTTAAATATTTTTTAATAAATAGATTTAAAAATATCACGTAATATAAAAAGTCACACATCAATGTAATATTTTACCCAAAGAATACCTAATTTTTTACAAATGATCAGGCTGTAATCAAAATAGAAAATTTTACTAAACCAGTTCTCTTTTGATTAATAAAAGCAATTTTTATTTTTAATAAATCAAAGCTTTAAAGGTATTTCGGGGCATTATCCCGCTTTATATTTCAACATAAAGTGATATTATTAAGTAATTAGCTGAGTCTATTTCTCATCAATCAATAAAAAAGCCCGAACAACGCCGGGCTCTTACTATTATTTAATTGAAATTATCCTATATGAGTTCCTGGAGTCACTACAGCTCCTTTTTTCACAACTACAATCCCATCTTGTACCGAATAAGTTCCATAATCTCCATCCGGAATATGCTTTCCTCCGATGATCTTTACATTATCACCAATGTAGCAGTTTTTATCAAGGATTGCTTTTTCAATGTAGCAATATTTTCCTATTCCCATATTCGGGCGGCCGGCTCTGTCATTCATTACGATCTCTGTGGTATTCTGATAGAAATCAGCCCCCATTACGTAAGAGTTGACAATAGTACTGCCTTTATCAATCCTTGTTCTGTTTCCAATGACAGAATTTTCAATTTTATCTGCCATGATGATACATCCATCTCCGAAAACAGCTTTACTTACATAAGAACCGTTAATTTTTGATGGGGGAAGCATCCTTGCTCTTGTATAAATCGGCGAAGAAGAGAAAAGGTTGAACTGTGGTAGATCCAGGCAAAGATCCAGGTTCGCTTCATAAAAAGATTCTATAGTTCCGATATCTGTCCAGTAGCCTTCATACTGATAGCTCAGTGTTTTATATTTTCCGATAGAACTCGGAATAATATCTTTTCCGAAGTCGTCACCTGCTCCCTCATCAAACATCTTTTTAAGGATATTCTTGGTGAAGATATAAATTCCCATAGAGGCCAGAAATTCCTTTCCTTTATGTTTGTTCTCTTCTGACACTTCTGACTTTAAGCCTTCCAGCATATCATAATCGGGCTTTTCATAGAAAGAGGTGATATTTCCGTCGTCATCGGATTTTAATATTCCGAAACCGGTAGCATCTTTAGCATTCACAGGAATGGTGGCAATGGTAAGATCTCCTCCATTTTCGATATGAAAGTCCAGCATTTCTCTGAAATCCATCTGGTAGAGCTGATCTCCGGAAAGAATCAGGATATAATCATAGTCATACTTCTCAAGATGCTTCATAGATTGACGTACGGCATCTGCGGTTCCCTGATACCAGCTGTCATTTTCCACATTCTGTTCTGCTGCGAGAATATCTACAAAACCTTTGCTGAAAATGTCAAAGTGATAAGAATTCTTGATATGTGAATTTAGGGAAGCTGAATTAAACTGTGTTAAAACCAGGATTTTATTTAATCCTGAATTCAAGCAGTTTGAAATAGGAATATCTACCAGTCTGTATTTTCCTGCGATAGGAACAGCCGGTTTAGATCTGGAATACGTTAACGGGAATAGTCTTGTCCCTCTGCCTCCTCCTAAAACAATGGAGATTACATTTCGATTCATAAATATCTTGCGTTTTTTTATTTTATTAAGTTTACTGTTCGGTTCTTAGTGTTTACTGCTAGTTTAAAGCATTCTTTGTTTTCATATTTCAGGTTTGAATTGATCACTACAACCTCATATTCTCCCTGATCATTAAGCTCTTTAACCTTTTTATCTACGCCATCAATGGGAATATTGTGATCTCTCAATTTACTTCTGAATAACTTATTTACAATCAGGACATCCATTACATCTGCGCTTTTTAAAGCAAAATTTTCTATATCTTTATGATATTTTGCTTCCCAACCCTTACCATATCTCTTAGCAATAGCGGCCAGTGTTTTTTTATTTGCCCTGTTTATCTTTTTTTCCAATATTTCATCAATAATGCATCCACCGGCGTCTACTGTTTTTATTTTCCATTTTTCAGAGATACCATTGGCGGCTTCTTCTCTATACCTATCCTTAAGACCAGATCCATACAGCCAGAAATAGCCGTTGTGAAGTCCGTCATCTTCTTTTTTACAGGAAGAAATCATCACAATAATCAATAAGAATGAAAAAAGATTTTTCATATCAGCTATTATATAAAGCTAAGTATTTTTCCGCAGATTTCTCCCATGCGAAATCAAAATTCATATTGGCATGAATAAGATCTTCCATGACTCCTTTCTGATTATAGATTCCCATGGCCCTATTCATCGCATGCACAATATCATCCACTCCCGGATAAGCAAAGTTCAACCCGGCTCCTCCTGTTGAGATATCTTCAACCGTATCTCTGAGCCCGCCAGTGTACCTCACTACCGGAACCGTTCCATACCTCATGGAATACATTTGATTTAATCCGCACGGCTCTACTCTGGAAGGCATCAGAAGAAAGTCTGCAGATGCGTAGATCTTATGGGAAAGATGTTCTTTATATCCCAGATCCAGCGCAAAATTGGTGTAGGTATAATTATATTCCTTCAGTTTATTTTCAATATAGGTATTTCCGGAACCTAAAATCATGATATTTAAAGCTCCATAACTCTGTTTGATGCTTTTCCACACAACATCCGGCAGCAGATCTGCTCCTTTTTCCGTAGCAAACCTTCCAATAAAGGCAAATAAAGGAAGTTCAGGTTTCAACCCATATTCTTTGCACAGTTTTTCTTTATTTTTTTTCTTTTGGGCAACGGCATTTTTACTTGTAAAGTTGAAATCCAGCATCGGATCGGTCTCAGGGTTCCAGACTTCTGTATCAATCCCATTGATGATTCCATATGCTTTTCCGAATTCCTGGCGCACAAGACTTTCCAGTCCGCGGAAACTTATAAAAAGTTCTTCCAGATAGCCTTCGGAAACAGTGGTAAAGGCATTTGAGCATTTAATCATACTTGCCAGGGGATTGATAAACCCGTTCCAATCCATCAGTCCCCATTTATAGGCATCAAAGGAAGGCATATAATTTGCCATATTCCAGCTCATCATTCCCTGATATTCCCCATTGTGGATCGTGCCTATTGTTTTTACTCCTTTTAAGAATTCAAATTCCGGACAGTGCTCCACCATAAAAGGAACCAAGCCTGTATGGTAATCATGACAATGCAAAACATCCGGACGAATCTCCTTGGCACATAACCAGTGCAGAACTCCGTGCTGAAAAGCTAAAAACTGGAAGCTTTCATCCTGATAGCCGTAAGGGTTTTCCCTGTCCAGCAATCCCGGAATTCTCACCATATACAATTCAAATCCCAGTACATTTGTTTTTTCTTTTAAAATCTGAACCTGAAGCATATTAGGTCCCTGATGGATAAACCCGTCAAAAACCAGATCAAATTCATGATCATGCACAAAAGATTTATTGTACCAGGGCATTACTACCTTGGCTTCTACTCCTTTAATTTTATTCTGATATTTTGGCAGCGCTCCAACTACATCTGCAAGTCCGCCTACTTTTGCTACAGGATAACATTCTGTACTTAAATGATAAACAACCATTCTTTATCTCTTGTGTTTAATTCTGTGTAATTTATACTTTTTATCTTTCTTCTGTCTCAATATAATTCCGGCCAATGGCGGCAGTTTTATGGTCATCGTTTTTTGATGACCTCTCCATTCTTCATACTGCTCGTCCAGTATTTCAGGCTCTATGCCGCTTCCGTTGTATTTTTCATCATCGGAACTTAATACAACTTCCCAATGAGTCCCGGCAGGAATTCCGATTTTATAATCCAAAACCTTGGGCGCAAGATTTAATACAATCATCATTATCTCATCTCTTCTTTTGGCCTTCCTCAGATAAACATATACTGAGTTTTCCAGATCATCTGCTTCCACCCATTCAAAACCGTTTTTATCAAACTGTTGTTCATACAAAGCTGATTCAGACCTGTACAGTTGGTTCAATTCCTTTACAAGCTCCTGCAATCCTTTATGAACGGGATATTTAAGCAAATGCCAATCGAGACTTTGGGTGAAATTCCACTCACTGGTCTGCCCGAATTCATCTCCCATAAAAAGAAGTTTTGCTCCGGGATGAGTAAACATATATACATATAGGGTGCGCAGATTGGCAAATTTCTGCCATTCATCCCCTTTCATTTTATAGATCAGACTGGCTTTTCCATGTACCACTTCATCATGAGACAACGGCATCATATAATTCTCATTATACATGTACATAGAAGCAAAAGTAAGTTTATGATGATGAAATTTTCTGTTAGAAAAATCTTCTTTAAAATAATCCAGCGTATCATGCATCCAGCCCATCATCCATTTCATTCCGAAGCCTACGCCGCCATCATGTACCGGCTTTGTAAGCATAGGAAAGTCTGAGCTTTCTTCAGCGATGGTCATAATAGAATTTCCAAATTCCCTATAAACTGCAGTATTGAATTCCTGCAGAAAAGTTTGGGCTTCAAGATTTACATTTCCGCCATATATATTAGGTTCCCATTCTCCTTCGTTCCTTGAATAGTCGAGATGAAGCATTGAGGTTACCGCATCTACACGTAATCCGTCTGCGTGATAACGATCCAGCCAGAACATAGCGTTAGAGATCAGAAAAGATTTCACTTCATTTCTTCCGTAGTTGAAAATATAGGATTTCCAGTCCGGGTGAAACCCTTTTCTCGGGTCTTCATGCTCATAAAGATACGATCCGTCAAAACGATGAAGCCCGTTGGCATCTCCCGGAAAATGGGATGGAACCCAATCCAGAATAACGCCTATTCCGTTGTTATGAAGTTCGTCAATAAGATACATCAGGTCCTGTGGCGAACCGAACCGTGAAGTTGCCGCATAAAATCCCGTAATCTGGTATCCCCAGCTTGGTTCATACGGATATTCCATCACAGGCATAAACTCTACATGGGTAAAACCCATTTCCAGTATATAAGGAACAAGTTTTTTGGCGATATCACGATAATTCAGAAAGCGCTTCGGATGATCTCCTTCTCTTACCCATGAGCCAAGATGCAGCTCATAAACGGATAATGGGGCTTCCAGACTGTTTTTTTTCCAGCGGTTTTCCATCCATTCCTGATCATTCCATTCATACCAGGTTGTGGAAACCAATGATGCGGCCTGAATACTTTGCTCCCAGCTTAATGCATAAGGATCACTTTTTTCCAGAATTTCGCCTCTTGGTGTTTCAATAGCATATTTATACAGCGTTCCCCAGGTTAGCCCTTCAATGAATCCTTCCCAAATTCCTGATTCGTCCCATCTCGGAAACAGAATATGATCTTTATGATTCCAGTTATTGAAATTCCCGATTACGGAAACTTTCTTTGCATGAGGTGCCCATACTGAAAAATAAACTCCTTTTACGCCATCTTTTTCTGCAGAATGTGCTCCAAATTTACCATACAGCTTATAATGCCTACCTTCTTTAAAAAGATACACATCCTGATCAGTGAAAAGCGTATAGGTTTTAACAGAATTCATCAAGACCGGTTTGTATTTATATTTTCTTTGAAACTACGAAAAATACTAACAACAGCGATTAATTATTAATCAAATAATTGTCAAGTTAATTTCCGCTTTCGTCTATCTATCAAATATATCATTTTTTAAGTCACATTTTTATGATTTCAAAACAATCTTTTTTTATAAATTTAACATCAGGATTTTATTAAACACATACGATGAGGTTTGAACTTTATACAGAAGAAAAAGACGACAGGCCGGCATTTATTACCGGAAATTTTAACAGCTGGAACCCCAAAGACTACGTCTACCAGCTTAAACAGCTGGATTCTTTCAATTATTTTATAGAAATTGATGATCAGCTTCTCCCTGATGATATTGAGTATAAATTTACGAAAGGAGGATGGGAAAATGTAGAGCTGGACAAATACGGAAATATTACGCCTAACCGGAAAGTAAAGAAATCGAAAGGAAAAGTTTCTGATACGGTAGTAAAATGGAGACTCAACTGGGGACCTTTCAAAGATGAATACTTCCCAACCGCAGAAGTCATCTCCGAAAAATTTTATATTCCTCAGCTTGACCGTTACCGGAAAGTATGGGCGCTCCTACCTTACGATTATCATACTTCGGATAAACGCTATCCTGTTTTGTACCTTCAGGATGCTCAGAATTTATTTAATGAAGGAAGCGGTTTCGGAAACTGGGAAATTGATAAAAAGCTGTCTATTCTTGCGGAATATGGCCGTGGTGACATAATCGTCATCGCCATAGAACATGGAAGCGAAGAAAGAATCAAAGAATATATCTTTGACAACGACCACGTTGCCAACGGCTCTGAAGGAAAAAAATACATCCGTTTTATTGCAGACACTTTAAAACCTTTTGTAGACGAGAATTATCGAACTAAAAAAGATCGGGACAATACGGGAATCGGGGGAAGTTCACTGGGTGCATTAATTAGCATTTACAGCGGGTTTCTTTATCCGGAAGTATATTCCAAACTATTGATCTTCTCTCCTTCTCTTTGGGTTGAACCAAACAATAACTTCCCAATGATGAACTTCCGGGTTCCGTTTAAAACAAAGATCTATTTATACGGCGGCGGTCAGGAAGGTTCCAAAATGGTAAAAAGAATCCATATTTTTGAGGAATACCTGAAAAGATGGGAGAAGAAAAACCTTTTTGATTTTGAGTTTAAAACCAATATCAATCCAGAAGGTACTCACAATGAATTTTACTGGTCACAGGAATTTCCAAGAGCGATCGAATGGCTTTTCTACGATAACACGGAAAATCCTGTAGAGGTAAAGCCGCAACAACAAAGCATTATTAAAAACTAAATTTATGAACAGCCATCGTGAAATAACAGAAATGGCGAAGACTTATAATATCATCTGCTTATGAAACTAATCAACAAAAAAAATAAAAACTATACTCAGATCTTTCACGTATTTACTGAAGAAGAATGGGCTAAAACGAGTAAAAATTTCAACAAAAATATTTCCACTTTTTTTACCGGGAAAAAACATGAAGTTTTTGTTAATGCCCACGAAGAAGGTATTACTTACTTTATCGGTCTCGGAAAATCTTCTTTGCAGAATTTCGAAATTCAGCAGGTTGCGATAAAATTTGCACAGACTCAGAAAGAAAAACTTCAGGCTGTTCCTACTTTAACACTGGCAGATTTTATGAATGAAAAACAATTTGAAGAATTCGCAAAGGGGCTGCTGCTGGGAACATACAATTATCCATTTGAAAAAAATCATGCTTTCTGGAATGTAAAATTCGAACTTCATTTTGAAAATATAAGTCAGAAAAAATTAGATCATATCCATCAGAAAGCAGAAGCCTTAAGCAATGGACAGATCAGCTGTCAGGAATGGCTTAACAAGCCTGCCAATCTTAAGAGACCTGAGATCTTCAGTTTATATCTTAAGAATTTAGCAAAAAAACATGAATTAAAATATACAGTTTTCAACAGAAAGAAATGTGAGGAACTTGGGCTGGGCGCTTATCTTGCCGTTAACCAGGGAAGTGCTTACGATGCCGCATTTACTATTTTGGAATATAAAACAACGGTTAAAAATGCCAGAACATTCGGATTGGTCGGAAAATGTGTATTGTTCGATACCGGAGGAATATCCTTGAAGCCTTTTACCAATATGCATTATATGAAATCTGATATGGGCGGAGCAACAGCCGTTCTGGGGACTTTGATCTATGCTGCCGAAATGAAGCTTCCTGTGAATATTGTGGCTGTTCTGCCCATTACAGACAATGCTATTTCGGAAAAAGCACTACTCCCAAGTGATGTAATTACAGCCTATAACGGAAAAACGATTGAAGTTCTGGATACAGATGCCGAAGGCAGACTGATTCTTGCAGACGGACTTTCTTACCTTTCCAAAAACTACAAAACAGATTTCCTTATCGATCTTGCCACTTTAACCGGAAGTTCAGTGAGGATGTTCGCAGATACTTGTGGCGCATTGTTCTCTAATGATGAGGATCTGAAAAACCGATTGATCAAAACCGGAGATCAAACTAATCAAAGACTATGGAACCTTCCTTTATGGGATATCTGGAAAGACGATATACAATCTGATGTGGCAGATATGAAAAACATGTCCCTGAAACCTGTGGGAGACTGTATTATTGCTGCTAAATTTTTAGAACAATTCATTGAAAACCACCCTAAATGGGCACATCTGGATATAGCAGGAGTTGCCTTCGGAAATGTTGGATATGCTAAAGAAAAAGCAGCTACCGGATATGGAGTTCAATTGCTCACGGATTTAATTGAAAATTATCACTAAAAATTAGTTTATTACAAAAATTCTCTGTATACTTGATTAGTGATTTTTCAAAAAGAACATAAAATTTTAGCTTTTAACATTAATTAAATAATAAATATTTGCTTTTATTTTTGATAATTCACCAAAACCTAAAAAACATTGTATGGAGGAGAAAACTATTGTATGCATTTCGTGCTATTACAAGGGCTACGATTTTATGGACGAAATGAAGAAGCTCGGTAATAAAATAATCTTGATAACATCGGAAAATCTTAAGGAGAAAAACTGGCCCTGGCATGCCATTGATGAGGTATTCTATATGCCTGAACTGAAGCCGTCCGTGTGGAATCTGGAACATCTGGTCCAGGGTTTTTCACACCTTATGAAATCCAGAAAAGTAGATGCCGTAGTTGCATTGGATGACTATGATGTAGAAAAAGCAGCCCTGATCAGAGAAACATTCCGGATTCCCGGTATGGGACAGACAACGCACCGTTATTTCAGAGATAAGCTGGCGATGCGTCAGAAAGCTAAAGACTCAGGGATTAATGTTCCTGAATTTACAGCTGTTTTCAATGATAATGAGGTTAATAATTTCGTGGACAGTGTTCCCGCTCCATGGGTTTTGAAGCCTCGTTCTGAAGCTTCTGCATCAGGGATAAAAAAAATCACTTCCAAAGAACAGCTTCATGAAGCATTGGATACTCTTGGAGAAGAGCGTCATCTTTTTTTACTGGAAAGCTTTAAGCCCGGTGATGTGTATCATGTGGACAGTCTTACCTTCAATAAAGAAATTGTATTCACCTCCGCATCAAAATATCTTGCACCTCCCATGCAGGTTTCTCATGAGGGCGGGGTTTTCAGATCCAAGACCTTGGGAAGATATTCCGAAGAATTTAAAGGACTTGAGGAAATCAATGCAAAGGTACTTTCCAATTTCGGGCTTCTCAACGGAGCAACTCATACGGAGTTTATCCGTGGAAAAGAAGATGGAAAATGGTACTTCCTGGAAACGTCTTCAAGAGTTGGAGGTGCTCATATTCCCGATCTGGTAGAAGCATCAAGCGGGATCAATATCTGGAGAGAATGGGCAAAGATTGAAGATGCACTTCTGAGAAATAAGAATTACACGATTGCCCCTCCTACAGGATATTATTCCGGATTAATTGTGGCTCTCATCAAAGATAAAGAGCCTGATTATACTCATTTTGAATGCGAAGAGGCAGTAAAATTTCTTCCGATTGAGTATCATGTCGGAATTGTTTACAAATCCAATGATGCAGGTATTGTACAGGAAAAGCTGGACAATGCCGCTGAAAAAATACATGCAGAAATGCTCAATATTTTACCGCCAAAAAGCAGTAAATTAAACAGTTAAAAACAAACACAATTTCTAAAGAAAATTTACATGCCTCACATAGAACATACCGATTATTACTCAAATATATTGGGAATCAGCCTCAAGGTTGAAGTAACCGGACATTACGGCCATCCCATTATTATGTTCCCAACTTCTCAGGGACAATACACCCAGAATCATGACTTTCACCTTAACGGAAGCATCAACTGGTTTATTGAACAGGGAAAAGTAAAGCTTTATAATATACAGACTATTGACAGCTGGAGCTTTTATGATGATAAAATCTCTCCACAGCAGAGGATTAAAAATTACGAACGTTATGTACAGTTTCTGATCAAAGAATTTATACCTTATATACAGAAACTGCATAAAACCCACCGTGTAGCCGTTGCCGGAGCTAGTTTCGGGGGATATCATGCTGCCAATTTTGCATTCAGGTTTCCTGATGTGGTTTCTCATTTATTCTGTCTTTCCGGAGCTTTCAGTATCAGAAATTTTATGGACGGTTATTCCGATAACCTCGTATATTTTAACTGCCCGAGAGAATTTGTAAGAAATGATGAAGCCTGGAAATACAAACATATGCATATTGTATTAAGTACTTCCGACCAGGATATCTGCAAAGACAAAAATGTGGAAATGGCAGAAATTTTAAGAGTGAAAGGAATAGATTTCTGGTACGATGAAAGAAAATGGATCGGTCATGACTGGCCGCTTTGGAGAATGGTTTTCCCCACTTTTATAGGAACATTTTTCTCTTAAAATGATAAAAAAACAAATAGAAAAAAATATACACCAATTTTAAAAACAAAAATTATGGCAAAAAAAGTAGGAATTCTATTCGGTATGGAAGACACGTTCCCTTGGGCATTTATTGATAAAGTAAATGAAATGGGTGGCGGAGATATCATAGCTGAGCCTGTAACTATCGATAAACTGGAGCAGGGTGCAGATTATGGTTATGCGGTAATCATCGACAGAATTTCGCAGGATGTTCCTTTTTACAGAGCATACCTGAAAAATGCAGCACTTAACGGCACTTATGTGATCAATAACCCGTTTTGGTGGAGTGCTGATGAGAAGTTTTTCAATAATGCCCTGATGAGCAAGCTGGGAATTCCGCTTCCAAAAACTGTTTTACTTCCATCTCATGAAAGACCGGATAATACTTCGGAAACATCATTCCGAAACCTGAAGTTTCCCCACGACTGGGAATACATCTTCAATTATGTAGGTTTTCCGGCTTACATGAAACCTCACGACGGCGGCGGATGGAAAAACGTATACAGGGTAGAAAATCCGGATGATCTCTGGAATAAATTGGGAGAAACTGAACAGCTGGTAATGATGGTGCAGGAAGAAATTATTTTTGATGATTATTACAGGGTGTATTGTTTAGGCAGAAAATATGTTCACATTATGCCTTATGAACCCAGAAATCCTCATCATCTGAGATATGCTACGTCTCATCAGACTCAGGGTGAAGAGCTTGAAAAATTATTGAAAACCATTCATGATTATACGATTAAGATGAATGAAGCATTGGGATATGACTTCAATACGGTGGAGTTTGCTGTAAGGGACGGTATTCCTTATGCTATTGACTTCTGCAATCCTGCTCCGGATGCAGACAAAAATTCGGTAGGCGAGGAAAATTTTGCATGGATCATTGAACATGCGGCAAAACTTGCTATTGAAAAAGCTAAAGAATACGTTCCGGGAAAACCTAATATCACTTGGGGAACCTTTGTGAAGGATTCAATAAAATAAATCATTGAAAAAATAAAAAACACAAAAAAAATGCATCAGTTTACTATTGGAATTGAAGAAGAGTACCAGATCATCGATGTTGAAAGCAGAGATCTTGTTTCTCATGTTTCAAAAATCATTGAAGGTGGTAAAGCAGTTTTAAGCGAAAATTTAAAACACGAAATGCACGAATCCATGATTGAAATGGAAACGGGAATCTGCCAGGATATTCAGGAAGCCAGAACGGAATTAACCAATCTAAGAAGACATCTGATCAATATCGCCCATGAACAGGGATTACGGGTTTCCGGAGGAGGCACCCACCCTTTTTCACATTGGTCGGAAAACAATATCACTCAGGGAGAAAGATATATTAAAATTGTAGATGATATGGGAGATGTTGCCCGTGAAAACCTTATTTTCGGACTTCACGTTCATATTGGAATCCCCAACCGTGAAGAAGGGGTAAGAATTCAGAACGTCATGCGTTATTTTCTGCCTCATGTCTATGCACTTTCTACTAATTCTCCATTCTGGATTGGAAGATATACAGGCTTTAAATCTTACAGGCAGGAAATTTTTGTAAAATTCCCGAGAACCGGTATTCCGAGCTATTTTAATTCTCTGGCAGAATTTGACAGCTATGTTGATCTGTTGGTTAAAACCGGAACTATCGACAATGCCAAGAAAATCTGGTGGGATTTACGGGTACATCCATTTTACCCTACGATTGAATTCAGAATTTGTGATATGCCTTTAAGAATTGACGAAACAGTTTGTCTTGCGGCTATTATGCAGAGTCTGGTTGCTAAAATTTATAAACTTCATCAGCAGAATTTAAGCTTCAGAAGCTATAGAAGGCTGCTGCTCAACGAGAATAAATGGCGTGCTTCCAAAAGTGGTATTGAAGCTCATTTGATCGATTTTGGAAAAGAAGAATCTGTTCCGTATCCTCATTTATTAAAAGAACTTTTAGAGTTTATTGATGATGTGGTAGATGATCTGGGATGCCGTCAGGAAGTTGAATATGCCTGGAAAATTCTTGAAAATGGAACCGGTGCAGACAGACAGCTTCAGATCTTCAAAGAAACCGGCGATCTGACAAAAGTGGTTGATTATATGATCTCAGAAACTGAGTATGGCATAACACACGGAGAAACTGCTTCATAATATTTTTGGTAACTTTACAAAAAATATGATGTAATGAAAGATATTCGAATTGCTCTGCTGGACATGAACAACAATCATGTCAATCAAGGCTTTAGAAACATTAAAGAGATTTCCGAAGCATTTCAGCAGAACTCTGAAGAAAATGTGGTTATTCAGACATTTGATGTTCGATTCAAAGATGAAATGCCTGAAATTGGAGACTTTGACATTTTTATTTCTTCAGGAGGGCCCGGTACTCCACACAGAGAAGGTTTGGCTTGGGAAGACAGGTTTGCCAATTTTTTAGATTCAGTTTTTGAACATAATAAATACAATGAGGATAAAAAATATCTTTTCCTGATCTGTCATTCATTCCAGCTGGCAAGCATTCACTGGAAACTTGGAAATATCTGTAAAAGAAAATCATATTCTTTCGGAGTAATGCCGGTTCACAAAACAAAAGAAGGCAGAGAGGAATTTTTATTCAAAAATCTCCAAGATCCTTTTTATGCGGTAGATTCCAGAGCATACCAGTTTATAGAACCTGATCATGACCGTTTTGAAGAATTAGGAATGACTGTAATGGCGATTGAAAAATTCCGTCCTCATATCAATCTGGAAAGAGCAGTAATGGCAGTCCGTTTTTCGGATGAAATATTCGGAACACAGTTTCACCCGGAAGCCAGCCCTGAATCACTCATTGAAAATCTGAAAGACGAAAAAAATAAAGAAGCCATGATCGAAAATTTCGGTATGGAAAAATATCTTGAAACTCTGGACAGAATTGATGATGAAGATAAAATTATCCTGACCAGAAATCAGATCCTTCCAAGATTTCTTCGGTTTGCAAAAAAAAACATTTTGAAAAACGCTGAATCTTTGGCTTAAAAAAGCAGGAAGCTGGAAGAATGAGGCTGGAAGTTACCAGCAGTAATTAAACTTCTGGTAAACGTTTCATTTTAATTAGGTCTTGATTTTATTTTAAAATCGCGGCTTAAGAACTTCCCTCTCCCAGCTTCCAGCTCCCTTACCATATATAACAATCGGGCATTGCTGCTCGATTTTTTTACCATCTCAAAAGAAAAAATATGATCCCAAAATACAGAAAACAGTTCAATCAGGAGTTTTCACAAGACAAATACAGCCGGTTAAAAAATATCCTGGCGGAAAAAGGAGGAACAGCCCCTACTTTCAGAATTTCGGAAAGCCCTATTTTTCTGACTAAAGAATTTGAATCCAAGCTTATTGATGCCAGTGAAAGCATTATCAGCCAGATCAAAGCTCTCCCGGCAGAAACTCTTCAGAAAGCCATTCCTGATAACTGCAGGGTTCCCAATGATACCAACCAGCCTCATTTTTTCACCATAGATTTCGGAGTCTGTAAAAATGAAACCGGAGAAATTGAACCTCAGCTGATAGAGCTTCAGGCATTCCCTTCTTTATATGCTTTCCAGAGAATTTATGAAGAAACCTACTGTGAAGTCTATCCTTTTCTTTCTGAAATCAGAAATCCTATGTCTGATGAAACCTTTAAAAACCATTTAAAGGAACTTATTGTTGGAGATGACAAGCCTGAACATGTAATTCTGCTGGAAATTTTCCCTGAAAAACAAAAAACAGCTATTGATTTTGCTTTAACAGACAAATTACTGGGGATAAAAACAGTATGCCTGACGAAGGTAAAAAAAGAGGGGAAAAAGCTATATTATGAAAACAACGGCCAAATGACGGAGATCAAAAGAATCTACAATCGTGTGATATTTGATGAGCTGGATAACATTCCCAATCTTACTACTGAATTTGATTTCCGTGAAGAGGTTGATGTGAAATGGATCACCCATCCGAACTGGTTCTTTAAAATCTCAAAATTCCTTCTTCCTTTATTAAAGCATCAGTATGTTCCGAAAAGTTATTTTCTTCATCAATTCCCCGATCATGAAAGTCTGGAGGATTTTGTACTGAAACCTTTGTTTTCTTTTGCCGGAAGCGGTGTCAACTTAAATCCAACCCAAGAAATTACCGATGCTATTGAAGATAAAGAAAACTACATTCTGCAAAGAAAAGTAACCTATGAACCCATTTTTGAGGATATCAATGGAGATTTTTCAAAAGCAGAGATCCGTTTGTTGTATATTTGGCGGGAAAATGATGAACGTCCTATTCTATTGGAGAATCTGGGAAGAATGACCAAAGCAGCTATGGTGAATGTAGACTTCAATAAGAAAGATGCTATCTGGATAGGAAGTTCAAATGCTTTTTTTGGATAAAATAATTTTAAAACTAATATACATGAAAGAAAGTTCAGCAACTTTCAAAGAATTTGACAGTAACAACAGGATAACACGAAGAAGAGATCTATTACCTGTATGGATTAAAATTTTCTTATGGATCTTTTTAATTGGAGGAGCAATAGTCCCTATTTTATTAATAACAGGCCCTTTTCTCACCCGCACCGACCTATCTATATATGGAATGAGCGCCCATCATCCTTATTCAATGACAGGACTTTTGATATGTTTACTATTTATTTACAAAGGCATTGTGGCCTACGGACTTTGGTTTGAACAAAAATGGGCACCACAAGCTGCTATCATTGATGCAATAATAGGCATTGTCATTTGCTTTATTATGATGGCAATTATCCCTTTTACTGTCCCTAATATCAACTTTACACTGAGATTAGAACTTATCCCGCTGTATTTTTACCTTACAAAAATGCAGCAAATAAAGAAAATCTGGGAAAATTCCTAACAAACAAAAACCTCCAAAATTCTGGAGGTTTTGTTTTTTCTTATCTTTTTTCATTAATTCCAGGTCTATCATAATCAATTATTTATCAGTTCTTCTTTTCTATTTTTTTTAAAATTACCACTAGAAAAAGCATAGGAAATTATCATTAAACCAAGATCTGTAAAGGGTTTCGGGACTCCATTAATTGTGATTTATTTTAAAAATAAAAGCTATTTATTGTATATTTGCCGCGGAAAAAAATGATGTGGACACCCTGTCTAATTGGAAAATCTTATAGAAAGATCAAAATCGTATGGGTAATGTGGATTTCAACAAGAATATTCAATAGGCTAGAAAGTTCTAAAGTTTTTTTTACAAAAGCTAAAATTTAACTATTAGAATGAACAGAAAAACATTTATTCAAAAATCTTTTCATGGAATTTTATATGCAGGATTAGGTACTACCTTATTATCCTGTATACAAGATAATTTTAATGATGAAATTAATACGTTCAACAATAATGATCAATTAAAAAAGAGATTCAAGCCGATTTATATAATTAGTGAAGGTTCTGACATTAAAGGAAGAAAATCAAGATCAGTAAAATTCGATAAAAGAAAACTCATCCTTATGGAATTTGTAAGCCTGGGCTATATTACATTAAATGAATCTATAAGTGAGACTAATAAAACCAATAAAAATTTAAAAATAATGAAGTTGAATGATGAGTTTTCATGTGTCCTTTTCAAGGAACCTATTCAAATAAGCTTACCCAATACATTTACAAGACTTAAGTTTCAATATATACATTACAGTGAGCTTAGTGAAAACTTTACAAAAAGAGAAATAATATTTTAAGATGGCTTTTATTATTGGTGAAAAGATCCTCGTACGCGGTGAACATTGTATAGAATGCACCATGTGCGTTCCAGAGTGTCCGGAACAAGCTATAGATGACACTGCAATGTATTTGGATGTAGGCGGATATGTATCTCTTAAAGGGGTAACCATATCTATAAATGTAGAAAAATGTACCGGTTGTGGTGATTGCATTCCTGTATGCCCAACTTCTGTATTTTCGTATCTAGATGAACCTAATCCAGGAGGAAACAATAATGGTGGGGAGATCATTGGTGGTGGCAATCAACCCGGACAGGATAGTCAGGATAAAGACCCTTGTTCACAAGCTGCCCAGCCCTCTTTACATGCTACTCAATTATCACAAACCAATGCTGTTAATAGTGCTTTCAATGCAATTGGAGGGATTAATGATGGAAATGAACATGGTTATGTATTCGGAAGCCAAAATGGAGCTATTGTTTCTACCGATATACAACATGGAGGTCCAAATAATATGACTTTAAATCACAATTTTGAAAATCCAGTTGGGAGTATACATATCCATCCGGCGAACGAATCTCCCCCCTCAGTGGGAGATGTATATTCTCTCATCGATGCTTACAATGGGCATAATACTTATACTACGTATTATGTAATGAATCTTGATGGTACGGTTTATGCTCTGGTAGTAACCAATCCTGCCGCTATGAATCAATTTCTACAAAATTATCCTTATACACAGGTCCCAGGACATGCCCCTAACTTTCCCCCTCCATTATTTGATGAATGGAATGATTTCGATGGAAATTGGGAAATGTCATTATCTAATATTCTAGATAAATATCAGGCAGGGATGGCATTATTAAAAAGAGATAAACAAGGAAATTTTAAAAAAGTAAAAATTGATACCAAAAAAGGTCCTGATGGAACAATTAAAAACACTCAAACAAGCTGCCCTTAAATCATGAAAAACATATATACTTTCATTTTACTAATTACTCTAATTTTCTCTTTTAAAATGAATGCCCAGGAGAAAATAACCTCAAAGCAAAACGTAGGAAAATTTCAGGCTCAAAAAAATTATTATACAGGCAAAAAAGTTAAAGATCTATTAAAAGATCTAAAATTAGATATTCAACTGGTAACTTTTGGAGGAGGTTCACCGGAAACCAATAACTTTATCACAATAAGGTTTATTGATGATATCAGGAATTCCGATAAGAATGCTAAATCAGCCAAAATAACACTTTTCATTAAGGAACATGATAGTGATACCAACAAGTTATTCCAAAATACTCCAGGTCTCAAAAAAAGAATTAAAAGAGACAGTGCGAAACACAAATCTAATGAAGATCTATTAAAAGATTATCAAAATCTTACTATAATAGATATTTATGCCAGCTCTGAAAAAAACTAAATTCAATTTAGTTTTTTAGATAAAAGAATCGGCTGAACCTTTGGTTCAGCCGATTCTTTTTTATCGTATACCTATTCACCATCACTTCTTTTTTAAGAATACAACTCTTTCAGATAATTTTTTCCTGTAAATTTCCCATTACTCCAAAAGCCCTTCGATAAAATCACAAAAAACTAATTATCAAACAAATAAGTCATTGTAGTGCAATTGTAGTAGAGATAATACTGCAAATTTATTTTACTTTCGCTTAAAAAATTTCCGGAAATTTCTCTTGGTAAATTGTAGTAAAAAAATCACTTATAAAACCTTAAAATTATGCGAACTTTAAAAACCATATCTGTTGCGGTATTGTGTTTATCTTTTTTGTCGGCTTGTAATTCTTCGAAAAAAAAGGATGTTTCAGATCTTGATCATTATATGGATACATTGGTACAGTCTGTAATGGATAAAAACAAAATTCCGGGGTTAAGTATTGCCATAACAATAGATGGTAAACATACATTTTTCAATTACGGATTAGCTTCAAAAGCTGACCAGGTAGAAGTTACCAATAAAACGTTATTTGAGTTAGGCTCTGTAAGCAAAACATTCACGGCTACTTTAGCCAGTTTATCACAAGTGAACGGAACCCTTAACTTATCTGATCCTGTAAGTAAATATATGCCTGAACTGAAAAATACAGCTTTTAACCAGATCAAACTTTATAATCTTGGAACGCACACTGCTGGTGGATTTACATTGCAGTTCCCCGATGAGGTGACCAACAATGAACAACTCATTAATTATTACAATACATGGAGGCCAGATTATCCGGCAGGCACACAAAGAATGTATACCAATCCAAGTATTGGCCTGCTAGGGGTTATTGCCGGAAAAACATTCAAACAGCCTTTCGATAAAGCAATGACCCAAAATGTCTTCGCTAAAATGGGATTAAATAATACTTTTTATGAAGTACCGGCTGAAAATATGAATCAATATGCATTCGGTTACAGTAAAAATGACGAACCTATCCGCGTAAATCCCGGAGTTTTGGAAAATGAAGCTTATGGAGTGAAATCATGCACACAGGATATGATTACTTTTGTAGACGCCAATATGGGAATTGGAAACATTGACAGCAAATTATCTGCGGCCATAATGAATACACATACGGGCTATTTTAATACCTCAGAAATGACTCAGGATCTGATTTGGGAACAATATAATTACCCGGTAACACTGGAACAGCTTCAAAAAGGGAATTCTGCGGATATGGCCTTTAAACCCAATCCTGTGAAAGAAATTCTTCCGCATCAAAAACCGAAATCCGATGTACTGATCAATAAAACCGGGTCTACCAATGGTTTTGGAGCGTATGTAATGTATGTTCCTTCAAAAAAAATTGGTATCGTAATTCTTGCCAATAAAAATTATCCTAATGCTGAAAGAATTGATATCGCTTATAAAATCTTATCCTATATAGAAAAATCTGAAAAACTACAATAAATTACCATAAAATGCCTTAGATACGTCTGAGGCATTTTCTTATTCATTATAACTCTAAAACCCAAGTTCCCAAGTCCATATCAGTGGGCAATTCGAGTTTCTTTTTAAGCCTGTATTTTTTGGTTTCAACAGCTCTGAGCGTTACATTTCCGCATTGTCCGATTTCTTTATTGGTCAGGTTAAGCCTTATATAAGCAATAAATTTTATATCATGATTGGTAAGTTCGGGATATTGTGAGGTCAGTTTTTCATAAAATTCCGGATATACTTCTTTAAATTTACTTATGAAAAAAGGGTTATTGGATGTGGCCATTTTAGCCAAATCATTAATAGAAGTATCTACTTTCTTTTTCAGTCGATTTGTTTCAATTATTTTTTCGCCGATTACTTTCTTCTGTTCTTCAAGTAACTGATCTCTTCCTTTATTTTTGGTTTTATTATGTCTTCTGATCATAAATACTGCAATAAGAGATGTTGCAGCAATAGCGGCAATGACAGCAATAATTAGATAGAGATTATTTCGCTCTTTTTCCTGTTCAAGCGTAACATTATTAACAACAGAAGCCACAGCTTTTCTTTCTCTGGAATAAATACTATCATTGAGTTGGGTATATTTTGCCAAATATTCATTCGCTTTTGGGCGATCATGTAAAGCAAGATAAGTCTGATAAATCTTTTTATAGGTATCTATAATATCTGCACCACGGTTTATTTTTAGATAGATGGGTAAAGACTCCTGATAATATTTGAGTGCTTTTGGATAATCTTTTTTCAGGGTATACAGGTTTCCACGTCTTGTTGCAATAGCTCCATAGGTATGAAGAGAGCTGTTATTCTTAAGGGCTAATACAAATGCTTTGTTCAGATAATATTCTACAGAATCCAGTTCTTTCTTTTTAGATAAAAACTGTTCCGCAATTCTCACATAGATCTTTGGTTCATTGGGAAAATCTTTTAATCCTTTTTTCCGCATCATGATAACGGAATCCGGCTGTTTTAAATCTTCAAAATTTGACCATTTCCAGATGTACACAAAAAACAAAGCGTTTCTGTTCTCTTTTGTATCAGGGGCATGCTTAAGATACTCTATCGATTTATTAAGCTGAATATTAGCCTGATTATAGAGGCCTAAAAAAGCATAATTTCGTGCAATTTCATTACACAATCTTGCATTCAGCCCATTATTATTAATGATATTAAGCTTCTTTTTAGCTTCATCCAGATAATGAAGGCTTTTCTGGTGTTCATCAAATGTAGAAAGGGCATTGGCAATATTAATATTAGCTAAAGCCTCTCCCTCAGGATTATCATGTTCTTTATAATACCGGAGCGCTTCAATATTGTACTGAAATACTTTTTCATATTCTCCTTTGTTTTTATAGATCGTTGTGATACTATCCAGCTTTGCAGGAGTATAGTTTTGAGAATAAGACTGTACAGAAAAATAAAGAAAGAAAATAAAGAATGCCTTTTTCATAAAAACTGATCGTATGGCAAGTTAATAATTTTTATTTTTTATCTCTTTAAAAAAGTTAAAAGTACTTCCCTCTTATTGTCAATCAGAAAAAATTATCTTCTATGGCATTGTGATTGTTAAAAAAAATTGCAATACGTTTTTATTCATTTCGTATTGCAATTTTAATAAGTTTATAAAGATTTATTTACAAATTTTTATCATCTTCCAGAAGTTCTCTGGCCTGGTATTCCTGTACCAGATCGATCGCATTGGAAATAACATCACTTAGAGCGGTGATAAATGTTCCTTCTTCTGCCATTCCGATCGCATGCTTCAGAGCTTCAATTTCTTTTGGAATAATTTCATAGCTGACATCTCTGCCTGCAGCATTAATTCCATCAATAATCAACCCGTTGATTTCCTCTTCGGTTCTTCCGCGAAGGTGTTTCTCATTACGGATAATAATATAATCAAACATTCTTCCTGCAATTTTCCCACATTCTCTGATATCATTATCTCTTCTGTCTCCCACACCGGAAATAATACCAATTTTCTTTGTAGATTCAACATTTTTAAGATAATCTTCAATGGCTTCATAACCGGAAGGATTATGCGCAAAGTCTATTAATACTTTAAAGTTTTTGAATTTAAAAACATTTAATCTTCCCGGAGTAAGCTGAGCACTAGGAATAAATGTTCGTAAAGAATTGGAAATATCTTCAATCCCGAATCCGTAAAGATAACTTGCCAAACTTGCTGCCAATACGTTTTCAATCATAAATCTGGCTTTTCCTTCCATTGTAATCGGGAAGTCTTTGGCTTTTCCTATTCTGATTTTCCAATCACCCTTTTTGATGGTTACAAATCCTTCTTCATATACACAGGTAATTTTTCCTTCTTTCGCAAATTTTACAATATGAGGGTTATTTTCATCCATGCTGAAGATCGCCACGTTAGAGTCTAGATCATTTACAATTTTCATAGAATACTCATTATCTGCATTCAGAACACTCCACCCGCTTTTCTTTACGCTATCCAGTACAACACGTTTTACTTTGGTAAGATCTCTTAAATTATGGATATCATTCATTCCCAGATGATCTTCTTCAATATTGGTCAGAACACCGATATCACATTGCGAAAATCCAAGACCGGAACGCAGGATTCCTCCTCTGGCTGTTTCTAAAACCGCAAATTCTACCGTTGGATCTTTCAGAATAAATTCCGCAGAAAGAGGTCCTGTGGTATCTCCTTTGGAAAGCATCGTATTCTGGATATAAATTCCATCTGAAGTTGTGAACCCTACTCTATATCCATTACTTTTTACAATATGTGAGATCAGTCTTGTGGTGGTAGTTTTTCCATTGGTTCCCGTAACCGCAATGATTGGAATTGTGAAAGGTTTCCCCTGTGGATAAAGCATATCTACTACCGGAGCAGCCACATTTCTTGGCAATCCTTCACTGGGAGCAAGGTGCATTCTGAAACCTGGTGCAGCGTTTACTTCTATAATCGCTCCACCACTTTCTTTTAATGGCTGGGTTAAATTTTCAGCCATAACATCAATACCGCATACATCCAGTCCGATAATTTTGGAAATTCTTTCCGCCATTGTAATATTTTCCGGATGCACCATATCTGTAACATCAATTGAAGTTCCTCCGGTTGATAAGTTCGCTGTTGATTTCAGATACACCACCTCCCCTCTTTGAGGTACAGTTTCAAGGGTATATTGAAGTTTTTCAAGCAGTTCCAGAGTATCTTTATCCACTTCAATTTCGGTAAGCACATTTTCATGGCCATATCCTCTTCTAGGATCTTTATTTTCTTTATCAATAAGTTGTTGAAGATTAAGCTCTCCATCACCTACCACATGTGCAGGAACTCTTCTTGCAGCGGCCACCATTTTATTATTAATGACCAAAACACGGAAGTCATAACCTGTAATATATTTCTCAACAATTACTTTTCTGGAATATTTTTGGGCATGTTCCAGGCCTATCTTTGCAGATTCCCAATCATTCACATTAATTGAAGAGCCTTTTCCATGATTTCCATCCAGAGGTTTTAAAACGATAGGATAACCGATTTTCCTGATCACCATATTTAAACCTTCCTCATCCACTACAAGATCTCCGATAGGGACAGGAATTGCTGCGTCATGGAGCATTCTTTTGGTAAGCTCCTTATTACATGCTATATCTACAGCAATAGAACTTGTTTTTCCGGTAATGGTAGCCTGAAATCTTTGTTGATTCACTCCATAACCCAGCTGTACCAGAGAATTTGTTCCTAATCTTATCCATGGAATTCTTCTTGAAGCAGCTTCTTCCACAATACTTCCTGTAGACGGACCGAGACGAACACGCTCTCTGATCTCTTTTAATCTGTGGATACATGCATTCATATCATAATCCTTTCCTTCCACCAATGCTTCAGCAATCTTAACGGATTCTTCCGCTGCGTAAATTCCCGCATTCTCTTCGATATAATTAAATACTACATTATATACTCCCGGAGTCTTTGTTTCTCGAGTTCTTCCGAAGCCTACATCCATTCCCGCAAGCGTTTGGATTTCTAAAGCAATATGCTCTATGACGTGTCCCATCCAGGTTCCCGTTTCCACTCTGTGGAAAAAGCCGCCTTCCACTCCTTCTGAACATCGGTGAGTAATCAATGACGGTATTAATTTTTCAATCCTTTCCCTAAATCCGTCAATTTTATTGGTAGGATAATTCTCCATTTCTTCCAGGTCTAACCTCATCTGTATCAGCTTCTTTCTTCTGATGCTCCAGATATTAGGACCGCGTAGTGCCTGAATCTTTTCGATTTTCATAATCTATTGGCATTTTAACAGTTAACAATAACTCCTTTTATAGCCAAAGATAATGTAAAACCCTAAACAAAACCATACCATGTTTAAAGATTTATTAAAAAAATATTAATTTTAATTAACATTTCTAAAACATTAAAAATCAACTAAAGATGGCACGAAATTCGCCAAAGAATGTTAATTATTTTTTAATTTTGTACCATGACTAAACCTGTTGGAAAATTAATAGTTATCGGAGGAGCTGTAAACAAAGGAAGTTTTGCTGAAACCGATTATGATCAGAATATCGAAAAGAATCTTAACTTTTTTGAGCGAGGGATCTTAAGGAAGATCATCAATGAATCAAAGCATAAAGAAGATTCTGTGATTGAGATCGTAACCACAGCTTCTCAAATTCCACAAATTGTAGGTTCCGAGTACAAAAAGGCATTCGAATTTCTGGGAGCAAAAAATGTCAACATCCTTGATATTCACAATCGTGAAGAAGCGAATTCTGATGCCATGGTAGCAAGAGCCAATGCAGCAGATGTGATGATGTTCACTGGTGGTGATCAATTGAGGCTAACTTCTATCCTGGGAGGGACGAGATTTCATGACACCATACTGCTTAAATACCAGGAACAGGATTTTATCTACTCCGGAACTTCAGCAGGCGCGGCAGCTGCTTCTGAGAATATGATCTATCAGGGAAGCAGTTCTGAAGCTCTTTTAAAAGGAGAAATCAAAACAACACAGGGATTAGGTCTGATTGATAATGTTATTATTGATACCCATTTTGTGCAGAGAGGCCGTATAGGACGGCTTTTTCAGGCGGTAGTGAACAATCCGAGAACTTTGGGAATCGGGCTTGGCGAAGATACCGGGCTTTTCATTCATAATGATGTAATGACTGCCGTAGGTTCCGGGCTTGTTATCCTGGTAGACGGAAGATTCATTAAAGATACTAATCTTACCAATATCAATCTTGGTGAACCTATTTCTATTGATAATTTAACGGTTCATGTAATGTCTATGAATGATCATTACGATCTTACAACCAAGACTTTGACAATCGAAAACTCTCAATTTAATCCAATTCCGCTGGATAAATAATTTAAAAGTAATTCTTATTTTAGTTTAAAAATAAAACTAGATGATAGAAGAAAAAATTGGACAATTTATAGGTGTTCTGCTGGAAGGTTATGATGTTGAGAATATAGAAGAAATCATTTCAAACTGTTCTTTCTGCTATACAAACCCAGCCGAATATATCAAAAATAATGATGCAGAATGGGTGATTGACGGCAATGAAGATGGTGCATTTGAATTTTCAATTACTAATGAACTTTTTCATTTTTTAATCCGCGGAGATAAAATAGATGAAGTACATGAACTTATTGATGAAAGTCTTAATAATATAATTGGAGACTTTCCCATAGGAATAAGATATGCTGATGATTATTTTAAATGGCTACAGCCCAGGCTTGATCAGGAAAACCCACCACTGGAAGTTATTGAGCTTGCCGACAGCTATTCTGACGAACTACAGTTGATTATTGTTGAAAAACATAATGTAGAAAGTATATCCAAATTTTGTCAGGAATTGGCAGTTCATTTTAGAAGACCCTCAATGCCTTATTAATCTTATCTTGACAAAGTAATAATTAAAAATAAAACTATCTTTTATCTATGAAGCTTATCATCCACGGTGGCTTTTTCTCGGAAAGTGACCAAAGCCATGAAGTTAAGACTGCTAAACAGAATTCTTTAAAAGAGATCGCTCAAAAGGCTTTCGACTATCTTACTACTCATTCTGCATTTGACACTGTTGCTTATGCTGTTTCCCTGCTTGAAGACGATCCGTTGTACAATGCAGGAATCGGTTCTCAGATCCAGAGTGATGGTATTATTCGTATGAGTGCAGCCATCATGAATGGAGAAACCCAAAAGCTAAGCGGTGTGATTAATATTCAGGATGTCAAGAACCCCGTCTTTGTTGCCAAAAATCTGATTGGGGAAGATGACAGAGTTTTAGGCGGACATGGAGCAAAGATTTACGCTACTCAACATGGATTTGAAAACTTCTCTACAGAAATTCCACAGAGAAGAAGAGAATATGAAGCTAAACTTGAGAATGGAGGAAAAGGAACAGTAGGCTGTGTAGCGATTGATAAAAATGGAAAATTAGCCGTAGCAACTTCTACTGGAGGAAAAGGGTTCGAAATTCCGGGAAGGATATCAGATTCTGCCACAGTGGCCGGAAATTATGCCAATGCTTATTGCGCCGTAAGCTGCACCGGAGTGGGCGAAGATATTGTCAGTAATGCTACTGCTGCAAAAATTGTAACCAGAGTTACGGATGGAATGAAGCTTGAACAGGCTTTCGGTAAAACTTTTGAGGAGTTAAAAACCATCGATGGGTTTGCAGGTGCCATTGCTATTGATAAAGATGGAAATATGTATCATCAGGATTCTTACCCTACTATGGTTTTCGCCAGTTTTGATGGTGAAAATTTTGATGTCTTTTCTTAAATTTAACATTTTTTTATAATTCTATTTATTTTTTTGGCACGTATTTTACATGTTTAGTAATAACAAATTGTAATATCAATATTTAAAAAATAGAAATCATGGGAAACAAAACAAAAGGCTTATTAGCTTTACTAGGTTTAGGTGCATTAGCTTATTGGAAATATAAGAACTCAAGCCCTGAGGATCAACAAGCGGTAAAAGATAAAATTAATACGGCTAAAGATAATCTTAACAAATGGGGGAATGACCTTAAAAATAAAGCCAATGATGTTGCTTCCCAGGTTCAGAATAAAGTGGACGAAGCAAAAACAAAAGCTGAAGATTCTTTAAGCTAAGAAATAGAGAGTAGTTTTTTTAACATTCATATATAGTAAAAAGTCATCGTAATAATTACGATGACTTTTTTTGATCTTTCGGTTTCAATATAAATTTTAGTTTTTTTGAGCCTTCAAAGCAAAAACCAACGGGATTTTGTTTCCGAACTGAGGAATTCTCCATTTCCCTTTTTCGAATTCTTCTACATGTCTGAAACAAGGATAAGGTGACCAGTCGAATTCCTGAAAACTTTCCAGTTTTATTTCTTTCCTGATGAGATGATCAAGAACTTCAGATAACGAATGATTCCACATTACATATTCCTGCACGATAGGTGCAGACTGATCTGCATAGGTTCCTTCATAAGTTTCTACAATTGGTTTTTCATTGAAATAGTTGTAAGCAACTTTTGTAAAATCATCATCAAACATCCAAACAACCGGGTGGAATTCTGCCATGATAAATTGACCATCGGGTTTTAAAAAATGGTTGATCACTCCTGCCCATTTCTCAAGATCCGGAAGCCAGCCAATGGTTCCGTAACTGGTAAATACGATATCAAATTTCTGATCCAGCACATGAGGCAGATCATATACATCCGAACAGATAAAATGAGTATCGGTATTGCATTTTTGCGCTAAATCTTTTGCTGTTTCTATTGCTTTATCTGAAAGATCTATTCCGGTCACTTCAGCTCCCATCCTTGAAAGAGAAATGGAATCCTGCCCAAAATGACACTGAAGATGCAGGATACTCTTCCCTTTTATATCTCCTAGAAGTTCAAGTTCAATTGAATTCAGTGAACTTCTTCCTTGTAAAAACTCATCAACAAAATAGAAATCCGATTTCAGATGCGGCTCTACTTTGGCATTCCATGATTTTTTATTTATTTCTAAGTAATTTTCCATTGTTTAATTATTTAAGGTATGCTATCTGAAATAATATTTTATTTCTCCAACAGCTTCTTTTTCTGATTATTAAATTCTTCTTCGCTTAAAACACCACTCGCTTTCAATCTTCCCAACTGCTCCAATTGATCTAAAACGGTAAGTTCAGGTTTATTCTGAAAAAACTCTTCGGGGCGGGACATGAAATCTCTTACCCTTGCGCAAAATAATTCAGCATCATATTTTCCTACGCCATCAATCTCCACAATGTCATCTGCAACATGAATATCTATGGAAGCCAGCAGGAGTGCGGTTTCATATTGTATTGAACTTATTTTACTGTAAGAAAAATCCTCTACTTTCAATCCGTACATGAATTCTTTATCTACGAAAATCATTCTTCTGTCTGTGGCGGCTAAGATAATATGATGTTTTGTCATTTTATTCCTTCCTTCAACAAGGTAGACTATTTTTTCATCTGCTGAAAGGATATCCGGTAACGCATGAATTTCTTTTCTGGCAAAAATCGTGGGATTGATATCCAGCTTTTCCAGTTCTTCTTTTATCTCATCAAGTCTTGATCTGCCCATAGTAATAGTTTATGATCCTAAATTACTACTTATTGGAAGAAAATAATTTAAAATCGATAAAAATTTCAGGTAGATGGGATTACAATGGAAGTATATACGCTGTATAGCTCCCAGCCCAGAGTTTCATATAATAATTTCCCTTGTTCCGTTGCTACTAAAAAGTTATTGGAAATGTCTTTAGATAAAGCAATTTTTTCCAGTTCTTTCATTAAAAAAGAAGCCAGACCTTTTCTTCTATGGCTTTCATGGGTAATAATCCTGTCATACACAGCCAGGTCATCTACTAAAACCACACGGCCGGCTGAGGCTTCCTCTCCATTTTCAGCAACAATTCTTATTATAGAAGTAGAATCATACTGTTCATACTTTACGTTGTATCCCGAAGGAAGAATTACATCATCAATATTCATTGGATGAGAACAGCTCATCATATATCCTTGTGGCTGGAGTTTCCATTTCTCAGGAATATCCTCTATAAAATGATCCGGAGAAGTGCATACTTTGAGGTAAATCCAAGGTTCATCAATGGATTCTGCCAGTTGAAAAAAGTCATCATTGAGCTCAGCAAAGACGTATCTCTCTTTCTGCTTTTCATCTCCAACTTCTACTTTAAAACCTGATTTATAAAGAACAGGTAAAGGTAATTTCCGAGATAATGACCATGCTTTCAACCATTTTTTCAACAAATCTACTGATACCTGACCTTCCATGATAAAGATTTTTATTGTAATTGTTCCAGAAGTTTCTTTTTCTGTTCTGTGAATTCCGTATCTGTCAGAATTCCTCTTTCTCTTAAATTTCCTAATTTCTCCAACTGTTCAAAAACTGCTTCTGATGAGATCTTATTGATAATATTAGGCTGTTTTTGGATCTGAACTTCAGTATTATTGTAAATTACGCTTATTTTGTCATAAAATTTCTCGGCATCTTCTTTATCCATATAACATTCAAATTCTACTACTCTTTCTTCTAAGTGCAGCTTAATAATCGGAGATTTTGAATCAGGTACAAAACTTACCGCTTTGATCGATTCATTGGAATAATCGTTGATCTTTGCAGTTCCAAACATAGATTTTGAAGCGGAAAGCATTCTTTGAGGTGTTACCACAAGTACTCCGGCATCCAGTGTATTAACGAATTGAGCATCCGTTATCGCAAGTATTTTTTCATCTTCTGAGATGAGATAAGGAAGTTCTTTGATTTCTCCTCTCGTGAATATGGAAAGATTAGCGTTTAGTTTTTCAAGCTCGTATTTTATTTTCTGGTGTCTCCTTTTATATACTTCTTTCGAGATGCTGCCTAACTCAGATTCTGATAATGCCGGAAGGTTTTGCTCTGTTTTTTCTACTTTCTGAACCGGCGATATCTTTTGGGTTTGTAAAAGACTCTTGATATCAGCGATACTGAACTCATTCAGTTTGTACAAAACTTTTTCATTAATATTACTGAGTACATCTAAACATTTGTTGCACAAAGCATCGCCATCTGAAAGCTTATTTTCTCCTAACAGTATGTCCATCTGGCTTAATGGTAATCTACATAGAGCACAATCCGTGTTCATCTTAATTTTTATGTTTAAAAGTTTTTAGTAAGGACTTTTATTATCTTCCGATTGCAGTTGTTTCAAATTGCAAAATCTGAGTCGGATTTCAAAAACCAAAAATATTTAAATCTTATTATCTATGAAACAAATCGACCACAAAAAAGTTTTTTTGTGGTCGATTCTCTTTTATATCTTTTAAAGATTCCAAGCCTTTCTTCTTTAAGGAAAATCTTTAACCATTAACCTTACTAGTTTATGCCAAAAACTCTTCTAAAGAAACTGTTTTTTGCTCTCCTGCTTCAAGATTTTTAAAGGTAACCGTATTATTATTGATTTCTTCTTCTCCTAAGAAAACAAGGTTTTTAATACCTTTTTTCTCAGCATAAGTGAATTGCTTATTGATTTTTGCATTTTCAGGATACAATTCTGCAGAAATTCCTTTGGCCCTAAGCTGCATAATCAGTTTTAAAGCTTCGGTTGTTCCTTCTCCTCCGAAATTAGCAAACAGATATTCTGTTTTAGACGAAGCTTCTTCAGGGAAAAGATTCAGTTCTTCCATTACCAGATAAATTCTGTCTAATCCGAAAGAAATTCCGATTCCCGGAATATTTTTAACTCCGAAAACCTCTGTAAGGTTATCATATCGGCCTCCACCTCCTATGGATCCCATGGCCACCTCGTCAGCTTTCACTTCGAAAATTGCTCCTGTATAATAGTCCAGTCCTCTTGCTAATGTAATATTGAATACAAGATTTTGCATGTCAACACCCAGGTTCAAAGATTGAGTAAGAACAAATTCTAACTCTTCCACTCCTTTT
Organism: Chryseobacterium sp. Tr-659; assembly: GCF_011752975.1. Taxonomy (GTDB): domain Bacteria; phylum Bacteroidota; class Bacteroidia; order Flavobacteriales; family Weeksellaceae; genus Chryseobacterium. The sequence continues at coordinate 335,673 of NZ_VWWP01000002.1, read as the reverse complement.
AGTCCGATTTCGTTACCTGCAAATTTTTCTTTCAATTGAAGAAGATTTTCCAGTGCGTCATCAGATTGGTTGAATAAGAAATCCAGCTTATCAATAGATTCCTGAGAAATTTCTCTTTCCAAAAGCTCTTTTACCACACCTTCTTTACCAATTTTATCCAGTTTATCCAATGCCACTGTAAACTCAATCAGTTTTTCTGTAATTCCAGCATATTCTGCCAATCCGGAAAGGATCTTTCTGTTGTTCATATGAATGGTTACAGGAACATTCAAACCTGCAAAAGACTTTAAATACAACTGCACCAGCTCCACTTCCTGTAGTAAACTTTCACTTCCCACCACATCCGCATCACATTGGTAAAATTCTCTGAATCTCCCTTTCTGAGGTCTATCTGCTCTCCAAACCGGCTGAATCTGATAACGTTTGAATGGAAATGTTAACTTTCCATGATTCATAGCTACAAATCTTGCAAAAGGTACGGTTAGATCATAACGAAGGGCTTTATCAGAAATTTGAGAAATAAGTTTCTGATGGTTTTTATGATCCCAATCTTCCTGATTTACTTTCGAAGTATAATCTCCTGAATTTAAAATTTTAAAAATCAAGCGATCTCCTTCTTCTCCGTATTTTCCTGTCAACGTAGAAAGATTTTCAAAGCTTGGGGTTTCCAATGGCTGAAATCCGAATAACTCAAAGTTATTCTGTAAAATATTGATGATATATTTTCTTCTGGAAACTTCCTGCGCCGTAAAATCTCTCGTTCCTTTTGCTAAACTTGGCTTCATTTTTTGTATGTCATTTTGATAGGCACAAAAGTACGGAATTACAAGGACTTTACCCAGTATAAAAAGCTGAAGAAATAATCTTCTCCAGCTTTCCAAATTATGAGATCATTTATTCTGGAGAATCAGACACTTTCAAGAATCTCCAGTATTTCTTCACCATAATTTTCAATCTTATGTTTTCCAAAACCTTTGATCTCTAGCAATTCTTCTTTTTTAGCAGGTTTATATTTGGCCACAGATACGAGTTCTTTATTACTTGCAATGAAATAAGTGGGTAAATTCTGTTCTCTGGCTTTCTCTGACCTCCAGAGTTTCAGAGCATCCAGAATCTGTTCTTCATCAACGCTTAAAACATCATTATCTGCAGAATATTTTCCTGCTTTTGGTTCTTTCACTGTACTTTTTATCAGTTTTAAATCTTCAAAATACAATATCACAGACCAATATCGCTCTTCACTTACAAAAGCTGTTTCTACTTTCATAATTTCATTGGTTTCCAGAAAATCATCCAACATTTTCTGATCCTGATAGAGAAATTCTTCAGGAAGCCTGATCTTAAAAACTTTTACTTTCATCTCTTGTGTTTTTAGAATTATTTACCTCCTAATAACAGGATCTCATCTACACGAATTTCAGTAATATAGCGTTTTACGCCATCTTTATCATCATAGGATCTATAGGTAAGCTTTCCTTCAACCGCAATTTCTTTTCCTTTTGGAACATATTTTTCAAGGATCTCCGCTACTCTCCCGAAAGCAATCAGATTGTGCCATTGTGTTTCTTCCACTTTTTCTCCTTTGGCATTAGTGTAATGATCCGTCGTAGCTAAAGACACGCTTGCTTTTACATTTCCGCTGTCGAAGTTTACCATTTCAACTTCTTTTCCTGTGTAACCAATTAGTGTTACTTTGTTTCTTAGTGACATAACTTTTAGATTTTAATGATTAGTACTTCAGATAAGAGACGTTCACTGTTTTCTCAAATCTCTGTTGCAAAGATTGGAATATCACCAAAAGACAGTCGGTTATAAACTATTTAAATTCATTTGTAGTCGTTTGTAGTCGGATAAAAACAAATATTATCAGGGATTAAATATTATTGCAGAAATTCTTTAAATTAGTAATCACTAAGCATCCTAAGAAATCAGGTATGAAAGATTATTTCAAATTCATCACGCTATCAGTACTTATTATAGCATGTTTAAATTCTTTGCAGGCACAGAATCATTTCTTAAAGGTTCCTTCAGCTCAATTTGATCTGAGAGATTTCAACCTGCAGCTGCCTATTGAAAAAAATAATTCTATTGTTATTATTAAAGGATCCGAAATTTCTCAGTTTTCTTCAGAGAATTTTTATTTTTCCTCTCAAGATAATAGCATACGCTTCTTTTGTTCTTCAGATGGTAAAACAACTCAGGGTTCTCATTATCCAAGAACAGAATTGCGCCAGATAGATGAATGGCATTTTGAAAACAAACATACATTACAGGTGAAAATGGCTGTTTTAAAACAACCCGGAACGGGAAAAATCATTATTGGCCAGATACACGGACATTCCAAAGGAACTGAAGCTTTAAAGATCTGGTGGAATAATGGTGAAATTCAGGCTGGTTTCAAAAAAGAGGTTGACGACAAAGAGCAAAGAATCACGCTTTTAAAGAACGTTGCTTTAGGCGAATCATTCAGCTATACCATCAGCCAGAATAATTTAGATGTCCAGGTCAAAATCAATCAGCAAAGTACAGCTTTTAGTTTTGGAGAAAGCTGGAAATCTGAATCTGTTTATTTTAAAGCCGGAAACTATCTGCAAGATAATAAAACTCCGGTAACGTCAGGTTTGGTAGCTATATATCAAATCAATACAAAAGAATAAATTCATTTCAAATTAATATCTGCTCTATTGTCCAAGAAAGGTGCTTAAAGACTCATATAGGTGTTAAGCACCTTTTATGATAGTATCAATCTTCTTACTATTTCTCACATTCAACGATACTTTTAGCCTCTGTACCGATATTAATTAATCGATTAAACCTCAATCCTGCTTTTTCAATAAGAGCCTTAAATTCATTTAAAGATCTTTCTTTTCCGGTAAGACAGGCCATCATAACAATATCCAAAAGTTTGGCAATATGTGGTTTATTAAGAGAATCATCAGGAATAACAGCATCTATGATTAATAGTTTTGCTCCTTTAGGCATTGCTTCATAGCAGACCTTTAAAATCTGTATACATTCCTCATCACTCCAGTCATGGATGATCCATTTCATAGTATACAAATCTGCACCAGCAGGAACTTTTTCAAAAAAGCTTCCAATAGCCACGGAACACCTTTCCTTTAAATGCTCAGGAATCAATGGAATCGTTTTTTCAATTACATTTGATTCATCGAAAATAATTCCGGAACTATCCGGAGCTGCATTAAGAATAGTGTATATCATTACTCCATTACCACCTCCTACATCAACAATTCTTTTATAGGGGGTGAAATCGTAATTCTTCATAATTCCGTTTAGCTCCATTCCCGACATTCCGGTCATCCCCCTTCCAAAATTCTCTCCTGCTTCAGGATGCTTTTTATAATAGCTCCAAAGCTCTATCCCATGAATATGTTCAAAAGGAATTTTGCCTGTCTGAACTGCATAAGTAAGGTCTCCGTAAACAGGAAAATGTTCTTTCATGATGGTAAGTACAAAGTCTTTTGCTGTTCCGGGAACATTGGTTTGCAATGCCGCACCGAGATCATTTAATGCAAAGGTTTTGTGTTCAGATTCTTCGAAAATTCCAACGCTGCTTAAAGCTCTCATAATCCGGTACAGCTGTATTTCGTCCGATTGTGTTTGTTTTGCCAGTAAAGAGATTGCTTTCGGACCTTCTGCTAAAGAATCTGCAATATTCAGCTCTGCTGCTGTCTTCACACAGCCGGTAATCCATAATCCGCCTAATATTTCAAACATTTTGAAAGTAGACTCAGGCTTAATCTGTCGTTTTTCCATAGTCATAGTTTTAGTTATACATTATATAATTCAATAATATGTGAAATTAGTTATTTATATTAAAAAATTAAATATTTCAAACAAAAAACAATTGTACATATCTTACCGGGCTATCCATTTACAAACGGATAATTCCTTATCTTTGTGAAAATTCATTTATGAAAAGGGATATCAATATTTTTGAGTTTCCTCTCAACCTGGGACTTATGAAAAAAGAACATGAGACAGAGCCCGGAGTACGAAAACTTCCGGACTGGCTCAGGAAATTTGATTTTCATAAAAGAATTGATCCTGAAAATATTTTCAGACTGGATGCCCCGGAATATGCTATGAATTTTGATGAAGAATCAAAGGTCAGAAATGCAGATCAGATTATAGAGTATGCTAAAAAACAAGCTGAACTGATTCTGAAAAATTACAACAAAAGTATCTTTAACATTTTTCTTGGAGGTGACTGCAGTATTCTGATTGGAAATGCGATTGCCTTGAAAAAACTAGGTAACTTCGGGCTTTTTTATCTCGACGGCCATACAGACTTTATTCCACCTGAACTTTCGGAAACAGGAGGTGCCGCAGGAATGGACCTTGCCATTGTTACCGGTACCGGGCATGAAAAACTGACTAATATTAATGGATTGAAACCCTATTTCCTCGAAGAAAATATTTTCTGCAACGGAAATGCAGAAACTGATGATGATGAATATGTAAGTCAGATTATCAATTCACACATTCATTATTCTGATCTTGAAGCTCTGAGAAAAAACGGCTTCAGAAAAACAGCAGACAATTTTCTTGCAATGATCAATGAAAAAGGATTGGACGGTTTTTTCATCCATCTTGATGTAGATATTCTGAAAGATGAGCTGATGCCTGCCGTAGACAGCAGAATGGAGGACGGAATACATTATGATGATCTTAAAGAAATGCTGGAACCGCTTATTGATAATCCTCTGTGTTTTGGAATTCAGATTACGATTCTGGATCCGGACTATGATCAAGAAGGAGTCTATACTCAACCATTTGTAAACCATTTAATTCAAATTATAAAAAAATAAAGAAGATTCAATGAAGAAGACGATAAAAAGAACTTTCAGGGTTTCGAAATATGTGATCTATAAAGAAACGCTTGTTGATTACAAAGAGCATTTCTGGTCGTTTTTAGGAGCATTTTTTGGAATCGGACTTATTGCCTTTATTCAGTCACATTCCTTAGCAGAAACTGAAAACATATTCCTGATCGGTTCTTTTGGAGCCTCCAGTGTCCTTATTTATGGGGCTATCCAAAGCCCGTTAGCTCAGCCCAGAAATCTTGTGGGCGGCCATGTACTGTCTGCATTAGTAGGAGTTACCGTATATAAAATTGTTCCGGATATTATCTGGCTTTCGGCTCCGTTGGCGGTAGCCTTTTCTATTGTATTGATGCAGTATACGAAAACTCTTCATCCGCCCGGCGGAGCCACAGCTCTTATCGCTGTGAGTTCTACGGGTAAAATTCCGGAATTGGGATACTGGTATGTGATCTCCCCTGTTCTTTCAGGTTGTATTATTCTGTTGGTTGTAGCTTTATTCTTTAATAATATTACCTCCAACAGAAGTTATCCTTCTCACAGCAGATTTAAAAAATTGTTACGAAAAAAACATGCCCATGCACACGGGCATTCTCATAAAATGAAAAATTAAATATCATGAACTGTCTGGAATGTGGTGAAAAAATCATCGGAAGGTCTGATAAAAAGTTTTGCAATGATGCCTGCCGAAATGCCTATAACAACAAGCAGAATAAGGATTCTAGCAACCTGATGCGGAATGTGAACAACAAACTCCGTAAAAACTACCGTATCCTTGTGGAAGTAAATACTGAAGGTAAAACAAAGGTAACTAAGTCCAAATTAGAAAGTTTGGGTTTTGATTTTGATTATTTCACCAATTTTAAAATTTATAAGAACGGATCCGAATATCAATTCATCTATGATTATGGGTATAAAATACTGGAAGATGATTTTATTCTGATCGTTAAAAATCAGGCTTAGCCTTCTCCACTATCTTAAATATTAAATTATGAAAGAAATTGTTCTCATTACTGGTGCCAGCGGAATGATCGCCCGGCAGCTGGCTGAAAAAATAGGAAACGATTATGAATTAAGATTTCTGACCAGGAAAAAGAAACGCAGTAATGAATATGAATGGGATATCAACAAAGGAAGTATTGATGAAACTGCCCTTGAAAATGTATCTCATATTATTCATCTGGCAGGGGCCAATATCTCGGAAAAACGCTGGACTCCTGAGAGAAAAAGGGAGCTCATATCCAGCAGGATTGATTCTGCGGAGCTGCTTAGAAATACTTTAAAAAAGAAAAATATAAAGCTCAAATCCTTTATTTCTGCTTCAGGAATCAATTATTACGGTACAGAGACTTCAGAAAAAATATTTACTGAAAATGATCCTCCTGGCAATGATTTTTTAAGTGAAGTTGTAGTATTATGGGAAAGAGCAGCCGATGATTTTCTGGAACAAAATCTGGCGGAAAGAATTGTTAAAATCCGGACTGCTGTAGTGCTTTCCGAAAAAGACGGTGCTTTGAAGAAAATGGTCCCGCCAATTCAATATTATATTGGATCTCCCCTGGGAAGCGGTAAGCAGTACATGCCCTGGATTCATATTGATGATATTTGCTCTATTTATGAATTTGCATTAAAAAATTCGACAGTAAAAGGACCTTATAATGCGGTTGCTCCTCAACACGCTATCAATATTGATTTGACAAAAAAAATCGCCAAAGAACTTGGCAAGCCATTATTCATGCCAAATGTTCCTGGATTTGTTTTAAAATTATTATTTGGAGAACTGGCCACTGCAATTCTGGAAGGTTCAAGAGCTTCTTCACAAAAAATACAGGAAGCAGGGTTTCGTTTTAAATTCCCGGATCTGAATGATGCTTTAAAAGATTTATTAAAAAAATAGTATCATTATGATAGAAAATCTTTTAATTCTAAAAAACATCTCCAGACATATTTCTCTAAGTAATCAGGAAACCTCCTATTTTCTTTCTCTCTTGAAGGAAAAAAAGATTGCCAAGAAAACGTTGATATTACAGCAGCAACAGCCCTGTAAAGAGATCAGTTTTGTTCAGTCCGGAATATTAAGAGCATTTCATCTGGACACTTCAGGCAGGGAATCTACTATTATGTTTGCGGTTTCCGATTGGTGGATCACTGATATGTATTGCTTCATCAACCAAAAGCCGGCTATACTGAATATTGAAGCACTGGAAGAAAGTGTCATTTTTCAATTGCCAAAAGATCATCTGGAAGAGCTTTACCTCAAAGTACCGAAATTTGAAAGATTTTTCCGAATCATTATGCAGAATGCATATATAAGAGAACAGCTCCGTACCATTGAAAATCTTTCTTTACCTGCGGAAGAACGTTATTATAATTTTCTTCAAAAATACCCTGAAGCAGTAAAGCTTATTAAACAAAAGCAGATTGCTTCTTATCTTGGTATTACTCCGGAATTTTTAAGTCTTATTAAATCCAGCAAGCAAAAAAACAATTGCTCTTAAACTATATTATTTTTTTTATGATATAAGTTCTTTTATTTTACTCAAAAAAAATTATGCTAATACTTATTGCAGGACCTTACCGCAGCGGAACAAATGATGATCCGGAATTAATTCAACAGAACCTTCACCATCTTGAATCTGCAGCTTTACCTATCTTCAGGAAAGGACATGTTCCTATCATTGGAGAATGGGTAGCATTGCCTTTGATACACCTTGCAGGTTCCACACAGATTGGTGATGAAGCATGGCAGGAAATACAATATCCTGTTGCTCATGGTCTTCTTGAAAAGTGTGATGCCGTTCTGCGTATAGAAGGTGCTTCAAAAGGAGCGGATGAAGACGTAAGAATTGCAAGAGAAAGAGGCCTTACTATTTATTATAACATTGAAGATATCCCAAATGCAAAATCCTGAAATTACAATACTGAAAACTGAAATTCTGTCAGATAACTGGTACATTCTAAACAAAGTCACTTATTCGGTCTTAAAAAAAGACGGTACTACAGAAATCCAAAGCCGAGAAGCTTATGACCGTGGAAACGGAGCTGTTATCCTTTTATACAACAGGCAGTCACAAACGGTTATTCTGACCAGACAATTCCGTTTGCCAACCTACATCAACGGAAATTCTACAGGAATGCTTATTGAGGCCTGCGCCGGACTTTTGGATAATGATAATCCCGAAGATTGTATAAAACGAGAGACCGAGGAAGAAACGGGGTATAAAATATCCAAAGTAAAAAAGGTATTTGAAGCGTATATGTCACCCGGTTCTGTAACGGAAATTCTTCATTTCTTCATTGCTGAATATTCCAATGATATGAAAATCAATGACGGCGGTGGTTTGGAAGAGGAAGGAGAAAACATAGAAGTTTTGGAATTATCTTTCGAAAAAAGTCTTGCTATGATTGATAATGGGGAAATCAGAGATGCAAAAACGATTATGCTGCTGCAACATATGAGATTAAAGGGAATTCTTTAAATAAATGCCCATAGATAATCATAAATGAAAGAGTAAAATATATAAATTTGCGGAATAAGAGACGATCAACTCCGGCTCTCGAACTTAATACAATAAAAAAACATCACAACTATCAATTCAGCCTTATGCTTCAGGATCACATTACAGTTCAAAACCGTCATAAAGACTTCATCAAAAAAATCAGTGAAACAGAAACCGTTTATGCGTTAAAAGGTGAAAAAGGATATGCCACGTCCTATTCCAGCGAAATTGAATATGAAGATGGTGAACCGGTACAGATTATCTGCTTCTGGTCAGATGCGGCAAGGGCAAAATCATGTATAGAAAATGAATGGAATCAGTATGAGGTATCTTCTGTACCTCTTAACGAATTTATTGAAAACTGGTGTCTGGGAATGAATAAGGACGGACTGATCGTAGGAACTGATTTCGACAGCAATCTGTTCGGCTATGAAGCGGAACCACTGGAACTGATACTGGATATTGTAGAGGAATTTAGCGAAAAAGGGAAATCTTTAGAATTGAGAAAATTTGAAAGCCTGGAAGAGCTGGGAATACAAATAAGAGAAGTTCTAAAGGATTAAAATAAAATAATCAGGCCGCAGACAGCATTCAATGACAAAATCACTGGCAATAAGGATCATTCAGGTGATGGCTGCATTTTGCGTCATTTTCTTCAGTATTCTGATGCTGAAAACGATCTTCCAGTATACTTCTCTTGAAAAAAATACAGGATTTCTGGCTTTCAAGCAACAGGTAGTCGGAAATCCTTACTGGATGACTTTTTTCTACATTCATATTTTTTCAGTTACTCTTTGTCTTTTGGCTGGTTTAACTCAATTTTCCAATCAGTTTTTAAAAGATAACAGACGTTTACACAAAGTTATTGGTAAAATTTATGTTTATAATATTCTTGTCATTAATGTTCCCGCCTGCTTTGTGCTCGGAATGTTCTCCAATGGTGGATTCATTGGTATTACAGGATTTATTATTCAGGATATCCTTTGGGCTTATTTCACAATAACGGCTGTACTTTCCATCAGAAAAGGAAATATTACCAGGCATAAAGTGTATATGATGTTGAGCTATGCAGTAACAACCACTGCCATCACCTTCAGAATTATTAAGAACTTATTCTACAATGAAGAGTATCATGATTATGAGCTTTTTTACGGCCTCAATGTATGGCTGGCTCTTATAATTAACCTGCTGGCAGCCTGTTTCATTATCGTTCAAAGGAAACATTCTTATCAACAATAACCAACCCGATGAACACCAGCAGAATAAATGAAACTACGAAAATTAGAAAATTTAAATAGACTCCAAAGCGCGTTTTCGACGTCCATCTTTTACAAAATTTCATGATTATATAGGCAACTCCTGCAAAAATTAGCAGACTCAGGATCAGGTAAAGCAATATGACATCCATGTTATTAATTTATCTGCAATATAAAAATTAAAACATAAATATGGTGAAATATAAATTGAGGATCTTAATAAGAAGTAATTCTCAAGGCTAACATACCATTAACCCGCTGATAATCTTACGAATACCAAATCATTAAAGATCTACTGAAGAAATATGGTATAAAATTCGTATAAAATTTGGAAAATCAATTGAGAAAATCTATTTAATCCTTTAGATTTCGAATTTAAAGCCTTAATTTTGTAGGAAATTCAGAAAATTCGGATTCTTTCAACTAGTTATGTACATGGAAAAAATGATGATCGGGCTTTCTTTGGCTCTATCCGTTACTATATGGGGACAAAAAGCTCCAGCAAAAACAAACAATCTGACACCTTACAGCTATCAGACTTTCAGTTGTGACAACAAAGGATATTTTGATTCTGCTAAATATAAAAAGGAGGAAATAGACGGAGTTAATAAGCTTTTGTATCAATTTAACGGTGTACTGTTTGATACGCGTCCTGTTTTTAAGCTTTCCAATCTTGAAGAAATCCGACAAAACAGAGAAGCCTACTTACAGGATCTTGAAAAACAGTATCAGGAAAAGAAAAAAGAACTTTACAGCCTTAAAGTAATAGACCTTCCGATGTGGAAAAAGCTTCAGGATGAAACTATACAGTCTTTTGAAAACGAATATCAGTTGAATAAAGAGGAAATTAATGCCTATTCTGATCCTTCAACCCTTAAAAACAGTAAATTCTACAACACCTGCAGAGAGCATATTGATGCTATCTCTTCTCCTGATAAAGAAAAGATGTATGCTGCATGGAAAAATTACATTGAAGTAAGAAGTAAAAACAACGCTGATCCTCAGGGAGTGATGACAAGATTCAATGCCAAGATGAATGACCCTCAGAAAGAAGATTATGCTCTGATTGATCTTATTGGCCTTGGCTTCCATAATTGTGCTAACAGCAGCTTCAGACCGAAAAGAAATGATGAAGGAACCGCTTACAAAGACTTTGACAAGCTCTTTACAAAGCTGAAAAGAAATTGTGATGAACCTTAGAATTTGAATGTAGACATTCATAGATCATAATATAAAAAGCAGTATCACTTAGATACTGCTTTTTTTAATAAATATTTGGCGAAAAACAGGCATGATGGCAGTAAGAAAATTCTTGGGAATATTTTTTGCTATTGATTAGTTCATTCAATTTCACAGGGGTCATTATATAAAAGATATCCTGAAAAAATATAAACAACTTAATACTCCATGAAAATCAGATACAGTATTTCACTCCTGCTCTTTCTTACGTTTACATCTTGTGATTATAACCAGAACCAGAAAGACATTATTCAGCAGATTACATCTTCTGGTGATATCAAATATGAATCTGTATTCAAAAATAATCTTCTGACAAAGTTTTCAAAGAAGGAGATCATTGACCTTTCTTCACACGAAAATCCAGAGGTCGCACTATATTTTTTCAATATCCTGGTAGAAAAATATCCTGAGGAATGTTTTAAAGTTTTAATGAAGAATCTTGACAACCAGAAGATTCTCAACATTCATACAAGCTATGATACGATTGATGAAAAGACTGTTCCTGATGCCATGATGTTTTATACCATAAGCAGGAAAAATATTTTTACTCATCAACAGAAAGAACAACTTTTTACAGCCATTTTAAAAGATTTCGAACACAAGCACCATCTTGAAGGCTACCTTTTTTCTTATCTGTACGAGAATGTAAATAATCCAGATCCTAAATTTTACCCGGAAATCAGAAAACTCATCGAAAGAAAAAGAGAAGATATCAATCTTGGAGATTTGGCACTGCTAAATTATATGGCCAACTATAATCAGCCGAAAGACAGTCTTCTTATTAAAGATTTTCTATACAGAGGAGCAAGGCAAAACAAGTCGTACCCTATTCATATGAACATCTCTGTAGAGTTTATTAAAAAACATCCTCTACCATCTTATTTCCCAATCTTAGAAGAGTTTAACAATACAATTATCAAGGGAAAAACTTTCCGTGCTGATGATTCTTTTTTTGAACTTGAAGATCTTACAATTGCCACTCTTCAATATAAAACGGAAAAAGCAAAGAAGCTGATAAACACTATTGCCTATGATACTTCATATGAACCCAATGACCTGGCTTTAAATGAAAATCTTTATTTTCTTTTGAAAAAATATGATACCACCAATTACTTCTCTGATATTACCGATAAGATTGAACCTCAAATCAGTACAACAAAGCTGAATTCAGTTAAAGCCAAACATGAACGCTGGGATCAGCATGCAAAGTGATGGTAAAGACTGACGATGATAAGGACTGCTAAACACTATATAATGAGCACAATAACCAGACTATAAATGATTATTGTGAAGAATAAAAACACCAAATAAATTAATAATGAATAAGTTATGATTTTCTGAATTTATTTCCGTAATTTTGCACCCCGAAAATAAGGATTAGAGATATGAAAAAAATTGGTGAGCACAGGACACTTCTTGGAGTTGATAAAAATGTTACTTTAAAGGAATTAAAAACTATTTACAGAAATGTGATGAAAGATACACATCCTGATAAATTCATTAACAACGAGGCTGGAAAACTGGAAGCAGAGGAAAAAAGTAAGTCTGTAATCGAAGCCTACCACTTTTTGGTAAGTATCAATCCGGAAACACAAGAGAAATATAAGGAAGAATATACAGAAACGATAACAAAATCTAATATTCAGGATTTCTATCTTGAAAAATCGATTTTAACGGTTCAGCACCTTAACGGAAATATGTATGAATATATGGGTGTTCCTAAAAATACTTATATCAAAATGATTAATGCCGATTCACCAAGCCGTTTTGCAAGAAGACATATCTATGGAAATTTTGTCTACAGAAAGTCAGGAGAGGCTATGGCAGATTAATTTTTTTATATTACGATATTTAAGAGCTTTCAGTTTTTGCTGGAAGCTTTTTTAATTTGAAGAGGTTTTAATTTTGATTAAAGTCCAAAATATTTTTATTAACGCTATGCTCGCAAAGAATGATCTTTTAATCTCATATATTACGAACACCAAGGCAAAACATTTGTATTATTTGTCTTTTAAAGCCAACAAAAAACCGCATCAAAAAATTGATACGGTTTTCCGGTTAATTAAGGGGTTAAATTTATTTATCTAAATGCTTAGGAGTAAATCCGTCTTCATTCAGTTCTCTGTGTGTGTATTCTGCTTTCATTTCAGCTTCGTAGTCTACTTTATTGTGTTGTCCCATTCTTCTCAGAAGAGAATCAAATAAAGAGTATACTACCGGTACAATGATCAATGTAAGGAATAGAGACGATGTAAGACCACCGATAACTACCCATGCAAGACCTTTATTCATTTCTGCTCCTGCACCTGTTGCCAATGCGATCGGTAACATACCGAAGATCATCGCAATGGTGGTCATCAGGATCGGACGAAGACGGGCATGGTTGGCCTGAATCAATGCATCATGAGTAGTGGCTCCGGCTGCTTTTCTCGCATTCGTAAAGTCAACAATCATAATCGCGTTTTTCGCTACAAGACCAATCAACATGATCATACCTAACATAGTGAAGATGTTCAATGAATTGGCTGTAAGAGCAAGGATTACCATTACCCCGATCATTGCCAGCGGAATAGAGAACAATACTACGAACGGATACACGAAACTGTCATACAGTGATACCATTACCAGATATACCAATACAATAGCTGCTAATAATGCAATTCCTAAAGTACCGAAACCTTCCTGTTGGTTTTCCATATCACCACTCCAGATATAATCTACTCCAATTGGTTTATCTTTACCATCCATGAACTTGGCTGCCCATTCGTTTGCTACGTCTCCTACTGGTCTACCTACTGCTTTTGCTCTTACTTTTACTGAAGGAGATTTGTCTCTACGTTCAAGCAAACTCGGTCCTGAACCCATTTTCACATCAGCAAACTGGCTTAAACGAACCTGCTGTCCCATAGGATTTGTAAACATCAGATTTTTAACATCATCAATGGATTGTCTGTTGACGTCTCCGAAACGGATGTTGATATCATATTCATATTCCCCGGCTCTGTATTTTCCATCTGTATTTCCGTTAAATGCAGTTTGCATCGTTTGTCCTACACTTGAAAGATTCAACCCTAAAGAAGCCATTTTATCTCTGTCAATAGTTACCTGAACCTCTGGATTACCTGAGTCTGTTGATAATTCAGCATCTACTGCTCCGGGAACTTTCTTCAGTAATTCCAAGATTCTTGTTGCTTCTTTTACCGCTGTTGCGTTATCCGGAGCGGTTACTACCATCTCGATAGGAGCATTTTCCGCACCCATGATACCGATTGGAGCCGTTTTGAACTCAACTCCTGTAAATTTCTCTTCTAAAGCTCTTTTTACTTTTGCAGCTTTGATGTTGGTACTTTCGGAACGTTCAGATTTATCGGTTAAGTTTACCTGAACCTCGGACTGATAAGTTGTTGCCTGAGCACCACCAAAACCTGTTGACTGCTGCCCTACTGTAGTAATAAGGTCTACAACATCTTTATCATTTCTTAAAAACTTCTCAACATCTAATGTCAATTGATTCGTTTTTTCAATGGTTGCATCTTTTGACAATTCCATCTGTACCAGGAACTGACCACGGTCAATAGGCGGGAAGAATTCTCCTCCGATGAAACCAAATATTACTAATGAGAATGAACTGATCAGGATAATGAACGTAATGATTACTGTAGAAACTCTTCTGAGTGTTGTTTTTAAACACCATTCAAGAATATCGGTAATCCAGTGTGTAAATCTGTCAATTAATCCTTCAAACCAAAGAATAAATTTCTCGAACCAGTTCTTCCCTGTTAAATGTTCCAGTTTACCGAATCTTGATGATAACCAAGGGATAATGGTAAATGAGGCTAACAATGATAGTAAGGTTGCAATTACTACGGTGACGCAGAACTGTGCCAGGATATTTGCTACAAGCCCTGAACTCATGGCAATAGGAAGGAATACCACCACAATTACCAACGTAATCGCTGCAACGGTGAACCCAATTTCAGAGGCTCCGTCATATGCTGCTCTGATCTTACTCTTACCCATCTCCATGTGACGGTAAATATTTTCCAGTACCACGATCGCGTCATCTACCAGGATACCCACCACAAGGGAAAGCCCAAGTAAACTCATAAGGTTTAGCGTGTATCCCATTAAGTTCATTCCGATGAACGCTGCCACCAATGAAGCCGGGATAGATACCATTACGATAAATGCGTTTCTGATACTGTGAAGGAATAATAACATTACAATAGCCACGAGAATAATCGCTAGGAATAAGTCGAAAATTACGTGGTTTGCAGATTCAAGGGTAAAGTCTGTAGTATCATTTACTACTTTCACTTTTATACCCTGAACTTTATAAGCTTCTTCTACTGTTTTAATGGTTTTCTGAACACTTTCGGAAACGGCAACGGCATTCGCATCAGATTGTTTTTTAACCTGCATCAAAATCGTTGGGAACTGATTGAATCTTGCCACTTTTTCAACATCTTTCTGAGAGTCGAAAACGGTAGCAATATCAGATAGACGTACCTGAGCTCCGTTTTTATTGGAAACAACAAGATTGTTCATTTCTGCAATCGACTTGTATTTTCCTGATAGCCTGATTGTAGATTTTGTAGTTCTTGTCTTCAAACTACCTGTAGGGAAATCCAAGTTTGATGAAAGAATCGCCTGTTGTACATCCCCTACTGAAAGGCCATATCCCTGTAACTTTTTCTCATCCAGATTTACCTGAATTTCTCTCTCCTGTCCACCTACAAGATCAACCTGAGCTACACCGTTTACACGGGAAAAAATAGGTTCTATCTTTTTATCCAATAAATCATAAAGATCTTTACTGTTCAATTTATCGGATGAGATACTCATTGTAATAATTGGTAAATCATCTAATGAGAATTTATTCAGTGACGGTGCTTTTACGTCAGTAGGAAAATCTGCAAGGATAGCATTTACTTTTCTCTGAGCATCGTTCAAAGCATAGTCTACATCGGCTCCATCATTCAGCTGAACCATGATTACGGATAAGCTTTCGTAAGATGAAGATTCTACTTTTTTCACGTTTTCCAAAGAACCTACGGCATCCTCAATCTTTCGGGTTACGGAAGTTTCCACCTCTGCGGGTGAAGCTCCCGGATATACCGTGGAAATAGTTACCATGTTGGTTTCGAACTTCGGAATCAATTCGTATCCCATGAGTGTATAACTCAGGATACCTCCCAACGTCAGAATTGTAAATAATACAATAACCAACGATGGTCTTTTAATCGATATTTCTGCTAACTTCATAAACCTTCTACTTTATAATGTTCACTTTAGATCCGTTATCCAGGTTGATCTGTCCGCTGGTTACTACCTGCTCTCCTCCATTCAATCCGTTTAATACCTGAACTTTGTCTCCGTAAACTTTTCCAATTGTAACTTTGATCAGTTTGGCAACACCATTCTGAACAACGAATAATTGTCCTGAGCTTACTCCATTCACAAATGCTTCTGCAGGAACTGTCAGCATGTTCTGAGTTTCCGCTCCGTTATTTGTACTGAATGTAGCCGTTGCATACATCCCTGCTTTTAAGTTTCCTCTGTTCTGAACTTCGATTTCAACCGGGAAATTAAGAGAGGCATCACTTTTAGGGGCAATAAATGTAATTCTACCTGTGAATGAATCTTCCGGTAAAACATTCACCTTGATCGGAACTTCCTGACCTAACTGAATTTTTCCAATCTGGCTCTCATCTACTAATACGGAAAGTTTTAAGCTGTTGATATTAACAATTTCAAACATAGAAGTTCCAACTGAAACAACTGTTCCCGGTTCTACCATTTTCTTGTTAATTGTTCCGCTGATTCCTGCACGGATGCTTGTATCATTTACTCTTACGCCTTGTGCTTTAACGGCAGCCTGCATATTTTTCAGCTGTAACCTTGAATTATCCAGCTGTTGTTTTGTAACGCCTCCTGTTTTAAAAGCGTTTTCATAGCGTTGGTTATCAATGATAGCATTTTGTAAATTATTCTGAGCCTGGCTAACATCAACTTCGATAGCATCTCTTTTTATAGTTGCCAATACCTGTCCCGCTCCTACTCTTGAACCTTCTTTTACTAAAACGCTGACAATACGTCCGGCGATTTCAGAAGACTGATTCATTTCCTGCTTAGGAAGGAAGGTTCCGTTGGCAGAGTAATCTGTATCAATATTTTCTCTGGTTACAGTTACAACATTTACGTTGATCTTATCTACCTGCTTGGCAACTTCCTTTACTTCCTGAGTCTGCTTTTCTTTGTTACCGGCAATCTTATAAGCGGCTAAACCTACAAGTACAGCTGCTACGATAATATATATTAAAGTTTTTTTCATTTTATTATGGGTTTTGTAACGTATTTAACTCTCCTTTTGCTTTAATCAGCTTGATTTCGGCTTGTTTATAATCCAGCAATGCATTCGCATAATTTTGTTTAGCCTGTGTGAGAGCATTTTCAGTATCCAATACTTCTGTAAGAGTTGCTAAACCGTATTGATAGTTAGATTGTGTGTTCTTCTGTACTTTTTCTGCCAGATCCACATTATCTTTCATACTTTGGATATTAATGATTGCGTTTTCCATATTGGAAATAGCATTCTTGTAATCCAAACTCAGGTTCAGCTTTTTGTTTTCAATATCCTGATCCAGATCCTGAATATCAATTTCTGCCTGCTGAATCTGCGCCTTGGTAGCTCCTCCCATAAAAATCGGAATCTTAATGGCTACACCAATTGAAGCATAATCTCCCCAGTTGGTTCCCTGGTTTGAACCTGTGGTATATGGAAATTTATTTCCAAGCCCTTGCCATCCGTAGTTAGCAGTAAGTCCTACTGTAGGATAAAGATTGGCTATCGTTGCTTTCTTGCTGTATTGTAAAAGCTCCTTTTGTTTATTCAGAACTTTTAATTCTGAGCGGGTTTCCAGATTAACATTGGTTGCCAGCAGTTCAGGGTGAGGTACAATTTCCTTTTCTTCAAGCTCAATAGCGTTTTCAATAGGAATTCCCATATAGAACTTCAATGAATTCTTTGAAACCTCAACAGCATTGATTAACTGTTGTTTATTGGAACCAATATTGGTAAGCTGAACATTTGTACGGTCCAGATCAATAGGTTTTGCTAACCCATTATCTACCAGGCTTTTGATCACATTTCTCACCCTTTCCGTATTAGCGTAGCTTTCTTGCACGGTTTTAAGATTCTCTTCCTGAACAAAAACCTGATAGTATGCTGTTGCTACATTCTCGATGATCTGTTCGTTTGTTAAATCAGAGTTTAAAAGATAAAACTCTCTGGTGGATTTTGCTGCTTTAAGACCAATAAACACCCTTTGGTCAAAAATATTCTGATTAAGAGTTACTACGTTTACAGACTGCCATTTTGTTCCGAAAGCAACCGGAATAAGTTCACCGGGCTTCCCTACAATTTCTCCTGGAAGAACTGTTTTTTGCAGAATAGGATTGTACGTATTGTTTATAGTTGCACTTATTTGAGGCAAAGCTCCGGCTCTGGCCTCATCAATCTTATATTCAGCTTTTTTGACCTGTAAGGCCGCCTTTTTAGCTTCTGCCTTATTCTGAAGTGCCTGTTTGATTGCCTCCTGCAGAGAAACCTGCTGCTGGGCAGACACTGATGAAAAGCCGAAAATCATAAATGCTGCAGCTATCCCAATTTTTAGCTTCTTAGCAGTTATACGTTTTCTTTTCATAATTTTATACTTCGTTTATTTTTTACTTAATTTTCATCTGTTATTTTCCTTCTAAATGACGAATCATGGTAAGAAATACTTTAGATTTTTTTTAATTTTTAAACAACATATTGATAATAATCCCTTTTCGTTCGGAAATGATCTTATCATATTCTTCATCACTGATCAGGAGATTCTCCATAAACAATGGCCTTATAGCACTTGGGAACACCAATAACGAAACCATATTCAGGATAAACTGAACAGGTGACATTTTTTCAATATTTCCCAATTCCATTTCTTTTTCGATATCATCATACATCTTGTTCAGGATATCTTCTTCAATTTCTCTCTGATGGCAGGTTCCTTTATTAATCTGTGAAACGATATAAGTTTCCAGGTAAGGATACTGCAGACTTGTAGAAAGACTGCTTTCTATGAACTGGCTGATCTTCTCTTTAAAAGGTAGATCAGCGTTCTGGATGATCTTGGATTTCTCCTGTTCTACTCTCTGAGCTTCATCAAAGATGATTTGGATCAGTTTGTCCCTTGAACGGAAATAATAATTGATAAGGGTTCTGTTTACTCCGGCTTCATCTGCAATCTCCTGCGTAGTAGCATCAAATTTTCCTTTCACAAAGAACAAATTTTTCGCTGTCTCCTTGATCAATTCCTGTGTTTGGTCTTTTTTTGCTTGATTTGACATTTTTGTTAAACAAATTTGTGCAAATTTATATTAAAAAATATTTTTGACAAAATTGTTAAACAAAAATATTAAACAAAATTATTATGACATCCGTCATGTTTTTGAAAATAAGCCCTTAAAAGTTTATTATTTAATATTTAATGGGGTGCCTGTTTTTATATCTTTGCCGCAAAAATTAATAACCTGATGAAAAAACTTTTAATATTGTTCTCGGTACTGAGTACAACATTTCTATTTTCACAAAAAAAGATCTCAGAAAACAATTCCTATTATTTCTATGAAAACAAGGGACAGATTATTAATCAGGAGGGGAAAGAAAATAAAGACGTTAAATATCTTTTCCTTTCTAATGGCTTGAATGTACAGCTTCGTTCCAATGGTTTTTCTTATGATGTATATCAAGTGGAGAAAATTGCAGGAACCCATTCTGACAAAAAACAAAAATCATCTGATCAAAAACAAGAGCAGGTTAGATATAAATTCCATAGAGTAGATATAGACTTAGTTGGTTCTAACCTTAACTCTGAAATAATTCCTGAGGAAAGATCTCCGGATTATGATAATTTTTACAATGTTCCCGGAAAGCCTAATGGTATTTTAAATGTTTATCGTTTTAAAAAGATTACTTATAAAAATATCTACAATAATATCGATCTTGTTTTCTTTAAACCTAAAGATACTTTGAAGCCGGTTGAATATAATTTTATTGTAAGACCTGGAGGAAAAGTCTCAGATATTAAAATGAAGTTTAATGGTGTAAAAACATCTCTAAAAGATAAGAAGATTATAATGAATCTTCGTTTTGGAGATATGCACGAAAACATTCCTCTTTCTTGGCTTGCCAATGGAAATTCTAAGAAGGAGACGAATGTTAGTTATCAACAAATTAATGAAGATACTTATGGCTTTGTCGGAAAACAGGATTCTTTTACCCAAACTTTGATTATTGACCCTGTACCTACCCCTATATGGATTAAAAATCACCCAAATTGGGTATGGCAGGCCAATACATATTATAGAGTATTAGCCAATCCTAATCAAAACGTTTATACCAGCTTTACAACGATTGCCAAATATAATGTTGCTACCAATACATACACAACGATGGATTTCAACTCTCAAAACTACGGATACATCTGTAAGTTTGATCCATCAGGAAACAAAATTTGGGGCGTATTTTTAGGAAACCATCAGTTTAATTACGGAGGTGATGAAACAAATCTTCTGAAAGATATTACGATCAATAATGATAATGAAATATATGCTATTGGACAAGCCAGAGATTCTCAGGGAGGCACCAACAATATAACAACTCCCGGAGCGCATAAAGAGCACACTAATTACCAAGGACAATGGATGGGCTATGATATTGATTCTTTTATTATGAAATTTAATGATAATGGTGTAAGAATTTGGGGAACTTATTTCGGAGGAGATCAATATGACACAGCAAATTCAATAGTATTGGATTCTAATCAAAACGTAATTATCGGAGGTCTTTCTACCGGAAATAATGGTATTGCAACACCTAATGGAAGTATACAAAGTAACCCCAACATATATAACGGAGTTTCTTTCATTGCAAAATTCTCACCAAATGGACAGCAGATTTATGGTTCTTATTTTCTTTTGAAAGATTTGGGAATCAAAAAGATTGATAGGGATACCAACAATAACATTTATGTAGCCGGTGATGTTTATCAAGGATATAATATTAGTGGCCCTGGAACAGCAGGCACACATCAACAGACATTGATAGGTCAGGGCAATATGTATCTTGCTAAGCTAGATGGTAATTTTCAATTTTTGTGGGGAACTTATTATGGCGGCAGAAATGCATATGGTATTCAACATAATTATGATGAAGGCAGAACAGTAGTACGAGACCTAAAAGTTGACAAAGACAACAATATAATTCTATTGGGAAATACAAATGCCAATGAAAAAATATCTACTCCAGGCACCCATCAGCCTATACGCACCTCTAATCTCGGTGATGATATCTTTTTAACTAAATTCAACCCTGCAGGAAACCAGATCTGGGGAACTTACTTCGGGGCAACAACAAGTAACTCCGTAAATGATGATCAAGCTTTCGGGCTTTCTGTGGATGATAACAATAATCTTGTTTTTTCCGGACAAACCACAAACAATATACAAATAGCCACACCAAACGGTTATATGCCTGATAATAATAATGGTTATCGTTCGGGATTTTTCACTAAGTTTAGTTCAATCGGAAATCAAATTTGGGGAACTTATTTTTATTCAGCTGTTCATTCCATCTTTGCAAAAGATAATAATATTTATACATTAGGAGGAACACAGATTAATAATAACTTTGCTAAATTCTATGATTGCGCTGTAGCAATATCCGCGACATCCAATTCTCCGGTTTGTACTCATTCAACCATTCAGCTGAATGCTAGTGGAGGGACAGCATATAGTTGGACCGGGCCCAACGGCTTCACTTCCAATCAACAAAACCCTACTATTCCCAATGCAACAATTGCAAATTCCGGAACATATACATGTCAAATTACCGGAGCAGGGGCTTGTGACGGAAGTTTTACAGTAAATGTTATTGTAGGTGACAACATCGCTCCGATCCCGAATACGCCTAACCTTGCAGATATTACAGGTGACTGCCATACAACAATCAGCAACTTTCCTACTGCTGCAGACAACTGTGCTGGGACTATTACAGCAAGTACGACTGATCCTTTATCTTATTCAATCCCCGGAAACTATATAATACACTGGACCTATAACGATGGAAACGGAAATACATCAACTCAAAATCAGAATGTAATCATAAGCTCTCCTGCTCTTCCTACAGCCAATACTCAGCAAACATTCTGCTCCATCAACAACCCTAAAATATCAGACATTCAGATTACGGGTCAGAATATAAAGTGGTATGATGCTGCAGGAAATATTTTACTGCCTGCTACGGCTTTAATTAACGGACAAACTTATTATGCATCCCAAACTATCAATGGTTGTGAGAGCAATAAAATAACGGTTCAGGCAACAGTAAACAGCACTCCAAAGCCAACCGCAAATGCCAATCAGGATTTTTGTGCTTCTGCTAATCCAACAATGGAAAAGCTGGTAGTGACAGGAAATTCATTACAGTTTTATAATGCTGCCGGAAATGTTTTACCATTATCAACACCACTAGTAAACGGACAAACCTACTATGTAACCCAAACTATCAATGGTTGTGAATCTGAAAAACTAGCAATATCTGTAACTCTTTCTACAGACAATGTTCCGGCTAAAGATGTTACACAGGTGCTTTGTAATACTAGTACAGCCAATACAATGACGATTAATCTTCATTCTTATGAAGCCGGAATTATCAATAATCCTTCAAACTATATATTCACCTACACTGATAATGCCGGGAATATCATTAACAATCCTTCTGTTTATGTTTTAAATACGGGTACAACACTCATTCTTGTAAAGGTTGCTACAGCAGACGGATGTTTTAAAATGGTACGGCTGACATTAACGCTTAATCCGAAGCCTGCTGTTCATCTTCCTGAAAAACTTGACTTCTGTGAAGGTAAATCCATTGTATTGGACCCCGGCACAGGATTTAAATCTTATTTATGGAATACCGGAGCAACAACCCAATCCATTACGGTAACAGTTCCCGGAACCTATACTGTAAAGGTAACCAACAATTACGGATGTGAAAATACAAGTACAACACAGGTCAGCTATTCGGTTTTAGCTCATATTGTTTCAGTGAATATTACCAACAATACAGCAACGGTTATTCTTTCTCAATCCGGGAATTATGAATACTCACTGGACAATTCTACATGGCAGGATTCTAATGTTTTTATGAATTTAAGCATGGGAGAATATACAGTTTATGTGAGAACAAAAGGAGGTTGTATTATTGGTCAGAAAAACTTTTCAATATTCAATATCCCGAATGCGATCAGTCCTAATGGCGACGGAATTAATGATACGTGGCGAATTGCAGGTCTGGAAAACTATCCAGGAACAGAGATCAGTTTATATGACCGAAGAGGAGCTGTCATTTATAAGGAAGTTGTTAAGAACAAGCCTTTTCAATGGGATGGCAGATATGATTCGCATCCAATTTCTACAGGAAATTACTGGTATACAATAAAAGTATCGGACGGAAGAATCTACAGCGGATGGCTTCTGATCAAGAACAGAGAGTAACAAAAACGGGCAGAAATTTCTGCCCGTTTTTTATTTTATAATAATTTTATTTTGTCTTCCTGGATATCAATGATCTTATCTTTATAAAGACCTCCAATTGCTTTTTTAAAGTTCTTTTTACTCATCTGAAGCTCATCTTTGATTTCTTCAGGAGAAGACTTATCCGAAACATATAAAAGTCCGTAATTCTCTTCCAGTTTGTTCAAAATTTTCTGCTTGAATTCATCAATATTCTCAAAACCTTCCGGTTGTAAAGAAACGTCTATTTTTCCATCTTCACGGATCACTTTAATGTATCCTTTTTCTTCGGATAAAGGATATAGCTTTTTGAAAACATCAGAAGTATAGATCAATCCTATATATTCTTTATTGATGATAACGTTCCAGCCCAATTCACTTTCATTCATCATGATCAGATCTACTTTATCTCCTTTTTTGAATGGAAGCTCCTGATATTGCGGATTTCTTTTGAATTTTGTAGTCCCTGTGATCAATTCCATATCCTCATCTACATAAATATAAACCAGATATCTTTTCCCTTCAATGATCTTTGTTTTCTGCTGTTTGTAAGGAATGAACAGATCTTTGATAATTCCCCAATCCATAAAGGCACCACTCGGGAGGCTTTGTACACAGCTCATTACTGCAAATTCTCCTACTTCTGCTAATGGAATTTCTGTAGTAGCTTTTAATTTATCATCATCCTGATACACAAAAACTTCAACTTCTTCACCCGTTTCTTTTTCTTCCTGAATAAATATTTTGGGTAGAAAAGCTTTCTCACCGGATTCATCCGTAAGGATCCATCCTGAATTAATTTTTTCTGAAATTGTTAAAGTCTGAGTTTTTCCGAGTTGCATTGATGATAAAATTAGCTGACAAAGGTACGGAAATTTGAAGATGCCAACCTAGTTAATACGATGATAATTCTTTTGAATATCCATTTTGATCTTTTACCAAGGCTTTAAAACATGTACATTTGAATAAAAAAACGAAACATGAAAAAATTTTTCATTCTATCTCTTATTTTTTCTGCGGTCATTTCAAAGGCTCAGCTGCTGGAAAAAACAGCATTGAACATTTCTTACCGATATACCGGAAGAAACGTTCTGCAGGCAGGATTAGAATATAGATTTGGAGACAGCTATGATGGCTCTATTATTGTCGGTCCTTCTCTACTTTATACCCGTTTCAATGATACAGACAGGTTTATTCCAGAGATGAATATCAACATTCTACGTGCCGGATTGTTGGTTGGAATATCTGGTAATCCGTATTCATTGGAACCACGAATAGGTGTTTCACTATTTAATGCAATATTCCTCAATACAGGATATGCTTTTCCTATTCACAGAGATAAATACTTTAAGGGAATGACTTTTGGAATACAATTCAATATAGCTCCTAAAAATTCCAAATTTTATGATCACCTAAAAATCATGTAACGAGAAGGCAGGAAAATCAAAGATTTCAGCAACGTAAAATAAATAGACTCGCAGACCAAACAGATTAAGCAGATTTTTCATAAGCATCTGCTCAATCTGCAAAATCAGCGAGACATAATAATAGCCAATTTTATAATTTTGAAATGTATTCCATCAGTTCTCTCTTGCTGCTTTCGAAATCAAATGCATCATACACCATAAAATATTTGTTTTTATCAGCACAGTTCCTGTACATAGATTTAGCTAATGCCAGTTTATTATTATCAAAACTGATTGACTTTACAAGGTCTCTGATCTGCTGGGAAGTAAACATGGTGCTTCGCATTTGTTGATTAATCAAAGCAATTTTACCGTCATCAAATCTTTCATTTCTTTTCATCATTTCAAAAAACTGACGGAATGTATTGTTATCCATTACATTTCCTGCATTATACCAATCTCCGGGCTGATTTCCGTAAGGATTATTCCAGATATCATTCCAGTCATTAAAGCCATACTGATTTTGTACAGGATAGGAATCCAGCAGGTACAGCCCTTCATTCGTGAAGAAATCAAGCACTACTCTGTTGTTATTTCTAAGCATTAAAGTGGTTCTGTAGATCAGGAAACCATTTTCATAGATTGATACTGGCATTCTTCCGGATTGTAAATCGAAAAAGCGGTATTTTCCGGATCCGTTTGCGATCATTTGATCTCCAACCTCAACGGTAAAAAATCCCTGCTCGGGAATTCTGAGAAACACTTCTGCATATCCGTAATTTCTGTTCCATTGGTAATTCGGATTTTTGCTTCTGTTTCCCTGAGGAATATTGTTTCCGGATTTTGCCTGATCAAAAATTTTATTTCTCCCGTTTACGCTGTTAGGAGCTCTCATCTCTGTTGTGGAAGCTTCATTTTTTAGCAGCTCACCTGCCTTTCCGGCTTCCTGTCCAAATAAACTGATGCCTATCAAAAGCATCGAACTCATAAAAATCTTCTTCATTTCTAATTTTTTAGAATCAATCTCCATTTTTATGCCAAAAAAAGGAGAAACCAAAATTGATTTCTCCTTTTTATCTTGAAATGATTATTTTTTTTAATCAATCGTATTACATATGAATAGGTCTTTTTGCCGTAGCATCTAATGCTGCTTCTTTAATGGCTTCAGCATAGGTTGGGTGAGCGTGAGAACTTCTTGCGATGTCTTCAGCACTTGCACGGAATTCCATTGCAATTACTCCTTCAGCAATAAGATCGGCAGCTCTTGCTCCTACGATGTGCATTCCTAAAACCTCATCAGTTTTTTCGTCTGCAATAATCTTCACAAGACCATCGATATCACCACTTGCGCGGCTTCTTCCTAATGCTCTCATTGGGAAAGATCCTACTTTATAAGCTACTCCTTCTTCTTTCAACTGTTCTTCAGTTTTACCTACTCCTGCAACTTCCGGCCATGTGTAAACCACTCCAGGAATCAGGTTATAGTTGATGTGAGGCTTTTGTCCTGCCAATGTTTCGGCAACAAAAACTCCTTCTTCTTCCGCTTTATGAGCAAGCATTGCACCTTTGATAACATCACCGATAGCATAGATATTTGCAACATTTGTCTGCAAGTGATCGTTTACTTTTACCCTTCCTCTTTCGTCAAGTTCTACTCCTGCTTTTTCAAGACCAAGCCCGTCAGTATAAGGTTTTCTTCCTACAGAAACCAGACAGTAATCTCCTTCTACAACTACTTCTTCTCCTTTTTTATCTTTAGCAGTGATCTTTACAGTATCTCCATTTCTTTCAACAGCAGAAACAGCTGTAGAAAGCATAAATTTCATGCCTTGCTTTTTAAGAACTTTAGTCAATTCCTTGCTTAAAGCTCCATCCATTCCAGGGATGATTTTATCCATAAATTCAACCACAGTTACCTGAGCTCCTAATCTTAGGTATACAGATCCTAATTCAAGACCGATTACTCCACCACCGATTACTACTAGATGCTTAGGGATTTCTTTAAGATTTAAAGCTTCCGTAGATGTAATCACTCTTTCTTTATCTAAAGTAATGAAAGGCAATGTAGACGGTTTAGAACCTGTTGCAATGATTGTATATTTAGACTCGATAGTTTCAGAAGAACCGTCGTTTTTAGTAATTTTGATCTGAGTAGCAGATTCGAAGCTTCCTACTCCTTCAAAAACGGTAATCTGGTTTTTGTTCATCAGGTAGCTGATTCCATCTGTATTCTGTTTGATCACTTCGTTTTTACGTTCGATCATTCTTGCAATATCTGCTTGCGGCTCGTTGATGATAATTCCGTGACCTGCAAAATTGTGTTTTGCGTTTTCGAAATGCTCAGAGCTGTCAAGAAGTGCTTTTGACGGAATACATCCAACGTTAAGACAAGTTCCGCCTAAAGTTGAATATTTTTCAATAATTGCTGTTTTGAAACCTAACTGCGCTGCACGGATAGCAGCCACATAACCTCCAGGACCAGAACCTATTACGGTAACATCGAATTGACTCATGTTATTGTGTGAATTTGTTTATTATTATCTATCTTAATTCTCACAAATTTACATATAAATTACTAAGCACCAAAGTGAGTTTTATCAATTTTAGAATCAAAAAAATTTAAATACATTAAAGCCGTTATAAATCTACTCTTACACTTCCGCTTCCAATGACTCCTGTGCTCTCGAAGTAAGAACCGCCGTAAACATACCATTCAAGGCTTTCCAGATACTCTACTGCATTTTCCGGGGTTATCTGTGAACGATCTTTTTTCGAAACAATTCCTTTGTACCATCTTCCTGATTTCGAATAGCTTTCATATTCAACAAAATAATGGATCCATATTCTTTGGCATAATTTGCACTGTTGAATTGTTACTTCTCCATATCTTCCGTTGGTATGATCTATACCTAATTCCGAACTTCTAAATTCAGTATAATTAAAATCCGGTTTTTCACAAGCGCATCCTATTTGGGGAATTTTATTCATTGACATTTATTTTATCGATGCCAAATCTAAGAAAATAAAGCCCCATAAGGCAAATACTATGGAAATACTACTCCATTAAATCCAACAAAACCCTTTCATATTCATTCAGAATAATATTCTTCGAAAATCTTGATTTAATTGAATTTCTTATAGCATCGCGATTATAGTTGCTTTGCAGAACCCTCATGATATGTTGTGCAAAATTATCATAGTTTTCAATATTTGAAATTTCACCATTCACATTATGCTGGATAATCTCATTAATTCCCCCCGGGCAATCATTCGCTAATGAATAGGTTCCGCATGCGCCTGCTTCAAGAAGTACGTTAGGAAAGCCTTCATACCTTGAGGAGAGGATGAAAAGATCTGCATATTTCAGAAACTGGTAAGGGTTTTCCTGTCTTCCGTGGAAAATCACGTTTTTGAGTCCTAAAAATTCTTTCGTCTTTAGTAAGATGTCTTTATCTTTTCCATCTCCGAGAATATGAAGAAGTATATTTTCATTTTTAAGTCTTGAAAAAACCTTCAACAGATTATCAAACCCTTTTCTGGAAGATAAATTACCAATAGCCACTACATTTTTATAATTGTATTTATAGCAGTTGGGTTTAATGGAAACAGCCAGTTTATCATCAATAAAATCAAAATCTACGGGATTGTTGATCTTGACGATTTTTTTCTTTTTAATATTAAAATTATCAACAAGATCATTCATCATATCATCACTCTGAGCAATGATTTTCTGATAATTATTGTAGAAATTATAAAAGAATTTGATTTCTTTTCTGGTTACATGCTGAGTAACCACATTTGTTTCTCTGGCAATGAACTTTGTTCTTGGAAAAAGCTTTATAAATAAGGATAAATAGGCATTTACTTCTCCAAATCCGGAAAATACAATATCCGGTTTTCTTCTGTAAATTTCACCTAAAATAGGTTTCAGTGAATGTCTGATTCTTTCTGTATTGATATCAATAATTTCGACATCTTTTTTCAGAAAATTAAGATATCCGCCTCGTTTACGCAACAGCAAAATCTTGGGTTCAAACCGATCCCGGGAAAGATGATTTGCTATGGTGGTAACGATTCTTTCTGCTCCTCCGGTTTCTAAGTCCGGCAGAATAAATATGACAGATATTTTTTTCATCAGTTAAAGTTACTAAAAACTTTCATTATCTGTCAAGCATTCAGGGATCGAAGATTTTTTGTTATGAAAAATTTATGCTTTCCGTAGTAAAATTTTACTCTTGAGAGAACCCCACAAAAAAACTCTTCTTCCGAAGAGTTTTTTTTATTTTTTCATATTTCAATTCCTTAGTTAGCCACATCACTGATAAATTTAATTCTCAGCATTCTCACTTCCTCATCAGAAAGCTCATCTCCGAATTCATCCAGCAATACTTTCATACTGTCGCTTTCAGACTCGTTCATGAATTCCATGAAACCGTCTACGATGTCTTCATCAAAATTATCTTCAATATAATAGTCAATATTCAGTTTTGTTCCCTGATAAACGATTCTTTCCATTTCTTTGAGAAGCTCGTCCATAGAAAGGTTTTTAGCTCTTGCTATATCTTCAAGATCAATTTTTTTATCCGTACTCTGGATAATGAAAACTTTGTGGCTGGATTTGTTGGCCACCTGCTTCAATACCATATCCTGAGTTCGTTCTATGTTGTTATCTTCAACATAGGTCTTGATATAATCAGCAAATTCTTTTCCATATTTTTTAGCCTTTCCTTCTCCTACTCCGTAAATCTTGGTAATTTCATCCACAGAAATAGGATACTGAACCGTCATATCTTCTAAACTCGGGTCCATAAATACTGTATATGGTGGAATTCCGTGTTTCTTGGCTACTTTTTTCCTTAATTCTTTTAAAAGATTGAACAGATTCTGATCCAGTCCGCCGCCAGCCTGCTGCTGCACCTGGTCGCTTTCTGCTTTGGTCTGGGTAAGATCAAATTCTCTGTCTTCTGCAATTAAAAAGGTTTCTTTGGATTTTCCACTCAGAACTTTTCTGCCTTTTTCGGTAATTTTTAAAACACCGTACGTTTCAATGTCTTTTTGTAAGAAATTCTGAACGGTTGCCTGTCTCAGAATCGTTTTCCAGTAATTGTCTTTTTCTTCTTTTCCAAAGCCAAAATGAGAACTTTGTTCCAGTTTATAGGATTTTGTTACTGCAGTTTCTTTTCCTACAATCACCGAGATCAGATCTTTCGCTTTAAATTTCTCACCTGTGTCACTGATGAGTTCCAGTGATTTTTTAAGGTCAGCTGTTGCATCTTTTAATTTCGGAGGATTGGATGAATTATCACACATCTGGGCTCCGTCTCCTTTTATAGGATCGAAACTTTCTCCAAAATAATACAAAATATACTGCCTTCTGCTCATTGAAGTCTCAGCATAGCCTACGACTTCGTTTAGAAGCTGTAAACCAATTTCTCTTTCTGAAACTGGTTTCTGTGCAAGAAATTTTTCAAGTTTTTCAATATCTTTAGGATCATAGAATGCCAGACAATGGCCTTCTCCACCGTCTCTTCCTGCTCTTCCTGTTTCCTGATAGTAACTTTCCAGTGATTTCGGAAAGTCATAGTGAATCACAAAACGAACATCCGGCTTGTCAATCCCCATCCCGAATGCAATGGTAGCTACAATAACATCCACTTCTTCCATCAGGAATTTATCCTGATTGGCTACTCTCACTTTCTGATCAAGACCGGCATGGTAAGGGAGTGCATTGATTCCGTTGACCTGTAAAAGCTGGGCAAATTCTTCCACCTTTCTTCGGCTCAGACAATAAACAATTCCTGATTTTCCTTTATGCTGATTGATAAATTTAACAATTTCCTTATCTACATTCACCTTCGGACATACCTCGTAATAGAGATTAGGACGATTGAAACTTTCTTTAAATACCAACGCATTCGTCATTCCCAAAGTTTTCTGGATATCATCCTGAACTTTAGGAGTAGCAGTAGCCGTTAAAGCGATCACCGGTACATTAGCGATCTTGTCAATAATTTGTTTCAGATTCCGGTATTCCGGCCTGAAATCATGTCCCCACTCAGAAATACAGTGGGCCTCGTCGATAGCAAAGAAAGAAATTTTCACTTCTTTCAAAAAGTCCAGATAATCATCTTTAATTAATGATTCCGGAGCTACATACAGGAGCTTGGTCTTGCCGCTTTTGATATCGTCAAAAACCTGTTTGGTCTGCGTTTTGTTTAATGATGAATTTAATACATGTGCTACCCCATCATCAGATGAAAGGCCGTTCACTGCATCTACCTGATTCTTCATCAACGCTATTAAGGGCGAAACGACAATTGCCGTACCTTCCGAAATAAGAGCCGGAAGCTGATAACATAATGATTTTCCGCCACCTGTGGGCATCAAAACAAAAATATCCTTCCCATTCAATAGGTTGTCTATAATTTGTTCCTGCTGGCCCTTAAATGTAGAAAACCCAAAATACTTTTTCAATTCGCCTGATAAATTGGCTTTTTTTGCGCTCATCTAATTTTCTATTGCTAAATTTGCATCTCACCCAAAGTTATAAAAATTCTGCTTAAAATAAAAGCGAACGAATTTATAAAAAATAAAATTTATATTAAATATTCTTTTTAAAATATAACGTTTTTTAAGAACTTTTTTGTATACCTTATCATCGTAAAATGGATAGAACCAACATTATAACAATTGCAAAAAGCACTTTAGAAATAGAGATTTCTGAACTCGAAAAATTAAAAAACAGAATTGACGACCAATTTGCCCGGGCTGTGGAGATTATTCACTCTGCAAAAGGGAAGCTTATTGTAGTAGGAATCGGAAAATCTGCTCATGTAGGTAATAAAATCGTAGCTACTTTAAATTCCACCGGAACGCCTTCTCAGTTTTTGCATGCTTCGGAAGCCATACACGGAGATCTTGGAGTTATTCAGAAACAGGATGTGGTATTGTGTATTTCCAATTCCGGAAATTCTCCTGAAATTGCCAATCTTGTTCCTTATTTAAAAGATTATTCTTCGGCCCTGATCGGGATGACAGGAAATAAAGGCAGTAAGCTTGCCGAGTTTTCTGAAGTGATCTTAGATACCCATGTTGATATTGAAGCCTGCCCCAATAAACTGGCTCCTACCAGCTCTACCACCATTCAGATGGCATTGGGAGATGCTCTTGCTGTTGCTTTAATGGAGCTTAATGATTTCAAAGCTAATGATTTTGCCAAATTCCATCCGGGAGGAAGTTTAGGAAAAAACCTTACTTCCAGGGTAGAACAGTTTCTTTCTTCCCAGAAACCTCAGGTTGCAGAAGATTCGCCAATCAGAGATGTTATTATTTCAATCAGTGCTTCAAGCCACGGAATTACAGTAGTTACTACGGATGATGAAATTATCGGTGTTATCACAGATGGAGATTTAAGAAGAATGCTGATGAAAGGTGAAGATATCACTAAGGTTTTGGCTAAAGATATCATGTCTGCTCATCCAAGAACGATTGAGAAAGATGCTCTTGCCAAAGAAGCAATGAAAATCCTTAAGGAAAACAATATCGGGCAGCTTGTAGTAACTGAGAATGGAAAATATTTCGGAATTATAGACCTGCATAAACTGCTGGATGAAGGGATTAACTAGAGATTAAATAACAGATTTCAGTCATTATACCTTTGGATCAGAGCTTTAATTAAATATTTTTATGGTTTATGATGATTTTTCTTTATTTGCTGATTCTATTCCCTATATTTTTGAAAAAATATCTTGATTATCAGGATTCACAAAGAAATACAATGCATCATCCGCCACTGGAATCTGATTATAGCCCTGAATATTCTAATCATGATAGAAATCTGTACTATGATCAAAAAAGCCAGGACTATTTTGACCGTGTCATTCGATGCCTGATCTTCTGTACTTATGATGATAAAAAATTCAATACTGTTGCAGACTGCCTGTCTCTGACAGATATCGGAGATGATTTACGTATATTTTCCAGCAACGAAGAAATAGAAACATTATTCAGGAATAAGTTTATCAACGAATCACTGAGACTGAAAATATCAGATTTTAAAAACGTTACTGATGAAGTATCGGAAGAAGAATGGGTTTTTGAATTATTAAATCTTAAACATGATGAAAGATGGAAAAAAATCAACATAGCTGCAGAAGACCTTTTAACAGAAATGAATATTAAAGAAAGGGATTTTGATTTTGCTTTGTATATACCTCGATAATTTTAGAATCCAACATCGGTCATTTAACTAAATATTTCATAAATTTGCGCTTTAAAATTTTATTCTGTGAGTGAAGGTAAAGACATGTCCTTTCTTGGGCATATAGGTGAATTAAGAGGGCACCTGATCCGTTCGATTATTGCTATCATAATTGCGGCTTTTGCAGTGGGTTTTAATATCAACTGGATTATGGACCATATCTTTTTTGGACCTACCAGAAATGATTTTCCTACTTTCAGACTTGTTAACCATTTTTCAAGAATGATTTTAGGAGAAGACAGTATTCATCTTCCTAAAGATTTTCCGGTGCGTGTACAAAGACTGTATCAGCAGTTTAATGTCATGATGGCTGTTTCTATTTTTGGAGGAATGGTAGCTGCATTTCCTTATATCGTATGGGAACTATGGCGTTTTATCAGCCCTGCTTTACATCCGAGAGAAAAAAAGAATTCGATTTATATCATCAATGCGGTTTGGATGTTATTTATGACCGGAGTTTTATGCGGTTATTTTTTAATCCTTCCGTTTGCGGTTAATTTTGGAGTGATCTTTAAAATTTCAGATATCATAGTTCCACTTTATGATCTGAGTGATTATACAACCTTATTTTTACAGGTAGTTCTGGGTATGGGAGTTATTTTTCTCTTCCCAATCCTCATCTATTTCCTTACCAGCATCGGAATTCTGACACCTAAGTTTATGAAAACTTACCGCCGTCATGCTATTGTTCTGATCATGGTAGTTGCAGCAATTATTACCCCTGCAGACGTTTTGAGTATGATGATGGCTGCTTTCCCGCTGCTTATCCTGTATGAATTCAGTATTATGATGTGTACGTTCACATACAAAAAAGTACAGAAGAGCAACGGTAACCTTCCTGCAGTACAGAAATAACAGACCAATTATAGTTTAATACTAAAGCCCGGCATTGACCGGGCTTTTTTATGTCCACAAAAAATCTATCTTTAATTTGAGCTCCGGCATTTGGCTATTAATTTAATTTTATATTTTTGAAAGATTATTAATCAAGTTTAAATGAAAAGACTATCATACACCCTTCTATTTGCGTCCGGATTAGCTTTCGGGCAGTTTTTTGAAAAGGATAAGGTTTTTACCAAACAGGATACTTTGAAAGGTTCGAATACCGAATTCAGAGCTTTCTGGGATGTTAAAAAATATGATCTTTCCGTAGAACCGGATTTTGAGAAGAAAAGTATTAAAGGAAACAACAAGATCAGTTTTGAAATCATAAAAGATGTTGTGAATCCTGTTTTTCAGATAGACCTTCAACAGCCCATGAAAGCTGATCAGGTAGTAGGAAGCTTCCCTGTTGCAAGTTATAAGCAGGATGGCGACTTCATTTTTGTCACATCCAATAAAAAGTTTAAAAAGGGAGAAAAATATACTCTTGATGTAACCTATTCCGGAAATCCTCACATTGCTCAGAATGCGCCGTGGGATGGCGGATGGGTATTCACCAAAGATGAAAAAGGAAATCCCTGGATGAGTGTTGCCGATGAAGGAATTGGGGCGTCAATCTGGCTTCCAACCAAAGATATCTGGAGTGATGAGCCTGATAATGGGATTATTATGAAAATCATCACCCCGAATGACCTTGTAGGGGTTGGAAACGGAAGGCTTATTGAGAAGAAAACCAATGGTTCGAAAACAACATACACATGGCAGGTAAAAAGTCCTATTAATGCCTATTCTATTATTCCCAACATTGGCAAATATGTGAATTTCAAAGATACTTTTGACGGTGAAAAAGGCAAACTGGATCTGGATTACTGGGTACTTGATTATAATTTAGAAAAGGCAAAAAAACAGTTTCAACAGGTAAAACCTATGCTTTCTGCATTTGAATACTGGTTCGGGCCTTATCCTTTCTATGCCGATTCCTACAAGCTTGTTGATTCTCCTTATTTAGGAATGGAGCATCAAAGCAATGTTGCCTATGGAAACGGTTATCAGAATGGTTATCGCGGAAGGGATTTATCCGGTACCGGCGTTGGACTGAAATGGGATTACATTATCATTCATGAAAGCGGACACGAATGGTTTGCCAACAATATCACAGCAAAAGATCAGGCAGATATGTGGATTCACGAAAGTTTCACCATGTATTCAGAGGTTCTTTTTACTGAAAAATATCTGGATAAAAAATCCGCAGACACCTATTTAATAGGCCTTAGAAATATCATTGACAATGATGTCCCGATTATCGGAAAATACGGCGTAAGAAATGAAGGCAGCGGTGATATGTATCCGAAAGGCGCCAATATGATTCATACGATCAGACAGGTAATCAATAATGATGAAAAATTCAGGCAGATTTTAAGAGGACTGAACAAAGATTTCTACCATCAGACTGTTACTACTCAGGAAATTGAAAATTATATTTCATCAAAATCAGGAATTGACTTCTCAAGTATCTTCGATCAATATCTGAGAACGATAAAGATCCCTACTCTTGAATATACGCAGAACGGGGATACATTAAAATTCCGTTATACGGATGTGGTAAAAAACCTGAAATTACCTATAATCATTAATAATAACCAGACCATTAACCCAACAGAAGAATGGCAGACGGTGAAACTTAATAAGAATACTCCGGTAGAGTTTAATAACAACTATTATATCAACTATAAGAATGTTCAGTAAATAAAGCAAAAGGCAAATTCGCGGATCCACGAATTTGCCTTTTCTCTTTTCATCTGAAATTTTAAGAAAAGTTTAATATTTTACCCGTAACAAAATGACAAAAAAAACAACTATTTAACTATAAATGTAAACCTAATGAGAAAAACAGTACTTAGCCTGGGAATTTTTGCCGCTTTTTTAGCAAATGCTCAGTCTATTAAAACCACCATTGATCTTGTCAATGTAAAAGATGATAAAGTAGCCGTTACCATGGAATTTCCGAAAATGAAATCCGGGGATGTTAAATTTCACTTCCCTAAAACGGTTCCCGGCACTTATTCTGTAGACGACTATGGAAGGTTCATCGAAGGAATTAAATTTTATGACAATAAAGGTAAAGAGCTTACATATACAAAAGTAAATGACAATACATATTCATTGAAAAACGCTCAGAATCTTTCCAAAATTTCTTATCTGGTGAATGACAGCTTTGATGAAGAAACAGATACTTCAAAACATAAAGCTGTATTTTCTCCGTCAGGAACAGATATTGAGGCAGGAAAGGTGTACATGATCAATACTCATGGGTTTATCGGATATATTGATAATATGCAGGATGTTCCTTATCAGCTGATCGTACAAAAGCCAACTGATTTTTATGGAACAACAGCTCTGGTAGATCAGGACAAATCTGATGCTACGGATACCTATACACTGGCTAATTATGCTAAAGTAACCGATTCTCCGCTAATGTACACTAAGCCTGACTACATCACCTTTAATGCCGGAGGAATGGATCTTGTATTAGGCGTATATTCTCCAACCGGAAAATACAAAGCTGCAGATTTCAAAGACAATCTGGAAAAAATGGTTATTGCTCAGAAGAAATTCCTTGGGGATATGAACACCAATAAAAAGTATGCAATCATGCTTTATCTTTCAGGCGGTGACGGACCTAAAGTTAAAGGTTTCGGAGCACTGGAACACCACGAATCCACAAGTGTAGTACTTCCTGAAGCAATGCCGAAGGACGCTATTGACAACACCATAACAGATGTGGTTTCCCACGAATTTTTCCATACGGTAAATCCTTTGAAAACCCATTCTGAAGAGATTCATTATTTCGATTATGCAGATCCTAAAATGTCTCAGCATCTATGGATGTATGAAGGAGGAACAGAGTATTTCGCCAATCTATTCCAGATCCAGGAAGGATTGATCAATAAAGACCAGTTCCTTGAAAGAATAGGTGAAAAAATTGCCAACTCCAAGAGCTATGATGATACAATGCCATTCACAGTAATGAGTAAAAATGTATTACAGGAGCCTTACAAAGATCAGTACAGAAACGTTTACGAGAAAGGAGCTCTTTTAGCCATGTGCCTTGATATTGAATTGAGAAAACTTTCCAATGGAGAAATGGGATATCGAGATATGATCAGAAAACTGTCTCAAAGATTCGGAGAAAACAAACCTTTCAAAGATGATAAACTGATTGATGAACTGGTAACAGTAACCGGATATCCGCAGGTAAAAGATTTCTATAATAAATATATCGCCGGAAACCAGCCGACTCCTTATGCAGAGTACCTGAATATGGTAGGTGTAGACATCAAGAAGCAGGAAAGCCACCCTATTTTCTGGTTTATTAAAGACCCTAATCAAACCGGTTTTGATGAAAAAAATAATGCGTTTGCTTTTGATGAAAACTCAGCACTGTCTCCTTTTGCAAAAAGTATTGGATTTAAAATCACCGACCAGGTTCTTGCCTTAGATGGAAAAACAGTAGACATCAAAAAAGTACAGGACTTTATTGGTTATACCCGAACCATAAAAGACGGACAAGAAGTTACGGTAACAATTTTAAGAGATAATGCAGGTAAGAAAGAAAAAATGAACCTTAAAGGGAAAGCTATTCTGGATAAAATGATTAAAGAGACTCCAGTTTTCAAGGATAATCCAACTCCGGCAGAACTGAAGTTGCAAACTCAGTGGCTGACAGGTAAAAAATAAATATAAAAGCGGGGAAATTTCCCCGCTTTTTTGTTTCTGTTATCTTAATGAGAAATGACTATGCTTTTCTGATTGTAATCCTGAACGTACTTCCCTTCCCTATTTCAGTCTGGGAAATTTTGATATCGCCGTTATGATATTCATGGATTACTCTTCTTGCCAATGACAGCCCTAGCCCCCAACCTCTTTTTTTGGTTGAATATCCCGGATTGAAAGCGCTTCTGGCTTGCTGCTTGGTCATTCCGCTTCCTGTGTCTTTTACTTCGATCAAAAGATTTTTATTTCTTTCAAAAACAGACAATGTTATGGAGCCTTCTCCCTTCATAGCATCTACTGCATTTTTTACCAGGTTTTCAATCACCCAGCTCATCAGAATTTTGTTATGGGGAACCAGCAATGTATAGGTTGGAAGGTGCAGTGTAAAATTGATTTTTCTGGAAATTCTTGTCTTCAGATAGTCATAATTTTCCTGAATGGTTTCATTGAAATCCATATCATTCAGTTCGGGAACTGAGCCTATTTTTGAAAATCTTTCAGAAATCGTTCTCAGCCTTTCAATATCTTTCTCAATTTCATGCACTCCCTCTGATTCCGGATTATCCAGTTTCATAATCTCCATCCAGCCAATCATTGAAGACAAAGGCGTTCCGATCTGATGCGCAGTTTCTTTAGCCAAACCAGCCCAAAGATAGCCTTCATCCGTTTTTTTAATCGTTTTGAAAAACCAAAAGGAAAAACCGAAATACAGCAGAATAAACAATCCTAAAATATAAGGCGAATACTGAAGGTTATTAAGCAACCGAGAATTATCATAATACACAAACTGATTATTCCCGTCCGGCACTTTGATCTCAATGGGAACATAGTTTTTCTCCATATTCCGAATCAGGTCCTGCAGCTTTTCGGGATCTTTAATTGTACTTTCAGGAATGTTTCTGTAATACCCCAGATCGAGAATAGGATTTTTGTACTTATCCGTCACAATAAACGGAATGGTATTATTGATATTAAGGATATCCGGAAGAAGATCCAGAACATCGGTATCCGGAGTTTTTACTTCCTGCTGGATCCTTATCGCCTTAGAAAGCAAACTGATCCTTTTAATTTCTTCTTTTCTGAGGAAGTTAATAAGTGAGGTGGAAGCTACTACAATGGCAATTACCAAAGTAGTCATGACAACAAAAATGATCCAGTTATTCAGTCTGGAAAGAATGGATTTCCTCAAAGTTATTCTATTTTAAAACATTCAGAATTTTCTGCAGCTCTGTACTTCCGCTTCCCTGATAGTTGTTAATAATGATTGAAAACACATATTTTTTACCATCTTTAGCCGTGTGGTAGCCTGCAAAAGATTTTGTGTCCCTCATGGTTCCGCTCTTCATTTTCATGCCGTTATCCTGAACCGGAAACCCATCATAATATGCTTCAAACCAGGATTGTTTTTTAGCATATAGAAGCGCCTGTACTTCCGCTTTTGCAGCAACATAATTTTGAGGAGAAAGCCCGCTTCCGTCAGCAAAATTGATCATATTTGAATTGATACCTTTGGATTTCCAGAATTCTTTCAGATAGGAAACTCCGCTTTTGAAGCTTGGATCTCCTTTTTTTTCTTTTCCTAAGGTTTTAATCAATGTTTCTCCGTACAGGTTGATACTTTTTCTCAGAAACCAATATATGATCTTATCCAGTGTTGGAGACTGATAAGTCATGATTATATTGTTTTTTGAGGGTTGTAATGCCTGTTTCCCTTCTATTTCAAGCTGAGAATTTGTTACTGCTTTTCCGGACAGCTCAATTCCCGATTCTTTCAGCCATTGTTTCACTTCTGCTGCCAGCTGCAAAGGAGGATCAGGAGTCGCCCCCGAAACAGTAACCGTTTTTCCTCCCGGAAGCATTCCGTTAATCAAGGCTACATTAGAATGAGGTGCTGTGAAGATGAGACTTTGATCCGAGCTTCCTCCGGATTTAAGATCATTAAGCCACTTTACATTTTCCAACGGATAAGAAAAGCTTTTAAAGTCTGTTCCGTTAATATTGATATCAAATTGATTTTCCCTCCAGTTGATTCCCCATACACCGGCTCCATAATAGTTTCCGAGATCATCCCATGGCCAGCCTCCGGGAATTGTCTGATGATCAAAATAAGAGTCATCAATAACCAGATCACCTGCTATCTTTGTAATTCCTGAGTTTTTAACAGCTTCTATCAGTTTCTTTTTAAAACTTTCGGGCTTATAAGCATCATACCGCCAGCTTCCTAGCGTAGGATCTCCGTTG
Organism: Chryseobacterium sp. Tr-659; assembly: GCF_011752975.1. Classification (GTDB taxonomy): domain Bacteria; phylum Bacteroidota; class Bacteroidia; order Flavobacteriales; family Weeksellaceae; genus Chryseobacterium. The sequence goes on along the minus strand of NZ_VWWP01000002.1, from coordinate 295,653 downwards.
GAACTGATCAACAGATTTCCGTTCAGCGTACCTCCGGAAATATTTCCTGAATAACCTGATGTGGTGGTATATGTATAATTTTTGCCTAATGTTTCCAATGCTGCACCAGCTGTAAATATCTTCTGTGTAGAAGCCGTGGAAAGTCCTTTACTTCCCTGATATTCATAAATAAAATTACCGTTTTCATCAGATACATAAAATGATAAACTGGAAGAAACGGCTCCCGAAGAATCCATAAGATCCCTGGTAGCTTTGTCTAATTTCTGGGCCAGATTCTGAGCGGCAACCATCTGTACAGAAAACGTGAGAACTGCAAGTGTTTTTTTCATTGCATCGTTGTTTATTCAAATATAAAAAAGATTTTCGTTAAAGCTTACGAATTAAAGAAGGCTTCCCGCCTCTATTTCATAAGGTTCTTTATCTTTTTCAAAAACCCTTGTCAGCTCACTTCCTTCAACGGTAATATGATCGCCTTTTCTTCTGATCCAGTTTCCTTCTCTTAGTCCTACCACTTTAGTATCATTCTGGGTAAGGAATTCCTGAATACGTGTTTCTCTTGTTTCTCCATTGTGTTTCAAATCCGGATTCGGATCAAGGTAATGCGGATTCAGATTAAACGGAACCAGCCCCATACAGTCAAAGCTTGGTGGATAGACAATAGGCATATCATTCGTTGTTTTCATGTTCTGCCCTCCTATATTGCTTCCTGCACTGCATCCAAGGTATGCTTTTCCATTTTCAACATTTTCTTTCAAAACAGACATTAATCCTTCTTCGTGTAATGTTTTTACCAGTAAAAAAGTATTTCCTCCTCCTGTAAAATAACCTTTTGCCTGATTCAGAGCTTCAGCTTTATTTTCAAATTCGTGGAGTCCTTTCACTTTAATATTGATGGTTTCAAAGAAAGAACGTGCTTTTGCCGTATAATCATCATGGGAAATACCTCCGGGTCTTGCAAAAGGAACAAACACAATTTCGTCAATTCCATTATATAATTGAACTAATTCTTCTCTTAAGTATTCCAGATATTCGCCGCCGAAAAGTGTGGATGTTGATGCTAATATGATATTCATATGAATTATATTGATTATAAAAAAGTGAATTACAAAGATAAACTCAAACCTCAACGAATCAAAAATTAAACTAAAAAAAACATTCTATCCGTTAATATTTTCTAAAAAAACCTAAAGCTTCTAAAATTTGGGCTTTTATGGAATTATTCTTGAATTTCAACAAATCAGAATTTTAAAATATAAGAATATGAAAATGGCGACAGTTAATATTAAAAATTTATTTCTGGGATTATTCCTTGTTGGAAGTGCAGGTTTTGTAAGTGCACAAACTACCCAGACAGACAGTACCAGTAATACAGCGAATACAGCTGCTACAACTCAGGCAACCAATCCGGCTATTGAAGCTCTGAAAAAACAGGTTGCTGCTAATCCTAAGGATACGGAATCATTGGCCAAACTGGCAACTGCTTATCAGGAAGCTTCAGACTGGACGAATGCCATTGATACTTGGAAAAAGATATCCGCTTTATTACCGGATTGGGCACCTTCTTATTACAGCCAGGCGTATGCCTACCAATCTGCTAAAGATGATGCCAACGCAAAACTTGCTTATGAAAAGTATATTGCAACGGTAAAACCGGAAGAAGTAGAGCAAAATAAGAAAAATCTGGCTTACGCCTATTTCTACATTGCTTTTGCAGAGCAGCAAAGTGATCCTGCCAAAGCGAAAGAGCATATTGCAAAATCCATACAGTATGATCCTACCAATCAGGATGCAGTAAAGCTAAGCAAAGCTTTAAATTCATAACATAACAGCCGGAAATTTTCCGGCTTTTTTATTGGAGCTTTTTAAAATAACAAAAGTCATTCTATAATCCAACGTCAATCATCTTGATCTCCATTTAATCAATCATCTTTCCGAAAAAGTCTATTTCACCGTGCAAATGCCGGATGATTTTTTCAATATTGCGTTGAATGCTTGCTTCCGTTTTCAGATTATTGATATAACGAATCAGCTCATGCCTTCTTGAAGGAATCAGGCTTTCAAAATTAGCAGATGCAAGACTACTTTCCCTGATCGCTTTTTCTAATTGTGGATGAATGGAAATACTTCTGTCCGCATCATCATATTCCAATACAACTTCTATGGTCTCTCCTATTCTTTTGGGGGAGTTTTTAAGCATCGTGAGGTTAATATACAACCTCCATTCTCCTAAATATTTCATCAGGTTCTGGGTAAACTCTTTTCCATTCACTGTCCCTTTCACCGGAACCGGGCTCTTATTTCTTCCTGAATCTCTAAAAATCTTCTCCAAAACTTCTTCCGGAATAAAAACAAAAGGATTGATTCCGATAATTTCCAAGGCTGCTGTGAAACTGTTGTCTTTCATGGATATTGAATAATTGAATTGATCGTTACAAAAATAAATTTCAGATTCAGAACAACCAAAATTTATTTCCTGTAAACTTTACATTCAAACACTTCGTCATTTATAACTCAATTAAATCACTTATCTTTGCGGAAATAAATCTATTTAACAAAATGAAATTTTTTATTGACACAGCTAATTTAGAGCAAATCAAGGAAGCTAAAGATCTTGGAATTTTAGATGGTGTAACTACCAACCCTTCATTAATGGCTAAGGAAGGTATTCAGGGAGCTGAAGCCATCAAAAACCACTACAAAACGATCTGCGAACTTGTAGACGGAGATATTTCTGCAGAAGTTCTTTCTACAACTTATGAAGAGATGATTAAAGAAGGAGATGAATTGGCTGCAATCCACCCGAATATTGTAGTAAAGATCCCGATGATCAAAGACGGTATCAAAGCTTTAAAATATTTTTCTGATAAAGGAATCAAAACCAACTGTACATTAATTTTTTCTGCAGGACAAGCTCTTTTGGCAGCAAAAGCCGGAGCAACTTATGTTTCTCCATTCTTAGGAAGATTGGATGATATTTCTACAGACGGATTAAACCTTATCCAGGAAATCAGATTAATTTTCGATAACTATATGTTCGAAACTGAAATTTTAGCAGCATCTATCCGCCACTCTATGCACATCATCGACTGTGCTAAAATCGGGGCTGATGTAATTACATCTCCACTGCCTCCGATCTTGAGCTTATTAAAGCACCCATTAACTGACAGCGGATTGGCTCAGTTTATTGCAGATTCTCAGAAATTAGCATAAGAACAGAAAGTCATTTCAGATATACAGTCCCGGAACATCAATTCCGGGATTTTTTGTTTGTATATCTGTTGAGTTAAAGTTTATATCCAATATCTGATTTAACAACTTCCTGTTCCCTGAATCAAAAGAAAAAAGGCCATGAAAAAATACATCCTTTTATGTACGTTATTTTCTTTTGTTTACGGGTTTTCTCAAAACATTGTCTTTTCAAAGGAAAAACTGGAAGAGCTCAATAAGTTCAATCTCGACAATAAAAGCCGTGCTTTTATTATTTATCAGAACGGCCATATTATTAATGAAAAGTATTTCGGAACAAAGATCATCGATAAACAGCCATTTGATCAGAATTCGATCTGGTATTGGGCATCTGCAGGAAAATCACTTACCGCTGTTCTCATCGGAATAGCCCAGCAGGAACATCTGCTGAACATCAATGATCCCGTTTCTAAGTATCTGGGAAAATGGACAGGACTGGAAAAAAAAGATGAGGATAAGATTACCATTAAAAATCTTCTTACTATGACTTCAGGGCTTGATTATACTCAGGATCAGAAATGTGAATCTCCAAACTGTTTTATGTTTAAAAACCCGGCAGGAAGTTTTTGGTATTATGATACTTCTGCCTATTCTCAACTGGCCAAAGTAATAGAAAAAGTAAGCCATACAAGCATCGACTTGTATACTTCTGAAAAACTTTCAGGTTCCGGAATTTCAGGAAAATGGATTCCTTTTGAGGGCGGCTTAGTGTTTTCAAGTAATGCAAAAACCTTTTTACAATTCGGAAAACTTGTATTGAATAAAGGAAGACTTGACGGGAAAACCTATTATCAATATGACAGCTATTTTCAACAGATGACCAATACTTCCCAAGACCTCAATCTGTCTTATGGCTATTTATGGTGGCTTAACGGAAAAGGCGGTATCAGGGTTCCTGGTTTTGAGAGGGCTTTCAACCAGTCATTGGTTCCGGATGCTCCCATAGATATGTTTTGTGCCTTGGGCAAAAACGGTCAGATTCTGGATGTTGTTCCCAGTAAAGATTTAATCATCATCAGAATGGGTGAAAATCCTAATTTATCGAGCAGCATGATAAAGTTCCACCGGGAATTATGGGATAAAATTCTGAAATAAAAAATGTCTGAAAAACAGTTTTCAGACATTTTTTACTCTTTTATTTCAACAGATCCAGTTCGATAATATTATTTTCCTTTTTAAGATCGTTTTTCTGTTTGGCTTCCCTAGCCTTTTCTACAGTGTTACGGTCTACCGTTTTTCCTGAATCGTCTATCTCTTGAATAATTACTCCCTGGGCAAGCATTTGTCTTTCTCCTTTCATCGGATCAGCAAGATAATCTTTAAATGCTTTCTTATATTTTGTTTCATTTACTGTAATCAGAGGGTTAAACCTTTCTTTTTCTTTGGAGCTTTTCCATTCGTATCCACCGGGAAGCTTCTTATTTCCTTTTAATTCGAATGAATGGCTTCTGGTAGCATCTTCTAGTTTTACAATCAACCCTGGAAGTCCCGAAAATTTATATGGTCCATCCTGAATAGGAAGATCTGTTGTAAACCATGCGGTCCATTTTCTGCCTGCAAAATTACAAATCGCCTTCTGCGCTGTAAACGCCCCTATCTTTTCTTTATCCTGAAGAATTTTCCATTCCTGCTTTCTGCTGTCCTGTACCATATATTCGTCAGCTGCCAGATTATTGAAAAAATTCACAGCATAATCAGGATACATTTTTTCCACACTATACCGTATTTTACCTTTGAATTTGATTCCGCTGAAATTTAATTCTGTACTTCCCGCCTGAAACTGTTTTTCCATAGCTGCTCTCATCAGAGAATCCGATTCAAAGTTATCTTTACTGTAAAATTTTGATCCTTTTGGAGCAACATCAAGAAGCATGATCTCTGTTTCCGGCTTATCTTTGGCGGTAGAATCAATTACATATTTATACTCATAAATAAATCTTTGATTCTGAGCATGAGTCATCATAACAGATATGAGACTGAAAAAAATAATCAATTTTTTCATGGTTAGTTTTAATTTTCGTCTATAAATAGATTTTTAATTCTTCGGTTTAAAGATACACAATAAAAAAACAGAAGATTATGAATAACCCTCTGTTTTTTATCAACTGGAACCTGTTTATTATTATTTGTACAGATCCGGTTCTATTTTATTGTTATCTTTTAACTGATCTTCTTTTGCTTTTTTTTCAATAGCTTTATACAGTTCATTTACATCCATATTTTTCCCATCCTGATTTTTAATACTTATAGTACCTCCTGCGGGAAGAGTACTCATGGTTTGTTTCATGTCTTTTGTAGGATCAAGAAGATAATCTTTCCAGGCTTTTTTAAACTGTTTCTTGCTTATTTCGATTTCTTTACCTCCAACACCAATGATAGTGAGTCCCGGTATTTGAGTATCTTCTTCTGATGCGGCTACAGTTTTTTTGTTACCGATTAAAGTCATAACATGGGATCCTGTTTTATCTTCAATTTTAACGATAAGCCCGGGCAGTCCATAAAATTTATACGGACCATCCTGAAATAGGATATCTGTGGTAAACCATGCAGTCCAGCTTCTGCCGCCATAATTGGTGGTTGCTTTTTGGGTATTATACTCACCGATCTTTTCTTTTTCCGGTAAAATTTTCCATTCAGGCTTTTGATCCTCGGGCATCTTATAACTTGTCTGTCCTATCCTTTCAGAAAAAGAAACGGTATACTCAGGATACTTTTTTGTAACGGTTGAATTAATTGTTCCGGGTTTTGAACTTCTCTTAAAGTTTGCACTCATTCCTGATTTCATTTGCTTGGCAATATCTGCTTTCATAGTTGAATCAGCAACAAACTTTTCATGGCTGTAATATTTGGATCCGTTTTTATCAATATCCAAAAGCATTACATCACTTTTAACATCCGCTTTATTGGTAGAGTCAGAAATATATTTATAGTCATAAAAAAATCTGTTGACTTGAGCATTCAGGAAGACGCTTAAAAAAATCAATATAAGCAAATAACCTTTTTTCATCATTTATATTTTTTTAGATATTAATTAAAAGGCTTTGTTAATTTAACCTAACAAAGCCTGATAGAGTTTTATTTCTTTGTCTCAATTTTCACTTCACCCTTTTTAAAGTCTCCGTTTTGCTGTTTGTTTACCATAATTCTTGCAATATTAGCAGGTAGTAAGGTATTCACTTCCTCTTTGGATACTTCTTTTCCGTCTATATAGTATTTGTATTTTGTATCATCTCCGCTTATATTGAATTTTTTCACTCCATTCATTGAGATATTTCCATTGCCGTCTTTTTTTATAAAGTCAGCATTCATTACTATCGCCCCTGGGGAAGAGCTGCTGATTTTAATGACGGTTCCATTTTTAAAGTCCTGAGCTTCCATTCTGACTTTTTCATTTTCAAGTCTTATTCTATCGCCTTCTTTTCTTATTCTTTCACCTTCTTTTCTTATCCTGTCTCCTTCCATCCTTATTTTATCGCCTTCAATTCTGGCTCGGTCTCCCTCTCTTCTTATTCTATCTCCCTCTGCTCTTGCTTTTTCACCTTCAATTCTGGCTCGATCTCCATCTCTTCTTATTCTATCCCCCTCTGCTCTTGCTTTTTCACCTTCAATTCTGGCTCGGTCTCCCTCTGCTCTTGCTTTCTCGCCTTCTATTCTAGCCTTTTCGCCTTCTATTCTGGCTTTTGCACCCTCACGCCTTGCCTTTTCGCCCTCTTTCATTGCTTTTTTGGCTTCCTTTATTGCTTTGCGAACTTCTTCTTTTTCAGCAGGGCTTAAATCTCTGTAATCAACCGTACCATTTTTAAAATAAAATACTTTAGGGGATTTTGGCGCTCCGGGAGCTGATGGAATTTCAGGAATATCAATATCGAATTCAGGAATATCCGGTATTTTAATTTCCATATTATCAAGTGCTTTCATCTGCTGTTTCCAGTCAAAAGAATTAAAATAGTTGTTAAGGTTTTTTGTCACATCCATTGCATAATTCGCTTTAGATGCTTCTTCACCTGCAATTCTTCCTATCTCTGCTGCAAGCACATTTATTTCTTCGATCTTTTTATTAAAAGCTTTGCTACCAGGTTCCAGCTTTTTCAATGCTTCTCCTTTTTTCTTAATTTTCATATCAATCTCCGTCATTCTTTTCTGACTGTCAGATGATTTAGGAGTAGGTTCCTGGATTTCTTCCTGTGCTGTTTTTTCAGGTCTTACGGTATCTTTTTGAATTTGGGCAACGGCCTTTTCAATATGAAGATTGGTTTCTTCAATCTCTCTGTTTTTAGCATTCACCAGATAAGCAAAAGCTACTGAGAATAAAACCGGTAATGCAAGAATTCTACGCGCATATCCGAATTGGGTTTTGGGTTTTTGTAACATCTTAAGTCTTTTTTTAAGGTTTGAACTTAGAAACGGACTGGCAGCAGGCAACTGTGTTCCGGAAAAGTGGCTTGCTAAAAGCATCTGCGCAAATGCTTTGGTGTCCGAATGTTTTACGGCTTTTTTATCAGCCAGATATTCATGAATTAGATTAATTTCTCTTTTAATGATATGAAAGAACGGGTTGAACCAGAAAACAGAAGTAATAATCTCGATAAGGATCTTATCAAAAGAGTGTTTTTGTTCAATATGGACCATTTCATGCTTTAAAATCTGTTTTCCAAGATCAGAATTCAGTGTAATTGCATTCTTCCAGAAAAGATTTTTAAAATAGGAAAAGGGAGCTTCGTTAAGGTCTGTACGATAGAAGTTAATTCCGTCAAAACTTTCTTTCTGAAACTGTTTTTTAAACTGCTGGATTTTGAAGATTCCATAGATCAGCTTCCCTAAAAAATAGAGAGAAACCAGTCCCAGAGTTGAAAAAATAATGTTAAAATAAAGGTTGCCATTGTCTGTATTTTTTTCTGTATTAAAATTCTGAATCTTGTCAAGAAGCATATATACATCACTATTCACCTCTATCGTAAAATCATCTACTCTGATAAGAGGCAGCAATAATGAAATCAGTATTGCAGCCAACAGATAAAATCTGTTATAATGATGGAATGTCTTGTCTTTTAAAGACAACTGATAATACAAAAACATTACACCTGAACATACAATTGTTTTTCCAAAGTATAAAAGTATTGCTTCCATAGCTGTTAATCTTTCTTTTTGAGTTCATCCAATAACATTTCAAGATCCTGTACTGTCATTTCATTTTTTTCTACCAGAAACGAAACAGCACTTTTATAAGAACCTTTAAAATAATTTTTCACAAGACTTTTCATCGTCTTTCCTGAGTATTGTTCTTTTGAAATCAGCGGGAAATACTCATGTTGTCTTCCGTGTATATGATAATCTACAAATTCTTTATCCTTCAATACTTTTAAAATTGTAGAAACAGTGTTGGTATGCGGTTTGGGTTCAGGGAAAAGATCAAGGACATCTTTAAGGAATCCTTTTTCTATTTTCCATACATACTGCATTACCTGTTCTTCTGCTTTGGTTAAGGTTTGAATTTTCATATCCTGTTCATTTATCATTATGGTGATATAAAACCATTAAAATTTCATATCACTAAGAAATTAGTTATACAAATGTAGAAATAAAATTGACTCAAACAACTATTTTTTTAGTGATAAACCAAACAAAACACATAACTACCTGTAAATCAAATGAATAAAATTTATACAAATATATTAAATATGCAATGGAGTAAAATTATCACCTGCTTAATTGGCAGAAAAAGAGTCATTTCAAGTATAAATTCTTAAAACTTGTTAATTTTTATTAAATAAAATTAAAATGAATTTGTTTAAACCGGGAAATTATATTTATTTTAGTGCTTTAAAAATTTCTCATGAAAAGATATAATTTATTGATTGTACTATTGCTGCTCATTTTTAACGTTACTACAGCACAAAAGAAAAAGTCTCCGGCTGCTGATCTCAGCATACTAAAAGATACGAAATCAAAAATTGAAGCTACCGTTCCATTGGTTATTCAGCATCTTCAGACCATTGCTACTAAAGAAGGAGATAACAATATTGTGAATAACGGTAAAATTGCTTTAGGGAAAGAATATGGTATTTTAGAATCTGAATGGTTCTTATACAGAAACAATATGAAAAACTGTATTCTGAACAATTCTTCCAAGAAAGCGAAAAAGTGTCTGGAATATCATAACAACATGTTGAGAGGCACCATGATCAATTACAACAATTATATTACCAACCTTACCAGAAAAAATGGATACCTTGGTGTGGAAGGGGATACAAAGTTTGATTTCAAACCTGCTGAAACGGCTACCAAACTGAGCGAAGCTTATTTCAATGCGAATGACGCTGCAGGAAGAATGAAAGCCGATCAGAAAAGAGAATTCTTAGGGGAAACGATGTCTGATGACAATAAACTTACTCCTTATTCTCAACTAGCTCAATAATATAAAGATTACCTTAATAATACAAAAAAGAGAACTGCAATGCAGTTCTCTTTTTTATTTAAAGCAAAAAATCTCCGTCAGAAAAAGCAGTTTTGTGGTACTAATCATAAAACCGTTGGGGAAAAAGTAGAAAATAGACGGAGATTTTTTTGCAAATGTTTTACAGACCAAATGTCCTACCCATGGTCTGTAAGAACTCTACAAAAATAGGATTATGTCTTATCCTTGTGAAAGAATAGATGTAGAATTAAGTGAAATTGCTTGTAGAAATAATTCTATGAGAATTAGCATATTGAATAGAATTTCTGATCATCAATATGAATATCTTTCGTTTCAATGGCTTCTTCAAATGAAAAAAGCAGGGAAATTACCTGCTTTTTGTCTCTATTTCCACCAGTGATAATAATTGTGTAATCCATCATATTCAAACCCGCATCGTGGATAGAGTGTGTTCCCGATATCATTCGTCTTTTCAGTTTCCAGCATCAGTCCGCAAGCTCCGGTTTCATCACACCACTTCTTACTTCTGTCAATTAGCGCAACAGAAAGCCCCTTTCCTCTAAAGTCAGGATGAACGAACAGATCACTCAACAGCCATTGTTTCTGCAATCTGGTATAATGGAACAATTTATAAAGCTGTACAAATCCTACTGCTTTGCCCTCTGCTAACGCAAGAAAAATATCAGATTCACTGTTTAAAAAACGTTCTTTAAGAAAAGCTTTTCCCTTTTCAACATCTGATTCCTGTCTGTAAAAAACACGGTAAAGATTGAATAATTCTGCCGTTTCATCAAGATCCTCAAGGCTTGCTTTTTTAATCATGTAATTCATCGTTATTATATTTTAGTTAACATGGCAAAAGTAAACTTAATCAGGACTACTTTTATCCGCCAGATTACGATTATAAAGATAGTCCAGAATTCTATTTATCATCCGTTAAATACCGCATGTTTCGGATTTTATAGCGGGCTGCAACACGAGATCTTTGCAGTACAAAATAAGAGCAATGAAAAATATAAATGATACAATCAAAAATGCGGACTGGCAGTCCGTTACGGAAGACATGCATAAAAACGGATACGCTGTGATACAAAATCTAATATCCGATGAAGAATGTGAATCACTGAAGGCAAGCTATGATCAGTCTGGCTTATACCGTAAAACAGTAGTTATGGCAAGACATCGTTTCGGGCTTGGTGAATATAGATATTTCAATTATCCTTTACCAGAGCTCATTCAAACCATACGAACTCATATTTACCCTTATCTTGCTTCTATTGCCAACTCATGGTTTAAGGCATTGCATATAGAAACTCAGTTTCCTTTAAATCATGAAGAATTTTTACGAGAGTGTCATTCTAACGGCCAGCAGAAAGCTACGGTTTTAATATTAAAATATGGAGAGGGCGGTTTTAATACTTTACATCAGGATTTGTATGGAGATATTTATTTTCCGATTCAGGTCGTATTGATGCTCAGTGAACCGGATCTGGATTTTACGGGCGGTGAGTTTGTACTTACCCGGCAGGTTCCGAGAGCTCAGTCCAAAGCGATTGTCTTAAAGCCCAAAAAAGGAGATATTCTCATTTTCACAACACAGTTTAAACCCGAAAAAGGAACTAAAGGATATTACAGAGTTCATATGAAACACGGGATAAGTGAAGTCATAAAGGGAAGTCGATATGCTTTGGGGATTATTTTCCACGATGCAGTAAGCTAAAATTTAAAAATATGATTCAACATTCTCAGATATCAAACTTAATACTCAGAAGCAAGATCAAAAACCGGGAAATCTGTTTTGGAGGAAATAAAAACCTGAAGATTTACGGATTACTCAGCTGCCGATCCGGTAAAAGAATGAAAAGAGAAAACAGAGTATTCTTTACAGATGAACAAGAAGCTTTACGATATCACTATCGCCCTTGCGGACATTGTATACGAAGTAAATATTTACAATGGAAAGAATCTTCTAATCAAGATTTCAAAAATAATATGTAACATTTTTTTGACTAATGCATCTAAATGTTAAACAAATATAAAATGAAAAATTTAAGGAGTTATATCTGTGTGTTTTTACTTTTTATGGCGACAAAAAATAATGCTCAAGAATTTGAAGTTACGGTAACCGGTAAGGGTAAACCGGTCTTATTGTTTCCGGGATTTGCCTGTACAGCAGAAGTCTATAAAGGAATAGTTAATGAACTTTCAAGCCATTATGAAGTACATTCTTTTACTTTTGCAGGTTTTGGAAAAGTTCCACCTATCACATTTCCCTGGCTTCCTAAAATAAAGGACGCTCTGCAGGTATACATACAAAAAAATCATATTAACAAACCTGTAATTATTGGTCATAGCTTAGGAGGAGTATTAGGCTTATGGCTGACCGCAGAAGAACCTAAAGCATACTCAAAATTAATTGTAATAGATGCATTACCTGCAACAGGAGCCATAATGATGCCTAATTATAAGTCTGAGAATATAACATACGAAAATCCACATAATAAAAAGATAATTGAAATGAATACCCGGGATTTTACAAATATGGCTAAGCAAATGGTACAGTCTATGAGCCTTAATAAAGAGGTACATCAGCAGTTGACTGACTGGATGGTAATGAGTGACAGGTCAACATTTGTTTATGGGTACACAGACTTTTTAAAATTAGATCTTCGGGATAAGCTTGCTGATATAACTATTCCTGTGAGTATTTATGCGGCAACCTATCCTTTTGGTATGGAAGTAAAACAAACCAATTATAAAACACAATACGCAAACCTAAAAAACTATACATTAAATTTCGCAGAAAATTCAGGGCATTTCATTATGTATGATAAGCCAGAATGGTTTTTAAAACAAATAAAGTCTGAACTGAGTATAAAATGACACCTGAGCAACAATTTGAAGAGATCTATAATGAAAATTATCATGCTGTAATCAGTCTTTGCCTCGGCTATGTAAATGGTAATAAAAATTTGGCACAAGACCTTACACAGGAAGTTTTTATTAAAGTTTGGCAGAATTTGAAAAGCTTCAGAAATGAAGCCAGTATATCGACATGGATTTATCGTATTACGGTAAACACTTGCTTTCAACAATTGAGAAAGAAGCAATTCCCGCCTATAACAATTGAGGAGATACCGGATGAAACGGAGGAGGAAAAAGTAAAAACCGAAATGCGCTACCAAAGTATGTACCATTGCATTGATCTCCTGTCGGATACGAATAAGAATATTGTTCTATTAGAATTACAGGACGTTCCGCAAAAAGAAATTTCAAATATTACAGGAATCTCTTATGAAGCGCTAAGAATCAGGCTTCATAGAATCAAAAATCAACTAGCAAAATGTATAAAAAAATGAGTCACTTTAACGAAATGAAATCTGCCTGGGAGCAAAGAAATATCCCTGAAATCCCCAAAGATGGTTATAAAGGCATCATCAAGGATAGTCTTCATTTGAAGAGAAAACAAATGACCATACAGGTAGTACTGGGTGTAACCATAGTGGTTTTACTTCTCTTTATGTTTCGTATTTCGGCTTTTGATAAAGACAGGTCTACTTTGGGAATGCTCTTAATGATCGGAAGCCTGGTACTCAGGGTCTCTATAGAGCTTTTTTCCAGAGTTCAATTCAAAAGTTTGGTACCAACGTTACAATTTAAGGAGTATAGCGAAAAAATATTGATTTTTTATAAATCCAGACTAATGATTCATTATCTGATAACACCCGTTTTATTCATTATATATATTATAGGCTTTATTATCATGCTTCCTATTTTTAAATCAACCCTATCCCATGGCTTTTATAGTTATATCATTTTTTCTTCCGTATTCATATTTATTTTTCTGACGCTGCTTATCATAATTCACGTAAAGAACGAAATAAGGATAATAAACAAAATGAAAAATAATATGAACGAATAATATCTCCTGGTGAGAACAAATTGTTTCTATATAAAAAGCAGACAAGCCGAACACTGTTTCAAGAAGTAGGCAAAATTTACAATTAAACAAATAGTATGAAAAAAATCTTTTTACTGGTTATATCTATTATTATATTTGGATTAGCCTACATCTCGTTAACATCCTGCAATAAAGATGAGGATGAATCACCACCATCTAATAAAACCGTAAAATATGAGCTAAAAGGAAATTATACGGGACGAATTTTTGTTGCATTTACAGATCAAAACGGAAGCACCGTAAATGAAATTGTTTCTTCTTTACCATGGAACAAAGAAATTACAGTTAAAAGCAGCGTTATTGCTGTAGGAATAGGGGGGCAGACATCGGCACCTTATTATGGAGCAGTTGGTCAAACAGTAACAGCCAATCTATATGTTGAAAACCAAGTAAAACAATCAGGAACTGCAACAGCCGATACAAATGGGGTTATTGTACTGCCTAATCTGGCTTCTTCTCTTCAATAATAAGATATAAGACAGAACAAATTCATAGTCGGAAGAAAAACCTTCCGACTCTTTTATTTTTCTATGAAAATTTAATAAAAATTATTTCTGACTTACAGCTATTGGGTTTATTCATAATTTACAATAAATATCCCAAAAATAAAAAAAGAGAAGCAATATAACATTGCTTCTCTCGTTGAGTAGCGGGAACCGGACTCGAACCGATGACCTTCGGGTTATGAGCCCGACGAGCTACCTACTGCTCCATCCCGCGGTGTATTTTTAGAGTGCCTACCGAAAGCACTTGCTTAGTAGCGGGAACCGGACTCGAACCGATGACCTTCGGGTTATGAGCCCGACGAGCTACCTACTGCTCCATCCCGCGGTGTATTTTTAGAGTGCTTACCGAAAGCACTTACTTAGTAGCGGGAACCGGACTCGAACCGATGACCTTCGGGTTATGAGCCCGACGAGCTACCTACTGCTCCATCCCGCGATATTGGATTGCAAAGGTACGAATATTTTTTACAAATCCTAATTTTTCTTTTAAATAAAGGACTTTTATAAAAACTATTTTATTATTTGTATCTTTGTTTTATGGCAAAGATATTAAAAATTTACCCTGAAAACCCACAAGAAAATCTTGTAAATGAGGTTATTAAAACATTAAATAACGGCGGGCTTATCATCTACCCTTCAGATACGATTTATGCACTAGGCTGCAATATTTTTGATATTAAAGCCATGGAAAAACTGGCCCAGCTCAAAAAAATGAAGCTGGAGAAAGCTAAATTCTCAATAATCTGTAATGATCTGAGCCATCTTTCTGACTTTACAAGACCTATTGAAACATCAGTTTTCAGATTTCTGAAAAGTCATCTTCCGGGGCCGTTTACGTTTATCCTTGAAGCCAACAAAAGCCTGCCTTTAGCTTATAAAGGTCATAAAACCATTGGTATTCGTGTCCCTGATCACCCGATTCCACAGCTTATTGTTGAAAAACTGGGCCATCCTATCGCTTCAACATCCATTAAGGATGATGATGAAATCATTGAATATTCCACAGATCCGGAGCTGATTGCAGAAAAATATGATCACCTGGTAGATATTGTTATTGATTCAGGATATGGAGATAATGTAGCGTCTACTATCGTAGATCTTACTTCAGGAGAGCCGGAAATTATCCGTCAGGGGAAAGGAATTATTTAATTCAAGGTTTAAAGATTGAAACATTTGAATTATGGGGATTAATGGGAAATATTCTGCAGGGATTCTGCTTATATTTTTACTTTTGGCGGCAATCATGCTTTATATCTTTCCTTTGATCAGTATCATTACCGGAACAACCGGAATTACAGCCAACACCTTCTTTTTAAGCAGACTTGTTATTTGGATCGTTTTAGGAATACTGTTTTTATATAGTCTCTTTATTGAAAAAGGCTCTTTTTTACTTAGAAAAGAAAAGAAATATTCAATAATGTTTTATATAAAGGCGGTTATATGCTTATATCTTATTTGTATTCTTGGGGGTGCTTTTCTGAATCTCCTTATTCACCTTCTCATTCATGAGAAAACGAGCGATAAGCTTTTGGGGCTTTCTTTCCTTTTTAAAAACAATTATTTTTTAATTATTTTTACATGTCTTACAGCAGGCGCTGTGGAAGAGCTTTTAATGCGGGGATATATACAGCCCAGAATTGAGAAGATATATAACAGTCCCATTTCAGGAGTACTTGTTTCAGCTTTATTATTTGGAGTTCTTCACAGCACTTACGGAACCATAGGCCAGGTTGTAGTACCTTTCTTTATTGGAGTCGTCTTTGCTGCATTTTATAAATTATATTCGAATATTAAAATTTTGATCATCTGCCATTTTATGATTGACTTTGTGTCTTTGATGCTCATGAATTTTATTGATATTAAACACTTATCTGTATTTTAACATTATGAAAATTATAACATCTCCTGCAAAATTAATGAACGTGGAAAACTCAACAGATCTGTTGAAAGCTACTACACCGAAATTCATTGAAGATGCAGCATTTATACAATCTTATTTAAAAGAGAAATCCCCAAAGTATCTCTCTGAGCTGATGGAAATATCAACCAAACTTGCTGACGAGAACTGGGAAAGAAACCAAAGATGGAAAGCCAGACCTACGGCAAAGGAATCTGCACCGGCTATGTTTGCCTTTACCGGTGAAGTCTACAGAGGATTGGATGCCAAAACTCTTGACAAAAGTGCCATAGATTATCTGCAAAAAAATTACAGAATGCTTTCCGGGTTGTATGGTCTTTTGAAACCTTCTGATAAAGTGATGCTTTACAGACTGGAAATGGGACGCCCGTTTGAGTTCGAAAATTATAAAAATCTATATGAATTCTGGAGAGAAAAAATTACTGAACAGCTGAATTCTGAAATGAAAAAAGGGGAAATTCTCCTTCATCTTGCCAGTAACGAATATGGAAAAGTAATTGACAGAAAAAAGCTGAATCATAAAGTGATTGATTTTGACTTCTATGAATTAAAAGACGGAAAGCTGAAAACCATAGTGGTATACACCAAACATGCGAGAGGCCTTGTGGTGAGATTCTGTGCAGAAACCCATGCTAAAACCCTGAATGACGTAAAAGCATTCAATTATGAAGGGTACAGAATTGATGAAGAGAAGTCTACGGATACAAACCTGGTTTTTACAAGATAAATGACGATATCAGCATTTAAAAAATATTTCAAAACAGAACTTTCCGACCTTTATACTGAGTCGGAAAGCACTTTTTTATCTTCTTTATTCCTTCATAAAATTGTAGGACTTGATAATTTTCAGCAAAGAAGGTTTTCTGAACAGGAGCTTCTGACAGATGATCAAAAGCAGCTTTCTCATTTTATTTCCGAACTAAAGACCGGAAAACCTTATCAGCAGATCCTGGGAGAAACCGAATTTTACGGAATGAAATTCTTTGTGGATGAAAATGTCCTGATTCCACGTCCTGAAACGGAAGAATTACTGGAAATGGCTATTCGCAACATTCAAAGTTTAAAGCTTAAAATTCAAGGTTTAAAGATTTTGGATATAGGAACCGGAAGTGGAATCATTCCATTGGTATTAAAGAAACATTTTCCGGAAGCCCAGGTTACCTCTATAGATTATTCTGAGAAAGCTTTGAAAACAGCCCGCAGAAATGCTGATTATCATCAATTAAAAGTACAGTTTATTCATGCTGATTATCTTAGTTTTGAGCTGACTGAAAATTATGATGTCATCATTTCAAATCCACCATATATTGGTATGGAAGAGGAGGTTGAAATTGCAGATTCCGTAAAGGAATTTGAACCCAAAATGGCTCTTTTCTCCCCTACCTCTGATGCATTGATCTTTTACAGAAAAATTGCGGAAGACTCCGGAAAATATTTGAAAACTGAAGGACTTCTTTTTTTAGAAATCAATCAGAAATTAGGTCCGCAAACTTTGGAGCTCTATTCTGATTTTTCTGATGCTCAACTATTGAAAGACCTGTCTGAAAATGACAGATTCATTTACGGAAAAAAGTAGTAAGCATCTATATTCCTCTATAACCTCCTGATTAATAAACCAAAACCTCCTCAAGACGAGAGTCAACCACTAAAAACATAACAACCATGGAAATCAGATCATATGAGATTAACTCTATAAAAGCTGCAGAAATAATTTCCGACACCATCATTATCCAATCTGCGCAGGACGGATTGGATCTTATGGGAAATATGTATTATCAGGGATTTGATAAAGTGATTCTTCATGAGAAAAATATTACTCCTGAATTTTTTGATCTGAAAACCAAAATAGCTGGTGAAATTCTTCAGAAATTTTCCAATTACCGTATCGGACTCGCTATTGTGGGTGACTTCAGTAAATATGAAAGCAAAAGCATGAGGGATTTTATTTTTGAAAGCAATAAAACAAGACATATAAATTTTGTAGAAACAGTAGAAAAAGCGTTGGAAAATTTTTCAAACTAATCTATTTTTCAATTTGTTATATAAAAAATGGAAAAATTCATAGTATTTTCTCTGATATCCCATCCTCAAAGAAATTCATTTTTAGGAATTTCTAATAAAACACTCTAATTCAAACATTAAAAATAATCTCGATAATTTATTAATTATATAAAAATTTAAATTAAAACATGTTAATTAAATTAAAAAAAGATAATTAATTAAAATTAATCGCTTAAAAAACAAACACATAAGTATTTTATTCCTATATTTGCAAAAAACACAAAGGAATATGAATCTTACTTATTTAATGGCTTACAGAGCTACTTAATTCAATCTACTTTTCCGGCTATTTCAGGTTAAACATAGAATATCTCTATGCCCTACTTGTTATATTTATTATGGGCTTTTGAAACAAAGGTCTCATTATATTATTCTTTAACAATTCATTATTTAAATGAATTGACAGAAATGCTATATACTAAATGGGCAGGAAAAGACTTTTCAGAAAAAACACAATACAAAAAACATAAAATACACAGATAAAAAATTATTAGAAACATTATGATCAAAAAATTCTTTCTACCCATCGTTTTAACAAGTTCGTTTTCATTAGCTCAAGTAGGGATTAATACCCCAACACCTGATGCCAGTGCGGCTCTTGACGTGTACAGTCAAAGCAAAGGAATGTTAATACCAAGACTCTCAACGGCAAAAAGAGATGCTATTTTGAACCCAGCCACTTCACTTCTTATCTATGATACTGATAAGAAATGTTTAAGCCAGAATATAGGAACGCCTACCAAACCTGATTGGCTATGTATCAGTAATAATGCAGTAAAAATGTTTTATATGCCCAGTGTTTCTTTTGATACTTCTACTACGGCCAATGGTCGTACTAAAGACTTGTATACATTGTATAAAACTCAGTTCGGGTCTCCAAAAGCAAAAAGCACCAGTGCTCCTGCATCTATTCCCTTCTTCCCGTCTAGCAAAGATCTTTATTATTATGTAACTGATGCTGATCCTAATGTGTTCAGTAATATTTCTATTTCTGATGATGGTATAATGACCTATAATGTAAAAGCAGCAGCAACAGACTGTTCTTTTATTAATATTGTTTTCGTTGTTAAATAATTGGGCTATGATAAAGAGTACCTCAATTATACAATGTAAAAGATTTTTGCTCATTTCCTCCTTAATTCTTTTCTCTCAAAACATTCAGGCACAGAATGAGCAAGGGACTGGTTATCCGTATTTCGTGAACTTCACCCAAGGATTACAGCCCCAGGAAGCCTATAAAGTTACAACGAGCGGAGTTCAGAATGATGCTACTTTTACCACAGACGGTTTGCGGCTCACGCGAAGTGTAAATAATATTTCAGGAGGAGTGATTCTGGCGGATAAAATATTCAAAAGTGACCAGGGAATTAAGTTTGAATTTGAATTTGCCATTTATGGAGGAAACACTAATGGAGGAGATGGTATTTCTATATTTTTAGTAGATGGATCTATTCCTAAACAGCAGCTTAACCTGGGATATTTTGGTGGAGGATTGGGATACAGTTTTGTACGTGGAGGCGAATCTACGGAAGGACTGAGAGGAGCCTATCTCGGGATAGGCCTGGATGAATTCGGAAATTTTAAAACAAGCTTTAAACAAGGTGAAAGAGTTAGAAATGGAATTTTTGGAGTAACCCTGGCCGACGGACGAAGCAATGTTTCGTTAAGAGGTAAACGCGGGAACCAATATCTGTCATCTGCTGAACCTGTGGGATACAACGGCTATCCTTTACTTTACAGCACTGCTACCAATGCATCTCCAAACAGTAACAACAGGTCTGCTTATCTCGATACTCAGACGGGGAAGTTTATTGGTATTAAAAATACGAGTCTTCAGCAATTCAGTATTGAAAGTGGAGGAACTACGATTCCTCAGAATGAAAATGATTCAAGATTCCGTAAAGCATATGTCACATTAGTACCCAATCCATCCGGTGGTTATAATGTAACGCTTGAAATTCAGCATGGGACTGTGAAAGAAAAAGTAATTGATAATTATTATTATCCAACTTCCCTGAAATATACTGAGTCTACAATTTCCACAAGCACAGTAAGAACCCTGGATACATCACCTCCTTCTACTTTCAGAATTGGTTTTGCCGCCTCTACCGGAGCTGCTAAAAATATACATTTATTAAAAAATCTGGGTGTAAGCAGGCCTTATGCTGCCGAAGTAACTGATGATTTATTTGCAGGGTGTCCGGGGATAAAATCTACCTATTCTCCTTTGCTCAATGACGCAGCTTATTCTTCTGCAAATGGTCAAAATCCACCAACACTTTCTTATAACAATCTTGATTTTAACTCATTCCGTTTTTTGGACAACAACGGAACGGTGATTCCAAATATAACAGGCGGTGTTTATACCAATAGCCAGGGAACATGGGCGTACTCCTACTCTACGGGAAAGCTCTCTTTTAAACCTGCGAATGGATTTACCGGAGTAGCCCAAATACAATATGACATTAAAGGAGGCGGAAGCAACGGCACCGAGACTCCTTACAATAAGGAAGAATACAGATCATTGCCCGCACTGATACAGGTTAATATATCAAGTGCAAATAACTGCAGCAATTCCTGCGTTATTTCTAATAAAAATGTAACCCAAAATATAACAAGATAATTGTATACAACCCGTTTTAACTGCTGGTTGTTGCAATAACCATACTGAAAATCAACACCTATTATTTTTAATAAAATATTCAATGGCATCACTTACAGCCTTATCCACAGATTGATACTGCATGCCTAAATCTTTTACAGATTTCAGATTGGAATAATAATTACAAACCTGAAGTGCTTTCATATTGGTAGTACTAAGGTTTGTTTTTATTTTCAGTTTTCTCAGTCCGTCTCCTATCAGTCCAAGGATACTTAATACCTTGTTAGAAATAGGAATCATAATGGGTTTTTGGTTTGTAATTCTGCTAATTTTTCCAAAAAATTCTTTATAGCTTAGGTTTTCATGGGCTAAAAGATATTTTTCTCCGTCTTTTCCTTTTTCAATGGCTTTTATGACTCCTTCTGCCGCATCTGCAGCATGAACGAAATTTTTTCCTCCTTTCGGGTAACATATTAATTTCTTTTTCCAGGCCCAGAAAATAATTTTCCCGGAGCTGGGCTTATGATCATAAGCACCGATCATAAATGTAGGATTAAGGATAACAACCTCTGTGTCTTTCCTGTTTTGTAACAGGTAGTCTTCAGTTTCAAGCTTACTTTTGGCGTAGAATGAGTGGGTAAAAGGATAAAGCTGTGGAGCTTTTTCACTTCCCCAGAAAATGGTATTTCCATATCCGATTGTATTTGCCGTACTTACAAACAGAAATTTTTTAACATCTGCTGTCTTTGATTGTGTAAAAAGATTCACTGTCATTTCGTAATTTACTTTTCTATATTCATCATAACTGAGCAGATTCTGGCGTGTTTCTGCAGCAATATGAATGACACAGTCAATTTCTTTAAGGTGTGATGAAAAGTCCGATAACAGATCAGTTTCAACCAGTTTCAGATTCTCGTTTTCTTCACCCATCCAGCCGCTTTTCTTGCGCACCAAAGCAATAACAGAATAACCATTTTCCAATAATTTAATAATAACATTAGTTCCCAGAAGCCCGGTGGCACCGGTAACACAAATTTTCTTCATATGTTCTTTATAATTCAGATCTTATGCTTCAATCTCTCTCTTTATGGCTTGAGTCATCAGAGGAAGTTTGATCCAGATTGGTAAAATCTTCATCAACAGCCAGCTGAGCGGGTTCACCATAATTACGGAATCTTTTTTAAACAGCTGATGAATACTGTAAGAAGCTACTTTATCCGGATTCAGAAGTGTCATTCTGCCCAAAAAGCCTTGCTTTTCAATTCTTTTACACACATCAGTATTGGTTTTCATTGCTCCGGGATTAACCACACTTACAAAAACACTGGTATCTTTTAATTCTTCATGTAATCCTCTTGAGAATGAATGAATAAAAGTTTTTGACGCAGGATAAACGGTTTTAAATCCTATCGGAGAGAAAGCAGCCATGCTTGAAACGTTTAAAATATAAGCTCTGGGCTGTTTTAAAAGATTAGGAAGTAATTGATGGGTAATGAGCGAGGTTGCTGTTACATTAACCTGCAGAATACGGTTGATATAATCCGGGGTTGCTTCAGTAAACCTTTTGGTTCCTCCAAGCCCTGCATTATTGATCAGAATATGAATATCAAATGAGCGGTTAAGCCACTCTGTAAGTTTCATTACATTTTCATTCACGGAAAGATCTGTTTCGTAATAATGGGTTTTTATATCATAAAGTTCTTCCAGGCTCCGGGAAAGATCTTCCAGGTTCTGGTTTGGAAGGCTTACCAGAATGACATTGATTTTCTTTTGGGCAAGATTCTCCGCGAAGGCTTTGCCCAATCCCTGACTTGCTCCCGTAACTACAGCATATGATTCTTTGGTATCCATAAGTTTAAATTTTACGGTACAAAGCTATTGTGTAAGGATGGTTTGAATGTTCCAGCTTATCTGAATGAACTGATTTTCAAGCAAAAAACAAAAACAAAGCAACGAATTGAAAACCAACAATTTACTATCGAAAGAAAGTAAAACTTTATAAACCTGAACCTATTTTCTGAATTCAGAAGGGGTTTGTCCGGTCATTTTTTTGAAGGTTGTATTGAAGGAAGTCTTGGAATTGAACCCGGATTCATAAGCAATCCCCAAAATGGATAGCTTGTTGTCTGTCTTCTTCAGAAGATGTTTTGCATAATCCACTCTGAATTCATTTACATACTGGAAAAAATTCTTTCCAAAACCGGTATTGATCACATAAGACAAATGATGGGTAGAAACCGAAAGCATTTCGGCAAGTCTTATAAGGTTCAGTTCACTGTCAAGATAAGGTTTATGAGTTTCCATGATATCTTCCAGTGATGTCTTGATCTTTTCTAATTCTTCATCAGAGATCAGTTTTCTTTTTATTTCTTCCGAATCTGAGTCGTCATTGATGGCAATTAGTTCATCCCTCTGCTTTTCTTCCAAAGGATAAATTTCTTTCTGTTTCAGAGAATAATAAGCTACAAAATAAATCACCAGCAGAAAGACTGTATTGATAAAGAAATTCAATGATTTCGGATCATAAAAAAGATTATAGATCACATAGATGATATTCACAATAAGAAGGACAAGAATAATATATTCAAGCCAATTAAGATTGATTCCTTCTGTATTGGAAGAAAACTGCTGGATCTTCCGCTGATGTTTTCTTATCGTAATGTAAGAAAATACGGTGTAAAAGAGTGCCTGTATCAGGATTAGAATAATACTCAGATAATCAAATGGGTTATAATAACCCCATCTCACCAATAAAAGGCACACCAGAAACGCTACCGGAAGTATCAGGAATTTACTATCCGTAAGCTTAAATTTAAAGGATGGATTAGTGTAAAATAATACACTGAAATAAAAAACAATTGGAGTAAGATACTGTATAAACCGGATCAAGAATAAGGAATGAAATTCTACAGTAGAATCTGTAATCAGAAACAGGATTTCATCCATCCAGAATGTAGACCAAAGGAACAGGAATATTCCGAACCAGAAATTGGCTTTCCTGTTTACTTTTAAAGGATTGGCCAGTTTCAGCAAAGAAAGCAAAACCAATGAACCATAGATAAGTATCACGATGAAACTGTTGAATTCTGATGTGTTCATTGGTTTTTATTATCTTAATATGTTATTATTATTTTTTGATAATCTTGGTCACCTGTTTCGTGTTATCACCGTATATTATCTCTAAAAAGTACATTCCGGGATGATGTTCTGACACCCCGATCTGCGATGTGTTTCGGACTGTTTTTATCATTTTCCCGGAAATATCGATCAGCCTGATCTCATTTATTTTCTTCTTCGTACTTACATGTACATAATCTGTTGCCGGATTAGGATAGATTTTCAGATCGTTGGTATTGGTATTTGCATCTGCTTCACTTGCGGCAAGAAATCCTAATGAATACTTATAAATTCTTCCTCCATTACCAGACAAATATAAATAATCACCTCCAACTTCCAATGTTTTAATATCAAAGCCGTAGTTATTGTCTAAAAGCAGGCTCCACGTTGTTCCGCCGTCAATTGTTTTGTAAACCTTTTCCTGATCAGCTACATATCCTGTATTCTGATCTACAAATTTAATTTTATCAAAGGAATAGTATGGAAGCTGGGACTGCGTCCATGTAGTTCCTCCATCATTTGATTTAAAGAAGTCTCCATTATTTCCTTTCAGGAAGATCTGGTTTTCATTTAAAAAATCAAAGTAAATGTTTGAAGAAGGTCCTTCAAAGCATATATTCCAGGTAATTCCTCCGTCCAGCGTTTTGTACATTGTCCAAAAAACACCTGTCTTCACCCCGTACCCTACATTATTATTGAAAAATTTAAGGTAGGAAAACTTTAAGTTCGAAATCTTCTGCCAGCTTGATGCTCCATCCACAGTCTTGAATAATCCGGCATTAGGAGTATCATATCCTCCACTTACATATCCTACATTTTCTGAAAGAAAGCTTACTGAATATAGAGGTTCATACTGAATTACCGTGCTGGGAGTCCAGTTTTGGGCCCCATCTGTAGTTTTGTATACCAATCCCTGATTGGCACCGATAGAATATCCTACATTTTCATTCAGGAAAGTAAACCCGTTGCTGTAAGACTGGTGAGGAGGATACTGAACTTTCTGCCATGAGTTTCCGGCATCTGAACTTTTAAAAAAGCCTCCCATATTGGTTTTTAAATAAGCATTATTGGCATTTATAAAGTGAAGTTCATTAATCACATCATAGGTAGGAGCATAGTTGGTCCAGTTGGTTCCTCCGTTTTGTGTTTTTATGATTCTTCCGTTATTACCGACGCAAATGGCCGTTTGAGTATCAAAGAAATACAATCCGTTCAGATCGTAATCATGATCACTGTTGTACATAGATGTCGGGCTGATCCATTGCCATGAAGTACCACCATTGGTTGTTTTATAGACGGCGCCATTTGCTCCAACGGCGAACCCGTTATTTTCATCAAAAAACTGCATTCCATATGTTTCAGTATGGTAAGTGCTGTAACTTAATGCTGTCCAGGTTTGTCCTCCATCCGTAGTTTTAAGCATATCTCCGAAGCCTTTATTCACATACCCTACGTTCTGGGATGGAAATACGAGAGAATAATATTGGTTGCTGGAACTTGTATCAGAAGCAGTAGTTACCCAGGTGTTTCCTCCGTCTGTAGATTTTCTAATTCTTCCATCGTAAGTGGTTGCAATCACATTATCAGCATTTGTAAAAACAGTGATAGCTGCTGACATCCCATACATTGTTGTATTAACTGGAAAGGTAAGCCCTTTGTCTGAAGATTTCAGAATCTGTGTCTGCCCGGAAATATAGACCTCATCATCACTGATAAAGTTAATTGAGTTTAAAGAATATCCACCGAAAACATTCACAGGATTCCATGTTACTCCATAATCATCAGATCGGAGAATGGTATAATCTCCTACGATAAATCCTACATTATTTCTGAATTTGATATCACGCGGAACAAAATTCAGGGTTTGTTTAAGCCCCCAGCTCAATCCCTTATCATTGGTGGATAGGAGTTCTTTATTGTTATTGATAATAAAGCCTAAATTATCCTTGGAAAAGGCAATTTTAGTGGCTTTGGCATCAGAAGGCTTTGGTGTGACCAGTGTAAAATTATTTTGTGATAAAAAATAGTTACTAATCAGCACCAAAATCAGGTTAATAGTTTTTTTCATTTATAGATTAATTGATTTTCTTTTTTATAAAAATCTGATATCCGAGGTATATCAGCGGAAGCGACATCACTCCTAAGAAAAGAATGTTGCTCATCGCTTGCTGCGGGTGCAGGGCAATAGAATACACAAGTCCGAAGAAAGCTCCTCCAAGATGTGCAGCATGTCCCAGATTATCCCATTGTTTAGGATTCAGCATCATATACACGGAATATCCGAAATACAAAGTTCCGAATAACCATCCCGGCAGGAAGTTGACACTGATCTCATTCGGAGCCATTGCGATGGAAGCAAAAATAATTCCTGAAACGGCTCCTGATGCCCCGATAGCGGAATACCACGGTTGATTTTTATAGATTTGTAAGCTGAATAAATTTCCCAGGATCATGGAGCCGAAATAAATAATCAAAAAACCTATTTCTCCAAAGAAACTGATAACCACTCCCTGAAAAAAATACAGGGAAAGCATATTAAAGAACAAATGCATAAAATCGGCATGCAAAAATGCAGAGCTGATTAATCTTATATATTCTTTACGGTTTGCAATAGCTCCAACATTAAACTTGTATTTCTCAAACAATGTCATATTGTTGAATCCCATGTAACTGAAGATACACGTAACTGCAATGATTATTAAAACAATTATATTCATCTTATGTTTTTTTATTTATCCTTATAAAAGGTAATTTTTATATCCTACTCATTTCCGCTGTTCTCATCTTCCTGGAAAAGGTCTCCGATGATTCCTCCATCCTCATCTGCATCAGCGGAAGGTTCCGGATCTTCATACATTTCCGGTTCCTCCTCTACAGGTTCAGGAATTGTAATATTGATGGCTTTTACCTTAAATTTCGTAAACTGGTTGCCAATCGCCTTAATTCCTTTTACAGCAATGAATTCATCGATATTCACCGTTTCCGGATCACGTTCCTTGCCTTTATCTTTTGCGAAAATGATATCAGCAGTTGCATCATTGGCAACAATTACATTTTCAATAAATGACTTCGGGTGTTCCGACGGCATGAACGTCTGTACATTAACCGTGTTTTCCAGTAAAAATCTCTTGATGAAATAAATATCTTTTTCTCCATCATAATAGATACAGGTAATCGGTTGTGCAGGTCTCCATTTTTCCAGCACCAGATATTCATCATCAAAACGGTTGCCAAGATCAAATGATACCAGCTTCACCTCACCATTTGTATTGATCGTAAGGATTTTGTCATCTCCTTTGAAGTTCCCCAGCAGCGTTCCTCTTGCATCCGCATTCAGTCTTCTCACTGTATCATCAAACCATATCTTTCTTGGTGCCAGTGTAGAAACTCCTTCTTCTTTCATATCCACTTTCTTCACCGCATATTTGGTCACCAGATTTCCTTTGGAATCACGTCCTTTAATCGCAAGATCTGAGAAGTTGATCTCCATTTTGTTTTTTCTGATTCTTGGATTCGGCTTTAAAAGAACGGTTACAGTTTCCGCTTCCCCGTTAGGATTGGCTGAAAAGTATAAGGTTTCTGAGCCTTTTTTGTCTGAAGCCAGCGGATAATCTGTATTTCGGGTTACTCCTGTTACGGAGAAACGCTTCATATAATAGGGCCCTTCCCTGCCTTCACGATAGATCATGTTGTACACCGTTCTTTTATCATTTTTCTTCCATATGGCAACGTGAAGTATGTCTTTTCCAATGAAAGTCTTGGCTTCCACCTTTACCACCTTCATGCTTCCGTCTTTTCTGAAAGTAATGATATCATCAATATCAGAGCAATCGAACAGATATTGATCTTTTCTCAGAGAAGTTCCGATGAATCCTTCTTCAAAATTTGCATAGAACTTCTCATTGGCAACGGCTACTTTTGTAGCATCAATGGTATCAAAAATTCTAAGCTCGGTTTTTCTCTGTTTGTCTTTTCCGTATTTTTTCTGGATATTCAGATAATAATCAACAGCATAAGCTATCAGATTGGCAAGGTGGTATTTCACCTGTTCTATTTTGCCTTCCAGAGCGGCAATATTTTCTTTAAATTTATCCAGATCGAATCTTGAAATTCTCTTGATTCTGATTTCTGTTAGTTTTAAAATATCTTCTTCCGTTACAGCTCTTAAAAGATGTCCGGTATGAGGTTTTAATCCTTTATCAATCGTCTTCAGTACATCTTCCCAGGTTTTCACTTCTTCTATGTCATGATAAATTCTGTTTTCGATGAAAATCCTTTCCAGTGAAGAGAAGTGCCAGCTTTCCTGAAGCTCATGAAGTTCAATTTCAAGTTCTTTTTTCAATAAGGAAACCGTATGGTCCGTATTCATTTTCAGAATATCGGAAACATTCATGAACATAGGCTTATCTCCAACGATTACACAGGCATTCGGCGAGATTGTCACCTGGCAGTCTGTGAATGCATAAAGTGCATCAATCGTCTTATCCGGAGAAACATCGTTATGAATATGGATCAGAATTTCTACTTTATCAGAAGTATTATCTTCAATCTTTTTGATTTTGATCTTTCCTTTTTCATTGGCTTTCAGGATAGAATCAATCAGGTCAGTGGTTGTTTTTGAATACGGAAGTTCGGAGATCACAAGGGTATGTTTATCCGTTTGGGTAATTTTAGCCCTGGCTCTTACTTTTCCTCCTCTGTGACCGTCATTATATTCTGAGACATCCAAATATCCGGCTGTTAAGAAGTCCGGATAGAGTTCAAATCTTTTTCCTTTTAAATAAGCTACTGATGCGTTGATGAGTTCGTTGAAGTTATGCGGAAGTATTTTTGTAGAAAGTCCTACCCCGATCCCTTCCACACCTTGTGCAAGCAGTAAAGGAAACTTTACCGGCAGATCGATAGGTTCATTGTTTCTTCCGTCGTAGGATTTTGTCCATTCCGTAGTTTTAGGGTTAAAAACTACTTCCAGAGCAAATGGAGTAAGTCTTGCTTCAATATATCTTGCAGCGGCTGCAGAGTCTCCCGTATAGATATTCCCCCAGTTCCCCTGAGTGTCTATCAGTAGTTCTTTCTGTCCTATCTGCACCATGGCATCTGTAATGGAGGCATCACCGTGCGGGTGATATTTCATGGTATTTCCCACGATGTTGGCCACCTTATTGTAACGGCCGTCTTCCAGTTCGCGCATAGAGTGCATGATTCTTCGCTGAACGGGTTTTAAACCATCGTATACCGAAGGGATCGCTCTATCCAAAATTACATAGGAAGCATAATCCAGAAACCAGTCTTTGTATAACCCGGAAACTTTCTTCAGGCTTTCACCCTCATGCGAATATTCTTCTGTCGTCATCTGTTTTTTAATCTTTTTTCTCTTTATTAACTTTTACAACTTTGTTAAGAGAGATTTTTAAATCATTTACTTCTTTTCTGGTCAAATAAGAAATCTCATACTTCAATATGGTAGAGCCATTATTCTTACTTGAAACGGTAATATATAATCTTTTGATAAAGAAAATATTGATTACATCATATTTTATCAGCTTATATTTCGGAAACTCGTCGTGAAGAGGTTTGCTTAAAAAAGGGATAATATTCCTGTTTTTAAAATTCAGGGCCTCGCCATCGCTGTCATATTCGAAAACCTGTCGTCCTCTAAGATGAAAAATCATCAACAGGCCAACAGGAATAATTATCAGCAGATAACTTTCCTTTCCCAGCGCATTAAATCTGTACTCATTGGCAAAAAACACCAATATTCCAAATACGGTCATCATTAAAAGCAAAGTGCTTGCGGAGTTATATACTGATGTTTTATTACGGTTACTTAGTCTCATTATAATTTTGGGTTGTAAGTTTTCTAAATTTTTTTACTTTCATCCAAAATGTGTTTTTTTATATTTGTGCCGGCTTTCACGGCCCAGGCTTTAGTTTGTTGTTATTTCTTCTGCAAATTCCTTTTTATCAATATCTGTATCATCTTCCACTACCAGGTTTTCAAGAATAAATATTTGTCTGTCTGGTGTATTTTTTCCCATATAGAATTCCAGAAGCTGGTCAATGGTTTGATCTTTTCCTACCACTACAGGTTCCAGACGAATATCTTTACCGATAAAATGTTTAAATTCATCTGGCGAAATCTCCCCAAGTCCCTTGAATCGGGTAATTTCAGGATTTTTGCCAAGTTCATTCAATGCTTTTACCCTTTCCGCTTCCGAATAACAGTATCTCGTTTCCTTTTTATTTCTCACCCGGAATAAAGGGGTCTGAAGAATATAAAGGTGTCCGTTCTTAATCAGATCCGGGAAAAACTGCAAGAAGAATGTAATCATCAGCAAACGGATGTGCATTCCATCAACATCGGCATCTGTTGCGATAATCACCTGGTTGTATCTTAGGTCTTCTAAACTTTCTTCGATATTCAACGCAGCCTGAAGAAGGTTAAATTCTTCATTTTCATACACTACTTTCTTGGTAAGCCCATAACAGTTCAGAGGTTTACCTTTCAGTGAGAATACCGCTTGTGTTTCTACATCTCTGGATTTTGTAATAGATCCTGATGCGGAATCGCCCTCGGTAATAAAGATTTGTGTATCTCCTTTTCTTTCGGCTTTCTGATCGTTATAGTGCTGTCTGCAGTCACGAAGTTTTTTATTGTGAAGAGAAACTTTTTTAGCTCTTTCTCTTGCCAGTTTCTGAATTCCGGAAAGTTCTTTTCTTTCTCTTTCTGAGATCAGAATTTTTCTCTGGATTGCTTCTGCTATTTCCGGATTTTTGTGTAGGAAATTATCCAGTTTGCTTTTAAGGAAATCAATGATGAATGTTCTCACGGTAGGTCCGTTGGGGCCCATATCATTAGATCCTAACTTGGTTTTGGTCTGGGATTCGAAAACCGGTTCCTCTACGTTGATGGAGATCGCTGCAATGATTGACTTTCTGATATCCGAAGCATCAAAACTTTTGTTAAAGAACTCACGAATCGTCTTTACATATGCTTCACGGAAGGCATTAAGATGCGTTCCTCCCTGTGTTGTATTCTGTCCGTTTACGAATGAAAAATATGTTTCCGTCTGGGATTTGTCGGAATGTGTAATTGCCACTTCAATATCATCATCCTTTAAATGAACGATCGGATATAGAATATCGCTTTCCAGTTCTTCTTCCAGGAGATCTTTAAGACCGTTTTCGGAATAATACGTTTCACCGTTGAAAAGAATTTTAAGTCCCGGATTCAGGTAAGCATAATTACGGAGCATTCTTTCGATATACTCTTTTCTATACTTGAAATGCAGGAATATCTCTCCATCCGGAATAAAGGAAATTTCAGTACCGTTTCTGTCCGAAGTATCTTTTTCCTCAAAGTTTTCTTTGATCATACCGCGGGAGAACTCGGCCGCTTTCATTTTTCCATCGCGGAAGGAACGCACCCTGAAATAGTCTGAAAGGGCATTCACAGCTTTGGTACCGACACCGTTCAACCCTACGGATTTTTTGAACGCTTTACTGTCGTACTTACCCCCGGTATTCATTTTGGAAACAGCATCTACTACTTTTCCCAATGGGATTCCGCGCCCAAAGTCACGGATGGTAACTTTACCGTCGTCCAGTTTTATTTCGATTCTTTTACCTGCTCTCATCCTGAACTCATCAATAGAGTTGTCCAGAATTTCTTTAAGCAGAATGTAAATACCGTCATCGGCAGAAGAGCCGTCCCCAAGCTTCCCGATGTACATTCCGGGACGCAGACGGATATGTTCCTGCCAATCGAGGGTTCTGATATTATCTTCTGAGTAGGTTGGATTTATTTCTTGTGACATATATGATTTCAGCAAACATACAAAAGTACGAAATTGTCTAAAATTATCCGAATTTTAAAAATCATTTTTTATAATATTTGATGATATGTATTGTGTGATTATTCAGCAAATTTTATATTTATATATTATTCGATATGATGTGAAATATGTATTCTTTTCTATGTTTTTTATTAATGTCATTCTGCTCACTTCCCCTGGCTGCTCAAATTCCAGGGGTCATTCATTATGGTGAAGAGGATGGGCTAAACACCTTCTATACCTACCGTCTCAGCCAGGACAAAAACGGTTTTATCTGGATTGGCAGTGATAACGGATTATTTCGTTTTGATGGGAAAGAATTCAAGCAGTATAAAGAGGGGTTAAAAAACATGGATGTTCTCGATTGTAAACCTATTTCCAATAATGAGCTTTTTATTATATCATTTCTCAGTGATTTTGCTTATCTCAAGAATGACAGAATCATCAATTCCGATATTAATAAAGAACTAAAAAAGATTCAACTCTGTTATAATCCTATTTCTGTACATATAAAAGGTGGTTTTTATATGTGCAATAAATCAAATCCTAAAAATATTTATCTCTACAAAGATGAAAAAATACAAATTCTGCCCCTGGATATCACTCAGGGAAAAACAGCTACAGAAGCCATTGGCTTTGATGTGAATGCTCATCTCTTATATACAAGAAATGATAAAAATCAGATTGAAGCTTATAATATGGTTAGAAAAACCATCACAATCTGTGATATCCCTTTAACTAATAGTGATTTCATTTTTAAAAAAGATAATTTTTTCATCAGAAAAAGCGAAAAGAAGATTGAAATTTATAAAATTGAAAATAAATATCACTTTGCTAAAATAAATACCTATTATACTAAAGAAGATATTGACCAAATCAGTATTGATAAAAATAATAAACTCTGGCTTAGTCTTGATAAAGGAGGGGTTCTCTATTTTGACCAGCCACTATCTGCCACAAAAAAGCCATTATCTCCTATTCTGCTTTTAGAAGATTACATTATTAATAATATTTTAGTAGATGTGGACAATAATGTCTGGTTTTCTACCCGGAATAACGGAATCTTTTTCGTAACCCGTTCTTTTTTCAACAACTATATCAACCTTACACTTAAAAATAATTCCTCATTCATCACTGCTATTACGGATAATGGAAAGAATATTATTTTAGGCTATAATCAATCAAAAGGAGGAGTTCTTCACTCTAACACAATTACTGACATTACACTGCAGGAGAATAAAAAAACTGAACACAAAGCTATATTTGCAAAAGGAAATATGGTTATTTTCGGAATAACAAAAGCTATCTTCAAATATGATCTTGCCAGTAAGAAAAAGAAAAGCTTAAATAATTATAGTTTAAAAAATATTGTTCCCTATAACGACAGCTCCGTATTATTATGTGCATCGAGCGGGTTAATTATTTTCGATTTCATCAAGGACAAATACTCACATTATTTATCTGATGAAAGAATTTATTCTGCTTTACCTTATAGCCGAGACAGCATATTTGCAGGAAACTTCAAGGATCTCTATAAGATAAATCTTAAGACAAGGAGTAAGAAAATGTTTCTGGAAGGGTATTATTTTAAAGATATAAAAGAACTTAAGCCCAATCTGTACATAGCTGCTACAAATCCCAATGGAATTCTTGTTTTTAATCGTAACAAAATAGTCCAAAAAATTACTGAAAAAGATGGCCTTCTGTCTGATCAGATTAAAAAGATCTCCATTGAGAACGAAAATATTTTTTGGGCCAGCACTAATTTCGGAATCAGCAGAATAGAGTTTAAAAACGGGAAACTCCTTATCAATAATTTTACACAAACAGACGGCTTGCCATCAAATGTTATAGCCGGCTGTGTGATCAGGAAAGACACCATTTATATTGCCACCTCAAAAGGCTTAAGTATTCTATCTATCCACCAACTGCTTTCCCAGCAAAAATCTATTCATAAAAAAGTAATAGTAAACTCAGTGTCAATTGGTGATAAAAAATATTTTAATGTTAATCGTAAGCTTGTAGGACGATATCCGGATAATGAGGTTACCTTTCATTTAAGTTTTCCTGATTACTCTTCTCAGGGAAAAATCAGCTACAAATACCTGATTTCAGGTCTTAATAACAGCTGGCAGATCAGCAATTCATCTTCTATTATCCTTAATGCGGTTCCTCCTGGCAAATACGTCCTCAGAGTTTTCGGATTGGGTTACAACGGCAGACAATCGGCCACTTCATCTGATATTGCCTTTGAAATTGAGCCGCAATTCTGGCAGACATGGTGGTTCCGGTTATTATTAATTGTTACAGGTATTCTCATACTTCTCTGGTTATGGAGTTTATATCTTCAAAAAAGGAGAAACAAAAAACTGGAGAATCTTTATTATGAAAAGAAAATTGCAGAATTAGAACTTCAGGCTATTAAAGCTCAGATCAATCCACATTTCATTTACAACTGTCTCAATTCCATTCAGTTTTTGCTGTATAAAAAAAATTATCCTGAAACTGAAAATTACCTTGATATATTTTCTCAGATGATCAGAAAAACACTGTATTATTCTGAAAAAGCATTAATCCCGATCAAAGAAGAGATAGAATATCTTACCCTTTATTTAAGTATGGAAAAACTAAGACTGAAAGAGCAGTTCAATTATGCGATTACGATTTCCGACGCTGTCGATAAAAACTGGATCATCCCCTCACTTCTTATTCAGCCTTTTGTTGAAAACGCAATCAAACATGGGGTATCTAATTTAAAAGACAGAAAAGGAAAAATTACGATTTCGTTTGACTACAAATATCCTTTTCTGGTTATGACGATTACGGATAACGGAGTAGGAATAGATGCCAAACTGCATACGACTAAGTCCTCAGATTCATTCGGCGTAAAATTATCTAAAAAAAGGATTGAAACTTTCCGCCAGATTTTTGAAATTGATATCAAACTGGAAATTGAAGATCTTGGCAAAAAACAAAAGACACCCGGTACACTAATAAACTTATATATGATTCCCCATGAAAACAAAAATACAAACCAGCATCATTGATGATGAACAGGACGGAAGAGATTACATTTCTTTACTGCTGAAGAATGAATTTCCTGATATACAGATTGCATTTCAGGCGTCAAATATTGAAGAAGCCTATATCCATCTTTCAAAAAACACTCCGGATATTATCTTTCTTGATATTCAGCTAAGTGACGGAACTGCTTTTGATCTTCTATCAAAATTTAAAGAAATCAATGCTCTTATTATTTTCATCACAGCCTTTGAACAGTTTGCCATTCAGGCTATTAAAAATGGCGCAGTAGATTATCTTTTAAAACCTATTAAAAGGATAGATTTCCTAATTGCCGTCAACAAAGCACTGGAAATTATAAAAAAAGACAAAACGTCTTCCGGAACCTACCAGAATAAAATCAGTCTCCCTACCCTTCAGGGGTTTAAGTTAACCGATATTGAGGATATTATACGCTGTGAAGCAGATTCAAGTTATACAACCTTTTATATGAAGGATAAAACTAAAATGATTGTTTCCAAAACGCTTCATGATTATGAGGGGTTTCTCTCGGAACATAATTTCTTTAGGATCCATCATAAACATTTGATTAATCTTACTCATTTAAAAGAATATATCAAAGGAAAAGGAGGGCAGGTTATTATGGCAGATGATTCTGTTATAGACGTATCTGTACGCAAAAAGAATGATTTCTTGTCTAAAATCAGGTATTTTGAATAAAAATAATGAATAATTCCTGATTGAAATTATCGATTAAATACAAAAAGACAACACTTATTTAAGAACTACCTACACCTGCTAATTCTTTACTGTGGGGAACTATTCCTTATCATACTTTTATTTCAACATTAGTTGATATAACAATTAACTATTGAACTTTTAAACCAATCACACTTTTATTAATTTCTAAAGTTTTTCTTGGCTTTTGATTTATAAAACCAAGATATATTATGATAAGAAATTATTTATTAGCATTCTGCTTAATCCTGGGTTGTTCTATGATAATGAATGGGCAAACTCCGTGCTCAGACTTTAATGCCACTACCAGCCCTGCAGGAAACTGGGCTCCCTCACCTTATCCCAATGGGAATGTCAGTGTAAACTTTGGATCTCCTAATGCCTTAGACGGATCTCAGTACCTCATATTGGGAGACCAGTCCGGCGGCTCCTGGTACGAAAACTCAACAGATTTTAGAAGTCTTGGTAAAAAATATCTTGGTCAATGCCTGTACTTTGACTTTTACCTTAAAAATGACAGTGGCTATGGGCAGCCTTATCATCCGTATATCACTCTTTCTAATGGGGTTCACAATGCATCTTTCAGAGCAAATGTAACAGTAACTCCCGGAAGTGGCTGGGTACGCATCAAAGCACCCATCCAGCTTTCAAGCGGTGGAATTCTTCCAAGCAATTCGGAGGGAACATGGGTATTGAATACTGCCGGTACTTCTGCCGATTTTGATAATCTTATTATGAACTCTACTACTCTGGCTATTACACCGGATATTACCAGCACACAACAGGAAATTGTATTTTTTGATAATATCTGTGTAAAACCATGTGATGGATGTACTGCAGATTTTACCCTCAGCACTTCATTCAGTACATTAAATAATACAGCAACGGCCACTATTAATTTAATTAATCCTATCCTGTATTCTACTCCCGGCAATCCAGGACCAACGTATATCATCGACTGGGGTGACGGCAGTTCATCAAATTATATCTATCCCACAGTATCACATACATATAATGCAGCGGGCTCTTATACCATATGCGTAAGTGAAAATCAGGGTAGAATCTCTGTTTGTAAACGATGTTTTACCTTCTGCTATAAACCATCCATCCCAACATTCACAAATTTTTCAACAGTAGATTCTCCAACAAAAGGTATGGAAGCCATTATAAAAGCCGAACTCCAATCTGCCGAGTCTAAAGATTTCACTCTCGTTCCCAATCCGGCAAAAACTTATGTAGATCTTGAGACCAGACTGTTAAAAAGAGAATTGGTAACGGTAAGAATTATTGATAACACTGGAAAGGTTGTCATTGAAAGATCTGAAAACCTGAACAGCGGAACTCAGTTCATCCGATTAGATACTCAAAAGCTTATGCAAGGAGCTTATCTGGTAGAAATGAAATCCGACACTAAAGTAAGTACCCAAAAACTATTGATTTCAAAATAAATGATTCTCAATTTGAAAAATAAGGCTATCTGTATAATAGATAGCCTTATTTGTATAATTTAAAACCTTATGTATTCTTTTCCAGTTTTCCGATAATATTCTTCAGCATTGCAGGAACAATCAATTTATGAAATGGCCGAACCGGCAGAAAATACAGTACTCCCAGCCAGTTATGAAACTTTACTGTGGTGGATATCTTTAAAGATTTTCCATTCACCTGTTTCTGATTCTTATCGAATAAAAGAGAAATTCTAAAATCCAGATGTTTATCATCTTCTCCAAGAACAATTTCGTTACTGGTTTTATCAAATACTTTAAAAAGTCCCACACGCTCTCCTATTTCACATGTAAAATCCTTTTCTTTCTGCTTCTTTTCAGTTTCAGATCCTGTTTTTAATCCAAATAATCCTACCACTTTATTTCTGAATGCAAACATTTTCTTGCCCCATTTCGGACCGTTTGTAAAAAAGGCCTTCCCTACTTCTGTTATATCAATATCTTTACTATCGTCTCCCAGTTCTCCCTCGAAACTGTCCATATAATCAAAATCTTTTTTCTTGCGGGATAAAAGTGATTGTTCAGGAAACTCAATCTTCTTAATTTTCGTGGTCATTGGTTTTAATTAATTAGGTTATCTAACAAATGTAACCATCTTTCAGCATATTTAAAAGAAAAAATTAAACATATGTTTAAAATCATATCTAATGTTAATCCACACTCCAAACCACTGGTTTCATATACTTTACAGACAAACATCAATTTAAAAATCTAAATATTTACACTTTATGATTATGATTCCAATTTTAAAATAAGTTTTATCCTCAAACTTGTCCTGATTTTTATTCCTACAAATTCAAACTGTTTTAAATATTTCATTAAATTCGGTCAACAAAATTGTTTTTATGATACAACTTCCTTTATCAAAGCTTTCCAATGTAGGAACTACTATTTTCAGCCAAATGACACAACTAGCCAATGAAAATGAGGCCATCAATTTATCTCAGGGATTCCCTGATTTTATGCCTGATCCGGAATTACTTGGCTATGTAGATCATTTTATTCAGAAAGGGTTTAACCAATATGCTCCCCTAGGCGGAATGATCGGTTTAAAGGAAGAAATTGCCCGTAAAATTGAGAACAGCCATCAAGCCATTTATCACCCGGATTCTGAAATTACAGTTACTGCAGGCGGAACCCAGGCTATTTTCACAGCGATTGCTGCTTTCATCAAAAAAGATGATGAGGTGATTATCTTTGAGCCGGCTTATGATTGTTATGAACCTACGGTAGAGCTTTTCGGGGGAATTGTAAAACGTTTTGAAATGAAAGCTCCCGATTATGAAATTGATTGGAAAACCGTAAAAAATCTGATCAGCGATCATACGAAAATGATTATTCTGAATAATCCCAACAACCCTTCCGGAAAGATTCTGAAGGAAGAAGACCTGCAGGAGCTTATTCAGTTGGTAAAAGGGACTTCTATACTTATTCTGAGTGATGAAGTATATGAAAATATTGTCTTTGATGGAAAACAGCATTTGAGTATCTGCCAATATCCTGAGCTTAAAGAAAGAAGCCTTCTTGTAGCTTCATTCGGAAAGCTTTTTCATGTTACAGGCTGGAAAGTCGGCTATTGTGCAGCTCCCAAAAACCTGACAGATGAATTCAGAAAAGTACATCAATTCAACGTTTTTTGTGTAAATACTCCTATTCAGCTTGCATTGGCAGAATACATGAAAAATGATGAACACTATATTCATCTGAACCAGTTTTTCCAGGAAAAAAGAGATTTTCTGAGAAAAGGCCTTTCAGGAACTTCTTTTGAACTTCTCGATTGTGAAGGCACTTACTTTCAGGCAGTAAAATATGACAAGATCTCTGACAAAAATGATTTTGATTTTGCAAGCGAACTTACCATCAATCATAAAGTAGCCAGTGTTCCATTTTCATCATTCTATAAAAATAAGCTGAATGAAAATGTGATCAGATTATGCTTTGCCAAGAAACAGGAAACATTGGAAAAAGCGATTGAAAATTTATCAAAAATCTAATGCCGTAAGAATTTTTCAACAGTAATTTTGTCATTCAGAGCACAGCGAGAAATCTAGGCTTGGAAAGAATGCACATATTTTAATCTCCCGCTGATTTTTCTGATTTCGCAGAATTTACATCCAAATCTGCATCATCGGATAAATCAGCGAGAGTTTTTTTTAAATAGTATAAGTCTCACAAGCCGCAACTCTGCAGACCTTATAAGAACATTCCTCCGGAAACCTCTATTCTTTGTCCATTAACCCATCTTGCATCTTCCGTACAAAGGAATGCCACTACTCCGCCAATATCGTCCGGAAGCCCCACTCTTCCTAAAGCTGTAGCTCCGGCTACCATTGCGTTGATATCTTCATTATCCCTTACTCTTCCACCTCCAAAATCCGTTTCAATAGCTCCAGGAGCGATCACGTTAGCTTTGATCTTTCTTGCACCTAATTCTTTGGCCATATATTTAGTAAGCATTTCTACACCTGCTTTTATAGATCCGTAAATGGATGAACCCGGTGTTGCAAATCTTGCCAATCCCGAAGATACATTAACGATTCCGCCCCCGTCATTGATGAATGGCAAAAATTTCTGAGTGAGGAAAAATACTCCTTTAAAATGAATATCTACCACATCATCCAATTGTTCTTCCGTTACTTCCGTAATAGGTGAATATAAGGCGGTTCCTGCGTTATTGATAAGATAATCGATATTTGTACTTCCTGTATTTTCCTGTAAATGACCGGTTACTTCTTTTACAAAAGCATCGAAGCTTTTAATGTCTTTGGTATCTAACTGAAATGCTGCTGCTTTTCTTCCCATTGCTTTTATTTCATTCACAACAGCATCCGCTTCGTCTTTATTACTTCTGTAGGTGATGATAACATCTAATCCTTTTTGAGCAATTTTAAGAGCTGAGTTTTTTCCTAATCCACGGCTTCCTCCGGTTACCAGTGCAATATTTGTTTTTGTGTCCATTTTTATTTTGATTATTTTGATGTTACAAAGTTGGGATAATTTCAGGGTGAAGCATTTGCTTGAATCAATCTGAAATTTGCAAAATTCAAATCAGGACCGAAATTCTAATGGAGTAAACGACGTTTTTCTTTTAAAGAAATTTGAAAAATGGGCTATTTCTTCAAATCCCAGTGCATATGATATTTCTGAGATATTCCATTTCGTCTGCTTTAAAAGAATTTTTGCTTCCTGAATAATACGATCAGAAATCAGTTCCGTTGTTGTTTTTCCTGTACTTTCTTTTAGTCTTTTGTTTAAATAATTGACATGAACGGCCAGTCTTTCAGCGTAATCCTTAGCTGTTCTTAACTGTAGTTTCTGTTCCCAGGATTCAATCGGAAATTGTCTTTCCAAAAGCTCTATAAATAGGGAAACCACTCTCATTGAAGCATCGTTGGAAGCAGAGATCTTTGTTGCGGGTTGTAATTTTTGTCCGTAATGAATCAGCTCCAGCACATAATTTCGGATGAGATCATATTTGAAAACATAATCGGAATCAATCTCTTTTTTTATTTTTTTAAAAAGTGATTCGATTTCTTCTGCCAGTTCATCATCAATTTCAAAAACAGGAACTCCTCCAGGCTGAAAAATAGGCAGATCTTCGAGATGATAATAGGATTTATCTTTAATAAAGAAATCTTCTGTAAATACGCAGAAACTTCCTGATTGTTCAGGATCTTCAGGAATCCAGTGGTAAGGTACTCTGGGAGTGGCAAATAGTAAGGCGTTCTGTTTTATAGAAATCACTTTATCCGCATATTCGGCTCTGTTCTTTCCTCTTATAAAACTGATCTTATAGTATTTTCTCCTGTTATAAGGCATTTCAGAGGTTGTTTTAACGCGCTCTATTGTTTGGGCAATATCAAAAACATTGAAATGGCCGATATCTTTGTGAAGGCCTTTTGGAAAAATACTTTCGAGATCCTTACCCAGCTTGGCAGCCATCTCTTTGTAGAAGTCATCTAAAGAAGTGTGAGCTATTTTTTCCATAGCAGATCATTTGTAAAATTCAAATATACGAAGCAAATTATTAATGAAAATAAAAAAACAACATTTTTTTCTCCATATCAAGTGATATAATTCATTTTTTATTATTACATTCGTAAAAACTAACCACCTAAAAATCAAAGCAATGAAAAATCCGATCTTGAAAACCGGTAAAAAATTAAACAAAAAAGAATTAAAATTTATCACTGGAGGAATGCTAAACTGTATGGAACCCATTTTATGTACAGAGTTTCCTTGTGAAACTTATCCTCCCGATGATATTAGAAACTGCACGACAATTTCTATAGGTTGTGCACAAAAAATATGCAGGCCACAGCCATAAGACATCATCATCTATTAAATCAAATCTAAAACCCAATACTATGAAAAATCAAAACTTAGACAAAGGTAAAAAGTTGAACAAAAAACAACTGAGAGTAATTACTGGTGGAAAAGAAATGTGTCTTCTTCCAGACTTAACCTGCAAAAAGTATTCTTTTGCATGTGCAGAAATACAATGCCAGCCAGGTATTGAAATTTAATATTTACAAAAAAACTAAACCATAGAGACTTTTAACGAATGAATAACAAACATTTAAACAACGGAAAAAAATTAAATAAGAAACAGCTAAGAACAATTGCCGGAGGGGTAAAAGTATGTATGCGCGGCGGTGTATGTACTCAATTCGGTCCTTCATGCTATGAGCCGGAATGTAAAGAGGGCTCTGGAGGAACATTAAAATGCACTGATATTGTTAATAACTGTGTGGTTTACTCTATAGAATGTATAGAGCCAAAATGCAGATTCGATATAGGTATTCCGCTTTAAGAATAAAGAAATCGCTTCCCTTGATTAGAGAAGCGATTTTTATTTCAGATGGGTGGAGCTATTTAAACAACATATCCTCCCACAATGGTAAGTTTCCATTTTCCGTTTTCATATTCCGCAGAATAATCATTTCCAAAGCTATTTCCGGATTTATAGATATAAAATACCTTCGGATCTTTATTATTTTTCTGGATTTTGGAAATTGTTTCATCCGTTACATCCGTCATTCTTGTATAATAAGTCTGCTTTCCTTTACTTTCGGGCATAAATAATACCCTCAACTCAGGATTGATCTGATGAAAGTAGTCACAATCAGTTTTATAGACCTCAAAGGTATACTGCAATCTTTTCATATTTGCGTTTCCGTAGCCGGGCAGCAGAAGTTCATACAACTGAGTGAATTTATTATTTCCGGATTTAAACATGGGATTCATGTCTTCAAAATCATTAATTCCATCACCGTCCGTATCTTTATTTTCAGGATTTAATCCAAAGCTTTTTTCAAAAATATCGTTGTAACCATCTCCATCCGTATCTTTCTTCAAACGCTCAATATTGATTCTGAATAATTTTCCGTCTTCAATAGCAGAGTAATCGTCATAACCGGGCAGCCCTGCAACCTTTATGATTTTCACAAGACTTCCTTCAAGCTGAAGAAAACCGTCTCTTATCATCGGATTTTCCTGAATTTCGTTGATATAATAATGACTGAAACTCAATCCCAGAAAATGGGCATTGGCTTTTCCATTCTCAATACTAAGAAGCCAAAACCCAAGCCTGTTTCTGCCTAGACCGTAAAGGATATTTCCTATCTGCTGTTGGGAGTAGCAGAGAAACTGATCTGAAAAGTGGTCACTGAATATTTTAAACTCCTTCTCCTGTCTGCTGAATATATCTTCTGATTCTTTTGAACTTTCATAAGAATGTGATACTGCGCTGTCTTTCTTAAAGCTTCTGTATTTTTTGAGATTGACAATTTCAAGATACTCGGGTTTTTCATTCAATATCTGGTTTACAGTATAAGATTTCTGTTCTTCATAATCATTGATAACGTCTTTCCGATTGTTAACCAAGCATCTCTGTTCAACGGATTGTGAACAGGAAAAAAATAAGAACGGCAGTGCAAAATATATAATTTTCATGATTAAAGTTTAGCACGTGAATGCAAAAAGCGCTCCCAAATTCATGGAAGCGCCTTTTATTACAAACTAACTTTAATATTTTTTCTTATACATTGAATCTGAAGTGCATGATGTCACCATCCTGAACTACATATTCTTTACCTTCCACAGAAAGTTTCCCGGCTTCTTTTACTTTTACTTCTGAACCGTAATTAACATAATCATCATACTTGATTACTTCTGCACGGATAAATCCTTTTTCAAAGTCTGTGTGGATTACTCCTGCAGCCTGTGGGGCAGTCCATCCCTGTCCGATAGTCCATGCTCTTACTTCTTTTACCCCGGCAGTAAAATACGTCTGAAGTTTCAAAAGATCATAAGCTTTTCTAATCAAACGGTTAACCCCCGGTTCTGTAAGACCTAGTTCCTCAAGGAAGATTTCTCTTTCTTCAAAAGTTTCAAGCTCGTTGATATCAGCTTCTATCTGTGCAGCCAAAACTACTACTTCAGCGCCTTCATTTTTAGCCATTTCTTCAATCTTGCCAATCCACTCATTTCCGTTTTTGATAGAATTTTCGTCTACATTACAAACGTAAAGTACCGGCTTATTGGTCAACAGCTGAACTTCTGCGATAATTGATTTTGTGAAATCATCAGTGGCAAATTCTCTTGCATTTTTACCATCTTCAAGAAATTTCTGTAAATTCTGAAGGGTTTCGTAAGTAAGAGTATCTTCTTTCTTCCCTGATTTGATAAATTTTTTAGCTTTTTCAACTGCTTTCCCTACTGTTTCAAGGTCTTTCAATTGCAGCTCAATATCAATAATTTCTTTATCTCTTAACGGATCTACTGAACCTTCTACGTGAACAATATTTCCGTTATCAAAACATCTTAAAACGTGGATAATTGCCTCACATTCACGGATATTGGCAAGGAATTGGTTCCCCAATCCTTCTCCTTTGCTGGCTCCTTTTACAAGACCTGCAATATCAACGATTTCAACTACAGCGGGTAAAACTCTCTCAGGTTTTACGATTTTCTCCAGTTCAAACAATCTCTGATCCGGTACGGAAACCGTTCCAAGGTTCGGCTCAATAGTACAGAAAGGATAGTTTGCTGATTGAGCCTTTGCATTGCTCAGACAGTTAAAAAGAGTTGATTTACCTACATTCGGCAGGCCTACGATTCCACATTTCATATTGTAAAATTCAAAGTTTAAGGTTTAGGGGTTAAAGTTCAATGTTTAAGGTTTAGAGTGTATTGCTTTCTATTGCCTTTATTGTTGAACCTTGAACTTTCAGCGTGCAAAGATAGTGAATTTTAAGGGAGTTTCATAATAAAAAAATCTGCCTTTGTGATGACAGATTTTCAAAAAAATTTGTTTGGCAAAGGGCTTTAAGGATTATTTCCTGTAGCGCTCTGAGCTAAAGGAACACTATCTGGTGCTTCCTGCAAAGTTTTATCCAGGGTAAATAAAGATTCGTCGGTGGCTCTGTCGCCTCCTGCAATTTT
Source organism: Chryseobacterium sp. Tr-659 (assembly GCF_011752975.1). GTDB lineage: Bacteria > Bacteroidota > Bacteroidia > Flavobacteriales > Weeksellaceae > Chryseobacterium. Next base: position 251,282 of record NZ_VWWP01000002.1, on the reverse strand, counting down.
TAATTTATCAATCAGATTTTGGGCTAATGTTTCTTCTTCAATCTGCTCCTGTACGAACCATTGCATAAAATTCCACGTAGCCCAGTCTTTTTCTTCCATTGAAAGATCTACAATTTTATAAATTGCAGTTGTATTGTCTACTTCATGTTTAAAGACGCCGTCAAAGCAGGCAGTTAATGTTTTGGGATCAGCAGGAGGAGCAGGAATGGCAGCTACTTTTGGTTTTCCGCCTCTGTTTAAAATATATTCCATGAATTTGATGGAGTGATTTCTCTCTTCCTGGGCATGGCGGTATAAAAAGTTGGCAATTCCCTGATAGCCTTTATCATCGGCCCAAATTCCATACGATAGAAAAACGTGTGATGCATGAATTTCCTTGTTCATCTGATCACTAAGTGCTTTTTCCACTTTCGCGGAAAGTCTTTTAGTATTCATAATGTTATATTTTGGTGATTATGGGAACAATCATGCAAAAATGATTCCGATAAAGTTTTTATTTTAAATAGGACACAATAAAAAACATTTACATCTTATTGATTTTCATTATTTTAAAATAATAATTTATAGTTATTCTAAAATAAGAGCCAGTCTTTTTTAAAAACCGGCTCTTATTTTACATTGTTTCTCTGTTTAAATTACACAGAGCAAATCCATTTATTTTCTTATAGACAAATTACCTAATTTTCTTTGCCATATAATCGCTTTCATTTCCAAGCCTGTCAATAGCTTTGATGGCTACAGCATTCAGTTTTTTTCCGTCTTTAAACTTAGGAATATCTTTAGAAAGAGCATCCAACGTAAGGATTTCAGTTTCCCATATACCGTTATACTGCGTGAAAAGTACCCACTGGAAAACTTCTCCGATATTTTTTGTGCTCCAGCTGGTTTGTGCAAAACTTCCGTTATCTGTGATAAACAATGAAGGAGTTTGCAGCGGAATAGTCTTTATCCATGGAGATTTCGGAATCAATGCTTTTTCACTGTAAGGCCCATTTTTCAGCGTGGGAAGCATGTTAGGGTTTTTAGTCAGCCCGGCAATGCTCCAATGGATCTCCCCGGCATCTTTTTTCAATATATTTCTTGAAATCTCAATCTGATTCTTGATTTCCGTAGGACGATCGGATACTTTGATCTCAACTGTATTCAATCCTGGCCATAAATGGCGGTTCATTGTATTTTCGGATTGCCACCAGCTTAATAGGGCTTCAAAACTTTGTCCTTTGGAATCTATAGGCCAATACAGCTGTGGTGAAAAATAATCTACCCAGCCTCTATTCAGCCATAATTTAGCATCTGCGTAGAGTTCGTCAAATTGTGAAGAACCTACTACTCCTGCCGGATATCCGGGTTTCCAGATCCCAAACGGGCTGATCCCGAATTTCACATAGTTCTTTTCTGCATGGATCTCTTTATAGATACGTTCTACAAATTTATTTACGTTATCTCTTCTCCAATCTGCTCTTGACAGCGTTCCACCACTGCTTACATAAGCATTCCAGGTTGCATTATCCGGAAAATCTGCCCCTTTGTTATAAGCAGCATACGGATAGAAATAATCATCAAAATGAACGGCATCTATGTCATATCTTTTTACAATATCTTTTACGACATTGGAAACGTGTCCCTGCGTTCTCGGATCAGCAGGATCAAACCAATACATTCCATTCTTTAGTCTTACGACAATATCTGAAAGCTTACTAGCCATGGAAAGCTTATTTACAGCTCCTCCATTGGAATGATGGGCACGATAAGGGTTTAACCATACATGCAGCTCCAACCCTCTTTTGTGAGCTTCTTCAATCCAAAACTGAAGCGGATCATAATTGGGATAAGGTGCGGTTCCTGTTTCACCTGTCAGAAAATAAGACCACGGTTCAATATTACTTGTATATAAAGCATCTGCCGAAGGTCTGATCTGAAAAATAGCTGCATTGAAATTATTATTTTTCAACATATCAAGCATACTGATTGCTTCTGCCTTCTGCTGTTCTACCGTAAGATCATTTCTTGACGGCCAGTTGATATTGGCAACACTGGCAATCCATGCTCCACGGAATTCTCTCTTGATCTCCGGAAGATTGGTTCTGAAAGTATCATCTGCAGCAATTCCTGTTACCGGTTGGGCAGTGGATGTATTTTCTTTTGGTTTGGGTATATTTCCTGTATTAGGTTTAGGTGCATTTTTAGGGGAAGGTGGTGTTTTCACTACATTATTCTGAACTGAACACGAAGTAGTATAAGATGCAAAAACACTTAGTAAAACGATAAGCTTTAATCTATTCATTCTCATAGTCTGCAAAACTATTTTAAATTATTTTTATTTTTTGTAGAGATTATTATGCCAAAATAAGCATTTTAATGAGTAACAACAGAAAAAAAGCCTCGAAAATCGAGGCTTTGATTTTATGTATATAAGTTGGATTATGCTTTCGCAGATCTTTCCACTCTTTTTCTTTCTTCTTCAGAAAGGATTTTCTTTCTCATTCTGATAAAGTTTGGAGTTACCTCAATGGCTTCATCTCCTTGAATATATTCCATACATTCTTCCAGAGAGAATAAGATTTTCGGAGCAACACCAGTATCTTTATCTTTTCCGGAAGCTCTCATGTTGTTCAACTGTTTTGCTTCTACGATGTTTACTACCAAATCTCCAGGTTTGTTTTGTTCACCGATGATCATTCCAGTATAGATTTCCTCACCCGGATCAACGAAGAATTTACCTCTATCCTGTAATTTAGCGATAGAATATTCTGTAGCAGGACCTGTAGTTTTGCTGATCAATACTCCATTGTTTCTTCCAGGGATAGCACCTTTGAAAGGCTTGTATTCTGTGAAACGGTGTGCCATAATAGCTTCACCTGCAGTTGCAGTTAGCATCTGAGAACGTAGTCCGATTAGACCTCTTGAAGGAATTTCAAACTCCATGTGCTGCATTTCACCTTTAGTTTCCATAATGTGAAGGTCACCTTTTCTCTGAGTGGCAAGGTCGATTACTCTTGAAGCAAATTCTTCAGGAACGTCAACTACCAAAGACTCATAAGGCTCACATTTCTCACCATCAATTTCTTTGAAGATAACCTGTGGCTGACCGATAGTCATTTCGTACCCTTCTCTTCTCATTGTTTCAATCAAAACTGACAAGTGAAGAATACCTCTACCGAATACCAGGAAAGTGTTTGCATCATCAGTCTGCTGAACTCTTAATGCTAAGTTTTTCTCTAATTCTTTAGTTAATCTTTCTTTAAGGTGGTTAGAAGTAACATATTTACCATCTTTACCGAAGAAAGGTGAATTGTTGATAGAGAACGTCATGTTAAGCGTAGGCTCATCGATCGCTGTTCTTTCCAATGGTTCAGGATTTTCAAGGTCTACGAAAGAGTCTCCAATCTGGAATGCATCGAAACCTACTACCGCACAGATATCTCCTGCCTGTACTTCCGTTACTTTTTTCTTTCCTAATCCTTCGAAAACGTAAAGTTCTTTTACTTTTCCTTTTACAATTTTACCTTCTGCCTGAGCAAGACCAATCCATTGAGATTCTTTGATCTCACCTCTTGTTACTTTCCCAATGGCAATTCTTCCTAAGAAAGAAGAGAAATCAAGAGAAGTAATCTGCATCTGAAGACTTCCTTCCGTTACTTTCGGTTCAGGAACATATTGCAAAATACCATCTAATAGTGGTAAAATATCTTCAGTCTGCTCTAATGAAGTGTTGAACCAACCTTGTTTTGAAGATCCGTAGAATGTAGGGAAATCCAATTGCTCTTCTGTAGCATCAAGGTTGAAGAACAAATCAAATACTTTGTCGTGAACTTCGTCCGGACGGCAGTTTGGTTTGTCTACTTTATTGATAACCACTAATGGTCTTAATCCTAATTCCAGGGCTTTCTGAAGTACAAATCTTGTTTGCGGCATTGGACCTTCAAAAGCATCCACCAACAAAATAACTCCGTCAGCCATTTTCAATACTCTTTCTACTTCCCCTCCAAAATCGGCGTGACCTGGTGTATCAATTACGTTAATTTTAGTGTCTTTATAGGTAACAGAAATATTCTTGGATAAGATGGTGATCCCTCTTTCTCTTTCAAGATCATTGTTATCCATAATTAATTCTCCACTCTCCTGATTTTCTCTGAAAATGTTGGTAGCGTGTATGATCTTGTCAACCAAAGTTGTTTTTCCGTGGTCAACGTGTGCGATAATCGCAATATTTCTAATGTTTTGCATAAAAGATTTTTACGGGTGCAAAAATAGTGATTTTTAATGAAAAACCATTTTGTTGTCTAAATAATTAATATTTTGTTTAAAATACTTATTTACAGGACCATAAAAAAAGAGTGTTCAGAAAACACTCTTTATCCTATATTAACATATCTGTATTTCACATGGATCTACTGCAGGCGGTTCTCCACATATGATGTCAAATTCGCCACAGTTACTGGAGAATCCTGTTCCCCACCCCCATCTTACTACACAGGTATCTGCATCTTTGCATCTTACCATTCCTTTAATAATTCCTCCCTGAACTGATTTCATTTCAGTTCTGGAAATTTTTCTGAGTTTTTTCATGTTATTTAGTTTTTAATGTCTCCTGATAAAAATATAAAATTTTATCACACAAACTTATTTTTTATAAAATATTTAACTTTTAAAAACCAATATTAACCGCCTCAGAAACAATTATTTATTTTTGATCAATGTCTCATCAGGCGATACAGCAGAACGAGATCAATCAGAACCACGAGAATAAATTTGACGAGAAATGATTTTTTGGAAACTTTATGATTGAACAGCATCATTCCGGAAGCAGCACCTATGATTCCGCCTAAAAGAGATATTCCCAGAAGGGTATTTTCGGAAATTCTCCATTGATTTTTTTTAGCTTGCCATTTATCAAAGCCAAAAACACAAAATGTGATCAGATTAATGATCAGCAGAAAAGGAATCATGTTAAAATTAATTTGCAGCAAAAGTATGGAAAAGTCCAGAAACATTAATCGCAGAAAATATTTCGGCGCTATCAGGACAGGATTTTTTAAATTTGTCATCCATAAAAAATAATCAATGACAGTACATGATCTGGCAGGAAGCTATTCAATTGAAGGAAGCAATCAGGAAGAGTCTTCCCAACCTTCTTATCACGGTATATTAATCTTATCCGTTGATGAAAATAACCGTATTATAGCTCAATGGATCATTGGTGATCATCTCCAAAATGGAACAGGTTTTTATAAGGACCAGATTTTAGTGATCAATTTTAATTATGAAGGAGAAGATCATGAAATTTATAAAGGTGTTGCAGTATATCGGTGTTTGGGCAAAGATATACTGGATGGTTTTTGGTCTGAAAAGCATGGTAATCCTTTATATCTGGGAAGTGAGTACTGCGTGAGAATGAATACTTCTGAGTTTTTGAATTGATATTTTTATATTGAATTTGTCATTGCGAGCGCAGCAAAGTAATCTTAACAAAATTCCAGAGATTTTTCGCAATTTTCTTTTGATAATTCAATTTGTTCATTATTAAAATAACTTTCACTCTGACTTTGATATAGCAGCTAAACTGTTTTTATTCTTGTACTTTTTTTAATATATCGTCATTCTATTTAAGTGCTGTAATTTTTCCTGATAGATCTTTTATAAAAGAGAGTTCATTATTTTTTTCGGTAACAAAAAAATTATCGTCACTGGTGAAATGCATTTTCCACATACAAGTACCCCAATATTCATTATCAGTTATGCTTAAATAAATGCCATTATCTTTTTTAATAATGGACCAGATATAATGTCCACTGCCATATCTTCCTAAATAAGTTTGTAAATCAGTATCTTTAAGGTAAATCTCTTTTTTAATTTCAGGTGTATAAGCATTATTCCAACTATATTCCTGGGCAACACTTCTGATAATTTCATCAAATAAAGCTGTATTGTAAGTGTTTGTCATAACCACAACGCCATTGCCTCCTTCCAGAGTGCCTATATATTGGCTTACAAATCCTTCATCTACACCACCATGCTCAAAATTTTTAACTCCATTTTTATCAATGATAAATACTCCTAGTGCCGATTTTTTATCAATGAAGGGAGTGAGCCTAAGTTCAGTCATTTTTTTTGAAAGTACTTTTTCAGATTTCCCTTTTAAAGACAGTTGAGTTTCAATGACATATTTTGCTAAATCTGTTGGGTTTGTCCAAAGTCCGGCTGCGGCCTGTTCCGGATAAATATGGTATTTGCCTTTTACCGCTTTTCCATCATTGTAATACCCTGTAGCTAATACATTGAGGTTAGATGATATTGGAGGCTGAGTATAAGAACTATGAGTCATTCCCATTGGTTTTAGTACATTATTCCACATATATTCATCGTAGGGTTTTCCTGTTACATCTTCAATAATTAATTGCGAAATAGTGGTACCACCACCGGAATATTCATATTTTAGAGAGGGTTCATACATGGAACCGATGGCTTCTGAATTAGCTGGTTTTTGACCATTTAATATTTGGACAAGGGTTGGTATTTTAGTTCCGTATTCATATCCGTCAAATCCATGTACAGTAATACCGCCAGTGTGGCTCAATAAATTGGCAATACTTATTTTTTTTCCCTTTGATAAAGAGTCGTAGGGAAATTTCCATCTTTTTAAGTAGTCGTTGATATCGGCGTTGAGGTTTAATTTTCCTTCCTGAACCAATTTTAATATACCTATAGCATTGATGGATTTGCTATTTGAACCCGCCTGAAATAAAGTGTTTGTTGTTACGGGCTTTTGTTGCAAACTGTCAGCCCATCCGTAACCTTTTGCCCACTCAATTTTATAGTTTCTGATTACAGCAATACTTACTCCATTTGCATGATAGAATTTCATTCTTTCTTCCAATGTCCATTTTGTAGGATTATTTTCTATTTGTACCCAGCTGGAAAGATTATTCTCCACGTTTTTAATCCTTGTTTGGACTTCTTTTGAATATTCTTTTGATGATTGCCCATATACTGAAGATACCTGAGTACAGAAAAATAAGAGGATAAGGGCTGATTTACAATTTTTAATGTTTATTGTCATTTACTTATGGTAATAGTTATTGAATTCTTCATTTTGGGCAAAACTGCCTACACTGCTATTGTTAATGTACTATCATTGTGTGAAATATTTTGTCTTTTGTAAATAGTGTAAATGATAGAAAAAAGAGAGTAAGCAGTGTCATTTTTATTCGTATTTAAAGAATTGATTCCATGGTTGTTTTATTGGTCTGAGTTACTATTAAAACAACTGAAAAAAGAATTTTATTACATGGGAGCATAAAATCTTAGAATGTGTTATGCTTTATTTTTTATTGAGTTTCAATTTTTAAAAATGTTTCTCATAGTATTTTCCTCTGTTGCGCGAAATATCCCGACGTTGAACTAATGAAAATAAGATGATTTTCTTTAACATTGTTCCAGAGCTCAAAGACTTCGGAGAGCGGGGACTTCGGAGAACAAGAAAGCCAGAAGACTTCAGACGGCAAGTGATTCCTATTACTTTCAATGTATTTGATTTATTATTACATTAGTACTACGTTAATTTTAAATGAATTATGAAAGCATTGGTCATTTCAGGAGGAGGAAGCAAAGGTGCTTTTGCAGGCGGTGTAGCTGAACATCTTATAGAACATAATAAAAACGACTATGAACTCTTTGTAGGGACTTCAACCGGAAGTCTTCTGATTCCTTTTCTGGCTCTTGGAGATATCCAAAGAATTAAAAAGTTGTATACCACCATCGAGCAGTCCGATATTTTTACGGTTTGTCCGTTTAAAATAACGAAAAAGAATGGTGAAGTAAAAGTAGGGATCAACCATCTGGGGATTATCAGGCAGTTTATAAAAAAACAAAAGACATTAGGAGACAGTACCAACCTCAGAAATCTTATCCGCAATAGCTTTACAAAGCGGGATTTTGAAAAAATAAAAGAGCTGAAAAAAGAAATTGTAGTCACAGTAGCCAACCTTACAACGCAGCAAATAGAGTATAAATCTTCTAATGAACACAGTTATGAGGATTTCTGCGACTGGATCTGGGCTTCATCCAATATGGTTCCTTTGATGAGCTTATGCCGGAAAAACGGAAATGAATATGCTGACGGAGGCTTTGGAAACCTTATCCCTTTACAGCACGCCCTGGAAAAAGGAGCATCATCCATAGATACCATTGTATTGCGGCTGGAAAAAACGTCATACAATAATCCGCCTCTCCAGAATGTATTGGATGTTTTTGCCCGCACCACAGATTTTATGCTGAATCAGATTGCCAGTGATGATCTTATTATTTCACAGTTGGAAGCGGCAACTACCAATGTACACATCAATTTCTTTTTTATCAACAGGATACTTACCACCCATTCATTTATATTTGATAAAGAGGAGATGACGAAATGGTGGCAGGAAGGACTGGAGCTTTTCCAAACCACCGAATGCAAAAGTTTATTGTTAAAAGCGAAGCCTGCAGACCTTATTTAAATGAATGATAAGGAAAGTTACAAATGCTGGTTGGCTATGATTAATAAAAATGTTGGAAGCTGAAGAGCTGCATGCAAATTGACACCTATTTATCCGAAGTTTTTATCTGATTCGGAAAATCCTGGGTGGCATAACGAACATTGAGATCAGGCAGCATTAAAATGGGTGGTTTTTTACCGGACATGATTAATACCTGATCGATGGGACGGGCATCTGCCGGTGAATCTGCAACGAAAGCCTGAATGAGTCTTATACCTGATTCCGGCAGGAGGTTCTGAGGAACGGAAATGGAATGTCTGTTCATCTTTAATAACCATTCTGGGCGTCCATTGATAAGTGTAACCGGCGGATGAACGACCTGTAAATCTACAGCTCCGGATAAAAGGCCCGTAGTTAAAGGCTTACCCTGATTCAATAAAACGACTGATGTTTTCGGAGCCTTTAATGAGGCAATTTTGTATAGGTCAACGTCAGGTCTGTTCATTGGGATAACGGATAGTCCGGCCTGATCAATTGTCAGAGGGTCTATGCCAGTTTTAGCTTTAAGAATAGCGGCCATTTTCAGATAAGGTTTTTCTTCGTTGAGAATAGGCCCTTCAGCGGCGTGGCGCTCGCCGGCATAAATAAGAATTTTGGCTTCCGGAAAAGACTGCACAGCACGACGAATAAGATTATCTGTCTGTTTCTCTTCGCGCTCCTGAGCCGTATATCCCCGACCGGCTGTCTCGTAAGATACCGGACGATAACCCATTGCTAGCGATTGTCTTACGAAATCAGCGAAAATGGGATCATCAAAATAATAACCACTATAGAAATCACCTGCTCCTCTCACGACTCCATCTGCCGACAGCTGATCCATTTTGCGGCGTTCTTCCTGATCATCTGCATACGGTCTCAAAGCTTCCATAGCAAGAATGGTATAGCCAAGTGGTTGTAAAGCCTGGGCCACTTCAAGTCCAAAAGCACGTCCACGAGGATCCAGGTGATTCTCATTCAGAATAACGATACGGGTATGACGTGCACGCTTTACTATTTCATCGATGGCATTAATACCTTTAGATAAGCGCAGGTTCGCAATCTGTTCTTTAGGTACATGGAAGTCCGAACTTTTAGCCTTATTGAATGTGGGTATTCCGGTCATTGCAGACATCACCTGTGCCCATTGATCCACCACATCGGGATCATCAAGCTGATCCGCGCTTTCTACATTCAATCTTTTGAGCATACCGAATGAAGCTTCCAGATACAACCCATGTGAAGCATCATCAATAGATTTCTTATAAGCCACTAAAAGCGTATCGTTATCTATTTTCTTTATCGGAAGAACAGCGGTTGATTGTGCCGGGATTATGGTAAAAGCAGATGTAGTAAGGATCATCAATAAACTAAAGCGAAGCGGTATTGCAATTTTCACAGGGATAATCATTTTTTAATGATACAATTATAGTCAAAAAAACGATTAAGTTGAGTGTTATTACAGATTGACAGGAATGCACCAACGCCCGGTCGTATATAGACCGTGGAATTACCAACATAAATATTGTTAGTGGCTATCACAATACCCCATTCCTTGTTTACATTATCATAAGCAAGGATTGAAAAAGTAGCATTTATATCTTTATTAAGCAGGGTACTCTGCAGATTCTGTGCCCTGCAAAACAGAAAAACCATAGTAAGAATAAGGAGTAATAAACTTTTCATCATAACCTCGTTTAATTATTTTAATTTTTTATGCCCGGATGGTCGTAACTGATAACCCTCGTTATTTTCCATTTATCGCCTTTCTTTTGCCAAACATGCAAAAACTTATACGTACCTATCGGGTATTCTTTTTCATTCGGTTTTTTTTCATAAAACCGATGTACTCCTATTTCCAGAGCGCCATAGCTACCCAATGGATATACCTCTAAAGAATTTTTAACGAGCTTGCGGGTCATTTGAATATCCCTACTGCATTTTTCCCTCACAGATTGCATTTCTTTATCCAGATAATGTACACCACCCAAATCATGATAAAATTCTAGATCATCGCTGATATATTGGCGGTAAACAACCGTATCGCACTGGTTAAAAGCGTTAAAAAAAATACTGTCTAATTTAAAGATTTCTTTAAATAATTCATTTGACTTAGGGAGACCAAGATGAGCTTCCTTTGTTACATTGCTTTTTTGCCCATAAACTATTGTTATCTGAGAAATAATAACGGATAAAATGAGCATCGTTTTTTTAATCATAGTTAATCGTTTTTTAATCATAGTTAATTATATTTTTTTATCTCACAGGACTCAATTGGTTAAGCAACTAAAAGTGAATAGCTAAGCTAGAAAAATCAAAACTGAACTTATCTTTTATTTCGAGATCAAAAACCTTTACAATTCCTGACATATGATAATCAATGTGAAATGTAAACATAGATGTCTTTTGTTGATTTCCCAGATTCGTATTCTTTAAGAATATAATCAATCCTGCCTTTCAGCTTTGTTTAAATTCCGTTTTACAATTTCTTTACCTGTTTCTCCTAAATATTCCTCAATTATTTTTTTCCAGATCATAAGGCCATTTTCAGAATTTATAAAAATAATAAGTCCTCTTTTTGATTTTGGAAGAAGCAAGACAATACATTTAGTTCCATCATCCCCGCCGGTATGCTGCAGTGCTAATTCATCATTAGGAAGATCACGAAGAATCTGCATTCCCAATCCCCAATTTATGCCTGTTTTGACCTCGGTTTGTGATTGAATAAATTCATCATATAACTGTTTCGAAAGTCCTGCATGTTGTAAAATATACATTAAGAATTTACTGTAATCTTCAACTGTTGTGAGCAAATTTGCAGCAGCATTGGATGTATAGTATTTTTCATACTTCATAGGTTGCCCTGTTGTATCGCTTTCTACTGCATATCTGCTTTCGTCCGTTGTTTTCATCCAGTAATAAAAGGTATCATTCATTTCTAATGGAGCAAAAAGTATTTCTTTTGCAATTTCCTCCAAGGATTTTTTAAATTTCCTTTCAATAGCTTTTCTTAAATATTCAAATCCTTCACCTGAATATTGAAATTTTGTTCCAGGCTCAAATTCAAATAGTAATTTTTTGTCCGTTCTTAAGTATCTCCAATTTGGAAAACCTGATTTTTGAGACAAAATATTTCTGGTTGTTAGCTTATTTAAAAATGGACTTTCTTTAATGTCAGGATCAATATAATATTTTGCTAAAGGTTCATCTAAATTCCATTTTCCTGCCTCTACAAGTTTCAACACTGCTATTGCTGTAATTGGTTTTGTAAGTGAAGCTACTTTATAAATACTGTTGTACTTCACCGGAATGTCTTTTTTTTGTTCTCCAAAAGATCTTATTTGCTGCAATTGTCCATCATGAATGTATCCAATTGATAATGATGGAATTTTCAGATATTTTAAAAGAGATTCAATTTCTGAATCCGTATTGAATAAAGGAAAAGGATAGCCATCTTCAAATTTCGCATCATATCTTTCCGGTTTTCTGTGATCATAGCTTAGTTCTTTTTTCAACTTCCATTCCCCCTTTTCCAAAAGCCATGTTGCCATAAATTTTGCATTTTCCGTGAAATACTGTTCTCTATTATTTATCATGTAAAAATCATGAATCCCTGACTGAATGGCTCCATATAATTTCCCTTCATTATATAAAGGAAAAACACTGAGACTTCCTTTTATTAACTTTCGGATTGGCTTGCCCTTTGGGTTTTGACAAATACTTTCTTTAAAATTAGTTAAAAATGTTTTTTTGTCTTGAATCCCGTTTTGATCATGATAAAATTCAAAATCGTTAGTGACTAAATTTACGATAGCATTCAGATTACATTTATTAAATCCTTGTTCAAATAAGATACTGTCTTTTTTCTGAAGGGTAATAAATATTTCTGACTTTTGGCTTATCTGAGCTCTTGCATTTATTGAGGATAAAATTAAGATAGCGATAATTAAATTTACTTGTTTCATCGTTAAAATATTTACTATTAATTGATGAGACAAATTTCAAAATGATTATCGATTTATAAGAAAAGTTAGTATGACAAGAACACGCCAATTATACGTCAGTTGTCATAAAAAATTGAAATTCAATGATATACACATCTTACCTTGCCTGTCGATTGAAATCGCATTTTGAATTATTATATAGATATTTATAATACACGCTGTTGCAGCAACAATTAATATAAATGGAAAATCAATAGAAAATATCCTGTTCAAAAACGGACTTAAGAAGAATAGAATTGCTGATACTAGAGTCCATAAAATTTGAAGCGAAACAAGCTGTTTTGCCATTAAATTATTTTCCTTTTTAAAATACATAATAAGCAACGGTACCAATATATTTATCGGTGGAAAAATAATAAAAAATAAAGAAGATAAATTGATGATTTTAATCAATTGGTAATTTACAACCTCACTAACTGGATTAGTTAATAATTCGGTTTCTTTTATATTAAGTGTTTTTGCCAGTGTTTTTAAAGTATACCCTTTCGGTTCAGTACCAGCTTCAATACGTTGAATAGTTCTTATGGAAATACCTGACTTTGCCGCCAGCTCTTGCTGAGTCAGATTTAGACTTTCTCGATATTTAAGAAGTTGAGACATACAGTATTGAACATTTTAATTTAAGTAACAATATTAATTATTTTTATTTTAATCCGGAATAGCTAATCATCCAACCAAAAATGTTTTGTAAAACATGTTCCAAAGTCAGGAGACTTCGGAGAGTTGAGTGTTTACTATATATAGATTACAGATTGACAGGAGTCTATGCTGCGTAAAATATTACAGGTTTGGGGTATCAATAAGATTATTTCCTTTAAACGTACTTCAAGTCAAAAGGCTTCGGGAGCAAAAATCCGATAGCAGATAATAGTTCTGAACAAGGAAAGGTGCAAAACCGTAGAGTATAGCTGGTGAAAAAATAATGTAAAGCTTATAAGAATACAGGATTAGATATTCTTTTGCTTAAAAATCCCAACGAAAGCTGGGATTTTTTTGTTTTGATTTATGTTGTGTACAATTGAGAGACTCCGGAGAACAAGCTAATGAATTTTAAAGTTGCATATCCAATTCCATTATGTCATTAAAGATTTTCATTGTTTCAAACGCATTTTCCCATCCACCACAACATTCAGGACTCAATGCAATTGTAAAGACATCAATCTTATCCATATTTTTCACTAATATAGTTGCAATCTTTTTGACAAGTTCATCAGAATATATTTTATATATGCCTTTATGTTCAGAGTAGAAGAAATCAATATCAAAATTAATGATCCAACCGTTTTTAGAATCCGCCAACCAGCCTTCAAAATTTTTGACAAATTCTTCTATTCTAAACTCAAAATCAATAAACTCACTATCTGGATATGCCTCTTTTGTTATAAAATATTTTGTTCCAAAAAACTCTGGATAAACTTCTTCTAAGTTTAAAATATAATTGTCCCAGCGGAAGAGTTTTACTTTTATATTATATTCTTCGGGATCATTTTCATTAAGATTAAGATATTCTTCAAATGTAATTTTGCAAAGGTCTATATTGTTTTTTAGTAAGTCTGTTTTGATTGATGGACTTGGAAATAAAAGGTCATTATGTCTATCAATATGTACAAAATTATAAGTTTTTTACAATCTACTTTCTGTAGCCAACACCACGTTGCACACAGATGATTGTCCATTACATAGACTTTATCTTTATTGTATAAAAAGTTTGCTTTAGTTCTTCCGGATTCGAATAAATGTGTTGGTTTTTCTTTTATCCACATATAAAAAATTATCTATGAGATCAAATATACAAACTCCAAAGCTAGGAAGCTATAGAAAATAGTTATACATTTTAGTTAAATTATTATTTTTGTACTTTTGCAAACTTTTTACAGTATATTTGTTCAACCATGAATGATCTTAAAATAAGAACAGCCATAAAAGAAATTGAATTTCAAACCCATTTCGAAGAACTGGATACAAAAGTTATTGATGAAATGGGGCTTAATCTGGGGAGTTCTATAATTGATATTGCTGTTATTAATGGATGTATGATGGGGTATGAAATAAAGTCAGATCATGATACTTTAAGAAGATTGGAGAAACAAATTCTTGAATATAACAAAGTTTTCGACTTTCTAAATATTGTTACATCTAAAAAATTTGCTCCAGTAATTAAAGATTATGTTCCAAAGTGGTGGGGAATAATTGAAGTTGAAGAAAAAAACGATCAGATAAAGGTTCATCAAAGAAGAAAAGCGAAGCCTAATAAACACATTTCGGGGTATTCATTGCTTCAATTGCTATGGAAAGAAGAGCTTTCAGAGATTATAGATACTTATTGTTTGGATAAAAGAATAAAAAATAAACCCAAAAAAGAGATTTGGGTTTATATATCTGAAATGTTGGCTTTAGATGTTATAAAAGATAATGTACGTTTTTATCTTAAATCTCGTACTACTTGGAAAGCTGATCTATAACTAAAGTAATATGATGGTTAGTTCCAATTTGTCTCCATATTGTAGGATTACCTGGTCCTCCATTTCTAATTGATTTATTGTGTATTTGCTCATCTCCCCAAGAGAATACTTCACCACTGTAAACTTTTGATGCAACTATGTCAGCACATAATTTATAGTATTGTTCTGAACCGTGCTTTTTGATTGACGATCCTTTAAAAATATACCAATGGTTTTCTCCGGTGTATCTAACTGAAGCACCTATTGTCATTAATCTAGGATCCATTTCTAGAACATCAGGATTAGAAATACAATAGTCAGAAAATTTTGGCATTCTGTTTAACTTTGAACCATTAGCTCTAAAGTATTCATGTATTAAAACCTCAATTCTTTCAATCTCAGTAACTGAGTTAGTTTTACATCCACTTAAGTTAATTGGAAAGCTAGTTGCAGCAAAATAAAAGTCTTTAAAATTAGCTATATTTTGTATTGAATTAACTAATGCTTTTGAAGACATTTGACCCATTAAACCGTTTTCTGGAGACAGATAATTCATATCCAATAACAATATGATGTCTGATAAGTCGCTATTTAAAACTTTTTTTATTCTATCAATTTCATCATTAATATCAAAAGCTTCTTGATCTTCAAAACTAATTCTAATACATACAGAATCCTGATATACTAAATTAGATAAAACTTCGCTAGTTGTACTAATATGAATAACAGGAATCGGTAAATATCCTTCTTCAATTAATGCTTCTGTTAATACATTGATTGTTTTTCTTGTTGCATCAAAGTTTTCATCCAAACTATTTGTATCAATTAAAATCTCATTTTTGGGATCCCAAGAAGATGTAATACTTTTAACAGTTGAAGAGATTTGTTTGTCTATAGAAGATGCTTCTTTTTCATTAACAAAATCCCACGGAATTGCAGGAACTTCAATAAGAGGTAGAATGACGGATTGAACATTTTCTTTTAATGTTTTTAATGCATCAAATTCTCCTTTTTTGCCTTTCAGTATAGGCATGTAAATTTTTTTATCCATAATAATAGTTAAGAAAACAATTATATGAATAATATTTTAGTTTGATTTACGGTTTTCCGTAATAATCAATGCTTTACGGATTGTTGATTTAGGGTTATGGTAGAAAAATTGAAAATGAAATATTAAAATAACTTAATCATGAAAACAAGACCTCCACTTTCCAATTTTGAAATAATTCTAACAGAAACACCCCTTACGGCAGCAGGTGAAATATTTAAAAATATTGAAATTATTAGATGCTCTAAAACAAATAATATTATTGAAATTATTTTAGAATATAATGAAAAACATTATGTTATTGAAAACAATAGATATCTTTTTATCTATACTGACAAATGTATTACATCAAATGGATATGAGAATACGGCATATGAACTTTATGATATAATTAAAAAATTGACAGGTAAAATTATTTTAACAGATAAGTGGAAATTAATATCATTAGATGATATAGATTTAATCTAATTATTATTCGATTTTATAAAAATTGTAAAATTAAATCCTCAAAATTTGGAAATTTTTAAGATTCGAAATAGCATTTATTTTTTATCTTTAATTAAATAAGGCTGTAAAATTTACGTAAATATTTCCGGTTTCACTTGCTTTTCTACGTTTTTTAAATAGCAAATCACTTAGACTGATTCTATGATCTAGGACAGCTAGTAGATCTACACCATCCATAATTATTATTGATTTAAAATGAGATGAAACAGCTTCTTTTGTAACACCATCTATCGAAATTAACAGCCCCGCTGCATTTTTAAATTTTGATTCTACTTTATAACAAAATGTTGCTAAGTCGCTTCTATTTACCTCTTTGGCCCATTTAGCTTCTAACAAATAATCAGTATTTTGAAATGTAAAAGCACCATCTATTTGTTCACCATTAATCTTAAAAGAACCTTTAGGTTCTAAATCATATAGAAGAAATAATTTATACAAAAATTTTTCTAATTGAAATCCTCGTTGATTGAAATTTTTATTAATTGCTATTTCATAAAACTCATTTTTCAACTGCGAGAGTTCTTCTTCTAATGACAATGCCTTTTTTACGGATTGCTCTGCTTTTATTCTTCTTGCCTTTGCTTCTTCTTGCTCTTTATTAGTTTGGGTGTAGCCTTTTGTTGAATTTCTTAAGCTGTTTACAGCTTCTTTAGCTTTCTTTGTTTTTGATCCGTCTTCATCCCAATAAGATAAATTTCCAAAATCATTAAAATCAATTACAGCAAAAACTAGATTAATCAAATCATTTTCGTAAATATCCAGTCTACTAACCATTCTGTTAATTAATTCTTTAACAATTTCTCGTTTGGTTAAATTCCAGTTTATTGTTGCTACTATTGTTCGATTATCAAGTGATAATTTTATAAATTGTTGTAAATCTTCTTTTTTCCAATATATTACAGATAATGCTTCCTTAACAGCAATAATTTGTTGCGGAGAAATTTTCTTTTTTTCTTCCATCATTAACTTTATTTTATGGTCTTTGGGTATTGTATACGATGTTTTTAAGCTTATTTATATAGCTGTATTTTTAAGAAATTAATTAGATTTCTTTTTTTTAGAAATAGCTTTCAGAATATTATTTTCTTTCATATATGCTTCGAAATCAAATTTGATTGAAAAAAGTTTTGAAGGTTCTATTCCAGCTGCTAATAGTATTCTTACTAAAGTAGATAATTTAGGTATATTTTCCTTATTTATTAATCTATAAATTTGTTTTCTATCAACATTAGCAGCAGCAGCTAAATCTGCAATATCAATTCCTTTTTCATCAATGAATTCTTTAACATAGTCAGCTATTGCAATAAAATATTTATCTTCAATATATTCCATTAAATAAAAGTGACATATTTGTCAAAAAATTCATTGACAAATATGTCACTTTTTGAAAAAAAGTATTACATTTGCTCAATAAGCTACAATAAAGTAGCTTTGCGATACTTCAAAGAATAATAGAAGCTATTGCTTAGAATCTTGTCATTGAAAACTGGTAATTTTTAGACACGCAAGACGATAAGCAGGAAGCTCACGACCTAGGCGTGGGCTCTCTTATCTGTGTGCAAGGTATACCAGTGCCTCAATGACGGATATTGTAGAGTCTCATGCCGTTTTTATTTTCATGCTGTTCTGCTTTTTCTACAATTATCTTTTTCTAAGCCGCTTCACCACATAAAGTATCATGATACGATACAATGGAGTGTACAATCCATTGCGGCTTCAGGGCTTTCACGGGAATACAGATTTTATTTCTATTCATCATTTACCATACAACTCAGCATACATCGGTAGGTTGATGGTTTCATGCATTCTAAAAATACGAACAATGAAAAAGATAAAAACACATTTCGACACCCGCTTTTGGGCAAACAACAAGCACTCCGGGCTACAGCTGATGGAAACTTTCTTCCACTTCAATGAACTGGATGATTCTAAAGAAATGCTCAGCAACTTAGTGAACTATGCAGTAAAGAGAAATAGCTGGATCCATGAAGATCCGGCGGTGATCTTCCAGTTTCATCAGTCGATGAGGTCGTTGATCCGTGCAGGATATCTCATGATGCTAAAGGAAAGAAAATGGACTGTAGATAGACAGCCGGAAAAGATTTCCCCGTGGCTTCTTGGTTTGCTTTCGGAAAAGGAATACCGGAATCCGCTGCTGGTTTTCAAACAAGCATTCAGAGCATACACGCTCAAAGAATTTGATTATTTTATATCCGGAATCGTCTATTTTTCCATGGGTGTCTATGAAAATCTCCCGGAAAGGAATATCGTGATGCCTTATATTCATACCGTTAAAATGCTGGATGCAGCACACCTGATTCTTCAAAGAAAAAGAGAAAAGAGAATGGCTGAGACTCATTCAGGATAAGAAGGTTGAGCGTTGCTGATACAGATGATTAATGTTTTGATAACGTTTTTGTTTAACACAAAGTTTTCATTTTTGAAACTGTTGATTTGTAAGGGAGCAAAGGATATAATCAACTTTGTTAATTCGTCGAAGCATACGGATAAACATACTGCTTCATCAGCGACAAAGTCGCCTCACTTTGCCTCCTTATAATAAAGCAGAATTATCCATAGACTTTGCGTTTAATCTTTTCATCAAAAAATAATTCCAAGTATCATCTATGATAATGTTTTGATGACGTTCTTGTTTAACGCAAAGTTTTCATTTTTGAAACTGATGATTTGTAAGGAAGCAAAGGATATAATCAACTTTGTTAATTCGTCGAAGCGTAAGGATAAACATACTGCTTCATCAGCGACAAAGTCGCATCACTTTGCCTCCTTATAATAAAGCGGAATTATCCATAGACTTTGCGTTTAATCTTTTCATCAAAAATGAATTCCAATTATGATGTATGATAATGTTTTGATGACGTTTTTGTTTAACGCAAAGTTTTCATTTTTGAAACTGATGATTTGTAAGGGAGCAAAGGATAGAATCCACTTTGTTGATTCGTCGAAGCGTAAGGATAAACATACGGCTTCATCAGCGACAAAGTCGCCTCACTTTGCCTCCTTATAATAAAGCGGAATTATCCATAGACTTTGCGTTTAATCTTTTCATCAAAAGATAATTCCAAGTATGATCTATGATAATGTACTGATGACGTTTTTGTTTAACGCAAAGTTTTCATTTTTGAAACTGTTGATTTGTGAGGGAGCAAAGGATAGAATCCACTTCGTTGATTCATCGAAGCATACGGATAAACATACTGCTTCATCAGCGACAAAGTCGTATCACTTTGCCTCCTTATAATAAAGCGGAATTATCCATAGACTTTGCGTTTAATCTTTTCATCAAAAGATAATTCCAAGTATGATCTATGATAATGTACTGATGACGTTTTTGTTTAACGCAATGTTTTCATTTTTGAAACTACTGATTTGTAAGGAAGCAAAGGATAGAATCCACTTCGTTGATTCATCGAAGCATACGGATAAACATACCGCTTCATCAGCGGCAAAGCCGCATCACTTTGCTCATTTAAAATAAAGCGGAATTATTCATGAGCTTTGCGTTTATCTTTTTAATGCAAAAAACAGATCAAATAATTAAAAAATAGCATTTTTCTGCATTATTCTACACGCTAATTTTGCGGCAATAAATGGATTGATTTGAATACAAATATTATCATTAGAAAAGCAATAGAATCAGACAGTGAAAAACTTTGGATTTTGATGGAGCAACTGGCGGTTTTCGAAAATTACATTGACAGTTTTGAAATTACCCCTGAAATTGTGAAAGAAGCCGGTTTTAGAAAAAGTCCACCCGACTTTTATTGTTGGGTTGCAGAAGATGAAGATCAGATAGCAGGAATGCTGGTCTATTATTTTCTTCCCTACACGGCACAAAACAGGCCTGCCATATATATGAAAGAGCTTTATGTAGAAGAAAAATACCGGGGTCATAAAATTGGGGAACAGCTGATGAACGCTTTGAAAACGGAGGCAGTAAAAAACAATTGCTCCCAGATAAAATGGACCGTTGCTCCCTGGAACAAGTCCGGGCAAAACTTCTATGAACGCCTTGGAGCAAAAGAAAATAAAGATTGGTTGAACTACGAATGGACCGTATAGAAATGGAAATAATCATAACAAAAATTACAGAAAACGATATCGCAGAATTACAGGAGATCAGTAAAAAAACGTTCTTTGAAACCTTCTCTGAAGATAATACAGCAGAAAGTATGACGCAATATCTTGAAACAAGTTTTACAGCAGAAAAACTTCATGCCGAACTCAATGACAGAAACTCTGAATTCTACTTTGCCAGACTTGATGATAAAGTCATTGGATATTTAAAACTCAACACCGGTTCATCCCAAACAGAAATGCAAGGGGATAATGCCCTTGAAATTGAAAGGATATATGTTTCTAAAGAGTTTCACGGAAAGAAAGCAGGACAGGCTCTTTATGACAAAGCGATTGCCATTGCCACAGAAAAAAATGCAGATTACGTGTGGCTGGGCGTTTGGGAAAACAATTTACGGGCAATCAGCTTTTACAGGAAAAATGGATTTAAAGAATTTGATCAACATATTTTTATGCTTGGAAACGAAAAGCAGACCGATATTATGATGAAACTGGATTTAAAAAGCAACACAATGAAAATTGAATTTATTATAAAATCATTCGAAGAACTGTCCACGATCGAACTCTATAATATATTAAAACTAAGAAGCGAAATATTTATTATAGAACAAAACTGTGTGTATCAGGATATTGATGATAAAGATTTAAAATGCCATCACCTGATGTGTTTCGTGGATGGAAATCTGGCGGGATATACCCGAATTGTTCCGCATGGCTTAACCTATGAAGATGCTTCCATTGGCCGTGTTGTGATCGGTACAGCGTATAGAGGACTGGGATTGGGAAAACAGCTGATGGAACATTCCATCAAAGGCTGTCAGGATATTCTTAAAGAATCAAGAATTCGCATCAGTGCCCAATTGTACCTGTTGAAATTTTACAATTCCCTGGGCTTTAAAGAAGTAGGTGATCCTTACGATGAAGACGGAATTCCGCACATAGAAATGGTGTTAAATTAATTCCAGAATATTTTTAAGAATCGGATTAGGGTCGTCTTTCCGCCATTGGATGTACAAATCAGTAACAAAAGGCAGAGGGATAAATCGGATTCCTGTATTTTCGTGAAGATGATAAGAATGCGGCAGAATTGAAATACCTAATCCTTTTTTAATCAGTGAAATAATGGTAGATCCAAACTCACAGCGGATATAAGAATCAAGACTTATGTTGTAAAAATGGAGAACCTGCTGAACTAACAAATTGTAACTGCTCCCGTCGTCCCCGGTGGTTAAAAGAAATTTTTGCTCTTTCAATGTTTCCGAAGAAATATCAGACAGGGTTTTAAAATAATGATTTTCAGGAACTACTAAAGAAAGATTTTCCTGGCCTAATTTCTTTTCATGAATTCCCGAATAGGTATTAATATCACGGGAAAATGCCAGATCTATCTTATAATTTTTAAGATAATCCTCCTGAATCTCATTGGTCAGCTGAAACAGTTCCAGATTAAGTGTTGGAAAAGCAGCTGAAACCTTTTTTACAAAATCGGGTAACACTGAAGATGATATAGAATCGGGATGTGCAATTCTTATCGTTCCGGATTCCCCTAAATGAATTTGCCGGGCCAACTGATGAAAAGCCTCCATCTGGCTCAGTTCTTCGCCCCATTTTTCCTGCAAAAACTGACCTGCGGGGGTAAGTTTTACATTTCGCTTATCACGATAAAACAACTGAACCCCCAGTTCACTCTCTAAAGACTGAATGTTCCGGCTCAAAGCAGATTGCGTAATATTCATTTTTGCGGATGTATTCCAGAAATGAAGCTCCTTTGCCAATGCCAGAAAGTATTTGAGCTGTTGTAGATCCATTGATGCAGATTAATCATTAGTTAAGCAAATTTAATAAGTAAATTGAATTAAAAGCACATCTGTAAAAGAAAACTAGAAACTTTAAGAAACCGGAATCAGGTATCTGTACTAACAAAAGTATCACTTTTTAAAGTTGTGCTTTTTAATTGTTTATGAACTGTACATAAAAACTTGTACCTCATCAAAAAAACTCGCATCTTTAGCCCCCCAACGTCATGCAGCGACAAGACGTTTACGGTTCTTATACCGCAGAAACTATTTAACAATGAAAACAGAATTAAAAATATGAAAATAACAGCATTACTTTTTGCTTTAACTTTTGGGGTTATCGTATCCGGACAGACTCAGAAAACCAAAATTCTATTAATCGGAACTATTCATTTTGAAACCCCGCATACCGATCAGTTTGAGTTAAAAGTAGACGATTTTTTAAGCGCAAAGCGACAAAGTGAACTGGAAGACTTAACGAATGTCCTGTCTCAAACAAAAGCTACTAAAGTAATGATTGAAAGACCAATTGACAAGCAGCGTACTACCGACAGTTTATACAGCTTATATGTAACAGATCGTTATAAAATGACAGTTTCAGAAAGAGAACAAATGGGTTTTAGGTTAGCTAAAAAATTAAAATTGAATCGTGTAAACTGTATAGACAAATTCTACGGAATGACACACGATAGTTTAATGGCTGCGACTGCCAAAGAAAACAATCAGCTTTATTTACTGAACGATTTACAGGTTCATGCCAAAGCAATGATCAGAGATTTTGACAACAAACTGAAAAACGGTACCATCACTGAAGTTTTGCAATACATCAACAGACCCGAAGAATTAAAAAGGAATTTATCAATCTATCTGAAATATATAGCAAAGGTTGGCGCAGGTAAAAACTTTGCAGGAGCAGAATATGTATCAGATTGGTATTTAAGAAATCTTGCTATTTATTCAAATATTATCGATCAGGTTGAACCTTCAGACAAATATGTTATTTTAATTTTCGGGCAGGGACACATTCCTATCTTAAAGCATTTTTTAGAAAACAATGAGAACTTTGAGGTTGTGGAGGTTAAAAATGTATTAAAATAAAAGCCAACAACA
Source organism: Chryseobacterium sp. Tr-659 (assembly GCF_011752975.1). Taxonomy (GTDB): domain Bacteria; phylum Bacteroidota; class Bacteroidia; order Flavobacteriales; family Weeksellaceae; genus Chryseobacterium. The sequence continues at coordinate 227,768 of NZ_VWWP01000002.1, read as the reverse complement.
ATCCCTTAGAACCAGCTGAAATTTGCTAAAATACCGTTCATGAAATCCAAGTGAAAAGTAATATATGTTTTTGTAAGCAATGATTTTGATGAATACAATGAATAGAATTAACATTTTTATAATATATAATCAAGCACATCCAACTATATAATGTTATAATTTTTCTATATTTATAAAAATGGCCTATGTCTGCAATTTGCGTTCTACAGCCTTACTATGAACCTATATAAAAAAGACAATGCCCATAAACCTACTACCTCCGGACGGAGGCATGTTATATAAAGAAACAGATATGGCTCAGTTTTTCCCTGAGCCATTGAATGCCATAACTGCTCTCTTATTCTTAGCCATAGCCATTTTTTGGACCCTTAAAATGAAGGGTGATTTTAAAAAATATCCATTTTTAACCTATTGTTTGGTTTTATTATATATTGGGGCCATTGGGGGAACTGTTTACCATTCATTCAGACAATGGCCGGTATTTATCATGATGGATTGGATGCCCATTATGCTGCTGTGCTTGTCTGCCGGATTTTATTTTATAGCTCAGCGCACCAGATGGTATTATGCTGTTGTAATGGTTTTGGTCTATCTGATTCTTATGGTGGGGTTAAGAAGCTGGATGCTGAGAGATAACCCATCTCTCTTTATCAACATAAATTATGCAATCATGGCTTCGTTTGTTCTTTTTTCGGTAGTAAGCTATTTAATCTATACCCAATGGAAAGCCGGCAAATGGGTAGGTTTTGCTTTATTGTCTTTTGCTCTTGCCCTCACTTTCCGCATCATTGATAAATGGGACTGGTTGAGTTTTGGAACGCACTTTTTATGGCATACTTTCGGGGCCGCAGCCACATTTTGCATGTTTAATTATATCTATCTCACACGAAATACAATTAGAAAAACATAAGAACCTGCTTACATCTTCTCTGATAAAATGGATACATGAGTATCAAACCTTGGGTTTATGATTAAAATAATTTCCTGCAGGTTCCACAAATTTCATGGATATATTTTTCTCTCACTGAGTTTGCAGATCACGCTGATTTTATAGACACTCTATCATATGTCTATTAAAAACCTATTATGTCTGATTCTACAATTTCCAAAAGATTTCATAATTCTTGTGGATAAAAAGATCTACTTAATCTGCGAGAATAAGAATATCATCAAATTCGTGTTTTAATAAAAAATAAGATGGTTTTTTAATAAATTCACAGTCTGATTCTTTTAAGGCTGAAAGAAAGATGATTTACTTATATTTGTCCCGCAAAGCAAATTCACATGTTCAAAAAAGTAATCACTGTATCTATCCTTGGTTTTTACACGGTTTTTTGTTCGGCCCAACAGGTCCGGCCTTCAAAATCATCTGAAATTTACCGCGAACTCAAAACTCTTAAACACCTGCCTAAGGTTTTATACCTTGCGGCTCATCCGGATGACGAGAATACAGGATTACTCTCCTGGTTAATCAACGACCAGAATGTAGAAACGGGTTATTTGTCTTTAACCAGAGGTGATGGCGGTCAGAATTTATTAGGCACCGAGCAAGGTCCTGCATTAGGTTTAATCAGAACACATGAGCTTTTAGAGGCAAGAAAATTAGACGGCGCCCAACAGTTTTTTACACGGGCTATTGATTTCGGATTTTCTAAAAACACTACCGATACTTTTAAACAATGGAATGCGGACAGCATTACAGCGGATGTTGTTTGGGTCATCCGTAAATTCCGTCCAGATATTATCATTTGCCGTTTCCCTCCTACTGCTGCGGCAGGTCATGGACAACATGCGGCTTCGGCTGTGGTTGCGGAAAAAGCATTTAAGCTGGCAGGCGATAAAAATGCTTTTCCGGATCAATTAAAATATGTTAATGCTTGGCAGCCCAAACGTATATTGTGGAATACTTTCCGCTTTGGCGCAGTCAATACCACAGCTGACAATCAACTGAAAGTTACCGTTGGTCAATATGATCCGCAATTGGGAATGGGTTATGGTGAACTGGCAGGATTAAGCAGAAGTTTACATAAAAGCCAGGGTGCGGGAACACAGTCTGTAGCCGGCATCAGAACCGAATATTTTACCAACGTTAGCGGTGAACCTGCAAAAGCTACTCTTTTTGACGGAGTAGTTAAATCCTGGACTTCGCAAGGAAATGCAGACATTGACCAATCATTAGATAAAATTATTTCCGCTTTCAATTTCAATAATCCTGACCTTAGCCTTCCTGCTTTGCTTGCTTTACGAAAAAAGGTGATAGCGCTGAAGGATGCAGACTTAAAAAGGGATAAACTTCAATCTCTTGACAACATTATTTTAAGCTGTGCCGGGTTTATGGGCGAGGTGGTTACTAATCAGGCTGAAGCTGTTGCCGGGGATCATTACAATTTCAGGTTAAACCTGATCTCAAGAGCTTCCGACCCTGTTGTTTTAGAGAATGTAAAATGGTTAGAACAGTCAGAAAATTTTAATAAAAAGCTATCAAAAGATTCTTTAATTACCCTTCAGCATGATATTCAAATTCCTGCTGATGCAGCACTTACGGAACCTTACTGGCTGGCAAAACCACCCACAAACGCCGCTACATTCTCTGTTCCCGATGAAACTTTAGTCGGTTTGCCTGAGGCAGAATCGCCACTGAATGTTTTGCTTGATCTAAAAATCGGTTCAGAAAAATTTCAGGTTAACCTTCCTTTATCTTTCAAGAAATTAGACCCTGTGCGTGGTGATGTGGTGGAAGCTTTACGCATTGTTCCGGCATTGGAACTGAAATTTACACAACCTCTTTATGTAGTCAAAGAAAATGAAGACTTACATTTGAGTTTAAATGTGAAAGTTAATTCAGATAAACAGTTCCGAAACGGGAGTCTCAATCTGATGTATAAAGGAGAGAAATTAGGAAGTACTAACATCAGTTCGATCAATGGGAAAGACAGTACCATCGATTACGTGATTCCAAAAAATAAACTGGCTGCCATAAACTCATCCCGTTTGCAGCTGGATGCCAATTTTGTTACAGATGGAATCACTTACAATAAAAAACAAGTATTAATTCAATATCCGCATCTCCCCTCTTTACAATATTTTGAACCTGCAACGGCAACCGTAATGAAAGGTGATATTCAGGCTAAGGTTAAAAAAGTTGGTTATATAGAAGGTGCGGGCGATTTCATCCCTGAATTCCTGCGCATTTCAGGCATTCAGGTAGATATACTGAAAGACGGAGATTTCTATGGAAACACAGATGGAAACGGCAGCCAAAACAAGCTATCGCAATATGATGCCATCGTACTTGGTGTACGTGCCAATAACACTGAGAAGAAACTGGGCCGCTGGATGCCTTTTTTATGGTCTTATGTAAAAGGCGGAGGTAATCTGGTGATGCAGTATAATACCAACCAGGATACCACCGTTGATCAATTGGGAATGTACAATTTCAGCATTGCCAATAAGCGGGTTACCGAAGAAAATGCTGCGGTTACGTTTTTAAATCCAAATCATAAATTGCTCAACTTTCCGAACAAAATTACCCCGGCTGATTTTAACGGCTGGGTGCAGGAACGTGGTGCCTATTTCCCGGCTCAATGGGATTCGAAGTATGAACCGCTTTTTGAAATGCACGATACGGGTGAAGAACCTCTTCAGGGCTCTACTTTATACGCCCAATACGGGAAGGGTAATTTTATTTATACCCCGTTAGCATTTTTCAGACAGCTGCCTGCAGGAAATGTTGGCGCGGCACGTTTATTTTTAAACTTTTTATCTGCACAGAAAAACTGATGAACAAGCCACTTAAAAATTGGAATATCTGGTATATATTATTAGCGGTTGCACTAATATGCCAGATTGTATTTTATTATTTGTTTACTAAATTCTGGGCATGAGTACTATAGATTGGACAGTTCTTATTTTTACACTTGTTGCAGTGGTTGTTTACGGCGTATTCATCGGTCGTGGACAAAAAAGCAACGAATCTTACCTGAAAGCAGATAATAAAATGCCCTGGTACATTGTGCTTATAGGCATCATGGCAACTCAGGCAAGTGCTATTACCTTTCTTTCAGCACCGGGCCAGGCGTATACAGACGGCATGCGTTTCGTTCAGTACTACTTTGGTCTGCCATTGGCAATGATTGTGATCTGTATCACTTTCATCCCGATTTTTCAGCGCTTAAATGTTTATACCGCCTATGAATATTTAGAAAACCGTTTTGATAAAAAAACAAGGGTACTCACTTCCCTCCTATTCCTTTTTTCCCGAGGTTTATCAACAGGAATCAGCATTTATGCACCAAGTATCATCCTATCAAGCGTTTTAAACTGGAATATTTATTTAACGAATATTTTAACGGGAGGAATTCTATTGATTTACACCTATGTTGGCGGTGCAAAAGCAATCGCCCATACCCAAAAATTACAGTTTCTCATTATTCTGGGAACCATGGCCTTTGCAGGGTATCTGCTTATTGAGAATATGCCGAATGGAATTGGTTTTACAGATGCGCTTTATCTGGCAGGGAAATCCGGAAAGCTGAATGTAATCACCACAGAATTCGATTGGAAGGATAAGTACAATATCTGGAGCGGGCTGATTGGCGGTTTTTTTCTGGCACTTTCTTACTTTGGTACTGATCAGAGCCAAGTGGGAAGGTATATTACTGCGAAAGACAATACCAATGCAAAAATGGGCTTGCTGCTGAACGGGTTGGTTAAAATTCCGATGCAGTTTGCGATTCTCCTCATCGGAGCTTTACTTTTTGCATTCTTTTCCCTAAAACCAGCTCCTATTTATTTTAACGAAAGGTCTTATCAGCATTTAAAGGATGTACAACCTGAACAGGCTGCGGTTTTTGAAAAAGAGCATCAGGATCTACAACTCAAATTTAATGCAGAATCGAAAGAAATTCTAAAGTTGAAAGAAACTAATTCTCCTCAACTCCAAAAAACAATTCAGGATTTTAAAAATACACAAACCCAGGTCAAGACACTTCACGGCAAAGTGGAAGAAGCCATCAATCACTCAAATTATAATGCAGAGAAAACAGATACCAATTACATTTTTCTGTATTTCGTAAAAAACACCCTGCCTGTAGGAATGATCGGTTTACTGTTTGCCGTTATTTTTCTGGCCAGCTGGGGCTCTATTTCTGCTGCGCTGAATTCCCTTGCTGCCTGCTCATTAAAAGATGTTCATCTGATATTTAAAAAAGATATTCCTGATCAGGAAACCGAATTGAAGTATAGCCGCCTGCACACTTTAGCCTGGGGTATTTTCTCAATTGGTGTAGCCATGTTTGCAACGCAGATGGGTTCCCTTATTGAAGCGGTAAATGTATTAGGCTCTCTCTTCTATGGCCCGATATTGGGGATTTTTCTTGTCGCATTTTATTATAAAAAGATTGAAGGCACCAATGTATTTATTGCTGCAATTGTATCAGAAATCGCTGTTATTGCCGTTTATCAGTTCGATATCGTTTCTTTCCTTTGGCTTAATGTAATCGGTGCAGCGGCAGTAATTATATTTTCAGCAATTGGTCTATTGTTTTATAAGCCGAAAGCAGTAAATTCGTAAACCAAGAACAAACAAATAAAAAATAGTATGAAAACAATGATTAAATCTGTTACTGTACTTTTCGCTGCTATGACACTTTCAGTGAACGCCTTTGCACAGGAGGCTAAAAAACCTGCCAGCCCTCCTGCTACTGCAACAGGAAAAATTAAAGATGCAACCATTACCATTGCCTATAGCAGTCCTTCTGTTAAAGGACGTACCATATGGGGCGGTTTAGAAGCTTACAATAAAGTTTGGCGTGCGGGTGCCAATGAAGCAACTACTTTTGAAACGAATAAAGACATTACCGTTCAGGGTAAAAAACTGCCTGCAGGTAAATACAGCTTTTTCTTAATTCCTAAAGAAAGCGGAACCTGGACTGCAATTTTTAACAAAGAACCTAAACAATGGGGTGCTTATAAATACGAAGAAGCTAAAGATGCTTTACGTGTGGATGTAAAAACAAAAGCTTTACCCGCAACACAGGAAGCTTTAGTGTATAAAATAAACAGTAACGGATTCTCGATGGATTGGGATAAAATCTCAGTTCCTGTAGAGATAAAATAAATGTTAATATCCGAAATAAGAATCCCGTTAATACGGGATTCTTATTTTATGATCCTTAATGTATTTATTTTTAATTTCAACACAAAACACAGTTTTCACTATTTTTTGAAAACCTAAAATATGCATCTGATTTTTGCATTAAAAAGATAAACGCAAAGTCTATGGATAATTCCGCTTTATTATAAGGAGGCAAAGTGATGCGACTTTGTCGCTGATGAAGCAGTATGTTTATCCGCACGCTTCGACGAATCAACAAAGTTGATTCAATCCTTTGCTCCCTCACAAATCAACAGTTTCAAAAATGAAAACTTTGCGTTAAACAAAAACGTCATCAGTAGATTATCATAGATCATACTTGGAATTATCTTTTGATGAAAAGATTAAACGCAAAGTATATGGATAATTCCGCTTTATTATAAGGAGGCAAAGTGATGCAACGCTGTCGCTGATAAGTAATATGTTCATACTAACGCTTCGAGGAATCAACTTCGTTGATTCTATTCTTTGCTCCCTTACCATCAGCAGTTTGAAAAATGAAAGCTTGGCGTTAGAAAAACATGTCATCAGTACATTGTCTCTATTCATCAAAAAAATCCTTAAACAATATGATTGAAATCAAAACCTGAATGGTACACAAAAAATCAAATTTAGAAATTTAAAGAGACTCTTAATGATTGTAACGTTTCCTTCTGTTAAAAACTTTCTTTCAAAAAAAAGCTGCTTCCCAAAGAAAGCAGCCTATAATTTATTGATTATCCTAAAAATTATTTTTTAGCTTTTACGTCAATCGCAATCTCAATATCTTTACTGATCATCCATTCTGCAGGATCTGCTTCCGAAGTACCGAATTTAAGTCCCCAATCTGCTCTGTTTACTGTAAATTTAGCCTGAATAGCTGCTGAATTTTCTGCTACCTCCACTTTCGCAGGGAAAGTAACATTCATTGTTTTTCCTGATAAGGTAAGGTTTCCGCTTACTGTTTTATTAGCACCTGCAAAAGCATCTTTTGGTGCTTCTTTTAAATCTGTAACACCGGTAATCTTGAAATCCGAAGTAGGGTTTTTCGCTGCATCAAAGAAATCCGCACTTTTCAGGTGAGTTTCAAGTTCTGCAGGCTTTTTATCTTTTTCTGTTACTGAAGCAGGGTCTACTTTAATAGAATTCATATCAATTACAAAGTTTCCGGCAGAAACCTGACCTCCTTCAACACTGATATCTCCTGACTTTACAGTAAGTGTTCCCCAACGAGGAGCCATACCTCCTTTATGGAACGCTTTCCAGTTTACTACTGAAGTTGCTGCATCTACGGCTAATACTTCACCTTTGCTCTCAGCTACGGTCTGCTCCTGAGCTGTTGCCGCAGAATCTGCAGATTTTTCTTTATTACATGATGCTAAAAGCAATCCTACTCCTACTAATGCAATTACACTAAATTTTTTCATATTATTGAATTGTTTTAAAAGTTTATCAAAATTTTTCTTATCGTTTTCCGGAACAAAAATAGAGAAACCTCTTTTCCGGCATCTTATCATATATCAAGAAATGAAAAATCTTCTTTTTTATTGTGGGTTGCTTTCAAAAATTATGACTTTTAATTCCAATTTTCATTCCTATATCCCGAACTCAGATTAATTCATTAAAAATTATCAAATCATTAATAAATAATTAACAAAATATAATTTTCAATTAATTAACAATATTATTCCCATTTCAATATATATACTTTTTTTACACTAATTTATCATTAATTATTTTATTTTTTACATCAATTAATACAATTTGTTTAATTTAAAAAATAAATTATTTTTGCATAAAAATCATTTATTTTAAACACAATAAAGAATATTATTAAAAAAATATACTTCTAAAAAATATACTGGTTTGTAATAAAATCTGCTCCTATAGCTAATCATGAATAATGATAATAGAGTTGATCCTGAATTTGGATTTATGATAAAGATTATTGAATAAAGCTTTTCCCGCTTTAGCTGAAGTGTTCATAAGCCTACAGTTTAAAGAAACAATATCTTCATACAGCTCTCTTTTCGAACACAATGGTTTCCTATACGTAATACTGAATAATTTCAGGATGCATTGAGTAGATTTTCACGAATTATATATTAATAGAAATTTAACTACTAAAAAACAATCTTTAAGAGGCTACATAAAAATACAAGTGATGAAAATATATTTTTTGAAGTGTCTTACACTTCTATTAGTTTTTAATTCTATACATGGAAAAGATTATTCTAAATATTCCGTGTTACTGAATGAAAATTCCCTTACAGAACCCGTGAAAAGCGAGAAATTATTAAATGCTAATCCTTTAAATGCAGAGCATTATTCTTTAGTTTCAGATACCTGTACTACAAAGACTTATAAAGCGGTGACCAACGGGTGGAGCGCTCATAGTCCCCAACCAGGGCCACAGTCTACTTCTCCTTCCGGATGTAATAATAATACAGGAGGGACTACTTATGAAGATAATACTTCGAGCAGAGGTTTTGAAACCTGGTATGATACACCCGTGGGGGTTTTCTGGAAAAGAAGTGTTTCGGGGCTTAGCGCAACGAAAACGTATAGAGTTTATGTAAATATGTACGCAACTACAGGTTCAGGCGACAAAAGATCTATGTTTTTCAACAACTATAATCTGGGAGGCGTTACGGGAAGCAATACTTTTGTAGGAGGGAGTGATGATAACAATCAGATTATTTATGATTTTGAGGTGACCAACAAAACAACTATAAGCTTTTCAGGAACAATTCAGGCTGCTTCCTATTTTAATTGTGAGCAGGCCAGAAATTTCAGATTGGTTATTAATGTATTCGAAGTCACCAATACACCATATCCTTCTCCAGCTGTTTCAGCAACAACAGTAAATAATACCTGTCCTGATCTTTTTGTCAATCTATCCAATCTGGTAACCAGTACCTGTGTCTCAGGAACCACTTTAGAATGGCATTCTGTTTCCAGCAATCCAAGTTCTTCTACCAAAGTAGCTAACCCGAGCCAGGTGACTTCATCCGGAACCTATTATGCGTATTGCCATAATTTAACGACAGGGTGCTATAGCCTTCCTTCCGAAGGAGTTAAAGTGGCAATATCCCAGTGCTCTTCAGGCTGCTATAAACCAGGAGCCCCGGCTACAAGCGGAAATTCGGCATTGATCAGTAAAGTAGGGTTCAGTTCTTTATTAAGGAACAACAATCAGCAGATTCAGGACAACTGGCCTGCATCAAGAAACGGGGCCTGGCTCGTTATGGAAGCCAGAACCAAAGGTTTTGTTGTTAACCGTGTGGCCTTTAACGCCTCAGGAAATCCGGTAAATATTCCTCCTGCCAACTTTATAGAAGGAATGTTGGTATATGATCTTACCAATAGATGTCTTAAAATGTATACTTCACAAGATTCGGGAGCTACTTTTGGCTGGTATTGCATAAGCACAAGAACCTGTCCGGATTAATATGATCAGTTCATCGAAAAGCAATCAAAAAAGGTCAGAATCATAGCTTTTTCACTTTGGCTAAAAGTAATATTTATTTGGTATCCCTCAGAATATTTTCCTGAATAAGAAGATTAAATTGTGTTTCAGGAGCATTATTTAATGTTGACATTTGTTTGTATGAAAGAGCTCCCCTATGCCACTCTGATGCTTCTAACCAAATTGATATTCCTGGAAAATAAAACAGGCAATCATATAGATTGCCTGTTTTAGTATTATTTATTTCATTAATAATAGAAGCTAGTATTTTTTGGTGAATATTAATTCTTTTTTTACATTAATCAAATAGCTAAATAGTTTTAAAGCCAACCAACAATATCTTCTTTACCTTTGCCTATTGAAAGTAAATATTGTACTCTATTATTTTCAATTTTAATGAAAAACGGATCTTTTAGATTTTTGTTCTCCAAAATATAAACACCTTCAGTCATACCATCTAAATCAGGCTTTTCTTTTTTATAGGAGTTATAATCTGTAATAATAAATTCACAATTATATTTTTTAAACTCTTTTAGTACTTGAATATATCCTTCTTTATAGTCTTTGGGCTTATCTTTATAATAAGAGTTATAAAATTTTTCGGCACTCTCATTACTAAGTTCACTAAAAAAAGTTGCAAAAATCGGTTCAGTATATACCTGCTTTGGTTTTGAACAGCTAAAGCAGAAAAAAACAGCAATCAAACTATAAACCAATACCTTTAACTCTGTCGTTATCGTTATCGTTTTCATTATTTTTATTTTTTTGAGGTTTTGAATTACCTTCAGGGGTTTTTCCCTTCCGAATATTATTATTTTGTTCTCTTAAATCTTCTCCTAAATCTCCAGGATTACTCATTTAAACAAAAAAACCTTTGAAAATCATCCGAAGGTTTTTTGATTTTTTGTTTCAAAAGCACTGAGCAGGCCTAAAATAGATAGATAATACCTCCTTAATTTCTTGTACGGCAAAATATAGGTATCATTGGCCGACAAGAAATTTAGTATAATCCATCAGCAGTGATCTTATTTTGTTACGAAACAGTGCAGGCTCTCCTCTACCATCATAAAATGAGCCAGTATATCCTTAGTATTCCGATAGCTGTTGAGTATTCTGATTTCTAGTTAACACTTCCCTTGTGTGGTACCTGACTGAGATTCCATACTGTCTCTATTCCAATAATCTAACAGGACAATAAGAGAGTTTTTCTTTTCAACTGTTTATCTCTTTCAAAAATTATTATCTTCGTGATTAATCACAGCATTATATGGCAAATTCAGAGTCGTTTATCCGTTGTGAAAACATTCAAGGCGGGGCAACTCGCCTTTTTTCTTTTAAAAACCTTATTTTAGCTTTCCGAAAACAGAACAATGACGACCGTAGAATTTATACAGAAGCAGCTCAATATTTCTGAAAAGAGCATCAACAATACCTTACAATTACTAGCAGAAGACTGCACCATTCCTTTTATTTCCCGTTACCGAAAGGATAAAACCGGAAATCTGGATGAAACACAGATCGAACAAATTGCAAAGCTCAGTAAACAATTTGAGGAGATTGTCAAAAGAAAAGAATCCATTTTAAAATCTATAGAAGAGCAAAATGCTTTAACACCTGAGCTTCAGCAAAGAATAAAAGAAAGCTTTGATATTCAGGAGCTGGAAGATTTATATTTACCTTTTAAAAAGCGTAAAAAAACCAGAGCAGATGCTGCCAAGGAAAAAGGATTAGAACCTTTAGCCAGGATCATCATGAGCCAGAAAAACAACGACATACAGTTTCTGGCATCTAAATACCTCAACAATGAAGTTAACTCTGAAGAAGAAGCACTGCAGGGAGCCAGAGATATTATGGCTGAATGGATCAATGAAAATATGTATGTCCGTAAAAACCTCCGTAGATTATTTCAACGTAAAGCTGTAGTTACTTCCAAGGTGGTAAAGGCTAAAAAAGACGAGGAAGACGCTCAGAAGTTTTCGCAATATTTCGAATGGGAGGAAAATCTCAACAGAACTCCTTCCCACAGGCTCTTGGCTATGCTAAGAGCGGAATCAGAAGGTTTTGTGAAAACCAACATCGGAATTGATAAAGATGAAGCGATTGATTTTATTGAAAAAGCCATTATCAAATCCAATAATGAAAGTTCGGAGCAGATTGCTTTGGCTATAAAAGACAGCTATAAAAGACTTCTGGAACCAGCCATCTCCAATGAAGCGCTGCAGGAAGCAAAAGAAAAGGCGGATCAGAAGGCTATTGAGATCTTTTCGGAAAATTTAAGCCAGCTTCTTCTTGCCCCGCCTTTGGGAGAAAAAAGAATTCTCGCCATTGATCCGGGTTACAGAAGCGGCTGTAAAGTAGTATGTTTGGATGAAAAAGGAGATCTGCTTCATAATGAAACCCTCTACCCTCACGCTCCACAAAATGAAAGCGGAATGGCAATGAAGAAAATCCGTTCTATGGTAAACGCCTATAATATTGAGGCAATTTCCATTGGAAACGGAACAGCAAGCCGTGAAACAGAATTCTTTATTAAAAAGATTGCTTTTGATAAACCATTGCAGGTTTTCGTAGTATCTGAGGCGGGTGCTTCGGTTTACTCTGCCAGTAAAATAGCAAGAGATGAATTCCCAACATATGACGTAACTGTGCGTGGTGCGGTTTCGATCGGAAGGAGACTTTCTGATCCGCTGGCTGAACTGGTAAAGATTGATCCGAAATCTATCGGCGTAGGACAATATCAGCATGATGTGGATCAGACTCAATTAAAAAATGAGCTGGATTCTACCGTGATGAAATGTGTAAATTCAGTAGGAATTAATTTAAATACAGCCAGTAAATCATTATTAAGCTATGTTTCCGGAATTGGTGAAAAAATGGCAGAGAACATTGTTAATTACCGTACTGAAAATGGAGCATTTGAAGACAGAAAACAGCTGAAAAAAGTGCCAAGACTTGGTGAAAAAGCTTTTCAACAGGCTGCAGCCTTTGTACGAATTGCAAACGCTAAAAATCCATTGGATAATTCTGCAGTACATCCTGAAGCCTATGGCATTATAGAAAAAATGGCTAAAGATTTGGGGATTAAAACCAATGAACTGATTGCTAACAAAGAGAAAATAGCTTCGGTGAAACCTGAAAGCTATACCACTGAGGAAATCGGGATCTTAGGAATTAAAGACATCTTAAAAGAGCTTGAAAAACCGGGACTGGATCCCAGGAAAGCAGCCAAAGTATTCGAATTTGATCCTAATGTCAAAAGTATTAAAGATTTAAAAGCAGGGATGATTCTCCCTGGGATTGTTAATAATATTACAGCTTTTGGATGCTTTGTAGATCTTGGAATCAAGGAAAGCGGGCTCGTTCATATCTCACAACTGAAAGACGGCTTTGTTTCTGATGTAAACGAAGTAGTAAAACTTCACCAGCATGTAAGGGTGAAAGTTACAGAGGTAGATGAAGCCAGAAAAAGAATACAACTGAGTATGATCCTCTAATGCTTTTAAACATAAAAATATTACATTTTGAGTACAAAAAATTTAATTTTTGATCTGGATGGCACCTTATGGGATTCCAGGGCAACGATCATCAACATATGGAATAAGGTATTGGGCAAACATCAATTGATTAAAAAAGAATTGAAACCTGAAGATATGAACCAATACATGGGGCTGCTGGCTCATGATATTATAAAAGATATTATTCCGGGTATTTCAGATCTGCAGGCACAGGAGCTTCTTTCTGAAATTGTAGCCGAAGAGAATAAAGTGCTGCGTATACAGGGCGGAATTTTATATGAAGGTGTAGAAAATACTTTGAGAAGTCTTTCTAATACCCACTCTTTGTTTATTGTAAGCAACTGCCAGAAAGGTTATATTGAATCGTTTTTAGAATATTATCAGTTTAACGATCTGTTTGTTGATTTTGAATCCCACGGACGTACCCAAAAACCAAAATCTGAAAATATACACCTTCTTATGGAAAGGAATCATTTAAGCATTGAAAACTCCCTCTACATAGGAGATACACAAACCGATTATAATGCTGCAATTTCTAATAATCTGCCTTTCGTTTTCTGTACATATGGTTTTGGAAAATTAACTGAAAGTGAGTACCAGCCTTCTATTTCAAAACTTTCAGAGCTGACACTTTACCTTTCTTAAATTGAAAAATAAAGATAAATTTAAAAAACAAAAGACTGTCATTGGGACAGTCTTTTGTTCTTAATATTAAGTCTGTTTAACTTTTTTACTAAACCACAAAATGCACAAAAGTATTTTAAATACTAAAGTTATTTAAGTTATTTAAGTTATATACTTTGTGTACAAGAAGTACACTAAATCTTTGATTTTCATCTTATGTGAACTTAAATGTATGGTATTTCTCTAAACTTTCTAAAGTGGACTAAAGTGATTCAAAAATAAAAACCTTTTGTGATTTTGTGACTTTGAGGTTAAGTTTAAACAACTTTATTTTTAGAATTGTTCTACAGGAGGAAAGCTGGATAAATCCATATAATTATCGCGAAACGATCTAAGTACTTTAGTTACATCTAAAAATCTGTATTCTTTCCGATATGCGTTCAGTACCATATTTCCAATAATTTCATAGGTATCCTGAAAAGACTGGCGTTCAAAATCAGGTCCTTTCGGCTCTACGAATTCAACAAAAATACCATATCTCATAGCGCTTCCGCTTCCTACCATTTTATTGTATCTTAATGAAATCTCCTTATTTTTTGTTCCGCGTAAGGTAATTCCCGTTAACAGATCCTCCAGACCTGAGTCTCTCATTCCCGGATTTTCAATAGTATTACAATTTACTGATAATAAATAATTGAAGGCTTCAATCATAATTCCATTCTCCTGAGTTGTTTTAATATTGTTGTTACAAACTTCAACTCCTTTTGTATCAGAAATATAAATCCCTGCATAACTTACATCATTGATGACATTATTGGAAACTACACCCAGATCTACAAACCTTATATTAATTCCGTGCTGACCTGCATTCCTCACCACATTTCCGGAAACAACTACATTTTTTGCATAAAGCTGCGGAGTTCCCACTGTTGTATTATTGATCAAAATACCATCTCCACCAACCCCTGTATTTTCAACAATATTATTAGAGATCACAATATTATTGCTTATATAGCCTGATTTATCACTGTTTTGAAGCTTGATCCCTATTTTAAGAGTATTCCTTACTCTGTTACCTATCACAGTAAGATTTGAGATACCGGAATCAAGGTACATTCCGTGCTCCAGAATGGTATTGGCAATATCATTATCCGAAATGCTGATAAAATTGGAATTTTCAGTAATATAAATACCTTGTGATGAATTTTCAAAATAGTTTTTAGAAATGGTAATATTTTTTCCTCCTACTACAATACCCATATTATCTTTTTTGTACCCTTGTGCTGCCCAGCTCTGATTAAATAAATTTTTAACCTTATTGAATCTAAAGTTTAAATATTCTATTTCATACAACCCTGATACCGCAGAATAAGTAAAGTTTTCAAATAGGTTTTTCTCAATAGTAAGATTTTTTGCTCGAGGACAAAGAACCCCTACATTTCTGGAGCTGGGGCTGCCGTCATAATCTATTTCTTCTCCTTTTAAAATGAATCCTTTGATAGAAATATTTTCTTTTTGCTCACAGTTGAAAATTTCTGCTTTGGGTCTCTTCTGCTTTATTGTACACTTATTTGACAAGACCTTTTGATTATTCTGCAGATAAAGTGTTCCATCAATCTCAATAGACATTTCATCAAAGAATGTATTATATCCTAAAGCAAGAGCTTTGTTAATACGCTCTGCAGCCGCTGATGCGGATATCCCCGCTTCCCGGATATTCCACCACAATACATTGATATATCCTGACCATTGTCTTTCATAAAAATCATTATCCTTTTTTCGGTATATAACCCCATCGTCAACAGCAGTCCCAATTTTCTTATAAACAACAGCCTCATGAGTGTAGTTGTCTATCAGCTGTACAATATCCTCATTAGGATAACTATTACCCGATGTGAAAAAAGCATTTGCGTAAATCATAAAATTTTGTTTTTTTGGTTTAATTTAAATGGTAAAATATTCTTTTATAAATTTTACTGATGCAAATGTATTCACGCGGTACGACAGAACTTGACGTGTTGTATTGAACTTTTATTTTTATTTTTGAGTCATTGAAAAAATTAAAAACTACAGAAACTCCATTGAAAATATCAGAACTTAAAGACAGAAGAATTATTCGCAGGCCAACCCGGCAATTTGATGAATTTGGAAACAGAATTTACAATGAGTTCGAATACGAATTTCCTTATCACCCAACTCATAAAGGGAATGAAAGAGAGCGCCTTTTTGCTAAAGTGATTGATACGAGCCCTTTTTTCATGGCCTTTGTATTCATATTTCATCAACCGGTCTTTATAAGCATCGTTCTTTCCATTCCTTGTGTGATTATATTAGGTACATTTTGTGAATGGTATTTTGGAACAACTTTAGGTAAGAAAATTTTCAAGCTTACAATTCTTGATGATCATGGAAATCAGCCTGGTTTTATAAAATCATTCTTAAGGAATATTTTATGCCTGGCCAACCTTTTTCCGGTTTTTACAGATTTTATCCCTCCACCTAATCATACCTGGGAAGCAGAAGGTACTCAAATGAATTTCAGCATGTATCTGAATAATAAAATCTGCAAGACCTATATTGTAAAAGAACATAAAATTCAGGAAATAAGAAACCTTCTTTACACGCAAAAAACAAAGGCTGCACAATAATCTGTACAGCCTTTTTATAAGTTTCAGGGTATTTTAAAAACACAATCAAATTTGAGTTCATAAAATTTTCCCTCGGATATCCAGTCTTTCTATTTATAATCCTTAGAACTCCTTCTAGGCTCCTTAACTTCCGGCCATTTCACCGTTTCACCTTTATCATCCTGAGGCATTACTCTCTTTTCTCTGTTCGTAAACTCCGGATCTTCAGAAGCCATATAAGCCAAAGCTGCTGTTAAGATCACATTATTCTTCACCTCATCAAAAACGATTTTGTCATACGTATCTTTTGTGGTATGCCATGTATATCCGAAATATCCCCAGTTCAGAGAACTTAAGGAAAACCCGGGAACCCCTGCTGCAACAAATGAAGCGTGGTCAGATCCGCCTCCTCCCGGCATTCCTGGAAAATCTGTCTTAATGTGGGTTTTTACCGCTTTTGGAACTCCGTCAAGCCATTTCCCAATATAATCGTAAGCATTTACAAATCCTTGTCCGCTGATGCTCACAACACGTCCGGTCCCATTATCCTGATTGAATGCTGCCTGTACTCCTTTAATGATCTGAGGATTATCTGCTACAAAACCTCTTGAACCATTTAATCCCTGTTCTTCACTTCCCCAAAGCCCTATGATAATGGTTCTTTTATTATTCGGATAATATTTCTTAAGAATTCGCATTGTTTCAAGCATAGTAAGAGTTCCGGTTCCGTTATCTGTAGCTCCTTGTGCTCCGTCCCATGAATCCAGGTGGGCAGAAAGAATTACATATTCCTCCGGTTTTTCCTTTCCTTTGATCATTCCGATTGTATTGAAACTTTTAGCTTCAGGAAGTATTTTTGACTGGGTATCAACCTTAATTTTTGGCTGAGCTCCTTTTTCCGCCATTCTGTAAAGCATTCCATAATCTTCCACATCGATATCGATCATCGGAATTTTTGAGGTTTTTGCTCCGAATATTCTGTTAGCTCCCATAATTCCCGTCCAGTTTGAGATGGCAATTCCTGCCGCCCCTGCCTTTTCTAAAGCTTCCGGAAGTGTGTTGTTATCATATCCGATATTCTTTACATACGCGGTAAAATCTTTGGCAGCCTTTTCTTTCTCAGCTTTAAGCTTTTCATACAGTTCTGGCGTTGCAAATTCTTTGATCTGTTCATCAGAACGTCCTATTTTCTGATACTGCGCCATCAGTACTATTTTTCCTTTTACAGTGGGAAGCCATTTGTCAAATTCTGCTTTTGAAGAAACCTTAGGAAGAATAATCACTTCTGCTTCGATAGCTTTTTTCGTTGCCGGGCTCCATGCCAGCTGTGTTGCTGATAAGGATTTCACTCTTGGATGAGTCATATCTACATGAGTGGTTCCTCTCTGCCACCCTTTCCAGGTTCCGAACTGTTGAAGATTCGCATCTACCCCCCAGGAACGAAGCTTACCGGCACTCCATTCATTAGCCGCAAGCATTTCAGGGGTACCTACAAGACGAGGTCCGATACCATCCAGCAGCTCGTACGCCATATTTTCCAGCTGAGAATTGCTGTTTACTTCATCTACAAAACTTTTTACGATAGGGTCAAGCCTTTCTTTAGGGTCAACCTTTATCTGAGCCCATGAAAACTGGGCAGCCAGCATAACTGCAGGCACTGCAAAAAATCTATTTATCCTCATAATATATATTGATTGTTTAAAGATAAAGGAAATTGGGGAAATGATAAAAGATTTATCCTTAAAAAAGCTTTTATATAAAGAGATTCTCAATATTTCATATCATTAAGAAACAATATGGGTGAAATCTGGTGGATCTATAAATAAAAAAGACCGTCAGCCTGACGATCCTTCATATCTTATAATTCATTAAATTCCTATTTTCCGGTTATAAAAGCCTGTTCTCCTTCAAAAACAGTACGATCTCTGTTTTTTCTTTCTATTGTGGATATCACTTCAAAATTCCGGTATAAAAAAACCGGCTACAAAAAGCCGGCTAAAGGAGAATTATTTCTTAGCTTCTTCTACAGAAACTTTTCTGAATTCTTTGAACAATTTGCTTAGTTCTAAAGCTGCTTTACGAGCTCTTGTACCAGCTGCTTTGTTTCCTTTTTCCGCTTGTTGGTTTGCCTCAGTTGAGAACGCTTCAAATTCCGCGTTGATTTTTTCAATTAGTTCTTTCATTTATTTAAAAATTTAGGCTGCAAATATAGGTTTTATGGTGATTCCAGCCTAATTGTGCTGAAAAAAATTATGAGATTTAATTAAATTTTGTGAAGGTTTCTCAAATTCAATTTAAATTTTAAAACAAAATCAAATTATTACAGGAAACCCGCCATGTGATTTTGTGTTGCAAAGCTCTTTATATGTATTTTATGGTAGATTAACTAAGGTTCACTTGTTTTTCTAATGTTTTTGGTTAAATTTGATTTAAACTCAATAATCAATGTTTAAGCAAAGCCTTCTTTTAATTATCTTATTTCCCTACTACCTATTCTCTCAGGACAAAATCAGCTACAAAATTTTTTATAACAAAGATCTCGGACAAAACGGATTAAAGGTTCAGGCAGATTATACTCTTAAAAGTCCTTCAGATACTATTTCCTTTTATTATGCCAATGAAAATTGGGGAGAGAAAGATCTTTTCAAAAATCTAATTCTGCTAAAGGAGGAAAACCCAGGCATTACATTTGATTCCCAGCCGGAAAATAATAAAATAAAAGTACATATGAAAAAGGGTGAAAAAGTCACTCTTATTTACCATATAAAACAAGATTTTATAGATCCGAATTATAGAATATTTAATCGCCCAAGAATCAATAAAACCTTCTTTCATGTTTTGGGCAAAAATCTGTTTATAGTACCTAGAACATTTACTCAAATTCCGGAAGACAGGGAATTCGAATTCAATATTGAATGGATAGGTTTCCCGCCAGAGTTCAGATTTCATAATAACTTTGCTACTCAGGCCCGGGCACAGAAAATCAAGACAACTTTATGGGAAGGGTTCTACAATTCATTATTTATTGGGGGAGATTACAGGTTTTATAGTTTTACCATTCACAACAAACCGGTTTATCTTGCATTAAGAGACAACTGGAATAATGGCTTTACAGATGATTTTCTATTTTCAAATCTAAAAAAGGCGGTACAATCTCAAAGAGACTTCTGGAAAGACTATGAACAGGATTACTTTACTGTAACTATGACTCCAACTGTTTCCCAAAAAGACAGCCTATACAAGGGTTATAGTACAACAGGTTCTGCCATTAAAAATGCATTTATGATTCAGGGGACCAATAATCCCTTTAATAACAAAAATACCTATCTCTATCTTCTTCATCATGAACTGATGCATGAGTGGATCGGTAATAAAATTCAAAATAAGTATGAAGAACTGAATTACTGGTTCAGTGAAGGTTTTACGGATTACTATACTTATAAAAACAGACTTCGGATAAAAGATATATCTTCGGATGAGTGGCTAAGTTTATTCAACGAAGAAGTCATCAAAAACCATTGGAAAAACCCACAGAAAAATATTCCTAACTATAAAATAAAAGACGATTTCTGGAAAAGCCGTGACGTAGAAAAAGTTCCGTACAGAAGGGGGGCTATTTTTGCTTTCTGGCTGGATAACCAGATCATGTTAAAAACCGATTATAAAAGATCTTTAGATGACTTGATGCGAGAGTTATTAAAAATCTCTACGGAAAAGAAAGTAAAGTTTACAGATGAACTTTTTCTCGATCTGGCTCAAAAATACCTGGGCAGAGATATCTCTTATTTTTTTCAGAAGCACATTATCAGCGGAGAAGATATTAACCTTACTCAGGAAAAATGGATTAACGGATTTGAATTCAAAATCATTAATGATATCCCACAGCTGGAAATTGATACAATGAAGAATCTGAAATACGTAGTAAATTAAAACAAACAACATATTTTAAAGAAGCAATTCCTTCGCCTGCTTCCCTGCATTTTCCAATAAGATAAAGCTTTCAGAAGTAATCCTTTCTGCAAAGACGATCCGGAAATGATGGTGATACCTGTCTGTGAAAGAAAAAGTATCTCCCGGAGTAAATAAAACCCGCTGCTCTTCACAATATTGATAAAACCGATGCATATTGATAGGTTCCGGCAGCTGCCCCCAGATGCTGTACCCGCCTTCAGGTCTGTGAAAATAAGAACCTTCAGGAAAAGAGTTCCTCAAAACCTCTAATACCTGATCAGCCTGCAGGTTCAGTTTTTTACGGAATGTGCGAAGATGCCTTTCATAGCTGCTTCCTTCTAAAAGCTTCAGCATCAGTTCCTGATAAACGGGAGCAACCGAACGGCCTAAGGCAAACTTTGCTCTTTCTGATTTAGAGTAGAATTTTCCTGCATACAGCCAGCCCAGACGAATTCCCGGGGCAAGAGTCTTTGAGAATGAAGAATAAGTCATCACCAGCCCTTTTTTATCAAAGCTCTGAATATTCTGCGGCCGCCTGTCTCCAAAATACAAATCTGAATAGATATCGTTTTCAATAATACACAGCTGATGCTTTTCTGCAATTTCCAGGATTTCCTTTTTCACCTCATCACTCATCAAGATTCCTGTAGGATTATGAAAGTTAGGCGTGGTGACAAGAGCGCGGATGTCATTTTCTGTACAGGCTTTCTGAAAATATTCTGTATCAAAACCATTTCTGTAATGAATGGGAATCTCAATCACTTTAAGACCGAGATGACTGATAACTTCCAGTACGGAAAACACGCATGGACTGTCAACCGCAATCACATCGCCGGTTTTCGTCACGGATTTCAATGCAATGGTAAGAGCCTGCAAAGCGCCATCAGTAATAATCAGTTCATCCGGATTAAAGACAGAGCCGTAAACCGCCATCTGATCAGCAATGCTTCTTCTTAGTGCTTCCAAACCATTGGACGGATAATACCTGAGTAATGAAGCTCCTTTTTCACGAATCACTTCCTGCATAGTTCTGAGGATAAGCTTTTGCGGGATAAGCAGATCTCCCGGAACAGCATGATGAAAGGAACTGAACTCTGAACTTCTTCTGGAGGTCAGCACCATATTTTTCATGAATACCTCATCTCTTACTACCGGCGGAAGATCAGCTTTTATCTCAGGGATATTTTCTACCTGAATATCTGCTGCGAAATATCCTGACCTTGGACTGCTTTCAACCAAACCTTTCATCATAAGATATTCATAGCCGCTCTGCACGGAACTTGTACTCAGCCTGTATCTTTCTTTAATATCACGAACCGACGGAAGTCTGGTCTTTGCCTTTATAATCCCCTTTCGAATCTGCTCTTCAATGGCAGCTGTAAAAATTTCATACTTATAAGTTTTCCCCATAATACACTCAACTGTACTGAACAAATTTATGAAATTCCTCCTCTGTACCGATTATATTTCAACAAACTGTATCCATTTTGAATAGTTTAATCTTCTAATTTTGAATAAAAAAAAAGCCCCATGGATATCATTTCAAAATTTACAGTAGGTTCTGAAGAGGGAATTTCTGATCTTATAGCCATCATTGACTCTTCAGTTCTCAGTCTTCATAAAGACTTTGTTTCTGAGGAAGACATCAAAAGATACCAAAACGAAATAGATCCGAGAAAGATGATCAATGATCTTAATGATCTTTCCAATCAGCTTATTATGACATATGCTGATCAAAAACCTGTAGGATACAGCATTATCAAAAGCGGCTCTGTGCATTCCGGAATATCTGATGGAAAAAGAGCTACAGAAATCAGTTTTGTGATTCTGCCTGAATTTGATTCACCTGAAACAAGACAATCGTTATGGAAAAAATGCAGAGCAGCCATAAGCTTTACAGACGTAATATGGATCAATATGCTGGCTCATGATCCGCTTCTTGAGTTTTTAAAAGAAACCGGCTTCACAACTATTTCCGATGCTCAAGCAGGACCATTCCTGCTGCCTTCCTACCTTTTGGAAATGCAGATCAGTAAGAATTAATCTCCAGCTGACAAATTTCACAGCCGAACATTCAAAACCAACCAGATAGATCTTAATATAAAAGATTTACCTATCTTTGATTTTTATAATTTAAAGATCATGAGTGACCAGCTGGAAACCATAGAAGATTATTACAGAAAACTCCGGGAAGATCAGCTCAATATGTTTGATTCTGATGATTTTGAGACAGGAAAATCACATTTTAATATTTCCACACGAAAATACTGTGGTTTTAAAAGCCCTTACAACCGCCGTGACTATTACAAAGTGAGCTTCATTGTCGGAAAAGGAACGTTTCAGTATGGGGCTCATCAGTTGTATATTGACCGCCCGGTTCTTTTTTTCCCATCCCCCAACATTCCTTATTCCTGGGAGTGTGACGGTGATCAGGAAGGGTATTTCTGCTTATTTAACCAGGAGTTTTTCAATGGGAGTCCTGAATTCAATCCTTTCAGAAAAACCTCATTATTTAAGGAATGGAGCAAGCCTATTGTTTTTCTGACTGAAGAACAGACACAGCTGGCGATGTTGTATTTTAAGCAAATGCATAAGCTGAATCATTCCACTTATCCGTTTCGCTGCAGCAGTATTAAAAGCCATCTCGCATCTGTTCTTCATCTTGCACTCGAAAACCGTGTAGAAGATATTCATCCTAATGAACTTCCTGCTAATGTCCGGTTATATAAATTATTTGATGAACTGCTCAATAAACAGTTCCCTCTGGACTCACCTGCTTATCCGTTGGCATTAAAAACGCCAGCTGATTTTGCCCGCCATCTGAATGTACATGT
Organism: Chryseobacterium sp. Tr-659; assembly: GCF_011752975.1. GTDB lineage: Bacteria > Bacteroidota > Bacteroidia > Flavobacteriales > Weeksellaceae > Chryseobacterium. The sequence continues at coordinate 204,615 of NZ_VWWP01000002.1, read as the reverse complement.
TAATCATTTGAATTCATCAGTAAAATCAGTAACAGACCTTACCACCACACAGATCATCAAGGAAAGGATGTTTGAAGAATCAAAAAACCTATTGAAATATACCAATTGGGATATTGCACAGATAGGATATACTTTAGGGTTCGATCAGCCTTCGCATTTTAATAATTTCTTTAAAAAGCATGCGCAGACTTCCCCATTAAAATTTAAAAACGCTATTTAAATATTTGAATTTTGTAATTTTTACTTTGTCTTTTAAAACAGGTTTAAATATTTCTTACACTATTTTTGCATGGTAAAAAAGAACGAATATGTTGAGAGCAGCATCTGAGCAGCGCATCAGATTAATAACCATTATGGCGTTTGTGTCTATCCCGCTTTCCGGATTTGTCACAGATATTTATTTGCCGTCATTTCCTTCTATGGCGAAAGGAATGATGGTTTCTGAAAAAGATATCCAGATCACTTTAACCTCTTATCTTCTGAGTTATGGAATTTCTCAGTTATTTGTAGGCGGAATTCTGGACAGCATCGGCCGCTACCGTCCCAAATTACTGGCTTTATTTCTTTTGGTAGTAAGCAGTATCCTGATTACGATGACCAACAGTATTTTATTAATATGTCTGCTTCGTATCCTTCAGGGCGCAGCCGTTTCCGTACTTGTGGTGGCTACCCGTGCTATTTTTGTAGATATTTATGATGCGGAAAAAGTAAAGCATTATCTCAGTTATTTTACCATTGTGTGGTCCTGCGGCCCTATTCTAGCCCCTTTCCTTGGCGGATATCTTGAAAAGCTTTTTAACTGGCATGCTAATTTTTATTTCTTAGCCTTTTATGCCGGGTTTTTATTCTTATTTGAATGGTTTTTCAGTGGCGAGAGCCTTCCACAGAAAAAGAAACTTGATCTTTCTGAAAATATAAGTTTGTATAAAATGATGCTTAAAAACAGAATTTTCATGCTGGGAATCTTCATTTTAGGACTGAGCTATTCTATTGTGATGCTATTCAATATTACAGGGCCTTTTATCATTGAAAATACATTCCATTTTACCCCGGTTGTAATAGGATATTGTACGCTGATCTTAGGCTTTTCCTGGATGATTGGCGGTTTTATCGGGAAACGAAGGCTCACACTGGATTTTAAGCCCAGAATCTTACAGCCTATCCTTCTTCAATTGATCCTGATTGCTGCTTTAATTATCACCAGCTATTTTGCAGAGAGTCTTTTTATCATGATCCCTTTTGCCTTTTTCATTCATATCTGTTCGGGGATTTTATTTACTTCATTCTTTACTACAAGTATGTTGTATTTCCCAAAAAATGCAGGAACTGCCGGCGGGCTGATGGGCGGATTGGTGTATGTGATTACTTCTATTACCAGTTTTATTATTTCTGTAAGCGGAACTGTAACGGATCAAAAAGGTCTTTCCTGGCGGTATCTGATTATTGCGGTATTTCTCCTGGGAATTATCCTTATTATGAATCAGACCGTAAAAAAAGAAAAAGCAGAGAATTAACCTCTGCTTTTTTATGCAATAAAACTGTTTTCTGATATTATAGATTCGGATAACAAACCTCTCAAATGCAAAATCGACTATTTCCAGATAGTCGATTTTGATATGTACTTATATTTAGTTATTTCTAATAAGGCTGAGGACTTGTATTATTTATTTTTACCTCAAATTGTACATCAGCCGTTACACTTGTTCCGTTCAGATAAACCCAATCAGTTCCGGATTTATTGTACACCTGAAGATAATAAGAATTTCCGATTGTTGTTTTATCTTTGAAAGCAACAATATCACCATCTTCAATGCTTGCAGAAGTATTCCCGGTCTTTTTCTTTACCATTTGAATTCTCAGATTTTTAAGAGATTTTCCAAATTTTGGAAAGTAATAATAGCTTCCGCTGTTCAAGGTTTCCCAGTACCAGAAGTTATTGATCAGCTCGCTGCTTTCTACTCTTACGAGTCCTTCTTTTAAATCAAAATAATTATCATTATCACCAATATTCACGATATTGAACCATGTTTTCGCCTCCGGCTGTGTAGCAGAGACCGTTAACCAGTCATCAGGTTTTGAAAGGTTCATAGTAACATATTTGCCTGTGGATACTGATTTGAGTGAAATACGATCATATTTTCTGAATTTCAAACTCTGTGCAGGTGTATTCTGATCTGAATAAATATTCCCTTCAACAGGATAATGATCTGAATAATCTGTCCAGTAATATTTATCACCTGTTAAATTCGTATAGGTCATCAGGTTTGAAGATACAGGATCAAATGCAATATTCTGCCAGGATGAAGGTACAAGATGGTCATTAGACACAAGGATATAATCCAGATATTCTCTTGGATTGGCTGGATACGGATAATGATATGCAGCCATCGTATTGGTTTTTGTATCCCAGGAATATGGCAGTCCTTTGTATAAAGGAGCATTAACATTAAGTTTCTGAAGCATTTTAGGATATTCAGGACTGTCTTTTATAATATTGAAATCGCCACCATACATTACCATTTCATCTGCAGAAATTTTCAACCCGTCAATAAAAGATTTCATTATCCCCAGCTGCTGTTCACGGATTTCCACTTCTTTTCCATTACAAGACGGCTGCGTAGATTGTGTATGTACTGATATAAAATGAACTCTTTTTCCCTCTTTTAGTATTCTGACATATACGAACCCCTTCAGAGATAAGGCATCAAAAGAGCATCCTGCAGGAAATATATACTGATCCATTCTTTCTATGGGATATTTACTTGCAATCATCACTCCCCCGTTTTCAAATCCTCCGGAAGTGATTTCCCGCCAGTCGCCCCAGGTATTATCCCAGCCGTTTTTGGTCTGTCCCAACACTGGTGTCTGGTATGGGAAAGTAGCAAGAAGTTTTTGGCGCAGCTTATTAGCAGCCGTATTATCAAAGCATTCCTGAAGCAGCAAAACATCATAGTTTTTCAGAAAAGGAGCTTCGCCTAATTTCTCCGCCCTTGCTTGTTGAGACCATTGTGTAGTGGAAGCCACATTGATATCACGTAATAAAAATGTATTATAAGCAAGAACTTTAATATTAGGAATGGCAGTTCTATATGCGCTCTCCTGTTTGTTAAGCGGTTCTCCATCTGCTAAATTCTGATCTGTTCTGCATGATAATAAGGTAAAAAGACATACAATCGGGAAAAACCGAAATAAAGGAAATCGAAAGTAATTCATAAATGTTTTTTTAATTTAAAATTTTTCACTAAAATATGAATTACATCCCCCGGGAAAATGAAATGAATGTTATCTGTTTCTTAATTTTATGTAATTGTGATTTCCATAGCTTGTCCATTGTATAATGAGTAGAATATATATTATTGAGTAGTATGATTTTAGCATTAATTAGTTTTAATTAAAACTAATTTTTTGTATATTTGTTAGGTAAGGTTAAGCGATCAAACCTTTTGGATTTCAATTTTATTGAGTGTAATTATTACCTGTTAAAGTATGCCTGTTAAAGAAAAGAATATTTCAGAACTCGCTTTAGAACTAGGCCTGGCTATGAGTGAAATGAAAAGCCGTTTGAGACAGAAGATCCAGACTGCTGTAAGTGAGTATGATTCTGATTTATCATTTGAACTAATTGAGATTTTAGGACTTTTGTCACGTAATAACGGGATCAATCAGCAGGAAATCGGGAATAAAGTAAGCAAAGACAAATCAAGCATTACCTACCTCATCAACAGTCTTGTAAAAAGGGATCTGGTGGAACGGATAGCCGATAAAACCGATAAAAGAAATAGGCAGATCTTTCTTACTGTAAAAGGACAACACATTGTAGAAACCATCTATCCATGGGCTTTGGAACTTTATAAAAAAGCGGCAGGTGACCTTCATGAAGATGAAATCAGGAAAGCCCTGCTTCTGGTAAAAAAAATGACCGCTAATCTGGAATAATCAGAATCTAAATTTGAATATGCTATGAAAACAATCCTTGTACCTATTGATTTTACATCAACTACAGAAAATGCTGCAAGAACCGCTGCAGACTGGGCAAAACAATATGAATATCAACAAATCATTCTTTTAAAAATAGCAGGAGAATCTGAATTTGATTATCTGCATATTGCAGAAGGCCATTCATTTGTTAATGAAGAAAGTGTCAATGATTTATTGCATAGAACGGAACAGTTATTTGATCACCTAAGCGATATCATCACGGAAAAAGCTCCGGATATCAAAGTTTCAAGGGTATTAAGTGACTGGGCGCTTACCAGAAGCATCAATGAGCTGATAAAAAATCAGCCTTCTGTTGAACTTATCATTTTAGGAAGTGATGATTCTACTTCCACTACTGAAAGTTTTGTTTCGGATAATATTATCAGTATTGCAAGAACAAGCCCTGTTAAGACTTTAATTATTCCTAACAGCTATCGTTACAGTACTATTAAGAACATATTTATTCCTTGTGACATCAAAGGAATTAAAAGACTGGAAAGGCTTTTCCATCACAAATATATTATTCACAAACAAGATGTACAGTTGTTATTTTTAAATATTAACACCAAAAAGAATGATATTGATGAGGATAAAAAAAGAGAACTGGAAGAATACATTCATCAGCATCTAACAGAGGTCCCAAGCAGCATTCATTATTCTTATGATGAGGACATTATCAACGGAATTCTGACTTTTGCTTCTTCAAATAATGCTGATCTGATTATTGCATTGCCGGGCAGACACAGTTTCCTTTATTATCTGGCAAGCAGAAGTATCTCTGAAGGGATTTACCAAAATACCCATCAGCCTGTTTTAATCCTTAAATAAGAAACATTCTTTAATCTGAACAATTAATAATAGATTTTAGTATTGTCAATTTTCACTAGTTTTTGCTCATGCATTTTCTTGACATATCGGATTACGGTTTCTACCCGTAGCCCGGTTAAGGATGCTATTTGCTGTCTGGTATAAGGAATCAGAAAAGAATGGGCTTCTTCAAATCCGAAATATTTTTTGAGATGATCAAACAGCTTCTGCAGCTTTATGATAGGATCGGAAATGGCGAGAAAACTGGAAATCATATACCGGAAATGAAGTCTGTCTGCGGTATACTTGTTCAATTCCAGCATTAATGCAGGCTTTTCCAGCAGAATTTGTAAAAATTCATTCTTCGGAATCTTAATAATTTCGCAATGGGTAACAGCAATAGCATTCACAGCATAATTATGGCAGGTAAATAAATAGCTTTCACCAATGCAATGCCCATCAAAAGGAAGCCCGTGAACGAATTCTTTTCCATCTTCCAGAAAAGTATTCAGCTTTACTGTTCCATATTTTATCTGGAAGTAATATTTAGCAGCTGTTCCTTCCTGAAAAATATAATCTCCGGCGTTATATTTTTCCAGCTTGGCACTATGAGAAAATAATAAGTCTTCGCATATGATCATCTTTCCATTATTAATTTGAGTAAAATTAAGTAAAGTATAAGGAATCATGCAACATAATAAATACCACAAAAAAACGCTTCATTTTTCATAGTTGTTGCAGATTCTAAAGCATTAAAATTTTTTCCGATTCTGACATCAAAAATCAAGTTCGGTCTTATTGAGCAGTAATCTTCTTTTTATGTTTTACCCCCCATTCTGCCAAGGCTGATATTACATCTTTTAATGACTGGCTGTATTCTGTAGGAATATATTCTACCAATACCGGCTTCTGATCGATAAGGACTGTTCTTTCTATCAGATGATTCATCTCCAGTTTCTTTAATTCGCTGGATAATACCCTTGCTGAAATTCCGCTGATGGTTCGCTGCAACTCATTGAAACGTGTATGCCCGCCTAAAATCGCAATCATTACTCTTATGGTCCATCGGCCGCCAAGAACATACAAAGCATCTTCTGTAGCAGAGAGATGAGTACTGCACTGCGGCCTTGAATACACTATTTTTTCTTCTTCCATTTTAATTGGTTTTATTTAACTACTAACCTGAAAGTTATTACTAACCTTTTGGTAACTACTATCTTTTTATTAGTAAATATAAATAATTTTGAACAGTTAATTTTAAATAAATAAAAAAATGAAACAAGTACTTCATATTATTTCAAGCCCAAGAAGTGAAGCTTCAGTAAGTAAAAAGCTGGGAAACGCAGTGGTAGAAAAAATTTCAGCCAAATATCCGGATAGTGTTTTTAAAAGAAGAGATCTGGCCAACCCTCTTTTTCCTCATCTGGAAGAAAGCCATATTAACGCATTTTTTACTCCTGCGGAACACCGTACTTCTGAACAGTTGGAATCTATAGCTCTTTCTGATACTGTGATTGCAGAGCTGCAAGAAGCCGATATTATCATCATTGAAGCTCCTCTCTACAACTTCAGCATTACTTCTACGTTGAAATCTTGGCTCGATCATGTTGCAAGAGCGGGGGTAACTTTCCGTTATAGTGAAAACGGTCCTGAAGGGATGATCAAAAACAAAAAAGTATATCTTGCTTTTTCAAGCGGCGGAGTCTATTCTGAAGGAGAAAGACAGGCTTATGATTTTGTAGTTCCTTATCTTAAACAGACATTGGGATTTTTGGGAATGATGGACATTTCGGTTGTTCGTGCCGAAGGATTGTCTGTACCTGTAATTCAGGAAACAGCTTTGCAGAAGGGAATTGAAAGTATTGTAGTAGAATAAATAAAGTAAAAGTTGTCTCAAAGATATATTCTGAAACGCAGTTGGTCTTGCTATTTGTTTTTTTAAGATTCACCTGTAAACCAAGATTATTCTTTCAGGCAACTTCTTTTTAGTTTCATTCTTGTTATTAACTATTCTTTTTTGCAGTATTGGAAAGGTAATAGTGCCACAGTATCATGGAAGCAATGGAACGAAAGGGTTTCCATTGTTCACTTATGCTGAGAATTTCTTCTTTTGTTACGGAAGGCGGAAGCTTCTTAAGGCGTTTTAATGCATTAACGGCTGCCAGATCTCCAACAGGAAATATATCTGTTCTCTGAAGGGTAAACATCAAATATACATCTACCGTCCAGTTTCCGACTCCTTTTAAACTTACGAGAATTTTACGAACCTCATCATCTGACAGCCCCGGAAGGCTTTCAAGATCAATATGATTATGTATAATAGCTTCTGCCAGCCCTCTTATATAAGCAGTTTTTTGCCGGCTGACATAACAACCTCTCATTTCTTCATCACTAAGTTTAAGAATAGCCTTCGGAGTGATAGGATTTGTTTTTTCTTTCAATTTATGTAATGCTGCAAGAGCTGATGCCAGCGAAACCTGTTGTTCCAGAATAATATGAACAATTGTTTCAAATGTATTTTCCCTCGTCCACATGGGAGGATATCCGTGTTGATCCAGAATTATTCTCAGATCCGGATCATGACTGGCCAGATGCTCACATAATTCCTGAAAATTTTCTTTACTGAATGTTTTTGCTTCTGTTATAGAACTTCTGTTTTTCATATCATTCAATTTCGGATTAAAATAAAGCAGGTATTGTAAAGCCCCGCTCCAGATCAAGTAAAATAGATTTATTTTCCAGTCCTCCTGCAAACCCTACAAGTTTTCCTGTGGTACCCACAACTCTGTGGCAGGGAACAATGATGGAAATCGGATTTTTATTTAATGCTCCTCCTACTGCTCTAACTGCCTTTATGTCACCGAGAATCCGGGCAAGGTCTCCATAACTTTTTGTTACTCCAAAAGGAATCTTCAACAAGGCCTTCCAGACTTTTACCTGAAATTCGGTTCCTTTGAAATCCAGGGGAACTTCAAAAACGGTTCTTTTATGATCAAAATATTCTTTCAGTTCTCTCTCTGTCCATAATAATATGGGATGATCATTGTGCTGTACAGGTGTTTCAAGTTTTGTTCTTTTATAATCTTCTCCTTCCCATAGAATGGCTGTAAGACCAATGTCTGAAGTAATAATCCTTAAACATCCCACCGGTGACTGTATATCTTTATAAAACAGGTTTTTATATTTTTCCATTTTTTAAGATCAATTAATTTTAATTTGCCGTTTTCTTGTCCGGAAGCCAGTAAAGCATAATCCCAACTAAACCAACACAAACTAATATAGCTATTATTCCGGCGTCATATGCAGTTTGCCAGCTTTTTTCAGAAAAATAGAAAAAAATACCGCCAATGATGCTTACTCCCAACGCAGAAGCCGTCTGTTGAAATGTAGAATAAATACCTGCTGCCGCTCCTGCATACTGAGCAGGAACATTTTTAAGAGCAATATTTAATAATGAAGGAAGCACCAGGCCGTTTCCAAAGCCCCATAAAGCCATCAATCCGATAATTAACCCGGTATGAATTCCCGGTTTCCACAATTCCATCTGTAAATAAAATGCTAGTGCCAGGACAGCTACTCCAAACTGTAATACCCGTTTCCCAAATGTAACGATCATCCGTGATGCCACTGCAGAAGATATAATGAAAAGGATTCCCGGAGCGATAAAATATAAGCCGCAATGCAAAGCAGAAACTCCGAGCCCGCTCTGAAGGTACACTGCACTTAATAAAAGATAGGCCGTATGCAGCATAAAATGGAACAGCACAGCTGCCAATCCGATATTAAAATCCTTTATCTGAAATAATCTTATATCAATTAAAGGGTTTTCATTTCGATCGAGTTTATTTTTCTGATTATAAATAAAGAACACAAAAAATATTACAGACAACACCATTAATCCTAAACTCCATAAAGGCCAGCCTGCTTCTCTGCCCTGAATCAAAGGATAAATCAGGCAAAACAAAGCTAATGTTAAAATCAAGATTCCTGTATAATCAAATTTTGTATTCTGATGTTTCTGGGTTTCGGTTACGTATTTATGTGTAGCCCAAAGTGTTATGATCCCAATTGGAAGGTTAATAAAAAAGATGAGTCTCCATCCTTCTATTATCCAATGTGTATCAGACAGATAGCCTCCCAGTATCTGCCCTATTGCGGCAGCTGTTCCGAGGGTAATTCCATAGAGTCCAAAAGCTTTTGCGCGTTCTTTGGTATCTGTGAAAAGAACCTGGATGAAAGCTATGGTCTGCGGAACCATAAATGAGGCACTCAATCCTTGAAAAAATCTGGTAATATTGAGTTGAAGTGCAGAATTTGACAGCCCGCACAAACATGAAGTAACCGTAAAAGCAAACATTCCCCAGAAAAAGATCTTTTTCCTGCCAAAGTGGTCTCCTGCCCTTCCTCCGGTAATCAGAAAGGCTGCATATCCCAGAAGATATCCTGCAATCACAAGCTGCATTTCTGCATCTGTTCCATGAACTCCTTTTTTAATGGTAGGAATAGCAACATTGATAATGAATACATCAATTACAGAAAGTAAAGGTGCTGCCAGTACAATCAAAAGCTCCAGCCATTTATTCGTAACCTCTTTCATCTTAAATAAACTTTTGAATTATTTGTTTGGCGGATTCTATGGGACCGGAATTTTTAAAAACCGAAGCGGTAACAATCGCTCCTTCAAGCATTGTATAAACAGTTTCTGTTAATTCTTCATTTGTCAGCTCCTTTTTATGAGCGGAACCTGTTACCAGTGCTTTAATGTATTCTTTGCTGTGAAGCTTCATTTTTTGTACCTGCGCCAAAACACGCGGATCATTGGTTCCTGCTTCATCATTGACTTTTATAAAAGGGCATCCTCCGAATTCTCTGATCTGCTGCCGTTCTATGTGATAGTCAAAAACTGCCAGCAGTTTCTTTCCGGGATCTTCAGCTTTATTTACCGTTGCTTCCAATCTGCTAAACCAACGTTCATGAGCACGCTCAATGTAGGCTATCAACAAATCAGTCTTCGTTTCAAAATGTTTATATAAAGATGCTTTTGCGATATCTGCCTCTTCTATAATCTGATTGATGCCTGTATTGCAATACCCTTGTGTATAAAACAAATGCTCAGCGGTATCTAGTATTTTGTCAATGACGACTTGTCCTCTCTGTTTCATGAAACAAAGATAAACAATAAATAGACAAACCTGTCTATTTATTTTATATAAAACTTTTATTGATTTTATAAATGGTTCTCCAAAGCTATTCTATGACCTGTTCGAAATGGATGCAGTTTCTGTGAAGTATCAATTTTTAAGGCGTTCCATAATTAGAGATGAAAAGCATCCCACGCCTGTTCTGATGCTTTCTTCATCTACCTGAAAGTTAGGTGAATGATTCATGGCTATAATTCCTTTTTCAAAATTGGAGCCCCCCAGAAAAAAATAAACGCCCGGTATTTTCTGCTGAAAATAAGAAAAGTCATCATTAAAAAACGGAATCTGGCCGTAATCTGCTGTAACTGCATTTTTACCATAAATATTCCGGAGAATGCCGGCTGCAGTTTTTGTTAAATTCTCATTATTAATAATGGTCGGGTTTTCTTGTATAAAAGAAACGGAAATAAGCTGATCTTTATACCCGTTATTGATGATCATCTTTTTAACTTCAGGAATTATTTTATCTAAATTAGCGGAACTTGTCTCATAAAGATAAGCCTCAAGAGAAAGTTCATCATTCTTAGAATATGTGGTAAAATTGCCATCCACAAAAAGATAATCTTTGAAAATAGTTTCAGGATTTGTTAACCCTATTGCCGGATCAACGATATTTTGTATTTCCCAAGGCTTAGTTCCTGCTTTTATCCGAGATAAAGAATTTTTAAGCTTTGCGGTCAATTCATTTATTTTTTCCTTGGATAATTCATTCTTTAACTGAATCCTTATCTTCTTTTGATAAGCAAACATTTCGTTGGGTTTCACCATTATCTGGCCTACCGGTAAAGGCGTTACATGCAGCCCGTATATTTCATCAGGGTGTATTTTTGAAAGAAGGCCGTTGTTCAACATTTCTTTTGCACCTTTGAATGTTTCTTCTTCAGGCTGAAATATAAAATAGACGGTTCCTTTTAATCTTTTTTTATTCTTTGCCAGAATTTCCGCTATCCCTAATCCGATAGTCATATGGATATCATGACCGCAGCCATGCTGAACATCTTTTACTTTCGATTTAAAGGTTTCCGGATCGGGATAACTGCTCTGTAAGGCATCCATATCTGCCCTCCAGGCAATTGTTCTACCTTTTTCTGCCCCTTTCAAAATTCCTACAACCCCATAACCATAGATATCTGTTTCAACTTCTAATCCCAGATCCAGCAGATACTGCCTGATTATTTTCTGAGTTTGTACTTCCTGGCCTGCCAATTCGGGATGTTCATGAAAACGTCTCCTGGTATTGATTAATTTATCAAAAATCCGATCTGTTTCAATCTGAACAGACTGATGTCCTTGCTCCTGCAGCTTTGGGGAAGAATAGGAGACTGATCTTTTTTCATTACTCAATTGTTGTGCAAACATTAGTGTATTAATAAAATACAGTACAATAAATAGGGTCTTTTTCATTTTTTATAGATTGGGCTTTGTCAATAATTATCTTTCATAAATAATTCAGCACTATTATAAGACAAGTATAGCTGCATTTATATTACCTGCTGATTTCTACAGAAGAAACGCCTGGTATTTTTATTTTCTTTCCAACTTTCTTCAATAATCCTGTTTCAGAATTTCGTTTGAAAACAAATGCTGTTCCTGTTCCTGCATTGGTTGTAATTAAGAATTTTCCGGTGCTGTCAAGAGCAAATGTTCTCGGGTGCCTGCCTTTTGTCGGCTCATAGGCAACCGTTTTTAAAGTTCCGTCATGCTGAATTGAAAATAGGGCAATATTATTTTCACTTCCACGATTGGAGGCGTATAAAAAACGTCCGTCCGGAGAAATATGAATGTCCGAGCTTTCAAAATTATCTTTGATCTTATCCGGATGGGTATTGATACGCTGAATGCTGTCTAATCTACCATTCTCATAAGAATAAACGCTTACGGCTCCTCCCATTTCTTCTATACAATAAGCAAATTTACCGTTGGGATGAAAGGTAAAATGCCGGGGCCCACTTCCCAAAACGGCCTGTGTAAAAGATTTTTCAGCTACCGTTAACGGTTCTTTTTTATCATCTTCAAACTTATAACTTCTGATCTTATCTGCACCTAAATCCGGTAAAAAAATATACTTAAAGTCCGGTGAAAATACCGTTGAATGTATATGAGATCGCTCTTGTCTGTCCCGGTTTATGCTTCCTTCTGAAAATTGAAAATTCTGCGCCAGCGGTTCTATGAATCCGTTTTCTGAAAGCGGATAAACTGAAACACTTCCTTCTGTATAATTTCCATTGACCAGCCATTTTCCGTTTTTATGTACTGTAAGATACACCGGGTTTTCTCCTCCGCTTTTCTGACTATTGATGAAAGTAAGTGATTTTTTTTCAGGATTAAATTCAAAACTGCTTACCCTTCCTCCATTTTTTGTTTTACTTTCCGTACAGGCGAACAGATATTTGCCGTTGGGAGACAAAGTAAGAAATGATGGATTTAAAATCCCTTTCACGGAGGCTACTTTTGAAAGTTTTCCCTTAATGGTATCCAATTTGTAAACATAAATTCCTTCGGTTTCTTTATCACGGTTAAATGAACCAAAAAATACATATTTATTCTGTGCATATAATGGTATCCCTGATAAAATGATAAGCATTACACTAAGTGTCTTCTTCAATGTTTATTAGTTTTTTGAATGTTTTGAAAGATTATGAAAGAATCTCAAAGTTATGAATTTGTATCAATCCCAGACGCTAGTTTTTATAATTCGTAAAAAATACTGATTCAATATTCCTCAAAGGCTAATATTGAATCGAATCATATTATATTTTGTACGCAGTTGATAATATATGGTTCAAACATCTATCAATATTTATAATAAAAGACTACATTTATAAAAACTAACAACAATGGAAACAAAAACGATCAGATTAGGGTTATGCCTCGCAGGAGCTGTATCTGCAGGGGCTTACACTGCAGGTGTCATGGATTATCTTATTGAAACACTGGAGCGGTGGGAAAAAGAAAAGGTAAAAATCAGAGAAAAGGTAAAGCGTAATGAAGAGCTTTCGGCAGAAGAACTTAAAATTCCCCTTCATAATGTTGTTATTGAAATTATTTCAGGAGCATCTGCAGGAGGAATGACCGGAGCTATACTTGGATACTCCTTTTGTGATAATACCTATTGTAATAAGGTAAATAATGATATTGCTGATTATAACTATACAATTCCTGACCATAATTTTCAAAAGTCAAAATTGTATCAATCCTGGATTGAAATGGTAGATGATGATGAAAAAGGAATCAGCACTCTGGAAAAACTGCTGGATACCAGTGATATCAAAAAAGAGAAACCTTCATTGTGGGATATGAAATCGCTCTTAAATTCACAAGTGATTGACGATATTGCTAAAGCAGCAGTTCCTAAAGAGGGAATTAATTACAATCCGCCCAACTTTATAAGCAAAAATCTCAATCTGCTTTTGTCTGTAACCAATGTACAGGGCGTTCCCATTGATATAAAGTTTGCTAATATCAGCCAGAACAATCCTACCAGAAATGTTTTGAGAATGCATAGTGGTTTTTTGCATTATACTTTCTCCACCAATTCCCATACCAATATAAATTGTGATTTCCCATCAGATATTTTATTAAACAATAATAAAGATTACCTGTCTCATGCAGCTATGGCAACGGGAGCTTTTCCTTTTGGATTGAAAAATAGAGTTATTCATGTTTCGAATGATTACTTTTTAAAATTTAAACAGAATCTGCTTGATAAGTATAAGATGGATGTTGCCGTAGATCCTCAGGGAAAACAGTATTCATTTACAGCTGTTGATGGCGGTGCTATCAATAACGAACCTCTAGGAACGGTTGTAAAATTAATGCAATCCAAAATACAAAACTATCATAAAGAGGATAAAGACTATTACATTCTTGTAGATCCGTTTCCTAATATTACCAATGCCAGTTCTATTCCCGGCCAGGAGGAAATATCTCAAAATAATTTAAAAGACCTTATATTTAAACTTATCGGTACATTCAGAAACCAGTCTATGTTTAAGCAGGAAGATATTTTAAGCGCGTTAGACATGGAGCGATCCAGATTTCTAATTTATCCTTCCAAAAGAGGATTTTACTTTTTAGCAAGCGGATTGATTGAAGGATTTTCAGGCTTTTTTAAAAAGTCTTTCAGAGAACATGATTATCAGCTGGGAAGAAAAAACTGCCAGACCTTTCTAAGGTATTATTTTGGGAATGATTTTTCAGAATTTGAAAAGGAAACCGGTACTCAGCTCACTCCTGATCAAAAGGAAATATTTGGCTATGACGCTAATTATAAGATCCCGGACAAAAATCAAGATCTCAGGTTCCCTTATATTCCTGATCTGTTACTGCTTAAGTATAAACGTAGTGATGAAATACCGGTACCAGTGTACAAAGGACTCAGTATACAGGAGTTCAAAAAAATTAACAGTAAAATTGAGGAGAGATTAAGAGTCATCATAGACAACACTTATCCCTCTATTGCTTCTCAGGTCAAAAAGCAAAACAAACTTATTGGCTTTGCAGTCTCATTGTTTTCCGGCTGTATCAAAAAAAGTATCCATAAAAAAATCAATACTTCTGTTACAGAATTTCTGAGTACTACTTTTAAGCCGCAATCTATTAAGCAGGAAGAGCTTATGGTTAAATATTCGGATCTTATCTTAAAGTATGGAAAGAAATACTATAAAATAAAAGGAGTATATGCAAAAGCTGCAGAAACCAGCCAGGAAGTCAAATCTGTAATCGGAGGAAAAACAGAAACTGTTAATTATGCAGGAAAAGGGGATTATATTATTAAAAACGACACGGGTCATAAAGAAAAATATATTCTATCGAAAGAAAAGTTTGATACAAGATATAAACTCCATAGCAATGATATGGACAGCGAAGGCTATTTATACTATAATCCTGTTAAAATACCTGTACATGCCATTCAGTTAACGGCAGAAAATATAAAAAAACATAATCTTTCAGAGTTCTATAATATTTTTGATACAGATAAGACATCTCATATTGAAGCCCAATGGAGCCAAAGCATGCTGGTTACCGAAAACGATTACTTAGTTCTGGCTTTCGATGAATCCGGAATATACAGAATAGAAAAAGACGTATTTAAAGAAACTTATCAATCCGAATAATTTACTGGTTAATTACAATTTTCTTTCCGTCCTTATTATAAAATTCTCCTTTCAGTTTTACAGGATTATTCATAAAATCAATTCTTTCTATGGCTGATGTGGAGAATTTTTGTTTTAATAAATTCAAATCTGGAAGTCTTATTGCAATACAGTTGTTGAGATAAAGTTTTTTTAAAGATTCGAGTTCTAAAGTCATTAAAGGGAATTCAGAAAAAAGATTCCCGGATAAAGATAATGCATCTAAGTTCTTTAATTCTTTAATTTCATCCGGTATGATTAAGATCTGATTATTGTTTAGTGTTAAATATCTTAACGATCTCATGGTACAAAGTTCTTTTGGAATTGTTGTTATTGAATTTTGATTAAGATATAGTGTTTCAAGGTTAACTAACTTTGATATTTCTTTTGGAATAACTGATATTTTATTATTCTGAAGATTAATTTCCCTGATCGTTTGGATGCTTAAAATATTAGGAGGTATGGTTTCAAAATTATTGCCTTTCAATTGCAGATTTTCCAGAGATTTAAATTCTTTGATCTCATCCGGCAGCACATTGATTCCTACATTTTCCAGCCCTATATTTTTAGACGCTCTTACATCCGTAGAATCCTGCCTTGCTATTACCCAATCTCTGAAAGCATATACTGATGCATAATAACTACTCACGATATTGTATATTTTGGCAGTATTCCCTTTGTGGTTTCTTATATAAGAAATCACTTTTTCATAATCAGCCATAGCCTGATCATATTTTCCAATAGAAAATAAATAATCTGCTCTTAATCCGGCTTTTAGAGTATCCTGTACAGTTTTGCTATTATATTTCCCTCTCACATCTTTATCCGTATAAGTTCCTGTAAGGCAATAAAATATAATTGCATTTTTAAAATCTTTATTTTCCAGAAACCGTAAATAGTAATCATTTTTCTTGTCAACAGATGCCAAAGAATTTATTATTGAACTGATAGCAGAATCTTTTTCCTTGTTAAAATATTGGGGAACATAAATAAAACACAATATAATAGCCAAAATAAGTAATCCAAATGCCAAGCGAAACCTCATCAGTTTTTTTAACGTTCGTTCCAGCCTGTTATTCATTTTTTCTGTTTCCTCATTCGCAATTCTAACTTCTTCAGCTACCCTGTCTCTTTCTTCAATCCTTAAGATATCATTCTTTACAGGATCTACCAATCGGTCATGAGTGAGCTGATAAAAGGTATTTCCATCAGAAATCACTTCCCGTATCAATCCTTCTTTTTTGAGGGTATGCATTGCATTTGTGGGGTTTCCTTCAGGAATTTTCGTCGTAATAATCAAGTCTCTTCTGCCGTTAGAAATCAATTGAGGAACTACTACTTTTTTTACATCGAAAATTTCATTCTCTTTTAAACCGAAATCATGAGAAACAGTATCCCAGCAATCATCATAGAATTTTCTGATAATATCTGAAACTTCCGGAATATCACTTTCCTCAATAACCGTTTTTCCTTTTCCAATAACTATATTTCTTTCTATATCGCGGGCAACGATCTGAAGTTGTATGGGATCTACCAAATGGGTATCACCATCCGCAATTTTTTCTATTAATTCTTTTAAAATATTGTCATCTTTAAAGTAAAAAGGTTTGGAATAATAATTCCCTTCAATGCCTGCCGGCTCGTTAATAGCCTGGAAAGCATCTTTCTTTGTAAGTGGTTCAATAGCAAAATCATTTTTCAAAATATCCGGAAAAAGATCACTAAACCTTGTCATTACCCCCAGCTTATCTTCTCTTACAACAAAGAGACATTTAGCTCTGCCGGGAACACTAAAAAAATTATATTCTTCCCGAATGGAAAGCTGTAAATTGCTTTCTATATTAAGTCCTTCTTCTATAAAAGAATAAATTTCTGCCGGAATTTTTGAACCCAGAAGATAAAACAATTCTTTTTTAAAATAATCAATCTGTTTTTTAGTAAAAATCTGAATGTTTTCAAATTGGTCAAAAATCAATACTAAATACTGCCCTGTTGTTTCGCACTGCTTATTCATTAACCATAATGATCTGACCATATCCGGAATAAGTAAAAAAGGATTTTGCTTTAACGATGGAATTTTCTCATAAATTTTATTAAATACAAAATCAACCAGAAGACGATTGTTATTTTCCGGATCATTTACAACCTCTGTAAGTTTTATTTCGATGGGAATAATTTCACAGGAAACCTCCTCATTATATCTGTCTATGAGAGGCAGCAGGCCTGCCTGAATCAATGAGCTTTTCCCAATGCCTGACTCAGCATGAAAAACGGTTGTTTTATTTAAAAGCAAGCGGTCAAAAAGATTCTGAGAATCATCATATCTGCCCTTAAAGATAGAAGCATCCTTTTTTGAATAAGCATTTAAACCTGGGAATCTATAATTGGCATTCATAACTCTTCTTTCATTTTGTTGATTAATTGCAGGATAAACCCGTCAAGAGATTCTTCTTCCACTTCATTCATATCAACTACATAATTATTCATATCTGAAATATTCTTTATAAATTTTTTAATAAAATCTCTGATAAGAACATAACCGATAATTCTTTCCTGATCTGCCCCTTCTCTGGAAGCTGTTTCAGTAAGTTTACTTTGCCAGTAATCGTAGTAATATTCTATACTTTCATCAAGGTTTTTAAAATCAAGAATAAGGTTATTTGTAACCAGAATGTAAAATACCCTTTCATCAAACTTATGATGTTCGTTTACGCGCAAGGCTTCAGTCATACAATAGTAAGATTTCAGATATTCTTCACTTACTATCATTATAACGGTTTTTCCCTTGCCAATTCTGGTCATAAAAGAATCAATGCTTTGTCCATATCCCAAATCCTGAGTATCATATAATAGCTGTAGTTCGGTTTTAGTATTTTCCTTTACATTCATTTCTTCTACTTTCTTTTTGAATCTTTCTAAAAGAATCTCCAGAAACAGCTTATTTCTTCTGTTGTAAGAAATGAAAGAGCTGAATTTGTCCTGCATACCGGTATCTCTTAACAGATCAGTAGAACCAGACTCATTGATTATTTGAATAAGTGTATTCAGTATCTGAAGAGGAGGGCTGGCGGTAATGCTTATACCTAAAGGTTTGGTCATTATAGAATTGATCATTTTATCCTTTATATATTGTGGGCTGCTGCTGAGCCTGATCTTACCCGGATCTTTATTCTTTTCATTAAATATCTTATAACTGAGCAGCTGATATGCCCAGGAATCAAACCTGAAGCCGAGAAACAGAAAACTATTTGCTTTTTGCAAGTAGGTTCTGATCGCATTGGGAAAAGAGTTGGGAGGAAGAATTTCCTGCATTCTCCTGTATAAAAGATCGTGGGAGATAATTAAGCTTTGAGGATCTGAAGACTTGCCAAAAACATTGTATATCAACGGTTTATTTCTATCAAATGCAATAACCTTGTTTTCATCAAGATCACCTTCAAAATAATCTTCCTGAACACTATTGTCCAGTTTATATAAATACCGGAATAATGATTCATCCGGGGAAGCATTAATAATCAAAGGAAATCTTATTTTGGAAATCGTTTCCAATAACTGAATATCTCCATCTCCGGAATAAAACTTTCTGACAACTTGCTGCATTTTATGGATATCCACATCCGGAAATATCATCACTCCATCCGTAGGAAAGAAAGTGATGTTATCATTTTCTTTCTGAAGTTTAAGAAAAAACTCTGTCCTGTCAATTACTTTATTTTCAACTTCGGCGTTCATATAAATGTCCGGCCCCAATACCAGAACACATTTTTGCTGCGATAAACTTGCTGAAGTAATTGATAAAATAGTTTCTAAATTATCATTTTCATGCATAACGGTTTTCGGTTTTTAGTTCTTTATAATGATATGACTATCAGCATAAAGTTAACATTTTTTTTAAGAAAAAAACACCTATTTGATAATAATATGGGCTTCATTTATTTCTATCAATTATTCAAACAAAATTATTTTGAATCTGATACCACATTATTTAAATTAATTCTAAACTAAGTGAAAACAAAACACGCTTAACCCCTCTATTTAAAGTAATTTTAAAAATATTTCAAGAAAACTAAAATAAAAATTACGTAGAAATACTGAATCTAATTTTCCCGGATCTAATTAATTTCGGAGTAACAAAAATTGATAGTAATGAACACTTTAGCAAGCAAAAAACCATTTCTGAGAAAAGAGATGGGTTCTGAAATGACACCCGGGAGATTCCGGAACAGTTAGGTAGTAAACTGATCTTAAATTTAAATCATTTTTCCTCAAATTTTGCACCTGCTCATGGCTCATTCCATGTAAGTATCTCTTGAAAAAGAGATGAAGTTATTGTAACCCTCAAATTTTAAACGAAATGAATATTATTAACAAAATTCTCAACGTCGATGATTACTATTTCGACGTGTTTATGTCCATCTCGGAAGCGCTTACAGGGTTTTCTGTAAACGAATTACAATCCACAGGTCTGGCAGAAACCTATTACAAGTACATCCTGAAGAGTTTGGAGGCAGCTACATTCGTAGAATTCCTTACTATTTCTAAAGATGTTCTTGAAAAATCTTCAGACAGCGACCAACTGAAAAAGGCGATTACTCATGAAATTATATCGCATTCCGGAATGAATGATATGGCCGGAAAAGTGATTACCATGTGGCTTCTTGGTACTTGGGATAATGCCTACGTTAATGATCTTTCTTACAAAGAAGGCATGGTCTGGAATCTGATGCATTCTCATCCGCCGGGAGCGAAACAGCCTGGCTATAAATCCTGGAATATTAAACCTGTAAACACCCACTCATGAGCTCAATCAACAATAAAAAAGATGTGATCATCGTAGGAACGGGAATCGCAGGATCACTAATCGCCAAGCTGCTTACCGATCACGTATTTGATGTTACAAAAGGGAAAATGATTCACCGTGCGGATGCCGGAAAATCTGATAATATCCGTGAAATTTCAATACTGATGTATGAAGCCGGATTAGAAGCCGGTCTGGAGCTGGATTCCGTATCTTCAATGACCACTTATAATGACTATATCCGTACTTTCTTTATGGAGGAAGCCAAAGTTCCCAATTCACCTTATCCGAATCTGAAGCAGGCTCCATCTCCAAATGTGCTGGATATGGAACATATCACACCTCCATTTCCGGGTAAAAACGGATATCTGGTTCAGTTTGGACCAATGCCGTTCGCGAGTGATGCCATCAGAGTTGGAGGCGGTACTACCCTTCACTGGCTGGGAACTACACCAAGAATGCTTCCTAACGATTTCAGACTTACTGAAAAATATGGGATCATGATAGACAAACCGGATTCTAAGGAAAAAACATCCATCAACTGGCCAATAGAATATGGAGACTTAAAACCTTATTATGAAATGGCTGAGTTTGAAATCGGGGTTTCCGGAGATGTTTCAAAACAGGAATATCCTATTGAGGAAACCACAGAAAACTATTACGGAAAGTATGTCTTCCCAATGGAAGAGATTCCTCAGAGTTATATGGATCATAAGATCAGTGAAGGTCTTAAAGGGACAAGTGTAAAGTTAAGTTCCGGAGATATTCCTTTGCTTTTAGTTCCGTCTCCGCAGGGAAGAAATTCTATTCCTAATCCAAAATACGGGAAAACAAGACTTATTAAGGCAGAAACTATACAAACTGGGTACAAACTGTTTCTGGACAGCTCTGAAAAAGAAGAATACAAAGCACTTGGTTCTGTGTGGAATCCTTATATGGGAGAACGTTGCGAAGGAAATGCTTCCTGTGTTCCTATCTGCCCGGTTCAGGCAAAATACAATGCTTTAAAGACACTGAAAAAAGCACTATACAAACTTAATGAAAATGATAACCTTACACGTAATCCATACATGCAGGTTCAGGCTCAGAGTGTGGTGTACAGATTAAGTGTTGATCAGAATGATAAGGATAAAATATCCAAAGTTCATCTGAGAAGATATATTTCAAAAGAGAAAACAGATTTTGTTGAAGAAGTAATGGACACTTCGGATTCTATTGTTATTCTGGCAGCAAATGCTTTTGAAAATCCAAAAATCCTCCTGAACTCAAAATACACGGTTACTGAAAACGGTAAGAAAGTTGAAAAAACCGTTGCCAACCGCAGTGATCAGGTAGGAAGAAACTTAATGGATCATATGGTAATGCTCACCTGGGGGCTTTTCCCTGAACCTGTTTATCCATACAGAGGTCCTGGTTCTACTACCAATATTTCGTCTTTCCGTGACGGAAATTTCAGAGGTGATTTTTCAGCCTGGATCTCTCCGCTTGACAACTGGGGCTGGGGCTGGCCGGCATTTTCCCCGGGCTCAGATGTTGCCGAATTTATCGGAAAAGGACTTTTCGGAGCTGAACTGAAAGAAGCTCTTACATCAAGACTTTCAAGACAGGTGTTGTTCCATTTTGAAATCGAGCAATTACCAAACCCCAATAACAGAGTTACGATTAATGATGAATACATGGATGTTCTTGGAATTCCCCGCCCTGTTATTCATTATGAACTGACAGACTATGAAAAGAAAGCGATGGAACAAGCAAAACACGCTTCAGACCAGATGTTTGAAAGATTAGGAATTGAAGATTTCACCAGGTATACCGAAGCAGATAAAAACTCTGTGATGTACAACGGCGTGAGATATTCTTACAACGGCGCCGGCCATATTGTAGGCACTCACAGAATGGGCTCAACGCCTGATGATTCTGTAACCAACAGTCATTGCAAATCCTGGGATCATCCGAATCTATACATTGTAGGAGCAGGAAATATGACTACACTCGGAACTTCAAATCCTACTTTAACATTATCAGCATTTACAATCCGTTCGGTGGAGGCTATCCTTACCGATCTGGAAATTCAACTTAAAAAATAGAAACATGAGACAAAGACTTATCAATAAAACTGAACAGTCCCAGGAAACAACTCTGTCAAAAGGAACTAACCTGGCAGGCAGAAATGCTGTTGTTACAGAACCCCTTTCTTTACAATCCTTATTATTTGATTCGGGAATCAGTAAGGAAGACTGGATTGAAGGATTAAAACATCACAGCAAAGCAGTAACGAATCTTTTACTGAATGATCAGATTGATGAATTTAATCAGTATTTAAGCTCACAATTCAGTCTGGCTGTTCCGGAAGCCAAAAAAGATTCAACGAAGATTAAATACCGGCCTGTTTTACAGGACCTTTTACAAACGGCAATCTTAATTGAGCATTCTACAATTCCGCCTTATCTGACAGCTTTATATTCGATTAAAGACGGAACAAATGCTTTGGCTTCACAGATCATCAGAAGCGTTGCCGTGGAAGAAATGCTTCACCTGATTATGGTTTGTAATGTTTTGAATGCCATTGATATTCAGCCTTCTGTAAATCAATCCCAAAACTACCCTACTTACCCGATGAAACTTCCAATGAATGTGGATTTTTATGTAGGGCTGGAAAAATTCTCTACAAACAGTATTGCTACATTTATCGCTATTGAAAGCCCAAGCAGTCCTTTGGTAAAAGCTCCGAAATATGATCAGGAAACAGAATCTGTCTCTTCATTCACTCAAAGAACAGCAGTACAGGAAAATAATTTCTGGACACTGGACAATATGAAAGACTTTATCATGAAAAATGTTCATACCATTGGTGAATACTATGATGTATTGTTCTTTTATATTGTTGTTTTCCAAATCATTGCTTATTTCGAAGAGCATGGAAGTCTTCCTAAAAGTTTTGAGGATATAAATAAGGGAGGAATTTTCACAGGAGATCCTTCGAAACAGATCCGCCCTGAGCAATATTACGGAAGCGGCGGAAAACTACATTTTGTGGAGGCTTTGGACGGAGTAATTGCTGTTTTCCAGGAAATCAAAGGGCAAGGTGAAGGTGCTGATGATTCTATTTTTGATGTTGATCCGTCACAATTTGAAGAAGGTGCAGAACTGGCCCATTATTTCAGATTTAAGGAAGTATTCCATGAACATTTTTATGTAGGAGGAAATTATAAACCTTTTATGGATGAAAATGGGATGATGCCTGTAATAACGCCACCTACAGGAAAAGCTTTACCTGTAGACTGGAGCCAGGCATATCCTATGAAACCCAACCCTAAACTAAGCGATTATACCGGCAATAAAGAGCTGCATGCGCAGGGGGTTGAATTCAACAAAACATATAAACGACTGCTGGATGCCATTCAAAGCGCAGTAGAAGGCAATCATAGAGAGCTTGAAAAATCAATTATGTACATGTATGCCCTGAAAGAGCAGGCCGTTAACTTAATGAAACAGCCGTTGGATTCTCAGAATAATGCAGGTCCAACGTTTGAATACATCAATTTATAACCATAAAAACTATATATCATGCTTAAAAGAAAAACAGAAAGCCTCGAAACGGGAGGCAAGCTATTCCGCAAGAGTTTTAATGAAAACGAGGGAGTTCTGGAACAAATTATGGACGGATACTCCAAACTTCTTATTGATGATCCGGTAAGACCATTCAAAGAAGCAAACCTTCAGGAAATCGGTAATAATGTAGACTATGGTATCCTGAAAGCGTTAGATGGAACCTGGGTAAGCTATAATGCCAATTATAATAAAAATGTTAAAGCTCCTTCATTAGCGAGTGGGATTCATACAACCATCATGCCTTCTCCGGGAACCAATTCAGGTACAATTCCCGGTAAATTCGCTTTTGACTGTGAGGAATATATTGAAAAGCTTACATTTTCCATTGTGCCCGGCGGAGTACGTAACCGTGGGGGTGCCAGTGAACTTTTCTGCGGGGCTGTTAAATATGAACAAACCATCAAAAGTGTAAATACCGTAAACGGACAGGATGATCAGAGATATTATACTCCTATTCATGAGGAAAACGGAATGTTTCTGTGGTTAAGTGATATGTACAACCATGCAGCTACAAAAGAATCTATTGAAAGAGATCGTGGTATTCACGCTTTTTCACAAGAAGATTATGATAACTATGGTTATACGGGAAAATACAGAGATGAACCTCTTGTAAGAGTTTCTCCGGACGGACAGGAAAAGAAATATATTCTTCAAAGCCAGCTTCTTCCGGGGCAGGAATATTATGAGATTATTCCAGCTCAGGAATTAAAGCCCGGAGCAGGAATGGATGGTCCTTACTTTATTCCGGACTACTCTATTTCACGAAGCGGCGTTATTCCTCACGGAAGTACAATTACTTTGCTGGGAGATATTATTACCAAAAACGGCGAATATCTGGTAAACGGTTTCCCTGAATTCCCTTATGGTGATGCTACCTGGGATCCTGACCATCTTGCGATTTCTCCTACAATGGGGGGCGCAGGAGCCAGCCCTACTCGTCCTATCGACCTGGATCAGCCGGCTCCGGCATGGGTGCATGAAACATTAACCGATGAGAATGACCCGGGTTCCAACAAAATTTATACACAACGTATTCTGGCGGACGATCTGTATCCATATTCTGTAAGGCCTGACTTACGACTTCGGGATACGTTAAGAGGTCAGGAAGTGACCAACTATGTTCATATTAAGATGTCTTCCAAAATGAAGACAGGAGCTCAGGGAGGAATTTTAAACGTTCCGTTCGTGAATCGCTTTGTACCAACTGTTGAGGTGGATATGAATATGTGGATTGAAACGGTAATTGAGGATGGTAAAGAAATCCTTCAGCTTCAGTACGAGCAAATCGTATTCTTCGAATTTGATTTCGGAAATGACGGTGGTACAACAAGCTGGCCGCATATCCAGACCAATACGCTTCGTAAGCTGGAAGATATTCCTGAAGATCAGAGAAAAGTAATCGAAGAGCAGTTCTTTGCTCCTTACGGAAGTTCGGATTCCGCTTCCGGATGTCCTTATCACAAAGGATAAAATATATAAAAATTCCACGGTATTTCATGATAAAATACCGTGGAATTATATTATTAATCTGTTATATTTTTTTTAAAAGCTATGGCATCCACTTCTATCAGCATGTCATCCAATGCCAATCTCGGAACCGGGATTAAGGTACTTGCCGGGAATTTATTGTTTTTCCAGGTTTTGTGCATTTCTTCTGTCCATATTTTAAGTTTCTCCTGATCATGATCCACAATTAATATCGTAATCTTAAGAACATCACCAACTCCTAATCCATCATCAGCAAGTACTGTTTCCAAATTTTTCAGGGAATACTGAACCTGAGTTCTAAAATCTTTAGAAAGACTGTGCTTAAGGTCTTCTCCACCGCTCTGTCCGGATATGAATACATATTTACCTGCAACACTATTCGTTGCAGCGTGTGAAAAAGCAAACGGAGTAGGATCAAAAAGAGTTTTAGGATTTTTGTGAATAATTGTGTTCATATTATTTTGTTTCAAGGTTTTACTTTGATGATTATTTTGTGAGAAAGCCAGAAATCCCATGCAGAGTGTGGATAAATTCAACAGTATATTTTTCATTATGCTTATTATATTTTTTGTTTCGAAATATGGAAGCAAAAATAGATTTCAACATTTTAAAAAAGATCAACATATGTTGACGCTTTCAGTTTTAATTGATGATACATTTGTTAAATTTTAATATCCTGAAAAAGAAAATAAATATTAAAAGATAAAATAGAATTGACAGCTGCAGCCAAGAGCAGACAATTTACATCAGGTCTCTCTGGCAATAGTTTCAGACATAATTCCTTTCTTACAAAAAAGTATACAAATCCAATCTAATGTTTATATTTGCAAAGTTTGAGTTTGAATTTCAAGACATCATTTTTGTCGCGGAAAGCTCAGTTACAAACCACCAAAACTACCTAACTATGAACAAAAAAATAAAAAATGGATAAGAGTAATTTATTAATTATTGTAACAATAATCTCTTTGTTCATTTCATTATTTCTTGCCTTTTTTCTTCTTACAGTTAAAACGAAGCATAAAACAAGCAATTCTCTTTTTGCTTGTTTCCTCATCATTACTGCAATAGATACTAGCGAACCCTTATTCAATCTAATAACAGATGGTCCTTCCAATCTGGGGATGTTCAGAATTTCTATTGCCTTTCTGCAAATTCCAACCTTTTATCTGTATATATTATCGGTTTGCTATTCTGATTTTAAGTTCAAGCCAAAGTATCTTATCCATCTGCTTCCCTTTTTGGCTGCAAATATAGCTTTGATCCCTCGTTTTTATTCAGTAGATACAGCTTCCAAAATTAATTTTATTATGAATCGTCAGGATATGATAGAAATTCACTTCACTCATATCCTTCTTCCTATTCAGATAGTTATTTATTTTACTGCTGTTTTTATGCTATTGAGGAAAACAAAAAAATTATATCTTGAGAATTACTCCAGTACCAACGTTAATTCTTATAACTGGCTATTTCAGTTTACCATTGTGCTTACTGTTGTCTATTTAACTGCCTTTTTAAAAAATGTTCTAAAATTTTCAGATTATCCCAACATCTCAGAGTGGATAAAAATTGGATTACTGGCCTCTCAATTGTTTATTGTGTGCTGGTACTTATTTAAAGCTCTTAATAATCCGGATCTGTTTAGAAACATCAATTCAAAATTAAAGCTTGTTTCAGTTATTGTTTCAGAGGAAAAAAAGAATGAACCTGAAGCTGTATATGAACAAAAGTACAATGAAGAATTGCTGAAATTAAAGCACTTTATGACAGCAGAAAAACCATTTCTGAATCCTTCCCTAACGATTCAGAATATTTCTGATGATGTTGGAATTCCTACCCGCGAATTATCGGTTTTAATCAATCACCAATTAGGACAGCATTTTTATGATTTCGTGAATACCTATCGTATAGAATATGCTATGGATATTTTAAAAGATGTTACAAAAACTAAGGTAACTATTCTTGAAATCTTATATGAAGTTGGTTTTAATTCAAAATCTTCTTTTAATACTGCTTTTAAAAAGCATACAGGAGACACGCCCACAGCGTATCGTAAATCACTACAATCCAGCGCTTTGTAATTACTCGTACCTTTTTTTAAAGTATCCGTACTTATTTTTTTGAACAAATCCGTTCAAATACTTTTATTCGGTCGCATAGGATAAGCTCCTTTCTCACATTTGTATCGTAATAATGTTTAACCATAAATAACGATACAATGAAAACTTCATTTAAACTTTTAGCAGTACTATTATTAGTAAGCACTTTTACTTTTGGACAAAATATTTCTCAAAAGATAGATTCATTAATCAAGGATAATTATCAAAAGAATCCTAATGTATCTATCAGCTTTGGCTTCATCAAAAATAATGAGGAATACTATACAGCCTATGGTAATCTAAATGCAGAGAGCCCAATTAAAATTAATAAAAATTCCATCTTTGAAATTGCATCGATTACTAAAATTCTAACTTCAAATTTAATAGCACAAGCTGCTCTTGACCACAAATTAAAATTAGATGATTATATAGACAATTATCTTCCAAAAGATTATACTCTTCATAAAAACCTTAGAAATAAAATAAAAATATCAGATCTGGCTTCTCACCAGTCCGGCTTACCTGATATTGATTTCGCAAAGCTGATACAACTTGATCCTCAGCAGCCTGTAAATAATGTAACTCAAAAAACATTAGCTGATATCATCAATAATTGCAGTGAACTTACTGATTATGGGAAATATCGCTATTCTACCATAGGATATACTCTGCTG
Source organism: Chryseobacterium sp. Tr-659 (assembly GCF_011752975.1). Lineage (GTDB taxonomy): Bacteria > Bacteroidota > Bacteroidia > Flavobacteriales > Weeksellaceae > Chryseobacterium. The sequence continues at coordinate 176,826 of NZ_VWWP01000002.1, read as the reverse complement.
GGACAAATATTAGAAAAGGTGTATGGCAAGAGCTACGATGAAATCATCAGAGCCAACATAATAGAGCCTCTACAGATGAGCAATACACTTACTAAAGATTTTAATGTAAAAAACAGAACTGTTGCCCATAATCCTGATGGAGGCATACAAGAGTTTTTTAAGTGGAATATTACAGCTCCTGCCGGATTGATTAAATCAAGTGCCTCTGATATGGTTACTTATTTAAAAGAGCTTTTAAATAATGAAACAAACATCGGTAAAGCAGCTATCCTTACAGAAAAGCTTTTCTATAAAGACGAAAAAAGAGAAATGGGATTAGGATTGAATATAGCCACAGAGGGGGCAGATATCCTTTATTTAAAATCAGGAGATTCTATGGGACAATCATCTATTATATGCTACAACAGGGCTAAAAACTGGGGTTTCATCATTCTTCTTGATCAAAGAAATTCAAAAATGAGACAGGATCTGCTGAATAAAATTAATGACATCATCATGAAATAAATAATAACTGAATAAGTAAAATAAATCATGAAAAACTTAATCTATATATGCGTTCTTCTGGGATTAGTGTCAAGCTGCCAGACAAGTAATCAAGCATTATCAAAACAAAGAGATTACAGCTTTCTTACTGATAGTTTGCGTATTAAGCCGCAATTAGAGAAATATAAACTTCCGGGATTCAGCATTGTCGTTTTTGAAAACTATAAGATTGCATATACCAATCAGTTTGGATTAAAATCAATGAATGCTCAAGAAAAGATAGATGAAAATACGGCCTTTTCCTGCGCATCTATTTCCAAGCCAATCACAGCTCTTCTTTGTCACATTCTTGAAGAGAAAGGATTGATCAACTTAGACGAACCCATAGATAAATATCTGAAAAGGTGGCATTTACCAAAAAGCAAATTAACTGAAAATAACATCCCAACCTGGAAGCCATTTTTCAACCATACCTCGGGGGCAAGTCAGAGTGGATTTGAGGACCATTATGAGGGAGAAAACATTCCTACTCTGCAGCAGAGTCTTATGGGACAGATTCCAGGATATAATAAAGAAATTGAATTCCTGTTTACTCCCGGAACTGACTGGCAATACAGCGGAGGTGGGTATGTAATTGTTCAGATGGCATTGGAAGACACCTTAAATAAGTCTATTGCAGAACTTGCGAACGAGTATATTTTTGCTCCACTTGGTATGAAAAATACCACAATGATACAACCCAACCAAAGTGGATTTCCCACCAATGTTGCTCTTGTACATGATAAAGACGGTAAGGTAATCAAAACTGGTCTGCCTATCACTCCACAAGTGGGACCATCAGGGCTGTGGTCTACTCCTACAGATCTTGCTCAACTTTCGATTGAGATACAAAATGCATTGCGTAACAAAAATAACAAAGTGATTTCTCATCAGGTAGCAAAGAAAATAACGGAAGTCTCCGCTTTAAAAAATGCAGTTGGGGGCTGGGGATATGGATGGCAGAAATCTTTTGGATATAATAATTATGAATGGTTTTCATGTAACGGCTCCAACACGGGAGTGGGCGGCAGCACTTTTGCAACAATGACAGACGGAAATGGTTTTGTTATTCTGGCTAATGGTGAAAAACCTAACCGTATTCCTGTGATAACTCAGGCGCAAAGAAAAATTCTGACACTGATGAACTGGGATGGGAAATCAGAGCATGAAGAAACTCAGGAAATACCTTTGGATCTAAAACAAAAACTAGCCGGAACCTATGATGATTTCCTTTATTCACAAAAAATGCCTACAAAAATAATAGAAAAAAATAACCGGTTATACGTTGAATCGCCAATGTTAGGAATGTTTAAGGGAAAAAATGATAACGAACTGATCTATCTGAAAAACGGATTATTTAAGCTTGTTGATTATCCTAATTTGTTAAAATTTGAGTTTGCCAATGGAAAACCAAGCTCAGTAACTTTAATAAGAGGCCGTCTGAATACTAAAGTTACTCTTATTAATGAAGAGAAATAATGTGTGATCTGATAGAGACAGAAAATATCATTGTAATAAACTCTAGTTAATTATACAAACAAAGGGGCAGATGACTGCCTCTTTTTATGTTTTTAAATTCGTTAAGATATCTGGTTGATATCAGAGATTTTCATACGTCTGATCCACTATAAAAGAGATTGCTTTTTTAATTTTTTCACGTCCTTCCGGGGTATTGGTATCTATACCACAGAAAAGGCTGCCGTTCAGAGAAGAAAACATATTCAGATAATAAAGTCCTGAAACCATAATCGCCATGATAGATCTGTAAACGTCCATTTTATCTTTGAAATGGGATTCCATCAACAATTTAAAAATATATTCTCCGTTTTCCTCCTGCGTATCGATCAGCTTTTTTAAAGACTTTCTAGGTTCCGATATTGTCCACAGCAATAGCTTCTGTGCTTCTTTATTCGTATATACATAATCAAACTGAGATTGCAGCATGGTTTCGATGAATGATCTTCCTCCATCTTCCAGATTTGGTTTGATTCTTTCAACCTCTTCGCTGGTTACTTTTACCCAATAGTCCTGTGTACGAACATATTCGTCCATCAAGCCGTCCATTCCGCCAAAATAGGTATAGATCATTTTTTTATCTACTCCTGCCATGGCAGCAATATCATTGATCTTTAATCCCGCATGTCCCTTCGTTTTCAGAATTTTCCCGACTGCATCCAAAAATTTTTTCTTACTGCGTTCTTTATTTCTGATGCTGCCTGCTGCTGACTTTCTTTCCATAACTAAAAATTCAATATACAAGTTTATGAAATTTTTTAATCATTTTAAACACTTTAAAGTGTCTTATTTTATATATTTGCAAAAACTAAAACCAAACCTATATCAAAAACACTGTGTGGTGAACGATGTAAAAACAATTCAAATTACATGATGTACCTTTGTTGATGCCCGTTTCGAATACTTGGTAATGGTGCTAAAAACAATACTGTGAACAGTATCATTAAATTTTTAATGGTGCTGTTTTTATTTAAAAAAAAATTCAGATAATTCTGATATCAGCTTCCCCAATTTCTCTATCACAAAGGGACTGAAAATTATCCAACTGATTAACAGATAATTAAGTAAAATTTAAAAAAAAATGTTTATTTTAGACACTGAGTAGTGTCTTAATTTATATATTTGCATAAACTAAAACCAACTATATATTAAAAACATTATTGAATTGAAAAAAAATGAAGCTTTTTACAACGGATCTTATCATCCGGCTCCCTCATCAACCTTTAAACGACTAAGGTAAAAACACACACTACAGCATCATTACTTTTCTAATGCTGCTGTTTTTATTTTATAGAAACTGTTTTCACCATATGAACCTTTAATAATTAAAACAATGAAATTTATTACACTGATTAACAATACATTATATTTTTTTTGAAAAATTTTAATCATTTTAGACACTACATAGTGTCTTAATTTATATATTTGCATAAACTAATACCATCTATATATAAAAAAACATTATCTAAGGTGAAAAACTAAAAGCAGTTCTTATTGAATTGTATTATTCGGTTCCCTCTGTTGAAGACATTTCGAACACTGAACGAGGGTAAAAACACACAAACAGCATCATTATAATTTAATGGTGCTATTTTATTTTACATATTCATATTTAGATACAGACTTCATATCACTTAGGGGTTATTTAGATTTTCATAGCACTGCTTCACCATAAAGGATACTGCTTTTTTGATTTTTTCACGTCCTTCCGGGGTATTTACATCTATACCGCAGAAAATACTGCCATTCAAAGCTGAAAATAAATTCAGATAATAGAGCCCGGATACCATAATAGCCATTATAGAGCGGAAGTCTTCTGCCTGCTTTCCAAAATGTGAGTCCATCATCAGCTTATAGATATATTCCCCGTTTTCTTCCTGTATATCAGTTAATCTTTTCAAAGACTTCCGGGGTTCGGATAATCGCCACAATAAGAGTTTCTGTGCTTCCTTGTTAGTGTAGACATAGTCAAACTGAGTCAGTAACATTCCTTCTGCAAACTGTTTTCCTCCGTCATCTATTTTAGGTTTTAATTTTTCAGTTTCTTCAAAGGTTACTTTGCTCCAATAATCCTGTGTCCGGATATATTCATCAATCAAGCCGTCAATATCTCCAAAATATCTGTAAATCATTTTCTTGTCCACACCGGCTGTAGCAGCAATATTACTCACTCTTAATGCTGCATATCCTTTCGTTCTCAGAATTTTTCCAACCGCGTCCAAAAACTTCTTTTTACTGCGTTCTTTATTTCGGATACTGCCTCCTGCTGCTTTTCTTTCCATGGTACAAATTCAAGAATACAAGTTTAAGGAAATTTTGAATATTTTACACACTTTATAGTGTCTTATTTTCATATATTTGCACCGATCTAAAAATCATCCTGTATAAAATACTATGTGGGTTGAAAACCACAAATTTAATTGCGTTATGTATCCTTGGTTAATAGAGTTAGTTCGGACATTAAAAATTAAGGTAAAAACACTAAATGCAGCAGCATCATTAGAGTTCTAATGATGCTGTTTTTATTTTCTTCTGAAAGATCCAGGTAAAGATAAAATACAGTAGATTCCCGGTTTTATAAATCCAATATTTTAGTTAATATTGCAAAAACCTAATAATCAAATAAAACTCATTACAACATGAAGAAAATTCTTATGCTTTGTGGTTTGGTACTTCTAACCGCATGCTCTAATCCTACGAGCAAAAAATACAATGAAGCTACTATGGCTGAAGATCTGAAAGAGATCGGAGAAAGTAAAAAATGGAACGAGCAGGATGCCGGTTTGTTTGCCGGATGGATCATAAGAGCAAAATTAAAAGGTGAATCTTTAGAAAATAAAACGTATCAGGGTATTCTTGATGAAGCAAAAAAAGCAAAATCTGAGGAGGAAGCGTTAGCTGAGAAAGCCAAAAAGGAAGCTGAAGCAAGAAAGCTGAAAATGAAAAATGCTCTTACTGTTACTATTTTTGCAAAGGAGTATATCCCGAGTAACTTTGATGTCGGAAGACTGGATGATTACAACTTATTTAAATATGCAATCCAGAATAAATCACCAAAAGAAATAAAAGCAGCCAAAATAAGCTTTAAGATCTTTAATTCTTTGGGAGAGCAGATTGGAGACTCTTACAGCATGGATTTTACAGATGACAGAATTGCCGCAAACAGTACCTTTAAGGGCGATGCTGCTTTCGATTACAACCAGTTTTCCAATGAAGATAAGAAAATTGCGACTGCAAAACTTGAAGACCTTACTTTTGACTTTGATGTACAGAAGATTGTATATTCTGACGGTTCAATTTTGGAATAAATGATAAAAACACCCTGAAAATCTGGATTTTCAGGGTGTTTTGTTTTAGTCTTTCTCAAAAAAATAAGATCAGTACTTTAATATATAACCTTAATATTTTAGTGTAAGAGTTGTACAGCTTCCTGGTTACCCTGCATTACAGCATGCTGCAAAGCCGTATTACCTCTGTTGTCTTTAGCCCGCTTGTCTGCACCATTTTCTATAAGAAGTTTAACCATCTCATTTTTCCCAAAAACAGCGGCATATATGAGAGCTGTTGCATCATTATAATTCCTCATATTGATATCAGCCTTATGGGAAAGCAATAACGGGATCATGTCTTTATACCCTTTGAATACAGCACCCATTAATGCCGTATTTCCGTTATCATCCTGCAAATCTGGCTGGGCTCCATTATCCAGAAGCCATTTTGCGGTATTATAGCTGTTATTATATACTGCTAAAATTAAAGGAGTATATCCCTGAGAATTTTTCGCATTTAAATCTCCCTTTACTTTAGATAATTCTGTTACATTATCTGATTTTGCATAAGAAAAAATGTCCTGTGCATTTATTTTGATAATGGCAAATATCATCATTAAGACCAAACTGTATTTCATCACTTTCTATTTTGAGGATAATAAGGATTCCAGTTGAGAACGGTCCATTTTAACATATTGAGCTAAGCGCTTTCCAAATTCTGAATCTGCCTGGTAGAAGTAAGAAATCATTTTAGCAACCACTTTCTTATTGGTTACACTGTTCAGAGCACTGCCCAGATTCTTAATCAGGTTATCCTGATCTTTTTTGCTGAAAGATCTGTAAAGCTCACCTGCCTGTTTAAAATTATTTTCTTTATCTATTTTGGATTGGACTGTTGAGGTACCTGCAGGGAAAACGGTTTGGGAGTATTTGAATTTTTTATGATCTGTCACTTCCGGCTTATCTGCTGAAGGCTGGTAATTGACTTCTCCGCTCTGAGGTCTTAATGACATAAATCCGTTTTGATTATAAGTAAAAACCTCATTTTTAGATGCATTTACAGGTAACTGTTGAAAGTTTCCGCCAATACGGTGTCTTTGTGTATCAAAATAGGAAAATAACCTTCCCTGTAATAGTTTATCTTCTGACGGTTCAATACCCGGAACAAGGGTACCCGGAGAGAAAGCCGCCTGTTCAACCTGCTGAAAATAGTTAACAGGATTCTGATTAAGAGTCATTGTTCCTACTTTTATAGATTTGGCAACAGATTCGGGCCATACTTTGGTAACATCTACCGGATTAAAATCCAGCTTTTCAAAATCATCTTTCTTCAACATCTGTACATACAGTTCCCATTTTGGAAAATTTTTGTTCTGGATAGCATGATAGAGATCTCTGGTAGCATGTTCTATCTGGGTGGACTGAATTTTATCTGCTTCTTCCTGAGTAAGGTTTCTTTCACCCTGCTTAGGAAGCCATTTATATTTCACATAAGTTACTTCACCTTTATTATTAACCCACTTAAAAGCATGTACTCCATTTCCCTGCATTTCTCTATAATTAGCAGGGATTCCATAATCAGAAAACAACCAAGTCAGCATATGGGTTGCTTCCGGGATGTTAGCCATAAAATCAAATACTCTGTTATTATCTGATGCATTATTGGTAACGGGAGATGGTTTAAAAGCGTGTACCATATCAGGGAATTTAATAGCATCTCTGATGAAGAATACCGGTAAATTATTCCCTACCAGATCATAATTCCCCTGATCTGTGTAAAATTTAACAGCAAAACCTCTTGGATCTCTGAAGGTTTCCGGTGATCCCTGCTGATGTACCACTGTAGAGAATCTTACCAATACAGGGGTCTTTTTACCTGCTTTTGAAAGAAAATCTGCCATTGTAACATCAGAGAAATCGGCATCGGCTACAAATTCTCCGATTGCTCCGGCCCCTCTTGCATGCACTACTCTTTCAGGAATTCTTTCTCTGTCAAAAGCTGCTAATTTTTCAATTAAGTGGATATCTTCCAGTAAAACAGGTCCATTATTACCTACCGTTTTAGAATTCTGGTTATCCCCCACAGGGGTTCCGGTATTAGTTGTCAGTTGCTGACCATACAATGCAGAGGTAATGAAAACCCCGGCTAAAAAAACATTCTTTTTCATAATCTTCTGTTTATAACGGGGCAAATATAGAAAGATGACAGCGTGGATCCTTCTCAATAGTTTCAATCCAAATGATTTATCAAATCTATTAATAAATAATAATCGATAGATAAAAACTACTATTTTATTAAAAATAAAGATCCCGGGAAAATAAATTCTATTTGTAATAACAATTTAAACTGACATTTGTATTGTTTTAAAACTTATAAAGTGGGTCGTTATCCCAAACATTTGAATAATTAGTGATGTATTTATTCATGTTTAAAGTGAGGTTTATTCACTAAATATCTGATCTTTGTGGTACCTTAATGATGATTTTATCCTGAAATTATTTGTATTATATTCCACGAAATGAAAGAGTAACGTCTTATTTTCAGAAATTTATTAAATTTTTATGAGTTTAATTTATTTTTTACTTTGTTTTTTTTCAGGTTAAGGGTAAATTTGCACAAAAATAAATTTATGAATTATACGCTTGAACTCAATACACAGGAACCCGATTCTAATATTGTATTTAACACAATTGTATTTGATTCGTTCAAGATTAATATAGTTGAAAGGTACATTAGATCAATCAAATCTCAGCCTAAATTATGTGAAGCTTTATTTAAAGTAAGAACCCTGGATGATGTTCTCATTAAAACAAGAGAAGATAACGGAAGAATCAAGATCAAAGGAGATCAATTTGAAACTTATCAGAGACTGAGAAGAGGCCTGAGTTCTTACGAATACAAGAATAAACTGATCAATAGGAAAGAGGTTGAAGAGAATTACGTTCATTTCATTTTGAGTCTGGTAATAGCCAACTATAATCTTAGTTAATACGCTTTTGGAGTTCATAACGGCTCTGACAGTAAATAAAGAATCAGGTTATAAAAAATTAAAGGTGCTCAATAAAGAGCACCTAATTTTATTATTATCTATTATCATCTGAATAGACAATCCGCAGAAAATTACGGTCTGTCCTTTTATTGATATATTAAGTTTCAATCTTGCTTTTCAAATTCAATGATTATTATTTTAACAATATTATCTCATATTTGAGAAAGCTACAGAGAAATAGATAGAAGCTAGTGTAAACTTATTTCTCATTCATATTTTCCCTAAAAAATACAGATCTATAAATAATAGAAATTGGAAAATAGGAGAAATATTTATCGAATTCGAAGTATCATTAAGTTTTTAAAGAATTAAATTGTACTTTTGTCTTCCATATGCAAAAATTTCTCAGAGTCTTTTTTGTTTTCACTTTACTTCTGATATTTGTTTCAAATGTCAGCGGTATTGGTATTTGTCTTGATCATGCTAAACATGCAAAAAGCAAAGTAATTCATAAAAAGGGTTCAAAAGAAGAAAAGATTCCTACTTTCTCTCAGGATGATGAATGCCAGTGTGTGCTGCATATGCACATGAACAACGTTCTTCTTCCTGAACGTCTGGACGTAAATTTTGCACTCAATTCTTCTAACGACAATGAAATGCCTCAGCCAAAGGCAATCTCATACCGTTGTCTCCTTGACTTTTTCAGCTCCAGGGCTCCCCCATCTGCATTTTTCACTGCAGCTTAATTTAAACTGCAACCATTTTACACATACAGATTCCTTAGTCTGTATAATAATTCCGTGGATATTTGTGCTTTACAAATAACAGGTATCCTTTTATTAATGTGGCATATCTAATGCCTGTTCAACCATTTTCATGATTACCTATAATTTTTATTATCCGGGAATAATTCATTTTATTTCCCCAAACCCTGTAAAGTTTTTCAGCTTAGGGCTTATTACAGTATCATCATTTTTCTATGCTCAGTCACATCCTGGGGATTCTCTATCAACAGAGGTACAAACTGTTGAAATTATCGGAAGAAAATCTAAAGATTATACTTCGGATTACTCTTTTGCCGCCACGAAAATTGCAATGAAAAACAAGGACTTACCTCTCACTCTCAACACGGTCACAAAGGAATTAATTACAGACCGACAGGCCTTCCAGCTTGGGGATGTGATGAAAAATGTTGCCGGCGTATCTCTTTCCAGTTATTATAATCAGTATAACATCCGGGGAATCAGCCAAAATGAGGAAGGTCAAATTATTAACGGAATGAGAACCAGGCAGTTTTATTTTTTACAGCCAATGACCTCTAATATAGAACGCGTAGAAGTCTATAAAGGTCCAGCAAGTATTACTATGTCCAGTGTTGATCCCGGAGGTACTATTAATATGGTGACTAAAAAGCCATTATCAATCGCCCGCCATGAGATCAGTTCATCGGGAGGAAGTTTTGACACCTATCGTATTACTACAGATCTTACCGGACCTTTGAATAAGAGTAAAACCCTGCTTTATCGTTTTAACGGAGCTTATCAGGATGCTCATTCTTTCCGGGACAATGTCAAAAACAGCGGGATATTGATCTCTCCTTCCCTCACGTTTATTCCCAATGAGAAAACATCTGTAAACGTAGAAATGATCTTTAATAATCTTCGCGGTAATCTGGACAGAGGACAGCCTATTTTCGGGGCGGTTGCAGGAAAAACAGATCTTAACAGTACCCCCAAGAGCTTAAACCTGGGAGATCCTGATGATTTTTTCAAAACCAGAGAACTTATTCTTATGGGAAGTCTTGCCCATCACTTTAATCAATCTATAAGCTTCAATGCTTCCTACATGAAACAGTACTGGAAAGAAAACCTTCAGGAACACAGAACAACCAATTCTTTTGCTCCTGACCTGAGTAATAAACCGGTCTCAAGCCTTGCTATGATGCAGTTTGTTCAAAGAAGGCAGAATTGGGCTACAGATAATATCAATGCTTATTTTAATTTTAAGTTTACTACCGGCGCTGTTCAGCATCAGGCATTAATTGGATACGATGGACAGCTGTGGGAAAAGCGCCAGGGAGGGCAGCAGAATGCCGCAAGAGGTTTTCTTTTGAAGGATGGCAGTGCAGTTTCTTCATTTAATCCGGCTAAAGCAGGTGATTATCAAACCTTCAATTATCATGGAATGATATTACCCAAACCTAATGTCAGTCCGTTTGATCTGAATCCCGGGGCGGAAAACCATCAGGGCATTGATTATAATACACTCAACGTGATTACTCCTTTACCGTCTGCTCTTACCACTACGCATGCGGCTTATATTCAGCATCTTTTCAGCTGGAAAAAGTTTAAAATATTATCAGGAATACGACAGGAATGGTTTCAGGATACCACTAATTATAAGGAGGTTAACGAATCCTCTTTTCAAAATAATAAATTGTTGTACAGATTCGGGATTACATACAGCATAACGGATCAGGTCAATGTATATGGAACTTATCTCACCGGTTATCAGCCACAATCCAATACAGTAACCTTAATGCCCAACACATCAAGCCTTACGGGTTCTGCAGCGAGATTTAAGCCTTTAACATCGGATCTCAAGGAAATAGGTGTTAAAGCACTACTTTTTGGAAAGATATCCATGAATATTGCGGTTTATGAAATTAACCAAAGAAATATTTTACTCAATGCCAACAACCCGTCACAGCCTGATGAGCTTACGCAACGCGGTGCAGACCGAAGCCGTGGATTTGAAGCTGAGTTTTCAGGGCATATTCTTCCAGAATGGCATATTTACGGAGGTTACAGTTATATTGATGCCAAAATCCTGGATGATACCAACCCGGATCTTATAGGAAAAAGAAAAGAAAATACGTCTAAAAACTCTGTCAATATCTGGACGCGTTATAACTTTTCAGCAATTAATTTTATTAAAGATTTCGGAATTGGTGCAGGAATGCTGTACCAAAGTTCAAAAGTACCATGGTTTACCCGCAGTTTTGAACTTCCGGCTTACGCTACAATAGATGCGGCATTATATTACGCTCCCGCAAAATCAAATATTCAACTGTCTTTTAATCTGAATAATATAACCAACAAAACTTATTGGATGGGAGCTCAGAATTATCTCCGGTTATTTCCGGGCTCACCAAGAAATTATTTACTAACTGCTACTTATAAATTCTAAACTATGGCAATTTCAAACTTACAACTGATTGTGAGGAAAACCAGGCAGGATCTTTTTAAAGGAAAACAGAATCTGCTTATCACCGTCACTGTACTCTTATTCTGTATGCTGAGTATCGGCATTGGTTTTACCAGATACACAGACACCTTTTCAAAAGTAAAAGAGTATCGGAAAGAAGTCCGGGAAAGCTGGGAGCACCGCCCGGATAAACATCCGCATCGTATGGCTCATTATGGCTATCTGGTATTCCGGATCGGACATCCGTTAAATATTTTTGATAACGGGCTGGATGATTATCTTGGAAACGTCATCTTTCTGGAGGCTCATAAACAAAACACGGCTAATCTGTCGGAAGCCGGAAGTTCAGGTATTTTGGTGAGATTCGGAGCCTTCACCAGTGCTTTTATTCTACAGAGCATTGTTCCGCTTATTATTCTTTTTCTAGGATTTGGTTTAATAGTCCAGGAGCGGGAGAATGCAACTTTAAAAATCATCAGCGTACAGGGAGCTTCGGGAAGGGATCTTATTTTAGGGAAAATTCTGGGATTATGGCAGTTTTCTCTGTTTTTTCTGCTTCCGGTAATTCCTGTTGTTTTCTTAGCAGCATTAGTCACGGAAGCAACAGATTGGGTTGATATTTTCACAAGACTATTATTCTTACTGCCGGGTTATATGATCTATTATTTTTTCATCTGTACTTTAACCGTTGTGGTTTCTGCCAACAGCAAAACTACGTCTTCAGCACTGATCAGCCTTATCGGGTTCTGGCTTCTTTTCATCATTGTTCTGCCTAAAGGGATTCAGTTTGCGGCACAAAACCTATATCCGGCTCCTTCCCGCATTGCCTTTGAAACCAATCTGGAAAAGGATATTTTAAAAGCCGGTGACAGTCATAATCCGGATGATCCTCATTTTAAAAAGATAAAGGATTCTCTACTGGCGCATTATAAGGTGCAGACAACTAACGAGCTTCCATTCAATTATGGTGGATTTGTTATGAAAGAAGGAGAAAAAATAAGCTCACAAATCTATATCAGACATCAGAAAGAACTGCAGGATATTTATAACAAACAACAAAGACTTACGGACATTTCCGGATTAATCAACCCTGCAATTGCCATTAAAAACTTTTCTATGATGGCAACAGGAACCGACTTTTTCTCTTACACTCAATTTCAGAAGCAGGCAGAAGACTACCGCTACCAAATGGCACAACATCTGAACGACTTACAGATTGAACATATCAGTAACATAAAACCTGAGAAAGGTGGTCCTCCGGCTATTATCGGAAAGGATAACTGGAAAAAATTCCCGGATTTCAGATATCAATATGCTTCTGTTTTTGACAGCATAAGAGAACAAATCATCTCTTTTGTTGCTTTAATAATCTGGCTGGCCGTATGTATAATTTTTATTGAGGTAAGTGGAAGAAAATTAAAATTAATCTAAATGAATCATTATTTATATACCCAATTTTATCGTAACAAAGCTTATATCATTGCATTGTTATTTTTATTCCTCGCCGGGCTTATGGCCATTTACACAGGAAAGAAATTCCTTGACCGGAATGAAGACATCATCTCCAGAAGCGGAGAATTTCAGAAAGAAAGTATTGAAAGAAATATAAAATTCCACAAAGATGACCTCGGGCTGGCTCTTTACTATATTAAATTTAATTTAGTGAATGAAACTCCGGAGCTGGCTGCTTTGAATATTGGCATGCGTGATCTGAATCCTTCTATTCAGGGAGTTACCATCAGAAACCTTGAAGAACAACGCTATAATTCTGATTTTTATAACCCGGCTAATGCGGCGGTAGGAAATTTTGATTTCAGCTTCGTTGTGGTTTTTCTCTTTCCATTGGTAATTGTGGCGTTCTGCTATAACCTGATTTCTGAAGAGGAAGAAAGAGGTACCTGGAAGCTGCTTTCTGTTCAAAGTGGTAATTTAACAAAGATCCTGGATCACAAGATGTTGATACGGTTTCTGGCCATAACCTTAATTTACACGGCTTTGATTATCATTTCCTGGGTTTGGCTCAGCATCCCTCTGGACAGATATTATCTTGCTTTTATCATTATTGGTCTTTTGTATATCATATTCTGGTTTGCTTTGTGCCGGTGGATTATTTCTTTCCGGAAGTCATCTGCTCAGAATGCCCTGATACTTCTTATTGTATGGGTAAGCATCAATTTTATTATTCCGATGGGCAGCAATATACTGATCCAAAAGCTTTATCCGGTGCATGAATCTCTTAAAGCGGTAATGCAGCAAAGAGAAGGATATCATAATAAATGGGACGAGGCCAAACAGCCTACGATGGAAAAGTTTTACAAAGTATATCCTCAATACAGAAAATTCACTGTTCAGGAAAGCGATGCATTTACATGGACGTGGTATTACGCAATGCAGCATATGGGAGATCTTGAATCTATGGAATCTTCAAAACAATATGCAGAGAAAATGAAGAAAAGAAATCAGGCAGCTATTTATTTAGGCTACCTGCTCCCTAATCTTCACACGCAGCTTACCGGAAGCCAACTGGCAAAAACCGATATCAATAATCATTTACAATATGCCTCCGGGTTAAAGAAGTTTCATGAGGGAAAACGTTTATTCTTTTACCCTCTTATTTTCTCAGGGAAAAATACGGAATCTGTAAACTGGAAGCTACAAGATATTCAAACATTCAGATTTTCAGAGCAATTAAAATTCTTACAGCTCTTCCTGCCCTATCTGGTCTTTATTATGCTGCTTATCATCCTTTCACAAATTAAATACAGAAAACTATGCTAAAAACAATCAATCTACATAAAAAATATAACGACTTTACAGCTCTTCAATCATTAAATCTTGAGGTCGGAAAAGGTGAGATCTTTGCTCTTCTCGGGCAAAACGGAGCGGGTAAAAGTACAACTATCAATATCCTTCTCGGGCTTATAAAAGCAACATCAGGAGATGCTTTTATTAACAACATCTCTGTAAATGAACATCCTCAAAAAATAAAAAAACATCTGGCTTATATCCCTGAAACGGTATTGCTTTACCCTCATCTTACAGGGATAGAAAATCTTGATTTCTTCTCCAAAATTGCAGGTTTCAACTATCATAAAGACGAATTATCTGAATTGCTTAAACGAACCGGTCTTCAGGAAACAGCCCATCAGAAAGCTTTAGGAGGATACTCTAAAGGAATGCGCCAAAAAGTAGGCATTGCCATTGCCCTTGCGAAAGATGCGAAAGTTCTTCTTCTCGATGAGCCTACCAGCGGGCTGGATCCCATAGCTACGGCGGAATTTACAGAAATTGTACGCCAGCTGGGTAAAGAAGGCAGAACGGTATTGATGGCAACTCATGATATTTTTAATGCGGTAAGTGTTGCCACCAATATCGGGATTATGAAACAGGGAGAACTGGTTCAGAATTTACCTTCTAAAGCATTTACAGCACAGGAATTACAGGAATTGTACCTGAAAACGATATAATTGTTTTACCAATTGAAAATCATGCAAATAAAAAACAGGCTGCCTTTTTACAAGACAGCCTGTTTTTATTTACAATATTAATTATTGAGTTACAACACCTTTAAAAGACAAGGTTTTAGGAGTTTTGCTCTCACTTGTAGTAACATTAACCGTTTTCATGAAAGGTCCCACTGCAGCAGCATTGAAACTTGCCTCAACAAAGCCTTTTTTCCCTGGCTGAATCGGAGTTTTTGTATAATCTGCTGTTGTACATCCGCATGATGGTGCTACATTCTCTATGATCACCGGTTTTGCGCTGGTATTGGTAAATTCAAATCTGATCAACTTTGGTTTTCCCTGCGGAATGTTCCCAACATCAATGGATTCTTTATTCCATTTAATAGCATCAGCAACTCTATGTACAATAGACGGAATTCCTTCAGAGATGACATTTGCATAAAAAGGAGAAAATGCTAAAACAGCAAGTAAAGCGGAGATTTTTAAATTTTTCATGTGTATATATTTTTATGATTAAACTCAGAATAACAATATTATCTTTAGCAAATGTAAAACGGATGGCTTATACATTTTGTTAACCGCTTTCTAACATTTGTTAATGAGTTGTTAATGATCTGGAATTAATTACTTTTTTTGGATAATATTGTTTCTGTAAATGGAAATCAAAAAACTCAATATCATTATTTCTTTGGGATTTGTAGCTATTATTGGTATTTTGATAGCTCAACTTCTCTGGACGCGACAGGCTTATAACCTCGAGGATCAGAAGTTCGATCAGAAAGTCAATATTGCCTTAATGGAAGTGGTTGAAAAATTATCCGGAGGCCAGACTTCTTTGACTGAAAATCCTGTACAGAATATTGCCAACGATTACTATCTGGTGAATATCAATAAAGAAATTCATCCTGCTGTTCTCGAATATTATCTGAAAACCGAATTTACCCGTTTCCAGATCAATACGGATTATGTATATGCCCTGTACAATTGTCATAACGATAAAATGATGTACGGAAAATATATATCCCCCAATCAGCAGAATACTAAAAGTAAGACTATTGATTTTCCGAAACACAAAAATCTTGTATATTATTTTTCTATCCGTTTTCCGGATAAAAATACTTACCTGGTAAGTTCCCTGAGATTCTGGTATCTTCTTACTTTCGCCATTATCATTATTTTGTTCGTATATGTGTATTCCATCTATACTATTATTCAGCAAAAAAAATTCTCGGAATTGCAGCGGGACTTTATCAATAATATGACCCATGAGTTCAAAACACCGCTCTCCTCTATTCTGCTGGCTTCGGAATCATTAAACAAACAGGAAGTAATACAGGGAAATCCCAAACTTAAAACTTATACTTCTATTATCATCAATCAGAGCTTAAAACTCAACAATCACATTGAGAAAATATTGAATATTGCTAAAAATGATGCCTCTGGCCTTTCTTTAAAGCCACAAAGGATCGTTTTG
Source organism: Chryseobacterium sp. Tr-659 (assembly GCF_011752975.1). Classification (GTDB taxonomy): domain Bacteria; phylum Bacteroidota; class Bacteroidia; order Flavobacteriales; family Weeksellaceae; genus Chryseobacterium. Next base: position 160,385 of record NZ_VWWP01000002.1, on the reverse strand, counting down.
CTCCCATTTATTGAAGACATTGCAGAATCGGTTCGGCAAAAGAATGAGAATGTAAAAATCCGGGTAGCTGTTGAAGATGGAATTTCGATTATAGCTGATGAGTTCCATTTTAGTAATATTATTTATAACCTTCTGGACAACTCTGTAAAATATTGTGAAACAGATCCTGAGATTATCATTTCGGCTCATAAAAATACTAAAGGGCTCTGTCTGATGTTCAAAGATAACGGAATGGGGATCCCTGCTAAAAATATTCCTCATATATTTGATAAATTTTACAGGGTAAATACAAATAAAAGTGACGAAATTAACGGTTTTGGGCTGGGCTTATTTTATGTAAAAAAAATTGTTCAGCAGCACAATTGGAAGATATCTGTTGTGAATAACCCGGATACCGGAATCACCACCACTATTTTTTTCCCTGATAAATAAGGTAAGGAATGGATAAATCTAAAATTTTATATGCAGAAGACGATGAAACCATCGCTTTTCTGATACAGGATAGTCTTGAAGCTTATTACGAAATAAACCATTATGCAGACGGAAAATCCGCATTAGATGCCTTTAACAGTCATAATTTTGACATCTGCTTACTGGATATTATGATGCCAGGAATAAACGGTTTTGAACTGGCACAGGAAATACGCAGCCGTAATTCGGAAGTTCCCATCATATTCATTTCTGCCAAAGCGTTAAAAGAAGACCGAATTAAAGGTCTGAAAATTGGTGCTGATGATTACCTGGTAAAACCTTTCAGCATTGAAGAGCTTATCTTAAAAATTGAAGTTTTTCTTAAAAGATCAAGGAAAACAAATATCCTTACCTCCAGCTACAGAGTAGGAAAATATGATTTTGATCCCAGAAATTATACGCTAAAGGATCAGGAACAGCTCTTTACTCTTACACAAAGAGAATCTGATCTGCTCTTTTATTTTATCAACCATAAAAATACCATTCTGAAAAGACAGGATATATTAAAAGCCATATGGGGCGATGACGATTATTTTATGGGACGAAGTCTGGATGTTTTTATTTCAAGACTGAGAAAAGTACTTGCCCATGAAAATAATGTGGCGATCGAGAATATACATGGTGTGGGGTTTCGCTTTCTTGAGAAGAATTAGTTTCTTATCTGAATTCAGGTTGCAAACAACTTCCAGGTTTATAGTATAACCAAAGTGGAAAGCTAGGAACCTTAAAAGCACATCCATTCATATACAAACAAAAAAACCAGAAAAGGAGCTAAAAGTGATCGCAGCAGCTTCAACCGAAAACAAAAGAGAAAACGGGAAAGACTTTTAATTCTAATAAAGCGGTGTAGAGCGTAAGCTTAGCTATAAAACCTTTAATTTCCTTCTACTTTTTGTTATATTTGCGGAAAATTAATAACGATATCCATTCCAAAGATTCTATAGGCCTATCTTCGATGAAAGATTCTGCCCCGGCCTTTCCGCCATTATCAATATGAAATTCAAAAATAACTATGAAACTGACTCTAAAAATATTTAAGTTTATAGGTAAGCTTATATTAGGAATTCTAATATTATTACTGTTCTCTGGTATATGTTACCGATTATTGAGTTCAAAACCCATCCCGCCAGGTAAACTGGTGAATGTTAATGGAACCAATATTCATACAAGGATAGATGGTGAAAAGAAATCATTGCCTACTATTATTATTGAAGCCGGAGCACATAGCAATACGGATATGCTGCATTGGCTGGCAGAAGGTTTGAAAACCCAAACGAGAGTTATACGCTATGACAGAGACGGAAAATGGTTTAGTGAATCAAGTAATAGGAATAATATATCTCCCGAGTTTTATGCACATCAGCTTCATGAATTGTTAGATAAGATCGGAGAAAAACCCCCATACATTCTGGTTGGTCATTCTATGGGAGGCCCTTATTGTAGAATATTTAGAGATCTTTATCCCAATGAAGTAGAGGGAATTGTTTTCATAGATTCAAGTCATCCTGAACAATGGAGTCGCTTAGCCCAAAAAGAATTAGTTCCGAAAGGACAGGCAAAATTATTAACAATAGGATCTATACTTGCAGATTTAGGCATTTTGGGTATTTATAATAAAACACTCGGTAAGGCTCCGTATCAAGGTGATGGTTTGCCGAAAGAACTGTATGGTCGTTCACAGTCGTTAACTTATAACTCCGGAGATGTTTATAGAATGTTTTTAAGAGAGAATGAACTTACAAATGATGTATTGAAGCGTGCTGGAATGGCAAAAGGTTTAGATTCATTACCTGTGTTGGTTTTTACTGCTACAGAACAGTATAAAGATTCACAAAAAGAAAAATACAGAAAATCAGGAATTAACCCTGAAAATCAAGTTCAATTATGGTTTGATATGCAAAAAGAACTAAAAGAACTCTCTTCTAACGGAAAGCAAATAATTATGAACGCAAGCCATAGTAGTATTATTACGAAAAAAGAAAATGCAGATGCAATAAATAAACAGATACTTCTACTAGCTGAAAATATTGAAAAGAAAAAGTAGACAACCTGCTACAAGGTATCTAAACAGCAAAATATTTTATACAGCCCCAACTAAGGGGCTGTTTTTGTTTATTAATTGCACCCAAGAACATTTATTTAAATGGAACAATGTTTCCTTTTTCTGTTAAATATATAATTCTTTTCTTATGGTGTCATTTTTATGATGATCAGGCCATAACCTGTTGTTCTTCCCCTGCATTAATCATATTTATTTCTGAATTCTAAGACAGCCTGCTTGCATAATTTTGAAAAGAAAGTTCCAAAATTCTTCTGTTAAAAGGATAGTCAGCTTTCCAACGGCCTATAAAGGCTTGGCTTCTGGGATGAATTTGGTCATTATCGATCTGTCAGACAGTAAAAAATTCACCCTCACCTGATAGCTATAACACTATTTAACACTAGGTAACATCTGATAACCCACTTTGAAAATCACAGATTATAAATTTGTCTCATTAAAATACACTTAAAATGAGAAATAAAAATTTATTGTCCGCATTAGTCATCTTATTCATGATTATTTCAGTTTCAGTTTCTGCAAAACTTAATGAAAAATATAACTCTTCGGTTGAGCTGGCCATACTTGCAGGTAAGGAGGTAGATTTAATCACAAAACCTAGTGTCATGATGTCTCAAGATAGAGTTGAAATCCCTTTTGAAGTACGTAAAGGATTGATTTATGTAAAAGTAATGCTAAACGGTATGGAAGAAGAGTTTATTCTGGATAGTGGAGCTCCCTGCATTATTCTTAATTCAGATCTGGAAAAAATTAAAGCAGTATCAAAAAACACGGGAGCGAGTGTAAACGGTGTAGGAGGAAATACTAAGATGGGTTTTGCTGAAGTTCAATCTTTTGACTGGAATGGCATTCAAATTAAAAATACTCCGGTAAGAACAGCTCCATTAGGAAATCTTTCAAAAAACATTGCTGGGTTAATAGGATATGACGTCTTTAATGAATATCAGGTTACTTTTGATTACAAAAATCATAAAATCATTGTAAATAAAGGAAAAGAAATTAGTCAGGAAAAGATGGAATATGGAAGACTTCTGACCATTGTTCCATTTGAAATGCAAGAACATATACCTGTGTTTGATGTGGAAATAGGAGGTCAAAACTACAAATTTGGATTAGATACCGGAGCAAGTGCAAACCTTTTCCACAGTAAATTTTTACCAGAATTACAAAACTTTACAAATGACCTTAAAGAAGGTGGTTTGAAAGGTCTTGCGGGCATTGTGAAAAGCACAACAGGTACTATTGAATCTACAAAAATTGGAGATCTTGAATATAAAAACATGCGTTTTTCCTTTGAAGAGAGTACTTTAAATCAGCTTAATGCAGAAAACGAATTAGGGATAGACGGCTTATTAGGTTATGAGTTTTTAAAAGAACATGTTATAATCATTGATTTTATATCGAATGAAATGCGCGTTTATAATGGAAAATAACAATCTAGAGCCCTTCAGAAAGACACAAATTCATCATAATTAAAACCTTTGTAAATAGCTTTAAACCAATACTGGTAAGTTTATTTACAAAGGGATTTTGCAGGTAAGAGCTGATAAGGCAAAATTACATTTGCAGAATCTCAACCTCTAAAAACAAAACAACCTATCGTAAGACAGTAGCTTGTTTATTTAGTATGGTGACCTCACTGGTACAAAACTCGAACTCTCTGTTACAGGATTTGAGACGATTGTGTACTCTGGATACCTGACATTAATAAGATGTAACTACCTGCTATTTAAGCTTTCTTGAATTTTTAATGCCAATTTTCAAGTTTTCAAGGTCACTAAAAGTCCATATAACTTGTGACCTATTTTGGTTTTTTTGTTTTAGTTTCTCAACTCACGGAGAGAAAAATACTTTTTTTATTAAATAAACTGTATTTTTCGATTTATATCGATTAAAAACACTATCCCTGCAAAGAATCTTTGCAGGGATAGTGTTTTGTTTATTCACCCCAACGATTAAATCCGGGGTTTCCCGTATCTTCCAGGGGACAGGTATCGTTTGTTAACCTGGCTTTCCGGGCCACAACACAGCCACAGGTTTTACAGGTACGTTTATCTTCATTTTTCTTTAAGCTGATCTTATACACCAATTGGTCGGGGGCTTCTTCTAATTGATCGCACGAAGCACAGGCCGCCAGTCGTTTGTTATAAATCTCTTCCGTTACGGTAGAAAAGCCAACCAATCCCCATTTCCACATCGATTTTCCTAACTTTTCAATCAATTGCAGGTTGGTATAGCCGCTTTGTTTTTCTTTTTGTGGTACAACCGTTTTCGGACTATATTGGGCCCGTTGGGCCAATAGCATATTCATCAATTCAGGACTTCTACGAGCTAGTAATAAATTCCGTGCATAATCCTCATCCTCAAGTGCAGTATACAACACACCGCCCGGAACAGGTTTCGACAATCCCAAAATTTCGCTAAATCGCATACAAGCCTCGTTAATGTCGGTTATTTCTTTTAGTTCATTCAGTTCCATAGATTCAGGTTTTTAGTTAAAAATCGCTGCCGGCAGGATTACCGACAGCGATAGTAATCGTCTCTTTTAGATTTCAAAAGAAATAGATCGTTGTTGTAAATCAATTGTTGATCCGTTAAACGAACGAACATTCGTCGATGCAGTCAACGTATATTTAACACCACGTTTAATTTCGGCAGCAATTTCCACCACAGGAATATTGGTTTTGGCCACAACACTACCGATACGGGCATCCGGATCGAGTGTAAAATCGTGGTAGCTGGAAGCCGAAGCCGGATTGACAAGATCGTTAAATTCCAATTGAATAAGTCCCATCGCGTGAATCAGACTACTGCGAACCTGTTCGATCATCATGTTGCGTTGATTTTCATCCGAAACATGAGGGAATAAAAAGTTTAGGTTGGTATTCACTGTAAAGTCCGGAGAAACCACACCATCAGCAGTCACCTCTTTGTTTTGTACCAACAAGTGGAATGCGTCTTCCGATGCTGCTTCGTCAATATCCTGATTCACAAAGCTAAACACCCCTACCATTGGTGGGAATGCTTTAACATCTACAACTTTCAATCCACCGGCTGTTGGACCACCAATTCCATCAGGTGGGAAATCCATTGCTTTACCTGCATCCAGTGAGTCGAAACGCGTATCTACCGTAGGCTGATACGGATCGTTTGTATACGCCTGATTTTCGGGCGAAATATATTTAAACAACGAAGTATCCAATTGTTTAATTCCAGGATTGTACATCGTTCCGAAATTTTTCCCGAAATAGACATCCATTAGGAAACCTATACTGTAATAATCGGCCATAGCCACAGAAGTCCAGCCATTAGCCCCAATCGGATTCGATTTTTGAAGCGTCGAAATCATATGCGCCAATACAAACGATAATCCTTCCTGATCCATTCCTTTTAAACGTGTTAAACCACCCGTTAACACCACGTATTGCATATCCATCAGCACAAAAGCATATGCATTAGGCGTTACGTTTGACTGATCGTAATAGAAATTGATTTCCGGGAAAAACCCTTTAAACAAACGCAATACATATTTTACTAGCGAGCTGTTCATTCCAATGTCTTCAAAACTCCAACGCGGTGCATTGTTGTACACGTCCGCAGCCTGAGCATCGTCCAGATACGCTGCTGCTGAATTCGGAACATTGATCGAACGTTCGCCATGCAGATAGAATTTTTGCGGACGTTGTACTTTTTCTCTTCTTCCGTCGCTTAATGCCGTAATATGCATTACGCCATAGTATTCTTTCGATAATTGCGAATACTTTTTATCGTATTCTTCCGAACCGATTTTAGGCAGTTCTTTATGATCTTCCATTGCCCCCATATCGATAAGTTGCCCGGAATTGGCCTGTAAGGTAAAATCGCCCGAAACAACCCCTTCCGACAATAACAAGTGTCCGTCTATAACGCCATCAAAAGCAGCAGCAGTAGAAATATGGTGTACCCCACCGATATATTCTCCGATACTGATTTCGTGAATCGGCACCGCGTCGCCCCACTCATTTACCAATTCGTCCACACCCGGAACCAAACGATCACTACGTTTTAATTTTCCGGTACTCATTAAAAACAACTGATCCGGAGTTACAATAATCTGACGATCATCGTCACCATAGTGCATATATACCATAGCCGACTGATGTCCGTCTGGCCCGGTACCCATACTATATGCCACTTTTCCTGTATTCCATTTCAATGATCCTGTTGCTAGTGATGCCGTTAATACCTCATCTCCCGTTTGAAAATACTCAATCGTTTTGAATCCCGTCGGAACAGCAATTTTGGTACCGTTCGCATAGCACGAACAACAACAGAAACACGTTAATGCATAATAGCTATCGCCTTGCTTAGTACAAGCCCGTCCCCGTTTGGTACTATAATCCGATGGATTGTCGATGTTCAAGCAAACACCACTCGGATAAGGATATAATACATTTTTAGGAACACAATCCGGAATTGGGTTTCCGTTCACGTCTTTACAGTTACATAAAGCGTGTGCCTGAGGCGAAAAATCGCCGTAATCCTGACAGTGACGGTCCGGACAAATCAAGGCAAACGGCTTACTCGCCGAAAAACTATCGGTTTCCAGATTGTCTTCTGTAACCTGTTTGTTTGGCCCTGTCCAGATTACCTGATTTACTTCTTTTGCGTTAGGGTCAAGGTTCGCCCTAATTGATGTTACGCATTCTTCCCATGCCATAATTTAAAAGTTTAAAGGTTAATATTTATTTGATGATGAATTTTATTGTTTTGCAAATACGTTGGACGTATAGTTAATAATAATGAGCAGTCCGCTTAATTTGTTCGGATCCAATTGTTTCTTATCAGCCGTAAGCAATTCATCCGGTGTATTGGCGATCGTAAATAGAAGTTCTGCCGTTTCTGCCTCAAAAGGCCCGCTAAGAGCAACCGTTCCTACATTATTCATTATCGGAATACTCAGATCGCTTTTACCCGTTTGTTTTAAGGTTAAGAAACTACCCGCTTGTTTATCGGAAACCGTTGTATTATTTTGAGTTTGCACCACCACTGTTACCAATTGTAATGCTACCTTTTTAAGGTTTGGCAGAACAATAGCATCAGTTAAACTAAACACCATCGATTGCGTTACCGGATTCGGCTGCGGATGCATAAACTGATACCAGTTAGCACTAAAAGCCTGTTGCAATACAATTTGCTTGGCTACCTGATACGGATATGGTGGATTCTGGGATTGCAGCTGATTTTTTACATCGGTGGCAAACTGCCCCATATCTTCGTAAGCCGTATAGCTGATTTTTACGATAATGTCTGATATTGAATTAAAATCGAAATGATTGGTTTCCGGCGGCAGGTTTAATTCCCATTCCGAAACAGCACCGGTTCCTTCAAACGGCAGGTACATGCTATCGTTAAAGTTGAGTACAAACAAACCATTATCGTCCATACCTTTGGAAAGTGCGATTTTCTGGTTTGGAATCCAGTCTACACGTACATTACCCGGATCGGGATTATTTACCGGATCCATAACATATTTAACCGCATTGATTTTAGGTTCCATTACGGTATAATTTTTGGTTTGCCGCAATACCGCATTAATATTTTGGTAAGGTCCTACCACGGCAGGAATCGACACCGAGATAGTTTTGATTTTACGCAGATACTGTCCCGGGAAATCAAAATCGAACAACTGTTCCGAAAGTTTAAAACGAAGCGTTCCTTTTACTCCCGAGTGAAGTCCTGTTTTAAATTCCATAAACTGTAACGGATCCAGTTGCAGCAAGGAAATCGTCTTTTCAATTTCGAAAGTACGTGTGTTTTTCAGCACATAACTGCGTTCCATTTGTTGTAACGATAATAATAAAGCTTCGCCCGACAACAATCCTTTATGAAGCGTATCCCAATAATCGAACTGAATAAACTGTTCGGTACTGTTCATCTCATTCTGATAAGCCGATTGTGCTGCCAACGCCATTCCCAGCGTAAGCTGATACGATTGGAAATAAATGGTTGACAATCGGCTGATCATCCACGAATAAAAATCCATATTCGTAAAACGGGTCGTCAGGAATTGTTCATAGGCATTCTCCTGATCAATTGTTTTTTTATGAATCACCAGATTTTGCTGGTTGATCAGTAATTGCGCATTAGCCGAATTAATCTGATCCTGAATTTGAGCCACATCATAAGCCGCCGTTTGCTGTTGCAACTTCCAATCGTCACGTCGTCTGTTATACTGAGCAGTCGTCGCAATAATTCCGGCACTCTGGTTTAAAATAGATGAAGTCGTTTGTGCCATCTGAGCGCCCGCAGTAATGGCATCTCCAAACTTCATCCCTCCATCGGCAAAACCAAAGATATTCGGCGCCAGATAACCGGCAACTGAAATTCCGTTAATTCCAATCGAAACCGATTCCGGATAAATGGCCGAGCCTTGTAACGAAAGGCTGGCAATTTCAAGAGCACTTAGGTTTTCGTCGTACTGCTGTTGGTAAAACTGTTCACGATTTTGAGCACTTAACAGATTTTGTTGCAAACCGGCAATGTTTTGTTTGGCCTCTTCGATCTCCTGTTCTTTAATCATTGTGTTAAGATTAAGCAGCACATTTTGCTGTGTGGCCTGTAATTTGGCCAGTGCCGAATCGTCTTTACGTTCCAGTGCGTTTAATAAACCGGATCCCAACTGACTTAATGTAGAAGCTATATTTTTTACCCGATCGATAAGATACTCAAAGCGATAAGCCGGAATAGCCGCATTCTGCGTCATAATGCTTAACGGATTACCACCGCTTGCCGCAGCACGTGCCAATAAACCAGGATCGATAGGCGGTTCGAATAATTGCAATGGTTGCGGTATCCCATTAATATTTAAGCTATTATTTATTTTATAAAGTCGATCGATAACAGTGTCCCAGTATTGTTCGAGTTTGTCGTTTTCCGGTACACAGAAATAGGCATCAATATCGTTATACGGTTGGAAATTTAATCCGCTGGAACCACTTCCAACATGATCTTCGAGGGTAATTTTAAACTGTGGTATATTGTCGCCATATTGGGCTACAATGTCGTTAAAATTCGCAGGATCCTCGGCCTGACATGGCCCAAGGTCCTCCGGTTTTGGCCCAAGTAAATTATAAGCGTAGATGTACAACATATTCGCCGTGGTATTACTCTCCCAGGTGTACTGCGAAAAATACCAGTCGCCCCATTTAATCAGATTATCGATATATTGCATTACAATCGTTTTTTCGTAGGCGCCAATACGCAAACGGGCAATAGCATGCGGATCGAACGGATACTGATTGTAAGCTGCAATTTGTTTGGCGTTCGTAATGTTTTCGAGCAACGAAGCTACCGTATGGTTCCGGAAAGGATTAAACTGCCATACGCGGCAAATATCACGCGCTACCTGATGGTTGAGCAATACATTTGTTACCGATTGAATTTGTACCGGCTGAAGGAAAGAAAGAATCGAATTCAGATTTGTTTTGGCTGTAAATTTACTGCTCACATATCCTTCGCTATCAATCCATTTGTTGTCCAGTAAAACTCGGTAAATACGACTCGAATCGGTAACTCCTATCGTGGCACACACAAAAGAATCTGCCTCTACCAGATACGGAGCCGCCGTTGGATCGTAAATATATTTGTACCATTTTTCGGCCTGATCAAATCCCTGATTTGTCTTTAGTAAATTGGCAATATACATGGGCGCATGGAAAAACAATTCCCAATAATACAATTCATACGCCCCGTTAAAATCGACCTGTCCCCCATCGGGAGCTTCAGGAGCGATAACATACGGTTCTTCAAAACCAAACCTGTTAAAAGGCAATTCCGGATCCACCGGGATCAATTGACTTTCGAGCGACAACAGTTTGTCGACTCCACCGGAAAAGATACGGGCACTAAGGTTATGAATAGCTCCTGTGGTAAGACGTATCGCTTTAAAATTATATTCGCACGCATAAGGAGTGGTGTTCAAACTTCGGAAGAATCCGATAGACGACGGGTATTCTGCCTGATACAACACCTGTACCACAAAACGTACTTTTTTATCAATATCCGGTTGCCCTTCCAGAATATCGTAAAGCACACCAGTTAACTCATTAAAATCAATATCCGTCATTAAACGGCCGTTTTTATCCAGATACCCGGCCTGCATAAGCTGATCAAAAATATTTTTAGAACCATTGGCATTAATCCCGGCACTGCCAGAGATAAAATCAGTATTATAAAACAGTGGTTGATTGGTTAATACATCCATAACCGAATCGACCTTATCGGTTTTATTCGGTTGTCCTTCCAGCATCTCATTGAGCGCCTTAGTCAGATCGTCAATTGTTGTACCGCGTTCCAGTTGTCCGTCGGCTGTAAAATACCCGTAATCAATCAGATTATTGTAAATCTGGCTGGATCCGCTGGCATCGATACCTGCGCCCGACGAAAGGAACGACGATTCCAAAAACATGGTGTCGGCATTAAACAACAAATCGGAAATAAATACCGGATCTTTATCCGGATCTTCCATTAAAAACGCTTCTTTGTCACCATAAAAAACAAAGGTTCCTACAGCGTTTTTAATCGTAAACAATCCATAATTTTTATTCCGAACGTTTTGGGATAACCAGCGGGAACCACTGGCTCTGTTTACGACTCCCATTACAAACTGTGTCTTTTTAAGCTGACCAGGATCGCCTTCAAAAATGCTCATCACGTCGGTACGCATTTCCGCATAATCAGAACGTCCCAGCATACCGCTGCTATCGATATAACCATAGTCAACCAACGTATTATAAACCGTTTTAGAACCTGTCGCATTAATACCGGCATCGGTCGAAATAAAAGAACTGTCCGTTAAGGAAGTTTGTGGCGTTGGAATGGCCGGGGTAATAATCTGCCCCGCAATATCATTATCGTAAATCGTACGGGAAGTACTAATCAGATTCATTTGTCCCGATGTCGCGTCGATTTGCGGAGTAAACAGATCGTTACTCTTATCGCTGTCTTTTTCGAAAAACAGGATTTCGTCGGGATTTACCAAATAACTGCTATCCAGACTATCGTTTAAAACAATCGGTTTAAACAACGGCAACTGCCCTTTATAACCCAGATTATAGACATAATTATAGTTTTGCCCCGTTTCAAACAACTGACTTTCAAAAATCTGAACCGCCGGATTGGACGCATTCGGTGGATTATTGGCAGGTTGCGGATATTGCACCGTAGTATCAATCATTGGGCCGAAGGCAATCACTAATTGTTCAAATCGATTGCCGCCATTGGTAATTTCCCAGAAACTATCCTGTTGTATTTTGAGCGGATATACTTTATTCCACCAAAGACTATTGGGGTCGAAGAAATTGTCTGGAAAAAGTTTATTATTTGCAGTTCTATAATCACTTGGACTAACATCGATAATATAGTCTTTTACCAGTGATTGCGCCGGTACCCATTGATTCTGGAAATTATAAAACGTATAGTTGATCGAGGCCTTCACAATGTTTTCGGTAGTGGTATTTGGTGTTTTATCGATCGCAACACTTTGTTCTACCCAAAATAGGAACAACTTATTAAAGGCATAAACCGGTGTAATTTGTACGGCATTAATGGCCAGATCAATTTTAATCCATTGCGACCAGGTACCTTCGCTCTCCCGTGTGATATAGTAATAGGTATACGGATTGGTAGCGGTGCGCGCAAACAGAAACAAGGTTGGCTGATTATCACGGGTATCGTCGGAAACCCTGCAATAATAAGCATCTACATAAACCAGTTTTGCCAGTTCTGCAAAGCCTTCCAGGTATTTCATATAAGCCGATGTTACATTGCCTTCGGTAATATCGTTTTGTTTCAGGTCGTTTTCCAGTTGTTTAAACAAATCGGTTTTGGAGCTACGGAAAGCCGGATCGAGATAATTTTCAGGATAGAGGAAAATTTCGCGGTTGGCTTCCCATACCCGATAATTCATCATCCATTCCCACCAAACTTCGGGGATCGGTAACAGTACCACACCGGCTTCCAGTTTCGAATGACAACGGTTCATATACAACTGAATCGCATTAAGTGCTTCTTTGATATAGGAAATTTGTGCTGCATCCGACATATCCACATCAATAAGCAAATAGTCGTGTAAATCGCGTGTATTCTGGATGTAGGCAGTGGCATCGGCCGAGCGCAGGGCAAAGATAGTCGCTCCAATCAGAGCGTCTCTTTGGGCTGATGCGGTTTTACCGCCAATTTGTACGGCCAGCTGATTCCAGTCGCTTCCTACATTATATCGTGCCTGAATCGCGGTTAATAATTTGTTTTCCTGTGCTACAAATTTATCCCAGTCGGCAACACCTTTTCCGGCCAGACTAAGTAACCCCTGAAAAGCATCCAGATTTAAACCTGTTTTATTAAGCAACGTAATAACGGCCTGCATGCTGTACAGGCGGTCGACCTGATTGGTATATTTTAAGGCATATAATGCTGTGATTATCGATTTATCCCATCCGGTTGCTTCCGACAAAATGGCTGCGGCAACATCATTTTTATTGCCGGTAATCGCCGTCATGTAGTCTGAAAACCGATTGTTTACATCATTATAAATACCGGTAAAAAACTGGAACTGAAGTAATACAATGCTATTTGCAAACGTTAGTTTTGTGGTATCGGTAATGCCATAAGCCGCTTTACTGACAGCAATGTTATCGAGTAAATCCTGACTGACTCCCGTTTTTTGTACCCATACCAACCAACGTGAAATTAGACTTAATGCTTTTATAGCGTTGGTCGTATCGGTATTCAGGAATACCGAAAGTGGATTGGTAACAGTAAGTGTCAAAATCGATTGCGCCAATGAGGACGGAATATCGAAGAACGCGCCGACCTGTCCGTAAAGTTTGATCAATTGATCGTCTTCAGAATCGGATGCCGGAATAAGTATCGGCAGTGTTTTAAGCCATGCTTCACTTTTATCGGGATAGTATAAAATGTTAACGGTTGGCGATACAACCGCATTTACCGTATAATTGAGATCCTCTAACGTTAATCGGGTCACTGTAGCCAGTGTTTCTTTGTTGTCAATGAGTGCCGTCAGCTCATCAATTGTAAAAACCAGTTGTACTTTTCCGGATAAATTCAAAAAGCTCAGATAATCTTTGATGCTTAATTTAAAATATCCTGCCAGGCGTACATGGCGCGACAAAGCCGAAATGGTAGGTACATTTAACACAATGGTTGGTGTACTCGTATATAAAGCCGAAACCAGCAACTGCAAATCGTTTTGCGAAACGCCCAAGGCCGAAGCGACACGAACCGCATTGGCCGGGTTGTTTCCGCTGTTGGAAGCATATTCCCAACTTAGCGGCGTATCCAGATAGGTTTTATTAAGCGGATAGGCTGCCGTTGCGCTATTTTTAGGGTGGTATAAAGTGGTTTGTCCGGTATTAAACACCACATCAAACGGTGCTGTCGACTGTGCCGGATCGTTCCCCATTCCGTAAGTTTTCAAATCAAACAAATAGGTACTTACCGTAGCGACATCGCTATTCATTCGGGTAACCAGTTGTTGTAATTTTGGTACCAGTTGTAATATGCTTTCATTAATTTCCGGTGTTCCGTTATTCAAAGCATGTAAAGCCCAGTCCAGATCATCAAACGACCATTCGCTAAGCAACGTAAGGCGTAAATAGCGATTAATCTGATCGAGAGCTGCTGGCGTCAGGTTATCGATGGTATTTACCGAATCGGTATTCCCAACTACAATTGGTTTAGTTAGCCCCTTATTGATAAAGAACTGGGCATTCAGCCCGGCTGTAATTTCGGTACCGGATAAATTTTGGTATAGTAAATCCTGGACTTGCGTTACCAGTAAATCGGTTTGTTTAGAAAAGACTTTAAAACTATTCAGATCGTCCAGTTTCGCCACCCCAAAATAGGTTTGTAATTTCGCGGTATCTACTGTTGCCGTTTTAAGCAAATTCCAACCTTCGAGGGTGGTTTGCAATTGTTCGGCAGCCAATTGCGGTCCGGTTAATTGTTGGCAGGCAAATACCTCGGCCAGTGTTGTTTTTAGTTCCTCAAGATAAATCCGTATGGTGCTTAACGGTTGCAGGAATGGTAAGTTAAATGGATAATACGTCGCGGCAAGCTGCTTGTACAAATCGGTCGTACTCGTAATTTTCCAACTGGTCGACAGACTTTGTTCCAAACGCTCAATGATGATTTGTAAATACGGGACGATTGTATTTGTTTTTTCGCAGGTTAGCGGTATCGTTCCCAAATCGGGACGTCTTACAGCCAATGTACTTGCATGTGGTATTGTAGCGGTATTGGGTTCGGTAATATATTTTTGTACAATACGCATCAGATCGACAAAATAGGCTGCTGGTCCCAGTACTGATTTACATTCCGGGCAATCGCAATAGTTGAGACTTCCAAACAGTTCCTGATAGCCTACCAATCCAGTAAAATAATCGGTTACCTCTTCACTGACAGATGAAGTCGATATCGCTTTAGAAAGCGGCGTCGACATATTTAAAATTGCATTGGTAAGATTGGCTACATTATTGGTTACTTCAGTTGCTCTCTTGTATACCTCCGATGCTACTTTGGGGCAGCCAAAAGCATCGGTATATTGTTTTACAAACACTTCTCCGCTTTGTCGGGTAATGTCGTGAGCCGAGTTTAATCCATCAAATTTTTCGTATAGAGTACCAATTGCATCAGCCGTTAATTTTTTGCCTGTTTGCGCTTCCGGATGTAACCGTACCACCCGAGCCACTTGTTTGAGCTGTTCCACCATGTTGGTTGCGGCGGCACGTGCCTTGGTTTTGGGCAGCTTTATGGAGGCTAAGGTATCTTCCAGATGAAAATTGGTCGTTAGCAAATCTACGTCCGGATTTGCTTCATAAAAGTTATGAATCAGTTGTTTTGTTTCCATGAATAGTAGTTTTACTGTTTTTTAATATCATTATTCACTATCGGTATCGTAATCGTGTACCTGACTGGCCGATACCCCGAAATTTTTATAAAATATTCCTTCATAGGTCGTCATACTCAGGTGTTCCTGATAAGGGCTCAACGAAAGAAGTGCCGCTACAGAATCCCAATAAGCACCCGGGTGCTGACCATAAGATGTGGTAGCAATACTATGAATTTGGAAAAACAAGCTACAAGCCAGACAAGGTCGACGTGTACCGCCGATATAATTGAATTGTTTTCCGGCTTCCACAATTTTGGTTTCGGCATGTTGTTCTTCGTGTCCTTTAACAAATTCCAGTTTATAATCTTGATATGCTCCGTTGATCTCGGTTTCCAGTTTACCCAGATGCCGGGCTACACGTCCTGAATATTTTGTTTTATCCGGAACGGTAAAATTTTTAAGGGTGTCTGACAATAATGCACTGAGTTCATTTTGCTTTTTGTTACTGGCTACATAAATCGTTTTTTCAGTATGATTGATTGCTGCCTGTACTTCGGTGAACTCCTCGTTCTGAGCCAAAAGAGCCGTCGATAAATGGCGAACCAGTAACCGTTCGGGACTCATCCCTTTATTAGGAGCGACAATCTCCTCGGTTATTCCGGTAAATAAATTGGACTGATGGACACGTTTGGCTAATTTCATTTTGCTACCATGCTTGGAAGCTATTTCTTCTTTCAGCATTTTACTTTTTTCTTTACGAATCTTTTTGGGGGCATTCTGTAATCTGGCTTTTTTAGGCGACTTTCCGCCATCCGATTCATCATCTGCATCGGTTCCCGAGCTGTCGCTTGATACAGGAGCCTTTTTTCTCTTTATTTTTTTTGCGGCTTCTCCCTTACCACCCGCACTTAGTCCATCAGCATCTTTCATGCTAACCGGATTACCGATACAAAAAGCATATAAATTGAGACCATCTACGCCACCAGCCGGGTCGGGTTTATTCCAGCGCATCAGCCAGGGAACATAGTAGCGGTGCCCATAGTAATATAATCCGGTAGTATCGTCCCGTTCTTTTCCGGAATACCGGTAATTTTTAAGACTTACTTCCTGCTGATTCGGACCTGCAATAATAGACGTTCCGCCATACGGGAAATATTCTTCGTAACTAATCAGCAGCGCCTGATCGTCAACTTCAACCGCTACAGAATCCAGTTTGGTAGAAAGCTGCCAGCGGAATGAGCGGTCGCCGGTTTGCTTTTCCTTTTTATTGTCGTCGAGCTTCCAGTAATGCATAATCAATAAACAGGTTTCGCCATCCATAATGCGTAAGGTTTCGCGTTCTAAGGTGGTGGTGGTTGTATTATCGGTAACCGTTTGCTGTTGTTTTAAGGCATAGTTGCCAAAGTATACCGTACTTTCCATCATGTTTACGGTACCGCCGTTTGCCATTCTTTCGCTCACTTTTCGGGTGCGTTGTTCTGCACTGTCGTATACATAATAATCGGCATCATCTTCTTCTTCCGGGCGGGTAATAATAGCAGCGCGCACCAGATTTTCGCAACAGTTATAATCCAGCGCCACGGGTTTATTGATCATAACCTGACGCAAATTTCCGGAGTCGTCGTAAGTAATACCGATTAAACGATTGGAATTCACCTCAACCGGTAAATCGCGGGTCCACGAGGCCGATTTGGCACTATGTTTTAACTGAGTTAGGTTTCCGGAATTATCGTAGGTATAGCTTTCTCGATAGTTTTCCAGTTTGTCATAATCAGACGGTGCAACCGAAAATTTACTTTGTTTAAAATCGTTGTTCACCACGTTATTCTGATAGGTGTTGGCTAATATTCCGGGATGCTGATAGCCGTTTGCCGCCAACAAACGGTATAAAATATCGTAGGTATAATCCGATAGCGGCACCACCTTCTGATTGTTATAAAAGATAGTATCCCTACTTAAATCCCGTAATCTTGTAATATTACCCACCGGATCGTATACATAGGTTATGTTTTGCAACAGCGGATTTTCGCCCGACGTTACCAATCGGGTATTTTTAAGTGTCATCAATCGCTGGGTGGTCGCTTCGTAAGTACAAACCGTTGATGAATTGTTGGCAAAAACAACCCTGTTTCGTTGGTTTGAAGCGTTATATTCAATTCGTTGGATAACCGGCTTTGACTTTCCGTCCGGTAATTTCAGATCGATCGTTGCCAATAAGCCCGATTTCGAATAACTGCGTTGTGTTACAGTACCGTCGGCACTTGTCTCGGTTAGTAAATCGCCTACAGCATTATAGATTTGTTCGAGTGATAAAATGTTTGGATCTAAAGGAACCTTTGCCGGATCATTCCAATCGATGGCATCTTTGTAAACGGTAGTCATCTGGCGGCTTTTCGAAATCGATTGTCCGGTAAGTGCATACCTGTTAAACGTTACAATTCCTGATAAATCTTTTTGTTCGTACAATTTTCCGCGGAGATTTAGCAAGGCGGCATCCTGAATTTCTTCGCCATAAGTACACACTTCTACTAAAGGATATTGATCGACCGGAACCATCGGATCGCCATCAACATATCGCTTAACCCGTAGCGTTTTCTGGCGTTGTAAACGATCGTAAGTAATGCGTTGGTTATACATTCTTGGTGTCCACGACCAACATAACAACCCCATGATATTGTTAAAATGAAACTCCATTCCGGCATCTGCACTTTCGGTAATCAGCGCACTCGTTTCGTTCATCTGATAGGTGTTGCGCTGATTAATATAATCGGTACCCGTAGTCGCATTCGTGTAATACAAACGTGGATCTATTTGCAGCAGCACCCGGCTTTGTATATCGGTTTCCGAATAAGATGTTAATACGCCTTGCAACAAGATTAGGGTTATCTGTTCTTTTATACCGTCAAATTTCGGAGCCAGCTGCAGTTCAAATCCGGGTTGATACGGCGTAAAAATCGCGGTAAGCCATCCTTCGGCAGTAATATAACCTGCGGTAACCAAAGCCTGTAAAATTTCGGCACTCGTACTGCCGGATCCGGTAGCAATGGCGTCGAATGTAGCAGCAGTAACTTTTCCCAGATTATTTGTTTGAAGCAAAAACTGCGTTCCGGTATTGTCAAAAACCTCGGTTGTGGGTGTATTATAACATTTGGCCGCCTTATCTAAGGCATTTTTTTCGTCCTGCTGCTCCTGAGTCGGATTAGCAGGATAATTAGCCATAAACGTTTTATAGTAATCTGAATCCAATACCGTATCGTTTGCATCGTAGGTTTTTTGTTCCCAGGCGGTAAAAGTGATTTGTGAAAAGAACCCTTTCGGATCGTCGGTACGGATTAACCGGCCGAGAGGGTCATAATGCATTACCGAAGGGGGCGGCATATTCCCTTCATCAATTAATGTCTGCTGATTTTCGTAATCGAATGTTGCACTAAAAAAAGGCAGGTATTGTTGTGCTACCAGTCCTTTGTTATTGTATACGGTTCGACCGGACGTATTCCAGCGTTCTTCAACCTCCACCAGATTATTGTCGACATAAGCCAATCCCGGATCCACTAATTCTTTCTGTTCGATAATCCGGCCCAAACCATCTGAAAACTCAATCCGGATGCGACACTCGGAATTTGTGGCGCCTTTATGAACAAAATTGGTTGCCGATAAAGATATAGCCGCCAACGGTTGTTTACGATCGGTCCAGTTATACTCGTCGTAGAAAAAGTACGTCAAAGCGCCTTGCAAATAGTAGTCCTGTTGGTCTAAAACCGATTGTATTGTGATCGGTGTTCCATCCGGTGCTGTTGTTCGTGTTTGATATGCTGCCGGAAAACCGCCATACGGATACAGGAGCATGCCGCCTTCCAAATCACCATTTTTAATTCCGAATAGAGATGACACACGCACTTGTCCTAACGGGTCGTAAAGTACCTGCGACACATTACCATTAATATCCACTAACTGTTTCGGTGTACAGGTATGATAATCCAGGGTGAGTAATTGCGTGTTTTTGATGTCTTTATCGGGATCAATATATTCTATTAATTCCACCACCTGAATGTTATACGGTGCATCGTAGCCCATCTTCCCGCAAACCGACAATTCTGAATCGGCCGCAACAAAAGGGTTGATCACTTCATCAGGCAAGAAAAACAACTCTGGTGTATCGGCTTTAAAATAAGTTTGTACCGTTCCGTTATTCCACCAATAGCCTGTTTCTTTATCGAAAACAAATCCGGCATTGGTAACAACATCGTTTGTTAATTTTCCTTTATAGGCCGAATCGATATAATTTTGGGTAAACTGTGCTGTGGCAGTATACGCCTGTAATCCCCGTGAGGCGATTGTAAGTAATGGTAAAAAGTTATCTTGTGTTTCATTCCAGAAATAATTGCGGGTCCAGGAAAACTGCAGGGCCGCAACCGTTTCTCCGGCTGATATTCCATAAGGAATGATATTTTGCAGCGCCTCTTCTATGAGGTCATTACAGTAATCGAAATCCATGTATTCTTTACCCGTCTCCAGGGTAAAGCCTGACAATTGAAACGCTTGCTCCTGACCTACGATTCCCCTCCAATATATTTCGTTTTCGTCGGTATTGATCACATCGGTCGTTGTAAAAGTCGCCAAAAGTTGTTGCTGTTCCGGATAAAAGGAAACCTCGTTAGTTGATGGTGCACGGCGCGGCAGATAAAGGGTACAGGAGCGTTTTACGGTACCGCTTTCAGGATCTACTTCGAGTGTAAATTGTTGTTCTACCCGCGGATCGTTTGCGTTGCGTTCATAATGATAAGCAATATGTTCCCGTGGATCGACGCGGAAAACAGCATGCTCTTCATCGGATGCCGGCTGGATCAAAACCACGGCATAATTAGCTTGTTCTACGGCATAAGGCACACTCGATTCGGATTGATCATCTAAGCCGTAAACTTCCGTCCGGATACTGCTTCCGTTTAAGGCTACAAAAGCTTCCCGAAACGTTTTACCATTGGCGGTATAAATATCGGCAGCAAATACATTGTCCGGAAAATCGTAGGCATTAGCATCGCCCTTAAAGAAATCGGCCCGGTATTGCTCCTGTAATGCGTCATAACTTTCAAACACTCCGATATTAAACCATTTTTTGGTGTATACCGGAGGGACAAACAATTCTTTATTGATCTCGTTTACCGGGAACTCCTGATTCTGGATGGTCGTGGTAAACGCTTCGTAGGTTTGTGTATCCCATGTTTCTACAAAACCGAATCCGCGGAAACTTCTTTCCACAGGATCATAGTATCCGTCGTGATAACCAAACTCCTGAACGTAGCACGATTGCGAAACAGCATCCGTCTGTGTAATGCGGTCGATAACCTGAACCGGGAAAAACAAACGGGTTTTCCAGGGTTTTCCGGCTTGTTCGTCTTCCAGATAAAAGCGCACCGAACTGGAATAATGCAAAGCCGTTCGGCTACCGGTATTATTATTGGTTTCGGTAAGCAAATAGGGTTTTAGCGTTACCGTAGCGATGTCCTGCGGATCGACTCCCGAAAAATTCAGGTAATAATGTCTTGGCGTATCGGTTAGTTTCGAAAAAACCAGGCAACTTGTTCCGGTTCCCAGTATATCGGCAAAATGAAGGCTATCCAGCGGATCGAACGATTCCGGTAAAGTAATAGTAATTGCGTCCGAAAAACTATTTCCGCTTTTATTGAGAAATAGCTGAACCGTATTGTCTAATGCATATACAATATCCATAGTACCGGTTCCATTCAGATCGGCAAAATAGAATCGGGAAGCATCAAAACCGGCTTCAAAATATGGTGCATTTATTAATTGGATACGTTGTCCAAACCGGCCGTATCCTAAGTTAGGCCAACAATAAACCGTTCCGTTTGCCACGGCAACCCGATGCTGTAATCCATCACCAAACAAATCGGCAAAAGAGACCGATGTTTTTCCGGAATTCTGGCTTTGTAACGGGAAACCTTCCGGTGCCGGTACTTGTTGCGGCTCGCCATATCCAAAGTTTCCCAATCCGGGATAAACCGTCA
Organism: Chryseobacterium sp. Tr-659; assembly: GCF_011752975.1. Lineage (GTDB taxonomy): Bacteria > Bacteroidota > Bacteroidia > Flavobacteriales > Weeksellaceae > Chryseobacterium. The sequence continues at coordinate 138,943 of NZ_VWWP01000002.1, read as the reverse complement.
GATAATCGTCCGAAGCCACTAATAAATCCGATTTACCATTCCCATTCAAATCCACAGATTCCGTTCCGGCCAATGTACTTGGATATTGTTCAAACGGTTGGAACGGTTCCCAGCCTTGTCCGGTATTGGTATAATATCCGGGTGGACTGCTTACCATCAGGTCTTTAATTCCATTACCTTGTAAATCGGTAATGACACCCGAATCTCCCACGGCAAAATCCAGTACGGTTTCCGGTTCGGAATAATGGCCGCTTCCTTTCGGATTGTAATAAAATGATCCGCTATTGCGGGTATATAAAATGCCAGGTAAACCGGCACCATTTAAATCAACCGGAAGGAAATCGCCTGTATCGAGTTTTCCGGGAATAGTCCCACTATCTGCAACAGTTAATGTACTAAACGTTGCAGTTTGTGCCACATCGAATACCGAAAAAGTAAGCTCCAGATCCGGTTTTGCTAATAATTCGTAACTACCGTCACTTTGAATTCTACATCCGGTAATGGTTACCTTTTTCAGGCAGGAAATCACTGCGGTCTGATCCGGTATCTTGCTATAATCCGTTGTATCATAGTAGGCAAGTTGCAAACGGTTTACCAGAAAAGGATTTCCGTTGTTTTCGTTTTCAAAATGATGAAACAACAGTATATTTTGGCACCTGCGATAAGTGCGCAATTCGAAGCCACTCCTAAACGAAGAAAACGGATCCGGTCGGCATGCCCACGGACGTACCTCAGCATAGGGGTCGGCCGCGGTTGTTGTTAAATTATCCAGTTCATGCGATCCGTAGTCAAAAATAACTTCGAAGGCAAATTTTTCTTCTTTGGAAGTATTGTAATAATTGCCGTAAAAAATACGGTCAATATAATTTCGTGTAAAAGCGCCCCGGTTTAAAATTCCGGTTTCCTGATCATTTTCCCGTTGGTACCGAAACTGAACTTTATTTCCTTTTGGGTCGGTTATCGAAACGATTTGCCAGCTAAAAATCCGGGCTGCATCATCGGGATCGGCAACACGCGCTTCGGGAACTGATCCATATTCCGATACCGTATTATTGGTTGCAAATGTACGCCAGAAGCTCTCACCGGTGGTTTGGTTTTTATGATATTCGATACGGGAATAATCATCTTCCACACGTGGAAAATAAATACGAATACTCCATATATCGCCTTGTTGATCGGTTTCGGTACGGGTCTCATTTTCTTTAGGTACCAGTTCTTTTCCTGAAAAGAGAAAAATATCGGTTCCGTCATATTTGGGGATTCCCTTTTCGGTTCGAATTGTAAATTCGGGGATTTCCACATCCCAGCCTACACCAAAGATATTGTTACCCGATCCGGAATTGTAGGCCAACGAAAGGGACGGTGCTAACCCGCGGCCAGCCGTTATGGGAACCGGGATTGTATAGGCTGCGGTTCCTGAAAATGAATTAGGCTGAAATGTTTCACCTATTCCTTTTATTGCTCCTCCTCCACCAGGCAGAGAAGTACCAGAGATCGATACTTTTTCCATAGCTATCATTTTGACTGATTGCAATTAAAACACGTTTAAATGCAGAACGACTTAAAACCAATAGAATCCAAACAAAAAGTTTACATTTTTCCTTGCGATCCAGTAACTTAGACCACTATATTGGGTTGCAAACAAAATAATTTCATAAACAATTATATACCTTAAAGGTATGCACAAAAAAAAGCATTAAATAGAGTGTAAATGCCTAATTTACAATTACGTATAAATACCTATTTGCGAAGAGATCTCTGTAGCAGCTAATACTAATTAAAATAGAAAAACAATAGATACTTTCGGCAATAAAAGAACATTCGTATCTGAATTGGTTTGGCGTTGGGTCATAATCCACGGTTCACCATCAACTCCATTTTTTTGGATATTGAGGCTTTAAATTGAAAGCATCCATGTAGACCAACCCGGTATCATTATTACGAAAAAGGAAAATGCGGATGCAATAAACAAACAGCTACTTCTACTAGCTGAACATATTGAAAAGAAAAAGTATAAAGATTAAATCCATTTTTTAGTAATGGAAAGAAATACATAATGTTTCAAGTAATCATTGCAGGAACCTGAACATTACTAAAGGAATAGTGTGATTATTATTACGAATCTTATCATCACAAAATTTAAACTGGGATTGAAAAGAGAAAATTTACTTTTATTTTTGAGTGCAGTCACTGCTGTACTGATAACGTATTTGTAGATCATATACTTTGTCAAAGTCTGAATACTTCTATTCAATTGTCTTTTGATTTTTAATTACTTAAACCCACAAAAAAATCCCTCAATATGAGGGACTATATCTTAAACAATTGGAACGCAATAACAATTACAAGCTGCATCTGATTCTGGTCCACAAATTCCGGTAGCTTCACAAACCCACTTGTATTGAGGTTTGCAATTTCCTATTCCTCCACCATTTACTTGCTTTAATTGCTCTCTAGAAATTTTTTTGAAATTTTTCATTGGTTTAATTTTAGTTTAGGCTCCTAATATAGCAACTATTCCTCAATAAGAGATTTAACATAATAAAATAATTGTTACAGGCTTCCACAATAAAAAACCAAGCAACAAAAATATACTTAGATATATGAAAGGACTTTTCAACGAATGCATACTATTTAAGAACAAGATACTCAAATAGGGTTATCGGTGCTTTGTTGTGGATTTGGACTGGTTGTGTTGTTTGCTTGATTTTATTGATGTTTTAGTATATCTACTCCATGGAAAACATGGAAGAATTTGATAGAGCTGATAGGAACCAAACCTTCATTAGAGATATTCAGTAAATCTTTAACAGGGTTTGGATATATCTTTACTGAATTTATTTTTTGTTATGATCAATCCAAATTATATTGCCGCTAAAGCATTGTTAAATCTTCTCTCCGATGAAGAGAAAATAAAACTTTGTAAAGAAATACTAGATGCACCAAACTGTAAAGAAGCTGCTAAAAAAAGAGAGTTGAATACTACAAAAAATGGTTGGAGAATAAATAGAAAGCTGGCGAGGCAGAATGAGATACATTTTTGCTTTCTTTATATCCTGGGGGTATTATATCTGGGGTATATAAATAAAAAAGCCCCTAAAAAAGGGGCGATTAGTGACCGCAGAAGGATTCGAACCCTCACTGTCGGAGCCGAAATCCGAAGTTCTATCCATTAAACTATGCAGCCGTATTCATAAATAATGAATGATAAGTAATGAGTAATACCAGGATTACTTATCATTCATTACGTATTGATAACTTAGAAAGTAATTTTCACACCTCCCAAAATCTGTGCACCTAAGACTTTGTATCCTTTGTACGTCTGGTATTTTGAGCTTAGAAGATTATTTCCGAGTGCGAAAATACTGAAATTTTTGTGAATTTTATACTCTGCGGAAAGATTTAAATCAGCATATCCTCCAACTTTATCATTGGTATTCTCCGTAGACTGGAAAATTACGTTAGGAGCGCCTGCACCTTCGATCATATAAGAGTTTGTAGTTCTGTCACTTGCAAAGATCCCTTTGAATCCCAGCAATAGCTTTTTATCAAGCATCGTATATTTTGCACCAATGCTTGCATTGAATAAAGGAACGTTATAAATATTGTCGAAATTTTTCAGATTGTACTTTGTAAACCTCAATTCTCCATCTAAAACAAGATTTTCAAGTGGGAAATACTGCACACTTCCTTTGATATCACTTACAGTACCATCATCATAAACGGCAGAGAAAGTATTGGCAAAATTATAAGCGGAACGGTTCACTGAAGTATAATCAAAAAGGTCATTAGCCTTAAAGAACATAATATCCCTCATCTTTCCGTAACCTGCAGAGAAGTCATATTTGAAGGTTTCATCAATATCCCCTCTCAATCCTGCATAAAAATGATATTTTGTTTCTGTTGGCTTTAAAAACTGGTCGGAAAGGACAAATGGATTTACCTGCAACATATCTCCATATGTATTCAGTTTAAGACCTCCGTCTACCCCACCGTAGAATTTAAATTCTTTAGCAGCGGCAAACTGGAATTCCGCCTGCGGGAACCAATATGTTTTGTTATTTTTTTGCTGAGCCAATACATCACTTGAATTCTTAGCATTCAGGAAAGAGAATGAAGATCCCAGCATTAAATAAGACTCCCCTTTTCTGAACGTTACTTTTGGAGTCAGATTCGTATTGAAAAAGTTGGACGAATTTTTATCTCTGATTGCAAAATCTGTCTTCACAGCATCTAATCCTACCCCTAAATCAGCATTAAGGTTGATCCCTGATTTTCCTAATTCAACTGCATGTTTGGAGAAATTAGCCAAAATGGAGACCTGATTTTCCTGCGCATCAAAATGATCTTTCAGGAAAGACGATTTTACTCTTACATCATTCAAGATCTCATTGGAATAAAAATCATAGTATCCGTTTACTTTGAACTGATTAACTTTTTGTTTCAGATCAAGATCACCGGTTGGCTGAAAGGCATAGATTCCGTAATAATTATAATTATCCAATCCATATTCAGCATTGATATTGAACTTCCCTTTTTCTCCGTAAGAATTTAAGAAAGCCCCGATAGTAGCTCCGGTTTGCCCCGATTTCCAGTCATAATCTTTTTTAAGACCACTGGTGGAAAGCAAATGAACATCCGCTCCTACTTCGAATTTGTTTTGAAGAGTTTTGGAAATATTCCCATCTACCAAAATCTTTCCGTAATTCCCCATTCCGAACTGTAAATAGTTGTTCTGGGCTGTTCCTTCAAATTTCGGAGCTACATCTTCCCCCTGAATGGTTGAAGTCTTAAAGTCTGAAACTGCCGGCACATCTGTGATGGTATATTTCACAGGGTTCTGGGATTTCTCTTCCGGCGGATAATTTTTGATGGTTTCCACAGAAGTCTTCTTCTTCTCGATCTTCTTCACTTCCGGTTCTCTTTTTTTATTAAGAACCAGTTTTTCCTCCTTGATCTGGGAAAACGCCACCGACGAAAACCCTAAAAATAATATGGATAATAATTGAATTTTTCTGTTCATTACTATTGGGTGTATTTATGTATTCATATACATGCATCAATGAGCATTTACATGAATAGGATACTACATTTTTACTTTTTAATCTGCTTTTTAACCTCCTTAGCTTCTGCAACGATTTCAGGGAAATCCTTATAGTTAGCAATGATCTGGTCACATGTATAACTTGCCTGGTAATTATCTTTCAGACCGATATAGTTTTTAGCCATCAACACTAACGCTTTTGCTCCCCAGAATTCTTCTGATGCATAGTTATTGGCAAGCTTAAAGACTGACTCATTCGAAGATTTAAAGGCTTTTCCTTTATTCTGATAGTACGCTTTTGCATATAAAGCTTCTGCAGCTACCGATGTATTGGATGATTTCTCAAGAGAAGCATACGCAGCCTGAGCATCTTTATCTTTTCCGGAGTTCATCAGGCTTCTCGCTTTAATCACTTTTGCAGTCTCAATAACTGCAGCAGAGTTCTTGGAATTGGCAATAACAGCATTGGCCAGTTTTTCAGCTTCAGAGAAATTCTTTTCTTCAGCATACAACTTCATCAGTTCCACATTTGCATAATTCTTAATGCCAATATTGGAAGAGTTCTTAATACCTTCAAGGTATTTTTTAGCTTCTGCAGTATTCCCTTGTGCAATAAAGATCTGAGCTAAACGAGTTTGTGCATCATCCTGGTAATCATTCTGAATTCCAGCGACTTCCTGAAGCACAAGTAAAGCTTTTGTTGAATTATTAGTTTGGTAATAACTTTCTCCCAATTCATACTTCGCCTGATATAATCCTTCACCTGTTGGGTTCTGTGTCAGATACTTTTCATAATAAGAAATTGCATTCTTATAATCTTTCTTAGAGAAGTATTGTTTTCCGGTAGATAGGTTGATTTCATCAATTTCAGCAGTATCTACATTCACACCTGCATTTCTGGCAAAAGCTTCATATCCTGAAACATCTCCGTTTTTCGTGAAAATAGGTTTTGCTGCCTGAACAATTTTCTGTGCATAAGCTGTATTCTTATACTGCTCACTTAAAGATTGAAGTTCAGAAAGTGCTTTATCATTCTGGTTCTGATCGATGTAATTCTGTGCTCTGTAAATAGAAGCATTTGCAATAAGATCTTTGTCAGAGGATGTTTTAATTACTTTTCCAAAATAATCATTGGAGTTGGTAAAATCATCCTGAGCAGCATATGCCGTTCCGATTTCATACTGAGCATCATCATAATATTCCGAATCCGGATATTTAGAAAGAAGGTTTTTAAGATTGCTGATTTTTGCCTGGGTATCTCCTTTAAATCCTAAAGCCATTGCTTTCTGGTAAAGGGTATAATCTGTGGCATCTTCGTTTTTATCGTAAATAGCAATCGCTTCATTCAGATCATTATTTGCATAGTGGATATCTGCCAGACGAAGTTCGGCATCATTTTTAAATTCAGGCTTCGGATTCGTCAGATATTGTTTGAAATAAGCAGCTGCCTGATCAAATTTCTTGGATTTAAAATAAGCATATCCAAGATCATAAGGCAATTGTTGTTTCTCCGGGAAATTTTCGTTCAGAAGCTTTTCATAACGAACAATAGCAGACGGATAATTTCCTTTCTGATAATATACCTGTGCCAGCCAGTATAAAGCTCTGCTGTTAAATTCTTTATTGATATTAAATCCAAGGCTTCTTAAGAAATATTTTTCAGCCTCGTCATAATTTCCTTTGTTAAATTCTTCTGTTCCTAATAAATAAGAAACCTCCTGGTCTACTTTATTAATATCGGGAGTAGAGCTCTGTAATCTGTCAATTGCGTTCAGGGTTTCCTTGTAGTTTCCGGAATACAGATAAGATTTCACAAGCAGTGATCTCATTTCTGAAGCATTGCCTGCATTCTGGTTTTCGTTAATATAACTTTGAATAACCGCAGAAGGACTTTCAAACGGGTTACCGATATCGTAACTTAATTTGGCATATTGTTCATGAGCCAGTTTTTTCACTTTCGCATCATAATCCATTTGATAAGAAGAACGGAATGCGGAAAGGGCTTCCTGCTTTTTATCTACCGCCAGATAAGCATTTCCTAATTGGTAATAAGCATTTTGCGCCAACGCGGAATTGCTGTTCAGAAGCTGATTGTAATATGAAACCGCTTCATCATATTTTTTAAGCTGAGCCGCCACAAATCCCATTTCATACAAATCATTTTCAGACGGATTCTGCTGTACACGCAAATAATCTTTCAAATGGGGATAAGCAGAGGTATAATCATTCTTCATAAAGTAACTTTCCCCGATGATCTTGTGAACCTCAGCTTTATAAGAGTCTGAAATATTTTCGTTCAGCAGAGCTGTTCCTTCAGAAATGGCCTGATCATAGTTCTTATCATTATAATACATCTGTACATAATAAGGACGTACCAGTTTTGAGAACTTATCCTGATCTTTTATAGAATCAAAATACTGAAACGCTTTATCATTCTGTCTGTTGCTGTAATATAAATGCCCCAGCATGTAAGCAATATCTCCTTTTTGAGACTGATCTGCAGACTTATAAGCTTCCTCCAATGCATCCGTTGCTCCTTTTGAATCACCGGTCATGAATTTGGCATATCCCAATTTCAGAATATACTGGGTATTCTCTTCTTTTGAAAGCTGATACTGATTTACTTTTTTCAAAGTCTCCAAAGCTTTGTCAAAATCTTTTTTTGCCAGATAATAATCTGCTAAAGGCAGGTTAGCCTGAGCAAAATAAGCAGAATTCGGGTATTCTTTCATAAAGGCAGTTAATCCTTCCTCAGCATGGTTTTTTTGAAGAATTACCCCAATTACGTTGTCAAAAAACTGCGCAGCTTCCTTTTTTGAACGTGACAAATTCTGATTATAGAAGTATTGTCTTGCATATTCGTATTGAGAAGCATTGTATATTTTTGTCTGGTAAAGATTTTCAGCTAGATTAAATCTATAATTTTCTTTCTGTGTAAAATATTGAGACTGTTGAGCTTCGGAGATTCCGAAATAGATGACCGCAGCCGCTAAAAGTATTTTTTTTGATTTCATTCTTCTTGATATAAGAAAATTAGTCTACATAAGTTAACGAAAATATTAAAAACTTATTGTTTAAGCAAGTTTTAACAGATTTAATAATCATTAATAATCAATTTCACAATAATGAAAGCATTTCACTATTTCATGATAAAAATTCTTACTTTAGCCTTATAAACTTTAAACAATCATAGCATTTAACTAAAATATATTTTGATCAAATACTTTTTCAACAGCAGCGAAAAACATACCATTAACATATCATTACATGAAATTTAAGATACTTTTAGCATTAATTTTTGTAAACCTGGTGCAGGCACAGAAATTATATTTTCCGAAAACAGCTGTTACCGACTCTATTATTCTGGAAAAACAGATACCGGGACTTGCATTACAGGTAATCCCCCAACTTCAGTGTGCGAAGTATAAACCAGAAAATAACATTGACCTTCTGGACAATCTTTTCCGCTTACAAATGTTGGCCCAGGATTACCAGAAATCGATAGGAAGTCTTTCCGAAAACCGTAACCTTTTTGCAGATAACAATATGGGCGGATACAGATTGATTGGTCTTGAACTATACAGCATGGCCAAACTGGCTCAAAAAGAAGACAACAGTTCTTTTCCTGATGCTCTTCGGAAAGTATTTAATCAAAAATACGAAAGTCTTCCTGAAAAACTTATTCCCCGCCTGGGGCTTACTCTTGATGGAGATGTAAAAGAGTCTAAAAAACAATTGAAAGCCATACTGGACAAACAGAAAGGTAAAGACAGTATTGATTACAGGACGGCCCTGGCTTTATGCAAAAGTTATCTGAACTATAAAGTGTATTCCAGCATCAAACCTCAGGTAATGCAGCTGTTAGCTGCAAAGGACAAAGAGAAATTCATTGTAGAAACCCGGGATCTCGCTATAAAAAACGGAAATACTTTAACGGTTACTATTGTCAGAAAAAAAGAAAACACATCTCCGCTTCCGGTTATTCTTACCAATAATATTTATGCCGGTCCATTCGATGAATTCTTTGGAAAAAGAGCCGCTACTTATAATTATGTTGGAGTTGTTGTGAATACCCGTGGCAAGAGAAACAGCAATGATATAAACAATCCCTTTGAGCATGAATCAGAAGATATCTATGAAGTGATAGACTGGGTAAGCAAACAGCCTTGGTGCAACGGAAAGGTAGGAATGATAGGTGGAAGTTATCTGGGATTCAGCCAGTGGGCCGCAGTAAAAAAACTTCACCCGGCATTAAAAACAATTGTACCACAGGTTGCTGTAGGAATAGGAATTGACTATCCTGCTCAGAATAATATCTTCATGAGTTATATGCTCCAGTGGATCCAGTATGTAACCAACAATAAATTTACTGATGAAACCGACTTTGCAAACGCCGTAAAATGGAATGATATTAATACAAAATGGTATAAAAGCGGTAAATCCTTCAGATCTTTGGATGCAATAAGTGGAAAACCCAGCAAAATATTCCAGCGATGGCTGGATCATCCGGGATATGATCAATATTGGCAGAAAATGGTTCCTTACAAAGAAGATTTTTCTAAAATTAATATTCCTATCCTTACAACAACAGGATATTACGATGATGATCAGATAGGTGCATTGTACTATTTCAAGGAACATTATAAATATAACAAAAATGCAAACCACTATTTGGTTATAGGTCCTTATAATCATGGAGGAGCACAAAGTTTCGGATTTACTTATGTGAATGGAAATCCTATTGATCCTGTAGCCAGAATAAGTATTGATGACCTTGCATTTTCATGGTTTGATTATATTCTTAAAGATGGCAGCAAACCGGAAATTTTAAAAGACAGAATCAACTTTCAGGTGATGAATACCAATACCTGGAAACATGTTTCAGATCTTGATAAAATGCATACCTCAACCTTGAAATTTTATCTTCAGGACAAAAAAAACACTTCATCAGTATTTAATAAACCTGAAACCCAGAATTTCACAAAACAAATCGTAGATTTTAAAAACAGAAATCAGAAAGACACCTATTATAAGGCCGGTAAAAAGGACAGCATAAAAACCACCAATTCTATTGCCTTTGAAAGTGAAGTCCTTGATAAGGATATAATCATAAGCGGAAACTTGTCAGGAGTATTCAATGTTTCCATCAATAAAAAAGATTTTGACACGGATACTTACCTGTATCAGATTCAGCCGGATGGGAAATCATCTTTATTATCTACCCATATTGTAAGAGCCAGCTATGCTAAAAACAATGAAGTACGTGCGCTTCTTCAACCCAATACAATGGAACAAATTCCTATTAACAATTCATATGTTATGAGTAAAAAAATTGAAAAGGGAAGCAAACTGCTTTTACTGGTAGGAGTAAATAAAAGTCCCAACTGGCAGATCAATTACGGAACCGGTAAAGATGTAAGTGATGAAACTATTAAAGATGCCAAGGAACCTCTGGAGATAAAATGGTACAATGACAGCTACGTGGAAATACCCGTTTATAAAGATTAAAACCTTTTGTTTAAGTGATTTTCAGCAGACTTCACATAATAAAACTCCAATAAAATCATTTCATTTTTTAAAGATAAAAAATTCTTAATTTACGCGCCTAAAAACGTAACCAGCTGAGTAATCAAAAATATCTTGATGTGATACTTTGTTAACAGCAGCTCAAAACATACCCTTAATGAAATTTAATATACTTTTAGCATTAATTTTTGTAAATCTAATGCAGGCTCAGAAATTTTACTTTCCGAAAACCGCGACAACAGATTCTGTAATTCTGGAAAAACAAATTCCCGAACTTGCTCTAAAGGTGATTACTGAACATCAGTCTCCTAAAAATAAACCAAAACACATAGTCACATTTTTAGACAATCTATTTCGTTTACAGCTCGCTGCAAAAGATTACAAAAATTCTATTGCAAGCTTAGCCGATTACCGCAAAGAATATGCAGATCATAATATGGCAGGGAACAAATCTCTTGCTTATGAAATCTACAGCATGGCCAAACTGATCGAAAAAGATAAAAAAACTTCTTTTTCCAATGCCCTTCAAGCTGCCTTCAATTCAAAGTATGAAAGTTTACCTGATCCGCTTACTGCCAGAATAGGAACTACTCTGGATGGTGATGTAAAGGAATATAAAAAATCTCTGAAAGCTGCACTTGCCAAACAAAAAGATAAGGATAGTATAGATTATGCTTCCGCTCTGGCTTTATGTAAAGATTATGTCAATTATAAGACCTATTCTAGTATCAAGCCTCAGATTATGCAGCTTTTCAAAGTAAAGGAGCAGGAAAAATTCATCATTGAAACCAAGAACCTTACCTTAAAAAACGGAACAACACTTACTATTACTATTGTACGAAAAAAAGAAAACACATCTCCCCTTCCTGTTATTCTTACCAATAATATTTATGCCGGAGAATTCGTAGATGCAGGGATGGGGAAAAGAGCAGCAGTTTATAATTATGTAGGAGCTGTGGTTAACACCCGAGGAAAAAGAGACAGTAATGACCCCAATAATCCGTTTGAAGATGAAGCACAGGACCTTTATGAGGTAATAGACTGGGTAAGCAAACAACCATGGAGCAATGGTAAAGTAGGAATGATAGGCGGAAGCTACTTAGGATTTAGCCAATGGGCAGCTGTTAAAAAACTACATCCGGCTTTGAAAACGATTGTGCCTCAGGTATCGGTGGGAATCGGGATAGATTATCCTGCTCAAAACAATGTATTCATGAGCTATATGATGCAGTGGATCCGCTATGTCACCAATAATAAGCTGACCGATGAAGCGAACTTCACGAATTATCCAAAATGGGATTCTATCAAAACAGAATGGTACAAAAGTGGCAAATCATTCAGAGCTCTCGATTCCATAAGCGGGAAGCCAAATAAGATTTTCCAAAGATGGCTGGATCATCCTGGCTATGATAAATACTGGCAGAAAATGGTTCCTTATAAAAAGGAATTTGATAAAATAAATATTCCTGTTCTAACAACTACGGGCTATTATGATGCTGATCAGATTGGAGCATTGTATTATTATAAACAGCATCACAAATACAACAAAAACCCTAACCATTATTTAGTGATAGGGCCTTATGATCATGCAGGAGCTCAAAGTTATGGGTACAATTACGTCTATGGTTCTGGAAATATCCTGATAGATCCCATAGCAAGAATAAGTATTGATGAACTTGCCTTTTCATGGTTTGATTATATTCTGAAAAATGGTAAAAAACCGGAACTCCTAAAAGATAAAGTCAATTTTCAGATCATGAGCAGTAATACATGGAAACATGTTTCTGGTCTGGATAAAATGCACTCTTCAACTCTTAAGTTTTATCTTAAGGATCCTAAAAGCGGTTCTTCAGTTTTTGAGAAACCCACAAGTGAGCAATTTACTAAACAAACCATTGATTTTAAAGACAGAAATATAAAATATCTTTATCATCCGGTAAGTAAACAGGACAGTGTTCATGTAACAAATTCTGTTTATTTTGAAAGTGAAATTCTGGACAGAGATATTATAGTAAGCGGGAATTTATCCGGAATATTCAACGTTTCCATTAATAAGAAAGATTTTGATTCCAATACCTTATTATATCAGGTGCAGCCGGATGGGAAGACATTTTTACTGTCTACGCATCTTACAAGGGCCAGTTATGCAAAAGACAATTCTAAACGTCATCTTCTTAAGCCTGGCAAAAAAGAACAGATCCCGATCAAAAATTCATTATTTATGAGTAAAAAAATTGAAAAAGGAAGCAAGCTGGTATTATTGGTAGGGGTTAATAAAAATAAAAACTGGCAAGTTAATTATGGAACAGGGAAAAATGTAAGTGATGAAACGATAAAGGATTCCGGAGAACCTCTGGAGATAAAATGGTACAATGACAGCTATGTGGAAATCCCTGTTTATAGGGATTAAAGTTTTTTGTTTGAGCATTTTCACCCAAATGTTCTTAACAACTGTTAACATCAAAATAAAAAATCATTACATTTGCTTTTTTTCAAATCAAATATAGTTATTGAATGAGTCAACTTTTTAGAAGAAAAATCTATTCGGATACAGATACTTCAACAGGACTTTTAAGAGTCTTAGGTGTGTGGGACATCGTATTTTTTGGTATTGCGGCCATTATTGGAGCTGGGAGTTTCAGCAGTTTGGGAGAAGCCGTTTTCAGAGGTGGCCCCGGTGTTATCCTTCTATATTTGATTTGTGGTTTTGCCTGTGGCTTTACTGCTTTATGTTATGCTGAATTTGCCAGCAGAATTCCCACCGCCGGATCTGCGTATACTTATGCTTATGCCAGTTTTGGAGAACTTATAGCCTGGGTTATCGGCTGGGCGCTTATTATGGAGTACTCTTTCGGAAATATTTATGTAGCTTTTTCCTGGTCAGATTATTTCACCAGTTTCCTGGGAAGACTTGGGATGCATATTCCTGATTATCTGACCTGCAGCTATACGGAAGCCCGAAAAGCATTCCAATATGGTTCGGAAAATAAAGAATTATTAAATGCGTGGAATAGCGCTCCATTAATCGGAAGCTTAAAATTCATTGTAGATATTCCCGCTTTGGTTATCAATGGATTAATTACATGGCTTTGTTATGTAGGTGTCAAGGAAAGTAAAAACTTCAATAACTCTCTGGTTATCTTAAAACTTGCAGTAATCATACTGGTAATTCTTGTGGGTTCTGCCTATGTAACCCAAGACAACTGGACACCTATCAGCCCCGTAACGGGAACTCCTTCTTTCATGCCTAATGGTTTTGCAGGAGTAATGAGTGCGGTATCCGGGGTATTCTTTGCGTACATCGGATTTGATGCTTTAAGTGTACTTTCTGAGGAAACAAAAGATCCGCAGAAAACTCTTCCGAAAGGGATGATCATATCTCTTGTATTATGTACAGTAATCTATATCGCCCTGACATTGGTATTAACCGGAATGGTGGATTATAAAAAGTTTGATGGTGTAGGAGATCCACTTTCTTTTATATTTGAAAAAACGAACGCCAACGTAGCCTGGATGGAACTAGTCGTTTCTTTTGTAGCTATTGTGGCCATCACTACAGTATTGTTAGTTTTCCAAATGGGACAACCAAGAATCTGGTACGCTATGAGCCGAGACGGATTAATGCCTCAGAGATTCCAGAAGGTACATCCAAAATACAAGACTCCGTCTTATGCAACTATTGTTACAGGTATTGTAGTAGGAATTCCTATCTTATTCACTGATAAAACTTTCATCCTTGATTTTACAAGTATCGGAACTATTTTCGCCTTCGTACTGGTATGTGCAGGTGTACTTCTTCTTCCGGCTAAAGAAAAGATCAAGGGAAGATTCCACCTTCCGTATGTAAATGGAAAGATTATTTTCCCAGTTGTTTTTATTGGAGGCTTAATTGCTTTTTATAAATGGCAGCCGGAGTTTTTCCAAAACCTGATGAATTGGGCAGATCCTAAAGAAGGAGAATTCAGAGCTTCTATTTTCTTCTTTATCATTATTAATCTGATCCTTTGTATTCTTGCTTTTGTAAAGAATCTTTCATTAATTCCGCTGGTTGGTTTAAGCTCATGTTTATACCTTCTTACGGGAATGAGCCATGAAAACTGGTTCTGGTTCGGGCTATGGTTCCTGATCGGAATGGTTATTTATTTCTGCTACGGATATAAGAACAGCAAACTCGGGAAAGAGCTAAAGAATAGCTAAATAATAATTAGCAAGCTGCGAAAAGGCAAAATGGCAAAAAAGTTAAACCTAATGGAGAGACTGATTTGCGATTTTGCCTTTTTTCTTTTTTACCATCAGATAAAATCGGCAGAATTATTGCTGTAACTCTATCAGAAACAACAAACTAACACTGCCATGGCTGAAAGAATCAAAACATACAGAGAGTTTTATCAGTTTTATCTTACTGAACACAGTAAAACCGGAACACGTATTTTCCATTTTATCGGAACACTGCTTGTATTCTTTGTTATAGGATATGTCATCAGCTCCGGGAAAGAACGGTTTTTATGGTATATTCCGATTTTCGGATACGGATTTGCCTGGTTTAGCCATGCTGTTATTGAAAGAAATAAACCTGCAACTTTTAAGTATCCTATCTGGTCTTTAATTTCAGATTTCAGACTGTTCTTCGAATTATTGATTGGGAAACAGAAATTTTTCACATCCAATAATCAGCCTCAAAATCAGGAACAGCCTTAGGGTTTTCTCCCTCTTTTTATTCAAAAATATTGAGTACTGTGAAGCGCAAAGGCACAGGAGTTAATCTTAATTTACAAAATCTTCAAGCGTTAAGAATATACAGTGTACAATTTTATCGAACATAAAATCCTTGTGACTTATATTTTCTAAAAACTTCTATTTCTTATTTTATGTTTTGTCTCTATTTGAGATTGCTTCATCTTCGATTCGCAATGATTACCAATCAGTGGAATTTTGTTTGTTCTGATGAAGCTTCTTCCCTATCAGATATCCTAATGAAGGCAGAACAAAAGACAATATCACCGGGAATATCAACGCCAACCCTGAACCTTCAAGAATGACAGTGAAAGGGAAAAGATATCCGTTATAAGCAATAAGTACCAGCGTAAACCAAAAGCTGTCACTATTTCCTGTGGAAAGGATATTGAAATGACTTCCGAACTGATCAAATACCCCCGAACAGATGAATAATAACACATTTACAAAAAACATCCAAAGAACGGTTCTGTAAATCATTTTTTTCCTGGCATTAAGATATCCTGCAAAGATCAGCAAAAGAGATAAAATTCCGGAAACAAAAAAGTCTGCTGCAGAAACATCTGTTTCTCCACCGGTTCTTCCAAAGAAGTACATGGCATACAGCAGAATATTGAGGAGATAGATTACCGTTACATAATTCATACATTAAATGATTCTTTAAAATAATACAGGATAAAAAGTTTAAACATTAAGCCTTAATTTCAGTTTCTATTTAAACTTTTTCTTAAAGCTGAACTTCAGTCTGTTCATCAATCCCGGTTCTATAATGTCAATCCCCAGCCCGAAATTACTATCTGCCACAGTATGGTGAGCCGTTCTGAATTCTTCAAACTCACTTTGTGGAATTTCAAGATTGATCAAAGGATGATATTCAATATAAACGGTTGCTCCATTTTTCGTTACTTTTTTACGGCTTTTATAATCAAAATAAGGATTGGAAATAGTACTTTCCTGGACCGTATACTTTTCCTCGCTGTCGATTTTCTGATCCGTATACAGATTGATCTCATATTTCTCACTATCGAAATTATGCCAGAATGGTAAATCTTTATGCATAAAATCTCTGGCACTCCCCTTTACTACGTTACGGTCAAAGTACATCAGAAAACGGTTTTTCTGCGGATCCACATAGTAAGGATTTTCAACTGTTGCCGTATATTGAATTTTCACTTCATTGAGTCTTTTATCATCACTTACGATATCAATAACCGCATCTTTGAAGACATCTCTCACATCGGTTCCATTTCTGTCATTGGAATAATTTAAACCATAAAAAAGGAAACTGTTCCAGCTGTCTATAATCTCTCTTTTATTAGTACTTTTAAAATACCTTCTCATTGCATTAGCCCTGCTGCCTTTATAAGTTGTGTTCAATCTAAGCTTTCCGCTGTTCCCTTGTACACTGAAATCTACTTTCTCATCAATACAATAATATGGGAATTTAAAAGATTTTCTTACCTGCAGTTCCTGGTCTTTTTTCACTTCCAGATAATGCATGAAGTACATAAAGCTTCTGTTTTCAATCAATCCAAACTCATCACGAACCGTTGCATCCACAAAATATTCTTCTCCTTTATAGTTGATTTTTACCACCACATGATTAAAGCTTAACAGTGACGGAAGATAATATTTGATATAATAATCCGTATTGAAATTCACCAATACGACTGATGCATCTACATCAATATAATCCAGAATTACTTTTAACAGAACCGATTTTGCCTTACAGTCTCCCTGCTTATTCTCATAGGTTACAGCAGGCTCCTGTGGTTTGTGCCCATTCATCTCATCCGCATTGAAGATATAATAAATATGATTCTGAACATATTCTATGGCAAACTGCAGCTTTTCTCCCTGATCCGCAATAGCATCCAACTTTTCAATGAGGTTGGGAGCAAAATCTTTTAAAGATGATTTACTGAAAATATCTTCATAAATAGGAACAATATAATTGGAAAGATCTTTCCAATTGCTTTCTGTTGCGAAATCAACATACGGAAAGATCTCACGCCCGGAATCCACGGGATTGATATAGTTCTCCTCTTCGATTACAAAGCGTTCCCCTTTTTTTAAATGATTGATTTCCGGTTCCAGAACATTTCCAAGATCATCTCTGAAAAAAGTCTTTTTATAAGCAATAGTCTGTTCACGGTCGTTAATAAATGTAAATTTAAAGCTGCCGTACGCCCAATAATTATCCGGACTTACCCAAACATACTTTGAGAATTCCTTTCTCAGAAAGTCGCGGTCTGTAAATTCTTTAATTCTGGAATCTTCTAAAATTAATACATCATATAACCTGAGATCTTTGATCGTAATATTGATCTTTTTATTACTGCTTAAAACACCTCCGCTGCTCTGGTTTTCACTATCAAGAACTTTAATTTTAGTATCAGGGATCTTATCGATCAATACACCATCTCTCAAAACACTGATCCTGTGGATCTGATAGACTTCATTTTCCTCTACAATAACATCCGATACTGAAGCTCTTTCCAGGTTACCAGGCTCATTCAAAGTATAAGCCATGCAAACATATTCGCTGTTTTCTGTATTGCTTGTATAATATTTCTTGTCTAAAAAGTAGCAGTAATCTCTGCCTTCGTCGGTCTGTTTTCTGGCAAATTCGGAGTCTTTGATTCGGTCTTTTATTTCCTGATCCCCGATTTTTCCTGCCCACATTTCAGGTTCTTGAATCCTGTAATTTTCAACTTGAATTTGATTATCCATATTTTTTATAATTATGTGTTTGGGTTAGAATGATTAAGAAGTTCAAATTAAACAATTAAAAAACTAAAAAGCAATAGCAGAAGTACGACAAATTATGGAAATCCAACTTCGGCATGGTAATTGCGAGGTATGGGGAAAAATCAAGTTTATGAAAAGTATAGCAACAATTCTAAAAGGGGCAGCGCCCGCATTAGCATTATTCGCAATGACGCAATGTACAACCACAGCAGGAGTATCCGCAGGTGATGAAAAAACCTTCATTGTAGGACCTCAAACCGCAGATTGTACAGGTGTAGCTCCTATGAAATGTCTGCAGGTAAAAGAAAACGCTTCCGGAAACTGGACTAATTTTTACAGCAATATTGAAGGATTTACTTATGAGCCGGGTTATGAATATGTTTTAAAAGTAAAAACAGAAAAAATAGCTAACCCTCCGGCAGATGCTTCTTCTATAAAATATACACTGGTAAAACAAGTTTCCAAAACGAAAAAAGAAGCTATGGCAGCCAACGAAAAAACACTTATTATAGGATCAGAAACAGTAGACTGTTCAGCAGGAGCCGGACGTATGAAATGTATGCAGGTTAAAGAAAACGCTTCTGAAAACTGGACCAATTTCTACAGTAAAATCGAAGGGTTCACCTATGAGCCGGGTTATGAATATGTTTTAAAAGTAAAAACAGAAAAGATCGCTAACCCTCCGGCAGATGCTTCTTCTATAAAATATACATTGATAGAACAGGTTTCTAAAACGAAAAAATAATAAAAAAACGCTTCTGAAAATTTCAGAAGCGTTTTTTTATTATTAACAACAGGAAGATGAAATCCGAAGTTATTTTTTGGACAATCAAAGAAAGTCAGCAAGTGACTACTCTTTTCAATATCCATTTCCTTTATCCTTGTTTTAAAATCCTGATTCTTTTTGAGGCGGATCGGGATATTTCCCTTTTGTAGCCTCTCCTACCGTATTGGCAGTAGTCATTGCAACTACAAGATCATTCAGCATTCCACTAGCCGCTGTAGGCGAATTGGGAAGAAGAACAAGGTTGCTTCTATTGCTTGCCCCTACGGAATGTAAAGTATCATAATGTTGCGTTACAACGATAAGTGCAGATGCTTCATGGGAATTGATATCTACATTATTCAGCATTCTTACAGATTCTTCAAGTCCTTTTGCAATTTCTCGTCTTTGGTCCGCAATCCCTTGTCCTTGTAATTTTTTAGATTCAGCTTCAGCCTTCGCTACAGCTACAATTCTGATTCTTTGTGCTTCAGACTCATATTCCGCAGCTGTTTTTTCTCTTTCTGCAGCATTGATCCTGTTCATGGCATGTTTTACCTGTTCATCCGGATCGATATCTGTTACTAAAGCTTTGATAATATCATATCCGTAACTGTTCATTGCCTCCTGAAGCTCACTTTTCACCGCAATCGCCACATCATCTTTCCTTACGAAAACATCATCCAGCTTTAACTTTGGAACTTCTGCTCTTACCACATCAAAAACAAATGAAGTAATTTGATTTTCAGGATTTTCCAAACGATAATAAGCATCTCCCACTTGACTTCTGATCACCTGATACTGAACAGAAATTTTCATTTTGATAAAAACATTGTCCAATGTTTTGGTATCAATCATGACATCGAGCTGCTGAATTCTAAGGTTCAGTCTTTTCGCAATCTGATCTATAATTGGCAGCTTAAGGTGAAGTCCTGAATGTTTTACAGCCTTGAATTTCCCAAACCGTTCGACAATAGCTGCTGTTTCCTGCTTAACCACAAAGAACGAAGCGAATAAAATGATAAGCCCGAAGAAAATAACGGGCGCTAAATAAATACCCATAGCTTTTTAGATTTTTTTAATATGTCGTTAAAAATTCTGTTTTGTTAAAACTTTTTTTGCCGTTCGTTTAAATATAAGAAAAATAAAATTAAGCATCAGAAGGTAATCATCAGGAAATTCTGCTGTTGAATATTGATCATTTTTAAATTAAAATTGTTCTGAAAAGACTTACTTTTGAATATTCATTACATATCATGGTCAATTCTAAAGAACTATTAAAGGATCATATCTCAAAATTCACTTCTCTTACCGAAGAGCAGTTTGATTATGTTTTTGAACACTTTAACCTGGTTACTTTAAAGAAAGGACAAAGCCTGATTGCGGAAGGTGATTTCGTGAATCATGAGTATTTCGTTCTGGAAGGCTGTCTGAAGGCATTTTATCTTAACGACAGCATGAAAATGTTTATTCTTCAGTTTGCCATGCCTACCTGGTGGGTAACAGATTTTGATGCTCTTTACAATAAAACAAGAGCAACCATTCATGTTGATTGTATCACCAATGCAACAATCTTATCCATTTCCAACGAAGACCGGGAAAAAATCTGCAATGAGATCCATGAGGTTGAACATTTTTTCAGATGGAGAACCAACAAAGGATATGTAGCTGCCCAGAAACGGCTGTTATCTTTTATGAATAACGATGCCAAATTCCGGTATGAAGAACTTTTGGCGATGTATCCTCAATTATACAATCTGGTTCCCAAACATCTGATTGCTTCGTATCTGGGAGTGACCAGAGAAACCCTGAGCAGGCTTCATCAATAATCTATGGTATTGTAAAACCATTTCCCCCTTTACTCCATTTTGTGAGGTACATCACGTAATTATTTTTTTTGATCGGCTGAACTTTGTCTCATCATTTAAAACCAATAAAAAATGGACACAAAAAGTTTTAAAGTCAATACTGAAAACAGTACTATCGACTGGATCGGAAGAAAAGTAACCGGAGCCCACAATGGAACCATTGGTATAAAGGACGGTAACTTCAGATTCGAAGATGGAAAATCTTTATCAGGAAAATTTACCATTGATACCCGCACTATCAAAATCCTTGATATTGAAGATCCTGAAACCAATGCACAGTTTGCCAGCCACCTTACTTCGGATGACTTTTTCAATGCCGAGCATTTTCCCGAAGCCTTTTTTGAAATCACTCATGCTGAACCTGGCGGCCAGGACTTATATTATGTAAAAGGAGATCTTACCATAAAAGGTATTACCCAGCCTTTCGACACCAGCTTCCATATTGTAGCAACAGAGCGTGCAGCGGTTTTGGATACCAAAATCGTGGTCGACAGAACGAAATTCAATATCAAATTCAGATCTTCCAATTTCTTCACCAATCTTGGAGACACTTTGATCTACAACAATTTTGACTTAAATATCCATCTTGTTGCAGACGCCTATTAATTTAAAAAATTCACCATCATGCCATTCATTAAAATAGATGTACTTCGCGAAGATCTTAACCGCGAAACAAAACAGCAATTAATCAGAAAAATCAGTGAAGCAGTAACTACTGTTTTAAATAAAGATCCTCATTTAACTCATATCATGATCAATGAGATTGAAGATGATAATTGGGGATATGCCGGAGAGCAGGTTTCAGTGTTAAAGGAACAGGGATTTTCAACAAAAAAAAAGTAAGCAGAAAATGGAAAAACAAACCATAATTATAACAGGAGCTTCTTCAGGGATCGGATTGGAAACAGCCCGCTATTTCTTAGACAGAGGAGACAATGTAATTATAAACTCGCAGACTGCATCCAAATTAGAGGAAGTTTATTATAAATTGGGAGCTGGAGAAAACCTCGCCATGGTTGCTGGAAATGTTTCGAAAAAGCAAACAGGGGAAGCCTTAGCACAAACAGCACTTGAAAGATTCGGATCTATTGATGTGCTTGTCAACAATGCAGGAATTTATGAGAACAAACCTTTTCTGGAGGTTACTGAAGACTATCTGGATCGGTTTCTAAGTACCAACTTAAAAGGAACCTTCTTCACTACACAGGCTGTAATTCCCCAAATGATCAGCCAAAAAAATGGCGTGGTTATCAATGTAGGAACTCCATTAGTATATCATGCAATTGCACAGTCTCCATCTACCGCACCTATTTCCAGTAAAGGAGCTATTCATGCATTGACCTTACAGCTGGCTGCCGAGTTTGGAAAAGATAACATCAGGGTAAATACTGTTGCTCCCGGGCTGATCAGAACTCCAATGCACAGTTCTGATCTTGATAATAATTCCGGAATACACCTCATCAACCGTATCGGTGAACCGGAAGAAGTAGCTCAGATGATTCATGCTATTGCCAAAAATAAATTAATTTCCGGAGCCATCATTAATGTTGACGGAGGAATGGGTGCCGGACATCATTTATCATGAAACTATCATTAATTATAGCATGGCTGTTCAGCTTTCCGTTGAACGGCCATGCACAAAATGTAAAGGATATGAAAACCAACCAAACAGCAGAAACTGAAATAAGAAATGTTATTGAAAATTATTATTTCAAAGGTATTTATGAAGGAAATACAGATCTTCTAAAAAAAGTATTCTATAAAGGAGCTTTGCTTTTCGGGGATATAAATGGTGTTCCTTATTCCAAAACTGCAGAGCAATATATTGAAGGAGTGGGAAGCCGTGTAAGCCCTGAAAAATCAGGAAAAGATTTTAAAGCAGTCATTCTTTCCATTGACGTTATCAATTCGATTGCAACAGCAAAATTAAACGTAAGGATGTATGATTTTAATTACTATAATTTCATAACTTTCAATATCATAGACGGAGAATGGCTCATCGTGAACAAGACATTAACGAACGTACATCCCTAATTCAAATTTCAACTAAAATTAACAAATCATGTGGAATAAAAATAGAATCACAAAATTATTGGAAATTGAATATCCTATTCTTCAAGGTCCTTTCGGAGGTGGTATTTCTACAGTTGAACTGACCACAACAGTGAGCAATTTGGGAGGTTTGGGCGGATTCGGAGCGTATACTTTATCACCTCAGGAGATCTACAATACCCACAAAGAAATACAATCAAAAACAAATAAGCCATATAACCTTAATCTCTGGGTAAATGATCATGACATCATTGATGAAGAGCACACAAAAGAGCAATATCGACAGGCTGTCGAAACATTCAAACCTTATTTTGATCTTTTGCAAACTGACATTCCTGCTCTACCACCTTCTTTTCAATCAAGATTTCAGAATCAGCTGGATGTTGTGTTCGATATTAAGCCTAAAGTCTTCAGCTTTATGTTTGGCCTATTGAATGAAAGTATCATTGAAGACCTTCATCGCCAGGGAACTATTGTTTTAGGAAATGCAACAACACTGGATGAAGCTTCTGCCCTGGAAAAAACAGGAGTTGACGCGATTGTAGCTTCCGGCTTTGAAAGTGGCGGCCATCGTCCTTCGTTTCTGGATAAGGCAGAGCTTTCTACAACAGGAACTTTTGCTTTGATTCAATTAATCAGGGATCGCGTAAAAATACCTGTCATTGCTGCCGGAGGAATTGCCAACGGACGGGGAATTGCCGGAGCTTTTAAGCTTGGCGCTGAAGCTGTGCAGATCGGGACAGCATTTCTGGCCACGGAAGAATCCGGAGCATTACCGGTTCATAAAGAGTTTTTATTTTCCGACTCAGCAAAATCCACGACTTTGACAAGAGCCTATACCGGTAGACTGGGCCGTGGAATTACGACAAAAATT
This sequence comes from Chryseobacterium sp. Tr-659, assembly GCF_011752975.1. Lineage (GTDB taxonomy): Bacteria > Bacteroidota > Bacteroidia > Flavobacteriales > Weeksellaceae > Chryseobacterium. The sequence continues at coordinate 115,331 of NZ_VWWP01000002.1, read as the reverse complement.
ACAAGAGATCTATTGGCTGCCACTGATAAAACCCTTCCGTTTCCTTTGCAAACCCATTTTATGGGAGCGCTAAGAAAAGCAGCCCTGGAACAGCAGAAAAATGATCTGGTTTTCTTCTGGTCCGGTCAGATTGCTCCACTTTTAAAGCATAAAAAAGCCTCCACTTTAATGCAGTCATTAATTGAAGAGGCTTCTGAATTATTATCATAAATAGAATTTACACGGTCATCCCGATCTCTATTCCTTTAATCTTTCTATACAAATCGGTCGCGTAGTTATCTGTCATTCCTGAAACAAAATCAATGACTCCCAGAACTTTCTGGTAATCGGTTCCGTCATTATAAATGAATTGCTTTGGAATTAGTTTCAAAGCTTTTTCATCATAAGATTTTCTATGGTCTTCAGGTTTCAGAATGGAGGGGATAAAATGATTCAGCAATTCATACATTACATTGTACCCAGCATTTTCAATTTCAACAACTGCCTTATGATTATAGATTTTTTCTACAGAAAAGCTGGCAATATCCTGTAATGCTTTATTTTCATTTTTATAGATATCAAGCAAACCATTGCCCAGATTTCCTTCAAGAATCGTTTCAAAATTGTATTTGTACATCTCTATCGACTTATTGATCAAGGCATTGATTACTTTCGCTCTCAAATAAGAAATTTGTTCATTTTCATTAGAGATTGAGTTTAATTTGGTTTCAATTCTTTGAACATCATCGGTCTCCGATTTTACCAGTTCAAAAAATAGATTTTTACAGTCTGCTGTTGAAACAATTCCCAATCTATGAGCATCTTCCATATCAATAATATTATAACAGATATCATCGGCAGCTTCTACCAGCCAGACGAACGGATGCCTTTTGAAAATATGGGGTTCTTCGCTTTCAGAAATAAGTTGTGTTCCTTTTGCGATTTCCAGAAATATATCTTTTTCATTCTGGAAAAACCCGAATTTTTTTCTGTGAATAATCCCTTTTTTCTTGGCTACTGCCTCACACGGGTATTTTGCTATACTTGCCAATGTTGAGAAAGTCAGCTGAATACCTCCTGCATCTTTCCCATGCTGTTGCTGAGCCAGTACTCGGATCGCATTCGCATTTCCTTCAAAATTTACCAGATCTGCCCACTCCTTTTCATTGAACTTTGACTTCAGATCTTTTTCATTTCGTTCAAAATAACTTGCAATGGCATCTTCTCCGGAGTGTCCGAAAGCCGGATTTCCTACATCATGACACAAACATGCCGCCGCAATAACATTTCCTAAATTATGGAGATAAAAATTTTTTGAATCTTCAGTAAGTTCATTTTTATAATCTTCCGCAATAAATTCACCAATAATACTTCCTAAACTTCTTCCTACGGATGATACTTCCAGAGAATGGGTAAGTCTGTTGTGTACAAAAACACTTCCGGGAAGAGGAAAAACCTGCGTTTTATTTTGCAGTCTTCTGAATGCAGAAGAGAAGATAATTCTATCAAAATCCCTTTGAAAATCAGTTCTTGAAGCCTTTGTTTGTGGATTGTTTCCTGTACGTTGATTGGTGAAAATCTGGTTTAAATTCATCATTTTTCAAAATTACTCCAAATTTTAATTGTACGGAATAGTATTTAGATTTTTATTCTTCAGTTCGTATGATTCAAAAAATCTATTAAAACCAATGGTTTTTCCAAAATTAAACAGGCTGAAAAGGCTTTATCTTTGAAAAGCTAAAAACATTACCAATGAAAGACAACACATGGCTTGATAAATGGGACGAAAGATACAGTAACGAAGAATTTGCGTATGGAACTAATCCCAACAATTATTTATCTGAGCAGCTGAAACAACTTAAGCCAGGCTCTATCCTTTTTCCGGCAGATGGTGAAGGAAGAAATTCTGTTTATGCCGCTCTTCAGGGGTGGAAAGCTTCTGCATTTGATATCAGTACTGAAGGCCAGAAGAAAGCTCTACAACTTGCTGAACAAAATCAGGCAGATATAGATTATAAAGTGGGAGAATTGGAAACATTGGGATATGAGGAACAACAGTTTGATGTCATCGCCCTTATTTACGCTCACTTTCCTGCTGATATTAAGTCTTCAATACATAAAATGCTGGATCGTTACCTTCGTACTGGAGGATATATTATTTTTGAAGCTTTCAGTAAAAATCACCTTGAATATATTGCTCAAAATGAAAAAGTAGGCGGCCCGAGAGATCTTGAATCCTTATTTTCTATTGATGAGATCAGATCTGATTTTCCAAACTACAGTATTATAGAACTTACCGAAACCGAAATTGAACTGAGTGAAGGTCTTTTCCATAACGGAACCGGCTCTGTAATACGGTTCGTTGGGCAAAAGAAATAACAGGTTTTCCATGGGAGAGATCAGAAATTAATCTGAATTCAGAAGACCTCCTGCATATTTTGTGAAAAACTCTGAACGATAAACTTCTCCCAGTGGGATTTCTGAATCTTCTATATAAATATTATGATTATCAAATGAATCAATATAATTCATATTAACAACGTATGATTTGCTTACTCTTATAAAGTGGTCCCCGGAGATTTTCTGATGAATGGTTTTAAGGTTCATTGCAGTGATCAGTTTTTGCTGCCTGGTATGCATTACAACATAGTCTTTCAGCCCTTCTATGAACTTAATATCTGAAAAATTAATTTTATAAAACCGGCGGTCTGCTTTGATAAACAAAAAATCTGCAGAATTGGATTCTACCGTATTTTTTATAGTATCCTTAGATAGAAGCTGGGTGTAAAGTACTGCTTTATCGATGGCTTTTTCCAGTCTCTGCGGATCAATGGGTTTTAGAAGATAATCTACAGCCTCGAGTTCATAGCTTTTCAATGCATACTGGGAATATGCTGTTGTGAAAATAATCAGTGATTTTTTGGGAAGCATTTCGGCGAATTCCAGTCCTGTTACCATGGGCATTTCAATGTCAAGAAAGATCAGGTCAACATCATTATCTTTAAGGAAATCCAATGCAGAGGGTGCATTGGAAAATTCGCCAAGGATGTCAATTTTTGAGCCCTCATCAATCAACGATCTCATTTCTGCCCTTGCTAAAGGTTCATCATCAACTATAATACAATTCATCACACGGGAATTTTTAAATTTACAATATATTCTTTATCTCCTGATTCTATCTGCAGTTCAAAGGTATCATTATAGAGAAGTTCAAGCCTTCTGATAATATTCACAAGCCCAAGTCCGCTGTTTTGTTTATCTGCAACATACCCCGCACTTCTGGAGTTGATACACATAAAATAAAGCTGTTTATTCTCAATTCTGATATCTATTTTCACATAAGATTCTTCTCCATTAAGATCAATACTGTGCTTTACTGCATTTTCAACAAAAGTGGTAAACAGATTCGGTGGAATAAAAGTAGTGTTTACGATTCTTTTATCTGTTTCTGTAAGAACTTCAAAAGAAAAATTTTCACGCCTTATTTTTTCAAGGTTTAAAAAATTAGACAGAAATTCAATTTCCGAAGTCAGTAAGGTTTTTTCTTCACTATTTTCATAAAGCTGATATCTGAGAAACTCCGAAAGCTTAACAATCACAACGGAAGCTTTTGCAGGATCTGTTCTGATAAGTGCTTTTACATTATTCAGCATATTGAACAGAAAATGAGGATTAATCTGATTTCTGAGCGCATTGAGCTCCATATTCAGAGTAAGATTGCTCAGTTCGTTGATTCTTTTATTATCGCTGATCCATTTCTGTAAAAGCTTTACGGTTGTAGTGGTTAAAATTATTGGAATACACATTAGCACGCCTTCATAAATTCCTCCTTTTTCACTATCCCGATGTACATTTTCAATCCTGAAATCCGCAAAAAAAGACCTGAAACCGGTTCCGATAATATTGAGTCCTATAACTCCCATCAAAACAAGTAAAACAAGGTAAGTGATATATTTTGTTCTGAAGAAAAACCTGGGTACCAGCACATATATATTAATGTAAACCATTGCAATCAGTATGGTATACACAAAAAACAAAGCATAGTACTGGTAAATTCCGGAATACGAATGCCAGAATCTTGCACTATACAGCATGAAGAAAAAGAAAATAAGAAATAAAAAGTGTCTCAGAAGCCTGTATTTCTTCTCCACCAGAAAATCTATTACGATAGTTTCTTCAAATTTCCATGGGCTGTATTTCATATCATCAGGATGCTTTTATTATTCACAAAAATAGACAATAACGTAATTTAAGACTATTTTATTATACGAAACCTGTATTTTATTATACGAATTATAAAGCTCTGAGATTTGGTATAAAATACATGGCGGTTTGTATAAAAACAATACTTCACCCTGCTTTTCTCTATTCCTTTGTATTGTAAAAAAAATACATATGGAATTAACAGTTTTTCACGAGTTGACACAGAAAATATCATTAGAATGCTTTTTTATGACAGAATCCCAACAGGAGGAAAAAGTAATACAGCTTATTGATCTGCATCATTTTATAGAATGCTTTGATCCGGAAATCAAAATACTGAACTGTATTCATCATCCTATTAATATTATAGAGCATCATGATCATAAGAAAGGGATTATCTTTTGTGATCTGAAGCACTCCCTTGTTCCTGACAGCAATGCTTCGGAGGAATTTAAAAGAAGATATGCACTTTCAGAGCTATGGTTTGTCTTTGTAGAGGAAACATCGGTTTCTGACATGTCCATTTATACGGATGCTATTATTGAAAACAGTCTGGATATTTTCTATGATCGGATTTTTTCATTCAATTTTTTTCAGTCTATTATTCATTCTTTAAAATAAGTCCCATGAAAACATTGAGAAGAGCACTTGTTCCTTTGGCTATACTGCCTTTCAAAAATATGACCTATGCTCAAAAAAGAGACAGTATCCCTTTAAAGGTAAGAGCCTTTGCTGCCGACAAGTTTCCGCAGGCGCGGGATTTTAATCTAGATTATACCTTAATAACTCCCTATGGTTCTTCATCAAGACTTAAGGACCATGAACTTCCGGATAATAAAGTAAAAAGTTTTCAACAGGTAAAAACCAGCGCCAATATTTATCTTATCAAAAAGAAAAGCTTTCTTCTGACGACTTCGTTGAATTATTCCTATACTTCAATGAAAACCGAAAATCCGGAAACAGCGCCGGGAATGTCTGCAAATAACAATTTCCACTACCATTCCGAAGCTCTGAATATCAACTATTTTTCAAGACTGTTTAACAAAACGGCAATTTACACAGCAAGTCTTTCTGTGGATGGAAGTGATATGCATTTTGAACGGCTCAGAGGAATGGTGACTGCTTCTGTTGTTTTAAAAGCTGATCATAAAATAAAAATGGCAGTAGGGATTGCAGGTGTTATTGATCCCAGCACCCAGATTCCTGTTCTTCCCATCTTTACTTATGAAAACAGATTTAACAATGGTTTAACCCTTGATATTCTGCTTCCCAAAAAAGTCCTGATCCGAAAAGGGATTTCTTCCAACAGCAGAATATCGCTAGGAACGGAAATAAATGGTACTTCTTTTTATATGTATAAGAACAGCAGCACTTATGAATTCCGTCAAACAGAGATTAATTCAGGAGCCATTTATGAGCATTATCTGGGAGGAAATTTCATAGGAACATTTAAAACAGGTGTGCAAACTATTCTTAGAGCAAGGATATTCAACAAACAGGAGTCTTTTAAAAATTACGAATGGGAAGCGAATTACCGCCCTTCATTTTATTTCAATATAGGATTATCATATAATCCGTTCGGAAAACCTAAATCCAAATAATTATTTACCATTTTTTATTTTAAATATTTAACTAATTCCTTAAAAAACAATCAAACGTTTAATTGAAGTAAATATTCAGCCTTATTCTTCAGGTTGGAAATCATCTTATGTTTATTAAAGGAAATACTTATAAAAATGGCTATACCTAAACAAATATTCCAGACTTTTAAAACAAAAAATCTTCCTTTGCTCACCAGATATCATATCTGGAATATGAAAAGAAAGAATCCCGAATATCAATATTTTTTTTATGATGATGCTGATATAGAAAAATTTATAAGGGAAGAATTTCCACCCAGATATATTGAGAGCTATAATAAGCTGACCATTGGCGCAGCAAAAGCTGATTTTTTCAGATATGCCATTTTGTATAAGAAAGGAGGAGTATATCTGGATGTGGACAGTGCTATTACAAAACCTTTAAGAAAACTTATAAAAACAACTGATGAAGCGGTAATCAGCAAAGAAAGACATGCCAATTTATATGTGCAATGGGGGCTTATTTTCAGTAAAAACCATCCTTTTTTAAAGAAAACACTGGAGCTGATGCTTGATAATATAGAAAACCATCGTCATCCTCATAATATACACGCTACTACCGGGCCTACTATATTCAGTGAGGGGATCAGACAGTCTTTAAAAGAAGATCCTGCCATCCCTTATACATTATTTGATGGTATTGAATTCCGTGGTTATTTAAAATTCAAATACAAATTGGGAAAATTCTTTTTATATAAAAGAAAATCCGAACATTGGAAACAACTTCAGCTTACACAGGACATCATTGTTTAATGAGTACCCATTTTTGAAAATACATTAATAACAATCACACCAATTACAATTAATGCTATTCCAATAATCGCAGGCAGATCCGGAACCTGCTTAAAAGCGATGATCCCGATCATCGTTATAAAAACTATACCTACTCCAGACCAGATGGCATAGGTAATTCCTACGGGGATCTGGCGAAGTGTAAGGCTTAGAAAATAAAATGCACAGGCATATCCTATTACAGTAACAACGGATGGCAGCAACTTTGAAAATTCTTCAGATTTTTTCAGAAAAGTGGTTGCGATGATTTCGAATATAATTGCCAGGGCAAGGAATAAATAGCTGCGTCCCATAATTGATTATTTCTACAAAAATAATAAAAGTGATCTGGCATTCCTATAAGCTATTGAAGAAAGAGTTCCATTACAATTTTTCTTTATTCTGTTCCGAAGAATATTTCGTCATACACAACATGTAAACAACTCTATTAAAACCACTTAAACCCACCCTATCGTCTCAATAAGAGTATTTAAATAGTGTCTTATTTCTTTCAATACTGTCACAAATCTATATTTCCCTATGTCATGAAATCTGACAGATGAAAAAAAAAATTAAGCTAAAAGACAGCCTTCAAAAAATAAATTTTCTTAACATAAAAATCAATTTGCGGAGAATTTTCACTGTGAGAAAATAAGCTTTAAAGCAATATTATGCAGAGCATTATTTATTATTTGTTTTATCAACTCCAATATAGAAGCCAGTAAACGATTAACGGTTTCACATAATTTTACAGTAAGAATAATTAATGTATTAATAAATTCTCAATAATGCATTAATTTAATGTAAACAAAAAATCACAAAACAATGAACCAAAACACTCATAAAACACTGATATACATCATTATGTTTTACTTTGGCACGTGATTTGAAAACAGTAATATTGCAATTGAAAGATTGATAAAAAAAAGTCAAATAATTAAAAATAATACAAAATGGTAACTTACATCGGTATCGCAACATGTTTAGTAGTATTCACTTCATATTTCATGACAGCAAGAAGAGAGAGAAACTAATTTAAAACAAAATAAGCCTATAGAATATCTATACTAATTATATTGTTTTATGTTTTTAATCTGACTCATCAGATGCTCTTTTACTCATAGGGTAAAAGGGCCCAAAAACATAAACAAAAAGATCTTAGTTTCATAACAAATTTTAATATCCAAATGAGTTAAGCCAGACATCAGTCTGGCTTTTCTTTTTGATTACAAACTTCTCTAAAGCCCGTTAATTGATTATTTCTTGGTAGTTACTACTCCTTCCCTGGCCTACCTGTTTATTCTCATTCAGGATTCATACCAGCATTTAATAAAACTTTATCTTTGTGTATTCAAGAATATTCAATCATGAATTTGTATAACCTCATCATTCAAGATAAAGAACAGGTAGACCTTAACGAAGTGTTTCTCGATAAAAACAACAGAGACCAGCTTGTACAGCTTATTAAGGAACACTCTTATGTAAAGGAACTGCAGGAATACGGTTTGCCGGTTAATCATAAAATTTTGCTTCAGGGGAGTTCCGGATGTGGAAAAACTATGACTGCAAAGGCGATTGCTACTGCATTAGGTAAGAATATCATTATCCTTAATCTGAGTAATATTGTTTCATCCCGTATCGGAGAAACTTCCCAGAATATTAAAATGATTTTCGATAAAGCAGCACGGGAAAGGTCTGTACTTTTTCTTGACGAACTGGACCAGATTGGAAAAGCAAGAGGAAGTGATGATAAGGATGTTGGTGAAATGAGAAGACTCGTTAACACATTGATCCAGCTCATTGATTATTATCCTGAAAATTCACTTCTGCTGTGTGCTACCAATCACCCGGAAATTATTGACACAGCATTATTGAGACGTTTTCAGCTCAAGGTTAATTATGAAATGCCTTCGGATAAGTTTCTGGATACTTTTTACGATCAATTGCTTAGTCAGTTTCCGGAAGAGATGAGAAATATTGAAAGGAAGTATTCCATTTCTTTTGCTGAGGCTAAAGATCATGCTTTAACTTCTGTAAAGGCAGCTTTAATCAAAAAGCTGGAAGCCAGAGAAACCATTCGGTCATGAAAGAAGATATTCTCCATAATATTTCCGTTATTAATGAACGAATCAGAAATGCCTGTGAAAAGGCAGGAAGAGATATCCGTGAGGTTAAATTATTGCTTGCAACCAAAACCGTTTCTGCGGAGCGTATCAAAATCGCTTTAGAACATGGCCAGACCCTCATTGCAGAAAACAAAGTACAGGAGCTCAAGGAAAAGTATGAAGGCTTAAAGGATATTCCCCATCAAAACCACTTTATAGGGCATCTTCAAACTAATAAAATCAAAGATATCCTGAAATATAATGTCATATGTATTCAGTCTCTTGACCGTCTGGATTTAGCGGAAAAACTACATCAAAGACTTTTGACGGAGAACAGAACTATTGAAGTACTGATTCAGGTAAATACTTCCAGCGAAGAAAGCAAGTTCGGAGTTGACCCCAATAAAGCCATTGAGCTGACCCGTAAGGTTTCCCAATTTTCGACTTTAAAAATAAAAGGATTGATGACCATTGGTTTGTTTAGTGCTGAAACTGAAAAGGTAAGACAATGTTTTAAAATTCTGAAAAACCTTCAGCTGGAGATCATCAAAGAAAATATCCCCAATGTGGAAATGAAAGAACTTTCTATGGGAATGAGCGGAGATCTGGAAACAGCAATTGAAGAAGGCGCTACAATTGTACGGGTGGGAACTGCTGTTTTCGGAGCGAGAATCTATCCGGATAGTTATTATTGGAACGAAGGAAAAAAAGAAACAAAGTAATGATTTGATTGAAAAACAATATTTCATTTTAGTCTATAAATTCGGTATACTTTTTGATCATAAAACTTTAGTAACCAAACAAATGCATTTTATGATTAAAAAATTATTCCTGAGCTGTCTGTTCCTGACAGTATTATTCTTTTATTCATGTGAAAAAGAAAACACACAGATGAAAAGTGGAATTTCAATTGAAACAATTTCAATTATAACAGTACTTACAGTGGGTATAGCCATTCTGATTGCCTACAGCTTTAAAAGAAGATAATGAAATAAAAACTACAGATTACAGCACCTCTCAATTCGGGAGGTGTTTTATATTTTGAATTAAAGATCATAAAAAGCTTTTATTAAAGACTAAAAAAGGTATTTTTGTGAACAGAACTAATAATCAAACTTAAATAACCTAAATGAAATTATCATTTCTTATAGCAACAATTTTTCTTCAACTTTTGCTGGTTGTCATTTCTCAATTGCTTGATAATTTCGAGATCATCCTAGGAATTTTTATCGCATGCTTAGTCATAGGAGCCTTTATTCATTTCTCAAAATCAGTAAAAAATTCTTTTCTTAAAAATTTGGGTTTCGGTCTTTTTTATGGGTCACTCATCTCCTCGGTAAGCGTGGCGGGTTTTATGATCTGGCTTTCTTATAACTTCCCGAAATGATACTTAAACATTATTCAATTAGGTTCTTATTTCACTTAAGATGTGTACTTTTTTGATTTTTTCAGCTTAAGTTTTTTTATTTTTAACGGAATATAGCATAATTTTAATGCTGATATTTACGATAAAAACACAATGACTTATGGCGAATACCAATATCCTTGAAAAATGTCTGCCCGATTTTGGAAAAGAACTTATAGAAGAGATTGAAAAATCGGGAACTATCAAAATATTTTCCAGCACTGAATATATTGTAAAGCAAGGGCAGCTGATCCGCTATTTACCTATTGTTTTAGAGGGCAACGTAAAGGCATATAGTGAAGAAGATGGTATGCCATTTTTACTGTATTATATCCAGCAAGGATCCGCTTGTATTTTTAGTTTCGTTCATCTATTTAATCAAAATCCTATTGATTTTACAGCTGTCTCGGAAGGAAAATCGGTTATCCTGCTTATCCCAATTGATAAAGCTAAACAATGGCTCATTCAGTTCCCATCATTTAACAGTCTCATTATCGATGCTTTTCAGAAACATTACAATGATTTACTGCATACCACGAAACAGATTATCTGCTATAAACTTGAAGAAAGACTTTGGGATTATTTAAAAACCAAAGCAAAAATTTCCGGTACGTCTGAGCTTACTATATCCCATAAAAGCATTGCTGATGATTTGGGCACTACGAGAGAAGTGATCTCAAGATTGATGAAAAAGATTGAATTGGATAAAAAAGTAATACAAAATAATAGAAAAATAAAGGTATTGATCAGTGACTTTTGATACTGATATTGAAAATGACAGCTTTTATTTTTGTGGCATAAAATAAAAAGTATGAAACAATATTCAGGGAACATCATCAAAACACTTGCTTTTGCAGCCATTATTTTAACAGGCACAAAAATACAGGCACAGACGGTTTCCACTCCTCAACAAATGGTAGATGCACTGCATGGAACTTTTGGCAAGCATTCCAATGCAAGAGCTGTACATGCAAAAGGAATTATTTTACAGGGAACATTTATTCCAGGTTCAGAAGCTAAAAAAATTACAAAAGCTGCTCATTTCCAGAATAAATCTACTCCTGTTACTCTCCGTTTTTCAGATTTTACGGGAATTCCGTCCATTTCGGATACGAACCCTTTATCAAACCCAAGAGGATTAGCCATTAAATTCAATTTGCCGAGCGGGCAAACTACAGACATTATTGCCCACAGTTATAATGGTTTTCCAGTGGCAACAACAGATGAATTCAGACAGTTATTACAAGCAATTTCTTCAAGTGGTCCCAATGCACCGCATCCAACTGCTCTTGAACAATTTTTTGTAACACATCCCATTGCCAAAACTTTTTTAACATCACAAAAGCCTGCTACTACGAGCTTTGCAACACTGTCTTATTATGGTGTAAATTCATTCAAATTCACCAATCAAAAGGGAAAATCAAAATTTATCCGGTATCAGTTTATTCCTGTTGAAGGTGAACATTTCTTAACGAAAGAAGAACTGGCAAGCTACAGCCCTGATTATCTATCAGAGGAAATTACAAAACGTACCGCAACAAAGCCTTTTCAATTTAAACTATATGCACAAATCGCTGAAGAAGGTGATGAAATTGCCAACCCGTCAATAGCATGGAGTGACAGTAGAAAATTAGTTCTTTTAGGGACAATCACCATCAATGCATTAGGAGACAATAGTACACAGGGAGACAAAAAACTATCTTTCCTTCCCAACAATATTACCGATGGCATTGAGATTGCTGATCCAATGCTGGATGATCGTTCAAAAGCGTATCCAATCTCTGTAAAAGAACGTCAATAGATATTATCAAATTTAAAAACAACAAAATGAGTGAACAAATTCAACTAGTACCCAACAATTCCTTATTAACAAAAACACCTGAAGAAGGAAGGCAATTAGCCGTAAAAATGGCCAGATTAATTATTAAAGTAACACAACCTGATGCTGCAGTTCGTGAAAAGTTACGCCCTGTGTATGCGGATGATGCATCCATGCTGATTGCGATAGGACAAACGGTTGCAACGGAATTTGCGACTATTGCAGCAGCCAATAATTATTGGAGAGAAGCCAAAGAGTAAGCAGTACATTGCTTCGCTTTACCCTCAATGATGATAAAAACAAAAATCCCTCTCATTTACTGAAAGGGATTTTTATATTTTAAAAACTAAGATTACATATAAGCTTCAATTGGCTCACAAGTACATACCAAGTTTCTGTCTCCATATGCTTCATCTACTCTTGATACAGAAGCAAAGAATTTGTGGTCTCTTACCCACTCCAGCGGATAAGCTGCCTTTTCTCTGCTGTATGGTTTATCCCAAGAGTCAGAGATTACCAATTGTTCTGTATGTGGAGCATTTTTCAATACGTTGTTTGCCGGATCTGCTTCACCGTTTGCAATTTCATCGATTTCTTTTTTAATAGAGATCAATGCTTCAGCAAAACGATCAATTTCAGCTTTACTTTCAGATTCAGTAGGCTCAATCATCAATGTTCCTGCAACCGGGAAAGAAACCGTAGGAGCATGGAAACCATAATCCATCAATCTCTTCGCCACGTCTGCTACTTCAATTCCTAATGATTTGAACTGACGGAAATCTACGATACATTCGTGAGCTACTCTTCCGCTTTCGTTTGAATATAAAATCGGGAAGTGTTCTGCTAAGATTTCTTTCAGGTAGTTAGCATTCATGATTGCATGTCCTGTAGCTTTTTTAAGTCCTTCTGTACCTAACATTTTGATATAAGCATACGAAATATTAAGGATCAGACCTGAACCGTAAGGTGCAGCAGAAATACCGTCGATAGCTTCTTTAGAACCGATTCTGATATTCGCATTAGAAGGCAGGAAAGGTACTAAGTGTTTCGCCACACAGATTGGACCTACTCCAGGACCTCCACCTCCGTGAGGAATTGCAAATGTTTTGTGAAGGTTAAGGTGGCAAACGTCTGCTCCGATGTTTCCAGGACTTGTAAATCCTACCTGAGCGTTCATATTTGCACCGTCCATATATACTTGTCCACCATGTTCGTGGATTAAGTTTGTAATTTCTTTGATATTTGCATCGAAGAATCCGTAAGTAGACGGATAGGTGATCATTACAGCAGATAAGTTCTCTGAATGCTGTTCTGTTTTAGCTTTAAGATCTTCGAAATCAATTTCTCCGTTTTCAAGATTCTTAACTACAACGATCTTCATTCCTGCCATTGCTGCAGAAGCCGGGTTTGTTCCGTGTGCAGACTGAGGGATCAATACTACATTTCTGTGGTGGTCTCCTCTTGAGATGTGATATTCTCTGATCACCATTAATCCTGCATATTCTCCCTGAGCTCCGGAGTTTGGCTGAAGAGAAGTTCCTGCAAAACCTGTAATTTCTGCTAAATCTTTCTCCAACTCACGAATCATTTCCTGATAACCTTCCGCCTGGTTAATTGGAACAAACGGGTGAATTGCACCCCAGTTTTCCCATGAAAGCGGTAACATTTGAGTGGCTGCGTTCAGTTTCATCGTACAAGATCCTAAAGAGATCATTGAATGCGTCAATGATAAATCTTTTCTCTCAAGACGTTTGATATAACGCATTAACTCTGTTTCTGTATGGTATCTGTTGAATACTTCTTCTGTAAGAATTTCATCCTTTCTCAGGTTTTCTTCAGGAATGCTGTATCCTTCTTTTATTTCTAATTTAAAGCCTTGTTTATCTTTGAACTGAGCAAAGGAGGCCATCAGATAGTTCAGTTTTTCTAATGTAGTACTTTCGTTGATCGCAATACTTACCACTCCTTCCGTGAAATAATTCAGGTTAATTCTGTGGTCCTGCATCATTCTCATCAATCTGCCTTTCTCATCTTCAGCCATTATGATTTTCACGGTATCGAAGATTGGTTCTTCTACAGCCTGATAACCTAAAGCAATAAGCCCGTTTTTCAAAGCATTTGCTTTAAAGTGAATCTGATCAGCAATATAATTTAATCCTTTTGGACCGTGATAAACGGCATACATACCCGCCATTACAGCTAAAAGAACCTGAGCTGTACAGATATTGGAAGTAGCCTTCTCTCTCTTGATGTGCTGCTCTCTTGTCTGTAATGCCATTCTTAAAGCACGTCTTCCGTACATATCCTGAGAAACCCCGATGATTCTTCCAGGAATATCTCTCTTATAATCTTCTCTACAAGCAAAGAATGCAGCATGAGGACCTCCGTATCCTAATGGAATACCAAATCTTTGTGTAGTTCCTACAGCACAGTCGGCACCCATCTCAGCAGGAGATTTCAGCTTCACCAAGGCCATTGGATCACAAGCAACTGCTACCTGAAGGTCTAATTTTTTATATTCTACAATATTTTCAGTGTAATCCAGTACGATTCCGTTTTTACCTGGGTATTGTAATAAAACTCCATAATAAGAAGCATCGAATGCATGATCTTTGTGATCTCCTATCACCACTTCAATTCCTAATCCTTCTGCTTTGGTTTTCAATACAGAGATCGTCTGAGGCAATACAAGGTCAGAGATAAAGAATTTATTAGCTTCTGCTTTTTTCTGATCTTTAGTTCTGTTGTTGAAGAACATGTGCATTGCTTCTGCAGCCGCAGTAGATTCATCTAACAGAGAAGCATTGGCTAAAGCAAAACCTGTAAGGTCACATACAACAGTCTGGAAATTGAGAAGAGCTTCTAGTCTTCCTTGTGCTATTTCTGCCTGATACGGAGTATAAGCCGTATACCAGCTAGGGTTTTCAAAGATATTCCTTTGGATTGCTGAAGGCAAAAGTGTATTGTGGTATCCGAAACCGATATAGCTTGTATAATCTGTGTTCTTAGATGCCAGTTCTTTTGAATGATTCAACATTTCATATTCCGAAAATGGTGCTGAGATCTCAAGATCTTTTTCTAAACGGATAGAAGAAGGAATGGTCTGAGAAATTAACTCTTCAATACTAGAAACGCCAAGTTTTTCCAACATCGCCTGCTTATCGGCTTCATTCAGGGAAATGTGACGGCTCACAAACTGTTCTGTATTCATTTTTATTTATTAGATTTTGTTTGTAAAAAGATGGGTAAAATTACAATTTTCTGAACGATTGTACAAGAGCATACAATTGGTGATAATTCACTAAACTATTTAGAGCACCAAACCGAATTTTCTTTTAATCAGTCCTTATAATAGTTTACTTCATTTTAAACAACCATCCTTATCATTTAACAAATAATACTCAACAATAAAAGAAATTCACAACCGATAAAACATTTGACTATAAATTAAAATACATCATGTATATCTGAAGAGCATTATCCCTTTTACAAAAAGCCGATTTAAAAATCATTTCTTTGCTCATTATGTTTATTCTTTCAAAAAACAAAATTAATTGAGATTTCATAGAAAATCCGGAAGCTCACTATAGTAAAATTCTAATGCTTATTTTCTGTGAAAAGGGCGCTGTAACTGCTATTCATCAGGTTTAAAGAATTTTATGAAATTTTATTAATTATATTTATTCTAAATTAATATATTTGCAACATGAATATGATTGTCCCATTTAAAGTTCCGCCTTTGGCTCCTGTTTACGCATTCAATAATGAAGAGATGTTCTGTGAAAAGAAATCCTGCTGTAAGAAATTCAAGAAAGGGAAAAGGTGTAAAAAATGTCCGGGAAGGAAGAAGATGGCTTAATCAGCTGAAATTTCTGATCAACATATATACCGCAATTGCCAGGATAACAATTCCCCAGATCAGCATCATAATTTTAGGCTGACCGTATCTGTTCACAACTGTTCTAGGCTGAGGCTTAAACATTTCTTCTACAGTATTTTTGAGTTTTTCTGTATCATTTTCAAAAACCTCTGTGATGGTAATTCCCTGCACTACCGTTTTATGCAAAAGTGAATTGGTTGCATGAAGCAAAAGCTGAAATTTTCCATCCTTAAATTCTGTGATCTTAAAGATTCTTTCTCCATAAGGCTTTTCCAATCCGAAAGGCAATACTTTCACTACATCAGCATTGCTTGTCTGCCAGTTGATGATAATCTCCTCCCCTTTTTTAGCATGTATTTTATTAGCTGTAAAGGTTTTGATGGCAGGAGGAACATTATATCTGAAACTTCTCTGATGATTTTCTAAATTCTGATCATAGCTACGTCTTCTTACCGGATCATTCAATGTTTCATATGCTTCCTGAATCTCACGAAACCGGTCTGCGAAAAAATCATCATTTTCATTTTTATCGGGATGATATTTTAAAGAAAGCTTCCGATAAGCTTTTTTGATGTCTTCTTCTGAAGCATCCTGAGAAATACCGAGAAAATAGTAGTAGTCTTTCATTGAACAATACAAAAATAAGGATTTATTTTTCTTTGTCTTTGATATTTACAGTAAAAATTTGTTGAAAGAACGGATCTAAAAGTCATTGCGTATCAAAGATGAAGCAATCTCAATGTAGCTTACCATCTATGGGGTTAGAAAACGTAAAGACGCTAAGTTTATTCACAACAATCTCTATATTTTTAAGGCGCAACGATTTTATCTCCGATAAAATTCAACTTCATTTTTTATTTCTCGCGGATTGTCCAGATCAACCAATCTTAATGTAGCTTATCATCTATGGGTTTAGAAAACGCAAAGGTGCTAAGTTTATTCACAACAATCTCTATATTTTTAAGGCGCAACGATTTTATCTCCGATAAAATTCAACTTCATTTTTTTATTTCTCGCGGATTTTGCAGATAAAGCAGATACTAATGTAAAATCTGCCTGATCCCGTTAATCTGCGAGAAAATAGAAATGATTTTATCCCCAATAAAATTGTATTCTTCTAAAAATAAAACAGGTATTTCAAAGACGTACTTGTCATTCCGAGCGAAGCAAGAAATCTAAACCTCGTGTAAGAAATTCTCACAGATTTCACAGATCACATAGATGACCGCATAGTCATTTTTAATTGTCTCCGAAAGAAAGCATTATCTATTTACGGGAAACCCAAGCTTTAGTAGGAGCAATCCAGCTATCAAGAGCTTTGAAAAGAAAGCCGTGATTCAATCCTGTATTAAGTTCTATTTCTTTAAAATCTTTAACCTGAGATCTTATAAACCGCTCTTGTTGAGACATGGGAACATGTCCGTCATCCGATTTCTCTGTAATTGAAAGAATCCTTCCGTATAACCTGAAATTTGGGTCCTTCTCCAAAGAATCATCTTTAAAGCTGGCACCAATGAAAACAAACTTCAACTGCGGGTTTTTCTCATAATAAGACACATACTGTGCAATATAGCCACCTTGGGATGTTCCTATAACGGTAATTCTTCCAGCCGGAATACCTTTCTCTATAAGGCTGTCTATTTGCTTTTTCACTTTCTGTGCATATACCGCCGGATCCGTATTGGGTTTGCGTTTTTCAGAAATCACCACCGTATTTTTATTCTTTAGTTTGCGGAGTATTGCCTCATATTCTGCTATACCATACTTAGGATGAGACTCCTGTAAAGAATGATCTTCCAGAAACTTATTATGCAAAAAGAAAACATATTGTTTTTGTCCATACATGATGATTGAACAAAATGAGAATACTGCAATAAAAATATTTCTGAGTTTCATATTCTTCTGAATAGCTTTTAATAATAAAAACAAATGTAGCATTAAAAAGCTTTTCAGCACCTGTTTAAATAAAAAATTCCGGCGCGGGAAGCTCTGCTTCCCGCGCCGGAATTAAACAATTTCAATTTAGTATTTTACGGTTTTATGCTTCGCAGGTATTATCCTTTTTGCAGCATCTTGATGCAAATTCTTTTTTGAATTTCCCTTTCAGTTCCTGATATTCATCATCGTTCATTTCTCTGATTTTATCTGCTAATCCGAAAGGTGATTTTTCTTTGATTCCGTACTCATCAAAAATACCTCTGATAAATCTTTTTCTTTGTGCTGCTTTTTTAGCGATTAAGGCTACACCTACAACAGCTAATGCTCCAAGAGCTCCTTTTAATGCTGAATTTTTCATTTTTCCAAAATTTTAAATTTTACTACTTTTTGTTTTTTATATAGACGAATGAATTTTAATTTTACTTTACTACTTCTTGAAAATTTTTAAATTATTCGTTGTTTCTGTTGAAGAATCCTCCGGAACATTTATTTCTCCAGACTTCTTTGAATTTTTCTCTTTCTTCAGGAGACCAGCTTTCCATTTTCTGTCTCATCTTTCTTTCTTTAAGATCTCTCATACCTTTCCCGAAATGGAATCCTCCGAAAAGAATTTTGCTCAGGATCAGTATTCCCATTGCCTGCCAGAATGTGATTGCTTTTACACCTAAAATCTCCGGGAGAAGACAGTTCCAAAGCAGCATCACAATCCATGTAACAGCGGCTAAAATTAATGGCGGACATAACAATAAAAAAATCCAACCCTTTTTGTGTTTATGATTCATAATTTCTTTTTCTAACTTTTTAAATCTTCGTATAACTTTCTCAATCTGTTTCTCAGGTGCTTCACAGCATAATTTTTTCTACTGATGATGGTTTTAATGTTTTCTCCCTGTTCATCGGCGATCTCCTGGAGGGTTTTGTCGTTTAGTTCGTTTTCTACGTAGACCAGCCTTTGTTTTTCGGGAAGTTCATCAAGTGCTTCAAATAGTTTTTTCCAGATTTCATCCTGAAACATTTTCACCTCAGGACCTGCGCTTTCATCCATCAATAAAATATCTTTGATGGAAAAACTGCCGTCTTCATCTTCATAGACAAAGTCTTCAAGATTTTCTGTTTTCTTTTTACGGTAACGGTCTGTGATCTTATTGGCCGTTACCCTGTACAGCCAGCCCCCAACGTTTACGATTTCGGAAAGATTCGTAAGGCTACTGAACTGATACCACACTTCCTGCAGAATATCTTCCGCATCCTCCGTGTTTTTCACTTTAGGACGAATATAAGACATCAGCTTCCCTCCGTAGTTGGAAACGGTCTGTGAGATGATACTTTCTTTCTCCTCCTGTGGCATTATTATTTTTTCGACAACCTCCATACTGATATGACGGCTATCCTTTTTGTTTTACTTTAATAAATTTAAAATATTTTTCTGAAATTTCAACTTTTCTTTTATTCATCAATATTTTATCTCCAAAATTATGAACAGGCTGCAAGTTGTTTATTGTTTAATGAAGCTATTTCCTGCTATCCGCTCATACTCCTCACGCCAAGTCCCCACCCTCTTCACATCCCTCTACTCTTCTGCTCTTGTTGCGGGGTAACCGCTACTATCAGGGCTAGGATGGAAGACGGTGGGTTGAGATTCCACACTTTGTTTTGCTCTGAATGACAAAGGCAGTTGGAAATTCATTCTAACTGTGGAAGAACAAATGTTATCATGCATACAGATTTTTTGGCGTACAATGACAAAAAAACGGAAGACCTCGGCCTTCCGTTTCCATACAATATAAGATTATGGTTATTTATTAAAATTTTCTGCAAAAAATCCTAACATCGATTTATACAGTTCAATTCTGTTGGGTTCTTTCCCGAATCCGTGTCCTTCATCGTATTTTACCATATAAGGAACTTCAAATCCTTTGGCGCGCATTGCCTTTACAATCTGATCCGATTCATTGATATTTACTCTTGGATCATTAGCACCCTGTACTACAAATAGAGGTTTCTTGATTTTATCAATCTGGAAAACCGGTGAAACTTCTTTCGCAATTTTTGCTTCTTCAGGATTATCCAGGTCATACCATATTTTTTTCATCTGTTCTTTCAATGGTTTCCAATATTCCGGAAATGAATCAAAGAATGTAAAGATATTGGAAACCCCAACGTAGTCTACTCCACAAGTATATAGATCAGGGGTTTTTATCAGTCCCATCAAGGTAGCATATCCTCCGTGGCTTCCTCCATAAATAGCTACTTTATCTTTATCCACCCAACCCTGGCTGATCGCATATTTTACTCCGTCTTCCACATCATCCATCGCCTTTCTTCCAATCTCATTATAACCAGCTCTTAGAAATTCTTTTCCATATCCTCCTGAAATTCTGAAATTCACCTGGAGTGTAGCATAACCTCTGCTTGCAAACAACTGCGCTTCCGGATTGAAGCCCCAGCTGTCTCTTATTCCTTGAGGGCCACCGTGAGGATTAACGATCAATGGCACTTTTTTACCTTCCAATGCCGCCTTAGGTAAAGTGATGTATCCGTAAATAGTCATGCCATCTCTGCTTTTGAATTCTATAGGTCTCATTTCAGCCATGTCTTCTTCTTTAAGCTGCGGCATCAGGTTGTAAAGCTGTTTGGTTTGTTTGGTCTTCGTGTCATATTCGTAATAGGTACCATATAGCTTATCACTGTCTACAATTACCAATAACTTATCATCATTATCATCGGAAGAAGCAATTGAAAATTCCTTGCCTCCAAACTGAGATTTCAGTTTATCATCAACTTCTTTATAAAATTTACTCACCGGAACGGTCTCTCCTTTTACCCCTTCATAACTGATATAATCCAGTTCATAATTTCTGTTTTTACCAGCTGTGCTTATTGAGCTTACGTCATATACAGGGTTAGAATATACTTCTTTGATTATGGCATTTTTTTTAAGATCATACAGTATAATTCTTGATTTATCGCTGTCTAGATTCGTTACGACATAGGCTTCATCTTTATTTTTAGAATGATAATTGAATCCGGTAATACTGAATTGATCTTTCCAGTCTACAGATTTAATAAGATTAAACTTCCCGCTTTGCAGGTCTTTATAATATGTTTTTCTTGTTAAGCCATTCTCCAAAACTACATATCCGCGCAGGTTACCATCTTTATCGAAAATATACTGACTAATGGGGCTTTTAGTATCTTTATTTTCAAATAACTGAACCATTTCTCCGGTTTTGTAATTGATTTTAAAAGGTTCAAAAACCTGTTTATTGTTCTTATTCATGGTAACAATAACAAAATCTGTGTCTTTTATGATCTGAACAAAACCAATCTTAGTTCCTTCAAACGGAGTAAGGTCTTTAGGATTTCCTCCGTCTAAATCTACTACGTAAAAATGAATATTTTCATTTCCGCCTTTATCCTGTACATAATAAAGATGATCTTTATTCAGCCAGCCATACGACTGGATGAGATTCTCTTTTTCTACAATGGCTTTGGTAACTTTTCCTGTACCAAGGTCTTTGACATACACATGGTTTTTCTTGTTCTCATCTTTTTCTTTATAAGAAAGATATTTCCCGTCAGGAGAAATCTTAAATGATGATGCTTTTGGTCTTGCGAAATAGTCTTCAACATTATATTTGAAGTTTCCTTTATCAAAAGAAATAAGCTTCTCAAAGGTTTCTTTGGAAGATGGTAAAGTAGGATCTCCCGGCAGTTTGGCATTGCTTTGAGCTTTGATAATAACAACAGACAGTATGACTTGAACTCCTGTCAGGATTTTAGATTTTAAATTCATTATTTATATATTTAATTTACTATTAAACAATTCTTTATGACTCATTTTAACACTTCAAATTTCCTCCGAAAATTTCCAGATATGGGTTATCAGACTGTTACATAGTGTTAAATAGTGTTATCCTCCTGTTTTCATATTCTATAATATGTTAATTTCGATCTGTTAAATAATTCTTATGAATAAATTATTTGTCCATTATGGAAAAACATTATTTATAATAACCAGTATTGTAGTTGTTACATTTCAGGGATATTGGCTGTGGAATAATTTTAAGAATAAAAAGAAAGAATATCTGGATCAGACAAAGTTTGAAATGACCCAAATACTGGTGAACCGGCTTATTCACAGTCTTCCTCTTTCTTCTAAGAAAAAAGATTCGATTTTTGGATCAGAAAAAATATATTTTGAAGAAATAAGGTCTATTAATAATAACCGAATATTTACCGAGAAAAGACAGATTGGGAAAATCAAAAAAACAAAACCTAAAACAAATACAAAGATTGACAGCATGATATTTCAAAAAAAAGAAGTAAATGCTATTTATAAAAACAAAATGGATTATATCCTCTATACCGAAATAAAATCTGCTATTCCTGAGCTTTCCTCTGAAAATATAACGGTTTATTTTCATGAAAATGAAAAGCTTATAAGAACTTACCCTGCCGGCCGTTCGGTCCTGAAGAATGATACAACTGAGCCGGTGGCGCTATTAGATAACAAAAGTACCTATAGTATACATATTGATCACTTAGCCCGCATTATCATCATCCACAAGATGCTTTGGTCTATCATTTTTTCAGTGTTGTATATTATTCTCTTTTTAGGAACAATGCTTATTCTTTTCCGTAATCTGACATTGAATCAGAAACTGCTCACAAACAAAGAAGTTTTCACCCAAAACATGACTCACGAGCTGAAAATTCCTATTTCCACCATAACGATTGCTGCTGAAGGGCTGGAAGGATATCATATTGCAGAAGAACCGGAAACGGTAAGAAAATATGCAGCCATTATCCAGAGGGCAACAGGTCAGCTTTCTTCACTTGTTGATACGATACTACAACATGCAAGAGCAGAAAATAACACTGAAAAACTAACTTTAGATCGTATAAATTTATTATTTTTATTTCAGGAAGTACAGAAAGATCTGTCAAGTATTATATTAAAAAAACAGGCTGAAATTATCTTTGAAGATATACCAGAGAGTATTTCAGTTAAAGGTAATTTTAAACAACTGAAACAGGTTTTTTTAAATTTAATTGACAACTCACTTAAATATTCCGAAAAAGCACCTCAGATCATTATTACAGCTAAAAAACATAAACAGATTATTATAATCAGAATAAAAGATAATGGTATTGGTATTTCTGAAAAATACAGGGAAGATATATTCACTCCTTATTTTAGAATTGTTCAGGGCAATACCCATGATGTAAAAGGATTTGGCCTGGGATTAAGTTTTGTAAAAAGATCTTTGAAAAACCAAGGCGGTGACATTACAGTGCTAAAAGAAAAAACAGAAGGTACAACTATGGAAATCAGAATGCCAGCTTATGAATAAACCTCAGATATTATATTTGGAAGACGATCCCGATTTGGGTGAAGTTACTACTGACCTGCTATCCAGAAAAGGATTTACTGTAAAATGGGTAAACGATGGAGCCGAAGGATTGGAAGCTATTGCCAACCATGAATTTGATCTCATTCTCGCAGATATAATGATGCCTAAATTGGACGGATATACTTTTCTCAAGCAGATAAGAGAAAAGGGTAACCCAATTCCGTTTATTCTCCTTTCCGCCCGGGTTCTTACTGAAGATGTATTGCATGGATTTTCCATTGGAGCTGATGATTATATGCGTAAACCTTTTAATCTGGAAGAGCTGACCGCAAGAATTAACAGGTTATTGAAAAAACCTTCTGCCGTTTCTATTCAAACTGAAAAAAAAATAATTACTGTTGGAATTTACGAATATAATCCTACTACTTATAAATTAAGCAACAAAGGAGAATCCGTCTCTCTTTCCCCTCGTTCAGGAGAGGTACTTTATCGCTTAGCTACCAATAAAGACAATTTTCTCCCAAGAAAGGAAACCTTATTGGAATTATGGGGTGATGATAACTTCTTCAACGGAAGAAGCCTTGATGTTTTTATATCAAAACTCCGTAAAACACTTTCTGAAGATTCCCGAATTAGTATTATCAATATAAGAGCTACCGGATATCGTTTAATAATAGACTAAAAAACAGCGCCGGATTTCCAGACCGCATTTTTAAATTAAAAATTTTGTCTTTTTAAAACTATTGCTCTTTATTCAAATAAGAAACGGAAGACCTCAGCCTTCCGTTTCCATGCAATATAAGATTATAGTTATTTATTAAAATTTTCCGCAAAAAATCCTAACATCGATTTATACAGTTCAATTCTGTTGGGTTCTTTCCCGAATCCGTGTCCTTCATCATATTTTACCATATAAGGAACTTCAAATCCTTTGGCACGCATTGCCTTTACAATCTGATCAGACTCATTGATATTCACTCTTGGATCATTAGCTCCCTGTACTACAAACAAAGGTTT
The DNA here is from genome assembly GCF_011752975.1 of Chryseobacterium sp. Tr-659. Lineage (GTDB taxonomy): Bacteria > Bacteroidota > Bacteroidia > Flavobacteriales > Weeksellaceae > Chryseobacterium. The sequence continues at coordinate 91,217 of NZ_VWWP01000002.1, read as the reverse complement.
CTTGATCTTATCAATCTGGAAAACTGGTGAAACTTCTTTCGCAATCTTAGCTTCCTCAGGATTATCCAGGTCATACCAGATCTGTTTTACCATTTCTTTATAAGGTTTCCAGTATTCAGGAAATGAATCAAAGAATGTAAAGATATTGGAAACCCCAACGTAGTCTACTCCACAAGCATATAGATCTGGAGTTTTGATAAGCCCCATCAAAGTAGCATATCCTCCATGGCTTCCTCCGTAGATGGCTACTTTATCCTTATCTACCCAACCCTGGCTGATCGCATATTTTACTCCGTCTTCCACATCATCCATCGCTTTTCTTCCGATTTGCTTATAACCGGCTTTCTGAAATGATTTTCCATATCCTCCCGAAATTCTGAAATTCACCTGAAGTGTAGCATAACCTCTGCTTGCAAATAACTGCGTTTCCGGATTGAAACCCCAGCTGTCTCTTACTCCTTGCGGGCCGCCATGCGGATTAACCACCAACGGAACCTTTTTGCCTTCCAACGCTGCTTTAGGCAGAGTAATATATCCGTGAATAGTCATTCCGTCTCTGCTTTTGAACTCGATAGGCCTCATTTCAGCCATATCTTCTTCCTTAAGCTGCGGCATCAGGTTGTAAAGAAGTTTCGTTTGTTTGGTCTTTGTATCATATTCGTAATAAGTACCATATAGTTTATCACTCGCTACAACAACCAAAAGTTTATCATTATTATCGTCAGAAGAAACAATTGAAAATTCCTTGTCTTTGAATTGAGATTTTAATTTATCATCAATCTCTTTATAAAACTTACTTACCGGAATTGTTTCTCCTTTCACCCCTTCATAGCTGATAAAATCCAATTCATAATTTCTGTTTTTACCGGCAGTACTTACTGAGCTCACATCATATACAGGATTGGAATACACTTCTTTGATTACTGCATTTTTCTTAAGATCATAGAGCACAATCCTTGCTTTATCACCATCCAGGTTTGTTACCACATAAGCTTCATCTTTATTTTTAGAATTCTCATTAAATTCTATAATACCGAAGGTATCAGACCAGTCTGCAGATTTAATCAGATTAAATTTCCCGCTCTGCAGATCTTTATAATATGTTTTTGTTGTCAATCCGTTTTCGAGAACACTGTACCCTCTCAGATTTCCATCCTTATCAAAAATATAATCATTAATAGGGCTGTTAACGTCTTTATTTTCGTACAACTGAGTCATTTCTCCTGTAACGAAATTGACTTTAAAAGGCTCAAAGATCTGTTTATTGTTCTTATTCATGGTGACAATAACAAAATCAGTATCCTTTATAGGAATAATTGATCCCACTTTAACGCCGTCAAATGGTGTCAGATCCTTTTGATTTCCTCCGTCTACATCCGTTGCATACAAATGAATATTTTCATTTCCGCCCCTGTCCTGGGTATAGAAAAGACGTTTCTTATTAAGCCATCCATAAGCCCGGATGAGATCATCTTTTTCTACAATAGCTTTAGTGATCTTTCCCGTAGCGAGATCTTTTACATACACATGGTTTTTCTTTTCCTGATCTTTTTCTTTATAGGAAAGGTATTTCCCATCAGGAGAGATTTTAAATGCTGAGGCTTTTGGTCTTGCAAAGTAATCTTCCACTTTATATTTGAAGTTTCCCTTATCATATGAAATAAGCTTCTCAATATTAGCTTTAGAAGAAGGTAAAGTAGGATCTCCCGGCAGTTTGGCTGTAGAACTTTGTGCATTAATCATAATAGTGGATAGTACAATATAAGCTGTACCAAAAATTTTGGAATTAAAATTCATAACTTATGCTTTAAGGTTGGTTTCAAAAAGTACTTCTATTTTAAATCAATAAAAAAGACCGCACTTTTATAATATAAGACATACAAACCCAATAAAACGTTACATTATTTAACATTTTTTTTAATATTTCCAAAATAAAAAAAGACAGCCATTCGTTGGCTGTCTTTATAATTTACTGTAAATGAATTCCGAAATACCAGGTCCAGACGATCAAAATAATCTGCATGGGAATTCTTTGAAAATAGAGATATCTCATTCCCGGCCCTGTATAATCTGCTTTGAAAATATTGATTTTTTTTCTGGATGAATTGATATTGGCAATAAAAACCAGCACGTAGAAAACAATTAATAAAACTGCTGTGATCTCACGAAAAGACGGAATCATAAGACCTATGCCGGCTGCAATTTCCAAAACTCCGGTAAAATATACCCAGAACATTTTTCCCGGTATAAAATCAGGAATCATCATCGCCATTCCTTTCTGGAATTTAAAATGTGAAAAACCCGTAAAGATGATAAAAACTGCCATCCCCAGATTTCCGGAAAATAAAAAATCAGCTTTTCCCTGGAACACCAGTGTTCCAAGCAAAGCAAGTATAAATGTTCCAAAAAGGATTGTTAATAATTTCATTTTTTTACGATGCGGAAAAAATATATAATTGAATAAGATAAGATCACATGCCCGATAAGCATCAAAATTACATTTTTATACAGAACTCAAATTTACACCTTCTGCCAGGCTTTTCACCACCATCAATCCTTTTGTAAACCCTGTATTCATATGATCCTGCCATTGTTTTTCAACCTGGACTTCAGCGTGGAGTTTTGTTTTGCCGTCAAAATCGATTAAGAAATATTTCTCAAAGGAGCCATTCCATTCCATAACTTCCTTACTGTGGATATCTTCCACACCGTCTTTTACCACACCAAGATGCTTAAAAACCACCTGATTAGGTTCATCCAGACTGTCTATGGTAGAAACCATTCCTTCGCCCTGAGCATTCAGAAAATAGGTTTTTCCGTTTACCTTCCAATCGGATTTCATGATAGATCCGGCACCAAAATATTTAGTCCATTCACTATAAGTTTCAGGACTCCATAAAATATCCCAGACTTTTTGCCGAGGGGCATCAATTATTGTTTCGTATGATAAAGTTTCCATATTTTAACATTTTACAGTTGATTAGGTGTTGTCTGTTACTTTAATATCAGCTTTATTCCAAAACCGATTACCATATTAAAGCTGGTTTTCCGAAAGATGTTTTATAATGGCCAGTGCTTTGGGAAATTTTTCTTCAAAAAAATCTTTAAACTCAGCGGGTGTCTGAATTTCTGTTTTCAATAAAGTTCCTTCCTCATTTTCTTCGAGAAAGTAAGCCTCTGTGGCTTCTCCCCAATCCTGAGGGACTTCAATTCCATCATAAATTTCTCCCAGATGCAGAAATTTTATTTCCTGGTTGGGAATTACTTTTTCAACCCTGCTGTACATTCCGTTATGCTTTGGGTCAAAAAATTTAATAATATTATTTTCTTCGAGAGTTCCTTCGTAAAAAGAACCTTCTGTAAAGGCTGTTGTCCACTGTCTGTAAGTAATGTCTCCCCAGAGAACACTCCATACTTTTTCAGGCTCTGCGTTGATCTCTATTTCGTATGATAATTGTTCCATATTCTTATTTTAAGATGTTAAATAGTTGGCATTTTCACTTTTTTAAAGATAACTTTCTTCACTAAATTACATCAAACAATACGCCGAACCGGGTTTAAGAATGATAAGCATCTTCTAAATCCTGAATGATGATCTTCTGCATTTTCATCATAGCCTGTACTACCTGGTAAGCTTTTTCCTGATTAGAATCATTCATTAACTGAATCAGTCTTTTAGGAACAATCTGCCAGCTTAATCCGTATTTATCTTTCAGCCAGCCGCACATACTTTCTCTTCCTCCGTCTGCAGTAAGGGAATTCCAGTAGTGATCGGTCTGCTGCTGATCATCCGTCATTACCACTAATGATATTCCTTCATTAAAATCAAACTGATGATCGTAAGAGTTATCCATACAAAATAAACTGTAATTATTGATTACAAACTGAGCATGCTGGACATTTTCCGCTGGTTCTGGAGAATCATGTCCTTCACTTCCTGCTCCATAGGTCAGGATATTTCCAATTTTTGAGTTAGGAAAAGTCCGGGTATAAAGCTCCATTGCCTCTTTGGCCTTTCCGTTATTCTGGTGAATGAACATCAGAGTAGGAACTATTTTCTGATCACTTGAATTTTCACCTAAATACAGCTGCCATGTTACTCCATATTTATCCTGTACCCATCCGTATTTTTTGCTCCATGAATATGACCCAAGCTCCATTAGAGCCATACCTCCGTCTAACAGCTGATCCCAATACGTCTGAACCTCATCCTCAGTTTCACACATCACCATGAAGGAGATGGAAGGATTCTTTTTAAACTGAGGCCCTCCGTTTAACAGCATCAGCCTTTGTCCGAACACATCAATGTTCATTACAACCGGAGTATCAGCTGTGATCTCTCCGTTAAAAACTTTGCAGTAAAATTCTGCGGATTCTTTGGCATCTCCATCATACCAGAGACATGGAAAAATATCGTTGTTCATCGTTTTAAATTTTATTTGATTGATATGATTTAAGTATTATTTTCTTGTTAATGAGCTGATATAACAACTGTATAATCAATTTTTTTCCTGTAAGACCAACGTAAGGATAAAAATCTTTTTATATACTGTCTTTAAGCTTTTAATTTTTTTCCATCCATTGAAATTGTCTTCCTTAAAATCTGCAATGACAATGGCAAAGAAAACATAAGACAGGAGAAATCTACTGCCGCAAAAAATGTGTTTTTTATATATTTCTATGCTTCTTTAAAGCATACCTGATTTTCTTTCATATAATTCTTCAGTTTCATCATCGTATTTTTCCCAAAACCATGCATCTGCATAATTTCTTTTTCAGAATAATCTGATAATTTTTCCAAAGAATCTATTTTTTCTTTTTCCAAAGCTCTTCTTGCAGGTATAGCAATTACGCCCTGAAGGAATCCTTCTGTAAGGTCATAATTAACAGCATAAATGGAATTTAAACTCTTTGACATGATAACTAAATTGATCATGGCTACAAAAAATATTGTTAGTGATTCTCAACATACTTATGGAAATTGTTGAGGATAGCATACCAGCCATCTCTCTGCATTTCCACTGAATTTTGTTTTTCCGGATCGAAAATTTCAATGACTTTCGTTGTGTTTTCATCTATTTTATCAAATACCACTTCTACTTTTCTTCCGTCTTCCATGTGATATTGTATTCTTTCGTGAGGAATAACTTCATCGTAAACTCCTTCAAAATCAAACCCGAAGCTTTTATCTTTGGCTTCCATTCTGTTTTTGAATTTCCCTCCTACTCTAAGGTCATTTTCAGAACTAGGGCACTGCCAGCTTTCATGGGCAAAATTCCATTTTGTAATATGTTTGGGTTCATTGAAATAATCCCAAACCTTATCTACCGGAGCTAAAATTGTAATATCTATTTTGATTGGATCCATAGTTCTATCTTTTTATGTTTGAATAAAGAGCTGCCCGAAAGTGGGCACCTCTTTTTAATGATTAGTTAAATATAGGATTATTTTGTGTATTGATCATTATAGTTCACCATCCAATGAACACCATATTTGTCCTGGAAGCTTCCGAAATAATCTCCCCAAAACTGGTCTTCAATCGGCATTTCTACATTTCCTCCTTCAGAAAGTCCTTTAAAAAGTCTGTCCGCTTCTTCTCTGGATTCAGGAAAAATGGAAACATAGTTATTATTACCCACAGTAAGTGTCTGTCCAAAACCGGGTACAATATCTGAAGCCATTAAAAGATCTCCACCAATTGGCAGCGCAATATGCATCACTCTGTTTTTTTCTTCATCTGAAAGATTTTCTGTTCCGGGTGCATTTCCCATTTTGTGAACTTCTCCCAGAAAGTCTCCTCCAAATACAGATTTGTAAAAATTGAACGCTTCTTCAGCAGTTCCGTTGAAATTCAGGTACGGATTTAATTTAGCCATGATTTTTAATTTTAAATGTTATTGTTTATTTTAAATACTAATATGTTCATGAATGACACAAATATCCCATCTTATGAGAAAATTTAATGTTTCTGTTGTTTTAACTGTTTAAGAACTTTTCTACTTCCTGAACAGTAAAGTTGATTAGATTTTCATCTATACTTCCATCAAAATCAGGCATCATATAAGCGCCGTGTGTTCCCGGAAGAATAATAAGCTGTGCATCTTTCACCAGCCGCCACATGGCTACGGTATGCTCCGGCTTCATCACATCTTTATCTGCACTGATGAATAATATAGGCGATGGTATAGAAGTCAAAACCTTGTCATCCCAGTCTTCAAAAGTCTGCATCCTTTTGCAGTCTTTATCAAAGAGATTTTCCAGTTTTGAAAAGTCCGGATTGATCTGTAAGAAATTGATCTTTAACGGTTCCGGCATGGACTCAAAGGTTGCCTCCATCATTCCTTCAAAAAAGCCGTCCATCATTCCTTCTTTTTTATAAAATGCTGAAGCTGCCACCAGTTTTTCTACAATTTCCGGGTGGCGGTATCCGATTTGTAAAACCGTATTTCCGCCATTACTGAATCCCCAGAATGAAGCTTTATTAATGTTAAGCGCTGTTAAAAGTGCGGCAACATCATCAGCATCCTGTTCAAATGTCTCGGGAATATCACGGTGCTCGCTTCTGCCATGGTTCTGTAAATCAATTCCGATGAGCTTAAACTTCCCGTTCAGTCTTGTTATTACTTCTGTAAAATCATATAATATGGATGAACCTCCGCCATGAATAAGTACCAATGGCTCTCCTTCACCGTAGATCTCGTAATACAGCTGAATTCCGTTAACGTGTTTATATCCTTTTTCTACCGGACTCATAATTAATAATTAAGATTTTCATCCACATCATACTTCATTCCCGGATAGTTTAAAATTCTCCGCATCAAACCGATTTGTCCGCAGAGATAGTCTTCACGGCCGATACTCATGCCTACAAAGTTGAGTTTTGTTTCTTTTATAAACGGAATATTCATCCCTATTTCGAAGATCTCATCCAGCTCTTCATCTGTTACTTCCCACAGTTTCTGATAAACTTTAGGAGAAATATCGTGAAAATTTTTCTTCAGATCAGCTAGCGTTGGATAGGTAAAACTTTCATCCAGTGCTTTCCCCTGAAAAAACAGGCCGCTGTTCGGATCTTCTTCCTGTAAACCAAGCACCCAGCCTAGACCATACCGCATATTTACAAAGTTCCCTGCCATCCATACAATATGATTGGTCTTATTTTCAATTCTTTTCAAAGCATCTTCTTCCGAAATGCCTTCCAGAACGTTCATAAAACTTTGGGTATGCATTCTGTAAGCCGGAATAACGAGCTCCATTTTTTTTGATTTTGGTGTGTCCATTTTTTTGTTTTTAGAAATCAGAAATTATTATATTCCCACAGATTTTACCAACTACACGGGTATATTCAGTATTTTCTTACTAGGATCTAACTTGATAAGATTATCTTATAGCTCCTGGTTTCCCTAAGATTCTTCGAAGGTAACCGAATTGCCCGGTGTGATAGATTTCGTGGAAACAAAGTGTGGAAATATCCTTAACCTGTTCCGGCGCAAAACTTTCAAGAGTATTTAGTTTAGCTTCCAATCTATCCTGAGATTCTTTTAAATAGGATTTTAAGTCTTCAAAATTCACAAATTCACTTTGCCTGTCCAAAGCAATTTCTCCTCTGTTGTAATATGAAAATTTTTCAGCATCCCAGACAGATTCTGCTCCCAGGATATTCAGGAAAGCATTTCTGATGTAAATTAAATGTCCTAGAATCCAATTCATACAATTGGCTTCATTATTAGGAAAAATCATTGATTCCTCATGAGTAATTCCTTCAATATTTAAAGAAACTACTTGAAAAGTAACCGCTGCCTGGTTTTTCACCAGTTCTATCTCATTCGTTTTTGTTTCCATATGTGATGGCATGTTATATTGGATTACTCTGTCGGTAATTTGGACATATCCGCATGCATTACTTCCCACTGATGTCCGTTGATATCTGCAAAAGCACTTTGATACATCCATCCATGATCCATAGATTCGCTATACTTTGAACCTCCGTTCTCAATAGCTGTATTTACAATCTGGTCTACCTCTTCACGGCTGTCTACACCAATTGCAAGAAGCACCTGTGTAGTATCGCCTTTGGCCAAAGGTCTGTTGGTAAAGGTTTGGAAGAATTCTTCCTTTAGAAACATGGTGTAAATATGATCTTCTTTCATTACTACACACACTGCTTTGTCATCTGAGAATTGTTCGTTGATGGAGAATCCAAGCTGGGTCCAGAAATCTCGGGTTTTCTGTACGTCTTTTATGGGTAGATTGACATAAATTTGGTTGACTTTCATTTTTTGTAATTTTAGTGTTAAATTATAATCCAAAATTACCAAGGTCTAGTGAAAGTCTACTTGCCATAAGGCAAGATTTAATTTTTCTTGGGATGAGATACCAGTTCTTTACGGATACGGCTCAAAGAAGTGTCTGTTACCCCCAGATAAGAAGCAATCTGCTTTAAAGGGGCAAATTGTATCACTTTTGATTTTTGCTCTAAAAGATTGAGATATCGCTTGGTTGCAGAAAGCGTGAACATTTCTACAGATCTCTGTTTATAATCAAAAAGTTCTTTAGACATCCATGATCTTCCCCATTCTCTGAGGTTTGGGATTTTATGGAATAATTCCTGAAAAGTATCATAATCCAGCTTCCAGCATTCACAATCTGTAATACAAACAATATTTTCCTGAGACGGTATTCTCTGAAACATTGATAATACCTCAATAATCACTTCATTCTCCACAAAAAAATGTGTAGTTACCTCATTTCCGTTGAAATCATTTACAAATGAACGAGCCAACCCTTTTTCAAGAATATAATATTCATTAGCTGTTTTCCCTTCTTCAAGAATGAAATCTCCTTTCTGAAATGATGTCTTTTCATGGGCCTGAAATATCTCATCCAGCTCTTCCTGAAGAAAAAATGGAAAATCATAGCAGGTTTCTAAGGCTTTATTGGTCATCAGGTTAATTTTTTTAAGTCTTTAAAAATAAATTTTTTAATTGAAATAAGGAAAATAAATAATAAACAAATCATTCAAATTATGATCAAATACCACATATCAAACTGATATTATATGATTTTTTTAACTTTAAACAATTAAACAATAGATTAAGATTTTTTTTAATGTACTATCAGATCTTCAATTGGACACCTTTCCTCAGAATGGGGATGATTATATAGATATTTAACTATAAAGCTGTTTAAAATTAAAACAGACTTTATATTATTAAGAATAATAAGCCTTAAAAGAAAATAAGGATCTTTTTGTTTAAAACAGAGACAGCTGTATTGGTTTAGGAGGGTTCGGTTTTTGTGCATCACCAAAAACAGTTTTACCACCAAACCGCCACGAATTTTGTCTTTCTTCTTCAATTACTTCCTGGATATCAAAATCCGGAGTGAAATCTTTTTCTGCATTAGCAATGATCTGGTGAAGTTTATTCAAAGAGTTCAGTTTATCAGAATTTCCCAGCTTGGATCTTTCAATTCCTTTTCTGAGAATACTGATGCTCTCATCATATGTTTTAGTAGGAACAGGGAAAGGATGTCCGTCTTTTCCTCCATGAGCAAAAGAGAATCTGGCCGGATCGGCAAATCTTGACGGAGCCCCGTGAATCACTTCACTTACCAACGCCAGCGACTGCATAGTTCTTGGTCCCACTCCTTCCAGCATCAGTAAATCTTCAAAGTTCTCAGGCTGCTGTTCACGCGTAACATATAAAAGCGCCCCCAGCCGTTTCAAGTCTACATCAGAAGCCCGGACATCATGATGAGCAGGAAGAATCAATCTTGAAAAATCTTTCATTACTTCTGCTGAATCTGTATGGGAAATATCCAAGATCCCTTTTCGGTTTTCAGAAGCTTCGGCATCTGTAAGATTCAGAATCTTACCCCTGGAAATTCCATTGATTCCTGTGTGAGGCTTTTCTACAAATGAAGTGATATTTTCAGAATGCCAATGATAACGTCTTGCCGTGCCATCCGATTCATGCATCCCCTGCTGAATAACACTCCAGTTTCCATTATCAGACAAAATAAAATTATGAAGATAAAGCTGATAACCATCCTGAATAGCTGTATTATCAACCTTTGCAGAAAGTTTACTTGCCCTTACGAGCGCTGTTCCGTTCAACCCTGTTTGATCAGCAATACGGATCAGTTCTGCCGGTGTTTCTCTTGAAAATTTACCTTTTCCCCCACAAATATAAAGCCCTAAAGATTGTGAGTTGGGATTAATGGAACGTTTCAAAGCGCCCATCACAGAAGTCGTAATCCCTGAAGAATGCCAGTCCATCCCCATTACAGCTCCAAAACTCTGAAACCAGAACGGATCAGCCAGCCGGCGCAGCACCTCATCTTTACCATAATCCATAAGGATAACTTCAACAATGGAAAGCCCAAGCACAGACATGCGCTCATACAGCCATGGCGGTACTTTGCCATAGTGCAACGGTAAATCTGCAGTTCCTGAACGTTTCATCTTTAAAATTGAAAGAACAAAGTTAGTTTTAATATTCCGGAATACTCATGATCTGAATCAACTTTACCATTTATGATAAAAAGCTAAGATCAGTGAATGGAATAGAATTCCAGACCTTTATGTTTTTCTTCATCAAATTCTTCCTCGAATGTAATCTTATTCCCAAATGGATCAATTACAGTAAAGGATACCGCCCCGTAGAATGTTTTTTCAAGGGCCGGACGGTTGTATTTATACTTTTTGCCGATGAGTTCTTTATGATAATCCGGAACTCCTTCTCCCCATATAGCCACTCTCGTTCCAGGTGTTCCATCTCCATGATGTTCGCTTAAATGGAAAATGATATTTTCTCTTTTCACTTCCATATAAACAGGGGTATTTTCGGCAAAATAATGCTCCCAGACAATTTCAAATCCCAGCCAGTCTACATAAAATTCTTTTGTCTTTTGATAATCGAAAATTCTGAGGATAGGAATAATCCGTTCTGCTTTCATAAGTAAATGATTTTATTGGTGAGAAAGTATATTAATCAGTTTTCCGAACGGATCTTTCACAAAGAACCGGCGGACTCCCCATTCTTCATCAGTCAGTTCATAAAATATTTCAAAACCTGCCGTTTTCATCTTATTGTAAACATCTTCTACCTGATCCACTTCAATGGACAGATCGGGAACTTCAGTATCGTTTCCTCCTTGTACAGCAAAACTGACCTGAACTCTGGCTTCTTCATCATTACCGAAAGTTTTGATCCAGCCGTGATCCATCAGAACATCCAATCCTAAGATCTCCTGATAAAAATGATCAGCTTTTGAAAGATCTTCTGCTCTGATATTGACAACAATTCTTTTAACCATTTTATATTTAATTATTGTATTCAAAAAAAGCCTTGTGAAATTACATAAAATTCCCAAGGCTTTCCAGTCTATTTGTAAATATTTTAAATTTTAAACTGCAGCAGCAGCTTCTAAAATCAATTGAGTAACTTCTTCAGGATGTGAAGCTAGTGAAGCGTGTCCGGCATCTAAAGAAATTATCTTTTTGGGTTCAAGACGTTCTGCCATCTCTTTTTCTGTTTCTGCAGGAATCATGCGGTCTTTTTCTGAAATCTGATACCAACTTGGTCTTTTTTTCCATGCCGGTTCTCCTGCAATATCTCCGAAACATTGACCGTGAATAGGTTTTTGTGACAAAGACATTACCAAAGCCTTTTCGCTGTCGAGATCCTGACAAAAAGCAGAATGGAATTCATCATATTTGATCCATAGAAATCCTTTATCGTCAGGATAAATACTGGCTCCTCCCGGAGATTCTCTTCTTCCTAACAGAGATCCAAGACTATCTCCTGCATCCGGTGCAAAAGCCGCAATGTATACCAGCCCGGCTACTTTGTCATGATTTCCTGCTCCGGAAATAACGGCACCTCCGTAGGAATGTCCTACCAGAAGAACATTTCCTTCCTGCGCATCAATGAGATCTTTAGTCTTATTGATATCATCTTGCAAAGAGGTCAAAGGATTCTGAACGCTTCTTACTTTATATCCGGCTTTTACAAGCGAAGGAATAACATACTGCCAGTGTGAGCCATCTCCCCAGGCTCCGTGTACCAAAATAATGGTAAGGTCTTTTTTTTCCATAATGATTAATAATATTAAAATTTGATGATGGTAAAGCTACGTTCTAAAATTTCTGCGGGCGTTAACTTAAGTTAATTAATGATACGGCCCCTTATACGGCTGAGAGACTGTTCTGTTACTCCCAGATAGCTGGCAATGTGTTTCTGGGCTATTTTCTGAAAAAGTAATGGTTCTTTTTTTAAAAGATTTAAATATCGGTTTTCGGGTGAGAAGCACAACAGATCATCAATCCTTTTTTTGGCATCCAGATAAATTTTTTCACTCATCATGCGCCCGAATTGCTGCCAGTAGGCTTCTTTTTTATATAATCCCTGAAGATGATCTTTACTCAACAGCAAGATCTCACAATTTTCCAGAGCCTGGATATTCATATTGGATACAGTATCGCACAATATGCTTTCATAGTCTGTGAAAAAATCATTCTCAAAATAGAATGCGAAGTTAATCTCACGTCCCTGGTCATTAATATAAAAGCATCTGACGGTTCCTTTTTTAATAAAACCCAGATATTTACATTTTTCGCCCTGTTTCAGAAAAAAATCGGACTTTAAAAGCGGTGTATCTTTGAGCAGGCTATAAAACTCATCAAAATGTTCTACGTCTACTTGAAAAAGTTCACCGTATTTTTTATAATTATCGAAAATCATTCGTGATTGTTTATTACTTCTCAAGTTAAAAAAAAGCCTTGTAAAAATGAATTTCACAAGGCTTTTTTTCACAAAAATTATTTTTATTATTGATTTAATGCTGCAAGAGCGGCATCGTAATTAGGTTCGTTGGCAATTTCTGAAACCTGCTCAGTATAAAGCACTTTATTGTTTTCGTCTGTAACGATTACAGCACGGCTTAATAAACCTTTCAACGGTGAATCTGTGATAGTCACTTCATAATCATCTCCGAAGCTGCTTCTGAAATCTGAAAGGGTTTCTACATTGTTTAATCCTTCTGCTGCACAGAATCTTCCTAAAGCGAAAGGAAGGTCTTTAGATACATTGATTACAACTGTATCGTTAAGCTTTGAAGCTTCTTCATTGAATTTTCTGGATGAAGCGGCACAGGTTGGTGTATCAATACTTGGGAAAATATTGAATACTTTCTTTTTTCCTTCAAAAGTTTCAAGAGTCTTTACATTTAAGCCTGAATCCACCAAAGCAAAATCCTTAACGGTAGTTCCTACTGATGGTAATGTTCCTATTGTGTGTACTTCGTTTCCTTTTAAAGTGATTGTCGTTGACATAATTTTATTTTTTTAGTTTTTCAAATTTAATCAAAACGAAAAGCTTTTTATCTCAAATAAAGGTTAAATAATTCTTAAAGTGAAAAATCTCGGATTCTATGAACCCCAAAATTTAAATTTTAACTAAATTTGTGGGACTTTAATTTCAAATAACAAATAACAGTATAATGTCAGAAAAATCAAAAATCTATTACACACTTACTGATGAAGCTCCAATGCTGGCTACACACTCGTTTTTACCTATTGTAAAAGCTTTCACTAAATCAGCAGATATCGAGATCGCAGTTCCGGATATTTCTTTGGCAGGAAGAATTTTAGCCAATTTCCCAGAATTTTTAAAAGACGACCAGAAAATTGGTGATGCTTTAGCAGAATTAGGAGAATTAGCTACAAAACCAGAAGCTAATATCATTAAATTACCTAATATTTCTGCTTCTGTACCTCAGCTGGATGCAGCTATTGCTGAACTTCAGGGAAAAGGTTTCGCTGTTCCGAATTATCCTGCAGAGCCTAAAAATGACGAAGAAAAAGCAATCAAGGCTAAATATGCAAAGGTTTTAGGAAGTGCTGTAAATCCTGTGTTAAGAGAAGGAAACTCTGACAGACGTGCTCCGAAAGCTGTTAAAAACTATGCTAAAGCAAACCCTCACAGAATGGGTGATTGGGCATCTGACAGCAAAACTGACGTAGCTCACATGAATAATGGTGATTTCTACGGAACAGAAACTTCTACAACGTTAGAAAACGCTACAAAATACAGAATCGTATTTAAAGGAAATGATGGTTCTGAAACTCTACTGAAAGACTTCGCTGGCCTTCAGGCAGGAGAAGTAATTGATTCTTCTGTAATGAATTTAAAAGCTTTAAAAGCATTTGTTCAGGAAGCTATTGAAGAGGCTAAGAAAAGAAACGTTCTCCTTTCTGCTCACCTTAAAGCTACAATGATGAAAATTTCTGACCCTATTATTTTTGGGGCTATTGTAGAAACTTTCTTCAAAGATGTATTTGCAAAATATGCTGAGACTTTCAAGTCTTTAGACATTAACCCTAATAATGGTCTTGCTGACCTTTTTGAAAAAATCAAAGGAAATGCTCAGGAAGCTGATATCAAAGCTGATATTGAAAAAGCTCTTGCTGAGGGACCAAGAGTGGCTATGGTAAATTCTGACAAAGGAATTACCAACTTCCACGTACCTTCTGACATCATTGTTGACGCATCTATGGCTGCTTTAGTAAGAGGTGGAGGTAAGATGTGGAACAAAGACGGAAACGAAGAGGATACTGTTTGTATCATTCCGGACCGTTCTTATGCAGGTTTCTATCAGTCTGTAATTGATGATATGAAAGCTCATGGAAAATTAGATCCTACTACAATGGGTTCTGTTCCGAATGTTGGATTAATGGCTCAGAAAGCTGAAGAATATGGTTCTCACGACAAAACTTTCCAAATGTCTGCAGAAGGAACTGTAGAAGTTCAGGATGAGGCTGGAAACGTTCTTCTTTCTCAAAAAGTAGAAAAAGAAGATATCTTCAGAATGTGCCAGACTAAGGATGCTCCTATCCAGGACTGGGTAAAACTTGCGGTAAACAGATCAAGATTATCTGATACTCCGGCTATTTTCTGGTTAGATAAAGGAAGAGCTCACGACAGAGAGATCATCAAAAAAGTTGAAAAATACCTTGCTGATCACGATACTACGGGTCTTGACATCAGAATTCTTGATGTAAAAGATGCTATGACAGAAACTTTAAGAAGAGCAAGAGAAGGTAAGGATACCATCTCTGTTTCAGGAAATGTATTAAGAGATTATTTAACGGATCTTTTCCCAATTCTTGAACTTGGAACTTCTGCTAAAATGCTTTCTATTGTTCCATTAATGAATGGTGGTGGTTTATTTGAAACGGGTGCTGGAGGTTCTGCTCCTAAGCACGTTGAACAATTCCTTGAGGAAGGATATTTAAGATGGGATTCTCTAGGTGAATTCTTAGCACTCCAGGCATCTTTAGAACATTTAGCACAAACTCAGGGGAACACAAAATCTCAGGTTTTGGCGGATACATTGGATGAGGCTAATGCTAAATTCTTAGCTACTGATAAATCTCCTGCAAGAAAAGTAGGACAAATTGATAACAGAGGTTCTCATTTCTATTTGGCAATGTATTGGGCTGAAGCTCTTGCTAACCAGACAGCTGATGCCGAACTGGCAGCTCAGTTTGCTCCGGTAGCTCAGGCTATGCAGGAAAATGAAGCTGTAATTAACGCAGAATTAATTGGTGCTCAGGGTAAACCTCAAAACATTGAAGGTTACTACAAAACGGATACGTATAAAACATATGCTGCCATGAGACCAAGTACTGTTTTAAATGAAATCATTGACGGAATTTAATCTTCCGTTCTGATATAAATTAGAAAAAGCTCCTTATTTTAAGGGGCTTTTTCTGTTTTGTATGATAAAAGCGGACTAAAGTCCGCTTTTACTATGTTTAAAACACCCCGCCAGAGGAGAGGAGCTGAGTGCATCTTTAAAATTCAGGACTGATATTTCTTACTGTCAGGTCCTTATTTTAAAATTCTTTTCTACCCTGTAACATGTTTTAATTGTTTACCAGCTTCATTGAACCTTCGCTGTATCTTTCACCTACATTCGGGTATTTTTTCAGAATGGCATCAATGGTATCAAGATCCGACTGAGAAAGCTCTACATCAGTAGCAGCAATATTCTCTTCCAGATATTTAATTCTTTTGGTTCCGGGAATCGGAATGATATCATCACCCTGGTTCAACACCCAGGCCAAAGCAAGCTGGGTTCCTTTTATCCCTTTGGAAGCCGCAAATTCATTGATTTCGCTAGCCAGTTTTGTATTATTCTCAAGATATTCCTGCTGATAACGTGGTAACGATTTTCTGAAATCATCATCACCAAGATTCTGTACCTCATTGATATTGGCAAAAAGACCTCTCGCAAGCGGTGAATATGGCACTAATGAAATCCCCAGTTCTCTGATCGTTGGTAAAATTTCTTTTTCTACATCTTTGGTAAGGATAGAATATTCTGACTGTAAAGCTGTAACCGGGTGTATTTTATGGGCTTTTCTGATGGATTCTGCAGAAGCTTCAGATAATCCGATATATTTTACTTTTCCGGCTTTTACCAATTCTGCCATAGCTCCCACCGTTTCCTCTACAGGAATATTGGGATCTACTCTGTGAGCATAGTACAGATCAATGGTATCTATTTTCAGCCTTTGAAGACTCAGATCTACCGCTTGTCTGATCCATTCGGGTGAACCATCAAAGTAAGTTCCCGGCGCACCGCTGTGACTGGCTTTACCATCTTTAAATCTGAATCCGAATTTGGTTGCAATAAAGATTTTATCTCTGTTCGGAACCAAAACTTTGGAGATTAGTTTTTCGTTTTCCCCGTTGGCATACATATCTGCCGTATCCCAAAAATTAACTCCCAAATCTAATGCTCTATGTAAAGTATTGATACTTTCCTGTTCATCTGTGGGACCATAAGCAAAGCTCATTCCCATACAACCTAATCCTATGGCTGATAATTGCTCTCCTGTGTTTCCTAATTTTTTAAATTTCATGATAGGTTTGATTTAATTTTACAGGACAAAATTAGAAAATGGCAGAGTTATCTACGATATAGAATTCAAACTAAGAATTATAAAATTCAAACAGTATCTGTTCTTAAGGCATTGGGTGTGATTCCTGTCTGTTTTTTAAAGTAATTGGTAAAATAAGCCGGTTCTTCAAAGCCTAGCCCATAGGCAATTTCAGCAATATTCCAATCTGTATGTTTTAATAAGGCATTGGCTTCCCGGATAATTCTTCCGGTAATCTGCTGACTGGTAGTTTTTCCGGTAATTTCTTTTACTGAACGATTTAATGAATTGACATGAATGGAAAGACTCTGTGCATAATCATTAGGCGTTTTTAATTTCAGGAAAGCATTCGGGCTGTCAATCGGGAATTGTCTTTCCAGCAGTTCCATAAACAATGAAGCAATTCTTTGTGATGCATTCTGGTAAGGTTCAAAACTCTCCGCGGGATGCATTTTCATTGTTTCATGAATCATTACATAGAGATACGCCCTGAGCATATCGTATTTATGAATATAATCAGATTCAATCTCGGTCATCATTTTGGTGTAAATATCAGACAGAATCTTCTGTTGTTCGTCATCCACAAAGAAAACCGGAGTACCTCCAATTTTAAAAAGCGGAGATTCCTGAAGATTTCCAAGACGGGTACCATCTTCCAGAAACTGATCTGTAAAAAGACAAAACCAGCCTTTCTGGTCTTCATCATCTGCTTCCCAGGAATAAGGAACAATAGGATTGGAAAAAAGCAATGCCGGCCGGTCCACATGAATCCATTTATTAGCATAATGAAGTTTTCCCTTCCCTATAATCAGTGAGATCTTATAATAATCTCTCCTACTGTATGGACTCATCAAAGAACAGTTATCTCGTGAAAACACATTGAAGTGTCCCATTCCTCCTGCACCAATGCAATGTTGTCCCAGATGGGGAGCATTCCGTTCATAAAATATTTTTAATGACTCATTTGATTCCATAGATCAAAGTTATAAAATTCAAACAAACAAATAGATTATTTTTTCACATTGAGTATTCATAAAAAAGCAGCCTGCACGAATGCCGGCTGCTTAATAGTGAAAATATAGTTGATTATAGTTTAATCCCAATCATCATGACCGTGATGCTTATTTTGTTTTTTGTAATATTTAGCCTGTTCCTTATAATATTTATCCTGCTGTTTACGGTATTTCTTATAATCGTTTTTGTTTCTTCCGTAAACGATTACAGGGTTTTGCCCTCTGTAATATTTCTTTTTGAATACTATATATTTTTCTCTGCCGAGGATTCTTTCCAGTTCTGAATATCGATCTCCTCTCCATCTTCCCGGATCTACTACATATACTCTGCTCCATGAATTATAATCATGATATCTGTCATTCAGTGCATAGATCTGGTTGGCTTGTGTTGTAGATAACAGCAGGTCTGCTACCACCCTCTGCCAGTTCACATCCGAAATACTTCTTCTGTAATCATTATAATAGTCTGACTGGGCGTAACTCAAACTGAATGTTCCAATCAGAAATGCTGTTAATAATAACTTTTTCATTTCATTCCACTTTAAAATTAAACATATTGGCATAGTCAATTAAAGTGCCAACAATTGATTATAAATACTAATATTTGTTAAATAAATTTACAAATCATTGATTATCTTTAGTATATTTTCTAATTTATTTCAATATTATTAAGACATAAACAGTATCACATATGTTTAATTATTTTGTTAAACAAAAGTTCTTTAAAAATGAAAATCAGAATCTAAGAAAAGCTTTAGCTATTTCTTAATTTCTCAATGTCTTGATCTTTCACTTATAAAATTCGTTAAGATTCCTGTAAACTATTATTTTGTATGATTTAATTTTGTAATTTTAAAGGAGAGAATGTTATTCGGGAAATTTTAAACCCCATTTTTAATCAACCAAATCTTAGTAATTATGGAAAATATAAAGTTTGAAGTATCTCCATATCAGGATGAATTGCAGCTACTCATTGACGGGAAAAAAGTAGGTTATATGTCCATAGAGGTTGACGGAAGACTGCTGATTGTTTATTATACGAAACTTGACGAAGAGCGTGAAGGGAAAGGATACGCCAAATTGCTATTGGATGAGCTGGTACGCTATGCAGAAGAAAAAGATTTGCTTGTAGACCCGGAATGTGATTTTGTTCGCCAGCAGTTTGAAAATCATCCAAGAAGATATAAAGATATCTGGCATGCCTGATCAGTCTTCCCACCAGGCTGTAAACGGCTGATCTGATTCATTCAGATCTACAACCTCTCCAATCATTGGAGTAAGGATATCTAAGTTTTGGGCTTTTCCGAATGCTGTAATCTTTTGTAAAGGCTCGTTCCATGGATGTAAAGCCAATGCAAATTTTGCAGCATGAACCGGAATTATTTTTTTCCCTTTAAGATCAATAGCTGCCCGGATCACATCTTCCGGAAGTGTATGAATATACCTCCATGCCTCTCCATACTGTCCATTCTCAAGAATTGCATAATCAAAAGGACCATATTTCTCTCCTATCATTTTAAAATGGGAATCATAGCCGCTGTCTCCACCCAGGAAAATCTTTTTTGTTGGGGTTATCAATACGTAAGAACTCCAGAGTGTATCATTTTGTCGGATACGTCTGCCTGAAAAGTGTCTGGCGGGAGTGAAAATAATCTTTAGGCTATTTTTCAGCTTTATTTCTGCTCCCCATTCTTCTTCAATAAGTTGACTTTCGGAATATCCCCATCTTTCCAGATGGGCTCCAACCCCTAAAGGTATAATAGCCATACTTGTCCGGTCTTTGATAGATTGCACTGTTGGGTAGTCCAAATGATCAAAATGATCATGAGTAATAACCAGATAATCAATATCAGGAATATCTTCAGGCCTAAAAATATCAGAACCTTTGAAGGCTTTATTAAAATATTTAAATGGAGAACCATATAGACTTAATACGGGATCAATCAAAAATGAAACTCCATCCGTTTGCAGGTAATAAGAAGAATGTCCCAGCCAGATAAATACATCTGTTTTTTTATCAATATGCTTCAAATCTGTATGAATTGAAGGAATTGTTTTCTGAGGCTTCAATAACGGATGCTTCTTACCTAAAAAGAAATCATAGGTAACCTTAGACATTTTATATCCTTCTGCAATAGAGGGTGTATGACTGATATTCTGAAACTGTTTTCCCTTGTAAAGTTTTGATTTTCTGATACGTTTCAAACGCTCCCCTTTCGGAGCAGCACCAAATGCCTTCATATTAACTATTATAAAAAAAGTAGCAGTTAATATCACTACGCACGTAATAATCCAGTAAATCATCTGTAAAAATAAACATCAAATGTATTAACTTTTGATTTTAAATAAAAACAACGGCTATTTTAATGCATTTTTTTAACTAATTTTATCATGTATTTTGTAAAATTTATTATTCATTTAAGTGATGGTTAATTTTAAACTTTTTATTTTAGCGGCTTAAAAAAACTCAAAGAAATTGAAAAAATATTCGGTAATATTCATTCTCACTGTACTTTCGTCCTGTGCATCGATAAAAAAACACAACGAACAGCGGGCTTCATGTATTCCACCGGAACAACTTAAAGAGGATGTGGACTATGCTTATTCAAAACTTCAGCAAATGCACCCTCAACTGTATTGGTATATTCCCAAACAGGAATTAGACCACAAGTTTGACAGTCTTAAGCAGACCCTCAACGAACCTCTGACTCCTCTCCAGTTTTATTTTAAACTTCAGCCTGTCATTGCCGGAATTCGTGAGGGACATCTTTCGTTAAGAATTCCCAGAAAGAAATTTACTAAAAAGGAAATTAAGAAATTAGAACACCAAAAAGGTCTGTTCAGCCGTTTTGAATATTATATTAAGGGAGACCAGATGTACGTTACTCAAAATAATGATTCTATTGAACATATAAAACCCGGAACCGAAATCTTATCTATTAATAACGTTCCGGTTTCAGATTATATCAAAAAATACAGAGGACTAATCAGCAGTGACGGTTATAATACAACATTCCATCCTTATTTTTTAAAGGATCTGTTTTTTAATTTTTATACGGCAGAAAACGGACTTGCAAGTAAGGCCACCATAGAAACCCTTTATGAGGGCGAGAAACACACCTATACTTTAACCCGGGAAACAAAATCAGATTCCGATCTTGAAAAAGATAAGGAAATGAAGAAAAGAACTCAGGAAAAGAAATTGAATGATTATGTAGCTGCCAGCAATTCTTATAACCGAAGCTTTAAGTTCCTTGACAAAGACAGTACCATTGCCTATATAAAAGTGAAAAGTTTCTCAAGAGACTATTCGGATGAGTTTTATAAAAAGACTTTTGCCAAAATTAAAGAAGCGAAAGCACCATACCTCATCATAGATGTACGTAATAATTATGGCGGCTCTCTTCAGGAAATCAACAATCTGTATTCTTATTTAACAGATCAGCCTTTTACCTTGATAAAACCATCCCAGATAACATCAAGAGCCATTCCTCTGAGAACTAATTATTTCAGAAAAAGCTCACCACTGGAATATGCTTTTAAAAGTATAGCTTATCCTAGTTACTTTTTTGCGCAAGCTTTCAGTACGTATAGAAAGGATGGAAAAGTTTTTTATAAAATGAAGGCAGATAAACCTACAAAGCCAAACAAAGAGGCATTTCTTGGAAAGGTTTTCGTCCTGATTAACGGCGGAAGCTTCTCTGCTTCTTCCATCATTACGGCAAAGCTTAAAAACGACAAAAGAGCAACTCTTGTAGGGGAAGAAACCGGTGGTGCGAATGACGGAACCGTAGCCGGATTTTATTCATACCAAAAACTGCCTAATTCCGAGATCAGATTTCCTATCGGATTATTGCTGGTACAGCCCAATATTAATTTTTCAGATTCTAAAAAAGGAGTTGTCCCAGATGTTATAATTAACGAAAGTATGCAAGATATTATTAATAAAAAAGATCCGCAGCTGGACTGGATAAAACAAGAAATCACAAGGGAAAAAGAAATTAAGGGACAATAATTTATAAGATTTCGGCGGGCTTTCAGCCCGCCGAAATTGTTTCTATCTTTTTAAATTATCCAGAAGATCTTCAATACGATGGATATATCTTCCGTAATATTGGTGGAACCAGAATTTACCGGCTAAATACAGAAGAAATAGACCTCCGATCAGAGAGCCAATCAGTATGGCTGCAATCTTCATTTCCCCTAAAGGCTGCGGCCATGGTATAAATTCCAGCACAATAAGGACCTCACACACCAGAAATGGCGCAAAACTGATATAATAGGACAGATAATACTGTTTATTCAGGTTGAGCTGTGTGATAAGATCTTTCAGAGAATCTGAGGTCTTAAGAACAGGATTGCTGAGTTCATTATAAAGTTTAAAGAATTTATAGTAAAAGAAAACGGTAACAATAAGCATGGAAGCCACTAAGACCGTAATATACAATTGAAGCTTGAAGGGTTTGCAGACCGAGCAGACCAGAAAAGCAAAAATAAAGATCCCGATTACCCACCAGAATTCCACACGCATATTTTTACGGATTTTTTCGAGCGGAAGATTTATTTTGTTTCTCTGTTCTATGCTTATTTCAGGAGTTTCCTCCACAATATCTTCATTCCAGGTATTTTTTAATTCATCGATATTCATTGGATTACTGATTTAAATGTTTGTTAATTTTTTATTTGGCTTAAGATATCTTTAAGTTTATTTTTTGCTCTGTTCATTTTCACTCTTGCATTGCCTTCGGAGATTCCCATTTGTTCCGCAATCTGTTTTCCGGAAAAGTCTTCCAGATAATAGAATATAAAAGCCTTATCAATAGGATGAAGCTGATGAATAGCCTTATACATTTCAGCCATCCGGTCTTCTTTTCGGTAATCATAATCTTCCTGTACAACAATGTGATTGGAGAAATCTTCATGGGTAATAAAACTTCTGCGTTTTTCAGTTTTAAGGAAAATAAGGGCTGTATTTAAGGCAATCCTGTAGAGCCATGTAGAAAATTCACTTTCTCCCCGAAATCCGGGAAATGCTTTCCAGAGCTGATAGGTAATTTCCTGAAAAAGATCGTCGCGGTCGTCTTTTTCGGTCATGTACATTTTAGAAATCTTAAAAATGATTCCTTTATGCTTTTCAATATTACTTATAAACTCTTTTTCTAGTGAGGTCATGGCTTAATGGCTTGTTACTCTATGGAGTTAGTTTCCGTTTAAAAAAATTGTTACAGTAATTTATAAAAAATAAAAAAACCCGGCAGAAAATTCTGCCAGGCCCCATTGTGTGTTTTTTTAAGTTGTACTATTTTCTTAGAATAGTGTTTTATTTTAAACTATTTTGTAGCTTTTCTTTTTATCAACAAAGTATTGTAATTAATTTATACAATTAATATGTATATTTTTCTTATTCTGAACAGTTAGTAGAAAAAAAGTAAAATTGTTACATAAAAAATAAAGACCTGACGAAAATAATTTTGCCAGGTCGTTGTATAATTTTATAATAAAGTGTCTAATTCAGTCTGTTTAAAGCTCTTTGCAATGATTTTACATCGAGGAAATCTAGTTTGGCTCCAATAATAATGATCATCAAAAGAACTACCGTTAAAAATAAGATAATAAAAACATACATGGATATAAACCATATCACGGTATTCAGGATATTTCCCCGAACTCCCCATTTGTTCATCAGAAACTTCTGAGATCGTTCAAACCATGTTTTTCCCTTTTCTCCTGCCAGGCTTACTTCAATTCCGTTCAGTTCATCTACCAGTCTTACCACATCATCTATATATCTTCCATACATATAATAGATCCAATACCTTATGATAAAAACAACCAGCAGCAAGGTAATCAAAAGACTGATTCCGAAAATAGCCAGATTATATTCCATATCAAAATGGAAACTTATTTTGATCAGTGATAAGAGGAACCCGAGCGGGATGTAAGAGATATAATAGGAAATGTAAATTTCTTTCGATATAAGCAATTGGGTTTTAAGGTTAAAAAGGTCATAATTGGTATTGATGCTATTTTTTTGAAGCAGTTTATAGAGTTTTAAAAACCGGGAATAAAAATAGGTGATAAAAGCAAGCGTCAGCATAGTGACAAATGCTGAGATGATTTTGATATTGGAATCCGGGGAAGCAAAAGGAAAATTGGTTAACAGCAGCGGTAATGTAATAACCATCAGCCAAAATTCAGTTTTCATATTGATTTTCAGCATCTGTAACGGAGAATGTATCTCACGTTGTTTTTCCAGTAAAATTTCAGGTGGTTCATGCCCTGTATCTTTATTCCAAAGCTCTTTAAAGTTATCTAACTCCATAGTTTTATCTGTTAATTTGAACCTGTATTCTGTTTTGCAATAATATCTTTCAGCTTTTCTTTTGCTCTCTTAAGCTTTACCCTTGCATTTACTTCAGTAATTCCCAGCTGAAGAGCGATTTCCTTTCCCGAAAAATCTTCCAAAAAGAAAAATATCAATGCTTTGTCAATGGGACTCAACTGATG
The DNA here is from genome assembly GCF_011752975.1 of Chryseobacterium sp. Tr-659. GTDB lineage: Bacteria > Bacteroidota > Bacteroidia > Flavobacteriales > Weeksellaceae > Chryseobacterium. The sequence goes on along the minus strand of NZ_VWWP01000002.1, from coordinate 66,746 downwards.
AATTGCCTCATACATCTGCTTCATATTCATATCATCCTTATCGTTATAAGGTTCCTGTCTAACACTCAGCCCATCAATATTTTGATTCTGTATAAAACTACGTTTTTTTTCACTTCGCAGGAAAACTATTGCTGTGTTAAGTGCAGTTCTGTACAGCCATGTAGAGAAATCACTTCTCTTTTGAAAATCATCATATGATTTCCAGGCCTGGTAAATGATCTCCTGGTAGAGATCATTTTGGTCGTCCTTATTATCCATATACATCTTAGAGATCTTGAAAACAACTCCCTTATGCTTTTCAATTTTCTCTAAAAATTCTTTTTCCCGTGAATACATGGTTTACACACTGATCCTTGGGTAACATTTGTTAAAAAACATTACCCTATTATAACACAATACTCAATTTCCAGGGATTAAGTTAAAAAAAACCTCAAAAAATAAAGAGATTTATTGAGGATTTTATTTTATGTTAAATACTTTAAGACAATAATCAAAAAATATAATCAGTACTTAAAAAATTGGAATCATGCTCTCTCACGATGTTATTTAATAGTTCTTTATTAGATTCCGTCAATTTTGCAGCTACCAGAGATCTGATTGAAAATGAACGGAGCGCATCAAAAACAGAAAGTGTACCTTCTGCGCTGTCTTTTCTTCCGGTAAAAGGAAATACATCCGGGCCGCGCTGCGCCTGGCAGTTGATATTGACACGGCTTACTAGGTTTACAAACGGATCTATTAACTGAGCTACTTCTTTTGGATCTTCACTGAAAATACTGACCTGCATTCCGTGGGACGCATTAACCTGATAGTCTATAGGTTCTTCTATATCTTCAAACGGAACTACCGGAATTACAGGCCCAAACTGCTCTTCATGATACAGCTTCATATTACTGTTTACAGGATATACAACGGCAGGAAAAACAAAAGATTCTTCCGTATATCCTCCGTCTTTATTTAAAACTGCAGCTCCTTTCACTAAAGCATCATCAATACATTCTTTCAGATATGGAGGTTTATTCACTTCCGGAAGCGGTGTAACCTTTACCTCTTTTTCCCATGGAAGACCAGCTTTTAGAGCAGAAACAGCTTCGCTCAGTTTTTCTGTAAATTCTAAAGCAACTTCCTTCTGAACAAATATCAGCTTTAATGCTGTACAACGTTGTCCGTTAAAAGAAAGAGCTCCCAAGATACATTCACTTACCGCTACATCTAAATTCGCATTCTTGGTAACAATAGCTGCGTTTTTAGCGTCAAGGCTCAAAATTGCTCTTAGTCTGTTTACTTTTGGATGTAATTTTTTAAGTCCGTTTGCTACTTTACTGGATCCGATGAAGGCCAGTACATTTACCTTTCCGCTTTCCATAATCGGGGTGATAATCTCTGAACCTTTTCCATATAAAGTATTTACCGTTCCTTTTGGAAAGGCTTCCCTGAACGCATTCAATAAAGGATAATGGGCTAATACACCATGTTTTGGGAGTTTAAACAAAATTGTATTTCCCATGATCAACGCAGGAATCAATGTTGTAAAAATTTCATTCAAAGGATAATTGAATGGTCCCATACTTAAAACCACTCCAAGCGGAGCCCTTCTGATCTGAGCGATGGTTCCTTCCGCCTGCTGGAAACGGGAAGATTCTCTGTCAAGATCTTTGAGTGCATCAATGGTTTGATTGATATAATCTACGGTACGGTCAAATTCTTTAGTAGAATCTGCAAGCGTTTTCCCGATCTCCCACATTAATAATTTAATGATCAGATCCCGCTGCTGAATCATCAGATACACAAACTTCTGCATGCATTTAATGCGTCCTTCTACAGACATTGTCGGCCATTCGCCAAGACCATTATCATAGGCTTTCACACAAGCTTCAAGGACTTCCATCGCTTCTTTTGGGCCAATATTCGGGATACTTCCCAAAAGCTTTCTTTCCAATCCATTTTCTGTAGGAATGCATACCGGAGAATAAATATTGGTGACGTCTCCGTTCCACTCTACCAGCTCTCCATTCAGAAGATAGGTTCTCTGGTGAATGACCGGAACTTTATATTCTTCAGGAATTTCACTTTCGCTCTTAAAAATATCATGGAATGATGCTCTATTTTCTGAATTCATAAGCTTTTTTATTTTTTTAATGTGACAGGATTCTCCTTTAACCGGAGATTTAATAATATAAAGGTAGAGGTAAAATAGATGGAAAAAAACAGTCTTTTCATAGATTCGATCTATTTGAATAAAAATTAATCTCAGCTGCAGAAAAAAAGAATAATTTAGCTTAAAAATAAATTTCATGTTTTCAAAATTCGCTTTCAGTACCTTATTATTCTTTTCGGCATTTATTTTTGCTCAGAAATCTAAAACAGCCAATACGGTGTTAATGGGAGGAAAAGAGGTTCATACCTATTCCAAATTGCCATCTGTGAATAAAGCAGCTCCTAATTTCAAGCTTACGGGTGTTGATATGAAGGATCAGACACTGGATTCTTATAAAGGAAAATTCGTTATTCTTAATATTTTCCCAAGTGTGGATACGGGTGTATGTTCGGCTTCTGTACATCACTTCAATGAAGATGCTGCCAGCCTTCCGAATACAGTGGTTCTTTGTATTTCCAAAGATTTACCGTTTGCACAGAAAAGATTTTGTGGTGCAGAGGGAATCAAAAATGTAGTAATGCTGTCAGATTTCCGTTCTGATTTTGGAAAAACTTACGGAGTAGAACTTACAGATTCTGCAATGAAAGGGCTTTTAAGCAGGGCTGTTGTAGTGATTGACCCTTCAGGAAAGATTATCTATGAAGAGCAGGTTGCCGATATTTCGCATGAACCAAATTATGAAGCGGCAATTAAGGCTGTGAAATAACAAATTACATTCAACTATTAAGAGAATCTTCCCTAACAAATAAAATTTTCTTAATGATTCAAAAAAATAAAACTCGGCTACATGCTGAGTTTTTGTATTATATTTAAAAGCATAGTTGAGACTCCTACGGAGTGACAATGGAAACTGGTTTCTGGAATTATAATGAAATCATCATTGGGTCTTTATAGAAACGCTTTTAATCTCCGTCTCTTCCATTTTTCTTCCCGGATCTCAATTAACAATTTTCCTTTCTCAATTTGTATATTTATTCAAATACCTTATTTTTTACTTTCAATCACAATAACTCCATATTTTCCTTTATCTCCATACAGCTTAATAGCTCCTTCGCCAGAAAGTACTTTTACACTTTTTACTTTATCTCCGTTTATCCTTTTCATTTTCTCTTCAGATATTTTTTTATTATCCAGCAAGATTAGAGGTTGTGTAGATTCAATATCTTCTTTACTCGGCATACCTAACCACATTGTTTTATTTAAAGTTTTGTTGATCACTTCTACTCCTTCAAATCCTTTCTTAAAATCTACTTTTTTTACTTCTTCATCCTTTAATTCCTGTGCTTTGGCTGTTGTTACCACTCCGCTTGCAGCCAACAATCCTAGAGCCAGTTTGCTTGTTAATGAAAAATTCAAATTCCTTCCCAACTGATCGTCAGTAAATCTCCCACAACTTTTATTATCAGACTTAAATCTAATTAAAAGTTCTTCATCTGAAAAGCCTGTAAAATCTGTTATTGTTTTGGAACAAACAGCACAAAATCTTCCTTTTTCATCAGATGTCATGGTATCCCAGTTTTCATGGCAAGGGCTTGGTATAGTAATTTTCATAATATCTCTTTTATTCTAAAGATACAATTTTACCGACAAAGGTTGGAACGCAAGTATACATTTCAATAAAATTCTCTGAACTATACATTACATCAACCATTAAGCAGATTGATAGAATTAAGAGTATTAAGATAAAAAGTCCTCACCATTAGAAGTAAGGACAATATAGATGTAGATCAACACTCAACAATTAATCTTTAATACCTTATTTTTTTGGTTTCAAAGAAAAGTTATCCAGATAAACGGCCTGATGCACGCCATTCAGTAATACTTTCAGGCCTAAATGTGTATCTTTTTTCAAAGAGAGAGTAAATGTCTTTTTCTCTCCGGTTATCTTTGAAGATTTAGCGATTGAAACATAAGATTTTGCATCAGCAGGGCTGTTTATCGAGAAAAGTTCTAATGTTGTTTCTCCCCCGTTATCCGATAGATCGAGAGAAAGAGTATAGGTACCTGCTTTAATTTTTGGAGTCACTAAATACATATTTTCTCCCGGACTGGTCATTGAATAAAAAGTGATCTTTTTATCATTTGCATAAAGCATTGCTTTTCCCTGTTGAGCAGTCCAACATTTGTCAATATCTTTCCAGGTATCAAAATTTTCTACCAGTGTGGATACAGTTTTACATTGTGCATTAGCCATTAGAAACCCTCCTAAGACAGCTATTCCCGTGAATACGATTTTTTTCATGTATTATTTATATTGTGAAGTAAAAATAGGCAAAAAAGCTCGTATCAGAAAGCTATTTCCGGAATATAAAGAAGCCGTATGGAGCTTTTAGGAGAATATTTTGAAGCAGGGTTCCTGATATGCTCAAAGGATTTCAAGCTCTTAATTTGTGTAGAGATTCCTACGGAATGACAATATAAATACTTCATCTCTTCATCAGATTGACGATATAGTTTTAATTAGGTCCTGGGAATAGAAATAATATACATGCTCAGCATTTTGATTAGTTGTTGGGGATTTTATAATTCGCGTTAAAAAGTGAATTAAAAACCTATTGAAAACATTTTTGTACCTTATCTCAAAATAAACACACAAATGATAGAATTTTCAGAAGGAAGATATACTTATTATATCTATATTCTTACCAACAAAAGAAGAACTGTACTTTATACTGGCGTGACAGGAAATCTGCACAAGAGATTACATCAGCACAAAACTAAGCTAAATACCAATAGTTTTACAGCAAGATATAATATTGAATTTCTAATTTATTATGAAAAATTCGATTGGATCCATCATGCCATTGAGCGGGAAAAAGAAATTAAAAACTGGTCAAGAATTAAAAAGCTTGATCTTATAAGAGCAACCAATCCTAACTTAGAGTTTTTGAATTATCTGTTTCAAGATCTGTCTTAATATGGATAAATATAAATTTTCAATTACATAGAAATAACAAAGCAGTACATACCTAAATAAAGTAATGGAACACTCATATTGTCATTCCGTAGGAATCCAGCTTAATAAAACAAAATGCTCATCATATAATAACTTTGTGTAGAGATTCATACGGAATGACAAAGAGGACACGAAAAATTCTCTGCTTCTCGTGTGTGGATCATCCAATCTTTAAAGCACGTTTAAATTACGTGTAAATTAAATTTTCAATTACATAGAAATAACAAAGCAGTACATACCTAAATAAAGTAATGGAACACTCATATTGTCATTCCGTAGGAATCCAGCTTAATAAAACAAAATACTCATCATATAATAATTTTGTGTAGAGATTCCTACGGAATGACAAAGAGGACATGAAAAATTCTCTGCTTCTTGTGTGTGGATCATCCAATCTTTAAAGCACGTTTAAATTACGTGTAAATATAAATTTTCAATTACATAGAAATAACAAAGCAGTACATACCTAAATAAAGTAATGGAGCACTCATATTGTCATTCCGTAGGAATCCAACTTAATAAAACAAAATGCTCATCATATAATAGCTTTGTATAGAGATTCCTACGAAATGACAAAGAGGACATGAAAAATTCTCTGCTTCTTGTGTGTGTGTGTATGGATCATCCAATCTTTAAAGCACGTTTAAATTACGTGTAAATGTAAATTTTCAATTACATAGAAATAACAAAGCAGTACATACCCAAATAAAGTAATGGAACACTCATATTGTCATTCCGTAGGAATCCAACTTAATAAAACAAAATGCTCATCATATAATAACTTTGTGTAAAGATTCCTACGGAATGACAAAGAGGACACGAAAAATTCTCTGCTTCTTGTGTGTGGATCATCCAATCTTTAAAGCACGTTTAAATTACGTGTAAATTAAATTTTCAATTACATAAAAATAACAAAGCAGTACATACCTAAATAAAGTAATGGAACACTAATATTGTCATTCCGTAGGAATCCAACTTAATAAAACAAAATGCTCATCATATAATAACTTTGTGTAGAGATTCCTACGGAATGACAAAGAGGACACGAAAAATTCTCTGCTTCTTATGTGTGGATCATCCAATCTTTAAAGCACGTTTAAATTACGTGTAAATTAAATTTTCAATTACATAAAAATAACAAAGCAGTACATACCTAAATAAAGTAATGGAACACTCATATTGTCATTCCGTAGGAATCCAACTTAATAAAACAAAATGCTCATCATATAATAATTTTGTGTAGAGATTCCTACGGAATGACAAAGAGGACATGAAAAATTCTCTGCTTCTTGTGTGTGGATCATCCAATCTTTAAAGCACGTTTAAATTACGTGTAAATATAAATTTTCAATTACATAGAAATAACAAAGCAGTACATACCTAAATAAAGTAATGGAACACTCATATTGTCATTCCGTAGGAATCCAACTTAATAAAACAAAATGCTCATCATATAATAACTTTGTGTAAAGATTCCTACGGAATGACAAAGAGGACACGAAAAATTCTCTGCTTCTTGTGTGTGGATCATCGGATATTTAAAGCACGTTTAAATTACGCAATGCTTGTCATTCAGAGCGGAACGAAGTGAAGCGTGGAATCTAAAATCGTCTTATAATGTTATACATCTATAAGAATGATAATGGGAGCTTTTAAATAGGTTTTGGCTAAATCCAATAGCATCCATCTCAAAAAAAACGGGCTAAAGCCCGTTCCTATTGAATTTTAAATTACGTATCTCTTCAGAGTACTATTATTTAAGATTTTGCCAACACGGCTCCGTCCTTCAGAGTCAGATATTCCTGCCCTACTTCTTCTGAAACGTTCTTTAAATCCTCCTGACTAAACTCTTGAGGAATATAACATTTCTCATGGGCAAACAACCCGTAATGAATAGGCACAAGCTTTTTAGCATGCAGAAGATGAGCTGCCGTGAAGGCTTCTTTCAGATTAAGGGAAGCGGCAACCGGACTGTATTCCAGCCCGATAATCTCAAAATTAACCACAACACCATTGACAGGTAAAAATGCATAATCAATGTTTGGATTTTCCTTTCCAAGTGCCCAGAATTGGTTATGCCAGATTGTATCTCCGCCGTGAAAGATTTTGGTAGTTCCGTCTTCCACGATCCAGGATGATTGTATTTCCCCTATTCCATCCATTGCAAATACAGGTTTGAAGGTAATATTGTTTTCAGTAAAAGTTTCATTCAGATCCAAAACAATCATTTCAACATCTTCTACAAATTTTCTTACCAAATGCTCCAGCCCCGCATACACAATCAGCTTACCGTCTTTCTTTAAACATTTCCCAATCACTCCTTTATCAAAATGATCCAGATGTAAATGGGTAAACAGAATATAATCTGCTTTTACATCATCCGAGAATACAATAAGATCTTCCACCGCATCTCCTAAAACGGGTTTGTAGTAAGAGAAGTCTTCTGCTGCGTCTATTAATACAGTTTTGTTGTTAGAAGTTAATTGAATGCCTGCCCAGTTTAATTTTTGTATTTCCATACTCTTTCTTTTTTTCAGCAAAGGAAGGGAGTTATGGAAGGCAAGACAATAAACAAAAGATAATTAATGAAGTTGTTTTGGGGTTGGAAGATGAGAGTTATTGAGGTGATAGAACAGCTATACCTTTTTTTTGTTTGAAATGGTTCACCAATTTAGTTATTAAACCTATAGAAAAGATGAAGAGTGACGGCAACCTCCAGTTCCCCCTCTTCCAGCTTCCGGCTTTTTTGTTCTCCTCATCCAACAGACTACATAATCCTCTTTCTGATTCTGCTTAAAGAGATTGGAGTAATCCCGATGTATGAAGCGAGATATTTTAAGGGAATATTCTGGATATAATGAGGTTTATTTTTTAAGAGATACTCATACAAATCCTGAGGCGTATTTTTCAAGAGCAGCATTTCTCTTTTCATCGCTGCATTAAGTTTTCTATTCAGATAATAATTCTGAACGAAGCGGCAGCGCGGGTTTACAGTAAACAGGTCTTTCACCTCATCAAGGGTAATTTCCCATGCCAGCCCGCTGTTGATGGATTCGTAAACCGCATCAGATTCTTTTTCTTCAACGGTAAAAATATCACCGGGAAAATAAAACTCCGCACAGATCTCGGTATCGATATCCGATGTGCTGTTGATATAATATTTCCGGACAAGCCCATCTTCTACAAGATAGGCTCTATTGTCCGGGAATAAGTTTTTTTTTGAAAATCCAACTTCAGCAAACTTTTCCCATACAGGGTCATCATCCTCTACATTAAGGTGTGAAAAAAGTTTTTTGTTGATAGTTGCCAATGTTGAATATTATGTATTATAGTAAATTTTCGTCTACGAGGTTAGGAAGGGTTACTTTCAGATTCGGTTCTGCTTCCATAGCTCTTTTAATGGCGAAAACAGCGCCTTCATTTCTTGCCCAGCTTCTTCTTGAGATTCCGTTGTTCACATCCCAGAAAAGCATAGATTTCAGTCTTCTGTCGGCATCATCACTTCCATCCAGCAGCATTCCGAAACCTCCGTTGATAACTTCTCCCCAGCCTACTCCGCCACCGTTGTGGATGGATACCCAGGTTGCACCACGGAAACTGTCACCAATCACATTGTGGATTGCCATATCTGCGGTAAATCTTGAGCCGTCATAGATATTGGAAGTCTCTCTGTAAGGAGAATCTGTTCCTGAAACATCATGATGATCTCTACCCAATACTACAGGTCCGATTTCCCCATTTTTAATGGCTTTATTGAAGGCTTCTGCAATTTTCATTCTTCCTTCGGCATCTGCATAAAGGATTCTTGCCTGAGAACCTACAACCAATTTATTTTCCTGAGCACCTTTGATCCATTGGATATTGTCTTTCATCTGCTGTTGAATTTCTTCCGGAGAATTCTTAACCATTTCTTCCAATACAGCGCATGCAATATCATCCGTTTTCTTCAGATCTTCCGGCGTTCCACTGGTACATACCCAACGGAAAGGTCCGAAGCCATAATCAAAACACATAGGTCCCATAATATCCTGAACATAGCTCGGATATTTAAATTCTCTTCCCAATGTAGGATTGTCTGCCATTACATCAGCTCCCGCTCTGGAAGCTTCCAATAAAAAGGCATTTCCGTAATCAAAGAAATAAGTTCCTTTTTCAGTATGTTTGTTGATGGCTGCAGCATGTCTTCTTAATGTTTCCTGAACTTTTTCTTTAAATAATTCAGGGTTTTCTGCCATCATTGTATTAGATTCTTCGAATGTTTGTCCTACCGGATAGTAGCCACCAGCCCAAGGATTGTGAAGGGAAGTCTGATCTGAACCGATATCAATTCTCAAATCCTCCTGATCGAACTTCTCCCAAACATCAACAATATTTCCAAGATAAGCCAGAGAAACAGTTTCTTTGTTAATCTGCGCTTCTCTTACTCTTTTTACCAGTTCATCAAGATTTTCATGAATCTCATTTACCCATTTCTGATCGTGGCGGATTTTCGTAATTTTTGGATTCACCTCAGCACATACAGTTACACAGCCTGCAATATTTCCTGCTTTTGGCTGAGCTCCACTCATTCCTCCTAATCCTGAAGTTACAAAAAGACCTCCTTGCGGCTCTTTCTTAATTTTTCTGAAAGCATTTAAAGCAGTAATTGTTGTTCCGTGAACAATCCCCTGCGGACCGATATACATATAACTTCCTGCCGTCATCTGTCCATATTGCGTAACGCCCAATGCATTGAATTTCTCCCAATCATCCGGTTTTGAATAATTCGGAATCATCATACCATTAGTAACCACTACTCTTGGAGCATCTTTATGAGACGGGAACAACCCCATAGGATGTCCCGAATACATAACCAGAGTTTGCTCATTGCTCATTTCCGACAGATATTTCATCGTTAGCAGATACTGTGCCCAGTTCGAAAATACAGCTCCATTTCCACCATATGTAATCAGTTCATGAGGGTGCTGAGCCACAGCATAATCCAGGTTATTCTGGATCATCAGCATGATTGCTTTTGCCTGCTCAGATTTCCCAGGATAATCTGTAATTGGTCTCGCCTTCATTTCATAATCTGGTCTGAAACGGTACATATAAATTCTTCCATAATCCTCCAATTCCTGCTTAAATTCAGGAATCAGTTCTGCATGAAACTTAGGATCGAAATAACGTAATGCATTTTTCAATGCCAGTTTCTTCTCTTCTTCTCCTAAAATTTCTTTACGCTTCGGAGCATGGTTAATATTGGTTTCGTATGGTTTCGGTTGTGGCAGCTGATTAGGAATCCCCTGCTGAATCTGTTCTTGAAATGTCATATTGCTATTTAAAGGTCTATGTTTTAAACAATGTTTGAAGTTTTAAAGATATTCAAATTAGAAAATATAGGCAAGGGGGAAATCGATAAAGGTGAAAGGGCACAATAGCCGATTTGCTTACTCACAGTAAAAAACAAAAACACTCTTATTTTAAATACTATATTTGAAATAAAACACCACCATTTCCCTCCCATTGCCTTTACCTCAAACAGCCGTTATTTACTACAAAAAAACCTTACTGAAAATCAATAAGGCTGGTTTTTGTTTATCGTAAAAGTTTAAGTTAACACATCATCGTTTTCCTCTTCGTGGTCATCTTCATTATCGCTGAGACTCCAATAGTTATTTTCTTCATCTTCTTCTCCTATTTCCTCCATTTCATCATCGTCTTCAGCTCCGGGAATATCGAGGCCCTTATCAATTTTATCTTCATCAAAATCTTCATCCATAATCGGGTTTCCGTCTCCATCAAGCGGGATATGCTTTTCTCTTTTGAATATATCTTCGTTGGGATTATAATTCATTTGTTCTAACCTCCTGTTTTGCTCATTACTATTTTTCTCTGGTGCCATGATATTAAGGTTTTAGATTTATAAAGTTAAAACAAAAATAATTCCAAGTTATTATAAAATGGGAGAATAAACTTCAGGATTAGCACAATGGGGCATCTTTTCACCTTTTGAAAAAGCGATAATATTTCCGGCCGCGAGTCTTGCCATTCCATTGCGGGCTTCAATTGTTGCTGAGCCAATATGTGGAAGGATACAGACTGTTGAAAGTTCTAAAATAGGATCATCTACCTGCATTGGTTCCGGATGGGTTACATCCAGGCCGGCACCCCATATTTTTTGATCAACCAAAGCCTGATACAGATCTTTCTGGTTATGAAAACCACCTCTTGCTGTATTGACAAAAATTGCATTGGGCTTCATCTTTTCAAATACGGAACTATTGAACAGGTCTTTATGTTCCGGTGTAAAATTAGCATGAACACTTAATACGTCAGAATTTTCAATCAGCTCTTCGAAAGATACATAAGCCGCTCCAAGTTCTTTTTCTGCTTCTTCATTATGACGGCGGTTATGATAAATGATGTTCATTCCAAAAGCATTCTTTGATTTTTCCGCCATTTCATACCCAATACGCCCTAATCCGAAAATCCCTAGTGTTTTCCCGTAAAGTTCCTGCCCTAAAGCATGTAAGGGATCGAAAGTGCTCCATTTTCCATCTCTTACTTTCTGAAAGTTATAACTTGCTCTTCTTGCCACCGACTGCATCAACAAAAATGCAGTATCGGATGTTGCTCTGCTTAAAACATCAGGCGTATTTCCAATCGGAATGTTCCTTTCACTTGCTTCTTTGATATCAACATGATCAAATCCCACGGAATACAAGGCAATGGCTTTAACATTAGGACAAGCTTCAAAGAAGTTTTTGTCATATTTAAAATCTGCGCCTATATTCAGAATTGTATCTGTATTTTTACAATAGTTCAGCCATTCTTCGTAAGAAAGGTTTTCGTTTTCGGGGAATAGTATTTCCAGTCCTGCTTTTTCTAACATGGCAATTCCTGTTTCCGGAATTCTTTTATTGATAAAAACTTTCATTACCTGCATTGTTTTGTTAAATGAAAAACCTCACTCGCAAAAGTAAGGTTATTGAACTTTAATATTAAAAATTATTTCTTTTCATCTGAGTGGTATATTCAAAATCTATATCACTTTCCTTAATGGAAATTTCAATAGTGAGGGTCTTAATTCCATCAATTTTCATTCCGAAACAGAGTTTAATATTTTAAATTTCGGATAATTTTAAAGTATAAAAGAATCTCTTAAAAGTAGGCTCTTCTATCACTAAGCAATCACAAAAGTCTAATTATTTTAAGTTTTTTTTTGATCGAAAAGTTGCTTATAGCACTGGTGTTTGAGACCGGCACGTCCACCAATTCCGTTAGATTTCTATATCTGGTTTGTTTTACTGATTGGTATTTCCCAGCATAGGAACAAATTTATATGCCCCGAATTCTTCTTTTTCAAATTCTGTAGGACCTACTTTCGTGAATCTGTACAACACCTGCTCATCGGTAGGACCTAATGGAATAACCATTTTCCCGCCGACTCTTAATTGCTTTAATAATTCTGTAGGCAAAGTAGAGGCTCCACAGGTTACAATAATCTTATCAAAGGGCGCAAATGTCGGAAGTCCGGCAAAACCATCTCCAAAGCTTTGAAACTTAGGATACAGATGAAGCTCTCTCAGCTTCTTTTTTGAAAAATCAAACAGGTCTTTTTGCCTTTCCACGGTGTATACATGAGCCTTCATTGCCATTAAAACAGCAGTTTGATACCCGCATCCTGTTCCAATTTCCAGTACTTTCTCTCCTGCGCTTACCTGTAACAGCTCAGATTGTTCCGCTACCGTAGAAGGATGGGAAATGGTCTGATGTGCCAGAATTGGGAAAGCCCTGTCTTCATAGGCAAAATCTTCAAAAATACTTTCGATGAAGAGATGTCTCGGAACTTCACTCATTGCCGAAAGTACATTTTCATCCGAAATTCCAATTCTGTGTCGAAGGTATTCAACTAAAATCTTTCTTTTTCCTTTATGTACAAACGAATCCTGCATCCGACAAAAGTAAGAAATTAGATTTTAGATTTCAGGAATTAGGGAAAAGAATTATCCACAAAAACTACTTCTACAATCTAACTTCTTTCTTATCTTTACAAAAATTTAATACAGGTATGTTAAAAGCAGGTTTGGTAGGTGCCGGACACTTGGGAAAAATACATTTAAAACTTCTTAATCAGTCAGATAGATACGAGTTTGTAGGTTTCCATGATAAAGATGTTGAAAACGGAAAGAAATTAGAGGCCGAATTCGGATATAAATATTTTGAAAATTTTGATGAATTGCTGGATCAAATCGATATGCTGGATATTGTCACTCCGACAATCTATCATTACGATTATGCTTTAAAAGCGATAGAAAAAGGTCTTCATTTCTTTATTGAAAAACCGGTTACCCAAACCCTTGAGCAGGCAGAAGAAATCCTTCGCTTATGCCAGGAAAACGGAATTAAAGCGCAGGTAGGACATGTTGAAAGATATAATCCTGCTTTCATTGCTACAAAAGAATATATCAACAGTCCGATGTTCATTGAGATTCACAGGCTGGCAGAATTTAATCCCCGTGGTACGGATGTTTCCGTGGTATTGGACCTGATGATTCATGACCTTGATATTCTCTTGAGCATGGCAAAATCCAAAGTTAAAAACATTCACGCAAGTGGAGTTTGTGTGGTAAGCAAAACTCCGGATATTGCCAATGCAAGAATAGAGTTTGAAAACGGATGTGTAGCCAACCTTACCACTTCCAGAATCTCTATGAAGGCTATGAGAAAAAGCAGATTCTTCCAGAAGGATGCTTATATCTCTGTTGATTTCCTTGAGAAAAAAGCTGAAGTAATCAGAATGAAAGACGCTCCTGAAAATCCTACTCCTTTTGATATGATTATTGAAAATGCAGATGGAGAGAAAAATCAGATCCTTTTTGAATATCCGAATATTCAACCTAATAATGCGATTCTGGATGAGTTAAATTCTTTTGCTGATGCAATCACAGGTGATAAAAATGTTGAAGTATCTCTTGAAGACGGAACTGAAGCATTAAAAGTAGCCTTAGAAATCATGAATTTGATTAACCCAAAATAAAATATACGCTGTCTTATAGCGATAATGATTACAATGCTATCTTATAATCAAAAGAAAAATGGTTATAGGATAGCATTTTTTATAAGATATATTCCTTCTGATAAGAGCTGTCATTCATTTTTAAATTCAAAAGAATGATTTTGCATTAATTACTACTTTCCAGCTTTAAGAATTGCATCATAAAAATTAAAATTTATTGATTCGTTAATAAAAATCTCTTTTCAAAATAAAAAAACAATATATTTGAACAACAATTCAATAAGCAGTTGAAATATTTTGTTTTATATACACCATGGATTTTCACCAGAATGAACAGTCTGAGTACAGACTCTTATCGTGATATGCCATTAATTATGAATACATTCTAAATCTCCCCCACTATTTAAAATCAAAACAATTATGAAAAGAGCCATTTTATTATCCGCCTTATTATTGTCTCAATTTGGGACATCACAATTATTAAAGACCTCAGGAAAGAAAATTATTAATGACAAGGGTGAAAACATTCAATTAAGAGGGCTTGGTTTGGGAGGCTGGATGCTTCAGGAAGGCTATATGCTGAAAACAGCTGATTTTGCAGGACCTCAATACAAAATCAAAGAAAAAATAAAGGAGCTGATTGGGGAAAACGGAATGAATACCTTTTATAAAGCTTACCTTAAAAATGGAATTACTAAACAAGACATCGATTTTCTGGCAAAAGCAGGATTCAATTCTATAAGGCTTCCTATGCATTATAATCTTTATACTCTTCCTATTGAAAAAGAGCCTGTAAAAGGTAAAAATACCTGGATAGAGGAAGGTTTTAAAATGACTGATGATCTTCTTCAATGGTGTGCGGCCAATAAAATATATCTTATTCTTGATCTTCATGCGGCACCCGGCGGGCAGGGAAATGATGTGAACATCTCTGATAACGACAAATCAAAACCTTCACTTTGGGAAAATGAAGAAAACCAGAAAAAAACAATTGCCCTTTGGAAAAAGTTAGCAGAGCGGTATAAAGACAGTCCGTGGATTGGAGGTTATGACCTTATCAATGAACCCAATATTAATTTTACAGGAAAAAATCCGAATGGAACGGATGAAATGTCTAATGCACCGCTTTGGAAACTGCAAAAAGATATAACTGCAGCTATCCGGGAAGTGGACAAAAAGCATATTATTTTTATTGAAGGAAATGGCTGGGGAAATAATTATAACGGATTGATTCCGATCTGGGATGATAATATGGCCTTCAGTTTTCATAAATATTGGAATTACAATGATGATCAAACCATAAAAGCAGCATTGGATCTGAGAGAGAAACACAATATGCCGATATGGCTCGGGGAAACCGGCGAGAATTCCAATGTATGGTTTACTGAATTGATTCAGCTTCTGGATAAGCATAATATCGGGTATGCCTTCTGGCCTATGAAAAAGATTGATAATATTGCAGGAATTGCGAATGTGAAAACCACTCCGGAGTATGAAAAGTTATTGCAATACTGGAAAAACGGAGGCGAAAAGCCTTCTAAAGAATATGCTACAAAAGCATTGATGCAGATTGCCGATCATTACAAATTCAATAATGTGGAAATCAAAACCGACGTTATTGATGCTATGTTCAGACAGGTTACGGATGATTCTACCAAACCGTTTAAGGATCATCAGATTCCGGGAAGAGTTTTTGCCTCGGAATATGATCTCGGGAGAATAGGAAGTGCTTATCAGGATCAAGATTTCGTTAACCTTTGGGTAAGTGATCCTGCCAAAAGATCAGAGTGGAACTCTGGCCAGCAGATGAGAAATGATGGTGTAGATATATATCAGTGTAATGACACAATAACCAATCAGTATTATGTTGGCAAAACCGAAGCCGGCGAATGGCTTCAGTATACGCTCAACATTCCGGAAGAGAGAAATTATATTTTTAATATCAGATATTCTTCCATTAAAGATTCCAGGATCAAAATTGTAACATCTGCCGGAAAGGTTCTAGCATCGGTTTTAGTAAATGCTACAGGAGGAAATGAAATCTGGAATATGGGTTTTGTAAAAAATATTCATTTTACGAAAGGAGAAAACAAGATCAGAATTCTTTTTGAGAATGATGGTTTAAACCTGAATTATTTTGAACTAAAATAGCGATAATTATCTTAAATTGCAGCTCCCATTTGATATTCAAACGGGAGTTTTTTAATTCTATCTTTATGAGAAAAACAGCATTTCTTTTTATTCTGATCTCTGCATTTACATTGGCTCAGACCTCAGCATTGGAACAAAAAATAAGTTCAATTCTGAAAAATAAAAAAGCAACCGTAGGAATTTCCGTCTCCGGATTTGAAAATGGATTTACTTATAACAGAGATGCGGATAAAAAGCTTCCGATGCAGAGTGTATTCAAATTTCATATTGCTGCAGCAGTTTTGAATGCTGTAGACCATGGGAAACTATCATTAGACCAAAAAATCCCATTAAATAAATCAAATCTGCTGGAAAATACATGGTCTCCGCTCCGCGATAAATATCCTGACGGAAATGTAGGAATCCCATTAAGCGAGGTGATTGAATATACTGTTGCCAAAAGTGATAATAATGGATGTGATATTCTCCTGAAACTATTGGGAGGAACACAAGTTGTTCAGAAATTTACGGACTCTAAAGGAGTCAAAGATTTTCAGATTAAGTATAATGAGGAAGAAATGCACAAAGCCTGGAATATTCAATATGAAAACTTCAGTACAACAAAGTCAGCAGTTGATGTGATGAGAAAATTCTATGACGGAAAATTATTGTCGAAAAAATCCACTAATTATCTGATGAAAGTGATGTTATCCACTTCTACGGGATTAAACAAAATAATAGAACAGCTTCCTAAAAACACGCCCGTCGCCAGAAAAACGGGATCTTCCGGAAAGAATAAAGAAGGTTTAACAGGGGCTGAAAACGAAATCGGAATCATTACACTACCCAATGGCAAGCATTATGCAATAGCTGTATTTGTCAGTAATTCAATGGAAACGGAAGCTGACAACTGTAAAATGATTTCAGACATTTCAAAGACTGTGTGGGATTATTTTAATAAGTAAAATTTTAAGCTTATTTTTAAACCGATTTAAAATGAAAAAAATAATAATAACAGCCGCTCTTTTTTCTTTTGCATTCTTTTATTCACAGAAGAATCAAAATTATTTAGAAGTTGGCTATGCCAGCATATGCTGTGGTCCTCCATCTGAAAAACCGGTGGTAAGTTATCTGAAAGAATTTAAAAGGAAAAACCGGGTCAAAAGCCTTGAAATACTGATGCAAAGCAGATTGGGAAGAGAGGGTGAATACAAATTGTATATCGGGACGGATTTCCTTTCAAAAAATCAAAAAAGCAGGCTTATAAGAGGGCTTATGGCTACAGTATCCAACCAAAATAACAACAAGCAGCAGCCCAATAAAGGAAATGTGAATTTCGATCCGGAAATTATTGTTTCTCAATCGGATCTTACGGATGCAAAAAATTTAACTATCTATAAAAAATAAACGAAAATGATCAAAAACATTGTAGTTATCGGAGCAGGAACCATGGGGAATGGTATTGCACATACTTTCGCACAAAGCGGGTTTAAAGTAAATCTTGTAGATGTGTCTCAGGAAGCTTTGGACAGAGGTTTGAAAACCATTACTACCAATCTTGACAGAATAATTGCAAAGGGAAACCTTACTGAGGAGCAAAAAGCTGAAACTTTAGGAAACATCACTACTTTTACCGCACTTAATGATGCAGTGGGAAGTGCAGACTTAATTGTAGAAGCTGCAACGGAGAACCTTGATCTTAAATTAAAGATTTTCGGCCAAATGGATGAATTGGCACCTGCAGGCTGTATCCTGGCAACCAATACTTCATCTATTTCCATTACTAAAATTGCTGCTGCTACGAAAAGAGCAGACAAAGTAATCGGAATGCACTTTATGAACCCGGTTCCTATTATGAAGCTGGTAGAAATCATCAAAGGATATTCTACTTCCAAAGAAACTTTCGACTCCATCTATGAGATGAGCAAAACTTTAGGAAAAGTTCCTGTAGAGGTAAATGACTACCCTGGTTTTGTTGCCAACAGAATCTTAATGCCTATGATTAATGAATCTATTGAAACTCTTTATAATGGTGTAGCAGGTGTAGAAGAAATTGATACGGTAATGAAATTAGGAATGGCTCATCCAATGGGGCCGCTTCAACTGGCAGACTTTATTGGCCTTGATGTATGCCTTGCTATTCTCAATGTAATGTATGACGGATTCAAAAATCCTAAGTACGCTCCAAACCCATTGCTTGTAAACATGGTGACAGCCGGAAAACTTGGAGTAAAATCAGGGGAAGGGTTCTATGATTATTCTGAAAGTAAAAAAGCTGAAAAAGTTTCAAAAATGTTTTTGAACTCATTTTAAGTCAATAATTTTATTTATCTTTGAGAAAGTTAAAACATTAAAAAAATGAAATTACCAAAGTTTTTATTAGCAGATAATTCGGAATTTCCAGAGGATCTATTCGTGGTTCATACAGAATATCCAAGATTTATCTTAAACGTTGAGGAAGAAGAAGTTGAGTGGTTAGATGATCTTGAGGGTGATGATGAAGAAACGATGGCAGATGAGGCTACGAAAGTAGTAGAAGCAGCATTTAAATGGTGCGATGAGGAGCTGGCTAAGTACGACGAAGAAGAGGAAGATTAATAACACTCTAAACATAAAAAAGGAACTCCAAGGAGTTCCTTTTGTTTTTTTATTCTGATTTATTGAATTTCAATAATAAAAGATTGTCTTTATAAAGTTCTAAGGTATTTCCGGAAATCACATATTTATTAGCTTTTCCCATCATATCCATGAAGTTCTGCTCTACCCCGATGTTATTACACATCATTTTTGTAGCTCCCATTTGTCCAGCTTCAAATGCTCCGGTAGCCGGGTCTATTTTAGCCGTTCCGAAGTAATTGTTGCAACCAGCATTTCCAGTGATCTTTTCCCCTTCAATATTCAATGTAGGAATTTTACCTTTTACATTGTCAGCCAATGTCCATTTTGTGTTGGCAAGAGCCGGCTGGGCTTTTCCTACTTTAGACGCAGACGGGCTTGTCATAGATCCACATGAAGCCAATACTGCTGCTGTACATATACTTAAAAAAAGATTTTTCATTTTTTTCTTTTTGAATTAACCCAAATTTACGGAATTTATATTATTTAAACGGGTTACAGTGAATTTTATTATTCTTTAACAGATGGTATTTTTAATATTTTCCCGAGATGTTTTTAAGGGTGAAAGCTTGCTGAAACTCCCGCGGAGTGATGAAGAGACGAGGCAGAATATTTAGAGAATCATTCAATAAGAACGGACTTTAGCCCGTTTATCTAAAAACAATATTCAAATTGCTCTAGCCGAAACTTATTTGTACATTTTTATAAAATTAATTAAAAATAAAAAACGGACTTTTTTAAGTCCGTTTCAATTATAATAAAAATAAATATTTTCACTTATTACGATCTCAACTCTGCGTTGAATTCTTTCTGGAAAGATTTGATCAAAGAATCCATCACTTCGGTGATTTCTTTTTCCTCCAGTGTTTTTTCTTCATTTAAAAGCTCAAAGCTCATAGCATAAGACTTTTTCCCTTCAGGAAGATTCTTTCCTTCATACACGTCAAACAGATTAACGCTCTTAATGAACGGAGACTTGTTTTTCTTAGCAGTCTGATAAAGATCCTGATAATTTACATTCTTATCAATCAATAAGGCCAAGTCTCTTCTGATTTTATTGAATTTCGGAATGTCTTTGAATTTCAGTTCGTTTTCAGAGCGTAATTTCTGAGCCAATTCCAGTTCAATTTCCGCATAGAAACAGTCCTGATCAATATCAAAGTCTTTCAATAAAGCAGGAGCTACCTTCCCTATTCTTACCAAGGCTTTTCCATCTGCTTCATATACCAGTGCATCAGAGAATCTCTCGTCAGATAAAGCCACTTCTTTATAACTAACCGCAAGCCTTTCCAATAAAACTTTTACATAGGCTTTAAGGTTATAAAAACTTACCGCAGATTTAGGCTGAAGCCAGTTTTCCGCAACATCTCTTCCTGAAATAAGAATCGCCAACTGCTTTCTTTCTTCGTATTTATCTTTCTTGTGATAGATCTTTCCGAATTCAAAGAATTTGATATCCTGATTCTTTCTGTTGATATTATAAACGGTATTCTGAAGAAGTCCTTCCAATAAAGACTTTCTCATGAATGCCAGATCATTGCTTAAAGGATTCAATAGTTTTACCGCATCTGTTTCATCTTTTACAGAAGTTAATGAATTATTCATTACTTCATTGAAACCAAGACTTTGTAATGCTCTTGCCCAGCTGTTTTCCAGTTCATCCTGATCATTTGCACTTAGCTTCACCGGAGTAAATGAAATTTTCTGTGGAGCATCAATCTTATTGTATCCGTAGATTCTTAAGATTTCTTCAATAACATCAATTTCTCTTGTTACATCTGCTCTGTATGCAGGAACAGAGATCTCAAAACCATTAGGAATTTCGTTTAACACCTGAATTTCCAACGCTTTTAAAATTTCTTTTACTTTCTCTCTGTGAATTTTTGTTCCTAAGATCTGTTCAATTTTTGAGAATCTCAAAATCACATAATGATCTTCAATTTTCTTAGGATATTCTTCCAATAAATCTCCTACCAGTTTACCTTCTGCAATTTCCTGAATCAATTTGATAGCATGAGTAATAGCCGTTCTTGTAAGATTCGGATCTACTCCTCTTTCAAATCTGAAAGAAGCATCTGTATTCAAACTGTGTGCTTTTGCTCCTTTTCTTACCGCAACCGGGTTAAAATAAGCGCTTTCAAGGAATACGGTCTTTGTAGTTTCAGCGACTCCTGAGTTCTCACCACCGAAAACTCCGGCAATACACATTGGGTTATCTTTACCGTCTTTGATCATGATTTCAGAACCGTTCAATGTTCTTTCCACCCCGTCAAGAGTTGTAAATTTAGTTCCTGGTTTTACGACTCCTACTTTTACTTTTTTGTCTGCAATTTTATCTGCATCAAATGCGTGAAGCGGTTGTCCGTAACCGTGAAGAATGTAGTTGGTAATATCTACAACGTTATTAATCGGGCTTAATCCGATTGCTTTCAGTCTGTCTTTTAACCAAGATGGAGATTCTGCTACTTTTACATCTTCTATAACAGCTCCGATATATCTTGGGCATAATTCAGCATCTTCAATCTCCAGTGTAAAATCGTGGCTACCTTCATTATTTAAAACTTCAGAAGCTACTTTATTAAACTGAGATTTCTGTTGATTGGTAGAAAGATAAGCGTGCAGATCTCTTGCAACTCCATAGTGAGACATTGCATCGGTTCTGTTCGGTGTCAGTCCAATTTCAAAAACCTCATCATTGGTTAACTCAAAATAATCTGCAAAGTCTTTTCCTACTTCATATTTTGTTTCATCCAACACCATAATACCTCCGTGATCTTCGCTAAGGCCAAGCTCATCTTCTGCACAGATCATTCCCTGAGAAACTTCTCCTCTGATCTTTGCTTCTTTAATTTCAAAAAAGTTTCCGGTTTTGTCATAGATTTTTGTACCAACAACTGCTACAGGAACTGTTTGTCCTGCTTCTACGTTAGGAGCACCGCAAACAATGTTCAGCACTTTTCCGTTTCCTACGTCTACTGTTGTCTTTTTCAGTTTGTCAGCATTCGGATGCTTTTCGCAGGTTAATACTTTACCTACTACAATACCTTCCAGGCTGCCTCTTACGCTTTCAAATTTATCTATCCCTTCAACCTCAAGACCTATATCTGTAAGGAATTCACCGATTCTTTCAGTTTTCAATTCCGTTTTTACAAAGTCCTTCAGCCAGTTGTTT
Source organism: Chryseobacterium sp. Tr-659 (assembly GCF_011752975.1). Taxonomy (GTDB): domain Bacteria; phylum Bacteroidota; class Bacteroidia; order Flavobacteriales; family Weeksellaceae; genus Chryseobacterium. Next base: position 44,713 of record NZ_VWWP01000002.1, on the reverse strand, counting down.
GATATTTTCATTTGTTTATCTATCTACTTTTTTAATTGGTCAGATGAAACCTATGGCTCCTTCTTCTCTATTTTGAAATTTTTATTTGGATTTTCACGTAAGTTTTCACGTAAAATTTCACGGTACAAATGTCGTGTTTTTTTGAGAAATAGCGAAATTTAGAAACAATTTTAAGATAATTAATTTTAGTTAACTCATCTTTCGCGGATAGAAAAAATCTCCTAACAACCGTTATTATCTCACTATTAAAATAAATTCAGGAGAATCAATCCGATAGCGGTTTATCTGCCGGACGATGTGATTACCTTTTTCAAGCTGTCAGAGAAGAGAACCAATCCACCAGCCATCATGATAATATCTTTCAATACCAGTCGCCCTGCGCCGGACAGATAGGGGAAGCCATACTGCGGTGTAGGATAATCCCCTCCTAAATTGGGAACGTATACTTCAGGGGTTGTAATCAAAAAGGATAAGGTAACCAATGACATTAAAAATGTTAAAGCTCCCCCAACAGCTCCAATTTTAGGGAACCAAATTCCTGATAGCACCAAAAATCCGATAACAACAATCATTGTACCCAACCCATAAGAAAAGGTATAGGTTCTGTTTTCTGCATGCCATTCAATATTTTTCTTTACTACTTTTCCTTCCGGATTTTTATAAAGTGTATATTCTGAAACCAGTTTTTGATCTTCATTCATTACTTTATTGCCTGCATTTTTATAAAAGAAGCTCATTAAAGGACTATTAGCAACAAAGGGAACAATTCCATCAGCTTCGTACTGGAATGCTTTAAGCCCGCCAATCCAGGCCATCACAATAAAAATTGAAATTCTAAGGAAATTGAAAAAATAAGAATCGAATCTTAACAAGCTGTTGTATAATCTACTGTTCTGCATATGTTTATTTTTTACAAAAGTATTCACATGCATGAAGCCTTACCATAGATATTTGAGGACATTACATGGATATTTTCGCCACCACAGAGATCCCTACTTTTTCCCTGTATTTTTTCGGCGAACAGCCTACTGATTTTTTGAAATACCTGCTGAAATAAAATTCATCCGCAAATCCTAGTTCCGAAGCAATTTCTTTCACAGAACGATATGTCAAATGCAATAATTTTTTAGATTCCAAAATAATTCTTTCATTAATAAGCTGCGTTGGGGTCTTGGTAAATTCTTTTTTTACTGCTTTACTCAACGCATTGTTGGTTATACTCAGCTTATCACTGTAAAATGACAGTTCCTTCTGACTTTTAAAATGTGCTTCCAGTAGTTTTTGAAATTCTGCAGCATTTTTATTCGGAAGTTTATCGTTAGAAGCCATACTGTTTTCAATACTGCTTTTCTGTTTACTTCCAATGGCCAGAATCAGCTGTATATAGGTTTTGATGATCGATTCCGAGAACTGATGCTTTTCAGATTCTTCTTTTTTGATATGATTAAAAAGCTCAAGGATATATTCATAGTTCTCTTTTGTAATTTCTATCCCGGGATTCAGATAAATATTATTGAAAAGAAGCCCGTTGCAGGCTACTTCTTCTTTATGATATTCTATGCAGTAAAAATCTCCATGAAAGAAAAGGATATGGATATTTTCATCAGACTCCGAAGCAAGCTTTAATTTCTGATAAGGAGAGAGGAACAAAATATTGTATCCGTAATAGGAATAATTGATATCATCCACAGAGTAAATCCCAGAACCTTTCCATAATACAACACTATAGTTTTCAGTGGAAAAATCTGAAAGAAGATCTGAAGTATGATAATTCTGTATTTTTATTTCCATAATCTAAAGATGCTAAAAAAAGCTTTACTGCAAAAATCTGAAATCAACTTATTTAAAGACAAATGATACAATTTTATAAGCTTATTTAAAATACAGATGAGAAATAAGTTCTGATTTTAAAACACAAATGGTACGATTTATACAACTCCTAATTGTGATGTTTGTGAAGACAATTAGTGAAATTAATGTTTTAAACGGTTCGAAATATTTCACCAGTTTTGAAATTCCTATAAAGAATAAAAGCCGGAAAACTCCGGCTTTTATTTATTTTATTGTTAATCTTATAATCCGATTACCGGCATTGATAACATTAAGATGTTTTCGTTTTCTTCAAGACCGTCAAGAGGTTCAATGATCCCTGGTCTGTTAGGTTGAGACATTTTCATTGTGATATCATCAGAACCTAAGATCGTAAGCATTTCAGTTAAGAATTTAGAACTGAATCCGATATTGATATCTTCTCCGTTGTAATCACAAGGAATCTGCATGTCTGCTTTGTTTGCATATTCTGTGTCTTCTGCATGAAGATGAAGAATGTTTCCGGAAAGCTTAAATCTTACCTGGTTGGTAGACTTGTTTGACATGATAGAGGCTCTCTTAATAGCTCCCAACAAAAGGTTTCTGTTGATCGTCAATACATTTGGGTTTTCTTTTGGAATTACTGCTGTATAGTTAGGATATTTCCCATCAATCAGTCTACAGATCCAGATGTGCTTATCAAAAGTAAATTTAGCCATATTCTCATTGAAGTCGATTTTCACATCTTCATTGGAGCTTGCCAGGATATTTTTGAAAATATTCAAAGGTTTTTTAGGCATGATAAACTCCATTGGCTCGGCATTCATAAGGTCTGCTCTTTTGTACACCACTAATCTGTGGGAGTCTGTAGAAACGAAGTTGGTTTCGTTTTCTCCAAACTGGAAAAGCACCCCTGTCATTACCGGACGAAGAGAATCATTACTTGTTGCGAATAATGTATTGGTTAAAGCTTCAGACAAAACTCCAGCCGGCATTGTTACACTTTGTGAAGCGTCAAATTCCGGAAGCTCAGGATAGTCATCAGCATTATCTAATGCTACTGCGAAATTATCTTTTTCATCTAAAATCTCAAGCTGGCTTCCTGTTCCTTCCGCATTGTCTTTTACCACAAATGTTAAAGGCTGTTCGCCATAGGTCTTGATAAAATCCTGAAAAATTTTAGCAGGAACAGCAAATTTACCTGAGTCATCAGACTTTACTTCCAGAGAAGTAACAAGAGTCGTCTCACCGTCAGATGCTGTAATGGTCACATTATTTCCGTCTAATTCAAAAAGATAGTTTTCTAAAATCGGTCTCGATTGAGAGCTTGATATTACGCCACTTACAGTTTGCAAAGCCTTCTGCAGTTCACCACTTGAAATAATAAATTTCATAGATTTATAAAATAAGTTTCTACAAATATAATAAATACATACAACAAAGAAAAAAATAATCGGGAGGAGTTTTTAACAAACATCATCAATTTGTTTTTACACCGAATGTTACGTTCAGATTTCCATTGCTTTTCTTATTTCTGATAAAATAATGGCAGGAAGACCGCTCCTCTTTTGTTTTTCAATCTTGTATTTCAAATATAGCAGAAAAAAATTATAATCAAAATACAAAACCTATCTTTGTCTGAAAAGTTTTTAAATCATGCAAAAGCCACCTATCCATAAAAGTTTTCTGAATGCTTTCAGAGGTGTTTGGGTAATGATAAAAACGGAAAGAAATTTCCAGATCGAGCTTTTGGCTTTTGTTATCAATATATTTCTCATTTTTTATTTCAGGCTGAATGCCATGGATACAGCACTTATTCTCATAGTCTCATTTGCTGTTCTGAGCGCCGAAATTTTCAATACGGCCATTGAAAAGATATGTGATATCATTCAACCGGATTTTGACAAGAGAATCGGTTTTATTAAAGATATTGCAGCAGGTGCTGTGGTATTGATGGCGATTGCAGCCGCAACAGTGGGAATTCTTGTATACCGAAAATATATTTTCAGCTGATTAACATCATAAAATATCTGTCAGATTTTGCCTTTTGCTCGTATACTTCAATGAATAATTTTCATTAAGTTCGCGGAAATTTAATTTATGAAGAAGTTATTAGCAGCAGCTTTGGCAGCGGGCATCTTTTCATCCTGCAGTACAGATGATGAGTCTTTACCTATCAACAATCTTCCCGACAACACTACGAATGTTGTAGGAGTATGGAAGATACAAACTGAATATTTAGTTTCCGGAGTAGATAAAGCAACCGTTATTAAGGAATATGCCCCTGATGATTGTAAGAAAAAAAGTACTTATGAATTCAAAAATGATGGTAAATATTATCTGATTGATTATAATAGTGTCAATTCAGGATGTCAGAAAGTTGAAAATACTTTTAGCTACACTTATTCTTCAGCCAGTATGGAACTTACCATCGAAAATAATACAGTCAAAGTTCTTGAAATTTCTTCCAACACACTTACTTTATTAGCTCCAAATAATGAGGATAGTAACGGGGATGGAATTAACGATTATACAAAGTATCTTTTATATAAGTAATTTGTTTTAATAGCAACCCTTATAGCTTTTTTAAGTCTATAAGGGTTGTTGTTATTTTCAGGATTTTATTTTACAGCGATTAAAATATCGACCTCTGCATCTGAAGGATTCTGTGCTTTTTCTCCGTACACTTCAAAATCGGTGGTGAATACTCTTCCCAGATCCATTTCCCAGATTTTCAGCCATTCATTAATGATCAAACCTTTTGAGAGGTCTCCTTTTGTAGTAAATTGTATATAATTTCCCCCGTCAAATGAATACCCGGCCATTCCGTCCGGGATATGGTCAAGACTATCCACTTTACATCCTAAAACAGTTGTATAAGGCTTTGTATGGTCTTTTTCATAATCAGTGTAAATGGAATAAATGGTATTGTCAATCTTATTCGGAATTTTATTCTGAATATCTTCTTTGATCATTTTTTCCCATAAAACAGGGATGTCCTTTGCTGCCTGCTCATTTTCATTAGTTGTTCTTACTGAAATTCCTATGACCTTAAAAGGTTCCACTTTTACGTTATTCATTTTTTTGATTTTTTTGTTGTAGAACAAAGATAAAGGCAGGTTATGACAAGGGGCTGTCAGTAGATAAAAAAAAATTGATTCAATATACTTTTTTAAGTTTTGGCTAAATGGATTGGGTTTTAACCCACTCTTATCGAATCTAATTGGTCTCGTAAATTTGAATAGTAAAGTTTGTTGAGATGGCTTCGCTTTACCCGCATGACTATTTTCCAATATAGATAAATCCTTTTTTTCCGGATTTAAAAGTTGTTTCTATTCTTTTATAATCATCCACTTCGTATTCATCTGCCTGAAGTATTTCGGTTTCTGTCACTTCAAAAAGAATCCCTTCTATCTCATCTTCTTCATTTCCTGAAAAATTCAGTACCGGATGGTATTTCTGACCGCTTTTTCTAAGCACTTCTGCATCTGTAATTTCTATCATGTCAAGTCTGTATCCGGATAGAACATCTTTTTCACCATGTAAAAGCCTTCCGAAGGTTTCCATTTGAACCTGTTCTTTCTGCAGGGTTCCATAAGAAAATAAGTGAGTCATTATAAATATTTTTCAATAATTGGTATTGCAATTTCGGCCATCATTCCATAGCCTTTTTCGTTAGGATGTACACCGTCTGCAGATAGTAAAATCTCTTTATCTTCTAAAAAAGCAGAATAGAAATCAATATACACCAGTGATTCTTGGGCAGCAATGTCTTTCAGAATCTGATTATAGAGAATAACATCCTCGTTGATTCTCTTTTTCCCTGAACTCACCACTACTCCATCTATTTTTTGAGAAAAAGGGAGAATGCTTACCAGGTAAATCTCATTGGAAAAATTTCTGGCATGTATAACAGCAGTTTTTATATTATTTTTAAATTTTTCAGGATCTACGATCTGTATTCCGTCTTTTATTGCCAGATCATTGGCTCCATAACTTAAGAAAACGATATTTCCATCGGCAGAATTTCTTGCAGCCAATTCGTGGGGAATTCTTTTGAGCAATCCTTCTGTGGTTTCTCCTCCTATTCCGAGATTGAATAAGATCAGTTCATCTCCATTTCCTTCGTGAAATTGCTGCAGGGCATATCTTTTCAGAATATCTACCCAACCTCCAAAAACGCCGTCATATTCCCCGTAGGTAATGCTGTCACCGAAGAACAGCCCATACATAATTTTCTTCATTCAATTCTTCTTGTTATTTTTTGTTTTGTTTAGTAAAAATATTAAGAAAAAACTATTAAAGGATATATTATGACTTAATTTGTATGATTTTTAACGCAAATCTACTGATCAAAAAACGCCAAATTACTCCAGTTTCAATCTAATATTGCTATGTGACTCAATAATTTCCACCAGAATTTCAAAAAGGATCTGTCCTTTTCCTTCTGTCAAGTCATCTAATTTCTGCTGAATCAATTCTATGTTGAAAGGTTTGCCTTGCCTGATTTTATTTTTGTAGAATTCTTGTGTGGTTTTAAAACCCAGATCCTCTTTTGATTTGCGCGATTCTTTCCAGATGATTTCAATTTCTTCTTTGCCTTCGAATACTCCGAATCCTCCGTAGAGGATATCATCAAACCCATCCAGGGTTCCTACTTTCCAATCCACATCTTTCATCAAAACATTGGAAACTTCTTCATAAAAACCGGCTAAAGATGAAAAATGACCGCCATTGATGACGATCATTTTTCTTTTATTATTATTTGAAGTATTCAACACCGTTTTTGAATATGTTGTGATAATTCGCGGTTGGTATATTTTTCATAAGACCATCCGTAAAACGTTCAGGGTGTCCCATCCTTCCGTAGATCTTTCCACATGGGCTGGTAATTCCTTCGATTCCGAATAATGAGTTATTTGGATTGAATGGCATTCCATGAGCGATGTTTCCATCAAAATCTATGTATTGGGTAGCAATCTGTCCGTTTTCGTAAAGTTTCTTAATCTCTTCTTCTGAAGCCATGAAACGACCTTCACCGTGAGAGATAGGAATGGTGAATGTTTGACCTTTCATTCCTTTCAGCCAAGGACTTTCATCGTTCACTACTTTTACGGTAACCATTTGAGAGATGTGTCTTCTGATAGCATTGTGCGCAAGCGTTGGAGAGTTTTCATCCAGATCTTTAATTCTTCCGTACGGCAGTAATCCTGATTTAACTAAAGCCTGGAATCCGTTACAGATACCGATAATCATCCCATCTCTGTCTAATAACTCATGAACTGCATTTCTCATTTTTTCGTTTTTCAGAACGTTTACAATGAATTTTGCAGAGCCATCCGGCTCATCACCTGCGGAGAAACCTCCTGAGAATGCCAGAATCTGAGCTGTTCTGATCTCTTCTACCCATGCATCGATACTTTCATCCAGCAATTGGTGGCTGATATTGATTAAAGGCAGACTGCTTACTACAGCTCCTTCTTTGCGGAATGCGTTTAAGGTATCATACTCACAGTTGGTTCCCGGGAACACCGGAGCAAAAACCTTAGGCTGTGCAATTCCGTGTTTTTTAATGATGATATTTCTTGGGTTGACTGAGTTATGTTTTCCATCAATCTCAACCGTAATCTTTTCTTTTTCTACTGTAGGGAAAAGGTTTTCGAATGTATTGGTATTCGCTGAAACAAGGTCTATGATATTGAATTCAAGATCATTGATTTTTACTATACCTGAATCTTTTACTTCTCCAATCAGCTGAAGAACTGCAGCGTTTAATTCGTCTTTGGATTCAATGATTAAACTTCCTATGTTTTTCGATAATAAAACATGTTGATCAGCATTGATCTCGGCACCTAATCTGTTTCCGAAGCTCATTTTTGCTAAAGCTACTGCCAGACCTCCTTCTTTCACTGTTTTCACAGAAACGATTTTTCCTGCTTTGATGTTTTCGAAAATGAATTCAAAAGCTTCTTTTAATGCATCATAGTTTGGAAGCCCGTTTTCCTGAGCAATATGATTGAAGAAATACAGTTTGTTTCCTGCAGTCTTTAGTTCAGGTGAGATAATATTTTCTTTATCTCCGTTGGCACATGCAAAAGAAATCAAGGTTGGCGGAACATTCAGATCCTGATAAGTTCCACTCATGGAATCTTTCCCTCCGATTGCGGCCAGACCAAGTTTAATCTGTGCATCATAAGCTCCTAAAAGTGAAGCCAATGGTTTCCCCCATTTTTCAGGATTTTGTCCTAGTTTTTCGAAGTACTCCTGGAAGCTTAATCTGATATTTTTGTAATCGCCTCCCATTGCAACGATTTTCGCTACACTTTCAATTACAGCGTAAGAAGATCCCAACAGAGAATTCTGTTTTGAGATTTCTGCATCAAATCCCCAGCTTGCCAGAGAAACGGTTCTGATATCTTTTGCTCCCAGTACAGGTAATGTCTGAACACTTCCTTCCATTAGTGTCTGCTGATACTTTCCTCCTAAAGGCATTGCTACGGTTGTAGCTCCAATTGAAGAATCGAACATTTCCAGCAGTCCTTTCTGGGATGCTACGTTTTTGTCTTTTAAAATGGTGAGGAAGTTTTCTTCCGTGAATGCTTTTACTTCTTCTTTTACTTCTTCAAGGTGAGTAATTTTTACCTCCTGAGACTTGGAACATCCGTTGGTATCTAAGAAAGCTCTTGAAAGGTCTACAATTTTGTCTCCTTTCCAGAACATCTGCATTCTTCCCGAATCTGTTACTTTGGCTACTTCTACGGCAACAATGTTTTCAGCTTCACAGAATCTGATGAACTGTTCTTTATCTTTAGGATCTACTACTACCGCCATTCTTTCCTGAGATTCGGAAATAGCAAGCTCGGTTCCGTTTAATCCTTCATATTTTAATGGCAAGATATCAAGGTTCACTTCTAAAGAATCTGCAATTTCACCAATTGCTACGGAAACACCTCCTGCTCCAAAGTCATTTGATTTTTTGATCAGCTTCGTTACTTCAGGATTTCTGAATAATCTCTGAATTTTACGTTCTTCTACGGCATTTCCTTTCTGAACTTCTGAACTCATCGTGTGGATAGAGGTCTCATCCTGTTCTTTTGAACTTCCGCTTGCTCCTCCAACTCCATCACGACCTGTTGCTCCTCCTAGAATAATGATTGAATCACCATTAGCAGGCTTTTCACGTCTCACCCAATCCACGGGAACGGCTCCGGTAACGAAACCAACTTCCATTCTTTTTGCTTTATAGCCTTCATCATATATTTCGGAAACCATTGTTGTTGCCAGACCGATCTGGTTACCATAAGATGAATATCCGTTGGCTGCTTGTTTGGTGATGGTTTTTTGAGGTAATTTCCCAGGTAAAGTTTTGTCTACTGGTTCTAAAACGTCTGCAGCACCGGTTAACCTCATCGCCTGGAATACAAAAGATCTTCCTGATAAAGGATCTCTGATGGCTCCTCCCAAACATGTTGAAGCTCCTCCGAAAGGTTCAATTTCCGTTGGGTGGTTGTGCGTTTCATTTTTGAATAATAAATACCAAGGTTCCTTTTTACCGTCGTATTCTGCTTCAATCTGAATGGTACAGGCATTAATTTCGTCAGAAATCACAAGGTTGTCCAGATTCCCTGTTTTATGGAAATATTTACCACATACTGTTGCTAAATCCATTAAAGAGATTGGCTTTAGCTCGCGGCCTAAGAATTTTCTTTTCTCGATATAGTCATTGAAAATAGTTTCCAATGTATGTTTAAACTGACCTTCAAACTGGATGTCTGACAACTCTGTTTCGAAAGTTGTGTGACGGCAGTGGTCACTCCAATAGGTGTCTAATACTTTTAATTCGGTTTCCGTAGGATTTCTCTGTTCGGTTTTAAAGTATTCCTGAATGAATTTCAGATCATCCAATCCTAATGCAAAACCGTGGTTATTATAGAAGTTTTCCAGTTCAGCATCATTAAAATTGATGAAATTTTCATGGATGATCACTTTTGAGGGTGTTTCATCAGCAGGGATATTTAGAATTGATAGGTCTTTTTCCTGAGATTCTACTTTGTTGATCAAAAGGTCTTTGATTTTTGCCAAATCACCTTCCGAAACTCCTTCAAATTCGATCAGTTTTCCACTTCTTACTTTTGATTTTTCATTTTCTGTAAGCAAAGCGATACACTGTTGGGCAGAGTCTGCTCTCTGATCATACTGGCCTGGTAAAAACTCCATTCCGAAATGAATATTTTTTGCCGGGTTTTCAGTGTGTAAGATATCAGTAACCGGATCTACGAAAGTGTTGTTAACCACTTTTTCAAATTCTCCCTCATTCAGATTGAAAATATCATATACATTGTATACTTTCACGCTTTGAACGGCTGGAACAACCGCTTTTACTTCATCAAAAATTTTTGGACTTTCAACATCGAAAATACCTCTTTTTTCTACGAAAATTCTTTTGTTATTAGACATTAGATGTCAGATTTTTTAATATTAGATTTATTTTTTATTTTCAATTTTATTTCTTGCTATCTCTATTGAACGATGCAATTTTTCAAGCAAAACTTTTTCAGAAGGTAAGATAAGTAAATATTCTGCAACTTTTATATTATCCCCTTCCAGATTCATAAGTTCAATATGTTCAGAATTTTTTCCGGAACAAAGAATTAAACCAATCGGCGGATTTTCACCTTCTATTTTCTCATACTTATTAAGATATGAAAGATAAAGTTCCATCTGCCCTTTATGAGAAGCTTCAAATTCTCCTAATTTGAGTTCAATAACCACCAGAGATTTTAATTTCCTATGATAGAAAAGCAAATCCAAATAGTAATCCCTATTATCTATTGTGATTCTTTTTTGTCTTGAAAGAAAGGCAAAATCAGTTCCTAACTCAGAAATGAATTTTTGGAGTTCTACAACAATTGCTTCTTCCAGGTCTTTTTCAGAAAAGGTATCTTTCAGCTCTAAAAAGTCAAGGAAATAAGGGTCTTTAAAAACCAGATCCGGATTTAGAATATTATTATCAGACCAGTTTTTCAGTTCTCTATGTATTATTTCTTCAGGTTTTTTGCTGATGGCAGTCCGTTCAAAAAGCAAAGAATTAATCTTGTCTCTTAAAACTCTTACGCTCCAGTTTTCAATCTTACAGACTTCAAGATAAAAGTTTCTTTTAGTATCTTCAGAAATGGGAATAAGAAGCAGGAAATGAGTCCATGATAATTGTCGCATCGCTGATGCGACAATTTCAAAATTATCAAAAACAGAGGCAAATTGCATCATTTTCCGGATATTTTTTTCAGAAAATGAATTTCCAAATTCTAGAGTAAGCTGCTGAGAAATTTGAAAAATAATCTCTTTACCATACTCTGCTCTTTTATTTCCTAAAATATCTTCATTTATTCTTTGTCCGATATTCCAGTACAAAACCACCATTGCTGAGTTTACCTGAGCCGCAACCTGATACCTAGTCTCATCAACCAGCTCTTTCAGATCGGTAATTAATTGTTGATAGTTCTGATTCTGTAACATCATTTAAAAATTAAATGTCAGATTTTTTAATATTAGATTTATTTTTCTTTTTACTTTTCAATGTTTAAGTACTTGTAGGGTACCAAAACTAACCTATTATATTTCTGATCCTCCTGTAAGGAAACCATTTTTTTATAGAGTACAAATTTAAAGGAATATGTTTACTTTATTCCTATCTGTCCTCATATTTTATGAATTTAGCAAGCCATACTTTACAGCGTCAATACTAAACTGTTATTTTCTGTTCTGTCTGTGTTGGAAGCATTTTTTGGACTGGTCATCCAGCCTTCTTTATTGAATACAAATTTAAAGGAATAAGCTTTACCTTTTTCAAATTTTGAAACCGGAACTGCCACTTCAAAATAACTCTTCCCTTTTTTTACCATTTGATATTCCTTATCATTAGGATTCCAATCATTGAAACTTCCTGCTACCGCAATATTGTTGATCAGATCTGCATTAAGATTTTCCGGATGGGTATAAGAAAATACTACTTTATCTCCTTTAACTGAATACCCATATACATCCTTCTTATCGGATGTAGAAATTAAATCTCCCACCAAATCGGCTGCTGTATTATAAAGTATCCCAAATGTTTCAGGTCCGTTGATATTCACAATCATACAAACCCCTATATTTAACTCAGGATATACTGCAAACCATGTATTTGTTCCGTAAGATCCGCCATGTTTAAAACCTGTCTTTCCTTTTTCATTGATAAAATATTTATTCCAAAAGTATCCATACCATGCTTCTTTACTGTTATCAATATTTCGTTGTGATTCTTTTGCTATTTTATTCTGAGAATCTAATTCTTCTTTTAAAAATTTCACCATATCTCCCATTGTAGATTTGGTTTTTGCTCCTCCCGATCCCCATAATTCGCTTTGTGAAGCTGGCATCAGACGGTAGTTGATATGATAGCCATTAGCCTGAGCTTCATTTTTATCAAGATTAAATTTTGTATGATCCATACCCAATTTTGAAAAAATATTTTCTTTCAGAAGAACCTCATAATCTTTTCCATATATATTTTCAAGCATAAGGCCTGCTACTTCAAGACTGAGATTGCTGTATCTGTATTTTGTTCCCGGAAGTGCATCAAGCTTTACTGCAGCCAGATCTCTCTTAAAATTCTCTTTTGTATAATTTTCATTCAGCTTGTTATACAGAAAAGGGGTTTCATCTGACATATTTTTCCTTAATTCATCATCATTAGGAAGATTTCTGGGTAAGGCAGTCTGATAAGAGATCAAATTTCTTACTCTTATCGGGGTACCATTGTATTCCAGATTCGGGTAAGATCCTTTTAAATATTTTCGCACATCATCATCCAGATTTATCTTTCCTTCCAAAACTGCTTTCGCCAGCAGCTGGCCTGTAAAAAGCTTGGTAACGGAAGCTATTTCAAAATAAGTATTATCATCTGCCTTATTCCCTTTTCCTTTATCAATTTCACCAAAATGCCTGGTGTATACTTTACCATCTTTCAAAATCCCTACAGATACGGAGTAAGCTCCTGATTTCTGAGCAAGCTTCTGAGCATTGGCATCAATAATGGAATACACTTTCTGGTCATTTTGTGCATAATATTTCACAAATGCCAAAGCAAATACGAGTAATAAGACATTTTTCATGGTTTTGATAGTATTAGTTAATCAATTTATTCGGATTATCGGGGTGCTCTTTCTGAAAGTCTTCCGCACTTTTTATTTCTTCTTTCAGCCAGTTTTCAAAAGGTATTTTTTTGTTATTATAATCTTCAATAGCATAGAATGTTTTACCATCTTCTGAAACCAGAAATTTGAAACGGTAAAGCATATCCAATTCTTTTTTTCTGTAATTATAGGTATTTACCTGATAATACGGAAAGTTTTCTTTAGGTCTTTCTACAATTTCAAAGAACAGTTTTTTTTCATTTTCAGACATTTTATTGTAAAAGTTCACATAATAAAGGTCTGCCAATTTTTTCTTCTGCTTTTCAAAGAATTGAAGAATACTTTTCTCTTTTTTATTATATTGAAACGGATTCGAATAGTATTTCCCCTCTATTTCAACATCTTTTTCTGATGGTTTTGCAACCGGCTGAACAGTTTGTCCTTTAACATTCATTATTCCCCATTGTCCGCCTACAATAGATCTGTGCTCTTCATTTGTCTTTTCCCAGTCGCATCCGTCACAAAACTCAGCATAACCATAATTAAATGGTGAAACAAAATCATGTTTGGCCTCAATGACAACCTTTCCGTTTCTATCTGCAAAGCCAACTTTACCATTTTTGACCAATCTTCTTACTCCTTCGGAGAAATAATCTGCTCCGTTATCATAAGAATAAGGTTGGTAAAGAAGATTTCCTTTTCTGTCAAAAACTACTCCCCATGAATTTTTCTCAATTTTATCTCTATCAGCTAAAGAGCCATCAAAAAAGATTGTATGACTCCCGTCTTCAATAATTTCTCCATTTTTCAATCCTGTAAGATTGATAAACTGTGCGGGAATGATAATTTCACCCTTCTGATTTTTCACTCCAACTAAACTATCTTTGGAAATAAAGTAGCTTAAAGCATCTTTCTTCTGAGCAAAAGCAAGTATGGGAATTAATGACAGAAATAAAAAGGCCTTGGCTTTAATCATGGATTTTGTTTAAAAAAAATATGCAGCCGAAAAGACTGCATATTATTTTATACTTTAAGATCTGCTTCCAATCCTATTAAATCTTTATTCTGATCTATAATCGGCTGTACTTCATTCTTGACGAATTCTTCCGTCTGAATCGGAGCGAAACCAATAAAGTTCTTAGGATCTAAAACTTCTTTTAATTTGGATTTGTCTAATTTTAAAGAATCATCGTTTAAGATTCTTTCAATAAGATCATTTTCTTTACCTTCTTCTTTTACTTTCTTGGAAGCTTCCATAGAATGAACCCGGATTACTTCGTGAATTTCCTGACGGTCACCACCCGCTTTCACTTCTTCCATGATAATATATTCTGTTGCCATGAAAGGAAGTTCTTCCATAATATGTTTGTTGATTCTGTTCGGGTATACCACAATTCCGTTCATAATGTTGTTCCAGATCAATAGAATGGCATCAACTGCTAAAAATGCCTGAGGAATTGTTAATCTCTTGTTGGCAGAATCATCCAGCGTTCTTTCAAACCATTGTGTAGAGGCTACCATTGCAGAACTGGTTGTTAAAGACATTACGTATTTTGCCAATGCTCCGATTCTTTCGCTTCTCATTGGGTTACGTTTGTACGCCATTGCAGATGAACCGATCTGGTTTTTCTCAAATGGTTCTTCAATTTCCTTAAGGTTTTGAAGTAAACGTAAATCGTTTGTGAATTTGTGTGCAGATTGTGCAATATTCCCTAGTAAAGCAACTACTTTAGCATCAATTTTTCTATCGTAAGTCTGTCCGGAAACTCCGAAAACTTTATCGAACCCGAATCTTTTTGAAAGTTCTTTATCCAGGTGTTTTACTTTGGAATAATCTCCATTGAAAAGCTCAAGGAAACTTGCAGCAGTGCCTGTAGTTCCTTTTACTCCTCTGAAACGAAGTGTTTCAAGGAAGAAATCCAATTCTTCAATGTCAAGAACCAAACTCTGTAACCAAAGTGTAGCTCTTTTTCCAACCGTTGTTAACTGAGCCGGCTGAAAGTGAGTAAATCCTAGCGTTGGAAGGTCTTTATATTGAATAGCAAAATCTGCTAAGTTTTTCATTACGTTCACCAACTTTTTCTTTAGAATCAAAAGTCCGTCACGAATCTGAATTAAGTCTGTATTGTCTCCTACAAAAGCTGAAGTAGCTCCAAGGTGAATAATTCCTTTTGCTGAAGGTGCCACATCCCCATAAGCGTGAACGTGAGCCATTACATCATGACGGAATTTCTTTTCGTACTCTGCTGCTTTCTCATAATCGATATTTTCAGCGTTAGCTTTCAACTCAGCGATCTGCTCGTCCGTAATTTCAAGTCCAAGGTCTTTTTCGATTTCAGCAAGAGCTATCCAAAGTTTTCTCCAATTCTGGAATTTGTTATTGTGTGAGAAGTTAAATAACATTTCTTCACTGGAGTAGCGCTCTTCCAATGGATTTTTGTAGGAATTCATTCGTTCTTTTACTTTTTAGATGTACAAAAATACGGTTTTTCAATGAGAGATGAAAATTGTACAGGTTCTTTTATCTTATCATTATAATGCTGGAAATTCACAGATTTTCTTCATCATAAAAGTTTACTTCCTATTATATTTTCCCTTAATGTCATTAAAATTTATCCTAATGAGACAATCAAAGTATAGCATAAGCTCTCTTGTCTCTTTCCTAATTTTTACAAATATTTACAAATTATCACTGTATTGTGATTTTATTTCAATAAATTTTATAATTTAGTAAATATTGTAAAGCTCAGAAAAGCTTTGAGCACCAATCAACTCATTTAAAACAAATTAATTATGAAAAATTTAAAGAAACTATCAAAATCTGATTTAAAAATGATTTCCGGAGGATGGGTTCCACAGCCGGGACAAAGCTGTCCAGCCGGAAAATGCCAGTATATTGAAAATGGACCATGCAGAAGGTATAATGAAGAATTGTGTATCTAAAAAGATAATGCCTGGTAAAATTCAGGTTTTTTCTTTGTGACAGATTTCTGTATCCAAAAATAAGAATAGCCGTTCGGATGAACGGCTATTTACTTTTAATGAGAACAGCCCTGAGGCCGCAGGAGAATGCTTTGTTATGCAAGTCCGCATTCTATACCCACCGAAATACATTTTTTTACAAATGTACACCAGTAATAACCTGGTAAGCACATAGGGATACCTCCCTGAACTGTTTTTAATTCTTGTTTCGAAAGTTTTTTTAGATTTTTCATAGCTCTATTTTTTTGGTCTTTTCCTACTCTATATGCTTTTCGGATTCTGCCTTAATTTGGTAACCCTAATATACATATTTTTCAAAAAACAAAAACACAAGTCATTTGTTCTAAACAACTTAACTTTAAATTAAAAAAAACACTTTTGCTAAAACAATCTTAAACCCATCTGCTTTTAACCATTATTCTTCCCAAACAGGAATGTTCACGTAGCTGTCGTTATACCATCTGATCTGAAGGGGCACTGAAGCATCTTTTATAGTTTCCGTACTTACTTTCTTTCCTGTTCCATAGTTAAGCTCCGAAAAGGGATTTTTATTGACATCAATCTTTACAACCAGCCTGCTTCCTCTTCTAAGCTTTTTACTGACAAAATGAGTATTTGTGAACTCTATCCATGTTTTTTCACCGGGTTTAAGAAGGGCTCTCTTCGTGATATCTTTAGCATAACCTGCTCTCCCAATGTAGTAGGATAAATGGAAATATTTCCCTTCCGGGGTTAATTCATATAAAGTAACACCCAAGTCTGCATCTTTCTTATTTACAGCTATATGAAGCCCCCCAACGAAAGAGCCATTGACCATCATTGTTTTTGACAGAGGATCGCTGGTGAAAATAAAACCGGTACTTGTGTCAAGTTCGTCCTTTTCTATGGGAGAAGGGTAATAATCATTGTTATTACTGATTTTACGATCTTTAAAATCTACTGTCTGGGATAGGAATGTGCTTTTACGGGGGGATTGGGGATCAAGAAAGTAGGCAGTTTTTCTTTTTTGATCTGAAAGGTAAAACTTCAGCATTTTATTATGCATTTTTTCAAAAGACGGAGCACTGCGCCATTCATTAGCTCCCATCACTTCATAGTTGATCCTATCTTTAAGTACAGATGGCTTCGGTCCGTTTTTCAGGATATAGTCCAACCATTCATAAGTGATTGCATTGATATCGAAGAGAGCGGTATCATCTACTTTGTATCCGTTTATTTCTTTTTCTCCTCCTCTTTGTGTTCCGAAATGCCCGTATGGACCGATAATTAAATAAAATGGTGTATTCGGGCTATATTTCTGTAATTCTTTAAGATAATAAAGGCTTGAGTTCTGCGAATCATTATAATAGCCATCAAAGGCCAGAACCGGAATATTAATATGTTTAAAGTCTTCTTTATAAGGGGCCATCTTCTGCCAGTATTCATCAAAATCGGGATGAGAAATCCACTGTTGAAACAATCTGTTGGGTGTTCCGTCTATACTATCCATTTTACTGTAAGCTGCACCTGCATCCCACCATTTAAACATCATTGATCTGAATCGCTGCCTGTCGTTTCCTGTTTCATTATCCAGGTATTTATTGTTCCCAACATAGAATGACCACTCATAATTGGGATTGATGAATATATTGTTTTCCATTGGCAGTCCCATTCCGGGTCTGTTGGCCACATAAGGAACAATTGTTTTCAATGCGGGATGCAAAGTCTTGCAGGCCGCCCATTGTGTAAAGCCGTTATAGCTTCCGCCGTACATTCCTACATTTCCGTTACACCATTTCTGTTTGCTGATCCAATCGATCACATCATAGGTATCACCAGCTTCAAATTCGTAGGGATTAATTTCATCCGGACTGAATCTCTTTCCCCGAGCATAAGCCATCACTCCCACATACCCTCTATCTGCCGCATCTTTCAGACTTTGAAGATCACGTCCTGTATCCCGGACATAAATGGTAAACTGAAATACCACCGGAAGAGGTTTTATAACACCTTTCTTACTGACAACCATCACAGAGAGCATAGCTCCATCTCTGGTTTTAACCATCACACTGTCCTGGATATTATAAGAACTTTCATGAGCATCAGCTAAGGTCTGCCTCATCTGCTGCCCCTGAATAATACTACAAGCAAACAGAAAAAAGATGAAGAGATGTCTGGTCATTTTGTTTTTATTTTATGGGCTAAAGTACTAAAAACCACAAAAAAACAGAAAAATAAAAAAACCACTCTTCCGAGTGGCTTTCCATTTTTTGATATCATCTTATTGATAAATTACTTCATCATTTTTCTTGATCTGGTAACTTTTTTTGTAAGGAGTCAGAACATAGCTGTCTTTGATGTGAGAGCCGCTTTTCCAGACTTTTCCTTTTCCTTCTTTATCCAGGATAATACTTTTAGCCATTCCGTCCGGAATGAATACCTCAGCTTTTGTCATGCTTTTATTAAAAATTACCGCTGTCATTGAAGTATAACTTTTATCTGAGCCTACCTCTTTTAGTTTTATCTTCTGCTCGAATGTTCTTACACATTTATTTTTGATTTGTGAATAGGTATATCCTGCAGAACCGATACACCCGTGAACATCTCTGTCGCCTCCTACAACAGGAGTGCTTTTTTGTGCAAAAGCTAGCGAACCAAGGAACATTGCGCTGAATAAAATTGTTTTTTTCATATGTAAAATTTTTGTTTTTCTAATTGGTAAAAAATGTGCCAAAAGTGTGATATTGATTAAATTTATTCTAAGTTACAAAAAAAGCCACTCAAAACGAGTGGCTTATGAAAAAATTATTTTATCCAGTTAATCTTTGAATGCTGAACATGATCAGAACTCGTTCCGATCATGATATCAAACTCTCCGGACTCCCAGTCATATTTCAAATCTCCGTTGTAAAACTTCAGATTTTCAGGAGTGATATCGAAAGTAACTTTTTTAGATTCTCCTTTTTTCAAAAATATTTTCTGGAATCCTTTCAGCTCTTTTACAGGTCTTGTAATACTTCCCACCATATCTCTGATATACAACTGAACTACCTCAGCTCCGTCGTAGTTTCCGGTATTGGTTACGGTAATAGATGCCTGAATAGTCTGATTTCCTTTTGGATTCGCATTGGAAACTGTCATATCGGAATAATTGAATTTTGTATAACTCAATCCGTATCCGAAGGCATACAATGGTGTATTACATTCATCCATATAGTTTGAACGGAATCTCTGATATTCACATTTATCGGTCAATTCCTGACTTAACGGGCGGCCTGTATTTTTAGCATTATAATAAATTGGAACCTGCCCAAGACTTCTTGGGAAAGTCATCGGAAGTTTTCCTGATGGGTTTACTTTACCAAACAGCACATCTGCAATGGCATTTCCTGCTTCAGATCCGGCAAACCAGGCATTCAAAATAGAATCCGGGGTATCTTTTACATTTGTTAATGCTAATGGGCGGCCTGTGAACAGAACCATGGCAATAGGCTTTCCTGTTTTCTTTAATTCATTCAATAAATCAACCTGAGACTGAGGAATGGTAATTTCTGTTCTTGAAGAGGATTCTCCGCTCATTTCTGCAGATTCTCCGATTGCCAGAACAATAACATCTGCTTTGTTGGCAACATCTACAGCTTCTTTTAATAATTCTTCTTTTGAACGGTTGTCTCTGTCTGTTTTTTTACCATGAGCTGCATAAATATCTTCCAGTTTAGCATCATAATCAATATTGGCACCTTTAGCAGAAATGAATTTCACCTCTTTACCATAGTTGGCCTGAAGCCCCTGCATCAGGTTTACCGCTTTATCATGTTTTGCCGCTACACTCCATGTTCCGGCCATATTAAGTGAATTGTTCACCAATGGCCCTATTACTGCAACTGTTCCGGATTTCTTTAAGGGCAGTACCTGATTTTCGTTTTTCAACAAAACCATTGATTGAGCAGCCGTATTTCTCGCTATATTACGGTTTTCCATATTATAGACTTCTTTTGCCGCCAGTTTTGCATCGCCATGTTTGTATGGGTTATCAAACAAGCCAAGGTCATATTTTGCTTCAAGAATTCTTTTCGCTGCTATATCGATTTCAGCTTGTGTAACTTTTCCTTCCGCCAGAGATTTTTTTAATGTTGTTAAAAAACCTTCTCCTACCATATCCATATCAACTCCAGCTTTTAAGGCTAAAGCAGAAACCTGCTGAAGATCTCCCATTCCATGGTCTACCATTTCATTGATACCGGTGTAATCTGTTACCACGAAACCTTTAAACTTCCATTGGTTTCTCAATACTTCGGTCTGAAGCCATC
The DNA here is from genome assembly GCF_011752975.1 of Chryseobacterium sp. Tr-659. GTDB lineage: Bacteria > Bacteroidota > Bacteroidia > Flavobacteriales > Weeksellaceae > Chryseobacterium. Next base: position 24,459 of record NZ_VWWP01000002.1, on the reverse strand, counting down.
TGTTTCCTGTTGCAGGCACTCCATCCACTTCATTGAAAGAAGCCATTACAGAAGCTACACCAGCATCCACCGCAGCTTTATAAGGAGGAAAATACTCGTTGAACATTCTTACATGGCTCATATCAACGGTGTTATAATCTCTTCCTGATTCTCCTGCTCCATATAGTGCAAAATGTTTTACACACGCTAAGATATTAGTTCCATTGGCCAGGTCTTTCCCCTGATAACCATACACCATATTTTTGGAAATTTCACTTCCTAAATAAGGGTCTTCTCCTGAACCTTCGGATACTCTTCCCCATCTTGGCTCGCGGGAAATATCCACCATGGGCGAGAACGTCCAGTTGATTCCGTCGGAAGCGGCTTCTCTTGCCGCTACTCTGGCAGACTGCTGGATAAGATTCATATCCCATGAAGCAGCCAATCCCAAAGGTATAGGAAATGTAGTTTCGTAACCGTGAATTACATCCATTCCGAAGATTAAAGGGATTTTCAGACGGCTGTTTTCTACAGCAACTTTCTGAACGGCTCTGATTTTTTCAGCTCCTTTTATATTGAATAGTCCACCTACTAAACCTTGTTCCACTTTTTTACCGATGTCTGAGCTTTTAGCCAAACCTGTGGTAAAATCACCTGAGCTGGGTAAGTTAAGCTGGCCGATCTTTTCATCCAACGTCATTTTAGATAAAAGATTATCTACAAAAGCTTTCTTTTTAGCCTGATACTGAGCCGTCTGATAAGACTGAACGGGCTTCGTTACCATTTCCTGTGCGGAAAATACAGGAGCCAATGCTAAAGTGGCGATTACAATTAACTTTTTCATAAATCTATCTTCTTAAATTATAGTTCTATTTTATTTTTCCTTTGTTGATCCATTTTGATTCATCAACTTTATGTTTTAGGAAGATCTCAAAAAGCTGAAATCTGAGGTTTATTGATCCTTTTTCTTGGACAGCATCCATTCATACAGCGCAGGATTTGAATAAGCTGAATCCCACGAGTTATGATTGTCATTCGGGAAGATAACCAATTCTGCCGTCGGGTTTACAGGATGAAGCTTTTGATAAAAATTAAATGCATTGGCTGGCAATACAATATCATCCATTCCGCCATGAAATATTTTCATATTCAAATCTTTAAACTTATGGATATTAGCAGTCATCACCTGATCTGTAGGAGCACAGACTGAGGCCACTGCGGCAAACATTTCAGGGTGTTCCATTGCCAGTTTCAAAGTTCCCCATCCTCCCATGGAAAGTCCTGTAAGGTAGATACGGGAAGCATCAATTTTATATTTTTTCTGAATTTCCTTGATCAGATTATAGACAGTAACCGTATCCCACCAAGTACCTTCCGGACATTGGGGTGCGAGAATGGCTACCGGTTCTTTGATCAGATTTTTATAGGTGAACGGGCTGTGAGTTTTTACCGCTTCAAGGTTTGCTCCACGTTCTCCTGAACCATGAAGGAAAACCATCAATGGTACATTTCCCTTTGCATTCTTAGGATAATCCAGAATGTAGGACATTTTTTCCTGTCTTTTTATCTCTTTATTAAGTTCCGCCTTTATCTCCTGTGCATTCAGCTGTAATGAAAACGGCAGCAGTAAAAGAGGAATATGCTTCAGTTTTAATTTCATATTATTAGGTTTTGGCTAAAGCCATGGATTTGAATCTTTTTATTTTTAAACGGGCTAAAGCCCGTTCCTATTGAATTTACTTTATTCCGTATTTGGGTGACTGAAAGCTTAACTTTTTCAATCCCTGCTGAATTTCAGGAGCATTCATAAATAGTTTCCAAAGGAATCCTGTTCTGTAATTTTCAATCATCGGGGCAATTGTACCCTGATCAATGGCAAGGTATCGTGGAGTAAACCAGTTGTTATAATTGATGGAAGTGGCATCATAAGGGCCTGCAGATCCTATAAATTCAGGCTTTTGAGTATAGATGAATCTCAGGAAATTCATAGATTCTTTGGGAGTATATGGAAAGCTGCTTAATGCTGCAGTAGGGGTTATCACTCCGTTGTCATTGCTTGGCATATGTGCGGTATATCCTGTACTTCCATCTTCATTTCTGGTATAGCCGGCTGTTAATCCCCAGTAGTTAGGTCCGTAACCTTTCCATTGTTTTGGATTTTCAACGCAGTATTTATAGTCAATAAGCGTCTGGTTTTTATTGATATCAAAATAATTTTTCACCAGTTTATCGGATAGTCCTGTAGGATCAAGACCAATATAAGAGTACTGTGCCCAGAATAATGGACCGCCATATTCTTCAGCATAGTTGTGTTTTACATACAGAGGTAAACCGTATTTTGTTTTGTCTGTAAGGTAGGTTCCGTTTCTCGTCCAGCCTTTATAATAAGTTTCGGCATCAATGGAGTATGTGGGTGAAGATGCTGCTAAAATATAAGTAATCAGACATTCATTGTATCCTTCAAGCGGAAAATTCATTTCCCATTGGTATTCCGGAGACCAGTGCCAATAGAGTACTTTTTCGCCTCCTTTTGTGTACCAGTTCCATTGGATTCCTTTCCATAATTCATCACATTTTGCTGCCAGTGCTTTTTCTTCTGCATTTCCATTTTTAAAATATTCACGAACCATTAGAATTCCTGAGGTAAGAAATGCCGTCTCTACAAGATCTCCACCGTTATCTTTTTTCCCGAAAGGAACTGTTTTTCCGGTTTCCCCGTTGATCCAATGTGACCAGGCTCCTTTGTGACGGTCTGCCTTTGCCAGGAAATCCATGATATGAGTAAGTCTTTTTACAGCTTCTTTCCTCGGAACAAATCCTCTTTCCGCACCTACCAGAATGGTTGCCAGTCCAAATCCCGAACCTCCTGTAGTGATCACATGTTTATCATTATCCGGATAGATATTATCTTCATGATAACGCTCTCTTCCCAGCATTGAATTAGGCTCAGCATAGTCCCAGAAATACTTCAGGGCATCTTTCTGTACTCTATCCATCAGCTGTTCATCAGTGATATCGCTTTTTACGGCTTCAATTTTTCCGGCTTCCTGTTTTGCTGCAGGAGCATTTTTACAGGAATAGACAAAGAATAAAGAAGTGACAGCAATTGATAATATGTTCCTTTTCATGAGATCTCTTTTTATAGGGTTCTAAAAGAAGAGGAGAACTTTCATTCTCCTCTAAAGTTTTTATGATTAAATTTTAATAACCTGGATTTTGAACAAAAGCACCATTACTTTGGTTCATAGCATCCAATGGAATCGGGAATAATTCGTTCTTCCCTGTCTTAAATCCTTTTGGCCCCAGATAAGTAGCCGCTTGACCTGTTCTTACCAAATCCGGGAATCTATCCATTTCCATAGCCAGCTCTACCCTTCTTTCCTGCCAGATAGCAGTTCTAAGAGCAGATTGAGTAGCTGCTGTAGTATTACCAAGGTGAGCTCTTGTTCTTACTTTATTGATATTGGTAACGGCTGCAGCTGTATTACCTAATTCATTGGCTGCTTCTGCGTTAATTAAAAGAATATCAGCAAATCTTAATATTCTTATATTCTGAATAGAACCGTAACCGCATGCATTATTATTTAAAGATGTAGGTACATAAACTTTCTGATTCCACATATTACCTGCCTGAGGATCTCCTTTCTTAATCAAGTCTCCTTCAAGAGTGGTTTCACCTTCTCTCAGGATGCTCAATTCTTTTCTGATATCACCCGGCTCAAATGCATTTTCCAATTCCTGGGTTGGAGTAAAAAAGCCCCATCCGAATTGATTTCTTACCCCTTGAACTTCGGCATACTGGCTGCCGCCATATGTTGCTGAACAATCACAATTTACTTCAAAAACAGATTCTGAACCAAATTCCCCAGCCGGTCTGAATAAATGATTGAAATCAGGATCTAATGAATATCCCATTCCCATAACCTGATTAGATGTTTCATAGGCTTTTTGGTAGTCTTTCATATATAGATATACTTTTGAAAGTAATCCTAAAGCTCCGCCTTTTGTAACCCTTCCAAGATCTGAGGCAGGATAACTCTGAGGTAAAACTGCCGCAGCAGCTGTAAGATCTGAGACAATAAAATTATAAACCTCTGCCGCTGAATTTCTTGGTTTCACATAATTTCCGTCTGCCGGCAATCCGTCAAATATAGGAACACCTCCATAAATCCTTACCAGGTTAAAATAAAAGTAAGCTCTCAACATTCTGGCTTCAGCTATCAGTCTATTTTTAAGCGTGGCATCCATATTAATTTTCGGAACGTTTGTAATCACCTGGTTTGCTCTGTTAACAGCCTGCCATTGTCCGATCCAATATCCTCTTACTCCATCATCACTTACTGTAAACGTGAAATTATCATAAGCATTAATGAATGATGCATCTCCAGGGTTTGATCCTTTTTCCACATCATCACCAGTTACTCCAAACACATATTGTGCAGGAAAACCTGAATTTTCCCAACTTCTTAAAAAGCTGTAAATGGCGCTTGTTGCCTGCATTGCATCATCCTGCGTGGTGAAGAAAGCAGTTGCATCGGTTCGCCCTTCGTCTTTAATATCCACAAAATCGTTATTGCAACTTACCATTAGTGAAATCAAAGAGATTGTTAAAAATATTTTTTTCATGATTTTTTAATTAAAATGTTAAGTTCATACCGAACGTATAAATTGCGGAGATTGGGTAAATATTATTATCAATTCCCATCTGTACTCTATCTGTATTCGTAATCTCTGGAGAAAAACCATGATACTTGAAGCTTGTCCATGGATTCTGTGCACTTACATATAATCTTAATTTTGTAATTGAAAGAGCTTTTGCAAATGTTTTTGGCAAGTTATATCCAATCTGAACATTTCTTAATCTGATATAGCTTCCATCTTCTACATAAAAACTATTTGGCAAAATGATAGATTGGTTGGATGTAATCATTGCATTCGTATTAGAAGTGCCTGCCCCACGCCATCTGTTATTATACATATCCAAATCCCATGTTTCGTTTCCAAAACGCTGTTCACGGTTATAGTTGTATATTTTATTGCCAAATACTCCTTGGAAATCGACGGCTATGTCAAAATCATAGATACTAAAATTAACTCCGAAACCATATGTTCCTTTAGGAATTGGACTTCCCAAGAATGTTTTATCTCTGGAGTCAATGATACCATTGCCGTCTTGATCTGCAAATTTGAACCATCCTGCTTTTGCTCCAGGCTGTCCTGAAGCTGCGGCCTCTGCATCTGTCTGGAAAACACCTGCCACCTGATAACCATAGTAAGAACCTACCGGCTGGCCAGTTTGTAATCTAACTATAGAATTTCCGAATAAGCTGGCTCCTGTTTCTAAATAAGACCCACCATAGACGGATGTAATTTCATTTTTAAGGGAAGTAAAGTTTCCATAAACACCAAAAGTTATATTCTCGTTAATTTTGGTGTTATAATTCACTGAAACTTCAAAACCTTTATTGTTAAAGGAGTAAGCATTAGTATAAAAACTATTCCAGTTACTTGCTCCGGACACCGTTCCTTGAACGATACCATAAACTACATTTTTAGAGTCTTTATCATAATAAGCGGCATCAATTTTAAGCTTATTGTTGAATAGAGCCATTTCCAGACCTACATCTTTACCAGTTGTTGTTTCCCAACCAATATTTGGATCGATAAACTCGGTAATAGTCTGGGCTGGATAACCCGTATTCCCAAAATAAGCACCTCCTCCTATAATCGTTGTATTTGCATTAAATTTTCTTTGTATGTTCGGATTTCCTAACTCTCCATAACTTGCTCTTAGCTTTAATAAATTGAAGACGTTTTGCTCACTCATAAAGTCTTCCTTAGATATTACCCAACCAGCACTCACTGCAGGGAAGGTTCTGGATCTGTCAACACTAATCTGAGAACTTGCATCTCTACGAATAGAGGCATTCAATAGGTATTTCCCTTTATAGTCATAGTTTAATCTTCCAAAAAAGGATTCAACTCTTTGCTGATCCTGGAAAACACCACTAACAACGTTATCATCTCTATCTATACCTTCTACATGAACAAGATCTGTCCCGTTTGCAATATTTAAAGAACCATTGGTTCCGTCATAATGTACACTTCTTGCAGACCAATAATCTTGTGATAAGGTAGTTCTGGTTCTTGAAAAACCTGCTAGTATATCAAAATTATGATTACCAAATTTCTTTTTCCAATTGATTGTGTTATCCCAAACATAATTGCTGTTTCTAAAGTTCCTTGTAATCAAAGTAGATTTTACCTGACTGGCAACAGGAACATAGCCTAATGTCGGTGTGAATTCATATTGGCTAGGATTATAATTATCAGTAGAATAACTGATTCTGAACGTAAAATCTTTTAAGAATTTTAGTTCTCCCCATATATTATTAAGCAACCTCTCCTGTCTTACCTGAGAACGGTATAAATCTAGCTTAGCTCTTGGGTTAGGTATAGAATATCCGTTAAAAAACTGATAATCACCTGTTGAAGGGTTGATTACGGAAAATATAGGAGGAGCATTATATGCGTCTAACAAAGGGTTTTGTGCTACATCAGTCCGCATTTTGGAGAAACTGAAATTATCTCCAATGGTGATGTTATCCGTAATTTTATAGCTAAGATTTAATTTTGTATTAAATCTGTTAAAACCACTTCCAGAATTAATTCCACGGCCAGCTGCAAGGTTTCCTTCATCCTGAAGGTATCCTATACTCCCATAATAGTTAAGTTTGCCTATACTTCCTGTTGCCGAAAAATCATTAGCATTAATGATACTGGTACGGAAGATCTCATTAAACCAGTTTGTATCTGCCGGGAAATTGGCTCTGGAGATTGAACCATTAAGATTTCCGTTATCATTCATTAGCTTCTCATTATAGAGCTCAACGTATTGATCAGAATTAACCATTTTAGGAATGTTAGTTACCTTTTTAAATCCTAAATATGAGTTTACATTAAAAACAGGTTTTCCCCTTCCTGTTTTGGTTTTTATAATAACAGCACCATTGGCCGCCTGAGCTCCAAAAATTGCTAAACTCGACGGATCTTTCAAAACACTCATTGACTCTATGTCCTGCGGATTCAAATAAGAGATATCGGTGGTTATCATACCATCTACAATAAAGACAGTATTTCCCGTTAAAGAACCAACTCCTCTGATATCTACTCTTGGAGAACCTCCCGGAGTACCTGTATTTGTTATATTTACTCCCGCCAGCTTTCCTTGAATTGAGCTAATAGGGTTTGCGTTTGGCTTATCCGCTAGATCTTTAGCAGAAACTAATCCGATACTTCCCGTAACGTTTTCCTTTTTCTGAGATCCATATCCAATCAAAACTACCTCCTCGATCTTCTGCTCTTTTGCAGCAGTATCTTTCTTGGTAGTCTGAGCATTGGCATTCATACCGAAGTATAAAGCAGCAATGAGACATGAATACTTTAAATTACTTTGTTTCATATAGTTTCAATTTTATTCGTACAATCAATTTTTGTTATGCCGTTTGTGGAGTTATTTTAAAATCTCAAAAAAAGACATTAGCCAAAAATATAAAAAATATCCAACAATGTTAAATTATCTTAAACATTTAATAATTATTATTTTTTTTTAAATTAAAAGTATTATATAATCAAACTTTACCAATTTTAAAGCAAAATAATTATCAATTTTCCATCATATCACTAATAGCAATTTAATAATTTTATCACAAAAAATCACCAAATACTGGTGTGAATTTAATATTTTGTTAAATAGAGAATAGTATTTACCTTTGGTGCAGTTTTTGACAAAAGCATTTAGAAATAAATAATAAAAAATCAATGAAGAAATATATCATTGCAGCCGCTCTTATCATCGGGACCGGGGCAGTCATTACCACCACAATACATTCATGTACCACACTGGCTACATCCGATATGGGGCTTTCCATTATTAAAAGGATGCTGCTGAACGGTATTGATAAAGGGATGGGAGTTTATGGAAATAAAGAAGCTTTTCTGCAGAACAATATGGTAGATAAAGCTCTCCCAAAAGAACTCAGAGATATCAATTCTATGTTGGAAAAAGTGGCACCATCCATCGTAGCTAAAGAAAGAGACTATATTGCACAGGCAGCTGCTTATACGGTAACTACTTCGAAACCTATTTTGGAAGGCGCTGTAAACAGCCTGAATGCTCAGGATGTAACAAGAATTATCCAGGGAACGACTGCGACACAAATTCTGAAGGAAAAAACTTCTCAACAGCTTATCGCGGCTATTGCGCCTAAAGTAGATGAAAAACTAAATGAATACGGAATCGTAAAAACCATCAATACTGCATTATCCGGAAGTAATTTTCTGGGCAGTCTTTTAGGTGGAAACAGCAATACGGTAAATTCCGGAGGACTAAGCCAGCTTGCTTCTGAACAGCTTGTGAACGGCTTATTCAATATCATTGAAGATTATGAGCATCAGAACTCCAAGTCTCTGCTCGGGCCATTTGGAAAATAAGAAAAATTTTGTTATATTTATATATTATATTAACAATTGCAGATGGATATATTACAAGGAAATCAACACGCAAGTCCTGAAGATTTCTACAAATCTTTGAAGGAAAAACTGGATGATCATCATGATTTTCCGGAGGATTATTTATTTAAATTTATTATTCCTACAGACCAGGCAAAACTTACTGAAATTTACAGAGTTTTTGATGGTATTAAATTTACACTAGGAAACCGCGAAAGCAAAAATGGAAAATACACGGCCTGCAATATTAATGCATTTGTATTGGATGCTAATCAGGTGGTGAATATTTATAAAGAAGTAGCAAAAATAGAAGGCGTTATTCTATTGTAAAAAAAACCGTTTCTCTTCGAAACGGTTTTTTTTATTTATTTACTTTTCAATAAAGAATTTCACATTTTCAATAGGCCTTCCCAGCATGGCGACTGAGCCTTTCACCAAAATTGGCCTTTGTATCAGAGAAGGATTTTCAGAAAGAATTCTGATCCATTCTTCTTCAGAAAAATTCTTGTCTGCATAATCTTCAATGTAGAGTTTGTCTGTTTTACGGATGATATGGAAAACGCTCTGATTAAGTTTTTTCAAAACCGTTTTGATCTCCATAACGCATAAAGGATCTTCAATAATATTAATGATCTCAAAAGGCACTCCATTTTCATCCAGATACTCTAACACAGCATTCGACTTGGAACAGTTCCCGTTATGTAAGACTTTAACTACCATTCTATATGATTCAAAAAATTAAACTTCTCTACAACAAATTTAGGAAGAAATGAATGGATATCCGTATTAATTTCTGATAAAAACTGTTAAATAACCGTTCCCTGTCTATTCCTGAGAATTATTCTTTTAAATGATTAGAACAATCCATGAAGCTCTGTCTCAATTTTTTCCAGAATAATCCCAAAATCTTCAGGTTTTTCTACAAAATCAAGATCATCCACTTCAATAATCAAAAGTTTTCCTTCCGTATAATTGGAGATCCATTTCTCATATTTCTGGTTCAGTTTTGAAAGGTATTCAATACTGATGGATGCTTCATATTCACGTCCTCTCTTATAAATTTTCTTTACCAGATTAGGAACATCAGATTTCAGATAGATTAATAAATCCGGTGCAGACACAAAAGTCTTCATCAGATCAAAAAGTGAAGAATAGTTATTAAAATCTCTGTTGGAAAGAAGGTTCATATCATTTAAGTTTTCTGCAAAAATATGTGCATCTTCATAAATAGTACGGTCCTGGATAATATTTTTACCACTTTCTCTGATCTCTTTTACCTGACGGAATCTGCTTCCCAGGAAATATACCTGAAGTGCAAAACTCCATTTGCTCATATCTGAATAAAAATCCTCAAGATAAGGGTTATGATCTACGTCTTCAAATTGTGCATCCCATCCGTAATGCTTGGAAAGCATTGTAGTCAAAGTTGTTTTTCCTGCTCCAATGTTTCCTGTAACCGCAATATGCATATTCTTTTTCCTTGTATTTACTAATTAATTGATAGGCTTTTCTACTCCCTTTTCTACTCCTGCAGACTGAATTTCGGAAATGTCTTCAATCAGTTTCTCCAACGTATTATCCGAAGACTTCTCGACTGTATCCTGATCCGGTTTTCCTTCCGTTTTTTCTACCTGCTTTTCTGTAGATGGCGGTGGAGGTTCCGTCTGATTTTCCAGCTGTTTCTGCTGCCTGGCTTTCTTTACTTTTTCAAGGCTGTAAAGATAGAGTTTGTTCCCCTTGATTTCAAAATAAGAAAGGATGTTTTTATCCACAATTTGCGCATCAGGATCTTCAAAAACAGTTACCATACCTTTTCCGGGATCATATTTTGAGATGAAATTATTTGCTACTACCAGAATCATATCATTCTCTCTTCTGAATCGTTTTCCGTTTTCCAAAGGGGCTTCAAAAAGCTTTTCGAATTTCAGATTATAGACCCTGATATGCTTTCTTGTTAAAATATAGACCTTACTTTCGTATACCAGCAGATCCATCAGATCCTCAAAACTAATGTCAAAAGGATATGAATTGATCGTTGTATCATTTCTAAAATTGTATTGTATTAATCGTTTTGTACTGTCGTCCAGCAGCCATAACTGTTGTAAGTCTTCTGCATAAGCCATCCTGATAAAGCCAAACTTTTGTTTAAAATCAAGCCTTTGGATTTCATTCATATTTTGATCTACAAACTTCATTTCCTGGGCATTTTCAGAGAACAAGGGAACATTCAATGGATTTTGTACAGTCTGTACTTTATAAGGAACAGTAAGCATCATTTTCCCGATCTGTTTTCCTAAAGAATCATATTTGGTAAAACTGAAATCCTTGTTTTTATAGATATACAGATTTCCGTAATCATCGGCAAGCATATCCCTCGCTTCCTTAAGCTTTAACGTATCCAAAGGAAGAACATTCTGTCCCGAAATGGCACAAAAAAGGAAAAAAAATATTAAGTTTAAAAACTTCACCCTGCTTTTTTAATATGGTCAATATACTGAAAAATAATTTCATCCAAAAGACGATCTAATCTGATAGAATTTTCTTTGAAATTAACAAAATTCTAAAAGAGTCAGCTGTTATTCAGACATATTTACAAAAATTGAAACCATCAATTTCTTCTATTTTTCATGTATTATGTATTGAAAAATAGCGCCCCTTAAGGAACGCTATATATTTTTACAGATCGCATTATTATTTGATCTGAACTTCATAAATCTTTGGCCAGTTCTTACCTGTCACCAGCATATTATCTCCTTTGAAAGCAATTCCGTTTAATACATCGTCACTTCCTTTGGTATTCTGTTTTGCAATTTCCGTGAAATCAAATGTTCCTACAACCTCTCCGTTAGCAGGATTTATCTTTAAAATGATGGGTTTCTGCCAAACATTGGCATAGATGAATCCGTTATGATATTCCAGCTCATTCAGCTGGTCATATGCCTGGGAGCTTCCTGCAACAGCAATATACTTGATCAGTTTTGAAGGATCATTAACATCCAGGAAATATAAAAGTTTACTTCCGTCCGATGCAATCAGGCTTTTCCCATCATAAGTTAATCCCCAGCCTTCACCCAAAACATTTGGATAAGCAAATTCTGAAAGCAGTTTTAAAGAGCTTTTATCATAGATATATCCTTTTTTGCTTTGCCATGTTAGCTGATAAACTTTATCTCCAACAATTGTGCTTCCTTCTGAGAAGTCTTCCTGAGCCTGTTTTGTAGAAGCCAGAGGTGTTGTTGTTCCCAATGTATATTTTAAAATCTGAGAAGAACCATTCTGCCCGTCACTTTCATAAATGGTATTTCCTTCAATCTGGAACCCTTGTACAAAGTTCTTAGGGTCGTGAGGATATTCGGCAACAATCTGGTAAGTGATATTCTTTTCAGGATTTTTTGCAAATACATTAATGGTTGCATCCTGATTCAGTACTTCTCCACCTTTTGTTTTGATATTGAATGTAACAGCATTGTCTCCTAATGTGAAAAATTTCGGATCAACAGTTAAATCTGTTGTCTCTTTATCTCCGAAGCTGATGGTTACGCTTTCTGCATTTTCTGTTACTTCTTTCGGAAGTTGAAGTTTATCCCCGAAATGATATCCCTTCGTCTCCATAGAAGTATTATAAGTACTTAATGAATCCAGAATCTCTTTATCCTTATTACAAGATGCCAGTAATAAAATTGCTGCGAAACCCGCTATTATATTTTTTTTCATTGAATTTCTAAATATTTCCCCAAAAATAGCAAATTTTATTCCGTATTGCCAATATTATCTACGGGTTCTCCAAATTGTAAGATATAGCCGTTGTTATCATAGATAGCAAATTCTCTCATTTCCCATTCAAAAGTCTCAATTTCATAGCAGATTTTAGCTTTTGTCTTCAGATCTTCCCAAAGCTCATCCACATTATTGACTGTAAAATAAAATGATCCTGAAAAACCAATTTTAGAAACCTCTTCATGTTCATTAGGCTGTGAAAGCATAATAAACACATCATCTTTACGAAGGGAAGCCCATTGCCAGTCGTCATTTCTAGCCATCAGCGTAAAGCCCAGAACATGCATATAAAATCCTATCGTCTCATCAAGTTTTTCGGTCCATAGAATGGGACGGAGTATGCTGAATTTTGTCATAATACCTCTGATTTAAAAATATTTTTATGGATTTTCATGTTAAGGGAAACCCAGGTTTCCGTATCAATTTTAACTTCGCTTTTTATAGCGGGATCGAAAGTAAATCCTACTTTTTTATAGCATTCGATAGCTCCGGTATTCCAGTCGTACACATTCAATTCCGCAATTTCTTTATCAAAATGGCTGAATCCATATTCCAGAAGTTGCAGCATCACCTTCTTTCCATACCCTTTTCCTCTGTTATTTTCATCCCAGATCAGTATTCTTCCCAGCAAAAATGTATTTTCTTTTAAAAAGATCTGAGCATGCCCGATTGTACTTCCCATGTCATCTGAAATTTTGAACAATGTTCTGTTTTCATCACATACATCTTTAGCCAACTGTTCTTCGGTAAGTGGAAAACGGTATACAGGACCGGCAAACTGCAAAAGCATTCTTTCATCTTTTATTTTTGAGATCAGCAATGGAGCATCTGTAATTGTAAAAGGCAATAATTGAATCATCATTTTTCCAAATATTCTTTTAAACTTTGTCCCAGAATACTATTCCAGCCTCCTGTAAAACTTTCCCTGGAGAAGGCTTCTCCCAGATCTTCAAAGTTTTCGATTCCTTCATGGTTTAATTTTACCACCGTACGATCTCCTTCGGGCAGCAGTTCCCAGGTTACTGTAGTTTTCAAGGATGAAAAATCAGGATAAGACCAGGTATGCTTCAGCTTCTGATTGGGAATTATCTCCAGAATTTCAGCCTGATGATGGTATTTATTTTCTCCTCCCGGTTCGAAGAAGTTAAATATTTTTCCTGTTTCCAATACAAAATCCTGGATATCAAAATACCAGGATTTCATTTCATTTTTATCTGTCAATGCCTTCCAGACTTTTTCAGCCGGGGCATTTATTGTGTACTGAACAATGATTGGTGTGTTCATAATTATTATTTTTTTAATAGAATATCAAACTATTCTTAACCACAAAGTCGCAAAAGTTTTAAACATCTACACTATTTAACTTCAAAGCTTTATTACCCATGTGAAAATCCTGTAATTTTTGCTTCATCAAAATCCAGCTGCATTTCTATTGTTCTCATCACATGATCATCAAAAATCTTCTCTCTTTTCATTCTATGCAGCTCATTTCTTTGCGCCTGAATGATTTGACGTAATACATCTTTATTCTGATTGATTGCCGTCACATAATCTCCTGTAGAAGCCATACATTGTGCTTTGTCTGCCATCAGCATCATCTCATTCTCCAGCTTATGCTTTTGGTGACGTACAAGACTATTGCTTACTGCCAGTTCGGAAAAATCATTATCCAGCTTATGAAGTGCAGTTTCTTTTAGTTTACGCATTAGAATCACTTCTTGTTTTTCTTCCGGCAACTCGCTTCCTGCATCTTGTATATTCAATAATTTTAAGATTGGGGAAAGTAATAGTCCCTGCCCTACCAGAGTGATTAATATAATAACGAAAGTTACAAATAATATAATATTACGATGTGGAAATGCTTCTCCATTTGGTAAAAAAGCAGGAATCGACAATGCCGCTGCTAATGAAACCACTCCCCTCATTGCTGCAAAACTGATGATAAACGGCTCTCTCCAATCCGGCTTGGGAACTTTTAACCTCAGCTCTTTTGAGCAAAGTCTCGGGAAATACATTAATGCATAACTGTACAAAATTCTTGTTCCGATAATTGCACCTCCAATTACCACACTATAGAAAATTCCTTCGGAGATGGTGTATTCCTGCATTCCTTCAACGACAATAGGAAGTTCAAGACCAATCAGAATAAAAATAATGGTATTCATTAAAAATATCAGCACACTCCATACGTTTCCGGACTGAATTCTTGAGGTATGGCTTAAATAGCAATGTGAATTATATGACATCAACAATCCTCCGGCTACCACTGAGAGTACTCCTGAAAAGTGAAAATGCTCTGCACCTACATACATAATATAAGGTACAATGAGTGTAATAATGGTATCAATATTGGAATTTGTAGGGATCACTCTCAATAAGGCTCCAAACAGAAAACCAACTGCAACTCCTACTGCTATTCCTCCAATTGCCATGGTAAAGAAGTCCTGAACAGCATCTCTCCAGATAAATTGGCCGGAAATAACTGCTGCCAGTGCAAATTTAAAGACTATTAAACTGGATGCATCATTGATGAGGCTTTCTCCTTCCAGAATACTCGTGATCTTTTTAGGAATTTTCATGTGCTTCAATACCGAAGTTGCTGCCACTGCATCCGGCGGAGAATTTACCCCGCCTAACAAAAAGCCCATCGCCACCGTAAGCCCGGGAATAATAGAAGATGAAAGATAAGCAACCACAATTGATGTTAAAAATACCAACCCGAATGCCATAGAGAAAATCTGCTTTCTCCATTTATGAAAATCCTGCCATGAAGTGAACCAGGCCGCTTCAAATAAAATCGGTGGAAGAAAGATAAGGAAAACCAGATCCGGTTCTATTTCGATACGCGGCATTCCCGGTACAAAGCTTATCAACAATCCTGCAATTACAAGAAAAATGGGATAAGCAACTTTTAATTTCTGTCCTATCATTACTAATATCATCACAGAAAGCAGTACTGCAATGGATATTATAACATAGCTGTGAATCATTTTGATTTTTTTTTAAGTGTTATTTTCTTTAAGCTTCTTAGCGTTTCATTTTTTCACCCTATAAGGTTTGATTACTGAAGCTCAATGTCTTAAATTTTTATTCTAAAGAACAATATTATTCTTAGGAGTAATTGCCGGTGGAAGATCAGATTCATCCAGCATATCTCTCATATCAATTTCAATAGTGCGGCTGATCTGAGTAATCGGAACGTCATTTGCACTTCCTTCAAACGGATTGACAGATGCTTCTCCCACACTGTCTAACGTATGGAAACACCAGGTCACTAATAAGGAGAATGGAATATTAAACCATAACGTCCATCCTTCTACCATGGTACCATCTCCCAGTTTATCAAATTCTTTTAGCATCCCGAAAGGCACAAAAACAATGAATAAGAGCAAAAGATAAGTGGTTATCGAAGAGAAGTTTCTCGGGTAAGGAAAGTTCTTGATTCTTTCCGCTTTTCCCTGGTTATCAGTAAATTTCACCAGCTGCTGGTTGATCTGTGTCCATTGAAAGTCATTAATCTCTCCTTTTTTATAAGCTTCGGACAATTCTTTACTCTGGCTTGCCATTAGCTGAGTTGCTCTGTTCTTTTTACTTAAAATATATTGGAGCTCAGTTTCGGAAAGATATTTCTTCAATTCTTCATCCAACTTGGAAAGTCTTTCCGGAATATCATATTTTCTGGCATATTCATCAAACTGAGCCGTTCCCATATTTTCCCATGCTCTTGGCTCGCGAAGCTGAAATCTTAACGCCGTCAGCCATGCATAATGACGAAGAAACATTTCTTTTACTTTACTCGAATCTTTTGATGCCAGAGAATCTCTGAGAATATATCCGAAACTACGGCTGTCATTGATGATAGCTCCATAAATCTGTCTGGCTTCCCAAAGCCTGCTGTAACTGGCATTATTTTTAAAGCCGACAATGAAAGCTACTGCAGTTCCCATGATCGCAATAGGCTGCCATGGAACGGAGAGAAATGTCCACCCTAAAAAGTATAGGGTTGTAGGAATGGCTGATAGTATAATCAGAGCATAGATACTTCTTCGTGTCCATGTTGCGAACTCGAGTGCTCCGAATCTTTTTCCTGAATGCATATTGTGTTTATTTTATTGTGTTTATATTTATTTTCCGGATAATGGCTTTCATCAGGCATTCAGCATTACCAATCAGTTTCGGGTAAACGGAATATTGTTATAAAAGCCGATCTGAATCTGCCCGCGGTTTCTGTTTTCCTGAATCTGGTTCATATATCCGGCTTCAATCCTCATATTTTTATTGATTACATATCCCAATGCGCCATAGACTCTGTTTCTGTCGAAAACCGGACTGTCAAAATGAAGAAAAATTTCATTGTAAACAGATGCATAAAGGGTTTTAGGCAGCATTTCCTTCTTTGTGATCGGAATATTCAATCCTAACATATAACGGAATCTCATTCTGAAGTCATCTTCTAAAAAGCGTTCTTCCAAACGGTAACGATGCTGAATATTAAAACGTCCGAACTTCTGTTTGGTAATATACTGCTGGAAAATCCTGTGCTCAATATTTTCTTTTTTCTCCCCGTTTACATAAGGCTGGCTCAGAATAAAACCATATCCCAATAACACATTGTTATTGTTTTCTGTGAGATCATATCCTATCCCTGTACGGATTAAAAGCTGTTCCAGATCTCCAACTGCATCAAAATTCCGGTATTGAATCTCATTATGCCAGTTTAATTTCTTGCTGATTTTATTATTCCCGAAATACATATACCATGCTCCCAGATCACTTTTCTGCGCAAATGTAAGTATGGATCCTAACCCTAATACTGTGAATGCCAACTTCGTAAAAACCTTTCTCATGTTTATTAATTACTATTATCTATCGTTTTTAACAAAATTAATATTTTAAATCAATAATAGCAAACAATATTTAATTACATGATTTAAAGAAATTTATATTAGCCCGGAACCTTTTCTACCAGAATTTCCTGATCATTTTGGTCAAAATAAGAACACGTCATTGCATTCAGATCCATTGTCCAGCCTTTAATCCCGTTTTCTGCACAGTCATTACAAAAAGTCATATAATCTGTTCCTCCCTGTTGGTGAAGTTTTAATCTGATCTTAAAATTTTCCGGATCGGTATTTTCAGCAATGGTAAGCAGTTTATATTTACTCCCTGTTTGTGCAGACTGGTTATCTGCGTCAAAATATTCGGTATTACCGTCCTGAACATAGGTTTTGTAGTGAGAGACACCCAAATTTTTAATAGCTCTGATATATTGAGGAAAATCAGCACCGCTTTTTACTTTTTGATGTTCTGTTTTAATCTCTTCAATAGTAAATTTCATCTTTTGATTTTTTTAGTTTGATAATAATATTTATAGTTTTTCCTTCCATGATTTACCCAAATTTATAAAATTTCGGGATGTAAATATATCATCAAATAAAAAACCGGCAGTAAATTGCCGGTTAGTTCTAACTCTATTTCAAATAGAAAATATTCATATTATGGATGCTGCTGCATTTTAGCAGGGTCATCGTAGTTGATCATCCAGTTGATTCCGAATTTATCAGTAAACATTCCGAAATAAGCACCCCAGAATGTATCTGCCATTGGCATGGTAACCTGTCCTCCTGCAGAAAGACCGCCAAATAATTTATCAGCTTCTTCTTTAGATTCTGCATTCACAGAGATCGCAAAATTATTTCCAGCTTTAAAATGGGAAGCCCATTCTCCGCCTGTATCACTTCCCATTAGTATTGTTTCCTTGGAAATAGGAAGGGAAACGTGCATGATCTTATTCTTATCTTCTTCAGGAGTTTCTTTTCCTTCCATTGGAGGCATTTCTCCAAATGTTCCGATGTAAGGATACTCTCCCCCGAAAACTGATTTATAGAAGTCAAATGCTTCTCTGCAATTTCCATTGAATGTTAAATAAACGTTTACTGATGCCATGATTGTTTTTTTTATTAGTTAAGTTTTTGTATACTTTTATCTGTGCTGGTCTATTAAGATCATATTTCCATCCGGATCTTTCAGATAGATATGTTCCGGTCCTGAAGTAGTTTCATCAGCATCTTTTTCAAGTTCTACCCCATTTTCTTTCAGATGCTTTTGAATGGCACGTACATCATCAAAAGATTCAAGATTTTGTGCATTTTCATCCCATCCAGGATTGAAAGTAAGCATATTACCATCGAACATTGCCTGAAACAGCCCTATTAAAGTAGAGCCGTTCTTCATAATCAGGTAATTCTGTTCGGTAGTTCCTGCCATCACAGTAAAGCCGAGTTTTTCGTAGAATTCTTTAGATTTCTGAAGATCTTTTACACTTAAGCTGATTGAAAATGCTCCTAGTTTCATATGTTTGTTATTGGGTTTAATGGGTTGGGAATCTGTATTTATAGATCTGAGTATGATTTTTATTATTGATTTTTCAGGTGGGTTTTAAATTCTAAGCTTCCGTCATAGCTTTTCCAGTCTCCATCAAATTCAATATGCTGTTCTTCGATCTTTTCAGTTTTTTTATTCCATTTGAAATGGTAAACAAACTTTCCTTTAAAAAGTCCGGAATGTTTTCCTTTATTCTCTTCTGCCAGCTCATATTCTCCGAATACAGTTCCCTGCTTTTTTGCATCTTTATATTTTGAAATGGTAATTTTTCCTTCAAATTTTGCATAGTTCGCATCCACAAGAGAATATCCCGAAACAAAATATTCCTGATCATTCTTTTTATTCTGTTCAGCAATATTAATTTTAAGTTTCAGTTCCTGACCTTTATTTCCGATAGTCCCGACATATGGTTTACTGTTATTAAGCCATACATTTGAGATATCCGGCATTTGTCCCAATACAAAATTGGCTGCCAGAATGAAGAGTAATAAAAATTTTTTCATGCAGTGATTTTTAAACGCCAAATTGCGAAAGGTGGTGATTCAGGTGTTTTGCAAACATGTTATTCCACTCCTGAGCTTTTAATTTTCCGAAAGAGAAAGATTCTTTACCGTCAAACGCATCTGCACCCAACTGCTGTGTCTTCTGGATAAAACCGATCAGCCTTTTTTTCTCTTCGTCAAAATTTTTTCTGCCGGTCACTAAAAACTGAGGTGCTGTAGGGGAATCTCTCGGGTACGCTTTTTCACCCACCACTTTGGGCTTTACAAAAGTTTTGAGGATAAATTTTGCGATAGATCCCGGTTTTTTATGTTTTTCCGGTTCATAAATCATTTCATAAGTTACACAACAATGTGCCAGCATTTGGTCTACTGTCATTTTTCCCCATAATCCATGAGTATCTTCCACCAGTTTATTTATTCTATCAATATAGTTTTGAGCATCTTTTGCGTCAAATACATTTTCCATATTTTTTCTGTTTTACCAGAAACAAATATATCAGTTTTTTTGTTTGATTTTATAGTCGGTTGAAAAAAGGAGAAATTGTTGGGTACAGGATGCTTTTCGCAGGTTAATAGTTGCTGGATACCGGATGGTGGTTTCAGATTAAGTGCAGCGATTAAGATTGAAGGGATATGAGCTGCTGGATGCAAGATGTTTAGATTAGCTGTTAATTATGTTTGACTTATTTTTTGGTCATTGATATTTTGAATCATCACAAATAAATTCCAGCAATTAAAATAATTGACACTGTCCGCCATCAACCAGACAACAAGCAACCGGATAACTAGCAACTAGTAAAAAAAACTATTCCACATCCTCCTGAGAAGTACTCTCAACTTTAATCTCCTGCGGAGTTGCTTTTTTGAAAATAAACCAGAGTTTGATTTTCAAAGCAATCCAGCCTAAAACGGCATATACCACTAAAAGGATACTTAAATGCTGAAGGTATGGAAAAGTAAGTTCTACTGAACCTTTCTGAATCAATAAAATCTTAAAGGCTTGCAGAAACGGGGTTAACGGGATAATATTCGCAATAAACTGAACAAAGGCAGGCATTGCATTCAAAGGCCATGTAAAACCACTGATAATGAATGCCGGTGATGCTATAACCATAAGGATCTGTGTTGCTTTCAAAGCATCCGGAATCAATATGCTGATGAACACTCCTAAAAATGAAGCAGAGCCTACAAAAACAGCTGTAAGGAGAATAAAATTGAGTATTCCTTCCGGCATCGGAACCCTGAAAATCATGTGCATGAAGTAGTAAATACTCACGATAAGGATTGAAAACACCCAGATTGGAATTACTTTAATAAGCATCGTTGGAAAAGCCCATCTTTTCATTTTAAGATATTCTTTTACGAAAGAACCTCTCTCAAATTCTGCTGCAAAGCTCACTGCCATCGCTAAAAGAATTACCTGCTGCAATACTACTGCGAGCATTGCTGGCCACATAAAAATAAGGTAGTTTCCGGTGGTATTGAACAGCGTTATATAATTGGCTTTGAAAGGCTCGTATTGTGTAGCAGCCTTTGCTGCTGGCATTCCTGCTTTTTGCAAAGCTTTTATTGAAGCTCCGGCAGAGAAAGTTCCTATGGTTAACTGAAGGGCTTTCGAAGCAAAATTTGCCGTCAGAACGTTTCCTGTATTGATGTAGACATTCAGTTCGGGATATTTCTTCTGAAGCATATCTCCTTCAAATCTGGACGGAATGATTACGACGGCCGCGGCTTCATGTCTAATTACCTCATCTTTAATGCTCAAAGGCTCCTGCAAATATTTAATAATTCGGATGCTTTTATTGTCATCAAGCATTTCCGTTAATTGATTAGAAAGAGGCGTATTATCCCTGTCAATAACCAGCACAGGTGTATTTTCCACTTTTCCGCTTTTGTAAACAAACCCCAGCAAGGTTGCATAGAACACCGGTGCCAAAAAGAACACCGTCCTTAAGGTAGAATTGCCGATAAAAAGTTTGAACTCACGTTTTAAAAGACGGAAAAATTCTTTCATCTGTTTATTTTTATATTTTTAAGAACACAACGGAAATTCATCCATTATGACCTGTTAATATTATTTCAGGATTACATTGGCATTGACTAAAAGACTTTTCGCCTTATTCATATCGTTTGGCTTTACCTTGATCTCGTAGATCGCGTCCTGCAGCTGATAATCAGGATAGGCTGTCGTAATATCTGCATATCTGGTCAGCTGTTTGATGTAAACGATATTTCCTTCCAGGTTTTCTTTGTTATAAACTACCTGCATATTGACGTTCTGTCCTTTTTTATATTTTGAAATGGCACTTTCAGGAACGGTAAATCTGAAATAAGTACTTTCCGGGATATATCCGTTGAACAGTGCAAAGCCGGCCGTTGCCAGTTCTCCCGGATTCAGGCTGATGGTTTCTATTTCCATATCATTGGTAGCAATCACATATCTTTCGGAGTAGGCAACATTCGCTTCCTGCAAAGCTCCTTTAGCCTGAGATGCCTGCCCAGCAGCCATTTCCACTTTTTCGAAACGAGTTCCTCTTTTTACATCATCCAATTCTGCCACTACAGCATCATACTGTGCTTTCGCTCCTTGAAGTTTTGCATATACCTCATCATGAGCCTGTGGAGACATCAGACTATCGCGGAACATATTGTTTGCTCTTTTATAAGATTTCTGAGCAAATTCGTACTGTTCTTTCAATCCTTTATATTTAGCCTGAAGCTGCTTCATCTGATCGGCTGTTGCTCCGTTCTTGGCCATCTGTTCCTGTGCTATTGCCGCACTTACAGCTCCCTGGGCCTGGGCTATTTTTGCAGAAACCTCCGGCACATCAAGCTGTGCAAGGGTGTCTCCTTTTTTCACAGTTTGACCTTCGGAAACGTATATTTTTAAGATCCTTCCGGTAACCTTAGGTGCAAAAGAGATTACATCCTTTTTGGTCTTCCCTTCAGGTTCTTTCACCTTTTCGTCTTTTTTACCGCAGCTCCCCAACAAAAACAGAGCAGTGAAGAGTATAGATATATTTTTATGCATCATTTAAATTTTTAAGGAATTAAATAAAATTTGGTGATATCCAGCTCCTGGGTAGACCTCATCAGTTCTATTCCCGCTCTTCTCTGGTTGAAGATGGCATTCTGATATTCCAATTCGGCAGCTTCAAGATCGTTTTCGGCATCAATAAGCTGTGAAGATTTGCTCATTCCATATCTGAACTCTTTTTCTGCTTGTACAAGTGCACTTTTAGCCAATTCTTTTTCTTTAGCTTTGAGAGTGATTTGCGCAGAAGCAATATCATAATTGGTCTGATTATTTGCCAGATTTAACGTCAGTTTTTTCAAAGCATCATCTTTCTGGTTCTGCAGGACTTCTTTTCCCACTTTAGCGGTTTCTTCCGCATGTTTTCCTTCTTTCCCGTCAAAGATTTCCCATTTAAAGCCAACACCTGCTGTAATCAAAGGAAATACGTTGATATTATTGGGTCTCCAGTCCAGCTTTTTACCTTCATATCCCAACAAGGGTACGGCTGGGATTATATTTTCGGAAGATTTGATTCTGTTTCCGTACAATCCTATATAGTATGCAGAAGCCATAAGCTGCACTTTAGGAATCATCCATGTTCTTTCTGCTTTGATCTTATAGTCTGCAGCGGCAATTCCATGTTCCAAGGCACGAATTTCAGCTCTCTGCTCTATTCCTTTTTCTGCCTCCAGCAATTCTACAGGAGAGAGTACCGGATCAATCATTCTGAGGCGTTCTCTGTTGATTCCCGTTAAAATATAAAGCTGGGTCAGCAATAGTTCTTTCTTTCCCTCATATTCCACTACTTTAGCATTTAAGGTAGCCTGAGCGAGTTCAATTTTTTTGTGATCATAAGGAGTAATCAAGCCGTAACCTAAAGCTTTGTCTGCTGTTTTCTTGTTGATATCAAGTCTTTTCTTACTTTCATCCAGTACTTTTTTAGACTGATGGATTAACGCCAGCTGATCATATGCTCTGGAAATCGCGGCAATCACTTCATCTTTTGTTTTTTCCAGAAGGATATCTTCAGATTTTTTCTTTTCTTCAACAGCCTTCTTCAGGTATTTAACCTTACCTCCGGAATAGAGAAGCATTTTAGCATCTGCCTTGGCAATACCTGAAAATCCGGATACATTGAAATTATTGTTAAACGCTCCCTCGGGAATATTGATAAAAGGAGCCAGATTTATTTCCGGCGATGTTAGTCTTGCTGTTCCGTTGAGATAGCCGGCTTTACCGCTCAATTCCAAAGTAGGAAGAAAGATGTCTTTAAGCTTGTGCTCGTCGAGATCGGTAAGTTTATTTTGGGTAACCTGCATTTTAAGATTCGAATCCCGAACCATTGCACTATCCAGAAGTTCTTTAAAATCCGGCGCAGACTGTGCCCAGCCAAAAGCGGGGAAAGCAAAAAAACTAAACGTAAAAATCAATAAATTGTTTTTCATGGTTTATGTTTATAACAAATATAATGCAAAAAATGTTAAAATCCTTAAAGATAATTCTACAAAACGGTGAATTTAAAGTAAGTTTAAAATACGTTTAAATATAAAGCTCTTTACAACCAAGTTTTGGCAAAACCGTTTAATTGTTAATTAAAAACCAAAAAAATTGAAAAAAAAATTTAATTCTAATTTTTACACACCATTTTTCACCGTTATTTTATGAGCAAATAAAGGGATATTAGAGTATTTGATCAGAAAATCATCTGCACTAGTTTACTTCAAATTTTGAAGTTTAGATTCCTACGGAATGACAAACTATGGGGATAGCTAAGGATTGAACCGTATTATAGGCGATTAATCAGTACACATCACATACATAATAACCTTATCATTCCGCAGGAATCTAAGCTCCTGCTTTTATGATGCGTTTATATTTTGGTCTGCTGCAGAAATTTAGTGGAAGCGGGTCTTACCTAAACTTGAATACATTATTTAGATTCCTACGGAATGACAATAATGGGTGGATAAACTTGAAATAATAATCTGCATAATCAGAAAAATCCGCGAGAAAAGATACTCAACAGGAACGGGCTTTAGCCTAAACTTAAATCCGCTATCTGGAGCCCAGAAATGACAGACTATGAGGATAGCTAAGGATTGAACGGTATTATAGGCAATTAATCAATACACATCACATACATACTAACCTTATCATTCCGCAGGAATCTAAGCTCCTGCTTTTATGATGAAGCGTTTATATTTTGGTCTGCTGCAGAAATTTAGTGGAAGCGGGTCTTACCTAAACTTGAATACGTTATTTAGATTCCTACGGAATGACAATAATGGG
>NZ_VWWP01000029.1 GCF_011752975.1 Chryseobacterium sp. Tr-659 | reverse complement strand
AAGTATCGCAAGATACAGAACTTACTTAAAGTTCAAGCTTTAGTTTTTTGTTTGGTTGATATATAAAAATACAAAACCCACTAGAAATTAGTAAAGGGATTGAGAGAGACAAGGATTAAGAAAAGAGGGTCAGTTAAATCTGGTATCTATTATCTGAAATCTGTAAGTCTAACAGACAGTCTCGTAGCTCAGCTGGTTAGAGCGCTACACTGATAATGTAGAGGTCGGCAGTTCGAGCCTGCCCGAGACTACTAATTAAAAAGACGGGAA
>NZ_VWWP01000028.1 GCF_011752975.1 Chryseobacterium sp. Tr-659 | reverse complement strand
GTTCATTAGAAACCACTTTTTTATTCATATCCTTTTTATCATATATATGTTGCTTCGTATCATTACTTTTGTTTGTCTTACCGTATTTGTCATCCTGTCAGGATCTCAACAATAAGGAAAAATAGAAAGCTTCTTATTTTAAATCATATATTAAACATTGATAAGATAATATTTATAGATAACGCTGGCTAGATTCCTGCAGTATGACAAATACTGGGGAGTAAAGCAAACGACTATATCATACAAATGTTTGTGGTTCATTAGAAACCACTTTTTTATTCATATCCTTTTTATCATATATATGTTGCTTAGTATCATTACTTTTGTTTGTCTTACCGTATTT
>NZ_VWWP01000027.1 GCF_011752975.1 Chryseobacterium sp. Tr-659 | reverse complement strand
GTGGTTTTAGGGTTTGTGGAACTGGCTCTGGCTCTCAAGTTCTTGTCTAAAGCGGATCTGGTTTCGAAAACATTCTTCCTGAAAAGGGAACTGTTCATCGCCATATGGATCATTATCGCTTTAGGATTGGCTTTGTATTTATTAGGATTCATCAGATTCCCGCATGATGATAAGAAACCGAAAATTTCTATCACCAGAAAGGTTCTCGGGGTATTGGGAATAGGGTTTGTGGTATATCTGATCCAAGGGCTGATCCCGTCTGATCGACCGAAACTTCAATTGTTAAGCGGAATTCTTCCTCCTCTTAATGTAAGCTACTTCCATGATGAGAAAGACGGAATTTTAGGAATGCACCCGGAACACGACTTCTTCAAAGCGGTAGAGATTGCTAAAAAGGAAAAGAAACCCATCTTGATCGACTTCACAGGATATGGCTGTGAAAACTGCAGAAAAATGGAAGAGTTTGTATGGAGTGAACCGGACATTTTACCGATTTTACAGAATGATGTTGTACTGGCTTCTTTATATGTAGATGACAAGGAAGAGCTTCCCGAGGAACAGAAAACAAAAATTGACCTTGGGGAAGGACAGATCAAAAAGGTAAAAACAATCGGAGACAGATGGAGCTTATTCCAGCAGGTGAATTTCAACAATAATTCACAGCCGCATTATGTGCTCATAACTCCGGAAGG
>NZ_VWWP01000026.1 GCF_011752975.1 Chryseobacterium sp. Tr-659 | reverse complement strand
AGATCGATTGGAAAACATCCACAGTTACCAATGACAATCTGAGAAGATACGGTTATGTGTATGATAATCTGAACAGGCTTACCGCAGGCTTTTACCAGAAAGACAGCAATCCTTCCGCTCAGGAGTACAATGAACTTTTCGCCTATGATCTGAACGGAAACATCCTGAACCTGATAAGAACTCAGGGAATACTTCCGGGAAGTACCACAGCGTTGGTGATTGATAACCTGGTGTACAATTACACAGGAAACAAGTTGGATAAAGTATCCGATGCTTATATGAACCCCTCTGGCTATCCTATAGGAGGCAATGATATTACCTATGATGACAACGGGAATATGACGATTCATCCCGATAAAGGAATTTCCTCGATCAGGTATAATTATTTGAATTTACCGGGGCAGGTTACCCAGGATGCGAAAATTACCAATTACATCTACCGTTCCGACGGGGTGAAGATCAGAAAATATGGAACCGCAGGCTTGGCCACAGATTATCTGGATGGCTTCCAGTATACAGAAGGAAGCCTGAAATTTGTTCCTACCTCTGAAGGGTACTTTAATTTTGAAAATAATAAGTATATTTACAACTATACAGACCATTTAGGAAACGTAAGATTAAGCTATTTCCATAATGGAAGCGGAATAGAAGTTCTAGAGGAAAACAATTACTATCCATTCGGATTGAAACATGAGGGATATAATCCTTTGGCGGGAAATCCTTCTTATAAGTACAAATACAACGGCAAAGAACTCCAAG
>NZ_VWWP01000025.1 GCF_011752975.1 Chryseobacterium sp. Tr-659 | reverse complement strand
TATTTTATTTTTAAAAGTCTCATGCATATTGCATGAGACTTTTTTTTGGTTTATACTTTTTACTGTTTTTGTATTCCACTTTTTATCTTTTTTGTATTCTACATCAGTATTTACTCTCTTTTTATATCTTACCTCTTGTATCTTGCCTCTTATCTCTTTCTTTCTTTCTTATCTTATTACCGTTTACCATTCCCACTTTGTCATCCCGAAGGGTGCTAAGCAATAATAAGAAATAGAATACTTCTTATTTTAAATCATATATTAAACATTGATGAGACAATATTTATGGATAGCGCTGGCTAGATTCTTACGGAGTGACAAAGACTGAGGAGTAAAGCAAACGATCGATCATATCATACAAATACTCATTACCAGTAAAGGTTGCTTATTACTCATTACCCATTACTCATACTCATGATAAAAATGAGAGAGATTAGCAAAAGAAGATTAGAATCGGTTAGTCATCTTTAATTTCTATCATTTTATACTCTCCATTTAGTTCTTTGTCAGCCTAGAATAATATTGCTGTTAAGAATCTTTTAATAATGATTTGTTCCAAATATTTTCTGTCATTCACTATTTATCTTAGTACCATTTATAGAATTATATTATTTCCAACAGATTTATTTCAAAAATCACCTAAGTATTACTTTCAAGAATCCATAATATTATAAAATTATATCTCGAATTTTGTATACACAATAACGATGTATAGCTTATTCATGGTTGTATACCCACATTGTGGATAAGTATACAAGATGCCATAACTATAAATATACCAATGTGTTAATTCATATACTTACCAACAATTAGCATATTCATGTAAACTTTATGTTAAATAAGTTTGTTTTGCGTGTTAATAAGTTGTTATCTTTGCCCCACTGAAAAC
>NZ_VWWP01000024.1 GCF_011752975.1 Chryseobacterium sp. Tr-659 | reverse complement strand
ATTCTCATCGCGACCCATTATCGCCTGCCGTGCTCGCCGGGCATGATCATGGCTGCCAGCGAATGGCAGGGCAAACAGTCACGTGATAAAGCGCTGCGCCATCTGGCGCGTCAGGCCGGACTGTCGCTGCAGCTGTATGAAGAGCATCAGTGGGAGATCAGCAGCTGGCGCTTGCCGCTGGCGGTGGAACTGAGCGACGGCCAGGTCGGCGTCATCACCAGCTTTGATGGCGATTACACGGTGCGCGTGCACCTGGCCGGCGATGAACAACCGGCGCCGATCGTGCTGAACACGCTGCTGCCGCAGATCCGTTACGCCGCGGCGCTGCGTCCGGTGACGGCCGCCAAAGATAGCCGTGTCGATCGCTATCTCGCCACGGTCAGGCCCGACTGGCTGCGCCGTCTGGTGCTGCACGACATGCGTCCTTACGGCTACGTGATGCTGGGATCGTTCCTGATCAATCTGCTGGCGCTGGTCGGCATCATCTTCTCGATGCAGGTGTACGATCGGGTGATCCCGGCGCAGTCGTACCCCACGCTGTACGTGCTGTATATCGGGGTGATTCTCTCGGTGGTGTTCACCTATATTCTGCGCGTCGGTCGCGATCACGTCACCGATCTGCTCGGCAAGCGCGCCGATATGCGCGTCTCCGACCGTGTGTTCGGCCACGCGCTGCGGCTGCGTAACAGCGCGGTACCGCGATCGACCGGCACCTTTATCTCGCAGCTGCGCGAGCTGGAAGCGGTGCGCGAAATGGTGACGTCGACCACGGTGACGGCGATCGTCGATATGCCATTCTTCCTGCTGTTTATGCTGGTGATGGCGATCATCGCGCCGCAGCTGGCGTGGATCGCGCCGGTGGCGGTGCTGCTGATGATCCTGCCCGGCGTGCTGAGCCAGAAA
>NZ_VWWP01000023.1 GCF_011752975.1 Chryseobacterium sp. Tr-659 | reverse complement strand
CAAACGACTATATCATACAAATGTTTGTGGTTCATTAGAAACCACTTTTTTATTCATATCCTTTTTATCATATATATGTTGCTTAGTATCATTACTTTTGTTTGTCTTACCGTATTTGTCATCCTGTAAGGATCTCAACAATAATAAGAAATAGAATACTTCTTATTTTAAATTGTACCCTAAACACTGGTAAGATAATATTTATAGATAACGTTATTGAGATTCCTGCGGAATGACAAAGACTGAGGAGTAAAGCAAACGATCGATCATATCATACAAATACTCATTACCAGTAAAGGTTGCTTATTACTCATTGCCCATTACTCATACTCATGATAAAAAAATGAGAGAGATTAACAAAAGAAGATTAGAATCGGTTAGTCATCTTTAATTTCTATCATTTTATACGATCCATTTAGTTCTTTGTCAGCTTAGAATAATATTGCTGTTAAGAATCTTTTGGTAATGATTTGTTCCAAATATTTTCTGTCATTCACTATTTATTTTAGTACCATTTATAGAATTATATTATTTCCAACAGATTTGTTTCAAAAATCACCTAAGTATTACTTTCAAGAATCCATAATATTATAAAATTATATCTCGAATTTTGTATACACAATAACGATGTATAGTTTATTCATGGTTGTATATCCATATTGTGGATAAGTATAGAAGATGTCATAACTATAAATATACCAATGTGTTAATTCATATACTTACCAACAATTAGCATATTCATGTAAACTTTATGTTAAATAAGTTTGTTTTGCGTGTTAATAAGTTGTTATCTTTGCCCCACTGAAAACGAGAGATTATCAGTAAGCGCAGAAGAGGCTTTTAAATAAGCAAAAACATGAGTCTACTTTAAGAAACAGGCGAAAAAAAACTTTAACTTTTTATCAAATAAAAGT
>NZ_VWWP01000022.1 GCF_011752975.1 Chryseobacterium sp. Tr-659 | reverse complement strand
CGCGATGAATTCGCGGATGGCGCTAGCTTCCTGAAAGGTAAGAAAGTGGTCATCGTCGGCTGCGGCGCGCAGGGCCTGAACCAGGGTCTGAACATGCGTGATTCTGGCCTCGATGTGTCTTACGCACTGCGCGCTGAAGCCATCGCTGAGAAGCGTGCGTCGTTCCGTAAAGCCACCGAAAACGGTTTTAAAGTGGGTACTTACGAAGAGCTGATCCCGCAGGCGGATCTGGTGGTTAACCTGACGCCGGACAAGCAGCACTCTGCCGTTGTGCAGGCCGTTCAGCCGCTGATGAAAGACGGTGCCGCGCTGGGTTACTCTCACGGTTTCAACATCGTCGAAGTGGGCGAGACCATCCGTAAAGACATCACCGTGGTGATGGTGGCACCGAAGTGCCCGGGTACCGAAGTACGTGAAGAGTACAAACGTGGCTTCGGCGTTCCAACGCTGATCGCTGTTCACCCGGAAAACGATCCAAAAGGCGAAGGCATGGCGATTGCCAAAGCCTGGGCTGCAGCCACCGGCGGCGACCGTGCAGGCGTGCTGGAATCGTCTTTCGTGGCAGAAGTCAAATCAGACCTGATGGGCGAGCAGACCATTCTGTGCGGTATGCTGCAGGCCGGTTCACTGCTGTGCTTCGACAAGCTGGTGGCCGAAGGTCACGACGCGGCGTACACCGAGAAACTGATTCAGTTCGGCTGGGAAACCATCACCGAATCGCTGAAGTTCGGCGGCATCACGCTGATGATGGATCGTCTGTCTAATCCGGCAAAAATCCGCGCTTACGCGCTGTCTGAGCAGCTGAAAACCATCATGGCCCCGCTGTTCCAGAAGCACATGGATGACATCATCTCGGGTGAATTCTCTTCCGGTATGATGGCTGACTGGGCGAACGACGACAAAAACCTGCTGACCAGGCGTGAAGAGACCGGTAAAACCG
>NZ_VWWP01000021.1 GCF_011752975.1 Chryseobacterium sp. Tr-659 | reverse complement strand
ATGCTGCTCCGACCGCTTGTAGGCGTACGGTTTCAGGTTCTATTTCACCCTTCTATTCGAAGTGCTTTTCACCTTTCCTTCACAGTACTTGTTCACTATCGGTCTTTCAGGAGTATTTAGCCTTGGAGGATGGTCCCCCCATATTCAGACAGGATTTCACGTGTCCCGCCCTACTCATTTATCATCTTAATATGCCTTTCGAGTACAGGATTGTCACCTTCTTTGATTGTTCTTTCCAAAACATTCCTCTAAACATATAAAGACTTTTGGGCTAATCCGCTTTCGCTCGCCACTACTTACGGAATCTCTTCGATTTCTTTTCCTCCGGGTACTTAGATGTTTCAGTTCTCCGGGTTTGCTCCTCCTAAGAGGTGACATGTCTTCAACATGCCGGGTTGCCCCATTCGGACATCTGCGGATCAATTCGTGTGTGCCAATCCCCGCAGCTTTTCGCAGCTTACCACGTCCTTCGTCGCCTCTGAAAGCCTAGGCATCCGCCATACGCCCTTAACGATTTCTTTCCTATTTTTGGTTACTCAAGCGCTTTATGCGCTCGGTTTTCTCTTTGTGATGTCTTTACCGTTAATGTCAATGATCTTAATGTCTTCTTTTCCGTCTGATAAACAATTGTTGTTTTTGGCTCCAATCGTAACTTTTAAATCAAACTTCCAAAACTGTGGAGAATAAGGGAGTCGAACCCTTGACCTCCTGCGTGCAAGGCAGGCGCTCTAGCCAGCTGAGCTAATTCCCCCTCTAGTAGACTTCAGATGCCAGATCAAAGAGCACAGACTTAAATGTCTCATGTCTCATATCTTTTATCTTCCCGTCTTTTTAATTAGTAGTCTCGGGCAGGCTCGAACTGCCGACCTCTACATTATCAGTGTAGCGCTCTAACCAGCTGAGCTACGAGACTGTCTGTTAGACTTACAGATTTCAGATAATAGATA
>NZ_VWWP01000020.1 GCF_011752975.1 Chryseobacterium sp. Tr-659 | reverse complement strand
AAAAGGCGGGCACCGGGCCCGACGAGCACTTTGCGCTGGTGCAGATCACCTTGCACAGCGTGGAGTGGCTGGATGTCAGCCGCGAGCCCCATCAGCGCGCGCGTTTTGAGGCCACTGCGGATGGCTGGCAGGGCAGCTGGCGCGTGCCCTGGGATTTATTGTTCCGCCGGTGTTTTTGCCTGACGCGGGCGGCCAGCCGCACCGGCGCACACCAGCGCCAGCAGTACCATGATCAGTACCGGCAACATCGCCATACGCAATCCGGCATGTTCGCCGATAAAGCCCAGTCCGGGCGGGCCGACCAGAAACGCCAGATAACCCAGCGTGGCGGCAATCGTGACGCGCACCGCGCTGTTATGACCATCGCCCGCCGCCGAGACCGTTAGCGGGAAGCCGAGCGACGCGCCGACGCCCCAGAACAGCACGGCCGCCGCCGCCAGCCATGGGTTATCGGAGAAAATCACCAGCGTCAGCCCCAGCGCGGCGGAGAAAGCGCTGGCGCGCAGTACCCAGACGCGACCCAGACGATCAACCACCAGCCCACCGAGAAAGCGCCCCAGCGTCATGCCAGCGGTGAAGCCCGCGTAGACCAGCGTGCTTTGGGTATGATTGAGGTTATGGCCGTCGATCATCAGTAACGGCAGCCAGTCGTTAGCCGAGCCTTCCGCCAGCGCCATCGCCAGAATCACCACGCCGAGCACCAGCAGCTGGCGGTCACGCAGTTCACGTCCAACCTGGGCCAGAAAGCCGCCATGATGCGGCTGTTCGCTGCGTTCGCTGTCGCTGGTGGCGGGCAGATGGCGCAGCGCCAGGGCGGCAATCAGCAGGTTAACCAGCAGCACCACGCTAAAGTGCCAGTGGGTGCTGATATCGGCTGCGGTCATGGCCAGCCCCGCCAGTGCGCCGATCAGCGTGCCGAAACTGAAGAAGCCGTGAATGATTGTCATGATTGACTTGCCGATGCGCCGCTCAAACGCTGCTCCTTCGACATAAACCACCACATCCATCAGCGCGGTTCCGCCGCCCAGCAACACCAGACTGGTAAACACCAGCCCGCTACTGGCGAGCGTTAAC
>NZ_VWWP01000001.1 GCF_011752975.1 Chryseobacterium sp. Tr-659 | reverse complement strand
ATATAAACGCTTCATCATAAAAGCAGGAGCGTAGATTCCTACGGAATGACAAGGTTAACGTGTATGTGATGGGTATTGATTAATTGCCTATAATACCGTTCAATCCTTAGCTATCCTCATAGTCTGTCATTCCGTAGAAATCCAGATAGCACATTTAACTTTAGGTTAAAGCCAGTTCTTTTTCTCGCTGATTTTACTGATTACACAGATTATTATTTCCAAAGTTTATCCGCCTATTATTGTCATTCCGGAGAAATCTAAATAATGTATTCAAGTTTAAGGAAGACCCGCTTCCACTAAATTTCTGCAGTACACCAAAATATAAACGCTTCATCATAAAAGCAGGAGCGTAGATTCCTACGGAATGACAAGGTTAACGTGTATGTGATGGGTATTGATTAATTGCCTATAATACCGTTCAATCCTTAGCTATCCTCATAGTCTGTCATTCCGTAGAAATCCAGATAGCACATTTAACTTTAGGTTAAAGCCAGTTCTTTTTCTCGCTGATTTTACTGATTACACAGATTATTATTTCCAAAGTTTATCCGCCTATTATTGTCATTCCGGAGAAATCTAAATAATGTATTCAAGTTTAAGGAAGACCCGCTTCCACTAAATTTCTGCAGTACACCAAAATATAAACGCTTCATCATAAAAGCAGGAGCGTAGATTCCTACGGAATGACAAGGTTAACGTGTATATGATGTGTATTGATTAATTGCCTATAATACCGTTCAATCCTTAGCTATCCTCATAGTCTGTCATTCCGTAGGAATCCAGATAGCACATTTAACTTTAGGCTAAAGCCAGTTCTTTTTCTCGCTGATTTTACTGATTACACAGATTATTAATACCTTATTATTTATTCGATTCTCTAATATCTTTGCTTAGTATAACGCCTTTGCGAACATAGCGTTGTAAAATAGGTCTTAGTTAAAAACCTATTTCTATTGAAATTCTGCACCAGATTAAGGCATAACAATTCCATCAACCTCGAACTCCTACGTCTTTCATAATACTTTAACATCTATTATACCCTATCCCCAAATAAATTTTCGTTCTTTTGCAAAAAGTTTTAATTTTTTAAATAATCGCATGTCGAAGTTTGATGAAATCCGGTATTTCTATGATCACGAAGTAAATGGAAAATTAGAAAGTATTGCCCGTGATCCCATGATGAAAGCACTGATGAATTTCACTTTTCCTGATACGGATGAACAAGTTTGGCTGGAAAAGTTTAAAAATGTTCATTCCATTAGTGATTTTCAGCATCATTTTGTGGCATATACCATTCGTCAGATCCTTGCGAAAAGTTCTGAGGGATTAACCACTTCCGGCTTTGACCAATTGGATAAAAATACATCCTATCTTTTCATTTCGAATCACAGGGATATCGTGCTGGATACTTCACTCCTTAATCTGGTTCTGCTCGAAAGCGGCCATATTATGACGGCTTCAGCCATTGGTGATAATCTTGTCCGCAGAAATTTCCTCAACGTACTGGCCAAATTAAACCGTAATTTTTTAGTACAAAGAGGATTATCGCTTCGTGATCAGCTTAAAAGTTCACAGATAATGTCTGAATATATTGAAGAGCAGCTGCATCAGGAAAACCGATCTGTATGGATTGCTCAGCGTGAAGGCCGTACAAAAGACGGTAATGATTCTACCCAGCAAGGTGTTTTGAAAATGCTTGCGATGGCAGCCGGAGACCAATCACTGACGGATTATTTTAAATCTTTGAAAATTGTTCCTATCTCCATTTCTTATGAATATGACCCTACGGATTCTTTAAAAATGCCTCAGCTTCTGGCTCAACACAGAGACGAGGAATATATTAAGGGTAAAAATGAAGACTTTACCACCATGCTCAGCGGAATATTGGGACAGAAAAAAAGAATTCATCTGCATGCCGGACACGTTATTGATACAGAACTGGATGAAATAGCAGCAACTATTGAAAACAAAAATAAACAGCTGCAGGCTGTCGCACAGGTTATTGATCACTCTATTATCAGTAATTACAAGCTATGGCCTACCAAGTTTATAGCTTATGACCTGCTTCATAATACCGACACCTATTCCTCTCAATACACAGAACAGGAAAAGCAGCTATTTGTCCGCAGGCTTGAAATGCGTATTGATCCCGCCGATCCAGTTTCTAAAGAATATTTCTTAGCCATGTATGCTAACCCCTTGGTAAATAAATTGAAATCTGAAGGAAATTTTAAAGAATAATTCCTAATAAAATAAAAAACCACTGCTGCAGAGCGGTGGTTTTTTTATTGACATCCGGGACATAAACTAATGAACGATGCTCAAGGTGTTCAATAGATATAAAAATTAATGTAACTATAACCTACCCACCTATAACTCTTTTCTATGCTCGTTTTTTGTATCAGCCAAGAGGATTTCTGATGTACTAAAAAATACCACATTTAGTAAAAAAATTGTAAAAATCATTCTGTTGAAAGTAAAATTGCTTATATTTAATTAGATAAAAGCATAGGAATTTCATGTTGTAAAAGACACAATCATTGCCTACTATCTAAAAAACCGCACAAAATAAAACGTATGAATTTACAGTTAGACACTGAAAAAAATACTGTTGATCATTTCCGTTCAGATATCATCAATGGACTTCAAAGTACTCCTAAAAAGCTACCTTCAAAATACTTTTATGATAAAACCGGAGATCATCTTTTCCAGAAAATCATGGCCATGCCTGAATACTATCTGACCCGCTGTGAATTGGATATTTTTAAGAATAAAACGGATGAGCTTGCAGCTCTGCTTATGGCAGAAAATGAAGCTTTTGATTTGATTGAATTAGGAGCCGGAGATGCTATGAAATCTACTTATTTGCTTAAACATTTAACGGAAAAAGGGATTGATTTCACCTACATGCCCATTGATATTTCGGGTAATATTCTTTCTATTCTCCATGAAAAGCTAAGCCGTCAGTTTCCGGAAATGAAAATTGCCTGTCTGGAAGGTGATTATTTTAAAATGCTCCAAAAAGCAGCTTTGTTATCCAACCGAAAAAAAGTAGTCCTCTTTTTAGGAAGTAATATAGGAAATATGACTTTGGAAGAAGCAGAAAACTTCTGTCTCCTTTTAAATAGTAATCTGTCTTCGGAAGATTGTGTACTGATCGGTTTTGATCTCACAAAAAATCCACACACCATTTTAAGTGCCTACAATGATAAAGAAGGGATTACAGCGGCCTTTAACCTCAATCTTCTGACCCGCATTAACAATGAGCTGGGCGCCAATTTTGCTATCTCCCAGTTTCAGCACTATCAGAACTACGATCCTATAAGCGGAGCTTGCAAAAGTTTCCTGGTAAGCAGAATAAAACAATCCGTAATCATTGGTAGCGAAACTATTTCCTTTGATGAAAATGAGTGTATCGATATGGAGGTTTCGCAGAAATTCTCTATGGAAAAAATTGCAGAACTCTGTAAAAAATCCGGATTTACAGTCACTGGAGAAATTAAAGATACTAAAAAATGGTTTGTAGATTCCATCTGGAAGGTGAAATAAAAATCTTATAATCGAAAATTAAATCATGATCCTTTTCATTATCCAATAACTCCATAAAGCTAAAAGACATGACCCCATCAATGCTCACAAAAAATATTCTGAAAAAATATATCGATATCCGAAGTCATTCCGAAAAAATCTGTGCTCCTCTGGAAATTGAGGACTATGTAGTACAGCCTATTGTGGATGTAAGTCCGCCGAAATGGCATCTGGGTCATACCACATGGTTTTTTGAAACATTTATTCTGATTCCTAATTTTCCCGGGTATAAAGTTTTTGATCCTCAGTACAATTTTGTTTTTAACAGTTACTACGAAACCATCGGCGCACGCGTGATCCGTACCGACCGCGGAAACCTCAGCCGTCCTTCTGTTTCGGACATTTACCTCTATAGAAAATACGTAGATGAACAGATGAGAAATTTCCTTCAAAGCGAATTCATGAATGAAGCTGTTGAACCACTTCTGGAACTGGGTCTTAATCATGAGCAGCAGCATCAGGAATTATTAATTACCGATATCAAATATATTTTAGGGCATAATCCGCTTTTTCCAGCCTATTCAAAAGAAAAGAACAAACAAAAGGAATCCGGAGATGCTCAGATGCTCCGTTTTTCTGAAGGAATTTATGAAATTGGTTTTAAGGGTGAAGGGTTTTGTTTTGATAATGAATTGGGAAGACATAAAGTATATCTTGCAGACTTTGAAATTGCCAGCCAGCTTGTAACGAATCGTGAATATTTAGAATTTATGGATTCCGGAGGATATACAGATTTCAGACACTGGCATGCGGAAGGATGGGATTGGGTAAAACAACATAATGTACAATCTCCGCTATACTGGCATTCTATTGATGGTAAATGGTGGAATTATACTTTAAACGGGTTGCAAGAAATAGAACCTTATGCTCCCGTATGTCATATCAGTTTCTATGAAGCATCTGCTTTTGCCTCCTGGAAAGGAATGCGTCTCCCCACAGAAGCAGAATGGGAAATAGCTTCCCTCTATTTTGATTGGGGAACCCGCTGGGAATGGACGAATTCCGCTTATCTCCCCTACCCTCATTTTAAAAAAGAAGCAGGTGCTGTAGGTGAGTACAATGGAAAATTTATGGTTAATCAAATGGTTTTACGAGGTGCTTCAGAAGCTACTCCTCCGGGACACAGCAGAAATACTTACCGTAACTTCTTTCAGGCCGGTTTAAAATGGCAGTTTACAGGAATCCGGCTTGCCCGATAATTTTTGCCTATGATTACAGTAAAAGCAGTCTCCAAAAGCTTTAACGGAAAAAAAGCAGTAGATCATATTTCATTCCAGGCCAATGATCAGGAAATCTTTGTGCTTTTAGGAACTAGCGGCTGCGGTAAAACAACAACACTTAAGATGATTAACCGTCTTGTAGAAGCAGATTCCGGAAGTATTTTCATCAACGGAGAAAACATCCGTAACCGGAAAGTGGAAGAGCTGAGAATGGGTATAGGTTTTGTAATGCAGCATTCCGGTTTGTTTCCTCATTACACCATTCAGCAAAATATTGCAGTGGTTCCCGAATTGCTAAAATGGAACAGAAAAAAGACAGAAAAAAGGACTTATGAACTTATGGATAAACTTCACCTTACCGAAGATATCCTTTCACGATATCCTCATGAATTAAGCGGCGGACAACAGCAACGGGTAGGCATTGCAAGAGCTTTGATTGCCGACACTCCTGTTTTACTGATGGACGAACCTTTTGGTGCTCTTGATAACATTACTAAAGCAGATATTCATTCAGAATTTAAATCTTTAGAAGAACTTCAAAACAAAACCATTATACTGGTTACCCATGATGTACAGGAAGCTTTTGAATTGGGACATCGTATATGCCTGATGGATCAGGGAAAAATTATACAGACCGGCACTCCCAAAGAAATGCTTTATCACCCTAAGAATGATTTTGTTCGTGATTTTTTTGCCGAGAGCAGGCTTCTACTGGAATACAAAGTCACTACCTTCCAGGACATCCATCCATTTCTTACTCCGGAAAGTTATTATTATGAATTCGCTGATACAAAAAACTCCAGTGTATGGAATATTTTACAGAGATTAAGCCTGAATCGGAACAATAGTGAAACAGATGAAAAACTGATCAGAGCCTTTAATGAGTATAGAAAACTACAGATGATATGATGGCGCAAAGTCTTTGGCAGTTTATAACAGAACAGCATGAGAA
Source organism: Chryseobacterium sp. Tr-659 (assembly GCF_011752975.1). Taxonomy (GTDB): domain Bacteria; phylum Bacteroidota; class Bacteroidia; order Flavobacteriales; family Weeksellaceae; genus Chryseobacterium. The sequence continues at coordinate 951,415 of NZ_VWWP01000001.1, read as the reverse complement.
GTTAATTACCCAGATCATTCAGCATCTTGGGCTTACTCTTTTTTCTTTGTTTCTGGCGATTATTGTGGGAGTTCCTTTAGGAATACTCATAGCGGGGAAAAAGAAACTTTCCGGTCCGGTATTGGGTACAGCAGGAATTTTACAGACTATCCCCAGTATTGCTTTGCTGGGATTTATGATCCCTGCTTTTGGAATCGGTCCCCAACCTGCTATTGCAGCATTGCTGATCTATGCTCTTTTACCCATTATCAGAAATACGTATACCGGAATTACAGGGGTAGATCCGGCAGTTATTGAGGCTGCCACAGCAATGGGAATGAACAGAAACCAGCTTCTTTTTAAAGTAAAGCTGCCTTTAGCCATGCCAGTTATCATTGCCGGTATAAGAACAGCTGCAGTTATTAATATAGGAGTGGCTACTTTGGCCTCATTTGTTGCAGCAGGGGGTTTAGGAGAATTTATTTTTGGGGGTATTTCACTCAATAATACGAATATGATTCTGGCAGGAGCTATTCCGGCAGCGCTGCTTGCTATTGTACTGGATCAGCTAATAGCCGTCATACAAAAATCAGGATACCGGCTGCTTCGAAAATTGATCTATCTATTTCCGGCCTTTATTATTCTGGCAGGAATATATTATGCAGTAACTTCTCTTTCACATAAGACCATCAAAGCAGGCTTTACCCCTGAGTTTATGGGAAGACAGGATGGTGATATCGGTTTGCGCTCTGTATACAGGCTTAATGTGAACCCACTGGTGGTAAATGATGCTATTATGTATAAAGCAGCTTATGAAAAAGAGCTGGATCTCATTAGCGGATATTCCACCGATGGAAGGATCAAAGCTTTTGATCTGTATGTGCTGAAGGATGATAAAAAAATATTCCCACCCTATTTTGCGGCACCCATCATTAAGACCAAAACACTTGAAAAGTTTCCGGAACTGGAAAAAACGTTAAATCTATTAGCAGGAAAGTTCAATGATTCTATTATGACGGATCTGAATTACAGATCTGATTACCTCAACCAGGTCCCGGAAAAGATCGCAAAGGATTTTTTAATCAAAAATAACCTGTTTAAAAATCCCAGAAAAGGAAATTCAGGAACCTTACGAATCGGCTCAAAGATTTTTGGTGAGCAGTATATTCTTGCAGAGATTTATAAGATACTCATTGAGGGTTATACCGATTATAAAGTGGAAACAAAAACCGGTCTGGGAGGAACGAAAATCTGTTTCGACGCTTTAATGAATGATGCGATTGATTTTTATCCTGAATATACAGGCACCGGACTTCTCGTCTTATTACAACCTACACCGCAAACCATTAAGAATGTGAGTCAAAGTCCGGATCAAACCTATCAATATGTCAATTCAGAGTTTCAAAAACACTATGGAATTCAATGGCTGAAACCTTTAGGATTCAATAATGCCTATGCACTAATGATGCGAAGAGAACAGGCTGATGATCTGCATATAAAAAATATCTCTGACCTTAAACAATATTTTAACGGGAACTAAAAGATGATCAGCGCTATCTGTACTTGGCTGTATTATTGATAAAAAGGCTAAAAGCCTGTTCTGATATGAATTTATAGATGATGCTAAAATCACCATTTATCATGTATCTTCGTAAAGTCTAGAACTTATGAAATGAACAAGGTAATCCCATCTCACCACAATCAACTGGAAAATTCAGCTGTCCGGCTAATGCCATTATCCGTTTTTCATGAGAAACAGACAGAAGCTCACAGAGATGATCATTATATGTTTATTCTACAGCAAAAAGGGAAATTTGTTATGGAAATAGACTTTAAAATCATTGAGCTGAAAGGTCCTTCTTTATGCTTTGCAGGTCCCGGACAAATTCATCAGTATATTTATCAGCAAGACAATGAAGGATGGTTTTTATTTGTAGAAGCAGGATTTGTTCGGGAGTCTTACCGGGAAATCCTTGATTTGCATCAGTGGCTTCATCAGTCTGTTCCGGTTTCTGAAAATGATTTCATCTTTGATCTTCCTCCTCTGCTTGAAAAAACAGCAAATGATATAACATTGAAAGATCTTTCTATTGAGCACTCTTTAGCAGAATCCGCGGTGGGAATAATAGTTTCCAGAATTTCAGAAACCCCGGTAACTCATCTTCAGCATACCAGCCAAAAATATTCCATCACCAGCCGGTTTAAACAACTTATTTCAGAACATTTCCAAAGAACCAGACAAGTACAGCAATACGCGAAACTTCTCAGCATTACTCCGCTATATTTAAATGAAGCGGTAAAAGAGGTTACAGGATTTCCTGCCAGCTTCTGGATTCAGCAGAAAGTCTTATGGGAAGCCAGACGGCTTTTGGTTTATACCTCCATGGATGTGAAACAGATCGCTTTTGAACTGGGCTACGATGATCCTGTTTATTTTTCACGCTTTTTTAAAAAAGGGACAGGAATGACAGCACTCCAATTCAGAGCCAACAAACCATGATTTATCCCATCATCACCATTAAACAACTCTTCTAAATCCCGCTTCTGCGCTCTAACTTTGTACCCATCAATCATAAAAAACAAATAACAGGATTGATGATCAATAATTATGGTACAACAGCACAAAAACAAACGAATCACTATTATAGGAGCAGGATTAGGAGGTCTTTGCCTTGCTCAGGGATTAAAGAAAAACGGGATACATTTTACAGTCTTTGAAAAAGATCTGGCAATCAATACCCGTTCGCAAGGATATAGGATCAGAATAAATGAACCAGGCAGAAAAGCACTGCAACAATGTCTTCCCCATCATTTGTACCATCTTTTCCTTGAAACCTGTGCTGCAAGTTACAGCGGCATGAATGTCTTGACACCACAGCTTGACATCTCAAAAAACGAATTGGTAGAATCCTGGAGTGACGGTGTAAAAGAAATGCCCGATCTGAAGCCTAACCGGTTAACCTTACGTGAGATTTTACTGCAGGGATTGGAAGAGCATATCTGCTTTGGAAAAGAACTTATTAGCTGGCAAGAATTGGAAAGTGGTGAATGGGAACTTTCATTTGCTGACGGAACAACTCATCTCACAGATCTTGTGGTGGCTGCCGATGGTGTTCACTCTAAAATAGGGAAAGAATACTGCAAAGACACCAAAATCAATACCGGGAATATTACCATTTATGGAAGAACTTTTTATACTCCTGAAGCGTTGAGATCTATTTCCTGCGAGTTACAGAAAGGGACGTCTGTTATTATTGGAGACCGGTTTTCTCTGATTACGGACTCTATGGTTTTCGATTTTTCAAAAAAGGGCAACTCCTGGAATCTGCTGAGTCCTATTTCTAATTATTTCTATTGGGCATTTATTGGTGATCCACAAGCTTTCGGGCTGGCAGAATCTGATGTTTACAGTTATTCAATAGAGGAAATCTTTGAGTGCGTGCGTAAACTTACTCATGAATGGCATCCTCAGCTTAAGGCATTGTTTGATTATGCTGACAAAGCTTCATTATCTATCAATCCTATCCGCTCATCGCTGCCTAAAGAAAAATGGGAATCCGGAAATATTACGGCTTTGGGAGATGCCGTTCATACCATGAGTCCTGCAGGCGGTGTAGGAGCGAACACAGCATTTATGGATGCAGCACTTTTAACAGAAAATCTGGTGAATAATATGTGTATTTCAATTGCTGTTTCTGATTATGAAAATAAAATGAGAATTTATAGTAATCAGGCTATAAAAATTTCTCTGCAAGGGGGTGAAATCCTGCATGGCATTAAGGATAAAGAGGATTAACAAAGACTTTCCTATTCCGGCAGCCAGGTAATTTTTTCAAAAGCATTATCTTCGCAGTCTAAAAAGCTTGACAAAATGAAAAAAATGATGTTGCTGGCTTCGGCGATTCTTGTTCTCAATTCCTGCGTAGTAAGAACTGCTACTAAAGTAGTATCGGGAGCAGTAAACTTAAGCTATAAGGCAGTAAAAGGAACCGTAAACGGAATCAGCTGGGCCGTAAGCAAAGCCAAAGGAAAAATAGATGAAGACCGCCTGGATGGCACCTGGAAAGTTGTAGGTGCTTACCGTGGTTCTTTTGAAGATTTTTCAAAGGATCAGAATCCGGAAGCTTCTTTTACTTCGGATTGCACGGATAGTTTTGATCAGATTATTTTCAAGGCTAAAAAATCTAAGTTTAAGCCCGTACACTGCAGTTCTGATAAGGAAGACTGGGTAAAGTATTCTTTAGAATTTGGGAAAAACCCCATTACCAAAGAGAAGGAAAATTATATAGAATACAATTCCAATAATTATATATCAGTGATTGATGTGAATAGTAAAACAATGGTTCTTGAAGGCAATCTGATGCCTAAACTGGCATTTTCCGGAGCGAAATTATATCTTCTTGAAAAAGTAAAATAAATATTTAAACGAAGTTTTATTTTAAAAACTGTTGGGCTATAAAATACCCTCCGCCTATCACCAGGAGCGGCAGCGCAATAGAAATGAATACTATGGCCCAGGCAAAGACCCTGAAATAAGTATACAATCTTGCATTAGAGGGCTCTGCCGGATCATAGATAATTGTTTCTGTGTCTCCGATCGACCAGGCTGGAGGATTGCTTCCTTCAGATAATCCATAGGTATATTCAACATTATCCTTTGCCCGGTAAGTAAAGAGTGGCAAATACGCCTCTCCATCAGATTCAATCATTCTTAAAGAGGTTACTGTTGCTGTTGTCTTCTCTGATTTCTTCAAAAATAAAAGAGTATCTCTTAAACTAAAAATACCCATAATAAGCAGAATTACTCCCGCTCCAAGAATTATATAGTACTGCCACATTATTTTCTTTTTAATGTTATTCATGATCAATACGCCTTCAGAATATGTATTATCAAAATGTATTTTGTTTTAAATATCTGTTATCGAATATACAAAGATTTATAGTATAATTAATGAGCTTATTCATTTTAGCTCATTTCACAAAGCTATGATAGCCAGCACGATCAGTGTTTTAAAAATAAATCCACGCATCATCCCAAACGGAAAACTTTTAAAAGAAAATAATTTATAGCCAATGTCCTATTCTCTATTGCCAGTTATTTTCATTAACGGGAAATTTGTATTCGTATTAATTTAATATCTTATAACTATGATTCCATTCCAAGAGCTTTTGTTCTTTATACTAGCTGCACTTGTTTTAGTGATCAGCCCCGGGCCTAATATGATCTATTTGATCTCCAAATCAATCACCCAGGGAAGGAAATCCGGATTTATTTCGCTGGCCGGAGTTGTATGTGGCTTCTTATTTCATATCATTATGGTATCTTTCGGATTAACGGCCGTTTTATTGGCCGTTCCGCTTGCTTATACTGTGCTTAAAACAATAGGAACCTTATATCTTTTGTACCTTGCCTATCAGGCTATCAAGCCACGAAGCAAGAATATTTTTGAAGTGGATCATAACGGCGCCTATGATGGTCCAAAAAAGTTGTTTACCGTTGGATTTCTTACCAATGTATTAAATCCAAAAGTGGCTGTTTTTTATCTGTCTTTTTTTCCTCAGTTTATTAAGCCTGAATACGGTTCCGTATTTACCCAAAGCCTTGAACTGGGAGTTGTTCAGGTACTGATCAGCTTCAGTGTTAATTTTTTAATTGTGCTAACTGCTGCAAGGGTGGCCTTATTCTTTTCCAAAAATCCTGCCTGGATAAAGGTTCAAAAATGGTTTATGGCGAGTGTACTGACTTATCTGGCGGTAAAAATGGCATTTTCAAAGGCGAAATAAAGCAAAATAACGGCATAAGAATATACTAAAACAGCATGCTGTAACTATACAGGATGCTGTTTTTGGAATATGGAATTTCTGAATTTTGAATCTATTTCTGATATACTTTTATGCCGTCTTTATAAGTTTCCATCACACGGATATCTTTGATGCTCAGCGGATCTACTTTAACCGGATTTTTATCCAGAATAACCAGATCTGCTCTTTTATCTTTTTCAAGACTTCCTTTTTCTTTTTCTTCTCCCCACTGCCATGCTGCATTAATTGTAATTGCTTTAAGTGCTTCGTACGGGCTGATTCGTTGATCTGGTCCCAGAATAATACCGGAACGAGTTCTCCTGTTTACGGCAGAATACACAGCTGTAATCAGATCAGGAGGGGTTACCGGAGCGTCATGATGAATGGTAAAGCGAATTCCCTGATCCAGCCCTTCTTTTAACGGACTGATTCTGAAAGCTCTTTCTTTCCCAAGTACATTGTTCAAATGCCAGTCTCCCCAAAGATAGCAATGTGTTGGAAACCAGCTTGGCATAATTCCGATTTCTTTATAACGCGGAACCTGATCCGCACGGCATACCTGGCTGTGAATAAGTACACAACGCATGTCTTTCGTTAATAATCCTTCTTTTTTAAGGCTGTCCATCAGATCCAGGCCTTCATCAATTGCAGCATCTCCGTTACAGTGGATATGTGCCTGCATTCCCTCCTTAAAAATGGCTTTCAATCCTTTATAGGCATCTGCTCTGGTGTAAATAGGATGTCCTTTGAATCCTGGTTTTTCTCCATCCGGCGGTATCAGATATGGTTCTGTAAGCCACGCTGATTTTCCTTGTGGAGATCCGTCAAAAGTCATTTTAATTCCTCCTATTTTCACATGCCCATGGTATTTATTGTAATACTTCTTCCAATGTTTAAGTTTATCTGCATTGGCATCGTAATCCGGCAGGATGATATAGTCTCCTTTCAACAGCTTGTTTTTATCGGCATTCATGATGAGGTCTATATTCTGAGGAACAGCACGACCTTCACAAATGGTTGTCTGTCCGTTGGCAAACCATGCTTTTTCTGCATCCAATAAAGGCTTATAAACCTCATCTCCGGAAGGCTTAGGCATCTTTCCTACAACATACAACAAACTGTTTATATTGGCGTTCTCCTGCATTTTTCCGGTAAGTGTTTTATTAATACTATCCCTGCCAATTACTCCTCCCCGTGGATTCGGGGTATTGTAAGTGATTCCCATATCACTCATCAGACGATTATTGGCAACTCCCATGTGTCCGGAAGTATGTACAATATAAATGGGATTTACCGTAGACACATCATCCAGTTCTTTTGCTGTGGGATGGCGGTGTTCTATCATAATTGCATCATCATATCCGTTCCCCACAACAGGCATCCCAGCAGGAATGTTGTGTTTAGAAATATAATCACGAAGGACTTTTTGAAGTTCCGGAACAGACATTACCTCTCCATAAGGATTGGGCTGCAGGTTGATCATCTGTGAAAATGCTGCATATTGGGAAACATGGCCATGAGCATCTATAAACCCCGGCATCAGCGTACGCCCATGCAAATCTGTAATGGTGGTCTTTTTACCTTTAAGAGCCATTGCATCCGCTTTAGTTCCTGCAAAGATGATTTTTCCGTCAGCAACTGCAAGGGCTTCTACGTAAGACTCTTTATCTCCTGCCATAGTCAGGATATCTCCATTGAAAAAAATCTCGTCTGCTTCCTTTTTTGCTGTACATCCTGCTGCCAGCAGCGAAGTCATTGCCGCCATCATAAAAACCCGCCCTATTTTTTTGATTGAATGTGAAATTTTAAACATACTTATTCGTTTAAAGGTTTTTAATCTAAAATAGTTTGTTATTATTCTAAATATAGTGAATTTTTCATACATAAAAAAATTCGAAACAGATTTTATTACTGTTCCGAATTCTAATGTATATTCATATAAAAACTTGGGCTGATTGAACTTGCTGTGATCTTGTGGCAAATTTCAGATTAATATTCTGAATCTAAATCCGTGGAAATACGTAATTTTATCATTCGGTATTTACTCTTATTACAACACTGATAATCAAAATTTAAATTAAGATTTCTTTAAAAATTGAACTGAAAAAATGAAGCAGACTATTCCTACCTATGATCTTACCGGCATTTCCGACCATCGTTTTCACATAAAAAGGATGGATAAGAGCATCCAGCATGCTGAAGACCTCCTTTTGGATAAAGGAATACACCGGGACAGTCATTATATTTTTACCTGTTTGGAAGACGGGCATGTAAAAATGATGGTAGACTTTAAAACGTTTGAAGCTCAGGGTTCCACAATCTTCTGTTTATTGCCGGGGCAGGTTCATCAGGGACTTTTAATGAAAGACGTTTCAGGATGGTTTGTAGCGATAAAAGCGGAACTTGTTCCTGATACTGTACGTTCAGTTTTTGAAGAATCTCTGGCAGAAATCCAACCGATAAGTATTGATAAAAACCAAATAAAAAAATTAAGCACAACGGCCAACGCACTCCATGCTTCTTATAATGATGAAATGCTTTCTACCAGAGAAGGATTCCTGGTGATTCAATCTCTTCTTAATGCTTTTGTGGGAATGTTTGCTTTTATTTATACACAGGAAAACAAACCGGAAATATCCGGTGAAAGCCGTGCGCTGCAACTGTCAAGAGCATTCCGGATTCTGGTAAGAAAAGAGTTTAAAACCATGAAAAGTCCATCAGAATATGCAGAACGTTTACATATTACGAGAGGATATTTAACAGAAATTATTCGTGAAGCAACTGGAAAGCCTGCTCAATATTGGATTCATCAGGAAATTTTAACTGAGTCAAAAAGATTACTGGCTTTCACAAATCTTAGTGTAAAAGAAGTGGCTTATGAACTCGGATATACTGATCATGCTTATTTCAGCCGCTTATTTTCAAAGCTGGAAGATCAATCTCCATCTGAATTCCGGAATCAGAATAAAAACAAAGGGTAACCACGAATTGTCCAACTATTCCCACGATACAGCTATGGCTATGTTTTAATTTTGAAGCTTCCTTTGCAATAAAAATTATTTATGCCAAGCTTACCCAAATGGATCAATGACACCGTAGAAAATGTTTGGTCCTCAAAATTCAAAGACTGCATCATTACTCAGATAGAACCTATAACAAGTGATCTAACCAGGATACGCTTCTCTTCAGATTTGTGGGATGTTCCCTATGAACCGGCTTACGCAATCGGAATAAGAATCAATGACAGGGATTTTCGTAATTATTCTCCTTTCAACTTCAATAAGGAGGCGGGTACTTTTGATGTACTGTTTCATCTTCATGATATTTCAGCTGCCGGAAATCACTTTGTAACCCGGTTATCTGTTGATGACTCTATAAAAATTTTAATGCCAAGAGGAAAACGATTTTTTGATCCTGCTGCAAAAATTCATTTTTCAATGGGAGATGAAACTTCATTGGGAAGCTCCTTGTCTATTAAAGAAGCCGCAGAAGATCTAAACCGCACCTTCATATGCCTTCACGAACTGGAAGAAACCTCTGCGCTTGAAAAGCTGAATCTGTATGGCTATCACAGTTCCAAGAACAATACCATGAAGATTATTGAGGCTTTTAATGATTTTCTGAATGAAGAAAAAGAAGCCATTTATCGAGATGATGTTGTCTTTTATCTTACTGGAAATGGCGACCGCATGTCTCTGATTCGCAAGTTTCTTAAAGCCAGAGGAGTTTCTCCGAGATGTATAAAATCTCAGGCATACTGGATGGAAGGAAAAAAAGGACTCTAAAAGGGGTTAGAGGCTGCTTACTTCAGTTTATTTCCCAGCCTTCTTACCTTTTCCAGCCATTTATTCCGCTGCTTTTCGTCAGAAGTCCTGATAATTCCCACATAGGTCACCTTCACCGGTTTGATTCCACAGAATTCCAGCGTTGATCTTTTTAACTGATTCACGCTTGGTCTTCCGTAAACGAGATGATAATACCATCCCGGCTGATCTAAAGTAGTGATGATATGTGCTGTCTTTCCTTTTAAAAGCTTATCCCACCATAAAGAGTTTTCTTTGTATTGATAAGCCAGTCCAGGGAGAAAAAGCCGGTCTATAAAGCCTTTCATCAATGCAGGCAAACCACCCCACCACACAGGATGTATCCAAATCAGATGATCTGCCCATTGTATAATTTCCCAGGCTTTCATTAAATCCGGCTCCAGATCCATCCTTTTCTGGTAGCCAGACTGCAGATTAGAATTAAAATTCAAGTCCCTGATGATGATTTCTTTGATTTCTGCTCCTGCTTGTACTGCTCCCTTTTTATAAGCTTCAGCCAGCCCGAAGTTGAAAGAAGCTTTATTGGGATGTCCGTTGATAATTGCTATTTTTTTCATTGTGTTATATTGATATTAATGGTTTCATAGGAATTAAGTTGTTCCATTAATGATAGAGGTTCATGCAGCTGATGGCTGAAATACACATTGTTTTCATGAGGATTTCTCAAAAGTTCTTCTGTATGGAGAACGGCCGATAAAGCCGTCAGCTCTGCCTGTCCTTTTGTACTTTGTAAACTTAGCTTTTTCTCGCCTGTTTTATCTTTTACCACAATTTCAAAGGCAGCCAAATCTCCGTTTCCGCTAGATCCGAAGATCATTTTTCTTTCTTTCAGGGATAGGATACTGAAAATTCTGAGGTATTGAAACGTACCCAGCAGCCAGGTTATAAATTTAGAATTATAAGTCATTTTTACCGTTACATCCGGGATTCTTTCGATATGATTTAAAATATACAGATCCGGAACATCAAAGTTATAGGCACTTCTTTTTCCTATTCCAAATGAAAAATCAAAAGTCTCAGCATCTAAAAAGTGTCTGATTGAGACAGGTTTATCATTTTTATAACGATAGAAAGGAACAGCAACATTTTCTGCCATAAAATGAGCGGAGCTTTCCCCGGCAAGATCTTTTACGGAATAATAAACAAAAAGGTTTGTTTCCTGAATATCATCAGTATCCTTCGAGAGTGTATTCACCAATCCCGGTACAATACCTCCCATCCATCCGGAACTGAACACAATTCTGCTGTTCATCTCAGCTTTTCGGGCAATAGAATAAGCTTTCATCAGATCAGGAGTAGGTTTTGTAATATCTAGATAATCTATCTTGTTTCTGATTGCAAAATGAAGAACATGATCAGCCTTATCATTCACGGAAAGAATGATCATGTTTATCTTTTTATGAACTATTACCTGAAGGGAAGCGGGGTTGGTAACGTCTATCTTAAGTTCTTTATCTGTTTTTCCTCCTTTTCTTCCTCCGATAAAGATATTAATGTGAGGGTTTCTTTTCTGTAAAATCCTTGTTATTGTTTTACCAACTAATCCATTTCCTCCAATAATGAGAATATTATGCTCCATTTCTTTTTTTTAACAAAAGTATAGAGCTCTGGTTCCAATGAACAGGACAAATGTCTAAAAAGAAACCTCTTTTCTTATCCGGCTTAAATGTCTTTGAGTAATGCCGAGATATGAGGCTAAATACTGTAATGGGATTTTTTGGATATAATCGGGATAATTTTCAAGAAGCTCCATATATCTTTGAGTTGCTGTATCTCTTTGAAGCTGAAAAAATCTTCTTTCAAGCTCAAGATATTCCTGTTCGGCAATTGCTTTTAAAAACCGGGTCCAATTAAAGTCATTTTTAATCAGCGTATCCACTGTTTCTTTTTTCAGGATCAATAACTCTGCATCATGAATAGCCTGCATACTTTCTTTACTGGGACATCCTGAAATAAATGATGAATAAGCAGCAATCATAGTATTGGGGAATCTGAAACAATAGGTCATATCTTTTCCTTCATCAGAAATATAAAAAGAACGAAAGATTCCGGATTTTATAAATCCTACTTCTTTACATCGCTCACCTTCCTGTACGAAATAATCATTTTTCTTCAGTTTTCTTAGTTCAAAAAGTTTTGAAAACTCTTCTATTTCATGCTCTGAAAACAAGTTAAAGCTTCTGAAATATTCGTGTACCATCATTTTAAAATTAGAGAGGATCTAATGAGCTACGAAAATAAATAAAAAATCACATACCGGATTACCCAAATTTTGTATTTGAGCTTTATTTAAAAGGGAAAATGTAAATAATAAAAAAAATCATCTCAGGACGAGATGATTCCTACCGTTTTGAATTTACTAAAGTTATATATGAAGATATGAATGATGTTTGTTGAGGCAAAGATAGGCTGCCCATGCTTCACGTACATCAGTGGAATCCCTAAAATTTTATCCGTAAAAATACGGTTGTACAAAAGAAAAAGCCCTGCAGGAAATACCATACAGGACTTTAGTTTATCTAACAACTTTTTGTTTGATGTTTAAATATCACCCTTTAAAACTTTGATTTACATCTGTTTTCCAACGTGATTTCGTCTCTATTAAAGCGGGCTCACCAATTGTAAGAACCATTCTTTTACGTCCCCTTCCAGATGAGGTGCAAGTTTTTCTTCACAGGTCTTATGATAACCGTTCAGCCATTCTATTTCTTTTTCTGAAAGGATTTCTTTTACCACCGTATCTTTAAAGAACGGGCAGAATGTCAATGTTTCAAATTCATAGAAAGTTCCGTGAATTGTTTTTTCAGCTTCTTTTACTGCAATCAGGTTTTCGTGACGGATTCCATAATGTCCTTCAAGATAATATCCAGGTTCGTTTGAACAAACCATTCCGGGAAGAAGCTCCTGAGGGTTAAGATCTTTTCTGATATTCTGCGGTCCTTCATGAACGTTCATGAAACTTCCCACACCATGCCCTGTTCCGTGGTTGAAGTCTTTACCTTCCATCCATAACGGAAGTCTTGCAATAGCATCAAGATGTACTCCTTTTGTTCCTTTCGGGAATTTCACCATTGATAAACGGATCAACCCCTGTAAGACTAATGTTGAATTTCTTTTGAATTCTTCGGAAGGTGTTCCTAATGCAAAAGTTCTGGTAATATCGGTAGTTCCTTCAAGATATTGGCCTCCTGAGTCTACAAGGATCGTATCTTCATTAGTTACTTCTTTACTTCCTTCTTTCTTAGCAGAATAGTGCATAATGGCACCGTTATCTTTATATCCTACGATAGATCCAAAGCTTTCTCCCACGAAATTTTCACCTTCCGCACGGAAGCCTCTAAGCTTCTGACCGATAGAATACTCATTCATGGCTTCTTTTCCTGCATTATGGGTTAACCAGTAAAGGAATTTTACCATAGCTACACCATCTCTCACCATTACTTTTCTGAAACCTTCCAGTTCAGTGTCATTTTTCTGTGCTTTCATCAGATTACCCGGAACCGGAGATTTGATGAACTGATTATCTGTTTTTAAGGTTTCAAAAATCTGTTGGTTGCTGTTGGGAGAAACCAGTACTTTTTCATTTTTGAAGGTTTTCAGATAATTGTAAAATTCTTCGTAAGGCATCATTTTCACGAAAGAGTCGTCCATTTGTTTTCTGGCTCCTACTTCCATTTTTTCCAGTCCTGTAAACAGCACTGCATCGTTTTTAGTAATTACGACATATCCTAAGAACACAGGGTTGCTTTCTACATCACTTCCTCTCAGATTCAAGGTCCATGCTACATCATCCAAACTTGAAATGATATGTACGGTAGCTTCCTGCTCTTCCATTTTCTGACGGATTGCAGACAGTTTATCTGATACGGATTTACCTGCTCTTTCTACAGGATGTACAAAGATTGGATTGGCAGACGGTGTTCCTCTTTCTTTCCAAACCTCTTTTAATAGCGGAGCATCTGCCAGATTAATATTTTTTGAATTCAATTTCTGAGAAAGCAGTTCCCAATTAGCATTTGAAGCTGCTAAGGTATTGACTGCTACTTTTCCACCTGCAGGAATTTCAGAAATGATCCAGTCGATATAATTGGGAGTTCCTTCCATTCCGTCCTTGAAAAGGTCGATTCCTGAACCTTCCAGTTCAATAGCGGCCTGTGTAAAGTATCTTCCGTCTGTCCAAAGCCCTGCTTTATCTTTGGTAACCACCACAAAACCAGCAGAACCTAAGAAACCTGATAACCAGGCTCTCTCCTGCCATTCTTCAGGAAGGTACTCACTCATATGCGGGTCTGCAGAATATACTATAAATGCATCAACATTATTTTTCTGCATTTCTTCACGAAGTGCAGCAACTTTTTCCTTTGAAGTCATTCTTTCTTTTTTTTAAACACCGAAAGTTACGAAAAAATTGAAGTTGCAACATGAAATCAACCGGCTATTTTACTTAATAAAAGGTTATTTTTTTCATTTGTATGACGAAATACGGTAGTAAACACAAATAACATGAATTTTTGTATAAATAGCACAAATTGGTAATAAAAAACAGTTAGGATTTCTACGGAATGACAAACTATATGGATAGCTAAGAATTCTATACTATTATAGGTAATTAATCAATACCCATCACATACACGCTAATCTTGTCATTCCGTAGGAATCTATGCTTCAGCTTTCATGATGAAGCCTTTATATTTTAGTTTGCAGCAGAAATTTAGTGGAAGTGACTTAAATATGTTACTTATATTCCTACGGAATGACAATAATGGATGGATAAACTTTGGAAATAATAATCTGCGTAATCAGCAAAATCAGCGAGGAAAAGAACGGGCTTTAGCCTAAACTTAAATGCGCTATCTGGATTCCTACGGAATGACAGACTATGAGGATAGCTAAGGATTGAACGGTATTATAGGTAATTAATCAATACACATCACATACACGTTAACCTTGTCATTCCGTAGGAATCTACGCTCCTGCTTTTATGATGAAGCGTTTATATTTTGGTGTGCTGCAGAAATTTAGTGGAAGCGGGTCTTCCCTAAACTTGAATACATTATTTAGATTCCTCCGGAATGACAATAATAGGCGGATAAACTTTGGAAATAATAATCTGTGTAATCAGTAAAATCAGCGAGAAAAAGTATTCAATAGAAACGGGCTTTAACCTAAAGTTAAATGTGCTATCTGGATTCCTACGGAATGACAGACTATGAGGATAACTAAGGATTGAACGGTATTATAGGTAATTAATCAATACCCATCACATACACGCTAATCTTGTCATTCCGTAGGGATCTACGCTCCTGCTTTCATGATGAAGCCTTTATATTTTAGTTTGCAGCAGAAATTTAGTGGAAGCGACTTAAATATGTTACTTATATTCCTACGGAATGACAATAATGGATGGATAAACTTTGGGAATAATAATCTTCGTAATCAACAAAATCAGCGAGAAAAAGAACAGGCTTTAGCCTAAACTTAAATGCGCTATCTGGATTTCTACGGAATGACAAACTATACGGATAGCTAAGAATTCTATAGTATTATAGGTAATTAATCAATACCCATCACATACACGCTAATCTTGTCATTCCGTAGGAATCTATGCTTCAGCTTTCATGATGAAGCCTTTATATTTTAGTTTGCAGCAGAAATTTAGTGGAAGCGACTTAAATATGTTACTTATATTCCTACGGAATGACAATAATGGATGGATAAACTTTGGGAATAATAATCTTCGTAATCAACAAAATCAGCGAGAAAAAGAACAGGCTTTAGCCTAAACTTAAATGCGCTATCTGGATTTCTACGGAATGACAAATACTACTATTTGAATATGAAAAAGGAAAACACAAACAGCATTATTTTTTTCACCAATAACACAAATTGATAATTAAATATTCTACTAATAAAATAAAACAATTAAAAATAATATCATAAAGGTACCACAAACATGCAATTATTATTAAAATCATAGGTTTTTGGAAAGATTATTGCTGCATTCTATGGTATGAAACAGCAGAATTACAATAATCACAGGAAATTTTATCCACCGCATCATTTTATTTACCTTCCTATATTAATCTTTTTGGAGGGGTTCGGGATATATAAAATCTGGAATGATCCGGGAAATCAATTGATATGGATTCTATTTTCTATTGTAATTTTTCTGCTCTTCTATCTGGCGTTTATGACAAGGCAGCATTATGCCTTGGGCCTTCAGAACCGGATGGTTATTCTTGAATTCCGCCAGCGTTATTTTGAAATTTTCAACTTGAGTTCGGATGAGACCGTTGAGAAATTACGATTCGATCAGATCGCAGCATTGAGATTTGCTTATGATGACGAGTTCAAAGAGCTTTTGTACAGGGCTCTTCATGAAAACATTTCCGGAGATGAAATTAAAAAATCTATTAAAAACTGGAAACCAGACCTTCTCAGAATTTAAAAATACCAACAAAATATATACTTATGAAAAAGTGGAGCTTTTACAGTATTACGATATTGAGTTTATTGACATTAACAAGTTGTGAGGCAATAGGAACAATTTTTAAGGCAGGAATGTGGTGGGGAATCTTCTTAGTCTGTGTAATAGTAGTGATTCTTTTACTGATTTTTTCGAAGGGTAAAAACTCTTAACCATGATTTATGGAGAAGAATACGGATTTAGAGATGATCTCCCACCTGAAGCCTTCAAGAATTGTTAAAATCATGAAGGACCCGGAAGCTTCTGCAAAGGCGGTACATCTTGTATATACCACCGATGCAGAAACCGCCGGAATAACCCGCAAGAAAACCGGAAAGAAATATTCTTATTATAAAGACGGGAAAAAGATCAGTAATAAAGAGGAAATTACAAGAATCAATAAACTGGTCATTCCACCAGCCTGGGAAAATGTATGGATCTGCGCGCTGGAAAACGGACATCTTCAGGCAACAGGATTTGATGTTAAAAAAAGGAAACAATATCGTTATCATCCTTTATGGAGTGCATTAAGAAATCATACCAAGTTCTACCGAATGCTTCAATTCGGGTATGCTTTGCCAAACATCCGGCTGCAGATAGAACAGGATCTTACCTTACGGAATTTCGAAAAACGAAAAATACTAGCCTTAATTGTAAGCCTTATGCAAAGAACCAATATCCGCATCGGAAATAATATCTATGAAAAGCTTTATGGTTCTTTTGGACTGACTACATTAAAGGATAAGCATGTGGAAGTAAAAGGCCAGAAGATCACTTTCTCATTTAAAGGCAAAAAAGGGATTATGCATCATGTAGACCTCAAAAGTAAAAGGCTTTCAAGACTGGTTCAAAAGTGTAAGGATATTCCGGGAAAAGAACTTTTTCAATATCTGGATGAAGAAGGAAACCGTCATTCTATAGATTCCGGAATGGTGAATGATTATATTAAAGAAATAAGCGGCGAGGATTTTACAGCTAAAGATTTCAGAACCTGGTCCGGAACCGTGAGTGCACTCATCGCTTTTAAGGAAATCGGATATGCAGAAAATAATACCGAATACAAAAAGAAAGTAAAAGAAGCACTGGATATTGTTGCGGAACATCTGGGAAATACCAATGCTGTTTGCAGAAAATATTATGTGCATCCTTTAGTGATCAACCTTTACGAAAACAATACGATCAGAAAATACCTCGATGAGCTTGAAGGAATTGAGGAAAATGACGGAAAGGCAGACCTCACGAAGGAAGAGAAGCTGGTGATTAAGATTTTGGAGAAGGAAAAACTGTAAAGTTTTTGGGTTGGAAGATGGAAGCTGGGAGATGGAAGTTATTGAAGTATGAAATATCAATTCTTGACTTTTTTATCTGAATTAAATTTTAGTACTTATCTATAATGACTTTCCTAACAATGTGGTCTCATAGCATCTCCAGCATCCTGCTTCCTGCTTCCAGCCTACCCGGTAATCCTGTTCTGCAAAAACTGACTCCTGTATTCCTTCGGAGTAATTCCTGCAATTTTTTTGAACAGCTGTGTGAAATGGGAAGCGGTATGAAAATTCAGTTCATAGGCTATTTCTGCAATATCTTTACTGGAATGAAGCAATGCTTTACTGTAATTGATATCAATCTCATTAATCCATTGTTTCGGAGATTTCTGGGTAACTCCTTTTACACATTTATTGAGGTAGCTTTCTGTTACGGAAAGTTTATCAGCATAAAAAGCTACCCTTTTTTCTGTCACATGATATTTAAATAAAAGATCCCGGAACTGAAGAGAAAGCTCCATGGGACGTGTTGCCGATTTATGATGGGTATCAGAATCTGTACTCAGCATTTTGATCAAAATAAGGTGAAGCATGGTTACCACCACGTCATTTATATTCAGATTATTCAGCCAAAGCTCCTGTTCCATAATTGGAAGAAGCTGTGTAATGGTTCCGTAAGTAAGACTGTCCAGGTTAAGAAAAGGAGTCATGAAAAAGATGCTGCTCTTATGTTTAGGCAGTTCCTGCTCAGAAAGTATATTATTTTCATAAGCAAGAAAGAATCCTTCTATGTTATCTGATAGCTCAACTGTTGCTGTGATTGTTCCTTGTTTGATGAAGATAACACCGCCTTTTTCAGCGTGATATTCTTTATTTTCAAGATACTGTTTAATATGTCCGTTGGTAACGAAAATAATAAAATTAAACGTCGTACGGTACGGGATCACCGGCATCAGAATTCCTTTAAGATAATTTTCTATCCGATACAGCTGTATATCAGCATTGTTAGCTAATATCTTATCCGTAATATTGGGCAGAAAAAGTTTTTTATACTGAAAATTGGATAATACTTCCATATCCGATGTAATGATTATTTAAAGTTATACAAAATTTATAAAGTAGAAGCCTGAGAATTTGAAAATTTGAGAATGAGTTAGTTTGAAAATGGCTTACTCTATGAGTCTTTCATCCCAACTCTAAGATTCTCAAATTCTCTCACTCTCCATTCTAAAACTTGTAGTACACTCCTACTCTTACTCCAAATGGGCTTCCCGGTGTATAAGTAAGGTCTGTAACAGGTTCTGCTTCTCCTTTTAACTGTGTTTCTGTAGCAAACTGCGCTTCATTCCATTTCACATTGAAAAGGTTGTTCACCTGTATATTTGCACCCCACGTCTGGCGGTTATAGGAAAGTACAAGGTCATTCACAAAATAAGCTTTTGTTCTGATGCTGTTGTCTTCTACAGCAGGCCTGGCTCCAAGATAACGGTATTGAACACCCAAAGAAAACCCGTGAAGAAAATCCCAGTTTACAGATCCTGTACTCGTTACTACAGGTGCCAGCGGAACGTAGTCCTGCCCTTTTTCTTCTTCGGTAAATCTGGCATGGGAATAGTTGATATCTGCATTCAAATAGAAGTTTTCCAATGGCTGGAAGCGGATTCCAAGATCTGCTCCGAAACGTCTTGATTTTCCTGAAGGTTCTACCACAGCATCGTCTCCTACATATACAAATTCCTGCTGAAGATCCATATACCAAACTGTTGGTGTAATAATTAATGATTTAAACGGATGCAATCTCACTCCGAAATCGGCACCAATAGAGTAAGGAAGTGTATTTTCATTCTGATTGGTAACCACAACCCTCATATCATTGGAATGGAATCCCATCCCTGTTTTCAGGAACCACATTACATTATCATTCTGAGCATAGGAGAAGTTTAGTTTTGGACTTACTCTTGTTGCTTCTTTTGATTGTCCTGAAGGTAATTGTTCAGGGTCCAGCAGATTGTGCATATTGAAAATAAAATGATCCACTCTTACGGCAGGGTTAATGGTCCACTTTCCTGTTTTCCAAACAATTCCTGAATAGGCGTGAAGATTGGTTTCTGTTCCCGTTACATCAGATAATCTGTCAAGCAGAAGATCTCTGTGATAAACGTGATTAAGCTGTAATGTATTGATATCATCATTTCTTAGTCCTATTCCGGATGTCCAGTTCAGAGAACTGTTGGGAAGGGAGAAAGTTTTTGTATATTTTATTTCGGTTCCGTAAATATTTCTTCCGTCAGTCTGCTGAATTTCATCACCATGATCCTTATCTTTTAAATAAAAAGTAAAATCTGAGTACAGGTTGAAATTATATTTTGAATAGAAAGCCATAGCATCAATTTGTTCTGAAGGAGAAATGGTATGCTTAAAATTCATCTGAAGGTTCGTTCTTGAAGTTTTCCCGCCTTCTGTAGGATCTATACTTCCCCATCTTCCAATGATTCCTTCGTCTACTGCACGTTCCGGAATTTGTCCTGAAGCATTCCATGAAGAACTGAAGGTAGAGAATTGGATGTTGAAATAATCTTTATCAGTCAGCCATTGGTTATATTTTCCAAAGATATTGACTCTGTTAAAATTCTGTTTTACATCAAATGGGCCATCTGTATAATTATATTCCGCAGCTATATAAGCATTTTTTCTGCCCAGATCATCATGAAGAATATTGAACATTCCCAACACTCTTTTTGAGTTAAAAGAACCTCCTTCTAGTTTTACCATACTGTTTTTTAATCCGTTGTAGGTTTGAAAATCAACATATCCTGCTGTATTAAAATCTCCGCGGTCCATGTAATATGCGCCTTTTCCGAAATCGATATTGTTTACCGTTTCAGGAATTACAAAGTGAAGGTCGGAATATCCTTGTCCATGGGCATGTGAAACTATATTTACCGGCATTCCGTCTACATTTACACTTACATCTGTACCATGATCGGCATCAAATCCTCTTAAAAAAAGTTGTTCGGCCTTTCCTCCTCCTGCATGTTGAGCAATAAATAATCCGGGAACTTTTCTCAATAGATCTTGTGCGGAATTCACCGGGAATTTATTCAGATCCACTTTTGTAATTGCCGATAAGAATGAACTGTGATTAATTGCTACTTCTGAAATCTGATAAGGCTTATGCTGTAAAAAAATAACTTTATTTTTATCATCATCATTTGTTACTACCCATTTTACCTCATCGTATCCCGGACGGCTGATCACCAAAGTATCGGGAAGTGATTTTACAGGAATGGAGAAGGTACCGTCTGTACCTGTATGAGTATGGCTATTTCCCTGATCGTATTTTACCAAGGCATCCGCAATGGGGAATTTATCATCTGCATCTTTTATTGACAGTTGCTTTTCTGTTTTCTGTGCCATCATTTTTCCACTAAAGGCCATTACGAGAAATGCCGCTGCTATTTTTGTTACTTTCATTTTTTATTTTTTAAATTTTAGAAGAAATTTTCCTCTCTGATTTTTAACGATAAAGATGAGGATAACAACTTCCTCACTTTAGTTTCTTCAGTTTTTTATTTTTAACTCTATATAATTTATCCTTTCACTTTAAGAAATATCTTTTGAATTAAAAGTGTAATCCAGGTACCTGCTACAAACGGGAAGGTGAACACTCCGCCTACTGCATCCAGACAATGATTATCAATCAGAAAATCATCAATCACGATAGTCAGCAGAACGGCAATAAGTACCCATAAACCGTCCGTCTTTTTTACTCCTGAAAACACAATGGCAGATAATACAGCATTAAAACCAAATAATCCCATATGAATCTCTTTGATGGGTTCACCATTTAGCTGGGATAATCCTGCTCCCAGAATTGATGCCACAAGTCCGTATAAAGCGGCAATTGGTGAGCTGATGAAAACGGCAATAAAGAAAATCATTCCCGAAAGTACTCCCCCCTGAAATATCACCTCTCCAAAACCGTTGGTACAGGTAAGAAAATCATCATATTTGGTAGGTACCACTTCACTGCTCAACATGGCAGACGGCGGAATATGTGTAAAATGATGTAATGCAAATACTACTACCCAGGTAATAATGATGAAAGGAAATGTAAATACCGGGATTTTTTTCTGAATAAAAAAATGTTGAATAACGGCTGCCAATGCTCCACCCAGGATAATAAGAATCCAGATTAATACCGTTGTTTCAAACAGGAAAGCCAATGCCACGCCTACAAGCGCTGCACTGAAGCCATATAACCCGGCGTTGATTTCAGCTTTATTATATTTAAGCTTCATGGCTGTAAAAGTTCCGGCAGCTGTTGAAATTAATACCGCTACTCCACACTGCCAGCTTCCCATAAAGATTCCTATTAAAAACAGAAGACCAGTCCATCTGTTTTCCTGAAGCATAATCTGCCCAATTCCTTTTAAAACATTATCAATAAAAGGGATTTTTTTGAAAAATTCGTCCATAGTTTTTTTGTATTAATAATTAGTAGTTGACAGGCGACATTTTAATTTTATATGTCAATAGCCAATTTTGTTTCGCAAGTGAATGGTGAAGTAAGAATCCTTAACCATCAGTAAAAAGAGGATAATTTTAAACACTTTCGCTATCAAACTCTCCGATCCTCTAACCTCACCACTCTGTTTACCAGCCCAAAAAGACCATTCCTACCCCACAAACGGTTACTACTGCTCCGCTTACCACTCCCATATATCTTTCCAGTTTTTCGGTATTGAATAATGTTGAGTAGCCGTAACGTCCCAGCAGAACCATTCCCAGCATCGTTAAAACAGTTGTTGCGGTGAATGAAGTCACCAAAACTGCAATTTCCGATACTGAATGTTTTACCCCGGAATAGAATAATAAAGGGATCAAAGGTTCACTGGGGCCCATTACAAAGATCATGAAAAGGACAAGCGGAGTTACTTTTATTCTTTTTTGAGGCATTACCACTTCACTGTGATTGTGTTCATACACATACACATCATCACCCATTACATCGAAATGCTTATGTGGCTTGTTTCTGATAGCCTGAACCAGGCCGTATACCAGGTACACGCCGCCAAAGATCAGCAATGCCCATCCAGAGAAATTTCCCCTGATATCCTGAAACCATGAGATTTTATTTAGCTGCCAGCCTAGAAATACACCGATAAAGCCTAAAATCAGGGAGCTCAATACATGTCCCAATCCACAAACAACAGTAAGTATTGCTGTTTTCATTCCGCTCCATCCCTTGGATTTTGAAATTACGATGAACGGCAGGTAATGATCCGGTCCTGAAGCTGTATGTATAAAACTTATTGAAATGGCACTCACAAGAAGCGCCCAAACTGTACTATCCATTTTTTATTTAATTTTTTTATCTATCCGGGAGCCTTGTCAAGGTTTTGAACCTTGACAAGGCTCCCGCAAGACCAGATTCTTACTCCAGCGACCAGAGTATTTCCTGAACATACAGGAAGAAGTTATACATCAGTTCTCCACCATGTCCCAGAGCTCTTACAACAAATCCGTTATCTTCCATAGCTGAAACTCCTACTTCCATTTCTGCACGGTGTTGTGCTGCTGCTTCAACAATCTCTTCAATCAGTCCGGTTTTATCTACATTTTCTTTTGTGCTGTAGAAGATCAGGGTTCCCTGGTGCGTATACTGTTCCAGATTTCCGATACTGCTGATAGGGATCATATCCGGCTGAATCAGAACATTGTCTTTTACAACCAGTTTATTATTGTGATAAATTTCCATCAGGTTTTGAAAACGTTTCAGCTTAAAAACTTCTCCGTAATGTTTTCTTCCGCAGGTAATGATCTCACTGATGATGATCTGGCTGTCTTTCCCGATGTGAATATTCGCTTTACTCTTAAAATTTGAATCTTCATGAGGAACTACAGGATGTGGAACGTACGCGAAAGAGGTTTCGTCCTGCATTGTTACATTCAGTTCCTGAACAGCCTTATCTTTCATATTGAAAAGTCTCTGATACGACTGTGACTGCAGCTGAAGAGAGGCTCCTTTCTCAAGAGCAACCTCCAACTGATAATGGTCTCCATCCAGAATCCCCGGCGAGGAGCTCATCACCATCTGATAGAGCTTATTGTCATTTTTTCTCTGCCCTACAGAAACTACTCTGAATGGCAGTGAGACATAAAGATCTTTCACATATGATTCTCCTCCCTTGAATCCTGCAATAATATTTAAACGACTATTCATTTATCTTACTAAGTTCGGTTCTTCGATTTCTTCAAGAAGTGCATATTTTTTAATCCACCCGATAACGCTGTCTAACCCGTGATCTGTTTTCAGATTAGTAAATACAAAAGGATTTCCATTTCTCATTCTTCTTGCATCTCTTTCCATTACTTCAAGACTTGCTCCTACGTGTGGTGCAAGGTCAATTTTGTTAATGATCAATAAGTCTGATCTTGTAATACCAGGTCCTCCTTTTCTCGGGATTTTCTCCCCTTCGGCCACATCAATAATGAAGATGGTAACGTCTGCAAGGTCCGGGCTGAAAGTTGCAGAAAGGTTATCCCCTCCACTTTCAATAAGAACCAGTTCAATTTCGGGAAAACGTGCAGCCAATTCATCTACTGCTTCAAGGTTCATACTGGCATCTTCACGGATTGCTGTGTGAGGACATCCTCCTGTTTCCACTCCAATGATTCTGTCATGAGGAAGAAGACTATTTTTAGCCATAAATTCAGCATCTTCTTTGGTATAGATATCATTGGTAATCACCCCAAGATCATAAATCCCGAACAATTTTCTGCTTAAACGTTCCAATAATGCTGTTTTTCCTGAACCTACGGGTCCTGCAACACCTACTTTTATGTATTTTCTATTTTCCATTTTTTTAAATTTTAATTGATTACATTTTTGCAAAAAGGCGAAAAGGCCAATCTGCAAACTCGCCACCTGCTCTTCATTTTTTAGCACAATGGACTTTTTATTAATTGAGGATAATTTTAAGGGATGTAAAAGGCATCTCACTCAGCAAAGGACAAATCATTCATTGCTGTATTTGCTATTCCGCCTTTTACCCTTTCGCTTTCTACGACATATAAAGTCTTGAATACAATCTCTCATGCTGCATACACCTGATGTCAAAAGCTGTATTACAAAGCCCTACCATATCTCTATCCAGCTCCATGGTTTCCCATATTGTTTTTTCCATTACAGGATATAATGAAAATAGGATATCCTGCCCATCAAGCTGTCCTAGCGGAACCAGTTTTACTGCATTGGTAATCATTCCTGCAACTGAAGTATAATAGAATCCTAAAAGGGCTTCATATAGAGGAATTTTCATCAGGTAAGCATACACTCCAAATACAATACAGTAGTGGGAATTCGCTTCACGGTTTCGAACCGCTTTTTCAAAAGCGTCCATAAAAGGAAAGCTTTCTCTTCTTTTAAAGATTTTTATTAATCTCAACCCTAATTTCTGACTTGCCTGACGGATTTCTCTTGGACATTTGATCGCATTACATTCATTATCAAGCTTTAGTAACAATTCTAAATCTTCCTTCTCTGCAGCTCTATATGCCAGTTTTACAAAAGCTCCGTCATTGAATTTAAGATTATACTGCAGCATATTCTGCACAAACTCCTTTGCCGTTTCTACATTATGTACTATTCTTTCCTGTACATATGTTTCTAGTCCGTTGGAATGGGTATAACCGCCGATGGGAAGTGTGGGATCTGCAAGATGAAGCAGTCCCGACAGAAAGTTTATATTCATATTATTCATCTTTTGGAGCGGCCATTTTTAAGATTTTGGTGAAAATTGTGGATCCCAGACTTCCATGTCCATGAGGTTCTACATTAGATTTAAGAAGGTTCAGCAGTTTTACGGATTGCTTTTCGGGTTTAAAGCCGCTTGCTTCCAGCCATCTGAACATAGGCATTTCAAATGGAAGCAATACTTTATCCTCCTGAATGAAAAGCGGAATATGTTTGTTCCCGATTTCATAGCACACGGTTCCCATTTCTAACAGAGAAGCTGGTGACATGACAATAGCTTCCGTTTCCAGCACATTGATAGCTATTATTTTTTCTGCGTCCTCAAAAAGAATATCTCCTTCACGTAAACGCTGCCCTTCTCTAAGGAATTTGATCGCAACATCCACTCCCTGTCTGGTTCTTTTACGCTGAATTCTTTTAGTGGTTTCAAACCATTCCAGATCAAGATAATCTATGGTTTTTTCCGTAGGACTTTCGGAGAGATTGCCTATGATTTGATTAATTATCATTTTTGGATTTTTTTCTGAAGTCAAAGTTTTTGGAAATACCTACCCCAAATGTTGAACCGCTGATTCCTGCCACATAGCTTTTGGTCCAGCCTTCTTCTTTCGTTTTGGTTTGAAGCATTGAAAGTTCTGCAAATTTGAATTTCAAAGCCCATCCACCACCTAGTAATATCCCTATCAAAGGGTACGCACGCAAACGGAACCCGTTAAAGTTTTGCATACCATCCGCTGCTGCAGCCATCTGCTGTCCCCAAACATAGTGAGCATCTACCTGCCCGATCAGTACAAAATATTTCCCAAGCATTAATGAAGGGCTGTACCAGATCCCTGCTTCATTCTGTTTGTAGACTACATTATGATTCACTGAGTTTTGTGAATATGCATAATTTACCCCGATAAGGTCATTATTATTGATAAAATAGCCTACTCCAAGCGGCGCGCTGGAAACTGTACTGCTGCTGGTAGACGGTGTAGTTACTTTAGAATAGTCTAATGAGCCGTAAACCATGAATTGCCCTTTGGGCCCGTCCTCATCACTTTTAAGCCTGTGTCCTCCTAAAAACTGTGCGCTTACATTTCCTGAAAGTACTGACATGCCAGCAAGAGCAAGAGAAAAAACTGTTTTATTAAAGTATTTCATTTTAAACTTAGTTCTATAATTATTTTTTACATTCTATTGGATAAATCTTTTAGGTAAACCTTATAGGTTTTAAAGACCTATAAGGTTTTGAGATATATCTTAGAACAAGTAATACAACTGTGTTAAAGGAAGTTTTTCTGCCGGTTCACAAGTGATGTATTCACCATCTACCGTTACTTTATAGTTTTCAGGATTCACTTCAATTAAAGGAGTCTTGTCATTATGAATAAGGTCTTTCTTGGAAATGTTTCTACAGTTTTTCACTGGAAGAATCATTTTCTCCAATTTGTAAGAAGCAATAGTTCCGTTATCAATAGAGATCTGAGAAACGAAATTCGCGCAAGTCCCAAACTTAGCTTTTCCGTGAGCTCCAAACATATTTCTGTAGATAATTGGCTGTGGTGTTGGAATAGAAGCATTAGGATCTCCCATTTTAGCGGCAATTACAAATCCTCCCTTTACAATCATTTCAGGCTTTACTCCGAATAACGCAGGTTTCCAGATCACTAAATCTGCTAATTTCCCTTCTTCAATAGATCCTACATATTCTGAAATACCGTGTGCAATAGCCGGGTTAATTGTATACTTCGCCACATATCTTTTAGCACGGTAGTTATCATTTCCGCTGTCTTTATCTTCAGTCAGATCACCTCTCTGCTCCTTCATTTTGCTTGCTGTCTGCCACGTTCTTGTGATCACTTCCCCCGGTCTTCCCATCGCCTGAGAATCCGAGCTCATGATACTGAAAACGCCCATATCGTGGAGAATATCTTCTGCTGCAATGGTTTCAGGACGGATACGCGAATCTGCGAATGCCACATCTTCAGGAATGTTCTTGCTCAGGTGGTGGCAAACCATCAGCATATCCAAGTGCTCATCAATTGTATTGATTGTGTAGGGACGTGTAGGGTTGGTTGAAGCCGGCAATACGTTTGGATACATTGCTGCTTTGATGATGTCCGGCGCATGACCTCCGCCAGCTCCTTCGGTGTGGAATGTGTGAATAACTCTTCCGTTAATCGCTCTCATGGTATCTTCCAGAAATCCTCCTTCATTCAGCGTATCGGTGTGGATGGCTACCTGAACATCATATTTATCTGCAACTTTCAATGCTGCATCAATGGTTGCAGGTGTTGCTCCCCAGTCTTCGTGGATCTTTACTCCTAAAGCTCCTGCTTCTACCTGTTCTTCAATCGGTTCTTCTGCAGAACAATTTCCTTTTCCGAAGAAACCAAGGTTCATCGGATATTCTTCTGCTGCTTCAAGCATTTTCTGCATGTTGAATCTTCCCGGAGTAACCGTTGTAGCGTTGGTTCCGTCATTAGGTCCCGTTCCTCCGCCAATCATTGTTGTAATTCCGCTGTATAAAGATGTTTCGATCTGTTGCGGACAGATATAGTGAATGTGAGTATCAATACCTCCGGCAGTTACAATATACCCTTTTCCTCCATGAACTTCCGTGGAAGCCCCTATAATCATGTTCGGTGTTACCCCGTCCATTGTATCCGGGTTACCGGCCTTTCCGATTCCAACGATCTTTCCGTCTTTAATTCCGATATCTCCTTTTACAATTCCCCAATGGTCTATGATTACTGCACCTGTAATACAAAGGTCAAGAACGCCTTCATCCCTTTTGGCGGTTACATTCTGCCCCATACCGTCTCGTACGGTTTTTCCACCTCCGAAAACAGCTTCGTCTCCGTAATGGGTGAAATCTTTCTCGATTTCAATAATAATTTCAGTATCTCCCAGTCTGATTTTGTCTCCGGCTGTAGGACCTAATATATTGGCGTATTGTTTTCTGTCTACGTTTAAGCTCATCTTAATGATTTTTAAAGTTTAACTCTTCAACTTTTGCAAGGCTTGCTTTTTTCTGCTCTTCGGAATCTACCTGTCCGTCAACAAGGTTATTAAAGCCCATTGCTTTTTTGGTTCCTCCTATTTCTACCAGTTCTACTTCTTTTTCTTCCCCCGGTTCGAAGCGTACGGCAGTACTTGCTACAATATTCAGTCTCTTTCCGAAAGCTTTTTCACGGTCAAAACTCATGGCTTTATTGACTTCAAAAAAATGGAAGTGTGAACCTACCTGAATAGGACGGTCTCCTGTATTGGTTACTTTGATCTTTACAGTTTCTCTGCCTTCATTGCAGATAATTGTACCTTCTTTTACAAAAATTTCTCCTGGTATCATGATAAAATAGGTATTAACGGATTGGATTATGTACGGTTACCAGCTTGGTTCCATCAGGGAATGTAGCTTCAATCTGAACATCGTGGATCATTTCTGCCACGCCGGGCATCACGTCATCTTTAGTTAAAAGATTAGCGCCTTCCTGCATCAGTTCAGCTACTTTTTTTCCATCTCTTGCTCCTTCAAGCAAGAAGTGACTGATCAATGCAATAGATTCTGGATAGTTTAATTTAAGGCCTCTTGCCTTTCTTTTTAGAGCTAGCTCGCCTGCCAGAAATAGCATAAGCTTCTCCGTTTCTCTCGGTGTTAAGTGCATAGTATTTTTATTTAGAATTGGACAAACAGTATCCGGTTCACCTTTCTGTAAAGGCAAATAGAAGTGTTCAAAGAATTAAAATGTAGGAATAATACCCATGGATCTGCATTGATAAATACAAACCAAAAAGGATCATTAAATTTTAAAATAAAGGATTAGCAGCCCGCTATCTGCAGGGAATGATACAGAATGTATCTTGGTGCCGCAATGTAAATACGGTTTTGAATAGCAGCAACCTGTATGTTATAAGAATAACCTGCAAAGAAATAGCTCAGCCACTGCTGTGCAAGTATTGAATAATCAAATTTTACTTTCTCCCAGTCATTAGAATCCTGAGCATCCTGAACATCTGAAAAGCTGTACATTTCAGCCTGAGTCTGCTGATCGGATTTTTGCTGAAGAAGGTGAATCTTTGATAAGAGATCAGAATATGATTGAGTTTTCCCTTTATGTGCAACAAGACCTGCACATAAAGCTGAGAAAAATAATACAAAAGAGAAAAATAAGACTCTTTTTTTCATATCTGATTAATAATGATGTAAAATTAGAACAATCTTAAAATACAGGCTATCAAAAAAATTATTTAAAATGTTCAAAATCGCAACAAATACAATTTTATATAATTTTAACATTTAATCCTAAATCCTTTATTTACAAGACTTAATAACACTTTATGAACTATGACAAATATTTTATTGTCCGTATTCCTATAATTATAAAAGTTTGATTGATTTTTTTCTCCTATTTAAAATATTGGATAAATACATTAAAAATATTTAATATTCAATATTAAAAAACACAGTATAATACAATGATTGCAAAAGAATAAAGTTTATTTCATAAAAACAGATGGTATTTTTTCTTTCCTTATAATTATCGTAAATTTGTATACAACTTACTTTAATAAAAATAATAAAACGTAATATGTCAAAAGCAATTTCGCAAGTACCATTAGCGGTAAATGAACCGGTAAATTCTTATGAACCGGGATCTCTGGAAGTTAAAAGCCTTATCGACACTTATAAAAAAATGTGGGCAGAAAAGGTAGAAATCCCAATGATCATCAACGGAAAAGAGGTAAAAACTGATACTAAAGTACAGCTTCAGTCTCCACAGGATCATGCTCATGACTTCGGATTCTACTACCAGGGTGGTATGCAGCATGTGGATGACGCTATCAACGCGGCATTGGCAGCTAAACAAGAATGGAATGAACTAGGCTGGGAACAACGTGCAGCAATTTTCTTAAAGGCAGCTGATCTTTTGGCTGGCCCTTACAGAGATGTAATCAACGCTGCAACAATGATCGGGCAGTCTAAAAACGTACACCAGGCTGAAATTGATTCTGCTTGTGAGTTTATCGACTTCTTAAGGTTCAATGTAGAGTTCATGACAGAAATGTATGCTGAGCAGCCAGTTTCTGATAACGGAATCTGGAACCGTGTTGAATACAGACCATTAGAAGGGTTCTGCTTTGCGGTTACTCCGTTCAACTTTACAGCGATCTCAGGAAACCTTCCTACGTGTATGGCTATGCTAGGAAACGTAGTGGTTTGGAAACCTTCTGACAAGCAGGTATATTCTGCTAAAGTAATCATGGATGTATTAATTGAAGCGGGTCTTCCTGCAGGGGTTATCAACATGATCTTTACTGATGGAAAAGAAACTGCTGAAAAAGTACTGGCACATCGTGATTTTGCAGGTCTTCACTTCACAGGTTCTACAAAGGTATTCCAGGGAATGTGGAAAATGATCGGCGATAATATCCATAACTACAGAACATATCCAAGAATTGTTGGAGAAACAGGTGGTAAAGATTTTGTAATTGCTCATCCATCTGCTAACGTAGAAGCTGTAGCTACTGCTTTGGTAAGAGGAGCTTTCGAATATCAAGGACAGAAATGTTCTGCTGCTTCAAGAGCCTACGTTCCTAAATCTCTTTGGGCTGATGTGAAAAAAGTAATGGAAAATCAGATGAGCACCATCAAAATTGGTTCTCCTGAAGATACTTCCAACTTCGTAAACGCTGTAATCGACAAAAATTCTTTCGAAAAATGTAAAGGATATATCGACAGAGCGAATGCTTCCGGTGAAGCTACTGTAGCCATTGGTGGAAAGTATGACGATTCTAAAGGATGGTTCGTACATCCAACTGTAATTGAAACTACAAACCCTCACTATGAAAGTATGGTAGAAGAAATTTTCGGCCCAATCTTATCAATCTACGTATATGAAGATCAGGACTGGAAAGAAACTCTTAAGCTTGTAGATTCTACTTCTCCTTATTCATTAACAGGTTCTGTATTCTCTCAAGATCGTTATGCAATCGCTGAAGCTTATAAAGCTTTAGAAAATGCGTCAGGTAACTTCTACATCAACGATAAACCAACGGGTGCTGTAGTAGGACAACAGCCTTTCGGTGGTGGTAGAGCTTCTGGAACAAATGATAAAGCTGGTTCTAAAATGAATCTTCTGAGATGGGTTTCCGTAAGAAGCGTAAAAGAAACATTTGTTTCTCCAAAAAATTATAAATATCCATACCTGGGATAATCATAAAGAATAAGTAATGGGCAATAAGCAATGCTTGCCTGTTCTTTCAATACAACAGCCTCGAAATTTCGGTTTCGGGGCTTTTTCGTGGAATTAAAGGCGACATTCAAAGTTTAAAGTTTAAGATTCAAGGTTTAACGTTTAAGGTTATTGTTAGTCAGAAAAGTTTTTTTTATGCGCGCAATACTCTAATACTCTCATACTCTCCCCTCCCTATCCCTAACACCTTTTAACAAACTTTACCGATTTTTTACAACTTTATATACCCTTTTAGGAATAATTGTTGATTTTTTATACCCACACCCCCAAAATAAAAAAGTATGAAAAAGTTATTGCTAACAGCTATCGGAATAGGAATATTTGCAGTGAGCTGTGGAACCAAAGAATCGACAATGTCTACAAGTAGCCGTGATTCGACAGCGGTAGAAAGTGCACGAAAAACCGCATCGTCTACAACAACCGATACCATGACTACAAAAACGACTCATCCTGACAGTATCAAGATCAAAAAAGATTCTATGACAATGTCTCCTGCCAAATAGTATTTTAATATACGTTTAATTTAAAATGGAAAATCTGCAGATGAAAGCGCTGCAGATTTTTTTTATTGTGTTTTCTTAAATGTTGTACCACCTTGCATGTCCATAATAACTGCATTTACATTTCCTTTATCATCAAGGGTAAAATTAAAGTCAAAATCGGGATTCATTTGTTGTGCTACTTCTTCAGTCAGTTTTGATGAAAACAAATCATATTGACGATGTACCAATATAAATTTGAATGTAGGGAAAGTAATGTAC
Source organism: Chryseobacterium sp. Tr-659 (assembly GCF_011752975.1). Taxonomy (GTDB): domain Bacteria; phylum Bacteroidota; class Bacteroidia; order Flavobacteriales; family Weeksellaceae; genus Chryseobacterium. Next base: position 919,317 of record NZ_VWWP01000001.1, on the reverse strand, counting down.
AGATTATTTCTTTCTTTTGAAATAGTAAAAGTACCATATCCCTGGTTCGAATATGTTCCACAGTAATCATTTAAATCATGAGTCGGCTTCTTCTTTTCATTAATGGAAGTATTTATATTTTTTTCAGGTTTCAGGATATCATTCACCCCCTTTTCATATGTATAAGGTGTATTGTTATCAAGTCCCAGCATACGGATAGCTATCATATTACCAATTGTTCCTGCAATATCTGAGTTATGCTGATTACTCAATACAACAATACCTAATCTTTCTGCCGGGAATAATGAAATGAAAGAACTAAAACCGGAAACTCCTCCTGCATGCCATACTTTATAATGTCCTTTGAAAATTTGTGTAAACCAACCATATCCATGGCCGAGCAAAAAGTTTTTCTGGTCAGGATTAACCGGTGCTGCTCCATCAATAATAGTCTGGGTGCTCATTGCATTTTTTACATATTCTTTTGAAATAAGGGTTCGATTTTCAAAGCTCCCATTGTTTAGCCAAAGTCTGACCCAAGTGCCCATATCTGCTGCCGAGCTATTAATAGCAGCTCCGGGTTTGTCATTATCTGGCTTCTGAAAAAGTACCTTTTCAATAGTCTGCTGATATAATCCATAAGGGTAGGAAAAGTCTTTTTGCTTTACCATTTCATCAATTGATGTATTACTGTTATTCATTTTAAGAGGAATGAATATTTTCTCTCTGATAAGATCATCCCAACTTTTACCATTGATTTGTTCAGCAATTGTTCCTAATGTAAGGTATCCAAAATTGCTGTATTTCCAGCTATTTTTAGGCTCTCCATTTTCTTTTAGGAAAGGAAGTCTTTTCATCAGATCAATTCTTTTAGCCGCAGGGAAGAAAATATATGTTCCATCTATACTTCCCAGCCCGCTTCTGTGTTCCAATAAATCTTCAATCCTAATTAAATTATTCATTCTGTCTGTAGCAAAAGTCAGATTAGGAATATACTTAGAGGGTTTATCCTGAACAGATAATTTTTTCTCATCTTCTAACATACCTATTAAAGCGGAAGTGAATGATTTAGTATTACTGCCAATCCCAAAAAGCGTATTGGAAGTTACAGGAAGTTTATTTTCAAAATCTCTGTATCCATATCCTTTAGAATATATTATTTTATCATCCCTGACAATTGTAACAGCTATCCCTACCGCCTTATAATCCTTTATAATTTTATTGATTTCTTGATCAAGCCCTTTTAAATTTTCTTTTGATTCCTGGCTCAGTAGTAACCCGAATAACAAGAAGCTCAATAAACAAATTGCTTTTTTCATATTTTTATATTTTACTGTAATATTTGGTAATGGTATAATAAGTAGAAATATATTTTCATTTATTACATCAATAAACATTTTTTTTAGAATATCTAATCCGTTATAAATAAAAATATTAATAATTTGCTATATTTGATACTAATAAATGCCAAAAAATATTATGAAAAAATTATGGATAGGAGCAGTTCTTGGACTTCTTTTCCTTGGAAGCTGTGCTCAGAATAAAGAGAAAAGAGAGGAATTCAAGGAAGCTCATAATAAAGATTCTTTACTCAATAAAATGGGAGACTCGGCGGTTGCTAATTCTGAACAGGCACCTGCAGCTCCCGATACTTCAAAAGTAAAACCAGGCACTACAAAAAGTAAATAAAATCACAAATCCACAGACGTTCTGTGGATTTGCACTTAAAAAAACTTGACTGAAAAAAAACCGGGCAATCAACCCCGATTATATGATAGAATTTGTATTCATTATGATCAGAATACTTCTTTGACAGATAAAAATTGGAACCGTGCTATTCCACTATCATGAAATATCACGTGTTCCATATCTAAATTTTCATGGCTTGGTTTATAGCTTAAAATCGGGTTTATTTCAGAAAATAATATTCCTTCAAAATAAATGAGACAGACTATTACTGACAGCAGTCATTTCTCTTTAAAACTGGCGCAAAGATAGGATAGCAAAGAGTTTTCGTAAAACAATAGGTTATCCATTTTCATGAAAATGACAAGACAGAATTAAAAAAAGCAATATTTTCTTAATCATTTTCCCGAAAATGGATATTTTTATCTGACTGATTTTCAGCATCAATATATTTAATATATGCTGAAGGGGAATAGTCTGTGACCGCTTTAAAGACAGCTGCAAATTTACTGTGTGAAGAGAATCCGCATTCATCAGCAAGAATACTGATTTTATACTGTCTGTACTTCTCATCATTGATCAGTTTGTCTACAATATAGTTGATCCGTAGACGATTGATATACGTTTTGAAGTCAGCACTTTTATGCTGATTGATCACGTAAGAAAGATACTTTGTATTGGTATTCAGTTCACCTGCCAGAAAGGAAAGAGACATCCCTTTATTGTTATAAAGATTTCCTTTTTCAAACTCTTCGAGAAGTTCAAGCAGTTTTGATTCTGTTTCAGAGGTCATCAGGGAATCATTTCTTCTTTTGTCTGCTTCGGAATCTTTTTCATCAATTTCCTCAACGGATATATTTGAAAATTCTGAATTATTTGGATGTTTTAACGAAGAACCGCGGCTGCTGATCAGGCTCAGCTGCGTTCTTATAATACTTCTCAGTCTTGAACGTTGTTTTTTCTGTTTTGCCTTGAAAAATATAAGCAACCCTACCAGTGAAACAAACAGTATAACAATGGCAGCATTTTTGGCAACATTCATTCGCCCGTTTTTTTTATTGATCTTACCTGCTGAAATTTCAGGACCTTTTATTCCAAATCCCTGATTACGTGCGGCAATACTGTCATAGGTACGAACATATTTTACAGCATATAAAGAAGCTTTGAAGGTATCTCCCATACCTTCGTAATAATCGTTAATATTTGAATAAACCGCTTTTTTAAGTTTAAGGCTTCTTGATGTATCAGCTATTCTTTCTGCTTTTTTAAGATAAAATTCAGCATCTTTCCAGTTCTTCTGCTTCACACGGATTCCTCCAAGACCATTATACACTAAGCCCAGCGTACAGCTACCTTGTTTGAGTAACCCTTCCGCTTTTCTATAATAATTTTCAGAAGCGGAATAATCATTCAATTTAAAATAAACATCTCCCAATACCTGATAAGAGGCAGCCTCGGTTCTATCTTCATTTTTACTGCTGATCTTTTCAAAATATTTCAGAGAAAATTCTACATACTGTACGGCTTTAGAATAATTTCCAAGTTCCATTTCATAGAATGCCATTTCCTGGTTCAGCAATCCTGCCGCCTCATTGCTTTTTTGAAAATCCGGGATTTGTACTGAAGCCTCGAGGCCTTTTATTATATATTTTTTTGCTCTTTCAAAAAGCCCGACCTGTCTGTACTGTCTGGCCAGTAATCTGCTGACCTGGGCCATCCATTCCGGATCATTGATCTGGTTAACTACAGAATGTGCATTTTCACTAAAACATATTGCTTTTTTGAGTTCTCCTGCGTGATGATAAAGTTCAGAAGAAAGAACCAAACATTTTACTTTATCAACAGGTTTTTGGGCAGTCATATAAAGAGAATCTGCCGTTTTAATCGCTTTTGGAAGGTCTTTATAGGCAGTAATGCCTGAGGTCTTTTCACAGACCTGATCAAAGGTATTTTTTTTCTGACCGAATATGGGGACTGCTGTTGCCAGCAAAAACAAAAATTTCAGGAGATCTTTAGACATACGAAAACAAATTATTACTTTTATTTTATAATAATTCATCATTATTTTCACGGGTGTCTTTTTGTTTTTTACAAAACTAGTGATATTTTATTTTTTATTAAAATATTCTGTTGAAATTTAATCATTTAACCAAAATACCTATTTACATTAATTTTAATAATAAGACTAAAACAATAAACGATTTTCTTTTATCTAAAGCTATATCTGTAATACCCCTAAGATTCCTTAATAATTATTTTCAATATGAACGGCCCAAATGTCAGCATATTTATTACATTTGTACGGAATAAAAAGTTCTTATGAAAAAAATAGCAATACTTTCTTCTCTATTTATAGGCGCACTGGCATGGGCGCAAGGGATTAAATTTGAAGACGGCAATTTTGCCTCTATCCTTGCCAAAGCAAAAAAAGAAAACAAACTTATTTTTGTAGATGCATATGCATCCTGGTGTGGGCCTTGTAAACTGATGGTTAAAAATATTTTCCCGCTTCAGACTGTAGGAGATTATTATAACTCGCACTTCATTAATGCCAAAATTGATATGGAAAAAGGAGAAGGAATTGAACTGGCAAAAAAATATAATGTTAAAGCATTTCCTACTTATTTATTTATTGACGGAAGCGGGGAAGCTGTACACAGAACTTTAGGATATGTTGAAGAAAACGACTTCATTCAGTTTGCTAAAGATGCTGAAGATCCCAATAAAAGACTTACTTCTTTGAAACAGCAGTTTGAAAAAGGAGAGAAAAATCCTGAATTCTTAAAGAATCTTGCCGGGCTTACTATGTATAACGACGCTGAATTTGCAGGGAAAGTTCTGAACCGTTATTTTGAACAAAAAACAAGTCTTGATCAGGAAGATGTTCAGATGCTTCTTTCCGGAACTCAAAGTACAGACAGCCCTTTGTACAAAATATTTCAGGATAAGAAAGCGGATATTATCAAATTTTTCCCTGAAGATAAATATATAAAGTTTGATAAAAATATAAAGCTTAATACGGTAGCTAAAAAAGCTTACAACGCTGATACAAAAACGTGGAACGACAGCTATTTCATGGCTGAGACCCAAAAATTCCTTACGAAAGAGGAAGCAGAGAAGGTCTTAAAAAGAATGAAAGCCAACAGAGCTTTGAAAAACAAGAATATCCCTGAGTATGAAAAACTAATCCTCGATCTTTACAAGGACTACTCTACAGCAAGCTCTGAGGAACTGAATTCACTGGCCTGGAATTTCTATGAAAATGTAAGCAATAAAGCTTCTTTGGAAAAAGCGATTGCATGGGCACAGGAATCTGTAAAAAAAGATCAGAACTTTGCCAATACAGATACTTTAGCGAATCTTTACAATAAGATTGGAGATAAAAAAAATGCAAAAATGTGGGCTGAAAAGTCTATTGAGCTTGCAAAAAGTTCAGGACAGGATTCGTCTGACACTGAAAAATTACTGAAAAGCCTTTAAACTTGTAGAGCATAAAACAAAAAAATCCGTAGAACATTCTACGGATTTTTTGTTCTTTTGTTTATATTCTAATTATTATATACTAAAACCTGCATCTTGGTAAGCATGGCTTCCATATCCCCATTGTATCCCGCATAGGCCGACGGAATAAAATTTACCGTTGCACTTCCACTCCAGGCACTGTATTGAACTTTAAAAGTATAAGTTCCTGCCGTAAGAATTACTGATTTCAAAAATGTAACAGGAACAGGCATACTTTGTAAAGTAGCTCCTCCCGGAAAGTTTCCTGCTTTAGAAGTAAAGGCTGATGAAATTTTCACGCCATCTTGTAAAAGGGCAAAAACACCCTGACTGGAATTTCCGTCTGTTAATGTTCCATATCCTAAAATAGTAAATAGGAAAGTTTGGGTTCTTCCTGCAGGCACCGTTAAAGTAATAGTAACCCCGGGAACATCAATGGTCTGCCCCTGAGTAGCTGTTGAAGCCGTTGTCCCCTGCACATAATAGGCATTATTGATCGTTCCGGATATCGTATTCAAAGTCTGCCATGAAGGAGCAGCCCCAGCTCCTCCTGATGTTAAAATTTGCCCGGAAGTGCCAGCTAATCCTGCTGTATTGGCATTTCCGCCTACGTTTAATTCATTAACAACCTGTAATGAGCCATTGATATGAAACGTTCTTTGAGGTGTTGGCGTATTTATACCAACCTGAGCATTTAGGAGTATTGATCCTAATGCAAATAAGGTAGAAAATGTGTTTTTCATCTGGTAATAAATTTTATTTTATTTTCATAACAAATATACATAGTTATTAAACCAAAACAGCAAATAAATCCTATAAAAGTGAAAAATAAATAAAAATAAACAATTATCAATCAGATAATAACATTAACAATTAAAAAAAAGCTGCAGAAAATTATCTGCAGCTTTTGTATATTAAATATTCATAAATATCCTTTCAAATCTTTGATTTCGGTTTCTAAAAAATAGAGTTCTTCAACTTTTTACTTGTGATATTTTTTAAAATTTGGAGCCCACACTTTATGAGATAATCGTAATGGATTTTCACCATTTACGCTTTCTCACTTTTGTATATTAATATTCAAAAAGAACACTTCCCCATGTAAATCCGCTTCCGAAAGCTGAAAGAAGCACTAAATCTCCTCTCTTTATTTTTCCTTGTTCAATAGCTTCGCTTAAAGCAATCGGAATAGAAGCTGCGGTTGTATTTCCGTATTTCTGGATATTATTGAACACTTTTTCGTTCGGTAATCCGAATTTTTCCTGAACGAACTGTGCAATTCTAAGATTCGCCTGATGCGGAATGAACATATCAAGATCTTCAACAGTTTTACCGGCTTTGTTCAACGCTTCCATCATTGTTTCAGGAAATCTTGTAACAGCATGTTTAAACACGAAGTTTCCATTCATAATCGGGTATACTTCTTTGTTGGTTACATTTTCAGGATCTTTTCTCATTCTGTCGCTCCATCCGAATTTAGAACCCGGGAACTGAGTACACAGGTCGTCTGCATATTTCCCTTCAGAATGCATATTAAAGGCTAAAACATCCCCGGCGTTTTCATCTTCTGTTGCGGAAAGAACAATTGCTCCTGCCCCATCTCCGAAAATAACAGAAACTCCCCTTCCTTCATCAGAAAAATCCAATCCGAATGAATGAACCTCAGCTCCTACAACCAGGATATTTTTATAAGTTCCTGACTTGATAAATGCATTGGCAACACTCATGGAATATACGAAACCTGAACACTGATTTCTAACATCTAATGCACCAATAGTATCACAACCAAGCATATCCTGAAGCAATACTCCACATCCCGGAAAATAATAATCCGGTGAAAGCGTTGCAAAAATTATATAATCGATATCTTTTGATGTAAGACCAGCGTTATGAATCGCTTTTTCTGCTGCTTTAAAGCCTAAAAAAGCGCTGGTTTCCTGAGAGTCGTACCTGTTTTTTCTGTGTCTTCGTTCCCTGATGCCCGTTCTTTCCGTAATCCATTCATCATTGGTAGTCATTAATTGGGCTAAATCATCATTGGTAACAACGTTATCTGGAACATAAAATCCAACACCTTTTATTGTACTTTTAATCATATAGTTTTTTAATTTTGGCAAAGATAAAACTTATTTAAAACATAGTATTTCAAAATATTAGTATTTTTACTTTATGCCAATTGATACGATATACAGAAGCACCCACTGCGAATGGGTAGATGTGGAGGCTCCTACTGCAGAAGACCTTAAATTTCTTCATGAAAGATATGAAATCAACAATCTCCTTCTGGAAGATACCATAGATCCTAATCACCTCCCGAAATATGAAGAAGACGGAAGTGTAAAATTCTACCTTCTTCGCGAAAGCACAGAGCTTGAAAGGAAAAATCTTAATACCATCAGTGATATCAGTACCAAGATTGGTATTTTCCTGCTGGGCAAGACCATTATCACCATCCACAGGATGAAAACCAGAAGTATCTCTGAGACAAAGAAAAAGCTCTCTGCAGCACAGGAAGATGTAAGCCCTCAAAAAATAGCTTTAATGATAGCCATTTTAATCATGAAAAGTTTTGATGATGAATCCATCAGCTTACTGGAAACTATGGACAATATTGAAAATGAGATTTTCCTTAAAAATACCAACCACACCAGCCAGATCCGGAGATTGTATAAATTGAAACGAAAATCTGGACTTAATTCAAGGGTGTTGGTCATTTCCACAGATGCTATCGACAAATTTAAATTACTGGATCTTCAGGACTCTGAAATTGTGGATTTAAAAGACAAGCACAAAGATGTAGTTGCGGATTTTGATCATTTGAATATCCAGATTACCAACCTTATTTCCATGTTCCTGGCACTTTCGGATCAAAAGGCCAATCAGGTCATGAAGGTACTGGCAATTTATTCGGTTTATTTTTTACCGATCACATTTATTGCCGGAGTGTATGGGATGAATTTTGAAAATATGCCCGAACTTCACCATAAACATGGATATTTTATTACTTTGGGAGTGATGGCAACCGTGGTAATCAGTACGTTTATTTATGTGAGACGAAGACAATGGTAGCTTTTTAAATGATTAAGATTACTTCAGCTTCTGCTCGTAATGACACTTAAACCTATACTATGAAAACTGAAAACCTACATAAGATTCTGGAAGATCCTTCTCTTTCACAGGCATCTAAGGAAAAACTGATTGCTTTGCATGAGAACATTTCAACCAAAGAATTTTCTGATCTTCTGGATCAGTATGGGAATCAGTATGTGGAATTTGTACAGGAAGGCGGCGGCGTTTGGGGAAGTGCACTAGTAGGATATCTTTACGGACTGGAAATATTCGGGGTTCGTTTTCTGAAAGTTGCCGGAACGAGTGCCGGTGCTATCAATACCATGCTTATTGCAGCCTGCAGAACGAAGGAAGAATCCAAAAGTGAACTTATCAAAAATATTCTCTTTAGCTGGGATTTTTCTGATTTTATGGATGGAAAAACGTATGTAAAAACCACCTTGCATTCTATGCTGAACAATAAGGATTTCTTTAAGATCAATGCTATTATTGCCGGTATTTTGTTTATTATTCTGGTCAGTATTCCTTTTGCTGCTCCTTCAGAAACGATAACAGATGCCAAACTGATGTTCTTAATTCCTTTGATTCCGGCTGTTATCCTTTTTTTCTGTATCAAAAAGCTCTACAATAACTTTAGAAAAGAGAACAGCGGACTAAATCCGGGAAATACTTTCCAGAATACCATGCAACGTGCTCTGGAAGATTTTGGAATACAAACAGTAGCCCAACTGAATGAAAAATTTATTCAAAAGGAAAAGGATCTCAACCTCAACTACCGCTATGGAAACGATCAGCAGTATTATATAACGGCCCTGCAAAGTATCGAAAAGATCAAAGCGAAAAACAGCGAACATATTGACGAAACAAGATATAAGATTTTCTACGAAAGTGCCGCCAATAATGATTATTATAAAAACAATCCGTTTTATCTTCTCCGATCGGAATATGTGGTGATTACTACAGATATCAATGCAAAAATTAAGGTGGAACTTCCTACCATGGCCAATCTCTATTGGTCTGAAGAAGAACTGAAACACATCAGCCCGGCGGAGTTCGTAAGAGCTTCTATGGCAGTTCCTTTCTTTTTTGAACCCTTTCGAAAAGAGATCAACAAGAATGATGACTCCGTAAAATATGCCTGGCGATACTGGATGAATACTAAACCCGACGATATTAATCCTGCCGGGGTTTTTATTGATGGCGGAAGTATTTCCAATTTCCCTATTGATCTTTTTCATGCAGATGAAGTTTTTTACCCAAGAATGCCTCTTTTTGGGGTACAACTGACCAATGATTCTGATATGCTGTCTGAAAAAGGGAAAACAAGTAAGGAAATCCTTAAAACACCTTTCAGCTATGCCGGAAATATCATTAATACGTTGAAAGGATTCAATGATAAGACATTTCTTACCAAACATACTTTCTATAAACTCTATAGTATACAAACCGTCAACTGTGGAACCAGCAGCTGGTTGAATTTCTTTATGAAAAGAGAAGAAAAAGAAGAGCTTTTCAATAGAGGTTTTCAGGCTGCTCTGGATTTCCTGAATCTGTTTAACTGGGAAAAATACAAATATGAAAGAATGATGCTCTCTATGAAAGAGAAAAAAATATTGAAGGAAGAGGATACACCAACGGTGGGATAAGGATTTTTAAGTATTTTAGCTTTTTAAATTTCCATGAAAAAGAGACATTTTTTTATATTAGGGACGATCATAGTCCTTATTTTTATTTCCATTCCTGTTATTCATATTCTTAAAACCAAGTGGAACGAATCTGATGGTAAAAATGAAATTCCAAAAGGGTACACCAATGATGCCAGCCAGTTGAATTTAACGAAAATCGATACACTGATTAAAGTACCAACTTCCAAACCGGAAATTGAAAATCAGCTTCACCAGATTCTGCAATACGCTAAAAAAAAGAATTTAAAAATCTCTATTGCCGGGGCTCAGCACAGTATGGGAGGACACACCATCTACCCCAACGGCATCCTACTGAATATGCTTCCTTATAAGCATATGGAACTGGATGAAAAGAATAGTATTCTAACAATTGGTTCCGGAGCGCTTTGGGAAGATGCAATCAAATATCTGGACAAACATGGGAAATCTATTGCTGTAATGCAAGCCTTCAGTTCTTTTTCTGTTGGTGGTTCAATGAGTGTCAACGGTCATGGATGGCAGAAAAACCTTCCTCCTATATCCTCAAGTGTTGTTTCTTTTTCACTGATGGACCACAGTGGGAAAATTCTCAATTGCAGCCGGGAAGAAAATCCTGAACTTTTTAAGCTGGCAATCGGGGGATATGGATTGTTTGGGATTATTCTTGATGTACGATTGAAAGTAGTCGACAATGTTGCTCTTCAGTATAAATATATTCGGCTTAGTGCTGATCAATACCCGAATTATTATAAAAAATTCATTTCCGGAAACCCTGAAGTTAATTTGGTTTTCGGAAGATTAAGAATTTCAGATAAACGATTCCTTGAAGAAGCTACCATTAATTATTTTGAAAAAGTGAATGAAAATCCTTTACCTCTGCCTCTTCAAAATGCTAAAAATGAGGAAACCAAACGTCTGGTATTCCGAAGCACAGTAAACAGTGAATACGGAAAAAGACTTCGCTGGGATCTGGAAACCGGAATGAATAAAATAACCAAAAATGCAGTGTATTCCAGAAATGAACTGTTAAATGATCACGTTTCACTCATTGAAAATAAAGATCCCAATTCTACAGATCTACTACAGGAATATTTTATTCCGGAGAGAAATTTCAGCCAGTTTATCAAAGAAATAAAACCGGTTTTAAAAAATTCAGGGCTTGATCTGCTTAATATTACCATCCGCGCAGTGAATAAAGATGAAGACAGCTACATGAACTACGCCAGGGAAAATGTATTTGGATTTGTATTTTTATTCAATCAGAAAAAAACAGACAACCAGGAAGAGGCTATGAGAATATTAACCAATCATCTCGTTGATATTGCTTTGAAAAATGAAGGAACTTTCTATCTTCCTTATCGACTTCACATCGGCAAAGAGAAAATGAGGAAAGTTTATCCGCAAGCAGAATCTTTTTTTGAGTTAAAAAGAAAGTATGACCCTTTTGAGATTTTTGATAATAAATTTTACCAACATTACAGATAAATAGTATAACAAAATACATCTGCAAATGTTTTTGGTATTCTTCCCAAAAACATTTGCAGAAAAAAAATATAAGAAATCAATTTATAAATATAAATCTGTTTAAACTTTTTTACTAAACCAGAAAAGGCACAAAAGCATTTTAAAAACTTAAGCTATTTAAGCCATATACTTTGTGTATAAGAATTACACTAAAGTCTTGTTGAAAATCAAAGATTTTCATCTTATGTGAACTTAAGTGTGTATTAAAAATTATTAACGCAAAGTTTATGGATAATTACCCCTTATTTTAAGGGAGCAAAATGATGCGACTTTGTCGCTGATGAAGCGGTATGCTTATACCCAAGCTTTTACTAATCAACGAAGTTGATTCTATTCTTTGCTCACTTACAATCAACAGTTTTAAAATTGAAAACTTTGCGTTAGGAAAACAGTTTGTTTGTACAATCTTAGAGATCGTTTAAATTGTATTTCAATCTTTTTATACACTTGGAACCTGTTTAAACTTATTTAGAAAATAAAAGTTTAAACAGGTTCTATATCTTTTTACCGGATTATAGATTTTCTTACTAAATAGATTCCCATTGATTATTATAAGCTATCCAGAAACTCCAGATACATGGGAACACTTCTGTTGATCCACTCTTCTGAAGAATCTCTTTCAATTCCGTAATAGACGAAAGGCTCTTTATAATCTGCTTTTATATAATCAAAAGTCAGTTCATAAGGTCTGAAAAGTTCGTTCATCGTGTATTTATATTCCCCGGATGCACTGTATCCTTCTTCATCAATTCCTGCAGTAACGGCCAGAGACATTTTCTTTCCGGCCAATTTGAAACCACTGCTGCTTCCATAAGCCCAGCCATACAGAACCACCTCATCCAGCCATTGTTTCAAAAGCGGCGGACTGCTGAACCAGTAAAAAGGAAACTGGAATACAATTTTATCATAAGACTCCATTAAATTCTGCTCTTTTGCAACGTCTATTTTTCTATCAGGATAAACATCATACAGTTGATGAACGGTATATTTTTCAGGATATTTTTTCAGTTCTTCCATCCATTTTTTATTGATAACAGATTTTTCAATGTCAGGATGGGTGATAATAATTAAGGTCTTCATTGATTGTAAATTTCTACTGCAAAATTACAATACATCACTTACATTCCGTACATTAGCAACCCATTGTATGGTACTATAAAAAATGTAAGTAATGACTAAAATAAAGGAAACATCCACCAATTTTGCCAATAAGAAGGCGCTCTCTGATGAATGCCCGGAGATCTATGCATCCAATATTATCGGTGGACAATGGGCACTGGCCATCTGTTGTTACCTCATCAACGGTAAATTAAGGTTCGGTGAATTAAAGAAAAAACTGCAGAACATTACGGAACGAATGCTCACTCTTCAGCTGCGAAGACTGGAGGAAGACAAAATTATTACCAGAACAGTATATGCGGAAGTTCCGCCTCGTGTAGAATATGAGCTTACAGAAATAGGCTATAAACTGAAACCTATTATTCTTGAGTTTGAAAAATGGGGGAATGAACATAAAGAATTGATGAAAGAATCATCAAAAAATGACTACAGAATCTAGATGGCTGCGAAATAATAAATAGAAGTGTTTGATACTCCACACCCTAGTGTTATTTTACAGCCATCTAAATTCATTGTATTATAATTGAGAATCCTCCTATTTTCTTTCAACTTCCTTCCACAAAGGCTTTTGAGAAAGTACTTTTGAGTGAATCGGACAGCTTTCTGCATGGGCCCCTCTCAGATATCCTGTACTCATTAAAAATTCATTTACAATTTCACCTCCTGTAAACTTGAACGTTTTCTTGAAAAGTTTCATCCATTCCGCTAATGTTTTAGGATGATGATGCTCCAGCCATTTTTCAAAAGAACCGAATTCGTTCTGTAGTCCGATAATCGTTTTAGCGTTTTCGATAGCAGCATTCACTTTCAGTTTATTCCTGATGATTCCGGAATCATTCAAAAGCCTTTCACGATCTTCCTCAGTATAAGCGGCAATTTTCTGAATATCAAAATTATCATACGCTTTTCTGAAGCTTTCTTCTTTTTTTAAAACAGTTTCCCAGCTTAATCCTGCCTGATTGATTTCAAGAATCAGTCTTCCGAACAGTTCATTATCATCATGAATTGGGAATCCATAATAGTTATCATGATAATTTTTATGCAGTTCTTTTCTGCTTTGTGGCTGCATGCCTTCTATTGCCAGACAATAACTCATTACAATATATTTTCTGTTTTAGTTAAGAATTTTTCCAGTGCTTCTTTAATATCAATTCCTACACGATCTGCAAGAACAATCAGCCACCAGATATTTTCTGCTAATTTATGTTCTAATTCTTCTGCTGAATCCTTTTTCAGCCAGGTTTTCTGATGAGACATCACATTTCTCCCAACTAAGCCTGCATCGGTAAGATAAGCCAGAGCATCTTCTTCCAGTGTCCATTCTGATCCGTTACCTTTTATTTCCAGCTGATGATACTTTTCCCGGATGTCTAACGAACGTTTTATAAGGGTATCAAAATTATTTGTGTTCATATTGTATTGTTTCTAAAAGTTTCTGAGTGTAAATATAAAGCGGGATTGTGACAACTGTCCGTCAGTAGTATTTTTTTAATTCTTAAATTTAGCAATAATTCAAATCATTTTCTCCCATTAGGTTCACGGATTATTTAGTAGTTTAGAAGACTCAATATCATCATTATGAAATTACCGTTTTCTATCCTGTTTATTATATGTTCTTTCGTAGTTAAAGCCCAACATTTATATTCCAGGGCGTACGGAAATCCGAAAAATACACCTGTTATATTTATTCATGGCGGACCGAGCGGAAATGCAACCTTATTTGAAGGGACTACTGCACAAAAACTTGCAGATAAAGGATTTTATGTAATCGTATATGACAGACGTGGTGAAGGGCGCTCAAAAGATGAAAATGCAACCATGACTTTTAATGAAAGCTTTGATGATTTAAAAGGTATTTATAAAACTTATAAAATCAAAAAAGCAAATATTCTGGCCCATAGTTTCGGAGGGATCATCGGAACTCTTTTTACGGATAAGTTCCCGGAAAAAGTAAGCTCACTGACACTTGCCGGAGCTTTGTTTTCCCAACAGGAAACTTATGACCATATCCTGAAACAGGCAAAGGAACATTTCAGAAATGATCCGGCTCAACTCAAAGAGGTTGCAGAAATAGAAAGCCTGAATAAAAATTCAGCAGCCTACAGAAAAAGATGTTATGGAATTGCCGGAAAGATGGATTTCTTTGATATGCCAGATCCAACCCCTGAAAGTAAGGCATTAAGAACAGAATACGAATCCGGTGAATTCTATAAAGCCAATTTCAGAAACCCCAATTCTCCTCTTATATTCTATCAGAACGAACCGCTCAATAACCTTGATAATAAAGCCGTTTTAAAAGATATCATGAAAAAGAAGATTCCAGTTTTTGCAATATATGGCAAGAATGACGGAATTTTTTCTGAAAAGCAGCTGAATGACCTTGAAAGTATTGTAGGGAAAAAGAATTTTAGGCTTATTGATAACTGTTCGCATTATTTATTTGTAGACCAGCAGGATGAATTCTTGAAATTTATGAAGCTTACATTAAAATAAAGTGTAGTTTTGTAATCATGTCAAACACAGGAATCCATATGAAGACTTATAAAGCCATCATTACGATGCTTATACTGGTGTTTTCATTGTCTCCATGTTCTGTGAAAAGAAATGTGCTTGATATTTTTGATATTCAATATATCAGTGGTTTAAATAAAGTAAAAACCACTTCTACTCTTTCCTTCAGCTGTGATGCAGCAACTTCTAACAGATGTTCTGTTTCAAAAAATAAAATACAGCGCAAACACGAGGATTTGTTAGTGAATTTCAATTCCAACCCAAAAAATATCCGGGAAGGAAGATTCACTTTTAATCATTATTCCGGATATACTACCGGAAACAGTCCCCCGAAATACATTTTGTTTAAAAGACTGAAACTTAATCTGGCATAAATTCTTTTATACCTAAGGAAAAAACAGTTTTTTACAATACAATATTTATTTCAATGAAACATACTACCAACAGCCGGTCTTCTGATCTGGCTGGACTCTATACTTTATCCCTCCGCATGGTTATCGGATGGACCTACTTTTCAGCCTTCTGGCGCAGACTTGTCCTTGAAAACAAACTTATTCCTGATGAAAAAGGATATATTGGGGAAAAATTCAATCACTTTCTTCCTAATGCTTTAGGTATTAAACCTGTTATAGAATATCTGGTTACTCATCCTGATGCCTTGCAGCGGTCTATGATGATCTTTACCATAATTGAAGCTATCGTAGGATTACTCATTATTCTAGGATTATTTACGCGGCTGATGAGTATCGGAATTTTCAGCCTTGCATTAGGAATTCTTCTGGGTTCCGGCTGGCTGGGAACTACCTGTGTTGATGAATGGCAGATAGGAGTTCTTGGGATTGCAGGCGGATTTGTTCTGTTCCTTACAGGCAGCGGCCCTTATTCACTGGATTATTTTTTAATAAAGAAAAATAAAACTTTCACTCAGAAAAAATGGTTTCAATGGCTGGGATCCGGGGATCTTCCGGTTTTAAAACCTAAAGTTTTTGTACTCACCGGATCTCTGGCCATATTGGTGCTTACTCTTTACACCAATCAGTATTTCCATGGCGGAGTCTGGGGCACATTGCATAATAAATCCGTAAAACCAAAAGTAGAGATTTCCAATGTCTCACATGATCATTCAGTTTTAAAATTTGAAGTTTACAGAACGGAAGGAGCCGATGTTTACGGCTCTTTCCTGATAGGGGTCCATATTCTGGATAAAGATGGAAATATTCTCAAAGAATTGAATCATAAGGAACTTTCTATGTTTCCTGAAGATCATATCCGAAACCATTATGTGGCTAAAGTAAAACCCGGTAAACATAGCCTTATTATTCCATTGGGTGCAAAAGCTGATATGATGATCGGTATCGGGGATATTTTACAGAAGGAAAAAATCCACTCATTAAAACTGATTGATATCAGCGGTATTGAGTGGATAGCAAAATTAGATAAAAGTTGAAAGTTAAAATTTGAAAATAGGGAGTGGGAAAACAAAATTTAAACTTCTTTATTTGAAGCTTATATATGATTCTCCACGCTATTTTATATTGAGATTATCTTATTTATCTGATATTATTATCTCATACACACATGAACTGTCCGGATCAAGTTTCAGAACTTTTATTTCCAGTAAAACATCCAGTCCCATGGTATCGCAAACTCCCTTTATAAAAGGTTTTATCACCGGCCATTTCAATAAGCCTGCAATCTGCAGGCTTTGTGTTATTTTATGGTAGCGGTCTACTCCTTTAATCAGCAGTTCGGCTTTGTGGTCATTTAATTCTTTAAATTCAAAATTATATTCGGGACTGGATGTAAATATTGCTCCTATAAGTATTTTTGCTGCCGCCGGGATTCCAGGCTGAAGACTGGGTTTTGTTTCCATATTTTTCAATGTCATTCTTGAACCCAGATCATACATGAAAGTAGTGGAAAGCTGTTCAATAGCTTCTGCTCCATAAAGCTTCCCTGCCTGTTTGAGCAAACCTCCATAAAATGCTCCGGTGATATCCGAAAGACGCTGGGTAAGCTCTGTAAAAGTTCCGGGAAAAAATTCAGAAATGATCTGAGCTTCATTCATTCCGGGAAGATAAATATCATGTTTTCTGAAATCTGATAATGCCACATAGGTTTCCGGCAGTTGAATTTGATTCATAGTTAATATATTTTGAGATCATGGTTAGTTTAAATATTAGTATCGAAGTCGGCTTTCCGGAAAATTGTAAATACGGTCTCCTGTTTTTGATAAAGACATCAAAAAGTTGACATTTATTTCAGATAAAAATCTGATGACATGCCTCAACCGGAGCCTTTTGAAGGGGTATTTTGAGGGAGAAGGAATCTATTCATCTTTTTCATTTGATAGCGTAAAGCTAGAAAAAATTAATAAATTCTCCAATAAGTGATATTAATTTTATTTGAATTTTGGATTTTGAGAAAGAAAAATATCCGTCAATTCCTTATGATCTTTAAACAAAAAACCTTCGAAAAATTCCGAAGGTTTTTAATTTAAATTTAGTGCATGGCTTCACTCAAATCTATTTTTTCTTTACTCTTTCTCTCTTTTATAAATAAGATGAACGGAATACATATTAAAAATATTATCCCGAGGTAAAGAAATACATCCATATAGGATAATACCGTTGCTTGCTTGGTTACTGAGAGATCCAGCATTTTATACGCGGCATTCATTGCGGCATCAGGTGTCATTCCCTTTGCTACAAAGCTTGCTTTAAGTGTACTTAGTCTTTGCTGGACATCAAAACTATTTTCGTCAAGATGGGAGATTAAGTTGTTCCTGTATTTCTGCCCGGCATTGGCGATAAAGGTAGTGATTGCGGCAATCCCAAAAGATCCGCCCAACTGTCTCATCATTCCGGTAAATGCTGCTCCCTGACCAATCTCCTGTCCTTGCAATGTACTTAATGAAAGGGACGTGATCGGGATAAACAATAATCCAAGACCGGCTCCTCTTACAATAAGCATCCAGAAAAATGCGTCTTTACTTGTATCCGGTGTCAGAATTTTATACCCCCAGAAGCTATAAACAAAGAAGATGAATAATCCCAGGGAAACCAAAATCTGCTGTTTTGCACCTTTTGCCAGCAATCTACCGATGATAGGCATCATGAATGCGGTCGTTAAAGCAGCCGGAATCATCAAAGCTCCTGACTGAAGTGCTGTCCAACCTAAAATACTCTGAGTATAAAGCGGAACGATGAATGTTGAACCATAAAGCCCAAATCCTAGTACGAATGACATCATGGTTCCGATCCTCAGATTACTATTTTTAAGTACCCTGAGCTCAACGATCGGATATTTAAAGGTAAGCTCCCTCCAGAGGAATAATATAAATCCTAGCACTGCTGCTACTGTAAATGCTACAATCATTCCGCTGGCAAACCAGTCTTCTTCATGTCCTCTTTCCAGAATGAACTGTAATGAACCTACTGTTATGGCCAGCAACGCAATTCCAATCCAGTCAACATCCGAAACTTTACGTTTCTCTGCATATTTAGGGCTTCTTACAAACTGAAGTGTCATCAACGTGGCAGCAATCCCGATCGGGATATTAATATAAAAAATATACGGCCAGCTGAAATTATCAACGATATATCCTCCAAGAGGCGGCCCTAAAGTTGGACCAATAATTACCCCAAGACCATAAATAGCCTGGGCCATACTTCTTTTTTCAATTGGATAAGATTCCGTAATGATCGTCTGCGAGGTCACCAATAAAGCTCCCCCACCGATTCCCTGCATCAATCTGAAGAAAACGAGTTCCCAGATATTGGTCGCATTTCCACATAAAAATGAAAATACGGTAAATATAATGATGGAAGCCGCAAAATAATTTCTACGTCCAAATTGCTGTGACAGCCAGCTGGTCATCGGAACAATAATAACGTTCCCGATCGCATATGCTGTAATTACCCAGCCCACTTCTGAAAGTGTAGCTCCAAGATTCCCCTTCATCTCATTCAAGGCAACATTAACAATCGTGGAGTCTACAATCTCAAGAAGGGCACAAAGGATAGCTGTAATCGTAATGATTACTCTCCGCGCTCCATATTCTACTAATGAATCTTGCATATTTTTTTTCGATGTAAAAAATCAATGGTGAATTTTGCTTCGCAAGTGAATAATGAATTTTAAACTGTTCATTTTAAATTGAAAGTAAGACTGATCCACTATTAAAAACGAAGTTAATTGACTTTTAACAATTTTAAGTGTTATTTCAACGAAACCTCTGCCTTAACGTTCATTCCTGTTCTCAATCTTTTTGCAATATTCTTGTCAAGATTTACAAAATCGATTTTCACAGGAAGTCTCTGAACTACTTTTACGAAGTTACCACTTGCATTATCCGGAGGAAGAATAGAAAAGGTTGCACCTGTAGCCGGAGAGAAAGAGCTTACCACCCCTTCAAATTCCTTATCAGGAAAAGCATCAATCTCAATTTTTACTTTCTGACCTTCTACCATTTTATCTACCTGCGTTTCTTTAAAGTTAGCCACTACCCATTTCTGGTCATTTTTAACCAAAGCGAATAATTGTGCTCCCGCCTGCAGATACTGACCTGCCTGTGTAGGTACTTTTCCTACATACCCGTCTTCAGGAGCAAGAATTACCGTGTATGATAAATTTAATCTGGCATTTTCAACGTCTACTTCTCTCTGCTTAGCCACAGATCCTGCAACACTGATTTGTTGTGAGCTTGCAGCCGTCTGAGAGGAAGCAATATGCGTTTGCTGAGCAATTTGGTTTCTTTGATCAATTAAGACCTGTAACTGTCTGTCTGCAGATTGTTTTGCAGCCAAAGCCTGCTCATATTGCTGCTCTGTAATAGAGTGATCTTTAACAAGATTCGCATATCTTTTCAAATCCTGAGAAGTTTTCCAAACATTTACTTTTGCTGCTTCTATCTGAGCATTTGCTGTTACTACTGCTGCTTCTGAAGACCCGATATTTTTTGAAGTAGCTGTTGTAGTAGCTTCTGCATTCGAAATATTACTTTTGGCTGTAGATAACGCAGCCTGTGATTGCTCAAGGGCCATTTTCTGATCTCTGTTATCTAAAATCACCAAAGTATCTCCTTTCTTCACGAACTGGTTATCTTTTACTTTTACTTCTGCTACGTATCCGGAGATCTTAGAAATTACTGGAGACATATTCGAAGCAATCTGAGCATCGTCAGTTTCTTCGTGATACTGTCCGTAACTATAGGCTCTGTAACCGTAGATTCCTCCTCCGATTACTACTGCTGCTAAAATGATAGGAAAAACTAAACTTTTTTTCTTTTTAGGTTCAGCTGCCTGTGTATTATTATTTTCCATTTTGGTTTCGATCTGATTATTTAATTGTTAAAGTTCCTGTTGTCTGTAATAGTTTTCTGTATGCCAGTGCAGCATCTGCCTTTGCATTAATAACGCCAACGTTAGCTGCGATCTGAGCTGCGTCTGCATCCAACAATTCTGTCATGGTTGCGAGACCGTTGTCATATTTATTTTTTGTGATTCTGTAGTTTTCATTAGCCTGTTCTGCAGATTTTTCGAAAACGATAATTCTCTTTTTAGAATAGTCCGTATTCTGATACTCTCTGTTTACATCAAGCTTAATATTATCATTTAACAGCTCATCTGTGGCAGCCAGCTGCTTTTCTCTTGCTTTTGATTGTCTCAATGAAGAGTTTTCTTTCCAGATATTGGATAAATTATAGGAAATTCCGATTCCTACATTTACGGCATTATAAACGGTAAGAAACTTCGGAATATCAGCTGCTATATAACCACCTGTAAAGGCAATTGAAGGAAGATTTTCCGCTTTTGCCGCCTTAGTTCCCAATTCGGCAGCTTGTCTTTGTTTAGACAGGGCCTGAAGATCTTTACGGTTTTCTTTAGCTTCGCTCACATAGAAATCAACCGGCTTTACCTCTGTTCCTTCTTCAATATAATTCTGATCCACCTCAAGTTCAGTAGTTTCAGGAAGTCCTAACAACAAGTCCATATTGATATTGGCAATATTGTAGTTATTCTTAGCTTCCAATAATTGAAGTTCAATATTTGAAGTTTGAAGATTGGCTTTTAATCTGTCATTTCTGGCGATCAATCCGTTGTTTTCCATTTTAAGGAATGTTTCATCTCTTTTTTGGGAAGCTGCAAGATTTTCTTCAAACACCTTGATAGACTGATTAGCTTTAAACAGGTTATTATAAGCCTGAGCAACATTATAGGCAATAGCTACCTTATCATTTTCAGTGCTCAATTTAGAGGCTTCTACCAAATATTTTGCCGATTGAATTCCGTACTTGATTCTTCCTCCGCTGTAGATAGGAACACTAAGATTGGCTGAACCGTAAAGTACCTGGTGTACTTCAGGGCCTCCTGCTCCGCCTGACACTCCCGGAAGTTTTATATCAACATTCGGTTTTATAGGAAGATACATATAGCTACCTGAGACCTTCAGTTCCGGTAACTGTCTGTTTTTAGCTTCCAAAAGATCAGCTGTAGCCTCTTCGATCTTGGCTGCATCGATCTTGAGATTCTTGCTGTTCTGGATTCCCAGCTGCACAGCTTCGTCAAGAGAAAGTGTTTTTTTCTCCTGAGCATTTGCATTTGCTATTCCTACGAATAGTGATAATGCAATCACTGAGTTATTTATTCTCTTCATAACCTAAAAGGTCTTTTAGTAAATATTTTATATGTTTATTAAGTTCTGTATAATATGTTGCATCAAAAACACTCTCATCTTCCGTATCATTAAGGAATTCTTTATACATTTCTTTTGCATTGAATGCATAAAATAAAGTTCCGCTTACTGTTGAATGAAGCAGATAGATAGGTGGGTTTTTGGTGAAAATTCCATTCTTAAGACCACTTTCCAATATTTGTGAATACATGGAAAGGAATCCCATTTTTGTCTGCTTTAAAAACTCTACAATCTGAGGGTTTTTAGTATGAAGCTGCTCTCTCTGCATGATCCTGTAAAAACATTTTTGATTCTGAATTTTGTTTGAAAACTGATCAATTACCTTTTCAATCTTCTCCCATTCATTGATATCTGTTCTTCCCAAAAGATCTTTTGAAAAAAACTGGCCTTCATTCATCCTGTACTCAACCAGCTTCTCATAAAGTTTTTCTTTGGAACCAAAATAATACGAGATCATAGAGATGTTTACATTAGCTGCCTTGGCGATCTCCCGGGTAGAAGTTCCTTCGAACCCCTTCTCTGCAAAGAGCTTTTCGGCTGCAAACAGTATATTTTCTTCTTTTGAAATCATGTTAGTGTTCTTTTTTCAGGGCGCAAATTTACATAAGTTTTTAATCAAATCAAACGATTGATTGATTTTTTAATATAGATTTAATGTATTATTATTAAAAGATGGACTCTATAAACAAGCAAAACAATAACCTGGCTCTTCCGGCTTCAGGCGCCCCTACCTTAATAAAAGAACTGTTTATATGTAAGATTTATCCGAAAATCCAGTAAAAGTTTAAAAAGATACTATATTTACAAAAAAACGAATTTTATGGGCTTTTTTGATTTC
The DNA here is from genome assembly GCF_011752975.1 of Chryseobacterium sp. Tr-659. Classification (GTDB taxonomy): domain Bacteria; phylum Bacteroidota; class Bacteroidia; order Flavobacteriales; family Weeksellaceae; genus Chryseobacterium. The sequence continues at coordinate 896,730 of NZ_VWWP01000001.1, read as the reverse complement.
CTTTTTAAGAAAAAGAAGAAGAAAAATCAGACAGATGAAATATATTTCAAACCTGATTCTCCGGATGAAGTAATAGCTGGAGCATTACCTGAAGATACACCATCCACATTGGCTGAAGAAACAAACACCGCATCAAAAGAGAAAGTTGCTGAAATAAGTGAAGCCGGAAATCGCTTCGATCTTGAATTTATTGAAGCCTTTAAAAGATTTCATTCTGATCCGGGTATTGAAATCAACATTGAAATCAAGGACGGCAAGGGTAATATCCTTTCTGCTCATCAGGCTTATGAGGATCTTTTCATGGAATGGTCAGGCATTCATTCAAAATGGGACCGTATTTCATTATTATATGGTTTCTGGGATCAATCTCAATTTGAAAAACTTGAACACTGGCAAGTAATTGAAAGATTTGTAAAGGATCGTTATGCTAAAAAAGCTCTTCATTATTTTGAGGAAAAAATGTCAGACAAAAGGCACTTCACCAAAGAAGAACTTGTTTCAATTTCAAAACTTCACCGGGTTTTACTGGATAATGCCACCGCCAGGGAATACATTGAGACCGCTTATCAAAATCACCCTGAAGATGATTCCGTAAAAGTAGAGTATGCTACAGTTCTTCATATCGTGGGAAATCATTCAGACAAGGAACTTTCTCATCAGCTGTTTCATGATGTATTTGAAAAGAAGATACAACGGAATGATACAGAGTCTGTGTTCGATTGTTTCAGGTTCTCTGAAGGCTACACCGATTCCTCTATTTTTGCCATGCTGTATCTGATGAATACTGAGGCAGACAATGATACATGGGATTATCTGGCAGAAGAATACTACTACTGCCCTGTCTTCAGGTACGAACACGCAGTACAATTGTCACAAACTGATAATGCTCTGAGAGCCTTAGCAAAACTTACTTCCTTAAGCCAGGAGTTCCCATGGTTCAAAATGGCCCTCGAAAGCACCATTGGTAATATTAGATCTATGCAAAGACAGCTCAATGCACCGGATTTTATGGAAAAAGAGCTTGAGGAATTTCAAACTTCATTAAAAAGCTTATAGGTGAGCAAGAAAATCAGAGCATGCGCTGACGCTCATCATAAAGACTGTGATTTACAACTCAAACAACCCGACTGTAAAAGTAAAAGAAGCTTAAGCTTTACTTATTATAAAGCAAAACTCCGGTACTATAACCGGAGTCTTTTATTTTATACGCTTTTATGAATATATCTTGATAATTTTATCCCCAGATCGGTCCATACAATCTTAGGATTTCCATTTCGGGTAAGGTGCAGGTCTGCCGTATTAATTTCTTCTAAAATACTTTCAATATTAGCTCCGCTGATGAATTTTGAAAACCCCGCCCAGTTGAAGCCGTTCGCATTAATCTTTTTATAAACCAGATTTTCAGACTGGTAATTCTGAAGTAATGCCAATCTGAAAATTTCAGAACAGTAATTTAAGAAGTTTTTCTGCTTTTCTCTGTTCCATCCGGCAATTTCCCTTGCCCACAAAATAATACTTCTTAAATATTCAGGTTTCTTTTTTACCATAAATGCATCGCGTACCCACTGCACGAAAAGCTTTTCAAATTCATTGGACTTCTCTCCCGAATTCAAGAGCTTAACAGCCTCATTAAGATTTCCTTGTGCTTCATGCACAATTTCCCTCACTTTCTCTTCTGAGACAGAGAAATTCTTTTTAAGATGATTTTCAATATCCTCATCATTAATTCTCGGGATTTCCACAATCTGTGTTCTGGAAAGGATTGTGGGAAGGATATCGTTTGTACTTTCTGCTGTTAAAAGAATAATCGTCTTTGCAGGAGGTTCTTCCAAAAACTTCAGGAATTTATTGGAAGCTGCCACATTCATTTTATCAGCTCTCCATACAATGAGGATTTTGGTTCCTCCTTCATAACTTTTTAATGAGAATTTTTGGTTCTGATCATCAATTTCATCCGCAGAAATGAAAAGCTGTTTATTTTCTGATTCTAAAAAAGCAGTCCAGTCATCGTAGCTTGAATAAGGTGAAGCCAGAATCATTTCCCTGAAATCATCAAACTTATTTTTGCTTAAAGAATTTTTATTATCTGTAAAAACAGGAAAACTGAAATGCAGATCCAGGTGATTAAGGTGTTCTACCTTTGCAGCAGCATGTTCATTTTCCAGGCTTAAAATTTCTCTTGCGTAGGCTAATACCATAGGCAGCGTTCCGTATCCCTCTTTTCCTACAAAAAGTTGGGCATGGCTCACTCTGTTTTCGGCAATGCTTTCTCTAAGAAGTTTTTTCAGATTCGTTTGTCCGGCGATATTCTCCCAATTCATGTTTCAAAGATAAGAAATCAGGAGGAAATCTGGGAAGGGTCAATCGCCAATTTTTGCGCTGCAAAGTGAATAGTGAATAATAGCCGTACTCAAAATAAATTCACAAGCAAAGCGGATTAACGATTCACCATTCACCCTGAATGGCAATTCACAATAAATAATCTGTAAAGATTCAAAATTTCCCATTATATAAGCCCTTAACAAACTTTAACCACATATAATTTTTACAATTCATTAATATTTAAGATATTTGCGCATTGTTTTAAAAATAAAGAATGAAAAAAATCTTTGTAGTATCATTCATATCAGCTGGATATTTTCTGAATGCACAGAGTCTAAGCAACTCTCCTTATGCAGCTTATGGAATTGGAGATGTGAAATATGATAATACGATCGAAACGGCTTCCATGGGAGGTATATCAACTGCTTTTATAAGTGATTTCACCAGTAGTTTTAATTTTGCCAACCCGGCAAACAATGCCAATTTCGAGCTTACAAGCATCAGGCTGGAAGCTACCAACGAAAACAATTATTTCAAATCGAACTATAACGATATGAAATCTACAAAGCATTCTACGTACCTTTCCAATATTGCACTGGCATTTCCTTTATCTCCAAAAGTAAAAATGGGGATATCCTATCAGCCATACAGCTCTAAAAGTTATGATATTGTGAATGAACAACTTGACGCAGACAAAACTCCTCTTTACAAAAATAACTTTAAAGGAAGCGGTACTCTGAACATTGCTCAACTTGCTGTTTCTTATAAGATCAATCAGGAGTTTTCAGTAGGTGCAAAAGCCAATCTTTATTTTGGAGATTTAAATGACCTGAATGAATTCCGTGCTTATAACAGAGATCTTGGTACATATACCGGAGAGTACGTTAATGGTTATGAAACAAAAAACAGAATCAGAAACTTCAACTTTACCCTAGGTACAAGTTATCAAACTTTAAATACACGTACGGATAAGAAGTTTACAATAGGTGCAACGGCTACTTTTGGTAATACCAGCAACATGACAACGCAGTATACCAACAGTACATACAGATATTCTGATGTTCAGGAAACCACTAAAGTTGTAGGATCAGAAACCATTATAGAACAAAAAGATACAAAATCTAAAAACCTTCTTCCGCTGCAGGCATCCTTAGGGGTTGGATATGGAAGTGAAAATCACTGGTTTGTTTCCGGACAGCTTGATTACAAAAAAGGAGAAGATATTTCTTATTTTGGTAAAACACTTAACTTCCAGGATACTTACAGAATTTCTGCCGGTGGTTGGTACCTTCCGAACTATAATAACTTCAGAAACTATTTCTCAAGGGTAATCTACAGATATGGGGCCTTCTATGAAAGAGGAAGTCTTAATCTGGAAGGAACCAGCATCAATAAATTCGGTATTTCTGCAGGGGTAATGCTTCCGTTCAAAAACAGCAGTATCACAAGGATGAGTGGTCTTGAAATAGGAGTTGAAGTCGGTAAGAGAGGAACTCTTCAAAACAACCTTATCAACCAGAATTACATCAATCTGAGAATCGGCTTCAATTTTGCTGATAAGTGGTTCAGAAAGACTCTTTATAACTAGAATGAATTTTTCAAATAAAATATCATATAAAAATATAGCATGCCTTTTTAGTTGTGCTATATTTTTTATATTGACATCCTGTGAAGAGGATCTTACCAAAGCCAACGGTAATCAAAGCAAAAATTTCCCTTCACAGATCATTAATAATGCTAATATCATTCAGCGTGACTCTGGTTTTGTAACTTTAAAAGCCAAAGCCCCGATCATTGAAAAGTATGAGCTGATTGACAGCCCGTACGTAGTTGCCCGAAAAGGGATAGATATTGAATTTTTTGATAAAAAGAAGCCTAAAGTTCCCGGAAGAATTACTGCTAAATACGCCCGTATTTTCGAATATAAAAAATTCTACGAAGCGAAAGGAGATGTGAGAATCAGAACGAATGAAGGGCAGAGATTTGCAATGCAAAGTATTTATTGGGATCAGAGAAAGAACAGAATCTACACCAAAGATACCGTGTATGTAACCATGGAAGACGGCTCTACTCTGGTAGGAGCCAATGGGATGACCGCTAAAGATGATTTTTCCGAATATACTTTTTATAACAATTCAGGAGATTTCAGTTCGAAAAGAATTTCCGAGAATAAAAAATAAATCTGATCATAATGAAAACTCTGGCTATTGGGCTGATGTCCGGAACAAGTCTGGATGGTTTGGATATCTGTCTTGCTGAATTTGAAAGACAGGACAAGTGGACTTTTCAGATCCTGAAGGCAGAGACATTCCCCTATTCGGACGAATGGGAAAAAAGACTAAAAAATTCGATATCTCTTTCTGCAGAAGACCTGCTGGAGCTGAATTCGGATTACGGCTTCTATCTTGGACAGAAAGTCAGAGAATTTATCAATAAATATCAGCTAAAAAACATTGATTTAATAGCCTCTCACGGCCATACGGTTTTTCATCAGCCTCAAAGGAAATTTACACATCAAATCGGTGATGGCAGAGCAATAAAGCTGGAAACCGGTTTACCCGTCATCTTTGATTTCAGAAGCCAGGATGTATTGATGAAAGGAAATGGAGCCCCTTTGGTTCCTATAGGTGATGCTCTACTTTTCTCCGAATATGGCGCATGCCTTAACCTTGGCGGATTTTCCAATATTTCGTTGCAATTGAATGGCAGAAGAATTGCCTTTGATATTGCTCCTGTCAATATTATTCTGAATCATTTTGCCCAAAAACTGAATAAAAGTTTTGATGAAAACGGAGAACTTGCAAGAAAAGGAAGAATACATGAAGATATACTCTGCCAGCTCAATGCATTGGATTTCTATCAGCAATCTCATCCAAAATCACTCGGTGTAGAATGGTGCAATCAGCATATATTTCCGGTACTTGAAAATATGGATACTCCGGATGCTCTGGCAACCTTTACCGAACATGCAGCCCGGCAAATTGCTTCTGTTATCAGTCAAAATGATATAGCAGATATTCTGATTACCGGAGGAGGTGCCTACAACACATTTTTAATTGAAAAAATAAAAACAAAAACAAGATCTGAGATCATTATTCCTGAAAAACAAATCATTGATTATAAAGAGGCGCTGATATTTGCTTTTATGGGAGTTTTAAGGATGAACAATGAAGTCAATGTTCTTTCTTCTGCAACGGGAAGTAATGCAGATCATTCCTCCGGGGTAATTGCTTAGATAAGATTTCCACTACTCTATATCCTTATTAATTCATATAAAGAAACAGCTAGCTCACCGTACTGCCCATAATAAAGCCAAAAGAAAAGTTGTATTTTTAACTCATCATTAGAACGAGAAGAAATTATTAAAACAAATGGCACCAGTCGCAAAAGTTAAAACATATCATTTTCTCCCACGTAAATATGGTCTGGAGCTGTTATTGGATATCGGACGTATTGAAAGATTGAATCACTTTGTATTAGACAATACATTACATCAGCTTAGCTTTTACGAAATCCTTTTCATAGAAGAAGGTGCAGGAACTTTTACGCTAGACGAAAATAAGATGCTGATAGCTCCCCGAACCATCTTTTTCACAAGCCCCGGGCAGGTTCGCCGCTGGGAAATTGAAAAAGAGATAAAGGGCTATGTTTTATTATTTGAAAAAGACTTTCTTCATCTTTTTTTCTCTGATGAGTTATTCCTGCATCGGTTTCAATACTTCCATCAATATTCACATCCTACAGAAATGCAAATATCAGAGTCTTCATTTGAGAAATGCCTGGAGCTTGTATATGGAATAGAGGGAGAATTCGAGCAGCTTCAGAACGACAGCAGCCATCTGATCAGATCACTTTTGTATCAGCTATTGGTTATTCTCAACAGATATTATGCAGGTATTCATAATGTACAGAGAGATACCTATGTTCATTCGGATTTTTACAGATTCCGATCTTTACTGGAAAAAGAAATTATAAATGACCGGAGTGTTGAAGCCTATTCAAAAATGCTGAATATAAGCACAGGATTTCTTAATAAAATCTGCCGACAGTTCAGCGGATTATCTGCCCAGCAAATGATCCACTATAAATTGATTTCAGAAATAAAGAAGCAGCTTTATCAAAACAAATCGGCAAAGGAAATTGCTTATGAGTTTGGCTTTTCGGATCCATCCAATTTCAACCGCTTTTTTAAAAAAATTACGGGTAATACTCCCCAACAGTACCGGAAGAATATAAAATGACCATTTTAAAAATAAAATGACCTTTTTCTAAACTAAGACTGTTCCTAATTTTACAAAAAAAAAGGAACATGATAAAATACACATTTAGTTTTCTGTTATTCATGATGAGTATACTTTTTGTGCAGGCAGAACAATTATACGTTAATTCACAGACTGGTAAGGATACCAACTCCGGAACAAAGGCAGAGCCGTTAAAGACAATCCTAGAGGCTGCAAAACGTGTCAATTCCAACAAAGAGCCGGGAGCAACCACCATCTTTCTTTCAGAAGGGATACATCTGCTAACTCAAACCGTTATGTTCACCAATGACAAGTATACTCTTAAAAACCGTCTTATTATTCGTGCAGATGTGATGCCAGACGATGCAGACTGGACTCCCCAGAAAATGCCGATTATTGTTACAGCAGCCCCGCTTGAACAGGGCGTAGGCGGACAGGAAGCGAGAGGTATACAACCCGAAGTAAGCCACGTAACTATTGAAGGGCTCCGTTTTACCGGAAGTCCGGATTACTCCTATATGGATGGCACTAATCTCCGTCGTTCTTATCCCATATGGCGTGATGGAAAAAGTCTGGATGATCTGCTTATAACGCAATGTCTTTTTGCCGGAAATGTTGATGTATTGCCATTGCATGTGGGAGTTATAGCCAATGGCTATGGTCTTGTCATTGATCATTGCGTGTTCTTCAACTGTAAAATTCCTGTTGTTTTTTGGAAAAATGAGGGAAAAGCCGGTAGTCGTAGTGCGATGCAGCATTCCTTGGTGTATGGTGGTTATTTCTGTGGTGTCTGGACTACACAAGGTACGAATGGAGACGATTTCGATTTTCACCATAACATCATAGCCAATACCAGTACAATATGGATCCGGGAAAAAGGAAGTACACGCCGATATAAAGCTTCCGATTGCATTTTTACCAGCTATAACAAGCTCGCGGGATATGGAAGCGGCCCGTTAAGTGACAGTAATGCAACATCAACAGATTTTCTGGAAATGAAAAACGTGCAAACTACCGGAACCATCATTATTGAAAAAGACCAGAGTAAACGTAATTATCTGCAATTAGCAGAAGGTTCAATGGGTTCAGACTTAAAAGCAGGGCTTTTTAAAAAGAATCAATAACAATATGAAAAAACCGGATATGTAAAACAAAATATTTTGAGGTATGAAAAAATCCGAATTTCTGACAGTGATCAACCTATTGTTGTTAACTATAATTGCCGGGAATGTGTTATTCAATTGTACAGTTGGTAAAGAGAAACATTCCCCAGTTACAAATACTTTAGAAGACACACCTCATTTTATTCCTGTTCACCACAAAGAAATTACCGAAATAAAAGTGGAATTGATTGGCGGCTATTAAAACAGGGAAAATGAAATATATTTGAGAAGGTTTAAAATAGGAAAAGCCAATGCATGGCCGGATAATCTAAAAACATCGTTAGTAAGATTTAAAAACCAATATTATCTGGAATCATCTGCATTATATCGCTTTTTCTATTTTACTTCTCAGGAAAATCAAATTACAGCAATAAATAAAAAAAACCTTCAAAATTGAAGGTTTTTGTATTATTTATAAGCTTCGATCTTATCGGTAAGCGTATTGATAAAGTTCTGCAATGGTTTTTCTACCATCATTTTAATGAACGGATTGAATTTTCCTTCAAATAACATCTGAACTTCTGTCTGGTTGTCATTGATCGGGTTCAAAGTAGCCGTTAATGAGAAATCCAAGCTTGAACTTGCTGATCTCAATACAGCTTTTTGGTCATCCACCTCATCTATCTTCAATGCGATTTCCGGCATTCCCTGTAATCCAAATTTAAATCCGTTATCTCTTGTTTCAAATTTCTGAAGCCCGTCCGGCATAAATTCTTTATAATTTTCAGGAGATTTCAGTAGCTCGGTAAGCTCTTTAGATGATTTATTGACAATAATCTTTCGTCCTTCTAAATTCATTTTTTATTTTTGTATTTAAATTCTTAACTCTTACAAATGTATAAAGTTTTTGTCAACGAAAAAAAATTATTAATATCTAAGCATCCTGAAGAACTAGAAAAAAAGCTTGGATATGAAAATTATACCACTTTAGAGATCGCTTTAGATCTTCTGGAGAATACTTCTCTGCAGGAACTGAATGTATATGGTGAGAATATTGATGAAATCTGGCAGCAGTTTCAAAACCTTTTCAGAATTATAGAAGCTGCCGGAGGGCTTGTGAACAATCCGGAAGGGGATGTTCTTTTCATCAAAAGACTGGGAAAATGGGATCTGCCCAAGGGCAAGATGGAAAAGGGAGAATCCAGAGAAGAATCTGCAGTACGGGAAATTGAAGAAGAAACCGGACTAAGAGATGTTGAACTCGTAAAATTCATCAATACCACATACCATATTTACGTGGAAAGAAACGGTGAAAAAATATTGAAATGTACCCATTGGTTCGAAATGAACTTCAACGGTGAAGATACTTCCACACCACAAATTGAAGAAGGCATTACTGAAGTTGCCTGGAAAAATATTTCACAAATTGAAAACGAAGTTTTTCCAAGCACATTCAAAAATATTAAACTGATTGTAAAAGAATTCTGGGAGTTGAAGAAATAAATCGTAGAGCTGGAAGTTGGAAGAGTGAAGCCGGAAGTTACTATCCACTTTTTTCGGTCATCTTTTAACAATGAAAATTTATAAAAGTTAAGTAAAAGGCAACAACTCTTCACTTAACCTCAGAAGCTTCCCTCTCCCAGCTTACTGTATTAAATAAATTCAATTACTTTTTCAAGGGCTATTCCTCTTGAACCTTTCAGTAAGATATTGTCAGATTGAATTTTATGCTGTTGCAGATATTCCGTCAACTCTGCTGTATTTTCAAAAGCAAGCATTGAAGGATTAACCGCTTTAAAGTGTTTTCCTACCGTAATGATTTCATTAAAATTAAGATCTTGCGCCAGTTTTAAGATATTCTGATGCTCTTTTTCGCTTTCGTCACCTAATTCAAGCATATCTCCGATAATAATGGTTTTGCTTCCTTCAAAGCCAATAAAGTTATTGAGAGAAGCTGTCATTGAACTTGGATTCGCATTATAAGTATCAAGAACCAAAGTCTTGTTTTCTTTTTTTACTATTTGCGAACGCATATTCGTTGGAGTATATAATTCAAAAGCATGTTTTATATCCTCGAAGCTTATTCCGAAATGAAGCCCCAGGCTTGCTGCTGCACATAGATTGGTGAAATTATATTCTCCTGTCAGCTTTGAAACCGCTTTTGCCCCTTGATAAGTAAGGCCTACAAAATGATCTTCTGAAAAAGATTCGAAATTATAATCGGACTCTTCTTTTCCAAAACTAATAATGGGTAAATAGCCTTCTGTTTTTTCTACCTGAATAGGATCATTTTCATTTACAACAATTGTCTTGTTATTATTTTTAAGAAAGTCATACAGTTCAGACTTTCCTTTGATCACCCCTGCAAAACCACCGAATCCTTCCAGATGTGCTTTTCCGAAGTTGGTAATATATCCAAAATCGGGTTTTGAGATGGTACAAAGAAATTCAATCTCTTTCTGGTGGTTGGCTCCCATTTCGATCACAGCCATTTCATGTTCTGGTTTAATCGAAAGAATGGTTAAAGGAACACCAATATGGTTATTTAGATTTCCAAAAGTATACTGCACATTAAATTTCTCAGATAATACAGCATGAATCAGTTCTTTTGTTGTAGTCTTTCCATTACTTCCCGTAAGCCCGATAAAAGGAATGGTAAGCTTGCTTCTGTGATAAATAGCCAGTTGCTGTAAAAATTCCAATGTAGACGGAACATAGAAAATATTTTTATCCTTGTTCTCGAATTCCGGCAGTTCAACAATCACAGCTAAAGCACCATCATCAATAGCCTTCTCGGCAAGCGTTGCAGCATTGAAATTTTCACCGGAAAAAGCAAAGAAAATATCATTTTCTGCTATTTTTCTGCTGTCGATGGTTACTTTACCGGCTTGCAGAAACAAAGGATAAAACTGTTCTGTATTCATTTAGAATTATATATATTTTTAAAAGAGGTCACACGCAATCGCTAAATCCTTATGTGTATTTTGGACTTTTTTGGCCCAAGCGATTTCATGGTTCAAAAATAAAAAAACCTTCCGGAAATCCGGAAGGTTTTTTATAAGTATTTTTTGATAAATATTATCTTCTAGTTCTACTCTTATCGTTAGTTCTGGCATCCTGTGCAACACGGAAACCAATCCAACCATAAGCCTTGTTTTGATTTTTATATCTTCTTTGTCCCGGATCCAGCCAGTAAGCAGTATCTTGCCAAGAACCTCCTTTTACAACTCTAACATCGTTAGAAATTCCTGAAGTTCTTTCTTTACCGTCTTTCTGTAATTTTACTCTACCGCTGGCATCTACAACGAAGCTTTTCTTAGGAGAGTTATACATATCGAATCCTTTAGCAGAATCTGATGCTCTGTAATATTCTAAAGAAGATTGTCTGTCACCATCTCTGTAGTTTCTATAGTCAGCGATAGTTTCTCTTTCGAATTGTCCAGGAAGTCCTCTGTAAACTAATCTTCCGTCAGCCAAAGTATCATATTTGATAGTTCCCTCGTCGATCATTTTATAAGTTCCGTCACCGTTTCTTACGATCGCCTGAGGCATATTTCCTCTATAATAGTTGAAATCGTTGTAATCTTCATCAATGATAGGTCTGTAAACGTCAGCTGTCCATTCAGAAACGTTTCCGTACATACCGTAAACTCCAAGATCATTAGACGGATATTGTCTTACGTCTGAAGTTTGTGCTGAACCGTCATTTTTCCATCCAGCGATACCTGAATAGTCACCTTTACCCATTTTGAAGTTTTCAAGGAACATTCCTCTTTCTCTTCCTTTGGTACCTCTTAATTTTTCAATTTCAGGTTTTTTTCCTAAGTATTGGTTATATTCTCTGTTCTTAGCCATACCAAGAGCTGCATATTCCCATTCAACTTCAGTAGGAAGTCTGAACTTCTGAACCATTGCAGCATTAGGAGCTCTGTTTGCAGCCAGTAATCTTTGGTTGGTAGTTTTCATACCTGTTTTCTGCTGCATTCTTTTCTCGTTGATATATCCTTGCATTTCAGGATCATTCGATTTGAATTTATCCATGTTGAATGCGGTACCTCCCTGGTTGTTGGATTCGTTGATGTACAAATCCTTAGCAATAATACCTGCCTGCATCAAAGCTTTTTCGTTTGCTCTGTCTGAAAGCCATTCACAGTATCTGTTTGCCTGAGTCCAGGAAACTCCTACAACCGGATAGTAATCGAATTCCGGAGAACGCAGATACGTTTCATTATAATCGTTTCTAGCTAATTTGTTGTCCCATAATAAGGTATCCGGTAAAGCACCGTTATAGATTTCCTTAAAGCTTGGGTCACTTGGTGGGAATACATACTTCAACCATGTAAGGTATTCGCGGTATTCATAGTTAGTAATCTCAGTTTCTCCGATAAAGAATGAACTCACCTGCATTCTGCGCGGCGTGTTATTCCAATCGTGCATAACATCATCTTTCACTAATCCCATTGTAAAAGTTCCACCTTCTACATATACCATTCCCGGCCAACCCTTCTGCTTCTGTTGCTTTCCTGCAAAAAACCAACCCTGTTTTTCGTTTGGTTTCCAACCCGTTTTACTGACAAATTTTTTGGTACCGCCACCTTTGCTGGTCCCTGATCCGCCACAGCTGGTTAATGCAAGTGTAGAACTTAATGCTATTAATGAAAACAACTTTAGTTTTTTCATAGTCGATATAAATATTTTCAAGAGTACAAAGAAAAAATAAATTATTCAATAAATCAAATAAAGATTTGATTTTTTTGAAAAACGATAACAAATTAATTTTATTGTATTACAATTTAATTCTAAAATTTTCATTTATTTTGTAATTTAGCAATTTCAATAGTAAACATGAAACGAAAAATTACGATTTTATCTTTAATCGCTTTTGCATCAACACTTTACGCCCAGAGAAACACCATAGAATGGGATGGCTCTAAAATCCAGGATTTTGGTGAAACAAAATTGAATCTTCCAAATTTCAAAAATGAAGGTTTTTCTTTCAGCCAAAATAATGTTTTTATAGTAAGCAAGCAAAAAATTGGAGAAAAGCAATTAAAAATTTCAGACCTGGTCTGGGAAGGCGTTTCCAATCAGGATCTGTATGAGCTGGATAAAGGCAGACTTCCTGATTATGATGTTGCAGACGTTTCATATTATACTTTGGATGGAGAAAGCTATGCCAGCATCAGTATTGCACTGTTTAAAAATGTAAAAGGCCGTGTTCAGAGATTGTCTTCATTTAATGTTTCGGAGGCTTCTGCTTTTGTAAATTATTCCGGCGGAGTAAAAAAAGTAGGAACTACAGGAAATCCTTTATCAAGTGGTAATTTTTACAAAATAAAGGTTGATAAGTCCGGAGTATTCAAAATCACATCACAGTTTTTAAGAGATAACGGAATTAACCCGGCTTCTGTAAACCCTAAAAATTTCAGAATTTACGGAAACGGAGGAATCATGCTTCCTGAATTCAATCAGGATACGAGATATGATGCTTTGCAGGAAAATGCCATTCAGGTAGTGGGTGAAGATGACGGTGTATGGAATGACAATGATTACGCTCTTTTCTATGCGCAGGGACCCAATGGATATAATCTTTACGATACCAATAACGGAAACGGTTTTAAAAGAAGAGATACGAGATTCGCTGAAAAAAGTAATAATGTCAAAAATATTTATGAAGATTTCTCTTACTACTATATTAATTTTGACAAAGGAGCAGGTAAAAGAGTTCCAACTGTTGACGGAAACCTCCCTGGCCAGTTAATTACCAGATACGATAATTATCAGGTGATCAATAATGACCAGAAGAATCTTTTAAAGGTAGGAAGAACCTGGGTGGAGGATCCTCCTTTCATCAATGAAAAAACAATTACACTTACTACCAATTCACCTATCCAGGCCAATGATCTGGTAAAGTACAGAACACAGGTAGTAGGTTATAAAGCCCAACAGGATGTTATTGAATTTAAGCTTAATAATATCCCTTCCGCTCCTATTGAGGTACCTACGGATACCCCAACATATCAATATAACTTCTACCCTATTCCGTTTTCCGGTACTCTTACCAATATTACAGGAAACCAGGTTACCTTTACTTATAACCCGAATATTTCCAAAAACCCGAACGGAACTTTCTATTTTGACTATCTTGAATTACAATACAAAGAAAATCTTGCATTCAACGGCTCTCAGATGAGCTTCAGAGATTTTTCTATTGTAAGCGGAAGTAATACCAATTATGGGTTCAGTATTTCCAACGCAGCTAATATAGAGCAGGTATGGGACGTTACGGATATTACCAATGCAAACCGAAGAGTGAATAAAGCCGCAGGAGGGTTTTTCAATTTTGCATATACGGCATCCGATCAGAATTTCAACAATGAATTCGTAGCCTTCCGTGCTGATGCGGCTTTCAGCCCTCAATTTGTAGGAAGAATCGCCAATCAGAACCTTTCTGCCATACAAAATGTGGACTATCTTATTCTTACTGTTCCTGAAATGATGGGACAGGCACAGAGAATGGCCAGTTATCATCAGACCAATCATAACTATAAAGTAGAAATTGTTGATGTCAATAAAATCTATGAAGAATTCGGGAGCGGAAGTAAAGATCTTACTGCGGTCAGAGATTTCATTACTAAGCTGAACACTCCAAACGGAAGACTTCAGTATGTTTTTATTCTTGGAGATGCTTCATTTGATTACAAGAACAGAATTCCAAATAATACCAATATTGTTGCCAGCTACCAGAGTGAGCAATCTTCAGATTATGTGTCGTCATTCGTTACAGATGATTATATTGTAATGACAAAACCACAGACATCTCTTTTAATTGAAAACAATCTTCCGGATCTGCCGGTAGGAAGAATTCCTGCTGCCAATGTAACTGAAGCCGGAGATATGATCAACAAAACATTAGCTTACTATAATTCGCTTCAGGGACAATCCAGCCCTTTCGGTGACTGGCGTATGAGACTCGATTTTGTAGTTGATGATAATAATGAAGGAGGATCTCCTTTCCATAATGTAATGAATTCAAGTCTGGTGAGCATTTTTGAACAACCAGGACAGCAAGAACTGAAGGAATATAACGTAAAAAAATTATATATGGATGCCTTCACCGCTCAGAGCACATCGGGCGGGCGTAGATATCCTCAGGTAAACCAGGCTATATCCAATGCAATTGGAAACAGTTTATACCTTTTCTACTTCGGACACGGAGGAATCAACGGCTGGGCACAGGAAAGAGTTCTTACCAGTACTGAAGTACAAAATGCCAACAATTTTTCCAATGTATACAGCAGATTTCCTTTTGTATCCACAATAACCTGTGAGTTCACTTTATGGGATGAGCCGGGAACCAATTCTGTGGGAGAACAGTTTATAAAACTGAAACAAGGAGGTGCTTCTACCATGATTACTTCCAGCCGAGCGATTGGTGTAGATTATGGACGTGATTTCACCAATACGTTTACCCGAAATATTTTTAAATTAACCAATGATGATTTTAACTCATTAGGAAATGCTCACTTAATTGCAAAAAAACAGAAAGGACCTAATAATAACCACCTCAAAGTAAACTTCCTGGGTGATCCTGCTATGCAACTGAGCAGACCCAAAAGACTTTTGGTTATCGATCAGATTGATACTCCTGTTCCCGGACTGGTAAGAGGCCTGGATTTCGTTAAAGTAAAAGGGCATGTTAATAGTCCGAACGGAACATTAAACAATACGTTCAATGGAAGAGTTACGATCAATATTTTTGATAAAAGATTAAATAAGACTACTTTAAATAACAGCGGCTCTTTGTCTCCGGTACTTAACTATACAGAAGAAGGAAGTGCTATTGTAAAAGCTTCGGGAACTGCTGTAAACGGAGTATTTAATGTAGAATTCTATGTACCTAAAGACATCAACTATGCGGTAGGAGAAGGAAGAATATTAGGCTATGCAGATAATAAAGCGATGGATGTTTTCAATAACCAGCCTGTACAGGTGGGAGACATCAATCCTAACGGAATCAATGATAACCAGCCTCCAAAAGTAAAACTGTATATGAACAACACCAACTTTGCGGATGGCGGAATCACCAATCAGAATCCAATGCTTCTTGCATGTCTAACAGATGATACTGGAATTAATTCTACAGGTTCAGGAGTTGGCCATGATATTACAGTATATCTGGATGGCCAGATCATCAATACGGTTGTTCTAAATGATTTCTATGCAGCAGGTGAAGGAAACGGGTGTCTGAACCCAAGTCTCGCCGATTATCAGAAGGGAAATGTGACTTATCCTTTCAGAAATTTAGCAATCGGACAGCATCAATTAACATTTAAAGTTTGGGACATAAACAATAATTCCACAACTGCTACGTTAAATTTTGAAGTTAAAGATGAATCTGACCAGCACCTGATGATAAACCGTCCGCTGAACTGGCCGAATCCTTTCACTAATAAGACCTATATCCAGTTTGAACACAATTGTGATGATATTCTGGATGTGAATGTACAAATCTACACCATAACCGGAAGATTGGTAAGAACTTTATCTCAGCCGGTGGTTGCAGAACCCTTCCTACAGGGCTTTAGAACCCCTCGTCAGGCAATAGAATGGGACGGAAGAGATGATTTTGGAGCTACTGTTGCAAAAGGTACGTATATTTTTAAGATATTTGCAAAAAGTCAGAATCAAGAAAAATGCAAAGGAAGTGCTACAGCTGTGGAAAAAATGGTACTTTTGAAATAATTAAATAAAACATAGACAATAATATTAACAAAAAACTGATAATATATAAAAGACAACATATGAATTTAACTACTAAACTGCTTTTAGGATTTGGTTTGAGTGCTGGTTTTTTAGGCTATTCGCAAGATTTAGGTAAAGTAAACCCAGTTCTTACCGGAGCTCCTTTTCTAAGAATTGCACCTGATGCAAGATCGGGAGGTATGGGAGATCAAGGGGTGGTAACCTCTCCGGATGCATTTTCACAGTTCTGGAATGCGGCTAAATATCCTTTTAGCAGAACAAGTTCTTCCGTAGGTCTTAACTATACACCTTACATGGGAAAACTTACCAATGATGTATTCTTATTATATGCTTCGTTCCATAAATTCTTGGGACAGGAAGAAAGATCTACCATCTCTGCAAGTATCTATTATTTTAATATGGGACAGGTAGACCTGACTCAGCTGGTAGGTACGGAAATTGCTTCAATGGGTACATCAAAACCAAACGAATTCTCTATTGACGTTGCCTACGCTCTGAAACTTTCTGATTCATTCTCCGGTGCCGTTACCGGTAGATTCATCCGTTCAGACTTAGCCGGCGGATTCAACACAGATACTACGCTTAAAGCAGCTAACTCTTTCGCAGTAGACGTTTCAGGATATTATACCTCTCCAAGGTTCTCAAGTATTGGAGGATATGACGGTAAAGTAAATGCCGGTATCGCTATTCAAAACTTAGGTCCGAAACTGGATTATACAGGAAATGAAGAATCCAGATCTTATCTTCCGACAATGGCAAGATTAGGGGTTGGATACGACATGTATCTGGATGATATGAACAGAGTAGGAATTTCTGTGGAAGGTTCAAAACTTTTGGTTCCGGGATCTGAATATGCAGGAATTGATCCTAATACAAGACAGCCTATTTATCAGATTCCGAATGTAGGTCCAATGGCCGGTATCGGAAAATCTTTCAAAAATAAAAACAGTATCATGTACAGTGGTGCTTTGGAATATTCATATGACAACGCTTTTTCTGTAAGAGGAGGTTACTTCCATGAAAGTGAAGAGCAGGGAGCAAGACAATTTGCAACTGCGGGTGTCGGGTTAAGATATCGTTCTTTCGGACTGGATCTTTCTTACCTGATCAATATGTCTAAAATCAACAGTGCATTGGATAATACACTTCGTTTCGGTCTTACCTGGAACATCGGAGAAGAAACATCCAACAACGACCGTTAAAAAAAGCAACAGCTATATAAAAAAGCCTCATACTTAGTAATGAGGCTTTTTTGGGTCCATGGTCAATCGTCAATCCCCTTCACTTGTCAATTTATTTTAATTCTGGAAATTCACTATTCACTTTGCAAAGCAAAAATTGATTATTCGCTATTCACTTTTAAATAAATTAATGGTATAATCAAGAAGCCTTCTATCTCCATATTCACCATGTCCCGGTACAACAATTTTTACATCTGGATATTCTCTTTTCACTTTTTCAACGGTTGCTGACCAGGCGGGAACATTGGCATCTCCTAAATACCCTTTGCCGGCTTCAAGTTCTTTTAACAAACATCCTCCAAACAATATTTTTTCTTTTGGAAAATATACTACGCTATTATCTTTTGTGTGTCCTTCCCCAAAGAACTTTGCAATAACCTTTTCATTTCCTACGTTCAAAGTCAAAAAATCATTAAAACCGCTTTCGGGGACTACAAAATGATTTTCCTTGGCCAGCTCAATAGTTTTAGAATAAGAATAGGACGGGATATTATGGATATGAAAAGCCTGCAGCCCACCCAAACTATCATCATGAAAATGAGTCGCAATAACAGCGTTAATTTTTGAATGAAGAGTTCCGTTGATCCATTGTATTAATTCTTCTGAGCTTTTGTCATTGGTAGGGGTATCAAAAGACAATAGTTTCATTATTATTTTTTACGATAAGCCCGTTACAAGGAACATTCCCAAAATCGTTGGTCTGTTTAAAAGAAGTATGAATAAAAGAATTTTCTGATATCTGAGTAATCAATAGGTCTTTGGATTTGTAGATTTCCCTGGCTTTAAAATCTTCTTTCTTTTGAGAACTGCAGCTTAAAACCGAAAAAGAAAATAAAATAATGAGTATAAATTTAACCGTGATTTTCATTGATCCTATATTTTGATGATTGATTTTCAGAGAAAACTAAATTAAGAATTGTAAAGCAAAAAATTAGCAGAGAATTGAAATGCTTTTGCAAATGAAAATAGACCTTTATTAAAAAAATATAATATTTAAGTTCACAAAAGTCTCTTCTTTATGGCGATTTTTCTGATTTCAATAGCTATTTTTGTAGTATGAACTATTCGGCAGAACTAAAAAAATTTGTAACCAGTCAGTATGTATATTCTGCCATCAGAATTACATTAGCTACTGTTCTGCCTTGTTTAGTCCTTGCCCACTTCGGGATTTTAAAAGAATATTTCCTCTTTCCACTGGGAACCAGCTTTGTAGCTCTAACAGATCAGCCAGGTCCTTTCATCCGAAGAAGAAATGCACTTACTTTTGCCATTTGCTGTTTTGTTCTTGTTGCTCTCATCGCAAGTCTTGTGATGGATTTCAAGATACTGGTACTGCTTGAGATCATTGTTTTCGGAATGTTTTTCTCGCTGATTGGAGTATACGGACAGAGATTAGCCGCTGTAGGTTCTTTATCTCTGGTTGTACTTGCCATCTTTATTGACGGACATCTTACAGGAAACGATATTCTTAAAAGTTTATTAATCTTTGCCTGCGGCTGTATCTGGTTTCTCCTGATATTCCTTATTGTAACAACAATTCGTCCTTACAAACTGGCAGGACAAATGATCGGGGAAAATTATCTTCAGCTGGCCGAGTTCCTAAAAATCAAGGCCAATTATTATCAAAAGAATCCTGATTTCGATAAGCTGACCACTCAGGTTATTGCCAAACAGATTGAAATAAAAAACCTTCAGGAAGATACCCGTGAAACGGTTTTCAAAACCAGAACCATTGTCAACGAATCTACCACTACCAGCCGTCTTTTGATGCTGATGTTTCTGAATTCCATGGACCTTCATGAGAAACTGATGACTTCTGAGAGTGATTATCAAAAACTTCAGCAGAGTTTTGAAGACAGCATGATTCTGGTGAACATTCACGATTATCTGAATCTGCTTGCTGAAGAAATCACCAATATCGGGATTGCCCTTCAGAGCGGAACCAGAGCAAAACCGATGTTTAATCTGGATCTTGAACTAAAGAACCTTAATTATAATTATTTCGAACTTAGAAATAAACAATTGTCTCCGGACAATCTGGAAAACTTCATGGTTTTGCGTCAGATCCTGATGCGTATTTATGAAATTACCAAAGAGATCAATGAGATTTACAAAGTCTTTTCTCAAAATGTAAAGCTGGCAAAAAGTTTATCTACGGGATTAGATCTGAGAAAATTCATGCCTAATGAGCCAAAACTTAATTCCAAGGTTTTAAGAAATAATATCTCATTATCTTCATCACATTTCCGCCATGCAATAAGAATTACAACAGCTCTTCTGGTGGGGTATCTATTCTCCATGTTTGATTTTCTCGGGCTGGGACATACGTATTGGATATTAATTACCATTACTGCTATTTTAAAGCCGGCCTATTCTATCACTAAGAAAAGGAATCTCCTCCGTCTTTACGGAACAGTTACTGGTGCAGTAATAGCCTATACCATCCTGCACTTCATTCATATCAATGGAATTCTCTTCGCAATATTACTGATCAGCATGATCATGTGTTTCAGTTTTTTGAAAGGGAGGTATTTCTGGGCAGTATTATTTATGACCATTTATATTTTCCTGAGTTTTAATTTTTTAAACCCCGGAAAAGTCAACATTATTTTTAAAGACAGAATTCTCGATACTGCTATTGCGGGAATTATTGCTTTTGCAGTCTCTTATATTGTACTTCCTGTTTGGGAACATACCCAGAATCTTGATCTGATGAAAAAATCCGCTGCGGATAACCTTATCTATTTTCAGAGTGTTATTTCTAAATTCTTGCAGGGAAATTTTGATGTTGAAGATTATAAGGTAAAACGGAAAAATGCCATCATTTCACTTGCTAACCTTTCCGATAACTTCCAGAGAATGATTTCTGATCCTAAAAATCAGCAGAAAAAACTGGAAGTGGTTCATCAGTTTGTAGCAACCTCACATCTGATCACGGCCTATACGGCATCATTGTCTCAATATTCTAAAAATAATGAACAGTATCCTGAAATAGATGCTGAAAGCTGGAGCAGAAAAATTGAAGCAGAAATGCAGCAGACTTCGACTCTTCTTAACGGAAACGACGTTAATGAAACCTTGAAAATGGAAAGCCGCCTTGAACCGGAAGATTCATCTATTGAAGATATGCTGCTGAAAAGAAAAACCGAGATTGAGGAAAATGACATTGTTGACCGCAGAGATCCCGACAAAATTTCGCATTTGACGGAGCTTAAAAATATTCATGATATTCTGGAGCTGATCTATGACGTTACCAAAGAACAGAGAAAGGTCATTGAAAAATACCGAAATGAAACAGATCCTACTCCTCCACAATCGTAAAGCAGTAATCATCAAAAAATTCTACTCTGGCTTTAAATTCGTCTGAAAATTGTTCGTCATAAACCCTGCAGCTGATTTTGTGAAGATGTTTCAGTTCGAAAGGTTTCACCTCATAATTTTTCTTTAAAGACCAGTATTTTGAGTGGTGAATTTTATACATACTTTCTTTTACACTCCATATAATAGTGTAAAATGTATCTGCTTTATCTACTGGAATAAATCCGCGTTCGTTTTCGTAAGTGAACTTATCAATCACTCTTAAGATTTTGGGATTGAACTTTTCGACGTCAATTCCTATTTTATTTTTAGAAATCGCAATGGCTGCAAAAGGAAAAGAATGGGTAATGGAAATTTCTGCATCCTGAGGAGAGAGAAAAGGTTCCCTTTCTTTATATAAAATTTTAGAATGCGGTTTTAAACCTTTCAGAAGTTTACGAACCATCAGCACCTCCAGAAGTTTCTTAGGATGATAATCTTTTACCTTTTCTGCATTTTCCGGTTCCAGAAGTTCATTGATATCAAGTTCTTCGCTTTCATCATACTTCCAGACAAGGATGGTAGCATTATCATCGGAAAAATCTCTGTAAAGGGGCATTCTTTTTTTATTGGACAAAAATAGTGAAAAGAAGCGGAAAGTGAAAATGATGAAAAGAATGGAAGCCGGGAGCACGAAGAGAGAAGTTTATATTTGGTAATAAAAACAAAGCCCAACGTAGTTAGAAAACCTAATGAAAAGTCCTTATTCTCTTAGCTTAAAAGGTAGAACCTCCAGCTTCCCGCTCCCAGCTTCCTGCTTATTATTTAGACTGATGGTTCACATCGTTTCTGTGTTCTACAATTTCAAGATTCGCATCTACAAAATACGCACTCCCGAATCCGTTTACATAAGAGCCTCTTACAGGCTGTAAAGCAATAAGAATAAAATCTCCCATTCCGGAAATAACATCTACAACTTTACCATGCGTTTCTTTAAGCTTTGTAACGGCATTATTCCATGTCTCGGAATCTCTCTCTATCTGTGAGACCGATGTTTCAAGAGTAAGACGTTCACGGGCATAGATCTGCTTTGCGGCTGATTCATCTTCAATAAACATCACCGATGTTTTTCTTCCATCTGCAAGATTTTTGGTATGTTTTGCCATAAAAGATACCAGGATATAAAACGTATTCTCCATCTGTACAAAAGGAGCATAGCTGGAATTAGGATTTCCTTCCGCATCTGCAGTCGCTAAAATTACACTTTTTGTATTGGCAATCAGCTCATGTACTTTTGGAGTAATCGGCTTGGCTTTCTTCTCTGTATGGGTTTGATTCATAATGTATAATTTATCGGATAAAAGTAATTATTTAGATTAAGACTAAATAATTTTAACTTATGTTTAATCTCATAAAACCGAACTTGATTTCCGGTTTTTTTATCTTAATTATAAATCGTAATTTTGCCTTTCATTATCAATTGAATTTAAAAACTATTCATTACATATGAGTACTACAACACAATACGTTCCTTATAAAGTTAAGGATATCTCCCTTGCAGAATGGGGAAGAAAAGAAATTACCCTTGCAGAAGCAGAAATGCCAGGTTTGATGGCTATCCGTGAAGAGTACGGACCGTCTCAGCCGCTTAAAGGAGCAAGAATCGCAGGATGTCTTCACATGACGATCCAGACTGCTGTGCTTATCGAGACTTTGGTAGCACTGGGAGCTGAAGTTACATGGTCATCTTGTAATATTTTCTCTACTCAGGACCATGCTGCCGCTGCTATTGCTGCTGCAGGAATTCCGGTTTATGCCTGGAAAGGTTTAAACGAAGAGGAATTTGACTGGTGTATTGAGCAGACTTTATTCTTTGGTGAAGACAGAAAACCATTGAACATGATCCTTGATGACGGTGGAGATTTAACAAACATGGTTTTTGATAAATATCCTGAGTTCACAAAAGATATCAAAGGGCTTTCCGAAGAAACAACTACGGGAGTACACAGACTGTACGAAAGAATGAAAAACGGAACTTTAGTAATGCCTGCAATCAACGTAAACGATTCAGTTACTAAGTCTAAATTCGACAACAAATACGGATGTAAAGAATCTGCAGTAGATGCTGTAAGAAGAGCTACAGACGTAATGCTGGCAGGAAAAAGAGTAGTAGTTTGCGGATACGGAGACGTAGGTAAAGGTACTGCTGCTTCATTCAGAGGAGCTGGTTCTATTGTTACGGTTACTGAGATTGATCCAATCTGTGCGCTTCAGGCTGCAATGGATGGTTATGAAGTAAAAAGATTAGATACTGTTGTGGATAATGCAGATATTATCATTACTACAACCGGTAACTTCAACATCGTAAGAGGAGAACACTTCCTTAAAATGAAAGATAAGGCTATCGTTTGTAATATCGGTCACTTCGATAATGAAATCGATATGGCTTGGCTAAACCAAAATTACGGACAAACTAAATCTGAAGTAAAACCTCAGGTTGATATCTATACGATTGAAGGAAAAGAAGTGATCATCCTTGCAGAGGGAAGATTGGTGAACCTAGGTTGTGCTACAGGACACCCAAGTTTCGTAATGTCTAACTCTTTCTCTAACCAGACGTTAGCTCAGATCGAATTATGGAATAACGCTGCTGCGTATAAAAATGAAGTCTATATGCTTCCTAAGCACCTGGATGAAAAAGTAGCTGCTTTACACCTTAAGAAATTAAGCGTAGAGCTGGAAACTCTTTCTCCGGAGCAGGCTGAGTATATTGGAGTAGATGTAAAAGGGCCATTCAAGCCTGAATACTACAGATATTAAGATTCAACTCAAAATATGATATTATCCCACTATTTAGAAATAGTGGGATTTTTTATTTAAAAACACCCTGGCATTCTTTTTTTTGCAGGCAAAAAAAACATGAAAAACTACTTATTTCTGGGGTTAATGGGAACTACTCTATTCTTTAACAGCTGTAGCAGCAATGATGACACTGTAAATGAACCTGCACAAAAAAAATTATTATTAAGTAAGATTACAACTACTTACTATGATAATCCTACAAAACCTGAAACTTCTGTACAAAATCTGGAATATAATAACCAGGGAGAACTCATAAAAATGCAGTCAGAGGACAGAGTTTCCACTTTTGAGTACATCAATGGAAAACCTTCGAAGGTAAACTATTACAATACCAAACAAGTTTTAGAATATTCAACAGTTTTCTATTACAATGCGGATAAGCTGGTAAGCTGTAAAGCTGTTTACTCCAACCCAGATTATAACAGAAGTTCTACCTATACCTATGACTCAAATGGCAGGCTTACATCTTCTACCTTTTGCCAGTCTCCTGATTGTTCTAATCCTGGCAGTGAGACTTATAATTATAATGGAGATAATATATTAACTGGAACAAGAACAACAGGAGGAATGCTTAGTTTTACTTATAAAAGTGACTATTCCTATGATGATAAGCTCAGTCCGTTTACCAGTATGAACAAATATTTGAGAATCATGATAGGAGGAGCTTATATTCTAAGTAAAAATAATTATCTGATTGATAAATCAAGCCATAAAAATAGTGATGGCAGCTGGAGCCCTGGAGAAACTACTACATATAGTATTCAATATAATAGTTCCGGACTGCCTGTTCAGGTTATGGGTAAAGGAAGCGACGGGAACCTTTCCGTTCAATATAATTACGAATATATCACTCAATAATAGCAAGCTCTCCAATTCTGGAGAGTTTTTTTTGAATTTTTCCCAATAAATGATGAATTTTAGAAATCATTACATCTGTCTATTCAGTATTTTTCCCATATTTTACTTTCATTACGGCTCCATTTATAAAAAATGAATATCTTAGCCTTCCTAAATAAAACAGAAAATACATGAAAAAACAAAGAGTATCGAATGCATTCGTTGCTGCATCGTGGGTAGCCTTGGGAGCTGGAATGATTGGCTTTATTGTAGGTCTTGCAAGAGCAGAAATGCAGCTGAATGAGAAGGGATATTATTTCACCATCCTTCTTTATGGTTTATTTGCCGTTGTTTCTTTGCAAAAAGCTGTTCGTGACAGATTGGAAAACATCCAGGTGACAGATATTTATTATGGAATCTGCTGGTTTGCAACACTATCATCCATCGTATTATTGGCTATCGGGCTATGGAATGCAACAATCCTCCCGAGTGAAAAAGGTTTTTATGCATTTGCATTTTTACTGGCACTCTTCGGGGCTATTGCTGTTCAGAAAAATACAAGAGATAATATGCTACAGGAATAAAACAAAACTCTCCCATCCGGAGAGTTTTATTCTATAATCCTTTCTTCCTGCTGTATCAAAAAACGAAATTCATGGTATAAGAATATAGTTTATTATTGTTTCAATCATGGAATACATTACAAGACATTATGTTAAAGTCTAAAAAAAATTTCCCTGTATTATCTTCTGTAACTGCAAAAGGACTTACCATCATCTTAAGAATCTTTTTGCTGAGTCTCTTCATATTGATATTGGGTACACTGGCAGGCATGATTATTTTTTCTTTTTGGATAAAAGACATTGAAACTAAATTGATCATATTAGTTTTTTCAATACCTGTTCTCTGTTTTTTGATATGGATGGCTATAACAGAATATCACTCAAAGAAACCGAAATACACCCAGATACAGGTCGATGAAAAAGGACTGCATCATTCCGGTGAAAATATCCAGCCTATATCTCTTCTCTACGAATCACTTTTTGCCAATAATGAAGGCGGACTTTATGATGTATTATGGACAGACCGAGGATACTCTGAGGGAGATCTTGATCTTTATATTTTTACAAAAAACGAATCGGGTATTGTAAAAGCGATGCCTGTAAAATTTAAAACAACATCTCTGATACGCAATTCTAATGCTTTGTTAGCCCATTTTGTGAAAGGTATTATCTACTTCCGCCCGGATTTAAAGATAGATCCGGAAGTATTGGAACGGTATCATCTTTCTGAGTTAACAAAAGATAAAAATATGGAATGAAAATTCATAAACCGATACACACAAAAAACGCTCTATCATATGATAAAGCGTTTTTTTTTATACTTAGCAATATTTTATTGATCAAAATGATTGGGATGTTGTGCTTTGATGTCATCCACTGTTCCCAATACTTTATCTTTTAAAGAATCCTGGTATTTCTGAAGATTTTCCGCCACCATAGTATCTGCACTTCCTAAGATTTTTGCGGCTAAAATCCCAGCATTCAAAGCCCCGTTCAAAGCTACTGTAGCTACAGGAATACCACCCGGCATCTGAAGGATAGACAATACGGAATCCCAGCCGTCGATAGAATTACTTGATAAAATTGGAACTCCGATCACCGGAAGCGTAGTACAGCTGGCCACCATTCCCGGAAGATGTGCCGCGCCTCCTGCTCCTGCAATAATAACTTTCAATCCTCTTTCTTTAGCTGTTTTTGCATAATCGAACATTCTTTCCGGTGTTCTGTGTGCTGAAACTACGGTTAATTCATAAGGGATATCCAGACTTTTAAGAAAATTTGCAGCCTGTTCCATGATCGGCAGATCACTCTGACTGCCCATAATAATTCCTACCATCTTCAATTTTTATTAGATGTTCAAAGATAAAGAATTAAATTGTAAAGCCGGAGGCTTTGATGAAGAGCCCAATAACAAAAAAAGGAATTTCAACTTTCCTTTTTTATTATTCATTATCTTATCTGTATCATCGAAAATAGAACCAACTGTACCCATTATATTCATTTCAAAACAGCTAAATTTGGTTGTTAGACTCTGATTTACGTTGAAAGATTATAAACTTATTTTCGCAGTTCTCACGGTAGCTATTGTCTGGGGAACTACTTTTTTGGCCATCCGTGTGGCAGTGGAAACCATCCCCGCATGGTTTGTAGCAGGAATCCGCCAGTTTCTGGCTTCTGTTATTATGCTTTTTATTCTACTTTCAAAAAAAGAATTCAAATGGATTGGCTGGAAAAGCTTAGGGTATCAGATTATTTTTGCTTCTCTGATGCTGGTAATCGCCAACGGAATGACTACTGTAGCAGAAGAAACCGTATCGAGCAGCCTTGCATCACTGATCAGTGCCTGCTCCCCTATTCTTGTTTTCCTTGGAAGTGTGGCAGTCGGATTGCAGAAATTCAGCCTAAAAGCCCTTGCCGGTGTTCTGATGTGCTTCAGTGGAGTTCTTTTTATATTCTGGGACGGACTTGAAGATCTCGCTAATCCGAAGTACAGAATGGGAATGATCTTTTTATTCTGTGCGATTGCAGGATGGGCTTCCGGAACAATTTTCACTAAAAAATTAAATATTCAAAGCGGAAATATAACATTGAATCTGTTTTATCAGTTTTTGTTTGCAGGTATCGTTCAAATCCTCTTGGCATTTCTGTTTTCGGAAAATTATAATTTTGGAAACTGGACTGCAAAAAGTATTTCGGCCATGCTTTATCTTTCCATTTTTGGTTCTGTGGCCGCTTTTTTTGCCTTCCATTATGCTTTAACAAAAATTTCTCCTGTACAGGTTTCTATTCTGGCTTACATCAACACTATTATTGCCATATTTTTGGGCTGGCTGATTATGGATGAGCAGGTTTCCTTTAAATTCATTCTCGCAGCAGCGTTAATTATCTGTGGCGTTTTCATCATCAATTACAGACCGGAAATGTTTAAAAGACAAAAAGCAGAATAATGTACACTGATTTTCTTAAAGAGGATTACCCCTCAAAACCTAGTCTGCATTATTGTAAATCCCGTTGACCTTTAACCATTTTAGAAAGAGATCCGTCCATTCAACGGTATTAGTTCCTTTTTTTCCGAGCCCCCAGCCATGTCCTCCTGACTGAAATAAATGAAGTTCAACAGGTACCTTATTATTTTTCAATGCCTGATACATCAATATACTATTTTCTACGGGAGAAACCGGATCGTCTTCTGATTGGGCAAGAAAAGTGACAGGAGTTTGCGCATTTACCTGCTTTTCAACAGAAAGTTTCGTCTGATCTTGTGTATTAGAATTTTTTCCTAATAAGGATTTAAATGAATGAGTTATATTATTAGGCGGCAGCATTGATACTACCGGATAGATCATTGCTGTAAAATCAGGTTGAGCAGAAACCAAATCGATGTCGTCCTGAGGTGGATAATAAACGGTATTAAATGTAGAGGAAATATAGCCTGCAAGATGGCCGCCTGCCGAAAATCCGAGCACTCCGATTTTATCGGGGTTTATTTTATATTTTCCTGCATTTTTCCTGATAATTCGTAAGGCGCGCTGTGCATCCTGAAAAGGGACTGATCTGGTTGCCCAGTTTTCTTCCGGAAGCCTGTATTGAAGCTCAAAAGCCGTAATTCCCAGAGATTTCAGCCATTCTCCTGCAGGATATCCTTCGGATCCGGATTCAATATGAGCGTATCCGCCGCCGCTGATGACTAGAATCGCTATTCCGTTGGGAGTTTTGGGTTGATGAATAATAAGTTTTGGTGTGCTGATATGCGTAAGAGAACCTTTGGTGGAAGTGATTGTTTCACCACCTGGCCCTGGCCCATCAGGAATTTTAGTCCAAAGATAAATGGAAGGCAATTGATCTTGGTTTGAATATCCGTTTTGTGCAGAAAACAGATTATAGAAAAATAAAAGAAAGAGAAAAATATTTTTCATTTCATTCAATTTTAGTGCTAAAATAGCAGCAATAATCTTACCTAATCTATACAATTGTTTTTTAACTTATTAAAAATAATTAAAATCACATATATTCTGTAAAGATTTTATATTTCTTTCATTTTTCTTATATTGTATACTCAACTCATACTTATGCTTAAAAACACATTTTTTTTATTTCTGGCGGTCTCATTTCTTTTGGTAAGCTGTGATTACAAAGAGAAAGAAAAGAACCTTACAGACAGAGAAAAACAATTATTGGAGAAAGAAAAATTATTCGCTAAAAAAGAATCTGAATACCAGTCGCTCTTAAAAATGAGAGACAGTATTTTTTCCAAAAAAGATTCGGTGGTTATTGCAACATGGCCAACGGAAATCTCAGGCCCATGGAACGGAAAAGTGATCTGCACGGAATCCAATTGCAGTGATTACGTGGTAGGAGATCAACGTACAGACCTCTGGGAATTTGATAATGATTCTACCCAGCCTATTACCAAAATCATTAATAATAACAATCTGGTTAGGTTATATTCCGGAAAATTTGAAAATAACGAGATCAGGCTTTCTTTCAAAACAGATTCTACGGCTAAAAAAAATGTTGAGATGAGCGTTCTTCTGAATGACATTTCCGATAATAAAATCAAGGGAACAAGAACCGTTACTTCTGACGGCTGTACTGCCAAGTTCTCTGTTGAGTTAGTACGTTCTACAAAATAAAACACTTATGATCTTACTGAGTATACACAATCTGAGTCTTCCTATAGAAGATCCGGTACTGAAGTTCCTATTGGTATTGATAATTATTCTTGCTGCACCATTGCTTCTTAATAAAATAAAAGTTCCGCACTTACTGGGCCTTATCATTGCGGGAGCTATCATTGGCCCGAACGGATTCAATGTATTATCCAGAGACAGCAGTATTGTAGTAACAGGAACCACCGGGCTTCTATACATTATGTTCCTAGCCGGACTTGAGATTGACATGGGGGATTTTAAAAAGAACAAATGGAAAAGCCTCACTTTCGGTATCTATACGTTCACAGTTCCCTTCGTATTGGGCTATCTGGGAGGATATTACCTGCTTCACTTCTCTATGTTAACATCCATATTATTTGCCAGTCTTTTTTCTTCTCACACGCTTATTGCCTATCCATTGGTGAGCAAACTAGGAATTGCAAAAAATAAAGCGGTAAATATTACAGTTGGAGGCACCATGATAACCGATATTATGGCATTATTAGTACTGGCTGTGATTGTTGGAATGTCTCAGGGCGATGTAGGGACAGAATTCTGGGTTAAATTATCCGTTTCTTTTGTTGTTTTTGCGCTGATTGTACTGATTTTATTTCCAATTATAGGGCGTTGGTTCTTCAAAAGAGTGGATGATAAAATCTCACAGTATATTTTTGTATTGGTAATGATCTATCTGGCAGCGATGCTTGCTGAACTTGCGGGAGTGGAGGCCATTATCGGAGCATTCTTTGCCGGATTAGCTTTAAACAGGCTTATTCCGCATACTTCTTCCCTTATGAACCGGGTTGAATTTGTAGGAAACGCGATCTTCATTCCGTTTTTTCTGATCAGTGTAGGAATGCTGATCGATTTCAAAGTGTTTTTCAAAAGCTGGGAAACGTTGGAAGTTGCTGCCATTATGCTTGTAGCATCTATTGGCGGAAAATACATTTCTGCTGTTGCCACTCAAAAGACATTCAGACTGACCAAAGAAGAGGGAAAACTGATTTTCGGTTTAAGTTCTGCTTCGGCAGCGGCTACCCTGGCTTCAGTAATGGTAGGTTATAATATCATCCTTTCTGAAACTGAAACCGGAGAACCCATCAGATTACTGAATGAGCATGTACTGAACGGGAGTATCCTGCTGATCCTTATTTCGTGTACGATTTCGTCTTTCATCTCCATGTCCAGCGCGCAGAAAATTGCTGAGAGCGACAATGAAGATACTGTCTCAGGAAACAGTCATGAAGAAGAGAATATCCTTCTGGCCATCAATCATGAAGAGACAGTGGAAAGAATGGTAAATCTCGGAATTCTGATAAAAGCTCATTCCAATACAGAAGATCTTTTCGCTTTGAATGTCATTAATGAGGATAAGAATGAATCTTCGGTAAAGAATGCCGAAAAGCTTCTTCATCAGGCTGCTGATACTGCGGCCGCAGCCGATGTTAAATTGCAGGCTCTTAAGAGGTATGACAATGATGTGATTAATGGTGTCAACAATGTGATCAAAGAGCAAAAAATTACTGATCTTATCATAGGATTGGAGGATGAAAAAGGATTTTCTCCGTCTTTTGTTTATAATCTGTATAACGGCTATCTTCAGAATGACGATGTGAATGTACTGGTATATCATTCTGCTCAGCCGCTTTCCACCATTAAAACTTATGCAGTGATGATTCCTGAAAACGCTCATCAGGAAGCAGGATTCTTTCATGCATTGTTACGGGTATGGAATATTGCCAGAAACTCTGGTGCCACAGTTGTTTTTTATGCACCTGAAAATATTCTGGAGATTCTCCAGAAAATCATTAAAAAAGCCAATATTGAAGCTGAATTCATCATTATGAATACCTGGCAGGATGGCGAGAGAACTGCTGCTCAGCTGAAAGATGATGAAGCATTGATCATCCTGATGGCCAGACGCGGTATGAAATCCTACATTCCGAGAATGAGACTTATTCCTGAACTATTGAACAAGCATCTGAATGATAATAATTACCTTCTGATATTTCCTTTCTCCGAATATGATAAAAACAGTCCGGAAATACGTTCCGTAGGCAATCACGGAGATTTTGTAGAAATCGGAAATGTAATTCAGAAGATTTTTAAATAGAGTTTTTTTGTTGGAAGTCGGAAGATGGAAGAATGGGTGTTCAAAGTTCTTTATCTGTGAATAATAATTTTTCTGGGATATTTAAAGAACAGCTGAATAAATTTTAGGAGAGCCTATTAGCTAATTGGGGCACATAATATAAAAGGAGCTATTTTTTTAAACAGCTCCTTTTATATTATTTTAATTTTATATGATTACTCAGCAATTACTCTTACCATTCCTTTTACCATGACAAGTTTCTCCATAAGCTCTTCTCTGGAGTCTGCAAGAACATTAATATGCCCCATTTTTCTTCCGGGTTTGGTTTCTGCTTTACCGTATAAGTGGATGTAGGTTTCCGGCAATTTAAGCACTTCTTCCATCCCTTCATATACTACTTTTCCCGCGTATCCTTCTGCTCCTACAAGATTCAGCATTCCGCTGTAAGTGATAGCATCAGTATCTGCTAAAGGAAGGTTTTTTACCACACGGTACATCTGTTCAAACTGGGAATTGGTATTTCCTTCCTGGCTTTGGTGGCCTGAGTTATGAAGCCTTGGTGCGGTTTCATTCACCCATACTTTTCCTTCTTTATCCAGAAATAATTCGATAGCAAATAGCCCCGGGGAATTAACAGCGCTCAAAAATTTCTCAGTAATGGAATCAATCTGCTGCTGAACATCTTCTGTTAAAAGAACCGGACAAACATTAAAATCCAACAGATTAAGCTTAGGATCAGCTACCATTTCAGTCACCGGAAAGATATTGGTTTCTCCTTTTTCATTCCTCGCCACGATAACGGAAAGCTCTTTTTCTATATCTACCAGGCTTTCAATTACAGAAGCTTCCTTCCATAAATGCTGATAATCTTCTTCTGTTCTGATTACCTGTACTCCTTTCCCGTCATAACCTCCGGTATTCATTTTCTGAACAAAAGGCAGCGGCATCATAATTTTCTCATCACTGTTCCATACTACCTGAAATTCGGGGCTGGGGATATCGTGAGCTTTGTAAAATTCTTTCTGAAGGATTTTCTGCTGAATCGTTTTGATGATATTGGCATTGGGAACTACTCTTACTCCCTGTTTTTCAAGTTCTGCCAAAGCATCAGCATTTACATGTTCTATTTCAATGGTGACAACCTCTTTATCTTTTCCGAAATTTAAAACGGTATCATAATCATTAAAATTTCCCTGTGTAAAATACGAGATATTATGACATGGCGCATCAGAAGCGGGATCCAGAGTATAAAACTCATCATCATACTTCAGTGCACTTTGTATCAACATTCTTCCCAGCTGTCCGCCTCCCAGAATTCCTATTTTCATTTTTTATTTTTATTAGATTTATTCTTATTGGATTTTATCAATTTTTAAATATCCCAATCCCATCGGGTTTTCCTGGTGTTCAGCATCAGATTTTTTAAGAACAATAGAATACTTTTCTTTCATTTTTTCGGGAAGGATATCACTTACATTGAAAATATCATCAATATCCACTCCATGCTTATCATCAATATGGCTTACCGCTCCTTCGAATCCCATTGTCTGATAAAACTCGGTGGCTCTTGCTCTTTTTACAATCTCTCCCATTGACTCCCCTACCATCAGGTGCTGTTCATGAAATTCTTCAAAGAAACCAGGCTTGTAGCCTCCTAAATTGAGGAAAAACAGTTGGTTTCCTGATGATTTATCTCCTTTTTCTACGATCTCCACTTCATATCCGTCAGCGAATTTTACTTCCTGATAACAATCTAAATGAATCTTTCCTTCTGCTTCCTTCCAGAATTCTTTCATATCCGGAACAAGATCTTTAAGATTCTCAGCAATTCCGAAAAAAACGTCATGCTGCTCAATGTTTCTTCCTTTAGGGGTAGCCCCAAGGATTACATAAAATAATTTCATTTCATTTTTCATGCATACAAAAATACGTTAAATTTATCTTTTTCAAATGTTTGGCAGACTACCACAATAATTTTATATTTGTAGCATTAATTGTAGTATGTCAGAAATCATCATACTCTTCCTTGGCGCAATTTCCGCCGGTCTTTTAGGTTCACTTACGGGTTTAGGAGGAGGAGTTATTATCATTCCTTTATTAACGCTGGGTTTCGGCGTTCCAATGCATTATGCTATCGGTGCTTCACTTATTTCAGTGATCGGTACCTCTTCCGGTGCGGCCGTAGCTTTCGTAAAAGAAGGCTTTACGAATATGAGAGTCGGAATGTTTCTTGAAATAGCCACTACGGCGGGGGCCATTATTGGAGCCCTTGTTTCGGGAATGCTTAATCCGAATACCATCGGAATTATTTTTGCAAGTATTCTTCTTCTTACTGTTATTTTGAATCTTAAAGGGAAACCTGACCATCAGGAACCGTTGATCAAAGGCAGTCTTGAAGAAAAATTAAAACTTTACGGAACGTTTCCTGATAAAGGAGTACTGAAAAGTTATTCTGCAAGAAATACCGTTCCCGGATTTTTAATGATGATGTTTGCCGGTGCCATGTCCGGGCTTCTTGGAATAGGTTCTGGTGCGTTGAAAGTTTTGGCAATGGATAATATGATGAAGCTTCCTTTCAAGGTATCTACTACTACCAGTAACTTCATGATCGGAGTAACAGCAGTAGCCAGTGCATTGATCTACTTCCAGAGGGGTGAAATTATTCCTGTAATTGTAGCTCCTGTACTGATAGGTGTGGTTATAGGAAGTTTCATTGGGTCAAAGACATTAATGGTTTCAAAAACAAAAAAGCTAAAAGTATTTTTTGCCATTGTAATTACCATTCTTTCAGTCTATATGATGTATAACGGTATTAATAAAAGCTTCAGATAATGAAAAAGAATTTTACAGATGTTGATCTGAACCGTTCGGTAGGAAACCTGCTGAGATTAGGTGTTATTCTTTCTGTGGCCACTTCACTGATCGGTTTTGTTAAACTGTTTCTTGAAGGTTTTGAAATGCCTAAAAAGTACAGCAGTCTTAATGTGGGAACATCTTCTGAAAAAGTATGGGGACATTTCTGGACTTCTTTATGTAAGGGAGAAGGTTCTGCAATTATCCAACTGGGAATTCTTTTGCTGATCTTCACACCTTTAATGAGAATTGTTTTCGCTTTAATAGGCTATTTAAAAGAAAAAGACTACGTATATGTAGTCATTTCCTCAATTGTTTTAACGATCATGGCGATAAGCTTTTTTGCAGGCTACGCTCACTAATTTTTTTTACATTTCATAAAATTCCAGCGGAAGCTGATCAGGATCCTGGGTAAAGAAAAATTCTTTTCCTGTGAATTCATCTATCCGTATTTCTTCGCATTCTAAACCCTTTGTGATAAGTTCTGCTCTTTTTTCTGTTACATTTTCAACAGAGAACGCCAGATGCCTTAAACCGCATGCTTCCGGCCGGGAAGGTCTCTTTGGAGGTTCGGGGAAAGAAAAAAGTTCAATCACATAGTGATCTCCGATGGCGAGATCAAGCTTATAGGATTGTCTTTCTTCACGATATACTTCCCGAATAATCTTCAGGTCCAGAACTTCTGTATAAAACTTCTTTGAAACATTATAATCTGAGCAGATAATGGCAATATGATGGATCTTCATTTTCATTTCTTTAAATTGTTGTATATCTACATTATTATTTCACTTCTTTACAATTTTCTTTTCTTCTGGTATCGATGATATATTGGATTTTCCATTCCTTATTTTGTTTTACCAACTGAAAGCTGTTGGCTCCGCAATGTGAAAGTTTTCCCTTTAAATAAAAAGAATAGGGAGTGAAAACACTTGCCAGATCTCCGTCTGTATGAATAGCTTCTACTGTTATTCTTTCATCCAGATCGCCCTTTGAAAATTTAGAAACTGAGGTAATGAAATCCTGGATACTATCACTTTTTACGGAACCATCTTTGGTAATCGTCTGAAGAACGGCATTTTCAGCAAAAGCTGATTTTACCAGTTCAGGATCGGCATTTTTCATACCCAAGAATAGGTTTCGGATAGGTTTTTCAATTTCCTGATTCTTCTGCCCGAAACAGAAAGTACTGAACAAAAGAATAAGTATTGTTATTTTATTCATAGTATTGATTTATAAGGTTATTTCTGATGAATAAAAATAGGAAAAATGAATCCAACATACTCAACATATAACAACTTTATATAGATGGCTACGGAATGACAAAACACTTACATCAAACAACAACAAAAATGATACGGATAATTATTATTACGTTATCGAAATCTACACTCCTTTGTCTTTGCTTCTTTATACTAAAAAAAGTGGGCTAAAGCCCACTCTTATTGAATATTTTTTAAAATCTCATTATATCCTTTACTACACCGTTCTTTTGTGTATGCTGCAATAATTCAGCTTCTATAAAGGTTTTGATTTTGTCCTCGGAACCATTATTTGGAAATAAAAGGTGAACGTTGGCTCCTGCATCTAAAGTAAAGAAAAGCGGTAATCCGGTATCTTTTCTGAAGTCCCAGATTTTATTAATCACCTCCAATGTTCCGGTTTTCATCAGAATAAAAGCAGGATCGCTCATCATCATCATGGCATGGAGCGTAAGTGCTTCATGTTCTACCAGCTTGATAAAACTTTCCATATCCCCACTCTTCAGAATTTCTTTCATTGGAACAAAGTTTTCTCTTGCTTCCTGAAATCTTCTTTCTGCATAAGGATTGGTCTTCATAAGGCCATGTCCTACTGTTGAAGAAACACTTTTCTGCCCTTCATGGATCAAAAGTACCCAGTCATTGAAATTCTTGAAAATATCATGAATTTCAGTATCCGGATATTGTACCGCGAATATATCTGAACTTCCATCAACCTCATCAGTTACTCCCCAAACTATAAGCCCATTGTAAAGGCTTCTGCATGCGCTTCCGCTTCCTAATCTTGCTAAAAAAGAAGCTTTTCTTAAAGACTCTTCAGATGAGGATTTCCCTGTAAATGAAGTATCTAATGTCATCAGACATTTAGCAATTGCTCCAAATCCAGAAGCTGAGCTGGCTATCCCCGAACTGTGCGGAAATGTATTTTCTGTTCTGATTATATATTTTCCTTTGAGAATCCATGGAAGGTACTGCTCTATATTTCTGAAATATTTTTCAATTTTCTCAGCAAACTTCACTTCCTCATTTCCTGACAGGAATGTCTGTACAGAAAATGGTTCATCTGCTGTAAACTCCATTGATGTATTGGTTTTACAATGGGTTAAGGTATAGCTGATACTTGGGTTAGCAGGAATCTGATTGTCATATTTCCCCCAGTATTTGATCAGGGCAATATTAGACGGGCAGCTTTCTGAAACTGTTTGTGTATGAATCGTAAAATTTTCTTTTCCTATAAATTCTTGTGTCGTCATAGTTTAATTTAAGTGATAAATTCTTAACCAACCCCGGGAAAATTCTTTGAATTTTTACCAACCCTCCGAAGGGAGAATTCCACGTCTTCAATTGTGATATTCGTGAAAATGGTAACAGGGGATCAAGATCTCTTAGTACATCTTTTCTATAATATCTGCATATTTTTTGATCACCACATTTCTTTTCACTTTCAGTGTAGGCGTAATTTCTCCTGTATTGATATCAAATTCAGCCGGCATCAGTGTGAATTTTTTCACTTTCTCATAGTCGGCAAGGTGGTTTTGCAATTCTTTGATCTTTTCTTTATAAAGGCTGATCACCTTCTCATGTTTAACAATCTCTTCCCAATTGGTAAAAGGGATATTATTCTTTTTGATATAATCCTGCAGAAATTCAAAATTAGGAACAATCAGTGCTGAAACAAATTGTCTTCCTTCCGCAATCAGCATAATCTGTTGAATAAAATTGTTATTGGTCAAAAGATTTTCGATCTGCTGCGGGGCAATATATTTTCCATTGGAGGTCTTCATCAGATCTTTGATGCGGTCTGTAATGATCAGATTACCTTTGTCATCGAATTTTCCTGCATCACCGGTTTTAAACCATCCATCCTCTGTAAATACTTTTTGAGTTTCTTCAGGTTTATTGTAATATCCTTTCATGATACCGTTTCCTCTGGCCTGGATTTCATCATTCTCCCCGATACGCATTTCAACGCCTGGTAAAGGTTTTCCGCTGGTTCCGTGTTCAAAATGAGTGAGAGGGAAAAGCGTTAATGTTGCCGTGGTTTCTGTTAATCCGTAGCCAACAGTCACATGAATTCCTACTGACTCAAAGAACCTGGTGACTTCCGGTGACAATGATGCTCCTCCACAAGGTAAAAACCAAAGTCGGCCTCCCATTTTTTCTTTAATCTTACTAAAGACCAGCCTATCTGCAATGGATTCTTTGAACTTCAATCCAAAAGGA
The DNA here is from genome assembly GCF_011752975.1 of Chryseobacterium sp. Tr-659. Taxonomy (GTDB): domain Bacteria; phylum Bacteroidota; class Bacteroidia; order Flavobacteriales; family Weeksellaceae; genus Chryseobacterium. The sequence goes on along the minus strand of NZ_VWWP01000001.1, from coordinate 858,920 downwards.
ACCTGCTTTTCATTTCTTCTCAATTCTGCAGTTTCCCATCCTGTTTTCAGGGCCCAGTCGAATATCTTTTTCTTTAAGGAAGAACCTTCTTCAGCCTTTTCCAGCACTCCGGCATATACTTTCTGGAAAAACCTCGGTACCGCGCACATGGCTGTAGGTTTTACTTCTTCCAGTGCTTTGGCAACATTTTTTGGATCTTCAAGAAAATACACCCTTGCTCCTCCATATAAACAAAGCAAACTCCAGCTTCTTTCGAAAACATGACTTAATGGTAAAAATGCCAATGAAAGCTCTTCTTCGAAATTTTTGAACTTAAAAAATTCAAAATGAGAATCAAAAGCTTTGATAAAGTTCCCGTGGGTAAGCATTACTCCTTTTGGTGTTCCTGTAGTTCCGGAAGTATAAATCAACGTTGCTGTATCTTCGTTTTCTTTCTTAGAGATTTCCAGTTCTGGAGATGCTTTCGCAATAAAATCTTCAAGATAAAAACTATTGAATTCTTTCTTGATCCACACTGCCTTTTTAGAAACAATGATGGTTTCAAGATTATTTTCTTCTTTATGTAAAAGCTCAAGACAAGCATCATATTGTACCTGATTTCCAGCCAAAACAACTTTTGCTCCGGAATCATTAATGATATATTCAGCCTGTTCTGCATTATTTGTTGAGTAAATTGGAACCGTAACAGCCCCGATTGACAACCCTGCCAGATCAAAGATCATCCACTCGGAAGAATTATCCGAATAAATGGCCACTCTGTCATTTTCCTGAACCCCTGCTTCTTTCAGCGCATTGGCTGTTTTAAAAATAATTTCACTGAATTTTTTCCAGCTCAGCTCTTTCCAGGCTGCATCTTTCTTTTTAAAACCGATTGCCGCTTTTAAAGGATGTTTTTCTACATTTTTAAGGATAATTGCCTCTGCAAGATTCATTTCTTCAGCTTTTTGTCGTTAATATAATTATTCAGGTGAAAGTCTATACTTTCTTTTACAGGAATGAACTGGTAATTCAGTTTTTCTTTGACTTTGTGATTGGAAATGGTGTTGAATGAGGATATGGCCTCAATATTTGATTTGGTAACCATTCTCAGTTTCGGAATCAGCCACCCTAAAAGAGTATTGGCTATTCTTCCGATATTTAATATAGATTGTGAAAGAATTCTGGCCTCTTTAAGCCCCAAGCGGGTTCTCACCTGTTTTGCCAGGTCGGCATATCGGTTATTTTCAGCAACAATAATAAAACGTTCTCCGAAAATATTATTTTCCATTAATTCGATGGCGGTTTTCGCAACATCTCTTACATCTACATAAGCAGAACCACCGGCAAAAGTAAAACTATTGTCTTCAAAGGTGGAGAAAAGCTCTCCGCTGCTTTGAGTCCAGTTTCCACTTCCAACAATCATTCCTGGATTGATGATAACTACATTCAGTCCTTCGGCTGAAGCTCTCCACGCTTCCATTTCAGACAAATGCTTTGAAATGGCATAAGCGGAATGTTCCAATTTAGGATTAAAATCAGAACCTTCATCCAATTCTCCTTTTTCATTGAAATTATCAAGAACAGCTACCGAACTTACGTGAAGAAACTTTTTCACATCAGATCCTTCACAGGCAAATAATATATTTTCTGTACCTTTAATGTTGGTGCGGTACATTTCCTTTTCATCTTTGGGATGAAAACTTACTTTTGCGGCACAGTGATACACTTCCTCTACTCCTTTCAGAGCATCTTTTAAAGAATCGAGATCATCAAAATCTACGTTTACCCATTCAATTTTATTGAAAAAATCATCAGGATTATCCGTATAAAAGCTGTATGAATGCCTTACTTCGTTTAAATTGCTGCCCGGTCTTTTGGAAGCACGTACACTTTTACCTCTTTTAAGAAGCTCCAGCACAATTATTCTTCCCAGAATTCCGGTTGCACCCGTTACAAAAACCATTAATTATTTTACTTGATTGCTGACTAAAATATGACAATATTTTCTATCCGGCAATTCTTCAGGTTCCTGCAAAAGTTTCCTTGAAAAACTGCTTTTGCAAATTTGCGATTTTTAAAGCATAATTCCACTGAATTTAACCAATATTATCATTCAGAAAAGAACAAACATGGAAAATTTTAATTGTAAGTTATCCATTTCTTAAGTGGTAATCAATTTTCAGAATTTAATATAAGAAAAAGACTCCTAAATCCTTAAAACTCATCTATTTTGAAGAAAATTACAATTGAAGACATGGAATTTCCTTCCTCCAGCGGGATCGTTCATCTCTTACTCATCTAAAATTAAAAGTCCTGAAAGCTTTACATTCTTTCAGGACCTCTATGATTAAAAAGCTCTTTTTTAAGCCATTACCATATTATTTCTTCTTGGTGCTTTATCACAAAGAACGTCTGCGATACTTTTGGAAATAAGATTTTCTTCCGTAAGATTATCCAGCCAGAAGAATTCTCCTGCCGCATTAATCTCAATGAAGTAGTATTCATCTTCAGGAGACACAATCATATCTATAGCTCCATAATCTACATGATAAACATCCAGAAGTTCAAGCAGTTTTGCTTCTACATCTGACGGCAGCTCTACCCTGTTCCATTTATCGATCAGATTGACACCGTCTTTTCTCCAGTCTATTTTGGCATCTTCATATTTTTGAGAGTCGATTTCAAATGCGTATACATCTCTTCCTACAATGGTAATCCGAAGTTCTTTTTTCTTCTGGATCATCTGCTGAAACTGCATCGGGCAATACAGAAGTGAATCCAGCTCTTCAAGTTTATCTTCATTCACAACGTTCGTGAACACTACGCTTTCCACTCCATCTTCATAGATTGCAAAACCGGTCTGCATTTTAGCAACTACATTCTGGTGTTTTACAATAAATTTCCTTGCCTCTTCGGGATTATTGGTAAGACATGTTGCGGGAATCGTCAGCCCTAATTTATCAGCTATTTTAAGCTGTTCTTCCTTACTGTCGAGCCTCCTGTAAACACTTGGTTTTCCTAATGAATATGCATCTACTGATTCAAAGAAGCCGAATAATGTATTACGGATTTCTCCCATTGCGGCTCCATAGAACTTGGAATCCATTTCTTCTTTCAGGCCTTTTCCGATATTGTAAGCTCTTCTGTACCAGATCGCAGAAATATCATCCAGGCGATGTTTGGCTTCCGGAGTTTCAAGAATACTGATCCATTCTCCATCCTGGAAAACAGTGGACAGTTTGTTATGCAGCGGGTATTGGTCAACATTAAAACGAATGACCTCACAGTTATTTTTCTCAATGTATCCGGTTACTTTTTCAATAGAAAAATTATCTGCGGTGTGAGTTATAATTAAAATTTTATTCATGGAAATTGATTCTTTTGATAAGATTGTCGGCAATTCTTTCTGCAATGGGAAACCCAAGTTCTTTCTGCAGCATTCCCCATTCTCCCTGCGGATTGACTTCAAGGAAATAATATTCTCCGTCTTTTCCTTTTATCATATCAATAGCTCCGATATACAGTCCCATTTCTTTCATCATGGAAGCAAGGCTTATTTTAATATGATCAGGCAGCTCATATGCCAACCAGAAATAGCCTTCGCGGGCCAGTCTCCAATCTGCATTTTCACTGTTATTGATCTTACCTGTAAAGAATTCGCCGTCTATATAAACAATTCTCAATTCATATTCTTTGTCTATATAAGGCTGGAAAATCATCGGGCAATACACAATATCTGCAAGGTGTTCAAGAGAGTCTTCTTCAATAATGGTAGTGGAGATCATATTTTCGCCACTCATTGTTTTTGCCGTTACGCCGTGAAGCTTGGCAATAGCTTTTCCTTTGCAGTATTGATGAAAAAAAGCGGTTACCTGCTCTTCGTCGTTTGAAAAAATAGTTTTAGGAATCGTTAAATTATTTCTTTGTGCTATTTTAAGCTGGAGCATTTTATTCCCGTCTATCTTTTTTTCATTTTCATAGGGATTGATCCATGGCAGATCTTCCAATGCGGTCAGCAGATTATATCTGAGACTTCCATATTCTTTCAGAAAGATCTTCTCATAATCTTCATCCAATTCTTCAGGGACACTTATTCTCCAGGCTTTTCTATGCCATATTCCTTTGATATTTTCAGAACGAATCGTATTTCCATACTCATCGGTTAATTCAAATGAATCTTCATTCATACTTATCTTCTGAAGGTGATTCAGACGGTCAGAATTCAATCTGAAATAAGGGATATTTTTGGAGGCAAGGTAGTCGAAAAATATATCGATATTATAAAAATCCTGTGAGTGGGTGATGCAGAGAATCATTTGCCGGTGTTTATTAAAAAGGGAAACTTAATGTTTAAGTTTCCCACTACTATTATTTTTATGAATGTACTATCTTATTATAATGGAATAGTAATAACATCATCATCACCGTCAGACGGATATTTCAGCGTATGCATCATATCATCTTTCGGAGAAGTTACAACATCTATTGCTGGTTTTGTAATAAGATCTCTTTCAAGAAGTGTAATATCTGATCCTCCTTTTACTGTTTCAGGATCTTTTACCTGCTTTTCTAAGAATGAAGCGAAAAATGGCTTCTTTTTTGAGTTGTTGCTTTTCATAATATTAGGTTTTTGATTGGATTGAGTTTAAGTTTTATAATACTTATTCTACCTCTAAAACTTCCTCATCTCCGTCTGAAGGATACTTCATTGTTACATTGTCATTATCCGGCGTAGTAACACTATCTTCAAGAGCTGTAGTAGTAATATGATCTTTGATTACTGAGGTAATCTGGTCTGCAAGAGAAGTAGTAATTGCACGACCTCCTTTTACTGTTTCCAAATCTTTCACTTGTTTCTCTAAGAATGTTGCGAAAAATGGCTTTTTCTTTGAATTTTTGTTTTTCATAAGTTAATATTTTTATTTTTTTCGAAAAACCAAAGTACAAAAAAATTCAACTCATAGAGAAATATCAATAAACTTTAATAAAATTTTAACACAATATCAAAAATAAAAGAATAAAATTAATTTAATCCAAGAAACCCCTTAACAACATTTGCAAAATCGACCGGATTTTCAGCTTGAACCCAGTGGCCTGCATTTTTTACCGTTACTACATGGGCTTTAGGAAACTGCTGCTTAATTCCAAACTCATCCTGTGGCAGAATATAATTGGATTTTTCCCCTGCAATAAACAGAGTATCTCCTTCAAAAATTCCAAATTTAACGGCATTAGAGACAAATTCATTATATTTTTCAGACAAGGTTTTAAGGTTAAACCTCCAGTTGAGCTTCTTATTATCATCCCAATACAGGTTTTTCGTTAAAAATTGTATTGTAGATTTTTCAGGAATATATTGATTCAAAACAGCTTCCACCTCATTTCTTGATGCTACTGTATTAAAATCAACACTTTCCAATGCTTTAATAATTCCCTGATGATGCGGCGGATATGCTTTTGGCGAAATATCCACGACAATCAGCTTTTCAACTCTTTCAGGATATTTGATGGCAAACTGCATCACAGCTTTCCCACCCAGAGAATGTCCTAAAACATGTGCTTTCCGGATTCCGTAATGATCCATATAGCGGGCAATATCGTCTGCAAGATCATCATGAGACATACTGTCTGAATGAAAGCTTCTTCCGTGATTTCTAAGATCAATCAAATGAGTAGGAAGATATTCTCCCAGATCTTTCCCGAAGCTTCCCCAGTTATCAAGCATTCCGAACAATCCGTGAAATACCAAAAGCGGCGTTGTTGTTAAATTTTCGCCGAATATTTTTGAGTTTAAAATTTCCATTTTTTTATAGAAGTTAGAGGTGAGAAATTAGAAGTCAGATACCATGAGTGATCAGAAATAAAGTTTTACTCATTTCTGACATTCAGCTTCTAACTTCTCTTCATTGATTACCATTTTGCCAATCTCTTCAAATAAGCCTGAACTGTATTTTCCAATCCCATATATAACGCTTCAGAGATCAAAGCATGGCCTATGGATACTTCCAACAGGTTGGGAATGGTATCTGCGAAATATTTAAGATTTTCCAGGCTTAAATCGTGTCCGGCATTGATTCCTAATCCATAATCAGTAGCAGCCAAGGCAGTATCGTAGTAAGGCTTTATTGCCTGTTCTTTATTGATCAGATAGTTCTTTGCGTAAGCTTCAGTATAAAGTTCAATTCTGTCTGTTCCTGTTTTCGCAGCATATTCTACCAGCTCAGGCATAGGATCAAGGAAAATTGAAGTACGGATTCCTGCATTTTTAAATTCTGCAACAATTTCTGTAAGATAATCCAGATGTTTTTTAGTATCCCATCCTGCGTTTGAAGTAACAGCATCATCTGCATCCGGTACTAATGTTACCTGCTCAGGCTTTACTTCCAACACCATATCAATAAAATTTTGATGAGGGTTTCCTTCAATATTAAACTCTGTGGTAACCAAAGGCTTCAGATCATAGACATCTTTTCTTGTGATGTGTCTTTCATCCGGTCTGGGATGGATCGTAATCCCTTGTCCTCCGAATTCCTGAATTTTTACAGCGGCTTCTGTAACACTGGGTGTTTCACCTCCTCTTGCATTTCTTAACGTCGCAATTTTATTAATGTTTACGCTTAGTTTTGTCATTTTTATTTTAGATGTTAGATATGAGAAGTTAGGAATTAGATAACAAAATTGCTATTATCATTTCACCAGTACTCTTCTCTATACCACTATTAAATTTTATACTTATTATATGTTATATGATCTGGATATAAGTTGTAAGGAAGCTTAGCCTCTAACTTCTAATATCTAGTTTTTAGCTTCTATACTTTAACGCTTACCTGCATTACCTGAAGTTCAAATTCCTTGGAAGCAACGAGTAGATGGTCGAAAATATCTGCCTGAATCTGTTCAAAACGTTCCCAATTGGAATCATTGGCAAAACAGTAAATTTCAAGCGGAAGCCCTTGTGGCGTTATATCCAGCTGGCGTACCATTCTTGTTCCGTTTTTATCAATATCCGGATCATTTTCAATATATTTCTGTGCATAATATCTGAAAACGCCGATATTGGTAAGCTGCCTTCCGTTCACAATTTTATCGTTATGTTCAAGGCTTTCTTTCTCTTTTTTAATTTCAGAAACTCTTTCTTCAAGGTATTCAGAAATTAAATTAATATCCTTTAAACGTTCTACATCCTCATCTGTAAGAAATTTAAACGAATTGATATTGAAATAGATCGATTTCTTAATCCTTCTGGTATTGGATTCAGACATGACCTGCATATTTTTAATCTCCGTCGTCATCAGATCGTATGTAGGAATTGTAGAAACTGTTTTATCGAAATTGGTGATTTTTGTTGTTAAAAGATTGATCTCCGTAATATTTCCTTCAATGCTGTATTTAGGAATACCCACCCAGTCTCCTACTTTAAGATTTTTAGAAGTAGCCACGTGAAGACCTGTCACAAACCCTAAAATCGTATCTCTGAAAACAAGTACCAACACCGCAGTTATAGCCCCAAGGCTACCAACAATAGTAGTTCCTTTTATCCCGAAGATCACACAAATCCCTACAACTGTGAATACAAAGAGTCCTAAAATTTTTACGGTTTCAGAAATGGCGTTAAGAGCCATAATTTTATAGAAGTCCTGTTTTATGCTGAAATAATTTCTGAAAGCAGACAGCGATCTGTACAGCATTCCAGCCAGTATCAATACCAATCCCAGATTCACGCATCTGATAATAAATATTGTTGTTTTAGGTAATGCATTTTCAGGAAATATGGAACCTTGAATTGAGCCCACAACAATCAGTGCTGCAAAATGAGCTACAGAATTGGTAATTCTGGATTGATAAACAGATTTGAGTATAGGAAATTTTTCTTCATTATGAAATAACCTGAAAACAGAGTTAATAATAAATTTGAAAACAAAATCTGTAATCAGAAATAACACAAGAAGCAAACTGAGCTTTACAATGATATGAAAAACCCAATCCAGGCCGGCTGGTGAGATCCGGGTAATATAAATATAGAGCTGTTCACTCAGCTCCTGTATAAAGTTTTTAGTTTCTTGTAACTGGTCATTCATTACAGCAAATTTATGAAATTAAGAATCATGATTTTACTATTCATAATCAATTTTCATCCCAAAAAGAATTTATAGAAAAATATCTCATAAAAATATTTTGTTAAAAAATAATACATCAACAAATCTTTCATAAACCTCAATAATAAATAAAAAATCAAAAACAAATTAATCAAATAAATAATTTATTTTAAAAATAATTACACTTTTTTCATTTTTATATTAAATAATTATTAAATTTGGTTAAAACTAAAACCATAAAAATCAATTAAATATGAGACAAAATTACTTGTTTATCATGTTATGCACCCTTGTGCTGTTAGTAAACTGTAAAGGAGGTGACGATTCTATCACTCCTGAAGACTCCAAAACGGTATCAACCGGAAAAATAGAAGGCAAAGTATTTGCTAAAAACGGAACCAAACCCATTGGTGGCGCCATTGTATTTACTATTGATAATAAAAATCAGGTGTATCATACTTACTCCGATGCCGATGGTACTTTCAGTCTGACTGCCCCTGAAGGGAATACTACCCTCCATATTCAAACAGGTAATGGTCTTAATTTCAGAACCGAAGTTCCCGTTACCGTTAAAAAGAATGAAACAACCAGTGTTGACGGTAAAGATTCAAAACTGAATCAGATTGCAAAAATAGCCTATGTAAAAGGAAGCTACGACGAAATAGAAGATATCATTACTAATCTTGGTTATACAGCAACAGAAATATCCTATCACGATTTAAAAAATTTAAACACCATTTCTCAGTATGATATTATCTTCCTGAATTGTGGTTCGCGTAATTTCACACAAACAGGAACCAATACTCCGGGGAATGACCTCAGTGTTTTCAGTAATCTTTCTACTTTTATAACGAACGGCGGAAGCATTTACAGCTCAGACTGGGCTGCTGCATATCTGGTAGGCGGAGATAAAAATGTTCTATCGTGCGGCCTTTCCACAGGATTTATAGATTTCACTAAGATTTGCTTTAACAATGGTGGAAATGCAGGCATCTACAATAATTGTAATGTTTCCAATACTGCGATGGCTGCTTCCATAGGATTTAGCACATTAGATATTCAATATGATCAGTCATTGTGGGAAAAAATACAATATTACGATTCTTCATTCTGGGAGGTATTGGTACAAAAGGGTAATGAGGCTCTGATGATAAGAACCAATAAGTATACGAACAATAGCGCTCCTAAAATCCCTGTAGGAACATCCTTAAACAACAACCATATGACGATTTGCCATCATACGGCAAATGGTAACACCATCACCATTACAATTAATCAAAATGCGTGGAATGCTCACCAGGCACACGGTGATTATGCAGGATCATGTACAGGAACTACCAGCAGCGGGAATATCTATTACACTACATTCCATAACCATGCAAGCGGAAATATCGGGAAAACAGGGCCGATTCTTGAATATGTAATCTTAAACTTGTAATAAAATTGTTAAACTTGAATCCGAAGGTGGCCTTTTATAAGGCCACTTTTTTTATATTGCATCTATATTTATAAAGAATGGATACAACAATTATTAATATTTTCTGTCTTATTCTACTGTTTGTGGGTATATTGGGAACATTTCTCCCTGTTTTACCCGGGTTATTGCTGAGCATCTGCGGGCTTCTGATCTATAAATTCGGGACGGATGCAGATTTGCCCATGATCTATATATGGGCTTTTGGGATTCTTACTTTAGCTTCCGTAATCTTAAGCTATGTAATCCCGGCAAAAACCAACAGAAAATATGGAGGTACACGCTGGGGAAGCATTGGTTCTGTTATTGGAACGATTGTTGGGATATTCATTCCTATTCCATTAGGCTTCCTGATAGGAATGTTTGCCGGTGTATTTATCGGTGAGCTGCTTCATGACAGTAAGGACATGAACAAAGCCCTGCAATCTACCAAAGGTGCTCTTATCGGATTTATTTATGGAACCGGATTTAGTTTTGTTGTAGGTGTGGCAATGTTTTTGGTAGTACTTCTTAATATGCTCAGTATTATTTAACTAAAAAGTAAAAACTATGTTCCATAAAGTCATCATACTCAGTCTTGGAATATTCGCATTAACGGGATGCGATGCCCAAAAGAAGGTTAAAAACACAACAAAAACCTCTGAAGGATCAGCTAATACCATGAATTCAAATACTCAGAAAGATCCAATCGTATATTTCAATGAAGGTGAAAATAAATTCCTGAAGGAATACCAGATGAATATAACCTTCAAAGGAGTTTCTGAAGACAGCCGTTGTCCTGAAGGAGTCAATTGTATCTGGGCCGGCGTTGCCGTTGCACAGGTTGAAGTTATGGGAACAACCAGCAGACCTACTATTCTAAATCTTGCCACTATGGATCATCCGGGAAGGAATTATCATCAGTCTGCAGATTTTAACGGCTATACTATTACGCTGCAAGATGTTGCTCCCTATCCGAAATCTCAGGACGGAGCCAAAGCCCTAGCTGGAAAATATAAAATAGGAATTACTATTAAAAAGGCAAACCCATCGGGCTCTACCACGAAATAGGCTTTTTCCCTTTAGAAATAAGATATTCATTAATTTTTGAAAACGGTTTGCTGCCAAAAAAACCTCTGTAAACAGAAAATGGTGAAGGGTGTGCAGATTTCAGAATAAAATGCTTAGCCGGATCAATAAGTTCGGCTTTTTTTTGTGCAAAAGCACCCCATAAAACAAATACTACATTTTCTTTTTTGTCTGAAATTTCTTTAATAATAAAATTTGTAAATTTCTCCCAGCCAAGATCTTTGTGAGAATTGGGTGAATGAGCACGAACCGTTAATGTAGCATTCAATAGCAAAACACCTTGCCTTCCCCAGTCATCAAGCTCTTTGGAAGTTCTTACAATACCAAGGTCATCTTTCAGTTCGATAAAAATATTCTTAAGTGAAGGCGGTGCGGCAACCTGCTCAGAAACCGAGAAGCATAAACCGTTTGCCTGATAATCATTATGATAAGGATCCTGACCAATAATAACAACTTCCACATCATCAAAAGCGGTAAGTTCCAATGCTCTGAAAATCTGATTTTTCGGAGGAAAAACTTTTGTTGTTGCGTATTCATTCTTTACTTTATCCCAAAGTGTTTTAAAGTATTCTGTACTTTTTATCGGTGCTAAAATTTCTGTCCAGGTCATACTGCAAAAATAACAATATTAAAATAAGACTCTAAATTATCCTTTAAATATCTTTATTTTCTTCACAATACCTATCCCTTTAAAGATTCTTTAAACTAAAAATAATATTATCCGAATTCCCATCGTCTTTTCTTCCTTCTTCTAAAACAAAAGCATTTTTCGTGAGTAAGGCCTGAGAAGCACTATTATGTTTGCTTGTAAATGCCAGAATTTCTTCCAGTTGTAAGCTTTTCATGCCATAATCTAAAACAGATTTCAAAGCTTCAGACATGATTCCCTGTTGGTGATAGTCAGGCAGCAGTTCATAACCTACTTCTGCTATTTTTCTATCTTCTGAAAAATTCCACAAACAAATTGTCCCGATAAGACGGACTTGATTTTTGTATGAAATACCCCAGAACACAATCTCCTTATTCCGGGTTCTCTTTTTTATGTTCAAAATAAATTCCAGCGCATCATAATTCGTTTTTGGAGAATTTCTTTTTACATATTTATTAATCATTTCATTGCTACGGATTCGAAGTATATCTTCCGCGTGGGTTTCATTAATTTCCTGTAAAATTAACCGTTGGGTTTCTAGTTTCATTTGATAGGTCTTATTAGACAAGCCGATTTTATTATTTTTTTCTACAACTCTCGTAGTGCCAAGGCTTCAGGATATTCATCTTCGTTTATTTTATGATTCATGAATAAGTAGACACCATATCTTACATAGTAGTTTTTCTCATATACTACAATAGATTCATCTGTATTATTATTTTTTCTGCGGCTGTTTTTATCAGCATTATCAGCACCTGTCGTTTTCTTTTTGCCTGTATGATAATGATGCTTTTTATTCTTTGTTTTTTTATTTCTCGCAGGATAGGACTTCATTGAAGCTTTTTCAATTTCACTTTTTTGAACCTGGGCATAGGCTCCTCCTGAAACAAACAGAAGAAATAATAGGAAGTTTTTCATGGTTACGTTTAAATAAAGCAATAAATATAAGCTATAACCTCTATTTTTCTCCAAAAAAATTCTCCCATTTAAAAAAAATCATACTTCATGCATACAAAACGTAGAAAAAACTGTTATTTCCGGATCTGGATGCAGCATTTCCCCACATTTTATACTCCAATTCATCCTGTAAATCTCTCAGATATACGTAATAATCAAAATTCTCACTAAATTTGCACTGTGTATATAGATAAAGAAGATTTAGACGAATTAGAGTTTCCGCAATTACTCGCGGAAATCTCCCCATTTGCGTATTCTCCGAAAACAAGAGAAAAAATTCTTCAACTTCGTCCGATGGAAATAGACGAGGCGGAACTTTCTTTAAAAAAAACCTCAGAATATCTGTCGAGTTTTGAAAGTTCAAATGCGATTCCGTTTGATGAATATGAAGATATTGAGAGTGAACTGAAACTGATGCTGATTGAAAATTATCGTCTGGAAAACAGTGCTTTCATCAAAATAAAAACCCTCACGGAACAGATCGGAAGGTTACAGAAGTTCTTCCCTACCATGCCGGAAACATTTCCAACTTTACTAGAAGAGGTTTCTGTACTGGAATTCAAGAAAGAAATCATTGAGAAGGTAGATAAGGTTTTCAACAGATTTGGTGAAGTAAAAAGTGAAGCATCTCCGGCTTTAAAAGGCATAAGAACCGAAATTCAGCATGCTAAAAAAGCCATTCAGGAAAATTTCAACCGTGCTCTTACTACGTATGGACAAAGTGATTTTTTGGATGATATAAGGGAAACTATTATTGACGACCAAAGGGTTTTGGCGGTAAAATCAGGATTTAAGAAAAGAGTTCCGGGAAGAACCCTGGGAATTTCAAAAACAGGTTCTATCACCTATATCCAGCCAGACAGTGTTGTAAAGCATTACTTTAAGCTTCGTGAAAATGAGGAAGAGGAGAAAAAAGAAATTGATAAGGTCTTAAGAAAACTTACCGCAGAGCTTGCGGAATTTCAGCCTCAGCTTTGGAGGTATCAGGTCTATATTTTTGATCTTGACCTGGTAAGAGCTAAAGCTAAGTTTGCAGAACTCATCAATGGTGTGCTCCCTAAGATCAACCACCATAAGACATTAAGATTAAAGGATGCCTTTCACCCTTTGCTATGGTTAAGAAACAAGGTAGAGAACAAAACGATTCACCCACAGACTCTGACTTTAACGGAACATAACAGAATTATCTGCATCTCCGGACCTAATGCCGGTGGAAAATCGATTACTCTAAAAACTGTAGGATTGCTGCAACTCATGATTCAGAGCGGCATTCTGGTTCCTGTTCATCCTAAGTCTGAAATGTTTTTCTTTGAGAAGATTATGACTGATATCGGTGATAATCAATCCATTGAAAATCACCTTTCGACCTATTCATCACGATTGAAAAAAATGTCCGGAATTATCCGTGAAGCAGATTCAGATACGCTTTTACTGATTGATGAGTTTGGAACGGGATCTGATCCGGAATTAGGCGGTGCCCTTGCAGAAAGCTTTATGGAGTTTTTCTATGACAAGAAAAGTTTTGCGATCATTACCACACACTATACCAATATTAAGCTTGTGATAGAACAGCTTCCTAATGCTCAGAACGCGGCCATGCTTTTCAACGAAGAAACGCTGGAACCGATGTACAAGCTTGAAGTAGGCCAGGCAGGAAGTTCATTTACATTTGAAGTAGCTGAGAAGAACAAAATTCCAAGGTTTATCATTCATTCTGCCAAGAAAAAGGTGGAACATGACATTGTGAATCTTGATAAAACGATTGTAAAACTTCAGCAGGAAAAATTTGAGGTTGAAAAACTGAAATCTGATCTTGCGGAAAGAAAAGAATCTGTAGAAGATAAGCGGGATAATCTTCAGAAACTGAATGAACAGCTTCAGCAGAAGCTATTCAATTTCCAGAAGCTGTATGAAGAGGAACACCGTAAGCTTCAGTTCGGGAATAAGATTGAGACTTTCATTGACAGCTATACGAAGGGAAAATCCAGAAAAGATGTAGTGAAGGATTTTGTGAAGCTTCTGGAACAGGAAAAGTTCAGAAAGCTGGGTGCTGACAAAGATGAGTCCAAGCGTCTTCAGGTTGTAAAGAGAAAAATCACACAACAGCTTAAAAAGGAAGATGTGATTGAGAAAATTGCTGAAACCAATGAAAAACTGGAAGAAAAACGTAAAAGCGACCGCGCCGTATGGATGAAAATAGGCCAGCGTGTAAGGATTACCGGAAGTACCAGCGTAGGAACGATTGAGAAAATTTCCAGAAATAAAGTGATTGTTAATTACGGAACCTTCAAAACAACAATTGATGCGGATGAATTAGAGAGAATCTAATCAAATTGTCATGTATTAATTTTGAGAATCGGAAAATTAATCGAATACAATAATGGAAGAGAGTGTCTAAGGATGCTCTCTTTTCTTTTGTAAATTCCATAATTTTTCTATTTTACTGATTCAAAAAGTATTTAATTTATATATTTGGGAATTAAAAAAATTTCATAATGACTTTCATAAACAAAGCATTGTACCTGTCTGCTTTCAGTATTTTTTCTTTAGCCTTCGTTAAAGGTCAGAATAAAGTTCCTTTTGGTGTTGTAAAAGCAGAAGAAGGATATGCCAATGTACGGGTTCATAAGGATAATTACAGAAAGATTGTAGATAAAATCCGTATGCGTAAAGGGGATGTATTTGTTTATGTAAAGCCAGCTCCCGGGGAAACGGAATGGACCTGGATCAAATATCCGGAAAAACAGGATGAAGATAAACCTTTTGTACGTTATGAAACTCTTGACAAGGAAGGAATGGTAAATAAAGAACGTATTGCTTATATTGATCAGCTTCCTGCCTATACTCCATCTAAATCCAAAAACGGGAGATCGCTTATTTTCACAGATAATTCTGATCCGAAAGTTCCTACTGCCCAAAGAAGTAAAGTAGTTATTGACATTTATCCTTCCAATGCCGGCTATCGTAAAAAGGAAAAAGATGCGGAAGGAAAATTGCTTACTATTGATAAAGTAAAACCATGGGGAATTGGGAATGATCTTCCTGAAGGGATGACCGAAATTAAATCCATTAGAGTCCAGCAGCCCGGAAGAGGTTCTGTATTTGTAAGGGAAGCGATCAAAAATATGTTCCAGCCTACAATGGATTTTGAGAATGTAGGAGTAACTTCTCTTGACAATGATAACATTTTCCTTTATATGATCAATGGTTCCGGGGAAAACAGATATACTACACTATGGACCATCAAGAAGGGAAGAGTGATCAGCCAGATTATTTACCATAATCCGGAATAAATTCATTATTTTTGCACCCGAAAAGTTTAACGCTTATTCATCACAGAAATTGGTTCTGCATCACTGCAGATTAAAAGGGAACCGTGTGAGAATCACGGACTGTCGCGCAACTGTAAGTAACTGAAATCTTTATCAAAGATCCACTGTGCGAGGCATGGGAAGGAGATAATAGAGGTTACAAGTCAGGAGACCTGCCTTTTTCTTAAACAAAAAACTTTCGCGATCTGAAGTTTTATTGATCTGATGGATTGTTTCAGGGATTTCCAGAATTCCTGTTATTATTCTGTTGTTTTGATACTATTTCATTTCGCTTTAATTAATAATGAAATATGACTACAGAAGAAAGAATTGAAGCATCCGAAACCAGAATCTTTAAAGCGGTTTTTCCTAACACAACCAATCATTATGATACCCTTTTTGGAGGTACGGCCATGCAGCTGATGGACGAAGTAGCTTTTATCACAGCAACACGTTTTGCAAGAAAAAGAGTGGTAACTGTAAGCAGTGACAAGATTGATTTTAAAAAACCTATTCCTGCCGGAACCATTGTTGAATTGATCGGAAGAGTTTCCTATGTGGGGAAAACCAGTATGAAAGTGAATGTTGAGATCTACACCGAACAAATGTACTCTTATGAAAGAGAAAAAGCCATTATAGGTGATTTTACTTTTGTAGCAATTGATGAATTCAAGAAACCAATCCAAATACTATAATAATAAGTTTCGGGCGGCCTTTGGCCGCCCGAAACATTTCCATCAAAAACATCGTATAACATCTTTGATTAGTTGGATTTCATAGTCTTTTTTATTTAATTTTAGCCGGAAAGAAAAATAATAGAATTTAATTTCATTTTTTACCACTAAAACTATAGAAGACCAGTATTCCATGAAAAAGATTATTTTAATCATTACACTTATCCTTTCTATTACAGGAGCAGCACAAAAAAATATTAAAATCGAACTTTCAGAAAGTTACGAATTGGGAAATATTATTTTAGCACTCACAGAATACGGAAGAACAGATCCTTATGATGTTCAGAAAACACCTCCTTATTATAATGAGATCATCAATTATTTTGAGCCTGTAAAAGACCATCCCTTATTAAAAAAAGTAAATTATTCGAGAAAAGACTGGAAAAAATTTTTAGGTTTCCGGACTGATTTTTATGCTTTTTCATTTGACGAACAAGGATTACTCAAAAGAGATTTCCCTTTCAATTCTTTCGGTCCTAAAGAAGTTGATGAAAATCTTGAACTGATCAATGACTTTGTAAATAAATCGAATTACAGAAACTTTTATAAAAATCATCAGCAGTTTTATAATACCATAATCTCCAATTATAAAGAGTATTATTACATCAATGACACCTACGCTTTTCTGGATAAAATAGCACAAAGACCTAGCAATGAAGGAAACAAAAATTATGTTATAGCCATTTCTCCTTTGGTAGGCGGACAAAATTGCCATAGAGATATTAACAGCTCATTAACTGTTGACTTTCCTAACATCGGAGATGATCTTATTCTTGGAAATTTAAAGGGTAATCTTGCAAGAAGAATCCTCGATAACCATACTGTATTTTCGGAGATTGATCATGGCTATGTAAATCCAATTTCAGATCGATATTCAAAGGAGATAGCTGAAAGTTTCAACTTGGAAAATTGGGACAAAAAATCAGGATATCCGGGTATCAATTCATTTAACGAATATATGACATGGGCTGTATACGACTTATTCATCAAAGAAAAATTCCCAAATGAAAAAACAGACAGCCTTTCTGCAATCTATCACAAAGTAAATATCCGACGAGGATTTATTGCACAGAATTTATTTTCAGAAAAACTTATAGAACTTTACAAAAAGAATAAAAGTCTGGACAAATTATACACTCCATTATTACAATGGACCAAAAAAGCAGGAAAAAACATTTCTCAGCCATCTGTTGTTAATGCCAACAATAAAGAATTTAAGAAAATTGATCTTAACAATATGGTGGTACAGTTTACAGAGCCTATGAAAAAGACAACAACCCTTCAACTGAAATTATTCGAATATATAGACGGAAAGGAAGCTGGCAATACAGTTATTATTGTGAAAAATCCGATATGGTCTAAAGATGGGAAACAGGTAAAGTTTAAACTGGAAACTGCTTATAAGAATTTTGAAATGAGATTTTATATATGGAACAGTATGGCTGGATTTTATTCGCAGCAGGGAATTTTATTAAATCCTGACAACTACTTGCTACTGGCATCATAAAGATCTATTATAACCTACAAAAAAGACACTGCTCAGCTATTGAACAGTGTCTTTTATTTTTTTGGAGATTATTTCAAAACTTTTTCTGTTTCCAGACTTCTGCTGAGCAATAATTCAAAGGCCTCTCCCATTTCATCAGATGCTCTGGTAATTGCATTTTCAAGCATATTTCTGATTTGTTTCTCGGTAACGCCTGCTTCTGTCCAGCTTTTCCCTGAAGTATGCGAATTTAAAATGAAAGGCATAATTCGGTCTATAGCACAGGCAAAAATAGCATCTGGTGTTTTCTCTTCCTCAAACTCCAGCCACAGATTAAAAAACTCTGTACGCAACGGTTCATCCAGAATTCCGAAGATTTTCTGAGCAGAAACTTTTTCTCTTTCAAACTTTCCTACCATCGCTTTCTCATCAAAAAGAAAAGTATCTCCAGCCTCAATCTCTACCAGATCATGGATAGAAAGCATTCTTATGACTCTCAACAAGTCAATATCCGCACGATTTTTTGCATATGGATAAAGGATCTGTGCCAGAATGATAATCTGCCATGAATGTTCTGCCGTATTCTCCCTTCTGGAATCATCTGCATTATAATTTCTTCTCTGTACGTTTTTCAAAGCATCCACTGCTAAGATAAAATCAATCTCTTTCTGAATTTTCATCTTACTTTTTATTTTCTATTATATTGATCTGCCGGATACACCTTGGTTTTGGTAATCCATTTATTGTTGATCTTTTCTTTGGTTATTATTTTTACCTGATCTTCATTAGACATGTCTTCTTCTTTTTCAAATACCATATCTAATCCTTTGTTTGGAATTACGGCATATTCCATAGTGAAAATTCTGCAGCAACCTGATTTTCCATTGGCGATCAACCGTTTACGTTTGGCATCAACATCAAAAAGATCAAAGGAACTGGAAGCAAGATCGGTAAGCTCTTTACTCTTCATAAAGCTCATTCTGGTACTATTGAATACATATACATCATATGAAGCCGCACCATAGTTTCCCATATTTCCATTTCTTATGGCTACATCTTCCGTACCATCAAAATTAAAATCATTTATCATCACAGGGCTTTCTTCATTCTTCAACTGCATCATTTTCCCCGGAGTCGGCTTCTGTCCTTGTTTTAAATTCACAACAAGATCATCGGAAACAAAAGTCTGCACCTTACTGTTTCTGTTATCAAATAATTCTACGGTTCCTTTTCCGCCGCATTGTCCGTTATAACAATTTTCCACCTGGATAATCGCATTATAAGTCTTTGATGCCTCTTTTACTTCAAATTGATATTGTCCGAAACATAAAGGACCTAGTACAACAAGAGCTGATAAACCCTTGTACATGTTTAAAATTTTCATAGTAATAATAAAGATAGATTGAGTGTTTTTTATTTCTAACAAAAATACGAATCGTAACACCGATCTCAAAATTCTTGATGAAAACAGTAAGTACCATTTTATCTAATAAGAATAAGCTTTAGCAAAACTTATTTTCTAAAACACAAATGCCGCAAATAAAATTCACCAATATGATATTATGGAAAATAAACACATATAACAAATGATCTCGCAATATTCCAACATTTTTCATCAAAAATTAGCTCCAAAATATAAAAAATTGCTGAATTTTCATTTTCATCAAAATCTTGATTAAAATTTATATTACTGATTTTCAAACAATTAAATCATTCATTTTAAAAATTTCACTACTTTGTATTGCATAATACCATTTTATTTACATATCTTTGTAATGTAAAATTAGAATAGGCTCAACTAGCTAGGGGCAATTTTCTAATAATATAACTAATTAACAAAACTTATCAAAGATGAATACTGAAAATACCAAAGCGCAAATGCGAAAAGGAATTCTGGAATTCTGTATTTTAAGTCTCATCAATCATCGCGAAATGTATGTTTCCGACTTAATAGATGAACTGAAAAAAGGAAAACTGGATGTAGTAGAAGGTACCCTCTACCCTCTTCTCACAAGACTTAAAAACGGAGAATTTCTCTCTTACAGATGGGAAGAATCTACTGGAGGACCGCCCAGAAAATATTATCAGATCACAGAAAAAGGCAAACTTTTCCTGGATGAACTTCAAAATACATGGAATGAACTGACAGCTTCAGTTAACCAAATCACCCAACAAAATTAAAAAACAAAGCTATGAACAAGACACTCTCAATAGGACTCGCAGGTTTTTCTTTTACGATAGAAGAACACGCATATATAAAGCTCAGCGATTACCTGAACGCACTGAGAAGCTCACTGGATGCTTCTGAAGCGGATGAGGTAATGCATGACATAGAAATAAGAATGGTGGAGATTTTCAAAGATTCTCTGGGAAAACGTGAAGTAATTAATGATACCGATGTAGAAAAGGTAATCGCACAGATCGGAAGCCCTGAAAAAATTGAAGAACAAGAAGAAGCTTATTTTTCAGAAAAGACCTCTAAAAGCAATAATTCAGGAACCCATTATTCAGATAAAAAACAACTGTTCCGTGATCCTGAAAAACAAAAGATCGCAGGAGTATGTGCTGGGTTAGCTCAATATGTAGGAATGGATATTACCGGCATGAGAGCGATCTGGTTAGGAATTTTCGTACTGGGAATCTTCACGGCAGCCATCTCATCAACATTGATCGGACTTTTGTATGTTCTTCTTTGGATCGTACTTCCTAAAGCAGAAACAGCAGCTGATTTTTTGAAAATGAAGGGAAAGCCTATGAACTTCGATAATCTTAAAAGTGAATCCAACAAACTGGTTCAGTTTGCCAATGAATCTACACAGAGAGTCGGAGAAATCTATGACGAAAACAAACCTTACATCAATAATGCCGGAAGCGGATTATGGAATGTATTCAAGTACATTATCGGGTCGCTCTTTGTATTAATGGCTCTGGGAAGTATTATCGGAGTATTTGTATTATTTGGACTTTTCGGAATGGATACGGACTTCCCTGGTGCTAACGAACTCAGATTCTATATGGGTGATCAGGGCCTTGATAAGGTATTGGCAGCTATGATGGTGATCGGAAGCTTAATTCCAGCTATCATATTCAGCTTGTTAAGCATCAGAATTTTCTCTCCTAAAACAAAACTGAGAAACATCGGATGGGTAATCGGGGCATTATTTCTACTTCTGATCGGACTGGGAACTTATTTCGGGATCAGTATGGCCAAGAAAAACATGATCTATAGAGGAAGTAAGGAAGATACTGAAAACGTAGCAATCAATACAACTTCTGATACAGTTTATATAGACATGAAACAGGTAAGTATTCCACAGAACTATAAAGCATATGATGATGATATTTATTCTGATAAGAGGTTCGTTTACGAAGAAGATTATGTATCTGTAGAAGTAACGAGAAAACCAGATATTAAAACCCCTTATCTGATTATCAAAAAAGAAGGAAACGGCTATAACTTCCCTGTTCAGCTTACGGTTCCGGTAGATGTAATAAACAATAAGGTATTGCTTCCGAACTTCGTAAAATATCCGTATGAACACAGATTCAGAGATTATAGAGTAGATTACGAACTTGTAGTGCCTCAGAAAACACAAATTATTTCCTTGAACAAAGACAGAATTAATCTGGAAGGTGACCTTGACGGTGATGGTATTAACGATAATGGTCATGATGAAAATCATAACGGAATCAAAATTGAAAAAAATAAGATCACAGTAAATGGTTCCAGCATTGAATACAACTCTGACGATAAAGACAGCATTATTATTAATGGTAAAAAAGTTCCGAATAATCAGGCTAAGAAAGTAATTGATTCTGTAGCTTCCAACATCAAAAAAATCAACAAAGATGTGGACATCAAAATCAAAGATGGAAAAAACGAAATTTCCATACAAACTAAATAATTAATAAAAAAACAAAATGAAAAAATGAAAAAAATCTTATTTATATCCGGTGGGTTACTCATTGCAGCAGCTTTAGTAGTAGTCTTCTTTGTTAATAAAATAACGAATCCGGATACTACCTTAACCAACTTACAGTTAGAAGACCTTTCCGGTAAAAAGATAAGCCAGCAGGAATTACTTCAAAAACCATTATTGGTTAACTATTGGGCAACATGGTGCGCTCCTTGTGTAGAAGAGTTGCCAGTGTTCGAAAATATACAGTCAAAAATAAAAGACAAAGTAAACCTGGTATTAATTTCAGATGAGAGTAAAGGTATAGTACAAAATTTTAAAAATAAAAAAAATTATACTTTTCCCTATTTACTTTCAAAAAATAAACTGAATTTTTCTGTAAGGCCGGTAACTGTCCTATACAATAAAAAAGGGGAACTTGTTGCTCAAACTGTAGGAAGTATTACCGAAGAAGGAATACTAAAAATGATAGAAAAGCTATAACCTTTTGCTATTGAGATAGCAAATACAACAAACGTAGAGAAATATAACAATTTCCATATAAACTAAATAATTAACTTCAGAGAGTGGCAGAAGGTGTGAATGAAAGGCAACCGTTTGAAATTCACACTCTTCTTCTCTCAAAAAAACAAAAAAAGAGCAACATTTAGTTCGCTATGTGGAAAAATTGTCTTAATTTCGTATAGTTAAAATTTAATAACCAATTAACAAAAACACAGCCTCATCATGATACAATTTGCAATGGAATTCGTAATGAAAATCGTAGATTTAATTAGCGGTTTGTTTTAAGAGCGATAATATTTCAATATATTTGTAAAGTATAACCAAAGTTTGGTTATACTTTTTTGTTTATAATTTAAGAATCTATGAAAAAGCTGATAGGCAAAGTGATGTTAAAATTATTAGGCTGGAAAGTCGTTCTGCAGGGCGATGTTAACAACCTGAACAGGTGCATCCTCGTGGTGGCACCACATACTCATAATATGGAATACATTTTAGGTAACTTCGCTTATTGGTCATTAGAAAAACCTTTAAAGATCATCATCAAAGATGCCCACACCAAAGCATGGTACGGAAGTGCAGTAAAAGGACTTGGAGGAATTGGTATTGACAGAAGCCAGAAAAATGATCTTGTTAACTTCGTTGCGAATCAGTTTTCAAAGGAAGACTTCAGCCTTGTTATTACCCCGGAAGGGACAAGAAGCTGGGTTCCGAAATGGAGAAAAGGATTCTACCATATGGCTTTGGCAGCAAAGGTACCCATTGTACTGGCTGCAGGTGATTTTAAAAGAAAAATTGTATATCTGGGTTATACTATTCCTTATGAAAGGATAGCTTCGGTACCTTTTTCAGAGATTATGGAAGAAATTCAGGACTATTATGTAAAAAACAATATTGTCCCAAAAGTTCCGGAAAACTGGAATCCTAATATTATGGGATCCGGAGAATAAGGAAAAATTACTTCCTCCATCACTATTCATCATCATTTATCTATTATAAAAATGAAAGGTCAGACTAAAGAAGAAATTCTAGCATTCATCAATAACTGGGGAGACGAAACCCTGGCAAAAACCCTTGAAATAAAGTTCATCGATATTGATTTAGAAAATGAAACCCTTACCGCTGTTATGCCGGTGCTTCCCAGAACCCATCAGCCTTTTGGGATTATGCACGGGGGTGCAAGCTGTGTACTGGCAGAAACCTTAGGGTCAAGCCTGTCTAATATCTTCATTGATGGTGACAAGTATTACGGAGTGGGAACAAATATCAATTCAAACCATCTGAGAAGCAAAAAAGACGGAATTGTAACTGCTACTGCCCGTTTTATCAGAAAAGGAAAAACCATGCACGTATCTGAAATAGAAATTCGTGATGAAAAAGGAACGCTCATCAATCATACCACGATGACGAATAATATTATCCACAAATAGACCAACCCAACATAGAAAATACAAGGCTCAAATTTATTTTTTGGGCTTTTTGTATATAATAACTTCAGGTATTTTCCTTTAGTCATTCTAATTAAAAAATCTGTTTAAACTTTTTTACTAAACCAGAAAAGGCACAAAAGCATTTTAAAAACTTA
This sequence comes from Chryseobacterium sp. Tr-659, assembly GCF_011752975.1. Lineage (GTDB taxonomy): Bacteria > Bacteroidota > Bacteroidia > Flavobacteriales > Weeksellaceae > Chryseobacterium. Next base: position 835,163 of record NZ_VWWP01000001.1, on the reverse strand, counting down.
AGCTATTTAAGCCATATACTTTGTGTATAAGAATTACACTAAAGTCTTGTTGAAAATCAAAGATTTTCATCTTATGTGAACTTAAGTGTGTATTAAAAATTATTAACGCAAAGTTTATGGATAATTACCCCTTATTTTAAGGGAGCAAAATGATGCGACTTTGTCGCTGATGAAGCGGTATGCTTATACCCAAGCTTTTACTAATCAACGAAGTTGATTCTATTCTTTGCTCACTTACAATCAACAGTTTTAAAATTGAAAACTTTGCGCTAGGAAAACAGTTTGTTTGTACAATCTTAGAGATCGTTTAAATTGTATTTCAATCTTTTTATACACTTGGAACCTGTTTAAAAAATAACAAACATCAAAGCTTAAAACAGAATTAATCTTTTTAATGATTTTAGAAAAAATACGCCTTTTAATTTTGACATTTTTAAGACTAATAATACCTTTGCAGAAAGGAAAATCACTCTGGAAATTTTCTATATAATTTCCGGCTGCCGATTTTCAAAATTCCTTCATAGCTAATGATTTATTTCAAACTTCCTTTCGACGAAAGACTGCAATCCGTGCATGAGATTAACAAAAAAAATGCTGTCAGTTTTTATTCCTACGACAGCCAAAATCAAATTAGTTTCAACGGAGAAATTTGTGAAGCTGCGTCGTCTGAATTCAATAATATCTCTATTACTAATCAATCATTCATTAATGATACAACAGGTTTTACTGCTGAAACCCAGGAAGAGTATTGTGATACATTACAAAAGGTTATTGAAGTAATCAAGGATAATGCACTGCCTAAACTTGTTTACTCCAGAAGAAAAATATTTACAGACTTTAATACAATCGACTACAACAAGAGTTTCAATAATTTATGCCAATCTTATCCTAATGCATTCAGGTACCTGGTTAGTGACGGACAAAATGCCTGGATGGGAGCTTTTTCCGAAGTATTGGGTAAATTCAATAAATCAACTCATGAATTTGAAACTATGGCGCTTGCCGGAACTTTACCTGTCTCGGAAGAATGGTCTCAAAAAGAAATTGAAGAACAAAAACCTGTTTCCAGTTACATTCAGAACGTGCTTAAAAACTACTCCGACCGTGTAGAGCAATCGGAAACATATGATCATATTTCGGGAAATATCAAACATTTAAGAACTGATTTTAAAACCAGCATAAGGCCTGAAGATCTTGATAAAATTATCCGGGATCTGCACCCTACTCCGGCTGTATGCGGCATTCCGAAAGACTTTTGTAATGAGAATATCCGCAGGTATGAAAAATTTCCCCGTGAGTTCTATGCCGGGTATATTAAAGTAGAAACTGAGGAGAACATTCTATACTTTGTCAATCTGCGCTGCGCAAGACTTTATAAAGATTCCGTGCATGTTTTTGTAGGGGGTGGAATAACGGCTCACAGCAATCCGGAAAAAGAATGGATAGAAACAGAGCTGAAATCTGAAGCCATTTTGAAAAACCTGGTGATATCAAATTAATTTTAAATTTTTACGGCCTTTGTTCTATGGACAATGCTTTTTACAAAAAGGAAAACATTGCTCTATTATAATGATATTTTTATTTTGTGTCTTATAAAAGTAACACTCCTTCAAACTTTTACTACTTTTACATAGCACTATTTCTAAAAACATCATTATGAAATTAAATATTATCTTCAGTATAGTACTGCTTGCCGGGTTAACCGCCTGTACATCTAAAGAAGCAACTGACTTTAAAAAAAAGGTTACCGATAAAGAACAGATGGTGTTTAAAGCACTCATCGATGATCACGGATATGAAACGGAAAAATCAAAAAGCCTAATCAAGCGTGATTTCGACGGAGCTCTTACATCCATTGATAAAGAGGAAAAGTTGTTTGATTCTGTCATTAAAGATCTGTCTGCATTACCTGTTGATCAGATTAAAGAAGGAGCTCTTGTAAAGACAGCAGCCATTGGCTATTATACAACGTTAAAAGATCTGTTTCTGCTGGATCGGGAATCTATCCAACAGCAAAAAATAACATTTACCAAAGATGCTCAAAAAGTAGACAAAGCAAACGACAGTATTCTTCAAATAACCAAAAAGAAGGTGGAACTGCACAAGATTGCAGATACAAAAAGTCAGAATCTTCAAAAAGCATTGGCAGCCTTCGATCAAGCAAATAATATAAAGTAACAAAACCAGATGATCCAACAAAAAACCTCCTTCAAAATGAAAGAGGTTTATATTTATAATGAAATAATCAATTTATTTCTTTACACCGATTCTGCTCCAGGTATCCATTACGAAAAGCAGGATAAGACCAATTGCAGCTGCTGAAGCAGAGAAAACAAACTTAATGTTATCTTCATCTCCTAAGATATCTGCGGTCTGCCAGTTGATAGCGTAAAGATTGATGGCGATGAATACAATGAACAGTACTAAAAATACTTTATAAAACTTCTTCATGACTCTTAAAAATTAATATAATTCTGCACCAGTTGAGCAAAATTTGCGGTGAATAATTTAATTGAAATTGCCAAAAGGATAATCCCGAAAACTTTCTGAAGGATCATCAATGTAGCATCCCCTATTTTTCGCTCCAGCCATTTCGCTGATTTCAGCACCAAATATACGAAAATTGTATTAAGAATAATTCCGCAGATAATATTAATGTCATGAAATTCAGCTCTGAGGGATAACGCTGTTGTTAATGTTCCGGCACCGGCAACCAGCGGAAATGCGATGGGAACAATAGATGCAGCCTTTGCTTCGGTGGTTTTATTGATCTCAATTCCTAAAATCATTTCCAAAGCTATGACAAAAATCACAAAAGCTCCGGCAATAGCGAAGGAATTTACATCCACTCCGATCAATTTAAGGATCTTATTTCCAACAAACAGAAAAACAATCATAATAGCTCCCGCGGTAATCGCAGCCCTGCCTGCTTCAATCTTTCCAAATTTTTGTTGAAGGCCTACAATAATAGGAACAGACCCAACAATATCAATAACGGCAAAAAGTACCATAAAACTGGTAATAACCTCCTTAATAGAGAAACCATCAAAAACTTCCATCTCTTTGTAATTAAAAATTTCGCAAAAATATGAAAATAAACTGATTATTTGCTAATTTGTGAATATAAATTAACAATTGTTTTCAAAAGTTCTTCAAGACCTTCAGCAGATTTCACAGGAGCATACTTTTCCATTTGAACTTTCTGCTGCAGATTATTGTATTCTTCTGCAACTGAAGAACCTTTGTGATTTTCAAGAAAAGTCTTAAACTCTGCAACAGAGCCCTGGAAATACTGATTCCTTACTTCCTGATCCAATTCTTCCAGTGTAATGAAAAACTTTTCATATTCCCCGTTATCTTTAAGATTTTCCAGATAACCAAAATAATCATTGATATCTGTTTTCAGCAATTCTCTGATCTCTTTTTCTGTTTCCGCTACAGAACCTAAAGGTTTTGACGGTACGGTTTCCCTAACTAATGTACGTTTTTTTTGCCAAGTCTTAAATAACAGATAAACAATAAATAACCCTAAAAGGATACCGATATTAATAAAAAGAATATTCCAATGGAATTTGCTTTTTTCTTTTACTTTGAATGAAGTGGTTTTTAGAACCGGAGTATTTACCGTTTCTAAAAGATTATTAGTATATTCATTTACTTTCTCCACAGTGGAACGGGCTTCCATAATCTGGTCATGAGAAAGAGCATTCAGTTCAAGAGCTTTTTGCCCAAGATCTATATATTCTCTGCTTTCGGGATCAAAGAATGCAAATTGTTCTGTTTTGATAGATATTGCCCCGGATTTATTCGGGATCACTACATAATTAGCAAGGATTTCTCCCTTCATTCCAGCAGTTCCAGGAGAAACTTTAGCCGTAATCTTTGGTGCAAAAACTTCATAATCCGGAGATGCCACAATTTTAGGAAGCTCCATATCCGGCAAATTACCTTCTCCTGAAACTTTTACAACAACATTCAACGGTCTCTTGGCCTCTGGCTTTTCCTTGGTTGTATTATAAACACTTACATTAAAATTACCCACTGCATTTTTAAAACATTCAGGGGCTCCTTCCGGAAGTTTTCTAACGTTAATTTTTACTTTATTGGAAACAATCTTGTTTTTATTGGCATATGAGCTTACAGAAGCGGAAACAGCCGGAACTTCAACAAAACCTGCTTCATTCGGAAACACCATAAACATAGCTAGTACCTGCGAAGGCATGTTTCCATAACCGGACGGATCTATTTCAGATTTATTGAAATTTATAGGATGTACGTTGATATTATCCTGTTCAGGAAGATGAATATTTTTCACCTTTCTCAGGTTGTCTATATTTCTGGAATAAACCCTAAGAACAGCAATGGTAGGCTGGTCCTGATAAACATCTCTGTCTTCAATCTCCATATTCAGAAATACATCATTGGATGTATTATTGGCTGCGAGAGACCTTCTGTCTATAATCTCCTTGATATTAACATCAAAAGGTTCTGTCTTATAGATCTTATTGTTAACGGTAACCAGTACGGAACCAATTTTTATTTTTCCTTTTTTCTTTGGTTCAAGGGCAATTCTGGATACTTTCTGAGTAATTAAAGTATTGGTAGCAGGGTCTATTACTGTATTGGTAACGGATCCGCTTCCTATAATATTAAATTTGGAAAGGTCTGGAAGCTGAAAACCTGTCTGCTGTACAAGGTCGCTTCCGTTAAGTTCTAAAATAATGGTAAGATTTACAATATCTTTTCCACTGTATTCAGCTTTATCAGCATCAAGGGAAAGATTTACCTGTCCGTAAGTAATTACGGATGCAAGGGTAAGTAATATGTAAATCAATTTGTGCTGCATCACCAATCTTTCTCGTTGCTTTCAGGCATCGAATAAGAATTTTTGTTTAAAATTCTTCTGGCGGTTTCTTTTTCTTTTTCGTTTATTTTATCTAGGATTGCATTTTCAAGGTTCTTCGGCATTTTACCTTCATTATTCTGATTCTGCTGGGAGTTGTTATTTCCCTGATCACTTTTGCCTTCATTTTGTGGGCCGTTACCCTGATTCTGCTTTTGATTTTTATCTCCTTTCTGATCATCTCCTTTGTTCTGATCATTACCGCCTCCTCCTTTTCCTGAGTTATTCTGTTGGTTCTTTTGTTGTTCTTTTTCTTTTTCCTTCAGTTTGGCTATTTCATAATTTTTTCTGGTAGCTTCACTGTAAGGATCCTGTTTAAGGGCCTTCTTATAATAATCTGCTGCCTTTTCCGGCTGATTCATCTGCATATAGGTATTTCCCAGATTATGAAGTGCTGCTGTTTTATCGGGAAGTGTTTGTGAAAGCTTCTCCGCTTTTTCAAACTCTGCTTTTGCTTCTTCATATTTTTTACTTTTATACAGGGCATTTCCCATATTGTAATGAGCAGTAAAATCCTTATCATTAGATTTTACGGCTTCCATGTATTTTGAAGAGGCTCCATCATAGTCTTTACCGTCAAATTTCTGATTGCCTTCATGAACCAATGTTCTATAATTTTCCTGCCCAAACAAAAGGCTTGAGAACGAGAAGGCAACAATAAACGATAAAAAAATGATTTTAGTATTCATCACTTGCAAAATTATTCCTTTATATGTTAAGAAACAGAGTTTTATTTGTTAAAATTGGGTTAAAGTGCATGTAGAATTTCTTCTATATAAAAGGGAAAACTACACATTAAAATCTTTTTTAGGATTAAAAATATAAATTAAAAAGAAAAACAGAATAGATACTGCCAGAAAATACTGATAATAGTGATTGGCATTTTGTGATTTCACCAGTGTTTCACTTCCTGAAGACTTCCTGTTAATGGCATCTATAATCCTATCCGGAGCTTCATTCACATTATTTCCGTCAATATAATTTCCTTCTGTGGATTCTGCCATTTTCTTTAGGGCTTCGGTCTGCCTTTTTGAAATTACGGTCCCCCCGTTCACATCAGTTTTATATCCCATTAGCTGCCCAAAGACATATTCGGGAACCGGAGCTCCTTCATCGGTACCAATTCCTACGGAGGTAATGCTTATTCCTTCTTTATTGGCAAGTCTGATTGCTGCGTTATCATTTCCTTCATTATCTTCTCCATCACTCAATAAAATTACTTTTCTTGATCCTTTGCTTACATTTTTAAATTTCTCAGCAGCAGCCTGCATTCCTTTCAGAAAATCCGTTCCCTGAATTTGCATGGAACTGGTTTCAATTCCGCTGATATAAGTTTCTGCTGAATTATAATCTGTTGTGAGAGGCATGATAGACATCGCCTGGCCTGCAAAAATCACAATCCCCACTTTATCATTCTTCATTTTCTGCATAGTCCCAAGCATAAGATTTTTAGCTTCAGCAAGACGGCTTGGATCAATATCTTCAGCATTCATTGAGTTGGAAACATCCAGCATGAAAATCACATTATTCAGTTTCTGATTGCTGCGTACTTCTTCTGAACCGTTCAAAAGATCGATAATAGAGAATATCAGGAATAATGTTCCTAACAAATATAATGCAGGAAAAAATTTAGTAAACCCTGATCTCTTTTCAAACAACTGATCATGAAACTGACTGCCTGCAAAAATTTCTCTTTTCTTGTTTCTCCATTGTAAAAAACGGATCAGAAAGGATGCTAACAGCGGCAGAAGCACCAGTAAAAATAAATACCAATAATTTCCTAAAGACCAACTCATCAGCTTAAAATTTTATAAAACACCCATCTCAATAATGCATCCAGCACCAGCATACCTAGAGCAATCCAAAGGAATATCTTGAAATATTCTTCATAATTGTACAGTTTGGAAACTTTTACATCCGATTTTTCCAGCTGGTTGATCTCATCATATATTTCTTCAAGACTGCTGTTTGAAGTGGCTCTGAAATATTTACCTCCCGTAGTCTGTGCAATTTCTCTCAATGTATTTTCATCAATGGTAACCTCTGTTTCTGTAAAGATAAGGTCACCAAAAATATCCTGCGATGTCGGCATTAATGCATAACCATTAGTCCCGATTCCGATTGAATATACTTTTATATTATTATTTTTTGCCAGCTCAGCAGCAACCTGCGGCGGGATAGCATTTTCAATATTGCTCACTCCATCTGTCATCAGAATGATCACTTTACTTTTTGCTTTGCTTTTAATCAAATGATTCACCGCAACAGAAAGCCCTTCACCAATCGCTGTACCAGGTTCAAGACCTGCAGAGTTCAGGTTTTTAATTTCATCAATAACGACCTGATGATCTGAGGTAACAGGAACTTTCGTAAAAGCTTCTGCAGCATACGCTACCACCCCTATTCTGTCATTCGGGCGTTTTTGTACAAATTTCACGGCAATATCCTTTAATGCGGTAATACGGTCAGGATTCAGATCCTTAGCCAGCATACTTAAAGAAACGTCTATGGACAACATAATATCAATGCCTTTTGTATCATCTCTGTCCTGCGAGATGGTAAACGTTCTCGGCCTTGCCATAGCAATGATTAGCGCAGAAAGAATGATGTACTTGGAAATTTTCAGTAAAAAAAGTACACCCTGAATTCCACCGCTGTTTCCCATATTCTTTACGGTAGGAACTTTTATCCCTTTTCTTTTCCGTCTCCCGGCATCTTTAATCAGAAGAGGGATAAACAGCAGAAAAAGCAATAAAAACCATGGGCTGTAAAACTCAAAATTAAACATCCTTTCTTAAGTTTTCGAATTCTAAATCTTTAGATGACCTTTTCACAAACTCCCTGATGTTTGCAAAATCTTTCTCCATTGTTATCTGGTCCGGGAATGTTTTGGCGAATTTCACCAAATCTCCTCTCAGGAAAACGTCTTCTATGATCTTTTCGTTATCCTGGGAGATCGTATTGTTCTTTTTCATGACATCAATAAGATCATCGGTAAGAAGAACATCTGCCGGAAGCTGATATTGTTTGGTGATAAATTTTCGGGAGATATCGATCAATTCAACATAAAACGAACGGAAATTTCCTCCTTCGATATATTTTTTCTTTTTAAGGGAATCCAGTTCTTTCAAAGTGTGGTTGGTAGCCACCACCGGAGAACTTTTAGATTTTCTTCCCCATTTTACAAACATAATAATAGCTATGATCAGAGCAATCGCTGCTAATGCTGCAAGGATATAAAATTTATACAGTTCCCAATAATCTTTAGCGGCAAGTTTAACTTCTTTATTTTTCATGATATCATTAATCTGATCAGCTTTTTGGGCCGTATTAATGACATCTATCTCATAAGGAATGGTTTTAAGAATCTTATCTCCCACTTTGAATTCCAGTTCCGGAATGGTAAATTTTCCTTCTTCAAAAACGGCAAATTCTATTTTCCTTTCATAAGAATTAGCATTCTGTCCGATACTGTCTTTCGTTTCTTCAAAATGGAAAGGAAGCAGTTCGTTTTTCGGAGCAGAATTTACCTGTTGTTCATGAAGGTTATCAATCTTGATTACAAGATGATTGATTTCCCCGAGAGCAATGGTTTTCTTTTCTACATTAGAGGATAATATCTGCGAAAAAGCATTTGCACAGATTAGAAAGGATAATATTAAAAGTATTTTTCTCAATGTTCAATATAAAGGCATGCGCCTGATTTTTATGACGGGCTGAGCCCCAATTTATTTTTTCTGAAAATAATTATACAACAATTTTGAATAATCTGCACCGGTATTGATATTCATGAAACTGGCAGAACTGTTGGCAAAATCTTCCTCCAAAGCCCTTAGTTTCTGCTTCTGTGCTTCTGCGAAAGTATATCTCCATCTTGCACTGGAAGTATTAGCCCATATCTGATTTCCTGTTTCAGAATCGTATAAAAGAGCATAGCCTACATCCGGAATTTCATTATCTTTTTCATCATAGATCCTCATTCCCAGCAATTGATGTTTTTTTGAAGCTACTCTCAGCATTTTGGAATCATATTCATCTTCAAAATCCGAAAAAAGAAAAACCAGTGATTTTCTTTTAAAGATTCCCATCATATATTCCATCGCTTTATCTATTTTAGATTCTCCCGGAACATAATCCGCAGTCAGAATATTGCTGATAATTGATAAGATATGCTTTCTTCCCTTCTGGGGAGGAATCACTTTATATACTTTATCGGCGAAAAGAATCAATCCTACTTTGTCATTATTTCCGGCGGCTGAAAATCCTAAGCTGGCTGCAATTTCGGCAACATATTCTCTTTTCAGCTGAACTTTGGTACCATAATCCATAGACGCGGAAATATCTACAAGAAGCATCATCGTTAACTCCCTTTCCTCTTCCATTACCTTTACAAACGGTTCACGGAAACGGGCTGTCTTATTCCAGTCGATTCTCCTGATTTCATCCCCGAACTGGTATGGGCGCACTTCGGAAAAGGTCATTCCCTGCCCTTTAAAGGCGCTGTGATATTGCCCCATCAAAGCAGCTTCCGTCTTCTTTCTGGTACGGATTTCAATCTGCTTTACTTTTTTTACAATATCTTTTATCTGCATAGAGGGTTTTATGTTTAACGTTCAATGTTTTTGGTTTAAGGTTTTATGGAATGTGAGTTTTAAGATTTAGAATATGTACATCATTACAATCTTTAACTCTAACCTCCTTCTTAATTCTTAAACTCAATGGATACATTCAACCATTCATCATCAAATTTCGGACTGTATTTTTTATAGAAATTGATTGCGGGTTCATTCCAGTTCAATACCTGAAATACCATTCCGTTATAATTATTTGATGTACCGTATTCCAATGTTGCATCAAAAAGTTTTTTTCCGATCTGTTTTCCCCTCAGTCTTTCTGTTACAACAAGGTCTTCCAGATATAACCTTCTTCCTTTCCATGTTGAATATCGGTCATAATACAATGATATTCCAACGATTTCTCCTTCAAATTCTGCTACGAAAGCTCCCCATACAGGAGAAGGTCCGAATCCGTCTTCAATAAATTCTTCAAGAGTTACAGTAACTTCGTGTAATGCTTTTTCGTATTCTGCCAATTCTTTGATGAGCTCCAACATGGAAGCACAGTCCTTCTGAACTGCTTTTCTTATGATTACATCACTCATTATGGTGCCTGGATTTTTGCTAAAATTCTGTTAATAATTTCTTCTGTTGAAATTTCTTCTGCTTCTGCCTCAAAGGTTAAGCCCATTCTATGTCTGAGCACATCTTTGGCCAATGCTTTTACATCTTCAGGAATTACAAAAGCCCTTCCTTTTAAAAACGCATAAGCTCTTGAGGCGATAGCCAGGTTTATAGAAGCTCTTGGAGAAGCTCCGAAGCTGATATAATTTTTAAGATCGGATAATCCGTAATTTTCAGGATAACGGGTTGCAAAAACCATATCCAGGATATATTTTTCTATCTTCTCATCCAGATAAATCTGATTGATCAGTTCTTTGGCATCTACAATATCCTGAAGAGAGATCACAGGTTTCACAGTCGGCTGATGTGAAGTGGAAACCATTCTCATTACTTGTCTTTCATCTTCAAAAGCAGGATAATCTATAGTGCATTTCAGCATAAAACGATCACTCTGTGCTTCTGGTAAAAGATAAGTACCTTCCTGATCAATCGGGTTCTGTGTTGCCAGTACCAGAAACGGTTTCGGAAGCTTCATGGTTTCATCGCCTATGGTTACCTGTTTTTCCTGCATTACTTCAAGAAGAGCAGACTGCACTTTTGCCGGTGCACGGTTGATCTCATCTGCAAGTACGAAATTAGCGAATACAGGTCCTTTTTTTATAGAGAAATCATTGTCTTTAATATTGTAGATCATTGTTCCCACTACGTCTGCAGGAAGTAAATCCGGCGTAAACTGAATTCTTGAGAACTCACCATGAACAGCATCTGCCAACGTTTTTATCGCAAGAGTTTTAGCCAGCCCCGGCACTCCTTCAAGAAGAACGTGGCCATTCCCCAAAAGCCCGATTAAAAGACGGTCTATCATGTATTCCTGCCCAATGATAACTTTGTTGATTTCCTGTCTCAGAAGAGAAAATAAGTAGTTTTTTTCTTTTACTTTTTCCGTCAATTGACGGAGATCTTCTGCTTGATATGTATCTGACATAGCTTGATTTAAAATAAGTGGTAAATTTCTGATAAATACTTGCATTAATCAACACAATGAATGCCATTTTTGAGTTAAAGTTTGTTAAATATTCCGGGTTTAATGCGCTATTCTTAAAAATAAATAAAAAATGTTGCACCTTACCGGCACAACATATTCATTTTCAAATACTAAATAAATGAAAGAACAATCTCTTATAGATCTTAAAGTTTTGTAATCGTAATCGTAAATGTATTTTCCGGAACATCTACAGTTTCTTCGTAAGATCCTATATTTATGTAATATTCAGTGCCTGCTGTTGTTGTAATTGTCTTCGTTTCAGCTCCGCCTCCACCGGCATTATCTACCGTACTCACGCATACAAGATTAGTACACGTTCCACTGTAAATTCCCATCTGAGGATCAAACCCACTACCTGAAGGCATTGTGATTTTAATTGTAAACTGACCTCCGTCTCCTATAAATTTAAACCAGGTCCCATCATTCATCGCATCAGGACAAACATTGATAAACCCCGAATTATTTGTTGCAGATATGGCATCATCCTGTGTATAGGTATATGGAAAAGCTGATGCTAGTAAAGCTCCTGAACATGCGTCATTCACCGGCACAGGAGGTGCGGTTTTAAAAGTAAATTCCATACAGCCGGAAGATTCTATACCGGATGATACCGCAGCAACTCTTATATAATGACTAGTAGTTGCAGCAAGCGGTGTTGAAGGTGTAAAATTCGAACTTGTTACAATCTGTTGGTTGACAACATCCGTACCTCCCGGACTTGTTCCTATGGAAACTTTGTAAGAATCCGCTCCTGAAACAGGGAACCATTTGATATCTGGAGATAAAGGAACATTAACGGCATTATTAACAGGATAAATGGTAAAAGGACATGCGGGTGCAGACTTTGGAAGCAGTCCGGAAATTGTAACTGACGATTTATAATCTGCTCTTATACCTCCCGGAGGAGCCGAAGGATCAATCACTGCGCGGTCCCCTTTATAGTAAAGCGTTGAATAAGGAAGGTGTGAATACACATGAAAGGCCTCATCAAAATTATTAATATCGATACTTGGAGCATTCTCACGTGCAGCAATTACAAGGTTATCCGTATTGTTGTAAGCAAACGGTGTAGTAAAAGTAATCTCAACCTTATTACTATTTCTGGTTACGGTTCCTGTAAACACCTGAGATAGTTGTGTGGCCGGAATCCAGTCTGTACCTGATGCAAAAGATGATTTTGATGTATGCCCAAGATAAACCGTCCAATCCGAAGAATCGGTAATAGTTGCGGAAGGATCCAGATAAAATGTAAGACCTGTAATATTTCCAGCAGCATCAGCATTGATTTCCTGCTTAGGATATATCTGCTGTACGTAAGAGTATGAAAAGAAACTGCTTACCGGAGCAGTTCCTACATTCAGACTTCCTGTATTTAAATTAATCTGAGCATTCAGATATACCCCTGCAAACAACAAAGACAAAAGTAAAATTCTTTTCATTATTAATAATATTAACTTTGGATATAATGCTAATTTAATAATAAAATATCGATTTTTATAATAAAAGAATATCATTCACAATAAATACAAAATACCAATCAATAATTAATTAAAAAACAGCATTTCATTTAAAATTTTTAAACACAAAATAATAAAAATCACAAATACCAAAAACAAACATAATAAATACCAATTTTAAATACATATTTAATATATTTACAATAAATACCAATGATATGTATAAAAGACTATTTTTTTTAAGTCTCTTTTCTGCAGCTCTGTTCGAATCACAAACTACCACCATGACGACTCTGATTTCAGATGCTGTTTATTATGATGGCTATGCAACCACAGTATCAACGCCTGTTCCTCCAGGCTTAATCAGGTTGGGAAATACAAGATATGCAAGAAAACTTACTGATGCTGAACTTGATTCTTTTAAAGCAAAAATCGCCATGAGAGTTACCATTGGTGCTTTATGTGACAACTATGATCGTCTGGGAGAGGTTTATCTGGCTATGGTTCCCAAAAACCAATCTACTTACACATTAAATGACCCCAATGTAAAAAGAATTGAAGCCGCGAGATACATTACTCCGTTTATGAACAAAAACCGCTCTCCTATAGAAGTTCCTTACACTTATGATATCAGCAACCTTTATAACGTATTTCACGATACGGGATTACGCAGCAGCTACGATCTGTATATGGAACTGGATGTCTTCGGTGTGCCGTATGCAGCACAAACTGAGGTTGCGGGGTGCTCCGGAAGAAACGATGTTTTTTCAGGAACCCTGACTTTCTTTTCTACCAATGAAGGAGCCACACCCACAGATTACAATACAATTACGCCTATTTTAACTTATAACAGACTCAACAACTATAATAATAATACCGACGTTGCCGGTGAAACAGTAAGAATCGTCAGTTTCAACCTGCCTGATCCTGTCTCCAATGCCCGTTTCGTAGTTATATCCACTCCTCATGGTGCCAATACCGGAGGTGAAGAATATATACGAAGACAGAATTATACTTATATAGATGATGTACAGGTACTCACTTATACCCCGGGAGGAATTTCCTGCGAACCCTACAGAGTTTACAACACACAAGGCAACGGAATATACGGAGCCGCCCCAAAGACGCTCGAAGGATGGACCTCTTGGAATAACTGGTGCCCAGGCAATGCTGTTCCTATAAGAGGATTTACCCTAACCAATATGACTGCGGGAAATCATACTTTAAAACATACGATACCCACCGCTGTTTTCAATCAGCAGCAAGGAGAAGTCTATCTATCCGTATATATGCAGGGGAAAAGCAATACCGTTCTGGAGGTAAAAGATATTAAGACTATAGATGTTTCCGTTTACCCCAATCCTACCTCAGATTTCGTCAATATAAAATCCAAAGATGATGTGGCTTCGATAGCTCTTTTCAGTATAGATGGAAGAAAACTTGCTGAAAATTACAGAGAAAACGGAATGGATCTTTCAAAGTACAGTTCCGGGGTTTACTTTTTACATATTGTATTAAAAGGCGGAATAAGTTTTAAACATAAAATCATTAAAAAATAAAAAAAGTACAGATCTGTATAATCAGAAAAATGATAAAACCTCTCCATGAAAAAACTCAGGAGAGGTTTTATTTTGTGGATTAAAAATAGATATAAAACTCAATTCAAATTTAGAATTTCAGTTAAAAATATTATAAGCTGAAGCATAATTCACTCTTTTTGGGAATCATTAAAAAATTTTAACGTGAATCCTTTACCCAAAAAAATTGTCATTTCCAGTTTATTAAACTATTTTTGGTGATTAAAATTTCGGCAAAATGAATTATCATTTTCAAGCACACAGACAGGTAAGAAAGAACCTTTTAGACATCCTGCAGAATACTTCCCATGAGGATCTTCTGCTGATTCCGGATGGTTTCAACAACAATATCTACTGGAATATCGCCCATACAGTTGCCACACAGCAGCTTCTGCATTATTACCTTAGCGGAAATCCTTTCCGTATTGATAAATATTGGATTGAAACTTACAAAAAAGGAACTTTACCCAACTTAAATGTTCAAAAATCCGAAGTAGAAGATCTTGAGTTCTTGCTTACAGAAACTTCAAAGATTTTAATGAAAGATTATGACAGTGATTTCTTTTCAGATTACACTCCTTATACCACAAGTTTCGGAATGGACCTGAAAAGCATCCAGGATGCCATTATCTTCAACAACATGCATGAAAGCCTTCACTACGGTTATGTGATGGCACAGAAAAGAGCAATTTTAGGAGAGAAGTATTAATTCAAGGTTTAAAACTTAAAGTTTAAGGCTATGGGAACAATTAATAGATTTGAGGATTTAGAGATTGGGAAATTGTCCCGGCAGTTATGTAATGAAATTTACAGTATCATTGAATCTACTAACCTGAAGAATAATTTTAAACTTAGCAATCAAATTGATGGTTCTTCACGATCTGTAATGGATAATATTGCTGAAGGATTTGAAAGAAATGGAAACGGAGAGTTTATACAATTTCTTTCTATTTCGAAAGCTTCTTGTGGAGAACCCAGATCGCAACTGTATAGGGTTTCTGACAGAAATTTTATTTCACAGGAAAAATTTGAAACATTAATTGAGCAGACAGGAAACTTTAAGTAAGAAGATCAGCTCTTTTATAAAATATTTAAATACAACAGATTTAAAGGGAACAAAGTACAAAACATAAATTTCAAACTTTAGTCAGTAAGTTTTGAACTTTAAACTTTGAACCTTAAACATAAAATAATAAGATGACAGATAAAAAAGACGATTTTATTTTCGGGCTGCGTCCCGTGATTGAAGCAATTGAAGCGGGAAAAACGATTGACAAGATCTTTGTGCAGAATGCACTTCAGGGTCCTATTTATGCTGAACTGAAAGCCATTTTAGCGAAAAATAAAATCCGTCCCAATTACGTTCCGGTTGAAAAACTGAACCGTTTCACGAGAAAAAACCACCAGGGAGTGGTTGCTTTTATTTCGGATGTTCCGTTTCATAAAGTGGAGGATATTGTTCCTCAGTTATTTGAGCAGGGAAAAACGCCTTTCCTTTTGATTCTGGACAGACTTACGGATGTCAGAAACTTCGGAGCCATCTGCAGAACCGCAGAATGTGTAGGAATTGATGCTGTAATTATTCCTGAAAAAGGAGCTGCACCCATCAATTCTGATGCAATAAAAACTTCAGCCGGAGCCATCTATAATATTAAAATATGTAAGGAAAATAACCTTGCACATACTGTAGACTTCCTTCAGCAAAGTGGAATTTCCGTATATGCGGCCAGCGAAAAAGCACAGAAATTAATCTACGATGCCAATTTCACGGAGCCATGTGCAATTGTGATGGGAAATGAAGAAACGGGAATTTCTAAAGAAGTTCTGCATCATGCTGATGAAAAAATAAAACTTCCTATTGAAGGAAAAACCCAATCTCTTAATGTTTCTGTAGCATGTGGAGCAATTTTGTATGAAGCGGTAAGACAGAAGATGGCTGTAATACCTAATTCTTAAACCATGGAATTAAAAATTCTTTTACCATTATTTCTTGCACCCTTTTTATTGGATGCACAAATGAAAAAGATTCCTACGGATAACCGTCTTACCACTGAACTTGATAAGATGGTCCAGAAGGAAGCTCTTGCTTATATGAAAGATCCTGCACGTGTAGGAATTTCAATAGGTGTTTTCAAGGATGGTAAAAGTTATTTTTACAATTACGGAACAACGGAAAGAGGAAAATCTGAACTTCCCACTTCCCAAAGTTTATATGAGATTGCTTCCATTACTAAAACCTTTACCGGAACACTTCTGGCACATGCTTTAGTAGATGGAAGAATTAAAATGGATGATGATATCCGGAAATATTTAGATGGGAATTATCCCAACCTTGAGTTTGATAAACATCCGATAACCATTAGCAATCTTACCAATCATTCATCAGGATTGCCACAGTTTTTGCCAGACCAATCCGAGACATTTAAAAAGCCAATGGACTCTGTTGCCATTGCTCTGTCTGATTTTTATAAAAACTATTCAAAAAAGAAGTTTTATGAAGATCTCCATCAGGCTAAATTAAATTTTGTTCCTGGAACAGAGTATAAATATTCCAATGTAGGAACACAGATTGCCGGAGATATTCTGGAAAAAGTATATCATAAAAGCTATACAGACCTGCTTTCGGAATACATCACCGGACCTTTGAAAATGAGCCAGACCATTGTTGGTACGAATTCTGCACAGCTATTGACCTGTTATAATGAAAAGGGAAAGGTAATGCCCAGAAACTTTACCACCATCATGGCTCCTGCAGGCGGAATTATTTCCACAACAGGAGATCTGGTGAAATACATGCAGTATCAGCTGAATGAAAGGGATTCCTATGTAAAGGCATCCCATACTCCTTTTGTGAAAAGTGAAGGAGATGCGATCGGATTATACTGGAGAATACACACTTATGAAGACGGAACCCGAACAGTTTATCATACGGGAGGTACATTTGGTTTTTCAAGTGTGCTTCAGATTTATCCGTCAAAAAATATGGGAGTTGTTGTTTTGTCTAATGAATCAGACGGCGAGTCTCAGGGAAAACTGCATGATATAGCAGATAATTTAATAAGAAACAGTAGTAAGAAATAAAATTAAAAAATCAAATGAAGAACATTGCAGCGCTTGCGCTTCTATCATCAATAGCTTTAGTATCTTGTAAAAAAGAGACAGCAAAAATCACGAAAGTAGATCCTAAAACAGGAAAAACGGTTACTGTAGAAGTTCCGGCAGACTCTGTGGCAAAAGTTGCAGAAAACCCTGCTATCAAGGATTCTGCGGGAGTTATTACCCAAACTTTCAAGCTTGAAAAAGGAAAGACCTATCCGCTTACCACTTACCAGAGAGATGTGAAAACTATGACAGATCCTCAGGGTAAATCCATTACAGCAACCAGTGAATCTACAGATGAAATGAATTTCGTCGTTAATGATATTAAAGGAAACGTATATGAAATGACACTTAACCTTGTTGCCAAGAGAAACTCTCAATCTGCCCAGGGTAAAACGGTAGTAGTAGATACAAAGCTTCCTTTGCCTAAGGAGGATGATCTTAAAATGATCTGGAATGTAAACAAAGCTCTTACCGGAAACAAGCTTCAGATGAAGATGGATATGAAAGGGAATGTAATTTCTATTACAGGATTTGATGCAGTCTATACAAAAGTAGGGAATGCTGTTGGAACCCTTATTAAAGATGCAAATGAAAAAGCTAGTGTAGTAGCAAGCCTTAAAGAATCTTTCAATGAAAAGGTATTGAAAGATCAGTTTCATAAGAATTTAATGATCATTCCTAAAAAAGGAGTGAAAATAGGTGAAAAATGGTCTACTTCCGAAAATGCAGATCCAAGCGGAAGCGTGAAAGTAACCTCTAATTATGTGCTGAAAAGCTTAGGAAACGGTACTGCAGAGATCTCTGTAACCGGAGGTATTCCTAAGAAAACGGAAAAGAAAGCTCAGGGGCCTATTACCCACAGTCTGAGCAGCGAATTGGTTCAGAACGGAACCATTAAGTTTGACGAAAATACAGGATGGATTACCAACCAGAATATCAACGTAAAAACAACACAGATTGAAACGATTTCAGACGGAAAACAGTCTCAGTCTATGAAAAGCGTTTCCAATTCTTCCGTAATGGTAAATCCTTCTGCGAAATAACTGAAGTAAATGCACTCAGGGTTTAAACTAAAAATATTAAACCCTGAACTTTAAATTTAAAAAATTATGAAGTACATTCTTGAGTTAGTACTCACTGCTATTATTTTATTCTTTGTCTGGAATATTCTGAAAAGAATTTTCTTTAAGACATTCTACAGCTATCGTTTTAACAATAATGATAACCAGAATAATAAGCAGCAGGATCTACACAACTCGAATAAGAATAACAAACAGAACCTCAACTGGGATGCAGAAACTGTAGACTACGAAGAGGTGAAAGAGAGTAATGACAAAAGGTAAAAATTCCAAGAAATAAAAGATAATAACCAGCATGGCAAAAAATAAAAACTTAATTTATATTGCAGTTTCATTAGTAGTATTTATAGTTTTAGCATTTTTATATTCCACCCCTGTATTTACGGGAAAACAGCTTTTCCAGCATGATATCGTTCAGTACAGAGGAGGAGCTAAAGAACTGCTCGACTATAGAGCCAATACCGGCAGTGAAACCTACTGGAGTGACTCCATGTTCGGGGGAATGCCCACTTATCAGATGGGAAGCCAGTTCAAAGGAGACATCATCAAAAAAATCGACAGCAATCTGAATTTCCTGCCAAGGCCGGTTAATTATCTCTTCCTGCTTTTTGCAGGTTTTTTCCTTTTGGGAATGGTAGTGGTAAGAAACTGGAAATATGCCTTATTAGGCGCCACTTTCTTCGGGCTTTCCACTTATTTTTATATTATTATTGCGGCAGGACATAACGGTAAAGTAAATACCATTGAATATTTTGCACCGCTTTTAGCCGGAATTTTACTGGTTTATATCAGAAAACAATACATCTGGGGATTCATTGTCACCACCCTTTTCATGGGACTTCAAATTGCGGCCAACCACCCACAGATGACCTATTATCTGTTTCTGGCATTAGGATTCTTATTCCTGTCTGAACTGGTAAGAGCAATCCAGAAAAAGACTCCGATGAAGCATTTCCTTATTTCTTCAGGAATTATTGCTGCATCTTGTATCATTGGAGTTGGAATGAACTCTCAAAGAATCATGGCCAATTCCGAATATGTAAAAGAAACCGTTCGTGGAAAACAGATCTTAGCGAACGACAGCCATACTTCAGGAAAATCCGGAATGGATAAGGAAAGCATGCTAATGTGGAGCTATGGAAAACTTGAAACATTAAACCTTTTCATCCCAAGATTAATGGGAGGCGGTAGCCAGGAGCCGGAAGGAAAGGAAATGATGAACAGAGTTCAGGAGCTTGTTCAGGAAAATGTAGGTTCCCAGGCTGAAATGGACAGAATTTCAAAAGGGTTCAGCGGAATGACCTATTGGGGAGACCAACCAGGAACTTCAGGACCTGCTTATCAGGGGGCTATTGTATGTTTCCTGGCTGTTTTAGGATTTTTCTTTGCTTCAAAAAAATACCGTTACTGGATTCTGGGAGCTTCCATTCTTACCGTTTTACTGGCCTGGGGAAGCAATTTCATGCCGTTATCTGATTTCTTTATAGACTACGTTCCGTTTTACAGCAAATTCCGAGCGCCTTCATCTATCCTGGTAGTGGTAGAGTTATTATTCCCTTTAATTGCTATTTTAGGATTATACAGATTCTTTACCGATGAAAAGTTGACGGAAGAATACAAACAGAAGATCCTTCTTTATGTAACCGGAGGAACATTAGGTCTGTTACTGATCCTTTTGGTATTCGGAAAATCTTTATTAGGATTTTCTACGGAAGGAGAAAAAACTTACTTCCCTCCTTTCTTACTTGATTATCTGGTAGACGAGAGATATAAATTATTCAGAATAGATGCGATAAAAGCATTCATTTATGTTGCAATTACTGCAGCTGCTTTATTCTTAACTTTAAAGAAAAAACTTAGCCAGAATATTGCTTTGGTAGTGATTGGAGTTGTTAGTTTATTTGATCTTTGGACCGTAAACAAACGATATCTGAATGATGAAAACTATGTTGATAAAATTTTTGCTGAAAATCCGTTCCAGACGGAAAGTTCAGATCTATTGGCAGAAAAAGTTCAGGGAAATCCGAATTTAGAATCGATTATATCCAATGTAAATATTAATAAAACATTGGAGACCATTGCTGACAAAGATAAGAACCATTATAGAATCTACAATCAGACTTTAGGAGTAACCAGTGAAACGAACACTTCCTATTTTAAAGCTTCAATTGGCGGTTACCATGCTGTAAAATTGAGAAGATATGATGATCTTCTTAATGAATATATCAATAATGCAGATAGTGTAAAAACACCTAAAGTATTAAACTTACTGAACACAAAGTATATGATTTTCGGAGGCCCGGATCAACCACAAGTCGTTCCAAATCCAAAGGCTAACGGAAACGCATGGTTTGTAAGTGATTTAAAGTTTGTAGACACTCCTAATGAAGAAATTAAATCTATTGGTGTAATTGACAGCAAGAAAACAGCTGTTATAGCATCTTCTGACAAATCTTATTTTGATAACAAACCTGTTCAGGCAGATTCTGCAGCATTTATTAATCTTATAAAATACCAGCCTAATGAGCTGGAATTCAAATCCCAATCGAAAACACCTCAGCTAGCCGTATTTTCTGAAATTTATTATCCACATGGGTGGAAAGTTCTGATTGACGAAAAAGAAGTTCCATACATTAAAGCAGATTATTTACTAAGAGCGGTTCATGTTCCTGCAGGAAGCCATCATATCAGAATGGTTTTTGAACCTGAAGTGATTGAAAAAGGAAAATGGATCTCACTTTTATGCTTCGGATTATTTATTATACTGGCAGCATTTGGACTTTTCTGGATGAATAAAAACAAGAAAAAAGAAATTTTAGCTGAACAAAAAGCTTAAATAATATTGCGCTTTGTCATTCTTCACTGCGCTCCGCTTCGTTCAGAATGACAAGGACCATTAACTTAAAAAATGGAACAGAAGAAAATACTGATTATCACCTATTACTGGCCTCCTGCGGGAGGTCCTGGTGTTCAAAGATGGCTGAAGTTTGCAAAATATCTGCCTGATTTCGGCTGGAAACCCATCATCTATACTCCGGAAAATCCCAGCTATCCGTTATTAGATGAAAGTCTAATGAAAGATGTTCCCGAAAACATTGAAATCGTTCGAACAAAAATATGGGAACCTTATCAGCTGGCGGAAAAATTAAATAAAAGCAATAAAAAGTTCAAGGCCGGGCAGTTTGATGTCGGCAAAAATCAAAGCTGGAAATCCAGACTTTCTATCTGGGTACGGGGAAATTTCTTCATTCCTGATGCAAGGGTATTTTGGGCAAAACCTTCCATTCAGTTTCTGGAAAAATATCTGAAAGAAAATAAAATAGATACCATTGTAACTTCCGGTCCGCCCCACTCGCTTCACCTGATAGGGTTAGGTCTGAAAGATAAACTCCCGGATTTGAAATGGATTGCCGATTTCCGAGATCCCTGGACGGAAATTTCGTATTATAAACATCTGAAGCTGACAAAAAGTTCTGATAAGAAACACAGACAGCTGGAAAGTGCAGTATTCAAAACGGCTGATATCACCCTGGCTACAAGCTATACAGATGCGGAGAATTTCCGAAAAGCAGGAGCAAATGCTGTTTGCATCACTAATGGATTTGATGAGACTGATGCAGGTGAAAAAACAGCAATACAGAAAGATGAATTAACGCATAAAGGTCAATTTACATTAAGTTATATCGGAGTTCTGGAGCAGCTCAGAAATCCTGAAAATCTTTGGAAAGTACTTGATGAGCTGGTGAAAGAAAATAAAGAGTTTTCAAAACATTTCAGCTTAAAATTTGTGGGAAGAATAGATGATAAGATTCTCCAATTAATAGAAAATTCAAGTCTGAAGAATCATATCCTGAATCTTGGTTATCTTTCTCATGGAAGAGCGGTGGAAGAAATGCAGAATTCTCAACTTCTTCTCATCACCAACTTTCCGAATGAATCATCAAAAGGAATTATTCCGGGAAAAATATTTGAATATCTGGCTTCCGGAAAACAGATTCTTTCATTCGGTCCGGATGAGGCTGATGTAGCTAAAATCTTAACGGAGACACAGGCAGGAAAGCATTTCAGCTATGATGAGACTCAAGCTGTGAAAGGATTCATCCTTGAAAAATTTAATCTCTGGAAAAGCGATTCTCTTGTTGAAAATACCCAGCATATTGAACAATTCTCAAGAAGAAATCTTACCCGTCAACTGACCGAAATTTTATAAAAAAGCGGGAACTTGGAATTATTACTGGTTTTAATTGCCTTACAGACTCTTAAGCTTTAGCTTCCAACTTCCCGCTTTCAATGTTCTATTTCTTATTAAATCGTCCACTGATCATTTACTACCGCTATTAAATAGTATTTTCCCTGGAATTCTTCAAATACAAAACGAACTGTTTTCCAATCCATCCCTCCATACTTTTCTGTTCCTTTGATGTAGTTTTCCGTGAAATCATTATTAGGATAAACTTTTGGTAAATTATTCAGAGAATTCCCTCCTCCGATGAATTTATTCAGTGAATATTGCGAGGCTGTAAAATCTTTAGAAAACACCCATTGGCTGAGATAATCATTGATCGTTGCTTTATAAGGATCTCCTGAACCGTCATGCGCTCCCCAGGTAAACAATGTTTTAGTAGGTTGATATTTTTCAAAATCAGCTTTGGAAAAATGTTTATCTTCTTTCGGGTCCACATAAGCATACATTGAAAAACGAATTCCTTTTTCCGGATGGATCAGTGAGATAAATGTCTTATAATCTTTATTTTTCAAAGCCTGCAAAACCTCATCATTGGTTTGCTTTAAAGTTGTCTCTTTAGCTTCTTTATTCTGGGCTGTTGTAACAGCATTCTTTTCTTTTGACTGCGCCATTGAATCAATTACATTAGGAACGGGTTTCTGCACCTCTTTCTTACAGGCTATAACCGCACTTAAAACGAATAGTGAAATAATCAGTTTTTTCATATTTTCAATTTTGTAATTGGTAGAAAGTACCAAAACTGATGCCAAGTAGGGAAGTAGATTGCGGATCATGGATTTGTTAATTCCTATCACCCATTGAAAGTGAAGAATGAAGAGTAAAAATTGTAAGGAACGAAATTTTATAATTCATAATTGAAAATTTACATCGTACCTTTGGGCTATGGAAATTTTGGATATTCTCATTATCGGAGCCGGCCCTATCGGATTAAACTGTGCGATTGAGGCTCAAAAAAACAACCTTAGTTATTTGATCATAGAAAAAGGAACCATTGTCAACTCACTATACAATTATCCTTTATATATGAGATTCTTCTCTACCGCTGAAAAACTGGAAATTGACGGTATTCCTTTTATTTCTACAGCTCCAAAGCCGGGAAGACAGGAAGCGCTTGAATATTATCAGGGCATTGCCAGACAAAAAAATCTTAATATTCATCTCTATGAAAAGGTGATGAATGTTTCAAAAAACAATGAAATATTTGAAATTGAGACTACAAAATCCCGCTATCAGGCTAAAAATATAGTGATTGCCACCGGCTTTTATGACATTCCCAACCTCATGAATATTCCCGGCGAAGATCTTCCTAAAGTAAAACATTATTATACCGAACCTTATCCTTATGCCAGGCAGAAAGTGGTGGTAGTGGGATCAAGTAATTCGGCAGTGGATGCCGCTCTTGAAACCTACAGAAAAGGAGCTGAAGTTACCATGATTATTCGTCATTCCGAAATTTCAAAAAGCGTGAAATATTGGGTAAAACCTGACATTGAAAACAGAATAGCAGAGGGAAGCATCAAGGCTTATTTTAATTCCGAAATGATAGAGATTAAAGAGAATTCTGCTGTTTTCAAAGATGAAAATCATCAGATTCATGAAATCGAAAATGATTTTGTTCTGGCCATGACCGGCTATCTCCCAGATTTTGATTTCCTGAAAAAATCAGGAATAGAACTAAATGGAGATTGTCTGAATCCTTTCTACAACTCTGAAACTATGGAAACCAACATTTCCAATCTTTATCTTGCAGGAGTCGTGTGCGGAGGGAAAGATACGCATCTCTGGTTTATTGAAAACTCAAGGATCCATGCAGAAATGATTATCAGTAATGTGATTTCGAAAATGATAAGAAATGAAAATATTTAATAAGTTTACTTGTTGTACAGAAAATTCAGACCTAACCTTCTCTCTAACGGATTAAAAATTCTGATTATTTTTTTGTTGGTGTTACAAATACTTCTATTTTTGATATAAAATAACTAATCTCAAAGTATTAACTATTAAAACTACCAGCCATGGCAGAAAGAAATTCAAGAGGAATTTTAAAATTCAATAACGGTGAGGGTCAAAAGCTGTTAAAGCTTAACTATACGGTATCCAGATCTATAGACGTATCCGGACGTGTAGCATCTGATCCTTCCAATGCATTAATCAAAAT
The DNA here is from genome assembly GCF_011752975.1 of Chryseobacterium sp. Tr-659. GTDB lineage: Bacteria > Bacteroidota > Bacteroidia > Flavobacteriales > Weeksellaceae > Chryseobacterium. The sequence goes on along the minus strand of NZ_VWWP01000001.1, from coordinate 810,416 downwards.
TACAGTAGAAGCTACCGATAAAGCAGATATTCTTGAAAGCTTACTCAACGGAAAATACAAACCGACAGTAGGTGAAATAACATTCAACAAATCTCATGAAGAAGGTACTTTAACCACTATAAAATGGACTAACGGATACGTAATTCAGCATGAAGTGGAATTTGATGCGGTGGACAGCAACAGTATGTACATCAGCTTTGTGGTAAGTGCCGAGCAGATTGATATGGGTACCTCTTCTTATTACGGAGGATGGCCTTCTTAAGTTCAGATCAATAACAATATTATAAAAATAACCCAGCTGTATTTCAACTGGGTTATTTTTATTTTAAATCAATAAGCTTATCTCTTATATAAGCTCTTTCTCCTTTTTATCTTTGTCCTTAAGCATCCACGGAACAATGAAATAAAAGGCAATAGCAATACCTGTTGCCAATACACCCGTTCCGATCCATAAGGTATTGAAACCTAATTTTTCTGCGATCATTGTTCCTATATATGGAGTGATAATAAATGCTATTGAGAATGACATTCCATTCAATCCCATATAAGCTCCTTTATTGTTTTCTCCCGAACGTAATGCTGTAATCGTTGACATAAAAGGAAGAGTCCATATTTCGCCCACACAAAGCAATGTCATAGACAGTACAAGAGTAATCATACTGTAATCGAAAGCCAGCATTGCATAGGAAATTCCACAGAGGAAAGTTCCGATCAGCATGGTAAAAGCTAATGTAAAATATTTCTCTGCAATCTGCACCAGCCCCATTTCAAGCAATACAATCAGAAAACCACTGTATCCTAAAATATAGCCTATATTTTGCTGGCTCATATGAGCAGTATCCTTATAGAAGATGGTCAGCGTACTGAACAACTGGAAGAAACATATGGAAAACAACATGCAGAATCCACAGTAAATCAAAAATTTGCTGTCGCGGTAAGGCGAGTTTTCTTTTTTTATCTCAATGACTTCTTTTACTTTCTTTGCTTTCAGTTTGGCTAATCTTGCACGGTCTTTAAAGAACCAGATATACATCAATCCTGCTAACAATGCAGCCAGCGCATTACTGAAAAACAGAAATTCATAGGAAATCGCAGATAAAATTCCTCCTAATGCAGGTCCAATAGAAAAACCAAGATTCACCGCCATACGATTCAGAGAAAAGGCCCGGGTAATATTCTCAGGTCTGGCATATTTTGTAATTGCCACCGAGTTTGCGGGACGGAAGGTTTCACTTACAATACTCTGGGCTAAAATAATTCCAGCCAATCCTGCTTCTGTTGTAAAAAGCGGAATCAGACAGAATAAAGGAACGCTAAGCAGCAAACTTAGGCTCTGTACTCTGTATTCTCCAATTTTATCGGTGATCATACCTCCAAACCATGATCCGATGACCGAACCTATTCCAAAAAAGCTCAGTACAATTCCTGAATTTTCAATACTAAAATGCAAATGATTCGTCATATAAACTCCCAGAAACGGAAGTACCATAGAACCGGCTCTGTTGATGAGCATTACCAACGCCAGCATCCAACTCTCCTGCGAGAGTCCTTTAAAAGAACTCGTATATACGTTAATTAGTCTCACAATAATATTTTGGGGGAAATTTGAAAGTGCAAAGTTAGATAAAATAGCTCAAACCCCTTTATTTAAAACGTTTTTTAACATTCGTAAAAACGAGTAGTCATTGTATCTGAAAAATAAGTTTTTTATAAGATAAAGGTCAAAAGCTTTTATAAAAATCGTAAATTGCAGTAACAATAAGGCTTTCAGACTGTAATTTCTGAAAAAAATAAAATTTTAACCAATACGTAAGCATGATAACCTACGAAAATTTACATGATACGCTATCCTTTTACAGTATTGACTGCCGCCAATCCTATTATATTTCCTCGGGAAAACCCATCTTTGATTTTCCAAAAACACCTTTCAGAATGGATTATTATGCTGTATGTATCTGTACAGCGGGTGAGATCAGCATTGAAATAGATCGTCAGAAATATAAAGTAACCACCCATAGCTTTCTTATTGCTGCCCCTTCTACTATTGTAAAATTCCTGAAAACCAGTGAAGATTTTATGATGAAACTGTTATTCTTTGACAAAAATTTTCTGATCAAAAATATTTCCAATCCTTTCATTATTGAAAAAATGAACATTTTCTCCGAAGGCTCATACAGCATTGTAAAAACTTCTCCCAAAAACTCCTCATTGTTGCAAAACCTTCTTGATTATCTTAAAAAGAAATCCAGGAAACAAGGGAAATTTACAGAAGAAATTATCCGTACTATTATTTTTAATCTATTACTGGAGGCTGCAGAGATCATGGAGAAAGATAATACTGCCAATCCGGAAAAAGAAGAAGGAAAAAAAGATCTTTATCTGAAATTCGGTAAGCTCATCCGTGAAAACATCAGACAGCAAAGAACGGTTCAGTATTATGCAGATCAGCTTTGTGTCTCGAATAAATATCTTATTGAGATCATTAAAAAAGCCAGTGGTAAAACACCTCATGAAGTCATCAATGAAGCTCTTCTGAAAGAAGCATATGTGATGCTTGGAAATCCTGAAATGACCATTTCGGAAGTTGCTTTTGAGCTTCAGTTTAACTCTGCTTCAGCCTTCGGCCGCTTTTTCAAAAAACAGACTTTACTTTCCCCTTCCGAATACAGGATACAGGAAAATATCCAGTCATAAGAATTTGGGGATAGTAATTCTGACATTGGGGATATATGTCGCTTTCTGAATAGAGGTACCTTTATAATGTTAATTAAAAACAATACAAAATGAGTACGATCAATTCAAAATTCGATAACGTTTTAAATGCCTCTGACCAGTTTGGGAACGTAAACCACGAACCGGATTCAAGTAAAGAAGTTCAGATTAACACTCCTGAAAAAACAATGCCTTTTTCCGACCAGATCGGAAATTACCAGCGTAACAAGGGTATTCCTTTACAGTCTTACGAAAACAGTAAAATCTATATTGTAGGAAGCGGAATCGCAGGAATGTCTGCTGCTTACTACTTCATCCGTGACGGCCATGTTCCCGGGAAAAATATTATTTTCCTCGATCAGCTTACTATTGAAGGCGGATCTTTGGACGGAGCCGGTAATGCAAAAGACGGCTATATCATCCGTGGAGGAAGGGAAATGGACATGACTTATGAAAATTTATGGGATATGTTCCAGGACATTCCTGCTTTAGAACTTCCAGCACCTTATAGCGTGCTTGATGAATACCGTCTTGTTAATGATAATGATCCGAATTATTCAAAAGCCAGATTGATCCACAATCAAGGACAGATCAAGGACTTCAGCAAATTCGGACTGGAAAAAAAAGACCAGCTGGCTATTGTTAAACTTCTACTGAAGAAAAAGGAAGAGCTGGATGACCTTAGTATTGAAGATTATTTTTCTGAATCATTTCTTAACAGTAATTTCTGGTTCTTCTGGCGTTCCATGTTCGCCTTTGAAAACTGGCACAGCTTACTGGAACTGAAACTGTATATGCACAGATTCCTTCATGCTATTGACGGAATGAAAGACTTTTCATGTCTGGTATTCCCTAAATATAACCAGTATGACACTTATGTAACACCATTGAAAAACTTCCTGGTAGAAAAAGGAGTACAAATCCAGTTTAATACTTTAGTAAAAGATCTTGACATCCATATTGATACGGAAGGGAAAACCGTGGAAGGCATCATCACCGAACAGAACGGAGAAGAAGTAAGAATACCTATCGGTAAAGATGATTATGTTATTGTGACTACCGGATCTATGACGGAAAGTACTTTCTACGGAGACAACAATACTGTTCCTGAAGTTACTATAGACAACAGCAGTGCGGGACAAAGCGCAGGATGGAAGCTATGGAAAAATCTGGCTGCGAAATCTGAAGTATTCGGAAAACCTGAAAAATTCTGCAGCCATATTGAAAAATCTTCATGGGAATCTGCAACATTAACGTGCCGTCCTTCCGCCTTCACTGAGAAACTGAAAGAACTGTGTGTTAATGATCCATATTCCGGAAGAACAGCAACAGGAGGAATTATTACCATTACAGACTCTAACTGGGTAATGAGTTTTACCTGCAACAGACAACCACACTTTCCTACTCAGCCTGATGACATTCTTGTAGTCTGGGTATATGCTTTATTAATGGATAAACAAGGAAATTACGTTAAAAAAACAATGCCCGAATGTACAGGAAACGAAATCCTTACTGAATTATGCCATCATCTCGGAATAGCAGATCAGCTGGACAATGTTATAGAGAACACAATTGTACGTACCGCATTTATGCCTTACATTACCTCTATGTTTATGCCGCGTGCCCAGGGAGACCGTCCGAGAGTAGTTCCTGAAGGATGTAAGAATTTAGGATTGGTAGGCCAGTTCGTTGAAACCAATAATGACGTTGTTTTTACCATGGAAAGTTCTGTGAGAACAGCAAGAATAGCCGTCTATAATCTTCTTAATCTCAACAAGCAGGTTCCGGATATCAATCCGCTGCAGTATGACATCAGACATTTATTGAAAGCGACTCAGGCTCTAAATGACTATAAACCATTCTTAGGTGAAGGGATTTTAAGAAAAATATTAAAAGGAACTTATTTTGAACATATTCTGGTAAACCGTCCGGAAGAGAAAGAGGAACATGAATCTTTCATCATGGAACAGGTGGGTAGATTCCAAGATTGGATCAAAGGAGTGAAAGGCTAAAATATAAGTTTAAAAAGTTTTTTAAAAATTAAAATAAATCTCATGGATTTTAAAAATATAACGATAGCAGGAAGTGGTGTATTAGGATATCAGATTGCCTTTCAGACTGCATATCATGGATTCAAGGTTACCGTTTATGATATCAATGACGAAGTCTTGGAAAAAGCTAAAAATAAATTCACAGCATTAAGTGAAGCTTACAAACAGGATTTGAAGGCCACAAAGAAACAGCTTGATGCAACTTTCAATAATATCAGTTATTCCTCTGATCTTGCGGATGCAGTAAAAGATGCCGATTTATTAATAGAAGCCGTTCCGGAAGATCCGGCCATCAAAACAGAATTCTATCATAAGCTTGCTCAGGTCGCACCGGAAAAAACAGTGTTTGCAACCAACTCTTCTACCCTTCTTCCCAGTGAGTTTGCAGAAGCAACAGGAAGACCGGAGAAGTTTGTAGCACTTCATTTTGCCAATGAGATCTGGAAACACAACACCGGAGAGATTATGCGTCATCCGGGAACTTCTCAGCAAGTTTTTGATGCTGTTATTCAGTTTGCAAAAGATATCGGAATGGTGGCATTGCCTATCTACAAAGAACAACCGGGATATATTGTGAATTCACTACTTGTTCCTTTACTGGGAGCTGCGGTTAACCTTTGGATTGATGAGGTTTCAGACGTAGAAACAATTGATAAAACATGGATGGTTGCCACAGGAGCTCCGGTAGGTCCGTTTGGGATTCTTGATGTTGTAGGAATTACTACAGCTTATAACATTAATAAAATGGAGGCTGAAGAAACTCAGGATCCATTAAAGATCAAAGCTGTTGAAAAATTGAAAGAAGAATATATAGACAAAGGAAAATTAGGAGTTCTGACTGGTGAAGGATTTTATAAATATCCTAATCCAGCATATCAGAACAAAGACTTTCTAAAATAAAACTTCAGTATTTTAAACTATTAAAAACAGAAAAGCAGGACTTGTGCTAAGTCCTGCTTTTCTTTATTATTGATCTGTTTATTCCTGAGAATTATTCAGGCTTATAAGAATCTTTTAAAGTTACCGTACGGTTAAATACCAAAGCCTCTTCTGTAGAATCCTGATCTTTGGTGAAATATCCGATTCTCTGGAACTGAAGTGGTTCCCCAACAGCTACATCTTTCAGAGCCGGTTCAGCAAAACCTTTTACTGTAGTTACAGATTCAGGATTGATGAAATTAAGGAAATCTACATCTTTTTCAGCATCAGGCTGTTCTACTGTAAACAGTTGATTATAGATTCTCACTTCCACAGGGATTGCATGTTTTGCAGATACCCAGTGTAAAGTTCCTTTTACTTTTCTCAAACTTTCTTCTGTTCCGCTTCCGGATTTACTCTTCTCATCGTAAGTAGCATAGATGGTAGTGATCTCACCATTCTCGTCCTTCTCTACTCTTTCAGCTTTAATGATGTAAGCAGATTTCAAACGAACTTCTCCACCTAATTTTAATCTGAAGAACTTATTGTTGGCTTCTTCTTTGAAGTCTTCACGTTCAATATACAATTCTCTTGAGAAAGGAATTTCTCTGGTTCCTGCATTCTCCTGCTCAGGATTATTCTCAGTATCCAGCCATTCTTCCTTGTCTTCAGGATAGTTTTCTATCACTAATTTTACAGGATCTACCACTGCCATTACACGTTTAGCAACCTTGTTCAGGTCTTCACGTACACAGAAATCAAGCAATTGAATCTCAATCAGGTTTTCTCTCTTCGCCACTCCTACTTTCTCAATAAAGTTTCTTATAGCAGTTGGAGTAAACCCTTTTCTTCTCATTCCTGAAATTGTAGGCATTCTTGGATCGTCCCATCCTGTTACCGCTCCCTCAGCTACCAGTCTCTGCAGCTTTCTTTTAGAAGTGATCATATAGGAGACATTCATCCTTGCGAACTCTCTTTGTTTAGGAGCTACTTTGGATTCGTCATATACCTGATCCAGATACCAGTTGTAAAGAGGTCTGTGGTTTTCAAACTCTAATGAACATAATGAGTGCGAAACCTGCTCAAGATAATCAGATTCCCCATGAGCCCAGTCGTACATAGGATAGATCTTCCATGCTGTTCCGGTTCTGTGGTGAGGTCTTTTCAGAATTCTGTACATCACAGGATCACGCATGTTCATATTGGGTGAAACCATATCGATCTTTGCACGAAGAGACATTGTTCCTTCTTCGAACTCTCCGTTTTTCATTCTTTCGAACAGATCCAGAGATTCTTCTATCGGACGGTTTCTATATGGAGATTCCACTCCCGGTTCTGTAGGATTTTTCCTTTGTTCTGTAATCACTTCAGATGGCTGCTCATCTACATACGCTTTTCCATCCCTGATCAATTGTACGGCCCACTCATAAAGCTGCTGGAAGTAGTCTGATGCATACAATTCTTTATCCCATTTAAAACCTAGCCATTCAACATCTTTTTTGATAGAATCTACGAATTCCTGTTCTTCTTTTTCAGGGTTCGTATCGTCAAAACGAAGGTTTACGGGAGCGTTGTATTTTTCACCCAGTCCGAAGTTGATACAAATAGCTTTTGTATGCCCTACGTGCAGGTAGCCATTCGGTTCAGGGGGAAAACGGAAACGGATCTGATCTCTTTTCAGACCATTTGCCAGATCATCTTCAATAATTTGCTCAATAAAATTGAGTGATTTTTTTTCTTCTTCCATTAAATTAGCTTTTATTTTTTAGCAAAAAAAGTTGTACAAAGTTAAGGAAAAATAAGCGTTTTTGAAAGTGATAATTTAAAAGCCTTATTTACTGTAATTCAGTATTTTTCATTAATTTAGAGAAAGCTAAAACCATTTTACCAATTATCACTTATGGCCGTTTATATCTTAAGCAACCGGAAAATCATTCGTCATAAAGGTGAAAGAGTAGATTCTTTTTCTAATGATGAATACTCCATTCCTAATTTCAGGATTGCAAAATGTGATTTTGATAATTACAAAGAACCTACTGCGCAGGCCAAAAAGAAAAAAGATTACACCAACAGAAACATTCTAAATTATAAATTATTCTCTGAACCTGAAAAGCAGGGTTATGAGGATGTTCTTGATGTTCTTTTGAGTGAAAAAGGTATTAAAAAATCACCTCTTACCGCCAATAATCTTGGTGGCACCCAAAAGCTTTTTTATGAATTATACAAAAATATGTCTTCAACTAAAGACAGGAGCGATGTATTGATCTTCATTCATGGTTATTTGTATGACTTTGATGATGAATTAAAAGCTATTCTTGATCTTAAGAAAATATTCATTGATAATCCCGCCTCTCCTGTAGAACATATTTTATTTGTGAGCTGGCCGGCTTCAAGCAGCATTATTCCGTTAAGTTATTTTGACGATAAAGCTTCCAGTATCAATTCCGGAGCATCACTGATGAGGCTGTTCTATTTTTACACTCAGTTTTTAAAAGATATTTTTTCCAACCGGGATCTTGTGCCCTGCAACCAAAGAATTCACATCATGGCCCATTCCATGGGAAACAGAGTACTCCAAAGTATGCTGTACAGCCTTAAAAGAGAAAATATATTGCGGGTCATTGATCAGGTTTTACTGCTGAATGCTGACGTAAGCTATAAAGTATTTGAAGATGCTGAAGATTCATTTAATAAACTCCCGTTATTAGCCAACAGAATTTCCATTTATTTAAACAGGCAGGATGCTGTTCTTGGAATATCCCAGTTTACGAAAAACATTCTTACCCCAAGACTCGGAAAAAATGGGCCTAGTGACATTTCTTCTTACAAAGACATCGTCTCGATTATTGACTGTACACTTGTAAAAGATGATATTCTGACCGGTTTTAAATATGAGGTAGGAAATCATTGGGGATACCTTTCCAGCTCGCAGGTACAGAATGATATTTTTCAGAATTTATATGGTATTGACAGGAACCTTATCACCAACCGATTAAAAGATAACGAAAATATTTTCACAATTATTTCTTAACAAATAATTAAAAAAAGCCTTACAAAATGAAGCTTATGTTAAAGTTACTCCAACCCTTGGGAATGGCATAAAGATTGCCAATTCATACATTAGAGAATTACAATTTTTTTATCATGGAAAATATTAAAAGAAGGTTTTCTTATATCTTAAACTATATCAAGAAAGCGATTTTCGTAAAAGATGTGATTTAAATGAATATCAACCCATAAAAAGATGTAAAATATCCGAGCCAACAATTACTTTATCCTTTAACAAAGACCGAAATCTAATCAGAGTTCCTGCAAATATGATGCAGGGGTTTATTTTCATATACCTATTTTAGTTCTTCCCACAACAATCCAGACATTATCACAAATAATCATTATTTTCATCAAATTTGTTAAATTACACTAAATAATTCCCCAACTATTGTATAATTGAAAAAAGTTTTCGATATTTACTTATCAATCAAATAAAAATATCAACTATGAAAAATTTAAAAAAATTAAACAAAGGAGAATTAAAAACTATTAAAGGCGGAATAGTTCCTATCGGATGCAATAATTGGGATCCAAGAGGCAGATGCTGCAGAGAGTGGGATGCAGACCATTGGAATAATCCTGTATGCCCTGAAATCTAAATCATTTTTAAGTTTTGAACCACAGCAACTCATTTCTGAGTTCTAAATCGGATTCAAAATTATTGATAAATAAAGCTCCGGTGCCCAATCCTTGAGGCATCGGATTTTTTTTTGTAAATGTATATTGGGCAATGGCATTCAAACCTATATTACTTTCTAAAGCAGAAGTAATCCACCAATCGATATGATATTGTTCTGCAAGAGAAATCCATTCATCTGAACCTGCAAAACCACCTACCAAAGCTGGCTTCAGAATAATATATTGAGGCTGTATGGTTTCTAAAAGCTTTTTCTTTTCTGAAGAGTCAATAATTCCAATCAGCTCTTCATCCAAAGCGATCGGAGTAGGTGTTTTGGCACATAGTTCCGCCATATCTTTCCAATTTCCTGCTTTAATAGGTTGTTCAATAGAGTGAATTCCCAAGTCCGCAAGCTGATTCAGAACTACCTCTGCTTCATTTTTATTAAATCCTCCATTGGCATCCACACGAAGTTCCAATTGATCTTTAGAAAACTTTTCTCTTAATTTCTGAAGAATTACATGTTCTGAATTCCAGTCTACACCAATTTTCAACTTGATACAATGAAATCCTTTTTCCAGTTTATCCTGAATCTGTTCTTCCATATATCCAACATCTCCCATCCAAATCAAACCATTGATTGTTATGGCAGCCTTTCCTTCGGTAAATTCACTTGGAAAATAGAAATTCTCACCATGCTTAAGATTCAGAATGGCCTGCTCATACCCAAACCAGATAGATGGAAATTCTTTCAGTTCCTCCTTCAGATAAGAAATGTTTTTATCTATATTTCCACAAAGCCATTTCAGCTTTTCTTCATAATCAGGCCTGTCATCAAAGCTTAATCCTCTGAATATTGCACACTCTCCTATTCCTTTTTTTCCATTTTCTGAAATTTCCAGGATAAAAGTCTCTTTATCAAGCAAAACGCCGCGAGATGTTCCACTCGGGCGTTTGAATTCTAATAAATATTTAAAATAATTTGCTTCCATTTATTTTACGCTGTCGATACGCATAAACTCTTCCGCTTTCTCCACCATGTCAACACTTCCACAGAAAAATGGTATTCTCTGGTGAAGTTCTGTAGGTTCTACTTCAAGAATTCTTCTGAATCCGTCTGTTGCTTTTCCTCCTGCCTGTTCAGCCAGGAACGCCATAGGATTGCATTCATATAAGAGTCTCAATTTTCCATTCGGAGCCTGTGAGTAAGAAGGATAGATATAAATTCCGCCTTTCAGCATGTTTCTATGGAAATCTGCAACCAAAGAACCGATATATCTGGAGGTATAAGGACGGTCTCCTTCTTCCATCTGGCAGTATTTAAGGTAATTTTTTACTCCCTGAGGAAATTTGATATAGTTCCCTTCGTTGATCGAATAAATTTTACCTGTTCTTGGAAAAGTCATATTCGGATGAGAAAGATAATAAGTTCCTAAAGAAGGATCTAGCGTAAATCCGTTGACTCCGTTTCCGGTGGTATAAACAATCATAGTAGAAGAACCGTAGATAACGTATCCTGCCGCAATCTGATTGATCCCTTTTTGTAAAAAGTCTTCCAATTGAACAGGCGTTCCGGGTTCTGTAACTCTTCTGTAAATAGAAAAAATAGTTCCCACGGAAACATTCACATCAATATTAGAAGATCCATCCAAAGGGTCTATTAATACTACATATTTACTTAAATGCCCGTTTTCACCACATTTAATATCAATAAAATCATCATTTTCTTCAGAAGCAATCCCACAAACAACCTCTCTTTGAGACAAAGCCGTAATAAAAATTTCATTCGCAATTACATCAAGTTTTTGCTGCTCTTCACCCTGAATATTCTGGTTTCCGGCAGCCCCTGTTATATCTACAATTCCGGCTTTATTTACTTCTCTGTTTACCACTTTCGAAGCCAATCTTATTGCACTCAGAAGACGAGAAAATTCACCCGTAGAATACTGAAAATCGTCCTGTTTATCTATAAGAAATTCTCCTAAAGTCTGTAATGGTTGATTTGACATATTTTTCTTTTTACGTTTTCCCCAAATTTCGGAAAATTTATTGCATTAAGAAAATTTAATTCCAAAAGAGATTACCAACTGTTTATCAACACAATACAAACACAAAACAACATAATATCATAGAAGAGGATACTATTTCATGCACCGATTTGCTATCTTAAACTGATGAAAAATTAAATTCCCGCAGGAATTATTTATTTTAATTCAATACAGATAAACGATATATTTTCAAAAAACAAAACACTGATTTACAATGAATTAAAATACAAACGTAAAATATTTATTCGGATAATAAGTTATCCATGTTTTGAGATTAATCCCCGGGTAAGTGAGTAATAATATGTATTACTTAACAAAATAATACAGGCCTTAAATCCTGCATATAACGGTATCTTTCAGTGCTTCACACCGTATTTTGACTGCATATTCAGGCTATTTTAAGGAAATCTTAATTCTATCAGGCCGATAGGCTATTTCATATCTCGTTGTAAATTTATAATTTTGACGTCCGTAAAAAACTCATGTAATTTTTTATCTAACAATTTTATTTTTAACAATTTAATGAAAATTTTCAAGTTTGGTGGAGCATCTGTAAAAGATGCCGAGAGTGTGAAAAATGTGTCCATGGTTCTAAAAAGCCAGGGATTTGCCAAATGTTTGCTGGTGATTTCAGCAATGGGCAAAACGACCAATGAGTTGGAAAAAGTTGTAGAGCTTTATTCCAAAAAAGATAACTATCAAACTGAGATTGAAAAGATAAAACGAAAACACATTGAGATTGCGGAAGGATTATTTCCTGAAAATCATGCGGTTTTTGCTGAAATCAATCTCTTTTTTGATGATATTGATTCTTTTTTAAGAAGAAATAAATCTCCGAACTACAACTTCGTATATGACCAGGTGGTAAGCTGTGGGGAAATGATTTCTACGAAAATCGTGAGCGAATACCTGAATGAAATCCAGTTTACCAATCAGTGGCTGGATGCCAGAGATTATGTAAAAACGGATAATTCATACCGAGAAGGGTCGGTAGACTGGGCAAAAACTGAAGAGTTTATCTCCAACCTTAATCCTGAGATCTGTTATGTAACCCAGGGGTTCATTGGTTCTGACGAAAATAATTTTACGGTAACGTTGGGAAGAGAAGGTTCTGACTATTCTGCGGCTATTTTTGCTTACTGTTTAAATGCTGAAGCAATGACCATCTGGAAAGATGTACCCGGAGTAATGACCGGAGATCCAAGAAAATTCAGTGATGTGAGTCTTCTTTCCAATATTTCTTATGAAGAAGCAATTGAAATGGCTTATTACGGTGCTAGTGTTATTCACCCGAAAACATTACAGCCGTTACAGCAAAAAAACATTCCTTTCTATGTAAAATCTTTTGTAGATCCTACTAAAGAAGGAACTAAAGTAGGTGCTTCTGACAAAAACCAACAGGAAGAATCTTATATTTTAAAAGAAAATCAGGATCTTCTGAAAATATCTACAAGAGATTTCTCTTTTATAGCGGAGGATCATATGAGCTTAATTTTCGGATACTTATCCAAATATAAGATCAAGGTTTCCCTGATGCAAAATTCTGCTATCTCCCTGGCACTGTGCCTTGAGGATAAATTTAATCATATTGATGAGCTCAATGAGGAGCTTCAAAAAATTTTTAAAACCGAAGCAATTAAAAATGTATCTTTATTCACAGTAAGAAATGCGAAGATGGATCACATTGACAAATTTTACCATGAAAAAAATGTATTATTGGAACAAATTTCCAAAAATACTCTTCAAATGGTAACACAATAATATTAATTGCGACTAAACACACATGAGTTTAATTTCGAAAAACGATCTGATCAAAGCTTCCGGCTTAAGTAAAATCGGGTTCCTGAAGAACCCGGTAGCATCTGCTGTGATGAGCATTGCTAAAATAAATGAAGTAAATAGACTATACGATAAACTAAAAGACAAGGAAGGCAAAGACTTTTTCGACTCATTTGTAAGAGAAAGAAACCTAAGCTATGTAGCTTTTGAAGAGGATCTGGCAAAAATTCCGAAAACGGGGCCGTTTATTCTGGTTTCGAATCATCCGCTGGGTGCTATTGACGGAATTTTGATGTGCAAGATCTTATCTGAGGTTCGTCCGGATTTCAAGGTAATGGGTAATTTCCTTTTGGAAAAAATCAAACCAATGGAACCGTATGTAATCGCTGTAAACCCTTTTGAAAACAGAAAAGAAGCTTACAGCAGCTCTTCAGGAATGCGTGAAACACTCAAGCATTTACAAAATGGAGGCTGTGTAGGTATTTTTCCGGCGGGAGAAGTTTCCAACAAGAACAATCCTTACGGCGAAATTTTAGATAAAGAATGGGAAAAAACGGCACTTAAGCTGATCAGAATGGCTAAAGTGCCGGTGGTTCCTATGTATTTCCATGCAAAGAACAGCCGCCTTTTCTATCAGGTAGCCAAGCTTCATCCAAATTTACAAACGTTGATGCTTCCTGCTGAAATGATGAACGACAGGGAAAAACCTATCAGAATCAGAATCGGGAGACCTATCACGGTGAAAGCGATGGATGAGATGGAAACCATTGAGGAATTGGGAGAGTTTCTGAAACGTAAGGTTTATATGATGAAATCTTACTATGAAAAGAGAAAATCCCTTGCTCAAAGTATCAATCTTCAGAATTTATCTGTCAAATTTCCTTTATTGAAAGAGGAAAATATTGTTCAGAATATTATTGATGAAACTCCTCTGGAAGATATCGTTAAAGATGTCAATAAACTGAGAGGAACTGATAAAATGCTGTTCAGTAACGGAAATTACGAGATTTACTTTACTACTTACGAAGAAATCCCTTCTATTATGAGGGAAATCGGACGCCAGAGAGAGCTTACTTTCCGCGCGGTGGGTGAAGGAAGTAATCTTCCGTTTGACCTGGATGAGTATGACAAACATTACCACCACCTTTTCCTTTGGGATAACGGTGAGAAGAAGCTTGCCGGTGCTTACAGAATGGCGCTGGGTAGAGAAGTAATGAAGAAATACGGCATCAAAGGTTTCTATACAAGTTCATTATTTGAATTTGAGCAGGACATTCATCCTTTCTTTAAAAAGGTGATAGAAATGGGCCGTGCCTACATCTGCCAGGAATATCAGCAGAAGCCTCTTCCACTCTTTCTTTTATGGAGAGGAATTGTGCATGTATGTCTGAGAAATCCTGATCATAAATTTTTGATGGGCGGGGTAAGTATTTCCAACAAGTTCTCTGAGTTCTCAAAATCGTTGATGATTGAGTTTATGCGTTCGAATTATTTTGATTCTGCTGTGGCACAATACATTACTCCGAGAAATGAATATAAAGTAAAGCTTCGTGACAGGGATAAAAATATTTTCTTTGAGGAAATGGAGTCTGATCTTAATAAACTGGACAAAATCATCGATGATCTTGAGCCTGAATTAAGACTTCCTGTTTTGATCAAAAAATATATCAAACAAAATGCTAAAGTAATTGCTTTCAATGTGGATCCTAACTTCAATGATGCGATTGATGGATTGATGTATATCCGAATCAGTGATCTTCCGGAAAACACGATCAAACCGGTATTGGAAGAGATGAGTGAACAGATCAGAAAAGAGCAGGAAAATAATCCGGCTGATAATCAGTAAGTTTTTAGTTTTATTCAAAAAAAGTACGATGAATACTTGCTTTGTATATCAAAACTTACTACTTTTGCATCACTTTAAAACAACGAAGTAAGTCAAACAAAAATACAATGGTTTCTTAGCTCAGTTGGTAGAGCAATGGATTGAAAATCCATGTGTCCCTGGTTCGATTCCTGGAGAAACCACTTGAAAACCTCTAATTCAGTTTAGAGGTTTTTTTGTTTTTTATACTCAGTCTTTTCTCACACCTGCCCCCATCCGAACATATTGAAAAATGTGTACTAAAACATAATACATTTCTATGTACTGAATCTATTTAGAATAAAAATTAATCAAAAATATGGGAATTAATTTTTTATTTGACAGGTAAAACTTAATTTAGTAGGGTAAACCAAATTACAATTACTATTATGAGTATAAAATTATTAGCCAATACTTTTATAGGTATTGCTCTACTTGTTTTTCAATCATGCGCTGAAACAACAGCAGCCACAGAGGATACTACTGCTGCGCAAGAAAAGATCTCAGCTTTAAAAAATGCATCATCATTCAGTGTTCCGGTTGCGGGAAATTCTTTTTTGACAGTAAAACCTTCAGGAGCCAACGAGGTCATCACTTCTGCCAAGTTAGGCAACTGGACCAGCTCTAATACGATTATCAGCACTTATTTCAGAGTGGGTAACTCCGGAACATTAAATATTGGGTTAAAAGCTTCTGTTCCTTCGGGCACCAGTGTTGTAAAAGTAACGGTTGGCAGCACCTCCAAAAATATTACTTTAACAGGTACTGCTTCTACAGAGTATACGGTTGGAGATTTTACTGTTTCCACACCAGGTTATGTAAAAGTTGACCTTCAGGGGGTATCTAAAACTGGTGGATATTTTGCAGATGTTACGGATATTACTTTCAGTGGGGCAGCTTCTGCAGGAACTAATATTTACAGTAATGATCCTTCTTATTATTACTGGGCACGCAGAGGGCCTTCCTGTCATCTGAATTATACAATTCCAACAACAAATAATGTGAGCTATTATTACAACGAGGTGACAGTTCCTGCGGGAGAAGATAAGATTGGCTCTTATTTCATGGCTAATGGCTTTAGTGCGGGCTATTTTGGTATGCAGGTTAATTCTGCTACGGAAAGAAGAATTCTATTCTCTGTATGGAGCCCATTTGAGACAGATGATCCTAACAATATTCCTCCTGATCATAAAATCATTCTCAACAGGTCAGGCAGCGGAGTAACGGTTGGAGAGTTTGGTAATGAAGGTTCAGGCGGACAAAGCTATTATAAATACAACTGGATTGCAGGGCAGACTTATAAATTCTTATTAAAAGGTGAACCGGATGGTACAGGAAAAACAGATTTTACGGCGTGGTTTTTATCACCGGATACAACAACATGGAAACTAATAGCCAGCTGGAAAAGACCTCAAACCAGTACTTATCTGAAAAGCTTCTATAGTTTCGTTGAAAATTTTAATCCAGAGAATGGATATCAGGGTAGAAAAGCAGAATTCAAAAATCAATGGGTAAGAACTTCAAATGGCAGCTGGATCGCTATTTCAGGAGCAAAATTCAGCGTAGATAATACTTATAATGCAAAACAAAGAATAGATGCAATGGGAGGAACAAGCGGCAATGCTTTCTTTTTACAAAACGGAGGCTTCTTTAACACAACAGTTGCCCCCGGCTCGCAATTTTCTATCACTGCCCCTACACAAGCCCCTAACATAGATTTTTCAACCCTTCCTTAAACTACAACTAAAAGAAATAATCAGCCAGTTACTTGATCATAAAATAAGAACTGGCTTTTTTTTGGTCAATATCTGTTTCCTGTAATGATTCTGCAAAAAAATGTAAAAAAAATAAAACACACCAAATCACTGATGAACAATACATTGAAGTCCGAAACAGGCTTTGGTAATATATTTCTTCAAAAAAATAAATCAAAAGACTTGCATGGTATTATAAAATGTTATACTTTTGCATCACTTTAAAACAACGAAGTAATAAACAAAAACATAAATGGTTTCTTAGCTCAGTTGGTAGAGCAATGGATTGAAAATCCATGTGTCCCTGGTTCGATTCCTGGAGAAACCACTTAAAACCTCTAATTCAGTTTAGAGGTTTTTTTGTTGCTATACTCAAAAATTAAATTAATACAAAGAACTTACTATTTAAAAGCTAAATTTTAAGGGAGTAAAGATGAAAATCAATTTCATTGATTGTTCCAAACATACGTTTCATGCAAGCTTATAATAGTTTTACTATCTGTTCAACCAGCCAAGACATTCAGTAATCTGTGTTTTACTGATAAATACTTCTGAATTTATTTCCGGAGCAGGAGACAATATAAGCTCCACTTTCTGGCTTGAATGTTTAATGATTTCAATAACTGCTTTTTTATTGACGATAAACTTGCGGTTTACTTTAAAGAAAACCTTTGGATTCAGTTTCTGAATGATGTCCTTAATTGTATCATCATAAATATAAGTCTGATGATCTACCGTGGTAAGAAAAAGATATTTCCCTGAAGCAAAAAAATAGGCGATATTATCCTCGTCTATCGATTTAAGCTTATTTCCTTCTCTTACCATAAATCGCTTCATAGCATCGGAATCTTCCGGCTGCTGAAGAAGAGAAATTGACTTGAGAACAAGTTCGGGATCAAAATTATTTCTTATTGTAATGAATTTCTGTAGTGCTTTATGCAGATCTTCTTCTTCAAACGGCTTCAGAAGATAATCTATCGTGAAATGTCTGAAGACCCTCATTGCATACTCATCAAAGGCAGTAATGAAAATAATCGGGGTGAAAAGCTCCACATGTTCGAAAATTTCAAGGCTCATCCCGTCTCCGAGATGAATATCCATAAAGATCAGATCTGCAGAGTTTTTTTCGAAAAAATCTATTGCCTGTTTTTTGGAGCGAAGAATAACAGTTTCTGTTACGGGAATTATCCCCTGTTTATCCAAAAGATTTTTCAGATAATTAACAGCGAGCAGCTCATCTTCTATAATGGCAATTTTCATAACATTGCAAAAGTACAAAAAAACCGCTAGAACAATTAAGCTCAAGCGGTTTCTCCTGTATTGAATTGATATGAAGTTTTATAAATTAGGATTATTCTTCTTTGCACTCATAGGATATTCAATGGTGTATCTCACATCATTCTGCTGAAGAATATACTCTTTACCATTGATGGTATGGGTTATTTTTTTCTGGTTGGCTCTTCTCAGATCAAACCAGCGTTGTCCTTCAAGGGCAAACTCTCTGTATCTCTCATCCATAATGAAGTTCATGAATGTTCCAGCGTTCATTGTGGATACTGTGCTTTGTACTGAAGTATAACCATCCGGGGTATATCTGTTCTTCAAGACCTTAAGAAGTGTTTCTTTTGCCTCATCAAGCTTATTCAGTTTTACCAATGCTTCAGATTTTATAAAATACTGTTCTGCCGTTCTGAAAGACACTCTGAAGTCTGAGCTTCCTCCTTTGATAATTTTATATTTACTGCCATTCTTTTCAAAATAGATCCCGAATCTTTTATCAGTACTGTTATATGAAGAGATCATATCCTGAGATGCGAAAGTCATATTTTTTATGGAGTTATCCCATGTATTATCCAAAGCCATGATAGATTCTGTGGAAGCATAATGGTTGGGAGGAGTATTGGTTGTATTTAAATTACTCAGATCACTTTTTACGGCCAATACCTGGTTGGCATAGTTCAGCGCATTATTCCAGTCTCCTTCATATAATGCTGTTCTCGCCTGGAAAGCCTTCAATGCTGTTTTAGAGAACCTGTAATTTACCCCGGTGGCCTGAGTCTGCTCCACCATCAGTTCTTCCGCTTTTTTAATATCTGCATGAACCTGGTTATAAACTTCCTGTACAGAAGACGGCTTTAAAACCTGCTCAAGATCAATATCCAGATTGATTGGCACTCCCCTGTCCACAGAAGCTGTTGCACTGTTGTACGGCTTACCGTAAAGATTCACCAGATCAAAGTATAAATAAGCACGAAGCGCATATGCCTCAGCCAGAATCTGGCTTTTTTCAGAAGACTCCTGCATTGTTTTACTACCTTCATTAATGATCTGATTCAGATAAAAGTTCACTGTGTAAAAGTTTACCCATGGAAACTCTGTTGATGCCGGATCATTATTGGAATCTTTCCACATTGCGATCTCACGGTAAGAAATAAAATCCATTCCGTTTTCGTCAATATTTACCTCATCTGTACGAAGTGCCGTCAGAGATTTATGAACCGGATATTTTGAATAAGCCGATGTAAGCACTTTACGGTAATCTTCAGCTGTGGTTGGGATAATCTTCCCTTCCGGCTGAATATCCAGAAACCTGTCACATCCTATATTGATAAAGCTGATTGCTGCAATTGCTATGAATGTTGTAATTTTTCTCATTGTTTTCAAATTTTAAAAAGAAACATTAAATCCTACTGTTACCGATTTGGTTATAGGCTGTGCATAAATATTACCGTAGGTTTCAGGATCAAAGTATCCTTTATATCCGTTGCTGAATACAAAAAGGTTACGTCCTTCGATGCTTAATCTCAGGCTGCTGATTCCCATAGGATTTGTGAATTCTTTCGGAAGTGTATATCCTAAACGAATGCTGCTGATTCTCACATAGCTGATCTCTTTTGCCCAAACATCAAGCAGGTTGTATGCACTTGAACGATTTCCTGCAAACCATTTATTGGCCATCCATCCGTCTGGGTTTGCATCCATATCAGGGCTAGTAATCCCCGGAAGTGAGCCTCCTGCTTCATAGATATCTCTTGTGTAGTTTCTTCCTCTGTCAAGCTCCATTCCACGGTAAGAAGGAGTTCTCATTACCGTCTGCTTCAGATTGATCGTTGCAGAAACCGTAAAGTCGAAATTGCGCACTTTAAATGTATTGATGATACCTCCGGTAAATTTCGGATCTCTGTCTCCAATATAAGTGAACATATTTCTCAATTCTGCGTTTGAAAGCTTCGTATCCACAAGCTGCCCGGGGAAGAAGTCTGCATATACATCATATAGCTTAAAGAATTCAGCGGCAGAAATCTTTTCATTTCCTTTCCAGAACAATGGGTTTCCGTGTTCATCCATTCCTGCTGTCTTTAATGCAAAAACAGCATTCACCGGAAGACCTTCTCTTGAAGGAAGCAAAGAGTTGTCACGAGGCTGCTCGCTTAATACCCTGCTCTTATTGTGCGCGAAGTTGATGGTGGTTGTCCACTTGAAATTATCATTGTTGATGTTTCTTGTGGATAATGCCAGTTCAAAACCTTTGTTCGTTAAACTTCCCCAGTTCATCATTGTATATTCGAAGCCGGTTTCAAGCGGAGTTTCTTTCATACTGATCATATCCGTACCTTTTCTGTTGTAAACATCTGCGGTAAGACTGATTCGATTATTAAACAATCCAAGATCAAGACCGAAGTTAACATTGGTTGTCTTTTCCCAGCGAAGTTTATCGTTTGGCGGGCTGATCACATTGATAATTCCTTCTTTTATTCCCGGAAGAATTGTAGTATCACTGTATTCTCCGATAAAGAATGGTGATGTATTACGGTCAATATTCCCTTGAAGACCATAAGAAGCTCTCAATCTCAGGTTAGAAACAGCAGAAATATTCTTCATGAAATTTTCTTTTGTTACCAGCCACGATCCTGAAACAGCCCAGATCGGAAGGTATTTGTATTTTTTATTAACACCGAATAAGTTGGTTCCGTCATATCTCACACTTCCGAAGAAAGTATATTTCTGATCGTAAGTATAGGAAGCTGTTGCAAACATTGAAGCGTAAGCATTCTCTATAGGAGCCATTTCACGGTAGGTTTCATATCTCTTATCGGATGCAAAGCTTGAATTCGGGAAAACCATTGCTGTGGCTCTTCTTGTTGTGGGATCATACCCGAATGCCCTTGTCACAGTAGTATTATCTTCTGTTTTACGGATTTCTGTTCCGGCCATCAAATCAATTTCATGTTTTGAATTGATTTTTGTACTGTATGTCCCCTGTAATTTCCAGTTATACTGAAAGAAATCGTTATCCCAGTTCTGCTTTACTGCACCGGCAGGTAAGAAATAATGGTATCCTCCATCTTTATAATAACGGGTACCTTCTTTCATTTTTCTAGTGAAGTAGGTATTTTCAGCTGCATATTTTTCAGTTTTATTAGCATCATACTGAATACCTAGTTGGGAAGTAAATCTTAAATTTTTTGTCGCCTTATACTCTAAATCTAAAATTGCTTTTAACGAGTTATTTTTCAGCGTGTAGCTTGTATTTTCTCTTTCTTCCAGAAAGTTAAAAGGAATATATCTATCATCAAAACCGTCAATATCCTTATCATAATTGTAGCTTCCGTCTGCATTAAAAGGCTTCATATAAGGATTGGCATTCCTTGAGTAATTGACAGGGCTGATGGAAGCATCTGCATCTGTTACAAATGATTCACGCTCACTCTGTGTTCCGAAAATAGAGATTCCTGCATTTAATTTATCACTTAGTTTATAATTGTTCTTTAAAGTCAGGTTGTAACGCTTAAAACCGGTTCCAATAGTTGTTCCTTCTTCATCGTAGTATCCCAGAGAGAAGTAATAATCTGAACGGTCACCACCTCCGGAGATACTCAATCCGTATTGCTTGTTGATTGCGTTTCTGTATAACAATTTACCCCAATCGGTATCATTGCTTCTTAAACCGTTGATTTGCTGCTGAGTTAATGAATTCAGTGCACCAAATCCTCCGTTTCTGAAAGCATCAAGCTGTTGGTTTTGTGTCAGAATTCTCATCACTTCACCTTTATCAGCGCGGTAGGTAAGATCTGCACGTTGTGCAAGCATTAATTCAAGATCAACTTTTTCTGATGCATTAAGAAGGTTCAGCTTACCAAAATCAGGACGTGCCGTAACGAAGGTATCTGCTGAGAAGTTCAGTTTCATGCTTCCTTTTTTACCTTTTTTCGTGGTAATGGAAATTACTCCGTTTGCTGCTCTCGCTCCATAAATTGCTGTAGCAGCCGCATCTTTCAAAATGGTAATATCTTCAATATCGTTCGGGTTCAACCCTGCAATAGAGAAGTTCTGAAGCTGATCAATATTATCTTTATCGGTAAAGTTTGGAACATCATTACCTTCCAATGGAAGACCGTCAATTACCCATAGCGGATCCTGAGGACCGGAAAGAGAAGCTGTACCTCTGATTCTGATCTTCGCAGGCCCTCCCGGAGATCCTGTTTCAGGAGTAACTACAACACCGGCAATCTGACCGGATAACATCTGGTCTACACTGGCAACACCAGCCTGGCTGATGTTGTCCATTTTCACTGTAGAAACGGCTGAAGTCTGTTTACGTTTTTCAATTTTTTGATATCCTGTAATAATAACTTCCTGAATCTTATTTTTATCTGTAATCTCAGAAGTTAGTCTTATTGTATAATGGGTCTGTCCTTCGTTAAGCTGAATAACGCGAGACTCATAACCCGGGTAACTTACCATTACCGATTTTGTATCTTCAGGAATTTCCAATATGAATTTTCCGTCCTTATCGGTTACTGTACCTACTGATACACTTTCAATAATTCCTTCCAATTCCGTTTTTGTAGAGACCGACTGAGTCTCAATTTTTATAGATGCACCGGTGATAATCTGAGAAGTATTTGAATCTTCTATTTTCCCGGTGATGGTTTTCTTTTGTTGGGCCAGTGCAATATTAGCAGCCAAAAGAGGTAAAAGTATTAGAGTTTTTTTCATTGCCGTTTATTTGTTTAAAGCCTCTTGAATACGAATGATTAAATCTGTGTAGTGCGCTCTGGAAGCGTCATCTCCTCTGTATCTCGTTCTGTTCAGTAAGTCCAGAACCTTTTGAAGTTCCGCTCTTTTGTAAGTGGTTACTTCAGATACTCTCTTCATGGATGAATAATTGATATTTCTAAGACCATGATCTTCTTCATGGAAATTACAGATCATCGGAATGTTCAGGGTATTTTCCGTTTTCAAACCTTTCACTGCTGTCTTTTCAAATAATTTATTCACCGAAACAATCAGTGCATCCACATAATTCTTCTGAGCCATCTTTTCAAGGATTGTAAGACTTCCTTTTTTATTGAAAACTGCAGTTCTTACCTGGTCAAATAAATTCTCAACCGTATAGATCTCTTCTTTTGAACCTGAAATCTGATGTTTCAACTCATTCTCAAGCAATCTCAACAGTCTGTCATCCATAAACAGAGAATAGATGTTCGCATACTGCATTCCTCTTGCCAGTGTATAAGGAGTTTGTTCAAAAGGTCCCATCGGAGAATCTTTAACCGGATACGTTTTCTCTGTAATCGGATTAAAGAATAACCATTCCGGAAGATTGATGGCATTTTTCACAAGATAATCAACCGCTTTTCTCTGAATATCGGCAGGTACTGCCTCATAGGCTTTTTTCTTATTTCCGAAAACAGTATTATTCAGATAAATCCCACCTACATTTGCCATTACATGACCTGTATACAGATCCCATTGTCCGATAACTCCCAGATACAGTTTTCCTGCATCGGTATAATCTTTACCGTCATCGTAGGTCCATTTTAAAAGGTTATTGACAACAACTTTCAGGTTTTTTAATCCATATTCACTTGCTTTCATGGCATCATCTCCCAAATCTTCAGATTGTGAGCGTGGATCGATTGTCTCCAGATAACTTTGCTGCTCTCCATAGAAATACATCGGATCATCTTCATGCTTTTCGATCAGGTTTTTCAGTGCCTTCTTCTCTACAAATTCATCCGGATACCAACGATAGCCCCATTCAATGGCATATTTATCATAAATTCCAATCTTTGGAGTGATTGCTGTAACGCCATCCTCAGGCTGTGCTACATAGTTGTAACGTGCATAATCCATAATGGAAGGTGCCGTACCACCCATTTTATCTGTAAACTCTTTTGAACGAAGTGATTCTACAGGAAATGCAAAGGAAGCTCCCATATTGTGCTTCAACCCAAAGGTATGCCCTACTTCATGGGAAGAAACAAAACGGATCGCCTCACCCATATGCTCATCACTGAACTTATTTCCTCTTGCTTTCGGATCAATAGGCCCGGTTTGGATTCTCATCCAGTCATGCAGAGAAGTCATTACATTGTGCCACCAGATAATATCCGCTTCAATAATTTCACCACTTCTCGGATCTACCACTGAAGGTCCCATCGCATTTGATTTAGGAGAAGCAGCATATGTAATTACGGAATATCTTACATCATCAATATCAAAGTCTTCATCTTTTTCATCCGGCATTTTTGCAATCACAGCATTTTTAAATCCAGCCTGCTCAAAAGCGGCCTGCCAGTCATGAACTCCTGCAATGATCTTTTCACGCCATTGTTTTGGTGTTGCAGGATCAATATAATAGATGATTGGCTTTTTAGGTTCTACCAATTCACCTTTCAGATACCTCTCTTTATCTTCGTCTTTGGGCTCAAGATTCCATTTCGTAATGAAATACTTTTCGTCCATTTTCTGCTGATTATCATTAAACGACCAGTGTTTCTCAGAGAAAAACCCTACTCTTGAGTCAGCTACTCTTGGTTTCATCGGAATTTTAGAAAGTAATACGAGATTGGTAGTTACCCCCAGCGTTACCGGAAGATCTACTCCCCCTTCATTCACGGAAGTAGACAATTGGGATTTAACCACTAAATTCTGAGGAAACGTCTTCACTCCTTCTATATAAGAAAGGCTTGATTTCACAGATCCTCCCAGGCCTACATTAGCCAGAACATCGTTGAAGCTCTTCTGATTTCCGTCAAAAACTTTGTTGACTTTAATTGCTACTGCCGTAGAATCACTGTTCTGTGCCTCAATATCAAAAACCTCAATCACAGATTCTGAAAAATTGTCTTTCACAGATTTTGTAATTGCATCATTCTTAGGTGATGATACTTTGGGAACCACAGTTTTTACCCAAACTTTTTTGGCTACAGGATCACGGTGGAAAGAAATGACCTTATTTTCATAATTCATTCCTTTGTTCAAACCAGCCTCATTCACCTGCATAGGTACCTGGGATAGTTTATTGACCACCAAAAACTGACGGCCCATCAAACTGTCCGGAATCTCAAAATAAATATCCGTTTTTACCTGGATCGTATTAAAAAGCCCTTTTTTATAGGTCCCTTTTTTGATCAGATCTTCAATTTTTTTGGTCTTCTTTGATGAGGATGTGTCTGTTTTATCAGTTTTCTCTTTGTTGACTTTTACTGTATCTTTTTTCTGTGCTATTGCCATTGGTGAAGCCATAGCAAGGCCAAGATACAGCGCCAGTCTGTAATTCTTCATTAAAATAGTCCGATTCATTCCAAATAGTAAATATCTTAGTTTCAGTTGGCAAAGCTATAGGTAAGTGAATTATATAAATAATGTTAGGGAGTGAAAGGTGATTATTCGGGAGTGAATGGATTTTTATTTTACCTTAATAAAGGCAAAAAACATACGAAATATTCACCATCAACAGAAATATTAAGAAGATTATTCTTAAAATACCCATAAACCTGATTCAAATATTCAATTCCGAATTTCTCTCCCTGTACCGGCTCTGTTTTGGGCTGCCAGGTATTTTTCACTACAATCCCGTTTTCTTCAACGGTAATGATGATTTCCAAAGGCTGATCTATGGTAGCAATATTGTGTTTTATTGCATTTTCAGTCACAATCTGAAGGGATAAATACGGAATCTTTTTCTCCAGGCTTTGGGGATCATTAATCACCATTTCAAATTTCATTTCTTCATCAAACCTGCTTTTTAAGAGCTCCATATACTGCTGTATGAAATTAATTTCCTGCGAAACAGGAACAATATTTTCTTTTGGAGGTACAATAAGATACCGATAGATCTTGGAAAGATTAATGGTAAATTTCTGCGCATTCTCTTTATTAATTCCGATCAGCATGTAAAGAGAGTTCAGCGAATTGAACAGAAAATGCGGATTGATATTGTTTTTAAGCTGCTGAAGCTGGTTGATCACTTCTGCTTTATGCATCTTTTCATTCTCTATAAGCAGTAGATTCTTTTCAGACTGTATCTTTTCCTTTTCCCGATAAGCTATATTCGTGGATCTCTGGAACAGGATAAAAACTGTTACAATAAGGAATAAAGCAGCCAGAAAGATATAGATGGTATACGTTTTTATTTTGTTGCTATTTTCATCAATAATGAAATTAACATGATTGACTACCGTGTAACCATCAAAGTTATCAGTCTTTAGCGGTTTTATAAATCGGGTTACTTCCACCCCAAGGTACTCAGAAACGGCTGTTCTTTTGGTATAGCCTGTTTCTGTTTTACCGGATAAAGTATCTCCGGGCTTAATGTCTGTAAAGTCAAAAATATTCTTCCCTATATATTTCTTTTCAGGATGGGTAATACAAATTCCTTCTTTTGTAAAAACATAGGCATAGGTATTGGAACTTTTATCTACATTGATAAAATACTGATGGAGATCATCAAGACTAACTGTAGAACCATAGTAAAGCTTATTTTTATCTGGCAGCACCAGCGAGTCATAACTCACCCAGTACATACTGTCTTTACGGGTAACCAGAAGATCTCTGAAATGCCCCGGACCATTATTTCTGATAACAACAGACTTTTCACGATGTTCTTTATTCTTGAAAATATCAGATAAGGGATTATTACTTTCAGACTTGCCGGAACCGGTGTTCTCATAGTAATACCAGCTGTAAGGCAGTAAATTCCTTTTTTTGTTTAAATCGTTTAAAACCGAAGAATAGTTCTTATAATTGTTTAAGCCGTCTTTTTGGATCAGTGCTCGAAGCAGGTACTGATAATCTTCAATATTTCTGAACTCATGTTCCACCGATTCATATTTTCTGAAAAAGGTTTTTTTAGCAAAATCATCTGTATTTTTACGACTGTCTTCCGTAATCAAAAGACTTAAAACAGCAAATGCTGCCACAGCAATCAAGCAGGCAGAAAAAGCAGCGATGTAAATGGATTTTTGGGATAAGGCGCGTTTAAAGTTAATATTCAATTTCTTCTACATTCTTATTTTCTTTAAAAGAAAATTCAGACAACACTTTACTGTAAGGCTTCTTTTATAATGATTTCTTCTAGAGATAAATTATTCGTTTGCAAAGATATAACAAAGATTCCAGGACCAAAAAGTGAATTAAAAATATCTTACAATCCCTGATATTTAAAAACTATTTTTAAGTAAAATTTAAACTTATGTATTTATTTTTCAGCACAATAAAAACAGGCTGTCTCAAAATACTATTCCAAATTGATTTGATGGAATGAATAATCTCAGTTCTTGATGTTAAAAATTCTTACATCAATACGAGATGACAAGATCCTATGATTGGATTTTGAAACAACCTGCTTACATCATGAGTTTTAAAATTTATAATTATACCCGATCTGAGCAAAAAAAGGCAGATGTGGTTTTGTTTTAAAATCCTGGGAGATTATATTTCCGACTTTTAAATATATTTCCTGACGAGTAAAGGAATATCCGCCTTGTAATCCATAGTAGAAATTCCCACCGGTAGCCGGCTCATACCATCCGTCTTTCACTCCGGGATAGATTTCCTTATAGTGCCCGGAATGTTTGAAATGAGTAACAATCGCTTTATCAAAGCCAGCTTCTCCCCCAATAAACCATTTAGGTCTGTAATACCCGATTACGCCTGCCATATCCAGTCCAAAGTTGAGAATAGCAGCATTCTCATTTTCAAACCTGCGAAAAACTCCCTGAACTCTTGTTGAAAGTTGAAAATCGCTAATCTTTACCCATCGGATATTAGTACCGGCTTTTACTTTAAAATCATCCAGCAGAGTATCTCCCAACGGAACGGAAAATTCTACTCCTGTGATCATGGGAAACATTCCTCCGA
This sequence comes from Chryseobacterium sp. Tr-659, assembly GCF_011752975.1. Lineage (GTDB taxonomy): Bacteria > Bacteroidota > Bacteroidia > Flavobacteriales > Weeksellaceae > Chryseobacterium. The sequence goes on along the minus strand of NZ_VWWP01000001.1, from coordinate 782,469 downwards.
ATTTATATCCGTACCCAAGTCCTATAATTGCTCCATATTCTGCTCCTACATTGGCATTCAATAAATGTTTTTCTTCATTCAAGGCTGCCCAGTTTACCGTTTGTGCTTTCATAGAAATAACGGTCAGTAATACAATTAAAACTGATATTATATTTTTGTTCATGGTGTTGATTTTAAAGGTCTCCAATAAGAGTAATGATCTCAGGTTTTGTCTGATTGTTCCAGGCATTGATATTGGTGATAATTCCGTCATGTCCCACCCCCGATATTTTCACTCTGGTAAGATGATGATAGCTTGATGTTATTTTCTGGGCCCATGAATCCGGATAGGCTTTATTTCTTTCACTGTAGAAGAACAGAACCGGGCCTTTATAATTCTGGATCCCTTTGGAAAAATCCAGCTTATACTGATCTCCGGCATCGAAAAGGGCATCCATGACTACAGCTCCGCTCCGCCAGCTTATTCCAGGATCAAAATCTCCTTCTCCTGTAATGCTGTTTTTTGAAGCCAGCATAGACATTTTATAATCTAAAATTTCGTGCTGGTCTTCTTTACCGGAAATGAACTGATCCAGATAGGCCGCATCATTGAGTATTTCACTCCATATTTTAAATGATCTGGATCTTTTTACGTAATCCGTAACATCATTCCAAACAAGGCCGCCTGGCTCGCACAAGATAAGTCCCTGTATATCATCCGGATACTTTCCTGCATATCCCGTAGCCAGCATCGCACCCCAGGAATGCCCCAAAAGAACTACCTTTTGCTCAGGTCTTTTTCGATAATGGGCAATCACTGCATGAAGTTCATCATACATAAGATCTGTAACTCCCGCTCCCAACTTCTGATAAGAATTTTTCGGAAAACGCTGTGAAAGTCCCGAACCTCTCTGATCGTAGAATACAACCCGTAATCCATTATCCACAAGATTTTTACAATTGAGAAGATAGCGATAGTCTCCTCCCGGGCCTCCGTGAAGCGGAAGAATAATTGTTCCATCTTCAGGTCCAAAAGCTTCAGTGTGAAGCATTGCACCATTTACAGTGATAGAGGGAAGAGAAGAATCCTGGTCTACGGTTTTAGGAACCAGATTTCCGGGTTCATCAATTGTTCGTCCGTCAGTGCAGGAAAACAACATAATGAGAAGAGTAAAAGCAGCTAACGCTACATTCTTTTTTCTGAAAGCAATCATACTTTTGGGTTTAAAAGTTATGATGCAAAGATTCATTATCTTCAAAAGCAAGTCGCTCCATCAGGAAAGTTGGAACACAAAAGACACAAACCACAATCAACTGATTACTAAACAGATATGAAAAATGACACCATTCCCTGAAAGATGAAACCCTGTAAGATCAGACTTTTTGATACTCGCTGGGAGTAACACCAGTGTACTTTTTAAAATTTCTATTGAAAGAGGTTTTGGAATTGAAACCGCATTCAAATGCAATTGAAAGTAAAGTATATTGTTTGCTTTCAGGTTCTGAGATTTTGTTTAAAAATTCTTCGATTCTTTTTTCATTGATAAGTTCGTAGAAATTTTTATTCTCTTTGGAATTGATTACCTGAGAAAGATTATTAGGATGAACATCCAGCATGGCAGCAAGTTCGTTCAAGGTAAGATTAGGATTAATAAAGGGCTTTTCTTCCTTCAGAATTTTCTGAAGTCTTGCATGGATATTTTCAATATTTTCTTTTGTAAGACCGGATTTCTGGTATTTCTTATCCGTAATAAGAGAAATTTCCTCTTTCTCAGTTTCAACCTTCGTTTCAGCTTCTATCCTGTAACCTGCAACCGCAAGTGTAGGCTGACTAAAGACCTGAACCTGTTTTATTCCGAAATATCCAAGCCATATAATAAAAACAGCTACGGCTCCGTAAATGATATTAACGTTTACAAAAAGTACCAATCCCCAGATCAGTGCAATCCAGATAATAAGATACAATAACCAGTTGAAATTGATCTTTTCAGTATTTGAAAACTGCTGAACCATATTCTTCCTGAACTGATACAGTAACCAGAAAGATAGAATAACATAGATTATCCCGGACAGATAAATAAAGTATAATCTGAAAAGCATTTCGGTTTCAAAGCCGCTTCCCTGATGTTTAAAAATCTCTACTCTTTTATCAAAAGATGAAAGGTAGAATTTCAGGAATAAAAGATTAACCATCAGAAAAGGAATAAAATGCAGCAAATACTTCCACGAAAAAGGCCTGGGTGAAGTCTGCTTTCTCACATACATGTATAAGAAAGGCCCGTAAACAACCGGTAGTGTAAATCCTAAAAAAGTAAATGAAGGATATTCTGTATACTGACGGGTAAGAAACATATAGTGACACGCTAGATTTAATCCTATTGCAGCAAGCCATCCCGTCAGGATTAGATCTGCAATATTTCTATTTCTTTTGGTCAATAAAAGAAAAGCCAGGAAAAAAGCTAAAAAGACACCAGATAAATAAAGCATAAAAGCTTCAATATTTTGTTAATTTAAATACATACTGTTCACGACAAAAGTAAATATAATTTTAACACAAAAACCTGAGAATAAATAAATTTCCGGAACTATAAGATGAACATACCCATCTGATCTGAAGGGGAAGAATAATGATGCTAAGTCTTAAAATTAGTTAATATCACCGGACAAACAGCAGATTCAGCTCTTTATATTTTGAAAATTAATTATCTTCGCCTACAAATCTTATTTGAAAATGAAGAAGATCATCTCCGGGATATCTATTTTTTGTTCTATCATTATCGCTGCTCAGGAAACAATCCAGTTTCAGGAACTACCATTCAAAGATATTATTGCAAAAGCCAAAAAAGAAAAAAAACTGGTTTTTATTGATGCTTATGCTTCGTGGTGTGGCCCATGCAAAATGATGGAGAAAAACGTTTTCACTCAGAAAGCAGTAAGGGATTATTATAATACCAACTTCATTAATGCAAGATTTGATATGGAAAAAGGTGAAGGGAGAGACCTCGCATCTAAATTTGGAGTAAGATCCTACCCTACCTATCTTTTTTTGAACGGCGAAGGTGAGCTTGTTTCGAGAAATACCGGCTATATGGAAGAAAGCTTATTTGTGGCAATGGCTCAGGATATCAATGCACCAGGGAATAAAAAAGGATCATTGAAAGAACGTTTTGCGGGTGGAGAAAAAGATCCTGAATTTCTGATCAATATTATGAAGCTTAATTCTAACTCAGATTATGATTTTGCTAAAAAAGCTTCCGAAAGATATTTTGAAAATAAAAAGAAAACTGAAGAACTTACGAAAGATGAAATAGGGTTCCTGCTGTATTTCATAAAATCATCTGAAGACAATAACTATAAAGCTTTTACATCAAGAAAAGCAGAGATCATCAAATTTTTACCGGAAGAAACATACAACGAGTTCGATGCACAGTTGAAACTGGCTAAAATAGTAGAGCAATCTATTGATGATAAGAATAAAAAAATAAACGATGATTATTTCCTGAAAGCTGCAGAGCCAATGGTAGGAAAAGAAGCCGCTGTTAAAAAGCTCAACCAAACTAAACTTAGTTATTATGAGCAAAACACTAATTTTCCTGAATACGAAAAAGCAGCTTTAGATTATTACAAAAATTCAGATGCATTTGATCCGAATGAACTTTTGAGAGCGGCATGGATATTTGCAGAACATGTGAAAACGCCTTCTTCATTAAAGAAAGCAACAGAATGGGCTGAAAAGTCCGTAATGAGAGGTGAAAATTCTGAAAACACCTATATTCTTGCTAAACTTTATTACCTGACAGGAAATAAGGAGAATGCAAAAAATTATGCTGAAATGTCTAAAAATATGGCCATTCAGGGCAACAAGGATTCAAATCTGGCAGATGAACTGCTTAAGCAAATACAATAAACATACAGATGAAATATAAATTATTAGCGGGTGTTTTAGCTTTCCTGGCAGCAGGAACTCTGAATGCTCAGGAACAGGAACAAGGACAGGATAAAAGTTTATACATCAAAGGAAATGCTTTATTTGCTCCTATAGGGATTATAAATGTAGGTGTAGAAAAGCAGCTCAGCTCAAAATATACTCTTCAGGGAGATGTTTTCATTTCACCCTGGAAATCTTTTGCAGGCCATGAATTACAGATCTATTCCCTTTCCATAGAAGGCAGATATTATTTTAATGAAGCTTTTAAACACTGGTATATAGGAGCTAATATAGGAGTTTCCGCTTACAATCTTCAAAAATGGAATTACTGGAAAGACACTGTAACTGAAAACTGGAATGGAGAGCTTCTTGTGAATTCCAATCTATATCAAAAAGGATATTCTTATACATTAGGAATTACAGGAGGTTATCAATTTCAGCTCTCAGAACGTTTAAATCTTGATATTTATGCAACAGTAGGTACTTCTCAGGGTTTTTATAAAGGTTATGACCGTACAACCGGGAAACGTTACGATTCTGCTGAAGGATTTAATAAAAGTGGAGAAATTATCCCTTACAGAGGGGGTGTAATGATCTCTTATAAATTAAAATAACACAATGAAACCTTTCGGAAAACATCATATTATCATTTCAGTGATCACCTTTGTGATTCTTTTTTTGATGAATTATATCGGGAATGATCTTCCCGACAAAGTACAAAGAGCTTTACTAACGGCTTTTGCTGGTGTTGTTGGATTAACTCTCGGACTTTTTATTTTGAATAAGGGCAGAAATGATAAAAATCCGCCCCAAAATTTTGATTAATTAATCTTCGTAAACCACATATCTGGTTCGGATTTTCTCAAAGCTTTCCAGATCTTTTCTCCATGAAGCCTTAATTTCCGGGATCGATTTTCCGGCAATGATCTGTTTTCTGAATTCATCAGTTCCGGACAGCGTATCAAACCAAAGGTTTTTCAGGAAAAAATCCTGTTGAGGATTTTTATAGTTTTGGTAAGCTTTGATCACCCATTCGAGGTTTAACTCTCTTAGATCTTTCGGATAATTGGAAAGGTTTTCGCCATAGCATAATTTCCCGTTCAGGAAAGGATCCTTAGCTCCGTAACTTGGTTTAGGAGTAAACTGGTATGGGAGATTTACCATCCACGGAGAACCATAGATCTGAAAAGGAAGATCTGTTCCTCTTCCCACGGAAACCTGAGTACCTTCAAAAAAGCATAGGCTGGGATATAAATTAATAGCTTTATCATTTGGTAAATTAGGAGAAGGCTTATCCAAAATCGGATAACGCTGTTTTTTATGATAGTTTTTCATAGGAATCAGCGTATATTTAGCTTCAACCCCACCTTTTAACCATTTTTCACCATTAACCATTTTTCCGTATTCTCCTATTGTAAGACCATATACTACGGGTACTTCATGCATTCCTACAAAACTGGTCCATTTCTTCTTCAACACAGGCCCGTCAGTATAACCGTCATGAGGATTAGGACGATCCAGAACCATAACTTCAACATTATTTTCAGCTCCGGCTTCCATCAGGTAAGATAAAGTGGAAATATAAGTATAGAACCTCACTCCTACATCCTGGATATCAAAAACTACAATATCAATGCCCTCAAGCTGTTCCGGTTTTGGCTTTTTATTATTACCATACAGTGAAACAATCGGAATTCCGGTTTTTACATCTATTCCGTTTTTTACTTTCGCTCCGGCATCAGCATCACCTCTGAAACCATGTTCAGGAGCAAAAATAGACTTGATTTTGATTCCGTTTTTTACAAGAAAATCTACAAGATGGGTTCTGTCACTCATTAATCCCGTTTGATTAGTGACCACACCAATGGTTTTACCTTTTAATAATGGAAGGTATACTTCAGGCTGATCTGCCCCGGTTTTAAAATCAGATTGAACTTGAGTCTGAGAATAATATTGATTGAATACTCCTAAAAAAATTAGGCAAATCAGAAGTAAATTTTTAATTTTGAAATCTAAATTCATAAGCTTGAAATTTCCTTTATATTTCTCTAGAAAAATAGCATTTTCCAAAGATAACAAAAATAACCTATCAAGGGTTATCATCTTCATTGGCAGGCTTTCTGTAGCATTAGGGATCATTGTTTCCCTGATTACCGTAGCCACCGGTTTCGGTTCTAAAAAAGCTATCAAAGAGAGACTTGCCGATTTCAGCGGACATATTACGGTGAGATCTACACGATCGAATTCCTCTTACAATACTTCCGTACTCGACAATCAAGGGCTTAATATTGCTAAAATAAAAGAGCTTCCGGATGTAGAAAGCACCCAGAAATATGTAATGGTTACGGGAATTATGCGTAACGAACATAATTTCGCCGGAATCATATTCAAAGGAATCGGAAAAGATTTTGACAGTCTAAGGTTCAAGAAATTTCTCATTGCCGGTACTACTCCTAAAGTTACAGAAAAAGGTTTCAACAATGATGTTGCGATTTCTCAAAAAATAGCCAATGATCTGCATCTTAAAGTTAATGACAGTATTGTTACTGTATTTTTAAAGGCAGATCAAAAGCCGCTCTATCGTAAATTCCGAATCATTGGTATCTATAGAACAGATATTAAGCTGATTGATGAGCAGTTTGTTATCGGAGGAATTAATCATGCAAGAAAAATTCAGGATATGAAACCTGATGAAATAGGCGGAATTGACATTTTCCTGAAAAATGTAAATGATATAGACAAAGATTTTCCTGAAATTGAAAAGCTGATCGGTTATAAAAATTATGCTGAAAAAGCCACTGAAAAATTCCCTCAGATTACAGACTGGATCAGTATTTTTGATACAAATATCGCTCTGATCATCATCATTATGCTGATTGTAGTGGTCATCAATATTATCATGGTTCTTCTCATCCTTATTATTGAAAGAACTAATTCTATAGGTTTACTTAAAACACTAGGTGCAAGCAACTCCCAGATAAGAGCAACTTTCATCAATTATACCCTGATCATTATGATTCCGGGACTTCTGTATGGAAATGCCATTGGATTGGGGCTAATTTTAATTCAAAAGTTCTTTGGAGTTATAAAGCTTAATCCGGAAAATTATTATGTAAGTACTGTTCCGGTAGATCTTAATCCTATTGCTATTATTTCTATTTCCGTAGGAATTCTGATTATTTCAGGCCTTGCTTTGATCATTCCAAGTTACCTGATCAGTAAGATTTCTCCTGTAAAAGCGATTAAGTATAATTAACCTGATAATTAATATTGGCAGTTATGAATGATTCAGCTCTATCAGCTTAATTATCTACAACTTATCCACATGTTATCCACAGTAGAGATAAGTTTAAAAACTCTATCTTTGCACCGCATATAAAACATTTATGAAATACGCAAAAAATATCCTTGAAACGATAGGAAACACACCGCTGGTAAAACTTAATAATGTGTTAGGTGAAGACTTTCCGGCATTAGTATTGGCAAAAGTAGAGACATTCAACCCGGGAAACTCCGTAAAGGACAGAATGGCTCTTAAAATGATAGAAGATGCCGAAAAAGACGGCAGATTAAAACCGGGAGGAACCATCATTGAAGGAACTTCAGGAAACACAGGAATGGGATTGGCGCTTGCGGCAATCATCAAAGGCTACAAATGTATTTTTGTAACCAATTCCAAACAATCAAAAGAAAAGTGTGACATTCTTCGTGCTGTGGGAGCTGAAGTAATAGTTTGCCCTACTGACGTAAAACCTACTGATCCTCGTTCTTATTATTCAGTTTCAAAAAGACTGGCAAAAGAAACGGAAAACGGATGGTATGTAAATCAATATGATAATTTATCCAACAGAGCTGCTCACTATGAATCTACCGCTCCTGAAATCTGGGAACAGACCGAAGGAAAGCTGACTCACTTTGTTGTAGGAGCCGGAACAGGAGGTACTATCACAGGGTGCGGAACTTTCTTCAAAGAAAAAAATCCGGACATCAAAGTAATCGGGGTAGATACTTACGGTTCTATTTTGAAAGAATTCCACGAGACCGGAGAATTACACTACGATCATGCTTACACATATATTACGGAAGGAATCGGAGAAGATATCATTCCTGAAAATTATGATATGTCTGTTATTGACCATTTCGAAAAGGTAACCGATAAAGACGGGGCTGTTTATGCAAGAAAACTGGCTAAAGAAGAAGGTATTTTCTGTGGATACTCTGCGGGAAGTGCAATTGCATCTTTGATCCAAATGAAAGATCAATTTACTAAAGATGATGTCATTGTTGTTTTACTTCATGACCACGGTTCAAGGTATGTAGGAAAGATCTACAACGATGAATGGATGAAAGAAATGGGCTGGTTGGAAGACAACAAAGAAGGTTAAGAAAACAGACTGGCAAAAAAGTCAATATTTGTACATAATAAAAAAACGGAGCAAAATTTTGCTCCGTTTTTATTTTTATAGACTCAATTGATATTTTCTTTCAATATTTTTTTGAGAAAACTATATTCTTTCTCGCTCATGGATTTCCTAGGAAACATATAACTGTATTTCCCTTCAATGGAAATGAATTCATTATTGCTGTCAAAATATGTGAAATCTTTCCACTCACTGGTTTCTTTCTCACCATCAATATTTACTGTGAAAAAATTCTGATCAAATCTGATTTCGTAGACTTTACATTTTTCAAGCACATTTAAATATTGATTTACCTGTTTTTTCCATCTTGAGACTTTATTCACACTTACCGAAAGAAAAACAGTACACAGCAGAAATATAAAGCTCAGGAAATATAAAATTCCTACGCTTTCTTTATTCAGCATATCTTTCAATAGAAATACAATACATAAAATAACTGCTGATACTATTGTAGTGATGGTTTTAGCCTTCGTTGCAGGAGAGAAAAGCAGACTCCCCTGATTACCGCTAAAATAAATATCTTCAAAAATCTTTCTTTCCGGCTTCAGTGTGATCACCTTTTCCTCATTCATCATATAAAGTTGGCTTTAAAAAGCTACAAAGCTAAACTAAATATCTTCATATTGATTACTTATTGCAGAAAGTTTATTCATCAGTTCTCTGTTTCTGCGGTTTAAGGCATCCAGCTTTTTCAACATATTATAAATTACTTCCAGTCCGGGAAGGTTGATCTCAAGATCATAGTGCCAGTTGGCGAATTTCTCCAGATCAGGAAGATCCTCATACATCAGATAATGAACATTGTCTTCAATCTGAATATTCAGTAATCCGTAATCCACAAGTTCATCAAAAAAAGTAATTTCTATATTGTAAATTTTTACGAGTTCTTCCCGCGATATTCTTTCACTCATAGCCTAGGAATTTTTTAGTTGTTCAAAAAGTTCTTTCTGCTTTTCAGTAAGGTTTACAGGCAGTTTTACTTCGTAGGTCACGAAAAGATCTCCATGTTCTCCTTCTTTTTTGTAGACTGGAAAACCTTTTCCTTTAAGTCGTACGGTAATTCCGTTCTGGGTTTCAGGTTTTACTTTAAGATTTACGCTTCCGTCTAAGGTATTCACTTTTACTTCTCCTCCTAAGACAGCTGTGTACAAATCAATAGCAACCTTTGTTTTCAGATCATCTCCGATTCTTTCAAAATCAGGATCAACCGGGATATTGAAAGTAATATATAAATCTCCGTTAGGACCTCCGTTGACTCCCGGATTCCCATGCCCTTTCAATTTAATCTGCTGACCGTCATAAACTCCTGCCGGAATGGTAATTCTGACTTTTTTCCCATTGATTTCAAAGGTTTGCGGATGGGTAGTTGCAGCATCTTTTAATTTTAAATGCAGTTCGGCCTGTATATCTTGTCCTTTGAATTTCCCGGAAGCTCTTCCTCTTGAACTTCTTCCAAATCCGCCTCCTGTTTCTCCGCCGAACATACTTTGAAAGAAGTCTGAAAAATCTTCACCTTCTCCAAAATCAGCACCGGAGAATCCTCCTCCTCCATAATTTTGCTGTTGATATTGCCTTTGCTGCTGCTGGGCTTTTTCGTATTCTTCGCCGTGCTTCCAGTGTTCTCCATATTTATCATATTTGGAGCGGTTTTCAGGGTTGCTTAGAACTTCATTGGCTTCGTTCAGCTCTTTGAACTTCCTTTCAGCTTCTTTATCATCAGGGTTAAGGTCAGGATGTAATTTTCTAGCCAATTTTCGATAAGCCTTTTTGATATCGTCCTGTGTTGCGCTTTTATCTACGCCTAAAATTTTATAATAATCTATATAAGCCATAGAAATGAGGTTTACCCAAATTTATGAAATTTAGGTCTGAAAATTGTATAACAGAGTGTTAAAAATAAACCTATCTTTGATAAAAACCGCCGCATGAAAGAGGTCCTTAAAAACTACTCGGGAATCATATTTTTACTTTTGGGAATTACCATTGGAAGCATCATCGGGATTGTTGCACCGGGTTTTGTAGAATATATTAAACCTTTAGGAGACATTTTTCTTAACCTTCTTTTTGTAAGTGTTGTTCCGTTGGTATTTTTTGCAGTATCCAATTCTATCGCGTCTTTAGAACAGCAGTCTAAATTCGGAAGGATTATTCTTGTGATGGCTCTTACATTCCTGTTTTTTATTTTAACAGCCGCTGTTTTTACAATATGTGCGGTTTATCTTTTCCCTGTTTCAGGAGTTTCCGGAAGTTCTGAGATCATTACGGAAGCTGCCAATAATGATTCCTGGGGCAACAGGATCGTAAGTTTCTTTACCGTAGGGGAATTCACAGAGCTTTTCTCAAGAAGAAATATGCTGGCACTGCTTGTATTTGCTTTCCTAACTGGATTTGCAGCCAGAAAAACAGGAGAGAAAGGGCAGCCGTTCAGGGTTTTTATTGCTTCAGGATATGAGGTTATGAAAGAACTTCTTTTATTGGTGATGAAACTGGCCCCGATTGGTCTGGGGGCCTATTTCGCCTATCAGGTTGCTACTTTGGGGCCTCAGCTTTTTGGATTTTATGCTAAACCATTGGGATTATATTATGTAGCGGGAATTATTTATTTTCTGGTATTCTTTTCTCTTTATGCATTTATGGCGAATGGACAAAACGGGGTTAAAAGTTTCTGGACGAATGCCATCTACCCTACCCTTACAGCCATCAGTACCTGCAGCAGTTTTGCTACTATGCCGGCCAATTTACAGGCGGCTTCAAAAATCGGGATCCCCAATTCCATTGCAAATCTGGTTATTCCTATTGGTACAACTTTGCATAAAAACGGTTCTTCCATGTCTTCTATCATTAAGATTTATGTAGCATTTTTAATTATAGGAAAGGATTTTTTTGATCCCGCCAATCTGCTCTTAGCATTGGGAATTACTGTTTTTGTAAGTATTGTAGCCGGGGGAATTCCAAATGGCGGATATATCGGAGAGATGCTGATGATCTCTGTTTACAAATTACCACAGGAAGCTATTCCGGCTGTGATGATTATCGGAACCCTTGTGGATCCTTTGGCAACGGTTCTGAATGCTGTAGGAGATATAGTAGCTGCTATGTTTGTGAACCGGTTTGTAAAAGTCTGATTCTAATTTTTAATTATCTTTTGTGGAATGAATTCATTTTATAAAAAAATCGGATTATGTGACAGTTCCAGAATTGAAGTCAATATCAGCAGCGCTGAACTGATTCAGAAATTGCAGAAAATCACCTATAAAACCAATAAAACTTTTATATCATTAGAAAGAGATACCGCAATTCCTACAAGGTTTGAATACAGAGGAATGATTGAAGAGAGCCGTTTTACCATCAAAAGAAGAATGCGTTTATTTGATGTCAATATGAATAATCCTGTATTTGATGGGTATATTTCAGATGAAAATGGCCAATCTTCTGTTTCTGTTGAAATTCATCCTTCAGGAATTCAGATTTTCAGCTGGATCATTATTTTATGTTTTTGCTTTTTGGCAATTTTTATCAATATAGAAGAACAGCAGGACATTATGTTCCTGGTAATTGCTTCCGTAATTGCCGTAACTCAGTATTTTGTTTTAAAAAGAGGAATTTCAAGAGGAAAATATGAATTTGAAAGGGAACTGATTTATATTTCCCAAAAGCCTTAGCTGCTTCCTGCCAGCTGAACTTTTTTATTCACTTCGTTTTACAGGTTCCAGATTTTCATATTCTTCGGGAGAAAAAAGCCTGTAATGAACTTTAAAGGTTTTGCCTAGCGGTGTCTCCAATGAAAACCCACCGGGCCCGAATCCGTCTGTAACATCCAGTGTAAAATGTGAATATTTCCAGTATTCGAAAAGATCGCGGTCTATCCAGAATTCATGTCCGTTGATGGTTCCGATCATTGCGTCATTCATTCTGGGGAAAAACCCTCCTTTTTCAAAGCATTGGGGTTGTGTTCCTTCACAGCATCCACCTGCCTGATAAAACATCAGCGGGCCATACTGCTCTTCCAGCCTGTGAATAACTTCAAGTGCTTTTTCCGTAACGGAAAGTCTTGATATCTTTGTTTCCATTTCTATTGTTTATGTTTTGTAAAGGCTGCTATTATTTATGAATATTTATAAAGATCCCGGTAAAAATAAATTCTAACCGGGATCAGCAACACATCATCATTTAATTTGAGCCGGCAATATTTAAAACTATTCTGCAATCAAGAATCATATCTTAATTTTTGATTGAGTTATTTTAGGTTATTAGTTTTTATCACTATGTCTGAGTAAATAGGTTTATGTCCTTGAGTTTTTCTTTTGGAAATCAATCCGGCAGACCATATCAAATACTCGTGCTTCCACGCGTGAGGGATAGTAAGGGCGGCGAGGAACGAGCCGGTGCGAAATGTAATGGAGCACCGAAACGAAGTGAAGCCCTGCATAGCCCGACCGTGTTGCCCTGGAAACAGCCAAGGCAATCGGGCACGTCCTAAATTAATATTAAAAGAAACCTAACTTGTTTTTGTTATAAGAAATCAGCATATTTTTGGTCTGACGGTAATGATCAAGCATCATTTTATGATTCTCTCTTCCGATCCCCGACTGCTTGTACCCTCCGAAAGGTGCACCTGCAGGATATGAATGGTATTGATTTACCCAAACTCTTCCCGCCTGAATCTGACGTGGAATATTATAGAGCTGGTGGGCATCTCTTGTCCAAACTCCTGCTCCAAGTCCATAAATTGTATCATTGGCAATTTTTATGGCTTCTTCTTCATCTTTAAAGGTTGTAAATGCCAGTACAGGACCGAAAATCTCTTCCTGGAAAATTCTCATTCTGTTGTTTCCTTTGAAAATGGTAGGCTGAATATAGAACCCTTCTTCAAGGTCTTCTCCCAAATGGTTAACATCTCCTCCTACCAGAACCTCTGCTCCTTCATCTTTTCCTAATTGGATATAAGAAAGTATTTTATCTTTCTGAATCTGTGAAGCCTGAGCTCCCATCATTACTGTTTTATCTAAAGGGTTTCCTACTTTGATCGCTTTAACCCTTTCAATCACTTTTTCTATAAAAGCATCTGCAATACCTTCCTGAACGAGTAATCTTGAAGGACATGTACAAATTTCTCCTTGGTTGAGTGCAAAAAGGACCGCCCCTTCTATGGCTTTATCTAAAAATTCGTCATCTGCATCCATCACGGAGTTGAAGAAGACATTGGGTGATTTCCCGCCTAATTCCAATGTTACGGGAATAATATTTTCTGTTGCATACTGCATTACCAAACGTCCGGTAGCTGTAGAACCGGTGAATGCCGCTTTTGCAACTTTCGGATTGGTTACTAAAGCTCTGCCCAGCTCTGCTCCGAATCCATTGACAATGTTTATGACTCCTGCGGGTAAAAGGTCACCGATCAGTTCCATCAAAACCATGATGGAAACGGGAGTACTTTCTGCCGGTTTTAAGACCACACAGTTTCCTGCAGCCAATGCGGGAGCCAGCTTCCATACTGCCATGAGTATCGGAAAATTCCATGGAATGATTTGTGCAATGACTCCAAGTGGTTCGTGCACAATCAGGGATACGGTATCTTTATCTAATTCGTTGTGAGATCCTTCTTCTGCCCTGACCACAGAAGCGAAATACCTGAAATGATCAACAGCCAAAGGCAGATCTGCCGCTAGTGTTTCTCTTACGGCCTTACCGTTATCAATGGTTTCTACTGTAGCCAGATATTCCAGATTCTGTTCTATTCTGTCTGCTATTTTATTAAGGATTATGCTTCTTTCCGTTGATGAGGTATCTTTCCAGGTACGAAATGCTTTTTCTGCCGCATCTACCGCCAACTCCAGATCTTCTTTGGATGAATGGGCCACCTGAGTAAAGTTTTTGCCATCAACCGGTGAAACTACATCAAAATATTGCCCTTTAACGGGTGGCGTAAATTTCCCGTCTATATAATTATCATATTTACTTTTAAACTCCGGACGCTGTAAAAGAGTCGTTGATCTTGGTTCTGTAATTGTGCTCATATTAGTCTTGTTTTTATTTTTCGATACGACCAAATTACAAGCAGAAGCTCTAAAAGTTATAGCACAATCGTATAAAAAAAGTGCAGAATAGTGCAGATATTCAATTTTATAATTTTGTTAACAGCAACGTTCACACAAATTTTCTATATTTGAGTTACCTGCTTCATAAAAACTTTTAGGAATGAATAGCAATAGTAAGATTTTATTAAATACTCCTGAATTACGTAATGAAAACCAACTATTGAGTCTTGTTGAAAACCAGACTAAATTCAATCTGAACAATTGTGAATTCAGTATTTATGAAACCCATAAGTCATCTTTTGGAGTTAAACTTCATTTTGAAAATATTGCTTTTACGGCAATGCTGAGAGGCAAAAAGCATATGAAACTGGATAATAAGACGGGTTATTTTGATTATTTTCCGGGGGAAAGTATTCTGGTTGCGCCTGGAGAAACAATGGTTATTGATTTTCCTGAAGCGGATGAAACTCCCACTCAGTGTATTTCTTTAAGCCTTAATCCTGATTTTATAGAGGACTCTCTTAATTACTTAAACTATCATCTTCCGAAAGTAGATGAATCTTCTCAATGGAACATTCAGCTGGATGAATATTTTCTTTTTAATAATCAATCACTGGCTTCTGCCACCAATAATATCATGAGAATTGCTATGGAGGATAATACGCAAAAGGATATTATGGCTGATTTTGCATTAAAGGAACTCCTGATTAGGCTGATGCAGACGCAGGCCAGAAGCATGGTGGAAAAAAATATTGTAAGGAATAGATCCAGAATGGGCTTTGTAGTAGATTATATTAAGAGAAACCTGCATCAGAAACTGTCTATTGACAGTATTGCCAAGCTAGCGTATGTAAGTAAATCCAATTTCTTCAGAATGTTCAAAGATGAGCTAGGCACTTCCCCGAATGATTTTATTCTTCAGGAGCGAATTAACAGAGCAAAAGAACTGCTGGCCGGTCAGATCAGTATTAAAGAAACAGCTTTTCAGACAGGATTTTCAGATACCAATTATTTTACACGTGTCTTTAAGCAGCTGGTGGGGGTTACGCCTAAAAGTTACCAGAACAGAACGCTTGTGAGATAACTCTAATTGTTTGGACAGTAATGCTATAAAAAAGAGCCCCATTACATGGAGCTCTTCTTAAAAAATATATTAAATATTAAATCTTAATATTTATCGTTCTGCTTAACATTCGGGTTGGCAGAAATTTCTCTGATTGGAATAGGTAATGTATATCTGTAGTCACCATTTGGAAGGTTTTTAACTTCGATAATATCATCCGTAGGGTTTCTGTCCATGGATACATTAGCTAATACCGCAAGTCTCTTCAGGTCAAGGTAACGGTGTCCTTCAAGAGCCAGTTCTATTCTACGCTCTTTTAAGATATCAGCATATGCAAATTGTGTACTTGAATAAGCTGGAGTTGTAGCAGTTCCTTCAAAGTTTCTTGCTACTCTCACTTGCTGAATTCTATCGTGAGCGGCAGTAAGATTTCCTGCTGCTACTTCTGCTTCTGCTATAATGAAGTACATTTCCGATAATCTGAAAACTTTTACATCATTTCTTGTAGCTGTACTTGTTTTACCAGGATACTTGTCAATAACCAATCCGTCAGTTCTTGTATTTCCTGCAGTTGCAGAAGCATAATCTGGATTTGGTTTTGATGAAGGGTCTACATAAGCATATTTTCTGATATCTCCCGGAGTATTTTTAAATAGGTTATATAGGTTTCTTCCCCAGAACCACATTGGCGATCCAGTAAGGTTAGACTGGTTTGTATTCCATTTTCCACCAATAGCTGCACCTGCACCTAAAGGAAGTCTGTTTAAAGAGAAAATAGCTTCACCATTCTCAGTATCAGCCCACATTCTTCTATATGGGTTGAAAGAACCTCCTGCGATACCATTTCCAGTTTTCTCATCAATTCCTCCATAGAATGCAATATTCCATTTGTCGGAAGGTGTGTTATTGAAAGGTCCGGATTGGAATACAGAGCCATCAGCTTCTGTAACAGGAACTGCGGCATTGGTACCAGTCATTGGCGTAGCAATAGTAAGAGAAAGACCAGCTCCGTTGATTACTAATTCTGCATTTTGCTTAGCTAGTGCCATTTCACCTCTGTAAAGGTTAAAACGAGCAGCAACAGCATTTACAAAATTCTTATCTACTTTATATCTTCTAGGAGTTGTAGAGTTTCCTAAGATTCCTCTTGCATAATCTAAATCAGCATTAATGAAATCATATACATCCTGATTTTTAGCTCTTGGCAATTGCGCTTCTGTAGAAGGAACATCTTTCAGAAGAATAACCCCCAAAGCGTTAGGATCTTTCATATCACTAGAAAAATAAGCTTCAAGCTGTACATAACAATATGCTCTGATAGCTCTTGCCTGTGCAAGAATTGCATTGTATGTATTCTTCTCATCAGCAGATGTAGGGGTAATTCTCTTTGCCCCTTCCAGCAATCTGTTAACTCTGTTGATTACTCTATAATTGTTTAACCAGATTCCATCACTACCAACAGTACCTACTGTACCTCCTGTAACCACAGCACTAGACGGATCAAGGAAATGTCTGTGTAACGTATATTCCTGTCCTCCACTACCAGCTCCTGGTTTTACTTCGTCTGTAAAAACAGCTGTGAAGTAGATCTCATCAATTGGATCCAACTGAGCATATACAGATCCGTTTAAAACTTCATTAAGGTTAGCAACACTGGTATACAGGTCTTGTTCCTGTAATTCTCCTGCCTGCTTTATATCTAGAGCATCCTGACAGCTGTTCAGCGTAAATGCTGCAGATGATAAGGTTGCTACTACTAATATTGTATTGATAATTCTTTTCATAATTCTTCTCTGTTAAAAATCAACATTTAAACCTACCGATACGGTTTTTGGGTTAGGATAAACATTTAATGAATACGAAGTAATCGGTTCCGGATCAAATCCTTTCCAATCTGTCCATGTATAAAGGTTTTCTGCCTGAACGAATACTTTAATTCCTTTAACTGGCAGCTTACCTAACTGACTTTTACTAAAGTTATATCCTACAGAAATGTTCTTAAGTCTGATAAAGTCTGATCTGTGTAAGAATCTGTCTGAAGAACCTAAGCTTAGATTGCTTGCTTTTAATGCAGGTATATCAGTATCTCTGTTATCAGGAGTCCAGGCATTCAATAAATCAGATGAAAGATTTCTTGTAGCCGCTGCACTTGGGTCCATGATCCAAGATTGTAAGTTATCATAGATCCAACCTCCTTGTTGGAAAGAGAATAACGTATCAAGGAACCAACCTTTATGTTGTAAGTTGAATCCGAAACCTCCTGTAAACTTAGCATATCTTGATTTCCCAGTCAATACTCTGTCTGCAGATGTCGGAGCTTCAGTAATGTTTCCGTTTTTGTCAAGGAACTGTAAGTTCCCATTATCACGATTTACCCCAACATATGAATATAGCTGATACTGCCCAGCAGGTCCACCGATAGCATTTACCACATCTCCTGCAAGGTTTTCGCTGTTCATAGAAACAATCTTGTTAGAGTTGTATGCTCCGTTAACGAAGATAGAGAATCTTGTATTTTCGTTTCTGATCACGTTGTACTTGATCATCCCTTCAATACCTTTGTTATCAAGAATCCCATCGTTACCTCTGATTGAGTAGTATCCTGTAACTGATGATTTTTGAAGGTCATTGAACATTCTTGATGTTCTTTTCTGATAGTAATCCACACTACCTTCAATCAATCCTTTATAGTTGAAATCCAATCCGATATTGCTTTGTTTTACCTGCTCCCACTCTAAGTAAGGGTTTGATAAGTTAACAAAGTTATATCCTAATAAATTCTGATATCCTGAGAATCCGTTGTAAAGATCAAGGAAGTTATTTGGAAGAAGCGCCAATGGATTAGCATTATCACCCGCAATTCCTAAGTTCTGGTTCCCTGTGGTACCAATTGAAGCTCTTAACTTAAGCAATCTGAATCCGGAATTAGCCATGAATTCTTCTTTGTCAATATTCCATCTTGCTGCTACTGACCAGAAAGTTTCCCATCTGTTGGTAGGAAGGAAACGGTAAGAACCATCTCTTCTTACAACCCCACTTACTCCGTACTTGTCTTTATAATCGTAGTCTGCTGTTGCAAAATAAGCTAATGTACCCGCTGTTACTTTTGAAGCACTGTTAGAAGGTCTGTAGATATTTGGTGTATCTGGGTTAAAAGGAATATAACCTGTTCCTGCACCAAATTCCCATTGCAATGGGTTCAGTCCATTTTGTCTTTGAGTTGTTGAACTTACGTGAGCTTTGATATAATCTAAGTAAGCACCAGCACTAATCGTATGATCTCCAAAAGACTTGTTGAATGAGATATTCGTAATACTGTTGAAAGTCAGATCTCTTGTTGTTGAGAAATCCTCAAATCCTCCGTATGTAGATCCATCTCCTTTTGCTACACTGATTGCAAGGTATCCCAGTGGTGATCTTGCGAAGTTTCTTTCGTATTGTTTGTACTCAATACCCGTTCTGTTTCCAACGCTTAAATAATCTGTAATTTTATAGTTTACGTTAGCATTGGCAGAGATACTAAGTTCTGTAAATCTGTTTCTGATTCCTCCATTAATGTTATCCTGAAGGATCCAATGTCTGTTGTTAGTAGCATCTCCTTTAATAGCATTATATAGCTCCTGTCCGTTTGCATATGGAGAAGGTGTTGCATATGGCAGCGAAAGAACACTTCCGAATAAAGGATTCTGAAGAGTATTGTTGGAAATACCTGTATTCGTTTCATCATCCAGCTGATTCCTTCTGGAATATCCTAGTCCCATAATAGCCCCGAACGTCAGCTTGCCGTCTTTAGACTTACCATTAAGGTTATTTCTCATTGTAAATCTTTTGAAGTCTGTAGACTTTACAGTTCCTTCACTATCAAGATATCCTAGAGATAAAAAGTTATTGATGTTTTCCCCACCACCTGTAATGGAAAGGTTGTGCTGTTGGGTAATACCGATACGGGTAAATTGCTTACTCCAGTCTGTATTAGTACCCCAGTTGTCAATTTCTTGTTGTGATAAAGTTTTACCTTTACCTGTTTGCAAATTCTTTTGAATCTGTAAAAGTTGTCTGCCGTCTGACATATTGTAGTCAGAAGTAGGTAATTTACTGAACGAAGTTAATGCATCATAAGAAACTTTCAGTCCAGAGTTAAATTTTCCTCCTTTTGTAGTAATTACAACTACTCCATTTGCAGCTCTGTTACCATAGATTGCAGTTGCCTGAGCATCTTTCAGGATACTGAACGTATCAATGTCATAAGAGTTCAGGTTTCGGAACTGAGAACCTGAAGTAATTACCCCATCTACCACATACAGAGGGTCTGTAGAACCATTAAGGGAACTAGCTCCTCTGATCAAAATATTGAATTTTCCAGAACCTGGAGAACCCGATGCCGAGTTCACTACAATACCCGGAGCCGTACCTTGAATAGAGTTTAAAACCGAGATATTAGGTCTGTTTTCTAAAGTCTCAGAACCAACGGTTACCGAAGAGGTTGTAGTTTTAGCTTTTGTAGCTGTTTTACTATATCCTAAAACAACCACTTCCTCAAGTTTAGTCTCCTTGTCCTTACCGTTCTTAGAGTCTTTTTCCTGAGCAAATACAGCCTGGCCTGTAAAAAACAAGACCCCAGCTGTCAAAACACGCAATTTCACATTCATATTAACAAATTTTAATATATTGAAGGGACAAATATGTTAATAAATATCTACAACATCAATTCATTAAGTTCTGAAAAAGGCCTTACAGAGCGGGTATATTCACATTGATCCTTTAAAAATGATAAGGAATATTTTTTATTATTTAGAAAAAATTAACGAAAAATCACTCAATTTAAACATTAAGGGAATTTTAACAAAAATTAAAATTAAAATCAATTTACATCAAATAAAAAATATGGATTAAAAAAATAAACCAATATAAATTGAATCGATGAAAAATATAAAATAAACACATGCTTAATTTCGAGCGAAAAAGTGAAAAATAAGTGTATTTTTCTTAAAATTCACATAACAAACGACGTGTATAATAATAAAAAGACGGTCTTGGAGACCGTCTTTTTATTATTATGTTGAAAATTTATTAATAACTAATATCCAGGGTTCTGAACTATACCAGGATTTGCATTTAATTCATCCTGAGGAATTGGTAACGCAAACTTATAGCTGTTATTAGGCAGATTGGCCGGGTTTGCAGCGGGATAGTTCGAAGAACTGGAAGAATAATCAGCCGGATCTCTATCAATGGTAACATTGGCTTTTGTTGCTAATCTTTTTATATCTATAAAACGATGTCCCTCATAAGCTAACTCTAACCTTCTCTCTTTTAAAATATCAGCCCAAGCAGCTGTTGCATTTACATATACAGGAACTATTTGTGCAGCTCCAAATCTAGCATCCAGAACAGACTTTAAAGCTAACCCAACCCCCGCTAAATCTCCAGCTTCTGCTCTTGCCTCTGCTTTAATGAAATACATTTCTGAAATTCTCATTATCTTAAAATCATTATTGAATCCATTGGTAGCAGTTGTTGCTGCCGTAACACTTCCTGATTCAGTTCCTCCATGCTTTTGAATAATCAATTTATCAGAGTTTCTGTAATCAGGAGAAGTCGCATAATTGGGATCAATAATAGAAGATGGCGCCACAATTACATTTCGCCTTACATCAGTAGGTCTTTGATCAAGTAAATTAAACAAAGCCCTACTTACTTCAAATAATGGAGACCCATTTAAATTAGGAGCAACAGAACACCATCCATTATGTAAATTGGTAGCCTGTGAATTTTGCTGGGCCGTTCTTTTTAACCTGAAAATCACTTCCTTATTTGCTGGCTCATTATCTGTAAAAAATACTTTTCTATAATCTGCTTGGTTTGCCAATGTAACTCCTGAAGTATTAATGACTTCATCTGCCCATTTTTCTGCATTGGGGTAATCTCCTTTATATGCATAAGCGCGAGCCTTCAAGCCTTTGGTAAAGTTTTTATTTGCAAAATTATTATTAGCAACATAACCATTAATACCACCATAAATTGCTAACGCCGCATCCAAATCATTGTGGATTTGTGTATAGAAATCACCATTCTTAACTCTTGGATTTTCTTTTTCTGTTGACTCAAATATTCTATTTGCCAATATACCAGCCAGTGCATTATCATCTTTGAGATTGGTTGAATAATATGCTAATATCCTCAAGTGTCCATAAGCTCTCATGGTTAATGCTTCCGCTTTCAGTCTCGAAATCAATGCAGCATCTTCGGCATTCACGGGCACTACACTGTCTGCATATTTAATAACCCTATTAGCTCTTGCTAAAGCGGTATAAGTATCAACCCATATATTGGCAGAAAGCACTGAAGAAGGGATTAACAAGAAGATATATTCTGTAGAAAGCCCTTGTCCTCCATTTGCATATCCAATCCCAACCTCATCAGTAAAAACAGAGCTAAATACGGCTTCTGATCTATTAGAGAATATACTATATGTTGAATTCATCAGCTTTTGCAAGTCAGCAGATTGCGTAATTGCAGTTTCCTCTGTCAAAGAGCCAGGAGTAAAGGGGGTTATAAGTTCATCACTGCAAGAAGTGAGTAATACCCCTGACATTATCACTATATATTTAAATATTTTTTTCATTACTATTATTTTAGTTTATTAAATTAGAATTTAACATCAAAACCTAACGTTATAATTCTAGGAGAAGGATATCTTTGTTGATCAGATCCGTTAGGGCTCTCTGCATCATATCCTCTCCATTTTGTAAATGTGAGTAAATTTTCTCCTTGTAGCGTAATTGACATATCGTTGACAAAAGTTCCTTTTAGATACCTTTTGGGAATTCTATATCCTACCTGAACATTTCTAAGCCTAATATAAGAAGCATCTCTTAAGAATCTATCTGAATTCCCTTGTAATCCAAGATTAGCAGCTTTAAGAGATGGAACATCAGTATTTGTATTGGTGGATGTCCAGGCATTTAAAAGATCCCGATCCACATTAAATGCTGCTAAATTATTAGGATTATATAATCCAGACATATCATAATCAAAACGTTTTACTTTTGCTACAAAAGTGAATGTAGATGAAACAAAGAAGTTTTTGTAGGTAAAGTCAAATCCAAAACCTCCCTGATACTTTGGCAACCTATTTATTCCCATTAGCTTTCTATCGGAATCTTTTGGGCTTTCTGTTGGGTTACCATTCGCATCCTCAAACAATAAATTACCATTATTCGGGTTTACTCCTAAATATTTGTATAGAAAATATTCTCTAAGAAGCCCACCATTAGCAGTCACTAATAATCCGTCTGCTATCCTGCCTCCTCCTGATTGAATACCACTTATCTTTTGATTATTAATCGACCCATTTACCCTGAGTGTTAATGAGATATCATTTTCTTTATTTCTCAGTACATCATAAGCCAAATTTAACTCAAAACCCTTATTTTGTAAAACAACATCTGTATTTCTTACAACACTCAATGCCCCTAACACGGGCGCTGTTGGATCAGGCAGATATAAGTCATAGGTCCTTTTAACATAGTAATCAAATGATCCTCTCAATCTTCTTTTAAAGAATTCAAAATCGGATCCAATATTATATTGTTTTGTAGTTTCCCATCGTAAATTTCTATCCCCAAAACTTATAGCATACCCTTGATTGCCATTGTAAGTATTATTGGCTACGGTGTAAATATTGGTAAAACCCGGAGGGTTCAATCCTGCATAAATAGTTCCATCAACAATTCTCTGATTACCTTGTGTACCATAAGATGCTCTAATTTTAAATGCATCTACAAACTTTACATTGTCCATAAATTCTTCTTCATCTAGATTCCATCTTCCTCCAACAGACCAAAAAGTTCCCCATCTCCTTTCACCAAAGAATCTATTTGTACCATCTCTTCTCAAGACTCCCGTAATACCATATTTCTTATTAAAATCATAGTCTAATGAACCAAAATATGAGATCATCGCCCATTTTAGTTTTGTAGCACTAGTTGTTGGCACATAAAAATCATTGTTTGAAGTATCCGTAACATATCCAGCTCCTGTTCCAGGAACAAATGTTTTTGGATCTAATCCTCTCTGTCTCACATTATTAATATTGAGCTGCGAATAATTATATTCAGCATTTCCCTGAAGGGTAAATGAATGTTTACCCACGGTTTTAGAATACTCTAATTGCCAAAGATTATTAAATAAAAACTCTCTTCTTTGATTCATATCTTCAAAACCTGAAAACTCCTGGGCTCCTTTAAATAAAAACGCATTAAAAGAAAGTGGATATTCTGCCTGAGTAAATCTGGTATCCAGATATTGCCCTGAGGTTCTTACTTTTGCTGTAAAATCATCGGTAATTTTATATGATAAATTAGCAGCCATATCCAACCTTGTCTCCTCTGTCAGATTATTATAATTTACTAACTTATCCATTAACATTAAAGGCGTATACAACAATGTACCATCTTTGGAATATAAATCAAATAATTGTTGTCCATTCTGATACAGATCAGGCGATAAATATGGTGCAGACTGGTAGGCACCTAAGATATAATTTCTGTTAATCGCTCCAGCATCTAGAATTGCTTCATTATTTTTAGAAAAGCCCACGCCACTAACCAATGCGTATTTGAAACGATTATTTTCACTCTTGCCATTAATGTTATTTCTTACAGTAAATCTTTTAAGTCCTGTTGTTTTTAAAATTCCTTCATTATCAAGATAGCCTACAGATGTATATGAATTAATATTTTGCCCTCCAGACTCTATTGACAAATCATGACTTTGAGTAATTGCAGGTCTGAAGAAAATTTTCCTCCAATCAGTATTTATAGTATAATTCGCAATTTGTTCATCAGTCATTTTAGCCCCCAGGCCTACTCCATAATTCTTTTGTAGGGTCAACAATTCTTTAGAATTTGAAAAATTGTATTTGGGATCCTGTAAAAAAGAAACTCCAAACTGACTGCTATACCGGAAGCGCATTTTCTGGTTATATCTCCCTGATTTTGTTGTAATTAATATTACTCCATTAGCCCCTCTTGATCCAAATTCAGCAATTGCTGCAGCATCTTTCAATACAGAAAATGTATCGATGTCATTCGGGTTAATTGACCTAAAATTGTCACTATTGGAAGGAAATCCATCAATTACATACAATGGATCAGAATTACCATTATATGTACCTACCCCCCTAATGATAACTGTAGGTTTAGCCCCAGGCTGCCCGGTACTTGCAGCAACGTTTACTCCAGCCAACTGTCCTTGAACAATATTCATAACATTTGAATTAGGCCTGTTTTCTATTGTTTTACTATCAATTGTTGCCACTGACGTAGAAGCTGTTTTCTTAGTTGTATTTCTATAACCAAGAACTACAACCTCATCAATACCCTTCACTTCCGCCGTATCCTTTTTCACTTTCTGAGCAAAAGCCGTCTGTCCTAGAAAGAACATAGCTCCGGCACTCAATACATATAATTTTACATTCATATTAACAAATTTTAATATATTCCAGCAACAAATATGTTAATAATCCTTAATAAAATCAACCCACAAACCACTATAAAACAACACGTTAAACTATATATATTTCACTAATTACAAAAGTGAATGTTAGACTAAAATGGGATTTATTCTTTTTAATTAAAAAATTCAATTAAAAAAAAATTTTTATAGAAATTTTATAAATAAAAAAAAATCAAATCGTTTCACTTTTTTTTAAAAAACAGTAAAAAAAATTAATAAAATGAAATTTTTTAACTAATAATATCCAAAATAAAATATTTTAATTTTACATAAAAAACAAACAAAATGATAAAAAAATAAACAAAATTTGACTATAAAAAACAAACTAATGTAAATCAATCAATGAAAAATATAAAATAAACACATACTTGATTTCGATAAAAAAAATGAAAAATAAGTGTGTTTTTCTTAAAATTCACATAACAAACGAAGTGTATAATAACAAAAAGACGGTCTTGGAGACCGTCTTTTTGTTATTATGCTGGAAACTTTATTAATACATTATAATTCTGAATATAATATTGAAAACCAAGTTCTAACTCTATTTTTCTTGTAATAATTACCTAAATAATTATCATAATTAATATCCTGGATTTTGTTGAAATGCTGGTGTGATATTAATTGTGGCTTGTGGAATCGGCCACTGCCATCTCGTGTCATTTGGCAAAATTGTCTGAATTACCGAAGGAGTTCCTGTTCCATTTATATTAGCCCCTTCACCTGTTCTCTGCATTGTAAGACCTAGTCTTTTAAAAGTATAATATCTATCATTTTCAAAAGCCAATTCAAGCCTTCTTTGGAGCATAATTTCATTCCATAGATTGGTTCCTGTAAGAATTGAAGGCAGATAGGCAGAATACCTTTGGGCTTTTAAATTATTCAATAATGTATTGGCTAAAACTTCATTACCTAATTTATAAGCTGCTTCAGCAACATTTAAATATACTTCAGCTGTTCTTAGGTACTTTACCTCTACCACGTTTAAAGGCGTTGCTCCAGCAATATTAAAAGCCCATTTAATAACATTATTTCTCTGTACCCCTTGATATGCACTTGTTCTTATATATGACTCTTTTCTAATATCAGTTGGAATATATAAATCATTCAATGATCTTGGAACAACATATTCGGATCTTATATTCCCACCTGTTGGAGATGCGCCTTGCTGAAAAGCAACCCCAACTGTGACAGCTTCCTGAGCAGAATTTAATACTTTAAAAAGGACTCCATCCGTATTATTCGAGGACCAGATATTGGGGAAATTGGTTATTGAGCCTACACTCGATGATAAAGAAATACTAGAATTTCCTGCTAAGACGGCATTATTATAGTCTCCTTTATACAAATATACCCTTGATAGCAACCCATAAATGGCAGCCTTGGAAAATTTGGATTTGTCTGAACTGTCGGTAATATTGTTAACAGCAAAATTCAAATCACTTATAATGTTATCATATACCTGAGCTACGGTTAAATTTCTTATCGTATTATTCTCCAAAGGATTAAACTCAGTAATATAAGGAATCCCTAAAGAGGCATTTGCATCTGCTGATTGTGTAGGAATTTTACAATACGCCCGTACCAAATCAAAATGAGCAGCAGCTCTTACAGCACGGGCATGCGCTTCAATATTATTTCTAAAATTACCCATAGGAAGGTTATTAATATATTTTAACGGCATATTGGCCCTGGATATAACGAAATAAGCTTGTATAAACAACCCCGTTACTGAAGAATTATTAGATGAAAAGCTCCAGTTATAAGCTGTAAAGTTAGATCCTCTACCTTCAGGATTATATATTAAATTATCTGTAGTTAAATCCGGGATTATAAGCTGATTTCCTGTATCTACCGAAAAGTATCCAGATCCTTTTATAGCGGAATACGCTCCATTAATTGCTTGTGAAAAGTTAGATTCAGAAGTCATAGCCTCATCAAGCGGTATCTGGCTAAAAGATTTCTGCTCCAGCTCTCTTTCACAAGAGAAAAGAACACCTAATGACAGAAGGCCTAATATGCTTAATTTTATTGCTTTATTTTTCATTTTCTAATTGATTTAAAATTTAAAATTGTAATTCAATACCTACACTGACATTCTTTTGAGTTGGATATGTATATAAAGTATAGGAACCGGGTACAGCCGTATTTCCTTCCCCTGATCCTACCGCAACTTCAGGATCTCCCTCATATTTAGTCCATATAAATAAGTTTTGGGCCTGTGCGTACACTCTTATTGAGCTTAATGGAATTTTCTCACCCAGGAAATTTTTATCAAAAGTATATCCGACATTTAAACTTCTAAACCTTATATAATCCGTTTTCTGCAAAAAGTAATCTGTCATCCAAATACCATTTGGGTTAGGTTTAGGCAATACATTTGTATCACCCGGATTTTGCCAGTAATTTACTGCATCAACCCGTTTATTGTAATTATATTGTGAAGGATCAAGCATATTCAGCGCTTCGTTATTTACAGAGTATGCTCCAAACTTATACGTGAAATCGGCTGTTATATCAAAACTTTTATAGGTAAAGGTGGCTCCAAAGCCTCCAAAATATTTTGGAAATGGAGACTTATCTTTGATATCCTGAATATCAAGCGAAGAATAAAAGTTGGTAGCTCTTCCACCAGGCAGATCATAAAATGTCTCTCCAGGATTTGCGGTGGTACGGGTTGTATAATATAAAGCTTCTCCTGTAGCCGGGTTTATTCCTGCTGACCTTACCATTCTAAAATAAAAAGGCATTTCTCCCACTTCAAGTTTATTATTATTTCCAATATTTCTGGAAGTCTCTCCGGGTCTTAATGCTAAAATTTTATTTTCAACTTGGGAAATATTTCCTCTTAATTGGAAGCTCCAATCTTTTTTTCTGATAATATCTGCTGAAAGATCTACCTCTACCCCTTTATTTTCCATATCACCCGCATTATTATAGACCGTATAACCTCCTTGTACTGTTGCGTTAGGGATTAGTTGTAAAAAATCACTTCTTTTGTTAATAAAGTATTCTACTGATCCTCTAAATCTATTATCATAATTAAAATCAAGACCAAGATTTGTAATTTTTACTTTTTCCCATTCTAACTGTTTATACCCTATAGTGGCAGGTACAAAAGTTGTGGCGCTTGGGCCATATAAGCCAAATCCTACATAGGGCTGATTTACATAATCAGGGAGCGGAGCATCATTTCCTGCAATACCATAAGATGCTCTTAGTTTCAATGCCTGCAAATTGGGTATATTCATAAAAGGCTCTTTTGCTATATTCCACGCAGCACTGGCACTCCAGAATATCCCAAACTGATTATCTAATCCGAATCTTGAACTACCATCTCTCCTTACAGATGCACTTACTAAATATCTCAAATCATAATTATAATCCGCTAACAAAGCCAGGGCAGTTCTTCTGGTTTGAGTCCTTGAACCAGCTACTGCATTTGGAGTAACCATATTACTTAAAATATCAAGACCCGGAGTTCTGTAATTTTGTCCTATTGCACTTAAAGAATTTGTATTTTCACTACTGTATTCATAAAATGCTGTTGCGCTTATCTTATGCTTTCCAAATTTTCTGTCAAAATCCAATCTCTGATTAGCTGTAAAATAATATAAATCGCTATTACTCTCACTTACTTGTCCGTTATATCCTAAAATAACATCGAGAAAAGAACCGGGCTGCATCACTGTTTTGCCTTTCAACTGGGCAAAAGTATTGTAAAAAGAAGACCTAAACTTTAGCCAGTTCGTGAACTTATACTCCCCAAAAATATTTCCATTTAACCTGAGATTACTATTAGCTGCTGTATTCCTTTGAAGAGCTTCCAGAACAGGAAATCCTACATTAGTAGGGTTAAATGATCCATTAGCCAAATAAACAGGTTCGTAAGCATTAGCTCTATACATAAAACCAAAAGGATTTTGTCCATTGTTCAAATCTCTTTGATTTTGGGTTTTTTGGTATTGTAAAGAAGCATTTAAACCAATTTTGATATGATCGTTTAATTGATTTTCAAAATTAAACCTTGCCGTATATCTTTTTAGTGCATTCAAATATTGCACAATTCCTGAATTACTGTCATATCCTAATGAATAATAAAATAAACTTCTATCAGTTCCGCCACTTGCTGTAAAAAAATAAGTCTCTTCACTAGAGTTTTTCAAGATATCTTTTTCCCAATCATGATTGAGCAGCGTGAGTCTTCTGATTTCTTCATCAGACCTTGATGGATTTCCAACTAAAGGGGATATTTTGTTTTCCCATGCTAATTTCTGACCAGCATCCATCATTTCAAAATTCATTTCCTTATCTGAAACCTTCCATGAAGTACCAAATCTTGAAGCAAAGCTATACTTAGTATTTCCTCTGGCTCCTCTCTTTGTTGTGACTACTATAACTCCTGCAGCGGCTCTTGATCCATACTGAGCAGTTGCCGCAGCGTCTTTAAGTATTACCTGAGATTCTACATCGCTTGGATTTAAAGCATTTAATTGTGCAAAGGATGAGTATTGCCCATCTATAACAACTAAAGCCCCTGTATTAGAAAAATTGGAAAATCCTCGGATGGTAATAGCCCCTGAGCTTCCAGGCTGGCCACTCAATGTCTGCACTAAAACCCCCGGAGCTTTCCCCTGCATCATATTGACTAATGATAATGTATTAGATAGCTGCTTCAGCTCATCACCGCTTATAACGGATTGAGCTTGATTTATTTCATCGGTTTTCTTATCACGATACCCTGTAACCACTACTTCATCAATTTTAGAAATAGTATCCTTTTTTACTTTCTGTGCAAAGACAGTCTGCCCAAAAAAGAACATAACCCCTGCACTCAATACATATAATTTTACATTCATATTAACATATTTTAATATATCCTGATCACAAATATGTTAATAATTCTTAACAGCATCAACACACAAAACATTGTAAAACAGCACTTTAAAATACATTTATTTCACCAATCATTACAATAAACATCACATTAAAAAGTGATTTATTTTTACCGATTTAAAATTTAAATCGCTATAAAAATTTAATAGAATTTTAACAAGTGAAAAAAAATTCAGATGGTTTCACTTTATTAAAAAAAACAGCAAAAAAAATTAACAAAACAAAAATTTTAAATTAATAATATCCAAAATAAAATAGTTCAATTTCATATTAAAATCAACAAAATGATAAAAAATAAACAAATTTTAACTACAAAAAACATTAAAAAAATAAAGCACCCCAATATTTGGGGTGCTTTATTATAATTTTATATATTAAAATTTATTTCTGGTAATTATAATATCTGGCTCCGTTTAAAACAGGATTTCCTGTTTCTATTGAAATTAATCCAAATCCATTATATTCAGAGTTTACAGACTTTTCCAGTTGTTTTCTGTGGAGTTTCTCATACGTTTCAAAGTCTACAGCCATTCTATTATTTAAATTTTCGAATACATTCCATTTTTCAGCTACATCTTTCCAGTTTTGAGAAACTTTCCCCGCAAAAACCTTTGATTTTGATCCACTTCCATACCCCACAAATCCTATTTCTTTACCTGTCAGCTCTTCATTCTCATTGAAAGAAGTCTGCAAAGCGGAAAGAAATGCCATAAAAATGGAAGCTGTATACATATTACCTATTTCTGAAGAAGCTCTTTGTGTCTTTTCTATTTTATCATTAATCAGCTTAAGATAATCTTCAGATTTCGCCACAGCTTTTTGTTCATCTGCAGTTTCATAAGGAAGATGATTTTCCAGGCTGTAAATTTCAGTAAAAACTCTTTTCCCGTGAAATGCATAAGGAAGGTGAAAAATAATATACTTCCATTTTTCATAAGGTTTCTCCTGTCCTGTTACTTCTTTATAGTGATGATAAGCCTCTTTGATTCTGTCCTGATAACACTGATTGGAATACTGGCCATCGAAAACAGGTTCGTCTGTAAAGATCTCAATCTTTTCAGGATAAGTTTCAGGGGCTCCATTCAACTCTTCTTTTTTATAAGACCTTCTCGGTTTAAAGAAATCAAAAACACTTTCTGTTGCTACTCCCCAGTTATTTTCTATTTCAAGAAGATCCGGTTTTGATGAAACCAGCAGAGCAACCGCACCACCACCTTGTGTATATTCTCCAGAGGAAGCCAGTTCATATTTAGCATAATCGCTGGCGATTACTACTGCTTTTTTTTCAGGATTCACCCTTACAAAATCCAACGCATTATGCAAGGCATCTACGGCTCCAACGCATGCAAAGGTCATGTCCAGAACGTCACAGTTTTTAAAACATCTTTCGCCAAATTCGCCTTCCAAGATTTTTTCAACCATTTGTATGGCATAAGAAGCTGTAGGTTTTGCTGCATCCACGGCACTCTCAGTTCCCAGATAAACTCTTGCAATTTCTTTAGGATTGATACCATAATCTTTGATCAATCTTAATAATGCTTCCGCCGCAAAAGTAGCAGCATCTTCATGTACATCGGGAAGTCCCATTTTATGAAGTCCTAACCCCTTCTCCAGTTTTGCGGGCTCTATGCCTCTTTTTTCTGCTAATTCTTTAATTTCCAAATACAAAGAAGGCACATAATAGCTCGCTGCCTCAATTCCAAAACTCATAATTTTCCAAATTTTAAACGAATTTATGAAAGATAATATAAAAAACAGCGGTAAAAAATACTGATTTTTGCACTATTATTAAAACATGTATGAATTTGAACGGGGTTTTAATAAAAATCTTCGGAATACTTAAGAAGAAGTAAAAGTTTCAATCCCTATCAGCAAAAACCCCGGCATTGCCAATGGCAATGCCGGGGTTTATTTATCTGTAAGAAAATTCTATTTATAATTTTCAATCGCTTTATTCAATGCATCAATCTGTTTATTGATACTTGCCGCTTTCTGTGGATTTTGTTTTAAGAGTTCCATTTTCTTGGCAAGACCATCTTTCAACATCTGCACCATCATCATTTTAGCCTGCGGATTATCTCCCATCTGATTTTTAGCATATCCTGTTATCTTGGCAAGACTTTCTGTAGCTTTTATATTATCGGAGGTCATAATCCAGTTAAAACCTTCTTCCGCTGCTTTTCCTAATTCCGGATTCTGGAATTTAATGAACGGATAAAATGCTGCAAGAGGAGTGATATTTTCCATTTGAGAGACCACTCTATTCTTTACGATGATTGGAAGTAACTGTGCCTGTAATTCATCTGATGCCCCTTTTAAATCGATCTTATCTGCCAATGCGTTAGCTCTTGACGGATCAATAGTAAGAAGTGCACTTAAAGAACTCCCTTTAACAGCATTAGAAACAGCATTGACTCCCTTTTCAAAAATAGGAAGGTATTTTTTGTCTTTTGTTTTTGCTAAGGCAGAGATCGCTGCAGCCTGAGTTAATGTTTTAGGATCATTGGAAGCTATTTTCTCAACATCTGCCCCTAAGGCTTTCATCTGTTCAGGGTTAGTAAGATCTGTTAATTCCAATGCTTTTATTCTTACTCTGAAAAACGGATCTTTCAAGGCGGCTGCTAATAATTTCGTCACTGCAGGGCTTTTCCCAGTCTGATCTTTTATTCCTGTTAAAGCATTATATCTGCTTTTGAATTCTTTTGAGTTCGTAAACTGCATCAGATTCTGTTCCGGAGTTTTGGTATCTGTGATATCTGCCAGTAAAACTCCGTCTGCATTGATATTTACCAGATCAGGTGTCTTAGAAACATCAAAACTGAAAGTATTTTTCCCTTCGGCATTTACCCAGACATTATATCTTTTAGGTTTCCCATTATCATATACATCAATCGCCAAAGGAAATTCAAATGGCAGATCCTGAGTTTGATTAATGGTTACTACCACTTGTTTTTTTACAGGTTCAAATGTAAATGAATAATTGATCTTAGGGTTTCCGCTTCCGAAATACCACTGATTGAAGAACCAGTTCAAGTCTTTTCCCGAAACTTTTTCGAATGACAATCTCAGCTGATGCGCTTCTGCATTCTGATATTCATTCGTTTTCAGATAATCATTCATTCCGGCAAAGAACGCATCATCTCCGAGATAATTTCTCAGCATATTTAAAATTCCACCGCCTTTCTGATATGTTACCAGATCGAAAACATCTTCACGGGAATTATAATCGAATCTCACCAGATCTTTCTTAAAATCAGACGGGTTGTGGATATACAGATTCACATCGCTCATCAGGTGATAATCCGCCTGGTCTTTACTGTATTTGTATTCATTCCAAAGGTATTCGGAATAATTAGCGAAAGATTCGTTTACCGTCAGATTACTCCAACTTTCTGCCGTAACCAGATCTCCAAACCAATGATGAAATAGCTCATGGGCAATGGTGTCTTCCCATTTATTTTCGTCAATAAGCTGTCCCGGTTTCTGAAGGATATCACTTCCATGGAGTGTTGCTGTAGTATTCTCCATAGCACCGCTCACATAATCTCTCCCTGAAATCTGAGCGTATTTTGCCCAAGGATAATCATAGTTCATCTTTTTGGAGAAAAATTCGATCATTTCCGGAGTGTTTCCATAGATCTGCTTTGCATAAGGCTCATATTCTTTTTCGATATAATAATCGACCGGAATATTTTTCCATTTGTCTTTTACAATGGCATATTCTCCTACTCCCATGAAGAAAAGATAAGTGGAATGTCTTTTATCCATTACCCAGTGATCGGTTCTGAGACCGTTGGATTCTTTCTGAGAGTCTTTCAGAATACCGTTTGAAAGCGTCACATATTTGTCGGGAACCGTCATGTAGATTTCCTGGGTAGTCTTTTGGTTGGGTTTATCAATGGTTGGAAACCATGCAGAAGATGATTCTGTTTCTCCCTGTGTCCAAATCTGTGTAGGCATATCTGGATCTGTTCCCTGCGCATTGATGAAGTACAGTCCTTTAGCATCATTGATTGCCATACTACCCTGTTGCTTTACTTCGTTCGGACGGGATGTATATTTGATATATATGGTGTAATCCTGATTTTTCTGATAGGTTTTATCTAAGCTGATTTTCAGGATGTCATTTTTATAGTCGTATTTTAAAGGTGTTCTTTTACCATTGTTATCAAGAGCGACTTCGTGAACCAACATTCCTTTTGCATCCAGTGTCAATTCGTTTGTCGGATAAAAGTAAGGTGAAGCGGTAAGCCATTCTTCTCCATTCATCTGCTCTTTCTGATAATCAAAATTTACTTTAAGCTTGGTATGTTTAAGTTCCGTCACTTTGGTATGAGCAGCCCTGTATATTTTTTCTCTTCCTGAAGTTTCGGTTTGTGCTGATACGTTTGCGGAAAATAAAATTCCAAGTATAGCAATTGATAAAATGGCTTTTTTCATTTCTATGCTTTAATATTTTTTTAGATTTATTTCTTAATGATGATATCGAAAATATCATTAACCAGGGTTTCGTAATCTCCTTTTTTCAGCTGTTCTTTTGTTTTGGCAAAAGCTTTTTTCAGCTCACTTTCGGGGTTTTCATCATCAATAACTTCCGCTGAAGCTACACCTTTCAACTGAAGCACTGCATTTTTCAATACTTCAATATCTGCATTTTCTTCAATATTTATTTTTAAATACTTCATGATTTTGTTGTGATAAGATTTGAAAATTTAAGACACCCAAAACCTCATTAAGCAGGAATGGTTCTTCTTTCAAATTTATAACTTATTTCAGAAACAATTGATAAATAAAGAGTACTTAAGTTTTTTGTACTAAAGTAATTTTACCTGACACCTATTTTGTGAGGATCATTTTTCCGGTTTTATGATGAAATCTTATCCTCAATATACATAAAGATGAATTTTCCGGGGATCAGTCTCATTTAAATAATCGCTAAAAAATATATAGTGGGTTAGATAGCCACAGGAGCTTTAATTCCCGGATGCGGATCATAATTTTCCAACGTAAAATCATCAAAATTGAAATCGAAAATATTTTTAACGTCAGAGTTCAGTCTCATTGTAGGAAGTGGTCTCGGCTCTCTTGAAAGCTGTCTGTTTACCTGTTCAAAATGGTTATTATAAATATGTACATCTCCGAAACTATGCACATAATCTCCAACTTCCAGATCACAAACCTGTGCTACCATCATCAGTAACAATGCATAGCTCGCAATATTGAACGGAACTCCAAGAAAAACATCTGCGCTTCTCTGATAAAGTTGTAAAGATAACTTACCATCTGCCACATAGAACTGAAACAATGCGTGGCAAGGCGCCAAAGCCATATTCGGGATCTCTGCTACGTTCCATGCGGATACAATTAATCTTCTGGAATCAGGATTTTTTTTAATCTGGTCAATCACTTCTGTAATTTGGTCCACTACTTTTCCATCAGCACCATTCCAGCTTCTCCACTGCGCGCCATATACCGGTCCTAAATCTCCGTTTTCATCTGCCCATTCATCCCATATGCTTACTCCGTTATCCGTAAGGTATTTGATATTTGTTTCTCCTTTCAGGAACCAAAGCAGTTCATAAATAATCGATTTCAAATGCACTTTTTTAGTAGTCACTAATGGAAATCCTTTTGACAGATCATATCTCAACTGATATCCGAATACACTTCTTGTTCCGGTTCCGGTTCTGTCGGTTTTATCTGTTCCATTGTCTAGGATATGCTGTAAAAGGTCTAGGTAGTTCTGCATTTTTAAAAGCGGGTTTTAATGGTTCAAATTTAGAAAAAACTAACCGATTTTGAGTTATCATAGATCATAAAAAAACAGCTGTGAAAATTATTTCCACAGCTGTTTACTATTATTATTTTCTTATTGAATCCTGTAGGATCCTATAAAAATCAATGATTAATTCTTAATAATTTTCTGAATCATTTTCTCTTTTCCATTGTCCAATGACAGTACATATACTCCTTGAAGCAATGATTCAACGTTGATAGATTGAGATTTTGTTTCTCCGGAAAGCACTACACTTCCACGGGCATCAGTAAGCTGATATTTAAATTCTGTCCCGGAACCGGATTTAATCTTAATCACATCTTTTACCGGATTAGGATACACACTGATTGCATTATTTCCATTTACAGAAGATTCGGCAAATATTGAGTTCATAGTGCCTGCAGAAGCTATTTTTAATGTATAATCTTCTACCTGTCCGTAATCAAATGTTCCGCATGATGAGGAAGGTACCGTGTTATATCTCATTATGACTCTCATTCTTGTATTTCCCGTAACAGCAGTACTTGGAATGGTTATACTACCGGATACAGGAGAAGTTGTACTTGCCGTTTTTGACCAGGCCAGTTCTCCACTGTCTGTAAAGTCGCCATCACCGTTATAATCAATGTATACAGCATATCCTTCACTATATTTTGTAGAAGTCCATGATGGTGTTATGGTCATTGTGTAAGAAGTTCCTTTTACGACATTTCCAATAACGGAGGTGAAATTCTCATATCCTGTGGTACCCGTTGAGGCATTATTGATGTCAGCAAATTTCACATTACTGATTCGTTCATCCGCGGTAGAGTTTGCAGAAGCCGAGCAATAAGTGGCAGCCGTACCCGGCTGGGTCGTTACACTCACTTCATTACTTGCTGCTGAAATATTTCCTGCCGCATCTTTCGCTTTAACAGTGAAGCTGTATGTAGTTGCCGGAGTAAGTCCTGTTGCCGTATAAGTTGTGGAAGTCGTAGATCCGAGAAGGCTTGTTCCTCTATACACGTCATAGCCTGTTACCGCTACATTATCAGTAGATCCGCTCCATGAAAGTGACGTGGAGTTCTGGGTTGTCCCTGACGCTGCCAATTGAGGTGCTGTAGGCGCCTGAGTATCCGTAACCGGAGTTCCTCCTGAATAGGCAGTTCCTAAACCTACTGCATAAAATGCATTCTGAGTAGCTTTATGTTCCGCAGAATCTGCTCCAAAAAGATCTTTTGCCGTTTGAATTCCATAGGTCATGGCATTCGTATAATTAG
Source organism: Chryseobacterium sp. Tr-659 (assembly GCF_011752975.1). GTDB lineage: Bacteria > Bacteroidota > Bacteroidia > Flavobacteriales > Weeksellaceae > Chryseobacterium. Next base: position 745,593 of record NZ_VWWP01000001.1, on the reverse strand, counting down.
AATTGGCTGTAAGATAGGAGGTTTCTAATCTGTAAGCTATTTTTGCTGCTTTTTCAAATCCTATCCCGGTAACATTATAATTATTTCCTATATCATTCGTTCCGGTACCTCCGGTTACTAAAAGATAGAACCAGAAGTTTAGAACGCCGCTGTTGGTATGAACTCCGCAATAGTCGTTCTGTTGCTGGCTAGGCGTAACACACCCTGTAGTACTTACGTCTTTCCAGTAGGTACCTTTATAAGTATCCGGCTGTTTGGACAGACCTGAGTTTGGATTACTCATGGATCTCAGATAGTTCGGTGATACTTTTGTAATCTCTTCTCCAATTAAAAAGTTTTGTTTTTCCGGGGCATATGCATTTTCAACTACCGCTCCCCAGATATCGGAAAACCCTTCGTTCATAGCACCTGATTCTCTCTGATAGGCCAGCTGGGCTGTAGATCCGCACACGGCATGCCCCAGCTCATGGGCTGTAACGTCAAAGGCAACGAGCGGTTTAAAAGTGGTTGCACCATCACCATACACCATTGCAGTTCCGATCCAGGCTGCATTTTCCCAGGAACTTGACACATGGATATAGCTATTGAGAACAGCTCCCTGGTTATCATAACTGTTTCTGTTGAATGTATTTTTGAAATAATCATATGTTTTTTCCACTCCCCAATGCACGTCAAGTCCTACATCGTTGCCGCTGGAATTATGCTCTGCCGCTGTCCAGTTGTTATCAGTGTCTGTAATATCTGTATTTACAAGGTTGGTATATGCTCTATTCCCGTTGTTATATGTATTGACACCTCCTCCTCTTGTATTGTCTCTTAAAACATATTTTCCGTTGAGAAGGGTGGTTTCAATAGATTTTGTTCCGCTGTACCTTGTTTCGGCACTTCCGGCAACAAAAATAGACCTAAAGTCTTCTTTTGATTTATTTTCGGCACCTATCACAGAATGATTATGTACTTCATTTCCATGAGCATTCTCATTGGCATGCTTCATGATAGGATCGTTAAGCAGCACTGCCCCTGATTTTGCATCTACATATACATTGGATCTTAAAAAAGGTTCTGCTGAAAAAATATCGAATTTATAGGATAAGAGAAGCCTGAACTTTCCGTTGGCAGCCTCGACGGGAATTAAAACCAATTCTCCTTTAGGCTGATATCCAATTTCTCTTCCATACCCGGTATTGGTCATCAGCGTTTTTGCTCCTATATATTTCATGGCTTTCTGAAGGGCTTCAGATTCGGAAACATCGGCCTGGGTATTGACATCAGAAGTATCGTACATTTCGCCATTCATACTTACCAGGCTGCCTTTTATGTAATGCAGGGTATATCTGGCAAATTCAACCTTAATTCCGTTGTGATAAAGCTGGTACCTCTCATCAGAGAAGTCGCTGAAAAGTTTGGCAGATTCGGTTTTCACCATTTTTGATCCGGCAGGAAGGTTTAAAACCTCTGAAAAGAATCTTTCATTATCAGATAAGGCTACATCTTTAGCGGCAGCTCCGGGATTGAAGATAATCAGTGATGATCTTCCGTCTTCACTGTTTATTCTTTGCCCAACATATTTTTGGGCCTGAAGAGAAATTCCACTTACCAAAAGCGGAACAAAAATCATGAGAGTCAATTTGTTTTTCATAAACAATATTATTTTGGTGTGTTATCAATCCAAATATAACAATCAAAATAACATAATTAACAAAATAATCAGAAAATTTTATTAAATATTCAATTTTTAAATAAAAAAATTAAAAAACATTCAATCAAATACTACAATTGACACAAAAAAAATAAATTAAAAAATTCTTATTAGCAAAAAAAAAGCCTGTTAAAACACTTAGATTAATTTAAATTTTTAACAATAAAAATTTATTAATATTACTCTTTAAATTCACCTTATTTCCATAAATCCAGCTCAAAAATTCATCACATTATCTCAAAAAATTTCTTATTTTTTTAACGATAATTAACCGTAAAAGGAAGCAAAAGTTCTTTTCCTTGTTCGAAATAATGAGTTTTCACTTCAAACTGCTATTTTCATCCTAATAAATTACCAGATATTTACAATATTCTGGTTAATATCATTTACAACAAATACTTCTGCAGATTTTTTACCTAACATAGCTTTCACCAGTGGAGATTCCGCAGAAACCGTCATTATTTTTTGGTGATCTGAAATAATTTCGCCTACAGATACCGCAATATAAAATAAGCCTTTATTTGTTTTCACTAAAGCTCCCGTCTGCACTTTATCACAAGTTTCTATGGATATTTTCTGTAAAACAGCCTGCTGATTTAAGGCTTCATTAAGCTGTCTCTGCAGGTTATTGATTTCCTGCTGAAGCATTTCTCTTCCGGTTTCATATTTGTCCCCCATAGAGCTTTTTGTATCGTTATTGGAAGCACGCGTTTCCGCAATGAGATTTTCAAAATAACTGATTTTATCCGCTATTTTTGCTTTAACGATATTGATTATTTCCTGTTTGTTCATTGTTTAGTTCTCGGATTATTTTAGCGGGAACCGTGTAAACCACCCCGTCAAAATCATAGACTTCGACGCCCCTCCGGCGAAGGGAAATTAAGTTCCATTTAAAAATTATTGTTAAGATTTTACAGCCTGAGCCAGCTTTTCAGTGGCTTCAGTTCTCATTTTTCAAATACAGCGTAATCTGAAACGTTGAAATTGAAATCTTTTCCGCTGTTGAAATCTCTTCTTGTCTTATCAAAAACATTTTTGAAAGTTCCGGACAGGTTCTCATCTTCAATGGTAAAGCTGACAGGTTCTTTTGACATATTGAGAACCACCAGTACTTCATCTTTTCCATTTTTTCTTATATAAGCCAGAATTTTATCATTTGCCGAAGTATTCAGCAGATAAGTGGTTACATTGGGATCTCCGCCTCTTAAAGCAGGGTTTGAAGATTTTAAATCCAGTAATGTCTTATAAAAACCTGCGGCCTGATAGGTATTGGTCCATTTGATCACATCTTTTTCAAAAAATTCAAGTCTCTTCATATTTGGAAGTTCCTGGCCTGAATATAATAAAGGAACTCCGTTCCATGTTGCGGAAAAAACAGCCATGGGTTTTGTGATTACCCCATATTTTTCATATTCGGTTCCGTTCCATGAATTTTCATCATGATTCGTAGTAAACCACGCTCTCATTGAAGAATCTCCGATATTGGAATATTGCACCAATAAATCTTTTAATTCCTGAAGAGGCTCATTTTTCTTGTAGTAATCGGCAGATTTGTGCATCCATTTCCATGAATAGCTGGCATCAAAAACTTTTCCGTATTCAGGGCTTTCCAGTTCGTCAAATTCACCCAGCCAGAAAAGAGGTTTTATTTTTTCCACTTCAGGACGTGCCTGCTCCCAAAAATCTACTTCTACCCATGAAGCAAGATCACATCTGAAACCATCAATATTAGCTTCCGTTACCCAGAACTTCATGGCATCAATCATTGCCCTGCGCATCTCCTGATTCTTATAATCAAGTTCGATAATATCATCCATTCCTGAAGCGATATGGAATTTACCATCCGGATCTTTCAGGTAAAACTCAGGATGTGTCTTTGTCCAGACATGATCCCAGCCGGTATGATTGGCTACCCAGTCGATAATCACCTTGAACCCTAATCTGTGAGCTTCAGTCACCAGGTCTTTAAAATCCTGTAAAGTTCCGAATTCAGGATTTACAGAAGTATAATCTGCCGCTGCATATGGGCTCCCCATACTTCCTTTTTTATTCTGCTGGGCAATTGGCGTAATAGGCATAAACCAAAGGGTTTTGACCCCCATAGATTTCAGACGGGGCATTTCTTTTGCAAATGCTTTGAAGGTTCCCTCCTGAGTGTATTGTCTGATATTTACTTCATATATATTAGTGGTGTGTTTCCATTCTTTTGGCAGTTCTGTCATCTTCCGGGTATTTTTTTGAGTGGTACAGGAAACAATTCCCAGACCAATTACAGCTAATAAAATTAATTTTTTCATTAATCTATTTTTAACAAAAGTAAGGATTGTTTTTTGGGAGGAAAAGGAGTGAAGAGTAAAAAGGTGAAATCGTTAAAGAGTGAAAAGGTAAAAGTGTAAATTTCTAAATGGATATATGATATATTCAAATGGCGAAGAAAGCTGAAAAGGCGAAGAAGAAGCTTATTTACAAATTGGCTCCATTCATTTCTTTGCCTTTTCGCCATTTTATCTTTTTGCAAAAAAAAGCCCTGGGTTGTAACCCGGGGCCTATATATTTTATTGCCTATCTTTCATCATCATTGTCATCCTCATCATCAAAGACATCATCATTGTAGTCTTCTTCTTCCTCATCATCGAAGTTATCGTCTTCATCTGAGAAATTTCCTCCTGCTCCGAAATCGTCATCGAAACCAAATTCGTCATCTACCAACGGCATTGCAGATTTCTTTTTAGAACCTCCGGCATTTCCGTTTTTGCTAGGAGCCTTTAAAGGAACATTTCCAAATCTGTATACGGTGATCGGATAATTAACTCCTTTTGTTTCATCAATTACTTCAATAAGCTCACAGAAGAATTCCCAAAGATCTAGAAGCCCATATTGGAACTGTGCTTTGTCTCCTTTTCCTTCAAAAGCTTCATCAATGTATACATCTGACATAATTTCGCCATCACCATCATCGCTCATATCTTCCAATGGGACACTTTTTACGATTGTTCCGTCCTCTTCCAACAGATTAAAAGTAGAAAGCTCATCTCCCTGCAGACTGAATGCACTTTTAATTCCTAAATGTAAATTCCATAACGTTTGTTTTCCCTTAACTTCAATATCACGGAAAATATCCTCTTTCGCATCTAATATTACGCGGATTTTGTAAACCATATCAGTTTCTTAAATTACTTTTTGCCTTTATAATTATGATAAATCTCTGTTGCAAATATATAATAAATGACATGTGACAAAAAAATATTTCAGGATTTTTTAAAATATTTTTTTTTCTTACATTTTGCCGGAATTATTTACTTTTTTCAAGCATAAAACTGAACTTTGTTCCTTCAAGATAAACACTTTCTACGGTAATGTTTTCGTTATGAGCTTCAAGGATATGTTTTACGATGGCTAATCCCAGTCCGGAACCGCCTTCTCTTCTGCTTCTGCTGGTTTCCACACGGTAGAACCTTTCGAAAATTCTCGGAAGGATTTCAGATTTGATTCCCATTCCGTTGTCTATGACCTCTATCAACACTTTATTTTTTAAGATACTTGTCTTTACAATCACTTTTGCTTCCTGTCTGTTGGCATAATGGATTGCATTGGAAATAAGGTTAATAAAAACCTGAGAAATCTTCTGTTTATCCGCTTCCACGAAAATCTGAGGATGCAGTGTCTGGATCTGTAATGTTGTATTTCGTTTTTCTGCTTCAAGATCGAGCAGATCAAAAATTTCCTTGATCAGAAGATTGACATCAAATTTTGAAACGGTAAGATTGATTTCTCCTGCTTCTAATCTGTTAATCATATCAAGATCTGTAACGATTGCAATAAGTCTTTCAACAGATTGGTCAATTCTTTCAAGGTATTTATCACGGATGGTCAGGTTGTCTACTCCACCATCTCTTAAAGTTTCTACATATCCCTGAATGGAAAATAACGGCGTTTTCAGTTCGTGGGAAACATTTCCGATGTATTCTTTACGGTAGCTTTCCATTTCCTTCATCATATCAATTTCCGTTACTTTCTGCTGATTGAGATCAGAAAATCTTTCTCCCAATTCTTTGATGGTGATATTTTCATCATGATCATGAACAATTTCCTGCGGAAGAATCCCGGAAAGCCCCTTCACCTGTTTCCTTCCATAATAATTAAAGAGAAGTTCCAGAACGACACAATTGAGAATAAAGATCAGAACAATACAAATCAGAAGCCCCGTTTTGAACATAGGGGTATCATAATAGATATCTTTCAGGGAGTCGAAAATGACCACCAGAAAAAGCATTACCAATGTCAGCAGACAAGAGGCAACGAGGGTAAGTCTGTAAAATTTCAATTTTACAACGTTTTAAAGATTAAATGTAAAGGTAAGATTTTTTTAAATCATTAAACGATCAGCTTATATCCAATCCCTTTTAAGGTCTGAATAGTATTGATCCCTAATTTTTCTCTCAGTCTTCTGATATGAACATCGATGGTTCTCTCTCCTACAATCACATCATTTCCCCAGACTTTTTCCAAAATCTCTTCTCTTTTGAAAACTTTTTCAGTATTGGAAGCCAAAAGATAAAGCAGGTCAAATTCTTTTTTGGGAAGAAGAAACTGCTGTCCGCTTTTGGAAACTCTGAAATTGTCTTTATCAATAACAAGGTCACCGATTTCGATCAGTTTAGCATTATCAGAAACCTGAGAAGTTAACTGTAATAATGCATTTACTTTGGAGATCAGGATTTTTGGTTTGATCAATTTTACGATATAATCATTGGCCCCTGCCTGGAAGCCTGCCAGCTGAGAAAACTCTTCGCTTCTTGCAGAAAGGAAAACAATAAGTGTTTTTTGAAGTTCTTTCACTTTACGAAGTTCCTGACAGGTTTCAATGCCGTCTTTTTCAGGCATCATTACATCTAAAAGGATAAGGTCCGGAACAATTTCCTTTGCTTTTTCTATACCTTCATTACCGTTGGTAGCGGTATAGATATCATAACCTTCCTTTTCCAAATTGTAAGACAGAATCTCTAAAATGTCCAGTTCATCGTCTATTAAAAGAATTTTTTTGCTCATCTTCTAGTTTAAGAATTCCCACAAAATTAATTATTTCCATTGATTTCATCTATCCCTCAAATGTTAACTAATTATTAAAAAACACTAAAACAGGAATAGATTAACAAATCAACAATAAAAGTAATCAAAAAATAAATATAAACCAAACATTTCAGCAATAAATGAAAATAAACTAAAAAAATACGATTATAAAAATCAAACATCAACAACTGGTAACAAATCCCATCCATTAATATAAACTTCACAATTAATTAAGATTCTCCTAAACTTTTCCTAAAAACTTAGCCTTTATTTTGCCCTTGAAAAAGAAGTAAAAGAAGTAATAATGAAAAAACAACTCCACAAGAGCATTGTGCTACTTGCCTTGTTTTCTGCTGGCTATGCTTTTGCACAAAGTCAGATTCTGGAAGGTAGGGTACTGGATGAGAAAGACAACACTCCTATAGAAGGAGTAAAGGTAAAGGTAAATAACCAGGAGGTTACTACAGACCTTTCCGGATACTACTCTATCAATCTTTCCCCAGGCACCAATTACGTTATAACAGTAAGTTCCAACGGATACAACAGAAAAGAAATCAGTGAAGTTACTATAAAAACTGAGGGGAACACCCACCTTGACATCGTTTTAGACAAGCCGTCTACCAAGGAAAAGGAAATCGAGGGAGTTGTAATCAAATCCAATGCAAGAAAAGAAACCATAGCCTCTACCATCGGATTACAGAAAAATGCCGGTGTAGTTTCTCAGGTTATTGGTGTTGAAGCTATTAAAAGAAGTCCGGACAGAAACACAGGGGAAGTTCTGAAAAGAGTTTCCGGGGTGAGTTTGTTCGACGGAAAATATATTGTAGTAAGAGGTTTATCCGATCGTTATAACCAGGCGATGCTGAACGGTATTCAGTTATCCAGTACAGAGCCGGACAGAAAAACCTTTTCTTTTGATCTTTTCCCGGCTAACGTTATCGAAACCCTTGTGATCAACAAAACCTTCATTCCTGAATATACAGGTGAATGGGGAGGTGCTTTGATCCAGGTAAATACAAAGGATATTCCTAACAAAAACTTCTTCAATGCTCAGGTAGGTGTAGGAGGAAATACAGCTACTATGGGACAGGAGTTCCATATGCAGAAAGGTGGAAAATGGGACTTTTTAGGAATTGATGACGGTTACAGAAAGCTTCCAACCAATATGCCTGCAAAAAATGCTTTCAGTATTTTAAATGAGGCTCAGAAAACAGAAATCGGTAAAGGATATACAAAGAATTTAGGGTACAACAGTATCGGTTATCCTGAAAATTTAAGTTTACAGCTTGACGGAGGTTTCAATACAAAACTTTTTGGAAAAGACTTAGGGGTAATTGCAGTTTTGAACTACAGTAACAACAAAAGAAGAACCGAATCTACCAACCGTTTCTTTACCATCAACAATCAGCTTGCTGATACCAACTTCGATTATTTTACAGAAAAATACAGCAATGATATTATTTTAGGAGGGATGTTGAACCTTTCTTTAAAGCTGAACAACAACAATAAAATTTCCTTAAAGAACATCATCACCAATAATACGGTGAACCACATGTCTTTCAGAACAGGAAAGGATTTTGAATTTGATCCGATCAACGGGACCAATATCATAGCAAGGGAAATTGGTTTTAAGGAGACTACTTTCTATAACTCAACCCTTAACGGTACTCATAAAATTGATGCTCTGGGAGGATTTACCGTAAACTGGTACGGAAGCTTCGGGATCCTGGATCAATACATTCCTTTACTACAGCGTTTGCAGTATAACCAATATACAAACCTTCCGGGAAGTCCTTATTTAGCATTGATTTCTAATGGTCTTTCTCAAAAATCAGGGAGTGTATTCTACTCTACTCTGAGCGACTATTTATATAACGCAGGTGGGGATATCTCCAAGACGTTTACAATGTTTGGACAAAAACAAACCATCAAAGGGGGGTATTTATTCCAGGTAAAAGACAGAATATACAACTCAAGGCCATTCTCTGTGAGACTTGAAAACTTCAATCAGGGATTACTTTCTCAGCCTTTCGAAACGATTTTCAATCCTGAAAATTTTGGAACGAATGGTAAATTTACATTTGATGAGATTGCAGGAAATCAGTACAGATATATTGCCAACACAATCCTTAACGCAGGATATTTACAGTTTGACAATAACTTTACACCGTGGTTAAGAGCAGTTTGGGGATTAAGAATTGAAAACTTTGATCAATTGGTAGGTAGCACGAAAAAAAGTGATGACCGTTTTGTCAACACACGTGTTACGGATTTCTTACCTGCTGTAAACCTGACATTCAAAGTAAATCCTAAAATGAATATCCGTCTTGCCGGTTCACAAACTGTGGTAAGACCGGAATTCAGAGAGGTTTCTCCTCTGGCGTATTATGATTTTGACCTGGGAGCTACTGTAATCGGTAACAAATCTATTGAAAGAACGAAAATAACGAGTGCCGATCTTCGTTGGGAGTATTACCCAAGAAACGGAGAAATTATATCCGTAGCAGGTTTCTATAAAAACTTCAAAAAGCCTATCGAATTATACTTCAACCAATCAGGGGTAGGAACCAGTAACACATTCAATTACCTTAACGTAGATAAAGCTGATGCTTATGGAATTGAGGTGGAAGCCAGAAAAAAACTGGATTTTGTAAGTGCTCTTAAAAACTTTACATTAGGTGGAAACGTTGCTTTAATTAAGAACAGGGTAACGGACGAAACTACCAAAATTGACAGACCAATGCAGGGACAGTCTCCATATACTGTCAATGTAAGTCTTCAGTATGACACTGAAAAATCAGGTTGGTCTTCTACAGTATTGTTCAATATGATTGGAAGAAGAATTCTTTATGTAGGAAATGATCAGGTACCACCAATCTGGGAAGCACCAAGACCTCTTTTAGACTTCCAGCTTGCAAAGAAAGTATGGAACAATAAAGGAGAGATTAAGCTGAATGTTTCAGATATCCTGAACCAGCGTGCTAAATTCTATCATGATCTGAACGACAACGGTAAGTATGACAGCAAAGATGCTCTTGCTATCGAAAGACTTACAGGAACTAACATCAGTTTAACACTGGGATATAATTTTTAATTCACTCAACAAATAATCTAATAAATAATTTAATTCTTTATAACATGAAAAAGTTCGTTTTATATTCTTTAATGCTTGGCGCTCTAGTATCAACTACCGCTTGTAGAAATATAGAAGAAGATGGACCTACCATTATTCAAAATGGAGGTAACGGAAACGGAGAAACTGAAAACCTTATTCTTTCAGGAAAAATCACTTCCAATCTTACGCTTAAATCTAATAAAATTTATAAGCTAAGAGGATTAGTATATGTAACAAACGGGGCTACTTTAACTATCGAAGCAGGTACAAAGATTGTAGGTGAAGCTGATAAAAACGGAGCTTTGATCATTACAAGAGGAAGTAAAATCATGGCGGAAGGAACTGCTGCTAACCCTATCATCTTCACTTCAGAAAAACCAAGTCCTAAAAGAGGAGACTGGGCAGGTGTAGTAATTTTAGGAAATGCACCTACCAATGCATCTTTTGGAGGAGCAAACGGAGTTGGAGAGATTGAAGGAGGAATCAACAACTCTGAAGGTCTTGGACTTTACGGTGGAAACAATGCTGCTGACAACAGTGGTATCTTAAAATATGTAAGAATAGAATATGCAGGATATGCATTCTTACCAGATAAAGAGATCAACGGACTTACTTTCGGTGGTGTAGGAAACGGAACTACAGTAGATTATGTAGAGGTTGCTTATGCTAATGACGACAGTTTTGAGTGGTTCGGAGGAACGGTAAATTGTTCTCACCTTATCTCTTACAAAGGTCTTGATGATGATTTTGATACTGATAACGGATTCTCAGGAAATATTCAGTTTGGTATTGGGGTAAGAGATTCTCAGGTAGCAGACGTTTCAGGTTCTAACGCATTTGAATCTGATAATGATGCCAACGGATCTTCTTTAAATCCTCAGACATCAGCTACATTCTCTAACATGACGATCATTGGGCCAATCAATTCTTCGGCTCCAGGATCTATCAACGCATTATTCCAAAATGCTTTACAGATCAGAAGAAACTCTTCTATCTCTGTATTCAACTCTGTATTTACAGGATTCCCTGTTGGTTTATTCATTGATGCTACAAAAGGTACTCCAACGGATAACAATATTGTGGGTAACAAACTATTCTTTGAAAACAATATTTTAGCAGGAAACACAACTCCTTTAAAATTCGGACCTTCTACATCTACTCCGACAAATTATACATTAGCTGATCTTACCAATTGGTTTAATGCTAAAGGGAACTCAATTCTTGCTTCAACAGCTGACGTAAAACTTGCAGGTGCATGGGCTCCGGCAGGAACTACTCCAAACTTCTCACCTGCAGCTGGTTCTCCGCTATTAACAGGAGGAGTATTTACAAATGCTAAATTAACATCTTGGTTTACACCGGTAACGTACAGAGGTGCTGTAAAAGACGCTAACGATACTTGGTACGCAGGATGGACCAACTATAACTTATAGAACAATATAATAGTTAGATTTCATTTCAAATTAAAAGCCTTCGGAACATTTTCCGGAGGCTTTTTTAACCTTATTATCCGAAATTATCAATAACCGGACTTCTAAGCGTTAAGAGATGTTAACATTAAAAAAAATCAAATAATCAATTTTAAGAATGTATGAATTCTGAAATACACTATAATATTGACAAATCCTGACTAGAAAACACCTTATTTAATATGTAATTTCATTGAATCTAATACTTATAAAAATTCATATCATTCATTCTTATTACTCATAAAAAAGCCACCGGAAAAACTCCAATGGCTGATTCACAAAAAACAAGTGTATAAAAAATATATATACTTTCAGTTAATTTCTCCAAAACAGATTCCCGTCATTCATCAAGGCTTCTATTTTAGACATTCTGGAAACCGCTTCTGCCGAACATGAGGCATCAGCCAGAACGATAGCTGCTTCATCACCCGCTTTAGGCCATTGCTGTATTCCCTTTTCATCCAGTGGAAGAATACTTTGAGTAGCAAACTGCAATGCCCTGGATAACGCATACTCTGTGGCATAACCGTATAGTTCTGCAATCAAATTTGCTTTTTGCAGCATATTTCCGGAACCGAAGGTACTCCAGTAATCCTGCACGTTATCATTTCCTATTAAAACATTGACTCCATATTTCTTTAAAGTCGGAATCGGCATCACAGTCCCTTTAAAAGGAACAGAAGAAGCTATTCCAACTTTTCCGTGGGCTAGTCTTTCTGCAATCTGTTCTGTTTCTTTTGGCGAAAGGTGAGCCAGTGCAAAAGCATGGCTTACAAAAGTTTTCCCTTGAAGTTCAGGGTTTTCAATCGTTTTATCGATCAGATAATTGATCGTTTTCATTCCGGATTCTCCTGCTTCGTGCAAATGAATATCAATCCCTTTATGATGATCCAAAGCAAGCTGAACTGTAAAATCCATTACTTTTTCAATGCTTCCGTCAATACTCAAAGGGTCTAGTCCGCCGATAAAGCCTACACTTTTTAACTTTGCCGCTTCTTTCATTAAAGATGCAGATTCTGTGTAATATATTCCATGTTGTGGAAAGGCTACCAGCTCAGCTTTAAAAGAATCTTTTTTATTTTCAAGGGCTTGTTCCAGATGTTCCAGAGACTTCAATCCGGAAGTAGGATCAATATTGAAGTGTGTTCTCGCAAAATGAGTTCCGTAATGCTGCAGCAGGTTGATTAACTGTTCTGCTCTTTCTACGGAAGTTTTTAATAATTCGGGAATGATTTCCTGTTCATAAGCGATCATATCTCTCACCGTCCTTCTTTTCGGGGAAAGTGCCTGCCAAGGGAGTCCGTATAATGTTTTATCCAGATGGATATGCATATCCCTGAATGCAGGAAGCATCAGATACCCTCCAGCATCAATAGCATCGGAAGCCGAATCATTTGCTTTTACAGCCTGGATTTTTCCGTTTTCAATATCAATACTGAAAAGGCCTGTTTTTGTTCCTGTCACCTCTTCATTTTCGTATTCAAAGCCTGTTTCCAGACGAACATTTTTCAGGGAATATTTTCCTTTTGCAGTTAATTGATATGGAAATTGCATCTTGTAAATTTTTAACATTACAAAATTACATCGGCTTCAGGGTAAAACCGGTGTATCAATCATGTCTTGTTTTGTATAAATTATTCCTTGAACTGAGATGGAGTCATTCCGGTTTGGGCCTTAAAAAACTTTGAAAAGCTTGCATGATCATAGAATCCGAGATCATATACAATATCTTTTACAGACATTTCTGAAACCTTCAAAAGACGCTTGGCTTCCAGTAAAATACGATCCTGAATAAGGGACGAAGCTGAAGCATTGAGATTTTTTTTACAGACAATATTCAGATAATTGGCAGAAATATTCAGTTTATCTGCGTAAAAAGAGACTGATCTTTCAGTTTTAAAATATTCATTAATAAGATGTAGGAACTTAGAAATAATGGGATTTGAATTGTATATCTCAAAGTCTTTAAATGCACCTTCCACAGATTTACTTACCAGCAAACCGATCAGCTCACTCCGTTTTTGAATAAGCTCCCAAAATATTTTTTCCTCATGAAGTTCTTTCTGAATGGCCTGAAACTCGTACAGAAAATCACTAAAAATATCCTTAGAAAGATTAATAACCGGATGATTCTGATAATAAGATGCAGAAAATCTTAAAGAAGGCAGAAAACTCTCAAACCAATCTCTGCTGATCATAAGCTGATAGCCTATGGTTTCTTTTTCGATAACCCACTGATGTACCTGATCCGGAAAAACAAGATGGATCTGATGGTCTTTCACTTCATATTCAGTAAAATCAATGGTATGTGAGCCTACACCATGTTCAAAAAGATTGATGATGAAAAAATCGTGTTTATGTGGATCATCAATAGAACGAGCTCCATAAAGTTCATTAAAAAGAAGGTTACAGCCCTTCAGCTGGTTTTCACTAAACTCCTGAATTCCTAAAATAGGAAAATGATCTGTATGATAACTCACTCTACCTGATTTTCTCCTAAAATTAATAAAATTTACGTGAGAAAAATTAAAATAACCACAAAAGAAATACTTATCTTCCTTATGTGGTTACCACTCAAACTAAATTATATTCTTAAAATTATTTTTACCTGAATGCTTTATCGTTTCCTGTTTTTTAAATTAAAAAACAATATTCCCCTGATGTACCAGAGATTCCACTTCTGAAATTCTTGATACGGCTTCTGCAGAACAGCTCGCATTCAACAAAACAAAGTCTGCATGATCTCCTGTTTTAGGCCATTGCTGAATCCCTTTATCATCAAGAGGAAGGATATTTCCTGTGGCCAGTTTTAAACTTCTCGATAATAAAAATTCTGTTGAATACCCGTACAGCTGTGCCATTAAATTGGCTTTCTGAAGTACGCTTCCTGTTCCAAAGGTATTCCAGTGGTCTACAATGCTGTCATTTCCCGTTAAAACGGTTACGTTATGTTTGTATAAAGTTGGGATTGGCATAATCATTCTTCCAAAAGGAATCGTGGAAACAATTCCGATATTGGCCTCGGATAGTTTCTCTGCAATTTCTTCCTGTTTTGCGGGCTCCAGTTTTGCCAGGATAAAACAGTGGCTTAAATAAGTTTTTCCTTTTAAAGAAGGGTTTTCATTAACCTTGTTAATAAGATATTCTACTGTTTTCAACCCGGAATCTCCGGTTTCATGCAGGTGGATATCTATTCCTTTTTTGTGATCAAGAGCAAGCTGAACCGTGAAATCCATTACTTTTTCAATGTTGCCGTCAATATTGAAAGGATCTACCCCGCCAATAAAGTCAATCTCCATTTTTGCAGCTTCTTTCAGGTAAGGTACCGAATCTGTATAAAACACCCCATGCTGCGGAAATGCCACCAATTCTGCACCAAAACTTTTCTTTTTGTTTTCTAAAGCTTTCTGTAGATTTTTTAATGACTGAAGTTTTGAGGTAGGTTCAATATTCACATGGCTTCTGGCAAATGAAGTTCCTTTCGACTGAAGCAGTTCAATTAGTTTTTCTGCTTTAAAAGTTGATTTTTTCAGCATTTCGGGAAGCATTTTCTGCTCCAGCTCAATCATTCCTTTTATGCCGCCTGTTCTTTTTCTGACAGCCTGCCATTGATCTCCATAAAAAGTTTTATCCAGATGAATATGCATATCCTTAAATGCAGGAAGCATCAGTAGCCCCTTGCCATCAATAGCTTTAGCACTGGGTTGGTTCGGAGCAATTTTTGTAATTTTTCCGTTTTCAACTTCTATATAAAACAGATCGGTTTTGGTTGAAGATACTTCTCCGTCATGGTATTCAAACCCTGTTTCCAGACGAATATTCTTTAAACTTAATTTTCCATTTACTGAAATATTTTTCTCATCGAAAAACGGAGATGCTGTCATGATATTCGGTATTAAAGTTAATCCCGCTACAGCCAGCGCAGAATGTCTGATAAAATCTTTACGGGATAAAGTATTGTCTGAAGTCTTCATTTCCAATCTATTTATGACAAAATTAAAAAGAACGGTAATGAATACAGTGTATGGTTTATCACAAAATCTGTATGATTTATATTTTGTAAGATTTTGACTCCTGCAAAGTGACAAACTCTATGCACATTTCTTTAAATGTAATAATCATTTATACAGAAAGTATAGCCAGCATCTTTGTCATTCTGTAAGGATCTAACCTATTTATTCACTTGAATTATTGAGACTCCTTGGACAAATATTATGTAGAGTACTGTTTTTCGGAAAGTTTTTATTTAGTTGCAAGCGCCTGAATTCCGATCATTTTTTGCATAAAAAAACCGGATATAAAATCCGGTTTCATTATTATTTATTGGAATATTCAAATTTTCTTACTGCTTCCAGTGTCATATCAATTTCTTTATCCTTAATCGCATCACTGATGAAGTAAGTTTCATAGCCGCTTGGTGGAAGATATACTCCATTTTCAAGCATCTGATGGAAGAAGTTATTGAACAAAGAATGATTAGCTTCCTGTGCTTCATCAAAGTTAGAAACGCTGTTGATATGGAAAAACACAGACATCATAGAACCTTTTCTATTAATTTTATGTGCAATTCCTTTTTCATTTAAAATTTTCCCGATTTCAAAGTCCAGTGTCTCTGTTGTTTTATCTAGTCTGTTAAAGAATCCTGAATCGTTTTTAATCAGCTGAAGGGTTTTTAATCCGGCTCTCATTGCCAGAGGATTCCCACTTAGAGTTCCAGCCTGATAAACACCTCCTTTTGGTGCAAGATGATCCATAATTTCATTTCTTCCTGCAAAAGCTCCTACCGGAAGTCCTCCGCCGATTACTTTTCCGTAAGTCACCAGGTCTGCTTTTACATTAAAAAGTTCCTGTGCTCCTCCAAAAGCTAATCTGAAACCTGTCATTACTTCATCAAAGATTAATAAAGCACCATTTTCATCACAAATTTTTCTCAGATTTTGCAAAAAGTTATTTTCCGGCAGTACACACCCCATGTTTCCTGCAACCGGTTCAATGATTACGGCTGCAATTTCTCCCTGATTATTACGGAAAAGCTCTTCCACCTGTTCGAAATCATTATAACGAGCCAATAAAGTATCTTTAGCAGTGCCTGCCGTTACGCCCGGAGAATTGGGATTTCCGAATGTAGCAGCACCACTTCCCGCTTTAATCAGGAATGAATCTGAATGTCCATGGTAGCATCCTTCAAATTTTACGATCTTGTCTCTTCCTGTGTATCCTCTTGCCAGTCTGATGGCGCTCATACAAGCTTCCGTTCCTGAAGAAACCATTCTGATCTGATCGATATTCGGAACGTTTTCAATAATGAATTTTGCAATTTCTGTTTCCAATTCTGTAGGTGCTCCGAAAGAAAATCCTTTCTCTGCCTGTATCTTCAGCTCTTCCAAAACTTCAGGATGTGTATGTCCTAAGATGGCAGGGCCCCATGAATTAATATAATCGATGTAGGTATTATCATCTGCATCGGTAAGGTAAGCCCCTTTCGCCGATTTCATAAAAACAGGAACTCCTCCTACTGATTTGAATGCTCGAACCGGAGAATTTACTCCTCCCGGAATGTATTTGTAGGCTTCATCAAATAAAGCCGAACTTCTTTGGTATCTCATTATAGTTGATCGTGGAAATTGATGGCTAAAAGCACTTAATCAACAGCATTCACTGTCAACGGGTCACTATCAGCCGGCAATAATTAATTTCGTGGTTTCTTGTCTATTAAATAAATCAGCTGCCCTGCAGATGGCTGTTGTCCTTCATCCATTCTGTTTTTAGCATATAATTTATGTAATTTGATTCCGAATTTCTGAGCAATATCATGCATATCTTCACCTGATTCTGCTTTGTAGGTTGCAGTATTTCCTGATGAATTTTTTGACTCCAGGAAAACGATATCATTTTTCTTTAATGTTTCATTTTCCAGTTCGTTCCATTTCATCAATCTGCTTTCACTTACTTTGAACTTATTCGCAATGAACTGAACATCGGTATCTTCAGGAATTACAATATATTTCAAACCGTCATTCGGGTGGCTTTTGATAAGAATAGAGTTCAGAATCTCAGCTTTTGTCTTAATTCTTTCTACTCTTTTTTGCTGTTGTGCGTAAGAAGTCTGTTTGTACGGAACTTCTACGGTAACCGGTTCTTTAGCTTTTCTTCCTGCTTTTGATGGTTCAAGCTGGGCCATGAAAGTTCTATCGTCTTTCAGATCCGGATACATTTTAAGAACGGCATACAATACTTCATTAGAATTGGTATTGTCGTATTCGTATAATTTATACTTTTCAATTTTGGTGATCAGAATGGAAGCATACCGCGGATTGGTTGCATACCCTGCTTTTTTTAAGCCATATGCCCACGCTCTGTAATCCTTCATATCCAGTTTGAAAAGATTTGCGTAATATTTTCTTGTCGATAAAAATATGGAATGATCTTCGTAAGACTGTCTTGGATCTTCATATACACGGAAGCATTCATTAGGTGCATCATCCGTATGTTTCATTGTTTTACCGGTCCAGTCTTCTTTACATTTTATACCGAAGTGGTTTTTACCTTCCAGTGCCAGTCTGCTTTGTCCTCCCCCGGTTTCCAAAAGTCCCTGGGCAAGGGTAATAGAAGCCGGAATTTTATATTTCTCCATTTCTTCTACTGCATACTTTGCAAATTTCTGAATGTACTGATCTTCGGTTGCCCAAGTCTGGGCAGAAAATTTTGATAAAACTAAAAGGCTTATGGATAGGAAAAGTCTTTTCATGTTTTTCAATTTTACTTATATAATTAAATTTCTATTCTGTTTTTCTAAAAGCAGATTAGCTCCCTCAATTCCCTGCAATCCACCTGTATGAAAGCACAAAATTCTGCTGTTCTCAGGAAAATACTCTTCATCAATCAGTTCAAAAACTTTCTGCATCATCTTTCCTGTATAAATCGGTTCTAAAGGAATTCCGTATTTTTCTTTGAATTCATTGATAAAACGGATGTTCTCATCATTTATTTTACCATAACCTCCAAAACATGAATCTATTAGATTGACATTCTGTTTCAAAGTTAATTCAAAAATTTTATTTTCCAGTGAAGCATCGTCAACAACCTTACATCCTATAACTTTCTGATTATCTTCACAAAATTTTGAAATTCCGGCAACGGTACCTCCGGTTCCGACTGCGGTGCAAAGATAGTCAAAATCTTTTGTTTGTTCATTGAGCATCATTTTTACTCCTTCTACAGCGTCTTCATTGGTTCCGCCTTCAGGTACTACTAATGCTTCAGGGAACTCATGTTGAAGGAATTCCGTTAGCTTTTCTTTATGCCTGTATTCTTCACGGGTGACAAATTTCAGGTTCATCCCGTTTCTTTTAGCAAAAAGCAATGTCGGATTGTCTCTCCATTTATGCTCCAATTCTTCACCTCTTATGATTCCTAATGTTGGAATCCCTGCAAGATTTCCTACGGCAGAAACGGCAGCAATATGATTGGAAAAAGCTCCCCCAAAAGTAATAATATAGGGATTTTCAGGATTTTTTCCAAGGTAATGATTAACGTTATAAAAAAGCTTCCAATATTTATTGCCAGAGATTAGAGGATGAATAAGATCTTCTCTTTTTATGTAGAGTTTTACCTTATTATCAATGGAAATTTCCTGAATAGGAACAGGTTCTGTGGGAAGTGTTAATAGCATTTCAGTTTTTGACTACTCAAGGTTTATTCTTTACAAAAGTAGGAAAAGATTTAGTCTTCCGGGAATTCAACAGCAGTAAGACCGCTGTTATATCGTTACTTTTCAAATTTTGATTAAACTTATAGACTTTAATTTATCTGACTGGCAGGCTTAAAACTCACTTCTATTGAATTGAAAACAGATATTGATATTTAATCGAATCATAATCCACATTTATTTTCTAAAGAAACTTTCTAAAGTTCCAGAATTTTCTTTTTTTGAGATAGTTCAGATTATTTTCATGGGTATAAGCCTCTCTTTCAAATGAAATTCTTCTGTACGCCAGATACCCGTCTTTTAGTTTGAAAAACCAGTAATAATATTCAATAACATAGAAAATATAGAAAAAAATAACGAGCATTTCCAATTGTTGTCTTAAATGGATTTTTTCGTGATTGATAAGTATATTATTTTCCTTATCTTCGGGTTTCCTAATGAAGATAAAGGGAAAAAGAGCAATGCCGTTGATTTTTAATTTTTTTAAAGGCTTTTGGCATACAATTATCATAGTAACAAATATAAAAAGTTTTTTGACTTGCATTTAACTTATGGCCCATTATGACATCAAAGAGGGTGAAGACTTCTACTATAATGAACAGGGATACAAAGTTTTTACAGAAAAATTTCATCTGAAAAGAGGATATTGCTGTAAAAGCGGCTGCAGACACTGTCCTTACGGGTACGATAAAAAGACTGATACATTCATTAAAAGTGATAAAAAAAATAAATAAAATGAAAAAATATATTTTTATTTTGTTGGCATCTGCTACATTAGCTTTAACTTCTTGTAGCCCTTTTCAGATACGTTCAGATTATGCTGAAACCGCCAATTTCAATTCTTATAGAACTTACAAGATAAGAATTGATGATTTAAAACTGAATGATATTGATAAAGACAGAGTTCTGAATGAGTTGTCGAGACAGCTTCAGAGTAAAGGACTTCAATCCGGAGAGAACCCTGATCTTATTATCAACGTAAAAGCGAATCATAAAAAAATCACTGATGTTAATACTTCTTCTCCTTACGGAATGTGGGGATGGGGCGGACCATTCGGATGGGGTGTTGGAATGAACAGAACCTGGACAAGCAATTACAATGAAGGAGCACTGATTGTAGATCTTATTGATGCAAAAACCAATAAATTGGTTTGGCAGGGAATCGGAAGCGGAATTTCTGTAGATTCTCCAAAATCAAAACAAAGACAAATTCCGGAGATCATGGCAGAGATCATGAAAAATTATCCTCCACAGAAAAAATAGAATTTAAGTCATCCATTATATATGCCGGTACATTCATGTGCCGGCATTTTTGTTTTGTTTGAATATTGTCATTTCAGGATAGGTTGTTGAAGTGGGCTAAAGCCCACCTTTATTGAGTTTTCATTACACTTTCTCAACAGATTTTCGCGGATAATCACAGCAAAACTACCTGTACTATTTGTGAAGTTTTCAGTGCTGTTTCCGTTTTAATATATTGAACTTAAAATTAACGGTAATGTAATTTTTTATTCATAAAAATGTAGTAATCTTGCTGAAACTTGTATTGAAATGAAAAAAATCATCTTATTTTCTGTATTCGCGGGACTTGCCCATGCGCAGGCTCCTTCAGGATACTACAACTCAGCCAACGGACTCAGCGGCGCAGCATTGAAAACAGCATTAAGCAGCATCATTACCAGCGGGCATCAGGACAAAGGTTATAATGGATTATGGACTGCCTATAAAACCACAGATATTGATAAGGATTACGAAAATGACGGTTCCATCCTTGATATCTATTCTGAAAAACCCACAGGTGCTGATCCTTATAAATATACTCCCGGAACTAATCAATGCGGAACTTATACTGCTGAAGGAGGCTGCTATAACAGAGAGCATATTATTCCTCAAAGCCTCTTTAATGAGGCATCACCAATGGTTGCTGATATTCATTTCATCAGAGCTACGGATGGAAAGGTAAACGGAATGAGAAGCAATTATCCTTTCGGAAAGGTGGGAAGTGCTACATTCACCTCCAAGAATGGCTCTAAGCTTGGAAATTCTGTTTCTTCGGGATATGCCGGAACAGTTTTTGAGCCGATTGATGAATTTAAGGGTGATGTAGCCCGTATGATCTTTTATTTTGTAACCCGTTATCAGAGTAAGCTTTCTTCTTTTTCTTCGGGAGATATGCTGGGAAGCTCAACATTCCCGGGGTTGCAGACCTGGGAGCTTAATGTTCTTCTGGCATGGCATAATCAGGATCCCGTTTCTCAGGCAGAGATCAAAAGAAATAATGCTTCTTATACATACCAGGGCAACAGAAATCCGTTTATTGATAATCCGAATTACGTGAACCTTATCTGGGGTTCTCAGCAGCCTGCAAGTGATACTCAGGCTCCCACAGCTGCTACCAACTTAACTATTTCCGGAAAAACCTCCAGCAGTATTTCCCTTACCTGGAACGCCTCTACCGATAATGTAGGAGTAACGGCTTATAACGTTTATATGAACGGAAGTCTGAAAACAACTGTAAGTACGGCTTCAACAACTATTTCAGGGCTGAATCCTTCTACGAACTACAGTTTCTATGTGGTAGCCAAAGATGCCGCAGGAAATTCTTCATCTAACAGTTCTACGGTTTCCGGAACTACAAATGCAGGAAGCTCTTCATCATCTACCAATTGTGCAAATGAAAGTTTTGAAACAATCCCAGCCTCCAGCGCGAGTTATTCAGACAGAACGTGGACTAATGGCGGTATCTCCTGGACAGCTACCGATGCAAGAACAGATCAAACCATTAACAATAAAGCAATTACTGTAAGAAGCGGTTCTTTAACTTCCGGCAGCTCTGCCAACGGTATCGGTTCTTTAACTGTAACTACTCAGCTTAAATTTACCGGAAGTAACGATACTTTTGATGTGAAGGTAAACGGAACCAAGGTAGGAACTATTCCATATAGCGCAACAGCGGCTACTACAACCATCAGCAATATTAATGTTTCAGGGAATGTTGTGGTAAGTCTTGTGAATAATTCAACCAGCAACAGAGTAGCTATTGATGATCTTAAATGGACCTGTTATTCGGGATCTTCGGCAAGAATGGCTCAGAATATTGCTCCGGAATCAACAGCTAAAAGCTTTAAAATTTCTCCTAACCCGGTTACCAATCAGGAAATTTTTGTACAAGGGGATCTTCAGAATGTAAAAAAAGCAGAGATCTACAATCTTCAGGGGAAGGTTCTGCAAACCATTAACCAGCCGTTCAAAAACGGAAATTCGATCAAAACCAGAAATCTTGGCCAGGGAGTTTATCTTTTGAAGCTGGATCAGGTTACCATGCAGTTTTTGGTAAAATAAATTTAATTGCCCACCTATCAATATAAAAGGCTGCTCTTTAAAAGAACAGCCTTTTTTTATGTCTTCAAATCTCTTGCGAAACAGACAATTTCCACCACAAAAGGTGCAAAAAAACGTTATAGCGAAATCTTATCCAGATCAGGATATCCTGAGCCTTTCAGAAGATCTCTCCATTCTTTATTTTTAAAAACAAACAGATTACACCTGTATTCTTCCGGTTTGTTGTCTATTTTCGTTTCGCAGTAATAATATATCAGATCTTTGCTTTTCCAGATGGCAACTTCCTGTCTTTGTTTATTGGAAGTCTGAATGATTTCATCATCTTTCATTTCGGATTCAAAACTTTCGCGTATGGTATCAAACGTTGGTTTCTGAAGTGTTTTATTTAAATTATCTGTAAGTGCGTTTCTTTCTTGTTCCGTATAAATATCAATCTGATACATTCCAAGTTCATCTTCTTTTTCATTGGCAAGCGGCCCGATTTCCTGATCTACCCTCCCATAATGCAGAAGTACTTTATTGGTATTTTTATTATTTTTCCCTTCCAGGTCTATTCCGTTGAAATGCAATAATCTGTTTGAAGAAAAAGCCAGTCTTTCATTCCCGATAAGGGTAACCTCATCAGTACGAACGGCATCTTTAGCTGTTACGCCGGCTGATTTCAAAACGTCATTGATGTTCTGCCCTACTTTAAGAGAAGCCAGATTGAAGGGCTCTGTCTGGATACTGCCCTGGGTTTCGGCCAAAGGATCATTTTTCTGTTTTCCATGCTGATTACACGACATCAATCCGAGCCAGATTATCGGGATGAGTATATATTTCAAATTTTTCATTTTCTTAGTGTGCGGTTATTAGAATAAAACAGTTAAAAAGCTGATTTTATTTTATATTATTTCAAATTCATCTTTTCCTTCCGGAATGTAGAAAGAAATATCAAGCATCAATTCTTCTTCTGTATCTCTGTTTTCAAGATATAAGGCGGATTCACCATTTACTTTCTTCAAAAAAGCAACTTTGTTATTGCCACAAATAAACATTGCAGCATCTTTAGAAACCGGCTGAATCTTAAATCCGGATTTAAAATCCTTTATAAGATCGGTAAAGCGTTCTTCAGACTCTGCTTTCGACAGATACATAGAAGCAGCCATATTTTCTTCTCTTCTTGATATTAGTTTTTTATAATCATCAAACCTATTGTCCCTGATCAATCTTGATATATCATCATAAGCCTTCTCCAATTTTTTTCTGCTGTCTTTAATATCCTCCAGATTTCTTCCGTCCTGCCATGCGGACAGCTGATAAGGAACTTCTGCTTCAAAGGAGCTGATATGTTTAATAACTTCTTTCTTTTTATCTTCTATGGCCTCAGAGTGATAGTCTCCAAATTGCTTATCAAAAACAAAATCATCAGCCACATCAAAAAGCTTAATATTGAATTTCAATTCTGACTTACGATGCAGCTGCCAATCACCGATATTGGGTAGAATAGTTGCTGATATAGATTGAGTACCACTTTTCAATATTGCAAAATTGATCGGGATATTCGTAGCTACCTGACCTTCAACATTCATATGAATAACAGGATAATCATTGATTCTTATCTCGAATAAGCAGGCAGAAGCACTGAAATCGATCATGTAATAGGGCTGTTTTATCATAATTTTAGTTTTTAATAATTTCAGACCAGTCTTTAAACATTTTACTGATCGTATTGGTATTGATCATACTGAAAAAAAGCATTCCTATAAAAATAGACATCCAGCAGTATGCGAGCTTTACTCCATTTTTATCGGTTACAAAAAAAAGAATTAGCATTGCGAAGGTTCCGAAAAAAAATGTAAAAGCCAAAGTATAAAGCAATGCATGAATCAGGTACATATTCAGTTTCAATTTCCTGAAAATCCAGCCAATCATACTCATCACAATTATTAATCCTATGGGAAGAAGCATTGCTCCGAACAAAACAATTTCCGGCTTTTCTGTAAGTATATTTTCAAATCCGAAAAAGGTATTAAAACTGAACTCCTTCATAATGTTTTTCCTGATTTGAAACTTCTAATAAAGTCTTGTCTTTATAGGCAAGCATTTTTGCTAATATAACATTGGGAAATTCATGAATTCCTATATTATAAAGGCTTACGCTGTCATTGAAAAATTCTCTCCTGTCTGCTATTTTATCTTCCAGCCCGGAAACTCTTTTCTGCAGTTCCAAAAAGTTATTGTTAGAAAGAAGATTTGGATAGTTTTCTGAAACAGCAAAGAATGAAGACAATGCTTTTGATGTTTCATTCGCCAATTCAGTTTTTTTGTCTGAATCATTTGTACTATTATAAAAGGTTCTGAGCTCCGTTAATCTGATAAGCAGACCTTTTTCATGTTCCATAAACTGTTTGGCAACGTTTACAAGATTAGGTATTTCATCTGCTCTCTGTTTCAGAATCACATCTATATTTCCATATGCTTTTTCTACATTGAATTTCAACATGATCAGTTTATTGTATAAACTAATGAAAAAAGCCAACACCGACAGAATAAGGAATATGGCGATAATTATTGCTACAATTTGATTCATTATTGTGATAAGATTAAAATCATGAGTATAAGTATAATGATACAGGTGAACAGAAATGATCTGAGAAGGGGCTGATATTTATTCCAGACCGAAATTCCTGACGCAGAGGTAATTCCCAAGAGTTTATAGCCTGTATCTTTTTTGATATAAGCTTCTCCGTTCTTTGAGTCTGCAGCACCCACCAACAGCATTTCCTGACCGTTTTTAAGAAGGGTTTCCTTATATCTTTTTTGCCCCCTGTAATCTACATTTGTTTCTTGTATAAATATAAACTCTATACCTTCCGGGTGTATTTCTATTGTTCCGGAATCATCCTGCATTTGAAAAACATTACACTTTGTTTCTTTATGAACTGTGGTATAAGAGTTTTTTCCATTCTCTTCTTTTGTAATATCTTCTATAGTATAATAATATCCTATGCATTCTTCTCTTGCAACGGGTGAAATTAGGGGTTCCTTCATAATAAGTTTTCCTTGAATTTCCACCAACCCCATGGCTACCGATTTTATTTTGGATGTTGGTAATGATGCCTGAATTCTTAAAAATCTTTTTCTTGAATTAGGCAATAGCAAAATAATTGCAATAACAGAAAGTATAACCAATGGTAAATAGGTGAATACTTTTTCTGCATAATAATCATAATTATCCATCAATAAGAAATCTGCTACGGAGTATATGTTTTTACGGTATGTGATGCGGCTGTTTCCTGCCCGTCCGCAGTCATTACCTGGTTGTCTATAATGTACAGCACAGAAGACGTATTAGGTTTGTTATTGGTATATTCATAATACTGTACTAAAACTATTGTCTTATCTTTCAGATTCCATGAGTACGCTGCATTTCCCAATATTTTTCCTTCGTTGTTTTTAGATGGAACTCCGGCAAGTACTTTGGGACTTTTATATTGTGCTTTCAGGTAAGCTAAAAGCTCATTACCTGCGGAAGTATCTTCCAGCTCTATCTTTATTCCTTTTGTAAGGCGTTCTGTACTATTATTTATCAGTAAGCCAACCGTTGAACTCTTTACTGTATTTTCTTTATGCTCCGGAAAGGATACGCTTCCGAATTTATATCCGGCTACATCTTTGGTATACGCTACTGGCAGGGTGGTTACTACTTCTCTCGCTTCTGTCTGATACTTGGTATCCTTTAAAACTTCTTTGTAGCTTTTATTAAAATCAACTTTCTCCAGATCGGTTTTTTGTTGTGACTGGCATGATACACACATGATAAAACACAAAATTATTAAAACTATTTTTCTCATATTATTTAATTTCTTATTAACGGAATATCGGCACTAATTCCAAAGAGTTCTTCCAAACTTTTGATGACATCAAATTTAGGTACAATTTCGTTAAATTTTCCTTCTGCGATAATTCCTTCGTCTTCTGAACTTCCTTTAAGCTCTCCCGGTTTTTTATTTCCGCCTCTTGGGATCTTCTTTTTTGCTGACATCCCTACTTTTCCTTTGATCACGTATTCGGCATTCAATCCATCAAAGCCTAATTCCGGGCGATAATTTAAACCTTTATCATCAAATTTTACACCATGTCCGAATGTAATAGAGGCAGAACCTTTCCCACTCATTTCGAAATAGCCTTCTATTTTCACGATTACAAGATTGGCTTCCGCTTTTGCCCAGACTCCTGCTTTTAGCTCAATTTTAAGTGTATTTTTTGTTTCTAGCTTAGCTTGTGAATCACTTTTGTCACTTACCGTATTAAAAGAAAAGCCTATGGTGGTTTTAATCTCATTTGATATAACAAGGTCAATGTAGACATCCGAACTTAGTTTAGCTCCAAAATCGTCATTTCCAAAATCCACACCTGTATTCATCTGATCTTTGATTATTCCGTAAAGTCTCACGGCTCCGGGTGCTGCAGTTCCTCCACTTACAGCTCCTGCAACTAAACCAACAGCTGTACACAGAAGATCTACTGTTACTTCCAGTGCTATCAGCGGTTCGGCATTGAAAGAGATATCTAATTTGGTTCCCAGTCTCTCTATTTCAGAACCTTTTAACTTTGCTCTTTCCAGGCACCATTCAGCTTTGAGGTTAAGATTAGGAGGTTTAATTGCAAAGGTTACCGGAAGACCCTTAAACCCTATATTCCTGACTTGTCCTTTGGTTTTGTTTGTAATCCCATCTGACATAGCTCCAAGAGAACCAAAAAGGTCATACAGTTTTTTGAATTTCGATTCATATTCTCCTTTAAACTCTTTATTTTTCTGATAACTGCCGCTTTTGCTTTTTTCCCATTCACCTTTAAGACTAAACCCAAAAGATGCGTCTTTTTGTTTCCATCTTCTTTCGGCTCCTGCTTTTCCTGCTTTGCTTTGTAATTCTTTATGTTTTGCAGCTGGCTGATTTTGCCATTTTACACTCAGTTCATTGGTAAGATTAATGAAAAAAGTTAAAGTCCATTTGATATCAGTATACGCCTTTATCAGCACTGTAGTCCTTTTTTCATTACTGAAATATCTGCAGGTATGAACGTGAAGGTGGAACTGATTAGGATTTGTCCACATGGGCCATATATAATCTATCGGAACCATTTCAAATCTTGATAAATCTGAATACACTCCATAATTAAATGAAGGCGCAGTAAAAGTTTTTACTGTATCTCCTTTGTCTATTGCCTGCCCTACATCTACAATAAGCGTCTGTTTTTTATGTTTCCCTTTACTGTCTCTGAAACATTCGTTTGTTTCAAAGCCGGTAACATCTATGGTCAGTTCTTTTTTTGTAGATACGCTGGGCGCTGTTACTTCATAGTTGATAGTCTGGGCATCATGGGCATTGAATATAAACGAGATGTCTACTCTACGATTATTTTCATAGTCTTTTTCGTTTTTGTATTTGATGTTATCCCGCCCCATTTTGTCATCAGTGGGGTCTACTTCACCTTTTCCTACAGAAATGATTCTTCCTGGATCCAAACCTCCGTCTGCAAAGAACTTTTTTACCACATCTGCTCTTCTTTGGGAAAGTCCTTTGTTGTAATTTTCTTTTCCAATGACACAGGCATATCCGCTGAGATTCATCGTGGCATCTTTATGTTCCAGAAGGAATTTGAGGACATTATTCAGGATAGCTTCTCCGTCTTTATCAATTACTGTGGAATCAAATTTATAAAAGATGGTTCTCTGAATATGCTCCTGTAATGCAGAAGACTTTATTTGTTTTACTCCCTGTCCGTTCTCAAAGACTTTAACGGTAGTATTATTGGCTTTCCCATCTTTGGTTTCACTTTCTGTGATCTTGATTACTTCAAACTTACAAGGTTCATTTCTCACCAGGCTTACATCCGGCTTATATACTTTGGTAGGCGTCTGATTCTGAGCCCCGTTGGCATTGGTAGTAATTACTTTATTTTTTACATTCAGATAAATAGCATGAAGATCATCACCAAGCTTATCTTTAATATATTCTTTAGATGCCGTATCTTTTACTTTGACATAAAATTCTTCTACATTCTGAATGTTGTCTACATGTGCCATCCATGCATAGGTATTTTCTATTTTCAGGTTTATTTCACCATCTATTACCTGCACATTGGTGTATACATGTACCAGCTTATCTTTTTTGGCAAACTGTTGATTCCATAGTTCTATAATTACGGTATTTCCGTTCAGTCCTTCTGTCATCAGATTAAGATGAACGATATGTCCGTAAGAGATATACTCGGTTTTTTTGCTATTCTTTATGCTTTTGCTGTTCTTTTGGGTAGACCATTTACTGCTGACGATCTTGGGTTCGCACCACCCTTTTACATACAGACCCGTATTATTTTTAGGATCTCTCACTCCCGACAGGCTTGCTTCTATGTAGAACTGATAACTTCCGCAGTATTGTTTGTCTATTAAAAACTTATATCCGCCGGCTGAGGTCACCTGATTGATAATAATTTTCCTGGCGGTATTTTGTCTCATCCAGGTAAGGGTTTTCTTTTTGTCCGCATCAGTAGTTCCCGGCAGCCATTCGTCAACTCCAAACTGTACCCATTGATCGGGTTTTATGGTAACTCTTTGTCCTAAAACAGACATTTTAGGATAGTAAAGCCCACTTGTAATTTTTATTTTTTTTACGCCTTTTGCCATTGTTTATCATTTAGATTGCACTGTCCTGCCCTCCTCCGGAAGGTTGTTCATTATACATTTCTTCGGAATCCACCAGCGGATTGATCTGCTGCTGAACATCTTTATCAGCATTTTTAAAATTCTGCTGGCTGGCTTCGGCTCTCTGACCGTGATCTATAATTTCAATACAGGGTGTTCCGGCAACAGCGCATACGGCTTTGCTGTCTTCTACAATGATATACCCTCCGTTGCTGAGCTGTACTTTATCATAAAACTTCTGCCATTCTGTGACCATAATCTTGCAGGGTGGCGGCGGGCTTCCCATTTTGGTACAGTTCCCGAACGTATTTTTTTCAAATGTGGCACCTCCTATTTCCTTCGTGGTAACGATGAGCTTTTTGGAAGCATTCTTATCATTGGCATATTCTTTCTGATGCGTAAGTACTTTGAGCTTGTCCGGAGCTTGCCCGAACTGGCATTTGCACATGGCTCCCTGTACTACAATATGTTTTTCTGCCATATTAATTTTATCTTTAGTGAAATGGTAATTTAATTTTCATTAATCCTGGAAACTGATACCGAAATCTTTTTTTCTTCCTGCAGCATGATACTGCATTCCAGATAAAGAGAATTCGGGAGTGAAGTTTCTTCTTTCAGGTAGCTTATTATCCTGAAAGTTCCTTCTTCATTCATCACGGGTTCATCTTCTATGATCAATGAAAAAGGTGATTTTCTTATAAAATCTTCCATAGTTCTTTCATCGTTTAGCTTTCCTCCTCCTTCTATCGTGATTAAATCTGTTTCTCCTTTTACGGGATCTGTCTTTAGTTTAATCTTATATCGGGGTTCAACAGCATTGTCTGTTACAGGAAAAGATGCTGTTATTTCCGTTTCATAATTCTGTCCGAAACTCTGATAAATCCCAAAAAATAAGGCACGAATGAAGTAGTCATTTTTAAGATACAGACTTATCGCTTCCGGCTCATTGATAATGTGCTCAATCTTTTCGCAATAATGATCTACTGTTTCTCCTTCAAACTCTTTATAAACCTCTTCTTTAACTTCAGCCCATCTTTCTTTAAATACAGAAAGGTTCTCCACATCATTAAATTTTCCGCGCTCATCTACACTGATCTGTAAGGGATATAAAACTTTTGAAGTTCTATAAGCCAGCGTATCGGCAATTTCATTCACTTCTTCCTGATTCAGAAACAGATTGGATATCCTGTCTATTTCAAAAAAATGCAGCTTGTTCTCACTTTTTATCCAACGTACCGAAGTATGATATTTCAGTTCATTTTTACGGTCGCCGGTTTCCAGTGTAATGACAACGTCATATTTAAGCAGCGAATGGACAGGTTTCAATTCAAGGCTGTTTCCTCTTCCGAATTTTACCAGCTTATTCTTATCTTCCACTGCCGTTCTTGGAACAAAAAGTTCTTTCTGCCCGGTAAGCTCAATGAGAATCATATCTTTTACCTCGCACTGATTATTGTGAAACAGCTTTAGAGTGTCAATATTCAAATTGTAAAGTGCTGCAATACTTTTTAAAGTTTCACCTTTTAGGATGATATGTTTATTGAATTTCTGCATAATAAACGGCTTCATAACTCCGCCTGCGAGTCTGATCCTGCAATTTTTATTATTTCGTTAGTGTACTACTCTGATTCCGTCTTCCCTTGGGTCCATACCTACCCAATCATAATCCGCAGACCAATGCAGGTATTGATTTCTCAATGTTCTCAAATCCTCCTGATCTTTTAATTCTTTCTGATAATCTGCATATTTTTGTTCGGGAATTTTCGCTCCTTTATATTGATCATGGATGCTTTGATACCATCGAAAAGTATAGGGTTTTCCATTTCCCATGACATAAGGGTTCAGCCTTTCTTTTACTCTTACCAGCAATGGATCATTAGTAATTCTGTATTTGTTACTTATTTGGCCGGTATCAATTTTTAATCCGTCATTTTTCCCATATTCTCCCATAAACTGTAAGGGAATAAAGCTATACGTTTTTTTAACCAGCTTCCTGTCACTGGAAAGTTTGCGTCTGTATTCATGGATGATTAACTGATCATCATTAAACCAGCCTTCTGCCATAAGCTGTTCTTTACGCTTTTTCTGAACACTTGTACTTCCGTTGATTATTTCGTCTTTTGCTTCGGGACCGGTTTCATAGCCGCCTCCGATATCACTATGTACTCCTGGAAATGATTTTTCAATTCCCAGATATACATTTTTCTGTTTTACTTTTACTACGATATCGGTAAGATCAAAGTTGATTCTGTGTTCATTTTCAGCAATAAAATGTACTATTTTCCTTGCCTTGGTAATATCATCCAGCTGAAGTTCTTCAATATCATTGCTGAAATTAGGAGAAGTTGTCCATGTATTTTCGGAATAGGATGAAACGGTGTCAAAAATACCCAGGAAACGTATATTAATGGTTATTTCATCGATATTAATCCCTACTTTTTGGAGTTCAGTTCCTAAATTACCAAATTTTATACTTTTAGGATCTGTTTTCACTTTTGTTCGCGAGACCTGATGTACAAAATACCTGGCTGCAGCAGCTCCTCTGCTGAATCCGAAAACATCCAGAATCACGGTTCCTACTTTGGCTGAAGGATTAGCTTTTTTAAGCAGGTTTACTTTTTCTGCAATTTTTTCGCATCCGATCTGCACTTTGGCTTTAATTCCTGTTTTCTCAGAACCATAGGCATAGCCATCCATTTCATCTCCTTTATTGTCTGTAGTACCAATACCTTCTACATAGATCGCATTCCTTTTATCATAGTTTTCCCAAAGACGGGCTACATTGCTCCAGTCATTATTATAACTGTTATTATCAGACGGTTTGCCTCCATGATCGTCATAGGCCTCGGTTTTGTTTTTTCGCGCGTCAGAATTGGTCTTATTATTTAAGGTTCCGTCAAAAAATATTCCCAGTGCTACACTGATTACATTTTCCGGAGCTGACGCTGGTGAATAGTTTCCAAATACTACGTTAGACATATTCTAATAAATTTTACTGATGAAATCTTTTAGCTCATATGTTTTATCGCCCTGTTTTACACTTACATTTATTTTTTTGCTTTCCGGGATAACTTTAATGATAAAGTCTGCTTCTTTTTTCTGATCAATACTGCTAAATACCTTATTGATATCATTCAGATCAAAATCTACAGGAAGAACATTATTTCCCTTTAAAACATTTTGTGTGTAATAATTTTCATCTTTTGTGAAGAAAATATTCGCTCCTAACTCTTTATGATCCGGCCCTGTAATAATTATGGATAAATAATAAGGGACAGCCCTGTCTTTTACATTTGTGTCATACGTATCATATTCCCCGTTACTGGCCATAAAGAATATCTTTTTTACCTGATAACCTTCCGGTAATTCTACAACCGGTTTCCACAGGTATTTCTTTCTATACGTTTCATAGATGGAGGGATCGGGATAACCTGATGCACTGATCCTGTTTTTAATCTCCGGTGTCATAAGGAAATCACTTTTCAAGCGGTTATCGGCATAGCCTTCCTCCAGCATATACTGGGCATTTTCGTAAGCTTTTTCTTTCGTAATAATGGTGTCGTGTGCCTGGAAATTGCCAATTTCCTTTTGAATTCCAGGTGCATTAATCCATAATACAATCTTTCCTTTGGGAGCTAATCCCACTTTAAAGGTTGTATAGGTTTCTTTTTTTCCGGTATCTTTATCTGTAAAACCTTCTTTAAAAAGCTTTTCAATTTTTGTTTTATCTAAAGGCCATTTACCGGTATAGAATTTTTTCTCCACTAAAGAATACCACGTAAATTCCAATGCATTGGGAATATCCATTTTCTGGGTTGAAACATTCATTGTAGCTCCTGTATTTCCCCAGCCGGTATTCTGCGTTCCCCATATTGCATCAAAACCATAGGTAAAGTCATCAGCAATAATGCCTCCGCTATACACTTCCATAGGATATTCCTGTGGAGCACTCACTGTTCCCAGCCAACTGTATTTTTCTTCCATTTTTTTATTTTGACAACTTACTAATGAGAAACTTCCTATAATGAAAAAAGCGAGGATCTTTAATTTACTTATTCCCATGAGACATAATTTTCTTATTACTTGCTAAAACCAGGCTTTCTTTTTGTGCTTCTACATTGATCTTCTTTGCTATTTTTTCAACCTTTTTTCCTACACTCAGGTGATAAGAATCTTTTACTATTATGTGTATATTGGTTGCTGTCTTGATAATCGCCATATTAGAAAAGTTTTGATTTTTCAGCACTGTTAAATTCTACGATCTTTCCGCTCTGCATAGTCATATTTTCCAGTTCGCTGAACATGGAAATCTCTCCTGCTATCTCATTGGACGTTTCGGATTGTCTTTTAAATTCTTTTTCCACCATTTCTGTTCTGGTATCCGAATTTTCTCTGATGTCTCCTGCAGCCGTCAGCTTCATGTCTTTGCCTGCTATTGATACGATATCTTCATTCGCAGTACTGGTAATGCTTGCTCCTGCTCCTATCGAAATTTCTTTCCCGGCTGTGATACTTATATTATCTCCCGCATCCAGGGTGAAATTCTTAGGTGCTTTCATGCTGATATTGCCTTGTCCGTCCATAAAATAAGTATTGCCACTTGGATCAAGAATCGTTACGCTTCCTTCTTCGTCGTTCATTAAAATTCTGATTCCGCTTCTGGTCTGTATCGACTTCAGATGATTGTTGACTCCTCCTCCCAAAGCGATTCCTCCATGGAACATTCCTCCCATTACGAAAGGCCTGTCCGGGTGACTGTGAACGAAATTAACCATTACCTGATCTCCAACCTCAGGAATTGCCACATACCCTCTGTTTTGTGTAATCTGATCTGTACCTCCGGCATCAGGGCTCATCATACGGATAAAATGAGTGGTATCATTGGTTTGCCAATCGAATCTTACCTGTACTCTTCCCTGTCCTTCCGGATCTGTATTCGAAATTACTGTGGCGGTCTGTGGCTCTGCTTTTGGAACTGTGAATTCCGGTTTTGGCAGAAATCCTGTATCTGCTGCGATTCCTACGAAACTTCCGTGATAATGGCCAATGGTGTCTATTTCATGTTCTGCTTCTGTAATCATAATTCTTGTGAAATAAGAGGTTTCATTAGAATCCTGTTTACGCATCTGTACATCTGCTACACAACCCGGATGCAGAAATGGAACGGTAGTATTTCCTGAAATAGAAAATACATTTACAGCCTCACTTCCCGAAGCGCTTTTCTGTGAATACTCAACATCAAGGTGTGTAGTTGCCTTTATCGGTGCCACCTGTAAAGCAGGTGTCTTATAAATGGAATCGTTATGGCTGTATGCTGTTTTTGCCAGATCTCCTACGTGTTTTATGGGTGTGGAGCCTGATGTCAGTCTTTCATTTTTATTACTGTTATAGCCGTAATACTGTGGTTTGGTATGAACTGCTTTCAGTTCAACTTTAATATCGTTCGCACTGCTTCCGTAAGTAAGGGTGATCGCTTTATTTTGTGGCGGAAGCTTTCCGAAATGTAAAACTTCACCATCATAATAGAATTGCTCTCCATATGCCTCAGCTATTCTTGCCAGATAGTTATAATGAGTTTCATCATACTGGCTGCTGTAAATGATCTGCGAATAATTATTGGCATCCACTCTGATATCAAAACGGCTTTTATCAATTCCCTGTTTGATTATATCTTCTGCAATGATCCCGACATTAACCGGCTGAGTACCTCCGAAACTCTGAATATGCGGAGCTCCGTCAAGAAGAATCGTAGGACTATACCCTGTAAGAACAATATTCCCCAGACTCATTTTCTCCTGACTGAATCCAACTCCTGTAATGACACCAACAAAATTTCTTTCCGGACTGTTGTCTATATCTTTATAGGAAATAATTACCGTAAGCCTTTTTCCAAGGAATTTATTGGCATCTTCCAAAGAATGATTCTGCCTTTCTCCCAGGGTATCATGTGCCAGTGTAAGGGTAAATTCATGATGCCGCTGAGCGCTTTGTTTAAGCTTGAAATGTTTATAGTATTTGATGATTTTCCCCTCTATAACTACAGAGAGTTTCACCAAACGGTTGATACCTGTATGATGGTTTTCGGAAATACCATCTGCATTCTGCGTGGGACGAAAAGACGCCGCGTTTGAGTTTCCAGGTGTATTTGACATATTGCGTATTTTGTAGTGTTTTTAGTTTTTAAATGATTATTCAGCAGATAGTATCTTTTAAAATACATTCCTCAGAATATCACTTTAGGTAAAAAAAGACCGTCTTATGCGGACAGTCTTTTTATTTCTTACTTAAGAAGACTTAGCTCATAGGCCAAAGTCCATCATAAGATGAATTTCCGTAGGTAATACTTTCAGCGCTTATTACAAAGCTGATCAGCATATTATTGCTGTCAATTGCATCAAAATCTACTTCGTGCTGAATCACGTATCCATTTTCCCATTTCAAAGAGATCAGTGTTCCTTCTTCATGAGATTTGTTGAAATTAATTTCTCCGCTTGTCGGCTTATATTTGCTGTTCAGTAAACTTTCCAAAACATCAGATTTCTCTGTTGCTTCAATAGTTACTTTAATCAGTGCATTTGACGGATCAGATGCTACACGTCCTGAAACATCAGTAGCTCTCGAAACGCTGTAATTAAGTTTTAATAACTTTTGACCTTCACCTCCATTGAATTTTAAGATTCCTCTTGAATTTCCTGCCATATTCTTACATTTTAATCATTAACGACATCTCCTGTATATAGGATCTGTACAACAAAGATAGACTTCATGTTCTAATTTAAAAAGTTTTCAGGCAACAGTTTCAGAAATTGTAGTAGTTCTACGACTTTTTTATTTTCATTTCTGTTCAAGGGATATTTTTAAATCATAAACTTCTGGTTAATCAATAGTGTTTATAGATATAAGAAACAATGATAATAATCAGATTAACAATAACCATAGCCATTAACACACTACCATATTTTCTTTTCCGGTCTATAAAACTTAAACCAAGGGTTATAAAGAAAAGCAACAATGTGTAAACGGCAGGATACATCTGAAAAGCTTCTGAAAACTTCCCTTCAAATACCAGTACAATTGCTCTTTGAGCTCCACATCCGAGGCATTCTACTCCCAGAAATTTTTTACTGGGACATGTCAGCATGAAATCATCGATATTCATGATGTATTCTGATTAAATCTGTTTTTATTATGATGAAATTTTAGCTCTTGTATATTGATGCGGAAAAAAGCAGTCTTCTTTCATTTCAAAAGATCCCTGAACCGCAATATAAGGGTTTCTCAGAATTTCTCTTGCCACAAAAATCAGATCTGCATCACCATTCTGGAGAATCTCTTCTGCTTGTTCCAACTTTGTAATTAAACCCACTGCTCCTGTTTTTACAGAAGCCTCATTTCTCACCTGGGATGAAAAAGGTACCTGATATCCATCGAAAACCGAAATTTTAGCTCCATGGATATTTCCTCCGCTTGATACATCCACAAGGTCAACGGAATGTTCTTTTAATATTTTGGCCAGCTCAACGCTGCTCTGAATATCCCATCCGTTTTCAGCATACTCCGTCCCGGAAATTCTTACGAAGAGAGCGGTATTTTCATTCAATTCTTCATTCACAGCATCTACAATTTCGATCAAAAACCTGATTCTGTTTTCAAAGCTTCCTCCATATTCGTCTGTACGAATGTTGGAAAGTGGAGAAAGAAACTGATGAATAAGATAGCCGTGGGCTCCATGGATCTCTATGATATCAAAACCCGCCTTTACAGCTCTTCTCGCAGCTTTTTTAAAATTCTGCACCTGTTCTTTTACCTCATCTGTAGTCAGTGCATGCGGAATTCTTTCTGACGGATGATATGGAAGAGAACTTGGCGCAATGGTTTCCCAGCCTTGTTCAAGCGGAATCTGAACATTGTTCCATGTAGATCCTTTTCTTCCTGCATGTGCTAACTGAATCCCGATTCTGGTTTCCGAATTCTGATGAACAAATTCTACAATTTTCTGAAGCCTTTCTGCCTGTTCATCATTCCAGATTCCCATACAGTGATTCGTGATCCTTCCTTTCGGTTCTACTCCTGTAGCTTCCACAATAATTAAACCTGTTCCGCCTTGTGCCCTGCTTCCGTAATGTACGAAATGGAAATCATTGGCCATTCCGTTTTCACATGAATACATACACATGGGAGACATTACCCAACGGTTTTTCAACTCCAGATTCCTGAATTTTATTGGTGTGTATAACATTTTTTCTCTTTAAAAAAATTGAATTTTTCAACGGAAGAATAAAATATTGCCCACTTCATTAAAAAGAACTAATTTTACCCCCCTTTTTTAGTGTACAATATATGAAAAAAGATATACAGATCAGTTACGAATATTTTAAAAACAGCAGCGAGCTGAGTGATATAGAAAAAAAATTATTCGAAAGAGCAAAGGAAGCCCGAGAAAATGCCTATGCTCCTTACTCCCAATTTCTGGTAGGATGTTCCGTACTATTGGAAAACGGAGAAATTTACTCTGGAAATAATCAGGAGAATGCAGCCTATCCTTCCGGACTTTGTGCCGAAAGAACAATTCTTTTCTGGGTAGCCGCCAACTTTCCGGATGTCAGAATAAAAAAGATCTTCGTGGTGGGAGGCCCTATGCAATTTCATGAGAAGAATCCTCCGGTTCCGCCTTGTGGAGCCTGCCGCCAGAGTTTAATAGAATACGAAATCAAACAGAAAGAGAATATCGATCTTTATTTTTCAAGTATGAATGAGGAAGTTGTAAAAGTGCATGCTGTGAAAGATCTGCTGCCTTTCTATTTTGATTCAACCTTCTTATAAGCTCAAAAAAATTATAAATTTTCTTAAGCTGATTGAGCTGATCATGCCGATCTACGAAGAAAGCTGTGCAAAAAATTAAAACGTAAAAGAGGTTGTTCCATTTCTAAAACAACCTCTTTTTTTCTGTTACAGATTAATCTTCACTTTCGTCTTCTTCATCCTCATCATCTTCATATTGCTCCAGGTAGTAGCTGAAAGTGAAATCTTCTACTTCTTCTTCAGCATCCTCAAGGGTAGTCAGCAGATCTTCAAAAATTTCAAGCTGATCTACGGTCATATTAACGAATTCAAGGTGAAGCGGCATTTCAAAGTCACCTGTAATGGTATCAAAAAGGGCATCAAGATTATCACCAAAATGTTCAGGAAGCTTAATCTTTTCCTTTAACTGGGTGTAAAAATCTTCATAGTCGCCTATGTCTGTAAAATCTATATATACTGTCTTCATATTGAATTAAATTTCCAATTTTTATTGATCAGGAAAGCTTTGCATTTTTTACAGAAATCCGTTTCTTCATTAGTGGGATTCTTGCCTTCCGCATTTCTCATGAAACACATTTTTTCAGGGCAATGTGGCAGCCCCTGGGTATGTCCCAATTCATGAATGGCTATTTTATACAATTGCTCATCCTGATTTTCTTTATTGAGTCTGAATTTTGAAGCAACACAGGCTTTTCCGGGACGAAACCCTAGTCCCATGATTCCAAAATCTTTTATTTTTCCTCTTGTTGCACTGATATCTTTTGAAGTCAGACCAATCGTCACAAAACCTTCTTTAGTTTCAGCATTCAAAAACTTAATAATTGAATCTGCTCTGTAGCGATTTCTCTCTTTATAATAGGTATTCTCAGGGAATTCCATTGCGTCCAGCACTTCTACATTTGGATACACATTTCTTATTCCTTCTGCTACTTTTTGTACACTTTCCGCTCCGATATCTTTAAATGGCTGTATGCGTATGATAACCGGAGATTCCTGTACTTTTTCTTCTGTTTTCTGTTTTTCTGAACATGAAAGAATAAAGAAAAAAGCTAATGATAAAAAGTAAATCCTATTCTTGTGCAAAATTACTATTTATAGTGGTTTAAAAGCAAATTATACTTAGTCATTGCGAGGAGCTATGCGACGAAGCAATGACTATTTCACAACACTACTGTTTATCAAAACTCTTATAATGATTTTTGGTAAGATAAACATCTCCGTTCTGAGTATAAATAATCCGGTCTGCGTTTCTTCCACCGCAGTGATAGTTTACATCTGCTTCAAAATATTGTTCTCCATCCGGCAGTCTGCCTTCTCTGTTTCCGAATTTATCTCCACCAATGGCTTTTCCGGGAAGTACATCACAAAGATTTCCTTTTGAAGGATTCCAACCTTGTTTTCTTGCTTCATTTTTGGTGATATAATACTCCGGCAGCCTGTGATTTTGCTTCACATAGCTGATTACTGTTTTTTCTTCGGTAAGCTGATCAATAGAAACCTGCGATGAGGAATTTCCAGCATTGTACTGATCTCCCGTAGAAGTGCTTCCATAATTTACAGATTCTGTTTTCTGGGCATTGGAGTGGTCTTTCTTATCTGCAATAAAGTTATTATAAATGTACATTACAGACATCCCGAAAAGAAGTCCGAGACATATAAAAAATACAGCTCTTATTTTACTGTTCATAGCAAATTATTTAATGTAATAATGTATCTGTAAACAGTTTACCCATCATAGTGACATGGGGTAAACTGTTATATTATTTTAAGCCCTCCATTCTTCAGGAATATCACAAACCGGAATTGGATCCATTTTATGTTTCGCTGCTTTATGCATTCTGTCGAAGATCAGGAAAACTTCTTTATCTCTTCCTTCATAGTCTTCTGCCGTTTTAGTTCCATATTCTTTCTGAATTTCCTCCAGTTCAGGGTAAGTGGCACCGATTTGCTGCTCATCTGTTCTGTCTACATCCCAAAGCCCGTCTGTTGGAATCGCTTCCTGAATACTTTTGATGAGATTTAATCCTTTAGCCAAAGCATAGACTTCAGTTTTATAAAGATCAGCAATTGGAGAAACATCTACTCCTCCATCTCCATATTTTGTATAAAATCCGATCCCGAAATCTTCTACCTTGTTTCCTGTTCCGCACACCAAAAGACCGTTCAACTGCCCGTAATAATACAGGGTAAGCATTCTCAGGCGTGATCTTGTATTGGCAAAAGCCAGTTTTTCGTTAGGATAAAGATCATCTTTTACATCAAAAGTTTTATAAAGTTCCTCAAAAGCAGGTGTCAGATCTACAGACATTGTTTCTACATTCGGAAATCTGGATTTAAGATCATTCATATGATCCTGTGCACGGTCTACCTGGTCTGCTTTCTGGCGGATCGGCATTTCGATCAGCAATGTTTTCAATCCGGTCATTGCCGCCAATGTAGAAACCACTCCGGAATCCACACCACCGGAAACACCAATAACATATCCGTTCACTCTGGCTTTTGTTGCATAATCTTTTAACCATTCAACAATATGATCGATCACTTTTTGTGTCTGCATTCTTTATATTTTTTTAGTCTATTCCAAATTCTTTGGGGTATTTTACTACTCCTTTTATGTTTTTTAATCCGTCTTTTACCAATTCTACCGCCATTCCGTTTTCTTCAGGAATATCGAATGGAAAAGAAATTCCAAAATTACTCGTTTTTTCGTAACCAAAGCGTGGATAATAATTTTCATGTCCGATAAGAATCACAGACCCGTATCCTAAATCTTTAGCAATAAGATGTCCTTCCCGGATAAGCTTTCCGCCAATTCCCTGGCTTTGAAACTCAGGTTTTACTGAAACAGGTGCCAGTGCAAGCGAAGGGA
This sequence comes from Chryseobacterium sp. Tr-659, assembly GCF_011752975.1. Taxonomy (GTDB): domain Bacteria; phylum Bacteroidota; class Bacteroidia; order Flavobacteriales; family Weeksellaceae; genus Chryseobacterium. The sequence continues at coordinate 704,828 of NZ_VWWP01000001.1, read as the reverse complement.
AAGATTCTCCATCTCCTTCAATGGTAATTTTTGTAAACAGAATATGCCCGGCAATTTCACCGTCCTCGGTTTCTGCTACCAAAGATAATTCAGGAATAAAAGCATCGGACTGCCTCAATTTCTCAACAAGAAACTGTTCCTGATGATCACTGTATTCTATTTCTCTAAAAGCCTCTTCTGTAAGTTGAAAGACTTTTTGATGATCTTTTTCTTCTTCTTTTCTAATCAACATCTTTTGTTGTATGTTTTTCTCTTGTTAACTCATACCAGAAACATATTCCGTCTGATTCCTCAAACTCTCCGGTTTTTTCAAACCCTAATTTTCTTAAAATATGATTGGAAACCTCATGCTCTGAATGGGCACAAGCATAAATGACCTTTGCATTCAGATCGTTAAAACCATAATCCAGCGAAGCTATTCCCGCCTCCACAGCGTATCCTTTCCCCCAAGATTCAGGTAAAAAACGATATCCTAATTCCAACACATTTTTGTAACCGTTTATCTCTTGGGTCAGTAATTTTAATCCGCTCCATCCTATCAGAAGCCCGCTTTCTTTTTCCACAACGCCCAACCTTCCTACTCCATTTTCCTCATACTGCTTCCGAATCATGTTGATAACATCTTTTGACTGATGGATATCCGTCAAAACGGGTACTCCAATATATTTCATCACCTCAGGATTGGAATCCAAAAGAAATATGCGTTCAAAGTCTGTATCTTCAAGTTTTCTTAAAATCAGTCGTTTTGTTTCTATTTTCATAATGATGAGTTTTTATTCTTCTGCACCGAAAATCGTTACCTCTGTTTTTGTTCCTTTCTTAATATCTCTTTCTTTTATTTTATTTCCGGTTACATTCAGGGTTTGCAAAACCGGATTTCCAGAGATGTCAATATTTCGGAGTTGATTCTGTTCCACATTCAATTTTCTTAAGTTTCTGAGCTGTGTGGGATCAATTGTTTTTAATTGATTTAAAGATAATGTTAATTGGTTAATTTTCGGGGTTCCGTTCAACGAAATCCCTTCCAAAAGATTATTATCAAGATACAGCGAAGCCAGATTCTTCAGATTTTCCGCTTTGAATGAAGACGTCTTGCATCCTGTGCAGGAAAACAACTCCAGATTATCAAGATTACTTATTGAAATACCGGAAATTGCATTATCATCCAGTACAATCATTTTTACATTCTTGAAAAGATGCAGATCATCTGTAGAGGTAATTCCTTTCTGAACCAGGAATAAATTTGTAACCATACTCACTTCCGAAGGTTCCATTGTCCCGTTTTTATTCACATCGAAATTTTCGAGTACTGCTTTTTCAAAGTTTTTATCTTTAAATTCAAGCTTTTGGCCATAGAAAACAGAAAATCCTGTAATAAGGCAAAGGGCAGTAAATATTTTAATTTTCATCCTGAGTTGTGCATTTAATCCTTATTTTTGTGAACTTAAATTCCATGTAAAAATAATGAAGATTTTTAGATATATTGCGCTTTCTTCTATTTTGGTTGCCGGATTGAGCTCCTGCAAAAAAGAACCTGAAAATCAATGGAAGGTAGAAGTAAAAGAACCTGCCGAAAAAATTGAAATAACAGACATTTCCAAAGAATTCTACAACCCGAATATTCCGCTGGAGCAATTTAAATCCAAATTCCCATGGTTCCAGGGAAGCGTTTCTGATGCAGATTTTGGAAAAAGAAGGGCGGATGCAGAAGAAATAAAAATCTACAAAGAAGCGATTGGAAAAATAGACCTGGCAAAGCTTCAGAATGAGCTTCAGAGCTTATTTTCGCATATCAAATATTATTTCCCAAAGTTTAAAAGCCCTAAAGTATACTTGTTTTCATCTGCCTTGCAAATGGTTCAGGATCCGATTTTCTACGACCAGAAAGGAAATCTTCTGTTCATTGATGTTACCGGATTCTTGGGAGACGGAAATGCTCATTATAAAGGGCTGGAGCTGTATTTCCAGAAATCGATGAACCCTCAGAATATTGTTCCTAAGGTGTCACAGCTTTTTGCTGAAAACATTGTTACGGAATCTCCCGACCACCAGAAATTTATTGATCAGATTATTCTGAATGGAAAAGTGATGGTTCTTCAGGACGCTTTTCTTCCTGATTTCCCTGATTATCTGAAAATGAATTATACGCAGAAACAATACCAGTGGGCCACTGCTAATGAAGCCAATATCTGGAATTATTTTGTAGAAAGTAACCTGATCTTTGGAGATGATCCGAGACTGGGAGAGCGTTTTATTTCACCTGGCCCGTTCTCAAAATTTTATACTGAAATAGACAATGAATCTTCCCCTCAAATCGGGATTTTTACAGGATGGCAGATCTGTAAAGCATACCTAAAGGAGAAACCGGAAACAAAGCTTACTGATTTTCTGAAAATGGATGCGACCGCCATATTTAATCAGTCCGGTTATAAGCCAACTGTAACGAAATAGATCATATCTCATACCTATATAAGACCTTTTGTATAAACAAGGGGTCTTTTTTATTTTCAACACAAATCAAAATGCATATGGAAAATTTAATTAGTATTCGAAATTTAAATTACGGATTTACTAGTGATAAGCTTATCCTGAAAAATATTGATCTTTCGGTTCCGAAAGGTAGTATTTTTGGCTTCCTCGGAGCGAATGGAGCTGGAAAATCCACTACTATGAAAATGCTTATCGGCAGTATTCCTGACGACCACAATGCCATCCGGATTTTTGACAAAGATCTATCGAATCTGTACCCTGAAGGGTTTGATAAAATCGGGAGTCTGATTGATACTGCAGCATTCTATGATCATCTTTCGGGATGGGATAATCTTATCATTATTTCCAGACTTCGGAATTTACCGGAATCTGAGTGCGAGCGGGTTTTACATCTGGTAGGCCTTTGGGAAAGCAGAAAAATGAAAATGAAGAAATATTCCCTGGGAATGAAACAAAGATTATCCATTGCCATGACTTTGCTTGGAAAACCTGACCTTCTGATTCTTGATGAGCCTGTAAACGGACTGGACCCAAACGGAATGCTCGAGATGCGGGAACTATTAATCAAACTCAACCAGGAAGAAGGAGTTACTATTTTTATTTCAAGCCATCTACTTCAGGAAATTGAAAAAATGATTACTCATCTTGCAATTATTTCTCATGGCGAAATTCGTTTTACAGGAAGTATACATGATCTCAATGAACTTTACAGATACAATCATATCAGAATAGGAATTAATAATGCTTCTCAGTTCATAACTGAAATCCCGGAAAGCTATTCTGCAAAAATCATTAATGATCATACCATAGAAATTACCGCAGAATCTAAAGAAAATATTGCAAACCTTATCAAAAAACTGGTTTTGAATAATGCGGAGATTTTTGAAATCAAAAACAATGCAGGTCTTGAAGACTGGTTTATGGAAATCACAAAAAACTAAAACACAGATGAAAAAATTAATGACAGCCATCGGAACAGAATGGCTAAAAACAAAAGGATTAGGATTAACCTATATTGCTGTTATTCTCGGGGCTTTAATACCACTTCTTGCTTTTATTCCCGGATTTTTCAAGAAAAGCCTTGTTATAGAAGGAACCCTCAAATATTCAATATTCGAAGATGCCATTAGCGGAACTGCTATTAAGTATTTTACATTTTTTATTCTGCTGTTATTTGTGATTATCGCCGCTAACAGAATAGCGCAGACTGATCACAAAAATAATGGCTGGCAACTGATGGAAACACAGCCGGTAAGCAGACTTCAATTATATGTATCAAAATACGTTATTTTAATATTTCTGTGCTTTATATGTATCATTTCTTATTTTGGATTTAATATCATTTTAGCTTTAGCAGACTATTATATACATCCTGATCCCGCCAAACTCATATCTTTTGATACCATCTGGATGATTGAAACTTTTGTCAGGATCCTCGTAACGATTTTAGGAATTGCAGCTCTTCAGCTTTGTATTTCAGTTGCTTTTCAAGGTTTCATATGGTCATTTCTTATTGGTTCTCTCGGACTGGCTTCGAATATTACCTCTCTTGTACAGAAACAGGCTTATTTTTTTAACCCTTATAGCTCTCTGTATACTTTCTGGAATGCTCCTGAAATAAAGAATCTGAACAGTTTCATCTCCCATTCTGAATACATGAGTCTTTTCTGGATGGTTATTTTTCTTATTCTTGGCTATTTCTGGTACAGCAAGAAAGGGTTTAAAAATGCATTCCTGAAAAATAAAAAACAGATTTTCATTTCATTGGCAGGACTCTTCATTGGTTCGGGGCTGCTTTATATTTTCCAAAAGCCCAACCCTTATCACAGTGACGGGACAGGAGTTGTTATTAAGGGAAAACTGGAAACGGATCTTAAGATAGACTCTGTACGAATCTATTCTAAAGATTTTCATAAAAAAATTGGTGCCGCAGCGGTTAAAAATAATACCTTCAGCTGGGTGACCACACAAGCTCTTCCTTTAGATGAATATCTTCTGGAGATCGGAAATAAGAAAGTAAATATCATCATGGCCAATGGTGACTGGTTCAATTTCGATATTAAACTGAATACTACTCAGCTGGTATCTTATGTACAATCTAACCGAAAAGCGGATCAGGTATATAAGAACAGTGAAAATTCTTTTGGATATGAATTTCAGTATGCATTGGAAAAGCAGAATTATAACAATGATCCTACAAAATTTTATGATCTGGCAGAGTCTGATTGGAAAGAAAACAAAAGAATTCTCAATGTATTTGCCGATCCTGAAAATAATGCACTTTCAGAGGATTATAAACAGTACAGAAGGCAGCTGATGGCTATTGAGTACCTGAATGAGATCAATAATTATAGAAAAATGACTTCTTTAACCGACTCCAGGTTTGCTCCTCCTGCTCCTTTTTTAAAAGAACTTAATGAAAATATTCAGAAACCCGGTGAACTTTTAAGCAGGAATGATAATTATCTGCAATATAAACTGGATCAGTTATTGTCTGATAAAGATCAGGTTTCCAATCCGGACAGTATTCTTTTCGTAAAGATTGATCAAATGCCAAAAGGGCTTTCTAAAGATCAACTCCTGTCAAAACATTTAACAAAATCCATAGAGTTACAAACAGATAGTACTGCAAGAAATAAGCTTTTCAACAATGAAATCGGTAAGGTTTCAAATGTCGATTATAAAAAGGCTCTTTATTCAAAGCTAGACGAGATCAACAGATCTCAAAAGGGTTCTGTATTTCCGGATATTACACTTCTCAGCGATAAAGGGATTACTCAAAAGCTTTCAAAATATAAGGGGAAATATGTGGTAATAGATTTTTGGGCTACCTGGTGTGGCCCTTGTAAGCAGATCCGCCCTGTATTTGAGTCGAGAAGTTATCAATACAGACATTATGATAATATCCAGTTTATTTCTATCAGCCTTGATGAGGAGCAATCTAAATGGACGAATTATTTAAAAACGAAAACATCCAATATTCCACAATTCTGGCTCGTCAATGCAGAACAATTCATGAATAAATACAAAATTCAGTCTATTCCAAGATTTATTATCATTGATCCGGAAGGAAAGATTTATAATTTCAATACACCATTTCCTGATGAAGATAATTTCGTAGAAATTTTAGATAAGCTCAAGAAGTATTAACTTTGCTGAAAAATTTTAGATTGATATGAGAAAAACTCAGATTACGATAGATGTAGAGCTTGATGAAAACCATGTTCCTGAAAATATTACATGGAATGCTCAGGATGGAGGTATTGAAAAGGAAGAAACTAAAGCTACAATGATCTCTGTTTGGGATGATAAAACTAAGGAAGCGCTAAGAATCGACCTATGGACAAAGGAAATGCCTGTGGATCAAATGAAGATGTTCATCCACCAGATCTTAATATCTTTAGGAAGCACCTATCAGAGAGCAACCGGAGAGGAAGATGTTGCACAATGGATGGAAGAAATTGCTGAAGAATTTGCAGTGAAATCCGCAATAAAATAAAATGTAAAACAATTTGAAAATGGGATAATTTGAAAAATGAAGGAGTTATGGTTACCCAGCTAGTAATTCTATTTTCAAATGGTCTCCTTTTCAAATTATCAAATTATAATAAATATGAATTTTAATACAAAAGTAATTCACGGAGGGCAGCATCACGAGTCTGCAACGGGTTCTGTAAATGTTCCTGTATTTTTAACCTCTACATTTGCACAGAAAAGCCCGGGGGTACATTCCGGATATGAATATTCAAGAGCTGCCAACCCTACAAGACAGGCACTGGAAGATTCTTTGGCCAGTATTGAAAACGGAGCGAGAGGTTTGGCATTCGGTTCCGGTCTTGCAGCCATAGACTGTGTTTTAAAATTATTAAATCCTGGTGATGAAGTAATTGCAGTAGATGATCTTTATGGTGGTACTTACAGAATGTTCACAAGACTTTTTGAAAAGTATCAGCTGAAATTTACTTTCGTGAATTTTGATGATGTTTCTAAAATTGCTGATGTTATCACTGATAAAACAAAATTGATCTGGGTAGAAACTCCAACGAACCCATTGATGAAATTGGTAGATATCAAAGCGGTTGTAGAAATTGCCAAAGGAAAAGATATTTTAGTAGCAGTAGACAATACTTTCGCTACTCCTTATATCCAGAGACCTATTGATCTTGGGGCTGATATTGTAATGCATTCCGCCACCAAATATTTAGGAGGCCACTCTGATGTTATTGCCGGAGCTCTTATTGCTAAAGATGCTGAACTGGGAGAAAAACTTCATTTTATCCAGTTTGCAAGCGGCGGTATTTTGGGTCCTCACGATTCTTATCTTGTATTGAGAGGAATCAAAACTTTAGCGTTAAGAATGCAGAGACATTCTGATAATGGCCTTGCTGTGGCAAAATATCTTGAAACTCATCCTGCTGTAGATAAAGTAATTTATCCAGGGTTAGAATCTCACCCTCAATATGAGCTGGCGAAATCTCAGATGAAGGAATCCGGAGGAATGGTTTCATTCACTTTCAAATCAGGAAAGAAAGAAGATGCCATCAAATTCTTAGAGAAAGTAAGAGTATTCACATTGGCTGAATCTTTAGGAGGTGTAGAGTCTTTGGCTAACCACCCTGCTTTGATGACTCATGCTTCCATTCCGGCAGAAAAACGTGCTGAATTAGGAATTACCGATGATCTTGTACGTTTAAGTGTTGGTATTGAAGATGCAGAAGATCTTATTGCTGATCTTGAAAAAGCCTTTTCTTAGCATTTTAAAATAATTTATAATGAGAAAGATTCAATTTTTTCTGATCGTAAGTCTTTTCAGTCAGATTATATATTCTCAGGTCAAAACCACCGATGAACTATATAAGACAGCCAAAAAGCTGGACAGTCTGATATTTGATATAGGATTCAATAAATGTGATCTTTCTCATTATACTTCTATCGTTAGTAACGATCTCGAGTTTTATCACGACAAAGGAGGGATTACTTCCGGAGAAAAAGCCTTTACAGCTTCCATCAAAAATAATATCTGCGGGGGGCCCAATAAAGTAAGACGGGACCTCGTTCCCAACAGCATGAAAGTGTACCCTTTGTACAATAATAATGTTTTGTATGCTTTTATAGAAGAAGGGGAACATGATTTCTTTGAATTTTCCAATGGAAAATGGGTTCAGGGAAGCCGTGCAAAATTTACTATTTTGTGGGTCTTGGAGGATAAACAATGGAAAATGAAAAGGGTATTAAGCTACGATCATCATTTATAGTTCATATGAAAAACACCAGAAAAGCTTCTATTAAAGATTTAAATCAATTAGCAGAATTATTTGACCAATACAGGATTTTTTACCACAAAGAATCCAACATTCCTGCTGCCGAAAGTTTTCTAAAAGAACGAATAGAAAACCACGATTCTGAAATTTTTGTGGCAGAAAACGAAGGTAAACTGACAGGTTTTGTTCAATTATATCCTATATTTTCGTCTACAAGAATGCAGCGTTACTGGCTGCTGAATGATCTTTATGTCAACGAATCTCACAGGGGAAAAGGTTATTCCAAAGCATTGATTGAAGAGGCTAAAAACCTCTGCAGATCATCCAATGCCTGCGGAGTACTTCTGGAAACAGGGAAAAGCAACGATGTAGGAAATCAATTATATCCTGCCTGCGGTTTTGAACTCTATGATTCTGTGAATTTTTACGAATGGACGAACAAAGACAACTAATCATTAAAAATAGAAAATAAATGATGAATGAATAGAATTTAATTTCATTCTGCAATCTTAATTCTTATTTTTATGATTCAAATCCATAACCAAAAAACAAAAATATGACTGATTTTCAAAAATACATTCAAAGATATTTAGATCAGATCCCATCAGAAAACTGGCTGAACGAATTAAAAATATCTGCGGATAAAACAATAGGAATTTATTCTAATCTCACAGAAGAGCAATCCAATTTTGCTTACGCTGAAGGAAAATGGACCCTAAAAGGACTTTTACTTCATCTATCAGACACGGAAAGAGTTTTTCAGTACAGAATGCTGGCCTTTGCCAGAGGTGATAAAAATAATCTACCCGGCTTTGACGAAAACGAATACGCAGACCAGTCTTTTGCTGATACAAGAACTTTAGAATCGTTATTGGAAGAGTATAAACTGGTTAGAAAATCCTCTGAGATCCTGCTTGAAACTCTTCAGCCTTCCGCTCTGCAAAAAACAGGAATCGCCAATGGTAATGAAGTAAGCGTGGAAACCATCGGAAAGCTTATTGTAGGTCATAATTATCATCACCTGAATATCATCGAGGAAAGGTATTTATCTAAGTTGGGATGGATGTAAGATAAAGGCAACTCTAAGTTCTGCTTCTTTAATCATAAGATTTAAACAAAATACCATCTTAATTTTCGATGAGGTCATTAAAAAAATTAAGCATCACTGAAAGTATTCAATCTAAAAAACTGATTTTTGAGGAAAGTACATTTGATAAGTTTGATACCATTACAACCTATTTTGGCTTTTTGGTATTGGCTGGCATGTCTATTTTTTTACTCAAAGATATAAAACCTTCCCTTAATAATAGTTTAGAATATCTGATTCTCATATGTTTGTTCATTTTTAGCATCTATGTCTTATACTGTAAATACACCGAGAAGTGCTTAAAAGAAATTCCATTTGTCATTTCTAAAGAAGAAGCAAAAAGCAGAATTATTGAGTATGGTAAAAAACATCACTATAGAGTTTCAAAAACTTCCAACAATCTTATTTTCCTTAACGAAGCCACGGATCTCTACAGTCCTGGAAAAGAATATGAACAGACAACCGTTGTGTTTTTCACAAATAATGCTATTTTTTATACTTTAATTAAAGAAGGATCAAGATCAAATTTCACAGTACTAATTTCTCAACATTTAACCAAAAGGGACTTCAAAAAAATACTACACCCAAAATATAGTGAACCTATAAAACGTGAAACTTATTTTAATTCTTTTTTTCACGGGTTATAATCTTTATAAATTTTGAAAATAATTTCAACTTTAAATTGAATGAGTTAAAGCCCATTTCTATTGAATAAGATATATATAGACTTATTAATTATTACATTCAACATATCAAAGCATCAATAGGAACGGGATTTAGCCCGTTTTCACATTATATACACATCTTCTGGCTTTAGCCAAAACTTAAAAATCAATCCATATTTACATCTTGATTTTTTGTCTAAAATTCTTATATTTTCTACCTTTATCAACTATTTGAATTCAAATAAAATTATGGAAAATATTATTGAAATATTAAAATCCGGCGGAACAATTCTTTACCCTACCGATACGATCTGGGGAATAGGTTGTGATGCGACTAACATAGAAGCTGTCAACAAGATTTTTGACATCAAAAAACGTGAGAAAAACAAGTCCATGATTATTCTTGTAGAGTCTGAAAAAAGATTACAGGACCTTGTGGATGTTCCGGAAATGGCATGGGAAATTATTGATTTGAGTGAAAAACCGGTCACTATTGTTTATGAAAACCCGAGGGGTCTTCCCAAGGAGCTTCTTGCTGAGGACGGAACTATCGGAATCCGATTGGTAAAGAATGATTTCTGTAAAAAACTGATCTCCAAATTAAATAAACCATTGGTATCCACATCAGCTAATTTCAGTGGTGAGAAAAGCCCGTTAAAATTCTCTGATATCTCCCAGGAAATGATTGATCTTGTAGATTATGCGGTTGAAGAAGATAGAGAAAAAGTTTCAAAATATTCGGGCTCTTCGGTCATCAAAATATGGAGTGACAACAGGATAAAAGTTCTGAGAGAATAAAAATCCGGTATCGATTTGTTTATTTTTTAGAGTCTTGTCTATTCATATCGGCAGGATTTCTTTTTTTTAATTTTATCTTTGCAAACTCAACTCATAAATTATTTGCTATGAATCATCAGGAATTTGCCCAAATGTGGGTAAATGCATGGAATGCCCATGATCTGGAGGATATCCTCTCCCATTATTCGGATGATATTGAAATTACCACTCCCATGATTGCTATGGCTACCGGAGGTAAGGAGAGCTCTTTGCAGGGAAAAAAAGCAGTTCGTGAATATTGGAGAAAAGCGTTGGATAAGTTTCCGGATCTTCATTTTGATCTGATTCATTCAACGGCGGGAGTAGATTCTGTAGCGCTATTTTATAAGTCCATTATGGATAAACATGCAGTGGAAGTCATGTTTTTTAATGACGAAGGAAAAATTAGTAAAATGTATGCCCATTATGATTAATGAGTGACATTGGTAGAAATTGACACTATTATTAACGATGAAAATTAATCTTAATCAAAATAAAAATTTAAAACTTTTTAAAACCATTTCTGAAGCAGCGGAAAGGAATAATCAGTCCGTATATATTGTGGGCGGTTATGTTCGCGATCTTCTGATGAAAAGAAAAGCTTCTACGGATATTGACTTTGTAACGGAACAAAGCGGTATTGAACTTGCCCAAAATGTGGCACAGGATCTTGATCCTAAATTAAAGGTTTCTGTTTTCAAAACATATGGAACCGCGATGATTAAATATAAAGAACTTGAGCTTGAATTTGTAGGCGCAAGGAAGGAAAGCTATACAGAAAACAGCCGAAAACCGGAAGTAGAAGGCGGAAGCCTTGAAGATGACCAAAAAAGAAGAGATTTCACCATTAATGCAATGGCTATTTCTTTAAACAAAGACAATTTTGGAGAGCTGATTGACCCGTTTAATGGTGTTGAAGATCTTGAACAAGGAATTCTGAGAACTCCTCTTGAGCCTGCCCAGACGTACTCCGATGATCCGTTGAGAATGATGAGAGCGGTGAGATTTGCATCAACTTTAAATTTTAAAGTGGAAGAAAATTCTTTAGAAGCTATCAGACAAGAAGCAGAAAGAATCAAAATTGTTTCTATGGAAAGAATTATGGTGGAATTCAACAAGATCATGACGTCTGTAAAACCTTCCGTGGGATTAAGATTAATGGAACAAACCGGACTTTTAAAGCTGGTGATCCCCGAATTGCTCGAACTTAAAGGAGTGGAAGAAGTTGAAGGGCAAACCCACAAAGATAATTTTTACCATACGCTGGAAGTAGTAGATAATATTTCTGAGAATACAGATAACCTATGGCTTCGTTGGTCTGCTCTGCTTCACGATATTGGAAAAGCACCTACTAAAAAATTTGTAGAAGGTACAGGCTGGACTTTCCATGGCCATGAATTTCTAGGATCAAAAATGGTAAAAACCCTTTTTCAGCGACTAAAATTACCATTAGGAAGCGACATGAAGTATGTTCAGAAAATGGTAAAACTCTCGTCCCGTCCTATTGCTCTGATTACAGATGACGCTTCAGATTCAGCGCTGAGAAGGCTTTTATTTGATGCAGGTGAGGACCTTGAAGATCTTTTTACGCTTTGTAAAGCAGATATTACCACGAAAAACTCTAAAAAGCAGGAAAAATTCAAAAGAAATTTTGAATATGTAGCGGTAAAAATCAAGGAGGTGGAAGAAAAGGATCAGGTAAGAAATTTTCAGCCGCCAATCACTGGAGAGGAGATCATGGAAATGTTTAACCTTAAGCCGGGTCGTGAAATCGGTATTCTCAAAGAAAAAGTAAAAGAAGCAATTCTTGAAGGTGAAATTCCTAATGAAAAGGAAGAAGCTGCAAAGTTTGTGATTGCCGAGGCTGAAAAGCTGGGATTAAAAATATAATATAATCTATTCTTAAAAATTAACCCGGCGGGATGTTCCATCCCGCCGGGTTTTTATATGATTATTACTGAAAACAAAGCCGGCCGGTTTCTTCGAAACCGGCCGGAAAAAAACACAAATGATGAAAAAATAAAATATTAATACCGAAGTATTAATCTTTTAGTTCCAATATACTCCGTTTGAGCCAATACCTGCAGAGAATGTCTTGATAATAGATCCTGAAGTATTGTAAACTACAATAGTACTTGCTTTAGTAAATCCGTTTGAATCGGAAGTAAAGATCATACCGTTTACCACACTGAATCCATAAAGAGCAGAATATTGATCAACACTGTTGGCTACCGTAAATAACGGGGAGGTAGGAGCTGTAGTAGCACTCATATCCATTGTATAAACGTTTTTCCCTGAAGTAAAGTAATATTTTCCGTTTGAAATTTCAATGTTTTTAGCATTGGCAATTCCTGTTAAAGTAGTTGTTTTAGTAATATTCCCAGCGCTTGAGATCTGATAGATATAAGAATCTGTTGTACCTCCGGCAATCGCGTAAACATTCTGGTTGTTAGAAATAATTTTGCTGATATCTCCATTGGGTAATGTAATGGTAGACTGAATATCATTCGTTGATGTATTGATCATTGTGATCTTGTTTCCAAAACCGAATGATGCATTCTGTACGAAGATATTATTCTGAGCTTCTACCACTCTTTCAACAGGATCTGTAAATGTGATTTTTTTAACAAAAGAAAGGTCTGATGCCTTGTAGATACTCACGTATTTATCTCCCTGATACTTATCATTCGTCACATAGAGATTGTTGTTGGCAAAAGCCATATAACGAGGGTTATCAAGTCCGTTTGTTATTTGACCTGTTGCTTTGAAGTTGGAACGGTTAACAATCTGAATTTTATTAGAATTATTCAGCAATAAATACACTTTATCTCCATACACGGAAATCGTTTGTAATACGTCACCTAATTTTGCTCCTCCATTATTCTGTGAAAAAATATCATCCTGCTTAAGGGAAAGATCAGGAGTTACAAAAGTTACTTCTGCACTTGGAGTTCCATATTTACCTTCATTGGCAATCAGGAATCCGTTTCCGTAGAATACTTCATTTTCTACAGTACTGTCTGTGCTACAAGATGCCACACCCAAAAGAAGGGTAAAAGCAAAAAGAAGGTGTAAAAATTTGTTACGTTTCATATTTTCGTTTTAAAAATTAATACTTGCATAAATACTGTAATTTCTCTTAGGCATCGGATAAAAAGATACCGTCTGGTAAACAGTATTGGTAATATTGTTCACTTTAAATCCTAAAGTGTACTTTTTGAAAAGATCTGCGGAAATTCCGGCATTGACAATAAAATACGGATCAATCGCTGAAGATCTTTTTTCGTCGGATGTGGTATATGTAAGTCCATTAAAAAGCCCCTGTACGTACACTTTAATGAAATCATAGCGATAATCTATGTTTCCGACCGCTTTATGAAGGGGAACATACATCATTTGCATCCGGGTATCTTTATTAATTGATTTCGAATAGGTATAGCTACCATTCAGCTTCAGACTATGTTTTCCAAAACTTCTGTTCCAGGTAACCTGAGATTCCAGACCGTAAGATTCAGCTTTCGATGTATTGAAAGGTGCCCAATATCCTTCAGGAGTAGGCATCCAGCTGATAAGATTTTTAATATCCATATAATACGGACTCAGCATCACTTTAAGATTTCCGAATCTGAATTCATGGTTCATATCGATATTAGAAGAGGTTTCCGGCTGTAGATTAAGATTTCCTCCCGGCTGCCAATAAAGATCATTAAAAGAAGGATATCTGAAATTCTTTGAAAAGTTCGCCCCCACATGATACCATTTTACTATATCCCATTTTCCTGAAAATGAATATAAAACCGGAGATGAGATATCTTCTACAAAATCTTTTTTGATTCCGGCTTCCAGACTGAAATCTTTTGTTGCAAAATATCTGACCAAGCCGGCTAAAGAGCCTATATTTCTACTGATTGATCCGAATCCTGTATCATAACCTTTTCCTTTATTAACCTGAAATTCCCCAATCGCATTGATGTTGAGTTTAGGAGTAATAAAATAATTAAAATCGTTTTTAAAAATATAATTTTTCCCTGCTGCACCGCTCGATTTCGTTGAAGCAATATCTGAAAAATACTGGTAATTATCTTCGGTATAAGCCGCTTTTAAGCTGTTTGACAGATTCGTTTTATTAATATCCCAAGAAATAAGGCTTCTCAACGTCTGTGCATTATATTTTGTCTTATTTCCATTCGCTTCAAAAATCGGATAATGCTGTGAAGCATCAAACATCTGATTCTGCCAGGAAATAGTCTGATGAGCTGCAATCTTATAAGAAGCTCCGATATTGACTGACGTATTGTAATACCTGCCGTTGATATTTGTAAAACCTGTGCTTCCTACAACAAATTCAGGGACTTCATAATTGTTTTCGCTGCTCACATAATTTCCGGAAACTTTAAAACTGAATTTATCATTACTATAAGAACCTTTAACAAAATTATTATAGGTATTGAATGATGCTGCTTCTGAAAATAATGAGCCATGAAAGCCTTTATTAAAATCGAGTGTATTATTTAGGTGAATGCTTCCTCCGATTGCTCCGCTTCCATAGATCACACTTCCCCCGCCGGATTTCACCCCAATCTGATCATACCCGAATGTAGGAATATTATTTACGTCTCCCTGTCCCAAAAAACTGGAGTTGATATTAATTCCGTTCCATACAAAAGCAGTCTGCTGTGCAGTAGTTCCTCTGAAAGATGGTGAAGAAACAGCACCACGCCCGTTTTCTTTAATGTAAATCTGAGATTGAAACCTCAACAGATCAGAAAGGTTAGTTGAATTCTTTTCCACATCTTCTGACGAAATGGTGGTCACAGGATGAAAGAGTTTTACTCTACTCATCTGATTGTCGAAGATATAAATAGTATCAATGGCTTTCTCTTGTCCAAAAAGAAAACAGCCATACGATGAAAAAAGCAGTACTAAAGATCTTTTTATATCCATACTTTTTTACTTTTCCTCCGAAAGCAATATGATTTTTAAATTATAATTCCGGCAGGTCTCCTGACTTTCGCTTCCTGTGCCTTCCCGTTAAATACAGTGGCTTTTTACAGAAAATTGTATTGCGATTTACAGTTGCGGGGACAGTCCGGGAGTTTCACCCGATTCCCTTTTCATTCCAATATACTGGAAACCAAAATTTTTGCAAAGATAGGTTTTTATATGTATTCCCCAAAAAGTGAACTCAGAGAGCACATACGCGGTCTTTTGGTGGATTTAAATGTTTAATTATTACATATGAATTTAAAACTGGATATTTATTAGCTATCAAATCAATAAAAATTGTTGAATTTAATTTTACAAAAAATAAGTCTAAATTATCCGGGATATAAGTTTGGGCTAAAGCCAATACAATGGTATATAATGCAAAAACGGGCTAAAGCCCGTTCCTATTAATATTTTTATATGTTATATGTTATACTATTTACCGATAACTTCAGTAATCGGGTTTCCTACATTTCCGCTTGGGAACTGAATTTTCAATAGAGAAGATACGGTAGGCGCAATATCCGTCATATGATATGCTTTATTACTTTCCCCATGCTGTACTCCCCATCCCATGAAAATTAATGGAATGTGTGAATCATAAGAATTCCATACGCTATGTGTTGTTCCGGTTTTAGAATACGGAGGAAGCATAGAATCATGAGAAATTAACTGGATATCTCCACTTCTCTGTCTGTTGATACCGTTAATGATTCTCTGTTTGATTGGCTCCGGAATACTAGATCCCTGAACTTTCTCCACATCAACAGCATATAAAACAGTAGGATCTTTTTCCAGTTCTTTCACCGTAAAATCTTTCACATCATCCAGTTCAAGTTTTTTGTCTGCCAATACTTTTCTGTCAAAATAGATCTGATAATTATCAATAGCGTTAATCAGCTGATCAGCCCCGAATTTATCTTTAAGTTTCTGATTAAGATTCTTCTCTGCTCCTTCACCGAAGAAACCAGTCGGGATTTTATGCTCCTTAAGAAATCCTACAGAGTGAGCGCCACCGTGATCGGCAGATAAGAAAACAGTATACTCTCCTTTTCCTACTTTTGAATCCAGATATTTGAAGAATTCTGCAAGATCCTGATCTAATCTGATATAAACATCTTCAACTTCAATAGAATTAGGCCCAAATTTATGTCCGGCATAATCTGTAGAAGCAAGGTTGATTGCTAAAAAGTCAGTAATATTGTCTCCCCCCAGTTTTTCTCCTTCTACAGAAGCTTCAGCCAACTTCAAGGTCAGTGTATTTCCGAAAGGTGTATAACGAATGTTGTCTTTTTTATTCTGATAATCCTGAGCTAAATTACTGTAAGGGAAAGTAGGTGTTTTTGCACTTCCTAACAGACCTTCCCATGAAGAATTGTCTGGCGAACTTTCCGTATACTGATTGATAGGAAGCAGGGTATTCCAACCATTCGCTACTAATTTTTCAGGAAGATTCTGTGAATTGAATGATTTTACCCATTGAGGAAGATCATTCATATACCATGTACTTGTAATGAAATTCCCAGTACTGTCATCAAACCAGAAAGCTCCATTAGGCGTATGGCCTGCAGGAAGAATAGAAGCACGGTCTTTCAGAGAAACTCCGATTACTTTCCCCTGGAAGTTGGTTGCCAGTCTTAATTCATCGGTAACGGTTGTTGACCAAAGGTTTTTCGGTGAGTGGCTTCCTATTTTTGCATTGGTTGTTCCTACCGGCTGAACACTTTCATCCGCAGTACAATATACTCCTTTACCAGTTTCTTTATCCGTCCAGTCATTTCCGGCAATACCGTGAATAGCAGGTACAGATCCTGTATAAATACAAGTATGCCCCAAAGCCGTAATGGTAGGAACATAAGGAATATGAACATTATTTAAAGAATATCCGGTATTCAATAATCTTTTGAAGCCTTCATTTCCGTATTTTCCGTAAAAACGGTACAGATAATCCCAACGCATCTGGTCTACTACCAGACCTACCACTAATTTCGGTCTTTCAAGTTGGGTATTTTTGTTCTTCTGTGC
Organism: Chryseobacterium sp. Tr-659; assembly: GCF_011752975.1. Lineage (GTDB taxonomy): Bacteria > Bacteroidota > Bacteroidia > Flavobacteriales > Weeksellaceae > Chryseobacterium. The sequence goes on along the minus strand of NZ_VWWP01000001.1, from coordinate 687,498 downwards.
ATTGATTGTAACTACGGACAATAAAGTAGCTGCCGCAATTGAAATGTTCCTAAGCATCCAAGTAAAATTTTTATTGACAACAAATTTAAGGGTTTTGAAAGTTTTGGAGTGTGAAATTTTATTTAAATTTGAATTTCATTCAATTCCAAGAGATTCTACTATGATTTTAGGCGTATACTGGTATTATAAATTTCCTGAAAATTTATATGATTTTCAATTTTTCAAATTCTTTCGGGGCTATGGCGGCCATGCTAATAACCCGGCCGAGCTCGAAACAAAGGTACAATTAGAAAATCCTGAAGATTTTATAAAAAAACTGGAAGACCTGAAAACACAGTTTCCCAAAACGTATTTACATCTAAAAATAAGTGGCAGCCAACTGATAATTACCACTGGAGATTTTATGCTTTTTGATTATCATTTTCAGTTTGCCATTGAGATTGAGAAATTGCTATCCCGTGAAAATGCTGTTTTATTGGATATACAGGCACCTATTGATGTGTTGTCTAGTAAAAATTACCGCCCGGAACAGGAAAAGTTTGAAAATATAGAACATCGGTTTATTCAGATGGCCAGCTCTGATTTCAAGGAAAATAATGCTGAAAACTTCTCCATCCGAATCGATTGCAACCTTCCTTTAGCTGACAAAAATGACCTTATTAATGATCTGGTTCATATCTGTAATGAAGAAAACCTCAACGTATTTTATTATAATGATTCCGATTTTAAGGATCATTGCAACCTGATGCTCTTTTTTACCAATGGCAGACAAAAAAAAGATGCCATTCAAAACGTTCATATTAATTCTTTTGGAAGTAAAGTACGACATCTGACCGAAAAGTTCCCTCTCCTCCACTTCGGACATCTTGAAGGACTTCAACATTATCCGTTAAACGGCCCTCACATAAATATCATCACAGATGAAGAGTATATTATAAATAAGAAATAAAAACACTTCAATTTTATAAAGCAGTTTCATGGAAATAAAAAAACTACAAAAATTAACTCACGATCCAGGTTTCAATTGGGGACATAACGGATACACAACGGATACAAGATACGTGGTTTCATCTATTGAATTTGGAAGTTCTTTTGAGTTTACCTTAAAACAAAAAGCTTTGCCTTATACCAAAACATGGGAAACAACTTCTGAAGAATTTGAAGAGCTTAACAACATCATTGAAAAAAACAGTTCTTTCGGAGCTTTTATTAATGGTGAATTAGCCGGATGGATCATATGCGAACAAAGAACATGGAACAACAGCTTTTACATAGAAAATATCCTGATTGATGAAAAGCACCGAAGACAGGGAATCGGGATTATGCTGATCAAAAATGCTATTAAAGAAGCCCGAAAGCTAGGCTGCAGAGTAATTGAACTTGAAACACAAAACACCAACTACCCTGCCATACAATTTTACAGAAGAATAGGCTTTAATATCACCGGTCTCAATACCAGATTATATGAAAATTCTGATGAAACAGCTCTTTTTATGACCTTAGATCTAGAGTAGTTTCCAAGCATCAGATCTTAATTATTAAAACACTTGTCGGTGTGTTAAAATTTTTCTACATTAGTAATCAACAAATTAAAAACATTAATTACTATGAAAAATTTAAAGAAATTAAAGAGAAATCAACTAGTATTGATTGCCGGTGGAGACACAGCATATGCGTTATGCGACAGTAATGGCTATTGTCCTCCTACAGCAGGCAACTATTACTGCAGCAACGGTACCTGTTATAGAAGCAATGGCGGCGGCCCCGGAGGTGGCGGACCTTGCAATGAACCGCAGCGTCTTTGCCAGGAATGGGAAGTAGGATGTGGATGTGTTTATATTTAAATATATTGTTAGATAAATTAAGGGCGGCTTTTCCGCTCTTTTTTATTTACAATATAATAAATGCATATTTGCATCTGAACTAATACAGATACTCATGTTAAAAAAAGCTTATTTAATACCAGCAATCGCTTTATTATCACCATTACATGCACAAGAAAAGACTTTTAAATGCAAAGAAATTTATGATGCTGTCCAGTTAATGGATGATGGAAAATATGATGAAAGCATTGCCTTATTGAAACAATGTGAAAAAGTTGACCCTAAGGATCATACATATCCCTATGAAATTGCTCTAGCATATACTAAAAAAGCAGATTATAAAAATGCTATTTTACAACTGGAAAAAATTAAAGGGTATTCTAATCTTAATGACCGTTATTATGCACTTCTTGGTAATACATATGATTACTTAAACAATCCTGAACAGGCAATAAAAATTTACAATGAAGGTCTAAAAAAATTTCCTTCTTCCGGAAGGCTACATCTTGAAAAAGGAGTTGTGCTGGAGCTTCAGGAAAAGTTCAAAGAAGCCATTGTGAGTTATGAAGATGGAATCAAAGCAGAACCTTCATTTCCTTCGAATTATTACAAGATTTCCAAGTTATACTTGAATTCTCCCAATATTCTGTATGGCCTTATGTATGGTGAAATATTTCTAAATCTGGAGCGTACTACATCCCGAACTCAGGAAATGAGTAAGCTTTTATATGATAATTACAAAAAAGCTGTAACTTTTAATAATCAAGATTCAGTAAAAGTAGATCTTTGTGAAGCGATCATGGATATTAGTGTCAAAAAAATTCCCTTCTGTATTATTTTTGGTAAATACTTTATGCTGGGAATCCTTGATCAAAAAGAGATTAATCTCGACACACTATCTTCAATAAGGAGAAAACTCATAGCCGGATATTTCAAAGATAACAATGCCCCAAATGTATTGCTAAGCTATCATAAAACAATGGAAGACAATAATATATTCAATGCTTATAATCATTACATTTTTCAGATAGGAGATCAGGAAGCTTTTAAAAACTGGCAGGCCAATAATAAATCAGAATATGATAAATTTGTGGAATGGTATACTACCAGCACTAATATTCTTAAGATCGACAAAAATAATCTGTATCTATCCGATCAGATAAGAAAGTAATATTTCATTAATGAAAAACCTTCTCAAATACATTCATTCTCTCACTCCATTTTCAGCCGAAAGCTGAGCGATACTTCAGCATGCACTTTCAGAGAAAATTTACAGAAAAAATGAACAGATATAAGAAAGAGAAGAATTTCCAATTCAAAATTCTAAAAATGGACAACAAAATTCAGGAAATAAAAAATCATGTAGAAAGACCGGCAACAGAATTTTTAACCGGGGGATTCAGACCTCAGAATACATTGGAAGAATCATGGATCGGCCGTGTTTTTGCCTATGCTGAATCTGAAGAAATACCATTAGACAAAGAAGGAAAACAGATGATGCCGCTCATACAGCTCTACCTTCCTAACCAGCCTTTTGTACCTGAACAAATCAAAGACAAAAAGTTAATAACAGTCTTTATATCACACGATTTTCCGGATGCACTGGAAAAGATGGGAGACCATTGGATAATCCGAGAATATGAAAATCTAGAAGAAATAGTTATTAAAGACCTGAAAAGTTCAACCTCTTACTTAAAACCATTCCCATTAAGCTCCAAGTTATTTACTAAAGACGCTCCTATATGGGATGGCGGCGGTCTCGAAGATCTGGAAGGTGAAATGGAAGATAAAATTCTGGAGCTTGAAGAAGAAGGAATTATCAATAGTTATTATGATATCATGGAACATTGTTATAGTACTAAATTAGGTGGTTACCCTTCTTATTGCCAACCGGGCATTGGAATCAAGGATGGCTTCGGAAAAGGTTTTGAATATGTTTTTCAGGTTTCATCAGATAATAAAGCCCAGCTGAATGTGGTAGACAGCGGAAGCTTTATGTTTGCCAAAAATAGTGAAACCAAAGAATGGAGCTTGTACTATGATTTTTATTGATTGAATTATTAGAAAAATAAAAACTTTGTGGAAGCTGTCAGTCAGTTTGTGAAAACAACAAAGTAATTTAGTATTCACAGTTTATAATTATGAAATTATCAAAAACAAAACAGACCGTTTCCAATGAAACAGCCTGTTATTATTTATTTTAATTCCTGCCTAAAGCAGATCAATAATTAAAATTTAAGATCTCCATTCACCTCTCTTACTGCATTAGCAGCTTCAGCGAATTTCAATTGCTCTTCAGCAGTCAAAGTTACATTTACAATTGATTCTACTCCGTTTGCTCCAATAATAGCAGGAACACCTAAGCAGATATCGTTTTGCCCGTATTCTCCTTCAAGCATTAAAGAACAAGGAATCATTTTCTTTTGGTCACAAGCAATTGCCTGAACCATTACAGAAACTGCTGCACCTGGAGCATACCAAGCAGAAGTTCCTAATAATTTAGTAAGAGTAGCACCTCCAACTTTAGTTTCTTCAATTACATATTTTTGTTGATCTTCACTTAAGAACTCAGTTACAGGAACCCCATTTCTTGTAGCTTTGCTCAATAATGGAAGCATACCTGTATCACTGTGAGCAGCGATTACCATACCGTCAACATCAGAAATAGGAGCTTCTAAAGCTTCAGCCAATCTGTATTTGAATCTCGCTGAATCTAATGCACCACCCATACCAATGATTTTATGCTTAGGAAGACCTGAAGTTTTGTGAACCAGGTAAGCCATAGTATCCATTGGGTTAGAAACTACGATGATGATTACTTCCGGAGAATGTTTTACTAAGTTTTCAGTAACCTCCTTCACGATACCGGCATTGATACCGATCAGCTCTTCTCTTGTCATCCCAGGTTTTCTTGGAATCCCTGAAGTGATTACTGCTACATGAGAACCTGCAGTTTTGCTGTAATCTCCTGTTGTACCCGTAATTTTTGTATCAAATCCGTTAAGAGACGCAGTTTGCATCAAATCCATTGCCTTACCTTCAGCAAACCCTTCTTTAATGTCTACTAAAACTACTTCCGAACAGAAGTTCTTCATTGCGATGTATTCCGCACAGCTTGCTCCTACAGCGCCTGCACCTACTACAGTTACTTTCATATTGTTACTTTTTAAATTATTTTTTGTTAGTTAAGTTTAAATTTGAAACTCCCCAAATTTAATAATTCCTGAAAAAATGCGCAATTTTTCAGGAATTTAATTAGAATTAAAATAAATTAGTTGACGTTCAGTAAAAACGTATATAGCTTTTTCGCTCCGGAAAGCACTTCATTGTAGTTTTCTTCGGCCACCTCAGTATCCAGAACCTCTTTGAAGTTTTTCCACATGGGTCCCGTATTTTCCTGATAACATCCGAAAAAGTTGAAAGTAACGGCATCAAAGCCTTCCGTTTTAGACAGCTGTTTTGCAATAACATTTCCCCCTAACGTAGAACCTTCAATCACGTACATCGCTCCCAACGCTTCATGCTCGTTATCGAATTCAAGATCGTGGGAAGGAGTCTGATGATCCAGAGAAAGGCTTTTAAGATCTTTTTCAATAAGAGAAAGCTTTTTTCTCTCATCAAGCTGAAGTTTCTCAGCATACTTGCCGGAAAGGCTGCTGAATATTTTATTTTCACTGTGAAGAAGCATCAGATAATTGGTGTGGATGATCTTTTTATAATCTTCTAAGGTGAAAGTCTTATTAAAAATTTTCTCAGAATTAAAGAGTTTCTCTGCTGCATCGTGATATTCTGCAGTATTTTGTTTAAGATATTCTGATACCATAAATAACGTTTTAAAAGTTTCTCAAATGTAAGGCTTTTTGAACGTTAAAATGAAAGAAGTGCCCTCTTTATTACTCTCATAATCTACATTTCCGCCTATTCTTTTCATAATACGGTGTACAATGGATAATCCTACTCCATTTCCTTTGAATGTCTTCGCATTATCCATCCTGTTGAAAATTTTAAACATCTTATGTTTTTCTTCTTCCGGAATACCGATTCCATTATCAGAAATTCTGTAAATAATAGTCTGCCCGTCTTCCGTTCCTTCAATTTCCACTTTTGGGCGGTCTTTATGAGATGAATATTTTACAGCATTATTGATGATATTAAGAAATACCTGATGAAGCATGGTTTTATCAGCCAATACATCCGGACATTCCTTAATAATGATTTCACTTTTCGAACTCCCATATGTCATTTTGGCGTTTTCGGAGATCTTTTCAATCGTATGAGCCGTTTTAAGACTTTCAAGCTGTATCTCACTATGCTTTGCCCGGCTGAGCTGAAGCACATCATGCATCATTTCAGCCATATTATCAATCTCTTCAATAATGGTATTAATCTTATTTTTACTCTTTTCAGAATCACCGGCAAGATTTCCCAAAAGCATCTGTGCATTCAGTTTCATGACGGTTAAAGGAGTTCCCAGATCGTGAGATATCGTATAAGAAAAACTGTCGAGTTCTTCATTTACTTTTTTAAGCTCATCATTAAGCCTTTTGATGGCGTTATAATTTTTATGAGAGGTTTCCAGAATCAGATCCCTTACAGCTTTTACGGCACTTATATTTCTGGAATTCCATCTTTTGGAATGCCCTTTAATATTTTCTGTAAAAATACGGAAGGAAGTTCTGGGTGATACCATCTGTCTTTCTTCTCCGTTTTGAGAAAATACACCCACTTTTTTCTCCGGATTTCCAGCCCAATTAATATGTTCATCAAATTCTTTTCTGAACCAGATCAGCATTTCATTTTTACCCCTTTCAATAAAGTAGATGATGATACCCGCTGTTTTTTCAGACAATTTCAGTTCATTTCCATGGTCCTTAAGAAAATTACGGCTGATATAAATACGATCTGCTGTATTTTCCAGACCCCATTCTATAATTCTGCCGATGGTTTCAGAATCCGGTGTATTTCCATCTGTCACAATGGTGTCATCAGAAATAATCGCCAGTCCGTCTGCTTCCGGCAAATTTCTTATCTCGCTTTTACATTCGATAAGAGAATCCAGTAAATGATTATGTTTTAAAAATTCCGTTTTCATGGAAGATAATATATCATTCAACTCCAGACGGTAATTCAATTCATTTTTCGATTTAAAAGATGAATAGGCATTGGCAGCCAGAGCGGTAAAAATTCCCGCCTGTACACGATCTCCCAGATCAATATGTTTGGGCTTAATATTCTGGCAGGTTACCAATCCCCACAAGTGATCATCAATGATAATAGAAACACTGAAGCTGGAAGAAACCCCAAAATTTTTGAGATACTGTCCATGAACCGGTGACATGGCTCTGGACCCGGTAAAAGTAAGATCAATATTCTCTATTTTTTTGCTTAAGATCGGGACAATATCAGCGTATACATTACTGAAAATTCTTTTCCTTTTCTTAAGATAAAGCTCGCGTGCCTGCTTTGGAATATCAGATTCCGGATAATGAAGTCCCAGGAAGCTTTCCATATCTTCATTTTTTCTTTCCGCAATCACTTTCCCTGAACCGTCCATCATAAATTTATAGACCATCATGCGGTCATAATTTACCACTTTGGATAATGTTTCAAGCAAATGGTTCCAAAGTTCCTTTTCATTGTCTATGCCGTAAAAATTATCATATTTGTTGGAGATCCGTTTATCAGGATTGATCAGTACTTGCTCAAATTCCAGAAAAACATGTTGTCCGCTTCTGAAAACAGAGAAGTGATACTCTTTTTCACTGATAAAAATTTTATCAAAATAGGTTTCGTTTTCCCTTCTTGTAAATTTATCCAACGAATTATAAATCTCTGAATCTATAATACTCTGAAAACTTTCAGGAAAATCAGTAAGTTTTCTGTCGAACAGCTCATTTGAACTCTCAATTTTAAATATATCCGAAATATTCCTGCTAAAAAAAGTAATGGAACGGGACTCCGCATCAATGCCAATCATATACCCAAAACTTTGTATAGAACCCGGAATATGGATAGGTTCTTCATGGCATTCTATAAAATTCATATATCTTTTCAGTCTATCAACCAAATATAGCGTTTTTTTAAACAGCTTTTGATTTTGTGGTACCTAATTTCATAAGCTCTGCCTGTATCCAATTGCATTACCTTTCATCATCCAGATAGAAACTCAAAGCACATTAAAAAATTCTCCGTTTTTAACCCTTTTTAATATGATATTTCTAAAATATACGAAAAATTTTCCAATAATGATGTTTCCTATCCTTTGACTATGATTCATAACATGATTTACATATTATTAACCTTAATAATTGTGTTATTAAAACAAATTTCGCTAAATTTATATCACCAAATAATGAATATGATTAAAAATTCTTTGAATTATTCACAATAAATTCAATATAAAATTTAAATTCAAATAATACTACTATGAAAAAGTTCCCTTTAATTTTATTTTCTTTAATTCTCTCCATAGGATTATGGAATCCGTCCGAAGCCTGTACAAGAGTTGTTTATAAAGGACCACAAAATACCGTTATTACGGCACGTTCTATGGACTGGCGTGATGAGATCCCGGCCAATCTCTGGGTGTTTCCAAAAGGAATAGACCGAACCGGACAAACCGGACCTAAATCCGCAAAATGGACCTCTAAATACGGAAGCCTCATCAGTTCTTCATGGGACATCGCTTCAGCTGACGGATTAAACGAAAAAGGACTGGTGGCCAATTTGCTATGGCTTGGTGAATCCCAATATCCGAAATTCGATCCTAAAGGAAGTAAAAAGGGACTTGCTATCTCTTTATGGGCACAATATTACCTTGATAATTTTGCAACCGTAAAAGAAGCCGTAGAGTTCTCCAGAAAAGAACCTTTCGTGGTAGTAAGTGATTATATTCCGGGAACAGAAAGATTTACAACCGTTCACCTTTCTATTTCCGATGCTTCCGGAGATAATGCTGTATTTGAATACATCAACGGAAAGCTCGTGATTCATCATGATCCTTCTTATACCGTAATGACCAACTCCCCGATCTTTGAAGAACAGCTGGCCCTTAACAACTACTGGAAGGGAATTCCGGGAACTATTATGCTTCCGGGAACCAACCGCGCCGCAGATCGCTTTGTAAGAGCATCTTACTACATTAATGCGATTCCGCAGACTGCTGATATACGTACTGCCGTGGCAAGTGTGTTCAGTGTGATCAGAAACTGTTCTGTACCTTACGGAATCACTTCAGCAACGGAGCCTAATATTTCATCCACAAGATGGCGCTCTGTTTCAGATCAGAAAAATTTAGTGTACTATTTTGAAACCGTTTTCACACCGAACACCTTCTGGGTAGATCTTAAAGATTTCGATCTGAGTGCCAAAGGAAAAGTAATGAAGCTGGATCTAAGCAACAACCGCACATATAACGGGAAAACAAACACGGATTTTAAAGAATCCGCACCCTTCAAGTTCTTAGGATTAAACTAGGTATTCAAAAGTAAAACAGAAATACTTAAGCTTAAACCTTTGCACTAAGTACGCTGAACTACAATTGAAAGAGTAACCATTCTCCTCTCCTGGAGCGAGGAATTCAAAGATTAAAATCTTTTGAATATGGGGTGGTAAATAATATTCTCAATAAAAAAACAAAAAATAAGATATGGCCTTTTTTTCAATTAAAAAGAAAAGCCTGGTCTTCTGCATGTTAGCCTTTGGGCTATCAGCACATGCACAAAATCAGGATTCTCTCAAAACCCAACCTCCTCAACAGGAAGAAGACAATGTAAAATATCCGCAGCTGCAGATCAAAGGCCTTTTTCAGGCACGTTATCTTGTAGGAATGTCCAAAGATGTAGATGTAAACGGAGTTCATCATACCGATGGATCCGGAACGGATAATAATTTCCTACTTAAATACATGAGGGTTCAGATACGGGCACAGATCAGTAAGCGTACAGAAGTTGTAGTGTTGGCCAACCTTGCCGACTTTAAAAATGATCCTAAAAGCAGAGTTCTGGAAAACGCTTATCTTAAATATACTTTTAATCCCAAATTAGCCATTACCGTGGGGCAGTTCAGGCCTTGGTTCGGGATTGAAGAAACTTACCCGATTGATATCATTAAATCTTTAGACTGGTCCAACCAATATACAGAATTCGGAAAACTGGGCTGGACGAGCTTCCAGATCGGGATGTCTGCAACAGGACAGCTTCAATTGGGAGAAATTCCTTTTCAATATGCGGTTTCTGTAGTTAACGGAAACGGTAAAAACCAGATCAATGATAATGACAATGGAAAACAATATTCTACCCGTCTGGTTTTCGGATTATCTAAAAAATACAATTTCAATGTTGGCCTGAATGGAGGTATCGGGGAAGTATTCAGTAAAAAAGTATATGCTCTCGGGGTTGACCTTAGCTCATTGGTCAAATTCGATCCGAAATGGAGTCTGGATATGCAGCTGGAAGCCAAACAGGCAACCAATCATATATTATATAATTCCATTGCTCCGGAATTACGTCCTGATAATCCTGATCAGTACTTGGTTCGCGGGGTCTATTTCCTTCCGAATTTAAGATATGAGATCAACCACAAAAACCTCAGCGCTTTTGAATTATCCTGTCGTTATGAATACCTTGATACCAATTTCAGAATGGATTCTAATCCAAGACAGACCATCACTCCAATGGTAGGACTTGAATTCCTGAAAAACTATGGTGCAAGAATTCAGCTGGGTGTACAGTTTGACCGCTACAAATACCAGGTAGAAAATACCAACCAATACAATAACAATCTATTTATTGTACAAGTACAAAGTAGATTCTAAAGATTAAATAGTTAATATCATGAAAGAAATTAATATTAAAAACGTTGCAATCACATTTGCAGTTGCGTTGATCATATGGTTCATTCCGGCTCCGGAAGGTGTTGCTGAGAATGCCTGGCATCTTTTTGCCATCTTTGCGGCAACTATTTTAGGAATCATTTTGAAAGCCGCCCCCATGGGGACGATGTGTATGATGGCGATTGGATTTACAGCCCTTACACAGGTAGTAGCTCCTGGAGATGCCGGAAAATCCATTACCAAAGCACTTTCCGGTTTTGGGGATAAAGTGATCTGGTTAATCGGGATTTCCTTCTTTATTGCCAGAGGATTTATTAAAACCGGTCTTGGAAACCGTATCGCCTTTTTATTCATCAGAGTTTTCGGTAAAAGTTCACTAGGACTGGCTTATGGATTAGGTCTTGCTGATGTTTGTCTGGCACCCGCTATTCCAAGTAATACAGCGAGAGGGGGTGGGATTATTTATCCTATTATGAAATCTATGGCCATAAGTTTTGACTCTGTTCCGGAAAAACCGGAAACCCACAGAAAACTGGGATCATTTTTAACGTTGAACAGTTACTATATGAACCTCATTGCATCCTCTATGTTCCTTACAGGGACTGCAAGTAACCCGATGTGTCAGAAATTTGCAGCCAATCTGGGGATAGATATCACCTGGATGTCCTGGGCCGCCGCAGGTTTCCTTCCCGGCTTAGTAGCATTCTTTGTTGTTCCTCTGGTATTATACAAATTATATCCACCAGAACTGAAAAAAACCGGTGATGCTCCTAAAATGGCAGCTCAGAAATTAAAAGAAATGGGCCCTATCTCCAGAAATGAATGGTTAATGTTATTGGCATTCTTCATTCTTTTGGCTCTTTGGATATTTGGCGGAGCACTTTCTATTGATGCTACAACTACTGCATTTATTGGTTTAACCTTATTGCTGCTGACCTCCGTATTAACCTGGGAAGATGTAAAAAGTGAAAAAGGGGCATGGGATACCATTGTTTGGTTTGCTGTTCTTGTAATGATGGCAAGTTCTTTGAATGAATTGGGGTTCATTGGCTGGTTCAGTAACCTTATTAAAATACAAATCGGAGGTTTGAGCTGGCAGGTAGCTTTCCCTGTTATTATTGTAGTCTATTTCTTCAGTCATTATATTTTTGCCAGTGCTACAGCCCACGTAGCTGCAATGTATGCAGCCTTGCTAGGTGTAGGGGTTTCTTTAGGAATTCCTCCTATGCTATTAGCAATGATGCTTGGTTTTATGGGCTCAATTTATGGTGTACTTACCCACTACGGCCACGGTCCGGCACCTGTATTCTTCGGAAGCGGATATGTTGATCTGAAAATCTGGTGGCTGAGAGGTCTTGAAATAGGAATCGTTCTTCTGATCATCTATATGGCTGTTGGAGGATTATGGATGAAAATTTTGGGATATTATTAATTATTAAATCAAAAATATGTTATCAACATTGTCAAGAAAAATGCTGATGTGTCTTACAGGTCTCTTTCTGGGATTCTTCCTGTTGATTCATTTCTTAGGAAATCTTCAGCTTTTTCTTCCACAGGAGCAGGCTCATCTGCAGTTCAATGCCTATTCACATTTTCTATCCGGAAATATCATTATTAAAATAGTTTCTTATGTTTTGTATGCCAGTATCATCCTGCATGCAGTAGACGGGCTGGTCATTACGTTAAAAAATAAGAAATCCGGTGGCGGATATCAATCGGATAACCGGGGAAGAGCCAGTAAATGGGCTTCCAGAAATATGGGAATTCTCGGAACATTAATCCTGATCTTTCTGGTGATCCATTTCCAGAATTTCTGGTACATCTATAAATTCGGAAACCCGCCTTTAGATGAGAATGGAAATAAAGATTTATACATTCTTGTTGTAACCATTTTCAAAGAATGGTGGTATGTTCTTATTTATGTATTCTCAATGATCGCTTTATGCTATCATTTAATCCACGGGATACACAGCGCTGTAAGAACACTTGGGTTATATCATCCTAAGTTCGTGAAATGGTTCAAGGCCATTGGAACTGCCTATTCAATCATTATCTGCTTAGGTTTTGCCTTAATGCCGGTGTATGTATTCTTTACTTATTATTAAACAGAACGATCATGATTTTAGATTCAAAAATACCACAAGGCCCATTGGAACATAAATGGGAGTATTATAAAAAGAAAGCCAAACTCGTGAATCCTGCCAACCGTAAAAAGCTTGATGTGATTGTTGTAGGAACAGGGCTTGCTGGGAGTTCTATTGCAGCTTCTCTGGGTGAAATGGGATATAATGTAAAAGCATTCTGTTTCCAGGACAGCCCGAGAAGAGCCCACTCTGTTGCAGCACAAGGAGGTGTGAATGCTGCAAAAAATTATAAAAATGATGGTGACAGTGTTTACAGAATGTTTGTAGATACCTTGAAAGGAGGTGACTTCAGAGCCCGTGAAGCCAATGTATACCGTATGGCCGAATGTTCTTTAAACCTCATCGATCAGGCTGTAGCACAAGGCGTTCCATTTGGCCGTGAATATGGTGGCTATCTCAACAACCGTTCATTCGGGGGTGTTCAGGTAAGCCGGACATTTTATGCCAGAGGACAAACGGGACAACAGCTTCTTCTCGGAGCCTATCAGGCTTTAATGAGACAGGTAGGTAAAGGATCTGTACAGTTATTTTCAAGACATGAAATGCTTGATCTGGTCACAATTGACGGTAAAGCCAGAGGAATTATCGTAAGAAATTTAGACACAGGAGAAATTGAAAGACATGCAGCCCATGCTGTGATACTAGCTACAGGTGGTTATGGAAAAATTTATTACTTATCTACTTTAGCAATGGGATGTAATGGTTCTGCTATTTGGAGGGCGCACAAAAAGGGTGCTTTAATGGCTTCGCCAAGCTGGATTCAGGTGCATCCTACTTCTCTTCCACAGTCCGGAGATTATCAATCCAAACTTACTTTAATGTCTGAATCATTACGTAATGACGGACGAATCTGGGTTCCTTTACAACAAGACGAGAAAAGAGCTCCTCATGATATTCCGGAAAATGAAAGAGATTATTACCTGGAGAGAAGATATCCCGCATTTGGAAATTTAGCTCCAAGAGATATCTCATCCCGAGCAGCAAAAGAAAGAATTGATGCAGGATTTGGAATTGGCCCTCTGAAAAATGCAGTCTATCTTGATTTTTCCAAAGCTATTAAAGAACAGGGAAAAGAAAAGATTCAGGAGAAGTACGGAAACTTATTCGATATGTACCTTAAAATCACGGGTTACGATGCCTATAAAGAACCAATGATGATCTCACCATCAGCACACTTCTCAATGGGTGGACTTTGGGTAGATTATGAATTGATGACTACCGTTCCGGGACTTTTTGCACTTGGGGAAGCCAATTTTGCAGATCACGGAGCCAACAGGCTGGGTGCTAACTCCCTTTTACAGGCTTCTGTGGATGGATATTTCATTGCGCCCCACACCATTGCCAATTATCTGGCAGATGAAATTCATACCGGAAAGATTTCACCGGATACCCCTGAGTTTGAAAAAGCAGAAAACGCTGTGAGAAACCAGATTAATGATTTAATCAATATCAAAGGAACTAAAACCGTTGACTATTTCCACAAAACACTGGGAAAACTTCTTTACGACTATTGTGGACTGGCAAGAAATGAAGAAGGTCTAAAATATGCCATTCAGGAAATCAGAAAACTAAAAGAGGAATTTTACAAAGACGTAAGAATTTCCGGGCAGAATGATACAATGAACAGCGAGCTTGAAAAAGCAGGCCGTGTTGCGGATTATTTTGAAATCGGAGAATTGATGTGCTATGATGCCTTAACCCGTAATGAATCCTGTGGTGCCCACTTCCGGGAAGAATTTCAGACACCGGACGGAGAAGCTATGAGAAATGATGCGGAATATCAATTTATTTCTGCATGGGCATGGACAGGTGAAAACAACGAACCTGAACTCATCAGGGAACCTTTAATCTTTGAAGAAATTCAGCCAACGGTAAGAAGTTACAAATAAAAAAACAAAAATTATGGATTTACACCTTAAGATATGGAGACAGAAAGACAGAAAAAGTGAGGGGAAAATAGTCCCTTACGACCTGAAAGGATTGAATCCCCACATGTCTTTCTTAGAAATGCTGGATACCTTAAACGAAAGACTTATCACTGAAGGCGATGAACCGGTGGAATTCGATCACGACTGCCGTGAAGGAATCTGCGGACAATGCGGGATGATGATCAATGGTATTGCTCATGGTCCTTTAAAAAATACAACTACCTGCCAGCTTCACCTGAGATCATTCAAGGACGGTGAAACTATTCTGATAGAGCCGTTCCGTGCAGAAGCTTTTCCGGTGAAGAAAGATTTAAAAGTAGATCGTTCCGCTTTTGACAGAATTATCTCTTCAGGAGGTTTTGTATCTGTAAATACCGGTCAGGCTCCTGATGCTACGGCTATTCCGGTTACCCATCAAACTGCCGAGGAAGCTTTTGATTCTGCAGCCTGCATAGGATGCGGTGCATGTGTTGCCACCTGTAAAAACGGAAGTGCAGCCTTATTTACTTCGGCAAAGATCACACATATGGCGCTCCTTCCACAAGGAAAAGAGGAAAGAAGCAAACGTATTCTCGATATGATTAGCCAGATGGATTCAGAATTATTCGGACACTGTTCCAATACAGAAGCCTGTGAAGTAGAATGCCCACAAGGAATTTCTGTACTGAATATCGCCAGAATGAATTTTGAATATAGCAGAGCTTTGTTTTTCAGGAAGAAGAATTGATAAAAGGGTGAAAGGGAAAATGGCGACGAAAGCGAAGAGGAAGGCATATAGAATTCCTTTGTCTTCTTAAATTTCTTCATTTTTTAACTCCTGAACATTTTCTCCTAAAAATAAAAAGGACGGATTTGTACATAAGCAAATCCGTCCTTTTATATTATGTTTAGCTATCTCGGCACTCTTTGCCTCTTCGCCATTCCTCCTCTTCCCTATCCGTTCATTATAGCGACTACCCTTGCCGGGGCTGCAGAACCACCCACAATTTTAAGTGGGAATACACAGATCTTGAAGCCTGAAGAAGGCAAAGCGCTAAGATTTGTAAGTTGTTCAATATGCAGATATTCTTTTTCGATGCCTACACGGTGGCCTTCCCAGAAGTATTCCGGATCGTTCATTTCTTTGGCTTTTTTAGCCATATATTTCAATGGAAGATCCCATCCCCATTGATCTATTCCCATTACTTTCACTCCCTGGTCGATCAACCACTCTGTCGCTTCACGGCTCATTCCGGTTCCTTTTTCTACAAAATCCGGAGTTCCCATCAACCGGTCACGGTCGGTTCTGATCAGTACAATATTACCTTGTTGTATGGAGATTCCGTTTTTATCAAGATCTTTTTTCAGATCATCTACGGTAATGGCTACAAAGTCTTCTTTGTGGGTACAGTCGATAACAATTCCATCACCGTAACACCATTCCAGTGGAATCTGGTCAATAGTTTTTGCTGGTTTTCCTTCTACGATAGGGCCATAATGCCAGGGAGCGTCAATATGTGTGGTAGCGTGAAGTCCCATATTTTTAATGGTATCATCTGCCCATCCTGTCCAATTTTTTGGAAAAAGCCTGAAAGGAAGATTTAATGCTAATCTGATCAGCCAGTGTGATTTTTTATGTGGTTTATGTTTAATTTTCACCCGCATGAACCACGGATCTCCTGCATTATACTGTATAGGTTTAGTCAGATCGACAATTGTTGTTTTCATATGATTTAGGCTAAGGAGACAAAGATAGTTAATGAATTGAAAAAGTGAAAGAGAGAAAGACTTAATGCGCAAAATTGCTATTTTTCGCCGTTAATCGAGGTGTACTACCTGCAAGACAAATAAATGGAAATATCTGCTGGTTGTTTTGCTATTTTACTCTTTCGCCTCCTGCAGCCTTAAAAAGCCTTTGGGAATCATAATATTCTTCGGGTCATTTTCATCGTACATAATCTCAATTGTCCCAACCCGGGGTACAGAAGACAAATTCAGAAGGCTGACCACTTTCTTGTAAACGGCAATATGTTCATTTCCTCTGAAATCCTTAAAACTGACCTGAAACATGATCTGTGGCTGGTCATTTACCAGAAGACCAGTCTCTGTGACACTCAATATCGCGGCTTCAGCATTTCTTCCTGAAAATAACAGGCGTTCTTCTTTTTTATTTTTAAAAAATCTCCCAACAACTAGCTGGAAAACCAGTATATAGATAATTGTCATTACTGCGCTGAAAATAATCGGATGCATAAATGTCAGAAATCTCCAGCCAAAATCAAAAGATTCCCGATTGTAAAAATAAATGTACAACCCTATGATATATGCCATCAGCAACACTATAAATACAACTCTCAGCATGATTCCTAAGGTATTAAATCCTACTTTCTGATCACTTAAAATAAAATAAGGTTCATGTGAAACTATCGGATTCAGTAATATCTTCACATTATTTCCGACATCGAATCTTTTTTCCTGCGGCCTGGAATCGTGAAACATCATTTCATGCTCTATCCGTGTATTTCTAAGATTAGGAAATGAAAGAACGATCTGAATAACATTCATATTCGTTTTTGGAATATATTTCAGGAGTTTATAGCCTGTGATTTCTGCCTCCCTTGGGATTCCGTTTCTGAGAATGGAATGAATAGTACTCTTCTCCTTAAAGGTTTTTATAAAAAGTATATTTATAAAGAAGATAATCACATACAGCCATAGCAACAAAGAAAAACCGAGATATCCATAGCTCACAGCCAATGAATTTCTCGGTTCTGTTGCGAGTTCCTCACTCATCATATAAATAAAAATCGGAAAAGGAACGCAGAAAAAAAAGAGAAAAGCTCCCCAGAAAATGATCATAAATTTCATAGCTGCTATTTTGTAATCAGCAATAAAGTTATAATATTATTGTGGAACCTAAGATTTCTTTTTACACCTCTTTTTCGAAATAAAGTCTGTAATATTTTCCTTTATCATCCTCACCCATTTCAATTTTTTGTCTGTCTCCATGGATATAGATATGGAAATTTTTATCAAGTTTAATGATGCTCTTAAAGTGTCTCTGAGTCTTTTTCACAGCGGCTTCACTGATTGGGAATTCTTCTGCAATATTCACCTGCATATCCTGTTCGTAGTCCGTTTTAAAATTAACGAAACTTTCAATTACATGTTCGTCTCCCAATACTTCGCTAGCAAATTCATCCAGCTTAAATTCTTCTTTTTCCTTGAAGAAATTGATGGATTTATTAAGGAAATCAGCCTGATCAGCTTTAGAAACTTCAAATTCCTGAGGAAGCTGTTTAGTGATATAGTCTTTGTAAACCATCAATGCTTCCTGTGTGTGGAAATATTCGTCATCACGCTGTTTTACTTTTAAGAAATCCTCAAACCAGTAATACATATCTCCGTTCTTGTTATTATCCACTACGGAAAGTACATATCCTGTATCTTTATTATTGTTATAGATTAACGCGGCTTTATCAATTTTAGATAAACCGATTCCCTGATCTTTTTCAATATCGAAATTTTCTTCTGAAGGGTTTATTTTCAGGAAAGATTCTCTCTTTTCCGTTTTAAAGATCCCGATCTTGTCTACTTTATCAGGACGGTCACTTTCGTCTTCGAAAAGAACAATAAACAATTCCCCACTCTGAACTCTTGGGTTTTCGGCAGCTTCAAAAAGGTGTTTTGCAATATTTTCAGATTCCCAAATGAACTTGGATTTATCATCAAAAATTTCAGATACCGCACTATAAACCGGGTTATTCACCAGGTAAGTATCACTGTAAAAATGGAAAGTTTCTTCCGATTTGAAAGATCCTAAAAAGTAATCTTCAAGCATTTCTGCCATTCCTTCTTCCAGTTTCAATTCCTCCTGCGAAAGGGTTAAGGAATCGCCATTGATCTTATTACCTACTCTATGTACTATTATTTTTGAAAACATCTTCTGAATATTTGGACTGCAAAGATATTCATTCTATCCTTTACAAAAAACTGAAAACCATAATTGATTTTGTTCTTATTAACTGCATTTTTTTCAACCATAAAATGACCTGTTTATTCTTAGATTCTTTTCCAATTTGAGAAAACCCTTATCATTTTGACATGATTTTCTTTTAAAAAAAATCAGAAACAAAAACCCAACTACCTAAATATCAAAACATTAAATCAAACATATTGTAAACGGAATATCATTGGCATCAGTACTTTCAAAACATAGAAAAAATGGACTTAAAAACATTAAACAGAATAGACAAGTTAAGAAGATTAAAAAGCAGAGGTCCTAAAACTCCAAGCTGGCTGAAACCTTATCATATGCTCTTTATCGCCTTTTTAACCATTTTCATCTTTGGTGCTTTCATCAAAATGCTTGAACACAATTAAAATATAATACGATGAACTATTTACAAGCCGTAAAGGAAATCACAGACGTGGTTCCCGATTTTGAAAATGAAGTGAAAGAGATTAAACTTCAAAACTCATACAGCATTATCCGGACCTTCACAGAGAGAATTAAAAATATGATCAGCCAGAATGACAGAAATCTGCTGTTCAGAAGTTTACAGAAAATGGACAAAATTTACACTGATGGAGATACGGTATTAAAGAACGCAATTGAGACCACTTTTATTTATTCTCTGGACAATTGTACCGCTTTCTGCAGTGAAGAATACAGAAAAGTGATTTTTAGTCACATTTCTGCCAATCTGCAAAAGGTGTATTCAAGACAAATTTACACACACGGCATATAAAGGTTTTGTTACATTTTTTATCCGTTTCATTACAAAGTGTTTAAATTAAACAAAATTTAAAATAACTCACAATCAATAGATTATGAAAAATAAAATCCGAAGAATTTCCGACTGGAAAACCTGGAAAACCACGACTAACAGACACAATGCAGAGATTTTACTCACTCACATAGCAGTGATCATCGGAGTGTTCATTTTTGCAGCCTGTCTGTAAATTTTGGTATACATTTCGCTGCAATAAAAAGTGTTTGAAAAATCTTAACTATGATGAAAGTACAAATGCAAACTATTAATCAAAAGATAGCTGTTGAATACTTAAAATTTTTCTATCCGCCACTTCGCAATGAAATTATACAATTATCTGTACAGGATAATTTCGCTGGGATCATGCAGGCTACTGTTAATTATCTCAAGAATCTGCTGCAGGAATCGAAGATCAATATCATTGCTCACCACATCAAGCTGATGGACTGGCTTTACAGGAACGGAAATTCCTATGTAAGAACCATGATTGAAAACCTTTTCGTAAGATCTTTTGAAAGTTTCAAAAAACATGCAAAGATTCAGCATTGGAAACTTCTCTATCAGTACATGCCTGTAAGCTTTCAGATCATTTATAATGAGCAGCAGAAGCAGGACCAGATGTATTTCGGGAAATAATTTCTGAGACGAAAAGTTGTGAGGACTGAAAGAACAAAGAAGAAATTAAATTATAAAGTTAAAGGGTGAATTTGCAAATACGCAGATTCGCCTTTTTTTATTATAAACCCTGATTATTGTCTATCAATCCAAAATTATATTTTACCCATAAAGGCTTCAACTATGTTCCCCATACTCCTACCATAAATTTCCTCCCGTTCTATTTCACTAATACCTGCAAAACCCCTATTTTTGTAAAAAAGTACCGATGAAATACTCTATCTATGCTGCACTGGCCTTGATGTCGCTTGCTTCCTGTGAAAATAATGATAACAGGACTGACGATGCGAGACCGGTAGATAAACAGGCTTATCAGTTTAAATTCCACGCTTATAAAGTAAGAGAAACTGTTTTGTATACAGGATCATGGGGACAGAAATCAAATCCCGAAGAATCTTATCTGAGTAATTATTGGAGTTCATACCAGGAACCTGTATGGAAGGAGATTTATCTTGATATGAAAAACAGTTCCCTGAAATTAATTTCCGGAACTTCTGCTGATCTTACGTACAGCATCAAAATCGTTAATGATTCTGTTTTAATTAATGATAACAGCGGTAAACCTGATTATATAGGTGATTTCAACGCAAACAACTCTACTTTTACGTTAAAAAGAACCTTGAGATATCTGAAGCGTGTTCCACGTAATGAATCTTACGGATTAACAATTGCAAAAAGTTTTTTTTTCGGAACCACTGAATATTCCAACATGTTTGGAATCATTTTCAACTCCCCGACAGACATGACACAGTCTGAAGATGTGGTATTATGGAGCAATGTTGAGTATTATTATAAAAAAGAGTAATTAACGGGTTAATAGCATAAAAAATCCCCAAAATAAATCTGTTTTGGGGATTTTTATTTTATATTTTTATTTCTTCATAAATACTTTCTCGATGGTCTGCGCTTCTTCTTTATTTAATTTTGAAGATTTTCCGAGTTTAGCAATAAAAGCTGTTACTTCTTCGGGTGTTGCAGGTGATCCAAGATTTTGTCCTTTATCATCAAATGAATCTGCCAGCACTTCTCCCTTGGGGTTTAGAACCAGCCAGAAAGGAAGCCCGGCATTTTCGCCTTTATATTTATTCATCAGTTCCTGCCCTCCCGGGTTTTCAAGACTTTTTTTATCACCTCTTTCCTGAACATCCAGGTAAGCAGTAACAAATCTTTTATTAAAAATAGGTTTGGTTTCAGGAAGGTCCATATTTTTTTCCATCATCTTACACCATTTGCACCATGAGGCATGGAATACCAATAAAACATTTTTCTTTTCTGCTTTAGCTTCTTTCAGAGCTTTATTTAATACAACATCAGCTTTTTCCTGTGCCATTCCTAATTGAAACATTAACAGGGTAATAACGATAATAATTTTAGAGTACTTCATTCTGTTTTTTTTAAAAATCTACACGAATTTAGGTATTTAATCCTTCAATTATTTTATTTAATTTTAAAAGTTTTATAAATACTAAACGATAGCGGCTACATAATCCTTTTTGTGATGCCGGAAGAAGTGGAGATTATTTAAAAGCAGACATTATCTGGATATTTAAAACCATGGTCGTACAAGCTTCTACTGCGGTTTTAGTACAGAATTCTGTATATTAATTACTTATAGTTTCTATAGATGAGCGCGAACTTTAATATTTTCGATACAATTGTTATTGTTGGCATATTACAAGGTATAGCTGCAGCAATAGCTGTCTACTTTTATCCTTCAGGGACACCCGGCAAAAAACTTTTATCTACCATATTAGTGACTCTTGCTTTATTAAGCTTTAAGATATTACTGCATACATTACAGCTATGGCAGAATCCTGATATCCGGTATTTTCCACTGGCTGTTGATACTCTTATCCAGCCTTTATTTTATTTATATGTCTGTTCTCTTACTGACAAAGATTTTTCTTTTAACCGAAAACAATTCCGGCATTTTATACCTGCAATTCTCTTTCAGCTGCATGCAATGGTAGTTTATACCGCGGCTCTATCACAGCCAAGTCTTCCAACGAAAGATCTTATTGCTGAAAATTATTTTCATTATAATTCAATTAAATGGATAGAAGATGTTTTTGCTCTTTTTTCTGCAGGTATTTATTGGTATTTCAGTTTCCGGAGAATACAAATTTATCGTAAATGGCTGTTTACAAGCCAGTCTGCAACACAATATTCTGAACTGACATGGCTCAGAAATCTGCTTATCGGAACCGGAATACTGGTTATTGTACTTCTTCTATCTTCCTTATATGCTAATATTTTACAGCTCCAACATTCATTCCTTTATCTTGAAATCTTTTATGTGTATCTTACTTTACTGATTTACTTTCTTTCCTTTCAGGGGTATAAGAGTCTGCTTACTTCGGAAGTACAGGTTTTACGATTATCTGATCATGAATCTTCTTCTGCACAAATTGAACTGATAGATTCTGATGATCAGGAAATAAAAACCACGGGAAATGATGAGCTGTTTTCTACTATCGGATCTGCATTGAAAGAGGTTATGGATAAACAACTGCTTTTCATGGAACCTGAATTAAATATTAAAGAAGTTGCGGCAGCAGTTCATTTTCCTTCGGCACAGGTTTCCGCAGCAATTAATGCAAAATTCGGGGTAAACTTCCGAAGCTGGGTAAACAGCTATCGTATAGAAGAAGTAAAAAAAAGGCTGAACGATCCGGCATTTAGACATCTTAGCATTACCGGAATTGCTTTTGACTGCGGCTTTAATTCTGAAGCCAGTTTTTATCGTATTTTCAGGAACCAGACAGGATATTCTCCCAAAACATATTTGCAGAATTTAAAGAAATAAGAGTAGTAAGAGAACTCTCAAAATATATTCTGAGTGGGATGAAGATTCGGTATATTGTTTATTTGTGCTCAATAAATTCTACTTATGAAACCAATACAATTATTATCCATCGTCTTGTTGATGATCTGTCATACAGGATATTCTCAGATTAGTGCCAACCAAACTCCTTCACAAAAGCCTGTTGTTTTAAAAACTCATTTCTTATTGAAAACAAATTGGGACCAATGGGGGATTTATGCCAAATATACTCCCGAAAAACAGGTATTGGGATGTTGGAGTACGGCTCTTGCCCAAATTCTATATTATCATCGTTTAAAGCCATCTGGTTCTGTTTCTTACCGTTGTTCCAAAGGATATATCATTAGCGATACGTTGTCCCATTATCCTCCTATCTGGAAAAATTTCACATCTACGATTCATGATAAAAGCAGCCTGAGAGCCATAGACGCAGTAGCACGATATTCCTATCTTACTGCTGTGGCTATCCGTAAAGATTTCGGAACGTCCAGGTATTTGGAAATGATTAACCCGGCCCCTCAGATTGAAAAACATTTTGCCTGTAAAGCTACTTTTTATGGAAGCTTTACGGGAGCAATTCCTTTTTCTCAGGAGCAGATGAAAGGGATTGCTGAAAAGGAACAGATTCGGCATATTATTGATAAAGACAGTATTATTATGCTGATTAAGAATGAAATCAGGTATAAAAGACCTGTCTATTTTCACATGGGTAATTTTACCACTTATGGACATTCAACAGTCATAGACGGTTATGTGGAAAAAAATGATGTTTTTTATGTACACATCAATTATGGCGCGGGAGGTTTCCGTACGGGCTGGTATGATTTATTTAAGCCTATTGATGTGGAAGATGATATCCGGCTGCGGGCTTTTATAACTATTGAACCCCAATAGTAGAAACATGGATTTTATATCTGAAAACAAAAACTCTTCCTATGCTGGAAGAGTTTTTAGTATATATTATTTTGGTAATTCCGGGGGACGCATTTTGTATTTATAGCTGTTCAGTGTTTTTAAAAATGCGACAATATCGAAAACCTCATCATCTGTCAGATTAAGTTTCTCAATCATTTCAGACTTATGTGGGAATTTGGGATCATTTACCTGTTCTCCTTTGGGAGTTTCTCTTCCCATTCCTGCATTATACATCATTACGATATTAGCCAACTCAGGAAAAAGTCCGTTATGCATGTAAGGTTTATTTTCTGAAACTTCTCTTAAAGTAGGTGTTTTGAATTTTCCTACATCTTCATTTTTTTTCGTCACCCCATATCTGCCCAAATCTTCATATTTTTTCCCGTAATAAGTAAGTCCTAAATTGTGGAATTTCTGATCTGAAAAATAAGGTGTATTATGACAGTTGATACAATTTGCTTTGGTACGGAATAAATGAAGCCCGTTTAATTCAGAATCCGTTAATGCATCTTTTTTTCCGGAAACAAATTTATCAAACTTTGATGGTGGACTTATCAGGGAACGTTCGAATGTAGCAATTGCTTTTGCAATATTCTCTTCCGTAACTTCTCCTTTTCCGAAAGCTTTTTCAAAAAACGGTTTATAGGATTTAATTTTTCTGATATTTTTTGCGGCTAGTGACATATGAAGATTCATTTCCACAGGATTTTCTATGGGAGCTTTCACCTGCTCTTCCAGTGTTGCAGCACGTCCATCCCAGAAAAATGTTCTGGCATAACCAATATTTACCAAAGTAGGTGCATTCCTGGTTCCGGTCTGACGGTCATGTCCAAAAGAAACCCGGCTTCCGTCTGACCATCCGATTTCCGGATTATGGCAGTTGGCACAGGAAATCTGACCGCTTTTAGAAAGTCTCGGATCAAAAAAAAGCATTTTCCCGAGTTCCATTTTATCTTCGGAATAAAGGTTATCTTCAGGGAATTTCATTTTAGCCAAAGGCCCGATATCCTGAAACCCTTCTTTAGCTTCGTTGAATAAATGAGGAGCCGGCCATTTGGATTGGTCCCCGCTGCTGTATAATGTACGCAACTCTTCTATGGTGTAACCTTTATCAGGATCACCGGAGGTATAACTCAATAAACATACGGCACCAATAATCGCCAAAAAGGCGAGATATCTGTCTTTCATTTCTTTTTAATAATAAACATTCAGCCCTACAGATGCAATCTGATTGGCTCTTCCATTATAATCTGCTGCATTTTTATAATTGCTGTTTGCCAGCCAGATCTGTGTAAAGCTGCCAAACAGTTCATACCTGATTTTATCTTTATCCAATCTATAGCTTGCATTGAAGTTCAATCCTATTTTTGGTGTGGAATCATAAGCAAAATCAGGCTGTGCGATTTTCGTTACAAAGATATTCTCTTTTGAGCTTTGATAAGGTGCATAGTTGAATTCTTTTTCCAATGGAAGGTAAAGATTTTGTGTGATCCCTACAGCCAGCTTATTGAAAGGCATTAAAGCGAACTCTCTTTCTAGTCCCAGACGATATTGGAAGAAAGAAAGCTTTCTATCCATTACCACAGATGCATCTCTTACATGATTTTTTCCATATCCGGCATCTAAAAGTATTTTAAACGCTTCATTTTTGTGATTAAACCATATCAGGCTGTTTTTCCATGAAAGATCTTTTTGCTCCAGTCTATAGGTTCTATACTCTAAAGGATAATTATAATTGGTATCCAACTGATCTTTGTAAGTTACCGAAGAAGCCCATTTTTTACCATTATAGCTTCCTAAAAAGTTAAGATAAAAACTGTGAAGATCTGTTTTTAGTCCTGAGTATTTTGTATACTCTTTATGATTAATATAACTGGCATCCTGATATTCATAGATTTTATAAAAGCGTTCTATGACATTTGTATAGTCGTATCCTGCAGAAAAGTGAGTATTGGCAGTATTGAAAGCATATTCTCCACCCCAGATATAACCACCCATTTTATACTCGGATATTTTGTATTCTGTATTTCCGATATACTGGTTACCATACCCTTCGTTATATCGGATGTAAATACTGTCATTTGCAGGTACATTGGCACCGAGACTCACAAACATAATATTGTTCTCTTTGTAGTGGTGTACATAGCTTAGCTTTCCGAAAACGGAGTGCTGGCGCCATTTTAATCCCAATTTTGCAAAGGCCTTATAATTATAATTGTCCACTTTTGGTCTGGGATCAGCATTTTGTCTGTAGGATTTAGCATATCTTCCTTCTCCTCCAATTTGAAGGATTATCGGTTTTACAGGATTATAAGCAAACTGTCCGTTGATAAAATAGCTTTGTTTCTGCCATCTTGCTGAACGGGGTACCCAATAGTAGGAAGGATTGTAAATAAATGAAGAATTGGTTGTTCTCTCGTCATTCAGAATATAAGGAACATTATCTTCTGTTGTTTTATCAGCATAAAGTCTTCCTGATAATGCAATCTTATTATTCAATTTATAAACACCTTCGGACTGAAAGGTAAAGCTGCCGGTTTTTTCAGCTGTCTGAACTCTTTTAAAATTCTGTTTTTCTGTAGAAAACTGAAAGCTTGTCTGGGAAAAATCCAACGGTTGAAAAAAAGAAATATAAGGATCATTCAGCCTGATATTCTTTTCTATTGCACTTATATTAATACTGTCTAAATGAGTAGCCTGAGCACGGAGAAACTGGCTGCCCAGCACAACCAATCCCAACATACTGTATTGAAAAGCTTTAATCGTTTTATATTTTTTATTGTGCATATCCTCTAGGGTTTGCTTTAATGGTTACAAAATCATTGGCAGAATTATTGGTATCCTGCAGTACTACACGGCCATTAATAATTTCCTTTGTTCTACGGATTACCGAAAGCCCTGTAAACATAGCTTCCCCTAATCCGACACCATTCGCAATGAAAGTTCTTGAAGCATCAATATCAGACGGGAAATCTTTAGGTGCTTTTTGTTCTTTATCGGTAATGTCTATTCCATCAATGATATACTTTTTGGGGATCTGTAAAAATAATGTTCCTGTAGGTGCTTTAGGAGCAGGTATTTTTTTCCAGCTTGCAATCTCTGCATCTGTAGCCCTAAGAATTCCAACCCCTAACATGGAGGTAACATTCAGGATTAAATCATTGGACGCAATGCTCCAGTAATTAATCAGCATATCCGGCACCATAATATTCTGAATATCCCACATAAAAGGCTTTTTGCCATTGCTTATGTTATAATCTCCCATATAGGTTTCAAAATCTGCCTGGCTCAGATCTACTGTTCTGGCGGGCTCCTGTATTGGTACTCCTGTACCATTGGTATCCGTAAAAGGTACTTTATGGTTAATTGCTGTTTGGGCAACAATAATACTCTTTCCTGGTAAAATTGGATACTGGCTGCCATTTCCGGGAACTTTGATGAATATATTAGAATATACATAATCCGTATTGGCTGCTGTTCCTCCTCCGGCAGTCAGACTCCAGTCATACTGTCCGTTTGGCAAAGTAAAATTAGTTACATTATTATTTACATTTCCTTCCAGAAATACAAGGTATAACCCGTCGGCATAAATGGTCTGATCAGAATTATTATGAATTTCAATAAACTGATCTCTGAAATTGGCACCCAGTTTTGTATCTGATCCTGCATAATAATATTGTTTAATAACAAGATCTCCCAGGTTTCCGCTGGAAATTCTCACCAATGCGGAAGAGATATTGGCATTAACGGTTATTTTCTCCTGAAACCCTCCAAAATGTACGATTTCATAGCTGGTGTTTTCACCAATCTGCTGTTCATATTCACTTTTTTTCAATTGCAGCTCGGCCTGAACGCTGTAAGTTCCCGGCAGTACTGCATTTAATTTCAAGTCACCATTTGCATCTGTTTTTCCTATAATCTTATCACCGGTAACTGCATTAGACATTGTAATGGTAACATTCGCTACTCCTTTGTCTGCAACAGAAGGATATTTTGAAGCATCATATTTGATATTTACGGTAAACGGAACAGGCTTAATTTCATTATTTCCGCCGAAATCATCATCTCTGTTACATCCTACGAAGACAAGGATTGGTATAATCAGCAATACTATTAATCGTTTCATTGTTGTTATTTTTTAGTATTATTATTAAAATTTATAGGAAATATTAGCTCCAAACGAAGTGGAAGTAAAGTTGGAATACAGATATCCCTTTTCGTCATATGCTCTTAAGTTGAAAACATTACTTACATATACCGATAATCTGAACCCGCTTAAGAAATCTTTTGTCACTCTTAAATGAACGTTATGCAAGGTTTTGTTATATAAACCTGAAAGCTTTTCATCAGAAGGCTTCAGGAACAGGTTCTGATATAAAGGATTTGTTCTGTCATTTTCCGGGATCATTTCTATCTCACCACCATATTTAAGGTAACCTACCGGATAAATATCATTAGCTCCTGTCAATTTTCTATCTGAGAGAAAGTGATCTGTTCTAAGTCCTATAATCAATCCGGCTTTGGCAAGGTGGTAATCAAAGCTGAAACTCGCTCTGGCCATTGTACTTTTGTTTCTGGTATCATTATAAATACCGTATTCGAAATTTTTATCTGTGATTTCAGGAGCTTTGAAGCTGTAAAGACCATCATCCTTTCGGCCTGCTGTTTCTACATAACTTGCGTTAAAACCAATAACAAGATTAAGGGCTTCTATTTTTTTGAAATTAGCCATAAGCTCAAGACCTTTGTCTACTGATTGGTAACCGTTGACAATTCGGTTCTGCAGATAATGGAATGATTCTGTTCCTACGATTTCAAAAGTCGGAACCTGTGTTCCCACGATATTAACATTTACTTTAGCTTTATTCATGGTTTTCAACACACTCATGGTAGTAAACCCGTCATATAATGTATTGTAATATCCTGTAAGGTTAAAAGTACCGAAAGGAAATCTGTAATCAATACCTATTTCTGTTTTCCAGCTGCGTGAAGGCTTCAGATCTGCATTGTCTCCAGGAGTAACAACAGTCTGCATAATTGCTGCCGAATAATAACCTGGCAAACGATAATCTCCCAAAAGAAAATCAAAATACCTGGGTGCAGTATACAATTGGTTCAGTGAAGGAGCCTTAGAAGTAAGTCCTAATCCTCCTCTTACAGACAGATTCCCCATCTGGTAAGAAGTATTGATCCTTGGCGAGTAAGTGGAATAAGAATTCTGGAGGTCGTAACGCAATCCTAAGTTAGCTCTTAAAATATGTTTGTTGGCAAAAGCTTTGGTAATATTATCCTGAACATAAAAAGCATATTGTTTGCTTGAAAATACATTATCACGATAATTATAATCCCTCATACCATTCGTACTCTGTCCTGTCCCTTTTATCGTTGCAAATTGTCCTGCCGTTCCATATCTTCCTTTTCCAAAATTATCTCCATATCGGAAATTGGCTCCGAAACTATATGCATGAACCCACTTAGAAGCAGTTACTCTATTTCCGCTTACACTGAAATTTGTATAAATATTAAGCGGTTTACCATCTGCAAAAGCCTGATTTTCGTAACTGGGTGGTGTATAAGGTGCATAGTAAACGGCGTCTACTGAAGAATTTCCATAAGGGCGGGCACCCTGGTTCAGCCAATATCTGCGTTCTGTAAGCTGCGTGGCATAACTAAGTCCAATATCTGCACTTACCGTTCTGAAAAAGGGCTTTCTACCGTCACGCGCAAAATTATAGGAGATGTTATTTCCTAGTGAGAAGCTTTTATTATCAACATTGATGATCATTCCGTTCAGATCATCCGGATCTTTTTTACCTTTACTTGTGTTGGTAGTGAATGATGCAGAAAGTTTGTTCGTAAAACCATTTTTTCCTTTTGAAGACCAAAGGAGATTAAAACTAGTCCTATCATATCCCACAAGGCTTGTTCTGGGATCGGAAAGAGAGTTCATATAATCTGCAGAGACATTCAGCGCATTATTTTTATTGATTCCAAAACCTTTTGTAAGACCTATCTGGTAGGTTCCTTCCCTTAAAGAAGCATCTAATCTGAGCGGAGAAACTTTCGCTATGGTATTGACTTTAATAAGACCTGAGGTTAAATCCCCGTATTTTGCATCAGGAATCCCTTGTATAACTTCAATGCTTTCTATATTTTCTGTGGGAATTTCTCTTAAATCAACCCCATAATTGGGCTGGCCTGGTGTTAAATTACCACCGCGGCCTGAGACATTAAAATCAACTGCAAAAGGGCTGCTGTTTGCAGAATCATAGCTCTGCATATTCTCGTTGTTGGACAATACAATATCATTAACCATCAGCTGTACACCAAACGCTCTGTTTCCAAAATCATCTCCGCCGGGAATATTACTAGATCCTGTTACAGGTGATCCACTTGCTGTTCTGAATACAATATTTTTAAATTGGGTATTATCAAAAGGTTGTACGTATTGACCCGGTAATTGTTGTAAAACATCACCGATAGAAAATGACTGTAGGTTTTGAAGGGCTTCCTGCTGAATTGAAATTTCCGAAAACTGTTTCTTCTTTGCAGTAAGCTGTACGCCTTCTATTCTGATTTCTGATCTTTCACGGGAAGAACTTTTTGGTCCAACTATTTGTAACCTTAGTTCCTCTCCTTCGTTAATTATAATGGTTTCTTCATTATTATTATCTGTATTCAGAAAGGTGATCTGGCATTTTCCTTTAAGAACCATTGTGTTGTCTTTCTTAACAAGCTCTTTACATGCTTTTAAGCCTCCATTGACAATTTCTCCTTTTTTCAGCTTTCCATTATGGAAAATTTCCACCTTTTGAGCAGACATAAATCCTCCGGTTGCCAGAAATGCAACACCAATTAGTAACGATACTTTCACCTTAGAATATTTAGACCGCAAAATTAATTATAATTATTCTAAATAAAAGAAAGATTTATAAAATTATTTTAGTTATTTTCTCTTAAAATAAAATATTCAACCAAAACAATTCCCTATATGAAGAATAAAATAATAAATACAATTAAAGATCTTATCTTATTTTAGCAACTTTCCAATTCACAAAATAGAACCGCATACCTCTATTTCCGGACTAATAAAAAACCACCTCCAATAAACTGGAGATGGTTATATTAATTCATAAAAATATAATTCTTTAAAATCAGACCTATCTTATTTACAGAATTTTAAAATATCATAAAATAATAAACTCTTCTGATGGATTAGAAGAGTTTATATTGTTATTTGTATTAATCTTGCCTTAATATGGCACACAGACACCGGTAGGAGTTATTTCATACCAGCAGCTTAGATATTCCTGTGATTCAATTGAATTGGTTCGATAAACCATGGGCCCTTTATAAAGACCTGCCTGTGGGTCTACCGGCACCCAAAAGTATAAATCGTCATTAAGTATATGTTCTTCTATGAAATCACTCCCTACAAATCTCGGATCATATTTTGAAAGGTTACTTCTGTCACAAAGGGCAACCTCAAATCCACTTCCAATATATTGTTCACAATCAATATACCAGGCAGTAGGGGAAAATCTGGAATTCGGATCTTTTGCAGGACTCATATCTGTCACAAATAAAATCCCATTATTGTTATAAGTGTAAACGTTTCCCACTTTAAGCGTATCGTAAATTTTGGTCTCATTTCCTCTTTTAACCTGTACTTTGAAAACATTGTTAACATTCACAGCCGAGATGAATGCTGCCTTATTTTCGTTTTTTTCTACTGATTCCAGATCTGAATTACATCCGTACAATGCCAGTATGGAAATCAACAAAAGTGAAATTTTCTTCATGGTAATAATTTTATATTTAAATCACAAATATAGGAAAAATACATTTATATATAATTATTCTAAATAAAATTAACGTAAAAGAGTTCATAAAAAACCCGCGGTAAACTTTGTTTACCGCGGGTTTGATTTATAATTAAATGTTAGTGTTTACATCAATTATTTCACTTCTTCGAAGTCTGCATCCTGTACATCTTCACCTCCTGCAGTGTTACCTCCAGGGTTTTGAGCTCCTGCACCTGCATCAGCACCCGGCTGTTGACCTGCTGCGTATAACTCTTCAGAAGCTGCCATCCAAGCTGCATCTAACGCTTCAGTTTTAGCTTTTACGTCATCCGCATTTTTAGCTTCGAAAGCTGTTTTCAATTCTCCGTGAGCAGCTTCGATTGCTGCTTTTTTGTCAGCAGAAAGTTTCTCACCGAATTCTTTCAGTTGTTTTTCAGTCTGGAAGATCAATCCGTCAGCTTTGTTGAAAATCTCAACTTCTTCTTTTCTCTTAGCATCCGCTGCAGAGTTTTCCTGAGCTTCTTTTTTCATTCTTTCGATTTCTTCATCAGAAAGACCTGAAGATGCCTGAATTTTAATAGACTGCTCTTTACCAGTTCCTTTGTCTTTAGCAGATACACTTAAGATACCGTTTGCATCAATGTCGAAAGTTACTTCAATTTGAGGAACTCCTCTTGGTGCAGGTGGGATATCTGTAAGATCGAATCTACCGATTTCCTTGTTATCATTGAACATTGGTCTTTCTCCTTGTCCAACTCTGATGCTTACAGCCGGCTGGTTGTCAGAAGCTGTAGAGAATACTTCAGATTTTTTTGTTGGGATTGTAGTATTCGCATCAATTAGTTTAGTGAATACTGACCCCATTGTTTCGATACCTAAAGAAAGCGGAGTAACATCAAGAAGTAATACGTCTTTTACGTCACCTGTTAATACCCCTCCCTGAATAGCTGCACCAATGGCAACAACCTCATCCGGGTTAACTCCTTTAGATGGTTTTTTACCGAAGAATTTTTCAACTTCTTCCTGAATGATCGGGATTCTTGTAGAACCACCTACCAGGATTACTTCGTCAATATCAGAAGTTGATAAACCAGCATCTTTTAATGCTTTAGCAACCGGCTCCATAGATCTTCTTACAAGATCAGCGGATAATTGCTCGAATTTAGCTTTTGTTAAAGTCTTCACTAAGTGTTTAGGACCTGTAGCTGTAGCTGTAATATAAGGTAAATTAATCTCTGTCTGAGGAGAAGAAGATAATTCAATTTTTGCTTTTTCAGCAGCTTCTTTCAATCTTTGAAGAGCAATTGCATCAGCTTTTAAATCTACACCTTCTTCAGCTTTGAACTCATCAGCCATCCAGTTGATGATCACATCATCGAAGTCATCACCTCCTAAGTGCGTATCACCGTTTGTAGATAATACTTCAAATACACCGTCTCCTAAATCAAGGATAGAGATATCAAAAGTACCACCTCCAAGGTCATATACTGCGATCTTCTGATCTTTATGATTTTTATCAAGACCGTAAGCTAGTGCTGCAGCTGTAGGTTCGTTAATAATTCTTTCTACTTTAAGACCAGCAATTTCACCAGCTTCTTTGGTAGCTTGTCTCTGAGCATCGTTGAAGTATGCAGGAACAGTAATTACCGCTCTCGTTACTTCCTGTCCAAGATAATCTTCAGCAGTTTTCTTCATTTTTTGAAGAGTCATTGCAGAAATTTCCTGTGGTGTATATTCTCTGTCGTCGATTTTTACCTTTACGGTATCGTTGGGTCCTTTTACAACTTTATAAGGTACTCTTGCAATCTCACTTCCATCATCTTTAAAATGAGTACCAATAAATCTTTTGATAGAGTATACAGTTTTCGTTGGATTCGTTACAGCCTGTCTTTTTGCAGGATCACCTACTTTTCTTTCACCATCTTCTGTAAAGGCTACGATAGAAGGAGTTGTTCTTTTACCTTCTGCATTCGGGATAACAACAGGGTCTTTACCCTCCATAACAGCAACACAAGAGTTGGTTGTTCCTAAGTCAATTCCAATTATTTTACTCATAATATTTTATATTTTTTCTATTTTTAATTTTAATTTACATTCTCTATTTCACAACATCTGTACCATTCAAAAAATAGTGACAAAATGACATAACAAAAATAAAACCCCGATAAAATCGAGGTTTTTTATGAATCAATATGGAAATATTTTCATTATTTCTTAATAAACTTCATTGATTTTACGAAGTCTTTGCCATTATAAGTTCTTACATAATAAATACCGCTGGCAAAATCTTTCACATCAATTTTATCTGTTTCATTTTTAATAAAGGCTCTTTTCACCAATCTTCCTTCTGCATTGAAGATTTCAACTTCGTTGATGGGTGCCAAAGGAGATGCAATAGAAATATATTGTGTGGTAGGATTCGGGAAAAGATTAATAGAATTTGCCTTCTCTACTTCATTTACAGACAAGAATGAACACGCATTAGAGTTAAGAAGACTTGCTCTTGGGCCTGCCATTGTATTCGTCTTTATTGTTTTCTGATCATTGGTAAAGAATGCCATTTCCGTATCTGTAACATAATCCATAAAATTCATGAACATAGCACCATTTGCTGTAGGTGTACACATGAAAGAGTTATCAGGAAAGACATTTCCACCGTAATGAGCATCATTAGTAGCAGGAGTGTCTGCACAACCATCATCATTATCCGGAGTTCCACAAGCACTGCCGTCTTCTCCCCAAGGGTGCAGCAATCCGAAATAATGTCCAATCTCATGGGTAGCAGTTCTTCCTCCGTTATAAGGAGCAACAGCAGCTCCCGTAGTTCCGAAATATTTATATCCGATTGCCAGCCCATCCTCAGGATATCCGGCAGCATCCGGCAGATAAGCCCATCCTAAATAAGGGCTAGGCATGTTTCCAACCCATATATTCAGATATTTGGTAGGATCCCAGGCAGTAAGCCCTGAAGCCATATAATATTGATTGGCAAAATCAAACCCCGCAGAAACAGATTTTCTTTCTATACCATTGGTCGCAGCACCTGTAGGTGTTTTTGTTGCCATACAAAATGCCAATTCCATATCTGCTGCGTAAGGTTTGAACACCTCTGGAACTACGGAATTAAAATTTGAATTAAGCTTTCTGAAGTCATTATTAAGTACTGCAATTTGTGATGCAATCTGAGCATCAGATATATTTTGTGCTGAACTTCCATATAAAACATGGACTACAACAGGGATCGTAATCACCGTCTGTCCATTTTTTGCTGCTGTTCCGGCAGCATTTTTATCTGTAAGATAATTTCTTAAGTCTTGTTTTTTTGCCAGAGCCTGAGGATTCCTTGCAAAGAACTCTTTCATTTTCATATCCGTTGCACATTCTCTTTGGGCATAAGCGTTAGCCACCAGAAGGCTGGCCGTCAATAGTAAAAGTTTTTTCATTTTAAATTTATAAATAGCCGGCAAATATAAACATTCTTGTAAATAATATGTATAAAAAATGAAAAATCAATAAAAATACACATGAAATAAAATACAAATGTTTATTTTTTCAACACATACAATGAAAATGTATCATAACACAGAGAAATCAGCTGCTTTTTTTGCTGTAATTATCAAGCCAGTACCCTACGTATACCCAAATAGTTCATCACAAAAGGAATAGACACTACTACATTAAATATATAAAAAGCACTGATTATCAACACCATCATTTATAAAAGAATAAATTAATTCACCAATCTTTAAAAATTAATCAAACTTTAACCTAAGAAATAAGGCAGAAACTGTATGAATTAGTATTTTTGATAAAATATACACATTTAGAATGTCAGTACACTTTAATCCACGAGATATTACATGGCTTGCCTTTAATGAAAGGGTTTTACAGGAAGCTATGGACGAAAAAGTTCCTTTACATTTAAGAATACGTTTCCTTGGAATTTTCTCCAACAATTTAGATGAATTTTTCAGAGTACGTGTTGCCGGATTAAAGCGTGCCATGGATTTTAAAGAAAAAGTGATTGCCGAATCTTTTTACCAGCCGCCTACCAAAATTCTCCAGAGAATTAATGAGGTGGTAATGAGGCAGCAACTGAATTTCGACAAAACCTGGAAAAATATCCAGACTGAAATGGCTGACCATAAGGTTTTCATTAAAAATTCCAAAAATCTGACCGTCAAACAAAAAGAATTTGTCAGACAATATTTTGATGAAGTAGTGGAATCCAATGTGATTCCTATTCTTCTCCATGAAAACACACCCATGCCTTATCTGAGAGACAAAAGTCTTTATCTTGGAGTGGCTATGAGGAAAAAAGATTGGCAATATTCCAGCAATTATGCCATTATTGAAATTCCATCCCGTTTTGTAGGAAGGTTCTTGCTGCTGCCAACAGAGGATCCGGAAGAAAAAAATGTGATGCTTCTTGAAGACATCATTACCTTCAACCTTCCGCATATATTTTCTTACTTCGGGTATGATGAATTCGCAGCCAATGCTTTTAAAGTGACAAAAGATGCGGAACTTGATCTGGATAACGATATCCGGACAAATTTCGCAGAAAAGATAGAAAAAGGTCTGAAGAACAGAAGAAAGGGGAAACCTACCCGTTTCGTTTTTGATAAAGATATGGATAAAGCCCTGCTGGAACTCCTTATCAGAAAACTAAATCTAACTAAGAAAGACAGTATCATCCCCGGAGGAAAGATCCATAATTTCAAACATTTCATGGATTTCCCTGATGTTTTTGAAAAGTATGAAAGACCCGTGGAAAGAACTTCTTTTACCCACCAAGCCTTTGAACATGGGGAAAGAGTAACTGATGTGATCTTAAAGGAAGATGTATTATTAACCTTTCCATACCATAAATACAACCCGGTAATTGACCTTCTGCGCGAGGCAGCCATGGATCCGGATGTAAAATCGATACAGATCACGGCTTATCGTCTGGCAAGCAGCTCAAAAATCATTAATGCGCTAATCTATGCTGCAAGAAATGGAAAAGAGGTAACTGTAATGCTGGAACTTCAGGCCAGATTTGATGAAGAATCCAATCTTGAGTGGAAAGAGATGCTGGAACCGGAAGGAATAAACGTTCTTATAGGCCTTCCGAATAAAAAAGTTCATGCCAAACTTTGTGTTATTAAAAAGAGAGCACACAATAAAACTATACAGTACGGATTTGTAAGTACAGGAAATTTCAACGAGAAAACGGCAAGAATTTATGGAGACCATCTCCTACTGACCGCAGACAGAGGTGTCATGGCAGATATCAATAAAGTTTTCAATGTTCTGAAAAAACCAAAGGACGATTTTATTCCGATTTTGAAAACTTGTAAAAATTTATTAGTTTGCCCTCAATTCATGCGTGAAAAGATTGTTCACCACATCGATAAAGAAATTGAAGAAGCCAAAGCAGGAAGGAGAGCGGAAATCATCGTAAAAGTAAATTCTTTAAGCGACAGACTTCTGATCGAAAAACTTTATGAAGCAGCTAAAATTGGTGTCATTATCAAACTTATTGTAAGAGGAATTTATTGTGCTGTAAATCAAAAAGATTTCAAAGAAAAAATAAAAGCAATAAGTATTGTAGATGAATATCTTGAGCACGCCAGAGTGATGTATTTTTACAATAAAGGCGCTGAAGATATGTATATTTCTTCTGCCGACTGGATGACCAGAAACCTTGACTACAGGATTGAAGCAGCCGCCAAAATAACCGATAAAAACCTTAAGAAAGAATTAAAAGATATCTTGGACATTCAACTTAGAGACAATGTAAAAGCAAGAATCCTGGATAAAAGACTGAGTAATGAATATGTAAGAAATGATAAAAAAGAATGCCGTTCACAAATCGAAACCTATAAATATTTAAAAGCTAAAACAAGCAAAAAATGAAGATAGCAGCGATAGACATAGGAAGTAATGCAGCCCGCCTTCTTATCAATGAAGTAAAAGTAAACAACAGAAAACCTGAATTCATCAAACTCAACCTATTGAGAATTCCCCTCAGGTTGGGAATGGATGTTTTCACCATCGGAAAAATAGGTCCAGAAAGAGAAAAAATGGTCATCGATTCTATGAAAATCTTCAGTGACCTGATGAAAATATATAAAGTAGACCATTACAGGGCCTGCGCTACAAGTGCTATGCGTGACGCTTCCAACGGGAACGAAATCATTAGCCAGGTAAAGGAAACTTCGGGCATCAATATCGAAATCATCTCCGGTGATGAAGAGGCTACTTTAATCTATGAAAACCATGTCGCAGAAGGCCTGGACAAAGAATTTGCCTATTTATACATTGACGTGGGTGGAGGTTCTACTGAGCTTACCTTTTACGAAAACGGAAAAATGATCTATGAAAGGTCATTCAACATAGGAACCATCCGCCTTCTCAACAATCTTGTCTCTACAGATAACTGGAAAGAGATGAAAGATGAGGTTAAAAAAAATATTTTAAGCAAAAAACCAATTGTAGCTATTGGTTCGGGAGGAAATATCAATAAAGTATTCTCCATGAGCAAGACCAAAGACGGAAAACCCATGTCTTTATCTCATCTGAAAAAGGTTTATAAAGAGTTCAACGAGCTCTCCGTAGAGGAAAGAATGACCAATTATAACCTTAGAGAAGACCGCGCTGATGTATTGGTTCATGCCCTGAATATTTTCAACAATGTTATGTCCTGGTCTGAAATCAACAGGATATTTGTTCCTAAAATCTCAGTTGCAGATGGACTGATCCATAATATTTACAGCCAGCTGCAGCATAGAAAGTAAGAGTATAATATTGAAAACCAGCCATTCATTGTGTTGGTTTTTTTTGAGCTTTCCTGATACTTTCACCCTTTAAATAGATATCTCCTCATTACAGAACTCATTCATTGTTTAGATCATTTGTGGCATTCGTGAATTTATTAGTGACATTTGTATTAAAAAAGGCGAACAAAGCAATGCAATCTCAATTGAGTCATATTCGAAATTCAGTTTATGTTTAGAATTTATTTTTAATTTTTCACATAAAGTTTCCATCTTTTTTAAAGTAATTCTCTTCTCTCATCCGTCTTACTACTATCAATAGCAAAAACAATGGACTCAATCAAAATAATTATTACGGGAGCTACAGGAATGGTAGGAGAAGGTGTTTTAATGGAATGCCTTGAAAATCCGAATGTTTCTGAGATCCTTAGCATAAGCAGAAAGCCTTCCGGCAAAACCCATCCTAAACTGAAAGAATACCTCATCTCTGATTTTCTGTCACTTGATCTGAATGATGAAAAGCTAAAAGGTTACGATGCCTGTTTTTTCTGTGCCGGAATAAGCAGTGTTGGCATGAATGAAGAGGATTACACCAGAATCACTTACGATACCACTATTCATTTTGCAGAAGCCGTTCTGAACCAGAATCCGGAAATCGTTTTCAACTATGTTTCAGGAGCAAGTACAGACAGTACAGAAAGTGGGAAGCTGATGTGGGCAAGAGTAAAAGGCAGAACAGAAAATGTTTTAAAGAAGATGAATTTCAAAGGGGCCTATAATTTCCGCCCGGGATTTATGAAACCTGTTGACGGTCAATTGAATGTAAAATGGTTCTTCCAACCTATTATTTGGATTTTTCCTGTGTTTTTTCCGTCAAAATCACTAACTTTACATGAAGTGGGTAGAGCAATGATCAATGTCACAAAAAAAGGATACCCTACGTCAACTTTAGAAATCAGAGATATTAAAAATTTATCCATATGAGAGACATGTTAAAAAGAATTGTTCTGGTTATTTTTGTACTCTTGCTTCTGACTGCAGTTTCAGGATATTTCTATATGCAGAAACATCCGCTGGAAGGAAATAAGTCAGGAACGATTTTAAATTTTTCAGGGAAGTCTGCAAAATAACGGCCTCTGTATCTATTTTTGAACATTATTCTATCTTTTATCAGAAATAAACCTATTTTTTAAACATTTCTTAAAATTCCATTAAAATAGTTGCAAAACAGAAAGTTCATTTTTGTATTTATCTAATTGAAGTACAAAATGATCAACAACTACCTATTAAAAGGGTCTGTTATTGCCGCATTCTTTTTTCAGAGCGGACTTTTCGGACAGACACTCATTCATTACTGGAATTTTAACGATAATACCTCCGCAAATTCTGTCACCACTCCCTCTTCTACTATGGTGAACGGCTCACTTGCTGCCATCGCCGGCGGTCCCAGTGTGATAGATTTTGCAAACGGTACGGGACAAAACTTTAATGTTGATAATCTAAATGCCAGAAACGGTGATCCATCCGGAACTCACCTGAGATTCAACAATCCGATTGGAGGTGCATTACAGTTTAATCTTCCCACAACAGGCTACAATAATGTCATCGTTAAATTTACCACAAGAAGATCCGCACAGGGAGCAGGAACACAGACCTGGTCTTATTCTACGGACGGAACTACCTTTATACAGTATCAGACCGTATCTCCTCAGGATGCTAATCCACAGCTGGTAACCTTTGATTTTTCAGCCATTCAGGGAGCTTCCAATAATCCCAATTTTAAATTAAAAGTTGAATTCTCTGCAGCCGGAGGTGGTACCGGAGGAAATAACCGTTTCGATAACTTTACGGTAGATGCTGCTCCTGCCGGCAACGTAGATACCACTCCTCCTACTGTTACCTATCTTCCTGCAAATAATACAAACAATGCCTCAACCACAGTAAAGCCTACTGTTTCTTTCAATGAAAATGTAAGATTAACAGATAATTCTGCGATCAACGATTCTAATGCACAAAATCTTATAGAATTCCGTCTGGGAAATTCTACAGGTGCTCAGGTTCCCTTTACTACTACTTTCAGTAACAATACTATTACTGTTATTCCTACTGCTTCTTTAGCACCGGGGCAAACCTATTATGTTGCCCTTAAACCGAATATGGTGGAAGATTTCAGTGATAATGGTGTGACAGCAGTAACTTCTACCACTTTCACTACTTCCGGAACAACTATTTCTCTGGAGAAAAATTTCATCAAAGTGAATGAAAATGCAGGGAATCTTGCCTTCAAAATCAATGTTTCCAATCCTTCTGCAGCAACTGTTAATCTGGTGGTAAAACCAGCTCCGTTCAGTACGGCAGACAGTAATGATTTTACACTAACCAATCAGACCATCAATATTACGCCTTCTTCAACAAGTTACACAGTTAATATTCCCATCATTGATGATACTCTGGAGGAACAACAGGCTGAATATTTTGTAGTAAGCCTTGAAAACCCAAGCGGAGCTACTATTTCAGGAGATAATTCTGCGACGGTTTATATTGTTGATAATGATAAACCGGCTCCTGTTCCTTCCAACCAGATTCAGTTAAATTATATCGGCAGCTTTGATCCTTCAGGAAACAATAACAGCTCTACGGAAATCGTAGTGCACGATCCCGCAACACAGCGTTTATTTACCATCAGCTCCATTACGGATGTTTTTGATATTATTAATTTCAGTAATCCCACTACTCCAACAGTGATCAAAACTGTGGATATGGCTCCTTACGGCGGCATCACAAGTATTGCTGTTAAAAATGGAATCATCGCCGCAGCATCTCCGAATACCAATCCTCAGTTAAATGGTTCCGTAGTATTCTTTGACATCAATGGTAATTTTCTGAAACAGGTAACTGTAGGAGCTTTACCGGATATGATAACCTTCACCCCTGACGGAACAAAAGTAGTTACAGCCAATGAAGGTGAACCGAATGATGCGTACACGGTAGATCCTGAAGGAACAATCAGCATCATCGATATTTCGGGAGGTATCGGAAATCTTGCGCAAAGCAATGTAACTACTCTTAATTTCAATAATTTTGATTCTCAGCTTGCAACATTAACTGCAACAGGATTAAGAAAAGTAAGAACCAACAATACTCTTTCTCAGGATCTGGAACCTGAATATGTGACCATTAGTGCTGACAGCCAGAAAGCATGGGTAACTCTTCAGGAAAATAATGCAATTGCTGAGGTGAATCTTACCACCAAAACTATTACAGGAATCTGGGGATTAGGTAAAAAAGACATGAGTCTTCCTGGAAACGGCTTTGATGCATCAGATAATAACGGAGAAGTGCTGATTGCCAATTGGCCGGTAAAAGCCTATTATGTTCCGGATGCCGTACAGAACTATAAAGTTGGCGGAACTCAGTATATTGTAACAGCCAACGAAGGTGACGAGAAAGATCTTTCCGGATATAGCGAGAGAACAACTGTAGGAGCCAGTAATTATATTCTTGATCCTGCTATTTTCCCTCATTCATCGATATTAAAAGCATCATACAACCTGGGAAGATTCAGAGTGTCTTCTGCAACCGGAAATACGGACGGAGATCCAGAATTTGAAGAAATGGCTGCTTTGGGAGCTCGTTCATTCTCCATCTTCAATGCAGATACCAAACAAATTGTTTATGATAGTGGTGATCAGTTCGAAAGGTATATCGCAGCTAATCATCCGCTAATTTTTAATGCTGATAATGAATCTAATGCTATTAAGAACAGAAGCCGCGCAAAAGGTCCTGAACCGGAAGGAGTAGCATTAGGAAATATCAACGGGCAAACTTATGCATTCATTACTCTGGAAAGAACCGGAGGGGTTATGGTATATAATATTTCCGATCCTAACAATCCTACCTTCACGGATTATAAACATTCACGTTCTACCTCAGCCTATGGCGGAGACAACGGTCCGGAAGGAATTATCTACATCGCTCCTGAGAATACAACAACCAACAAAGGATATGTGATTATCGCGAATGAGATCAGCGGAACCTTATCAATGTACGAAGTAGCTATGCCTCCTACGCTGGGAACCGGTGAAATAAAGCCTGAACAGACAACTTTCAATATATTCCCGAATCCTGTCAGCAAAGGAAATACATTATACTTCAACAGAAAGCAGGATTATGAATTGTACGATATGTCCGGAAAATTAATTGGAAAAGAAAAGAATGCTTTAACGATAAACACTTCTAACTTATCTGCGGGAGTTTATCTTGTAAAAACTTCGGAAGGCCATCTGAAGAGAGTTATTGTAAAGTAATTAAGATTATATTTTACTACTTATTAAAGCCCCAAATGGGGCTTTTTGTTTATTGATTCTGTAACGCTCTTAATTCTCATCGTGAAATTAATCTTTCATTGAGCAGAAAAGGTTTTAAGAATGATTTAACTTTCAAACCATCAACAAGTATCATTTTATACTTATATTTATCTCCACCAAAAAACAAAATTTAAAATGAAAAATATTAAAACTGCAGGAATTTTCATTCTTTTATTAATGGGAACCGGAACTGCTTTTTCCCAATCAAGAAAAACTGAATCTGCCAACGGAGTAGAGCAATCAGACAACAATAAAAGTGTAAAAGTAGAAGGTGTAGGGCATAAACTCAATTATACACTTAATGGAGGAATTGTTGAGGTTAACGGCGCGGATAACAAAGTAATGATCAAGGGAAGCGCAAAACAGATTTCTATTTCCGGAACCGGCAATAAAGTATATATTGACAAAGTGGATAAAGTCATTCTGGAAGGAGGAGACAACACCGTTTTCTATAAAACTGCAGGAACCAAAACCGGAAAACCAGACACCTCAGCGACCGGAGTTGAAAATAAAGTAATTAAACAATAAAGCTTTGAAAAATATATTCGGCAGAGCACTTGACATTTTTGAACAACACAGAATCATTGTGATATTAAATTAATTTCACCAATCACCAATTTTCCCTTAAAGTATAAACTTCTACCATAATTCTATAACATCGCGGATGATATT
Source organism: Chryseobacterium sp. Tr-659 (assembly GCF_011752975.1). Classification (GTDB taxonomy): domain Bacteria; phylum Bacteroidota; class Bacteroidia; order Flavobacteriales; family Weeksellaceae; genus Chryseobacterium. The sequence continues at coordinate 643,997 of NZ_VWWP01000001.1, read as the reverse complement.
CGTTCTAATTTTATCCCGCGAAATGAAAAGAGTTTTTCACATATTGTTTATACTTCTGTACATTGTGGTTTCCTCCGGGTTTACAACCAGCAGACACATATGTAAAGGAAATTCAAGTGAAATTCATGTAGGTCTGAAAAAGCTCTCTGAGCTGGACTGCCCAAAGTGTAAAGCGAATAAACAAAAAAATCATAACGGCTGCTGTAAACTGGAAGTAAAAAAGATCTGCAAAGAGGATAATCTTCCTCATTCTTACAAGAATTCTCCGGTTAAGTTCCTTTCAGCTTCTATTCCTTATTATAATTTAGGGACTGTATTTGATACAGCACCAGCTATCGAACCTGAAAAAAACACTTTTTATTTTGATCCTTCAAAATACCATCTCAACTACCCTTCCCTTTTCATTCTTCATTGCGTTTATAGAATTTAGAATTCATTGAATCATACTTTGATCCCAATAGGGACGACTATTTTTCAATTTTAATTCTAAATATTTTTCTATGAATTTATCATTCAGAGCGCTCATCTTATGGCTGAGCTGCCCTGCCCTGTCTTTTGCCCAGTATACAGGTTTAGAAGACGTACTTCTCAGGGCAGAAAAAAATTATCAGTCCATCAAAAAGAAAGAGCTCCATATACAGGCTTCCAACGAAAGGCTTAAGCTTCATAAAACTTATTATCTTCCGGAAGTTACGATAATGGCTCAGCAAAGTTTCGGAACCATCAATGCCCAAAATGGTCCTATGTACAGCCAGGGCGGACTTGGCGTAGCTTCTACTTCCATGCCTTTGGCAGAACAGAACTGGAATGCTGCATTTGGGAGCCTATATTTAACCAATATCAACTGGAATGTATATACTTTCGGAAAACTTAAAACCAAAGAAAGCATAGAGACTGCCGATACGGAAATTCAGAAAGCAGATCTGAACCAGGAAATCTTTCAGCATCAGATAAAAACCGCGGCAGCTTATTTTAATCTTCTGGTCAGCCAGCGTCTTGAAAATGTACAACACGAAAACCATAAACGTTCGAAAGTCATTTACACCATTGCCCAGGCCAGAGCTAACAGCGGGCTTATTCCCGAAGTAGATGCTTCTCTGGCAAAAGCAGAAATGTCCAGCGCACAAACCGCAATTATTAATGCTAATGACCATGTCCTGGAATACAATAAAAACCTGTCTGATCTTTTGGCAGAGAACTTTACCCGTTATGAGCCTGATCATTATTTCAGTAAAAATATACCCATTTTAATTTCGGAGACCTCAACTCTTGAGAACCATCCCAGTACTCTTTTCATCGCTCAGAAAATTAATAAAAGTAAAAAGCAGGAAGCTTATTTACATACAACAGGACTGCCTTCGCTTTCTCTTTTTGGAGTATTTCAGGGACGCGGATCTGGTTTCGGATGGAATTATGTTCAGGACAATTCTGCTTTTTCACCATCTTATTTAAAAGGAGTTGGTGTAGACAGAATGAACTATATTATGGGATTTAACCTTAGCTGGAACTTAACAGATTTTTATAGAAGCAACTCCAGAGTCAATGAACAAAAGCTACTGACAAAGGCACTGGATTTTGATTATCAACAGCTTCAGCAGGAACTTTATAATCAGCAAAGTCTTTCTGAATTGAAATATAAAAATGCTCTAATCAAGGTTACAGAATCCAAAATTCAAATGGAAGCAGCCACCGAAGCCTTTCAACAACAAAAAGCACTGTATGAAAACGGATTAACCACCATTGTAGATTTCACCCAGGCTCTGTATGCTTTAAACCGTGCCGAAATCAATTATGAAATCGCGCAAAATAATTCATGGCAGGCTGTAGTTCTTATCGCCGCCTCGAAAGGAGATATTTCCGTGATTACAAAAGCAGTTGCCCATTAACTAAAAATTTAAACATGAATCTTATAAAGTTTGCATTACGCAGGCCGATATCTGTAATGGTATTGGTATTGGGGCTGTTGTTTTTCGGAATCAAAGCAGCCAAAGAGGTCAAAGTAGATATTCTTCCGGAAATGAATCTTCCGGTGGTTTATGTAGCCCATTCATTCAACGGGTATACTCCACAGCAAATGGAAGGATATTTTACAAAAATGTACGTAAACATGCTTCTGTTCACCAATGGGATCAAAAGTATTGAATCTAAAAATACCCAGGGACTTACCCTGATGAAGGTTAATTTTTATGAAGGAACCAATATGGGAGAAGCTATTGCACAGATCAATGCTCTTTCTACCCGTTCACAGGTATTTCTTCCACCCGGTGCACCCCCTCCGTTTATTATCCGCTTCGACTCTTCTTCACAGCCTGTAGGACAATTGGTTTTCCGAAGCAATACAAAAACCAATAATGAACTTCAGGATATTGCGAATTTCAATGCGCGTCCTTTTCTGATCGCTATTCCGGGGCTCACCACAGCTCCCCCTTTCGGAGGAAGCCCGCGTACGATAGAAATTAATGTAGATCCACTTAAACTCCGTGCTCATCATCTATCTCCGGAGCAGATAGTGGAAGCAATAAGTCGTAACAATATCACTTCTCCATCCGGAAACGTTTATATTGGGGAAACCAACTATCTTACTCCCACCAACAATACGGTAAAGAAAGTAGAGGAACTTGGAGATATTCCGCTTTTCAAAGGAACAGCTGATAATGTTTACATCCGGGATGTAGCAACGGTAAAAGATGGCGCCGATATCACCACAGGTTATGCTCTTATAGACGGAAAACGGTCTGTATATATCAATATTGCCAAAGCAAGTAATGCTTCTACACTGAAAGTCGTAAACAAGCTGAAAGAATCGATACCGAAAATCCAACGGAATATGCCAGATGATGTACAAATCTCTTATGAATTTGATCAATCCGTTTATATTTCAAATGCATTAAAAAGTCTGGCTGTTGAAGGAATATTGGGAGCTTTGCTTACCGGACTTATGGTAATGCTTTTCCTTAATGACCGCCGGGCAGCTCTTATTGTGATTATGACCATTCCGATATCTATTATTTCCGGAGTCTTGTTTCTGAAATTATTCGGACAGTCCATTAATATTATGTCTTTATCCGGATTAGCTCTGGCTATCGGAATTCTTGTAGATGAAAGTACGGTGACCATTGAAAATATCCATCAGCACTTCGCTATGGGAAAAACAAAAGCTCAGGCGATCTGGGATGCCTGTAAGGAAATTGCGTTTCCAAAACTACTGATCATGCTTTGTATTCTTGCTGTATTTGCTCCGGCATTGATGATGAGCGGTATTCCCGGATCTCTGTTTATGCCTTTAGCTATGGCAATAGGATTTTCTATGATCGTTTCATTTGTCTTATCACAGACCTTCGTTCCGGTAATGGCTAACTGGATGATGAAGCATGATCCGAAAACCTGTGAAAACCATAAACCAAACTGGTTTACTCGCTTTCGTGACCGTTTCACTGCATTTTTATCATCATTGATGAAAAGAAAAAAAACGGTTGTAAGTTTGAGTTTAGCAGCTGTTCTGTGTATCGGAGCAGGGCTTTATCAAATCACGGGGAAAGATGTGCTTCCTTCTGTGAATTCCCGCCAGTTCCAGGTTCGTATTAAAGCAGCAGAAGGAACCCGTATTGAAGTCACAGAAATAAAGGTTAAAAAATTTCTTGAGCATCTTAAAGATAAAGTGGGAAAAGATAATATCGCTATTTCTTCAGTCTTCATCGGCCAGCATCCTTCTACATTTGCAGTAAGCCCCATTTATTTATATAATGCTGGACCGCATGAAGCTTTAATGCAGGTTGCATTAAAAGAATTTAAAGGTAATTCTGATGAATTGAAAGATGAGCTGCGAACCTATTACAAGGAAAAAATGCCTGATCTTCAGATCTCTTTTGAACCCATAGAACTTACAGAAAAGATTCTGAGTCAGGGAGCTAATAATCCTGTTGAAATACGTATCTCAGGAATGATGAAAAAAATGAACCGTATGTATGCAGAAAAGCTTTTAACCAAGCTGAAAGAAATCGAATACATGCGTGATCAGCAAATTCCGCAATCTATGAGCTATCCTGCTTTACAGATCAATATTGACCGGGTAAAAGCAGCACAGCTGGGACTGGATGTACAGGATATTGCCAAGTCACTAGTGACAGCTACAGCTTCCACGCGTTATACGAATAAAAACTTCTGGGTAGGCGGAATGATGGGGATTGCATATGATGTACAGGTACAAACTCCTCAAAATATTCTGAACAGTAAGGAAGAGCTGGCAAGTATTCCGTTGTCTAAAAATTCTGACAGGCCTGTTTTGGGTGATGTAGCTTCCATTACTTCTTCAAAAGAACTTGGTGAGAGTTATAATCTGGGGACCATGGGATATACTACCGTTACGGCAAATATTCACAAAACGGATCTGGAACAGGCCACAAAAGATGTAAAGAAAGCAATTGAATCTTTAGGTGAGCTTCCTAAAGGGATTAATATTGAAATTTCCGGGATGTCTCCGGTTCTGGATGAAACGATGTACAGCCTGTCTTCAGGGCTGCTTATTGCGGCAGCTGTAATTTTTCTGATGCTTGCTGCTACATTTCAGTCTTTCCGGGTATCACTGGTTATTTTAACAACGGTACCGTTTGTGATTGTAGGCTCATTAGCTTTACTGAAAATAACGGGTTCAACCTTGAATCTTCAGTCTTATATGGGACTCATCATGTCGGTTGGTGTTTCTATTGCCAATGCGGTTTTATTGATCAGTAATGCCGAAACAATCAGAAAATCTACAGGTAATGCATTACATGCGGCCATTGAAGCTGCCGGATTACGTATCCGTCCTATTATCATGACCACCCTTGCTATGGCTGCGGGAATGCTTCCAATGGCTATCGGTTTTGGAGAAGGCGGTGATCAGGTATCTCCGTTGGGGCGTGCCGTGATCGGAGGGCTTATTTTTTCCACATTCTCCGTATTGGTTATCCTTCCTTTAGTTTTCGGATGGATACAAAATAGCGCCGGCACTATTTCTCCTTCATTAGATCCTGAAGATGAAGAAAGCATCTATTATTCAAATTCCAACCTATAAATTTTACGTCAATGAAAAACATTTTATATACAGCCGCTCTTCTAGGTCTTTTTATCATTCCAATTTCCTGTAAAAAGGAAAAGGAGGAACTTAAAAAGGAAATGAAGCCTATGATGATGAGCAATATGGAAACTGTTTCCATAAAAAAAAGCAATCCCAAAGTAGAACTGAAGCTTCCCGGAGAACTGGTTCCGGATCAGGAAACGGCTTTATTTGCCAAAGTGCAGAGTTACGTCAAGAAAATCAATGTAGATATTGGTTCTCATGTGAGTGCAGGCCAGGTTCTTATGATCCTTGAAGCTCCTGAAATACAATCTCAGGCAGCCAGTGCTAAAGCCAAATGGCAGGCACAGGAAGCTATTTATGCCTCCACAAAATCCAGTTACGAAAGAATGTACAGAGCAAATGAAACCCGGGGAGCCATTGCAAGAGATGCCCTGGATCAGATGACAGCACGCAAATTATCTGATGAAGCACAGCTTAATGCAGCCAGATCTGCTTACCGTGAGCTTCAGGATATCAACCGGTATCTGGTAATTCGTGCACCTTTCAGTGGTGTGATTACGGAAAGAAATGTAGATCCGGGAGCTTATGTAGGGCCTATGGGCGGAACTCCGCTGATGGTTATTCAGAATACTTCAAAACTTCGTTTAAGTCTATCTGTTCCTGAGGCTAATGTAGCTTATCTGAATGTAGGGGATACCATCGCGTTCAGAATCAATGCCATTCCCGGAAAGAACTTTAAAGCCAGAATATCCAGAAAATCCGGTTCTTTAGACCTTAAGCTTCGTTCGGAGAAAATAGAAGCTGATTTTATTAATCATTCCAGAGAATTAAAATCTTTTATGATTGCAGAGTCCAGCATTCCGCTCCAAAATAGTGAAGCAACATTTTTCATTCCAAGATCATCCCTGGTGGAAAGTAATATGGGAATTTATGTGATTAAAAAAGAAAATGGAAAAGCAAGATTTATCCCTGTTAAAAAAGGAAGAGTTCTGAATGATTCTATCGAAATTTTCGGCGACTTGTCGGAAGGAGATCAGATTTTGAAGAAAGGAAGTGAAGAAATTCTAGAGGGAAGTTTAATTAAATAATATCAACAATGACAACATTAATCAGAAACACATTCATGATCATTTTTAGCGCTGCTGTTTTAACTGCATGTACTAAGGAAAAATCTGAAACAAAAAATACAGAACCTGCAAAAACTCAAAAGATACAGCCGGTATCGCCGGGAAAATATACCAAAGGAGAAAAGGTTCCTAATGAAATGGTTTGTATGGTCAACAACGCCTATATGGGCAAAAAACAGATAGAAGTTCCGCATAATGGCAAAATGTATTACGGCTGCTGTGAAATGTGTGTGGAACGTATTCCTAAAGATAAAAGTTCAAGAGAAGCTATTGATCCGTTCAGTGGAAAGACCGTTGATAAAGCTGATGCTTATATTGTGATGATCAGTGATGAAGGAGAAGTGGCTTATTTTGAAAATGAAGAAAGCTATCAGAAGTTTTTAGCACAGAATTCATAGTTATATTTTTTCTAATATTGTTTTAAAGACCGGAATTCCGGGAGCAATCTGATATTGCTTTTTTACTTCAACCTCATAGGCTTTTGTAGTCTATGAGGTTTATTTATGATATTATTTCAAACAAAAAAGACAGGCTCTATAAAAAAAAGCCTGTCCTCAAAAATATCTCAGATAAATTTTTACTCTACGTTTACTACCTTTTCGATTTCCGGAGCATGCTGCTTGATAGTATTTTCAACTCCTAATTTTAAGGTTGAAAAGTTTAACGAGCATCCGGAGCAGTTACCCAAAAGTTTCACAAAAACCTGATTATCTTTCACATCAATAAGCTCAATATCACCGCCGTCTTTATTCAAAAACGGTCTGATGCTTTCCAGAGCTTCCATTACTCTTGTTACTGTATCTTCGTGCGTTATATTTGTTTCCATATTTTTTCAGTTCAATTCGGTTTTTTCAAATTCTATTGAATGTTACTATTATTTTGCCTTCGGTGAGCATCCTGCCATCGTTGAGATCTTTACAGCTTCAGTAGGAGGAAGATTTTTATTTCTTTCTACCAGACTTTCTACCATTTTTCTGGCAGTTTCTGTATAAATCTCTGCAATTTTAGATCCCTCCTGTAATGCAGCCGGTCTACCAACATCTCCTGCTTCTCTGATGCTTTGGATCAATGGAATTTCTCCTAATACAGGAATTCCCAGATCTTCAGCCAGATATTGTGCTCCCTGGTTTCCAAAGATATAATATTTATTCTCAGGAAGTTCTTCTGGTGTAAAATACGCCATATTTTCAACTAATCCAAGAACCGGAATGTTAATGCTTTCCATCTGGAACATTGCAATTCCTTTTCTAACATCCGCCAATGCAACATGTTGAGGTGTACTAACAATAACTGCACCTGTTACAGGTACTTCCTGAATGATAGACAAGTGAATGTCTCCTGTTCCCGGAGGAAGATCTATCAATAAGAAATCCAATTCTCCCCATGCAGCATCTCTGATCATCTGATTCAATGCTTTTGAAGCCATAGGACCTCTCCAGACTACAGCCTGATTAGCTCCTGAGAAATATCCTATTGAAAGCATTTTCACACCATAATTTTCAATAGGTTTCATCATGCTTTTACCGTTTACTTCTACAGAAATCGGCTTTTCACCTTCCGTATCAAACATGGTTGGTACGGATGGACCGTAAATATCGGCATCCAGCAATCCTACTTTAAAGCCCATTTTAGCTAACGTTACTGCCATATTTGCAGAAACCGTAGATTTACCTACTCCTCCTTTTCCGGAAGCAATTGCGATAATATTTTGAATTCCTGGAATTTGTTTTCCTTTGATCTGACTTTGCTGAATCTCACTAGGTTCCGGAGAAACGATCTTAAGTTTCAGGTGAACATCTTCACCAAACTCACTGGCAAAAGCCTGCTTCATTGCTGCCTCCAATTTTTTCTTTTCGTGCATTGCAGGAGAATGGGCCGTCATGTCAATATAAACATCATTACCCACAATCTGAAGATTATTCACTAAATCATCTACTTCTATCTCTTTAAGGAAATTCTGAACCTTTTCTTTCGTCAACATATATAATATAAATTGTTTACAAATTTACGGATTTTTTCGATAATTTAGAATCAATAAAATCTATAATATCAGGTGATAAATCAGATCGTTAAAAATTTTAATATTCTGTTTTTTATTTTACCATCATCTCTAATTAAAAAAGCTGCAATTATGAACACCACGCCCTATCCATCCAAATACGCTTCACCTAAAGGAATTTTCACAGTAGGAAAAACCAGATTCAAATGGTATGACCTCGCACTGGATCTCTCAGAAATATCAAAACAGGATCTCAATGACGCTCAAATATGTATTGAAAATGCTGATGAAAATTTTCAGGATACCAATGATCTCGGATTTATCATTATGCATCGTTGCGGAGAGCATTACCTTCTTCTGGTCTGTACATGGAGAAGTGAAAATGAATTATGGGAAAGTGTATACTATAACGGCTCCGGTAAGTTTGAGATATGGGACAGAATCCCGCCTCATCTCCCTACTTACTGTGTATGGGAAATGGGCATTGTCTATCATGAATCCCGGGCGTGGAAAAAATACCTGGGAACTACAAAAGATGAAGATGATAAAAATAATTATCTGAATGACATTTTTGAAGGAGAAGTCTAGGCTGGTGGCATAAAGTGAAAATCTCAGACTATTCTTATCCAATGAGTGAAAGTTTTTTGTTCAGTTTTATTTTAAATATTTTTCTTATAAGATAAACCGTAACCTCTTTTATTACATCTGTTTGCCTGTTTTTCGATATATTCGCCAGTATAAAATTAGAATATGAAAAAAAGGCTGATTGCATTTTCTTTATTTATTACCCAGATTATTTCTGCTCAGAATTATTCACAATATGTCAATCCTTTTATCGGAACCGGAGGTCACGGGCATACATTTCCCGGAGCTATCGTTCCGTTCGGAATGGTGCAGCTTTCTCCTGATACAAGAATTGACGGAAGCTGGGACGGATGCAGCGGATATCATTACTCTGACTCAGTGATCTATGGTTTTTCTCATACCCATCTCAACGGAACCGGAGTTTCGGACTACGGAGATATTATGCTGATGCCCACTACGGGCAAGCCAAGCCTTAACAGTAAAGATTACTCGTCAAAATTTTCGCATAAAAATGAAAAAGCAAGTGCCGGATATTACGCCGTAAGATTAGATAAAAATAATATCAATGTGCGCCTTACCACTACAAAAAGAGTAGGTTATCATGAATATACCTTTAATAATGCGGGAAATGCCAATATCATTTTGGACCTCAACCACAGAGATAAACTTCTGGAAGGGGAAGTAAAAGTGATTGATGATAAAACTATCGAAGTTTTCAGAAGAAGTGAAGCCTGGGCAACCAACCAGTATATATACGCCAGAATTGAGTTTTCTAAACCTATGAAAATTTCTAAAAAGGAAGTCAACGGAAAACAGGAGGATCATCTTTTTACAGGAACAAAACTTGCGCTGGCATTTTCAGCGGATGTTAAAAAAGGAGAAAAAATTAATGTAAAAGTATCTCTTTCCCCTACCGGATATGAAGGTGCCGGAAAAAATATGCTGGCAGAAGGTGAATTGAAAGATTTTGAAACTGTAAAAAAGCAGGCTGAAACTGATTGGGATAAAGAACTTTCGAAAATTGAAGTTAAGTCTGATGATCAAAATAAACTATCCATTTTCTATACTGCCTTATATCATGTTTTCACCCAACCGAACATCTATATGGACGTAGACGGAAGATACAGAGGACGTGATAATAAACTATACACAGCAAAAGGATTTGATTATTATACTGTATTCTCTCTTTGGGATACTTTCAGAGGTGCTCATCCGCTAATGACTTTAATCGACAGAAAAAGAACAGCCGATTTCATCAATACATTCATCAGGCAATATGAGCAGGGAGGAAAACTCCCGGTCTGGGAACTGGCCTCCAATGAAACAGAATGTATGATCGGCTATCATTCCGTATCTGTAATTGCTGATGCCATGGCTAAAGGGATTCAGGGATTTGATTATGAAAAGGCTTATCAGGCCTCTAAAAACTCCGCTATGCTGGATATTTTCGGATTGAATGCCTATAAACAAAATAACTACATCAGCATGGATGATGAGTCTGAAAGTGTTTCTAAAACTGTAGAATATGCCTATGACGACTGGTGCATTGCCCAAATGGCCAAAATTTTAGGAAAAAAAGAGGATTATCAGTATTTCATGAAACGTTCACAAAACTGGAAAAATCTTTATAATCCTAAAAACGGTTTCATGCAGCCCCGAAAGAATGGAAACTGGTATGAGCCTTTTGATCCAAGGGAAGTAAACAATAATTATACGGAAGGAAATTCATGGCATTATTCTTATTCCGTACAGCAGGACATTCCTGGATTGATTGCAGCCCATGGCGGAAAAGAAAAGTTTGAACAGTTTATTGATGCTATTTTTACGGCACCAGATAAAACAACAGGCAGAGAACAGGCAGATATCACCGGATTGATGGGACAATATGCTCAGGGAAATGAGCCAAGCCACCATATCGCTTATCTGTATAATTTTGTAGATCAACCGGAAAAGACGGATGCCAAGATTAAGTATATTCTTGATAATTTTTATAAAAATACTCCAGACGGGCTGATAGGAAATGAAGACTGCGGCCAAATGAGTGCATGGTATGTTTTAAGTTCAATGGGAATTTATTCTGTAACACCAGGACTTCCCGAATGGCAAACCACAACTCCTTATTTTGATGAAATTAAAATTCACCTTGAGGATGGCACCACAAAAATCATTACTAAAAGTACAGGAAAAGCTGAGCTTAAAAAGCTTGGATTTGAGAAAATACAACCTTCTAAAGATTTTAAATATCCTGAACAGATAACTTCTCCGGTTATTGCAGCAGATAGAATATTTGATTTTTCTACCAAGGTTGAGATCAGTCCGTTGAATCCAAATGATAAAGTTTATTTCATGATCATGGATGACGGAGATGCCAATGTTAAAAAGAAATTTACAATCTACAAGGGTCCATTTTCCATTAACAAAACCACACAGGTTATGGCCTATGCAGAACGAAAGGGAGAAAAAAGCTCCGTTACGTCAGCTAAATTCAACAGAAGACCCAATTACTGGGACATCAATATCCTTTCAAAAGTGACTCCACAGTACGCTGCTAACGGAAATCTGGCACTTATCGATGGGATCAGAGGGGATATCAACTGGAGAAAAGGGGAATGGCACGGCTATCAGGGACAGAATTTCGAGGCTGTTATTGATTTTAAATCTCCTCAGCCAATCACAAAAATATCTTCCACTTATCTTCAGGACAGCAAAGCCTGGATCCTGATGCCTAAAAAAGTAGAATATTATGCCTCTATGAACGGAAAAGATTTTATTCTCCTGAAAACAATTGACAACGATATTGATCCTAAAGATGAAAAAGTACAGATCAAAGATTTCTCTGCTGATCTTCTTCCAACCGAAGCCCGATATATCAAGGTAAAAGCCTACTATTTCGGAAAACTTCCGGAATGGCATCAGGGAGCCGGTGGAGATGCCTATATTTTTATTGATGAGATTGCTGTAAAGTAAGGAAGATGGAAGAGTGAAGCGGGAGGTTTCTAGTTGCCGGAGTACTTTTTAAAGCCAACTTATTGCAGTTTTAGATTTTAAAAAATTAATAGAATAAATTTATAGTAATCTTTAGTCTTGTAGGAACTTCAAACTTCCTTCTAAAAAAACGACGGCCTTCAAGAAACTTGGAGGCCGTCGTTTTTTTAGGTCATTCTTTCAGACCATTGCAAAACTTCAGGGAGTTCCATATCTGAGAATTCAACATGAATTACTCTTCTTCTCTTTCCGTTAGTAGTTCTGTTGGAGCCATGAAGGGTAAGAGGTTTCATGATCATAACACCTCCTTTTTCCACATTACAGATGGCTTCAGTTTCTACCTTCCAGTCGATAGTTTCAGGTCTGTAGATTCCTTTGGAATGAGACTTCGGAATCACTTTTAATGCCCCATTTTGTTCATCTGTATAATCGAGGTGAATCCTTATGGTATAGATATTTTCCAGTACATTCAGAGGAGGTTGAACAGCAAACTGATTCTGTTTGGTTGTCCAGGGTCCGAAACCTGGTAATTCCACCTTTTTATCGACCGAAATAGTCAAATCCTGATGATAGGCTACATACCAGTTTGAGGTTTCGGGTTTATCAAAATAAATGCTTTTCACTACAAAGTATTTTTCACCGAAAATCTCCTGAATGATCTTTTTAATATGATGATTGAAAACCAGATCTTTAATTTCCGGAACTTCTTTTAAAAATTGTCTTACCGCAAACAGATCTTCAGATTTCCTGAAGTTTTCTTTAGAAGTATCTATATGTTGAAGTACATGGTTTATTTTTTCAATTTCATTCTCTGAAAAGACTTCATTAATAACAGCAAAGCCATATTCATGAATATGGCTTTTATAATTTTCTAAGTTTTTTAAACTCATTAAGAGATATTTTAAATTTTATCCAAAGGTTCGGTTAACTGTCCTTCCCATTTTGATACTGCTGAGGTTGCCAGTGTATTTCCCAACACGTTGGTCATACTTCTTCCCATATCGCAGAAGTGGTCAATTGGAAGGATTAAAGCAATTCCTTCTGGTGGAATTCCGAACATAGAACATGTTGCTACGATAATTACCAGAGAAGCTCTCGGAACACCTGCAATTCCCTTTGAGGTAAGCATTAACACCAAAAGCATTGTGATCTGCTGTCCTAAGGTCATTTCAATACCATAGATCTGTGCAATAAAGATAGATGCAAATGTCATATACATCATACTTCCGTCCAGATTGAAAGAATATCCTAAAGGTAAAATAAACGACACTACTCTGCTATTACATCCGAATTTTTCAAGCTCTTCCACCAACTTAGGGAATACAGCCTCCGAACTTGTTGTAGAGAAGGCGATCAGTAATGGTTCTTTAATTCTTTTTAATAAGTCAAAAAGACGGTTTCCTAAGATTAAATATCCCACTAATAAAAGTACCAGCCAAAGTACTGCTATCGCAAAAAAGAAATCTCTTAAATAGATCGCGTACACTTTGAAGATTTCAAATCCATTGGTAGCAACCACCGCAGCAATGGCTCCCAATACTCCAAACGGAGCAAACCACATAATATAACCTACCATTTTAAGGATGGCGTGGGCAATGATATCAAATAACTTTACTACAGGCTTAGCATATTCTTCTCCTAAATTAGCAAGTGCCACTCCAAACATCACTGCAAACACAACAATCTGTAATACTTCATTGGTAGCGAAGGCTTCAAATAAACTTTTAGGAATCATATGCTTTACGAAGTCTTCCATAGAGAAGCTTTTACTGCTTTTCAGAAGTTCGTCTGCAGAAGCAACGTCCTGAATCGGGAGTTTGGTAACATGGCCCGGTTCCAGCCAGTTTACAAGTATCAACCCGATAAAAAGTGAAACCAGAGACGCGGAAATAAACCAAAGCATAGCTTTAGTTCCTACTCTTCCGATCATTTTGATATCACTCATTTTGGCAATTCCCACTACAAGAGTAGTAAAAACCAAAGGCGCAATAATCATCTGTACCAATCTGATAAAAACAGTTCCCAACAGTTTTATATTCTTAGAAAAAGGTTCTGCACTTTCCGGATATTTCACATGTACAATCCCGCCAATTCCTACTCCCAGGATAAGTGCAATGATAATTGCTATAAAAAGTTTATTTTGTCCTTTCATATATATAGTTCAATTTGCGCAAATATAATGGTTTTTGAATTGGCAGAAGATTTTCTTCTAAAGGGATAATTTTATATTAAGTTTTTAATCCCTGAAAATTAAAAGTCTGATTCAGAAAATATTGTAAAAAAATTAAGAAACATTTATTGACTTTTTATTCTTTTGGTACAAATTTTATTATTACATTTGATTGTATAACAACATTAATAAATATACAATATGAAAAAAACTATCGCAATGGCTGCATTAGCTGTAGCTGTATCTTTCGGGGCAGTTTCTTGTAAAAAGAAAGTTTCTGATGCCGATCTTCAGACTCAGGCTACCACTGTAGTAACTTCTAATCCCAGTGCTTCTGTTGAAGTAAAAGAAGGTGTAGCACACTTAAGCGGAACTTTTGCAGATCAGCAGTCTAAGGATGCAATGATTGCAAAACTAAAAGCGATCAACGGAATCAAAGACGTAATGGATATGTCTAAAGTAGAAGTTGCTCCACCACCGCCACCTGCTGTTGAAACTACTTCTGCGGTAGATCCTGCAGTTCAGAAAAAAGTACAGGATGCGGTAAAAGATTTCCCTTCTGTAAAAGTGGAAGTTGTTAATGGGCAGCTTACTCTTACAGGAAATGTTTCCAGCCAGCAGGCAAGAAAAATCAAAGAATCTGTAGATGCTTTGAAAATTGGAAAATATAACAACAACCTAATTGTAAAATAATTTAAAATGAGCGAATTACAAGATAAATATTCAAGCGTGGTTTCTGCGGCACAATCTGCAGGAATTTCAAACCTTCAGGTTCAGGAGCAGGACGGAATTCTTTATGTTTCCGGAAGTGCATCCAACACCGCAGCTAAAGATGCTGTCTGGAATGCTTTAGGAGCTATTGATTCTACTTATTCTGCTTCAGATATCAATATTGATGTACAGGTTGCAGGACTTGCTTCAGGGGCTTCTTTAACAGTAGCTACTGAAGAGTCTAATCTGAATATCAGACAGGAGCCTTCTACTGAAGCTGCAGTAGTAGGTAAAGCGTCAAAAGGATCTTCAGTAACTCTTATCGAGCAGACTTCTGATGACTGGTGGAAAGTAAAAACTGCTGACGGCCAGGAAGGATATGCTTATTCAAGATATTTAAGAGCTTAATTTTTATTAAAAATTAATAAATTTTCACAAAAAAAGCATAGAAACATCCCAATTTTGGGATGTTTTTATATTTTTACCGCTCTGAAAGAAAAACTAATGAAGAAAACTCTATTGCTATTGACTTTGATGTTCACAGTCATTATTTTGCACGCTCAAAAACTACACATTAACGGAAAAGTATCCGATCCTGAAAAGAAACCTGTTGAAAATGCCACGGTATATCTTCTAAAGGAAAAAGATTCCTCTATTATCAATTACACCGCTACGAATAAAGAGGGTAAATTCTCCCTGAAAATAGATGATCTGAAAGAACCTTCCATTCTGAGAATTGATGCCGATAAATTGTCTTCCTATTCCAGGAAATATGAAAAAATTGATCAGTCATTAACCCTGGAAGATATCGGATTGGAGAAAAAAAGTATTGTCAATAATATTGATGAGGTTAAGATCACCGTATCCCCTGTAAAAATTAAAAAAGATACAATAGAATTCAATGCATCATCCATCAAAGTACGTCCGGACAGTAAAATTGAAGAACTTCTGAAACAGATTCCGGGAGTAGAAATCAGTAATGAAGGAAAAATAACAGTTAACGGAAAAGATGTGGATCAGATCATGATCAACGGAAAACCTTTCTTTGATAAGGACGGCAAAATTGCACTCCAGAATCTACCGGCAGATATCATCAAAAATATTCAGTTTACCACAACCAAAACCAAAGAGGAGGAACTCAGCGGAAAAGCTGCTAAATCTCAAAATACAACCATCAACTTCAATATTGATGAGAAGAAAAATAAAGGGCTGCTCACAAGGCTTACTGTAGGATATGGTTCAGACAAACGCTATGAAGCCAGCGGACTGGCCAGTTATTTTAAAGGAGATACCAAAGTAAGTATTCTGGCATCCTCCAATAATATCAATTCACAAGGATTTTCCCGGGATGAGGTTTTTGACAGTATGGGGAATGGGAGAAATGCCTGGATGATGCAGGGAGGAACTGTCTCTACAGTAGGAAATGTTACTTATTTTAACCAGGGAGGCGGCACAAAAGGAATTCAGCGCTCTACCACCATTGGTTTGAACTACAGTGATAAACTGGGAAAGGATGCTGATCTGGATTCTTTCAGCTTAATGCATTCCAATTCCAATACGGAAAGCAGATCCAAGGTTTCAAGGTCTACCCTTCTTCCTGATTATACACTTCAGACCCATTCTGAAAATAACGGTGAAAATGAATCTAAACAGTACAGCTTTGACACTTCTGCAAAAATCAAACTCGATTCTTTAACAAGCATCTACCTTTCACCAAGGTTTACCAAGAGTTCCAGCTTTAATTTCAATAATTCAAGGTCATCAACATTAAGAGATAATACCCTTCTGAATGAAAGCAATGCTTATTCAAGCAATGAATCGGAAAGCAATTCATTTAATCCTTACATCTATTTTTCAAAAAAATTCAGAAAAAAAGGCCGTGTGATTTCGGCAAACGTGAACAGTTCTATCTCGGAGTCTAAGAGAGATAACCTGAACCAATCGCAGAATATTTTCTATGAATCTACCGGAACCACAAGGGATAACAGGGATCAGCTAGCTAAAAATAAAAACCAAAACAACAGCTTTAGTTTTAATGCCGGATATACGGAACCGATTTCTGATTCCGCATCCGTAAGTTTTGAAATAAAATATGAAAACAGAACATCCAGAAACCTCAGAGATGTTAATGATTTTGATAATATTACAGGGCAATACAGCCAGTACAACCAACTTCTATCTAACAGAATGAACCAAAAAGTCAATCAGATCTCTCCTGAACTGACTTATCAGCTCAGCAAAAATAAGCTGAATTTCTGGGCATCCATGAATCTTGATGTTTCGGATATGAAGGTAAGCTCCATCTACAACGGACAGCAATATGACCTGCAGAAAAATTTCGTTTTACCGGAATATAACGTGAACCTTTATTATCGTCTTTCTGAAGGAAAAAATTTAAGTTTTTACAATTACGCTAATTTTACGATCCCTACTGCTGAACAGCTTACTCCTTACAGAGACGAATCCAACCCGTTGGTTACCTATACAGGAAATCCGGATCTGAAAAATACATGGACTAATAATCTTTATCTCTATTTCAACAATTATAACAAAGTAAAAGACCTGAGTTATTATTTCAATATCGGGTTTACTTACAGAAACAATGATATTATCAACTTTTCAACATATGATAATGCCGGAAAACAAATCGTTACTTACGATAATATAAGCGGAAACAAAAACATGAACGCCGGAGCAGGTTTCAGCAAGAATTTAAAATGGAAAAACAACAAACTTACCATCAACCCGAGATTCAATATGAATTATGCTTACAATAACGGTTTTATCAACGGCCAATCGTTCACCAGCAACTCCTACAGCCTTAATCCGGGATTGAATCTTGTGTACGAAATCAAAGATAAGATGACCATAAAACCTTCTTACAGACTTGGGTACAGCTTTTCAAATTATACCAATTATAGCGTAGACAGGATTAATACAGCCAATCAATCATTAAAACTTGAACTTACCAATTATATGTTCAAAGGTAATTTTGTTTTCGGAAATGATTTTGAATACAATACCAATTCCAATATTGCGCCCGGTTTTAAAAGAGATTTCTACTTCTGGAATACCAGTTTAGGATATTCATTCTATAAAAAGCAGTTTACAGCAAAAGTAAAGGTCTACGATGTTTTAAACCAAAATCAAAGCGTAAGAAGAACAATTACAGATTCTTATTTTGAAGATCGTGAAGATCTGATTCTTAAACGCTACATTATGTTTTCTATCAGCATGAAACTGAATAAATTTGCAGGTAAAAAATTGTAAACAATATGACATTTTATTGCCATAGCCGGAAGTTTCTCCGGCTATTTTGTTTTAAAAATTAAATTTTCATCGCTATTATAGTTGAAGGGCTGGCTTACTACGCTCTTTTTGATAAAAGCTAATAATAAAACCTTTTTAAAAGAAGTTTCTTCAATGAAAGTGTTTTTATTTTTAAATTAGCACCAAATTTTTTTTATGAAGATCCATATTTCAGTTTTATGTATTCTTTTTTTCATTCTTGGAAAATCTCAAAAGACGGAACCGAAAGATAATTTCGTCAAAGACAATTTCACTAAGAAAGAATTTTATATTCCGATGCGAGACGGGGTAAAACTTTTTACTTCTGTTTATATTCCGAAAGATATTTCAAATAAAAACAAATATCCTTTCCTGATGCAAAGGACTTGCTATAGCGTTGCTCCGTACGGAGAAAATGAGTATAAGACCAAAGTAGGTCCCAACGCATATCTGATGAAAGACAAATATATTTTTGTTTATCAGGATGTACGCGGAAGATATATGAGCGAAGGAACTTTCACCAACATGACTCCTCAGGTGGAACACAAAACAAAAAAAGATGTAGACGAAAGTACCGATACTTATGATACAATTGAATGGCTTTTAAAAAATGTTAAAGATAATAATGGTAAAGTAGGGCAATTCGGAACTTCTTATCCCGGATTTTATACTGCTGTTGGAACTCTGGCACAGCACCCGGCTTTGGTAGCTTCTTCTCCTCAGGCACCCATCTCAGACTTCTGGAATGATGACTTTCTTCACAATGGAAGATTTATGTTAGGATATTTCAGAACATTTCCAGTATTCGGAGTTCAAAAAACGAAACCAGAGAAACAGGCCTGGTACATGGATTCTTTTATCAAACAAACTTCTGAGGATGGTTTGAAATTCTATAGAGAGATGGGGACATTAAAAGATGGGTATGAAAAATATTACAAGAATAATTTCTTCATGACAGAAATTATGGAGCATCCCAATTATGATGAATTCTGGCAGAAAAGAGGGCTACTTCCTCATCTGAAGAATATCAATCATGCGGTAATGACTGTTGGTGGATGGTTTGATGCTGAAGATCTTTCCGGACCTTTAAATATCTATAAAACGATTGAGAAAACAAGCCCGAAAGCAAAAAATACAATTGTTATGGGTCCTTTCTCACACGGAGGATGGTCTCAGGAGCAAGGGAAACACTTCCACAGTGAAACTTATTTCGGAGATAGCATTGCTACATATTATCAGAAAAATGTGGAGACAAAATTCTTTAACCATTATCTGAAAGGAAATACTAAAGAAGATGCAGGACTTCCTGAAGCATTGATGTATGATACCGGAGCTAAAGTATGGAAAGAATTTGCTTCTTATCCTCCAAAAAATGCACAGAAAGTCAATTTCTACCTTGCAGATAAAACTTTGAAAAAAGCTTCAGAGCAGGGTTATTCTGAATATTACAGCGATCCTGACAATCCGGTTTTAAGTTCAGATCATTTAAAAGATTTCAATGGCTTTACTCCTAAAAATTATATGTCTGAAGACCAGAGATTCGCGGAAGGAAGACCAGATGTTTTAACTTTCACAACAGATGCTCTTACTGAAGATATTACTTTTGCAGGAGAGATCATGGCTAAACTGAATATCTCTTCCTCTTCTACGGATGCTGATTTTGCTGTAAAACTGATTGATGTTTATCCTGAAGATTTCAAACCGGCAGAAAAGAAAGACGGTGTTATTTACGGAAATTATCATCAGATGGTAAGAAGCGAGATCATGCCTGCCAGATTCAGAAATTCCAGAGAAAAGGGAGAAGCTTTGGTTCCCAATCAAAAAACCTCAGTCAATTTCAGACTTCAGGATGTGGTTCATACCTTCAAAAAAGGACATAAAATCCAGATACAGATCAGCAGCACATGGTTCCCATTGTTTGCAATCAACCCGCAAAAATTCTTAGATAACCCGAATTTTGCTACAAAAGAAGATTATACCAAGGCATTTATCAAAGTATATAATGACAGTTCCATTGAAGCTGAAATTTTAAAATAAAACTGAAAAAAGCTGTTCGTTTGAACAGCTTTTTTATTTTTTTATCTCTCTCGGATTTAGTAAATAATTAGCCTTGTCAAGGTTTAAAACCTTGACAAGGCTAATTCTAAGGTTTTGACTAAAGCCCACTTCCATTGATAACGGCTAAACTTCTTAATCATTCTAACCTCAGGAAGTATTATTTTATTCTTCAATTGTTCTGAAAGTAAGGTTAACCCTTGCTGTTTTTACTTTAGTAGTTGGAGGCAGCCTGTGCAGCCAGTTGTCCTGGGTAGTTCCTTTCATGATTAATAAGCTTCCGTTTTCCAGGAATATTTCCACTTTTTCTTTAGTAGTTTTGTGCTTAAATAAAAACTTTCTTTCTGCACCGAAAGTTAGAGAAGCAATAGCTCCGTGTTTTTTCAGATCTGTTTCACCATCACTATGATAAGCCATTCCTTCACTTCCATCGTGGTATAAGTTGAGCAGACATGAATTATAAGTTTCTCCGGAGACCTCTTCACACTTCTTTTTTAGCTCTAGTAATTCCGGGGTCCAAATCTTTGCATATTTCGTTCTTTTTGAATAAGTATATTCAAAGGGTTTCTCTCCGAACCATGCTACCTTTCTTTTTGTCAGGATCAGTTTTCCAAAGATTACCGCTTCGTCATTTTCCCATGGCATCTGGCTGAGTAAATAATTATAATAAAAATCAGATCTTTCCTTTGAAAAAACTTTTCCATAATAATGAACAGTTCCGTCATTTGGAAGTATGTTGAGCGGATAATCTGATATTTCTTCGAAGAGACTCATCATAACGTTATTTTAAATATTAACTGTCTTATTTTTGTAAAAGTACAGTGTAAAATGTATTTATCACTTTTATTCAAATCCAAATTACACTAATATTTTTCACAAATGACACGAATTTTTCCGTCAATGGGAAAGGACTTTGGTCCGTTTACTAAAAAATGGTTCCATAATCCACTGGCTTTCACAAGGCTTAAATTTAATATTTTCAACTGCAAAAGTAGCTTAAGAAGTAATTACTACTTATAAAAGCACTCACAAGTTTTTGAAAGCCTTAAATTTTCATTTTGTAAACTTTATAACGGATCATTTTAAGATCATCCTTTATCAAATCTTTTATGAATTTTGTGGTGAAAAATATGTTATGAGTAAATGTGTGAGCCTTCCCAGCCTACAATCAGCTGCTTCCTTTCACTTCCCCATCGGTATCCTCCAAGATGACCTGTAGATTGGATCACACGATGGCAAGGGATAAGAAAAGCTACCGGATTACTTCCGATGGCCGTTCCTACTGCTCTTGATGCTTTTGGGTTTCCTATTTTTTCTGCAAGGCTGCCATAAGTGGACAGTTTTCCCATAGGAATTGTGAGCAGACTCTCCCAGACTTTAAGCTGAAAATCGGTTCCTTTTAAATGTAATTTGATCGTATTGAGTTTTGTCCAGTCTTTATTGAATATGGACAATGCATTTTTCTGAAGAGCATCCTGTTTTTCGAGAAAAGAAGCATTGGGGAACTTAAGTTTCAGCTCCCCTAATGCTGTTTCTTTATCGTCTTCAAAAGCCATGTAGCAGATTCCTTTTTCTGTGGACGCTACCAGTATATTTCCAAAAGGGCTTTCGGAAAAACTGTAATGAATATTAAGGCCTTTTCCGCCGTTTTTATATTCTGCCGGAGACATTCCTTCTATTTTCACAAACAAATCATGAAGTCTGCTTGTACTGGAAAATCCTGTCTCGTAAGCAGTATCGAATAAACTTGCTTTTTCTTCCTTCAATAAATTTTTAGCATGTTCAAGACTAATGAACTGTAAAAATTTCTTCGGACTTGTTCCTGCCCAATCCGTAAATATCTTCTGAAAATGAGCCGGACTCAAGTGAATATTTTCCGCCACTTCATCCAAACTTGGCTGAAGCCTGAAATTGCTCTGGATATACTCTATCGCTTTGGCAATTCTGTTATAATCTATTTGACTTTGTGTGGACATTTTTATATTGTTTTTACCTCACAAATTTCCAAAGAATATACGGCAGAAAAAATCCGATTCTTGCGGAATATTAGTTGTTGTTATAAATATCGTTATAAGCAAGCATTTTATAATATAACTTAGCGGCAAGGAAAGCTGTGGGCTTCGCCATTGGAGAATCCATCAATTCTACAATATCAAACGCTACTACGTTACATTTTTCAAATACTTTTCTTAATAATTCCAATGTTGGATACCATTGTAATCCACCTGGTTCAGGAGTTCCTGTAGAAGGTGCAATAGAAGGATCGAAAGCATCTAAATCAATCGTGATATATACATTTCCTGATACTTTCTCCAAAACATCATTAACCCAGTTTTCGTTATTTGCAATTTCGTGGGCAAAGAATACCCTTCCTTCTGGTAAATATTGTGCTTCTTCAGCATCCATAGAACGGATTCCCACCTGAACTAAGTTGTGTTTCTGATTCGCTTCAAAAACAGCACAAGCGTGGTTTGAAGTTGAGCCATGGAATTCAGGACGTAAGTCTGTGTGAGCATCTAACTGAAGAACCGTTAAATTCTCGAATTTCTCACCTACCGCACGGATAGAACCGATAGAAACGGAATGTTCTCCCCCGAAAAGTGTAAATACTTTCCCCTCATTGTTCAAAAGCTCTTTTGTTTTCTGATAAACAGCTTCTGTCATAGCTTCAGGACTTGAATTTTCAGAAACTTCTCCAGCCAGATAAACTCCCTGAAGGAAAGGCTCAGTTTGAGTTTCAATATCATAAAGCTCCATATTTTCAGAAGCGTTTAAGAATAATTCAGGGCCTTTGTCAGCTCCTTTACCCCATGTTGAAGTTCCATCATAAGGAACAGTTACCAACATTACTTTCGAATTCTCTAACGTTGCGTTTTCTTCGGGAATTCCTGCGTATGTTTTCATATATAATTATTAATTAAAAAATTAAATGATTGAAAGATTAAAATGATTCCACAAAGATACAAAATAGTACTTGAGTTATAAGTAGTGTTGAGTTTGTTATGAATTTTTAACCTTCGTTCTGATTTTTAAATTTTTAAATCTTTTAATGTTTAAATTTTAAAGGTTATTTTTGTAAAAACTTTCAATATGCCTTTAAAAGCAGTTCTTTTTGATATGGATGGTGTAATTGTAGATACGGAGCCATTGCATAGAAAAGCTTATTTCAAAACATTTGATGAACTGGAAATTGCAGTTTCCGAGGATCTGTACACTTCTTTTACGGGAGCTTCAACCAAAAGAGTTTGTGAAACTCTGATCGGTCAATTTGATTTAAGCCATACTCACGAAGCTATTGCCGGAATCAAAAGATCTCATTTCAAAGATTATTTTTACAATGATGATGAGTTTGATCTGATTCCAGGAGTCCGAAAACTGATAGAACATTATCATGAAAATGGAATAAAGCTGATATTGGCTTCTTCTGCAACGATGACAACAATCAATATGGTTTTTGAAAAATTCGGACTTGAGAAATATTTCAGCGGAAAGATTAGTGGTGCTGATTTAAAAGAATCAAAACCTCATCCCGAAGTATTTTTACTTGCGGCCGAAATGGCTGGCGAACCGGTAGAAAACTGTATGGTTATTGAAGATTCTACCAACGGAATTCTTGCAGCACACAGAGCTGAAATTTTCTGCGCAGCTTACAGAAGTCCACATTCAAAAAATCAGGATTATACATTAGCAGATACTGTAATTTCTGATTATGAAGATCTTGAACTTGATAAGATTTCAAAATATTTTTAAATAAAAAGCTCTCAGAAAAACTGAGAGCTTTTGCTTTGTATGTTTGTCATTCGAATCCGAAATAGATAGCTTCATCACATTCGTTCCTCGCACTGACAGATTAAGGTCTTATTTGTAACCAAGGAGTTTCAATACATCTTCCGGTTCCTGTTTCTCACGGAAAATTTCGTAATGCAGATCACCGTTTTCATCTTTCTGAATGAGGACGTGTCTCGGCTGCGGCATCAGACAGTGATGTACACCTCCATATCCTCCGATGGTTTCCTGATAAGCTCCAGTGTGGAAGAAACCGATATACAAAGGTTTTGTATCACTGAAAACAGGTAAATAAATGGCGTTGGTATGCTGCTCAGAGTTATAATAATCATCTGAATCACATGTTAATCCTCCTAAGAATACTCTTTCATAAGTATCTTCCCAACGGTTTAACGGAAGCATAATAAAGTGTCTTGAAATAGCCCATGTATCAGGAAGTGTGGTCATGAAAGAAGAATCAATCATGTTCCATTTTTCTCTGTCATTCTGACGTTTCTGAGAAATAATTTTATAGAGGTTAGCCCCGCTTTCTCCTACTGTAAAGCTTCCGAATTCAGTATAAATATTTGGTTCTTCAACTCCTTCCTCTTCACAGAATTTTTTGATCTGAGAAACAATCTCTTCTACCATGTACTGATAGTCGTAATCAAAATTCAGAGAAGTTTTGATTGGGAATCCGCCACCAATATTCAAAGAATCCACTTCCGGAGCAATTTTTTTCAAACGTGCATATACACGAAGACATTTGTACAATTCGTTCCAGTAGTATGAAGTATCTTTAATCCCCGTATTGATGAAGAAGTGAAGCATTTTCAGTCTTGCATTCGGGTGTTCAGCAATCTTCTGGCTGTAATAAGGAATAATATCCTTGTATCCGATTCCTAATCTTGACGTATAAAATTCGAATTTCGGTTCTTCCTCTGATGCGATTCTGATTCCGATATCAAAAGTTGTGTCGATACTTTCCGTAAGTTTATCCAGTTCACGGTAGTTATCCAGAATTGGAGTAATATTTTCAAAACCATTATTGATCATATCTGAAATCTTTGTCAGATAATCATCTGTTTTGAACCCATTACAGATTACCTCTATATTTTTATCTACTTTCCCTTTTTCATAAAGAGATTTTACAATATCCATATCATAAGCAGAAGAGGTTTCGATAGAAATTTCATTCTTCAAAGCTTCTTCCAGAACAAAATTGAAATGACTGGATTTTGTACAGTAGCAGTAGGTATAATTCTTTTTATATTCGGTTTTCTCAAAAGCTTCTTTAAACCAGCTTTTAGCTTTCTGAATATTTTGAGAAATTCTCGGCAGGTAGCTAATTTTTAGCGGGGTGCCAAATTGTTCAACAACATCCATTAAAGGAACATCGTGAAACAACAAATTGTTCTCAGAAACATTAAATTCCTCCGTAGGAAAATATAATGTCTGATCAATAAGTTCCGAGTACTTTATTTTCATTTCTAAACAAGTGAATTAAGAAATGCAAAATTGCTAAAAAAGTTTGATTTTTGGATGTTAAAATTATTATAATTTTCAATAATAATTCTGTGCTCCGCCCGCTCTACCTCTTTCAGATAATCAATATGTGAACTTTTGAATGTATTCCATTCTTTTATTTTCAGAGATTCCTAATACCTGTTGAATATAAACATCAGTAGAACCATATTTTTTATTAATTTCATCAAAAGCAGCATCAAGATATCTTTTTTCTACCCAGCTCAGTTTTTCCAGTACTTTCAGATCCATTTTAGGATATAAAAAATGTAAGTTATTTGCCAGATTGAGTCTTTTTTGAACCAGATCTTTCCTGTAATTGTTGGAGAGAAGATAATCATTGTAAATTGTTTCTTTATCAAACTTCAGAATTGTCAGGATTAAAGCTGTGATAATCCCTGTTCTGTCCTTTCCGGCTGTACAATGATAAAGAACCGGTTGGTTGGATTCTAATATTTCTGAAACAATAGTTTTTATAGTTCCTGGATTTTCTGTCACATATTCGCGATAGAAATCAATCATTCTTTTATCTGCATCGGAAGCGTTCACTTTTCCTTTCAATACCATTTTTTTAGCCTGAGCAAGCTGATCCCCTTCATCTTCGAACGCTGAGTATTTTTTGTATGTAATTTCGGCAGGAATCTGATCCGGTTTTTGATTTATTTCTTTAGAGTTTCTGAGATCAATAATTTCTTTTATTCCCAGTCTTTCAATAGTATTAAAGGATTTTCTTTTCAGCTTGTGAAGATGGGCGCTTCTGTAAAACTTTCCTTCTTTTAGCGTTCTTCCTTCTGTATTTTTAATATTTCCTAAAGTCCGGAAATTGGTAACTTTTTTTATATCAATAACCTTTTCAGTTTCATTTTTGCCATATTCGGGTGTTTCAAAATGCTGCGTTTTACATGAAAAAATACAGCATAATGAAATAGTGAAAACTGATATTTTGATGAATGTGTTCAATGATTAAGTTTTGGCTAAAGCCAGTTGATTAAATTATTTTTTATTTTAAACGGGCTAAAGCCCGTTTCTATTGATATATTAGATTCTTTTAATAGATTGTCGGATATTCGATTTCATTGATTCCTACAAACAACAATACATCACCTGATTCATATTCTACAGAAATCTCATTTTCAATAGCAAAATTTCGGGTTCCAATTCTTGAGGTAATACTTAAATTTCCATTTGTCAAAGGCCAGTTGAGTCCTTTCGTTGTTATATTATTCACCGATGGAAAAGGATAAAGAGAAATCATTCTGTTTTTCACCCCTTTCAATTTAAAATCATTGGGGATAAAATAATATTCGGAAAATTCATCATAAAACTTAATTTTCATACAATCTTTGAATCCGTAAGCAACGGTAAGGTTTCCTAAAAAATGATCTTGCTCCCCTCCGCTTCCTCCGAAAACATTAATTTCTCCAAAGCCTCTTTCCAAAATGATTTCTATGGCTTTATGAAAATCTGTTTTATCCTGATCTAAAGTAAGGATAAATCTATCTTCATACATATCTTCATCAGATCCGGAATGCGAATCAAAATCACCGGAAATAAAATCCAGTTTATCCAAAGGGAAACCTAATTTTTTTAAATAATGGAAAGCACCGTCTGTACAGGCAATCAGTCCATAATTTTCAAGATCCGGGAACGATTTCGGAGCATCTCCGTTGATGAAAAGCAATACTTTATCTTTCATTCGGGTTCCAGTATTCTTCCGGTTCGTTGTTCAGTTTTGAAATATATCTTGCCAGTACAAAAAGATAATCTGAAAGTCTGTTTAAATATTTGATTAATTCCGGACGTACTTCTTCGGCTTCATTTAAAAACACCAATGAACGTTCTGCTCTTCTGCAAATGGTTCTGGCAGCATGTAAAAATGTTGCAGGTTTTCCACCTCCGGGAAGGATAAAATACTGAAGGGGCTCAAGCTTTTCATCGAAAGCATCCATCCACTGTTCCAGCTCTTCAATTTCCGTTTCTGAAATAATGATCGGAAGACGCGATTTTCCATTAGCCAGCATCAGTTTATCTGCCGGAGTAGCCGCTTCTGAACCTACTGTAAACAGATCAAACTGTATTTTTTTCAACTGTCTTAAAACTTCTTCATCTTCAATATGGCTTTTCGCAATTCCAATGAATGAATTCAGTTCGTCTATATTTCCGTAGCCGTCTACTCTTGCACTGGCTTTGGAAACTCTCGTACCGCCATAAAGTGCCGTCTGACCTTTATCTCCTGTTTTCGTATAAATTTTCATACTACTAAAATACCGTTTTTTGTACAATGTAAAAAGTAAAATATAACAATAGCTTCCCATTCTGCCTGAAAAATAATTACCTGACATCAGGAATTAATGTCAGGTAATATTTACACATGTGAGTTTTATATCTTTTGAAATTACTCCGCCTTTGTTAGGCATGACAATGCAAATGTCAATTTCTTTATTTATAGATTAAAAAGTATAATTAACGTTTAGCTGAAAAGTTGTTCCGTTAAATCCAAACTGATTTACCTCCCAAGGATATTTGAATCTTCCTCCAAGATCTGTTACTACATCTCCCTTGCTATCTATAACATCCGGATAAATATTAAATAAATTATTTACAACTCCGGAAACTTTAAGGTCTTTTGTGATTTTATATGTTACGACTAAGTCTGTAACTACCTTACCAGAAAATGTCTGATCTTTGGCAGGATCAGTTGCGTGCTGCCAGGTAACGGAACCAAAGTAAGTATTATTAAAGTTAAAATTAAATTTTGAGATATCATAAGAAAGGCTGAGAATAGTCTTTGTTTTTGGTCTTGCAGAGATAATTCTCGATTGTTCCTTTCTATCAAAAAAGTTTTCTGAGTAACCATTTT
The DNA here is from genome assembly GCF_011752975.1 of Chryseobacterium sp. Tr-659. Lineage (GTDB taxonomy): Bacteria > Bacteroidota > Bacteroidia > Flavobacteriales > Weeksellaceae > Chryseobacterium. The sequence continues at coordinate 615,869 of NZ_VWWP01000001.1, read as the reverse complement.
CAGCCAAAATAGGTGGAACGGCAATATTATCTACTATCTTAGTTTCGTTATAATTGAAAGCCGCAATAATTCCCAATCTTCCTTTACCTATCGCAGAAGTATAATAATTAGCTACGAAATCTACGCCCTCAGTAACTGTATTTACAGCATTGGTAAAAAATTTCAAAGTGGTTATTTTATTATTGTTTAATATTACTTCCACAGGGTTTGTTATATCCGGACTACCCGGAGCGCCGGTTTTATAACCAATATCTCCTGAGAAAAGTACCCGATCTTTAATTTTTATTCTATAATAATCTGCTGTAATAGTCAGGTTTTTAAAAGGCTTTACGGCAAACCCTCCAGTAATGTTAAAAGCTTTTTCGGCATTTAATTTGGGCACACCAAGATCAGATCTTACAATTTGAGAGTCATTATTAAAAGTACCCTGATTAGCTACAGTATTCCCTGTAATTTTGGTTTGAACATTGGAATAATAAATTTGATGTAATGAAGGGGCTCGAAATCCTGTAGAAACAGAACCGCGGAAAACCAATTTATCATCCAGCAATTTATACCTTGCATTTCCTTTCCAGGAAACATTATTTCCAAAATCACTGAAGTTTTCATATCTCACAGTTCCTCCGAGTAACAGATTTTTTGTAATATCCCATTCAGCGTTCATATAAGCTCCAATATTCTGCCGATTTTTATTGACTTCGTTTTGAGGCTGCAGCCCTGGAAATGACTCTGCACCACTTCCTATATAAGATGTTTCCTCTCCTGCCCTTGCCTGATAGTTTTCATTGCGTACTTCAACTCCGGCTCCTAAAACAAACGTACCAAAATTTCGGCTGAGATCTATGTTTCCTATAATATTACTGAACTGATGGCCGCCTGCTTTAAAACGGGTGGGTGAATTTACCCCCAAAGATGTATTAATGGTGTTTCCTACAACATAATTTACGGCATTGGAGCCAAAGGTTGCACTACCATCAAAACTCCATTTCCCCAACATTCCTTTCCACCCTGAGGTTAAATTATAATCATAAACATCTGTTTTAAATTCCGGCTGAAATCCATTGTAAGGTTGTCCTTTTGGAGTTAATAAACCAAAATCTGAAGTTACCCAATAGGGTGTTCTATACAAAGCATAACTAGTCCCATTTCTGTAAGTTGTACCACCAAAAGCATAAAATTTACCTGTCTCACTTGTTGGCAATTCAAAATTCACAAACATATTAGCCACTTTTGTTTCCGGCTGCCCTATAATCATCCCTAAGCCTGGATTAGCCCGCGTCCAAGCATTATCTACACCAAAAAGTTCATCTTTTGTAACAGAACCTGCACGGTTCGTTTTATTTTGAGAAGTATATCCCAATGTAAGATTCAAGCTTCCATTTTTTGCAACTCTGATTCCTGTATTAAAATCTGCTCCGATATTAAAACCGTCTCCTTTTGAAGTGATACCTGAAAAAAGATTAACAGCACTTTTTCCAACACTGTTTTTAAGGATAATATTAATAACTCCCGCAATAGCATCAGAACCATACTGTGCAGATGCACCATCTCTCAATACTTCCACATTTTGTAAAGCGGCAGACGGAATACTTTTCAGATCTGTACCAACCTCACCTTTTCCCGGTGTATCATTTACATAAATTAAAGCACTTTGATTTTTTCTTTTATTGTTGACCAAAACTAATGTTCTGGATGGGCCTAATCCTCTTAAATCTGCCGGATCAAAATGAGCTGTTGCATCGGAAACGGTTTGCTGTGATGAATTAAAAGATGGTACGGCATAAGTCAGCGCTTTATCAAAAGTAATTTGTCCTGTAGATTTTAATTGTCCTGCCGAAATATTATCAATAGGAATTGCTGAGGTAATTATGGTTCTGGGCTTAGTTCTCCCCGTAGTTACCACTACTTCATCTATATTGTTTTCTTTTACGCTTTCCTGTGCATATCCCATAGTACCTACGCCGCTTAATACTAATGCACAGATTTTTTCATTAAATAATTTCCTTTTCATATCATTTGTTAATAATTCAACAAATCTAATGAAAATATAAATATTAAATACAAAAATCAAACATATACTAATAATAAATACTAAAAATACATATAAATAATATTATTTCATAAAAATCAATATTTGATTTACAAAACATTAAGTTGCTTATTAATAATATGAAAAAAATTAGCTAACATTAGGAATAAAAATGATTTAATTCTTTTGGATAAGTAATTTTCAACAGGCTGAGACAGCTTCGCAAAGCTCGTAATGACGGGGTACAAAAAATGGCCGGGAGAAACCGGCCATATCCAAATTATTTATTTACCTCTACGTATTGTATGATGGTCTGATTTTTAGGATTGTAGATAATGGTGCTGCTGTTTGGGAATCTTTTCAGTTTATAATATTCAATATTCTTATCTGTTTTAATATCTTCCAGAAAGCTTGTATCAAAAGTATTTTCCGGAAGAAATTTGGAGATAAAGCTTATTTTGTCAACAATGCTCTGTCCGTCAATTTTTCGGGCTTTCTTTTCTGATTTCTGTTCATCGGAAGTCAGCTGTCCTTCAAGAAACGGAAGCAATACTGCAATGTCTGCCCTATATTTGAATATATATCCTTCTGTACCGTTTGGGAATTTAAATTTCTTTCCTTTATCTTCGGTAACAACAGATTTGCCTGTGGCAGGGAAAACTTCATTAAATCTTACATCCTGGGAGCTGGTTAAAGAATTGATAGATTCATTTACTGTTTTTTTAACGGTCTCTTCTACCACTTGCTGTGTCTTTTGCTGAACGGTTTCCGTAGTTTTTTGAACGGTCTGATCTATTTTTTCCTCAATCTTATTGCATGATACTAATAAAAGAACAGTAACAACAGGCAAAATATACTTCTTCATAATTTTAATAATAATTAATTTCTTTTTATTAATATACTTTTCTTCTAACGCAAAAGTAGGTATCAATATTTTAATACAGAAAAAAATATTTTTTCAACATCTAAAATCCTACTGACAAACTGTTGTCATAACCCTCTTTTATCTTTGTATCAACAACAAACAAAAACAATACATTATGACAACTACAGCAACTGCAACAAAACAATTTATGACCACAGAACAGCTACTAAAAGACTGGCAGGGACACAGAAAGCTTACAAGAAGAGTTATTGAAGCTTTCCCTGAAAAAGAATTATTTGAGTTTTCCGTGGGAGGGATGAGACCGTTTGCTAAACTGGCAGTAGAAATGATCAGCATTGCAGGTCCTGCTTTAAAAGGAATCATCGAAGGAAATATGGAAGGATATAACGAAGAAGGCTTCAACCCTAAAACAAAAGAAGAAATTTTAAAAAAATGGGATGAAGAAACTGAGGTGATTAATCATTATTTCAATCAGATCTCGGAAGAACGTTTTCAGGAAGTTTTCAACCTTTTCGGGCAATATGAATTCCCGGTATATGAAAATATTCTTTATTTTATTGACAACGAAATTCACCACCGTGGGCAGGGCTATGTTTATCTGAGAGCGTTGGGAATGGAGCCGCCTTTTTTTTGGGAGAGATTTTAGAACCATTAATGTCTTTACTCAGGCTGAAAATGATGATTCAGTTCAGGCAAAAGGATGAAATGGCAAAATCACCCAACTAAGTATTCAGATTATCCATACTTTCTATATGGACACGGGTTTTGCTGTTTCAGATTTTTATATTCCAGCCGGAGTAGAAACTTTTTCATGAAATAAGATCCTGTTCAAATTTCTGGTGTGGCTTTATAGCCCCTAAAAACCTCAGTTTGAACAGGACTTTGTAAAAATGGGTAGTTTTCTTCAAAATTCATCAATTACATCCATGAACTTTGAAGAAAATCACTCATATAAAAGTGTTGGAATGAAGTGTAAACAAGTTATGAGTATGGAAATAACGAAATGTTTTATTGCAGCCCACTTCGAGCTTATTTCTCATTATTTTTTGTCTTATTGTTTAATATCCATTCAGATATTGAATTGATAAATTCCTGAGGTTGTCTCTGCCACTGCCAGTAAGTATATGGCCAATTCCAATCAGTACCATTCAGCTTCCCTTCTGTTATCATATCGTGTCCGCAATCTTTTATGGTAACAATTTTATACTCCTTGCCTGAATTCTTTAGGTAAGTTTCCATTTTGTTTTTATTTTCTGCTGGCGGCACCAATACATCTTTTTCTCCAAAGACACTTAAAACAGGGCATTTTATTTTACTTAAAGCTTCTTTAGGGTCATACTTATTTCTTCTCCACCATACTATGTCATCCCCGGTCTGTGATTGGGGTATGTCAAGATAATCTATCCATTTTTCATCTTTTATTTTTGAGGCATATGCTTTAAGCACTTCCCAATCTTTTATATTATTACTTTGAATATATTTGAAAAAAAGCCTTGAATAATGAAGCGCGGAATCAATGGATTCTTTCGAATATCCTTCATCAGTTAACGTATATTGAACACGGTTAATATCTTGTTCATAAAGAGAAACTGCCGGACCTACTATTAAAATTGCGAAACCACAGTTTGAAACTTTATTTGCAGCAAGCGGCACAATCCATCCTCCCTGACTTGCACCAAGAAAGCCTATTTTGGCATAATTTAAATCTTTTCTTCCTTTTATATAGTTAAAAGCAGAAACAGCATCATCTGCCAGATCATTGAAATCTGCAGATGAAAAATTACCGGTTGATTTACCGGTTCCGCGTTTGTCATAAAGTAAAACGCCAATTCCTTTACTTGCCAGAATATAAGCTAATGAGTGATACCAAGGGGTATTTCTGTCTTCCCATCCGGACCGGTGTACCAAAATTACATAAGGAATAGGTTTCTCTGATTTTTTTGGTTTAAACAAAACTCCTGCAAGCGAAATACCGGCATTTGTAAACTTAATTTCTTCTTCTGAAAAGTTTTTTTCTTTTGAGACTGCTTTTTTCAGGTGAATTCGGATTTTAGGATTATTATCCTTACTGACACCTGTTAAATCTCCCGTTTTTGAATCTAAAAAACAATAAAAATCCCCATAGAATATTTTTATATTCAAAGTGTCTTTGCTCTGGGATATTTTTTCTACGGGAACATCCATATAACCAATTTCAGGGATATCATATGTCGTTTTGTCTATATTAAAATTAATTGAAATTAACTGAACAGATCCATCCCGTGTCATCGCTCCCTCATAATACCCTTGTGGTAACTGGCTATAAAAGATTTGTCCTGTTAAGAAAAAGAGAATTATATAAATTGATTTCATTAAATGAATTTATATAAAATTTCTTATACTCTTCCAGACAATAAGGTTAAAATTATATCATACCCTTTTTCTGACTCAAATTTTAAACATAAAAGCCGTAACCAACTCATTTTTCGTATTCTGTCTTTGAAAAGTTCACATTTTATCCAATTTCATTTACGTTGATAGAGAGTACAAGGTTAATAATAACTTACCTCATCCGGCTTTCCTCTTTCTATTATTCCATTCTTTTTGAAATAGCTGCAGCCAGATTTTTAATCTTCATTTTCAAAGATTCCGGTTCCAGCACGGTGGCATGATCCGCAAAAGTGATGACCCAGCGGGGAAATCCATCTGTTATCCATTCTGTTTCAAAAGTGAGCTCTACTCCTTGTTCGGTTTCTACTTCTTCTATCATTCCGTAATATTTTTTAGAATTCACAAGGTGCGGCATGATCTTTTTGTCTACCAGAAGCTTAGCTCTGACTTTATTTCCATTTAACTTTTTACGATAATCATTAACCTGCCCGTATTCCTGTAGAAAAGGCTGCAGGGTTTTCGAAATCTCTAAAATCCGGTCTATACGAAACTGTCTGAAATCTTTTCTCAGGGTGCAGAATGCCATGATATACCAAAAGTTAAACTCAAAAAACATCCCAACAGTTTCTATTATTCTGTTATTCACCCTTCCATCTACCGTCTGATATTTTATGTTTAACTGGGTTTTCTCTGCAATACTCTCCAGAATAATGGGAATTACATTTTTAAGTGAATCTCCGGAATCTGTATGAAAACTGAAAACATCAATCTGTTTTTCAATATTTTTAATGAGATTTTTGTCAGAATACTTCAACACTGACCGCACTTTTTCCATCGCAGCCTGATAGTGATTTCCTAAGCTTTGATGGGAAAATTTCTGCATCAGTTTTTCTGCGGTTATAAAACTCAAAACCTCTTCTTTGGTAAACATAATCGGAGGAAGTTTGTACCCGTCCATTAAGGAATAGCCGTTTCCTGCTTCTCCCACAATAGGAATTCCTGCATTTTCAAGGGTTTTCACATCACGATAAATCGTTCTGATACTTACATCAAACTTTTCAGCCAGATCCTGTGCGCGTACTACAGGCTTTGACTGTAACTGGGTAAGTATGGCAGTTACCCGATCGAGTTTTTTAAGATAGTGGTCGTTCATTTATTGATTGACAAAATTATAAATTTTCACGGCTTTAATTGTCTTTATAAGTATTCACTAATTTATCAAGGTTCAGGCTGCGTGCAGAAGCATCAAAAATTTCCCTGTAAGTGCCTTCTTTATTGTAAAGTTCATCATGAGTTCCGTTTTCAACCACGCTTCCCTTTTTCATCACATAAATGATATCCGAATCCAAAATCTGGGACAACGAATGGGAAATAATGATAACAGTTCTTCCTTCTTTTATGGCATCCAAAGAATTTTTTATCTGTTCTGTGGCAATGGCATCCAGGCTTGCAGTAGGTTCATCCAAAAAGATGATCGGAGGATTTTTAAGAAACAACCTTGCAATGGCAATTCTCTGCTGCTGTCCTCCTGAAAGCTGCGTAGCATCATGTTGATATTGGTCTGGCAAATCCATGATCTGATCATGCAGATAAGCTTTTTTAGCAGCTTCCTGAATTTCATCAAAACTCGCATTCATATCTCCGTAACGAATATTGTCTTCAATACTCCCCTGGAAGATATGATTTTTCTGAAGCACCAGACCGAGATCACTTCTGAGGAAAGTATTGTTATAATCATTCAGATTGACACCATCCAGCAGAATTTCTCCGGAATCAGGAAGATAAAATTTACATAGGAGATTAATTACTGTTGATTTTCCTGCACCGCTCAGTCCCACCAAAGCAGTTGTTTTTCCATTTTCAATTTTCATGGATACATTATGCAAGGCTTTTGTACCGTTGGGATAAGTAAAATCAATATTTTTCAGTTCAAAATTTCCTTTAATCTCTTTTTCTACAAAATTTCCATTAGGTTCTGTTTCGTTTTCTGCATTTAAAATATCAAAATATCCTTCGGCGTAGATCATAGCATCATTCATATCATCATAAATTCTGTGCAGCTGGCGGATAGGTGCTGAAACATTGTTAAAAAGCATAATATGAAGCATAATAGCTCCTATTGTCATCTGTTGATCGAGAACGAGATAAACCGTTAAAAGGATAATCAAAACCACTCCGAACTGTTCAATGAATGTTTTCAACCCATCATAAATAAAATTGGTTCTTCTTGTGATCATCTGACTTTCCATCAACTCCATCTGAAGGTCATATTGTTTTTTCCCTTCAAATTTTTCCCTTACAAAACTTTTGATCACCATAATGGAATTAATCAGATTCAATAACCCGGAAGTCTTTTTTTCTCTCTGATTCCTGAGCTGGCGGCGAACTCCACCTAATTTTTTTGCCTGAAGAGAGCTGATATAAAAATAAATCGGCACAATGATAGTAGATACCAATCCTACATATATATTCTGCATATACATAATAATCAGTGCAATAATTGCATTGGAGAAAAGCGGCAGAATATCAATGAAAAAATTCTGAACCAGTCTTGTAAGGCTTTCTATGCCACGATCTATCCTAATCTGCAGTTTTCCTGATTCGTGATTTTCATCGTTAAAGTAGGCAACTCTATAAGTTAGAATTTTGTCAATCGCAGACTGTGCCAACACAGAACTCACATTAATCCTGATCTTCTCTCCATAAAACTTCTGCCCGAAGTTGATAAAAATATTTAAGAGTTCTTTTCCAAGTAAAATAATGGAAATGATAATCAGGATATGAATTCCTTCTGACATTGGATGGGGAAGATGGGTTAACTTCGTCACCTCATCTACTGTATATTTCAAAACAATCGGGTTCACCTGTGCTGCCAGAGCCCCCAGAAAAGTAAGAAACAATGTTCCGTAAATCATGGGGCGGTAAGGTCTTATAAAAGGGACCAGCTGCTTATAAATTCCGAATAAAGTAACTGTTCTGTTGAAAGGTTTTGCCATAAGTATACAGGATCTGGATCTTTAGTAAAAATAAGCCTTTTTTAAGACACTTCATAGAAAAAGCCTGCGTTATGCAGGCTGATCTTATTTTTATGTGAAAAATTTTAATATCGTGTTTTCAAAACTATTTCTCCCAATTCCAAAAGCTCATCCTGTTGTGTAAAATGAACTCTCCCTTTTTTAGAGAATACTTCCCAGGCAATAATGGAAACAATATCATCAACAATTCCCGGCTCTTTGGAGTCATCTGCATATTCAAATGTTCTTTCATCAATCATTTTTACAGGCTGTTCATAATCCTTATGAATCATTAACAGGTCTCCCCGCCCATCCAGAGCTGCCTGATAAATTTCCTGCAGATCTGTAAGAACCTTTCCTTCTGAAACTGATTCTTTAATTTCTCCGATGGCGGATGTACGTTTTTCTTTTTGTTGGGCTTTAATGATCTCGTAGGCCTGTTCAACAATATGATGTTCCTCCGCAGATTCATAATCTTTATGATCATGGCCTATATAGATCTGAGGTAAATCTGCTACTTCCATCAGTTTACTGAAATTATCAGCTGTACTGATTACTACAACATTCAGATCCAGTTTCTTGTGAATCTCCACTACTGATTTATCAACCCGGTTAAAATATTCTTTGATCTGATTATCTACCTGTTTGGCATCACTTCTTACATCAGCATGGGTAATATAGAAAGGGTTTTGCGGAAAGGGAAAACCTTCTTCCCGAATTTCTTTAATGATAGCGTCATTTACTGCTTCATAGAGCCGGGTTCCACTTTGTGTTAAAACCAAAATAAGATATTCCTGAGCTCTAACTGCTGCTTTAATGATGGGTCTCACTGCAAATTTCTCATCAACCTCAACAACATTTCCCCTTGATTTCCATGTTGATTTTATAATTTCCTCAGTGTCATTTGACAGGAATATGTGTAAGCTATCAAGATTATACTGATGATCTATTTTACTCCCAATAGTATCTAATTTTTCCAATACGCCAGTAGCAGGTCTTTTGCCATATTCTTCAGTCACACGGTTTTCTGCTTCTTTTATAAGATTTTTAAGAACAATTTCATCCTGCTGGTTTTCAGGAAATGTTCTATGGGTATTAAGTGAAATACTTACACATGGTTCATTTTGTTCATTAGCCAGCTTTTGCAATTTTTCTTTTAGTAACATACTCTTGTATTTTTGGTGTTAATCAATTGAATGGCAGCTTTTACCATTGATGTTAGTAAATACAAAAATTACACCTTTGAGGAGATTGGAAAGGTGTTACTTAAGAAAAATGAAATATGTCAGTAATTTGAAAATTCTAATTTACCTGCAATAAAGGTCATAAAGTTTATCCCTCAAACATATAAGTCGTCAGATAATGCAGCTCAGTCTTGCTTGCTCCTTTTGAGTCTGCTTCTGCCTGCTCAAGAGAATATTGTGAATTGATTTCTTTTTTCTGGAATACAAATGAATTGTTTGCATTTTTATCTACTACATCATTGAAAATATGTTCTATTTCAGAGTTCGCTAATGAAGCAAAGCTAATATCTTCGAAGCCATACATCAGTCTCAGGTCATCAAACTGTTTGAAATTTTCATCTACAAATCCTTGTAGATGGGCTTTAGAATCAAAATTACCAGCCCAAATATTGTAAGCATATTTTTTCTTTTTAGGCTTATCTAAAATACTTTGATAAACGAAGTTTTCCCCAAGATATGCTTCTCTTACCTGCGGATCATTGGCAAGATCTTCCGGAAGTCCTTCTTTCAGGATCTTCCCTTCGAACATAATATAGGTTTTATTAGTAATTGCCAATGTCTGCTGTACGTTGTGGTCTGTAATCAGAATACCGATATTTTTATCTACAAGGCTTCTTACAATTTTCTGGATATCTTCAACGGCGATAGGGTCTACTCCGGCAAAAGGTTCATCCAGAAGAATAAAATTCGGACTTGTAGCCAGACAACGGGCAATTTCCGTTCTACGTCTTTCTCCTCCGGAAAGAAGATCTCCTCTGTTTTTACGAACGTGCTGTAGAGAAAACTCTTCGATGAGTTCATCACATTTGATCTGTTGCTCACGCTTTGAAAGCTTGGTCAGCTGCAATACTCCCATGATATTTTCTTCTACTGAAAGCTTTCTGAAAACCGAAGCTTCCTGTGCCAGATAACCGATTCCTTTTTGAGCTCTTCTATACATTGCATCAGTAGTAATCTCTTGTTTATCCAGGAAAATTTTCCCTGAAGTGGGCTTAACCAACCCTACGATCATATAAAACGATGTTGTTTTTCCGGCTCCGTTCGGACCTAATAAACCAACAATTTCTCCCTGCTGAACCTGTACAGAAACGCCTTTTACAACTTTTTTAGGACCGTATTCCTTGATTAAGTTTTCTCCTCGTAAAATCATAGGACAAATATATCAAAAATATAAACTCGCTGAGAGGCGAAAAAGTAAAAAAGAGAAAGGGCAAAATCATAAAATTATCATAAACAAATTTACCTTTTCATTGTTTTATCTTTTTTCTTCTTGTAACTTTTCATCATCTTAAACTACTTATCATAAAACATATCAATCAATTACAAACATTAAAATGGAAAATTACGGTTACACAAAAACAGAAAACACCCAGAGCCAGCAGAGTAATATTCCTTATCGTTCGGAAAAAAAACTTCCTGCCGCATTATTGGGAATTCTTGTAGGCTGGCTGGCCTTAAATAAATTTTATCTGGGATACACTAAAGAAGGTATTATTCAGCTGATTCTGAATATTGTCACGTTGGGAGCTGCTTCTGTTATTCCTTTTATTGAGGGAATTTTATACCTTTTCATGAGCGACAAACAATTTGATGACACTTATGTCTATGGAAGAAAAGGATGGTTATAAATGAATATCATAATAACTCAAAAAAAACAGGCTGTTCTTAATTGAACAGCCTGTATCTTTTTATATTGAATGTCTTAATCAGGGCAAGCCAAATGCTCTATAACACATGGATACCAGATGCCTTTGCACCATGTTCCGCAATTTGGATTATCAATAATCACTTCTCCCCCTTTGATTTCTTTCAATTGATTTCTCTCAATCTTTTTAAGATTTCTCATAAATAAATTTTTTGATGTTTTAATTATTTCGTTTCTCGAAATTAGTTTAATTCAAAAATAGCAGTTTTATCTATGTGAAAGTCTTTGATGGAGAGCATTAACTTAACATTAACGTTTGTATTTTTTCAACGATTCTATAAATCTCATTTATTCAACAAAATAGCAGCTTCTTTTGCAAAATAAGTAAAAATCATATCTGCTCCTGCTCTTTTGAAGCATGTCAGGCTTTCAATGATTGTTTTGTCATTATCCAGCCATCCGTTTTGAGCTGCCGCTTTTACCATTGCATATTCTCCACTTACGTTGTATACTGCGATCGGAAGATCAATGGCTTCACGTACTTTTGAAACGATATCAAGATAAGGAAGTCCCGGCTTGATCATGATCACATCTGCGCCTTCATCAATATCCTTAAATACTTCATTTAATGCTTCACGTGTATTATGGAAGTCCATCTGATAGGTTTTTTTATCTTTAGGAATTTCCATATCATCTTTTGGAGCACTGTCCAGAGCACTTCTGAAAGGTCCGTAGAAAGAGCTTGCATATTTGGCTGCATAGCTTACAATTCCTACATCTGTAAATCCGCTTTCTTCCAATGCTTCACGAATCACCAGCACTCTTCCATCCATCATATCGCTTGGTGCCACAAGATCTGCCCCTGCTTCAGCATGAGAAACAGACATTCTTGCCAGTGCATCATTGGTAGCATCATTTAAGATCTTTCCATTTTCAATGATTCCGTCATGTCCATAAATTGAATAAGGATCCAGAGCTACATCCGGCATCACCATCATTCCCGGAACAGCATCTTTGATGGCCTTGATTGTGTTCTGCATTAATCCGTCTTTGTTCCAGGCTTCTTTTCCTGTATTGTCTTTCAGGTGATCTGACACTTTCATGTACAAATTGACAGCTTTTACACCTAAAGAAAATAATTCCTTACATTCCTTCACTGTTAAATCTATACTCCGCCTAAAAATTCCCGGCATAGACGGGATTGCCTCCTGCATGTTTTCGCCCTCCATTACGAAGATCGGCATTACAAAATCATCAGTTGTAAGCACATTTTCTCTTACCAAACTTCTGATAGATTCATTAACTCTAAGTCTTCTATTTCTTGAATGTATCATTTTGGAATACTTTTTGAATAAGTTTTTACAAATTTAATATAAGTTCTACAAAAAACTATTGTATGAAATTATTGAATTTATTATATTTGTTACATATATTCGAGAAATTATAAATTTGATGAAAAAACTTTTACTTTTAATTCTATTTACAGGCACTTTTGTTGGGTTTTCCAACAATTTAAAAGCTCAACTAAGAGAGCCGGGTTCCATCTCTCAAAGAGCAGATGATGGTGTTTTGCTTGCCTATCCAAATCCTGCAAAGGATTTCCTTATTATTAAGGCAAAAGATTCTTCTTTAAGAATCAAAAGCGTGACTTTTTATTCAATTTTGGGTATGCAGGTCGCTAATTATACCGTAAATATGAACTCCGGGGAAATCAATATTGAAAAACTGAAACCGGGAAAATATATGATTAGGTATATTTTAAGTGACAACACGCAAAAAGTTACTCAAATCGTAAAACAATAAATTAAAATCCTGATAATCATCAGGATTTTTTCTTTTACATTAATTGTGTTTTAATATTTCCGTAACTTTCGGAACTTTTTTATACTAATTGTAAAAAAACAATTTAATGCTAAAAGCTGAACATATTAAAAAGACTTATAATGCCGGAAAAAAAGTAGCATTGGATGATTTCAGCATCCATGTTCCAAAAGGCAGTATTTATGGTCTTTTAGGACCTAACGGAGCTGGAAAGACCTCTTTTATCCGTATCATCAATCAGATCACTCAGGCAGATTCAGGGGAAATTCATATCAATGGAGAAAAACTGAACCCTGAACATATTAAAAATATCGGCTATATGCCTGAGGAAAGAGGATTGTACAAAAACATGAGCGTTGGCGATCAGATTCTTTATTTCGGCGAGCTGAAGGGAATGAGTAAAAGTGATGCCCTGAACGAGGCAAAAAAATGGTTTGAAAAACTGAACATCGACCAATGGTGGAAGAAAAAGCTTTCTGAACTTTCTAAAGGAATGGCTCAGAAAATTCAGTTTGTGGTAACCGTACTTCACAGACCTCATCTTCTTATCCTCGACGAACCTTTTTCCGGCTTTGATCCCGTGAATGCCAATTTAATAAAAGATCAGATTATTGATCTTAAAAATAACGGTACTACGATCATTCTTTCTACTCACAGAATGGAAAGTGTAGAGGAGATGTGTGATTATGTTGCATTGATCAACAATTCAAAGAAAATTATTGACGGAAGAGTTTTTGACGTAAGGGAAAAATTCAAGAAAAATATTTTCGGGGTTACCCTTTCTGAAGTTAGTAATGATCAATTTGAAAGTTTTAAGAACAAATATGAAATTTTCAATTTTTCAAATAACAATAATCTTGTGTCTTTCGATCTGAAAAATGAGGCCGGGCAGAATAATATTCTTCTCGATCTTGTACAGGTAGGCAAGGTAAGATCGTTTGATGAAAGGATCCCTAGTATGAATGAAGTGTTTATTAATGCTGTAAGTAACCATTCTTAATTTTTATGAATAATATTTTTTTAATTACCAAGAGAGAGTTTCTTACCCAGGTTAAGAAAAAATCTTTCATTATACTGACATTACTTGCTCCTGTTATGATCATTGCTTTTGGTGCAGTGATCGGATTAATGTTCAAAGCAAATGAGTCACATAGTATTATTGAAGTTGTTGACAAAAGCGGCTTGTTCACCAATCAGCTCAAGTCAAATGATAAGTTAAATTACGTATTTGTTTCTGCTGCTGACGAAAAGTCCAAGATCAATAATTTAAAAGGAAATGAATCCCTGGACGGAATTTTGGTTCTTCCGGAGCTCAAAAATCAGAATTTTGATGCACTTGAAAAAGATACCCGATTGGTTATTAACAACAAAATAGGGTTTGATACCAAGCAGCAAATTGTTTCTGATATCAGCAATGTTGTTAAGAAAGAAAAAATAAAGCAATTAGGTATTCAGGAAATTCAGTTAAATGATCTTGACAAGGGCTTTACCCTGAAAACCATTAATGTTACGGATAATAACAAAGAGGATTCTGATCTTGCGTTTGGCGTAAAATCGGGTCTGAGTATGATATTGATGTATGTTACCTTTATGTTCATCATTATTTATGGGGTTAGAGTAATGCGAAGTGTTCTTGAGGAAAAGAACAACCGGGTTGTAGAAATCATCATTTCTTCGGTAAAACCTTTTGAGCTCATGATGGGGAAGATTTTAGGAGTAACTTTGGTTGCGCTTACTCAGTTTATTATCTGGATCACGATGTCCGTAATCGGTGCATTGGTTCTTAATACCGGATTCTCTCCTCTCCAAAAGGGAATTCCTGGCGGAAATGAAGAAATTGCAAGTAAACTGGATATGGGACAGCTTGCCACTCAGATTTCCCACAGTTTACTGGAACTGAACTTCCCACTAATCATCTTTGTATTCATAGTGTTCTTCCTGTTAGGATACGTTTTCTACAGTTCCATCTATGCCGCAATTGGTTCTGCGGTAGATAATGAAACAGAGACCCAGCAGTTCACCCTGTTTGCGATTCTTCCATTAACATTAGGAATGTATGGGAGTTTTACTTTAATGAACAATCCGGATGGTCCGCTAGGCTTCTGGCTGTCTATCATTCCGTTTACATCTCCCGTAGCAATGATTGCAAGAATCCCGTTTGGTGTTCCTGCATGGCAGATTGCATTATCTATTGTATTATTGCTGGCAACCACTGTTTTTATGATCTTCCTAGCCGGAAAAATCTATCGTGTGGGTATTTTGATGTATGGGAATAAGGCTACCTTAAAGGAGCTTTGGAAATGGATTAAAGGGTAACTAAGAGCTTGATTGCGAAAGAGCGAAAAAGGCAAAGGCAATTGAGATAGCTAAGAATAAAAAGGGCAAATTTGCATATAAGCAGATTTGCCCTTTAAAATTTTTCAAATTTAATGATGTATTTTTCAATCATTATCTTATTGAATTTAAATTGAGTGGCCAAACGCCAATTACTAGTAACTAGGTAACTTTTTATAAAAACAAAAATCCCGGAAATTTGATTTCCGGGATTTTATATATTCTGAATAAATGATTTATTTGAATATGTAGCTTAAGGTAAGTGCAAGAACCTGTTCTGATTTTTTCTTATCAGTACCTCCTTTTTCTTTTGCAAGACCAGGGTAAGTATCTGAAAGACCCAGATCGTATTTTAAAGCTACTTCAAGTTGTCTCTTATAGCTATATCCAACTCCCAGTCCTAAGCCCCAGTTAAAGCTTTTCGCTTTTCCGTTCACTCCAGGTGCCTGTGTAGGATCAATAACATCCGGATCATAATAAGGTCTGCCAACAGGTGCATTTTTAACATCTTGATTTAACAAGAAATTAAATCTGGGACCTATTAATCCAAAGAACTCTGATTCAGCTTCTGAAAAGTATCCTTTAAAATAAAGCGGCACACTCAGATAGTTATTGGCATATACTGCATTATAACCATCTTTTCCTTTAGCATCTTTATCTTTTCCGGTTTCTCCAGCACCATAGTACAGAACCTCCGGTTGAATAAAGAATTGGTTTGCCTTCCCTACGGGGATTAATGCCAAAGCTCCACCTTGAAAAGTGTATCTTGGGCCTGAAGGGTTATGGGCATTGGCTACTCTTGAGTAGTTTAAACCTCCGGTAAGACCGAATCTTGTACTTTTCCACTGCACTTGGGCAAAGGATAAAGCAGAAAGAGTCAAAGCTGAGGCTAATAAAAGTTTTTTCATATGATTTGGGTTTTATATTATCCTAGAACTTTAGCTACGGTAGCACCGATATCAGCTGGAGAATCAACAACGTTGATACCATTCTCTCTCATGATCTCCATTTTTGCCTGAGCTGTATCTTCTGCACCTCCTACAATAGCACCAGCATGTCCCATTGTTCTTCCTTTTGGAGCTGTTTGTCCTGCGATGAACCCTACAACTGGTTTAGTAGATCCGCTAGCTTTGTACCATCTTGCAGCTTCAGCTTCTAATCCACCACCGATTTCACCGATCATTACAACCGCTTCAGTTTCCGGATCGTTGATGAATAATTCCAAAGCTTCTCTTGTAGTTGTTCCGATGATTGGGTCACCACCGATTCCGATTGCTGTAGAAATACCGTAACCTGCTCTTACAACCTGGTCAGCAGCTTCGTAAGTAAGAGTACCTGATTTTGAAACGATACCTACTTTTCCTTTTTTGAAAACGAAACCTGGCATAATACCAATTTTAGCTTCTTCAGAAGTAATGATTCCAGGGCAGTTTGGTCCGATTAATCTGCAGTCTCTGTCAGCGATATAAGATTTTACTTTTACCATATCAGCTACAGGAATACCTTCAGTAATACATACAATTACTTTGATACCTGCTTCAGCAGCTTCCATGATAGCGTCTGCTGCGAATGCCGGTGGTACGAAAATGATACTTACATTTGCTCCTGCTTTTTCAACAGCGTCAGCTACTGTGTTGAATACCGGCTTTCCTAAGTGCTCGCTACCTCCTTTTCCCGGAGTAACACCACCTACAACGTTTGTTCCGTATTCAATCATCTGACCAGCGTGGAAAGTTCCTTCGTTCCCTGTAAATCCTTGTACAATTACTTTAGAATCTTTGTTTACTAAAATTGACATTTTATTGTTGTTTTAATTTATTTATTATTTTATTAATGCTCACAAATTTACTTAAATTTCTTTGATTTTGGATAAAACCTTTGGAATTGTTTATTTGAGATTTCTCAGTTTTACCTCTTTTTTTAGGTAAGTTTTGAAATCTTCTGCAAACATGCCGATATAAGTTCCTTTTTCAAGGTCTCTGTTCACTCCTGTTTTTCCTAAAAGTACAGATCCGGCCTCAATTTTATTACCTGAAGCGATTCCTACCTGCCCCCATAATGTAACCTCATCTCCTATAATGCAGCAACCTGCAATTCCCACCTGAGAAGCAATCAGACATTTTTTCCCGATAACGGTATCATGTCCTATCTGAATCTGATTATCCAGTACAGACCCCTCTCCAATGATCGTAGTATCTGTAACACCTCTGTCAATGGTACATCCATTTCCAATCTCCACATTATTTTCAATAACAACATTTCCTACAGAAATTAAACGGTCAAAGTTTCCATTTAATTTCCTGTAATAGAAAGCATCACCTCCTAAAACAGTATTGGACTGGATGATCACATTATCTCCGATCTCCGTTCTGTCTCCAATGACCACATTAGGAAAAATAAGGGTATTTTTTCCGATCTTCACATTGTTTCCGATCACTGCGGAAGGGTGTATTTTTGTTCCCTCCCCTATTTCAACATCATGAAGCTCTTCTGTAAAATTATATATTCTGGTAAAATGAGTATTGATCTTGTTAAAGTCTCTGAAAGGATCATCAGAAACTAAAAGGGCTTTGCCTTCCGGGCATTCCACTTCTTTATCAATTAAAATAATAGTTGCTGCAGAATTTAATGCTTTATCATAGTATTTGGGATGGTTTACAAAAACAATATCACCTGGCCTTACCATATGAATTTCATTGGTTCCCAATACTTCAAAGTCTTCCGGCCCTACAAATGCTGAGCCTATTAAATCTGCAATTGTTTTAAGCTTTTGCGGAGAATGGAATCTCATAACAATAGATTTTCTTATAAAACAAAATTCGGACTGCTAATGCAAACCGAATTAATGTAATTTTTATTTATTCTTTTACTCTTTCTAAGTAGCTACCGTCTTCAGTGCTTACTTTAATTCTGTCTCCCGGCTCAATGAACAAAGGAACCATTACTCTTGCTCCTGTTTCAACGATTGCGTTTTTAAGAGCGTTTGTAGCTGTATTTCCTTTTACTCCCGGATCAGCTTCGATAACATCAAGATATACTGACTGTGGAAGTTCTGCAGAAAGCGGAGTCTCGTCAGCTTCTTTCAAAATGATGGTTACTTCTTCACCAGCTTTCATAAACTGGGAGTTCTCGATCATTTCTTTATTGATATATAATTGAGAGAAGTCATCATTGTTCATGAAGTGGAATCCGTTCTCATCATCATACAGATACTGGAACTTTCTGGTGATTACTTTTACTTCATCAATTTTGTGCCCCGCAGAGAAAGTATTATCAATTACTTTACCATTGGTTACTGACTTTAATTTTGTTCTTACGAAAGCAGGTCCTTTTCCTGGTTTTACGTGAAGGAACTCGATTACTTTAAAAATATCATTGCTATATTCGATGCAAAGACCTTTTCTGATATCGTTACTTGTTGCCATTAATATATATTATTCTTTATTTTGTTTTAAAAATAGGAACCTGTACCTGCATGGTACCTGGTCCTTGCTGTCCTCCCGGTAGTGGATTCACCACTTTACCAGCAGGTGAAATGTGTGAACCATTGGTCGTATTGTTAAACATGGTATTACTACGATTCAACTGATTGACATTATACTGAACTTGTGAATTATCCTCATATTTCTTAAAGTATGATTCATTGTTCAGGCTCTTCTTCATTACACTGTTTACATTGTTTTTGGCAATACTGTCATTTTGTTCAGATGTACGGCTTCTTTCAATAATTGGCTTTGAAGATTCTGTTTTTGCATTTGAATCTTTAGTTTTTTGTCCTGTTACAATAGCTGAGAACAAAAAGGCTAATGTTAAAAATAGATTTTTCATAATGTGTGTGTTTTTTTATATTGTTAATTGCTTTCTTTACCAGTTCCGTAACCTTTCACAATACCTCTTGGGGAATTTTGGATAAATTGTAGAATCTCGTCTCTTTCAGCAGTGGGAAGCATTTCCTTTTCAATATGGGAAATTGCCTGAGAGACATTCATTTTCATCTGGAAGATCGCTCTGTAGATTTTCTGAATTTCAAAGATTTTCTCATTAGTAAATCCCCTTCTTCTTAATCCCACAGAGTTGATCCCTGCATAAGACATCGGCTCTCTTGCTACTTTTACGTAAGGCGGGATATCTTTTCTTACCAGCGTACCTCCGGAAATCATCACATGTTTTCCGATTTTTCCAAACTGGTGAACTGCCGATAACCCTCCCATTACGGTATAATCCCCGATCTCAACGTGGCCTGCAATACCACAACCGTTTACAATAATAACGTGATCTCCGATGACGCAGTCATGAGCAATATGTGAAGTTGCCATGATGAGGCAATTTGCTCCTATTTTGGTATATCCGAGAGCTTTAGTTCCTCTGTTTACGGTAACACACTCTCTGATTGTAGTTTCATCTCCGATGATTACCTGGGTATCTTCACCATCAAATTTAAGATCCTGGGGAATGGCAGAGATTACAGTACCGGGAAAAATTCTACAATTTTTCCCTATCCTTGCTCCATCCATAATGGTCACGTTTGGACCAATCCAGGTTCCTTCTCCAATTTCTACGTCTCCTGCAATTGTAGTAAAAGGTTCTACAATTACATTTTTGCTGATTTTCGCACGTTTATCTACGGCTGCTAATTGATGAATCATTTAATCAACTTTATTTTTTGCAACTTGAGCCATAAGCTCTGCTTCAACTGCCACTGTGTCTCCTACATATCCGTACCCCTGCATGTGAACGATACCTCTTCTGATAGGCTCTATCAACTCAATTTTGAAGATAAGCGTATCTCCCGGAATTACTTTTCTCTTGAATTTCACCTTATCAATTTTGATGAAATATGTAGAATAGTTTTCAGGATCAGGAACGCTGGCCAACACAAGGATACCTCCTGTCTGAGCCAATGCTTCTACCTGAAGTACTCCAGGCATTACCGGCTCTTTGGGGAAATGTCCAACAAAGAAGGGTTCATTCATGGTAACATTCTTTAATCCTACCACATGTGAATCTGAAAGTTCAAGAACCTTATCAATTAATAAGAACGGAGGTCTGTGAGGCATAAGCTTCATAATTCCGTTGATATCGAATACAGGTTCTTTAGTTAGATCAAAATCCGGAACGTTTTTCTTCTTTTGCAATTTCCACTGGCGGTTCAGTTTTTTTGCAAATTGTGTATTTACAAAATGTCCTGGTTTGTTGGCAATCACTTTACCTTTTATTTTCACTCCTGCTAAAGCCAGATCACCAATTACATCCAGTAATTTGTGTCTCGCCGCTTCGTTAGGGTAATTTAAATTAAGATTATCAAGAATACCGTTCGGTCTGATTGACACATTGTCTTTTCCGAAGGCTTTCTTTAATTTTTCTGTAGTTTCAGGAGTAAGATCTTTATCTACATATACAATTGCATTGGAGATATCACCACCTTTAATCAAACCGTGATCTAAAAGCATTTCCAGCTCATGCAGGAAGCTGAATGTTCTTGCCGATGAGATTTCGTCTTTAAATTCTGAAATATTTTTAAGAGTAGCATTCTGAGTCCCTAAAACTTTAGTCCCAAAATCTACCATGGTTGTTACTTCGTATGTATCTGAAGGGATGATTGTGATTTCCGAACCTGTAGCCGGATCACTATATGTAAGAACTTCTTTTACTACCAGATATTCTCTTGCTACGCCCTGTTCTGCAACTCCAACACTTTCGATAGCCTCAACAAAGTATTTTGAAGATCCATCCAAAATAGGAGGTTCGGAAGCATCCATTTCTAAAACGGCGTTATCAATATCACAACCAACAAGGGCTGCTAGAAGGTGTTCACAAGTAGTAATCTTTACTCCTAATTTTTCTAATGTTGTTCCTCTTTCCGTTGCTACAACATAATTTACATCTGCCTCTACCTGAGGGTGTCCCTCCAGGTCTGTTCTTACGAATACAAAACCTGTATTTTCTTTAGCAGGTTTAATGGTAAGTTTTACTTCTTTACCCGTGTGAAGACCAATTCCAGAAAGAGTTACCTCTTGCTGAAGTGTTTTTTGCATATCACTCATTAGTATTATCTTTTGAGTTATTCTCAAGATTATTTATTCTGTTTACGATTCCGGGCAGGTTCCTGAAATGAACATAACTTCTCAAATAGTCATTATAGCTGATTGCTGGTGAACCGTACAATGTCTCTTTATCGTTAACGCTTGAATTCACGCCACTCTGAGCCTGAATTTTCACCTGATTTCCGATTTTGATATGTCCAACAATTCCAACCTGTCCTCCAATCTGATTCCAATCACCGATGGTAGTAGAACCTGCAATTCCTGCCTGTGCTGCAATTACATTGTTCTGCCCTATTTTTACATTGTGAGCAATCTGAATCAGGTTATCGATTTTTGTTCCTTTTCCTATAATTGTAGAGCCTATTGTAGCTCTGTCTATACTACAATTTGAACCAATTTCCACATCATCTTCAATAATCACATTTCCAAGCTGTGGTATTTTTTTAAATCCTTCAGCGGTTGGCTGGAAACCAAAACCGTCACCTCCTACTACTGTATTGGAATGAATTACACAGTTATCCCCAATAATACAGTAGTCATAAATCCTGGCTCCACTGTCAATTTTACAATTTTTACCAATCTTTACTCCTTTTCCTATATATACATGCGGATAAATCTGTGAACCTTCCCCGATTTTAGCTTTCTCAGAAACATAGGTAAATGCCCCGATATATGCTTTATCTCCTATCACTGCGGTATCATGGATGGATGAACCGTCTTCAATACCTTCTTTCCTTCCCTGCATTTCCTGATATAAGTTCATCAGAATCTGAAAAGAAAGATAGGCATCTTTTACAACGATTAAGGTAGGGTTATAATGATTTTTTTCCAGAAGTTTTTCCGAAACGATGATAACTGAACATTTTGAGGTCCCTAAAAAATGAGAAAACCTATCCTGTGCAATAAAAGAAAGGTGTCCTGATTCCCCATTTTCAATTGGTGAAACCCCTGTAATAAGTGCATTCTCGTCACCTATTATTTTTCCGTCAATAAAACTTGCAATTTGCGAAGCTGTAAATTCCATATTCTGCAAAGATAAGAAATTCTATAATTTGCAAACATTTTTTGGTTTCAGATCGTAAATTTTAATATTCTTTAAGAGTCCAGTTTGGAGATATCTCTTGGAAACATA
Organism: Chryseobacterium sp. Tr-659; assembly: GCF_011752975.1. Lineage (GTDB taxonomy): Bacteria > Bacteroidota > Bacteroidia > Flavobacteriales > Weeksellaceae > Chryseobacterium. The sequence continues at coordinate 593,350 of NZ_VWWP01000001.1, read as the reverse complement.
AGAATATAGCGTGTTGTTTTATTCACCATCAACCCTGATAAAAGCTGATCTTCGGACTCATGAAGCCTTGTTCTTTTTCCGTTTTTTTGCAATAAATAGATCGGCTGTTTCTCGGCATGATACGGTAATAATTTTCTTTTTATTTCATGAACCAATTCTTCCCCGTTATCAATTCCGAAAAATTCATTAGTATTTTTTACTTTTTCTTCAATTATTTTCTGGTCAAACGGATGAGATGAGATAATTGTTTTCGGCAGATTTCTCTGAATTACACATTGACACCAATATGACAAGATGATGTCGTCCGAATTCTGCCATTCTTTCATAGCCTGAATCACATCATTATCATCTAGTTTTGTAAATCTTTCTATATCTTCATCCGTTGCCACTGTTTTCCCACGATACAAAAAGTATTTTAAATTATCCGTAGCCGGAAGATCAGCCCCCTGAGAGATCAGGTATTTTGCTCTTTCCAGGATTTTAACTAAAAGAAATTCAGCAAGCGCAGACGTTTTATGATAATAAACCTGCCAATACATAAACATTCTGGCGGTAAGAAAATTTTCAATGGAATAGATTCCTTTAGCATCAATTACCAATTCTCCTTCTTCGCATACATTCATCATGGAAATAATTCTCTGGGTATTAATATTTCCTTCGGATACTCCCGTAAAAAAGCTGTCTCTTTTAAGGTAATCCAGTCTATCAACGTCCAACTGTGATGAAATAAGCTGATTAAAGAATTTTCGGTGATATTTCCCCTGAAACATTTCAATAGCCATAGATAACTGCCCGCCAAACTCCTCGTTCAGTTTATTCATTAATAATAAGGACAGATTTTCATGATGCCAGTCATCCATCAGCATACTTTCAAGCGCATGAGAGAACGGACCATGACCAATATCATGCATCAGAATCGCCAGCATCGCTCCCTTTTCTTCTTCTTCAGAAATTTTCACCCCTTTCTGTTTCAGTGTTTCCAATGCTGTAAACATCAGATGCATTGCTCCCAGCGCATGATGGAATCTTGTGTGAGTAGCCCCCGGAAATATCAGATTCAGAAGACCGGTCTGCCCGATTCTTCTTAACCTTTGAAAATAGGGATGCTCAATGACATCAAATAAAATTTCGTGTGGAATTTTGATAAACCCGTGAACAGGATCGTTGATGATTTTTAGCTTATTCTGCATTGAAACTTCAATATTAGTAAACAAAGTTAGGGATTTTATATTTTAGGCTTTTGTTAAATTAGTATTAAGCTGGAAGATAATACTAACAATAACTTCTATCTTCCAGCAACCAACTCTGTTATCAAATATTGTTTGAAAAACAATTGCAGCTATGGAGTCAAAAATCTATCTTTGAGAGAAAACACGATAACCTTTAATGCGTACATATTTTCTTCTTTTTCTATTCTTTTTAAGTTTATCATTTTCCGCACAGAATTTATCTGAAAATCAGAAACTGGAATCTCTGTGCAGAATTTGGGGATTTTTAAAATACTATCATCCTTATGTAGCAAAGGGAAATACAGATTGGGACCAGCAGTTTTTCCAGAAAATCAATCAACTTGAAAATGTTCATAATAAAACAGAATTAAATAAATTATATTCGGTCTGGATCAAAGGTTTGGGGAAGGTCTCTCCCTGCAAAGAATGCTCAATACAGCATGGGAAAATCTATTTTCTTAAAAATTTTGATCTGAGCTGGATAGACAACTCTGATATTTTTACGGAAGACATCTCGCAAAAGCTGCATTACATTGAAAACAACCGAAATATTAGCGACAGTCATTACTTTGGCAGAAACGAAGGAAAAATATTTTTCAGGAATGAAAAATCATATAGTTCAAATTTCACTTCTCAATCGATTGTTTTACTGGAGCTCTTCAGATACTGGAATTATGTAGAATATTTTTTTCCTTATAAATATGAAACCGATCAGAACTGGAATAGTGTTCTGACCGAGATGATTCCCAAATTTCTTGCTGTCACCGATGATGAAACTTATCATCTGACATTGGCTGAGCTGGTCACTAAAACTGATGATTCACATGCCTATCTTTCATCAAAACTGATTTCCCATTTCCTGTATGGCAGCAAAAAGGTTCCTGTAGAATATTCTTATGCGGAAGGAAAGCTTGTGGTCACAAAAATCAATTCTAACCGTTTCAATGAGAAAATCCGGTTGAATATTGGAGATATTATTTATGATATTGAAGGAAAAACTATTTCTCAGATGGTTAATGGTTTTGGAAAATACATTCCTGCTTCCAACTCGTGGGGTAAAATATTTAAGGTAAAAAATGCTTTTCTTTTGAGTAATAAAGATTCTGTTTCCATCAAAATTGAAAGGAACGGACAAAATATGGAGATCACAACCAAAACTTATCTGAAAAAAGATATTATTTCAGAGAAAGCTCCTGTTCCTGAAAAATGGAAATTCATTGATGATTCAAAGCAAACGGGTTATGTCAATATGGGAGTTTTAGAAAAAAATGATATAGATGAAATGTACTCAAACTTAAAGTCTGCAAAATCCATTATTTTTGATCTCAGGAATTACCCCAGACAAACCATCAGACCATTAAGTACGCTTTTTCTTCCACAAACTACGGTTTACTATCAGTTTACTTTACCTGAAACCAATTATCCAGGTAAGTTTTACAGTAAGCAAAATAGTATTGGCAGAAAAAACACGGAATACTATAAAGGGAATGTTATCGTTTTAGTAGATGAGAGTACACAAAGTCAAGCTGAGACAACCGTTATGATGTTCAAACAGCATCCGAAAGCTAAAATAATCGGAAGTAATACCTCAGGAGCCAACGGTGATGTTATCTCTTTTAAAATTGCAGGCCTTAGTACCCGCTTTTCCGGTCTTGGTGCTTATTATCCGGACGGCAGAGAAACACAGCGTATCGGGATTATTCCTGATATTTTGGTAAAGCCTAGTCTGGAAGGGCTTAAAAGCGGAAAGGATGAAGTACTGGAAAGAGCTTTAGAACATATAAAGAACAATAATTAAATAAAACCAAAATATGAAATTCCGCGTGGCATTTTCATTTAACTAATATTTAACTTTTAATCTTCCGATTTTGTGAGATTTTAAAAGGATTTGGTCAACATTTTGATACAATAACCATGTAAAAAATAAATTATGTCAGAAAAGATATTATGGATCGATGATGAAATAGATTTACTCAAACCTCATATCGTATTTTTAGAAAAGAAGGGCTATCAGGTAACCCCAGTCAATAACGTGAATGAAGCTTTGGAGCTTATGGATTCAGAGAAATTTGCGTTAACGTTAATTGATGAAAATATGCCTGGCATCTCCGGATTGGAAGCTATTCCTATGATTAAGGAAAAAGATAATTCCTTAAAGATTGTAATGGTGACCAAAAGTGAGGAAGAGCACATCATGGAAGAGGCTATCGGTTCTCAGATTGCCGATTATATTTTAAAGCCTGTAAACCCAAACCAAATATTACTTTCTTTAAAGAAAAATCTTCAGCAGGATAATCTGGTGGAGCAAAAAACGATTTTACAGTACCAGCAGGAATTCAGAAACCTTTCTATGGAGCTTTCTTATCTGAGAACATACCAGGAATGGGCTGAATATTATAAAAAGATCCTGAGCTGGGAAATTAAATTTGATAAGGTAGCGGATAATGAGTTTGCTGATCTTCTTCAGTCACAAAAGGAAGAAGCCAATATTCAGTTTGCCAAGTTCATTGAGAAGAATTATGAAGACTGGCTTACCGATTCTGATAAGCCTATGATGAGCCACACTCTTTTCAAGGAAAAAGTAAAACCAGAGGTTGAAAAAGAAAAAGTGCTTTTACTTATGGTGGACAATCTTCGTTACGATCAATGGAAGGTGATTGAGCCATTATTTACAAAATATTACAACAAAATATCGGAAGATTACTACTATAGCATCCTTCCTACGGCTACGCAATATGCAAGAAATTCTTTTTTTGCAGGATTAATGCCTTCAGAAATTGAAAAACGTTTCCCGGATAAGTGGTTTAATGATAATGAGGAAGGGAATAAGAATGAATTTGAGCGTGACTTCCTTGAAGATCAGATGAAAAGAATTGGTCTTGGTTCCAAATCCATGAAATATCTTAAAGTATTGAACGCCGATTTTGAAAGAAAGATCTATGATGATTTTAATCAGCATAAAAATAATGACCTGTTGGTGATTGTATACAATTTCATTGATATTCTTTCTCATGCTAAAACAGATAATCATATTGTGGACCAGCTGATTCGTGATGATAAAACTTTCCGTTCTCTTACCTTCAACTGGTTTGAGAATTCTTCACTAATGAAAATCGTCAAAACGGCAGCGGAAAATGGTTACAAACTAGTGATCACCACAGACCACGGAACAGTGTATGTAAAGAAACCGAGCAAAGTTGTTGGAGACAGAGAAACCTCAACCAATATTCGATATAAGACCGGTAAGAGTTTAACGTATGATGATAGTGACGTATGGGCCATCACTAATCCGGAAAAACTATTCCTTCCCAAAGGAAACTTAAGCTCGAAATATATTTTTGCCAAAAATAATATTTTCCTGGCTTACCCTAAGAATTACAATCATTTTGTAAATTACTATAAAGAAACCTACCAACATGGAGGAATTTCACTGGAAGAGTGTATTATTCCTATCAGCATTTTAGAACCCAAGTAGTTTTTTTATAGTTTATTTAATTTTGGGTTTAAGGCGGAAAAAATCTTTCGATTTTTTCCGCCTCTTTTTTATAGTTCATATCTTCGTAAAAAATAAATTCATGTTTATTATTTCGCTTATCTATAAGAGTTCTATTGAAGATATAGAGCGGCTTATTCCTCAGCATAATATTTTTCTTAACAAGCATTATGAATCAGGGCTATTCATTGCTTCCGGAAGAAAAGAACCCAGAACGGGAGGTATCATTATTGCCAATGCATCATCAAGGAATGAGATTGAAAAAATCATTTCTGAAGACCCTTTTTATATTTATGAAATCGCGGACTATGATGTCACTGAATTTATTCCTTCGAAATACAACGAAAATTTTAAAACTTTTATAAAAGATTCATGAGATTAATTACATACAACGTTAACGGAATCCGGGCAGCATTTACCAAAGATTTTCTGGGCTGGCTTAAGGCTGCGGATCCGGATATCATATCAATCCAGGAGAGTAAGGCTGGAAACGATCAGATAGATATCGAAAGTCTTGAAAAATTAGGTTATCACAGTTATTGGCATTCGGCGGTAAGAAAAGGCTATAGCGGGGTCGGAATTGCCTCAAAAATCAAACCCAACCATGTAGAGTATGGTTGTGGTATTGAAAGCTATGATAATGAAGGGAGAATCATCCGGGCGGATTTCGATGGATTTTCTGCTATTTCCGTATATGTCCCTTCTGCCTCTAATATTGAGAGACTGGATTTTAAAATGCAGTTCTGCCATGATTTTCTGGAATATATCAAGAATTTAAAAAAGGAAATTCCGAACCTTATTATCTCCGGAGATTTTAATATCTGCCATGAGGCCATTGATATACATAACCCTGTTGGCTTAAAGAATGTTTCAGGGTTTCTTCCTATGGAAAGAGAATGGATGACTAATTTCATTAATGAATGTGAACTTATTGACAGTTTCAGGTTCTTTAACAATGAACCTGACAATTATACCTGGTGGAGTTACAGACAAAACTCAAGAGCCAGAAATAAAGGCTGGAGACTGGATTATAACTTCACATCTTATAGTTTAAAAGATAAGCTCAACAGGGCTGCTATTTTAAAGGAGGCAGTACATTCTGATCATTGCCCTGCTTTATTGGAGCTGGATGTATAAATAAGGTAGTGTATGCCCATACAAAAAGCCAGCTGAATCAGCTGGCTTTTTTTTAATTTAAATCATAAAATTAATCGACAATTTCATATTCGACCGGAATAGTACCATGATTGATATCTCCGATCTCATCGAACGCTGCTTTAGACATGTCTAAAGATCTTGATGAATGGAAAGGCCCTCTGTCATTAATTCTCACTATTACCTCTTTACCATTTTTAAGGTTTGTTACCTTAACGTTTGTTCCAAATGGAAGCGTTCTGTTTGCTGCAGTAAACTTTGAGTTATCAAAGATCTCACCGCTAGCGGTTTTTCTACCGTTAAATTTATCGTGGTAGTACGATGCATAACTTGTTTTTTTCGCATCTAAGGCATTACTTGTAAAAGAGTAAATCCCTAAGGTTGAAATCATCATTATGATTACGAGAATGAATCTTTTCATCATTTTGAACTTTTATTGGTTTTGACGGAGCAAAAGTATCAGGAATCTTTATAAGTCCCTATTCAATATGTTAAAAACCGTTAATAAAAGTTTAAAGTTATGTTAAAGAACCTTGCAATACCCTATGAATAGGGATTTTACGGAGTAGTGTTAAAAAGTGTTAAAAAAATACGTAAAAAGTTAATATAATTAACTAATTTAAGCATAATTAAAAAATTCAAAATTCAAAAACTACTGAAAATCAAATTGTTACGAAATTTAAATTTTTAGTTTATGTCCTAAAAATCAACCTCAAAAATATAAAAGTCTTAAGAACTCAACTTTGAAAAAAGTTTCTGACAGAAGACCTTTAAAGATATAAAGATCAAGTTTTAAAAATCACTTTAACGTTGATTTGAAAGATCAAAATTTATACCATAGACAAATTCCACTTCATTTTTATGATTCATTTCTGTCAACCCCCTCAAAAATTTCTTTCTGAAAGCAATAAATAAAAGATATCTGTAAGGATTGATTCACATAACTAAAATGAGTTTTGATGATTACTGATAAAAGACCATCTTAAGAAAAATCAGGCTTAGAATCTATTTCAATAATATAAGCTAACAAATATTTAATGGATTCTCTGAATCATATTTAAAGAGCATTAAACATATTCTCATTGCTTTTAAAGCATTTTAAAACTTCTATAAAAAGTAAAAACCAATGATTTCTCATTGGTTTTTTTATGTGATGAAATAAATTCTTTATTTTAAATATTCTATTACATAATCATATGTTCCTGCAGGATAAACAACTGACATGCTAGGTGAACCTGTAATTGCGTTTCCGGCAGTGGTTGCAACCGTATAAGAATATAAATCTCTGGAATATACTGTTCCTGAACCAGACTTATAAATAGTAATACCATATAGCCCTGTCATACCTGTCGGTGAAGGGATATCAACCGCTGTAGAAGTACCTGAAGCAGTAAATGTTCCTTTATATGCATAAACTGGAGCATTATTTACTGCTGTATTGGTAACAACTTCTGTATTATTTACATAATTAACTCTAGGAGAACCTCCTAATGGTAACCATTGTCCAGAAGCAGAAGAAAAAGCAGGAGTTGGAGTTGGGTTGCTAAAATAATAGAAACCTACACCTACCGTTTGTCCTCCGATACCTGATCCTGTAGCAGGAGTAGTACCAGCCGTAGAGTTATATACAATCATCCCGTCATATGCAGTCGGGAAATTAAGAGCACTCGTTACCGGGGTAACAAATGTAAAAGTTGTCAGGTTTGTTCTTGGAAAAGCTAAACCTTTACCATTATTGGCTGAAGTTGTAAATCCATTTGCTGAAGCATCCAAAAATACAGACTGAGTAGCTACTGTAGCACTTATAGTATTATTTGATCTTAATTGAGCAAAAGCGGTAGTTGATACTGCAACAATGGCAAATAATGCGGATGTTAAATATATTTTCATAATTGTGTCTTGTATTAGAATGAGTTATAACTAAACCAGTTTGTTCCGTCACAAATGTAAGATAGTGCTCCACCTGATTGAAGAGGTGTAGTTGAAGCTGTACTATGTACACCTGTTACACTAAAAAAAGCTCCATTGGTTGCATCTATAAATGTAATAGTTTTACCGTTGGTCTTTGTTAATGTAGCTAAATTAAACGTCACATTTGATGTTACCACAATTGCATTATTTAAATCAGCATCAGAGATTGTAGCAGCTGTTTGTGCTCTTACTGTCATTCCGGCAGGGGCAGGAGTTCCAACGAAAGGTTTCCATTCAGGGACAGTATTATCAAAATAATAGAACCCTGGTCCTGTAATTTTAGCTTTTCTAGCTCCGGCTCCAGTACCTGCTGTAATGTAAACTAATGCTCCATTCTGAGGCGCACCATATGTTCCACTGGTATCATCTTTAGAAGATAATTCTGCTGCCGTCATACGAGGGACTAATAAGGCATCAGGTCTAGCATTATCAGTAGTAGTTGCTGCTACATCTAAAGTTGCGGCAGGTGTGGTTGTGTTAATCCCCACGCGCCCCTGCTGAGCCTGAGAAAGTGCTGAAAAGCACACAAGCATAGTCGCTGTTAATAAAAATTTTTTCATAAGTTTTTAAAGATTTTAATTACATTTTTTTCATCAATATTTTCAAAATTGAGTATACATCCCAACTTGTGATTATCTCTTATAAAACCAAAAAAGACAAAACATATTATAAATTAGGTCTTTTTAGCTTAATTTTAATAATTAACTTACTGAAAGCATACAATTTAAAAAATATTGTTTATTGCGCAAATTTAAGATATAATTTTCTAATTCAATGGCTTTATCAAAGAAAATTAAAAAATCTTAATATCTCAAAATAATAATCAATTGATTTTCAAATATATAATTTGATTCAAAAAAAGATTTTAATGTTAAATTTTATTAATATTTTAATGAATCAACAATCATCATTCTAACTGATTTACAATTATTTAGCTATACCAGTTCTCCATATAAGTCAAACTCTTCCGCTGAAGTAATTTTCACCTCTGCAAATTCCCCTATGGATATATAAGTCTCTTCTGCTGAAACCAGTACTGTATTATCTACATCCGGAGAATCAAATTCTGTTCTCCCGATAAAATAATTTCCTTCTTTACGATCAAAAATACATCTGAATATTTTCCCTACTTTTTCTTGGTTTTTCTCCCATGAAATCTGAGACTGCAGCTCCATGATTTCTTCTACTCTCGCTTCTTTTATTTCCTGCGGAATATCATCTTCCAGTACATAAGCTGTTGTATTTTCTTCATGAGAATAAGTAAAGCATCCCAATCTATCGAATTTCTGTTCTCTTACCCAATCTTTAAGCTCCTGGAATCTTTCTTCTGTTTCTCCCGGATATCCTACGATAAGAGTGGTTCTTATAGCCATATCAGGAACTTTCTCTCTGAATTTCCCTAATAAAGCATCTGTTTTTTCGTGTGTAGTTCCTCTCTTCATGGATTTCAACAAATCAGAGTTGATGTGTTGAAGCGGGATATCTATATAATTACATACTTTAGGTTCTTCACGGATAATATCCAGAACATCTTCCGGGAAACCGCTTGGGAAAGCATAATGAAGACGAATCCATTCTATTCCTTCCACTTTTACGAGTTCCTTCAACAGATCTCCAAGTGCTCTTTTTTTGTAAATATCCAATCCATAATACGTAAGATCCTGTGCAATAAGAACCAGTTCTTTGGTTCCTTTTTTAGCAAGCTTCTGAGCTTCAGAAACTAACTTTTCAATAGGAGTGGAAACGTGTCCTCCTCTCATCAGTGGAATAGCACAAAAAGAGCAAGGTCTGTCACAGCCTTCTGAAATTTTAAGGTATGCATAATGCTTTGGAGTGGTAGTTAACCTTTCTCCTACCAATTCATGTTTATAGTCTGCTCCAAGATGTTTTAGCAGCATCGGAAGATCTCTTGTTCCGAAATATTGGTCTACATCTGGGATTTCTTTCACCAAATCCGGCTTATATCTTTCTGATAAGCATCCAGTTACGAACACCTTTTCTACTTCTCCTCTATTCTTTGCCTCTACATAATCAAGAATGGTGTTGATGGATTCTTCTTTGGCGTTATCAATAAATCCGCAGGTATTGATTACTACAATGTCCCCACGGTCTTCGTGAACCACTTCTTTTCCATTGGCTTTCAGCTGGCTCATTAATACTTCAGAATCATATACATTCTTGGAACATCCAAGAGTGACTACATTGATTTTCTTCTTCCCTACAGATTTTGTACGCATCGTTTTGATTTTGAGTCTGCAAAGATACAAAATATTGAAGAGTTAGGGTTAAAAAATAAAAACCACTTTAAAAAAGTGGTTTTCAGAAGTATACTTTAAAAGTTTTTTTCTTTGAATCCTGGGGCATTCTGATCTTTTTCCGAAAGTATGGCATCTTTTTCCTCTATCTTCCAATCAATGCCAAGATCGGGATCATTGAACTTTACACTGCCTTCCGACTCTTTGTTATAAAGATTATCGCACTTATAGGCAAATACAGCGTGGGTACTCAGTACGGCAAATCCGTGTCCGAATCCTCTTGGTACATAGAGCTGTAATTTATTTTCTGCGGTAAGTTCTATTCCGAACCACTGCCCAAATGTAGGAGAATCTTCACGAAGATCTACTGCTACATCCCATACGCTTCCTTCCAGACAGGAGACTAATTTTGCCTGGGCATATTCTCCTTTTTGAAGATGCAGCCCTCTTAGTACTCCATAAGAAGATTTTGAGATATTATCCTGAACAAAGTGGCCGTTCATTCCAGTAAGCTCTTCGAATCTTTTCTCGTTGAACTTTTCATAGAAGTAGCCTCTTTCATCTTCAAAGACTGTAGGTTCTACGATGTAACAATCTTTAAGCGGGGTTTCTTTAATTTTCATAATTGTGAAAAACTCTATTTCAATATGGTTATTAATGTTTTAAACAAAATTTTTGTATCATTTGTAAAAGACATGCTTTCAAGATACTCAAGATTCATTTTTACTTTATTCGGAAATAATATTTCATCATTATACATTAAAGGATCTTTTTGATCTTTCAGAAGGCTTTCTTCATTTCTGTATTTTATACTTGCTTCACAAGTCAGTCCGGGTTTCAGTTTGAGGACTTTACGATCTGTACCTGTAAGTTTGTCATAATACCCTTCAATATCCGGTCTAGGACCTACAAAACTCATATCCCCTTTCAAAATATTAAACAGCTGGGGAAGTTCATCCAATTTACATTTTCTGAGCATTCGCCCTGTGTGGGAACATGTCCTTTTCTGTTGATGAATTGTTTTGAATTTAAAAATAGTAAAAGGTCTCCCATGCTGTCCAATTCTTGTCTGGAAAAAGATTCCGTTTGACGATGTATCCAGGCTGGTAATTATCCATAAAACGATCAGTAAAGGTATAAGGAAAATAGTCAATATTACCGCAAAGATAAAGTCAAAGACCATTTTCCAATATGTATACTGATTCATCAAATCCGAAAGTATTAAATTCCGAAGAAGCTATGGATTATTTTTGTGATCCTTTTTCTATCCTCATCTGACAGGTTAGATCCAGACGGAAGGCACAATCCGTTATCAAAAAGTTTCTCGGACACTTCTCCTCCATAATATGGCGCATTTTCAAATACAGGTTGTAGATGCATTGGCTTCCAAAGCGGTCTTGATTCGATATTATCTTCTAAAAATGCAAGTCTTAATTCTTCTCTGTTTTTTCCTGTAATCTCCGGATCAATAACGATCGCAGATAGCCAGTGATTGGAATAAAAATCATCTCCTGGTTCTGAAAATACGGTTACCCCTTCAATATTTTTAAAAATTTCAAAATAGAAGTTCTGCATTGCTCTGCGCGCTTCTACCCTGTCTTTAAGCACTTCCATCTGCCCTCTTCCAATACCCGCCACAATATTGCTCATTCTGTAATTGAATCCAATATGTGAATGCTGGTAGTGAGGGGCATTATCTCTTGCCTGTGTTGAAAGAAATACCGTTTTATCTTTGTCTTCCTGTGTGTGGCAAACCAAAGCTCCGCCACCAGAAGTAGTAATAATTTTATTTCCGTTAAAACTTAAGATTCCAAAACGTCCGAAAGTTCCGCATGCCTGTCCTTTATAAGTGGAACCCAGAGCTTCTGCTGCATCTTCTATAATCGGAATCTGGAATTCTTCAGCAATAGCTATAATCTCATCCATCTTAGCCGGCATTCCGTACAGATGAACGACAATAATTGCTTTTGGTTTGGTTCCCTTTTGTATTCTGTCTTCTATCGCTTCTTTTAAAGCTTTCGGACACATGTTCCAAGTATCAGGCTCGCTATCTATAAAAACAGGAGCTGCTCCACAATACGCAATAGGATTTGCTGAAGCAGAGAACGTCATGGATTGGCAAATCACCTCATCTCCATGCTGTACTCCGCATTCGATAAGAGCAAGGTGCAATGCTGCGGTACCGGCAGAAAGGGCTGCTACTTTTGCATTTTCCCCTAAAAACTGCTCCAGATCACTTTCAAACCCGTTAACGTTAGGTCCTAATGGAGCTACCCAGTTTTCTTCAAATGCTTCGTTGATATATTTTAATTCATTGCCTCCCATGTGGGGTGATGACAACCAGATTTTAGTATTCATATTATTCGTGAAATTTTATAGGTTTAGCTGGAATTCCCACTGCGGTACAATTTGCAGGAAGGCTTTTATAAACCACGGCTCCTGCTCCAACAATAGTATTTTCACCAATCTCAAGAAGATTTATAATTTTTGCGCCTGTCCCAACATATACGGCTTCATTTATGATAACCTCACCGGAGATATTAACTGTCGGCATAAATGAGCTATAATTCTTTATTACAGTATCATGCCCTACAGTACAAGACAAATTAAGAATAACAAAGTCTTCAATTTTAATATCAACCGTAATAATAACTCCTGCACAAATAATATTTCCTTTCCCTATTTTTGTATTATCTTGTCCTATTATTACTGAAGGGTGAATTAAAGTTGGAAATTCAATATTGGTGTTATTTATTCCTTGTATGATTTTTTTCTTTGTTTTCGGATCTCCTATTGCGACTGCAATGCATAAAGGATCAGTTACCTCATTTATTTTTTCGATCTTTCCTAAATAAGGAACTCCGTTGATATCATGATCATAATGTTTATCATCATAAAAACCTAAGACTTCAAATTCTTTTTCTTTTTGGTTGATATGATCGATCAGCATTTTAACCTCACGTCCAAATCCCCCTGCTCCAATAATTGCTATTTTTTTCATATTTTAAATATTTCTTAAAAAAGACTTTCCTAAAACTCACTTACCTTTATGTGGAATTGTCTTATAATCATTGTTATTATTATAAAACCACCTGTCTCTCAACAACGAATGCTTCTGCCCGCTCTACTCCTATAGTAGCTCCTCTATACATAGCTAATGCTTCAAAGGCTTCTAATGACCGTGAATGAGGAAATTTCTTTATTTGTGAGTCGAAAAACTTCATTGCTTCAGCTTTTTTTGAAAATACATCAGTAACGTCCACAAAGTGATTGGGGACAAATGCTTTCTCCTGCATGGGTGTCCACTCTGTTTCAGATAGTGTTTCGTAACAATATATATTTAAGATTTTGTTTTCTCCTTGTGGTCTTGCTGCTACTAAAGAAGCACGATAAATAGCTTTATGATCCTGATGAATATCTCCAGGGTGTGGAAGATACAAATGAGTGGGATTTATTTTTTGGAATATTTTAGAAACTTCCAAAGAAATTTTAAATTCAGGAAAGGCATTCAGAGCAGGCGCAGGAAATTCTAAAAAAAAAGTTTCTTTTACTCCCAAAAACTGATGTGCCGCAATAGCTTCGGTACGTGTACTTTGAACCTGATCTGCTGAATAAAGCTCTGGTGCTCCTGCCGAAGCATTTGTTGCAATTACTATAGTTACCTCATCTCCAGCTTTTATATGTCTGGCAATCGTTGCTCCGCATCCAATGATTTCATCGTCAGCATGGGGTGCTACTATTACTACTCTATTCATTTATTATTTTTTAAAAGGTTTTTTATTTTATATATTTCATCTTCTATATTATAACCCAATTTATCTCCAACGTTAATGGAAATATCACTGTTTCCATTGAATTGATACTCCTCAATCCACACTAATCCTTCGCCAGTTTGAATCAGAAGTTCTTGTTTTTCATTTTTAAGTAAGATCCTACCAATTACTCCTTTGAACTGAATTTCTTTTTCACATCTACATGACCAAATAATTAGCTTCTCATCTTTACAATAAGTATAAGCACCAGGATGTGGTCTTGTTGCAGCTTTAATCAATCTATTAATATATATTGCACTATCATTCCAATTGATATGTCCATCTTCTTCTTTTCTTACTCCATAATAAGAAGCCATATGCTCACATTGAGGAATTGGATGCCAAAGTCCATCTTTCAATTCAGGCAACCATTTATCTAAAGCTAAGTCAATATTTTCAAGTATCTTCGTTTCAACTGTTTGAGCATTATCCTCATCTTGGACTTTAAAAATGGATTGTGAAAAAATAGGTCCGTCATCAGCTCCTTTTCCCATTAGAAAGAATGTAGCTGAACCATATGATTGTTCTAATGTTACCCAGGCTAAAGGAGCTCTCCCTCTTCCTACAGGAAGTTTAGTAGGGTGAAAACCTATGCATCCCAATTTAGCAATAGAAAACCATTGATCATGCAATAATTGGGAAAATCCAACTGCAAAAATAATATCTGGTTCTTTATCGGAAGCCCATTTAAGGTTATCCTCATTATTAATTTTTGTAAAACCTTTATATTCGATGTTAAAACTTAAAGATAATGATTTTAGATCTGCCCAGCCTGAAACCTTTTCTTTCTCCTTAGGTTCATGTCCCAAGACACCAACCACTTCGAGCCCATTTTCAATTAGTTTTTGAATAATCTTAGCTGTAGAATTTACAGCTCCTATTACTAATATTCTATACATCCGGATGTTTTATATATTTATCTTCCCCATTAAACAATATCAAAAAGGTTTTAAGTATGATTTGAGTATCTAATAAAAAACTTTGATTTTCGACATATTCTCTATCATATTTCCACCTTTCTTCCCAAGATAAATGAATGTTTCCATTAACTTGAGCTAACCCTGTCAGTCCTGGAATTACCTGAATCCGTTTTTTCCCATCTTCATTAAATTCTAAAAGTTGTTTAGGTAAGCATGGACGCGGCCCTACTAAGGACATATCTCCTTTAAATACATTGATAATCTGTGGTAGTTCATCAATTTTAAAACGTCTTAAGTAATAACCTATTTTTGTTACTTCTGTATCTCCTTTTAATATTTCCCTATCTGCAACTCTCTCTTTATCATACATTGTCCTTACTTTAAATATCTTAAATATTTTACCTTTATAGCCTAATCTTTCTTGAAAGAAAAAGAATTTTCCGGGGCTATCTATTTTAACTAAGATATAAACTATCAGAAATAGGGGGAATAAAAGTATAATAATGGCAAGAGCAATAATAATATCTAAAATCCTTTTTATAAATATTTTATACATTTATAATTTTATTAATTAAGTTTTTCAAAATGAAGAATTAAATTATTTTATAATTTAATGTTTTTAATTCTTTATTATCAATAATGAATTATATTCTTTTAATAGTTCATTCCAAACAAAAGATTGATCATATCTGTCTACAATCATTTTTCTGGACATTTCTTTTAATTTCAAGTAAAAGTTCTTATTATTAATAATTCTTTCCATAGCTATTGCAATTTCTTTTTCATCTTTAACTGGTATTATAAGTCCATTTTTTTCATTTTCTATGATTTCATTAGAACCGTTGATATTAGTAACAATAGCCGGAAGCCCCATAGCACCAGCCTGCATTACTACATTAGGAAACCCTTCTCTATAGCTAGGAAACAGTAATGTATTAGAAATTGCTAAATAAGGTCTTACATCCTTTTGAAAACCAACACTGATGATATTAGAATTATTTTTTATTTCTAAATACGTTTCTTTCTTAAGTGGATCCAGTTCATCTTCAAAAGATCCTACCAAAAGAAGTTTAACATTATCTTTTTTATATTCAGAAAACGCTTGCACAAGCTCATTTATCCCTTTATCTCCTACTAAGCGTCCTACAAAAACAAAGATAAAATCTTTAGAGTCAATATTTAATTCTTTTCTCAGGTTATCTTTAGAATCAGCTGAAAAAAGCTCAGGATTATAATACTGCAGATCAATACCATTAACATTTCCGTTTGCTATAATTTTCAACGGTTTGTTTGTAATTTTATATTTTAGCAGATCACTTTCTACTCCTCTTCCCTCCGGATATACATGGGTGGCTGCCATACAAAGCAACCTATCCATATTAATCAATAGTTTTTGCATTACACCGGTACGTGTGGGGAAAATAAGTCCGGTAAAAGTATGCATACGGATAGGCACACCAGCCATTTTACCGGCAATCATTGATAAAAGCCCAGCCTTTGGAGTAATTGAATGGATAATATCAGGTTTTTCTTTTTTAAAAGTTTTATAAAGCTGTATGAGAGAGATAAGATCTTTAAACAAAGAAATTTGTCTTTGTATTTCAACAGGTATAACTTTAACTTCTTCACGATTTTCTACTTCATTCAAATCTCTGCCACCACCAGAAACAGCAATAATTTCAAAATGTTTCTTCAGAAAAGCTAACTGGCCTTTCAATAAGACATTTAATGATACTGGAACTGTTGAAACTCTTATGATCTTTGTCATTATTTTTCTACTACTTGTCAATTATTCTTTTATATACAGAGAATTGATATTACGGTTTCCCCATATCAAACTATTTGTATACTATATTCATGTATGATACTTCAATTTTATCTTTATTTTTCCAGAGATAATCAAGTCTTGGCTTGGTAAACACCCCGTTTTTAATCAAAATTTTCCCATTATATGTTCCAGAATTATTTAAATCACCCATAGAGAAACCCATGGAGTAGTTTGATAAGTCACTTTTGAATCCATCTACCAAAATACTGACATTTTTAGGTGCTTTTAATTTATTTGAAAAAGCATGTAAATTAATCCCTAAACCTGCAACTCCATTATTATATGTATAAACTTTCTGGATATTTATATTCTCAAGTATTTCTTCATATAATGACGGTTCTATATGCAATCCAATTTCAGGCAGTGTACCATGAGTATTTGAAATTAAAATATTTTCTACTTTAACATTCCTACCAGAAGTAATAGTTATGCCATTTCTTCTCACATTATCAATCCAGCCGCCATCTATTATTACATCTTCGCTAAAACTACCTGTTTCAGAACCCACAAAAATTCCATCTCCCCATGTATTTTTTATTGTAGCGTTATAAATTTTAATATTTCTGGAGTTTTGTATAGATAATCCTGCATTCCATTCTCCTGTATGTTTCATTTGAGCATCTCTGTTACCAACTACATATGGATTATATAAATTTACATTCTCTACATCTTCTATTTTTACAATATCATAATGTCTTCCATTTACTTCTCCTGTATAAATAATTTTTGAATTTTTTTGAAAGAAAACATTGGTATTGGAATTTAATTTCAAGCCTATGCTAATATAAACAGGATAATCAGGAAGCAATATATTTTTATGTGTTGTAAAAAATTTTTGTATGTCCTCTGTATAATCCTTTTGAGTATTTCTATTATAGTTGGAAGGAAAGATAGTTGCCAACTTATCCCATTGATTAAGGTTTACTTTACTTTCAGAATAAAGTTTTGTATATTGATCGATAACACTTTTCGGTGGAGATAAATATGAAAAATCTGATTTCTGACAGGAAAAGAAACTATTAAACAAGATAATTAATAAAAACTTATATTTCATATTGTATTATTATATGTTATTAAAAAATATAAATATCCCCACTAATCCTATAATTATAAGAATGAAGGGTATTTTACTATTATATTTCTTATTAAAATAAGGTATAATTAAAAATGGAATTAAAATCCAAGACATCACCCCCCACCTATCAGAATAAGGAATATGGAAAAATAGAAAAAATATGCAACTTAAAACAATATATGTTTCTAAAATTATCATATACATTGAATTCTTAATATTAATTTTATCCATCCTATTTTTCATATAAATAAAAATTAGTAAAAAAAATGAATTAAAAATTACAAATTGAGGTTTAAATCCAACCAGATATAAACCATCGGATGTGCTTGCATCTAAATAACCACTTCTCCTTTCATCCACACTTGATATTAAACTACTATCTATAATGGTATTAAATCCAAAATTAAAAAAAGATAATATAATGCTTATAACATATAAGATATAAAAATACTTGATCGGAATTTTTTTATAGACAAAATTAATTGTAAATAACAAAGCAATAGGAATAATGCTTGTAAAGTGAAATAATACACTTAAGATAAAACTTGAAATAACAAGTATTTTATTTTTAGTATTATTAAAAAGCAAAACAATTCCTAAAATAAGAAAGCCTAAAGAAACTCCTTGCCTGATAATATTAATTCCTAAAGTCTTGTAAAAAAACAAACTAAAAAAGGTAAATAATATAAATATAATATTGACAGAATAAGTTTTAGAAATATAATAACTTGTTAAAAAAATAGTCCCATTAAACAAAATAGCAAGCAACATAAAAAAGTTAACGGGATCATCATTAAATACAAATTTTAAAGTTAGAAAGATAATTCTAATAAAAAAATCTGTCCCCCAATTTTCAATTTGATCTGAATTATTATATTGCCAACTATACATTTCAGTATCTGAACCTACATCTAAATCTCTAAACCCAAACAATAATGCAAATAGTACAATATAGAGTAAACCCAATTTTATAAAATTAGACCGAAAATTATTTTTGTCGACCAAAGCAGCCAGCAAAAAAGTTATCAGTCCAAAGCTTCCGTATAAAATATAATATGTGTTGTTAAAATTATCCATCCAAAGAAACTTTGTTTAAAACTCCCTGATATTCTATACACTCTGATGAATTCAGATTAGAATATCTTCTTTTAAGCAACAAGCTTTCGAGATGAAAAAACTCTAAAATAGAATAGATATAAAATTTTAAATTTGAAGCAATCATAATTTTATTTTTAAAAATAAAATTACCAGGGAAATGTTTTTGAGTAAAATTATACAATCCTTTTCTCATTTTCTTGTGCTTAATCGAAATTTTTGTACTTTCTTCTCTATAAAATAATAGTGGTTCATTAATATTATAAAATTTATAATTTTCTGCAAGTCTGTACCACAATTCCATATCTTCCATTTGAAAAAAACCATCTTGATAAGAGTTTTCCAATAGAATATTTTTTTTTATTGCAACAGAGGGATGAATCGGAGCTCTTCCTTCCAATATATCTTTTTTACTATTAATAGGAAAAGACTTCTTATACCCAAGTACTTCATTCTTATTATTGATACTTATGGCATCAGAATAAATAATATCAGCATTGGTATTATTCAAAATTTCTAATTGTTTTTCCAATCTATCCGGAAACATAATATCATCAGCATCCATTCTGATGAAGAATTCGCTTTTAGATAATTTTACCAGTTGATTTAATCTAAAAATAAGGCCTTTATTTTCTTTATCATCAATAAATGTAATTCTTTCATCATCAAACTTCATTACTTCTACAGCAGTATTATCCGTAGAACCATCATTTATAATAATTAATTCAAAATCCTTATAACTTTGCATCAATACTGATTGTATTGCATATTTTATATATTTTTCAGTATTATAAACTGATATTCCTATACTTATATGTGACATTCTTTTAATTTAAATTGAAACTTTCCAAAACCTTATCATTTACCTTCATAAACTGCTCCCAGGAATATTGTTCAACTGCAAGCTTTCTACAATTTAACTTTATCTCGTCCAAATTATCATTCAACAGCTCTTTCACTGTATCTGCTATAATTTTAGGATCCGTTGTAGATACTCTTCCTACATTTTGTCCACAATAAGTATCTTCAATCATATATATTTCTTCATCATTATCAGCTAACATTATCACCGGAACACCACAACTGAAAGCCTCTAAAGTCACCAACCCAAGATTAGGACCACTTACTGTTTGCAAATACAAATCAAATAAAGGAATAATTTCACTTATATTATCTATAAAAGGGCGTAACAAGACTTTATGATTCAAATTATATTTATTAATTAACTCAACTAATTTTTTATGTTCTTCTCCCTCTCCATAAATAACACCTAATACATTTTCATTTTCCAGAAACCTAAATGTTTCTACAAAAAGATGTACTCTCTTTTGAGGATGTAATCTACAACATATACCCAATATTTTTTTATCTTCTGGTAAATTTACGTCACTCCTTTTTAATTTTACATTAGGAGAAAATTTTTGTGTATCTACCGGTAATCTATTTGTTACTACTTTTTCTTTATTAACCTTATTTTTATTAATTAACTGCCCAGACAAATAATCACTTAAACCCACAAATATATCAGTACTCTTATTAGGTAATCCTGTTTTCCATAATGTTATTTCATTTTTACCTGCATTTTCATAAACATGCATTGTAATATAAATAATCTTAATTTTTTTATAAAATAATTTAATAACCCAAAAAACCAGAGCAGAAGGTGGCATAGAAGTATAAACAACATCTATTTTATTCTTTTTAATATAATTATATACTTTAAAAGTCTGAGATAGCATAGACAAAAACCCCCTTGTTCCTTTATTGGTAGAAAATATATCCTGGGGTCTAACATTCTGAAACCGTTCTAGTATTTTCATATCATCTGAAAATATAAGATAATGGGTATTATATGATTGTTTTAGCTTTTCATATAATTGAATGGAGAAACTTTCTGCCCCCCCGAAACATAAAGAATTAGTAACAATTAATATATTAGTCATTGCTTTCTTTTAAAATTTGTTTATTAATGACATTCATAGCGATTAAGAATAAAGCTGAACACCACAAAATATTGTAAATTAATAGCGCCCAAACCGCTCCTTCCAACCCATATAATACAGTAAATGAATAATACAATACAGATGCTACGATAATCATTGCTATAGAAAAATATAACGCCAGTTTATTTTTATCCAAAATGGTAAATAAATAATTATAAGGAATCTGAAGAAAATAGGCAAGAATGGAAACCATTGCTAGCTTCAAGAGCCACACTCTCTCCATATCAAAATTTTTGAATAAATAATTGACATAGTCCGAAGCAAAGTAAATAACAACTACTCCAGCTACTCCCAACAGGAAGAAAAGACCGCTAAGTTTTATCAACCTGTTTTTCAATAGTTTAGATGATGATTTGTACCATTCTACCTGCTGATTGATAAAGAAGTTACTTATTGCACTTGTAAAAATAGAAAATATCCCAAGTAAAGTGATGATAATACTAAAAAGCCCAAAGTCTTCTGGATTACATATTTTTTTAACAATAAGTACATTTAAACGTGTAGAGAGCAGATATATCACACTGCTTAGCAACAATGGAAAAGCTCTCTTAAAAAGATTCTTCTGATATTTGTTAAGAATAAAAAGCTTCTTTGTAATATTTTTCTCAAAGAAAAGAAGAGTAAAGTTAATCAGCGACCACAGTACACTATTTAAAAGAAACACATATACAATTTGATGAATATTAAAACTTTGCATTATTCCCACCAATACACTACCGATCAGTGATAAATAATGAAAACTTTTAAGAATCGAAAACTTAACATAACTGTTTTTAGATAATAATGTATAATAATAAGTCTCTGATAGTGAATCTATATTTCTTGAAACAATCATCAGAAAAACGATCTGAGAGATCAATTCAAATTTAAAAAGAAAAAAAACTATAAGAAGGATGGCCAGAAAGATAACACTTCTTACAATATACAATGAGAATACTTGCTTATCTCTTAGCCATTCTTTTAAGGCGAAATCACGCCTCATTGTAGTGAGAAGGGCTACTGCCAACATACTGGCAATAAGTTGTCCTACTGTATTGGCATAGGTAAGTTCTCCTATCTCTGCCAATGAAGCTTTTTTCGAGAAAAAAATCAAAATGGCAAAAACGGAAAATCCAGCGATATATTCCGGAGCTGACATCAATAGAATATTTTTGAAAACCTTAATTTTATTTTTCATAAATTTTCCACTTAATCTGCTTTACCAGAATATTCTTTTGCCGGGTTACCTATGGCAGTCACATTATTTCCAATATTACCCACTACATTACTTCCGATTCCAATAAGACAGCCATCTCCTACCTGTACTCCATTTCTGAAGTTTGAAGAAGCTCCCAAATAACAATTTTTCCCTATGATGACATCACCACAAATAGTATTATTGGCTGCAACCAGTGTATATTCGCCAATTTTAGAATCATGATGAACAACAGTATTAGGAAGAATACAAATATGATTTCCGATCTCTGCATTGGCAGTAGCCACTACTCCAGCCATGATAAGTACGTTCTTCCCTACTTTTACATTCTTTCCTATAACAGCTTTCGGATGTATAAGAGTCGTAAATCTATTCAACTCTAGTTCAAGCCCATCAATAATCTGTTTTCTTTTTTTGAAAGAAGCGGGACTGCCATTGACAGCCAAAACTTTAGCTTCAGGAAACTTCTGAAATGCTTCTCTGCTATAGATTGTAATGCCATACTGTTCCGTTCCGATAACCGCAGGATCATCAGAAATAAAACCTATACAACACTGTTCTGCAGATAGACAGTCTAATGCCTCAATGCCAGTCCCGCTATAAGGAAATATTAATATTTCTTCTTTAGTTTTCAATAGACTTAAAGTATTCTGCTGTTCTTAAGATACCTTCTTCAAGATCTACTTTTGCTTCAAAACCTAGAATTTCTTTAGTTTTTGTTACACTTGGAATTCTCATTTCAATATCAGCACTTAAAGCCTCTTTGAAGATAATTTTGCTGCTGCTCTTCAATACTCTGCATACAGATTCAGCTAATCCAAGGGTTGTGATAACTGTTCTCTGGTTTCCTAAGTTGAAACTTTCTCCAATTGCCTTAGGATCTTCGATACATCTGATTAGACAATCTACAAAATCATCAACGAAACACCAAGCTCTAATCGCCGTACCATCTCCGTATATGTAAATGTCTTCATTTTTAAGTGCTTTTTTGATGAAAATCTGTAAAGCACCTTCTCCAGTTTGTCCAGGACCATATACGTTGAAAGGTCTTACAGTAACTACCGGAAGTGCATGCTGTTTGTAATATGCGTGAGCTAAGTGCTCTCCAGCAAGCTTACTTACTGCATATACCCATCTTGCTTCTCCTACGCTTCCTGCAACAGCAGTATCTTCTTCTCTACTTTTGAAAGCATGGCTACCGAAGATTTCAGAAGTACTGAAGTCTACGAATCTGTCTGTTACTCCGTTTATTTTTGCAGCTTCCAGAGCGTTTGCAGTTCCGATCATGTTTACACTCATCGTTCTTACAGGATCTTTGATTACCGTATCAATACCTGCAATACCTGCTGCGTGAACAACAACATCAGCACCTTTCATGCTTTCTGTTAAAAATGGTAAGTCTAAAACATCACCTTTGATGATTGTTAAATTAGCATGGTTTGCCACCCCACTAGAACTCAAGGTATCTCTGTGGAAGTTATCATAAACAACAATTTTATTGTTCTCTATGTAATGTTTAATCAGAGTGTTTGCAATGAATCCTGCTCCTCCAGTAATAAAAATCGTTTTGTTAGTTATCATTTGAAATAATTTATTTATGATTAGTTATATTGTATTTACTATTTGTGAGATCTTATAAACAGTATCTTCTGTAAGTTTTTCGTATAATGGTATTGCAATTCCTTTAGAGTATGCTCTGTAGGCATTCGGAAATTTTTCTTTATAGTCTAATTTATATTTGTCTGCAAAGTATTTCATCGCAGGAATGCACTGAGCCCCATAATTGGCCCCAATTTTATTATTTCTTAAAAATTCAAGCACTTCACTCTGCTGTAGGCTGTCGTCAATCAAAATGTGGAAAGTCTGCCATGTATGGTTTCTCCCCTCAGGTACAACCGGTAAAATTATCTTTGAATTTTTAATTTCCGAAAAATAGATATCAGCTAATTTTTGCTTCAGTTCAAGAATATTATCCAGTCTCTGAATCTGACTGTGAGCAAGAGCAGCCTGAAAATCTGTCATTCTGTAGTTATATCCTGCTTCTACAAACTCCATTCTACCATCCTGCATTTCAATACCATGATTTCTCAAGATTCTTATTTTAGCAGAATAATCAGCATTATTTGTTGTCAGAATTCCTCCTTCTCCACTGGTAATGCTTTTACGCGGATGAAGTGAGAATGATCCAAAATCACCAAATGTTCCTACTTTTTTATTATTCTGAGCCGCTCCTAAAGCACATGCTGCATCTTCGATAACATACAGATTATGCTCTTTGGCAATACTCATCACACTTTCTATGTCACAAGCTAACCCAAATTCGTGAACAGGAATGATAGCCTTTGTGTTTGGAGTGATGGCTTCTTTTATTTTCGTAACATCAATATTGAATGTATTTTCATCAATATCTACAAAAACACATGTTGCTCCTACCAATTCTACTACATTTGCTGTTGCTACATAGCTGAATGCAGGTATAATCACTTCATCACCAGGGCCTATTCCCAAAGTAACAAGGGCAAGATGTAAAGTAGAAGTACCGTTACTTAAAGCAGAAGCATGAGCTGCTCCCAAATAATTAGAGAAGAAGTTTTCTAATAAACCTACATTCTCTCCCTGTACCAGCATTCCTGATTTTAAAACATCAACTACACGGTTAATGTCAGTTTCATTAATATCCGGGCTTGCCAGCGGAACAAAATTTGACAACATAATTAGTTTTTTAATTGGTAAATTCTTTCAATAATATCCACTACCTTCAGGCCTTCAAGGGCATTGGTAGTAATGGTATTTCTGCCTTTCAACACATCCACTACGTTTTCAATAATATAGTGGTGGTTGGCTGCAGAACCTTTGTATGCTCCGTAATCGTTCCCTGGGTTTGTAGGTGGCAATTCCGGCATCGTGTAATCTTTTACGTTGCAAACTTCTACTTTGTCCATATACTGCCCACCGATTTTTACAGCTCCATTTTCAGCAATGATAGTCATAGAACTTTCAAGGTTCTGGTTCCATACAGAAGTGGAATAATTTAAAGATCCCATTCCTCCATTTACAAAGTCAAAGCTAACAAATCCTGAATCTTCGAAATCAGTAAGATTGGCATGATTAAAGTCTGCAAATTTTGCCTGGACGTTCGTAATATCACCGAATAACCAGTACATGATATCTATGAAGTGAGAAAACTGGGTGAAAAGAGTTCCTCCATCCAGATTTAGTTTTCCATGCCATGATTCTGGCTTGTAATATCTGTCATCACGGTTCCAGTAGCAGTTAAGCTGAACCATATATATTTCTCCCAACTTTCCGCTCTCTACCATCTCTTTTACCCATGCAGAAGGTGGAGAATAACGGTTCTGCATTACAGCAAAAACCTGCTTGTGCTTATGTAGGGCCTGGAAAATAAGTTTTTCAGCATCCTGTTTGTTTAAAGCCATAGGCTTTTCTACTACAATATGTTTTCCGGCATCAATTGCCTTATAAGACTGCTCAAAGTGGAAACCGTTCGGAGAAGCGATATTGATTACATCTGCTTCAATTCCCGACTTTAGAAATTCATCTAAAGATGCAAAAAAAGGAACATTATAACTTTCAATTCCTAGAACAGATTTATCTTTTACATCTATCAGGGCTACCAGCTCGCATTCTTCGTTTCTGGTGATCATTTCGGCATGTCTTTTCCCGATATGCCCGCAGCCTACTACTGCAAATTTTATTTTTTCAGACATCTGCAATTCTTTTAAATTTTCGAAACTCTATTATTTTCTAATTTGTATTCTTCTCCGCTTTCTTCACATACAGCAATACCTTCTTCATTGAAATTAAGACGCTGTCCGAATTCACTCATCCAGCCCATTTGTCTTGCCGGGTTTCCTACGACCAAAGCATAATCCGGAACTTCTTTTGTAACCACAGCTCCGGCTCCAATAAATGCATATTTCCCAATATCATGTCCGCAAACAATTGTTGCATTGGCTCCAATGGAAGCACCTTTTCCAACGTGAGTTTTTAGGTATTCATTTTTTCTGTTAACTGCACTTCTTGGGTTGATCACATTTGTAAAAACCATAGAAGGTCCCAGGAAAACATCATCATCACAGGTAACACCCTCATAAATGGATACATTATTCTGAACTTTTACATTCTTTCCCAAAACTACTTTAGGTGAAACTACTACATTCTGGCCAATATTACATTTTTCTCCTAAAACACAATCCGGCATAATGTGGGAAAAGTGCCAGATCTTGGTTCCGGCTCCTATTGTACAGCCTTCGTCTATAACTGCTGTTTCGTGTGCAAAAAAATCCGACATAATTTTATCGATTGTTATGAGTTAAAAAAGTTTTTGATCTCCGCAATAATATAATCTGAAGATTCCTGATCAAATTCTGTATGTACAGGAAGTGAAAGAACTTCTGAACAAAGCATTTCTGTAACCGGAAGACTAAAACCTTCTGCTACATACTGCTGAAAAGCCTCTTGCTTATATAACGGAAGCGGATAGTAAATCATACTTGGAATATTTTTTTCACCAAGATATTGCTGCAATTCATCTCTTTTTCCATTTTTTACTCTTAATGTATACTGGTGAAAAACATGAGTGGAATGTTTTGCTCTTTCCGGAATCTGAATTTCAGAGATACCGGTAAGGTTTTCATCATAATAAGCAGCCATTTTATTTCTGGCTTCTGAATATTCGTCAAGCTTTTTTAGTTTCACTTTAAGAACAGCAGCCTGAATGGTATCCAATCTTGAGTTACATCCCAAAACTTTATGGTGGTATTTTTTTTGCTGGCCGTGGTTGGCGATCATTCTTATCTTTAGTGCCAGATCGTCATCATTGGTCATCAATGCTCCACCGTCTCCATAACATCCCAGATTTTTTGAAGGAAAGAAAGATGTACATCCTATATGTCCGATGGTTCCGGTTTTTTTAACACTTCCGTCTGAGAAAGTGTAATCTGAGCCAATAGCTTGTGCATTATCCTCAATAATAAAAAGGTTGTGTTTTTGTGCAAACTCAACAATTTTCTCCATGTTCGCGCTTTGCCCGTATAAATGAACCGGAACAATTGCTTTTGTATTGGGAGTTAAATATGCTTCCAGCCCATTCAATTCAATGTCAAAAGTATTTTCATCAACGTCTACCATAACAGGTTTCAGCCCTAAAAGGCCAATAACTTCTGCTGTAGCAACATAAGTGAATGCAGGACAAAGCACTTCGTCACCTGGTTTCAGATCCAATGCCATCATTGCGATCTGCAAGGCATCAGTACCATTTGCACAAGGAATAACGTGTTTTACGTTTAGATATTTTTCAAAATCCTGTTGAAATTCTTTTACTGCAGGACCATTAATAAATGCCGTATTATCAATACATTCCTGAATTCCGGCATCAATTTCATTTTTTATCTTCTGATATTGACCTTTCAGGTCAACCATTTGAATTTTCATATTTATATCTGTTTTGGATATCATACAGAAAGTCTAGTTTTATTTTTCTACAAGATCACTTATCTTATTTCCGATAGCAAAACAAGATGTTGCTGCCGGAGATGGTGCATTTCTGACATGGATGATATTTCCGTTTTTCACGATATCGAAATCATCAATTAATGCTCCATTGCGGTCACAAGCCTGTGCTCTTACTCCTGAACCGCCTGTTACAAGGTCGCTTTCCTGTATTTCAGGCATCAATTTTTGCAATGCTTTTGTAAATGCAGCTTTGGAAAGAGAGCGGTGAACTTCTCCCATACCTGTTTTTCCATACTTAGCAACAATTTTTCTGAAACCAGGCCATGTAAGGGTCTGCATTGTTTCATTGAAATCAAAATCAAAAAACTTATATCCTTCTTTTCTGAAAGCAAGGACTGCATTAGGGCCTGCTTCAATATTTCCATCAATCATTCTGGTAAAATGAACTCCCAGAAATGGAAAGCTAGGATCGGGAACAGGGTAAATAAGATGTTTTACAAGATGCTTTTTTTCATCTTTTATTTTATAATACTCTCCTCTGAAAGGAATGATGATCACATCATTCTTTTCGTTAGTCATTTTTGTGATTTTATCTGAGTAAAGCCCGGCACAGGAAATTAATTTCTTAGCTCTGAATTCCGAGTGATCTGTTTTTATAATCACTTCAGAATTATTGTTGATAATGTTTTTTACTTCGTTATTAAACTTCACTTCTCCGCCAAGTTCTTCAAACAATTCTTTGATCTTTTTAGCAACTCCCGGATAGTCTATAATACCGGTCTGCGGTACTTTGATGGCTTTTATTCCTTCACAGTGAGGTTCTATTTCACGGAATTCTTCTCTGGAAAGATATTTCAGATCCTGAAGACCGTTTTCAACTCCTCTTTTGTAGATATTATCAAGCAGCGGAAGTTCTTCCTGCGAAGTAGCTACAATAATCTTACCACATAAATCATATCTGATCCCGTGTTTTTCTGCAAAATCAATCACCGAATGATAGCCTTCAATACAGTTTGTAGCTTTAAGGCTTCCCGGCTTGTAATATATTCCGCTATGAATTACTCCACTGTTATGCCCAGACTGATGTAATGCAACATCTTTTTCTTTTTCTAAAATAAGGATCTTAGAATCAGGATTTTTAAGTTTAGCCTGATAAGCGGTAGCCAATCCCACTAAACCTGCACCAACGATTACAATATCATAATTCATTCTCTATTATAGTCTTGCGTCTACCAAATTTCTGTCTAAACATGCTTTGGTATCGAATACCACTGCATTATCTTTTTTCAGGGTATTCAGATCCATTTCAAGGAATTCGTTATGGGAAACAGCAATGATCAGTGAATCATATTTTTTTCCTTCGATAAGTGCATCAAGAATATTAATATCATATTCATGCTTCACTTCTTCTTTGCTTGCCCAAGGATCATAAATATCTACATTAACTCCATAATCTGAAAGTTCTCTGTAAATATCTACCACCTTTGTATTTCTTACATCTGGGCAGTTCTCTTTAAAGGTAACTCCTAAAATCAGAGCTTCTGAATCTTTAATCACTCCTCCTTTTGCAATAAGAAGTTTCACTACTTTAGAGGCAACAAATTTCGCAATTGAATCATTTACTCTTCTTCCAGACAAGATAACGTCCGGGTGATATCCCAGCTGTTCGGCTTTATGTGCGAGATAATATGGATCTACTGAAATACAGTGGCCCCCTACTAATCCCGGTTTATATTTAAGGAAGTTATATTTTGTTCCTGCAGCTTCCAATACGTCGTTGGTATCAATACCCACTCTATCGAAGATCAATGCAAGCTCGTTAACAAAAGAGATGTTAACGTCTCTCTGTGCATTTTCAATAGCTTTTGAAGCTTCTGCTACTTTAATACTAGGTGCTTTGTGCGTACCTGCTGTAATAATTTTTTTATAAAGATGATCTACTTCTTCTGCTATTTCTTCTGTAGATCCTGAAGTCACTTTTTTTACACTGGTAAGCGTATTTACTTTATCTCCCGGATTGATTCTTTCAGGGGAATACCCTACAAAAAAGTCTTCATTGAATTTCAGTCCGGAATATTTCTCCAGAACCGGAACACATTCTTCTTCTGTACATCCTGGGAAAACAGTAGATTCATAAATAATGATATCTCCCTTCTTGATAATTTCTCCCAACATTTTTGATGCAGAGATTAAAGGGTTAAGATCCGGTGCGTTATATTTATCGATAGGTGTAGGAACAGTTACAATAAAAACATTTGCATCTGAAATTTCAGAAAGCTGGCTGGTAGATCTATATCCAATAGTTCCATTTGATTCTTTAAATCTTTCAAGGCCGCTGCTCAGTTTATCAAGGTCTGCTTCAAGAGTAATATCATGTCCGTCATTAAGCTGTTCAACACGCTGTGCATTGATATCAAATCCTAATACAGGGTAATGAGATGCAAATTCCAGTGATAGCGGAAGCCCTACATATCCTTGTCCAATAACTGCTATTTTATAAGTTTTCATTATTAACTAAAAAGTTTATTTTTTATTTTTTGAAATAGTGTTTGTTCTACCTGATTATTATAACCGTAACCGTATTTATTACTGTATCCTAAGTTTTCTCTGTTTACATCATTAAGTACGAATCCAACATTTCGGATCTTCTTTTGTTCAATATTTGTCCTTGCGAACTCTAATAATGGCTTTTCTGTATATTTAGATCTGGAGACATAAATTGTAACATCAGATAAATCTGCGATAAGGAATGTATCTGTAACAAGAAGCAATGGTGCAGTATCTAAAATGATGTAGTCATATTTGGACTTAAGTTCATCTAATAATGCTTCATAACGCCCATTAGACAATAGTTCTGTTGGGTTTGGCGGAATCATTCCAGAATAAATTACATCCAGATATGGGTTGAAAGATGAAACATGAATGATATCTTCCATTTTGGTATCATCAGAATAAAGATATTCTGTAAGACCAATTAAGCCTTTTCTTGCAGGGTTATATCTTTGCAACTGCGGGTTTCTGATATCAGAACCGATAATGATCGCTTTCTTTTTAGGATTAGCCAATGTCAAAGCTAAATTTACGGATGTAAATGTTTTACCCTCTCCTTTTACCGTTGACGTTACAAACACCACTTTTCCACCAGTTTTATCCTTTGGAAGCATGAAATTCATATTGGTAATAAGAATTCTAAAGGCTTCTGCCATAGGAGTAATATCATTTACTTTTACAATTTCAGAATCACCTTTTTCAAGACTTGGTAATTCTGCAATTACAGGTACTTGAATAAGTTTCTCAAGATCATGTTTAGAAACAACTTTATTATTGAAAAGCTGTAATAAATAAATTATGATAAAGGGAATTAAAAGCCCTAATAATAATGCAATAATAAGGATTATATTCTTCTTTGGAGCTACTGGAATAGGAGAAGCATAGGCTACATCTATCACCTTTGCCTTTGGAGCATTAATAGACTGAGCAATAGCTGTTTCTTCTCTTTTCTGTAGCAATAGCAAATAAAGATTCTCTTTAATCTGCTGTTGTCTTTCAATACCTCTGAATATTTTTTCAATAGATGGAAGCCTGGAAATCTTTCCGGAAACTTTGTTTTGTTCTCCAAGATATTCATTTCTGGCAAGTTCTAATCCTTCTCTATTTCTTTGTAAACTTTGTACAATAGAATTACGCATTACATTAATTTGTTTTGTAATATCTACTACAGCTGGATTTTCAGTTGTTGCAGATTCAAGTAATCTATTCCTTTGCAAAATCATTTGATTATAGGTTGAAATTCCTGAAGTTGCTTCTGGATTATTAAGTCCTACGTTAGACGGCAAGGCCTGATATTGGCCTTGTTTGGACACAAATCCAATTAATGAATTCGTTAATTCAAGTTGTGCATCTACATCTAATTGTTTTGCTTTTGCAGAAGCTGAACTTTGTAAATCAATTTTAACCTCTGTCTCAAGATCCGTAAGTTTATTTTTTGATTTAAAGGTCTCTTTCTCATTTTCTACATCTCCTAATTCCCCTGTAAGTTTCTTAATTCTATCTTCAATAAAATCTAATGTTTTTCTGGATTCAGAATTTTTATCCAAAATAGCATCATTATTATAAGCAATTACTAAAGTGTTAAGAATGTCTTCTGCTTTTGAAATCTGCGGATAACTCATCTCTAGTTTCAATACAGTTGCCTCTTTGTTAATTAAGTTTACCCCAAGAACCTTTTGCAAAAGACTTACTTTATTCTCTATAGTTGAAATATAAAGTTCTAAATTATTTATGTCTCCTTCATTTACCGCAGTAGAATTATACTTGGGATTTTTTGTAATGATTATATTAGCAAAAGGAAGTCCAATCGTCTTACCATATGTGGTAACTATCTCTTTATGAGACTTACCCAGGTTTACTGTAACCTTATTCCCTTCTATTTTTAGTTTAACAACATTAAGGGATTTTTTACTTGGTTTTTCATTGATAACCTTAACTTCAATTGGAGAAGTTTCTTTATACAATTCGATTTTTCTAAGCTTAGATTTTGTAAAAATATCGACCTGGAGATTTTTATTAATGATAACATCTCGCATCAATTTTTTAGACTTAAGTATCTCAATTTCATTGGCTATACTATTAGTCTTTAGGCCTCCAAAACCTGAAAAATCAGGAAGCACTCCTATCTCGCTATTCATCGGCAATGATGAGTTTTTCGCATCTTTTACTAGTACTGTAGTTTGTACATTGTAAATTGGAGTCATAAATGTTAATGAAACATATCCTATAATCAAAGCTATCAGGCCACTAAGTATAAACCATGGCCATTTCCGTAAATAGGGCCTTACTATTTCATTAATATCAATATTGTTTGAATTATTTTCTACTTCTAAAGATGGGGAAGACTGTTGGCTGCTCATTAATTTTTTATTTCTTAAATAAACTTATTACTACTGCTATTGCCGTTACTGCAATAGATGCTGCTGTAAGATAAAGAGTTGTATTTGGGTTTTGTTTAGAGGTAAGATCTCTTACTTTATTAGAAGAAACAATTATGGCATCACCTTGTTTCAGATTATAGTAAGGAGAGTTGATTAAATTGGCATCCTGAAGGTTTACACGTCCATGGGTAACTTCTCCATTTTCAGTTCTAATTACCAAAACATCTTCTCTTTTTCCGAACTGCGTCAAATCACCAGCAAGCCCCAGAGCATTCAGAATCGTAGCCTGCCCGTTCACTACAGTATAATCTCCCTGTCTATTGACTTCACCTAATACAGTAACTTTAAAATTAGCAAGTTTAACATTGACTGTTGGATTAATAACATATTTTGTCATTCTTGTTCTCAACTCGTCTTTAAATTCTACTAAAGTTTTCCCTGAAGTACTCAGTCTTCCCAACACAGGAAAATCTATATCTCCATTGGCATCTACAATATAGCTAGGTCCAGCCAATGTAGTGGCTCCTTGGTTAGGTGTATTCCCTCCTGCTGTAGCGTTAGTTTGGATAAGCTCTGATGAAGAATAATTCTGATTAAAAGGTTTTACAACATCCATATCCTTCGCAGTGATCAGGATGATAAGCTGGTCCCCCACTTGAATTGTGTTGACAGAATTCTTAGCAGAAGCACTGATGGCCACTTGCTCTATATTCTGCATATAATTTAAATCGTTCTTAGCATTGGGATTGACTTTACAGGAAACAACCAAAGACGATGCCAGTACTAGTGTCAATATTTTACCTCTCATTATATTTTAAAATTGTACAAATATACATTTATATTTTTTCTATTTATCCAGAGCTTCATATATGGAATTATTACTCCGGAATTCTGGAACTATTGTTTTCAAAATTCTTACCACTTCCACTTTATCTCTTCTTAAAGATGCTTTAGTGATTTGTTTGGTTAGTGAGTCTATTTCCTCAAATCCCATTGACGGATCTTTAGAGACCATGATTTTTTCATTATGTGTAGGAAGTGTTTTTGCATCATCACTTAGAAGCTCTTCATACAGTTTCTCACCGGGTCTTAATCCTGTATAGATTATCTTAATATCAATATTAGGTTCAAAACCTGATAATTTAATCATTCTTTTCGCCAGATCAAGAATTTTAACCGGTTCTCCCATATCAAAGACAAAGATCTCCCCTCCTTCACCCATGGTTCCAGCCTGAAGAACCAGTTCACAGGCTTCAGGAATTGTCATGAAATACCTTACAATATCCGGATGGGTAATCGTTACAGGACCACCTGCTTCAATCTGTTTTTTAAAGTGAGGAATCACAGAGCCGTTAGACCCCAAAACATTTCCAAATCTTGTTGTGATAAACTTGGTAACATTTCCATCTACATTCTGAAGTGACTGTACAAAGAGTTCGGCAGCACGTTTTGAAGCTCCCATTACATTGGTAGGATTTACAGCTTTATCTGTAGACACCATTACAAATCTGTTTACTTTATACTTGCTGGATAATCTTGCAACAATTTTCGATCCTAATATATTGACAAAGATTGCTTCATGTGGGTTTTCTTCAACCAAAGGGACATGCTTATAGGCTGCCGCATGGTAAACCATTGAGAAGTTATACATCTGGAACAAAGATTCCATTCTATGCTGATTGGAGACATCCCCCAAAACAAACTTGAAAGCAATGTGAGGAAATTTTTCTCTCATTTCAAGTTCTATTTCGTAAAGTGGTGTTTCTGCCTGATCGAGTACCACAATCAGAGAAGGATTAAAATTAGAAACCTGTCTCACGATTTCACTTCCAATAGATCCCGCACCTCCAGTTACCAACACCGTTTTATCATAGTGTCTGCTCTTTACTTTTTCGTTTTGGATTTTAATAGGCTTTCTATTCAAAAGGTCTTCTATCTGAAGTGTCCTAATAGATCCTCCCAAATCACTGTCTCTTAGCTTTTGTACAGATGGTGCTTTTAAAACATGAAGATCTTTTTCCAGAAACAAATTCACCCAGGAATTTACTTCATCTCTAGCCATCATTTCTTTTACAATAAGAACACCATCAATAATAAGATCTTCTTTAGTATGTTCTTCTATTTTTTTCTTTTCATAGATAGGTTTTCCCAATAAAGAGGCTCTTTTTGAGTCTGTTCGCTGGGTAAGAAACCCTACTACCTGATACGGAAGACTAGGATTATCAAGAATAGCTCTGGCTATGGCGATCGACTGCTCATCAATTCCTAAAACCAATATTCTTTTTTTCAG
Organism: Chryseobacterium sp. Tr-659; assembly: GCF_011752975.1. GTDB lineage: Bacteria > Bacteroidota > Bacteroidia > Flavobacteriales > Weeksellaceae > Chryseobacterium. The sequence goes on along the minus strand of NZ_VWWP01000001.1, from coordinate 558,623 downwards.
TGCGCTCCTTCTGTATTCTCTTACAATATGGAAAAATTCTTTTACATATAATCTGAAAAGGAATAGCCCCATAAATGAAATCACAAAATACAATACCAGATAAGGAGTCAGAATGAACTTACCTCCGGTAGTCCAGAAATAAAACATATTGATTGTTCCCACCGCCAGCATGGTACAAAAGCAGGATATCAGAAGTTTGAATAAATCTATAAATGTAGAATGACGAATAATTCCCGCATAAGTCTTAAAGACATACATAAAAGCTGTATTTACCAGAATAATAAAGGCAAATATCACGCTTTTATCTTCATGATAAATAAACTCCTGCTTGGTTATTTTCTCGATAATGTAAGTAGAAAGAAACAGGGATATAACCAGAATAATAATATCTATTATAAGTATTATCCATCTAGGAAGATATCTTACGTCTGAGAGATTGACAACATTATCCCCTCCAAATAATTTTTTTCTAAGAGAATTGTACATTGTCTGTATTTGTGTCCATATTTAATTAAAATGTAATATTTAATCACCCGATCAAAGATAACTCCGATACAATCATGCAAAAATAAATAAATTTATCTCAATATATTGAAATCAAAAATAAATTTGATGGCGTTATCTGTGAAATCCAACAATTTCATCTGATACAGGAAAGCTTACCGGCAAAAACCATACCATAAAAACTCTTTAAAAGGTGATATTTATTAGTAAGAATCCTTTATTACGGCTGCTTTATTTTTAAAAATAAGTATTAAATATCTATTTATCAATCTTTTTAACAAACTGACAGTTTCTTATTGTGATCTGGTTTTCCATTTTTCAAGTTTTTTTAATATTTCAGTCAAAAGTATCATTTATTTTCTCATACTCAAAACCTTTACCCATTAAATATTTTATAGCCTTGTTTTTTTTTTGATATTCCTTCACTCCTGATAGCCTGGAGCAGTAATCTTCAAAAATTTTTCTGATTGTTTTCTCATAATCTGAATCATCAATTTCATCAAAGCATGAATTGATCAGCCTTTCAGAGATCTGTTTCTGTTTCAGATTCATTTTAATTTTATTCTTCCCCCAGTGTTTGATATAAAACTTGCCTCGGATATAGCTTCGGGTAAATCTTTCTTCGTTCAAAAAGTTTTCTTTCAGCAAAAACAGGATAATTTCTTCTTTTGCTTCATCAATCAGCAGAAATTCTCTCATCTTCTGCTCTACTTCTGCATGACAGCGGTCCTGATATACACAATAGTTAACCAGTTTCTGTTTAATTTCTTCGAAACTAAAAGATTTCTTTTCCATCTGTACAATCTGTAAAAAAAAAGAATGAGCTTGAGCCCATTCTTTATATTATATGGTAATGCTTAATTAATAATTGAATAAAGCCTTACCTTCCATTAATTCATTAACTTTCTTTCTTACTGATGTAAGAACCTCTTCATTTTTAATATTGTCTACTACTTCAGAGATTAAACCTGCAATAGTATCCATATCATTTTCTTTAAGTCCTCTTGTAGTAATAGCAGCTGTTCCCAATCTGATACCTGATGTTGTAAATGGTGATTTATCATCGAAAGGAACCATGTTTTTGTTACAAGTAATATCAGCAAGTACCAATGCTTTTTCTGTTTCTTTTCCGTTCACTCCTTTATTCCTAAGGTCAACCAGCATCAGGTGATTATCTGTACCACCGCTTACGATATCAAAACCTCTGTTGATCATTGCTTTTGATAATGCCTGAGCGTTTGCTTTAACTTGTTTTGCGTAAGTTTCGAACTGCCCATCCAAAGCTTCTCCGAAAGCCACAGCTTTACCGGCAATCACATGCTCCAGCGGACCTCCCTGAATACCTGGGAATACGGCTCCGTCCAACACCTGGCTCATCATTTTGATTTCTCCTTTTGGCGTTTTGTGGCCATATGTATTTTCGAAATCTTTCCCCATCATAATCATACCTCCTCTTGGTCCTCTCAGGGTTTTATGAGTAGTGGTAGTTACTACATGACAGTGCTCAAATGGCGAATTTAATAATCCTTTTGCTACTAAACCAGCCGGGTGTGCGATATCTGCCCAAAGTGTTGCTCCGATCTCATCAGCAACTTCTCTGAACTTAGCATAGTCAAGATCTCTTGAATAGGCAGAGAAACCTGCGATCAGCATTTTTGGTTTTTCTCTTAAAGCAACCTCTCTCATTTGATCATAATCAATAAGACCTGTTTCCTGTTGAACTCCGTAAGAAACTACGTTATACTGAATACCAGAAAAATTCACGGCAGAACCGTGAGTAAGGTGTCCTCCCATTGAAAGGTCCATCCCCATAATTTTATCACCTGGTTTTAAAACTGCAAGATAAATGGCTGCATTCGCCTGAGAACCGGAATGGGGCTGAACATTCACATAGTCTACTCCGAAAAGTTCTTTTGCTCTGTTGATAGCCAGAGTTTCAACCTCGTCTACTACTTCACATCCTCCGTAATATCTCTTCCCGGGATATCCTTCAGCATATTTGTTTGTCAGTACACTTCCCATTGCTTTCATTACATTTTCAGAAACGAAATTTTCTGATGCAATAAGCTCCAATCCATGGGTTTGTCTTTGTCTTTCCTTTTCAATCAGGTCGAAAATAATATCCATTTTACTTTTAGTTTTTGAAATTTTCTCCCCAAATGTACGGAATTTTCGCTGAGATTCCTGTATTGGAAAAATGATTTTTAAACACCAAACAATGAAATGATTAAAAAAGTAAATTTTATTTTACAGCCTTCAAATTTCGCTGAAATAATTCATTAAAATACCTCATCCGAAAGTTCTTTATTCACCATTGCCCCGGCAAAATTTCCTTGTGCAATGGCATTGGCTACAGACCTCATCATTGTTACATTATCTCCGCAGGCAAAAACTCCCGGTGTTGTAGTTTTCTGCATAGCATCTACTTTAATAAACCCTTGCTCTGTAATTTCACAATCTAGATTTTCGACGTTGATATTTTGTTCAAAAGGAATTTTCGCATACAAAACTTTCAATGCAACAGAGTTTCCATTTTTAAAGATCATTTTATGGAGATGTCCATTTTCATGTTCAATACTTTCAATTTCATCTTCATTGATATTGATCTTATTTCCTTTCAATTTTTCTCTCTGCTCATCAGAAAGATTAGCTCTTCCATTAGTAAAAAGGGTAAGATCTTTTGTCATGTTAAAAATAAGTTTTGAAAATTCGTAAGCCATGTCTCCGTTAGAAAGAATACCTGTTGCTTCATTTTTCACTTCATAACCATGGCAGTAAGGACAATGCAGCACGGAAATCCCCCAGCATTCTGCAAACCCCGGAATATCCGGCATAATGTCTTTTATCCCTGTAGCCACAATCAGCTTTTTAGCAGAGAACACTTCACCGGCTTCTGTTTCAACTTCAAACCCGTCATTATGTTGTGATACTTTTACAGCCTTATCTTGGTGAAACCGAATCGTATTATATTTTTCCAAGTCTTTTTTTGCCAGGCTGGCAATTTCTTTCGGAGTTCTTCCATCATGAGTAATGAAATTGTGTGAATGAGGAGTCTGCCTGTTACAGGGCTTTCCATTATCGATGATTAAGACATTTCTTAATGATCTTCCTAACGCCATTGCCGCAGATAATCCTGAGTAGCTACCTCCGATTATAATGACATCAAAGTTTTTGTTTTCCATAGTTCAGTTGATAGTTGATAGTTGATAGTTGATAGTTCAAAGTTAACATAAAATCCAATAACGCAACATTATTGCAATAACGAATTTCTATTTCCTTGATATTTTAAATCAATTATCGTTTTTCTATCTTGCTACTTCCATTCATTTTTAATCTCATCAATTTCATCCTGAATTCTTTTATTGATATCTACTTTTGCTCCTTGTAAGCTGAAAATTGCCGTCCCTCTTTCTCTTGCATATGGGTTGGTAATGGAATCTTTTAACTCTGAAACTTCAAAGAAAGATCCGGATTCTTTAAGTTCTTTTCCTGCTTCAGACGCATCTTTTACCCTGATAACATTTTTATATTTTTTACTTAAATCTATCCAATTAATATAGTCTGCATGAAATGACATTGCTGTTACTCCAGCTTTCGAATAATAATTAATAGCTCCGGTCTGTCCGTAATTATCACATAGCACCATAGTATTTCCAGACTTGGACAGTTTGGAATATTCTTTATCAACTTTCTGAGCCAACTCTTTCCAGCCTTGCATATCAGCAAAATCCTGCGGCAAAGGATGATCTTTTCCATCTTCCCAGCGAAGCAGTCCGAATTTCTTATACTGATCCTGATGGGATTCAATATATTGGGGACTTTTGTTGGGAAAGGCTACACTATACAAAGGAATAAATAAGAGTATAGGAATGAGAATGCTGACAGGTTTCAAAAATCTCTTCCACCCATTTTCAAATAGATTACCAAGAAAAACGGATCCAAAAGCAATATACACGGGATAGAGCCCTATTGCATAATAATCTTTTGCTTTAAAAAACAAAAATAAAGTGATCGTAATGAGATAACTCCAAAAGAAAAATCTGAATTTCTCAAAAGGTTTATACAACAATAATGCACCCCAGCCTGCAATAATTACAAAGGCAGTTCCAATAAAGAATAATATCTGAGATTTCATAAAATCCATCCTATCTACATGAACAAGCTGTTTTTCTGAAAGCTCTTTCATATGATGAATAACCGGAAAATGATTCTGATACTGCCAGAGGAGATTAGGAAAAATAATAATTAAAGCTAAAAGTGCGGCCCAATACACATGAGACTGCACAAAAATCTTTCTTTGCTTTGTTAATAATAATGCGGGAATAAGTCCTAATAAAGAAAAAGCAATATTGTATTTATTTAGTATCCCTATTCCAAAAATGACTGCACCTATGTATATCCATTTTACTTTTTGGGAATTACAATATTTAATCAAACTATAGTAAAGAAACAGCCATAGAAAGATTTCTAAAGACGTTGGCTGAAACAGCATATTGACCCGAAGGAGTACCGAAAAAAGAATACCTGAAGCGGCAAGTATTTTAGCAAATAAGCTTCCTTTGAGTTCTTCAACAATTTCCCAGGCCAGTGCAATGGTCAAAGCTCCGAATAAAGCTGGAAAAAATTTAACCCAAAATATGGAATTTCCTAATATTTTAATCATCCAGGCCAGCCATGAATTGACGGGAGGAACTGAGAGATATCCCCACGCAAGATGATTGGCCTGATCAAGATGCAGGTATTCATCTCTGTGAAGTTCATACTCCGGGCTAATCAGTGAGTATTGGAGAGCAAACTTTGCAATGATAAAAAGAAACAGAATCCAATAGTCTTTTTTCATGGAGGTATAGTTTGAATTTTAAAATTAAGACACTTTAAATCTCATTTATATTACATTGTTATGCTTTTTTCGAATGTATTCTCAATAATTTCTGTTTTTATCTTGAGAATTTTGTCTGACCAATAATTGATCTCCTCATTTTTATCTGGAAACGTCTCTATAGGTTTATTCTGACAGGAGATCAAAGATTCCTGATAGCTCTGCAACATGGTTTTCAAATAAATTTTATAGTCGCCAGGGCTTTTGGGGATATAGCCTATGCCCTCACAACCACATGTATGAAAGCATTTTCCTGTTTTAAAAAGACCTTCTATAATTTTCCATTCTTTGATTGCCGTTTTTTTAGGAGCCTTGAAATCTTTCCCAAGATCAGCCATTATATTACTGCATTCGGGACATTTTATCGTTCTATTTTCAATTTCTGAAACAATTTTTTGCAGCTCTTCTGTTTCTGTTTTTGTAAATACATATCCTATCCTACGAATTGATTTTCCATCAGGTTCATGATATACTTTTTCTTTTCTAAGCCTTCGTAAAATATCGTCTGCATCCGGCTGCTTAAATGCTTTTCTACATTTAAAGCAGGCATAATGTGATTTATAGGTTTTCCCTGCGTATCTGCACATTTTTTATTAAAATATGATCAAATGTAATCAAATATTCAACATTTATTTAAACCATCTTTCAATTTAATATATTTAACCTAATAATTTAATAAAAAAATCCCGAAGAACAATTCCTCCGGGATTTACAGTTTAAAGTGTATAGTGTAAGTTTATTATTTTGTCTTAGATTTTTCTTTCAATTCTTCTTTGTCTTTATCAGAAGGATTCCAAACTTTCACTTCAGAGTCTTTTGTAATTTCTGACCCCGGAAGAATCTGAACATTGATACCATCACTTGCTCCAAGCTTCAGATATACTTTCTTAAATTTCCCATCCTTTTGTTTTACTTCTACGAATGGAACATCTTTCCCTTGCTTCTTTTCGTACTGAACTAAAGACTCATCCAATAGCAATGCATTTTTCTGAGAGCTTAATACAATTTCTCCGTTGGCAGAGAAACCTGCTCTGATGTATTCATTATTAGGATTGGATACATTTCCTTCTACCGGAAATTTAATGGTTCCTGCATTATCTTTTCCTTTAGGGGCAATCATTGTCAATTTCCCAGGGAAAGTTTTATTTTGAAGAGCTCCGATCACGATGTTCATATCCATCCCCTGGCTTAGTTTCCCGGCCTGTGCTTCATCAATTTCTCCTTTAAAGATCAATGCATTGAGGTCTGCAACAGAACAGATGGTAGTTCCCGCGTTGAAGTTATTGGCTTCAATCACCTGGCTTCCCGGTTTTACAGGAACTTCAAGTACGGTACCTGAAGCTTTGGAACGAATCTCGGTAGTAGCCAGCCCCTGTCCTTTAAGTTCAGGAGTTGCTCCTGTTTTTGCAATCTGCAATCTTTTTTGAGCTGTATTTAATTGCTGCTGAGCATTTTTTAAAGTCTGCTGCTGAGAAAATAATTGTTGTTGAGAATTAAGAAATTCCTGTTTTGATGCTACACCCTGCTTGTATAGTCTATCCTGCATTTCAAACTGCTTTTGCATATTCCCTACATTCATCTGTGCATTACTGATCTGAATCTGTGCATTCTGAACTTCCTGCTGAGCAGCATTTACTTCGGAGATGCTTGGAACGATTTTTACGGTAGCAATTAACTGTCCTGCTTCTACTTTATCTCCTTCTTTTACTAAGATTTTTTCTATGATTCCCGCAATATTGGGTTTAATTTCAATTTCTTCTTTGGGTACGATTTTCCCTGTAGCCATTACTTTATCATCCATATTCTGAACGGTAGGCTTACGGGTAAGGAAAGCTTCGCTTTCTTTAGAATTAGATTTTATAAAATAGCCAAGCCCTGAGAATAATGCCACTGCAAATAAAAGCCCCAACACTATATAAATGGCTTTTTTCCAAGTGAATTTCTTTTTCATATGTATAGTTTATTTTTTATTAAAGATTGAAAGATTTAAAAACTAAAAGATTAATCCTTTACTTTAGACTGATCATCTTCATTTTCAAATTTCCAAATTATTTCATTTTCAAATTAATTATTCTGTTCTTAATGCCTCAATAGGTTTAATTTTCACGGCTCTCTGTGCTGGTATCATCCCGATAACCAGTCCTAAAATCACCATTACAGCCATCGCGGCAAATACGTTTCCATAATTCACGCTCGGATTATAAAATGGAAACGAGTCCTGTCCCTGAGTTACAGCATTGAGAATCATCAAGACAAAAATTCCGGACATAAATCCTATTAATCCTGAAGAGAGTGTAATGACAACACTTTCCAGCAAGATTTGATTTCTTACCTCAGCCGGCTTTGCTCCCAATGCTCTTCGGATCCCGATTTCTTTGGTTCTTTCTTTTACCGTGATCAAAAGGATATTCGAAATCGCAATAACTCCTGCAAGAATAGTAAGCGTACCCACAATAATGGTTAGCAGCTGCATTCCTGTTAGAAAGCCTGTCAGCTTTTTAAATTCTTTCCCAAGATTGAAGCTTCCGAAAGCATTGGTATCTTCAGGAGATACTTTATTCTTTGTTTTTAAAACCTGTTTTACATCTTCTTCCACTGAATTAACGTTAGCATTAGGCTTACTTACAATGGCAAACATATCAATCTGATCTCCTGCATTATACATTTTTGTATAAGTGGAAAGTGGGATAAAAGCCGTTTGATCGTTTTCAAATCCACCCCCTTTTTTCACACGGAAAACCCCAATTACATTAAAGAATAAACCTTTAATATTGATAGATTTTCCTATTGGGTTTTCTTTTTTCTTAGAGTCAAAGAAATTTTTATAAATCTCTTCTCCTATGACCACCACATTTTTATTCCCTGAAACATCTGCATCATTGATATAGCGCCCGAAGATGAGTTTCTTTTCTGAAATTTTATTCCCCACAGAATAATCTCCTGTAAGCGAATAGGTACCATTTTTCCCGTTTCTTGACATTGCTTCTCCAGGAGTTCCAGTAAAGCTTCCTCTTGCATTTTGCGGCGATATATAATCTATGGCTGTTACTTTTCTTTTCAGCATTTCCATATCGGTTAAGTTCAGGTGAACTTCTCTTCCTTTAGGAAATCCTTCATAGGGAATAGAAGTTTTCTGTGCCCACAGGAAAATTGAATTAGTTGCAAAACCGGAAAATAATTTATCAAAACCATTCTCCATCCCTTTTGCCGCACCCAGAAGGCTTACATATAAAAACATCCCCCATCCTACGCCGATCATGGTAAGAAATGTTCGGAGTTTATTATTCCTCAATGAATAATAGATCTCCTGCCACGTGTCTTTTTTAAATATGATATTCACCTTTCTGAGTTATAAGTTTAAACCATGAGTACTTTACATACCCCTTTTATTCTTTTTATTTCTTAGCCATCTCAGCCTATCAGCTTCCTTAGCCTTTTTACTATTTCGCAATTTTGCCTTTTAGCCTTTTCACTATTCCGTTCTCAGTGCTTCAATCGGTTTAATTCTTGAAGCTCTGTATGCCGGTACAAATCCTGCAATCAACCCCGAAAAAATCAGGGCAATAAATGCCATAACAATGGCACCCCAGCCCACACTTGGACTTTTAATAAAGAATTCTTCAAGACTGTTCCCAATAAGGTTTAATGTAAGGACACCTACTCCAACTCCAACAAGCCCGGACACCACGGTAATCACGACACTTTCCTGAACAATCAGACCTACAATTCCGCTTGGTTTTGCGCCAATCGCTTTTCGTACTCCAATCTCCTTGGTTCTCTCTTTTACAATATAAACCATGATATTACTGATCCCAATGATCCCGGCCAGCAATGTTCCTAGTCCGATAAATCCAACAATTGCTGTAAGAACCGCCATAAATGTGAATGTATCATTCATATTTTTAGCATTGTTCCATACACGGACTCCATTTTCATCGTCAGGAGAAACACTTTTCCTTGCTTTTAATTTATCTTTCAGTTCATCTCCGTATTTGATAGCCTGATCAGGTGTCAGTTTGTCACTGTACGTGATGTAGGCTATACTTACGGTATCAGAACCTTTTTTCATTTGCTGTAAAGTGGTAATAGGAACGGTAATATGTCTTTCATCCCAGTCTCCTCCATCATCGGAAAATACGCCCACCACTTTAAACATCGTTCCATTGATATCCAGTTCTTTTCCAACGGGGCTTCCATTCTTGATAAGGTCTCTCTGAACCATTCTACCAATTACGGCAACATTTTGTTTTCCTTCCAGATCTCGCGGAGTGATATATCTTCCATCAATCATCTTTCGATTTTCAATGATCTGTTCACCAGGTTCCGCTCCATGTACTTGATAAACGCCACTCTCTTTTCCATACTTCACCATTAAACTGGCATTATATCGGGGACTGGAAGCTCCTACATTTTTCTTATCGGCGTTAATAAGAAAATCATAATCACTGTTATTCAATGTAACATTTCGATCTGACTGTAACCCTTTATAAGCCAATGTAGTTTTTCCTGTAGTAATGGAAATCAGGTTTTTAGCATCACCTGAAAACCCTTCAGAGAAAGCATTCTGAAGTCCTTTTCCAATTCCGAAAAGTACTATGAAAATAAACAGTCCCAAAGCTACTGTAAACCCTGAAAGTACCGTCCGAAGTACATTACTCCGGATAGAACTGAATATTTCCTGCCAACGATCTAGGTCAAACATTTTTTATTGATATTTAAAGATTGAAAAATGTAAAGATTAAAAACAAATCCATTAAATTTTCAAATTATCTCATTTTCAAATTAACTAATCTACAGCACAATCTGCTTAATAAACTCATCACTCTCAATAATCCCATCCTTCAGCACTACATTTCTTTTCGTTTGGGCGGCAACATCGGGTTCATGGGTTACAACAATGATGGTCTTTCCTTCATTATTAATATCCTGAAGTAGTTTCATAATATCATGAGTCGTTTTGGAATCCAATGCTCCGGTAGGCTCATCCGCCAATACTACTTTCGGATTTGTAATCAGGGCTCTTGCGATGGCTACTCTCTGTTTCTGCCCTCCTGAAAGCTCACTTGGAAGGTGATTAGCCCATTGTGCCAGTCCCACTTTTTCAAGATATTCCATTGCTTTCTGATTTCGCTCTTTTCTCGGTACATTCTGATAATACAGAGGAAGTGCTACATTTTCCAAAGCCGTTTTATAATTGATAAGATTAAAAGACTGAAAAATAAATCCTAAAAATCTACTTCTGTATTCTGCAGCTTTTACTTCTGATAAATGTTCGATAGGAACTCCATCCAGCTCATAGGTTCCGGAATCTTTTTCGTCCAGAATACCAATAATATTAAGAAGTGTAGACTTTCCGGAACCGGAACTTCCCATAATAGAAACAAACTCCCCTTCAGAAATATTCAGATTAATTCCTTTGAGAACATGAAGCTTGCTTTTGCCTGTATCGTATGACTTATTTAAATCCTGAATTACTAACATTAAGTGATGTATGTTTTATACCCAATAAGTAGATGATATTTTCAAATTGTTACAATAATAAAAATTTATTCAAATATTTTTTTGTTTAACAAATTAATCCTTTATTTATAATACTTTATAGAATTTTGTTTAACGGTAACTTCGTATTTCCATACATTTATCCTCAATATTGTGGTCTAGCCTATTATTCGAGCCCCTTTCATGTAAATGTGGAAAACTTTTCCGGCTAAAAGTCAGTCGATTAGTATTTACCTCTTTTAAAATCAGTTCTTTTTTTCGAACTTTGTCATTAGTTCTTTACAAGAAATATGAATTGGCAGGCGTGAATAACTTTAATCCACAATTGCCAGATAAACAAAAAGTTAAGTATTTCCTGAACGTTATCCACAGAGATCTAAATTATTTAATTATAAAGATATTTAATATGGGAATTTTTGATAAAAGAGTAAGTTATAAGCCATTTGAATACCCGGAGGTTCTTCAATTCGTAGAGGCGATCAACAAATCGTTCTGGGTACATTCGGAAGTGGACTTTACTGCAGATGTTCAGGATTTTCATTCGCAGTTGGAACCACATGAGAAGCATGCTGTGAAAAATGCGCTGCTAGCCATTGCACAGATCGAGGTGTCTGTAAAGACATTCTGGGGAAATTTATACAACCACCTTCCGAAACCGGAATTCAATGGATTAGGATCTACTTTTGCAGAATGTGAATTCCGCCATTCTGAAGCTTATTCCCGTTTATTAGAGGTATTAGGATATAATGACGAATTTCTTAACGTAATTGAGATTCCTGCCGTAAAAGGAAGAATCGAGTTTCTTGGTAATGCCTTAAAGCATGCTAATTCCGCAACTCCTAAAGAATATGTTTCTGCATTATTACTTTTCAGCATTTTGGTGGAAAACGTTTCTCTTTTTTCTCAGTTTGCCATCATCCTTTCTTTCACAAGATTTAAAGGATTCATGAAAAATGTTTCCAATATCATCGCATGGACTTCCGTAGACGAACAAATTCACGCTAATGCAGGAATCTATCTGATTAACAAAATTCGTGAAGAACAACCTGATCTATTAACAGACAGCGATATTGAAGATATCTACACGTTAGTAGATGAATCCATCGCAAGAGAAGGTGATATCCTTAGCTGGATCTTCGAATTGGGGGAAATCGACAATGTCTCCAAAGAAGACCTTTTAAACTTCATGAAATACCGTGTGGATGACAGCTTGAAGAAAATCAACATGAAAACAAGATACAACATTACTCCTGAACAATACAGACCCATGGTTTGGTTCGAGGAAGAAGTTTTTGCCAATTCATTAGATGATTTCTTCGCGAAAAGACCTGTTGACTACACTAAACACGATAAGAGTATCACAGCAAACGATTTGTTTTAATAGAAGCGCGAGCGAAGCGAGCGTCAAAACAGATCGTATTAGCGTTCTGCTATTCTGAATATAAGCTGAAAACTAATAAACCAGAGTTCACAAATATGAAGAATCTGATATAATATAATAGGTTCCCTGTTTTCAGAATGATAATTTTTTAAATAAAAATAAGCACAAACACAAAAAATGATTAATGTAATTGTATCTTATACCGTAAATCCGGAGTTCGTTCCACGCAACAAAGAAAATATTCAAATTTTTTTGAATGATTTTAAAAACTTAGATCAGTCAGCATTTGAATATAAAGTTTTTGTAAAAGAAGACGGCGTTACTTTTGTACATTATTCAAACTATATCAATGAAGAAATTCAACATGAAGTTTTGAATGTTCCGTCTTTTAAAGAGTTTCAAAAATTAAGAGATGAAAGCGGGCTAAACGGATCCCACAAAGTAGAACTTTTACAATTAATATAACAAAAAAACAAAATTCCGGAGTGATACCCTCATTCCGGAATTCGAAAATATAACATCTATGGAAGAGCAAAATTCAAATATATGGTGGCTCAACGAAGAGTCTGAGCAGATGTTGAACAGAGGATATCTGTTGAAAGGTGAAACGGTAGACGGAGCTATCGACAGAATCACGACTGCTGCTGCAAAAAGGTTATACAAACCGGAACTTCAGCCGGCATTCAAAGAAATGATCACAAAAGGATGGATCAGTTTCTCATCTCCGGTATGGGCAAATATGGGAACACAGAGAGGTCTTCCTATTTCATGTTTCAACGTTCACATTCCGGACAGCATTGAAGGAATTACCCACAAAATGGGTGAGGTGATCATGCAAACCAAAATCGGAGGTGGAACTTCAGGATATTTTGGAGAATTGAGAAACAGAGGAACTGCAGTAACTGACAACGGAAAGTCTTCAGGAGCCGTTTCGTTCATGAAGCTTTTTGATACAGCAATGGATGTTGTTTCTCAGGGAGGCGTAAGAAGAGGAGCTTTTGCGGCTTACTTAGATATTGACCACGGAGATATTGAAGAATTCTTATCTATCAAAGACATCGGCAGCCCAATCCAAAACCTGTTCACAGGAGTTTGTGTACCGGATTACTGGATGCAGGATATGATTGACGGTGATATGGAAAAACGTAAAGTCTGGGCAAGAGTATTGGAAAGCCGCCAACAAAAAGGACTTCCATATATTTTCTTTACAGACAATGTAAACAGAAACAAGCCTCAGGTTTATAAAGACCTGGGAATGACTGTAAATGCAAGTAACCTTTGCTCTGAAATCATGCTTCCATCCACAATGGAAGAATCTTTCATCTGCTGTCTGTCTTCTATGAACCTTGAATTATATGATGAGTGGAAAGACACTGATGCGGTAAAACTTGCCGTATACTTCCTTGATGCGGTATTATCTGAGTTCATCGATAAAACTGAAGGCAACTACTATCTGCAGGGAGCGAGAAACTTTGCTATGCGTCACAGAGCGCTTGGATTAGGGGTTTTAGGATACCACTCTTATTTACAGAAAAATATGATTCCGTTTGAAAGCTTTGAAGCAACTCAGTTCAATGCAAGAGCATTCAGACATATCAAAGAACAGGCTGAGCAGGCTTCCAGAGAGCTTGCCAACATATACGGAGAACCGGAAGTATTGAAAGGATACGGGTTAAGAAATACCACAACAATGGCTATTGCTCCTACCACTTCAAGTTCTGCGATCTTAGGACAGACTTCTCCGGGAATTGAGCCTTTCTCATCCAACTACTATAAAGCAGGTCTTGCTAAAGGAAACTTTATGCGTAAGAACAAGTATTTAGCAAAATTGCTGGAAGAAAAAGGATTGGATAACGAAGAAACATGGAGAACAATCATGTTGAACCATGGTTCTGTACAACATCTGAATGAGCTTACTGCTGAAGAAAAAGCAGTATTCAAAACTTTCAAAGAGATCTCTCCAATGGAAATTATTTCTCAGGCAGCACAGAGACAGCAGTACATTGATCAGGCTCAATCTCTGAACCTTCAGATTCCTTCTACAATGCCGGTAAAAGATGTTAATTATCTTTATATTGAAGCTTGGAAAAAAGGAGTAAAAACACTTTATTACCAAAGAAGTTCTTCAGTATCAAAAGAAATGATGGTAAACTTCGTTTCTTGTTCAAGCTGTGAAGCATAAAATCAAGTAATAAACACGCTATATTTACAAAAGCACGCCGAAAGGGGTGCTTTTGTCGTTTTGGATTTTAATAAGTGTTTGGGCTAAAACCGATAGATGAATTCTTTTGTAAAAATGGGCTTTAACCTGTTTCTGTTGAATAATTATAACTTGTATATTTTATCCCTTAGCATTCAGCATTTATATACAACAAAAAGGCTCGGAAAGAAAATCCGAACCTTTGAAAAAGAATTGTATGAAGTAATATAATAGTTATTAAAAATTATATCGAACCCCCAGCTGCGCCTGGAATCTTGACGCAAACTGATCGATCGTGTAAGGTAATCCCGGTGTTTTAAAGTTATAAGTAGGATCTCCGGCTGAAGGCTGGCCTGTTGCCACGTTTCCGACTTTTGTAAGTCCTACACTTGCAGTAGAGTTGAAAGTATTAGGTACAAAATACACTTTACCCCAGTTTTTATTTAACAGATTGGTGAAGTTGATGATGCTTAAAGAGATTTGGATATTGCTCTTAGATTTCGGATTTAGCCTGATTTCATCCATAATTTTGATATCTGCCTGAATATTCCAAGGAGTTACATCTCCGTTTCTTTCCGTAAACTTCCCTCTTCTGGACTTCAGATAGTCGTTGCTGTTGATAAAGTTTTCATAATCTGCAATCTGCTGTTGGGCACTTACCACAACATTTCCTGCTCCGTCTTTTATAGGAACAATATATTTTGCAGCTTCGGCAGCATCTTTAAAGATATAAGCAAGTCCTGCCGCCTGACCCGTATTGGCGATTGTACTGTTCACAAATCCCCATGAGAAAGGATTTCCGGACTGTGCATTGAAATATACGTTGGTAAATAGTTTGTTGGAGTCTGAAATATTAAAGGCATATCCAAGATTTGCTACCACTCTGTTTTTAATGGCAAAATTGGATGTTGTCAGTTTAGGGTCATTAGGAGTCAGAGACTGGTTCATCTGCCAGTTACTTTCCATAGAGTTTCTGATTCCATTGGTAATATCTTTAGCATCTCCATAGGTATACGCTACAAAGAAGTTGAATCCGAAATTATATGATTTTGAAAGCTGTGCAGTTAAATTGTAACGATATCCTTCTTTAGTATTGGATAAAAGATAAGCATTGGAAAAATTACTGTTGATGTTGGTTGTATAGATCGGCATTTCATGATTCACATCATAGCTGTAATACGTCACATTATCCGTTTTGTTCACCTGTTGGAATTTCAGATCATACAGTACTTTTGTATAAATACCTTCCAAAGTCAGTTTATATCCTGCAAGAGTATAATCAAAAGCTAATGAACTTCTCCATACGCGTGGCATTTTAAAGTTATTATCGATAAGGTCTACCTGTACTTTTGAGGAGTTCTGCCATTTAGGGAAATTCGAACTTACCAGTGGATCTCCGTTGGCAGCAAGCTGTCCCGCAGTAGGAGCGTTATAATCATAGCTTCCAAAACCAACTCCGTCATTATAATAAGCATACCCCAGCCATGCAAATGGAATTCTTCCTACAAAAATACCCGAACCTCCTCTCAACACCATGGATCTGTCTTCCGTAACATCGATGGTAAATCCAAGTCGTGGAGATAATGTCGGCTTATTAAGGTAAGTATTGGTAAGCTGGCTAAGCGGAGTATAAGTATAGGTATTCCCATAATTAGGATCCTGAGGAGAGTTATTAACCAGCGGACTTAGCTGCGGCTTGTTCGGAAGATCAGTATAATCCACACGAACTCCCGGAGTCAGTCTCACTCTTCCCCAATTGATCTCATCCTGTAAATACGCAGAAAAAAGATTCACTTTATATTGAGCATACGGATTATCAAAAAGAGCTTGTCTGCTTTCTCCGTTGAAAGGATATGTTCCTCTGATCCTTGCTGGATTGCTGTTGAAAAAATCATTCAGACTTTTGTAGGAAATTCTTCCGTTCAGGGCATTCACAAAACCGTAATCAATATTATACAATTCATTATGGGTTCCCAGCAAGAAGGTATGATTTCCTGTTTTATAGGTAAGGTTATCCGTAATTTCAAATGTTTTCTGTTTCATGTTGAAAACAGTTGCTTCCCTGTCATTCCCCAATAAGATCGTTCCTCCGTTATACGTAATCTCTACCTGTGGGAACATTGAGTTTCCTGAAGTAGGATCTCTGTAATCATGGATGGAAGAATATCCAACTACTAAATTATTACTCCATTTATCATTAAAACGGCTTTTCAGCTCAAGTGTCGTTGTAGAAGCAGTATTCTTCTGAATAAAGTCCATGCTCGCAAATCTGAAGTTGGCACCATCCCTTTCAAGGTTGGATGCATGGGAAAATACAGTATTGTTTTTGATGGATAACGTATGCTTATCATTAATTTTCCAATCTAATTTATTGAATAGCTTGGAGCTTTCAGAGAAGTTATTGTACTGATTAAAGCTTCCTACATTGAATCCATATTTATTTCGTACAAAATCGGAAATCTGTTGTGCTACACCTTCCGTTACCAGAGCATTTGGATCATTGGCATTATAAAATACAGGATCTGTTCTTTTTGTATATTCCAGATTGGTAAACAGGAATACTTTATCTTTCACTACTGGTAATCCGACCCTTCCACCGTAGATAAAGTCTTCGAAAGCACTTGGCATTTTAGAATTATCTCCCACTCTATTTCGACCGGTAATAGCTGCATTTCTTCCATAAGCATAGATAGATCCGGTTACATCATTACTTCCACTTCGGGTTACCGCATTGATGCTTCCTCCAAGGAAATTTCCCAGTTTTACATCATAGGGAGCAATATACACCTGTACATCCTGAATGGCATCTAAGCTTATAGAATTGGAACGTGTGCTGCTTCCAGGCATCCCAGAGGTACCTGTCTGACCTCCCAGTGAAGGGCTGAAACCAATTGCATCATTATTGATAGATCCGTCAATAGTAACGTTATTATAACGGAAATTGGTTCCGTTGAAAGAGTTATTGGCACTTTGAGGAACAAGTTTGGTTACATCCTGAATTCCGCGGTTAATATTAGGAAGACCGGAAATCTGAGCCTGGCTGATACCCACTCCGTATTTTACACTGGTCTTTTTAGAAGTAATTTTTACCTCATCAATGGTTTTTTCTTTATTTCCAACTTCTACTACGGGCAAATCATTACTCCCTAAAGAAAGCTGCAAATTAGGATTTTCATAAATAATCTGCGATCCGTCAGAAATCTCAATTTTATATGGCCCTCCCGGCTGAAGATTATCTAAACTAAACTGCCCTTTGCTGTTACTTTTAGTTTCAAAGGTACTATTGGTAGGTATGTGTACTACCTTTACTGTAACTTCGGAAGAGATTCCTTTTAATCTTCCAAAAATTTTAGAGCTGGTTTCCTGTGAAAATGCAAACCCAAATGATAGTAAAGCAAAAGCACAGATGATTTTTTTCTTCATATTTTAATCGCTAAAAACTTGCCGTAAAATTAGATCTAGTAAACATGAAGTATGGTAACATAAAATTAACATTACGTAACAGAATGTTTAACATTTCCTTAAAAAAAACTTAATCCGGATATTAGGGTATACTTGAATAATTTCATATAAAAAACAGCAGTAGAAAGGCAATTCAAGTCATTTCAGTCCATAAAAAAGATAAATTCCGGGAAACTTTTCCTGAAAATATTCTTAATGAACAGCATTTTTCTGTTCAATTATTTTCACCCAACATCCTGGAAGGTCCTATGATTTTTTTGGGTTATATTTGTATTGATTATTTAATACTATAAAACTACAGATATGAAATTCGGACAAGTAGAAGACCCTTCAAAAATAGATTTTACACTTCCAAAAGATCATCCTAAAACACGAGAAATTCTGAGCCTTAATAAAAAGGGGCTGGAAAATATTTCCATCGGATGTGCCAAATGGAATAAAACTGACCTTAAAGGTTTTTATCCGAAGGGAACAAAGGATGAGCTTACCTATTATTCCACACAGTTTAATTCCATAGAACTGAATGCTACGTTCTACGGAATGCCTACTCCGGACCAGGTACAGACATGGAAAGAGAAAACCCCTGAAAATTTTAAATTCTTCCCAAAAATCACCAATACAGTTTCTCATTTCAAAAGATTGATTGATGTAACAGAACCTGTTACTCATTTTGCTTCAGCAGTTATGAATTTTGATGAAAAGCTGGGAATGGCTTTCCTTCAGCTGCATGATAATTTTAAACCAAAAGATTATGACAGGCTCGAAAAGTTTGTCAAAGAATGGCCGAAAGAAGTTCCTTTAGCCATAGAATTACGAAATACAGAATGGTTTACAGATGAAGATATTCTTAATACAACATGCAATCTTTTTGAAGCCCATAATATCACAAATATTATTGTAGACACTGCCGGAAGAAGAGATATGCTGCATATGCGCCTTACTACTCCCAATGCATTTATCCGATACGTGGGGGCCAACGCAGAAAGTGATTATGAAAGACTGGATGACTGGTTGAAGCATTTAACGAAATGGAAGAAAGAAGGTCTTCAGAATCTTTACTTCTTTGTACACCAGAACATTGAAAAAGCTTCTCCTCTTTTATCCGCCTATTTCATAAAAAAACTGAACGAGGAATGGAAAACGGATCTTCATATTCCGAAAATGGCAACGGAAAGTACGGGAACACTTTTTTAACTAATAATAAAAAACTGAATTTATTCAAAAAACAAGTAATAAATCAATTACAAAAAGATTTAAATATACTAATTTTAATTTATCATTCAATACTGACAAAACACCTTTCATTAAAGAAAAATTCATACATTAGAGTATAGTGTATTTCACTAAACACTATATACTTTAAAAATAAATAACATGGAAAAGGAAATTTGTAAAATCAGTATCTCAAATGGCTGGCTTGGTGACGAATATATTTTTTATGACAATCATACCATAAAAAGGATTTACGATAATCACAGTCTGAACTCTAACAATGTGGAATGGCTGGAGCCTAAAGATATCAGTAAACAGAATAAAGATAAGCTGATCAAAGGCTGTCCTGAGGAATTTAAGGAGCAGATTATGCAGATCCTTGATTACCCTTAGCTGCAATATATAACGGATATTAAGTTTCTTTTGTTACTTATTATCCGTTTTTATTTTTCTTCAACAGCAATACAAGATTAAGGAATAAAAGGAGAAAATCCAGTGTGATCCAGATACCCAGTTTTGTATTTTCATAATTATAAGCATCCACCTGTTTTTTAGCAGCTTCAGAAAGCTTCATACTTTGGTTGATGTAATTCTGCACTTCTACAATCTGATCAATATTCTTATTCGGAACAGAATGTTGAGAAAAATAGACCAGATTTTTCTTTCCAAGGTAACCTACAATCCAGTATTCATCAGACTTATCCATTTTAAGATATTCTATTCTGTAATATTCCGGACGGATCTTTCCGATATGTTTAGGAACAAGAGTTATTGTTTTATCTGCTTTATTTACATTGATCAGATAAAAATCCAAGGTCTGCGGAAGTTTATTAACCACCTGCAAACCTACAGAGTTATCCACAAATGCCACCGCACTCTTTTTGATGAACCAGTATGCAAAGATGGAAATTGAAACCACGACCGTCAGAATCCGGAACAGTTTTGCCCATTTGGCTATTCTTCCCGATTTTATTTTAGAAAAAAACAGAGAGATTATACAAGCCCAAAAGATAACAAAAATGAAAAATACCATATTGCAAAGATACTGATTTAAGAATTTTCAAAGGAATGTTAATCCACATTCCATTCTTTATAAAACTGGTCGAGGAAATTCAGCATATAATTATGCCTTTCTTCGGCTATTTTCTTGCCTTCTTCGGTATTCATCAGGTCTTTCAGAAGCAATAATTTTTCGTAAAAATGGTTGATTGTTGTTCCGTTAGATTTTTTATATTCTTCTTTAGACATTCCCAATTTGGGTTTTATATCAGGATGATACATCAGATTATTCTTAAAACCTCCGAAGTTAAATGTTCTTGCTATTCCGATAGCTCCAATAGCATCAATACGGTCAGCATCCTGAACAATTTTAAGTTCAATGGGTGGATCTGCGGGAGCCTGATCTCTGTTTTTGAATGAAATATTTTCAATCACAAATAAAACCTTTTGAATGGTTTCTTCAGATACTTTCTGTTTTTCCAAAAATTCCCGGGATATCTTCGGGGCAATGGTCTCGTCTCCGTTATGAAATTTTGGATCCGCAATATCATGAAGAAGTGCGGATAATTCTACCACTTCTTTATCGCAGTTTTCGGTTTCTGCTATTTTAGCGGCCAGCTTCCATACTCTTTCAATATGGAACCAGTCGTGTCCCGCTTCTGCTCCTGCCAATTTTTCCTTTACAAATGCTATTGTGTTCTCGATTGTACTTTTCATTTATCTATCAGTTCATTTAAAATAATATCCCAGAGTTTACTGTTGTAGCTTCTAAAGAAATTAACATGCCCGATTTCTTTTTTATCGGATTCCGAAGTTTTCACAAGCCTGTAAGTCGGTTTAAGATTAGAATAGGTATCGTTTAATAGGCTCAATACTCCTCTTTCCGTGAGCCATATATCATCTTCAGCCCGAATTACAAAAACTTTCTGTGTTAAATTTTTAGAATAATCATCAATTTTCTCCAACAACCTGTTGGTTGATTTCTTGTTTAAAATTAAGGTTCTCCAGTCATATGCACAATTTTTTGGCAGACTTTCTCCAAGCCCGAACCAATGCGCAGGAAAATACCCTAATAATGAAGTGGTTAATGGCTGGGCAATTCCAAATCCTAAATAAGCTTCAATTTTTGTCATTCCTTTAAGATTTCCTACAAAGGCATTTTGTGTTCCTACAAAAATAAATTCTTCGAACATTCCGGAATCTTCATTCATTCCAAGAATCAATGCGCCTACAGAATGGCCTAAGCAGTATTTTCTGTATCCCGGAAAGGTTGTTTTAATATATTGAGTCAGCGTTTTATAGTCTCTGGAGCCCCAGATTCTCATAGAACCCTGGAAGCCTTTCATGTATTTTGGTTTGGAAAGTCCTATTCCTCTATAGTCATAGGTAATAACTGTAAATCCCTGTTCTGCAAAATAACTGGCAAAAGAAAAATAAACCTGCTGTTTTACGCCTGTAGCAGAATTAACCAGCAAGAGTTTCCCATTATTTTTTTCCGGTATAAAAATATGAGCTGTAATAGGAACATGGTCTTCTGTGGTAAGTATTAGTTTTTCCATAGGTTAAAAAGAAAAAATCCACTATAAAAGTGGACATTTTCCTTATATTTTCATGTTAAGTTTCAGACTTTTGATATGTCGTAAATAACTTTAAAAAGAGAAATCTGAGATCTTTGGCAATCCTGTTTGGGAACCTTTACCTCCTGAGACCCTAGATGATACTTCATTTCCGAATTTCACACAATCCTCAATAGAATTACCATGACAGAGTGCTATCGCAAATCCTGAAGTAAATGCATCGCCCATTCCCATTTTATATACCATTTCATCCTTATCATTTCTGTAATACTTCATTTCTGTACCATCGAAATAAATGGTTGAATTTGTATCATCTCGTACAAAAACTTTATTGAAATATTTCTTTAGTACCTCTTCTCTCTTTTCTTCTCCAAAAATAGTATATAATTCACTGCTCTTGGCCACAATAAAATCAACACTTTCCAGAACTCCTTCACTCACTCTCATTGCAGGGGAAGCATACAATCCTACTTTTTTACCATATTGTTTAGCTTTTTTAACGGTATGCTCTACTACTTCCATAGATACTTCAAGCTGTACCAGTACCAGATCTGCAGTATGAAAGTACTTCTCTGCCTCATCTATATGTGACTTGCTAAGGTATTTGTTAGCTGCAGGTACTACTACAATGGCAGCATTTCCGTGAGATGTTGTAACATAAGCCGTGCCTGTTGCATCCTGATCCGTTTCATAAACAAAACCTACATTCACATTTTCACTCACAAGATTTCTCATGATCTGCTGTCCGAGAGGATCCATTCCTACACAACCTATAAAATAAACACTTGCTCCCAATCTGGCTGTACCTACGGCCTGATTGGCACCTTTTCCTCCAAAATAGCTATCTGAATTAACGGCTAAAACAGTCTCGTTAGGTAAAGGGAGTTTTTCGGTTTCAAGAACCAAATCTATAGATGAGCTGCCTACAACAATAATACGGGGTTGTTCTGATGAGAAATTCATTGTGTTTTAATTAGCTTTAAATTATACCTGCCAAAATTGTGATTCAAAAATAACTAATTTTTACTAACTTATTTCTATAAATTCAGTAATTATCTTCACTGGTAATTGATCTTTATCATAAGCGATGTAGCTTGCATAAAACCCTTCTCCATATCCGGTTTCAAAACCAAATATTGTTCCGGGGTGTTCTTTTGCAGGTTTCAGGAAGGCATATTGATCTATGGCTCCGTTTTCATCAAAAAAATAGTCATGAAAGAATTCTTCATAAATCCCCATGAAATCTACTCCTTTGCTATGATATAATTTTTGTTCAAGATCATTAAGGCTATTCTGTGTGTCAACATCCATAAAACAGCCCATTCCGCTTTCCACAGGATACCCGAATACTTCTTCTTCCGCAAGATCTTTTACATTTTGTCCGGCTGTAGTAGCCAGTTTCCATTCTTTAATTTCTGAATTGCCAAATATAATCTCTGCATAAGCTACACAGTTGCTTTCTCTTTCTTTGTGTAACATTACAGAAAAATCTCCTTTTGGAAATTCTGTTGAGAAAGGCAGCATATCATTGGTGATCAAAGGATCACAGGCCACCAGTTTCCCACTGGAAAGATAGATTTTCCCTACTTCAAAACTTTCGAGCAGCGGACTTTCAACAAAGTCCTTCGAGAATAGTTTTTTTATGTTTTCTATATGTGTCATTGTATTTATTCTTTAAACCATCAGGCTGGATACAATTTTCATCTGTATCCAGCCTGAGATTCTGACAAACTTTTGTTGTCTATATTTTACAAACTTTTCAGTTTCTCTTCAAGGATCGCAATCTTATCCTGAGCATCTTTTTGTTTCTTACGCTCTACCTCTACCACTTCAGGTTTTGCATTGGCAACAAACTTCTCATTGGAAAGTTTTTTATCTACTGAAACCAAAAATCCTTTTAAATATTTCAATTCTTCTTCCGTTTTGGCTTTTTCTTCTGCCAGATCCAGGTTTTCACTTAAAGGAATAGAAACTTCAGTTGCTCCCACCAGGAAAGTAAAGCTTGGCTTATCTGTTTTCTGTCCGAAATGGATTTCAGAAACATTAGCCAGTTTTCTTACCACTGCTTCATTGGCAAATTCTGAGGCATTGGTATATACCTCAACAGCTTCTCTTGGCGAAATTCCTTTTGTCTGACGGTAATTTCTAACGCCCGAAATCAATTCTGCCGTGATTTCAAAGTTTTTAATGACTTCTTCATTAAAGTGATCTGCATTCTTCTGCTGAGCAATTACAAGAGCTTCATCAATACTTCTTTCTGAAATCAATTGCCAGATCTCTTCAGACTGGAACGGCATGAATGGATGAAGTAACTTCATCAACTCTTCAAAGAAATATATTGTTTTATCATATACCTCTTTAGAAATTCCTTCTCCGTAGTTCGGCTTGATCGCTTCAAGATACCAACCGCAAAAATCGTCCCAAATTAGTTTATAGATCAAATGCAGCGCGTCAGAAATTCTGAATTTCTCAAACTGATCATTAATTTCAACAATGGTTTTGTTCAATTTATTTTCAAACCATTCGATAGCCTGATTATCTGTAGCAATTGCCGGCTTATCTTCATGGTTCCACATATTGATCAAACGGAATGCACTCCAGATTTTAGTCATGAAATTTCTTCCCTGAAGCATTAAATCTTCATCAAAAAGAAGATCATTTCCTGCGGCTGAACTCAATAGAATTCCTACGCGTACTCCATCTGCACCATACTTTTCCATTAGTTCAATAGGATCCGGAGAATTTCCTAAAGATTTAGACATCTTTCTTCTTTGTTTATCTCTTACAATTCCTGTGAAATAAACATTTTTGAACGGAACTTCTTTTCTGAATTCTAATCCGGACATGATCATTCTTGCTACCCAGAAGAAAATAATATCCGGTGCCGTTACAAGATCAGATGTAGGATAATAATAACTGATATCTTTATTTTCAGGATCTAAAAGACCTTCAAATACAGACATTGGCCATAACCATGCAGAGAACCATGTATCTAATGTATCCTGGTCCTGTCTTAAGCTTTCAAGAGTAAGTTCCTGGTTTCCGGTCTTCTGTTTTGCCAATTCTAAAGCTTCCGCTGCTGTTTCAGCAACTACAAAGTCTTCATCATTTGTTCCATAATAAAAAGCAGGAATCTGCTGCCCCCACCAAAGCTGACGGGAAATATTCCAGTCACGGATGTTTTCCATCCAGTGTTTATAGGTATTCTTAAACTTTTCAGGATAGAATTTAACCTCATCATCCATTACTACATCCAATGCTGGTTTAGCAATTTCAGACATTTTTAAGAACCATTGTACAGAAATTTTCGGTTCAATAACCGCTCCTGTTCTTTCAGATGTTCCTACTTTATTTACATAGTCTTCTGCTTTTAACAAAAGATCTTTCTCTTCTAATTCTTTAGCGATCTGCTTTCTTACTTCAAACCTGTTCTTTCCGGCATAATGAAGTCCGTGCTCATTAAGATTTCCGTCATCATCCAGAGCATCAATCATTTTCAGCTGATGCTTCTGCCCGATCTCATAGTCATTAGTATCGTGAGCCGGAGTGATTTTCAATGCTCCTGTCCCGAACTCAATATCTACATATTCATCTTCAATGATCGGGATTATTCTGTTTACGATAGGTACGATTACATTTTTACCTTTTAAATGAGCATATCTCTCATCATTAGGATTGATACATACGGCCGTATCTCCGAAAATTGTTTCAGGACGTGTGGTAGCAACGGAAAGAAACTCCTCCGAGCCTTCAATCTTATATTTAAGGAAATATAGTTTTCCGTTCTGCTCTTTAAATATTACCTCTTCATCCGAAATATTAGTCTTTGCTTCAGGATCCCAGTTTACCATTCTGTACCCTCTGTAGATCAATCCTTTGTTATATAGATCTACAAAGGTTTTGATAACCTGTTCTGAAAGCTTATCTTCCATGGTGAAACGGGTTCTGTCCCAATCACATGAACATCCTAATTTTTTCAGCTGCTCAAGGATTGTTCCTCCATATTTATGTGTCCATTCCCATGCATGTTCAAGGAATTGTTCACGGGTAATATCTGACTTATTGATTCCTTCAGACTTCAATTTAGCAACAACTTTAGCTTCGGTAGCAATGGAAGCATGATCTGTTCCCGGAACCCAACAAGCATTAAACCCGCGCATTCTTGCACGGCGGACCAGAACATCTTGAATGGTATTGTTCAACATATGTCCCATGTGTAATATCCCCGTCACGTTTGGCGGAGGGATGACCACGGTATATGGTGGTTTGTCATTAGGTTCTGAGTGGAAATATTTGTTTTCCAACCAGTAATTGTACCATTTTTGTTCTGTCTCCTGTGGATTGTACTTTTCTGAAATCTGCATAAATTCTATTTCTTTGGCTTGCAATTTGCAAAAATAGTCTAAAGAAAAAAATTTTTAAGCATGAATTAAAATAATTTTTAACTTTGTTTCACAAAATTTATCTAACAAACATATTAACATTCAAGAATATGAAGAAATTAATCGCAGGAATTGCATTATTCGGAACATTTGCTCTTGCATCTGCACAAACTATTACGTTTGATAAAACTACTTTTGACTACGGTACTATTAAGCCTAATGCCGATGGTACAAGATTCTTTACGGTAACGAACTCTGGTGATAAGCCTTTGATCCTTTCAAACGTAAAGCCTTCTTGTGGATGTACGACTCCTGAATTCAGCCAGGATCCGATCATGCCGGGAAAATCTGCTAAGATCAAGGTGGGATACAACACTGCTATCCCTGGGCCTTTCAACAAAATGATCGAGGTTTTCTCTAATGACCCTGCCAACAACAGAAGTGTAATCTACATCAAAGGTAACGTAGATGCTAACGCTCCTGAACCAAAAGTATTGACTCCTGCTGAGCAGAAAGAAGCTGCTAAAGCAGAGAAGAAAGCTGCAAAACTTGCTAAAAAGGCTGCTGCAAACTAAGCTCTACTCAAAAAAAATAAAAGAACCGTCTCCAATGAGGCGGTTTTTTTATTACATTTATGTTAGGATAGAGGTTAGAAACCAGATATGAGATACCCTGTGTCTAAGTTTGTAACGATAGCCAAAATCTTTTAATCTTTTAATCTTTTAATCTTAAAAAACATATGGACACTAATTTCTCAGACGACTTCAAGATAACCGGAAAATTTTCAATAAAAAAAACGCCAACTTCATATAAAGGAAAGCTCACCAAAGAAGAAGGAGCTCAGTTATTAATTCAGGAAAAAGAAAAGCTCCGCGAACTACAGGAAAAACTTTATGCTGACGGAAGCCAGTCGCTGCTAGTTGTTCTTCAGGCGATGGATGCAGCAGGAAAAGACAGTATGATAGAGCATGTTTTCGGAGGTGTAAATCCGCAGGGATGTAATGTAACCAGCTTCAAAACACCAAGTTCCAAAGAATATTCTCATGATTTTCTATGGAGACATTATCTGGCACTCCCTCAGAAAGGAATGATCGGAATTTTTAACCGTTCTCATTATGAAAATGTTTTAGTGTGCAAAGTACATCCTGAATATAATTTAAATGAGAAAACATGGTCTTCTGTAAAAGACTTTGATGGTAAATTCTGGGAAAACAGATACGAAAGTATCCGTAATTTTGAAAAACATCTTGCTCAAAACGGAACAACCATTATAAAGATATTTCTACATGTTTCGAAAGACGAGCAGAAAAAGAGACTGTTAGACAGGATCAACGAGCAGGAAAAAAACTGGAAATTCTCAGCAGGCGATCTTCCTGAAAGAGCATTATTTGATCAATATATGGAATGCTATGAGACTGCAATCAACGAAACTGCGAAAGAACATGCACCATGGTATGTACTTCCGGCTGATAACAAGTGGTTTGCAAGGGTTGCCGCTGTTCAGATCATCATTGATACTCTTGAAAAAATGAATCTCAAGTATCCTACACTTTCTGATAAAGACAAACAAGAACTCATAAATGCCAAGAATACTCTTGAAAACGAGTAAAAAAGAAATCCTCAGGTAAAACTGGGGATATTTTATTGGATATCATTAAAAAATCACGAGAAAATCTATAAGCCGGATTCTGTACTTCCGAAGAAGTGCCTGTTATTTATCTACGTCTTACATTGCTGCAAGACTTGAGCTGATTACCCCTCGGTTTTCAGGACGAGCCGCCCCTATTTCCATTACTGAAAAGAACCGATATACTTACCATTGCACCGCAAAGAGTTTACCTGGTTTCACTACAGCCGAACTGTACTTGCTTTCTGTTGCACTTGTCCTACCCTCGCGGGTGACGGATGTTATCCGCTTTGCTGCTCTTTGGTGTCCGGACTTTCCTACCTCCTTATAAAAGGAAATCAACAAGCCGATTTTCTCGCGGTTGCAAAGATACGTAAATTTCGTGTTAAAAAGGCAAAACAGTGAAATGGCTGAATGGCTGAACCTTGTCCAAATGATCTTAATTTACTAATATATTTTCTTCGCTTTTTTACCTTTTAAAGATTTTGCATTATAATTTTTCACTAATTACCACTTTATTATTATCTTCGTGTCTTTATATATCTATGGATTCCAGGGAAAAAGAATTTGCGCAGCTTATTAAAGATAATCAGGGTCTGATTATTAAAGTATCGCGCTTGTACACCAATTCTCTGGAAGATGAAGAAGATCTTTTCCAGGAAATTGTGTTACAGCTTTGGAGAAGTTATGATTCTTTTAAAGGAAATTCCAAGATTTCCACATGGATGTACCGTGTAGCGCTCAATACAGCCATTACCCTCTTTAGAAAAAAAAGCAAAAGTCTTCCTACCAACGAGCTGGATATCAACCACAGGGATTTTGTGGAAGATGATGATGAAAAACAGCAACAGGTATCACTTTTGTATACTGTAATCAAGACTCTTCCTAATGTGGAAAGAGCCATTGTCATGATGTACCTTGACGACCTGCCGTACAAGGATATTGCAGAAAACCTCGGTATCACTGAAGTCAACGCACGTGTGAAAATGAACAGATTAAAGAAAACCCTAAAAGAACAGATGGAAAAATATGCCTGAATTTGATTTAGACAGCTTTAAGAAAACATGGCAGGAACAGCCTGTTCAGCCTAAATACGACAACAGTGAGATCCTCCAGATGTTGAATAGAAAATCACGCAATTATGTAAAGTATATTTTCTGGATCAGTGTCATTGAATTCCTGTTCTTTTCCGTGTTAGGATTATTCTACCTTTTCCCGGAAGAGGAATCCGACAGTTTCCGTAAAATGCTTGAAAGGCTTGGCGCTCAGGAAGCTCCTGAAGTGGAAAGTAATTTCGGTCATGTCTATTTAGCCATTAAAGTCTTAAGCTTACTGGTCACTGCCTATTTTGTCCTGAAATTCTATCAGAATTATCGAAAAATAAAGATTGAGGAGAATCTGAAAGGGCTTATTACCCGTATTATCAAGTTCAAGACAACCGTAAATGCTTTTATCCTGATCAGTATTGTATTGCTGGTTGTATTCACTTTTGTACTGGTTGCCTTTATATTTTACACTCTAGATTCTCAGAATATACAGCCTACCAATTCCAATCTTACCATCATTATTGTTGGGATTACTGTAAGCACTTTACTTGCCGTATCTATGATCTGGGTTTATTACCGACTTGTTTACGGGACCATCATTAAAAAGCTTGATAAAAATCTGAAACAGCTTAGAGAAATAGATTCTCAGGAAAATTAATATACATAGGCATAGTTCGGGATATAATGATTAATTTTATTCCACCAAATCTTAAACTATGCCCTTATCTTATGTGTGTGGAACTTCTGAGGTTCCATTATTAGGACAGACTATCGGAGGAAATCTTAAAAGTACTGTCGAAAAACACCCTCATCAGGAAGCACTCGTCTGTGTTCATCAGAACTACAGAGCTACTTATCAGGAATTTTATAATCAGACAACTGCGGTTGCAAAAGCTTTACTCTTTTTAGGGGCAAAGGCCGGCGACAGAATCGGGATCTGGTCTTCCAACCGCTATGAATGGGTACTTTTACAGTATGCCACTGCGAGAATAGGAACCATTTTAGTGAATATCAATCCGGCCTATAGAACCCATGAGTTAACGTATGTACTTAATCAGTCTGAAGTTCGTTTTATTTTTTCTGCATTACACTTCAAAACCAGTAATTATAAAGAAATGGTAGAATATGCTAAAGAAGTATGCCCTACTCTTGAGCATGAAATTTTCTTTGATGACAACTGGGAAGATTTTGTCAATAACGGACAGCATATTTCAGATGAAGTGCTTCACAGCTTTGAAGAGCACGTACAATTCGATGATCCTGTTAATATTCAATACACTTCAGGAACCACCGGCTTTCCAAAAGGTGTTACTCTTTCTCACCATAATATTTTGAATAATGGCTATTTTATCGGTATCAGATTAAAGTATACGGAAAAGGACCGTGTATGTATTCCTGTACCGTTTTACCATTGTTTTGGTATGGTTATCGGAAATATATGCTGCACAGCTCATGGTTCGTGTATGGTTATACCCAATGACAGCTTTGATCCGGAGATTACTTTAAAAGCTGTTTCTGACGAAAAATGCACCTCTTTATATGGTGTACCAACCATGTTTATTGCCGAACTGGCTGTAAAAGATTTTGATACTTATGATTTTTCAAGCCTAAGAACAGGTGTTATGGCAGGTTCTGTTTGCCCTCCGGAAATCATGAAAAAGGTAGAAAGCCTGATGAATATTAAAGAAATGAGTATCTGTTACGGAATGACAGAAACTTCTCCTGTATCTACTCAAACGCTGATTGGAACTCCATTGGCCAAACAGGTAAGCACTGTGGGAACCGTTCAGGATCACCTTGAAATAAAGATCATTGATGAAAACGGAAGGATTCTTAAACGTGGTGAACATGGTGAACTTTGTACAAGAGGATACTCTGTGATGTTAAAATACTGGAATGATCCCGAAAACACAAAAAAAGTTCTGGATGAAGCCCGCTGGATGCACACCGGCGATATGGCTGTAATGGACAAAGACGGATACATCACGATTTCAGGTAGAATAAAAGACCTGATTATCCGTGGCGGAGAAAATATCTCTCCTAAAGAAATTGAAGACTTTTTATATACCTACACGCATATTCTGGATGTTCAGATCATTGGAGTTCCAAGTGAAAAATTCGGAGAGGAAGTAATGGCGTGGATTAAAGTAAGACCGGGATTCAAGATCACTGAAGAAGAACTGCAGGAATATTGTAAAGGAAGAATTGCCCACTATAAAGTCCCAAAATACTGGAAATTTGTAGATGAATTTCCGATGACAATTTCGGGGAAAATAAGAAAGGTTGAAATGCGGGAGATCTCAATGAAAGAATTGGGGATGGAAAACGCAAAGCAGAACTGATACAAAAAGGCTGAATGGTGAAAAGGTAAAAAGACAAAGGAAGCCAAGAAGGTTTAGAAGGTGAAGAAGAAAATTAGAAAGTTGTAAAGCTAACCTATTATAAAAACAAAAAGCATTTCGGATCGAAATGCTTTTTTATGTTTTAAAGTTCTTTTCTTAATCTTGCAACAGGAATATTAAGTTGTTCACGATATTTAGCAATCGTTCTTCTGGCAATATTATAGCCCTGTTCTTTTAGGATTACCACTAGAGCGTCATCTGTAAGTGGCTTTCTCTTATTCTCTTTGCTGATTACTTCCTGAAGATGGGTTTTAATCTCTTTTGTAGAAACCTCTTCTCCATCATCATTCGTTAAGCTGTCCGAGAACAGATCTTTAAGATAGACGATCCCATTTGGAGTATCGGCATATTTGCTTTTTACTACTCTTGAAATGGTAGAGATATCAAATCCGGTAATGTCTGCGACATCTTTTAAGATCATTGGTTTCAGAGATTTTTCATCACCTGTAATAAAATAATCTTTCTGGAATTTTACAATCGCAGTAATCGTCTGTAATAATGTATTCTGGCGCTGATTAATAGCATCAATATACCATTTTGCAGCATCCAGTTTCTGTTTGATGAATAATGCAGCCTGCTTATGTTCTGATGAATTTTTATCATGAGAATAGGTTGTCAGAATATCTTTGTATTCTTCAGAAACTCTTAAAGTAGGGGCATTTTTACTGTTCAGCATCGGAATTACCTGCCCGTCTTTTACCTGAATCACAAAATCCGGAATAATTTCCTGATTGATCGTAATGGTCTGTGTATCAAAATTCCCTCCTACTTTAGGGGATAATTTAGAGATCTCATCCAAAGCATCTTTCAGATCGTCTTCTTCAATATCATATTTTTGAATGATCTTGTTATAATGCTTATTCGTAAGGGCATCAAACTGATGTCTTAAGATATTGGCTGCTAAAGAAACCGCTTTATCAGAACTTACTTTCTTTTCAATCTGCAGCAGTAAACATTCCTGAAGTCCCCGTGCACCTACACCAGAAGGATCCAGCTTTTGTACATAATTCTCAAGGATATCCTCTATCTTTTCTTTTGTAGTATAAATTCCCTGTGAGAAAGCAAGATCATCTACAATAGATTTAATCTCTCTTCTCAGGTATCCGTCCGTATCTAAGTTTCCGATAAGATATTCTGCAATCTTAAGATCTTCATCACTGATATTCACCAGATGGATCTGCTCCATCAGATAATCATATAGCGACTGTCCTTCTGTTAAAAGGCTCTCGTTGTCAAATTCTTCATCATCCGGAGAGTAGTTGCTGGATGCAGTTTTATAGCTTGGTTCGTCATCATAGATATATTCATTGACGTCGAAATCTGTCTCAATGCTTTCTGTACCCTCATCCTGATAAGCGTCTTCCAGGGAAGAATATTCATCTTCCTTAGAATCCTCCTTTGCAATTTCCAAAGCAGGGTTTTCTTCTAACTCTCTCTCCAACTCCTCTTCAAATTCAAGAGTATGAAGCTGGATAAGCTTCATCAACTGGATCTGCTGAGGGGCCAGCTTCTGTCCTAATTTGAGTTGTAAGTGTTGTTTAAGCATATTCCTATTTGCGTTTTAACATAACATATTCTACGAATTTAATAAATTTATTTGACAAAAAACAAATTTAGCATGATTTTTGCATTATGCATCTTAATATAATAAACTATTAATTAATAAAAAAAGCCTTAACTTTCAATTAAGGCTTTTTTTTATTGTTTTAGAATTCAGCGCTTTTCGGCGTTCTCGGGAAAGGAATCACATCTCTGATATTCGTCATTCCTGTCACGAAAAGAACCAGCCTTTCCAATCCTAAACCAAAGCCCGCATGCGGTACAGAACCGAATTTTCGGGTATCAAGGTACCACCAAAGTTCGTGTTCATCTACATGCATATCTTCCATTTTTTGTTTTAAAACATCTAATCTTGCTTCTCTTTCCGATCCACCGATGATTTCACCGATACCTGGGAAAAGAACATCCATTGCTGCAACCGTTTTGTTATCATCATTCAGTTTCATATAGAAAGCTTTGATCTCTTTCGGATAGTCGAATAATACAACCGGGCTTTCAAAATGCTTTTCAACAAGATATCTTTCATGCTCAGACTGAAGGTCGGTTCCCCATTTTTCAACAGGATAAGCAAATTTCCCTTTTTTGTTTTCTTTTGAGTTCAGTAAGATTTCAATGGCTTCTGTATAGCTCACACGCTTGAAACGCTTAGCCACTACATTCTGAAGCTTCTCGATAAGACCTTCTTTTGCTCTTTCTTTTTCAGGTTTTGTTTTTTGTTCTTCTTCAAAACGTTTGTCTAAGAAATCAAGATCATCTTTACAGTTATCCAATACATACTGAATTACATATTTCAGGAAGTCTTCAGCAAGGTCGATATTGTCTTCAAGGTTGTTGAAAGCAACTTCCGGCTCAATCATCCAGAACTCTGCAAGGTGTCTTGTTGTGTTCGAGTTTTCGGCACGGAAAGTAGGTCCGAATGTATAAATTCTACCTAATCCCATTGCTGCAGTTTCTCCTTCAAGCTGCCCTGAAACGGTAAGGTTTGTCTTTTTTCCGAAGAAATCCTGTGCAAAATCAATTTCACCATCTTCAGTTTTTGGCATATTGTTCAGATCAAAATTGGTTACTCCAAACATTTCACCTGCACCTTCTGCATCTGCACCCGTAATTACCGGTGTATTGATATAGAAAAACTGGTTTTGGTTGAAGAATGAGTGAACAGCAAAACTGACTGCGTGACGTACTCTGAAAACAGCTCCGAATAAGTTCGTTCTGAATCTTAAGTGCGCCTGCTCACGAAGTTTCTCCAAACTGTGTTTCTTAGGCTGAAGAATCGTACTCTGAAGTTCTTCTGTAAAGTTATCTCCTAAAACAATGATCTTTTTAGCAATAATTTCCACAGACTGTCCTGCTCCCTGGCTTTCCACTACCTCACCTACTACTTTAAGAGAAGAAGCTGTACTAATATTTTTGATGATATTTTCATCAAAATTTTCGAAATCAACAACTACCTGCAAATTATTAATCGTAGAACCATCATTAAGTGCAATAAAGCGATTAGCACGGAATGTTCTTACCCATCCGTAAACTGTAATGTCATGATGTAATACTTTCTTGTAATCCTTAAGGATTTCTTTGATCGTTTGCTTTTTCATTTGTTGATGATAAATTTTTTATATAAAAATTAATGTCTGCAAAGTTACAAAAAAACAGCGCAACTTGATGATTGCGCTGTCTTTAAAAATCATTTAACAAGCATTTCAACTTTCAGTTCAGAAAAACTGTCTTTTTTTAAGGTTACGCTCTCTCCATCTTTATCTTCAATTTCCCTTAAAAACATTCTGAACTTCAATAAAAATCTGCATTGATCAAGAACTTATCACTATAAAGAATAAATTTAATTTATTCTAAGTTTTCATGGATTAGTTTTTAATTTATCAAAAAGGTTATTAGTTTTTAATGATAGTCTTGTTGTTTATTCAATTCTTAATATTTTGTTTTGATTCCCACGCTTAATAAATAATAGTAAGAATGAATAAAACAGATCTCTTATGCTTCATGATTTTTAAATGAACATCACTCTTTACATATCTAACTTTTTATCATTATTCACATTCTGTTTGTTTTATTTTAATGGTTATTTTTAATGTTCTTCCGATTAATCTTTTTTAAGAATCTCTGAAATTTTCTGATCAGCGATCCTCTATTTGTATTTTGTACTGCGCACATACAAAATACAAGTGTTGTGTGTTTTTACCTGAAGCAAATATCCTGCAAAGTGACATGATAATACAAGTCAATAGTTTATAGATTCATAAATTTATATATCTAAAATTATGAATCTATAAATATTAACTAACTGAAAGCTAATAAGTTAAAATAAAATTTATTTCATATTCTCAATCTCTTTGAGATAAATGGAAAGCGGCGTTCCGGTTCGTTTTTTAAATGCCATTGTGAAAGCCTGCTCATTATTGTAACCAAGTTCTTCGGCAATAAACGGGATTTTATAGGACCTGAATTTTCTATCATTAGCCAATCTGTTGATCGCATAATCTATACGAAGGTCATTCAGATAAGTGGCAAAATTCTTCCCTTTGTAAGTATTGATAATTTCCGACAAATATTTGGAGTTGGTTTTTATTTTTTTAGCGAGCGCTCCTAATGTAATTCCTTTATTTAAGAACTGTTCTTTATTTTCAAAGGCTGCGAGCTCTTTAAGAATTGCCTGTGCAATATCTTCTGAAATAGTTTTGGTAATTTTATCTTCTGTCTCCGTATCTTGTAACGGAAGAGGTTCCGGCACTATTTCATTTTTCATCTCGACATCTTTCTTCACTCTTTTTTCATTTACAGACTGAATCAAATCCTGAGCAATTTTTTTGTATTTCTTTTCGGTCCTTTTGTATTTAAAGTAAAAATTCAGAAATAATAGATGTGATATCATTAGAAGACTTAAGACAATATAAAAGAGGTTCTTTCTTTTTTTAAGTTCATTCGTAATGGTTTCTTTTTCCTGCTGCAGTTCGGGAGCGTCATATCTTCTTGGAAGCTCTCTTGAAATATATCTGAACTGGGAGTCCAAAACCTGATCAACTTTTAAAAACCGTTCTACATAATACAATTGTTTTTCCTTGTCATTATTTTCTTTATAATAATCAATGAGATAAGTATATACATCTCTGAGCTCAGGATAGACATAATTGGTCTTAAGAACCATAGAATCAATCTTTCTGAAACAATCTATTGCTTTCTCTCTATCTTTAACTCCGGCGTAGGATCTTCCCAGATTTAAAAGGGTATAATTTTCGTTTCTACGAGTGGCATATTGGCTTGTTGAAAAATATTTTTTACATTCCAAAAGATTATCGATGGCTTTCTGATAGTTCTTTTTTTGTACATTATAATATCCAAGAAGCCCAAGATTCTGATGATAACGATAAATATCTCTGTTCTTTTTTGAATCTCTTAAGCCTTCCTGTATCAGAATATAAGCGGAATCCATTTTACTGATTTCTATATAGGCATCTGCCAAATTCAACTTAAGGCTATTTTTTTCCGACTCATTCATATAATCGGCGTTATAAGCGTAATGTCTTAATGTTTTTGCCGTTTCTGCATGTTTCCCGATATAATTATTAAGATAAGCAATACTGATATGTGCCATAGCAATCTGCCGTTTATTTCCCTTCTCTTTTGCGTATTTCAGCCCTAAGATATAGTTATTGAGTGCAGATTGAAGATTATCTGTTCTGAAATACAGATTTCCTTTTAAAAGATAGATTCTTGCCGGATAAATATTTTCTTTGGAGTTTTTGGTGATGTGTTGTAAGCTGTCGAGATATTTTAATGCATTGGGCAATGTTTCATTAAAATGGAGCATGACATATGCTTCCGCAATCTGAGTCGTGTTTTTTTCAGATTTCGCTTTTTTCAGGTAATAATTGGCAATACTTTTTTTACTGTGAGCATCTCCGGTCAGGTCATTGTAGAATTCTTCTTCCAATTCCTGATAAGTTCTTTTTTCCGGGATATTTTTTTCTATATTATGGGTTTGTGCATGAAATACATTCCCTATAATAAATAAAAGTATTAAATATTTTATTTTCATCATTCATCCTAGCTATATTACAAAAATATTATTTTTCTTCACTACATACATCACCTCTTTTGCTTTTTTCTATGTATTAATCGGTCTTTGCATAAAAATCAATATTGATAAAGGTATAAGAAGCGTACAATCTGAAGACTGTACGCTCTGTAAAAATCACTTCCATTCTATTTTCCCTTCCAGATAATACACTCTTCCTTTGTCTTCATAGAGAAGATCATATCCCTGATCTGTCAGATAAAAATGACAGACCTTCATCTCTCCTTTTTCTTTAAAATTGATTACAGCAGGACACATTTTTGCGTGCTCCATTTTCCTCACAATCAAATCATAATTTTTCTGAATATTCTTTTTATTATACATCGACAGCATCCTGTCATTGATAAAACGGACATATTTCAGAGAGGACAGAGAATAGGTAATTAACGAAAACGATTTCCCTGCAAGTTTTGCCGCATTTTCATTGAAAAAATTAGAGATCGAAATACTGTCTTGAGTAATATTTTTTACCACACTGCTCTCGTACCTTTTCCCATCTTCAAATTCCATACTGTAAACCGCTTCCATCTTTATAGCAAAACCGTTCCCCGACTTTCTTACATCCTCAAGATTTGTGAATACTTTTCTTTTTTTGATAGCAATAAGAACATTTCCTTCACCGCTGGTACAATCATAATATTTTTTATAATCAAAAGGTTCTTCTTTATTGACATTCAACGTATCAATGATGGTATTTTGGGAAAAGATATACCCGGATAGCATTACCATCAATATTATTAATTTATAATTGATCATCACCTTACTATTTTAATATCCAAACTAACTTTCTCATCACTTTTTATTGACCTTTTGCTTCTTAAAATTCCAGTTGATAAGAGGTAATTTTCTCTTTCCGTTCTCGTTCCACATTCCAATTTGCACACCTATGAAATTTCCACATTTATTATACAACCCAATCTGGAGTCCTCTACACTTCATTCCGACATTCGCCAATGGTGCTGCAGAAACGCCTTTTATTTCATGATGCAGATTAAAAAAAGGTGAAACAGAAACTCCGTTGGTCACAGCATAGGTGCTGATATTACTTGAAACGTTAATCTCCAATCCATTCGTTACCGTAGGTTCCATATTGATCAGTGACAATTGCAGCCCGTTGATCTTATTCATCTTTTCTCTGGGAACAATAACATAATCATCATCAAGATTCCAATCTCCCATTGACGGCAATCCGAAAAGCATCAACGGTGGAAGAAAAATGCCCAGGAAATTGAATCCCATTCCTAATCCGTTCACTCTTTTAGGGGTAAATTTTTCTTCCTCGTCATAATATTTGAATAAAATTCCGTTGACGTTTCTTACATTTTTTGAAGGGGAAGCTGCAACAAATCTTGATTTCAAAGAATCTATTCTTAATGTATCTGATGCATGCATCAAACTGCTGAATAAAAGAACTGCTATTAATAAAATTCGTGTTTTCATAACTCATTATTTTAAAATTACATTTCAAAATTATAAGCAGAGACCACCATTACGAATGTGAAAAAAAATTAAAAAAAATATCCTTTTTGTGAAAATCACAAAATGTATAGGGAGGCGTAAAGTTTTGAAGGGTTGGGAGCATGAAGAGTGAAGATGGAAGTTACTGACAGTTATCAGTACGACTACTCATTATAAAATCAAATTATTATAGCGAATTAATATTTATGCTTCCAGCTCCCATCTTCAAACCCTTTCAAACACAAAATCAACAATTATTTCCACAAAAAAATCATTACATTTGTGAAAATCACAAAACTATGCACCAGGAAGCTCTATTGAAGGAAATCCGAAGAAAAATCGGTGAAAAATCTTTAAATGATGAGATTGCCAACATTCTTAATATCAGCTATGATGCAGCTCACAGAAGAACTTCTTTGAAAGCCAAGTTCAGCTTTGAGGAAGCTCTGGAGCTTGCCAAGTATTATCAGATCTCACTGGATCAGTTTCTGGGAACGGAAAACCAGTTGGTGGTCAAAAGAACACAACCCGTAAAAACAACCGAAGACCTTCTGAACTATTTTGAAAGTTCACTGAAAATTCTGAATGTTTTCCAGAATATCAACAATTCTAAAGTATTTTATTCCGCGAAGGATATTCCATTTTTTTACACGATTTCAGATTCAATACTCTCTCGCTTCAAGTTCTATGTATGGATGAATTTATTGAATCAGGACAAATTTCTAAGCCCGTTTCATGAATTTAATATGGAATATCATTCTGTAAAAAATGAAATGCTGAAAGACCTTTACGACAAACAAAACGTAACAGAAATATGGAATGATACCACAATCATGAGCGCTTTAAGGCAGATCTCATTTTATTATGAAATGGGGCTGGTAAAGAAGAATGATGTTGATCTTATTCTGGATGATCTGAGGAAATTACTGGAAGGACTTGAAAATAAAACTCTGGAAAAAACTAATTTTCAGATATATGTGAATGATTTAGTAATTTTAAACAATAGTATTTTATTTAAAAATGAGCAGCAATGTTCCTTTTTTGTTCCTTTCAGCATGTTCGGATATATGATGACTAATGACCAACTGACGTGTGAAGATTCTTTAAGCTATTTCGAGCATCAGATTAAAAATTCAAAATCATTAAATGAATCAGGGAACAGAGAAAGAAAAATATTTTTTAATAGGATGTATGAACAAGTTGACAAGTTAAAACAAAATTTATCATGAACACTCTTCGTAACGGCGAATATTTTGGAAACACCAATGAAAAGATCAGTTTTGAAGGGCTGACCATTACAGATACGGAGTATACTCACCCTTACGTAGACTGGCACTATCATG
Organism: Chryseobacterium sp. Tr-659; assembly: GCF_011752975.1. Lineage (GTDB taxonomy): Bacteria > Bacteroidota > Bacteroidia > Flavobacteriales > Weeksellaceae > Chryseobacterium. The sequence goes on along the minus strand of NZ_VWWP01000001.1, from coordinate 519,002 downwards.
AAAATGCTTACTTTACATTCCTTCTTCAAGGGCATATGAAGGAAGGAAATAAAAAGGAAATATATGAATGTTCTGCCGGAACATTGCTCTATCATCATTGGGAAGATCCGCATTACAATATTAAACCGGATGTTTTTACACGAGGTTTTCATATCGAGATCTCAAAAAGCTGGTTTGAACAGTTTGACCTTCAAAAAGACAATGTGGAAGGTAGTTTTAATATACAGGATCCCGGGTTAAAATTATTGATATATAAAATTTTTAAAGAGACCAAATTCAATGACTTTTCTTTTGAGCCAGCGGTCAGTCAACTTTTATTAAGCCTTTTCAGCAGATTAAATGCTCCGAAAGAAAAAAGTGAGAAGAAACCTTTATGGGTACATCATATCAACGAAATTTTACACGAGAGTTTCACTGAAAAATTAAACCTTACTGATCTCTCAAGAGCCGCGGATATCCATCCCGTTCATTTGAGCAGAGAATTTCAGAAACATTTCCATTGTAATCTGGGAGAATATCTCAGAAAATTAAAACTGAATAAGTCTCTGGAGCTTCTTGCTCTTCAGAACCCATTGACCGATATTGCTCTGGAATGCGGATTTGCAGATCAAAGTCATTTTATCCGCTGTTTTAAAGAAAATATAGGAATAACACCACTGAAATACCGAAGTCTTTTAAAACAATAATTCTTATACACATTAAGTCATAAAATTGAATCAATGTTAATATTGTTCTATTTTACCTGAAAGACACTTTTTATTTTTGTCATAAAATATTTGAGATGAAACGAATAGCACTGTTCATTATTCTTTTTACATTCTATCTTTATCCGGCCCAAAACAAGAATATCTTTACTCCGGAAAAAACAGAGAACCTGATACAAAAAAAATATTCAGGTAAAATCGTTTTTCTCAACAAAAAGATTTCTTTAGAAAACCTAAAAGAGTCTGATATTCTCACTTCTACCACATTTCAGGAAAATAAAGATCTGGATATTCATGTATTTTTTGATAATTCTCTTATCAATTATCTGCATCAGATTGATCCGGCTTTAAATACAGATGAATTGCTTACAAAAGGAAATTTTCAATTCTCATTTTATGTTGACAAAAAGCTGATCTACCAGGAAAATCTAAATACCGGAGCAGGCACACCGGAAAATAAAAAGTATAAAACTACTTTCAGAATCCCGCTCATCAGCAGCAAAAATGAAGATTCCTGGGGAAGATATCTATGGCAGCGTTTTTATCTGGCCCACGACGGAATTGATGCATTGGCTCCCGGAAATCATATTTTAAAAATTGAAATCCGTCCCTATCTGAAAACTTCATCTGTAAAAACGGGACCTATAATAACGGAAGGAGAAATTAATCTTAGTATTCCGCAAAAGAACATTTCAGAACAGCAGATTGCCGTTCAGCCTGTTCAGCCTAATAATGACTGGATCATTTCTAAGGAAAAATTCAATGTTGAAATAGTCAGAAATTTAAATAAAAAAATAGCAGAAAACAGATTCAGAAATATTACCGGCATTGCTGTTATTAAAAACGGAAAACTGCTTCTGGAAGAGTATTTCAATGGTTCCGGAAGAGATTCCTTACAAGATACACGCTCTGTTGGAAAGTCTTTTTCTTCTGCTTTAACAGGAATTGCAATAAAAGAAGGCTTCTTAACAAGTGAAAACCAAAGTCTGAAAGAATTTTATACACTTAATGAATTTAAAAATTATTCTTCCAAAAAAGAAAATGTCACTATAAAAAGCTTATTAACAATGAGCTCAGGATTTGATGGAAATGATGATAACTATGAATCTCCGGGAAATGAAGAAAACATGTACCCTACAGATAACTGGGTACAATTTACATTAGATCTGCCTATGACAGAAAATACAATGGGGAAAACATGGAGCTACTTCACTGCCGGCGTTGTGGTAACCGGAGATATTCTGGATAAAGCTGTTCCCAAAGGTCTGGAAAATTATGCAGATCAGAAATTATTTCAACCCCTTGGAATTAAGGATTATCAATGGCAATTCACACCTCAGAAAAAACCTTCTTTGGCCGGAGGATTAAGGATGAAAGTGCTGGATTTTGCCAAATTCGGACAGCTTTATAAGAATAATGGCATCTGGAATGGGAAAACAATTCTGGATACAACCTGGATCAAAAAATCTTTTACCAATTATTTTGCGGATAATAAAGACTTTGAAGGCTATGGTTATTTATTCTGGAGAAAGGTTTATAAAGCGGGGAATACCACTTTTGAAGCATTTCAATGCAGCGGAAATGGAGGAAATAAAATTATTATTTTTAAGAATATTCCTGTTGTCATCGTGATTACAGCAACCGCTTATAATCAGTCTTACGCCCATGCACAGGCAGAAAAAATAGTGCAGGAATACCTTTTACCCGCAGTAATGAGTAAATAAGTAACTGGCAATGAATAATAATTGATACAATGCAGACGGAAAAAGCTTATTGCTTATTGCAAAAACTATTCGTCTTTTTTAGATGGAACCAGGAATACGTCCATCAAGCCTTCAGGCAGTTGCATTTTAATGAATCTCTCTTCTCTGTTCACTTCCAGAATCCAATCTTTGATTAAAGGAATAACAATTTCTCTTCCTTCAAATCCTAAAATGAAATAATTTTGTGCAGTTTGATCGTTTACAGAACGGATTACTCCACAGTCATTATCATTTTCATCAAGGATATTATACCCGATAATTTCGTGATAGTAGAATTGTTTTCCTGAAAGTTTAGGTAAACTGGCAAGCGGCAGGTAAACATTTTTACCCAGCACCTGATCTACCATAGCTTCAGAAGAGCCTTTAAAAGCAATATTCAGAGCATCTAATTTGCTCCATGATGATTTTTCAATAAAAAATGGAACCAATAATCCGTTGATTTCAACGAATATTGATTCCAATTTATTGTAAAGCTCGGGTTGGTCGGTATCCAATTTAAGGATGACGTTACCCGCAAGTCCATGTCTGCGTGTGATTTTCCCTAAAAAATAGCAATCTTCTTTACGCATAACAGGGTTTGTTCTTAAGCTTCAGTGTTTTCTTCAGTTTCAGCAGCAGGAGCTTCTCCTTCTGTAGCTTCAGCAACTTCTTCAGCAGGTGCGTTTGCAGCTTCTTCAGCAGCTTTAGCATCAGCTTCAGCTTGTGCAGCAGCAGCGATTCTAGCTTCGTTTACTTTTACTTCAGCGTCTAAAGCAGCTTTCTTAGCATCAGCTTTAGCAGTTGCTAAACCTTCTACTTTACCTTGTACTTTTGCATCTTTAGCGTCTACCCAAGCGTTGAATCTTTTCTCAGCTTCAGCTTCATCAAAAGCACCTTTAGCTACACCACCTTGTAAGTGTTTTTTGTAAAGGGCACCTTTGTAAGAAAGGATAGCTCTAGCAGTATCAGTAGGCTGAGCCCCGTTGTTTAACCACTGTACAGCAGAATCAACGTTCAATTCGATAGTTGCCGGGTTAGTAATTGGGTTGTAAGTTCCTAGTTTTTCGATGAATCTACCATCTCTTCTAGCTCTAGAATCTGCAACCACGATGTGGAAAAAAGGTTTTCCTTTTTTACCGTGTCTTTGTAATCTGATTTTTACTGACATAATGTTTGAATTTTACGGGAACTCGTCCCAGTTAAATATTTAAGAGTGCAAAGATAAATAAAAAATCTGATTGGGCAATCAATAATGTAACAATTTATCAATCTAACAGTATAACAATATTTTCATTCCCTTTTTAGAAGTGCTGCATTGGTATATTGGTAAACTATTTACATTGTTATATTAGTCTAAATTTTCCCCATATAGAAAAGCCCCAGACATTTCTGGTTTTCTTCAATAGTAAGAGAGTCTTTCAAATCCTCTACAATCTTTGGAGAACTCCAATAGCAGCCAATATTGTTTGCGGTACAGCTAAGATACATATTCTGAACTGCCATTGAAGTAGCTGCAATTTCTTCCCATTCCGGGACCATACCGCTAAAATTAACAATAATGGATACCACCGCATTGGCTTTATTAATCTTAAAACCTATGTCATTATATTTTTTTTCCAGGAAAAGCTGTTCAGGCTGTGTTGCTTTATAGATGGCCTGCATTTCTGAAGCCAGCTTTGCCTTTTCTTCACCTTTAAAAACCTTGAAACGCCAAGGCTTTGTACGTTTATGATTCGGAGCCAGTGTTGCTGAATGTAAAATTTCATCAATGACTTCCTGAGTTATTTCCGCATCTGTATAATCTTTTGGAAAGATGCTTCTTCTCTGCTCTATAATTTCTTTTAAAATGTCCGCTTTATTCATACCTGCAAATTTACAACATGAAATTCAATCTTTTCATTTAAAAACATTAAGTATTCAGCATTAACTTATGATTCCTGTAAGCTTTTAAATTACTAAAAACAAAAGTCACTAAAATGGTGATGATCAATATTCCGGTTAACCATTTCTCATATACATTCCCTTTTACAGGGTCAAGCATATACAATATCATAAAACTTACGGCATATATAACTCCGGCAATGATCCAGACAGATGCAGGATCCGGATATTCCTTTACCGTACTTGCTTTATTGTAATTAAAAAGCGGAAGCCATTTATGATTGTCCCACACTACTAATAGAAGGACAGCAATCATCATTAAAGATGTTATTATCCATGTTCCCGTGAATGAAAGACTGATGGTGATGATCCAGATATTACTCAGTATAGCCAGAAACATTAAGGCCCCTAGTGTTGCAAAACGTTGTGTCATTAATAAAATTCCGGCAATGAGCTGTGCAAGACCTAAGAAGTTCCAATAAAAACCTGATTGGTATAATGCTTCAAAAAAATAACCGATCGGATCATCGGTAGAAATTCTTGTGAAGCGCTCACCCATCAGTTTTACGAGCCCTGACGGAAAGAAAGCAAATCCCACTACATAGCGGAGATGTATAATAATCCATTGATTAATTCTGCTGGTTCTTAGTTTTTCGAAGTTCATAAGCAGGTTTTAAGTTTAAGATTATTAGTTGCTTGCAGATGATTAATCGTTACAGATTATACAATCTTTCCTTATAATCCCAAATCTTCTTATACCTTCTTTCCCTTCATCAATAACTAAGACAGCCCCTTTCCTATAATACCTCTATAATCTTCTGATGGATCTTATTCAGGGTAAACTCATCACCGGGTTTCATTCCCATCATCTTTTTGGCCATGGGGCTTTCCGGAGAGATTGCATAAAACCGGTCTCCTTCAAAGAAAAACTCACCCAATGATACTGAAATATAGAAACGGGCTTTATTGGTGATCACCAAAGAACCCAGCTGAACTCTTTGCGTAGCAGTGTTCAGTACTTTTGCCATATTTCGTTTAAGATCGTTTAATGCCCCGAGCTGCCGCTGCATCTGGTAAATTTCCTCCTGCATTTCTTCTCTCATGCTGTCATATTTTGGAGTTTTTTTGATGTCACGGCTTGCTTCCTGAGTAAATTCGATAAAGTTTTTTAATTTTTCAATTTTCTCTGCAATGGTAGTTTTCACAAAGTCCCTGATATCACTTTTTTCAAATACAATCTTCTCCATAAATCGATTCTTTATATAAAGATAATATTTTTAGAATAATAATTTACATTTTCCTTAATCTTATCAAATCACTATTGCGAACATCACTATTACAGGTACAGCACTAGAAAATGGTGATTTATTATACAAAAGAAGTTGGCTTTTGGGGCCAACCTCATTATGTATGTTCCTGCTAAAGCCGGTTCAATATCTTTCTGTTTGAATATCTATTTCTCAGATAGTTTTTTCAAGTCTCCTAATCCCTGCCCAAACATTTTATCCATGTTACCGTTCATCAAAGGCTTCATGATCTTGGCCATAGCATTTAATTCATTATCAATTGACCACGTCACTTTGGTTCCGCTTCCTTCAGGAGTAAGCGTAAAAACGGCTTTAGCATCTCCCTCAAAAGGCTCTACAAAATGAAGCTTTGTACTCATTTTTTCGTTTGGAACAATTCCTGTGATGGACTGTTCTCCTTCTCCTACATTTTTATCTCCTTTCCAGTGATAGGAATCTCCAACTTTATCTCCTTCTCCTGAATAAGTGATTACAATGTTCTTATCTGCTTTTGAAAAAGGATCCCACATATTATATCCTTTCAAAGAACCCACATAAGTCCATACTTTTTCCTTTGGGGCATTAATGACGATGGATTTTTCATAATGATAGTCTTTACTGAAAGCCAGTATTGCGATAACAGCATAAACAAGAATCAAAACAATGATGATTCCGATAATTTTAAAGAGTGTTTTCATAGTCTATTTATTTAAGGTTTTTGATTTCAATGATGATTCTTACAATCTGTTTTCAAAATTAAATATTCCCACCTCACTCCCACTTTTCATATGACAAGATTATTTAAAGGTAAGGTATTTTTGTCACAACTTGATATTCAGGCATTATTTTTGACCGCTTCAGCTGTGATTCCGCGATGAATCATTACATTTACCTTATATAAAAATCGAAAAATGAATATTTTAACAGAAAAATTTAACACTCCATATCATTCAGCGCCATTCAATACTATTAAAAATGAAGATTATCTTCCTGCTTTTAAGGAATTAATCCAGCAGTCTGAAGCAGAAATTGATGCCATTGTAAACAATCCTGAAGCGCCCACTTTTGAAAATGTCATAGAAGCATTAGCGTACTCAGGAGAGCAGCTGGATGTGGTTTCGAATATTTTTTTCAACTTAAATTCTGCAGAAACCAGTGATGAACTTCAACAGCTGGCCCAGGAAGTATCTCCGATCTTAACAGAATATTCTTCAAAAATTTCTCAAAACGAAGCCCTTTTCAATAAGATCAAAAAGGTGTATGATGAAAAGGATACATATCATCTGAATGAAGAGCAGCAAATGCTTTTGAATGAAACTTACAAAGGTTTTGTAAGAAGCGGTGCCTTACTGAATGAGGAAGACAAAGAGAAGTTAAAGAAAATAAGTATGGATCTTTCTCTGAAGTCTTTACAATTCGGACAGAATGTACTGGCCTCCACCAATGCTTATTTTAAACATATTACGCATAAAGAAGATCTGGCCGGAATTCCCGAGGCTATCATCGATCAATATGCTGAAGAAGCTAAAGAAAGAAACCTTGAAGGCTGGGTTGTTACGCTGCAATATCCAAGCTATATCCCATTCATGACGTATGCGGAAAATCGTGAACTGAGAAAAGAACTAGCTTTAGCAAATGGCAAAAAATCATTTGACGGAGGGGAATTTGACAACCAAAACCTCATCAAGGAGCTGCTTCAATTGAAACAACAGAAAGCTGAACTTCTAGGATATAAAGATTATGCAGATTTTGTTCTTGAAGAAAGAATGGCCAAGTCTCCGGTAAAGGTTTTTGATTTTTTACAGGAACTTCTGACCAAGGCTAAACCTTATGCCAACAAAGAAATCGAAGAATTAAAATCTCTGGCAAAAGCTGACGGAATTGAAGAAATGCAAAGTTATGATCATGCATTTTATGCCGAAAAGCTTCGCAAGCAGAAATTTGACCTTAATGATGAGGAACTTAAACCTTATTTTCCTTTGACTCAGGTGCAGGATGCCGTTTTCGGGCTGGCGGGTAAACTTTTCGGATTGACCTTTGAGGAAAGAAATGATATTCCTAAATATCATGAAGAAGTAAAAGTATATGAAGTAAAAGAAACGTTAGCCTCTTCTCAGGAAAGCAGCTACAAAGCGCTTTTATATGTTGACTATTTTCCAAGAAAGGGGAAAAGAGCCGGTGCATGGATGACCAGCTACAAAAATCAATATAAGCAAAACGGTGAAAACTCCCGTCCCCATATTTCCATTGTCTGTAATTTCAGTAAGCCTACAAAAGATACTCCAAGCTTACTGACATTTCAGGAAGTGACAACTTTATTTCATGAGTTTGGCCACGCACTCCACGGAATGATGGCTAATACCCAATACCCTACTCTTTCAGGAACTTCTGTAAAATGGGATTTTGTGGAACTTCCTTCTCAGTTTCTGGAAAACTTCTGTTATGAACCGGAATTTTTGAAAACTTTCGCAAAACATTATAAAACCGGAGAGGTTCTACCTGACGAAAAGATTGAAAAGATCGAGCAGTCTAAAAACTTCATGGAGGGATACCAAACGTTAAGACAGCTGGGCTTCGGGCTTCTGGATATGAATTACCATACAAAAGTGGAAGAATTAGAACATGAAAGTGTAAAGGAGTTTGAAGATAAGTACACAAAAGCCACAGCGCTTTATCCTACTCATTCTGAAACAGCAATGAGCCCTAGTTTCTCACATATTTTCCAGGGTGGATATTCCGCAGGATATTATTCATACAAATGGGCTGAAGTGTTGGATGCTGATGCTTTCCAGTATTTTAAAGAAAACGGAATTTTCAATCCTGAAATTGCTGCTAAATATAAAGTACTTCTTTCTTCCGGAGGAACCAAAGATCCTATGGAGTTGTATAAAAGCTTCAGAGGCAGTGAACCGAAAGTGGAGAGTTTACTGAAAAGAGCATTCGGATAAAATTAAAGTCTGAATGAGAACGGAAGAACTTAAAAATTTGGAAGCCGTTTTTAATGAATCATTAAAAACGGCTCTTCATCATATTGATACTGAAAAGATAGATGAAATCTTAGATAATAGAGATTCTCCCGAATTTTCGGATCTATGGATGAAAGCTTATCATGCTGTTGAAGAAACAATGACAGAGGAAGAATTGGAAGACAACATCAGTGATATGCGGAAGGAAATCTTTATATCAACATTCAGGATTACCGGTTCTTCGGAATTGGCCGCCTATATTTCTGATGATTTTGGGCTTATCTCCTCTTATTACATTCATCTGATTGAAAATAATTGGGTAACCAATCTTCTTTTCACTTATTTGAACCATCAGATTCCCCAAGAGAAATTAATGGAAACTGATAGAACAATGAAAGAATTGATAGATAAATAGTAAGCCATCATCTTCAAATAGCCATGTATGACTATCATTGAGCAATTCACAATTCAAATGATTGGTATTACTTTGTAAATTGATTTATTAAACTGAAAACTCAACCATAAAATTTCAAACCATGTTATTAGCTATTCTACTTCCTTTTTTATCATTCATTGTCCGTGGAAAAATCCTTACCGGAATTATCTGCCTTATTTTACAGATCACTCTGATTGGATGGCTTCCCGCAGCAATTTGGGCAGTCCTTTCTTTAAATAATGAAAGAGCAGATAAACGAAATGATAAACTGATTAGAGCAATGCGTAAAAATAATCAGTAAATCGTAGAAACAATCTCTATATCAAAACCAAAGCCGGAAATGTTTCCGGCTTTTATATTGATCATCGCCAGCTTCAATGCCATTTCGTTTCCAGATAATTATCGTATTTTTATAATAAGTATTTCCGGCTGTAAAACACCGGATAATTTTATCAAAAATAAATATGAAAATTGCTTACAAAAACAAAAGAATTCTTCTCAATCTGATCATTGGGATAGTATGGATTATTTTGGGTTCCAGTTATTTTTTTGAAACCGGAACCTCTCTATGGAGGCCTTATGTAATTATAACATTAGGAGTATTTTACCTTAGCCTTGCGGCTTATGAATATTTCTATAAGTATATAACCATCACGGATCAACAAATCAGCATTAATGTATTTCCTAAAAAGAAAATGAATATTGACGATATTATTTCCGTAAATTATTATGCTGGTGATTATACTTTTACCTCCTCTGACAAAACGATAAAAGTACTCAAATCACAGATTAATCCGAAAGATCTTCCCCGGTTCGAGGTCTTTTTAAAAGAGCTTACTTCTAAATTAAAACCAACAGATCCTTTATAATTCTATGAAAGAAAATAAATACGATAATCCGTCATTTTTTGAACAGTATGAAAAAATGCTTCGTTCCCAGCTTGGGCTGGAAGGGGCCGGAGAATGGCATGCCTTGAAAAAAATGCTGCCTGATTTTAAAGGAAAAAACGTTTTGGATCTCGGATGTGGTTTCGGGTGGCACTGTCGATATGCAATAGAAAACGGTGCAACGTCCGTCATCGGAATTGATCTTTCCGAGAAAATGCTTAATAAAGCAAGAGAAATTAACAGTCTTGAGGGGATTCAATATGAAAGAAAGGCATTGGAAGACCTCGATTATCCTTCCGAAAAATTTAATATCATCTTAAGCTCGTTAACACTGCATTATGTGGAATCATTTGATACAATCGTCCAAAATATTTACCAGTGGCTGACTTCCGGCGGATATTTCATATTCTCCGTGGAACATCCTGTTTTCACCGCTGAAGGAGGGCAGGATTGGGTATATGATAAAGAGGGACAGAAAACATGCTGGCCCGTTGACCGATATTTTATAGAGGGAAAAAGGAATACAACTTTTTTAGGCGAAAATGTAATCAAGTATCACAGAACTTTAACTTCTTATCTCAACATTTTATTACAACATGGTTTTAAAATAAAAGAAATTACAGAACCTCAGCCAAGTCCTGAAATGCTGAAAGAAATCCCCGAAATGAAAGAAGAACTCCGCCGCCCCATGATGCTACTGATCTCCGTGGAAAAATAAAGTGTATGGAAAAAGAGATTTTACCTCAACCGGATAACACTGCTGTGAGAACAGCTTTGTGGCGCGCCTTGCATGTTCAGACAGATGCAGAACCCCATATTTTAGAAGACGAAATCGGGCTGCAGCTTATAGCCCCTGAAGAACACTGGCAGGAACGTCCTGATATGAAATACACGAAAAGACTGAGAGCTTCCATTGTAGCCCGTTCCCGGTTTATCGAAGATCTTATTATCCGTGAAAGTGAAAGAGGAACCAAACAATATATTATTCTCGGAGCAGGCCTCGATACTTTTGTTCAGCGAAGAACAGTGATTGCATCTCAGCTTCAGATTTTCGAAATAGACCAGCCGGACACATTGGCATGGAAGCAGAAACGTTTGTCGGAAACAGGTTTCGGAATTCCGGAAAACTTACATTTTGTTCCCGTTGATTTTGAAATTTCTTCATGGTGGGATGAACTTATGAAAGCCGGATTCAAAAATCATGAACCGGCAGTAATTGTATGTACCGGAGTTACTTTATACCTTACAAAAGAAGCTATTCTTACTACTTTACAACAGATTTCAATGATTGCACCAGGCTCAAAAGTCGCCATGTCTTTTTATCTTCCGATAGAACTTCTCGAAAAAGAAGATCGCCCCATGCAGGAAATGGCTGAAAAAGGAGCCCGAGAATCCGGAACTCCGTTTGTAAGCTTTTTCTCTCCTTCCGAAGTTTTGTCACTCGCTCAGGAAGCCGGACTTAAAAGGGCAGAGATCATTTCTACAGAAATTATAAAGCATCTTTATTTTTCCGACCGAACTGATGATCTGGAACCGGCAAGTGGTGAAATTTTCCTGGTAGCTTCCGTATAGACCTTACCTCATATAAAACTGAAAATCAACAATTAAATCTCAAAATACAAATTACTATATTGTATAACATAGTAATAAAAATAAATCATATCTTTGCATAACAAAGTATAAAAATATGATTTTAAAAAAACTGACAACCGTACTTGTGCTGCTTCCTTTATTCTGTAATCCATTGAATGCACAGATCCGCAGTAAAAGTTATGAGAAGAAAATAGACAGCCTGATTCTTACTGAGTTTGGGAATAAAAACGAGCCCGGTGGTGTATTTTTGATTAGTCAAAAAGGGAAAAGCCTGTATAAAAAAGCTTTCGGTAAGGCAAATCTAGAGCTGGATGTCAATATGACTACTGATAATGTTTTCCAGATTGGTTCTATGACTAAACAATTTACAGCAGTTGCCATTCTGATGCTTGAGCAGCGGGGTAAACTCAATGTCAATGATCCGGTTTCAAAATATATTAAAGATTTTCCGAACGGAAATCAGATTACCATTCACCATCTTTTAACACATACTTCAGGAATTAAAGATTTTACTAAAATGAAATCCCTTTCTACGATTGCCCAAAAAGAAATGAAACCTGAAGCTATGGTTGATTTTTTCAAAAATGAACCTGTAGATTTTGCTCCCGGTGAAAAATTTGATTACAACAATTCCGGCTATGTGATGTTAGGATTTATCATTGAGCTGGTTTCTGGAGATACTTATGAGAATTTTATCAAGACAAATATCTTTGATAAAGCAGGAATGACAAATTCGTATTATGCTTCTGACAGAAAAATTATTCCCAAAAGGGCGTACGGTTACCATAAAAAGGAACAGGGATTTGTGAATAAAACTATCATCAGTTTCAGTGTTCCGTTTTCTTCCGGCTCACTCATGTCTACGGTAGATGATATGTTAAAATGGCAGCAGGCATTAAATCAGAATATTTTATTAAACCCTGAGGAAACTCAAAAGGCCTTTCAAAAATATAAACTGAATAGCGGAGAAGAATTCACTTACGGATATGGATGGCATCTGAAGGATCTCAATGGCACTCCGGATCGTGAGCATGGAGGAAGTGTTTTCGGATTCAAAAGTATGGGAGTTTATATTCCCAATGAAGATATTTATGTAATAGGTTTCAGCAATTGCGACTGCCATTCTCCTACTGAAGTCACCAGAAATATTGCCAAAGCAACGCTGAGTGAAATAAAAGTACCAATAAAGAGACGGTAAAGGCTAATCTCCTGTATTTTGTACTAAAACCGGCAGTATATAGTCGGGAACCTTGAGCACTGAAAATATCACAAGGAGCAGGCAAAAAATATTAATAATAACAGCTATTGAAAAGGCATATTGATAGTCTTGTATTAATGGTTTTTCTCCCAGAAAATAATAGAAAATACTTCCTATAGCTACAATCCCAATGATTGCTGCAACCTGCTGAAAGGTATTGTAAACACCGGAAGCATTTCCTGCCAGTTTTTCGGGCATCCCGGACAGTGCAATATTGGCAAGCGAGGGAATAACTGAGCCTACACCTACCCCATGTAAAAACAACAGCAGATAAAAAAGGTAAATGGTTGTATGTCCTGTAAATAATAGTATTTGGAAAACCAAAATAACAATAATGAAAGTAAGCCCAGCTATCAGAGCTCGCTTTCCGTATCTTAAAATCAGCCGAACTGAAAAAACAGACGCCAATATAAATCCTAACCCTTGAAAAACAATAATTTCTCCGGCATTCAATGGATTAATCTCTAATCCGTCCTGAAAAAACAATGAAAGAATATAGAAATATGAATCGAGCATAATAAAAAAGAAAGAAACGGCCGCAATGCCCAGGTTAAAATTCTTGTATTTGAAAAGCTCAAAATCAATCAGATAAGAATTTCCTTTTTTTGTTCTGTTTCTTTGATTTTTGACGAAAAAGATCAGTATAGCCATTGAAATAATCATCATAGAAATATTTCTAAATTGAAATCCTTCATGCTCAGACATGGTCAAAGCATAGGTTGCAGAAAACAAACCTGCAGAAAGTGTGAGAACCCCGGTAAGATCAAAAGGCTGCTTTACCGGAGCTTTTGACTCATTCAGGAATTTTAAACTAAAGAAAACAGCAGGCACGCATACGGGAATATTGATCAGAAAAATAAGTCTCCAGGGATCTTCAAACATTGTTAATGATGAAAAATATCCCCCCAGAAATTGTCCCATAATGGTTCCTATACCAATTGTAATCCCATACCAGCCCATCGCTTTCGTGCGTTCTTCATGGGCAGGAAATAAGATCAGTATCACAGAGAGAACCTGTGGTGCCATCATTGCGGCACTTATCCCTTGTATAAACCTTGAAATAATCAACTGCCCGACTCCTGATGAAACACCACAAGCCACAGAGCTAATCATAAAGAAAACCAAACCTGCCAGATAAATCTTTTTCCTGCCATATAAATCTCCCATTCTTCCTCCTGTAATAAGAAAAGAAGCAAATCCTATGAGATAGGAAGCAATCATAAATTGCATTTCTCCGTTCGAAGCATTCAGGCTTTGTTGTATGGAAGGAATGGATACATTAATAATAAAAATATCCATAATGGTGAGTAATTGCCCAACCAATATAATATTTAATATCAAATATTTACGTTTCATTTTTATATAGATATATCTATTTTTTAATAATAAAAAAAATTAGGATAATAAACCGTGAACAATTTTTTTCACCTCATCAAAAGATTCGTTTTGTCTGTCAATCGTAGAAGTTACTACCGCTCCTTCTATCAGGAGAAAAATATGATTCGTTACCCAGTTTGTTTCAATCGCGTGATGGTTTCTTTTGTATTCTTCTACCCATGTACGGATCAGATCTTTCTGTCTGGCTTTGTGCATTTTAGCAAAACCTGCAACTGAAGGGTTACTCTCCCCCATTTCGGAAATTATTTTAATGAAATGACATCCGGCAAACTTTGAACTTTGCTGAAGCTTTTTCCGGTAATCAATCAGAGATAATAATTTTTCTGCTGGATCTGAAACTTTGGAAAGACTTTTTTCAAGACCTTCAAACCACTCCAGCTCTTCTTTTGCAAGATATGCCTGAAGAAGATCATTTTTGGATGAAAAGTGATTGTAAAGTGAGCCTATGGCAATATCCGCTTCTGCAATAATCTGGTTGATTCCCGTAGAATTGTAGCCTTGCTTATAAAACAGATCTGAAGCTACCCTTATAATTCTTTCACGCACTTTTTCTTTTTTCATCCTGAAAATTTTTACAAATCTAAATAAAAAATAGATAGATCTATCTATTTTTTTTAATTGAGGAGAAAATTTTATTTTAGATAAACTAAAAAGTACAATTATTCCTCCATGAAATTATACCAGTTTGTCTTGATGTTCTTTCTTTTGATAGGGATATCTTGTACATCATCTAGCCCATCCGATAAAACAAATACCATGAACGCATCTAATCCTGTTGTGTACTTTGAAATTCCTGTTAACGACCTGAAACGCGCTGAAAAATTCTATACTGCTGTTTTCAATTTTAGTTTTGAAAAAGAGGTTATTGACAGTTATGAAATGGCATTATTTCCTTTTGAAGAAAAACACAGCGGAATTACAGGAGCTCTGGCTAAAGGAGAGGTTTACAAACCTACCAGAAACGGAGTCATTATTTATTTTAAAACCGGAAGCATTGATGAAACTTTGAAAAAAGTTGTTCACAACGGAGGAATCGTTCTTTATCCTAAGAGAATTGATGAAAAATATGGATTTGCCATAGCCGAATTTGAAGACTCTGAAGGAAACCGCATTGCACTGCATGAGAGCATCCGATAAGTTGAAAGGAGAAATTGTATTAAAAAAGTTTATCATTAAATTTCAGCTCCTGATTAAAAAAATAATTCAGCCTGGGTACCATTCACTGCATATTATTTTCTTTAATGAAGTTAATGCATATTTTGTATCTTTAATTACCATTTTTATAAATTACTGGTGATTACTATGGCGGAAGAACTTTATTTTATCAAAACCAACCCTAATATTGCCAAAATTAATTTGTACAATAAACTCAGCCGTGAAGAAGAAAATATACTGAGTTCTCTGGAGCCAGATGCAAAAATCAATCTTGAGGTGATTAAGGATAAGGTAAAGGATTCTATGGAAGAACTTACGCGTGAAGAACTTTTACAGATTTTTCAATGGTTTTGCAAAGCGTATCCAACAGATCATGAAGAGGCTAAAACACAGCTGTTTATTCATGGTATAGATCTTTTTTATGAAATTCCGGTTACCGATCATGCTGAAAATTTTCTACGGCTGCTTTCCAGCTATGAAAAATTATCAAAACAGGACATGAATTATATGGTTGATGCGCAGAACTTCAATCAATTTCTGATCTATGGAATATTTCTGACCGAAATCCTCAGCAGGGAACAAGGCCACGAAAATATACTTTCCGATTATTTGAAACCGGACCACCCATCTCTGTACCTTCTTGCTGAGAATCAATTCAATTCAAATGATTTTGATGGGAAAATTATTCCTCCTTTACAGCATTATTTTTCTGATCTTTATGATCTCACCAAATTTTACAAAGGCCCTATTATAAAGCTTGAAAATCAATAACTTACCTTTTTAAGGGCTTTATTTTAAGATTTCAGGATGTTTCATCAGATATTCAAGGGCTGCTTTTACTGCTTTTTCAGGACTTTTGGGATTGAATCCAAGTTCATTTCTTGCTTTGGAAATATCAAAATCCTGCTGCAATCCGGAAAACATAGAGATATCTTTTCGTGTTAATACCGGCGGTTTTCCGTTCATTCTTGCTGTAAATTCCATGATTCCTGCAATCATAAACAATATTCCTTTCGGAACAGAACGTGGAATATTCAGCTTCAGTTCAGGGAAAAGATTATTAGCTAAGATAGTTGTATCTGTAATCGTCATGCATTTTTCATTGGCTAGAATATAACGTTCCCCCGAACATCCCCTTTCTGCAGCCAGATAACATCCTTCGGCAACGTCTTTCACATCTACCCAATTCAGGGTAATTTTTGTATCAACAGGAATTCTTTTGTTCAGGATAAGTTTTAAAACTCCATAAGAAACATTCAAAGGTAAGAATGCTTCACCTCCTATCATGGCTGACGGCATTACGGAAACGAGCTCTATACCTAATTTTGCGGCCAGTTCAAAGGCTATTTTTTCTCCATCATTTTTGGAATTGTAATACATATCTCTGCGATCAGGATTGTAACCGTTGCTCTCTTTGGCTGGAAGATGAGTATAATTCAAAGCAGCAATGGAGCTTACATAGACTATTTTTTTTACTCCTGCTTCTGCTGCTGCTTCAATCGTATTCCGGGTACCCTGGATATTTATATCGTAGATTTCTTTTTTGGGATCTTTAGCCCATAATTTAAAGGCTGCTCCTACGGCATAAAATGTTTCTACACCCTGAAGTGCTTTTACAAAGGAAGCCTTGTCTGTTATATCTGCCTGCACCAATCCACAGTTAAGCCCTTCAAAAGGTTTTTTGTTGTTAACATTTCTTACTGCAGCTCTCACCGGGATTCCTTTGTCCAGTAAAAATCTCACTAAATTATTTCCCAGATGTCCGTTAGCTCCTGAAACGAGACTCATATTGTTCTTTGTCATTGCATTGATTTTAATGCTACAAAGTTCTTCATCCTGCTGCCGGAACCACTTGACTTTTGTTAGTTAATTATTTTTCTTCTGATCCTGCTCAGACTTTCAGGTTTCATTCCCAGAAATGAAGCGATATATTGAATGGGCACATTCCGGATAATTCCCGGATAATCATTTATAAGTTTAAGGTAACGTTGTTCTGCGTTGAGAACAGATAATTCTTTGGAGCGGTTTTCATTATAGGCAATCGATTGTTGAAAGACAGAGATACTGAAATTTTTCATGGCCTGACTTTCAGCAATCAGATGATCCAGTTTTTCTTTGGAAATCCGAAGGAGCTCACAATCTGTAATACATTCCACATTATTCTCAGAAACTGTACTGTTTATAAAATCAGAATAAGAAGTGAAAAAGCCCGGTGGACAATTGATATGAGTGGTTACTTCATTTCCGTTCTGATCGGTATAAAAAAGCCTCAAATATCCGGAAACGATGTAATAAAGATAACCGGGAACTCGTCCGGATTTTTCTATCACTGTATTTTTCGGAAATCCCACAGGTTCAAAACTTTGCTTTACAGCTTCTATTTCCTCATGGGTAAAATCATAACCGGAACAGATTTGTATAAGCTTGTTGTGCATTGCTGTGAATATTTTTAAGTCTATACAAAAATACCAAAAGAAAAACTCAATAATACTTAGCATTTAAAATATTTTTCGCAGACTGATGTAATAACACCTCGAAAAAGATTGTCTTGTATATAAACCCAAAATATGAATCAGAAGATTGTTATTCTTTTAAGTCTCATTTCCACATCCTTTATTTTTGCACAAAGTGTTGAAGGAATTATCACCGATAAGGATAATAAACCGGCGTTGGAAACTGAAGTACTGATTACAAAAAATGAAACAAAGTTTTCTGCCATCACAGATGAAAATGGAATGTTTAAAATTCCTTTAAAAGAAAACGGAGATTATCTGTTTGAAATTATAAAAGATGGAGTAAAAACCAATAGTGAAAAAATTACGATAAAGGGAGCTCACAGAAAAGACATTCAGCTTAAAGAAGCTCCTGTTACAGAACAGAAAATAGAAGGGGTAACCGTAACTGCAAAGAAAAAATTATTCGAGAGAAAGGTAGACCGTCTGGTCTTTAATGTAGAAAATTCTGTGGCATCTCAGGGAATTGATGCGATTGAAGCTCTTGCCAAAACACCGATGGTAAAAACAAGTGATGATGCGATAAGTATTGCCGGCAAAAGCAATGTAGCCGTGATGATCAATGACCGGCTTCTGAATCTGAATGGACAGGAACTTATCAATTACCTGAAGACTCTTCGTTCTGATGATATCCTTAAAATTGAAGTGATAACCACCCCGCCTGCAAAATATGATGCTGAGGGAAAAAGCGGACTGATCAACATTATTCTCAAGAAAAATGCCAATCTGGGTTGGAATGGTTCTATACAAACATCCGGAAATTATTTCTGGGGAAGACCAACGGTATCAGCAAGAAGCGGTGCTACATTCAATTACCAGGGAGAAAAGCTTTCTTTAAGTACGAATTTATCTACGGGTGATAACTACTGGTATTATACCACTTATAATTATCTGACCGGAACTACCAACAATAACTACTGGAACAGGGACAGCCAAAACCTCAATAATTATAAGTATAAAAGTGGAAATTTAAAGGCTGAATATAAGATCAACGACAAAAACCTTGTCGGAATCAACTATAATTATTCGCACAGCAATCCTATGGAAACCGGGGAAAGTGTATCTGAAAGATTCAATGAGCAGGGATTACTGAATATCAATTCCAATTTCAGGAACAGAAACAGCAGAGATGTTCATAATGCAACGGCATTTTACGAAGCTAAAATAGACAGCGCAGGAGGTAAGCTGAGTCTTACGGCGAATATGATGCTGAATAATTCCAACGCAAGAAATTTTTCCAACACGATTACATCAGAGACCATTTCTACTATGGCAAACCCTATCAGTAAATACAGGATTTATTCCGGGCAGGCTGATCTTGAAAAAACTTTTGGAAAAATAAAAACAGAATCGGGATTGAAGTATACAAAGATCAAGAATGATTCCGAATTTAATTTCTTTAGTATCGAAAACGGACAGTACAATCTTAATACGGATAGAACCAATACATTTTTCTATAACGAACAAAATTATGCCGCTTATTTTTCCACCAATTTTAAGATCAGCGAAAAATGGGATGCAAAAGCAGGGCTTCGATATGAATATACAACCCTGGAAGGTATTTCAATGAATGACAATACTTCTGCACAGATTAAGTATGGAAAGTTCTTTCCTACAGCTTATATCAGTTATAAACCCAATGAAAATCATTCATTTTCACTTAATTATTCCCGTAGAATTTCACGGCCGTATTTTGGAAACCTGAATCCTTTTAAATATTATACGTCAGAATATGAATACAGTACCGGAAATCCTTACCTCCTGCCTTCTTTCTCGGATAATTTTGAATTCGGATATGTTTTGAAAAACAGCCTTAATTTTACATTATACTACAATTATAACAAGGACAGCTGGGACAGGGTTCAGATGGTGGATGGAAATTACAGATATACGGTTGCCAAAAATTTCTATAATGAAGATCAGGCCGGTATTAACATCAGCTACAATTATAATAAATTAAAATGGCTTGAATCCAGTATCTTCCTTAATGGATTTTATGCAAAATCCAAGTCTTATGATTCTTCTATCACCCCAGCACCAGCCGGTTACAGTGCCAATCTGAATATTGATAACAGCATCTTTCTGAATAAAGAAAAAACGGTGACCTTCATGCTCGGGTTATGGGGAAGCCTGCCCAACAGAAACGGAAATACTTACTATTATGCCAATTCTTCCCTTTACACCGGTCTAAAATTAGCTTTTATGGAGAAAAAACTTCTGGTGAATTTTTATTTGAACGATATTCTGAATACTAACCGTGAAAAAGGAATTGAATATTATCCGACTTACAATATAGATTATCAGTACAAAGGAATTACAAGGAATGTTCATCTTTCCCTTACTTATAAATTCGGGAACAATAATGTGAAAGGAGCAACCAAACAGGTAAAGTTTGAAGAATCCAACCGGGCGGGCGGCGGCAGTTAAGCTGAAGCACAAATTAAATTAAAAAGGATAAAAACAATAACTCTGCCGGCAGAATTCTGTTATCATCAGGATCTGTCGGCTTTTTTATGTATTGAAAAAGATTTAATCCGGAAAAGATAATATATCATTCCTCCCAACCCATAGGCAAGTACATCCAGAATATCTCCCGTAAACCTTTCCGAGAGCATAGGACAAAGCACCTCAAATAAGAAAGACAGATATAGAATTGAAGTCAGTACAAATTTCAGATCAGGCTTCCACTGATATCCCAGCAGAGAGTTCATGATATATTCAATCAGATAGCAGTACATAGGCACTGTAATACAATCTGTGAAATGATTATTGATGAAGGGAATATAAATTCCGTTCTTTCTCAGGAAAATAATCACTGCCCAGGCTGCCAGCCCCAATAAAAACCAGTATGAGATCCCTTTTTTCATCACATGTGCAATACCGCCATAATGACTCCCAGAATCACTTGTAAAACCTTTGAAATAATCTCCTGAACATCTTTCCCTTCTGCTTTCTTATTATTTTCTGCCGATTCGTAATCAAATTTTTGCTTTCCTTCCATTGTGATAAGATTTAGTAGTGCAAATATACCAAATTAGAACAATTGTTCTAATTTTAAAAATATGATTTATTCCCCACTTATATTCTTATATTTGAATGATGAACACAAAAGATAAAATTCTGCTAAAAGCACTGGAACTATTTAATGAAAAAGGCTACAATAGTATCACAACCAGACATATTGCAGCAGAACTTAATATCAGTGCGGGGAACCTCCATTATCACTTCAAACATTCTGAGGATATCATTAAGATTCTTTTTGGGGAACTTACGCTGAAAATGGATGAACTGCTAAACAAGATGAAAAAGCTTGAACATGCAACACTTGAAGACCTTTATCATTTCACAGCATCCACTTCTGAAATATTTTATTCTTTCCGGTTTATCTTTGTGAACTTTGTTGATATCGTACATAAAATTCCTGAAATAAAATTACAGTATGAAGGAATCCATTCCAGTAGAAAAGAAGAGTTCCTGCTCATATTTTCAGGTTTTCAGAAAAATAATATCATTAGAAAAGATATTCCTGATTTTATCATGGACAGCCTTATTCAGCAGATATTCATCGTTGCGGATAACTGGCTTACTCATAACAGATTAATTTTAAAGCTGGATAAAGAGACAGCGGTACACCATTATACTTTACTGCAGATGAACCTGTTTTATCCTTTCCTCAATAAAGAACAGCAAACGCTTTATGAAGAGACCTATATCCGCTGATCAGGATTTGATTATCAGAAAAGGGACTCAGCATGATATTCCGGAAATGCTTCGGCTTTTTACTTCAACCATTGGTACTGTATGTAAAGATGATTATAATCGGGAACAGCTTGAAGCCTGGCAATCCGGAGCAGAAAATAAAGAAAGGTGGAAAAATGTTGTAAAGGATCAATATGTTCTCATTGCTGAAGCCGGAGATCAGATTGTTGGATTCTGTACACTTGATCAAGGAGTTTATATTGATCTGCTTTTTGTACACAAAGATTACCAGCGCATAGGCATTGCATCCAAACTGTATACTCTGATTGAACAAGAAGCCTTAAACGGGAACAAAAAACATCTGACAGCGGATGTCAGCAAAACAGCAAAATTATTCTTTGAAAATCGAGGTTTCCATGTAACAGCGGAGCAAACCGTGAATGTAAAAGGAGTTGACCTTACGAACTATAAGATGGAAAAGAATCTGTTCACATGATAAAAAACATATAAGTCTGTTTTAGTTAATTTGTGGCATGGAATTAGCTTCTGGAATGACAAGTAAAATTGTTTTGAACCTTTATTTTAAACCATTAAGATTGGTAAATGGTTAAGTTTTTTCTCAAAAACAAATCTTGTTATAACCCTTACAATACATCTTAATGGTTTAAATATTGGAATCACGGAAAAATCCGTTATATTTACAACACAATGAAACATTTGAACAGTATATTACGTCTTCCTTTCTTCAGTGAATATTACACTCCGGACTATCGTTCGGGAAGACTTTCTATATTGTAATCCAATAAAACAGTTTAACATTCTATATAGAGCCCGGACAGTCCATGTCCGGGCTTTTTCATTTAAAAAATTTAAATATGATTCATCTACTAAAAGAAAATACGGCTATCATCCTACCTGAAAACGGCTTGGAAGAAAAACTAACACAGGCAGAAAAAGAAAACAGAAAGCTATCCATCAAGCTGGGCTTTGATCCTACAGCCCCTGATCTTCATTTGGGACATGCTGTGGTACTCAAAAAAATGAAACAATTTCAGGATTTGGGGCATCAGATCATCATTGTGGTGGGAAGCTTCACGGCCAGGATTGGAGATCCTACGGGAAAGAACAAGGCCAGAAAGCCTTTAACAGCCGAAGAAGTACAGCATAATGCACAAACCTATATTAATCAGCTTTCAAAAGTTATTGATGTTGATAAAACAAAGATCGTTTTTAATTCGGAATGGCTGGATACTCTTGATTTTTCGGAGGTGATCCAGCTGTTGTCAAAAGTAACTGTGGCTCAGCTGATGCACCGTAATGATTTTAACAAAAGATTTACAGAAAATACACCTATTGCCATGCACGAGCTTGTATACCCTATTCTTCAAGGTTTTGATTCGGTAAAGATTGAATGTGATATCGAAATGGGCGGTACTGATCAGCTTTTCAACTGCACTATGGGAAGACAGCTTCAGGAAGTTCATCAGATGCCGGCCCAGATCGTGATGTGTATGCCGCTTCTGAGAGGGCTTGACGGAAAGGAGAAAATGAGCAAATCATTAAACAACATCATTGGACTGACAGATGAACCCAATGAAATGTTCGGGAAAACAATGTCTATTCCGGATGCTTTGATTACTGAGTTTATTGATCTGACGACCAGTTTTAATCCGGAAGAAAAATCAAGCCTTAAATCCCAAATGGAAAACGGAGAAAATCCTATGAATATCAAAAAGATTATCGCTAAAAATATCATCAGTCAGTATCATAACAAAACCTCAGCAGAAAATGCGGAACAATTTTTCATCAATCAGTTTCAGAATAAAAATTTTGAGGAGAAGGTGTACGAGCAGATTGCAATAAGTAAATTAAAACATCAGGAAAATATAATTTCGCTTCTTGATCTTTGCCATCAGCTTAAAAACGACCTCAGCAAATCGGCCGTCCGAAGATTAATAGAAAGTGGAGGAATTCAGGTCAATAATTTGAAAATAACAAATCCGAATGAAGAATTGGAACTAGTCCCTAAAACTAAGATTAAAATTGGGAGAAGGGCTTTTTTTGAGATCGTTTAAAATGGGAGATGGAAGTTTATAAAGTTGAATACGAAAATAACTTCCAGTCTTCTATTCTGGACTGATAAATAATAAAATTTTAAACTTATACCTCAGCCGAAATCAATATCTTCGTTCAATAAAAACCAATACCAATGAGCTATATCATGGTCGACATAGAATCGGACGGCCCTATTCCCGGTGATTTTTCGATGGTCTGTTTTGGTGCCGTTCTCGTGAATGATGAACTCGACACCACTTTCTACGGAAAACTGAAACCGATTTCTGAACGATTCAACCCTGATGCATTGGCTGTCTCCGGCTTCACTAGAGAGGAAACCCTCAGTTTTGAAGATCCTGAGAAAGTAATGCTCAATTTTGAGGAATGGATCAAAACCCATTCTAAAGGAAGACCTATTTTCATCAGTGATAATAATGGTTTCGACTGGATGTTCATCTGCTGGTATTTCCATCATTTTATCGGACGGAATCCTTTTGGTTATTCCTCCCGAAGACTTTCTGATCTTTACTGCGGATTGGAAAAAGATACTTTTGCCCAATGGAAACATCTTCGTAAAACCGAACACACGCATAATCCTGTAGATGATGCCAAAGGAAATGCTGAGGTTTTACTCTATCTTAAAAAAGAAATGGGCTTAAAAATTGTATTAAAGTAAACGTTATGAATCAGAATCTGACCTATAAAAAAGCTACAGAAAACGATATTGATTTCCTTCTTGACCTGAGAATGAAAACCATGAATCCTCACTACGCAGAATCCAATCTTCCCACAGACAAAGAAACAACTCTTAAACGGGTCCTTTTTGAGTTTGAAAAAGCTCATATTATTTTTCTTGATTCACAACCTATCGGGTTATTAAAGATCAATACATCGCCTCATAAAACAGATGTTCTGCAGCTTCAGATTGATCCTGCTCAACAAGGAAAAGGTCTTGGCGGAATGATTCTGAAAAACATCTTACAGGAAGCTTCAACAGAAGGTAAAACGGTTGCTTTAAATGTTCTGAAAACGAATAAAGCACAACATCTTTATACGAGCCTGGGTTTTAAAATTGTAGGTGAAGATGAGCATTCTTACTTTATGGAAGTTTAAATGAAGCATGTCCAAGTTTTTTATAGGTTTTGACTAAAGTCAGTGGATTTTTTATTTGAAGTCTGTTTAAACTTTTTTACTAAACCAGAAAAGGCACAAAAGCATTTTAAAAACTTAAGCTATTTCAGCTATATGCTTTGTGTATAAGAAGTACACTAAAGTCTTGTTGAAAATCAAAGATTTTCATCTTATGTGAACTTAAGTGTGTGCTAAAAATTATTAATGCAAAGTTTATGGATAATTACCCTTTATTTTAAGGGAGCAAAATGATGCGAATTTGTCACTGATAAAGCGGTATGCCTATACCCAAGCTTCGACTAATCAACGAAGTTGATTCTATTCTTTGCTCACTTACAATCAACAGTTTTAAAATTGAAAACTGTGGGTATTGGTGAAATTCATTTGTGATATTTGTATTTAAAAAGATTCCTTAATGAACTGTCTCCGCAATGATTATTATTGATTGGCCATTGTTATATAGATCAGTCTTCCGCCTTCTTCTGAGGATAGCAATATTTTTTTGCCATCAGTCAGTTCAACCATAGAACCGGGAGGAATTTCCTTTTGCTCTGTGATGTCTTTCATTCCGGGTAAGCTTTGATTGACGAGCACCCATTTTTCCTGATGGAATGTAAAGTATCCCACCGGCATCTTATCCTGCATCGTCAAGTTTTCATTTCTGATTATTTTTCTGGAAACATGCCATTTGAACAAATATTGATTGTGATAGACCATTAATCTGTGGTTTTCAGGTTTCCAAACATCATCATCGAATCTAAAATACAAATCTAAGACCGGCAATGTTCCCTGATGTGGTGTTCCGCAAAACGGACATTTTGGATTGCTTGTGTTATCAAAAACATACCATTTTTCGGTACAATTCGCATTATGACAAGGCTGGATGAGATCTACGGTTTTTAATAAAGCGGTTTCCCATTCATTCGCAGTAGGCCGTCTGATCGGATCATGCAATCCGTCTACAAATGTTTTCCTGAATAGATCTGAAATATAAGGACCTGTTATGGTATAAGGTATTTTTTGAGGATCACCCCAAAATGCGTCCCATTTTCTGAGATGATCCGCTTTCACATAATTGGAAGAGTCTTCCGGATGTTCCACAAACATGGCTTTTTCTCCCATGGATAATATCTCATCGTTTTCGGAATCCAAATCCCAGATTTTCCCTCCACGTAAAGGGTGTCTTCTCAGCAGATACATATAAATCAGAACTCCAAGAGCATGCAGATCTGTTTTTTGATTAGGCAGATATCTTCCGGGATCCTGAAGGCTAAGGTGCTTCGTTTTTAAAACTTCAGGGGCTATAAAATCTGCAGTCCCGATTACTTCAGGTGGAAATAACTTCGGAACGACTAACCCGTCAATATCAATAATACAGGCCGATTTTGTGACAGGATCAACCAAAATATTATTGTATGAAAGATCGGAATGTGCCAGTCCCATCTGATGTAATTTCTTTACCCCTCTGCTAATATTGACTGCAATCTGAAAATAGCTCAGCCAGTCGCCCAATTCAGACTGATCAAGCCTCAATGGATACTGCTGATTCCGAAACATAGGGGCCGTAAACCATTTTCCCACCTTATCTTCACCCTGAATATTGTCTGAACCAATATATCCTTTGGCAAAATAGAATTTTTGATTATAAACGGGAACTATAATCCCCGTCAGTTTATTTTTTTCAACGATATCGTAAGGCCATCTGAAAATTTCATTCAGAAAATATTCAGAGGCATTTCCGTTCTGCAGGCTTTGAAGATAGGTAGAAACAATTCTTATGATCCTTTCTTTCTGTCCTTCATCCAGCGGATTCCGGTAAAAAGCAACCACATAATCTTTCTCCGGAGAAAAATAGACATCTTTCACTCCACCCTGGATGGGGCTTTCATCAACATATTCATAGGATTTGGCTGTGTCCAGAACAGAAACAACCTTAATGGTCTTTTTCATGGTATTAATAGATTATTGCCAATGTACGGTCGTCGTGATTTCCTCTGCTCCAGAAATCAATCCATGTTAAAAGCTGATGATCAATTTCAGTATCGTTATTGAAGTCAACTTGTGCTTGGTCATCGTTATTTCCGGCAAGGTCATTAAAAAAGGATCCCCAGCTTTCGGTATTTTCCAGTTTATTTTCTGTGGTAAATTTAGGATCATAAATTCCGTCTGTCATAAGCACCAAACGGGAAAAATCTTTTACACAGGTTATTTCGAAACGTGAAGTCATCTCATTATTGAAAATTTCTTTCATGGTAATAAATCGGGTACCTCCGCCAAATTCTCCCACATCCATTTTGTTCAGAAGCTGTACTTGGGAAAAATCCGTATTAATGAGATTAATAGGACAGTCTCCTACCCCAAAGCTTACAATCACATATCCGAATTCAAATCTTTTCACTAATGTAAAAATAAGGGTAGAATGAAAATCACTAACAGATAATGAGTTTTCTTCCGCTGCTTTTTCTAATGTGTTATACACATACAAAACACCTTCATACAAATACTTTACAATATTTTGTTCTGCTTCGTATTGTTCTTCTTTAGAAGATCCTGTGGTATAAATTTTACTGAGATGATATTCAATTTCATCTAATATTTCTTTCGAATTGAAAAATGCATTCACTGAAACCGTAGACAGTCTGGAGCCTTCTCTCGCTGCTAAGGCAGAACCCGCGCCGTCTGAAACAGAAATAATACTCCATTCTGAAGGAAGTTCATTCACCGCAAAATCATCTTCTCTGAATTTTCCTTCATGGGCATGAGAACGGCCTCTTTTTGAAGCTGCAACAATCTTTTTGTCTGAAAATTTTCCTTTGAACGAAGCTTCTTCAGCTTTATAAAAGATATCATTCTTATCACTTGGAATATTCTTCCATAAGTCTTTTGGATCAGCATTCACGAACAATTGTATTTCTTTCGTTTCAATAGTATCTGCATCATGAATGTGGTAAAACCACACATCCAAATGATACATGTTCCCGGTGACTGGAATTCCTGAAATAGTATTATCATTAAAGCTCAGTCCGCTTTCTTCAAGATTTCCGATATGCTGAATTTTAATATTCGGAAAATCGCCCATATCAAAACTGAATTCATAAAACTGCTTTGCACTGGCATTCTTCAATATCCAATGGGTGTCTTTGAACTCTTCTTTCTCTTTGTAAATAACAGCTTGTTCCATGGTTTTTGGTTGAGATTCTGAAGCCGATTTCCGGAAAAACTTTCCCATCATTATCCCAGTGTTCTGTTAATATCAAATCCTCCCCCGGAATATCCGTAATAATCCGAAGTTCCGCACCACGGGCATTTGCTGTACCCTTCTCCTCTCAGGCAGTGAATGCCTCCGCATGAGCAGGTAGCCAATGCAATAGGATTGGCACAATGAGGACATGAAGTACCTCCTTCTAATTCTTCTATATTGATTTTAAGGGTATTCTTTTGGGAAGAAGATAATCTGTTATATGCTTTTTCATCAATTTTATAAGCTCCATCCAGTCTGTAATATCTCGTAGACATTCCCGGAATTCCCGATTCTGTAAATGCTTTCCTGAATTTCATCAGATACAGCTTTTCGGTTTCCTGACATTTTCCGTTTAAAACAACAAAATTATTGTCCGGAAATCTCTGTTCCATTTCAGTATCTACTTTTTCCAGAATAAGAGAATCAATTTTAGAAAGGTTTATCCCTTCTTTTTTTGCTTCAGTAACGCTCTGACTGGTTGTTTTAATAGAATCTGTTACCCATTTGAAAAACTCTTTATAAGAATGCTCATCGGAATTATTAAACAACAATACATTATCAGCTAAGGAGCCGAGAAGTTTATAGTTCGTATTTTCTCCTATCGATACGGCAATGGTATTGGCTTTTCCATTATATTTTTGCGTCCATCTTTCAATGGCTTTGGTAGCATCATCGGTTGGAACACCATCGGTGAAAAGGAAAACAATAGGTTTCCAGTCTCCCTTCCGTTCATAAGTTGTTTTAATAACATCCTTGTCTATACAATCCATTACTTTGATCAATCCCTGAGACAATGACGTTCCGCTTCCAATCGGAATTTTAGGAGGATAAAAGCTGATAATGTCCTGAAGCGGCGTAATTACTTCCGCTTCTCCTGCAAAACCTACAATGGATATATAAACCGTTTCTAATGAATACGGATCTTTTTTAAGTTCTCTGATGATATTGGCGATACCTTCCTGTACCTGCTCAATAGGTTCTCCTACCATAGATTCGGAGATGTCTACTAAAAAATAAATAGGTAATCTTCTCATACCTGTAAAGACAATTTTTTAAATAATAATAGTAAGCTCCGATGGTGGCGGAGGCAATGTGATATGTTCTCCCGTATTCTGTGAGTGCCCTCCCTGAGTAATGGAAGAACTTACCCATTTGAAAAAGGAAGAAAGGGTAATAGCATCTGTAGTATCTAATTTTACTACGTGATCTGTAAGTTCTTTAAGAAACTGTTCATCGGCTTTAGGACCTGCAGCACAACCAACAATTGCACCAAATTCAAGTCCTCTGATCACAGGAATCATCTGTCGGTATTTCTGAATATCCGAAGGCTTCCCGTCTGTAAATATAAAAAGTAACGGCTGCCAGTCACCTTTTGTATCTGAAGATTCTTTTACAATCTCTTTCTGAACAAGCTCCGAAACCATTTCCAGTGCAGCCCCCGTATGAGTTGGGCCGCTGTCCGGGCAGGTAATTTCCATTGGATAAAAACTTGCCAGATCAATCAACGGAATAATATTTTTAACTTCTCTGTCGAAAGTGATAACACTTAAATGAAGGCTGTCCATTGCCTGCGGATCTGCGCGCAGCATACTGATCAATCCGTTGAATCCGTTATTGAGTGCCTGAATAGGTTCTCCGTTCATAGAACCTGAAGTATCCAATAAAAAGTAGGCTAATAATCTTCTGGTCATTGTAAAACAAATATTAATTCTGAAGCCGGCGGAGGAAGTCGAAGACTTCCAGGCCGGCTTATATGATGTTTAATAGAAATATAAAGTTTAATTAGAATAAGCGTACTGCTGTCTCAGAATATCAATAAAATTATCTGTATGATGAGGTTCACCGATAGCACGGAATTTCCAGTCCCCATTATGACGGTATGCTTCTGCAAAAACCATTGCACACATTCCGTTCATACTCGAATCTCCGGAAAGGCTGTATTTTGTAATTTCTTTCCCTTTGGCATCCACAGCACGGATAAATGCATTTTCAATCATTCCAAAATGCTGATTGTTGCTTCTGCCCTGATAAATGGTAACAAGAAATACTATTTTCTGATAGCTCTGATCCAATTGATCCAGCTTCACAATGATTTGCTCATCATCTCCATCTCCTGCTCCGGTTCTGTTGTCTCCGGTAAGCCATATATTTCCGCTTGGATGCTGCATAGAGTTGAAGAAAATAACGTCACCCTGGTAAAGTCCCAGTTGTCTTCCATCGTTAGTTTGTACCGTTCTTCCGAGATTGGCTACTTTTCCGTTGCCATCTAAAAGAAAAGCAACAGCATCAAGATCATACTCAGCTTCCTTACTGAAAAGCTTTCCAAAGAAACCTCCTCCTTGCTTTCTCACATCCCATCCTAAGCCGATAGTTACTTTTGAAAGATCATAAACACTTTCACCGCGGTCATTCTTTCTTAAATCAATTGTTTGTCCTTTCTGTAAATTAATTGCCATAGCTATAGTTTTATGTATTTGATGTTTTTATTTGATGATTTGCCCTTTATAGTATTTCTCAAGAAAGAACCCCAGATCAGCTCTGTATCCTATTCCCGAAGCTTCAAATTTCCAGCTTCCGTTTCTTTTGTACAGCCTTCCGAATTCTACTCCTGTTTCAATGGAGAAGTCTTCATCCAGTTCATATTTTGCAATTTCCTGGTGAGTATGGTTATCTACCACTCTGATATAAGAATTTCTTACCTGTCCGAAATTTTGTCTTCTTCTTTCAAAATCCTCTATAGTCACCACAAAAAGGATTTCCTCCACTCTCGAATCTACTTTATCAAGATCTATAATAATGGCTTCATCATCATCTCCATCACTGTTTTTACCATTAGGATCATCTCCTGTATGAGTTAACGCTCCATCCGGAGAATGGAGATTATTGTAAAAAACAAAATACTCTTCGCTTACTAATTTTCTGTCAGAATCAATCATGATTGCAGAAGCATCCAGATCGAAATCATAACCTGTTCCTTCATTGGGATCCCAGCCCAAGCCAATCGTCATTTTAGTTAATCCAATCTCGATCTTTTGTCCTTTCTGTAGATTAATTGCCATAGTGTTTTATATTATGATTATTTTTTGCATTAAGATAAATGTGATTTACGAACTGACCAAATTTATTTATTAAAAATAATCCCAAAAGTGGAATTAAAACTATTTTACATTAAAATTTATTTATTTTTTCAACACCTTCAGAATAGTATTACAAAAAAATTTCAGACAAATCGACAAAAAGGAAATGATAAGTCTGTTTAAACTTTTTTACCAAGCCACAAAAGCATTTTAAATACTTAAGCTATTTAAGTTATATGCTTTGTGTATAAGAAGTACAGTAAAGTCTTGTTGAAAATCACAGATTTCCGTCTTATATAAACTTAAATAGGTAGTATTTCTCTAAACTTTTTAAAGTGAACACAAGTGTTTGAAAAATAAAAAGCTTTTGTGACTTTGTGGTTAAGTTTAAACCGCTTTCATATAAAAAAGATCCAGTTAAAAAACTGGACCTTAAATATTTATTATTAAAATGTTTTGAATTAATCTTTAAATTCTTTATCCGAAACAGCAGCATTTCTTGCTTTCGCCAGCATAGGAATGGAAATCAGTCCCATTACCAGCATGATAACAATCTGCAGTGGTAAAGAAATAAAGGAATAAGTAAGACCCATTTCACCTCCCAGAGCAGCACTTTTCCCTACTGAAATAAAAAGTGCCATAAATCCGAATTTCATCGCAAGATTATAAGCCCCGATTCCTCCACTGGCAGGAATAATCATTCCCAGTGTACCTACTACAATAATGAAGAATCCGTCAGCAAATGTAAATCCTGAAGTTTCCGGAAGTGCAAAGCACACTAAATAGGCTGCAAAATAATAACAGATCCAGATTCCCAATGTATAGAGAATGAATTTTCCTTTTTCTTTTAATTTGAAGATAGAGGTTATTCCTTGAAAAATGCCATCAATAAATCCAACAACTTTTCCAAGAAACGGAAGTCTTGAAAGTTTCTTTTTAAACACAAAAAATAAAACCGTACCTAAAATAAGAATGAGGAGGACCAATGCAATCTTATTAGGATTAATATTTACTCCAGAATTTTCATAGAAGGACAAAATTGCTTCATATTTAAACAGCAATGTCAGCCCAAGAAACCCCAGCATACAAATCAGATCCACTACTCTTTCCAGAATAATTGTTCCAAAGGATTTATCAACAGGTACTTTTTCTACTCCATACAACGCGGTTGCTCTTGCCAGCTCTCCACTTCTCGGGATAGTAAGATTCATCAGATATCCAAATGATATCGACCACAAGGAATTGGAATTTGAAATTCTGTGTCCCATGGGTTCCAGCATCAGATTCCAGCGGATTGCTCTGAACCAATAGGCAAGAAGCCCAAATACAGAAGCAAACAACACCCAAAGATAATTCGCTTTTGCTAATGATTGCTGAATTACTTTAAAATCCAGCCCTCTTAAAGCCAGCCATAAAAAAAAGCCTGCAAAAGCAAGCGATATTACTATTGTAAGAATTGATTTTAATGGACTTTTTGATGTTTTCTCCATGAATTACGTAAGAAGGTTTGTTTTTTCGTCCGGGAAAACGATCTTAGGCTGAAATTCTTTAGCTTCTTCAGGAGTCATCTGTGCATAAGCAATGATGATGATGATATCATCTTTCTGTACCTTTCTTGCAGCCGGCCCGTTCAGACAAACTTCCCCAGATTTTCTTTTTCCCTTGATAACGTAAGTATCGAAACGCTCCCCGTTATTCACATTTACGATATAGACTCTTTCTCCTACTACCAAACCAGCAGCTTCTATAAGATCTTCATCTATCGTTATACTCCCTATATAATTAAGGTCAGAGGCTGTAACTCTCACCCTGTGGATCTTGGACTTGAAAACTTCTATTAACATGATGCAAATTTATTAATAAAAATTAATAAAACATGCCTTTGTCTTGATTTAAAAACTCCCACAAACACAGGGGTTTAATTTTACAAAACACAAGAATTCTGAATTTTGCTTATAGAATTGACAATCATATGCTTAAAAAAATTAATAGTTTACACAAAATTTAGGATTTAATAAATAGAGGAAATAATATTAACTTTTTGCTAAAGTCAATAAACATAAGCATTTGGCATGATTTTAGTAACGCGTAACGTAGATTTTTCGTGAAAATTGGAATTATCATATTTTAACTGATTTCACTGAAAAGTAAAAAAATTGTATAAGTTTTAATAAAAAAATTGCACAATTAGAAAATAGTATTATATTTGCTATAATTACGAACTAACTTTAATATTAAAAATTATGAACAAGTCTGAATTAATCGACGCAATCGCAAAAGATGCAGGTATCACTAAAGTTGCAGCAAAGTCTGCTTTAGAATCTTTCATTTCTAACGTAACTACTACATTAAAGAAAAAAGACGGAAAAGTTTCTTTAGTAGGTTTCGGTACTTTCTCAGTAGCTGAGAGAGCAGCAAGACAAGGGATCAACCCTGCAACTAAAAAACCGATCAAAATCGCTGCTAAAAAAGTTGCTAAATTCAAAGCAGGAGCTGATTTATCAAATGCAGTTTCTGGTGCTAAGAAAAAATAATCATTCAGATTACAAAAATTCAAGGGCTGTTTCTTCGAAACAGCCTTTTTTATGCTTTTTATTCAGGCTATTAAAAATGTAATGAAACCCTATTATAGATTAGGCTTTAACTAAAGCCTTCAGGAAAATAAACAGAGCGGACTAAAGCCCGCTCCTATTCATATTGTTGTTACTTAAATTATTTTTTTATATAAAAAAACATTACGGTGCCAATCTCGAAACTTTCCAGTCCAGATCATCAAGCTGATAAATGATCCTGTCATGAAGGCGATTGGGCCTTCCCTGCCAGAACTCAATTTCGTAAGGTTTTGCCAGGTATCCGCCCCAATTGGACGGTCTTGGAACTTCTGTATTTTCGTATTCTTTTTCAAGCTCTTTTAATTTATCCTCCAGAAACTCTCTGTTCGGAATTATCTGGCTCTGCGGAGAAACCACCGCTCCCAGCTGGCTTCCTTTAGGTCTTGAATGAAAGTAACCATCACTTAAGTTTTCTGCTACCTTTTCAAGATCTGCTTTGATAATAATCTGTCTTTCCAGACTGGGCCAGAAAAAGTGCAGACATGCCTTATGGTTGCTTTCTATTGCTTTTCCCTTCCTGCTGTCATAGTTGGTATAAAAAATGAATCCTTCATGGGTATATGCCTTCAGAAGAACCATTCTCGTTCTTGGACATCCGTCTGCTTCTACTGTGGAAACCGCCATAGCATTAGCTTCTGAGACCTCAGGGCTCTCATTTGCCATCAAAAACCAGTCTCTGAACTGCTCAATGGGATTTTGTTTTATCTCACTTTCAATAAGTTGGGATTTCTCGTACACTTTTCTTTTGTCGTGCAGGTTTTCCATAGATATTTTTTATTAAATTTGAGTATGAATCACTCATACAAAGGTAAAATATTAATCTCGACACCTGACATTTCCGGCGATATTTTTTCCAGATCTGTTGTATTGGTTATTGAACATAATGAAAGCGGTGCATTTGGTTTGATATTGAATAAAAAGAACAGCCAGATGAGTAGTAAATTCAAAGATTTTTTTGACTTTAAAATTGAGGTATATGATGGAGGGCCTGTGGAAAATGATAAAGTCTTCTTTATTGTAAAAGGCAGCAAAGTAACAGAAATCTATACTGACATTACCGATGAATATTATCTTACAGAAGATATTGAACGTATCATTAATGCTGTTTTGAGTAATGAACTTGATATTCAGAATATAAAGATATTTTCAGGATATTCCGGATGGGCTCCCAACCAGCTGGATACTGAGGTTCAAAGAAAAATGTGGACTGTGGTGGACGTTTACAATCTCGATTATACACTTCCTAATGACCAGACACTCTGGAAATCCATCATGCAGAATCTTGGAGGTGAATTCCTTCTGTGGGCTAATTCTCCAGGGGATATTTCACTAAACTAGAAGTGTGTTTTTCTTATCAGTGAGATAATTAACAAATTTTAAGATTCCATTAACCAATTTTAAAGAAAGTTTTTCCGTTCTTTGAAAAACTAAAATCACTGATATGAAAGGGATTACATTACTTGCTTTATCTATCTTTTCTACAGCATTTTTATCATTTACACCAGTAAGCAAAAAATA
Organism: Chryseobacterium sp. Tr-659; assembly: GCF_011752975.1. Lineage (GTDB taxonomy): Bacteria > Bacteroidota > Bacteroidia > Flavobacteriales > Weeksellaceae > Chryseobacterium. Next base: position 483,850 of record NZ_VWWP01000001.1, on the reverse strand, counting down.
TATTGTCATAGATGCCGGTCATGGCGGAAATGATTTTGGAGCTCAACATGGTGATATTTCAGAAAAGAATATTGCATTAAGCATTGCTAAGGAAATTCAAAAATTCAATAATAGTCAGGATAAATATGAAGTGATTTTAACGAGAGATTCCGACAGTTTCCCAACTCTTTCCGAAAGAACGGCTCAAATTAATAAACTGAACCCTGAACTTGTGATTTCACTTCACGTCAACAGTTCTCCTCAAAAAGAAACCTTGAATAACGGATTTGAAGTTTATGTTCAGAATTCTGATACTTCAAAGGAAATTGCAGGAAAGATCTATAAAAAATTCAGTGCCCGCAAAATTGAAGAACGTAATAATCTTCATATGCTAAGAGAGACCAAAGCCCCTACGGTATTAGTAGAACTTGGATTTATCAACAATTCCAGAGACAGGAATTATATTACTAGCGAACAAGGGCAAAAAGACATTGCACAAAAATTCGTTGAGATCATCAGCGAGTATTAAATACAAGAAACAATTTCTGATTTACTCAGAATAAAACCCGGTAAAGGACTACTGGAACTTCGTTGTTTACCGGGTTTGTCAATTTTATTGATTAAAACTTTTTTTCCAGCTTTCTATCAATTCTAAGAAGCGGGAAGTCTCAAAAGTCTTATTTCTTATTTTACCTACAGAAAATATACCTTTTTCATCCGAAACCATTATAATTTCTTCTGCCTTCTGTGATTCAAAAGCAATAATCTCGTGTTCCTGAATATCAGCAAGGTTATTTTTATGTAAAAAAGTAACGAAATTTTCCATCAAAGGAGAAATATAGGCTCCTTCAGTCTGCTTTGCTACCTTGATCACATTACCTTCTAAAAACAACAGATTTCCTGAAGTAGTACGGGCAATTCTTTTATTTGGGTTTAAAAGGATAACATCATCCAGATCATTTTCCTGGGCGTAAATCCCTCCATAAATATTTTCCGGGCAGTGAACTCTGATATTGCTCAGAAGATTATTATTCACGTTAATTTCCTTGATCATATCCAATTCCAGAGGTCTTTGATGAACTGCCAGAACATCATCCATTTCATCAACTTCATAGAAATAGGAAATTGAAGATTTAGCCAATGTTAATCCATCATTATTCCTGAATACCTGAAAATTGATAATTCCGTTCTGTATTCCTTTTCCTTCAATAATATCTTTGTGAAAAAGTGACTGAAAGAATTCCAGGGTATAGGTTAAAGGGATGTTCATTCTCATCTTTCTCATGGAGGCCATCAAGAAAAAATAGCATTCTTCATCCATGATCAATCCACCATTTCTTATAAAGAAAGAAACCTTCACAGAGTCACCCCAAAGAAAAGCTCTGTTCTTCACATTTAATTCGTCTGATGTAAAATATTGATTTTCCAATTTTCGATGTGATTTATTTACAAAAAAATAATGAACGATAAATCGTTCATCAGTTTTATCTTTTAATACAGCCGGGCATTATGCCGCGCCTAATTTTATTCTGAGGTTTTCAATAAGATTTTCCCAATACATTGCGTTTTCTTCTTCATCTCCTTCTTCACAGAAATCTGTAATATTCAGAGATAAGTCTTCTGTAATATCATCTATTACGATAGTCATTTCAAAGAAATTCTTAGTTCCTTCATCTTCTTCCCATCTGAAACGCACGAAACCTTCAGGCTTATATCTGATCAAAGTGGCCTTCTCAGCAGGACCTCCGCCCCAGCTAAAATAGAAATCATCGCCTTTCTCTGTTACCTCATCCGCAAACCATTCTGACAATCCCTCCGCAGTGGCCAGATATTCATATAAAATCTCTGATAAACAGTGCATTGGAAATTCGTAATGGACTTTATGTTTCGCCATATAATCTTTGTTTTATCGTCCCGCAATATATAAATTAATTTTTTTATTACACAAAAAAGCAATTACTTTTTTAAAGAATATGCATGATATTTATCACGGATCTCAAATATATATTATGTTAAGTATACATCCTCGAAAGTACCATGCAGAGCATAAAAAAATCTCCCAGTTCAGGAGAGATCTTTATTATTAATTTTCGTTAAGTATATCAAGAATAATCTGGCATCCTTCCCGGATTTCATCCATTGATAATGTGAGCGGCGGAGAAATTCTCAGGTATTCATTTCTGTACAACTGCCAGAATACAATAAGTCCTTTCTCCATACATTTTTTAGCCACTTCCAGTGTGTATTCCGGGCTTCCGAGATTAACAGCAAGCATTAACCCTTTTCCGTTGATATTTTTAATTTTTGGGTGAACCAGAAGCTCTCTGAACAGCTTTTCTTTTTCGTCCACTTCATTCATTAAGCCACTGTCCAGAACTTCTTTCAAAGTAGCATAACTGGCTGCAGCGATCAAAGGATTTCCTCCAAAAGTTGTAATATGCCCAAGTTTTGGTGAATGGGATAAAGTTTCTATAATTTTTCTGGAACTCATGAAAGCTCCTACAGGAACACCACCTCCCATTCCTTTCCCCATCACAAGGATATCCGGAACGATTCCAAAGTGTTCGAAAGAGAATAATTTTCCTGTTCTGCCAAATCCCGGCTGAATCTCATCAAGAATTAAAAGGGCTCCTACTTCCTCACATCTTTTTTTCAGCTTGATCAGATAATCATTATCCGGAACCAGAAATCCTGCAGCCCCCTGAATAGTTTCCATGATTACACAAGCCGTTTTTTCTGTAATCTTATCGAAATCTTTCTCGTTATTAAACTCAATGAAAGAAACCATCGGCAACAATGGACGGAATTCTCTTTTATGGTATTCATTTCCTGAAACGCTTAAAGCTCCATGAGTATTTCCGTGGTAAGAGTTTTTAAAAGAAATAATTTCTTCTCTGCCCGTATATCTTTTGGCCAGTTTCAGACTTCCGTCAATAGCTTCTGCTCCACTATTTACGAGATAGGTTACTTCCAAAGGGTCCGGAGTAGCTTCTGCAAGTAATTTACATAAAGCGACAGGTTTTTCCTGAGCATATTCTCCGTATACCATTACGTGAAGGTATTTGTCTGCCTGTTGTTTAATGGCATCAACAATTTTAGGATGGGAATGCCCAAGGGTATTGGCAGAAACACCTGCTACAAAGTCAAGATATTTCTTTCCGTCTGTACCATAAATGTAGCTTCCTTCAGCTTTTTCAACTTCAAAACCTGCTGCAAATTGTGTAGTCTGCGCCTGGTATAGAAAAAAATCTTTTTGCATTTCAGAAATATTTTATAAAAGTCTAAATCAAACTTCTTCTTTAGAGCTTTTCTTTATCTTTATTTTGGATGTATTATTGTAGTCGAACTCCGAAAGTTCTTCCAGGTCATTATGAATCTTTTGCTTCCAGAGCTGAAGTTTCTGAACGTTAAGTCCATAGTTTGTTTCTTCATTCATTAGAGCCTGGGTTTTCATAAATTCAGAGGTCAGATTGTTGAAAATCTCATTGGCATAGTCAAACCCTTTCCACAGCTTATTTTTATGAATAAGAAGTTCCTTACGCATTTTTCGGGCGTATACTTCAGACAGATCAAAATTCGTCTGCTGGTAATCTAAAATAGCAGGAATATTATCAGCACCAGTATCTAAAGTTGAAGCACTACTGGAAAATTTGTTTATAATATTTCTATTAAAATTATTATTAAAGACATTAAACCCTCTCAGATGATACGAAAAGTTAATGGATGATCTTATCTGAAAATTACTATCATGAGTGGTTAATTTATAGTCTTCTTTTTGTAATTTCCTTTCCTTACTCCATAAAAATTCGTCTGACTGCAAACTTTGTGAGAAAACTATTAAAGGAAAAAGTAATAGCAGTAATAATACTTTTTTCATCATCTTTTTTTATTTTCTTGTTCTCTTAGGCTTTTTAGCCTCTTCTTTCGCTTTTTCGTCATCTATAGCCTTCTGAGCTTTATCAAAGAGCTCACTGTCTGCTGTATACTGTATTTCTTCGTAATTTGGAGTATCTACAAGGATATCCTGCCACTTTCTGATGCGGTCTTTTGTATTCCAGTTAAAATCCGGAAATTTCCTTCTGGCAGGTTCAATCTTGCTCATAGGATAGGTATCTGAATTAGCCCCAATACTGCATGAAATGATCTGCAATGCTCTTTCTTCAAATAATGCTCCTATAATTCCGCAGGTAGAAAGGGTAATCCCGATTCTTTCAGGTTTTTTTGTTTCCTGGTCGGTATCATCAACATATACTATAGACTGGGCATTTCCTATCACCCTTGCCTCCTTAATATCATTTTTCTCATAGTAAACCGTCATGAATTTTCCTTTCACCTGGTTGAATTCATCTTTAAGAGTCAAAGAATCAACTTTACTAATGGCAAATGCATTTCCGATTACTTTCAAAGAATCTATATTTTCACTTTTCGTATTGAAATAAGCTTCTACTTTATCTCCTGTCACCTGTTTTTCACCACTCCACAGAATCGGTTTAGTATACATATGCATCACACCATCTGTTTCATTGAAGGCGATAGAATCTGCTCTTCCCTGCGCATTGGATTTATAGATACGGGCTTTTTTATAAGCTCTCAGATAACTTTTCTTAACCTTAATATCCAATGAATCTGGTCTTTGGTAAGAGATAATCTTTTCTGCGGCAAAATAAACGGAATCTTTTTCCATTATTTTTACAGCGTAAGGATTCTTTGTCATCATTGCAGAGTCTTTTTTCTCAAAAATTTCTCCATACCCCCCTTTGATATATCTTTTTTCTTTGGGATCATCCAGTGTTACATTTCCAGTAGCTGTACCAAATCCAGTGAGCTGGTTATAATACATATCATCACCGGTAAGAATTTTCTCATTGTAAAAGATTTTGGAGTTTTTGGTTAGAAAAGCCTCCTTGCTATCCATTTTATAAGTTCCTTTTTCAGTATAAATCCTGTTTCTGGGATTGGTTTTGCTGGTAATGGTTGTAGGGCCTAGAAAATCAGCAATTTTTGTATTTTGATTCTGCTTGATGTTGGGTCCTTCTATAATGTACTGAGGGGTTTCAATTTTCACATTTCCTGTAAGGTCTACGATTCTTGTGTTCAGGAAATAGGTTCCCACTTTTGCGTAGGTTACATTCTGACCATCGGAGATGGTTCCTCCTGTATTAAAATAAGCCTGATTAGCCAGCCTGTCGTAGTACAGGATATCTGTTTTTATGGTTTGTTTAGGATCTGTAAGAACAACATTTTTTCTGGCAACACCTTTTTGGGTATTGGCATCATATTCCATTTCTCCTGCCGTAATTACGGAACCATCTGTATTTTGAAGTCTTGTATTGCCAATAGCCTTTACAAAGTTTTCTTCGTTATACAACACCACTTCATCAGCAGTAAGAATGGAACCTTGATGTTCTATCTGAACATGTCCTGTAAAATATTGATTTCCATCATATTTTTCAGGATTTTTCTTGATCTCGTCCGCATGGATGATCTTTACTTTATCTTCAGGTCTCACCTGCTTGGGCTGAGTGGGTGAAGGAGCCTGCAGGTAAGGATCTCTCTTCACAGGAGTTTTATCCTGCGCAAAACTTAGTGCAGAAATAAAGATGAACAGAAAAAGGAATATTCTCATTAATTAGTCATTCTTAGTGCCATAGAAATACAGCGAATGAGAATCAATTTTTACGCCAAAAGCTTCTTCAATGGCTTCTTTGATTCCCTGGATTCTTGGGTCACAGAATTCAATAATTTCTTCAATTTCTTTATCAGAGTCTTTTTTGTAGATCACCAGGTGGTCATGCTGCTTGTCAAAATAAGACTTCTCGTAGGATGAAGAAGTTAAAGTCTTTTCCCCGAACTGATGCTTACGGATCAATCCTGCATCAAGGAAAATCTCAATAGTATTATAAATCGTTGCTTTGGAAACGTGGTATTTCTTCTGCATCATCAGAAGATACAGATCATCCACATTAAAGTGATGATCCATATTATAAATCTCTTCTAATATCGTATATCTTTCAGGTGTGTTTCTGAATCCCTTTTCTAAAAGGTAATTCCTCAGAACATCCTTGATTAAAGCTATATTTTTTTCTTTTTGTACTGTATCCATTAAAAAAATTATCTACAAATTTATTGAATTTTATTTAAATAGATAGTATGGTTGAATGTCTGTGATTTAAGAGTTGTGGCGGAAGTACCCTGATTGTTCAATTCTGTTATCATATACCGTGAGTTCGGTAATAGGTGCAGATTCCACTTCAACATTGTGCGAAGACACTCCCCAGGCTTTAAAGTCGTCACTTCCGATATACTTCACAAAGTTGTAAATATTAAGCGTAATCTTCTGTTTAACAGTTAAAAGGATATCGTTGATATAGGTGTTATCTATGATTACATACTTCAGATCCGGTGGTATATCATGTGCTCTTAAAGATGGGTGGCTGCTTCTTGAAGGAATGGTTCCATCAGCCATTAAATCCTTCAACACCATATTGAAATAATCATTGATTCTTCTGTCAACTTTAAATCCTAAAAGGAAATTGATCTTATAAACGGTTCCCGGAAGAATTTCATCCACCGTATATTTAAATGTATACGGATCTTCCTGGTTGACGATACTCAGAATGAAATAATGATCCGCTCTTTTCGGCTGTTTTTTAATGATGGAATAGATAATTTTTGATTCTACTTCATCATTTCTTTTTGCTCTGCTCAGGTAAGCAAGATTGGTAGCATATTTTGGAATCGTTTCGTCCAGTTTCATATCTTTAAGAATCGACACATATTTATCAATTTTTACAAACTGAATAAATCTTGTCTTTATCAATCTTCCGTTGTACCAAGCATACATGGAAACTCCGATAGAACCGGCCAGCACAACTGTGATCCAACCTCCTTCCATAAACTTGATGATATTAGCTCCGAAGAAACCTAATTCAATGGCCAGATATACAAAGGCAAACACTAGTATCAATACTTTGCTTACTCTATGTTTCAATAACCAGAAGATCAGCAAGACTGTTGTCATCAGCATCGTTACCGTGATTGAAAGTCCGTATGCCGCTTCCATTTTTCCTGATTCTCTGAAGTGAAGTACTACAATAATACAAAGGATCAAAAGTCCCCAATTAATTCTTGGAATATACATTTGCCCTTTAACCCCGGAAGGGTAATCAATTTTCTGATTAGGCCATAAATTAAGAGACATTGCTTCAGAGAAAATGGTGAAAGAACCTGTAATCAATGCCTGACTGGCAATGATTGCAGCGGCAGTAGCCAAAATTACTCCTGGAATAATCATCCACTCTTCCATAATTCCGAAGAACGGGTTTACTACCGAGAACCCTGGTTTTCCGTGGTTTGTTAAAAGCCATGCACCTTGTCCCAAATAGTTTAAGATAAGCATTATCTTAACAAATGCCCAGCTTACTCTTATATTTTTGGCTCCGCAGTGCCCAAGGTCTGAATAAAGGGCTTCCGCTCCGGTTGTACAAAGGAATACAGCACCTAAAATAACAATGGCACTAGGAGAATTTACTATAAGCTTATAAGCATAATAAGGATTGAAAGATCTCAGAATTTCAAAATTTTCACTTAAATGCATTACTCCCAGACCTCCCAGTACTAAAAACCACACAACCATCACAGGGCCGAAAAACTTCCCGATAAAGCTTGTACCAAATTGCTGTACGAAAAAAATAGCAATCAGGATTCCAATGGTGATAGGGACAACTGGTGTATGAGGATTGTAAATTTCAAGACCTTCAATTGCAGACATTACGGTAAGCGATGGTGTAATCACTCCGTCTGCAATAAGTGCAGCGGCTCCTATAATCGCAATAAGATAGAGCCAGCCTTTTTTAAGGTTTCTAACCAGTGAGAATAGAGCTAAAATACCTCCTTCTCCTTTGTTATCTGCTCTAAGTGCAATGATCACATATTTTATCGTGGTTTGCAGGGTAAGAGTCCAGATAATACAGGAGAGAGCTCCTTCTATGTACTCATTGAAAGGCATTGTACTCCCTTCATTCCTTGCATTTACAATCGCTTTCATTACGTAAAGCGGTGATGTTCCGATATCTCCGAAAACAATACCCAGGGAAACTAAAACTCCAATGAAAGATAGTTTTTTTATGTCAAAGTGATAACCATCTTCTGTAACGTCTGCCATGTCAGCTTATTTTATTTTAAACGCGCAAATTTATACTAAATTTATGACCTCAAGAACTTTTCTTCATGAATATAATAAATGAAAAAACTTCCTTTCGGAAGTTTTTTTCTATTACTATTTAACGTACATCGCCTTTTTAATTTCCTCTTTCACTTTTTCAAGTTTAGGGAACCATTCTGCAAATAGGGCCGCAGAGTATGGTGCTGGTGCATCAGGAGTCGTAATTCTCTTGATAGGAGCATCTAAATAATCGAATGCTTTTTGCTGTACCATATATGTAATTTCTGAAGATATTGAACCAAACGGCCAAGCTTCTTCTAAAATAACTAATCTGTTTGTTTTCTTTACAGATTCTAAAATCGTATCAAAATCAAGAGGACGAACAGTTCTAAGATCTATTACTTCTACAGAGATTCCTTCTTTAGCCATATCTTCAGCAGCCTGTAAAGCCAGCTTCATAATCTTACCGAAAGAAACCAAAGTAACATCTGTACCTTCTCTCTTGATATCTGCTTTTCCTATTGGTAAATAATATTCTTCTTCAGGAATTTCCATTTTATCTCCATACATCTGTTCAGATTCCATGAAAATAACCGGATCATTATCCTGGATTGCGGTTTTCAATAACCCTTTTGCATCATAAGGATTTGAAGGTACTACCACTTTAAGCCCCGGGCAGTTGGCAAACCAACCTTCAAAAGCCTGAGAGTGTGTAGCTCCCAGCTGTCCTGCAGAAGCAGTAGGACCACGGAAAACGATTGGGCAGTTCCACTGTCCACCGCTCATCTGACGGATTTTCGCTGCATTATTGATAATCTGATCAATTCCTACTAATGAGAAATTGAATGTCATAAATTCTACGATAGGTCTGTTCCCATTCATTGCAGCTCCCACAGAGATTCCTGTAAATCCAAGTTCTGCAATCGGTGTATCGATTACTCTTTTCGGACCAAATTCATCCAGCATTCCTTTTGAAGCTTTATATGCACCATTATATTCTGCAACTTCCTCCCCCATCAGGTAGATAGATTCGTCTTTACGCATTTCCTCGCTCATTGCCTGTGCAATTACCTCACGAAAAGTATATTCTGCCATATTTTCTTGAAAAATTTAGACTACAAAAATAGTGTTTTTTTATTATACACATAATAAAAAGGCATCTCATTTGAGGAGGAAGGGATAATATTAATGATAATTTAAGAAGGAATGTTTTAATGGAAAGGGAGCTGGAGGCTGGAAGAAAGAAGTTATTGAAGTTTGAAAAAAGAACTGAAAGATACTTTGATTGATTTTTTTAGGCTTACATCAGTATCCTATTCAGAGTTATTTTCAAAAAAACGGCACTTCATTGCTGAAATACCGTTTTGAAATTCTATTTAAACTTAGGTTAATTTGCTTTCTCCCAAACCTGGGTTCTTCCTAATAAGGATACTCCTAAATACCCTCTTACATTAAGTTTATCACCTTTTCTTGTAATGGTACATTTGTAGGTTTTTCCTGTTTTTGGATCTGTGATTGTTCCTCCTGAAAACTCATCCCCGTCTTTAGATAATCCTCTGATGATTTCCAGGCCTAAAATTGGTTTTCCTTTTCTGTCATCTTTACAAACCGTACAATTAGGATCTGCAGGCTTGATCAACAACTGAGAAACTTTTCCATAATATTTCCCGTCGGATTTTTTAAAGATCTCTACAATAGATTTAGCCTGTTTTGTCTCATCATCTATTGTTTTCCACTTGCCTTCTATCTGTGCAAACGTCAGTACGCTGAACAAAGAAAGCGCAAATGTTAACATTAATTTTTTCATATTTCTTTTAGTTTTAATTTAAATATAATATTCTTACTACGTATTGATAAAAATATAAATTAATTTTCAACGAACAAAAACTTTTATTATACAAAGCATAAAGAGGTAAAAAGGAGTAAAATTGCAAAAAGGTAAATAGGCAAAAAAGCGAAATGGCGAAATGGCTAAAGGGCAATGACCCTCCGCACATTCATTTTTCACTTTTTTATAGTTTTACCTTTTAGCTTTTCATCTTAATACAGTTTCCTAGTAATCACTCTATGCATATAATCCTGGTACCAGGCTTTAGCTGTTAGTTTCCCCTGTTCTACTTCCGGGCTTTTAAGCTCGTTGATCAGATTTTTTTCCAGACCCAGATCAGATTTATCATATACTCCGGTAATCTCTTTTCCATCAAAACGATAGATATAGTTCCCGATCATGAACTGCTCAGTTGTTCCGTCTGAATTCACTACAATGAAAGGATATTTTTTATCACTTACTAAACTTCTTCCCCAGCTTCTTATAGGTTTATTATAGCCTATCAGATCTGTTAATGTCGGATAAATATCTGCCTGTTGTGCTATTTCAGGATTTATTCCCTTCAGTTGATATTCCGGATTTGGAGAATAGAAAATCAACGGAACAGCAAAGCGGTTCATTGCTTTTTCATATTCAGGATAATAAATCTGGTTGGTATGATCTCCCGTGAAAACAAAAATCGTATTATGGAACCAAGGCTGTTTTTTAGCTGTTTCAAAATATTTTTTAATGGCGTAATCCGTGTATTGGATCGGCTCATGCATTTCTATTTTTCCTTTTTTAAATTTCCCGTTATATTTTTCAGGAATTTTAAACGGATGGTGCGATGAAGCAGTAAATACCGTAGTCATAAATGGTTGTTTCTTTCCTACATTTTTAGCAAAATACTGAAGGAAAGGTTCATCCCAGATGGCCCACATTCCGTCAAAGTCTTCATCATGATTATATTCTGTTTTTCCGAAATAATGTTTAAAGCCTAAAATATTTCCAAATCCCAGGAACCCCATCGATCCGTTAGGTGCTCCATGATAAAAGGAGGTGTCATATCCCAACTCATTGCATACCGAAACAATAGACTGAATTTTTTGGTTGGAATACGGAGATCCTGTAAAAGCATCTGCAAGACTCGGAATTCCGGCCAATACGCTGCTCATCCCATGAATTGACTGCCTTCCGTTTGCAAATGTATTAGGAAAAATAAGACTCTGTGTTGCCAGACTATCCATAAACGGAGTATAGGAAACATAATCTTTAATGTTTTTATCTTTATTGAATGCTCCTGAATATTCTCTTCCGAAAGATTCTACAATAAAAATGACAATATTCGGGCGGTTTTCTACCTTTCTATCATAAACTTTATAAGGCTGCACATGCTGTTCAATGTATTTATCATCTACAAAATGCACTTCTTTAAAGTTGTTTGTATTTAAAGTTCTGAAAAAAGAAAATGTACTGTTAAGTACCATATTTCCCTGCAGAGGATTCGTCACAAAACGCGTTGCATCCACCATGTTAATCGGCCTTGTACTGTGTTTAAAATCTCCTCTGATTCCGCCTACAACCAGTACGGCAGTAATACAAAGCGCCAATATTGAGGTAAGGAAATAAGTAAGCAGATTAGCAGGTTTTGTTTCTTCCACTTTTACTTTTTTATACAGAAAAACCCATAGAATCATTAATATGATATACCAAACCAATACAAAAGGGTGCTGGCCGATAGAGATCATCAGGGTTTGAGAAACATTAGATTCATGCTCTGCCACCTGAAATACTGCTGAAGTAAGCCTTGCCTGAGAAAATTTATAATAAATAAAATCTCCGAAGTTCATCGCATAGGCAAGTCCGTTGGTAATAAAATACACCCAGAAAAGAACTTTTTGAAATCCTTTTTTTGTATTGATCACCAAAGGCAGAAGGCTTAACAAAATAAATAATGAATTGACATACAAAATTGCAGTCGTATCGAAAGCAGTACCATGATAGGCAAGCTTCAAATATTCTGAAACAGAGTCAACTTTTATCAGATCTTTATTAAAATACCAGAACAAAAGTCTTGCAATCTGATAAAAAACATAGGCTAAAAAAATCCTGTAAAGCAATGCCAGAATTTCCTGTTTTCTCAATCCTTTTAAAAACTTCATGCGGCAAATTTACATCAAAATCACTTCAATGCATTTTTTAGTTCAGATTATTTTGAGTTAGAATTTGTAAAAACTGTAATTTTGTGGTTATGGATTTTATAAAGAATAATCTGGCTAATGCCTTAACCCTGGCAAATTTATTTGCAGGCTGCATTGGGGCAATACACCTTATTTTAGGAGACTATCAAACTACGGCAATCTGCCTTATCCTCTCTTCTGTTTTCGATTTTTTTGACGGTTTTGTAGCAAGAGCTATGAAATCAAACTCCAATCTTGGGCTTCAGCTTGACTCGCTTGCGGATATGGTAAGTTTCGGATTGATTCCGGGATTAACCATGTACAAAGCACTTGAGCCTTTCGGAACTGAACTTTTTGGTATTCATTTACCATTCGAGATCAAATATTTCGGATTACTGGTTACTTTATTCTCATGTTTAAGACTTGCGATTTTTAACCTGGACGAAGAGCAGCGTTATTATTTTAAAGGACTTAATACTCCTACAAATACCGTTTTATTGTTCGGTTTATATTATGCTTTTAAGGAAACAGGGACCTTCAGTTTTCTATTTGAAAACGAACTGCTGTTGGTTCTGCTTAGTATTATTACTTCTTGGCTTTTGATCAGCCCGATCAAGATGATGGCAATGAAATTCAAATCCAGACAACTGAAAGATAACTATCCAAAAGTGGTATTATTGGTAGGTGGTATTGCAATTCTTGCTATATTTCAGCTTGTAGGAATTCCTATGCTTGTAATTTATTATATATTAGTGTCTCTTATTTTTCAGCGACAATTAAAATAAAATCATTTAAACAAAACACATTTCAAATTATTAATGATCAACATGAATTTAAAACTCCATAAACCACTTTGTATTTTTGACCTGGAAACTACGGGAACGAATATCGGAAAAGATCGAATTGTTGAGATCTGTATCTTAAAAGTAAATCCGGATGCTTCCAGAGAAAGCAAAACATGGCGTGTAAACCCTGAGATGCTTATTCCTAAAGAAAGCAGTGAAATTCACGGGATTTATGATGAAGATGTAAAAGATGCTCCTACATTCAGGGATATTGCTCCAAAAATCATGGAAATGCTTTCCGGAAGTGATTTGGGAGGATTTAATTCTAACAGATTTGATGTTCCGCTTTTGGCTGAAGAACTTTTAAGAGTGGGAATGGATTTTGATCTGAGTAAATTCAGACTGGTGGATGCACAGACAATTTTCCATAAAAAGGAACCCCGAAACCTGGGAGCTGCTTATCAGTTCTATTGTGGAAAAACATTGGAAAATGCGCACTCTGCGGAAGCTGATGTGATGGCCACTTTTGAAGTTCTGGATGCACAGATAGGAAAATATGACGATATTCCGAATGAAATAGGACCGTTAAGCGAATTCACATTTCATAATAAAAATGCAGATCTTGCCGGATTTATCGGATATAACGAAAAAATGGAAGAAGTTTTCAACTTTGGAAAATATAAAGGCCAAGGTGTAAAAGCAGTTTTCCAAAAAGATTTAGGGTATTTCGGATGGCTTCAGAATGCTGATTTTCCGTTATATACCAAGAAGGTATTTACAAAAATTCAACTTTCAAGCAGATTTTAAGGATGTCTGAACTGGTTCGTTTTAAATTTTATGAAACTGCCCTGGAAGCTAACAGGGACAAACAGATATTGGCTGAAAGCGGTATTAACAGTTTTATTGCCAATGAACAGCTTATTCAGTCTGACTGGCTTTTGTCACAGGCGGTAGGCGGTATACAACTCCAGGTTTTTCAAGAAGATGTGGAAAAAGCCCAGCAGGCTTTGCAGGATTATAAAGATAATGAGCAATACGCACTCGAGGTAGAACATACCATTGAAGATCCCGAGTTTGATTTCGTTTGCCCCAAATGTGGCTCCAATCATATTTACAGGGACGACAGTGCCACCAGCTTCTTTGGAATTTCATTTCTCACGAGCCATAAGTTCAAATGTTATTATTGCGGGAATGAATTCACTCATTGAGTCAATTAAAATCAACAATTTTCACATCATTTAAAGTATAATAAAAAACGGCTTCATTCCCACACAGTGGCAAAGTCAAAAAATAAAATAAAAGAGTTATGAAAATAATCTGCATAGGAAGAAACTACAGTGAGCATGCAAAAGAATTAGGAAACGAAATTCCTGAGAATCCTGTGATCTTTATGAAGCCCGATACCGCGGTTTTAAAAGGTAATGACTTCTACATTCCTGAATTTTCAAATGACATTCATTACGAACTGGAAGTCGTGCTAAAAATTTCCAAGGGAGGAAAATATATTCAGAAAGAATCTGCTAATAAGCATTATGAAGAAATAGGTCTGGGAATTGATTTCACAGCCAGAGATCTTCAGAGTGAATTGAAATCAAAGGGACTCCCGTGGGAACTTGCCAAAGGTTTTGACGGTTCTGCCGTAGTGAGCAGCTTCTTTAAAAAAGAAAATTTCAGTCTGGACAATCTTCAGTTTTCATTATTAAAAAATAAAGAGAAAGTTCAGGATGGAAACACAAAAGATATGTTGTTCCATTTTGATGATATTATTGCTTTTGCTTCTCAGTATTTCACTTTAAGAGTAGGTGATCTTATCTTCACAGGAACACCAAAAGGGGTTGGAAAAGTAGATGAAGGTGATATTCTGGAAGCTTATCTTCAGGAAGAAAAAGTCCTTGATATCCGAATATTATAAGTTATTTAACATCTACTCTGACAAATTTTTCATACCTTTAGGTAACAAAATGAAAGGTTATGATAAATATTGTATTGCCCGTAGATTTTGGGGACAAGACAGACCAGCTGGTAGACGGTGCCATAAAATTTGCAAAACAGCTTAACGGCAGAATTTACCTGATCCACGTAGCTCCATCAGATATAGGATTTGCGATTGGAGATATGGGATTTCAATATTTTCCGGAAGTGGAAGCCAATGAGATCAGAGAAGAACTGGTACAACTCAATAAAATAGAGCAAAGAATCATTGGTCATGATATCGATTGTGAACACCTTTTAAAACAAGGGCTGGCCAAAGACATCATTCTGGAACATGCAAAGGCAAAAAATGCAGATTATATTGTGATGGGATCACACGGCAGAAGTGGAATTTATGATGTATTTGTAGGAAGTTTAACAAAAGGTATTACAAAAAGTTCAAGTGTTCCGGTGCTTGTACTTCCAATCCACGACTAAGTAAAAGAAAATTTTAATCGTTAGTAATAAAAAAACCGATCAAACCATATTGTTTGATCGGTTTTTTACTATATAACCAATTAATTAACCTTCTTTTTTATAGATGTTCGGATCATAGTAAGGATTCTTACCTTCCGTTGGAGAATAATAATCTTTATCTTTATCACCACCTAGTGTAACCACTAGTACATAGCACCAATAAGTGAATAGTACACAGCAAACTATAAATAGAATCCAGTTTAAAACATTACCGAAAGCATCAAAGAAACCGAAAGACCATTTGAAAACTTTGCTTAAGAATAGAAAGAAAGACGTCATTATTTTCCTTTTTTAAATTAACTTTGTACAAATTTATAAAAAATGTTTAAATTACTTTCAAAAGAAAGCAATATTTTTTCAATTCCTGTTTATATTGGTTTTCTTCTTTTAGTAGTCATAATATTTAACATACTGAATTTCAACACTTACGAAGCTATTGTTGCCGGAATAACTTTTCTGGGAATTGCTTTGGGATATTTTTGTTTTCACAGTATTGCCCTTAATTATCAGACGCATCTTCCCTTGTTTTTATATACCTTTTTTATTTTCGGGTTATATCCTGGGAATCTGGATATAGGAATTGCTGTTTCACTGCTTACCAATTCATTCCTTATTTTACTCCTCACAAGCGCAGATGAGGATATCAGGAAAAAATCTTATGTACTGGTAGGTTCCATTGTTGCCCTCAATTTTATCTTCCTTCCCACTACCTGGCCAATGGCTGTTTTTGTGATTATTCACGTGATTGCCACTTCTGCCAAGATTGCATTGAATCTTTTCAGGTTTTTGCTGGGGATTGTTCTGATCACATTCAGTTATTTTTCTGTAATGTATTTTGTTCAGTTCACTTCATGGAATATTGACTATTTTCCGTTTGGAAAAATGAAACCGGTAACAGATTACACAGAATTACTGCCGTTGATTCCTGTAGTATTGATGCTTATTTATGCGGTATATGATCATTTTAAAAACTATAATAAGAAGAGTCCGATAAGCAGATATAAATATACTTTTCTACTTGTTTTTTCTGTAGCTCAGCTCATCACCATTATTCTGTATATGAATAAAAGCTATGAGTATCTGCTTCTATTAGCATTTCCGTCGAGTATTATTCTGAGCAGAATGTTGAGATTCTTACCTAAGTACTGGATGCGGGAGGCCAGCTTATGGCTTATCATTATTAGTTTACTGACCTTTAAAGCGGGTACAGTTTTTGATTTATTTTAGAAAATTATGATTCAGATAGACGATAAATTGATTTCCGAGGAAATTTTTTCCGAAGAATTTGTTTGCAACCTTACGAAATGTAAAGGTGCATGTTGTGTGGAAGGAGATGTAGGTGCTCCGTTGGATAAAGACGAGCTGGAAATATTGGACGGTATTTTTGATAAAATTAAGCCTTACCTTACTCAGGAGGGTATTAAAGCCCTTGAAGAACAGGGAACATGGACTACTGATCCACACGACGGAATGTACGTTACTCCTATGGTGGAGGACCGCGAATGTGCGTATGTGACATTCGATGAAAAAGGAATTACCAAATGTGGTATTGAAAAAGCATATGAAGACGGTGCCGTGGACTGGCAAAAACCGATTTCATGCCATCTCTACCCTATCCGTATTACTGAATATTCAGCATTCACCGCTTTGAATTATCATGAATGGAATGTATGCAGCGATGCCTGTACGCTAGGAAAAGAACTTCAGGTACCTGTTTATAAATTCTTAAAAACTCCGTTAATAAGAAAATACGGAGAAGAATTCTACACTGTTCTGAGCGAAGCTGCTGACGAATGGAAAAAAGAATATGGTTCTTAACCAGAATTTGAATTAAATAATAAAAGCCGCAGATTTTTTATCTGCGGCTTTTATTTTCTATAACTCCTTCAAAATTCTCAACTACATGTTCTTAATGTATCCCAATTTATAATACAAATTAACGGTATCTATAATATTTGATAACCGCAAAAAAAGCTACTCCTTACCAAAGCAATCTTAAATTTGTTACCACTTAGGACAGCCTGATTTTAAATACAATCATCATCAGCATTCCTAAAAAATACACGATAATTTAAAATAGAATTTATGAAAAAAAATTATTTGATTATTGGGGTTTTAAGCCTCTCATTCCTCCATGCCCAAACTGGTAATAAGGAACTCTTCGAAAAATTTGAAAGACAAAAAAAAGAAAACAGTGAAAAATTTGATGAGTACATCAAAAAACTTTCCTACTCCCGAAATGCGGATCAATCATTTATTGAAAAGGAAAAAGCAAAAAAAAACAGCCTTTCTTTTTTCTTCGATGGCAGGCCTTATTTTCTTAAAACTAATGATGAGAATCAGGTCAAGAATTCTAATAGTGATTTTCTTCAAAATGGTAACATAGCCGGCCTTCAAGGATCTTTCAATGGAGAAAATATAAAATATACTGTCTTTGATGAAGGCAGAGTATTTGAGGGACATTTTCTTTTTAATAATCTGGCCAACAGAATTGTAAATAAAGAATCGAACACACTAGACTATGGATCGCACGCAACTGCTGTTTCCAGCATTATAGGGGGAAAAGAACATAATCTACCCATTATAGTCAATGGAGTAGCAAGCAATGCTAACCTCAAAGGTATTGCCCAAAATTCCACTATTGATTCCTATGATTTCAGATCAACAACGCTTCCCGGAAATGCAAATAATACCAATGTATACCAAAAAATATTAATTGCGCAACCTAAAATTTCCAATCATTCTTATGGTCTAGATGCCGGGTGGCAGGAAAAAGATGTGAATGGACAGTCTGTCTGGGTATGGAATGGTATGTATAATCCTGCAACAGGGCAATCCCTAAGCCTATTAGGATCATACTATATTAATGATCAATATTACGATCAAATAGTGTACAACAATCCTTCCTACATCATCACAAAATCTGCAGGAAATGAATTTGGAAACGGCCCTTCAGCTAATGACCCTAACCCGCCATACTATGAGGATAACAATGGAAATCCAATCGCATTTAGTCCAGGAAGTATACTGCCTCAGCGAAACTGTGCTATGGGAGCTAACTGTATCTCTCCAGGCTCACTGGCAAAAAACATTATAGTAGTAGGAGCCACCGATATCATTGCAGGTAACGGAGGACGGTATACAGCAAGCGCAGATGTTGTACATTCTTCTTACAGCTGTGCAGGCCCAAGAGATGACGGAGCTATAAAGCCTGATATCACAGCTGTAGGAACATCTTTAAGAGCTGCAACCACAGCAGAAGATCTTATAGGAAGCCAGGAAACACTACAAGCCAGTGGTACGTCCTTTTCTTCCCCAGGCGCAGCAGGTATTATCGGGTTATGGACACAAATTAATAAGCAGCTTTTCAATGGAGCAGAACTTGATGCCGCTTCAGCTAAAACATTAACCGTTCATTCAGCAGCTGAAGCTGGAAATATCGGACCGGATGTTTTATTTGGCTGGGGATTTATTGATGCGAAAAAAGGCGCAGAATTATTGGTAGGGAAATCTAATAATAACGTACTGTTCAATAGCGAAACATTAAACAACGCCGTTCCCAATACCAAAATGGTTACAGCCTCCGGAGCTGAGCCTCTTAAAGTAACTATATCCTGGGTTGATCCTGCTTATCAGGTAGATACCAACTCACCAGACACTTTTATTGACAATCACCTATCCCGATTGGTAAATGATCTGGATTTAAGAATCATAGATACGGTTACCAATACAGTTTATTACCCTTGGAAACTTACTCTGAATAACCCTACCGCTCCTGCAGTAAAAGCTGATAATACTGTGGATAATGTAGAACAGGTAGTAATTGACGCACCAATCCCCGGGAGAAGCTACAGAATAGAAATAGGGAATAAAGGTGCCATAAATTCACAAAATTACTCCATTCTGGCAACAGGATTCAGCGGACAGGTACTGGCAACCGGAGAAGTGGTATCAAAAGACAATGATGTTACCATTGTTCCTACTATTACTAAGGATGTTACCCAAATACTGAAAGCTTCCAAATATTCGGAATTCAGTGTTTACGATATGTCCGGAAAGAAATTGCAAAGTGGTGTAATAAACGGAGATGAAACAGCAGTAAACCTGTCTCATTATGCTAAAGGAATTTACATTATTGAAGTTAAAACAAAAGATCATCGTTCCATATCTAAAAAAATAATAAAAACAGAGTAAGTCAAAATTTGCTGTATTGCATTCATATAAACTATTCTTCTAAATGAAATAGGCTGGTATTCTACCAGCCTATTTCTATTATTATCAGTAATTCTAATATTTACTTTGGATTTACTTTCCTGCTTTTTCCCATCCGTCTTCCGGCATCAGCATCGCTATAATACGTCCTTTTGTAAGGTATTTCTTAGCAACACCCTGGAGGTCTTTCACCGTAAGAGCCTTTACTTGGTCCCGATAATTCAGAATATCATATTTATCACTTCCCTCCAGCTGATTTCTGGTAAGTTCATTCAGCCAGACTGAATTGTTTTTAAGACCTGTATCATAATCATTATATTCTCCTTCTTTATATTTATCAAGATCCTTCTGCTCAGGTCCGTTATCTATTAGTTTCTGGATCTCAGCAATAGCGCTTTTTGTAAGCTTTTCTGCATTTTCCGGTCCGCAAGGGAAGTTAAAATAAAATTTATAATAAGAGAAAGGAACTTTTCCTGCATACCCTTTGGCTTCTCCTGAATAAATTCCACTTTCATCTTCTCTCAGTTTTTCAGTCATTTTAATGGATGCTATTTCCCCTAATGCGCTTAAGGCCAGGACATCTTTTTCTATATAAGGAGCTAAAGTAGTATAGGTAATTGTGACCAAACTTTTAGGATCTTTTCCCTTTTTATAAACTTTAGTATAATCTCCTACAACCTGTCTGTAGCCATCATCTTTAAAAGTTGCTGTTTTTCCCGTGGAAGGCAAACTTGCAATATACTGTAACACCTCTTTTCTCAATTCATTTTCTTCTATATTACCTACAAAATAAAAGTGAAAGTTTCCGGCATTGGCAAATTTAGCTTTAAAAATGCTATACAACTTTTTATAATCTACATTCTCCCAATCTTTTTTAGAAGCTTTTGCATTGGTAAATCTTGGATTTTTTTGATTTAAAAATTTAAGATGTTCGTTAAAAAAATAATATTGAGGATTTGATTCATAATTTGCAGAAGCTGTTATTGCTTTTTCTTTATAGGCATTAAATGCTTTTTCATCAAAGTTCATTCCTGTAAAAATAGCATAAATGAATTCCATTGCGAGATCAAGGTCTTTTTTTGAAGAATTTCCCGAAATTCCTTCTGACAGCTCATTAACATAAAAACTGGCTGATGCATTTCTTCCTGCTCCATAATTGTTAAGATCATTTATGGACAAACCGTTCAGTCCCGCCTGTAATAATCCAGGAAAGGCAAACTGTGTTTTTAAATAATCTTCATCCGATATCAGAGACGTTCCGCCTAAGCTAACTGCATTAAATACGATTTCATCATCCTTAAAGTTTGTTTTTTTAAATGTTACTTTTGCTCCATTGCTTAATGTCCAAGTCGTAGTTCCTAACTTTACATCATTTTCCGTTTTTACAATTTTTCCTTCTGAAACAAATGGTTTTACCAGATTTTTAATCGCTCCGTTTTTTTCATAAGGTTTCAGGTTGGCTAATTTCACTGCATTTATTGTTTCCAAAACTTCAGATTCAGTAATTTTTTTTGTGTTCGCTTTCTCCGGACCTGTCAGAATGATCACTCTATTCTCATCTTTCATCATTTTTCCTATTACCTCATTGGTTTGCGTAAGGGTAATTTTAGGTATAAATGATTTTACATTTTCATAGCCCCAGATGATTCCCGGAATAGGTTCTTGTTCAAGGAAATTATTTACATATTCTCCTACCCATGCATCACTTTCTATTTTATCACGGTTGTTATAGGTAATTTCTGCTCCAGAGAGCATATTGGCTTTTGCATCGTCAAGTTCCTGTTGAGTAAACCCAAATCTCTTCGCTCGTTCCACTTCTTCCAAAAGAGCTTTCAGGGCCACAAGCTGATTACCATCTTTGGTTTGAGCACCTCCTTGAAAAGCCTTCTTATCTTTCACATAATTATCTCCATAATAAACAGATCCTGAGATAAATGGCGGATCATTAGAATTAATAAGTTCACTCAATCTATGGTTCAGCATGATCATAGAAAGATTTTCTATAATACTTTGATCATATTGCTCAACAGTTGCATCAGGTTTATAAGGTTCTGAATCTTTTATAACAAAATGTACGGTAGAGCTTGTAGCATCGGGATCTGTTTCTATTGCAACCAAGGTTTCTTTGTGATTGGGTAAGCTAAAAATTTTTCTTTCTCTTGGATTTGGAGGATTCTTATATTTACTAAAATTATCTTTAATCTTCTTTTCCACTTCGTCTACATTAATATCTCCTACCACAATGAGTGCCATGAGATCAGGTCTATACCATTCTTCTTTAAATTTCCTCAGTGCTTCCGGTTTAAAATTTGTGATTGATTCATTACCTCCCCCTATATTTCTCTTCAAATAATGAGAATTATACAATAGTTTCGGAAGGTATTTATCCTCCATTCTTTTTCCAGCACCAAGCTTATTCCTTATTTCTTCTAAGACAACTCCTCTTTCTTTATTGATCTGCTCATCTGAAAGAGTGGCATTAAAAGCCCAATCTTCCATTACCTTAAGCCCTATATCCAGATTTTCCGGATTATTTAAAGGAACGGGAAGCATATATACAGTTCTATCAAAACCTGTACTTGCATTAATATGCTGACCAAATTTTATCCCGATAGACTGCAAAAAATCTATCAATTTATTATCCGGAAAATTCTTGGTTCCATTGAAGTTCATATGCTCCATAAAGTGAGCTAATCCTTTCTGATTTTCATCTTCAAGAATAGATCCGACATTGATTGCCAGGCGGAAATCCACTTTCTTTTCCGGAGTTGTATTTTTCCTGATATAGTATTTCATTCCATTGGAAAGTGTTCCAATTTTTACAGCGGGATCTACCGGCAGACTTTGCCCAAAGAAATGAGTAACAGCCAGAATAAGGGCTGCCCATGAGAACAATCTTTTTTTCATCATTTTACTTGTTTTGTGTCTCAAAATTAATTAATTATATTCATTTTACAAAAGCTTTAAGATGACTTTTTTCAACAAGAAAGCCGCAGATTGATCTGCGGCTTTATGTTTATAAATAGTAAAAAGATTATTGTTTTACGACCGTAGCACCTGCTACCTCTGCTTTTGCATCAGTCTTTTTGGCGCTTTCCCAGCCGTCTTCCGGCATCAGCATAGCTACTATACGACCTTTAGTAAGATATTTCTTGGCAACATCCTGAAGATCTTTTACAGTAAGTGCTTTTACTTTATCCTGGTAATTAAGAATATCATACTTATCACTTCCATCCAATTGGTTTTTAGCAATGGCATTCATCCAGAACATATTGTCTTTAAGCTCCGTTTTATTATCATTGTATTCTCCTTCTTTATACTTATCCAGATCTTTTTGTTCAGGACCTTTGTCGATCAGCTTCTGAAGTTCAGCAATTGCACTTCTTGTAAGTTTTTCAGCATTTTCAGGGCCACAAGGGAAGTTGATACCAAAACTGTATGTTCCGTAAGGGACTTTGTTCATTCCTCCTCTTGCTCCACCGCCATAGATACCGCTTTCATCTTCTCTTAATTTTTCAATGACCTTGATGGTTGCAACTTCTCCAAGAGCAGATAATGCTAGAGCTTCTTTTTCATTGTAAGGAGCTTCTCCGCTGTAGGAGATAGACACCATACTCTTAGGATCTTTTCCTTTTTTGTAGATTTTAGTGTATTCTCCTGTAATGGTTCTGTATCCTGTATCTTTAAATGAAGTTGCTTTTCCTGATGAAGGAAGACTTGCAATGTATTGAAGCACTTCATCTTTAAACTTTGCTTCATCAATATTTCCTACGAAATAAAACTGAAAGTTCCCGGCATTGGCAAATTTATCTTTATAGATATCATACGCCTTTTTATAATCTGTATTGGCCCAGTCTTTTTCCATCGGGAATACACCGATAAATCTAGGATTCTTCTGGTTCATGAATTTCGCATGTTCATTGGAGAAATACGCCTGCGGATTAGACAGCAGGTTATTTAGCATTGCTGACTGCTTTTCTTTGTAGGCATTAAAAGAAGCCGGATTGTAATTAAGACTTGTAAAGTATGCATACATAAGTTCCATAGCTGTACTTAAATCCTTTTGAGTTGTTCTTCCTGAAATACCTTCAAAAAGAGAAGTAACCATAGGATTTACTCCCACCTGCTTCCCGGCAAGATAGTTGGTAAGATCAGCTTTGGAAAAACCTCCTACTCCTGCTTCAGACAATGCAGAGAACGCAAATTGTGTTTTATTGTAATCTGCATCCGGAATTAGAGAGCTTCCCCCTAAGCTTCTTGCTGTGAACACGATCTCATCATCTTTAAAGTCAGTTTTTTTGAAAGTTACTTTCGCTCCGTTGCTCAATGTCCATGTTGTAGTACCTAATTTGGCATCTGTTTCCGTTTTAGCAATTTTCCCTTCAGATTTGAAAGGCTTTACCAAGTTTTTGATAGTCTCTTTTTCTTCGTACGGCTTAAGGTCTGCCATTTTTACGGCATCAAAAGTGTTCAGAACCATGGCTTCCGTCGGCATAGTTACATTGTCTTTTTTAGGACCTGTTATAACGATAACCCTGCTGTCATCCTTTACCATTTTTTTGATTATCTCATTCGTCTGTGCAAGGGTAACGGATGGCAGGAAAGATTTAGTATCTTCATATTCCCAGGTAATTCCCGGCATTGGTTCCTTCTCCAGAAAGTTCCTTACATACTCATCTACCAGCATTCCACTTTCTGTCTTGTCTCTGTTGTTATAAGATCTTTCAAGATTGGAAAGAACCTGAGATTTTGCTCTGTCCAGTTCAGATTGTGTAAATCCGAATCTTTTTGCTCTTTCAACTTCTTCCAGCAAAACTTTCAATGCATTAAGCTGATTTCCTTCTTTCACCATTGCGAACCCCTGGAAAGCTTCTTTACTTCTTGCATAAGTTCCTCCGTGATAAACAGATCCAAAAGTAAAAGGCGGGTTGGTAGAATTAATTAATTCTCTTAATCTGTTATTTAGCATAGTGGTTGAAAGATTTTCTACAAGGCTTTGGTTGTACTGCTCAACAGTTACATCCGGCTTATAGGCATCTGCATCTTTCATAATGAACTGCACCATAGAATTGGTAGCATCCGGATCTGTTTCAACAGCTACCAGAGTTTCTTTATGATTCGGAAGGTCAAAAGATTTTCTTTCTCTCGGTTTTGAAGGATTTTTATATTTACTGAAATTGTCTTTGATTTTCTTTTCTACTTCATCTACATTGATGTCTCCTACAACAACAATGGCCATCAGATCCGGTCTGTACCAATCCTGGTGGAATTTTCTGATCACATCCGGTTTGAAGTTTTCCAGTACATCTTTCTTACCAATCGGAAGTCTCTCGGCATATTGGGATTTATATAAAAGTTTAGGAAGATATTTATCCTGCATTCTTTTGTCTGCACCAAGACCAAGTCTCAATTCTTCCAGTACCACTCCTCTTTCTTTATTTATTTGTTCATCAGACAAGGTTGCATTGAATGCCCAGTCCTCCATTACTTTCAGGCCGGCATCAAGATTTCCCGGTTTGTCTAACGGAACAGGAAGCATGTACACCGTTTCATCAAAGCTGGTATAGGCATTAAGGTGCTGCCCGAACTTCACTCCGATGGACTGAAGAAAGTCTACTAATTTATTATCTGGGAAGTTTTTGGTTCCATTGAAGTTCATGTGCTCCATAAAGTGAGCTAATCCTCTTTGATTTTCATCTTCAAGAATGGAACCGGCATTGATTGCCAGGCGGAAATCTACTTTTTTCTCAGGTAATGTGTTTTTTTTGATATAGTACTTCATTCCGTTGGAAAGCGTACCGATTCTTACAGAAGGATCCACCGGGATATTCTGTCCAAAAGCATTGGCAGACATCAAAAAGATAACCGCAAATGAAGAAAGAACTTTTTTCATGGTATTTGATTTTATTTACGGGCTAAAACTACCAATTATTCACAAACTGAAGAAGTGTTTAAAATTCATTTCATAGTTAAATTTGAGTTAAAGTTATTGAACATATATTAAAAAACCGGGAAATACCCGGTTCTAATATATTTAAAAAGCGATTTTTATTTAAAATCTGCATCCGTAACTCCTGAGTTGAGAACAATTTTAGTGGTTTTGATATTCATCTTTTGCCCACCTCCTTCAGCTTCTACATCAGCAGGAAATTGTAGTCCGTCTACTGTCATATAACTTTTCATCATTGCGCTTCCTTCTGGTGCAGCAGTTTTATACAAAAGCCCGGTTCCTGCATCAAAATAAAATTTTCCTTTATCAGAAGCTAGTACGTTGTAGTCTTTCCCATCGAGCTTCTCTGTGGAAACTTCTTTGAAATTAGCAAAATCGAATGCCAGCGCATCTACCGGTTTTCCTTTTTTCAATTCTGCGATCTTATCTGCAGGAATGTCAATTTTAGTTCCCATCTGGTCAAAATATCCTTTCTCGCCGTCAAAAAGCTGGATCATTTCTTTCCCCATCAATGATTGTACAGATTTGAACTTATTTCCTAATTTCTTAGTGGTCATTTTAATTTCCATACCCTGTACACTTACCGTGTTATCAGTAATGGTTGATTTGATAGCTTCTAATTTATCTTTTCCACCTAATGCCTTGAAATAATTATCAATAACTTCTTTAGGCGTCAGTTTTGAAGCTACAGCTTCTGTTTTAGCAGATGCAGCCCCTTTTTTCTGGGCAGCTGCCGGTACTGAGAAAAGCACAGCACAGAAAAACGGAATGATGATCTTTTTCATATTTACTATAAAATTTAGAAGGTAAATATAGGAATATTGACGGACATATATCATACGTGGGAAATAATTAATCAACAATAGATGAATAACCTGATATGAACTTGAATAAAGAATTTTTAAAACACTATTGAATATTCCGGTTCACGAAAGTATTTCATTCCGTGTTATATACAAATGGTTATATCTGGTAGTATTCAACAAAAAAACCGTCAAAAAATTGACGGTTTCCAATATTTATATCTGAGTATAATTATTTTTTAAGCTCTTCTAAAAATTCGTCGTGAGAAATTTTAGTTTCTTTTTTGCTTGCTTTTTCAAGAATTACATCTTTCAATTTAGCCATAGCTACTTCAGAAGAGATCTGTCTTACCTGTTCCTGATCTTTCAACATCTCAACAGCATATTTTTGGATTTCTTCATCACCTAAGTGGTGGATTCCGTAGATTGCCAATTGGTTTTTCACCAACTGCTCAGCCTGTGCTAATACATCAGCATAGTCTAGGTTGATTTCGTTATCAGTCATCAATTTACCTTCGATGATCTGGTATCTCAACTGGCTTTTCTCAGCTTCAAGAATTTCTTTAGCCTGATCTTCAGACTGGATGTTCTGGTTAGAGAATAGTAACCACTTCACAAGGAAGTTTTCAGGAAGTTTCACTTCTTCCTTATCTGTTACCTGCTCCAATACTTTATTCACAAAGTGAACGTCAGCATTCTGCTGGAAATATTCATCTAATTCAGTTTTTACTTTGTCTTTTAGTTCGTCTTCAGACTTGATGTTTCCTTCTCCGTAAACTTTGTCGAAAAGCTCCTGGTTAAGTTCAGCTAAGTTCAAAGAATAGAAGTCTTTTACTTTTACTTCCACTTCATTGTGGTGTAAGTGCTCAACTTCTTCTTTACCGAATCCTAATTCTTTAGCTAATTCTTCGTCACCAGCAAGAGTTTCTTTCGTTACTTTTACAGATCCGTCCATTTTCAACCCTTTTACCAATTTGAAAGCTTCTTTGTTTTCAGCAGTAATGGTAAGGTTTTTTGGGTGGTGGTGGTGCTCTCCTTCAGCATCTTCTTCTACAACCTGAGAAACTTCTAAAGCGATATAAGAATCTTTAGTGATTTTATCTTGAGGAACCTGCTCAGCGAAACGCTTCTGCATGTTTTCAATGCTCTTGTTAATTTCTTTATCAGAAGCTTCTACTTTATAGTGAGGTGCTTCATATTTAGCTAAATCTATAGTGAATTCAGGCTCATAACCTACTTCGAAAGCAACTTCTAACTGATCAGCATTGTAATCTAATTCGTTTACTGGCTGTGGAATAGGCTGACCAACTAATCTTAATTTGTTTTCATTAACATAGTTGTTCAAAGCATCAGAAACCTGTCTGTTGATTTCTTCAAATGCAATACCTGCTTCATATTGTTTTTTAACCATACTCAAAGGCACTTTCCCTTTTCTGAATCCAGGAACTTGCGCATTTTTAGCATAATTAATCAATTGCTTCTCTACTTTTTCTTTGTAGTCAGATTTTTCCAATGTTACTGTAAGCAATGCACTTACATCATCATGGTTTTGTGCGGTAACCTTCATTATTGATTAAAATTTTAGGTTGCAAAAATAGGAATTTTTTATGAAAATCACCCATTTAAAATCAACTTATAACGCCAAATATTGTTAAATAAAAAACCACCGGAAATTCCGATGGTTTTGTTAACAAGACTAAAAGATATATTAATTAATAATATTATAGGTTGCCTGTGCATCTGTTTCACCTCCTGTATGCGTTCCGTATACAACACCGTTTCCACTCACAGCAGAAGCTTCAGAAACTGTTACCGACTCATGGAATAACGTAAGAACCAACTGACTAGGTGCAGAAGTATTTTTCACAGCAGTATTTACCACCCATTTTGTTTTCAAACCAACACGATTTCCATCTCCTCTTGTGAAATCATCTGTACGTGTTAAAGTAATATCTGAGTTTGGAAAGTTGTACACCAGAAAATGTGCATCTTTTGCAGTTTTAATTTCCTCAGTAGCATCGTCATTACCATTTTTGAAAAGTACCTCTACATTATAGGTATGGCCATTGATTAATTTAATATTCGGATTGGTTGTACTATTCACCTGATAATCATAAACTACCGCAGCTCCCCCAGCAGCATCGGTTACTCTTAAGAGAACATCAGAAAGTTCTTCCTGAGGAAGATCATCTGCCTCATCATCACTTCTGTTACATGAAGTTAAGCTTAAAGAAACAGCTAAGAATAAAAGTCCTAAGATAAGGGTCGTATTTTTAAAAATATTTTTCATTTTTTTTGATTTTAAGTAATTAAAATTGATATTTAAGAGTTAAAATAAAGTTTCTTCCCGTTTCGTTGGAAAAGAAACGAAGCCTGTTCAGATAATCTCTGTAAGACGTATTAAATACATTTCGAACTGAAAAATCAATTCCGAAATTTTTAGACAGATTCACCCCTGTCTGAAGGTTCCAAAGCGAATATCCGCTCGGAGGCGTAGAAATATCCACTTCCTGATTGTATGGATTTCCGTCTGAATCAAATAATCTGATCGGGACGTTATAAACTGGAAACCTTGTTTGCTTTAAATAGGTATTGTTACTTACTGTAAAATAAAAGTTTTTCCATTCTTTTTTACTGAATTCCAATGAATTATTAAAATTCGGAGGCATCATCAAAATAAGAGGTACATCATGTGTTAAATCTTGTCCATATACATATGATCCCCTTCCTTTATACTCAAGGTTATCTGTAATTTTAAGCTGAACATCTAGATCCACTCCATACATTTTTGCATCAACCTGCTCATAACTGTACTCTACAAAAGCCCCACCCCATTGTGTATTCTGATATCCTGTAGGAATTTGATTGATGAAATTCTTAGTATAAAAAAAGTAAGGGTTTACTGAAATATTCAATCCTTTTAAAACATTTGCTTTTACATCAGCAACTAAGTTAAACTGATTTCCTGTTTCATTTTTCATTCTCATATTTCCTCTTTCAATAATTGCTGCCGAGTGGTGAAGCCCGTCTGCAAAAAGTTCTGCAATATTCGGAGATCTTGAAACTCTGGCATAATTAAATTTCAGATCAAAATATTCAGACGGATGGTAAACAATTCCTCCGTTCAATGAAATATTATTGTAAGTTAAAGATGGTTTTGTAAGAATTCTGTTCTGGTTTATTCTTACCACAAAATTTGAATAATCTGCGGCATAGGTTTTATTCCAGTCGCTCAGATCATACCATTTTGTTACATCATAATGGTCATAATCATATCTTCCTCCCAATTCCATATCCAGTTTGGGAGCAATTTTATATTTTAATACAGAATAAATTCCTGCATAATATCTGTCGTAATTCGGAACAAGACGTCTTGCTTCAGTTTGAGTATTGGAATAATTGTTTTGATAACCTGCATTAATTCCTGTTTCAAGATTCCACTTTCCTCTTTCTATCAGGTGATTAATATTCAGATCGTTGGTGATCAGTTCAAGATCCAGTGCCGGTTTTTTACTCAGCTCTTCTGTACGTCTGATATCATATTCTTTTCTATGATTGTACTGAAAACTGTAAGTAGCTGTGACCTTTCCGAAATTTTCAAACCTTTTATAGGCAGAAACTTTAGCAATATGATGCTCAATTTCCTGTTTTGGGTTATCAATATTATAACTAAAATCTCTCTGATAGATTGGTTCCGGCGCTGTAAGAGCTGCAAGTAAATCCTCGGAACTCCCTACGTGAGAGCTTCTAAGAATTCCTATGCTGCTTTTTGTCAGATAATAGTCAAAAGAAAATCCTTTTTCAAAGGTCATCTTTTGAACTCCGAAATTAAATCCTGAACTTTCAAGCCCTGTATTCATTAAGCCATAATCCGGAGCTTCAAGATCACCAAGTTTCTTATAACTTCCATTGGTTTTTACTGCCCATCCGTTTTCCCAGGTTTTTGCCAGTTTTACATTAAGATCTGCACCTCTTCCATTGGAAATTCCGGAAAGAGAAACATTTCCCATAATGGTATCTTTCTTAGGTAAAACCTGAGGCTGTAAAACGACTACGCCACCTATGGCACCGCTTCCATACTTCAGCGCAGATGCTCCTTTTATAACATCAATATGTTCAAAATTGTTAACATCTACATTCGGAGCATGCTCTACCCCCCATTCCTGTTCAGCCAGCTTTACTCCATCATTAAGAATGGACACTCTACTTCCGTAAAGCCCATGGATAATAGGTTTTGTAATATTATTCCCTGTTTTAAGAACATTTACACCTGAGACATTGGTTAATAAATTCCCTAAGTTTTCAGTAACATTTCGGGAAATCATTGATTTGTCAATGGTCTTCACCACCATGCTTCCATTATTCTTATGACTTCCATGAATCGTTACAGTCTCAATATCTTTCACATGATGCTCCAGTATAATCGACACATGCAAATCCTTATCAACTCCTATATTTTCAGTATAATCATTGCAATCAGGATGTTGGGCAATGAGTGTATACTTCCCTGCAGGGATTTTATCAAAGGAAAATGTTCCTTTGTTATCTGTTTTAGCTGTAAATTTTCCGATCTTAATAACGGCATTTTCAAGCATTGTTTTATCATGAAAATCCTGAACGGTTCCTTGTACAGTATAATTTTTTTGTGCACTTGTAAATACTGATCCACAAAAGATCAGCAGCAGGCAATATATCAATTTCATTGTAAATAGATTGATTGCGTACCCTTTTAATAGGTACATTTTCGTTAAAATTTGTGGGTAGGGTTTATACTTAACCGTACAATGTAAAAGAATCATGTCTTAATGAGAAATCGAAGTTCGAAATCAGCATCAGGTAATTAAATATCAATTACAGACGATCAGTTGTTTTCCAACAACTTTAAACTTTAAGCATTGAACTTTAAAGTACTACACTTTAAACCCTATAGAATCTGAGAAATTATGAAATTGCGGGCGGTCCCCGAAGTTGAAAGGTGAATTTGGTCTGAGACCAGATTTTCTCCTGAATGGCAATGATCTGTTTTACTTCATGAGAATAATGATCAAAAGTAAAACTGAACTCCTCAGGAGCTAAGGTGTGCCCGGTAGCCAGAAAATGGCAGGCCAGACAGTCGCCAGCTTTCTCTTTAGCAACAGTTTTCGTTACCGTATTTTCTGTTTTTTTAAGATGAAATGCCTTAAAATAGTCAACAGAATCATGGTGGTGAAAACTTTGAGAAAGCAGAGCGAGGAAGTACACTCCAAACAATAGCTTGGAGATAAAACTCTTTAAATTTCTGCTTTCTTTAAAAATCATGGTTCAAAATTATGAAAATAATTTAATTGTTTCCTTAAACTTTTATTAAATTACTTTGCAACTACGGATAATAAGTAGCGATGAAAAGGATTCTGTTACAAAAAATGCTTCATAATTTCCAGTTATGAAGCATTCTTATTTGATTTAATCAAGCTGGGTTCCAAGATATTCCCATTCCTGTAAAGCAGTATCCAGTTCTTCCTTCGCCTGATTGTACTTCTCTAAAGTTTCATCAGAAGGATTTTCTTTGGCAAATGAAGCTTCCATTTCTTCTACTTTCGCCTCAAGCTCGGAAATTCTCTCCTCTACTTTCTTGATCTTATTCTGTATATTTTTTTGTTCTTTGCTGACAATATTAGAAGTCTGACTGTTGCTGACAACAGGTTTTTCTTCAGCTTTCTTAGGCTCTGCCTTTACTTCATTATGAAGTTTAGCTTTTTCCGCAGAGATTTCTCTGATGGTTTCCTTTTGTCTGTATTCAAGATATTCGTTGATATCTCCAAGGAATTCTTTCATTTTCCCGTCACGGAATTCGTAGATCTTGTCACAAAGCCCCTGCAGGAACTCTCTGTCGTGAGAAATTACGATCAATGTCCCTTCAAAGTTCTGTAATGCCAGCTTGATAATTTCCTTAGACTGAATATCAAGGTGGTTGGTAGGTTCGTCCATAATCAGCGTATTGAAAGGACGAAGCAACAATTTACAAAGAGCCAGACGGTTTCTTTCTCCTCCGGAAAGGACTTTTGTTTTCTTTGACACTGCATCTCCCTGGAATAAGAAAGATCCTAATAGGTCTCTTACTCTAGGTCTTGTCTCTTCTGTAGCCGCATCTTCTGCTTCTTCAAGAACCGTTTTGTTCGGAGTTAAAACTTCTTCCTGATTCTGAGCGAAATATCCGATGTTCACATTATGCCCAAGATTCCATGCTCCTGAATAATCTTTGATATCTCCTGCTAAAATTTTAGCCAGAGTTGTTTTTCCTTGTCCGTTCTGTCCTAAAAGAGCAATTCTGTCTCCTCTCTGAACGATAAAATCTACATCATCAAAAATTTGTTTCTGACCATAAGCTTTTCCAAGATTTACCGCTTCAAAAATAACTTTCCCCGGAACCATAGATTGTACGAAACGAATGTTGAATTTTGAAACGTCTTCATTATCCACTTCAATACGTTCTATTTTATCTAATTTTTTAATAAGCGACTGTGCAAAAGATGCTTTTGTAGCACTTGCACGGAACTTATTAATATTGTCTTCCATCTGCTTGATCTCCGCGTCCTGATTCTTTTTGGCCTGAATCAGTTTTTCACGGCGGTCTTCTCTCATGATCAGATATTTGGAATAGTTGGCTTTATAATCGTCAACTTTTCTATTGTTAATATCGAACGTTCTGTTACACACAGCCGTCATAAACTGTTTATCGTGGCTTACCAGAACAATAGCTCCTGGATAATCTTTCAGGAAGTTCTCCAGCCAGATGATAGATTCCATATCAAGGTGGTTGGTAGGCTCATCGAGAAGCATAATGTCATTCTTTTGAAGAAGTAATTTTGCCAATTCAATTCTCATTCTCCATCCTCCTGAAAATTCGTCGGTAATTTTTTGGAAATCATCCGCTTTAAATCCCAAACCGAACAGAACTTTTTCCATGTCACCTTCAAGATTGTAGGCATCATGGTTCATCAAAAGGTCATTCAGCTCGGTCATTTTATTAATCAGATCTGTGTAGGAATCACTTTCGTAATCGGTTCTTGTAGCCATTTGGTGATTCACTTCTTCAAGCTCATTTTTCCAAGCATTAATTTGCTCAAAAGCCTGCATTGTTTCATCCCAAACGGTTCTTCCTTTTACAAAATCAAGATCCTGCTTCAGGAAACCGATGGTAATACTTCCTTCAGTTACCACTTCTCCTTCATAGAAATTAATTTCTCCAGAAAGCATTTTCAATAAAGTGGATTTCCCCGCTCCATTTTTACCTACCAGACCTACTTTATCATCCTTTTTAATGGTGAAATTTACATTTTGAAATAAATAATTTCCTGAATGATGTAATCCTAAACTTTGAACCGAAAGCATTTTAATTAATAATTAGTAATGAATAATGAATTTTCGCCGGCAAAAATACGGAAAAAGAAATGAATAGCCCAGAAATAAAAAAAAGGGTTCTGAGAATAACTGCTTCGGATTAAAAAATTTAATGATAAAAAAAGAGGACATCCCTCAGAATGCCCTCTAACCTAAATTTAAAACTGAGAAGTAATGACACTAATTATTGATTTGATTTAATTTACTTGCAGCAGGAGTTTTCAGAATGGAACGAACCCAAATATCATTGTTAGGTACATTGGTTCCGTAAAGAAAATCTGCTACAAAACTATCTTCAGGCAGATGAAGTTCCACAGAAAGTCTTGTATGGCTATCCTGATTCACAGTAGTTCTGCTGGAAACATTTAATCCGTTGTTGATCAATTCTGCATTGATCTCCTGTTCGTTTCTTCTTTCGAAACTGTTGCTGTACAACCCGAAATTGGCAGAAATATGGGTATAATCAGCAAACATGCTGAAATCATACACGGGTTTTCTGCTTATAGAAAAATCTTTTACATACTCTTTCAGCTTGGTATCAAACCGGTTGAGTAAAGGATGTTTATTATTATCGATCCCAAAAAAGATTTCATGATCTAAATTAAAAACATCTGAAATTGTATTGGTTTCTTCCAGCATCAGTTTTCCATAGACTTTTGAAAGATCATTATATACTTTATCCCGACACACATATGCCTGTGAAAAAGTATCTCCTTTCTCAATTTTATATTCAGAAAGTAGAGCGTCCCATATCTTATCTCCTTCCCCATTGGTTTTTGCATTTTTTATATCCGAAATATAATCCTGCAAATCAGCGGTATTTACAAAATCTGTGGAAATATAAACAGACTGTGGACCTTCAAGATATCCTCCTCCGATATCTGCATGAGCTCCCGGCACAAAAATCTCCTTCCATATGGCATTTTGATTTTCCATTTTTTGATCCTGCATTGCTTTTGAATTTTCAAAAAAGCCGGTAAGCGGAAAAAAGAAACGGCATTCATTTACTGCACAAATATGCAAAGCATTCTCAACCTGAACAGATATTCCCAGATTATAGGTATTGAACGGCTTTGATTCCACCGTATCAAAAGCTCCTAAAAATTTAATTTTACAATTTCCAAACGCATGATAAGAAAGAAGCTGATTGCATAAGGTTCTTGCCAGCATTCCTCCTCTTCCGAATCCATATACATAAAAATGGTACTCCGCTGTTCTGTCTTGAATAATATGCTTTACAAAATCCGCAGCTTTCTGAAGCTTATCATCGGATGAATATCCGTTATCATACGGTGGATTAGCACATGTGGCCATCGCAAAATTATTATCTTCCTGACCGGTTAAGGTTCCTATTCCTTCGATATATATTTTTTCATCCCCATTAAATACACTGTATAATTTATAAATATTGGTAAAGGCGCCATAGTAGCTTTCATTATTATTCAACGGTTTATCCGGTGAAAGAACATTTACCCCATTATTTCCTGTACCGTCAAAGAAAATCCCGACGGAAATCACTCTACTGCCATTCATGTTTTGTTTATTTTATTACAGATCCTGTATGTGTTTTGTTTTTATTAAAATCTCTAAAAGAGATATTTCAAAATAACATAAGAAAAATAAGCTTCACTAGAGTGGAAAGTACTAAATAAAAAATTCCGTATTTCTACGGAATCAATTTATATTTTTTCGAGAGCATAAATATTATTGACAATGGCGTAAATTACTATTCCTACTGTATTTTTAGCTCCTATCTTCTCAAGAATACGCTGTCTGTGACTTTCTACGGTTCTCGGACTGATAAAGAGCTTCTCTCCTATTTCATTATTGGTAAACTCCTGGCAGATCAGCTTTACAACGTCTTTTTCTCTTTCAGATAGTTCATCCTCTGTTTCAAAGAGAGAGTTTTTCTTGGCTGTACTGTTCATATAGGTAAACAGCATCTGATGGTCCTCAGCAGTGAAAAAAACTCCGTTTTTATCTACCATGGTAATGGCATCAATAAAGGTTTTTTTGTTCGAATTCTTAGGAAGGAATGCAGACACTCCCAATTTAACCATATACCCAAGAATAGAGGTTTTATAATGGGATGACAGAATGATAATTTTAATCTCCGGATATTTCTCCTTTAGAATTTCTACCAGTTCAAAACCGTTCATAGGTTTCATCTGAACATCTACCAGGGCAATATCAGGAAATTCATCTTCTGAAAGTTTTCCCAATGATTCTATAAAATCGGGGCCGTTGTCTGATGTAAGGCAGACCGAGATGTTCTCTTCATTGGACAGCAGCATTTTTACCCCTTCAAGGATCAGCTGTTCATCATCAATCAGTGCTAGTTTGATTTGGGAACTCATGATGTTTTGGAATTTTAATAATTAAACGACTTCCTTTATTTAAAAAAGTTTTTTTCCATTTGTGGGTGGCATTCATTGATTTGATACGGGATTCAATATTCTTAATTCCCATTCCTTTTTTAACCTCTTCATATTCAAATCCCTGTCCGTTATCTGAAATAACAACGGCCATATTTTCAGGATAATCTTTAATATAGATCCAAAGATCTGTGGCATCAGAATGCTTGATTACATTGGTGGTAAACTCCTGAATGATTCTGTAAAGCTGTACTTCTACAAAAAGATCTTTCTTTTCATAACCGGGCATTACCTGCAGAGAAATATTGATTTTGTGGGAAAGGTTGGCTATTAATTCCTCCACGTACAAAACCAGTCCTACGGATTCCAGGTTTACGGGATATAGTGAATGAGAGATACTTCTGGCAGCATCAATCAAAGAAGACATCTGGCTGTAGATATTTTTTTTGATCAACTCGTCACCCTGTGTATCAAGATTATTCAACCATAAAGAAAGAATATTGAGCCTGTTTCCAATATCATCATGAATCATTACTGCAATACGTTTTCTTTCTTCTTCCTGAGCTTTGATATTCTCCAGCACCAGTTTTTTCTGATGAAGAACTTCCGCCTCATGCTGTACGTTTTTTTCTTTTATAATTCTGGTAATAAACGCTCTGTAAGCCAGTAAAATAAAGGATACTATAATTGCTATGGTAACAATTATAAGGATCAGCAGGTTGATATTTAAAGTTACTTCTTTAATCTGATAAAGGTATATAAAAATGAACAGTACAAAATACTCGAAAGAATATTATTGGCACTGAGAAGAACATAATAATCGTTTTCCGAAAGGTTTGCAATCTGATGCTGAATGATAAAAATAAATACTGAGACAGAATAGTAGAAAAAGATACTGGCATCTACCCAAAGAAAACGGTTATGAGCCGAGGTATCTTTAATTTCTCTGATCAATGTAAATCCCGAGAGACAGATGATAATAATATTTGAAACTACTTTTGCAATATCGGCATTGGCGGGATAATCAAAGCTGTACTTTGAGATCATAAATCCGGCGGCCAATATGCCTACAAATCCCAGAATATATTTTGGAAGGTCAAGTTTCCTGATAAACAGACCTGTCAGTAAGAAAAACTCTCCGGCAATATATAACGGATAAAGAAATGATGTATCGTTAAGCCTGAAAATATAAGGCAGCACAAAATTCACCAGTTCAATAAAAAAGAGAAAAGCAATACAATGAAAATATTGCTTTTCTTTATCATTTAAAATACGGTATCTGGCTGCTCCTAATAGTATAACAGATAGAAGCAGTCCATAGTTCAGGAATAAAATTGCCTTATAAAGATCAGCCATTCCTCAGTTTATCATTTTTTAAAATTCACATCCTACTCCATCATCCGGAAGGCGGCAGATAGGAGGACATGGTTTTGCCCAGTCATATGTATTTGAAATAGTTTGTGCATTTTCTGTACTTTGAAGATCTGCACGGAAAGAAATAAAGACAAGGGTTACCAACATTTTCCCGTAAATATCATTGTACCTAAGTCCAAAAGAACATGTAATGCCTGCCAGCCCTTCATCCGAAAGACATAGGTCAGCCGTAGGAACATAGAATTTTGTAAAAATTCCGTTTCCTTTATTTTCTCCGGTCTCTTTGTAGAACCAGTCCATACCTTCATTTCTCCAACGTTCAATAGCTTCTACCGCTATATCCTGATTAAGAATTGGTGTATTTGCGATAGGGAAAGCCATATCAGAATCTTTTTCTGTTTTGTCAAGATTTTTAGAAAGTATAGCATTTTTAACGATGGTATACTCCTGAATTTCCTGCAGTTTCAGATCTTTATCCAGTTCCGTAAGAAAAGTGTAAGGGTACTCTTTTACATCTATTTTTACCCCGTCGTTATTCATAGGATAAAGAACCAGAATCACCTGATCTCTGTATATTCCTACAGCTGCACAGAAGTCTTCATAGTCTTTGAAGGCTCTCATCCATTCAAGATGTTCTCTGGAAATGTTAAAAACGAAGTTGGTAGGAATCAGCTTTTTAAGCCTGATATAATCGGAAAGTGCTAATTTCCATTCATTTGCTGCAGCTCTGCAATCTTCTAGAGGCAGCATGTAATCTACAATGTTCAATGTTGTCATAAGCATGGCATTTTAGTTCTATAAAAATATACAAACTAAACATGCTATGCAAGTAAGATTTTAATTAATAATTTCTCACTGTAATATGATAACAGCTTTGTTGTTTTTCTTTAATGTAATAGATTCTACCAGCATTCTCATAATGCTTTAAAACTTTCTCCAACGCTATTTCCATTTTCGGATTGTACTTTAGAACATTATTAAATCTCACATAAGAGATATCAAAAGAATTGCCGTAATTGTGTGAACTGATTCCCAATGATGCATTGGAGTTTACTCTTCTCAACCTGCATTGATCTTCAAGAGTGCGGGTAATAGATGAAACGGTGAAAGTTCCTCCTTTTGTATCTTTACTGAATTTGGAACCTATTTTCTCAAGGGTATTTTTTGCTTTGGATACCATATAAGCTCTGCTGTAATCAAGTCTCTGAACCTGGTATCCTTTCCCTGATTTTTTTATTTTATGAAATTTTCCGTTGTTGATATACTTCTGTACTGTCTTAGAGTCTTTCAGTAATTGTACTCCAAAACTTTTTGAGGCATCGAGATGGGGTTTGTAAAGTGCCGTAGGTTCAACTTTCAGGACAGTTGAAAGATCATAACACGGAAAAGTCTTTTTTGCCGTTTGTGAATGATTTAAACTATAAAGAAAAGGTACAAAGACCACACAAAAAAACTTTTTCATTAACCATCCTTTTAAATTACTTATGAAGAATAAAACGTTTATGTTATCTCTTTTAAAACAGTCTGTAATACTCTCTCAACAAATCCCAAACAAACATTACACCAAATTATTGATTTTATAATATTCACTCACTTAAATTTGAAATATTTTTTCAAATTTAACTTTTCACTTTAAGATATAAATCCCTACATTTGAGATACTTTAAAAAATAAACAACATGATAAAA
The DNA here is from genome assembly GCF_011752975.1 of Chryseobacterium sp. Tr-659. Lineage (GTDB taxonomy): Bacteria > Bacteroidota > Bacteroidia > Flavobacteriales > Weeksellaceae > Chryseobacterium. Next base: position 444,705 of record NZ_VWWP01000001.1, on the reverse strand, counting down.
AAACTTTTTGCTGAATTTTTCGGCACATTTTGGCTTGTTTTCGGAGGATGTGGAAGCGCTGTTTTTGCAGCCGGTGTTCCTGATATAGGAATCGGACTTTTAGGAGTTGCTCTAGCTTTTGGTCTTACGGTTCTTACGATGGCTTATGCGGTAGGTCATATTTCAGGAGGACACTTTAATCCGGCAGTTTCTTTCGGGCTTTTGGCAGGGGGAAGATTTCCTGCAAAAGACCTTATTCCTTACATTGTAGCTCAGTGTCTGGGAGCTATTGTTGCAGCAGGATGCCTGTATACAATTCTTAACGGAGCCGGAGCCGTAGACTTCTCAAAACCCGGAGATTTTGCTACCAATTTCTACGGCGAAGCCGTTTACAATGGAAAAGCATTCAGTATGGGAGCGGCTTTCTTAGCTGAGTTCTTATTAACAGCCTTTTTCCTTATTGTTATTATGGGAGCAACTGACAAGTGGGCTAACGGTAAATTTGCCGGGCTTGCTATCGGGCTTGCTCTTACCTTGATCCATTTGATTTCTATTCCGATCACTAACACCTCTGTAAACCCTGCAAGATCCCTCTCACAGGCAGTTTTCATGGGTGGAATTGCGATGTCACAGCTTTGGTTATTCTGGGTAGCTCCTATTTTAGGGGGAGTTGTAGGCGGATTGATCTACAAGTTCTTACTTCAGAGGGATACTGCTGAAATTGCAGATTAATTTTTTTAAAACAATCAACCATAAAATCCTGTCAGCCGGCAGGATTTTTTTTATTTAAGATGTAGAAAACCTGTCCAAAAAAATATTTATAGGCTATGATTACTTAAGTTTTTTGATATCAAAAGGATTTTTGAAGATTAATTCTTCATGTTTACCTTTGATTTCCATTTTACGCTGCAATAAGCTGAGTGCCATTTTCCGTATAAAAAGATCCTTATCATTGAGTTTCCAGTAAGAATCTTCATGGAGTTTTCTGGGTTCCCGGATAAGATAGAATTCCGTTTCCCAGGTATCTACGTTATGATAGAATTCGATAATTCCACAGTGTTCCGGAATCAGTGATGCATCCACCATTCCCATTGGAAGCAGAAAGCTAAATGCATTGCAGACATAATCTCCACAGGAAATTTTATCGTGCTTCAGAAATTTTTCACCAGTATCTTTATTGATATATGATTTTTTGAAATCATTTTTAAAGTCGCTTTTTGAAAGCTTGATCTCAATTTCATGGCTTCTCCCTTCTGAATCTATCACCAAAATATCAGCTTCCCAATCCGCCTGAAAATAATTCGTCATCACGATCTCTTTTTCAAAATCACAATGAGAATGGATGTAAGCATGTATGAGTTCTTCAATTTTGATCATGACTATAATGATACAATGTAAAAAATATTATAAACGTAATGTTCGCAAAGGCTTTTCACTCAGCAAAAGGTGCAGAGTCTATTCAATTATTATCCGTTATACAAAATTGACAAGCGAAGCGAATTGGCTATTCACAATTATCCGCTTTTAGCTTACCAGCAAACTGCATCCCCTGATATCAGAATGGTCTATTCTTCCTAATACCTGAAATTTATCACCGTCTATTTTTCCCAGATCCTGAGTGGCAATAAACGAGCATGAATGGGTATTGGCTAAATCTATAATATTAATAGCCCCTGTTCTTCCTTCTTTTTCGTACGCTAAGGGATCTTCTGCATTCCGGATCATGATCCTCATCCAGTTTGGACATTTATATTCATTATTTCCAAGGGAGTATGCTTGTGAAAGCAGTTCCGTCATAGAGTATTCCGAGTAAATCTTATCGGTTTTAAAGCCGTCCTGCAGAATTTTCAACAGTTCGTCTTTGGTCATTTCTTCTTTTCGACCTTTCATTCCTCCTGTTTCAATAACCATTAAATTTTCAAGGAAATTCAAAGATTCTTTGGAGCTATGTTCAGAATGACAATAATCCAGAAAATCTAATAAGGCAAAGGAAACTCCGAAAAGAATCACTTTTTTATCATGCAGCTGATTGAGAAGGTCCAAAAGATCAGAATGATTATAAAGGAAATATCCATTTTCTGGTTTATCAGATTTTTTCATCAAGTAATCAACCATATAAACTAATGATGAATTCTGTCTTTCCAGATAGCTTGGAAGCAGGCCTAGAAAAACAAACTCTTCTGGTTTTCCGATAAATTGTTCAAAACTTTTATAAATACTTTCTTCATAAAGTCCCGGGTCTGCAATGAAGTGTTTTGAAAGGTTCATCTGTGTGGTTCCTGAACTCTGAAAAAAAAGATCAGCTGTTACGTTTTTATCCAGAATCTGATGATTTTTAAACATTTCTATAGGCAGGAAAGGGATATTTTCGAGACTTTCCACCTCATCAGGATTAATATTTAAAAAATCTACGAACTTCCTGTATATCTCAACATTTTCATACTGATAACGAAATGTTTTCAATGATGCATTCAGGAAATCCTGTTCTGTCTGTATGTTGAATATATTTTTCAGCTCCATATTTTTTAAACTTTTATCACCTCAGTATAAAGCAATTATAAAGATAAAGTAGTTTTATTTAATATTTTTTTAATGTCAAAACCATATTTTGGTAAACTTCTTGCAAGTACCTAGTTGGAATATGGATTAAAAACAAGAATGGGTTTCGGCCTGTTCGAAAGTTATCTCTTTTAGAGGTAACTTTTTTTATTTTTCAAAAGTCTTCAGCTCAAAATCTTTTTCAAAAACCCCGTAGGTAAAGTAAGATATCCAGTCTCCGAGGTTGATATATTTTGCATTCTGATCTAAATCCAGCACCATAGGAAGGTGTCTGTGCCCATAGATAAAATAATCGATCTTCTGGGTCTTCAGCTTTTCTTTGGAATAAATGATCAGGAATTCTTTATCTTCTCCCAGGAAGGCTTTGTCTTCTTCTCCGGAAATCATTTTGTTCTTTTGGGAAAGATATAATGCGATTTTCATTGCAATATCAGGATGAATCCATTTAAAAAACCATTGTGCCACAGGATTTGTGAATAGTTTTTTCATTCGTTTATATCCTTTATCTCCGGGACCCAGTCCATCTCCATGCGCCAGCAGAAACTGCTTTCCTCCCATTTCAAAATATTGTTTCTGATAAAAAACGGTACACCCGATTTCATCTTCCAGATAATCTTTCATCCATAGATCATGGTTTCCGACAAAGAAATAAATATGAATCCCCCTGTCTTTAAGTTCAGCAATTTTCCCCAGTACACGTACATATCCTTTGGGAACCACATGTTTCCATTCATGCCAGAAGTCAAAAAGATCTCCCATTAAAAACAAAACCTGAGCATCTTCTTTGATCTCATCCATCCAGCGTAAAAATTTCTCTTCACGTACCTTGCTCTCTTTTGGAGTAGGAGCACCAAAATGCTGATCTGAAGCGAAATATACTTTTTTTCCAGGTTCTAAATTAATTGTAGTTTTTAACACCTTCTGAGTTTTGTTGGGTAAAAATTATTGATTATCCTCTGCAAACCATTCTCCATAAGAGTTTTCGGTCTCATGAAGTTTAAGATACGCTAAAGAAATTCCTTCTGGAAGTCTTGATTTTATTTTGGCAGCAATGGCGTACAACATGTTTTCACAGGTTGGCTGGAAGCTGCAATAGATTACTTTATGTCCTTTCTGTTCAAGGTCATCGCCCAATTCTTTATGTGGAGATAAGGCATTAACAAGAACCGCATGGTCCCATACGTCTACGATTTCAGATTTTACGATACTTTTGATATCTCCGAAATCTACCACCATCCCGTTTTTAGGGTTTTCAATATCATTAATCGGTTTTCCTTTTACTGTTACAAACAGTTTATAGGAATGTCCATGCATATTTTTACATTTCCCATCGTAATTGTAAAGTACGTGAGCGGTTTCGAATGTAAAAATTTTTGTAATACGTATCATACTGCAAAGATATGACAAAACAGCGTAACACAGAAAAGACTGTTTCTATTGCAGTGATATTAAAAATATTCTCTTTAATCGATCTTCAAGGTTAAATTGTTATCCCTGGACTCTTCAACATTGACAGCATTGTAAGGTACAGAAAGCCAGCCGGTTTTATTCATTACAAATTTAAACTGATGGACTTTTCCTTTTTCAAACTGAGATTTTGGTAAGACCAATTCAAAAATATTATTCTTTTTCAGGCTCATGCGGTACGCTTGATGATCAGGGTTCCAATCATTAAAAGAGCCTGCAACTGAAACATTTTTAATAAATTCCACACTTTGCTTCTCAGGGAACTGGTAAGAAAAAATAACGTTATCTTTTTCTGTGCGATATCCGTAGGTTTCTTTTTTAAGATTGGGATGAACAAGAGGCTGAGACTTTGTATATTCTTCTGCCAGCATATACGGATTCAGTAATCGTTTATCCATAATTCCCGCAATCTGATTGATCACAGTAAAATACACAGGAAATTCTTTATATCCGCTGGACATCATTACAACAGCCATATTATTGGCCGGAAAAACTCTGTATGCACTTACATTTCCACCGGAATAGGAGTATGATTTTATATTATTAAAGGTTGACATATCCCATCCGTTAGTGAAGAGAATATTTTTATTTTTATATTCAAACGGTTTCCACATCAGCTCCTGTGTGGCAGGTTTTAGAAAATCATTCTTGGTAAGATGAATGCTCCATTGTAAAAATGCAGGCAATGTAATAGCCAAACCATTGGACGAATGTGCTCTTCTGCCTTCTACAAATGTAGACTTTTCATATTGACGGGTATTGTTATTGTAAATATATTTTATGATTCTATTGGGAATTTTTTCAATGGAATTGGATGAAAACACCACCTGATCTCCGGAATCTGAAAACTGGTTCTTTACAATATAGTCTTCAAATGCTTCTCCGGTTATTTTTTCGATGATCATGGAGATCAGCATATAGTTGGTCTGATTGTATCTATAATTACTCCCTGGTTCAAATTCTATCTTTTCTTTTGCCAATCTTTCAATAACCTTCGAATTGGTTTCATCATTTGTAATATCATTGAAATTAATCCAGTCCGGAAGTCCGGAAGAATGTGATAAAAGATTTTTCACTTGTATATTCTGCCATTCTGCCGGTAAATCGTCAATATACTTTGAAATTTTATCCTCCAAAGATACCTTTCCCTGTTCGATAAGCTGAAAAAGACCAATGTTTGACATCAGCTTCGTATTTGAATACACTCTGAACATGGAACTCGGATTCACCTTTTTAGGGCTTTCCAAAGTCTCTGTTCCATAATATTTCTGGAAAATTATTTTATTATCCTTTACAATCCCAACGGCCATTCCTGGTATCTCATTGATCTGAATAACCTTTTTTATATAGTTATCGATTGCTTTTGTCTGTTCTGCCGTCTGGCTGTAACTCAAAAGAGATAAACCTGAAAACAATATTGTTAAAATAGATTTCATGGTGATATTGGTTTAATGTTTCTTTATTAAAACAGCTGCGGGTTTTGTTATATTACATTCAGAAAAAAATTATTTCCTTTTTTCTTTCAACATGTCTCCAATCAAGAATTATCTCATTATCTGTTCAAACCTATTATTCACTTTATACTTCCTGTTTTTAAGATTTCTTTCCAGAGCGAAGACTGTTACACCCATCAATACAATAAGTTACAATAAAAAACTTTATAATCTATTGAATTTCGTTTAAAAAAATTTCTCCAGCCAATCACTTTCCAGACGCTTGATTTTTTTAGTTTCGGGGTCAAACAGAATCCAAAGTGTACTGGAATCTACCACCAGTTCATTGTTGCAATAAAATTCAACTTTTCTGGGCTGCTTAGCTCCTTCAGGAGACATGGGATATGTTCTCACCGTGACGATATCATTCAAATAAACCTGTTTTTTATATTGAATATGATGATCCAGAAGCATCCATGCATCATTTACATATTCGGTCTGATGTTTCAAAAGATCCCAATGTTCCGCTGCTACTTCTTCCACCCAATGTACATACTGCACATTATTCACATGATTGTTCTGATCAATATGTTCTTCTGCTACTCTTATCTGTTTTTCGTACATTAAATTCATTCTCCTGAAAGTTTACTCAAATTTATCATTTTCAAACAGAACTTTCTTCATTCTATCTTATACTTTTCTGTACAAAAAAAAACGGAATCAGCAGATCTGATTCCGTTACTATATTCAGTGTATTGAATTTCTTATTTAGATTTTCCTGCAGGCTTAGCAGCAGTTGCCGTAGCTCCTAACTTTGTTTTCACCTGAGCTGTAATGTCTTCACTTCCGTCTGTATAGATAAGATTGTTGGAATCCTGTCCTGAGGTATCAAATACATAGTTCAGGCTTCTTTCTTTAGCTACTGCAGAAATAGCAGCTTTTACTTTTTGCTGCAGCGGAGTAAATAATTCATTTTGCTTTGCCGAAATATCTTTAGCCGCCTGCGCTCTTGATTCTTCAATTTTCTTACCCAAAGTCTGTAATTCTGTCTGTGCAGCAATCAGCTCTTTAGTTACCGCTTCTTTATTAGCTTCACTTAATGTTTTTTCTTTATCCTGTGCAGCTTTCAGTTTAGTCTGATAATCCGTGATCAGTTTTTCAATTTCAGTCTGCTTGGTTTTAGTCAGGTTATCAATTGTTGCACTTATCGTTTTTACTTCAGATAAACTTGCAAAAATGTCATCAGTGTTTACGTTCCCAATCTTCTGTTGAGCTTTTGCTGCATTTGCAGTAAGTGTTAATCCTAATGTAATAAAAAGTACTTTAATTAAATTCATTTTTAATAATATTTTTTCGTCCCCAAATATAATTTAAATTTTCATTATTCATCATCTGGTATTCGAGCTTTTCTATCTGAAAATATCAATTGAATTAAAAACCATCTAAAATCACTTTAAATAAATGAAAAACCTTCCCCAAATAAGAAGAAGGTTTATCATCAAAAAATATGGAAAAAATGACTAATGGAACTGCGCTGTTTCTGTAGAATCTTTCATCGCTACGGTGGCTGATGAACCGTTTGTGACAATATTCTGTATTTCATCAAAATATCCTGTCCCTACGAAAGACTGATGCTTCACTGCTCTGAATCCTTTCTGCTGTAATGCAAATTCGCGCTCCTGTAATTCTGAATACCCTGCCATACCTCTTTCTTTATATGCCAGAGCTAATTCAAACATTGCTGTATTCAGGGCATGGAATCCTGCCAGTGTGATAAACTGGAACTTATATCCCATTTTTGCAAGCTCTTCACGGAAAGTCAGCATTTCTTCAACACTTAATCTTGCCGCCCAGTTGAATGATGGAGAACAATTATAGGCAAGCATTTTTCCGGGAAATTTAGCATGAATTCCTTCTGCAAATCTTCTGGCCTGCTCCAGATCAGGATTTGAAGTTTCCATCCAGATCAGATCCGCATATGGTGCATAAGATAACCCTCTGTCTATTCCCTGCTCTACACCGTTTTTTACCACATAAAACCCTTCGGAAGTTCTTTCTCCTGTTACGAATTTTTTATCTCTGTCATCAATATCAGAAGTAAGCAAGTCTGCGGCATCCGCATCTGTTCTTGCAATAATAAGACTTGGAACCCCAAGAACATCCGCTGCTAAACGCGCTGCGATCAATTTGTTAACAGCTTCCTGAGTAGGAACCAATACCTTCCCGCCGAGGTGTCCGCATTTTTTTGCCGAAGAAAGCTGATCTTCAAAATGTACACCTGCCGCACCTGCTTCAATCATCTGCTTCATCAGTTCGAAAGCATTCAGGTTTCCGCCAAAGCCGGCTTCCGCATCTGCAATGATAGGTACAAGATATTCTTTATTACCTGTTCCGTTCACAGACTGAACCTGATCTGCTCTTAATAAAGCATTGTTAATTTTCTTCACTACAGCAGGTACAGAATTAGCAGGATACAATGACTGATCCGGGTACATTTCTCCAGATAAGTTGGCATCAGCAGCTACCTGCCAACCTGAAAGATAAATCGCTTCCAGCCCGGCATCCACTTCCTGTACCGCTTGATTACCAGTAAGCGCACCAAGTCCTGCCACATAATCCTGAGTGTTGAGTTTCTCCCAGAATTTTTTAGACATTTCCGTTGCAATAGTATAGTCTATGGTATAAGAACCGCGAAGTTTCAGGACTTCTTCTGCGGTATAAGGTCTTTTAATACCGTCCCAACGAGGGTTTGCCAGCCAGTCTTGCTCTATAGCCTGGATTTGTTCTTGTTTTGTTTTCATAATATTTGGATTTTGTTTGTTGAATTATTGGGTTTGAATAGGAGATTTCCGAAAGTTTTCAAACACTTCAGGCTTTCTCAAACTAAATAAAAGGGTACGCTTTTAAGGTCAGGAATTCTTCAAAATTTTCACAGAAAATCAATTCATTAAAAAGTTCCTTAGCGAGGTTAAATTTTCCATTTTTGAAACGCTCTTCGCCTACATATTTTTCAATTTTATCCATTTCTTCCACTTCCCATTGCAGAATCATATGGCGGGTTAACGTTCTGTCATCACTTAAAACCGCTTCATTTTTTAGCCATTGCCATATTTGGGTTCTTGAAATTTCCGCAGTAGCCGCATCTTCCATTAAGTTATAAATAGCGGCAGCTCCTGTTCCCATCAGCCAGCTTTCAAGATAAAGGATTCCAACATTGATATTTTTTCTGACTCCTTTTTCTGTAATGTCACCTTTGGGAATTTCCAGCAGATCACCTTCCTGTATATGATATTCAAATTTTTTATCAATCTGATTTTTTAACGGCATATGCTGATCAAAAATTTCTTTTGCCACAGCAACTAATGCAGGATGTGCCACCCAGGTTCCATCATGACCGTTTTTCACTTCTCGTTCCTTATCATTTCTTACTTTTTCAAAAGCGGTATTGTTAGCTTCTTCGTTATCTTTTACAGGAATTTGTGCCGCCATTCCTCCAATAGCATGGACATTTCTTTTATGACAAATTTCAATCACTCTTTTAGAATAAGCACTCATAAAGGGTGATACCATGGTTACCTGATCTCTATCCGGAACGATAAACTCCGGCAGATTCCTGAATTTTTTAATGAAGGAGAAAATATAGTCCCATCTTCCACAGTTCAGTCCTGCACTGTGTTCTTTTAATTCAAATAAAATTTCATCAATCTGAAATGAGGCTGTAATGGTTTCTACTAATACAGTGGCTTTAATTGTTCCCTCCGGAATTCCCAGGTAGTTTTGAGCAAAAACGAAAACTTCGTTCCACCAGCGCGCTTCCTGGTAATGTTCTAGCTTTGGAAGGTAGAAGTAAGGTCCCGTTCCGTTTTCCAAAAGGCTGTTTACATTTCTGAAAAAGTAAATTCCAAAATCGATAAGAGATCCGGATGCTTTTTCTCCATTGATCTCAATATGCTTTTCCGGCAGATGCAGCCCACGGGGACGAACCAGTAAAACAGCAGTCTTTTCATTAAGCGTATAAGATTTTCCTTTTTCGTTTACAAAATCGATGGTTCTGTTGATGGCATCAGAAAGATTAATTTGCCCTTGAATACAGTTGTCCCATGTGGGCGAACTGCTGTCTTCTAAGTCTGCCATGAATGTAAAAGCACCTGAATTCAGAGCATTAATGATCATTTTTCGATCAACAGGTCCGGTAATCTCTACCCTCCTGTCTAATAAATCCGCCGGCAATGAGGCACATATCCAGTTTCCCTCTCTGATCTCTTCCGTTTCTTTTAAAAATCCGGGAAGGATGCCTTTATCAAATTCCAGTTGAGCCTTTTTTCTTTTTTCTAAAAGTTCAATTCTTTTATGATTGAATTTCTGATGAAGCGCGATAAGAAAATCCGTCAGTTCAGAGGTAAAAACATCTTCAAACTGCTTCTGTGCTTTTATTTTCAATTGAGTCTTGGTTTCCATAACATACTGATTTTGAGATTTGACATTACAAACATAAATAAAAATTTTCACAAACAGCGAACGTTCGCTAAATTTATTTAAAAAATATTATGCGAATAATCGCATCTAATTATTTATATTTGAGTAATGAATTCAGAAAGCGACTTTATCAAAACGGTTTTCGGACTGAAACTGAAACAGCTGAGACAGAAAAAAAACTGGTCTCTGCAAGATCTTGCCACAAAAACCGGATTATCAAAATCTTACCTTAATGAAATTGAAAATGGAAAGAAATATCCAAAACATGACAAGATCATTCAACTTTCAGAAGCATTGAACTGCACTTTTGATGATCTGGTTTCTACAAAACTTGATAAAAGCCTGGCACCTTTTAACGAAATTCTTCAGTCTGATTTCTTTAAAGAGGTACCTTTGGAATTGTTCGGAATCAACAAAAATAATCTTATCAGCATCATCAGCGATGCGCCTAAAAAAGTTACCGCTTTTATTAATGCACTGATTGAAATCTCACAAAATTACAATCTTGGAAAGGAAAGATTTTATTTTGCTGTTTTAAGATCATTCCAGGAATTGTATGATAATTATTTCCCTGAAGTAGAGGAAAAGGTAGATCAATTTATCCTGGAAAACAGCATAAAGCCCGGAAAAAATTTAAAATCGGATATTCTGGAAAATATTCTTGTGGAAAAATTCAGCTACACCATTCAATCCGAAGATTTTGAGAAATATGGAACTCTGAATAATCTCCGCTCCCTTTTTATTCCTGAAAAAAGACTGCTGCTTCTGAACCAGAAACTTGAGAAGGATCAAAAAACCTTTATTCTGGCCAAAGAAATAGGATTTAATGTTCTGGAATTAAAGATTCGCCCTAACACTTATTCATGGCTTGATTTCGGAAGTTTTGAAGAGATTCTGAATAACTTTTATGCCTCTTACTTCGCCGGCGCTTTATTGATTTCCAAAGAACCTGTTATAGAAAAGACTTCTGAGTTTTTCCAGCAAAATAAATGGGAGCCAAAAAATTTTGAAAACCTTATCAACAGCTTTACCCGTTCTCCGGAAACGTTTTATTACCGGCTTACCAATATCCTTTCTGCGGAAATGGGAATAAAAGATTTGTTTTATTTATGTCTTGTTAAAAAGAAAGATTCTGATAAGATCCAGATTTTAAAAGAGCTGCATCTTAATCATCAGCAGGCCCCACATGCTAATGCTACTAATGAGCATTACTGCAGAAGGTGGATTGCCGTAAAAAACCTTCATCATTTAAAGGAAAATGAAATGCTGACCGATGCCCAGATTTCCCATTACAAAGACCAGGGGATAAGCTATCTTGTGATTTCCACCTCTCAAAAAAACCCTTTTTCCGACGGAAGCAATAGAAGTTACTGCCTTGGCATTTTATTGAATTCACAAATAATCAGAAAGATCAGCTTTATAAAATCTCCATCTTTAAAAACCATCAACGTAGGAGTTACCTGTGAATCCTGCAGCATTGCAGACTGCGAGGTAAGACAAGCTCCTCCTGTACGATTGGAAAAGGAACATTTTAATCTGAGTATGAAAAGTTCAGTCGAAAAGATCAGAAAAGAATTCGGAAGTTAAAACTTATCTGCTGCCAGTTTCAACTTCCGGAAACTATTTCTTATTTTCGTAAAAAACACACAATGATATTGGATTTACTTTTCCCCAACCGGTGCATTCACTGCAACAGAATCATTGAGCCTGATCTGCTTGTATGTGAGATATGCTTTCACCACATTCATTTCACTCATTTTGATTATTTCGAGAACAACCCGGTGAAAGAAAAATGTAAATTACTTTTTCCTGTAGAGAACACATTTGCTTTAATGCAGTTTGAGAAAGAAAACCTAAGCCGAAAGATCATCCATGAACTAAAATACAAAAACAGGGAAAGAACAGGAAAGATTCTTGCAGACTGGACCGCAGAACAAGTGAATTTTAAAAATGAAAAACCCGATCTTCTGGTAAGTGTTCCACTCCATCCGAAAAAACTAAAAGAAAGAGGCTACAACCAGCTTCACTTATTTACTGAAACTTTAGCAAAGCATTATAATATTCCGTTTGATCATCGGCTTATCAAAAGAAATCATTATTCAAAAGCTCAGGCCTTGAAGGATAAAAAACACCGGCTGAAAACCATCAATCCGTTTTCTATAACACAACCCATTACCGGAAAACACATTCTTCTTATCGACGACGTCTTCACTACCGGAAACACCATATCTTCTATTGCCTGGGAAATCATAAAAGCGGGAGACAACAAAATAAGTATTCTTGTAATAGCAAATGATGAATAGAAATATGATTTCAAAAAAAAACCTCAACCGTTAAGATTGAGGTCTAAAAAATTTATTGGTCTATTTTTCTCATTCTGTACTCTTCGAAATCGTCTTCTTGTTCAACCATATTCGACTTCAACACTTTCTCATTTTTACCTTTATAATATGTATTCAGGAAGGCCAGGTATGCCCTCATCGCTTTATAATTCATTGCCATATTATAATCAAAAGAATACTGACCTTTATCAAAACTTTCACCTTTTAAATTCCTGTCATAACGAAGGAACGCAGGAGTGTTGTAATTAAAAAAGGCACGACCTCCATTGGGAGAAGGAAGTAAGAATGAAGAAAACCTCTGCTGTGATGGCAGGTGGCAGCTCATACAGGATGTCATAGGCAATCTTGCATATTGTACTACGCTATCCTTTTTATTTTTATCTTTTACAACAACACTGGTTTGCAGCGCAACAGCTCCATCATTCGGACCGCTTAACCTTCCTCCCCATCCCAAAGTCTCTCTGCTGTAATAAGGCGCATTATTATTAATCCAGGTTTGTTTTAATTTTGGATTTTGTACTTCTACTGATGTAAAATCGGTTACAACATCCGGATCATTACCCCATATAGCTCCCAGCGGAACAAATTTATCTAAAACATTATTAGATTTGATATTCTTATCATATACAAAGGTTGTAAATACCCAACCCGTATCCGGGGCGCTTTTGGAATCTTTAACCACCACATCTATCTGGAATAAACTTACATTATGATAACCATACTTGGGCTGCTTGTTTAATTTATTATAAATTGTAAATAGAGGAGCATCTTTCATATCATCCCATTCATCACCATTAAGTGCTGAGAATGCAAATTTTACAATGACCGCTCCTTCTTTAAACTGCCCTTTATCTTTACTTAAATCAATAGTTATAAGACTATCAATAGGTTTGGAACCTTTGAAATAGGAAGGATCTATTTTCATAGGAACATTTCCGTTAGAATCAAAAACTTCTCCAACGGTAAAGGCGGCCAAAGGATCGTACATAACAAGAACAAACCCTTCCTGGTCTTTATCTACATGTTTAAAAGTACCTTTTCCATTGGGGTTCCCGGTATAAGTTCCCATGATAGGATCTCTTTTACTGCCCATCCACGGTTCATGAAACCAACCGACTTCTTTTGCACTGAATTTATCTTTCTCATTGATAAACCGATTTATAAGCGGTGATGCGTATTCTTTCAGTTTAGAGACATAACTTCCTGCATTCTGTACGGTAATAGCCTGATTAAATTCATGCATGTATTTAAATCCTACATCCGGCCGCTTTCTTGGATAATCAGCATTAAGTACAAAGAAATCTTTCCTATCTTTTGGTATTGAATCGGAATGGTTTTTAAAAGCCTGTTTCTTTACAATTTCGTTTGGAATTTCCGGCTGCTTTTCATCTTTACACGACAAAAGCATAAACAAGCCTATAGAAAGGCTTACAAAGAGTGTTTTCATGTGATTTGTTTTTCGGTTATTAGTTATTTAACATACCATCAAAGAATAAAAATATTCAATAACAATAAATTAAATATACAAAAAATATAATAAATAATTGAAATTATGATTAAAAATAAATCAACAAAATAATCAAAATACAAATAAAAACGAAATAAACACTTATTGCAAAAGGCAAAAGATCATATTCACTCACCATTAAATTTGAATATTGATATCCTATTCATTTTCAACAGAAAATCTTCAATCACCCATAAGAAGTTCATCTGTATTTTTATCATCCAATTCTTTTCCCTAATTTTCCGGAAAACTAAACAGCTATGTCCAATCTGATTTTACTACATGGAGCCTTAGGCCACAGTGATATTTTTAAACCTTACCTCCATACATTATCTCAACACTTTACCATCCACACCCCTTTATTTTCAGGACATGGAGATCAAAGCCTTCCCGCAGACGGCATCAGTATTGAAAAATACACTCAGGAATTATCTGATTACTGTAAAGAAAATAATTTGACAGATGTATCCATTTTCGGGCATAGTATGGGAGGTTACGTGGCGCTGTGTTATGCAATGAAAACTCCTGAAAATATCAATTCCATCATCACTTTGGGAACAAAATTTGACTGGACCGAAGAACAGGCCTTAAAAGAAAGTAAGATGCTTAATCCAGATGTAATCCTGGAAAAAGTTCCCCAATATGCCCAGCTTCTGGAATCCCAACACGGAACAAAATGGAAATTACTACTGCCTGCTATTGCTGATTTAATGATTGGTTTGGGTAAAAATCCACCGTTGGAAAACAACTGGAACTCCATTCATACTCCCGTTCAGATCATGGTTGGTGATAAGGACAACATGGTGACCACTGAAGAAAGCATACGTGTTCACAGAAACCTGCCTAATGCAAAATTGGCCGTCCTTCCGGATACAAAACATCCAATGGAAAAGGTACGACCAAGTTTATTGTTGAGTTTAATTAAAGATTACTGGAATCTTTCTTAAATTATCTCTGAAGTTTTTCTCCGTAGCTTAAATCTCCGGCATCTCCCAATCCGGGAGTGATATAACCTTTGGATGTTAAATGTTCATCAATAGCTCCTACCCAGATATGTGCATCAGGATATGCATTCTGAACGGTTTCAACACCCTGTCTTGAAGCAATTGCTGCCACAATATGAAGCTGTGTTGGGTTTCCGTTTGTTAACAAGTCTTTGATTGCTTCAATCAGGGAAGCTCCCGTTGCCAGCATCGGATCTGCTACAATCAAAGGTCTCCCTTCAATACTCGGGCAGGTAAGGTAATCCTGTTTGATCGAAAAATAATCGTTGGCATCATGTTTTCTGTAGGCAGCAACAAAACCGCAGTCTGCTCTGTCCAGATAATTCAGGATTCCTTCAAATAATGGAACTCCCGCTCTTAAAATTGTTGTAATAACCGGCTGCACAGCAATTTCCCTGCTTTTTATTGTATCCAGAGGAGTCTGGATTTCAACCTCTCTGTACTCCAAACCTTTACTGATTTCAAAAGCTGCAATTTCTCCGATTCTTTCCATATTTCTTCGGAATCTCATCCGGTCATGCTGAACTTCAACGTTTCTGAGTTCGTTAATCCATTCATTGACTAGGGAAAAGTTTTGAGATAAAATAGTAAGCATGAAAATTTTATATTTTTTTTAATTTCAGTTAATTGATATTAATTCCTGCAAAATTACAACTAAAAAACGAATTGCATGATTGGGGATGTACAGAAATAAAGTATATTTAAGAAAATATTCCCCGTACCTTATATTGTAATTTTTTAATGATGAAAAGCCTGATTTTAGGAAAGATCAGTCCGGAGTTTATCAGAGATGAAACTCTGCCTGAATTATTGGTTCCCACCTTTGAGAAATATAAAGACAAAACAGCCTTTATATTTAAAGATAAAAAAATAACCTATGCTGAATTAGACAGCTGGAGTAATACTATTGCGCGGCAACTGCAGGATCAGGGTGTACAGCCCGGCGATCGCGTAGGTGTATGGTACCCAAGAAGTCTTGAACTTCCAGTCGCCATCCTCGGAATTCTGAAGGCTGGTGCAGCCTACATCCCGTTAGATCGTGAAATGCCGGAGGACAGAATAAAAAAAGTCTTTACAGACATCAATGTCAAAACATATTTTTCTGATACGGATGCAGACATCCACTGTAAACCTATTGCAATTGCACCCCAGCCACAACATACAGTTTCTGCTCCTGAAGTAAATTACACTCCGGATAACTGGGCCTATGTATTATTCACTTCCGGCAGCACGGGAAACCCAAAAGGTATTCCTATTTCCCACCGAAATATCTGTCACCTGATCCGCTCTGAACAGGATTTTATCGGGATTAAAGATTCAGACACTGTTTATCAGGGATTTTCGGTTTCTTTTGACATGTGGTGCGAAGAAGTATGGATCAGTCTTTTCGCAGGAGCTACCTTGTGGATTGCTGATGCTACAACTGTAAAAGCAATAGACGAGCTGAGTGATGTTTTAACAAAAAACAAAATTACTGTACTTCACGCCGTCCCAAGTATTCTGGCGATTATTGATGAAGTTCCCACCATCAGGTTCATTAATACCGGTGGTGAAGCATGTACTAAACAGGTACAGGAAAAATGGGCAAAACCTTACAGAATATTTATTAACAGTTATGGGCCAACGGAAACAACAGTATCTTCCAATATGGCCATACTGAATAATGAACAGGAGCTTACCATAGGACCTCCTCTTCCGAATTATCACGTTGCCATAATTGATGAAAACATGAATATTCTTCCGCGGGGAGAACGGGGAGAAATGATTATTTCCGGGCCTGGAGTAAGCAATGGATATTTTAATCTTCCTGAGCTTACTGAGCAAAAGTTTTTACCTAATCCATTTCCTGAATTACCCGGAGACACCATTTACAAAACCGGGGATGCCGTTATCATCCGCGAGGACGGATTCATCGAATTCCAGGGAAGAATTGATGACCAGATTAAATTACGCGGCTACCGAATAGAGCTCGGCGAGATTGAAACCCGCCTTAACCAGCTTGATGATGTTTCTTCAGCAGCAGTAGCTGTAAAAGAGGATTCCAACGAGCAGGGGCAACTTGTAGGATACGTTGTAATGAGCAATGATTCTTCATTCAACGAAAATGAAATGCGCAAAGAACTTGCTAAATTTCTAGCTCCCTACATGGTCCCGATTTCGATTATACAAATGAAAGAAATGCCGAGGATGCCAAGTGGCAAAATCGACAGAAAACGTCTTCCAATCCCGGAAAACTTCACCACTCATGAGAAAAATGAGGATATCAATATTGATCCCAACGCTCCTGTAGAAGAAAAACTTCTTCAAACTTTGAAATGGGTATTTCCGGGAAAAGAAATCAACCTGACTCAGGATTTCTTTACGGATCTTGGAGGACATTCTTTATTGGCTGCTACTCTGGTTTCACACCTCCGTAAAGAAGCAGGAATTCAAACGGCATCATTAAAGGAAATTTATGAGAACCGTCCGCTTTCCGCTTATTTGGAGTGCCTTAAAAACAAGCAGAATCAGACAACAACCCACCAGGAACCTTTTCACCGGGTTTCAACATTACAGTATATTGCCTGCAATATTGCCCAGACCATCAGCTTATTGGTTGTATTTGCTTTATTAAGTATTCAGATATTTTTCCCTTATTTAAGTTATTATTATTTTCAGCTTAACGGGTATGGACTGCATTATGCATTATTAAGCGCCTTTTTACTTTATACTCTGATCCCGCCGGTATATTCTACCATCATTGTTCTGACGAAATGGCTGGTGATCGGAAAAATAAAAGAAGGTGACTATCCGCTCTGGGGCTGGTATTATTTCAGATGGTGGCTCTGGAAAACGATTAAAAGACTAATGCCTTCTGAATTTATTGTAGAAACACCTTTATATCCGAAATATTTAAAGTTACTTGGTGTAAAAGTTCATCCAAGCGCTCAACTGAGTTTATTACCCATTGCCGCTGAGGATCTTGTTACTATTGATGAAAATGTAAACACTAGTTCGGGATGCAGTATTGACAATGCTTCTGTTGAAAACGGTATTTTAAGAATAAGAAAGGTCCATATCAAAGCACATGCTTATCTGGGATCTTCCGTAATCGTATGCGGTGATACGGTGATTGAAGAATTCGGAGAGCTTCAGGATTTAAGCTGCCTTAACGAAGGAGGGAAAATCGGGTTCGGGGAAGTCTGGAATGGCAGCCCTGCGGAAAAAGTAAGAACTAAAACCGGTGAAGAAGTTACAGCTCCCAAATTGGCTTCGGCACGAAAAAGAAACAGATTTGCATTATTGTATGCATGTTCCTTATTTTTCTTTCCATTGCTTATCGTACTACCTTTAGCTCCTACCCTTTATACACTCTATTATCTGGATGACCGTTCTGCGGATTATAATTTTTACTACCTGTGGCAGGCGCCAATACTTTCCACGGTTTACATTTTATTATTTATAGGAGTAGTAAGCATACTGACCAGAATTCTGCAATACAATATGAAGCCCGGCATTTATCCGGTGTATAGTTTTATGTATTATAAAAAATGGATAAAGGATCAGATTTTTAATTTATCACTTATTATTGTACATCCTCTTTTTGCTTC
Organism: Chryseobacterium sp. Tr-659; assembly: GCF_011752975.1. Lineage (GTDB taxonomy): Bacteria > Bacteroidota > Bacteroidia > Flavobacteriales > Weeksellaceae > Chryseobacterium. The sequence goes on along the minus strand of NZ_VWWP01000001.1, from coordinate 426,348 downwards.
TATTTATATCAGTAAATTTTACAGAATGATGGGTGCAAAAGTGGGAAAAAACTCGGAAATATCGACAGCCAGCGATGTTTCACATCATCTTTTAGAAATTGGTGAAGGATCATTTATTGCCGATGCTGTTATTCTCGGGGAGCATGATGTAAGAAACGAAAAACTAATTTTATCCAAAACCACCATCGGAAATAACAGTTTTGTAGGAAACAGCGGACTTATTCCGCAGGGATATGAATTAGGAAACAATATGCTGATCGGCGTATTGAGTAAAGCTCCGACTGAAGAACAACTGAAGAATTCCACTGAAAAAGACTGGTTCGGATCTCCACCAATCGGACTTCCATCCAGACAGAAATCTGAGGTATTCCAGGATAATCTTACATACAATCCTCCATTCCAACTTAAGCTGGCAAGAGCTATTGTAGAAGGGATCAGAATTATTCTTCCACAGACTGTGGTCATTATATGCAGTGTATTATTTATAGCCTACACAAGCACGTATCTTGAGGGAAACATTCTTTATCTCCTATTACTTTCTCCGTTTTATTACCTGGGAATTGTTGCTTTACCTTCTTTTTTCTTTACTGTACTGCTCAAGTGGACATTTGTCGGAAAATATAAGAAAACAGAAATGCCGATGTACAGTATTAAAGTATGGCTGAGCGAAGGTATCACCACTATTTATGAGGCACTTCCGGTACAGTTTTTCCTTGATTTCCTTCGCGGAACATTCTGGCTTCCGTTTTTTATGAGATTTCTAGGTGTTAAAATCGGGAAAAAAGTATGGCTTAACACCACCGATATTACAGAATTTGATATGGTTTCAATTGGAGATGAAACGATGCTGAATGAAGACTGCGGCCCTCAAACCCATCTTTTTGAAGACCGAATTATGAAAATCGGGAGTGTAAAAATAGGAAAGCAGACGACCATCAATTCAAGAACCATCATTTTATATGATAGTGAAATTGGCAGCAATGTTAATATTGATCCGCTTTCGCTGGTTATGAAAGGAGAAGTTCTTTCAGACAACACATCATGGTATGGAAGTCCGTTGAGAGGAAAATGATAAAACAAAAAGATTATTATGAATTATTCCATCAGAAAAATAAAAATAACTGAACATCTCCCTATTGTAGATGAGCTTGTAGGTGAGCTTCATGTTTCGGAAAAAGAAATGAATGATAAAACCGCCGAGTGGAGCCAGATAAAAGAAAATTATCTTCGTTTTATGTCAGAGTGTGAAGAAGAAAATGACGGGCGTTTTCTTATTGCTGAAATTGACGGAAAAGCCATAGGTTTTTTATTCGGATACATTGATGAAAAGGATGACAGTAATTTTGAACTTGGAGATGAAGATGACCTCTACGTTTCTGAAGGATATGTTAAAAAGGAATACAGAAAACATGGCATTTATACAGCTTTAAACAAAGCATTTGAAGAATCTTATGCAGATTATAAGATACGGAAGATCTACCGTTATACGCTTTGTAATAATGATATTATGCAGCGCTGGTTAGCTTCACAGGGATACCAGCCTGTGCGACTTGTTTACGAGAAGTGGATGTAGTTAAATTATCTATGCAAGAATTTTTGACAGTATTGAATATCGATACTGATAGCATTTAAATTAAAAATCCGGAAAGCAAGCTTTCCGGATTTTCTTTGAACACTGTTCTTCTATTTTTGTCTGAAATATACTTCGATCGGAACTCCGGTAAACCCGAATTCTTTTCTCAGCTGGTTTTCAGTAAATCTCTTATATGGCTCCTTCACGTATTGCGGCAGGTTGCAGAAAAATACAAACTGTGGTGATGGTGTAGGAAGCTGAACACAATACTTGATCTTGATATATTTCCCTTTCAACGCAGGCGGTGGTGTATTTTCAAAGATCGGAAGCATTACTTCATTCAGTTTTGAAGTTTTAATCTTCTTTTTACGATCTTCATAAACCTCCATTGCTACTTCTACAGCTTTTAAGATTCTCTGTTTCGTTAATGCGGAAACAAATAAGATTGGAATATCCTGAAACTGACCAATTTTATCTTTAATGGATTTTTCGAAATCACGCATTGTGTTGGTCTGCTTATCTTCAATCAAATCCCACTTGTTGACAAGAATTACAATTCCTTTTCTGTTTTTCTGTGCCAGTCCGAAAATATTCATATCCTGAGATTCCCAACCTTGTGTAGCATCTACCATGATGATCACAACATCAGAATACTCAATAGAACGGATAGACCTCATTACGGAATAAAATTCAAGGTCTTCATTTACCTTAGATTTTCTTCTCATCCCGGCGGTATCTACCAATACAAATTCATGTCCGAATTTGTTATATAATGTCTGAATACTGTCTCTTGTAGTTCCAGCAATATCAGTTACAATATTTCTTTCAACATCCAACAGAGCATTCGTCATTGTAGACTTTCCTACATTCGGACGGCCTGCAATAGTGATCTTAGGCAGCCCTTCAAATGGATCTTTATATTCTGTAGTAGGGAAATCTTTCACGATATCATCTAACAGATCACCGGTTCCGGAACCTGTTGCAGAAGAAAGAGTGTAGTATTTTTCAATTCCTAACTGATAGAACTCCGTTGCAGGAAGCTCTTCTTTTGCAGAATCTACTTTATTGACAACGATGTAAATTGGTTTATTGGATCTTCTTAGTAATCTGTAAATTTCGTAGTCTGTATCGGTAAGTCCTTCTTCTACGTTCATCATAAAGATGATAGAAGTAGCCTCATCTACTGCTAATTGTACCTGTTTACGGATTTCTTCTTCAAAGATATCATCTGTACCTACATCATATCCTCCGGTATCAATTACCGTAAAGTCTACCCCGTTCCAGTCAGATTTTCCGTAATGACGGTCTCTGGTAACACCAGCTGTAGAATCTACAATAGCTTCTCTTCTTTCTAATAAACGATTAAAAAGCGTGGATTTTCCTACGTTGGGACGTCCAACGATTGCGACAATATTTGACATAAAAAATGTTTAATAATCCTTTGCTATGCTCAGGAAATGTTATTAATGGGTTACTCCAACTTTTGGAGCCCAATTTTTTTGCAAAGATAAGGTTTTATTATTTAACAGATGAAAGCTGGGAGAAGGAGACGGTATGTTATTATCCATCGGATAAATTAACGTAAACCTTACTTTTCAAATTGAACAGATAATATCCACAAATCTACTGTTTATGGGTAGAAGCAGATTTTTTTTTAAATTTTTATTGAAAAATAATTATTTGGATATCAATAAGTAAAGCCGTTCACCATCCTATTATGTTAACTAATCTTTAATTTATATTTTCATATTTAAAATAAATTCTATAATTTCGCAGCATCAAAAACAGACTCATGGTGTAGCGGTAACACTACTGATTTTGGTTCAGTCATCTGGGGTTCGAATCCCTGTGAGTCTACCAACCATCCTTTTTTAAGGGTGGTTTTTTTTATCCCATCACATAAAGTCGACTTATTTTAGGACAAGGCATAAAAAAAGGCAGCCATAAATGCTGCCTTCTCTATTTTCATTTTATTTATTAATTCAGATCAAACCTATCCAGGTTCATCACTTTCGTCCACGCTGCGACAAAATCATTTACAAATTTTCCTTGTGCATCGGCGCTTCCATATACCTCAGCAATTGCTCTCAATTCAGAATTAGATCCGAAAACAAGATCAGCACGTGTCGCGGTCCATTTTGGCTGACCTGTTGAACGGTCTGTTCCCATATATAATTCTCTGTCATCCGACATTGCTTTCCACTGTGTTCCCATATCCAGAAGATTCACAAAGAAATCATTGGTAAGTGCTCCCGGGCGACTGGTGAATACACCATGTTTTGAACCGTCAAAGTTAGTATCCAAAGCACGCATTCCTCCTATCAGTACGGTTAATTCAGGGGCTGTAAGTGTTAACAACTGAGCTTTGTCAATCAATAAAGATTCAGTAGACACTGTAAATCTTCTTTTCAGATAGTTACGGAATCCATCTGCAATGGGTTCAAGGTATCCCATAGATTCTACATCGGTCTGTTCCTGAGAAGCATCCATTCTTCCTGGGGCAAAAGAAATCTTCACCTCATGTCCTGCATTTTTTGCAGCAGCTTCCACTGCGGCATTTCCTGCTAAAACAATAAGATCGGCTAATGATATTTTTTTACCTCCATTTTGAGAGCTATTGAACTCCTGTTGAATTCCTTCCAGCACATTCAATACCTTTTGTAACTGCCCAGGATTATTCACTTCCCAGTTTTTCTGAGGCTCCAGTCTTATTCTGGCTCCGTTGGCTCCTCCACGTTTATCACTTCCTCTGAACGTAGAAGCAGAAGCCCATGCTGTAGATATCAGTTCAGAATTGCTCAATCCTGAATGTAAAATTTTTGATTTCAACGTTTCCACATCATTGTTATCAACCAGTTCGTGATTTACTTCAGGGATAGGATCTTGCCAGATCAGTTCTTCCTGTGGCACGTCTGGTCCTAAATAACGGACGCGCGGTCCCATATCTCTGTGTGTTAATTTAAACCATGCTCTTGCGAATGCATCAGCAAACGCATCAGGGTTTTCATAAAAATGTCTTGAAATTTTTTCGTAGACAGGATCCAGTCTCAATGAAAGATCTGTGGTAAGCATTGTTGGTTTATGCTTTTTAGAAGAATCAAATGCGTCAGGAATAATATCTGCTCCATCCTTTGCTACCCATTGGTGAGCTCCGGCAGGGCTTTTTGTCAATTCCCATTCATTTTCAAAAAGATTTTTAAAGAAGTAATTACTCCATTGCGTAGGGGTTTCCGTCCAGGTTACTTCCAGACCACTGGAAATAGCATCTCTTCCGCTTCCTGATTTATATGTACTTGCCCATCCAAGTCCCTGTTGTTCAATTCCGGCTCCTTCAGGTTCTTTACCTACATGGTCTGCCGGACCTGCTCCGTGTGTTTTACCGAAAGTATGTCCTCCGGCGATCAAAGCAACCGTTTCTTCATCATTCATCGCCATACGCCCGAAAGTATCACGAATATCTTTAGCGGCAGCAATCGGATCAGGATTTCCGTCCGGACCTTCAGGATTCACATAAATTAATCCCATCTGTACCGCTGCCAATGGATTCTCAAGATTTCTGGAATGAATATCACCATCTGCCTTATCATCTGTAGGAAGAACTGCTGAATGTCCTTCTACAACACCTTCTGAACCGTGAGCATAGCGCAAATCACCTCCGAGCCATGTTTTTTCAGATCCCCAATATACATCAGAATCCGGTTCCCAAACATCGGCACGCCCTCCGGCAAATCCAAATGTTTTAAAGCCCATGGATTCAAGCGCTATGTTTCCTGTAAGGATCAAAAGGTCTGCCCAGGATATATTTCTACCATATTTTTGCTTGATTGGCCATAATAGCCTTCTGGCTTTATCAAGACTTACGTTATCCGGCCAGCTGTTCAGTGGTGCAAAACGCTGCTGCCCGGCTCCGGCTCCTCCTCTTCCGTCTCCTACACGATAAGTTCCGGCGCTGTGCCAGGCCATACGGATAAACAAAGGTCCATAATGCCCGAAATCTGCCGGCCACCAATCCTGAGAATCAGTCATTAATGCATGAAGGTCGTTTTTTACAGCCTCCAGATCAAGGCTTTCAAATGCTTTGGCATAATCAAAATCCTTATCCATAGGATCAGAAAGGGAAGAATGCTGGCGCAGAAGATCTACTCTGAGCTGATCCGGCCACCAATCAGAATTCTGGGTTCCTCCACCTGCTACACTCTTCTTCATTGTTCCGTTATGAAACGGGCATTTACTGATGTCATTCAAATCTTTTTCCATTGTCGTTTATTTTATTATTGATTAATACAGTTCTAAATTCTTTATTGTAAGAATATGACAAACCTACAACGTTTATTCAATAAATACAATCTATTAATTTTTATTTCAACGATAGTTAAAAACTATAAATAAATATTTCGGACAGTTTGTAAGCTAGGACATAATTGTGGTATTAAGTTAGTCATTTTTCATCTTAAATAAATTAAAAACAATGACATATACCTCAATTTAGAATAACTCAACGTAAGAGTTTAAGGGGAAAGAAAGCTGGATACTGGATGCCGGAAGTTTTATGATCCCTGAAAAATATCTGATTAGTATGAATAAAAACTAAAAAAATATTATTTTCAGAACTTCTGAAAAATACTTCCAGCATCCTTCACCCAGCTTCCGGCTTTATCTCACTAAAAATAAATTAACTACCTTTATATTTCATCAAACATGAATATTCAATCTTATGAAAAAAATAATTGTTGTCATTCTTGTAGCATTCGTCATCATTCAGTTTTTTCCGATTGATAAAACGAACCCGCCTCCCACTCCGGGTATGGACTTTCTGAAGATTAAAAATACTCCGGAAAAAATAAGCCGTATCATCAGAACATCCTGTTATGACTGCCACTCCAATGAAACGACTTATCCCTGGTATGCCAATATTTCTCCGGCTTCTTGGTTTGTAAAAAATCATATTAATGAAGGAAGAAAACACTTGAATTTTTCTACCTTTGCAGTATATGAACCTCAAAGACAGATTCATAAGCTGAAAGAAAGTATTGAAATGGTTGAAAAACAGGAAATGCCCTTAGAATCTTATTACCTGGGGCATCAGGATGCAAAACTATCTGATGAACAGCGTGCAGAACTTGTTCAATACTTCAAAAAGATAAAAGAAGACACGGAAAGAGGGATCATGTTTAATAAATAAAGTTGTGGAAAGCTGGAAAAATAAACATATTGTATTTTTTGACGGGGATTGCGGAGTCTGCAATTTCTGGGTACAATGGATTCTGGAAAGGGATAAAAAAGACAAATTCATGTTTGCTTCCCTTCAGTCAGACTTCGGACAGCAGTTTTTATCTGAAAGAGGACTGGAAACAAAAGAATTCAATACGATGTACCTTTGGAAACCCGGACGGTATTATCAGATCAAATCAAGGGCTGTGCTGGAAATTGCCAACTTATTAGGTGGATTTTATAAAATTTCCGTTGTTGGAAAAATTCTGCCCAAATTTCTAAGTGATAAAATTTACGATACTATTTCCAGAAACAGAATGAAACTGGCCAATCAGAAATGCTATTTACCGGACCAGCATCAGAAGAAAAAATTTATTCAGGTGTAATTTTTTTTTAAAACAGATTCATATAAAATATCATTCCGTAAGAATTCCTTGCAACATGATATTGAATCATAGGTTGTACAGAATTCCTACGGAACGATAAACTGAGTATACAAATAAGGCAAGCTGAAATGAGTACTAAAGACTAATTTTCATGCAGGCATTATTATTTATAAATTAAGCGACCACACAGAATAAGAATTCGGAGGACACTGGATCTTCACCCATTTGTCTCCCTGTGTTGTAGGATACCAGGTTGAATTACCCGTAAAATCTTTGATCTGCTGACTGCTCCAGTTGGTTTCTACCCATCTTTCCTGCCAGTTTGATGAAGTGTTGATATAAACAACCAGCCCGGGATTTCCATTGTAACCATTACGTCTTGCAATATATTCGTCATTATCGGTATATAAAATAGAAGTGTTTCCAGTCGCTTTATTATTATGGATCCATATCAGATTGTTCAGTCTTTCTTTATTCAGCCATTCTTCATAATCTCTGTAAAAAATGGTAGGATATCCTTCATGTGTTAAAATGTAAGCATATGCGGGCATTTTGTTATAGATGATATCCGTATCATGATTAGCTACAAAAGTAACGGCTTTGTACGGATTCCTTTTCCACATCATATCATCATTCAAAGCATTCAGATTTCCGTTATCGAAAGCTTCATCCATTTTATAGTATGCAGCAAAATCAAATACGGAACTGTTGGCATTATTCGCCCACGATTCCAGTGTATTTACATTAGAATCCCATAATTCACCAACGGAAAATCCTCCTACTTTAGAATTCCATGTATTGACAACCCATGGCCCGAAACCTTTAACATAATCAAATCTCCAGCCGTCAAATTTCATCACATTCTTATAGTATTTTGCTACAGAATCGTCTCTTCCCCAAAGCCAGTCCTGTACATAAGGATTAGCGTGGCAAAGATCCGGAAATCCGCCAAAAGCACCTTCATCATTATTTCCATATGCATTTTTATAAAAATCATTGTAACTTCTCTTAAATTTACCGGAAGCTATACCTGAAAAATTAGTCCATGTATTTGTACCTGTGTAAGGATTAGCTTCAGACTGTCCGCCACTATTGTGATTAATTACAATATCTGCATATACCTGCATGTTTTCAGCATGAGCTTTTGTTATTAATGCTTCCAGCTCTGCTCTTGATCCGAAACGGGTTTCTACGCTTCCGTTCTGGTTGAAATCTCCAAAATCATAATAATCTGTAGGATCATACCCCATGGAATAGGCTCCGTTCTGTGCCTTTGAAGCCGGTGGAAGCCATATGGCACCAATTCCTGCGTTTGACCAGTCGGTTACTTTACCTTTTACTGTATTCCACCAGTTCCCACCATCGGGGACATCCCAGTAAAAGCCCTGCATGAGGACTCCACCTCCAGGACCGGCAACAAATTTTCCTTGTGCAGATCCGCTTCCTGTACTGAAAGGCCGGCCGTCATGTTGGGTAACATTTACAGTTTTGTTATGTACTTCTTCCTTTTTGGAAGGTTCCATATTTAATTCATCATTATTCTGACATGAATTAGCTGCAGCTAAAGCCAGTAAAGAAAGGAAAAAATATGTTTTTTTCATCGTAATAATTAATTATCAATCTAATAACCAAGTTACAATTTTATTAAAAACAAATTCAATTTAACGGGAAATATTTTAATTTTCAACAATAAATCATTAGGAAACTGATTTGAAATTTTCATTAAAAAATCATAAATTTTTAATATTCTCGAAACAATTTTTCTTTTAATCCATATATTTGCATACTATGGAATACAATACCCAAAAAACTCAGCTTCATATGCCGGAATACGGCAGAATTATACAACAGTTGGTTGAGCGCTGCAAAGAACTTCCTACCAAAGAGGAAAGGAATGAAATGGCTATGGCAATCATCGATTTTATGGGTCAGAGAAACCCACAACTTCGCGACGAAGAAAATTATAAACATAAACTTTGGGATCATCTTTTTATTCTGGCAAATTACGATCTGGATGTAGAATCTCCTTATCCGTTTCCAACCAGAGAACAATTGGCAGAAAAGCCTAAAAAGATGGAATACCCTAAACTGCAAGGTGATTTTAAATTTTACGGAAAAAGTATTCTTCAATTAATAGAAAAAGCAATTGAACTGCAAACAGGCGACGAAAAGGAAGCTCTTATTGAAGTAATTGCCAATAATATGAAGAAGTCTTATAATGTTTATAATAAAGAACATGTGACGGATGATGTAATTTTCCGACACCTGAAAGAACTGTCTGAAAACAGGTTAGACCTTACCGGAATTGATTCTCTTGAAAAAAGTAAAATCTATTACAGTAATAATAATAACCGAAACAATAACAGTAACAATAATAGAAATAACAACAGCAATAATAATAAAAACCAGCCCAACAAAAGAAGGCATAATAACAATCATAAAAACAGGAAATAATGAGTGGAACATTTCAAATAAGAGGAGGAAAAAGACTGCAGGGTGAAATAACTCCACAAGGAGCCAAAAATGAGGCTCTACAGATTTTATGTGCTGTTCTTCTGACTGATGAAGAGGTAAGAATCAAAAATATCCCGGATATTCATGATGTAAACAGACTGATTGAAATTTTGGGAGATTTTGGTGTAAAAGTTACTAAAAACGGACAGGGAGACTATACCTTCAAGGCAGATCAGGTCAATTTCGATTATATAAAATCCAACGAATTCAAAAAAGACGGAGCGAAATTACGCGGATCTATTATGCTGATGGGGCCAATGCTTGCCCGTTACGGAGAAGCTTATATGCCGACTCCGGGTGGAGACAAGATCGGAAGAAGACGATTGGATACCCACTTCCAGGGATTGGTTGAACTTGGTGCTGAATTCAACTATGATGAAGAAGAATATTTTTATTCTTTAAAGGCTAAGGAATTAAGAGGAAAATTCATTCTGCTGGAAGAAGCTTCCGTAACAGGAACTGCCAATATCGTAATGGCAGCTGCATTAGCCAAAGGAAAAACAAGAATCTACAACGCTGCATGTGAGCCTTATCTTCAGCAATTGTGTAAAATGCTGAATAGAATGGGTGCCAATATCTCAGGAATCGGATCTAACCTTCTTACCATTGAAGGAGTTGATTACCTGAGAGGAACTGAGCACACCATGCTTCCTGATATGGTAGAGATCGGATCATGGATAGGCCTTGCCGCTATGACAAAATCTGAAATTACCATCAAAAATGTGAACTGGAATCAGTTAGGCGTTATCCCGAACACTTTCAGAAAACTGGGAATTCAGCTTGAACAAAGTGGTGATGATATTTATATTCCGGCTCAGGAACATTATAAAATTCAGAAATTTATTGACGGATCCATCCTTACGATTTCGGATGCTCCATGGCCCGGATTTACCCCGGACCTGTTATCAATTATTCTTGTGGTTGCCACTCAGGCAAAAGGAAGTATTCTGGTTCATCAGAAGATGTTTGAATCCAGATTATTCTTTGTAGACAAATTAATTGATATGGGTGCGCAGATCATTCTTTGTGATCCACACAGAGCAACGGTAATCGGATTGAACCAGGAAACTCCGTTAAGAGGAACTACCATGGTTTCTCCGGATATCAGAGCCGGAAATGCACTTCTTATTGCTGCACTGTCTGCTGAAGGAAAATCTATTATCCACAACATCGAACAGATTGACAGAGGATATGAGAATATTGACGGAAGATTGAAAGCTATTGGTGCTGATATCGAAAGAATTTAAAATTATTTTATTTAATATGAAAACGTTCAGAGTAGTCTGAACGTTTTTTTTAACCACCCTCATCAAAAATTCTTTGAATTTCCGCTACCCTCCATGAGGAGGACAATCATCACACATCGAATAATGTACGCCATTTAAAAGGATAGTTTTTTTTACATCAATTTAGATAAAACAAAAAAGCGCCTGATAAAAAACAGACACTTCGGGTAATTAAAACTATATGAACCTTTTAAGAGTATTTTCTGCAGATATATTCCACGGTTGTACTCAAAAGTTTATTTTTATTCAGATAGACCTCAAGCTGCTGATAGTCTTCTGAATTCACATTAATATACAATTGCACCGAACCAAAGCTGTATCCGTTTACATATTCCACATTAGCAGACAACACCCTGTGACAGATGCCCAATTGATTATAGATGGTATTCATCAAATGTTCAAATTTCATTTTCCCATTTAATTCTATCTCTAATAACAATTCTTTTTTAGGCAGGTTTATTTTATTTTGCAAAACCTGCAGGCTCGGATTAGGTGTAATCATCGCTAAACATTTTTTGGTTAAACACTCTCAGATCATTTTACTCTCAGCATTAAATCTGTGACAAAAATATAAAAAAATATTAGTCTACCAAATTAGTGGACTAATATTTTTTAAAATTTAACATATAAAAAAAGAAGCTGTGTAGCTTCTTTTTCTATTTTTTAGAGTTCCTTTATTCTTTCCAGTTTATCCGAACCTGCTAATCCATTAGGGTTACAACCAGGTTCACCTTCGGGTACTTTAAGATTTTTATTGTTATAAAACTCTTCCCAAAATGCATTTATTTTACCGGTCTTTGGATCAATAAACGTCATAGGTTCCAACGTAAAGATATGGTTTTCTCTGAAAGACCTTTCCACAAAGTCTGAACAGTAATAGGAATTTTCATCCAGAATATAATTGAAGTTGTAAGGTTTCCCAAGCATTGAATTTGCTTTTTTAACGGCAGCCGGAATAAATTTCCGATATTCAGGTTTCAGCCTGTAAACTATAATCTTTTGCCCATCTTCTTCCTGCTCTCTGACAAATTCTTTGAAATCCTGTTTCTGGGAACCTCCTTTTGGAGCGGCATGCAGAACATAAATTTTATTTCCGTCTTTCTCTAAAATTCCGATATGATCAAAAGAGGCCTTTTTCTGTTTTTGGGTAACATTATTAATGGCTCCGGAAAGACCGGTCTGTTTCGCCGTTACAAAAAGTAAATCACCATTATGAAGCTGTACTGTTTTTTGAGAAGAATTACACTGTACCAACAGTATTAATAAAACAAAAAGCCCTGTAACAGCTGCTATTTTTTTTAAAAATATTTTAAGTTCTGACATTCAATTAAGATTTCAGGTTCAAAATTACAAAATAGAATTCATTACATTTGTAGAGACATTGAGCTATTCTTCATACCAACCAAACATCCTAACATTTCTATGCCACATATTTTATTAGTTGAGGACGATGACAGGCTTTCTAAGCTTATAGCCAAAGGACTCCAGGAATCTGAATTTGATGTGACAACGGCTTATGACGGAGCAACAGGGTTGAAACTGGCTCTGCAGTCCAATTTTGATCTCGTAGTGACAGACATTGTCTTACCAAAGAAAAGTGGTCTCGAATTTTGCAATGAGATAAAAATATTAAAACCGAATCTTCCGGTTGTTATGCTTACAGCACTTGGGACTACAGATGATAAACTGGAAGGATTTGATGCCGGAGCGGATGATTATATGACCAAACCTTTTGAAATGCGTGAACTTACGGCAAGGATAAAAGTTCTTCTGAAGCGTTTTTCACAGCAGAGACAGCAAAAAGTTTTTGTTCTTAAATATGAAGGTATTGAAATGAATCTTGAGCAAAAAACAGTCAGCCGGGACCATATTCCTATTAAATTAACCCCAAAAGAGTTCAACCTGCTTAAATTTATGCTGGAAAACTCCGAAAAAGTTCTCTCACGAAGTGAAATTGCTGAAAAAGTATGGGAAACTCATTTTGATACGGGAACCAACTTTATTGATGTCTATATCAATTATCTCCGTAAGAAAATTGATAAGGATTTTGATACCAAGCTTATTCATACTAAGGCAGGTATGGGTTTCATTCTGAAGAAGGATTATGAAGCCGGTATAACGCAATAGCCAGCGAAGTGAACTAAAAACAGACCGATGAAAATAAGAACCAGGCTTACACTGCTTTTTACATTAATTACTGCAATGCTTTTAAGCGTTTACAGCTTTTCTATTTATTATTCATCAAAAGAAGCACGAGAAAAATCTTTTTACAGCGAGCTGCAAAACGAAGCTATTGCCAAAGCTGACCTCTTCTTTCAAAGCTCTTTACCAGAGCAGGAAATGCACAAACTGTACAAAAATAACAACAGGACTCTTAATGAAGTTCAGGTAGCAATCTATGATTCTGATCATCGCCTTATTTATCATGATGATGCTAAAGTAGATTATGTAAAGGAAACACCAGAGATGCTTTCTCAGATATTCCAAAAAAAGAAAATAAGTTTCTTTTTAAAAAAACTACAGGTGATAGGAATGGTGTATCATTATAATGGAAAAACCTATGCGGTTACAGCAGCTTCCTATGATAAATATGGTTATGAGTACCTCACCCACCTTCTCACTATCAGTATTATTTCTTTTGTCAGCATTCTGGTCCTTATTTATCTGGCTGGAATATTTCTGTCTAAAAAAGCATTAAGCCCGTTAAGCGAAATGGTGAACCAGATCAAAAAAATTACTGCCGGAAAATTACAGCTGCGCCTCAAAACAACTAGTGAGAAAGATGAGCTTAATGAACTGGCTCAAAATTTCAATGGGATGCTGGAGCGCCTGGAAAACTCTTTTGACTCTCAAAAGCATTTTGTATCCAATATCTCTCACGAACTCAGGACGCCTTTATCGGCCATTATAACTGAATTAGAATTGGCTTCTGAAAAAGACCAGTCTAAAGAAGACTATCAACAAACCATTCAATACGCACTGGATGATGCCCGCAATATGGCCAAACTTTCCAACAGCCTGATGGATCTTGCCAAAGCAAGCTACGATCCCAATGAAATCAGCTTTTCCGAAGTCCGTCTTGACGAAGTTCTTTTAGAATCTTATTCCAAAACTATAAAAGAAAACCAGGAATATAAAGTGTCTTTAAATATTGATGATGCTGTTGAAGAGCACCAGCTGACCATTCAAGGGAACGAATATCTTCTTCAGGTTGCTTTTAATAACCTTATTGATAATGCCTGCAAATATTCTCCGGAACATTTGTGTTCCATAGATATCAAATCCAACGCAGAATTACTTCAAATCAGTTTTAAAAATAGAGGAATAACAATTTCACAGGAAGATCTGGAACATATTTTTGAACCGTTTTACAGAAGTGAAACCTCAAAAAAGGAAAAAGGATATGGAATCGGACTTTTCCTCACCGAGAAAATCATTCATCTTCATCATGCGGCGGTTAAAGTAACCTCAGAAAATAATGAAACTGTTTTTACGCTGATATTCAATAACTCCGGATTAATATAAAATTTTAATAATCGGAATTATAACCAAAAAGATTATAAGCGGATTTTATTTTTTTAACTATTAAGAAAGCTGGATGGTTAAGGTATTCAAAGAAAATCATGCTTTATTTAAGTTGATCCGGACCTTAACTTTACTTATTAATTTAAATGGTTAAAATCTTTATTGATGATCAGTAATTCTGCTGAAAATTGTTGTCCCAATACTTGCGGCTATCACACACATAATGGAAATCCATTGTAGAAAAGATAATTCTTCCGACAGGAATATCAGCCCCGAAAGTGCGGCGAAAGCAGGTTCCAGGCTCATCAGAATACTGAAAGTTTTCGCAGGAAGTCTTTTCAATGCCATAATTTCCAAAGAGAATGGTAAGGCACTCGACAAGATCGCTACTCCTAGACCTTTCATGAAAATAGTTGGCGTAATGTTAAAAACCGCGCCATCCCAAATCGTAAAAGGAATGATTACAAGGCTTGCAAAGAGCATTCCGGTAGTAACGGCATCCTTACCATCCATAATTTTTGCAACTTTCCCGCCCATTACAATATAAACGGCCCAGAACATACCAGCAAGAAAAGCAAGCCCAAGCCCTACCAAATCTACATGATCACTTTTCCAGGGAACAATAAGCAGAATTCCCACACAGGCTAATAATGCCCAGATAACATCCAATAATTTACGTGATAATGCCAATGCGAGAAATAAGGGTCCTGCAAACTCTACGGTAACCGCCAACCCCAAAGGAATCCTCTGAATTGCCATATAAAAAATAAGGTTCATCGCTGCCAGACCTATACCATATAAGGCGCTGTATTTCCATTTTTGGGCAGTAAACTGTGAAAATTTCGGACGGTTAATCAAGGTAAGCAAAATAGCTGATAATACAATCCTCAAAGTAACCGTTCCAATGGGTCCTATCAGAGGAAAGAGCTGCTTAGCAATGGAAGCACCTCCCTGAACACACATAATGGCTAAAAGCGTTGCAGGTATCGCTATGTTTGAATTTTTCATGTCTAAAATATTATCTTGTTATCAACCATCTTTGGAAAGAAATTTCCTGATCCACACAAGCTTTATACTATAAATTGCAGCTGAAAAATTGGTAATTTATAATAGTCTGCCCGCAAATGTATTGAAATTTTGTTTTCCATAATGGATACAGATCGCGGTTTATTTTTCCAAATTTATGGGTACTGTACAAAATTACTTTCTTTCTAATAGTTTTCTAATAATATTCTAAAGCTTTTCTAACGGCTTATCTCTGATACTAGGAATACCTTTGCAGTAGATAAAAATCACTATGGATACCGATTCATCACATTATTACAACAACTAAGTATTCAGCAGTATACTTTTCTGTATATCAGCTGATGCTATAAAACAGAAAGGTTATGACCACATTAGAATTTACATTCCGGCTTTTCACAGCATTCGCATTAGGTGCCAGCATTGGACTTGAAAGACAATGGCGCCAGAAAAGTGCAGGTCTGCGAACCAATACACTGGTATGCCTTGGCTCCGCAGCATTTGTACTTCTCTCTATAAGGATTGGAGGTGATGCTACCGGCAGAATAGCGTCCTATATTGTAAGCGGGATCGGCTTTTTGGGCGGCGGTGTCATTATGAAAGACGGGCTTACTGTTCGGGGCCTTAATACTGCAGCTACAATCTGGTGTTCTGCATCCGTAGGGGCACTTAGTGCAATGGGATATCCTTTTGAAGCTGCTATTACCAGTGGGTTTATTATTCTTACTCACGTTATTCTCCGCCCGCTGGGTGTTCGGCTTGGCAACAACATCAGCAGCAGAAGTCATTATACTGAATATTTACTCACCATTAAATGTAAAAGCGAAGTAGAAAACCATGTTCGCGTTCAGCTTATGCAGTCTTTGAGCGGCAATGATAAGGTATTATTGAAATCTCTTACCAGCGACGATAACGGCTCTCCTGAAAATGCCATCATTACGGCAGAAGTTCATGCTTCTACCCCACAGGACAGTTTTATGGAAAAAACAGCCAGCAGGCTTACTATTGAAGATAAAGTGATCAAGGTAAGCTGGGAAATTATAGGTACAGAAAACGATTTATAACATTTGAAATAACAATTGAAGCGATGTTAAAAAAATCCTCCAACAAAAATCTCAATTCAGCAGCGCTTGTAAAGTTAAAAGAAGCTGCATCAGAGAATGAAAAAATGGTTTATGCCATGCTGGAAACTTCAGAAGAAGGTCTCAGTGAAAATACGGTAAAAGACCGTTTAAAAACGTATGGAAAGAATGAAATTGCCACTCAGAAAGCTCCTTCATGGCTGAAACAGTTTGCTCATTCTTTTTTCAATCCTTTCAACTATATTTTGGCTTGTATTGCTATCATTTCTTTATGTATTGATGTAATTCTCGCTCCGGCAAATGAAAAGGATCTGAGTACCAGTATTATCATTTCGGTTATGCTTTTATTCAGTACTATTTTAAGGTTCATCCAGGAATTCAGAAGTAATAAGGCAGCAGAAGCATTGAAGAAAATGGTAAAAACAAGCTGTCTTACCAAAAGAAAATTCAAGGAAAGCGAAGAAATAGAAATCACTGAAATTGTTCCCGGTGATATGGTTATCCTATCCGCCGGAGATATGGTTCCTGCAGATTGCAGAATTCTTAAAAGTAAAGATCTTTTTATCAGTGAATCAATTCTTACAGGAGAAGCGCTGCCGGTAGAAAAAAGTGCTTTACCCATCAAAAATGCCAAGGACAGGAATCCTTTGACTTTACAGAATATATGCTTTATGGGGACCAATGTCGTAAGTGGCTCTGCAACAGTTGTTGTTGCCAATACCGGTATTTTTACCTACTTCGGTAGTATCAGCAGAAGTCTCGTTTCCAAACGACCTGAAACCTCATTTGATGTCGGAGTTAATAAAGTAAGTTTCTTACTCATCCGGTTTATGCTGGTGATGGCTCCTGTCATCTTTCTTATTAACGGACTGGTAAAGGGAGACTGGATGCAGGCTTTATTATTTGCTATTGCCGTAGCCGTAGGACTTACTCCTGAAATGCTGCCTATGATTGTTACCGCAAACCTCGCAAAAGGAGCTGTTAATATGAGTAAAAAGAAAGTGATTGTTAAAAGGTTAAATGCTATTCAGAATATCGGAGCAATGGATATTCTATGTACCGACAAAACAGGAACTCTTACTTTAGATAAAATTGTACTGGAAACCCATCTCAACGTTCGGGGTATTGAAGATGATGAAGTTTTAAAATGGGCTTACCTCAACAGTTTCCATCAAACCGGCCTTAAAAATCTGTTAGACCAGGCAGTATTAGATCATGCAGAAGTTCATAACCTTATGAAGGCTGATGAGCTCTATCTGAAAGTAGACGAAATCCCTTTCGATTTTGAAAGAAGGAGAATGTCTGTTATTTTGAATACTTCCAGAGGTAAGCATCTTATGATCTCCAAAGGAGCGGTAGAAGAAATGCTTTCTTTATGCAAATATGCTCTGGACCCAGGAGAAGATCACAGTCTTCACATTGAAAACGACAATATTGTTCCTTTGGATGATCTTATGAAACAACAAATCGTAAAAATGTCTGAAAAGCTCAATGCTGAAGGATTACGAGTACTCCTAGTTGCCATTAGAGAATTTGATGGAGACCACCCACTCAATTATTCCGTCGCAGATGAAAATCATCTTACACTTACGGGCTTTATAGGATTTCTTGATCCCGCAAAACCATCCGCAGAGCCTAGTATAAAAGCATTACACAAATTGGGCGTTGAGGTAAAAGTGGTAACGGGAGACAATGATATTGTCGCTAAAAAAATATGTCATGACGTGGGAATTCCCGTCAATACAATCATGCTTGGCGATGAACTGGATAATGTAAGTGATGAAGAACTCAGCAAAGATATGGATCAGTATTCTGTTTTTGCGAAAGTAAGCCCGTTACAAAAACAACGTATTGTAAAGATATTAAGAACAAAAGGGCATACCGTAGGATTCATGGGAGACGGTATTAATGATGCTGCAGCCATTAAAGAAGCAGATGTAGGAATTTCAGTAGATACAGGAGCAGACATTGCTAAAGAAAGCGCAGATATTATTCTGCTCGAAAAAGACTTAATGGTGCTCCGAAGTGGCGTGATCTACGGCAGAAGAACCTTCGGAAACATCGTTAAATATATAAAAATGACAGCCAGCAGTAATTTTGGAAATATGTTCAGCATGATTGGAGCCAGTGCTTTACTTCCTTTTTTACCTATGCTTCCGTTACAGATTCTGACTCAGAATTTACTTTATGACATCTCTCAATCTTCTATCCCATGGGATACAATGGATAAGGATTTTCTGGAAAGACCTAAAAAATGGGAGGCCGGCAGTATTAAAAACTTCATGCTGTTTATTGGCCCGCTAAGCTCCATTTTTGATTATGTGACCTTTGCTGTTATGTTCTTTATTTTCAAAGCAAATACTCCGGAAAACCAAAGTTTATTCCAGACCGGCTGGTTTGTGGAAGGTTTATTATCTCAAACATTGATTGTACATATCATCAGAACTAAAAAGATTCCGTTTATTCAAAGCTGGGCAGCAGCTCCGGTAGTTGCATTAACCAGCTTAATTATGTTGATTGGAATCCTGATTCCTTTCAGCCCCATAGCCGTATACCTGAAAATGCAGCCGCTGCCGATAAGCTATTTTCCTTATCTGATCGGTATTCTTACAGGGTATTGTATTCTCACTCAGTTTGTAAAGCAATGGTTTATCAAGAAATTCGGTCAGTGGCTTTAAGATCTTATCCTCTCCTTTCTAATAGCTTTCTAATAGTATTCTAAAGGCTTTCTAACAGGCTATCACAAAGGATGAGGATAACTTTGCACCGTCAAAAAAACAAATATTGGTAGATATTCTGTAATAATATCACCAAAATTTGAAATAAATTAACAAAAATTAAAATTAAATTAGTGGTTATAAACATATTATATGAGAAAAACAGTATTAGCAATGGTGCTTTTGGCATGGGTTACCTCCTGTAAAAATCCCAAAAATGAAGGCCCGCAGGATCAGGATCTCCTGATAAAAGGAGATAACGTTATTGTTCCGGAAAACAATCCTGTTTTCAAAAAAATCAAAACTGAAGTGGTTGGTGAACAGGAACACAGTGATGGTATTATTTCGGCGGGAACCATTCAGGCCATTCCAAACCATTATGCAGAAATTGCAAGCCCTTTTTCGGGAAGAATCACAAAATCTTTTATTCAGTTGGGACAAAATATTTCAGCAGGCAGCCCTCTTTTTGAAATCCTTTCCTCAGATTATTTTTCTGTACAGAAAGATTATACAGATGCCCTGAATGATGTACAGCTTGCAGAAAAAAACTATAAGCGCCAGCAGGATCTCGTGAAACATGGTGTGGGGATTCAGAAAGAACTTGATGAAGCGGAAACAGACTATAAAAATAAAAAGACGTCACTCTCCAATGCATCATCAGCTTTAAAAGTATATAATAGCAAAGGAGGAGGAATAGGAAGTCCACTTATTGTAAGAGCTCCTATCAATGGAGAAGTTATTTCCAACAAAATTGTAAACGGACAATATCTGAAAGGAGATGCTGATCCTGTTGTAATTATCGCAGAATTGTCTAAAGTATGGATTTCCGGAGATGTAAAAGAAAAAGACATCAGATTTGTTAATACAGGAGATCGGGTTTCTGTAAAAGTAAGTGCTTATCCTGACAGAAATATTACCGGGAAAGTATATCACATCAACGAAATTGTGGATGAAAGCACCCGCAGTATAAAAGTTCTTATCCAATGCGACAATCCGGACAGGAAACTGAAACCCGGGATGTATGCCACCGTAAACTTTTCCACAACACCTACAAGAACAATTATGATTCCTGTTACTGCATTAATGCAGCAGGACAGCTCGCAATACGTCTGGGTAAAAACTGGTAAAAATCAATTTGCCAAACGCTCCGTAACAACCGGAGAAACAGACCAGAAAATGGTAACAATTGTCTCAGGATTAAAAGTGGGAGAAACCATCATGACCGAAGGTGGAATTTATATGCTGGATGCAAAATAAGGTGAAAGACGTAAAATGTACAATGTAAAATCTATAAAGTAGTGTCATATGCAATGTTTCTACTCTATACTTTACTTCAATAAAAAACTATGAAGCAACTACTTACAATCTCCATACAGAAGAGATGGCTGATGCTGGCACTCTTCCTTTTACTGGGCTTCTTTGGATATTATTCCTGGACCAAATTATCAGTAGAAGCCTATCCCGATATTGCCGATGTCACCTCACAAGTCGTAACACAGGTTCCGGGACTGGCCGCTGAAGAAGTGGAACAACAAATCACAATTCCGCTGGAACGCTCTCTGAACGGACTTCCCGGAATGCATGTTATGCGAAGTAAAAGCACCTTCGGACTTTCCATTATCACAATGGTTTTTGATGACGGTGTAGATGATTACTGGGCAAGACAGCGTATTCAGGAAAGACTGTCTGATGTGACACTTCCGTATGGCGCACAACCAGGGCTAGATCCTCTTACCTCTCCTATTGGCGAAGTCTACCGTTATATTATAGAAAGCAATAACCACAGCCTTCGTGAACTGACAGATTTACAAAAATTCGTGATTATCCCGCGTATCAAACAGGTATCAGGAATTGCCGATGTTACCAATTTCGGAGGAATTACCACCCAGTTTCAGATTGAACTGGACCCTCATAAACTTGAACAATACGGACTTTCATTATCTGAAGTCACTGAAACCATTTCAAAAAACAATGTAAGTGCCGGAGGAAGTATGCTTCCCCGTGGAAACCTCGCCTATGTGATTCGTGGAATAGGTTTGGTAAAAGATTTAAACGACCTCGGAAAAATTGTTGTAAAAACCGAAAACGGGGTTCCTGTTTTTCTCAATGATGTAGGTACATTAAAATACGGAAATCTTGAAAGAAAAGGAATTCTGGGCTATACCGACAGAAAGCGTAACTACTCCGAGAGCGTGGAAGGAATTGTTCTTTTATTAAGAGGACAAAACCCTTCACAGGTTCTGGAAGGTGTTCACCAGGCCATTGATGAACTGAACAACGAAACACTTCCTGTGGGAGTTAAAATTCACCCTTTCCTGGACAGAACAGATCTTGTGAGTACTACTCTTCATACGGTTTCCCACACCCTTACCGAGGGAATTGTTTTGGTTATTATTGTTCTGATTGTATTTCTTGGAAGCTGGAGAGGTGCTTTATTGGTGGCTATCACTATTCCGCTTTCTTTATTGGTGGCATTCATCCTCATGCATTTTACCAATATCCCGGCTAACCTGCTTTCTCTCGGAGCCATAGATTTCGGAATTATTGTAGATGGATCTATTGTAATGCTGGAAACCATCCTGAAGAAAAGAGAGGATCATCCGGAAGAAGCATTGGAAGAAAAATCGGTTACCCAAAGAGTGATTGAAGTAGCCAAGCCTATTTTCTTTTCCACAATCATCATTATCACAGCTTATTTACCATTATTTGCATTTGAACGTGTAGAAAAAAAACTGTTTACTCCTATGGCATTCACAGTAGGCTATGCTTTACTGGGAGCGCTTGCAGTAGCATTGCTTCTTATTCCGGGTCTGGCCTACGTGATCTATCGCAAACCGCAAAAAATATATCACAATAAATGGCTGGAAAAAATAAGTTCTGCCTACGGAAAAAGAATTGAAAAAATAATGCAGGCTCCAAGAAAGGTTATGATACCGGTAACGATTGTTTTAGTATCTGCAGGAGTTTTATCTTATACGGTAGGGAAAGATTTTCTCCCTGAACTGGATGAAGGTTCCATCTGGCTGCAGGTACAGCTCCCTCCCGGAATTTCTTTAGCCAAAGCAAAAGAGATGAGCGATACATTAAGGGCCAGAACATTAAAACATTCTGAAATTACTTATATGATGGTTCAGGCCGGCCGGAATGATGACGGAACTGACCCCTGGACGGCTTCTCACTTTGAAGTTTCTGTAGGAATAAAACCTTACAGCGAATGGCCTTCAGGAAAAACCAAAGCAGACCTGATTAAAGAACTTGCCGCTGATTATAAGGATATGCCCGGATTCACCGTAGGTTTCTCACAGCCTATGATTGACGGGGTGATGGATAAGATCTCCGGAGCTCACAGTGAACTGGTGGTAAAAGTATACGGAGATGATTTCAAAGAAACCAGAAGGATTGCAGAAAATGTTTTATCTACTTTAAATAAAATTCCGGGTTCTGCCGATCTTGCCATTGACCAGGAACCTCCTTTACCTCAGCTCCAGATCATTGCCAACAGAGATAAGATCGCCCAATACGGATTAAATGTTTCCGATGTCGCAGATCTTATTGAAGTCGCATTAGGAGGAAAAGCCATTTCCCAAATCTTTATCGGGAATAAAGTTTATGATATATCCTGCCGCTACACGGAAGACAGCCGGGATACCCCTGACAAAATAGGGAATCTGATGCTCACTTCAGCTACAGGAGCTAAAATTCCGTTATCACAGGTGGCAGAAGTAAAACTAAGTACTGGCGAAAGTACCATCACCAGAGAAATGAATAAGCGCCATCTCACGGTAAAACTGAATCTGAGAGGTACCGATTTATCTTCGTTCCTTAAAAAAGCTCAGGATAAAATTGAAAAAGACATCAAATATGATCATGAGAAATACCAGATCAAATGGGGCGGTCAGTTCGAAAATCAAAACAGGGCTTATTCCAGACTGGCATTTATTGTTCCTTTAGCATTAGCAATCATGTTCCTGTTATTGTATGGTGCATTTGGTGATTTTAAACAGGCATTGGTGCTGATGTCTATTGTTCCGTTAGCTTTATTTGGCGGAATGCTGGCACTCAATATACGAGGAATGTCTCTTAACGTCTCTTCTGCCGTAGGTTTTATTGCCCTTTTCGGAGTTGCCATACAGAACGGAGTCATCATGATCTCCCACATCAATGACCTGCGAAAACAAGGACATGATCTGAAATATGCTGTAATTAAGGGAGCAAAAGACCGTTTCAGACCGGTACTGATGACAGCAACTGTTGCGGTAATCGGGCTATTTCCGGCATCGCTGGCAACAGGAATCGGTTCGGATGTACAAAGACCATTGGCTACGGTAATTGTTTATGGATTGATGTTCTCTACTATTTTAACGCTATTCGTTTTGCCTGCCATTTATTTTATGGCTGAACGCCGCAATGAAAAACAAAATTTAGAATCAGATGAAGCACTTACATATAAAGATTAAAGTTCATTTTATCATCATCGCTGTTATCTCATTGAGCTTGACAGGAATGGTAAAGGCACAGGAGAAAGAACTTTTAAGTTTTGATGAATATCTGAGTCTTGTCGGAAAGAAAAACCTTGGCTATGCATCGCAGAAATACAATGTCAGTATGGCTGAAGCGGCCATTCAGACGGCAGGAATGTTTCCGGATCCTCAATTGGATCTCGAAACAACCAATAACGGGGTGAATAAAAACATGGGATATGTCTATGGAACTTCCATAGGCTGGACTTTGGAACTAGGCGGCAAAAGAAAAGCAAGAATAAATCTGGCTAAAAATCAATCTGAACTGAGCAAAATACAATTACAGGATTTTTTCAGGAATCTCCGTGCAGATGCCAGCTTAAGCTATATTGAGGCTTTAAAATCCAAAGCGTTACTTGAAGTGCAGCAGGATTCTTACCAAAACATGCTGCAACTCGCAAAATCAGACAGTATCCGGTATCGCTTGGGAACAATATCACTGGTGACTTCAAAACAGAGCAAATTGGAAGCTGCTTCTTTACTCAATGATGTATACCAGGCTGAAAGTGCCGGACAACAGGCATTAACCAATCTATCCGTATTTCTTAGCGACAATCCAATAACCGGAAAGGATGTGGCCGGAGATTTCAATGCCTTCAACAGGGATTTCAGTATTGATGACCTGATTCTCCAGGCCTTGAATGAAAGAGCCGATTTACTTGCGGCAAAACAAAATACACAGGTAGCTCAGAGCCAGGTCAATCTTGAAAAGGCTAACCGTATTATAGATTTGGGAATCAGTGCCGGTGCAGAACGCCACACTGAAGCTACCAATGAAATTGCTCCTTCCCCAACTGTAAATGCAGTAAAACTGGGGGTAAGTATTCCTTTGAAGTTTTCCAATAGAAGAAATGCAGGATTGAAAATTGCCGAAATGGCTCATTCACAAGCAGAAGTTGAATACAAACAAATTGAATTGGGAATAAAAGCAGAGGTAATACAGGCCTATCAGCAGTATACCGCTACTCAAAAACAGGTAAAACAATTTCATAATGGAATGCTTACAGAAGCTAAAAGCATATTGGAAGGTATTACCTACAGCTATAAAAGAGGAGAAAGTTCTATCCTGGAAGTATTAAATGCACAAAGAACCTATAACGATGTCCGAAAAGACTATTATCAGGCTCTTGCGGATAATGCGACTGCTT
Source organism: Chryseobacterium sp. Tr-659 (assembly GCF_011752975.1). Lineage (GTDB taxonomy): Bacteria > Bacteroidota > Bacteroidia > Flavobacteriales > Weeksellaceae > Chryseobacterium. The sequence goes on along the minus strand of NZ_VWWP01000001.1, from coordinate 401,363 downwards.
TAATTGAACTAGAAAGGAAAACAGGGATCTGGGATATTAATTTTTAGATGGAAGACTCGAAGATGGGAACTGGAAGTTTCAAGAAGGCGGTGGATATATGAAAATCTTTTTATTCATTAAAAAAATTGAAAACAATGATCATCGGATAATTATCAGAGATTCTAAAAACACAACTATTACTTCCGCTTCAAAACCTCGGGCTTCCAACATATAAAAGCTCCGAAATCAAATTGATTTCGGAGCTTTTATTATCTTTTATACAGAGATTCATAAATCCCGATCCAGTCTTCAGCTGTCATTTTTGTACTGAGTTCAGCAATCAGATCAAAAGGAATATCTTCCACTTTTTTGAACCGAACACAGGATTTTCCCATATCCAGTTTCTTGTTGGAATGTTTAGGGTATTCCGCTACAAACCAATCCAGGAGTTCCGGTCTCGAGTACAGTCCCATATGATACAATGCTATAAAATTCTTTTGTGAAGCCAGATTAATGAACGGCAATGGTGTACCGGGTGCACAATGATACCCTGCCGGATAAGTTGACAAAGGTACAACCCATCCTACCATACCGTAATTGGTGCTTTCCACAAACCCTTTCGGAAGATTGTCATTCACCGCATCAAACAATTTTTTAAATGCATCCCGTCTTTCTTCAGGAATTTTTGAGATATAATCTTCTATAGAAACTGACTGAATCTGCATATTTTAATTTTTTCTAAAATACAATTATTTTATAAAATTATATACACTGAACATCTGCACATCTTTTGAGCTTTTCTGAAGGAACATCATTTTGTTCACATTCGGGATGTACTGGATCATATTGCCGTCTGCAAAGCCATAATTCATGAAAAAATTTCTTCCTTTATAATCAAGGCTCACTTCCTGAGGTTTCAAGGTAGCAAAATCAAAAACCTTCATAGAGAATCCCGTATTTCCAAAAGCTCCTTTAGGATAAAATGCAGAAATATAAAGCTTCTCTCCAGATTCAACGATATGAATTCTTTTTCCCGTAGAAGCTCCTGCCGCCACAAATTGTTTCACCTCTCCTTCTTTATTAAATTTTATCAGCATCCCTGCATCCAATGAATAAACAGGATCCGGGAAACGATTCATCGCTGTAGGCATCGGTCTTGTTACCGTTTCCTGCTGAACTGCCATCAAAACCTCATCTCCTTTTACGATCGTTTTGATCACTTTCACATCATTCATGTCTTTGCTTCCTGCCAGATTGGTATTGCTGATTACGGCTTTTCCAGACTTCATATCATAGAACATCACTGTTCCAAATGTACTTGATCCCATGGTAACCGCAGCATTTTTTCTACCGAAAGCAACCAGATAATCATTATCATTTTTGCTGATGGCATAAAGTTTTTCAGGAATATATTTATCATCGAAAGGAAGGTCTCTATCTTCAGTGTTTGAAAGCAGTTCCAGTTTGTAAGATTCTTTCCAGCCCGCTGCTTTACGCAATACAACAATTTTCCCTGAATTTGTTAAGGTTAAAGATTTCTCAACATAGTCATTACTCAATGTGATCTCTTTGTTCCAAACCGGGCTCTGCGTTCTCAGATCTATTACCAGAACATCATTGATGTTATCTGTTTTCTTATTCGAGTATCTGTCATTGAACACCGCAGCATATTTCCCGTTTTCCGAGAAAAGCACATACGTTGTTCCCGATTTGTTAGTGGACTCAATATTGTATTTTGCGATGCTTTTGGTGGTAAAAGTTCCCTCTTTTCTGCTGAAAACATGCTGAAATACTTCTTTTCTGTTCTCTTTTCCGAAATATTCTTCAGTGAAAGCGATCAGTTTATCATTGTCTATCTGCTGAGATCCCAGATAATTGTGAAGTACACCATTTGTTTTATTGGCATAATCTTTTACATACGTATCCACAAGGCTTCCGTTCTGATCCAGTTTTCTCATCAGTAATTTTTTGTGTGGATATACATTTCTCATCAGCCCGTCAATGTTGATCACACTGAACATATAAGAATTATAGTCATCTGCCAGAACCAGCTTATCATCCGTTTCCATGTTGGCATCCACCGTGAATTTAGTACCTTCCGTTACTTTTGTTTGTGCAAAGGAATACACCGAAGCAGTAATTAATGCCGAAACAATAATTTGTTTAATCATATTATCTTCTTTAGTTATTATAAATTTTTTCTTCCAGTCTTTTCAGCTCAAGATTCGCATCGTAAGAGAGTTTAATATCTACCAGATGCTCCTGCAGTTCATTCAAATATTTTTCTGCTTCCTGATAATTGCCCAATGCAATGTTCAATCTAATCAGATTAAAATAAAGGTATTCTCCTATTTTCTGGTTATAGAGCGCTTTTTTATCGTTGTAATTCACTTTGGTTAAAGTGCTTTTCCAAATGTCAATTCCTTTTTGCATGTTTTCCATAGCAATTTTATTGGGTGCATAATCCGATTTTGCCTGGAGCTTTTTCAGATTGGTTGTTACATAGATGTATGCTTTTTCAAGATCATCATATTCTCCCTTATTCTTTACAGTAGCCAGTGTTACAGTAGAATTGATCGTCTGGTATCCAAAGTTTTCATTAAGAATATTTCTCGTACGATCCATGATTCTTTGAAGATATCTTTTTTCCTGGGCATTCAGATTAATTTCATTGGAAGGAACACTAGCTATTTCAGCAAAATCAGAAAAATAGGTTTTATCCAGTTTTACCGCTCCGTTTTGTTTCGCTATGATTCTTGCGGGTTGATTGGCAAAAGTTTTTCCCTGATTATCCTGAAAATTCGTTCTTTCCATTTCAATGACAACATCAAGATAATTTCCACCTTTTGTAAAGCCTAAAATATCCATTTGAGAAGCCAGGATTTTATTATCCACAATCAGAGCATCTCTCAGGTCCGGCTGTTGATAAACCGGCATAGGAGGAATATTAAGAATAGGCCTTGAAGGTAATCTTAATACCGGAGCTCCGTTAGTGGCTGCAATTTTTTCAACAGCTGATAATTTATTGTATTCAGCAGATTCCAGTTTATATTTCTCCTGAAGTTTTTTCACCTCAGCATCATAATCCTTTAACCTTTCTCCATGTTCATATTTAGCATTTTCAACATTTGACTGGTAATTATCAACCCTTCTTTGATAATCCTCTTTAGATAGTCTCAGTACATCATCTTTTGTAATATTATAGGGAGATTTTACAATAATTGTATAATTTCTGTTCGAAAGTTCCGTAGGAAAAACCGGATCTTTTAAAAGCTGAAAGCTGATCATTTCCTTATCAATGCGCTGAGCAATAGAAAATTGTGAACAGAATAAGGGAATTATAAAAAATAATTTCAGTTGATTCATAGGTTTTATAGTTTTTCGGCGCAAATGTATAATAATTTTATGAACATCTTGAAAAATGATTTCCCGGATATTTTTCATCGTTTTGAATAAAAAAAGGCAGCTATACAAAATATAGCCACCTCAGGAAATTATTAACTCAAAATTTTTATTTTTTAATTGCTTTTACGGTAGATTTTGAACCATCTTTGAAATTCATTGTCACTAAATACAGGCCGGCATTCAATTCACTTAGCTGAAGTTCTTTTGCAGGACTATCAATAACTTTCACCACTCTTCCTGCTACATCAGTAATGATTACAGATTTTATATCTTTCGTATCCGCAATATGCAGAACATCTTTGAATGGATTAGGATATACATTCACCTCTTTTTTCTTCACCTCTGTCTCAGAAGTTGATAAAGACGTGGCTACTTCAAATATAAAATCAATAAATTCTCCTCGAGAAATAGCACCACAAGGGCTAGACGGTGCTGTACTGTTATAATCAGTCACAACCCTCATTCTATAATTTCCAACAGGAGTTCCTGCAGGTGCTGTAATAGAGCCTGTAGTAGTTGTTATATAAGTTGAAGTGGCAAACATTCTTTCCGAAGCCTCAAACGTCAAATTATTATTCCAGTCTACCCAAACCGCAATACCACATGTAGGCCCTCCGGCTGTGAAAGATATCGGAGTGTTAACTCCCGGAGCATTTGTTATCCTGTTATTAGTAGCTATTAAGTTTTGATATCCTCCCGTTACGCTCGAACCGGATGTATATGCCATATCTATAAGCGCTCCCGTGGAACTGAAGGAAGAAAGCCATGAATTCTGGGCTGTAGATGAAGGCAGACAATACCCTGTTCTGAATGTGGCAAGCTCACTCCAGATACTCTTATCTGACGCGCTGCATACAGATCTCACCCACACATAGTAATTTGAATCAGAAGACAAAGTGCTTAAAGGTGCTGAAGTTGTAGAAGAAGTTACAGAATTTGCAGCGTTTAAAACAGTAGATGCATCAGGAGCCGTACTGTTTGTGCTGTAATATACTTCATACCCATTTGCAGGGACAGAAGCAGGTGCCGTCCAACCAATTGTTGCAGCATTCATGGTAACATTTGATGAGACAACTGCAGTAGGCTCAAGACAGGAAGGAATATCCTGAACGGTAATATTATCAATATAAATAGAGCGGCTTGAACCTCCCAAACCATGTTTAAATGCTAATTGAAGATCAGTACCCGCAGGGATATTCACAGTGTATTGTGCATGGTTAGTCGTTAAGGTAATAGGAGATCCGATCTGTGTAAAAGAAGCCGGATCTGCAGGATTCGATAAAGTACCCACTAATAATGTATAATTACTTGATCCTCCTTTAGCATAAAATCTCACGCGCTTAGTTCCATCTGAAAGATTTATAGTGGGAGGAGCAACCAACATCTGGCTGCCTGTAGTGGCCGTTGAATTGTTAAGATAATAAGAATTAGGTGCTGAATACCCATTTGATGCAATTACATATCCGTAGCCTGCAAATGATGCACTTTCCAGATATGCCCAACAGCTGGGAGCATTTGTATTTGTTGAAGAACCCGCACTTGTAGTGTCAAAGTTTTCCGTATAAGGAGTAGTAAAAGTAGAACAAGCCGTTTTAAATGTGCCTCCAAAAGACCATACACTTTGGCTCGTTGCAGAACTACAGTTCGTTCTTACCCAATAATAATAGGTTGTATTTGAATTAAGATTTCCTATCGTAGTCCCTGTACCTGTCACTCCCGGATAGGTAGGTGTTACTGTATTGGCAGGTATTGTACTAGAAGTGCTGTGATATACATCGTAGCTTACAGCATTCGTAGGAGTGCTCCATGAAACTGCAGCGGAGTTGGCAGTAATACCTGAAACGGCCTGTAAAACAGGAGGAGCACAATCTGAATATACATCTGCAGAAAAAGCAAAAATATTAGGTATACCTGAACCGCTGGCTTTGGTTACGGTTACACTCTGTATGGGTTTGGTCTGGTTTGCCGTATCTATTGTTAATGCATTCTGATAAAGTCTTGGATCTGTAGTACTGGATTCCAGCGCATCTGAAGTTCTTTTAATTCTTCCTATTCCCTGTATTGCAAAATTGACCCCTCCATACCAGTCAGAAAGGCTGATTCCGGAAAATGTCTGGCTGGAACCATCCGTAAAATTAACTGTTACATTCACTGTAGAGGTTCCGCTCCCGCTGGTAGAAAGCATGTACAGGGTAAATGCACGCTTAGGTGCGGTAAAAGTAAGAGTTCCGCTATCATTGGCTGCTGCCAGTCTTAATGAATTATTCCCGCTTAGATTTCCCAATACATAGCTGAGCCCAGGAGTTCCTGCAACAACAGAATTGATAATACCATCCGATGGCAAACCATAGGTAATAGGTGTGCTTGTAGAAGTTAACTGAAAATCTCTTGCAACAAAAGCGTAAGAAACTCCATCTACATCATTACTGGTAGAAACAGATGAAGAACCTATTCCGTTAGCAATTACATCGGCAGTATAGCCTGAAGAAATGGGTAAAGTCTGAAAATTTTGAGCCATCATAGCCGTGGCAGAAAAAAGAGCAATAGCAGGTAAAGCTCTAGAAAATAAATTTATTGTCATTTTATTCACATTTGTTTTGAAAATTAATAAAAATTTCAATACAAAAAGATTATTTTTAATAAAAAATCAATATTAATTAAAAATATACTCAATATCATCGTTTTTATTATGAATTTTATTTTTTCAAAAAACCTATTCATAAACTAATGATCTGTTTCTAATTGATCCTTAATTTTATTATTGAGAAATTAAATCTTATTTTTGTCATACAAATTTTTGAACAATGCCGAATATTTCAAACAGAGCACTGCATATGCCGCCATCGCCGGTAAGAAAACTGGTTCCCTTTGCATTACAAGCAAAACAGAAAGGAATAAAAGTATATCACCTTAATATCGGACAGCCTGATATTGAAACTCCGGAAACAGCTTTAAATGCTTTAAAGAATATCGATCTGAAAGTATTGGAATACGCGCTTTCTGAAGGTAATATAGAATACAGAAAAGCCCTTACAGAATATTATCATTCTTTAGGTTTTTCAGACCTTACTCCTGATAATTTCATTGTAACCAATGGGGGTTCTGAAGCCCTTAATTTTGCCATCTCTACTTTATGCGATGAAGGTGATGAAGTGATCATTCCTGAACCTTATTATGCTAATTACAATGGTTTCACCAGCACATTCGATGTGAATGTTGTAGCGGTTCCTTCTACTATTGATACCGGTTTTGCTTTACCTCCTGTTGAGGAATTTGAGAAAAAAATCACAGAAAAAACAAGGGCGATCATCATTTGTAACCCTGGTAACCCTACAGGATATTTATATACGCGTGAAGAACTTCAGAAACTTGCGGAAATCGCTTTGAAATATGATATTGTAATCATTTCGGATGAAGTTTACAGAGAATATGTATATGACGGGAAACAGCAGATCTCAATGCTTGACTTCCCTGAACTAAGCGAGAACTGCATCATTATCGATTCCGAATCCAAGCGTTATTCTATGTGTGGAGTAAGAATCGGATGTATGGTTACACGCTCCAACAAAATCCGTAATGCAGCAATGCTTTTTGCTCAGGCAAGATTAAGTCCTGTCCTTTTGGGTCAGATTGCAGCAACTGCTGCCCACCAGAATGATGGTCCTTACATCAGAGCTGTAAGAGAAGAATATACTCACAGAAGAAATATATTGGTAGACCTTCTTAATGCTATTCCCGGAGTAATCTGTCCTAAACCTAAAGGAGCTTTTTACTGTGTTGCAGAACTTCCTGTAGACGATACGGAAAAATTTGCACAGTGGCTGCTTGAAAAATATTCTCTTAATAATGAAACCATCATGGTAGCACCTGCAGGAGGTTTCTACAGCGATCCTGAATTAGGAAAAAAACAGGTAAGAATTGCTTACGTTCTGAAAGAAGAAGATTTAAAAAGAAGTGCTGAAATTCTTAAAGAAGCTTTAAAGAAGTACAGAGAAGAATTTAGCCTATAAATTATACCACAATGCCGACAACAAAAAATATACATCTGAAAATACTGTTTTCGATTCTTTTGCTGTCGGCATTTTTTTCCTGTGATTTCAAAAAAACGGAACAAACAGTTACTCGTAAAAATCCGCATGAGATCACTTTTATCAGTTTATCACACATTGGCGGAACACTCGGTCATTACAACATTATCAAGATTACGGAAGATTCCGTTTTTGCAGAAAAAGGAATGACTTCCAACCAAACCCACAAAGAATGGAGATCAGGCATTACTACAGATACCTGGAGAAAGCTTATCTCATCTGTAAAAATTGAAGATCTTAACCACATTAAAAGCTCTCCGAGCCAGCAGTCGGTAGACGGTATAGATGAAACCATTCAGATCCGCACACCAAAGAAGTCGCACATCTATGTCAATGCCTTTGCAGACACTGTGCATTACAAGCAGCTAGAACAACTTAAAGAACAAATAGACAACATTCTTCCAAAAGAATACCGATAAAACATGCAAGAACATTTTTCCTTAAAGCCTTATAACACATTCGGCGTTGAAGCCCAAGCAAAATATTTTGCCGAAGTCAGTACCCTTGAAGAATTAAAAGAGGCCATCCTTTTTGCGAAAAACCACTCTCTTCCGCTTCTTTTTTTAGGAGGAGGAAGTAATATTTTACTGACAAAGGATTTTGATGGGATAGCAATCAAGCTTAATTTAAAAGGAATTTCCGAAGAAAGCATCAACGAAAATGAAGTTCTGGTCACGGCAAAAGCAGGTGAAAATTGGCATGAGCTCGTGATGTACTGCTTACAGAAAAACTACGGTGGGTTAGAGAACCTTTCTTTAATTCCCGGAAATGTAGGGACTTCTCCTATGCAGAATATCGGGGCTTACGGAACGGAGATCAAAGATATTTTTGAGAGCTGCCAGGTATTAGACCTTCAAGATCTTGAACTTAAAACTTTCAATCTTGAACAATGCAGATTTGGTTATAGAGATTCTATTTTCAAACAGGAAGGAAAGGGCAGATATGTTATTTTGGAAGTCATTTTCAAACTTACCCAAAAAGATCACCACATCAAAACAGAATACGGCGCTATCCAATCCGAACTGAAAAACATGGGAATTGAAACCCCTACCATCCAGGATATTTCCAAAGCTGTAATTCACATCAGACAAAGTAAACTTCCTGATCCTAAAGAGATCGGGAATGCTGGAAGCTTCTTCAAGAATCCAACCATTCCTTTAGCACAATTTGAAGCTCTAAAGCAAAAGTTTGAAAACATCCAGGGATACCCTAACGGAAATCAGGTAAAAGTCCCGGCGGGATGGCTGATCGAACAATGCGGCTGGAAAGGAAAACAGATTGGAAATGCAGCTTCCCACAAATTACAATCGCTGGTCATTATTAATGCCACGGGGAGCGCTACAGGAAAAGAAATTTTTGATTTTTCTACTGAAATTATCAACTCTGTGAAAGAAAGATTCGGGATTGAGCTTGAACGGGAGGTGAATATTATCTAAAAAGAATTAAAAAATGGGAAAAGATTTAAATGAAAAAGAATTTAAGAAGCTGATTCAAAAACACATCAAGAACACTGATTTTGTTAAAGTATATCTTGATGACGATTCTGCTATCTTTGGTTTTATAGTTAAATTTTCTGATCATTTTCTGATGATTGAAGAATCAAATGATTTTGCTTTAGTGGGCACTAAAATTGTTCTTTACAACAAAGTAAGGGGAATACGTCATAATAAATATGACAAAATTTCTAAGGCTATTTATTTAGATGAAAAACTTATACGATTTAATAAGAATATTATTGACAAAACAGATTTAGAAAGTGGAGAATCTCTTTTTAAATCAATCAAAAAACAAGATTTTCACTGTAATATTGATAGTAAAAAAAATAAAAAAATGTTTTTTCAATTGGTGAAATTTTAGAAGTAAATGAAAAATCAGTGATTATTAAGAACTATGACCCTGCAGGAAAATTCACAGCTCCTCATAAAATTCTTTTTAAAAATATAGATGTAATTAACTTTAACGACAACTACACCAAAGTCTTCAAAAAATATCTGAAGAAAAACAATTAATAAGCTCACAAATATGAAAATAGCTATTCTTGGAGCCGGAAATATGGGACTTTCATTTTCAAAATCATTTTTGAAGTATGAATTAATCAAACCGGAAAACCTTCACCTGATTATCAGAAGCCAGTCTAAAATCTCCAAAATAGCCGAAGATTTCCCCAAATCAAAAATTTCTACTTTTGAAGAAGTCAGAGATCTTGATGCCGATCTGATTATTATTGCTGTAAAACCTCAGGATTTCCAGACTGTAACCGAAAATATTCAATTTACTTTAAAAGAAAGCCAGATGATATTATCCATCATGGCCGGAATTAACATTGAGAAGATTCAGAAATCACTGAAACATCCTCTTGTGGTAAGAGCAATGCCAAACTCTCCTACTCTTCTGGGAATGGGAATTACAGGATATACGGCCGCAGACGGTATTTCTTTCAGTCAGCTGATCAGTATCGAAAGACTTCTGAACAGCACCGGAAGATCAGTTTATCTGGAAAATGAAGAACTTCTGGATGGAGTAACTGCCCTTTCAGGAAGCGGGCCTGCTTATTTCTACTACATTATTGATGCAATGATTAAAGCAGGAATTGAAATGGGAATTGAAGAAAATCTTTCCCAGCTTTTTGTAAAACAAACCATGTTGGGAGCCTATCATTTAATCAACAATTCTGAAAAAAGCCTTGAAGAACTGATTAAAGACGTTGCTTCCAAAGGAGGAACAACCGAAGCCGCTTTAAAAACATTCGAGGAAAACAGTTTCAAAGAAATTCTAAAACTGGGAATTCTGAATGCTGAAAAACGGGCTAAAGAACTCAACAACTAATTTTTTTCTCTATAATACAACGCATTTTCCATCCTAAATACACCCCAAAAGTATTCAGGATGATATCGTCTATTTCAAACACGCCCAGTCTTGTAAAATACTGAAGCGCTTCAACAATAACGATTGCTGATATAAAAGCGGAAAGCAGCGTCTTAAGATCTTTCAGTCTCGAAAATATCCAGCCCGAAAAGCCAAAAGGGATAAACATGATGATATTTCCAAGAATAATCATCATACTATACTTCCAGTCAATATTGTTCTCCACAAACTGTACGGTAGAAAAAACAGGCTCTATCCTGATCAGGTTATCCTCATACTGAAACCTGCCCATTCCCAGAAACATCAGGTAAAGCAAAAATAAAGTATAGGGTACAATAATGATTTTATATATTTTCTTTAACATCGGGTGCTAATATATTCATTTCAAAAACATTAAATTTGTGTATTAAAATAATTTAATGAAATACGTTCTGCTTACACTTATTTCAGCGATGCTGCTGTCGGTTTCCTGGCCTACTTATGGAGTTCCTTTTTTTATATTTTTTGCATTGGTTCCTCTTCTGATGATGGAACATGGGATCTCAAAATTTTCAGACTACAAAAGAAAGGGGCGCGTCATCTTCTGGCTGTCTTACCTCTGTTTCGTCATCTGGAATATAGTAACTACAGGATGGCTGTATGGCTCTAAGAACCCTGACGGAAGTCATTCTCTGATGGCCGTTTTATTTCCCGTACTGGTTAACTCTCTTTTATATTCTTTCATTTTTCAATGTTATCATTGGTATAAAAATGCACAGGGGACTTATTGGGGACTTGGATTTTTCATTGCTATCTGGATGAGTTTTGAAAAATTTCATCTGGGATGGGAACTCACATGGCCCTGGCTGAATCTGGGAAATGTATTTTCAGAATATCCGAAACTGATCCAATGGTATGATACTCTGGGAGCAACCGGAGGAAGCTTCTGGATCCTTCTGATCAATGTTCTTATTTTCTATACGGTAAGAACATGGGAGGCTGGAAGAAAAAGAAAAGATCTGATTAAAAATTCTTCTATTATAGCCGCTTTAATTGCCGTTCCGATGATAATTTCGGTAATTAAATACAATAGTTTTAATGAAAAACCATCCGGGCAGGTGAATGTACTGATGCTACAGCCTGACCTTGACCCGTATGCGGAAAAATATTCTAAGGACAGCCTTACCATAGAGCAGGATTTACTTACCCTTGCTGAAAAAAATTCAACCGGAAAAATTGATTATTATATCGCTCCGGAAACAGCACTTCCAGGCAGAGGTTCAATCTCTGAAACAGGCTTTGAAAAAAGTTTTCTTTTAAATAATATTAAAGGATTTCTCTCTAAGCATCCCGGATCTGTGTTTGCTACCGGTATTTCCTCTCATCGTTTCTATTTTGATCCGGCTACCATGCCGAAAGAAGCTTACGAAATTAATACGGGGCTCTGGATTACAAGCTATAATACAGCCATTCAACTGGCTCCTAATCAGAAAGTACAGGCTTATCATAAAGGGAAACTGGTTCCGGGGGTTGAAATATTCCCTTACATGAATGTTTTAAAACCGCTTTTAGGGGATGCCATGCTTAATCTGGGCGGAACGGTTGCTTCCCTGGGTACTGATAAAGAAAGAGTTGCCTTTTCAAATCCCTATAATAAAGGAAAACTGGCACCTATCATTTGCTATGAAAGTATTTATGGCGAATTTGTTACCGATTATGTAAAAAAAGGAGCTAATTTCTTAGGGATTATGACCAATGATTCCTGGTGGGGTGTTACCGAAGGACATAAGCAGCTTTTATCCTACGCCAGATTAAGAGCTATTGAAACCAGAAGGGAAATCGCACGTGCTGCTAATAGTGGTATTTCTGCTCATATTGACGCCAGAGGAGAGGTAACTGCTGATACTTTTTATGGAGATCAGACAGCATTATTTGCTAAAGTGAATTTATATGATACTATGACATTCTATACCAGAGCCGGGGATCTTCTTTCGAGATTTTCAATATTTGCTTTAGGATTTTTATTATTCTATTTTCTGATCGAATGGTTCAGGAATAAAACAAAGAAAGCATAATTGCCTTTAAACACGAATATTTCACACAAACAAACACAATTTGCGTGGGCTGCTGAATCCATAAGAATATGAATACAGGCTGATTTTGCTGATCATACAGATTTTGGAACAGGACCATATAAAAAAAGAAAAGCCAGCTGGACGTCTGGCTTTTCTCATGATAGAAGATAGAATGATTCAATTATTTAATCGTAAGTTTTCTTGTGGTTATTTCGTTTTTTATCTTCAGTTTTAATAGATACACTCCTTTAGGCAGATGGGAAACTTCAATAGACTGGTCTGCATGTAAACTAATATTCAGCTTTTTCCCATCCATTGAATACATTTCTGCTTCCGAAACTTTCTCTCCTTTAATATATACTTTATCAGAGGCAGGATTCGGATAAATAACAAGTTGAGATTTTCCTTTAACTTCCGCTGTTCCCAACATATTTTCTGCAGAAGCCTCAGAATAGACTTTTGAAGCATCAATTGATTTTACACTCCAATATACATTCTGGATTCCCGGATCTAAATCCAAAAACCATGAAGGTGTAGTGACTACATATTTAGCAATATCCTGAGCGCCTTGCGTGGTTCCTATTGTAATTTCATAACGCAAAGCATTTACAGGTGTTTTATCATCCGAAGCACCACTCCATGTAAAATTAAAACGGCTTCCATTTTTAGTCATATTCAGCTGGGTGGGTGGTGTTGGTTTTAGGTTGGCTGCTGTTGAATTATTTTTGAATACTTTCGTTAAAGAAGGAAAATCAGCTGCAGCCCAGTCAAACCCTCCCAACAGAACATCCAGATGATGGTCATTATTAAAATCAAATAAATGAACAAGTCCGGGACCTCCCAGAAGAGTTAAACCAGTTAATTGACCTTCAGTGAAATTCTGATTGGCAGGATTATAAATATAGGTTTTTACAACACCATTATAATTTTCATTTCCGGAAATGATAAAATCATAATATCCATCATTATTCAGGTCTCCAATATTCAGAGACATGTCGGAAATATCGTTTGTTGTTATGATATGTTGTGGAGACAAAGTTCCTGTTCCATCGTTCATTAAAACAGCAAAGTACGGATCATCATTTTCAGTTCTTCCGATTACGACCATATCCTGAAAGCCATCAGCATTAAAATCTGCAACATCAATTTTCCCGCTTGCTACCGGCTCAAGATCCTGTGTGGGAGTCAAAACACCAGCCTGATTCATATATACTTTGGATACAGGGCTTCCATTGATATCAGATCCGATAATCACAAGATCCAGAAGATGATCGTTATTCAAGTCTACAACTTTAAAGCTTCCGTTCTGAGTTCCTTCAATCCAGTTTTCTGTCATGGCAAAACCATTTCCCAGGTTGCGGTAATAATCCAATGTATTTCTAAAACCTGCTCCATCAAAATACTGGGTTCCGTTAAGTGCATAATCCGGTTTTCCATCATGATTGAAATCAAAAACTTCTAATGATCCGTAGATTTTTCCCGGAAGTTCATCTTCTTTTACAAAACCCGCTCCCGTATTTTTGAAACGATAATGTTTATAATTTACAACATCCATATAACTTAAACCGGTAGAAATAACATCCATCAGCCCGTCATTATTATAATCCATGAATTTTATATCTCCAAGATGCGTCACATCACCTCCAAGACCTGCATAGGGAGACAATGTTGTACCGTTATTTTGATATACTTCATTATAGGTACTATCTACATTTCCATCTCCGTCTGAATCTATGGCACCATTGAAAACAATATCCAATGTTCCGTTATTATCCATATCTGCAATATCGGCTGCAGCATAATAAAAATTATTCAGGCTGGTCTGTACTTCAGAAAAGCTTTGCGCCGTGATCCCAACCGGAAGCATAGACAATAGAATATAAATCCTCTTCATACTTGTTTTTATTTAGATTAATTAAAAACAAAGATAGATTAATAAATTCTGAGCTTAAAAAAAACCGTATATGAAATATATCAGCACTGATTATCTGCTATCTCCCAAGGATTCTGTTATTTTAAAAATTCAATATTATTAATCAGCTACTTATTTACAAATATTTTCCAAAAGATTTGTCTATATAAAAAATTCTTCGTTATTTTGCACTCTCAAATATTATACAAATAAGAACATCGAGATATGTCAAGAATTTGCCAAATAACAGGAAAGCGTGCAATGGTTGGTAACAACGTTTCTCACGCTAATAACAAAACGAAGCGTCGTTTTGAAATTAACTTATTAGAGAAGAAGTTTTACCTTCCAGAGCAAGATAAGCACGTAACACTGAAAGTATCAGCTCATGGATTGAGAGTGATTAACAAGATTGGAATCGAGGAAGCTATTGAAAGAGCTACTAGAAACGGATTGATTAAAAAGAATTAATAAATCATGGCAAAAAAAGGAAACAGAGTTCAAGTAATCCTTGAATGTACAGAGCACAAAGAAAGTGGTATGCCAGGAATGTCTAGATACATTTCTACAAAAAATAAAAAGAACACTACAGAGAGATTGGAATTGAAAAAATACAATCCTGTTCTTAAGAGATCTACCCTTCACAAAGAAATCAAGTAATTTATAAATATAATTTACAATGGCAAAGAAAGTAGTAGCAACCCTACAAAGCGGTCAGTCTAAAAAAATGACTAAAGTGGTGAAAATGGTTAAGTCTTCTAAGTCAGGAGCTTACGTTTTCGAAGAAAAAGTAATGAATGCTGATGAAGTAGATGGTTATTTAAAAAAATAATCAATACTTTATTTACAATATAAAAAACTACTCATATTTTGGGTAGTTTTTTTGTTATTTTTATATTCAAAAAAACATTCAAATGA
This sequence comes from Chryseobacterium sp. Tr-659, assembly GCF_011752975.1. GTDB lineage: Bacteria > Bacteroidota > Bacteroidia > Flavobacteriales > Weeksellaceae > Chryseobacterium. The sequence goes on along the minus strand of NZ_VWWP01000001.1, from coordinate 386,145 downwards.
AATCATTACTCACTCTGCTCATAGCCATCCCATTATTGAGCCAGACGCTTCATCAGAATATTAAAAATAATGAAAGTGCAAAAAGTACAAATAAAGGCGTAAGTCTTATTGTTCTAGGAAATGTACAGGATGCCGGTTCACCACAAGCGGGCTGTAAGAAAGAATGCTGTGCAGATCTCTGGAAACATCCGAAGCAAGATCGGAAAATAACTTCACTGGGAGTCATAGATTATGATTTGCAGAAAAACTATCTTTTTGATATAAGTCCTGATTTCACCCAGCAGGTCCAATTGTTACAGGAACAATCGGCTACCTTACAAAAAACAGCACCGGACGGAATTTTCATTACCCATGCTCATATTGGTCATTATACAGGACTGATGTTTTTAGGAAGAGAGGCCATGAACTCCAAAAATACCCCGGTTTATGCAATGCCAAGACTTAAAAAGTATTTTGAAAATAACGGCCCCTGGTCACAATTGGTAAATCTTCATAATATCGCTATTCAGGAAATGCAGAATGAAGTTCCTGTACAGCTCAGTACTCATCTGCAAGTAACCCCTATACAGGTTCCACACCGGGATGAATATTCAGAAACGGTAGGATACATTATTAAGGGGCCTAATAAAAAAGCGCTCTTCATTCCTGATATTGACAAATGGAGTACATGGAAATATAATATAGCCACCCTTATCAAAAGTGTTGATTATGCATTTTTAGATGCTACATTTTATGATGCAGAAGAAGTAGGATTTAGAAATATTTCGGAAATTCCCCACCCTTTCGTTGTAGAAAGTATGGAACTGTTCAAAGATCTGTCTCCTCAGGATAAAAAGAAAATTCACTTTATTCATTTTAACCATACCAATAAACTGTTGATTCCTGACAGCAAACAAAGCAAAAAGGTTTTGGCCAATGGATTTAATATCGCCAGACTCGGAGATAAAGTAGATCTGTAAAGATATCTGAGAAATAAGGTCACCAATCCTTACACAACAAGTGTTTGTATGAAAGACAAGCTCACATTTTATAGATAATCTAAAAAAAACACTCATCTTTTGGGTAGTTTTTTTGCTATCTTTGTCCACCAGATTATTAATCAACAAAATATGAAAAAGATTTTTGTTCTGGTTTGCACCGTAACTTTTCTATTTTCATTCAGCCAGAAAACAATGAATCCGATAGAATATAAAAGTTCGCCAAAAGTTTTCAACATAAAAGGACTATCACAATCAGTAAGTATTGATTATGGAAATTCCAAAATGATTTTATTATCCGGACAGGTGCCTTTGGATTCGGAGGGCCGTCTTGTGGGGAATAATGTAGAAGAGCAGGCTCATCAGGTTTTCAGAAATATTGAAAGCATTTTGAAAGAGTACGGAGGTACGGGAAAAGACATTATCAAGCTGGGAATATTCATTACAGATATTTCCAAAACTCCGGATTTCAGGAAAGTGAGAGACGAATATGTTAACCTCCAGAATCCTCCCGTAAGCAGCCTTGTAGAAGTAAGCAAGCTTTTCAGAGATGATGTACTTATAGAAGTAGAAGCCACAGCAGTGATTAAAAACAAATAAGAATAAACTAAAACTATGAGTTGGTTTAAAAATATTTTTAAAAAGGAAGAAAAAGAAACCTTAGACAAGGGATTGGAAAAATCCAGCCAGGGATTCTTTGAAAAAATGACGAAAGCCGTAGTCGGTAAAAGTAAAGTAGATGATGAAGTACTTGATGATCTTGAAGAAATACTGATTGCATCGGACGTAGGCGCATCTACCACCATAAAGATCATAGAAAGAATTGAAGAACGTGTTGCCAGAGACAAATATGTAGGGGTAAACGAACTTGATAAAATTCTTCGTGAAGAGATTTCAGGATTACTGCTTGAAAATCCACATGCGAGTACAGGAAATATTGATGCTTCTAAAAAGCCATATGTCATCATGGTTGTAGGAGTAAATGGAGTTGGAAAAACAACCACTATCGGAAAACTGGCACACCAGTTCAAATCAGAAGGGAAAAAAGTGGTTTTAGGAGCGGCTGATACCTTCAGAGCGGCTGCAGTAGACCAGCTTACCATCTGGAGTGAAAGGGTTGATGTACCTATTGTAAAACAGGGAATGGGTTCAGATCCTGCCTCTGTTGCATTTGACACCGTACAAAGCGCCGTAGCTCAAGATGCTGATGTAGTTATTATTGATACAGCAGGAAGACTCCATAACAAAATCAACCTGATGAACGAGCTTTCCAAGATTAAAAGAGTAATGCAGAAAGTAATTCCTGATGCCCCTCATGAGATCTTACTGGTTCTTGACGGTTCTACGGGACAGAATGCATTTGAACAGGCAAAACAATTCACAGCAGCTACAGAAGTAAATGCTTTAGCAGTAACAAAACTGGACGGAACCGCAAAAGGAGGTGTTGTAATCGGGATCTCCGATCAATTCCAGATTCCGGTGAAATACATTGGTGTAGGTGAAAAAATGCAGGATCTGCAGCTTTTCAATGGTACGGAATTTGTAGACTCATTCTTCAAGAAAAGATGATTTATATCATGTTTTCCCTTATATTAGTAAACAAATCATTTTTTAAATATTAACAATTAAAAAATTTGCAACTATGGGAATTATAACATGGATCTTATTCGGACTTATTGCAGGTGCAATCGCTAAAATGATCATGCCCGGAAATCAGGGAGGAGGATGGCTTATTACCATCATTCTTGGAATTTTAGGAGCATTTGTAGGAGGTGCTATAGGAGTTTACATTCTACATTGGGGAGACGTTACTTCCTTCTGGAATCCAAGAAGCTGGATTCTCGCCATCGGGGGAGCTTTAATTATCCTCTGGATTTATGGAATGGCAACAAAGAAAAGCTGATAAAAAGCTGATAAAAAATAAAATCCCGGATCTGAAATTCAGATCCGGGATTTTTGTGTACAATATAAATTTAGTTAGTTATTAATTCTGATCTGATAAGGCATTTCCATTTTTACCTCAGACTGTAATTTTTTGTCTGTAATCTGTTGTAAGATCTCGTAGTTGGACTTCCCTATCTTATTTTTGATAATTCTCGCAGAAACATCCTCTTCATTCAGATCATTGAAGAATTGCTCAAATGGTGACATTTTCTTAGGAAAAGCATCAACCTGGTAAGATTTTAGCCCTGCTTTCTGTGCCGCAAATTTTACGGCATCATTCAGTGTTCCCAGTTCATCCACTAAACCGATCTGTTTGGCACGAACTCCGCTCCACACTCTGCCTCCGCCTACGTTATCAATCTGTTCAAAAGTTTTCTTTCTGTTTTGTGTTACAAAATGTACAAATCTCTTGTAAGTACCTTCTACACTTCTTGTCATCATATTCACACCGTAAGGAGTCACACCATTCAATCCTGAATAATACATAGAATTTGCATTGGTGCTAACCACATCTGCCCGGATCCCGTTTTTATTGGCAATATCTTTATAATAAGGCATTACACCGAAAACCCCTATGGAACCTGTAAGTGTGTTAGGCTCTGAATATATTTTATCCGCTGCCATCGCAACATAATACCCTCCTGAAGCGGCATAGTCTCCGAAAGAAACTACCAATGGCTTTTTCTTTTTCAACTGCTGTAATTCAAATAAGATTTCATCTGATGCATTAGCACTACCTCCAGGAGAATTGATTCTGAACACCACTGCTTTTACTTTATCGTCATCTTGTAGTTTTTTAATGTATTTCACATATTTTTCAGAATGAATATCATTATAGTTATCTCCATTATTGATGGAACCAGAAGCATAAAGAATAGCTACCTTCTCACCTGAACTATCTTCGCCAGCATAAGAATTGATATAGTTGGTTAAAGAAATCTTGTTCAGCTTATCTTTGTCTTTTAAGCTCAATTTTGATTTAATCATATCTTCATATTCCGATTTCTGAATAAGCTTATCTGCTAATTTGTATTTTAATCCCTGCTCAGGAATCATACCGTATAAACTGTCCACAATAGTTTTGAACTGGGCGGTATCAATTTTTCTTGAAGCAGCCATTTTATAGGAAGTATTTTTCCAAAGATCATTCAGCAAAGTACTCAGCTGTTCTTTGTTTTCAGGGGAAATATCATTTCTTAAGAAAGGTTCTACCGCTGATTTGAATTTACCATGACGGATCACCTCAATACCGATACCATACTTATTAGCAAAATCTTTAAAGAATGTAACTTCCGTAGCCAGCCCCTTCAGCTCTATCCCGCCGGCAGGATGAAGATAATATTGATCTGCTACAGATCCCAGATAATAAGCAGATTGTGAAACTCCGTTTCCATACGCATATACAAATTTTCCGCTTTTCTTAAAATCTTCGATCGCATTTCTAAGGTCATCAATTTGCGTAAGGCCTGCATTCACTTCATCAGTTTCAATGCTTATTCCTTTAATATTATCATCGGTCTTAGCCTTGTTAATAGCTTCCAATGCATCATATAAAAGGATGCTCTTATTTTGGTTGTTTATCCCAAAAAATCCCATCTGCTCTTCAGTTGGACTGTCGATGATATTTGTTTTTAAATTAATCGTAAGAACCGAGTTCTTTTTCACAGCTACCGACTTATCACTCCCCATAGAACTGAACACAAGCATCATAATGAAAAAGATGAAAAATAAAGCGCAAAGTATGATTATTGCTACTATATTTGCCAAAACATTTTTAAAGAAACTTCTCATAAATCAATCAATTTTCCAATATGTCGCAACATAAGGTCGTTTTGTTACTAGGAAGTAACTTAGGAGAGCAAAAAAAAAATGTAGAGCTGGCATTAAAGAAGATCAGTGATGCTGGAAATCAGATTTCACAAACCAGCGATTTTTTAATGTCTGATCCCGTAGAATTTGCCAGTTCCAATATTTTTTGTAATATTGCAGCAATAATATTCACACATCTTTCACCAATTCAACTGCTTGATTGCATTAAGAATATCGAAGTTGAAATGGGAAGAATTAATGATTCTAAACTATCCGGAGGCTATACCGACAGGATAATTGATATAGATATCATTACGTATAATGAATTAAATTTTAAATCAGAAAGATTAGAAATCCCTCATAAAAAACATCTTTTTGAAAGGGATTTTTCCAGAATATTATTAAGAGATTTTATATAAAACATAAAACATATTGTATGAAATTAGGTTTATTATTATTGGCTACAACCTTGCCGATTGCTGCTTTCGCACAGAACAGCGGCACTACAGTAAACTCATCTACTGAGTATCCTAATACATTCTCCTCAGGTTCCGCTAATGTACAACCCTTTGACAACAAAGCCAGACGCTTTAGAGACTGGTCTATTTCTGTTGGTGGAGGTGCTGCATTTATGGTTCACTCTGATCTTAAATCCATCCGAAAGGATAAAACCAATTGGGGGTATAATGCCTATGTAAGTATAGATAAGCAAATCTCACATACTTTCGCATTAAGCCTGATCTACACAAGAGGAGAAACGAAACAGACCGGACAACTTCCGGGAGCTGCTGGTGTAGCAGCTGGCGTTGCTACAGCAACAACGCAATTTGACCAACTCGCTTTATTAGGAGACATTAACTTCACAAATCTATTCAGAAGAGTAGACAACCATTCTCCTTACAGATGGGCATTTCATGGATACATGGGATTTGGACTTCAGGGATTCAGAACTTCGCTGCATGACAATGATGAAAACAGATGGAGTACTAATCCAAGAAGAACACCTTTGTTTATTAAACAAGACCTTGGTATCAGTTCCATCTATTATCAGGGAGGTATAGGATTGAAATATAATGTTTCAAAACTTATTGACGTTGAAGCGAGAACCATGTACATCATCAGTGGTGATGATGAATTCGATGGTGGCGGCTGGGGCGATGCAAGAGCTTATGATCCTTCCACACCAGGTTCAAAATATAACATGCTTAATCCTAGAAGATCAGATAATGCGTGGACTGTAAGTTTAGGTGTATCTTTCAAACTGGGTAAACAAATGTCTCACCTGGCCTGGCATGATCCGCTTCAGGAAGCATATTACAGAACAAGCGTTTTAGAAAACGCATCTACCGATCTTGTTGTTTGCGAAAAAGGAGACGCAGATAATGACGGAGTGTGTGATGATTGGGACAGACAGCTTGATACTCCTGCAGGAGCAAGAGTAGATGGTGCCGGAGTTGCTTTGGACATAGACCTTGACGGAGTTATTGATCTTTATGATAAGTGCGTAACGGTTCCTGGACCTGTTGAAAACAATGGATGCCCGATCAAATAATAAGATTGAAAGATTATTTTTTTCAAAAAAAAAATCAAATAATAATACACGATGAAATTAAGTTTAGCAATTGTTGCATTTGCTATGGCCGTTCCCATGGCCAGCTATGCACAAGACTCTACAGCAGCTTCCAAAGGAGAATATCCTAACACATTTTCTTCAGGATCTGCTAATGTTTCCCCATTCAACAATCAATCGAAAAGATTTAACGATTGGTCTATTTCAGTAGGAGCAGGTGTTCCCCTTCTTCAATCTGCAGATCTGACTTCGATTAAGAATGGTAACGGTAAAAACCTTTTCGGATATTCAGCTTATGTAAGTATTGATAAAGCGATTACCCATGCTTTCGGGATCAATTTACAATATGACAGAGGTGAAACAAGACAAGGGTGGTTCAATACCAAAGATGCCGCTCCGGATGCAACCGCAGTAGCAGGCAGAACCCAGTATGATGCGATCTCTATCTTAGGAGATATCAACTTCTCTAATCTGTTGAGAAGAGTAGATAACCACTCCCCTTACAGATGGGCACTTCACGGATATGCCGGTATTGGTACTATTGCTTACAGAGCTTACCAGAAGACAAGCAAAGGCCAGCAGTTAATGACTGAGGTTAAGCCTTTCCAATTAGGTTCTCTGTTCATGCAGGCAGGAGCCGGATTGAAATTCAAAGTTAACAGAAGAATTGATATTGAAGGTAGATTGATGTATGTAGTAACTGGTGATGACGAGTTTGATGGTGGTGGTGATGCTTACAGCGCAATCAACAAACGTTCTGAGCAGATTTCCGACAACTTCTTCAACGCAACTTTAGGTCTTTCTTTCAAATTAGGAAAACATGAATCTCACGTAATGTGGCATGATCCTCTTCAGGAAATCTATTACAAACTGGATGTACTGGCTAATAAAAACCAGGATATTGAAGTATGTAAAAAAGGTGATGCTGATAACGATGGGGTTTGCGATGATTGGGACAGACAGCTTGATACTCCTGCAGGAGCAAGAGTAGATGGCGCAGGAGTTGCTCTTGATGTTGATCTGGACGGTGTAATAGACCTTTACGATAAGTGTGTAACCGTTCCGGGACCTGTTGAAAATAACGGATGTCCAATCGAGAAAAAGGATAATAATAAAACAGCTGTTCAAGTAGAACAAACATTAAAAGACATTTATTTCAACTTTAATAAAGCAACCATCAGACCTGAATCTAACAGTAAGCTTGATGTTGCCGCTTCAATCATTAAAGAAAATGGAGGTAATTATCTGCTAACAGGTCATACCGATATTAAAGGAAGCGCTGCATATAATCTAAGACTGTCTAAAGAAAGAGCTGCAGCTGTAGTAGCCGCTCTTGAAAGCAGAGGAGTTAATGAAAATGTATTGAAATCAAGAGGTGTTGGTTCTGAAGATGCAACTGTTGCTGCATCAGCATCTGATGCTGAAAGAATGAGAGACAGAAAAGTTACAGTAAGATTCATAGAAAGTTCTCAATGGGATGCCATCAAAAAGAAAGACTATGAAGATGCTCCGGTAAAAAAACCGGTAAAAAAAATTCAGGCTAAGAAAAAGAAAAAATAATTTCTTATCATACCTATAACCGAAAAGAATAGCTCTTTTCGGTTTATTTTTTTTCTACTACGAATTTTTTTACATACCTTTATATCATTTTCAGGGCTACATGTATAAAACAGGCTAAAAATCAGCCAGTTCGTTCTGAAAAAAAATAATAAAAAATCACTTTTTAACGTAAAAAATCATTTAAAATAACTTAACTTAAAAAAATAACACTATGAAATTAAGTTTAGCAATTGCTGTATTAGCTTTGGCGATTCCTACTGCCAGCTTTGCACAAGACTCGACGGCAGTTTCAAAAGGAGAGTACCCTAATACATTTTCTTCAGGGTCTGCCAATGTTTCCCCATTCACCAATCAATCCAAAAGATTTAACGATTGGTCTATTTCAGTAGGAGCAGGTGTTCCCCTTCTTCAATCTGCAGATTTAACCTCTATTAAAAACGGTAACGGTAAAAACCTTTTTGGATATTCAGCCTATGTAAGTATTGATAAAGCGATTACCCATGCTTTTGGGATCAATTTACAATATGACAGAGGTGAAACAAGACAAGGGTGGTTCAATACCAAAGATGCCGCTCCGGATGCAACCGCAGTAGCAGGCAGAACCCAGTATGATGCTCTTTCTATTTTAGGAGATATCAACTTCTCTAATCTGTTGAGAAGAGTAGATAACCACTCCCCTTACAGATGGGCACTTCACGGATATGCCGGTATTGGTACTATTGCTTACAGAGCTTACCAGAAGACAAGCAAAGGCCAGCAGTTAATGACTGAGGTTAAGCCTTTCCAATTGGGTTCTCTGTTCATGCAGGCAGGAGCCGGATTGAAATTCAAGGTGAGCAGAAGAATCGATATTGAAGGTAGATTGATGTATGTAGTAACTGGTGATGACGAGTTTGACGGTGGCGGTGATGCTTACAGCGCAATCAACAAACGTTCTGAGCAGGTTTCTGATAACTTCTTCAATGCAACTTTAGGTCTTTCTTTAAAGTTAGGGAAACATGAATCTCACTTAATGTGGCATGATCCTCTTCAGGAAATCTATTACAAACTGGATGTACTGGCTAATAAAAACCAGGATATCGAAGTATGTAAAAAAGGTGATGCTGATAACGATGGGGTTTGCGATGATTGGGACAGACAACTTGATACTCCTGCAGGAGCAAGAGTAGATGGTGCGGGAGTTGCTCTTGACACTGACCTGGATGGTGTAATTGATCTTTACGATAAGTGTGTAACCGTTCCGGGACCTGTTGAAAACAACGGATGCCCACTAACTCCTACCGGGCCTGTAGTAGAAACAGAAACTAAACTGGAAGGAATTGAATTTGACTTAAATTCTGACAGAATTTTACCGTCGAATACACCAATCTTAAATAACGCAGTAAACTATATCAACTCCTCAAATGGTTCTTATAATGTAATTGGAGCTACTGATACAAGAGGTACTGACGCTTATAACCAAAAACTTTCTGAAAGAAGAGCGAACAACGTTAAAAATTATCTGATCAAAAACGGTGTTCAATCTGGTAAAATAAACGCAATCGGTAAAGGTGAAAAAGACCTTAAATACCCTGAGTGTGAACCAGCAACTAAATGCCCTGAATGGAAAAACAGAGCGAACAGAAGAGTTTACTTCGAAGCTAAATAATAAACTTATTATGTATTATATGAAAGTCACGCCCCGCGTGACTTTTTTTGTCATGATACTTTCCTTATTTTTACAACATGATTTCTCCGCAGGATTTTCAAAAGCTAAAATATGATACTCTTAAGTATTTCTGGGGTTATACAGATTTCAGAGATTCTCAGGAGGAAATCATTAATGCTGTCATTAATGAAAAAGATACACTGGTTCTGCTACCTACAGGAGCAGGAAAATCTCTTTGTTATCAGCTCCCTGCTTTGCTGAAAGAGGGAACCTGTCTTGTTGTTTCTCCTTTGCTCGCATTAATGAAAGATCAGGTCTATCAGCTTAAAGCCCGCGGTATAGAAGCAGAATACCTGTCTTCAGAACTTGATGAATATGATGCAGAAGACATTTACAGCCGCTGTAAGGAAGGGTTAACCAAATTGCTTTATGTTTCTCCTGAAAGACTGACCAATGCACAATTCATTCAGAATATAGAAGAAATTGAGCTGTCTTTTATTGCAGTGGACGAAGCACACTGTATCTCAGAATGGGGGCAGGATTTCCGTCCCAGTTATCAGAATATCAAGGGATTCAGAACCAATAACCCTGAAATTCCTTGTCTGGCACTCACCGCTACAGCCACTCCAAAAGTTCTGGAGGAAATTAAAAATAAACTGGAGCTCAGAAATCCGGCGGTTTTCCAAAAAAGTTTCAAAAGAGATAATATCAGAATCTTTACAGAAGAAGTTTCTGATAAATTTCAGCGTGTTTTTGATATTCTAAAATATAATAATGATTCTGGAATTGTCTATGTAAGAACCAGAAAAGAAGCTGAGCTTCTTGCTGAATTCCTCAAAAAAAATCAGCTGAAAAATGTAGATTATTTTCACGCAGGTTTAACAACCAAAGAAAAGAACACGAAACAAAATCTCTGGAACAATAGTGACAATCATGTTCTTATCTCTACCAATGCATTTGGAATGGGAATTGACAAAGACAATGTACGCTTTGTTCTTCACTATTCTCCGGCAGCATCTCTGGAAAACTATTATCAGGAAATCGGAAGATCGGGAAGAGATGGAAAAGACAGTTTTGCTTTTATGCTTTGGAACAAACAGGAGCTTTTGAATTTTGATCAGATCTTAAAAAATCAGATTCCTAATAAGGGCGAATTTTTAAAGATTATCAGTTACCTCTACTCTATTTTTCAGGTAGCGGAATTTGAACTGCCAGAAAAAACATTCCAGCTCAATACAGCCGGAATACAAAATTTCACAAGACTATCGAAAGCAAAGATTAATAATGTCCTCAATTTTCTGCACAATCAGGAGATTATTTATTATAATGACAATAAAAGCTTGTCTTCACTGGAACTGTTTATCAAATCTGACGAGATCGATCAGCTTCCACAAAAAGATGCTTATTTTATAGAACTTCTTTTCCGCAGCATATCTGGAATTACTACTCATAAAGTAATGTTCAGCGAGCAGCAGGTAAGCAATAAAATCAACGTCAGCGCACCATTGATCAAAGAACGTTTGAAAGAACTTCAGCAAAAAAATTATCTTGAATATATTGATGGAGCATTATCCAGTATTAAATTTCTGAAACCACGCGATGAGAGAGCTGTGCAGAATGCTTATTGGAAGTTATTCGAACATATTCAGAGAAATAAGATCCAGAAATGGGAAGAAATGAAATTTTACGTAGAAAATAATGACTACTGTAAAATGAAACTTATTCTTGCTTATTTTGGCGAAAAAAAATCAAAGAACTGCGGCCATTGCTCAGTCTGCGAAAAGAATAAACAATCTATTTTTGGAAAAAACATTTCCCAGCAGATCATCAATTTACTGGCTAAAAAGTCTGCAACTATTGAAGAGCTTTCCATTCAGCTGAGCTATCATTCCAAAGAAAATATTTTAGAAAATCTGATTTTCCTTTTAGATTCCGGAAAAGTAAGAATGCTTAATTTCAGAACCTATGCACTGAATCATGAGTAATGAGCAGTAAAGTATCTGTTCTGAGATTATAAAACACTTTGAAATACCTATCTTTCAATCCCTGATACGCTCCTTAACACCTTCTGACTCTCAAATCAAAAACTTATCTTTGTAATATGAAATCATTGAAAGTCGTTTTTTTAGGAACTCCTGAGTTTGCAAAAACTTCTCTGGAGGCTATTCATCAATCTCATCACAATGTTGTAGGTGTTGTTACAGTTGCTGATAAAGCAAGCGGACGCGGGCAGAAGATCCACCAATCACCGGTAAAAGTTTATGCAGAAGAAAATAATATTCCGGTTTTTCAACCGGAAAAATTAAGAAATCCTGAATTTTTAGAAGAGCTCAAAAAGCTTGATGCTGATGTTTTTGTTGTGGTTGCATTCAGAATGATGCCTAAAGTTCTTTTTGAAATGCCTGAAATGGGAACCTTCAATCTTCATGCATCTTTACTCCCGGATTACAGAGGTGCAGCCCCTATCAATTATGCAGTAATTAACGGAGAAGAAAAAACCGGTGCAACTACTTTCTTTATTAATGAAAAAATTGATGAAGGAAATATTCTTCTTCAGGAAGAAATAGAAATTTTACCTGATGAAAATGCAGGAAGCCTTCATGACAGACTTATGAAAATGGGCTCAAAGTTAGTTGTCAGAACATTGGATGGACTTGCTGACAATGCGATCGAGGAAAAACCTCAGCCACAGGTGGAGCATCCTAAAAATGCATATAAAATTTTTAAAGAAGATACTAAAATCAATTGGAATTCACCTTCAAAAACCGTTCATCAGTTCATTCTTGGAATGTCTCCTTATCCGGCAGCATTTACTACTTTAAAAATCGGTGATGAAGTAAAAGGATTAAAGATATTCAGTGGAAAATTCGAACTTGCAGACCATGAACAGACTCCTGGTACGCTCGAAATTTCAAAGAATGAATTCAGGATCCATACAGAAGACGGAATTTATTACCCGCTGGAACTTCAGTTAGAAGGAAAAAAAAGAATGATGGTTAAGGATTTCCTGAATGGTTTCAGAAATTTTGATGAGATTACTTTACTTGATTAATACAATATGGTTTAAAAATAAAAAAGGTTTAGAAAATTCTAAACCTTTTTTGTTAATCACATTACAATAAACAAAATTATTGTAACATTTCAATCTTATAACTGAACCATCTCCGTTACCTCTACATCATATCCTCCAACCTGAGGTTTGATATTAGGATTTTGAGTGATTACTTTAAACTTGTTGATTCCTAAATTCTTTAAGATCTGTGTTCCGATACCATAATCTCGGTAGTTGTACGCTAAAGTAGGGTGCTGCTCCTGGCCATCCTGATAGTTCAGGAACTGCTGGAGTTTTCTCAATGTATTTTCGGAATTGGAAACGTTATTGATAAAAATGATAGCTCCTTTTCCAGCTTCATTCACCATGCTGGTTACTTTTTCCAATAAAGGCTTTTCACCGTTGTTCAATCTTGTTAATACATCAAAATAAGAATCTGAAGACTGTACTCTTACCAGAACAGGCTCATCAACAGTCCATGTCCCTTTTGTTATGGCAAAGTGGATCTGCTCATTGGAAGTCTCTCTGAAAGCATAAAAATCAAACTCACCGTAGTGCGTTTTTACTTTTTTCTCTTCAAGTCTTTCAACCAGGTTTCCTTTTTTAAGTTGATAGTGAATCAGATCTTCAATAGAAACAATCTTCATATCATGTTTCTGTGCGAATGCGTGAAGCTCAGGAAGACGAGACATAGTTCCGTCTTCGTTCATGATCTCACAGATTACTCCACCTTCTTTCAGGCCTGCCAGATGAGTTAGGTCGATAGCAGCTTCAGTATGTCCGGCTCTTTTTAAAACCCCTCCTTTTCTTGCACGAAGCGGGAAAATATGACCAGGTCTCATGAAATCTGTAGGTTTGGATTTTTCATCCATCAGTGCCAAAATTGTTTTTGCTCTGTCTCCTGCAGAAATTCCGGTAGAAGTTCCGTTTCCTAAAAGGTCAACAGAAACTGTGAAAGCCGTTTCTTTAGGGTCGCTGCTTCTGCTTACCATTACTTCAAGCCCCAACTCGTCACATCTTTTTTCAGGAAGCGGCATACAGATCAGCCCTCTTCCGTGAAGTGCCATAAAATTGATAATTTCCGGCGTTGTCAGTTCTGCCGCACAAAGAAAATCTCCTTCATTCTCTCTGTCTTCATCATCTACTACTATGATTATTTTACCATTTTTAAGGTCTTCAATAGCCTCAGGAATAGTATTTAATTTAATATCGGACATTTTTACTTTTTATTTGTGCAAAGATACTCATAAAAATAAGCATCTGCCAATTAATATGAATGGTTTATTACGCTTTGGATAATGAGTTGGCAGCCTCTCTGAAAATTTCATAAGATCTCAATCTTTTCTGATGATCATAAATATGGGAATTAATCATAAGCTCATCCACCTTGAATCTTTCCTGAAAATCTTTAAGTTTCTCCCGAATTTCGGACTGATCACCGATAAAAGTATATCTTAATTTCTGAAGGACCATTGATTTTTCCATAGGCGACCAGATCTCGTCCATATCGTCTACCGGCGGCGCAAAAGGCTTTCTGTCATTTCTTACAATATTAATGAATGCCTGAAATAAAGTAGTGGAGATTTTATGTGCTTCTTCAGATGTTTCTGCAGCAACTCCGTTCACACAAGCTATAATATAGGGTTTATCTGAATATTTTGAAGGTTCAAAATGTTCTCTGTAGATCTTAAAAGCCATTTCCATCTGTTCAGGAGCAAAATGTCCTGCAAAAGCATATGGTAAGCCTAATTCTGCTGCCAGCCATGCACTATCTGTACTTGACCCGAGAATATATAATGGGATATCCAGTCCTTCTCCGGGAATAGCACGAACCATCGCATCCGAATTTTCTTTGGAAAAATATCTTTGAAGTTCCAGAATCTGTCTTGGAAACTGTTCATTGATGATGGCTGGATTTCTTCCTAATGCCTGAGCTGTCAGTCCATCTGTACCCGGAGCTCTTCCCACTCCAAGGTCAATTCTTCCGGGAAAAAGAGATTCCAGGGTTCCAAATTGTTCAGCAATAATCAGTGAACTGTGATTAGGAAGCATAACACCTCCTGAACCTACTCTTATTTTTTTTGTTCCGTTGGCAATGAAACCAATCAGAACCGAAGTTGCAGAACTTGCGATACTTTCCATATTGTGATGCTCGGCCAGCCAGAATCTTTTATAATCTAAATTCTCAGCATGATTGGCCAGAGACAAACTGTCCTGAAAGGTATCATGAATGCTTTTTCCCTGCTTTACCGGTGCAAGGTCTAAAACAGAAATTTCAAAATTTTTCATAATTCTAAATTTGGGTCTTAAAAAACCAAACAAATTTAACACATAAAAACTGCATTAGTTACTTTTTGTAATTAATAAAACCGATCGATCATTTCAGGGAAAAACTATTGGAAAACAATTGAAATATGCCAGGAAAAATTTATAGCATTATTATCTGATTCATTAAATTTTACAGTAGCCGAGTATTAAAAATTTACAGAACCATCGGAAGCAATAAAAAATTTCTCTTTAAGCTCAATTTTATAATCAAACTTTCACTTTTCATTAATATATTTGGATATAAACTATTCCATGAAAAAAAACTTTATCACTCTGCTTTCTCTAGGATGTTTAGCATGTTGCAATCCTAAAAAGACTGAACAGGAAGCTTCTGAAAAGAATGCTAATTCAAAATATTACACTCAATTGGATACTATAATTATCACTACAAATACAGATGATACTATCAGATACACCAAAAAGGGTTTCAATGCATTAATAGATAAACATCCAGAATTTTTTAATGATCTTCCTGATAACCCGGATGAGCTTTATTTTTGTTTTGGTAACAATGCGGAATTTGGAAGCGAAGTCGGTCAGGACCGCTATTTTACGTTGTACTCCTATTTTTTAAAGCAGCGAAATGGGATTGAAAAATATACAGAACAGCGGCAAAAACTTATTAATATTTTCTCTAATATCAATTCAATATATGGCTATATTGCATATGGAGGCACTTATTTTAGTCATCAGGATATGAGAATTCCGGGATATGCTGAATATTTTCTTTATCTGTATTCACTAGATAAAGAAAATCAAGATAATGCAGATCCTTATGATATTTCAAAGCAAAAAGCTCTTTATATACAAAGTTTAAGACAAATAATTGAAGATGAAAGTAAAATTGACTTCGAGTCTCTTGGACAGGCAAAAATTGATCGAACAAAAAAAATGAATACACTTGTTGATGAAATCGATCAGCTGATTACAAGCTCTTATTATCTTCGGTGTGCTCAATATTTTCACTATCAATATTATTCAAGACTTTAACCTATTAAAATTCAATACATTTTTTTTTCTTCAACAAACATGGGTTTTGACTCTTTTATAGTCAGAACCTTTTTTATCTTCCCTCCGCTCAGCATCCTATTGACCTTATCAGAGAAGAGAATGAAATTTATTTATTCTTAAAAAATTACATATTTTAACATTAATAATTCATTAAAATGGGAAATAAATATTACATTCGTATCATAAACACCAATTCACTGAAATAATTTTTAACACCATCAAAAAATATTATTATGAACAAAAAAAATCAGAAATTTTTAACAGGTAAAACCATTTTTACAAGCTTTATTGTTGCTGTTGTATTGACTTCTTGCAGTAAAAACAATGAAGAGATCTCAGGAGAAGCTCAAAAAGAGTCGGCTCAAATTGAAAATCTAAAAAAAGGAGAACTGAATGGCCAGTCCATCATGTATGAGAGAAAAAATGGAATGAATTTTTTCCAGGGGGATATTGTACTTTCAGACAAACAGCTTTCAGAGGGTAACACGGCCGAGAAAGGAGGAGCAAGCTTCTCAAGATGGCCCGGAGGTAAAATTTACTATACGGTTGCCAGCAATATGGGTTCTATTAATGCCAATAAAATTACGACGGCTGTTAATGAGTACAATTCCAAAACCAATACACAATGGATTCCTCGTACCAACCAATCCAATTATGTGGAATTTATCTTCGGAAGTTCATCCGGTTCAGACGGTTGGGCTCATATAGGTTATCAGGGCGGCAAACAAACCGTATCTCTGGACCAATATATTTCAGTGGGATCTGTCATCCATGAAATGGGGCATACCGTAGGACTTTATCATGAGCATACGCGTAAAGACAGAGATCAGTATGTAATGATCCTTTGGGATAATATCCAGAGCGGGCAGGCATATAACTTCAATATTTATAACTCTGGTACAGATATAGGTCCTTTCAACATCAATTCTGTAATGATGTATTGGCCTACATCTTATTCAAAAAACGGACTTCCTACAATAAAAAGAGCTAACAATACAAGCTTTACGTATAACAGAACCGGCTTTACCACCGGGGATATTAATACAATCAATGCAATGTATCCTTAATTAATTCTAATATAAGCAGGAAAAGAATTCTTATGAGTTCTTTTCCTTTTTGTAATTATAATGGTTGAGCAGAATTCTGATCTCATTAAACTCAAAATTACTTGGCAGCGCATTCTTCCATTCTGTAAGTGTTTCGTGTGGATTTTTGTAGAATTCATTTTCAAAAGTTTTGATCTTATCTGATGTAATAACTCTTGAAATATCCAGTAAGCCCTGTTCTGCAAATTTGGCAAGATGTCCGATTACTGTTTCTTTTACCAAACCTCTTTCCAAAGCAATTTCACCAATGGTTTTCCCTTGTTCAAACAATTGGAAGGTCAGCACCTGTGATGGAACTTTTGCAATTTTCAGATTGATCTCTTTATCATTTTTTTCATCTAAAAGTTTAGTTTCAAGAAGATGAATGTCTCTCAGACTGTTCAGGTATTCTTCTATATCTTCCAGCCAGCTTTTGAATTCTTCATTATATTGTTTTAAACCCTTTGCTCCTTTGATTTCTGCATAAAATTCTTTCAAAGGATCGAAAATTTTGTTTCTGGTTTCCGTAAAGAAGAAATTGACTGCTCCTTTTGATTTGTTTTCAATCTCCGACCATTCTTCTTTCTGCTCAATAAAATTATTAACCTTCTGGAAAATTACACGTTCCAGTTTTTCAAAAATCTTACCGAGATTCACAGCCTCATGTTTTAATTGAAGATAAAGCTGCTTGGCTTTAACGTGGTCTAGATTTTTAGTTACAATGGAAAGGTTATTCCATTCTTCAACTTCTTTTAAAAACCATAAGCAATCCAGTGTACGAAGCACTTTTCTGATGCTGTAATCATATTTTTCCTGATTCAGGATCGCTTCTACATGATCATTTGCAATAGTATCCGTATGAAAATGCAGAATCCTGTTGTCTTTAAAAATAACTTCAGGGGTGATCTTTGATTTTAAAACAATTCCTTCCAATGTTCTGCAACGGGATAAAGCTACATACACCTGACCGGCAGTGAAACTTTTTCCGGCATCTATGATTACTTTATCAAACGTCAATCCCTGACTTTTATGGATGGTAACAGCCCAAGCCAGTTTTATAGGGAACTGTTCAAAACTTCCCAAAACTTCTTCCTGTATGGTTTTATCTGTATCAAGGAAATATTTTTTCTGTTCCCAGGTTTCCCTTTTAACTACAATTTCTCTCTCGCTTTCATCCAGTACAACCCGGATTTCATTTTCTTCCAACCCAATAATCTCTCCTAGTTTTCCGTTAAAGTATTTTTTTTCTCCGGAAACATCATTTCTGATAAACATAATCTGAGCCCCAATTTTCAATTCTAAAAACTGCTCATTTGGAAACTGGTTTTCTTTAAAATCTCCTACAAGTTTGGCTTCATAGGTCTGAGCATCTATTTTAATCTCAGCCAGTTTTTCCTGATTGATCTCATCTGCCATTTTATTATGGGAACACAGATAAACATAGGACTCTTTCCCCATATTAAAGTCAGGGTCATACCTTTCATTCAGAACGTCAAAATCTATATTATCAACATCCCCGTCACGGATGGCATTCAGAATTTCGAGAAAGTTCTGGTCAGACTGTCTGTAAACTTTTGTAAGTTCTATGGTAACAATCGGAATTTCCTTAATCGCATGACTATCAAAAAAGAATGGTGAATTATAATACATTTTCAGAATGTGCTCATCTCTCACCACAGGCGGAAGCTGATATAAATCTCCGATAAACAGCATCTGTACACCTCCAAATCTTTGATTATTCCTTCTGATAAACCTTAATGAAAAATCCATCATATCCAGAACATCGGCTCTCAGCATGGAAACCTCATCTATGATAATGATTTCTACTTCTCTCAAAAGTTTAAGTTTGTCTTTCCGATATTTGAAATGAGGCATCAGATCAGCAATATTGTTAGCCAAACTGGTATCTATCCTTTCTGTAGTAGGAAGAAAGGTTCTCAGTGGTAACCCGAACATGGAATGGATGGTAACTCCACCTGCATTAATAGCCGCAATTCCCGTGGGAGCTACTACTATATGCTTTTTCTTTGTCCGTTTTACAAAATCATTAAGAAAGGTGGTTTTTCCTGTTCCGGCTTTCCCGGTCAGAAAAACGCTTCTGTTGGTGTACTCTATTAAGTCAAAAAAATGATTGTTCATCGCTGTCAAAAATACGGAAAATGAATTTGAATTTCTTACCTTGGCATAAGTTTTGAAAATTCTTAAAAAGAAAAAAGTTTATTGTGAAAAAAATTTTATTCCACATCCCTGTAATAGTATTCTGTACTACATTAACTCTTGTTTCTTGTAATACGTCCAAAAATCTCAATACTAATCTTCCTGTTGATATCGCCAACAGACCTGTTGATGAAGAGAGTCAGAAATATGATCAGGCGCAGCTGGATAAATTAAAAGCATCTATTGAATCAGAAGTCTCCGGAGAAAAATGCACGGATGCAAGTGAATGGGCTTTTGCCCCGATGGGTGTAAAATCCTGTGGTGGACCTGAGCAATACATTGCTTATCCTAAAAAAATTGAAACTACTTTTTTAGCAAGAGTCAATGAATACACGGATAAAGTAAGGCTTTTTAACGAAAAATATAATATTATGTCCAACTGTGTGATGATTATGCCCCCTACCTCATTAAAGTGTATCAAAGGTAAGATCAGGCTGATCACACCGGATAATAATTAAAAATAAAGCAAAGGTTCAATATCAAATCGAAAAACGCTTCGTCTCAGGACGAAGCGTTTTGTATTTACAGAACCAATTACAGGCTACAACTGATGATCTTTCACATTCTCTTTGTACCAGGAAGAATATTTTACATAATTATCTGCAATTCTGTTCACTTCACCTTCCAATAACTGGGCATTGATATCTTTAATTTTTTTTGCAGGAACACCTCCCCAGACTTCGCCGGATTTAATATGAGTGCCCTGTGTAACTACCGAACCTGCACCTACAATTGAATTTTCTTCTACCAGACAGTCATCCATAACAATTGCTCCCATCCCGATCAGTACATTATCTTTGATTGTACAGCCGTGAACAATCGCATTATGTCCTATTGAAACATTATTTCCGATGTTCAAAGGATGTTTCTGATATGTACAATGTAACATCGCATTATCCTGAACATTTACTTTGTCTCCCATTTTAATGTAATGTACATCTCCTCTAATCACAGCATTATACCAAACGCTGCAATCCTTTCCCATCGTAACATCTCCAATGATAGTTGCTGTTTCAGCCAAAAACGTATTCTCTCCGATTTGTGGTGCTTTTCCTAAAAGTTTTTTTATAAGTGCCATAATATTAATTTGAAATTTTGAAAATGAGTCCATCTGAAAATCATAAAATACTATCTTATAATTGCCGGTATCTAACTTCTAAATTACAGTGATAGCAAAAATCTAATTCCCAATTTTCAGCTTCTGACTTCTAATGCGTATTTTTGTATCTCAAATTTAACGAAAAAATGCGTACCGTACTTATAGAACCAACTGAAAACCCAAAAGTGATGAAATTTGTTGCAGATTACAATCTCATCCCGGGGTCTTTGGAGCTGGACAGAAATTCAGATATCTCAGAAATTCCTTTAGCACAGGAACTTTTCAATTATCCGTTTGTGGAAAGAATTTTCATTACGGCTAATTTTGTTGCTGTGGCCAAGCAGGATACCATTGAATGGGAACATGTTGCTGAGAGCCTGAAAAACGTAATTGAGGATGAATTACTGGCTAATCCGAGAATTTATCTTCAGAAGAAAAAAGAAATGTATCAGATTTATGCTGAAATGACACCGAACCCGAATGTAATGAAATTCGTTTCGAATAAATTACTGATGGATGGTTTTGTGGAAGTAAAATCGAAAGAAGCAGCAGAGGAAATTCCTTTGGCACAGGCAATTTTCAAGGAGTTTGATTTTGCCACCGAAGTTTTCATCTCTGATAATTTTGTAGCAGTTACAAGAGACAACTCTGTAGAATGGCATCAGGTAATGATGACCGTTCGTGCTCTTATTGCAGAATATCTTCAGAATGGCGGTGAAATTTCAAAAATTGAACCTCAGAAACATGAAAATCCTGTTGAAAAAATCATCAACAGAGATTATACGGAAGATGAGCAAAGAATTTCTGACATTTTGAATGAATATGTTGCTCCTGCAGTAGAAAATGACGGCGGAAAGATTTCTTTAATGGAATATGATGAAGCAAACAAAACAGCAAAAATGCTTTTACAAGGAGCGTGTTCGGGATGCCCAAGTTCTACAGCTACATTGAAAAACGGAATTGAAAATATTTTAAAACAATTCGTTCCGGATTTAGTAGAGAAAGTGGAAGCGGTAAACGGATAATCGGATGATCTGATGCGTGACGGAAAGAAAATTTTAGTAATCATTGGAAGTGCTTCAAGACATTCCAGTAATCAGAAATTAATAGAACAGGTTTTGGATGCCCATCCTGCTATTAATTTTCGGATGTATGATGATCTTTCTCTCCTCCCGCATTTTGACCCTTCATTAACGGACTCTGACACGCCTGAGGAAATACTTAAAATCAGAGAAATGATCAGCCGGTCAGCCGGTATTGTCTTTTCTACTCCTGAATACATTTTCAGTATTCCAAGCAGGTTAAAAAATCTGCTGGAATGGTGTGTTTCCACTACGGTTTTTTCTGAAAAGCCGGTTGCTGTGATTACAGCTTCTGCCAGTGGAGAAAAAGGTCACGAAGAATTATTATTGCTTTTGAAAACGCTTGGAGCAAGAACTGAAGAGCGTCATCAGGTATTAATAAAAGGCATAAAAGGTAAGTTTAATGATGATGGCTTAGCCGAAAGTAATACCTTTGCCAAAGTATCAGAATTAGTAACAGATTTTGCAATTTCTGTTTCATAATAAAATTTAAAATATTGAATAATAAAGGAATTTTACTGGTGAATCTTGGATCGCCGAGATCTACAGCCGTAAACGATGTAAAGGAATATCTTGATGAATTTTTGATGGACGAAAGAGTAATCGATTACCGCTGGATCTTTCGTTCACTGCTTGTTCAGGGAATTATTCTGAAAACAAGACCTGCTAAATCTGCAGAAGCCTATAAAACCGTTTGGACAGATGAAGGTTCTCCATTGATTGTTATTACTGAAAAGATTCAGAAAAAACTTCAGAAAGTGGTGGATGTTCCGGTGGAAATCGGGATGAGATATGCTGAACCGAGCATTGAGACCGGGATTCAAAAACTGGTAGATCAGGGGATTTCCGAGATCGTTCTTTTCCCTTTATATCCTCAGTATGCAATGAGTACTACTGAAACGGTTATCGAAAAGGCGGAAGAAGTAAGAAAAAAGAAATTTCCTAAGGTAAAAATCAATTATATCCAGCCTTTCTATAACAGAGATATTTACATCAACTGTCTTGCGGAAAGCATTAAGGAAAAACTTCCTGAAAACTTTGACGCCCTTCAGTTCTCTTATCATGGTGTTCCGGAAAGACATCTTTATAAAACAGATCCTTCAAATACCTGTAAAATTGATGATGCGAACTGCATCAACAGCCAAGTGGATACCCACAATGCTTACTGCTACAGACATCAGTGTTATAAAACCACAGAAGCAGTTATTGCTAAAATGGGACTTCCGAAGGAAAAGACAATTGTTTCTTTTCAGTCAAGATTAGGAAAAGATAAATGGATTGAACCTTATACCGATGAAACGTTGGAAACAATTGGTAAAAAAGGAATAAAAAACCTGGCCATCGTATGTCCTGCGTTTGTTTCAGACTGTCTTGAGACTCTGGAAGAAATTTCCGTAGAAGGGAAAGAACAGTTCATGCACGGCGGTGGTGAAAATTTCCACTACATTCCATGTCTGAATGATGAAGACCGTTGGATTGATGTGGTCAAAATTCTTTGTGAAGAAAAACTGAATGACTTCTATCTCGTGTAATTCATTTATTAAAAAATATAAAAGGCCACAAGTATTTTTCTTGTGGCCTTTTCGTTAAAATATATCAAAGATTTGGTTTACTTTTTAATCAGGTTTCCTGCTTTTTCTCCGTTTACCATTACGATATAAACTCCTGGAAGCATATTGGACGGAAGCTGCAGCTCAAGCTTATTCATTCCGTCTGTCATATTTACTTTTTCGGAAATTTCTCTCTTACCTGTTAAGCTTATCAACTCTACAGTTCCTTTTCCTGCTTTTCCTTCAAAGTTTACCGTAAACTTGTCTGTGGCCGGATTCGGACTGATTGTAAAAGGAGAAGCATTGGCTCCTGCTATAAGTCCTGCCGGAGAAGTTCCTCCGCCAACACCCACTGCATTCCATGCATTGATAACCTGAGTTACTTCATTACTACCCGATCCGTATAGGTCTGCTGCTGCCTGGAGAGAATATGTTCTGGCATTGGCATAAGTAGAACCGGACGTAAGGTAAGACGTTAATGTTCTGTACGCAATTGCTCCCGCTTTATCCAGACCAATACCGGTAACATTATAAGCAAAACCTTTATCATTAGTTCCTGATCCTCCTGTTACCAATAAATAATACCAGAAATTAAGAACTCCTGAATTGGTGTGAACTCCGCAATAATCATTCGATTGGCTAGGCGTAGCGCATCCGGATGTAGTAGTAGCTTTCCAGTAAGTTCCCAAATAAGTATCCGGCTGGCTGTAAGCATTAGGATTTGACATATCTCTGATAGGATAGCTGAAATCTTCTCCTAGTTTCCAGCTTGCCTGTGTAGGTCTTGCCCAGCGTTCTATACTGTTTCCAAAAATATCCGAAAAACCTTCGTTTAAGGCTCCCGATTCTCTTTGATAGGCAAGATTTGCTGTCTTCGAAGTCAATCCGTGGGTAATTTCGTGTCCACATACATCAAGAGCTGTAAGCGGTTTTCCACCGTTTGTAGTAGAGCTTCCATCTCCGTAGGTCATTCTGGCACCATCCCAGAATGCATTAAAATAATTGGTAGAGTAATGAACATATGATTTTATAGCAAAATTATTATTGTCAATACTTTTTCTTCCGAATTTTGAGTAGTAATAATCCAGAGTCATTTCTGCTCCCCAATGGGCATCTGTAGCATACTGATCTTTATTAGCATTTACATTATTCCATACATTATCCGTATCTGTGAAATCTACCGCTGTTGAGTAGCTGGTCCCTTTTCTCAGATTATAGGTTTCTACGGCAGTACCACCATTTCTTCCTGTTTCTCTAAGCCTATAGCTTCCGTTATAAGAGTCTGCCACAATATTTCTGTTTCCACTGTATCCTGTTGTAGCTGTTCCCGGAGCATTCACTTCATGGATGATGGCGTCTACTCCCAGAATTTTTCCATTTTTAGCATCTACGAAAACATATTGGCGGCTTAATGGCTTTTCTGCATAGATATCAAATTTATAAGCCAGTTTCAGATCATTCAGCTTTTCCTCATCAGGATCAGAATAATATACCAGCTCACCTTTCGGAGCAAAGCTTGCATTAATATCATTGGATTCTTTTTTAAGAAATTCCTCTTCTTCTTTGTTCTGCCATTTATAAGAATCTGCTCCGATGAATGACAAAGCATTCTGCAATGCAATACCCTCAGAAATATTGGCTTTTTTTCCGACTTTTTGCGGAATATTAAGAATCCATTTTCCTGATTCACCTACAATTTTGCCATTCTTGGTTTGTACAGCCATCATTCCATATTCTACAGGAATATCATTGATGGTTTGCTGGAAACGGTGTGTTTCAAAACCCAGTCTGTCTTTTTCTAATCCCAATTTACGGGCTTGTCCGGTTGAAAGTCTCTGGGAAGTCTCGTCAAACAGAACCGGGCTGCCCTGAAAATCAGGACCATTTTTTTCGAATCGCATAAATTCTGCGTGTAATCCGCTTTTACCCGGAACTAATTTTGATGGTGTGTTTTGCCCAAAAGCAAAAGAGCAGGTCGCTAAGCTTGCTGCTAAGATAAATTTCATTTTCATAATAATATTTTTGATTGTGAAAACGAATTTATAAACTTTTAACAATAAAATTCACAATTAGATGAATAAAATTCAATTGATATTATAAATCAATAAATAAAACACAATAATGATTTTAAAACAAAGAAAATAATTTAAAAATAATTTTATATAAATAATGAATTAATATTAAAATATTTTCATTAAAACAGATTTTTTATGAATTATATTTTTCACTATGTAGTGCATTATATTGTATTATTATTAAAACCGGATAATATTTATAAAAAAAGACCATCTAAAAAAGACAGTCAATTGTATGAGCCATTATTTTATGATAAATGGCTTTATATTTAAGCTATTTATCAGCGCTTATTTGCAATCGGGGTTCTGAACTCCCCATATCCCATTAAGCCGTCATAGTTTCTTCCGAAAGGAGCATAATAAAGAAAAGCCTGATACAAGTTCTCTGTCTGCCAGAAATTTCCGTTTACTTCCCCGAAGTTCAATGGCCCATCCCCTTCTCTTGTTACCAGAACATAGTTATAGAAACCTTGTTTAAGATATATTTTAGCAACATATTGTTTACTCGCCGGATCATACTGCATCTGATTTTCTTTACTCGGCTGGAAATTATTAAATCCTCCCAAAACAAAAATATCTTTATCCACCGGATCTGATTCCAGGTAGAAATGCACCCATGAATAATCTCCTTCTCTTTCTGCGTCTCTTTCTCTTCCCAGATCATTTCTTCTGTAATACCATGCTCCGTTTACATCAGGCTGATATTGGTAATTTAAAGGAAAAGCCCAAACGGGATGAAGATAGGTTTGGTTAACATCATCTTTTATTTCTGTGGCACGAACCATATCCGCAGCCATGTTCATATTCTTATTATCAAAATAGTAGAATTCATTATCTCCCGGAAATACAAGATTCATCTGTTGAAATAGCAGCTGATTTCCTAAAACAGTGCTTGGTTTCTGGCTCGCAATCATCATATTCGGGTTGTTGTTCTGCATCACATTCAACGTCATAGAATTAACATTGGAAGAAATATCTCCTCCTTTTGGAGAGGCATTCACTTCTACCCTTTGGTTCAGATTAGGATTTCTTGCATCAGCAAACCTTGAAATATTTAAAGCCAGAGTGGTCATATCTTCCACCAGATAAAATCTTCTTTTGAAAAGAGGTTTATCTGCAGAATCAAGATAGACAATAATTTCATAATTACCGGAGATCTTAGGCTGTATTTTATCATTCGGAAATACTAACTTATAATGAGTATATGCCTGTAATGTATTAAAGGAATACTGAAACTGATCAAGAAGCGCGTTCATGCTGCCATTGGCAAATTCTGTAAAAAACAGATTATCATCATTCCAGTTTCTGTCATAATGCTTGATGGTATACCGGTAGATCTGGCTGCCATTGGTAAGATCATCAAAACTTAAAACCAATTGTTCGCCCATCTTAATAACAGGGGTTTCATCATTCGTCTGGGGATTGAACAGCTGAACACTTTGGATCTTTTGTCCAAAAACCATTCCGCTCAAAAAAAGTAAGAGTATTCGCAAAGTTTTCATTATGACGAAGATAACGAAAAATAGCCATTTTCTTAATAATATCGTATTTTTGAATAAAAAATATTCAGATATGCTTCAGATTCAAGGTTTCGTATTCAACTTTGCGAGCGAAAACACCTATATCATCTATAATGAAAATAAAAATGCCTGGCTGATTGACCCGGGAAATATGAATGCTCAGGAAACTCAGGCGATTTCAAATTTCATTACTGAGAAGGAATTAAAAGTTCAGAAGATCCTTCTGACGCATGCTCATATTGATCATGTTTTCGGGCTTCAGTGGGCTTTTGACACTTTTAAAGTTCCTGTAAGCATGCATGAGGAAGATCAGGAAGTATTGGATATGCTCCAGGCCAGCGGGATAAGATTCGGAATTCAGATAAATCCTGTAAAAGTTGAAGTTGAGTATATAAAAGAGGGAGATGAGCTTGATCTTGATGGAGAGAAATTTAAGATCTACCACGTTCCGGGACATTCTCCGGGAAGCGTTGTTTATCACAATGAAAATCAGAAGTTCATGATCTCCGGTGATGTTCTTTTTGAAGGCAGTATCGGCAGAACAGATTTATACAAAGGAAATTATGATCAGCTGATCAATGGTATTAAAACGAAGCTTTTCATTTTGAATGACGATACTCAGGTCTTCTCCGGGCATGGGAATCCTACATCAATTGGTTTTGAAAAACAGTATAATCCGTTTTTGAAATAGAAAATTGGAGTTCAACGTTAGAGAGTTTGAGTGTATTAGGGTGAGCGTGTTTCTGACTAGTAATGATATTCGATATTGTGTAAAGACTTACTCTAATAAAATAAAGAAATCTAAACCCAGTTATTTAAACTCTATTGAAGACATCAAGCACATCGCTTTAACTCCTAATAAAACCGGAAATAAAGAATTTCCGAAAGAGAAATATTCAGGGAAATAAAAAAATAAAAACCGTCAGAACTAAGTTCCGGCGGTTTTATTGTTTATAAAGAAATAGAGTTTTAGAAATCTAAAGTGATGGAAGCTCTGGCTGCTGCGCCCATGATAGGTCTTGCCATGATAATACCATCTCCGGTTGGTGAACCGGCTCTTGGATCACCTTCAGTAATACCGATGGTATTAAAAATATTCGTTCCATCCACAGCAAAACGTATTTTACCTAACTGATAAGACATTCCTGCTCCAAATTCTGTGAAAGAAGGTAATGTCTGAACATTCAGTTCATCCTGGAAACGTTTTCCATAATAATTCATGCTTACATATGCTCTCCATGATTTAGTGATATTGACTGCCGGAGAAATATTGAAATAGAACTTCGGCATTCTTCTTACTACATTTCCTTCAAGAAGACTTCCGGCTTCAAGGTTTTTGTATTTCGGACTTTGAATTGTTCCATTGAATGCAACTTCTAAAATATTATTAAATAAACGAGCGTAACCTTCTAATTCAACCCCATAATTTTCTGTATTAGCAAAAGTATTTTCGGATTTCCCATCAGAAAAAATATCTGTAAATGACAGGTTCTTCAATGTAGAATAGAACGGAATCACTGCGATATCAAAGGTGCGCGAGTAATATTTATATCCTAATTCTAACTGATTAGTTGTTACCGATTTTAAAGGTTTATCAGGTGTAGGGTTGGAAAAATAATTATAATATGCTTCTTCATTCGGAGATCTGAAACCATTGGAAAAACGAGCATATACTGCATTTTCTCTATTGATTTTATAATTAGCTGCTAATGTAAAAGAAACCTTATCTATGTTATAATTCCAGTAGGTATATTTATTTCCAAGTACACTCATATTATCATCAGCTGTTGTTGTATTAAAGCCATGTGTTCCATCAGTTGTTAACGTTGAGTTATTTAAATTGGAAGTTGTTGTATTGACAAAATTCCCTTTATAATAATCATGGCTGTAACGAAGACCTCCATTTACACTTAATGCATCGGTAATATTATAATCTAAATTTACATAAAGATCATTTAAACTTCCCTGAGTCTGAGTATCTCTCTGTAAAAATGTCATATTGGCAACTCCATTATAAGTTTTGGAATATCCGTTATCTGAAGGGCTAAGAGAAGAGTCTACCAAATTTAATAATTCAGGTCTGTCTGTTGCTGTGGTCAAAATATTACTCCAGTTCCAGTATTGATGAGACTTCCAGTTGGATTTATAAAAACCTGCAGTTACATTTCCTTTATCGAATTTATAGTTAAACTGTAAATCATTGACAAAATTATTCATCTGTTTGTCAATTGCCCAGAATCCCAGTTTTTGTACATAGGCAGGATTCACTACCGTGCCATTGCTCACTAATGAATATTGATAGTTACTGCCGTTTATTCCGCTGCTTTTAGCGAAGTCTGCTGCCGTTTGCGGCCCGCCTGCCGGGAAAATACCCGTGTAATTCATATTGATATTGGTATATCTGGTTTTATTCAATACAGTAATATTATTTCCAAGATCATACTTAAATTCAGCACCTAATACATCTACTTTCGGATGAATCCCATCTTCAAGATTTCTGTTGAAGAAACCTCCTCCCGCTTGTGGAATATTCAGCTGGCTGATTGTTCTGTAGCTATAGGTTCCATAGTTAGGATCAAATCCCTGGAATCCCTTCAGTTTATTTCCATTTTGCACCAAAGGAATAGGAAGGAAGAATGTATTTCTGTCATCCAGTTTTTTGTAATAAACTTTTACATAGCCTTTATCAAAGACATATTTCAGGTTCATTCTGATCTGTCCTCCGTTATTGGCTTTAAAACCTGTTTTTCTGATTCCATCATCGGTTCTGTAGAACCCTCCGACATTGAAAAATAATTTATCCTGAACCAAAGCTCCCCCCACATTTACATCGGTGCGCATCAGCCCGTAAGTACTTGTTTCGAGTTTTGCAGTTCCTTTAAAATCATTGGAACCTTCCTTCGTAATGAAATTGATAAGACCTCCAGGGGAGTTATTCGCATAAATAGAACCCGATCCTCCTCTGAGTGCTTCCAGACGGTTTACCGTATTGTCTACACGGAAAAAATTATCCGCATTGGCAAACTGAAGTGCTCCGTCTTCAAAAACAGGAAGACCGTCTTCCTGTACTTGTACAAATTCATAAGCTCCGGCAGAAGGAATTCCTCTTGCAAAAAGGTTGTTCCCTACTTCCCCACCGGATGTTTCCACAGCAAAGCCCGGAACTCTTTGCAATAATGCAGCAGCACTGATAGGATTCTGTTTTTGAATTTCTTTGGCACTAAAAGTAGAAATTGCTGTACTGGATTCTATTTTTTTCTTTGGATTTGAATTTCCGGTAATAACAATCTGATCGATTGAAGAAACTTTGGCAGAATCCTGCGGAGTTTCTTGGGCATAAGCATTATTAAAATATAACGTAGCTGTTGCGGCGATTAAAAAGATGGATTTTTTCTTCATAGCCTTATTTTTATTGTTAGTTTCAGTTTTGTTGTAATTGTAAATACACTCCATTCGTCCAACCGAATCCATCCTGATTAGGGTATTCCCCGCCGCCTGCTATTGTTTCTGTGTCTAATGCATTGTATTTTTCCATCAATTTTCCTGTGTTTTTATATACCCTTTCTACATTGGAGCACCAGTTGGTTTTTATTTTCTCCGCCAGTTCATCAAATCCATAATTCTTCATTGCTTTAAAACCTAGCCACTGATAAGGAGCCCATGCATTGGGAAGATCCCACTGCTGACCTGTTTTTTTAGTAGTGGTTACCAAACCTCCCGGATATAAGAACTTTTCTGCAACAGCCTGAGCTACTGCTTCGGCTTGTTCCTGATCTGCAATTCCAAGGAATAAAGGGTAAAGAGCAGCAATATGTTCAGACGGTGTTTTTGTGTTTTTTTTTGTGTGATAATCTTTGTAAATCTTAGTGTCTTCATCCCAGAAGTATTTATTGATCATCTGTCTTCGGCTTGCTGCTCTTTCAGTAAAATAATTTTCTTTTTCTGTCAGATTCTGAAGTGCTGAAGACTTTGCCAAAGTCATTTCCAAATGCCATAAAAGGCAGTTCAGATCTACTTCTGCAAGGTTCAGCGTTTCTATCGTCTGTATATGTTCTCCGTCTGCAAACCATCTGCTGGAAAAATCCCAGCCTGATTCGCAGGCACTTCTTATATTTCTGTAAAATTCATCACCTGGAGCATGTTCATGATCTTCAATATCGATCAGATAGCTTTCAGGACGTGGTGCATTTTCTGCATCATAATAACGGTTCAGGATATCTCCATCCTTTGTTTTGATCACTCTTTTAACACCTGAATTATTTTCAAGCCATTCTTCACCATTCATCCAAAAGGCATATTCCCTTTCCAGCGTGTCGTGATATTTTGTATAAATTTCTTTCTTATCCGTTGTTTCAAAAAGCAGGTCCAGCATCAAAGAAAAATAGGGAGGCTGTGATCTGCTTAAAAAGTGGGTTCTGCTTGCATTCGGAACAAAACCTACATTTTGGATCAGATAGGAACAGTTTTCAATAATATTTTCCATCATTTCTACTCTGCCGGAAGCTTTTAATCCCAGCATAATAAAGTAGCTGTCCCAGTAGAAAAATTCATTGAAACGTCCTCCCGGAACAATATATGGCTTTGGCAGCTTTAAAAGTGTTCCTTTTTCTTCATAAGCAGTACGTGTCAATTCATCCCATAACTTTTCAATATGTTCTCCAATAGGAAGATGATCTTCTCTACGGATGGAAACTCTTGCCCCTAAAAAATTAAAATGGGCCATTACAAAATCTTTCAGATCAAACCCGCTCTTTTCCTTTTCAATCATATATTTCTCATTAATTTCAGAAATAGGAAATAAAGGAACAGCATCTGTCATCATTTTCTGATCTTCAAAAATTCTGGATCTCTGTACATCGTCAAAAAGACTTTGAATTTCGTTGATATAAAGCTGGTTACTCATTTTTATTTTTTAGGATTAATTTTTAATTTATTCATGAAAAAGGCAGACGTGATCAGCAATGAAAGTGGAATCAGGGAAAGGTAGAATGCCTGCTGCCCACTAAATTCCTGAAATACAAACCCCGTAATTATAGAACCTATTGTTCCTCCGATTGCTGAGAAAACAACAATCAACCCGGACATGGCACTATGTAAATATTTCGGTATTGAAGCCAGAATTACCGAATTAATACTTGGATAAATAGGTGCCAGCAAACCGCCCATCAAAGGGAATACATACACAACAAGCGGTGCATTCAGCCAGTTTGTACCCGCATCAATATGGATATTATGAGTCAACGGCAAAACCAAAAGCAAACTTATAGCAAAACCGATCACACAGAAAGAAACGACATAGATCCAGCTGAATTTTTTAGAGAAAAATCCGGACAGGAATCTTCCCAATGCAAAAGCTCCAGCTAAAACAGCTCCTGCCTGAATACTCATGGACGTTGGAACTTTTAAAATCTCTTTATAAAAAGTAGGTGTCCATGTCTGGAAACTCTGTTCTACCAATACAAAAAGGAAAGCACACAATAAAAAGCATAATACTTTTTTATAACTGAACAAGCTGGCACTGTTTTTCAAATCTCCCAACAAATCTGTCTTTTCACTTTTCGCACCTTTTTCGTTCAATTTTGAAAAGAATAAAAACAAAAACGACAATGTTGAAAGCCCTCCCAGCACCCAGTAAACATTCAACCACTGTGTAGATTTTGGATTATGATCATCAATATACAAGCTGAACAGAAGATTTCCTGCCAAAACTCCGATCATGAAAAAACCTTCCAAAAATCCCATGAAACTGGAATGTTCCTTATCCGTTTCCGTTACCAGACCAATTGAAGTAAAAACTGATATTTTGATCAATGCGAAAGAAACGCCTACAATCGCAAATAATAATTTAAAGAACCAGAAATCATTGGCAAACGGCATCACAAAACACATACAGCTCACCAAAAACAAAGCAGTAAGCATTGAATTTTTGATTCCTATTCTGGGAAGAAATGAAGCAAGAATGAAAGAACATATAGCAATCGGAAGATCTTTGAAGCCCTCCAAAACACTGGCCGAAGATTTTGAAATCCCAAAATTCTGCTGCACCTGCAGGATAACTGTTCCCACAGAATTCAGAAGGATGGCGAAGACAAAATAGTTTAAAAATAAAACGGCCTTGATGTTGATATTTTTCATTCAGGTTATTTCTTGTCGGCTAAGATATAAGCATTTGTGTTAACGATAATTTAACACAGTAAATCAATATTTGAACTATATTAATATATTTAGTATTTTTAGTGATTAAATATGATTAATTAAATGAAAGTCACTTTTGAACGGGTAATTCCCAATGAAAAGAGCTCATTCCGTACGATTCACAATAACTCTCCTATTTCAGAATTCAAGTGGGAATATCATTATCATCCGGAAATCGAGTTGGTATGTGTTATTTCCGGGAATGGTACGCGCCATGTTGGTTATCATAAAAGCAATTATACAAATGGAGACCTTGTATTAATAGGATCTAATATTCCCCACTCCGGATTTGGATTAAATTCCATTGATCCTCATGAGGAAATTGTTCTTCAGTTCAAAGAAGAGATTCTCCAGTTTCCACAGCAGGAAATTGAAGCCAGATCCATCAAAAATTTGTTGGAGCTTTCAAAATATGGGATTCATTTTCATCATAAAGTAAAAAAAGTCATGCTTCCCAAACTGAAGCTGATGCTGGAATCGGAAGGCTATAAAAGATATCTTCTACTGCTCGAAATTCTTTTTGAATTATCGAAATGTGAGGATTATGATCTTCTGAACAAAGAAATCATGCCCTACACCATTATTTCAAAGAATAAAACACGGCTGGAAAATATTTTCACTTACGTGGAGCATCATTATGATAAGGAAATCAATATTGAAGATGTAGCCAAGCTTGCCAATCTTACACTTCCGGCTTTCTGTAACTTCTTTAAAAAAGCCACACAAATTACTTTTACAGAATTTGTGAACCGTTACCGCATCAATAAAGCCTGTCTTTTGATGGCTCAGGATAAAACCATTTCGGAATGCAGTTATAGCTGTGGGTTTAATAATGTGACTTATTTTAACAGGATGTTTAAAAAATATACGGGGAAAACACCTTCTGAATTTATTAAGGATTATTCTGATAATAAAGTCAATGTAGATTTGAAGGTTGAGAAAGAGTCTAAGAGTAAGGCAAGTTTTTAAAAGTATGTTGAACCCTCTTTTCTTAGACTTTTACCGAGTGACGAAGTGTATAAATAGACCATTTTTTGTATTTGTCATTCCGTAGGAATCCAGATTTATGAAAGTTAATTTTGCTAACCTTTACAATACTTTGCGGAGACTCCTGCGGAGTGACAAACTCTGTGGATAATTTAAACTATTGCAATCCTCTATTCCACGGCAATCCAGACATAGCTATACAAAACTAAATATCATAAAAAAAGCCACTCTGAAAAGAGCAGCTCCCTATTATTTATAAATGAGTAAAAACCGTAACTGGCAATTACTTATTTCCATTTAATATTACATCCCATACTTGGTCTCTGAATTTCTTCCTGTGGTTCTCCTGCTAAAAGATTTTCAAAAGCAATAATTAAGTCCTCACCAGTTACATCTTTATTATTTCCCGGTCTTGAATCATCCATCTGACCTCTGTATACAAGATCAAGTTTATCATCAAAGAAATAAAAATCCGGTGTGCATGCTGCATCATAAGCTTTAGCTACTGCCTGGCTTTCATCAAACAAATAAGGGAAATCAAATCTTCTTTCAATTTGAAATTCAATCATCTTTTCAGGAGAATCAGCCGGATATTTTTCAATATCATTCGCATTGATGGCGATAAACTCAATTCCTTGTTCATTATAATCTTCGTATAATTCATTGATCTTATCGATCACATGAAGAACAAACGGACAGTGGTTGCACATAAAGATAACCAAAGTACCTTTTTCTCCTTTCAGCTCTTCCAAAGACTGAAGTTCATTTGTTTTTGACGGGTTAGGAAGCTCAAAAAACGGAGCTTTTGTTCCTAGTGCCAGCATATTTGATGGAGTATTCATATCCTTTTTTCTTTACGGGCAAAGATAGATATTTCTTTTATTAATTACGAAGAAGACATTTCCATTTTTAATAGAATAAGGAAGTTGGAAGCTGGAGGAAGGAAGATATTAGACACTCAAAAATAGTTATAGTCAAATTCTATTATTCAATTTATTTACCTCTGAAATAACTTCCAGCTCCCATTCTTCCAGCTTCCAGCCTTTGATTTATTTTTCTTTAAAAAGCCGGCAAACTCATAAAACTCATAATATCCTTTGGAAGTTATATTAAAAAGTTTGTAGTTTTGCTAACGCTGTTAGTAAAAAAAATATCATGGGCCTACATGAACGTCGTCAAAGAGAAAAAGAATCCATTCGTGCAAATATTTTGCAGGCTGCATTCACTTTGGCCAAAACTGAAGGCTGGGCTTCACTGTCGATGCGTAAGATTGCAGATGCTATTGAGTATAGTGCACCCGTTGTTTATGATTATTTTGAAAATAAAGAAGCCATTTTATTTGAAATTTCATTAGATGGTTTCCACAAACTCCATATAGAGTTATTAAAAGCTCAGCAAAAGCATGACACTCCGGAAGAGCAGCTTGTTGCGATAGTGGATGCATACTGGAACTTTGCTTTTAAAAATAAGGAATATTATCAGCTGATGTTTGGCTTGGGAATGCAATGCTGTGGAAAAGGGCAGATGAAAAAAGAATTTTCATCATTCCAGGAGATGATTTATGAATCTACCTATGAGATTATCAAGAAAAACGGATCCAACCCGGATAATGCCTGTCATATGTCTCACGCGTTGTTTTCTGCCGTTCACGGTATGATCTCCATTATGATGATGCGTACTGCTGATATCCCTTCAACAATGAATAAAACGACTTTAGACGAAACTGTTTCGGCTTTTATTAAGTCTTTATAAAATTTTTTTGAATTAAAAATTAACACCGTTAGGAAATTTAACACTGAATTAATCTAAATAATTCCTATCAACTTCATTAAAACTAAAACTAATTATGTAACAATTTCTACAAATTCGAAAATTAAAGGTAAGCATTTTTACCTTATAAATTAACACCGTTAGCAAAATTAACATTCATTACACCTCATCTTTTTATATACAACTCACATTAAATTATTTTTCAACTATGGAAATTATTGACTCGATCTCACATTAAAAATTCTGTAATTTTTTTTGAACATTTCATTAACACTGTTAGGAAAAAAAACAGCATTTATTAAAAGAAACAATTACTTAAATCTAACACTTCATTAAAAAAAATTAAACTAATGAAAATACCTGGAAAAACAAGGTTTATTGTACTTATTGCAAGTATAATTCTTTTACAGAGCTGCACTAAAGCTGCAGAAGGATCCAATGCCGCACCTCCAGCTCCTGAACTTCCGGTTTATACCGTTATTTCTTCTCCCGCTACTACATATCAGGAATTTCCAACTGCTTTGGAAGGAAAAAACAATGTGGAAATCAGATCTCAGGTAGATGGTTATCTGGACAGAATCTATGTAGAGGAAGGAGCTTATGTAAGAGCCGGACAGCCTTTATTTAAGATAGACTCAAGAAGTTATGGCGAGCAGATGAATATGGCACAAGCCAACCTTCAGGCAGCCAATGCTAATATACAGAAAGCAAGAGTGGAAGTAGACAGACTTCAACCGCTGGTTGCTGCAAAAGTAGTTTCTGATGTACAGCTAAAAACAGCAAAAGCTAATTATGAAGCTGCCGTAGCCGCTGCTGCACAGGCCAGAGCTTCGGTAGGAAATGCAAAGATCAATGTAGGATTTACAACCATTACAGCTCCTGTAAGCGGTTATATCGGAAGAATCCCTTATAAGAAAGGAAGTCTGATCTCCAGAACAGATCCGAATCCAATGACTTTATTATCAGACATCAGCGAAATTTATGCTTATTTCTCTCTAAGTGAACTTGATTTTATTGCTTTTCAGAATAAATATCCGGGAGCCACTTTGGAGGAAAAGCTAAAGAATATGCCAATGGTGGAACTGATAATTGCCGATAACAGTACTTATCCTGAAAAAGGAAGACTAAGCATCGTAGACGGACAGTTCGACAAAACTACCGGAGCTATCAGCGTACGTGCCGTCTTTCCTAATGCCAGCGGAACACTAAGAACCGGAAATACAGGAAGAGTTCGTATGCCACAACTGATCTCGAATGCTGTCGTAATTCCTCAGGAATCTACTTTCGAAATTCAGGATAAAACGTATGTATATGTTGTGGGTAAAGACCAGAAAGTAACCGGAAAACCTATCAAAATATCAGGAAAAACGGATAGCTATTACTTTATTTCTGAAGGACTTTCTCCGGGAGAGAAAATCGTATTCACAGGAATCGGAAACTTAAAGGACGGAGCTTCCATCAGATCGAAGAATATTTCGTCTGACAGCTTATTGAAAGCGAAACCTTTATAATAGTTTCTCGTATGAACTATCAATAAGAACAGTTTAAACTTCATTTTAATTTTTAAAGCCCGGTTTGCTGCTGTGTTTTAAAAAGGTTTAAACAACATTAAAAAATAAACTTCTTATGTTAAAACAATTTATAGAAAGACCGGTACTTTCAACGGTCATCTCCATAATACTCTTATTATTGGGAGCTTTGTCTCTCTTTAATTTACCCATTGCCCTCTTCCCGGATATTGCTCCGCCAAGTGTTCAGGTAACGGCATTTTATCCGGGTGCTAATGCTGAGGTAGTGGCACGTTCGGTAGCAACACCCATAGAGGAAGCTGTAAACGGGGTTGAGAATATGACGTATATGACTTCCAATTCCAGTAATGACGGTACGATGACGCTGAGCGTTTATTTTAAGCAGGGATCTGATCCCGATAATGCTGCTGTAAACGTACAAAACCGTGTATCCAAAGCAATGAGCCAGCTTCCTCAGGAAGTTGTACAAGCCGGAATTTCAACACAGAAGGTTCAGAATAGTATGATCATGTTCATGGGACTAACCAGTGAAGATGAAAAACAGTATGACGAGCTATTCCTTCAAAATTATCTGAAAATCAATGTTATTCCACAAATACAACGTATCCCGGGAGTTGCACAGGCTCAGGTATTCGGAACAAGGGACTATTCTATGCGAATCTGGCTGAAGCCTGATCGATTGGCAGCAAATAACCTTTCTCCTCAGGAAGTTCTTGGTGCCATCAAAGATCATAACCTTGAAGCTGCTCCGGGACGTTTGGGACAGGGAAGCAAGGAAACTTACGAATATATCCTTAAATACAAAGGAAAACTGAATAAGAATGAAGATTACGAGAATATCGCTATCAAAGCAAATAGTGACGGTTCATTCTTACGATTAAAAGATGTGGCAAGAGTGGAATTCGGTTCTTATACCTATACTGCTACAAACAGAGTAGACGGAAAACCTGTTGCCGGATTTGCTATTCTACAAACAGCGGGATCCAACGCTAATGAAATCCTGACTGAAATTGAAAAGCAGGTGAAAGTAATGGAAACTACACTTCCAAAAGGTGTAAAGCCGATTATCATGTATAATTCCAAGGACTTTTTGGATGCTTCTATTCACCAGGTTGTGGAAACGCTTGTCATTGCATTCGTTCTTGTATTTATTGTGGTATTCATCTTCCTTCAGGATTTCAGATCTACATTGATCCCGGCTATAGCAGTTCCGGTTGCCATTATTGGTACTTTCTTCTTCCTGCAGTTATTTGGCTTCAGTATCAATATGCTTACTTTATTTGCATTGGTTCTGGCCATTGGTATTGTAGTGGATGATGCTATTGTGGTGGTAGAAGCCGTTCACTCCAAAATGGAACAGACGGGAATGCCCGTAGAGCATGCAACGATGAACTCAATGAGTGAAATTTCAGGTGCCATTATTTCCATTACATTGGTAATGTGTGCGGTATTTATTCCGGTTGGTTTCATGCAGGGCCCTGCAGGGGTTTTCTACAGACAGTTTGCTTTCACGTTAGCAATTGCCATCCTTATTTCCGCAGTGAATGCATTAACATTAAGCCCGGCTTTATGTGCAATGTTCTTAAATGATCCTCAGGGAGAACACGGTGAACATGGTCATAAAAAAGGATTTGGAGCAAGATTCTTCAACGCCTTTAATGCCAGCTTCAATAGTATGACCAGAAAGTATATTTACAGTGTTAAGTTTTTAATTAAGAATAAATGGGTTGCTATAGGAGGTCTTGTACTGATTACAGCAGCAAGTGTATTCCTGATCAAAAAAGCTCCTTCCGGATTTATCCCGACAGAAGACCAGGGGTTCGTATTGTATGCAGTGAACACTCCTCCGGGAAGTTCATTGGAGAGAACTCACAGAGCTACTGAACAGATTGACAAGATCATTAATGGTGAAAAAGCCACCAATCATCTTTGGGTGGCAGACGGAATGAACTTCATCAGTAATGCCAATGCATCACCATATTCTGCCGGGTTTATTAAGCTTAAAGATTATGACAAACGTGGTGAGATGAAAGATCCGGATCAGATTGCGGCTACCCTGACCGGGAAAGTAAGCCAGGTAAAAGATGCCAATGCATTTTTCTTCAACTTCCCTACCATACAAGGTTTTGGTAACGTTTCAGGATTTGAGTTCATGCTTCAGGATAAAACAAACGGATCTTTTGAACAACTGGGAACAACTACTCAACAGTTTATTGGTGAACTGATGAAACGCCCGGAAATCGCTTTCGCATTTACAACTTATGCTGCAGGAAATCCACAATATACTATTGATGTAGATACCGATAAAGCTAATCAGCTAGGAGTTTCTGTAACGGAACTGATGCAGACCATGCAGATCTATTTTGGGAGTAGCTTTGTATCAGATTTCAACAGATTCGGAAAATATTACAGAGTAATGGCACAGGCGGATATTCCTTACCGTACGGATGTAAACTCTCTGGAAGGAATTTATGTTAAAAATAAATCGGGTGAAATGGTTCCTGCTAAAACATTGGTAACGTTAAAAAGATCTTTCGGGCCTGAAACGGTAACCAGAAATAACCTTTTCAATGCGGTAACCATCAACGGAACTCCAAAACCTGGATACAGTACCGGAGATGCGATTAAAGCGGTAGAAGAAGTTGCCCAGCAGTCACTTCCAAGAGGATATGGATATGAATGGACAGGTATTACCCGCGAAGAGATTAAAACCAGTGGACAGACTGCATTTATTTTCTTCCTGAGTATCTTATTTGTATACTTCCTTCTTGCAGCACAATATGAA
Organism: Chryseobacterium sp. Tr-659; assembly: GCF_011752975.1. Lineage (GTDB taxonomy): Bacteria > Bacteroidota > Bacteroidia > Flavobacteriales > Weeksellaceae > Chryseobacterium. The sequence continues at coordinate 346,352 of NZ_VWWP01000001.1, read as the reverse complement.
AGCTACATCCTGCCGTTTGCAATTATTCTTACTATTCCGACAGGGATTTTCGGAGTATTCGCCTTCACAGGGCTGGCAGGTATCGATAACAATATTTACGTACAGGTAGGATTGATCATGCTTGTTGGATTATTGGCTAAGAATGCAATCCTTATTGTGGAATTTGCCGTACAGAGAAGAAAAGCAGGAAAATCATTGATAGAATCTGCTCTTCAGGCTTCAAGATTACGTCTGAGACCAATTTTAATGACCTCTTTTGCCTTTATCGTGGGAATGCTTCCTTTGATATGGACACAAGGTGCATCTTCAAAGGGAAACCATTCTATCGGATACAGCACTGTGGGAGGAATGCTTACCGGAGTATTATTAGGAATCTTTATTATTCCTGTTATGTACGTGGTCTTCCAATATCTGCATGAAAAAATGCCAAGCCGAAAAAAGAAAAGACTTCTTAAAAAACAGATGGAGGAAGAGCTTTTAGCGACAACTCATTAATAAAATGATTAACAAAACAGAAAGATTTATAAAACCACAAATAGCACTTAAATGATGATAAATTTTCATCTGTGGTTCAATCAAAATTTTGTATTCAATTAAAGTCTATCAACAAAAACTATGAAAAGAGTAAAAAATATTATTCTAACATTTGCGATAGCCATAGGCTCTGTTTCGTGTGTGTCTAAACTGGCATACACGGAACCAGACCTTCCGCTGCCGGAAAAATTCCAGTACACAGCAACTGCCGATACAGCCAGCATTGCCAACCTGGAATGGAAACAGTTTTTCAGTGATCCTATTTTACAAGGATTGATTGAAAAAGGAATTAAAAATAACTATGATCTGCAGATTGCATTGAAACAGGTTGCTGCTTCACAAGAGAAATTGAAACAGGCAAAATACATGCAATATCCCGATGTTGGTTTCGGAGTAAGCGGACAAATTTCAAAACCTTCCAAAAACAGCATGAATGGGGAAAGCTTAAATTTATTTTTAGGCCAAAGCCATGTTGAAGATTATAACGCAGCCTTCAATCTTTCATGGGAAGCGGATATCTGGGGGAAAATTAAAAATCAACAGGAAGTATCCAGAATGCAGTATCTTCAGACCTACGAAGGTTCAAAAGCAGTGCAAACACAAGTTGTTGCTGCCATTGCTCAGGGATATTATAATCTTCTGATGCTTGACCGACAGTTGGAAATTGCAAAATCAAACCTGGAGCTGAGCAGCAATACACTGATGATTACACAAAAGATGTGGGAAAGCGGTGATAATACATCATTAGGTGTACAACAGGCTTCCGCACAGAAACAGGCAACAGAACTTCTGATTGCACAACTGGAACAGAATATTGCCATTCAGGAAAATGCATTGAGTATTCTGGTAGGTGAACTTCCAAATAAAGTAAACAGGACGATTGAAATGTCTGACACATCTTTACCGCAAAACATTTCGGCGGGACTTCCTGCTGCTCTTGTAAGCAGAAGACCGGATGTTCGTCAGCAGGAACTCGTTTTGCTGGAGTCTAATGCAATGGTCGGAATTGCTCAGGCCAATATGTATCCGGCATTAAAGATTACAGCCAACGGAGGAGTCAATTCCTTCAAATTTGATAACTGGTTCCAGATTCCGGCATCGTTATTCGGATCGGTTTTAGGAGGAATTACCCAGCCTATTTTCCAGAAGAGACAATTAAAAACGAATCTGGAAGTAGCAAAAATTCAAAGAGAGAAAAATGTTCTGGCATTCCGTCAGTCAGTATTGAATGCAGTAGGTGAAGTATCCGATGCTTTGGTTTCTAATGAAAACTTAAAAGTGCAGGAACAGAAAGCTAGCGAACAGTCAACTACCTTGAAAGACGGAATTAAAAGTGCACAGCTTCTTTACAAAGGAGGTTCAGCCAATTATCTGGAAGTAATTACCGCACAGGGAAATTCTCTTCAGGCAGAGCTGAATCTGGCTTCCATTAAAAGACAGAGATTAAGCAGCATTGTAGACTTATACAGAGCGCTTGGCGGCGGTTGGAAGTAGTAAATTTAATTATATTGTTTAGAATGCGGTTCTTTATGGGCCGCATTTTTTCAATATTAAAATACCCTAATTAATTATGATCTCTACTGTCATTCTGCATGGAACAAAGTGAAATGAAGAATCTTTCAAAACAACAATGAGATTCTCCTTCTTCACAATGACAAACTGGACGCTTAATGTATCCATGCATTATGCCATTCTGTAGGAATCTATATTTTTAAAGCTTCTTATATGATGTAAAAGTAGTTATTTTTGAAACTGCTCACTAATCCATTGAAGCAGATCTTCATAGTCTTTCTGAGAATACCCAAGCTGTAAATAATGAATATCATCCGCCTTTCTGTACCATGTCAATTGGCGTTTAGCATATCTTCGGCTGTTTTTCTTAATTTCAGAAACGGCGAAATCAAGATCCCATTCCCCATCCAGATATTTAAATAATTCCGAATACCCAACAGTATTCAAAGCTGTTAATCCTTTGAACTTTTCAAGACCTTTTACCTCATCCAGCAGCCCTTTTTCCATCATGATATCCACCCGGCGGTTGATTCTGTCATACAGCTCTTCTCTCTGTGCTTCAATTCCGATACGGATTACATTGAAATCTCTGCCATTCTGGGAAACTGAAATATGTTCAGAATATTTTTTATCCGTCTGCCAGATAATATCAATAGCTCTTAAAAGCCTGCGATGATTGTGAATATCCACCACATTGAAATATTCCGGATCAAGTTCCTTTAAAATTTCCTGAAGTTTCTCAATACCCTCCTTCTCCAGAATAGCCTGAAGTTTTTCCTGATTTTCAGCATTGGCTTCCGGCAAATCATGCAGTCCTTCTATCACAGCTTTTTCATACATCATGCTTCCGCCGACAAGAATTACGGTGTCATGTGTCGTAAAAAGTTTATTGAGTTTTTGAAGAGCATCTTCTTCATATTGCCCGATAGAATAATATTCTTCAACTGAAAGATTTCCGATGAAATGATGGGGTGCAGCGGCTAGCTCTTCTTCTGAAGGTGCCGCAGTTCCTATTTTCATATCTCTAAAAAACTGTCTGGAATCGCAGGAAATAATCTCCGTATTGAAATGTTGAGCCAGATCAATTGCCAATTTTGTTTTACCAATTCCGGTGGGTCCTACTACAGAAATCAAATTTTTCACATTGCTAATTTAAATGTTTATCTTTGTAGAACAATAAAAAACTATGATTTTATCAATGACTGGCTTCGGTAGAGCCGAAGATGTTTTTGAAGGAAAAAAAATAACAATAGATATTAAATCATTGAACAGCAAGAGCTTTGATTTAAATATCAAAATTCCTTTGCGTTATAAAGAAAAAGAATTTGAAATCAGAAAAATTCTCAATGATAGAATTATCCGTGGAAAAGTAGACTGCTACGTCAATTTAGAGAATCTTGAAGAATCTAATGATGTGAAAATCAATAAAAATTTAATTGATTCTTATATCAAGGAGCTTAAGAATATAGCTGCGGACGGTCCCGATTTTGAATATCTAAAGATGGCAGTAAGACTTCCCGATGCAATCACTTCAAGACCTGATGAACTTACAGAAGGTGAATGGGAGGCATTGGCGAAAATCGTTAATGCAGCAGTGGATAGATTCGAGGAGTTCAGAAAAACTGAAGGCAGTATTTTGCATGAAGAACTGAACAGAAATATTCAGAATATTGATAAATATCTTGCTGAGGTTATTCCTTTCGAAGAGGAAAGAATTGTCAGCGTTAAAGAACGTTATCAAAAGTCCCTGAAAGAATTTGAAAATGTAGACGAAACCCGATTCTATCAGGAGATGGCTTACTTTACGGAAAAGCTTGATATCTCTGAAGAAAAAGTAAGACTTACCCAGCACCTTAAATATTATAAAGAGGTTATGGATAATGAATCTTTCAATGGAAAAAAACTGGGATTCATTTCTCAGGAAATCGGGAGGGAGATCAATACATTAGGTTCTAAAGCCAATCATGCAGAAATCCAGAAACTGGTAGTAATGATGAAGGATGATCTGGAGAAAATTAAAGAACAAACGTTAAACGTATTGTAGTTAAGGGTTACAAGATGCCAGGTTTTCATTTCTGATGAAAAGTGAACACCGGAACCCAAAACTCGAAACCCAAAAACATGGATAAAGTAATTATATTTTCAGCACCATCAGGGAGCGGAAAAACTACATTGGTAAGGCATTCGCTGGAAACATTCCCGGAGCTTGAATTTTCAATTTCATGCACAACAAGACAGCCGAGAGGAACTGAAGTTCATGCAGTGGATTATCATTTCTTAACTCCGGATGAATTCAGACAGAAAATTTCTGAAAATGCTTTCGTAGAATATGAAGAAGTTTATACTGACAAATATTACGGTACTTTAAAATCTGAAGTAGAAAAGATCTGGAATCAGGGAAAAGTTGTTATTTTTGATGTGGATGTAAAAGGAGGTATTTCTTTAAAAAAATATTTTGGAGAAAAAGCATTGTCTATTTTTATAGAACCGCCTTCCATTGAAGAATTGGAACGAAGATTGATTTCCAGAAACACAGATGATGCAGAAACCATAAAAACCCGTGTGGCAAAGGCTGAAGAGGAAATGTCCTATGCTGACGAGTTTGACAGGATCGTGATCAATTCCGATCTTGATGCTGCTAAAAAAGAAATAGAAAGTTTAATAAAAAGTTTTATCAGTAATTAATGGCTGGAAGACGGAAGCCAGAAGATGAAAGTAATCAAATACTCTCAAAATCTAACTTCTAATTTCTAACCTCTACCTTCTGATAATAAAAAATTGAGGTTGATATGAGTACCGAAACATTAGAAAAAGCTAAATCTGCAATTCCCGTAAGAGGATTTTTAGATATAAAAGATATAGCTATTCCTCAGGGAGAAGAATTGGTGAAAGCCATCCTCAAACTTAAAGAGGAAAAGAATGCCGTAATTCTTGCCCATTATTACCAACCGGGAGAAATCCAGGATATCGCAGACTTCCTTGGAGATTCTCTACAGCTGGCAAGACAGGCTAAAGAAACAAATGCTGACATGATTGTATTCTGCGGAGTACACTTTATGGCGGAAGCCGCCAAGATCCTGAACCCAACTAAAAAAGTAGTTCTTCCTGATACCATGGCCGGATGCTCTCTTGCAGACGGATGTTCAGGAGAAGGATTGAGAAAAATGCGTGAACAGCACCCGAACGCTTTAATTGCAACTTATATCAACTGTAATGCTGAAACCAAAGCAGAAAGTGATATCATTGTAACAAGCTCAAATGCTGAAACAGTAATTGAAGCCCTTCCAAAAGACAGACCTATCATCTTCGCTCCGGATAAAAACTTAGGAAGATATTTATCTAAGAAAACCGGTCGTGATATGATCCTTTGGGATGGAAGCTGTGTGGTACACGAGGCCTTTTCAATGGAAAGAATCGCACAACAGCTGGCAGACAATCCGGATGCCAAACTCATTGCACACCCTGAAAGTGAAGAAGCAGTTCTGAAGCTGGCACACTTCATTGGTTCTACTTCAGCGCTGTTGAATTTTGTGGAACAGGACGACTGTCAGAAATTTATCATTGCAACAGAAGAAGGAATTCTTCACGAAATGAAAAAACGCGCTCCTCATAAAGAATTAATTCCGGCATTGGTTTTTGACGAAAGCTGCAATTGCTCAGAATGTTTTTATATGAAGCGAAATACTATGGAAAAGCTCTATTTATGTATGAAATATGAGCTTCCGGAAATTCTTATTGACGAAGAATTAAGATTAAAAGCATTAAAGCCTATTGAAGCTATGCTTGATCTTTCAAAAAGTATAAAATAATAAAAAAGCACTGTTTTCACAGTGCTTTTTTATTCTATGGTCAGTCTGGAGTGATCGCAACAAAACAATCTACGCTTACCATAACGCACATTCTGCAATTTTCTGATAACCTCCAATATGCCTCACACGAAGGGTCACTAGGTGAACCTGGCCCAAAAGCGAGATGAGTAGGACAACCATCGCAATTGTAAGTAGCTGCCCCTTTCACTTTTTCTAAATCTCTTCGGTTCAGTTTTTTTATATTTTTCATGTTACTTTTAATACTTGGGTACTTATTTTATTTTTAGGATACTCCTCCATCCATGCACGACATGTCAACAATAACACACATTTTACAACGCATAGGAAGCATTTGATATGCCTCACAAGGGGCATCACCAGGTCCGTTTCCATAGGTAGTATGCTGAGGACACCCTGCACAGTTTGATGGGCCGGCTCCCTGTAATGTTTGAAGTTCTTTTCGGTTTAGTTTCTTTAAATTTTTCATAGTTATTTTAATCTTCGTTAAGATTTTTAAATATGTCTTATTTATAGCATTGGCGCATAACAAGTTCCGGTTCCTCCAGGTTTCCTCCAGCAGCCCCATCTTCCACCTCCAAGGAAGCATACAAACTGTCCACCTCCACAGGCCTCAATCTGAATATCTGTGAATCCTCCATTGATACTTTTCTTTTCTTCTCTTGATAATTTTTTAATTGTTTTCATAACTATTTTAATTTTTATAGATTAGATATAAAAAATACTTGATATAACATCTTTTTTATTTACAGATGCGGATCAAAACACTCATAGCTCACCAAAACTCTGCCTTTACAGCATTCCGGTAAAGCATGAAAATCTGCACAAGATTTTGGCTGGTCAGGGCCATAAGGGCCGGCAGGGCAATACTCAAAGCAATCACTGATATCCCTGCCTCCATGGGTTAACTTTAGATGATGTCTTTTTACTCTTTTTAAATTTCTCATGTTGTATTTCATTATGGTTAAGTTCATAAATGTAGCATTTTAAATTAGTTACACCAAGAATTTGAGCAATTATTTCTCCAAAAAAGGAAATAAAATTTATAATATCAACATTTGGCTCTTTCAAAATAATTTGTACATTTGTCATGTAATAATGAATTTATTAAGAAACATATCAGATATTTCTGACCTGAAATCGCCTATTTCAGGGCTATCTTCTGTTTCTACAATTACAACTACAACAATTACCCCATAACGGGGTAAATTTTCACATATTATTTTCGGTACCCTGTACTCTTTTTCCAAAGAGTCACACATTTCGTTTTATTCCAATTCAAAAAAATAATTGATGAAAATTTTAAAATTCGGCGGAACATCAGTCGCCCATTCCAAAAATATACTGCTGGTAGAAAATATTATAAAAAAAGAATCTTTAAAAAATAAAGTGGTTGTCGTTGTATCAGCTCTTCATGGTGTTACAGATCAACTGATCAAAGGAGCCGAACATGCTTCTGTAAAAAATGATAATTATATTCAGATTCTTCAGAACCTTGAAGAGAAACATATCAGTCTCGTAAAAGAACTCATCCCGATCCTGGATCAAAGCGCATGGCTAAGCTTTGTAAAAAAACACTGCAATGACCTGGAAGACATTTATAATGGAATTTCCGCTCTTGGTGAACTTACTGACAAAACCAAAGATAAAATTGCTTCCTATGGAGAATTTTTGTCCTCAAAAATAATATCAGCCAGGCTTCAGCATCAGGGATTGGATTGTCTTTGGATGGATTCTACCAATCTGATCAAAACTGACAGCAATTTTACCCAGGCAAAAGTAGACTTTAACAGCACTGAAAATAATATAAAAAAATTCATTAGTGAGCATCAGAACCAGATCGTCATCGCCCCAGGATTTATTGCCAGTGATGAAAAGAACAATGCCACAACATTAGGAAGAGGCGGTTCGGATTATACAGCTTCCATTATTGCTGCAGCTATCCAGGCTGAAGAACTTCAAATCTGGACAGATGTAAGCGGGATGATGACTGCAGACCCACGCCTGGCTTCCAATGCCAAGCCGATTCCGGAAATATCCTATCACGAAGCAATGGAACTCTCTCATTTTGGAGCAAAAGTGCTTTACCCACCTTCCATTCAGCCGGTTATGATAAAAAATATTGATCTTATTATTAAAAATACGTTTGCCCCAGATGCACCTGGAACTTTGGTCTCTCATAATATTAAACCTTTAGAGGAAAAACAGATTGTTGTAGGAATTTCAAATATGAACAATATTGCTCTGCTTACTCTGGAAGGCAGCGGAATGATTGGAATCCCCGGTATTTCAGCAAAATTATTTCAATGTTTAAGTCATGAAAAAATAAATATAATTCTCATCACCCAAGGTTCATCAGAGCATTCTATTACTGTAGCTATTAATGAAAAAGATGCCTCATCTGCTGAAAAGGCGATCAATTCTTCTTTTGCAGATGATATTGATTTAAAAAGAGTATTTGCCGTAAAAATAGAGACCGGACTTTCCATTATCGCTTTGGTTGGTGAAAGTATGAAAAGCAGAAGTGGAGTGAGCGCGAAAATGTTCGGATGTCTGGGAAATAACGGAATCAATATCAGAGCTATTGCACAAGGCTCGTCAGAAAGAAATATCAGTATTGTGATCTCTGAAAAGGATAGTAAAAAAGCAGTGAATATACTTCATGAGGAGTTTTTTGAATCTGAGATCAAACAAATCCATCTCTATATTTGTGGAACGGGAAATGTAGGTTCTAAGCTAATTCAGCAAATTTATGATCAGAATGCTTATTTAAGAGAAAATTTTCTAATCAATCTGAGAATTGCAGGAATTTCTAACAGCCGCCATATGATGTTTTCTGATAAAGGAATTCCATATGAGGATTATTTATCCTGGGAAAGACAAGGAGAAAAAGCATCTGTGAAAGAATTTGCAGAAGAGATTATCCGCCAGAACCTCAGAAACTCTATTTTCGTTGACGTAACAGCAAGCCCCGAAGTACCAGTAGTTTATGAAAGCTTATTAAAAAGAAGCATTGATATTGTTGCTTGTAATAAAATTGCAGCATCCTCAGATTTTGAAACCTATAAACTTCTGAAAAATACGGCAAGAAACCACAACTGCAGTTTTTATTTTGAAACCAATGTAGGTGCAGGGCTTCCGGTAATAGGAACAATTAATGATCTGATTAAAAGCGGTGATAAAATTGTTTCAATCCAGGCGGTATTGAGTGGAACATTAAACTTTGTTTTTAATCACTATGACGGCAGCCGAACTTTTTCTGAAGTTGTAGCTCAAGCTCAGCAGGAAGGTTATACTGAACCTGATCCCAGACTTGATTTATCAGGAACTGATGTGGCAAGAAAAATTTTAATCCTTGCCAGAGAATCGGGATATTCATTACAGTTTGACGAAATTGAAAACCTGGGCTTTCTTCCTGAAGAATGTATGAAAGGAAGCGTAAATGACTTCTATGAAAAGCTTACAGAATATGAAGATCATTTTAAAAATTTATTGAAAATAGCTAAAAATGAAGGCAAAATATTAAAATACACAGCAGAATTCAAAGACGGAAAAGCAAAAGTAGGTTTACAGCACATTGCTCCGGAAAGCGATCTGTTCCATCTTTATGGTAAAGATAATATTGTCATTTTTAAAACCCTGAGATATTCAGAGCAGCCGTTGGTTGTAAAAGGAGCAGGTGCCGGTGCGGAAGTAACGGCAAGTGGTGTTTTTGCAGATATTATCCGTTCCATTTAAAACATAAAAATATGAAAAGAATACGATTAAGAGTACCGGCTACTGTAGCCAACCTGGTCTGTGGATTTGACATTCTGGGAATGGCAGTACACAAACCCTATGATGAGATGGAGTTTAAACTGCTGGATACTCCGGAAATTATTATAAAACATAAAGATTCGTTCGGTCTTCCCGAAGAGCCTTCTAAGAATGTTGCAGGCATCGTACTGCTAAAAATCCAGGAATATTTAGGCTCAAATAAAGGATTTGAAGTGATTATCCATAAGCATATAAAACCGGGCAGCGGGCTCGGCTCCAGCGCGGCAAGTGCCGCCGGAGCCGCCTTTGGAGCCAATGCATTATTAGGAAACATATTTTCAAGAGAAGAAATGGTGCATTTTGCTATGTTCGGTGAAGAATTGGCCTCCGGAGTAAGACATGCAGATAATATAGCTCCTTGTATTTATGGAGGGATCACATTAGTAAAATCAACAAATCCGATTGATATCATTCCATTAAATAGTCCTGATTTATTCGTGGCAGCAGTTCACCCGCAGGTTGAAGTGAAAACTTCGGATGCAAGACAGATTCTAAAGAAAAATATTACCCTGAAAAACGCTGTTGAGCAATGGGGAAATATTGCCGGACTTGTTACAGGTATTCAGCAAAATGACTTCTCTTTGATTGGAAGAAGCCTTAACGACGTTATTATTGAGCCTGTCCGCAGTATTCTGATTCCAAAGTTTGACGAAATCAAAACAAAGAGTTTGGAAGCTGGAGCTTTGGGAGGTGGAATTTCCGGATCAGGGCCCTCCATTTTCATGCTGGCAGAGAAAAGAGAAACAGCAGAAAAAATCGCCCGGTTAATGAAATCGGCCTATGATGAAATCGGCATTGAAAACTTCATTTACGTCTCTAAAATAAATCCAGCCGGAATCGAAATCGTTGAAAAAGCTTAATTATTCACATTACCAAAACTACAGAAATGATATATTATAATTTAAAAGATCATCGGGAAAAAATTAATTTCAGAGAAGCGGCTATCAAAGGACAGGGGAAAGAAAAAGGATTATTCTTTCCGGAAAACATTCCTCAGTTTGATCAGGATTTTATCCAGAATCTTGATCAGTACTCAAACGAAGAAATTGCATTTAGATGCATGGCGGATTTTGTGGGAGACGAAATTCCTTCAGAAATATTACAACAGATCGTCTCCGAAACGGTCAGTTTTGAGATTCCTTTAATCAAAATTAATGACCGGATATCTATCCTTGAACTTTTCCATGGCCCTACCCTTGCTTTTAAAGATATCGGAGCCAGATTTATGAGCCGATGTCTTTCCTATTTTCTGAAAGATCAGCAGAAAAAAGTAACCGTTCTTGTAGCCACTTCGGGTGATACGGGAGGTGCTGTTGCCCATGGCTTCTATAAAATCCCGGAAATCAATGTGGTCATCCTGTATCCTAAAAACAAAGTAAGCCCGGTTCAGGAAAAACAATTGACAGCTTTGGGTGAAAATATTTTCGCCCTTGAGGTAAGCGGCAGTTTTGATGACTGTCAGAGCCTTGTAAAACAGGCTTTTTCAGATGAAGAAATCAATGAAAAAATATTCCTTACGTCAGCCAATTCTATCAATGTAGCACGATGGCTTCCACAACAGATCTATTATTTAATTGCGTTGAAGCAGTGGATACAAAACCAGAAAGAACAACCTGTAATTTGTGTTCCGAGTGGAAATTTCGGGAATATCTGCGCAGGACTTCTTGCTTATTTCAGAGGGCTTCCTGCGGATCATTTTATTGCCGCATGTAATAAAAATCAGGTGGTTCCGGAATATTTTAAAACCCAAAATTTCAATCCGCAAAAATCTGTATCTACTCTATCTAATGCAATGGACGTAGGTAACCCAAGTAATTTTGTACGGATTTTAGAACTTTTCGGACATCAGTTTGATTCATTAAAAAATAAAATATCCGCTTATTCTATTGATGATGAAGCAACTATAAATACAATAACAGAAGTATACAAAAAATATGGGTATATTCTTGAACCTCACAGTGCTGTTGCTTTTGCTGCTATGGAACAATATCTTCACGAAAATCCGGAGAAAAAAGGATTTATCCTGGGCACTGCGCATCCGGTAAAATTTCCTGATGCTGTGAAAAAAGCAATCCCGGAAAAAATTGAAATCCCGGAAGCCTTAAGTGATTTAATGAAAAAGGAGAAAAAAACTATAGAAATAAATTCAGATTTCGAAGAATTAAGACGATTTTTGCTTCATAAAATATGAGACAATGAGCAAAATATATCTTGAAGATGTTAGAATATATGCCTATCATGGTGTTCTTCCTGAAGAAAACATTATTGGAACCTATTATATTATTAACATAGAACTTCATACCGATCTGTGGAAAGCTGCAGAATCTGACGACCTGCATGATACCATCAGCTATGCAGACATCAACGATATTCTTCATCATGAAATGAAAATAAAATCTCAACTTCTGGAGCATGTAGCCGGAAGAATGATCACAAAAATTCATAACACTTTTCCACAGATCGATTATATTAAATTAAAAATCACCAAAACCGCTCCCCCCATGCAGGGAGAAATGAAAGGTGCCAGCATTGAGCTTGAAAAAAGTTTCAAACCTGAAAATTAAATTTCCTATTTTTCGTTCATCAAAAAAACATACAAATTGAAATTCGTTAAAATATTATTTTTAGTAGTATGCGCTAATGCTTTTGGTCAGAACACTGTTGATAATCAATTGGCGGCTTACAACTTTCCAAAGATCAGATCAAGCATTACCATGCCTGTGACTATTCCACTTTCGGAGCTAAGCAATATGATCAATGCTTCTGTAAAAGATCTGATTTACCAGGATGATTCCTACACCGATAATAATAATGACCAGTTTAAAGTAAAAGTCTGGAAAACAAGACCTATCCGGCTGGTGGGAGGAACCAGTCAGAATATCCTGATTGAGGTTCCCCTGAAAATCTGGGCAGAAAAAGGTATCGGTACATTGGGACTGTATACTTATCAGAATACAACTTTTGAAACAGTAATGTCTTTTAATGCAACAGTTAATTTTAAAAATAACTGGACAATTACCACCAACACACAGCCTAACGGTTTCAGATGGGTAACCAAACCTGTACTCGATTATGGAAAAATACAGATTCCCATCACTTCTATTGTTGAAAAGAGCCTGAAAGAGCAGCAGGAAAAGTTTTGTAAAACCATAGACCAGCAAATGGCTACACAGCTGAATTTTCAGCAATATGCGTTAATGGCATGGAATACTTTTCTGCAGCCTTTTAATATTTCGGAAGAATACAATACCTGGCTAAAGGTTAGCCCGGTGGGTGTCAACATTACTCCATTAAAATTCTACGGAAACCAGATCAATGCTACTCTTGGTGTTGATATTTACTCTGAAACTTTTACAGGAAACAAGCCAGCAGCATCTTCACCTGTCACTTCTGTTGCTAATTTTAACTTCACCCCTACTGTTGCGGATCAATTTCTTTTGCAGACGACAGCTAATATTCCTTTTACAGAAGCCAGCAATATGGCCAGAAAAACATTCCTCAACAAAGAGTTTGATATTCGTGATTCTAAAGTGAAAGTAACTGATATCAGGGTGTATGGTGTGGATAACAGAGTTGTTATTGAAGCTCAAACCGATGGCTATATAAAAGGTACTTCCATTATTTCCGGAATTCCGGTGTATGATGAGAACAAAAGAAAAATTGTTCTGTCCGAAACTAAGTTTAAGCTAAAAACGACTAATATCCTTCAGAAAACCGCATCTCTTTTGTTTCAGGGAAAAATCGTAAAAATGATAGAGGAAGAATATGGAATTCCAACCCAGGAATTGGAAGAAAACTCCAGAAAAAGTATTGAGGAAGCCTTTAATAAAGAATATTACAAAGGATTAAAGATGAACGGAAGGGTTTTTAATCTTAAACCCAGTAAGATTTTACTTAGTAATACAGGAATTACGGCTGTTATTGATACCAACGCCTCATTAAAATTACTGGTTAACGGATTTTAAAACCTCAATCAAAAAACTAATACCCAGCCCAGCCATTAGAAAATATTCAGTAATAGTTGGTATTCATGACAGCCGGAGCAAAACAAGGGTTATAAATGCTAAAAATTATATCATTGAAATACAGGCCAAAAGCGAAATAGAGGCCTTTGGAAATAAAGAAATTGCTTAAAAACTTTTGTTCATAAAGAATTTTGGCTATATTTGCACACCTCAAAAATGGTAAATGGTACTTTGGCCGAGCGGCTAGGCAGTGGTCTGCAACACCATCTACAGCGGTTCGAATCCGCTAGGTACCTCAAAAAAAACCTCTAAATAATTTAGAGGTTTTTTTGTTTTATTTATTCTATTATTCCAGATCATTAATATTTATAAATAAGCGATATTTTCTTAATGGTTTCTTTAATCTCCACTCTCTCCCCAATTTTCAATAATATCATCCCAACCTATTTTAATTAGAATAAAACATCAAAAAAAATGGTTTATCAGCAGGGGCATAAGTTCTATCATATAGTGCAAAAAAAAATCCTCGGAAATTCCGAGGATAAAAACTAATAACCATGAAAACTCAAATTAAACATGAGTTACATTTCTATATTGAAAAATCGTGCCAAGTATTACAATTTTGAAAAAAAAAATTTAAATAATCATTTAAGGCACAATTTTATCATTTCAGTATTTTAATTCAAAATTATTATAACTTTAGAATTTGAATCATAATTATTTATAATAATTTAAAATAAATTCAAAGTCAAAATCATATTATTAAGAACAAAATAATTTATAATTCTGTAAAATTAAATTAATATTTGAAAATAAAAAAATTTATATACTTATTAAACGATATAAATAAAAATATATTGAGTCTAATTGGCATAATTTGTTCTTAGCAGAATTCAGCTGCAAAATAAGCTGATGATCCAATCTTATTGGGGATAATTACATAAAAAGCCTCCAATATTGGAGGCCTCAAAAAACACAAATGATGAAAAAAAAATTTTATATCAGAAATAAAAATTATTTTATCTCCTAATTTATTACCAAAGATATACCACTCTCCGCTCTCATCTTATGAGTATAATCATATTTTTATAGTTTCATATTTTTTTTAAAAAAAACGCAAATTCTCATACTAATTTTACAGCTTTATTATTGATAAACAGTATTTAAGGTTTAATATATACTCATAATCTCTAAAATATACAAAAAAAATATTTCACACACGATGATCGAGGTTATATTTTTCATGTGCATTATTTTATAATTTTACCCGAAATTTAATTCAAAAAGTCGTGATAAATTTTTCTATACTTATAGCCAACTATAATAATGGAAAGTATTTTAAAGAGTGCTACCACTCATTAATTAACCAAACCTATGAAGATTGGCAGGTCATTATTGTTGACGATGCCTCTACAGATAATTCGGTAGAAGTAATACAATCATTGATCGGAAATGATCCTCGTTTTAAACTTTATAAGAATCCAGTTAATAAAGGCTGTGGTTTCACCAAAAGAGAATGTATGAAATATGCAGAAGGAAATCTATGTGCCTATCTTGATCCGGATGATGCACTTTATCCTGAAGCATTGGAAAAGACATTCAATGAATTTGTTGAACAGGATAGCCTTGTAGCCATTTACTCTCAAATGATGCTTTGCAATGAAAACCTTATTCCTGAAAAAGTGTACGCCAGCACCAAGCCTATTTATAATAACCGATATTTCTTTAACTGTCCTACACAGTTTGCTCACTTTTTCGTTTTTAAAAAAGAAATTTATTTAAGAACTTCTGGAATTAATCCCAGCTTAAAAAGTGCAGTGGATCAGGATCTTTATTTAAAAATACTGGAGCAGGGAGAAATAAAGTACATCAAAGAACCTCTATATTTCTATAGGCTTCATTCCAATGGAATTTCTCAACAAAGTGCTAAACAAAGCGCTAAAGAATCATTTGCCAAAGTAATTCATGAAACTATGAAGAGAAGAGGAATCAGAAAGATCAATAATCAACCCGTTCCGGAAACCTTCACCAATGCCCAGGAGATTTATGAGCTTCTCAATTATCAAACTAACAAAATGCACCGGCTGATCAGTAAAATAAAAGTTACTTTGAACAATAGCATATAAATAAGAACTTCTCATTTTGTTGAGGAGTTTTTTCTTTTAAATACCGCGATACCATAATTTAGAGAAATAGAAACGGCCTCCAAACGGAGGCCTAAAAAACACAAATGATGAAAAAAATCTATTTAGAAAAATCCAAACAGAATATCTTAATATTATTCACTGTTATTATGAAACAGAATAACTTTTTTCAATAATGAACATCCGTAAAATCTAAGTAATTCAAAAACTTTTTATTTCCGGAGCCGGTAAATTTAGCTAAATATTTTATAGTTCACAAGGTTTATTCTTCCCAGATTATTGGTATATATATTGTGATATACCCATCAGAATCCACGTGTGCGTCAGAAACTGTAGCAACTACTGTTCCATAACCAACCCAGCCTCCCTGCCCCTGCATTGCAGAAAAGGTATAAGTGCCGGCCGGAAGCCCGTCATAATATTGCGGAACAGTTTGAAAACCTCCACTATAATAAGTATCATACACTTCTCCGGTAGACATATTTTCAGCAAGAAAACTCCCAACATCATAGTTTCCTGAAAGAATTTTAGTACCACTTTTTGAAAGAAGCCCATAACGGATTTTATAAGTCTGAGCTTTAGGTGTTTGATCAGAAATACCTGAAGTGTTTTTGTTGATTTCATGTACACTTACAGAAGAAAATGAAGTAGTAACAGCCAGCAGACCAAGGCATGCTGACACTGTAAAAATTGATTTTTTCATATTAAAAGTAATTTAGTATTTCAAAAGTAGTCAACTTATATGAATTCAATAAAAACTATTCATGAACTAAAACTTATAAATAAAAAATTACTCCGAACATGTACGAGAAATATGATGAATCTTGTTTAGAAGCTCTTTTTTTACATCCAAAAACTACTTATAATATAGAGAAACAAACTCTAAACCCACTCTTTTAGAACACCCATCAATACAACAAATTTTATAAGAATTTAAAATCAATTCTTTTTCATTCTACCAATTTTAACATTCATTAACTGAAATTTGGCTTCATAATTGAAAATAAAACTAAAACTAAAGCCGTTTTGGCTTAAGCTTATTAAAATTTGAATTATGAAAAAGATAGTATTAGCAGGTTTTTTATCCGTCTTTTTAATGACGGCCTGCAAGAAGGATGACAGAACTGCTGAAAAGTCACTAGAAGAGCAAAAACTTGAATTTCAGGCCAGACAGCTTGAAATAGAAAAACAAAAGCTGGCTATTGAAAAAGAAAAAATAGTATACGAAGCCCAGAAAAAAGCAGATAGTATTTCTGAAAGCAAAAAAGCTAAAGCTACTGCTGAAAATAATTCAAAACCACAGGTTATCAGAGAAACCAGAACCATATACAGAGACCGAAATTCAGGAGGCAGCAACGGAAGCTACGCGAATAACGGAAGCAGTGCATCTCAGGGAACTACCCAGAAAAAAGGGATGAGTAAAGCCGCGAAAGGAACAATCATTGGTGCTGTAGGGGGTGCTGCCGCCGGAGCTATTATCGCTAAGAAAAACAGAGGTCTGGGAGCCGTAATTGGTGGTGTTGTAGGTGGTGCAACAGGATATACCATCGGAAGATCACAGGATAGAAAAGACGGAAGAGTACAACCCCGTAGATAATATTTTTCAACATAACATCTAAAGATTGCTTATTTTTAAGCAATCTTTTTTTATGCTGGCAATTCTGTTTTCATCCATTTTCATCATTCCTGTACTCGCAGGTTTGGGAAAAGTAATGGAAAATTTATTCGGAAAATTATGCAACGGACTCTCAGGAAAAATTCTTTCCGGAATCTTGGGCATCACTATTGTATGGACTTTAATCTCTTTCTTTGTCCCGTTAAATCTCTATATAGAAATCCCATCCATCATATTAGGGCTTTTGTATTTTTTTAAAAACAAAATATATCAGGAATTCTGTTACTTTACAAAGAAAGATATCGGTTTAATTATCATTATTACCTTTATTATTGTATTGGCAGGTTCGTTTTACCCTTTTATACTGGATCATTTCGGATATTATATTCCAACTTTAAAATGGCTTACAGAATACGGATTGGTAAAAGGAATTTCAAATTTAGATCTTACTTTAGGACAGATGTCTGCTTGGCATATCTTTCAAGCCGGATTTTCAAATTTCTCAGATCCTTTCTTAAGAATCAATACTCTATTACTGGTTATCTACAGCATTTATATTATTGAGAAAAAAACATGGATACAGCTTTGCTTTCTCCCCGTTCTCCTTTTGTTTTCCCAATCCCCAAGCCCTGATCTTCCAGTTATTATTTTTTCACTGATTATTTTGAACGAAATTTTAACAGAAAATAAAAATATATCTCTTCTTTTTGCCTTTTCAATTTTTGTATTTACAATAAAACCTACTATGATCTGGCTTCCGATTATGATGTTTCTCAGCTCTGTATTCGTTTTTAAATTCAGTTTCAAACAGCTCCTGTTTGGGATCTTTATTCTTTTACTGTTTTTCTTTAAAAATATATGGACATTTGGATACCCTGTTTTCCCTGTGGCTATCGGAGACCTGGGAATATCATGGAAACCCAATCCCGAGGTGTTGGAAACTTCCTCACAATACGCTATCCAAAAAACCTATGACATGCAGTATTCTTATGAAGAAATTCAGAAGTTTTCAATGGCAGACCACATTAAAAACTGGTTTTTACTTAAAGGAATAAAATCCAAAATCAATATTCTGTTCATCATAAGTCTTATTATTTTTTCTGTATTTACCTGGTTCAAAAAAAGAAGGCTTATTTCTTTGATATGCATTTCACTACTGATAAAAAGTATCCTCGTACTGGCTTTTTCTGCTCAATACAGATTTTTCATTGATATATTCTTTGTTATCTTCTTTGTATTTTTCTCCGAGTATTTAAATAAGAAAAAATCGATTATGATCTTTTCGGTGCTCAGCTTAATTTTTCTCTCTGTATTATCTTTTCCCGGGCTTATTCAAAAATTAGTCCCGAGTTTCAGGCTGGGAAACTTTATGGCCGGGTTTGAAAAAGAACAGCTATCCAAACCTTCTGTCTACGAGTATCATCAGTTTAATACTTTTAACATTGGGAATTTAAAATTTAATGTTTCTAAAAATTACCCTTATAATTTTGACACCCCGCTTCCTGCCATGAGTTCCGGTTACGTTTTAGACGATGTAAAAGCCGGCATTTTTCCGCAGCCGATTGATAAAAAAGATCTTAAAAAAGGATTTATCTGGAAAAAAATGAATGCTGAAGAAGCAACGGAAGCAGAGAAAATTATCAATAATATCAAAAACACTGATAAATAGAACAAATCCAGAAACTTTATTATCTGAAGAAAAAAAGGTAATTTTGTATCATGTTCAACACATTAGGTAATCTTCTTAGTCTTACAACATTTGGAGAAAGTCACGGAGTGGCTTACGGCGGTATCATCAATAATTTTCCGGCAGGTTTAACGGTAGATCTCGATAAGGTTCAATATGAACTGAACCGAAGAAAACCCGGCCAGTCAGCAATTGTAACTCAAAGAAAGGAAAGTGACACGGTAAAGTTTCTTTCAGGAATCTTTGATGGAAAAACAACAGGTACGCCAATTGGTTTTATAATAGAAAACGAAAATCAGAAATCAAAGGATTATGACCACATTGCGGGGGCCTATCGTCCTAGCCATGCTGATTTTACATATGATCAAAAGTTTGGTTTCAGGGATCATCGTGGTGGTGGAAAATCTTCCGCGAGAGAAACTATGAACTGGGTGGTTGCCGGAGCTTTGGCCAAGCAGCTTTTACCGGAGATTGAGATCAATGCTTACGTATCTTCCGTAGGTGATATTTTCTGTGAAAAACCTTATCAGGCTTTGGATTTTTCTCAAACCGAATCGAATGATGTACGTTGTCCTGATGCCGAGACCGCTGAAAAAATGATCGCAAGAATTAAGGAGATCAAAAAAGAAGGCAATACCATCGGAGGAACTATTACCTGCGTGATCAAAAATGTTCCCGTGGGAATTGGTGAACCTATATTTTCAAAACTCCAGGCTGAATTGGCTAAAGCAATGCTTAATATCAATGCATGTAAAGGGTTTGAATATGGAAGCGGTTTCTGCGGTGCTAAAATGACCGGAAAAGAGCATAATGATGCTTTCAATACAGATTTCACCACAAAGTCCAATCTTTCAGGAGGAATCCAGGGAGGAATTTCCAACGGAATGGATATTTATTTCCGCGTAGCATTCAAACCTGTAGCCACTATTCTGAGACCTCAGGACAGTATTGACAAAGATGGAAATCCTGTTATAGTAGAAGGAAAAGGAAGGCATGACCCATGTGTGGTTCCAAGAGCTGTTCCTGTAGTGGAAAGCCTTGCTGCATTTGTACTTGCTGACCTG
This sequence comes from Chryseobacterium sp. Tr-659, assembly GCF_011752975.1. GTDB lineage: Bacteria > Bacteroidota > Bacteroidia > Flavobacteriales > Weeksellaceae > Chryseobacterium. The sequence continues at coordinate 326,188 of NZ_VWWP01000001.1, read as the reverse complement.
TTTTTAATAAATAAAACAAGAAATATCAATAATTTTTAACATAAATATTTTTAGTAATGAAAAATTACTGGGATAAAGGAATTTCATTTGAAGAATATCTTCAGATAGCAAAACAAAGATTAGAGAATCCTGCCAACGAACAGGAAGCAGATTACAAACAATATTACGAACTTGGTCTTCAGAGAATGGACAGAACAGTAAAAAAATATGTTCCGGACGAAGATCAGCTTAAAGAACTGGCTTCAAAAAATTTTGACGGCAAGATCCTTATTATTTCTGAAGCCTGGTGCGGTGATGCCAGTGCAACAGTGCCTGCAGTATTCAGATTTTTTGAAGGGCATAATGAAGTAAAGGTTTTCCTGAGAGACAGCGATAAAAGCCTGATCAACCAGTTTCTTACCAATGGTACAGAATCTATTCCTAAAGTACTTATTCTCGATAAAGACCTGAATGTAAAAAATTCTTGGGGGCCACGTCCAAAATACGGATATGAGCTATTGATGAAATACAAAGCAGATCCTGAAGCATATCCAAAAGATACCTTCTATAATGATCTGCAGATATATTATGCCAAAAACAGAGGTAAAGATGCTGTTCAGGAAATTTTAGATCTGCTATAAAAAAGATATGAAAAAGAATGTCATTTATCTACTACTGATTGTCATTATTGGCGCCATTGCTTTTATTCCGGGAATAAGAAATTTTCTGAAGGATACATTTTTCCCTGTTGCAACAATTGAAAATGCAGTTCATATCAGTGAAGAAGATTACGATATAGAGCTTAAAGGAATCAACGCGCCCAGTACCAATCTTAAAAACTTCAAAGACAAAGGTGTTTTTCTGAATTTCTGGGGAACCTGGTGCCCGCCATGCAGAAAAGAATGGCCTTCTATTCAGAAATTGTATGATTCAAGAAAAGATCACGTAGATTTCGTTCTGATTGCGATGAATGATAAGGAAGAAGACGTGAGAAAATTTTTGAAAGAAAATAATTATACTGTTCCTGTTTATATAGCTCAAAGTCCTATTTCTGAAAAAATTCTTCCCAAGGTATTTCCCACAACTTTTCTTCTGGATAAACACGGCAGAATCCTTATTAAAGAAGATGCTACAAAAGACTGGGACACAGAAACTGTGCATCAGTTCATTGACAATATTATCAAATAATTTTTTAACTAAATTTTATAATTTATTGGTACAAGATTTGTGAAATTTACTGCGTTGAAAAATTTATTTAAACCAAACACAAAATGAAATATTCAAAATTAAATCTTGCAAAAGAAGCTATCAGTCACAAGGGCTTTGTAAAAAAGATCCCTGATATTTTTAGAATGGTCAAAATGTGGAGAAAAGGAGTCTATCCTATGAAATCCATAGACATTATTCTTCCTCTGCTAGGAATTCTGTATGTCATCTCTCCTATTGACCTGCTTCCCGAATTTGCCATACCTGTACTGGGAGTGATGGATGATCTGGCTGTATTGTCATTAACGATTCCTAAGCTCATTAAAGAAGTAGACAAATTCTTACTTTGGGAAGCCGAACAAAAATATAAAGGTGCCCAGGTTATTGATGCCGAAATCTTAAAATAATAGTTTATTATATTTTTCAAGCCACTCCGGAAGCTTCCGGAGTGGTTTTTTATTGATCAAATGAACGATAAATTTTTAAGCCTTATTTCAAATCCTTAAATTTGCAATATCTAATAAAAAATAATGGAAAGTAAAAAAGAATTCTTCTTAGAATGCTATAAGCTAGGAATCATCAAATTCGGAAGGTTTACTCTTAAAAGTGGGATTGAAAGCCCTTTTTATGTAGACCTGAGACCTTTGGCTTCGGATCCTAAAATTTTAAAAAATCTTGCTAATTATTTATTGGAAATGCTTCCGTTGGATAATTTCGATTTAATCTGTGGAGTTCCTTATGCTGCACTTCCTATGGCTACTGCAATGTCTCTGGAAAGCTACATTCCATTAATTATTAAAAGAAAAGAAGCCAAAAGCTACGGTACGAAAAAACTGATTGAAGGAATTTACCAGAAGGGGCAGAACTGTCTTTTAGTAGAAGATGTAATCACTTCCGGGAAATCTTTGGTAGAAACCATTGCTGAAGTAGAGCAGGAAGATCTTAAAGTTTCGGATATTGTTGTGGTACTGGATAGAGAGCAAGGAGGGAAACAGCTACTGGAAAGTAAAGGATACAGAGTACACACCCTTTTCAATATTTCTGAAGTATGCGGAATTCTTCAGGAAAACGGAGAATTATCTGATGAAGAGGTAAAAAGAATCCAGGATTTCCTTCAGGGGAATCACATTCAATTTGAAGAAGAGATCAGACCTTCTTATGAACAAAAACTTAAGAATGCACAGCACTCGGTTTCAAAAAAATTGCTGGAAAAAGCTTTAGCAAAGAAATCAAATCTGATTGCATCGGCAGATGTAACCACAACTCAGGAGTTATTGGATCTTGCTGAAAAAGTAGGCCCACATGTGATTGCTTTAAAAACACATATCGATATTATTTCGGATTTTGATTACGAAAAAACAATTATTCCTTTAAAACAGATTGCAGCAAAGCACCAGTTCTTATTGATGGAAGACAGAAAATTTGCAGATATCGGAAATACACAGGAACTTCAGTTTACAAGCGGGGTTTTCAAAATTACGGATTGGGCAGATTTCGTAACATCTCAGGTTATCGGAGGTTTTGAATCTCTGGACTGCTTCCAAAATGTAGGAGTAGTGGCCATTGTTGGAATGTCTTCCAAAGGAGCTTTAACTACTGCCAGCTATCGTGAAGAAGCATTAAAAATTGCATCTTCACATCCTAATGTTATTGGCGGGGTTTCTCAGAATAAGATTCCTGAAGAACTTTTACTTTTCACCCCGGGAGTCAATCTTGCGGATTCTGGAGATGGTAAAGGACAGCAGTATAATACCCCGGAACATGTGTTCAAAACATTGCACACTGATTTCATTATTGTAGGAAGAGGAATTTATAAGTCTGACAATCCTGAAGCCGCTGCAATCATATACAAAACAGAAGGCTGGAATGCATATGTTAATTCTTTGGAAAAAAACGCAATTCAAGGATAAAAACCTATAGACTATATACAAAATAAGTTTATATTTGGGCTTTATCACGGATATTTGAAAAAGATCAGCATTTGCCTTATTTTGTTTTGGGGAGTTATACAGGTCTCCGCACAGACAGACAGTATTTATATTGAAGCTAAACTGTCTCCTGACAAAAAGAACTTGGAGGTTAATCAGGAAATTATTTATTACAATAATTCTGAAAAAGACCTTCAAACTGTAAAACTTCTTAATTGGGTTTCTGCCTATAATAAACGTGGAACCTCATTAGTCTACAGAAAACTGGAAGACCGGAATAATGATTTGCATTTTGCAAAAAACAATCAGTTAGGAAAACTTCTTGAGCTGAACATTAAAAATTCCGATAACGAAACCATCCAAGTACATACACTTTCAGACGAGAACCTTTTTGTTCCTCTTAAAGAAGTATTAAAACCGGGTGAAAATATTACGTTACAGTTACAGTACAAAATGCAGCTTCCTGATTCCAGATTTACGGGATACGGAACCTCTGCTCAAAATACTGCCTTAAAATATTTCTTTATTGTTCCGGATCATTTTGATCCGGACAATATTTCCAAAAGAAACTATCACGATATTGAAGAGTCAGTAAGTTTCAATACTTTCTGGACTGTCAATTTCGACATTCCTGTTAACAGCTTTGTTGAAAGCAACCTTCCTCAGGTACAGATGAATTCCTTTAAAGGCTATCTGGATTCAGATCCTGAATTTTTGATTTCCCAAAGCGAACATCCTTCCATAAAGGTCAATATTGATGGAGCAGATACGGAAATTAAATTTGGCTACAATCTTAAACCTGAAGAACGACAAAACCTTGAATTTTATCTTCCTTTACAATTAAAATTCCTGAAAGATAAAACCGGGATTCTTCCAAAAAGTCTTTTTATTTCTGATAAATTCAGGGCTAAGGAAGATTTTTTCGGAAATAATGATATTATTTTCTGGAAATTCAGATTCCAATTATTTAACGATGCTGAAAAAACAGATCTTGATTATTTTGGAATTATTGCTAAAAAAATTCTTGACGAAAGCGTTATAGCCGATAAACAAAAGGATCATTGGTTTAAAAATGGTTTAAAATCATATCTTGAAATCCAATATCTGAAAAAATTCTATTCCGAGGCCCAACTTTTAGGGACCTTGCCTGAATTGAAACTATTTGGGATAAAGCCTTTAAAAATATTTCATGCTTCCAAAGTAAAACTTCTGGATCGTTACGGCTTGGCCTATCAGTATATTATGCTGCAAAACCTGGATCAGAAAATTGACGAGGATTTCGCTGTTCTGAGCAACTTTAATGATATGGCAATCAGTAGTTTTGAAACAGGAAGCCTGTTCAGTTATTCAGCGGATAAGATGGGATATGACCCCTTCAATGACATTGTCAAAAACTATATTTCTCAGAATTCCGGAAAAAAAATCAAGCCCGAAGAGTTTCTGACGAGCCTCTCGGAAAAAAATAAGTCTACCCGTTACCTGTCAGATTTTTTTAAACACAAAAACAGGGTTGATTTTAAGCTGAAACACATCAAAAAAGAAAACGATTCTTTACAGATCAGAATCGCCAAAAATACGGATATTTCCATTCCTGTAAAGCTGGAAACAGAAACTAAGGAAGGGGAAAAAAAGGCTTACTGGATAGATACGGAGGAAAATCAAAGAATCACGAGTTTATCTCTTCCTGCATCTGATCATATTTATAAAGTAACCTTAAATAATGGTTACATCTTCCCTGAATCTAATTACAGAGATAACTTTTTGTATGCAAAAGGATTATTTTCGAATACTAAAAAAATTAAGCTTAAATTAATAAAAGATATTCCTAATCCCGAGTATAATGAAATTTATATCAGCCCTAGGGTTCGTTTTAACAATACCTATGATAAATTTCTTCTAGGAGCTAACTTTAAAAATCAATCTTTCTTTGATCAAAAATTTTTATATTCAGTAACTCCTACCTACAGTACCGGAACCGGAAAACTTACAGGTTCGGGAGCAATCTCCTACTCTATTATGCCCGCTGAAAGTATTATCCGGAGCCTTACTTTTGGAGTTTCCGGAGCCTATTTTCATTACGATTACGGATTGGCTTACAGAAAAGGCTCTATAGCTTCTACACTCAGCTTCAGAAAAAATCCGAGAAGCACAGTAAGCAGAAGTATAGGAGCATCCTATAATTATTTTGAAAGAGATCTGAGCCCTGCAATGATTGCAGACAACGATTACAGCAAATATAATCTCTGGAGTGTAGGATACGGCTATAGCGACAGCCAGATGATTCATGAGAAAAGTTTCAGCCTGAGTACACAGGGAATGGAAGATTTCAACAAAATTACGGCTGAAGGTTTCTACAGATGGGAATTTGCACCTAAACAAAAGCTGAGCTTACGCCTATTCGCAGGATATTTTTTGAGAAACAATACCCGGAATGATTTGTTCAACTATGGAATTTCCAGAGTTTCCAACTACTCATTTTCCTATACGTTATTGGGAGAAAGTGCCAGCAGCGGACTTCTTTCACAACAGTTTATTTTAGCTGACGGCGGTTTTAAATCTTTTTTGCCGGGAACCGTTAATCAATGGATTACTTCTGCAAATGTAGATTCAAGTATCTGGAAAATATTCCACGTTTATGCTGACGCAGGTGTTTATAAAAATAAGGACCAGCCAGCCAAATTCATTTGGGACAGTGGAATTAAAGTAAGAATTATTCCTGATTTCCTTGAGGTATACTTCCCGGTACAATCTTCACTAGGATTTGAACCCTCATTCAAAGATTACGGAAAACGGATTAGATATACACTGATTCTTAATCTGGGATCTATTATTAATGCGGCGAGGAGAGGATGGTATTAATTTAATGGTAATTATAAATTGGATTGTGAATCCGGCAAAAATAAATTCTCAGCTGAAATACACTCCTATAATTCTATAAAATAAAAGAACAGCCTGATTACACAACCAGGCTGTTCTTTGTTAAAAAAACTAATCTTTTATAATCTTTTGAGAGATAGGAACATTATTAATGGTCCCCGTCACAATGTAGGTTCCTCTTGGAAGTTCTGAAATATCAAGGCTTGATGCCAGCTTTGTAGGTGATTTTTTCACGACCTGTCTGAATGTGTCATATACTTTCACATCTTTTACTTCAGTCCCAAACACAATCTTGCTGTCTTTTATAAAAGGATTTTGTACAAAACCTGATTTTGCGCTTCCTTCAAGAGAAAAATCAGTCATATTATCACTCCCATCAGATAAAATTCTTTTTATTCCTGTTGTTCCTGTTGGTGAAGGAGCCGGCCCATCCCCTTTAAACTGATCGGCATTGGATCCATAACCTACAAAATCCAATACATTGGAAGCTGAAGGCCCTGTTACCTGCACTATATTTCCTGCTAAAGCAATTTTTCCGGATACACTTGAAATTTTCAACCCGGAAGATTGATTAGGAGTTCCGTCAAAATTAATTATAGTGGTTGCAATAAAGTCTGGTGTCGGCAGATTTTCAACCCCGCCTTCAATTGCAGATTCCTGAATTAAGTATGTTTCTTCAGGTCCAAGGGTAAAATCCGGCAACGTATGATATTCTGTAAAAGCACCTATAGCCGGGGCGTATTGTATACTTGCTCCCGTTAAAGAAATCAATGTAGGTCCTATATTTCTAAGGACAATATAATTGTTTTTGAGTACGGCACCTGAATTGGTATTCCCGCCATAAATTTCATTGATAACGATCTGAGCATTTGAAAACGTGGTAACTAATATCAAACCGGCAATAGTAAATATTTTTTTCATCGTAATCGTTTTAGAAATGGATTTGTAATTAAAAATAATCAAAAATAATACCACCAAATTAAGAAATAAAGGACAAAAAAAATCCGCTATTCTATTAAAACAGCGGATTTGTTTACTGATATAATAATTATTGTTTCAAAATCTTCTTAACAATAACATTTCCATTCTGGTAAATCTGCACAAAATTTACTCCCACAGGAAGTTTTGATGCATCAAACGTAGCAAAATCTCTTACTTTCTTAGTTTCAAATAACTGACCTGCAGCAGAAACAAGCTTTACTTCAGCATTACCTGTTAAATAAAGATAAAAAGAATTTTTTACAAGTGTATTGGAAAGTTTAACACTGTTTTTAAGGATATCAGGGTTTTTAGTTCCTAAAGTACCAGCTTGTGCAAGAACGATATCATCAAAATAGATAGCACCTGTAGTCACATTATTCTGGGCATATACTCTTAAACTTACTCTTAAGATTGTCGTACCGGGAAGTGTTGTAGCAGTAGCAGTAACATTCACCCAGTTTGCATTGTCTGTACTGTAAGCAGCAGGCTGGAAGGGATTTCCGGAAGCCGGGGAAATATTAGCAGTTGCAGTTCTGAACTGAATCCAATGTCTTCCTCTGGCATTTGTATCATTGTCAAGGATCCAGTAAGAAATTGTGTAATCAGTATTTTCTGAAACAGCAACATCAACATAATCCAAATTCCCATTTGTGCTCACAGAAACCGGAGAAAGTTTAATTGAATTATTTCCACTATGTACAATTGAAGTCTCTTTAGAGCCTCCTGCCATACTAAACCATCCATCTGGCTTTACAGACGGATCCGTCCATGTCTCAAGGCCGCCATTAGTGATCAAATTCTGAGCATTTGAAAACGTAAATGCAGCCAACGCTGTTAAAACTGTAAATATTTTTTTCATAAAAATGATTTTTCATTACAGAATAAAACTACAAAAAAAACGTCATTTATATCAAATGACGTTATATATTTAACAATAAGTTAATTAAAAGTGTTATTTTTTAATCACTTTCTCTGAAACAAATTTACCGTTTACAGTTCCAGTTACAAAATACATTCCTTTCTGAAGCTCTGAAACATTTAATGCTTCGTTTTCTGCTACGGAAGCAGATTTAACTAATTGTCCGTTTGCATTAAAAATTTTAACTTCTGATTTAGCCCCGAAAGTAATTTCATGGTCTACTGAAGTATTTTTAATAAGGCTCTTCACAGATGCTTTCGTATCAGCAACAGCCAGAGTTCCACTATTAGCAACAACAATATCATCAATGAAGAATCTGCTGTTAGCAGCTGTAGATCCTTCAAATGTAAGTGTTACAGCCCCTGTAGCTCCTGTAATATCTACTGTATAGTTAGAAAACGCTCCTTTTACAATTGTTACGTTCGCCTGGCTTAAGGTAGCACCATTTGCAGATATATTTAAAGTAGTTTTTTCACTATTTCCATCCCATGCACCTGCTCTAAATGTTAAAGTAGCAGATCCTACTAAATTTATAGTTGGAGTTGTAATTGAACCTTTTAAACTACTTGTACCTGCCTTAAGACATCCATTTCCTTTATAAACTTTCGCAAAAGTCCAGTTACCACCAGTTGTGTAAGAAGTTGATCCATCTGAAAATCCACTACCTGCAGCAGATCCACTCCAAGATCCATCATTTCCTCCAGTTCCAGTTACATCATCAAATGTAGCGCTAAACACTGTTTGAGCAAAAATCCCACTTGCTAACATTACTGTAGCAAAAAACGAATAAAGTTTTTTCATGATTTAAAAATTTTAGTATTAATAATTTCAGTAGCAAAATTACAGGGAATTTTCAAAACCCCACAATATTTGGATTAAATTTCTGTTAATAATTCTAAATCTATTAGTATTAACATTTTTTAATTATTTTTACGGATTATTTTTTTTAAGACTTGCGGAATTTTATCATTCTATTCGTTTTGTTTTTTTTAGGCATATTTTCGGGAAATGCTCAGGTATTTTCATGGAAAAATCCTAATGTTCCGGAGGACAGCATTAAACGAGACAGTATCCTTGCTGCAAGACTGGAGCAGGATATCTTTGCAAAGGACACCCTTGATTTTATAAGAACACATAATAAAATCATTATTGACGAAGCTGTACTGGCAAAAAATGATAAAAAGAGATTTTTAGGAGAACTTAATTCAAAAGGTTCTATTATTCGTGGAATCACCTTTGGTAATAATCAGGGACAATCTGTACAAAGTTCTATGGATCTTCAGATTTCCGGAAGATTATCAAAAGATGTTACAATTCTGGCTAGTATTTCTGATCATAATCTCCCTATCCAGGCTGATGGTTATACACAAACTTTAGAAGAGTTTGACAAAATCTACATGCAGTTGAATATTAAGGATAAATCTATCCTTAGAGCCGGGCACCTTGATCTTGTAGAGGCTAAAAACTATTTTGCCAAATACCAAAGAAGAAGTATGGGAATCCAGTTCCAGACGGAATTTGGGAAAGAAAATAAAACTTTTGTAGATATCTCTGCGGGGGTGGCACGAAGTGAGTTTCATAGAATTCGTTTTCAGGGTGTTGAAGGTAATCAGGGACCTTATCGTCTCACGGGTAAAAACGGAGAACAGTTTATTACTCTGATCTCCGGATCTGAACAGGTTTTCATTGACGGGATTTTAATGAAACGTGGAGAAAACCAGGATTATGTTATCAACTACAATACAGGTGAGGTTACCTTTACCAGCTTCCGGCCTATTTTCCAACAGAATTTCATTACGATTTCTTATAACTACGCCAACAGGAATTATTCAAGATATTTATTTACCGGAAAGCTTGAACACCAGAGAGAAAAGTTTAAAGTAGGATTAAACTGGTTCATGGAAAATGACAACAAAAATGCACCACTTGCTCTCAGTCTTTCCAAAGAAGATGAACAGATACTGGCTAATGCAGGAAATGATCCTAATCTGATGTATGCCCCATCCGGAGTTGTTACTGAATATGATGTTAATAAAATTTTATATAAATTAAATACAGCAGGAAATTTCTATGAATTTTCTACAGATTCCAGTTTAACGCTTTATCAGGTTTCGTTCACCTATTTCGGGGCTAATCTGGGAGATTATAAAATTGCACAAACTACCAACAACGGACGTGTTTTTGAATATGTAGGTCCTAATGCCGGAGATTACAGGGCAGTAAGAAAACTTCCTTCTCCTCAAAAATCTCAGGTGTACTCTTTAAATTCTGAATATTTACTCAATGAAGGAAAAATAGGAGCCGATATTTCCCTGAGTAATTATGATGTTAATTTATTTTCCTCCAAAGATTCTGATCAGAATATAGGATATGCATGGCGTATTTTCGGAAATAAAAGCTTTACAAAAAATTCATGGAAAGGAACACCAAGTTTCGAATACCAATACATTGACAGACAGTTTCATATTCTTGATCGTATCAATGATGTGGAATTCTCCAGAGATTTTAACCTTACCCAAGAATTTAACCAGAAAACTCAAAACAGATTTATTTTCAGCTTCCTGAATAAATGGAATAACAAATCTACATTGAATTATCGTGTCAATTATTTAAATGAACTGAATTCTTATAAAGGACTTAAAAATGATCTGGATTTTGGTTGGATCTCAGGAAAATTCTTTACTAAAGGAAATTTTTCCTACCTGAATACGACTGCTACCCTTCAGGACACCAAATTCATCCGTGGTGGAGTTTCCACAGAATTTACAGGTAAAAAAGGAAGCTGGGCCATTGGAGGAAGCATGGAACACAACGAAAAGAAATACAATGATACCCAGTTGATGGATGTTACGAGTTTCAGCTGGAAAGAACTTTTCGTACAAAAGAAAATCGGGGATAGTACAAGAACCAAATTATTGGCAAAAGTATATATGAGAGATAATGACTCGGTGCGTGACAACAGGCTCCAGAATATGAATAATATTTTGGGGGTAATGCTCGAAAGCCAGATCATTAAAACAGAAAGAACAACATTAAATGCCTTATTACATTACCGAAAATTCTTCTATTCCGGAGCGGAATCTGATGTAACGAGAAATAATGATTTTGTGGTTGGAAATATCCTTTATAATCAGCAGCTTTTCAGAAACGGGATGCGTCTTCAGGCTTTTTATGAACTAGGAAACGGACAGGAAGCACAAAGAGAATTTCAATATATTAAAGTAACAGACGGACAAGGGATTTATAAGTGGACGGATTACAACGGAGATGGGATTCAGCAATTGGATGAATTTGAAATTGCCGAATATTCTGATCTTGCACAATACATCCGTGTTTATACCAATTCTGTGCGATATATTCCTTCCAATAAAAACAAGTTACAGCTGGCTTTATTTGTTAATCCTGCAATTGTTTTTAACTCTGAAAACGGATTTTTAAAACGCTGGAATTTCAATATTTCATTAAACTCTCAAAATTCTTTCTATAAAAAAGACAAGGTTCTTGTTCTGAATCCTTTTGAAAAGAACAGTGATCAAATCCTCAAAAATCAGAATATTCTTGCCTCTGTGCAATTTAACCCGACTGACAAATCAGGCTGGAACGGAAACTACAGATTCATTACCAATGATAACCTTATCAATGCTAATTTCAGTAATGAAGAACGGGAACAGACCTCTCATTTCCTGAACATCGGATATTGGTTCAATAAAGAATTCAGAGTAGACTGGGAGAATTCTGTACATGATATTAAAAATTCTTCTCAGCTGTTTACAACCAGAGATTACCGTTTAAATAATTTTGAGACAAAGCCTAAGGCCACTTATAAATTTACAGATGCCATCCAGGCCGAGCTTTCTTCTGCTTTCCGTCAGAAACAGAGATTGGACGGCGAAGAACTCCTTAAAGCTTTTGATATTACAGGAACTATTCAATGGGAGCGCAGAAAGACATCTATCCGCGGAAACTTCTCATTCATCAGTAATAATTTCACAGGAAATAATTTCAGTATCGTAGGAAACCAGATGCTGGACGGGCTAAAACCGGGGAAAAACCAGGTATGGAGTGTATTCATTCAACAGGCTATCAACTCATTCATTCAGTTGAATCTAAATTATGAAGGAAGAAATTCCGGAGACAGAACAATCCATATCGGAAGCATGCAGGTAAAGGCAAGTTTCTAATTTTACAACAATCCTAAAAAATAACCCCAATATGAACTATTGGGGTTTTATATTAAATTGGATATAACTCTTTTTTTACCTTTTAATCACCTTAATTGATTGTGAGCCTTTTTCTGTATTCACTTTCAAAATATAAGTTCCTGCAGGAGCTTTTCTCATATCTACAGAACCTTTTTCCGCATTGATAACTTCGCTGAGAACTCTTTGTCCTGAAATATTATATACCTCAACATCTTTAATTCTGCTGTCATTATTAATGTAAAGGTAATCTAAGACCGGATTCGGATAGAAGTTTACTTTATTATTTTTTGTTGTTTCATTTACAGCCATAACTGCCGCTGTAAATTCATAAGATCCAAGATCGGGAGTTGTTGCATTTCTTGTATTTCCATCTGCATCTAAAGTTACTTCAGCCACTGGAGTACCTTTGTTATCAAGAGCATTGTTCCCTGTAGCAGATAAATGGAAATCTGTAGCGGATACGAATACCGGCAGAATATTTAAAGAATTTGCATTTCCTCCAAATCCAGTCTGAATATCAGAAAGTAAAGCTTTTGCTGCTCCACCGATATATCCGAGATTAGTTCCGGAAGTATAATAATCATTATAATTAATAGTAGAAAATACAGTATTGGCTGCTCCTGAATAAATGGTATAACGATCACCCGTCTGGGTTTGAGAATTAACAAAAATATTGTTTCTGACATCAATTCCTGCAGCTGCAGTTACTGCACTGGTAACATTAAATGCTGATGGTCTTCCTGCAACAGTCTGGTTGACATCCATTACCACTGTATTGTAATATAATTTATATCCACCTCCGGATGCTATAATAATTCCGTTTCCATTATCATTTGTTCCCCCACCTGAAGAATATCCATAGCCAGCTACTCCATTCACAATATTGTTAGAGACCAAAATATTGGATGTATTACTTGTAGAAGCCAGATAAATCCCTTGTGCACCATATCCGTTAACATTGGTATTCTTCACGCCGCTTATTTTATTTTTATCGATGATCATTCCTGATGTTGAAGTCCCTCCGGCATAGATTCCAGCAAAAAGAGTTCCTGTTCCGCCGGAGTTAAAATTGGAAATTGTATTCCCTCTTATCATAACGTTGGCAACTGCAGATGCTCCTGTATTACCAGACGTTACAGTTATCCCTGAAGCACCTCCGGTTGATGTACCGGTATACCCCAGATTGGTAATTGTATTTGAGATAATTGAAGAATTAACCGTTCCTGTTGCAAACCATATTCCTCTTTTGATTTCGGCATTGGTCGTTTCAAAATTACCAATTGTATTATTGCTCACAGTAACACCGTCTGCTCCTTGTACATATACTCCACCAAGACGATTAACATCTGTACCTGTAGCACTTATATCATTGCCGGTTACCAATGTGTTGGCTCCATTACCTGCTGCGATAGCTGCAAATAAATAAATACCCATATAGGCTTTCTTTATAGCATTATTCTGGATGGTAACATTATTAAAGAAACCTCCGGTTGGTGTAGTATTCCCGTCATACATTACCATGGCCGAAGAGGTATTGATCCCATTGACAATATTCAGGTTTTTAACCATAATATTGGTATTGGCAGCCGCTGCAGAAGTTGCAATGAAAGTAAGTACCTGCGGTGCTGTTGCGGAAATATTGGTAAGGGTAAGGTTTCTTGTTGTTCCTGCAGCTACATTGCTTCCGTCCAACGTAATATTACTTCCTAATATCTTTATCAGAGGAGCGCTCGCAACCTCTCCTGAGATCGTTGCATTCACTCCTGTTGCCGGCTTAATAACAACCGAAGTGTAACTTGTAGTTCCTCCACTGGCATTCAGACTGGCTGTAGCTGTCTCTGTAGTGTTTCCTGTGATACTGATTGAAATTGCCCCTTGGTGTGTACCTGCATTAACTGCATCAAATGCATCTTTTAATGTAGTATAAGTTCCTGTTGTTGTTCCGGCTGTTGCGGACACGCTCACTTGTGAATAAAAATTTGACGCAACGATACTTGCGATCAAACAAAATAGAATTTTTCTCATATTATTAATTTTTATTTAACTAAATATAAAAAAATATTTTCAATAAAATTTAAAATTAATTGAAAATCAATCACATAAATTAAATAAAAATTAAACATAATTTCATAAAATCCCTTAAATAAATAAACACAAACAAAACACCCAATAATACTGATCATTGTAAAATTTTATTTTTTCAGAATTTCGTAAATTTGCACCATGATAAAAATAGGCAACATAGAACTGCCGGAATTTCCACTTTTGCTGGCTCCGATGGAAGACGTAAGTGATCCTCCGTTCAGACGTTTATGTAAAATGCATGGTGCAGATCTTATGTATTCGGAATTTATTTCTTCCGAAGGTTTAATTCGTGATGCTATCAAAAGCCGTAAGAAGCTGGACATCTTTGATTATGAGAGACCTGTAGGAATACAGATCTTTGGTGGCGATGAAGAGGCAATGGCGATGTCTGCAAGAATTGTTGAGACGGTAAATCCTGACCTGGTGGATATTAATTTCGGCTGCCCTGTAAAAAAAGTTGTCTGCAAAGGTGCAGGAGCAGGCGTTTTAAAAGACATAGACCTTATGGTTCGTCTTACGAAAGCTGTTGTAAGCTCTACTCATCTTCCCGTAACCGTTAAAACCCGTTTAGGATGGGACAGCACCAGCATTAATATTGATGAGGTGGCAGAACGTTTACAGGAAACAGGAATCAAGGCTCTTACCATACATGCCAGAACCCGTGCACAGATGTACAAAGGTGAAGCAGACTGGGAGCATATTTCAAGAATCAAACAAAATCCTAATATTGAGATTCCGATTTTTGGAAATGGTGATATTGATTCTCCTGAAAAAGCTTTAGAATATAAGCAAAAGTATGCATGTGACGGAATTATGATTGGACGTGCAGCCATAGGCTATCCATGGATTTTTAACGAGATCAAGCATTTCTTTAAAACCGGAGAACATTTACCTGAGCCAACTATTTCAGATCGATTATTGGCAGTACGCCAACATGCGGAATGGAGCGCAGAATGGAAAGGAGAAAGACTGGGATTAGTTGAAATGAGGCAGCATTACAGCAATTATTTCAGAGGTATTCCTCATTTCAAAGAATTCAGAAAAAGATTCCTGGAAGTATTCACATTGGAAGAAATGGACAGCCTAATAAAGGAAACCCAACAGTTTTACGAAGAATATCAGGCACAGATATAAAAAACAAAAACCATCAATTGAATTGATGGTTTTCTGTTTTTATTGATAGTTATTTTAATATCCTTCTGATGAAGCTTCATCTTTAATCAAAGCTAATGCTGAAGAAGTTCCGATTCTCTTCACTCCCATACTGATCATTTTTTCTGCATCTTCCGGAGTTCTTACACCACCGGCTGCCTTTACAGGGAGCTTTCCTGCATGGTCAAGCATAATCTTTACCCCTTCAAATGTAGCACCATTAGGTTTTCCATCTGTAGTTTTATAGAATCCTGTTGAAGATTTTACAAAAATATTTGACCAATCGTTTTCAGAGAAGCTTTCTTCTGCCCAACTGGAAATATGCTTGGTAATATCTGCAATTTGTATATCTGTTAAGGCTGCAATTTCAATAATCCATTTAGCAACTTTATGATGTTCCAGAGCTAATCCGGTACATTTTACAAATTCCTCTTTTACCAATTCTGTATTCCCCTGAAGGTAAGCATTGTAATTAATGACAAAATCCAATTCATCTGCACCGTCTTCAATTGCTTTTGCAGCTTCTGCAAGCTTTTCTTCAACTGAATACGTTCCTTCGTGAAAACCTATTACGGTTCCTACTGCAACATTTGAATTTCTTTCCTGAATATATTTCTTGATCTCGGCTACATAATCCGGGCGGATCATTACGGCAAAAATGCCATTATCAATAGCTTCCTGAGCAAGTTCTTTATCTTTCTGAAGTGTTTCTTCGTTAGAAATACCTGATTGTTCTGGTGTTTTCAGGTAGGTTGAATCCAAATATTGGGCTATGTTCATAATTTGTTATACTTTCAATTGTCTGTAAATACCTTGTTCCAAAGATATAAAAGTTTCTGTTCTTGTTACTCCTTTCAGCTTCTGAAGTTTGCTTAGGATTTGCATCAGGTGATCATTGTCTTTACAAAGAACCTTCAGGAATATGGTATAATTTCCTGTTGTATAGTGTGCTTCCACTACTTCGTTGATGTCGTGTAAGGATTTTACCACTTCAGGATAATGACTTGGCTGGTCCAGAAATACTCCAATGTAGGAAATTACCTTATATCCGATTTTTTTAGGATTAAGGAATGAAATTGAATTTTCAATTACTCCTGCATGTTCGAGTTTTTTGATTCTTTGATGCACCGCAGTGGTGGAAATACCAACATTTTTTGAAATGTGGGCTAAAGAAGTTTTAGCGTTATCCATCAACATATAGATGATTTCTTTGTCAATAGAATCTAAATGATAGCTTGTGTTGCTCGAATTTTTCATTTTCTACTTTTTTATTATTTATGTTTTTTTACTGTAACCCTTTAAATCTTACGAAAACCGGAAAGTGATCACTGTATCCTCCCAGATACCGTGTACCGGCATAAGTTCGGAAAGGTCGTCCTTCAAAATGTCTGGTTCTGCTGCGGATTTTCTCAGAATTGAATACATGCGCATCCTGAAAAGCCAGCGTCTTATTGTCGAGAAGAGATCTCGAAATAATGATCTGATCATACAGCAATCCAGATTTATAATGAAAAGTAGAATAATTTCTTGTAGAAAACAATTCCTGAAAAGGGTTTAATAAAGCCTTCTCATGGGCATTGTCATAGAGAATCTGTACTAAATTTTCATCATCCGGGTTTTCGTTAAAATCACCACACAATATTACATGTTCCTGATCTGCATCAACAATTTTCATGATCCTTTCTCGGATCTCGTTCAATATAAAAGTTCTTTTAGGTTTATTGATATCCTTTTCGCGTTTAGAGGGAAGATGCGCGATAAAGACATTAATAATTTCCCCTTTATATTTTATTTTTGAAAAAAGTACGTCCCTTGTTGTGTCGTAATTTTCAGTGTTTTTATTTACTATTTCAAAAAAGAAAGTAATGGTTTCAGAATCAATAACCTCTACTTTATTTTTATCATATAACATTGCTACATCTACCTTTCTTTCATCCATAGAATTATAATGTACAATTCCATATTCTGAATTAAAAGGTTCCATCTCCACAAGATCTTCCAATACTTTCCTTCCGGAAACTTCGGACAAACCTATTATAAATGGCAATACACCATTATCCTCCTTCATCAGCTGAAATACATGTGAGATTTTAAAAATCTTGTTCTTGTATCTCTTTTCATCCCAATTCCTTAATCCTGACCGGGTAGGATCTAATTTGTGGACAGGTTTCGGATCGGGTAGAAATAAATTTTCAACATTATAAAAAGAGAACAGCTCCATCAACACTAATTTCTATACTTTATTTATTTTTTATGTTCTTTTTCTGAATGTAAATTTATTATTTTTTTTTTAATCTCACTGATTCTTGCATAATAATCTCAAATCAATTTGTAATAAAAAACATTTCAAATATAAATAAAAATCCCAATAAAACTATCTATAGTGAATTAATTTTTCAATTATTTTACAAATTAACCACACAAAACGCAATTAGAATAGCATATAAAATTCAAAATAATTAAAATAAATTTCAATGTAAAAATTAAAAGAATTAATACTTTTAATACATCATTTTAATATAACAAAAATTATTCCATTCATCAATATAACAAATGGAATTAAATAAATATGTAAAGATTAGCAAGATTTGTTGAATTATATTTTAAAGTAAATCCGGACGTTTTTCTTTAGTAATTCTTACTGCTTCATCATGTCTCCATTCTTCAATCTTACCAAAATTTCCACTTAATAAGACCTTAGGAACTTCAAGCCCTTTATAACTTTCAGGTCTCGTATAGATAGGAGGTGATAGAAGATCATCCTGAAAACTATCTGTAAGAGCACTTTGTTCATCATTTAGAACACCTGGAAGCAGTCTTATAACAGAATCTGCCAGTACGCATGCTGCCAGTTCGCCTCCGGTAAGAACGTAATCACCTATTGAAATCTCTTTTGTGATATGAAGATCTCTTACTCTTTGGTCTATTCCTTTATAATGCCCACACAAAAAGATCAGGTTTTCTTTTATAGAAAGTGTATTGGCGATTTTCTGATTTAAGGTAACCCCGTCTGGTGTAAGATAAATAACTTCATCATAGTTCCTCTGCGATTTGAGCTCTGAGATACATTTATCCAGCGGCTCAACCATCATTACCATTCCCGCTCCCCCTCCATAAGGTTCATCGTCTATCTGTCTGTGTTTATTAATAGCCCAGTCTCTCAAATGATGAAAATGCACTTCTGCCAGTCCTTTATCCATTGCTCTTTTCAGGATAGAAGTTTTAAAAGGGCTTTCCATCAGTTCAGGAAGTACGCTTATGATATCAATTCTCATTGTAATGTTTCGTTTTTCTTAGTAGGTATAATAATTAATCTTAAAGAAGAATCTTTATTGATGTAGCTCCACATCCAGTTGAAGAATATGGCCAGCTTATTTCTAACGCTCAAAATTAGCATTAAATGGAGAAACATCCAGAAATACCACGCCAAAAATCCTTGAAATTTTATAAACGGCAGATCTACAACTGCTCTGTGTTTTCCTATGGTTGCCAGCGAGCCTTTATCATCGTATTCATATTCATTCCATTCTCCCTGGCTTTTCTTTAAGAGGTTTTTACCTAAATTCTTTGCCTGATTAATTGCTACATTAGCCACCTGTGGATGCCCCTGTGGATACTTTGGAGTTTCCATATAAGCAATATCTCCGATGGCGTAAATATTATCGTAGCCTTTTATCTTATTGTACCGATCAACAATATATCTGTTTCGTACTAATTTTTCTTCAGGAAAGCCTCCTACCACGTTTCCGGTAACGCCTGCCGCCCAGATCACGTTGTTTGAAGGAATTTCTTTTCCACTTTTAAGATGAACTTTATCTCCATCATAATCCGTTACAACTTCTCCGCTCAGAAAAGTTACTCCAAGATCTTTAAGATATTTTTCCGATTTATCCTGCGCTTCACTGCTCATTACGGCAAGCGGCTTTTCTGTGGAACTCACCAAAATAATTTTCAGGTGGTCAAAATTCATATACGGGTAATCTCTTGGAAGGATATCTTTTTTCATTTCGGCAAAAGCACCTGCCAGTTCTACTCCGGTAGGTCCGCTTCCTACGATAACGATATTCCAGTTTCCGTCATCACTTCTGCTTTTTTCGATGATCAGTTTTTCAAAGGTCATCAGCACATGATTTCTGATACTGATGGCTTCCTGAGTATTTTTCATTCCGAAAGCTTTTCCTTCGAGCTCTTTGTTACCGAAAAAATTAGTTTTACATCCTGTTGCAATAATGAGTTTATCATAAGTAAAGTCAGCCTCATCGGTGATCACTTTATTGTTGGCGGTGTCAATTTCTCTCACATCCGTCATACGGAACTGTGTGTTTCTGGACTGCTGAAAAATCTTTCGGAAGGGGAAAGAAATGTTGGAGGGTTCTATCCTTCCTGAGGCCACCTGATAAAAAAGCGGCTGAAACATATGATGATTCATCCGATCCAGAACAATAACCTTTTTGTTCTTGTTATTCAATGTTTTTGCAAGTTGCAGCCCCGCAAATCCTCCTCCTATAATGATGATTTTTTCGCGTGTTTCCATAATACACAAATTTACTGATTTTATTTTAGCATTTAGTAGTGAAAAAAGTTAGTTTTGCAAAACTTTATGACACCAAAAAAGTACACCAAAAAAACTGCCAAACGAGTCCATAACACAAGACGGAAGAACTATTTTTTCCGAAGAAGGGTAATATTGGTGATTTTAGTGATAGCTTTGATAGGAACCGGTTTTTATTTAAAACAATCCGTCAGCTACTATTATGCCTTGTACTTTAATAAATTTAAGCACAAAAAGCTCCACAACAGTGAAAAAGAAGCTTTAAGAATTCAAAGGATATTAACTGACAATCTCGATAAGACCTATGGCTTTGATGTTTCTCATTATCAGAACCGGGAAGATATCAAATGGGACAGTCTCAGTATCGGAAACAAAACTATTCCGTTAGAATTTGTAGTAATGAGAGCCACTATGGGAAATCGTAATGCTGATAATCATTTTGATGAGTTCTGGGGGAAAGCAAAAGAACATAAGCTCATCCGGGGTGCCTACCATTTCTATAGGGCTGATGAAGATCCGATTATTCAGGCCAATAATTTTCTGGCGAATGTAAAGCTTGAAAGCGGTGATCTTCCACCTATCCTGGATATTGAAAAGATTCCTAAGCGTAAAACCAATAAAAAACTGGTTGAGGATTTAAAAGTATGGTGTAAAATTGTGGAGGAAGCCTATGGTGAAAAACCAATCATTTATACCTATTATCATTATTATAAAGATTTTTTGAAAGGTGAATTTGAAGGTTATCCTTTATGGCTCGCTAATTATAATGATGTTCCGTCTCCTTCTCCGGATGACCAATGGGATTTCTGGCAATTTACAGAAAACGGAATTGTTCACGGGATTAACACCAAAGTAGATCTGGACATTTATAATGGAAACTCCTGGTCCCTGAAAAGATTGACACTGGATTAATAAGAATGAAAGATAGAAGCAGGAAGATGGAAGTATTCCGAATGATATAACTTCCAGCCTCCATCTTCGCGCTTCCCATCCTTAAACTTAATTACTTTTCTCTAAAAAATTCACGATATCAGTATTAAGCTGATCGGCATTTTCAAAAGGAATCATATGGGTGGCATCCTGATAGATCTTAAGTTCTGCGCCTGAAATCTCATTTGCAATAAGTTCAGTATGTTCCCGTTTGATAACATCTTTATCACCTGCAATAACCAATACTTTATTCTTGATTTTATTTAAGTCTTTCACACTCATACGCGGTTCTGTAAGCATAATCTTCAGAAGTCTTTCTTCATTAAACTTTCCGGAATCTTTCAATGCTTTCATTACATGCATTTTATTTTTGAAATGATCGGCAAGCCTGTCATCTACCCCCTCAGGAAAAGCATTGGCTCCTACCGTGATTAGTTTATTAAGTCTTTCTGGATATTTCATGGCAAATTCCAATCCTGTATTTCCTCCGTCGCTCCACCCGACAATATTCACTTTTTTAAGTTTCAGTTCATCTGCAAGTGCCTTTACATCATCTGCAAACATGGTATAGGTAAAATCTTTTTTGGAAGTGTCTGTACTTTTCCCCTGCCCTCTGGTATCTATTGCAATTACCTTATACTGTTTTGACAGAACAGGAATCTGCTGATAATAATCTTTTATACTTCCGGAATTTCCATGAAGCAGCATCAACGGTTCGCCGTCCCCATAGATTTCATAATAAAGATTTGTATTCTGAAGCTTCAGATGATTTCCTGCTTCATTATTCCGACCATATTTTGTTTTCTCGGACTCTTCTATATATTTAGATATATCGGGTATAAGAGCTTCAGCACTGTCATCCGAATACCCATTTTCAACAGGGATATTATTGTCTCCGTTTTTATCCATTTTCACGTCAATATTTATGGCAGGTGCTGCAATTGTCATTTTTTTCCAGTCACCATAGAACTCTCTTATGAATCCTGTTCTGAATAATGCTGCACTTATCTTAATGCTTCCGTTAAATTCTTTTAAAAAATGAATACCTACAAAAAACTTTCCCTGCACCCAGATATTCCGGTCATTAACATCCAATGTATAAGTTCCGTCTTTAATCATATCTTCTGTAAGCTCAACGGTAATTTCTTCGTCAAGAATATTCTTATCCGGAAATCCGCTCTTTTCACTATAAATGCTGTATCGCATCAGAACGGGTTCAGTAGAAACATAACGGGCGATATTCAGATTAATATTTTTTATTTTGGATCTTTTCTTCGCATTAAACTCCAGCGCTGTTTCGCCTAGAAAACCAGCTTTATCTCCTCCCGGATTTACGAAATATAAAACACTTTTTGTCTTTGTATTAACTCCCCAGTTTTTATCCACCAATTTTTTCGGCTTTATAGCAACCTCCTTGATGGTTTTCGTTTTCTCATTCAAAAATACTTTCTGCTGATTGTTCTTTCTGAAATTCTGAACTGTTTCTTCATACAGCTCATATCCTGGTACTTCTATTTTTATTTTTTGCTGTGGATCCAGACCGGTAAGATCTATTGAAAAGTTTCCTTTTCCATCGGAAATTGTTCCGGTAGTTTTCTTTTCCACTCCAATCTTTACATAAGAAACAGGCTGATTTTCATTTTTAGAAATAATAGTTCCGGAAATTACCTGTGCATTGAAGACCGAAGCCATAAGAATAAAGGATAAAACGCTAAGTTTTTTCATGTTAAAAGTTTGACGCAAACTTATTTATTTTCAATCCTCAACTCTCATAATACCTTATTAAATTTAATCCGATTTTAGTTAAAGTTCTTTTAAAATATTTCCGTGTTTCAAAAAACATTTAAATCCTCCACGATTAAAGGATCTCCATTACTTCTTCCCATGAATGTACTCTTTTATAAGTATCATTTTCAATGAATTCATTATGAGGCTGCGTAAAGATCAGTCTCTCTCCTTCAAAATGATCCAGATTCTTTGGGTAATCATCAATCATCACATCTCCGGCAACCACTTTTTTACTTCCGCAAAGTACAATCTGCTCCCAGGAAATGAATGGAAAATGTTCTGCCAGCCAATCATATTTTTCTCTTAAGCTGTTTGGGAATTCCATTCCGGCAGAAACAATATAAAGGTCATATTTATTATTCAGATATTCCATTGCTTCGCGGCTCCCTTTCATAACGGGCAACGTTCTGAAAAAACCTATTTCATTAACGTGTTTTTTACCGTTCGGAAAAGATTCTATTTCTGGTTTACCGCTCAAAGTACTGATCTCAACTACGTTTCCTGTGTCTCTTTTTTCAAATTCTATAAGCTGATGGTATACGTCTGCCATCACCCCATCCATGTCTACAATTACTTTTTTCATTATTTAAGATCTGATATGTATTATTTATTAAAGCTTTTGAGTGAGCTTTATCAAATGTACTGATTAGTTTTCTGAGACAGTGGACACAGTTTATTAAAAAATTATAAATATTCATTTGTATGCAAGAGATGCGGGAAAGTTTTATGGTTACATTTTCGTATTTTTGCGGTTCAATTCAAAAATAAAATCAAAGCATTAATTTCCAATGAATTACGTTTCTGCAGAAAATCTTACCAAATCTTACGGCATCAAAGTTTTGTTCGAAAACATATCCTTTCACATTAATGAGGGAGACAAAATTGCCATTGTTGCCAAAAACGGAAGTGGAAAATCTACTCTTCTGAAAATATTAATGGGTAAAGAAATTGCAGACAGCGGAGCTGCTATTATCAATAAGGATATTCAGGTTGTTCTGTTTGATCAGGAGATTGATTATGATCCCAATTTAAGCATTGAGGAATTTATGATGACTTTAGATTCCGCACCAATTCTTGCATTAAAGAATTATCACCAATCTCTGCATTCTACAGATCATGATTTCATCGAAAAAGCATTGGCTGATATGGAGGCTCATAAAGCATGGGATCTGGAAAATGAAATGAAACAAATTCTGTCTCAGCTTAAGATCAATGATCTGGATGCTAAAATGGGAACGCTTTCCGGGGGGCAGATCAAACGTGTGGCACTTGCTAAACTTTTAACGGAAACCAGAGCAGAGCACAGGCATACCCTGCTTATTATGGATGAGCCAACCAACCACCTTGATGTAGACATGGTGGAATGGCTTGAGAATTACCTGAACAAAGCAAAAATCACACTACTGCTTGTAACTCACGACCGATATTTCCTTGATAGTGTTTGTGATATTATCTGGGAAATGGAAGATAAGAATCTATATGTTCATAATGGTTCATACGCCACTTACCTTGAGAACAAAATGATCCGTGAGGAAAACCTCAATTCAACCATTGATAAAGCCAATAACCTTTACAGAAAGGAACTGGAATGGATGCGAAGACAGCCGAAGGCAAGAACTACAAAATCAAAAAGCAGAATTGATGCCTTCTATGAAACGGAAAAGGTAGCTAAAACCGATACCCGAAAAGATGCATTGGAACTGGATTTCGAAATGAAACGTTTGGGAAATAAAATTCTTGAACTTAAACATATTGATAAAAGCTTTGGAAACAAAGTTCTTTTAAAAGACTTCAGCTATCAGTTTCAGCGTGGTGAAAAAGTAGGAATCATTGGTAAAAACGGAGCCGGAAAATCTACTTTATTAAATATTATTCAAGGATTTGAAAAAGCTGATCAGGGTGAGATTGAAACGGGAGAAACTATTTCTTTCGGATATTTTTCTCAAAAGGGCCTTACTTATAAGGAAGATGAACGCGTTATTGATTTCATTAAGGAAATTGCTGAATTCTATCCACTGGCTAACGGCAGAAGCCTTTCTGCATCGCAGTTCTTAAGATTATTTTTATTTGATGATCAGACACAATATTCTCCTATTTCAAAACTTTCAGGAGGAGAAAAAAGAAGACTTCATCTGATGTATGTTCTATATCAGAATCCGAATTTTTTAATTTTTGATGAACCTACGAATGATCTTGACCTTCCCACTTTAACGGTCCTTGAAAACTTCCTTCAGCAATTCCAGGGCTCTTTGATCATTGTTTCCCACGACAGGTATTTTATGGACAGGATTGTAGATCATGTTCTGGCTTTTGAGGGTAATGGGAAAATTAGAGATTTCATCGGAAACTTTTCTGAATACAGGGAAGCCAGGAGCCGTGAGGAAGCATTAGAAAAAAATGCTGCCGTAAAACCTGAGCCTGCTAAAGAAGCTGTTGCTGCCACGAACAATTCCGATTCTTCAAATTCTAAGAAAAGAAAGCTGACTTTTAAAGAACAAAAAGAACTTGAAACCATTGAAAAAGAAATGCCGGAACTGGAAGAGCAACGCGCTAAAGTCTTGGATTTACTTAACAATGAAACAGATTACGAAAAGATAGCTAAACTCTCGTCTGAACTGGAAACTGTTTCCGAAAAACTGGAAAACCACGAGATGAGATGGCTGGAATTACAGGAAATCCTGTAGTAAATGGGAGTTATGAATTAATTCAAAATTTGAGAGTAAGAAAATAGTAATTTCAGATCTTATAACCTGAACCTTGAACTTTGAACTTTGAACTAATTCATAACTCATATGATTATCTATAATTCAATCACTTTTTGATCTTTTGTACTTTCCAATGAAGCATCAATAATTTTCATATTCTGAATGACCTGTTTTCCCGGAGACGGCAATGCATATCCGAAAACAATGTGTTCATAAATCTGCTGGTAATAGTCCATATAATTACCGGCTTCGCTTGAAGTAAGGATTCTTTCTGTTCCGGTATTTTCATCTAAAAAGTTTAAGATCCCGTCTGTTCCGTTTAACGGTTTTGTCCATTCTTTACCATACTCAGGAATTGCTCCTGCTACCAGTTCATTTTCCTGATTATCTGTCCTTTCCTGCAAAAAACTTCCCCGGTCTCCGTGAATTGTATATGCATTATGAGCCTCTTTACTGAAAACCGATGATTTTAGTCTCACTCTTAAATCATTCTTATAATATAAAAGGATTTCAAAATAATCATTTGCAAAAGCTTCTCCTTTCATAGAAAACACATCGGCAAAAAGCTTTTCAGGGTATCCGAAATACTGTACTGCCTGATCCACAAGATGAGCCCCCAAATCGTGAAGTGATCCTGAACCAAGCTGATCCGGGTTTTCTTTATGCTGTTTTCCACTCGGTGTTGTCCGGAACCTGTCAAAACGGATTTCCACTTCTTTGATGTTTCCTAGTTTTCCTTCATTCAAAATTTTTTGGACCTGTAAAAAATCGCGGTCAAATCTTCTGTTTTGATATACACTTAGAAATAAACCTTTTTCTTCCGCAAGATTTACCAACTCTTCAGCTTCTGAAACATTTACGGTAAATGGTTTTTCCACTATGATATTTTTTCCGGCTTCCAGAGCTTTTTTAGCATACTCATAATGAGTTTGTACCGGAGTATTGATGATTACCAGTTCTATGTCGGCATTTTGAAGCATTTCTTCCACTGAACGATAAATGGTTGCTTCAGGATATTTTTCTTTAGATTCTTCTTTACTTCTTTCTACGATTGCAGAAAGAAAAAATCCCGGATGTTCCTTTAAAAAGGGAGCGTGAAAAACTTTTCCACTCATTCCGAAGGCACAAAGCCCTGCTTTTACCAATTGCATACTCTAATTTTTCAACAAATATATTCATAAAAAATTCCTGATTCCACGATCTAAAAAAGGGATAGAGATAATCCATCTTTTAACCTAAAAAAATATGACAAATATCACAAAATTATTTTTATCTATTCTAAACAAATACTTACATTTGCGCCTTATTTAAAACTGCTCTACATAAAAATAAAATGAAAATACAACTACTTTCTTGAGGACTCCTAATTACTGCAGTTTCAGTAAGTGCACAGCTTAAAAACGTTGAAGCAGATACTATCAGAACGCAGAATATTGAGGATATTAATCTTCATAAAACAGGAAATCCTAACCAGGCGAGACCATTACGTACAGACTTTAGAATTAAATATAAATACTTCTCTATTAAAAGTGGAAATTGCCTTTTTTGCAGCTTCCACTTTTGAAATTTAAAACAAAACAATAAGATATGGATAAGATTAAAGACACTAGAAGCTTCATGAGAATTATTCACCGCTATCTGGGATATTTCCTGGCAGGTATTATGGCTGTGTATGCAGTAAGCGGGATTATTTTGGTCTACAGAGACACTGATTTTCTGAAAAGCGAAAAAAAGTATGAAAAGACACTATCTGTAAACCTTTCTGAAAAAGAACTCAAAAAGGAACTCAAGATGAAAGGGCTTGAAGTAGAGAAAACAGAAGGAACTGTTCTTCATTTTAAAAAAGGAACTTATGACTCAGCAACAGGAGTTGCCAAGTATTCAAAAATGGAACTGCCTTTCGTACTGGACAAAATGGTTTCTCTTCACAAATCACAGTCTAAAGATGCCATAGCACCTCTAAGTGTATTTTTTGGGGTTGCGCTTTTCTTCTTTGTCATTTCAAGTTTCTGGATGTTTAACCCTAAGACAAGAGCATTCAAACGAGGAATAAAATTTACCATTGCCGGTCTTATTATTTCTATCATTCTTTTGTTTATTTAATACAGAAAAGTTTCAAAAACCGGTTATCTTTCACCTACCACACGGCAGAAAAATAGAAATAACAAATCATTCAAACTTCAAAAATATTACTCACCATTTTATGTCTCTCACACTTTATGATTGCAGAATCACCAGTAATTATGTTAAAATATTAAAATATAACTTACTCATAATCTTAACATTAATTTAGAGAAATTATCTAAAATTAAGAGTATGGCACATTTATTGTTTTTTCTATAATTCGTGAATAATAAACATTTAATTATTAAAATAATAAATTATGAAAAGACTTATTTTAACAGGGATATTAGCTGTAGCAGGTTTAACAGCAACTGCAAACGCTCAGATTCAGAAAGGTAATTGGATGGTAGGAAGTAGCTTAGCAACAAGTAATTTTGGTTTAAATACAGGTGGTGGATACCAAATTAACCTACAACCAAAGGGTGCTTATTTCATCGAAGATAACGTAGCTGTTGGGGGATATGTAAATTTAGGTATTGGCAAATCTTCTAATACTTCAAATACAAGATTTGATTATGGAGTAGGAGCTTTAGGACGTTATTATCTTTCTCCTGGAGAAAAAGGTGTTGACAACTTATTACACCACGGAAGATGGTTCTTCGAAGGAAACGTAGGTGTTGGTGGTTATTCTATCAGCAAAGGAGGTAACTCTACAACAGGTCTTGATTTTGGTGCTGGACCAGGTTATTCTTACTTTATCACTCCAAATATTGGTTTAGAAGGTTTAGTAAAATATGCTGGTGTTACAGGTTTCGGAAATCAAGGTTTAACATCTAACATTACGGTTAACCTAGGATTTAGTATTTATTTGCCAACTTCTAAAGCTAAGCAAGTTATTAATGAAGTAAAGTAATTAATCGCTTTACTATACATCATATAAGTATAAATTGAAATCGCCCCGAAATTAAATTTCGGGGCGATTTTCGTACAAATTAAAACTAAACTATAAAAAATCAAATAAATCATGTATTGGGTTGCGGTGTATATCTTAAATACGGCTTTATCTCGGTGACACCTTTAGGGAAGATCTTTCTCGCTTCTTCCGTAGAGATTGCAGGAGGTATAATAACATCCTCACCCTCTTTCCAGTTAACAGGCGTTGCCACCTTATAATTATCCACCAGCTGCAAAGAATCCAGTACCCTTACTATCTCATTAAAGTTTCTTCCTGTAGAAGCCGGATAGGTGATAATCAGCCTTACTGTCTTCTCTGGATCAATAATCAGTAAAGAACGGACTGTTGCTGTCGCCGAAGCATTCGGGTGGATAAAATCATATAATTCTGAAACCTTTCTGTCCTTATCCGCAATAATGGGAAAGTGCACTTCTGTGTGTTGGGTTTCGTTGATATCTTTCACCCAATTTTGATGGTCTTCTACTCCATCCACACTTAAAGCAATTACTTTTGTATTTCTGGCATCAAATTCGGAATGCAGCTTTGCCGTGTATCCTAATTCAGTAGTACAAACCGGTGTGTAATCGGCTGGATGTGAAAATAAAATTCCCCAGGAATCTCCTAAGTATTGGTAAAAATTAATATCTCCTGTAGAGGACTCTGCCTGAAAATTGGGTGCTGTATCTCCTAGTTTGATTGACATAATATTTTGTTTTTATAGTCTACAAATTTAGTAGACTTTTTGGAACTGGCAAATTTTTTGATGAAAATTTATATCTTTAAATAAAAATTTTTATTCATGGAGAAGACCGGCCTCAGGTATGTAGACCTTGTTTATAAGGTATTGGAAAATTGGTATGTTACATTTGCCGAACTTACCCCAAAGCTAATTGTTGGAATTTTAGTATTTACTTTTTTCCTTATCACCAGTAAATATTTAAGTCTGGTTGCCGTAAAGCTATTTCATAAATTTTTCCCGAAAAGCGAAAAAGAAAGCTCATTGGTTACTTTAATCAGTGTATTCAGATTCCTGATAATGCTGATGGGAACCTTTATTTCTCTTGAGATTATGGGCTTCAGTGGCTTTTTATGGAAATTCATAGGAAGTTTGGGAGTGGCCGGGGTGATTGCCGGTGTAGCCTTAAAAGATCTTGTCTCCAGCATCTTTTCCGGAATGCTTATCGGGATTGATAAAGCATTTAAAGTGGGTGATTATATTACTATCGGAGCACACTCGGGAACCGTGCAGGAAATCGGTTTTTTAACTACTAAAATTCTTACCGATGATGGTAAGAAAGCATACATACCTAATCAGGTCGTTTTCAACGCTCCCTTCTATAATATTACGGCATCGCCACAGCGAAGGATTATTTTAAATTTTGAAATTCCGGCAGATGAAGATATAAGTAAAGCTCAAAAAGGAATCCTGGATGTGATTAAAAATCTTGACAATGTGGACAAACTCGATACAGTAGAAGTCATTTTCACAGATTTGAAGCAGGGATCATTCAACCTTCAGGTAAAATTCTGGATAAAGATAGGCTCTAATCTGGCTCAGATAAGAAGTAAGGCTTATTTAGGGATTAAAGAACGTTTTGATGTAGATAAAATTCAATTGGTAACGCCTACAAGCATTAGTATCACCAACGGGGAACCTCCTACGCCAGAAAACCAGGATAAGTAGTTTTTACTTCTCGCTGATACCACAAATTTCGCTAATGTTTTCCGATAACTTTAAAGTCTATGTATCTATGTGGCAAAATACAACCCTATAGATACATAGAATAAAGCTGAAAAAATAGATTCTTGTTAAAAATTATTTATTTACAATATTTTCCTGGTAAGGAATAGTTCTATTTCTTCTTCAATTTTTTCTTGTCTTCAACATGATCTTTTTGAGAAATTTTGGCAATACTATCACTCTCAACAATACGGGCTTCTCCCATAGTGTGTCTATTATTGACTGCGGAAGAATCTTCTTCTATTTCCATCACCACGCCAGTGGTAGCATAAACTTCAGGCTTAGGTTTTGAACAGCCTGTCAGAAAGAGAAGGAAAGAAAATATACTTATCAGCATTCTGTTATTCTGAAAGCCGGAAGGAATATATTTAAAAAAACGGGATTCTATTTTTTCTGATGAATCAGAAATATCTAATTGGTTATTATAAAACCTGCCACAAATCTTAACATCTCCTCTATTATCCATAATCTGCCGAATTTCCTGAGGATTTTTTTGAGTAAAATCAATAACACATTTATTGCAGACAGAACAAAAGCGGCCTTTTTCTTGCGGAGACATGGTTTCCCAGTTTTCGGAGCATGGCTCAGGAATGTATAAGTTTTTCATGAATAATGTTTTCTACATGCATTAAAAAATCGTTCCAAAAATGAAACCATTTTTAATTCTATTTGAAAATTCCAGATTACACCAAAATCTTAAGACTGATTTTATGTCCCGCTGATTATGCAGCCCCTCTGTATCTATGCAATCTAAAATTTAAGAATACAAAAAAACCGTCCCAAAAATGGAACGGTTCTTAATTTATTTAAAAGTTTCAGATTACGCTAAAACTTCTTTTACTTTGTTTGCAGCTTCTTCTAGAGTAATTGCAGAGTGTACCGGAAGACCAGACTCATCAATTAATTTTTTAGCTTCAACAGCGTTAGTTCCTTGTAATCTTACGATCAATGGAACCGGAAGGCTACCCATAGCTTTGTAAGCATCTACAACTCCCTGAGCAACTCTGTCACATCTTACGATACCTCCGAAGATGTTGATAAGAATAGCTTTTACATTCGGATCTCTTAAGATAATTCCGAAAGCAGTTTGTACTCTCTGAGCATCAGCAGTACCTCCTACGTCAAGGAAGTTTGCAGGATTACCACCTGATAATTTGATGATATCCATTGTTGCCATTGCAAGACCTGCTCCGTTTACCATACAAGCTACGTTACCGTCTAGTTTTACGAAGTTAAGACCAGCTTCACCAGCCTCTACATCCATTGGATCTTCTTCTCTTGTATCTCTTAGTTCAGCTAAGTCTTTGTGACGGAACAATGAGTTGTCATCTAAAGTTACTTTAGCATCTACAGCGATAATTTTGTTATCAGAAGTCTTTAATACAGGGTTGATTTCGAAAAGAGAAGCATCAATTCCTGTGTAAGCATTATATAAAGATGTGATGAATTTTGTGAATTCTTTGAAAGCATTCCCTTCAAGACCTAAGTTGAAAGCAATTTTTCTAGCTTGGAACCCTTGAAGACCAATAGCAGGATCAATAAGTTCGTTGTGGATCAAATGAGGAGTTACTTCAGCAACGTGCTCAATATCCATACCTCCTTCAGTAGAATATACAATAGTATTTTTCCCTTCAGCTCTGTCTAAAAGAATAGAAACATAAAATTCTTTAGTTTCAGATTCTCCAGGATAATAAACATCTTCTGCAATCAAAACAGAGTGTACTTTTTTACCTTCAGCAGAAGTTTGTGGAGTTACTAACTGCATTCCGATGATGTTCTGAGCGTTCTCTTTAAGTTTATCCATGTTTGGAGAGAACTTAACACCTCCACCTTTACCACGACCACCTGCGTGAATCTGTGCTTTTACAACCCAAGCCTGTGCTCCGGTTTCAGCAGTCAATTTTTCTGCAGCTGCTACAGCTTCATCTACGTTGTTTGCTACGAAACCACGTTGGATAGCTACTCCATACTTTGATAAAATCTCTTTTGATTGATACTCGTGAAGATTCATATTATTTTTATTATTTTATTTAAATATTTAAAGGTTGACAAATTTACTAAAAATGAACAAGGTTAAAAAGAATTTTGTAGAACTTTTAACTCATTCCGCAAGTTTAAGTATGAACTTATCAGATTCTGGGGCATGAATCTATGAATAATATGATAATGATCATAAAAAAACTTAATCTATCACCCAAATTCTAATCACATTTTAATGTCATTCTAATGTAGATAAGCGTATTAACAATATCTCATCTGCTATCTTTGAACCCCGAAAAAAGCAGATACATATTACATGAATTTTCAGTTGAAATTGCCATCCGAAAAGACCAGTATCAGTATAATGATGGAAAAGAAAAATACAGAGTACTATTCTTAAAAATATTCACCATTTATACTTCATCTTGTATTCTGACCAAAATTAAAATAAACATTCAATCTTATTCAGCAGGAAAATGGAAATAACAGCGAATGAACATGGTAAAAGACTCATCCGTTATATCACAAAAGAAAAAAAGGATGTCACCAACATTTATTTTTATGCCATTCTTAATGGTCTTGTACTTCTGAGTGTGCCTTTGGGGATACAGTCCATTGTAAGTTTCGTAATGGGAGCTACAATGACTACTTCTATCTATATTCTCATATTTTTTGTAGTGGCAGGAACCTGGCTTGCCGGATATTTCAGACTAAAAGTTATCCAGATCATTGAAAAAATACAACAGAAGATATTTGTAGAATTTTCAATGGCTATTGCGGATAAAATACCAAAAGTAGACCTGTCTTATACCAGAAAATATTACCTCCCGGAACTGGTCAACAGATTCTTTGATATCCAGAATCTTCAGAAAGGAATATCAAAAATTTTACTTGAAATTCCGACAGCTCTTATACAGATTGTCTTTGGAATTCTTCTGCTTTCTTTTTACCATCCTTGGTTTTTAGCATTTGGAGGACTGGTGGTTATCTCGGTTATCATTATTTTCAGATACACCATGGAAAGCGGAATAAAATCCAGCATTGAGGAAAGCAACAAAAAATATGACACTGCTGCCTGGATTGAAGATATTGCCGGATCTGTGAAAACTTTTAAGATGCACTCTGAAGATGCATCTCATTTAAAAGGAACAGATGACCGGGTAGTGGAATATCTTACCCACAGAACCTCACATTTCAGAATTCTCGTCTTTCAGTATAAGACAATTATTGCTTTTAAAGTGATTATCACCCTGGCCATGCTTGCCATCGGGACCTATCTTCTCATCAATCAAAAGCTTAATATCGGAGCCTTTATTGCAACTGAAATTGTTGTTCTAAGCATTATGTCTGCAGTGGAAAAACTTATTGTAAGTCTTGAAAGCTATTATGATCTTATTGCTTCTTTTACAAAACTTTCGAAAATAACAGACCTCAAAGAAGAGCAAAACGGTGAAATCATTTTATCACAGAAAGAAAAAGGTACAGAAATCGAATTTAAAAATGTAAACTTCTCATTTAATGACCATTCCCCTATCCTTTCTGATCTGAATTTTAAAATACAGGAAAATACCATCAATATTCTAACGGGAAAACTGGGAGCGGGCAAAACACTGCTTCTCAATATGATTACCGGCTTTTTTGAGCCCAGTTCAGGAATGATATTGTTTGACAAGATTCCATTAAAAAATATCGATAAACAAGAACTTAGAAATTCCGTCGGACTTTATCTTGAAAATATGAAAATCATACAGGGAACTGTAAAAGACAACATATTATTAGGTAACACTCACAATAATACCGAAGATATCCTTGAACTTTCCGAAAACATGGGAATACAAAACTTTTCAAGTATGTTCAGCAGTGGATTTTTTACAGAAGTAAGTGAAACAGATCCTGAAATTACTTTCAGCTCAAAGAAAAAAATTCTTCTTCTTCGTGCTCTTTTGGGAGAAAAAAGACTCATCATTCTGGAAAATCCTTTCGCCGGAATGCGTGAAGAATATCAGGATACCATGATACAATATCTGCAGCAAATAAAGCATAAAACCACAATTATTATCGTATCTCAGGATTATGACCTTCTCCAGTATGCAGATCAGCATATTCATATGGAAGAAGGAACTTTAAAAACTTTTTATAAAAATTAACCGTATGGAATTAAAGTCATTTGACAAAATATATCATATCCATAAGAAGTCGAGGGTAAAAAGATGGTTTTTCTTTATTTTCATCGGAGGAATTATCACTTTATTCCTTCCTTGGACCCAGAACATCAAAGTAAAAGGAAATGTAACCTCTTTATATCAGGAACAGCGCCCTCAGCAGCTGCACTCTCCTATCCCCGGAAAAATAATTAAATGGAACGTAAAAAACGGAGATTATGTAAAAAAGGGAGATACTCTGCTTCAGCTTTCGGAAATAAAGGAAGATTATATGGATCCTCTTTTGGTACAGAGAACACAAGAACAAGTGAATGCCAAAAAAGGAGTTAGGGAATTTTACGAAGCTAAGGTTGGAACTACCAAAAACCAGCTTCAGGCAATTCATTCAGCAAGAGATTTAAAACTGAATCAGTTAAAAATCAAAATTGACCAGCTCAACAATAAACTTACCGGTGAGGAAGCTGAATTAAGTGCCATTAGTAATGAATTAAAGCTATCTGAAGATCAATTTACCAGACAGAAGAAAATGTATGATGAAGGCCTGGTTTCTCTTACCCAGTTTCAGCAGCGAAGCATTTCTTATCAAAATACCGTTGCCAAAAAAACGGCCCTTGAAAATAAAGTATTGCAAACCCGCCAGGAAATTTTAAATACAGGAATTGAACAAAATTCAGTCATTCAGGATTATACGGAAAAACTCAATAAAACAGAAGGTGAACGTTTTCAGAGCATGGGCCAGATTGAAGGAAGTGATGGTGATATTGCTAAACTGGAAAATCAGGTTGCCAACTATAAAGCCAGACAGGGATTGTATTTTATTATTGCGTCTCAGGACGGACAGGTGGTACAGCTCAACAAAACCGGTATTGGTGAAATCCTGAAAGAAGGAGAAAATATCGGAACTATTGTTCCTTCTGCTGTAGATTACGCCGTAGAAATTTATATCAAACCAGCAGATCTTCCCCTGGTAAAAGAAGGTCAGCGTGTGATGTGCATTTTTGACGGGTTTCCAGCCATTGTATTTTCAGGATGGCCCAACTCAAGTTATGGAACATTTGCCGGAAAAGTGATCGCCGTAGAAAGCAATATCAGTGCTAACGGACTTTTCAAAGCATTGGTTATTGAGGATAAAAATGAGAAGAAATGGCCGCCGAAAATTAAAATGGGTGCCGGGGTACAAGGGATTGCCATTCTTAATGACGTCCCGATCTGGTATGAATTGTGGAGAAATATCAATGGATTTCCACCGGATTATTATGAAATAAAAAATGATAAAGAAAGTAAATATGGGCAATCAAAATAAATTTCTTTTCATTATTGCTTTAGTTCTCTTTCAAACCGGATGGGCACAAGACTCACTCAAACTATCTGCTCGGGAATTTATATCTGTTGTAAAAAACTATCATCCTCTGGCCTTGAAATACCAGCTTCAAAATAAAATTGCTCAATCTGAAATTACAAAAGCAAGGGGAAATTTTGATCCGGTTTTAGCCGGAAAGCTCGGAGAAAAAAATATTGACGGAACTACGTATTACCAACAAAAAAATATTGAACTTGGAATTCCTACCTGGTACGGAATTGATCTTACGGCCGGCTATCATCATCTTGATGGTGAAAAACTGAATTCCAGTGAAACTAAAGGCGGCCTCTACCAAATGGGAATTACTGTGCCGCTGGCTAAAAACCTGTTGTATGATAAACGGAGAGCCACCTTGGATCAGGCTAAGTTTGCATTAAAAATGACGGAAGCAGAACAAACTGTTTTAACCAACGATCTCCTTCTTGATGCAGAAAATACCTATTGGGAATGGGTACAGGATTATGAGTTATACAGTTTACAGACAAAAACCGTAGCCATCAACAAAGAGCGTTTGCGGCTTATCAAAAAAGCCTTTGAATATGGTGAAAGAGCAGCAATAGATACAGTAGAAGCCATGTCACAGCTGCAGAGCTTTGAACTTCAGCAGAAAGAAGCCTATTTAAAATTTATAAAATCTACTCAACAGCTTCAGCTGTTTCTATGGAAAGATCATCAGGAGCTGTACGAGATTTCACAGGTTATTTATCCTTCGGACAGACTTTCCGATCATACTGCTTATTCGGATTTTGAATTTCTTCTTCAGGAGCTTCGAACTAAAGAGATTAATAATCATCAGTCTGTTTTGTATTACACTCAAAAAGCCAATATTCTGGAAAGTGAACGAAAACTTAAATGGCAGAGCTTCCTTCCCAAACTTGATTTCACCTATAACTTTTTCAATAAAGAAAATTATAGGGCAGATTATCTCCCTTTATTTGATAACAACTTCCAGTATGGTCTGAAACTGGAAATTCCTGTTTTCCAAAGAGAAGCCAGAGCCAATTATCAGATGGCTAAAATAAAATTAGAGCAAAATCAGCTTGATACCAAACTGAAAGTAAGAGAACTGCATACCAAAATGGAAACCTATAAAAATGAAATTGGTAATTATCATACTCAGATAGGCCTTTCCCGGAGCAACCTCATCAATTATCAAAAACTTCTGTCTGCTGAAGAAACCAGATACAGTAATGGTGAAAGCTCACTTTTCCTAATCAATTCAAGAGAAAATAAAGTGATTGATGCCCAGGAAAAACTAATCGGTATCAGAACTAAATTTCTCAAAAGTTTCAATAAGCTCAAATGGATGAAAGAAAATTTTTCTTTGTAACCCACTGATCAAACTGCAAAATCAGCGGGCATTTTCATATTCGCAGATTTTGCAGTTTCAACAGATTTATATTTCAGTGTTGAAATAAACAGAATTTATTCTTCTTCCAGCTTTTCAGACTGTGATCCGATAAACGGAATCTTCGGAGCCAGAAAATATCCGGTAAGACTGGCAAATAATATGGGAACAAAATAGGTAAATCCGGTAAGTGTTCCCAGAATAATGGTTGTACTCATTGGGGTTCTGGTTACGCAGGCATTAATTGCAGCCATACAGCTTACAATAGCCAAAGTAGTATCTACACCCGGAAATAAATTGTGGATAATTAACCCCAATGTGGTTCCTACAAAGAAAAGTGGAATGATAAAACCACCTCTCCAGCCTGAGGTTACCGTAATGGCAATAGCCAGTATTTTAAAGATCAGAACAAGAATCAGAAAATTCAATCCAAAATTTCCACCGATGAGCTGATTGATCTCATTATGCCCAAAGTATCTTGTAATTGGGAAATTATAGGCAATGACTCCTAAGATAATTCCGCCAACGAAGGTTTTAATATAAATCGGGAATTTTCTGTATTCGAAAATCATTTTGAAGAATTTTACTACAAAAATGAATATCCATCCAAATAAAGTTCCAACAACTCCAAACGCTGTGGCATAAGCAAAGTCATAAACTCCCGTATACTGATATGCCTTCAAATCCCATGTTGCCCCGATTCCCAAATGAATGATCAAAGCAAACATCAAATAACTGAAACAGCTTGCTACCAATGCAGGAATAATCGCTTTATAATATTCTACAGCATGTTTATGGTGTAAAATTTCCAATGAAAAAAGACTTCCTCCAAGCGGTGCTCCGAATAATGCAGTAAACCCTGAAGCCATACCGGCAATGCTCAAAGAACGCAGCTCTTCGCCTTTTAATCTGAAAATTTTTCCAAGCCAGGTTCCCGTGGATCCGGTTACCTGTACCAAAGGTGCTTCAGGCCCTAAACTTCCTCCCGATGCTACGCAGAAAAGCGATGAAAGAATCATGGATGGATTATTTTTGGGTTCCAGTTTTCCTTTATTGAATCTGATGTTATTAACAATCAGATGAATTTCTCCCGGATCACCGATAAAATGAATTACCAACCCGGCCAGCAATCCGCAGACAGCCATCGTAGGAATGACCTGCCAGCCTTGGAAATGGCTCAAAAATTCGGTAAAATGCTCCAGAACAATCCAATATCCCCCTGCAATAATTCCTCCTATCAAGCCTGTGACAGCCCACATAAAAAAAGTACGGCTGAACACAAACGGATTGAATCTGATAGGCTGATCTAAAAGATTGAAAGTTCGTATTAATCGCCTTCTTCTGTTGATTTTCATTCTAATTTAAGTTTAAAATTACGATCATTTTGTTATTGATATTAAAAATCACACTCAATACACCAATATATTCAAGCTATTGCAGAGTGTAATGCCTTTGCAAACGAAAAAAGTATAACCGCAAAAACTGCGGACTTTAGCGTTAGAATTATTGAACAAAGGGCTTTTGCATACTTCAGTTCCGTTCAGAATGACATATGCAGCATTATACAATCATACATCTGAATTTAATGAACATTCTGAACGGAGTTGAAGACTTTATATTTTAGATTCTATTTTTAGCAAAATAAAAAATAAGCATTCCCCAGCTTAAGATCATCATCAGACCTCCAAGCGGTGTGATCGGGCCTAAAAACTTAAGATTCATTCCCAGATAATCCTGCATACTCAGAAAATAGATGCTTACTGAGAATAAAAATGTTCCTGCAATCATTAATATGGAAGTCCATTTTTCTGCAGAAGTTTCAAATTTTAAAATATACCCGATGATCAGCAGGAAAAAAGCTGCATACATCTGGTATCTAACACCTGTTTCAAAACTTTCCAGTCTTTCCACAGCTAATATTTTCTTTAAAGCATGTGCTCCGAATGCACCCAGAATTACGGATATCATTCCGTAAACTGCTCCAAAAACTAAAGTAATTGTTTTCATTTTATAACTCTTCTAATTCTAGGGTTAAATATTTTTTTGTTTTATCATCCTGCCATGTCCCGGAAATTTTATTTCCGCTCATATCTGCTTCTACAAAGGCTCTTGGTATCCATTTTCCGGCAGCTTCATCATAATGATCATTTTCGGTAATAGAAATATGATTTCCTTTTATTCTTCCATCCCACTGGATTAGCTTTTTGTTTTTATCATACCAATACAATGCATTAAATGAACTTGAATCCTTATCACTTTCAGCTTTATATAGACGGGTAATAAAAACGGTAACAGGATATTTCCCATCTATTTTTCCTTTGTACAGCTTATTTCTAAAACTTGTTCTTATTATTTTATCAGAACCGGAAAGTAAAGCTTTTGCATAAGGGCTCCAATATTTTTCAAGATCTTTGTACGAAATTTCAATTTCATGGCTGTCAAGTTCATCCAAAGCTCTCATGGCATGGTTAGAGCATCTTCCGGCTACAAAGGTCAGTTTATCTTTTCCAAAGAAATACCTGATATCTTCTAAAGTATGTTCTGTAAAGCAATCTTCATACATAGCGATCTGGTCTTCGGTTTCCTCTGTAGGATTTTTTTCAGCTTTCAGCTTGATCAGAAAATCAGAAATTCTTTTCTTTATTTTTTTTTGAATGATACCTTCTACCGTCTTAACCGAGCTTGGTTGAAATAAATCCTCGGCATTAATAAAATTTCCTGTTCTCAGA
Source organism: Chryseobacterium sp. Tr-659 (assembly GCF_011752975.1). GTDB lineage: Bacteria > Bacteroidota > Bacteroidia > Flavobacteriales > Weeksellaceae > Chryseobacterium. The sequence continues at coordinate 286,545 of NZ_VWWP01000001.1, read as the reverse complement.
TCAAAGTTCTTCCAATCTGCAAATTCTTCCGGATATGCCCCTGAAGCTTCACCGTGCACACCAATTGTCAGAATATTTTTCGGCGTTTCCAGTTTCTCCCAATTATAGAAATAAACATAGTTGGAATAGGAGTTTGTTGCTGTAAAAGCCAGTTTAAAAGGATTTTCACCTGAATTCGGAACGAATTCCAGTTCGTTTACCTGTAAAAATGTATTAATCTTGTTGGCAACCGTCGGATTTCCGGTGTAGGTAACCATCGGGAACACAAAGTTTTCAGATTTCGGCGGCAGGTCATTAATTTTTACATCTTTCTGCTGCGAAAAACTTAACCCGGAAATCAACAAGAAGAATACAATACTCTTTTTCACTATTTTGATTTTAGGTACATTAAAATGAATTTGGCAACCAAAGTAGAAATTCCAAGTATGATAAACATATTGGCAAATCTCTTGGAGCTTCTGAATCCTTCATTATTCGTTTTCTTTAAAAAGAATCCAAAAAGAAGAAATACAATTGGTAAAATGATCTGTAACATTAGTTCCCTCTCATTCTGTTAAATTCATTGATCACCTCGTGATGGCTCACGGTCTTATCTTTAAAGTAGGTCACAAAATGCTGTTTTTCTTCTTCTGTAGCACCTAATTGGTTCAGGATATTCAATAAGTGCATTTTCATATGCCCTTTCTGAATTCCTGTGGTTACTAAAGAACGTAAAGCACCAAAATTCTGGGCAAGTCCCGAAACGGCTAAAATACTCATCAATTCCTGGGCAGAAGGCTTTCCTAATAATGCCAAAGAGAATTTTACCAAAGGGTGAAGATTGGTAAGACCTCCTACAACACCTACAGAAATAGGAAGATCAATCCAGAATCTGAAAACCCCGTTATCTGTTGTACAGTGGGTCAGAGATCTGTATTGTCCGTCTCTTGCTGCATAAGCATGAGCACAGGCTTCCGTTGCTCTGAAATCATTCCCGGTAGCAATAACTACCGCATCTACTCCGTTCATTACCCCTTTATTATGAGTAGTAGCACGGTAAGGTTCAATTTCAGCAATGGTAACTGCCTGTTTGAATTTAGAAGCAAATTCTTCAGGAGAAATTCCGCTGTCGTCTTTTAAATCTTCCATTTTACAGGAAACCTCAGCCCTCACAATACAGTCAGGCGTAAAATTGGAAAGAATATTCATCACAATCTGCAATGAGTTCTTTTCTTCCTGAGTAAAATCTTCACTGGTTGCTACTTCCTGCCTCAATGTTTTTCCAAACTGTTCAAGACATGAGTTGATAAAGTTAGCTCCCATTGAGTCTACTGTATCAAAGCTGGCTTTCAGCTGGTAATAATTGGGCATTTCTGCAGTTTTATCCACCAGGCTGATATTTAAAATACCGCCGCCACGTTTTCTCATATTGGCTGTGATATCTTCGGTAGCTTCAAATAATTTTTTCTTTAAACTGAAATTAAAGAAATGCAATAATTTGTGAGGCTCTACATTAAATATGAAATGGGTATGCCCTAATTTCTCAGTATTGATGATGGTTGTCTTAAAACCACCTTTATCAATCCAGAATTTTGCAGCTTTAGAAGCGGCAGCTACCACTGAACTTTCTTCAACAGCCATTGGAAGTGCCAGCAGCTTTCCGTCAATTAAAAAGTTCGGCGCAATTCCGTAAGGCATATAAAAATTGGAGATGGTATTTTCAGAAAATTCTTCGTGAAGTTTCTGAAGATCTGCATCATCGTTCCAATATTGTTTTAATATATTTTGATATTCCTGGTTTCCTTCAAGATATTCGTTTACGAGCCACTCGATTTTCCCCTGCTTTGGAAGCTTGGAAAAACCTTCGATTGGTTTATGATTCATAATATAAACTTTAATGAGCCGTAAATATAATGATTTTGAGACTCTTTTTTGTTGATAACTTCTAGGAAAAAAGGTTGACATTTATCAATTTTGGAACTAAATTTGAACCCAATAAAAACACAATAACGATACAAATAATATCAATCCTGTGAAAATATGAATTTTGACCGCCTTAAAGAAAAGCTTGAAATCCTTGCAGATGCAGCAAAATATGATGTTTCCTGTTCGTCCAGCGGTGGTACAAGAAAGAACAAAAAAGGAGCTTTAGGAGACAGTTCTGTAAGCGGGATCTGTCATACCTATACGGAAGACGGAAGATGTGTTTCTCTTCTTAAAATTTTACTGACCAACCATTGTATTTACGATTGTGCGTATTGTGTATCCAGAAGCTCAAATGATATCAAAAGAGCTGCTTTTACCGTTGAAGAAGTAGTAGATCTTACCATTAATTTTTATCGCAGAAATTATATTGAAGGCTTATTTCTGAGTTCCGGAATTTTCAAAAATGCAGACACCACTATGGAACGTCTTGTGAGAGTGGCCAAAAAGCTGCGCCTGGAAGAAAATTTCAATGGATATATTCACCTGAAATCAATTCCTGGAGCAAGCGATGATCTGATGCAGGAAGCAGCTTTGTATGCAGACCGTTTATCTATAAATCTTGAAATCCCTACAGAAAGTGGTTTAAAGTTACTGGCTCCTGAAAAAAACAGGCAGGATATGATCAGCCCAATGCGGTATATCCAAAATGGAATCAGCCAGTATGAAGATGAGAAGAAAGTTTTGAAGAAAGTTCCCAAATTTGCTCCGGCAGGCCAATCTACCCAAATGATCGTAGGCGCAACCAATGAAAATGATTTACAAATCATCAGGGTTGCTGATCACTTTTATAAAAACTTCAATCTGAAAAGGGTATATTATTCAGGGTATGTTCCTGTTTTGGAAGACAAAAGACTGCCCTCTTTAACCACTGAAGTTCCTATGCTTCGTGAAAACCGTTTGTATCAGTCTGATTGGCTGATGAGGTTCTATGGTTTTAAAGCAGAAGAAATTTTAGATCCGGAAATTCCTTTTCTTGATCTGGAAGTTGACCCGAAATTAAGCTGGGCACTGCGTCATTTAGACCAATTTCCTCTCAACCTTCAGACTGCCGATTATCAGATGATTTTAAGAGTTCCGGGAATTGGTGTAAAAACGGCTCAGAAAATTGTAAATGCAAGACGTTTTCAGGTTTTAACGATGGATCATTTGAAAAAGCTGGGTGCAGCTGTTAACCGGGCAAAATATTTTATAGATTTTAATGCAGGAAATGCGTATCTGAAGTATTTAACGGATAAAAATTTAAGAAAATTGCTGGTTGGCGGAAGTTCTTCCAAGTTTCATAATCAATTTTCCCAGCAGCTGAGTTTATTTTAATTTAACCATAAATCATACAAATATTTTCGCTATTCCAACAAAGAAAAAGCGGCAGGCTGTACAACTAAATTTTCAGATTAATGATAACAACCCTACTCTACGACGGAAGTTTTGAAGGTCTTTTCACTGCGGTATTTGAAGTTTTTGAATATCGCTACAAAAATGTTGAAATCATAAGCAGGGAAAAGTTTTATCAGGAAAATATTTTTGCTGAGATTCATGAAGTGGTTACTCAGACTGATAAATCAGACAGGGTTTTAAAAAAGTTAGAGAAAAATATCGGAAAACAAGGAATTCATCAGCTTTTAAAAGTTTTTTTATCAGAAGATCCGGAGCTTGAAAATTTAGTTTTATCAGCGGTGCAACAATCCATTAAACATCCGGGAGAAAATATTCTTGATAACTTTGCAGATCATGATATTTTAAAGATCTCCAAGATCTGTAAATCGGTAGGCCGGGAAAGCCACCGAATGACTGCTTTTGTCCGATTTGAGAAAATGCAGGATAATGTTTTTTTCTCTAAAATTGATCCGGATTTCAATGTTCTTCCTTTGATCAGAAAACATTTTAAAGACCGTTATCAGGATCAGAAATGGATGATCTATGATCTTAGAAGAAATTACGGAATTCTTTATGATCTGGAAAATTGTGATTTCTTTTATCCGGATGAAAAATTAGATCTTCATCAATATCATCGGAAATTCCATGATGAGGAAAAAAATTATCAGGCACTCTGGCAGCGGTATTTCACGAAAACCAATATTGTTGAGAGAAAAAATCTAAAACTGCATGTTCAGCATGTTCCGAAAAGATATTGGAAGTATTTGACAGAGAAATGGTAAAACATATCCTGAAAAATTAAAATAGCCTCTCACCGATTCAGCAGATAACACTTACTTTTTAGTAACAAGTACAATCTTATTATTTTCATCTTACTAGTCTAAAATGCCAGAAAATTCCGCAGTAAATCCATATTGTGGATAACTTTTTATTTTGATAAAAAACGATATCATTTCAATTTCTTTTTTTGCGAAATATATCTAATCAGCTAATTTTATGGCAGATATAATTCACATTAATCGGAAACTCATATTGTGGATAACTTTTTTACGTTAACATATAGTTAACATTGAAAACATTCTAATCTTGTTTTTTGTGTGAAAATCTAACAAATTAAGGGATCCTCAAAGGCAGCAAAGGATGAGAAAATATTATTTAAACCGATGTAAATCTGAAAACTACGCGATAAAAAATCAAATCCACATTTCAACTTTGTGGATAACTTTTACTTTTTAATAGCTATTTTTAACGATAAAGCTGTTTAAACTTAGTCACAATTTTTATTTTTCAAACACTTTAGCTCACTTTAGAAAGCTTAGAGAAATACCACACAATTAAGTTCACATAAGATGAAAATCTTTGATTTTCAACAAGACTTTAGTGTACTTCTTATACACAAAGCATATAACTTAAATAGCTTACGTGTTTAAAATACTTTTGTGCCTTTTGTGGCTTTGTAAAAAAGTTTAAACAGACTTGATATATTGGGTGTTTTTGCGAAGCCATTCACTTCAGAAGATCAATCTTTGATCAGTTTATAATGTATCCAACCTGAATTCTCCAATAGAATTTTAACGAAGTAAACACCCGGACGGTAAGAGGAAACGTTTTCCTGACAGTATTTTGATCTGATATCTTTCTTTTTCATTAATAAATTTCCTGAAGCAGTATAAATTTCCATAGCCAAAATCTGCTCTTTACTCTCAATGGTAAAGAATTCTGCTGCCGGATTCGGATATATCTTGAGCTTTTTATCATTAGGCTCATTTACAGCTAACTGAGAAACGGCAATCTGTTTTATTTTGGTGATCTGACAGTTTCCACTGAAAGCTGAAAGTTTAACGTTGTATGTTCCGGGCGCAGAATATTGATGAGCCGGATTCTGCAATACGGAAGATGTACCATCTCCAAAGTCCCAAACTACATTCGAAAAGTTGACAGACTGATTCTGAAAATTCACATCTAAACCACCAATATTATAGCTGAAATTGGAAAAAAGATTAAAGCTGGAAAGATTCCAGTCGTTAATATGATTAAGAACTACATCATCAGCAATCCCCTGAAAATAGGCAGCATCTGCCTGAGGAATTCCTGCAAGATGAGTACTCTGGGATGCATTTTCCTGGTAAATGGAAGCATATATGGCGGAAGCTATCAGATAACTTCCATTCAGGTTAGGATGAACATCTCCATAACTGGAATGCAGACGAAGATCCTGAGCTACCTGATAGTGTTTTTTGGCGGCTTCTCCTGCCGGAACCATGGGAATTTGCATCAATCCGGACATTTTATGAATGGAATCTCTGATCTTTTGCTGTGTGAGAAAATAATTTGGATAAGCATTGGAAGCTGCAATCCCATTACTGATCTCATATAAAAAAATCTGAGCGCAGGGACTGTATTTCTTAATAGAATCTTTGATACGATTCCCTCTTTGTGCTGTGATACTTACCGGAAAGCTGGCTCCTCCTGATTCTCCTGTTCCCGGCTGCATCACCACCTTATCAAAAATAGTGTTCCGGATAATCATATACAGATCATTGTTGTTCACATGATCTACAAACCCCGTACCTCCGGGAGTATGCTGAACGGTTTCTACAGTCTTCCCTTTTGATTGGGCAATACCGGCAAAAATCTCCGGCATATTGTTAAAATACGTCATACTATTTCCGATAAACAATATTTTCTCCGGATTGTTTTGTGAAAAGGTATTCATATAGAAACCTAATAAAATAAGAAGTAAATATCTCTTCATCTATAAATCATTTAAATAAAGGCATGAAAATACATATTACTTTCATCTTTTTTACAGATAAAATGAATTATTTTTATTTGACTTAATTTTATTATTAAATTGAATTTCAATTGTTTAAATATTTAATTTTAAAACGATTTAAGCTTAAAAAAATCAATAAAATCCATCATCAATTCCTAATTACATTCCTGGAATTTAAGTATCTTTTGACACAGATAATCACTTATGAAAAAAATTATACTGAGCATTCTCTTTCTTGCATCCGCTGTAAGCTGTGTTAAAGAAAAATCAGAAGACAGGCTTGTAGAAGACCCTGATAAAAATGAATATCTAATTGCACAAAATGCTTTAAAAATCAATAAAGACAGAAATACAATCCGGGAAAGATTCTCTGCCCCGGACGGTTATGAATGGGTTGAAGAAAAAGCAGAATCTTTCGGATACTTTATTGAACATTTTAAACTGAAACCTTATGGAAGTCAGATTTTGAAATATGATGGGACTCCTATTTCCACCCAACATCTTCATGAGGCCATCTTTGATATAGATACAGGAAATAAAGACCTGCAGCAATGCGCTGATGCCATTATTCGTATGAGGGCTGAATATTTATACAAAATGAAAAAGTTTGATGAGATTAAATTTCATTTTACAAGCGGCGATTTGGTCACCTGGAATGATTATAAGAACGGAATCAGAGCTTTTGTGAGTGGAAACTCTGTAAATTTCAGAAAAACAGCTGATTTTGATGATTCTTATCAAAATTTCAGAAATTATCTTGATCTTATTTTCAATTATGCCGGAACAATTTCATTACATAAAGAGACTCAACCGGTAACCCAAAACTCAGATTTAACAACCGGTGATATTTTAATTACCCCGGGAAGCCCCGGCCATGTGGTTTTTATTGCCGGCGTATGTAAAAATAAGGAGGGTAAAAAATTGTTTCTGTTGGGTGAAGGTTTTACTCCGGCACAATCTATACATGTTCTTTCGAATCCTTTTAATCTAAATACCTCGCCGTGGTACGAGCTTGATATCAATGCTCCGGAAACTAAAACGGCCCGTTATATTTTTACACCGACAAATTTCAGAGCTTTTTAATTATTTATATTCAAAACTATTAGAAAGTTACTGCTATAATCTGAACTTGTTTTTGTAAATTTGTGTTCGAAATTTTTTACTTGATGAAAGAGAGTGCTGTAAAAAAGATTGCAGTTCTTACTTCAGGAGGAGACTCTCCGGGTATGAATGCGGCATTAAGAGCGGTAGTAAGAACCGCCAACTATTATAATATCGAATGTTACGGGGTGAGAGAAGGCTACAACGGCCTTATCAGCAATGATTTCCTGAAAATGGGAGCCCGTTCCGTAAAAAATATAATCAACCAGGGCGGAACCATTCTTAAGTCTGCCAGATCTGCTGAATTCAGAACTAAGGAAGGCCGTCAGAAAGCTTACGAGAACTGTGTAAAGCTTGGAATTGACGGTTTGGTATGTATCGGAGGAGATGGAACATTTACCGGTGCAAAAATCTTCAGTGAAGAATTCGGGATCAGAGTGGTAGGTGTACCCGGAACTATCGACAATGATATTTTCGGAACGGATAACACGATCGGATATGACACTGCCTTGAATACTGCTATGGAAGCGATTGATAAGATTCGTGATACGGCAACTTCTCACAACAGAGTTTTCTTTGTAGAAGTAATGGGACGTGACGCGGGATTTATCGCCTTAAACAGCGGATTGGCAACCGGTGCTCTTGATATTCTTATTCCTGAGAAAAAAGATAGCATGGATGATCTTTTTGCCAACTTCAGAAAAGCTGAGAAGACAGGAAAAGCATCCAGCATTGTTGTGGTAGCAGAAGGTGAAAAACTGGGAAGCATCTATGATCTTGCCAATAAAACAAAAGAAGAGTTCCCTGAATATGACATCCGTGTAACGGTTTTAGGACACATCCAGAGAGGAGGTTCTCCAAGTTGTGCAGACAGAGTTCTGGCCAGCAGACTTGGATATGGTGCTGTAGTAGGATTAATGGAAGGACAAAGCAATGTAATGGCAGGAATGCGTTCTAATGATGTGGTGTATACCCCAATTGAAGATGCCATTAAAAAACATAATGAAATCAACAAAGATCTAATGCTGATTTCAGAAATTTTAGCAATCTAATTATTTTTATAATCTAATAAAAACAAACTATTATGTCAACAATTAAAGTAGGTATCAACGGTTTTGGTAGAATTGGACGTCTTGTTTTCAGAGCAATGACTGAAAGAGACAACATTGAAGTTGTAGGAATCAATGACCTTATCAACGCAGAATACATGGCTTACATGTTAAAATATGACTCTGTACACGGTATTTTCCCAGGTGAAGTTTCTGTAGAAGGAAATGATCTTGTAGTAAACGGAAAAAAAATCAGAGTAACTGCTGAAAAAGATCCAAGCAACCTAAAGTGGAACGAAATTGGTGCAGATTATGTAGTAGAATCTACTGGTTTATTCTTAGATAAAGAAAGCGCTGCAAAACACATTACTGCAGGTGCTAAGAAAGTAATCCTTTCTGCTCCTTCTAAAGATGATACTCCAATGTTCGTAATGGGTGTAAACCACAAAGAACTTACTGATGATATCAAAATCTTATCAAATGCTTCTTGTACTACAAACTGTTTAGCTCCTTTAGCTAAAGTAATCCACGATAACTTCGGAATTGTAGAAGGTTTAATGACAACTGTACACGCTACAACAGCTACTCAGAAAACTGTTGACGGTCCTTCAATGAAAGACTGGAGAGGTGGTAGAGCTGCTCTAAACAACATCATCCCTTCTTCTACAGGTGCTGCTAAAGCGGTAGGAAAAGTAATTCCTTCATTAAATGGAAAATTAACAGGTATGTCTTTCAGAGTACCTACTGTAGACGTTTCTGTAGTTGACCTTACTGTAAGATTAGAAAAAGCTACTTCTTACGATGAGATCTGTGCTGCCATCAAAGCTGCTTCTGAAGGTGAATTGAAAGGTATCCTAGGATATACTGAAGATGCAGTAGTATCTCAGGACTTCGTTGGAGATAAGAGAACTTCTATCTTCGATAAAGATGCTGGTATCATGCTTTCTCCTAACTTCGTTAAACTTGTTTCTTGGTATGACAACGAAATGGGTTACTCTAACAAGTTAGTTGATATGCTTATACACGCTGCTTCTTTATAATAAGTAATGAATAATCAGCAATGAGTAATATAAAACCTTTCCGATGGGAAGGTTTTTTGTTTTTATTAATTATTCTATCATTACCTATTTTCTAATCTTAGTTCTTATTTCTTATTGAAAACATTTGAAAATCTTACGGCAAAAAAGCTTTGAGCTTATAAAAAAGACCTGTGAATGGGGCCATCTGTAAAATATTAACAATAAGTCTGATAAATCTCACACCGGAAGTTCGGTTCAAAACTTGTATTTTTATAGGTAAAGGAATGAACAATGATACTGCCACGGTTTAAAGATTATCCACATTTCAGAAACTTTTGGGAAAACGGTAACGGAAAACAACTGATTGAATTTTCCGGAGCGAAAGTGAATTTTAAAGACTTTGAAAAATTCTCTCCCTTCTTTTACCACGTAGATGAAATCGGTGATGAAGTTGTAAAAGATGTCTATTTCACAAAAAAATTCAATGAAGCTTCCAAGGAAATTGAACAATATATAAGAAATGGAGTTACCGAAACAGATGCCGTTCCTGAAAGTGTAAGAAAGCTTTTCACCCAAACTCAGAAAGTACCGAAATGGCTCGATTATAACCTGTTAAAAAGGGGTGCAGAGCTTTGTATGAGAAGCAACCTCGACTCTTTAATCTCCCTGAGAGATTATTGTCTGATCGGCGGCTACGATTATGCCTATCTCAACAAACCGCTTATTGTTACGGAAGCTCTGAAAAAAGGTGCTGTAAAACGTCTTTCCGAAACTTTGGATTTCTGGGTAAATGCCACCCGCTACAATGCGTTGGAACTTCATGCAAAAGGCTATGAATTTGCCATAAAAACCCGTCTGATTCATTCCTATGCAAGACTTTCCATCAAAAAGCATTATAAAGACTGGGATACTGAGAATTTGGGTGAGCCCATCAATTCATGGGATATGATGGCAACCTATATTGGTTTCAGCCTTGTCTTTCTTCACAGCCTCAAAAAGCTCGGAAATACTTTTTCTATTGAAGAAGAACAGGGAATTTTCCATCTTTGGAAATATGTGGGTTATCTTTTGGGAATCCCGGAACAACTGCTTCCTGATGATAAAAAACAGGCAACGGAATATTTTTATTTATGGACCTCGGTTCAACCACCATCCGATAAAGATTCGGTTCTTCTGGCACATTCTCTTCTGGATGAATCACTAGAAAATCCTATTTTAAAATATAAATTTCAGAGAAAAAATCTGAAATATTTGCACGTCTGCTGCACCTGGTTTCTTCTGGATGATGAAGTTTGTAAAAGATTACAGATTCCGGAAGTTCCTAACAAAAAACTATTTCCAAAATCGAAAATACTTTTTAACAAAATCTACGATACGCTCGTTAGCCGGGAATCAAGGATAAAAAAAGGAAATAAAGACCAGATGAAAGTACTGAAAGATTATCTGAATATCACTAAAAATTCAAATTTCCATTGAAAACTTTGCTTTTCAATGAAGCTGAATGTTATGCTAATCCAAAAAAACTGCCTTCTCAATTTAATTGAAAAAAAGATGCGATATTACATTTGTTTATTTCCTGTAACGTGATCTGAAGAAAGTTTTCTTCTACTGGAATTCCAGATCAGATACAATAACAATAAAAACAACCAGACACCTATAACAACACTGGTGAAAATTCCCATAATGGAAGGATGAAAATAATTCGGCTTGTAAAACAAACGGTCAAGGGTTCTGAATTTATCTTTTAATTTATTTCTTTCGTAAGTATTTCGTATTCCATTCAGAGGCTCCTGATGATCCCGATAATAAAAGACATCTTTAGTCAGCTCTTTTGGAACGATCTGCGTTTCTATGTCATATTTTTTTAAAAGGGCATCCAGTCTCTGAAACGAGTAAAGTAGTGAATCCTGACTATACGTGTAAAGCAAATTATACCTTTTGACTGCATTTTGATACTGCTGCTGCCGCTCAGGAACTTTATTCAATGGAAAGAACAAAAACTTATTTTCAAGAAAAATACACATTTTATCATCATATTCAGGATGTACTTCTATTCCTTTAAATACGATTTCGGTACTGTCTCCTATCTTTTTTTTAGAAATAATTCTTTTTTCCAGTTCATTGGAGTCAAGCCCAAGAAAGTCAAGCACCGATCCTGCTTTATTGCTTATTTTTTTATGATCATTACTCAACATTTTTAGCGTATCAATACTGTAATACCTGGATTCTATTGAATAGTCTCCTTTATTGTCCGGCTCGTAATAGACTGTATCGTTCTGTTTAATTACAGGGTAAGGTTTGGGATATAAAATATTTTCAGGATTAAACAGGTTCTCCGAACTGTAGGAAGTATAATTGTATAAAAAAGGTTGTAAGAGATTCAAGAGCGTTTTATCTTTATTAAGATCTTTTTCAGGCAATACAGTTCGTAGTTTTGCATTTAACCCTAAACTATAACTTACGAAAAAAGTCAGAGACAAGAAGGACACTAATAGAAGTATAATGCCCATCCCCAAAACTTTTGATAATTCATTTCTTTTTTTGGTATGATTTCTAAGGAGTATGATCACAAAGAAAAACAAAAAAAGACCGGATATAAAAAAGTGAGAAATGGAGACATCATCATAAAATTTGAACCTGTAAAATTCTGTATAAATACTCATTTTTCGAAGACCTTCAAATTTTATATATCCATACATAAAGTAAGCCAGGTGTATTACCGCTAATACAGCAAAGGATTTAATCAGGAATCGTTTTAATTTTCTGTCCATAGAATAATCTTAAAAAACAATGTTTTAAGATAGACATTTTTTCATATTAGATGGAGTGGGCCATGATTGTATTCATAAATAAGCCGTGAAGGGCAGAACAACCGGAAATCATCCCTTTAACACCTACCTCCTGCTACCCTCTCCCAGCTTCCTGCCTGACATTCTATCTTAAATTTATTTTTTCAACATTCCTCACTTCTATGTTCCACATCTATCTCGTTATGAATAAGATCAGCAATAAAATTTTATCATTTTTTAACTCTAAAAACCAGCTTCAGGGATAAATAATATTAGCTTTTGATATTTAAATTATGTATTTTTGAGAAATTATTTTAATAGCGATGAGTAACATTGATGATAAGAAAAAAGCACTCGCATTAGTGCTTGACAAACTAGATAAAACATACGGAAAAGGAACTGTAATGACTTTGGGGGATGATTCCGTAGACACTACCATAGAAGTAATTCCTTCCGGTTCTTTAGGATTAGATATCGCTCTGGGAGTAGGAGGATATCCGAAAGGAAGAATCATTGAAATATATGGTCCTGAATCTTCAGGTAAAACAACATTAACCCTTCATGCTATTGCTGAAGCTCAAAAAGCAGGTGGTATTGCAGCATTCATTGATGCGGAACATGCTTTCGACAGAACTTACGCGGCAAAATTAGGAATCGATTTAGAAAACCTTATTATTTCTCAGCCGGACAATGGAGAACAGGCATTAGAAATTGCAGATAACCTGATCCGTTCAGGAGCTATTGATATTGTAGTAATAGACTCTGTGGCAGCTCTTACTCCTAAGGCGGAAATTGAAGGTGAAATGGGAGATTCTAAAATGGGACTTCATGCAAGATTGATGTCTCAGGCATTAAGAAAGTTGACTGCTACCATTTCAAGAACAAAATGTACTGTAATCTTCATCAACCAGTTGAGAGAGAAGATCGGTGTTATGTTCGGAAACCCTGAAACAACAACCGGAGGTAATGCACTTAAATTCTACGCTTCCGTAAGAATCGATATCAGAAAAGCAAGCGCACCAATCAAACAAGGTGACGAAGCCATCGGTAGCCGAGTGAAAGTAAAAATTGTGAAAAACAAAGTAGCTCCTCCTTTCAAACAGGCAGAATTCGATATTATGTATGGAGAAGGAGTTTCCAAAGTAGGAGAAATTCTTGATACAGCAGTAGATATGGGAATTGTGAAGAAGAGCGGTTCTTGGTTCAGCTATGAAGAATCTAAATTAGGTCAGGGACGTGATGCTGTAAAAGATGTGTTAAAAGACAATCCTGAGCTTGCTGAGGAATTGGAAAACAAGATCAAAGAGGAAATGAAAAACAAATAGTTTTTTAGAAAAATATAGAAAGGCAGTCTTAGGATTGCCTTTTTTTGTTTTTACATTCTACAATAAAAATAGGCTATCTTTTCGGACAGCCTATCTTGTTTTATTTTTCTCTGAATTATTCAGCAATTTTACCTTGCAATTGAAGTGCTCCGGTAACTTTCATTCCTTTTGTCAACGTTTCAAACCTCATATTCTCTTTATTAACAAAGGCATCAACTGTGAAGAAGTCTTCATTTTCTTCATTTGTGATGAGTTTCAGTTTCACCATATAACCTTTAATACTGCTATCTTCAAGTAATTCAATTTCTTTAAAGTCGACAACCTTAGCAATGAAATCGAAACATGCATAATTAGGAAGATCCTGGCTTGGAGAATAAGTGGTAAAATCTTCGCTCATTTTAGTTCCGTCAGGCAGATCAAAATCCTGATGGGTATCCAGAATTAAAACAATTCCGCTAAGATTTATATTTAAATGTGGCTGTGTTAAATATATGTTTCTGTTTTCAGCATAATCGGTTGCAAAAAACCATACTCCAAAAGTATTTCTTGCCGGACCTGCTACAATTGCCTGTAAATTAAGTGCATTTTCCCACTCACGAACTGATCTTGTTTCGAAATCTAATGTATAATCAGTTTTTACCTCCGGAATAATTGTACTCAATTCTTCTGTAAAAATGGTTTTAAATCTTACATCTCCAAATTCCGTTTTGCTTTTACTTTCTCCGGATGGATCTGCAACAGTGGACTGCATTAAAACATTCGTCAGATACTGTCCGTAATCTTTAGTCTGGAAGTTTTCATGACCAAAAATTCCACTCCAGGTATTGACAAGGTTGTGTACATTAGATTTTCTTACTATAATTCCTGCCTCATTGGTTGTTTCAGGAGCTTTAATCCCTTCGGTATTGGTAAAATAATCTTTGCCATCAATAAGCTGAGTATTCATGATCTCATTATTTTCTTCATGAGAAAACTCTGCAAAACCTTTATAAGTAATATTTTGGTTTTCAAAAATATAAGGCAGCCCAGTTTTCGCCTTATCAGCATCTTTAAAATGATAAGAAAGCGTAATAGCCTTGAATTCCTCTTCTTTTGTTGCCGGATTATGATTCGCGTTATTATCAAACTGAGAGTGATACAAAACCACGTAAGACTTTATTTTACCTTCCTGAAGTTCTTTTTCAAACTTTTCTTCCATATTTTGAATCGCTTCACCAACAGGCAGGGCATAAGCATCTTCCGTTACAGTGTATACAAAACCTTCTATTTCACCGTTCTCTTTTTCAAAAGCAGAAATAGGGGTATATTCACCTCTTAGCTGAAGCGCAATAGAATACACGATATAATCTTTATATACTTTGATCTTTTCGTATTCATCATTTACCTTCTGTTCCTCTACCAATTCTAGGTGTGAAGGAACCTCGGGTGCTATCTCCGGTGTTGTTTCCACCACTTCCTCAATCACGTCCTCTACTATTGTTTCTTCCGGCATTGTATTCTCTACAACCGAAGTACTGACATTTTCCTGTCTGCTGTTTTTCTTCTTAAAAAAATCAAAGATTCCCATACTGTTATTTATAATTGGCGGTAAATATAATAAAAGTGCTTAACAGACTCATTATAAAAAAATGCCATTGTGTCAGTTTATTCTTTGAAATATTAAATAAATCGGCGGAGCTTTCAGCTCCGCCGATTTTTATTAATCAGGTTTATCATTCGTTAATTCAAACCCCCAATCTTTTCCTTTTTGGGTTGCCGGAATCCCTTTCGTCATCCAGACCGGAGCTTTAGCACCTTTAAGATAATAATCAAAAAACTGCTGTTCACGGATTTGGATATCTTTTCTGTTCTGGCGTTTCACAAGGTTGTGGTCATCGCCATTATAATTCAGAAGCCAGGCTGGTTTTCCGAGACGGCGTAAAGCGGTAAACATTTCAATTCCCTGATACCAAGGAACAGCTCCATCTTTATCGTTACTCATAATAACTACCGGAGTTGTTACTTTATCAATTGTAAAAAGTGGTGAATTTTTAATATAAAGTTCCGGAGCTTCCCATAAATTTTTTCCTAGTCTGCTTTGTGATTTTTCATACTGGAATTGTCTGTTCATTCCTGAACTCCATCGGATTCCACCATAGGCAGAGGTCATGTTAACAACCGGAGCACCACTCCAGGCTGCCGCATACATATTGGTATGAGCAATAAGGTAAGCTACCTGATAACCGCCCCAGCTTTGTCCCTGGATTCCGATTTTACTCCCATCTACCCACGAATTTTGTTTTAATTTTTCAACTCCGGAATTAATGTATTCCATTGCGGATTCCCCAGGCAAGCCGTCTGTGTAAGAAATATCAGGTGTAAAAACCAAATATCCGTTGCTCACAAAATAAGAAATATTTAATCTTGAAGGAGTTGGAGACGGTGCTACATAACGGTTCAGATTATCCGAAAGCTTTTCATAGAAATAGACAATCATAGGATATTTTTTGTTCGGATTGAAATCTTCCGGTCTGTACAGCACTCCTGTAGATGTATTTCCTTTTGGTGTTGTCCAATGCACCAATTCGCTGGTTCCCCAGTTATAAAAATTTTGTTGCGGATTTGTATTGCTCAGTTTTTGTTGCTCTGAAAAATCGGATGTTGCAAAAATATTGGGAGAATCTGTATATGATTCTTTAATTAAAATATATTCTTCCGAATTTTTCGCTTTCTGAATACTTCTATATCCCCATGCATTTTCCATCTGGATTTTTACAGGATCAGCATTTGACTGTACTGTTGTCTTAAAAATTCCGTTTGCTTTGGATGTGTTATCGAATGCAGATAAATAGATAGACGCTTTTCGGTTTAAACTTTTAATATCTTTATCTAAACTGTAAGTGTCAAATGTTATTTTATTTTTACGTCCATATCCATTAGTGATGTTTCTTGGCTTTTTTGAACCATTCAGGAAAAATTCCCAAAGATCATAGCGGTCCCGAATTATCACAGACTCATCATTATTTGTCCATGATGCAATCCCATAAGGAGTTGGGAAATCCGGCATATCAAACTCTTCATCTACGAAAGAAACAGGTAATCCGCTTGTGAGTGGCAGGGTTTCTTTTGTTTTAACATTATAACTCGCCCATTGTCCTTTTTCACTATCAAAAATCACAACAAATTTTCCAAGCGGAGATACGGCAACGGATCCGTCCAGATTTTTAATGATCTCCGTTCTTTCCCCTGTTTTATTGTCTATCAGAAAATAAGTTTTCTTTGTTGACCCTTCCCATTGTGAAGAAATTCTATTATTCAAACTGGTAATTCCTAAAGCAAATTCGGCATTTCCTTCATTTACCACTCGTAAAGTATCCAGATCTTCATTATCAATGTTTCTAAAGAAATCAGGTTTTTCCGTTTGCATTACTGCGGCATAGGATTTTTTCAGATCATTTTTTAATTCCTTTAATTGTACCGTTTGGAGATAATCATCTCTATAATTCCAGATGTCCACAACAGCATGATCGTTTGCTATCATAGCGGTATCTTTTGCAACAGGTTTTGGAGCAACACCAAAGTACAGTTGTTTTCCGTTTTTACTGAATAGAGGTAAACGGTTTTCAGAAATCACCCAATTTTTTCTCATTTGTGAGTTTTCATTGGTTATAATTTCTTTTTTATTTCCTTTAAAATTAAAATAATACAACTGATACAATTTCACCAGATCGTTCTGTGCAGAAGAAGTTCCTACATAGGCCAACTGGGCCCCGTCTTCATCAAAAGACAATTGTGAAAAATCACCTTCCATTTCTGAAATTGTAGTGACAGCTCCTTTTTGCAGATCTACGATCTGTACGGTTTGAAGCGCATATTTCTTTGGTTTTGATTTATCAGTATCTTTTTTATTCCCGGGCTTGCCATCTGAATCTTTTCCCTCTTTTTTATCTTTATCGGGTTTCTCTTCAGGCTTTTTAGTTACAAAAGCGAGCTGCTTTCCATTCTTACTGAATTCATAACGGATTACATTATCGTACGTTGTACTTTTTCCATCTAAAAGATTTCGAACTACCAATTGTAATGGTTTTGCATTCTTATCGTCATCCTTGTTATCATCTCCATCTTCTTTATCAGAAGCATCATCTGAAGATTTATCTTTTGTATTTTCCAGCAGATAAGCAACATAAGAACCTGATTTTTCGGGAATCTTAAATGTTTTTACATTGGGAATTTTTTCAGTGTTGCCACTTAAAAAGTCAACGATCGCAAGACTGTCTTTTGTTAATTTACTTTGTTTAAGCTTTTTATCTTTTACCGCTTTTATATCTTTATACAGCGGACGAATTTGAAAAACAGCAAATCTGGAGTCATTCGTAAAATCCATTTTTGTTGCCCGTGCAAACTTCTTTGAGGTTTTATTTTTAACGGAATATAAAAAAAGGTTAGAATCCCCTTCCTGAACATCTACAGAATAGGCAACCCATTTTCCGTCATTTGAGATTTTTCTTGCACCAATATTTTGCCAGCTGTCGTAGACAGAATGGTTTAATGGCTTCTTCTGTCCATATAACCAACAGGTCATAATGAGCAGAATAAAAATTGTACATTTCAACTTCATTTTTAAAAAATTTAAAGTTTAAAAGTATGATATTTCTTTGACAAATCCACATGAATTTGTTTCATTAACAGTAGAAAAAATGTCATTCTGTCACATTCCTTCCGGTGGTATTTTTTTTGAGAAGTATGTTCAATAACTAAAATATAAAATATGATGACTAAAGGAAATATTAATGTATCTGTGGAAAATATTTTCCCGCTTATTAAAAAGTTTCTTTACAGTGACCACGAAATATTCTTAAGAGAGCTGATTTCCAATGCTACGGATGCTACTCTTAAATTAAAGCATTTAACAAGTATCGGAGAAGCAAAAGTAGAATATGGAAATCCGAAACTTGAAGTTAAAATTGATAAAGACCAGAAAACTTTACGTATCATTGACCAAGGTATTGGTATGACCGGTGAAGAAGTTGAAAAATATATCAACCAGGTTGCCTTCTCAGGAGCCGAAGAGTTTCTGGAAAAATATAAAGATTCGGCAAAAGATTCAGGAATTATAGGACATTTCGGTCTTGGATTCTATTCTGCATTTATGGTAGCTGAAAAGGTAGAAATTCTTACAAAATCTTATAAAGATGAACCTGCTGTACGTTGGATTTGTGACGGAAGCCCGGAATTCACCCTTGAAGAAACCACTGACAAAACGGATAGAGGGACGGAAATCATCCTTCACATTGCCGAAGATTCAGTAGAGTTTCTGGAAGAAGGAAAGATTCGTGAATTGTTATTAAAATATAACAAATTCATGCCTGTTCCTATTAAATTCGGAACAAAAACACATACGCTTCCATTACCGGAAGATGCTCCTGAAGATGCGGTTGCAGAAACTGAAGAAGTAGATAATATCATCAACAATCCGGTTCCGGCATGGACTATCGCTCCAAGTGAGCTGACCAATGAAGATTATATGAAGTTCTATCATGAATTGTATCCTATGCAGTTTGAAGAACCTTTATTCAACATCCATCTGAATGTTGACTATCCCTTCAATCTTACCGGAATTCTGTTTTTTCCAAAACTTAGCAACAATTTAAATATTGATAAGGATAAAATTCAGCTTTATCAAAACCAGGTATTCGTAACGGATGAGGTAAAAGGTATCGTTCCGGACTTCCTGATGCTTCTGAGAGGGGTAATTGATTCTCCGGACATCCCGCTGAACGTGTCTCGTTCTTATCTTCAGGCAGATGGGGCTGTAAAGAAAATTTCATCTTACATCACAAAAAAGGTTGCAGATAAAATGGCATCCCTGATCAACGAAAACCGCGAAGACTATGAACAAAAGTGGAATGACATCAAAGTAGTTATCGAGTACGGGATTGTTACGGAAGAAAAATTTGCTGAAAAGGCTGACAAATTTACATTGTATCCTACCACAGACGGCAAATATTTCCTTTGGGATGAGTTGGTGGAAAAAATAAAACCTGCACAAACGGACAAAGACAATAAGCTGGTTATTTTATATGCTACCAATGCTGATGAGCAGCACAGCTACATCCAGTCTGCAAGGGATAAAGGATATGAAGTTCTTTTATTAGATTCTCCTATTATCTCACATGTGATCCAAAAGCTGGAAACTTCAAAAGAAAATATCTCTTTTGCAAGAGTGGATGCTGATCATGTCAATAATCTGATCAAAAAAGACGAGCCCGTTATTTCAAAGTTAAATGAAACGGAGAAAGAATCGTTGAAAAAGAATGTAGAAGAAGCTATTCAGGATTCAAAATTTACGGTACAGCTTGAAGATCTTGACAGTACTGATGCTCCGTTCACGATTACTCAACCGGAGTTTATGCGAAGAATGAAGGAAATGCAGGCAACCGGAGGAGGCGGAATGTTCGGAATGGGAGGTTTCCCGGAAATGTACAATCTTGTGGTAAACTCCAACAGTGAACTTTCCGGTCAGATCCTGAAAACTGAAAATGCAGAAGAAAAGGAAAACCTGATCAAATATGCTTTAGACCTGGCTAAGCTTTCACAAAATTTACTGAAAGGAAAAGACCTGACAGATTTTATACAGAGAAGCTATAAGCAACTTGAAAAATAATATACCAGAGACTGTTTCATTTTGAAGCAGTCTTTTTTTTGAGGTTGGAACACGCAAAGATTTTATTTTATCTCACGCTGATTTTACAGATGATGCAGATCTTCACTAGTATCTGCACCATCTGTTTGGTCTGCGAGAATATTAATCTAATAATATGTTTTATATTTTGTTGAACATTTTGAGCTTTCTCATACCTTAAAGACAGTCTAAAAATCATTATCAATTAATGTAAATTAGATTCATAATATAAAGCTTTTCTGTATTTCTAATTACTTTCATTGTTTTGTCCTATATTTTTTCTTTTTCCTATTGTATAGATTATGCTTTTTTGCCATTTTTGTATAAAATGTCGGATATGCAAAAAGAAAAATTACGTCTCATCAGAAAGCAAAAAGGTTATACTCAGCAGCAGGTAGCCGACTTTATCGCAACGGATGTATCTAATTACAGCAGAAAAGAAAGCGGTGATGTAAGGATTATTCCTGATGAATGGGAAAAGATTGCCCGTTTTTTAGAGGTTCCGATCGAAGAGATTTATGAAGAAGAAGAAGCTAAAATAATTGTTAATTATGACCATCCGGTATTTAATGACAGTTCTTCGGGAAGCGGAAGCTTTCATCAGTTTAATAACCTTCCGGGATCTATCATAGAGAGCCTGCAAGGGTATATTGCTTTATTGAAGGAAGAAAATGAAAGACTTAAAGAGGAATTAAAAAACTCTCAAGCCCCTTCAAGACTAAAGAAATAATCTTTTTTAAACTTAAAAATATTGGTGTCACTCATAGTAAGTTATGTAGTGACACTTTTTATGAAACAGATGATCATTCATGCTAATCTTTTTCGACGTAAAGAATGAATGATCCGGAGTCTTTATTTTAGAAGGCAAAAAGTTTTAATGCTGCTGATCAATTTTTGTATTACAATAAATTAACATCTATAATTCAGCCAGCGGATCCCAAAATAGTTTTTTAAAATTTTTTATTCTAAGGTTTTCCACAACAATACCCTCTGCTTCCAGCCTTTTTTGAAACTCCGGGACGGATAATGTTCCTGAACTTGAAATGACACGATGAGCCGGAACATCTTCAGGGCAGCCTCCCATCGCTTTTCCTACATGTCGGGAATGATTTGGATAACCAACCGCTTTTGCAATAGCACCATAAGTAGACACTCTTCCTTTAGGAATAAGCCTTGCCACTTCGTAGATCTGTTGTTTGAAAATTTCGTCCATGTTGATTAATTATTCTTATTGACTGTTTTTTTGCATCATTTTTGAATTCTCTTACGTTCAATGATGTTTCATTAAAAGATAAAGATATGAAAAAATCATTTTTCCGGCTGCTGAATGCAGTGAATAAGAAGATCCTTCCGAAGCTGAGTAAGAAAGATCCCAACCGTTTGACCAAGATTGAAAAGGGAATTCTGGCATATCGTTATTTTGTGCTGGTGAATTCTTTGGATTGATTTTTTTACAATTTTATTTTCAGCCAGATTAATATAGCTGTTTGGAAATTTTTTGAAAATCACAAAGGCGCAAGGTTTTCTGATAAACTTTAAAATGCAAAGATTTTATCTCCGATAAAACTGTATGCCGCAGGACTTTAGATAAGATATTCTCTCGCTGATTTTGCTGATTACGCAGATGTTTGTGGAAAATCTGTGTGATCTGCAAGAGATTTTGATTGACACCCATAAAACATCAAAAGTTTAAAACAAAAAAGCGCTCCAAAATAAATTGAAACGCCATTATTTTTTAATCTCGTTTGAGATATTGATTCTTAAGAATTCTCAAGGATGTAAGAGAACATTAGTGGTGCACAGATGGTTGCATCACTTTCAACGATAAACTTCGGTGTAGTGATATCCAGTTTACCCCAAGTGATTTTCTCATTCGGAACTGCTCCTGAATATGAACCGTAAGATGTTGTAGAGTCAGAAATCTGGCAGAAATAAGACCAGAAAGGAATGTCATGCATTTCCATATCCTGATACAACATTGGTACTACACAGATAGGGAAATCTCCTGCGATACCTCCACCAATCTGGAAGAACCCAACACCTTTTCCACCTGAGTTTTTAGTATACCAGTCAGCAAGGTAAGTCATATACTCAATTCCGGATTTCATTGTTGTTGCTTTAAGCTCTCCTTTGATGCAGTAAGAAGCAAAGATGTTACCCATTGTAGAATCTTCCCATCCTGGAACTACGATTGGTAAATTTGCTTCAGCAGCAGCAATCATCCAAGAATTTTCTCTAGGAATTTCATAATACTGCTCCAATACTCCTGAAAGGATCATTTTGTACATGAATTCGTGTGGGAAATATCTTTCTCCTTTAGCTTCAGCATCTTTCCAGATCTCCACGATATGTTTTTGTAATCTTCTGAAAGCTTCTTCTTCAGGGATACATGTATCTGTAACTCTGTTTAAGCCTCTTTCCAAAAGATCCCACTCATCCTGAGCAGTCAAATCTCTGTAATGAGGAACTCTTTCATAGTGAGAGTGAGCCACAAGATTCATCAAATCTTCTTCAAGGTTAGCTCCTGTACAAGAAATAAAATCTACTTTTCCCTGACGGATCATTTCTGCAAGAATCTTACCCAATTCAGCAGTAGACATAGCTCCTGCCAAAGTGATCATCATTTTTCCGCCATCTTTAAGGTGGGCAACATATCCTTTAGAAGCATCCACCAATGCAGCTGCGTTAAAGTGCAGGTAATACTTTTCTATGAATTCAGTTATCGGTTTGCTCATTTTTTTAATTTTTGCAAAGATAAAATTTAAAAACGGAATGCAGCCCACCCACTTGGAGAAAGTCTCATACAGGAGTTGTTTTTTATCATTTGTTAAATTTGCGAGAAGGGAACATAGAATTTATATAGGTT
Organism: Chryseobacterium sp. Tr-659; assembly: GCF_011752975.1. GTDB lineage: Bacteria > Bacteroidota > Bacteroidia > Flavobacteriales > Weeksellaceae > Chryseobacterium. Next base: position 263,620 of record NZ_VWWP01000001.1, on the reverse strand, counting down.
ATTGCTGAAGATCTTTGGTCTTCTTGTACCTTAAAATATCAACAATGTATGGAAACTCTTTACGCCTTTGCGTTTTGCAACAATAAATAATACTTATATCGTAAAACAATGAAAAAAGAGAGCGCAGCCCAAACTGAGCTACGCTTTACTTTAATAATATTCATGAAAATTTATCCTTCCCAGGCTTCCACTTTCAGGATCTCAATTTTTCTCTCTCCATCTCTGAAAGGCCAACTGATAATATCTCCTACTTTGTATCCTACTACTGCAAGAGCTATATCTGAAAGGATGGAATGTTTGTTCTTTTTAAGCTTTTCTTTGGTAGAAGGCACAAAAATATATTCATGTTCAAATCCTCTTGTATGATCCTTTAAAGTCACTTTTCTGTCAACGGTTACAATATCAGAAGGCAGATCTCTTCTCAGCACCTGTTTTGCTTTTCTAAGTTCTCCGGTAAGCCTTTTCTCTTCTTCGATGCTTACTCTTTTTCTTCTGATTGTATCTTTTATGGCATCATAAATTCCTGTGGTTACGATAATATAATCGGACATTTTTAAAATTTTAAAAAATTAAGATGCAGTTTTCTCTGATGATCCAATGTAGAATCCGGGTATATAAAACCCTTTCCATAGGAAAACCGCAAAAGAAATATGTAAAAATCCGGAATGAATTCCCTGTCTTGGATCCTGACAGGGCTTAATTGATAAAGTCCTTAGAACTTTTCAGAAAAGAATCTGTATGCAGATAAAGTAATGACAGCAACAATCCTGATTGTCTGCGTTCTGCCGATAAAAAGATTGTTGCTGTCATTATGTGAGATGTTTACTTCTTACAAAGATAGTACTTAAAAACGGAATGTAGCGGCTGCACTTAAAGAAACTCTTGTAAGCCCTTCTTTCTGATCCTGTCCCAGATCAAATGTTTGACCGTTAATCTTCATTTTAGTTAAAGTTCCCGCTGTTACGCCAAATTTAGGACCAATCATAAAATTCTTGGACACAGCATATTGATACCCTACCCCTACTTCCATTCCAAAATTGGAACCGGTACCTTTTACAGCTCCTGTTTTGGTAGAGTAAGAAATGACTCCCATTGCTACATCGGCAACAAGCTTGTGTCTTGTAGCGTTCGTATAATTAGAGAACATCACAGATGGTCCGAAGAATGTAATATTATCTTTTGTACTTACGGGAACGAAAACAGTCTGTCCGTTCATATCATACCCTCTTAATGTACCGCTGCTTGATGCACTGTAATTGGAAAATTTAGCTCCGATTCCGATATTTTTCACATTGTAATAAGCTGCAATTTCAAAATGAACTCCGCTTTTTAATCCTTTGATGTATTCTTTCTCTTCTCTTGAAAGACCGGGAGCTGTTTCGGCGACTCTCCAGGAATAACCTACGGCAGGCATTATGGTTACTTTCTCCTGAGCAAAAGAAATTAAAGAACTCGAAATAGCTCCTAATAGCATTAGTTTTTTTATCATGGTTTTAAAGTTTCCGGCAAAAATAAGATTTTCTTCGAAAGAAAGTCTTAAAATTTAAAACGTCTGTTCTCTTTTTTGTCGGAAAGTTTTTTCTTACTGTCCAGTCTTTTTTGTTTCTGAGCTCTGGATGGCTTGGTTGCCGTTCTTTTTTTAGGAACAATAAGAGCTTTATTTACAAATTCCATTATTTTTTCAATGGCCTTATTCTTATTCATCAGCTGAGTTCTGCTTTCAGAAACGGTAAGGAATAAAAAGCCATCTATATTGATTCTGTTCTTCAACTTATTCTGAATCATTATTTTTTCATCATCATTGAAAAATTCTGAAGCATCCACTTTCCAAAGTACGGTAACGGATGTTTCCACTTTATTGACGTTCTGTCCGCCTGCACCACTGCTTCTGGAGGTTTTAAAGCTGAGCTCTTTTGAAAAATTTTTCATTGTTTATTTTTAAAATTCAAAATCCTGCTTATGTCTGGGAATTTTCTTTAATTAACGTATGCAGTGCCATTCTGTTTACTTTTCCGTTGGGTGTTCTCGGAATTTCATGAATGAAAATAATTTCTTTCGGTTTATGATAATTTTTTTCAAATGATATTTCCGATATTTTATTCAAGAGTTCTTCTGATTCATTTCCTTCTATAACCAATATCAGTTTTTGTCCCAAACGTTCGTCTTCAAGGCCTATAAATATAGCTTCGTTCGGAATCTCTTTTTTGACTAATGCTTCTAATTCTTCAGGAAAAATTTTTGCTCCGCCGGAATTGATTACATTATCTATTCTTCCCAGGAATCTAAATTGCTTATCATTTTTAATTTCAACTAAATCATTCGTTTGCAGTGTTTCAGCATTCACATCAGGGGCAAAGATCTTCAGGCAGCCTCGTTCGTCCAGAGAAATAGTTACATTTTCAAAAACCGTAAAAAAATCTTCCGGTTCGGGCATCAGTTGTTTGAGGGCAATATGGGAAAGCGTTTCCGACATTCCGTAAGTTTCAAAGATATGATTTGAGGCATTAAGATTCATCTTAAGAATCTTATTTTTCAAACTTTCCGAAACTGCTGCACCGCCAATAATCAGATTTTTAATCAAATAAAGCTTGTCTAGTGAGTTTTCTACCTGAAGCGGGGTCATTGCACAAAAATCTATTTCCCGGTCTAAGTTCTCAACGGGTTTTAAAGAAGGTTCCGTAATCATTAATTTCAGTTTTCTTTTAATGGATCGCACCATCATCATTTTGCCTGAAATATATTCTACGGGAAGACACAATAATGCGGTATCACCTTCTTTTAATCCCAAAAAATTGCAGGTCATTACTGCGGAATTGATCATTTTATTTTTTTCGATCTCAAAAATTTTAGGTACTCCTGTAGAACCTGAAGTCTGAACATTGACTCCTGTTTTTTCAGAAAACCATTCTTTGAGAAAATTTTCTATTTTTCTTTCAAATTCCGTATGGAAGGATAATTGATTAATATTGAGATTATTGAAGTCTATCAGCATGTTTTCCGTAAATAAAATCTACAGTAAATTTAAAAAAAAATTTAAAAAGTTCTTGTAAGTAAAGAAAAAAGCTGTAAATTTGCACCACTAAAACAAACAGAGACCCATGGTGTAGCGGTAACACTACTGATTTTGGTTCAGTCATCTGGGGTTCGAATCCCTGTGGGTCTACAAACCATCCTTTTTTTAAGGATGGTTTTTGTTTTTTATATGATTATTCAAACCCGTATCATCCTTGAGATTTTTAAGTGAAAAGATGAACAAATAACTTTTGCTTTCTTATCATAAGCTGTATTTTTAACAAATTAAAAGAAAACAATCAGCCTTCTCTCAAAAAACTTATCTTTAACACCATGAAAACAAGGATAATAAGTTTATTTTTTATACTAAATTCTATCATTCCTGTCAATGCATGTACTATTTTCCTGGCCAATGATGGCAAAAATGTATGGGTTGGTAATAATGAGGATGAAAGTTCTGATATGAAATACAGGTTCTGGTATATTCCCCGGGAAGAAAAATCATGGGGTTACATGCTATGGTCTGAAAAACATGAAGGATACAATGACGTTATGTGGAAATATCCTCAAGGAGGGATGAATGAATATGGACTTTTTCTGGATTATACTGCAATTGATGATATCCCCGTAATTAATGTATCGTCAAAACTCAATAGAGAAGAGGAAGTAGTGAATGATATTTTGAAAAAATGTAAAACCGTAAAGGAGGCCTTGCAGTTTATTGCTCCATACAATCTTACAAAGCTTTCAGGAGCGCAGCTCTTTATTGCCGATTCTTCCGGAGATTATGCCACCATCCATGGAAATTATGTGGTTACCAAAACCACCCAAAATTTTTCGCTTACTAATTACTGTATTGCAAACGGACATCAGGAAGCCTGCTGGAGAAGGGAAACTTCTATGAATCTGTTATCTCAATATTCTTCTTTCAATGAGAAAAATATTACTCATATTCTGGAAGAAGCTGCACAAAGAGCGCCTGGTGATGTACTTACTAATTATTCGATGTCCATTAACCTTAAAAAACAGGAAATGGTTCTTTATATGAAAGGTGATTATACAACTCCTTTCAAAATTAATTTAGTTAAAGAATTAAGTAAAGGGAAACATTCTTCGGATCTTACTGAATATTTTCCAACGAATATAAGAACTGTCTTGAATTCTTGTTATCAGCGTGAAGGCATTGCTTCAACAATCAATCTTTACAATTCATTGCGAAAGAATTCACCTGATATTTATAATTTCAGGAATAATGATGCTATTCTTTTCGGAACGGACCTTATAAGGGCTCAAAAAAAGGATGATGCCATTGCATTTATTGAGAATCTTAAAAATAAAGATCATAGGAATATACTGATCAATAGCTGGCTTGCCATTGCCTATCAATACAAAGGAAATTCTGTACAAACTTCCAGATACCTGAATGCTGTGTTAAAAAGAGATCCTGATAATTATCTGGCTAATTTATATTCGGTAACGAGTCCGGGAAAAGTTATTTTTAAAATCAATACATGGACAGGTGCCCAGAATGTGAAACTCATCGGCAGTTTTACGGAATGGTTAAAAAATCCGATCTCTCTTGAAAAGAAGGATGGCTACTGGTATGGAGAGGTTGAAATTCCAAAAGGCAGGCATGAATATAAGTTTCTTGTAGATGATGTTTATTATCTGGCAGATCCTTTCAATCTGATCTATATATGGAACGGAAATAATGTCAACTCAATTCTGCAGCTATAGAGAATAAAAACATTACATAAAACTCCGGCAATTCATTTTCATGAATTGCCGGAGTTTTATTTTTAAATTGAAAAACCGGTTTTTCAATTTTATTATTTTTTCACAATTTTTACAGTCTGGGAATCATCTCCTTCAATTTTAAGAATATATACTCCCGGAGCCAGATCTGAGATATCATATTTTTCCTGTGGTGTATTGAACGTTTTAACCAGTTTTCCTCCGCTTTCAAAAAGAACAATCTTTTTAAGCTTATTTGACGTTTTAATTTCAAATGTATTGGTAGCAGGGTTCGGGTAGACACTCAGGACATTTTTAGTTTTGGAGCTTTCGTTAACTGCAAGATTATTATTGGTGACACTTACCATATAGTCTTCATATTCTCCATACTGATCGGCATCGTTTATGCACGGATCTTCAGAGGCAGCTTCGTCTTGTCCGGCAGCGAAACAAAGTACTCTCATTCTGTAGCTTCCGGTAGGTACGGTAACGGGTACAGTAATGGAGCCGGAAACTGTTACCCCTTCTCCGCCATTCCCTATTTCTCCTAGAAATTCACTGGCTTCAAAAGTCTGGTTATTGTTATAATCAATCCATACAGAGACCCTCTCATACCAACCGTTTCCCACTGTTACTGAAATTGGACTTGCCTGCCCCGCTATTACCTGTGCCGGAGCAGCAGCAATATAACTTCCGTATCCATTGGGGCTGCAGCCTGAATTATTATTGATTCCTGCAAATGTAACATTTGTAATGACATCTGAATCTGAGCAGTTAATATTAACTGTACAATACTGTGCTTTGGCAGAAAAAGCCGTTCCGAGCATTAAAGCTAAAAGTAATTTATTTTTCATATCAATATTGTTTGGAAATGAAATATAATAAAAATATTTTTCAAAACCAACTGAATACCAGTAAAATAACAAACGAAATTTTGTTTTATATTAAATAAATTAATAAAAATCAACTTTTAAATAAATAGAAAGATTTGTTTAGGAAATTATAACCTACTTGAAAATCATACTCAAGCAAAGAATTGTGGATAAGATTTACAAAAAAGTCCGAAGGAACAAATTGTTCCTTCGGACTTAATATCATCTCTTTTTCAGCTGAGTTTAGGATAACTCAAATTAAAAAACTAGTGATTATTTAAATGGTTTCCCCATATATTCTTTCGGCGGCGGCGGTGGCACCTGCTCATATTCTTTTATTGGATAAAAATATTTTCTTAAATCTCCTTTTGCAATTAATTCCAGATTATCCAAATCTTTTATCTTGTACATTACTCCTTTCTGATAGTCATTCCCATCATAGAAGTCAAGATATTTTGAAACATCATTCTGTTTTAATTTATTAGGTTGTTGGATGATTTGATAAGTTGGATGAAATGGCTTGGTTACTATTATTTTACAACAATCGGTATAAAAAGTTCCTTCTTTTTTAATCATAAAAGTGGGATCAATTACATTCTCATATTCACTAGAAATAATAATCAAAGTATCATACCTGTTTAACACATAAAATAATCCATCTGTTTTTGATATTTCTTTATGAATAATATCAGTACTTTTCAAGACTTTGTTATAGATCTCATCAGAAGTAAAATATGGATTTTTAACTTCTTTTTTACAAGAATAAAGAAGAAACACCAATGTAAAAAAAATAATATTTCTCATTTCTTTAATGCATTTAAATTAATACTGGTTCCTACCGGCATTGGTTTATCAACCCCTCTTCTACCCGGATAATATTTTGTATCACCGGCAGAGGTATAATTATACTCCCATAAATGTTTTCCTTGTTTAGAATACATAAAATGGCGAGGGTATGAGGTAGCTCCGTTTTCATAAAATACATTGTTCACGGAACCTGCTGAGCTATAATCACCTTTACTGCTCCCATCTATAGGAGAAGGAATCAATGTAGTTCCCGGGTGGCTATGGATTTCAAATGATAACTTTGATATTCCCTGGTACAAAATACTAGTTGGCGTCCTTTCCACATTATGCCCTGTCCAGATAGCATATGTCATATTTTTACCCGTCTCATAACCTGCTAATCCCCATTCAACATTAGAATTATTTGCAGCAAATAAAAACACATTACCTGCATCGGCGGCATTAGTTGTTCTGGCTCGGTTTACCCCCAGTGGGAACATTTTTTTCCCATCACTTCCGCTAAGATAGCCATATCTTGTGTTATCGGGTATTGCTCCTGCCGCCAGATCTCCAATTATACTACTTGATTCCGGGCTAGCTTTATTTACCGTAACACTTCCTTTACTCTTATCTACATTTCCTTTTTTATCAGTTGCATATAAAGTATCCGAGCTATTGTTTTCTGAACCATCTTTATCATCTACTCTTTTCACCTGGCCGTTCTGCAATAATTTATAATCAGTAAATACTCTCATCCCATCCGGATCAATATTACTTACAGGGTTGTTCAGTACCATATTATACATTGACCATCCTGCATAACTATCGCTCAATGGATCTATGGCTCCCCATCTTCCCAGATCCGGCATATAATTTCTAGCCCCATAATCATACATTCCGGTTTCCTGAAGTTCTTTACCGTTGTACTTATAGGTATTTTTCATTCCGTAATGAGCAAGGTAAGAGTCATTGTTATATCCTTCATGCTTCAATCCGAAAGGATAGTAATTACTTTCTTCCATTAAAACACGCCCGCCACCATCTGCTCTGGCAATATTATACCTTACATTTCCCAAATGGTCTTTAAGATTGTAGACATATTCTTCTTTTTCAAAATTATAAAAACCTTCTGCAGTAGGAACAAATTTAAGAATATAACCACTATCATAGCTATTTTGAGCTGTATTCATTTTGGAATAGGTTCTCTCGTACTGGAAGCCATAAAGATAATCTGTCTCAGAATAATCTGTACTGTAAGGGTTGATATTATCTACTCTTTTAGCATATTTGGAGCCGTCTGCTCTATATTTGTATGTATGCAGAGTACCTTCATTCATTGCAGGGGTAAAACCACTCACTACTGCATTTATTGTAACAGGAAGGTTAAGATAATTGTATTTAATTGCCTTCACATTTTTATCCATATGATTGGACATGTTGCCGTTATCATCGTAACTGATAAGATTTCCTCCCAACGGATAGCCGGAGAGATTCATCTTCTGATCGGTAACTTTTATCAATCGGTTAGAATGTCCTCCAAGGTCATATTCATATACCAGTTCATCAATCTGCATAGGTGTAATCTGGCCAAATGGAGGATTTTTGAAACGATTTAAAGTCTTGATATTACCGTTAATATCATAGGTCATCGTCTCATCATAGTAATGGTTCTGATTATTGGATGTTAGGCCCGGGGTAAGATAAATCCCTTGGGTTAGCCGGTTCATTCCATCGTACTGATAGGCATACCTGCGATAGATACCGTCTCCTAAAGCCGTTTTCCAGTCGATCTCTGAAATATTCCCATTATAGCGTGCCACTCCGTAATTGATATCTTCGGGGTTCTGGTATTTGATCTTCAGAGCAAAGATATCGTCAGGGCCAAGGTTTGCGGGATCATTGATGGAAGTCAGCCAGCCACGTATGTTATAGGTGTAATTAATAGACTGAAGGGGATTGTTATCATCATCTTTTCCTATTTTTTTATTGATAACCTGTCCTATTTCATTATAGCTATTGAGGACAATAGGTTCCTCCGGTTTGTTATTGACCTGATGGGTTTGAGACAGCAGTCTGTTCTGATGGTCATACAAAAAGGTTTCTTTGATATGAACTTCTGTATCATTGGCAGTACGTTTATGATAAGTGTGAGATTCTTTGATCAATCCGCTGAAATCAAGCAAAATCTCACTACGATTGCTGCCTCCAAGATGGTTTATAGAGTGAGTTCCGATCGTTCTTCCTTTGTTATCAAACCACGTGTAGTTACGAGTCCAGTTATCATCTTCAATATTCTTGGTATAGGAAGCCACAGGCAGGCTTTTGGTGCTCACAGAACTAACTGCATCTTGTAAAACTACCTGATTAGGGTTGATAATATAGGAAGGTATTGCCACTCCTGAAGGCAGTTGTGGATAAGTATCATAATAGTTAACATTCAAAATGATCATACTTCCCGTTGGAAAGGCATCCTTAGTGTAGTAAACATCCATTCCGTTAAGATTGAATGGTGTACTGCTTCTGCTTTCATTGTTCCCGGGATTGGCTGCCATATTATTAAGTGCAGTCTGCATAACTTTCCGAGTGGCACTATTGGTAAAGAATCCCGTATACACAATTCTTCCAAACTTATCATATTTGGTGAAAAGCCATCCTTTTTTATTAAAATTATTGTTGGTTGTACCTAACGCTCCATCTTGTAAAAGAACTACACGATCCTGCTTGTCATATACCATCAACTCCCACCCTTTTCCTGGAATTTTCTTTTCTACTAAACGGTTTCTCCCATCATAACGGTATTGATAGGCCAGATGTTCCAGATCATTTGCATTCCAGTTCTGAATTTTGGATAACAATGGAGGTATAACCAGAGCCAACTGATTATAGTCATTGTAAACATAATAAGTATCTGCATTTTCGGTTCCAAGAATTTTCCTTACCAAAATAAGCTGACCTTGCCCGTTTTTGAATTCTACACTTTTATTTCCATCCTCATCTGTTACAGTATTTTTGTATAGCTGGCTGGCCGGATAAACATCGGAAGCGGTAATATTACTTTTCGTAGCATCATTTTCCCAGATTGTGCTTATTGTAAATCTTCTCACCGCATCTGCATCTGAGTTGGCTTCATATCCGAACTGCATAGGCTTGTTCATCCAGTCATTACCTATCTGAATCTGCTGCTGTATCCTGTCTAATGGAGAGTTTTCAAGAATCTTTTGTGCATAAATCTTTTCCGAGCCATAGATTCCGGGCTGAACTGCATTAGCTAAAGGATTGGAAACAATGGCCCCGTTCTGGGTAGATGACTGGGGAACAGGGAGATAATCTTTAACCTGTCTTCCGAATGCATCATATTCTATAGGGGTTACCACATCCCTTCCCAAAGGAGAAGCTTTGATATTTATTATCTGTTTAGGCCTTCCAAGCCCGTCAAAATACTGAACCGTCTCTGAAATTTTAGTCGCCTGATTAGCGCCATCATAATCAAGATAGGTCTTTGTATAAATATAGTTTTCGGTATTAGAAAGCTGTGCCTTTACACTTCCTGCCAGAAGTAAAACACTTATAGGAATTATTATTTTCTTCATCGTTATTAGTTTTTATAATTGTACTTCATTTCCTTCAGTATCTTGCCATTATTGTCAACTATTTTTTCAAGTCTGTTAGCTGAATCATAAAGATAGTTTTCGCGAATTCCCGACGGTGGAGTGATACTTCTTACCCCAACTAACGGATCATAGCTGTAAGTGGTAACCTGATAATTAGGAAAATTGTTTGTAAAGTTCTTAAATGCTGTAAACAGATTCGTTTCATCATTATTATTTCCTGCTGCTGCGTCCGTATTAGAAGCATTCACAACCGTATCAATTAACGACTGCTGAATATCTGATAACTTTGCCCCTTCTATTTTAACAATCGGCTGAGTTTGGTTATATCCCCAGATTACAACTGTTGAAAGGCCGTCTTTTGTGGTATATTGCAGTAAGTTTCCTTTAGCGTCATATTTATCATAAGTAAGTTCCGTAGATGCAGAATTACTTTGCAGGTCATAAGATAATACGGATACCGGAAGCATAAGGTTTCCTGCCTGAGCTGTTGGTAAGGAAACCGGATAAATCGTTTCGGTTTTGGATAATGTTTTTGTTGTTCCATTAGCTGTCTTCTTAGTTTCTGTTTCTAATGGAATTTCAAGCATATTTTTATTAACCATGATTTGATTTCCTTTATTATAAGCATATTTGAAAGAAGTATTCAATTCAACATTCTCTCCTATAAAAGTTTCTTTTTTTGAAGTCAGTTGAGTTGGGTAAAGGGGCTCATCATAGAAATATTCTGATTTTTTAGCCTTTTTTCTTCCACCATTAAAATACTCAGTCGTTATTTCCTGTTTTAATAAAAAGGCATCACTATGCTTAACGAATATAGGGAAAGGAGCAGGGCTAAGGTTCGTATTCATCCCAATATAAGAAGGAAAAACTCCGTTAACGTACAGATCAGTTGCAAATGACATTGGCGGTCCGTAATCTCTTATAGTAATCGCACCGGGAACGTAATCAACCGGTGAAATTAAATTATAAAGGATCATCTTTACATTTCTCTGCATGAAATAATCTGCAGGTGCATTGGGAGGTCCTGAAGTATAAAAGCTCCTATCCACCGTTTTAACAGTGTCATTAGCGCTGTTAAGAGCGGTATATTTTATCAATTCACCATTTCTCCAGTCTCTGCTTTCCATAAATTCATATTTTGCAGAAGTACTTTCATTGGTTGCTAGAAAATTATCTCCTGTTTGCAAAGGAGGTTCCACAAAATATTGGAATATTTCTTTTCCTTTTATATTATTGCCGGCATCGGTTTTTGTTACTTCTACATTAGTGTATCCAATTGTTTTCCCTTGTGTCCGCATTCCTGTAATCACGGGATTTACGGAAAGTTCAATGGCATCTTCCACAGTCTTCCCTACACCTACATAACCACCTGGTCCGTAACAGCTTCCACTCGTAATTCTTCCTACTCTGTTATTCTTCGTATACATTGGAATATCAAACAAAATTCCACTAGAAAGCTGAGCATTTCCATTCTTTGTGTAAGAATATTTTGTGGAATATTTATACAGACCATTATCATATCTTTTAATTTCTTTAATACGTATCCCACCGCCTAGTATGATAGGAGCTTCTACAGCATTAGGATCAGCTTCCTCCCAGCTAAAACCGGCCTGGGAATAAAAATACATATAGTTGGAAATATTCCCTGTAGGGTTTAAACCGCCCCAATAGGTATGTTTTATTTCTGCATATACTTTTTGAGTAGGAACATTCTGGCTATTAAATTTATGAAACTCCAATACCGTTTCATTATCTAGCGGAACCTCATTAATCCAGTATTTTTTAACTCCATTCTCGAAATAATAAATACTTAGCTGGGCATATAAATAATTACTATCTAAAGAATTTGAAAAAGTTGAAGCACGGAAAGTTGAAGCACGTGTAATTCTCAGGTTTAAATCCCTATCATAATTTGACAGATCAATTTCTCTTACGAAAGTTGTAACACTTCCGCTGCTTGTTGTGGGCGGTTGAGAATAATTGATATTATAGCCGTCTACAGTTCCGCTTATTACAAAGAAATCTCCTTTTTCAAGTACTTTTTTTGTCTTTAAAAAATAGTGTTCATCGCTGGGTTTATACAATAAAGAACTGGCAGTATTGGGTTCATAGATAAACTCGTTCTTTCCACCTTCAGGATACGTCACAGATTTTAAGGAAAAAGTTTGAGTATATGCGGGATTAACATCTTTATTGGCTATCCTGATCATAGAAGATTCAATGTCTTTTGTAAATCCTTCAACAGTTGCCATTGAATTCCCCATAGATTTATAATATTTGATAGGTACATTCGGATATCCGGAATTATAGAGTTTACCATTAAAATATCCCCAGTGATCTGTAGAGTAAGAGTTTCTCTGAGTCATTTTATTTTCTTCATAGTAATCGAAAGAAGTAGTTATACATTTTCCGTCTCTATCGCACTCCTGATAAGAAAGCAATTTTAATCTTTTGGTAACGTCTTCTGTAGCATCTGAAACCCCTGCAGGCTCTGCCAGCGTTTCAAAATATCCGTAATTGAATCTTTTTTCGGAAATGACAACTCCTGATTTATTTTTAACAATTATTTTATCCAGTTTCTTTAAATCTTTAAAATCTAATCTATTGGAATAAATAAAACTGACTACAGCATCCGCCGTTTCTATTTTTTCTAAAAGAGATTCTGTGGATACAAATTGTGTATCTGTTTCAACAGGATTGATACCTGAACCTGAGCCAGAAGGTGAACATCCAAGAGCTGTTATAGAAAGTGTATACGGGATTGTTCTTGCCTGTGGAGCAAGCATACTTTTGATAACAATATGAGATAAATAAGAAAAATCAATGACATTGTTATCCACTCCTTTTATCTTTTTTATCTTCCAGGCATTGGCTCCATAAAAATAACTCGAATGTGCCGCGGAATTGTAAAATGTTTCGGTTCCTTCACCTCCGAAAGTATATTTAACTCCATTCGTTGCAGTGACATTAATTGTATCAATTATTTTAGACTGTATTCCACTTTTATTATAATCAATTTTCAAATCGGACATTGGAAATGTCACCATTTTTTTATTTTTTGGATTGTATAAAAAGCTTCCTGAAAAGTCACCTACCGATAAGCTAAACTGATCCGGCATTAGATCTGAAAGCGGCTGATTACTTTGTGGGTACCTGATCTGATTTAATAAATTTTGCTGGTTGTCTATATTATTATTTAAGAAACTTTCTATATTATCATTGGGCTGCATAATCCCATTTTCATCTACTAAGCCGTTAATTTTACGGGTAATAGGGGCAATAGTACTGATAGACCACCCTAATCCCACAGTACTGGCCATTTCAGAAACCAGAATTCCTCCGGCATGGTAGGACAAAGTAATTGGAACTTCCACACTCCCGGATTTTGCTGTATATATGGGAATAGAGATATTGGGAACCCCGGTGTAATTAGAAACAGGGGTTTCCTGATATTTTAAAAGACTACTCGTTTCGGGAGTGTAGGGAAATACATTTTTGGGATTTTTAAATATCTGTGAAAATCCAATACTATATAAAAGTGTCAGAATTATTGTTAAAACTATCTTCTTCATGGTTTACTTCTTGATCAGTTTCGCATTCGCTGTTTTGTTATCATTAGTTTTTATGGTAATTAAATAAGCTCCCTGAATGAGCGACTGGGTATTGATCTTAGTCACTTTATTCTTTGTTTTCAGGTTCTGAATCTGTCTTCCACTCATATCATACAGCAGAATATCTGCATCTTTGAAATCAAAGCCGATTTCTACATATGCATAATCGGATACCGGGTTCGGGTAGATCTTGATATCATATTTCTCAATCAACTGATCTACTTGTTTGTCTCCAAGCTTCACAATCTTCCAGTTTTCTTTGCCGAGTTCTTCTGCACTCGTTCCTGCCAAAATGATGGAACCGTCTTTATTTAGCTTTAAATCGGAAAGTCTCTCTTCTTTCTTTCTGGATTCTCCGGCGATGTGTTTTCTCCACTGTTCGTTTCCGTTTTGGTCTAAATACAGCATCCAGAAAGTCTCATCATCTTTCTCTATTCTTCCTTCTGCCTGGGTATAACCTCCCAACAGAATGCCTTTTGATCTCCGGCTTCCATCTTCCAGCTCCCCGCTGATCACATTCATTCCCATCAGGACGTCTCGATTCTTGAAATTGTAAGATTTCTGCCACTGTTCTTCTCCCCTTTCGTTTAAAGAAATCAGCCAAAGGTCTGTGCCTTCTTCAATGCCTACTGTTTTATTGCCGGATCTTTCGGATCTGGATTCTCCTCCAATGATGTAACCGGTTGAAGTTAATGCCAAGGTTCTTAGATGGTCATCTCCTTTGCCTCCGAAGTTCTTTTCCCATTCTACTTTGCCGTTTTTATCCAGTTTGATGATCCAGTAATCGCCTTCCCCGAAATTGCTGCTGGATTTGGAATGAGAGACAAGCTTCGCACTGCTTCCAGCATCCGGCTCTCCGCTTCCCGCCTTCACCTCAGAGCTTCTGGAATAAACTCCCACTAAGGCTCCGCCATCTTTTGTAGGAATCATCTTTTCGACTTCATCCAACCCTTTTCCGCCTAAAATTAATTGGGACAGCTCTTTTCCGTTTTTGTCGAGTCTTGTGATCCAGACATCTTTGGATCCATAGCCTTTTGAAGCGTTTTGTACATTGCCGGCTACAAAGAACCCTAAGTCTGTGGTTTGAATAACAGCTCTGGCTTCTTCATCGGAAGGGGTGCCTAATGTTTTCTGCCATAATTCATCGCCGAATTCATTGATTCGGATCAGCCAGATATCGGAACCGCCTTTGGATTCTTCTTTTTTATCTAATCCTTTTCCTGAGTAAGAGGTTCCGGCTAGTAGAAAGCCCCCATCCTGAGTGGTAACGGTGGCTGACAGGTAATCATGGTTAGATCCTGAGAAATATTTTTCCCAGGCCTGGTCTCCCTGCTGGTTGAGTTTAACTAAATGGAAATCGTAACCGTTGTTTGGTTTAGTTCCAGACTCCTGCTTTCCTCTTCCTGATTGTATGGCGCTTCCGGTGATAAGATACTGCTGATCGATGGTTGTGGTGACCTGTGAAAGGAAATCCTGGGTAGAGGATTTGATATCTTTTTGCCAGACCACTTCCTGGGCAGAAATGCCCAAAACCGTGCATAAAGTAAATGCACCGAGATAAAGTTTTTTCATTCCCGCGTTGTATTTGAGTTAGTATTAGTTTAAATTCTACACAAAAATAACGTTTTTTAACACCAAAACCGCTTCACAACAAAGTGGATTTAAGGTGATTTTTATCATTTTAGTAAGTTTTAATAAAATAAAAAAAGCCTCTGGTGAGGCTTTTTATTGTATGGTATTAATCTATTTTTTTAGTTCATCAATTTCATCCTGAATAGATTTAATCTTATCCCGCAGCTCCTGGCTAACTTTCCCAGGAATTTTTTTCACTTTTCTTAAATCCAGAGCCAGCATAATAGAGGCAATTCCCATAAAAATAAAGGAAACCCCTGTAAGAGTAACTAAAGAAATCCCTGTAAATATCGGGTTAAATATCAATAGCAAAGAAAATATAATTCCTCCGGCACTGGCAAGGGCTACATTTCCCCAGCTCCTTATTTTCATACTCTTCAGATCAAAAGCAAATCCTAATAACTGAAAAGAACGGAACAATAAGGTGAATCCCACTACAAACGGAAGCACAGCCATTGAAATCTGCGGATTAGCGATCAGATAGATCCCTATTGCAGTAGTTAGTAATCCGCTTACCAGAAACCAGCCCCAGCCCTGCAAAGATTTACTGTTCTGTACAGAAAAGAATATCTCTGTAATTCCGGAAAATAAGAATGAGACGCTGAAAAAGATGGAAAGTGTTACATATGTTGCCAGCGGTACACTGAATACATAAAAACCACAGATTAGAAACAGAATCCCGAAGATTAATGGGATATACCAGTGTTTTACCGCGTTGGTAAGAGTTTGAAATAAATTGGCCATAGGTGTCTTTTTTGGTCCTGCCTACTTTTTGGAGCGGTTTTCGGCTTATCCGCAGGAATTTCAAACAGATTATTTTCACCTGAATTTGAAATATAACCTCTTACTAATGTACGAAAATTAGATGAGGAACGGCCAGATTCTATGAATATTTTTCTATGAAAAACATCATAATGGGAAGAATCAAGGTTAAATTCATTCTCCCCTTTTGATGATTTTTTAGTTACCGCTTCTATTTAATTTCCTGCTGGCTGCTGCTGGGTAACGCAATGTACCATACCTCCATTTTCATAAAGATTTCTCACATCAATCCCGATTACTTTTCGGCCAGGGTACAGGTCCTGAATAATCTTATTTGCAACTTTATCATTAGGATCTCCATAATTGGGAACCAGCACTACCGTGTTGGCAACATAATAATTAACATAAGAGCCTTTTTCATCCAGTTGTTTACCATAAGCTGTCTTCACTTTATTTTTAGTTGCCGGCAGATATACTTTTTTATATTCTTTTCCATTAACATTAGTAGCCGAATAAAGGGTATTGACATCTTTTTCGGAAAGACCAAGCTCAAGAAGGTCATCCTCATTCATTGTGATCATGGTATGATGATCTACAAACTTCATAAAACCATCAATGTGCATGTCGGTAACGTCTAGGCCTGTAACACCATCCAGCCAGATAACTTTAGAAACTCCGTAATAGGTTTCAAACATTTCTTCTGCTTCTTTTTGCGTGATTCCTTTGTTTCTTGTTGAACCCTTTTTCTGACTGATGACGGAACTTTTACAAGCCATTAAAACCCCATTCCCATCGGTTTCTACGGAACCTCCTTCATTTACCATTTCGTCATTAAGATCAATTACTTTCATTCCCAGGTCTTCTCCTATCCGCTGTGGAATTTCATCACAATTTTCAAAATCGAACTTCTCACCCCAACCGTTGAAGCCCCAATCTTCAATCAAGACATTTCCCTTATTATCTTTTACGAAAATAGGTCCATTGTCCCTGATCCAGACATCATCTGTAGGATAAACTTTGAAATCAATATTCTTCATCGGAATTTTATTTTCCTCCAGAATACGGATAATCCTGTTCTTTTCGTCAGTATTATATGCAATAATATGTACCTTTTCTCCTGTCTGCAAGGCTTTTGTCATATCAATCCAGGTCTGTTCCACTCTTTTACGGTATGTAACACCATGTTGATAATGATGAGGCCATTGCAGCCACGTTCCTTCATGGCGTGAAGATTCTTCGGGAAAATGATAAGCAGTCTGTGCCATATTTACTATAAAACTCAATATAAAAGTGAGTGTGAATAATTTGTTCATATAATTTAAAATTTCTTTCCTATAAATATTCCGAAATTAATATCGGTCTCAAAGCTACTTCCCGTCTGGGAAATATTACTTCCTATCCCGAATTGCATTTTTTTCTGATTCTCCAGTCCTAAACGGATCACCTGGCTGCTTGCCTGATGTTCTTTAAAATTAAAATCAGACTCTACGATCAGCATGCTGTAAAAATTAAATTGTTCATTGATTTTCGGAGTATATTCTAATAAGGTATATACCCCGATTCCGAATTCTTTTGCACTTGTAGAATAAGTAATTGCCGGGAAAACACTGATTCCAAAAACGTCATTTTCTTTTCCGTAAGCCACTCCTACAGAAGGCATGATATCTTTATTTGAAATATGAATTCCTGTAGAAATACCCCAGTTTTTTCCGATTCCATAGTTAAGGTTCTGATAAATTTCCGGAGTTACTTTTTTCGATTCATAATCGTAAGCAATGGTTCCTGAAGCGAAATAATTCCATTTACTTTTAAAATCTCTGTTATAAATACCTAGTATCTCCGATTCTTTATTTCCGGCATAGGTTTGAACTGAAATCTGAGATCTGCCGTAAAAAGGAATTAACAAGGCGAAGAGAAATACTTTTTTCATTCTGTTTTGTTTTCTTAAGTTCTATCAGTAAATCTCCCTGGAGTTATTTACCGAGGCAAAATTAGATCTTCAGAAAAGCAAATCTTGTCCTAAAAGGACATTCTATTCATAAAGCGGAAAATAAATATAGGTGATATCTTCTCCTGTTTCTGATTGTAAATATTCTTCTATCACATCGGAATTATCTAATAAAAGAGACTGGTCTGCCAGCCAGAAACGATAAAAGGAACGGTAAGTTTCTAAAATTTTTTCATACGATCCGTAATGGATGAATCTGACATATTTCCCACCAAAGATTTCTCTTTTAAAAAATCCTTCAAGAACCTCATCAGAAGTTACAGCGGCTCCATATCTGCAATGTGAACGGCTGGTGATCAAAGGCTGATCAAGGATAATGCCGTAAGCTGCTTCGAATATTTCCTTATCGGGCTCTATTTCCTTCCACAAAGCATTGATTTCTTTATTATTATAGTCTTTCGCTTTAATGAACTTACAATACACCGAAACAGCATCTTTAAATCTAATCTCAAATGTAAGCTCCGGATGGCTGTTTTTGATAAACTCTTTAAATACTTCCTGTTTTTGTTTTCTCGCCTCCACCGGGGAAAAGGAATACTGTTTTTTAAATGCTTTTGAAAAGGACTGGATATTGAAATATCCAACCTGCCATGCGATCTCAGAGAGTTTATCTTCTGTGTATATCAGTTTCTTATAGGCATTTTCAAGTCGCAGCCTTTTTTGAAATCCGGAAACCGTTTCATTAAAAATCTTAAAAAATATTCTTTGGAAATTCCGATAAGAATAGTGAGATACCGTCTCTATTTCATGAGCCGTAATATCTCTGTCAAAATGGGTTTCAATAAGATCTACTATTTTCTGGATCTCACTAAAGCTCGACTGCATTTTCTTTTATATTAAAAATAATAACAATGAAAGGAATCTATTTTGATACCATTTTTTTAACGGGATCATATCATTACTAATTTACAGGATTTTAAACATAAAAAAAGATGAAAATCATTTAATTTTCATCTTTAAAAACAATTTCTGTTTGTTTTATATTTTAGCTTGGTTTGTATAGTTTATACATCACAAATAAAAAGCCAATCCATATTGGAATCAGAATTACCTGAATTTCCATTCCTGTGATACTCATTAATCCTAAGATCAGAACCAGGAATGCAATACAAATGTAATTGGATACGGGATAAAATATTGATGGAAATTTGGACTGAATTCCGGATTGATTGATTGATTTTTTAAACTTCAAATGGGTATAACAAATCATCAGCCAGTTGATAATTAATGTAGATACCACGAGTGCCATTAAATATTCAAAGGCTTTTTCCGGTACCAGTTTATTAATGATAATGCAGATTCCTGCAAAGCATGATGAAACAATGATCGCATTGGTAGGAACTGAATTTTTATTCAATTTCTTTAAAAACTTAGGAGCATTTCCCTGCTGGGCAAGCCCAAATAACATTCTGCTGTTACTGTAAACACTACTATTGTAAACGGATAAAGCAGCCGTGAGAACAATTAAATTCAGAACATTCGCGATCAATGTATTGAACTGGATTACCTTTCCAAAAAGGCTGAATTCAAGACCGTTCAAATTTTGAAATACCATCACAAAAGGGCTTGATCCTTCTGTAATATCTCTCCATGGGCTTAACGAGAATAAGATTACCAAAGCACCCACATAGAAAATCAGAATCCTGTAGATCACCTGATTGGTGGCCTGTGGAATAGTTTTCTCAGGGTTTTTAGCTTCAGCAGCTGTGATCCCGATTAGTTCTAATCCTCCGAAAGAGAACATAATCATTGCCATTGCAGCAAACAATCCTGAATATCCGTTCTCTGTTTTATTAAATAATCCTTTCGGGAAAAAACCACCGTCATTCCATAAATTGGTTATAGTTGCTTTTTCTCCTCCTGTTCCACTTATGAGCAAATATACCCCGAAGATAATCATGGCAATAATAGCAACTACTTTGATAATGGAAAACCAGAACTCTGTTTCTCCGTAAACCTTTACAGAGGCAAGATTCA
This sequence comes from Chryseobacterium sp. Tr-659, assembly GCF_011752975.1. Lineage (GTDB taxonomy): Bacteria > Bacteroidota > Bacteroidia > Flavobacteriales > Weeksellaceae > Chryseobacterium. The sequence continues at coordinate 243,615 of NZ_VWWP01000001.1, read as the reverse complement.
GGGCATTGATTACTACAAAAAAGAATAAACTGGAAACCCATAGCGGAATTTCCGGCCACCAGAAATGGATATAATGGCCGATTGCTGTTAGTTCAGCCATACTCACCAGAATATAGAGAATCCAGTAGTTCCATCCGGAAGCAAACCCTGGAAAATTTCCCCAATATTTGTAGGCAAAGTAGCTAAAACTTCCCGATACCGGTTCCTGAACTACCATTTCACCCAGCTGGCGCATGATAAAAAAGGCAATAATACCGGCTAGTGCATAGCCTAAAATAACCGATGGGCCGGCCAGTACTGCTGCCGGTCCGATTCCCAGAAATAATCCGGTTCCTATGGCACCTCCAAGGGCAATTAATTGTATGTGTCGGTTTGTTAATCCTCTAACTAAAGTCTCGTTTTGTCCTGTTTTATTTTCGTTGCTCATAGAATAAATTATTCAGGCGCTAAATATATAAAAACTTTTCACAGAAATTCTCATTCCATGGGGGAAATTGGCAATTCTGTGCTTAACGGCGGATCTGTTTTAAATCAAAATTGATAAAACAATACTTTTCGGGTGAGATAAGCCTGGATCATTAGTTGGTAGGTACTGCATAAATGATATTTTCACTCCAGCTCCCTCCGAATCCCTGAAAAGAGGTTGCATTGGCAGGAGTACCTCCAATAACATTATCTCCCGCAATATATTTATATCTTTTCACAGCGCCGGAAGAGTTATTAATCACCAAACTCCCCTGTATAATAGAGAATCTGGTAATTCCTGAAGTTGTGGGCCCCTGTATTAATCCACTTACCAGGGTCGGCAGTTCATTCAGATCAGGGGAAAGAGTGGCCGTACCACCTGTTACAACATTAGGATCATCTGAAAAGCCTGTCCTCAGCCACATCCATTGATCACTTGTCAAAACTCCTCCTGTGGGATGAATAAGCTGTTGAACGGTAACAAGCCATCTGCCCGGAGGTAAATCTATATAGGATCCTGTATATCTGAAGGTGGTTGTTAAAGTAAAAGGAATATCAATTCCCGGCCCGTTCGCTCCGCGTACTACGGTTAATCTTACCGGTTTCCACAAACCGTTTCCGCTGGCATCGGAGGTTAGTACATAATTTTCATTTTGTGCCCCGTCTGTAATCTTTATTCCGGGTACAGGAGCGGCTGAGGTTCCTGCTGTTTTTATATCTAAACTTGCAGCGGGATTATTATTGCCTATACCTACAAAACCATCGGCTGTCATCACCACATCGTCTGTCTGATTGGCAGGGCTTATATTTCCGGAAGTTTCATTATTTTTTTTCCCGTCCAGATGGAACATTCCTTTTGGATTGGGAGTATTTACCCCAACCTGTGCCACAGCAAAATTAGCAAAGATCATAAACAGTGTTATGGTTAGTTTTTTCATATTGTAAAAGATTTTAATAAAATATATTCGAATTAAAAAGAGCCTTAACGATCTGTCAAGGCTTATTCTCGTTAAAAAATTCAGATTAATTAGCGATTTTATATCCGAACATGGTACTTGTTACCACCTGATATTTACCACCGGTACCGGTTACTCCGGCTACGGAAGCCATGCTTACTGTTTCTCCTGCAATCAGATAAGTCATACAAGAAATACTTGAGCCAAAAACCGTTGTAGCATAAGGCTGCTGATAAGACTGCACTAATATATTTCCTCCGTTAGCCGGAGTATAGTTTTTTATCAGATACAGCACAGTCCATGTAAAGTTTGGATTTCCGGATACTTCTCCGTTATCAAACTGAGTAGACCCCTGAATGATATAATATCCATTAGTAGGTGCTGTAAATGCTCCTGTAGAAGGATCAAGTACATTTCCTTTATTAAGAACCGTACCCTGAGGATAAACAATAGCCGTTCTGATCCATGGAACGGAGGGATTTGGGGTAGCATCACAGGTCTGTCTTTCGGTAGTTGCCACTGTTGAAAAAGGATAAGTAGATTCTGCAGAGGGTAAGCTATTGGAACTTGAAAGCAATACCAGCTCCCAGGTTGTACCGGTAGTAGTGCCTTTACTTACCACATATGCATAATAACCGGGAGGTACTTCAATAGTAGAAACACCAGCTCCGGCTTGGTTATCAATCAACTCAGATCCGTTGGAAGCTACGATAAGTTTTGCAGTACCTGTATTCTTAAAATGGTAGGTACGACCTGAGAAATTACCAGCACCACTAATCGCTGAAGGTAAAGTTAAAGTACCGTCTAATGCTCCATTATAAGCTGTATAGTAATCACCGGCATTTATAGTTCCACCTGCGGTTACTGTTTTATAGCTTGCAGCAAATGAACCGTTAATTGTAAGAGTACTACCGGGAGTTGACGTGTTAATTCCCACATTACCTGCCTGGGCGCTTACCGAAGTATCAATTGAACCTGCCAACAAGGCAATGAAAAGTATCTTTTTTTTCATAACAAATACGTATTTAGAATCTAAGGGAGTCTGATAATTCTCTATGAACTTCAATTATTTAACTGAAGTTTTTCACAGCACTAACCTACTGCGAAAAATGAGTAATTAACGAACAGATCCTGTACGCATTTTGCCACAAAACTGTACCGGTATTATGACATCAGCTTCTGCTAATGAATCTCATTGTAAATTTCCAGCAGTTCAATCAGATTGGTAATCTTTAGTTTCTGATAGACTCTTCTTTTGTAAGTTCCAACAGTAGATTCTTCGATATTAAGAGTATTGGCAATTTCAAGGTTTCCGTTTCCTTTAGCCAGAAGATTGAAGACCTGCAGTTCTCTTTCTGATAAAAGCTCTACAGTTCTTTTCTTTTGCATTCCCTTTACCAGCTCATTCATAACTTCCGGAGTGTAAAAGTAACCGTCCTTAAAAATGGTTTCAATCGCTTTTACAAAAACTTCCGGATCACTTTGTTTGTTTAAAAAACCATTGGCTCCCTCCTGGAAGTACTGCTCCGCAATATTTTCTTTATAGGAGGTAAATATTAAAACCAAAGTATCTTCAGAAAAGTTTTTAATCTCTTTCACCATCGATTTGAGAATACTTCCCGGAAGCTCAATATCCAGGATAACGAGATCATATTTTTCTGCTTGAACTTTTTGTTTTACCTCGTTATAGGTTTCTGCAAAATCAATTTCAAAATGATCAAAATTCTTTTCCAGAATCATAGCTGTCCCAATTCTTACCACGTGATGATCATCTGCAATCAGTATTTTTTTTGTCATATTTTAATATGGATTTTAATGAGTGTCCCTTTTGGAGTATTTTTATGAAAAGTCATTCCGGAATTGATCTTCATTACCAGCTGAATAACCATATGTAAACCTAATCCGTAGTTTTTAAAAATCAGGTTTTCATTTTCTTTTTTATTGAAAAGTCCGGAATAGTATATTATTTGTTCTTCGGACATTCCGCTTCCTGTATCGGCAATACAGATTTCTATCCCAGATCCTGTAGAAGCTGTTGTGATGATAATCTCACCATTTGAAGTATTTTTTACAGCATTGTCTATGACATTGTGAAAAATTGCCAGAAGGATATTTCTATTCATGTTCACCTTCAGCTGATGGTCACAAAAATTATAAATGAATGTATTTTTACGAGCTGCAATTTCTTCAAACAAAAGTCTCTTATTTTCAATCAGATCGTAGACCGAATATTCTTCTTCTGTTATACTTTCCTGCTTGTACAACTCGGTATATTCTTTAAGGCTTAATGTAAATTTATAAAGCTGTTCTGACGTTTTGTAAATACTGTCAAAATATTTTTTTTGTGATTTGATATCTTCAGACTGTGTAAGCTCCTGTGAAAGAAGTGCGATAAATTTAACAGGTGTAGTAATATCATGGCTGATACTTTCTACCAATTTTTTCTGATAATCTGATTCATTTTTAAGCTTATTATTGGTTTCCTGCAGTTCTTTATCTTTATGAACAAGACTATTTTTCAGGACTTTGTTTTTCAATCTTAAAAAATTGGTTCGGATCTGAATGATAACAATAATAATTAACACAAAAAAACCGATAACCAGAATTTTAAAAATCAAGGTCTGATAGAAGTACGCTTCAACTTCTATGGGTAAACTTTTATAAATAAATGTACCATTTTCCGAAGAAAGAAATCTTACCAGTAAATTGTATTTACCGGGATCAATACTGCCGAGATGAAAAATTTTATCCTTTTTAAGATCAGTCCACTGACTGTCTTCACCCCCCACAAGTTTGGCCTGAAGATAGATATTCTCCAAATCAGAATAATAAGGGATATCAATACAAACCTGTGCGCTTTTATAGCCGCATTCCAGAAAAAGACGATCTTTCAACCGGATCATTTTTCCTTTCACTCTGGCCCGCTCCAGATAGATATCCTGAGACGTGGGATAATATGTTTTTACCTGTTCAGGATTAAAGAATACGAATCCTTCCATGGAGGGAAATACGAATTGTCCGTCTTTTAGTTCATGAGCGCAGGGTTCCGCACTCCCGTTGAACTCATTATTCAAAAAACCATTGCTCTTTGTGTAGCGGTAATAGGAAACAACTCCCTTCTTCGTTTCAAGATTTTGCAAAAGAATGTTCTTATTTACTTTATACAAGCCGTTATTGGAAGAGATCCACCAATTAGAATTTTTATCTTCAAGAATATAATGAGCTGCTGACAGAATATCATTTTTATCGTCTGGGATTTTAATGGCTTTATCATTTTTCAAAAGATAAATTCCGCGGTTATATGTCGTAAACCATATATTTCCATCTTTCATTCTGCTCATCTGCTTCACCGGAAGGTCTTTCCCTATTTGTTTCACAATTTTGTTCTGAGCAAATGAGAAAACAGATATTCCTCCGCTGCCTCCAAGATAAAGAAGATCTTTGCTATATCTGAAAACGGCATCTATATTTTCTTTACTGGAAATAACTTTTTCTACTTTCTTCAGATCATGACCGAATAGATAGAGATATGATAATTTTCCCTGTAAAACAGAAGCCATATAGAGTCCACCCGTTTTATATATTCCATCAATCTCTTTTCCTTTAAAGTAAATGGAATCGTATTTTTTGAACTGCGAATTTTTATATCGGATATGAATGGAATTATTTTCCCTGTACACAAGATTTCCCTCATTGTCTTCTAAAATATATCGTTTATCATAAGACTGAGGTGCCGGAAATATTCTTTCCGAAGTATGATTATCATATCTGAGTCCTTCCTGTGTAAGAACGGAATGATCTCCAAACGGAACCGCAGCATAGCAAACCTCATCCTGATAAGGTAAATTCTTTCGGGAAACGAAAAAATCTGAAAGACTAAGAATTTTCAGTCCGTTAATAGAGCTCCCAATATATAGTTTACGATTTACTTCGTCATAGAACATGGCTCCGGAAATCTCCTTATCAATATCTTTATATTCTAATATATAAGAAAGTTTCAACTTTCCTTCCGAGAATTGGCTTCGGTATATTTTACCATGGCTGATCATAAAAACCTGTCCTGTGGTCTGCTGCCAGTACACCTTTGTTTCCGGATCACTATAAACAGACGGAGCATCTATATAAGAATATTTTCCCTGATGGAGCTGAAGTATCTTTTTATTTTCAATATCAGCTATAAAAATATAATCTCCATGAACAAATAACCGCTTTAGCCTGTTGCGAGAAAATTTCAGATCAATGGGTATATTCTTTTTACTTTTCTTCTCAACATAAATGATTCCATTATTTTCAAAATAATAAGAACCTGTATTCAGCCGGATATAGTAAGAATCAATATAAGGGATAAATCTTACCGTAGTATTATTTTTTATCAGTCTCTTATATATCTTATCGTATACTGAACCTCCGGGTTTGAAAATTTTATCGGAAGAAACGATATCCGGATGTCTCTGAGAGATCTGAAGTGCATTCTTTTCAGAATCATTAAAAATGATGATACTGTCATGTTCTATACTCCCATAAAAATCTCCGAAGCTTAAGTTTTTGAACTTAAAATTTCTGTATTGTACAAAGTTATTTCCGTCGTACCTCAAGATTCTTCCTTCCATAGACATCCAGATGAAGCCGTACTTATCTTTCACAATATCTTTGATACTGTTTTGAGGCAGGCCGTTATCCATGTTATACCATTGTGTAGTATAACTTTGCCCTTGGATGCACAGAAAAAACAAAATTGAAATAAAGTAGAAAAGCTTCATTCAGTGGGCCCGCATTATATTTATGGCAAATATATTATAGAAAATTAAATCTATTGTAAACATTTATCCACAATTATGTGAATTTTTTTCTACATAATTATTTATTAATAACGTATTGATTATGATAAATTTGAAAAATCAAAAACTTGTTCCCCATCAGTGCTATCATCAGGCATGCTACTAGAAACACAGTCTTTTTTTGTTTGCAAAAAATATGATCTCCTTCTGTCCAAGGAGATCATTGTTTTAGATTGTCTATAATTTAACTTAAAACCCCTTAATTGCTTAGATGCAAAATGAGTTCATATTAATGTAAGGTTTATAGATTATCCTTCCTTTCTTATTTTGAGGATTCTTATAACTTTATTTAAATTATTTAATATAATATTATCTACCAGAGTCTCTTATCCACTAATAATATGAATGCGGATAAATCTTAAATCTTCTTAATACTTAAAAAAAATTACAAACAGGTAAGCAGTAACATTACTATTTAAGCTGATAAGCTGTGACCATCTTGCTGTAAAAAGAGGGAATATAAAGTATTTTTTTGGTTGCATCATAAGCCAAATCAGCAGCATTTATCATAGGCTCGTGGGTATCTAACAATGTCTCTACTTTACCATCTTTGCTTACATAAAAAACATATCCACCCCAACTCGTGATCAAAAAGTCACCATTACCAATAGGTTCAATTCCATCTCTGTTTTGTGAAAGTTGGGCAATGTCTGTTTCCTTTTTATTAGTATCAACCTTGAAAAATCTTTTCCCACCTAAAATATACAGCTCATTGCCAATTGCTTTTAAACCGTTTACCCCAGCAATATTTTCCATATAGACACTCAATTTCTGATCAATAATTTGGTAAATTTTCTTCGTCTTCGAATCTGAAAAATAAATCACGCCTTTATCACTAACCGTTACATCGTTCAGCATGCCTGGTTCTGGTACAGGATACTTTTTAATTATATTTGCCTTTTTAATATCTATCACTACAAGCTCTGTTATATCTGCTGCATAAAGCTCGTTTCCTCTCATAGCCAAACCTTTTGGTGAATGCAAACCAGTAACCCAATTTAAATCGACAATTTTTCCATCCATTGATACTTTACCAACTGCACCGTTTTTATCAAATGCAGAACCATCACCCAACCCTATCTCAGACACGTACAATACTTTGTTCTTAAAATTTATCAAAACAGATTCCGGAATAGGTACTACACTATCAGTTTGCCAGAGTTTAACCAATTCATGCTTATTTTGTGCCTGAGAGTTGCAAGCCATTGCTATAGCAAAGACTAAAAAAATAATTCGTTTCATTTTATTTAATTTTAATTTATAAACTATATTATTCAAAGCCATAATTTCCCCGATTCACATTAATACATAATATTTTCTCATATTTTGGTGTTATCTTTAGCTTCCTACCACTGATCTACATATTAAATTGATTTTAATAGTTTACTTATTTACCAGACCAAGAGTCCTCTGGAATAGATATATTTCGGTTAGATTCGTGCTATCAGTTTTGATTAATGACTTTTCAGTTTACTATATAACTTTGACAACAACCCTTTTTAATTATGATTAGTTGCAATAAATGAATATGAGAGAAAAAGCAAACTGAAAAGTTCCTAATTAGCTTTAGAACCTATTTCATTTTAAATTTCTAAACTGTGTTATATCATATATTACCTTTCTGCAATATTCAGATATGAAAAAAAGCATCAATATATTCAAATCCCTATTTGTACATCATAGTAAAACACTATGACTATTTTTTCTATGGGGTTATAACATAGTCAATTGATCTCATCTTTCTTAAAAATGGAATTTTTATTGGAAATAGGTCTAGTATATTACTTATTTACAATAATATACAATGAAGAACATTAATATTGATAAGCTTGCGCCGTAAAGAAGCTAAATGTAAAAATTGGTAGTTTAATAATTTTTTCATCATCTCTATTTTATAGATTATTTGTGTTTTGTAGAACTTAAGCATGTCCTATCCGGATAATTCTTTAGAGAAAAGTTATTTAACCGCTCTCCTTCAAATAGCTTTAGTAATATGTTGGCTAATATAGCACGTATTATGCAATAGAATCATTAATTACATCTATTTTTGTAATAGATGTAATTAATGATTCTATTTTTTTTACTCCAGATTATTTAATCAGTTTAATGCAAATACAGAAAAAAATATAACACATTGACTTTGAATCAATACAACCATGCATGCACAACATTCACTATCTAAAAGAGGAACGAATGTATCAAGACTGTACAATAGTATTCAGAAAGCAAAAGTTATTTAAGTGTGAATCAGAATAAATTTAAGAACCTAAACCTGTCTATCATAAGAGATCATTGTTTTAGATTGTCTATAATTTAATATAAAAGGGTTACAGTTTATAAAAATTCTTTCGGAACCGAAATATTATTCTTTTTCATGTACTCTAAAAGGTTCTGATATTTATCTTCATATTCATCGTTTCCACATTTATGTGAAATACTACAAATGTCAGATGGCTTGATGTCTAAAATATCTGATATTTTAGTAAGGATCTCCAGGTTGATCTTCACTTTAGAGTTCTCAATATCGGAGTAAGCTTTCTGGGAAATTCCCATTTCAAAAGCCATGTATTCCTGTGTAAGATCTTTACTCCTGCGTATTTTCCTGATATTTTGTCCACATACTTTCATCGTTTTTGTTTTAGTAGTTTTCGGTATATTTTAGAAGATTATCTATTAGCCTTCAACAAAGTTAATAAATACCTTTGGCAAAACATTATACACGTTACATGATATTTATTTTCGACAAAGAAAAAAGCTGGAAATAAGCCTTTTCTCAGAGAAAATATCACTTCGGTAAACACTATTGGAATTTATGGAGACGCAAAAATTTAATTATGACAATAATATTGTCAGGGCATTCCTCTATGCTACTATCGTATTCGGGCTCATCGGATTTCTGCTGGGACTTACTGCTGCATTGATGCTTTTTTATCCGGAATTGCCGGAATTTTTATTCGGGACAGATGATACTACTATTAAAAGCTTAGCTTCGGGAAATATTCAGGGATTGATCAACACTCAGGGAGCAATGGGCTTTGGTAGAATCAGAATGCTTCACACGAGTGCCGTAATTTTTGCTTTCGTATGTAATTCCTTCTTTTGTGGTGCTTATTACAGTATGCAGAGGCTACTGAAAACAAGAATGTATAGTGATACTCTATCATGGCTGCATTTCTGGTCATGGCAGTTTATGATCATTACTGTAGTGATCACTTTCCTTATGGGAATCAATACTTCTAAAGAATATGCTGAACACGAATGGCCTATTGATATCTTAATTGCATTTTCTTGGATCATCTTCGGAATCAATATGTTTGGAACGATCGCGAAAAGAAGAGTAAGACATTTGTATGTAGCCATCTGGTTCTATATGGCAACATGGATTGCGGTGGCCATGCTTCACATCTTCAATAATCTTGAAGTTCCTTTATCTTTCACAAGCTGGAAATCTTATTCTGTATATGCAGGTGTAAAAGATGCATTGGTACAATGGTGGTATGGCCACAATGCGGTAGCATTCGTATTAACCACTCCTGTATTAGGTCTGATGTATTACTTTATGCCAAAAGCAGCTCAACGACCTGTATTCTCATACAAATTGTCCATTATTCACTTCTGGTCGTTGATCTTTGTATATCTTTGGGCCGGCCCTCACCACCTGCAATATACAGCATTACCAGCATGGGCACAGGCTGTGGGCACAGGGTTTTCCATTATGCTTATCGCACCATCCTGGGGAGGAATGCTAAATGGTCTTCTTACCTTGAGAGGAGCTTGGGACAAAGTAAGAGAAAATCCTATCCTTAAATTCTTTGTAGTAGCTGTTACCTGTTATGGTATGGCCACTTTCGAAGGACCTTTATTAGCAACCAAATCATTAAATAAAATTGGTCACTATACAGACTGGGTGATTGGCCACGTACACTTAGGCGCTCTTGGATGGAATGGTTTCATGGCATTCGGAGTCGTATATTATCTGGTTCCGATCATGTGGAGAACTTCACTCTGGTCTAAAAAATTAGCCAACTGGCATTTCTGGCTGGGAACATTAGGAATCATCTTCTATGCTGTTCCGATGTATATCTCAGGATTCACCCAGGGATTGATGTGGAAACAGTTTAACCCGGACGGAACATTATTATGGAAAAACTGGCTGGATACTGTAACAGCAATCATTCCCTACTTTAAGATGAGATTCTTAGGTGGTGTCCTTTATTTATCAGGAGCTATTTTAATGGTGATTAATGTCATCAAAACCATCAAAGCAGGTTCATTTCAGAAAGAAGTTCCGGCAGAAGCACCTGCACTGGCTAATATCGGCAGTACAAGAAAAGAAGGTGAAGGTGTACACCTGTGGCTGGAAAGAACACCTACTCTCCTTTCTGTATTGGCCTTCATTACCATAGCAATTGGTGGACTTGTGGAAATTGTTCCTACGTTATCTCTTAAACAGAGCGTACCTACAATTACTGCTGTAAAACCGTATACTCCGCTGGAGCTTGAAGGAAGAGATTTATATATCCGTGAGGGCTGTAATTCATGCCATTCTCAGATGATCAGACCGTTCCGTGATGAGGTAGTAAGATTTGAAGGAAAAAACGGACAGTATTCCAAGGCGGGAGAATTCATCTACGACAGACCTTTCTTATGGGGATCTAAAAGAACAGGACCGGATCTTCACAGAGAAGGAGGAAGAAACCCGGATTCATGGCACTTCAAACATATGTATAACCCAAGAATTACATCTGCTGGTTCTATTATGCCGCGTTTCCCATGGTTAATCACCAATAAACTGGATCGTACCCAGATGGTAGATAAAATGAGATTAATGAAAAACTCTTTTGATGTACCGTATACAAAAGCTCAGATTGATTCAGCAAATCAATGGGCGGATAACCAGTCAAAAGCTATTGTACAGAGAATCTATTCAGAAGCTACTGATGTAAAAGATCAGATGGCTAAAGAAAAGACAGCAAAAGGGGCTGCTTATGTTCCTCTTGAGCAAAGAGAAATTGTAGCCATGATTGCTTATCTGCAAAGACTGGGAACAGATATCAAAACTACACAGATCCAGACAGCAAGTGTAGAGTAAACATTAAAATTGTATTGCAATGAAAACGAGAACCCCAATTTCAATATATATCGCGACAACGATAGGTTTAACGATCATGGCCTTTGAAATGTTCGCCAGTGATTCAGGCTATTTTTCTTCACCCTTTTTCTGGGCACTGATACTGATCGCCATTATCCTTTTGCTGATTATGAACTCCATTGGAGATCTGATAGAAAATGAAAATTTCAGCAGATTACCGGAAGAAGAGAAAAAGCAGTATCTGGCTGAGAAAAATATTCCTTACTATCAGAAATTATGGAATTCTGCTTTCAAGAAACAATCCGTAACGGAAGAGAAAGATATTCTTATCGATCATGGTTTTGACGGAATTACTGAATTGGACAATTCACTTCCAAAATGGTGGATAGGCCTGTTCTGGTTCGGATGTATCTTCTGTGCCGTATATCTTACAGCCTTTTCCTTTACTGATTATGCCCATCCGGATGTTGAATACACTAAAGAAGCGAAAACAATGCTTGCTTCTATTGAAGAGTATGAGAAAAGTGCCCCTCAGATCAATCTTGAATCTGCAAAATACAGCGCAGATCATATTGCAGAAGGCCAGGAGCTTTTCAAAACCAACTGTGTAACCTGCCATGGAGATGGAGGAAAAGGAGGAATCGGTCCCAATCTTACCGATACTCACTGGATCAACATCAAAGAAAAAAGTTTATTTAAAAATGTTTTCTGGATGCTTGAAAACGGTTCTCCCAATAACCCAACAATGAGACCTTTCATTAAAGAAGGAACCATTACCGGAAGAGATGCTGAAAAAATTGCAGCCTATATTTATCATATCAACCAGGAAACCGCTCCTATTACAGCAGCACAAGGAGGTGCCGCTCCGCAGGGAGAAGAGGTGAAATGGGAAAACGGAAACAACTAAATTATTATCTTTTCATATAAACCATGCCAAGCCCCCTTTAGAACTACACTAACATTTGAATTTTCATTTTTGCTAACTAACCTTTTCAACATTAAAAAATGATAATAAAGGGGGCTTTTTAAAGAATAAAATCCGCACCTTGGCTCGTCTTACTCAACTATTCACTTGACAACTACAACTAAAAATTCCATAAAGAGACAAGCCAAGGCAGGATTTTTGTATTCGTAACGGGTACCACAACAAAGTCAAAATAATTTAGTATTATTATCTTTGTTAGAAACCACACCGAATTTGAAACTGAAAATCAACACAACAAAACTCTTAAAGCGTATTGCGATAACCTTTATTTCGATATTGGTTTTTCTTACGCTGTTGATCCTAAGCTTAAGACTTCCTGCCGTTCAAAACTTCATCAAAGACCGACTCATTGTTTATCTTGAGAAAAAAATAAAGACTCCCGTAAGTCTTGAAAGGGTCTATATCGGCTTCCCAAACAGTCTTGTAATGGAAAACCTCTATCTTAAAGGACAAGATGTAGACACTCTTTTGGCTGTCAGAAAACTAGATGTTGGTTTACACATGCTGAAGCTCATTAACTCCACAGCAGATATCACTTCGGTAGATATGGAAGGTGTGAGAGCTAATGTGATTAGAAAACCGGATGGTAAATTCAATTTCGATTATATTATCAATGCTTTTGCTACCAACGATAAAGAAGAGAGCTCTTCTAAACCATTTATTATTTCCCTTGACAAAATTAATTTAAAAGATATCGGAGTTACTTTCAACGACCAGCAGTCAAGAAATGATATTAAGCTCTATTTTAAGTCTTTTGATACAAGGGTTAAAAAATTTGATCTCAATAAAAACACCTATGCTGTTAATGATATTAATCTTGACGGATTAAAATTAAAATTAAAGCAGGGACTCGTAGAAGAAGTTTCGAAAAAGGTAGAGAAAAAAGTAGATTCACTCAATGAAAAAAAACCGATGAATATTGGATTGAGAGGAATCAAACTGACCCATTTCGATATTGATTACGGAGATGATAATACCAAAACATTTGCAAAGGTCTTATTCAAGGAACTAAGTACTAAGGTGAATAAGCTTGATCTTGAAAACAATACCTATAATGTTGCCAACATCTTCCTTTCCGGGGCAGACATTAACGCAAACCTTTATCTTCCTGCCCAAAACGCAAACCCTAAATCATCAAAAGAACCTGAAGCTTCCGAGCAAAATAAAGCAATGAAGCTTCTTCTGGGAAAACTGGTTCTTAATGACGTAAAGGCAACCTACAATAATACAGCTATTGCTCCAACCAAACAGGGAATGGATTTCAACCACCTCAATTTTTCAAAAATGAATGTGGAAGTGAGAAGTTTCAAGATGGAAAACAATACCTTCGCAGGAACTGTTAATTCTGCAGAAATACAGGAAGCAAGAGGCCTGAACATCCAGAAGTTCAATACGGATTTTGTATATGCTGAAAAGCAAGCTTATCTTAAAGATCTTTATCTGCAGACACCGAAAACATTGCTGCGTGATGAGGTTATTTTAAATTACAACTCCATTGATCAGCTTAGTTCAAACCTTGGGGCTGTAAAAATTTCTGCCAATATCAAAGATTCCCGAATCGGATTTTCAGATATTCTGAATTTAGTTCCTACCTTAAGAAATACTGTTCCGTTTAACAAATATCCGAACGCCATCTTAAATGTGAATGCCAATGTCAAGGGCAGCGTGAATGACCTTCTCATTCAGAATCTGAAAGTTTCCGGGCTGGATCAGCTGAGAGTGGCTGCTTCCGGAAAGATTAAAAATGCAATGAATCCTGATCAGCTGTATTATGATCTGAGAATAGGAGAATTTTCTTCGAATGCCCAAACAATCTTTAATCTTGTCCCAAAAAATACGATTCCATCCAATATTTCACTTCCCTCCAGTTTCAGTATTAAAGGAAATGCAAAAGGAACAACAAAAGTAGTTGATGCAGACCTCAACCTCTACTCCACTCTTGGAAACGCTGCTGTTGTTGCCAATGTTGATATGCGAAGAAAAAATCATGAAGTTTATGATGTAAAAGCTAATCTTCAAGGGGTGCAGGTTGGAAAGATCATTCAGAATAAAGATATTGGCCCTATCACAGCACAAATTGCAGCGAAAGGAGAAAGTTTCGATTTCAAAAATGCCAATGCGGATTTAAAAGGACATGTTGCGTCAGCCGTTTACAAAGGTTATCACTATCAGAATATGAATTTAACCGGTAAAATCAACAAAGGTGCTTATCATGTTATTTTAGATTCAAAAGACCCGAATGCCAGTCTCCAACTTACTGCTTCAGGGGTTTATGATGAAAAAAATCCTACGGTAAAAATAAACGGAGAAGTGATCAAATTAGATGTCAACAAACTTGGTTTCTATGAAAAACCAATGATCATTGCCGGAAAAATTGACGGTGATTTTACCAGTTTGGATCCGAATAACCTGAACGGATATTTAAATCTTAAAGATTTTGCATTCTCGGATACCAAGGAGGTTTATCCGGTGCAGGAGGTCAATCTGAAAGCTTCATCTACCCAGGATTCAACACAGATTATGTTCAATTCCCAGGTGGCAGACGTAGAGCTGAAAGGAAAATACAAACTTACCCAGATTTTTGGAGCTTTAACCCAAACTGTGAATCAGTATTATCAGTTCCAGAAACCCGGTAAAACTGAAAAAATTGATCCCGGACAGCATTTTGCTTTTACAGCAAAAATCAAAAATGATGATATCATCAGAAAATTTGTTCCGGATCTGAAAAGTTTTGAAACCATCAACTTAACCGGTAATTACGATGCAGATTCTCAAAAAATTGAAATTGACGGGCAGATTCCACAGTTGTTGTATGGTGAAAATGCCATTGAAAAAGGAGCTTTAAAGGTAACCAATGAAAATCAGGCATTGCAATACAGCCTCAATGTAGCTTCTCTGAAAAGTTCCAGTTTTTCTTTAAATAAAATCAATATTGAAGGAGATGTTGCTGACAATACGATTAATTACAATATCACTACAAAAGATGATAAAGACGCTACCCGATTCCTTATTGCTGGAAATGCAAAATCTCTGAATGACATTACGGAAATTTCTTTACATCCGAATGGATTAAAACTTAATTATGCCGACTGGAATATTGCAGAAAACAATAAGATCCAGATCAGCAGTAAGGGAATTCTTGCCGATAATTTCAGGCTTTCGAATGCCGGCAGTGAAATTTCCATTCAGTCTGAAAGCAATAATCCTGGCAGTCCTTTGAATATTTCGTTGAAAGATTTTAAGATCGAAACGATTACGGAACTCATTAAAAAAGATACGGTTCTGGCAAGAGGAACTATTAACGGAACTGCACAGCTGCGTGATGTGATGAAGGATATGACTTTTACTTCTGATCTGAATATTTCAGATCTGATTGTTTATGGAAGCCCTGTCGGAAATCTTGCTGTAAAAGTGAATAATTCTTCACCTAAAATTTTAAATGCTGACATTGCTCTTTCCGGAAATAATAATGATGTAAAAATTCTTGGTGACTACAATACTTCTTCCAGTACATTCGACCTGAATATGGCGATCAACCAACTGCAAATGAAGAGTATTCAGGGTTTCTCAATGAATGCTATTACCAATACGGAAGGTTATCTATCCGGAAATTTAAAGATTACAGGTACAGCTAATCAACCCAATATTTTAGGAAAGGTAAAATTCAATGATGCCGGACTGGAAATTGCAAAAACAGGAAGCGACTTCAGAAAACTGAATGATGAAATCAGCTTCACCAGCCGTGGTATTGAGTTTGATCAATTCAAAATCAATGATAAGGACGGAAATGCTCTTGTTGTGGACGGACAGGTTCTAACCCAGACCTACAGGGATTTCGCATTTAATCTTAATGTAAATGCAAAAAATTTCAAAGTGGTAAATTCAGAAAAATCTAACGATGCCATAATGTACGGAGTTCTTGCGATTGATGCAGGCCTTCATATCCGGGGAAATCTTGATTTACCAAAGGTTGACGGAAAATTAAGCGTTGCTGACAATACTGATTTTACTTTCGTTCTTCCTCAATCTACTCCTTCATTACAAGAAAGAGACGGTATTGTTGAATTCATCGATCAGGATCAGGTGGTTTTAAATAAAACAATTAAGGAAGATTCCCTTAAGGCACAGAGCCGTATCAAAGGGATGGATGTAAGTGTGAATATTGAGGTAAGCAAAGAAGCCAAACTCTCTCTTATTATTGACAAAGCCAATGGAGACTTTGTACAGCTTCAGGGTGAGGCTGAATTAACAGGAGGTATAGATCCTTCAGGAAAAACAACTCTGGTAGGGGTTTACGAAGTGGAAAAGGGAAGCTATGATCTTTCTGTAAGCTTTCTGAAACGTAAGTTTGACATTCAGAAAGGAAGCACAATTACCTGGACAGGTGAACCTACGACAGCAATAATGGACATTACAGCGGTATATAAAACCGAAGCAGCTCCCATTGACCTCGTAGAGCAACAGGTAAGCGGTGAAGGAAGTACCAACATAGCCAATCAGCTTAAGCAAAGAATACCATTTAATGCTTTATTGAAAATGAAAGGTGAATTGCTGAAACCTCAGCTTACTTTTGATATTACTACATCAGAAAAAAACAATTCTGTTTCCACCAATGTAACAGAAATGGTAGATCAGAAACTTGCTCAGCTAAGAACTCAGGAATCCGAGCTGAACAAACAGGTTTTTGCGCTATTGCTATTGAATCGCTTCATCGGGGAAAATCCATTTGAAAGTGGTGCAGGAATGTCCGCAGAAACTATGGCAAGACAGAGTGTGAGTAAAATTCTTTCTCAGCAGCTGAACAATCTTGCTGCAGATCTGATTAAAGGTGTTGACCTTAATTTTGGACTTGATTCTTCAGAAGATTATTCGAGCGGACAAAAAAATACAAGAACTGACCTGAATGTGGATATCAGTAAAAAGCTGTTAAACGACAGACTGAAAGTGACCGTGGGAAGTAATTTCGGACTGGAGGGACAAGCCCGTCAGAATGAAAATATGACCAATATTGCAGGTAATGTTTCTGTAGATTACAGCCTTTCCAAAGATGGAAGGTATATGCTGCGCGCCTATCGTAAGGATGAATATCAGGTTGCGCTTCAGGGGCAGATCATAGAAACCGGAGTTGGGTTTATTATTACATTGGATTATGATAAATTCCGGGAGATTTTCCAAAAATCAAGAGAGAAGAAACCCAAAAAGAATCAAAACAATCAAGTGGTAGAATTTAAATAATGAGTAAGACATTCCATACCTATTGTAAATATATTTTTGTTTCCGGGCTGGCAACAACCGTTATTTCTTGCAGCAATACAAGATTTCTGAAAGAAGGCCAGATGTTGTACACGGGAGCTAAGGTAAAGATCGAAAACGACACTATTTCGAAAAAAGAAAAAAAAGATCTTCAGTCTGCACTGGAAGCCAATCTCACTCCAAAACCCAATTCTACATTTTTGGGAATGCGCCCCAAACTCTATTTTTACAATATAGCTAAAGAACCTAAAAAAGATAAGGGTTTCAATTACTGGCTTAAATATAAAATGGGTGAAAAACCTGTATTATTAGGGGATGTAGACCGAGAGTTCAATAAAGATATTATTGAAAACTATTCTGAAAACAAAGGTTATTTTAATGCCAGGGCTACTTATGATACAGTATCCAAAAATAAAAGAGCTCAGGTTATTTATACGGTAAGACCTGGAGCGAGATACCTTATAGATGGGGTAAAATTTCAGAAAGATTCTACTCTCGTGAATCAGGAAATACAAAGTTTAACGAATAAGACTCTTCTTAAGAACGGAAAACCGTTTGACCTTGATGTTATCAAAGCAGAAAGAGAAAGAATTGATAATGGATTGAAGGAAAGAGGTTTTTATTATTTCCATCCGGATAATATCATTGTACAGGCAGACAGTACTGTAAACAAAAACCATAAGGTTGAGCTTAATGTAAAACTTAAAGATAATACTCCAAATCTGGCGACACAACAATTCAGTATCGACAAAGTTGTTGTATTTCCTAATTATAATATACAGGATGTAAAAGACGGGAAATACAGCATTCCGATGGATAAGGATTCTCTTTCCAAATATGCTTTTGATGACATTTATGTAATTGATCCTCAACATAAATTTAAACCGAAAATTTTCGACAGAGCTTTATATTTTAAAAAGGGAGATCTTTATAACCGTTCCAACCATAATCTTACGTTAAACAGGCTTATCAGTCTGGGGGTTTTCAAGTTTGTAAAAAATGAATTCATCACCTCTGATTCTTTAAGTCATAAATTTGATGCTTATTATTTATTAACTCCAAGACAGATCCAATCGCTCCGTCTGGAAGCTTTAGGAAGAACAAACTCAGCAAATTATGCGGGTAGTGAACTCAACTTGAACTGGACTCACAGAAATTTCTTCCGGGGAGCTGAACAGTTCAAAGCTTCGATTTACGGGGCTTTTGATTTCCAGATGGGTGGTCCGGAAAATGCGAATAATATGTTCCGAGCAGGAACGAATGTACAGCTTTCAATTCCCAGGATTGTGGCTCCATTCCGTTTTCATTCATCAAGTGCATTTGTTCCGAGAACGAATATAACGTTGGGATATGAATTCCAGAACAGAACAAAATATTATACCCTTAATAATTTCACAGCTTCATTCGGATATGCATGGAAAGAAAATATAAGAAAAGAACATGAACTGAAAGTGATTGACATCACTTTGGTTTCTCCTGCAAATGTAACTGAAGAATATATCCAGGCATCTGCCGGAAACCCTGCCATGCAGCGAATTGTAGAGAAACAGCTTATTTTTGGCCCTACTTATTCTTATACTTATACCAATACCATGCTTCCGAGAAAAAATACTTTTTATTATAAAGGTACGCTTGATTTGGCAGGAAATATAACAGGATTAATAACAGGAGCCAACGTAGAAAAAGATAAGCAAAAAAATATATTTGGTATACCTTTCAGTCAATATGCCAAGATTGAAAATGATGTGAGATTCTATCATAAATTCACAGAAAAATCTTCTTTGGCCACAAGATTCATTGCAGGGCTTGCTTATCCATATGGAAACTCAGAATTCATTCCTTTTTCCAAACAGTTTTTCTCCGGAGGAAGTAACAGTATAAGGGCTTTCCGTGCAAGAACATTAGGCCCTGGAAGTTTTGATCCAAGAACGATCCCTCCAGGAGTTTATTTTGATCAGTCCGGGGATATTAAACTCGAACTGAATGCCGAATATCGTGCTAATCTTTACAAGTTTTTAAATGCTGCTGTATTTGTAGATGCCGGAAATATCTGGTTACTTCACGATGATGACCTGAGACCGGGAGCCAAATTTTCCAAAGATTTTTTAAATGAAATTGCTGTAGGTGCCGGAGTTGGTTTAAGGCTTGATTTTTCTATTCTGATCTTAAGGTTAGACCTGGCAATGCCTTTGAGAGTTCCTTATTATGCAAAAGGAGACCGATGGGCATTTGATAAAATCAATTTCGGAGACCCAAGCTGGAGAAAAGATAATCTGGTTTTAAATATTGCTATCGGATATCCATTTTAATATGATATACTATGATCAACAATGTTAAGTTTTTCTGGGAAGTTCTGAAAGATACGTTTACAGAATGGAATAATTCTTCCGCATCAAAAGATTCGGCAAGTCTGGCCTATTATGCTATCTTTTCCATCCCGGGATTACTGATCATTATTATCTGGGTACTTGGAAATTTTTTTGGTGAGGAAGCAATACGCGGGCAGATCAGTACTCAGATCAGCGGCATTATGGGACCTGATGTGGCAAAAAGTATAGAAGGTATGCTCGCCGGTGCTCTGATTGACAAAAAAAATATCTTTATGAAAGCAGTGGGAGTCGGATCGTTGGTATATGGTTCTACTACTTTGTTCTTTCAGCTGCAGCATTCACTAAATGCCCTTTGGGAAGTAGAAGCTGCCCCCAAAAAAGCGTTGGTTAAGTTTTTGCTGGACAGGGCAAATTCTCTGGGAATGATTCTTATTCTGGGATTTCTTCTGATGATCACGATGATCTTGTCTTCTCTTATCAGTCTTTTCAGTAAGATCATTACTCAATATTTCGGACTTGAGACTTATATGCTGGTGGAGCTGATCAATTTTGGAGTAGGTTTCGGACTTGTCATGCTTTTGTTTGCGCTAATGTTTAAAGTCCTACCCGACGTAATAGTGAGCTGGAAACCTGTATGGAGAGGAGCTTTTCTAACAACCGTCCTATTTACTCTGGGAAAATTCCTGTTAAGTCTTTATTTCAATCAGATAAAACCGACTTCCGCTTTTGGAGCGGCCGGAACAGTAATTTTAATCATGATGTGGATCAACTATTCCTGTATGCTGATATTCTTTGGGGCCGAATTCACCAAGGTGTATACTTATAAAAAAGGGTATAAAGTTATCCTTTCAAAACACGCAAGATGGACTCCTGCGAAATTGTATGCAGACAGTCTGAAAGAGATGAGCAGTAATACAGAAGAAAAACCCGACCTCTAATATATTTTTACTTAAGTATAAAAAAAGACTCCTGAATTTTTTCAAGAGTCTTTTTTATTTTACATTCTGTTTACTGTTCCGATTCCCAGCAGCTCTAATGATTTTTTGATCGTCTTTGCCGTAAGATCGGATATATTGAGACGGAATTGTTTTACATTTTCATCTTCCTGATTCAGAATCGGATTATTCTGATAGAAGGAATTGTATGCTTTTACAAGATCATACACATAGTTGGCTACCAGAGCGGGGCTTAATGTTTCCGCAGATTTTGCCACTACAGTCTTAAAGTTGGTCAACTGCATAATCAGCTCTTTTTCAGATTGATTTAAAGATACATCTGCCGTTTCTGCCTGTATATTTTCTGCTTTGGACAGTAATGACTGGATACGTGCGTAAGTGTATTGGATAAATGGCCCTGTATTTCCGTTGAAATCAATACTTTCAGCCGGATTGAAAAGCATTTTTTTCTTCGGATCAACTTTCAGCATGAAATATTTCAATGCACCCAATCCTACTGTTTCATAAGATGCTTCTTTATCTTCTTCTGAAAGATTTTCCAGTTTTCCTAGTTCCTGTGCTTTAGATTTAGCTGTTTCATACATTTCCTGCATCAGGTCATCAGCATCCACTACAGTTCCTTCACGGGATTTCATTTTACCTTCAGGAAGCTCCACCATTCCATAAGAAAGGTGATACAATTGGTCTGCCCATTCATATCCTAATTTTTTGAGGATTTTGAATAAGACCTGGAAATGGTAGTCCTGCTCATTTCCTACAGTATAAATCAGCTTTTGAATATCATTTTGTTTAAAACGCTCAACCGCAGTTCCCAAATCCTGTGTCATGTAAACCGATGTACCATCTGAACGCAGCAATAGTTTCTGATCAAGACCTTCATCTGTAAGATCACACCAAACAGATCCGTCTTCTTTCTGATACAATACTCCTTTTTCCAATCCTGCCTGGATAAGGTCTTTTCCTAAAATGTAAGTATTGCTTTCGTATTGCACCTGATCAAAATCAACACCTAATCTCTTATACGTTTCATTGAATCCTTTGTACACCCAGGAATTCATTTCAGCCCAAAGATTTCTTACAGTTTCATCTCCGTTTTCCCAATCCAAAAGCATTTTTTGAGCTTCTTTCATCACCGGAGCTTCTTTTTTAGCCTGATCTTCTGTAATTCCTTCTGCAACCAGCTCTGCAATTTCGCTTTTGTAGTTTTTATCGAATTCTACATAGTAGTTTCCTACGAACTTATCTCCTTTTGTATTAGTTGTTTCAGGAGTTTCTCCGTTTCCAAACTTTTCCCATGCCAGCATAGATTTACAGATATGAATCCCTCTGTCATTAATGATCTGAGTTTTAATCACATCGTATCCTGCTTCTTTTAAAATCTGGGCTACAGAAAATCCTAACAGGTTATTTCTGATGTGTCCAAGGTGTAGCGGTTTATTGGTATTTGGTGAAGAGTATTCTACCATAACCGTAGAATTTTTCTTTTCTATAGTTGAGAAATTCTTGCTTACGGATCTGAAGTTATCAATAAACAACTGATTTTTCACTTTAACATTCAGGAACCCCTTTACTACGTTAAAGCTCTCAAAAAGCTCTGTCTGCTCAGTTAAAGCTTCTCCTAATTCAATCCCGATACTTTCAGGATTTTTTTTCAATTGTTTTACCAACGGGAATGTGACAATAGTAAAATCGCCTTCAAATTCCGTTTTATTTTCCTGAACTTCCAGCTTGATGTCTTTTAACTGATATACATTTAAAATAATCTCCGAAAGTTTTTCTTCTATAATATCTTTAATATTCATGTTCTTACATTCAATTTTAATGGTTTGAGATAAAATATTTTCACTTAATGCTTCATCTCAGAATTTGAAGTACAAATATAAGGAAATAAAAAAACCGCCCGAAGGCGGTGTAATATGAATATTGTTAAATATACGCTAGTTTTTATCCCAGAATATTTTAGATGCCTGTACATCTTGTGTCGCAGCCCCCCATTGAGCCACAGCAGCCTGTGATCTGTTTATGTTGTTAACGCTCGTCTCATTTACAGGATAAGGCATTCTTACAGGAACTGCTCTAGATCCAGGTTTAATAAAAGTTCTGAAATCAAGCCTCCTTGAGAACTCCCATGCTTCAAAACCTCTGTTATAAGCTGCAATCCAAGCCTCGTTTCCAATTTTTTGTTTCCAAGTTCCAGGTAAAGCAGCATAATTATTTGCTGCAAGATAAGTAGTTTGATCTGCTTGAGTGACTCCCCAAAAATCCATAGAAGCTTTTATTCCGGCAGTAAAGTGTGTAGCAGCTACACCACCAACATTATATCCTCTTTCAGCAGCTTCGGCAAGCATGAATCTTGTTTCTGCTGCATCAAATAAATAAGCCATACTATCTGCCACTAAAAAACTATCCTGAACATGGGAAAATTCCGCAAATACATTCTGCTTACCATATAAGCCACCTACATAAGCTCCATCTTTAAGGGTAAAATACTTAGCTCTTCTTGGGTCTGATGATGCATTCAATACGTCTACAAAAGTATTTGCGGGAACAAAATCATTTCTTCCGCTTGTAACCATTTCTTGATATACAGGGCTTGTAAATTGCCCTGAGGAAGTAAATTTAAGTCCTAAATTCTGTGAATTGGCTAAAACAACCCCTTTTGCATATGCACTTTCAACGATTGTTTTAGCTAAAGCATTATCTACATCTGCTAAATTTAGTCCCATTCTAAGCTTAAGAGTATTTAAAAATAGTTTTATTTTCTCAGAGCTTCCGCCAAAAATTGGGTCATAAGTTCCAAATCCCTTAGACGTATTTGAGTCCAGAGTTGCCAAAACTGCATCTGCTCTTTTAATCAGATCTATATAAATTGTTTTTGAATCATCATAAGCTGGTGTAGGATACTTATCAACCTGAAGGGATTGAGAATAAGGAATATTTCCATAGGTATCTACAAGAGTACTGAAGATATAAATTTCCAATGCCTCAATTGCAGCTATTTTACTCGCTTTAAGAGAAGTATCCGAAAGAGAATTCGCTGTATTTCTGGCCATTTCCAACTTTGTCATTTGAGAATACATGTTATTCCAGTTACTATCGGGTACACTCCGTTTTACTAAATTATAAACAGCTTCATCTATATATTGAGTTTCTGTCCATTGTTGGGTAAAAAATCTAAAATTATTCAAGTTTACACTAGGAGTTGTCATTTGTGTTACTAGTCCTACACTTGCTGAAGTAAACATAAAATCAGTATTCACTTCAGATGGATTTTTGGGATCATCGTTTAGGCTCGTTATATCTCTTCCGCATGATATTAATAATAAACCTACTGCAGAAATTCCCATTATTATTTTTTTCATTGTAATGCTATTTAGAAGTTAATAGTAAAGTTTGCGCCAAAAGTTCTGGTTGTTGGCATTGCCCCAATAGAATAACCTCGGGAAAGGTTACCTCCATTTACCCCTAAAGAAGAGCCTCCTGTGTAGCCCGCTTCAGGATCAGCATAGGGTAAATTCTTATGAATAATCCATAAGTTTCGTCCGAAAATTCCAAACTTCATGGACTTAATAAATGTATTAGCAAATAAACTCTTCGGAATATCAAAATAGATAGCAGCCTCTCTTAGTTTAACAAAAGTTGCATCATAAACAAACTGTTTAGATGGATAATTCCCTGAAGCTAATATTGAACCTGTTTCAGAAGGAGCATTACTTGCCGACAATGGAACATTATTAGGTACATACTGTCCATTTTGCATAACTACTCCTGGAAGAATCACCCCTGGCTCCCTAATTGCTAATGTTTCAGGATAAATACCTGTATCTGTTCCATATAACATGTCACCCGAAAATACACTACCTCCTTGCTGTCCATCAACTAAAAATGTAAATGTAAAAGCCTTATAAGTTATACTATTCCTTACACTCCAAGTCCAATCTGGCATAATATTACCAATACTGTTATTTCTTGATGTCGTAATCATATATGCCCCTGTCTGAGCATCAATAACTTTTTGCCCATCAGGAGAATACACAAAATCCGTCCCATGAATTTCGCCATATGGTTTACCCACTTCCGCATTAAATGTCACCGAATTTACACCAAGCCCCAACTGCAAATTGTTAATTCCTTCACTTAGACTCAGAACTTTATTTCTATTGATTGCCCAATTGACATTCATATCCCATTTAAAATCAGAAGTCTTAATAGGAGTTCCGTTCAATTGAACTTCTATACCTTTATTTTCAAGTTCTCCAGCATTATACCATTTTCTTGTATATCCAGAAGCTCCTGAAATAGGAACTAGTAGAATCTGATCTTTTGAATTGGTTTTATATGCACTGATATCAAATCCGATTCTATTTTTAAGGAATCTCGCTTCCATTCCTACTTCTATCTCTGTTGACCGCTCAGGCTTAAGATTTGAATTATTCTTATAACTAAATGGGTCTACAATAGGAATACCATTATATAAACTTCTAATATTATAAGTGTCAATTAATCTGTAATTATCTGTTGTCTTACCCACTTGAGCCCAGTTACCTCTAACTTTCCAAAAAGATAACCAACTTTGATTTACTAGATTGGATAATACAACAGAAGCTGAAAGCGATGGATAGAAATAAAGATTATTTCCATCTGGTAAATTTGAAGATAAATCTAAACTTCCAGTACCTTCTAAGAAATATGTATCTTTATATCCGAATGAAGCTTGTGCATATCCTCTAGGAAGTGTAGAAGCAGCCTTAAACTCTTTTGCTGGCAGAACCTGTCCTGCGGAATTTCTTATTGCATAAAGACCAGGCACAATTAAACCTTCACCAGATAAATCTGGCTCAGTAGATGCATCTATAGTTTCTATAACATTACGTCTTATAGATGTTCCTAATACTCCTCCTAAACTAATATCATTGTCAAACTTTTTATTATAATTTGCAAATAAATCAAAATTCAGCTCATTGGTATACAAATTACTCCTGTAGTAACCAGATGATGCATTTAACTGAGATAAACCAAATGCTTCGGCTTTACTTCCTACTGCTTTTCTAACCTCGTTAGTTTGGTAAGCAAAGTCAGTAGAAACTCGTCCTGTCAAACTAATAGCATCAGAAAATTTATAGTTTAACATACCATAGCCAAAGAATCTATTTCTACTATCACTTTGATAGTTTTGGTATCTGTCAAAATACGGATTGTTCCAGTATGCAGGGGTAAAAAATTTATCCGGGTCACTATAACCGTTTAGATTCCAGGTGATATTCTGTCCTGTATTAAAATAGGCATCTCTCAAGTCATATATATCAGTATTTGTCTGCCACCATTGTCTAAAACCAGTTAGAATATTATCATTATATCCTGTAGCATTTCTTCCTTTAGTATTCTGCATAGTTAAAGAAGAATATACTGTAGCAGTAAGTTTATCCGTAACTTTATAATCAAATTTAGCAGAAATAGTATTTTTTTTCTGCTCAGAATTGGGCATTACTCCTGTAGTTAGAAAATTGTTATAGTTAATTAAAACACTTGAATTTTCATTTCCTTTTTCTATCGTAATAGAATTAGAGGTTGTTTGTGCAGCTTGGAAAAAATCGACAGGAGTATTTTTTGCTGCAACCCATGGAGTTGCTTTGTGATATCCGGGCAATTGTGGATATAAAGAATTCCACTGATATACCATTAAATTAGGATCAAAAGCGGTTCCTACTGATGCATCGTTATTAGTTCCTACTACTAAATCTATTATACCATCTCCGTTTACATCTCTCTTCAGAAAGCTTGATCCTCCATAGCCCGAACCATATTTATTTTGATATTTCGCAAATGTTGATTTGTCAATTTCACCATATTGATATTCCGTTGATAGTGTTACTCCCCATTCTTTATCTTTTCTAGATCTCCCCTTTTTTGTTGTAATTACTACAACTCCTGCAGAAGCTCTTTCACCATATAGAGCGGATGCTGCTGCTCCTTTTAGTACGTTAATACTTTCAATATCATTAGGATTAATGTCGGAGATTGAGTTTCCTCCATCAAAAATTGTATAACTAGAAGAGATGGTACTATTATTATTACTTACTGGTACTCCATCGATTACAAATAATGCCTGATTATTTCCTCCAATAGACTTCATTCCTCTTATAACTACACTTGATGCCCCGCCAAAGTTTGCACTTGTTACAACTTGCACACCTGCTGCTTTACCTGCCATTTGGCTAGATAAGTTCCCTGTATTCGCTCCTTCTCTCAATACATCCCCTTTTATTTCTTGGGAAGCATAACCTAGTGCTTTCTTTTCTCTTTTAATCCCGAGTGCTGTTACAACAACCCCCTCAATCTCTTTTGTCTGTGCAGCAGTATCGTTTTTCTTCTCTTGTGCATTTACAATAGCCATCGAAGATGTCAATACTAAAACAAGCAGACTTGTTGTTAGTTTCTTCATATATCAAATTAATTTTATTTTGGCACAAATTTGACATATTTATTCAATAATATAATAACAAATGCTAAAAAAATATAAATTCCTCAATAAATTAAATCAAATAATGAAAATTAACCAAAACAATAAATCAATTTAAAAATATATGATAAAAAAATACTATAATTCAATAGAAGTAAATAAAAATTTAAAATAACACAAAATAAAATAATAAATCACTCACACATTGTTAAAAAATTAAGATAAAAAACAAAAAATTAAGAATTTAATTCAATAAAAAACTAACTTAACATCTACATTATCTTCATTAAGAAAAGCAAACAGCGATGGTATTGAACAAAAAAAACCGCCCGAAGGCGGTTTTTATATCTCTTAAAGATATTTATTCTTTTCTAAAAACGAGTATCGCATCATCATTTCCTGGTACATTATCCAGATTCTTACTACTATCATGAATTCGAAGTTCCGTATTGGAGTAAGACTGCACTTCTTTTTTCATGGTTTTAGTAGCTCCGTCTTCTGTATAAGTAAGCGTCAGAACATTGTATAGATTGTCATAATTCCACTTTCCAACAAAAGAATCTGATAAGTTACAATTGCCCGAAGCAGCTGTTTCATATCGATCATATGCTCCAGAGAAATCTGCATTAATTAACAATGTACCTTTGTCTTCACAATCATTTAGCACAATACTTTTGCCTCTAAATTCATACTTAAACGGTCTCCATGCTCCATTTATGCTTGCATTATCTACGACTACAGGATTATCATCATTATTAGAACATGAAATAATTCCCATCAATAAAGCAATTCCAATTAAATATTTCATATAAAGTATTTTCCATAACCGGTGAATCTATAGGTTCACCGGATTATTATTCAATTAAAATTTATCCCAGAAGATTTTTGTAGAAACCTTATCTCCACCTATTTTTGCTGCTGCCGCATTTACATTAGCAGAGTTTAAAAGGTATTCCTGATCAGAATAACGCATTCTAATAGGAACTGCTTCTACTCTTGAGTTAGGTGGATTCACAAATACAGGAAAATCCAGTCTTCTTGTAAAGTTCCAAGCCTGGAAACCTTTATTAAACATTGCTACCCAAGATTGTTCTCCAAGTGATTTTTTCCAATTGACAGCATCATATGGATTAGCAGCTATATATGTTGTAGCGTCTCCAGCACTTACTCCGTATTCTGTCATGGAAGCCATAATAGCATCTGAATATAGACTAGCCGCAGCTCCTCCTACATTAAATCCTCTTTGTGCAGCTTCCGCTCTTAAGAACATAATCTCCGTATAATCTAATAAGAATCCTTGTGCATTTTCTCCGGAGATGGCATCCGTAAAATGCGAATATTGTCCAAAAACGTTCTGTTTAGCATATTTCCCTCCAAGATACGCTCCGTTTACCATTGTAAACCAGATTGCTCTTCTTGGGTCGTTCTTCCCATTCATAAAGTTCATCAAGACATCTGAAGGTAAAAAGTCATTTCTACCTGATTGTATAACATCCTGATATACGGGATTAGACAACAAACCGGAAGGAAAAGTCTGCAACCCGAAATTATCTAACTTACCTGTAAACAATCCACCGCTATATGCCGCTTCTGCATAAGTTTTAGCTAATGCAGGCTCTACATCCGCAAGGGAAACAGCCATCCTGAATTTCAAAGAATTACCCATTTTCACCCATTTAGACATATCTCCTTTATAGATCAGATCATTAGAGTACCCTGTTGTAGTGGTATTGATCATAGCAAGAGCAGCATCAATTCTTTTAATTAGATCAAGATAGATAGTTTTAGCATCATCATAAGGAATTTCTGCATTTCCAGGATTATCAGCAGTTGCTTTCAACGCTCCAAAGTAAGGAATATCCCCATAGGTATCTACCAGATTGGCCCATGCATATACATTTACCAATTCAATCATAGCGATATTATTATTCTTCTTAACAGGATCTACTCCTTCAGTTTCGAGGAATCTTCTTGCATCTCTCAATGCAGAAAGAACTCCTGGAGAGTTTACAGTAGCAGATGCTGATGACATCATACGGTTGTAATGGTTTCGGGGAATAGGTCTTGATACCATATCATATCTTGACTCATCAATATATGTTGTTTCTGACCATTGCTGTGTAAAGAATCTGGTAATATTACGGTTAACGTTAACGTTTAGTATCTGATCAAGCAAAACTTGTTCTGCACTTGCAAAAAGCACACCCGAAGGGACTTCTGTTGGGTGCTTTGGATCTTCATTTAATGAAGTTATCTCCCTCTCACACGACGTGAAAGTTAATGCTAATGAAGCCAAACCTATAATTAAAAATATTTTTTTCATTTTTTTTTAGAATTTTAAAGTTATATCTATCCCTATATCACGAGTGGTAGGTAATACCCCGATAGACTGCCCTTTAGCAGCTAACCCGTTTCCTGTTCCTGCTTCCGGATCTGCATAAGGTAAATTCTTATGTATGATCCACAAGTTTCTTCCTACAATAGATATTTTTGCATCTCGAATAGAAGTATTCGCTAAAATAGATTTTGGCAAAGAATATCCAATACTAGCTTCTCTTAATTTCACATAAGAAGCATCGTATACGAATCTCTTATTTGGCATAACACCATATCCGTCTACACTTCCTGCAGATGAAGGATCACCTGCAACAGTTGTATTTACATTTCCATTTGGATTAACCCCCGGATTGATTACTCCGGTTTCTCTATAATTGGCAGTTTCCACATACAATCCTGTTGCTGTACCGTATGCCATATCCGGTGAATAGACATCTCCACCTTGCTTCACATCAATAAGGAAACTCAATGAGAATTCTTTATAACGGAAACTGTTTCTTACACCTCCTACCCAGTCCGGTGTAATATTTCCGATAACCTGGTTGTTATTTCTCAAATAGTTTCCGCTTACAGGGTCAACGATTTTATTACCGTTGGCATCATATTGATAATCTGATCCTACAAGAGCTCCAAAGGCCTGTCCAACACGAGCATTCAAAGAAACTCCGTTTTGATAAGTTGCTATTAAGTAGTTTTGAGAATTGCCATTTAGTGAAATCACCTTGTTTTCATTTTTAGACCAATTCACATTTATATCCCAGCTAAAGTTATCAGTTTTAAATGGTGTACCATTCAACTGAACTTCTATACCTTTGTTATCAATTTGTCCTGCATTAACCAAGAATGTTCTATATCCTGTAGCAGAAGATACCGGTAAATTGATGATCTGATCAAGCGTTCTTGTTTTATAAATAGCCACATCAAATCCTAATCTGTTTTTGAAGAACTGCGCCTCCATACCAAATTCAGTTTCTTTAGATCTTTGCGGTTTTAGATTAGGGTTGGCAAGGAAGAAAGGCTGATCAAATAATCCTTCTCCTCTTGCTTTGAATGTATTTGCCAATCTATAGTTAGTAGTAGAAGATCCTACTTCAGCATAGTTACCTCTTATTTTCCAGAAACTCAACCATGGCTGCTTCACAAATTCTGATAAAATAACAGCTCCTGTTGCTGAATAATAATCATAACTATTATTTCCTTTTGGTAAATTAGAAGACTGATCTACACGATAAGTACCATCAATGAATAAGAAGTTTTTATATCCGAAAGATGCAGTAGCATATAAACTCGAAGTTACCCATTTAGCGTAATTTTCATCAGGTGGAAGTATTGTTCTTACTGAATTCGAAATAGCAAATAAACCTGGTTTAGACAATCCACCTTCTGTACTCATGTATATATTATCGATCAGGTTTCTTCTAACGTTTCCTCCCGCAATACCACTTACATTTAAATCTGGAGTGATATCAAATTTATAGTTAGCAAACAAATCAAAATTCATTTCAGAATTTTTAACATTTGTTCTAGCATACCCTGATCCAACGTTAAGTCCTGAAGCTCCAAAAACCTGAGGCAACGATCCGTTCATTAATCTTTCTTCTACAACCATCTGCAAATCATCATAAGATAATTTTCCGGTTATCCCAAAGTTTTTAGAAACATCATATTTTAATTGTGCATAGCTAAAAATCCTTGTTCTGTCATCTGATTGATAACTCTGATATCTTTGGAAATAAGGGTTATTCCAATATTGAGGAGTCCCATCAGTCGCTGAAGTTCTATTCCAGGAAAAGTTACTATTACCATTGTTAGCATATGCATTTTTCAAAGCATAAACATCTAAGTTAGTCTGCCACCATTGTCTGAAACCAGAAACAATGTTATCCGAATATCCTGTTTCATTACGCCCTCTTGTCCCCTGTAAAGTTAAGGTCGTGAAAACAGAAGCATGTAATTTATCTGTAAAATCATGATTGAATTTAGCAGAAATAGTGTTTTTTCTTAACTCTGAATTAGGCATCAAACCATTGGAAAGCATATTAGAATATGACAAGGAAAGGTTTGAAGTTTTATTTCCTTTTTCAATGGTTAATGTATTAACGTAAGTAACCGGTGTGTCAAAAAATTTGATTGGTCCGTTTTTAGCAGCTACCCAAGGAGTAGGCTTTCCATAATTAGGTGAGGAAGGGTCAAATGAATCCCATTGGTACACTAATAAATTAGGATTAAATGCAGGTCCGTACGATGCATCATCTCCGAAGTTAGCGTAATTATATCCTCCAGGTCCGGGATCTTCATTCCAGGATTCCCCTCCATATCCGGCACCATACCTTGTCTGATATTTTGGGAAAGTAGACTTATCAATAAAACCAGCTGTAATTCCTGAATTTAAAGTAACTCCCCAACTTCCATCATTACCTCCTCTACCACTTTTGGTGACGATCAAGATTACCCCATCACTACCTCTTTCTCCATATAAGGCAGATGCTGCAGCACCTTTTAGCACGTTGATTGATTCAATATCTTCCTGATTGATATCTGACAAAAAGTTACCATAGTCAAACGGCGCCCCTGTTGTCACTGTAGTATTGTTAACAGGTGAACCGTCGATTACAATAAGCGGAGACCCTCCTGATAGAGATTTATACCCTCTGATCAAAAGGTTCGCTGATCCACCAAAGTTATTGTTTGTATTTACTTGTAATCCGGCAACTTTACCTGAAAGAAGTGAGGCTACGTTTCCTGTATTAGTAGTACCGCCTGTTAATTCCGCCGCCTTTACTTCTTCAGAAGCATACCCCAGAGACTTTTTCTCTCTTTTAATTCCAAGTGCAGTTACTACCACACCTTCTATCTCTTTTGTTTTAATTGTGTCATTCTTCTGCTGAGCTTGTGCTACAGCAATCGAAGATGACAATACTAAAACAAGAAGACCTGTTGTTAGTTTCTTCATATCAAATTTAATTTTTGTGACTTTACAAATTTGTAAAACTTTATTAACAACACAAAATAAATTCTAAAAAAAATATTAATTATTTAAAAATTATAAATAAAAACGCCAAAAAAACTACTAAATTAAGTTAAAAATATATTTTTTAATAAAAACAAATGAAATTAATTGATATTTTTTTTTAGAAATATCAATCATATCAATTATATTTTTTTCAACAAGTAAAAACAAAAAACATAAAAAATAAAACATTGATTTACAGTAACATAAAAAAGATATTAGTAATAAAAAATAAGTACCACAAAAATATACAATGCTATGCATATTTATTTTTTTCATCATCAAGAAGTGAAAAATAATTCGTAAAACTCGCCTATAACCAACAAACACAAAAGAGAAATCATAATTAAATTAACTTATTTAACAAATAAAAGCATATAGTTATATCGCCTCAAAAATGTATTTATATGAGAATAGGAGAAAGAAAAACAACTAAAAAAACAGTAAATACACCCCTAAAAAAAATCTATTTATACTAATTCATCACTCTTATTTTCAAATAAACAAGAAGCCGGATGTGATGAAAAAAGTATATTTAAGCTTCCCGTAAATAGAAGCAAATGATAAAAATCCTTAATTATTTAAATAAAAAAACCGCCCGAAGGCGGTGTAAAATATATTGAAATTTGTAAGCAAATTGAATTAGTTTCTTGCCCAGAACGGGGTGAACTGATTTTTACTGAAAACGTCAGCGTTACTTATCGCCGGAACATTACTAGCATTTCCAATATACTCAGAAAGAGGGTATATTAATCTATTAGGCTTAGGATTAGACGCAATTGTTGCTAATGGGGTTACAGGGAAACCTGTTCTTGTATAATCAAAGAATGATTGCTCAGGATTAACCCCAGTCAACGCAATCCACTTTTGAGTCATAATTGCTTCTAATTTATTAGCGTCAGTTCCTGTCCAACCCAGACCTGCAACATTTTGTATCGCAGTAAGGTAAGCAGCAGAACCACTTGCACCAAAGAAACTATAAGACGCAGTAACAGCAGTTGTAAAATTACCTGCGGCATTAGAGAATAAGCTAGGATATCTTAAAGCAGCTTCTGCCTGTAAGAATTTAGACTCCGCTCTCGTCATAATACAACCTGATTTAGCTGAAGCCATCTCTACATATTCTCTTGTAGTAGTAGGTGTACCAGCACCAATAGTAATACCATAATTAAATCTAGAAATAGCTGTCGGCACTCCTGGCTGACCAGGTAAATTTCCTTGTCTAATTCCAGACACCTCTCCTCCAACAAGAGTGAACATTCTTGATCTTCTACCATCTACAATTGTATTAAACTTTTGATATACAGGTCGGGAATCTCCACCTGGATTACCGTTCAAAACGATTGCCATATGCTCAGAAGCAACATTGATAGAATAATTCGCTGCCCTTGTCCCAGAACTCACATACACATAGAAGTTGGTAAATGGATTTTGCTGTGCATCATTAGCTGCAGAATATCCAGGGTTTTCTAAAACATCTTCATCAATGAAGTCAGCTCCACTGAGGGATGCCAATTTTTGATCTCTATAAGCAGCCAAATCACCCGTAACATTAGACATTCTTAATAAAAATCTTAGTTTTAAAGTGTTGGCAAAAGCTATCCATTTATCATTATCTCCATGAAAAACAATATCACTAGTAGGTGTGTCCCCTAAACCAGATTCAAATAATTCTATTGCATTATCAATATCTGCAATAGAAGCTTTATAAATATCTTCTCCTTTATCATATTTTGGCGTCAGATTATCCTGCCCTTTAAAAGCTTGAGAATAAGGCATATCACC
Organism: Chryseobacterium sp. Tr-659; assembly: GCF_011752975.1. Classification (GTDB taxonomy): domain Bacteria; phylum Bacteroidota; class Bacteroidia; order Flavobacteriales; family Weeksellaceae; genus Chryseobacterium. The sequence continues at coordinate 209,148 of NZ_VWWP01000001.1, read as the reverse complement.
ATACAAATCCGTTAATATTTGCACATAGTTAGCTTTCATAATTTTAGCAATCGCCTTATGCTGAACATATTGATTACCCGGATCATTATATGTAATAACCTTTTCAAAATTAGCTATTCCTCTAAAAATATTATCCCAAACATCATTATAAAATGTATTGGAAACATTAGGTTTATAATCATCAATAAATGGAGCACCATACACTAAAGAGTTTCCTGCTGTAGAATTCATCACTACGCTAGCAAACCTATTCAATGTCTGAGATTGTTTTGCATAGGTTGATGTTATACCAACTGGAAGTAATTCATTAGGAGTAACCTTATCAATTGAAATATTATTAGGATCTTCATTTATATCAAGATATCTGTCGCATGACACAGAAGCAAATAACATTGATATAGATAAAATTGCTGTCGTTATTTTTATATTTTTCATTTTTTTAAAATTTTTAGAATGTAGCTTTTAAGTTAATTCCAAAAGATCTTTGAGAAGGATATTGTTCTGCAAGGGCAATACCTGCACCATTACCACTTGTGTAAGAAGTCTCAGGATCAGCATAGTTTCTGTTTTCTTTTGAATACACAAAGAATGGATTTCTTGCAAATAATCCCACAGTAATACCAGTTACAAAAGTTGATGATAAGACTGATTTCGGAACATCATAAGACAAACCAATTTCTCTCACCTTAAATGCAGAAGCATCTAAAACCATCGGTTCTCCAAGTCTTTGTAAAGACTGTGAACTAAAATATCCTGCTACACCATCATAATCTGCTGTACCTCCAACTGGTGTAGAGTTCTGAACATACTGCCCGTTTACCACCTGAACAGAGTTAGGAATCACATACCCTTGACTTCTGTCAAAGCCAGCCGTTTCTTCACTAGCTCCAGCAAATGTTAAGATACTTTTACTCAATGAAGCGAACTTACCTCCTTTGCGGTAATCCATAGTAGCTGAAAGTGTAAAGCCTTTGAACCTTAAAGAAGTATTAAATCCAAGCGTATAATCCGGAGTTACTCTACCCATACTGCTTAAAGCGGTATTTTGTAATGGAACACCATCCGCTCCTACAATAATTCTTCCCTGATCATCTCTCTGGAAAGTAGTAGCCTTGATAACCTGTAAATCAGATCCTTTAATAGCAAACACTCCAATTCCAACCGTTGTATATGGCACTGCAAGTGCAACTTCATCTAAACCATTTGGTAAATCAAGTACTGTAGATCTTGACTTAGCAAAAGAAGCTCTCATATTCCAAGTAAAGTTTTGTGATTTAAACGGCGTAATACCTAAATCAATTTCAAACCCTCTCATTCTGGTTTTACCAAAATTATCTTTTAGGTTACTTAGCCCCGATGTATTTGAAACGTTAGCATTAGTAATCAAATCCTTAGTATCAGACTGATAGATGGAACCTTCTAAAGTAATACGGTCATTTAAAAATCCTAACTGAACATTTAAGTCGTAAGTAGAAATAAACTCAGGCTTAATTGTTCTGTTTGTCTGTGTTGCGTCTACACCATACCCAGGTAGATTAGGGAAAGGATAACCAGCAGGCGCAACACCTACGTTAGAAGTATCATAAGGCAATACTGCAGATGTATTTCCAACTTTGGTATATCCCGGAGCGATTTTAATATAATTGATGATATTATTTCCTTTTAGAGCTTCGAAAGCCTTTGTAGGAATAAACGAAAGACCAACAGAATAATAAGGATATGATTTATTATGAACCTGCCCATTATAATAAGTAGAAAGTACAGAACTTTCTTCAATTCTAAAAGTAGAGTTTAAGAATAAGTAATCCTTGTATGATAAATCCAAGTTGGCAAATCCCGCAACAGTCCTTTGTCTTGTTGTTGTATTTTCAAAAAGGATATTGTCTAATGCTGTAGCTCCTGTTGAGTTTCCAGGTTGAATAAGATTGGTCACATTTCGAATATCATACCATCCTGGAACCACCAAATTTGTTCCTCCCATTGATCTGGCAGTTCTGTAGCTATCCTGAATGTTATTACCAATATTCAACTTTAAGTTAACATCATCCGTAAGATCATAATTAAAATTCAACATTAGATCTCCGTAGTAACTTCTTGTACTTACCGTACGATTGATATAATATGAATCATAATTAGAACTTCCTGTGTAATCCTGTAATGTTCCACCATCCAATACTAACCCACTACCCATGTACACCTGAGTGGCTTTGAAACCGTCATCATGGTTGTCAGATCTTGAATTATTTAAGTATAAGTTACCAGTATATGTTAAATTGATATTCTTATTAAATTCATATTGTAAAGCTAAAATACCCGATAAGTAATCATTAACGGTATTCTGTCTTGTATGTTCGATTTGATAATAAGGATTTTTTGTAAACGCAGAAGGCCCTCCCTGAATACCAGAATATCTATATTTTCTAATATCATTCATTGAAGGCATCTGAAGAATATCACTGTATAAATCTGAACTAGACTGGTTTGTTATTTTACTAATATAATTAACTGTTCCATCAATTCTTAATTTATCCAGCTTTTTCCCTGCTTTTAATAAAAAGCTATTTTGTGTTAATCTATCTCCATCAACAACAAAGTCATTTTCTAACCTGTTAATTGATAACATAGCATAAGAATCACTTCCTCCTGAATTAATGGTAAGTCCATTTTGGAAAATTACTCCGTTCTTGAAAAACTTAGAGAAATGATTATCGATAGGAGCATATTTTTCGTAAATAAATCGATCATCTCCCTGTGGAAGCCCCGATGGCATCATTTGTCCTGCAATTTTCGGATCATTATAAGCAGGGCCCCAGGACATATTTTCAAAAGGCACATACGTTGTACCATTATAATCTATATCTCCCGCACTAAAAGCTTGCTCATGAGGATACCCTTTACCATATTGCTTCTGTATTATAGGAAATTTAAAAGCTTGAGTCATCTGAATTGAAGAAGTTAGCGTAAACTGCATTTTTTCACTTTTCGCTCCCTTTTTAGTAGTTACAATAATAACCCCATTCACCCCTTGCTGCCCATAAAGTGCTGCACCTTGAAGTCCTTTAATTACGTTAACGTTTTCAATAACTTCAGGAGGCAACTGAGCTAATACTGAAGCAGAAGAAATAACATTATCAATAACAACTAGAGCTTCATTACCTCCTGAGATTGATTTATTTCCTCTGATCACTATCCTACTTGAAGCTCCTACACTATTATCAGTTTGTGTAATCTGCAATCCTGACACTTTACCCGTTAGAGCCTGAACAGCATTTGGAGCAGAGGCTTGGTTCAATTCTTTAGTGCCTACTACTTGTTGTGCATTGGTAACGGCATCTGCCTTTTTCTTAATACCTAAGGCACCGGTAACCACAACTTCTTCAATTGTCTTTGTTTTTATTGTATCTGTTCCTTTTTGTTGAGCATTTACAATAAAAAAAGACGAAGAAAGTGCTACAATTAGTACACTAGTTGTTAATTTCTTCATGTTAATTCAATTATTTTTTACAGGCTACAAATTTGTAAAACTTTCTTAAAAACACAAAATATTTTCTTAAAAAATTATAAAAGATTGTATTTTTTTCAATAAAAACTTCAATAAAAACTTCAATATTTGCTAAAACAACAACATTTAACAAATAATCAAAAGAAAAAGAAATCTTTTTTTTTTAATACCCCAATACCCCACTCATTAAAAACAATTCAAAGTAAAAGAAACAAAACACAGCAAAACCAATTGATTTATAAATATTTAAGCAAAACAACTCAAACAAAACAAAATAACTTTATAAAATATACAATACAACTATTCATATTTTTTTCATCACTAAAGAGAGATAAAACACAAGTAACTAAACATAATAATGTTTTCATCAATAAAAAATGTCATTTTGATAATAGACATTAATTAATAAACATTGAAAAATAATCTAAAAAAACAACAATCTAACTCTTATAATATTTAACAAAATCATTAGGCTCTTTAGCTAATATTTTTATTTTTTTTAACTTTACGTCTTATCTTGGTAAAACATGGAATTAATAAAAAACTGGTCAAATCTTTACATCGAAGCCGGATGTGATGAAGTAGGAAGAGGATGTTTAAGCGGGCCGGTTGTAGCTGCTGCCGTGATTTTAGATGATAATTTCAAGCAGAGCCTGGTGAATGATTCAAAAAAATTAACCTTCAAAACCAGGATGGATTTAGACAGCTATATCAAAGACAATGTAAAAAATTACGCTATTGCAGAACTTCCGCCTTCCTTTATTGATGAACATAATATTCTTAATGCAAGTATCCATGCCATGCATCGTGCATTAGATCAACTGGTCATAAGACCGGAGCTTATTTTAGTTGATGGTAATAAGTTCCATCCCTACAATTATATTCCACACCAATGCATTATTAAAGGAGATTCAAAGGTTTTATCCATTGCAGCGGCTTCTATTCTTGCTAAAAACTACAGGGACCAATTAATGATCAAGCTTCATGAAGAGCACCCGGAATACGGATGGGATACCAATTTTGGATACGCTACAAAAAAGCATCAGGAAGCGCTTATAAAATATGGTCCCACCATACACCACAGACGTTCTTTCAGACTGAAGTATGACTAAAAGTAAGGTTTAAAGGATTATCAATTTTTCACATTTAATGGAAAAATTTAAATTCAATCTAAATAAAAAAGAGAAGTAATACATCATTACTTCTCTTTTCTATTCTATTATTTATTACAGATTATTTCTTTTTGTTTTTCATTTGCTGCTGAGTTTGTTGCTGCTCCTGAGCTTTCTCCATCATCTCTCTCATTCTCTTCTGGAATTTACCTTCTGCTTTCGGTTTTTCCTTATTAGATTGGATCTGAGCGTGAATCTTCTTCTCATCCAGAATCCAGTATTTAATAACCAGAATAATCAGAATGTTGATCGCATTCGATACAAAATAATACCATGAAAGACCAGATGCAGACGTGTTAAGGAAGAACAGGAATGTAATCGGGAAGATATACATTAATACCTTCATATTTGGCATTCCTTCTTGCTGAGGCTGCTGCATATTTCCTGAAGTCATTACCGTATAAATTAAAATAACAACGGTACACGCCAATGCAAATATACTTAAGTGATCTCCAAGGAAAGGAACTTTAAATGGAAGTTTGATCAAGTCGTCATAAGCCGTTAAATCTTTTGCAAACCAGAAGCCTTGTCCTCTCAAATCAATAAAGTTCGGGAAGAAACGGAATAAAGCATAGAAAATAGGAATCTGAACCAATGCCGGTAAACATCCTGCCATCTGGTTCACACCTGCTTTTCTGTAGACCTCCATGGTTGCCTGCTGTTTTTTCATCGGATCTGCATCCTTGAACTTCGCATTCACCTCATCAATTTCCGGACGGATTACTTTCATCATCGCACTCAGCTTATGTTGCTTATACATAATTGGCGATAGAATTAACTTAACAATGATTGTCATTACAAAAATTACCCAACCGGCAGATAATCCCCAGCCGGCGATGATAGCATAAAGCCACATAAAGAAATAACGGTTCATTGCTCCGATAAATGACCATCCTAGCGGAAGAATTTCATCAAAGTTCTTATCATAAGATTTAAGCAATGGTAAATCTAATGGCATAAAATACCACGTAAAATCCTGATTCAATTCACTTCCGGTCATCTGAACAAAACCTTCGTAGTTGAATTTCTTCAGATACTCTCCTTCCTCTACATTTTCCTGGTTTCCTTTACTTTGGGTAAATCCGTTTTTAGCTTCAATTACGGAAGAGAAAAACTGCTGTTTTACACCAATCCAGTTAAGGGTTTCCTTTTCTTCCGTCATTGTTGTTCTTCCGTCATAATCATAATCTTTATAATTATTGAAGGCATATGAGAATTCTGAGTGAGATTGCTCCTGTGCTCTACCTTTCTCCAGATTTCTTACACTATAATCCCAGATGAAATCTGCTTTATTGTCAGAAGTAATTTTGGAAAGCCCCTGTGTTCTTACTTTAAAATCAAGAGCAAACTGATCTTTCAGCTCTGCTTTAGGATTGTTGTTTAAAGTATAAATAAATTGAATTACAGCTCCATTATAATCAGCTGTTAAAGTAAGTGAATTTCCGTTTACAACTGGTGAGAAAACTAAATCTTTAGTATTAACAACCTTTCCTGTTTTATCTTTAAACTGGAAGCCGTAGTTTGAGTTATTTTTATTGATCAGATAAAGTGGCTGATCTGCGTTATCAGTTTTGTGGTTGTATGCTTTATATTTTAAAAGCTCCACTTTGGAAACCTGTCCTCCTAAGCTTGAAAATTCAATTTTCAATTCACTGTTTCCAAGACTTGCTGTCTGGATTGAATTAGGAGTTACATTTGGATTGATATTATTTGCCTGAGTTTGTTTTACGGCATTTTTCACCTGTTCCGTTTTCTGCTGCTGAGCTTTCAACTCTGCTTCTTTCGTTTGTTTGTTCTGGAAATAGAACATAAAACCGAAAAGAACAAGGCATAAAACCGCGAAACTAATCATCTGCTTCTTATCGATTCCGTTGTTTTGTTGCATTTTATTTTTATTATAATTAAAATTTCCTATTTCTGGCTTACTACAGAACTATAAGAAAACTGATAAATCTGTAGCAAATTTGAGCTGACAAAAATACTGTTTTTTTATCAAAACTCTATACTATAATACATTAGTATATAATAAACTCAGGCTGAGAAAAATCAACCTGAGTTTATTTGTAGACGTTTATGATAATAAATTACCTTATTTCTTTTCGCAGGCCTTAATGAAAGCTCTGAACAAAGGATGAGGAGTAGCTACCGTACTCTTATATTCCGGGTGATACTGAACCCCTACATAGAACGGATGGTCAGGAAGTTCAAGAGCTTCTACCAATCCTGTTTCAGGGTTAGTTCCTGTTGCCAAGAAACCATTTTTTTCAAATTCCTGAAGGTAATCACTGTTGAATTCATAACGGTGGCGGTGTCTTTCGGAAATATTTTTACTTCCATAGATATCGAATAGTTTAGAACCGTTTTTCAAAGAACATTTCCAGGCTCCAAGACGCATTGTTCCTCCTTTATCCACAATGTTTTTCTGTTCTTCCATTAATGAAATTACAGGATCCGGAGTAGCCGTATCAAACTCCATTGAGTTTGCTTTGGTATGTCCTAAAACATTTCTTGCAAATTCAATCGTCATAATCTGCATTCCTAAACAGATTCCTAACATCGGAATTTTATTTTCTCTTGCATATTTTGCAGTTAGAACTTTTCCTTCAATTCCTCTGTCTCCGAAACCTGGTGCTACAAGGATACCATTTACTCCTTTAAGCGTATCTTTAATGTTTTCCTCTGTAATATCTCCACTGTACACCCATCTTACTTTTACTTCAGTTTCAAGGTCAGCTCCTGCATGTTTGAAAGCTTCAGCAATAGAAATATAAGAATCCTGAAGGGAAACATATTTACCTACTAATGCAATTTCAACTGTTTTCTTAGGATTCTGGAATTTTTTAAGGAAACTTTTCCAGTCTTTAAGGTCAGCATCTTTATCGCTTTTCAGATCCAGTTCTTTCAATACAACATCATCAAAGTTCTGCTTCTGAAGATACATTGGAACTTCGTAGATGGTTTCAAGATCTTTGCATTCGATTACATTATCTAAAGGAACATTACAGAACTGAGCCAGCTTTGCTCTCTGATCTTTTGGAATTTTATGTTCCGTTCTGCACACTAAGACATCTGCCATAATTCCGCTTTCCATTAATTGGCGAACGGAGTGCTGGGATGGTTTTGTTTTTAATTCTCCACTTGAAGCCAGATATGGCAATAAAGTCAGGTGGATCACCATAGAATTACGTTCTCCCAATTCCCATTTCAACTGACGAACAGTTTCAATGTATGGTAAAGATTCAATATCTCCCACAGTTCCTCCGATCTCAGTAATAATGATATCGTAGTTCTGTTTGGAAAGAATTTTAATTCTACGTTTGATTTCGTTAGTAATATGAGGAATTACCTGAACTGTTTTTCCGAGAAAGTCTCCTTTTCTCTCTTTTTCAATTACAGTCTGGTAGATTTTTCCTGTTGTAACGTTGTTGTTTTGGGATGTAGGAGCATCAAGGTAACGCTCGTAGTGACCTAAATCCAGATCCGTCTCCGCACCATCTTCAGTCACATAGCATTCTCCATGCTCATAAGGATTCAAAGTTCCCGGGTCGATATTGATATAAGGATCAAGTTTTTGGATCGTTACGTTAAAACCGCGTGATTTTAGCAATAGTCCCAGAGAAGCAGACACGATTCCTTTTCCCAAAGATGAAGTTACACCTCCTGTCACAAAGATGTATTTTGTATTCTTTTTACTCATTAGATTAGGTTTGTGCAAAGTTATGGGAAAAAGAAACACAAAGCAATCTTTTAGATTTTGAAATTAGGAAAACAGTGTTCAAACAATTATAAAACCTGATTAAAATTGTATGGAAAAATAAATTTTTAAAGCTGATTACAAATTAAATTTTATCATTTACGATGCTAAGATCCTTTATACTTTGAAAGAAATCAATAAAAAAAGGTTCTCCGGATAAACTGGAGAACCTTCTTATTAATTTTATCTTAAAAAATTATTGCTTAATCAATTCAAAATAGACATTCACTTCAACATCTTTTGCAATACCAGCCCCGGAAGGATCATATTTGATACCATAATCCAAACGGTTTACTGTAAATTTTGCCTGAATCCCCATAATCTCTTTTCCTTCCCGGTTTTTTGTAATTCCTCCAAATGTTACAGGAACACTGATTTCCTTCTCCACTCCTTTCATGCTCAGTTTCCCTTTAAGAATATAACTATTATTTTTATCCTTCGTGATAGAAGTACTTTTAAACTCAATGGCAGGATATTTCGCGGCATCAAAAAATTCTTCACTTACTAGATGTTTGTCTCTCATTTCTACTCCTGTATTAATGGTACGAACACTTACGGCAAAATTAAAATCAGCATTATCAAGATTAGCGGCGCTGTTAACCACTCTTCCGTCGAATTTATCAAATCTCCCCTGTACAAAGCTAATTCCCATATGTTTAATATTGAAATTAATTGAAGAGTGCATTGGATCCGCTTCCCAGGTTCCTTGTGCAAATGTGGCAACACTTAAAAGCGCAAATAAGAAAGATAAAAATACTTTTTTCATTGTAATGATATTTTACATTAATATTTCAATTGAATGGAGCTAAGATATGAAAGATATTTCGACCATGATTCTATTTGTTTACTAATATTAAATCAATTTAAGTCCTGAAAAAAAATGCTTTTTTTATAACTTCGCAGTATGGCAAAACTGAAAACAGCATATTTCTGTCAAAATTGTGGTACGCAATATTCTCAATGGATGGGACAATGCAAAAACTGCGGACAATGGAATACTTTGGTAGAAGAAGTGGTTGAAAAACCTTCTCATAAAACTCCGCCTTTTTCAAAATCCAAGCAGCATGTGATTAATATTGTTGAAGTGGAAACCAGTGAAGAGCCAAGAATAAAAACACCTTCCGAGGAGCTTAACCGTGTTCTTGGTGGAGGAATTGTTCTTGGTTCTGTTACCCTTATTGGTGGTGAACCCGGCATTGGAAAATCTACCCTTCTGCTTCAGCTTGCTTTAAAAATGAAGAAAAAGGTTTTCTATGTTTCCGGGGAAGAAAGTGCTTCCCAGATTAAAATGAGAGCAGACAGACTTACGGACATTCAAAATCCTAACTGTTTTCTTTTTACTGAAACCTCTCTGGAAAAAATTCTTCATGAGGCTAAAAAACTGGAACCTGATTTTATGATTATTGATTCTATTCAAACTTTGCAATCCCAGTTGATCGAAAGTTCTCCGGGAACGGTTTCACAAATCAGAGAATGTTCCAATGAAATCATTAAATATGCCAAAGAAAATAACACTCCTGTATTTCTGGTAGGCCACATTACAAAAGATGGACAAATTGCCGGGCCAAAGGTTCTGGAACATATGGTAGATGTGGTTTTAAATTTCGACGGAGACAGAAATCATCTTTTCAGATTATTGAGAGCCAATAAAAACCGTTTTGGATCTACATCCGAAATCGGGATCTACGAAATGATCTCACAGGGCTTAAAAGAAATAAAAAATCCATCTGAAATCCTTATCACCAAGAAATTTGAGGAGCTTTCCGGAAATTCGGTGGCTGTAACTCTGGAAGGCAACAGGCCTATGCTCCTGGAAATTCAGGCATTGGTAAGTACAGCAGTGTATGGTACTCCTCAGAGAAGTTCTACCGGCTTTGATTCCAAAAGGCTGAATATGCTTCTGGCCGTACTGGAAAAAAGAGCAGGTTTCCAACTGGGAGCCAAAGACGTCTTCCTGAATATTACCGGAGGTATTAAGACTGATGATCCTGCTCTGGATCTTGCGGTCATAGCATCAGTTCTTTCTTCAAACGAAGATATTGCCATCTCTGAACATTATTGCTTTGCCGGAGAAATTGGATTAAGCGGAGAGATCCGTCCGGTTGCCCAGATTGAACAGAGAATTACCGAAGCGGAAAAACTAGGATATGAAAAAATATTTGTTTCCAATCTTAATAAAATTCCGAAGAGAAAATTTGGGATAAAGATTGAGGAAGTGAGTAAGATTGAGGATTTCCATGAAAGGCTTTTTTAGAATGAAAAACTATGAATAAATGTGAATTGCCCGTTTTGCTTCGCAAGTGAATCGTCAATTAGGTTATATATAAAAATTCACTTGCGAAGCGGATTCACTATTCACCATTCACCATTCACCATTCACTATTTTATTATTATATCATGATTCACATTTAATTCATACCTTTAAATTATGAATTATCTGGCGCACTCTTTTCTTTCTTTTACCGACGGGCAGATCGTGGGGCAGTTTCTCGAGGATTTTATCCGCAACAGAGAGCGTTTTTCATTCCCAAAAGATATTCAGGACGGAATTACGATGCACAGAGCAATTGATACTTTTACAGACTCTCACCCTGCCATTCATGAAGCCAAAAAAGCATTCGCTCCTCTTGTAAGACTCTATGCCGGCGCTTTTGTAGATGTAGCTATGGATTACTTTGTTGCCAATGATCTTTCTCTCCATTCTCAGACTGAATGGAAAGCTCATTCTCTCAAAGTTTATAGGGTCTTAAATGACAATATGAAATGGCTGCCTGAAAACTTTAAAAGAATGCTGATTAAAATGGAGCAGGACGACTGGCTCTATAACTATCGTGAAGACTGGGGTATTAAGTTCAGCATCCAGAATGTATTGAATAAAGCAAAATATCTGGATAAAGATATTCCCGTTTTTGAGGCATTTTTAAATAATAAAGACCATCTTCAACAGTGTTATGATGACTTCTTCCCAGACCTTTTGGCTCACACAAAAGGAATCAATAATCTGCTGCAGATGGAAAATTGATTCATAAAAAAACACCTGTATCAACAAGTGTTTTCAGATTTGTGTTATTAGAATCTTTTGTCGCAGGTTTTGGTAAACGGGAATTTTTACTTTAACCTGTTTATTTCTTTTTTAATCACCGATTCGGAATACCAATAACTGGGTTGAATTTGCTGCTAAAGACATTCCGGGGCCGCTGCAATTACCAGACTGCCCTCTTCCTAAATGAATCTGCCAGTTTACGTTAGCCGTAACTGTTGTAGCATAGGTAATTGTACCTCCATGATTAGATAGAGCTCCCTCGGTATGAGATGCTGTATTATGAATTCTGGTTGTGGTTGCATTAAGGGGGAAGTCTACAAAATAAGAACTGATAGTACATCCTGTATTATTATGAGTAGCTTCATACACCACAGTCATCTGATAAGTTCCTGCCGGAAAAGTTATGACACTTGATCCTGTATTATAAGTTAATCCCGGAATTGAGTTTTTAACCACAGACATCGGAACAACTTGAGAACCTCCTGCTGCTACCCCATTCAAAAAGTTTGTCTGTCCGGTTTCTAATCTGAATACTGCCGGCGTTGGGATAGACAGAGCACTAAGTGTTCCAATGGTTTTAACCACACCGGTAGCATCCAATACCATGAGAGGGTCTGTCATCGTATTTCCGATTGTGGTTCCTTGTAAACGTAAAGGATTTGTTCCGTTTACATGAAGCTTGTTTGTAGGTACTGTAATACCTATCCCCATATTTCCCGCTGTGGTAACAGCCACATCATTAGCCTGCTGGGCAGCATTTGGAACTCCGGTAGTGGGGTTATCTTTCGCTCCATCAATATTAAAAACCCCTTGGGGATTAGTTGTATTTATCCCTACTTGGGCAACAAAAAATGTAGTTGTAAAAAGCAGCACGAATGCCGAATAGTAATGTTTTGGTTTCATGATATGATAATTTGGTTAATCTTATCGGTAAAGTCTAAATCCAATTTAAAAAAGATCACTTATAAAGTATTATGCAAAACAAATACATATAAAAAAACTAAGATCTAAAACATCATATCCAAAATCATAATCACAAATAAAAATGACAATAAAACATAATTCTTTAAAAGATGATAATAGTTTCTAATAAAAAAATAAATAGATAACGATAATTTTAAAAAAATATCATTAAATAATCTTCAATAAAATTAATCAACAAATAGTGAACTAATATTACATAATTTCAACATTCTCAAAAAAAAACAGTTACTATTATGTAACTGCTTAATTATAAATACTATCGAAAGATTAATATTGTTTATACAAATACCGGTTGGGATATGACAGCTTTTCGCTTTTTCTATCTCCGTTCACAATGATATGAACAATATTAATCTGGTCATCAAAAAGATTGTACAGAAAACTTACGGCAGCTTCTACTTTTTTAGGAGGGTTTGCCGGCTCAGATTCCAAAAAGACATTTACAGATTCATGATCTTCTTCATAGCCTACATAATTTACTTTCAGGAATTTATTATCTGATTTTAATTTAAAATATTCTGTGCAATATTTTTGTAATGCATCATTCAGTTTGGCTTTATATTTTTCATCATTGAAGTGGAAAGTTTCACCGTATTTCTTCCCTAAGCCGTTCTCAAGGTCGTCAAGAAAAAATCTTCCAATAATTTCAAATGTTTTTGATTTTGAATTATAATTAATTTCCACAGATCCCACATGATAAGGATGCAATGCATCAACTCTCATAAAACCCTGAAAAACCATGATTGTTAACAATAAAAGAAATCCACCAAAAAACTTACGCAACATTTGATTCTGTATTTAGATAACAAATATAGAAAAAGCAGCAGTTATAAAACTGCTGCTTTTTTATCCTGTACTGGTATATAATTTATTTATTGTTTAATTATTTTTTTAGTAACCACAGTATTATCATTCAATGTAATGGTAAACAGATAGGTTCCTCTTATTAGTTCAGAAACATCAATTTTAGTAGAATTAGCATTTACATTTACCGTTTTAATCAGTTTTCCTGAAACATCATAAATGGTTATCAAACCTTTAGAATATCTTCCTAAGCTTACATTTACAAAATCTTTTGCCGGATTCGGGGTGATGTTCACTTCTGAGTTTAGCTTAACATCAGCTGTTCCCAATGTTGAATTTGTCTTCACAAAATACCCACCAAATCCTGTGGTCTGGAAGCTCACTTCCCAATATTGGTAAGTATCGTTCCACATAATATCGGCAATATTCGGAGTAATAATCGTTGCAGCACTTCCAAAAGAAGCTACTGTACCGGTATTACTCGTTCCATCATATTTTTCAATAATAAGGTTAGCTTTGTTTGCGGCATCAGTAGGAGAAGTAGGCAGCTTAACTGTATTTGTAAGGTTATAAGCATCAAATTCTGCCTGTTTAAAATAAAGAGTTACTTTTCCGGTTGCTGAGGATGCATTGGCTGCCGGATTGATTTCAAATCTTCTTGAAACATAATTTGGCTGAGCATTGTCTACCCATACTTTTGAAGTCACACTTCCTGTTACAGTACTTGCTGCTTCTTTTTCAACTCTCGAAATAAGCTGACAGGAGTTGGTAAAATAATTATACCCGTTTGCCACTGTAATGGCTTTAGTTTGATTGGATGTTGCCAGATTCTTTACTTCTGCAATATTTTCATATACTGTTGCTCTCATTTTAAGATCAAAAGTTCGGGAAGTCCAGGTTGTACCGTCTGTAGAAGTTTTAGATCTGTTATTAACCACCGCATTTTCTGCTTTCATAGCAATTCTTCCTCCTAAACCGTTAACTACAATATAAAATTCTTTTCCGGTTGTGGTTTGTACATTCAGATCTGAAAGATTAATGTAGTTCCAGGTAAATCTTTGTGTATTATTCAGCCAGGAAGTAATGGTTTTAGTGGCAATAATATCTCCCGGATTTCCATTCGCATCCACTTTTCTGATCTGAATATCTACCGGAATATCTGAAGTAAGCGTGGTTCCTGTTAAAAAGGAGAAACCTCCCAGCTTTCCAGTTAATGCAGGGGTATACCGAACCGCTAAAGCAGTGTTATCAAAGTAATAATTAGCTTCTGTATTGGCTATAACATAAGGTTCATCATAACCTACAACTTCAAAATTAGATTTCACACATCCTAATTCATCAGTAACGGCTTTATAGATATCTAATTTACCATATCCCCATCTTGTGTTGGGAACAGTTCCTGTAGCCCCATCCATTCTGGCATTAGAGGTAAGACGTGCCTTTACCTGTGCCGCCGTTAATGCCGGATTGGCCTGAAGCAGTAATCCTACAGCTCCTGCAATTCCAGGCGAAGACATACTCGTTCCCTGGTTTTTTACATAATAATTGGTACCGGCAATAATATCTGTTGTTCCGGGAGAAGAATCTGCTGATCTCGAAGAAATGACATTCTGCCCTGAGCCCGCAATATCTGGTTTCAGAAATCCATCAGCTCTAGGGCCTTGGGAACTAAATGAAGATATTGATTCTTGCGGAGTCAGTGTATAATAACCACTTGTTCCGCTATACCAGCTTGCCCTTCCCATGTAAGATGCCACAGTAATGGCATTGGAAGCATTTCCGGGAGTTCCTACAATATACTCATTATCTCCGTTTTGAAGTGTTGTTGTTACTCCCTGGCTATAAAGCCAGCCGTGGGTAGTGATCTGCTGGGCTCCATTGTTGGTAATTTCCAATGTATAATTACCCTGGCAATTAGCTGTAGAACCTGAAACTCTGCTAATCACCAGCTGAACATATCGTTTATTGTTATCTGTACTCCAATAATTATACATTGCAGCTATAAATCCACCCCCTAAAATACTATGGTTTGTGGTTGTACTTATATTCTGGGTATACTGCTGGCCATCCGGTGTTGTTAGTTTTGCCGTAACAGCTGTATTATCATTAGCATACATTAAAAAAGAAAAAACAGATGCTGCAGAAGTATTACTTGCCACTGTGAAGCTATAAGTCTGTGCAGCATTAGGTTCTATATCTACTTTTCGGTGAAGATTGGCTCCATAATCATTTCCGGCAGAAATAACCACTACCCTTCCCGGGCCTGAAGTTGTAAAATTATTAACCGCCACTTCATGAGAAGCTGTTCCGTCATGTGCACTTCCCTGCCCTCCGATACTCATATTGACAACGATGGGTTTATTGAGAGCTGTTGCTACATTTTTGAAATAAGTTAAAGCATTGATCGTATTAGTAGTAGGAAAAGATCCGTTACCACCTTTTACAAATACAATATCTGCATCAGAGGAAAATCCTTTATGTCTTTTATCTGCAAAAGCAGCACCATTTCCGGCTGCCGTTCCTGAAACGTGAGTACCATGTCCGTTCGTATCATTTTCACGAACAAAACCTGTAGGCGTACCATCAAGTTCGTCCTCAATCTGTGCTCTTGTATATTCTACCCCTGTTGAAAACCCTGTTGGTGTTGTTTCTCCCGATTGTGCTGTTAAGGTCTGATCCCAAATGGAAACAATCCGGCTCTTTGTCTGATCATCTGCTTTTCTGAAATCCGGGTGTTTCCAGTCTATTCCGGTATCATAAATCCCAACCAAAACACCAGTTCCGTTATAAGCTGTATTATTAAAAGCTCCATCTTGTAAAAGACTCGCCCCGGATTGTGCTCTGCTTACATCATTGTGAAGTTCATCAAAAGCAGGAGCCATTACAGAGGTTACATAGGGAAGCTGCATTAGTCTTTCGATGTCATCAATAGTAACTAAAGCCGTAGAAAAGGTTGGCAGCTGGCTCTGAACCAAAAAACCGTCAGATTTCAATTTTTCCGGTTCTTTTGTATAGATAATACATGAATACATGGTTTGTGCTCCTTTAGAGGTTACCACCAAATGCTGATCCAGTTTCATATCAGCACGTTCAAGTTCTTTTATGACTCTCCCTTTTGCAATACTCTCCTTGTTCTTCAATAAAACATCAAATCTGGAATCAAGTTTTTGTACTTGACCGTAAAAAGCGTAGGAATACAATCCTAAAAAAGCTGCAGTAGCATTTCTGAGAAGCTTCGCTCCTCCATGTGAAATGTTTACTTTTGTAAAGAATAATTTTTTAATATCCATTGTTATTTTTTTGCAATACAATTATACAATTTTTATTCGACACAAAGATATTTCACCATATCAACAATTAAAAACAAACAAAAAATAAAACAAATACAGTAAATTAACCTTTTTAACAAAATATTCAAATTCTAATAATTCATATTCAAAATGCAGGATTTTCTATTTTACTTACACCTTGGGTGGGAGCACATCATCTCTCTGGATGCCTTAGATCATCAGTTATTTGTACTGGCACTGATTGCTGTTTATTCTTACAGTGACTGGAAAAAGATTCTGATTCTTGTCACCGCATTTACTATCGGGCATTCTATTACACTGGCTCTAAGTATTCTTGATGTTTTCAGAGTACCTTCCGATTGGGTTGAATTTTTAATTCCCCTCACTATCGTTCTGACCTCACTGGATAATATCATCATGAAAAATCAAAAACAAACACTGATGCGGGCTAATTATTATCTTGCTTTAATCTTCGGTCTCGTCCACGGAATGGGATTTGCCAACACAGCAAGAGTTATGATTGCAAAAAGCCAAAGTATTGCAGTACCACTTTTAGGATTCAATATTGGTCTGGAACTGGGGCAAATCGTGATTGTTGCTGCTATTTTGATTATCCTCTTTATTCTTCTCAATCTTTTTAAAGTGAATAAAAAAGACTGGATTCTATTTGTTTCTTCCGGAGTATTTGCTTTATCTCTAAAAATGACTTTGGAAAGGATTCCTTTTTAAAAATGAAATATTTTTATTTTTTCGATAGCTTATTACTATCTTTGATCATTAAAAAATCAATTCGGTTATGAAACTAAAAGTTGTTATACTTTCACTTTCTGTATTTACTTATACAGGTTTCACCGCACAAAATATTCAGAATAATCCCGGCAGCAATCATGGAAATAGGTTTGAGCAGCTGGGAACCATTCTCCCGACACCCAATATTTACAGAACCGCTTCCGGAGCTCCCGGACACGGATACTGGCAAAACAGGGCGGATTACAACATTACCGCCTATCTCGATGAAGATAAAAGGAATCTGAAAGGTTCGGAAACGGTGACTTATTACAATAATTCTCCGGATGAGCTTGATTATATCTGGTTACAGCTTGATGAAAATGAACACTCAAGCATAAAAAACGCAGGATATGATGCTTCTTCTGTTCTTCGCCCTTCCACTACAGATCAGCAGCTAAAAGCAACTGAGCTTCCCGTAAAAGATAACGGTTATGGAGTAAATCTTGAAAAGGTAACGGATGCTTCCGGTAATCCTTTAAAATATACCGTCAACAAAACCATGATGCGTATTGACCTTCCAAAAGTTTTGAAGAAAGGTGAAAAATTCGTTTTCAAAGTAGACTGGAACTACAATATTTCCAACAGGATGAAAATGGGTGGCCGCGGCGGTTATGAAAACTTCCCTGAAGATGGCAATGATCTTTATACAATGGCTCAATGGTACCCGAGAATGTGTGTTTACAGTGACTTCCAGGGCTGGCAGAATCATCAGTTTACAGGAAGAGGAGAATTCGCTTTGGTATTCGGAGATTTTAAAGTTTCAATGAATGTTCCTGCCGATCACATTGTAGGGGGAACCGGAGAATGCAAAAACTACGATCAGGTATTGACTTCTGACCAGTTATCAAGATACAGAAAAGCAGAAAATGCATCTGAACCTATAGAAATTGTAACTCTGGATGAGGCTAAAAAAGCAGAGAAAAATCATTCAAAACAAAGAAAAACCTGGGTTTTTGAAGCTAAGGATGTTCGTGATTTTGCATGGACTTCTTCCAGAAAATTTGTCTGGGACGGAATGCGTGTAATCATTCCTGAAAATAATAATAAGGTAATGGCAATGAGTTTCTATCCTAAAGAATCTTATGGCCTGTACAGAAAGTTTTCTACAAAAGCGGTAGCACATACCATTAAAACGTATTCTGAATTTACTATTCCATATCCATATCCTGTA
Source organism: Chryseobacterium sp. Tr-659 (assembly GCF_011752975.1). Taxonomy (GTDB): domain Bacteria; phylum Bacteroidota; class Bacteroidia; order Flavobacteriales; family Weeksellaceae; genus Chryseobacterium. The sequence continues at coordinate 190,639 of NZ_VWWP01000001.1, read as the reverse complement.
GCTCAATCTGTAGAGGCTGCTAACGGAATGGAGTATCCAATGATCTGCTTCAATTTCGGAAGAACCGAGAAAGACGGAACCTATTCTGAAGGAATTAAAAACGGAATGATTGGTGTAGTCATCCATGAAGTAGGACACAACTTCTTCCCTATGATCATTAATTCTGATGAAAGACAATGGGCATGGATGGATGAAGGGCTAAATACATTCACAGAATATCTTACGGAAGAAAAATGGGATAATAAATTTCCATCTAAAAGAGGGCCGGCATGGACGATCGTAGATTATATGAAACTTCCGAAGGATCAACTGGAACCTATCATGAGCAATTCTGAAAATATTGTTCAGTATGGCCCGAATGCTTATTCAAAACCGGCTACAGGATTGAATATTCTTCGTGAAACCATTATGGGAAGAGAACTTTTCGATAAAGCTTTTAAAACCTATGCTAAAAGATGGGCATTTAAACATCCTGAACCTGCAGACCTTTTCCGCACGATGGAAGATGCCAGCGGTGAAGATCTTGACTGGTTCTGGAGAGGCTGGTTCTATGGTACAGATCCTGTAGACATCGCTATTGACAAAGTAACAGTAGCTGTTCCGGATTTAACAACCAATCCAAAAGCAGCTTCAGAAATGAAGTATCAGGTAGAAAAACCATTAGTCAGCAGCTTTGAGGACCTTTCAAAAATCAGAAACAGAGAAGATAAGAATATTAAATTCTATGTTGATCAGGATAAAGAAGCTCAGGATTTCTATTACAGATATGACAGAGGACAGGAGAAGGTTGATAATACAAAGGAATATACTATTAAAACGGATGCAGGAATTCCTTTGGATGCGAAGGATAAAGATAAATTCAAAAACCTGACCGCTTATCAGATCGATTTTGTCAACAAGGGCGGGCTTGTAATGCCGATTATTCTTGAATTTACTTTTGAAGACGGTTCAAAATTATATGATAAATCTGCAGCACAGATCTGGAGACTGAATGAACAAAAAGTCTCGAAGACCTATTATTTTGATAAGAAATTAAAATCAATTCAGCTTGACCCAATGAGAGAAACAGCAGATATTGATACGACCAATAATTTCTGGAGCAGCGCAGGGTCTGGTACGGAAACTTCAAAATTCCAACTGTTTAAACAAAAGCAGGAAGCCGGTTCTGTAAGAGGAGGTGCGAATGGTAAGGTAAATCCAATGCAGGCAGCTGGAAAAAGCTAAAAATCAAAAGGTTGTAACGTTCAATCTATACAGCACTACTTATTAGTAAAAAGACTATGAGAACATTTCTTTTCCTTTTGCTACTAAGTAGTGCTCATTTTTTTTCTCAAAAACTCCTTACCCCGGAAAACTCCGGAATTGATTCCAAGCGAATAAAAGACGAAACTTCTGAAACGGTCTGGTATGCCGAGAATGCAGGTTCAAGAATAGAAGTAGGGAACATTATTACAGAAACCCGAAAGTTAAATAAAACGGATCTTCTTATCAGGACCACCGTAAAGCTGAAACAAGCTCCGGATGCTGCTTGGACAGATTCCACTATTGTAAAAGCATCTGATTTTCTACCCGTCTATCATTCTTCTTTCAATATGATGAGAGATATGGTTCTTAAATCTGATAGGGATAAAGTAACCGGATATTATCTGGATAAAAAGTCCGGTAAAAAAGACGTTATCGATACCCAGGTAAAAAATTATTTTGACAGCAGCAGCTACCCTATGCTGATAAGATTTCTCCCTTTAAAAGAAGGTTATACTGCTGATATTTCTATTTTTGATTACAACCCCAAATCTGAGAAAAAAGGGATGATGAAAGCCTATATTCTGGAAGTAAAAAAATCAGATTATAAAGGTAAACCTACATGGGTTGTAAAAACTACTGATGATATTTCCAACAAGATGACCACTACTACTTATTATATTGATGTTCAGACCAGAAAAGCTCTGAAGCAGGATATGGATATGAATGGAAGAAAAATGTCTTTAGAACTTATTCAATAAATACGGCTTACAAACAACCGGCTCTCGTCTATAAACAACATAACAACCTGGTTAAAAACACGTTATATTTGATTCAACAAAAAACACCAAATGTCAAAAACCTGATTGACTTTAAATGCTCAGGAAATACCAATCAAATATTATATTAATTATGAAAAATGCAAAACCATTAAGCAGAGAGCTTCAGAAAGCAATCAATGGAGGTGCTTCTGCGGCAAAAATCGTTTGCTGTGAGCGTGATGATAACGGAAAATGTACTTTATGGATAGGAACGGGACGACATTGTCCTTAGTTCTATCATTTGATAGCAATTGACTAGAAAGCCGGAAGTTTCCGGCTTTCTTTGTTTACATTCCTTTCTGCTTATTAATCGTCAGTAACTGATAATCAAAATTTTATTAAAAAAAAAGAAATAAAATATATCACATAATAAGGAAAAATATTATCTTTGATTCACTTCTTTTACACCAAATGTCAAAGTCCTGATTGACTTTAAATGCTCAGGAATCTACAAATCAAAATATTATTAACTATGAAAAATGCAAAACCATTAAGCAGAGAGCTTCAGAAAGCAATCAATGGAGGAGCAGGAGGACGCTTTTGTTGTGAATACAACTACAAAGGACTATGCATCCTGTGGATTGGACCGGGACAACAATGCCCGTAATTAATTCTCTGAAAACAAATTACAATAAGGCCGGAATTTTCCGGCCTTATTTTTTAGCTTAAATACTCTTTTAGATTCTTTTTATAGGTTCTTCCCAACGGAAGCTGCTCTCCGTTTTTAAGATAAACACTGTTAGAATCATAGGAATTGATATGCCTGGAAAGTACAATATAGGATTTATGAATTCTGATAAAACCGAAATGATGAAATTTCTCTTCAAAATTTGACATTCTCTCCAAAATCATGTACTTTTTCAATGGGGTCATCAAAACAATATATTCTCCAAATCCCTGTATCCAAAGAATATCTTTAAGAAACACTTTATTCATCACATAATTGGATTTAAACATGATATAGTCTTCCTGATGTTGATGATTAGCCGAATTTTTAAATTGAAAAAAATCTTTTGCTTTGTTGACCGCCTTTTTAAAAGTATCAAAATCCACAGGTTTGATAAGATAATGAACAACATCCAATTCAAATGCTTTCACTGCATATTTTGATTCCAGTGTAAGGAAAATACATAGAGGTGGATCTGAAAGCTGCTGCAAAAGTTCAACTCCATTAATGCCCGGCATATTGATATCGAAAACAACCAGATCCACTTTATTCGTTTTCAGAAAAGCAAGTGCTTCTTCCGGCTTCTGAAATGAAGCCAGCAGCTCAACATCTTCAAGCTGTTCACAATATTGTTTTACAAGCTGCAATGCAGGATATTCGTCATCTACATTAACGATAGTAAGATTAGCCATTGATAGTAATTGTTAAAGCAATTTTATATTGATCACTCTCTTTAGGCCCTGAATAAAATTCATACTGATCCGGATAAAATTTTTCCAATATATGAATAATTGCTTCATTACCCAATCCGTGATAATTAGATTCAACCGCATCAATTCTATCTTTCCCGACAGAATTTATAATTTCAAAATACAATTCAGAACGCTCAATATTACAGAATAATTTTATAAAACCATCAGCATCTTCTCCTATTGCCGAGTGTTTTAATGCATTTTCAAATAAAGTAAGAAGTATTGCAGACGGAATTTCTGCAATGTCAAATTCTTCCTGATCTTCAATATCCATGGCAATATCAAGCTGATTATTATATTTAAGCTGATACAAAGCCGCAAGAGCTTTCAATGAAGAAAATTCCTGAGAAACCGTTACTTTTTCTTTCCCACTGTCATAAATGATATATTTAAGAAGCCTGCTCAACTGCAAAATAGAATCCGAGGTTTTCTCAGAATGAGTAAAACTGTTGGCATATATATTATTAAGAGTATTCAGTAAAAAATGAGGGTTCAGCTTAGATTTCAGTAAATCAAGATAAAGCTGGTCCTTCTCTTCTCCAAGGCTGATTACATCCTGTTCAATTAAAAATTTGTCTTTGGTAATTCCCAGAAACGAAGCAACAAGGATAACGATTCCCTGTGAAATGTAAACATTATAGAGAAAACCTACATGATATCCTTGTTTACTGAAATCCATTTCAAAGATTGCAGGTTCCCAAAGAATTCGGAAAAGGCTGGAAATCAAAAAACAGATTAAAGCATAGAGTATAAACTCCGGATATCTGTTGGATAGATAGAACCGGGGTACAAGATAATAATACACCAGATAATAAATTCCGATATTAAAAATCGTGTTTAAAATAATGCTTATTGCCAGTTCAGTAGAATCCAGGAAGTAGTTTTCGGTGAAATAAGTCATCAAAATGAAGATAAAAAGGAAAAAAATATGCTGAAACCTCAACAGGAATTTCCAACGATACTTCATAAGGCTTTCCAGAATTTTACCATTAAATAAAATTCTGATAATCAATAATATAATAATAAAATTAATGATTAAAAACATAGTCCATACCTTATTTTGAAACGCATCAAATATAATATCTTTTTGTCTCAAAATGCAGTTCGTTGAGAAAAACTGCCATTGATTGAAAAAATCAAAAGCCGCTTCTTCTAATAAATATATTTGAGAAACTACAATATTAATCAAATATTACATGAAACTTAATATACAATTAACGCTTATTTTATCATTTTGCCTGGTAAGTGGACTTTTTAATGCCCAGAGTAAGGATAATTATAATATGTGGTTTCAGTACCTGATGTCAGCAAAGATTACTGATAAAAGTACTTTAACTGCCCTTACCCAATACCGTTCATTTGATTTGGCCTATGATACAAGACTTTTTCTTGTGAATGCCTATGTAGACTATGAAGTCGTAGAAAATATAAAGCCTGCTGCGGGGTTTATGTTTTTAATTCTAGAGTCTTATAATACTGATGATTCTAAAAAAATAAGATATGAAAAAAGACCTTTTCAACAGGTAACTGCTGATTATTACATTGGCAGAACTTCAATATCAAACCGACTCAGAGTGGAAGAACGATTTCTCAGCAATCCGGATGAATTCGAGGTAAGGATCCGATATCTGATTTCCGTCAGAATTCCTTTCAATAAAAAAGGGGAAAAGGAAAGGCTTTACGGTATTCTTAAAAATGAAATAAGAATGAACATTGATAAGGAAGAACCCTTCGACAGCAACCGTATTACCGCAGGCCTTGGCATAAAAACGGGGAAAAATTCTGCTTTGGAAATTGCCTTTATCAATCAGCTGGAAACCGGAAAAACAAGTAACTACGGCTTTATAGGTTTCAGAAATACTTTTGACTGGAGAAAGAAAAATCAATAACACCATCTTAAATCTATATAAAACTAACTATGCTTACATTTCTCGGCTTTTTAATGATTTTCATCTTCATGATCCTCATCATGAACAAAAAGATGACGCCTCTTACTGCTCTCGTTCTTATTCCCGTACTTATTGCTGTGATTGCGGGTTTTGGTCCTGATTTGGGCAAAATGATGAAAGATGGGGTAAAAGAAATTGCCCTTACCGGAGTCATGCTCATTTTTGCGATCCTCTATTTCAGTCTGATGATTGATACAGGGCTCTTTGAACCGCTTGTCAATACGATATTGAAAGCGGTAGGAGATAATCCGGTAAAAACCACCATTGGAACGGCCATTCTTACAACACTGGTTTCTTTAGATGGCGATGGCTCTTCTACTTATATTATTGTTGTTGCTGCTTTGCTTCCGCTCTACAAAAAGCAAGGCATGAACCCTTTGGTGCTCACCTGTATTATTATGCTGGCCGGAGGAATTATGAACATTTTACCCTGGGGAGGTCCTACTGCAAGGGTGATGAGCTCTCTGAAACTCGGTCACACAGAGATATTTGTTCCAATGATTCCCGTAATGCTGATAGGAATTGTCTGGGTAATCATTGTTGCCTATATCCTTGGGATCAGGGAGAAAAAAAGAATAGCAGCACATGGAAAATATACAAAATATAGCGGCCAGGATATTGCTGGCGAAAATGATCCTGCTTTACGCCGTCCCAAATTAATTATTGTTAATCTGATTTTGACAATGATTCTTTTAACCGTAATGATTCTTGATATTATTCCCTTAGGAATTGCTTTTATGATTGCTTTCTGTATAGCTTCTGTCATCAATTATCCTAAACTGAAAGACCAACAGAAGATTATTTCAAAACATGCTGGCAATGCCTTATCTGTTGCAGGAATGATTTTTGGAGCAGGAATTTTCACGGGAATTCTGAACGGTACCGGAATTATGACCTCTATGGGAAACAGTATTATTGATATTGTTCCTAAAAGCTGGGGAGGTTATTTGAATGTTATTACTGCCATATTCAGTGTTCCGTTAACTTTTTTCCTTACCAATGATGCTTACTATTTTGGAATTTTGCCTGTTATTACTTCCACCGGTCATCAACTAGGTATTTCTCCCGATATTTTAGGCCGTGCAAGTCTTGTGGGCCAGGCATCTCACTTGTTAAGCCCTTTGGTTCCTTCAACTTATTTATTGGTATCATTGGCTGGTGTTGAGTTTTCTGACCATTTGAAATTTACGTTGAAATGGGCAATCGGGTCTTCTATCGTCATGCTGCTTAGCGCATTGGCTCTTGGGATTATTTAAGGTAAATTCTGTAAATTTCGTGTTCTTATTTAACAAAAAGAAATAGGGTGAAACCATTATTCAAGCAAAAAACTTTTACAGACTCCTATTTAAGGAACCTTACTCTGTATGTATTCACAGCCATTATCTGTGGAGCATTAACCGGTTATTATTTTCCGGAAATCAGCAAACGCCTGGAAAAAGTAAGTCATTATTTTTTTGTACTTCTTGAGGTTCTGATAGTTCCTGTAATTTTCATTGCAGTGACTTATGGGATAAGTTATATTTTCAGTATTAAAAACGCCTTCAGAATTGTAGGGCAAATGGTCCTTTATTTCCTTATCATTACTTCTGTCAGTATCGTATTAGGGTTTTCTTTTGCTTTTCTGTTAAAACCGGGGGCCAATACCGGAATTAACCTGGCAACTCTTAATAAAAGTTTGCCGGAGCGTTTTTTGATCCAAACTCACAATCCATTATATCTCAGCAATTATGTAATCTTACTTCTCTTATCAATCTCAACAGGTATTTTTATAGGCATTTCTAAGGGAAAAGATAAAATTCTTCATTTTTTGGATGAAGGGAAAAATTTCTTTTTTAAACTGATCAAATATGTCTATATCTTCCTTCCCATCGTTATTTTCTGCAATATCGCTTATGCTATATCCGTGTATGGAATTAATACTTTATTGCCGCTCAGTAAGATTGTAGCGACTGTTTATCTTGCCTGCCTTTTTTTTATTTTCGGAATATTGGGAGTAGTTACCGCTTATTTTAAAATTAACCTATGGGATCTTCTGATCAGCATTAAAGAAGAAATCATTCTGGTGGTAGCTACCTCTTCTTCCAAGACGGCTTTCCCTATGATTTTTGACAAGATGGAATCACAGGGGTATGATCGAAAAATTCTTCGTTTTGTGATCCCTCTCGGTTATAATTTCAACCTGGCAGGAGCATGTATTTACCTTTCTATTTCATCTATTTTCCTTGTTCAGTTTTATAATATTTCTCTTAATATACAAGATTATTTCTCGCTTTTCATCATCATTTCAATTGCATCGAAAACAGCTTCAGGTGTGCCAGGATCGGGTTTTCTTGCCTTAATATTCACTCTGAGCCGATTCGGAAAAATTCCTGTTACCGATCTTGCTTTACTCTACAGCGTAGACCGCTTTATGAATGAAGCCAGATCTCTTACCAATTTCATTGGCATCACTATTTCTGCTGCCATTATTTCCAAACTTAATCAAAATACTACTCTTTAAAAAAATGATACTTCCTGATTTTACACACCTCCTTAATGATATTCTTCAAAATCCTACAAAATCTATGGCCATTATTGCCAATCTGATCCTTATTGAAAGCTTACTTTCCGTAGACAATGCCGCAGTATTGGCCACTATTGTGATGGACCTGCCGGAGCATCAAAGAAAAAGAGCCTTAAAATACGGAATATTGGGAGCTTATGTCTTTCGCGGACTGGCCCTTATTTTCGCATCCGTACTGATTTCCGTATGGTGGTTAAAACCTTTGGGAGGTGTATATCTGATCTACATTGCCGTTGACTGGTTTATCAAGAAATTTAAAAATAAAAACGAGGAAGAGGAGCAGGAAGAAAATCCTGACAAAGAATCCAGCTGGCTGTATAGAAATTCCATTGGGCTTATGGGTAAATTCTGGGCTACCGTTGCACTGGTAGAAGTAATGGACCTTGCTTTTTCTATTGATAATGTTTTTGCCGCTGTGGCTTTTTCAGATAATCTGCTTCTTATTACTCTTGGGGTTTTCATTGGGATCTTAGCTATGAGATTTATTGCTCAATGGTTTGTTCGTCTCATGCAAAAATTCCCTTTTCTGGAAACGGCAGCATTTATTGTTATTGCTATTTTAGGGATTAAACTTAGTCTCTCTTTATATGAACACTTCTACCCTTCCACAGCTTTTGCCCATTTTTTAAGCAGCCATACGATGGAAATTCTGGTTTCCACCATTACCGTTCTTCTGTTTGTAGTACCTGTAGCAACCAGTTATCTTTTCGGGTTTCCTTCTCGCAAAAAATAATTTTTCTGCCAAATTTTCACATTCGGAAATAAAAGTCTGCCATTTCAGCCATCAGCGTCTCATGGCATACATTTAGAGAAATACAATGCAGAAATAATTAATAAATAAACATATTATGTCAGTAAACTTTAAACCATTGGCAGACAGAGTTCTGGTAGAGCCAATCGCAGCAGAAACTAAAACAGCTTCAGGTATTATCATCCCGGATACTGCAAAGGAAAAGCCGCAAGAAGGTACTGTAGTGGCAGTAGGTCCTGGTAAAAAGGATGAGCCTACAACTGTTCAGGTAGGTGACAAAGTTCTTTATGGAAAATATTCAGGAGCTGAATTGAAGTTAGAAGGTAAAGATTACTTAATCGTAAGAGAAGCTGATTTATTGGGGGTTATTGGATAAGACTCCAGATATAAGACATCAGATTTCAGATTTAAAACTGAATAAAAAATAATTTTCAAATAATGCTTGGCGTCTAATATCTGACGTCTAACATCTAATATCTAAATAAAATGGCAAAAGAAATAAAATTCGATATTGAATCAAGAGACGCTCTAAAGAGAGGAGTAGATGCATTGGCTAATGCAGTGAAAGTAACTTTAGGTCCTAAAGGTAGAAATGTGGTAATCGAAAAATCTTTCGGTGCTCCGCACGTAACTAAGGATGGTGTTTCTGTAGCAAAAGAAATCGAACTTGAAGATAGAGTAGAAAATATGGGGGCACAAATGGTAAAAGAAGTGGCTTCCAAAACTAATGATATCGCAGGAGACGGTACTACTACCGCTACTGTATTGGCACAAGCTATCGTAAGAGAAGGTCTTAAGAATGTAGCTGCTGGTGCTAACCCAATGGATCTAAAAAGAGGAATTGACAAAGCAGTAACTGCAGTTGTTGAAAACCTTAAAGCACAGTCACAGGCTGTTGGAGATTCTACAGATAAAGTAAAGCAAGTGGCTTCTGTATCTGCTAACAACGACGAAACTATCGGTGCTTTAATTGCTGAAGCTTTCGGAAAAGTTGGTAAAGAAGGAGTAATCACAGTAGAAGAAGCTAAAGGTATCGATACAACGGTAGATGTTGTAGAAGGTATGCAGTTCGACAGAGGATACCAGTCACCTTACTTTGTGACTAACCCTGAGAAAATGTTAGCTGAACTAGAAAACCCATATATCCTTTTAGTAGAGAAGAAAATCTCTTCAATGAAAGAATTACTTCCGGTTCTTGAGCCAATTGCACAAGGTGGTAAGTCTTTATTAATCATCTCTGAAGAAGTTGAAGGTGAAGCTTTAGCTACTTTAGTGGTAAACAAACTAAGAGGTTCTCTTAAAATTGCTGCTGTAAAAGCTCCGGGATTCGGAGACAGAAGAAAAGCAATGTTAGAAGATATCGCTATCCTTACAGGTGGACAGGTGATCTCTGAAGAGCAAGGTTTCACTATGGAAAACATCTCTTTAGATATGCTTGGAACTGCTGAGAAAGTAACCATCGACAAAGACAACACAACAGTTGTAAACGGTGGTGGTGACGAAGCGAAAATCAAAGGAAGAGTAGCTCAGATCAAAGCTCAGATGGAAACTACCACTTCTGACTACGACAGAGAGAAGCTTCAGGAAAGATTAGCTAAGTTAGCTGGTGGTGTTGCAGTTCTTTATGTAGGAGCAGCTTCTGAAGTTGAAATGAAGGAGAAAAAAGACAGAGTAGATGATGCACTTCACGCTACAAGAGCAGCTGTTGAAGAAGGTATTGTTGCAGGTGGTGGTGTTGCTTTAGTAAGAGCAATCTCAGCTTTAGATAACCTTACAGGAATCAATTCTGACGAAACTACAGGAATCAAAATCGTTAAGAGAGCTATCGAGGAGCCATTAAGACAAATCGTTGCTAACGCAGGTGGTGAAGGTTCTGTAATCGTTGCTAAAGTAGCAGAAGGTACAGGTGACTTTGGATACAATGCTAAAACTGACGAGTATGTTCAAATGCTTGAAGCAGGAATCATTGACCCAACTAAAGTAACAAGAGTTGCCCTTGAAAATGCAGCTTCTGTATCTGGAATGCTTTTAACAACTGAATGTGTAATCACTGAAGTGAAGAGCGCTGAACCAGCTATGCCAATGGGTGGTGGAATGCCAGGAATGATGTAATAGCATCTTGCTAAGACAAATTTAATATATAACCGCTCTGCTTTTGCAGGGCGGTTTTTTATTTATAAGGTTTAAGTTTTAGGAAAGGAACCTGAATTGGCATCCTTGTCAAGGTTTTAAACCTTGACAAGGATTTTAATTTAATGCGTAAATTTGTATAAAAATACAAAGTCTAACTATGAAAAAATTATACGTAGTATCTCACAATAACATAGTGCTATAATGAAAACCACAATTCTCTTTGTCTTTATTATACTAATATCTTACAGCTGTTCATTAGGTAGATTCAATAATGTTCCTGTTCAAAATGAAGTTGATCTTTCTTTTAAAAAATTCACCGAAATTAAGAAAGAAGAAATAAGTAAAAAATCAAAAGATATCACGCTTGGATATTTTTGGGGAATTGGAGAAGATATTTATCCAACTTTTGAAAAGCATACATTTGAAATTCCTAAATCTTATCAAAGAAATGAAAATAACTTCATTCTTAAAGTAGATTATTTTTTTACAAAAGATGACCAAACCCAATTCAAGTTCTATGAATGGAATGAAAATGAAAAAGCTGAAATATCTACTAATCAGTTTGATGAAAAATTCCACGAAATCAAAAAATATTTAAATGAAAATCTTGGAAAACCATACCTGGAAGTATATGAAGATTTGGAAAAATCCAAAGAAGAAACAGTAAGAGATGATATCAAATGGCAAAGTCAGAAATTGAATGCCTATCTATTCCGTTTTAGGGGAAAAAATGGGTTCGATCAAATAAGATTAGCAATTTATAAAGAATAAAGTAACAAGAGTTGCCCTTGAAAACGCAGCTTCTGTATCTGGAATGCTTCTTACAACTGAATGTGTAATCACTGAAGTGAAGAGCGCTGAACCAGCTATACCAATGGGTGGTGGAATGCCAGGAATGATTTAGTAGCGAGTCGCTAAGACAATTTAATATATAAACCGTTCTGCTTTGTAGAGCGGTTTTTTATTTACAAGGTTCAATTTTTAGGAAAGGAGTCTAGATTGATATCCTTGTCAAGGTTTAAAACCTTGACAAGGATATTTAAATATATTTTAATTTAATACGTAAATTTGCATGTCAGCCGCCATTGTAGAAAGCCCTAACCAAAGACAAACCAAGAATTAATGACCACTAAATTCCCAACCATAAACAGCACTCTTTCACCCAATGAACTTAGCCAACTTATTCAACAAAAATACAAACTAAGCAACAAAACCGAATGCCGCATTTTCCGATTGGCAATGAACCATTTATATATTGTTCAGGATGACGAACAGAAATATGTTTTCAGAGTTTACACTCACAATTGGCGGACCAAATCAGAAATTGAAGAAGAATTAAGATTATTGATTCACTTAAAAGAAAACAACAAACAGGTTGCTTATCCAATTGCCGACAAATCGGGCGAATATGTACAGGAAATTGAAGCACCGGAAGGAAAAAGATTTGGTGTTTTATTTTCATTTGCCAAAGGCACAAAGACCGCAAAATTTTCACCCCAGACAAGTTTTCTCATCGGACAAGCATTAGCCAAAGTTCATCAATCGACAGAGAATTTTGAACTATCGAGAATATCTTACACTACTCAAAACCTGCTTCATGATCCTGTTCTAAGAATAAAAAAGTTCTTTAATACAACCAACAGCGAAATTGATTTTTTAGAAAAACTCTCTGCTTTTTTAACGCTGAAAATCCAGAATGCTGACCTATCGAAAATGAGACATGGAAGTGTTCATCTTGATGTTTGGTTTGATAATTTACACATTGATGAGGAAAAGGAAATAACATTTTTTGACTTTGATTTTTGTGGCAACGGCTATTTATCTTTTGACATTTCTTATTTTATGTTCCAACTACTTGCCACTCATTTAAACGAAGAAGAATATCAAGAAAAAGTAGAAAGCTTCTTGAAAGGTTATGAAACAGTAACTAAAATCAGCAACGAAGAAAAGCAGTTTTTACCCTTCGCCTGTTTAGCCATTATGACCTATTACATTAGTGTGCAGTGTGACAGGTTTGAATATTGGACCAATATTTTCCTGAATGAAGATCATTTAAAACGAATGGTCGGGAATTTAAAACGATGGATCGCGTACCATAAAATTGAAATAGAATAACGGTCGGCGACCGAAGTAATTTAATATACTAACCGTTCTACTTTCTAGAGCGGTTTTTATTTACAAGGTTTAAGTTTTAGGGACAGGAGCCTGGATTGACATCCTTGTCAAGGTTTAAAACCTTGACAAGGATATTTAAATACAACAATACAATAAATTCTGCTTATGAAAAAGGTCCTTTAGATCATATTGTTGTTAGAATATTTAATTCATAATACTAAACCATATGAAAGGATTCACTAGATAGTGAGGAGCTTCTTTTAAAAGATCCAGTTTTTTATAAAATTACGATTACTTCAGATGAAAAAAAGTTCCCTTACCTCATCCTCTGAGGTTCCGGATATCTAAGCTGAGGTCTTGAAACACTATTTTGGGGTTCTGAAATATTCCTTTTAGGTCTTAAGGTTCTGTTGATAGGTTTACAATATTAAATTTCCGGTTGGCGAACCCCACCGGATAGGTTTTATATAGCTTCGGATGGGCTTAGAACCTCAAAAGAATATTCTGGAACCGCGAAGTAAGGTTAAAATAAAAAGACAGAAGGCTGTTTTTAGAATTTACAATACTAAAAAACAACACCAAAGAACTCATATGGTAGCTGAGTGGCAAATTAATATGCTAACCGTTCTACTTCTTGCAGAGTGTTTTTTTTTGTTAGATTATGGTTTCCCGTAAGGAAATATTATATTTATATTCTATATTTAGCGACTAACAAATAGATAGCTAAAACCAAAAACAACATTAAGCAATTGTATATATCTTATATTTACGCAATATGTAAATTTGAATATAAATAGCAATTTTAAAACACCAATAATAAACAAGTGGACTTTTTTTCAATTATAGGAACAATTGCCTCAATAGGTTCAATTCCCTTATCAATATACATCTTTATAAAAAGTAAAGAAAATAATATTGATAAAGTAAAAAGAGACATTGTGCGAATCTTATCTCATCAAATTGGAGACAGAAGACAATTAACAACCTTTGAAATTCAAACAGTAATTAATTCTAAAACAAGGGAAACAAAAATTGACAATGAAAAAGTCACTGTCAATCATATTATCGAAGACCTTGTGTCTGAAACAATTTCTAACCCGCTTCTTGAGAAATCAATTAAAGAAAATATTATCATTGAACTAAAGAAAATATATTTTAAAGGAGAGTTACTAACAAGTATTGACAATATTGAACTGGAAACTCGAACGGAAAGTGAGAAAAAAACAAATGATTTGAACATCGAAAAAGAAATTAAGTCAATAATCGAGAAGCGGGGAGAAATAAATAAAGGCATTGAAAATAGATATAGAAGAGTCCTTAGAACATCTGAAAGCTTTGCAATAATTGCAGGTATCATGACAGCGTTAGCATCAGGATTAATATTTATTGGTAAAGAAAAATATGACAACGTATCAAAACCATTATATGATTTTCTTCAAAAAAATGACTTTTATATAGGAATAATATCAAGCATAATTATAGCAATATTGGCATCAACTACACTTGCGATTTTTAAAATACTAAAAAAGAAATAAGACCTATTGCTAACAAGGAATTTATATCAAATATAATTAAGTGTAGAACTCAACAGTCATTGTTTAATTAAACATTGGTAATAAATTCAATATTTGTGTTTCGATTTCCTATCCACCACAAAACGTTAAGTAAAATTTCATGAAAGCAGAAAGATTTAAGAAGTTTATTTTTGAAACAAATGAGATTCATGGAAATTTTTACAATTATAAACTTTCTAATTATGTAAATGTTGATACTAAAATAAAAATTATTTGTCCAAAGCATGGAGAATTTGAACGGACTCCTTATAAACACATTAAAAGAAGGCAAGGCTGTTCTAAATGCGGAATTGAAAAGGCTCGAAATAAAAGACTCAAACCTTTTAAAAAATTTATTGAACAAGCCAAAAAAACACATAGAAATCAATACGATTATTCTCTTTCAGAAACAGATTATGATGGTGCATTTACAAAAATAAAGATCATTTGTAAAAAACATGGAGTTTTCAAGCAAACTCCTAATAATCATGTAAATAACTATAAAGGATGTTATCATTGTGATTTAAATAAATTATCAGAATATTTCTCCAGAACACAAGAAGAATTTATTTCACTTGCTAAAAAAATCCATGGAGAATTATATGATTATTCAAAATCTATTTATAACGGAGCTGATGAAAAAATAACTATTGTTTGTTTTATTCATGGAGAATGGGAACAAACAGCACAATCACATTTAAAAGGACATAAATGCCCCAAATGTACCGGCAATGTTCCAATGACAAAAGAAGAATTTACTGTAAAAGCTATAAATACTCATGGAGAAATTTATAACTATGCAAAAGTAAATTATAAAAATGCTCATACAAAAGTAAAAATTGATTGTAAAAGTCATGACTATTTTTTACAAACACCAAGTGATCATATTTATTCAAATAGAAAAGGATGTCCAAAATGTACTGAAACAATTGGTGAAAGGAAAATTAGATTATTGTTAGAAAGTTTGAATATTGAATATGAATTTCAAAAAAAATTCAATGATTGTGTTTATATCAAAAAATTAATATTTGACTTTTATCTTCCTAAATTAAATCTTGCTATAGAATATGATGGTGTTCAACACTTTCATCCAATTGAAACATTCGGAGGCAAAAAATCATTTCAACAACAATTAGAAAAGACGCTATAAAAAATCAATATTCTATTGATAATAAAATAGATTTAATTAGAATTTCTTATTTAGATTTTAAAAACATTGAAGAAATAATATTGAAAAAAATTAAAAATTAACATAGATTTTGCAAACTATGTACAAAGCCCAAGCTGAAACATTTGAAAAATTAATTTTCATATTGATTATTTGATAACTTAATACACTGAAAAAGACTTTCTTCAAAAAATTCGAAGTCTCCCGACTTCGGATTCTTTATAATTCTATCCACATAGAATACCCCTACTCTCCCATTTCCTATCCCCCAACTTTCACTTATGTTTGTTTCTATAACGTATAAATATGCAAACAAAAGAACATCAGGGGAAAAATGCCGAAAGAAAAAGATACTGCTCAAAATCCTAACCTTATTCATATCCCGGAAAACTAAGCCAAATTTTACTTAAATTTACCGGTAAATAATAATAAACTAATAACCTCTCCCCCGGAGCGCAACATTCAAATGAAAAATAAAATCTACATTAAAAATGTAATCATCTTTTCCATCATTTTATTTCTTTCCCATAGGGTCCTTTCTTTTTATTATAGCTATTTCAAATTAGGAAGCTTTTCAACAGGAAATACTTTATTATTTTCTATTTACTGGTATGGATTATTGCTTTCTGATATTTTAATCATATACTTTGCGCTGAAAAAAACCATACTTGAAAGTAAAGAATTGAAACTTGGGAAATTGATCGTAACATCATTAGCCATCTCTTTCGTTACTTACAATCTTAGTTTTTTAGCAGGATACATTCAATATTATTACATTGATGAAACAGATAAAATCGTAACTCAGAATAATATGGATCGGTTAAAAAATCTTCTCAATGGTGAAGACTATTCTGCTCCCAGCTACGAGCCCTTTAATGCTTTTATTAAATACCCTTATTTACTACTTATCAATATACTTTCAGAGTTCCAAATCATTAGATTATTTTTTTTACTGATAACGAATAGGATCATTATGCCTATATTATTAAGCTTAGCTTTATACAAGTGGTATAAAAAACATCCTGAAAAAATAAAATAAAAATGGAGGACATCTTAAAAAACTACTAAAAAACAATATCTACAAAACATAGTTTCGGATTTACGCCTAAATATAAAGAAGAATTCAGAACATTTGTCAACGAAATACTTTTCATTGCTATTGCAAAAAATGTAGTAACATTGAGCAGGATTAAATAACACCAATGAAAACAAAATTATTATTCTTTTCATTTTTGGGCTCACTACTAGCCCATGCACAAACCCTTGATTTTAAACATCTCGCCAATATGTCTGCGGGCAGAGGTGCTATAACCAGTGTAATTGTGGATGATAATATCTATGTGAGCAATGGATACCAGGAAAACGGCGGTAATGCGAACTTTATTGAAAAATATAATATTACTGATAACAAATGGAGTGTTCTCAATTCCACGCTGATTCCCAAAAAATTTGCTAACTCGGAGACTTACAATAATAAAATTTATATTTTTAATGGTTGGGGAAACAGCCACCTTGAAATTTTTGACCTTGCAACTAATACCATAACGAAAGGCGCTGTTAATCATTCCTATACAGGAAATGCAGGTTCTGCAATCTATAATGGTAAAATATATGTGTTTGGTGGCAGCGGACTAAACGGAGCCAAAAGCACTGTATTTTCTGATAGATTCCAATATTATGATATTGCTTCCAATACTTGGCACCCGTTACCCAATATGCCCACAGCCAGAGAAGCAAAGGGTAAAATTGTGAATGATAAGCTTTATGTCATTGGGGGTTTTAACGGTACCTCATCCCGTCTGGTTAATGTTTACGACCTCAACGCTAATCTCTGGATTAAGCAATATACAATGCCAGCCGGTATATCAGGCCACTCATTAGCAGTATCTGGTAATAAGATTTTTATTGCAGGAGGTTATAATAATCAAACTTTTATGGCTTATTTTGATACTACAACTAATAAATTACATCAGTTGTCATCCAATATGATTCCACGAAGACATGCTGCAGCGGAAGTATATAACAATAAACTATACATCATCGGAGGAAGTACTACATCTTTAACCAAATCATCCATCAAAAGCATACAGGCAGCAGATATCAGCGATAGTGTACTCGCAGTGAATACACCCACTAAGAATCGTGTACTGGAAACAAAGGTTTATACCAATGCATCCAGAGATGGGTTTGTAATCAGTAATAAAAATAACAGCAATCAATTTGAATACACTGTTTACTCAACAGATGGAGGCCAGATCATTAAAGGTTTTGCCTATTATAATAAAACGATAGATTTATCCAGAGTACGACCTGGAACCTATATTTTTACTTTTAAAAATGAAAAAGGAATTTTACAGCAGATTAGAATTGTGAGATAATAATAAATGATCAAATCCTGTATTTTTTGCGCATTCGAAAAATCAACACAAAAAAAACAATAAAACATTATATTACAACAAGTTGAATTTTTATAAGTTAACACTTTAGATAAAAATTTCAGCTTTTTCATAACACAATTAAACCCCTAAACTCACACAGCTTAGGGGTTTGAATTTTATATTCGTAAAACAAACACAAAGCTTCCTGTTATTAACATCGATAAAAAATCTGAATTCTAAAAATATAATGATACTAAGGTATCTTAATATTTATCTGATATAGGTAGTTATGTTTTTCACCGTATGAAGTTTACGAAAATAATGATATGATGAAATTCTCAGTTCTTATTGCACATTATAATAATGGGAAATATTTTAAAGAGTGCTATAATTCACTAATTACTCAAACCTATCAGAACTGGGAAGCCATCATTGTGGATGATGCTTCTACTGATGATTCCCTTGTAACTATTTACGCTTTGACCAAGAATGATGACCGATTTAAAGTATACACCCAAACAACTAATAAAGGATGTGGCTATACAAAAAGAAAATGCATAGACTACGCCTCCGGTGACATCTGTGGTTTTATTGACCCTGATGATGCTGTGTATCCACAAGCATTAGAACTTTCTGTAAAAGCTTTTGAACGTAATACAAAAATTGTTGCCGCTTATTCAAAATTTATGATTTGTGATGAATTTTTAAATTCAGTACATGTTTTTAAAAACAGTAAACAGATTTACAATAACAGATATTTTTTCAATACCCACATTGAAGTATCCCATTTTTTCACTTTTAAAAGAGAAGCTTACTTAAAAACCACAGGGATCAATGCAGCTCTTTCTAATGCTGTTGATCAGGATTTGTATCTCAAAATACTGGAAGTAGGCCATGCTAAATTTATCAATAAAATATTATACCGTTACAGAACCCACTCTAATGGTATATCACAAAAAGAATCCAAACAAAGCGCAAAAGAATCTTTTTCAAAAATAATTTTAGAAACAATGATCCGAAGAGGAATACGGAAAATTCTCAATAAAAGAATCCCTCAACAGTATCATCATCCTGATGAAATCTATACATTTTTACAATACCAAAATAATATTCTCTATCGGATGGGAATCAGAATAATGCTTTCTTTACAATCTATCAAATCTTTTTTTAACCGATTAATGGGCTGAATTTTTATTCAGTCCTTATCACATTGATGATTTAATACGTAAATTAGGCTTATAAACTATAACCTTACTTAGCCAGTCAAATTTCATGAGAGAGTTATTCAACTTTATTCTTATTATCATTATTTCCATTCTCTTTGCCGGGGCATATGGCATCATTCATGATCAGATTACTTTCAGCATTTCTCCTGAATATTATACCTTACTTAAGTTTCCACAATTTGAAATTGAACAATTACAATTAGCTTCCAGAATAAAAGTAGGAATCGTAGGGTTCTTAGCAACATGGTGGGTAGGATTATTTTTAGGAATTGCCTATGCTTTCATTTCATTATTTTTTGATACCATACATATCCTTAGCATAACTGTAAAGTCTATATTGATCAATCTCTGCATTGCTTTCATATCTGGAATCTTGGGATATTTCTATTCAATTTTATTTTTAAGCCCTAAAAATATTGATTGGTATATTCCTCTTGAAACTCAGGAAATACAAAATTATATCAACGTAGGATCTATTCATAATTTTGGGTATCTCGGAGGTGTTACAGGATTGCTCGTGGGAATCATATATCAAATAAGAAAAGCTAAACAACGTTATCATTATCGGTCTTTTGATTTGGGGATCTTTATTTTTAATTATTAAATTCTTTGAATTGAGAAAGAGTAAAAATTCATTTTAGAAAATGATAAGCCTTATCCCAAAATATACCATGAAAATCTTGCTACCCATCATTTTATTTTCAGTTAGTCTATGATTAATATTTGAACGCCAAACTTTCACGTGATTTTTTTTCTTAAATTATGCGGGGTGAAAAGTATGAATTAGCTTGTACTAAAATTGGACTAATACATCTTTTATCTCCTATGAATATCAGTTTTTAACTATTTAAAACTAATACTATGAAACCATCTAAAACTGAAGTGTTTATCTCTTACGGAAGAGAAGACCTTTTTTTCGTCCAAAAGCTCGTTGACTATCTAAATAGTCTTAATATTAAGACATGGTTTGACGTTTACGATTTATTACCTGGGGAACGATGGGAAGAAGCTATTGAAGATGAAATAAAAACCACTAAAATCTTATTGTTAATTATTTCTCGTAAATCTAGTGAAAGAAGAGGATTTATTCATAAAGAGCAACATTACGCAATAGAAACTGCCAAATTTATTCCAGGAGGGCAAATTTATATTATTCCAACAATGTTAGGAGAATGTGATATCCCTAGACATCTAAAACAATATCATATAGCGAACTTAGCAGAAGAAGATGGGATTATTAAATTAATTAAATCCCTTGAAATAGGTCTATGCAAATCTTTTGAAATTAGTGACTTAAAAATTAATGATTTAAAAAATGTATTACAAGAACATCTGGGATTAGATGCCTTAAATTCTACAAAACTTAAGAATATGTTCTTGCAATCCGATGAATTATCAATACAACATAGTTTAAGCATAATTCAAAGAATTGCAAATTCAAGAGATATTAATCGCAAGACATTACTTACAGAGCTAGGTACTCTTAATGATCTTTCTTTTGCTGAAGAAGAAGCACTAAACTATGCTATTGATGCTATAGAAAAAAACACAAATATTGATAATTTATTTATTCAAATAACACAACTAGAAAAAGATAGAATATTAAAAATGGGAATACTCGGAAACGAAAAATTAACAAATGAACTGCAACTTAATAAATATGTAAGATATATTTCCAGAAAGAATACTGAAGCTTATAAAATGGCACAAAAAAGGGTATTGGAAATATTAGGTTCTTAGTTTATACCGTTATGTAATCAAGAATGAACAAAATTCTAATAATAGAATTTATAAATACATCTAATTATACTTGTATAGAAAAAACTTTCCGATTACATTTTCATGATCTGTCTTTAAATCATGATCTTCACATTAAAATATCTATAGACTTAAAAAACTAAACAACATGGAACAACAATCAAAAACTATAAATCTATTTATAGACTACCTATTTGAGGATAGACAATTTGCAGAAAAAATAATTCGTAGACTTAGCATTTTCAATAAAGAAAATGTGTCAATTTTTAATTACGAAATAATTAGTGATGGTACGGATCTAACAAATGGCCAAATTGCAGATAGATTATACGATTTTGATATTATCATCTGCATAGTAACACCTGACTATTTAGCTTCAACTAAAGATATCATCGAAGATACATTAAATGAATTAGCTGATAAAAATAATAAATATATAATACCTATAATCTATACCCCTACGAATTGGTCATCAAAAAAATGGATTGTAGGAAATAGAATATTTCCTAAAAATGATTTATCAATATCAGAATTAAATGACTTGGAATTAGAACGTACCCTCAACAGTATTATAGAGACTATTGAAAGTATTATTCTACAAAATAAATACAAAACAAATCAATCTAATATTTCTATTAAAGATAAACAGGAATTGATTTTCATCTCACATAGTCACGATGATTCTGATTTTGCTGAACTCTTAAAGCTTAAATTAGAAAAAGCAAATATTAATTGTTGGATAGATAGTGAGAAATTGAAAATTGGCCAAGAATGGAGGCAGGAAATTGATGATGGAATAAGTAGGTCTAAGGCTGTTATAGTCATAATGACACCAGAAGCAAGAAAATCAGAATATGTAACCTATGAATGGGCTTATGCATGGGGAAAAAACAAAAAAATTTTTCCCATAATGCTTAAACAAACCACCCTTCATCCCAGATTAGAATCCCTACAGTATCTTGATTTTACTAATAAAGCATCTCGTCCTTATAGCGAGCTCATTCTTTCTTTACAAAAAATATGACCTTCACTATCCCTAAATTGTCGGCATAACATATAAACTTTATTACTAAAACCAAATATAACACACCTATGTATCCAAAAAATTATTTTGAAACAAAGAAGAGTAAAATTAATAAGGGAACTTGTTTTTTAATTATGCCCTTTGCAGAGAAATTCAATAAAGTATATGAAGCATTTAAGGATTCAATTCAATCTGAAGAAATTAATTTGATTTGCGTTAGAGGTGATGACATTCACACCCCTCATATCCTTCAAAGTATTTTAGATCAAATTATGGAATCAGAATTTATTATCGCTGATTTAACGGACTTAAATGCAAACGTTTTTTATGAACTGGGACTTGTTCATGCAATAAAAGACATGGAAAAAGTAATTATTGTTTCTCAAGACACAAAGTATATTCCATTCGATTTGAAACAATTTAGATGCTTAATTTATGAAGATTCTAAAGAAGGATTAAATAATTTAATTGACGAACTTAAAGACACTTTTTCTAAGGTATCCAGAAACTCTTATCGTATTAGCCTAAAGGAAAATCACACCATCTTCTTTGAAAAGAAAATCGTGGGAAAAGAAAATAATTTATATAATTTTAAAATTGAATCTCCTTATATCGGACATGGTCTCATCAAGTTAATAATACATTATAATGAATTTAGAATTGACAAACAATCAGATCAAATTCCCTCTCAGTTCCTTTATGTTAGCGAAGATGAGCCAATAAAAGATTTAGAGATAATTCCTTGGACAGTTTCATTTATTGAAACAAAAGACAATACTGGAAAAATATCCATTGATAAAAAATAAATATTTTTTTATTTTCTTGTATCAGAAGAAAGTAAACAACAATCTAAGATAACCAAACAGGGCTATAAAAAACATGAAAATAAAATTCCTTTTACTTCCTTTATTACTGATCAATACTGCAAAAGCACAAATCACAGAAAAAATAACCATTCCGAATGGTATTACTTACCGTTATGCTGATGATAAGGTCAACGAAAAAGCAAAAAAATTACTTAATGAAGGTCTAACGAATACAACGAAGTATGATTTCCTGGGAGATAATTTAATAATAGGTCCAACACTTTGGAAAAGGTTTAAAAATATTGAAGATTTAAATAATATACCAGGGAATGTTATTTTTCATATTGACGGCATGGAAGTAGAAGGAAAAGCAGCGGCCAAACTGGATGATTCAAAAAAAATATGGGATGCAGTAAGAAAAGACCTTTCCGGAAACTATCAGATACGAAAAGCCAATGAAGATGAATTAAAATATTACTGGTCAACCATTTCATTTGATATTGATGAGCCTTTACTTATTCTGCAAACCGAAAAACATCGGTACATTTTAAATTTCCTGAAAGACAACCTGAAGTTATTATGGCTGGATGAATTCCCCCTCAAAAATGCTTATAATAATCCTATTGATAATAAAGTGTATACAACTGACGGAACTTTTAAAACTTATCAAAATGGCAATGAAACCCATATAGTCGATAAAGGAAACAAAGAAACCAAACTTGAAAAAATAATCTTTTTAAGCGGCGATCCGGAATTAAAAGCCAATTCTTCAGTGACGGATATTCAATCGGTTGTGGAAAAAACCAATAGAATTTTTGATTCTTTATTTAAAAACTCTAAGAAGGAAGGTAAAATAATGGTTCAATTCAAGTTGGGAAAGAAGAAAAATGAAATTGAATTCGCAGTTAAAGATGATATTGATTTAGAAATCATGAAAGAATTTGAAAAAGAGATTAATAACGAAAAATATCCACATTCCAGGAAAGATACTATACAATTTCAATTGATATACAAAGTCAATTCTTATAATGAAACTGAATAATTTTAAATTTGAATCTTTACCATTAAATCTTTATTTTCGCTATGCTCATTTACCAGAGCATAATACCATAAAAAAATAATGACTCAAACGTTAAAAATCTTCTTCCTTATTTTATTCGCTTTAAATTATAACACAAAAGCTCAGGATAAAAAAGTCTCCTCTATCACCACCAGCGATCATGTAAAATTATATACTAAAAAATCCGGCAGCGGTCCTGTCTGCATTTTTATTCATGGAGGTCCGGGCGCATGGAGTGCATCATTTGAAAATTTAGGAGGAAACAAACTGGAATCTGATCTTAGTATGATTTATTATGATCAGCGAGGAAGTGGTAAATCTGATAATTCCCCGGATGGAAATTACTCTCCGGACAGAATGATAGAAGATATCGAAGAGATCAGAAAACAGTACGGAGCGGATAAAGTCTATCTTTTAGCGCATTCCTTTGGGGGAGTTCTGGCCACCAGCTATGCATTAAAATATCCGGATCATGTGAAGGGAATCATTTTAGCTAACTGTACACTGAACCTGAAGTATTCTCTGCAGCAGCAAATCAATTATATGAATGAGCTGATGAATACCGATTTTAAAATTACAGATTCTACCTTATTACCGGATTTTATCAAAGCAAAAAATGCATTGGCTAAGAAAGGATTAGACTACAAAATGCTCTCTGATCATAAGCAAAACATTGAATTATTAAATAGCATCGACAGCAAAAATCCAAGTACATACGACTTTGCCCAAAAAGCTTTTTCAATAAAGGAATATTGGCAGGATTATACCCCAATCACCCAATCTATTGCAACACCTGTTCTGGTTATTACCGGAACGAAAGATCATTCCATTGGAGAAGATCATTATAATTCTTTTTTATTTCCTAATAAACAGGTTGTGAAAATCAACGGAGGACATATTCTATACTATGAAGAAAATAAACAATTTGTAAAAGCTATTGCTGATTTCATCCGTAAGACAGAAAGATAGTTTTATACTACAAAACAGAACTCAAACCTGATAAAACATGAATGCTCACCTCGGAACCATTATCTTGTACGTAAAAAATGTACAATTACTCAGAAACTTTTATACAGATAATTTTAATCTGAAAGTGCTGGAGGAAGATCCAGTTTGGGCATTACTTGATGCCGGAGGAGCTCATATCGGATTACATCAGATGGGAGATCAGTATCTCGCAAAAATAAATGAAGCTCATCTATCTGATAACAATACTAAAATTGTTTTTGATATTGACATTGATATAGAAACAGCACGGAATGAACTGCTATCCAAAAATATTCAGATGAGGGAAATCAAAACATTTGAAAACTATCCTTTCTGGTTATGCGACGGAACGGATCCTGAGGGAAATGTATTTCAGTTAAAAAGCAAAAAATAAACTCATTTACTTCACAGCCATGAAAAAAGCATTGGGAATTATCCTCTTCATAACAGCTTCCTGCAGCGTACCTGATCAAAACATTTCCATTGTTGAAAAAAAGCTGGATCATTCTTTTCAAAAAATTCAGTACTGGCATGATGCTGTCAGCAATAAGAACCCATCCGCCTATGATTCTCTTTATGCAGCGAACAGAAAGTTTGAGAAATTACTACATTACTATACCGCTTCCAATCCTGAAAGTTTAAGATACAATTTCAAATCACTCAGAAAAAACGGTTTGTTTATAAGCTCTTCAGAAGATGGGAAATTCAGGATCTATTCGTGGGATACTCAAACCGGAGGAACGATGCGCTTTTACAGAAATGTATTTCAGTACGAATCCAATAAGAAGGTATACTCTGAAATTTCAGAAAGTGATATGGAACAGGACCCGGAGTCCATGTATTACAAGATCAATGATCTCCCATCACAAAATAAGAAATATTATCTTGTACAAAATACAACGATATACAGTAATGCACTTTCTTATCATACACTAAAAGTTTTCTCCATTGAAAACGAAAAACTGAACAGCAATACTCAATTGATCAAAACCCCGGCAGGCATCAAGAATGAGTTGGATTTTGAACTGGATTTTACAGCTTCTCCCAACAGAATTCATCCGGTAAGTCTTAAAACATTCGATAATTTGAAAATCCAGTATAATCCTAAGGAGAAGATCATCAGTATCCCTTTAATTCTTGATGATTCTAAAATTACCGATGAGAGAGTCCGGTATCAGTTCAAGGGTAAATATTTTGAAAAAATTTAACATGAAAATAATTATTGTGACAAGTGTCCTGCTCTTACTTCTGACGCTTTTTAATTATCCTGTTTTTGACAGTAAAAATATTTCCTTTTCTATTATTTTTCTGTGTTTCCTGGTAATTATATTTTCAGCTGCAAAGCTCTACTTCCCTGAAGATAAAAGCTATGAACACATTGAAAAAGAAACAGATAAACTACATGAGCATGACGGGATTTTTCAGTATACGGATAATGGTTTTTACATCAAACAAGAAAAATCAACAAAATTGATAAAATGGGAGGAAATTGTTTCTGTATATTCATTCAGAATTCCGTCTATGTTTAACGAATACCAATCCGGACTGGAAATTATTACTGATACAGAGAGCTATGAATTTGACAATGATGTGACCCCGGGAATTATAAAACTGGCAGATCAGCTTTCCAACCATCTTCCTTCATGGGAAATAGAATCACCAACAATTAGAATTAATAATTTCGGACTTAAGAAAACAAAACTATACGAAAGAATAACTTCATAATAATCCACCATCCCTGATACCATTGAAATAAAAATAGCAGATATGATTATCAATAGAATTAAAGAAATATAGGACTAAAACAAAACCTAAAAAACTACCTATTTCAAACATGACTTACTTAACAGCATGTAATACCAATCCTTCTGCAATTGTCTTATCTAAAAAAAAATACATGAGAACTCTTTTAACCTGCCTTCTGTTAGTATTGGCGGTACATCCTGTTTTTTCCCAAAAAACCGAACAAATTGAAAAATTATTAAAAACCTATGAAAGTGCAGGCCAGTTCAGCGGATCTGTTCTTATTGCTGAAAAAGGAAAAATTATTTTCGAAAAAAGTTATGGCTACAGAAATGGTCCTAAAAAAGAAAAGAATACCAACAAAAGTCTTTACAGAATTTTTTCAACAACAAAGATGTTCACTGCAATTGTTCTTCTCAAGTTGGAAGAACAGGGAAAATTGTCTCTGAACGACAAGCTCTCTAAATATTATCCGGACTTTCCAAAAGGAGATAGCATCACCTTAGCCAATATCCTTTCCCATACTTCGGGAATCCCCAATGAAACAAACTCTGAGTATACGGTAGATGAAAAAACATTTATACAATATATTTCCGCAAAACCATTGAACTTTTCACCGGGCAAAAAATGGGATTATTCCAATTCCGGATATTATATTCTTGGATATATCATCAGAAAAGTTACAGGTTTAAACTACGATAAAGCCATAGAAAATTATATTTTAAAACCGTTACAAATGGCTGACACCGGATTCCATTTCAATAGTGTTACCAATAAGAACAAAGCTTTTGGATATGAATTCTTATCCACCCATCTTTCCAACGAAGCACTACGTTTTAAAACTGATCATCCTTTTGCAGCAGGAGCCATGTATTCTACCATTGAAGATCTTTTTACCTTCAATGAAGCACTGAAAAATGATAAGATTCTGAAAAAAGAAACTCTTGATAAAGCGTTTACACCTTACCTCAACGATCATTATGGATTGGGATTTGATACCTCGGATTTGTTTGGAAAAAAAAGAGTTGGCCATGATGGCGGCGGGCCGGGCTATCGAAGCAGATATTACAGGGTATTGAATGACGACATCTGCCTTATTGTACTTTCAAATTCTAATTTATCACATACGGATTTCATTATTCCTCAGATTGAAAGTATACTTTATGATAAACCTTACAGTATTCCAAAGACCGGAAAGCCTGACGCTCAGAATCAAAAAAAACTAGCCGGGATCTATTCGGACGGAAATACCACTTTCTTTGTTGATAGTATAGACGGATTGCTGATCTTCAGAGAAAAAAATTATTCGCAATATTCATTATTACCCATTTCGGATACTTTATATCAGTTAGATAAAAACTTCACATTTACATTTCAGCCTGATGAAACAGGAGCAATAAACTCACTTGTTATCCACTTTCGGGATGGGACAGTAAAAACAGGGAAAAGGATAACCGGAAATATTTCATGGGGAATGATAGGAGATGCGACTCCTTCCGGCTGGGACGGCAAAGACATTCCACTCCAGACCGATGCTAAAAATCCGGATCTTTATTTTCTTAACAACTGTACATTGAAAAAAGGAGGATTCAAATTCAGAGCTGACAATGACTGGAGCTATAATTTCGGTTTGAATAATGACGGTAAAGATATTGCTATGGATGCTTATAATTTTCAGATAGAGGAAGACGGCAGTTATGATATTGTTCTGGATATGACGAATAAAGTAAAACCTCATTACAGTATTAAAAAATCTGCTCAATAAATATAAATTTTCAACCGTTCCGTAAAAAGAGCGGTTTTTATTTTGATAACGGATTTATATTTTTCTTATTTTTATATCACTCAAAATCAACACATACCCTATTTTTTATGCCTCACTTTATCATAGAATGCTCACAGAATATTCTTCAGGAGAAAACTCCTGATGAAATCATGAATGCTGTATATGAAGTTGCAGAATCAACCGGTTTATTTGCACCGAACGATATTAAAGTAAGGCTTCAGCCCTATGAGTATTACCGATTAGGAAACCATAAGACAAGTTTTCTGCATGTTTTCGGGCACATTATGGAAGGACGGAATACTGAACAAAAAGCAGCGCTTTCAAAGCAGATCAGCAGCCGGCTTTCAGAACTGCTTCCCGATGTCTCCTTTGTTTCGGTGAATATCAGTGAATTTGAAGCGGCAACTTATAGCAACAAGGCCCTCATTAATCCTGAAAACACAAGCAAAGACCGTCATTTCGGACTATAACCATTCTCTTAAAACCAATTAAATATTAATAGTATGAGCTTAAAAACATTAGTAACCAAAAGTGTTCAGTACAATAACTGGGTAGTCAATAAATACATCGACTGGCTTTCTACAAAATCAGACGAACAGCTTAACCAGGAAACCATTTCAAGTTTTCCCACCATTTTAAAAACGTTACACCACATCTGGCAGACCCAGGAATACTGGTGGAGCCACATTGCAGAAAACAACGAGTTCGATTTTGAAAAAACTACTGCAGCAGCCGGTAAAGAAGAAGTATTTAATGCGATAAAAAATAATTCACAAAAGCTGGTGGATTATGTGGAAACCCTTTCCGAGGAAGATCTGTCCAAAAATGTAAAAATTGAATCTCAATGGTTCCATTGAGATTTTTCAAAATATGAATATATCCAGCATGCTATTCTTCACGGAACATACCATAGAGGACAAATTGTAACTATGGGCAGAAACGTAGGAATTACGGACGCCCCTATGACAGATTTTAACTTCTGGAATATTTATAAGGATAAACAGTAATCTTTTAGATCATTTTATTTCGAGTTTTCAAGATCATAAAGAACAGTTTTGCCCGTATTCTATATTCTTTTTATATAGTTATCCACAATATCCTGAAATAGAACATAATTTATCCCCTTTCAATTACAATAACTAGATAATTTACAATACATTAAAATAAAATTTATTCAATTTCCACAATGTATAAAAAAATGTGGATAAGTTTTTTATTGACTATATTCTATGTGGATAAACTATGGATAAGTTTTTAATCTAACAGAACAAATCACACAAACTACTGTTATTCAATTATTTAAAATACATATCCATTTTTTATTATTTTCAACATTCAAAAATACTGTGGAAAACTAATGTGAATAACTTATCCCCACTTATTCTTATCTCTGGATACTCTATTTAATGATTTAATGAACACGTTAAAAAAGTTATCCACAATGAAGAAATACTTTGGGGAAAACTTTTTTAACAGCACCTACAAAATTATAAAGAAGGATAAATCATCAATTCCTCATTTCTGTTATGATACATTTTTGTAATTTAACTTACACAAAATCACATCTCCTGATTATGAAAAAGATCATCTCTGTTCTTCTCATGTTATTCAGCAGTTTTCTGCTGAGTTTTTGTTCCGGGCCGGTTCCCGCTTCAACCATTACTGATGTTTCCCAGATACAGGCAGAAATAGAAATTTACCAAAGTCTGTCTAATCAGCAGGATAATATAGTTTCGGTCATTTTATATGATAAAAATGGAAAAAGAATAGGCAGTGATGCCATTACAATTTGGGTTAATCAACAAAAAGTTGAGTATAAGATTATACATGATATTTCTTATGCTCTGAATTACTATTACCGTATTGAGAATGTAGTTCCTAAAAATGGACAATATAAGCTGGAAATGCAACTGGCTAACGGTAAAAAGTTCTTTTTGGGAAGTGTTCCCACATTAAAACTAAGCAATCCAAAAAAGATTATTGCCAATGATCCGGCATCCTTAGACAAGGATTTTACCATTCATTGGTCAGAACTGCATGATGTGAATATGCTGTATGTTTATAAAAGTCTTGAACTGGAAAATAAACAGGATAAAAATGTACAGACTTTTATTGAAGAAGCGAGTGATACAATCAGAATCAGCCCGGATGGAAATTATTCCGTAAAAAAAGAACAACTTTCCCGGCCTCATGAAAAGTTAAGTATTATGAGTTTTAAATTTACAGCAGAAAAAACGGGAAATCTCAATCCTCTTTTATTAAAGGAAAGTACAATAAACATTGATGGTTATCATGAAAAACGAATTTCTTTCAAATAAAATTATTACCTTTCTTTATCAACTGAAAATACACCTCATCAAAAATTAATTCAATGGAAAAATATGCAGTATCCTCAGACGGCCAGAAAATTCATTACAAAGAATCCGGAAACGGAAACACTTCATTAATCTTTATTCACGGATGGCTTGGCAACACAGAGTGGTGGAATGATCAACAGGAATATTTCAAAGACCAATACCATATGGTACAGATGGATCTGGCCGGGCACGGAAAATCAGATTCTTCCAGACAGGATTGGACAAGCGCCGGATATGCAGATGATATAAAAGCGGTAGCAGATGCCATCAACTCACAGGAAATTATACTTGTAGGACACTCCATGTCGGGAGCTTATGTTCTGGAGGCTTCTTTACAAATCCCAAAGGTAAAAGCCCTTGTGCTCATTGATACCCTGAAAAATTTAGAGGAATCATTCACGGAAGAGCAAGCTGAAGAAGTATTATTTACCCCATACCGCAAGGATTACAAATATGCTGTGGAAAACCTTCTTCCTCAATTTCTTTTTACAGAGGAAACTCCGCTGGCAGTAAAAGAAAGAATACAAAAAGAATTCCTTCAGAATGAACCTGAAATGGCAATCAATGCTCTCAGACCTTTATACAAAACTGACTTTAACCAATTTGCAGAAAAAATGCAGATCCCAGTCATTGCTATCAATTCTGATGATTCTCCCACCAACCTGGAAGGCAACCGGAAATACCTGAAAAACTATGATTATGTAACTATTGAAGGAGTTGGTCATTATCCAATGTTGGAGAAACCACAAGAATTCAATATCATATTGGATCAGGTTATTAAAAAGCTGGTTTAATCTTCATCCCCAATAAAGCTATGGAGAATACCAGAATTTTTACAACTGCTTTTGCCAGTGTTTATCCCCACTATATTCAGAAGGCCGAGAAAAAAGGACGTACCAGAGAAGAAGTTCATGAGATTATATTCTGGCTGACCGGATATAATGAGAAAGATTTACAGCAGATAATAGACAATAGAACAGATTTTAAAATCTTCTTTGATCAGGCCCCTCACATGAATCCTAATGTTTCATTAATAAAAGGAATGATCTGTGGATATCGTGTGGAAGAAATTGAAGATGAACTCATGAGAAATATCCGTTACCTGGATAAACTTATTGATGAACTGGCAAAGGGAAAATCAATGGACAAAATTCTAAGAAAATGAAAGACTCTTATCATCAATCCGGATATATTTATTTAAAAAATATTTTTTCCGAAGAAGAATTACAGCACCTGGAAAGTATTCTTACCAGATTCCATAAGACATGGCTGCAGGCTAATGATTCTCAATATAAATCCGGAGCCATTAACAGCCACAGCATTACTTCCAGCAAATGGATCAGTAATGAAGAAAGACTGGCTATTTTTAAATTTATTTCTCAAAAAAAGATTTCAGATATCGTAAGTGATATTTTCCCTCGTAAAGCGGTATTCCTGAATACCCAGTTGTTTTTTGATCCACTCAGCAAGAGACAAAACAACTATTGGCATCGGGATATTCAATACACAGAAATGAATATGGAACAACAGAAAGAAAGTATTTTAACACAAAACGTACTCCATTTCAGAATTCCTTTTCGGTCTGAGCCCGGGATTGAACTTGTTCCTGGAACTCATAGAAAGTGGGATACGCCGCAAGAACTGGAAACAAGACTTTCGATGAATGGGAGAACTCCCTGTGATGATCTTGATACCGGAATAAAAGTTCCCCTTAACAGAGGGGACCTGCTTATTTTTTCTGCCAACATGATCCATAGAGGTTTGTATGGAAATAACCGTTTTACATTGGATATTATTTTTTGTGATGATTCTCCTGAATTCAGAAAGTTTATCGATATAAGAAATCATCCTCAACCTGAAGAACTGCCTTTCCTAAATACCAGTTTATTTTAATTCTTTGCTCTTAAATACCAAATGTTCTTATTTTCTCCACAATTCTTTTTTCATTTCAAAAAACTTCCCGAAATTAGCAGTCTGTGCGTTAAAATCGATTCAATGAAATAAAAATTTAAATTACAACATACAGCAAAACTTAGTATAAGTTTTCTTCGGGGCAGGGTGAAATTCCCTACCGGCGGTTACAGTCCGCGACTCCTTTCAATTGAAGGGACTGATCTGGTGAAATTCCGGAACCGACAGTTAAAGTCTGGATGGGAGAAGAAAATGAGATGATCAATAAGATTCCTTATGGGTTCTTGTTGTGTCGTATTTCATTTCCATGTACCGAAGACTATTTTAACTTTTAAAAGTAAAATAACATGGAAAAATTATTAGAACAATTTGGAGCAACCTCCGCAGAACGTGTAGAAAAAGCACTTCAAACCTTACAAAAGGGAAAAGGGATTCTTTTAGTAGATGATGAAAACCGTGAAAATGAAGGTGATATCATCTTTCCCGCATCCACTATTACAGAACAGGATATGGCACTTTTAATCCGCGAATGCAGCGGCATTGTCTGCCTGTGTATTTCTGAAGAAAAAAGCCGCCACCTCAACCTTCGTCCGATGGTGGAAAACAACAATTCAAAAAATCAGACTGCATTTACCATTTCTATTGAAGCCAGAGAAGGTGTAGAATCCGGAGTTTCTGCAAAAGACCGTGTAACAACGATTAGAACAGCAGTAGCATCAGATGCTCAGGCAGAACATATCGCAAGCCCGGGACACGTTTTCCCTTTGATTGCCAGAAAAGGAGGTGTTTTTGAGAGACGAGGCCACACGGAAGGCAGTGTAGATCTTGTAAAAATGGCCAATCTTGGAGATGATGCCGTGCTTTGTGAACTGACTAATGAGGATGGTTCTATGGCAAGACTTCCTGAGATTGTTGATTTTGCCATAAAAAAAGGAATGAGCGTAGTTACCATTGAGGATATTTACGCATATCGTAAAATAATCCTCAGCAACTAAACTTTAATCTATTGAACGCACAGAACAGCCGGCTGAACTTATCAGCCGGCTGTTTTATTTAAATATTTAATTAAAAACAAGTTAAATTAAAATTAAATACTATTTTTAATTAATTTTAACAAAAAATTGACCATGAAAAAAACTCTCCTCATTTTACTCGGAACTTCCGCAGTTTTCTCAGCACAAATCACACTTACCAAAGCATCCAACGATCCGATCTCCGGAGATGTTGTCAACTATAATGCGGTGAATGGAACTGTAGACAATTCTGCATTAGGAGCAAATGTTACATTTTCAAATGGAAGTCTTACAATGGGAGCGGCTTCACAAACTACCTATTCTGCTCCTACTTCTACTGAGATCAGTACTTTCCCGGGAACTACCATAAAAATGGCTGACGGAACTACAACCATCTATTATAAAGCTTCTGCAACCAAACTGGAAATTACAGGAATTGTTAATCCGCAGGCCACTTTAAATTTTTCCGTAGATAACGGAACTTATAATAATTATCCTACGGCTTACGGGCCTGCTCAAAACGATAATGCTAAAGGAACTTTTTCCTCATCTGTTGCCAATGGGTTGTTCAGCGGAACCCTGTCTACTCAGGCTGACGCATATGGAACACTGATTGTAGGAAATCAAACGTACAGCAATGTTCTTAGAGTAAAATATACTCAGAATTTTAATCTATATGCATCCTTTGATATTGCTTATTCAAATCCGATAGGAGCTGTAACCAATACAGCATATGCTTATTATGATGCATCTCACAGATATGCGTTACTAAACACTACTAACGGAAACATCAGCGTCCCTTTACTTGGAATTAACCAATCTACATCAAGTGCACAGGCATTAAGTGAAACTTTTCTGGCCATCAGCAATGCTGTAAAAAAAGAAAACCTTACTGTATATCCAAATCCGGCACAGGATTTTATTGGTTTTAAAGGAAATACTGAAAATTATACCAAAGCTAATATTTACAGTCTGGATGGAAAGCTGATTAAAACTTCAGATATGAAATCCGGGAATATTCAGATCTCAGACCTTCCTCCTGCTTCTTATTTTATTGAAGTCAGTGGAAAAAATGCTGGTGACAGCAAGAATACGAAATTCATCAAGAAATAATAAAAGCAAAATCCCCGCTCCTACAAATGAGCGGGGATTTTTATAACCACTCAATATCACATTTAAAAAGTAGCAGCCGGAGCTGTTTCATTGTTTAGCTTACGTTGAATCTCAGTTTTTTTCCCTTTGGAAAAATCATAGCTTAGCCCTAAAATAAACATTGACTTATTGTTCATAATCTGCGTGTGGACTTTATAATCAACCAAGCTTTCCGGCAAGCTTTTCGTTTTATATTCAGAAGGCATCCCGATCCAGTACATTCCCGTGGAAAACGTCCAGTTTTTATGTTTGTAGCTTATAAAAATATGATTCTGGTTCTCATTGGTATTAAGAAATGCTCCGTTAAGGCTATAAACAGGCAGGTTAAACTGATATTGAACGGAAAAAGATTTATATTCTGAAGAGAGTTCAAAAAAATTCCCCAGATAATCATTCTTGATTAATACTCCCTTACTTGTTCTTACCGTTTCCGAAGTAGGTGTTATTACCGCTTTTATGACAAGCAGACTATTCCCGAAAGGCTTATAAGAACCTGTAAGCTGTATGCCGTATCTCTGTCCGTTTTTCCCGTTTTCATATGTTAATGCATATCCTCCCAACATATCATCCTGAACATAGTACTGATTGATCACTCTGTTGGTATAGCGGTAGAATAACCCTGCATTGAAATCAAAATACTTATTATTAAAAGAATATGTCAGACTATTTGAGAAAACCTGTTGAGATTCAAGGAAAGGATTTCCCCGTTGTACAATATTCGGAGCCAGCTGCACTACATTACTGCTCAAAGCATTACTCCATGGGCTAACCGGATTGTAACTTCCTGTATAACGTAAATTATGATTATTCTTGAGCTGATAAGCCAGAATCACTTTGGGAGTAAAAGTCCATTCATCAAAAGTATTTTCTGCACTTTTATTGTGAATATTGGTAAGCCCCGCTCCTAAGCGATAGCTGAACTTATTCACTTTCCCTGAATATTCTGTATAAAAATACTGCTCCAGATAATTAACGCTGTATTGAGAATAGCCGGCAAGATTATTCAGATCATTGGAGATGGAAGATCTTGAAATACGATATCCGGATGACAGTTTTCCTGATGTAAAATCATGAGTATGGGCAAGTTCCCCTACAATACTCGTCTGCTTTGCTTTCAAAACCATGTCGTTATCATATACCGAAACCCCGGAACCTATAATCCATTCCTTGGCGGTTTCAGAAGTATTGGTAGTGTAATGGGAACCCACAAGGTTAATACTGATTTCATCTCTTTCACCCATCTTTTTGGAATAATAAAGATCAAGCTTAGGAATTACATAGTCTGAACTATTATTTTTAAACATTGCATGATCTTCTCTGGTATTATCTTCCGTAAAAACACTCTGCCCTACTCCTTTTGAGAATCTGCTGAAAATGTCCATATTCAGCTTGGCCTGAAAAGCATAATCATCAGGAACCGATCTGGTATAGCGCAATGCGATATTCTGGAAAGTATATCCAAAATGATCTTTTCTGTTCTCATCTGAACGGTAATGTTTTCCATCCAGCTGATAATCATAAATACTGTTCACTCTCCTGTCATTATAATCCCTTAGATTAAGAGAATACTCAAGTCCGAAATCGTTTTTCCCTTTGGTATAATTGGCATAAGCCGAACCGTTCACAAACCCTGTATTTAAAGCACTTGATACATCAGCTCCGAAAACATATCCCGTTTCTGTGGATCTGGTCAGTATATTCACCACCGTATCCGCCCTGGTTGCCCATCTGGCAGGCGGAATATCATAATACTCCACTTTTACCACTTCACTGGGTGCAACACTTCGGATCTGCAGATCTGTTGCTTCAATCCCATTAATAAGGAATAATGTAGTTCCTCCTTTTGTGCTGGTAATGGTATTGGCAACCGGATCCAATTGTAATTCCGGAAGGGTACGCAAAAGATCTTTTGCATAACGTGCCTTTTCTAATGCTTCTTTGTCAAAAGTATAAACCGCTTTATCTGCAAACTGTTTTTTACGCTGTGCTTTTAAAATAACTTCCTGGATTTCTTTTGCTGCCGGAACATCTGCACTATCATTTTTCTTCTCCTGTGAAAACATAAAAGTTCCGGAAAGAAGGAAAAGACCATATATCATTTTTTTCATATCAGAAAATGGGATTATACCATTATGACAATCTATTTCTGATATCTATTACATTTATTTTTGCAAACAATAATAAATTATCAATATCTTTTTCCAATAAAATTTAATTATTATGTTAAATTCAGCCCGTTTTTTGCTGATTATTTTTTTACACCACAAAATATAAAGTCATGAAAAAAGCAGTCCTATTCATTTCATGCTTCCTGTTTTCCGCCTTCCATGCGCAGGAAACAGAGAACCCCCCCACGGAAAAACTGAACATCATCAAAACCAATGTTACCGCCTATGCGTTCAGAAACATCAATCTATCTTATGAAAGAGCAATCAACCAATGGTTCTCACTGAACATCGGTTTTGGAACAATGCCTCAGGGAAAAGTTCCTTTCATCAATGCATTTCTGAAAGATGAGGATGAAAAACGATTCCAAAATCTTAGGGTAAGAGCTACGAACTTTACGATAGAACCGAGATTCTATATCGGTCATGGTTATGGAAAAGGATTTTATTTTGCTCCCTATTACCGTTATTCTGATGTTTCGTCCAATACTTTTGATTTCTATTATGATTATAATGGTCCAAATGGAATTACCTACCAAGTCCCGCTTAAAGGACAGGGAGATACCAAAGGAAATAGTGGAGGATTGATGGTAGGAGTACAATTCTTCCTTACCAGAAGCCAGAATCTCGTGCTTGATTTCTGGATAGCCGGTGCCCATTACGGAAGCGGAAAGGGTGATTTCACCATGACCAGTGATTATCTGCTTACTCCTGACATGCAGGCACAACTTAAAAAGGAAATAGAAAAACTGGATATTCCTTTTGTGAAATATACAGTGGAAACCAATGCCAATGGAGCAAGAATAAAAGTAGACGGACCGTGGGCAGGCTTCAGAAGCGGGCTGTCTCTGGGATACAGATTTTAAAAAATTAAAACATTATATCATTAAACCGTTCTTTTCAGGACGGTTTAATTATTTTCTGAAATTTGTATCTTACACTGCTTATTTTAAAACTAAAAACATGAGTTTCTTTTCAAAATTATTCGGTGTAAAAAAACAAAAAGCCCCGGAACAACAACAACAACAACAACAACAACAACAACAACAACAACAACAACAACAACAACAACAACCTCACAATAGCAAAAAAAATACTACTGAGGAGTCTAAAAAAGGAAATCCTTTTTTCACCAATGCTCCATCACACTGGCCGGAAATTACGGATGAATTCTTATCCAGTAATGTCAGCTTCACTCATAAATTTGACAGTAATAAAGAGGAAGCCGTATTTGACAGAAGGATGTTTATGGTGAATTCTCTGGTTTTATTGGGTGCTATTAACGAAGGCCTATCAAAAAAGGTCGGAACGAAAGTACTTTCTTCCTATTCCGGAGGCTTTTTTGATTCTAAAGAACAGTATGCTACCACTTGTTGTGTAGAAAAGCTTTCGTCAGGCGGAATTATTAAGACCAATGGAATTGTAATCGATAATTTTGAAAAGTATGCGGTTTTTTTATTTGAAAGACCTACCTCTGCTGCTTATCATCAGGAGCTGAAAAAATTATTCATGGAAGATGGTTTCAAAGATGTCATCTACTATGCTCAGAAAGATCCGGAAACGGTAGAGCAAACAGGAGAAATTACCATTCCTTTTGAAGGTCTTAATGAAAGTTGCTTCAGTATGAATCCCGAAAAACAAAAGCACAGTGACCGGAACTATGAAACATATTCAATGTGGTGGAGCAACAACTCTGACTTTTCTTTCCCGGATTCTTCGGCATTTGCTTCTATTTCCAGCTATTACAGTAATTGTGCAGATTATTATTCATATATTCTGGGAAAACTGGGATTTGCGCTGGGACTTAATAAAAATGATTCTCGTGTTGCCCTTCCTGACTATGATGAAATTCTGATCAACGGTCCGGAAGATGCAGAAATGATTATGACAATCTCTAAAACATCCGGAATTAATTTCCATTTTCCAACCATACAGAAATCTGAGAAATATAGAGACAATTTCCTTCGAGCATTTGCAGTATTCACGGAAAGTCTAAAAAAGGAAATTGAGAATAACAATTTTGATAAAGATCCGGAATCTGTACAGCATGTATGGTTTGAGCAGCTGAAAGATAATCATAATGCCGACCAAATTAGTTTTGTCAGTCTTATTATGAGTGATCAAATTCGTACAATGTCAAATTAAAATAGTAAAGAGCAAAATATGAATTCACAGGCTATCAGCACTACTCAAAGAATAAAAGCAATCATAGGAGGGTCTATCGGAAACCTTGTAGAATGGTATGATTGGTATGCGTACGCAGCTTTTGCCATTTATTTTTCTCATTCTTTTTTCCCGGATTCCGATCTCAATGCACAGCTGATGAATACTGCAGGAATATTTGCCGTAGGCTTTCTGATGAGGCCTATTGGCGGATGGATGTTCGGAAGTATTGCTGATAAGATCGGAAGAAAAAAAGCGATGACACTTTCTGTGCTATTAATGTCCTTTGGTTCTTTACTGATTGCGCTTACACCAACCTATAAAACAATAGGTATTCTTGCTCCGGTACTGCTCCTTCTTGCAAGATTGCTTCAGGGGCTGAGTGTAGGTGGTGAATATGGTGTTTCCGCCACTTATCTCAGCGAAATGGCAACACAGGACAGAAGGGGTTTTTATTCCAGCTTTCAATATGTAACATTGATTGGAGGACAGCTTATTGCATTGGGAATTCAGCTTATTTTACAGAAATTATTACTAACGGAGACACAGCTTGAAGAATGGGGCTGGAGAATTCCTTTCGTTATTGGAGCTTTGCTTTCCATTATTGCATTATATCTGAGGGCCAATCTTCATGAAACGGAAGCTTTTGAGAATAAGAAAGAAATTAATGATAAGAAAAAAGGTACGGTAAAAGAACTTCTTAAACATCCTAAAGCTTTACTTACGGTTGTGGGATTAACTTTAGGCGGAACTTTAGCCTTTTATACCTATACCACTTATATGCAGAAATTCCTGGTCAATACCGTACATCTTACAAAGGAAGAATCTACGTTGATATCGTTTGTTTCATTATTCATATTTGCCTGTCTTCAGCCTGTCTTTGGAGGATTATCTGATAAAATCGGAAGAAGGCCGCTTCTTTTAGGCTTTGGAATTCTGGGAACCTTATGTACTGTTCCTCTTCTCACAGCGTTAAGTACTACCACTTCTATGTGGGGTGCATTTTTTCTGATTATGGCTGCGTTGATTATTGTGAGTGGCTACACTTCTATTAATGCAGTAGTAAAGGCAGAACTTTTTCCCTCCGAAATCAGAGCTCTTGGCGTGGGATTACCTTATGCCGTTACGGTAGCAGTATTTGGAGGTACTGCGGAATATATTGCACTTTGGTTTAAAAAGATTGGTTCTGAAGAATACTTTTACTGGTATATTACAGGATGTATTCTTTTTTCTCTGATTGTTTATATCGGAATGAAGGATACTAAAAAGACCTCAACTCTGGATAAAGATTGATATGATAAAATGCTATAAAAAACGATCGCCGCAGATTCTCTGCGGCGATCGGTCTATTTCTTAATGATAAGCTTGTTTAAATTTTTCTATCATAGTGTCCAGATTATGACGCTGAACATATACGCTTTTTACCTCTTCATACCTCGGCGATTTGTAGAAAACTTCGTGGAAATCCATACTCCCGTTCCCTACTTTTACCACTTTCTGTACTTCGATATTCAACTTTCTCAACTCGTCTTTAAAGACCTTAAATTCATCTTGGATATTACTACTCATTTATTATTTTGGGATTTTAATTAAAAATGTTTTTTTACTGTTGAGCCCCCACCTATGGTAGGGGTTGTGTCTCAATTTCCGAATAAAGTTAGTAAATTTATTAATACTACATATCAGTTTATCAGTATTTTATTGTTTTTTTTACTAATAACCATTCTATTTTTTCTTATTAATACATATTCCGTATTTTTAACCTTATTAAAAA
Organism: Chryseobacterium sp. Tr-659; assembly: GCF_011752975.1. Classification (GTDB taxonomy): domain Bacteria; phylum Bacteroidota; class Bacteroidia; order Flavobacteriales; family Weeksellaceae; genus Chryseobacterium. The sequence continues at coordinate 149,622 of NZ_VWWP01000001.1, read as the reverse complement.
TTGCAGCACGCCTACAAAAACTATGAATATCAAAGTCTTTTTCTCGCTATTTCTTTTCGTTCTTCTGTCTTTTGTAAAAGGTCAGAAACTGGAATTCAAAGCCCCTGATTATTCTTTAATTCAAAAAAACATTGAGGATAAAAGCTCCGAATTCTATTACCCAAAACTTTTAAGAAGATTAAAAGAGAATGACACGCTTCTTACAAGCAATCAATATCGCCACCTTTACTTCGGATATACCTTTCAAAAAGAATATAAACCGTATAAAACTGGGAAAAAGGCTGAAGAGGTAGCCAAATATTATCGTGGTGAAGGCATTTCACAAAAAGATCTTTCGAAAGGAATCCAGCTGTTTCTGGATGCTTTGGATGAAAATCCGTTGGATTTGCGGACTATGAATTACCTCGCTTATCTCTACCATTTAAATAATGATGATAGCACTGCAAAAAAGATTGCAGGAAATTTCCACGGCTTATTGAGTGCTGTTCTTACTTCCGGTGATGGGTTAACCTGCGAAACAGGCTTTCATGTCATTTCTGTTACTGATGAATATGTACTTTTGAACAGGTTTCAAATGGAAACAAAATCACAAAGTATGAAAGGAAAATGTGACTACCACGAATTTGAAAAAGGGCTATATAAAATTCCTGGGCTATATTTCGATGTGAGTACATTCTACGGAAAAATAGGAGATTGATAGGGTTATCAATTTTATTGTTGATAAATTTCCAAAAATTTCACCCTAACCATAAGGGTTTTAAAGAAGTGTAAATATTTTTTCAAAAAAAAATAAAATTTAGTGTAACATTTTTTCAAGGTTCGTCTCTAAAAGACAAATAAACTTTAAAACCTTAGAAATCATGAAAAAATTCACATTCCTTCTTATTCTTATGTTATTCTTTTTAGCGGTATGCAATATATTCGGTCAGAAAAAAACTTATCCTTTCGAGGTGAAGAAAACAGGAAAAGGAAATCAATCTTTAATTTTTATTCCGGGGTTTGCTTCTTCCGGAGAGGTATGGAATGAAACCACTGCAAAATTTGAAAAAAACTTTACTTGCTATACTTTAACAATGGCCGGATTTGCCGGAATAAAACCGGAGGCTGATGCCAGCTTTAAAGATTGGGAAGAAGCAATTGCTATTTATATCAAAGAAAATAAAATTGAAAAACCGGTAATCATCGGGCACAGTATGGGAGGAGGCCTTGCCCTTGCAATAGCAGCAGATTATCCTGAATTGGTTGGGAAAATTATCATTGTAGATACGCTGCCCTGCCTTGCTGCAATTTCTGATCCGAACTTTACGTCTAAAGAAAACAATGACTGTTCGGCAACAATCAATAAACTAACGGCAATGGACAATGAACAGTTCCGTAAGATGCAAACTCAGGCAATTCCCCGCCTACTGGCAGATACTTCAATGCAGGAAACCGTGGTTAGCTGGAGTATGAAATCGGACAGAAGAACATTTGCAAAAATGTATTGTGATTTTTCCAATACAGATCTCAGAGAGAAAATAAAAAATATCCAATGTCCTTCTCTTATTTTACTGGAAGCCTTTTTTGTAAATTTAAAACCCACCATTGAAGACCAGTACAAGAATCTAAAGAATGCCAATATGCAATATGCTTCAAAAGGGCTACACTTCATCATGTATGACGATAAAGAATGGTATTTTAACCAGCTTAATAACTTTTTATCTGCAAAATAATGGGATTTGAAGAGATATATGAACTCTACTGGCAGAAGATATTCCGTTTGTGTATGGGATATGTAAATGATACGGATCTCGCTCAGGATCTTGCTCAGGAAACATTCCTTATCGTATGGCAGCAGCTTTCTAAATTCAGAAATGAATCTGGTATAGGTACCTGGATTTTCAGAATAGCATCCAATAATTGTCTCCGACAGATTGAAAAAGAAAAAAAATTTACAAAAACAGATCTTCCCATCAATCTGGAAGAAAAGAAACAGGAATCTCTGGAACCTCAGATACAGATGCTTTATCAGTTTATCTCCGAGCTCCCGGAAACAGACAGGATTATTATTTCTTTAGAACTTGAAGAAATAAAACAAGCGGAAATAGCTCATATCGTAGGGCTCTCAGAATCTAACATACGGGTGAAAATTCACAGGATAAAAGAAAAATTAACACAAAAGTTTAAAGAAAATGGATATTGATTTTAAAAATATATGGAAACAGCAGACTTCAAGTAAACCTAATCTGGAAGAGCTTCTCGGTAAACTGAAAAAATTCAGAACCCAAAATCTGCGTAAGCTGATTCTCGCCAACATAGCATTAATTACAACTTCATTCGTCATTATTTTTATCTGGTATCGTTATCAGCCTCAAATGATCAGTACAAAAATAGGACTTGTACTTGTCGTTCTGGCCATGATCATCTTCCTGCTTGCCTACAACAAAATGTTCATGGTATTCTATAAAATTGATGAGACACAATCAAATAATGAATATCTCGAAAGTTTATATGTGGTAAAGAGTAAACAGAAATTTATGCATACCACCATGCTCAACATTTATTTCATCATGCTGTTCATCGGGATTATTTTCTACATGTATGAATATGCCTCCAAAATGTCATTATTTTCTTCAGTCATTGCTTATGCTGCGGTTTTTTTATGGATAGGATTCAATTGGTTTTATCTCAGGCCAAGAACAATCAAAAAGCAACAGGTTAAACTTGATGAATTAATTAATAAATTTGAAGAAATAAATAATCAATTAAAAGAATTATGAGTTCTTCTGACAACAAAAACCACTGGGAAAATGTCTATACAACCAAAAACCCTGATCAGGTAAGCTGGACCCAGGAGAAACCTCAGACCTCCCTTGATTTTATCAACTCTACCGGTTTGGGTAAAGATGCCAAAATCATTGATATTGGCGGTGGAGACAGCAATCTTGTAGATTTTCTTATTGAAGAAGGATACGAAAATATTACGGTGCTTGATATTTCAGCCAAAGCTTTGGAAAAAGCAAAGGAAAGGCTTGGGGCAGCTGCAGGTAAAGTAAAATGGATGGCAACAGACATCACAGCTTTCGAACCTACAGAAACTTATGACATATGGCATGACAGAGCTGCTTTTCACTTTCTGACCACTCCGGAGCAGGTTTCAAAATATATTGATATTGCCGAGAAGAATGTCAATAATTTTATGATTGTAGGAACTTTTTCTACAAACGGTCCTACTAAATGCAGCGGATTGGATATTCAACAATATGATGAAGCATCACTCTCTGCAAAATTTGAAAAAAGTTTCAAAAAAATAAAATGTATTACAGAAGATCATACCACGCCCTTTGGGACAGTTCAGAATTTTGTTTTTTGTAGTTTTAAAAGATCTTAAAAGTTATATCTCACGCAGATTTTTGCAGCTTGTGTCAATCTTCCAGATTGATCAGCATAAATTACCATAATCTGCGTGATAATCTTCATTAAAACTAAAGATTCTTAGAAAAGTCTTTGGTTATTATAGCCTATGATTTTTCTTCTTCTTCCATTTCTACTTCATGGCGAAGCTGGGCTTTATAAAGAGTAGCGTAATAACCGTTTTTGTCTAAAAGATCCAGATGTTTACCCTCTTCTACAATTTTACCATGCTCCATAACGATGATCTTATCTGCTTTTTCAATAGTAGAAAGCCTGTGCGCAATAATAATGGATGTCCTGTTTTTAGTAATTTTTTCTGTTGCTCTCTGAATTAGCTTTTCACTTTCATGGTCTATGGAAGACGTTGCTTCATCCAGAATTAGTATTTTAGGATCTGATAAATAAGCTCTAAGGAAAGACAGAAGCTGTCTCTGCCCCAAAGAAATTGACGAACCTCTTTCACTCACTACATAATCATAGCCGCCTGGAAGCTGCTCAATGAACTGATCGACTTCAATCTCTTTCGCTCCAGCTTTGATTTTTTCCAGCGTAATGCTGTCATCTCCGAAAGCAAGATTTTCAAAAATACTTCCATGGAAAAGGAAAACATCCTGTAAAACAACTCCGATATGGCTTCTCAGATTATACAATTCGTAATCTTTCAAATTCACATCATCAATCAGAATATCTCCCGAATTGATATCGTAAAGTCTTGTAATTAAACTGATAATGGTAGATTTCCCTGCTCCAGTAGCACCTACAATTGCTACTGTTTCTCCCTGATTTACTTTAAAATCAATTCCTTTTAATACTTCCTGCTTTTCATCATAAGCAAAATGTACTTTTCTGAATTCAATTTTTCCGTCGAAATGATCTTTTTTCACAATTCCGGTATTGGGCATTGAATTTTCTTCATCCATCAATCCCAATACTCTTTCTGCTCCTACAATTCCTCGCTGAATATTATTGAAACGGTCAGCAATCTGTCTTAAAGGACGAATCAACATTGAAATATACTGAATAAAAGCAATAACCACCCCGGCACTGATTGTAATATACCCTCCATAGAAAAGGATGAACCCGATGAACAATGAAGAAATAAGTTCCACTACCGGAAAAAACAGAGAAAATATAAATACTGTTCTTAATAAGGCATCTTTCAGCGTGATATTGATATCATCAAATTTCTTAAATTCAGATTCCTGTCTGTTGAATACCTGAATAATAGGCATTCCGGCTAATCTTTCCTGTACAAAAGAGTTTTGATTGGCCGTCCAGTTTCTTTCATCCCCGAATGCTTTTTTCAGCCTTTTTTGGAAAAATCTTGTAATGATCACCATCAACGGTAAAATAGCCAGGGTAATGTAACTCAGATGAACATTGGTACTGAACATCATGATTAATACAAACACAATTCTCAGAATATCCCCGAAAACCATCAGGAAACCGTCTGTATAAACAGTAGCAATCGTTTCCACATCTCCTACCGCACGTGTTACAAGCTGCCCTATAGGAGTTTTATCAAAAAAAGACGTTTTAAAATAGATCAATTTAGCATATAGTCTCTCCCTGATATCCCTGATTACATTCTGTGAGATAAAATTGGAAAAATAAACCAAAAAGAAATTTAAAACCGTTTCTGCAAATACCAATCCCACCAGAATATAGATATGCTTCATCATCAAAGCTTTATCATGCAGCTTTGTAATGTCATTATCCACTACCTGCATCGTAAGATAAGGCCTGTAAGTAGAAACAATTGAAAGGAATATGGAAATTACAAGGGTAAAGATGAACCATGAACGGAACTTCATTCCGATAAAGAACAGCCTTTTTATAATCCCCCAGGTATCTTGTTTTTTCATTGTACGAATCGAAGAAAGAATTAACATAAAATTCTATGCAAAAATAAGACTTTATAAATTGCCAGCCTTTACAACTTCAACAAATCGTTATAGAAAATTTCAGATACCTATGATTTACAATATGAATATATTAAGCATTTTTTGGCAGCCAGTCTGAAACATAAGCAGCCACTTCCCCCGGTTTCTTTCCCCGCAGATGAAATGACTTCTTCCTTAGAATACATTAAAATTCACAATACTATCCGGATCTTTATAAGCTCCTGCAATTTTTTTAAATTTCCAGAAAAGCATTTTATCAATAGAGCCAGTTTATCAGTTTCAGCCATACTGTTGGGATGACCTGACTATTTAAAAATAATCTTAATTCCTGATATCGAAAAGGGAAACACTGTTCTTTCTACTGATCGGCAGTTCTGCCTATTTCATCAATATCAATTGTTGGTTTTTTAAATGTTTCTTTGGAAAGCTTATTTTCCAGAAATTTATAAACTCCCCAAACGGCCACAATGGAAATCAGCCAGCTTACCATATTGATTGCGGAAAAGCCTGTATAATTTACACCGTCTAATGATTCAGGATCTGTTGAAGCCAGATAAAATCCATAGCTGAAACCTAAGATAATCTGAGTTCCCAGATAAATACCAATAGCCATAAGACCGTATTGCCACTTTGTTTTTCCAAATCTTTCAGCCAGTTGTGCATAATATCGGTAAGCACCGATAAGAATAAAAATTGATAACATGATTATTATTTTGTTTTTAGTTTTTATTAAAATTCATAGCCCACATCCACCAGATATAACCCATGGGCAGGAGCAGAAGTTCCCGCTGCATTGCGGTTTTTATCTTCAATCACTTTACGCAGATCTTCCGGCTTCAGTTTTCCTGTTCCTATTTCTACCATTGTTCCCACAATAGCCCGAACCATATTCCTCAGGAAGCGGTTGGCTGAAACAGTAAATTTCAGGTCCATTCCGCTTTGTTCCCATTCCGCTTTATATATTTTGCAGATATTGGTTTTGTTGTCGGTTTTTAATTTTGCAAAACTCGTGAAATCTTCATATTCAAACAAAATTTTACAAGCTTCGTTCATCGCATGGATATCAATTGATCTTTTCCAGTGCTGCCATGCCGATTCCTGTGTAAACGGATTTTTATCCAGTGAAATATAATATTCGTAGGTTCTGTACGTAGCATCAAAACGGGCATGAAAATCATCCTTCACCGGGAATATCCTTTTAATGGAAATATCGGGAGGAAGAAAGCTGTTCAATCTGCGGGGAAGATCATCATTTACGACTTGTTCCGTATCAAAATGGGCAAATATTTTTTTAGCATGAACACCGGTATCCGTTCTTCCGGCACCTGTGGTTTTAATTTCTTCTCTTAAAATGGTGAAAAGCGCTTTTTCCAGTTCTTCCTGTACGGAAATAGCATCCGGCTGTATCTGATAGCCGAAATAATTCTTCCCGTTGTAAGAAAATTCTATAAAGTATCTCAAAGTATAGGTATAACTCCACAAAAATACTTTAATTTAACGAAATATTTATTGAAAAGTCTTTGAGAATATTACACCAAATGCTTATGAAAATTCCTATTTTTGCAATCGTATGAAAAGATGGTACCTTTATCCTTTTTCCCTTGGTTATCATTTGGTAACGGGTATCCGGAACACAATGTATGATCTGGGAATTTTTAAGTCGACAAAATTCAAGACACCGATAATCAATGTCGGAAACCTTTCTGTGGGCGGAAGCGGGAAATCACCAATGGTGATGTATCTTGCTCAGTTTTTATCCAAGCATTACAGAACCGGCGTGCTTTCACGAGGTTACGGAAGACTCACCAAAGGTTATGAAGTAACCAATTATGACAGCAACTACAAAATGGTAGGTGATGAAGCCATGCAGCTTTTTGAACGTTTTAAAAACCGTTTTGTGATTGCCGTTTCAGAAGAACGTGTACCTGGAGCAAAAAAAGTGATTAGCGATATGGATCTTGAAGTTCTTGTATTGGATGACGCTATGCAGCACAGAGCCATCAAAGCAGGGTTCAATATTCTGATGACCGACTTTAATGATCCCTTCTTTAAAGATTATCTGCTTCCGGCCGGAGATCTCAGAGAATCAAGATCAGGTTACAAAAGAGCAGACATCATTATGGTCAGCAAATGTCCTGATGAACTCACAGAGGAAACCAAAAGATATTATATTTCAAGGATCAGACCTTCTTATAACCAGAAGGTATTCTTTTCATCTATCGGATATGATGAAAATGTATACGGAAAAGATAAAATGCTTCCGGATAACAACCTGAACTATTACGATATTTTACTGATTACCGGAATCGCCAATCCTAAACCGCTTCTGGAACATCTTGCTAAATTCTCAAAAAGGGTTAAACATTTAAAATTCAGAGATCATCATAATTTCACGGATGATGATATTAAAAAAATCCTTGCCGAGTATAAAAAATTAGGGGAATATAAGCTGATATTAACCACAGAGAAAGATTATGTACGTCTGAAAACTTTTGACTATCTTAGAGAAATTGTTTACTACTGGCCTATCAATGTACTTATTGATAAAAAGGAAGAATTCAATCAAATCATCTTAGATTATGTTAGAAAAAATTAAAGAGACAGCTGATTTCATCCGTAATATCATTCAGGAAACTCCGGACTTTGCTGTTGTTTTAGGATCCGGGCTTGGGAAACTGCAGAATGAAGTAGAACCGATCCATATTTTAGAATATAAAGACATCCCGAATTTTCCACAAACTACAGTAGCCGGGCACAGCGGAAAGCTGATCTATGGAAAACTGGAAGGAAAAAAAGTACTGATGATGAGCGGCCGTTTTCACTATTATGAAGGCCATTCCATGGAAACTGTAACTTTTCCTGTGAGGGTTTTTCATTTGTTAGGCATTAAAAACCTTATCCTTTCCAATGCCTGTGGCGGGGTAAATCCGGCATACCAGGTTGCAGATATTGTTATTTTAAAGGATCATATCAATATGATGCCTGAGCACCCGCTTCGTGGAAGAAATATTGATGAACTGGGGCCACGTTTTGTGGACATGAGCGAACCTTACAGCAAAAAAATGATTGCTGTAGCTGAACATACTGCTGCAGAACAAGACATTAAAATCCATCAGGGAGTTTACGTAGCCCTGCAGGGTCCTACTTTTGAGACTCCTGCTGAATATGGCATGATAAAGGCCATTGGCGGAGATATGGTAGGAATGAGTACTGTTCCTGAAGTTATTGTTGCCAGGCATATGGAAATGGATGTATTCTGTATTTCTGTGATCACAGATCTTGGCGGACCAGATATTGCACTTGCCGTTTCTCACGAAGAAGTTTTAAATGCTGCCAATAAAGCCATGCCGAACGTTATTGCTGTTGTGAAAGGTTTGATTAAAAACTATCAGTAACAGATTTATATCAGCAAACATCCCTATAGAATTCATCAATATTATAAATTTTTCCTAATTCCGCAGAAATCACTCCCAGATTGTAATTCATTGTTTAGATTTGTATAAATGAAATTGTACGAGATGAGAAAGTTGATCCTATTTTTTATGCTAGGTATTTTTGGAATAAGCTATTCACAAAAAGTTCCTGCAGTTCTTAAAACAAGTTTTTCTAAAGAAGCTTTACAACAAAAACTGGAAGATGAGGATGGAAAAGCCATAACAATCCAGCAGATTCTTGATCAGCACAAGGGAAAAGTTCTTGTTATAGACTTTTGGGCCGGATGGTGTAGAGACTGTCTGCAGGCACTTCCAAAAGCGGAAATATTGGAAAAGAATAATCCGAATATAAACTTCGTATTCCTTTCATTGGAAAGATCTAAAGAAGGTTTTGATAAAAGCCTTGCCAGATTCAATATGAAAGATAAGGATAACTATTGGTTTGCTTCCGGATGGAAGAATGATTTTAACAATTATGTAGATCTGAACTGGATCCCGAGATATATGGTGGTAGATCAGAAATCTTCTATTGCCAAATATTATGCGATCGCTCCGGATGATCCTGAAATTCAGCAGACAATAGATAGCCTTTTAAAATAATTTTATTTTTAATCATCAATACATTAACACTTAAGTTTTAAAACCTGTGCCGAATCAGGCATTTTTATTAAAACTTAAGTGTTTACTATTTTATTAATTTAAACCATGATCACAAGAGAAGCCACAGAACAGGATTTAAAAATTCTTTTAGAATTCGAACAGGGAATTGTCTCAGCAGAAAGACCATTCAATACTACCCTTATTGATGGTGAAATCCACTACTACGATTTGAGTCATTTTATACAATCGCCAGATGCCATTTTAATTGTTGCAGAAGAAAACAATGAAATTATTGGCTCCGGATATGCTCTTATCAAAAAGTCAGAAAAAGATTACTACACATTTGAAACATACGCGTATCTGGGCTTTATGTATGTAAAGCCTGAATACAGGGGAAAAGGAATCAATAAAGTAATTACTGACGAGCTGATCAGCTGGGCAAAATCGAGAGATATATCAGAAATAAGACTCGATGTATATGCTGAAAACGAATCTGCAGTAAAAGCTTATGAAAAAGCAGGTTTTGAACCTCATCTTCTTACCATGAGACTGAAAGAGTGAGGATGGAAGGCGGGAGATGGAAGCTACTGACGCGTTAATAATTACTACTGCGTTTTTATTATTTGGTGAGCAGTTCTTCAATTTCCTTATCAACTAATATTAACTTCTCTCTTCCAGCTTCTAACTTCCTTCTATAAATAAAGGAATCCATATCTTTGTGTATGGATTTTTCTTTGCCGCTTCGTAAAATTATTCATGTGGATATGGATGCATTCTATGCTTCTGTGGAGCAGCATGACAACCCTACTCTTAAAGGCAAAGCTATTGCAGTAGGCGGTCAGCATCGTGGTGTGGTTGCAGCCGCAAGCTATGAAGCCAGAAAGTTCGGGGTACGGTCTGCAATGCCCAGCAAAACAGCTAAAGAAAAGTGTCCTCACCTTATATTTGTCCCTCCCCGTTTTGCCAGATATAAAGAAATTTCCAAAAAAATACGTGAAATTTTCTATGAATATACTGATCTGGTGGAACCTCTTTCATTGGATGAAGCCTATCTGGATGTTACCGAAAACAAAAAGGGAATAGAATCTGCCAATCAGATTGCCAGGGAGATTCGTCAGAAAATATTTGAAGAAACCGGTCTCACAGCTTCTGCCGGGATTTCTGTCAATAAATTTCTGGCTAAAGTAGCTTCTGATATCAATAAGCCCAACGGGCAGAAAACCATTCACCCGGATAAGGTGGAAAACTTCTTAGAGGAACTTCCGGTTGAAAAATTTTATGGAGTTGGAAAGGTTACGGCCAACAAAATGTTTAGTTTAGGAATTTACAAAGGAAAAGATTTAAAGAAAAGATCTCTTGAAGAACTGATAAAACTTTTTGGAAAGTCCGGAAAACATTATTACAATGTGGTACGCGGCATTCATACTTCAGAAGTAAAACCTCATCGGATCCAAAAAAGCGTTGCTGTAGAAAGAACATTTTTCGAAGATCTTTTTGATGAACAGCAGATCAATGAAAAGCTTGAAAGCCTGGCTCAGGAACTTCATCAACGTCTGCAAAAAAATAATATTCTGGGAAGAACCTTAACCTTAAAAATTAAATATAAAGATTTCTCTCTTTTCACACGAAGCATCACCCGGGAGGATTATTTTACATCTTCCGAACAATATTTTAATACCGGAAGAAAACTTTGGGAGCTTCGTCCTTTTGATAAGGCTGTACGCCTGTTAGGGTTATCTCTCTCCCATCTGAATACGGAAGAAAAAAAACAGATTTCTGTTCAACTAAAAATCCCGTTTGAGGAATTTGAGAATCAGTAGGTCATATTTTTTTGCTAACTTGTATTCACCAAACCTGCAAATTTATGAACCCAACCATGATTCAGTTTTTCCACTGGTATTCTGAAGGAGACGGAAAGTTATGGAAAGAAGCCGAAAAACAAGCCGGATATTTAGCAAAACTGGGAATCACATCCGCCTGGCTACCTCCGGCCTACAAAGGAACAAATGGCGGATACTCCGTAGGATATGATTCTTATGATTTATACGACCTTGGTGAATTTGATCAGAAAGGAACAATTCCTACAAAATATGGCACTAAAAACAACTACATAAAAGCCATTAAAGCATTAAAGAAGCAGAACATAGAAGTTATTGTAGATATTGTTCTGGGACATAAAGCGGGCGGCGATGAACTGGAAAAATTCAATGCGGTAAAAGTAGATGAAGAAAACAGGGAAAAGGTGATTTCCGATATTATTGAAATACAATCCTATACTAAATTTATATTTCCCGGAAGAGGAAAAAAATATTCTGATTTTGAATGGAACTTCACGTGCTTTAGCGGCGTAGATTATGCGGAAGGAATGGAATCCCATATTTATAAGATACAGTCTGAATACGGAGACGATTGGGAAGAAATGATAGACGACGAAAAGGGGAACTATGATTATCTGATGTACAATGACATTGAACATAGAAATCCTTTTGTACGCGAAGAACTTAATAACTGGGCAAAATGGTATTTTGATCAGATCGATTTTGATGGGGTAAGACTGGATGCTTTAAAACATATTTCTTTTGATTTTTATAAGGAATGGATTACGCTGCTTCGTTCCAACACTGAAAAAAATATTTTCGCCGTTGGAGAATACTGGGCTCCCGGATATCTTCATTTACTTCAGAAATATATTGAAGTAACGGAAGGCTGTATGAGTCTTTTTGACAGTTCATTACAAAATAATTTCCATACGGCTTCCAAAGAAGGAAATTCTTATGACCTTCGCAGGATTTTTGATGAAACTCTTACTCAGGCTGATCCGATGCACTCCGTAAGCCTAGTGGCTAATCATGACACTCAACCTTTACAAGATCTTGAAGCTCCTGTTGAACCATGGTTCAAACCCATTGCTTATGCTTTAATCTTATTGAGAAAAGACGGCTATCCGTGTATTTTTTATCCTGATTTGTATGGAGCTCATTATGTTGATAAAGATAAATCGGGAAATGATCAGGAAATTTTCATGCCGAAGGTAGATGGTATTGAGCAGCTCCTCAAAGCCAGGAAAGATTATGCATATGGTGAACAGCGAGATTATTTTGAAGATGCCAATTGCCTCGGATGGGTGCGGGAAGGAGATGAGGAACATCCCGGATGTGCGGTAGTTTTAAGCAACAAAGATGCTTACAACAAGCCTATGGAAATGGGAAAATTTTATAGTGGAAAAAAATTCAAAGATCTTTTGAAAAGATTTAAAAATAAAGTAGTTATCAATGAAAATGGCTGGGGAGACTTCCCCGTGCCGGCAGGAAACGTAAGCGTCTGGGTCCCTGAATAAAATTCTTATAATAAAAAGGCATACATGAAAATCATATATGCCTGTTATTTCTGTCAGAATTTGGGATAGAATCTTAACAATAGATGTATTGGCAATACCAAATCTCTTTAGCCCATTCACAACATTGCCCATCTTCAGTGGAAGTACAGCATACTTTACCTATGTTGATATTTCCAGCGGTTAAACCCTTCAGCTCCCCACGGGTAAGCTTTCTTACTTTGAATTCTTTGTTTGTTTTCATAATTATTATTTTTTATGGTTATGTTTTTAAATATACGTTAAAAATAACAATTATACATATATATTTAATATCAATTACACAATTTAACACACATAATTAATAAAATTTAAAATAAATATTCGAAATCCGGTGAACCACCCCGTCAAAAGGATGGGAATAACACATCTTCAGCTGAAGTTTTTAATAAAAATCCGGAATGGTTGGGAAGCCTAAGGCTCAAAAGTATTCCATCATTGTGGATAAATAAGAAATCAAACTTTTCGGAGTGCCAGGATTTCCGGCCTTTCGGAATGATCTGAGATTTTTCCGCTGCGGGCAAATTCCGCCCATAGCGCTCTTAATTTTTTTCCGTTTTCATGAATTTGCTTCCAGGGAATACCTTTCAGCATTTCAGAGGATTTCCAGGCAGATTCGTTACCGAAAATTAGTGGCAGATCTATGCAATGGGAAGCACCAATATGATTATTCTTTACTTTCGAATGAATTCTGAAAAAATAAACATTTCCGCCGCCCTTAGCCAGATTCTCAGCAAATTTTTTTGCAGGCTCTCCATAAATAAATTCTGTTGTTTTTTCCACGGTTTTATCCATGATTTTTAATCCGAATCCCTTTCCGAAGTATTTATTTAAAGCTTCTGAAGTTTTGAGATAAAATGCTGTTTCGTCGTTATTCAGACCAATCAAAACATCATATTTTATAGCATTCTCATTCCATTTCAATACAGATTCTTCTTCTCTGCATAAAGGTGGAAATCCATATTGGATACCAAAAGGCATTACTGCTTTTAAACCATATTTCATTACGGACGGCACAAATTTCCCATATTCATCCATCATTTTCAACACATCCGTTTCATCTTTCAATGGTTCTGTTTTCTTTAGAAATTCTGCAGACATTTTCTGTCTTTTATGACGAAGTCCCAAAGGGGCACTCTGAATTATTACCCGCTGAAATAAGCCTTCCGTACCCTCCGATATCATTAAATGAGCAATAGCATCACCACCGGAAGATTGCCCCAGAAGTGTAATATTTTTTTCATCTCCACCAAAATCAGCAATATACTTTTTTATCCATCTCAAAGCTTCGATCATATCGAATAATCCAAGATTTGAAGGTCTTTTTTCATCACCGCCTAAGAAACCAAAGAGTCCTAACCGATAGGAAACAGTAACCACCATAATCTGTTGTTCTTTTACCCACTCTGAAGGATCAGCGGTAGTAAGATCACCACAGCCTATTTCATGGGAACCTCCGTGAATCCATACAACAACAGGAAGTTTGTCATTTTTATTAACGTCTTCGGGCCGGATTATTGAAAGAAACTGGGTTGATTCATCTGCTTCAAAGGTTTCAACAGGAGTAGCTCCGATCATTTTTTCTACCAAAGGACTTAATACCTGGGGACAGACCGGCGTTTTATCCGGAAAAACAATATCTGAAACAGAAGGCTCCTCAGGAACAGGCTTCTGAAATCTACCAGAATGGGCATAACGGATACTTTTGGCCTTAATAACGCCTTCTTCTTTTAATGCTATGATTCTTCCGAAATGGGTTTCAAAAACATGAGTTCCTTTCTGATATGTATTCATCTTGAAGAAATGTGAAAACTTTTCTCTTTAAATGTACTTTTGTTTTTTTGAAAATAAAAAAAATTTGCAGGTATAATTAATTTTTTTTAACACAACATTCGTGTTAAAAATCAGTTCAGCGTTTTATATTCGCTGGGTGAAACGCCTACTTTTGTTTTGAAAAGTCTTGTAAAATGCTGTGGATACTTAAACCCTAAATCATAAGAAATTTCACTGATCGTTTTTTCTTCCTCCAAGATCTGTTCTTTAGCAACATCAATTAATTTATTATGGATAAATTCCTGTGCGGAAACGCCCAGTTCTTTTTTGATGAGATCACCGAAATAATTGGCAGAAAGATTCAGTTTCTCTGCAAAATAATTTACCATCGGGAAACCTATATTCTTAGGGTTATCTGATTTTAAATAATCATCAACCAGATTTTCAAATTTCCCGATCACTCCCTGATTCACATGATCTCTGGTAATAAACTGACGGTCATAAAAACGCATACAGTAATTTAAAAACAGTTCAATATTGTTGACTACCAGAGATTTGCTATGTTTATCGATAGGCTGTTCCAGTTCCAGTCTTATATTTTTAAAGCATTCCAATACAATTTCTCTTTCTTTTTCAGAAAGGTGCAAAGCTTCATGTACATCATAAGAAAAGAATGAATAATCTTTAATATGCTTTCCTAAATTGGTTCCTTTGATAAGATCGGGATGAAATAATAAAGCATATCCTCCGGGCTGAATCGGGCTGCCGTCATTTTTTACCCCGCTTACCTGGCCAGGCGCAATAAAAACCAACGTCCCTTCCTGATAATCATAACTGTGTTTTCCGTAATACATATCTCCACAAACCACATCTTTCAGAAAAACCGTATAAAATGCGTACGTTCTTCTGTAGCTGCAAATGGCGGGAGACTTTGAGAAATCAACCACACTTACCAGCGGATGCAGCGTTTCATTATGGGTCATTTTATTGTAATCTGAAATACTGTTAATTCTTTCAACTTCCTGATTTGCCATGGGATATATTTTAAATCTTATTCAAAATTAACACTTTCCTTTGTAACTGATAAGGTGTCGGTAAAATTGGTAAGTAAATCGGTAATCTGTATAAGTCTGGTTTATGTGAAAGTTTCGACTTTTGTACTGTTATGGAAACTTTTAATACCAACATTTTTCCGAAAGGAGAAAAAGCCCCCTCTGATTATTTTTCCGGAGGAACAGCATGGGTTCATATCCTGAAACCTAATGAGGATATACTGAACTGCCAGATAGGAAATGTCACCTTTGAACCGGGATGCAGAAATAACTGGCATTCTCATAGTGGCGGACAAATTTTAATCGTAACTTCAGGAACAGGATTTTACCAGGAAAAGGGAAAACCTGCACAGGTTTTACACGCGGGAGATGTTGTGAATATCCTTCCTGATGTGATCCATTGGCACGGAGCTGCTCCGAACAGTGAATTCATACATATCGCCATTAATACCAATACTCAAAATGGTGTTGTGGAATGGCTGGAACCTGTAACGGATGAGGAATATAACAATTTATCAATGTAAACTTCAACTTAAATTAAATAAACAATGAGTACAATTACAGTAAAAGCTTATGGTGCGGAATCCACCACAGCAGATCTGAAAGAAATGAATATTGAGAGAAGAGAGGTTACGGCAAAAGATGTAGAGATAGAAATTCTATACTGCGGAGTTTGCCACTCGGATCTTCACACGGCAAGAAATGACTGGGGCGGATCTTTGTATCCTGTAGTTCCCGGGCATGAAATTGTTGGCAGAATTACCAATGTAGGAAATGAGGTTTCTAAATTTAAAGTCGGGGATCTTGCAGCAGTAGGATGTATGGTAGACTCATGTGGTCATTGTGACAGCTGCCAGCATGATCTTGAGCAATATTGCCTGAATGGTTTTACAGGAACTTACAACGGGAAAGATAAACATATTGGAGGTCATACTTTCGGAGGATATTCTCAAAAAGTAGTTGTTGATGAACATTTTGTTCTAAGTGTTCCTGAGAATTTGGATCTTGCGGCAGTAGCCCCCCTTCTTTGTGCAGGAATTACAACCTGGTCTCCACTAAGACACTGGAATGTGGGACCTGACTCTAAGGTTGCTGTTGTAGGTTTAGGCGGATTAGGTCATATGGCAATTAAACTTGCTAAAGGTTTAGGTGCCGAAGTTACTTTATTCTCCAGAACCCCGGGAAAAACCGATGATGCCAAGCAGCTGGGAGCTGATCATGTTGTTATTTCTACTGATGATTCACAAATGAATACTGTGAAGGGTAAATTCGATCTGATTATTGATACTGTTCCTTACGAACATGATATCAATCCTTATATGCAGACACTTTCTTTAAACGGAACATTAGTTCTTGTGGGGTTTGTGGGAGAATTTCAGGAAGCTGAAGTAAGCACAAGACCGATGATCTTCCAGCGCCGTTCTGTAGCAGGATCATTAATAGGAGGTATTGCTGAAACCCAGGAATTGTTAGATTTCTGTGGAAAACATAATATTGTTTCTGATATTGAACTGATCAAAATGCAGGATATCAATCACGCTTATGAAAGAATGCTTAAGAGCGATGTAAAATACCGTTTTGTGATTGACATGCAGTCACTGTAATTTGAAACGGGATATTAACCAAAACAGGCGCTTCAAATTGAAGCGTCTGTTTTTTATTTATTCAGATTCCGGCCAAAGCCATTCTGATCTTTATGGGTCATATATTTGTTTCCTTCAGCACATTTAATATCATTCCTTTCCATATCCTGAAATGCCCATTCTGCCATAGCATCAATAACTGGAGCTAACTCATTGCCTGCTTCACTCAGCTTATAGGTCACATGAGGCGGTACTACAGGTTTTGCTGTTCTGATGATCAAGCCGTCTGCTTCCAGCTGTTTGAGATGTTGAATCAGCATTTTTTCTGTTACGGCAGGAATTGCTTTTTTCAATTCACTGTATCTTTTCTCACCTGTAGAAAGGTTGAAAAGAATAATAGGTTTCCAGAATCCGCCAATTCTTTCCATCACATACATCACAGGACAGTCCTGTACGGTCTTTTTGTTCTCCTGAATGGTAGAACTTTCTTTGATTGCTGTCATTGATACATACTTTAGGGTAAGTACTTGTATAAAAGTAAGTACAAATATAACTTTGTTTCCAGAAATAAAAAAATATTTATTATGAAAATTGTAATCACAGGATCATTAGGAAATGTAGGCAAACCATTAACCCAACAACTCGCTGCGGAAGGGCATAATATTACGGTAATAAGCAGCAATGAAGCAAAAAAGCAAGAAATAGAAGCATTAGGAGCTGTCCCGGCTATCGGGTCTATCACTGATGTTAATTTTTTAACCCAGACTTTTGAAGGAGCAGATTCCGTTTTTGTAATGACACCTCCAGCTATCAGCCCGGATAGAATTGTTGAAAATACTACAAATGCCGGAAAGAACTATGCTGAAGCATTAAAAAATGCCCGAGTAAAAAGAGCTGTAATGCTGAGCAGTGTAGGTGCTGAATCTCCTGTAGAAAACGGCCCTATTGCAGGTCTTCACCATATTGAAAAACTATATAATGAAGTAGAGAACACCTCATTTACTTTTTTAAGAGCGGGATATTTTTACAATAATTTTTTCAATGATATTCCACTCATTAAAAATGCAGGAATCATTGGTGGAAACTATCCCGGAACAGCTAATATTCCTTTGGTTCACCCTAATGATATAGCTAAAGCTGCAGCTGAAGAGCTTGTAAAAGATGAAAATGGGAAAAACATTAGATATATTGTGGGAGATGTCAGAAAAGCATCAGATTTTGCAGATGTTTTAGGAAAAGCTGTGGAAAAACCTGAGCTTCCATGGGTAGAATTCTCTGATGAAGATGCTTTAAACGGAATGCTTCAGGCAGGACTTCCTCAGGATATGGCCCATCTGTATGTTGAAATGGGAAGGGGAATGAGAACGGGAGTTGTACAAAAAGATTTTATTGAACACGGCTCTCCTGTTACAGGAAATATTAAGCTGGAAGATTTTGCTAAAGAATTTTCTGCTAAATTTTAAATTCTTGCCTTACAACAAAAAAAAGAGTATAAGTATCGATCAAAACAGGTTTCGGCGCACCTCTGGTGCGCCGAAACCTGTTTTGATCTTTATTTTTTAATCTTCAGATTATTTTTTTCTTTTAATATACCTTTCAATACTTTCAGCTTCCCATCAATAGGCTGATCAATTTTTAACCCTAAAATCTCAGCTATGAGCGGATAAACATTAATGTTAGTAAACTCACCAATCTTAAGATTATTTTTAAATTCAGGGCCCCATGCATAGAAAGTAGCTTTCATTTCGGGAACAATTCTAGGATCATAGCCATGCTTTCCTACTGATGTTTTCTTTCCTTTTTCAAGAAAGATTTTCGGAGCCTTTGGAATCAGAAGAATCTGTCCTATTCTGTTATATTGATCATCTCTTGTTGCGAAATGTAAGTATTTAGGTAATTTTTTATCCAGATAAACTTCATAGTCATTAGTCTTACCCGCTTTCAATTCTTTATAAACGGATTTTACCTCATCCGGATTTTTTACATATACCCTTAACAGCGTCTGTGAATTGTAAAAATCAAAACGATTTTTATCTAAAAGAATAGCAGGAATTTCCAAAGGAGTACCTCCATCTACTTTAATCATTCCATGATCGGAAACAAAAACGAAATTAACATCTTTTAATCCTAAAGCATTTACTTTCTGAACAAGATCTCCTACAGCCTGATCAATCAGGTGAACAGCATCTTCGGTTTCTTTAGCATCCGGGCCGTAATGGTGCCCGTTTCCATCTACTTCCGGAAAATACATCGAAATAAAATGAGGTCTTTTATCTTCAGGTAATTTCAGCCAGTTGACTACTTTTTCCACTTTTTCGGAAGGAGTAAATTTTTCGTGGTAAGGATAATAATAAGAAGGTCTTATTCCTCCGGCATCACTTGCGGACCCTACCCACATTAAAGATGCTGAAACTATTCCTTGCTTTTCCGCTAATCCCCAAAGAGGAATTCCTCCGTACCAGCTTCCATCCTCTGCATTTTTTTTATTATTTAATGCATAGGCTTCCTTTCTTTTATAATCATAGAAAAAATTATCAATTAAACCATGATGCGAAGGATAAAGTCCTGTAATCAGGCTCCAGTGATTAGGAAATGTAATACTTGGATAACTTGGGATCATTGCATCGGCATGTACTCCGCCGTCAGAAAGTCTCAAAAGGTTTTCTGCATTATACTTTTGGGCGTAATCATAACGGAACCCGTCTGTTGAAATCATGATTACGTATGGTTTTTTCTCAGCTTCCGGGCTGTTTTGTCTTCCCGGAATGACCACCTGGGCCGTATCCACACTTACTTGTTGTGCAAAAACTGTAAATGATACCAGCAGCAGCAAAAGATATATTCCTCGCTTCATTATTTAAAAATTTCAGCAAAGTTACGTTCTATACTTCTGAACGAAAAGTTTAGGAGGTTAAAAGTATATTAAAAACTATTAAAATGAAAACCGTCAGATACTTCTTTTCATTTCAAATTGTGAGAGCCAGTTTTTGAGACCTGTTTCTTCGAGGAATTTTGCTGTATTTTCTGAAGAATCATCTACGTTATTCAGTGAAACACTCTGTTCTTCATTTCTTTCTTTAACCGCAATAAAAAGCTTTGTCCCTATGCCTTGCTTTCTGTACTTTTTATCTACAGCAACCTGATAAATTCTTCTTGATACTGGCCCATAAATGATATATCCTACCAGTTTTTTTTCAGCATAAGCCCCTAAAGCTATATAATTTTCTGGTATAGGATCCAACACAAAAACAGACCCTTGCCATGAAGGTTCTATATCCCAGAAAGAACGTAATGTTTCCCATGAGAAGTCCTCAAGATCTTTTATGGTTATCTCTGTATTTTCTTTTTTCGGATTGGGGTTGATATTTCCATTAAAACAAAGCAGTCTTCGTACAATAGAAAACCCTAAATTTTCATAGGCTCTGATTGCATTTTGATTTCCTTCAATCACTTCAAGCAGTAATATATCTGCATCTCTCTCTTTTAAAACAGGAATAATAAAATCGTACATTTTTCTCACCAGCCCTCTACCTCTGCTTTCCGGAATAACACCTGTTCCGCCGTTATAAATAATCTTTTCGCCATTTTCAACCTTTTCTGCCTGAAGAATAAAGCCCACAAGCTTCCCTTCCTCAAATGCTCCGACAGATAAGTTCATATCCAGCTTTTCCGCTGCAATTTTTGAGATAAGCACTTCTTTTGTTAAGTGAAAAGAGACAATATAATCGGAAAATGAATGATTGAATACTGATAAAAGTTCTTCTATTGTAATATTTGCCAGGGTTTTGAATTCCATTGATGTTTAAAAATTAAGAGATTAAAGATTACCATTCTCTGTCAAGATCTTCTTTCCAGTCATAAGGCATCAGTTCTTTCAAAGTTACAAATATTCCGTTTTTAACTTCTACTATTGCCCCGAGATTTTCTTTTGATAACTGACTCATTAATTCCCGGCATCTTCCGCACGGAGGGACTGCATTACCGTCATTTCCTACAGCCACCACCGCTTTTATCCGATGTTCTCCATTTTTCAACATTTCAGCTATTGCACTGTGTTCTGCACAGAACCCCATAGAACATGCCGTGTCTATACTAATTCCTGTATACACATTACCATCTGCTGTTTCAATAGCTGCCGCTACTCCACCATATTCTATAAAATCATTCAGTTTTCTTGATTTTGCAAACTGATAGGCTATTTCCTTTAAATTTTTACTCAAAACTTGTCTTTTTGGCTTATAAACAAATATATAGATTTCCAAATAAGCCGTTTACCAATTCTATCATAAAAAATACCTCTGAAAAATCAGAGGCATTCATTTACAATATTTGGATGTGATTTTTTATTCTTTAATCAGCTTTTCATAAGATACGCTTCCGTCTTTCAGCTGAATTTCAAGATAATAGTTTCCTGATTTAAGATCTTCAACATTGATACTTTCTCTATCCGGAGTCACCGTTTTTACTTTTCTTCCTGATCCTTCATAGATATCAATAGATTTTATCTTATCGAAATTTTTAAAGCTAACAGCAGTTTTTGCAGGATTAGGATAAAGACTTACTTTTTTGCTATCAGCAACAACTTCGCCGGTTCCCAGAGTAGTACTTGCTGTCATTGTTAATGTAGCATAATCTCTGTTACCACCATGATATCCTAAAGCCTGATTTCCTGATCTACGTGCATAAAAGATATTAATGCTACCGGCGGCATTAGGAATCGCAAAGTCCCCTGTTCCTCCGGCCAGTGATCTTGTTGCTACTATAGTTCTTGTACTTCCGCTTACGGTATTGGAAGTTTCAGTCCAATCCTGAGCAGCATCGGCATTGGGAGCAGTCATTCCAATAAAAGTATAATCTCTGTTGGCAGATGAATTATAGATAAATCCATCTGAACCGTTAGCCATACCACCAGAGTTTACACCATTTCCGCCAAATCCTATTCCCAACATTGAATTGCTGTCGCCTGTCAAAGTCATTGTTACTCCAGTAGGAGTAGTATCTAATTTCACCGTCATAGATGCTGTTGGTAAATTTACCGTTCCTGACGAAAACTGAGCCCATGCAAAACTGGCAAAGGCCACATTAATTACTAGTAAAACTTTTTTCATATTAATTTTTTAAGAGATTGATGATTTCTTTATTATTGGTTTGTAATGCATATTCAAAAGGAGTCATTCCCATTGAATCTTTCTTCGTTTTATCTGCCTTATATCGAAGTAATTGTTCTATCAACTCTTTATTTCCGGATTTTACAGCCCAGAATAAAGGAGTATATCCTGTAGCATCTGCAATATTCGGATCTGCTTTTTTCTTTAACAGATGCTCTACAAGTTCTTTATTATATTTTATAGCAAGACCAGCTAGTGCGGTACCTTCACGGCTTTTATAATTGATATCTTTTACATGATCAATCAGAAAATCTGCAACACTTACATTTCCTCTGTAACAGGCTAAAATAAGTGGAGAAAAACCATTTTCATTTACCTGATTAATAACATCCGGGTTCTGTTTCATCAGTTCCTGTACTTCAGTTACTGTTCCGCTTCTGGCAATATCAAAGATTGATTTTGTTTTTTCCTGCGCAGAAAAGAGAGCACCTAAGCAAAAAGCAAATACTATGATTAAACTTCTCATTGCGCTGCCATTACATAGTTATACTCAATATTTACATTCTCTGCTACTTTCTTCATAACCATCTTGGGAATAGTCACTTTAAAATCTGCAGGCTTTGCTACAAAGCCACCCTGCATATAAACTTTGCCCTCTTTTGAATATATAGTTGCAGCAGAAGAAACTGCTTTATCTACACCATGAAAATTAAGTGTTCCCTGTACGGTATATTTTTGCGGGCTTGTGGAAAGTTTTGTTTTATCAAACCCGGCAATTTTCCCTTTGAAAGTTGTTTTAGGATATTTTGCTGTCTCAGCATAACTTTCGTTGAAATGCTCTTCCATTAATTTGGTCTTAAAGTGAAAATTTTTAACCACTGAAACTGAAGCTATCTCTCCGGTATCTGCATTTAAAATCACAACATTGTTATCATCTTTTGCATAAATATCTTCAAATAAAGGCACTGAGGCTTCAAAAGTAACTTTACCCGTTTTAGAGCTGTATTTCTGTGCTGAAGTATAGCCTGCTGAAAGCAAGAGTATGCTTAATAGTATTATTTTTTTCATATCAATTTTTTTAATTTTCAGTTAATCCGTCTGCTTTCCATTTTATGAAAATATTGATCTGTGCAGCAGATAATGAACCTCCCTGAGGCATTTTCCCGGGATCTCCGCTGGGTCTTTGAATCCGATCAATAATTCCGTTTATGTTATTTTTTACCTGATCATAGGTCTCCAGCGGTTTGAAATTTCCGGAATGACAGCCTATACAGTTGTTATCTACAATAGGTTTTACATCTTTGGTATAATTTACGGGTGTGGTGATAGGTGTATTATCTGAAATTTCTTCATAGGTTCTGCTATCACATGCTGTTATGATAAGGGTTACTGATAATATCAATAATGACGTCAACTTTCTCATATTAAAAAACTCTATAAAGATTAAACCCAAAGAAAATATGCCCTTTTCCCCAGTTTCCTGCTGCATTGGTAAGATATCCGATATCTGAATTGATCTGGGAATTTGTAAATAGCAGCTGAAAAATATGCCCTCCTGTTTCTATGTCTACTCCTAATGAGAGAGGGTTCTTATAAAAGCTGTGATTATCAAAGTTGACAAAGTACTCTGCATTTACAGAAACTCTTTTTGAAATTTTATAACGCCCTCCTAAACCAGCTAAGAATTGATTCTTATCCTCAATGGCCGGATCATAAAGATTTTTATGAACAAATGAAGGGGTAAGCTGTAATGAAAATTTATCATTGAATCTTCTGGAAATTAGCGCCTGTGTAAGATAGGACAGCCTGTCATTGAATTTAAGATAAGGATAGGTATCTTTATCCAGCTCTGTATTTACTCCCATAACATTGTAACCTACAATATCCACGGGAAAATTCTCATTTTGTTTTACCAGCTTATATTTTACCGCTCCTTCAAAGGTCTTCATATTGGTTTCTCTGGATAAACTGACAGAAACTGCATCTGAAATACCATAGATTACCCCTAATTTGGTAGAGGCATGATCTAACCCGAAAAAGTCTTTAAACCCGGCACTTATATCTCCAAATCTGTGGGCAACAATAATGTACCATTCTTTTTTAGCGGCGAGTTTTGTAGATTGCCCTGTAACAATCTGCAATGCTTTGAAAGCGGGTTGTGAGTTTTCCGTATTGGTTTTAACGGTATCAATATCTTTTAGCAGATCTTCCTGTGAAAAGGCAAAAACTGATAAAAATATTGACAGAAACAGCAGAATTTTTGTCATATCCAATTTTTAATTATTATATGACAAACTTATTGAGTTACCAATTCAAAAACAGGTGATAAAAGTCACCAGACAAATTGTTTTTATCAATTGGTAGATAAAACAATGAAAATCAACTTAATCTAACATTTTCATCCATAGGAACTTTTATTCCATTTTTTGTCTGAAGGATTTCTCCTTCGTTCTCAATTTTTTTTAAAACCCGGCTTACCACTTCTCTTGAAGTTCCCAGATTACTTGCAATTTCCCGGTGTGTAATCTTGATAGGATTGGTACCTGTGAGCGCTATCTGCTGTTTAATGTAACTCAGTACTCTTTTGTCCAACCTATGAAAAACAGCTTCGTTTACCATATTCATTACTTCAGAAAAGCGTCTGTCATATTCGCGGTAAAAGAGCTTATTCATTTCGGGAAATCTAATCAGCCATTCATGCATCACAGAAACGGGGATTAGTAAGGCTTCGGAATCTTCTTCTGCAATAGCATATACTCTGCTTACATAATCTGTGAAAATGGATGAGAATGTCATCAGACAGCTGTCATTCGGTTTTATGTAATAATAGATGAGTTCTCTTCCATCATTTAATGTAAATACTTTAATAGATCCTTTGATAAGAAAGGGGACGTATCTGTTTTTCTGACCTTCTCTAATAACTTCTGTTTTTGCTTTTATATCGGTCATCACTGCATGCTTTTCAAGTTCAGCTGAAAAATCTTCGCCTAAAAAGCCAAATCTTTGGAGAATAAATTGATCACTTATCATATCTTTTCCTGTCAATGTTTTAAACAAATATATAAAATTGATCATCTAATATATTAAATAACCAAAATTCTTCCTCAATTACGAAAAACATCTTAATAATTACTTAATTTTAATATATATTTTAAATATAAAATTTTAATACTATTTAAAATATACAATACTTAAAATTATATAAACAAAAAATGCCCCGGAAAACCGGGGCATTCTTATTTTTATTGTAAAAGAAATCTTACGCTTGTACGTTGTTTCCTCCTAATACGAAAGGCTCAACTTCTTTGATTTCTCCGAACTGCTGCTCGTAGTTAGCGATGTTCTGCTGAAGAGCGTTTAATACTCTTTTAGCATGAAGTGGAGCAAGAATAACTCTTGATCTTACTTTTGCCTGCTGAACACCTGGCATCAACTGAATAAAGTCTACTACAAATTCAGATGGAGAGTGGTTTACTAATGCTAAGTTAGCATAGATACCAGCAGCTACCATTTCGTTTAATTCGATGTTGATGTTTCCGTCTTGTGGATTTTGATTGTTGTCCATTGTTATAAATTATGTTTTTAAAATTCGAAATTTGAGATTGTGAAAATATAAAAATAATTTCAAATCCCAAATTTCAAATCATTAATTTTAGTTAAGGTCTTCGAATTCTTTCTTAGAACCTACGATAACATTCTGATACTCTTTAAGACCTGTACCTGCAGGAATTCTGTGTCCTACAATTACATTTTCTTTAAGACCGTTCAGATCATCTATCTTACCGGCAACTGCTGCTTCGTTAAGTACTTTAGTTGTTTCCTGGAACGATGCTGCAGACATGAATGACTTAGTCTGAAGTGCCGCTCTTGTAATACCTTGTAGTACAGGAGTTGCAGTAGCAGGAAGAGCTTCTCTTACTTCTACCAGGCTTTGATCTTCACGTCTCAACTTAGAGTTTTCATCTCTTAATTCTCTTGCAGTAATCATCTGACCTGGCTTAAATTCTTTAGAATCACCAGCATCTACTACTACCTTAAGACCGAATACTCTGTTGTTTTCTTCCAAGAAATCATACTTGTGCTCAAGAGCTCCTTCAAGGAATTGAGTATCACCTCCATCCACGATAGATACTTTTGTCATCATCTGTCTTACGATGATTTCGAAGTGCTTATCGTCAATTTTTACCCCCTGTAGACGGTAAACTTCCTGAATTTCGTTTACTAAGTATTCCTGAACGGCAGTTGGGCCTTTGATTCTTAAGATATCCTCCGGTGTAATAGAACCGTCAGAAAGTGGAGAACCTGCTCTTACGAAGTCATTCTCCTGAACAAGAATCTGGTTGGAAAGTTTTACTAAGTAAATCTTTCTTTCTCCAGTTTTAGCCTCAACAATAAGTTCACGGTTACCTCTCTTAATTTTTCCGTAAGAAACTACCCCGTCGATTTCAGTAACAACCGCTGGATTTGAAGGGTTTCTTGCTTCGAATAATTCGGTAACTCTTGGAAGACCTCCGGTGATATCCCCTGCTTTTGCAGATTTTCTTGGGATCTTGATTAGGACTTTACCAGCCTTAATTTTTTCACCATCGTTAACCATCAAGTGGGCTCCTACCGGTAAGTTGTAAGCTTTCTGCTCAACTCCTTTAGAGTCTACCACTTTCAAGGTAGGTACGGCTTTCTTATTTCTTGATTCGGAGATTACTTTCTCTTCGAATCCTGTTTGTTCGTCAATTTCAAGTTGGAATGAAATACCCTGGATGATATCCTCGTATTCTACCTTACCTGAAGTTTCAGCAATGATTACCGCGTTATACGGATCCCATCTACAGATTGTATCTCCTTTCTTCACTTTATCACCTGGTTTCACAGATAATATAGATCCGTAAGGTACGTTAGCAACCATTAATGGAGTTCTGGAATCGTTATCAGCAACTAATCTGAATTCTGTTGAACGAGAAACTACAACCTCAGCTGTATTACCGTTTTCATCTTCAGAAGTAATTGTTCTTACTTCATCCATTTCAACGATACCGTCTCTTCTTGCAACAATAGATGGGTTTTCTGATACGTTACCTGCAGTACCACCTTGGTGGAAGGTTCTCAACGTAAGCTGAGTACCTGGTTCCCCAATTGACTGTGCTGCAATTACACCTACCGCTTCACCCATGTGGATCATCTTACCTGTTGCCAAGTTTCTACCGTAACATTTCGCACAGATCCCTTTCTTAGCTTCACAAGTAAGTGGAGAACGTACTTCAACTGCTTCTAATCCTGCTTCTTCAATTCTCTTAGCTAATTGCTCAGTGATTACCTGATCTGCTTCAGTGATTAATTCATCACTTTCAGGATCATAAATATTATGAAGAGATACTCTACCTAAAATTCTTTCAGAGATCTTTTCAACGATTTCGTCATTTTTCTTAAGTGCAGTAACTTCAGTTCCTCTAAGTGTTCCACAGTCATCTTCTGTAACGATAACGTCCTGTGCAACGTCTACCAATCTTCTGGTTAGGTAACCAGCATCGGCTGTCTTAAGAGCGGTATCCGCAAGACCCTTACGAGCACCGTGGGTAGAGATAAAGTACTCTAGAATTGAAAGACCTTCCTTAAAGTTTGCAAGGATCGGGTTTTCGATGATCTCCGCTCCGGTAGATCCGGCTTTTTGCGGTTTTGCCATCAAACCTCTCATCCCTGATAACTGACGGATCTGTTCTTTAGAACCCCTCGCCCCAGAGTCAAGCATCATGTATACAGAGTTGAAACCACCTTGGTCAGTTTTCATTCTGCTCATGATCATTTCAGTTAATCCAGCGTTGGTGTTTGTCCAAACGTCGATTACCTGGTTATAACGTTCTGTATCGGTAATTAGACCCATGTTATAGTTAGCTCTAATTTCGTCTACAGTCTCGATTGATTGTGCAATCATCTGCTTTTTCTCAACAGGTACTACGATATCTCCAAGAGAGAACGATAGACCTCCTTTGAATGCATTTGAATACCCTAGATCTTTCATTGCATCCAAGAACTTCACTGTTGTAGGGAAATCTGTATCAGCAAGGATCTTACCGATAACGTTTCTCAATGATTTCTTAGTAAGAAGTTCATTGATATATCCTACCTGCTTAGGTACAATTTGGTTAAATAGAATTCTACCTACAGAAGTTTCGATTAATCTTGTTACGATTACACCATCTTCTTTGATTGGTAGTCTACATCTTACCTTAGCATTTAATGAAACTCTACCTTCTGCATAAGCGATTTCCGCTTCTTCAGGAGAATAGAACGCAAGACCTTCACCTTTTACTTTCATATCATCTGTAGAGCTCAATTCTTTAGTCATGAAATAAAGACCAAGAACCATGTCCTGAGATGGTACCGTAATTGGAGAACCGTTTGCAGGGTTCAAGATGTTCTGAGAACCTAACATCAATAACTGAGCTTCAAGGATCGCTTCTGGTCCTAATGGTAAGTGTACCGCCATCTGGTCACCATCGAAATCGGCGTTGAATGCTGTAGTTACTAACGGGTGTAGTTGGATTGCCTTACCTTCGATCATCTTAGGTTGGAAAGCCTGAATACCCAATCTGTGAAGCGTAGGTGCCCTGTTCAATAGTACCGGGTGACCTTTCATCACGTTTTCAAGGATATCATAAACTACTGGTTCTTTTCTGTCGATAATTCTCTTTGCAGATTTTACTGTTTTTACAATCCCTCTCTCGATTAGTTTTCTAATGATGAACGGTTTGTAAAGTTCAGCTGCCATATCTTTAGGAATACCACACTCGTGAAGCTGTAAGTTTGGACCTACAACAATTACCGAACGCGCAGAGTAGTCAACCCTTTTCCCTAGTAAGTTCTGACGGAAACGACCTTGCTTACCTTTCAATGAATCAGAAAGTGATTTCAATGGTCTGTTTGATTCAGATTTTACTGCAGAAGATTTTCTTGTGTTATCGAATAATGAATCTACTGATTCCTGAAGCATACGCTTCTCGTTTCTCAAGATTACTTCAGGAGCTTTGATCTCCAATAATCTCTTCAAACGGTTATTTCTGATAATTACTCTTCTATAAAGGTCATTTAAGTCAGAAGTTGCGAAACGTCCTCCATCCAATGGAACCAATGGTCTTAGTTCTGGTGGGATAACAGGAAGTACACGCATGATCATCCACTCTGGTCTGTTGATCATTCTTGTATTAGCACCTCTTAATGCTTCTACAACGTTCAATCTTTTCAGCGCTTCAGTTCTTCTTTGCTTAGAACCTTCGTTGTGAGCTTTATGTCTCAAGTCGAAAGACAATGCATCAAGATCGATTCTTTTTAATAATTCCTCAACAGCTTCAGCACCCATTTTAGCGATGAATTTGTTTGGATCAGAATCGTCAAGATATTGGTTTTCTACAGGAAGAGTTTCCATGATATCAAGGTATTCTTCTTCTGTAAGGAACTCCATGTTCTCAAAATCAGAACCATCTAATTTCTTAGCAATACCTTGCTGGATCACTACATATCTTTCGTAGTAGATGATCATATCTAATTTCTTAGAAGGAATTCCAAGAAGGTATCCGATTTTGTTTGGTAATGAACGGAAATACCAGATGTGTGCAATTGGAACTACAAGATTGATGTGCCCGATTCTCTCTCTTCTTACTTTTTTCTCAGTAACTTCTACTCCACAACGGTCACAAACGATCCCTTTGTAACGAATTCTCTTGTATTTACCACAAGCACATTCGTAATCCTTTACAGGACCGAAAATTTTCTCACAGAATAACCCGTCTCTTTCAGGTTTGTGAGTTCTGTAGTTAATAGTTTCCGGTTTTAAAACTTCTCCTCTTGAATCCTGTAAAATAGACTCCGGAGATGCTAAACCGATGGTTATTTTATTAAATCTACTTGATTTATTTTTATTTGACATAATTTTTTTTAGATTTTAGATTTCAGATTTCAGATTTCAGACGAAATCATCATTCCAAATTCAAGGATTATAAAATTCTTAGAGTGCCATAGTCTGACAGCTTGTGTCTGACATCTGATATCTTACTCCTCCAATCTTACGTCTAATCCAAGACCTTGTAACTCGTGAAGTAATACATTGAATGATTCTGGAATACCTGGTTCAGGCATAGACTCACCTTTTGCAATTGCTTCATAAGTTTTCGCTCTACCAATCACGTCATCCGACTTCACAGTAAGAATCTCTCTAAGGATATTTGATGCACCGAATGCTTCAAGTGCCCAAACCTCCATCTCTCCGAATCTCTGACCACCAAACTGAGCTTTACCTCCTAATGGCTGCTGAGTAATCAATGAGTAAGGACCAATAGAACGCGCGTGCATCTTATCATCAACCATGTGTCCTAGTTTCAGCATGTAGATTACACCTACTGTAGCTGCCTGTGTAAATCTTTCTCCGGTACCACCATCATAAAGGTGAGTGTGACCGAATTTAGGAAGACCTGCTTTCTCTGTATACTCAGTGATCTGCTCAAGAGTAGCTCCATCAAAGATTGGCGTAGCGAACTTCATACCCAATTTCTGACCAGCCCATCCAAGAACTGTTTCATAAATCTGTCCGATGTTCATACGAGAAGGTACCCCTAGTGGATTCAATACGATATCTACTGGTGTTCCATCTTCCAGGAACGGCATATCTTCTTCACGAACGATTCTTGATACGATACCTTTGTTACCGTGACGTCCTGCCATTTTATCTCCTACATTCAGTTTACGTTTCTTAGCGATGTAAACTTTAGCCAGCTTCATGATACCTGCCGGAAGCTCATCTCCGATTGAAATCGCGAATTTCTCACGGTTTTTAACTCCCTGGATGTCGTTATATTTGATTTTGTAATTGTGAATCAATTGTTTGATCAATTCATTCTTGTCAGCGTCTACTGTCCAGTCTGAACCGCTAACGTTTACATAATCTTCAACTGAAGTTAATAACTTGTGAGTGAACTTCACACCTTTACCGATGATCTCTTCGTCTAGGTCATTTTGTACCCCTTGAGAAGTTTTACCGCTTACCAGTGTATTTAATTTTTCAATTAAAGTATTTCTCAACTCGTCAAACTTAGCCTTGTAAGTGTTTTCAATCTCTTCAAGTTTAAGTTTTTCTTCAGTTCTTTTCTTTTTGTCTTTAATGTTTCTAGAGAACAATTTCTTGTTGATAACAACCCCTCTTAATGAAGAGTCAGCTTTTAATGATGCATCTTTTACATCACCAGCTTTATCACCGAAGATTGCTCTAAGAAGCTTTTCTTCAGGAGTCGGGTCAGATTCACCTTTTGGAGTAATTTTACCAATCATGATATCTCCAGGCTTCACTTCAGCACCGATTCTGATCATACCGTTCTCGTCAAGATCTTTGGTAGCTTCTTCAGATACGTTTGGAATATCAGCTGTAAGTTCTTCCATACCTAATTTAGTATCACGAACTTCTAATGAATATTCATCTACGTGGATTGAAGTAAACCAGTCTTCACGTACAACTTTTTCATTGATTACGATCGCATCCTCAAAGTTGTATCCTTTCCAAGGCATGAACGCTACTACTA
Source organism: Chryseobacterium sp. Tr-659 (assembly GCF_011752975.1). Lineage (GTDB taxonomy): Bacteria > Bacteroidota > Bacteroidia > Flavobacteriales > Weeksellaceae > Chryseobacterium. The sequence goes on along the minus strand of NZ_VWWP01000001.1, from coordinate 117,842 downwards.
AGTTTCTACCAAGAGCTAATTCTCCTTTTTCAGTAGCATACCCGTCGCAAAGTACTTGTCCTTTTTCCACTACATCACCTACTCTTACGTTTGGTCTTAGGGTAATAGTTGTACTCTGGTTCGTTTTTCTAAACTTAGTAAGGTTGTATGTTTTAGTAGCAGACTCGAATTGTACTAAATCTTCGTCTTCACTTCTTTCGTACTTAATAACGATTTTGTCAGCATCAACATACTCTACAGTACCTGTACCTTCAGCGTTAATTAAAATTCTTGAATCTCTTGCAACTTGTTGCTCAAGCCCTGTACCTACAACCGGAGCCTGTGGCTTCAATAGAGGAACGGCCTGACGCATCATGTTAGATCCCATCAATGCACGGTTCGCATCATCATGCTCCAAGAATGGAATTAGTGAAGCGGAAATACCAGAAATCTGGTTAGGTGCAACATCAATAAGGTTAACCTGAGCTGGTTCAACTACAGGGTAGTCACCGTCTAGTCTTGCAATAATTCTATCCGTTAAGAAATCACCATTATCACTCAATTCAACGTTTGCCTGAGCAATTACCTTATCTTCTTCGTCTTCTGCATTCAGATAAATAGGATCTGCGTTAAGATTAATCTTACCATCTTCTACTTTTCTATATGGAGTTTCGATGAAACCAAGGTTGTTGATTTTCGCATAAATACCTAAAGATGAAATCAAACCGATGTTTGGTCCTTCCGGAGTTTCAATCGGGCAAATTCTTCCGTAGTGAGTATGGTGAACGTCACGAACCTCGAAACCTGCTCTTTCTCTTGATAAACCACCAGGCCCTAGTGCAGATAATCTTCTCTTGTGAGTGATCTCTGATAGAGGGTTGGTTTGGTCCATGAACTGAGATAGCTGGTTGGTACCGAAGAATGAGTTGATTACAGATGTTAACGTTTTAGCATTAACAAGGTCAAGTGGAGTAAAGATTTCGTTATCTCTAACGTTCATTCTCTCCTTGATTGTTCTTGCAATTCTTGAAAGACCTACTCCGAACTGTCCTGCTAATTGCTCACCAACAGTTTTAATTCTTCTGTTAGATAAGTGGTCGATGTCATCCACCTCCGCTTTAGAGTTTACAAGCTCAATTAAGTGTCTTACGATTGCAATGATATCTTCTTTTGTAAGAACCTCAGTTGTAGTTGGGATGTTAAGACCTAACTTTTTGTTTAGTCTGTAACGTCCTACTTCCCCTAATGAATACCTCTGCTCAGAGAAGAATAATTTCTCAATGATTCCTCTTGCCGTTTCTTCATCTGGCGGATCTGCGTTTCTTAACTGACGGTAGATGTACTCTACGGCTTCTTTCTCAGAGTTCGTAGGGTCTTTTTGTAATGTATTCTGAATGATAGAGAATTCATTGCTGTTTTCTTTGTGAATCAGGATTGATTTCACACCAGCATCCAGGATAAGATCTAAGTGTTCTTTTTCAAGGATTGTTTCTCTATCTAGGATGATTTCGTTTCTTTCGATAGAAACTACTTCACCTGTATCTTCGTCTACGAAGTCTTCGAACCAAGTGTTCAATACTCTCGCAGCCAATGTTCTCCCTTCCACTTTTTTAAGGGCAGCTTTAGAAACTTTCACTTCCTCAGCAAGGTCGAAGATCTGAAGGATATCCTTATCAGACTCATACCCAATCGCTCTTAATAAAGTTGTTAATGGTAACTTTTTCTTACGGTCGATATACGCGTACATTACGCTGTTGATATCCGTTGTAAATTCCATCCAAGATCCTTTGAAAGGAATAATTCTTGAATAGTATAGTTTGGTTCCGTTAGCGTGGTAAGTTTGTCCGAAGAATACACCAGGTGAACGGTGAAGCTGCGTAACAATAACTCTTTCTGCACCGTTGATGATGAAAGAACCACTTGGCGTCATGTAAGGAACCGGACCTAAGTATACATCCTGAACCACTGTTTGGAAATCTTCATGTTCCGGGTCAGTACAGTACAATTTAAGTCTTGCTTTTAGAGGAACTGAATAAGTAAGTCCTCTTTCCACACACTCGTCGATTGAATAACGTGGAGAATCTACCAGATAGTCTAAGAATTCTAATACGAATTGGTTTCTTGAATCCGTAATTGGGAAATTCTCTTGGAAAGTCTTGTAAAGAGCTTCGTTCTTTCTGGCTTCAGGAAGTGTATCAAGCTGGAAAAATTCTCTGAAAGACTCAATTTGGATGTCCAAGAAGTCTGGAGTGATAATTTTTCCTTTCGCTGATGAGAAATTAATTCTCGGATTTCCTTGAGTTGTTGATTTTGTTTTACTCATAAAACTTTTAAGAAAGGGTTAAAAAATATTTTGATTCATTAAAAAATATCAGAAAAAACAAGAAACAAGTAAAAAACAAAAGGTAAAAGTGTTTTTGGCGCTCACGAAAGACCTTAAGCTCTTTTAACGTTGTACTCGACTCTTTCTAACTGCAACACTGGTATATCTTTTCACAGCGTAATGCAAAATATTTTTATTACTTTTGAGGCAGTATTACCCGCAATATGTATATATACGAAATCCCTTTCATGTTTACACAATGAAAGAGTTGATTTTCAGTATTTTATAAATTTACAAACAATTTTTCGCGCCAAAAGAAGGGCAAAGATACAAAAAAAATTCTATATTTACAAATAAAACCACTTCATTTTGAAGTGGTTAAATATTTACAGAGTTCATCAGGGCACTTTTTAAAAGACCAGAAATACATCTCTTCTCATCATCTGCATTCAAGTTGAACAAGTTTAAAGTTACCTTTCCTTTGAAATCATAAAGGACATTTCAGCCTTCTATTCTAGAAAAACGACACCTTTTGCCTAAATAATAATTTGACAACCTTTAAATATTAATCGCCGTTCATTATTTAAATAAAAAAAAGCTTTATGAGAGCTATTTTTTTGTAAAAACAGCTCCTGGTCAGTTTTTATCATAACCCTTCTCAATAGGAAGAGCTACCTGAAAAACAGGCAGCCCTTCCACAACACAAGCTAATCTTACAGTTATTTCACAATAGCCTTATAAGATTTTACGTTTCATTGAGTCTTTCTTTTAATAATATAAAGACCGCAGATTAAGAATTTTTTTTAATCCCAACTTATACACAATTCATTAAATCTACGGGTAAAAGAATCAATAATTTATTTTTCATTTAACGAATTTTTTTTGTTTTTTATGTATTTATTGAAAAGGAAAATCTTTCAATTTTACAAATCACCAATGAAATAGTTGATAACCTACGGAATGACTGAAGGATTAAAAAATCATTTTATCAGGGATTTCATACTTATCGTATTTTATAGACCCGGATAATAGATACAAGGATAAATCTGTAGAATATAACTGCAAACCATTCTTTGCATCCGTATCATATAATAGTTCAGACTTACCCGCTATTACAAATACAGACTTAGCGCTTAGTCTTACTATAGCCATGAACAGCACAAGAAGTGCCATTCCAAGACTACAGGAGAGAAAATAATTCCTATTCAATTATGTTGTGTTTTCCAGTGCAAATATAATAATTTTTCAAAAAAAATAATATTTTATTAGTAAAAATTCACATAAAACAAATAACAAACAAATAAAAATCAAAATAAAATATTAATTATTAAAAAATAAATAACCATAAAAAAATATTAACAAATAAGCGTTAATAATATTTAAATACCATTATAGATTAATTTCCGAAAGGTTTATAAAAAAAAATCCCGGACTAATGTCCGGGATCTATATGTATGATACAATTGAAATTATTTCAATTCTACTTCAGCACCAGCTTCTTCTAATTGCTTCTTAAGAGCTTCAGCTTCGTCTTTAGAAACACCTTGCTTAATTGCAGCAGGAGCTCCGTCTACGATATCTTTAGCTTCTTTAAGACCAGCACCAGTTAAATCTTTTACTAATTTAACGATAGCTAATTTAGAAGCACCTGCAGACTTAAGAATTACATCGAATTCAGTCTTTTCTTCAGCAGCATCACCTGCACCACCTGCAGCAACAACTACAGCAGCAGCAGCTGGCTCAATTCCGTACTCATCCTTAAGGATAGCAGCTAATTCGTTTACGTCTTTTACAGTTAGGTTTACTAGCGTTTCAGCTAAATTTTTTAAATCTGACATTGTTGTAATGTTTTTGTTGATTATTTATTTAATTTTTTGAGTGTAATTATTCAGCACTTGTTTCTTCAGTGCTTTCTGCAGCAGCTTCTGGAGCTTCAGCAGGAGTTTCTTCTACCGCAGGAGCAGCTTCTTCAGCTTGAGCTTCTACAGCTTCAGATTTGTTTTGAAGAGCAGAAACAACTCTCTGGATTGGAGACTGAAGTAATCCGATGATTTCACCGATCATTTCTTCTCTAGACTTGATGTTAGCCAACATGTCTAGGTTGTTGTCACCAACGTAGAAAGTTTCTTGAACAAAAGCAGACTTTAACGCTGGCTTCTCTTCTTTCTTTCTGAATCCTTGGATAAGTTTCGCAGGAGCGTTTGCAGTTTCAGCAATCATTAATGCTGAATTTCCTTTGAAAGATGGGAACATTTCAGAGTAATCTACTCCTTCAATTTGCTCCATTGCTTTTTGTAAAAGTGTATTTTTCACCACTTTCACTTTGATATTTTGCTTGAAAGCCTGTCTTCTGAAATCTGAAGATTTACCAGCGTTCAAACCTTCTAAATCTGCTACGTATACTACTTTTGCATCCTGAAGCAAATCTTTGATCTCTTGTATTGCTACAACTTTTTGGTCTTTTGTCATTGTCTTAAGGATTATTATTAGTTAACAGATTTAGTATCAATTGCAATACCTGGGCTCATTGTAGAAGATAAATAGATACTCTTCACATAAGTTCCTTTAGCAGCAGTTGGCTTCATTTTGATCAATGTCTGGATTAATTCCTGAGCATTTTCTTTGATCTTAGCAGCATCGAAAGATACTTTACCAATACCAGCATGGATGATACCATACTTATCTACTTTGAAATCAATTTTACCTGCTTTTACTTCAGTTACTGCTTTACCAATTTCCATTGTTACAGTTCCTGATTTAGGGTTTGGCATTAAACCTCTTGGACCTAATACTCTACCTAATGGACCTAATTTACCCATTACAGCTGGCATAGTAACGATAACGTCAACATCTGTCCAACCTTCTTTGATTTTTTGTAAATATTCGTCAAGACCTACATAGTCAGCACCAGCAGCTTTAGCTTCTGCTTCTTTATCTGGAGTTACTAAAGCCAAAACTTTAACATCTTTACCAGTACCGTGAGGAAGAGATACTACACCTCTTACCATTTGGTTTGCTTTTCTAGGGTCTACTCCTAATCTTACAGCGATATCTACTGAAGCATCAAACTTTGTAGTGTTCACTTCTTTTACAAGAGCTGAACCTTCTTCAAGGTTATAGATTCTTCCTTTTTCTACTTTGCTTAAAGCTTCCTTTTGCTTTTTAGTTAATTTTGCCATTTCTTTAGGTTTTAAGCGTTAAAAGTTGGTTTAGTTCCTGTTACTCTTAATCCCATAGATCTAGCAGTACCTGCAACCATAGAAACCGCAGAGTCCATTGTAAAACAGTTAAGATCCGCCATTTTATCTTCAGCGATTTTCTTTACTTGTTCCCAAGTTACAGCACCTACTTTGTTTCTGTTTGGTTCACCAGAACCTCCCTTGATCTTAGCCGCATCCATTAACTGGATTGCTGCAGGTGGAGTTTTAATAACGAATTCAAAAGATTTGTCTTCGTATACTGTAATTACTACAGGTAAAACTTGCCCTGGCTTATCTTGGGTTCTTCCGTTAAATTGCTTACAAAACTCCATGATGTTCACACCTGCAGAACCTAATGCTGGACCTACTGGTGGAGAAGGGTTAGCTGCGCCACCTTTCACCTGAAGCTTTACCATTTTAAAGACTTTCTTAGCCATTGTTTGTTTTTTAAATTTGAATAATTAATGAGTTTGGAAGCATTTATTATTCAGTAGGTTATCTTACTCACCTATGACAAGCCTACTTTTTGGACTGCAAAAGTATAAAATATTTTTGAAACTACAAACGGATATTGCTGATTTTTAAAAAGTTTTAGAAAATAATTTATATTCACAAATGATTCTCCGCCAATCTGTTCATATCATAAATAAGAAAAGAAGAGCAGATCTCTGCCCTTCTCTCTAACTAATTCTATTATTACTATTTTGAACTATTATTTTTTAATAAATTTCTTGCTTTCTTCCTTCCCTTTTATTTTTAATATATACATTCCTTTTACCAGATCCCTCACTTCAATCTCTCCCTGTTTCGCAGATCCTGATTTTACCAGTTGGCCAGCAGCATTATAAATACTGAAATCCTGATCTCTTATTCCTTTTATATGAATAACATCCACAGCAGGATTAGGGTAAATATCCATATCTGAATTTTTAATTGCAATATCCTGTGCAGCCATGGTCCCGGCTGGCAATATCAGATTTTGGGCATAGATTGCTGGTGTATTATCTGAACTTTTCTTTTCCTGAAACACCACTACACTTTGGCCGTCCACCGGCCTTAGAACATTAGGATAAGATTTGGAAGCTGAAAAAGTGGCCATCGGAAGGTATTGCTGAGGCCACGAGAAATTTCCATCACTTTCCAGCATCACAGCATTTAAAGAAACATTAAGAGATGTAGGAGTTTCTTTTTTCTGCACTACAAAAAAAGGTTTATTATTTACCAGCTGCAGCTCACCGTAATGGAACATCGAAATATTATCAATAGGAAATACCTGTTTTGCATGATCTGTCAGGAGTCTTGCTCCTGTATTTTTATCAAATTTCTGTATAAACTCTCCATTCTCTCCCTGTGATGAAGAACTATAATTCGACATTGACCAGATATAAGAAGATCCTTGAGCAAAGGCAATCTTCATATCTTTTTCGAAATAAGTCTGATTAGTATCGAAATCTACTCCTACAGTTCCCCATGGAAGACTTCCATCTGAATTAACCCTCTGAAGATATCCGTCAAATCTCATACTTTCGCCACTGCTGAATCCATAATACACTACATCTCCGTCTACAGCTCCTGAATATTTCGCGTTGTAAGCCGTAGATTTGGAGGTAATCTGCTTCGCTCCATCCCACAAAATTGCTCCGTTTTTTAAACTTATTTTCTGAGCGAACAAATAACTCGTTGTTCCAAAAGAAAGCTGTTTGTGAAAAATAATCTCGCATTCGCTATTTGACAGTTCGTAAAGATCAGCCGGAATTGTATTCTTGGTAGTATCATCAGCAAGAATCTGAACAGGGCTTGCCCAGACCGCCTGCCCCGAAGGATTAAACATTTGTACTTTGGTATATTTCTGACTTGGCGGAAAATATCCTACCACAATATTTCCATCAGACAATGGTAAAACTGTAGGCAGATAAGCCTCTCCTAAACTAATACCATTCGGCCATACAGAAGTTCCCTGGGGAGTAATTTTGAAAACAAATCCCGGATTTCCGGCCCCTGTTCCCGTAACTCCAATATAAAGATTGTCATTAGCATCTACTGCAGTTCTTTCAACAACAGTATAAGTACTCATGGGAATCTGATCTGTAATTTTAATCCCATCTGTTCCAAGCATTTTATTCCCCAATTTATCCAGGATCTGTAATCTCAGTTCGAAATTCACCGGAGCCGGCACGCTTTTCCAATATCCTATATATGTTTTGCCATCACTTGTAGTAGCCGCAAAAGAGGACCCTCCGGGGCTTGAAACCAGAAGATTCTGATCAAGAGCTGAATTCCATTGGGATTTTCCCAAAAAGCATAGGGATAAGGTTATAAAAAGAGTAAGTAATTTTTTCATAGCGGTATTGTTTTAAATATGAAACAAAGGAATACAATCCTTTCAAATCTTATTAAAAATCACCCACACAATTACCACATAAGCAGTAAAAACCACCACACTATTTCCACACACATGAAAATAAAATAATGATTATCAAAAACTTACAATTCATTCAAATATTGAGCAAGATCTTCTTTTGTATTAGTCAGATTCATTTTTTTTCTGAGTCTGGTTCTTGAATTTTCTATAGTTTTCGGAGTTACATTCAGAAGATTGGAAATTTCTTTTGTAGATAATTTAAGCTTCAACATCGCAGCCAATCTTTTATCATAATTGGTAAGCCCAGGATGCCTGCGATCCAGATTTTCATAAAATGATTCATGAACATTAAGGAAATGGTATTCGAAATCTCCCCAGGAGTCCTGTTTAGTATTCAGCTTAATTTCATTGATAATTCTTGAAACTTCATCAATTTCACTGTCTTTCAATTTAGATTTTAAAACATTCACCTGCTCCAAAAGAGATTTGAAGATTTCTTCTATTTTGGATTGTTCCATAGATTTATAGACAAGCATTTTCTCTTTCATTTGATTATCAATTTCCAGCTGTTTTTCCCGGTTTTCAATCAGTTTCTTTTCAAGCCGTAACTTTTCAGCTTTGTTTCTGAAATTGATAAGCCATAAAATACAAATGATTAAAACCAACAGAAGAATGATTACCATGATCACATAGAGCATATTCTCTCTGTCTTGTTCAATTTTATCAATTCTTTTCTGCAATTCATAATCCTGCTTTACTTTCAGCCTTTCTACATTCACTGCCTTTTCTTCTATATTCAACAGGTTTCTTATAGAATCATATTGCGCAAAAGTTTCAGTGGAAAGTTTATACTCTTTATTTAGCTGGTATGCCTGATACAATGTTTTTAAATAATTGGTATTGTCAAAACTTACAGCATTCGGCACAACATACTTTCCAACGTTTTTTGCATAGAATAATGCTTTTTCCTGATGGTGTATTGATATGTAGAAATTAGCCAGATTATAATTAACCTGATAATTTGACTTCTCATCATCAATATGATTATTTTTAAGAATATCTTTTGCTTCCAGTAAATAACTTTCTGCTTTCACCGTATTTCCTTCAATGAAATTAAGCTTCCCAAAATTTGAAAATACGAAAGCTTTAAGAACAGGGTTATTATAATTTTCAAAGATCATCAAACTTTTTTCAAAATAATATCTTGAAGAATCCAGCTTTGATAAAACCAGATATCCGTTTCCGAGATTATTCAGTGCTTTGATAGTTTCCGTTTGCTTCTTCTGTTTCTGGTAAAAATTCAGAAGTTTTTTATAGTAAGAAATTGCTCTTTTGGTATCATTGAGCTGAGAGTAGATGTAAGCAAATATCCCATCTATTTTTGCGGTTTTTTCTTCATCTTTATCCAGAAATAAATGATACGCTCTTGCAGAATAATCCAATGCGAGATCAAAATAATTGACATCACTGTAAATTTTGGCTGCTTCTATGTAAAAGTCGCCCAAATCTTTCTCAGAAACTTTTTTTCTGGCTTGTTGTATATTCAGTTCTGCTTTTGGCCAATCTTTAAATTTTATATCATTGGCAACCCTTATATATTCTTCATATTCTTTCTTATCCTGGCCAAAACAGAATCCCCCAAGGCTTAGCATCAATATAAAAAGTAAATATTTCCCCATAAAATATATTTCAATATAAAATTATAAAATCATTTAAGAAAATGACATACAATATAACACAAAGCCAACCAATATGATAAAAAAATAAACATTTCACAAAAAAGCCACAAAAAAACCGGCCATTTAAAATAAATGGCCGGTTATGATTTTTATGATGAAAGCAATTTTTAAAAACCTGCTGGTTTACTAATGGTTTTGGTAGAGCCGTCTGTTCCACCCAAATCCTCAGTAATATCATTAAAGTTTTGTTTTGTGATGAGTCTTTTATAAGCCATCAGATAAAATTCTACTGTAAAGTTATTATATGTTCTGGCAGGATTAGCAGATGTAAGCGCTATAAGCCGGCTGTTGGTAAAGCCTGCCTTAAGATGCCATGTTCCGTTACTTTTGAATGCAATAACTTCAGGAGATCCCTGGCGGTTATCATTTGTCCCGTTATCTCCATAATCTAAAGCAACACTAGTAGTACCATCATTAAGCTTGAATGAATAATTATGTACGATAAGAAGGAAATTGTTAGCATCAATTTTAGTATCGTAATCTGTAATACCTGCTCCCGACACTCCTGTCAGAGTAAGCTTCAGATAATTAAACAAACCACTGCTTTCAAGGGTTGGATCATATAATTGTAAAGAATTCTGAGAAGTAGCCAGAAAGCTACCTCCCGTCATGGTAGGTTCTCCCGGATTTCTAAGATACAAAGCATTGGTACGGGTATCCCCGTTTACGTCAAGAGTCTGTGTAGGATTGATTGTTTTAATTCCCACTCTTCCGGTCTGAGCATTTAGGAGAATACCCAGAAACATGATTGTGATAATATAAATCTTTCTTTTCATATTTGTTTTTTTATTGAAGTCCTAAAGGAGTATTTGTTGAAACACCTGAATATACTGGTGAAGCTGATGCTGATACCGAGCCATTGAATGTACCCCAGTCTTTTACCAAAGATCTTTCAAAAACATTCAGTGTAAGTGTCCATGTACCATTAGCAGAAGATACAGTTCCTGCACCTTTAAATGCAAGGTTAATAGCGTGGTATGTCTTCCCGCCGCTTGTTACCGGTGTAACTTCAGTAGAATATGCTCCAAAAGATTTAGGAGTAGTTGTAGTATTAGCAGCAGAAATAGCATTGGTAAAAACAGCTCCGGTAATTGCTACTACATATTTACTGGTTTCAAGTCCTGTATTCAAACTTACAACTTCATCCTGATTCACATTGGTTAAAACAATTTTATAAGCATTCACAGGAGCAACATTTCTAAGAGAAATATCCAGCAATTTCACCTTTCCTACCGGGCTGGTATCTTTAGAACGGGTTAAAAGAAAATAGTTTCCTCCTGCCGCAGAATTTACCGTATCAATAAGATAAGATTCAACCAGAGTTTCTCCTTCAACATCCAGAGTGGATTGTGGTGTTTTAGTATTTATACCTACCTGTGCTCCAGCAGTTAAAAAAGCTCCAACCGCAAGGACAAATGTGATAATTTTTTTCATTCTATTATGTTTTTATTTTATTGAATCAAAGGAGCGGCAGCGGCTCCGGTAGTTAAAGCACCCATTGCCTGGGTAGGGTTAAGTTCTTTTGCATAAGCTCGGTCAAAAACAAGAAGGTTAAGCGTCCAAACTCCGGTAGGGAATGAGTTATCAGGAGCAAATCCCTGATAGTCCGCTTTCAGCTTCCATGTTCCTCCTGAGGAATAGGCAAAGATTTGTGGAACAGGAGTCAGCCAGTCTGCGGAAAAGGTTCTTACCGGTTGCGTAAATCCAAATGATGAGATTACTACCAGAAACTTATTGGAATTGATTTTAGTATCAAACTGGTTTACCCAGTCTTTATCCGTAGCATCGCAGGTAATTTTAAACTGGATAAGATTGATAGGTGCCGGGGAATTCGGTACGAAAGAATCGTTATAAGCAGTAATCTTATTTTCGGGAGCGGGAGACTTAATGATAAAAGTATAGTTTTCATTGGTCCCCAGTTTTTCCAGAGGGGTTTTGAAATACATCCCGGATGTCTTCATGGTTCCGTTTACGGATAAGGTTTTTTCAGGAGTATTTGTGTTAATACCTACCTGAGCATTGGAAAATACAGCACTTGCAAGAAGTACTGTCGAAATAATCTTCGTCATTGTTTTGTGTGTTTATGTGGTTAACTAATTTTCCCCAATCCTTTTTATATCTTAAACTCATACGAAACATTATACTCATGTTTCATGCATGGTATATTGTTAAAATATAAAAAGGCTTATGGATTAATTAATTTATTGCTAACAAAAAACATGCCATATGTAAAAAAAACAAAAAATAATTGTTTATTTTAAACAATCAGCACTATATTATCCCTAATTAGTGAAAATTAAACTATAAGATACTATAATAAATAAAAATTCAACAATATGGGATAAAAATAACGACAGAACTAAAATTAAACCCGGATTATTACATAAATAAAAACAAAAAAACGACCACTTCAATAAGTGGCCGTTTATATTTTATATAAGTATTTGTTATACTTTTTCTACTTGCATGTAGCTTAGTTCCATTGGAGTTTTTCTACCGAAAATTAATACAGAAACTTCAATTTTCTTTTTGTCTTCAAGAATTTTCTCAACTGTACCATTGAATCCGTTGAAAGGTCCATCGATTACTTTCACATTTTCACCTACTACATATGGAATTTCAACATCGCTTGCAAATTCTGAAAGTTCATCCATTCTTCCAAGCATTCTGTTCACTTCAGATTTTCTCATTGGAACAGGATCCCCTCCTTTTGTTAAGCTTAAGAAAGAAATAACTCCAGGAATATTTTTGATAACGTGAGGAATCTCTCCCATCAACTCAGCTTCAATCATTAAGTATCCAGGATAGTAAGGTCTTTCTTTAGGAACTTTTTTACCGTTTCTAATCTGGATTACCTTTTCCATAGGAATAACCACTTGAGTAACGTACTGTTCAAACCCTAAACGTTTGATTTCTGTCTCAATATAGTTTTTCACTTTATTTTCCTGTCCGCTGATTGCTTTCAGCACATACCATTTCAATTCGCTCATTATGGGAAAATACTTTTTAATTAATTGAACAAGTTGATTAGCATTCCAATGATGTTGCTGATTGATTTAGAAAACAATTCATCAACTCCAAAAGTAAATAATGCCAGAATCACTGTCGCAATAGTCACTACAATTGTAGATGACTGAAGGTCAGCCCATTTTGGCCATTCAACCTTATGTCTGAATTCGTTATAAGAACCTTTTAAAAAATCGACAAATGAACTCATAATTTATATTTGCACGGGCACAAGGATTCGAACCCTGATCAACGGTTTTGGAGACCGGTATCCTACCATTGGACGATGCCCGTAGTTAAAAAGCTTCCGTAAAGAGGTTCCTTACGGAAGCTTTTATATTGTTTAAAGATGATTAGTCGATGATTTCAGTTACCTGACCTGCACCTACTGTTCTACCACCTTCTCTGATCGCGAATCTAAGACCCTCGTTAAGAGCGATTGGCTGAAGTAATTCAACAGTGATTGTTAAGTTATCACCAGGCATTACCATTTCAACACCTTCTGGTAAGAAGATCTCACCTGTAACGTCAGTAGTTCTTACGTAGAACTGAGGACGGTACTTGTTGTGGAATGGAGTGTGACGTCCACCTTCTTCTTTAGAAAGGATATAAACCTCAGCTTTGAATTTTTTGTGTGGCTTAACTGAATCTTTCTTAGCGATAACCATACCTCTCTTGATGTCAGTTTTTTCAATACCTCTCAACAATAGACCTACGTTATCACCAGCTTCACCTCTGTCTAGGATTTTTCTGAACATCTCAACTCCTGTAATAGTAGAAGTTAATTTTTCATCACCCATACCTACGATATCAACTGGATCACCAGTGTTGATAACACCAGCCTCGATTCTACCAGTTGCTACAGTACCTCTACCTGTAATAGAGAATACGTCTTCGATTGGCATCAAGAATGGCTTATCCTGATCTCTAACAGGCTGCTCGATCCAAGTATCAACTGCATCCATTAATTCTTCAACAGTTTTAACCCACTTCTCGTCTCCGTTAAGAGCACCAAGAGCAGATCCTTGGATTACTGGAGAGTTATCTCCGTCATATTCGTAAGTAGATAATAAATCTCTAAGTTCAAGTTCAACAAGCTCTAAAAGCTCAGCATCATCCACCATGTCAACTTTGTTCATGAAAACAACGATTCTTGGTACGTTTACCTGACGGCAAAGTAGGATGTGCTCTCTAGTTTGAGGCATTGGTCCATCAGTTGCAGCACATACTAAGATAGCTCCATCCATCTGAGCAGCACCAGTTACCATGTTCTTAACATAGTCGGCGTGACCTGGACAGTCAACGTGTGCATAGTGTCTGTTTTCAGTTTCGTACTCGATGTGAGCTGTATTAATAGTGATACCTCTTTCTTTTTCTTCTGGAGCAGAGTCAATCGCAGAGAAGTCTTTTTTCTCAGCAAGACCTTTGTTAGCTAATACACTACTGATAGCTGCAGTAAGCGTAGTTTTACCATGGTCAACGTGACCAATAGTACCAATGTTCAAGTGTGGTTTGTTACGATTAAACGTTTCCTTTGCCATGATTTAAAATTATTTATTTATTGTTTTTCAAATTTTCGGTGTGCAAATATAATGAATTTTTAAATACCAAAAACTTTTTATTAAAAAAACTTTCAATATTATCATCCCATAAAGGACAAACCTTATATTTTAACGTATTGAGACTGCAAATTTACACATTTTTCCTGATTGAAAAAAACTTTCTGAAAGCTTTTATAAAAAAGCCTGAAATACAGAATATTCCAGGCTCGATTAATATATAAAATGAAAGATAATTAAATCTGACTGTGCTTTTTTGGCCTGTTGAAGATCCAGAAAATAATCGGAAAAATAAGTAGTGTAAGTATTGTAGCTGTAATAAGTCCTCCAATAATTACAATAGCAAGAGGTTTCTGAGATTCTGAACCAATTCCGGTGGATAAAGCAGCCGGCATAAGCCCGATGGATGCCATAAGCGCCGTCATAATCACGGGTCTGGTTCTGGATTTTACTCCACTCAATATGGCATTGTCTATATCAAGTCCGTTTTTAACGTTCTGATGAAATTCCGTGATAAGGATTACCCCGTTCTGAATACAGATTCCCAGAAGAGCAATCATTCCTACTCCGGCAGAGATTCCAAAATTGATTCCGGTAACGTGCAATGCAATAATTCCTCCAATTAATGCAAAAGGTACATTAGCAAGTACCAGGAGCGAGTCTTTCATATTCCCGAATAGGATAAACAACAGGAAGAAAATCATCAGGATACTCACCGGAACTACCTGCGTCAGTCTGTGGGAAGCACGCTGCTGGTTCTCAAACTGGCCTGTCCATCCTACGGAATATCCGTCAGGAAGCTCAATAGTTGCCACTTTTTTCTGAGCATCAGCAATGGTTCCTCCAAGGTCTCGGTCTCGGATTGAGAATTTCACCCCGATATATCTTTTAATATTATCTCTGTAAATAAATGCAGCTCCATTGTCTTTTACGATATTACTGATTTCTTTTAAAGGAATCTTTGCACCATCCTGTGTAGGAACCATCAAAGCGGCAATATCATTTTCATTGGTTCTGTATTCTTGTGAATAACGAAGACGGATCGGAAATTTTCTTTCTCCGTCAAACATTTCAGAAGCTGTCTTTCCTCCGAATGCCATTTCAAGTACTGCCTGTGCGTCTGCCGGCATTACCCCATAAGCGGCCATTTTATCTCTATCCAGTACCACACTTACTTCCGGCTGCCCAATATTTTTAATGATCCCCGGATCTTTTACTCCGTCTACATCTTTAATTTTCGTTAAAACCTCATGAGCCAGTTTATCCAATGTCTCCAGATTGTCTCCATAGATCTTAATACCATTTTCCGCTTTAAAACCTGCTACGGCTTCTGCCACGTTGTCAGAAATCGGCTGGGAATAGTTAAATGTGATCCCCTGATAACTTCGTAATTTCTGATCAATTTCATTAATCAGTTCATCATAAGTAATCTTTCGTTTCCATTCTTCCCTTGGTTTCAGGTTAACGGCAAACTGTACAAATCCGAATCCGTTGGGATCTGTTCCGTCATTACTTCTTCCCGTCTGGGCAAGAACATCTGTAACTTCGGAAAAACTCATAATATCTTTCTTAAGCAGATCTGCCGTTTTCAACGATTCTTTCAGTGATGAACTCATAGGCATTTCGGCAGTGATCCAAAGGGAACCTTCATTCAGCTGAGGCAAGAATTCCGTTCCCAGGAATTTACCGGAGAATAAAGTCAAAGCAAGAAACGAGATGGCAACAATCATACTTGTTCTCTTATGCTTATAGGTTAAATTAAAACCTTTTAGAACAATTCTATCCCAGAAATTTACAAATGGGTTATTCTTTTCTTTTACATTTTTATTTAAAAGGATATGAGAAAGAACAGGTACAAGTGTCAATGTAAATATCAGTGCTCCCATTAATGCAAATCCAAGCGTAAATGCTAAAGGAGAGAACATTTTTCCTTCTACTTTCTGGAACGAGAATATCGGAATCAGGGAAGTGATGATAATCAGTTTTGAAAAGAAGATCGCCTTTCCTAAGCCGGTTCCCGTCTGCTTAATCCAGCCGCCTTTGGCCAGTTTGTTGAATTTTTCCATTCCGTACCGGTGGGCTTTATGATCGAGCATTACAAAGAGTCCTTCCACCATGACGACGGCTCCGTCAATAATAATACCGAAGTCTACGGCCCCTAATGAAAGCAGGTTAGCACTCATCCCGGCCAGTTTTAAACATAAAAAGGCAAACAGTAAAGACAATGGAATAATAATAGAAACAATTAATGTTGTTCTCCAGTCTGCCATAAAGATCAAAACAATTACCGTTACCAGTACAATTCCTTCAATAAGATTATGCATTACGGTATACGTTGTAAAATCCATCAGGTTATCTCTGTCATAGAACGTAACCATTTTTACATCTTTCGGAAGAATCTTTTCATTAAGCTCTTTAATTTTAGCTTTTACTCCTACCAGTACTTCTCTTGGGTTTTCTCCTTTTCTCATCACCACGATTCCTTCTACGGTATCATCATGATTATTTAAGGCCGCCTGCCCTACTCTTGGCATCGAGCTTTCATGAACTTCTGCTACATTTTTTACCAGTACAGGGTTTCCACTGTCATTTTGAATGGTAATATTTCCGATATCAGCAACTGATTTTACCAAACCGATTCCTCTTACCACATAAGCCTGACCATTTTTTTCAATCACATCACCTCCCACATTCAGGTTGCTTTTGGTAACAGCATCATACACCTGAAGAGGGGTAAGATTATATTTATCCAGGGCTCTCGGATCTATACTTAATTCGAAAACTTTATCCTGCCCTCCAAAAACGTTGATATCTGCCACTCCGGGTACTCCTCTCAGAGCACGGTCTATCACCCAGTTTTGCAATGTAAGCAATGAACGGGAGTCTTTTGTTTTACTTTCCAGAGTATATCTGAAAATTTCTCCGGTTGGCCCGTAGGGTGGCTGTACTTCAGGATCTACCTCATCAGGAAGGCTAATGGTTCTTAATTGGTTATTGACCTGATTTCTGGCAAAAGTATCATCCACCCCATCGTCAAACAGAATTTTAACAATGGAGAGTCCAAACATCGTGGTACTTCTCACACTGGTTTTCTTCTGAACCGGGCTCATCGCCAATTCGATGGGGGTAGTTACAAAACGTTCTACTTCTTCTGCACTACGCCCATTCCATTGTGTAATGATAACAATCTGGGTATTGGTTACATCCGGAAAAGCTTCAATGGGCATATTTTTGAAACTTATAAATCCGGATATCGCTAAAACAGCCACCCAGATAAAGGTAAAAGCTTTATTTTTTAACGAAAAAGCGATTATATTTTTAATAAATTTATTCATGATAAAGTAAGAGGTGTTAAGGTTAGCTGTTCAGAGAACGATAGATCAACAGCTGATTGTTAGTAATCACTTCCTCTCCTTCTTTAAGACCATCTGCAATATAGGTAATATCACCGACCTGCTTCAGCACCTTGATTTCTCTGATTTTCACATCCGTTCTTGATTTGAAAATCACTACAAAGCTTTTATTATCATCAAAGATCACCGCTTTAGACGGAACGGTCAGCATACTGTTGCTTTCCAGGCTGGAGACTTTTATGGTTGCCTTACTGTCCGGAATCAAAAGGCCATTGGCGTTATCCAGGACTACTCTTGCCTGCATGGCATTGGTTTGCGGATCAATGATCTTAAATATTTTATCAATTTTCCCGTCAAAAAATTTATCCGGGTAAGACAGCGTAGATACCTGAGCTTTCATTCCAAGGCTGATCTTATCAATATCGGATTCATTAACGTTCATAATAGCCCATACATTAGTGGTATTGGCAACGTCAAAGATATTATCACTTCTATCGCTTCTCAGCTGCATATCTTTATTGATACTTTTCTGAACAATATAACCGCTGATAGGGGCAACTACACTGTAAATATTTCCGGTTTTCACATTATACACCGTACTTACGGCTGTTGCTCTCTGTAACTGGTCTTCCGCTTTTTGCAGCTGACTTTTTGCTTCCAGTACATCTCTTTCGGTATTCAGTTTCCCTTCATACAATTCCTTCGCGACACGAAGATTATTTTTTGCCACTACCAAGTCTGTTTTAGCATCACTTACATCTTTCTGGATCTCTGCCAGCTCGGTACTTCTGATGGTTGCCAGCACCTGTCCTTTTTTCACATAGTCCCCCAGTTCTACATTTACACTCATCACGTTTCCTCCCACCAGTGGATAAACATCTATATAACTGTTTTTATCTGCGGAGATCTTTCCGTAAAAGCTATATTCATCTTCTATGTTCTTTTTTTCTACTTTTGCTAAGGAAATGGAGTTCAACATGGTGTTGCTCAGTTCAAATCCTTTTTTAGGCTGATTGGTTTTTACTTCTTCTTTTTTTGCGCAAGCTGCTAAAGAAAGGACCATCAATATGGGAATAATATATGTTTTCATGGTTTTAATAGAAGATTTTCGTTTGTACTAATTGATTAAGCTGTTCTGCGGACTGCATGATCTCATTCTTCATATCATAGATCTGAAGTGCTGTTTCACGATAACTGTCCATAAAGTCTGTAAATTCGATCAAGTTGACGTTTCCTTTTCTAAAATTGGTCAGCATTCCATTGTATACAAGATCCATATTTTGCAGATCTGTGGTTTTGATATCCAGAAGCTGGTCGTACTGTGCCTTCCAGGTTTTATAAGCAGACTGTACTTTGGTTTCGAGAGTCAGTTTCTGAAAATCTGCATTTTTCTGGTTCTGCTGAATGACATAATTTGCCTTTACCACATTTCCCTGGTTTACTCTCCAAAGCGGAAGAGGAATTCCCAATGTAAGATTGGCTTCATTATTAAAGGTACCTCCTGCCTGATCCCACGCTGCTCCTACATTCAGATCCGGAACGTTCAATGACTTCTGCCATTGAGCATATAATTTACTGTTATCAATTAATTTTAAATTATAACGGTAATCTGCATTATTTTCCAATGCTTTCTTTTTCAGTTCCTCTTCATCACCAAAAGGTTGTGCAACAAGTGCATCTTTCGCTTCGGCTTCTGATATCGTTGGTTCTATATCTTCTGTAATTCCTGTTAAAACTTTCAGGTTTTGTTCAAAATCAAGAATATTTTTACTGATTTCAAGTTTATCATGGTTCAGCTGAATCACAATACTCTGTAATCTCACGGCATCTTTAAGAGAAACATTTCCTTTTGCGGACTGCACACGATAGGCACTTAGGAGATCATTCATATATCCTAACTGCTTATTTGTATTTTCGAGTTTAAGTTTTTCGTAATACAGATTGAAATATGCCGAGCGGAGCTGAGACCGCAGATCAACAAGAAGCTGGGCAAACTGAAGCTGGGCAAGTTCTTTGTTGGATTTGGCAAAAGCAATTTCATTTTTCTTTTTGCCTCCCATATAAATTAGTTGAGTAATTCCAGCTCCTTTTGAATGTCCAACATCAAAAAACTTTTTTCCTTCGGGGTTATATGCATTAAACTGCCCGCTCAATTGCGGCAATTCCCAGATTTTAGCCTGTAGAATATCTGCATCAGCCATATTGATGTTGTATTGTTCGGCGAGCAGCTGTAGATTGTTCTTCTGAAAAGCTTCTTCGCATTCCACAAGAGACATTTGCTGTTGTGCCGCCATGAATGAGGAAACGGCAAGACACAGCACTGCAATTCTGTTCATTATTTTTCTTTTTAAAATACAAAATTGCTTTGATGCGATTAAAAGAAACTTAAATGAGCCTTAAAAAAATATTAAAATCTCCTTAAACAGGGCGTTTCAGATAGTACAAAACAAAAAATAAAATAAAAATTTTTCTCTATCTATTGAATTTTTGAATAAAATTTAATCTAGAGTTTAACAAAAAATGAGCGTTATTTTTCTAGAACAGAGAATGTTGAAATTTATTTTTTAAAAATAACGGTAAACCTGTTGATGTAGTCTGCCGGAGAAGAGTATAGAATTTCGGCATCATGGTATTCCAGAATTCTTTTAACAATTCTAAGCCCTAATCCTGAGCCTGCAATATTCTGTGAATTATTTCCTCTTGTAAACGCTTCAAATAATTTAGTTTGTTCTACTTCGGAAATGGTATTCCCATGGGAGATAACTTCTACAGAAAGATTATCATTTGTTTCAGTAATCAATACTTTCACTTCGATATCATCCGAATATACCGCAGCATTTTTAAAGAGATTAATAAAAACGATGATCAATAAAGATTGAATCCCTTTAATGGTAAGAAAAGCATTTTCAGAACTGTCTTCGGCAATTAAAAAATCAAGTTTAAGATCGGGATAGCTTTTTTCCACCCCTTCAAAAGCTTCAAAAATCACTTCATCAATCCTTACTTCTTCATAAATGGTCTGAATATTTTCTTTATCAAATTTAGTAAGCAGCAACAATGAATTCGTAAGATCAGACAATTGGTATACATCCCGTTGAATTTGCTGTAAAGAGGAAAGAGTTTCCGGAGAGTGTGCTTCAAATTTAATGAGATTTTCCAGTTGAAAAGCCATTCTTGTAATCGGCGTTCTGATTTCATGGGAAGCACTTGCTGTAAAATCCTTTTGCGACTGGAAAACATCATCCAGTCTTGCAATCATTGTATTAAAAGATTGTGCAAGAACACTGACCTCATCGCTAGACTGCTGAACGGGAATTTGTGTAGTCAGTTTATGCGCTGTAACCTCTGAAATCTCTTTATTAAGATCTTCTAAAGGACGAAGAAACTTTTCCACAAAGTAATAACTAAAAAACCCGATAAGAAGTGTACTCATCGCATAAGCTGTAATCAAAAGATATTTAAGGTATCCTAATTTTGATTTTCCATTGGTATCAAAAGCACTGGTAAGAATGTAATAGTTCTCTCCATTGATGTTTCTGAGTGCAGCATAGATCTCCGGAACAGTTTTTTCCGTATAAATAATTTTCTTTCTATCCAGCTCTTTCAGCATTGCGCTGTCCCAGGTCACATTTCTATCTTTAATGGTACTGTAGATAAGCTCTTTTTTCTCATTGAAAATTAAAATCTTTTCATTCAAAAGAATGTTGTCTGAATTTTCGTTAAAGAAAACAGGTGCTTCTTCTTCAAAATCTTTGGATTTAGAAATAAAATGGGTAGTAAACTCTAGCCTCTGTCTGAACCTCTCTTTAAATTCATCTCTTCTGAAATCGTTAAAAGATAAATAAATAACCGCCATCACCATTCCAAAAAGCAGTGAAAAGGCAATACTTATCGTTAAGGCAATCTTTCTCTTTAAAGACATTTATATTATAATGGACTTAGATAGTATCCAAAACCTGAACGTGTATGGATCAGTTTTATTTTAAAATCTTTATCAATTTTTTTTCGCAGAAAATTGATGTATACTTCCACGGTATTGGTATTGGTATTAAAGTTATGCTCCCATACATGTTCTGTAATCTGCTGTTTGGAAACCGTTCTTCCCTGTGCTTCCGCAAGATAAACCAAAAGCTGAAATTCTTTTAGTGTAAGAGTAATTTCATTCCCGCCACGATACACTTTCTGTTCTGTTTTGTTGATAATAAGATCATCAATTCTCAGGATATCCTGATCGGAGGTGTCGGAAGGTGTTTTTCTTCTCAAAAGAGAATTGATTCTTAGAAGCAGCTCTTCAAATTGAAAAGGCTTTACCAGATAATCATCCGCCAGCCTGTTAAAGGCATCTTTTTTATCTGAGATATCTCCATAAGCTGAGATGATAATGATTGGAGTATTTTTATCAAAAGAACGGATGGTTTGGCAAACATCCAGCCCATTTATTTTTGGAACATTAATATCAAGAAGATAAAGATCGTAAGTATTATTTTTAATCTGGCGAAGAAAAGTTTCCCCGTCATAGATTTTATCACAGTTAAAATGATTTGATTCTAAAAATCTGCAAAGTTCTGCAGAAAGTATGAGATCATCTTCTAATAAAAGAATATTCATCAAAATTTATTTTACACGAATTTAACGAAAATTTTTAGGATTACGATCCTAAAAATGGAGCGAAAGTTCTAAAACGTTATGCAGACAGGGGTTAAAATTTTAGAGTTATATTCCGGTACAATACAAGTTTGCTACTTATTTTTTGATCAATAAGTTTAACAGAATAATGAATTTTCAATTTTCAAAACAAGCTAAAACCTTATCACCACTGAATAGATCAATTGAAATAAAGAGTTTATTTTCTTAGCTGTTGTTTGAGATAGGTATGATCAAAATATCCGAAGTCTTCCGGTTTTTATATAGAATGAAAGTTTGGATAAAAAAAATTCCCGAAAGAAATTCGGGAGATTCGAGAGCCAACTACGGGACTTGAACCCGTGACCTCTTCCTTACCAAGGAAGCACTCTACCGCTGAGCTAAGTCGGCATCAATTAAAAAAATCACACTAATGAGCGTGATTTTTATTGAGCGGAAGACGGGGGTCGAACCCGCGACATTCAGCTTGGAAGGCTGACGCTCTACCAACTGAGCTACTTCCGCAATTTTGTTTCCAAAACTATTGGTAAACGCTGTGCAAAACTAAGAAAACTTATTTAATCTTGCAAGTTTTTTTTATAATATAAAATGTGGGGAGAGCAGGATTCGAACCTACGAAGCCGAAGCAACTGAGTTACAGTCAGTCCCATTTAGCCACTCTGGAATCTCCCCAGATATTTTATATTAAAATGAGCCTCCAGAGGGATTCGAACCCACGACCCCGAGATTACAAATCACGTGCTCTGGCCAACTGAGCTATGGAGGCATTTTAATAAAAGACTGAAACTGATAGAGAGACTCTACTCTACACATTTCAGTGTTAAAAAAAATCACCCTAAAAGTGTGATTTTATTGAGCGGAAGACGGGGGTCGAACCCGCGACATTCAGCTTGGAAGGCTGACGCTCTACCAACTGAGCTACTTCCGCAATTTTATTTCCAAAACCATTGGTAAACGCTGTGCAAAACTAAGAAAACTTATTTAATCTTGCAAGTTTTTTTTATAAAAATATAAAGTGGGGAGAGCAGGATTCGAACCTACGAAGCCGAAGCAACTGAGTTACAGTCAGTCCCATTTAGCCACTCTGGAATCTCCCCAAAAGTTTATATTTTATGAGCCTCCAGAGGGATTCGAACCCACGACCCCGAGATTACAAATCACGTGCTCTGGCCAACTGAGCTATGGAGGCAAATATAAAAAAGAATTCAAAAGATCGCTGTTCCTTTTTTGCGAGTGCAAATATAGAACGGATTTTTTGAATTCTCAAATTTTTTATGAACTTTTTTTAACTTTTTTTTCTATGCCATTTCTTTTTTCTTGATTAATAGCTTTTTAGCAGTATCAACGCAAAGATCCAGACTTTCTTCAAAACTTGTTGTTGTCTTTTTAACCACAATATCATCTCCCGGAACTGCTAAAATAATCTCGGCAGTTTTATTTGCTTTATCAGCATTATTTTCTACTTTCAAAAATACCTTGCACTCCTGAATTTTATCATAGAAGGTATCTAATTTGCTTACTTTTTTGTCGATGTGTGATTCTAGTGGTTCGTGTGGAGTTAAACCAATGGATTGTACTGAAATCTTCATAATTCTTCTTTTTTTGATGCTCGAGGATGAGCTTGATTAAACACTTTTTTCAATTGTTCAATATTAGCATTCGTATAGACCTGAGTACTGGCAAGACTGGAATGCCCTAATATTTTTTTTACTTTGGAGATCTCCGCCCCATTGTCCAACACGTGAGTAGCAAAGCTATGCCGTAGGATATGAGGACTTTTTTTTTCTTTCGTTGTTATAAGACTAAGGTACTTATTAACTACCACATAAACAAATTTTTCGCTGAGTTTTTTCCCTTTCTTATTGACAAAAAAACATGATTTATATTCTGTCTGCGGTTTCCTTATTTCCTGATAGGTTTTAAGAAGTTCAGACAGATCATCGGAGATGGGAATCACTCTTTCTTTGTTCCCTTTTCCAATGACTTTTAATTCATTTCCGTTTAAGTCAACATTCTCAAATATCAGGCCACAAAGTTCAGCTTTTCGTATTCCGGTCTGATAAAGCACCTCCATAATGCATTTTTCAAGCACGTCATGCACCTGTTCAAATACTTTTTCATTCAGATCCGCCATTTCTTCTTTGGACATAGGGATCTGTTTTTCAGCATAAAACTTAAGGGAAGAGATTCCTTCTGTGGGGGAAACTTTAATTTCTCCTATTTTTAAGAGAAAAAGAAAAAAACTTCGAAGTGAAGATAGTTTTCTGTTAATACTTCTTTTAGAAATATTGTTTTCACTCAGCTCAACAATAAAATTTCTGATCATTTTCTTGTCAGCTTTGGCTAAATTCTCGGAAGATTCTGTTCGAAGGTAGAAATAGGAAAAGTCTTCAAGGTCTTTTTTATAGCTTGTAATGGTGTGAGGAGAATATCTTTTTTCGAATTGAAGGTATTCTAAAAACTTTTCCAGCATCATGGGTATAAAAATAAAAATTCACTCCTCAAATATAAGAATTTAAGAAGTGAATTAATATATGGTTAAGAAAAAATCTTAAGCCTGTTCTTCTTTGCTAAGTGCTCTTTGTTTGTAAGCAGCTTTTAGCCTAGCTTGTCTTAAAGTCACAGAAGGCTTAATAAACTGTTGTCTAGCTCTTAATTGACGAACTGTACCTGTTTTATCAAATTTTCTCTTGTATTTTTTTAAAGCTCTGTCGATGGATTCACCATCTTTTACTGGAATTATTAACATATTTTACATCTCATTTTGGATTGCAAAAGTAATACAATTTCATTAAACAACAAAATTATATCACTTAAAATCACAATATTCAATTTTAATTTCATTAAAAAGCATTATAAACATAATAATCAAAAAGCAAAACAAGTAAAAAAGATTTATTATTTAAACCAAAAACAATAAATCATATAAAATAAATAGACAATACTTTAAATTATTCACATTTTGATTAAATTTACACGCTTAAAGTATTAAAAAATTGAATATGAGAACATAACATTTTCACAGCACTTTTATTGATCAAAACAGGATGAACTCATTTAATTAAAAACATTTCTTTAATACAACAACTCCTTTTTAAATTGAATATGGTAAAAAAATTACTTATTTTTCTGTCAGCAATACTTTATCTGTCTCTTGCCGCTCAGGAAGACTGCATTTCCGCTGTTACTGTATGTGGAAATTCTAATATCAACTATACCCCATCAGGAATAGGAAATATTAACGAAAACCTTGGAGGATGCCTTTCTAATGAAAATCATTCTGTCTGGTATAAATTTACTATAGCCACCAGCGGCACGCTTACTTTTGACATTACTCCCACCGGACCTGTGGATTACGACTGGGCCGTTTACGGTCCTAATGTAACCTGCTCCAACAGAGGGACTCCAATCCGATGTAACGCTTCCGGAGATTTCGGTGCAACCGGATTGAATATGACCAGCACCCTTACATCCGTACCTGGTGGACTTGGCAACCCCAGATACTGCAAATACATGGATGTACTTGCCGGACAAACTTATTATTTATATATAGACAACTGGTCAACTACTGTTTACACATTCAATTTAACGTGGGGAGGAACCGCAACATTTGCGTCCCCTTTCAACAACTCCTCTAATGCACCTAATCCATTCATTCCTCCCGGAACATCGGGAACCACTCCTGGTTCACCGAGAGAAATAAGTATTTGCGGAAATACGACCTCTTTTGATTTTAGTACCCTCTCTGCAGGAATACTCAACGGAAATCCCAATTTCACTGTAAACTATTTTAATAGTGCCAATAATGCAACAACGGGAAGCAATCCTATCACCACTCCAATTACTGTAAATACTACAAATACTTATTATTATAGTATCAGCTATCAGGACCCAGCCAATCCAAACAATACCGCTAATGCCTGCAGGCAGACTAATGCCATTATTTTCAAGAACAAAAGCATCACATCTGCTATTACCGCCTCCTCCACAACCTTATGTTCAGGAGGAACTATTACACTCACCTCAAACAACACTACAGGAAATACCTGGTCCACAGGAAGCAATGCACAATCTATCAATGTAACAACTCCCGGGACCTATACCCTGACCACCACAAACGGAACCTGTACAAGCACCCCTGCTACCATAACAATTACAGCAGAAAATGATCCTAATGTTCAGATTGCAGGAAACCTGATTCTTTGTGAGTCAGCCAGCACTCAGCTCACCGCCTCAGCCAACGGAACCGGGAACAGCTATGTATGGTCTACAGGCGTCACAACGCCTGTCATTTCAGCTGCAGCACCTGGCACTTACTCTGTAACGGTAAAAACACCGGCAGGATGTCAGTATCAGAAATCAGTCGTTGTTACTCAGGGAATTGTTCCCGTGGTTCAGAATTCCAGTTTAAATCAATGCTCTAATTCATCAACAGCAACTTTTGATCTGACTTCTTCCCAAAATGCTGTCAGTACAACTTCAGGTGTTAGTTTTGATTATTATGTTTTACAAGCAGACGCAATTGCAGGAAATTCAAATATCATTACGAATCCACAGGCCTATACATCAGGAAATGCAACTATCTATGTGAGAATAAAATCGTCCACATGTTCGAAGATTGCCACACTCCAACTTTCTGTAAGCCTGCTCCCTACTCCTATTATTTCTACTTCCTCAAATGTACTATGTAACGGCAATAGTATCACTTTAACATCTAGCCTTCCAACAGGAAATCTATGGTCTACGGGTGCCACAACGCAATCCATCATCGTTAATACCCCCGGAACATATACTTTAACAGGCAGTAACGGGAATTGCACCAGCAATCCGGCCAGCATTACTATTGCAGCCGGCACTGACCCCAATGTTCAGATTACAGGAAATAGCACATTCTGTCAGGGACTTTCTACTACGCTTACCGCAACTGCTGCAGGCACCGGAAATACTTTTTCCTGGTCTAATGGTGTAAATACCGCTACCAATACAATTACTGCTCCGGGAGTTTATACTGTAACAGTGGCTACTCCTATAGGATGTCAGTATCAAAAATCCATAACTGTAATAATGGACCCATCCATTATTGTCAATATCAATCCTCCAGCATCAATTACTTGTACAACTTCACAAATCACGTTAAATGCCACCAACTCCATTTACCAACCAGGAGCTACGTTCTTATGGACAGCATCCGGTGGAGGAAATATCGTTTCTGGAGGTAACACTCTCACTCCAATCATTAACAGCCCCGGAACTTATACTCTAAAAATCACCAGTGCTAATCCACTTGGATGTGTACAACAATCCTCTGTCACTGTCATAGAAAACAAAACCGCTCCTACTATTATACTTTCAGCTCCTAAACTTACAATATGCAAAGGTGAATCTGTAATCATAACTGCAGCCGGAGCAGCAACCTATATATGGACCAATCTTCCGGGAACAGGAAATACACAAACTGTCACTCCTACATCAGACACTACCTATTCGGTAACCGGCACAGGCGCAAACGGCTGTACTGCCACAGCAAGCATCACCATAAAAGTTGTTCCTGAAATCACTTCAACATTACAAGATATTGAAGTATGCAAAGGAGATAAGGCAACTCTGGATGCCGGCTCCGGCCCTAATTACACTTACAAATGGAGCAATGGCGCAACCACCCAAACCATCAGTGTGGATATAGCAGATACATATACTGTCATCATCAGCAACGGATATTGTTCTAAAACTTTTAGTGCAACACTTTCTTATATTCCAACTCCACAAATTCTGGAGGTACAATATAAAGATCCTGTTTTAACAATTATTGCAAAAAGCAATGGAAATACTCCTATGGAATATTCTATTGACGGAGAAGTCACCTGGCATTCTTCTAATGTTTTCAATAATGTGCTTAAAAACACACAGTATTCTGTATCTGTACGAAGCAAGGGAGCAACGTGCTATTCCAGTACGGAATATTACACCTTTTTCCTTGCCAATGTTATTACTCCGAATTCCGATGGTATTAATGATCATCTTGACTTCAGTATCATCAGTAAATACGGAAACTTTGATGGCAGTATATTTGACAGGTATGGCAAAAACGTTTTTAAAATCACCTCAAAAGATCCTATCTGGAACGGAACCTACCTCGGTAGAGCATTACCTACCGGAACTTACTGGTATAAATTATCATGGGAAGACCGATGGACAAAAAAGCCAACGGAGTTATCAGGTTGGGTACTCTTAAAAAACAGAGAGTAAGATTTAAAAGTACCGGTACAATGTATCGGTATTTTTATTATTGACTGAATTAAAAATTCTGCATGAACATTATTATTTAAAAAAGCTATGAACAGTATGAACGGTATTTGAACAAAATATTTTATCTTTGCATTCACTTTATTCATGGGGTTGACTGGTTTCGACAGCAAGACCAATGGGTAAGTAAGCATGCAGAGAACCGTAGCGCGATCTCTATAATCCCTTGCTGCAAAATTTTAACTGGCAACGAAGAGTTCGCTCTTGCAGCTTAATAATCGAAGTATAGTAGATTCAAGCGTTTTCCTGAAGATTTCAGTAAGGAAGCAAGATATTCCACAAATGCTCTGTTCTGCGGCGTTTGATTCTGGGATATAGGAATGCGGAAATAAGGCTTTAGAAGCTTCGGCTAAAGCACGAAAATTTTAGAAGATAAGCTGGAAGTTGGGTGTCTGCTCTCTGCCTCCAGTCGAAAACCAATAGTAGAATAAGCATGTAGAAAGCTTATGTATTGCTTGTTTGGACGAGGGTTCGAATCCCTCCAACTCCACTTTTTAAACTAAAGAGAATTTGTAAATTATTGATTTTTAAATAATTACATCTTCTCTTTTTTGTTTTTGTGTCCAAAAATTAAATTTACCAACTATTTTCTTTCAGTCATTTCACAACAAAACAAGACACTAAAAAGTGACAAAACTCATATAAGACTCCCTTATAGTGAGACATTTTTACGTATTAAAAAATATTAAATTCGTAACGTTTAAAAGAACTGATAATAATTAACTCAAAATAAACACGGGAATGAAAAAAATCTATCTCTGTGCATTTACGTTATGTACAGTCTTGGGCGCAAGTGCCCAGGAAGTGGTTTGGCAGAAAGATATCAAATCCTCTACCCAGGATTTCCTTTCACAGGTCACCACCACTATCGATCAGCAGTATCTTATCACCGGAAGCGCCATACAGTCAGGAAGAGGGAAGCAGGAGGCTGGAACTAAACCAAACAACGGTTACGATTTCCATTTAGTTAAACTCAACCAGCAGGGAGACCAGGCCTGGGAAAAATATTTCTCAGGATCTAACCATGATTACCTGTCAGCCACCGTTACCACTCAGGATGGCGGCTTTCTACTAGCCGGAACCTCTTACTCCGGAAAAGGATTAGATAAAAAAGAAGAATCCAAAGGTGGTTCCGATATCTGGCTGATCAGAATCAATGAATTCGGCGATGAATTATGGCAGAAAACATTAGGAACCCCTTCCGATGAAGAAGCCAGAGCTGTTATTCAAACCACCGACTTAGGATTTTTTGTAGCCGGTAATGTACAAAACGCTTCAAAAGGCTATGGATCCAAAGATGTCTGGATCACAAGACTCGACAAAAACGGAAAAGAGCTCTCTCAATTAACTTTAGGCGGAAAAGGGTTGGATGAAGTCGAAAAGATGATTCCTACAAAAGATGGCGGAGCCTTACTGGGAGTTTATTCCAGAAGTTCTGAGGTGAAGGCGGGAAGCGGGGAGCAGGATGCTGGAAGCAGTGCGAAGCTTGTCTCTCATTCCAAAGTCAGCAGCAATTTCGGGGAAGGCGATTACTGGATTATCAAACTGGATAAAAACGGCAAAGTAGAATGGGAAAAGAACTTCGGAGGCAAAGGAGATGACCATCTAAGAACACTGGCATTAACTTCAACAGGTTACCTTGTTGGAGGAGAATCCAGATCCGAAAGATCCGGCAATAAAACAGTAGGCATTGAAGAAGGCACAGACCTTTGGCTGATTTCCTTAAACGAAAGAGGAGAAGAACAGTGGCAGAAATCCTACAACTTCAAGAACCGAGATGTCCTGATGGGAATGAATGTGATCAGCGGGGAGCAGGAAGATGGAAGCCGGAGGTCAAAAGGTATTCTGTTGGGAGGTTATACCCAGGCAGAAGGAAGAATAGAGAAAGATGATGAAACCTTCTGGATGCTGTATTTAGACCAAAATGGAAACGAACAGTGGAGAAAGCACATCGCCGGAGAATCAAGAAAAAAGGAGGAAAGACTTTCCGATTTAAAATTAAACCGTGATGGCTCCATCATTTTAGCAGGAACGAGTGCAGAAGAGTTAGGCAAAGAAAACTGGAAGATTGTAAAGCTTGGAGACAAACAAGTAGATCAGCTAATTGAAAAATATGATATTAAGATCTACCCGAACCCTGTATCCGATTATGCGTATGTAGAAATCGGCTTTGATTTCAAAGAGGCAGATATTCTGTTGTATGACATGAGTGGAAGACAGATCCAGAATCTGAAAACAAAGAATAAAGTGACAAAGATTAATACGCAGGCTTTGGTACAGGGAGCCTATTTAATTACGATAAAGACGGATACGAATAAAACAGCAAATGCTAAGCTAATCAAAAAATAAGAATAGAAAATAAAGCTATGAATAAAAGTATAATATTTTTTTTGTTTTTTACAACAAGTGCAGTCCTTTGTAAAGCGCAGACCTATTGGCTGGACATGCAAACCATAAATGCTAACAGGCCTAAGGTAAGCAAACCAGAAGCTAGTGGACTAACTGACTTCAAAATTTCCGATCAGCAGGTTGATTTGAGTACAGGAACTATAAATCCATCACTAGCCATTACAGATATCTCAACTAAATCCCTAAGCGAAAATGTAACTTTAATATACGATAAGGGAAAAGGAATAAGAGTAAACGACATTGCTTCAGACGCAGGTTTGGGGTGGGAAGTACAAGCTGGAGGATATATTACCCGTAAAGTTAATGGCTTTCCTGATGACATTAGCATATATACCAATGCAGCAGTAGGTGTTGCAGGTACAATAAGTACTCCCATGCCAAATAAACAGAAAAGCATCAATGGCTGGCTGGATTATGCCAACTGGAATCCTAAAATTTTTGCAACACCTTATAACGGAACTTTCATAATGGCTGAAACGCCCTATAATAATCAGTCACTTGGAGGGGCAATTCAAGGACTTGCTATGAATATCAAGAATGATATTAATGTTGATAAATTCCGTTCGCTTCTCGCACAGCCTGTTGCTGGACCCGCTCCTAATATCTCAAATGGATATCTTATTGCTGATTTGGCAGCTATGCTTGGAGTAGGTTGGCAAATTCTTAATGTTGATGGCGAACCTGATGAGTTTTACTTTAAAATAGGGAAATATTCGGGTAAGTTTGTTTTTGACGGGAATAGAAATCCTGTTACCATTCCCTATATTCCCGGATTAAAAATAAAGTCACCTTTTGGTTCCACAGATAACAAATGGATTATCACTACTCCAGAGGGAGTAGTCTATACTCTCCCGAATACACCTGAATATACAGAAAAACTCTACAGCGAAACGGAAACTACTCCAGAGCATGATGACAGTTGGGGAGTCCATACTCCTGACAGGAATGAAGGGATTGACGCTAATGAATATACTTCTAAATGGTATGTAAGTAAAATGGAAGGTGTAAGTGGAGATTATATAGATTATAAGTACGAAACCTTACCTGATCTTATTTATAGTGAAAAATCATTTATAAAGCAAAAATTCTTTCCTGGATGGGGATTCACAATAAATCCACCAAATTATTTTATATATTCAGGAGATCCAGGTTTTACAGAACGTGAACTCCCTAGAAATACAGACTTTAAACTGAAATCACCAAAAAGAATTTCTGCGATCACTACATCAGATCAAAATAAAATCACCCTTATTTACAATGGACTTGAAAGGCAGGATATTAACCAGAGCCAGAATGGAAATAACAAAAGAAAAAGTCTTTCATCTGTAGAAAAATACGATTTTAATAATACTAGAATTTCAAAAATGGAATTTCTCCAGTCGTATTTTACAGGATCCTGCAATGATTATACATGTAAAAGATTAAAACTAAACACTCTTAAATTAATAGGAAGATCAAACGATCAGATTGCTTCAACAGATTTTGAATATAACATGTCTGAAGCACTTCCCTCTCGAAATGCTTTTCAACAGGACTTCTGGGGGTACTTCAATGATAATACCGCAATGACATTAGTTCCAGAAGTAATAAGCACATCCTATGGCTATAATTATTCTGGTGCCAATAGAAGACCTTCTGAGAACAGAACAAAAGCAGGAATACTTACCAAAATTATTTATCCGACCAAAGGGAGTATATCTTACGAATATGAACTTAACGACTTTAATACAGGTGGAGCGTCATATATCACTAATAATAAAACTGGCGGGCTTCGTATTAAGAATATCATTAAAAAAGAAAATAGCCAATCCCTGCCAATTACTACTGCATACAAATATCTTCTTCCTAATGGGCAGACCAGCGGAGAGATCCATCCGGAACTTCTTCAAGTGGCTGCTTCTTTCAATAATAATGGAGCTGGAAGACTGACTGAAATTCAAAAGATTACAGTAAATGAAAACAATGGCAACAGAAGTAGATATATGGTTATATATTCTAGTCCAAAATACATGTACACAGATGATCTGATAAGGTATTCAAGAGTAGTTGCTGAGACTGATGGCAAAGGAAAAAAAGAATATACATTAAGTGCTTTTTCCACAAATCCTGATGATAATAAAGTAGGAAAATCATGGAAAAATGCTGGTGTAAGCAATGGAGGGTTCATTCTTGATCCGTTGTATTTTTCACCATATTTCTCAAAATATGATACTTGGCCTGCTCCTACTATTCATCATCCGGATAAAAGTTATATGAGAGGATTGATCTTAAATATCAAGGAGAAAGATAATAACGGAATACTTTTAAAAGAAATAGATAACCATTACCAAATTAATCCATCTGGATTCACCCCCGTAAATGTTTACTCTTTAGGAGTTAGTTCAAGTGATATATTCCTTGCGGAAAATTCTGAGGTTAGCAAAATAAGCTATGAAGTCAGCAAATTTACTGGAGATTACGTATTTATGAATGATTCCACAGTCAAAGATTATCAAAACACGAGCAATACAATTATAAGCTCATTGGAAAATAATTCATTTAACAGCCTATGCTTCTTATCCGATAAAAATGTCAAATACTCAGATAATAACCTGATGGAGGTTAAATATAAATATCCTACTGATAAACAAATCAACAAACTGATCCTAGCCAATATAATAAGTGAGCCAGTAGAAACAGAAGTGAAGAAAAATGGGACAACCATAAGTAAGCATGAAATAATATATGACAATTCTTCTCATATATATCCAAGTTCAATTCTGGTGACGGATCTTATAGGGAATACTACAACTGAAATCACATATGATCAATATGATGCCAAAGGAAATTTAGCACAGTATACAGATAAGAATGGGTTAACTACATCCATTATCTGGGGATACAAAAAGAGCCAGCCTATTGCGAAAATAGAAGGCGCTAAATTAGCAGATATTCAGCAGTCACTCATTGACTTGATTGTTAATGCTTCCAATACAGATGCATTAGCTGTTGTAAACAATGATGAGACTTCATTTTTATCTGATTTGAATACCTTTAGAAATTCTTTATCTAATTATCAGATCACAACCTATACCTATGATCCATTAATTGGAATAAGAAGCATTACTTCACCTTCAGGAATTAGAGACAGTTATATATATGATTCTACGGGCAGACTTGAGAAAATAGTAGATGTTAATGGTCAGATAGTAAAGGAAATGAAATATAACTATAAAAACTAAACACGATGAAAAAACTCATAATACCCCTAGGAGCCTTACTTCTGTCCAATCTGGCATACAGCCAGCTTACTACACTTCCTAATACAGAAAACTATGTTCAGACTAAGACTTATCTGGATTATAATGGGACATCATCTACAAAATCCTCAGAAACAGTACAGTATTTTGATGGATTGGGGAGATTAAAACAGATTGTCAATATAAAAGCATCTCCGTTAGGACGCGATGTTGTAACACCTATCGAATACGATCAGTTCGGCAGGCAGGCAAAAGATTATCTTCCTATTCCGCAATCAGGAACTACGAATGGAGCTATTGTTTCTAATCCACTAGGAAATGTTTCATCAGTTTATGGATCGGAAAAGATATATGCAGAAAAAGCACTGGAAAACTCACCTCTAGAGCGTATCCAGCAACAGATACAAATGGGAAATGACTGGAGTAACAAACCTGTAAAATTCGGATACGATGCTGTTACTGTAGTAGATAGGGTGCGAAAATTCACTACAGTTACCTCATGGGAAAACGGAGCAACTAAATCCGTTTTAGGTGAGAACTGGCTCTATACGGATGGGCAATTGTACAAAAACTCTGTAAAAAATGAAGATCAAAATGAAACCATTGAATTCAAGAATGGGCAAGGGCAGCTTATTTTAGCCAGAAAAGTAATCAATGTAGATGAGTATGCTGATACATATTATGTCTATAATGAGTTTAATCAGCTTGCTTTTATTATTCCACCATTAGCAAGCATTCGTGGTGATATTGCCACTAATGTAGTAAAACACGACGAACTATGTTATCAATATCACTATGACACAAAAGGAAGACTTGTGGAAAAGAAACTCCCAGGAAAAGGATGGGAATTTATGATATATGATAAACAAGATCGATTAGTGGCTACCCAAGATGCTGAATTAAATAAGAAAGGACATTGGCTGTATACTAAATATGATCAGTTTGGAAGGGTTGCTATTACTGGGATTAGTACTGGTGGCTCAAGATCATCTGAACAGACTTTGGCAGATCTTCAGAATTCAAATAATGTAAACAGAATAAATACTGTTTTTTTTAATAGACAAGGTATGGATGTTTATTATAATAATCCCGAAAACACCTATCCTAAATCTCCGACTTGGGTTACTTTATTGTCTTTAAATTATTATGATTCTTATCCAGGGTATAGCTTCAATCCTTCTTTTCCAACAAATATTCAAGGAGAACCTGTTTTGACTGAAACTCCCACAGCAGATGGAAGAAGTACCAATGGACTTTCTGTTATGAGCCTTGTAAAGAATGTTGAAAATGATAACTGGACTAAGGACTATATCTATTATGACAGGAAAGTAAGAGCAATTGGAAATTATTCTATCAATCATCTAGGAGGCTATACCAACACAGAATCAAAACTGAATTTTTCAGGAGCTGCTCAAACTGTTGTAACCCGGCATAAAAGGTTGAATACAGATAATGAAACCGTTATTATTGAAAATTTTGAATATGATGATCAAAATAGATTATTATTACACAAGCATAAAGTAAACAATAATCCCATTGAAATTTTAACTCAAAATAATTATAATGAGCTTTCTCAGCTTGAAAATCAAAAAGTAGGAAATAACATACAGGATATCATCTACACTTATAATATTAAAGGCTGGATGACACAAATTAATGACCCTTCTAATCTAGGAACGGATCTATTTGCCTATAAGTTGAAATATCAGCAGCCAGAAAGCCCTTCCGGATTAGCAAAGTTTAATGGGAATATATCTGAAATTGATTGGAAGACTGCAAACGATGGCATTTTAAGAAGATATACTTACCAATATGATGCTTTAAACAGACTACAGACAGCAAAATATCAAAAGCCAAATTCATCTGTAATAGAGACAAATGCTTATAATGAGAGTGTAACATATGACCTTAACGGGAATATTCAAACATTATTAAGGTTTGGAGGAACAGATAACAATTCGGGAATGAAGATCGATGATATAAATTATACTTATGAAGGAAATCAACTTGTAGATATTTGGGATTCTAGTGGTAATTCTTTAGGTCTTGACGGAGGAGATACAATGGCATATGATGCAAATGGCAATATGGTCAAAGACGCAGCACATCTTATTGATAATATTAATTATAACCATTTAAATTTACCCAATTTAATTGAAAAACAGATTGAATATTTTGAGTACATTTATTCTGCAAATGGAACAAAATTAAGCTCATTTCATAATATTACTGAAATTGGTCAAATTATATATACAGAATATTTAGATGGATTTCAGTATAAAGATGAGGTCCTACAATTTGTACCTACAAGTGAAGGATATTATAGTTTTACTGATAATAAATATGTTTATAATTATAAAGATCACCTGGGCAATATAAGACTAAGTTACACCAAAAATGGATCTGAAATGCAGATTCTGGAAGAGAATAATTATTATCCATTTGGCTTGAAACATACAGGATATAATTCTTCTGCAAATAACTCTTCTTATAATTATAAGTATAATGGGAAAGAACTTTTAGCTACAGGGTTCTATGATTATGGAGCAAGAATGTATATGCCTGATATTGCAAGATGGGGTGTTGTGGATCCACTAGCCGAAAAAATGACCAGACACAGCCCTTACAATTATACTTTTAATAACCCTGTTAATTTCATTGATCCAGATGGAAGAGAAGGCTTAGGATGGGGATTGAAAAATGGAGTATGGCATTTTGTAGAAGGAATGCAAAAAGGAGATGATACATACAAAACTGGAGGCTATACAAATTTTGCATCAGACGGTTCAACAATTGAAAGCGGAAGTATTAACGGAGGTCCCTTTGCAGCTGTATATTTAGGATATTCAGCCAATGATGTGGCTTATAGTGAAAATAATTTCACAAATTGGAATTATCGTCATGGAAACGAATATGATACACGAAATGAAGCTTACCTTGCATGGCAATCAAACCCTAATTATTATGTTGGTGAGGATTTTTGGAGTAGAACATTTAGAACAATGGGATTTGCCTTTAGAGAAGCAAAGTTAGACATGGCAGATGGTCTCACATTTGTTAATGAGGCCAGAGCTGCTAAACTTTCATTGTCTGCAAAAATTGCAGCAGAAGCAAGTGAACAAGGATTTAAAAGTATTAACAAGGGAATCAATCCTGAAATTGTAGCTAAGTATTTACAAGAAATGGAAAACAATTCTTTTACTAAATTTCGAGGAGTTGGAGGATATGAACACGAGGGAATACGATATTTTAACGAAGGAAATCATAGAATGAATGCAGCCATTCAGTATAAAATAAAAACTGGTGATTATAAATATATGGATGCACTTATGAAACACTCTAAATTCGATAAATTAAATCCCCTGCAATATCATCAAAAGGTCTATAAATTCCCTGTAAAACCATCAAGATAATGAATAAAATATCCACAATAACTCTACAGGAAATACAAACCTTAGAAAATAAAAATGAATATATTTTTGTAAATTTTGCTTATACACAATCTCTGAAAATAAATTACTTTTATGATGAAATAAAAAAAAGTGAGAGAAATAAATTAATTAAACTTTTTAATCAATTAACAGATATTGAAATTAGAGTAGATGATACTTTGGGCAAATTACACATAGTCTTGCTTAAGCTATTAATAAATGGAAAGCAAAATAATATTGTTATTAGCACTATTGGCTTCCATATGATATCATTTGAATTTTTAATTAATAATTTTAAAAAAATCTTTAATAACTTAAATGGTCTTGAAAATAAGAATTTAATTATTGTAGAATGCAATATTAACAATCAAGAAGACATTAAATACCTTGAAGAATATTTTAATGAATAATATTAAATGCTACCTATTTATAGTGCTTCCAAAAGTT
Source organism: Chryseobacterium sp. Tr-659 (assembly GCF_011752975.1). Taxonomy (GTDB): domain Bacteria; phylum Bacteroidota; class Bacteroidia; order Flavobacteriales; family Weeksellaceae; genus Chryseobacterium. The sequence continues at coordinate 79,848 of NZ_VWWP01000001.1, read as the reverse complement.
TAGACCAAATTAAATAATCTTTGATTATAAAGAGCCCGATATTTTATCGGGCTCTTTCTTTTTAAATTAAGTCTTATGCTGCCATTATTTTAGTAGTTAAATATGGATGTATTTCTTCTTTTAATTTCTATATAGATTTGAATTTTTTCAGATAAAACATTTCCAGAAGAATATATTGATTTTTTATAAAGCCAAAACCCCACCTCATATGCAAAACTGACCTTCCCATTATACGCATCAAGCGTATCACTTTTTAAACCCAAAACACTTTATAAAGATAAAAACCATCCCTTATTAAAAACAGCTTATCCTTAAAATGGATCAACTTGTCAGAAATTGAAATTCTGTATTATCTATTAACTAAAATATAAACACCTGAAAACTAAAAGAGTAAAGCTAAACAATCTAAAATGAAAGCTTCCTGTCCACAAAAAAGACTAAAAAAATGTTTTATCGTAAAGAATTTTATATATTTGCACCATCTAACAATTAAAAAAATAATTTACTATGTCAGACATTGCATCAAGAGTAAAAGCTATCATCGCTGATAAGCTTGACGTTGAAGAAACAGAAGTAACTCCTGAAGCTAGCTTCACTAACGATTTAGGAGCTGATTCACTAGATACAGTTGAGTTAATCATGGAATTTGAAAAAGAATTTAACATTCAAATCCCTGATGATCAGGCTGAAAAAATTACTACTGTAGGACACGCTATCGCTTACATCGAAGAAGTAGTAAATAAATAATATTCTTCAACAAAAAAGAAATTAAACAAAGTTTATGGAATTAAAAAGAGTAGTTGTAACCGGATTTGGAGCAATAACACCAATAGGAAATAATGCAAAAGAATACTGGGAAAATCTTGTGAAAGGTGAGAGCGGTGCCGCTCCGATTACTCTTTTTGATGCCACAAACTTTAAGACAAAGTTCGCTTGTGAGGTGAAAAATTTCGATCCGTTACAGCATTTCGATAAGAAAGAGGCTAAAAAAATGGACCGAAATACTCAATTGGGACTTGTTGCTGCAAAAGAAGCAGTAGCACACTCCGGAATTATTGAAGACAATGTAGATAAAAACAGAGTTGGTGTCATTTGGGGTTCCGGAATCGGAGGTTTAGAGACATTTGAAACTGAAGTATTAGGATGGGCTAACACGGAAATTCCGAGATTCAACCCGTTCTTTATCCCAAAAATGATTGCGGATATTACTCCTGGTCACATCTCTATTGAGTATGGCTTCCACGGACCAAACTATACCACCGTATCTGCATGTGCATCTTCAGCAAATGCTATAATTGATTCCAAAATGCTGATCCAATTAGGAAAAGCGGACGTAATTGTTTGCGGAGGCTCTGAAGCAGCCGTTACAGCAAGTGGTGTTGGTGGATTCAATGCAATGATGGCACTTTCTACAAGAAATGACGATCCTAAAACAGCTTCAAGACCTTTCGACAAAGACAGAGATGGATTTGTACTGGGTGAAGGAGCAGGATGTATCGTTCTTGAGGAATATGAGCACGCCGTAAAACGTGGTGCTACAATTTATGCAGAATTATTGGGAGGGGGTCTAAGTGCAGATGCACACCACATGACCGCTCCTCATCCTGAAGGCCTTGGCGCTTATCTGGTAATGAAAAGCTGTTTAGAAGATGCAGGCTTAACTGCTGATGAAGTAGATCATATCAACATGCATGGTACATCTACTCCATTAGGAGACATCGCAGAATCTAATGCAATTTCTAAATTATTAGGCGAGCATGCTTATGACATTCAGATTAATTCTACAAAATCAATGACAGGCCACCTTTTAGGTGCTGCGGGTGTGATTGAGGCTATTGCTGCATTAGGAACTATTATTCATGGTATTGTTCCTCCTACCATCAATCATTTTACTGATGATGAAAATATTGATAGCAGACTGAACTTTACGTTCAATGACGCTGTGAAGAAAGATGTAAAAGTAGCCATGAGCAATACTTTTGGATTTGGCGGGCATAACGCTTGCGTTCTATTTAAGAAAATCTAAATTCAATGAATGGAGTTACAGAAATACTTTTCTAAATTCCTTCTCAAAAAAAGAAAAAGACAATTAACGGAGAGAGAATATTTTCTCAGTACCGAGCTTCGAAAAGTATTGGGTGCAGAGGTTCAAAATATTGCTCTTTATCGTGAAGCTTTTTCTTTGAAAAATTCTTCTAAAAATCAAGACAGCAACTACGAGAGACTTGAATTTTTAGGAGATTCTGTTTTGGGTACAATTATTTCTTGTCATTTGTTCCAGACCTATCCTCAGGCTAATGAAGGATATCTGACACAGATGAAATCTAAGATTGTTAATAGGAAAAACCTTAATAAATTAGGAGAAGACCTCAAGCTTACCAACCTTCTGCAGAAGCAGAACAGTTCTTCAGCTTTGGGGGAGAATATTTCCGGAAATTTATTTGAAGCCTTAATTGGTGCCGTTTATTTAGATTTCCATTATGATACCTGTAAAAAGATCATTCTGGAAAAGCTCCTTACCCCTTCTGAGATCAACAAGCTTGAGAACAAGATTGTAAGCTATAAAGGCCTCCTGCTTGAATGGAGCCAAAAGAAGAAGGTTAATATAAAGTACGAAACCTGCGAGGAAATACAAGCTAATAAATCTGTAGTATTCAGATGCCACGTGTGGCTGGGGGAAGAAAAAATTGCCAATGCAACAGAAACATCCAAGAAGAAGGCAGAGGAAAAAGCAGCACAAAGGGCATTTTATATTTTAAATAAAAAGGAAAATATACTTGGAAATTCAAAAACTTTATGATCTTGATGATATAGAATTTGAAGATATTGCCATAGGATTGGTAAGATTAGCAAAAGATATACCTGCTCATGAGTTTTTCTACAAAATAAATCAGACCAACAACCTCAGTTTTTCAAGAAAAAAAGATTTTGTTCTTCATGGGGATTATTATGATTATTTTTTTCCAAGATTTGAGGCCTATCACAAGTATTCCAAGACCTGTTTTACTTTTATTTCCAATAAATCTTCGGAAAGTAAGCAAAAAAAAGTTCAGACCGAACTCTTTACACAAGAAGAAAACATTAAATTTTTATTAAATAATCAGGTAGATGTGGAATATATTCTACATAGTTCGGAACAGTTTCCTGATTTTTCCGTAATTTTGCTCCCTGAAAATCTTGTGTTTCCAATTCAAGATTACACACTGAGTTCTGATGAAGAACTTTATCAAATTATCCAGTATTATGAATAAGTATTTAAAGAAGACAAAAATTATCGCAACACTAGGGCCGGCTTCATCATCGAAGGAGGTTATGTTAGATTTAATGAAAGCGGGTGTTGATATTTTCAGAATAAATTTTTCACATGCAGATTACGACTTAGTTCGCCAAAATATTGATATAATTAGAGAGCTAAACAGCGAGTATGGTTATTCAGTGGGTATTTTAGGAGATCTTCAGGGTCCTAAGCTAAGAGTAGGCGTTGTAAAAGAAGGCTCTTACTTAAATCCCGGGGACATTCTTACTTTCACCAATGAAAAGATGGAAGGAGATTCTACCAAGGTATATATGACTTACCAACAGTTTCCACAAGATGTAAAAGTAGGGGAAAGAATCCTTATTGATGATGGGAAACTGGTATTGGAAGTTACTGAAACCAATGAAAAAGATACTGTAAAAGCGAAAACAATTCAAGGGGGACCTTTGAGCTCTAAAAAAGGAGTAAACCTTCCTAATACCAATGTATCTCTTCCTGCATTAACAGAGAAAGACATTCAGGATGCCAATTTCATGCTTGATATGGAGGTTGACTGGATTGCGCTTTCCTTTGTACGCCATGCACAGGATATTATTGATCTGAAAGAATTAATCTCCAAACATCCAAACGGAAAATTCAAAACTCCGATTATTGCGAAGATTGAAAAACCTGAAGGGGTTAAAAATATTGAAGAGATTCTTGTTGAATGTGATGGATTAATGGTTGCCAGAGGTGACCTTGGAGTTGAAGTTCCAATGGAAGAAGTTCCTGCCATCCAGAAAAATCTTGTTGAAAAGGCAAGGTTTTATTCAAAGCCCGTAATCATTGCTACCCAGATGATGGAAACAATGATCAACAGTTTAACACCAACAAGAGCAGAGGTAAATGACGTTGCTAACTCCGTATTGGATGGCGCTGATGCGGTAATGCTTTCAGGAGAGACTTCTGTAGGTAGATATCCGGTACAGGTTGTGGAAAACATGGCTAAAATTGTAAAGAATATTGAAACAACTCATTTTTATCAACATAAAAACGAGCCTATCGAAAAAGATTACAACTGTATCGATGAAAGGTTTATTACGAACAGAGTTTGTCTTGCAGCGGTAAGAATTGCTAAAACAACAAACGTTTCTGCTATCGTAACGCTTACTCATTCAGGATATACAGCATTCCAGCTGGCGGCACACAGACCTAATTCTCACATTATCGTATATAGTGGTAACAGAAGAGTTATTACCATGTTAAATCTTCTTTGGGGGGTTCACGCTTACTATTATGATATGAAGAAGTCTACGGATGAAACAATTATTCAGGTAAACATGCTGACACACAATTACGGTTATATCGAAACCGGAGATTTTGTGATCAATATCAATGCGACACCATCATATGAAGGTGGTAAAACGAATACATTGAGACTGACTACAGTTTAAATTTTAAAGCTAAAAGGCAAATAGCTAATGGGCGAAATTGCTTTCTTATCAATAAAAAACTCACGAATAATTTTCGTGAGTTTTTGTTTTTATGATTTGAAGCTTGAAGAAGCTTATTATTGTAAGATGTTTTTGTAAACGTCCCACTCCCTCTTCCAGCTTCCTTTCTATATTAATACTTCCCTACAACAGTTTTCGCTGTTACAAACTCTTTTAAGGCCAGTAAAGAAAGCTCTGTTCCATATCCTGAAGCCTTGCTTCCCCCAAATGGAAAACGCGGATCAGAACTGGTCATTCTGTTAATATTTACGGTTCCTGATTCAAGGTTTTCAATAAAGAACAACTGGCGCTCTATGGTCTTCGTCCAAACTGAGTTTGAAAGCCCGAAAGGAATATTATTGGCCATCTGTAAAGCTTCTTCATCACTTTTAGCAGTCATTACTATTCCAAGAGGTCCGAAAAGCTCTTCTTTTAAAATCGGATTACCTTCCTGAACTCTGATTAAGCCTGGTTTGAATTCGTTTTCCGAGATTCTTTCTAAAGGAATAATAATTTCAGCACCGTTTTCCAACGCTCTGTTGAACTGAGCTTCCAATTCATCTGCAAGGTCCGGTCTTGCCATCCCTGCCAATTTAGTTTCTTTATTTAAAGGATCCCCGATTTCGTATTTTTTATATTCTTCAATGAATTTCGGTAAGAACTCATCTTCAATTTTTTCATCGATAATAAATCTTTTTGCAGCAGTACAGGTTTGCCCGCAGTTCTGCAATCTTGATTTTGCTCCTGCTTTTGCAGCTTCATCCAGATCTGCATCATCAAAAATGATAAAAGCATCGCTTCCTCCTAATTCAAGTAAAGATTTTTTGATATTTAATCCTGCAATGGATGCTACTTCTCCACCGGCTTTTCCACTTCCTGTAAGGCTTACTCCTTTTACAGTATCATGTTCAAGAATTTCTTTTACGGCCTGATGTCCAACTTCAAGATTCTGGAAAATGCCTTCCGGGAAACCTGCCTCCAGAAGAACATCTTCAATTGCATTTCCGCTTCCGAAACAAATTGAGGCATGTTTTAAAACGACTGCATTTCCCGCAAGAATTGCAGGAACAGCAAATCTTAGTACCTGCCAGAAAGGAAAATTCCAAGGCATTACTCCTAAAATTACTCCTTTTGGAACATAATGAACTTCAGAATAGGCAAATTCAGATTCAATCTTTTCGGGTTTTAAAATATTTTCAGCATCTGCATAATAATTCATCATTAATGCACACTTTTCTACCTCAGCAATTGATTCTGAAATAGGTTTATTCATTTCCTTAGTAATGATGGTTCCAAACTTTTCAGATCGGGTTTTTAAAATGTCTGCAGCCTTTGCGATGAGTTTCTGTTTGTCTTCGAATGGTACTTTTCTCCATTCTGAAAATGCCTTATCCGCTTTGATAAGTTTATTTTCAATTGATTGTTCCATAATGTAATTTCTGTTTTAAATTCAAAAAAATTGAATTTATTAATGCCTTTTATGTAAAAAGCATCATGAGAGCAACAAAATTTGTTCCTTAAGATGATATAAAATAATGATTTTTTCTATTGCAAAGTTAAAGCTTTCTTTCTTAAACCATAAACCACTCATTCACAAGACATGCGGCCAGTCTTGCTGTTCTGTCCTGAATATCATAAGCAGGGTTTACCTCTGCAACATCCAGCGCAATAAGCTTTTTGTTTTTAAGGATATGTCTGTAAAAATGCATGAAAGCAGTATCTGCAAAAATTCCGTTATAGGCAGATGCTGAAACTCCCGGTGCGATTGAGGCATTAAAAACATCCATACAGATTGTGAGATAGGCATAATCTACGCTGTCCAGCAATTCATCAATGCGTTGATAAACGGAAGAAAGATTTTCGAAAAATAGTTCGTCTGATAAAATATATTTCATCCCATACTGATGAGCAGTATCAAAAAGCTTCAAGGTATTTGAATTTCTTTGAATTCCGATATGAAGGGAATTGATTGGTCCTTCCTGAGCAATTTGCCAGAATCCTGTTCCTGAGCTTGGCCCTATGCCTTTCTCAGGCTGTCTGTTATCAAAATGGGCATCGATATTGATAATTCCGATTTTCTGCTCGGGAAAAGCAGTTCTTATTCCTAGATAATGTGCATAAGTAACTTCATGCCCACCTCCAAGAACAAGAGATCTTCCACCTTTTAAAAGTACTTTGGAAATATTTTTGGCAAGATTATTTTGAGTGTTTTCCAGATTTCCGTCCTCACAGGTAACATTACCAAAATCCAGCAATTTAAAATCCGGAACGATAACAGGAAAGTTAGACATATTTTTCCTGATCACATCTGGTGCTTCTTTTGCTCCCTGGCGCCCTTTATTCCTCCTTACTCCTTCATCTACAGCAAAACCATGCAGGGCGAAGTCATCTTTTGAAACAGCATCGTAATTACGTTCTTCTTTTACTCTTTGAAAAATTCTGTGATAGAGAAGTTCTTCTCCATCCAATCTGCCTTGCCAAATATTTTGAACCATAATTCTTTAAAAATTCAATTTTAGTCGCATCGTTATATCCAGTAAAGCTAGCTAATATTGTTTAGATATAAAAGTGACTTTCACACATAATACAAAGAATTCACTATAAAATTAACAGGATATCTTTACTCCATATCCTTATTGGCATTACTGCTGATAAACATTTCATTTCTTTTTTCTGAAATTATCTCTAAAAAGCGTTCATAATGTTTCAATACATCAGAGATCAGCTCATTCTTAGTAAAATACTGCACATCATATCCTTCTCTTCCATCTCCGAAATAAGATCTTGGGTAATGGGTTTTGTTATCTTCTATATCCGGAAGATTTTCTTCGTTAATTACGTATTCAGATACTGTTTTTATCTGATTTTTAATTCCATAAATAAAATTATTAACTACTCCCTGATGTATTTCTATTTCTATTCTGACAGGATTATTAAAATGGTTTATTTTGGCCTCAATTCCGTTGGATGCAAATTCCTGTTGTAAATCTGTAAAAGCTTCTTTTGCTTTGACCTGAATAAAATGATCTACGGAAGAATTATCTTTAAAGGAAACGATATTTTTTAAACGTTCTTTCCAGAATTCGCCTGACCACGGCACAGTAGAAGCCGAAAAATTTCGGTCATAATATTTCTGATCAATACTAAGCCCTTTCATCAGGCTTACAATAAATAAGATGATAATGATTGAAAAGGGCAATGCTGTAATCAATGTCATGCTTTGAAGTGCTTTTAAACCACCTACATTCAATAATAAAAGGGATAAAACAGCCAGCAAAACACCCCAAAATATAATCTGCCATTTCGGTGATTTTTTTGCATTTTTTGTAGCAATACTATTCATCACAAATATTCCTGAATCTGCAGAGGTCACAAAAAAGATGATAATGATAAGAATTACAAAAAAACCTGTAAAAGCAGATAATGGCATATATTCCAGAAATCTGAACATTAATGCATCCGGGTCTGTTGCAAATTTACTTAGCTGTCCGTGAGCTGTATTCAAATCAAACCATATGGCACTATTACCAAATACAGACATCCAGATAAAATTGAAGAGCGTAGGTAATATTAAAACTGCCAGAATAAACTCTCTAATGGTTCTTCCTTTAGAAATTCTTGCAATAAACAGTCCTACATATGGAGACCATGAGATCCACCATGCCCAGTATAGAATCGTCCAGTCATAAAACCATGGTAATGCATTTTTTTCATACACATGGGTATTGAAGGTGAGATTGAAAAAATTATTAATATAATTTCCTAATCCGTCAGTAAAACTTCCGATTAGATACACCGTTGGTCCCAGAATAAGGACAAATAATAAAAGCAGAATAACACTAATTATATTAATATTGCTTAGTAATTTCACTCCTTTACCTACCCCTGAAATAGCAGAAATAACAGCAAGGGAGATCAAACAAACCACAATGATGACCTGATACATAAAACTATTCTCAGGGGTAACATGAAGTATATTCAATCCTGAGCTTATCTGAACAACACCGAAACCCAAAGTGGTAGTAATCCCAAAAAAGGTACAGCAAAGTGCAAAAACATCAATAGCATTACCCCATTTTCCGTTAATTTTATTTTTAAGCAGAGGATAAAAGCAACTGCGCAATGATAGCGGCAATCTATACCTGTATGCAAAGTAAGATAATGAAAGACCTACTACTCCATAGATCGCCCAAGCATGAATTCCCCAGTGAAAAAAGGTATAGAGCTGCGCCTGCTTGGCTCTGCTTACATAATGGTTATTTGAAAAAAGCTCTGAAGAATAATGCTGCATAGGTTCAGCCACACTGAAGTAAATCAAACCAATTCCCATACCGGCTGCAAACAGCATCGAGATCCAGGAAAAGAATGAATACTCCGGTTTACTGTCATTGGCCCCAAGCTTTATATTTGAATATTTACTGAACAACAGATAAACCAGAAAAATAACAAATAGTGTTACAGACCATACATATACCCAGTTGAGATTAACAAATATGAATTGTTTGATTCCATTGAGCACACTTTCTGTCTGTTTAGGATACAATGCAGAAAGAAAACAGGTTCCTACAATAAAAATTAGACTCGGAATAGTGACCCCTTTGTTAAAAGTAGATCTAACATTTTGAAAATTCATCATTTTTATTTTCGTATTTATAGTATTGACAAGTCAACCTGGTCTGTGGTATAGCTGTAATAGAAGTACTAAAAGGGAGAAAATATCCAGGTTCTCTGCCTGTTTATCTGTACTTAAGAACTATTGAAAATTGCTGTTTTTGATTATAAATCACCAGCAATTGCGGCACAATATAAGGAAACTTATATGGAATACGAAAAAAGTAAGGGGTTTTATGATTTCAACTTTATATATTCAACCCTTCAAAAAATATAAAAAGATCTTTAAGTTTCCCTGATTATAGAGTATATTTTTCCCAATGTTTTCAATTCACGTTATTATAATATTTAAAGTATTGCCAATATTTATCTTTAAAAATTCTAAATGATATTTTATATTCAGGATTTGTATTTTGTATCGTATTAAAAACTTTTGCTATTTGTCTGAAATCCTTCCCTACAAAATAACTTTCTTTGATATTATCTGCACTTTCTCTTCCCAGATAAAGATATCCATATTTTTTGAGTTCTTCAATAGCCCGATCTTCTATATTGCTTAATCTCTCAAAATCTTCTTTATCGGGAAGCCCATCATTATCTTCACCATTATATTGAACTTTTAATACTGAAATCCATGGATAAGAAGCTTTCCTGTCATATTTTAATAAGGGAAGATTCATACAGGCAATAAGTGGCCTCTCATTTTCCAAATGGGCCCTTATAATAGAAAATTCTTCTTCAATATCTACATGTTTTGTACTCTTGTACTTTTCAATAAATTCTCTTTCCCTCCATTGAAGGAAGTCTTTTAGTTTCTCAATCGGTACAAGCTCTTTTTCTGCCTGATTAATTTCTGTTACTCTAAATGTGTCAATTTGTGTGGCAAAGTTTAGCTCTCCTAAATAGTTATCTAAGAAAATACAGATCCCGGTAGTAATTGCCTCTTTGTTTTCGATATCTCCACTGTAAACAAAAACCAGATCAACCTCATCAGGGTAATCTTCCAGTTCATTAGAATAGAAAAAAATATTATCTCTGGTGAACTTATAGTCTCCCATACTAACATATACATTTTGTATATCCATTTCAGGCTTCAGCGCTGTAAATTTCCAATGGCTAAGCTTGGGTGCAACAGCAATCAGTTCCTCTGCAAAGACAACATTTTTTACTTCTCCGTCTACTGTAATAATCAACTCCGCGATAGATTCATCAGACATTCCGGTTAGAAAATAAAACCCATCATTAAGTTCTTTAAGCCTGGGAGAAATGATATCAAAAAAGTCTTTTTCTATAGCTTCCTGCTCTCCTCTTTCTACAATTCCATAGAAATCTTTTTCCATGGTCAGAAACCAATCCCAAAAAACCTTATAGTTAAGTCTTTCTTCTTTCATCATTCAAATCTTAAGGCTTTTCAAATTTAATTCACAATATTTCCATTAATATAAACTTTCTCAGCTTTCAGACTTCCCTGGTTATACAGAACATTCTGAAAGTTGTTGGTTTTGAAAGTTACAAAATCTGCTTTTTTTCCAGTTTCTAATTGTCCTCTGTCTTCCAGATTAAGGGCATATGCAGCACGGAAGGTCATTCCTGCCAAGACCTCAGCAGTTGTCAGTTTCTGAAAAGTTGCTAAAATGGAAGCCTGTGTAATCAGATTCCCCATTGGGGCAGATCCCGGATTCCAGTCACTGGCAATAGCTACTATAGCTCCTGCATCCAATAATTTTCTTGCGGGTGTAAATTTTTCACCTAATCCTAAGCTTGCCCCCGGAAGAGCAGTTGCGACAGTGTCAGATTGTGCTAAAAATTCAATATCCTCATCAATAGTAGCTTCTAAGTGGTCTGCAGACTTTGCTCCCACTTCTACTGCAATTCTTGAACTTCCCGGTGTAAACTGATCTGCATGGACCGTAATTTCGAATCCCAGTGCTTTTGTTTTTAATAAGAAGTCTTTACTTTCTTCGGGCTGGAATGCAGACTTTTCAATAAAGATATCTACTCTATTGGCCAATCCCTCTTCTTTTACTTTAGGTAAAATTTCAGTAATGATATATTCTAAATATTCCGGATTAGTTCCTTCAAAATCTCTTGGTTTTAAATGCGCTGAAAGACATGTAGGAACTAAAGTTGCCTGAGTGGTTTCCTGAGCTTTTTTAATAATTCTAAGCATTTTCAGCTCATTTTCTACATCCAGACCGTATCCGCTTTTCACTTCAATGGTTGTGATTCCAAGATCAACAAGGAAATTGATTCTTTCCAGCAAGGTTTTCAGCAATTCTTCTTCTGAAGCATTTCTTGTATGCTGTACAGAGCTCCAGATCCCTCCACCGCTTTCCGCGATCTCCAGATAGGTTTTCCCGGCATTACGCATAGCAAAATCATTGGCCCTGTTTCCTCCAAAGCAGATGTGAGTATGAGAATCCACAAAAGCAGGAAGAACTATCTGTTCTCCTTCTACCTTGTCAATTTCTATCGTAGGGTTTTCTGTTTTCAGCGTTTCAAAGTTTCCAACTTCCTGAATAGTGTTATCTTTTACTATGATTCCTCCATCGGCAATGATTTCCAATTGTTCATCAGAAATTTTTCCTCTTAACGGTAAGTTGGCAAGTGTTACCACCTGCTTAAATGGTCCTATTAATTTCATTATTTTAAGGTTTAGACTAAGGCTGATTGTTTCTATTCAAATGATTGGTAATTTTATTCAAATCATGTACTACTTCATCAACCAACTCTTCTTTTTTAGGCAAGCGGTCCGATATATGAAAACATTTTTCAGCAATATTTATTGTTTTTTGCCCAACAGGCATTTCTGTAAAATCTTTTATCAATCTATTATAAAGTTTTCCATCTCAAAAATACTTAAAATATCCCAATTAATTATATCTTACATCTTCTTGTTCATATCCTAGAAACACATCGTTGGTCTAAACCTTAGTCTTCGTCTAAACCTTAATTCAACCTTTTGTCAGTGTACCTTTCAACCTTTGTCTAAATTTCCTATCTTTGAGGTAAATGAAATGAATTAATGCCAGATTTTTTACATCCAGATAAGGAAAACTACTCACGCGAGGAGCTGATGCAGGAAGAACAGATCCGTCCCCAGAGCTTTAAAGATTTTGCGGGACAGAGAAAAACGCTGGAAAACCTTGAAGTTTTTGTTACTGCCGCCAAAAGGCGCGGCGGTGCGCTTGATCATGTTTTGTTACATGGTCCGCCAGGTCTTGGAAAAACAACGTTAGCGAATATTATTGCTAATGAACTTGGTGTAAACTGTAAAATAACTTCAGGCCCCGTATTGGATAAACCCGGAAGTTTAGCTGGTTTATTAACTAATCTGGAGGAAAATGATGTTCTTTTCATTGATGAAATTCACCGTCTTTCTCCCGTAGTAGAAGAATACCTGTATTCTGCAATGGAAGATTATAAGATTGACATCATGCTGGAAACAGGCCCCAATGCAAGAAGTGTTCAGATTGGATTAAATCCTTTTACTTTAGTGGGAGCTACTACAAGAAGCGGTATGCTTACCAAACCCATGCTTGCCCGATTCGGAATTCAAAGCAGGCTTGAATATTATTCTATTGAACTCTTGTCAGTGATTATTCAAAGAAGTGCAAGAGTTTTAGGTGTCATTATTTATGAAAATGCCGCTATAGAAATTGCAAGAAGAAGCCGCGGAACTCCCAGAATTGCGAATGCCTTGCTAAGAAGAGTCCGTGATTTTGCGGAGATTAAAGGTAATGGTGAGATTGAGATCAATATTACAAAATATGCGCTGGATTCTCTGAATGTGGATGAATTCGGGCTGGATGAGATGGATAACAAGATCATGCGTGTCATGATTGAGAATTTCAGAGGAAAACCTGTGGGAATTTCTGCTCTTGCAACATCTATCGGTGAAAACCCGGAAACACTGGAAGAAGTTTATGAGCCGTTTCTAATTCAGGAAGGCTTTATCATCCGAACTCCAAGAGGAAGAGAAGTCACGGAAAAAGCCTATCAACATTTAAATATTACAAGACCTAAAAATCCCGGGGAACTTTTTTAATTCAAATTAATTTATGTTTGTTCCTAAATTATACAAAAGCGAAGATATTGATCTGATGAAAGAGATTATCAGAGAAAATTCTTTTGCATTACTGATTTCTTCAGTTGATAAAATTCGTGCCACGCACTCTATGATGATGCTCAATGAAGATCATCCGGAAAATGCTTATCTTGAAACTCATATTTCAAGGGCTAATCCACAGGCAAAAGTTCTGAAAAACGGAGATGAAGTTCTTTGTGACTTTTTAGGAGCGCATACTTATATTTCCAGCAGCTGGTATGATCATATCAACGTTTCTACCTGGAATTATGAAGCAGTACAGATCTACGGCAAAGTTGAATTGATGAATCATGATGAACTATATGCCCACCTGGACAGATTAACCACCAAATATGAGAAATTCCAGCAATGCCCGATGATGGTGAAAGATATGGGAAAAGAATTTGTGGAAAAGGAAATGAAGGGTGCTTTTGGGCTTAAAATAATTCCAACAGAAATATTTATCAAGCAAAAGCTTTCTCAAAACAGAAAAGAAGCTGATTTTAATAATATCATCCGTCAACTTGAGCAATCTGATGACCAAGCCGGAAAAATTGCTGAGAAAATGAAATCAATAAAGAAATAATCAAAATATACATATGAAGCTATATCCAATACAATGTGGAAAATTTAAACTGGACGGCGGTGCTATGTTCGGAGTCGTCCCGAAGAGTTTGTGGGAAAAAACCAATCCTGCAGACGACAAAAACCTGATCGAACTGGGAACCCGTTCGCTGCTTATTGAAGATGGAAAAAAACTGATCCTGGTAGACTGCGGCCTGGGGAATAAACAGGATGATAAATTCTTCGGACATTATTCTCTTTGGGGAGATGATACTCTGGATAAAAACTTAAAAAAATATGGGTTTGTAAAGGAAGACATCACTGATGTATTCTTAACCCACCTTCACTTTGATCACTGTGGGGGAGCTATAGAATGGAATGATGACAGAACAGGATACAGACCCGCTTTTAAGAACGCACATTTCTGGACCAACGAAAACCATTGGCAATGGGCAACAGAGCCTAATGCAAGGGAAAAAGCCAGCTTTTTAAAAGAAAATATCATTCCTATGCAGGAAAGTGGCCAATTAAACTTTTTACCGCTTCCGAAGACCGGAAACTACGGTTTTGCACCAGACTTGAAAATGGATGTCATATTTGTAGACGGCCACACGGAAAAACAAATGCTTCCGGTAATTCAGTACCAGGAAAAGACAGTTGTTTTCGCAGCCGATCTTATTCCTACGGCAGGACATATTAACCAGGTATATGTAATGGGATATGATACAAGACCTCTTCTTACATTGGAAGAAAAAGGAAAATTCCTTAAACAATGTATAGATAATGAATATTTACTGTTTTTCGAACACGATGCCCACAACGAGCTTGCCAGTCTTAAAATGACAGACAAAGGGGTAAGGCTTGACGAGACCTTCAGTTTTAATGATGTTTTTGGATATTAATTTTTAATTATGGAAGAATTACATTCAGAGACCCAGCAGACTGAACCGGAACCAGCGCCCAAGATCATAGGCTTAACCGGAGGAATTGGTTCAGGAAAAACAACAGTAGCCCATTTTATTGAGGAATTCGGCTTTCCAGTCTATTATTCTGACGACAGGGCTAAAACTATTGTGAATGACAATGAAGATCTTAAAGTAAGGATCAAAGAACTTCTTGGTGAAGAAGCTTATGATGAAAACGGTCTGTATGACAGGAAATTTGTTGCAGACAAAGTGTTTAATGATAAAGACCTGCTTCAGAAATTAAATGAAATTATTCATCCGGCTGTGCGGATTGATTTTGAGAACTGGGTAAAAAAACAAAGCAAGTATTTAGTTTTTAAGGAAACAGCATTATTGTTTGAATTAAAACTCAACAGGCAGTGTTATAAATCTCTTCTAGTGACTGCTGAAGATAACATCAGGATCAAAAGAGTAATGGACAGAGATCATAAAACCTACCGTGAAGTAGAATCTGTAATGGAAAAGCAGATGCCTGAAAAGGATAAAATCAAAATAGCAGATTGTATTATTTACAACAATACCAATCTGGAAGAACTAAAAGAACAGACTGAAAAGGTAGTGTTCAGTATTGAATAAACAAAACTCGTTAGGAATATTTCTAACGAGTTTTTTCATTCTTGAGGTCTTCACTCTAAATCAGGAAAGAATCATAAAAAAATAAGCCCCCGTTTCCGGGGGCTTATTCTATCTGAAATTTAGATCATTATTCTTTGATAAATTTCTTCTGAACAGTTTTACCGTTATCATCGATATCGATAACATAAACACCATTAATCAATCTGCTTACATTGATCTGGTTGTTCAGCAATATACCATCTGCGATTACCTGTCCGGCAGCATTATAAATCTTATATTTCGCTCTCTTGCTAATATTTTTCACAAATAATACTGAACTTACCGGGTTAGGATAGATCATGATATCAGTCTGATCAATAGGGTTAGCAACAGCAGGTTTTGAAATTCTTACAGTATAGTCTTCAACTTCACCATTTTTAAAGCTGGTACAGTTTACTGGAATTCCATCTCTTGACATTGCTACTCTCATTACAACATATTTGTAATCCGTCATACTTACGAAAGCATCTGCAGGAACATTGAATTTACCAGATACCGGGCTGTCTGTATTTGGCGGAGAAGTAAATACTCTTTCATTAATGTCAAACTCTCCGTTTCTGTTGAAGTCAATCCATACTGCAATTCCTTCATTATAAGTATTTCCTGTCCATTTTTTCTCAATGATGATTTCATTGTCCGTAGATCCCTGAATCATTTCGATGAAAGTCTTAGGAACTCCCGTATAATTTGTATACGTAGATGGTCCTGATTCATTTTCCATCATTTTCTTACCAGTAGGCTTCACTGTTACTTTTGAAATATGTTCTCCTGTTGAACTTCCTGAACCCATCTGACAGTAGATTACTGTAGGAGTTGTAAAGTAGTAAGGAGGAGTATAATTTCCAGGTGTTCCATTACAAATGTTTACTACCTGCATTTCATATTTCGTCAATTCTGTAAGACCTGTTAAAACAAGGTTATTTACCAACGAAGGAACTTCCGTCCAGCTAGGAATACCTACTTTTCTATATCTAAGCAAATAGGTTGCTCCCGGGAATGGATCCCACTTAATTTCTGCTGATGTTGGCAATAACTGGGTAATTGTCAATCCTGGAGGAGGAATCTCACAAATTCTTTCCGTAGTAAATACTTTAGGATTAGAATATGGATTAAGAGTAGTTTCTCCGTTACACATATTCGCAATCTGAACTTCATACGTAGTGTATGGTTCTAAAGCCGTTGCACTTCCTAATACATACGTATTAGCTGGAGGAGCCGGCAGGTTAATTGTATTCCATGGTGTTGTTCCTACTTTTCTCCATCTCATTGTATACGTAGAGCTGGCAGCAAGCGGAGCCCAGGTAATCAATGCAGTTGTAGGCGTAATATTACTTATTGTTACATTCGGAGGAGTTGGATCACATCTTGTTGTGAATGTTTTTATCGGAGTAGCTGTACCAACAATATCTCCACATATAGCAGCAATCTGAACCTCGTAAGTTGTAGCTGGTGTCAAACCGTTAATAACCAATGGAATGTTTCCTAATAATGTAGAAGCATATACCGTTGTCCATGTAGTTGTATTCTGAACTCTGTATTTAACCATATAACTTACTCCTGCACCAGTAATACCTATGGTAACAGAATTGTGCGTTGGTGTAAATGTAGGGGTATTAGGAGTTGCATTACTACAAGGACGGATTCTTACTCTGTAATCTTCCACTTCTCCATCTATTGCATTCTGACATAATACAGGAGCACTTGTACGTTTCAGTACAACTCTCATCGTCGTTGTAAGCGGACCTGTATATGCTGTTGCAGGAACAGAGAATACATTTGTAACAGGCGTAGTGGTATTAGCTGGTGAAGTAAGAACTTGTTCATTGGTTTCGAACTGACCGTTTCTGTTGAAATCAATCCAAGCAGTAACTGCATCATTCCCTGTTGAACCTGTCCATCCTTTTGCTACAGAGATTTTATTATTTTGAGAATTAACATCTAAAGTAATAAGAGTCTCAGGAGTTGTATAACTAATATAATTAGTTTGTACTGAAGTATTATTCATTGGAGGAACCCCAAGGTTGGAAGAGGTAACGGTTACATTTGAAATATGGTCGTTAGTTCCTGTTCCTGTCATCTGGCAATATGACAACGGTGGTGTTGTAAATGTTACCGATCCCGAATAACCTCCTGTAGTTCCGTTACATGTAGTAGCTACCTGAACTTCATAATTAGTCTGCTCAGTAAGACCTGTGATACCATAGAAGTTCTGACCCGCAGGTACATTAGCTGTTTGCCAAACTCCACCAGGTGTAGTTCTCCATCTTATGCTATAAGTAGCTCCTGCTGCAGAAACCCATGATACTGTTGCAGTAGTTGCTGTAAGATTATTTACTGTAATATTTGTTGGAGCGGCTGTTGTACAGTTTTGAGGATCAACAAATCTTACTGCATAATCTTCTACTTCTCCCTGAGTGAATGTTCCACAGGCATTAGCATTATCAAAATATCTCATCACAACACGCATACGGGTTGGAAGAGTACCTGTATAAACACCTCCGGCAGCATTCGGTACTGAGAAAGTAGTCGTTACAGGAGTAGTTGTATTATAAGTAGTATTTAGAATTCTCTCCCATGTTTCAAACTGTCCATTTCTGTTAAAGTCTACCCACGCAGAAACTCCATAAGAACTCGTAGTACCTGGCCAGTATTTGTTTACGGAAATTTTATTTGTATTCCCTGTTCCTCTTTCTAAGATAACAAGCCTTGTAGCATCAGCTGTATAATCTTTATAACCATCCGATCCTGAATTACTGATCATCATCGGAGTATTTGTAGGAGTAACCGTTACGTTATTGATATACCCGCTTGTAGCAGTATTAGCTGTAGGTCCTGCTGTACAATACGTAAGAGCAGGTGTGGTAAAGGTTACGCTCGGAGAGTATGCCCCTGTAACACCACCGCAAACAGTAGCCACCTGAACTTCATATTGAGTTTGCTCTAATAACCCGGAAAGTAACTGATTACTGATCATAGCAGTATTCACAGCAATCTGCTGCCATGTACCGCCAGGTAAGCTTCTATATCTTACAATATAAGTAGCATTAGTTGCAGATGTCCACGTTACGTTAGCTGAAGACGGACCAATATTATTAACTGAAATATTGGAAGGCGGAGCTGTAGTACATGCAGAAAGATCGATAAGTTTTACTGCATAATCTTCTACTTCACCATAAGTAAATGTTCCACACGCTGCTGGTGCACTACTTTCTCGTAAAGCAACACGCATTTTCGTTGTAAGAGGTCCAATATAAGCACCGGCAGGTACAGTGAAACTAGCGTTTACCGGAGTTGTTGTATTACTTGCATTATTTAGGACTCTTTCATTGGTTTCAAAGACTCCGTTTCGGTTGAAGTCAATCCAGACTGCAGTGGCAAAGCTCCACTGATAATCAGGCCAAGCTTTAGAAACATTTACTGTGGCAGTATTACCTCTCACCAGAGTTACTAATCTTGTAGGATCTGCACTATAATCCGTATAGTTGCTGAAATTTGAATTGCTTACCATAGAAGGAGCACCCAATCCGTTAACAGTAACCTGGCTGATATATCCATCGATAGTAGAACTTGTAGAACCGGCTGTACAATAGGTCAGAGCAGGTGTAGTAAAGTTCGTACTTGGTGAGTACGCTCCCTGTGTTCCACCGCAGACTGTAGCTACCTGAACTTCATATTGTGTTTGCTCTGTCAATCCGGAAATTGGAGTACTTCCAGCAAGAGGAGTAGTCACATTAATCTGCTGCCATGTTCCTGAAGGTAAACTTCTGTATCTTACTACATAAGTGGCACCTACAGCTGTATTCCAGCTAACAGTAGCTGTACTTGTGGTTACATTATTAACCGAGATATTCGCTGGCGGTGCAGCTGTACAGGCTGTCAAAAGATGACTTACCAGCTGAACTCTTGGAATATCTGATAATCTGTCTTTAGCTGTAGGAGGTGATGCAGGGTTTGGGTTTGCTCCATCCTCATAATAGATCATCCCTCGGTTTGCACCTGCAGTATAGGCTCCCCAAGCAACACCCGGAGAATCCGAATAACTTGGAGATTTTTCGTTCACAGCAATCACAAGATTGTCTGTACCATTCCATGTAAATGGTGTTGCCAATTGAAGGGTTACCCAGCTTCCATTTGTTAAATCAGGAATATCCCCTGAATATACCTGTGTGAGAGAACTTAAAGGAACCCAGTTTGTAGTGGATGCAAAGCTATTCTGAGTTGTATTCCCCATGTAAACCGTCCAGTCTTTATAGGTATCCTGGGAAGGTACAACGGTAGTGGAATAAAACTTGATGGCTGTAATGTAGGTTGATGTACCTATGGCAGCTGAAACTTCAGCAGCGGTATAAATCTGCTGAGAATAACTATATCCATAGTAGGAACGTATGGGGAGATACACGGAGGTACCCGTTCCTGTCCCGATCTGACCTGATTGAGCAGAGACTTTTGATAAAAAGCCTATATTGATCAAACAGAGAAACAGAATTAAAGAGGTAAAGAGTTTCTTCATAATGTTTGCATTAATGTTAATCATACAAATCTAATCATTTTTTATTATTAATTTATAGCTCTATTTAGGTTTTTTTTGAAAAAAAACAACAATATAACCACCTATACCTTAAATAAAGAAATCCCCGAGGACTCCCGGGGATTTACTAATATTTAAAGGTTATCTTTATTTTTTGATGAATTTAAAGTTTTCCGAATTATTATTATCTTTTACAGTAATAATATAATTTCCTTTTACCAGCTCTCCTACATTTACTTTATTATTTTCAATACTACCTTTTTTCACAAGCTGACCTACTGTATTATGGATTTCGAATGTAGCCTTTGCAGAAACTTTAGTAATATTCAAGATATCATTTACAGGGTTTGGATAAATTCCAAAAGTATTATCTTTTTTATTCACTTCACTTGTACTTAAAACCTGAGGTTTCATCACTTTTCTTTGAGATGTGGTGAAGCTTCCACCGGAAATCAGGATCGTTCCTGACTGAGTTGTGATATTATAGTATCCTCCATCAAGAGCAATACCATCTCCATAGGCATCATTGATTGTGAATGTATAACAATCATCCGTACTTAATGTCCAGTTTTGAGTGATTAGTGCCGGCAGGTTAGCGGTTGTTGCATCTGCATACCCACTTCCACTGTACACAGTAGTTCCTGCGCTGTTTTTTAATGTCCAGCTTGTTTCAGATCCATAATAATCCAATTGAAGATTAAAGATCACATTTTGTGCAACAGGCATTGGCGCCCCAACATATGTAGCATTAATGGTATTATTGGAAGCTCTTTGATCAGCTCCTCCGTTTATAGTTGCAATACTTACTGTCATTGGTCCTCCCAGCGTACCAGCAGGTACCGGAAGACTAAGCAGCTGAGATTTATCCTGAGCCAGGTTACCCGTCCAGTTATAAGGTGTTTGCGCAACACCATTAATTGTATAAGTAATTTGTGCTGAAGTAAGCGCTGAAGTACCTCTGTTAAATAAAGATACAGGTACAGCTAAGGCACCTGAACATGTAACAGCTGAACATGTTCTTTCCAGTTTTACTTCTGCATCATTCGGAAATAAAGGAATAGCGATATCTTTAGTTGAAGTCTTCAATGTAGATCTTCTCGGAGAATTATTCATAACAGCAGTAATCCTGTCTTTCTGATTGATTGTAAAGGTATTCATACAAGTATCATTTGTATAATCCATATAGTTTTCAACCATTTCCATAACTGAAGCATCATTACAGCTTGCAATCTGATCACAGCTATAATTGGCAGTGTGTGCCGTAGGAGTATCTGCACAGTAGTCGTCACCACAGGTTGCATCTCCCCAGATATGTCTTAACCCTAAAAAGTGACCTACTTCATGGGTCATTGTTCTTCCTTTATCATAAGGAGCAGATAATAGGAAGTTATTATTGGTATTAAAGTCACTGCTTCCGAATGTAGAAAAATTGGCAACTACTCCATCAGTAACGCCATAACCTCCCAGTGGATTTAATCCTGGTAAGTTTGAGCCATCCGGGAACTGGGCATAGCCTAATAAGTTTGTATTAGGTGAAGCAAAAGCCACACTCCACATGTTCATATATTGAGTAGGGTCCCAAATAGTTTCCGGCTTTACAAAAGCTTCAATTACATCTTTTTTGAATGTAGACTGGCAAAGGTTTACTCTATCGATTCCATTGGTTGGGTTTCCGTTCGGGTCTACTTTTGCCAATGCAAACTGAATCTGCACATCCGCACCTACCGGGTTATTATTAAATCCTGGACTTCCCGTTAATCTACGATAATCCTGATTCATTACAGCAATCTGAGACATCACCTGTTCATCTACAATGTTTGGAGCACTTCCTACTGCCTGTCCACCGTGGATAACGTGAACAACTACCGGAATGGTAATAATACCTCCATTCTGTGATTTTTCGTTTTTAGCTTTTTCAATTAATGGTTTAAGCCAAGCCTCGAACTGATCAGTAGTCATTCTTCCCGGGAAATTCCTTCTTAGAAATTCTTCGTATTCAGTAGTAGCACATCTGTCGAATCCATTGGATTTAGCAAGCTCCATTGGTGTTGTTTTTGCTATAGATTCGAATTTCTTTCTATTATTTTCAGTTTTTTGTGCACTCATTAAGCCGGCACATAACAGAGGTAATAAAAAGAGAGATTTTGAAGTAGTAGATTTTTGCATCTTTTATTTTTATTAACTTTGCAAATATATCAGTTTTTAACATAATACATAATACATATTCAAAAAATAATCACAAATATTAAAACAGTTATAAAAATGAAAGCTTATTCATTATTAATAGTAACATTTCTAATCCTATCAAACACAAATTGTACTTCTCAAAATAAAACAGAAATCAATAAAAACAACTTAACAAATACCACACAAAAATCAAAAATTGAAAAAATAGAATTAAAGGAACAAACAAGAGGAACCAGAAGAATTACCACATTTTCACCGGGCTTAAAAATATTCTCCTTAAATGAGACAGTTACTCATTCTCCTTTATCTGTTGATGACTGGAAAAGAATTTCTGAACAGGCAGGCCAGATTGAACTTTCAACAATCTCCAACCTTAAGGCACCCACATCTTCCCGGTTTACAGATGCTGCATTAGCTTCATCTATATCTATCACTTCAGATGGCAAGGTATATACATCTTCAACTTTTGACTCGGGAGTTCCTCCGAAAGAGCTCGAAAAACTGTATAAAGAAATTATAACTAACAATAATAAATAAACCCGGAAAATTTCCGGGTTTATTTTATATGATCATGTATATCTTATCTAAAATTTATATGCCAGATTCCACGCGAATCCCATATTAAATTTTGAGGAACTTCTTCCGAATCCGGGAACAATCATCGGATAGATATCATCCTGTTTAGAGGTATACACCAGATATCTTGGCTGAAGATTCACATCAATATAGAAATTGGAATTGAACAATTGTACTCTTCCTCCTAATGTTCCTTCCAGCCAGAAAGAGGACTGAGATGATGAAGGAAACGCTTCAGAAAAGTTACTTCCTCCAAATCCACGAACGGGAACTGCCATATACTCCTGGTTATAAAATGCTCCTCCCACTTTTCCTCCGGCATAAAATCCGTTAAATTCATTTTCCGCATCTTTTGCCAGCATATAAAATGCTCCCAGCTTCACAAAAGGTCCATTTACTTTGGCATCATATCCATTCTTCTGATAGATATTCTTTTCAAATCCCGCCTCAGCAATGGCATGAACATTTCCCCTGATCTTTGAAGAAATAAAACCCTGGTACATCTTTCTATCAGAAAAAAATCCAACTCCGGTATTCAGTACATCAAGCCCAACCATAAAGTTAGGTTTATATTTCTCATGAACCTTCTTCCCGGCTTCCTTTTTATGTTGCGCAAAGCCTATTATTCCTAATAAACTAAAAAACAAGGTAAAGATTAGTCTTATCTTCATTCTCTATTTGATTTTGCCCGCTTTCCAGTTTCAGTACAGGATTCGGAGTGATTAATTCTGAACTTAAATTCTCATAATACTTTTTGATACCGCATCCCGGAGACACATAGGTTGATTTCGTACCATAACTTACTCTCACCTGAGATTCAGGACCTTTGTACCTGGTTTTGAAATAAACATCTGTATAAGGTGAATCATCTACCCGTAAAGGAATTAGTCGGGAATCAATATTTGCAAGTTTTCCCAAATCTACTTTTCCTGCACCATAGTCTACTGATACATACAGCGTATCTACAGTAGTATCTTTTCCCGATTCAGCTGATCTGAAACTTACCTTCATTCTCGGAGTCCCTTCTCCACTTTCACAGATGTCATCATCTCCTCCACAGGAAAAAAGCATTCCTAAAAAGCAGACAGCTATGAGAAATTTAAAATATTTCATCTGTATATTTTTATTTTAAGCCAGATGGAACTGACATTTTATATTCAAATTTGAAATTCAAATTTAATTAAATTTATTTTTTAACCAACAATGCGATATTCTCAACATGGTGGGTTTGCGGGAACATATCCACCGGTAATATTTTCACTACTGTATAATGATCTTTCATTAATGCGAGGTCTCTTGCCTGTGTAGCGGAGTTACAGCTTACATAAACTACCTTTTCCGGTGAAAGTTTTAAGATCTGCTCTACTACTTTCTGGTGCATCCCGTCTCTTGGAGGGTCGGTAATCAATACGTCTGCTTTAGGGTGGTTAGCCATAAATTCATCATTGAAAATATCTTTCATATCACCACAATAGAAAGTACAATTGGTAAGGCCATTTAATGCGGCGTGTTCTATTGCCGCATCTATTGCTTCCTGTACAGATTCTATCCCGATTACCTGTTTTGCATTTCTTGCTACATATTGGGCTATTGTTCCTGTTCCTGTATAGAGATCATAAACAACTTCATCACCTTTCAGATCTGCAAACTCAAGTGTTTTTCTGTATAATTCCAATGCCTGCTTATAGTTGGTCTGAAAGAATGATTTTGGTCCAATTTTGAACTTCAGTCCATCCATTTCTTCCATTAAATAACCTTCTCCGAAATAGACATTGATATCCAGATCATAAATGGAATCATTTTGTTTTGAATTGATCGCGTATACCAATGTTTTGATGTGAGGGAATTTTTCCAATAAGAATTCAAAAAGTTTTTCTCTGTTCTCTTTTTCTTCTCTGTAAAGCTGGAAAAGCACCATCCATTCGCCTTTGGAGTTCTGCCTCATCATCAGAGTTCTTAAAAAACCTTCCTGGTTTCTTACATCAAAGAAATCCAGTCCGTTCTTTACACCATATTCTTTTACAGCCAGTCTTATTGCATTGGAAGGGTCTTCCTGAAGGAAACATTCTTTCAGATCAAGAATCTTACTCCACATTCCCGGAATATGAAATCCTAATGCATCTCTGCTTCCAAAATTTTCTTCTGAACTGATTTCGTACTGAGTAAGCCATCTCGCATTAGAGAAAGAAAACTCCATTTTATTTCTGTAAAAATACTGTTCTTCGGAACCAAGGATTGATACGGTTTCAAAGTTTTCAATTCCTCCGATTCTTTTGATATTATTATAGACTTCTTCCTGTTTAAAATCAAGCTGTTTTTCATAGCTCATATTCTGCCATTTACATCCTCCGCAGGTTCCGAAGTGAATACATTTAGGATCCACTCTGTAAGGTGACTTTTCAAGAACGTCAATTGCTTCGCCTTCATAATATTTTGACTTTGCTTTTTTCACTCTTACATTCACAATATCTCCCGGAATTGCTCCTGAAACCATCACAGCTTTTCCTTCTTCTGTCCTTCCTATTGCCACGCCTTTTGCTCCGGCAGTCAATAGCTTTATATTTTCAAGAATTAGATCTCTTTTTTTCTTCCTACTCATTCTAAATTTTTCTATTTTCCTAATTGAAACCATTACGTTTCAGTTTGCAAAAATACAATAAAAAAAACCTTATCCGAGGATAAGGTTTCTATACTGTGTTAAAGTTTATTATTTTGTCTGAGCCGGCTGTGGATTTGCGGGCTGTGGAGCTTGTTGCTGGGCAGCTGCCGGATCAATTTGTAATTGTGGCTGCAATTGCATATTCGGATTTACTTTTGGTGCTGAAAGACCTGTCAGTTTATCAAGAATTGTTACCAGTTCCTGTTCTCCAAGGTTTACAAAAGATCTGCTGGCAATTTTACCGTCTTTATCGATAATCACAAAGCAAGGTAATTTGAATCCGTAAACCCCATATTTCTTTGCAATATCGGATTCCATTCCTCCTTCTCCATAAACATTTACTCCCTGGATGCCTTTAAGCAATGAATTGCTTGTTTTAATGAACTGATCTTTTGTATCGTCTACATTTACAAATACAAAGTTCATTTTAGATTTATAGAAATTAACCACTTCTTTTAAAACAGGCACCGTAGCTTCACCGATGTAAGGGTTCCACGAAGCGTAGAAGAATAACATATAAGGTTTCCCTTTGTTTTCAGAAAGCTGGTAAGCTTTTCCGTCCTGTTTTACTAGAGCTGCTTCAGGAGCTGCTTCTCCTACTTTAAGTCCTGTAATAGCTACCTGCATTTTTAGCAGGTCACTTTTAATAGTAGCGTCTTTGATATCTGTATCAATAATCTTTTTAATTTTATCAATGTTCGCAGCAGGAGTCGTTGGGTGAATATCTGCCTGAGCCATTACAAACGCTAAAAGATAATCTTTTGCAGTTTGAGATAAGTCTTTTTTAGTTTTTAAATATTGAGCAAACATCTCGGAAGTAGTAATTCCTGTTTTTCCTTTACTGTTTGCTTCTGCATATTTCTGGAAATCAGGAGTCATTTTTACAAGAAGATATTGTCTGTAAAGCGGAATAGTTTTCACCATTGCTTCTTTATCTGTCTCAAGCTGAGTTTCATAATCTTTAAAAGCTTTAGATGCTTTGTATGATGGATTACCAGACATTGGACCGTGTGACATCTCGTAGTTGGCAAGCAAATTCAGGATAGTAACTTTCACATCATTTTTCTTCCAATCCAGAAGGGCTTTGCTAGGGTTGTTTTTCTTAGCAAGGTCATCAACATTTTTATTAATGTCTGCCTCTACTTTATGCATCCCTTTTAAAAATGCAGCTTCATCTCCGCTCATTAATGCACCTAAATTAACTTTGGTTCCGTACTCACCTAAGAACTTCTGAGTTCCGGAAAGAAAATCATTGTTCTTTTTAGCATCACCTGTAATTACGTACTCATTAGGGAAAGTCATTGCATTTCCTGAGATGTTCACTTTTTGTCCTCCTTCAAGATAGATCAGGTTTTGTTTGTTTGCATAGTTGATCACATACATCCCATCTTTAGGAGCCTCAAAATTTCCTGAAAAGTTTCCGTCTTTATCTAAACCAATATTAATCAAAGGCAGGGTTCCTACTCCTGAAGCTTCCACAAACTCAATTCTTTCCAGTGGAGAGCTTCCTGTAATTTTCCCTTTTACTTCTACTTTTTTTGAACAAGACATCACGAAAATCGCGATGATAAACAATAAAAGATATTTTTTCATTTCAATTTTTAATATTACACAAAAATACGCTTTTTAGGGCTTGTTAATTCACACTAATTATTTTTTTTAAAAAATTTATCATTACCGTTTAAAAGGGGTATCCCGATTACTTTCTACACCCATTTTTCCCTGGTAAAAAGCAGATGAAAATGTTTTTCAAAAACCAATTCAACTGCCCTCCAAATATATACTTATTAAGTAAAGAATACCTAAAATTATTCAATAAGTTAACAAACTTTAACAGCTAAGTGGTATATATAAAAAAATCACCTTCAGCTTTGAAGGTGATTTTTTATGTATTTGAATCAATTCTATCCTTGATCTACAAGAGCAGCCATATATTCTCTGTTCATTCTTGCGATGTTTTCAAGAGAAATTCCTTTTGGACATTCTACTTCACAAGCACCGGTATTTGAACAGTTTCCGAATCCTTCTTCATCCATAGCTTTCACCATGTTCAGAACTCTTCTCTTGGCTTCTACTCTACCTTGAGGAAGTAATGCATACTGAGAAACTTTAGCTCCCACGAACAGCATTGCAGATCCGTTTTTACATGTTGCCACACAAGCTCCACATCCGATACAAGCAGCTGCATCCATTGCTCTGTCTGCATCTTCTTTTGGAACCGGAATTGCGTTAGCATCCAACGTATTACCAGAAGTATTCACAGAAATGAAACCTCCTGCTGCCATTACTCTGTCGAACGCACTTCTGTCTACCATTAAGTCTTTGATAACAGGGAAAGCAGCACTTCTCCAAGGTTCAATAACGATAGTCTCTCCATCTTTGAACATTCTCATGTGAAGCTGACAAGTTGTAATCCCTGTATCTGGTCCGTGAGCTCTACCATTGATGTAAAGAGAACACATTCCGCAGATTCCTTCACGACAGTCGTGATCAAAAGCGATGGGTTCTTTACCTTCGTTAATTAAATTTTCGTTCAGAATATCCAACATCTCCAAAAACGAAGAGTCTGTAGATACATCTGATATTTTATAGGTCTCGAACTGACCTTTAGTTTTACTATTTTTTTGTCTCCAAATTTTCAGCGTAAGATGTAAGCCTTTTTTTGCACTCATAATGTTATATTTATAGGTTGGAGATTATTTATAACTTCTAGTTTTAACCTCGATGTTGTCATATATCAGTTCTTCTTTATGCAATACTTCCGTATTGATATTTTCTCCCTGATATTCCCAAGCTCCGACGTATTTGTAGTGTACGTCGTCTCTTTCCGCTTCTCCATCCGGAGTTGAATGGTCTTCACGGAAATGCCCACCACAAGATTCGTTTCTGTGCAGTGCATCGATAGCCATTAATTGTCCTAGTTCAAGGAAGTCTGCTACTCTGAATGCTTTTTCAAGCTCAGTGTTCATTCCTTCACCTTCACCCGGTACTTTTACATTTTTCCAGAAATCGTTTCTTACTTCTTCAATTTCTTTGATTGCTTCTCTTAATCCTTCAGGAGTTCTTCCCATTCCTACTTTATTCCACATGATGTTTCCTAATTGCTTGTGGAAATGGTCTACAGAATGAGTTCCTTTATTATTTAAGAAGAAATCAATTTTTTCTTTAATTCCTTTTTCAGCATCGTCAAATGCACCGGAATTGGTAGGAATAGCTCCTGTTCTGATATCTGCAGAAAGATAATCTGCAATTGTATAAGGAAGTACAAAGTATCCGTCTGCAAGACCTTGCATCAATGCAGAAGCTCCCAATCTGTTTGCACCGTGATCAGAGAAGTTCGCTTCACCAATTACGAAACATCCAGGGATAGTAGACTGAAGGTTATAATCAACCCAAACACCTCCCATTGTGTAGTGAACTGCAGGATAAATCTTCATTGGAGTTTTATAAGGATCATCAGCCGTAATTTTTTCATACATTACGAATAAGTTTCCGTATTTCTCCTCAACCCACTTCTTACCAAGATCGTAGATCTGCTGATCTGTAGGATTATGAATATGTTTTTCGATAGCGGATTCTTTACCTTTTTTAATGATCTCCGTAGAGAAATCAAGGTAAACACCTTCCTGAGTATCATTATTTTCAATTCCGAATCCGGCATCACATCTTTCCTTAGCTGCTCTTGAAGCAACGTCTCTAGGTACAAGGTTACCAAATGCAGGATATCTTCTTTCTAAATAATAATCTCTATCTTCTTCTTTAATATTTTCAGGTCTTAATTTACCTTCTCTGATGGCTACCGAATCTTCAATCTTTTTAGGAACCCAGATTCTTCCGGAGTTTCTTAATGATTCAGACATCAAAGTTAATTTAGACTGCTGAGTTCCGTGAACAGGAATACAAGTAGGGTGAATCTGTACATAGCAAGGGTTTGCGAAGTAAGCTCCTTTCTTGTGAATTTTCCATGCTGCAGAAACGTTGGATCCCATCGCGTTTGTAGAAAGGAAATATACGTTTCCGTAACCACCTGAAGCGATTACTACTGCGTGAGCAGAATGTCTTTCTATTTCACCTGTTACCAGGTTTCTTGCGATAATTCCTCTTGCTTTTCCATCAACAATTACAAGATCCATCATTTCATGACGGTTGTACATCTTGATTCTACCTTTACCGATCTGACGGCTCATTGCAGAATAAGCACCTAATAATAGCTGTTGTCCGGTTTGCCCTTTTGCATAGAAAGTTCTTTTTACCTGAACCCCACCAAATGAACGGTTATCTAGCTGGCCGCCGTAATCTCTCCCGAAAGGAACTCCTTGAGAAACACATTGGTCAATAATATTTGCAGAAACTTCAGCTAATCTGTATACGTTGGCTTCTCTTGCTCTATAGTCACCACCTTTGATGGTATCATAGAATAATCTGTATGTAGAGTCTCCATCTCCCTGATAGTTCTTCGCTGCATTGATCCCTCCCTGAGCTGCAATAGAGTGCGCTCTTCTTGGAGAATCCTGATAGCAGAATGCTTTAACGTTGTATCCCTGCTCAGCTAATGTAGCTGCTGCAGAACCACCTGCCAAACCTGTACCTACAACAATAATATCAATCTTATCTCTGTTGTTTGGTGCAACAAGGTTCATATGGTCTTTATGATTTTTCCACTTGTCTTTAAGAGGACCCGCTGGAATTCTTGAATCTAATTTACTCATACTAGTATATTGATATTATTGAGTTATAAAATGGTAAACTGCTACGATGATGAATCCTGCAGGGATAAGGATTGAATACCATTTCCCGAAAGCTTTAATCACCGGCGTATATTTTGGATGTCTTGCTCCGATAGACTGGAACGAAGACTGGAATCCGTGAGCTAAGTGTAATCCTAATAAAACAAAAGAAATCACATACAAAGCTACTCTCCAAAGATCAGCAAACTTCTCATGAAGTTCAGGCCAGAAACGTTCAGCATCAGGAGTTAATCCTTCTACATACTTGTAATTCATTTCGTGTAACCAGAAATCATATAAGTGCAGCGCCAAGAAAGCCAAAACAACAGCTCCGGAAATAATCATATTTCTGGACATCCATGAAGAATTCACTGATGCGTTGTTTGATTCATACTTTACCGGACGCGCTTTATTATTCTTGATCTCCAATACAAATCCCATAACGAAATGGAAAATTACTGCAAAACCAAGAATAGGCTGCATTAAGAACTGCACAAAAGGATTATAGCCCATGAAGTCGGATGCGGTATTGAATGCATCTTTATTCAGGACTGATAACAAATTGGTTGTCAAATGCAGTATAAGAAAAATCAGCAAAAACATAGCTGATAATGCCATAGCGTATTTTCTACCTATCGTAGAACTCGTTAAACCTGCCATATAAGTTTAAATTTGAATTTCCACAAAATTAAGAAAGTTTAACAATATCGAAAAGTGAGAAATCTCACAATTAGACAGTTTGTAATCTTTCTAAATAAGAATTCTACCCATTATAAATGCAGGAAAAGAGCTAAATTAAAAACCATCATTTCAGATCATAAATCTTATCTCTGAAAACTACTTTTTCAACAGAAGAAGGCAGGGTTTTTATCTCAAAATATGCTACTCTTCTGGAAGAACAATAGGGCTTGACAATGTAGTGTAAAATCTTCTTCTGGTCCTGTTTATCCGAAATCCAGAAACAAACTCTGTTCCCGTCTTTTACTGAAAGTATTGTATCCCGACCGAAAGATTGAACCAGTACTTCTCCTTTGTGATTTTCAAAAATAGTGTAGCCGGTTCTTAGGATCAAAAATGCTAAAACTCCCATCATCACTCTCAGTGAATTTCTAAAATCAGATTTTAAAATAACGGGTCTCAGCAGATAAATGATTAAAAATGCAGACAATACTTCAATCTTATTCATAGGAATATGATCAAAAAACAACACATCGATTTCAGCAAACCAATGGATCATCCTTAGCAAGATTTGAATCATAAAGTCATATATCACATTCATCAATTCAAAATCAATATGGAAAGCAATAAAAGCTGTCATTAAAAACGAAAAAACGATAATGATTTCAGAAAAAGGAACCACTACAAAATTGGCAATCAGGGATATGAAAGAAAACTGGTGAAAATAATACAGCACCAGAGGAAGTGTTGCAAGCTGAGCAGATAAAGAAATCGTAATGGTATTAAATATAAGCTTTTTGAAGTAATGATCCTGCTTCGGGAAGTATTTCAGAAGAGGCTGATTCAGCCAGAAAATACCCAAAACAGCTAAAAAGCTAAGCTGGAATCCAACATCAAAAATCTGCCGGGTATCTATAATCAAAATAATAAATGCTGATAATGCTAGTGAATGAAGAAGGTCCGGCTTCCTTTGCAGTAATATGAAAATAAAATACACCGTCAGCATAATACATGACCTCAGCACGGAATTTCCAAATCCGATAAATATGGCAAACAGCCAGATAAAACATAAGCTTAAAACAACAGCGTATTTCCTGAACTTTAATGGAGCAAAACGAATCAGCACAAAGTAAAACATTCCAAAAATGACTACAATATGGGTTCCGGAAATCGCAAGAAAATGTATCAGCCCGGATCTATTGAAATCATCAAGGGTATCAGTCTCAATTTCTGTACGGTCAGCCAGAATAATACCTTTCAAAAATTCTTTGGTACGGGTTGACATTTCGGTTTTATCAATGCTTTTCAAAACATTAAATCTGTATTGATCTATCTTTTCCGAAAGGGACAAATCCGTTCTTTCTATGGATGAAATCTCTTTTAAAAAGAAAATCTGACAATCTATGCCTCTTCTCTTCAGATACTGAGCATAATTAAACTGAAAATCATAGGAAGGAGGCTTAGGTCTCGTTATATAAGCTTCTGCTCTGTAGTAATGAATAAAATCTAATTCAGCAGCACTTTTAGGAATATAAAAAACAGAATTGAAACCCTGTTTTCCAGTTTGGGCTGTCACTTCATATTTTCTATACTTTTCGCTCGAATTTAATTTTCGAGATATTTTAAAAGTAACAACCCCTTTCTTCCCTGAAAATGAAGGAACCTCCGATGAAAAAGTATTATAATAATGAAGGATAATTCCTGTTCCAAAAAACAAAACCCCTAGTAAAAAAGCTCTGGTTTTGTGCAGAAAATAGGAATGGAAAAATAAGAGTGTTAAAACGCCTATACTAATTCCAGTTATAGAATATACAAAAGCTCTTCTCAACACTAGTAAGTCTTGAAAAATAATTCCAAGAATGAAGCAGATGACCAGAATAAGTAAGGGTTGTTTGTGCAATTCAATTATTTACCTCTCCAAAATAGAGAAATAACCTCTTGCTTATGATCTCTGAAATTACTAAATAATTGTCTTTTATATTTTGAAAACCATCAAGGTAACGCTTGATTTTTTGCTATGAAAATTAACTTCGAATGTATGTTATCTCTTTTTCAGAAATTTTTCCGTCAATCGTTTAGTTTCCTTGATATAAAGCCATGGATCCTTCCCGTAATCTTCATATTTAAAACTTCCCACTTTTTTGGGAACGGCAGGTTCTATCTGTGTTCCTTCATGCCATTCATTAAATGAAGTGATTCCAATGAAATCCGGATTTACCTTTATTGCAGCATCAAACATATTTTCATAGTATTTACCGTTATCACGGCTTTTGAAATTCGCTTCATTCCAAGGTCGTATTCTTGTATCTGAATAACCAGGCCCAACACAAGGAATAAAAATAAGATGATGATCTTTTGCATAGCCGGAAAGGAAATTCCAGTTAGAAACTGTGCTTCCATAAACAAAGCCTTCACTGGCAAAATAGGTATAGAAGCCATCAAACCCTGCTGTATCAAAAAAAGCTGCGTCATTTTTCTCCACCCATAATCCTATGTAAAATGCATCAATATCTGTATTTCTGATTGTTTCCTCTCCTTTTCCCGACAGTAATTTTGCCCATTCTTCTTTAGGAATTTTATAGCTATCATAAACATATAATAACGGTTTCCCTTCTTTTTTATAGAAAGCGTGGTGGGAAGAATAGGTTTTGATAAGGTAAGAAATCTGGTCCTTAAATTCTGAGGTGTTTGTATAGAAAGGTTCTATGTGAAAAGCAATTTTTAAATCAAAACGATCGGCAATATCCAGATATCTGCCTAAACTTTTATCCGTGAAAGAATCTTTTCCCAGCCAACTGACTACCACAACGCCTACTCCGGATTCTTTGATCATCTTCATATGCTTTTCAATGATATGCGGATCGTTAGAACTGTAATTACCCAAAGCCGGATAAAAATTGGCTCCGATATCATCACCTCCTTTATAATGGCCGAGATTATTCCATTTCGGATTGCTCCAATGCGGGAGTATCTGATGGTTCCAATGTTGATAGTCTCCGTCTGTAGCCGGATTTCCGTACCAGCCATAGTAAAATATCTGGATTTTATCTTTTGATTTCTCCTGAGCAGTGCTTTTTGAAAAGAATAATGTAATTACAATTAATAAAAGAAAACGGTTAAAATAAGTCATGGTCAAAATCAGTTAAATTCTCAAAAATACTACTCAAAAAATTAAACGCCAAGGATCACATCAGCAGCATGTCCGCTGGCTCCTTTTCCACCCAGCTTCTCTCTCAAAAGGTGGTAGTCATTCAGAACCTGCTGTCTTTTTTCTCCTTGTAGCACTTTATTAAGCTCATCCACAAGATTTTTTGTATTCAGATCATTCTGGATCAGCTCTTTCACCACTTCCCTATCCATAATCAGATTAACAAGAGAGATATAATTGATATTTTTAACCAGCCTTTTGGCAATAGCATAAGAAATTTTGCTTCCTCGATAACATACTACTTCAGGAATATTCAGTAAAGCAGTCTCCAGAGTAGCTGTTCCGGAAGTTACCAGTGCTGCTTTGGAATATCTCAGCAGATCATATGTTTTATTGGATACAAAGTGAACATTATCGTCCACATATTTTTGATAAAATTCTTTAGGAAGGCTTGGCGCACCGGCAATTACAAACTGATAATTTTTAAAATGAGGTCTCACGGAAAGCATGATTTCAAGCATCTTTTCCACCTCCTGTTCTCTGGAGCCCGGTAACAATGCAATGATTTCTTTTTCATTCAACCCATTTTCCGATTTGAACTTTTCAATGCTGATTTCCTGCAGATCCGAAATAGCATCCAGCAAAGGATGACCTACAAAATGAGAATGAACCCCATGTTTTCTATAGAAATCTTCTTCAAAAGGAAGGATAACCATCATTTCATCCACATATTTTTTAATGATCTCTACACGTCCTTCTTTCCATGCCCAAAGTTGCGGCGAAATATAATAAACAACTTTGATTCCAAGCTCTTTGGCGAATTTTGCAATTCTCAGATTAAAGCCTGGATAATCTACCAATACCAAAACATCCGGTTTATTTTTCTGAATGTCTTCTTTACAGAATTTAATATTATTCAAAATGGTCCGTAAATTCATAACCACTTCAAGAAATCCCATAAAAGCCAGATCACGGTAATGTTTCACTAATGTTCCTCCCTGAGCCTTCATCAGATCACCACCCCAAAATCTGAATTCTGCATGGGGATCTTTTTGTTTCAAAGCTTTCATCAAGTTACTTCCATGCAGATCTCCGGAAGCTTCTCCTGCAATAATATAATATTTCATTTCTATAGTAAGGATAGAGAACAAATTAAAATACTTATGATCTTAATTCGTAAATTTGTTCAAAGATAATGATAAAAAATGTCAGAAGAATTTGAAATCCGGAATAAAGTTGCGGAAAGCGGCCTTATCAATTTTGACCTTGCCACTTTACTTCCCAAAGGGGAAAGAAAGGGTATTGACCTTAAAGATTTTCTCTTCCAGGAAATGATCCTGAAGGAAAAAGATTTCCGTGAAAAGGTAGAAGCTATTAATGCAGAAGATTATAAAGACAGCTATATATACATCTACAATTCTGTAGATACGATTATCCCGCTTTGGGCTTATTTTGTATTGACAGCAAAGCTTACTGATGTTGCAAAAAAAATAGTTTTCGGGAATCGTGAGGATCTCGAAGTTATTTTAATGCACAACGCCATTCAGACCTATGATTTTGAGGAAATGAGAGGTAAAAGAGTTCTGGTAAAAGGCTGTTCAGATAAAGAAATCCCTGAAAACGCTTATATAGAACTGGTGGAGCAATTAAAACCTATTGTGAAATCTCTGATGTTCGGAGAAGCATGTTCAAACGTCCCGATTATTAAGAATTAAAGTTTTGAAGCTGCCCCGGAAACTTTAACAATAATTATGAAAAGCAAATATTTTGTGAGGCATATTTTTTGATAACTTTGGGTTACTTAATACTAAACAAACACAAAAAATGAGCTTAATTGACCTACTTACAGGGAACACGGGCAACCAGGTTGCTGAACAAGCCGAGAATAAATTCGGGATTAACAGAAACCAGGTAATTGCTCTGTTGGCAGTAGCTACACCTCTTATCATTTCTTATCTTAGAAATAAATCTCAGGACGCTAATGAAGCAGAGGCATTAAACAATGCTTTAGATAAAGATCATAACGGAA
This sequence comes from Chryseobacterium sp. Tr-659, assembly GCF_011752975.1. Classification (GTDB taxonomy): domain Bacteria; phylum Bacteroidota; class Bacteroidia; order Flavobacteriales; family Weeksellaceae; genus Chryseobacterium. Next base: position 43,746 of record NZ_VWWP01000001.1, on the reverse strand, counting down.
GTATCCTTAATGACGCTTCACAAATTGAAGCAAGACAGGCTGAAGGCGGATCTATTCTTAGCCATATTTTTGGCGGACAGAAAAGCGATGTTGAGAACCAACTGTCACAGAATACAGGAATTTCAATAGATAAAATCGGACCTATCCTTGCAATGCTGGCTCCTGTTATTATGGGATATATTGGTCAGCAGAAACAACAGAATAATGTAGGAGCAGGTGGCTTGGAAGATCTTTTGGGTGGAATTCTTGGAAACGCCTCCAATCAGGCTCAGACCCAGCAATCAAATCCTTTAAATGACATTCTGGGAAGTGTTTTAGGAGGTAGCGGACAATCCCAATCATCAGGAAATCCGTTGAATGATATCCTTGGAAGCGTATTAGGCGGAGGAAACCAGCAGCAAGGCGGCGGCGGACTCGGAAGTATTCTTGGAAACATTTTAGGAGGAAAATAATTAATTTAATTTTTATAAAAAAAAGACCGAAGAGATTTTCTTTGGTCTTTTTTATTTCATTTACTTTTTTGATTTGTCTTCAGAAGCCACAAAAGATTTTGATGCTTTTTTAGGTCTTCTTTTACCATAACTTCCGGAATTAATCTTCCCTCTTCGTGATTTTTTGTCTCCTTTTCCCATAGTAATATGTATTTGTTATTACGAATTTAAAAAATAACCTTTTAAAATCCAACGAATTAAGCTGTTAAAGTTTTATAAATAAGAAGGAAGCTGGAAGTTATGATAGACCTGCTGTTTTGATAGTTGACGCCTTAATCAATTGTTTTTAAAACCTATGTATGTACTTAAAACTTTAAGACTGCCATCTTCTGCCACGTAGCTTTATACTTTTATTGTTTTCCATTTTCCTCTTTTAAATAAAATAAAAGCAACCACAGTAATCAGGGTTTCTGCGGCGGGAATTGAAATAAAAACACCTTTAGGGCCCAGTTCCATATGTTTTGAGAGAAAATAAGCCAATGGAATCTGAAACAGCCAGAACCCAAAAAGATTAACCCATGTAGGAGTCCATGTATCTCCTGCTCCATTAAAGGCGTTAATCATTACCATTCCGATTCCGTAGAAAATAAATCCGGTACTCATTATGTGCAATGCATTTTTAGCAAAATTCTTGATCTCGATCTCCTGAGTAAAAAAGCTTACTAAAAAGTTTCCCATACAAATAAAGATCAGACTTACGATGAGCATAAAAATCACATTATATTTAACGGTTTTCATAACAGACTGTTCTGCCCTCAGCATTTCATTCGCTCCCATATTCTGCCCGACTAATGTGGAAGCAGCATTGCTCAGCCCCCACGCAGGAAGCATAAAGAACATCATCAGTCTTAATGCGGTCTGGTAACCCGCTGAAGCATTTTCTCCGCCGGTAGTTGCAACCAGCTCCGCAAGGAATATCCAGCTGCATGAAGCAATTACAAACTGAAAGATCCCAGGGGTTGCAATTTTTATAATGGATTTTATTAAATCATAATTGGGCTTAAAATAAGGAAGCCTGATTCTAATCTGTGTATCAGCTATCAACAGATGATACAGCTGGTAAAGCACCCCTATACTTCTTCCGATTGTTGTTGCTAATGCCGCTCCCGTAAGCCCTAAAGCAGGAATTGGGCCTAAGCCTTTTATCAATAACGGACAAAGAATAATGTTGGCAATATTAGCAATCCATAAACTTTTCATCGCAATCATTGCATTTCCGGCTCCTCTGAAAATTCCATTGATCAAAAACAAAAGCATAATAATTGTGCTGCTTCCCATCATAATTCTGGTAAAATCTTTTCCATAAGCTGCAGCTTCGGGTTTTGAGCCCATAAGAATCAGAATTTCTTCTGCATACACTACTCCCAGCAAGCTTAAAATAAAAGTGATCACAAAAGAGACCAATAACACCTGTGCAGCACTTCTTGAAGCCTGCTCCGGGTTTTTCTCCCCAATTCTCCTTGCAACCAGGGCTGTTGCTGCCATACTCATTCCTATCGCAATAGAATACATTACCGAAAGTACTGATTCTGTAAGCCCAACCGTTTGAATTGCAAATCCGCTTTCTTTCAGATGTCCCACAAAATAAAGATCTACCAGCGCAAATACAGATTCCATGGCCATTTCCAGCATCATAGGTATAGCAAGAAGCAAAACAGCACTTCTGATATTTACTTTCGTGAAATCAGTTTCTTCTCCACTGAATGCTTTTTTCAAAAACTCAATATATTTTGTCATTATTTTCCTAGTTATACTTAGCAAAAATATTCATTCAGAATCAGTAAAAAGTTGACATATGGAAAGTTTTTCAGTTTTTCCTCACAACAGAATAAAACAATTTTTAGAAAATATCATTGTATTAATTTTTCTATTTTACAATATTTTATTTTTGTAATACGATAGTAATTACATATTTACAACAAAATAATATGATATAAAACTAATAGGTAAAAGTCTGAGATTATTAAACTTTTAAAATAAAGCCTGTCTCCAGCCTGTCATTTTACGATTTCACAACCAATAAAAGAAAAATACGATTTATACAAATCCAAATATCTACAAAACTTAGCAATTGGTAATAAAATTTAATTTAGATTTGTATATTCTTAAAAATCATTCTTATGAAAAAAATAATCTCTACTACCTTTCTATTGGGAATGTTATTATCTGCCGGTACGTTTTCTGCCCAGAAACTAACTCAGGAAAAAATGAAAGCCATTTATTCTGATGATGTGGCAACCTTTAAAAAACAGTTTATACAAGGAGATTACAATAAATGTTTTGTTCTTGGAGCCAACTCTTATTCTCCTCTTGGGTTCAGTGTGCTGTCCGGAAAAAACAATATCGTTAATTTTCTGTTAGACAATAAGGCAAATATTAATAAAAAATGTCAGAACAGGTCTCCACTTGAGATTGCTGAGAGCACAAAGCGAGATGAAACCGCGAAATTATTAATAGAAAGAGGGGCAAAAAGAGATTAAAAAATCTTAAAACCATATATGAAAACTTCCGAAAAGGAAGTTTTTTTATTTATAAAACCTGCAAAAATCTTATCTTTGCCAACGAAAAATTCAAGGTTCGGAACTGAACCTTAAACATTGAACTTTAAACAAATAATTATGTTTCGATCACACACCAATGGAGAGCTATCTCTGAAAAATCTGAATGAAGAAGTTACACTATCAGGATGGGTACAGACTATCCGTGATAAAGGATTTATGATTTGGGTAGATCTTCGAGATCGTTACGGAATTACACAGCTGGTTTTTGATCAGGAGCGCTCTTCTGCTCAGCTGATGGAGGAAGCCAAAAAATTAGGACGTGAATTTGTAATTCAGGCTACCGGAAAAGTTATTGAAAGGGTAAGCAAGAATCCTAATATTCCAACTGGAGAAATCGAACTTCTAGTAGAAAAATTAACAATCCTTAATGATTCTCAGCTTCCTCCATTCACTATTGAAGATGAAACGGACGGCGGTGAAGAATTAAGAATGAAATATCGTTATCTGGATATCAGAAGAAATCCGGTAAAAGACAAGCTGATCTTCCGTCACAAAATGGCACAAAAGGTTAGAAATTATTTATCTGAAGAAGGATTTATTGAAGTGGAAACACCGGTTCTTATTAAATCTACTCCGGAAGGCGCAAGAGACTTTGTGGTTCCAAGCAGAATGAACCCAGGACAATTCTATGCATTACCACAGTCGCCACAAACTTTCAAACAGCTTTTGATGGTAGGTGGAATGGATAAATATTTCCAGATTGTAAAATGCTTCCGTGATGAGGATTTAAGAGCAGACAGACAGCCTGAGTTTACACAAATCGACTGTGAAATGGCTTTTGTAGAGCAGGAAGATGTTATGAATGTCTTTGAAGGAATGACGAAAACGCTTTTAAAAGATATTACAGGGCAGGAATTCGGAGATTTCCCAAGAATGACTTTCGCAGATGCGATGCAAAAATACGGTAATGACAAACCGGACATCCGTTTCGGAATGGAATTCGTGGAGCTAAATGAGCTTGTAAAAGGTAAAGACTTTAAGATATTCGATGATGCAGAATTGGTAGTAGGAATCAATGTAGAAGGATGCGCAGAGTATACAAGAAAACAGATTGATGAGCTTGTGGATTGGGTAAAACGCCCACAAATAGGAGCTTCAGGGATGGTTTGGGTAAAATTCCAGAATGACGGTGTGAAGACCTCATCCGTAAACAAATTCTATAACGAAGAAGATTTAGCAAAAATCATTGAAAAATTCGGAGCAAAAGAAGGTGACTTAATGTTGATTCTTTCCGGAAATGAAAATAAGGTAAGAGCTCAGCTTTCTGCGTTAAGAATGGAGCTTGGAAACCGATTAGGGTTAAGAAAAGGAAATGAATTTGCGCCACTTTGGGTTGTAGACTTCCCTCTATTGGAATGGGATGAAGATACTGAAAGATACCATGCAATGCACCACCCTTTCACATCTCCAAAACCTGAAGATATTCATTTATTGGAGACTGATCCAGGGAAAGCAAGAGCCAATGCTTACGATATGGTTCTTAACGGAAATGAAATCGGAGGAGGATCAATCAGAATTTTTGATAAGGATCTTCAGTCCAAAATGTTTGATCTATTAGGATTTACAAGAGAAGAAGCGGAAGCTCAGTTTGGATTCCTTATGAATGCATTCAAATACGGAGCTCCACCACACGGAGGTTTAGCATTCGGATTTGACCGTTTGGTAGCGATCCTTGATGGAAATGAGGTAATCAGAGATTATATCGCATTCCCTAAGAATAACTCAGGACGAGATGTAATGATTGATGCGCCAGCGTCTATTGCTGATGCACAGCTCGATGAGTTAGAATTGAAATTGAATTTAAAATCATAAATGTAAAGCGGGGTTTTTGCCCCGTTTTTTTATATTCTAAATTATAGAAGTCTTCAATTTAACTTTATATTTATCAATACCCATACAGATCATCTTATTTTGAAAAACAAACATTTATAAGCAGTATTATTTGCAGTCCATAATATTATATATTTCAAGCTTATTTCATTGATTTGATAATAGAATGAATTTTATATCAGTATAAATAACAGATTTAATCATTATATCAAATATCTGTGAATAATCTAATTTGAAAATTCATAGTAAAAATTAAATTAAAATAAATAATTTAGTGAAATAAATACACATTTTAAACAAAACACCAATAAAACAATCATTATATTATGTTATATTCAAATATAACTTTTTATTAATACATTTACAGCATGCGGCTTAATTATAATGGAGACCTAATCAAACTTAGGAATTGATTTATTTTTACAATCTTTTGCGTATGGTAATAATATAGCTGTTCATATTTAAAAACCGGATCATCAACCAATATTAAATAATATGAAAAGCAAACTATTACTCTTATCAGGATGCCTTGTTTTGGCAATGAATTCATGTAGGTCGGATATTGAAAACACGCAAGCAGATTCAATAGATCATACAACAACAAAGCTAGATAATGCAAAGATTCACAAATTACTGATTAACGGAACCTACACGTATGTCAATGAAGTAAATGGTGAATATTTTTATGCAGAAGATATTACTATCAGCTCTGAACAATTTGACAAATTAAAGATGCAGGCCAATTCTGGAATGTCAACAACTGAGAAAAGTACTATTGTAAGCTCCTTTATTAAGACATGGCCTAATGCAACCGTCTATTACACATTACCCAGTCAGGGAAGTCTGAGTACACAGAATTATAATACCTTTCTTACCAATATCAACAAAGCGTTTGATATGATCTCTTCTCAAACCAGCATGCAGTTTGTTGAACGTACCAATCAAACAGAATATATCACTTTTACTTATACAACCACAAACAGTTCTCCGCTTGGATGGCAAAAAAACAGAGTTAACGGTATTAAAATTTATAATATTACCTATCCTGCAATTATTGCTCATGAAATAATGCACTCTATGGGAATTATGCATGAGCAGTGCCGCCCGGACAGAGATCAATACATTATTGTAGATGTTAACAAGGCAACAGAAGGAAGCCGTCATAACTTCAATCTTTACAATGATTATGCAGGGCATGGTGCATTTGATTTCGGATCTGTCATGATGTATCAGTCTACAGACTTTGCTATAAACCCAAGCCAGCCTGTAATGACTAAGCTGGATGGTTCCACTTTTACCAAGCAAAGGACAGGTTTGTCAGCCGGTGATTATGCCGGAATAAATCATTTGTATGGACCTGTGAATACTAGTTCGGCAATCAACGGAACTTATACAATGACAACATCTTTAGCGAGTGATAAAAATTTAGATATTTCCGGAAGTTCCACTACAGACGGCACCAGCATAGTTCTATATTCAGCTTCCACAGGGAATAACCAGAGATTTACGTTCAGTAAATCAGATCATGGCTATTATATCATCAAATCTATATTGGATCCCACAAAGGTGTTAACCGTGAAAAGTAACGGAACAACGAACGGAACAGCGGTTGAATTAAGAACCAATTCCAATACGGATTCTCAGAAATGGCTGTTATTCAATCTCGGAAATAATGGTTTTGGATTCGCTCCTAAGAATGCACCGGCACTGAGACTAGAGGTGAAAAATGGTTTAACAACTAATCTTACACCTATTGTAATCGGCACTACGGATCAAACGGTTCAGCCTTCTACAAAACAACGTTTTATACTTACAAAAGTTAATTAAACTTTTCATCCAAATAAAGAGGTTAGGAAATAAATTTCCTAACCTCTTTTGTCTATAAGATCAGTATATATTTTCTGCTGTATAATTATTAACTGATTAATTTCAACATTTCATTTCTTCCCGGACCTGTTGAAAGATAGGCCACCGGAATTCCTAATTCAGTTTCCAAGAATGATAAGAAATCCATTAACTCTTCTGGCAATTCCGAAGAATGCTTTATTATAGAAAAATCAGCATCCCATCCATTCATCCATTTCAGAATCGGCTTTCCATTTTCCGGAAGCAATCCCGAAACGGACACTGTTTTTCCATCTTCCAGTTCATAATGAGTACAAATTGCTACAGATTTCAACCCGCTTAATACATCTGCCTTTGTTAAGACCAACTGAGTTACCCCGTTGATCATCACGGCATATTTTAAAGCAGGAAGATCCAGCCATCCGGTTCTTCTCGGACGTCCTGTATTGGATCCGAACTCATTCCCTTTGATTCTGATCTCTTCACCCAGGTCATCAAATAATTCTGTTGGAAAAACACCATTTCCTACCCTCGTACAATACGCTTTTGCAATTCCAAATATTTCACCGATCTTTCTCGGTGAAACACCAAGTCCACTGCTCGCTCCTGAAGCTGTTGTAGAAGAAGAAGTTACATAAGGATATGTTCCGTGGTCAATATCCAGCATTGCAGCCTGAGATCCTTCTGCCAATATTGTTTTTCCTTCTGCCAAAGCATTGTTTAAATATATTTCTGTCTCCGTGCATTTAAATCTTTTCAAAAAATCTACCGCATCAAAAAACTCATTACTGATTTCCTCTAAAGGAGGGAGTATCATCTCTCCTGCTGTCAGCATTTTATAATCTCTTTCCAGAATATGCTGTACTCTGTTTTTAAAGTCCGGAGCATACATATCACCTATTCTTACATTCTGTCTTAAAATTTTATTTGAATAAGCCTGTGCAATCCCATTTTTGGTAGTTCCAATTGTAGTATAATCGGAACTCTCTTCCATAAATACATCCAGAAGTTTATGAGTAGGCAGCACAAAGTGAGCTTTTAATGAAATAATTACATTGTTTTCAGGCTGAACGGTCTCATCAAATGTCTGAAGGTTTTCAATTTCTTTTTTAAAACTTACAGGATCCAGAACAGTTCCCGTACCAACAACATTTTGTACTTTCTTCATAAAGATCCCCGAAGGAATCATTTTAAGCGTAATTCTCTTCCCGTTTCTCTCTATGCTGTGCCCAGCATTAGATCCGCCGTTGAAACGTGCTGTAATGTCATAATTTTCGCTGATAAGATCGATAAACTTTCCCTTTCCTTCATCTCCCCATTGCAATCCTAATACAATATCCATATTTATACTTTTATTTTATGATGCAAAGCTATGGCAGTCAGCAAGGAAGACCATTGTCATTTGACAAAAAAGAAAGCGGAAGCAGGAAACCAGTTCATCATATCTATACTATATTCCTTCTGATCCGGCTCAGTGATGAAGGAGTAACTCCAAGATAGGAAGCCAGCATCGACTGTGGAACTCTGTTGGCCAGCCCGGGATAGTGATTTAAAAAGTGAATATAACGGGACTTTGCATCCTGATTCAACATAATGCTCGCTACCTTCAGCTTGTTTTCAACAACAAAGGCATGAATCCTGGAAAATAAAACCGGCCATACAGCAATTTTTCCTTCCAGTACTTTAAAATGTTTTAGATCTATTACCAATAATACGGCATCTGTAATCGCCTCAATATCTTCGTGGGCAGGCAGCTGATCGGTAAAGCCCTGAAAATCTCCTATAAATCTGCCCTCATAGATAAAATAACGGGTAAAATCATCCCCTTTCTTATTATAATACAAAGACCGGAAAACTCCTTTTTTCACAAAAGCAATTCTTTGACTTACTTTTCCTGCTTCTATAAAAGGTTCACCCTTCTTCACTGTAATTTCCTGAATTCCTTCTGCAATCAAAAGTTCATCCTGATGATTCAGCGTTCCGAATTTTTTGATATAGTTAAAAAGTTCTTCCATATTTTATCCGCAAATTGTGGAAAGATAAAGGTATAAAAGTATGTGATAAAAACAATTGTCATTTGACAACAAAGCTTATTAAAGGTACCACAGAGACTTCCAACGGCATGTTAATTGCTTGACTTTTAAAAACGTAAGACAATGAAAGCAATTTGGAATGGTGCCATTGGCTTCGGTTTAGTAAACATCCCCGTAAAAATGTATTCCGCAACGGAAACAACAAAACTTGATCTCGACATGCTCGACAAATCTGATCTTTCTAATATCCGGTTCAAAAGAGTAAACGAAAATACGACTCATTCTTTTATAAATCTGTTAACAACATCTCCAATCTTAAGATAATAGATTCCTTGTTCAAGATTGCTAATATTTATCTTATTATCATTAATGATTGTTTTTAATACCCTTCTTCCTCCAGCATCTAATATTTCTGCCTCTTCTTTTTTTATTTGGCCATTAATATTTAAGATATCCTTTACCGGGTTTGGGTAAATATTTAAATTTTCTTTTTTTATTCCCTGATCTTTAGCAGACAGTACATTTGTGTTGTTAAGGACCTTAGTAATAATACCTTTATTGGGAGTCTGATGATTCCCAAAAATCATTATTTTCTGATCAGGAGTTATTATGGCTGATCTCATAAATTCTTTATAATTTAGATCAACATCAACAATACCGTTAACCCCAAAACCGGCATCAACAGACCCATCCGGTTTAAATTTTTTAATCAATTGATTCAGATCTGCAGGATTCCCCGTAGGGCTTGCCATACATACTAAGAATATATTGTTGTTGTTATCTGATAATAAAGTGGGGTAAAGAATATTGTTATCAACATAATAGTTATTGTTATTATAATACGGCTCATTCACAACTCCGTTTATTCCAAAGCTGTTATCCAATTCTCCATTCTGATCCAGTTTCATTAAAGTGATAAGAGGTATTGGTGAAGTTGCAGAAGAAGAAACTCCATAAATATAAGTGCTGTTATCTTTACCTGCGGCTGTACAAAGATAAGTTGAGTAGCTTGGAATTGGAGTATATGAAACAGCATTATTATTGTAAGTAGTATCAAGAATACCGTCTTCCGTGTATCTTGACTTTATAAAGATATCACCGGCTTTGTAACCTACCAGCACTAATTTTGAATCATTTTGAATAACTAAACGTCCTGTATTTGCTTCTTGCAATATCACGCCATTATTCCCAAACGTAGCATCAATAGAACCATCAGTATTAAGACGGAAAACTGCTAATTTTGACCCCTGATCATCCGTCAATATTGTACATACTAAAATTTTGTTAGTTCCGGTTAAAAGAACATTATTAAAATTAAATGGCCCAGACAGCCCTAAGTTTTCAAAAAAAGGATCTAAAATGGCACTGCCAACAATTCCATTATTACCAAACCCCGTATCATAAGTTCCATTTTCATTTAAACGAATGAGTTTATGACCTAAAAGGTCTCCAAGAAGAATTTTTTGATCAGGCTGAATACTCATTTTAATTAAACGGGAAAGAGGACTTGAAGAAGAAGGCGGAATAAACACTGTATTAAAACTATTATCTATTGTTCCGTCTGCATTTAATCTCTGAATAACATTGGTAGTAGACTGGCTATTATTGGGAATATTGTAATAAGTCCCGCTTACTACAATCTTTTGCTGGGAAGTTACCGCTCCCGTTTCATATATAAACCCATAAAGATTGCCGGGAGTGTACGTAAATACACCATTATTTCCAAAAGAAGTATCCAAAAATTGGTTTTGTGCGGCTACAGATATCACAGCACAGCAAATTCCTAGGCAAAGGAATAGTTTATTAATCATGGTTATTTAATTTTCTTCGCAAATATAAAACTAACTTACCTAATTCAAAAATAGCAGAAGAATAAAAAATTCCCACATTTCTCAATGCAGGAATTTTCAGTATAATTAAGAATTAAAGTTATATCTGACTTTTATTATACACATGTATATCTCTCTGTGGAAAAGGAATTCCTATTCCTGCTTTATCAAGGGCTTCTTTACAATCGATGATAAGTTCTTCATTCATTGTCCAGAAATTTTCAGTAGCAGTACTCACTCTCACTGATAAATTTACGGCGCTTTCTCCAAGCTCCGTCACCATTACTTGTGGTGAAGGGACTTCAAGAGCATATTGATTATTTTTTATTACACTCATTAAAATCTCCTTTGTTTTTTTAAGGTCTGCATCATATGCAACTCCAATATCCAATGAAGTTCTTCGTGTTCCTAATTGGGTAAAATTGGTAATACTATTGTTTGAAACTACTCCGTTAGGAATAATAACCAATTGATTTTGCGGAGTAATCAGCTTCGTATGAAAAATATCGATAGCCTGTACCGTTCCTGAAACTCCGGAGTTGGTGGAAATAAAATCTCCAATTTTAAAAGGTTTTAGCAACAGAATAAGAATTCCTCCTGCGAAATTGGTTAGTGATCCTTGTAAAGCCAGACCTACTGCCAAACCTGCAGCACCAATCATTGCAACAAATGCTGAAGTCTGTACCCCTAACTGCGTTACTACAACTATAAAAAGAAGAATATTAAGTCCCCAATTGATAATATTTAAAAGGAAATGCTGTAGGGAAGCTTCCATATTACGTTTCTTAAAACCTTTTTCTACAAGTTTTTTGATCATTCTGATCATCCATGATCCAATCAGGTAGATCAGCAATGCAGAAATGACTGCAGTAAATATTCTCGGTGCCCACGAAATGGCTGAAGAAATTAAGGTATCCCAATGCTGTTGAATTTTGTTCAATTCTAAATCGTCCATCTTTTATACTACTTATTTTAATATTTACATTGTTTCTATTTCTTCGGCACGACTTAAAAATGATATTGAGAAAATATAATCTGTTTCAAAAAGAAATCAACCTTAACCCTTCAGGATTAAAGTAAATAATATGATACACAAAATTAGATTAACAGCAGAAAAGATAGTTTCAGCTTTACTCAATGATCATTTGAAAATTGAATCTTGCTAAGAAGAAATAATTCTTGGGCATAGAATAACAAAAAAGATACCGAAGTATGATTATTCCGGAAACTAATATTTCATATTCTCTTATTTATTAGTTTCCATACAATTGATAATGACCTTTTATCAGCAAAATTATGGATGTCTTTTTAACCTGAAGTTTCTTTTAATGAGGATAAGGAAAGAGAAAGCGATAAATTTTCCTTCACCAATCCTGGAAAAAAGTTGTTAAGAAAGAGATTATAATGCTTACATTGACTTTATTAATAATGCTTCGCATCACAAAATTAAGGAAGCTTGGCAACAAGTCCTTCAGGAAGGATTTTCAGAATAAAATAAATGATTTTCCATTTAAAGTTAGGAACAATAATCAATGAATCTCCTGCGTTAACAATAAATTTTGCTACATAATCCGGTTCCATTATTAACGATTCATTGAGCTCCAGCCCTTCGTTGATCTTTGTTCTGATATAACCAATGACCAAAGCATTCACAATTATTTTTCTGGAAGCCAGTTCTTGTCTTAACCCGGCAAGAAACTGAGTAAATGCTGCCTTGGTACTTCCGTAGACAAAATTACTCTTTCTTCCTCTCACTCCTGAAAGTGAAGAAAGTCCTATGATTCTTTCAAGGTTTTTATTACTCTTATCCATTGCTATGATACTCAGAATAGATACACCTCCCATATAATTAACCTCCATCATTTGTTTGGTATCATTAAAGTCAGTTAAGGCCTTTTGGTTGTCTACCAAAAAACCGGCAGCATATACTACAATATGAGGTTTCACAGAAAGTCCATAATAAAATTCGTCATGAGATCCGAAATCCGCTGCATCAAAGTATAAAACCGAAATCTTTGAATGATCCAGATTATTTTCAGCAATAAAACCTTCCAATGATTTGGTATTTCTGGAAGCTGCTATTACAGCAAATCCTTTTTGAAGGTATTGACTGATGCATTGCTTGGCAACATCTGAGTTAGCTCCTAAAATAAGAACTGTTTTGTTTATACTCTGGCTCATTGAGCAAAGATAATTTTTTATTGAATATTAATTGATAATGTTATACAGGATTATATTTTTCATCATCTGTTATGAATACGAAACAGATTTTTCAATACACTCAGAATGAAAAGGATTGTTATATTATGGAGGCATTATATAAAAAAGCTGCGGCGGGTGAACTTCGTTCACCCGCCGCAATCAAATATTTTCAAACTGAATTATTTCTTTTCTTCAGTAGCTGTTTCTGTTTTATCAGCAGATTTTGCTTTATCTCCAAAACGAGATTCTGTCATTTCTCTTGAAACCGCAGCTTTTTCGAATTTCAGTTTTCCGGATAAGGTTTCAATCACAAAACCATCATCCTGAACCTGTGCAATTCTTCCGTGGAGCCCGGATGTAAGAACGACTCTGGTTCCTACTTTAAGGTTTTCCTGGAAATTTTTTTCCTGCTTCTGCTTTCTCATCTGAGGTCTTATCATAAGGAAGTAAAACCCTACAAACATCACCCCCATCATGATCAGCATCATAGATGAATTACCTTGCGGCTGTGCCTGTAAAAATAATGTCAACATATCTTAAATATTATGGTTGAATGTTTGCCGTAAAAGTTAATCTGATTGGAGATTTCTCTACGTTTGCAAAAACATCTGCATATTTCTGAACGTTTCCGTCAAAGCTTGAAGAATCAAAGTGTAATGTCACTTTCCCTTTTTTACCAGGCATAATTGGCTCTTTCGTAAAATCAGGAGCTGTACATCCGCATCCAGGCTTTACTTCAGAAATAATTAATGGATTTTTCCCTGTGTTAGTCACTTCATATACGTGCTCCACTTTATCTCCTTTTTTGATTTTCCCGAAATCAAAATTATTTTCAGATAAAGCTACAGTAGTAGATGGTTCGTTTGAAACCGGAGCTGCTGCTTCGTGATGTACAGAGGTTCTTGAGGAATCCACAAGAAGCGGGCCTGTAGTAGAGGCAGAATCATGAGCTGCAGTTTCAGCACTTTGAGTTTCTTTGTTTTCTTTTTTACATGAAACTAACCCAAAGCCTATAATTGACAAGGCGATAATTGATAACGTCTTTTTCATTTTATATTCTATTTTGATCTTTACAATATTTATCTAAAATACCATTAATGAAGATATTTGAACGGTCTGTAGCAAATACTTTTGCTATTTCTATATATTCATTAATAATAACTCTTGAAGGGGTAAATGCAAAATTATCCAGTTCTGCAATTGCTGTAGACAAAATCACTTTATCCATTAAAGACACTCTTTCCAAATCCCAGTTTTCCAGTCTTTCTTCAAGTTTCTTTTCATTATTTTCCCAGTTGTTCAGGGTATCTCTCAAGAGTTTGCTTGCGAAAGTTTTATCCTCTTCATCTTTAATCATTTTAATTAAAGTTCTGCTTTCTTCATCTTCTCTCAGGAAACCGATTGTTTTTTGAACCATTGAGTTGGCAATATGAATATCATCATACCATGAAAGTTCTTTGTCCCCCAGATAATCATGAAAATCTTCGTTTTCAGCAATATATCTTAAGAACAATTTCCCGATAAATTTCTGATCTTCTTCAAAAGAATATCCTTCTTCTTTCATGAAATCCTGATAACGTTTTCCTGCAGTAATTCTTTGGAAAGTTTTCACCAATAAGTCATCATGCATATCCCACTTCAATTGTTTATGCTGCCCTGTAAAGAACAATCTTTCAGGATTTTCCTCCAGTTTAAGCAATACTTGATTGTTGATGAATTTTTGGTTAGGATTAATGTCAGCATCGGTTTTAAGAAACTTGTTCTTACCAATTTCGATCTGATGTTCTGCCAATTCTTTAAGGCCAACCAGAAAATTGAGCTGGTAGATATAAAGATAATAGATTTTCTCTATTCCAGCGAACATGTTTTTCTCTAAAACATCAAACTTTACAGGGTTTTGGTAGTAAGAATACACTGTCTGTACTACTTTTTCACGGATTTGTCGTCTTCCTAACATTCAAAGAGCTTTTTTATGCCTGCAAAGATACAAAATTTAAAATTGATGAAATTCGTAGTATGATGACATTTTTGTAATTTTGCAAAACTTTATGAAAGCGCTAAAAACCTTAAACCCTTATTTTTGGAAACACAAAATACTATTGTTTTGGGGGGTATTATTCATCTTTGCCAGTAATTTTTTCAATATATATAAAGTTCAGTTCGTAGGAAAATCTGTGGATGAGCTCACTAAAGGAGGGAATCTGGGATTTAACCAGCAGGTTCTCATCTATGTCGGGATTATTGTCGGATGTTCACTTTTAACAGGATTTTTCACCTTTATGATGAGGCAAACCATTATTGTTGCTTCCAGAAGGATTGAATATGAACTTAAAAACAAGATTTACAGACATTATCAGGATTTATCCTTAACGGATTATAAACAAACCACTATTGGAGACTTAATGAACCGGTTGAGTGAAGATGTTGTTGCCGTAAGAATGTATCTTGGGCCTGGTGTTATGTATGTGGCCAACCTGATTGTTCTGGTACTCATCACAGCAATCTATATGGTAAAGACAGATGCTTCCATGACGATGTGGACCTTACTTCCTCTTCCTATTTTATCTTACGCTATTTATAAAGTAAGCTCAATCATCAATAAAAAATCGAAGATTATGCAGAAAAGCCAGTCTGCAATTTCGACTTTTGTTCAGGACAGTTTTTCCGGAATCCGTGTGGTGAAATTTTTCGCGAAAGAAAAATATATTGAAAGGAACTATGGAATCAAAGTCACCGACTATCAGAATAAAGCGCTTGATCTTGCTAAAACAGAAGCTTATTTCTTTACCATCATCTTATTTGTTATTGGTTTACTGAATGTAGCCATTATCTGGATTGGCGGAACCAAGTATATTGCAGGTGAATTAAGCATTGGTAAAATTGCGGACTTCTTCATGTATATCAATACCCTGATTTTCCCTTTCTCTATGGTAGGCTGGGTAACTTCTGTAAATCAGAGAGCTGAAGCTTCTATGCAGAGGATCAATGAATTTATGGATAAAAAATCGGAGATCGTTAATACTAATTTTGAAAACTATCCTATTAAAGGTGATATTGAATTCAGAAATGTTTCATATGTATATCCTAATACGGGAATTAAAGCGCTTGAAAATTTAAGTTTTAAAATTAAAGCCGGAGAATCTTTAGCTATTATGGGAAAAACCGGTAGTGGAAAATCGACAATAGCACTCCTATTATGCCGATTAATAGATCCTACCGAAGGAGAAATATTAATTGATGGTAAAAACCTGAAAGATCATAATCTGAATAACTATAGAGATTTCATCGGCTATATCCCGCAGGAAAGTTATTTATTCTCAGATTCCATAGAGAATAATATTGGTTTTGCTATTGATCACCCTTCTCACGACACCGTGGTTGAGTACGCAAAAATTGCGGATGTTCACAAAAATATCGTTGAGTTTAAAGACCAATATAAAACACTAGTGGGTGAACGTGGTGTAATGCTTTCGGGGGGACAAAAACAGAGATTATGCATCGCGAGGGCCTTAATTAAGAACCCAAACATCATTATTTTTGATGATTCTTTGTCTGCTTTAGATACAGAAACCGAGCAAAATATTCTTGAAAATATTGATAAAAAAATCAGTAATGCAACCTCCATAATTATCACACACAGAGAGTCTAGCGCTCAAAAAGCCGACCAAATCATCAACCTCACGGAAATTGCCAATTCTGTAACCGCTTAGCCATTTCGTTCTCAATTGTTAAATAAATCATAAAAAAAATTTTGTGATTAAAAGAATTCTTTTATATTTGTTCTTAACAAGATTAAAAAATATCTAACAATGAGTGAATACAAGGAACGCCATGAAAATGAGATTTTCACGAAGGTGTTAAAAGCAGGGAGAAGAACTTATTTCTTTGATGTGCGCGAGACGAAAGCAGGAGATTATTATCTTACAATTACTGAGAGTAAGAAGAATTTCGGAGAGAATGGGGAAGCTACATTCGAGAAGCATAAAATTTACCTTTACAAGGAAGATTTTAAGAGTTTCCAGGAGATGTTTAATGAGTCCACAGATTTCATCATTAATGAAAAGGGTGAGGATGTAATTTCAGAAAAACATGACAAAGACTTCAAGAGCAGATCTTACACAATTGATTCTGACGACGAAGTTTAAAAAAAGAATATCTAAAAACACAAGCATCTGAAAAAGATGCTTTTTTTATGCCCGGAAATCAGATGCTAAATTGACATGGTACTATTTTATAATATTTATTCCAGAAAACAAAATACTATCTCCGTCATTCCGAAGTCTAACTAGTCTATTATTTCAGGAATCAGCTTAAATACCTCCAAACAGATCACATTACACATTATTATTGTCACTATTATACGGCGGGGAAAATGTCAGAAGCTGTACAGGCACATTATTTTCATTTAATTCAAAGAACTCAGACACCATATTTATGCTCTGGCTCAAGAATTTTTAAGTTTACAATGATCTTTTTTTCGAAAAAGGAGAATAAAAGATAGGTGATCTTGTGACATGAAAAGATCTAAAATAAAAAAGTACACTTTCAAAAAGTGTACTTTCTTTGGGTGAATGATGGGTCTCGAACCCACGACCTTCGGAACCACAATCCGACGCTCTAACCAACTGAGCTACAATCACCGTTTTCTGAGTGCAAATATAGGACAATTTCCTCAACTACCAAACAATTCCATCAAAATTTTTCAAAGAAATTAACTTCTCAGACGTAAATCCCTCAGCGTAAGTCACTCCCGATAATCGTCCTAAATCCTGCGCACGGTAAGTTAAGCTCTCATAAAAGTCTTTTGTTGTAATCGGGGTCTCAGGTTCTTTAGAAGTTGGATCATAAAACTGAGTTTTATAAGCCATACAAGCTTCCAGTTTTTTATCAAGATGCTCAGAAATGTCAATAACAAATTCCGGTTTGATATCTTTCCACTGAATATAGTGAAAAACATGCTTCGGTCTCCACACTTCTTGAATTTCTCCTTCTTCTACGGTTTCAATTTTTCTCAATCCGGCTAAAAAGCACGCATCGGACACTAATTTCGCTCCTTTTGCATGATCCGGATGTCTATCATCAATTGCATTGGCTAAAACGATTTCCGGCCTGTATTTGCGAATCATTTTTACGATCCTCATCTGGTACTCTTCAGAATTGACCAAGAAGCCATCTTTCATACCCAGGTTCTCTCTTGCCGAAAGTCCTAAGATTTTGGCAGCATCTGCTGCTTCAGCTTTCCTTGTTTCGTCTGTACCTCTCGTTCCGAGCTCACCTCTTGTTAGATCTACAACTACACATTTTTTACCCTCTGAAACCATTTTAGCAATAGTTCCGCCACATCCCAGTTCTACATCGTCCGGATGTGCACCAAAAGCAAGTATATCAGTTTTCATAAATTCAAAGATAGGGTTTAAAATAAAAACTTCCCAAACATTACGAATGGGAAGTTTTAATATCTATAATTTAAATTTTAAATTATTTATTGATCTCAGCATTTAATTTTACAGCATCCTGATAAGTAGGATCAAGCTGTAGAGATTTAGCTACATAATCTTTTGCTTTTGCAGCATCAGAATCTTTGCTCATATAAGCTACCGCGAAATAAGCGTAAGCAAGAGTCTGTTTGTTTGCCTCCTGGTCAGCAGGTTTTACCGTGCTGATGAACTTTTCGTAAGCAATTTTTGCTGCATCATTATTTCCTGCCTGCTGGTAAGAATACCCCTGGCTGTAATATGCCGGTGCCCAGTCCGGAAGAAGCGTTGACATTTTCTGCCATGTTAGGATCGCTCCGTTCCAGTTTTTAACATCCTGATAAGCGGTTGCTAGTTTAAATAATGCATCAGAATCCTGGCTATTAGCTGCAACTTGTTTTTTCAATGCTTCAATAGCAGGGTTAGTAGGTCCTTTATCAACTTCTGATTGAGAAACTCCACCACCGCCTGCGATGTTAGCTAATTCTAAATCCCACTTCATTGTTTCGTCTTTTGCAGCTTTTGCAATACCAACTTTTTGTTGTGCCTCAGACATTAAAGCTGATTTTTTAGCGGCATCTTTTTCATCTTTTGCTAAGCCAGCAGCAATAAGCCCTTGTAAACCTTGATCAGCAGGCTGTATTCTTGTTTTTTCTGCCTGAGATACGAAAGTATCCATATTTTGTTTTGCTTCTGCATAGTTTTTATCTGCATAAGCCTGATAAGCTCTTAATTTGAACTTAATAGGATCTTCAATTTTATCAAAAATCTTATCTAAAACTGTCTTAGAGTTTACATAATCTTCATTTGTGAAGTATAATTTTGCAATTTCTAATTGAGTATACGGATCTTCGTCAGCGTATTTGGTATAGTTAATAAGATCTTGTGTAGCTTTTGCATTCTGCTGATATCTGATATCATAAGATGCAAGAGCTTTGTAAGCAGGAGCATAAGTAGCGTCTACACCAATTGCTTTATCGATGTTCTGCTTAGCTTGCTGCCATTGTTGTGCTGCCATCCATAAAGTGGCCATTCTGGTATAAACGGAAGCTTTATTTTTAGCTGTAGGTAACGCTTTATCATAAGCAGACATAGCCTCTCCCGGCATTCTCTTCAATCTGTAAGCATCTCCTAAAGTATAATAGTAATACGCGGGAACTCCTTTTTTCTCAGCCTTTTCAATAGCTTTTGTCAAAAATTGGATTGCAAGATCGGGTGAATTGTTTTTTTCAAATAAAGTCAAAGCTTCAGCAGCTCTGAACAATACTTCTGCATCTTTTTCTCTGGAATCAGTAACTACTTTCTGGATTTCAGCAATTGCATTTTTATCACCTTTTCCTAATTTCACAGCAGCTAAACCAATTTTGTTAAGATAGCTTTTGCTGTCAGCAGCTAATCCTTTGTTAAAGCTTTCTACTGCTTTAGCATAATCAGGCTCTCCTTGTCTTAAGAAAGTATTTCCTAAATAGAAGTAGTTTTCAGCTGTAGGCTCTTTAGCGATCATATCAGTGAAATTTGTTTTTGCCTGAGCAAATTTATCACTGTCTATACTGTTGATACCATCCTGCAGTGTTTGTGCAGAGGCAAAACCGGTAAAAAATACCACGGCTGCTCCAAAAGCAATCTTCTTTACATTCATATTCATTATATCTTTCATTTTATATTTTCTAATAATTGAGTTATATTCTACACAATTTTCAGACCAAAACAGTATTATTGGGGGTAAATTGTGAATTTAATATTTTTTAACGCATCTGGACCTCTCTTTTGTATAGGTTATAAGGCTGCAATCCCTCTTTCTGGACGATTTTTTGCCCTAAATGAGTACATGAAAACCTGATAAACCCGTTGGCAATATTAAAGTTACCTTCATTAATCAGGAAATAAAGTACTCGGGTAAATGGATACTCCATTGTACGAAGTCCATTAAAATCTGCAGTGTATAACTTCCCTTTATTTTCTACTGGAAGCACTTTAACCATCTCCCTTAATTTCTCAGAAGTTTTATCATACGGGCGACTAAAAGTGTTAAGTCCTATAACGCCAATTTTATTTGGATATTTTCCTAATTCCTCTATAATCTTCTGATTTCCGGGAATAATGGAAAATTGGAGGTCTTTTGGCTGTTTTTTTAATTTTTCTGCTACAAAATTCAAATTACTTGAATTGGTACCATCAAAAATAAATTCTTTTTTATCAGACATTAAACCATTGCTGATTTCATCCATTGAAATACTTTCTTTCGGAGAATCTTTAGGCACTACAAAAACTACAGCATCTGCAGCAAATTTAGCAGGAAGAAACTTTAAATCAGTTCTTTCCTCGTAAGTTTTTATCTCTTCCGGGCTCAGATTTCTGGACATTACGACAGCCTTAGTTTTACCATGTAAAAGATCAAGAAATCCTAGATCTTCTTTTTGGGTTTCCACTTTAATCTTCGTATCTGGATAATTCATCATATAACCGTCGGCTAATGCTTCAGTAACACTTTGGAAGGATTCATCAGTAAAAATTGTGAGATCACCTTTATGATATGAGGGAGTATTTTCCTCTTTTTTGCAGCCTGCAAGCATTACGCTCAGAACAAAAATAAGTGCAAGCTTTAAACTATTCTTCATTTCTCGATTTTTTAATTCTTGAAATTGCCCTGTAAATTCTGAATATCCCATAGATAACCAATACCACTCCCAAAGCGTAGGCAACGGCAGGCTCAAGAATAGTAAAAAAGAACTTATAGACAATTACTACAATTCCTAAAACGATATAAAACAATCCCGTAACGAGGGATAACCAATTGAACATCATGTAACAAAAATACCAAAAAAAATAAAAAGAGAAGCATATGCTTCTCTTTTTATTTATATTTTGAATAAATAAGTCTTATTCAAAGTTCATAGTAAATGGTACACTATAGTAAGATCTTACGCTTTCTCCATTTCTCTTAGCAGGAGTCCACTTTTTAAGTTTCTTAACTACACGTACAGCTTCACTGTTGAAGTCGCCATTTGGAGATTTCTCTTCAATAGTAACGTTCGAAACAGTACCGTCTTTTTCTACAACGAACTTAAGCTTAGCTTTAAGTGTTCCTTCACCTCCTTCCATTAGAGAAGTATCGAAGTTATCTCCCAAGAACTTTCTTAATGCACCCATACCTCCAGGATATTCTGCAGACTGGTCAACATCTTTATAGATCTCGTTCGGGTTATTCGTTTTTACTTCTACAGTACTAGCTTTAGTACCAGTAGATGGTGGTGGCGGCGGCGGTGTATAAGCCGGAGCTTTTACTCCTTCCTGATTGTTCAAACCAGTTGTTGTTTCCAACTGCTTAGAAATCGGTGGTGGTGGAGTTTCAATTTTCGGAGCTTTTACAGGCTCAGGAACTACGTTCTGAATAACCTCAATTTTCTCTTCTTCCTTTGGAGGCGGAGGTGGTGGTGGTTCTTCTTCTTTAGGCTGCTCGATAATCGGTTCTTCCTCGATGATATCTACAAGATCTGCCTTTACTTCCTGTTTAGGCGGAGCTGTAAGATTTTTAATCGTAAGATAGATGAACGGAGACAAAGCTGCCAAAAGAAACAAAGCTGTTCCAATAATAAATGACTTTGTTAAAAGTCTCGGATACTGATGTCTAAGATCATAGGCACCATATTCCTTGTTTCTATTTTCAAATACGATCTCGTCTAAAGTAAGATTCTGACCGTATACATTTTCATCTGCCATAGTAGATATAACAATTTTATGGTTAAATTACTTTGTAGCAGGAGCCGGTGCAGCAGCACCTCCTACTTTTTTCTCATAAACAGCTTTCTCCCAAGGTTTGATATCAGTAACACCGTACTGTTCGCTTTTGGTAATTGCCATTTCATCAAGAATATCCACAAAGTTCTTATATACAGCATCGTCGGTTGGCTTAATGATCACAGTAAATTTAGTGGGATCTGCAGCTCTAGATTTTGCCTGCTGAATTACTTTTCTAATTCCTTCTCTATCAAGAGTAGTTTCCATAAGAGTCTGGTCATTCAAGGAAGTTGCATCCTGCTGGTGCCAAAAAACTCTGTTATTTTTTCCTAATAATATAGAGATTGAGTTCGAAAGTTTAATTTCTGTTGGAGGAGGTTTCGGCTGATCTTTTTTAGGTTTAGCCGGAAGACCTAAATCCATAACATTCGGTTTACTGAATGTAGTTGTGAACATAAAGAAGGTAATCAATAGAAAACCCAAGTCCACCATCGGAGTCATATCGACTCTGGTACTCTGCTTCTTGGAACGGACCTTGCCGCCCTTGCCGCCTTTTTCTTGTACTTGTACTTCTGCCATTTCTATCGATATTATTCGTTAGGTTTACCTTCTTGTGATGTAATCAACCAAAATTTAAGAAAATCAATATCTCTTAAACCTTCAAACAGGCCTTTAACTTTAGGGTACTGAGTTGTAACGTCACCTTTAATAGCTAACTTGTAGTCCGGGTTAACACTCAAACTTTCTTTTACCCAATCAATTAATTGCTTATTTGTACTGTCCATAGGAATTCCTGTAGGACTCTTATAATTTTTCTGCTCATCTGCAGGCATATCCAAATACCCCTTAAGTTGGTTCATTGGAACTCCAATTGCCTGAACTTTCTGGAAAGCTGCTTTTTGGTTGTTGTCAAAAGTAATTCCATACTTTTTTCCCATTTTATCCAAAAGAGCAAGTCTTTCTGATGCATTTTCTACTGGCTGGAAATAGAATTTTCCGTCCGGAGTAGCGTTGATAGTCATTAAACTAGCATCAGGAAGCAATTTTTCCGAAATTGAAGATGGCGGTTTGATCTGCTCCACGTCAGGTTTTTTAAACTGAGTGGTCAAGATAAAGAACGTAAGAAGTAGGAACGCAACGTCACACATTGCGGTCATGTCCGTTACTACTCCATGTCTTTTTGGTTTGACTCTCGCCATTATTATAAAATATTTTTAATTAAACTTCTTTTAATTGCTAATGCAAATTTCTTGCTAATTCTTAGTTGAATTCAGCGAAAGATTGTTGGATACTCATAGAGATCTCATCGATCTTGTAAGTTAATCCATCAATTTTAGAAGTAAAGAAGTTATAAAGGATAATAGCGATAGCTGAAGTACCAATACCTAATGCCGTGTTAATCAAGGCTTCAGAGATACCTGTAGATAGAGCAGCTGCATCCGGAGTACCACCTCCTGAACCTAATGCAAAGAATGCCTTGATCATCCCGATTACCGTTCCAAGTAGTGCTACTAATGTTGCAACTGTACCTAAAGTAGAAAGGATCATCATGTTTTTCTCAAGCATTGGCATCTCAAGAGTTGTAGCTTCTTCGATAGCTTTGTTAAGTGCTACCATTTTCTGCTCTTTATTTAATGTAGTATCGTGAGAAAGTGCTTTGTAAGTAGTAAGTCCTTCTTTTACTACGTTACCAACAGAACCTTGTTGTCTGTCACACTCTTCGATAGCTTCGTCAATTTTGTTTTGGTTTAGTAAGCTTCTTACCTGAACAACGAAGTTGTCTAAGTTTCCTTTTCCAGCCGCTTTACCAAGAACGAAATATCTTTCAAAAGAGAAAACGATTACAGTAATCATGAAAGTAATCAAGATTGGTACGATAACCCCTCCTTTGTAGATAATACCTAAAAACGATTCTGGGTGAATGTCTTTTCCTTCAACACTTGAAAAAGCTACAGATCCACTTCCTAGTTTATCTGCATCTTTAAAGTTTCCTGGGCTACCAAGAACGAATAAATAAATACATACTCCTATAGCAAATAGAATAGGAATAATAACAGCTGGATTTAAACCTCCTGCCTTTCTAGCAACTACTTGCTCATCATTTTTTGAAACATTCATTTCCATATTTAACTAAATTATATTGTTTTAAAATTTTACAGGGTGTAAATTAAAGGCAAAATTAATTAAAATGCAAGAGTCTTAATTAAACATTTTGCTTTTTTTTGATAAAGAAATTTTAATACGATTTCGAAATAATAATTATTTTAAATTATTTTATTTATTTTTTCCAAATTTAACATTTGAGTTAAAAAATCAAAAAAATAAGACACCCATTTTTTTTAATTTCCCAATGTTAATTTTTTTTTAAATTACGATATTCACAATACGGTGAGGGACTACAATGATTTTTTTAGGGGTTTTACCTTCCAAAATCTGTTGCATTTTCTCATTCGAAATCACCAAATCTTCTACTTCCTTGGCAGAAAATTGTGCCGAAAGAGAAATTTTGAACTTCATTTTACCATTTACGCTTACCGGATACTCAATTTCATCTTCAACAAGATAATCCTCATTCAATTCCGGGAATTTTTCAAATTCAATTGAGGTATCATGTCCTAATAAACTCCACAATTCTTCACAAATGTGAGGTGCATATGGAGAGATGATAACGGCAAGAGGTTCTAAAATATTGCGTTTGTTACATTTTATTTTTTGTAATTCATTAACAGCAATCATAAATGAAGAGACAGATGTATTGAAAGAGAAGTTTTCAATATCATACACCACCTTCTTTATTAAGGTATGCAATACTTTATATTCTGCTTTTGTAGGTTCTTCTTCAGAAACCTCAAATGTATCTCCGTTGAAATACAGATTCCAGAACTTTTTAAGGAAACCGTACACTCCGCTTAATCCCTGAGTATTCCAAGGCTTGGATTGCTCCAATGGTCCAAGGAACATTTCATATAATCTTAAACCGTCTGCTCCGTATTCTTCACAGATATCATCAGGGTTTACAACATTATATTTAGACTTGGACATTTTTTCTACTTCACGATCTGTGATGTATTTTCCGTCTTCCAAAATAAATTCTGCATCGGCATAATCTGGCCTCCATGCTTTGAAAGCTTCAGTATCCAATTCATCAGATGTTCCTTTTAATAAGGATACATCAACGTGAATCTGCTGAGTTTTGTATTCGCCTGCTAAATTTTTAGATACATATTGATGAGTACCATCTATTCTGTATACAAATGCACTCATTCCTAAGATCATTCCCTGATTGATCAATTTCTGAAAAGGTTCATCATGGCTGATATATCCTCTATCTTTTAAGAACACGTTCCAAAAACGGGAATATAAAAGGTGGCCGGTTGCATGTTCGCTTCCTCCTATATATAAATCTACCTGTCCCCAATAATCTGCCAGTTCTTTTTTAACAAAAGTTTCGGTATCATTCGGATCCATATATCTAAGGAAATACCATGAGCTTCCTGCCCAACCTGGCATTGTAGATAATTCTAACGGGAAAATTGTTGTGTCATCAATTAAATCTGTAGAAACTACTTTTTGATTCACTTCATCCCATGCAAATGTTTTTGCATTTCCTAATGGCGGATCTCCGTCTTCTGTAGGTAAATATTTTTCCACTTCAGGAAGTTCCAGCGGTAAAGCAGAAGTCGGCAACGTATAAGGCATTCCATCCTTATAATATACAGGAACAGGTTCTCCCCAATAACGTTGTCTTGAGAAAATGGCATCACGCTGTCTGTAGTTTGTTGTTCCATGACCGATAGCTTTAGCTTCGATCTCTGAAATGATTTTTGACTTCGCGTCATTATAATTCAATCCGTTTAGGAAATCTGAGTTTACACAAACTGAATCTTTAGAATCAAAAGATTTTTCCTGGATGTCTTCTTCAGTCTCAACAACCTTTTTAATTTCAAGGTTAAATTTCTTTGCAAATCTATGGTCACGTTCGTCGTGTGCCGGAACAGCCATTACAGCTCCTGTTCCGTATCCCATTAATACATAATCTGAAATATAGATCGGCATTTTCTCATTGCTGAATGGATTAACCGCATAACTTCCGGTGAATGCTCCGCTCACGTTTTTCACGTCAGACATTCTGTCTCTTTCAGTTTTCTTGGAAGTTTCTTCTATATAAGTATCTACTTCTGCTTTTTGTGCAGCTGTAGTAATTGTATCTACTAAAGGGTTTTCAGGTGCCAATACCATAAATGTAGCTCCAAATATTGTATCCGGTCTTGTTGTAAATACTTCAACAACCTCATCATGGTTCTCTACCTGAAACTGAACCTGAGCCCCCTGAGATTTTCCAATCCAGTATTCCTGGGAATCTTTCAATGGCTGCGGCCAGTCTAAAGTATTCAAACCTTGTAATAATCTTTCGGAGTAAGCAGAAATTCTCATACTCCACTGCATCATTTTTTTCTGGTATACAGGGAAACCTCCTCTTTCAGATTTTCCGTCTTTCACCTCATCATTGGCCAATACGGTTCCCAGAGCCGGGCACCAGTTTACGGTGGTTTCCGCTCTGTAAGCAAGACGGTAATTTAATAAGATATCTTCTTTGTCCAGATCAGAAGCTTCTTTCCATTCTTCAGCAGTGAAATTTAATTCATCATTCTGATTGGCATTTAATCCCTGCGTTCCTTTTTCTTCAAAATGTCTGATCAGGGTATCAATAGACTCCGCTTTATCGGTATCTTTATTATACCATGAATGGAACAATTGAATAAAGATCCATTGTGTCCATTTATAATAAGATGCATCTGAAGTTCTCACTTCTCTGCTCCAATCGAATGAAAATCCGATTTTTCTTAACTGCTCTTCGTATCTGTTGATATTTTGTTCTGTAGTGATTGCCGGATGCTGCCCTGTCTGGATAGCATACTGCTCAGCAGGAAGTCCGAAGCTGTCATATCCTACCGGGTGGAGCACATTAAATCCCTGGTGTCTTTTATATCTCGCATAGATATCCGATGCAATATATCCCAGCGGGTGGCCTACATGAAGCCCTGCTCCTGATGGGTACGGAAACATATCGAGTACATAAAATTTAGGTTTATCTGTGTTATTAGAGGTCTTATACGTTTGATTTTCCTCCCAGTACTTCTGCCACTTTTTTTCTATCTGCTGATGATCGTAAAACACTTTATATATATGTTATATGTTAGACTTTAAATATTGAATGATTTTTTCTTTTTATCAAGATTCACAAAAATAATGATTTTAAAGGAAATAGAAATTTAATTTATGATGAATTGCAATTCTCTCCTCAACAAAAAAATCCCACCCGAAGATGAGATCTGTTTTTTATATTCTGAAGTATGACTATTATTGAGTAATTCTTTTGAAGGTATAAGTTCTCGTCTGGTATATCTTAGGATCCTGAGTTTCTTCTCTCACAGAAAGATTAAGCGAAGTATCATCCAGAGTAATGATTTTTCCATTAACCGGCTCTACCGTTCCCTGATATTTCAGCTGAACAGTCTTAGCATCCTTATCATAGGTATAATTAAATTTTTTATCTGATAAAATAGCACACTGCCCTGGTGTAGCGGTATCTCCCCAGTCAGTTCTCGTTCCTTTGGATTCAATACTGAACAGCCATCTGGATTTCTTCTGGCAGTCTGTATACGTAATCGTGTTAGAAACCGGGTCTTCCCCCACCTCTACCGTGGTAACAACTTCTTTTAACGGCTGCCAGTTTCCGATTAAAGGAGATTCAATGACAGTATCATTGTCGTTATTACATCCTGCAGCTACCAACAATGACAATCCTCCAAATAGTAAAGCTAATTTCTTCATAGATCAATTTTTTCAAGCGCTAAAATTATAATTTTTTTGATTTATATCACTATTTTTTATGAAAAATTATTTCTTCTCTCATTATTTATATATATTTAAAAACACTCAGACACAATTTTCCCTTTATTCAACAAATATTGAATGCATGGAAGCGCTCGGTTCTGCTAAAAAAGTTATTTTTGTAATAAATATAAAATACAGATGCAGGATATTACGAAAAACAATTTTGACTTCATACGTGTTCTCCTTGCCTTTATTGTCTTTGTAGGACATCTAGGCACCCTCAGTAATTCTCCTGATCTTAAAATCTTTGAACACAGTCCTATAGAAATTGCTGTTTTCGGCTTCTTTGCAGTCAGTGGATTTCTTATAGCAAGGAGCTATGAAAGGTCTTCAAGCCTAAAAAGTTATTTAAAAAAGAGAATCAAAAGAATTGTTCCCGCTTACTTATTGGTTATCTTTTTATGTGCAATTTTATTAAGTTTAGTCAGTACATATTCTTTCACCGAATATTTTAGCAATACACAAGTTTACAAATACCTTCTCTGGAATTCATTATTTTTAAATTTCAAAGCGCCCTGGCTTCCCGGAGTCTTTGGAAATCAGGCAGTAAATGGCGCTCTCTGGACACTGAAAATAGAAATGTGCTACTACTTCGCCGTACCTTTGTTGTTCTTGCTTTTTGGAAAGAAGAATAAATACAGAAATATAAGTTTGATTATTTTATACTTCCTGTCCCTTATTTATCTAAATTATTTTGAATCATTAAATAAAATTTCAATTGCCAAGCAGCTTCCCGGAACTTTATCTTATTTTATCCCTGGGATGCTGATTTACTTTAATTTTGATAAATTTATCAAACGTAAAAATATCATTTTCATTATCGCTCTTGCTACGGTTTGGATTGATTTATATTTAAAAATTCAGCTTTTTTCCCCAATGATGATCGGTGTTATCGTAATGTATATTGCCTATTCATTCAAATTCTTAAATAATTTCGGAAAATATGGTGATTTCACATACGGAATTTACATTTTCCACTTCCCAATCATCAGAACTTTTCAGACTTTAGGATTATTTGAAGATTACAACCCATTTGTAATGGCTTTGGTATGTATGTCGGTCGTTATTGCTGTAGGTGTAAGCTCCTGGCATCTTTATGAAAAAAGATTTTTATAATTTTACATATTCAAAAAGCATAAATGAAAGATCTTGTCTCCATTATCACCCCCTGTTATAATTCTGCAGAATTTATAGAGGAAACCATACAGTCTGTCCTTAACCAAACCTATGAAAACTGGGAATGGCTGATAACTGACGACCTTTCTAAAGACAATACAGTAGAAATCATCAGAAGGCATAATGATCCTAGAATAAAATTACAAGTCCTGGAGAAAAACGGAGGAGCAGGTAACGCAAGAAACAACAGTCTTGAAAGGGCTCAGGGAAGATATATTGCTTTTCTGGATTCTGATGATTTCTGGTATCCTGAATATCTTGAAACCATGACGGATTACATGCAGGAACATAATGCTGAACTTGTTTACTGTAACTACTCCAGATGTGATGAACACCTTCAGCCAATACTGAAAGATTTTCTCGCTGATAAAGTTGTCACTTTCTCTAATTTACTGAAAACATGCCGCCTTGCACCAGTTTCCACAATGTATGACACCCAAAGAGTGGGCAAGTTTTTATTTCCCGTCAAAAGCAAACGCGAAGACCATGTGATGTGGCTGAATCTTTTAAAAGTAATCCCTGAAGGAATGCCCGTAAAAAAGACCCTCGCTAAATACAGAATGCGGGAAAACAGTGTTTCCAGAAAGAAAAAAAATATCATTAAAGACCAATATCTTGTGTATAAGGATTTCATGGGATTTTCAATGGTAAAGTCTTTATACTATACCGCCAACTGGGCATTAAACGGATTCCTTAAATATTCTAAAATCTTCAATTAATGGAGTATTCAAAAGAGTTTAAAGCGGCATTGAGTGCCTTTTCCGGCACAGAGAAAGATAAACTTATTTTCAGACTTCTGAGAAAGGATAAGTTATTGTCTAAAAAACTGTATTTCGAACTTATTGATCCGGAAACTACCGACGATAAAAGAAATGCAATGGAAGAAAACGTAGAGGAAAAGGTTATTCTCGCTTCAAAATATACTGGAAATGCTAAATATTTCCTGACCATTATCCGCAAGATCAGTGCAGAAATTACAGAACATGTGAAAATAACTACGGATAAATTCGGGGATGTTTCGCTGAACCTTCTGCTTATCAATAAAATTCTGGATTACAATGACGACCTCAGCAGGCAAAGGTTTGACAATGTGTATAAACTTTACCTCTATATCATCAATAAGATATTCAAATCTCTTATCTTAATTAAAAAGCTGGATGAAGATTATTGGATGGAAATTGATGTGTATCTAGAGGATATTCAAAAGAAAATTCTGAAAAATCATTATCTGCAAAAACTTTGTATCAATAACGGACTTGATTTTAACTGGTTTGAATGTGACCGGATTCCGGAAAACATTGATCACATTATGAAAGAGATTAAAAGTCAGGGATTTCTAAGATAAAATCTTCCTAAGGATCATTTCTGTGGAATCAGGCTTTGTATCTACAAATTCTCTGGCATTTTCAGACATTGCGATGAGCTCTTCCTTATTATCTTCATTGGCAAGAAACAATACAAATTCTGCCGCTGCATATTCATCTGTAAAAGACTTCCCTCCATTCATTGAGATCAGATCATCTGCTTCTGGATTTTTCCGGTAATGATTCCCAAAGATCACAGGAACTCCAAATGTTGCAGCTTCAAGAATATTATGAAGACCAGCATCATGAAACCCACCACCAACAACCGCAATATCAGCATAAGAATATAGCTTTGATAAAAGGCCGATACTATCTATAATTAACAATTGAGCGTTGTGAATTGAAGAGACCGAATCTTGTACCCCACTGTACAATAAAGCCTCCGGAAATATATTTTTTAAATGATCTACTCTTTTCAGGTCATGAGGCGCAATGATGATCTTTATCGTTCTATTTTTACGGGACACTATTTCAGCAATCTTTTCTTCTGCATGCCATGAACTCCCTAAAACAATAGTCTTATTTCCTCCAATAAAATCTGTAATGAACTCGACATGATTATTACGCTGGCGGAGCTGTTTTACTCTGTCAAATCTTGTATCTCCCGTTACTGAAGAATTTACCAATCCTATACTTTTAGCTAAAGCAAGAGAAAACTGTGTCTGGTGAAAAAACCAGTCTACGTTTTCTTTAAGCTGCTTTACAAACCATTTCCCATAAGAAGTAAAAAATGATTGCCGTTCATAAAACAAAGCTGAAATAACATAAATTTTTGTGTCTTGCCTTTTAAGCTCTGCAAGCAGATTATACCAGTAATCATACTTCACCGTAAAAAATAGTTCAGCATCAAATTGTGATATAAATTCTTTCACGATGCTTTTTTTATCGAAAGGCAGATAACAGATCACATCCGCAATATGCTTCTTTTTAACAACATTCTCATAGCCAGATGGAGAAAAGAAGGTCACCAGTATTTTATGCTTTGGAAACCGCTCTTTAAGCCTTTCTAAAACGGGCAATCCCTGTTCGTATTCACCGAGGCTGGCTGCATGCATCCAGATTATCTTGTCCGTTTTTGAGAATACAGATTTTACCCTATCCAAAGACTGTTTTCTTCCTTCAACGCCTTTTTTAGTTTTCTCATGAATCAATGAAAAAACTCTCATTCCGAAAATAAGAAGGCTGATAAATATATTGTACAGAAAAGCCATTGTTTAATTATTCTTTTATTTCAATTCTATCCTGATCTGCAGGAGGGTTTGATATCACCAGAAACTCAATTTCTTCGTTGGATTCATTAGAGATAAAATGCTTTGATCCCGGTTCTATGGAAATGGACTCTCCTTGTTTCATCTGAAATCTTTCGTCATCAATATACAGCATGGCATTTCCTTTCAATATATAAAAGAACTGCCCTGCCAATTTATGGAAGTGTAGTTTCTCCGAAGTTCCTGCAGGCATTTTTTCCTGTTTAACAGACAACCCCGATGTACTTTTGAGTATCCAGCTGTCGCAGCCATCACCCCAAATATAGTGTTCTGAATTATTTTTAGACTGTATCATTTGAAAAAATGAGTAATTAAGAGCATTGCAGGCACAAAGCCTATCACGGATAAAATAATAGTAATCATCGGGATTCTGGGCTTTGCACTTTCATCAAAAGAATATCTGAACATATAATCCTGATTGTTGATAAACAGTACCATAATCAATATAAATAAAACCCTCAGAAATACCTTCATAATCAGGTATTGTGCTCCTTTGTTCTGTTCTGTAATTTCTACCGGAAAATTGGCTCCTTCCGGATGTCTTGTAATGTATACAAACAAAACAAACATCAGCATCGCCAGCACAGGCATCAGGTAGGCGTAGATTTTACCCCCGAATCTATCGGGTTTTCCATCCAGATCAAAGTGAACAGGAATTTTTTCCGGCAAAGTATTATAATTCTTTAGGGTAAACCACCACAGAAATGCAACCCATCCAAAATTGAGAACATCAAAAATGATAAAAAGGGTATTTTCCATTTCAGGGCGTATTTAACAAGAATTAAATTACACTTTTGAGTACTCTCAGCTTGTGAGTATGTTTATTCATTTCTTTATTGAAAATCCCTGTAGAATCCAGCGTATCAATTCTCACTTTTCCGGATGCGTGGATAATTTTCTGATTTTCCAGCATAATTCCTACGTGAATAATTTTTCCTTCGGCATTTTCAAAGAAAGCAAGGTCTCCGGGTTGTGTTTCTTCCACAAAAGTAAGTGGTTCTCCTACTTCCGCCTGCTGTGAAGCATCTCTAGGTATTTTAATGTTATGAATTTTATATACCAGTTGTGTAAATCCGGAACAGTCTACTGCAAAGAAGCTTTTTCCTCCCCACAGATAAGGTACATTAAGGAATTCTTTCGCAGTCAGGGCAATACTTTCGCGTACGTCATGGCTTCTTCTTGATGCTACAACAGGAAATTCTACTTCAGATCCCATTGAAAGTAATGTTTTACCATCATTCATCAGCACAGAAGAAAAATCTTCAGTTACCACCGTCACTTTTCTATTGGCCAGCTCTTCATCTGTTACAGGTTTCAGTTGTTTGGTATCCATCCATCCTTCATATCCATCATAGTGCATTTTTATCTTAGTCCAGTTTTTATCTACTTCCAAAATATCTGCACTTTCCCCGAACAATATTTCTGTAACAATTTCAGCTCTGTCAGAATTTTCTGCGCGAACCGGTGCTACTGTAACAATACAAATTCCTTTATTCATTAACTCTTAATTTAAAGATGATCACTTTCTGCGAAGAAAATTTACTCCATCACGCAAAGGTAAAATAAGATTTTCAAAATCTTCGTCTTTTGCGGCTAAATCATTTAGCTCCTGAATAGACTGCGTAGATTTAAGTTTGGGATTTTCTTCCAGTACTTTTCCGTACCATAAAACATTATCGAACAGGATAACAGATCCTGATTTTGTATGAGGCTTTATCAGTCTGAAATATTCAGCGTAATTTTCTTTATCTGCGTCTACAAAGATCAAATCAAAGAACTCATCTGTTTCCTGTAAAAATTCTTTGGCATCCTGAAGTTTAAAATCAATCTGATCTGCATATTCACTGGATTCAAAATATTTCTTTGGAAGGTAAGCAAGATCTTCATTCACATCCAATGTTGTGATTTTACCGTCTTTAGCCAATCCGGAGGCCAGGCATAAGGTTGCATACCCTGTAAATGTTCCGATTTCAAGGACATTTTTGGGCTGCAGCATCTGAGAAATGATGGTTAGCAGTCTTCCTTGTTGATATCCTGAGATCATATGCGGCTGCGTTGTCTTCTGGTATGTTTCTCGTCTCAGTTTTTTCAGAATTTCGGATTCCGAGGAAGCGTGGGTTTCCAGATATCTGTCCATTTCAGGATTCTTTTCTTCAAAAAAACTCATACAATTTTAATTTAAACAAATTTAAGAATTTAAAACGTCTTTTGAATACAATATTACCCGTCAATATTCATTAAAAAAGAGAGAAATCAATCTCCCTTTTTTACTTTTCATTGTTATAAAGCAATGCAATACTGTCCTGGTCTTCCACATACCCAGCCCGGGCAGCAATCTCGGGTGGCACGGCAAATGATCTGCGGATTACAATCTCTGATTGCACCTTTTACATCTTTTAATTGTCCTCTTGAAAGTTTCTTTAAATTTTTCATGGTGATTTGGATTTTGTATTAGTTTCCTACTCTTTAAGATTTTCGGATACCTCTGTTTTTTTATTTCATTTTAAAGAGAATTAAATATACGTAATTTTAAATAACCAGCTTACATAACTTATAGCGTTAAAATCCGTAATCATCTGTTAATCATTACACCGGGAAAAACCCATGTAAAATACCGGGAAAATACGGATGGTATTTTTGTGGTATTAGTTCTAAGTTTGCATAGAGAATAAGGGGTAAAAACACTAAGAGAAAACAACATGATTGCAGGAGAGACACAAACTAACCATGAGAATCAACAAAGAGTTCTGCTGAAAAGCAAAACAGATTCTTCTGCAAAAAGAACTAAGACAGAAATATCCACTTCATTTTTGCAACGAATTATTTCACTCCTCAAAAAGGAAGAATTAATTTGATTAAAAATAGATCCCGGTCTCCTTCGGGATTTATTTTTTTTATACCGACACCTATTCAATCCCAGGTTATACATTCGACCAAATATACTATTTCCACCGGGATCACCAGCTTTCCAAAGAGCAGTTTTGACAATCTATAAACTCAAACAAAACACTTTGTTGATAAAATTTAAATAATAGATTTCATTCTATGTTTAAATTGCATTACTGCTTCATTAAACAACAAAGCCATTTGCATTTTACATCTTACCGGGAGTAAAAACCTGATGAAAAATCAGTGAAAACACTTACTATTAACTCCTGACATACTTCTACCTTTGATATAGATTTTTTAATAATGAAAAACATTCTATTAAAAGGAGGAACCCGAAAATCCTAAACAGAGTAGGGATATAAAATTAAAAACGACCACATGAAAGCAAAAACCTTATTTTTAATTGGGGCAATAGTGGGAATAGTGATTATTTTTTCCCAGCTGAAACCTCAGGAAATGTCTTTTTATAAAGAAAAGGGCAATTACATTGTTGACAACAACTACATCATTAAAGAAGTGAAAAAAATTTCTGATGATGATGTGAAAACTTTATTACGACTACAGAACCTTCACCAGAAAACCCTGGGTACTAATTTCCTTGTTTACAAAATTAACCGCCAGTATATCATCCGTGGATGCTTTATGAAAGCCAATATCGACTGGAAAAAATATGGAGATCTGAAAATCAGAGTGGATGAAATCCTCAAAAAATACGGAGCAAAAGAATTAGGCACGGATTACTACGCTATTCAGAACAATCAGGTAGCAACTAACGCAGCACTTCTGAGCCAAAAAGACATTGCCGCTTTGGGTAAATTAACCGTAAGAGGAGCCGATGAATATACGATCTGCCCTCCAACTATGGGAAGAAAAAATCTTACCAACGTGATCATGAAATCTGTAAAAAACAATATGACTATTGATCCGAAAATAAATGTGAAGCTTAATAATGTATTAGTGAATTACAAATAACAGTAAAAGGCTGTTTTACTTCATAAAACAGCCTTTTCTTAAATCTTTCGCCATGAAAAGAAAACTTCAGTTAGCAGGAATTTTCATGATTCTACTTCTGGTCTTCATTATCGGACTGAAAGGCACATTTGATGGTTTTTATGGTTTTTATTATGAAAACAAGAGCTATCAGAAACCTCTGGCATACAGAATTTCAGAAGATATTACCCTCTTTAAACCTGTAAGTATTTTTGCTTCTTATACTGGTTTTGATACAGGATATGGGTTTTACGCTCCTAATGTTGCCAGCGACTTTGTTATGATCTTTGAATTGAAAGACAAGAATGGAAATGTACTGGAAGAAAAAACAATGCCCAATTTCAAAAGTAAAGAGAGCAGAGTAAGATATACTACTGTCTTCAATATGTTTCTTGATAAAATTTCCGACAGAAACAGATACGATCGTAAATATTACCAATATCTGGATATTATCATTCAGCAGATAGCAGCTCACGTAATGAAGGAAAATCCGAAAGCAGCCAGTGTTACTACAAGACTTTACCTGTACGATTATCCTAGTATTGCAGAATTCCGAAAAGGGAAAACGAATGAAAGCCTTATTCTAGTTGATGAATTCAAACATTAAAAACAATGAAAAAACTGAATCTGATCTATACAAAAGTTGAAAACTTCTTTTTCAAACAGGATTATCAAGCAGAATTCTTAAGTTTCTTCAGAATATCAATAGGACTTATTATTCTTCTTCAATTCACTGCTGTGATGGCTGATTTTGATAAGCTATTCTCAAGCAGCAGCATTATTCCGCAAGATATCATGGGAGTTTTTACTCCTGAATGGATTATTACATTTCCAAAAATCATAAACTTCTTCCACTCTTTAGGAATTCCTGAAAGTACAACAATGATAATGACAAAAATCTCATTTATTACGTTGTGTATTTTTATCATCATGGGATTCTATTCCAGAATTTCAGCTTTTTTGCTGTTGGTATTACAGATTGCATTATTGAAAGGAAGTTCTTTTTTTACTTATGGTGCAGATTTTTTCACCAGCATGTCATTATTTTATTTGATCCTCTTCCCTTCCGATCAAATATTTTCAGTTAAAAACCTAATTAACGGCAAAAAGTCCGGAACAATTAATATCACTCCGGTGAAGAGGTTATTTCAGCTTCATATTTCTATTGCCTATTTTTTCTCAGGTCTTGATAAAGCTTTAGGATTTAATTGGTGGAACGGCGAATCTATCTGGAAAGCCATTCATCTTCCTTATTCGAACAGAGACCTGAATATGGATTTCTCCTGGCTTGCAGAGCATTCTTATCTTCTCATTTTTATCGGATGGAGTACAATTATCATTGAAATGTGTTATCCCATTTTTATCTGGTACAAACCCACACAAAAAATCTGGTTATTACTGACAATTTCAATGCATATAGGAATTGCACTTATCCTTAACCTGTATTATTTTTCAGCCATCATGATCATCTGGAATATCACAAATTTTTATTTTGAACAGCCTGCTTCAAAAAGATCAGCAATTCCCGGAAAGAAAGTTATTTCCGGACAAGTCATCGGATAAAAAAATCCCGAATTTCTTCGGGATTCATATATTTTCTATACGGTTTGTAATTATTTTTTTGGAGCAATATCCATAAGCTTCATGAATTCATCCAGCTTAGGCATAATGATGATCTCCGTTCTTCTGTTTTCCGATCTTCCTGAAACGCTCATGTTTGTAGCTTTCGGGTTATATTCAGAACGTCCTCCTGCAGTAATTCTTGCCGGATCTACACCAAACTGAGTCTGAAGAACCTTAGCCACAGAAGTTCCTCTTAAAGCAGAAAGATCCCAGTTGTCTCTTGGTAAATTTGGAGAGTTTAAAGGAGCGTTATCTGTATTACCTTCAATCAATACAGAGTATTTATCGTAATCGTTGATCACTTTTGCTACTTTACCTAACACTTCCTGAGCGGCAGGCAGAATGTTGTAATCTCCTGTTTTGTATAACATTTTATCAGAAAGAGAGATCATTACCACTCCTTTCAGCACTTTTACCTGTACATCCTGATCAGATACATTATCCAAAGATCTCTTCAGTTTGTTAGACAATGCAAGGTTTAAGCTATCGTTTTTCGCATTGCTTGAAATCAACTGCTTGATATAAGAATTGGAAGCATTGATCTCGCCTACCAGTTTATCAATGTTAGCAGAACTTTTTCCTGTATTGGAAAGACATGCATCAAGAGACGATTTTAAAGCATCATGCTGGCTTTTAAGTAAGTTATTCTCACCTGCCAATGCTGAATTCTGAGATTTCAAATCCTGAATTTCTCTTTGTCTTTCTCCGATGTTTTCAATACATTGCTTATAGTTTGTGCTTAAAGCATCATACTGCTTTTTGCTGACACAAGAAGTCATCCCCAGCGCCATTGCAGAAACTGCTAAAATTTTTAAAATCTTCATAAGTAATCATTTTTAGACTACTCAAAGTTAGGAAAAATCAATTGAATTATATGGGTTATCTTTGCATAAAAGAAATTCTCCACATCTATGTTGGAAAAATCAAGCTTTATCAACCAATTAAAAAATCTCGTTTATCAGCCTGAAAATCACACGTATCTTCTGGCGGTAAGCGGAGGTGCAGACTCTATGGTTCTCGCCTCATTATTCAAGGACCTTAGCACTGAATTCCAGCGTTCAAAGTATCAAATTCAGGTGGCTCATATTAACTATAAACTTCGTGGTAAAGATTCGAATCTGGATCAAAAGGTGGTACAGGATTTTTGTGAGAAAAATCATATAAAATTTCATGGGTATGAAGTTTCGGAAAAGGATCAGAAGCCTGAAAATTCTATTCAGCTTTGGGCCAGAGAGCTTCGATATAACTTTTTTAAAGAAATTCAGGAAAAAGAAAATCTGGAATTCCTTGTTACCGCCCATCATCTGAACGACCAGCTGGAAACTTTTATCATTAACCTTTCCAAGGCTGCCGGCATCAATGGTTTAAGTGGAATCCCGGCTAATGACAATGCGATCCTCCGCCCACTTTTAAGTTTTTCAAAAAACGAAATTTATCAGTTTGCAGAACAGAATAATATTGAATTTCGGGAAGATCTTTCGAATAAAAAAAATGATTACCTGAGAAATAAAATCAGAAACAAGATCGTTCCGGCATTACTGGAAACAAATGACCACTTCCTTGATAACTTCAAAAAAAGTTCTTTTTACCTGAATCAAACCAAAGATTTTGTTCAAAAACAAATTCAGGAGATTGAAGATCGCATTACTTTATTTAACCTAAGCCATAAAATCCTATCAAAAGATAAGCTGGATCAGGAAAATGATTTTGTCAAATTTGAAATCCTAAAAAAATACGGGTTTAACCAGGAAGAAGAAATTCCTAAAATTTTTAAAGCAGAAAACAACAGCTCTTTTTTTTCAAAAGAATATCAATTGATTGTTAATCGCGATGAACTGATATTGGTAAATAGAAATAACGCCCCGGAAGTTCCAACAAAAATACTGTTGATTGATCATTTTGATACTTCAAAAGATCAGATTCATATTAACCTTCAAGATTTGGTTCAAGGTATAAACGAATACAACAACAAGAATTTTGAATGGGACTTTGACGCAGAGCTGCTTCAATTTCCTTTGTATCTGAGAAAACAGGAAGAAGGGGATCTTTTTTATCCATCAGGTTTTTCCGGGAAAAAGAAAGTTTCAAAATTTCTCAGGGACACGAAATTATCTGTTTTTAATAAGGAAAAGATATGGTTATTATGTAATGCTGACAATCAAATCCTTGGTGTGATTCCTTTAAGGCAAGATCGAAGGTTTCAGGCTGATAGAAATACTCAAAAAAAGGTAACAGTAAGATGGATAGAAGAACAACTAATTCTGTAGCTATAGATGACTTTAAGAAAGACAGTAATATCGCTTTTGGGATTTTATACCAACAGTATTTCAGGTACACCAAAAAATTCATCCTTAAGAATAGTGGAAATATAGAAGATGCAGAAGATATTTTCCAGGATTCTTTGCTTATTCTTTATGAAAAACTCAATGCAGACCATTTTAAGGCCCAAACCTGCCTGGGAAATTATATCATCGGAATTTCTAAAAACCTGTGGTTGAAAAAATTAAAAAACAAAAACTTCTACATTACATCTCCTGAAGATTATTTCCTGGAACACCAGCATGAAATCAGTGCTGCTATTGAGGACGAAAAATATTATTGGGAAAAAATTCTAGGATATGTTAAGTCTATTTCTTCCCATTGCCAAAATTTGATCCATGATATTTTTGTTGAGAATAAAAGTATTGAGGAAATCCAGAACAAATATCAATATTCAAGCAAACACAATGCTCAGAACCAAAAATATAAATGTGTAGAGCAAATCAGAAAAATTAAAGATAAAACTTTTTCCGCTGATTTTCAGTAGATTAAAATAAATTATTGATTTAACGGGTGATTTTTTTCTTCTTATGAGAATATAATATAAAACAATATTATGTTCAAAAAGATTGTATTGAACCTCTTCATATTAGCAGGAGTTTCAATGTATGCACAAAGTAACGGTATCAATTTTCAAAAGATTGATTTAGAAACAGCGAAAAAAACTGCGGCAAAAGAGAATAAACTTATTTTCATTGATCTGTACACCACCTGGTGCGGCCCCTGCAAACTCATGGCAAAAAAAACATTCACTGATCCCCAAATCGGAGAGATGTTTAATAAAAATTTTGTGAGCCTTGCTATTGACGCAGAAAAAGAAGGGGTAAAACTGGCAAAAGAATTTAAAGTGGTCAACTATCCGTCTTTTTTATTTCTGGATCCAAAAGGCGAACTGGTTCAATATGATTTCGGGTATTATAACCCTGCACAGTTTCTAGAAGTCGGAGCTTCTGTTCTGAGAAAGAAAACGGACCAGTCTGATAAAACTTTAGATCAGGTAAAAGGAAAAATGATTGGTGATAAAATTGATAATTTCACAGCCAAAGATCACCTGGGTAATACATTTTCTTCATCAAAAGAAAATCAAAAGCTGATTATTGTTTTTATCAGAGGACAATGGTGTCCCTATTGTAATAAATACATTGAAACATTACAAAACCTGGCTCCTGAACTAAAATCTAAAAATGCCAGACTTGTTATTATTTCTCCGGAAAAGCCTGAATTCATAGAAAAGACCATTAGTAAAACAAAAACCGACTACACGGTTTTATATGATGAAGGTTATAAAATTGCGGAGGCTTTTGATGTTCTATATACTCCCAACAGTGAAACCCTGGGTTTCTATACCTCAAGACTAAAGGATGATTTTACCAAAAGCAGATCTGATAATTCAGGCAGGCTTCCTGTTTCTGCAACATTCATTCTTAATGAAAACAAAGAAATCACATGGAGACATTTTGACCCAGACTATAAAAACAGAGCGTCCATAGAAGATATTTTAAAAAATTTACATTGATTTTTGTAAACATCTTTTGTCTTGATTGAACACTTAATTAATTCTATTTCAATTCTAAAAAAACATCAATATGAAAAATCAGTATTTAAAATTATTATGTATTCTTTTTGCAGCTTCGATTCCTGTATCATTATATGCGCAAGGGTGTAGCGATGCAGGTTTCTGTACGGTAAACAGTTTAAAACCGGGAAATGATCATGATTCTACATCTCTATATAAGAATCAATTCAAAGCTGGATTCTCTTTTGGTAAAGCAGACCACTCCATTAGTATATACAGTCCTTATTTAGAATATAACAGGGAGGTAAATTCAAAACTGAGTGTCAGTATTAAAGCATCCGCATTATCACAAAACGGAAACGGCGTAAATACTTTTGGGTTGTCGGATATCTATTTAACCACCAATTACCGGCCAAGCAAAAACATCTCATTCACATTAGGGACCAAAATTCCTTTAACAGATGGAAATACAGCTAAAAACGGACAGATTTTACCAATGGATTATCAGTCCAGTCTGGGAACCTGGGATATGATTGTTGGAATTGGGTATGAAATCAAAAAGCTTCAGCTGGCTGTTGCTTTACAACAACCATTAACACAAAACAACAATCAGTTTATTGCTGAAAATAGTCCGGAGAATTCAATATGGAGAGGCTTTCAAAGCACTAAAGATTTTAAACGCAGTGGTGATCTTTTGTTCAGAGCTTCTTATCCCTTCAGAATTACACACCAATTCCGGGTTACGCCGAGCTTATTGAATATTTATCACTTATCCCGTGATAAGTTCACCACTACATCAGGGATAGAACAAAAAATTGAAGGGTCTCAGGGATTAACAATGAATGGAAATCTTTTTTTAGATTATGATATTAATCAAAATCACGCTCTCCAACTTAACTTGGGAGCACCATTTTTAACCCGAGATACAAGACCTGACGGCTTAACGAGAAGTTTCATAGCAACCCTCGAATATAATGTCAGATTTTAATCAAAAAAATATTTATTGCGCAGTATATCAACAGAATTGACAAAATTAATAATCATTTTAAATAATAAAGAAAGTGATACTTCTATTTTAATGATGGCAAAGACTGAATATTTTGCACTTCAAGCTTAAAAAAGAGAGTTTCTAAGTTTTTTAGGGACAAAAAATTATCTATTTTAGCGAAGCAAAAAAATATATACCTACTGAAGACTACAATTCCATTCATGGAAAGTTTTCAGA
This sequence comes from Chryseobacterium sp. Tr-659, assembly GCF_011752975.1. GTDB lineage: Bacteria > Bacteroidota > Bacteroidia > Flavobacteriales > Weeksellaceae > Chryseobacterium. The sequence goes on along the minus strand of NZ_VWWP01000001.1, from coordinate 1,475 downwards.
CAAAATAGAAATGGGCAAAGGATAAGAAAACAAAATGGAGTCTCAAAATTTTTAATGAAACGAAAAAATGAAATTTAGAAATTGGTTTTTATTAATTCTGCTGGTGTTAGCAACGGGAATTAATGCACAGATAAAAAATCCTGTTAAGTTTAAATTCACCATCAACGATCTGGGGAATAACCAGTACGAAGCGGTTCTCAATGCCACCATGGAAAGCGGATGGCATATCTATTCCAAGGATCTTCCGGAAGATACAGGGATTCCTACCGAGTATAAAGTGTCCGGAAAGAATATTGAACTCATAGGAAAGTTTACTGAAGCGGGAAAAAAACACGAAGAGTTTTCGGAGGCTTTCGGAGGGACTATTGTGTATTATTCTAATGCGGCAGGGTTTAAGCAGAAATTCAAATTAAAGGATCCCACAAAGCCTGCGGAGGTTACTTCTGAAATTACTTATCAGACTTGTGATGACAGGGTATGCCTGGCTCCCAATACGTTAGAGTTTAATCAGAAAGTGACTCCAAAAGGGGTAACGCAAGATCCGGCGGCTGAAGAAATTGCCCAGAAGGGAAAAGATTCTGTAAAAACTACGGAAACTGTTACTGAGATTCCCGCAAAGCAGGAAATGACCATTTCTGAAACGTCTGCCCTGGATCCTAAGAAACTGAAAATTGAAACAATTGATTTCAAAAATCCTTTAACGGATTGTGGTACGGCGGCTGAAAAAATGGATGAAAACTACTGGACCTATCTGTTCTTAGGCTTTATTGGAGGGCTGATTGCCTTGCTTACGCCTTGTGTTTTCCCGATGATCCCGCTTACGGTTTCTTTCTTCACTAAAGGAAGCAAGAATAAGGCAAAGGGTAAAAGAGATGCTCTTATGTATGGGTTTTTCATCCTGCTGATCTTCATTTTATTAAGCATCCCCTTCCATATTATTGACGGAATTGCAGGAAATATCTTCAATGAGATTTCTACGAGTGTATGGCTCAATATTGTCTTCTTTATTATATTTATCTTCTTTGCCGGAAGTTTCTTCGGGTATTATGATATTACGCTGCCGAGTTCTATTGCCAACAAATCTTCGAAGGCGGAGGAAGCGGGAGGCATCATTGGGATTTTCTTCATGGCTTTAACTCTGGTTATTGTTTCTTTCTCGTGTACGGGCCCTATTCTGGGAAGTTTACTGGGAAGCGCGGTAACGGGATCTTCCAACGTGCCGATGTTATTGACTTTTGCTCTGGCAGGATTCGGACTGGCATGGGCGATTGTTTTCGGATTGCTGGCTTTATTCCCGCAGGCATTGCAGAGTCTGCCGAAATCCGGTGGATGGATGAATACGGTAAAAGTGGTTTTAGGGTTTGTGGAACTGGCTCTGGCTCTCAAGTTCTTGTCTAAAGCGGATCTGGTTTCGAAAACATTCTTCCTGAAAAGGGAACTGTTCATCGCCATATGGATCATTATCGCTTTAGGAT
>NZ_VWWP01000019.1 GCF_011752975.1 Chryseobacterium sp. Tr-659 | reverse complement strand
TTGCAAAAAGATGTGGTAACCCATATCGAATACGATCAATTTGGAAGACAGGCAAAAGATTACCTTCCCGTACCACAATCTTCCACAGGAGGCGGAGCCTATTATTCCGGTCCGTTGGGCGTTTACCCCACCACGTATGGGAATGAAAAGATCTATTCCGAAAAGAAGTTTGAAAATTCCCCTTTAGACAGGATATTAGAACAAAAACAGGTAGGTAATGCCTGGGATACCAAACCTGTAAAACTGGGTTATGATACCAATGGATTCAATGAAGTTTACCGTTATACAATTACAACAAACTGGGTAGACGGTGCTACCAAAAGTGTTTTATCTGCTCCTGGAATCTATGCCCCTAACCAGCTCTATAAAAATTCTGTAAAAGATGAAGACGGAAATGAAACCGTAGAATTCAAGAATGGTAAAGGTCAGGTAATATTAGTAAAAAAGATCCTGAGCTCTACAGAACATGTAGACACGTATTATATATACAATGAATACGATCAGTTAGCCTTTGTGATCCCACCCAAAGCCGTTCATCAGACACCAACCGAAGAGCTGCTTAATACCTTGTGTTATCAGTATCGTTACGATGGAAAAGGAAGGCTGGTAGAGAAGAGACTACCTGGAAAAGGCTGGGAATACATGCTGTATGACAAACAGGACAGACTTGTAGGCACTCAGGATACAGAATTAAAGAAAAAAGGACAATGGCTCTATACCAAATATGATCAGTTTGGAAGGGTTGCTTTTACAGGAATATCCGAGGGTGGAGCAAGATCTTCCGAACAGACATTGGTGAATAATTTCCCTACCAATAACGTTCAAAGAACCAATTTCCCATTCTTTAACAGAGAAGGCATGGATGTTTATTATGATCCCAATGGAACCTATCCCAATGTTGTCTGGGTTAAATTACTGTCCGTTAATTATTATGACAGTTACCCTGCATATAGTTTCAGTCCCTCTTTCCCTTCAAGCATCCAGGGAGAACCTGTATTGACTGAAACTCCAACTTCTGACGGAAGAAGCACCAAAGGACTTCCTGTCATGAGCTTCGTAAAAAACATCGAAGATGATAACTGGACAAAAAGCTACACGTATTATGACCAGAAAGGAAGAGCAATAGCAACCCATTCCATCAATCATCTGGGAGGATATACCAGAACAGAATCCAAACTGGATTTTGCGGGAGTTCCCCGGCAAACCATTACCCGACATAAACGTTTAAACACCGATACCGAAAGAACCATCACAGAAACCTTTGAATACGATCATCAAAACCGGTTATTAGTTCATAAACATCAGGTGGATAATCAGCCTGTTGAAATTCTGGTGCAGAATACCTACAATGAACTATCGCAGCTGACCAATAAAAAAGTAGGAGGAACCCTTTCAAGCCCTTTACAGAATGTAGATTATGCCTATAATATCCGAGGCTGGATGACCAAGATCAATGATCCTAAAAATCTGGGTGGGAAGTTATTTGGATACGAGATCAAATACAACAATGTAGAAGGTTTAGAAGTCCCTAATACCAACTACCCGAATCAAAAAGTAAAACCAAGGTACAACGGAAATATCGCAGAGATCGATTGGAAAACATCCACAGTTACCAATGACAATCTGAGAAGATACGGTTATGTGTATGATAATCTGAACAGGCTTACCGCAGGCTTTTACCAGAAAGACAGCAATCCTTCCGCTCAGGAGTA
>NZ_VWWP01000018.1 GCF_011752975.1 Chryseobacterium sp. Tr-659 | reverse complement strand
AAAAAAAACTTTAACTTTTTATCAAATAAAAGTTGTGAGATAAAAAAGAGTTTGTATCTTTGCAGTCCCAAATAATGGGAGCGCAGGAGTAGGAGATTGAGGGTTAAGAGAGAGCTTAAGGTTACTTAAAAAACTTTAAAATTTTCTTTCAAAACATTTGGTCATTACGAAATAAAGTTTTACTTTTGCACTCGCAAATACGGAGCGACACTGACAGAGAAGATTGCTACGTTATAAAGCGGAAGATATAAAGATCATTGACATACAATATAACAACCAAGTAAGGAAAAACTAAAGCGTTAAAAAACTTTGAGTGAGTCAGACAAACATACAATGGAGAGTTTGATCCTGGCTCAGGATGAACGCTAGCGGGAGGCCTAACACATGCAAGCCGAGCGGTATTTGTTCTTCGGAACAGAGAGAGCGGCGTACGGGTGCGGAACACGTGTGCAACCTGCCTTTATCAGGGGGATAGCCTTTCGAAAGGAAGATTAATACCCCATAATATAAGAGACGGCATCGTTTTTTATTGAAAACTGAGGTGGATAAAGATGGGCACGCGCAAGATTAGATAGTTGGTGAGGTAACGGCTCACCAAGTCTGCGATCTTTAGGGGGCCTGAGAGGGTGATCCCCCACACTGGTACTGAGACACGGACCAGACTCCTACGGGAGGCAGCAGTGAGGAATATTGGACAATGGGTTAGCGCCTGATCCAGCCATCCCGCGTGAAGGACGACTGCCCTATGGGTTGTAAACTTCTTTTGTATAGGGATAAACCTACCCTCGTGAGGGTAGCTGAAGGTACTATACGAATAAGCACCGGCTAACTCCGTGCCAGCAGCCGCGGTAATACGGAGGGTGCAAGCGTTATCCGGATTTATTGGGTTTAAAGGGTCCGTAGGCGGATGTGTAAGTCAGTGGTGAAATCTCACAGCTTAACTGTGAAACTGCCATTGATACTGCATGTCTTGAGTGTTGTTGAAGTAGCTGGAATAAGTAGTGTAGCGGTGAAATGCATAGATATTACTTAGAACACCAATTGCGAAGGCAGGTTACTAAGCAACAACTGACGCTGATGGACGAAAGCGTGGGGAGCGAACAGGATTAGATACCCTGGTAGTCCACGCCGTAAACGATGCTAACTCGTTTTTGGGCTTTCGGGTTCAGAGACTAAGCGAAAGTGATAAGTTAGCCACCTGGGGAGTACGTTCGCAAGAATGAAACTCAAAGGAATTGACGGGGGCCCGCACAAGCGGTGGATTATGTGGTTTAATTCGATGATACGCGAGGAACCTTACCAAGGCTTAAATGGGAAATGACAGGTTTAGAAATAGACTTTTCTTCGGACATTTTTCAAGGTGCTGCATGGTTGTCGTCAGCTCGTGCCGTGAGGTGTTAGGTTAAGTCCTGCAACGAGCGCAACCCCTGTCACTAGTTGCCATCATTAAGTTGGGGACTCTAGTGAGACTGCCTACGCAAGTAGAGAGGAAGGTGGGGATGACGTCAAATCATCACGGCCCTTACGCCTTGGGCCACACACGTAATACAATGGCCGGTACAGAGGGCAGCTACACAGCGATGTGATGCAAATCTCGAAAGCCGGTCTCAGTTCGGATTGGAGTCTGCAACTCGACTCTATGAAGCTGGAATCGCTAGTAATCGCGCATCAGCCATGGCGCGGTGAATACGTTCCCGGGCCTTGTACACACCGCCCGTCAAGCCATGGAAGTCTGGGGTACCTGAAGTCGGTGACCGTAACAGGAGCTGCCTAGGGTAAAACAGGTAACTAGGGCTAAGTCGTAACAAGGTAGCCGTACCGGAAGGTGCGGCTGGAACATCTCATTTTAGAGCGTCGTTAGACGATAAAAAAACAAGTATCGCAAGATACAGAACTTACTTAAAGTTCAAGCTTTAGTTTTTTGTTTGGTTGATATATAAAAATACAAAACCCACTAGAAATTAGTAAAGGGATTGAGAGAGACAAGGATTAAGAAAAGAG
>NZ_VWWP01000017.1 GCF_011752975.1 Chryseobacterium sp. Tr-659 | reverse complement strand
ACCAAAAAAAAGTCTCATGCAATATGCATGAGACTTTTAAAAATAAAATAAAAACTGGCGGCGGCCTACTCTCCCGCGTTAGCAGTACCATCGGCGCTGGTGGGCTTAACTTCTGTGTTCGGAATGGGAACAGGTGAGCCCCACCGCTAAAACCACCCTAAAGGTTGTATATAAGATAGCAGAGAATAAATTTCACATCACAGACTCTAAGTCTGATACCTGATGTCTTACTTCTGATATCTGTTTTTAGCGATAAAAACTTTCACAAAGACAAAACCTTTACTGCGCATAAAGTACTTGTCTATTTATATATTATATTCTAGATTACAGCAACCATAGGCTATAAATCTACGGGTAATTAGTACTACTCGGCTATGACATTACTGTCTTTACACCTGTAGCCTATCAACGTCGTCATCTACAACGACCCTTAAAAGATGTCTCATCTTGAGGCGAGTTTCGCACTTATATGCTTTCAGTGCTTATCTCTTCCAAACGTAGCTACTCAGCGGTGCACCTGGCGGTACAACTGATACACCAGAGGTTTGTTCAATTCGGTCCTCTCGTACTAGAATCAAGCCCTCTCAAACATCTAACGCCCGCAATAGATAGAGACCGAACTGTCTCACGACGTTCTGAACCCAGCTCGCGTGCCACTTTAATGGGCGAACAGCCCAACCCTTGGGACCTTCTCCAGCCCCAGGATGTGACGAGCCGACATCGAGGTGCCGAACCTCCCCGTCGATGTGAGCTCTTGGGGGAGACTAGCCTGTTATCCCCGGAGTACCTTTTATCCTATGAGCGATGGCCCTTCCATACGGAACCACCGGATCACTATGTCCTGCTTTCGCACCTGATCGACTTGTAGGTCTCACAGTCAAGCACCCTTATGCCATTACACTCTACGCACGGTTACCAAGCGTGCTGAGGGTACCTTTGAAAGCCTCCGTTACTCTTTTGGAGGCGACCACCCCAGTCAAACTACCCACCACGCAATGTCCTTCTAAGAGAAGTTAGGCTCCAAGTAAGTAAAGGGTGGTATTTCAACGTTGGCTCCACAAACACTAGCGTGCCTGCTTCAAAGCCTCCCACCTATCCTACACATTACTTACTCAAAGTCAATACGAAGTTATAGTAAAGGTTCACAGGGTCTTTTCGTCCCATTGCGGGTAATCGGCATCTTCACCGATACTACAATTTCACCGAGCTCGTGGCTGAGACAGTGCCCAGATCGTTACACCATTCGTGCAGGTCGGAACTTACCCGACAAGGAATTTCGCTACCTTAGGACCGTTATAGTTACGGCCGCCGTTTACTGGGGCTTCAGTTAATGCCTTCGATTTAACTCTAAGCACCTTCCTTAACCTTCCAGCACCGGGCAGGTGTCAGACCCTATACAGCATCTTTCGATTTAGCAGAGTCCTGTGTTTTTGATAAACAGTCGCCTGGGCCTCTTCACTGCGGCCAGCATTGCTGCTGGCGTCTCTTCTTCCGAAGTTACGAGACTATTTTGCCTAGTTCCTTAGCCACGACTCACTCGAGCACCTTAGGATTCTCTCCTCGACCACCTGTGTCGGTTTTGGTACGGGTTGCTTCACTTCGGCTTTTCTTGGATCGGATTACACTGCAGCAGCTTCGCCCGAAGGCTAGGCCTTGACTATTCCGTCAGTCTCCAGCAGCTACATCCAACCGTCCCCTTTATTCGTGAGCAAGTATGGGAATATTAACCCATTGTCCATCCACTACCCCTCTCGGGTTCGCGTTAGGTCCCGACTAACCCTCAGCTGATTAGCATGGCTGAGGAAGCCTTAGTCTTTCGGTGAGCAGGTTTCTCGCCTGCTTTATCGTTACTTATGCCTACATTTTCTTTTCTATACGCTCCACAATACCTCACAGTACTGCTTCTAAGCAAATAGAATGCTCTCCTACCAGATGTATATTAAATACAAATCCATAGCTTCGGTAATATGTTTATGCCCGATTATTATCCATGCCGGACCGCTCGACTAGTGAGCTGTTACGCACTCTTTAAATGAATGGCTGCTTCCAAGCCAACATCCTAGCTGTCAATGCAGTCCAACCGCGTTGCTTCAACTTAACATATATTTGGGGACCTTAGCTGTTGGTCTGGGTTCTTTCCCTCTCGGACATGGACCTTAGCACCCATGCCCTCACTGCCGTAGAACATTTATTAGCATTCGGAGTTTGTCAGGAATTGGTAGGTGGTGAAACCCCCGCATCCAATCAGTAGCTCTACCTCTAATAAACTTATATACGACGCTGCACCTAAATGCATTTCGGAGAGTACGAGCTATCTCCCAGTTTGATTGGCCTTTCACCCCTACCCACAGGTCATCCGAAGACTTTTCAACGTCAACCGGTTCGGTCCTCCACTCTGTGTTACCAGAGCTTCAACCTGCCCATGGGTAGATCACAAGGTTTCGCGTCTAATCCTACTAACTATGCGCCCTATTCAGACTCGCTTTCGCTCCGGCTCCGGTACTTAATACCTTAACCTCGCTAGTAAAATTAACTCGTAGGCTCATTATGCAAAAGGCACGCCGTCACAGC
>NZ_VWWP01000016.1 GCF_011752975.1 Chryseobacterium sp. Tr-659 | reverse complement strand
CCATTCCGAACACAGAAGTTAAGCCCACCAGCGCCGATGGTACTGCTAACGCGGGAGAGTAGGCCGCCGCCAGTTTTTATTTTATTTTTAAAAGTCTCATGCATATTGCATGAGACTTTTTTTTGGTCTATACTTTTTTGTTTTTGTATTCCACTTTTTACCGTTTACCATTCCCACTTTGTCATCCCGAAGGGAGCTAAGCTAATTCAACTTTTCAGCTATCATTTGGACTTTCAGTTTCCTATTTGTAATTATTATTGCCTGAAAATTTGTTCATTAATCTGATAGTTTTAAGTAAAAATATAAATTTATTATTATTGAACATGTTGATTATGATTCATATATGATTTTTTTTTATTGAACTTGTTAGGATTCATATTGTTTGTTGTTAAATAGTGTTAAAATATTATATTTGTGTTAAATCACATTATATAATTTATGAATAAAACAATAGTTAGGATTGGAATGTTTCAATCTGTATTTTTTTGTCTTAACGGATTGTACGGGCAAGTCGCAGATTCTACTAAAACTTCCAGGATTGATGAAATAGTTGTTACGGCTTATGGTGTTAAAAAAGAAAAGAAGGCTTTAGGATACTCTTTTCAGGATGTAAAAGGACAGACGCTTGTTGATGCCAAAGAAACTAATGTAACAAATGCTTTAGCTGGTAAAGTCTCGGGGCTTCAGGTTATAAAAGCAGGCTTTGGACCCGCATCTTCATCAAGGATAAACTTGAGGGGGTTTAATTCGTTTAAAGGAGACAATCAGCCCTTAATTGTTGTAGATGGAGTACCCTTAAGCAACAACCTGGGTTCTAAGCCTAGAAAAAATGATGGAAACTATAACAATGATTTCTGGAATCCGGATCTCGATATGGGTAATGGCCTTAGTGATCTGAACGCTGATGATATAGAAAGTATTTCAGTTCTTAAAGGAGGAGCAGCCTCTGCATTATACGGTTCGAGGGGAGGTAACGGAGTTATTCTGGTTACAACTAAAACTGGTAAGAAAAAAGGAGGATTAGGAATTAATTATTCAACAAGTTTAGGATTCGAAACTATTTTTATGAAGCCTGATATGCAGCAGAGTTTTGGCAGAGGCAGTTTTGGAGCATTTGATCCTGATAAAAGTGAAAATACCTCTTCCTGGGGGCCTGCTATTACAGGAAAAGTATATGATAATCTGAAAAACTTTTTCAAGACAGGTATTAATTCTCAGCATAATCTGAGTTTTCAAAGTAACTTGGGAGAAGGTTCTAGCTTATATACTTCTGCAGCTTATTTAAATGATAACAGCCAGATTCCCAACTCAAAATATGAGAGATTCAATTTCATGGCTAAAATGAACTCAACTTTTGGAGCCAATAAAAGATGGACTTCTGAGATGAAAGCCCAATATATAAGTACTAAGGCAAAAAACAGACCTTCAGGAGGACAGGGCGAGGGTAATTATTATCCTGTTTTGCTGCTTATGCCCCAAAATATTGATGTTAGGGATTATCGTGAAGGACAGACTCAGAATGAAGTCAACTCACGCTGGATAAGCCCCAATGCTATTAATCCTTACTGGACGGCTTACAATGCTCTTAATGCCGATAAAAAAGATAGATTCGTATTAAATGGTTTCCTTAAATATCAATTCAATGACTGGTTAAGTGCTGATGTAAGAGTAGGAACAGATTTTTATTCATTAAATTCTGATGCCAGAGTTTGGACGGGATCTTCACGTAAAAATTCATATGCAACAAATGAAGAAAAATTCTATGAAAATAATTATATAGCCAGCCTTACTGCTAAAAAAGATAATTTATTTGGGAAGTGGGGAGGATCAGTTTCTCTATATGGTCAAATGATGGAGAGCAGAACTAAGGCAATGTATTTTACTACACAAAATCTTATCCTTCCCAATGTTTTTAGCGTAAGCAATACAAGTGATCTCGCAGCAATAGCCAATAATGAAATTGACTTGTGGAAAAAAATCAATTCGGTTTTTGCTTCCGCAGAAATCAACTATGATGGATATTGGTTCATTAATGCTACAGCAAGGAACGACTGGTCTTCTACTTTAAGTGTTGAAAACAGATCATACTTTTATCCTTCTGTAAGCACCTCATTAGTTCTAACGGAAATGTTGAATAAGATGAATGGAAAGACTTCCAAAATACTAACTTTTGCTAAACTGCGTGCGGCATATGCAATAACAGGTAATTCTCTTAATCCATATGAGTTGTATAATGATTATGTTCCTTCTACAGATCCAAACGGACATATTATATTGAGTAGGAAGAAAATTCTTTACAATGCAAATTTGCAGGCTGAGAAATTGAAGACTTTTGAAGTTGGTGTTGATCTTAAATTTTTTAATAGGATTTCTTTAGACGTGAGTTATTTTAATAATAATGCAACAAAACAACTCATCGATTTGCCAATGAACCCTCTTTCCGGATATGAAAAGATGAAGATAAGTTCGGGAGGACTTCATAATAGGGGAATTGAAGTAGTTGCCAATTCAGATATTTTTAGAAACGATAATTTTGTTTGGAACGTAAATGCAAACTTTTCTAAGTTGAAAAGTGTCATCGACGAAATTAATGATCAGGTATCCATATATCCTTTAGGAGGATTTGATAATGTAGGCTTTTTTGCTGAAGTAGGAAGACCTTACGGGACTATTTATGGCACTAAATTTTTGAGAGTGGAAGATCCCAACAGTCCCTATTTTGGTAAATTAATCGTAGATGGAAATGGATTGCCTCAATCAGGAGGAATGGCTTATTTGGGAGATCAGAATCCAAGAGCTTTATTTGGAATTACAAATAGTTTTGTTTATAAAAACTTTGGGCTTTCTTTTCTAATAGATGGAAGAATAGGAGGTAAATTTTTCTCATCAACACAAGCCGCATTACAAAAAGCAGGACTTGCCAGGGATACAGCTCCAGGAGGCAGACGTGACAATTTGGTTGTAGATGCAGTAATAGAACAGAATGGTGGAGGATATACTGTTAATACTAAAGAAATTACCCAACAGGATTATTGGACTGCTGTTACAAACGGTAACCTTGGGATCACAGAACAAAATATTTATGATGCCACTAATATAAGATTAAGAAATATTCAGGTATCCTATAATTTTCCTAAAAGTATATTTCAAAAGTTAGCTTTACAAAGTGCAAAGGTTTCATTCACAGCAAATAATGTTTGGATGATTTATAGTAAGGCAAAAGGAATAGATCCAGAATCTGTATTTGCAATCAATTCCAATGCAGTAGGATTTGAAAATTTAGCATTTCCTACAACAAGATCATATCTATTCACTATTACATTAGGCTTTTAAACCTCAAAAATGACATCATGAAAAAATATATTCTACCTTTATTAACATTCACAATAGTTTTAACTGCATGTAATGATTTTGAAGATATTAACAAAGATCCCTTTTCTGTTGATATTAGTAAATCTGAACCAGAATATTTCTTAAATAATTCAATCCTTGGAGCTCAGCAAGATCCAAATATAGCGGAAAGAGTTTTTGTACTGTACTGGAAAACAGCAGCAAGACAACATCTATCAACAGGAATTGCTGGCGGATCATATGATGATTCCTGGAGTTCAGAATATTGGAAATACATTTCGGAATGGCTGAATAATGCAAATGCCGCCATTCAGGTTGCTAATGAAAAGAAGGCTTTAGGTCAAAACAAACCTTATTATGACAATATCATTCAGGTCTCCAGAATCTGGAGAGCTTATCTGATGAGTGAATTTTCTGATAATTTCGGACCGCAGCCTATTCAGGCATTTCAAGGTACGAATCCAACATTTAATTCTGAAAAGGATGTTTATTACTTTATTCTAGACGAACTAAAAGATGCGGCTGCTAAAATGGATACCAATCAGGGAGCTCCTAATAACCCTAATGCTTATGATATGGTATATGGTTTCAATTGGGGTAAGTGGGTAAAATATGCTAATTCTATGAGAATGAGAATTGCCATGAGAATTTCAGAAGCAGATCCGGCAAAAGCTAAAACAGAATTTGAAGCAGCTGCCAATTCTAATATGTATATCGGTACCAGCTCTGATAATTTTACGGTAGCAGAAAAACCTGGGTGGGACCCGCTGACCGGAGTGATGTCCAGAGAATGGAATTCTCAGATCTTATCAGCAACACTTAATAATTTATATATTGGTTTAGGAGGAATCAATTCTACAGATCAATTACCGGTAACACAACATACAGCTATAAAAAATTCTGACTATATCGGCATAAAATATGACCAGCAATTCACAACCATGACGAATGATCCCAGTGCTGGATATTGGTTGGATGGCCTTCCCAACAAAATAGATCCAAGAGCCTATAAAACATTTTATATTCCCGGAGATTTAACAAGTCCGATTTATTCCTTATATCCAACTTATACCAATCAGGCTACAACAAATTATGGTGATTTGACTTTTGCCGATAACTCCAAAATCACAGTTAATGCAGTTAATACCTGGAATGCCTACACAATTGGAAATTGGGGTGTAAAAGGACAGAGAAATGCATTGAGGAATGTAGTAGGATGTATGCCTGCACTAGGTAAACAATATCGGGAAAGCAAAAACTCCCGAATATTTTTTGCAAGCTGGGAAACCTATTTTCTGATGGCAGAAGCGGCATTGAAAGGATGGGCAGTTCCAATGAACGATGAAGCTGCTTATAACAAAGGAATACAGGATAATTTTACTTATAACGGAGTCTCTCAGTTTTATGGCCAGTATATTACCTCAACAGATTACAACAGAGATGGAACTTCAGTTTCTTATGGTCATACAACTGAACCTGGAGTAAGTCATATCATGAAATATAAAGATCCTGTAAATGGTAATTTAGTGTCTGTCGATATTAAATATCCTGTGAATACAATTTATAAAAACGGAGCATTTAAAAATGATAAATTAACCAAGATTATTACCCAGAAATATCTGGCCAACATGCCATGGTTACCCTTAGAATCATGGAACGACCAAAGAAGACTGGGATTGCCATTTTTTGAGAACCCTGCAATAGAGGCCCCTTTGGTTAACCTTCCCAATCTGAATTCAGGGAATTACATGACGAACTCTATTAAAAACTTTCCACAAAGGTTAAAATATCCAAGCACCTTCAGAAATACTGACCAGGCAGGATATGATAAAGCCGTACAACTGCTGGGAGGACAAGATGCTGTACTCACTCCGCTCTGGTGGGCAAAACACTAATTCTTTCCTTTAAAAATAGATCCTTTTCAATAGCTGAAAAGGATTTGTTTTTTACCGTAAAGTTGTATTTATGAAAGCGTTTCTTATTTCTAGCTTTATATTTTATTATGTATCAATTTGCTGCTACCGTAAAAACTACTCGCGCACCATAGGTAGACGCAGGAATTGTAACAGAGACACCGGATACTTGCAACAGGAGAGTAATCCCCGAAAGAGTTATACTGTTGCTCAGCCCTAAAAGTCCGGTGAAGGTTATCGTTACAAATGTTACATCTGTAGCCTCCGGTATTGTGATGTAATTAGTTCCACCGTTGATGGTAGCAGAACAAACAAGGCAGACTCCGTTGATGGTGGCAGTTCCTCCCGTTCTTTTTGCTGCAAGGACCATAGCGCTGTTCCAGGGATTGGAAACATAATGCATACTGATTTTCGCACCCGTGCTTGTAAGAAGGTTTAAAAAAGATCCCGGTAATGTACCGGACATTACTATTTGATTACTGGTTGTATTATCGTAAGTTCCCGTATAGTTATTTCCTGCTTCAGTAATGGTAGGTACACTGGCAGTCCAATTTCCGGAGATGCTTACTGTCTGCGCGCGCAGGCAGCTGCATGCTGTTAAAAGGATAATGCATAAATGTCTTTTTAAGAAAGTTTTTCTGAGGAAACGGCTATTCATTTTCATGTTTCATGTTTATTCTGTGATGGTGTAGACAATAGTAACAGCTGTATTGGTTTGAGCAGATAAATTGGCATAAGTACCGGGAACCAGGGAAATTGTAAGACGATGTCCGTTATTGGTTCCGTTTCCTGTGTATGCTCCTCCAATACCGCTTATAATTGTAGTTGGAGTGGTGCTAAGGGTAATCTGCGCTGCTGCTGTTCCTAATGTACCTCCTCCTGAACCGGAAGCTGCCGCAGCCTGTAATCTGATATTCACACCGGGAATGGTCTGGTTAACAGCTGCTGTAATTCTTCTGGTAAGCCCTCCGGAAGTAATGGCAGAAGTATAATTGATCCATTTTGAAGTATTGGGGGTAGGATTACCAAGAGCATTTCCCGCTTCTGTAGGTGCGGTGAAACTTAAAGTAATATTTCCTGCAGGCTCTATGTCCATTAATGTGACAACAGGTAAAACTATAGTAACATTAGTCTGGGAATACAATAATCCGGACAAAATAAAAGATACTAATAATATGGAGCGTGTCAGAATCATTTCTTATTTTTTATTTCGTTATATCCTACTTTTAAGGATTCTTGTTGATATTTAACTTCTATTTGCTGTTTGATAATATGAATGCTTAATTTTTTTGTTTCCGAAGGTTTTAAAGTAAACTGAAATTTATCGGTTGAGATTTTATAGCGTTTATCAAGACCGTTACGGTAAAGTTTCACTGTCCATTCCCCGGGCTTGAGATACGTAAAGTCAAAATCATCCCCGATGAAACAAATTTTACGATAAGTCTGGTCATTACATACTGCTTCTATAACAATGCTTTCTCTTTTCTTTTTTCCTTTTTTTGCCTGTAAAGATTCAATATCACTCAGATTTTTCTCTTCTGTTTCCAGACATTCAATATGTCCCTGTATACCGGCAGCAGGGGCTAATCCGAAATTGAAAGTATTCTCTTTACTGGCAAGAGATAATGCAGCAGGAAAAGTTACAGTCGGAATGTCATTGATTTCGGTGGTAGAACGGTCTATTTCCAGAAAATAATTTCCTGGGATGACATTTTTAAACAGATAATTTCCCTCTTTGTCCGTAACAGATAAATAACTGCCTAGCATTAATCTTATGCCTTCAGTTCTCTTAATTCCAAGATTGCTTATATTTCCAGACAAAGAAATGTATTCTGCAGTTTTTTGCACCGGAATATTAGGCCGCCATGTATATCGTATTGAAAATATAAAATCTTTATCTCCTATCTGCCCGCGCTGCAATGAATATCGGCCGGAGAGATCCAGGTCATTTCCTGGAAATAACTGTTGATGAAATACAAGCTCAAATAAATTTCTGTCTTTAAAATATTCTTCAGGAATATAATTGTTCTGATAAAAAATACTCATATTGGTTTTATCAGAGAATCTACTGATGATTCTTGCCCCATAATACACCTGCTTTTGATTCAGCATCTGATATCGGGAAGTAAGTCCGTAACTTCCGAAAATATTAAAAGAAGTTCTGAATTTTTCAAAAGAAAGATTAGCCGAGTAGAAGCTTGAATTGCCATTGAACCCTGTCAGATAATTATCCGTTTTTCCAAACTGTCCTTCAAGATTAACAAGAAATATTCCGATTTGCTGATTGATGCTTACTCTGAAAAAACGTTCATAATAATCAAACTGCTTAGGCTCCAGACGATCCTGATATTTCTGATATCCGTTATTAAGAATCACAAAGCCGCTTGGCAGGTACTTGTACTGAATTCCGTATTGAAAATATTTTCTGTAAGGAGCGGCAAGAAATAACGTATCTCTCTGGAAATTTTTAGCATCCTGCATATAGTTGGCAAAAACACTGATCTTCTTGGATAGCCTGTACTGAATATTCCCGCTGAATGTACTCGTATTGGTAAAGTACCCTGCAAATTCAGGACTTGCTTTCATATACAGCAAATTTCCGTTCCATCTTTCAAAACTGACTTCTGCCTGCGCCATATAAGCCGTTCCTTCTGTTTTTTCTGTTGTGCTGTAAGCAAATTCTCCGGAGATATTGATATTCTTAGAGATCTTAAACTTCCCCTTGGCATAAGGCAGATGGGCTTGAGAATCTAATCTTATATTTCCTAAATTAGGGTCTTCTTTTCTAGGCATTTTGTATAGATATCCTACAGAAATTTCAGATTCTTTCCGGATCTTAAATGCAGAATAAAAATTAAACTCATCCTTGATATCTCTGAAGAATCTTGGATGATTATAAAACCCACCCAGACTTACTTTATTGAAATCATATCGGATCTCTGCCCCGCGTCCATATCTTGCAAACTCGGTTAGATAGGAAGACGAATAAGTTTTATCGCCTAAATGAACAAAAAGATTATCCCGTCTGTAATTCACAAAATATTCTTCATACTGTGTAAAAGCATTAAACTCTACAGGATTGTGGGTAACAGCCCGAAACTCAATCTGATTTTTATTTTCTTTATCCAGTGTTCCCTTACCGTAAATCTCACCCTGAAAGCCGTCATGATATACTCCCATATTCTTCATCCCGATAAAAGACAATGAAGCTGCAACGGGCAGCCGATGATAAATGTCAATATTTGATGGTTTTACAGAGATCACCTGAGTACTCGTATAAACACTTTGGTTCTCCTTGGGATTACCTTGGGAATACACCGAAAGATTTAGATTCTGAAATTCATTTTGCCCAAGTTCGGGATTTGTTGCCTTATGAATGGTAATAATTTTCGATTCGTTAGGCACTAAAGTAATTGCGTCATCGTGATCAATAATGGCATTTTTGCTTTCAAGAATAAGGTTCTCCGTTACGTTTCCATTATTTTTTAAAAGGAAGGAAGCACGGATGGCTTCTCCTGCTCTTGTAAACTCAGGAGAGTCCAGCACCGTAAGAGAAAGCTTTCTGTTTCCGGAAACCGTAATGTGTGAAGTTTTTGTAAAGGATGTTCCGTTTGACCGGTCTGTGATATTCAATGTTACAGAATAGTTTCCTTGTGCAGTTTCTGTAGCGATACGTACAGGAACAAGATATACAGATGTTTCATGCGGAGCGATCTGAGATTCCCCTTTTGCTAAAATAGGACTGATGAGCGGGCTTGAAGTTGCCACTGAGATATCATATATTTTATTTTCTGTCGAAGGATTCTCCAATGTAAAAGGAATAGAAGTAGACATTCCCGGCATTAAGCTATCTCTTTTATTGACCAATTGGTTCGACTGTTGTTGAGAAAAAGCAAATAGCGGGAATAAGGATATAATAATAAATAATGTCCAGGTTCTAATCATTTTTTACTTCTAGTTCCACATTGAGCGCGAAAGCGTTCTCATCTTCGTCAGTAGCTATTACAGTAGCTTTGTATTGGGCCGGTGGTACCTTGCTTATATCAATATAAAATGTCTTGGAAGTAGAAGGGAGTAATCCCATCGTTAGACTTGAAAAAGTGCCTATTTTTTCTCCAGTTTTACGATTGTAGATTTCAATGGATGCAGTGGGTTTACAATAGAGATTACCATTATTGGCTATTGCAATTTTTACAGTCTGCTTCCCTTCTTCTTTTTCTACTTTGATACTTTCAAATGTAAGGTCCGGTTTGGCCTTTTCCGTGTTATAATCTGTGATGACCTGAATAGCATACCGTATAACAGAGCTGATGCTCACTCCCGGCTGCTTATCAGTAGGCTTTATATCATCTACTGGCTCTACTATAATTACACTCCAATAGCTTCCGGGATCTTTCACCTGATCCGGAACGGTAATTTCGTAGAATACCTCTGTTTTTTCTTTGGCTTTAAGGGTAACTAAATTCGTGTTGAGTTTAATCCAGTCTCCGTTAGTCCTTTTATTAGCGTGTAAAGCAGTATAATTAATTGTTCCATCGGAATGATAAGTGAAGTCCTGCAAAAATAATTTTACACTCTGTGGAGTATTACCTGTATTCTCAATCGCCACTTTCCCCTTGTAAACTTTTCCGTTTTCTATTTTGTAAGAATGCGTAAGACCGTTGAGAACCACAATGCCGGCATGTAGAAAACTAAACTGCAAAATCAGAGTGATTAAAAAAAGAATACGCTTGATCATTATATAAATTTTAGAGTTAAATAATTGATAATACAAAAGCAGGAAGAAACTGGAATACAATTTCTTCTTGTCTTTGAAATGCAGAATTGAATTTTTATTTAAATTCTAATTGTCTGATATCGTGTATGTAACGGTGGCTACTGTAGTGGCTGTTGCCTGTAGATCTGAATAGACCGCTACTCCGCCAGGTCCGCTTCCGGCTGCAAGAGCATATGTAAGGTTATGCCCATTATTGGCACCATTTCCCGTATAAGCACTTCCGATACCCGAAATAATAGTCTGGTCCGCTGCACTTAACGTTAGTAATCCTGCAGAAGTACCTAAAGTCCCTGCACCTGAGCCAGAAGCCGGAGCAGCAGTTACGTGGATATCAATCCCCGGAATGATCGCATTAAGCTTTACTGTAACGTTACGGGTAGGATCTGCAACAGATTTTATGGAAGAATAATTAAGCCATAAAGTAGTATTAGCTGCACTTGGCGTTAGTGGGTTTCCAGCTTCTGTTGGGGCTGTAAATCCTAATGTAATATTTTTCGTGGCAGAAGGCTCAATATCTACCAAAGCAACTTCCGGAATAGAAATTGTGATAGTGTGGTTGTCTGTATTAGTATCCTGAGCATTCAGATTTACTGATACAGCAGTTGCAAATAAAGACAGAGCAATAGTTAATTTTAGTTTTTTCATGATGCTGATAATTAGTTAAGTGAATATAACAAAATTCAGCAAAATGTGAAAAAAATATATGATATTTTTTATATCACTGTTTTATCTATTAAAGTAATGTAATATGATTGAAAAATATTATAATGCGTTATGTACTGAATAATGAAAAATCCTGTACAAATCTGTACAGGATTATAGATTAATTATTGAATATTTTCTACGCCCAATGAGGATCTGAGACCGAAACTTTACCGGTTTCTATTCTTCCTGCAAAATGCCATAAATAATCATTCATGGATATCTTCAGATCATACCATCCTTTATTTTTATCCAGATCAATTACGATCCTTTCTTCCGGCTTTGTTAACGATACAGATCTTTTTGTTTTCCCATAAAGGTCTTCCAGTGCTATGGTATTTTTGGTTTTATGATTTTTGATGATCAGTTCCACCTGATTTTTCGAAATATGATTAATCAGGCTTATTTCGATTTGAGACTCTGAATTTCCTTTAAACTTTCGGAAAAAACCATTAGGCCCGAAAACTTCATAATCATAACCACCTGAATGTACCGGATGAGATAATTCCTGTTTTGAATACAAAGCATAAGAAAAATGATAATTATTGCTGTTGAACCGGGTTCTGTCATATATAAGCAAAGGAACTCCGTTCTCTTTTAAATTAGTCATTTTTATACCCTCATTTTCCAGATTGACAAGGAAATTATAAGGAAGCGGATTAGAGGGTTTCAATCCTCTTTCCTGAATTTCGAGTAAATGGTGTTGAAGCTGGTTTTCAGAATACCATTTCAAATCGGGAACAGGTTTATTTTTGGCCGCATTGATGGTTTTAGCATAATCTTTCTGGTTAAGATAATCCATTTGTGGAGCTTTTACATTAGATGAATTGAATGCTGATGTAAGATCTCCGCATATAGCTCTTCTCCAATCACTGATGTTATCTACATGAACATCTTTGTTGAATTTTTTCATGATGAATTTCTCAAGAAACTGCAGTACGGAAGTATGATCAGATACCTCAGAATTTACAAAACCACCTTTTGTCCATGGTGAAGCAATAATCATAGGAACTCTGTAGCCGAGGCCTACGGTTCCTTCAACTTTTTCATAACTCTTTAATGCAGGGCTGTTCATGTATTCCTGAGTCTGGTTAACATATTCCACACCTTCTTTTCCGTTCATATCCACGGGCTGGCTTGGGTTAACTGGCGGTGCAAAAGGCAGTACATGATCAAAATATCCATCATTTTCATCGTAATTGATGATAAATATGGTTTTTTTCCAGGTTTCAGGATCTTTGGTCAGAATATTTAAAACCTCCGAAATATACCATGCCCCATACCATGGTGATCCGGGATGATCGGAGAAGTGTTCAGGAGCTACCAGCCAGGAAACCAATGGAAGTTTTTTTTCTTCTACATCCTTCCGGAACTGGAACAAAACATCTCCTTCAGGGACAACCAATCTTTCGCCGTTTTCATCCTTCCCGATTTCAAGCTTCCAGTAATCAGGATCATTAATATTAGTGGTGAATGCCTTTTCATGAAGATTTTTCTCCTCCTGGGACAGTTTTGCATAATTATCCGGATGATATTTTATCAAGTCTTCCTGTAGCTCTGCAATCATAGCTTCCAGCCTTTCCTTCTGTTTAGGATTTTTTTCAATTTCCTGTTTCAGGTAAGCAGTGATATTGGGAATATTTTGATGATAACCCTTAGAAAATTTAACATTAAACTTTGAAAACCATTCAATCGGATTGTCTGTGAAATTACTTAACCATGCTTCCTGCTCTCCGGACATTCCTTTCGGAAGACTAATCTCATTCTGATAAATTCGCCATGAAACATTCTGCTGTTCTAAAATTTCAGGGAAGCTTTTCCATTTTGCCTGTCTCGCTTTATCATAATCAATATTTTCATTAACAACATTGGCTTTTACCTTTCCGTTTTGCTGTTCTCTCAATGTTCCGGACCAAAGGAATAATCTGTTCGGTGTAGTTCCCGTTAATGAAGAACAAAAGTATTGATCAAATATCGTAAAGGCATCTGCCAACTGATAATAGAACGGAAGGTCTTCCCGGTTGTAATAGCCTAATGTAAGCGGAATATTTTTGTAATCTTTATTTCCTGAAGCTTTGGCCTGGAGCCATTGATCAAATTTTCCCTTATTCAGTGCTTTCTGCTGATCAGGCCATGAATGAGGTAATGAGCTCATCCAGGTAGATTTTGTGTTTCTAAGATCCAGGCGCGCTGGAGAAGCATATTTCCCGGAGTCATCCTTTTGGAAGAAGACAGAGTGGCCATCCTGCTTGACAAAAGCCCTTTGATCCAAAAAGCCCCGCACTCCTTTAAGCGCACCAAAAGCGTGGTCAAATGAACGATTTTCCTGCATCAGGATAACAACATGTTCTGCGTCATAAAAAGTAGACTGGGCAGCCGGTTCAATGGCTAAAGCTTTTAATATGGAAGGATGAAGAACACTTGAAGTTCCCAATCCGGCCAATAAAAGACTTGATTTCTCTAAAAATTCTCTTCTGTTCATGTTCAATCGTAATAAGAAAGAAACCGCAAGTTAATAGGATTTTCCTGCGATTTCTTTGTTTTTATATAAAAATAATCAGATTTTTTATTGTAACCACCAAGGTTTGGAGTTGATATTATCATTCCCTCCATACTGAGCTGCCAGAGCTGCTTTCAGGTTATTGCTGTTGTAGCTGTATTCTGATTGTGGATATCTGAATCTGAATGGAGCTGCTACTCCGGCTTTTAACGGATAGTTCGGATATCCGGTTCTCAGATAATCATAATAAGAAGTCCATTGTGCCTGATGGAACATGATCATGTATTTTTGAGTCATGATCTTTTCCAGCTGTGTCTGAAGTGGAGCCGCATCACTATATACAACCAAAGGAGTAGTCAGGTATTGGTTTACATCAAAGCCTGAGAAATATTGTCCCGGATTTTTTACATAGGTCTGATAAAAATTGAAACTTGCCTTAATTGCGTTATCATAATGTGTTTTTGCAGATCCGGAAATCCAGCCTCTTGCTGTTGCTTCGGCCAGAATAAATTCCAGCTCCGAATAGCTTAATACAGAAGCCGGTTCATTGGTTGGATCTTTATAAAAACGATCATTTACTTTAGAAATATTTTTTGCAGTAATCAGGGCTGCATTGTCAGAATAAGGAGAAGTAGGATTTCCACCATTATATCCTGTAAAATCTGTAATAGCTTTTCCGGCTTCCTTAGCGCCTGTAGTCTGTGCTGCAAAGGTAAACAGACGCGGATCATGTCTGTCTTTGAACATATTAATGAAATAATCAGCCATATATAAACTTGACCCGTACCCGCTGTTGTTGAACATAGTATATCTGCTGTCTGCTGCATCTGCAAACTTAAGCTCACCGTTATCCGCAATAGATCCCATCAAAGGCTGGCTTCCCGCGATAGACGAGAATTCATTAGCGATATTATAGCTTCCTACCGTTGTCTTTTTAGATAATGTAATTAAAATTTTAAGACGGAAAGAGTTGATCAGCTTTTTCCATTTTGCTGCATCTCCGTTGAAAACAATGTCGCCCTCAATTTTATCGTTGGTATTGATCAGATCATTAGCTTCCTTCAGTTCTGATAAAATTCCGGCCATGATAGCTTCCTGGGTATCATATTTTGGCTGTGTAATTCCGGATTCTCCTTTAGCTGCTTCAGAATAGGGAGCACTTCCCACCTTTAAACTGATATTAAAGAAATGATAAGCCCTGAAGAATTTACCGATAGCCACATAATTTTTATTGTTTATTTTTTCAGCTTCCTGCATCATTTTTACCGTATTCAGAAGTCCTTTGGTATAAACTTCGAAAGATGCGTCATTCCATTTCATGTACTGATATGTATTTTCTCCGTCAGTCCCAATCATCATTCTTGAAGCATACATATTATCCCCATTTACCTGGAATGTGTATTTTGATACATAGGTCAGTAGAAACTTAGGATCAATACTGGCCTGGTCATTCGGGTTTTCATTGATCTTATCAAGATTAGATTCACATGACACTAATGCCAGCATGCCTGCAGTAAATAATGATTTTATTAACCATTTTGCCGATTTGCCTTTTAGCCTGCTCACCTTATTTATATTATTTTTCATTGTATTGACGTACTTTAAATTAAAACTTAAGATTAAATCCGATTCCGAACCATCTGCTGGACGGATCCTGAATATCATTTTCTGTTTTTGCCTGGAAATCAGGATCAGAATAAAGATTCTTTGACTTTTTCCACATGGCTAAATTGTAAGCAGAAATATTGGCAGTGAAACCTTTTACCATACCTCTGGGATTCAATAAAGAAGAGAAATCATATTCCAGAACCACAGATCTCAATTTGATGAAAGTTCTGTCAAAAACGTTTGCAAATTCCTCACTTTCATCCTGAGTTACCCTTGCCTGATAAGGATAGTTTTGTGCCCAATCCTGGAAACTGATTGCTTTGGTGTGTGGAGTGTAAAGGCCTGTAGCGGCGTTGTAATTTACCCCGTCCGGAACAAAATAATAAGTTCCCGGATTAGCATACTCAAGATCCCTGTAAGCTACAGAATTAGGATGTTTTCCTCCCCACCACATTTTTTCAACAACCTGCGATCTCATCACTCCGCCGATACTTCCGTCGATCCCAATATTTAAAGTGAATTTTTTATATTTAAAGGTGTTATTGAAACCGAAAGTCCAGTCCGGATTGAAATGACCTAAGTTGCTTGGCGCATTGGCTCTTGTCGGCATCCCTGAATTGGCATCAAGGATCACTTTTCCGTCCGGAGATTTTTGCCATGTATAATCATAGTAGCTGTCCATTCTTTCACCAAGCTTGATGTTTTTGTAGTTCGGCATATTATCATAGATGGAAGTCAGCTTTTGCTCATAAGTACTCCAGTTGATTAACGTTTTCCATGAGAAGTCAGCTGTTTTTACAGGAACCAGACCTAGGGAAATTTCAAACCCTTTTGTAGTATATTCATTACCATTTACATATTGAGAGGTAAACCCTGATGATTCAGCACTTGGGAATTCAAGGATGTTGTTATAATCCAGCGTTCTGAAATAAGTAGCATCTAAAGTAATTCTGTTATTTAAGAAACCTGCACTTAAACCTAATTCATAAGATTTGGTCTGCTCCGGTTTCAGCGTGTTTTCAACATTCAGAATGGTAGGGTAGTAATAAGTAGGATTGCCATTGAATGTGATTCCTTTATTATTCAGATAGTAATTTCTGATGGAATAAGGCTGGAAGTCATAGGCTACTTTCGCCCATGATGCGGAAAGCTTCAGCATATTGACAGACTCCGGCAGTTTCACAAGATTTGAAATCACTGCACTGATGGATGCTGAAGGGTAGAAGTAAGATCTGTTGGCTTTAGGCAAAGTAGAAGACCAGTCATTACGCCCGGAAATATTGATAAAGAAAGCATTATATAACCCAATATCAATTGTTGAATAGGCACTATAAATAAGCTTCTCCTTCAGATAGGTATATTTTTTAAGAGCTCCGATAGAGTTTTCAAATGTATAAACTTCCGGAATTTTCAGACCATCCGTAGAAATTTCATTATTATTGTTTTTATAATAAAATGCAGAACCTCCGGCATTGATCGTAAAGTCAAAATTTTCAGATATTTTTTTCTTATAAGTAGCAAGAACATCGTAGTTGAGGTTCCAGGTTTTATTATCTCTCAGAATATAACCTCCACTTCTCGGTGCACTGTAATTGAAATAAGAATAAGGGCTTAATACCTCCGTTTTGCTGTGGTTTTCAACGAGGGAGATTTTTCCTTTCACCGAAAGATCCTGAGTAGCTTTGTACTCCAGCCCTGTTTGGGCATTAATGATATTTGTTCTGTTCTGATTTTTATAATATTCCGCCCCGAACCATGGGTTGTTATACCAAGCGTAGTTCCAGTTAGCCTGAGCTACCCCTTCTTTTCCTGGAATCCACATATGATTTTTAAGAGCCCTACCGTCTACGTCACCTCCCATCCAGATCAGAATAGTATACATGTGTCCGCTCGGATTATAATCGTAGTTTGGAATATTAGGTGTAAAAGCCTGATTAAAATTAAATTTCGTATCAAAGATCAATTTGTCTCCAAGGTGATTTTCTGAGGAGAAATTGATTCCGTATTTTTGAAGATATGAATTAGGAACCCTGTCATCATAATTCATGAAGTTTCCTGAAAAACGATAGATATCCTTATTGTTTCTGTAGCTGATTGCAAAGTTATTATTGTTGATAACCGCAGGCTTTAGAAAAGTTTTTAAGTTATCATGATATTTCCAGTCAATAGGAACTCTTTCATATCTTGATTTATCATTATACTGAGTACCCGTTACAGCGCCATACCAGGGAATAACCTGCCCGGTTACTTTATCTCTGATCGGGCTATTCCACTGGGCAATCTGCAATCCCGGAACAAACTTTGGGCCCCAGATCATATCCCCGTCATTTACTCCGCCATCGGCACCATCCCAGAACTCATACTTTCCATGAGAACCATTTCCATATTCTGTCTGGGTTTTCGGAAGATTGGTAAAGCCACCTGTGATCATGGTATTTTGAGAAAACTCTACAGAAAACCCTTTTTTCTTAGCATTTTTTGTTGTGATCAGAATTGCTCCGTAGCGCCCTCTTGAACCATATAATGCAGAAGCTGTAGCACCCTTAAGTACGTTGATGTTTTCAATATTATTAGGATCCAAATTCTGGAAAACTTCCTTTTCTACAATAACACCATCAATTACAAAAACAAGATTGGAATTTCCTCTCAATGTAAACTGAGGCGCCTGCTGCATTCCTGTAGGATTAGAAACATTAAGACCGGCAACCTGTCCTGAGAATAAATTCCCAATGCTTGGAGTTGTTATTGTTTCAAATTGTTTGGTACTCACTTCCTGAGTAGAATATCCGATCTTTTCTTTCTTCTTGGCAATTCCCAGAGCGGTAATTACCACTCCTTCAATCTGTTTTTCATTAGCTTTCTTTAAGACAACGGAATACTGTTTTTTTGAAGAAACCTCAACGGTATAAACAGAAAAATCAGGAGCAAAAAATTCAAGAATATCTTTTGGATTTGCAGAAATAGTGAAGTTACCATTTTCATCTGTAGTAGCGGTCTTTCCTGTGTTTTTGTCGGTGATGTTCACACCCGAAACACTTGAGCCGTTTTCAGATTTTACATTTCCGGAAATATTGATTTCCTGGGCGGTAAAATAAAGAGGAAGTAAAAAAACGGCAAAAGTAGCTAGAGTTTTCTTCATTTTTTTGAAGGCAAATTTAGCTTCGTACTATTACGTAAAGTTTAATGTGGTATTAAAATAAAAATACGATTTTAATACTTTTTAACAAGAATAATTAACGGAAAAGTAAAGTGAAAATATTCTTTATATAGTGAATTTTGCTTTATTATATAAGTAATATTATAAGGTAGGAAGCGGGTAAGTTGTTGGAACTTCTGATCATTCTAATTTAAATTTTCCAATAATAAAATTCTGGGGATAATTAATTCTTACTTATAAAAGAAATGGATAGCAGAACCCGGGCATCAATAACCTCTATCTTCCTGCTTCTTTCTTCCCTTCTCTTTAAAATCTGCTCAGAATTCCCCAATGGATTTTAATATCATTGAATTTAAAAGGATTTCCGAACTCATTACCATTCGAGAGCTGGAAACTCATCAGCCCAATCGGAATAAAGAAGTTGAATCCAAGGCCAACACTGTAAAGTTTGGGTTTTACATTCAGAGATTTATTGTTGAGCTGTCCGTATTGCCCAAAGAAGTCGAAAAAGGCCTGATGGCCGATGAGGTACCGGTATTCCAAACTTCCATAATAATAAAAATCGGCGGCGAGGGAGTTTTCATTGAAGCCCCGCATAGAATTCCACCCCCCGAAACGATACAGTTCATTCGCGGAAAACTCTACTTTCGAATCCATTATAGCCCCTTCCGCTTTGATATTCAGGAAATGGTTTCCGGAAATATTATAATTATGCTCTCCAAAGAAATAGAATTGGTTCTGCGCAGCTTTGATATTATCTTTTGAATACGTTGTTGTCAGAAAATCATATCCTGCGCTGATCTTTGTTTTGTAAAGGAAAAGATCAATATCGGTGGGTTCCGTCATTTCAAACCATACCCCGATTCCTTTTTTGTTGTAGTCTTTTCCCTGAACATACAATGTATCAATAATCGTTGAGGTTTCTAATGTCCCACGGATACCAATCTTGTTGCGGTTATTGATATGATAATAAAAAGCAGGAAGGAATTTTACATTCGCAAAAGTAGAATCCTGACGGTAGATATTCACTTTGGTATTCATACCAACATTCGATTTAAACAGATACGGAATATCCACCTGAAGGTCAAAAGTCTGTCCCTTATCCGGATTTCGCTGCCAGTAGAGATTTACCGTTTCAAAACCGTTGAACATATTCCTGAAATTGACATTCATTGTACCGTTTAAAGTAAATTTATCGGTCTTATCATTTCCAAAACCAATTACCCCGTCAAAGCTGTTTGTCTTTTTCTTTTCCAGAAACAGATAAATACTGGTGGAATCTTTGGTGAATAATGTCTGCGGCTGCCGTTCCAAAGTCAGAAAAGTGTGGCTTTGAAAAGCTTTGTTGATAGCCAGAAGATTTTTGTCATCATAATTTTTACCTTTAAATTCCTTTTCCAGGTTTTTAATGAATCTCTTCGGAACTTTTTCATAGCCTTTTACCACAAAACCATCAATCGTTCTTTTATCATTTTTGTTGATATCGAGTTCTACAATGGGGTATCCATTCTTCTGCCCTTTATATTTAGATTTGATTCTGCTGAAAGAATAGCCTTCATCAATATAAGTCTTGTTGATACTTTTTTTGGTGGAATCTAAATTTTTTGTGAAAAAATCTTTCTGGATTTTTAGTTTTTGAGAGAGGGAATCTGAAAGGTTGACATACGTTTCGTTGAAATTTTTCCCCTTATCGTAGAAAATTTCGGTACTGTCTCCTTTTATTTTTACATCTTTCAGGCGGGTAAAGAAATAATTGCTCTGGGCTAATGAGTCCAGAAACTTGACTGCAGAAACAGAGTCCTTTACTTTTTTCTTCACCTTGGTCTCCGTATCAATCAGCCAATACTGCTTTTTCTGCGCTTGTGTAAAAACGCAGAACAGTACAAAAAATATTTTTAAAAGTAATTTCAAATTATCGTTCTGAATGTGATGAGGATTGAGGAATCTCAAAAAAAATCTTCACTGCATGTCATTCTGTTCAAAATGACAATGCGCCCTATCAATCAACTAATTTTTATCCAGTTTATTATATTTCTTCATTAAATTTTCATACGTTCCCTGGGGAAGGATCCATTTCAACGGAACCCCGATCTTCTGCCCGAATTTGCCAAAGTAATAATGGGCTTTCCATTTATTTTTCCCTAAAAGCTTTTCAATGTATTCCGCAACTTCCAAAGGTTCAGTTCCGTCATTTACATGAGAGTTCATCAAAGCATACACTTTGTCAAAAACATTTTTATAAGGCTGGGACACCTGTGCGATTACTCTGTTATCCGCAATATTGGTTTTAATATCACCCAGATGAAGTGAACAGACATCAATATTCCAGGGATATACTTCATATCGCATGGCCTCGGTTACTTTGTCGAGAGCAGATTTTGAAGCGGAGTAAAACCCACGGAACGGAAGTCCCATTTCACTTCCTATACTGGAAACATTAATGATTTTTCCAACTTTATGTTCACGCATATTAGGAAGCACAGCACTCATCATCTGTACAGGTCCGGCTAAATTCAGACTGAAAAGTTTCAGAATATCTTCTTTTGTAGAATCTTCCACAGCACCCACCATTCCCATTCCGGCATTATTGATCAGAACATCAATTCTGGTTTCGGTTTTTAATACTTCGGAAACAGCATTCTGAACAGCAGAGTTATCTGTAACATCAGTCGGAATAGACTTGAAATACTGACTTTCGGTATATTTTCTGCTTAAACCATATACTTTATGTCCTTTTTTACCAAAATATTCGGCTAATGCAAACCCGATTCCCGATGAGGTTCCTGTTATAATGATGGTCATTGAATTCGTAAGATTTTTTATTATTTTATTTTTCTCCAAACCTGAATGTGTGAAGTAAAATCTATTTTCAGCAAATGTAAAAAAAGAAAAATGAACTCCGTTATTTATTATTTCCGAAATCAGATGACTATTTTCTTTGCTTATTGTCTCTTATTGATGCCAAACTTAAAAGAAAGTTAATATTAATCATGCCCGGGAATATAAACCGAATGATTACTTTATTTGTTTATGTTGTTGAAAAACAATATGTTAATTTTCTTTTGTGGTAGGTTGTCTCTTAATAATGCCAAAATTTCTTAATAAAAACATAAGGAACTCTTAATGAGGGGAGGGAAAAGGCTGCTCTAATTTTGCATCTAATTAAAAAGGATGTCATGAATGTATTTAAAATCCCTGTCTCAGTTTCTTACTTCACGGGTAGGGTATTATTAATTGGTGCAATATCAGCTTCACCGATGTTCCTCTCTCAGAAAAAAGACAGTTTAAAAGAAAAATCCATCGACGAGATTGTTGTTGTAGGATACGGAACACAGAAAAAAAGTAAAGTATCCGGAGCCGTATCGGAGGCTTCACTGGATAAACTTACTTCCAGATCCTTATCCGGAGTGGGAGAAGTGCTTCAGGGAAAAGCTCCCGGAGTAACTGTTGTTAATGAAGGGGGAGATCCTAACGGTTCACCTAAGGTAAATATCCGTGGTTTAGGAGGAATTAATGGAGAGACACCTCTTTATGTTGTGGACGGAGTGGTTTTTAACGGAACTCCATCCATTAACCCTAATGATATTCAGGATATATCCGTATTGAAAGATGCTTCTGCAGCGATTTATGGAGCAAGATCCTCCGGTGGTGTTATTCTTATTACCACTAAGAAAGGGAAAAAAGGAAATCTTACTGTAGATTTTGATGTTAAATACGGAGTAAATGAGGCATGGAAGCTGAAAGAATCTCTGAATGCTGCCGAATTTCAGGACGTAATGTACAAAGCCTATGAAAATGCCGGCAAACTGGGAAGTTTACCAATGGCTTTCAATCCTAAGCTGTATCCGGATGGAAGAATTACCAGAACTGACTGGATGAAAGAGATCTTCCGTACAGGAACTATTCAGGAATATAATATGAATTTGAGTGGAGGAAGCGAAAAATCCAGATATTTTGTAGGAATGAATCACAGAAACCTGGAAGGAATCCTATTGAATACTCAGGCAAAACGATACAACTTCAGAGTAAATTCCGAACATAAAGTAAAAGACTGGCTAACGATCGGGGAAAATATGTATTACAATTATTCTGATGGTAATACAGCCGATACCAAAAGCGGTTATACAGGAGCTGTTGTAGCTGCCATGTATTATCCGCCAAATGTCCCGGTATATACTCCAAGTGGTGCTTTCTCCGGATTACCGATTGATGTGGCGGGAGGTTACGGAGATATGATCAATCCCGTGGCTTATCTTAAAAGGATCAACATCAGAAACCCTACCCATGAGATTTTAATCAATCCTTATGCAGAAATTACCTTAGCCAAAGACTTGAAATTCCGTTCCAACTTTTCACAAACATTCAAGCTGGGGAATGTGAAAAACTTTACATACAGAGTTCTGGAAGTTGGAAAAATTTTTGATACCAATAACCTGGAATATCAATCCAATAACTCTTCCACAGCACTTGCAGAGCAGCTTCTTACCTATAAATTTACTGCAGGGCAGCATAATTTTGATTTCTTAGGAGGTTTTACTTTCCAGAAAACAATTGATGAGGGGTTTGTTGCAAAATCTTATGATTTCAGAAGCGAAGTTGAGGTTTTCCAACACCTTCAGAATGCTGCTGATACCAATAAAGATGTTTCCAGTTACAGATATAAGCAGGCATTGGTTTCTTATCTGGCAAGGGTAAACTATGATTATGCAGGAAAATATATTGTGAGCGTATTAGGAAGAAGAGACGGTTCTTCACTGGTTGCAAAACAAAACCGATTTGCTAATTATTATGCAGTATCCGGAGCATGGGTAGTATCAAAAGAAAACTTCATGCAGGATATTTCATGGCTTTCCAGTTTTAAGCTTAGAGGAAGCTACGGTATCTTAGGAAACCTTGGAGGAATTTCTCCTCAGGCGGTTAATCCGTTGATGACGAGAGATAATAATGTTATTTTCGGACAGGATCCTTCTCAGAACATTGCATATTATGCGACTACACGTCCGAATCCGGATCTGAAATGGGGTAAATCTGAGCAGACCAATTTCGGGGTAGATGCTTCGTTCCTTCATAACAGTCTTTCTTTACAGTTTGATTATTTTGTGAAAAATTCCAAAGACCAGATCTTTAATGTGAGCTTGCCAAGTACGGCAACTTACAATAATCAGTATGTAAATGCAGGATTATTTCAGGATAAAGGATATGAATTAGGAATCAATTATAACAGTAAAAGTAGTGGTGATTTCACTTATTCAATTGGGGCTACTTTTAGTCAACTAAAAAATACGGTGAAGCAGCTTGCAGATGTAGATGAGATATTTGTCAATGATAACGGAGTAAGAGGTGTGTTGAAACCTACCCGTGTAAAAGTAGGAGATCCTCTTTATTCTTTCTATGGATATAAGACCGGAGGAATTTTCCAGACGCAGGAAGAGATCAACAATTATAAAGATGCCAACGGAAACCTGATTCAGCCGAATGCCAAACCTGGAGATATTAAATTCCTGAAAAAAGAAGGAAATACCGGAGTTCTCAATAATAATGATTTTGTAAATCTGGGAAGTCCGTATCCTAAATTTTCTTACGGATTCTCATATAACATGACATGGAAAAACTTTGATCTCAACGTTTTCTTCCAGGGAGTGTACGGAAATAAGATATTCAACGGATTGAAATTTATCTCTCTGAATCCGGGAGGAACAGGGCAGAATTATAACATGGAAAGAGATATCCTTAACGCGTGGACTCCTCAGAACACCAATACGGATATTCCAAGGCTGGTTCACGGAGATCCGAGCGGTAACTATTCTAAAGTATCAGATTTCTATGTGGAAGACGGATCTTACTTAAGACTGAAGAACCTTACGATCGGTTATTCTCTACCAAAGGAGCTTTACAGAAAGCTGGATGTAAACAAAGTAAGAATCTATGTTACCTCTAATAACCTCTTTACCTTTACCAAATACACAGGTTTTGATCCGGAAGTAGGAATGAATTCTTACGGGGTGGATACCGGAAGATATCCTCAGGCACGTTCATTCATCTTCGGAGTGGAAATCGGTTTATAATCTTAAATAAAAAAGTTAAAAAATGAAACTATTCAATAAAATATTTTTAATATCAGGAATATCCGTAATGCTATTATCCTGTACGGGAGAGCTTGATGTTCAGCCGGAAGGAACGCCCACTGAAGCCAGTTTCTGGAAAACGGAAAATGATTTGATCACAGGTGCCAATGCGATGTATAAGCCTTTGTTTGATGGAGAATTTTATGGAAGAGGTCTATTCTGGTTTATCAACGCCAGTGATGATATGGTAACCGGAAGAGCAAAGAGTGAAGCGGATAATGCTAAGAATTTCAGCAGCAATTATATCGCAGCAGGAGATCTGGAAACCCAATGGAATAAAAGATACAATGTAATTGGTGTTGCCAACCGTGTGATCCGTAATATTGATAATATTCAGACATCACAGGCTGTTAAAAATAAATATCTTGGCGAGGCTTTGTTTATGAGCAGCAGAATGTATTTCGAGCTGGCTTATAGCTATGGAAATGAAAAATCCGGAATTCCGATTATTGATCGTTCAAAAGAGCCGGATCCTAACCCGATTCCCAGAGCAGCTAATGTAATGACCAATTACACTTATATTGTTAATGATCTGAAAAAAGCAGCAGAATTGTTACCAACTCAGGCAGAACTTCCTGCAAAAGATTATGGAAGACCACATAAAGCTGCAGCTTGGGCACTTCTCGCAAAAGTTTATCTGTTTATGAAAGACTGGCAGAATGCTGAATTCTGGGCGAATGAAGTTATGACTAAAGGAAACAGAGCCCTTCTGAACAATTATGCTGATGTTTTCAAGGCTGAAAATAATTACAGTTCAGAATACATCTGGTCGGTTCCCGGTACTCCGAAATTTACAGCATGGGGAAGTATCCTTCCAGGTGTGATGCTTGAAAATAAAGGATGGGGAGAATATAATGGCTGGGGGTACTTTCAGCCTACCAAAGAATTGTATGACGAATATGAAGCGACTGATCTTAGAAGAAGTGCATCTATCCTGAAAATCGGAGATAAATTCACATTTAACGGAAAAGAAAGAACTTATGCCTCTACCAACTCACTTACCGGATATCAGTTCAATAAATATATGGATGCATTTAAATATCAGCTGAACAGCGGCCACGTAAGTGCAAATGGAGACTATCCATGTACAGACCTGGCGGTTCCTATCATGCGTTATGCTGAGGTAATCCTTATTAAAGCAGAAGCTTTACTGATGCAGGGGAAATCTGCAGATCAGGAGATCAATATGATCAGAGTGCGTGCAGGATTATCTCCGAAAAACGGATGTACAATGGCAGATCTGAAGCACGAAAGACGTTGTGAACTGGCTGGTGAATGGGCAGACAGACATAGAGATCTCGTACGTTGGGGAGATGCGCAGGCAACATATGCTAAACCTCTGCATGGTATTAATGGGCAGGAGGTATGGGGTGCAAGAAACTTTAATCCGGCTGTTCATAATGTTTGGGCAGTTCCACAGGCTGAAATCGTAAACAGTCATGGGATCATTAAACAAAATGAAGGCTGGTAAAATTTTAATCTTATATTATCCGCTGTATCATCACAGAAGTTTCTGTGGTGATATAGTTTTTCACAGGCAGTATGAACCGTCCGGTATCAATTTTTGATACTTAAAAATGAGTGTAAAACGTTCCATTCAGCCTAAAAAATAAAAAGTACACGCATGAAACTATCAAAAATCCTGGCAGCTTTGGCTCTGACTGTCTTTTCTCAGAATCAGGCACAGAATTATTTAAACTATAACGTAGGAAATGCACATTCTCATAATGATTATATGCAGGAAATTCCTTTCTGGCAGGCTTATTACGCGAATTTTGGTTCCATTGAAGCAGATGTTTTCCTGGTAAAAGGGAAGCTTTGGGTGGCCCATACGGAAAAAGAACTTTCTGCAGACAGAACACTGGAAAACCTTTATCTTGATAATATTTCAAAACAGATTAAACTGAACAAAGGAAACATTTATCCCGATGCTCAAAAAAAGCTGCAATTACTGATCGATATTAAGCAGGACTATAAAAGCACTTTAACTGCTTTGGTCAGTACATTGAAAAAGTATCCCGAGATTACAGGAAATTCCGGAATTAAAATAGTAATCACAGGAGGAAGACCTCAGCCGGGAGATTTTAAAAACTATCCGAATTATCTTTATTTTGACGGTGATCTGGATAAAAACTATACAGCTGATCAATTGAAAAGAGTCGGGATGTTCAGTGCTGATCTACCGGAACTGGTAAAATGGAATGGGAAAGGAATTCCAAGAGATGAAGAAACGGAAAAAATAAGAAAAGCAGTAGAGAAAGCCCATCATCAACAAAAACCGATGCGTTTTTATGGAGCTCCGGATTTTCCCAATGCCTGGGTAAATCTTATGGATATGGGAGTAGATTATATCAATACAGATCATATTCCGGATCTTAAAAAATTTATGAATTCCATTCCAAAGAATTTCTATAAAAACACCAAAGAATACAGCACTTACACTCCTACTTATAAAACTGATGGAGTGAGCAAAAAGGTGAAAAATGTAATCCTTCTGATTCCGGATGGAACTTCTTTACCTCAATATTACGCTGCTTTCACGGCCAATAAAGGAAAACTGAATGTTTTTAATATGAAAGCAACAGGTTTATCCAAAACCAATTCATCAAACGCTTATATTACAGATTCCGCACCGGGTTCTACAGCTTTTGCCACAGGTATTAAAACCAAAAATACATTTGTGGGAGTTGATAATATGGGGAAAGCCCTGGCACAGATTCCAGATATTATCGCTGATAAGGGAATGGTTTCCGGGCTCATCTCTACAGGAGATGTTACAGACGCAACTCCTGCTGATTTTTATGCTCATTCTGATAACAGAAACAGTTCTGAACCTATCATGAAAGACTTTGCAGCTTCAAAGACGAAAATTCTGATCGGCGGGCCTACCAGTGGGCTATCTCAGGACAATCTGCAGAAATTTAAAGAAGCTAAGATTGATGTATACCAGGATTTGAAATCAGTTGATAAGATCAGTAACCGTACATTGATTATTGATCCCCTGGCTTCACAAAGAATAACGAATGGGAGAGGAAACTGGCTTGCTGATGCATTTGA
Organism: Chryseobacterium sp. Tr-659; assembly: GCF_011752975.1. Classification (GTDB taxonomy): domain Bacteria; phylum Bacteroidota; class Bacteroidia; order Flavobacteriales; family Weeksellaceae; genus Chryseobacterium. The sequence continues at coordinate 21,771 of NZ_VWWP01000016.1, read as the reverse complement.
TTTAACATTAAATGACCTTAAGAATAATAAAAAAGGGTTTTTTATGATGATTGAAGCTTCACAAACTGACGGCGGAGGACACAGTAATAATATAGAACAGCTTGTTACCGAGCTACTGGATTTTGACCACGTAGTAGGAAAAGCGATGAAGTTTGCTGACGAAAATAAAGAAACACTGGTTATTGTTGTAGGAGACCATGAAACCGGAGGCCTTACCCTTTTGGATGGAAGCCTGAAAGACGGTTGGATATTCGGGAACTTCAGTACTAATGATCATACTTCTATTCCTTCAAGTGTTTTTGCGTATGGTCCGAATTCTAAAGAGTTCACCGGATTATTTGAGAATACTGAGATCTTTAATAAAATATTAGCTGCTTACGGCATTCAGAAATAACTTTTGATTAGATTACTTTTATTTGTACAAAGATGGCTGTTTCAAAAAAGAAACAGCCTTTTCTATTTCAATCAATATATTCTCGCGGAAATTTTTTAAATTATACAGATGATCCATAAAAACCTTTCTAATCTGCATGATCTGCAAGAGACCAAAACAAAAAGGCTGCCCCGAAAATGGAACAGCCTTTAAATATATCTAACAATAACTAAATTAGAAATTGGTTTTGACAATCAATTCTGATAATTCGGCATTAACAAAATCGATCGGCATTACTCCGTAAGATCCTTGAGTATTTGTCTGGAAGAATGTTTTAAGTTTAGGGTTGATATTGTTGGAAACAGTAGGAATGCTTGGAATTCCAAAAATTCCCGGTTTGTAACCGCTCGTAAAATTGATGAAAAGCTTACCTGTAGTGTCATTTTTTGCTTCATTCAGGAGATTGGAAATTCCATTCCATTTATCATCATTGTTCGTTACCTTATAATAATCCTGAACTTTAAGCTGTGCCGAAGAATTGTTAATATCAAACGTTGTATTATCCGCCCATGGAGAAGCATTAATCCCTTTTGTTGTTCCGGCAGAGAATCTTCTTAATAATTTGATTTTTCCTCTTACCTCTCCCAGTTTAGAAATACTGGCTCCCAAATCCCATTTAGAAGGATTTTTCTGAACATAAGAATCAAAAGTCTGCTCAAAACTTCTGGTCGTATTTGAAGCATCGTATTCTTCTTTTACAGACATGATGATTGTTTCAGACGGATGACTTTGCAGGAATGCATAGCAGGCATTAAGAACATCGTCAAAATTCAGATTTTGGTAAATTGCTCCATGATGAATGGTGAAAGCATTATCAATATGTCTGCAACGGATATCCAGAAAACGGACTCCCGCATTCAGCTGTTCAGCAATACTTAGGTTTTGTGTTTTAGCCGTACCTGATACAACAGGGGCATCTACCCGCGCTCCTGAATCATGCGTTCCGGGAATCGAAATTTTTGAAAGAGAAATATTGTCCTGAAGATTAGCCATCCAGCTGTTCAGTTCAATAGGAACCAAAGACGTTTTAAGATTCGCTTTTCCTGCAGAAGCAATAATAGTTTCATTAGAATCTCTGTCAATAATACTGTCATTGGAACACGAGAATAACAGACTTGCCGCGGCAATACCAAGAGTGATCGTAGTTAAACGCCTCATACTGTGTTTGAACATAGTTATATTTTATTTTTATGATTATCTAAAAATAGGAATATATCAATATATGAGGAGTTAATTTAATTTTAAGAGAAGATTAAGTTGTTATAAAGAAGAGAATTTGTTATTGAGTATTAGAAAATGAAATCTTTCCCGGTAGAAAAATTGATCTCATGAAAGTAAGTTTAAATTATAAACCGGTATCTTCTTTTTGAATCATTCCTGTTTTTTCAAGATCACAAAGACAGCCTTTTCTCGTTTTATAAACTCCTGTGATCTCGGTTTCTTTACCCTGAGTGTCAGTGATGGTAATTCCGGTAGACGATGATTCATCTTCCGCATAATAAGTTCGGAATATCTGGTAAGTATAACCATTGTTGGAAAACGTAAGGAAGCTGAGATCCATTCCCGAATTCTGCTTTCCCCCGCCTCTTAGATAAGTTCTGTATTTAAACTGCTTCCAGCTTTCCTTCGTTCTTTCAGCAGGAAATTCCATTTCTACATGATTTTTGTTGCCAAAACGGTACTGAAGATATTCATTGTTCTTATCTTTTACGAGTGCCATTTTCTTTCCCGCTTTTGTTTCAAACGAATAAACAACCTCTTCATTTGGTAAAAGATATTGCGCCCAAATAGACATTGGAATCAGAAAGGTAAATAAAATGAGATATCTTTTCATGGCTGTATAGATTTATTAATGCAGTAATCTGAAATAAAGTTAATAAGTTCACTTCAGATTACCGCATTTTGAGATTTTCAAATTAATGGGTAGTTATACTGGCAAGATCCTCCCAGAACATTGGGTAGGATTTTTCTACCACATCTTCATCTTCAATATGAAGTTCTTTGATCAGGCAGAACGGAGCAAAGCTCATCGCCATTCTGTGATCCTGATAGGTTTTGATAGAAATATAATCTTCCGATTCTCCAAAACTGACTGATTTGATTGTTAAATCCGTGATCTCTGTTTCAGTTCCCAGTTTTTTAAGTTCATTATACAGAGCAAGAAGCCTGTCGGTTTCTTTTACTCTTAACGTTCCAAGACCGGAAATATCAAAAGGAATTTTCAATGCCGCCGCCGTTACACAAAGTGTTTGGGCAATATCCGGGCAGTTGTTCATATCAAGAACAATCTTTTCCGGGAAAGAAAAATCCGGTTGAGGTATCAGAGTTACCTTATGTTCATCCTCGGAGAAAGTAGTCTTAATTCCAAAGAATTCTTCATAGATCTTTGCAATGGCAGAGTCTCCCTGGGTAGATTCTTTATAAAAGCTTTTCAGGTGAATGGTTTTTCTTCCCAATGCACAGATTGAATAAAAGTAGGAAGCCGAACTCCAGTCGCTTTCCACCTCGTAGTGCATTTCTGCAGAATGATTGTTATGAAAAGGTTCTACTTTTATTGTATTTCCTTCAAAGCTGTTTCTGATGCCGAATTTGGTAAGAATATCAAGCGTCATTTCAATATAAGATCTTGATGTTACTTCTCCTACAAGATTAATCTCCAGCCCGTTTTCAAGCTTTCCGGCAATAAGAAGCAGAGAGGTGATGAACTGGCTTGAAATATTGGCAGGAACATTTACCGAAGTCTGGGTGATTTTTTTTCCGGTAATTTTTAAAGGAGGAAAACCATCATTTTCCATGTATTCTATCTCAGCTCCAAGATCTCTTAAAGCATTTACCAAATTCTTGATTGGCCTTTCTTTCATTCTTCCTGAGCCCGTAAGAACGGTAGTTTTCCCCTCCTGAATTGAATAATAAGATGTTAAAAAACGCATCGCAGTTCCCGCGTGGTGAATATCTACCACCTCTGTGTTTTCTGATAATGCCTTTTTTAGTAATTGTGTATCCTGGGAATTAGATAAGTTCCCGATTTTTATACTGCTGAATAACCCTTCCAGAATCAACAAACGATTCGAAATACTTTTCGAACCGCTGATCTGTACTGTTTGGTCTCCAATTAATTTTGATTTTTCTAGCTTCATTATTTTTAAGATTTCAGATTTCAGACATCAGACTCAAGACCTTTCTGCTTCAGTTTTTATTATTCGTATAAGGTCGAGATGCTGGAAATCAGTTTTAGACTAAACAAACTCTTTTATCTGTAATTTAGTCTCTGATGTCTTAAACTATTTCAGTTTTTCATTATTCTGATGCCGCTCCTTGTCACGGTCAGTTTTGATCTTCATTTTTCGGTCAAAAGCATCCTGCAGGTTCACTCCGGTTTGGTTGGCTAAACATAGTGTTACAAAAAGTACATCAGCCAGTTCTTCCCCAAGATCTTTGCTTTTATCACTTTCCTTTTCACTTTGTTCACCATATCTTCTTGCAATGATTCTTGCTACTTCTCCCACTTCTTCCGTCAGCATTGCCATATTGGTCAGCTCATTAAAATAGCGGACTCCTATGGTTTTAATCCATTCATCAACCTGTTGTTGTAACTGCGTAATTTCCATTATTGATAAGCTCCAAGAGTTGGGTTAGTAGTTCTGGATACATTAACGATATCAAAAGGCACTGTTGCCGCCACAGCAGCGTTTCCTTTTCCAATTGCCGGTGAAGTGGATTTTACCCTTAAATTCATTTTGGCCATAAAATAATTGACAAACTGAGGGTCAGCATTCTTAATGCTCTGTACCACATTCATGTTGTTATCAAAAGTGAAACCGGCTCCTGATGCACTGGTATACTTAATTAATGAATTTTGAAGTAAAAATTCGAACTGCTGCCCCGGAGTTGCTTCAAAATGAACAGCATCATCCCTGTCTGAATACACGATACTATTTTTAATATCAAGTTGCTGTAAAGCTCCCTGCTGTGTTTGTCCGGTATCATTCTTCCATTCATTGGCAGCAAAAATTCCGGCCCTGTCAAAAGAACTCATTGTTTTAGAATAATTGGCAATCGTAGCATGAGTGTAACTGTGTTTTCCACCCAGGAAAATTCCGATACAAGATAAACCACAGTTGTTCATCACCAGGTTATTAGCATTTACAGTAGATCCTACCGCATAAATTCCGTATTCAAAAAAAGTATGGATGAATGAATTGGTAATAGTAGCATTGGTTTGCTTCATTTCCAATCCTCTTGTTCCTCCGAAAAGCCTTGCATGGTTCATTTTAAGGGTAGAATTAGCTTCCATTCTGATGGAATTCCAGTTTTTAGGGAGGGTATCATGATCCAGGTCATTTCTGTCTCCACGAAGGATAACCTGATCGGTCAATGTACCGTTGATATTTAAAATACCTCCGGAAGAAACCTTCATTCCACTGTTTTTATGGAAGTATACTTTGGTTCCCGGATCTATATTTAGAGTAATATTAGGATTGATGGTGAGGTCTCCGTAAATAATCTTAGCTTTATTATTACTCCACGTGGTAGAGCTGGTGATTACATTCGGATTAGTAGGAGTCTGAATAAAAAACTCCGCATCCTGAACAACAGAAAATAAAGTGACATGCTGTTGCCCCGCGGGTGTTGTGAAAACAATCTTATCTTCTGCAATCGCTTCAGGACCTGTTGCTTCCGGTGCTATTTCAACAAAAATATAAAGACTGTCTTTCTTTCTCAAAGGAACATTCTTGAAATCATATCCCGGCTTTCCGTCTACATTAATTCTGTATAATGAAGCCGCTCCTTTATCAAGATTGACACGAGGAATCAAAATATCCTTATCTTCATTATTATACACTTTTACAACATAAGTTTCAGAACGTACCTGATGATAAACCGTATCACAAAATACCGTGTCTTTCGAAAAACTAAGCTGCTGTGACGGGCTGTCAAAAGTAATATCATCCTTATTACATGATACTGCAGCAAGTAATATCCAGAAAGAAAAAGCCAGTAATAATTTGAATTTCATCGAAATTAAAGTTTAAGTAGGTTCCAAATTTAACGAAAATACTTTGAATTTCTTATCATTAAAAAAATATTGAATCCAGTATTTGTATATTAGAAAAAATGTTGTACTTTTGCAACCTAAAATTAGCAGAGAAATATCCATTACTATTTCGAAAGCAAACTTTAATTTTTTTAAAAATTGTATTATGAAAAACGGAATTCACCCAGAAAATTATAGACTTGTTGTTTTCAAAGATATGAGTAACGACGAGGTGTTTCTTTGCAAGTCTACTGCAGAAACAAAAGACACTATCGAGTATGAAGGACAAGAGTATCCACTAATCAAAATGGAAATCTCTTCAACTTCTCACCCTTTCTACACAGGTAAAGTAAAACTAGTTGATACTGCTGGTAGAGTTGACAAGTTCATGAACAAATACAAAAAATTCGCTAAGTAATTTTTGTATCATTACAATATTAAAGCCTTTCAATGTTTTGGAAGGCTTTTTTTATTGTAAATTTGTTAACCTTGAATTTTAAACTTTAAACTTAAAAACTGAATGATGCAATTAGTATTTTCAGACGCGCAATATTGGGAAGATTTTCTTCCGCTTACTTTTACCAGGCCGGTTGCTGCTATGCGATGCGGAATTCTTACCTTTTCCGAAAGATGGCAGAAGATTCTGGAGAATACCGAGGTAACTTACTTTACAGAAATGTATCTTCAGGATAAATTTAAAAGTCCTGAAGAAAAAGAAAGCCTTTTTCTGGTTCCGAACTTTCTTCCTACAGAAACTGTAATTCAGCAGATTAAAGATCTTAAACAAGGAGAAGCCCTGGTTTATGAAGACGAGCTGATTGCAGCGAAAATCAATATGAAAGGATTCTCTTTGCATCAGATCGAAAAAATGACGGATATCAAAGAAGATCTTATTTTCTTTAAAAGACCGAAAGATCTTTTTACCTATAACCATCACGCGATTGATTTCGATTTCGATTTACTCACCAAAGGAAAAACTTCACAGGAACTTTCTTCCAGCAATGGCTTCTTAGGAGATAAAAAGGATTTGTTTATTGAAGTAGGAGCTTCCATAGAGTTTTCAACAATCAATACAAAAACGGGGAAAATCTATATCGGGAAAAATACCGAAATAATGGAAGGCTGTCATCTTCGCGGACCTATTGCACTGTGTGACGATTCGAAGTTCAATTTAGGAGCGAAAATCTATGGTGCAACTACCGTAGGCCCTCATTGTAAAGTGGGAGGAGAAGTGAATAATATTATTATTTTTGGATATTCCAGCAAAGGTCATGAAGGGTTTGTGGGGAATTCTGTTATTGGTGAATGGTGTAACTTTGGTGCAGACAGCAATTCCTCCAATATGAAAAATAATTACGGGAATGTAAAATTCTGGAATTATAGAACCAAAGCGTTCGAAGATACGGGCTTACAGTTTGCAGGTCTGATTATGGGAGATCATTCCAAGACAGCCATCAACACCCAATTAAATACAGGAACAGTAGTAGGAGTAGCCTCCAATATTTTCAAGCCCGGATTTCCACCGAATCTTGTAGAAAACTTTTCATGGGGCGGAATGAAAGATGATGAAAGATTCCGACTGGATAAAGTGTATGAAGTGGCGGAAAGAGCAATGGCAAGAAGAAAAGTCCCCTTAACAGAGGAAGACAAGGCTATTCTGAAACATATTTTTGATACATATTAATTCGATTATAAAAAAAACTTCAAATTTTTTTGAAGTTTTTTTATTTTTGATGTAATAGATTGGAAACAGCAGTTGTCTTACCTATAAGAAACAAAACTCATGACCCAAGAAACTTTCAAGAATACGGTGTTTATTCTCAAAGACGAGATGTATCGTTTTGCGAAGCGATTTGTCATGAGCAGTGATGAAGCGGAAGATGTTGTACAGGATCTCATGATGAAGTTTTGGCAGAAAAGGGATGAGCTTGAGCAATTTGGAAATTTTAAATCCTATGCGCTGAAGTCTGTCCGGAACGAATGCCTTAACAGACTGAAGCATCACGATGTCAAGATCGGCTTTGCAGATATGCAGCTTCATCGTTCGGAGCTTTACAGTATGGAAGTTGATAACCTTAAGGAACATATTGTAGGATTTATCAATCAGCTCCCCGAAAAACAAAAGATGGTCATCCACTTGAAAGATGTAGAAGAATATGATGTTTCCGAAATTTCTGAAATGCTGGAAATGGAGGAAAATGCAGTAAGGGTTAACCTTATGCGTGCGAGACAAAAAGTAAAAGAACAAATCTCACAACTGATGAGCTATGAAAAAAGATCAATTACAAGATAAATACGACGAAATCTTCCGGGATGTAAAGGAAGAAAAAATGGACTGGAGTTTTGAAGACTTTCTTCAGACTGCAGAGAGTGCGGAAGTGGAACAAAATACTGCACCTGTTATTCCATTGGAAGAAAAGAAGAAACCTTCCTTTCCCAAATGGTTCTGGATGGCCGCCAGTATAATGCTGGTTTTCGGCATCGGATTCTTCCTGAATAACTATAATCCGGATGTTCAGAGCAAAGAGAAACTGGTTAAAGATGAAATCTTAAAACAGAAATCCGGATTTATTGAAGAAAATAGCGATCATCAGGAACAGGTTGCCGTGAATCATACAGATTCTATTTCCGGAGTGAAAAAAGATTCTGTTTTTCAGGATAACCAGGTAGCAGAAAAAGATGTCATGGACGAGATCCTGCCCAAAAGAGGAAGACTCAAAAAAGAAAGAAGACCCAAATATGTGGATAATTCTTCCTATCGGGCCAATGATTCTGCTACAGCCTATAATGATTCGTATGTAATTGTAAACGGCAAAAGAATCAGTAGTGAAAAAGAAGCCTTGGATGTTACCCGATACTCCTTTATGAAATTAGGAAATGAGTTTAAAAAAACAGTAGCATCTTCTCAGAAAAATGAAAATCTTGACAGCGAATACTAAAAATCAGATCAATCCCATGAAAAAAATATTTTTTATAATAGCCATAATGCTAAGCAGTTTTGCAACTTATTCTGCACAAACTGAGAAATTGGACAAACTTTTTCAGGAATTTGAAAAGAATGGTGGGGTTACCTCTATCAATATCAAAAAGCCTATGTTCAAATTGTTGAATACCATCGATGTTAATGATGCCTATGTAGGGAAAATAAAACCTATTTTGAACGAAGTTGATGGACTTAAGATTCTGATTATTCCCAAAGCCACATTTCCGGATCGTTTGAAAGACGAGAATGTTGAAAATATCAGATTGAATGAACAAAGAGCTGAGAAAGTAAGCCGAGCCTTAAAATCTCTTAATTTCAACGAGCTGATGTCGCTGAGCAGTGACGGTACATCCATGAAGTTTCTTGCTGAAGACGAAAAAGACAATTATCTCGAAAATCTGGTTTTTAACGTTGATTCTAAAGAAGAGAACATTATTTTTATCCTGAATGGTAAAATGAAAATGTCTGATGTTAATAAAATTATCAGCTCCAGTGATATTACTTCAAGTACCACAAGTACTATGAAAAGTTCGTTGAGAAATGATCTTACTTCAGAAAATACGTCTTCCTATATTAACGGAGATAACAGAAATGTAGGAGAATTCTCAAAAATAGAAGTAAGTGAAGGGGTAAATGTTACTTACAAGCAGGAAAATACAAGAAGTGTAAAGGTAATTGCTGATGCAGATAAGCTTCAATATGTAATCACCAGAGTGGATAATGGCATTTTAAAGATTTATATAGATAATAAAGGAGGTCGTAGCCTGAGATTTAAAAATTTGAATGTCAATGTTTCCTCTCCTAATCTTAAAAGGATACAAACTTCTTCCGGAAGTATTTTTACAGCGGTTAATCCCGTAACTGAAAACAGTATGGAAATTGAAGCCAGCTCCGGTTCTATTATCAAAGGGAAATTCAATATTGAACAGAGTGTAGCTGCTTCGGTAACTTCTGGGTCAATTTTGAATGCTGCAATTACAACAAAAAAAATGGCATTGGATGTATCAAGCGGTGCAAACATTAGTTTGTCTGGTCAGGCGGAAACAGCTGTAATTGATTCCAGCAGTGGTGCTTCATGCAAAGCGGATGATCTTAAGATTGGAACAGCGGTAGTAGAATCCACTTCAGGAGCCAGCCTGTCTCTTCTGGTTACCGATAAACTGAAAGTAAGTGTATCATCAGGAGCAGATGTTAAATTGAGAGGAAATCCTGAGCTGGATGCCAGAGTAGATAAGATTTCAGGCGGGAGCCTTAGACAAATCAAATAAAAAACTCAACTATGAATACTCTTAAACATTTTTTCCTCGCTATTCTGATTATAAGTATAGTTCAATCGTGTATCGTTTCAGAAAAGCCGAATATTGATTTTTTTCAGAATTCAAAGTATGATTTCAAAGGAGCTCAGTTTGCAAGTATTAATGTGCCGATGGTTCTTGCTAAATCCTATATTAAAAAAGCATTAAGAGAAGAAGGAGAAAGTGAAGAGACCATCAATCTTGTAAAGAAAGCTTCTAAGATAAAAGTGCTTACTGTAACGAACGGCAATCAAGAAATGCTGAATGATTATGCCCAATATTTAAATGATAACCATTATGAAGAATGGGCTACTATAAAGCATGACGGAGACAACATCAATGTAAGAGTAAAGCAGGATGGAGATATTATTAAAAAGATGCTGCTTACGGTGGGTTCCAAAAACAATGAGGTGGTGTTTGTAGATGTTAAAGGAAACTTTACGGCTAACGATATTTCAAAAATGATCAGTTCTGTTTCAGATAAATAACGTGTCATTACAAACAATCATCATATGGAAAAACTAATCAGAGAAGTACGTATTTTGAAGATATATGCAATTTCACTTACGGTAGTCTGTGTATTGTTTTTTATCTTGGCCTTTAAAGCTCAGTCCTCCCTTGAGCATTTTAAAGAAATAAATGTAGAGCGCATTAATATCGTTGAAAAAGATGGAACATTAAAAATGGTGATCAGTAATAAAGAGCGCCAGCATCCGGGAATGGTGAATCATAAAAATATGAAACAGAGAGAAAGGGATGCCGGTCTGATTTTCTTTAATTCGCTGGGAGATGAATGTGGCGGATTGGTATATGATGCTAATGAAACGGGATCAGGGATGGTGTATTCAGTAGATCAGAGAAATACAGATCAGATTATGCAGCTCCAATACCTCGAAGAAGTGGGAAAAGATAAAAAAAGAGTATATGGCTTAAAGCTTTGGGATAGACCGGATGATTTTCCACTGGAAGATGTTATTAGATTTGAAGATTCCTTGAAAAAACTGAATGACCCTGTTGCAAGTAAAAAAGCATATGCAAAACTTAGAGAACAGGGGAGGTTGACGAATGAACGTTTTTTTGCAGGCAAAACAGCTAACGGAGATGTAGGTGTATTTATTCGTGATACTAAAGGAAAAGTAAGATTAAAGTTATATGTAGATAAAAATAACCAGACTCATATTGAGAACCTCGATGAGAATGGAGCCCTCGTTAAATAAATGTAATGAGGTAAAATTTAATACTCAACAAGTAGTTTCGACATACTAAGTTTTATTTTGTACAGCAACCGTTTTTGAAAAAGAACGGTTTTTTTGATTTAACTTATTGATTATTAATTTTTATTTAAACTATTAAAAAGGATTTTCATATGTCGTAAAAATAACCTAATTTTGCAAAGAAAGTAAAGATGTCTATTCATAACAAAATTGTAGAGACAGCCATCACTTTCGATGACGTTCTTCTAGTCCCTTCTTATTCAGAAGTTTTACCTAACCAGGTTTCATTAAAATCAAGACTTACCGACAAAATCACGCTGAATGTTCCGATAGTTTCCGCTGCGATGGACACCGTTACTGAAGCTGATCTGGCTATTGCACTGGCAAGAGTTGGAGGTTTAGGCTTTATTCACAAAAACATGACGATTGCTGAACAGGCTGCACAGGTAAATCGTGTGAAGCGTTCAGAAAACGGAATGATCTCCGATCCGGTTACCCTTTCTAAAGACCATACTTTAGGGCAGGCTAAAGATATGATGTCAAAATATAAAATTTCAGGACTTCCTGTAGTAGATGCCGATAATGTTTTAATCGGAATTATTACCAACAGAGATGTGAAGTATCAGGAAAATCTTGAGATGAAAGTGGAAGAGATCATGACCAAAGAAAATCTGATCACTTCAGACAAAGATACCAACCTTGAAAAAGCAAAAGAGATCCTTCTTAAGAACAGAGTGGAAAAACTTCCGATTGTAGATAAGGATAATAAGCTTGTAGGATTAATTACCATTAAGGATATTGACAATCAATTGGAATATCCGAATGCCAACAAAGATCAGAACGGCCGTTTAATTGTAGGTGCTGGAGTAGGTGTTGGTGAAGATACATTGATCCGAATTGAAGCTTTAGTGCAAGCAGGAGTTGATATTGTAGCGATTGATTCTGCGCACGGTCATTCCAGAGGTGTTCTTGATAAAATTTCAGAAATCAGAAAAGCATATCCGAACCTTGATATTGTAGGAGGAAATATTGTTACAGCAGAAGCTGCAAAAGACCTTATTGAAGCCGGAGCCAATGTCCTTAAAGTAGGTGTAGGCCCAGGTTCTATCTGTACAACCAGAGTGGTTGCAGGTGTAGGAGTTCCTCAGTTATCTGCTATTTATAATGTGTACGAATATGCCCAAACTCAAAATGTGACGGTAATTGCAGACGGTGGAATCAAGCTTTCAGGAGATATCGTGAAAGCTATTGCAAGTGGAGCAGGAGCAGTAATGCTGGGTTCTCTTTTAGCGGGTACAGATGAAGCTCCAGGTGAGGAGATTATTTTCCAGGGAAGAAAGTTCAAGTCTTACCAGGGAATGGGAAGCCTTTCTGCAATGAAGAGAGGAGGTAAAGAAAGATACTTCCAGAGTGAAGCTAAAAAATTCGTTCCGGAAGGAATTGAAGGGAGAGTACCTCACAAAGGAAAATTGGAAGATGTTATTTTCCAGCTTACAGGAGGTCTAAGAGCTGGTATGGGATATTGTGGAGCTAAAGATATTGAAGTGCTGCAAAAAGATTCCAAGCTGGTGATGATCACAGGAAGCGGATTGAAAGAATCTCACCCGCACGATGTAATTATTACTCAGGAAGCTCCAAATTATTCTTTATAAAATAGAATTAAGATAATATAAGTAAAACCGCATTCATAGTGCGGTTTTTTTATTTGGAGGGAATTGTTTAATTGCTTGAATATTAATATGTTGTTTTATTTTTGGTGGTTTTGTTAATTGTGAATTATTTATTATTTTGTTCAATAAATGAATATAAATTAAACTAAATGTTTTATTTTTTATAATAATATTATTTTATTTTCAAATTATTATGTAACAATATTTCGCTTTTTTCTACTAACTGTAAGCTATTTACATGGTAACTATGTATTTTTGTGTAAAATTTTACTTTTATTATCGTAAAATGTAATTAAGTTTTAATTTTTATTCTTTTAAAAAATATTAAAAATGAAGAAAGCTATCCTTTGTGGGGCAATGTTACTTTCCCTTTCAATATCGGCACAACAGAAAAAAGACTGGTGTGATTTCGATGCTGAACAAAGAGTACATCAAAAACAAAATCAAGAGGTTGATGATATGATCCGTAATATTCGTGATCGTATTATCCGCACTAATCAGAATCATGCTGCCAAAGGCGGAAATACAGCATTTAAGACTGTAAATGGCGTTTATGAAATTCCAGTGGTAGTGCACGTAATTGCACCTACTAATGCTGCTATTGGTACTACTTATAACAAGAGTGATGAGCAAATTCAGACATGGCTGGATCATTGTAATGAAATGTATGCAGGTACCTATCAATGGTCTCAGGGAGTTCCGGCTGATTTTGGGACTGCAGCTACAATGCCGATAAAATTAGTATTAGCTAAAAGAGATCCTAACTGTAATGCTACTACCGGGATTATTAGGTATAACGGAGGTGCTCTTGCAGGATATGATAACTATGGAGTGAAACGTAATGGAACAAATGGAGTAACTACTGCCCAGGTAAAAACAATCGCTCCGCACTGGCCTGAAGCATCCTATTTTAATATCTATATCATGAATAAAGTAGATGGTGGAGGAACATATGGAATTATGGGATGGGCAGGACTGCCTCAAAATCCGGATTCTTCCTATGAATCTTTCATGAAGTCCTTTGTTGTTACTTTACAGGATGATATTACCCTTGCCCATGAATTCGGGCACAGTATGGGATTGCTTCATACTTTTGGAAATACAAATCCTAATGCTCCCCAAGGAGATACTTCCACTACTTATTGCCCTGTACAAACTTACAACGATTGTACCAGAGATGATGACCAGGTTTGTGATACAGAAAGAGGAAGAAGCTTACTAAATGACCCGGCCCCTACCAATAATGATATGAATTATTGTACCGGAGCCAATTATCAGGGAGTACAGTATAATATGATGAATTATACTAACCCGATTGCATTCAAATTTACTAACGGACAGCATGACAGAGCTGCTCTTTATTTCTTCCTGATGAAAGGAGGATTGAGTACTTCTTTAGGTGCTACAGCGCCTTCTGCTACCACAGCTATAGGAACTCCAATTCCTGCTGCATGTAATCCAAGTGGAATTGCAACCCCGGATGACTATTTTGTTGGACCAACTTTGGTGAAATTAGGAAATATTAACAATGCTACGACAGGATATTGGTCTAATAATACTAATTTTTATGAAGATTATACCGGAGCAAGCTGTCTGAGAGCAACATCTACCGAGCTTTCAGCTACAGGTACTCATAATCTTCAGATAAATGTTTCCGGTTCGAATAATGATGCAAGGATATGGATCGATTTTAATAACAACGGGACTTTTGAAGCTTCTGAACTTGTTGGTTCAGCTGATGATATAAATGCAGATCCTGTTACAGCAATTGGTACTTATACTACTACGATTACAGCGCCGGCTAATGTTGTGCTTAATACACCGTTAAGAATGAGAGTGCTTGTGGATGATGAAAATCCTAATATGACGCCTTGTGGACAATTGATGTATGGGCAGGTTGAAGATTATACTGTTAAATTCACAACAAACCTATCTACTAATGAAGTGAAGTCGGATAAAGATGATTTAACAATTTATCCTAACCCTGTTGCAACCGGAGATAAAATTTTCATTAAAGCTAAAAATGCTAAGAACCTGAAAGTTTCTATTTCTGACATGTCTGGAAGATTGATGGCCAGCCCATCTGTAACTGAAGAAGGAAACGGAATTTTCAAAGTACAGCAGCAACTGGAAAAAGGAGTTTATATGATTCAGGTTTCCAATGGAAAAGACAGCAAAACGTCTAAATTGATCATTAAATAAATTGATTGGAATTTAAATAAATATTAAATGCCTCCATATGAATGGAGGCATTTTTTATTCAATGCGCTTATACTTAAACCTTCGTTTGATTACTTTATTCAGAAGCGGCCCTTTGAACTTAGCATTCCGAATTTTTCAACAATTTTTGCAAGAACTTTCCCATCATCATAAACCGCTCCAGACTGATATATGATTCTCAATACTTCACTTTGCGGAAAATAAATAAAATGATTTACAACACTTGATCGCATGCTATTTTCCTGCAAGAAATGGTCCTTGTGTTTTAAAAATAAAAAGCCTTCGGAAATTCCGAAAGCCTTAATGAAATGTTTTTTTATTGTAATCTACTTTTTCATTCATCCGAGTGAATAATTTTATAGATATTTTCTCTGATTTACAAGATGAATGGGCTAAAAATGAGAATGCTTTCTATTTAATCTTCATTTTTATTATTTAAATTTTCTTTGAAATCATCAATTCTGAAATCAGTCAGAGCATTTCCTTTTTCAATTTTTTCTTTAGAATATAACCTGAAATCATTTTCAGTTTTTTCCAGAAGATAATCATAAGGCCCTACATGAGAAATTAATTTCACAAGAACCGGAGAGATTTCAAGACAAATGAATAATCCCATGATAAAAGTGGCAGCAAGTCCTATTATTGCAGAGTTTTTACCAAGTTCATCCAAAGCCTGAAGTCTCGCTGCAAATCCGTTGAACTTATCTTCAAAGGTCTCTGTAGACTTTCTTTCAGTTTCCAGATTGGTATACACTTTAGAAATCTCTTTATCCAGATATTCCAGTCTTGGAGCAGCCTGTTTCTGATAATTTTCCAGATCCTGTCTTCGCTGTTCTTTTAACTGTTGTTTACGTTTTGCATTAGGTCCATAGCCTTCTTTTCCACTGGTTAAACCCGATTGCTTTCCTAGAATTTCCTTCTCAAGCTCAACGGATGCAGAATCATAAGCTTTTTGGTATTCCGCAATTTTCCCTGAGATTTGGTTTTTTTCCGTTTCAAAAGGCCCGCTTTGCTGAAGAATTCTGCCGCTCATTTCACCTTGCAGCTGTTTTTTGTTCCTTTGGATAATAGTATTCAGCTGTTTATTAACTTCCTTTTCAAAAATCTTAAGCTCCAGGGGCTTTGAAATGATAATTCCCAGAAATGTAGCAAGAATAAGACGGGGAATGGCCATGAGGATTTGATTCCACCATGTTCCTGTCTTTTTAATGGAGGAAACAATGTATCGATCCAGATTGAAGATCATTAATCCCCATAGAATTCCGAATCCTATGGAAGCCCAAATATCGTCAAAGACTGTATACATGGCATAACCTGCAGATAAGGTTGCAAATACGGCCGTGAAAAGTACAATTCCTCCAATGCCGGAAAATTTATTCCATTCGCTGGGAGTCTTTCTTAAAATGTGAATGTTTCCGCCGGAACATACCATCAGAAACTTTTGGAACCAGTTTATTTTGTGATTCGCTTGATTTATAGTTTTTTGGTTTGTTTTCATAATTGAAAATTTATACAAAAGTACTACTAAAAATCATACCAATGTAAAAGATAGTATTATGTTTTACCAAGTAATTCTGTTTTTAGCCTTATTATTTTGTTTATCAGATATATAAAGCAGGATGAATGAATGATTTTGTTTTTTGATAATTAAACGACAATTTCTGTCGCTTTGATCATATATTTTTGGATAAAATTAATGTAAAACCAAAAAGAAATGAACAAAGGATGAATTTCTATAGTTACATTTTTATAAAGCTTTTTTAGGTAGTCTAAAAAGAATATTTTTGACATAAATTAAATTACTATTAACCTATAAAAACAGAGAATGAAAAAACTTTATCTCGGTGCATTTACTTTATGCACGGTTTTGGGCATTTCTGCCCAGGAAGTGGTCTGGCAGAAAGATATCAAATCCTCTACCCAGGATTTCCTTTCACAGGTCACCACAACCATTGATCAGCAGTATCTTATCACAGGAAGCGCCATACAATCAAGAGGGAAGCAGGAGGCTGGAACTAAACCAAACAACGGTTACGATTTTCACCTGGTAAAGCTCAACCAGCAGGGGGATCAGGCCTGGGAAAAATATTTCTCAGGATCTAACCATGATTACCTGTCAGCCACCGTTACCACTCAGGATGGGGGCTTTCTACTAGCCGGAACCTCTTACTCAGGAAAAGGATTAGATAAAAAAGAAGAATCCAAAGGCGGTTCCGATATCTGGCTGATCCGAATCAATGAATTTGGCGATGAATTATGGCAGAAAACATTAGGAACCCCTTCCGATGAAGAAGCCAGAGCTGTTATTCAAACCACAGACTTAGGATTCTTTGTAGCCGGTAATGTACAGAACGCTTCAAAAGGTTATGGTTCCAAAGATGTCTGGATCACAAGACTCGACAAAAACGGAAAAGAGATCTCCCAATTAACTTTAGGTGGAAAAGGGTTGGATGAAGTCGAAAAGATGATTCCTACAAAAGATGGCGGAGCCTTACTGGGAGTTTATTCCAGAAGCTCTGAGGTGAAGGCAGGAAGCGGGGAGCAGGATGCTGGAAGCAGTGCAAAGCTTGTCTCTCATTCCAAATCCAGCAGCAATTTCGGAGAAGGTGATTATTGGATCATCAAACTAGATAAAAATGGTAAAGTAGAATGGGAAAAGAATTTCGGGGGCAAAGGAGATGACCATCTAAGAACCTTGGCATTGACTTCAACAGGTTACCTTGTTGGAGGAGAATCCAGATCCGAAAGATCCGGCAATAAAACAGTAGGCATTGAAGAAGGCACAGACCTTTGGCTGATTTCCTTAAACGAAAGAGGAGAAGAACAGTGGCAGAAATCCTACAACTTCAAGAACCGAGATGTCCTGATGGGAATGAATGTGATCAGCGGGGAGCAGGAAGATGGAAGCCGGAAGTCAAAAGGTATTCTGTTGGGAGGTTATACCCAGGCAGAAGGAAGAATAGAGAAAGATGATGAAACCTTCTGGATGCTGTATTTAGATCAAAACGGAAACGAACAATGGAGAAAACACATCGCCGGAGAATCCAGAAAAAAAGAAGAGAGACTTTCCGATTTAAAATTAAACCGTGATGGTTCCATCATTTTAGCAGGCACCAGCGCAGAAGAGTTAGGTAAAGAAAACTGGAAGATCGTAAAACTTGGAGACAAACAAGTGGATCAGTTGATTGAGAAATATGATATCAAGATCTATCCAAACCCTGTATCTGATTATGCGTATGTAGAAATCGGCTTTGATTTCAAAGAGGCAGATATTCTGTTGTATGATATGAGTGGAAGACAGATCCAGAATCTGAAAACAAAGAATAAAGTGACAAAGATCAATACCCAGTCGCTCATTCAGGGGGCTTATCTGATTACGATAAAAACTGACAATAACAAAACAGCTAGTGCTAAATTGATAAAAAAATAACCAGTATGAAATTTTTTTTAAACTTACTATTATTTATTCCGATAATCTTTATTAAAGGACAAGCTGATCCTGAACCTTTTAATATTCCAAAAGTAGTTCCTCCTTCGACAGAATCATTTTTAAGGACGGAATATGGGAAAACACCATTAAATGAATATAGAGGTATGGCTTCAATTAGTATTCCTGTGTATAATCTAAAAAGCAACGGAATAGAACATTCAATAAGTCTTAATTATGCAAAGATAGGGGTTAAGGTTAATGATATTCCTACAAGTGTAGGAATGAGCTGGATACTTGAATCTAGTGGAGTTATCAATAGGACAATATATGGACAGGCTGATGAAACAGTAGATAGCAGCAGAAGAATTTATTTTAATGATTCTCAGACTGCTACTAGTTTGGGAAATGCAAGTGATGGTACTCCACAAGCTGCAGAATTAGCATCTTATCTTAATGGTAATATAAATGATACTCAGGTAGATATTTTCAATTTTACAGTTCCCGGTTACTCAGGAAGTTTTTATCTTGATAAAAACCTTAATCCTGTACTGATAACAGATGAACATTTATACAAAATCAGTCCTGTAGGGAACTTTTCTCAAACCAATACTTTTATAATCACAACAAATAAAGGAGTGAAATTCTATCTGGGAGGGGAAAATGCTGTTGAAACTACCGCTAGTAGAGAGTCTCTTAATACTTCCGGGATAACCAGCTTTTATCTGACTAAAATAGAATATCCGGATGGTAATACAATTAATTTTCAATATGAAAAGACCTATACAAAAAGTATCATATTGTCTACTACTCTATACAAATCAATAATCTCTGTTTCCAGTCAACCGTCAGATTGTCCTCCTCAAAATGTACCTGATCCTTCAACATCAGTGAATACTTTGAGGCTTATGAATCCGTTGAAAATATCAAAGATTACTTCAAATAATATTTCAATAAATTTCTATTATCAGGCAAATAATTTTTCATTTTATGATAAACTGACTTCTATTGACGTATTTTATAAAAATGAAAAAAGGAAAACAATAGATTTTACTTATATAGATGGATATGATAAGTATTTCCTGAATAAACTTCAAAATTATAACTACTCACAAGGTGTAAAGACTTTCGAAAATGAATATGTTTTTACTTATGATGAGGCTAATAATGTGCCTAAGAAAAATGCTTTTTCTGTAGATACTTTTGGATATAACAACGGGAAAGGAAATACGACTTCAGTTCCTGATGTCAATTTATTAGGAGCAAACCTTAATGCAAACTTAAGTACTTATAATCTTGCAGACCGAAGAGCAGATTTTAATTTTGCTAAAAAAGGAACTCTAACATCCATTATTTATCCAACAAAAGGGAGCACGCATTTTGAATATGAATCATTAGGTGTAAAAAAACAAACACGTGACAATAAAACGGTTAAGACGAATACAGATGCTTATTATCCTGTGGTGGTAAAAGATTCAATGACTATTCATGGAAATATTGTACTGGATAATAAAATAACATTAAATTTTAACATCCACCAGGATAATCCATCTACTATTCCTAATAATCAAGGGGCATCAAATTTAAAAGTTGTTGATATTACTTCAAATCAAATATTGATTAACCAAAACTTCTATCTTCCCAAAACCCAGATGGATTTTAATAAAATTCTCGAGATAAATACAAATCCTAATAACCAGTATAAAATTGTTATTACGTGTTTAAGACCTAATATTACTTTTGAGTCGTCCGTGAATGCAGATTACTATATTGGATATACAAAAGTTGAGGATCATGGCCTTAGATTAAAGAGAATGTATGATCAAACAGTTGAAGGTACTATTTCAAATATCAAAAGATTATATTATAGTGACTTCCAAAATATTCACAATGCAGATGGACTTCCTTTATCTAGAACTGATTATCAAAAATTTTTCTTAGGAAATATGTATTTTGAGGGTATGTGCGACAGTGGAGGACCATTTGGAGGAGGTCAATACAGTATTCGAAAATTATGTTTTACATCGGGAATCAATAATTATTCATTATCAGATATTGAAAATGATAATATTTATCCTAATGTCACAATAAGTCATGGAGGTGATGATTTTGAAAAAGGAGGTGAGGTGAAAATTTTTTCTGCACCAGAGTTTGATCAATTTCAAACATTACGTGAGCCGGACTCATCCAACCCTTACAGTGCAAAAAATATTGAATATGTTGTTAATTTAATGAGTAAAAATCTTGAAAGAGTTTCGTTTTATGATAAAAATAATGGGACACTTCTTAAACATTATTCATTTATTAAGAAAAATAATAATTTCTTCGCATTAAAAATGACTGAAAATAATTATCAGTTTAATACAACAAATAAAATATATAATCTGATAGGATTGGACGTTTATACACCTACATTATATCCGCCTAATATAACACCTGGAACCCAGCTTTTTAATAGAATTATTGGTTTATTTCCTATAACCACCTATTCTAATACTTTAAAGAAAACAATAGAAACGGATTTTATGGAAGATATTCTGTTGACAGATGTTCTTAACAATGTAATAAATGTTAATGCTAAGAAAATTGTACAGACAAGCGATTATCAATATAATAATACAGATAAACAGCTGACAGATGTTAAAGCAACTTTCCCTGATCAGTCTTTATTGGAAACGAATTATAAATATGCCGCGGAAAAAAGCAATCAATATTTGATCAATAAAAATATGACTGGAGTTCCATTGGAAACAGAGTCAAAGAAAAATGGAAAAGTGATTTCCAAAACAGAAAATTTATATCCGTATACACAAGTAGAGGCTGATACGAAAACAATGGGATTGCCGCTTTCTACTTCAGTATTATCTCAAAATCTATCCAGTGGAGAAATGGAAGAAGCTATCCACTATGATAAATATGATGAAAAAGGAAATTTACTTCAGTATACTACAAAAGCAGGAATCCCGGTTAGTATTGTTTGGGGGTATAATCAGACAGTTCCTATTGCCAAGATAGAAGGTGTTACTTATGTACGTTTGTCAGCGTTGTCTCCTGGTACTTTAGAAATTATTACAGCTTCCAACATAGATGCAGATGCAGGTATAAATAATGACGAGACAGCATTCTTATCAGTATTAAATACCTTCAGAAATAATGCTGCTTTATCCAATTACCAGATTACCACTTATACGTACGATCCACTTATCGGGGTTCGAAGCATTACTCCGCCATCGGGGATCAGCGAGTTTTACTTTTATGATAGCGCTAACCGATTAAAAGAGATCAAAGTAAAAGAAAAAGACAGCTCAGGGAATGATGTCTTTAAAGTAGTTAAAGAATTCAAATACAACTATAAAAACTAAGAACCGATGAAAAAAATATTAATTCCGGTGGGAGTATTGCTTCTGTCCAATGTGGTTGGTGCCCAGACGCTGACTTCTACCGAAAACTATGTCTATTCCAAAACTTATCTGGATTATAACGGAACTGCCGCT
>NZ_VWWP01000015.1 GCF_011752975.1 Chryseobacterium sp. Tr-659 | reverse complement strand
CAAAAATTGACCTTGGGGAAGGACAGATCAAAAAGGTAAAAACAATCGGAGACAGATGGAGCTTATTCCAGCAGGTGAATTTCAACAATAATTCACAGCCGCATTATGTGCTCATAACTCCGGAAGGGAAAGTGATCAACAACCCCGTTTCAGGGTATATGCCCAAAGAGGACTTTAAAAAATTCCTCGAATGTGGAGTCAATTTCTATAAGAAAAGTAAATAAACTTTACTTTAACTATATACAAGCCTTATCAATTAAATTGATAAGGCTTTTTTAATGCATCAACTTTAACACTAATTAAGGTTAACATAACAACAAAATCATTAAAATATTATCATTTTGAAATTTTAGGTACAAACTTTGTATAGATTCTTCAAAATCACGATCGGATTTTTAAAGTTTTCATTAAATACCGTTTAACATTAAAAAAAACTAATCATGGCAGAAGTAATTGCACAAGAGAAACAAGGCGGCAAACAAAAGAAAAAAATGATCAGAGTAGATATGACTCCTATGGTAGACTTGGGATTCCTGCTTATCACCTTCTTTATGTTCACAACCAATTTCACAAAACCTAACGTAATGGATCTGGGACTACCGGCAAAAGACCACAACCCTATTCCTAGAAATATTCCGGTAATTGGAGATAAAAATCAGGTAACATTCATTCTCGGAAAAGATAACCGCGTATTTTACCATCAAAGCAATGCAAATGATTTAAATACCGATAATCTTAAAGAAACAGATTTCAGTGGAATAAAAGTTTCAAAAATTATTAATGAGGCTTATAAAAAAGCTCCGGTTCCTGAAAATTTTACCGTGATCATCAAACCAACAGATGAAGCCAACTATAAGAATTTTGTAGATATGCTGGACAATCTCGCTATCGCCAAAAAGGAACGATATGGTGTGGCAGATATCAAGCCTTGGGAAACAAAGGTTTACAAGGAATTAACACAATAAAACACAAAGGGCATTTTTAAAATGCTCTTTTTTTGTTTACATTTGAAAGGGAAATTGATTGCAGTAAGTAAACTGTCATCTTATTTTTTTAACCTTTTAATTTGGGAATCATGCTGAACTTTGAAAGAAAAGGAAACGGAAAAGAAACATTAGTCCTCCTGCACGGATTTATGGAAAACCTTTCCATCTGGAGCGATATGGAACCTCACCTTTCCAAAGATTTTTCACTGCTGAAAATTGACCTTCCGGGCCACGGGCAGTCTGAAATACTGGGAGACATTCATACGATGGAGCTTATGGCAGAAGAAGTGAAAAAAGTACTGGATGACCAGAATTTAGAACGAGTACATGTACTGGGACATTCTATGGGCGGCTATACATCACTCGCTTTTGCAGAGAAATACCCAGAATCCTTAAAAAGCCTGACTTTATTTTTCTCCACTTATTTTCCGGATGATGAAGAGAAGAAACAACAACGTATTAAAAGCTACAGAATCATCAAGGATGCCTTTGCGCACTATGTCAGAGCCGGAATCCCAAACCTGTTCAATCCAAACGAAAGAGATATTCTGGAAGGAAAAATAGAAACCGCTCTTGAAACCGCTCTTTCCACCCATAACATGGGTGCACTTGCCTGCGTGAAAGGAATGGTGGAAAGAACTGATAAAAAGCACATTATGGAAAATCTGGAAGCCAAGATCTTAGTACTGGCAGGAAAACATGATAATGCCGTAAAAACCGATACCATGATTAAGCATCTTCCGGACAGAACCAATATAAAATCTTATATATTAGACTGCGGTCATAATGGTCATTGGGAAAAGCCGGGTATCTGTGCTGAAATCATCAATACTGAACTTCTTCATAATCTTCCTAAAAAACTGGTTTTATAACCCTTATCTTCATCGTGAGTTTAAACCATTGTTTATAAAAAAATCCTGTATATTAGTAGAAGAATACGATACATAATGGGTTTATTCTCTTTCAAAAAAAAGAAACCACCGGTTATCGGGCTTACACTTTCAGGCGGAGGAATGCGTGGAATTGCCCATATTGCCGTACTGAAAGCGCTGGAAGAATATGATCTCAAGCCTCACATTATTTCAGGAACAAGTGCTGGTTCTATTATTGGTGCCTTTTATTCATTCGGGAAAACGCCGGATGAGATGATGGAAATTGTAAGACAAACTTCTTTTTTTTCCAGATCTGCTCTGAAGCTCTCCAAAAACGGAATTTTCAGCTCGGCTTTTATTCTAAAATTATTCAAAGACTATTTTCCGGAGGATAACTTTAGCATTTTAGAAATTCCTATTTATGTTGCGGCAACAGAAATGACTCATGGTATTGTCGATTTCTTTTCCGAAGGTGAACTTTTCGGGCCTTTGCTGGCTTCATCAAGTGTTCCTTTTATTCTTCCACCTGTAAGAATCGGTGAAAAAATTTATGTGGATGGTGGAGTTCTGGACAACCTTCCTATTGAACCCATTATAGATAAATGTGATTTTCTGATTGCTTCTCATGTTAATTCAATCAGTTATGATGAATTAAAAAAGATGAGCCTGATGAAAGAATTCGACAGAATTCTCCACCTGGCCATTGCAAAATCCGTGTATTCTAAAGTGAAATACTGCAATATATTTCTAGATCCTCCTAAAATGACGAAGTATAGTCTTTTTAGCAAGAAATATATGGATGAGCTGTTTCGGCAGGTCTATGAGTATACTTGTGAAGAGCTGGAAAGCAAAGGATATCGTAAGGATATGGGGCTTGAGGAAGCTGAGAGATTTGAAGAATCATAAATACAGACAACAAATCAACATTCCTATGATTTATTCATTATTCAGCCCCCTTATTCTTTACATATTCTCTTCCTCCACTTTTTTCTTGAACGTTTCAATTGTTCCTGATAAAGATTCGTATGATTTTCCTCCGGCTGCATTAATGTGCCCTCCTCCATTGAAATACTTTCTTGAGAACTGATTCACATCCACATCATCTTTACTTCTGAATGAAATTTTAACAAAATCTTCATACAGGTCTTCCATAAAGAATGCAGACATTTTTACGCCGGCAATGCTTAATCCGTAATTTACGAAACCTTCCGTATCTCCTTTCTGGAAACCAAATTCTTTCAACTCGTTTCTTGTAAGACTTAAAACGGCAACTGTTCCATTATTCACTACTTCAATTCTTCCCAGCACCAAAGCCAGCAAATGAAGACGGGAAACCGTATTCGTATCCCATGTATTGGACGTGATCATCGCAGGATCTGCTCCGTTTTCAATAAGGTTTGCTATAATTCTGTGCGTAGTTGCACTGGTAGAACGAAAACGGAACCCGCCGGTATCAGTCATTATCCCTGTATAAAGGCATTCCGCCATATCCTGATTCACCAGTTTTTCATCATTCATTGCTTCAATGAAATGATAGATCATCTGAGAAGTTGCGGGGATTACCGTATCGGAATATACAAAATCAAATTGTTCCGGCTGCTGATGGTGATCGATAAGAATTTTCTTACCTTCAGCTTTTACCAGCCAGTCTCCCAGCAATCCTATTCTTGACGGAGAATTGAAATCCAGGCAAAAGATAACGTCTGCTCCTGCAATCATATCAGCAGCAATTTTTCTTTTATACTCGGCAATGATCACTTTTTTAGCCTCTGGCATCCACTTCAGAAATTTTGGAAAATCATTAGGTACAATAACCTCAGCATGAATTCCTTTGGCTTTCAGATAATGTTTCAATCCCAAACTGGAGCCAATAGCATCCCCATCCGGATTGTAATGGGTAAGAATAACTATATTATTTTCTGGCTTAAGTAATGTATTGATCTCTAAAAGTTCTGCTGGTGTAAACATCCGGTGTTTATTTTCGTTAAAATTAAAGTTTTCAAAGATAGAGCTTTTATATAAATCATTTAAATATTATTTTTGTACCGGGAATTGGGTTTCTCCATAAGGGTTTATAAATGTTTGAGTAAAAAACATCCCATATAATTTTAAAAAAAGATAATTAAAGTTTGCAACTTATAAAATTTTCTATATCTTTGCAACCTGAAAATTAATAGATTAATTACGATTTAAACATATAGTAATGAGTAAAAGAACATTCCAGCCATCAGAAAGAAAGAGAAGAAACAAACACGGTTTCAGAGAAAGAATGTCTACGCCAAATGGAAGAAGAGTTTTGGCTGCGAGAAGAGCTAAAGGCAGAAAGAGATTAACTGTAAGTGCTGCACGCGCTAAGAGATAATTTCTACATTATCATATACAAAACATGCTTGAGAAGTTCCTTTTCAGGCATTTTTTGTTGTTAAAATTTACTAAAATTAGAGTCTGATAGACTTCTTTTTTCTATTTTTAAAGATTGAAATTTTTTTGTTAGAAACAGCCTTTAAAATTACATTATGCCACATACAAATATCTCCGGAGATAATATCATAAGTTTACAGCACGCAAAGATTGCGCAAAAAAGCTTTACTGTTCTTTCTGATGTAAATCTTAACATTAAAAAAGGTAGATTTTGCTATCTTATCGGAAAAACAGGTTCCGGAAAAAGCTCTCTTTTGAAAACGCTTTACGGACATATTCCATTGGCGTCCGGACATGGAGCTGTTGTAGGGTTCGACCTGGCAAAATTAAAGCCGTCCGATATTCCCAATCTAAGAAGGAAGCTAGGAATTGTATTTCAGGATTTCCAGTTACTTTCTGACAGAACGGTTGAAAAAAATCTAAAATTCGTTCTTGAAGCAACAGGATGGAATGATAAAGTAAAAATAGAAGACCGCATCAATGAGGTTTTGGGAAGCGTGAACATGAAAAGCAAAAAGCACAAAATGCCACACGAACTTTCCGGAGGAGAGCAACAACGTATTGCCATCGCGAGAGCGCTGCTTAACCACCCTGATCTTATCCTGGCAGATGAGCCTACAGGAAACCTTGATCCGGAAACCTCGAATGAAATTATGACCTTACTGAAGCAGGTAGCCCTTGAAAACGGAGCTGCAGTGGTAATGGCAACACATGATTACCACATGATCCAAAACTTTCCCGGAGAAGCCATCAGATGCGAAGATGGAAAAGTATCCGTGTTAGATACGGCAGAATTGTTCGAGTAAGAAGATTCAAAGCAACGGAAGCCCTAGCTTTTATTAAAAACATGAAACTCTTTGGTGAGTTCAAGATATTGGTCCGAGTATTGTCTCGGACTTTTTTCTATAATGAATTCAGATTCCTGAAGCTCTTTTTCCATGGGAGAAAACTCAAGAACTAATCTTTTCGGTTTTGAATTTTCAATTCCTTTGATATCAACTTTTCGGTTTAGATACAATTGATTTTCGATCGCAATGGAAATGAAAATATCTCCGGCTTCTACAGGAATAATCACAGAAAACAATCCACTTTCTGACAAAAGCTGAGCTGCTTTACTGACTAACTGCTTAAAATTTAATTCCACAGTCTGGCGCGCGATCTTATCTTTATCAGATCCGGATTCTTCAAAATAAGGAGGATTGGAAACAATGAGATCAAACTTATATTCTGTTTCAAAAGTTTTAAAATCCTGATGCTTATTTTTTAATCTTGTACGGAAAGGTGAATTTTCAAAGTTAAGTGTTGTAAGTGCCACAGCTTCTTCATTAATATCAAGTCCAAAAAAATCAGCATTTGGATTTCTTTGTGCCAGCATCAGTGAAATCAACCCTGTCCCTGTTCCTACTTCTAAAATATGGGAAGCAGATTCAACATCCGCTAAAGCCCCAAGCAGAACCCCGTCTGTTCCTACACGGAAGACGTTTTTAGACTGCTGAATTTCAAATTGCTTAAACTTAAAAGACTTCACTATAAATTGGTAGGCAGTGTAATAATAAATGTTGATCCCTTTCCTACTTCTGATTTCACAGAGATCTCACCTTTGTAATCCTCAATCATTTTTCTCACCATAGATAACCCAAGTCCCATTCCGCTATTTTTGGATGTAAAGTTAGGCTCAAAGATTCTTTCATACATATTTTCAGGAATCCCTATTCCGTTATCCTGAACGGAAATAATTACTCTTCTCTGGTGCTGTTCCACATCTACATTAATGATCAGTTTTCTTTCATCACTTTCCGCCTGTTTTGCATTGGTTACAAGATTGGTAATGATTCGGGAAAGGTAAATCCTATCCATATTGATCATAATATTACTCTTATTGGCATGCATGAAAATACTATCATCATTGAATACACGAAGAATGTCTTCAACTTCTGTATTCAAATTGATCACTTCATTATTTTTTTCAGGAAGTTTTGCAAATTCAGAGAAGGCAGAAGCTACCGTAGCAATAAGATCAATCTGATCTACCATGGTTTTACTCATCAACTTAACTCTTTCTCTGATATTCGGATCTTCGGGATCAAATTTTCTTTCGAAATTCTGAATGGTAAGCTTCATTGGGGTAAGTGGATTTTTCACTTCATGAGCAACTTGTTTGGCCATCTCTCTCCAAGCCTCTTCAGAAGCTTTAAACCTAAGCCTTTCTTTCTGATCCTGAATCTGAAGAATCATTCTGTTATAAGCTCTGGCTAAAGCGTTGAGCTCGTCATTTTTATAGTATCTGATAGGCCGCATTTCATTTTCAAACAATGTAATACGCGTGATCATATCAGAGAATTTTGTAATGGTTTTTGCGAGGCTGTTGGATGTTACCCAGCTGATCCAGATGCTGAATAAAATAAGGAAAATATCCACCAGAAGAATATATTTTACATACTGGTGAAGCACCTCAAGATAAGCAGATTCATTATGATATAAAGGAATATAAACAATCCCGATAGGTTCAAGCTCATTATTTTTCAGCAAAAGATATGAAGAGGTAACCTTGGCATCTTTAGCGGCATCATACTTCACCATATCCACTCTTGCATCGGTAGATAACATTTTATTTACGATCTCCATAGGAATCGTTTTCTGATCTACCAAAGCTTCATCTTTGCTGGAAAGCAGGTAATTCCCCTTTAAATCGTAAATAACAATTTCATGCTGATTGATATCTGCTATTTCGAAGATCTTATTTCCTAAAACCTGTGGAAGGTCTTTTGTTTCTATAAGAGTCTGGCTTACCGCATAATCCAGATATCGCATTACAGCATTCGTCTTATCCTGCATATCAATATTACTCTGCTGAAGAGAATGATTCCTCAACACGAAATAAGGAACTAACGATGTAGCTACAACACTTAAAAAACATACCAGTAGGAAACCGAAAAACACACGGTTCCTTAAGCTATATCCTTTATACTTATTAATTGACATTCTACTTTTTAATTAACCTAGCAATATACTTACCAATAATATCGAATTCCAGGTTTACTTTATCACCAATTTTCAAATGCTGCATGTTGGTAAATTCCCAAGTATAAGGAATGATGGCTACAGAAAATTGTGCATCTTCGCTTTTAGCAACGGTAAGACTGATTCCGTTTACCGTGATTGATCCCTGAGGTACAGTTACAAAACTCCCATCATTTTCATATTTCATGGTAATAAAATAACTTCCGTCTTTATTCTCAATACTTACTACTTCACCGGTTTTATCCACATGTCCCTGAACAATATGACCATCCAGCCTTCCATCCATTTTCATGCAACGCTCAAGGTTGACAACGGTGCCCAGCTCCCACTTCCCAAGATTAGTTTTTTCCAGGGTTTCGTTAATCGCTGTAACCACATATTGATTGTCTTTGATTTCAACAACAGTAAGGCAACACCCGTTATGGGCAAGGCTCTGATCAATTTTCAGTTCGTTGGTAAAAGGGCATGTAAGGGTAAAATCTATATTGCTTCCTTTTTCTTCAATCTTCTCAATAACACCAACTGCTTCAATAATTCCTGTGAACATATTATTTTTTGCTAAATTTGTAAATTATAATCTTCAAAGATAATCAAAATGAGCCCAAAAAACCATAAAGTACGAGTAGGAATTTCAATCGGTGATTTCAACGGCATCGGCCCGGAGATCATTATGAAGTCTCTGAAAGACAAAACTATTACGGATTTTTTCACTCCTGTAATTTTTGGTTCGGGGAAATTATTCACTTATCAGAAAAATATTTTCAAGCTGAATCTTAATTTCAACTATGTTAATGAAGCTTCACAGGCGCAGGCCGGGAAACTCAACATGGTTAATCTTACCAAGGAAAATGCTAACGTAGAACTAGGCGTTCCTACAGAAGAGTCTACAAAAATGGCGATTGATTCTTTGGAAGCAGCTACAGAAGCTTTAATGAAGGGAGATATTGATGTTCTTGTAACAGCACCCATCAATAAAGATGAAATGGTAAAAATGGGCTTTAAGCATGCTGGGCATACGGGATATTTTGAAGAGAAATTCAGCAAAAAAGGATTAATGTTTCTTGTAACTGAAGATCTTAAAGTGGCCGTTTCCACCCATCACATCCCTATCTCACAGGTGGCTGAAAATATTTCCAAAGAAAAAATAAAAAAGCAGATCAGGGTATTAAACCAGACTCTTGTGGAGGATTTCTGTATTCAGAAGCCACGAATTGCCGTATTGGGATTAAACCCGCATGCAGGAGATGGCGGCGTGATAGGCAATGAAGAAATTGAGATCATCAGCCCTGCTATCAAAGAACTTTCTGATAATGGTATACTTACCTTTGGCCCTTTCCCGGCAGACAGCTTCTTCCAACCAGGAAAATACAAAAATTTCGATGCTGTTCTGGCTATGTACCACGATCAGGGATTAGCTCCTTTCAAAACATTGGCTTATGAAGAAGGGGTAAATTATACGGCAGGACTTCCGTTCATCAGGACTTCTCCGGACCATGGAGTTGCTTATGATATTGCAGGAAAGAACGTTGCCGATGAACAGAGTTTTACAGAAGCGATTTTCACTGCTATTAAAGTTTTCAAGAACAGAAGTGAATACAGCGAACTGATGAGTAACCGCCTGCAGCCGAGAAAAATGGCTGTAGACAACGGAATAGATGAAGATCTACCGGAGGAAACTGAAGCATAAATCTTTAAAACAAATTTTAAATTAATTTGTTTCAGATTTTATTTGTTATTATAAAAAAAATGCATATTTTTGCACACTCATTTTATGGACAAGTTAAGAAACTATGACGTAAGCTTTTCCGGACTTAAAAACGGAAAACACGAGTTCAAGTTTGAGATAGATAAAACGTTCTTTCAATTATTTGATACTGAGCAGGAATTTACAAATCCCAGAATAGAAGTACATGTCTTTTTAGATAAACACACTACTTTTCTGGAGTTTGAGATCAAAATAAAAGGTTGGGTTGAGCTGGTTTGTGATATTACAAATGAAGACTTTGACTACCCTATTGAGAATGAGATCAAGATTCTGGTGAATTTCGGGGAAGAATACGATGACAGCAATGAAGATGTCATTACAATTCCTACCGCAGAGCATGCTTTCAATGTAGCACATTTGATTTATGAAAATGTAATGCTTTCTATCCCGATGAAAAAGATTTCGCCGAATGTAAGTGATGAAGATCTTAAAATTCTTGACCAGTTCAGTCCTAAAGATATTGAGGTAACTGAAGAAGAAGAACATGAAAGTGACCCTAGATGGGATGCTTTGAGAAAATTAAAAGACAATAATTAAATAGAATAATTTAAATATGATGAGATGATGAATCTCATCGCTCATCAATTAAAAAAGTTATTAGAAAATGGCACATCCAAAGAGAAGACAATCGTCTACAAGAAGAGATAAGAGAAGAACTCACTACAAAGCTGTAGTTCCTCAATTAGCTAAAGATGCAACAACAGGAGAGCTTCACCTATACCACAGAGCTCACTGGCATGAAGGAAAACTTTACTACAGAGGTAAAGTAGTATTGGAAAAAGAAGTAGCTGCTACTGAAGAAAACTAAGAGACGCTTTTCGCTGAAAAAGCCTCATTTTAATACAAAAACCGCCCAATTTTGATAAAATTTGGCGGTTTTTTGTTGTTTTTTACGTTTTTTTGGTATCTTTGGATCAAAATCAAATATCAAATTTATGGACATTAAAGACATACAAAATCTTATCAAGTTTGTATCTAAAGCTGAAGTTTCAGAAGTGAAGTACAAGACTAAAGATTTCGAAATCACTATTAAAACTCCATTAGCTGGAAGCGATGCTGTTTATGCACAACCTGCAGTATACCACACTGCTCCACAGGCGGTAGCTGCTCCGGCACCTGTTGCAACTCCAACTGCTGCACCTGCTGCTGAGAAAGCTGAAGCTGCATCTGACGACAGCAAATATATAACGATTAAGTCTCCAATGATCGGTACTTTCTATAGAAAGCCATCTCCTGATAAAGACGTATTTGCAAATGTAGGAGACGAAGTTTCTGTTGGTAAAGTAGTTTGCGTTATTGAAGCCATGAAATTATTCAACCAAATCGAATCTGAGATCAGCGGAAAAATCGTTAAAATCTTAGTGGACGATGCTACACCGGTAGAATACGACCAACCATTATTCTTAGTAGATCCATCTTAATTTAGAAGTTAGATGTTAGACATTAGATGTTAGATTAAATTCTACATTAAAATAACATTATCTAATTTTCAAATTATCTAATTTTCAAATTGAAGAAGATGTTCAAAAAAATATTAATAGCCAATCGTGGCGAAATTGCAATGCGTATTTTACGTACTTGTAAAGAAATGGGAATCAAAACTGTTGCGGTATACTCTACTGCTGATAAAGACAGTCTTCACGTAAGATTTGCTGATGAAGCGGTTTGTATTGGCCCTGCAATGAGTAAAGACTCCTATCTTAAAATCCCTAACATTATTGCGGCTGCGGAAATTACCAATGCTGATGCAATTCACCCAGGTTACGGGTTCTTATCTGAAAATGCTAACTTTTCAAGAATCTGCCAAAAGAATGGTATCAAATTTATTGGTGCTTCTCCTGAGCAGATTGAGAAAATGGGAGATAAAGCTAATGCTAAAGCTACCATGAAAGCTGCCGGAGTACCATGTGTACCAGGTTCTGACGGATTGATCGAATCTTACGAGCATGCAGTGAAAACAGCTGAAGAAACAGGATATCCTGTAATGATCAAAGCAACTGCCGGTGGTGGTGGAAAAGGGATGAGAGCTGTTTGGAAAGCTGAAGACCTTAAAGACCACTGGGAATCTGCAATTCAGGAAGCAGTAGCTGCCTTTGGAAACGGAGGTATGTATATGGAAAAACTGATTGAAGAGCCTAGACACATCGAAATTCAGGTTGCCGGTGATCAATTTGGTAAAGCTTGCCACCTTTCAGAAAGAGACTGTTCTGTACAGAGAAGAAATCAGAAATTAACTGAAGAAACACCTTCTCCTTTCATGACAGATGAACTTCGTGAGAAAATGGGTGATGCTGCTGTAAAAGCTGCTGAATTTATTGGATACGAAGGGGTAGGAACTATCGAATTCCTTGTAGACAAACACAGAAATTTCTATTTCATGGAAATGAATACAAGAATCCAGGTAGAGCACCCTATTACTGAGCAGGTAATTGATTATGACCTGATCAGGGAACAAATTCTTCTTGCTGCGGGAACTCCTATTTCAGGAATCAACTATTACCCGAAATTACACTCCATCGAGTGTAGAATTAATGCAGAAGATCCATATGCAGATTTCAGACCATCTCCGGGAAAAATCACAGGATTAAACATCCCTGGTGGACACGGAATCAGAGTAGATACTCACGTGTATTCCGGATACAGTATTCCTTCCAATTACGACTCAATGATTGCTAAGCTTATTACTACGGCTCAAACCCGTGAAGAAGCTATTGCAAAAATGAGACGTGCCCTTGAGGAATTCTATATTGAAGGAGTAAAAACAACGATTCCTTTCCACAGACAACTGATGGACAATGAAGATTATCTTGCAGGAAATTATACAACAAAATTCATGGAGGATTTTGTAATGGATAAAAAATATGATAATCACTAAGATTATTATTCCCATACAGAAACAGGCGGTTCAATGAACCGCCTGTTTTTTTATAAATCATAAAATTCTTCACTGTCTTCACTTAGCCATCCCTTTTTCCCGTTTTCATCTTCAAAACGTGCGAAACGGTTTTTAAGATCTTCTAATTTTTTATACTTGACTTTTACATTGTTCAAGCGTATAGACCTTGGAGAAAACAACCCTACTTTCCCTTTATCATAAAGCTTATAATAAGTATCCTGAAGTAAATTATTATTTTCTGCCGCATCCGGATTTCCTCTAAAATTGAAAGATTCTATATAATTCCCTCCTAAAGTAAGGAGGTCAATTTCTGATTTGAAATCCTCAATACGATCATAGCTCAGATCTATTCCATCGGACGGAAATTGATCAATATTCCAGCCATAAGCGGAGCATTGATTATCCAGGCAGTTAGAATTGATTACTTTCAGCCTTTCCCTGTTATTTTTTCTACTTTTCATAAAAAAATAATATGAGCTGGGAACACTGCCTGTGACAACAAAAGAACTGTCTGTCCTATTCAAGTAGCTGAGTTCACCATATCCTTTTTCATCAATATCCACAGACTGGCTGTTGTTAAGCGTAACTTTATCTTCAGAATAACCATCACTGATATATCTATAACCATATACATCTGTTTTTCTACTGATACTAAAAGTATTGCCCTTGAGCCTTACAGCTGAACTGACACTCATTCTCCTAGTTGGAATATTGCCACAGGTACTGAATAATCTCCATAGAGATACAAACTCAGATTTTTTTGCCTGCTGATAAATATTATCCATTATCTTAATCTCATTCCTATCAAGCACTGCATATGTCAGAACTCCTTTTTTGTATATCTTTCTTTCTTCCCCACTATCCAAGTTTCTCATTTCTTCCATTACATGTAAAGGAAGAATCTTTCTGAATCCTTTTTCCATAATTTTATTACCGAAAAAATCATAGAAATACCAAAGTCCCTTGTTTTTTACAAGGATTGCATCAGTTGCAATATAAATCTTTTCATAGGCTGACGGAAGCACTTCAATACCGTTCACTGTTGTTACTCCATACCGATAAAATGACTCGTTGGCATCTCCCGGTGTGCTTACAATTTTCACCAGCGTCTGACAATCTCTGCTGGCAAAATTTTTGTCTGTAAACTTCACTTCTGCATCAGGAAAAATATTCTGCAAAATTTTATCTTTCTGAAAAAGATGCATCTGACCGTCCATAATAAAAAAAGTTTTGCCATCAACCTGAAAAATAGTATAAGGTGAAGCATCGTTATCTGTTATCCGGTTTGATGGCGTAATCACATCTCCGCTGAAATTAAACGAAGGGTAATCTTCTTTTAAGAATCCAGAACCATAAAAACAAAATTTTGAAACCTCCCCACTCTTTTTATTCCTCACTGTAAATGGTTTATTCACAAGATATCTAAAATCTTCAGGGGCATCCGTATTCACAGAACTCAGAAGAACCGACTCTTTATAGATTTGTTTGATCTCCTCTTCTGAAGGAACAAAAGTCTCCGAATTCATTCCCATTTTATTGTAATTGGCAAAATAATATTTTCTCAAAAAAGAACCGTCTGCCATGGGTGTATAAATAAAAAAATGCGTACTGCTCATCACGAGGTATTTCTTTTCCTGTGCATGCAGCGGCAACATGATTAAAAGAAAAAACAGGAATATGTTTTTTTTCATTTTCAGGGTATTTGTTCGAAGGGTAAAAATACACTTTTAATCAATGTCTCAATGCATTATGTTTTTATATATTCATCTCATTAATATTGCGTAAATTTGTACAAAACCGAAACATATGTCAACAGCAGAAAAAACAAAAAACTCACAGTATTTTATTGACCTTGAAGACAAACATGGAGCACACAATTATCACCCTCTTCCGGTAGTTCTGGAGCGTGGAGAAGGCGTTTTCGTTTGGGATGTAGAGGGCAAGAAATATTATGACTTTCTTTCAGCATATTCTGCTGTAAACCAGGGACACTCCCATCCTAAAATTGTTGGAGCATTAGTAGAACAGGCACAAAAACTTGCGCTGACTTCCCGAGCTTTTTACAATGCTAAATTAGGAGAGTATGAACAAAAAATAACGACTCTTTTCGGGTTTGATAAGGTTTTACCCATGAATTCCGGAGCTGAAGCTGTGGAAACGGCTGTGAAACTTGCCAGAAAGTGGAGCTACGAAGTGAAAGGAATTTCCGAAAATGCAGCAAAGATTATTGTTTGCGAAAATAACTTCCACGGAAGAACAACAACCATTGTTTCTTTTTCTAATGATCCTGATGCCAACCAGAATTACGGACCTTTTACCCCCGGATTCATCAAAATTCCATACAATGATATTGCAGCATTGGAAGAAGTGCTTAACAATGAAGCCGACAATATTGCGGCATTCCTTGTAGAGCCAATCCAAGGAGAAGCCGGAGTATATGTTCCGGATGAAAACTTCCTGAAGAATGCTTCCGAACTGTGTAAAAAACATAATGTTCTTTTCATTGCAGATGAAGTTCAGACCGGTATTGCCAGAACAGGAAAACTGATTGCTTGCCACCATGAAAATGTACAGCCGGATATTTTGATTCTAGGAAAAGCCCTTTCCGGAGGAATGTATCCTGTATCAGCTGTTTTAGCAAATGATCATATCATGAATGTAATCAAACCGGGGCAACACGGTTCTACATTCGGAGGAAACCCGATTGCCTGCGCAGTAGCCGTAGCTGCTTTAGACGTAGTGGAAGAAGAAAAATTATCTAAAAGAGCTGAAGAGCTTGGAAAATTATTCCGAGCTGAAATTGAGAAATTAATAGAAAAAACCGGCCTTATTACCAAAGTAAGAGGAAAAGGACTTCTAAATGCTATACTGATTAACGACACTCCTGAAAGTTCTACCGCATGGAATCTTTGCTTACAGTTAAAAGAAAACGGATTGCTGGCTAAGCCTACTCATGGTAATATCATCAGATTAGCACCTCCGTTGGTTATTACAGAAGAGCAATTACTGGATTGCGTGAAAATTATCGAAAAGACAATTCTCGGGTTCAAATAAAATGACTCTTTCTCTTGCAATCATTACTTATAATGAAGAAGAAAATATCGTAAGACTTTTAGATTCGCTGGAAGATATTGCCGATGAAATTATTATTCTTGACAGCTTTTCCACAGATCAGACAAAAGAGATTTGTACTCAAAAATATCCTCACGTAAAATTCTTTGAAAAAAAATTTAATGGGTATGGTGAACAAAAAAACCATGCCCTTAATTTATGCTCTCATGAATGGATCCTTTTTTTGGATGCTGACGAAGTTCCTGATGAAAATCTGAAAAGAGCCATCCGGAAAATAGTCTCTTCTGAAAACGCTGAATTTAATGTGTACAAAGCCAAATTCAACAATCATCTTGGGAGTCACCTGATTAAATTTGGAGGATGGGGAGATGTATGCCGTGAAAGATTATTCAGGAAAAAGTACGCGAAGTATTCTGATGACAAAGTTCATGAATTTTTAATTACCGATCAGAAATCCGGTCTTTTAGATGGCAAGCTGGATCATTATACCTACAAAAGCATTCATCATCATGTCTCAAAAATCAATAAATATTCTGATATGATGGCTGAAAAAATGTTTGAAAGAGGAAAAAAAATCAACAGGTTTAAAATCATTGTGAGCCCAACTTTTGAATTTATCAAGGTATTTGTTTTCAAGCTTGGCTTTCTGGATGGATTTCCTGGATTTTATATTGCCAAGACAATGTCTTATTATACCTTTTTAAAATATATTAAACTGCGTGAAAAGGTAAGACTGTTAGAAATTGAAAAAAATAAGGTAAAATAATATGGTCTTATATCTTATTCTTATTGTATTGATGGTATTTATCGTCGTATATTTCCGCCTTTATCTTTTTGTTTTTCCCGGCAACAGGCTGGTTATCCTTATGTACCATCAGGTTGAGAAGGAAAGTCATGAAGATCTTACGGTAAGTTTACACAACCTTGAACAGCAGTTCTCTTATCTAAGCCAAAAATATACATCTTATTTTTTTTCGGAACTTCATCTTACATCAAAAAAGAATATAATAATCACTTTTGATGACGGATACAAAAATAATTTTGAATTTCTACCTCCTTTACTAAAAAAATATAATCTGAAAGCCACTATTTTCATCCCTACAGGATTTATTGAAAAAGGATATAAAAACTATCCAATGATGACCTTTGATGAAATCAGAAATCTGGATAAAAATCATTTTGAGATTGCGCTTCATAGCCATTCCCACGAAAATTTAAAAAACGTTTCTGTTGATTTTTTAGAAAAAGATCTAAAAAAGAATATGGAGATTCTTGATGCGGAAAACATAGAATATTCAAGGGTTTTAGCATATCCGTATGGTAAATATCCTCAAAAAGAAATAGAAAAATCTGCTTTTTTTTCTATTTTAAAAAAAATAGGAATTGAATTTGCAGTAAGAATTGGAAATAAAGTGAATTATTACCCTACTCAGCATCCATATGAGCTGTGTAGAATTGATATAAAAGGCAAAGATTCGTTAATAAAATTCAAATTAAAACTTATCTTTGGCAGATTAAAACTATTTTAAAAAAACAATTTTAAGGAAGTATTTGCGTACTTCTCTATCAAACAAAGCGTTGTGATGAATATAAGTGGTTTGATCATAACATACAATGAAGAAAAAAATATACGGGACATCCTTGAATGTTTTGATTTTTGTAATGAAATAATCATTGTAGACTCATTCAGCACGGATAAAACCGTAGAAATTGCACAGAAGTTCTCTCATGTAAAAGTGATTCAGAATACATTTGAGGATTTTACAAAGCAAAGAAATATCGCCTTAGATGCTGCAACAAATGACTGGGTATTATTTTTGGATGGAGATGAAAGAATGACTCCTGAACTAAAACAGGAAATCATAGATGAATTGAATAACCCTCAAAAAAAAGATGCTTATTATTTTTACAGAAAGTTCTTTTTTGGGCAAAAACCAATTCACTTTTCGGGAACTCAGTCAGACAAGAACTTCAGACTTTTCAGAAAATCGAGAGCCAGATACATCGCAGGGAAAAAAGTACATGAGACCCTGGAAGTAAATGGAAAGATCGGGATTTTAAAAAATAAATTACTTCATTACTCCGTTTCAGATTATGAGTCTTACAGAAAGAAAATGATTCATTACGGAGTTTTAAAAGGAAAAGAACTGGCTGCAAAAGGGAAAAAGTACAGTGTTTTAGTTCAATATCTTAAAACAGCTTTTAAATTCTTCAAAGCCTATATAATGAGACTTGGTGTTTTAGACGGAAAGGAAGGCTACCAGCTTTCTTACCTTCAATCCTTAAGTGTGTTTGAAACCTACGAATCATTAAAAAAAGAGCAAAATTAGTTGAATGAAGATTTGTATCATTAGTTATGATTTTTGGGATTATGATAAGTATATTGTTGAAACATTATGCAAACGGGGTATTGATGCTCATCATATAAAGATCAGCTCTGTCACGCATTCCAATTTCAATGAAAGAGCTGTAAATGCGCTCAGCAAAACCTTTTTAAATAAAAATCTTAAAACTGAAAAGAGACAGAAATACGTTCTGGATTCTCTCGAAAAATTAGGTTATCAGGACCAGATACTGGTGTTAAATCCTGATACCTTTGACCTTTCTACTCTTAATAAGATCAGGAGATATACAAAAAGACTTATTACTTATCTTTATGATAATCTTGAAAGAGTTCCTGTGGAGGATAAACTCTATCTTTTTGATAAGGTTTTCTCCTTTGATCATATAGATGTCAAAAAACACGGATTTGAAAAAATAACAAACTATATCTATCTTCCTTATACACCAAAAGAAAGACAGCATCCTGAAATGGACCTTTTCTATATTACCTCATATGACAATAGAAGAGTTTCATTAATTAAACTTATTGCAAAAAAGCTTATCGAACAAGGGCTGAAATTCCAGATTATGATTATTGGAAAAAAATCTTGGAAACATCAGCTGACCAATATCTTCATCAAGGTTCCTAAAAATCTTTTTTTGATTTTCAGTATCAAAAAGATCCCTCATCATGATCTTCCCAAGTATTACAAGAACTCTAAAGTATTACTGGATCTGATGCGGGAAGGACAATACGGACTCAGCTTCAGGGTTTTTGAAGCAATGTCTCTCGAAAAGAAAATCATTACAGATAATACAACCATTAAAACCTATGATTTTTATAATCCTAACAATATTCTGGTTTTAAACGAGGATCTTGGTAATCTTGATCAGTCTTTTTTTGAAAAGCCTTATGAAAAAATTCCGGAAGAGATTTATAACAGATATACACTGGACCATTGGGTTAATATTATTTTTGAATTAAAATCATGACAATTTCTGTAGCCCTCTGTACTTATAACGGAGAAAAATTCATTAGAGAGCAGCTTGATTCTATTCTGGATCAGACTAAAAAAGCAGATGAAATTATTGTTTGTGATGATGGGTCTACAGATTCTACCCTTTCTATTCTGGAAGAGTATCAAAATAAATTTCCCGATGTTATCAAAATTTCCCGCAACGAGAGAAATCTGAGAAGTGTAAAGAATTTTGAGAAAGCAATTGCTCTCTGTACCAAAGAACTGATATTCTTAAGTGATCAGGATGACATTTGGGAGCGCAATAAAATACAGCAATACTCTGATTATCTGGAAAAACATGCAGAAATATCTGTTGTATGCTCAAACGGATTCATCATTAACACGGGCAGTCAAAAGCTTGATCAATATACGGTTTGGGACGTTCCTGCCTTTCTGAAGGAAAAAAAATATGAAGTGAATTATGGTGAAATCATCTCTTTTGTTTCTAATATTGCTACGGGAGCCAGCATGGCGATAAGAAAAGATTTTATTAAAAGTATTCTTCCATTTCCTGAAGTTAAAGGATTCCATCATGATGAATGGATTGCTTTAATCGCTGCCAATCAAAATAAATTTGGTTTTTTAGATGATAAGCTCTTCAGTTACAGATACCATGAAGATCAACAGGTAGGCGGCGTTTTTGTTGAAAAAAATGAACAGGAAAAAAATGCACTGTTAGAGAAATTTCAAGTAAATACTGATGCTAAAAGTACCAAAGCAAAACTGTCATTTTTAAAAAGATTAAAGCGTAGAGAGAAAAAATTACAGGAAGTATATCTATTTACTCATCATACAGCCATTCAGGAATATTTACAGATAATCCAAATAAAAAAGACTGAAGCTACTCAACAATTACGTTCTCA
This sequence comes from Chryseobacterium sp. Tr-659, assembly GCF_011752975.1. GTDB lineage: Bacteria > Bacteroidota > Bacteroidia > Flavobacteriales > Weeksellaceae > Chryseobacterium. The sequence goes on along the minus strand of NZ_VWWP01000015.1, from coordinate 51,058 downwards.
TAACTTCAGCCTTTTCATATTATATAAGCTTCTTGGAAAAATCTAGCAGGATTATTTCTGCTTTTTCCTGTTTCTGAAATACATTTTAATATTAAAGATCAGCATAATCAGTTTACTTTTTCTCATCACATAGAGATCGCGCTTCATTTTTTCACTTTCTATAAACAGGCTGATCAGTTCATTCTTTAAAAGATTAGGTTCAAAACTAATATGCTGTATGGTATCATTTACCAGCTCCCCGATTCGTTTCACAGAGAAATCATGAAGTATCGTCTGCTGCCCTTTAAGAGCGAGATCTTTTACAGTTTCTGAATTTTCTTTTACCATCTTCATCAGTTCTGAAGCATGATCTACGTTAGGCTCAGACCATATGGTATTGCTGTCATAGTTGATAATTGAAGAATCTATTTTAGTCTTTTTAAAATCAACAAGGAAACTATTATCTGCATTCATAAACTGCAGGTTTCCGGAATAATTTGTTGCAATCACAGGTTTTCCGAAAAACATAGCTTCTGCCATAGTAAGACCGAAACCTTCAGACCTATGCAGGGAAACATAAGCATCACAGCCTCTGATGATCTTATGCAGCGTCTGCTTATCATAAATCTGTTCTACAATTTTTATATTCTGATAACCTTTAATACTGGATTCAAGCTGCTCTCTTTCTTTTGTGAACCTTGCAGATTTTGATGTTTTAATGGTTAGAAAAACGCTTTGGTCATTTTTTTCAAAAGCCTTCTTAAATGCACTGATCAGATTCAGCGTATTCTTTCTTTCCAGTGTACTGTTATAATCAAACATGAAAAAGAAATTGAAAGCATCCTTCTGATAAAAAGTATCGGCCTCCTGATCTGCTTCATCATCTACTTCAATTTCTATCGGGTAAGGAATTACATGAACAGGAATATTCAGATACTGGGCAAGGATATCCTTACAATATTGAGCAGGAACCCATATTTCATCATAGAAACTAAGATTATCAATATATTCCTGTGGAATATATTCAGATTCCCAGTTAAGGTAAAAAATGTTATACTTATTTTTAAAAAAATCTTCCGGATAATGTATTAATATCTTTTTACCTTCCGATGGGCCCAGCAAAACCAGATTCACATCATGAACAGCTTCATTATTTAAGTTTTTAAAGGTATCATCATTATGCCTGTGATTAGTCTTAATATCATAGTTAATTAATGAAACCGGAATTTCGGCTTTATTTAATGCTTTAATAATTAATCTTACCGCCTCACCTAAGCCAAACTCACCTCCGATAAAACCAAATACATTTACTCCTAATTTTTTTTCCATAGTGAAATATATAATTCCGTCTTAAAATAAGTATTTTGCTGCAAAGATAATCGTTTTTGTATATTTTGATTCTGTGTTTATTGAAAAAACGTACATTTGCAAAAATTGTCAATTAGTTTATATGAAAAAAGCAATTATTACGGGGATTACGGGTCAGGATGGAGCATATTTATCCCAATTATTGTTAGAAAAAGGGTATGAAGTTTTTGGAACTTACAGAAGATCGAGCTCAATGAACTTTTGGAGAATAGAAGAGCTTGGTATCCAGGATAATCCCAATTTGCATTTATTAGAATATGATCTGAATGATCAGACAAGTAATATAAGATTGATTGACAAGGTACAGCCGGATGAAATTTATAATCTGGCGGCACAGAGTTTTGTAGGGGTATCTTTCGATCAGCCTTTATCTACGGCTCAAACTACAGGGATTGGAGCTTTACACTTATTGGAAGCTATCAGAATTATCAATCCTAAGATAAAGTTTTATCAGGCCAGTACTTCAGAAATGTTCGGAAAAGTACAACAGGTTCCTCAAACTGAAGAAACTCCTTTCTACCCAAGAAGCCCGTATGGTTTTTCTAAACTGTTCGCGCACTGGGCAACTATCAACTATAGAGAAAGCTATGATATATTCGGAGTAAGCGGTATTTTATTCAACCACGAATCACCACTTAGAGGAAGAGAATTTGTAACGAGAAAGATTACTGATGCCGTTGCAAAGATTGCATTAAAAAAACAAAGCATTTTAGAGTTAGGAAATTTAGATGCTCAGAGAGACTGGGGGTATGCTAAAGAATATGTGGAAGGAATGTACAAAATGCTTCAGTATAAAGAGCCGGAAACATTTGTGTTGGCAACAAACAAAACTTTTACGGTAAGAACTTTTGTTGAACTTTCCTTTAAGCAGATTGGTATCGATATTATCTGGAAAGGTACCGGTGTTGATGAAAAAGGATACAACAAAGATACTAATGAATTACTTGTAGCCATTAATCCAAATTATTTCAGACCTGCAGAAGTGGAACTGTTAATTGGTGACGCCAAAAAAGCGAATGAATTGCTGAACTGGATACCTCAGACCACTTTAGATGAATTATGTTCTATTATGGTAAATGCTGATCTAAAAAGGAATGAAAATGGATTCTCTTTCTAAAAAAGTTTTAATTACAGGAATTAACGGTTTTACAGGAAAATATCTTTCAGACCACTTTTCTTCTCAGGGACATGATGTTTTCGGAATTGTGAACAACAAAAACACTTCTGAAAAGAATATTTTTTCCTGTAATCTATTAGAAAAGGAGAAATTATCTCAAATTATCAATGAAATACAGCCAGATATAGTAATACATTTGGCTGCTATATCGTTTGTAGGACATCCTGTAACAGAGGATTTTTATACGGTGAATGTAATTGGAACACAAAACCTTTTGGAAGCCGTAAAAACTCACTGTGCAGCAAATATTGAAAAAGTAATATTGGCCAGCAGCGCTACCGTATATGGCAACCAGAGTCATTATGAACTTTCAGAAAGCATGTGCCCTAATCCTAATAATCATTATGGGATCAGCAAACTTGCAATGGAGCAGATGGCGAAAAATTATTTTGAGGCTTTGCCAATCATTATAACAAGGCCTTTCAATTATACTGCTCCGGGACAGGACATTAATTTTGTAATCCCAAAAATCACGAAAGCTTTTAAAGAAAAGAGCAAAACAATAGAACTTGGAAACATTAATGTTTTCAGAGAGTATAATTCCATTGATTTTGTTACCGAATGTTATTATAAGCTGGCCACAAGTGATTACAGGTCGGAAATCGTGAATATTTGCTCCGGAAATACTTATTCATTGGAAGAAGTTCTGGATCTGTCGTCAAAGATCACCCATCATACTTTAGAAGTTCTGGTTAACCCGAACTTCGTTAGAAAAAACGAAATATTCAAGTTATCGGGAGATCCTACCAAACTGTATACAATGATTGACCTGGGAAACAAAAAGTTCGATCTTCAGGAGACACTAAGTCTTTTCTTGTAGAGCTATGAATTAAGAATCTTCTTAATTTTTAAATAATCTCTCATCTGATAAGACTCTCTCCATATTCTGAACTTTTTATAATATTTTTTCCTTTTCAAACCGAGGAAAGATTTTTTCACATTCATATCTTTTAAGGCATACTCAATCTGATCTTCAGTGAAAGTTTTGGTTGTATAAATATGCAGATTGCCTTTTCTGTAATAATTCTTATTGAATTTTTCTGCAATAATCTTCAAAGATTTTTCAGTGTAAAAGGCAATATGCTGACCCGTTTCCTGGGAAATGTATACCCAGTTTTCAATATCTTCTGTTTTCTCCGGAACTACTTCTGTAGAAAAGATAAGCTGATCCGAATATTTTAAAATTCCCTCAATCCCCTCAAGAGGTACAGGCAGATGTTCAAATACTTCAAAAGCGGTCACAACATCAAACTTTTCCGTACCTGCATCTTCTATATTGAAATAATTGGCAAAAATGTTCGGACAATACACATCCTGTCTGTAAAAATCGTATCCGATATCTCTCATAGATCTTGCAAAAAGCCCATAACCACCGGCATAATCAAGAAATATTTTCCCTTCATTGAAACATGAGTCAATTATTTTAGTCACATTCTCCACTAAAAATGTGTTTCTGATCAGCATTCCTATATCCAAAGAAGTAATTGCATTATTGTAAGCCTCTGCAAGCCAGAAAGGTTCATCAGTCTGCACAAAACCGCAATGTATACATTGATGATAGCTTACCTGATATTTACACAAAACTGTTTTCTCAAATATTTTGTGAGAATCCTGCTGACAGATTTTACAATTCATTAAAATTTAATTTTTCCAAAAATAGACTTTTTTTAATATTGTCACCTAATACAACAGATATACATTAAAAATTTCATCATAAAATACAATACTACATTTTAAAGGAATCCCTTTATGTAGGGTATTTTTTTCTAAAATTGAAAAGTATCATATTAACATCTGTCTATAAGAAAAATTAACATCAAAAAAATGCTAACACTCTTGTATAAATCATCCTGTAAACGCATAATTTTAAGTAAATTTGCAAAAATTTTAATTGAAATGGAGAAAGTAAGAGTACGTTTTGCTCCAAGTCCTACAGGACCTTTACATTTGGGAGGCGTAAGAACCGCATTATATGATTATCTTTTTGCTAAAAATCAAGGAGGAGAATTTGTATTAAGAATTGAAGATACAGATACCGCAAGATATGTAGAAGGAGCTGAAGAGTATATTGAAGAAGCACTGGAATGGTGCGGAATCATCCCGGATGAAAGCCCTAAGAAAGGAGGAAAGTTTGCTCCTTACAGACAGTCTGAAAGAAGAGATATTTATGACAGATATACTGAGCAGATCTTAAATACAGATTATGCGTATATGGCCTTTGATACTCCGGAAGAATTAGATGCCATCCGTGCAGAATTCGAGGCTAATGGAGAAGTATTCTCTTATGATAATAAAACCAGAAACCGTTTAAGAAACAGCCTTGCCCTTTCTGAAGAAGAAGTTCAGAAATTGCTTGATGAAAAAACGCCTTATGTGGTAAGATTCAAAATGCCGGTAGACAGAGTATTGAATCTTGAAGACATCATCCGCGGAAAATCTTCTGTTAATACCAATACATTAGACGATAAGGTGCTGGTAAAAAATGATGGGATGCCAACCTATCACTTCGCCAATATCATTGATGACCACGAAATGGAAATTTCTCACGTGATCCGTGGTGAAGAATGGCTGCCTTCTCTTGGATTACATACTTTATTATATGAAGCAATGGGTTGGGAAGCTCCTCAATTTGCTCATCTTTCTTTGATTTTAAAGCCAGATGTTTCGGCATTAATCAATAAAGATAATATTGACGGGATCACAAAATCTTTTACGGATGAATTTGTGGCTAAAAACAGTCAGTTTTCTTTCGAAGAATCAGAACCTATTATAAAATCATTCTTCTCTGAAGTAAAAAGCCCGAGATTCAAGTCAATGCTGGGAGAAAATGACAAGGACAATCCGTTAACTGCTGCTGTAAAGCAATTTTTAAAGAAAGGACTTTCAGGAAAACTGAGCAAAAGAGACGGTGACAAATTTGGATTCCCCGTATTCCCGCTTGATTTCAAAGATCCTTCAACGGGCACAATCTCTAAAGGATACAGAGAAAACGGCTATCTTTCTGATGCTTTCATCAATATGGTAGCCTTATTGGGATGGTCTCCTGCAGATGACAAAGAAGTTCTTTCTTTGGATGAAATGGCAAAAGAGTTTGATCTTCATAAAGTACATAAAGCAGGTGCAAGATTTAGTAAGGAAAAATCAGAATGGTTCAACCATCAGTATATTCAGATGAAGTCTGATGAAGAGCTTCTTCAGATGCTTAAAAATACGGGACTTGATCTTTCTGGTGCTTCAGATGAAAAACTGTTAAAAGTAATCCCTCTGATGAAGGAAAGAGCTACTTTCCCGAAAGACATCTATGAAAACGGGAAGTTCTTCTTTGAAGCTCCGATATCTTATGATGAAAAAGCGTCTAAAAAAGCTTGGAACGAGGAAACATCTGCAATTTTAGGTGAATTGGCTGCAACTCTTGAATCTACAGACTTTGCTGCTGAAACATTAAAGCAGATGATGCATGATTTTGCGGAAAACAAGGGGCTGGGAATGGGTAAAGTAATGATGCCGCTCCGTTTAGCTTTAGTAGGAGAACTGAAAGGGCCTGATGTTCCGGACATTCTGGAAATCATTGGAAAAGAGGAAAGTATCGCCAGGATAAGCAATGCTATAAATAATTTTAAATAGAATTAACATAATTTTTCATACATTTGAAAGATTTAATTTACTTCAAGAAATGGAATATTTAAGTTTCGAACTTCCTATCAAAGAATTGATGGATCAATACCAGACGTGTTCTTTAGTAGGAGAAGAAAGTGGTGTTGATGTAAAATTAGCATGCAGCCAGATTGAGGATAAGATTTTAGAAAAGAAAAAAGAAATCTATGAAAATCTTACACCTTGGCAAAGAGTACAACTGTCCCGTCATCCGGATCGTCCTTATACTTTGGACTATATCAACGGAATGGCAGACAAAGGCAGTTTCTTAGAACTTCATGGAGACAGAAATTTCGCTGATGACCCGGCAATGATTGGAGGATTGATTACCCTGGATGGTCAGAAAGTGATGATCATAGGGACTCAAAAAGGAAGAACGACTAAAGAAAGACAGCACAGAAGATTCGGGATGCCTAATCCGGAAGGATACAGAAAAGCTTTAAGACTGATGAAGCTTGCTGAAAAGTTCAATATCCCTGTGGTAACTTTAGTAGACACACCGGGAGCCTATCCGGGATTGGAAGCTGAAGAAAGAGGACAAGGTGAAGCTATTGCAAGAAATATTTTTGAAATGGTACAGCTTAAAACTCCAATCTTCACTTACATCATCGGAGAAGGAGCAAGTGGTGGAGCACTGGGAATAGGCGTAGGAAATAAAGTTTACATGTTGGAAAATACATGGTATACTGTAATTGCACCGGAAAGCTGCTCTTCAATCTTATGGAGAAACTGGGATCACAAGGAAGATGCAGCCAATGCATTAAACCTTACTCCAAAGGATGCTTTAAGAGAGAAATTCATTGATGGAATTATTGAAGAACCGCTAGGAGGCGCTCAATATGATCCGGAAACCACCTATTTGAACTTGAAAAATTCAATTTTACAAAATATCAAAGCTTTCTCCAAATTCACAGGACAGGAGCTTGAAACCCAGAGACAGGATAAATTCATTGCGATGGGTCAGTTTAAAGGATAAAAATAAAAAGGTTAAGAAAAATTTCTTAACCTTTTTTACTTTAGTTTTCTTCCTGTTTTTATTCCGCAACATTGAGTGCAATTTCAATGTCCTGGTCAATTTTCTTCACTGCAGAATATTTGGCATCACATACCATAGTGGTCATTACATATTCTCCTTTATCTACCAGAATAAAATTTTCTCCTTTCGCCGGCACGGTCAGATTATAATATTTTTTCCCACTGATTTTTACGATAAGATTACATGCGGAACGGTTTTTAATATTAATATATGCTTCATTCTTATTCGTATCATTATTGAATATGTGCGTAAGCATTGCAGCTGTTTTTTTAGCTTCATCACTAGGTTCAGATTTACTACTTGTTCCGGCGCTTTTCTTTGCAGATCCTACAGATGCGTAATTTATACTTCTATCAGGTTTTGCTGCCGCAGATGATGATGTTTTATTGGAAGCAAATGTTTTACCGCTGTTCAGCTCATTATTTTTTACAATATTTTCAATCTTTTCTTTATTAATCGGTTTGATTGTAGGCTTCGCTTCCGGAGAATTATCAGCCATAATAATATCAATTAGCCTTCTTTTAAAATAATCTGTTCGCGCATGCCCGGGATTTTGTTTCAGAAAACCGGCTATTACTCTCGCTTCTTTTGAGATCTCAGCTTCTTGCTCTGTATAAATGATCACCGTTTCTTTTTCAACAACAGCTTTCGATTTTGTTTTTTTCTTTTTTTGGGAAAAACCAAGTGAAAAAATGCATATAAATAGAAGGAAGAAGATTTTTTTCATTAATCAAATCTTTAAAATAGTATTAAATATATTAATAACGTGAAAAGTCATTTTTTAGTTTATCATTAAAATCATTATCTTTGCACTGCTCTAAAATTAAGCTAAAAATTAATACTAATCTTAAATAAAAAATAATAGATATTATGTCTTATACACCAGTTGCTGCAGACGTAGCTAAATTAAGAAACCAAACAGGTGCAGGTATGATGGACTGCAAGAAAGCTCTAGTTGAAGCTGAAGGAGACTTCGAAAAAGCGGTAGATATCCTTAGAAAAAAAGGACAGAAAGTTGCTGCTAACAGAGCTGACAGAGAGTCTACTGAAGGTGCGGTAATCGCAAGAGTAAACGAAGACAACACTTTAGGTGCTGTTATCTCTTTAAACTGCGAAACTGACTTTGTTGCTAAAAACGAAGCGTTCATTGAGCTAGCTTATGAATTAGCTGAAATGGCAATCTTCGCTGCTACTAAAGAAGAGCTTTTAGCTACAGACTTCCACGGAATCACTGTTGCTGAGAAATTAGTTGAGCAAACAGGAGTTATCGGTGAGAAAATCGAGATCGGATCTTTCGAAAGAATCCAGGGAGATTTCTTAGGAGCTTACATCCACGCTGGAAACAAAATTGCTGCAATCACTTCTCTTTCTGCTAAAGTAGACGGAGCTGATGAGGCTGCTAAAGCTGTTTCTATGCAGGTTGCTGCAATGAATCCAATCGCTTTGGATGAAAATGCTGTTTCTCAGGAAACTATTGACAGAGAATTAGAGATCGAAAGACACAAACTTACTGAAGAAGGTAAGCCTGCAAACATTATCGACAATATCCTTAAAGGAAAAATGCAGAGATTCTACAAAGACAACACTTTGGTACACCAGGATTTCATTAAAGACGGAAGTATCTCAGTTGCTGATTACGTAAAATCTGTAAACGCAGATCTTAAAGTAACAGGATTTGTAAGAGTAAGCTTAGCTTAATCAATCTTTCAAAAAATATTTAATCCCGGTGAAGTTCACCGGGATTTTTTATTGGAAAACAAATGCGATTATTAACACAATATGAAGCCAATTTTAAATATTAAATAATTACGCTATAATCTCAATTTCAAAGTTTTTTTTATATAAAAAATTGATTATTAATGCTTAAATTTGCGGCCCCTTATAGTAACGCATGAAAAAATTTCTACTCGCTGTTTGCATTTTTCTTTGTTTATCAGTAAATGCACAATTGGATACTGAACACTGGTTTGCTCCTATGTCTGCCAGCAATCTTCAGGGAACCCCTAAAGGTTATGTATACCTTTCTACCAACGAAATTGTACCTTTCTCTGTACAGATTTACAATAATAACAATGTAATTTCTACGGTACAGATCAGTAAAGGAAATCCTACCCAGGTACTCATCCCTAATAATATGATGATTGCCTCTACCCTTTCCAACCTGTTTACTCCCACTTCAATGGGATTGTATGTAAAAGGAGGCAAAAAATTCTTTGCCAGCTACAGGTTTACAGTTTCGGACCAGGCGGAGTTCGTCACCTCAAAAGGAGCCGCCGGCCTCGGTAAAACTTTCTTTGTAGGAATGGCTCCCAACACCACAGCAAAGCCTTATGTAAATTCTACCATTGGCGTTACCGCTACGGAAGACAATACCACTGTAACCTTATCAGGATATAATCCCGGGGTGGTTTTCTCGGATGGTATTTCAACCCCTTCAAGAACTTTCACCATTAACAAAGGTAAATCCTATATCATTGAAGCGCAGAGTAACTTAAACTCCAACAACTTAACTGGATTAGTGGGCGCTAAAATAGTTGCCAACAAACCTATATCCGTAACCAACGGAAACTTCAACAGTATTTATACCACTTTTAACAACACTAACGTAGATGTTCTGATGGATCAGGCTGTTCCTATAGAAAGGTTAGGGAAAGATTTTGTTATGGTTAAAGGAAACGGGCCCACTACCTCAGGAATGGAAGCAGCGCTAGTGATAGCCACCGTAGACAATACCAAGCTGACCGTGAACGGAACTCCTGTGAATAATCTTACACTGAACGCCGGAAAATATTATGTAGTACAGGGAATTAATTATATGACTCAGGTAAACGGGAACTATAATATGAGCATCTCCGCGAACAACAACGTTTATGTATATCAGCTTCTTGCCGGAACTTCTACTGGTAATATTTATGCTACGGGAGGAATGAATTTCATACCACCTTTAAGCTGTTTTCTGCCTAAAGAAATCAATGAGATCGGAGCAATCAATAAAATAGGAACTGATACATTCAATACCAGACTCAATATCATTACTCAGGCGGGAGCTGTAGTAACCGTAAACGGAAATCCAATTACCAATAACGGTCCTGCACCTGTGACAGGAAACCCAAACTGGGTGACGTACTCTATCCCAAGTGTTACGGGAAATATTACAGTAAATTCTACAAAACCGGTTACCGCAGGAATTGCCGCCGGAAACGGTGCAGTAGGATACGGAGGGTATTTTGCCGGTTTTTCTTCTATCCCGGTAATCACTAAAACAGGAGATTGTTATAATGGTGTTCAACTTTCCGTAGAAAGTGGCTATGATGCTTACCAATGGTATTTGAACGGAACGGCTATTCCAGGAGCGACATCTCCATCCATCAACCCGGATCTATACGGAACCGGAGTATATACATGCTATATTACGAAAACGAACTGCGAATCCAGAATGACGGCAGAATTCGATTATACGGCTTGTCCACCGATTACTACAACTACTTATGATATCGGATCATGTAATACAAAAGTAATTACTCCGGTGTTCACCAATTCCAGCCAGACTATTGATCCGGCCAGTACCAATATTATTGTACAGCCTACCAATGGGACAGTGAGTGTAAATCCTGTTACAGGACAAATTACTTATACTCCCAATGCCGGCATAACAGTTAATACAACGGATACATTCACTTATTATATCCAAGGTACCGGAAATCCGGCTGCTTTTGAATATTTCAAAGTAGTGATCAATACTCATATTTTTCAGACAACCAACGCTACTTTAAGCTCTTGTGCTGCCACCACCGGAAATGGAACATTCAACCTTACAACAGCTGTGGTTACTACAGAACCTGGTACTACAATCACCTATTTCACCAATGCGAATTTAACAGGAGCAATTACCAATCCTACTACCTATTCCGGGCCGGCAGGAACGGTGTATGCCAATATGACTTCTCAATACGGATGTTCTAAAACAGCTGCTATTACACTGAACATCAATCCTTCTCCGAATCTTAACACAAATAACTTCAATGCGAATATTTGTGATGATAATTTTGACGGAATTGTAAGTGTTAATTTTGCTAATGTAACTCCTCAGATTGTTACCAACTCTGCAAATTTCACAGTCAGATATTATCTTAACCAGGCTGACGCCAATGCTGGAAATAATAATACACTTCCGGCTAACTGGACCTTTACTGCCAATACAACTGTTTATGTAAGAGTATCTGCCAATACCGGAGAATGTCCTCCTGCTTTGGGACAGATCAATTTTACGATAGGAAATAAGATTCCTCTAATCACCAATAACGGAACATCTGACATTTGTGACAATGATCTTAATGGTTCTGAAGCTGTTAACCTTAACGACTACAAAGGGCTGTTCACCGCAGATCCAGGGGTAATTCTATCATTCTACACTTCATTAGCTAATGCACAGGCTGGAATAAATTCTATATCTGCCTTACAGACTCTTACTTCTACCACTGTATTTTATGTAAGATTCCAAAGCAGTACAGCATGTCCAAATACAGCTATATTAACCCTTAGCCTGAAAGCGCCTAAAAAATCTGAAAGACTTCATGATCAGGTTATTTGTTCCAACGAAAAAGTAATGCTGGATGCAGGTCCGGGATTCACTTCCTACTTATGGAGCACGGGAGCAACCAGTTCCAGTATTTCTGCAGGAGCGGGGACATATTATGTAGATCTTGGATTCAACGGATGTGTTTATCGTCAGTATGTAAATGTAACCACATCACAGTCTCCGGTCATTACCAAAATAGAGGTAACAGGATCTACGGCCACTGTCTTTGTAACCGGAGGAACACCACCTTATAAATACTCATTAAACGGTTTTGATTATCAGACTTCGAATGTTTTCACAGGATTATCAAGAGGTCTTCACACCGTATATGTATTAGGTTCAGATGGGTGCCGCCATGTAACCAAAGAATTTCTGGTTATTAACCTTATCAATACAATTACTCCGAATGGAGATGGCATCAATGATGTTCTCAACTATTCAGAATTAAGAATAAAACATAACGTAGTTATAGAAGTTGCCGACCGATACGGAGCTTCGGTTTATAAGTCTTCTGGTAAAGACTATACATGGGACGGAAAGGTAAACGGAAGAAATCTTCCTACGGGAACTTACTGGTATATAATCAGATGGACAGAGCCCGACACTCAATTACCAGTTTCGTATTCAGGATGGCTTTTAATTAAAAATCGGGAATAATTTTTAACATTTATTTACATTTTATTAAAAGTATTTCATTTTTTATTTTAATTTTGTAGAAATCCTAATTCCATAAACATGAAAAGATTTCTACTCAGTTTGGTATTATTTTTTTTGACAATTAATACACTCTTTGCACAAAGAGATACCGAGCATTGGATAGCTCCTTATTATGATAGTGTTGGAAACTACACCAACATGCTTTACCTCTCAACTGATTCGGTAACGCCTTTTGATGTAACCATATATAATAACAATGCGGTTGTTACTACTGTCACCATCAGCAAAGGAAATCCACAAACCTATAAGGTTGCCAACAACCTTATTTCCACAGGAACAACTACTGATGCTTTCAACGTTGGCAATAAAGGGCTTTATTTAAAAGGAACAAAGCCTTTTTACTGTAGTTTAAGACTTGCACAGAGTGCTCACGGGGAAGTAATTACCAGTAAAGGGAAAGCAGGAATAGGAAAAACATTTTTTGTTGCCAATTCTCCCAATACCATAACAAGCAGTATTCAGAACTTTACTGCAGGTATTCTTGCTACTGAAGACAACACGAATGTAACAGTATCATGGAATGCTACTGCCGGAGTAGTTTTTATCAATGGCAGTCCTACCACCAACACTCAGTCTTTCACATTGCAAAAAGGACAATCCTTTATTTTTGCAGGATCAGGTTCTCAATCTGCTAATAAAGACGGTTTTATCGGAGCAAAAGTAGTTGCTGATAAACCTGTAACACTTACTAACGGAAGCTGTAATGCCAACTTCTCTACTTCTCCATCAGGAAGTGATCCGGTTCTTGATCAATCTGTACCGGTTGACAGACTTGGAAATACATTTGCCATTGTAAAAACAAGATCTACGATTCCTAGTCAGAATATGGAAGGTGGACTTGTTATTGCTACAGAAGATAATACTGAAGTTTATTTAAATGGAGGAACAACTCCTGTTGCAACACTTAGTGCAGGAGGCTGGTATAGAATTAATGAAACCAGCTATGTAGCTCAAGGTACATCCGGCCATTCCAACATGTTAGTTTCAACAACTAAAAACGTATACCTGTATCAATTTGTAGGAGTAGGTAACAGTGAGGCAACCAATGGATTCAACTATATCCCGCCATTGAACTGTTTCCTTCCAAGAAAAATTGATGAAATTGGAAAAATCAACGAAATGCCTATCGGTACCGGAGGTAACAGTGCGGTTCAGGATATCGTTGTAAAATTAAATATTTTAACAGAAGCCGGTGCTACGGTAATGGTTAACGGGGTTGCTCCGGCAGCTGCTGACGGACCTTACCCATTAACAGGAAATTCCAACTGGGTAACCTATGGAATAACAGGAGTTACCGGAAATATTTCCATTACTTCTACAAAAGCTGTAACTGCCGGTATTAACGGAGGATACAGTACTGCTGGATACGGAGGTTATTTTGCAGGATTCTCATCAATCCCTGTAATTGCTAAAAAGACGGGAGAGTGTGTACCGGGAATTATTCTTGAAGTAGACGATGGATACGAAACCTACCAATGGTTCCGTGATGGAGTAGCCATCGCAGGTGCAACTACATTTACTTATACTCCTACACAGTCCGGAAACTATACGGTAAAAGTAACTATGGGAACATGTCCTCCTGTTACAACACCAATCTATAAAGTACAAAACTGTTTAAAAGAAACAACACAGAATCTTAACGCATGTTCTACTAAAATTATTACGCCTACATTTACTTCGTCTACACAAGCTGTGGTTCCAAGTACAGTAGTAATTTTAACACCACCGGCACATGGTACAGCTGTGGTTAACCCGAATGGAACAATCACCTATAATCCTACTGCAGGATACCTGGGTCCGGATAAAATCGTTTATAAATTCTGTGGAAACTCAGTTGAGTTTACAGATTGCGAGCAGGTTACATTAAACCTTACTGTAGTTCCTTTCATTGTTTATGATGCAAGCATCAAAGCATGCTGGTATGATGTAGACCCTTATGCCTATTTCGATCTTACTAAAGCGAAGGTGACAGATTATAATGCGGTTACAAAAAAATACTACCGTACATTGAGTGATCTGAATGCAGGAATCAATGAGATTACAACACCAGAAAACTTCCCTTCAACCGGCGGATTTGTTTATGTAAAGGTAACTACTGCTGAAGGATGTACCGCAAACGCTAAAATTGAACTGATTACACTTCCTATAAAAAAATCTCCAATATTGGTAGACCAATACATTTGTATGGATGCTAAAACCAATCTTGATGCAGGACCTGGATACGATTCATATCAATGGAGTACCGGTGCAACCAGCTCAGGAATCAGAAACGTGGGAGTAGGAGAATATACCGTAATCCTTTCTAAAAACGGATGTTTCCTTACACAAACCGTAAGAGTTAAAAAAGTAGAAGATCCGGTAATCCAGAACATCGAAATCAGTAATAATACTGCAACAGTAATTGCAACAGGCGGTAAACCACCTTACAAATATGCTGTAGACGGAACTGCTAACTGGCAAGATTCTAATACTTTCACAGGATTAAGCAGAGGACAGCATACTTTCTATGTAAAAGATTTTTACAATTGTACTCCTACTTCGGTAGAAATTACAATTCCTAATCTGTTAAATGCAATTACACCTAATGGAGATAATGTAAATGACTTTATAGATTATAGTGAGTTAGCGTATAAAGAAAACCTTTCGTTTGTAGTATATGACAGATATGGAAATATGGTATTCACCGGAAATAAATTCAATAACTATAAATGGGATGGAAGACACTTTGATAAAAAACTTGTAACGGGAACCTATTGGTATCATATTACCTGGAACGAGTCTAACAAAGAAAAAACTCCAATAAAATACACAGGCTGGATCCTTGTTAAAAACAGAGAATAATTTAATAAAAGCCTTGATAAAAAAAGCTGCGATTTCACAATCGTAGCTTTTTTTTATTAATTCAATAATAAACAGTGAAATATTTTCATAACTAATCAATTATTCTGTTATTTTTGTAGAAACCCTAAATAAATATATATATGAAAAAAATTTTATGTTTTTTTCTGTGTCTGTTGTTGGCTGTTAATATATTATATGCCCAAAGAGATACGGAACACTGGTTTGCCCCTATGGCAGCGCGATCAGGAAAGCTGGTCACTCCTGTGCAGGCTCTTTACTTCTCTACAGATTCTGTTACTCCGTTTAATGTAGATATCTATAGTAACAATACGGTGTTAGGAACCGTCACTATTAGCAAAGGAGCTCCTCAAACATTCAACATTCCTTTGAACAGAATGGTTGCCAGTACTAATGGAGAGCTGTTTACTCCAGGTAATAAAGGCTTATATACAAAAGGAGCCAAACCTTATTTTGTAACCTACAGATTTTCAGTAAGCCAGCATGGAGAAATACTAACATCTAAAGGGAAGGCAGGAATTGGTACAAAATTTTACGCCGTTACCGCTCCCATTGAAGAGCTTAACAACGAATATAATTTTACCACAGGAATTCTGGCAACTGAAGATAATACGAATGTAACGGTTTCAAATTACTCTCCCAACACTGTATTTACCAACGGTTGGACGGGAGTTACCAATCCTACCCTTACTTTTACACTGAATAAAGGGCAGTCTTATGTAATTGAAGGAGTCGGTGACAAGACAGTAAATAAAGAAGCCTTTATCGGAGCAAAAATAGAATCCGACAAACCAATCTCAGTGACCAACGGAAATTTTAACGGCCAGTTTGCCATGGCTGCCGGAGGATCTTATCAGGGTTCTGATATTATCATGGACCAATCTGTACCGGTAGACAGATTAGGAAATGAATTTGTAGTGGTAAAAGGAAATGGTGATATCAGCAGAAGGATGGAAGATGCCTTGATTGTAGCTACTGAAGGAGGTACACAAATATATATCAATAACGGAACCACACCAGTGGCAACATTAGCCGAAGGCGAGAGCTACCGGGTAAATAAAGTCAATAACAACAACTATATCAACCAAGGGAATAATCATTACAACATGTACATCAAAACAACAAAAAATGTATATGTATACCAGCTGATGGCAGGAGTTGCTGCAAGTAATGCAACACTTGGCTTCAATTATATCCCACCATTAAACTGTTATCTGCCAAGAAAAATTGATGAGATCGGAAAAATCAAAGACCTTCCCTATTCTACAACGCTTACAGGACATATTGTAAAACTAAATATCCTCACAGAAACAGGTGCTGCAGTTACGGTAAACGGTGCTGCTTTACCTGCTACACAAGGTCCTTATCCTGTTACAGGAACTCCTAACTGGGTATCTTATTCTGTTCCGGATATTACAGGCAATGTTACCATTACATCTACAAAAGCTGTAACCGCCGGAATCTCCGGAGGAAGCGGCGTGGTTGGATATGGTGGATATTTCGCAGGATTTTCCTCTATTCCGGTAATTGCCAAACAGAATGGCGATTGTATTCCGGGAATTATTCTGGAAGTAGACGACAGCTTTGATTCCTACCAATGGTATCGGGAAAATATTGCGATTCCGGGGGCAACGAACCACTCTTATACTCCTACTCAATCTGGAAATTATATGGTAAGAATTACAGTAGGCTCATGTCCTCCTGTAACTACTCCTGTGTATAAAGTTTATACCTGCCTTAAGAAAACAACAATAGACGATACGGTATGTAATGGGGTAAAACTGATCGTTCCAACCTTTACCGTTTCTACGCAGGCAGTTGTTCCTTCAACCGTAACCATCCTTACACCTCCGGCTCATGGGAATGCAGTGATTGACCCTGTTACCGGCGTAATAAGCTATGCTCCGGCTTTCGGTTATTTCGGTCCGGATAAAATTGTGTATAAATTCTGTGGCAATAATCCTGATTTTACAGATTGTGAAGAAATAACGTTAAATCTGACCATCTCAGAAAACCCTAAAGTAAATGATGCTTTACTGAGAGCCTGCTTCCTGGAAAACAATCCGGCAACAGGATTATTCAACCTGGTGAATGCTAATGTAACAATGGCTGCCGGAGTCACTAAAAAGTACTATCCTTCACTTGCGGATGCACATGCCGGAACCAATGAAATTTTAACTCCAAATACTTATATCGCTCCCAACGGTGTTGTTTATGTGAAAGTGATCAACGCAAATGGATGTTATAGTGTAGCTACTGTTACTCTTGTTGTTCTGCCACCGGTAAAATCTGATGTTCTGGTGGACAAAATCATTTGTATGGAAGGGAAAACAACCCTTGATGCAGGCCCGGGATTTAAAAGCTACGAATGGAGTACAGGAGCCACTACCCAAACCATCAAAAATGTTGGTGTGGGTGTATATTGGGTAAAACTAAAAACCGGAGATTGTGTAACCCTTCAGACGGTTAAAATCTATGCTTCTGAGCAGCCTGTAATTTCTAACATTGATATTTCAAACAATACGATAACGGTTAATATTATTGGAGGAACTCCTCCTTATCAATATTCTATTGATAATATCAACTGGCAGGATTCCAATGTATTTACCAATATTGCCAGAGGAAATGCCACCATCTATGTAAAAGATGATTATAACTGCGAGCCGATTAAAGTGGATATTACAATTCCTAATCTGGTTAATGTCATCACGCCCAATCAGGATGGAGTGAATGATGTGGTAGACTATTCTTCACTTGCTGTTAAAAACAATCTCGTATTCAATATTTTTGACCGATATGGAAGCAAGATCTACCAGGCTGATAAAACCAACGGATACAAATGGGATGGAACTGACGGCAACAAAAAAGTACCTACAGGAAACTACTGGTATGAAGTAGGATGGAATGAGCCGAACAATAAACAAACGGCAGTAAAATACACCGGTTGGATTATGGTAAAAAACAGAGAATGATAATTTAGCCATAAAATTTTAAAACCACGATTTCGAAATCGTGGTTTTTTTATTATCTTTTCAAACATTCAATGCTTTTTATTATTAAATTTGTGATAAATACTAATACTGAATGAAGAAAATTCTATCTTTTTTATTTATATTTTATATTTTCACCTCTGCATTTGCCCAACTGGACAGAGAACACTGGTTTGCTCCTATGATAGACAGATCCGGTGCACCAAATCCTTACCAAAAGCTTTACTTATCAACCAACAGAACAACACCTTTCCCGGTAAATATTTATAATAATAATGTTCTGATAGGTACAGTAAATATCAGTAAAAACAATCCACAGAAATTTGACGTACTAAGAGATTATATCATTACCACCCAACAGACTGATCTGTTTACCCCCACCACTAAAGGATTGTACCTGAAAGCAGAATTTCCTTTTTATGCTAATTTAAGGTTTTCAGTGTTTAATCATGCAGAAATAATTACCTCCAAGGGAATTCCTTCCACAGGAAAAAATTTCTTTGCCACTTCCGCTCCTATTACGGTGAGCAATAGTATTCTGAATTTTATGACCAGTGTTTTGGCCACGGAAGACAATACCTCCGTTACCATTTCCGGATACAGTCCTAATGTACAGTTTTCTAATGGAACAACCGGTGCTACTAACCCTTCCATGACATTTACTTTAAACAAAGGACAATCTTATATTATCGACGGAATCGGGAATATTACCGGAAACTTTGACGGTTTCATCGGCTCAAAAATTACCTCTAATAAACCGGTCAATATTACCAACGGGAATTTCAACGGGCAGTATGCCGGAAACTTTCCTTCAAGTTCTGATATCTTAATGGATCAGGCGGTGCCTGTGAACAGACTGGGTAATGAATTTGCATTGGTAAAAGGTAACGGTCCTATCGGGGCTAATATGGAAGGCGCTGTTATAGTTGCTACAGAAGACAATACTCAGATTTTTGTCAACAATGAAATACCTCCTGTAGCTACCATTAATACGGGAAAATATTTTGTCATTCCTGATAGCAAATATATTCTTCAGGGAAATGGACATTATAATTTATATATTAAGACTTCTAAAAACGCCTATGTTTATCAGATTTTAGCAGGAGATTCCAACTCCGGTAACGAGACAGCTACCGGGGGATTTAATTTTATTCCTGCTTTAAACTGTTACCTTCCGAAACAAATTAACGAACTGGGTTTCATCAATGAGAACTTTGTACATTCAAACGGTAATCCGGGAGGCGTTCTGAACATTCCTACGAAGCTGAACCTCATTACTGAAAGAGGAGCCAATGTGACGGTAAACGGAACTACTCCACTTGCTATAACGGGCCCTTACAATATGACAGGAACCACCAACTGGGTAACTTACGGAATCCCCAATGTAACCGGAACGATTACGGTGGTTTCCGATAAAGCAATTACCGCAGGAATCACTGCAGGAAGTGATGCTGTAGGATACGGAGGTTTTTTTGCAGGATTTCCTACACAACCTGTTATCTTAAAATCAGGTGGAGACTGTATTCCGGGAATAGTACTTACGGTAGATCCGATAATTTATGACACCTATCAATGGTACAGAAACGGAGCAATCCTGCCTGGAGCAACTTCCGCTTCCCTTTCTCCTACTCAGTCCGGATATTATACCTGCTCTGTAACGATGGGAAGCTGCGCACCTTTGGTCACTGAACAATACAAAGTTCTGAACTGTACCAAACTCTCTGCAAAAACGTATAATATATGTACCACACAGACCATAACACCCACATTCAGTAATTCAACACAAACCCCGGTTCCTTCTACTGTAGCCATCACTACTGCTCCTACATTGGGAACTGCAGTCATTAATCCTGCTACCGGAGTTATAACTTATACAGCCAATACCCCTGGAACAGCAGGTACTGACACCTTTACCTATACATTCTGCGGAAATGATCCTGATTTTCCGGATTGTGAATCTGTGACAGTAACCATCAATATCCTGGCGCTCACCGTAAACAATGTAACGTTATCTGCCTGCGATATAAACGGACAGGGAACATTCAACCTTACTACCGCCAATGTAACCAACAACTTTCCTGTTACCATCACTTATTATTCTACCTTGCTTGATGCCCAGAATGAAAATGCTGCAGCTCAGATTGCCAATACCACTTCTTATACAGCTCCCAATGGAACCATCATTTACGCAGTTGTAAAGAACAGTATCGGATGTAAAAGCATTGCACAAATAACATTAAATCTTTTCAACAAAGCTATTGTCCTAGATAATTACAACGGTGTCTTCTGTGATGATAATCTGGATGGAACCGTTACAATTATTCTGCCTAATATTACTCCTTTGGTGCTTAATAATCCTACTTATTTTACTACTGTAAGATATTATGCGAATCTGGCTGATGCCAATGCCGGAAATAATAACACACTTCCTAATAGCTGGAGCTATACTGCGACTACAACTATTTATATCAGAGTAGATTCACCTGATGGCTGTGCTTCGGTTGTTAAACCTTTACAGTTCAGTATTGGAGCAAGATTACCATTATTAACAAAATCCGTTACAGAAAGTGTATGTGATGATGATCTGGATGGAATAAAATCAGTCAATCTGGCTCAGTTTATCCCTCAGTTTACCCTGGATCCTAACGTCACATATACATTTCATACATCACTAGCAGATGCTCAGAATAATTCTGGTCCAATATCATCAATTGTTAATATTACCACTTCTCAGACTTTTTATATCCGTTTTGAAAAAAACGGAGCATGCCCGGAAATAGGGACTCTCAAAATTACGATCAAAATCCCTAAAAAATCTGATGTGCTGGTAGATCAGGCTATCTGTCCGAAAACCACCACAACACTGGATGCAGGCCCGGGATTTGACAAATATCTATGGAGCACGGGTGCAACTACTCCTTCCATTACGCATGTATTCCCGGGAAATTACTGGGTAGAGCTTACATCAAACGGGTGCGTTTATAAGCAATATGTAAACGTTACAGAATTACCTCTTCCTACCATCACTTCTATTGAGATTGACGGAACAACAGTAAAAATTGGAGTAAGCGGCGGAACTCCTCCTTATGAGTATTCTTTAGACGGAGTTATATGGCAGACATCCAATGTTTTCTACAATGTACCAAGAGGTGCACATAATGTATTTGTAAGAGACTCAAAACTTTGTGGCGAAGTGAAGAAACCGTTTGCAATTATTAATCTTATCAATACTATTACTCCGAACGGAGATGGGCGCAATGAAGTAATAGATTATTCTGCTTTGATGGCTAATGATAATCTTGTATTCAGGATTTTTGACCGATATGGAGCTGAAGTTTTCAGAGGTACGCCTGAAAACAGATATACCTGGGATGGTCGAATTGGCGGCAGATATGTGCCTACAGCAACCTACTGGTATTTCATCACCTGGACAGAATACGGCTCTTCCCTTTCTGTGAAATATTCGAGCTGGCTATTGGTAAAACACAGATAAGAAAAAAGAAGCCGGAGGGAATAAGTACGAGCCCATCCATAATGTTCGATTGTTCTTCCGGCTTCTTTAATTATATTCGTTGTTTTTTAAATGAATAACAGGTTTATAACACTCATTAACAATTTAATGCTAAAGTTTAATATAACTTTAACCACTATTCTTTATCTAAACTGAGAAAATTGCTGTATTTCTATGTAATTTTGCGCATTATATGAAGAAACTGTTCACTCTACTGCTATTGGTTTTTCTGGCAAAAATTAATGCACAAGTATATTCCGGAGAGGTATTTCTGCGAGACAATTCTATTTTATATCTTAATCAGGTATATGTCACCAATTTGAATACTCAGAAAACCGTTCTTACTGATTATAACGGCAATTTTAATGTTCCGGCTAATCCTGGAGATGTTATCCGTTTTACTTCTATCGTTACGGAAAGAAAAGATATCAAACTTACTCCTCAATTGATGGCTCAGAAGAATCTGGTAGAGCTTAAAATTGCTTATTATGAAATCCAGGAAATTGTACTCAGCAGGTTCAAACCTACCGGAAATCTCCGTTATGATGTCAATTCGTTAAGAAAAGAAGACAAAGCTTATGCGCTTAAAAAAGTAATTGGTCTTCCTGAACCTAAAGGTGATGGTACTCCACCAGAGCTGCCTGTTGCCGGATTAAGGGATGGCGGGCTTACCTTCAGCCTTGAAAGTATCTATGATATTCTTTCCGGAGAAAGAAAGAAAAAGCAGCGATACAAAGCTTATGAAACAATGAACAGTTCTGTTGCACAAATCAAAAACTATTTAGGAAAAGACTATTTTACGAAGTTTAAAATTCCTGAAAACCTGATAGACAACTTCCTTCAGTTTGTTTATACATCTGAAAATATACAGCCTTATGTATTGGCCGGAAATTTTGAGGCAGTAAAAATTCCTATTGAAAAATATCTTCCGATTTATCAGAGAAGACTAAGAAATTCCCATCTTCAGGAAGTTATTGTTCAATAAAAAGAATAGATATTTCAAACTAAATCTAATCCATGTGTTTACATATGGATTATTTTTTTGTAAAAATATTGATTAATAAAGACTATATTTAATAATTATCCAATTTTTAACTTATATACTGCCCTGGTTTTCAAAAATATGTTTAATTTTATATCACAAACAAGTGTTTAAAATAAAAACTACAGTATTTCGTTATCCTATTAAAAACTAACCATCACAAACGCAAATTAAGAGAAAGCACCTAATTTCTAATTTAATATTAATTAATGAAAAAAGTACTTTTACTTCTTAGCTCGCTATTTTTCCTGAGCCTGCCTGCTCAAAAAAGGGGAAAGGATTACAGTAATATCTTGAAAAGCAACAGCATTTATGAGATCAATGCCTTTTTGAGAGATGCACACCCTGATGATCCAAGAAGGTCTGTTCTCAAACCAAGAGTTATGGAGATGATGAAAGAATACATCAAAAATGCACATCCTGCAGATCAAAAGGTAAAAGATATGCAGGAAATGCTTGCTCTTTTGAAAAGAAGACCTTCTACAAAGATTACTTTTGATGAAATGAATGCCATCATCAAGCAGAAACAGATTGCAAAATATAAGGCAGAACTTGCCGCTAAACAACCTACAACAGTCTTTACTCCAAGTACATCACAAAATACGTTTGTCATCAATGCATCAGCCAATGCTGCAGTTCCTAATGCTGAAGCGGAGGAATTTAATATGCTTATGGCAGTGTCTCCTGTTGAGCATAAAAACAAAACGGTAAAAATCCTCAATTCTTTATTTGATAACGATCCTAATGCTAAAGAATGCATTGTGATGATTCAAAATAAATCGGATTGCAACATTATTGTAAGAATGGAAAGTGTAGGAAATACAAAATACAGACTTGCAGTTCCGGCGCAGGGGGAAAATTCTATTGTAATAGAAAAAGGGCAGTATCTTTTCTCCAGTTTGGTTTGCGGGGCGCAGTACGCTTCACAAAAAACGATACAAAGACCTATTATGGTTGCTTTAGGAAGTCAATAAATACGGTTGTAAACAAATCATCTCTCTGTCTTTTGCCTTCAAAAGACAGAGTTTCTATGTAAATTTTAGTATTTTTGCACTCATTTTATAACTCAATGGGCAAGAATAAATTAGCAAGATTTGCAGAAAACAAGATATTACCAAACGTAATCCAACCCACAAGGGAAGATGCTTTAAATGGTTTCGAACTTAAAGGAAAATGGAGAGAGAATTTCTTTAAAAACGACCATCCTATCGTTCTTGAATTAGGCTGTGGTAAAGGAGAATATTCCGTAGGCCTGGCGAAAACATTTCCTGAAAAAAACTTTATCGGGATTGATATTAAAGGAGCCAGATTCTGGTTTGGTGCCAAGGAAGCTGTGGAAAACGATATGAATAATGTTGCGTTTTTAAGATCACAAATCGAACTTGTTGATCACTTCTTTGGAGAAAATGAGGTAGATGAGATCTGGATTACTTTCCCTGATCCTCAAATTAAATATAAAAGAACAAAACACAGATTAACCCATCCGGACTTTTTAGACCGATATAAAAAATTCCTGAAGCCAGGTGGTATCATTCATTTAAAAACTGATTCAGAGTTTTTACATGGATATACATTAGGATATTTACAGGGAGCCGGCTATGAAATCATTACGGCTCATCATGATATTTATGGCGCTCCAGAGTATGACCCTAATACGCCACATCTGAGAGATATCAAGACCTATTATGAAGAATTATTCTCTGCCAAAGGAAAAACCATAACATATATTAAATTCCGGATAAGCTGATGAAATAAACAACATTGATGAAAAAAAATTTTTTAACGATTGTATTCTTCACATTTCTAATTCCAGGCTTTACGTATGCTCAAAAAGGCAGTAAAGACATCTTAAAAAGCACAAATATCAAAGAAATTGAAGAATATCTGAAAAACACACATCCTGACGATCCTAAAAAAAGTGTATTAAAGCCAAAGCTTATTGCTTTAAAAAATGCAGCATGGACGAAAGGAGCCCAAACAGCCAGACCTATGGAAGTAAGGCCTGTAATCTCTGATATTCCGAAAAATATTATGAGAAATCCTAACTCGAATGATGCAGAAGAGTTTAAAAAACTTATTGCTGAAACATCTTCCGAACATAAGGAAAAAACAGTAAAGCTTCTGAATGCAATGTTCAACGAGGACATCACACGCAAGGAGGCTATCCTTTTGTTCAAAAATAATTCGGATTGCAATATTGTACTGCGAATAGAAGGAAAAGACTATTATAATCTTGCAGTTCCAGCTCATGGAGAGAACTTTATTACCATTAATAAGGGATCATATCTTCTGAACAGTAATATCTGCGATTTGAAATACTCTTCCCGGAAGGATATTAAAAAAAATATATTTGTAGCAATTGATAATGCGGGGCTTTCTAATACTGGTCCGGCACTTGCTCAGGAAGGTATTTCTAAGGAAAGACAGTCAAAAAAATAAAACAGGTATGAAAAAGCTATTAGTTTTTACAGGAATTTCATTAATTCTTACCAGCTGTAATGTCAATTATGGAAACTATCCCGTGAGAAGAAATCCTTACCCTGCTGGCAATCCTGTCAATAGAGCAAATACAGAGAGGGAGTATAATGAATTGATTAAAACCTATAAACCGGAAACCGCTGAAGTTCTTACCGATCTCCTTAATAGCAGTGATCCTTCGAATCCCAGAACTTCTATTTCTGTGGAAAACAGATCTTCCTGCAATATGGTACTTACAGTGAGTGGAAATAATTTTTTAAAGAAAATTCCTATTGGTGCCGGTAAGACAGGATATACTATGGTCACTAAAAATCAAAACTACAGATTGTCCGGAAATGTTTGTAATACGGTTTACCAATCTACCAAGTTTATAACAAGTTCATATTCTATAACACTTTCCAACTAAAATAAGACTGCAGAATTTTGCAGTTTTTTTTAATTATTACCAAACCTTATAAATAAAGACAAATAATGTATGCAAAGTGGGAGAAGTCTTAACACCTGAAGATCCCACTATTCCATCAGTGGTTATTGGCCCAAAGAAATAATAATAAGTATTAAACAAAAAAACGCTGGACCTAAATCCAGCGTTTTTCCTATATTAAAGAAAATCTTTAATTATTCTGCATCGAAATCAGCATCTGTATCAGCAGACACTTTTTCTCCTTCTTCTTTAGATTTTTCTTTATCAGCTTTTCTTTGAGACTGACCTTCTTTGATAGATTCAGAAACTACGCTAAGGATCATATCAATAGACTTAGAAGCATCATCGTTTCCTGGGATAACGAAGTCAACTTTTCTAGGGTCAGAGTTTGTATCAACGATACCGAAAACTGGAATACCAAGTTTCTTAGCTTCAGTTACCGCGATGTGTTCTCTTAAGATATCAACTACAAATACAGCAGATGGAAGTCTCACCATGTCAGCGATAGAACCTAAGTTCTTTTCTAGGTTAGCTCTTTGTCTGTCAACTTGTAATCTTTCTTTTTTAGATAAAGTTTCGAACGTACCGTCTTTTTTCATTTTGTCGATAGAGTTCATCTTCTTTACCGCCTTTCTGATAGTAACGAAGTTCGTTAACATACCACCTGGCCATCTTTCTGTAATATAAGGCATATTAAGTTCAGCAGCGTGTTTTGCAACCACTTCTTTCGCTTGCTTTTTAGTAGCTACGAAAAGAACTTTTTTACCTGCAGAAGTTAATTTTTCTAAAGCATTACAAGCTTCATCTAATTTAACTGCTGTTTTATGTAAGTCTACAATGTGAATACCGTTTTTCTCCATAAAAATGTATGGAGCCATATTTGGGTTCCACTTTCTAGTCATGTGACCGAAGTGTACGCCAGCCTCTAAAAGGTCTTTTACATTTGCTTTTGCCATGTTTTCTGTTTTTGTTAGTTTACTTTCCGTCTTTTAAACAATCAACAACTTCTTTAGATGGGAGAAGCGTTTGGATGCTAAACGTAACGGGCAATTGGCGGGTTGCTTTTTGCTTTTGGCAATAGGCTTTTCGCCGAGATTAAGTTTAAATAAAATGTAGTACATTTCTGCAGCCAATAGCCATAAGCCATTCGCCAACGAGAAATCTTAACGTTTTGAGAATTGGAATCTCTTTCTTGCTTTTTTCTGACCTGGCTTCTTTCTTTCCACCATTCTTGCGTCTCTTGTAAGTAAACCAGCAGGCTTCAATGCTAATCTGAACTCAGCGTTGATCTCGCATAAAGCTCTTGAAATACCTAATCTGATAGCTTCTGCCTGACCTGTATTTCCACCACCGAATACGTTTACGGTAACGTCATACTGACCAACAGTCTCAGAAAGGATGAACGGTTGGTTTAATTTGTAAACCATCACGTCTGTAGAGAAATATTCTTTAGCATCTTTACCGTTTACTGTAATGTTTCCAGAACCTGGTCTTACATAAACTCTTGCTACAGAAGTTTTTCTTCTTCCGATTTTGTGAACTATAGACATAATTAATTATTTAAATTCGTTAACATTAATTGTTTTAGGCTGTTGAGCTTCATGTTTGTGCTCAGTTCCTTCATATAAGTAAAGGTTCTTAAGGATAGCAGCACCTAGTCTGTTTTTAGGTAACATACCTTTTACAGACTTCTCTAATACCTTTAAAGAATCTTTCTTTTGAAGTTCAGCCGCAGTCATAGACTTCTGTCCTCCAGGATATCCTGTATGCCAGATGTAAGTCTTATCAGCCCACTTGTTTCCGGAAAGTGTAATTTTCCCAGCATTCAAAACGATTACGTTATCACCACAATCTACGTGAGGTGTAAAGTTCGTTTTGTGCTTACCTCTCAAAATCTTTGCAACCGTAGAAGCTAGTCTTCCTAACGGCTGTCCTTCAGCGTCTACCACAACCCATTCTTTATTAGCAGTAGCTTTGTTCGCTGAAACAGTTTTGTAACTTAATGTATTCACACGTTTTAGTTAAAGATTAAACATAATTTACCCCTAAAAGGGTGTGCAAAGGTACAAATTATTTTTGTAACCCAAAAACATATTTTATTTAATCTATATTAAATAGGCTATCTTCCCCAGTATCAATAGATTTTAACATTATTTATGCTTTTGGCATAAATCTTGTAAAATGTTGCTGCGATGAAAAAACCGCTTAAAAGATTCTAAAAACATAGATGATAAAGTAAGAGTTTGGTCCCTCAACTCTTTCTTTATTAATTTTACTTTAAAGATTTCCCTAAAAACTTATGGATATTATTATTTTGTTTCGGAATAATTATATTTGTGGCCAACATATCCATAATCATGAGCCACGGAAAAATAAGAGAAAATAAAACCTGTCTAAACTGCGGACATCAGGTTGAAGAAAGATTCTGCGCCCACTGCGGACAGGAAAATATTGAAAGGCGCCAGCCATTCTATTTTCTTTTCACCCACTTTGTTGAAGATTTCACTCACTATGACGGGCAGTTTTGGGGAACATTGAAAAATCTGATTTTTAAACCTGGAAAACTTACAAACACCTATCTGGAAGGTAAGAGACAGCAATTCGTTCCTCCCGTAAAACTCTATATTTTTGTCAGTTTCATTACTTTTTTCATGTTTGCACTTTTCCCGATGATCAATATTAATTTTTCAGATAAGAAAGATGCAGGAAATCACAATACAAAAAGTTTTTTAGACAAAATAAAAGTTGCAGAGACGCAAAAAATACTCGACAGTATAAAAGCGGAAAAAAATCACAGTAAGGAAGATTCCGCAGCGATTAAAAAGCTTAATACATTATTATCTGATTCTGCTAAAATAAACGATCTCCAAGAAACCTTTGAAATGGATAAGAAAATCGATGCAGATATTAACTTTGGTGGATATAGAACAAGAAAGTCCTATGACTCTGCAACGGCTAAAAACCCATCAGTTTTGAATTTTATACAAACTCCATTAGCTCACAAATTCTTCGAATTAAAGGAAAATGGTATTACCAAAGCTGAAATCTTTAAAAATTTGACTGAAAAATCTTTCCATAATTTGCCGAAGGCACTTTTCATCTACCTTCCGCTGTTTGCATTCTTTTTATGGATTTTCCACAGTAAGAAAAAATGGTGGTATTTCGATCACGGAATTTTTACACTGCATTATTTTTCATTCCTCTTACTGACTATTTTATTTATATTCCTACTTACAAAGCTGGCGGGGCTTACAAGCATTGGGTTCATTAGTATATTCTTATATTTAATAATAATCTCATTATCAATATACAGCATAGGATATTTCTTTATTGCTCACCGCCGAGTTTATCATTCCCATGGATTAGTAAGCATTATTATTGGTATTACCTTACTGACCATTAATTTTATTGCATTTATGTTTTTAGTTATCGGTCTTGCCCTGGTAAGTTTCCTAATGATTCACTAATAAAGAAATAATTGATAAGGAAAAAATACATGAAATACTTATATTCGCATTAGAATACAAATGCATTTATGAGCCACGGAAAAATAAGAGAAGATAAAACCTGCCTGAACTGCGGACATCAGGTTGAAGAAAGATTCTGCCCTCATTGCGGACAGGAAAATATTGAACCCAGACAGCCTTTTCATTATCTCTTTACTCATTTTATCGAGGATTTCACTCATTATGACGGTCAGTTCTGGAAGACAATCAAATACCTTCTTTTTAATCCCGGAAAGCTAACCAAAGAATATCTTGCCGGAAAAAGGCAGCTATTTGTTGCCCCCGTGAAACTCTATATATTCATAAGTTTTATTACATTCCTTGTTCCAAGTTTCCTTCCGGAATCTGAATCAGCTTCACAAGAAAAAGAAAAGACTGAAAAACCTGAAAGAGAAAAAAAGCATTCGCAGGAAGTTCTCAAAAGTCTTGAAGCAGAAGGCCTTCTTTCCAAGGCTGATATAAAAAAAGTTTCAGACAGTTTAAAGAAAAAGGATACTTTGACACTTAATGAAGATATTATTGATAAAACCTTCAGTACAAAAAATTCTTCTATACTGAATGCACACAATCTGAAACAATATGACTCTTTACAAGCTAAGGATAATAGTGGAATTTACCAACTGCTTCGTCCTTTTGTCAAAAAAGTATTTTCATTAAGAGAAGAAGGCTACACCAAAGAACAGGTATGGGCTAAGTATAAGGAAACCTTTATACATAGCATTCCTAAGGCATTATTTGTATATCTTCCTATCTTTTCATTTTTCCTGTGGGTATTTCATAATAAGAAAAAATGGTGGTATTTTGATCATGGAATTTTTACCCTGCATTATTTCTCTTTCCTACTCCTATCCACCCTTATCTTTATTATTTTCACTAAGCTGGACGATTATGTACCGGACTACACGATCTTAAATATCATTTCATTCCTTGCCTTCCTTTCGTTATTCCTCTATACATCTGTTTATTTTTTTGTAGCCCATCACAGAGTGTATGAAAGCAGCAAAAGAATGAGCATCCTTAAAGGAATAACATTATTTATCATCAACAGTATAGGTATTGTACTGATGCTGCTTGTACTCATGTACACTAGTTTTATCATGATGCATTAAGCCATTTAAAATTTAATATACTGAATCGACAGTAAGACACAAACCTTTTTATCCTTTTTTGTTTTATTAAAATAAATTTTATATCAAAAAAAACAAATAAAAATTAATATTTTACAATAAAAATAAATTATTTAAAAATAAAAAACTAAAAACATCAAATTCAATTATATTTTAAGTAAAAAATTCACCAAATACTTATATTTGCATTAAAATACAAATGCATTTATGAGTCATGGAAAAATAAGGGAGGACCAAACCTGCCAAAACTGTGGGCACCAGGTTGAAGAAAGATTCTGTCCTCATTGCGGACAGGAAAATATTGAGGCAATACAGCCTTTTCATTATCTTTTCACCCACTTTATTGAAGACTTCACCCATTATGACAGCTACTTCTGGAAAACTATAAAATACCTATTGTTTTATCCCGGAAAACTAACCAAAGAATATCTTGTTGGGAAAAGGCAATCATATGTGCCTCCCGTAAAGTTGTATATCTTTGTCAGCTTCATCACATTCCTTCTTCCAGGATTGTTACCAACATATGACGACCCAAAAATATATGTAAAAGCAGAAGTAAAAATCCAAGAGCAAAAAAAGGAAATCTTACTTCTTCAATCAGAAGATATCCATCAAAAAAGCAAAGATACTTTACAATCAAAAACAGCCAAAGACGGAAAAAAAATTATTGACGATACATTCAATACTGAAAAAGAATCTATTTTAAATGCCAACAGTATGAAAGAGTATGATTCTCTTCTTGCTAAAGACAAAAGGTTACTTAATAAGCTCTACTATCCTCTCGTAAAGAAAGCATTCGCACTTAGAGATGAAGGCTATTCTAAAAAACAAATTGGAGAAAAGTATAAAAAGACTTTTATTAAGACAATACCTAAGGCACTTTTTATTTATCTTCCCGTATTTGCTTTTCTTTTATGGATATTTCATAATAAGAAAAAGTGGCTATATTTTGATCACGGTATATTTGCCCTTCACTATTTCTCTTTTTTGTTGACATGTATCATAGTTATCATATTACTGAATTACTTAACTAATTATTCTCTGCCTGATTCTACTTTCTATTTCATCGAAAGCTTATTCATATATGCAGTAATCCTATGCATGCCTGTTTATTTTTTTATAGCTCATTATAGAATATATGAAACCAAAAAGACAATAAGTATCATAAAAAGTAGTCTATTATTCATAGTGAACATCATTATGCTCCTAGTCACCCTGATTATATTATCGTATATAAGCTTTATACTAATTCATTAAGAACGCAGGGATTTGTTTCCCCTGAAACTTGCAATTAAATAATAAGCAACAAAAACGGTAGAGAATTTAAGAATGGACGGAACTGCCAGCTTCAACTCAAAAATTAAAGTTCCTGCCAGAACCAGAATTCCCATAGCAACGAAAGATAATCCTAATTTCTGAGGAAGTGTAAAATCAGGGGTATCCAGATAATAAGCAATTCCCCATGCAGAACCGAAAGCAACGGCATAATAGATATCCAGACCTATATTCTGTGAACTTATAAAGAAATAATTGATAAGGAAGCTTACTACTGTTCCTAATGCGAAATACATCAAAGCTTTTTGCATGTCTTTAAAAATATTCTGCAAAAGTAGAGATTTTAATTTTACAATCCGGCCGTCTCCCCATTTAAAATAAAATCCCGTAACTCCTTTTGGTTCTGAAAGTCCCGAACATTCAAACTCTCAGATTTTGGAACATAAAAAGGGGAGAATTTATTAAATAACATCCATCAAACAGCTAATAAACAATGATTTAAATTCAAACGCAGGGTTCTTTTTTTATTATTATATTTGGAAACTTAGAAACTTTCTAGAATTTTTATGGAAACCCAAAAATATACTCCAACCAATAAGGTAAGAATCGTAACTGCGGCCTCTTTGTTTGACGGCCATGATGCTGCGATTAATATTATGCGTCGTGTTATCCAGGGAACGGGATGCGAAGTGATCCATTTAGGACACGATAAATCGGCAGAGGAAGTTGTAAATACAGCAATCCAGGAAGATGCCAATGCTATTGCATTAACTTCATATCAGGGTGGTCACAATGAATATTTCAAATATATCTATGACCTGTTGAGAGAGAAAAATTCCCCGCAGATCAAAATTTTTGGCGGCGGCGGCGGTGTTATTCTGCCGGAAGAGATCAAAGATCTGATGTCTTATGGAATCGACAGGATTTATTCTCCTGATGACGGCCGTGAGCTTGGTTTACAGGGAATGATTGATGATCTGGTACACAGATCGGATTTTGCTACAGGAAAAGATGTGACGGCAAAAGATCTTGATCATATCAGCTTTGAAAACCCATCCAGTATTGCACAGATTATTTCTGCTGTTGAAAATTTTTCTGATGAAAAACCTGAATTGGTAAAAGCCATCGATGAAAAATCAAAGGATATGAATATTCCGATTATCGGGATCACGGGTACCGGAGGTGCCGGAAAATCTTCTTTGACAGATGAGCTTGTAAGACGCTTTTTACGTTCCAATACGGATAAAAAAATTGCGATCATCTCTATTGACCCTTCGAAAAAGAAAACAGGAGGCGCTTTATTGGGAGATAGAATCCGTATGAATGCAATCAATGATCCGAGAGTCTATATGCGTTCTATGGCTACCAGAGAAAATAACGTTTCTGTATCTCCATTTATCCATTCTGCATTAAATGTCTTAAAGCTTGCTCATCCTGATGTAATTATTCTTGAGACTTCAGGGATCGGACAGTCAGGATCGGAGGTTTCTGATTTTGCGGATGTTTCCATGTATGTAATGACTCCTGAATATGGAGCTTCCACACAGCTGGAAAAAATCGACATGTTAGATTATGCAGATCTTGTTGCTTTAAATAAATCTGATAAACGTGGTGCTCTTGATGCGCTTCAGGCGGTAAGAAAACAATTCCAGAGAAACCATCTTCTTTGGGAGAGCCCATTGGAGGATATGCCTGTATATGCAACAAAAGCCTCTCAGTTCAATGATCACGGAACAACTGAATTATATAACAGACTGGTTTCGAAAGTAAATGATAAATTCGCGGATCTGCGGTTAAATACTTTCGTAGAACAGGAAATTACGGACGAAGTAACGATCATCCCTCCAAAAAGGGTACGTTACCTTTCTGAAATTGTTGAAAACAACAAACACTATGATGCTGCCGTTGAAAAGCAGGCTGAACTAGCCAGAACCTTGTATCATATTGAAGGGGTAAAAAATATCATTTCCAATGAAGCTTTAGATGCTGAATATCAAAAAGCAGAAAAAGAGCTTCAACAGGAAAACATTGATTTCCTGAAAACATGGGATGACACGAAAAAAGCTTTCCATGCAGAGTTTTATTCTTATTTTGTAAGAGGAAAGGAAATTAAGGTTGAAACCTCAACAGAATCTTTATCTCATTTGAGAATCCCCAAAATTGCATTGCCAAAATATAATGACTGGGGTGATCTCATCAAATGGAAAAGTCAGGAAAACCTTCCGGGAAGCTTCCCTTATACTGCAGGAATTTATCCGTTCAAAAGAACCGGTGAAGATCCTACAAGAATGTTTGCAGGAGAAGGAGGCCCTGAAAGAACCAACAGAAGGTTCCACTACGTTTCTGCGGAAATGCCGGCAAAACGTTTATCAACAGCTTTCGACTCTGTAACATTATACGGACAGGATCCGGCTTTACCACCGGATATTTACGGTAAAATCGGAAATGCCGGAGTTTCTATCGCTACATTAGACGATGCGAAAAAGCTTTATTCAGGATTTGATCTTGTAAATGCTCTGACATCCGTTTCTATGACAATCAACGGCCCTGCTCCTATGCTCTTAGCTTTCTTTATGAATGCTGCCATTGATCAGAATGTTGAAAAATATATCAAAGAAAATGGTTTAGAAGCTAAAGTAGAAGCTAAGCTTAAAGAAAAGTTTGACGATAAAGGCTTAGAAAGACCAAAATACAACGGCGAACTTCCTCCATCCAATAATGGTTTAGGGTTACAGCTTTTAGGCTTAACCGGTGACGAAGTAATTCCTGCTGATGTTTATGCAGAAATTAAAGCTAAAACGATTGCTACCGTTCGAGGTACCGTTCAGGCCGATATTTTAAAAGAAGACCAGGCACAGAATACCTGTATCTTCTCTACTGAATTTGCCTTAAGATTAATGGGTGATGTTCAGGAATATTTTATCAGAGAAAAAGTGAGAAACTTCTATTCTGTTTCTATTTCAGGATACCATATTGCAGAAGCTGGAGCAAATCCTGTTTCTCAGCTTGCCTTTACCCTGGCCAATGGTTTCACTTATGTGGAATATTATCTAAGCCGTGGAATGGATATCAATGATTTTGCGCCTAACTTATCTTTCTTCTTCTCTAATGGTATTGATCCTGAATACTCAGTAATCGGACGTGTAGCAAGAAGAATCTGGGCAAAAGCTATGAAACTGAAATACGGCGCTGATGAAAGAAGCCAGATGTTGAAATACCATATTCAAACTTCAGGACGTTCATTACACGCTCAGGAAATTGATTTCAATGATATCAGAACAACGCTTCAGGCGCTTTATGCAATCTATGACAATTGTAATTCTCTTCATACCAATGCTTATGATGAAGCTATTACCACGCCTACTGAGCAGTCTGTAAGAAGAGCAATGGCTATTCAGTTGATCATTAACAAAGAATTAGGATTGGCTAAAAACGAAAATCCACTTCAGGGATCATTCATCATTGAAGAATTAACAGATCTTGTGGAAGAAGCTGTATATACGGAATTCGACAGAATCACTGAAAGAGGTGGTGTTCTTGGAGCTATGGAAACCATGTACCAACGTTCGAAAATTCAGGAAGAATCTATGCACTACGAATGGCTGAAGCATACCGGAGAATATCCGATCATCGGGGTGAATACATTCCTTGGAAAAGACGGTTCTCCTACTGTACTTCCCGGAGAGGTTATCCGTTCTACGGAAGAAGAGAAGCAGGCGCAAATCGAGTCTCTTCATAACTTCCAGAAAGCAAACGATCATCAGTCTGAAGAAGCTTTGAGACAACTTCAGCATGCAGCAATCAACCAGCAAAACTTGTTCGAAGTAATGATGGATGCTGTAAAATATTGTTCTTTAGGACAAATTACCAATGCTTTATTTGAAGTAGGTGGTAAGTACAGAAGAAATATGTAAGCCTTTAGTCATACAGACGTTTTATAAATTAAACCTCAAAGAATGTCTTTGAGGTTTTTTGTTGTCATAAATAACAAACCCGCAGATGATTTCCGCGGGTTTAAATTAAAAATAATGATAACCATTTATTTCTTATTGAAGTCTCCTGCAAAAACAGAAGTCAGTTTATCTTCACTGATGTATTTTCTCAGTATGTCATTTACCTGACCTACTTTTAAGGCTGAAACCTTAGCTTCCAATGTATCATAATCTTCTAAAGAAATACCATATTGAAGCTGGTTGTTAACAAGCCCCATCAAGGTATCATCATTTCCAAGACCTGTTTTTCTTGAAGTTAGCCATGAGTTCAGGTTTGATTTTAATTCATCTTCACCAAATCCTTCTTTCACCACTTTATTAATCTCCTCTTTCAATGCTTTGTTCACCGCATCTTTCTTGGTAGGATTAAAGAATGCATACCAGTTCCATGATGCGACATTATTGTCTGAAGGAACATTGATATATGAACCTGCGCCATAGCTGATTCCTTCTTTCTCCCGCAGCCTTATTGGAATTCTTGAAGTCAGGAACCCACCGCTTCCCAACATTTCGTTTGCAATAACCAATGCCGGATAGTCAGGACTTTTCTTATCCATTGAAAAGCTTATTTTTCCAACAGCCGCACCGTTTTCCTTATCCGGCGTTATATAATCTTTATCCAGTTTTTTTGTAGCAAAAAGTTCAGGCTTGATCAGGTCATAACCAGATTTTGAATTCCATTTTCCGAATGTATTTTCCATTAATGTAGAAGCTGTTTTAGAGTCCAGATCACCAATCATAGTTCCTACACCATTATTACTACCTAAAATTTTGTTGTAAAAATCAACCAGTTCCTGTCTCTTGATTGATTTATTGGTCTCAATCTGCTCCTTGAATGATGGTGTATAGAAAATGCTTTCTTTAGGATAGTTTTGTGTAACTTTTTCAATTTCAGTAAAGGCCAATGCCTGAGGATCATTCAATGACCCTTCCAGATAGGTGTTGTATTCATTAACCGTTTTTGCCAATTCCGTTTCAGGGAAGCTTGATTCTGTAAGGATTTCCTTCATCAATCCCATTACTTTTGGCAGGTGTTCTTTATAAGTACTTACACTGGCATATAAAGTTTGTCCTCGGAATGAAAAACCAATATTAGATTTCCACTGATCCAGCATATCCTGAATCTGCTCTTTTGTATGGGATTTTGTTCCGGTTTTCATAACCTGGGCCATCAGGGCACCTATTTGTGCCTTCCCGTTCAGATCTTTTGCATTACTTACAGGGAAACGGAAACTTCCCAATATTTTTCCTCCTTTAATTTCTTTTTTAATAACACCATATCTCATTCCGTTGCTTAGCTTGCCTTCGGAAAGATTCGCTTTTAAATTTTTGATACTTGCTTCGAAAGGTGCCACTTCTTTTTCAAGAGCTTTTCCTTTATAATCTTTCGTTAAAGCAGCAATCTGATCATCGGAATATTCAATATTCTTAACTCTTATTTCATCTTTTGTAGGAACAAATATCCCTACTGTTCTGTTATTCGTTTTAAAATATTTATCTGCAGCTCTTTGAACGTCTGCTAACGTCAGCTTTTCAACATTATCACGATACATCATTCCCAGTTTATATCCGCCTGCTCCTACAATTTCCGTTAAGCTGATCGCAAAATTAATGGTATTGTTCTTTGTATTTTCAATCTGCTTTAAGATCTTGGCTTTTGCTCTTGTAACATCCTGCTCTGTATATTTAATGGCGGAAATTTTATCCAATTCGGTTCTGAAGTCGTTTTCTACAGCCTTCACATCCTTATCTGCGGGAACTTCCAACCCGAAATACATATATGCTGCATCTCTTACTGTTGGCTGATATGAATAAATGGAAGCAGCCTTATGAGAATCAATCATTGCTTTGTACAGATATCCGGAAGGATCTGACGTTAAAATTTCCGATAATGCATCCAGCGCTGCATAATCTTTGTCCGCATAAGGTGCAGTATGATACAATGCTCCCACAATCTTACTGTCTCCCGAACGTTTCAATTCTATAAAACGCTCTCCATCCTGAGCCGGTTCAACGGTGTAGGTCTGATCCAGCACCCTTGAAGGTCTAGGAATCACTGAAAAATATTGAGTAATATAATTAATTGCCTGTTTTTCATCAAACTTACCTGCTACAACAAGAGTAGCATTATCCGGCTGGTAATGTTTTTCATAGAACTTTCTTAATGTAGGAGCTTTTACTCTTTCAATATCTTCTTTACTTCCGATGGTACTGTTTCCGTAATTATGCCATAAATAAGCTGTTGAAACAATACGTTCCATCAATACTGATCCGGGATTATTTTCCCCTATCTCAAACTCATTTCTTACTACAGAAAATTCCTTATCAAGATCGGTTTGAAGAATCGTGGCATTAATCATTCTGTCCGCTTCCATTTCCAACGCCCATTTCAGATTGTCATCACTAGAAGGGAAGATTTCATAATAATTCGTTCTGTCATACCAGGTAGTTCCATTGGCATCTCCACCTTTATCTGAAAGTTGTTTTTTTATATCCCCCAACTTTTTGGTACTTTTAAACAGCATATGTTCCAGCAGGTGTGCCATCCCTTTTTCTCCATATCCTTCATGTTTTGAACCTACATTATAAATGATGTTCACCACCATATTACTCTGTGAAGCGTCAGGGATCAGAAGGACTTTCATTCCGTTGTTTAATGAATATTCTTTTACTCCTTCTGTGTTACTTATAAACTTAGGGCTTTCTGCTTTTTGTGCAAGAACGGGACTCACTGCTCCTGTTAGAAAAAAGGCGGCTGTTCCCAATAGTAAATTCTTCATTTGATTTTATTTAGTTTTTTCTTTTTAAATTTACTACTTTTTAACAACTAGATCACTTTTATAGGATTTTTTTAAAAATTATATAAAGCTATTGATTATATACACGTAAGCGCATCACTTTAAATGAAACCAAAAGCCTTATTCAACTGGAGCAGCGGAAAAGATTCTGCTCTTGCTCTTTACAAAACCTTGCAGGAGGATCAATACGAAGTTACTACCCTTCTTACGAGCATCAATAAAGAGTTTCAAAGAATATCCATGCACGGGGTTCATGTTTCTCTTCTGGAAAAACAGGCGGAAAGTATAGGCATACCTCTTGTTAAAATGGAGCTTCCAAAAGAACCATCTATGGAAGAATATCAGGAGATCATGGATAAAACCATATCGGAAATTAAGGCTAGCGGCATCACCCATTCTATTTTTGGAGATATTTTTCTGGAAGATCTCCGAAAATACCGGGAAGAACAATTAAACGCTATCGGAATGAGTGCTGTTTTTCCTCTTTGGAAACAAAATACTTCCAGCCTCATCCATGAGTTTTTAAATCTTGGCTTTAAAACGATTGTTACCTGTGTGAATGGAAATTACCTGGATAAAGGTTTTGCCGGGCGGATTATAGATGAACAATTCCTGAATGAACTTCCTGACCATGTGGACCCCTGCGGAGAAAACGGCGAGTTTCATACTTTTACTTTTGACGGGCCTCTTTTTAAACATCCGATTCATTTTGAAATTGGGGAAACGGTAAAGAAAACCTATCCAAAGCCCAAAACAGATAAGCAAGACAAAGGTGGAGAATATATTTTCTGGTTCAGTGATTTAATTTTACAATAAGCCTGAATATTCCGGTATGTATAAAATATATTATATACTCAACATTTTATGATTTTTTTACATCTGAGGAAAATCAACATACTATCAATATTATTTTTATAGAAAAAAGCAGACACCTTATATACTTTCCTGTTTATTGTAATGATATTCAGATCTAACCTTTAACAGACATTAAGAGTTTTTTCCTATTTTTGAGGAGCAATGTTGCTGAAATTTTACCCTCAAACACAAAATGGCTTTAAAAAATTTTCCTATTATTTCATTTCTATTTCTTTTGATCACTTTAGCTTCTTGTAAAAACGAACCAGCAAAAACGATCAGAATCATCAATAAAAATGCAGTTATTGATTCTACAATTACAGCTTTTCAGAAAACACTTTTGCAGCAGCAGCTTGATTCAACCTTTAAAAAATATCATTTCAATGGAAGTATTGCTGTTTTTAAAGATTCTCTGCCATTATACATAAGAGAAAATGGATATTCCGATTTTAAAAGAAAAACAAAAATTGACAGCAACACTATTTTTGCAATTGGTTCTGTAAGTAAGCAGTTCACTGCTGTTTTGGTTTTATTACAAATGGAGCAGGGGAAGCTGAATGTCACAGATAAAGTCTCAAAATATTTAAAGGAATTCCGTATTAAAGAATATGAAGATATTACCATCCATCAGTTGTTGAATCATACTTCAGGATTAAATTTATTCGGAGGAAAGCTGATGTTTAAGAGCGGAACGGATTTCTTCTATTCCAATGACGGATTTAATGCACTCGGAAAAATTGTGGAAACCGTATCCGGAAAGTCTTATGACGAAAATGTACAGGAGCTTTTTAAAAAGGCAGGAATGAAGCATTCTTCTACCGGAGATATTTTTAAAGGGAATAATTTTGCAGGAGCTTATCTGGGAACTCCGCTTAAATTTCAGGAAGTGCCCAATATGCCCAAAAGATTAGGCGGAAAGGAGATTGGAACTCCCGCAGGAGGTGTATTATCTACCATACAAGATCTTCATTTATGGAATAATGCTCTTTATGGAGGCAAGATTTTAAAACCCGAAACATTGAAACTCTTTATGGCTAAAAGTGCAGAAAGACGACATGCTATCTTAGGAAAAATGGGTTACGCCTATGGAATTATGCTGAATATCGGTAAACCTAATTCTTATTTTCATAGTGGCTATGTGAAAGGTTCTCCTTCTTTAAATATTTATTATCCTGATACAAAAACATCAGTGATCATTCTGTCCAATATTGCAGATGAAGAAAAAGGTAAGGCTGCTATCTTCAAACCGCATATTGAAGTGAAAAAGATCACGGATCACCTTGAAAATACTTTGGCTGAAATGAAATCAGGACACTAACCCTCCTTTTTTCAAACCCATTCTTCATCATTTTTTGTTAAAATATATTATCCACGATAACTTCGAAGTTAAATATTGTTAGCCTCGATATGGAACCTATACCTAAACTCCAAAACACAACTGCTTCAAAGTAATGAATGCTTGGTATTACCGTTTCTTATCTTAAGCAATTATTACTAGACTTATTTTATCCACCAGTTCGCCAAGTCGATAGGGCTTCTAAGAGCTTCCTTTTAAAAACCCTTTCATTTATTCAATAATATGTGAATAAGATATTTTTATATTCTGTTATTATTATGATTTTCAAAATGAATAATCAGAATAATAGTACTTACTGCTCAACTTATAAATACTCCGCCACATTGTATTTTAAATCGTATGATATTGCCTTTCCTTTAAAATATTATAGCTTATAATTTTCAATAACAATTATTAATCAGCTCTAAACATTTACTAACGTGTATATCCTCGCAAATTTAAGTCTGATCAACTAATTTTAGTTCAACAATTTGGATAAGGCCTTATCTCACAAGCAAATTGTAACAGTCTTTAAATTATTAACACAAAAAATTATTTTCGAGCTTATGAAAAAAGTATTTATTTTTCTATCCGGCTATCTCAGTATGATAGGGGTAGTGAACGCGCAAAGTCAACAAAATTTATGCACGGCTTCTGCCAATAGTATAACATCCTATCTGGCATTAGGTGAATATGGAACAACGGACGGATCTTTTGGAGTCTCAACTTATGAAAGCGTCCCTTATTCACAGCTTCCAGAAGCTGGAGCTATAGATTATGGTTATCATGAGGTTCAGATTCATCCTGGAGTTATGAGGAATGATCAGAATCTGGTTGCTTACTGGAATGCCTGGATCGATTTCAACCAGGATGGTGTCTTCCAGGCTAATGAAAAGCTTCCTCAGTTCAAGACCTACAATACGAATAATAATCAAAACAGATTTAATATCAATATTCCAAAGTCTGCTAAACTGGGAACCGCTAAAATGAGAATTATTATGAACCTTGATAATTATTCTGAAAGCTGTGGTACAATTGCCAACGGATCTGTAGTAGATACCAATATTACAATTGTTGCCAATCCGAATATTTCTGTTCCTACAGGATTTAATGCCAGCGAGGTTACAACGAATTCTGTTAAACTAAACTGGAACCATAGCAATGATGGATCGAGATATTACATTGTAGATGCAGATAAAGAAGACGGAAGGCTTTCAGACTCCAACTCAGGAACCATTGGCCGTCTGGATTTTGTAAAAGCTGTTGTGGATAATCAATCTAGCACTGAAATTAAAAACCTTACTCCAAATAAGACTTATTCTTTCAGAATTGCAAAATCAGATCCTAGAACCGGAAAAATATCGGATTATTCTGAAGTATTAACTGTTAAAACACGTGCTTCGAGAGAAATTCAAGCCAGAGTATATCCAAATCCAACTTCTGACTTTGTGAATATACAATCTGACTATACTATTGTAAGTGCTGTACTTTACAGAATGGATGCCTCAAGATCTGTAGTTAATGTTGCATTAGATAACAATAGGCTAGATCTTAGAGGACAGCAGCCTGGACTCTATTTCTTAGTAGTTAAAACGGCTGGTTCTCCTTACAATACATCTACATTCATCCGAAAAAATTAATATCTGATAGAATAAATCTACTAGATATAACTTTCTCATTTTTATATTATGTGGTGGTGAAGGGAAAGAACATATTTTGTTCTTTCCCTTCCATTTTTATCAGATAATGTATGGATATTTCAAAGGTAAAATTTTAATTTGCAATATGAAAAAACTCTATTTCATAGCGATTTATCCTCCTCAGGAAATTATTGAAGAAGTAAAAGTCTTTAAAAGAGATCTCGCTGTAAATTATGGTAACTCCAAAGCATTAAAAAATGATGCCCACATTACACTTTTCCCTCCTTTTTCCAGAGAAAGTGAACTGGAAGGTGATATTCATACGGCATTCCAGAAAATTGATACCTCACTGGAACCTTTTGAACTTGAGATCAATGGTTTTGGGAGTTTCCCTAATCCTAAAAACCCGGTGATTTTTGTTCAGCCGGAAGCCCATCCGGCTTTAACTGAACTTTATGAAAACGTAAAACAACAGTTCAACTTTATGAAATATTCTTTCAATCCGCATATCACAGTAGGATACAGAGACCTCAGCTGGGATAACTACCTTAAAGCATGGGAAGTTTACAAGGAAAAAGATTATAAAACGAAATTCTTAGTTGATAAAATTATATTGTTACGCCATGATGGAAGATGGCTTCCTATTATGGAGAAAAAACTGAAAAAATAAAATCGGCTGCGTGAGCCGATTTTAAATTCAAGTTATTCTTTTATGATCTTCTGAGAAATGATCAGATTTTTGTTTTCTATGACATTCAACAGATAAGTTCCTGACGGAAAATCTTTAATATCTACCCTGATTGCAGCCGGATCTTTTAAATCAAATCTGCCCGGGATCAGTTTTCCTGAAGCATCATATATTTCAACTTTCACATCCTTTGAAAAGTCTTTTTTGCCTTTGACGTAAAATTCTCCAATTGTCGGATTCGGATAGATACTGAATCTTCTTTCTTCTGCTTTTACTTCAGAAAGTTTAAGAGTCGATTTATTCAAGGTCCAGGAAACATTGGTCACATGAAGGGTACTGTGATTATCTACTTTCAAAAGTGGATTATCATCTACTACGGAAAAGTTCAAGGTATTATTCCCCGTATTAAGCTGTGATGGGCTAATGGTAACTGAATTTCCTGTTGCCGCAAGGGCTGTACCGTTTAAGGTCCAGGAATTGATCAAAGTATTAGGAACCGGAAGAATTTCATTCACTGTAAACGTAACATCTGCCGCTGCATCTACCGAAGTATTATTAGCAGGAACAAAAGAATCTACCGGAGACACCAGTGAATGAATTTTTTCAATAATTGCTTCTTTACACACAGAACAGAATTGCTGATTGAGATACCTCATCTCACAACTCTGATGAGGTCTAAACCATGTTGGGCTTTCTGCATGAGAATAAATGCCCACATTGTTTACTCCCACCCAGTTTTTCCATTTTATTGTTGCCGGATTGGAATTCTGTGTTTTATTAGCAGATTCACCAGTACCTGCAAACCAATATTCATCGGCCAATTTTCCAAAAGAATGTCCTAATTCATGTACTACAATCTCATTGGAAGAATTATTTAAAGAAGCAAAGGCATAAGCGCCTCCACAGCCGCCATATTCAGTAGAATTCCCCAATACATAAGTGATATCGTAATCCGGAACATTGGCTGCCAGTACCTGTCCTACTTTATTGGTCGTATTACTGTAAATACATCTGTGAACACC
Source organism: Chryseobacterium sp. Tr-659 (assembly GCF_011752975.1). Classification (GTDB taxonomy): domain Bacteria; phylum Bacteroidota; class Bacteroidia; order Flavobacteriales; family Weeksellaceae; genus Chryseobacterium. The sequence continues at coordinate 7,005 of NZ_VWWP01000015.1, read as the reverse complement.
AACATCAAAGCTAGATCCCAGATAATTATTAGGATTGGAAACAGGAATTACCGGTTCCGTAACATCAGTAGCGGTTCCCGGATGTTTTACCCCCGATTCTGTGGAAACCACTTTTACAGCATAGGCATTAAAGTAATTTTTATATTCGGTATACGGACTTTTTGTAAAAAGATAATTAATTGTAGCTTGAGCCGATGTTGTAAAAGCGGTCTGCTGAGCCGCCGTAAAGCCGTCTCCTAAAACGGCAATAATTACCCGTTTGCTATTGTCTCCGCTCTGCAAAAGAGGAACTGTTTCAAATACCTGTGCAAAACAACTGCTGCTGATTAAAAGGGATAGTAAAACTTTTTTCATCGTTGTAGTTTTTGGGTGAATACTAACTGTAATCCTGAATCTGTTGCTTTTTCAACTTTTATAAGCTGAACATTTTCGGAATAGGAAAACCTGGCACTGAACTCTGCATTCTGAAGAGATGCTTTGTGTCTGGAAATCCCATCTTTTTCATACACTTCCAACTCGGGATTCAACGGATCTTTTACAAGTTGTCGGGCAATTTCTTTCCCTCCGGATTCTGCAAGCGTGATGACAAAATCACCTTTTTGAATTTCATTTCTGTCAAAAGAAGGCATGTGTTTTAGTTTTCCGTCTGAAATTCTGCTGCTTTGAAGGATCACTTTTTCATTTCCGGATGAATTTCTATCTGCTTTGAAAAACAAATAAATAATTCGGTCATTTTTCGTTATGGCAGATGCCGAACCGGATGGATATAATTCATTCTTTTCCTGAAAACTACAGAGCAGAAAGACAGGGATCATTAACCAATTAAGTAAATTTTTCATAATCATTTTTATTTAAAGTTAATAAAGTTTTTAATCCATGCAAAGAGAAAACCTAAACAAATTACAGTTTAAGTAAAATATTAACAACCATATACTTTAATATTTAAATTTTTAAATATTTTGAGTTTTTTGTAAAAAATTTTCCCACCCTTTCAAAAGTTTAGAAAGTCCTATCTTTGAACCAATGATTCCAGAGAAAATAATTTTAGGTATTGACCCAGGTACAACGGTAATGGGATTTGGTATTATCTCCGTAAAAAAAGGTAAGATGGAGATGGTTTCTATTCATGAACTGATCTTAAAGAAATACCCTAATCACGAAACCAAACTCAAATATATTTTTGAAAGAACATTATCTCTTATCGATGAGTATCATCCTGACGAAGTAGCTCTGGAAGCCCCCTTCTATGGAAAAAATGTACAGAGTATGCTGAAACTTGGCCGTGCACAGGGTGTTGCTATGGCAGCCAGCCTGTACAGAAATATTCCCATCACGGAATATTCTCCTAAAAAAATCAAAATGGCCATCACCGGAAATGGAAATGCCAGTAAGGAACAGGTAGCCGGAATGCTTCAAAATCTTTTGAAATTAAAGGAATTTCCCACAAAATATTTGGATGCTTCCGATGGTCTCGCTGTGGCCGTGTGCCACCATTTTAATTCGGGAACCATTACGGATACAAAATCTTATTCCGGATGGGAAAGCTTTCTGAAACAGAATCCGGATAGGCTGAAGTAGTGAAATTGATATATTTAACACGTTTAAATTATTTTAAGTTCGTATCCCTCTTTCAATTCCAGGATATTTTGCAATACGTTAGCTTCTAAAGTATTTAAATCAAACGTAAGGGCTATATAAAAATTATCTTTTATATGCATTTCATTAATCTCTTGTATAGACAGTTTTATATCATCATTGATCAATAAATAATTAGATGTATTGATACACCAATTTTCATTATCACTTTTTACAGTTCCTGCCACTATTAATTTCTTTCTACTGCTTAGAGTAAATACATTGTTAATTTTAAAAAAAATCATATGATGAATCCTTTCATTTTCTTAAAATCAGATATTCTAAAAACTATATGCTGGTAGGTAAAGATATAAATGCGGTGATTTACTGAGCATGATCGTTAATAAAATCCCCGTTTCTTATTATTTATCCCCCTTCACCAACCCCTTTACCCCTAGGCAAGGGAGCATACCGGTTACTTAACTGCCTGAAGGTGGCTCATAAGTGGCCAGAGGGACTTATTGAGCGGGCTATATACTCTTGATAAATAGGTACAGAAGGTTGTGAAAGTGATTATAACAAATTGCTGAAGTAGCTAGGGATACTTATGTTAATGGTTAAAGGGATTTTTGAAGTTGTTCAAGGCACTTTAAAATGGGTTAAAAAAACAAAATCAGAATAGGAAAGGTAGTGTCTCACTAACTGTGTAAGTTAAAAAGTTATTCTGGAAAATTTTGAGCCCTTACAGCTCAAGAAATTTTTCGGAAATAACTTTTTATTATTTTTAACCATTACATAGTTATGATTGACAAAGAAGATTTACTAAATAACAAGGATTTCTGCAAGTCCTTCAAGAATGGAGAAGATTTAACCTCATTCTTTAAAGAGCTTCACAAACGAGCTGTAGAACTTGTGCTTGATGCCGAGATAATGAGAAACACCAGAAGTCCCCACTGGAAATTACCGAAACGGACACGCCAGTAAGAAAATAAAATCGTCTTTTGGAGAGTCTGAAATTAAAGTTCCAAGGGATCGTGAAGGAAGTTTTGAGCCTACATTAGTTCCCAAAAGGCACAACATTATTGATGGCTTGGAAAACATCATCATCTCATTTTATGCCAAAGGAATGAATGTGTCAGACATTGAACAACAGATCCATGAGATGTATGATTTTGAGGTTTCTAATTCTACCATATCGCGAATAACCAATGCGGTTACAAGTGAAGTGATGAGTTGGCAGAATCGTCCCCTTGAAGATCTATATCTCATTGTTTGGATGGATGGGATTGTTTTCAAGGTAAGGGAAAACTCCAAAGTCATTAATAAAACTATTTATCTGGCTGTTGGACTAAAGCGCGACGGAAGGAAAGAAGTATTGGGAATGTGGCTTGGAAAAAATGAAAGCTCAGCCTTCTGGATCAGTGTTCTCACGGATTTAAAAGCCCGTGGTGTAGAAGATATTCTCATTACCGCCACTGATAATTTAAACGGATTTACCCAGACTATACGTTCTGTGTTTCCTGAATCTCAAACTCAAATTTGTGTGGTTCATCAAATCAGAAATGCCTGTAAATATGTGGTGTGGAAGGACAGAAAAGAGTTCTCTGCCGATATGAAGCATATTTATACTGCTCCAACAAAACAAGCCGCAGAAGCAGCTCTAAATGATTTTGCAGGAAAATGGGAAAGCAAATATTCTTATGTTATCGCATCTTGGCGGAATAATTGGGATGAACTGAATATATTTTTTGAATTTCCTTTAGAGATACGTAAGATCATTTATACCACTAATTTAATTGAAAATCTTAACGGAAAAATAAGAAAATACACCAAAAACAAGATGTCTTTTCCTACCGATGATCCAGTAGTAAAGCCCGTATATCTTGCTTTGAAAGAGTCAACAAAAAAATGGACAATGCCTATTTAAAATTTGGGTATTGTTCTCAACCAATCTATGCTTATTTTTGAAAATAGGCTCAGATTATAAAATCCAAGCCTAACTTTTTAACTTACACACTTGACGAGATAGTGTCAAGTAAGGACAATATTAGATAACTGACAATTATTTTAACCCCTAACTGTCAGATCAAGTCATGGCTATTACATTTTAACATTTGTATTAATTTTAGCGCCTTTTCCCATTTTACCGTATATTCCATGGAACTCATCCCGTAGACATATCTGTTATTTAAATGAAATAATTAATGTGATGACGAAAAGTATAACATATATTAGTATAGGGTATAATGCATAATACATTTTCTCATATTCTCTTTTTATGTAGAGAATTATAAAAAATATTATAGAAACTAAAAAATTAAGTAAAACTAAAATAGGAGTAATATTGGTATGAAAATCATAATACAGTTTTCTATTCATATCATATTTAAAAATAATACGAAATGTTAAATAAATAAAGACATTTACTAAAAAAAATAATAATGGTATGTATTGAATTTTATTTTTCATTCTTATTTTTTTAATAACCAGTGTAATCAAATCCATCAAAAATTGATTTTTGATCTGCTGCAGTATCTCCAATATTCCCCCTCATTACTTCGTTTAAATTTGAGCCAAACTTAACCGTTTTTTTCAAATCCATTTAAATGCATCCACGCTCCCCACATATAATTTCCTGCATCGAATAAATTATATAAAGTATTAGAATCTCCAAATTTAAAATAATCTGCTGTTTCCACAATGGTTTCTAAATAAGGTCTTCTTCTATTACCTTCGTATTCAGGATAAGAATAGGTAGGAATCAATGTTGACATTGCAAAATCAGCTTTGTCATAAGATTCTTTTTTAGCTATTTGTAATGCAGCATATCGGTTAATCATAGTTGCGTCTTTATCTCCATTTTTAATAGCCCTATTAGCTCTTAAATTATATTGTAATGCATCAAACCCTGCGGTTTTCATAAAACCAAAAAAGCGCCCCTTTGGAATATAATTAAATAATTGATCGCCCTTTTTATATGTTCCAGATTTCAAATTAATTTTGTCAACACCCTCAGGATCATTAAAAAAAAACTGTTTCCCATTTTGGTCAAAAAATCTATTAGCTTTATTATTTTTCACAATACCTGTAATAGTTCCTTTACTATTAACAGTTATATCATCAGTTGGATTTGACGTTGGATTTGACGTTGAATTTCTAAGTTTAATAAAAGCCTGTCTTGCAGCTTCTCCTGTAAGAGCTTCTCTACCATCAGGATCAACAAACATAATAGGATTGTTAAAAGCATAATTATAAGGACTATGTCTTGTCATCTTTTCAGCTAGTGGATCAACAACACCCCATCTTCCCAAGTCAGGCATATACATTCTTGCTCCATAATCATACATCCCGCTTTCCTGCAACTCCTTACCATTGTACTTGTATTGATACATAGGATTTCCCGCCAAAGGGTTATATCCCTCATGTTTCAATCCGAATGGATAGTAATTGTTTTCCTCTAGAACTTCTATTCCGCTTCCATTATGGAAATAGCTTAATCTTACATTTCCTAAATGGTCTGTAAAATTGTAAATATACCGGTTCAGTAAGGCATCATAATAGCCTTCTGAAGTGGGGATTATTCTTAATTTTAATTCAGGAATTTCATTAGGGCCAGGTTGACAAGTACCTTCTCCATTCCACGATTCAATCCCGAATGTTGATTTATACTGGAAACCATCCAGATAATCAGTTGTTTCCGTTCCAAAAACCTTTCTTACTTTCACTCCGCCTGCTGTGTAAAGATAATCGGTTACTTTTGAGTTTTGGGTAATCTTTACCGGTAAATTTAGATAATTATATTGGATGAGGGAATAATTGTTTGAATCAGTTTATAACATAAACCCACCGCAATTGCGGTGGGTTCTTTTTTATCTGCCACAAAGTTACAAACTCCGCAGAGCAGGTACTACTTATTATTTACTGTTTTTATAATCTTTAAAATAATTTTCGTAATCATCTGGAAAAGTGTACAATAATTTTGATTCTTTATTAAAAATTAATGTAATATTAAATGGATTATAACTTAATTCTTTTATTTGACTTTTATTTAGATTTTGATAAGGTATAGGACTAAATAAAGATTTAAAAATTTTCAAAGAATCTTTTGAAACAACAGTAATTCCTTTATAAGAATATAATTTTTTATACTTTAAACCATAAGTTGCTTTACTATCCATAATTGTAATACCAATACCGAAGCTTCCATTTTTATAAAACGCCGTATCTTTTATATTCATAGATGACACTATTATAAAATATTTTTTTATATCATCTTTCTTAGAAAGTTCTATAGCATTATTCAAAATATATTCTGCATCCTTTTTACCAATTTGAGATTTACAATTAATTAAGCAAAAAATAAAAATCCCTAATAATATTATTCTTTTCATTTTGTTTTTCCTTTATAAGTTGCGTTCTTATTATCATATTGAACATATCCACCTCCCATTCTTTTGTTCAAGGCTCGACTATACAAAAATCTTGTTAAGCCTGGTATTTGCTTAAGCACTCTATCCCCTCCTTCTTTCTCGCCATCTCCATGTAAAGGATTATAACCATAACTAACTTTTCCATTCATAAACAATCCAGCAAAACCAGACGGAGCATAGCCAGTACCACTTGGATGAGAGTGTACATTTTCAGTATGGGTTCCATCTTGTATAACATGCCCTCCAAAAGCATAAGGTGCTAACATAAAGCCTGCATTATATGATTGATCAACCGAATGGTTAGTACTTATGATACTTGTGCTATAACCATCATTAAAGTTAAATGTATCTTGAGAAAATTCAACATCTGTATTTTCCGCAGCAAACTCAAAGAATTGGGTTGCCACATCATAGTTTTCTATTTGTAAATATGTATATGTTGAACTTGCGCTACCTTCACTCTCGCCACTTCCCTTTATTTCGAAAGGAAGTTTTTTAGCATCCCCAATCTGCGAATCCCCTGTCGGGTTCTTTTCTGTAACATTTGTCCGTGCAATCTTTATAGACTTAGATTCATCTTCATTGGTAATAGTATCATAAGCATTATTATCTTTTGTTCTTTCTATAGTACCATTATTAAAAATCTTAATCTTATCTTCCGCTTGTCTCCCATCCGGATCAATAAATCTAATCGGATTATTATAAGCATAAGTATATGTTGACCAACGTCTGGAAGTTTCCGCCAACGGATCGATTACACCCCATCTTCCCAAGTCAGGCATATACATTCTTGCTCCATAATCATACATCCCGCTTTCCTGCAATTCTTTGCCGTTGTACTTGTATTGATACATAGGGTTCCCTGCCAAAGGGTTATATCCCTCATGTTTCAATCCGAATGGATAGTAATTGTTTTCCTCTAGAACTTCTATTCCGCTTCCATTGTGGAAATAGCTTAATCTTACATTTCCTAAATGGTCTGTATAGTTGTAAATATACT
>NZ_VWWP01000014.1 GCF_011752975.1 Chryseobacterium sp. Tr-659 | reverse complement strand
GGCGTTATACTAAGCAAAGATATTAGAGAATCAAATAAATAATAAGGTGTTTATGAATTTTGTAAACTAGATTCCTACGGAATGACAAACTATGCGGATAGCTAAGAATTCTATAGTATTATAGGCAATTAATCAATACATATCACACGCTAACCTTGTCATTCCGTAGGAATCTACGCTCCTGTTTTTACGATGAAGCATTTATATTTTGGTCTGCAGTAGAAATTTAGTAGAAGCGGGTCTCATCTAAACTTGAATACGCTATTTAGATTTCTACGGAATAACAATTATGGTATATAAATTTTGGAAATAATAATCTGCGTAATCAGTAAAATCATCGAGAAAAAATATGCAATAGGAACGGGCTTTAGCTTAAACCTATTTTACAACGCTATGTTCGCAAAGCTTTATAAATTATTTTAAACTTGTTCGCAAGAGCGTTATACTAAGCAAAGATATTAGAGAATCAAATAAATAATAAAATCCATGCTCTTTATGAAAAGTAATTATGTAGTTTATAAACAAAAAAATCCGCAGAAAACTTCTACGGATCTATATCTTAAACAATTTCGTTTTTTCGCGATTTTGCCTCTTTTACTTAATGCTCTCTGAACTCACTGATGAAGTGCAGTTTCACATTCGGGAATTTCTCCTGCGTCATATGAATCGTGAAAGAAGAGTCAGCAAGGAATACCAGTTGGTTGTATTTATCCCTCGCAAGGAATCTTTGCTTTAATCTTGCAAATTCTTTGAATTCTTCAGATTTCTCATCAGCTTCCACCCAGCATGCTTTGTGCATGGATAGAGGTTCATACGTACATTTTGCACCATATTCATGTTCCAGACGATATTGGATTACTTCGTACTGAAGAGCTCCTACCGTACCAATAATCTTTCTTCCGTTCATTTCAAGGGTAAACAACTGTGCAACCCCTTCATCCATCAGCTGATCAATACCTTTTGCCAATTGCTTAGCTTTTAAAGGATCATTGTTGTTGATATAACGGAAATGCTCAGGAGAGAAGCTCGGAATACCTTTAAAGCTTAATTTTTCTCCACCTGTAAGCGTATCCCCGATTCTGAAACTTCCGGTATCATGTAAACCGACAATATCTCCAGGGAAACTTTCTTCTACTACTTCTTTTTTATCAGCAAAGAAAGCGTTAGGTGAAGAGAATTTCATCTTTTTGCCCTCTCTTACCAACAGATAGTTTTCATTTCTTTTGAAAGTTCCTGAAACAATCTTTACGAAAGCAAGTCTGTCTCTGTGTTTAGGGTCCATATTTGCGTGGATTTTGAAAACAAACCCTGTGAAAGTACTTTCTTCCGGCTTTACAATACGTGTATCACTTTCTTTTGGTTGAGGCATTGGAGCAATGTCGATGAAAGCATTCAATAATTCACGAACTCCAAAATTATTTAAAGCAGAACCGAAGAATACCGGCTGAAGATCTCCTTTCATATAATCTTCACGATTAAACTTAGGGTAAACAGATTGAATCAGATCAAGCTCTTCTCTTAAAGTTTTTGCAGCTTTTTCACCAATAACATCATCAATAGAAGTGTCATTAATATCATCAAACTTAATAGAATCTCCAACCTTTTGCTTTTTCTCTTCAAGGAATAACTGAATATTGTTTTCCCAGATATTATAAATTCCCTGGAAGTCACTTCCCATACCAATAGGCAGAGATAGCGGACAAACCGTTAATCCTAATTTCTGCTCAACTTCATCCAATAGATCAAAGGCATCTTTACCTTCACGGTCTAATTTATTAATGAAAACCAGCATCGGAATGTTTCTCATTCTACAAACCTGAACCAGTTTTTCAGTCTGTTCCTCCACCCCTTTTGCAACGTCAATAACAACGATCACTGAATCTACAGCAGTTAAGGTTCTATAAGTATCTTCAGCAAAATCCTTGTGTCCCGGAGTATCGAGAATGTTGATTTTGTGGTCTCTGTATTCAAAAGCCAATACGGAAGTGGCTACAGAGATCCCTCTCTGTCTTTCAATTTCCATAAAGTCGGAGGTTGCTCCTTTTTTTATTTTGTTGGATTTTACCGCACCCGCTTCCTGGATTGCTCCCCCGAAAAGAAGCAGCTTTTCCGTAAGAGTTGTTTTTCCGGCATCCGGGTGGGAAATGATCCCGAAGGTCTTTCTTTTTTGTATTTCTTTGATTAAGTCTGACATATCGTATTTTGAAGTTGCAAAAATCGTGATTTTTTATGAGGTTTTCAAATTTAAATTGCAACAATGCTTATCATGCCGGAGAGTCGTTGAATGGAAAAGTTTGAAATCCTAAACAAAAGGGGAGATGTGATACCGTAATTTTAAGTTTGTCACTAACAGTCTCAGATATATGTCAGCCCAACTTTTTGTGATGTTCATGGATAAAGAGATTAAAATAAGAAATTCCTTTTTTAGTTGCTTGTGGCATTCAAAAAAATTATCTTTGTTTTCAATAAACTTTTACAGAGAAAGGATGGAAAATAGCAAATATCCGAAGTTTACCTTCACTTGGATGGGCGGTGTTGCTTTGGTGGTTGGATTATTCGTGGGAACAATGGCTGTTTCTTTATTCAGCACTTTTTGGAAAGTCGTTTTCAAAGAAAATCTTGAGCTTAAAGATTGGTTTCTTATGGTGGCAAATTCCGTGGGATTTCTTACAGCAATTGCCTTTTTTGATTTTTTTATTGTAAGACGTACTACTCAAAAGAAGCTTAGCTTCAATCTTTCATCTGTTAATTTCTCTACTTATCTGCTGATTTTTCCGATGATGGCAGGGATGATGTTTATTTCGGAATTTATTGCTGCTCAGATTCCTACTACAGGACCATTTTTCGGAGATTTTTATGAATATTTTACCCAGCTTATGAGCCAGCTGACTGATAATCCTGTTGTAATGATTATCATGACAGTAATTATGGCTCCGGTTTTTGAGGAAATTATATTCAGAGGGATTATACAAAAAGGCTTGATTAATAAAGGCGTAGAGCCATGGAAAGCTATTTTGTATGCTTCCATTATTTTTGGGGTGGTTCATGGAAATCCCTGGCAGTTTATCAGTGCTGTGATGCTGGGCTGTGTGCTGGGATTGGTATATCATAAAACAAAGTCTTTACTGATGCCGATATTGCTTCATGCATTTAATAATTTAACCCTGTCACTACTGGTGCTTTATGGTAAAGATGAAAGTTTTGCAAAGGTCCTTAATATTTCTGAATGGCTTGTTCTGGTCGTAGGAATTGTACTTTTCTCTTTGTTCTACTATCTTTTTATGAAAAAGTACAAAGTACATTACGCTGAAATGTAACAAGCCTGAGCTAAAAAAGTAAAATTGAAAATGAATATAGAAATGGAATTATTAGTAGCTACACACAACGAACATAAAAAAGAAGAAATCCAACAAATCCTGGGAAGTGATTGTGTTGTAAAAAGTCTTACCGATTACAACATTCATGAAGAAATTGTAGAAGATGGAGACTCTTTTCATGCCAATGCCCTTATTAAAGCAAAATACTGTTTTGAAAAGACCGGAATTCCAAGTTTGGGAGATGACAGTGGTTTGGTAGTAGAATCTCTAGACGGAAGACCGGGGATTTTCTCTGCCCGTTATGCCGGAGATCATGATTTTGCTAAAAATATCGAAAAGGTATTGGATGAAATGGAAGGAATAGAGAACAGAAAAGCTTATTTCGTTACCGTTTTATGCTATTATGATGAAAACGGAGCTCAGTATTTTGAAGGAAGAGTTCACGGAAATCTGTTAACAGAAAACAAAGGATTCAAAGGCTTTGGGTATGATCCTATTTTTGTTCCTCAAGGATACGAAAAAACGTTTGCAGAAATGGATCCGGAAGATAAAAACAAGATCAGCCACCGTAAGCAGGCATTAGACTTATTCATGGATTTTTTAAAAGTGACGGACTAATTCTGATATGAAGGTAAAATACCCATTTAGATTTTCTGTCGTACATTTGTTGCAATAAATTATTGATTTGAGTACTTATTTAACAATATTAGGCTTTAATTCCGCCATCCCTACAATCAATTCTTCACCAACAGCCCAGCTGCTGGAAATGGAGGAAAGACACTTCCTGATCGATTGCGGAGAAGGAACCCAGGTACAGCTGAGAAAAGCAAAAGCAAGATTTTCAAAAATCAATCATATTTTCATATCTCATCTGCATGGTGACCACTGTTTCGGGCTTCCGGGGCTTATTGCTTCTTTCCGTCTTTTAGGAAGAGAGAATCCGTTACATGTTTACGGACCTAAAGGAATTAAGAAGATGTTGGAAACCATTTTCCAGATTACAGAAACCCACCGCGGTTTTGAAGTGGTTTATCATGAACTGGATAAAGATTATTCTGAAAAAATATACGAAGATCACAGGGTAGAGGTCTATACTATTCCTTTGGACCACAGGATTTACTGCAATGGTTATCTTTTTAAAGAAAAACCGAAGGACAGGCATCTGAATATGAAGGAAATTGCTAAATACAGTGAAATTGAAACCTGTGATTATCACAACATAAAAGCAGGAAAAGACTTTGTGCTAAGTGATGGTTATGTGCTGAAAAATGAGATATTGACGGTAGACCCGGCTCCATCGGTTTCCTATGCATTCTGTAGCGATACCCGCTACCTGGAAAGTGTAATTCCGATCATTAAAAATGCAACAGTTCTGTATCATGAATCCACATTTTTACATGATTTAAAGGAAATGGCGGATTACACCGGCCATACCACAGCATTAGAAGCGGCCATGATAGCCCAGAAAGCTCAGGTCGGAAAACTGATTCTGGGACATTTCTCCAACAGATATGCAGATCTTACAGTGTTTACCGATGAAGCCAGAAATGTCTTTCCCAACTCTTTTTTACCAAAAGCATTGGAAAGCGTAAAGATTTAAGATACATATGCTGAAATTTGAAGAACTAAGAACTTTCCTGGATGAAAAGGCAGATCAGTATAATGCTCCTGATTTTATAGACAATGATCCGATACAGATTCCGCATCGCTTTTCTTTAAAACAGGATATTGAAATTGCAGGTTTTCTGGCAGCAACAATTTCCTGGGGAAACAGAAAATCAATTATTAATTCTGCAGATAAGATGCTCGATATTATGGGGAATTCACCCTATGATTTTGTGCTGAATTATTCGGAGAAAGATTTGAAAAGCATTCAGGATAAAAGTATTCACAGAACCTTTAACGGGCAGGACTTTACTTATTTCGTCAGACAATTCAACAGAATTTATAAAGAAAATGAAAGCCTGGAAGAGCTGTTTAAAGTAAAAGAACCGGAAGGTAATTTCCTTCACGCCATAGAAAGATTCAGAAGCAGTTTTCTGGAAACAGAAAAGCACAGAAGTCATAAACATATCAGTTCACCCTATAAAAACTCCTCTGCGAAAAGGATTATTATGTTTCTGAGGTGGATGGTGCGTAAAGATAAACGCGGGGTGGATTTTGGGATATGGGAAGAGATCGATCAGAAATACCTGTCTATTCCTTTAGATGTTCATACCGGGAATATCTCGAGAAAATTAGGATTGGTTTCAAGAACGCAGAACGATTGGAAAACGGTGGAAGAACTGGATGCTGCCATCAGGAAATTTGATGAAAAGGATCCTGCAAAATATGATTTTGCGCTGTTTGGACTAGGGGTGACCAAAGAACTCTTGTAAAAATATAAAGGATGAAAAAATATAACGAAAAAACGGAAGTTCTTGAAAAGATAGCAGACCATATTACGGCGTGGATTGGCTCCATACAGTCACTGATTGTACATACTTTACTTTTCATTACTTCGTTTGCGCTTCCGATGCTTAATATCGTCGAATTTGATAAAATGCTTCTGATTCTGACAACAGTGCTCTCTCTGGAAGCTATTTATCTGGCAATTTTTATCCAGATGTCTGTTAATAAAAGTCATGAAAAGATTGAAGATATCCAGGAAGATATCGAGGAGATCAGTGAAGATATCGAAGACATTCAGGAAGACATTGAGGAGATCAGCGAGGATATTGAAGAGATCAGTGAAGATATTGAGGAGATCAATGAAGATATAGAAGATATTCAGGAAGATATTGAAGAAATCAACGAAGATGAAGAGGATGAAGATCACAACGAAAGAGCTAAAAATGTAATACTAAAAAGTAATGTAAGTTCCAATAAGAACGAAATCAAAGCTTTAAAAGATATTATTTCACAATTGCAGAACGAGATTGATCAATTGAAAAAAGAGGAATAATCAATCATAATATAATTTCATACGATACAGGCAGGTCAATATAATTGGGCCTGTTTTTTTTATTTTTAAAAATAAGGTATTTGTGAAAAATTTAATAATAAATATTTTTCGTTACGGATATAATCAACGAATCGGAAAATAGGCGTATTGAAGAGCCGGCTAATATAATTATTTTTGCTACATTTGAGCAAATGAAATTAAAATGTTGTGTTATAGACTAAAAAACTACCTTTTTCTCTTAGTGCTATTACTGGTTTCAACTTCTTTATTCTCTCAAAGAAAACCGCCTAAAAATATGGTATCTGTTGTGAATAAGAAGGCTGGGGCATTTATAGACGTAAATGCACCCACTTATGCACCTTCCGGTTATACACCAGAGCAGCTTGTGAAAGATATTCTTATCAACGGAGGATCTACTTGTTCTGTACCTAACGTAACGAATGTATCGATAACTCCGAATCAACCCAATACAAGTGACGATCGTTTTTGGGGATATTTTCATAAAGGAACTACTAATTTTCCATTCAAAGACGGAATTGTTCTCACAACAGGCCGTGCAAGAGAAGCCGGAAACGTTGCATCCAGTGCAAGTTACAGCATACCGGGAGCAGGTATGGATGATCCTGATCTGTTAGCGGCAGTTCCTAATCCCAACCCCAATGATCACTATAATGATAATGTAATGTTGGAGTTTGATTTTGTACCCAATTCCAATCAGGTAAAATTCAACTATCTTTTTGCTTCTGAAGAGTATTCAGGAACCTATCCATGTCAGTATTCAGATGCGTTTGCTTTATTGATCAAGCCGGTTGCAGGCGGCCCCTATGTAAATCTGGCTGTTTTGCCTAATAACGCAGGACCTGTTGCCATGACCAATATTCACCCTCTAATTCCGAATCCGGGAGGTTGTGCAGCAATCAATGAACAATATTTTGCCGGATATAATTCAGCAACTAATATTGTAACAAATTATGATGGAAGAACTGTTCCCTTAACTGCAGTTGCAAATGTAACTCCAGGGGTAGCGTATCATTTTAAAATGGTGCTGTCCGATTACAGGGATCATAGCTATGACTCCGCTGTATTTATTGAAGGAGGTTCTTTCGATATCGGAATTAAAATTGTTGATGAAAACAATAACACGTTGCCATCCAGCATTAATATGTGTGATAATACTCCCAAAGTATTAAAGGCTCAGGTAGCTACCATTCCCGGCATGACTTTTCAATGGTATAAAGATGGTGCTGCAATTCCTGGGGCAACCAGTGCTACCTATGTTGCCACGGCACCGGGAGTATATGTCGTAAAAGTAATGGTTCCTGGAAATAACTGCCCGGGAGACGCTACCATTACCATTGTCGGAGGAACAAGTCCAACTGTACAAAATGCAGAGCTTAAGCTCTGTACAACACCTTCTTTGAGTACTTTTAATCTGGAAACGGCGAAACCTCTTATCAGTACAACACAGGGTGCGGTATTCCGCTTTTATGCGAATCAGGCAGATGCACAGGCTCAGAATAACAGCTATATCACTAATCTTACCAATTATAATGGAACAGACGGCCAGATTTTGTATGTGCTCGTTTCCAACGGAGGTTTTTGTAGTAGAATAGCAACCCTGACCCTGAGAAAAGAGGAAACACCGGTTGCTGTGCTTACCGCTCCAAAATTAAAGATATGTTCAGGTGAGTCTGTATTGTTAACCGCAACAGGTGGTGTAACTTATCAATGGAGTGATACTTCAAGCACGGGAGGAATAAGAACTGTCAGCCCAACTCAAACAACGACGTACACGGTGTATGCTATCGGAGCACAGGGGTGTAAATCTTTACAGCCTGCACGTATTACTATTGAAGTTGTACCGGCTATCGTTTCCGTACTGAAGGGAGGACATATTTGTGAAGGCGATAAAATTATTCTTGATGCAGGTTCAGGACCGGGGTATACCTATCAGTGGAGTACAGGAGAAACAAGCCAGACCATTACGGCAAGTAAGGCAGGGCAATATTCAGTAACGATCAGCAATGGAGTGTGTTCTAAAGAATTTAAAACAGAGGTAATTAAAGCTGTTATTCCTGAAATCATCAAAGTAGATTATAATGATAAAGGAACAATGATCCTTACGGCAACCAACCCTAGTAACGGGATATTAGAATATTCGGTAGACAACGGAATTAACTGGCAGTCTTCCAATGTATTTAATAATGTTCCGAAGAATAAAGTAATTGCCATCCGCGTAAGAGTTAAATATACGAGCTGTGTAGGCTTCCTTGAGTTCTTCACATTTGTAATGAAAAATGTGATTACTCCAAATGGCGATAATGTTAATGATATTATAGATTTTAGCGGAGTTATTAATTATAAAGATTTCAGCGGACAGGTTTTTGACCGCTATGGAAGACTTATTTTTAAAGCTGAAAAAATCAGACCGTATTGGGACGGATACTTCCAGGGTAAAAAACTTCCTACTTCAACGTACTGGTATCAGGTAACTTTTGAAGATCCCGCGAGTAAAGAGCTAACCGTTAAAACAGGTTGGATCTTGCTTAAAAATATAGAGTAATTTAAATGATTATAGAAAGACTGACAGTTTTGTCAGTCTTTTTTTATTGTTTTTAAATAAATAAAGTTGATATTCTAATAGAAATAAATTTGCGTTAGTAATAATGCAAATTGTGTTAACTTGAATTTCAATCAAAAAAAATAGTATTTTTGTTTAAAATAATATAAAATGTTAAATAGGAGGAGAGGAAATTTATTTTTAACGTTATTTCTAGCTTTCATTGGAAACTTTGTTTTGGCCCAAAATAAAGGAAGGGTAGAAGTGGCTAGAAAGCCCAATGCAGCTTCTTTAAGAGCAGGAGTTTTTATAGATGTCAATGCACCAAGTTATCCTGAATCCGGCTATCCTATTACTCAGTTGATCAAAGATGTTCTTATATCAGGAGGAGGATGCGCTAATTCTAATGTAAGCAATGTAACCGTATCTCCTAATTTAACAGCTACCAACCCAAACAGAAGCTGGGGGTATTTTAATAAAGCCAATACCAATTTTCCTTTCAGCAAAGGGATTATACTTTCCACGGGATATGCCAATAAGGCGGGGAATGTTTTTCAGGGAACCTTAAGTGATGATCTGGGAACAGGAGGAGATGTGGATCTTGCCAATGCACTGGGAATTGCAAACGCTAACTTAACCAATGCAACCTCCATCGAATTTGATTTTGTAGCAGCATCTACCGAAGTTACTTTCAGATATCTATTTGCTTCAAAAGAATACCAGCAAAATTTTCCGTGTACCATTACAGATGGTTTTGCTCTGTTATTAAAAAAAGCAACTGATCCTACTTACACGAATCTTGCGGTACTTCCCGGAGGGGCAGGCCCGGTGAGTGTTACCAATATTCACCCGCAATACCAGAACTGCGGTCCAAAAAATGAAGCCTATTACGGCGGAACCAATAATGCTCAGATTGAAACCAATTTTAATGGGCGTACTATTCCTTTAACAGCTAAAGCAACTGTAGTTCCCGGGGAAACTTATCATTTTAAAATTGTATTGGCAGATTATCAGGATCCTAATTTTGATTCAGCAGTATTTCTTGAAGCAGGATCATTTGATATCGGGGTGAAAATCTTAGATCCCGCAGGTGCACAGCTTCCTGCCTCTGTAAATATGTGCGATAATTCTCCACAAACTTTTACAGCGTCTGTTCAGGCTCCGAATGTAACTTATCAGTGGTATTTAGGAACCAATGCAATTCCAGGAGCAACCAACGCAAGTTATACGGCAACCCAGCCGGGAGTATATACCGTGAAAGTATATGTTCCGGGAAACAGCTGCCCGGGTGAAGCCACCATCACAGTTGTGGGAGGAACTTCTCCTACAGTACAGAATGCTACATTAACAGCTTGTTATGCTGCAGGAAATGCCACATTTAATTTAACATCAGCTCAGGCGACAATAAGTACAACACCAGGAGCTGTATTCTCATATTATACAACACTGGCAGATGCCAATGCCGGAAATGCCAGTACAATTCCTACTCCAACAGCTTATCAGAGTGCGGGAGGGCAGACAGTTTATGTTAGGGTTGCTAATGGCTTCTGTGCTAAAGTTGCTGAGCTGCAGCTGGTAAAGGCTCCGCAAATGACTGTTACCATTGCCCCTCCGGTAGAACTTACATGTACCAATTCTCAAACTACCCTTAACGCATCAGCTTCGGTTTATCCAACTGGGGCTACGTTCAATTGGACAACAACAGGGGGAAATATAGTTTCGGGGGGAACTACCTTAAATCCTGTAATTAATGCGGCGGGAACGTATACTTTAACCATAACAAAAGTTTATCAGCCGGGAAATATCAGTTGTACTGCCACAGCGAACGTAACTGTAACAGGAAATAGCGCTCCACCGGTGACAGGTCTTACAGCAAGTAAAATAAAAATCTGTAAAGGTGAATCAGTTACCCTTACAGCTTCAGGAGGCGTTACTTACAATTGGACAGGTCTTCCGGGAACAGGAAATACACAAACGGTGTCACCTGCTGCTACAACTACTTACACAGTAACTGCGGTGGGAGCTAACGGATGTCCTTCTCAAAATCCTGCTACTTTAACGATTGAAGTATCAGAACCCTTTACAGCACAAAATGCTATACTCCATAAATGTTATCAGCCGGGATTAGCTTATAATCTTACGGAGGCACAACCTCAGATCACTACATCTGCCGGTGTTACATTTACCTATTATATCAATCAGGCTGATGCGAACGCTGCCAACGGTAACTTTATTGCAGTTCCTACGGCATATGTACCGCCTGGAAGTCAGACAATATATGTATTAGTAAGCAATGGAGGCTGCAGCTATGTGGTTTCTTTACAATTATTGACAACTCCTGAAACTACATTAACTGTAGCCGCTCCACAGACGATTACTTGTACCACACCTCAGATTACCATTAATGCTTCAGCTTCTGTGGTACCTGCAGGATCTACCATTACATGGACTACAGTTGGAGGTACAATAGTATCAGGGGCCAATACACTTACTCCCGTTGTAAGTGCTGGCGGGACCTATACTTTAACGGTAACGAATGTATCACAGCCTGGAAATTTAAGCTGTACTTATACTTCAACAGTCACAGTACAGGAAGATAAAGTAAAACCAATTGCTGCACTTGTATCATCACAACCACGTATATGTGTAGGGGAATCCGTAACACTAACTGCTACCGGAGGTGTTACCTATAACTGGGGGAATGGGCTTACCGGAAACGGAAATACTCAGGTAGTCTCACCTACCATTACAACAACATATACCGTATTTGCTGTAGGAGCTAATGGATGTATCTCTGATGTGCCGGCAACAGTCACTGTTCAGGTAGGACCGCCTATAGCAGGTCTTACAGCATCCAAATTAAAAATTTGCGAAGGAGAATCTGTAACATTAACAGCTACCGGAGGAATTACTTATAATTGGATAGGGCTTACAGGAAATGGAAACACCCAGGTGGTTACTCCTACCATAACAACAGAGTATTCAGTGTATGCATTGGGAGGGAACGGATGTAGTTCCGTGAATCCCGCTAAAGTGACTATTGAAGTAGTTCCTGCAATAGTTTCAACCCTGAAGGATGTATATGTCTGTGCAGGAGATAGCGGTATTCTTGATGCCGGTTCAGGACCAAATTATACCTATCTGTGGAATACAGGTGCAACCACTCAGACGATTACAACTAATCTTCCGGGAACTTATTCCGTAACGATCAGTAATGGGGTTTGTTCTAAAACTTTTACAGCTCAGCTGATCAATCCTGATCTGCCTCAGTTTACTAATGTTGTTTATGATAATCATATTCTTACCCTTACGGCAAGCAATCCAACAGGTGGGGTTTTGGAATATTCGATTGACGGCGGATTGACATGGCAGCCATCTAATGTATTTTCAGGGATTTTAAATAATACTATGTATTCTCTGATGGTAAGAGTAAAAGGGGCTAAGTGCGGAACTACATTGAATTATTTCACAATTGTAATCAGTAACGCGATTACGCCTAACATGGATGGTGTAAATGACACGATAGATTTCACAGGTATCAGCGGTTATAAAGACTTTGCAGCTTCGATTTTTGACAGATATGGAGCAGAGGTATTTAAGGCTACGAAAAGTGATGTGATATGGAAAGGCTCTTTAAAAGGAATTAATCTGCCTACGGGTACATATTGGTACAGGGTACAGTGGGAAAATCCGGCGAGCAAGAAAATGGAACAGCGTTCAGGCTGGATACTTCTAAAAAATAGAAATTAGATATTCTCAGAATATAAAATAATCAACAGAATCTTTCAGAAATGAAAGATTTTGTCTTTTTAAGAGATGTTTGTTATTTTATTGTTTGAATAGACTTCTATTGAAGTAAAAAAATGGTAAAATAGATTTAATTCAGGGATATACTACATATTTATTTCACATTTAAACAATGATGGATTAACGAAAAAGTACGGTAATGGGTTTGTATTTTGTTTTTTTGTTACAAAAAATACAAATATGTATATGAGATATTTAAAAAAAAATTAAATTTGTTGAAACAAAAATATTATGAGAAGATATCTACCGCTTTGTTTATTTTTTTTAGTCGTCTCGACTTTTTTATTTTCACAAACCCCATTACCCAGAAAAGGCGTAAGGGAGCCTGGTACAGCATTATCAAGGAGAGCAGGAGCTTTCATTGATGTGAATGCTCCACAATATGTTGAAAGTAGTTATGCTATTGATAAAATAGTAAAAGATGTATTGATCTCATCCGGAACCAATACCTGCCTTACTCCCAATGTAACGAATGTGAAAATTACTCCTAATCATGCCGCCAGTAATGCAGACAGAGCATGGGGATATTTTCATAAGGCAGCTACTAATTTCCCTTTTAAAGACGGGCTGGTTCTTTCTACAGGATTTGCAAGAAAAGCAGGAAACAGTTTTGAAGCCAATACCCTTAGTGATGTTAACGGAGGAGGGTCAGACCCCGATCTTGCACAGGTTATTGGAGTAGTAGAGAACAGATTGAATGATGCTGTTCTTTTGGAATTTGACTTTGTTCCTACGACAAGCCAGATTAAATTTAACTACCTGATTGCGTCCGAAGAATATACAGGTTCTTTCCCTTGTACCTTTGCCGATGCTTTTGCGATATTGCTAAGGCCTACTTCAGGTGGACCTTATGTCAATATGGCAGTGCTTCCGGGAGGAGCAGGACCGGTAAGTATTACCAATATTCACCCGGCAATCGGGGGGAGCTGTGGTGCTGTGAACGAACAGTATTTCGCAGGATACAACACCGCGAATGTTGAAACAAACTTTAACGGAAGAACAATTCCATTGACAGCTACTGCAACGGTAGTAGCCGGACAGGAGTATCACTTTAAAATGGTAATTGCCGATTACAGTGACCATAGTTATGACTCTGCCGTATTCCTTGAAGGAGGATCTTTCAATATCGGAGTGGATCTATTAGATTCTGCCGGTACCAAATTACCTTCAGATATCAACGTGTGTGACAATGTACCTCAGGTGATCACAGCTTCTGTAAATGATCCGAACCTTGTTTACCAATGGTATTATAACGGAAATCCGGTTCCTAATGCGACTACGAACACTATTACAGCAGTACAGCCGGGAACTTATACCATTGAAGTAAGTGTACCGGGAAATCCATGTCCCGGTAAGGCAACCATACAAATTCACGGAGGAACAACTCCTCAGGCTCAGGATGCCACATTGTTGCTGTGTACCACACCGGATATTACCACTTTTGATCTAAGTACAATTATGCCTACCATAAGCCCTACACCAGGAGCTATTTTCAAATTTTATGAAAATCAGGCTGATGCTGTTGCTCAAAATGGAAGTTATATCCAGACTCCGTTAAACTATAATGGTAATGACGGTCAGATTCTCTATGTTTTGGTTTCAAACGGCGGCTTCTGTAGTAAAATCGTTGAATTAAAACTATTGAAGGAAGTAACACCGACAGCTAAAGTAAAAGCTTCCAGAATGCAGATATGCCCCGGAGAATCCGTAACTCTTACAGCCGAAGGTGGTGATACTTATCTTTGGAGCAACTTTATGGGGACAGGAAATATGCAGACGGTTACTTTATATCAGAGTACTACATTTACAGTATATGCGCTTGGACCAAAAGGATGTAAATCTCTTAATCCGGCTACCATAAGAATAGAAGTAATTCCTGAAATTACATCTCCTTTAAAAGATGTTGAGATGTGTGTAGGGGATATTGTAACTTTAGATGCAGGAGCAGGTCCTAATTATAAATATCTTTGGAGCACCGGGGCAACTACCCAGAAAATCAATGTGAACCAATGGGGAATCTATTCCGTAGAAATAGATAACGGAACCTGTAAGAAAGTTTTTGAAGTTAAAGTGATGGGGGCTGCTACGCCGTTTGTTACTGCATTGAGCTACGAAAGTATCAAAAAAACAGTGACGATTACAGCGGA
Source organism: Chryseobacterium sp. Tr-659 (assembly GCF_011752975.1). Lineage (GTDB taxonomy): Bacteria > Bacteroidota > Bacteroidia > Flavobacteriales > Weeksellaceae > Chryseobacterium. The sequence continues at coordinate 62,023 of NZ_VWWP01000014.1, read as the reverse complement.
AAACCCTCCGATGAATAATTTGCCAAGCACTTTGGAATATTCAATTGATAACGGAATCAGCTGGCAGGACTCTAATGTATTTACCAACCTTTTAGATAATACCAACTATACGGTATTAGTGAGAAGAGTAGGTACGCATTGTGTGGGATCCCTTGAATTCTTTACATTGCAGATCAACAATATCATTACACCGAATGAAGACGGAATTAATGATGTTCTGGATCTGAAAGCTCTTGGTGATTTTAATAATTTCACAGGCTCTGTTTATGACAGATACGGTGTGGAAATGTTCAGATTCTCAAAACAGAATCCTGTTTGGGACGGAACAGTAGGAGGTAAGAGACTGCCTACGGCAACGTATTGGTATAAATTTAATTTCGAATATCCGAAATCAAAAGCTCAGATGAACTGGTCCGGGTGGATCATGTTGAAAAACAGGAATTAGAATTGATAATGTAATATAATTAAGAAAGCCTTTCGAATTAATTTTTGAAAGGCTTTCTGCTTTTTTATGGATAATGTCCAAAAAAGCTCCCTGATCAGGAGCTTCTATTGTAAATTTCTATTGATTTTCTTTCCAGAGATTTGCAAAGTATATGAAATCTGTCACACTAAGCTCCTCTGCTCTTTTATCTAAAAATTCATGACCTTTTAAAGCCTCTGGAATATTTAATACTTTTAAGGCATTTGAAAGCTTTTTCCTTCTTTGGTTGAAACCCGCTTTTACGATTTGCTTGAAAAGAGCTTCATTACCGGCTAAGCCCTCCTTGGGATTTCTCGTTAGCCGGATTACTCCGGATTTAACCTTTGGAGGCGGATTGAAAACGTTCTCATGTACCGTAAACATATAGGATACATCATAGTATGCCTGTATCAGAATAGAAAGAATACCGTAATCTTTAGTTCTGGGAACAGCAGCTGTTCTTTCCGCTACCTCTTTTTGGAACATTCCTACCATTTCAGGGATCAGTTCATAATGATCCACGATCTGGAATAAGATCTGTGAAGAAATATTATACGGGAAATTTCCGATAATTGCGATCTGCTCATCCTTAATAAAATTAAAATCCTGTTTCAGGAAATCTCCTACAAAAGTATTTTCTGTAACTTTAGGATAGTTGTTTTTCAGGTATTCGATAGACTCCGTATCGATTTCTGCAAGATAAATGTTCTGATCTTTTTCAAGAAGATACTTGGTAAGAACTCCCATTCCGGGGCCTACCTCCATGATGTTATTATAGTTCTCAAAACTAAGACCTTCTACAATTTTCCTTGCGATGTTTTCATCTGTCAGAAAGTGCTGTCCCAGATGTTTTTTTGCTTTTACACTCAAAGTTTTTTATGATTTTATTAACAATGATTTTCTTTTTTTCGTCCCAAATTTCGGAAGTTTTTTTCTATTTTAGCCAAAAATTTTAATATTAATGGCTAAATCTGTAGATGAATTTAATAAGAAAAGGCTTCGGTCCAGCAATATTACAGTAGTGATAAGTATTGCCTTAGTGTTATTTTTGTTGGGATTAATGGGGCTTATTTTAATTAATGCCCAGAAATATTCTGACTATATCAAAGAACAATTGGTGGTGAACGCCTACTTTGATCAAAACTATGACGCTAAAGATTCTGTAAAAATTGCAAAACTTGAGGAAGAAACTTTTAAAAAGGTACAGACGTTAGCTCCTGTAAAAAAAGCGACCTATATTTCGAGAAGTATGGCTGCCAAAGAAGCCAAGAAAACTATGGGAATTGACAGTGATGCATTGTTCGAAGAAAATATTTTTCCTTCTTCCATTGAAGTGGCTTTAAAACCGGAATTCGTAGATCCTGCAAAAATTGATGAAGCGATCAAAGAGATCAAATCGGTTCCTGGAATTATCGATGTAAAGAATGACAGTACCTTAATGGTGGATGTATATAATAACCTGAGCAGAATCTTAAAGTGGATCTTAGGATTTTCACTTCTGTTCCTGGTCTTGGCAGTTGTATTGATCAATAACTCGATTCGTCTGAAAATATTTTCAAAAAGATTTATTATTAAAACCATGCAGCTGGTAGGAGCGAAAAGAAGATTTATCCTTAAGCCTTTTATCATTGAAGCCGTTATTTTAGGTGCTATCGGAGCATTTATAGGTCTTTTGGCTTTAGGCGGGGTTTGGTATTATTTTACAAACCAGATCGGTTCTGCCTTTGTCCAGGACAATAATCAGTATTTCTGGCTAGTTATTCTGGTATTTGGAGTAGGAATCTTTATTTCGGTATTAAGTACAATTTTCGCTACATGGAGATTCTTAAAATCAAATGTTGACGATTTATATTACTCTTAACTATGAGCAAAAAAACAAATAAATTTTCCGCTTCAGACTATGGAAATGAAGCAGAAGTACCACAGGAAAACGCTTTCTATTTTGGAAAACAGAATTTCAAATGGATGCTGATAGGATTAGCATTTATTGTAGTGGGGTTCCTTTTGATGATGGGACCGGATGCCAATACGGTAGATGGTAAATTTGATCCTAATTCCTGGAATGATGGTATTTTTTCCATCAGAAGGATCAGAATAGCACCCTTATTTGTTGTAATAGGTTTTGCAATAGAAGTGTACGCTATTTTAAAAAGAAAATAAACACATTTTATATTTAGAGATTAAGAGATTAGGAGATTCAGAGCAATATATAATATACTCTGGGTTTCCGATCTCTTAATCTTTTAATTTTTTTAAAGAATATGGATTTAATCAAAGCAATTATTATTGCCATTGTAGAAGGACTTACAGAATATCTTCCTATTTCCTCTACAGCGCACATGGGCTTTACAGCTAATCTGATGGGCCTTCCGGAGGATGAATTTTTGAAGATGTTTCAGGTTTCTATTCAGTTTGGGGCTATCTTATCTGTGGTAGTGGCATATTGGAAGAAGTTTTTTGACTTAAATAATATTCAGTTTTATTTTAAATTGGCTTTTGCAGTAGTTCCTGCATTGGTTTTAGGATATTTATTCGATGATAAAATTGAGGCTGTTCTTGGAAATCAGATTGCCATTTCTTCAGTATTGGTATTAGGTGGTGTTGTCTTATTATTCGCGGATGAATGGTTCAAAAATCCTAAAATTGATGACGAAAAAGGAATTACAATAAAGAAAGCTGTAACTATCGGTTTTTGGCAGTGTCTGGCAATGATGCCAGGAACAAGCCGTAGTGCTGCTTCCATTATTGGAGGGATGACTCAGGGGTTAACCAGAAAAGCTGCTGCTGAATTTTCTTTCTTTCTTGCTGTGCCTACTATGCTTGCAGTGACAGTATATTCAGTTTTTGTTAAAACATGGGGTAAGGAAACTCCTAATCCACAGAAAGGATATGAAATGATCATGGCTTCACAGGATCATATTATGATCTTTATTGTAGGAAATATAGTTGCATTTATTGTAGCACTTATTGCAATCAAAGCATTTATTGGTGTCCTTAACAAGTATGGTTTCAAGCCTTGGGGCTGGTACCGTATTTTTGTAGGAGTCGCTTTGTTAATTTATTTTTACTTCTTTAAATAAGAATTATTCATTATACCTTCATGACTGCTGAAGAACTGAAATCAGGATATATATTTTTATTGGACAAACCCTTGGACTGGACTTCCTTCCAGGCTGTCAATAAAATGAAATATAAACTAAAAAGGGAGTTTGACCTTCCTAAAAAATTTAAAATCGGACATGCGGGAACTTTAGATCCCAGAGCCACAGGGCTTCTTATCGTGTGCTGCGGAAAATTCACAAAAAAGATTCCTGAGATTCAGGACGCTCCCAAAGAATATTGGGCAGAGATCAAAATTGGGGTACAAACAGAGTCCTATGATACCGAAAAGCCGGAAATTCTTCATCAGGATATTTCTCATATTTCAGAAGAGCAGGTAAAACAGGTGTTAGAAAGATTTGTTGGAGAAATAGAACAGAAACCACCGGTTTATTCAGCCATAAAAATTGATGGGGAAAGAGCTTACAACCTGGCCAGAGCAGGTGAAGAAGTAGAAATGAAGGCAAGGAAAACAACAATTCATTACATCCAAGATATTACAATAGATTTTCCTTTGGTAAGTTTCACCGTAGGATGTTCAAAAGGAACCTATATCAGAAGTCTTGCGCATGATATTGGGCAGGAGCTTGGTGTTGGGGCTTATCTGACTCAGTTAAGACGTACAAAAATAGGAGATTATACCATTGAAAATGCTACCGGTCAGTTTTTAAATAACGATTATAGATTCGAGGGTCTATAAAAATAAGATTATCCCTTTTTATAGAGATCTGAATTATGGAAAGCAGTTGAAGCATTCTGAGATTTCAGACATAGAATTTTGGAGAGGAAGATTGGGAATTCAGGTTTCCTATTCAAAAAGATTAAACCAGGGAAGAGGAGTTATTTTTGAATTTCATACACTGAAAGATGGCGCAGATGGTGTTTTCATAGGTTTAAGCTACGGAATCACAATTTTCAGTAATAAAAATTATACCGCTTACGGAAAAGACTAATGGAAAAGACACGTATTAATAAATATTTATCAGAAGTAGGATACTGCTCAAGAAGAGCGGCAGATAAGCTGTTGGAAGAGGGCAGAATCAAAATTAACGGTAAAATTCCCGAATTGGGAACCAAAGTATCTGATGAAGATCTTGTGGAAGTGGATGGAAAACCGATCAGAGAAGCTCAGGAAAAACCGGTTTATATTGTTTTCAATAAGCCCGTTGGTATTGTATGTACTACTGATACAAAACGTGAAAAAAACAATATTGTAGATTATATCAATCACCCTAAAAGAATTTTCCCGATCGGAAGATTAGATAAACCGAGCGAAGGATTGATTCTCCTAACCAGCGATGGTGATATTGTAAATAAAATTTTGCGTGCAAGAAACAACCACGAAAAAGAATATATCGTGCGCGTAGATAAACCGATTACTCCCAGATTCCTGGAAAAAATGAGAAACGGAGTTCCTATTCTGGATACCGTGACTAAAAAATGTGAAGTGGAGAAAATCGATGAAATGAACTTCAGAATTATTCTTACTCAGGGTCTGAACAGACAGATCCGAAGAATGTGCGAGTATCTTGGATATGAAGTAAAAAAACTAAAGAGGATTCGTATTATGAACATTAAGCTTGATCTTCCTGTCGGGAAATGGAGAGACCTTACAGAAGATGAGCTGAATACACTGAATACACTGCTTGAAGATTCCAGCAAAACATTTGACTAAGATATAATAGTTTAGCTTTGAGAATGCATATACATTTTCAACGCTGAACTATTCAACCCGTTTATTTTATATACCATCTCATCCTTTCCTCATACTCAGGTTTTAGTTTTAGGAATTTCCATATTTTTCTATCATCAGGATTACTAATTCGATAGTAAATAATCTTGTCTGCAGAATATTTAAAATAAGGGTGATTTTTAAGCCATTCTTCAGGAGCATCTGCTAATGTATATTTAGGAACCCCTGAAGTGTCCAGTGGAGCAATGGCAATCAGTTTCTGAACAAGTTCCTGGTCAATATTATAGGTGCTTAAAATCTGTTGCTTATTAACAAACCCTCCCAGTTTCTTTCTGAAACCAATGATTGAGCCGGCACCTCTTTCATCCATACCAAATTCTATAAGCTGCTTAAAGCTTATTGTATTGAGGTCTGTTTTTGAAAAATCAGTTTTTTGCTGTTGTGTTTCGTGCTTTTTTCCTGAGTTGGGACTGAATTTAATATAAGGTTTCATCTCCTGAAATTTCTCAGCTGAAATCACAAAACATTTTTGCAAATCTTCCGGACTTTTAAAACTTCCCCGTAAATTCCTGTCACGATAATTGATAATGGTAGCGGCTTGTTTCTCAGAAAAACCGAGAGATTTCCATCCGTCAGCACTCAACAGATTAGGGTCAAAAGATTGGTGTTGAATTTTAGTTTTTGGCGCATTGTTTTTAACCAGATTTCTGAACTCTTCAGGTGTTCTTGCCGGTAATAGCAGATAGGGTTCAAGCTTGCCGTAATTTTCCGGAGAAATAATAAAGCATTCTTTAAACTTTTCTTTACTGATAAAGCTTCCCCCCAAATACTCTTTATATTTTAAAATAGCTTCCGCCTGTTTTTTACTGAATCCCATTTTTATCCAGTCATTGATAGAAAAATGATCAGGATTAAATTTTCCTCTGATCATAATTTTTTTCTTTTCAAAATAATTAATTTCTTTTGAATTGTTTCCCGCAGAGACTTCCGGAAGCAGGATAAAAGATTCCATCTCTCCAAACTTTTCTTCAGAGATTGCATAACATTTTTTCAGCTGTTCTTTTGACATAAATTTTCCTCCTATCATGTTTTTATACTTCAGGATAGTAGTGGCTTGTCTTTCAGAAAAACCGAGTTGCTGCCACTGTTCCCTGTTCAGAATATTAGGATCAAAATCTGATAAAGCAGTGGATGTTGAAGAATTCACAATGAACCTTACATCAGGGAAGGGCTCCTTTTCCCGGCTTGTATATTTATGATAGACCAGCAGGATGGTTAATATGGCGACCATCAATGAAAGTTTTCGGTAATAGCTATTTCTCATCATGCAGTAAACATATTAATAAAGACAATGTGTAACAATAGTTGATATTCAATTAGTTAAGATTGAATATTGATTTTCTTCTATCGCTTAATAAGTGGATACATTTCTCATTTTTTATAGAATATCTTTTCGTAATTAACGAGAAGATAATTTTTTGAACAATTAATAACAGATTATAAAATACGACAGGTTCTGTCGTAGTACATCGTTACTTTTGCATCAGAAGAATATCATTGATGATCTATGAAATCAGGTTATACAGCATAACATCAATTAAATCCTAGTGAATTGATTTTCATGTCTTAAAAAATGTTAAATTCGCAAAGTTTTAAAATACTGATAATTATTAACTCAAAATAAACACGGGAATGAAAAAAATCTACCTCGGTGCATTTACATTATGCACGGTTTTGGGCATTTCTGCCCAGGAAGTGGTCTGGCAGAAAGATATCAAATCCTCTACCCAGGATTTCCTTTCACAGGTCACCACTACTATCGATCAGCAGTATCTTATCACAGGAAGCGCCATACAATCAAGAGGGAAGCAGGAGGCTGGAACTAAACCAAACAACGGTTACGATTTCCATTTAGTTAAACTCAACCAGCAGGGAGACCAGGCCTGGGAAAAATATTTCTCAGGATCTAACCATGATTACCTGTCAGCCACCGTTACCACTCAGGATGGCGGATTTCTATTAGCCGGAACCTCTTACTCCGGAAAAGGATTAGATAAAAAAGAAGAATCCAAAGGCGGTTCCGATATCTGGCTGATCAGAATCAATGAATTCGGCGATGAATTATGGCAGAAAACATTAGGAACCCCTTCCGATGAAGAAGCCAGAGCTGTTATTCAAACCACGGATTTAGGATTCTTTGTAGCCGGTAATGTACAAAATGCTTCAAAAGGCTATGGATCCAAAGATGTCTGGATCACAAGACTCGACAAAAATGGAAAAGAACTCTCCCAATTAATTTTAGGCGGAAAAGGGTTGGATGAAGTCGAAAAGATGATTCCTACAAAAGATGGCGGAGCCTTAGTGGGAGTTTATTCCAGAAGCTCTGAGGTGAAGGCGGGAAGCGGGGAGCAGGATGCTGGAAGCAGTGCAAAGCTTGTCTCTCATTCCAAATCCAGCAGCAATTTCGGGGAAGGTGATTACTGGATCATCAAACTAGATAAAAATGGTAAAGTAGGATGGGAAAAGAATTTCGGAGGCAAAGGAGATGACCATCTAAGAACGCTGGCATTAACTTCAACAGGTTACCTTGTTGGAGGAGAATCCAGATCCGAAAGATCCGGCAATAAAACAGTAGGAATAGAAGAAGGCACAGACCTTTGGCTGATTTCCTTAAACGAAAGAGGAGAAGAACAGTGGCAGAAATCCTACAACTTCAAAAACCGAGATGTCCTGATGGGAATGAATGTGATCAGCGGGGAGCTGGAAGATGGAAGCCGGAGGTCAAAAGGCATTCTGTTGGGAGGTTATACCCAGGCAGAAGGAAGAATAGAGAAAGATGATGAGACTTTCTGGATGCTCTATTTAGACCAAAACGGAAACGAACAGTGGAGAAAACACATCGCCGGAGAATCCAGAAAAAAAGAAGAAAGACTTTCCGATTTAAAATTAAACCGTGATGGCTCCATCATTTTAGCAGGAACGAGTGCAGAAGAGTTAGGTAAAGAAAACTGGAAGATTGTAAAACTTGGAGACAAACAAGTGGATCAGCTAATTGAAAAATACGACATCAAGATCTATCCAAACCCTGTATCCGATTATGCGTATGTAGAAATCGGATTTGATTTCAAAGAGGCAGATATTCTGCTGTATGATATGAGTGGAAGACAGATCCAGAACCTGAAAACGAAGAATAAGGTGACTAAGATTAATACCCAGTCGCTCATTCAGGGAGCTTATCTGATTACGATAAAGACAGATACGAATAAAACGGCAAATGCTAAACTGATTAAGAAATAGAAAAATGAAGAAAAATACGATAACACTTTTACTTTTAATAAAGCTGGGAATTGCTACAAGCTCTTATGCTCAGCAGCAGCTTAATTATGGAGATCTGCCTAATCCGGTTCCATCAATATCAACCTTATCTGTTTATCAGGAATCGCCTGTGGCAACAGCAACAGGCATACCGGATATTAAAATACCTATAGCAGGAATTTCTACATCAGATGCAAATATTTCGAATAATTTGCTTTTATCCTATAATCCAAATAGTATCAATAATGGAGACTATACGGGCGAAACAGGAGCTGGATGGACTCTGCTTTCAGGAGGCGTTATTTCCAGGACTATAGTTGGCGAAATAGACGATAAGTTTGGTAATATAAACCCTTCAGATCCCAATAGCTGGAAAACCCCTGATGACATTTATTATTATACCCTTCCTACAGGAATTGGCGGCAAGTTTAAATTCAGCAGATCCAAGCAGGGTGTTTATTCTGTGGTTCAACAATCAGCAAATAATGTGCTTATAGAATTCACGAAAGGCTCAACTGGTGGTGATTTTAATATTATTTCTTTTACCATAACAGATGATAAGGGGTATAAATATATTTTCAATGATTATAGCCAGAATCTTTATTCTGTATATGGGTATTTATACAAATCGGCATTCTTTCTAAGCAGTATAAAGAACCCAGCCGGAATGGAGTTACTGACATATGAATATCAAAAAGATGAAAGACATATTAATGGGACCTCCACTCTCCTTTATCAAAGCTGTAAACTCAAAAAAATCAATAGTCCGGATTTTGGCAATATTAAAATAGATTACGCGTTTGATCCTTCCCTGGAAGAAACAATGAATGATCCTTATAGTATTTCAGAGATTACTACTGAAAATTCTTATGGTAAAATAATAGACCGATATGCTCTTGATTATACATTTACAGTCTTTTCTAATCGAAACGAAAAAAAAAGAGTACTTACCAAGATCAGGAAAAGAAATTTGGAAAATCTCAATGGTAATCCTTTAGAAGTCACAACTCTTGAGTATAGCACAACTGCACTCGCTGATAATGCTACCTGGCCGGATCAGTTAATTTGCAGTCTTAATCAGGATGCCAGTACAATTTATCCAAAGGAAAGGGTTATAGGAGTATTAAAGAAAATAATTTATCCTACAGGCGGTGCCTTAGAATATAGTTTTGAGCCCAATGAATTTTTTTATGATAAAAATACTCCCGAATACAAAGATCGGTTAAAAGATTTTACAGATCCATATATTCAACAATTACAGGCGCAGAATACTTTTAATTATAGTACATGGCAAAATAATACTATAGTATGGAATATTTCCGGAACTCCTTCCCAGAAGAAAAAAATGTATTTTGTTTTTCATGCAGAGCCAAGACGTATATTAATTCCGGGGGGAGATCCTGCTGATTTGACAGCAGAGGTAGCAATAGACAATAACTCTGTGGCCATAACTTCCTGCAATGTGATAAAATCACCAACGGAGTATACTTTATATGGTTCTGTTGATTTATATCCGGGTAATCATACCATACAGATTAATGGAGGTCAGGATCTGAAAGGATATTTTTCCCCTTATGAGTTATCAACTTCGCCAGGGCCATATAATAATGTTGGATATGCACCAGATCTTCGGGTAAAAGAGGTTAAGAGTTATACTTCAGCTTCAGATAGTGTTCCCATATCAACGGTTGGCTATTCATATAATCAGTTTACCAATTCAGGAAATCCGAGTGGTTACAAAGTTAAAAATGAAAGATATGGGAACGATGTAGGTTTTTCTGAATATGTTGTATACAAAAACATAAAGATCACCAGAGGAAATAATGAGGGATATACCCATTTTTATTATAAGACTCCGGATGATTATCCTGATACCCCTTATACTGCACCGGAGAATCCTAATGAAACATCCTTCTTAAAACATTATTATAATATTACCAAAGGTGGATTAATAGAGAAGAAAGAGATTTATAATGCCGGTGGCCAAAAACTAAACAGTACAGACTACGAATATGAACTTCAGGATCAGGATGGTGCATCTATAGTGCAGACAAGTATTGGCTATATGCGTTCAGGAGTCATCAAATATGTAAAAGAAACTGAAAGAAATTATGCTGGAGGGCAGACTATGGAAACCACTAATGAGTCTGAATTTACCAATACAGCGGAACGTTTTCTTTTGTCTAAAATAAAAACAACTTCACCGGACGGGGGTATTGAAGAAAGTTTTATGACCTATCCCGATGGACAAAATAGTGAATACAATCATATTTATAATGCTAATATGAAAGGGATTGCCGTAAATACCATCGTGAAAAAAAATAATAAAATGATTTCTTCATCTTCGTTAAAATTTGCCAATAACAGTCTCTATCCCACATCGGTGGTATCCCAGAATCCAAATGACAACAGTATTAAAACAACAGTACGATATGATGCTTATGATGCTAAAGGAAATGTTACACAATTTACAGCTGTTGCTGATGAAGGATCAGGTTTGGGACTTCCTGCCGTAATTATATGGGGATACAATAAGACGTTTCCTATTGCAAAAATCTCTGGTGCCAGCCTTGCAAACATTGGCAGCCTTGCAGATGATATAGTAGCGAAATCTAATCTTGACATCAATGAGTCTTCAGAAAAAACATTAATTGAAGCTCTGGATACTTTCAGAACAAATCCGGCACTGAAGAGTTTTAGTATCACCACTTCTACATATGATCCTTTAGTAGGCGTTACTTCTAAAACAGGTCCTGATGGAATGAGAGAGGTGTATCGGTACGATATGAATAACAGACTCCAATATGTCATTGATGTCAACGGAAACATTCTAAAAGATTACCGTTATAATTTAAAGCCACAACCATAAAACTCAATTATGAAAAAATTATTAATATTTATAAATGTCCTGATGGCTGTTTTATTCTATTCCCAGAGTTTAACATCATCAGAAAACTATATTTACAGCAGGGTCTATCTTGAACCGGTAACAACTACCAATAACAATGCTCAACAGATCCAAAGTATACAGTATCTTGACGGGTTGGGACGACCTGTACAAAACATTGGAATAAAGGCTTCCCCAAGCGGAAAAGATATAGTTGTGCCCTCTGTGTATGATAATAACGGAAGGCAGACAAAATCTTATCTACCATTGCCTGTAGACTCTCAAAATGGAGCTTTTATTCCGGGAGCAACAGGTAATGCGGTCAACACTTATTACGGAGTACCCAATGCCTATGCTGAAGTTCAGGTTGAAAAATCCCCTTTGGCCAGGACAGAAAAATCAGCAGCTCCGGGAACAGATTGGCAGCTTTCGGGAAATCATACCGAAAAGATGAACTATGAATTCAATGCTGCCGGCATTGTAAAAAGATTCAGTGCCGTTACAGTATGGAATCCTTCTACGCAAATTAACGACGTATCTGTAAGTCCTACACCTGATAATAATTTTACTGCAGGAGGCTATTATAAAGCAGGAGCATTATTTAAGCTGATTACATCAGATGAAGAAGATAATGAAATTCATACATATACCAATAATGCAGGGCAAAAAATCCTGGTAAGACAAATTAATAAAAAGCCCGAAGGCGGTACAGAAAATCTGGATACCTATTACGTGTATGACGAATTCGGCAACCTATCTTTCATAATTCCTCCTAAAGCTTCTGTTTCTCCTGTTTTACCTGCAGTACTGGACGCATTGTGCTATCAATATAAATATGATCAATACAACAGGCTCGCAGAAAAAAAGCTTCCCGGAAAAGAATGGGAATTTATAGTCTATGATAAACAGAACAGACCGGTACTTTCGCAGGATGGGAACCTGAGAACCACTACCAATAACTTTGGAAAAAAAGGCTGGATGTTCACAAAATATGATGCTTTCGGGAGGGTGGTATATTCCGGATTTTTTGCCAATACGGCCACAAGAGAATCTATGCAGACAGCGCTTAATAATATGAGGGCTTATCCTGAAAATAATGAAAGCACCAGTACAGTTCCCTTTACCCTGAACGGTATTGATGTCTATTACACCAAGAATGCTTTCCCTACCGGAAGTATGACCATTCTGAGTGTCAACTATTATGATGGATACCCGGCAGGTGCTCCGGCTCTGCCCGCTCAGGTACAGAACCAGCCGACATTGAGTGCTGCGCCTGTAACAATAACATCCAACGGATGGTCTTCCGTAAGAAGTATTAAAACTTATCCTACGGCGAGCTATGTGAAAAATATAGAAAATGATAACTGGTCATCTTCTTTTATCTGGTATGATACGTTGGGAAGAATTATAGGCACCTATGGTAAAAATCATTTGGGTGGTTTTACAAAAACTGAAACTCTTGTGGACTTTTCAGGAAAAGCCCTGGAAACCTATACCTCGCATTCCCGAAATACTTCCTCTACGGAGCTAAGTGTAAAAGACAGGTATATATATAATCCAAAAAATTATCTGTCTAAACATTACCAGCAGATTAATGCCAACCCGGAAGAATTGCTTTCAGAATATACTTACAATGATCTGGGGCAAATAATCAATAAAAAAGTGGGGAATAACCTGCAAAGTATAGACTACACTTACAATATCAGGGGATGGCTTACGGGAATTAATCCTAATGATTTCTCAGGGGTAAACAATAAGCTTTTTGCCTACAAAATAAAATACAATAGCGTAGAAGGAGCGGAAACACCCAACAATACCTATGCGAATCTTAAAGTAAAGCCCAAATACAACGGAGGTATTGCGGAAGTTGACTGGAAGACAGCCTATGGAGCCAATGAGCCGTTAAGAAGATATGGCTACGTGTATGATGGCGTTAACCGTCTGAGAGCAGGCTTTTTCCAGATGGATACCAATCCTTACTCTAAAGAGTACAGCGAAATAACAGATTATGACCTTAACGGGAATATAAACACCCTCAACAGAACCGGTGCTGCGGTTAACGGAACTGCTGAAGTAATGGATGACCTTACCTATACTTACGACGGAAACCGCCTGTCTTACATGAAAGAAAGTGGAAGCGGGAACGCATTAAGCGGTTATCCTTTGGGGGCAGGCCAGGGACAGACCATTGGATATGACGGAAATGGAAATATGACCAGCCAGCCCGATAGAGGCATAATAAAAATCACGTATAACTATCTTGATTTACCTTCTTTTTTCGCCCATACAGATGCTTCAAAAAATAGCTCTTATACCTATCTGGCTGACGGAACTAAGGTACAGACCAATAATAACGGGAAGATTACAGATTATTTGGACGGGTTCCAGTATGAAAGTTCAGCAGGAACCTTAACCACCAAAATATTGGGCAATGAAGAAGGGTATTTTGATTTTATTAATAACAGGTACGTTTATCAATATGCTGATCATTTAGGGAATATCAGATTGTCTTATACCAAAAGCCAGAATGGCGGCACAACAATATTAGAAGAGAATAACTATTACCCGTTAGGGCTAAAGCATGCAGGTTATAATACAGGAGATACAACCAACAATAAATTTAAATATCTTTACAACAGCAAGGAATTGCAGAGCAACGGAAATCTGGATTACGGCTGGAGACAGTATATGCCAGATTTAGGAAGATGGTTTGGGATGGATCAACTGTCTGAGGCTTATCATCCGACAAGTCCTTATGCCTATGTGATGAACAATCCGGTTTCTTTTATAGATCCGGACGGTAGAGATGTGAGACCTACTTCAGATGGTTTTGAATTTACGGGAAGTGACCTTCAGAATGCCTTAAGTTATCTGAGAAACGGATACAGCTCACGAACGTTATTAAGTGCATTATCTGCATGGAAAGACGGTAATAATAAATCAGATTTCTGGGCTTATTTGGGCTCATGGAATGCATGGGGAGCAACAGGTGGAGATGTTGGCGGAAGTCTTTATGCATCAACCTGGAGAGATGGAGCCAAAGGAGCCACTCCTAATGAAATACAGGAGTTTATTTTTACCAGAAGAAAGATAATTCATGTTCAGACTGAATGGTTTGAGAAACAACAGTTACAAGCAGCGTGGAGACAACCAGGTCGGGCTCAAATGATTGGGGGTGTTGGTGACTTTTTAGGTATCTTTGACATTGGGGGCCAGATTATGAGTAGCTGGAAGCCTGAAAATAGGTATCTTGCGATGGGAGCCGGAATTTTAGCCGCTGTAGCATTGAAGAAGCCAGCGTTGGCAACTTCAGAAATACAAGCAGAAAAAAATCTGGCGTCAGGTTTGTTAGAGGACTTTGTAACAGTACGGCATCATACATCTACTTCAGCTGTTAAGGCTATCAAGAAAAGTGGTTCTATCAATGTTTCGTCACCAAAACCATTTGGAGTAGATGTTGAAATAGCACCTTTTGTAAGTCCATCGAAAGTAAGACTAGGACAGGCAGCAGGAGGTTATCGTGGTGGTGGCTATATAGAATTTACGGTCCCTAAATGGGGAGTAACCTCTAATCCTTATATTGGTGGAACTGGAAATGCTGGAAGAATTATCGTGGAAGGACGTATGCAATTGGACATAACGACTTTGAACCCAAAATATGTTAAACGCTGGTGGTGGCCTTTTTAATAAAAATATGAAAAGAATAAAATTAGAATATAACCTGTGTGTATTTTTATTTGCTTATTTAAATCAAGCAGATTTATCATTACACAGAGCAGGGTGGACAAGTATCAGAGAATTGAAAGATTTTTATTCAAATCAGGTAGATCCTAGAGAAGTAGTGAAGTTTTTAATGTTAAATACTGATATAAATACAAATAAATTAAGGTATTATTATGGAATAAAAGAATATTCTCTAAAAAAAATTATTCTTTCCCGGATAAATTTTTTACTTGGGCTTCCTCCTGTCTTCCTTAAGGATGAAATTTATTATATATGCCAAAAATTGATAGATTTTGCAGAAATGCTTGAAAAAGATACTGAAGTTCATCCTTTGGAAATGGAAAAATTAAGATTGGAGATATCAAAATTTTCTTTTGATATATTAAGATATAAAATATCTTATAAAGACTATAGTAAAGCATTAAAAATTGAACATTATATGCAACATAATGGGCTGAAGGATATTAAAATAAAAGAGTTTATACAAAAGCTTCCCAATTCATCTGATTTATAATGTATTTCAGAAATATTTGATAATGTTTCAAATCTACAAATGCAGCAATATGAACTCGTTACGCGAAGTCTCCTGACTTTGGGCCAATAGTGATTAAAACACTGCATTTTCGTGGCTTTAAAACTTAAACATGCTAGAGCAACGGAAATTTAGATTACGGCTGGAGGCAGTATATGCCAGATTTAGGAAGATGGAACGGGATGGATCAGCTGTCAGAAGAATACCATGCAGCAAGCCCTTATGCATATGTAATGAACAATCCTGCTTCATTAGTAGATCCTGATGGAAGATGGATAAGTGATTCCGGAAATATTGTAGATACTTCAGGAAGTAGCTATGGATTTTTAGGATCATCCACCAAATCTCAGGGAGCAACCAATTATCGGGGATTAGAGAATTTTCAGGCAAAGAGAAGTTATCTTAGTAATGAAGGAGGAGGTGAAGATAAGCCCGGTTTTTTTAAGAAAACAGTAAATTTTATTAAAAATTTATTTGGTTGGAATAGAACTAAAGTAGACGTTGGCCCTGCAGAAAAAATTTCAGAAGAACAGTTTTCAAAGGAAATTAGTACCTGGCAAATTGTTAGTGCTTTGTTGTTTAACAGCACAGATCCTTATTCAGCAATTGGAAATATGGGTGTGGGCCCCTATGCTGAAGAAAGAGAAAATATAGGTATGGCTGCTATGATCTTTATTAATCCTGAAGCAGCTGCCGAGGGATTGGAAAGAAAGACTCTAAATGCAGCTGCAAATAATCTAGTAAAAATAGGTGTTGTTGAAGGAGATGTAATGATATTTTCGTCTAAGATTAAAGAAGAAATAGTAGAGGGAATAACCGACTTTGCAGTCAAAGATGGTAAGTTGTATTTAAACCAATTACATTTGCAAGGTTCTTCCGGAGGAAAAGTTGGTAGAGAGGCTTTATGGAATATTGCTAAAGACCTAGGAAAACAGCATAATGTGACAGAGGTAATTATTCAAGGAGGAAAGAGAACAACGGGCAAATATATAGGTCAAGTTCCATCTCCAATAACTATAAAAGTAGACTAAAATATGGCAAAAATAATATTAGAAGGTTGGAATGAGGGGCTTCAAAAAGTATCACTTACAAAACTCCAAATTGATTTACTTGGAAAATCATTAAAAGAGTCTAAATTAAATGTTGATTATCTTTTGGATGATAAGGAGGTAATTATCGAAATTGAAAACTTAGATTTAGCTAATGAATTTATTAAAGAAGCAGAAAAGATTGGGGTAAGCTGTAAATTAAATCTAAATTAGGACTAAGAGGCGATTACGTAAGAAATACTGCAATGCTCGGAAAATATGCCAAAGGTGCTGGATACGTAGGATATGCAATCAGTGCTGGACAAATAGGATATAGCATGTATCAAGATGGTGGAAAGTTTGGCGTGAGAGCTTAGGTCGCTTCGGTTGGTGTAGCTGGAGGAATGGCAGGAGCTGCAGTAGGAGCATGATTCGGAGCAAAGTTGTTAGCTCCCATTGGAGGAGCTATTGGTTCCGCTTTTTTAGGAGTAGGAGCCGCACCAGGAGCTGCTATTGGTGCAGCAATCGGAGGTATTGCGGGAGGAATATTAGGAGGAGTTTATGGTGGAGATTATGCAGAACAATGCTTTTATTATCTTTCTCTAGAGAAACCAATATATTTATCAATATAAAGATCATCCTGGAAATGCGGGGATAAGTTTTGCAAAAAGGAGCGAAGGAGCTCTTGAAGTTACAAATACCAACAATTACTATCCTTTTGGATTAAACCATATGGAAATACATTTTCTCCGTTTGGAAACTTTTGCTTTAAATTTTGGTATAAAATATAATATTAATGTTATATTTTTAGGAATTGAATTTTTAAATAATTTCAAGGTAGCCAAAGCAGAATAAGAATAAATAAGCTAAAACCTCACTTTTGTGAGGTTTTATTTTTTGGAAAGAATGATTATCACCCCTTTATAAAAGGTTGTTTTAACCAGCAATAAATTTAAATATCTTTACAACAGCAAAGAATTGCAGAGCAACGGAAATTTAGATTACGGCTGGAGACAATATATGCCGGATTTAGGAAGATGGAACGGGATGGATCAGCTGGCAGAAGGATACCATGGAGCAAGCCCTTATGTGTATGTAATGAACAATCCTGCTTCATTAGTAGATCCTGATGGAAGATGGATTGACGATTCAGGTAATATTTCAGATACTTCAGGAAGTAGCTATGGATTTTTAGGATCATCCACCAAATCTCAGGGAGCAACTAATTATCGGGGATTAGAGAATTTTCAGGCAAAGAGAAGCTATCTTAACAGTAAAGGAGGAGGTGATGATAAAGACAAGCCTGGAGTTTTTAAGAGAATAGGGAATTTTTTTAGAGGATTAGTTGGAGGAGATAAAGGTGCTGGTATTACTACAATTGTACCAGGAGCTGCTATTTCTAGAATTCCTGCTCTAGAGATAGGAAACGTAACATTTAGAGGCATACTCTCTTCATTAAATTTTGATGCGATCGTACTAGGGCTTTCAAGAGTAGGTCTGTGGAGTATACCTTTAATGCTTACTGGAGATAGTGGTTTTTCTGCAAATTCAAAGCCTATTACGGGTGCTATTGATATATCTGGAGAAATTTCTAAGGGCGATAATAATAAAAATGGAATACTACTATATAGAGGAGTGTCATCGTCTTCTCATTCCGAAGTACAGGCTAACATGTATAATGAAGCATTGTTTGGAATTGCTATACCTAATGGATTAAGGCCTGAAAATATTCATAGAGCACATTGGGATATGGATGATCATGCAATGAGTGATAATATTTCAGTTTGGACGTCTTGGACAACAAATAAAGAAACGGCAAGATATTTTGCAAGGGGAGTTAGCGGAAAATCAGAAGGCGTGATATTATCAAAAAGATTTAAAATTGGAGTTAATGCGATCCCTAATGTATCCGAAACAGGAATGAAAATGCAAGAGAATGAATGGTTAATTTTTGGACCTGTAATAAGAGCTAATGTTGAATACATAAAACCATAAAAATGAAAACAAAAGAAGATATTTTTAACTTAATAAAGAAAAATATCAATCTATCAGGAGAAATTAATGACTATCATATAAAATTAAATGATGGAAGATTTTATAGGGAAAATATGATTGGTGTATATAGTATTAGAGAGGGAATGGCTATTAATAAAAAAAATCATAAACTTGCAAAGCAAATGCATCAGCTACTTATTGGGTTGAGAAATGATTCTGGAATATTATTAAAAGGAGTGACTATTAAAGGGAGAAATTATTTTGGAATGTTCTATTTAAGTGAGAACTATGATAAAGTTATTGGATATTTAGAAGATGACATTAATGAAAGTGATAATATAATAAGTTAGAGTACTAATTATCTATCTTACGTTGGTGCAAGCATCTCGCTCGTGTTTACAAATAAAAGAAGTTCCTGCTGGTGCACGTACCTCGCCTGTACCAATAATCCCATGGTTGAATATCGTGCACATCGTGATAACCCTTTCTATGACGAAGGAGAGTCTAGCTTGGACAGGTCTTTTAGGCTAATGAATAGCTCACATATAGAAATAATGCAGGATTTTGGTGGCGGCGGATATAATATGTTTGGTGGATATGGAAGAATTACTAGGGCAGCTAAAGCGGTAGCGGCGGCAGAGGAAACTGGAAATAATATATCTAGAATACTTTCTTCAGTTGATGAATTTGATCCACTTGTTACATTGTATAGAGGAACTGGGGGATCTGAAGTTGGAAGTGAATTTTTGTTTTTAACAGATAATATTGAATATGCAACCAGCTGCATTAAAAATGGTGAAACAATCAATCAGTATCAAATTAGTAGGTACGGGCTATATATTTTGGAACATACTCAAAAATTATCAATTAATCCGCATGGACAGCATGTGGGAATTGTAGGTACTTTTAGTGAGTACCTATTCACAGGAAAAGATGTGGTCAATGCTCTAAATAAAATAGCGGTACCACATGTTCCGTACAAAATAAAATAAAATAAAATATGGAAAATAAAAAATTTTGTTGCGAGAGATTTACTTTTTTTAATAGACCAGAAAATAAAGCAGGTCTCAATTTTAGAATTGTAAAATATATTGGTGATTTTAGAAAAAAAATGCTTTTACTAGATTCTGAGATCAATGAAAAAGGGTTTATTATTACTTCAGGATATGAAATTAGTGTGAACGATGAAAAAACGATGAGAATGGTCATAAATTATTGCCCATTTTGTGGTCAAAAATTAAGCAATTTTTATAGATCTGATAATTATGTGCAAGAAATTATAGGATAGTTTCCTGCTGTCGCGAACGTCTCGTTCGTGTCCGTGAATAAAACAGAAAGCTGCTGCAAAAGCAGTGGCCTTTACTATCTTTCTCTAGAGAAACTAATATATTTATCAATATAAAGATCATCCTGGAAATGCGGGGATAAGTTTTGCAAAAAGGAGCGAAGGAGCTCTTGAAGTTACAAATACCAACAATTACTATCCTTTTGGATTAAACCATATGGAAATACATTTTCTCCGTTTGGAAACTTTTGTTCTAAATTTTGGTATAAAATATAATGTTAATCTTATATTTTTAAGAATTGAAGAAGGAATTGAATTTTTAAATAATTTCAAGGTAGCCAAAGCAGAATAAGAATAAATAAGCTAAAACCTCACTTTTGTGAGGTTTTATTTTTTGGAAAGAATGATTATCACGCCTTTATAAAAGGTTGTTTTAACCAGCAATAAATTTAAATATCTTTACAACAGCAAAGAATTGCAGAGCAACGGAAATCTGGATTACGGCTGGAGACAGTATATGCCAGATTTAGGAAGATGGAACGGGATGGATCAGCTGTCAGAAGGATACCATGCAGCAAGCCCTTATGTGTATGTAATGAACAATCCTGCTTCATTAGTAGATCCTGATGGAAGAATGATGTATGATTGGAAGGCTCATGACGAAGGTCGAGAAGGTGTCTATAAGAATGATAGTGGGGGAGTAATGTCATGGGATGATGCTATGAATACTTTGTATGATGCGGCAGGCTCAGGGAGAAGTTATTTAAATAATTCTTTATCATTTTATACTTCTGGTAGTTTTGGTATTTTACAAAATTATTTTGGAGATGGAGGGAGTGGAGGAAGTCCCACTTTCCAGTTTCCGAAAGGACAGGAAGCGTATTATAAAGAAAACTATCCAGTTTTTTATGATTTTGTGAAGAATGTTTTGCCGAAAATGGTAGGAGATACTAATTTTATGAAAGCCTTAAGCTCTGCAAGTGGTTTTTCAATAGAAGAATTATCAAAAATCTTTCAGTATGGACAAGGAATGGAGTTAAAAGTTATGGATTTGACTTTAGGTGATGCAGAATATCTACATAATGGAATAACCGAAAGTAATACTCTAAATACCGCAGCAATAGATACTCCACTTGCTCAATGGTTTGAGAAAGCCGATAGAAGTACTAGCACTATTGCAGGCTTAACAAATTTACTTTATATGTCCAGTGTTGTTGCTCATGAAACCGCACATTGGGGAGATGATGTAAAAAGAAAGGTAAGGGTATGACAGTACGGGCTTAAGTACCCAATACGGAGATGTAGGAAACTTTTTCGAACATATAGCTTTTGGTGGTAGAATGGGAAGTTATAATGGAAACAGTAAGGGAAATATAACCAACTATGTTAACAAGAATTTTCAATTATTAATTAAAATATTTAATAAATAGCAACTATGAAAAATAGAGTCCTCTTTTCAATAGTTTTATTTTCTATTTTATCTTTTTTCACTTCATGTGCTTCACTACAAAAAGATAAAGAAAAAGAAATATTTGTAAAACAATTTGTGAGCAATAATGGCATACTAAATAGTTTGGAATCTTTTTATAATGAAAAAACAATTACTATTTATGATGAGAACAAAGTACTTGTAACAGACACTAAAACTTTTGATACTTCACCAAGAACTGTTAATATGGTCATTTTAAAACCACAAAATAATAAATATTTATCGATTAAAAATTTTGTTCTTAATCAAAATTTGGCGTGTTTAACTTTTTTAACAGCAGATAGAGAAGAAGGTTTTGTTTTTTATTTAAGAAGAAAAGATAATAAAAATGAGTGGCAAATTTCAAATATGTTTAGACAACATACTCGGTAATATGATTATGCTTTTTCAGCTACCCTATTTTGTTACCAATCTAAATAATAGACTTTTCCAATTTTGTTTTTGATGAAGATTTTTCAAAAGCTTTTTTTGATTTTAAATTTCCAACTGAAAATAATTGAGAATCTAAGGATAAAAGCAAGCATAATGATTTAAACATATCGGTAATAAATTACATCCTTCCTGCTGGCCCTGTGCCAGTGTAAAAACAATAAAAAATCCACTGCTATTGCAGTGGATTCTATTTATATTTTATCCGATTTACTCACTATCTTTTTCTCCCAAAGATTCTTTAAGTTTAATAAGTTCGGCTTTTACAAATTCCAAGCGGTCAATAAGAGTAATGGTTTCGGAAATTTTGCTGTTGGTAGTCAATGCTACACGGGCCCCGTCTAAAGTATACCCCTTTTCTTTTACCAGGTGATAGATCATTTGAAGATTTTTAATGTCTTCAGGAGTGAAGTATCGGTTCCCTTTTCGGTTCTTTTTAGGTTTGATGATAGGGAATTCCTGCTCCCAATACCGTATTAATGAAGTGTTTACATCGAATGCTTTAGCAACTTCTCCTATAGAATAATACAGCTTGTCAGGTAAATTTATTTTCATTGTACGGCTCCTAAACCTCAAAGATAAAGATTTTTTAAAGTTTCAACCAAATATATGATAAAAACTATACACTGGATTGCATCTCCGGAAGAGTACTTTGTGTGATTCTTTTTTTAGTGAAATATATGATGAGTCTTTAATTAAATCAAATATAAATAATAATCATAGAATATTTTACATTAATTATTTTATTTCTTAATATTTTATTAATTTATTGTTGTGTTTTTTATTAAATTAATAATTTAATTGATGATTAGTGAGGTGTTTTTAGGATTTATTGATTTTTTTTTATGTATTTTAGCAAAACACAAAACGAACAATGATTATGAAACATTATTTCTTAATTTTCACACTGTTAATTCCTTTCTTAGGATTTTCACAGTGGACAAGAACTGAGCTCCGGTCTCAGAAAGTAAAAAAATCACAGGAAAAACTTGAATTTTCGGGACTTTATGCGCTAAATACCGATCAGCTAAGGCAGAACTTAAAAAATGCGCCGGTTCGTTTTTCCAATGATAAAGGAGTGGTTATTTCACTTCCCACAGCCAATGGCCAATTTGAAAGGTTTCAGGTTTGGGAATATTCAAACATGGCTCCTGAATTACAGGCCAAATTTCCGGATATTAAATCTTATGTGGGAACCGGGATTGAAGATCCGTCCGTTTATTTAAGATTCAGCCTTTCCCCTGTAGGATTTTCTTCAATGATTACCCGTTCCGGAATTACCGAGTTTATTGAACCCTACACAGAGGACAGAACCGTTTATGCTGTTTTTGATTCCAACGCTAGAAGAGGGCAGGATAAAGAACCTTTTGAATGTTCCACAATAGATGTGATGGGGAAAAGTGCCTCCGAAAAAAAAAACAATGCTGCCGATAAAAAAACAGCAGGTTTTAATGTTTTCAGATTAGCACTTTCTTGTACAGGAGAATATGCTCAATATCACCTAACAGCTGCTGCTACTCCTGCTTCGGCTACAGATGCCCAGAAAAAAGCTGTGATATTAGCTGCTATGAATACTACTTTAACCCGATTGAATAGTGTTTTTGAAAAAGATTTGTCATTACACTTTAATCTCATCGCAAATAATGAGACTATTATTTATTTGGATCAGAATGCAGATCCTTATACAAATGGGGGGCCTAGTGAAGCTAATAATAATATATCAGCCGTTATTTCCAGTGAAGATTATGACATGGGGCATTTGGTCGATAGAAAAGGAGGAAATGGATCAGCAGGTGTAGGGGTTATATGTTATCCAGGCTATAAAGCCCGCGGATGGACTGCATCTAATTTCCCTGAAGGTGATACTTTTGATGTAGATTATGTAGCCCACGAAATGGGGCACCAGTTAGGTGCCGGGCATACCTATACAATGTATGCTAGCCAGGCTGATCAGACAGTAGAGCCTGGTAGTGGTTCTACTATTATGTCTTATGCAGGGATAACAGGAGGAGCTAATGATGTTCAGTTTAATGTTAATGATTATTACAATGCGAATAGTATTGCACAGATAAAAACCAAAGTAAATGGGATTTCCTGTGGAGTCAATACACCATTTGCAAATCCGGCCCCTAATATTGATGCAGGAGCAGACTATATAATTCCTATATCCACTCCATTTGTGTTAAAAGGGGTGACTACTGACAATAATAATTCTTCCTATACCTATACGTGGGAACAGGCTGATCTGGCGGCTAGTGCTCAGCTTGGATCAGGAGCTATATCCGCTGCTTATCCTACAAAACCAACAGGACCTTTATTCAGGTCTATAGCACCAAGAAGTTCATCCGTAAGATATTTTCCTGATTTTAATAAAGTATTGGGAGGGGTTTTGTCAACACGATGGGAATCTGTTTCAAGTATAACAAGAGATCTTAATTTTACAGTTACTGTTAGAAATAATAATCCTCTTGACCCACAGTCTAATAAAGATAATATGGTTGTAAGCGTTAATGCCGGAGCCGGTCCTTTTCAGGTAACATCTCCTGCATTTGGGCAGTCTTTAAGTTCAGCGGGTACATTTAACGTAACCTGGAATGTTGCTAATACTAATCAAGCTCCGGTCAACACAGCCAATGTCAATATTAAATTATCTACAGATGGTGGGCAGACTTTTACTATCATTGCTGCCAATACACCTAATGATGGTAGTGAGCAGGTAAGCATTCCTGCTGGTTCTACTTCATCCAATGCCTATATCCTGATAGAAGCTGTTGGAAATGTTTATTATGCTGTAAGTCCAAGTTTTGTAATAGATTATAATGTTACAGGAGAGACATGTAATACGTACACTTATGAAGGTGCTCCGGTTGCAATTACTGACGCGCGTGAAGGAGGAAGTATATCTGCACCTAGAGTAAACGTTCCATTGTTGATAAATAATAGCGGAACAATCACTAAAATTAAAGTCACTCCTACCATTGCTCACGCTAATATAAGCCATTTAACCGTGGGAATTGAAAGTCCGGTTGGATCTTCAGCTATTCTATGGAATCGTAGATGTGCCAATGCATCAGGTATTACAGCTTCATTCAGTGATGCCAGTGCAGTAGCTGCATGTGCTTCTCCGGTACAGGGGGGTGCAAAGCCTGATGAATCCTTAGAGATATTTAAAGGGCATACAGCACAGGGAGTATGGAAGTTATTTGCATCAGATAATAAAACCGGAACTGCAGGCAGTATTACAGGCTGGTCTCTTGAAGTATGTACTCAGGAAACACAGTCTTTAGGAACCAAGGAGGCTTCTTCTCCATTAGCAGATGACATTAAGATTTATCCTAATCCTAGTGATGGTAATTTCTTTATCAAATCTCAGAACATAAAAGGAAACGTTAAAGTAACAATGTTTGATTCAAGCGGAAGACTTATTTATACTTCAGCCTATCAAAGTGAAGGTAATAATACCAAAGAGTTCAATGTAAATGTGCCTAAAGGGGTGTATGTGATAAGCATCAGTTCCTCAAAAGGAGTTTACAACAGCAAGTTGGTTATAAAATAAAATATAAAATTTAGCAGATAAGAAGGATCGGTATTTACCGGTCCTTTTTTTGTCTAAATTTGTGGATTCCTAAAGTTTTATTAAATATAGCTGATGAATCCGATCTCTGTTCTTCATATCGAACTTTTTCAGGCGGGTAAAAATACTTCTGATTTTTACTTCAATACCATGAAGAATCACTTGGTGGTAGGGCATCGTCATATAGAGAAACCACACAGACATGATTTTTATGCAGCCGTTCTTTTCATACAGGGAACAGGCGTTCATGAAATAGACTTTCAGAAGTATGAAGTTTCAGAAGGCAGCCTTTTCTTTTTGTCGCCCGGGCAGATCCACAGCTGGGAGCTTTCAGAAGATATTGAAGGATATATTTTCTTTTGTTCACAGGAATTCTATGAGATGCATTATGTGAATCAGAAACTGAGAAATTTTCCTTTCTTCGGCTCTGTATCTTTTCCCAGAAAACTCCAGCTGGATTCTTTGGAATTGAAAAAAAATATAAGTCTGTTTCAGGAATTGAGAAAAGAGCATCAGGCTAAAAGTATTATGAAAGAAGGGCTTATTCTGTCATTAATGTCTCAGATTTTTATTAATTCTACCCGGTTGTTTTCCAGAGATTTTGACACACTGGCATCTTCTGCAGGGCTTTCTTATTTTAAGCATTATCAGGATTTTGAAAACCTTATTGAACAGCATTTTACACAACAGAAGTCAATTGCTTATTATGCTTCCTTGCTTGGGATTTCGTCAAAACATTTAAACAGAATTGTACAGACGGTCGTTCAGAAAACAGCTACCGATGTCATTACAGAAAGAGTAGTGCTGGAAGCCAAAAGAATGTTGATGTATCTGGATGAAAGTCTTGTTGAAATAGCTTTTAGACTTGGCTATGAAGAATATTCCTACTTTGTAAGAGTATTCCGGAAAAGCTCCGGAATGACCCCTACTCAGTTTATGAGGAAATATAAGGCTTAATGAGTTTAAAGTTTTATAGGTTGCTGTTTTTCTTGTTGAATAATAACTTCTGAGAATCCTTAGTGTTGTTTTTCCGACATCTTAGCCTCTATTAAAATTGACTATTCACTCGCGAAGCAAAATTCACTATTGATATTAATAAATCCTTATCACTGTTTCATAAGGTATTTTCATCCTACAACGCCAGTTTAAATGGTCCTTCAAAAGTGGTCTCAAAAGAATCCACCAGTTTCCCTTTTTCATCAAAGACCCCGATGACCATATTCTGTTTTGAAAACTTAATTTCATCTTCAGGAAAGGAAATGTTGATGTTTCCCTTCAGAATCTGATCGCCCTTTAAGATGATTTTTTCAGAACCGAAATAGGTGATTTCCGCATGGGCTGGATTGATGACTCTAATGGTCAGTACTTTTTTCTCATTAGATTTATTCAGAAGAGTATAAATAAAAGTATTGGTGATTTTACCATCCTTAACGAAGAAGGTAGAACCTGCTGGTTTAATAAACTTAGCTTCCATAGAACCACGGTCGTACATCAGGAACCCAAGGAACCCGATAAGTAGCGCCAAAATAACAGTTGTAGCTTTCATTCTTGGTGTAAACCTGAACTTTTCGCGGTTTTCAATTTCGGCTTCAGTAGCATAACGAACCAGTCCTTTAGGCAGACCTACCTTTTCCATTACTTCATCACAGGCATCAATACATGCCGTACAGTTCACACATTCCAGCTGTTGCCCGTTTCTGATGTCAATCCCCGTAGGGCATACCACTACACATTGGTTGCAATCTATACAGTCACCCTTTCCGGCTGCTTTTCTGTCTTCATTATTTCTCCATTTTCCACGGCCTTCTCCTCTCTTAAAATCGTAATATACATTGATTGTCTGTTTGTCGATTAATACACCCTGAAGTCTTCCATACGGGCATACCAGAGTACAGACCTGTTCACGAAGCCATGCAAATACAAAATAAAAAGTCATCGTAAAAAATATCATCACGGTAAACTTTAATGAATTTCCGGCAGGACCTTCGCTCATGATACGGAAAACCTCTTGATAGCCTACAATATACATGAACATGAAATGAGAGATGATCAATGAAATCAATAAGAAAACAGACCATTTTGTTAACCTTTTTCGTATTTTTTCAGCATCCCATTCCTGTCTGTCGAGTTTCATTTGTTTATTTCTGTCGCCTTCAATCCAATATTCAATTTTGCGGAAAACCATTTCCATAAAAAGGGTTTGCGGACATAGCCAGCCACAGAATATTCTTCCGAAAACTACGGTAAACAACATGACAAAAATTACAGAAGTTACAGCTCCCAAAGCAAGAATAAAGAAGTCCTGAAGATAAAAAGGCTGTCCAAGAATAAAGAATCTCCGATCGATGACATTGATCAACAGAAAAGGATTGTTATTGATTTTTACAAAAGGTAATCCGAAAAATAAAGCAAGAAGAAAATAACTGGTATAATTTCTGTAATTGGTGTATTTTCCTTTAGGTTTTCTGGGAAAAATCCATTTTCTTTTCCCTGTTTCATCCATGGTTCCTACTGAGTTTCTGAAATCTTCATTTTCAATTTCTAAAGATTTGATATTGTTGGATTCTGCACTCATTATTGTATGCTATAAAAGTATTTTGGTAATATTTCTCACGCAAATCGATGCTTTTTCCTATGGTTTTTTTATCATGAAAAATGTCATCGATTCCGTTACTGCAAAGCTCCGGATTATATCACTCAACTACTAACATGATCTACTTCAAAAATAGTACAATTGGGACATTTTATATAGGCGTTGAAAGATGTTTAAAATA
Source organism: Chryseobacterium sp. Tr-659 (assembly GCF_011752975.1). GTDB lineage: Bacteria > Bacteroidota > Bacteroidia > Flavobacteriales > Weeksellaceae > Chryseobacterium. Next base: position 33,737 of record NZ_VWWP01000014.1, on the reverse strand, counting down.
GGAGATGTTTTTGAATCCAATAAAGTAAGTCGTACATTGCACGCATAAAAATGAAGTATGAAGAATATCTTTAAAATAGGGATGATTGGTTTGGTTTTGGCATTGATAAACTGCCAACCCGTAAATTATACTAAAATGTTTTATGAAGGAGTAAAACCGGAAATGATTTCAGACCAATTCAGTTTCACAGAAGGGCCATCCACGGATCAGGAAGGAAATGTTTATTTTACCGATCAGCCTAATGATAAAATCTATTATTGGGACTGGAAAAGTAATAAAATTATAGAGTTTTTAGATAAGACGGGGAGAGCTAACGGAACTCATTTTGATAAAGACGGTTATCTGATAACCTGTTCCGACGACCATGGTGAAATATGGAAAATTTCGAAAGATAAAAAAGTTGAGGTTTTGCTTAAAGGATTTGAAGGAAAGAGACTGAACGGCCCTAATGATGTATGGAATGATGTCTTCGGAGGAATGTACTTCACAGATCCTTTATATGAAAGAGATTACTGGACCAATTTTAAACAGGAACTGCCTCATAAAAGCCTTTATTACAGAAATAAAGAAGGAAAGATCATTAAGCTGGAAACTTTTACGCAACCGAATGGGATTACAGGCAGTGAGAAACTTAAAAAACTATATCTTTCGGATATTGATGCCGGTAAAACCTATGTTTATGATATACTGGGAGAAGGCAGATTGTCTGAGAAAAAGCTATTCTGTGAAATGGGTTCAGACGGAATGACATTAGATAAACACGGGAATCTCTATCTTACCGGAAACGGAGTACATGTTTTTAATAGAGAAGGAAAGAAGATTTATCACATTACCATTCCTGAAAAATGGACATCCAATGTTACGTTTGGAGGGAAAAATCATGATGTTTTATTCATTACAGCTTCAAAATCTGTGTATACTTTCCCAACACGGGTAAGAGGAATAAAGTAGTGTTTGTGTCATTGCGAGGAGCAAAGCAGCGAAGCAATCTCTTATCATCGGATATGATTGTTTATTTTGAGATTGCTTCACTTATGGTTCGCAATGACATATACATACATTGCTCAATCTAATAAGCAACCTCCATTTTCACCTTTTTTCCTTTCAGCTTTTCATTCTGGAGCTTTCTTAAAAGGGTATTTACTTTATTTCTGGAAACTGCAACATATGATGTGGTATCTTTTACCTCAATAATTCCTACGTCTTCTTTCTGGAGTTCCCCTTTCTTTAACAAGTAACCTACAATATCCACTTTATTTACTTTATCTTTTTTTCCTGCACTGATATAGATGGTTTGGAAAGGTGTTTTTTGCGGGACTTTGGTAAATCCGGCCACACTTTCTTCCTGAGTATTGCTTTTAATGAATGGGAAATTCTCTTCTTCCGTCATAATCAGGTATACAAAACCTTTGGCATTCATTCTTGCGGTACGTCCGTTTCGGTGAATAAAGGCATCTTCTTTTGGAGGTAGCTGATAATGAACAATAGATTCCACTTCCGGAATATCCAGTCCGCGGGCTGCCAGATCAGTGGTGATCAGGATTCTTGCCGAATCATTTCTGAATTTCAACAGGGCACGTTCCCTTTCATCCTGCTCCATTCCGCCATGAAAGGTTTCTCTATCGATTCCCATTTGATGGAGAAGCTCAGAAATACGGTCAACGGCATCACGGTGATTACAGAATATCAGGGTTCTCTTATTTCCGATTTTACAAACCAGATTGAAAAGAGTGTCCAGTTTTTCCTCAGGAATAGTCATTACCTTTCTAAGCTGAATATCCGGTTTTACTTCGCTTTCTTTAAGAAAACTGATTACTTTCTCGTCTTTTAGACCGGTAAATGCAGGAATTTCATCCATAGCCGTAGCAGAGGTCAAAATTCTTTGAGAAACTCCTTTTAAAGAATTGGAAATAAATTCCATATCATCATGAAAACCCAATTCCAGAGCTTTGTCGAATTCGTCAAGAACTAATGTTTTGATGGTTTTCGGATCAAAATTATTATTTCTTACATGATAGGTAACTCTTCCCGGAGTTCCGATCAGAACTGCCGGAGCTTCAATTAAATTATTAACTTCAATCTTTTTGTCGTGTCCGCCATAGCAAACCGAAACCTTGAAATCCGTTCCCATTGCTTTAAAAACCTGTTCAATCTGCAAAGCCAGCTCTCTGGCCGGAACCAATATCAATGCCTGTACTCCCTGAACATCTTTTTTAAGATTTCTCAGAACCGGAAATAAAAAAGCAAGGGTCTTTCCGGATCCTGTAGGAGAGAGTAAGACAATGTCTGTATTGTTTTCAGAAGCTTTATAAGTAGATTTCTGCATCTGATTCATGTCCTGAATCTGCAGTTTCTGATAAATTGATTGTAGTTCCATGGTGCAAAGGTAGTGAATTTATGAGTGAAAGAGCTGGGGAGTTTTAGGGTTTTAGAGTGGGAGAGTGGGAGAGTTCGAGCGTGAGAGGAGGTTGCTTGCTGTCATTCTGAACGGAGCATGGCGTAATCAAGAATCTTTGTGTTGAATTGTAGAGATGCTTCGCCTTCGCCCGGCATGACAAGTTTAATACTATGTTGTTGAGTTATACATTTTCAGGCTGAGCATAGGTTGGAAGTCTATGAACGAAGTTCATGAAGTCTTGTAATATAGGGATTACAGATTTTCAATCCGCCCCCTGAATAATTGACAATTCACTGGCATAGCAAAATTCACTATTCGCTAAACCTTAATCTATAAATATTGATAATCAATTACTTATAAGGTGTGATTGTAAATATGCAGCTATTGTTTGTCTCAAATAAAAAACGTATCTTTGCACCCACTTTTTGTGGTAAAGGTCTGAGAAAGTAAAATATTAAATATTAATAACTTCCGTATTTTTCAATCACATTTGTTAAGACCGTTGAAAGAGAAGGAATACAAATTTATTTAGAATTATGTCAAAAGAGACAAATTCAGCAGAATTATTATTAAACCAAAACGTAGCACCTGAACAATTTGACTGGGATTCTTTCGAATCTGGTCTTGATGCTGATGCTAGAAAAGAAAAAAGCGATTTAGAAGAGATCTACAACGGATCATTAAACAACTTAGACGATAACGACGTTCTAATTGGTAAAGTTGTAAGATTAACTGATAAAGAAGCTATCGTAGACATCAACTTCAAATCTGAAGGTGTTATTTCTCTTAACGAATTCCGTTACAACCAAGGCCTAAGTGTAGGTGATGAGGTAGAAGTAATGGTTGACAAGAGAGAAGACAAAACTGGTCAGTTACAATTATCTCACAGAAAAGCTAGAACGCTTAAAGCTTGGGATAAAGTAAACGAACTTCACGAAACTGGTGAAATCGTTAACGGTTTTGTTAAATCTAGAACTAAAGGTGGTATGATCGTTGACGTTCACGGAATCGAAGCATTCTTACCTGGTTCTCAAATTGACGTTAAGCCAATTAAAGATTACGATCAGTTCGTAGGAAAAACTATGGAGTTCAAAGTTGTGAAAATCAACCCTGAGTTCAAAAACGTAGTTGTATCTCACAAAGCATTGATCGAAGCAGATATCGAAGGTCAGAAAAAAGAAATCATCGCTCAGCTTGAAAAAGGTCAGGTTCTTGAAGGTACTGTTAAGAATATCACTTCTTACGGTGTATTCATTGACTTAGGAGGTGTTGATGGATTGATCCACATTACAGACCTTTCTTGGTCTAGAGTGAACCACCCATCTGAAATCCTTGAGGACGGACAAACTGTAAAAGTTGTAATCCTTGATTTCGATGATGAGAAAACAAGAATCCAATTAGGTATGAAGCAATTAGAAGCTCATCCTTGGGATGCTCTTTCTGCTGACTTAAAAGTTGGTGACAAAGTAAAAGGAAAAGTAGTAGTTCTTGCTGACTATGGTGCATTCGTAGAAATCGCTCCAGGTGTTGAAGGATTAATCCACGTTTCTGAAATGTCTTGGTCTACTCACTTAAGATCTGCTGGAGATTTCGTAAAAGTAGGTGATGAAGTTGAAGCTGAAGTATTAACTTTAGACAGAGAAGAAAGAAAAATTTCTCTTGGTATCAAGCAATTATCTAAAGATCCATGGGAAAACATCGAAGCTAAGTATCCGGTAGGATCTCAGCATGTAGGAACTGTAAGAAACTTCACTAACTTTGGTGTATTCGTAGAGTTAGAAGAAGGTATCGACGGATTAATCTACATCTCTGATCTTTCTTGGACTAAGAAAATCAAGCACCCATCTGAGTTCTGTGCAGTAGGTGATAAATTAGACGTTGTAGTTCTTGAATTAGATATCCAAGCTAGAAGATTATCTCTAGGTCACAAGCAATTGACTGAAAACCCATGGGATAAATTCGAAACTAAATATGCTGAAGGAACTATCCACGCTGGTAAAGCTGTAGAAGTTCACGATAAAGGAGCTTCTGTACAATTCGAAGATGCTGAGGTTGAGGCTTTCTGCCCTTCAAGATTATTAGAGAAAGAAGATGGATCTAAAATCAAAAAAGGTGAAGATGCTCAATTCAAAGTAATTGAATTCAACAAAGAATTCAAGAGAGTTGTAGTTTCTCACACAGGGATCTTCAGAGACGAAGAGAAGAAAAACGTAAAAGAAGCTTCTTCTAGAAACGTAACTTCTTCTTCTAACAACGAAGAAAGATCTACTCTTGGAGACATCGATGCATTAGCAGAGTTGAAAAGAAAAATGGAAGAAGGTAAATAATCTTTAAACCATTTATAAATAAGGAGCCGCTCGTTGAGCGGCTTTTTTTTGTCTTTTATTTAAGAAGGCTTAATACATTTTAGAAAATCGTAAATATAAATTGAGATTGCAAAACAAAGAATTTATCCAAAAGAATTATTAAAAAATTATTAAAATTCAAATGCTGTTTTACAAAGATAACCTGTATAATAAGACACCTTTTGGAGGGTAAAGGCTTCTCTCGAGTGAGGTAAGCGCTTATATAGTAAGTTATTACAGCTATATGGTGTAAGTTGATTTCTCTATATTGAGAAATGCTTAATTATTATTTAATATGTATAAGTTAATTTAATTATTTTATTATTGTGTTTTATTTATTTATAACATTATTTATTTGTTAAATATTTGTAGATTAGCGCCTTTAATAATGGATATGAAAAATAGAACTCTACCTCTTTTGTTTGCCGTATTTTCTGCATTTCCGGCAGTGTTGTTTGGACAAGATAATGAAACATTGATTAAGGATTATATTTCTCAAAATAAAATAAGGGAATATAAGAAGTCTGATCTTAACAATATTATTGTGGATAATGTGGATCAGTCAAAATCTTTAAATGGTGATGTTGTGAAATTTTTACAGACGTATAATGGATTGCCCATATACAGCTCCGTAGGAACAGCATTGATAAAGGATCATAAAATCGTTTATTACACAGACAATTTTGTAAAAGATTATACTTCGTCTACTTCCGGTACAGGTGCTATCAACAAAAATGCTGCGCTTCAAAAGATTGCGGAAGAGTTGAAGAATTCTGATATTGCCAATTTTACCATTCTCGGATACCTTGAAAAAAATAAAGCAAAAGCAGCTTCATCTGCTAATCAAAGACTGGTCTATGTAAATGATGAAACAGGAAATCTGCGTCTTGCTTATGAATATACTTTAACGGAGCCTAAAACTCCTAATTACTGGAATATTTTGGTAGATGCCAATAATGGAAAGATTCTGGTAAAAAATAACCTGACGTTATCTTGTAATTTCCATTCTGATGCATTCGGCTCAGATGCTGAGCATAATCATGCAGATCATTTTGAAAATACTTTAATAGGTCCGCAAAATAATTTAGCTAAGAACAATTTTACATTTTTCGCTCCGGATAATGCCTCATATAATGTATTCCCTTTACCTATAGAATCACCTACTTTTGGAACAAGATCAATAATCAATAATCCATGGATTCTTAATGCATCCCCAGAAGGATGGCACTCCGATGGGGACAATCATTATACAATAACCAGAGGAAATAATGTATTTGCTTATGAAGATGTTGCAGGAACTGCTTTAACGCCGCCTGATTATCTTACAGGAGCACCTGCGGATGGGGGAGCAACCAGAAATTTTGACTTCCCTTTCATTATTAATGAAACACCTGCGAATAATAGAAATGCTGCTATTACGAACCTTTTCTATCTGAATAATAGAATTCATGATGTATTTTATCAGTTCGGATTTACAGAAACAGCAAGAAACTTTCAGCAGAATAACTTTGGAAAAGGAGGAATAGATGATGACTCGGTTTATGCAGAAGCTCAGGATGGAAGTGGTTTAAATAACGCCAATTTCTCTGCAGCTCAGGAAGGATACAACGGTAAAATGCAGATGTATCTTTGGTCTCCTATAGGAAGAGTATTATTTTATAACGCGCCTACAGCTGCTGTTTCCCGTACTCCGGGAGCAGGAGTAGCACAATTTGGGAGTCCGCTGCCTGTAAACGGGATTTCTGGTAATGTACAGTTATCATCTGTTTTGGATGGATGTACAGCTTTACCCGCAGCATCATTGGTAGAAAAAATTGGTTTGGTTGAAAGAGGAACCTGTTCTTTTGCTATTAAAGTAAAAAATCTTCAGGATGCCGGAGCCAAAGCTGCTATTGTTTATAATAACACAGCCAATGGTTCTACAATAGGGAATATGGCAGGAACAGATCCTGCTATTACAATTCCTTCCATATTAATTACCAATGCTGAAGGGGAGTATATAAAAACTCAGCTGGCAGCAAGTACAACGGTGAATGTAACATTAAAAGCAGACACAACACCAGACGGAAGTTTTGATAACGGAATTGTAACGCATGAGTACGGACATGGTATCTCAAACAGAATGACGGGAACTGGATATGCATGTCTGAATGCTAACGTAAGCAAAGAGCAGATGGGAGAAGGATGGTCAGATTTCTTTGCCCTAATGTTAACCAATAAACCTGGAGACAATGCCAGTGTAGCAAGAGGAGTTGGTACTTATGCAATAGGACAGGCAACAAATGGCGGCGGTATCAGACCTGCAAAATATTCACCGGATCTTACCGTGAATGGCTATACTTATGGAAATACAAACGGAATGCAGTATAATAACGGCTCCGCAATAGTACCGGATGTACACTCTATTGGTTTTGTATGGGCTACCATGCTATGGGATCTTCACTGGAAATATGTTGAAAAATACGGCTACTCTTCAGACGTATTGTCCGCTACGCCAAACGGAAGTACGAAAGTATTGCAATTGGTAACCAATGCATTGAAACTTCAGGCTTGTAATCCTAGCTTTATTGAAGGAAGAGACGCAATATTGGCAGCTGACCTGGCAACTACTCAGGGGGCAGATAAATGTATGATCTGGGGAGTTTTCGCAAGAAGAGGTTTAGGAACAGGAGCGTCTGCGGGAGCTAAGAATAATATTAATGACCAGGTTCAGGACTTTAATGTGCCGGCAGAGTGTTTATTGGCTACCAATGAAGTGAAATCTGCTAAAGACAATAAAGTTTCCATCTATCCGAACCCGGCGAAAGATGAATTCTATATCAACTTCCCAAGTAATACCCTCGGAAAAGTAAGCGTAGAACTTTATGACATGTCTGGTAAGCTGGTTTCTTCAGAAGATAAAGTTTCGCCTGATGCTAAAAAAGCAATTTCTACAAGCAAACTGGTAAACGGAACCTATATGGTAAAAGTAAAAGGACTTGGTTTCGAAGCGGCTTCAAAAGTAATTGTAAAAAAATAACAGACTCTTATAATCCGTTATAAAGATCGCCACAAGCTTGCTTGTGGCGATTTTATTTATCTATCATGGTAACATTGCAGGGTACTTTAATTTATATGTTGTACCTTTGCAGGCTGTTAAAAAAATTATGAAGAAGAAAAATATACTAAAAGGTGTTTTATTTGTAGGAATTGGAGCTAGTATATACGGTATGTTGGCCACTTTTGTAAAAATGGCCTATCATGATGGCTTCACAACTTCAGAAGTAACTACCTCCCAATTCGTATTAGGTTTGACAGGACTTTTGATCCTTAATTTTATTCAAACCCTAACCTCAAAACAAAAATTATCAGTACCAAGCTCTAAAGAAGTCAGAATGCTGATGCTGGCAGGTACTTCTTTGGGAGGAACAAGTTTGTTTTACTATATCGCGGTTCAGTATATCAACGTTTCTATCGCGATTGTATTGCTGATGCAGTCGGTATGGTTTAGTGTAGTGGTAGAAAGTATTCTTACCAAAAAGCTGCCTAATGCAAGAAAAGTGATTTCCGTGGTAATCGTATTGCTGGGAACTGTTCTGGCTACCAATTTGATCAATATGGAAATAGAACTGGACTGGCACGGTGTTTTCTGGGGATTGATGGCAGCAGCTTCTTATACACTCACTATGTTTACCTCCAATACGCTGGCTACCCATCTGCCGGTGTTCAGGAAGAGTATCATTATGCTGACGGGAGGTTCTCTAGTAGTCTTTGCCTTCTTATTCTTTGCACAAATAGGACCAATGCATTTTGACAGTTTAAAATCAATCTACTTAAACTTTACAGAAAATACGGAGCATATTCATTCATTTAATTATTCAATATTCTGGACTTATGGAGCTGTTCTTGCTTTGTTTGGAACCATTATTCCACCGATTCTGTTTAATATCGGTTTCCCCAATGCTGGTCTGGGATTAGGAAGTATCGTTTCCTCTCTGGAGCTTCCTGTTTCCGTAACCATGGCTTTCGTATTGCTGGGAGAGAAAGTTTTTTTAATTCAATGGGCAGGAATCGCTCTGATTCTTTTTGCAATTGTTTTAATGAACCTGCCTTCAAAAAAAGAAAAAGAAATTTCAATGGCAGAATTGTCGTAATTAATAATATTTTAAATAAAAATAACAGTTGAAAGCCGTTCCTTTGGAGCGGTTTTTTTTAATTTTAATACTTAAAAAAGTTTCATGAAATATTTTAGAAATATAATAAGCAGATTGGCATTGGTGATGGTATCCGGTTTTATGTCTTCACAGATTAAACCTTTGGATGCTATGCTGACAGATTACAAATATCCCTACGAGGTTCATTTCCTTACGCTAAAATCTCAGGATAACAATCTGAAAATGGCCTATATGGATGTACAGCCCCAAAAGCCAAATGGGAATACAATAATGCTTCTTCATGGAAAGAATTTTAACGGGGCTTATTGGGAAAGAACGGCAAAAGACCTGTCTGCAAAAGGATTTAGAGTGATCATTCCTGATCAGATCGGATTTGGGAAATCTTCCAAACCTCATAATTACCAGTTTTCTTTCTCCCAGCTTGCAGACAATACAAAAGCTGTTTTAGATGAACTTAAGATTGATAAAGTCATAGTATTGGGGCATTCTATGGGGGGAATGGTTGCTACAAGATTTGCATTACTATATCCGGAAAGGATTCAGAAACTGATCCTCGAAAATCCGATCGGGCTGGAAGATTATAAGACCTTTGCAGCTTACCAGACCATTGATCAGGCTTATCAGTCTGAGCTTAAAAATACCGCAGATACCTATAAAAACTATCAGTTGAAATTCTATTATGATAATAAATGGAAAGAAGAATATCAGCCCTGGCTGGATCTGATTGCCGGCTGGACACTTCATAAAGATTATCCACATGTAGCCTGGGATGCTGCTTTAACTTCAGATATGATCTATAATCAACCAGTGTGTTATGAATTTAAAAATATCAAGGTACCTACCTTACTTATCATTGGTACAAGAGACCGAACAGCTATAGGAAAGGACAGAGCTCCAAAAGAGTTTCAGTCTCAAATGGGACAATATCAGGAACTCGGGAAGAAAACCCAACGGGAAATTCCCGGTTCGAAGCTGATAGAAATTGAAAACGTAGGACATCTTCCCCATATAGAGGTTTATTCTAAATTTTTTGATGCGTTATATGATTTCATAAAATAAAATAGAATTTTCGTTTGACCTGATGTTTCAATTTTCCCTTTTACTACTTATTTTTTTGATTAAACAATAGTAAAACAACAACCCCGATTCCTGAAAATATTACACACGACACCCCAAGGTTTTGTATCAGTCCAATGCTCACTAATCCTAAACCTATCAGAATGTAATAAATAAGACCCAGCAAAGCTCCGGCACTTCCGGTTTCGGTCTTATAATTGATCAATGCCGTACTCAATATATTAGGAATTGCAATACTGAAGGCCATAACAATAAAAAAGTAAGGAATTAAAAAGCAGATTCCTTTACCGGTTAAAATCCATACAAAGACAGCTGCTATACATGCAGTTACTATTCCTGTCTGAACTAAATTTTCAGATGGTATATTTTTTATTAAAAGATATCTGTTAAGCTTTGCTCCCATAAAAGTTCCGGTGGCGAGTATAATACTGCTATACCCAAAAGCATATGAAGAATAATGATACTCTTTAAAAATAAACGGTGCCAGCGAGTAATAGGAAAACAGCAAAACATTAAAGCTCATAATTAACAAACATGATTTGATAATCTGAGGATCTCTGACCATTCTTTTTAACAGAGCCGCCAGAGTATGAAGGGTAATTTCTTTTTTTGAATGATGAGTTTCAGTTATTTTTTTTCCTGAAAGCACAAAAAACAAAACCGATAGTAAACACAAAATGATGAACACTCCCTGGTGTCTTGTAGAAGTAGCTAATAAAGAACCTGTAATCATTCCTATTACAGGGCTAATGGATAAACCGATACCTATCCATGAAAATGCCTTGCTGATATTGTCTTTGTCATACATATCTCTTAGAATCGTTTGAGTAACAATTGATCCCACGGCAATTCCAAATGCAGAAATAATTCTGGCGGTAAGGAGTACTGTAAAATTGGGTGCAAAAATAGCTGTTAAAGTTCCAATTCCATAAGTGATGAGCCCATATTCCAATGATTTTTTTCTTCCGATCCTGTCGCATTGCACCCCCCAAAATGCTACTCCTAAAGCAAAGGCTATAAAATATAAACTGATCGTCAATGTAGCTGATTCTTCTTTCACTCCGAACTGTTCCTGTACCATTGGCAAAACAGGACTGTAAATGGTTTCTACGAATTGTGGAAGCATGATAAGCAGAATGAGCAGCCAGAGCGGGTTTGTCTTTATCATTTTTTTTCTGCAAAGTTTCGAAAAATTCAATGTATATTTATAATGATATAAAAACAAAAAATATCAGAAATAGGACATGGCTGTGCTCAGACAAAATGAAGAATTTGATGCAGATTCTTTGAAAAAAAAAGTAATTGGAATTGCCTCTGATATGATAATGCATGATTCGGGATTTCATGAACATAAAACGAAGGCCCAGCTACTGTATGCGCCCTCAGGATGTATGACTGTAACGACTTCGGACAGACAATTTGTTCTTCCGCCATTCAGAATGCTCTGGATTCCGGCTCATGAAATCCATCGGGTGAATTTCCGGAATATGGTAGCATACAGATCCATCTATTTTGATGCAGCTTATGCGGAAAAATTCATCAGGTCGAGTCTTAAAGTTTTACATGTAAATCCCTTATTAAAAGAAATTGTAGAACGGATATGCTTTTGGGAATGGGCTGTTCCTGAAAATGATCAGGAGAATCTTTTAAAGGTATTCTGGGATGAAATAAGTAAAGCTCCGAAAGAAAAACTGGAACTGAGAATGCCGAAAGACAGACGCTTTAAAAAGGTAGTAGAAGATTGGACTCAACGATTATCAATGCCTCCCATGCTAAAAGATCTGGCTAAAGAAACGGGAGCTGTTGAGAAAACAATCAGCCGTATTTTTAAAAAAGAAACCGGGCTGTCTTATCAGGAATGGCGGCAGCAATGGCGTCTTCAGAGATCCATAGAACTTTTGGTGGAAGGGAATTCAATCGGAGAGGTATCTCATAGATTAGAATTCTCCTCGGATAGTGCTTTCATTGAGTTTTTTAAAAAACATACCGCATCTACACCTTTACAGTATCTGATGAAACAGGAGTAGTATTTTCTACAATTAATACATATTCTGATAAAGTGAATATTTCCTTTCCTATGTAGATAATTTACTCCTTGTCAAGGTTTTAAACCTTGACAAGGAGTAAACAGCAAAACTTAAGACGATTTTTACTTCCGAAATCTTATATTTCTATCAAATCCTGCAAGCTCTCAAATTTCCATAAGTATTTCTTATCTTATGCAAAGTCTATTGCCTGGAAGTTTTCCTAAAATTGTAGTACCTAATACAATCATTTTATGAAAACCATGAATAAAACGAATGCAGATCATTATACTCATGCCATTGAAGTGAGCACAGCAGCAGATAAAGCATACAATGCGGTTACTCAGCAGATTCCTCTTTGGTGGACTGAAATGTTTGAGGGAACAGCAGCAAAGGTAGGAGCTGTATTTACAATTAGATTTGGAGATAATATCTACAAAACTATGCGAGTGAAGGAACTGGTAGACCACTCAAAAGTGATCTGGGACGTTGAAGATTCGTTGATTGCCTTGCCGGAATTAAATAACCAGACGGAATGGATTGGTACAACTATAATCTGGAATATAGAGCAGAAAGAAAACCTTACGCAGTTACAGGTTACCCATATTGGTTTATCTCCGGATGTTGAATGTTATGATATTTGTTCTGATGGCTGGCTGCAATTTATGAATAGTCTGAAACTGTTTCTGGAAACAGGAAAAGGAAGCCCATACAAAAAATAGTATTGATAATGATATTGTAGCTTGGCTGCATATCACAAAAAAAGAAGCTGTTTACATGTAAACAGCCTCTTTTTGCATTTATTGTTGTCTGAATTATTTCTTCTTGTAAGCAGCGTCTTTGATTCTCGCTTTTTTACCTCTAAGGTCTCTGAAGTAATAGATTCTAGCTCTTCTAACTCTACCTCTTCTGTCAACCTCGATTTTTTGAAGTGCAGGCATGTTGATAGGGAATACTCTTTCTACACCTACATCACCACTCATTTTTCTGATAGTGAAAGTTTTTGTAGAACCAGCACCTCTCAATTGGATAACTGTTCCTTTGAAGAACTGAGTTCTTGTCTTTTGTCCTTCTTTAATTTCGTAATACACAGTAATTGTATCACCTGCTTTGAATTCAGGGAATTCTTTTTTAGCAATGTACTTGTCTTGTACGTACTTTAATAAATCCATTATTAATAAAATAAAATGTTAAAGCTAAGCAACTTACACGTTTTTCGTCAGAGGTTGAATAACAGGTTGCAAATGTACAAAATACTTTTTGAATATACCAAATAATTAATGTAGTAAAAACTATAATTTTTTCATTCCGGTTTTGTTAAAAAATTAACAGTTTCTTTAAAATTCCATCAGGCAGAGTTTATATGGGAAGCATACTTTTGCCCGAAATAAAAATGAAAACAACAAATTTTTAAATTCCTGATTTACAAATTAAAACCCTTTACACCACTTTAAAGTTTAACTATTATGAAACATTATTTCTTCTTTTTTTGTTTCGCGGTCCAGATGGCTTTCGGGCAGGTTTTGTTTCCATATCTGCAAAACCCGACTCCGAATTCCATGATCGTCAATTGGAAGACTGCTTCCGATAATGAAACAACCGTAATCTATGGAGATTCACCAACGAATCTGAATGTTACTGTAACCGGAACTACCAATATCTTTTCGGATACAGGCTACAACAACAATTATTATTATCACACAGCTAAGATTACCAATCTGCAGCCTAACACCAAATATTATTATAAAATAAAAACCGGTGCAAATGAGTCTGCTGTTTACAACTTCAGAACACTTCCTTTGCCAGGGCAGGCGGTAACGGCAAATGGTAAGATCCGTTTCCTGATCATGGGAGACAACCAGATTAAGGCAGAGCCCAGATATGACACTCTTACTTTAAATGCTTATAAGAAATTAAAAGAAAAGTTCGGAGCCAGTACAGATCCGTCAGATAATATTGCTCTTACATTTATGGTCGGAGATCAGGTAGATGTTGGAACACTGGATCATTATGAGAATGTTCATTTTAAAAAGAATATTAAATTATCTCCATATCTGCCCATCCAAACGACGGTAGGAAACCATGAGACATACGGAACTCTGGGAATGAACTCTTACTATGCCCATTTTTATATTGATGAAATTAAATATAAAAATATCACTTCTGGAAATGAAAATTATTATGCCCAGCAGGCCGGTAACGTTTTGTTTATAAGTTTGAGTTCAGAACATACAGGAACAGCACAGCAGACCTGGCTGTCTCAGATTTTGAATGAAGCCAATAATGATTCTACGGTAGACTGGATCATTTCTTTAAGCCACAGACCTTATCAGGCTGAGCAGTATGTAGGGGATATTTCTACATGGGTGAGAGACAATGCGGTTCCGCTTCTTGTAACTTCTGATAAATATTTAATGCATGTGGGTGCACACCATCACTTGTATCACAGAGGTCAGTTAAAAAATTCACCAACATATCAGATTATCTCTGGAGGAACAGCTTGGGACCAGTATTGGGGAATGTCTAATGAACAGGACTTTGATGATGTTCAGAAAACACTTACAGACTGGACTTACCAGATTGTGGAAGTAGATGTGCCAACTGGAAAAGTAGATATTGAATGCTATTCCATTGGAGGTGTGTACAATAAGAAAAATAACGTATTGGTAGATTCTTTCCACAAATATAAAAATCAGCCTAAGCCGGCAAAACCATCTATCACAAACACATTCTCAGGGCCAATTACACTGCCTTTAACATTAGATGGAAGCGCATTTTCCTCTTCAAACGGAGAGCTTTTAAATACTACACAGTTTCTTATCAGTAAAACATCCAACTTCTCAGTTATTGAAAAAGAATTTTACCGAGATTTTGAAAACTGGTTCGGAAAAGACGGAAACGGAACACCGGATAAGACAAAGAACCTGAATGATGGAGTAGATATTACAAAAGCTACTTTAGCATCAAACTCAATTCCAAACGGGATCTATTACGTGAAAACAAGATATAGAGACAGAAACCTGGAATGGAGCGACTGGAGTGATGTAAAACAGTTTGAAATTACAGGAAGTGTGGTTTCGAACCCTACATTTACTTTAGATAAAACTGAATATACCTTAAATGAGCCTATCACTGCAACTTTCACAGGAGGTCCTGGAAATCAACAGGATTGGGTTGGGATCTATAAAAAAGGCCAGACTCCTTCTACTGCAACATCCCAAGGGTATATTTACACAAATGGACAGGTAGCAGGAACGGTTACTTTCAACAGCGGTTTAGCGAATAAAGGACAATATTTTGCAGGATTTTTTGCTAATGGAGGATATACGGAAATTACTCCAAGGAAAAATTTCTATGTAGGACCAAAAGTACAGTTGCAGGCTACTGCTGATACCTATCCGGTAGGAGGAACGGTTGTGATCAATTTTACAGACGGACCTAATTTACAGAAAGACTGGATCGGAATCTATAAAATGGGGCAGACCCCGGGAACTACCGCTTCTATAAAATGGAGCTATGTAACCGCTGCTTCAGGAACACTTAATTTCACAGGACTTCCGAAAGGATACTATTATGCCCAGTATCTGCTTGAAGACGGATATAATGGAATAGGAGAGAAGGTGTTCTTTAAAGTAGGAGATATCGTTACAGATCTGTGGATCAACAAACCGGTATACACTTTAGGTGAAAATATCACAGCTTCATGGACGGATTCTCCGGGAATTATCAAAGACTGGCTGGGAATTTATCCGCAAAATGTTCAGACACCGGATGATAACTTTGTTTCCTATACATACTTTGACGGAGTAACTCAGGGGACAAAAACAATACAGGGAACTGCAGTACCTGCCACACCAGGAAATTATTACATGGTAATGTTTACGAACGACTCTTATACGGAAGTTTCAAACAGAGTACAATTCCAGGTGGCTGCGCCAACTCTAGGAACCGAGGAAACAAGAAGTACAGAGAAAAATGTAGTTCTGTATCCCAACCCTACGAAACCAGGGCAGCCTACATTTATTAAGAGTGATTATCCGATTGAGAAGATAGAATTGATCTCGGCTTCCGGAGAATTACTTTATGTATCAAAAAATATCAATAATCAGCGTTTCTCTCTGGTTAACGAAAACCTTCCGAAAGGAGTATACTTTGTAAAAGTACACGGTAGAAAATTATTTACTCTAAAACTGATCATCCAGTAAGAAGTAAATACCTAATAAGAATAAGCAGGCTGTCAGAAATGGCAGCCTGCTTTAGTATAATTAACCTACATAATCCGCAAAATCAGCGTGGTATAAAATTCTCTCAGATTTGCATGCTGATCTGTGGAAGCTCGTGTTACTAATTCATATTTCTGAATGTAAAAGATGAGAAGTATAGTAAAAAATGAACCGGATCGTTTGTTTTTTTAATATATGTTTGATGTTATCGATTTAAATATTAAAAATAGTCACAATAAGAAATAACAGAATTTTTCAGATTATTTCCGGGCATCGGATATTTGAGAAAATTTATTAAATTTAGCCAACAGAAAAATCTAATATTTCATGATAGATAAAAGAGTAAAAAATGCAAAGGAAGCCATCGAAGGAATTAAAGATGGAATGACACTGATGCTTGGCGGATTTGGACTTTGCGGTATTCCTGAAAATTCAATTAATGCTTTAGTAGAAAGCGATGTGAAAGATCTTACCTGTATTTCTAACAATGCGGGAGTAGATGATTTCGGATTGGGTTTACTGCTTCATAAAAGACAGATCAAAAAGATGATCTCTTCTTATGTAGGAGAAAATGCAGAATTTGAAAGACAAATGCTTTCAGGCGAATTAGACGTAGAGCTTACACCACAAGGGACTTTAGCTGAAAAATGCAGGGCGGCACAGGCTGGAATTCCTGCTTTTTATACTCCGGCAGGATACGGAACTGAAATAGCAGAAGGAAAAGAAGTAAAAGAATTCAAAGGAAAACCACATATTCTTGAACATGCTTATGATGCAGATTTTTCTATTGTAAAAGCCTGGAAAGGTGATCATGCAGGGAATCTTATTTTTAAAGGATCTGCAAGAAATTTTAACCATCCCATGGCAGGTGCAGCAAAAATCACGATTGCCGAAGTAGAAGAATTGGTTGAACCGGGGCAGTTAGATCCAAATGAGATCCATATTCCGGGAATCATGATCCAGAGAATTTTCCAGGGAGACAAATTCGAAAAGAGAATTGAGCAGAGAACAGTAAGAACTAAAGAATAAGTTCAAATAATAAAATAAAAGCGCTGAAAATACATTCAGCGCTTTATTTTTATGTTTGGGGAGTAAGTGTTTTTCTTTCCCCGATCTGTTGCCGCCACATCGCATAGTATAATCCTTTTTCAGAAATTAAATTATCGTGGGATCCTGTTTCTATAACTTGTCCGCGTTCAAGGACGTATATTTTATCCGCATGCATGATTGTGCTTAAACGGTGGGCAATCAGAACCGTAATCTGTTCTCTTTCTTTAGAAATGTCTTTGATGGTGGAAGTGATCTCTTCCTCAGTAATACTGTCCAGCGCAGAGGTAGCTTCATCAAAAATAAGCAGGTGAGGTTTTCTTAAAAGTGCCCGCGCAATGGCAATTCTCTGCTTTTCACCACCACTCAGTTTTAATCCTCCTTCACCGATTACGGTTTCTATTCCTTTTTCAGCTCTTTCAAGCAATGCTGTACAGCTCGATTTCTGTAAAGCAAGAGCTAATTCCTGTTCCGTGGCATGAGGGTTTACAAAAAGAAGATTTTCTTTGATGGTTCCGGCAAAAAGCTGAGTATCCTGAGTTACAAAGCCAATCTGGTTCCTCAGTTCATCAAAATCAAATTCTTTTCCATTGATACCATTATAAAAAATATTACCTTCCTGAGGTCTGTAAAGCCCTACCAGTAATTTTACCAATGTACTTTTTCCAGAACCGCTCGGTCCCACAAAAGCAATGGTTTCTCCATTTTTAAGATCAAAAGAAATATTGTTCAAAGCCTTATACTGAGCTGATTGATGTTTAAAAGAAACATGTTTAAACTCCAGCTCTTCAATAGCCCCGATCTGTTTCGGATGAAGCGGCTTTTCTTCCACTTCTTTTTTCATTAAGCGATCGAAATTAAGGAGAGATGCTTCTGCTTCACGGTAAGAAATAATAATATTCCCGATCTCCTGCATGGGCCCGAAAATAAAAAACCCGTAAAACATAAGAGACAGATATTGCCCCGGAGTTACAATATTCTTAAAGATTAAATATAAAAGGGTAAGAGTAATCATCTGTTGAAGAAAATTAACCATAGTTCCCTGAATGAAACTTAATGAACGGATACTTTTAACCTTTCTGAGCTCCAGTCCTAAGATCTTATACGTATTATTATTGAGACGGATAACTTCCTGGTTGGTTAATCCTAAACTTTTTACAATTTCTATATTTCTTAAACTTTCAGTTGTGCTTCCTGCTAAAGCCGTTGTTTCAGAAACGATGTTCTTCTGAATGGTTTTGATTCTCTTGCTCAATAAATTGGTGACAAACGCAATCAGAAATATCCCGCAGATATATACCGGCATAATCGACCAGTGCAGGCGGATTGCGTACACGGAAACAAATATAATACTGACTAAAATTCCAAAGAAAATATTGATGAAATTCGTGATGAATTTAACTGTGTCTTCCCTTACTTTCGTTAAGATGGATAAGGTTTCACCACTTCTTTGATCTTCAAATTCCTGATAAGGGAGTGCCATTGAATGTTTCAGACCATCTGTAAATATTTTGGCTCCGAACTTCTGCGTAATCACACTTACTACATAATCCTGAAAAGCTTTGGCTATTCTGCTTACCATTGCTGTTCCGATTAGCAATCCTAAAAAATAAAAAGCACCATGATAAACCGGGCTTCCGTATAAATATTCATGCAGATTTCTGGGTAAGAGTTTTTCCTTGTCAAAGAAATTAGGATGAGTTACCAGCTGGTCCAGTATATTTCCTGTAATAGCCGGTGCAAATAAAGAAAAAACCTGATTAATAGTCGCTAAAAGTAAAGAAATAACAATTAACCACTGATAAGGTTTAAGATATCTAAAAAGTATTTTCATTCTGTTAAAATAATTAAGCTAAATTACAGATATTATTTTAACTAACAGTGTTAATTATTAAGCAGAACAAAGCCCTTTTGTATTCAACTGAAAATAATTAAATTGCAGTCTAAGTTTTTATTATGCTTACAAAAGAACAAATTGCCAAAAGAATTTCAAAAGAACTGAAAGATCGTTATTATGTAAACCTGGGAATTGGGATTCCTACTTTGGTTGCCAACTATGTTCCGGAAGGTATTTCCGTAGAATTCCAGAGTGAGAACGGAGTTTTGGGGATGGGACCTTTCCCTTTTGAAGGTGAAGAAGATGCCGATATCATCAATGCCGGAAAACAAACCATTACTATTTTAGAAGGAGGTTCATTCTTCGATTCTGCTTTCAGCTTCGGAATGATCCGTGGTCAGAAAGTAGACCTTACTATCCTGGGGGCTATGGAAGTTTCAGAAAACGGAGATATCGCCAACTGGAAAATTCCCGGAAAAATGGTAAAAGGAATGGGAGGAGCCATGGACTTGGTAGCTTCTGCCGAAAATATTATCGTAGCCATGATGCATGTAAACAAAGCAGGGGAAAGCAAAATCCTTAAAAAATGTACACTTCCTTTAACAGGTGTAAATTGTGTGAAAAAAGTGGTTACTGAATTAGCTGTTCTGGATGTAACTCCGGCAGGATTCAAACTGGTGGAAAGAGCACCGGGAGTTTCAGTAGAAGATATCATCAAAGCTACAGAAGCTGATCTCATTATAGAAGGAGAAATTCCTGAAATGCAATTCTAAGATTTTAATCTGATTACAATATACAAGTTTCGGCCTCACAAAGTGAGGCCGAAACTTGTATAGGTGATATATTTAACAGCTGGTTTGTAAGCTGATATATAACTCTTATTTATTATCCTGTGCTCCGAAAACCTTCTGCAGAATATTGGTAGTCCTCATAGCCGGAGTGTTTCTGATCCCGCTCTCTTTATCTGCAACCATTTTGAAAACACCGTTGATGGTTTCTGTGGTTACATATTCATTAAGATCTGTTGTGACAGCCTGGCCTGTAAATGTATTATACTTTGAGATCAGGTTTTTCCATACCGCATCAGCACCTACTTTTCCTAATGAAGCCTTTACTTTAGGCTGAAAAGCACTGAATAACTGGCTTTGGGTTTTGGTCTGAAGATAGCTTGTTGCTGCATTATCACTGCCTAATAAAATATTTTTAGCATCAGTGATGGTCATAGAAGTAATAGCTTTAGTGAAAATAGGAGCAGCTTCGGTTACGGCATCTTCAGCAGCTCTGTTCAAAAGTTTTACTCCTTCATCAGCAAGGCTTCCCATTCCGATGGAGCGTAATGTAGTATCAATTTTTCTTAGCTTTTCGGGCATCAGGATTTTCACTGCCTCATTCCTGAAAAATCCATCTGTAACAGCCAGTTTTTTTACACCATCCGTAACTCCGATATTTAATGCCTCCTTTAGTCCTGAAGAAATTTGTGTTGATGTAAGATTTCCAAGATTTACCGGCGAGCTATTGGCAGCAGTTGAAGGAGCGGTTGTAGTTGTTGTCTTTGGTGCTGCAGTACCATTAGTTTTCACCGGAACGTTCAGATCTACTCCTGTTTTATCTTTAACAGTAGATTTTATCATATCCAGAAGCTGTGCCTGGGTTGAAATAGAAAAGAAAAGTCCGGCTGCCAGAAAAATATTTTTTTTCATCGTATTTTTTTACAAATTTAAACGTTATTTTTTTTAAGTCGTCTATACTTATCAAAAAGCAAACCATAGTTTTAAAATGAATATAGAAATACTTCGAGGAATATGGTTATCTTACCGCGAAAGAGAATTACTCCTAAACTTTGCGAAAATATAACTAATGTAACTTTATGCTTAAAATAAGTCATCAGTTTTTGAAAAATAATTATCTTAGCTAAAACCTTAACCGCATCCAATGGTACGAACCTTTTTTGTATTTTTAGTATTACTTTCAAATATAATTTTAGCTCAGAATAAATTGAATTTGATTCCTTATCCTCAAAAAGTTGAAGCCTTAACAGGGGAGTTTATAATCCCTGAAAACTTTAAATTGGACGAGAGCCTTCCTAAACAGGAAACAGAATATTTCAAAAAGCGTTTGCCATCAATTACAAAGTTTAAGACCTCAAAAAAAATAGATGCCCAGCTGATCTATTCACAGCTGCCAAAAATTTCGGAGGGAAAAGAAGAATCTTATATCCTTGAAATTTCTCCGAAACAAATTCACATTCAGTCGTATACCAGACAAGGGTATTTTCTTGCACTTCAGACATTAATTCAAATCATTGAACAATATAAAGACAGCAAGAACATTCCGGCGATGAAAATTGAAGATCAGCCAAAATTTGCATGGCGAGGAATGCATTTGGATGTTTGCCGTCATTTCTTTACAGTAGAAGAAGTTAAGCAGTATATCGATTATCTCGCAATGTATAAATTGAATACATTTCATTGGCATTTGACCGATGACCAGGGATGGAGAATAGAAATTAAAAAATATCCGAAACTGACACAAATCGGTTCAAAACGTAAAGAATCTATGATTGGGGCTTATGTTGACAATACTTTCGACGGAAAGCCTTATGGACCTTACTTTTATACGCAGGAGCAAATTAAGGAGGTGGTAAAGTACGCTCAGGACAGACATATTACGGTTGTTCCGGAGATAGAAATGCCGGGGCATGCATTAGCAGCATTGTCCGCTTATCCTGAACTTGCCTGTACAAAAGGACCTTTTGAAGCAGCAACGAAATGGGGTGTTTTCGATGATGTTTTCTGCCCGAAAGATGAAACATTCAAATTTCTGGAAAATGTTCTGGATGAGGTAATAAAGTTGTTTCCGTCCCAATATATCCATATCGGCGGTGATGAATGCCCGAAAACCAGATGGAAAGAATGTGCACATTGTCAGGAATTGATTAAAAAGAATAATTTAAAAGATGAACACGGTCTGCAGAGCTATTTTATCCATAGAATTGAAAAATATGTGAACAGTAAAGGACGCAAAATCATCGGCTGGGACGAGATCCTCGAAGGAGGGTTGGCTCCCAATGCAGCTGTAATGAGCTGGACAGGCGTAAACGGAGGGATTGAGGCGGCAAAGTCAAAACATTTTGCTGTCATGACTCCAGGAGCATATTGCTATTTCGATCATTATCAGGGTGACCCTCAGTCGGAGCCGAATGCTTTCGGAGGATTTACACCGCTGGATAAAGTATACTCTTATAATCCTATTCCTTCCGAACTGAATGCAGAACAGGCAAAATATATCATGGGAGTTCAGGCCAATTTATGGACTGAATATATTCTGGATTTTAAACATGTACAATATATGATTTTCCCAAGACTGATGGCTCTTTCTGAAGTGGGGTGGGGAACATCAGACCCTAAAAATTATAAAGAATTTGAAAACAGGGTGATCAGTCAATTCAAAGTTTTGGATCAAATGAATGTAAACTACGCGAAAAGTATTTATAATATTTCCGGAAAAGTAATTCCAGCGAACAACGGAATTGCCTACGAACTTTCAACCTCTCAAAACTCAAACGGAATCAGATATACATTAGACGGAACAGTCCCTACCATAAATTCTAAAACCTATCAGAATCCGGTTTCAATTCCAAATTCTTTAACAATTAAATCTGCTTATTTTGAAGATGGGCAGCTGAAAAGTGCAGTCTCTACACAGGAATTCACCGTTTCAAAAACAACAGGGAAAAAGATCAGCCTGGAGCAGCAGCCAAGTGAAAACTATTCTTTCGGGGGAGCTTTTACACTAGTGGACGGGATTATCGGAAACTCAAGACAATTGGGAAAAACCTGGTTAGGATTTCAGGGAAAAGATGTAGTAGCTGTGATAGATTTCGGAAACAAAACAGGTTTCTCAGAGGTTTATTTCAATACGCTGGAAAATAAGGGAAGTTGGATTCATCTTGCAAAATCAGCAAAGATTTTCGTTTCAGATGATAACAAAAATTTTAAGTTGATTAAAGAGCTTGGAAAAGAGGATATCCAGAATGCGAAAGGAAAAATTACAGTGAATGTAGGATCCCAAAACACAAAATACCTTAAAGTGATAATTGAAAATGCAGGAATCATTCCGGCAGGAAATCCCGGAGCAGACTCAAAAGCATGGCTATTTGTTGATGAAATTGGCGTAAATTAGCAATGCAGAACTTTACAACATGCAGAATACCATCCTTGCTTCAGAATTTGCTTTCTCACCGGACCTTGTAGAAAAGCTATACCAAAATGGAATAACGAAAAATTACAGTGAAGGTGATATTATCCTGGATGAAAACGCCTCTATCCGTTCCATTCCTATTGTGATGAAAGGAATGATCAGAGTGATCAGAACCGAAGAAGACGGAAGAGAAATACTGTTGTATTACATCAAAGCAGGAGAA
This sequence comes from Chryseobacterium sp. Tr-659, assembly GCF_011752975.1. GTDB lineage: Bacteria > Bacteroidota > Bacteroidia > Flavobacteriales > Weeksellaceae > Chryseobacterium. Next base: position 10,209 of record NZ_VWWP01000014.1, on the reverse strand, counting down.
AGCTGCATCATGTCCTTTCTGGGCGGAATGCATAATGAGAAAAGTATCGTAAAAGCCGAAGTAGAAGAAGATGCGGAAATCCTTTTTCTTCCGGTAGATAAAGTCTCTTTATTTATCAAAGAACATCCCGAGTGGCTGGATTATATTTTCCGGCTTTATCATAAACGGTTTGAAGAACTACTGGATATCATTAATGCTATTGCTTTCAAAAAAGTGGATGAAAGACTCCTGAATCTTCTTCAAAAAAAATCGGAGTTTACGCACTCCGATACCATCAATACTACTCATGAACAACTTGCCAATGAATTAGGAACTGCCAGGGTTGTAGTGTCCAGACTTCTCAAACAACTAGAAGAAGAAGGAAGACTGAAACTCGGCAGAAATAAGATCGTTCTCCTGAAAACTACAGATAAGTAGTATTTTCCTACACGTAAATAATAAACACTCACATTCCGCTCTTTGGAGAGGTGGCGAAAACTCAAAGAATTTTTACGTGTGGTTAAGATAATCATCGCGAACTAAAGATGAAGCAATCTATTTATTCCTCAATAATGCCTTTTTTTCCGCGTTCAGAAATTGATATACTGGAAAAGCATCTCCCTGGTTTGTTAATGCAATAATACAGCTGTTATCCCTCAGATCCCGCCACATAACACATCTGAAACCGTCAATTCCTCCCGTATGCATTGTTGTACCCTCAGAAACATACCATCCGAAAGCATATTCACTTCTTTTACCATCTTTTAAAATGGGCAATTCATACATTATTTTAGAATTCTCCTCATTCAATAATTGATGTTTTTTTAATGCCTGATCAAATTTGTAGAGATCCCATGTCGTAGAATAAATACTGCCGTCACCAATAGTCAGCAGATAATAATCATCCGGCTTTTTATTCATATCATAACCTTCAGCCCTATCGGAAGGAGGAACAGTTTCGGAATCGTACACAAAGGAATGTTCCATTTTTAAAGGGATGAAGACTCTGCTTTGCATGAATTTGCCATATGATTGTCCGGATAAAGTTTCTATAATACGTCCCAATATCGTGTAACCGCTGTTACTGTATTCAAATCGGTTTCCGGAAGGAAATCTTAATCCCGATTGCTTTTTCAGGAAGTTGAGAACATCATCATTGGTAATCTTACGGTTCTGAATCAGGACGTTTTCATAATCTGCCAGACCGGAAGTATGGGTAAGCAGCTGCCGTACAGTAATATGTTGCGCATAGGCCGGGAGATCCGGAACATAACGGCTTGCTCTATCATCATATGAAAGCAGATGCTCTTGCTGGAGAAGCATAATTCCTAAAGCAGTAAAAGGTTTGGAAATAGAAGCAATACAGAAGGGCGTATTTTTCGTTAAAGGGATTTTCTTTTCAAAATTTTTAAAGCCCAATGCCGTATCACAAACCACTTTTCCTTCTTTTACAATAAGAAGAACTCCGTTAAACCTTCCTTTATTATAATAATCGATCACAATATCCTTTTCCGATTTCTTACAGGAAAATAAGGTTAACAGAGTACAACTGAAAATAAATACTATTCTGATCATGGCTGTAAAGCTTAATATTTAATAGGTCAGAGGTATAGATGAAAAAGTTACAAGAGAATCATTTCATGTTAAATCTTTTCAATATGCCTTATGTAACAAAAGTAGCAGTAGAGGAAAAAAGAAAGCGGGAGATTTGCATCAGAAAACAATTTACTCTTTTAATATACCCCAAAAGGGAAAAAATAAGTAATATGAAAATAGAACAGATTTATACAGGCTGCCTGGTGCGGGGAGCTTATTATATCACCTCAGCCGGAGAATCAGGAATCATTGATCTTAGATAATTCAAAATAAAAAAGAAGATATGTTGGAGATAATAAAGCAACCGTGGCCATGGTATGTTGCAGGTCCATTGATCGGGCTTACCGTTCCCGCTCTGTTGATCATGGGAAATAAATCCTTTGGAATAAGTTCCTCATTAAGGCACATCTGTGCTGCCTGCTTACCGGCAAATGTAAATTTTTTCAAATACAACTGGAAAAAAGAAGCCTGGAATTTATTTTTCGTACTGGGAATTTTTTTGGGAGGAATAATTGCTGCCCATTTTCTGCTTAATCCTGCGGAAATTGAAGTTAATTCCAATCTGAAAACCGAACTGGCCGGATACGGGATTACAGACTATAGCAACCTCGTCCCAATACAGTTGATGAATTTTGAAAGCTTATTTACACTGAGAGGATTTATAGTGATGGTTGTAGGTGGTTTTTTAGTGGGCTTCGGAACAAGATATGCAGGAGGATGTACAAGCGGACATGCCATCATGGGGCTTTCCAATCTGCAGTGGCCATCTTTAGTGGCAACCATGTGTTTTATGATAGGCGGCTTTTTAATGGCTAACCTTATTTTACCCATCATTCTTTCGCTGTAAGTAAAACTTTAAAATGAATTTGAAAAAATGATAAAAGAAAAAGAAGATATCCGTCATCAGGATTCCGTTTGTATCAATGAAAGCAGCCTTGATCATCCATGGTATCATAACCTTAAATACCTTGCAGCAGGAATTATTTTTGGAATTATTTTCGTCAAAGCTGAGGTAATAAGCTGGTTTAGGATACAGGAAATGTTCCGGTTCCAGTCTTTTCATATGTATGGAATCATCGGAAGTGCTGTTTTGGTAGGAATGATCTCTGTTGGATTGATTAAAAAATTCAACATCAAAACAATTTATGGTGAATCTATTACATTCATCCCTAAAAAGTTTAATAAGGGGCAAATCTACGGCGGATTGATATTTGGTTTTGGCTGGGCCATAACAGGAGCCTGCCCGGGACCGCTTTTTGCACAAATAGGAACAGGAGCTTTAGCCGTATCCATAACCCTTTTGAGTGCTGTTGCCGGAACATGGGTATATGGCTATTTCAGGGATAAATTACCCCATTAAAAAATTAATAATTATTCCGAATATTCCATCAAAGGAACTCATATTCTCTTGTGCCTGATGTGGTAAAGATTCAGAGAATTTTGGACAGAGTGGTTATAAAAAAAGACTACAGATGATCTCTGCAGTCTTTCGAAGTATAATTATGAGTAAATGAAATTCTCCGCTCCCAGAGCCATATACAGATTGATTCGTTCTATTCTGTACTGAAGCTCCAGATTGATGAGGTTCATTTCATTTTTAAGAAGATCCCTTTGCTTTCGGATAAGCACAAAACTGTTATTTGTACCTACTTTGATTTGCTTTTGGGTAAGATTAATATTATTTTTAAGTTCATTAACAGCTTTAATGTTATACGTCAGCTGCTTTTCAATCGAATGAAGATTTGCTAACGATGATTCTACCTCATTCAGGGCATTCAAAACGGCTTTCGAATACTCTTCAACCACCTGTTTTTGCTCAGAGTTTTTTATTTCCACATTCTTTTTTAGTTTTCCGTTGTTGAATATCGGAGAAACCAATCCGCTTCCTACTCTTAATAAAGGATTAGAAAACAGAGAATTGATAGACTCTACGTTACTTCCGGCAGTTCCAAATGAAGAACTTATATTCAATGAAGGAAGTCTGGAGGCTTTCGCCTGCTGTACCTCATAAAATGCTTTTTCTATCTGAAACTGACCAGCCTGTATATCTGATCTGTTCTCCAGAAGCTGAAGAGGAAAAGATTCAGGAATATCATTTTTTACCGGAACAAAAAAATTCTGTGTAGCCAGTTTCCCTTCCGGATATTTTCCCGTAAGGAGCTCTAATGATCTTCTCGATTGTACATTGGCATTTCTAACCTTTTCCAGATATCCTTCCAGTGAAATGATTTCCGCAGATATATTGGAAATATCTAAAGCATTAGCAGTTCCCACTTTTTTCTGAACGATATATAGTTTTTCAAGATCCTTGGATTTCTGAATATAATTTTGAATCATATCCTCCTGAATGTTTCCCGCAATATTCAGGAAATAAGCTTTTGCAATCATCCCTGCAATAGACTGATGCAGCAACGTATTCTGGTGCTTGGCCGAAAAATAATTACTTGTAGCAGCCATTTGTGCCGATTTATTTTTGCCCCAAAGATCTATTTCCCAACTCGCTTTTAAAGCAAGACGTCGGATTTGAGCATCACTTATCAGATTATTTGAAGTGTTGGCAACTGCACTTACACTTGGGTAAAGATGAGTTCCTGCAATCTCCATAGCCAATTCAATCTGATTAAGTTTCTCTTTAGCAATGATGAGATCCGCATTATATAACATCCCTTCATCAATCAGTGTATCCAGCTGAGGTGTTTTAAGATCCGTAATCCAGTCATAGGAAAGAGATCTTGAATTTGCTTTTCTGTCGAATATCCAGTCGTCTGGAATTTCAATATGAGCTGCAATTTCACTTTTTTTCTTGAGCTGATCCATATTTTCTTGAGTAGGCTCTTTATATCCGATACATGAACTTAAGCTCACAGAAAGCACTCCCAGTACAATTAATTTTTTATACATTTTAATGAAGTTTAAGGATCAGATAATTGATTTTACTATTAATACGGACCATCACTTTTCGGATAAGATGTAATGGTTTGATGTGATCCGAATAAATAACAGCAGTTCCCCTTGCTCCAACGGTCAGCTGTTTCTGGCCATCTTCCAACACGAATTTGGCAATAAGTTTTCCATCCGTTTCCGGAAGCTGTCTCGCGGTATCGGGAAGTCCGGCAACAGATCCGTTCCCTCCAAGCATTCCTCCTGCGTTATTCATAATTCCCTGGCTGGTAGCATCAATAACATATTCAAGTCTGGCTTTAACCACTTTTCCAGGTTCTGTCTTAAGGGCAAGTTCTACCTCATCACCATTCTTTACCGTTTCCAGTTCATTCTGAGCAAAAAAGCCGATAACAGATTGTTGTTTTTGAATCAAAACAAACGCAGATTTAAAAGGAGCCATGATAGCACCTTCATTGAGTTGTACGTTTGGGATAACTCCATCTGTAGGTGCAAGAACAACAGTTTGTGAAAGGTTCCATTTAGCCTGTTCTAATTTAGCCTGAATCTCAGATACAGATGAATTTTCACCACCATAAGATGCATTGGATTTAGTTTCCAATGATTGCTGCTGTGATTGTGCTGCGCTGATTCGGGACTGCAGATCACGAACATTAGTGATTGCTTGTTCAAGATCAAATTTATTGGCAGCACCAGCCTCCACCAGCTCCTGATACTGTGCCACTCTTTTATTGGCAAGATCCAGCTGAGACTGTAAACCTGCAATATTTTTTCTGGATGCGGAAATATCCGTATTATAAGAACTTACAGTAGCCTTCATATTGCTGAGTTTAGCTTCCAGAGATTTGATCTCCTGAAGATAAGGCTCTCTGTCTAACACGAATAAAGTATCTCCCTTCTTTACTTCCTGATTAGTACTTACATATACCTTTTTTACCTTTCCTAAAACCTGTGTGGTAATATCCACACTTCTGTTTCCTACTTTTACGTCTGAAGTAATAGGACAATAAAAATTTAAACTTAATATTAAAGCAATAGATCCAAAGATTGGCAGTGAATACACTACAACCTGTGTGGTAAAAGTCCAGGGGATCAATTTTAATTTTTTAATGAGAAGCCAGCATATTCCGGCATATATTGCGATAAGTAATTCCAGCATTTCTGTTAATTTTCGGGCGTTATAATTTCTTTTTCTTCAATAAGGTTTGTGTCTTTTTTCTGATCGTTTTCATTGCCATAATCATAGTTGGCCCAGATTAAGGCAATTGGCCATAAAAGGCCTCCAAAAACAAGGGAAAGGAGGCACATACTTTTTATGGCTTTCAGCTGAGGATGATTCTTTTTCTCAGCTACTTTTTCCGGATAAATGTGAACTTTCCAGAAAAGGTAAATTCCTGCAATCGGTAAAACAAGTAAAATTAACCAGGATGCAGCATTTGCTATAGTATCTTCTAAATTGCCTGTGGATGCTTGAACAAAATTGCATGATAATAACAGGCAGAGAAGTATTGATATTCTTTGCATAAATAATTGTATAGGGTAAAATGATGTTAAATGTAAAACAAGGGGGATAACCGGATGATTAAAAATCCTACGGCCGATTACTTTGAATCTTAAGGGAAGATTAAAGCTTACTCAATAACAGTTGTTTTTTTTAGGTGATATTTTCTCATTTTGCTTTTTTAATTGTTTGTGTAATCGTATTTTGAGTAAGCAAAAATAGAATGAATAAAGTGAGAAAAAGTATTCCTAAGTTATTTTTTTCTGTCGTTCCTTTTTTTATGAATACGGGCGGTCATCCTGGAAAGTGAATTAGGAGTAATACCCAGAAAATTGGCAATATATTTTCTGTTTGCGTTCTGGGAAGTGAATGGCCTTTTCTCCAGAAACTCTTCATAGCGCGAATGCGGAGACGTAGAACAAAATTGCTCTATGCGTGTTTTTGCGATATTGATGATCATCTTCAGAGATTTCAGGTATACATTATAAATACCCCTATGTTGAAATGCAAGTTCTTCAAACTCACTTTTATTGAACAGAAAAATATGACTCTCAATAACCGCTTCTATAGTATATTTTCTTTCCGTTTCTTCAGAGTAGGATTCCGGAGTTTCCATAATGGAGGCTTCTTTTTCTGAAGGTAAAAAAAGGTTGCTTTCAGTTCCGTTTTCATCGTCAAAGAAAAATCTCAGTAATCCATGAGACATGATGAATAGATGATTAAAAGACTGACCAGGCTCTGCCAGCTTCTCTTTTTTACGAAGAAGTCTTGGAGTACTGATGCTGACAAGAATATTGATTTCTTCATCAGATAATTCCTGAAAAAAAGCAATATTCCTGAATGTTTTAAATGAATCCATTACAGCGGTAAAGATAAATAAAAATAATACACGGATTTCCTTGTGCTGTGCTAAGGATTTCATGGAAGTTTTTTTTAGATTTGTTAAGTATTAATAATTTGAGATACCATGAACAATAACCGAAGAAGTTTTATAAAAAAGCTGGGAATAGCAACAGCTGCGCTTGCCGTAAACCCGTTGGATCTGATGGCTGCAGAATTACCGGAAAATACTCCCGTTAAAGCCATCAACAAACCGATAGTCCTTTCTACCTGGAATTTCGGATTGAAAGCGAACGAAGAAGCGTGGACTATTCTCGGAAAAGGAGGAAAAGCTTTAGATGCAGTTGAAAAAGGTGTTCGTATCGTAGAATTAGATCCTAAGGAAAGAAGTGTGGGATATGGCGGCCGGCCGGATCGAGATGGTAGAGTAACTCTGGATGCCTGTATCATGGATGATAATTATAATATCGGTTCAGTAGCCTGTCTGGAGCATATCAAAAATCCGATTTCTGTTGCCAGAGCTGTAATGGAAAAAACACCTCACGTAATGCTGGTGGGAGATGGCGCACTGCAGTTTGCCCTTTCACAAGGCTTTAAAAAAGAAAATCTTCTTACCCCGGAATCAGAAAAAGAATGGAAAGAATGGCTGAAAACCAGCCAGTATAAACCTGTCGCGAATATTGAAAATCACGATACCATAGGAATGATCGCTTTAGATGCACAGGGAAATCTCTCCGGAGCATGTACCACAAGCGGAATGGCATTTAAAATGCATGGAAGGGTGGGAGATTCCCCGATTATCGGAGCCGGTTTATTCGTAGACAATGAAGTAGGTGCCGCTACAGCAACAGGACATGGGGAAGAAGTGATCCGAACCGTAGGAACACATTTAGTGGTTGAGCTCATGAGGCAAGGCCGAAATCCGCAGGAAGCCTGTAAGGAAGCTGTGGACAGGATTGTAAAGATCAATCAGAGAAGAAACAAAAATCTGAAAGATATTCAGGTTGGGTTTATTGCAATTAATAAAAAAGGAGAGTATGGCTCTTACTGTATTCAGGACGGATTCAATTTTGCAGTACACGATCAGAAGGGCAACCGCCTTGAAACACCTGAATTTGCTTTAAAATAAGTGGATTGTAATCCAAATCAATCAATAGAAACGGGCTAATTTTCTGAGCTTTAGAAGAAAGCCCATTTTACAGGAAACCTTAGCCTTATTGGCTTTAGGAAAAAACTATACACCAAAACAAGATATGAAAAGAACGATTATCGCTTCCTTATTCATGATTATAGCATGCAAGGAAGAGAAGAAGGAGACTAAAACTACTGTAGAGCCACTACAGTCAAAAGAAAAAATAGTTTTGAATACTACATCAAATACTTCTGAAGAAGCCAAAAAATGGCTGGAAAAAAATATTGAGAAGTATTTTAAAGATGATCTTGGAAGTGAAGGGGAGAATATGAAGAAAATGACTACAAAAGAGTATTTTGATTATAAAACAGATGCTATGAATGTTGATCTTGATGTAGATGGGAGCCTTACTGAACAAGAGTTCCGGGATAAATGGAAAGGTAAATTTGATACAAATAAAGCAGGAATTGGTGTAGGATTTCTAATCACCGGACAAGATTGGTATGAAGTAAAAGTAACAAAATGCCAGTTAATTTCTGAGGAAGGAAATAATCTTCTTTTTAATGTCATTCTTACGGACCAGAAGGTTAAAGCTGAATATCCTGTAAAAATTAAAGTAATAAAAGAAAACGGATCTTTTTTAATTGCAGATGTTTTGCAGGAAGAACCCAAGTTGAATTAAGCATATACAATAAAAATGTCAAAAATAGAGATAGCGTGTTTTAATCCGGAATCGGCAATGATAGCTTTTGAAAACGGAGCAGATAGAATTGAATTATGTGATGGATTAAGTGAAGGAGGAACGACTCCCGGTTTTGAAATAACAAAGGAACTTCGAGAACAAATCAATATTCCTATTGTTGTAATGATTCGTCCGAGAGGAGGAGACTTTACCTACTCGGAAAAAGAATTTGAACAGATGAAAAATGATCTTATTCAATTGAAATCATTGAATGTAGATGGTTTCGTATTTGGAATTCTGGATGAAAATGATGAAGTGAATATAGAGCAGAATAAAGCTTTGGTAGAATTGGCTGCACCACTTCAATGTACTTTTCACCGTGCTTTCGATAGAGCAAAAAACCTGGAAGATTCTTTGGAAAACGTAATAGAATGCGGTTTTAAAACTATTCTCACTTCCGGCCAGAAACCTAATGTATCAGAAGGAAAAGAAAATCTGAAAACTTTAGTTGAGCTTTCTGACGGAAGAATAGAAATTCTTGTAGGGGGCGGACTTCGTTCCTCGAATATTGAAGCATTAAGAGCATTTACAAAAGCGAATTATTTTCATTCTTCAGCAATTACAGATGGGGGAGCTTTTGCAAATCCGGCTGAGGTACTTGCATTGAAGAATACATAACGAATTTGTCATTTCGAGGAACTGTAAGCTGCTGGAGTATAGCTTTTAAAATTGAAAAATAAACGCAAAGCTTTCTTAATTGATCGTTTTATTTTAAGGTTGCAAAGAAAGGCGACTCTGTCGCTGATGAAGTGTGGTAAATAAGGCAAGAGCTTTATCTAATCGATTGAAAATCGATTCATTCTTAGCTGTCTCAAAATATATTATTATAAAAATAAAGCTTTGCGTTCCAGAAATAAAGTGCTTTACATTTAACAAAAATAAAAGTTGCAGTAAAAATGCATAGGATTATGGCTTTTAAAATTGAAAAATAAACGCAAAGCTTTCTTAATTGATCGTTTTATTTTAAGGTTGCAAAGAAAAGCGACTCTGTCGCTGATGAAGTGTGGTAAATAAAGCAAGAGCTTTATCTAATTGATTGAAAATCGATTCATTCTTAGCTGCCTCAAAATATATTATTATAAAAATAAAGGTTTGCGTTCCAGAAATAAAGTACTTTACATTTAACAAAAATAAAAGTTGCAGTAAAAATGCATAGGATTATGGCGTTTAAAATTGAAAAATAAACGCAAAGCTTTCTTAATTGATCGTTTTATTTTAAGGTTGCAAAGAAAAGCGACTCTGTCGCTGATGAAGTGTGGTAAATAAAACAAGAGCTTTATCTAATCGATTGAAAATCGATTCATTCTTAGCTGCCTCAAAATATATTATTGTAAAAATAAAGCTTTGCGTTCCAAAAATAAAATGCTTTACATTTAACAAAAATAAAAGTTGCAGTAAAAATGCATAGGATTATGGCTTTTAAAATTGAAAAATAAACGCAAAGCTTTCTTAATTGATCGTTTTATTTTAAGGTTGCAAAGAAAAGCGACTCTGTCGCTGATGAAGTGTGGTAAATAA
>NZ_VWWP01000013.1 GCF_011752975.1 Chryseobacterium sp. Tr-659 | reverse complement strand
AAGTAACCTTAAGCTCTCTCTTAACCCTCAATCTCCTACTCCTGCGCTCCCATTATTTGGGACTGCAAAGATACAAACTCTTTTTTATCTCACAACTTTTATTTGATAAAAAGTTAAAGTTTTTTTTCGCCTGTTTCTTAAAGTAGACTCATGTTTTTGCTTATTTAAAAGCCTCTTCTGCGCTTACTGATAATCTCTCGTTTTCAGTGGGGCAAAGATAATAACTTATTAACACGCAAAACAAGTTTTGTTAACTTAAATTTCATATTACAACGCATTTTAAGCCTAATCCACTGAAACGCAGAAACAAAAATTTTAAACATTTGTTTGGAGGAAGGGCTCGGGCGTGGGCGGGGTGGGGGGAGAATAGGAAGAATGGTTATTAATGAGGTATGGCTTACGGCTTATTAACCTCCTCTACTCTAGCCCTGATAGAAATGGTTACCCCGCAGTAAACAAGGGACAGCTCTTGGTCTTGATGCGGGAACAACGGCGCGAGGAGTAGAAATGGATAGCAGGAAATAGCTCCTGAATAAAAAAGGAAAGGTGAAACCACACAATTAGAACATACTATTATTATATGTATCGATTATCAATCAAATAATCTTAATTGCTGATCTTTGGCTCCGGTAAAGTTTGCAGTGGAAAGCTTGGGAAATTCTTTTCCTTCAAAAAATTTCTTTCTTCCTATTTTAAATGTTGTATGAATCATCTCTGCAATATTCCCCTCTCCTCTTTGTCTCTCGAAATATCTTTTGTCACCAAGTTTCCCCCCACGCATAGAACGGATTAGGTTTAAAACCTTCTGAGCTCTGTCTGGAAAATGAGACTCAATCCAATTGACAAAAACCGGTTCAACCGTATCATTTAACCGTACCAACGTATATCCAAATCCTGAAGCTCCTGCATCGGAAATGGCTTTCAAAATATTCAAAGGCTCATCACTATTAAGCCCGGGAATGATAGGAGCTACCATAACATGTACCGGAATATTATGTTCTGAAAGAATTTCTATAGCTTTTAGTTTATTTTTTGCAGAACTCGTCCGCGGCTCCATCTTTCTTCTCAGCTCTTCATTGATTGTAGGAATGCTCAGTGAAACTGAAACCAGGTTTTGTTCTGCCAGGGGTTTTAAAATATCAATATCTCTCAGCACCAGAGCATTTTTTGTCAGAACATTGACAGGATGTCTGTAATCAAGACAAACCTGCAGTAATTTTCTGGTAATTTCAAACTGTCTTTCTGCGGGCTGGTAGCAATCTGTGTTTCCGGATAGTAAAATTGGTGCAGCTTTGTATCCTCTCTTCTGAAAAAATTTTTCCAATAACTCAGGAGCATTTTTTTTCACCATGATCTTTCTTTCAAAATCAATTCCTGCACTATACCCCCAATATTCATGAGTGGGTCTAGCAAAGCAATAAGAACAACCGTGTTCGCATCCTTGATAAGGATTCATGGAATATTCCATGGGGAGATCTTCGCTTTTCACCTGGTTTACAATTGTTTTTGGAAAAACTTCCGTAAAAGAAGTCTTTACCGTTTCGAAATCTTCATCATCAGGCTCATAGGTATACCTGTCGAAACGATTGATTACATTTCGCTGAGCACCCTGACCTTTTATGAAATTTTCGTTTTGCATTCTGATGTAAAATTAGACTGGAATTTTCATATAATAATGAGTTTTAACATTAAAGTTTTCCACAAAAAAAATCCAACACTTTCAAAAGCGTTGGATTTAAACATAATTAAATATATTTTTTTACTACTTCACTGCGTATAGTTCCACTCCGTGGTTTTCATCTTCGTGGTTTTTTTCATCAAAGTGTCTGTGATAATCCGAATAGGAATCACTATATTTTTTATTTTTTTTTGTCAATATCTTTTTTATACTTATTAAACTTAATACTGCCAAAAGACCAACTCCCCCTGCCAGTAAAACTCCAACTTCTTTTTTCATATTTTCTTTGATTTATTATTGATACCATTGCAAAAAGTATACCTATTTAATTTTTTTAAATTATAAATTTTGTTAACATTAAACTTTATCTTTAAGAAAATTATAATCTGTTATTTTTCTTATATTTAGAAACGCAATGGTGTAATTATTGTACATATTAAAAAAATATTATTATGGAAAATCCAGAAAACATCGACGGAATGACCACCTTAAGCCAAGTCATGCAAACGCTTTCTGAAAGAGGAATACACAGGGAATTCAGAATGAATTCAAATTCTGAAATGAAATTTGAAAATTCGGATAAAATTTACCTGCCAACTGAGCTGATCATTTTGAAAACATATCGTTTTGAAGGAGACAGTAATCCTGATGATAGTGCTGTGCTGTATGTAGTGAAAGATACAGTAGGAAACCGAGGTATGATTATAGATTCTTATGGAGCAGACAGTAATTATCCCGGTGAAAAGTTTGACGAATTCTTAAGAAATATTCCTGTACTGGAAAGTGATGAATTCAATTTTTAAATTCAAATATCTATATAGATTCTCTAAACCATTACTTCTGTTCGAATAAAATTCAATATATCAGCAAACATTTTATTCCTTAATGGTTTAGAGAGTTATTTTTTTATACTATCTTTTTCCTTTTTCTTAAATATATTATTCAAAAATCCTTTCTTCTCTTTTTTTTGCTCTTCTTCCGGCTTTGGAGCTTCTTTTTTATTTTTAATTTCCTGTTTAATCTCCTGGACAGAGTGCTTCATTTCTTTTACAGAGGAGACTGCATTTTTTACTGTTTTCTCAGTTTTCTCCACATTTTTACCAATCAAGGTTTTCTTTAAGCCTTGTTCAATTCCTTTCCAGAAAAGGTTAAAGAACGATTTTGTAGGATCGCGCTCTACATTTTCTACAGCAACTGACTCAGGAAATCTCCCGGAATCTGACTTCAGGAAAACATTAGCAACAGCAGTCAGAAAACCTTTCTTTTCATGGTTATGTTTATTTAAAACGGCAATTTTTAAATCTTTATGCTTAAGATTGAAGGTCCCATGCAATCCGGCAGGGTTTCCTTTAAAACTGAAAACCATTTCCTGAATAGTTCCGGCAGTCGCGGTAACGTGAAGATAAGGCCTGATAAAAGGGTTGATTCCGCTCGCAGGGAGATTAGAGGTTCTTCCTGAAATAACAAACGCATCTTTCTGATCAGCCACATCAAAGCTCCAGTTTACGGAAAGCGGAGACAAATTCATAAAAGAACAATTGATTTTGATATCCACTTTCGTGGGTTTTCCTTTTGTTTTGGCAGAATTCAGGTTTTTAACATTCATATTAAAATTACTGAATGTTAGTTTCCCCGGTCCCATACTCTCCGGGGTATCTTCTTCATATACCAGAATTGAATTTTTCAGATCAAGATTACTAACGGTCATTGGAATTTTGATGGAACGGAGCATTTTTGAATACAAAGCTTTTACTTTGGGATCATCTTTTGGAACTTTACTTCTGAAAATATTAGCATCTGCAGATTGAATCTCCACTCGGGAAGCATTGATAGATTTATTCCGGGAAAACAAGTCCCAGTATCCTTCTGCGGTAATCTGTGCTGCTTTCAAATCAAATAAATCTCTTTCAACGGGTATCATTTTGATAAACTGAGCTCTCGAAACAAGAGGTTTCATGGCAAAATTATTGATCTGAACTTTATTTTTATTCAGCTTCAGAAGCCCCACACTCATATTATAGAACTGTGTTTTGTAAGCAAAATTTCTGGTGGTAAGGAAATAATCTTTTACTTTAAAGGATAATCCCTGATTATTGGATTTTGGAGACAGTTCAATATTATTAAGTGTAGCATTGAGGTCATGAAAAGCCAGCGGTTCTTTTCCTTTATCATAGATAATATCAGAATTTCTCAAGGTGGTTTTTCTGATAAGAACGGATTGTATAATGCCTGAAGTTGAAGTTTTATCCGACTTTTTTTCTCCAGCCTTTATTGTCCCTTTTATATTTTCAACGAGAAGATCTTTAATATCCAGATTTAGTTTTTTATTGATGAATTCAAGCTTATTAATATTAAAAGCGATATGATCAGTTTTTACATCCATTGTTGTTTTACCATCAGCCGGAGTTTCTGATGTCATTGAGACATTTCTAATTTCTCCACTTTCAGGGCTTAAAGCCATACTTTCAACGGATATATTCTGATGGCTGGAATATTCAATACCTTTTCCTGAAAATAAGAAATCTTTATAACCAACAGGGATTACCTGCTCTGATGTTTCTTTATTAAACACCAATTGACTGATACTTAAATTAAGACTTCCGGCAGATAAAAGCTTATTTCCATCCGGTTTACTGATTTTAATAACTGCATTCTTGAGTTGAATATTTTGTAAATCGAGTTCAAAGTTTGATTTTTTCTCTGTTTTCTTGCCTTTTACTCCAGTATTATACACCGTTAAAACAGGATTTTGAAAATCCGCATTGGTAAGGGAAACTTTATTCTTATTCAAAGCCACACCTTTGAAATCCATTTTAGGAATAGAAAATTCAAACAGTTTACTTTTCTGAGGATAAAACTTTTTAAACTGCAGGAATGATAAAAGAGGAATCAATCTGAAATTTTCGACTGACATCTGCCCATCTGCTGTATTGATTGTACTGATCGTTATCGCATACGTTTCATTGGGCCGAAAAAAGAAATCTTTCCCTTTAATACTGTAACTGTCGAAAACTACGGGTAATTTATTTTCCAGAGACTCTTCTGTCATCTGTAAATTCTCTACCAACAGATCTAATTGCTGTACAGATAGAATTTTTTGTTTGGTGTGCCTGAAAATGGCAATCTTCCCTCTATTAATGCGGATATTTTCAAATAAAAACGGATTTCTTTTTTTTCCTGTTTTACGATCTACTGGTTTTGCAAGAATCACATTTAGATTAGGGCTGGCTAATAAGAGATCTGAAGAACTTATCCTTTTATTGAAAATAGCATCATAAATTCCAAAACGACTGATCTTTAAAGTATCAATAGTTCCCTGAAGACCTATTACGTTTGTATTTTGTGGATTTTTGCTGTTGACGGAAATACCGGAAGCCAAAATATTTCCGGTTCCAAGATCTACATCTAAGGTTTTATAAGAAATTTTATAATCCGTATTCTTTTTGATAAAGTCAGGAAGCTGGGTTTTAAGCCATATGTTCAGTCCGAAATTTGTAGCAAGAAGAACTCCCGCCAGGATTCCGAAACTTATCAATAGCCTTTTAACCCATTTTTTCATATTGTGATTTTAGTTTTACACACCTTAAATATAAGGATTTATCAGGAGACATTTTAATTCCACTCATGCTCTCGATGTTAAATTAACAAGAATCCATAAAATAATACTTTTATCGATATTCATTTTATACCGTTTTACTGATTAATAAAACAGGCTGCCTTTATTTTAGACTGCCTGTTTTTTAGAAATTAAGTCTTAATTCTACCAACTAGTCACTCTTAATAATCTTCTTGGAAATGATTTCATTTTGTTTGTTATTAACAACGACCATATATGTTCCGGAATTAAGTCCAGAAATATCTATTACCTGTTTTCCTTTTTTTAATTCTCCTTTTATTATTCTACGTCCTTCCATGTTATATAATACATAAGAAACATCTTCTTTGGAAGCAATCTGAATATTATTCTGGACAATTGTTGTGGGAATTTCTACAAAAAGATTTTTTTCCTTTTTTACATCAGCGACTGTTAAGACTGCATTAGGATCATATCTGTAGGTAAATGTTACAGGAGTACCATATTCACTATTAAAAGAGTCCACCGTATAATATTTTATTACATAATCAATAGGGAACGCTCCTGATCCGGCATCTAAATTCCACATGGTATACCCATTGGAAACTTCCGAATTGGCTCCTATATTAATTGCAGGCTTTGTATTAGCCGGATATATACCATTTGCCGAAACAAAAGGCAGACAGGTAGTCTGGTAGCAAAATTGAAAATCGCTTCCCGTTGCATTAACAATGCTTACCACCTTTATACGAACATTTACAGGAGAAGACGATATATTCTTAATTTTATAATGCAGATTTGCAGGCACTTCATTTGTTGTATTGAAAGTAATGACCTGTCCGTTATTTATGGGGGTACCATCTTCTTTTGCTAAAGCAATCTGGGCCTTTCCATAAAAACACAGAAAAGCGCACACTATATATATAAAATGATTTTTTTTCATAAGCTTTTTATAAATTCAGGAAGATCTTAAACAGTTCTCCCTGAATTTTGAAATTGTTATTTAATAATTAATTTTTTAGTTATTGGCTCTGAACCTTTTTCTTTTAAAGATATCAGGTAAACCCCTTTTATTAAGCTTTGTGTAGAAACAGAAGTATCAGGCTCTACTCCGGCTTTTTCCAAAACAATTCTTCCATTAGCATCAAGGATCTTTAAATCAACTTTTCCTTTTGCCTGTACTTTGATGTAATCTTTTGCCGGATTAGGATATATTGTGATCTCTCTGTTTTCTGCTTCATTAGTTTTTACACCTAATGAACCTGTAATAGCAAAAGGTCCTGCTGCATTAGCGATCTCGCCTGTTGCACTATCGATGAGAAGCAATACCGCCTTCATTTTATTTAGATTATAATTTGCCGGGATATCGGCTGTAAATGTATAATTCACAGTTTGCCCATCAGTAATCACAGCTGGTATTGAGCCCACCTGTCCGGCATAGCCTCCCAATAACATTCTTCCTACATGATCATAAACCATATCTGCAGCAGGCACTGGGTTAGGTTTATTTTCATATCCTCCCATAGGTCCCATAGCATTTCCCGCATAGTAATTAACCTGATTGTAAGCAGCAGTTGTACCTGTAACTCCGTTTTCTATCATTACTACTGCAAATCTATAGCTGGCGTTGGTGAAGTTCGATCTGAAAACTGCCGAAGCATTTAATGTAAGGGTTTGCCCTGCCAGTGTAGAAGTTGCACTTAACGCAGCTGGTACTATTAAAGTTTTTCTTGCATTAACTACAGGTGAAAAATCAGTAGAAACATCTTCTCCTAACAAGGTTCTGTCTACATTTAAGGTTGGAAAGCCCGGAAAGTTTGCGGCATCCGCATATTCCGTCACTTTCATTGGCTCACTATTACTTCCTCCATGCACTGCAATTCCAATAAAATCGTTAGGAAAATTATTAGTAGCATTCTGCATTGCGATCGCACCTCTAGGGCAATACCCGCACCATGTTCCTGTTCCCTCTTCAATCACAACTTTTTTAGGGGAATTCTGGCTTACAGTGGCAAATTTTGTAGCCATCGCATTATCCGCAGGAGAAGAATCTGACAACCCGTTTACCTGAGTAATAGTAAAATTGATATTTCGATCCGCAACTGAAGCAAAATTTACAGCAATCGGATGGCTAACTGTAATTTCCTGCCCCGTACCTAGTGGGGATGCTAATGGAATGGTAGAAAGATGATCCCCTGTTCCGTCAGTCCAGTTAACAGCCATATTGTTAACACTTTGTGCTCCATTATTTTTTACAGTTGCTTTGATGGTATAATTTGCATTGGCAAGCCCATACCGGTCTAAAGCAATTTTTTTAACCGTAATATCATTATCTCCAACAGTTTTTACCTTAACATTATCTATGATTAGATAGAAATTATCAGTACAGTCATAATGTCTAAATGAGACATACACCTGCTGTCCTATATAGGGAGACAGATTAATTGATTTGTTCTGTACCGCTCCTGAAGCAACCGTTTCAGTGTAAACCGGGGTAGAAGCAGTAATGGTAGCAGGAACATTGGATGAAGTTACGTAAACAGAATATTTCTCTGCTGGATAATTCGGATTTGTTGCCTGATCATAAATAAGATAAACATTACTTGCAGTAACCGTGCTTAAATCAATTAATGGCGAAGTAATTAAATTATTGGGAGTAAGTGCCTGATTATTTTGATAGGAAAAGGAAACCAAGGATCCACTTCCCAGGTTAGGGTCTATACTTGAGGCATTCAAGTTTGCCCATTGTTGTCCATCCCCGTCGAGATCTGTACTCACCCAGCCATTCAGTCCTGTTGTATTAAAATCCTGACTATAATAAGTCTGTGATTGATGTATTCCGAAGATCAGAATACATGCCATAAATAGAATCTTTTTCATTTAGTAGTTTTTTAAGTTGTTAATATTTAATGAAGTAAGTTTTATAAGAATTCATAGTTGTTGGTTATACCAATCTTTTCTTCTCTAACATTCAAAACGGAACCGCTTCCATCCAGTATCATCACGATTACTTTAAGATGATTGCGATTATAATCTGTAGGGATAGAAAATTGAAATGATCTTGAGTATTCATTTGAAATTACAGTTTCATTACCCGGGATATTTTCTCCCGCAATTGAAGAAGTCAATCTATTACGCAAAATATTATGATGGACATAGTCATAAATAGTAGGAGGTCCTAATGCCGGAATATAATTTTTTTGTTTACCGACCAGTTCATCCTCTACCATAAAGGCAGCAATTTTAAGACCTGTAAAATCCTGAGCAAATGAGATTTGCGCATTAATATTCAGCAAATTCCCAGAAACTACAGAACCTATTTTAATTCCTACTTTACTGAATGCTTTCAGCTGGGACAGCGGCACCGACATATCCGTATAGTTTTCTGTATCCTCCCACATTGTATTTCTGTTGATAAACATTGTTGGCCAGCCCAGATCCGCACCGGTAACATTCTTAAAAAGCTCAAGCTCTGTACTTGTTGTATTAGACCATGGATCTTGCCCGCTGGGACCATGAACCCCCATAAAAACAAAACCGTCATCAGTTTGTAATGCTAAGTTTTTAGCTCTTGCACCGGCACGGGTACAGTTTCCACACCATGTACCTGTAAAATCCTCATATAAAATTCTGTGTTTAAAATTTATACCTTCATTAATGAGTGCATTTACCAAGATGGGATTTACAGGGAGTTCCTGATATTTTGCATTCACAGTATAGACCCCTTTCTCTGGTGGAGTATATTGATTTCCGTTGATTAACTGTCCATTGATATAAATCTCCGTCATTGTAGTAATATCATGGTTCAGATTATCTTTTACTTTAAATGTAAATGTTTTTCCTAATAATTTCTCGTTACCTCCTTCCGAAGATATAATGATATAAGTTGCTACAGTATCACCTTCATCACTCTCAGATCCTTTGCACGAAAGGATTGACAGCATAAAAATAATCACCACGAAATGAAATAATAATTTTTTTTGCATTTTTTTATAAATTATTTAGTTAGAAAAGAGTGTTTTTAAAATTTTATAAAGTCAACATTAATAAAAAGTGTAAAATTTTCTCATTTTCATTGAAAATAAATCAATAAAAATGTGTTTTTGGAATGTTTTTCACAACAAAACTATAAATTTATTTTGATAATAGCAATAAAATAATATATTTGTAATCAAAAAAACAAACAATTATGTTGAAAATAATTTTAGCTGGATTTTTAATTCTAAGTCTGGATTTCTGTCTTGCTCAGGAAGTACCAAATGTATCTGTTAATACTTTAAATGGTGAAAAACTCAATGTTTCAAAAATTGATTCTTCAAAACCTGTTGTTATGAGTTTTTGGGCGACATGGTGTCTGCCGTGTATGGAAGAATTAACAACCATTAATGAGAAATATGAAGACTGGCAGAAAGAAAGCCAATTTAGTATGTATGCTGTTTCAACGGATGATGCACGTACTACTTCAAAGGTGAAAACTGTTGCAAAAAGTAAAGGCTGGCCCTATACCATACTTCTCGATCCTAATCAAACCCTAAAGCGGGCTCTTAATATCAATAGCATACCTCATGTTATTATTCTACACAAGGGAAAAATTGTTTATTCTCATGTAGGCTATTCTCCAGGGGATGAAGATGAACTGATAAAAAAAATCAAAGAATATAATACAACACCTTAATTGTTATGCAGAACAAGTTTATTACTGTAATAATGCTTTTTTTCAGTATTAAAGTCATTTGCCAATTATCCGTAAATCTGGAATCAAATTCACAATATTATGTTGATGACAACAAAATAAAACTTTCTGAAAGCGAAGCTGATCAAAGATTAAGATCAAACAATTACCTGAATATTAATTATAAACTCAACAGCTTTACAATTGGTGCCCAGCTCGAATCTTACGAGCCAAAAGCTCTCCTTAATTACTCTCCTGCATTAAACAAAACCAATCTGGGAACCTATTTTGTGAATTACAATAATGAAAAAGCAGGAATAGATGTTACTTTAGGACACTTTTATGAACAATTTGGAAGCGGTCTCGCACTTCGTGTGTGGGAAGATAAGCAGCTAGGGATTGCAAATTCCTTATTGGGAGGAAAAATAAAATATAATGATCCTGATCAAATTATAACTATAAAAGCCCTACTAGGAAGACAAAGATTAGGATTCAATCTTTCAAATGGGCTTGTTGCAGGATTGGATACAGAACTTAAGCTGGATTCTCTGACAAAAATGAAAAACTTCACATCAAGCATAGGGTTCAGCTATGTAAATAAATATGAAAATAATCAGGAAAATCCTTTATATCCCAAAAATGTAAGTATCTATTCTTCACGCATTAAAATGGAATATTCTAAGTTCGCTTTGGAATTTGAATACCTCTATAAGACCAAAGATAATATCAAGCAGGTTTCAGCATTGGATCCTAGCAATATATTTCCCGGAAATGCTTATCTAATCAACCTTTCTTATGCAACGGAGCGGTTTGGGATTATTGCCAGTTTAAGGAGACTCGAAAATTTTAATTTCTATTCTCAGAGAGATCAAATCGGAAACATCTATCATAACGCTGTTCTTAATTATGTTCCGGCTCTCACTAAACAATATGATTACAGCCTGGCTAACATTTATGTATATCAGGCTCAACCAAGGCTTGCCTTTCTTCCACAAAAAAAATCCGGAGAGATAGGTTCTCAGTTTGATATTTTTTACAAAATAAAAAAAGGAACATTGCTTGGTGGAAAATACGGAATGGATTTATCCTTAAATATTTCCAACTGGTATGGATTGAAAGGAACCTATCGTTCTTATATCAATAACGTCAGAGATTATACAACAGCCTTTCTCGCATTAGGAGAAAAATACTATTCTGACCAGAGTCTGGATATCAGAACCAGACTTAAAGACAACTGGAAAATCGCTTTAGTTCTTATTAATCAATTCTATAACACCTACAGAACAGAGGAAACTTCGGGTAAAGTAAAAGCACAAACTCTAGTTTTAGATAATATTTATAAATTCTCTAAGAATTCAGTAAAATTAGAACTTCAACATCAATGGGCAAATGGATATCATGGAAATTGGGCAGCCGGACTTTTCGAATACAATTTCAATAAAAACTGGTCCTGCTTTATCAATGACCTTTACAATTATGGTAACCCTGATAAAGAAAAACAAATACATTATTATACCGGAGGAGTGGTTTTCAGAAAAAACAGCACCCGGATTCAGGCTTCATATGGCAGACAAAGAGGAGGTTTACTCTGTGTAGGAGGAGTATGCAGATTTGTACCTGAAAGCGCCGGCTTTTCTCTCGGAATCAGTGCAAGTTACTAAACTTTTTATTTCTACCCCATATTTTAGCTGCATCAGTATTTTAGATTGCTTTATATACCCTAAACTTCAATTATTAAGTGAAATTCGCTCAATTGAATATTCAGCACTTTCATAACAACATGAATTATAAAAAAGCATTAGAGCTTTGGCTCTAATGCTTTTTTTATTGTATTCCTAGTTCTATCACATATCCTTCATGTCCTCTTACATTAATAAAGTTTCCTCCTTCAAATCCGAGATACTGCCCTTTGATCCCGACAAGCTTACCTGTAAATTCAGGCTTTTTATCTAAAGTAAACGAGCTTACTTTCTCAGGTTTTTCAAAAGGATAATCAAACATCCATAATTCTTCTCCTTCACTATAGAACTTCTGGAAATCTTCAGGAAAATATTCTTTGATCTTTTGTCTGAAGTCTGCAAGATCGATTTCTCCTTCGAAATCATCCTGAAGCATCTTTCTCCAATTTGTTTTATCTGGTAAATGGTCTTTTAAAGCAACTTCTATCATTCCGGCTTCGTACCGGTTTTCCGTTCTGGCAATTGGTAAAGCAAAAGTAGCTCCCTGATCAATCCATCTTGTCGGGATTTGTGTATTTCTGGTTACTCCTACTTTCACATCTCCGGTATACGCCAGATAAACCGTGTGCGGCTGAAGCTGAATTTCTTTTTCAACCTCAAGATCACGTTCTGCCACCCCTAAATGAGCGGTTGACAGCTCCGGACGAATGATAGTATCACTTGCATAAGGACTTTCAAAAAAGCAGCTTTTGCAAAAGCCCATTCTGTAAATAGGTTTATTTTCGCCACAGTTCACGCATTGAAATCCGATATGTTTTATACTGAGCTCCTTTCCAAATAACTCATTCATATGGATCAGATCCCCTGAAAGATTGAGATAATATTGGACCGGCTTTGCATCGTAGCTCGTCATTTTTAAAATTTGCCCCTGAAACTGCATATTATATTTATATTACTTTTTTAAGTAAATTTAATGATTATATTTTTCCAAAGGTAAAATTTATATTTTTGTGTTAATAAAAACTACAGATGATTTATCTTATAACAGGTGGCAGTGGATTTATTGGTTCCCATTTAATTGAACAATTATTAAGAAATGGACATTCTGTCATAAACATTGACAATTTTGATGATTTCTATCCCTATCAGGTAAAAATTAAAAATACTTTAGAGTCTATCGGGAAAATTTCGGATTTTGAATTCTCCGATAAAACCAAGGATATCAACCGTTTAATTTCTCTCTCTAACACCGGGCAATACACTCTTTATTATCAGGACATCCGGGATAAAAACGGACTTGAAAACATCTTTAAAAATCATTCCATCGATATGGTGATTCATCTTGCTGCGCTTGCAGGTGTCCGCCCATCTATTGAAAGACCTTTGGAATATGAAGAGGTAAATGTACGAGGAACAATGAACCTCTGGGAGTTATGTAAAGATTTTAATATTAAAAAATTTATTTGTGCTTCCTCTTCAAGTGTTTATGGAAATAATGAAAAAACTCCTTTTTCTGAAACAGATAATGTAGACAATCCTATTTCTCCATACGCATCAACTAAGAAAAGCGGTGAAGTAATAGGGCACGTTTATCATAAGCTTTATCATATAGATATGATCCAGCTTAGGTTTTTTACAGTTTATGGCCCAAGACAAAGACCCGACCTTGCCATTCATAAATTCGCAAAACTAATTTCCAATGAACAAGAGATCCCTTTCTATGGTGACGGAAATACCGCGAGAGATTATACTTATATAGATGATATAATTGACGGAATACTCCGATCCATCCTTTATCTTGAAAAGAATAACGGAGTTTATGAGATCCTTAACCTTGGAGAAAACGAAGTAGTCACTTTATCCGAAATGGTAACAACGCTGGAAAATGCTTTGGGAAAAACTGCCAATAAAAAAATTCTGCCAATGCAGCCCGGAGATGTCATAAAAACCAATGCCGATATTACCAAAGCGAAAGATTTAATAGGATATCACCCTGGCACAGACTTCCAAAATGGCATAAAAAAATTTGTGGAATGGTTTTTGAGAAAACGACATTAAGTAAATTGATGACATAGCTGCCATCCGGTTATGACAGTCATTTATAAGAAAAAATTATAAAAAGAATTGAAAATCAAGTATAAAAAAGTTTATTATACAACCTATTTTTATACTTTTGCAAAAAATTAGAAAATTATGTACTGGACATTAGAATTAGCTTCATATCTAAGTGACGCACCTTGGCCAATGACAAAAGCAGAGCTTATTGACTACGCAATCAGAACTGGTGCACCAATGGAAGTAGTTGAAAACCTTCAGGCTATTGAAGATGAAGGAGAAATTTATGAATCTATCGAGGAAGTTTGGAGCGATTATCCAACAGATGAAGACTTCCTTTGGAACGAGGACGAATATTAATAAAGCGATAAGCTTTAGGCTGCATGCTTAGAGCTTTTTTGCCCTTTTTTATATATTAATTTACACGATAAGCGTGTTATTTAAAACGCTTAAAGCATTTTGCATTAAGCATAAAGCAAATAATTTATGAGTTTTTTAAACAAAGTTCTTAAAGGGTTTTTGGGAGACAAAAAAGCGCAGGACCTAAAAGAAGTAAAAAAAGTTGTAACAAAAATCAAAGCTGTAGAACCTAACATTCAACAATTGTCGGATGATGGGTTGAGACAAAAAACGGCTGAGTTTAAAGAGAATATAAAATCTTCAACCAGCAAGATCACAGCTCAAATAGAACAGATTAAAGAGCAGATAAAAAATTCAACAAACGTTGACGAAAAAGAAGCTCTTTTCTCAAAAATTGAGTCTCTAAAAAAAGAATCATATGAGATTGAAGAAAAAGTTCTGATTCAGGTTCTTCCCGAAGCTTTTGCATTGATAAAAGAAACGGCAAGAAGATGGGCTCAGAATGGAGAAATCCGTGTAACAGCAAGTGACTGGGATAGAGAACTCGCTGCTGCAGGGAAAGATTTCGTTGAAATTCAGGGAGACCAAGCTGTTTGGAAAAACTCATGGGACGCAGCCGGAACTCCTGTAGTTTGGGATATGGTCCACTATGATGTTCAGTTTATCGGAGGTATTATTCTTCACAGCGGTAAAATTGCCGAAATGGCAACCGGTGAAGGTAAAACTTTGGTAGGAACATTACCTATTTACTTAAATTCACTTCCTGAAAGAGGAGTACACGTTGTAACCGTGAACGACTATCTTGCGAAGAGAGACTCGGCATGGATGGGACCTCTTTACCAGTTCCACGGAATGTCTATCGATTGTATCGATAACCACCAGCCTAACTCTGACGGAAGAAGAAAAGCATACAACTCAGATATTACTTACGGAACGAACAACGAATTCGGTTTCGATTACCTGAGAGATAACATGGTAACTTCACCTTCAGAACTGGTACAAAGAGAACTTAACTTTGCTATCGTGGATGAGGTTGACTCTGTATTGGTAGATGATGCAAGAACACCTTTGATTATTTCCGGTCCGGTTCCTCAGGGAGACAGACAGGAGTTTGATGTTCTTAAGCCTTCTATCGACAGAATCGTTGAAGTACAAAAGAAAACAGTTTCTGCCATTTTCAATGAAGCGAAAAAATTAATCGCTGCAGGAAATACCAAAGAAGGAGGATTCAAATTGCTTCAGGCATACAGAGGTCTTCCAAAAAACAGACAATTAATCAAATTCTTATCGGAAAGCGGAAACAGAGCATTGCTTCAGAAAGTTGAAGCGCAATATATGCAGGACAACAACCGTGATATGCCGATCGTAGATAAAGATCTTTACTTCGTTATCGAGGAAAAGAACAATCAGGTTGACCTTACAGACAAAGGTGTTGAATACATGTCTCAAGGAAACTCTGATCCTAACTTCTTCGTACTTCCGGATATCGGAACTGAAATTGCTGAAGTGGAAGCTAAAAACCTTTCTAAAGAGGATGAATTTGAAGCTAAGGAAAGACTTTTTGCTGATTTTGCTGAAAAATCTGAACGTGTTCACACGATGAGCCAGCTATTGAAAGCTTATACATTATTTGAAAAAGATGATGAGTATGTAGTTATTGATGGGGAAGTAAAAATCGTTGATGAGCAGACAGGTCGTATCATGGAGGGACGTCGTTATTCAGACGGTCTTCACCAGGCGATTGAAGCGAAAGAAAATGTAAAAATTGAAGCGGCTACCCAAACTTTTGCTACCATTACCCTTCAGAATTACTTCCGTATGTACAACAAACTTGCGGGAATGACCGGTACTGCCGAAACTGAAGCAGGAGAACTTTGGGAAATCTATAAATTAGACGTAGTGGTCATTCCTACCAACCGTCCTATTTTAAGACATGACAGACAAGATTTAGTGTATAAGACTAACAGAGAAAAATATAATGCCGTAATTGAAGAGGTTGAAAAATTAACAGCAGCTGGAAGACCAGTATTGGTGGGTACCACTTCTGTTGAAATTTCTCAGTTACTTTCAAAGGCACTTCAATTAAGAAAAATTCCACACCAGGTACTGAACGCGAAACTTCACAAAAAAGAAGCAGAAATCGTAGCAGGTGCAGGACAACCGGGAGTAGTAACGATAGCAACAAACATGGCAGGTCGTGGTACCGACATTAAGCTTTCAAAAGCAGTAAAAGATGCGGGAGGTTTAGCTATCATCGGTACAGAAAGACACGATTCAAGACGTGTTGACAGACAGCTAAGAGGTAGAGCGGGACGTCAGGGAGATCCGGGAAGTTCTCAGTTCTATGTATCTCTTGAAGATAATTTAATGCGTTTGTTCGGTTCTGAGAGAATCGCTAAAATGATGGACAGAATGGGTCATAAGGAGGGAGAAGTTATTCAGCACTCTATGATCAGTAAGTCTATTGAAAGAGCTCAGAAGAAAGTAGAAGAAAACAACTTCGGAACAAGAAAGAGACTTCTTGAATATGATGACGTAATGAACAAACAACGTGATGTTATCTACAAGAGAAGAAAGAACGCTTTATTTGGAGACCACCTGAAATATGATATCACGAATATGATTTTCGATGTTGCTAATTCTATCGTTGCGAAAGGAAAGGCAAATGGAAATTATAAAGATTTCGAATATGAGATCATCAAGACTTTCACCATGGAATCTCCTGTTTCTGAAGACGACTTCAAGAGCAAAACGGTTCAGGACCTTACCAATATCCTATTCAAAGCTGCTCAGGAAGACTACAGAATGAAATTGGACCTATTGAAAGAAAAATCGTTCCCAATCATTGAGAATGTATACCAGAATCAGGGTTCAATGTTCAAAATGATTCAGGTTCCTTTCACAGACGGGCACAAAACAATGACTATCGTAGCTGATTTAAAAGAAGCTTATGAAACGCAGTGTGAAAGCTTAGTAAACGATTTTGAAAAGAATATCACATTATCAATCATTGATGAAAACTGGAAACTTCACCTTCGTGAAATGGATGACTTGAGAAGATCTTCTCAGGGAGCCGTATACGAGCAGAAAGATCCATTAGTGATCTATAAGCAGGAATCTTTCCACTTATTCAGTGAAATGATCGATAAATTAAATAAAGAAATCATTTCTTTCTTATACAAAGGAGAAATTCCAGCGTAAGGAAAAATTAACAATACTACACAAAACCCGCTTCAGCATTGACTGGAGCGGGTTTTTACTATTCAGTATATAATAATTTCATGATAAATATCAATTTGATTATTTATTTAGAATAGTTAAAAATAATATATTTGCAGAAAATTTGACTTTCATGAAAAATGTACTGATCTGTGCTTCCGCATTGGGAACAATGCTGGTTTCTGCCCAAAAAAAAGATTCTTTAGCCACAAAAAGCATTGACGAGGTAGTCATCAATACATATGTCAAGAAGGATAGTGATTATTCTAACAAAATGCCTCTGAAGGCGATAGAAGATCCGCAGGTATATTCTTCAATCGGGAAAGGAATTTTAGAAAACCAGCTTTTATTCACAGTAGATGATGCTTTCAGGAATGTTGCCGGAGCTCAGAAAATGTGGAGCGCTACTAACAGAGCCGGAGATGGAGGAATTTATATTAACTTAAGAGGTTTTGTAGCTGGAAACTCCATCAGAAATGGAATGGTAGCTCCTATTACCACCTCAATGGATGCGATAAACATTGAACGAATAGAAATCCTAAAAGGTCCATCAGCCACTTTGTTCGGAAGTAATGTAACCTCTTATGGAGGGGTTGTGAACAGAATAACAAAAAAACCTTATGAAACTTTTGGTGGAGCGGTTTCTTTAGCGGGAGGAAGTTATAACTATTACAGAGTTCAGGCCGATGTAAATGCTCCCCTTACTAATGATAAAAAGTTATTATTCCGATTAAATACCGCTTATACTAACCAGGGAACTTTCCAGAAGACCAATGCTAAAAATTCATTCTATGCATTCACTCCTTCCCTAACCTATCGCCCCACAGATAATTTAGAAATTAACACTGAGCTGGAAATGTTCGAGACGAACGCTTACCCGGAAACTGCATTTTTCTTCTATTTTCCGGGCTCTCAATTAGGAGCAGACAGCATGGATAAAATGGAAAAACTGGGATATGATTATAAACAAACGTATGCGGGTGACGGTCTTAAAACTACGGCCAAAGCAAGAAATTTTTTCGGACAGGTTAATTATAAAATCAATGAGCATATAAAATCATCAACTAATGTAAGTACGTCATACTCTTATTCAGATGGTTTCAATCCTTATTTCTATTTTGCTCCCAATCCGAATAATTCTGCAGAGATAGGAGTACAAAGAGCTGACCAATCTACGAAAGACAGCAAAAGAACTTATTTGCAGCTGCAACAGAATTTCAATGCTGATTTTAAAATCGGAAGTGTAAGAAACAGAACAGTAGCCGGGTTTGATTATATGCGGGTGAATGATAATCAATATTTCATGTTTACTGATTTTGACTGGGTTCCGTTTGGAGGAAACTATTCAAATTTAAATGGACAAACACTAGCAGAGAAATACAAAACTTTACAAAGCCAATCAGGTTTCGCCACTAATAACACTTATATAAACGTAGGAAAAAAAGACATTTACAGTGCCTATATTTCCAATGTTATAACTCCCTTCACCGGATTGAATATCCTTACTTCCTTACGTTATGAAAATGTAGATTTCAAAGGTGGCCAGACTGGGCAAATCGTTACTTCAGCATATACGCAGGGAGCATGGTCTCCAAAACTTGGAATTGTATACCAAATTATTCAGGATAAGATGTCTGTCTTTGGAAATTATCAGAACAGCTTTACGAGCAACGGATACTATGTTTCCGATACGGATTCAAATCTTACGCTTTCTGATCCTGAAAGAGCCAACCAGTTCGAAGGAGGGTTCAAAGCCAGCCTTATTAAGGGAAGAATTAGTACGACTTTAAGTTATTACAATATCAAAGTAAAAAACACCCTTCTTAATATTGGATATACAACTCAAGGGAGAGCCATCCAAAGACAGGCCGGTTCATTAACCAGCCAGGGAGTTGAACTGGAAGCAAATGCTTATCTGATTAAAGGGTTCTCCGTAATTGCCGGGGTGAGCTACAACGATATGAAATATACAGAAGCTGATGATTCTGTAATTGGCAGAAGACCTGCAACAGCATCATCTCCATGGTTAGTTAACTTCAATGCCAGCTACCAGTTCTTAGATGGGAACTTAAAAGGACTCGGATTCGGTGTGGGAGGAAATTACGCCAGTGATAACAAGATCGTAAATTCTACAACGATGGGAACATTCATTCTTCCAAAATATCTGGTTATGAATGCCAATGTATTCTACGATGCTCCAAAATTCAGAGTCGGAGTAAAAGTAGACAACTTTACGAATGAAAAATACTGGAACGGATATACAACTGCGAATGCTCAGCCTCTTGCCAACGTAGTCGGAAGCTTTACTTATAAATTCTAAACTGTTAAAATAATTACTTCCCCCTTTATAAACAATGAAAAAAATAACAATAGGAGCTGCCTTATTAACTTCAATATTAAGTTTTGCTCAAAAAAAGGACAGTATCAAATCTAATGACATAGAAGAAGTTGTTGTCAGCGGAAGGTATTATCAAAAATATAAACTGAATGAAGTTTCCGGATCATTAAGAATCCAGACTCCGATACTTGAGCTTCCTCAAAACGTACAATCTGTAAGTTCTCAGGTTCTTGCGGATCAGCTTACACTCAATATGTCTGAAGGTATTGTTCGTAATGTAAGCGGAGCCAGAAAAGTGGAACATTGGGACAATGTTTACTCTAACGTTTTCATGAGAGGAGCCAGTATAGCCACTTTTATGAACGGAATGAATGTATCATCTACCTGGGGACCTATTAATCCTGATGCTTCCATCATTGACCGAGTAGAGTTTGTAAAAGGCCCTGCCGGATTTATGGGCTCTATGGGAGATCCTGCCGGATTTTATAATGTGGTAACCAAAAAACCTACCGGAAAGTTTGCCAATAGTGTACGCTTCACCACTGGAAGCTACAATCTTTTCAGAGGAGAAGCTGATCTGGATGGAGTACTTATTAAAGACGGAGTTTTAGACTACCGTATCAATTTAATGGGAAGCTCCAATAAATCATGGGTAGAAAATGATAAAACGAGCAAAATAATAATTGCCCCTTCCATTACTTTCAGGCCTACAAAAACAACAACGTTTACTGCTCAGTACAATTACCAGCATTTAAAGTTCAACCAGCCCGGGGCATACATCATGTCAAAAGAAGGATATGCAACTTTAGGAGTTCATACCAACTTCAATGATCCGAATTTCAAAGAAACTAAGGTGAAAGATCAAAGTTTATTCTTAAGCCTGGATCAGAAACTTTTCAAAGACTGGGTATGGAGTACGCAATATGCTTATATGGACTTGAATTATGACGGAGGTTCATGGTGGGGAGATTTCAGAACTCCGGGTAACCCCAACTTATTTTCAAGAGACCTTAGCAACTGGCAGGCTGTAGGGAAAAACCATATTTTCCAGACGTATTTAAGAGGAAGTCTGAAAACAGGAAACATCGTACACAAAATCATTGCCGGATTCGATTACGGAGATAGAAAATACAATGCAGATTTTTCTGCCATGGGAAGCGGCGGTACTATCAATATTCAAAATATTGTTTATGGAGTTGATCCAAGCACACTTCCGCCTCAAAATGCATATTATCTGAACAGAAATGCCGCATTCTATGATGATGAAGGTGTAAAATATACTTCGTACTATGCTCAGGATCAAATAGAAATGTTCAATAACAAGCTTCGTGTTACTTTAGCAGGAAGATATACCAGTGGTACAACGTATGCAGGATATCCGAACCTTGGAGTAGTGAAACCGGATACTGCGGGAGAATTCACACCAAGAGTTGGTGTTAGCTATTCCATTAATGAAAACTTCTCAGCCTACGGGATATTTGATAAAACATTTACTCCACAGTCAGCCAATACTATTTCAGGTTCTATAACAGCTCCTTTAAATGGGCAGAATATTGAATTCGGGTTAAAGAAAGACTGGTTCAACGGAAAATGGAATACGACCTTCGCAGTATATGAAATCAGAAGAAAAAACATTCTTACCAAAGATTTTGTAAACAGTACTCCTTCGCAAACCTTTTATTATGCTTCCGGAGAACAGAGAGCCAGAGGATTTGAAGCAGATCTGAAAGGTGAAATTGTAAAAGGGCTTAATGTTATTATCAATTATGCTTACACCGATGCTAAAACAATTAAAGACAATGACCCTCAGCTTATTGGAGCAGCATCTCCGGGTAATGCCAAGAATGTTCAGAACACCTGGGTTACCTACCAGTTTGGTAACAATATTCTGAAAGGTTTCGGAATTTCAGCCGGATATCAATATCAAGGAGGAAGAGTTTCCTGGTTTGGAACAAATTCAGGCAATCAATCTCTTCCTGATTATTTCGACACCAATTTTGGGATTACATACAGAGCTAAAAAGTTTGATATCAACCTGATGCTCAATAATGCATTCAACAGAAAATTATTCAGCGGTTACTATGATCCGGGTTACAATACACCTAATGACAAAAGTGATGATAAGTATGTATGGATCTATAATGCACCACGTAACTGGAGATTATCAATCGGATATAAATTTTAAAAATAAAGGTTAGCCCTGCGAAGGGTTAACTTTTTGCTATGAAGAAAAAGCATCATCATAAAAAGAAAGTTTCACCCATAAAGAAATGGTCTGCCAAGCTGCATTTGTGGTTTGGTTTGTCTGTTGGTCTCATTGTTTTCATAGTCTCTCTTACGGGGACTTTATATGTTTTTAGGGAAGAAGTACAGGCCAGCCTTCGTAAGGAGGTAATTTATGTAAAAAAAGAAGATACGGATAAAACACCTTTATCCATCAATCTGCTTCGTGAAAAAGTGACACTGGAGCTGAATGAAAATTACCCGCTAAGTTCAGTTGAAATTCCTTTAGACAAGAATAAATCTTACCGTTTTTTATACTATGAAAAAAATAAAAAAGGCTGGAATTATTTTCAGGAAGTGCTCATCAACAAACAGGTATATGTTAATCAATATACCGGTGAGATCATTGCCGTTTACAACGAAAAATATGATTTCTTCAACATCTTAAAATATATTCACTGGGGACTTCTTCTGAATTCGGACTGGGGGAAATACGTAGTGGGAATTCCTACCGTACTTTTCATATTCATGCTGATTACCGGGATCATTATTTGGTGGCCGAAAAATAAAAACGCAAGGAAAGGACGCTTCTGGTTCAGTTGGGAAAACGTAAAAACGTGGAAGCGTAAAAACTATGATCTTCATAATATCTTAGGATTTTATGCATCATTCATCGCTTTGCTGTTAAGCGTTACCGGAATTTATTTTGCTTATCCGTACGTTAAAAACACGTTCAATCTTGCTTTGTCCGGATCAATAGACCTTCCAAAGGAGAAAGAGATCAAGTCCCCGGATTCATTAACGGTAAAAAATGAGGACGTTTTGGATATCGCTGCATTACAGACTCAAAAATTATATGCCGGATCATCCAGCTTTAGAATTTCTTTAAATGGAAAGAACAAAAAAGGAAAAGATCTTAAAAACCTTCCGGTAACCATTTATGGGCAAGATGGAAGATTCAGCGAAAGAAATCTACTGACCTTTGATAAATACTCTGGAAAACTACTAGCCAATAAACCTCATCAACAGCTTAACAACGCAGAAAAATATGCCAACGCCAATTATGATATCCATACAGGTTCTTATTTTGGACTGTTTGGAAAGATCATCTGGTTTATAACCGGTCTTATCTGCACCTCACTTCCCGTAACCGGATTTCTGATCTGGTGGGGAAAAAGAAAGAAACAAGGAAAAAAAATATAATGAAAAAAGCACTTTTATCGGCTGCCTGTCTGGGAACTACTACCATTTTCGCACAGGTTAAAGATAGTTTACAGACCAAAAATGTTGAAGAAGTGGTGATGACTGCTTCAAGAAAAAAGGAAAATATAAAAGAGGTTCCCAGTTCCATTACGGTTGTAGCAGAAAAACAAATTCAGTCTCAGCTTACTGTCAATTCAGATATTACCAGCATTCTGCAATATACCGTTCCCAGTTTAGGAACGAATTCGGGGCAGACCTCCAATACGGGCCAAACTTTAAGAGGAAGACAGGTTTTGGTTTTGATTGACGGAATCCCACAGTCTACTCCACTTCGTAACGGAGCAAGAGATTTAAGAGTAATTGACCCCTCGGCAATTGAAAGAATTGAAGTAATAAAAGGAGCATCTTCCATCTACGGAAACGGAGCCGACGGGGGTATCATCAATTATATTACAAAAAGAAATAAAACAGATAAGAACATCTCCGGAATTTCACAGATAGGTCTTACCGGACAGCCTTATGGCGGGACTTTAGGGGTAAGGGCAAGCCAGCTTTTATCCGGAAAGATTAAGAAATTTGACTATACCCTTTCATTAGCTTATGAAAGAACAGGGTATATGAAAGATGGTGATGGTGTTATGCTGAGCCCTACTTACAGCACAGCAAAGATGGACAACTATAACGGAATGCTGAAACTGGGGTATGATATCAACGAAAACCAGAGAATTGAAGCCTCTTACATTGGATATTCTTCAAGATCAAACCTGAATTTAGGATTAAAAACAGGAAAGTACGGTATTACTCCTACCATTGGAGAAGGTCTGGGAAAAGGACTGGAAACCACTCCACAAGGAACACCAAAGAACCACAACATCAGGGTAAGTTATGACAATAAAAATTTATTTGCCGGAACTTCACTGAATATTAATCTCTATTATCAGGATTTTAAAACCGTTTACGGATACAGCGATACTTTTTTCAATGGCGGACAATCCAATGTTCTTTCCAAAAAAACTGGAGTAAGATTTAATTTAGATACACAACTTTGGAATACTGCCAACTCTCAGGGAGAAATTATCTACGGAGCCGATATCCTGAATGATAAAACCGTACAAAAACTCGAAGACGGCCGTTTCTGGACTCCCAATATGAGTATGACCAATATTGCTCCTTTTGTTTTGGCAAAAATTGATCTGTTCAAAAAACTGACTATCAAAGGAGGCCTTCGTTATGAAAACATTAAAGTTAATGTTGATGATTTCAATACGCTTTCTGTTATTAAAAGTGACGGAACTTTTACTAAAAGTATTCCAGTAGCAGGCGGTAAGTTAAACTATAATGCTTTGGTTGGAAATATTGGTATACGTTACAATATAGAGCCTTATATCAACCTATTTACAAGCTTTTCACAAGCCTATTCTATCAATGAATTGGGAAGGATATTGAGAACCTCAACTTCGGGAACCATTCAGCAGCTGGAAACCAAACCGATCATTGTTAACAATTATGAATTGGGAGCCACAGGACAGCTTTCCAACTGGCTTAATTATGAGCTGACTTCATATGTGAGTACTTCTAAATTAGGCGCCTCATTCGTACAGAGCCCAGACAGAGCATTGATGATCCAAAGATCTCCTGAAATAGTATATGGTGTAGAAGGGTTTTTACACTTCACTCCTTCCAAATGGATTCAGTTTGGCGGAAGTTACAGCTGGATGGAAGGAATCACTTCTGTAAAAGACGATGGTGATTACTCTACAAAGATCAACAACAGCAGGATTTCTGCTCCTAAAGTTCTGGCCTATATTCAAGGAAGACCAATTCCTGCGTTATCTATAGGTATTGACATGTTACATTCTTTCCAGCAAAACAGATTTGAACCTAATGCAAAAGGATTATACGTATATGGTGAAGGATATGTTCCGGATTATACTGTCTTTAATTTCAAATCGAGTTATGAAGTGAACCACAACTGGAAATTATCTTTAGGAATAGAAAATCTTTTCAACAGGTTGTATCAGCCTTCAATTGCCTGGTGGTCTGCAAGAGACAGCGACTTCACCAATTCACTCGGAATGAGAGGAACCTTCATGATTGAATATAAATTTTAATTAATCTAAATAAAAAGTAAAGTTTATCTTTGCAGAACGTTATTACTGTTTTATGAAGAAAAATCACCATCATAAAAAGAAACCAGGATTTTTTAAAAAATGGTCTGCCAAACTACACCTTTGGTTTGGCCTGGGAATCGGGTTTCTGATCTTTATCATTTCCATTACGGGAGCATTATATGTTTTTAAGGATGAAGTAGAAAATATCACCCGAAAAGATGTTATGTATCATCATGAACAGAATATCGAGCAAAAGCAGGTTCTTCCCATCAGAATTATGGAAAAAACTGTAGCAGCACAAGTGAAGGAAAAATATCCTATCCATTGGGTCAACATTCCTATTGACAAAAAGATGTCATACATGTTCTTCTGGTATGAACACAATACAAAAGGCTGGAATTATTTTGATGAATTTCCTATCTATAAGCAAGCCTATGTAAATCCTTATACAGGAAAAGTATTAAGAGTTTATGATGAAAAAAACGGCTTCTTTAATATTGTAAAAATGATACACTGGAGCTTCCTTCTGAAACAGGATTGGGGGACCTATGTAGTAGGAATACCGGTCATTATATTTGTGATCATGCTGATAACAGGAATTGTTTTATGGTGGCCTAAAAATAAAGCCGCAAGAAAACAGCGTTTCGGTTTCAAATGGAAAAATATTAAAAGCTGGAAAAGAAAGAACTATGATCTTCACAATGTGCTGGGTTTTTATGCTTCTATCTTTGCATTGATATTCTCTATTACAGGATTATTTTATGCTTTCTTCGTTGTACAGGCAATGATTTATGTAATCTTTTCAGGTGGAGAAACAAAATATCCGGATTTCTCCCACATCAAAACAAAAGCTCCTATTGAGCTGAGAACAGAAGGAACACTGGACAAGATCATCAATACAGTAAAACAAAAATATCCGGACTCTTACGGTTTTGCCATTGATCTGGGGCATGAACATATGGATGATCACGAACATCCGAACTTTGAAGTGTATGTAAAACACCTTTCATATTCTTACCACAAAAGCAGCAGCCTTATTTTTGATGAAAACTCAGGAGAGCTTCTTCATACTCGTGATCCTAAGGATAAAAATTTTGGGGAAAAGGTGGTGAGTGCCAATTATGATATTCACGTAGGTGCTATTTTAGGACTTCCCACCAAGATTATTGCATTTATTGTAAGTCTTATCTGTGCTTCTCTTCCGGTTACCGGATTTATGATCTGGTGGGGAAGGAAGAAGAAAAAAACAGTAAAAACAGCTTAACATATTAAATAAAACTCAGTTAATAATCTATTAATACAATCTTTTTTATAATTTTAGCCCTTAGAATTTAATAATAGAAATGTCATTAATAGATTTATCAAAACAAGTTGCCCTTGGAGTTGACATCGGCGGAACCAATACGAAGTTCGGAATTGTAAACCACCGTGGAGAGGTTCTGGATAAAGGAAACCTTAAAACCGATGCTTATGATAAAGTTGAGGATTTTATAGATGCTTTATATGAAAGTGTTTATCCGTTAATGGAAAAACATGGTGCTGAAAAGCATTTTGATGGAATTGGTGTAGGGGCACCCAACGCAAACTATTATAAAGGAACTATAGAGCTGGCTCCTAACCTTCCTTGGAAAGGAGTAATCCCTTTTGCAGAGCTGATGACAGCAAAATTCGGCCTTCCTTGTACTGTAACCAATGATGCAAATGCGGCAGCTTTGGGAGAAATGCTCTTCGGAGCAGCGAGAGGAATGAAAGATTTCATCATGATCACTTTAGGAACAGGGGTAGGCAGTGGAATTATCGCTAACGGAAACTTAATCTACGGACATGACGGCTTTGCAGGAGAACTGGGACACACCATTGTAAAACCAGGCGGAAGAAAACACTGGAGCACAGGATCTGAAGGAAGTCTTGAAGCTTACGCCTCTGCAACCGGAATTACGAT
Organism: Chryseobacterium sp. Tr-659; assembly: GCF_011752975.1. Taxonomy (GTDB): domain Bacteria; phylum Bacteroidota; class Bacteroidia; order Flavobacteriales; family Weeksellaceae; genus Chryseobacterium. Next base: position 76,765 of record NZ_VWWP01000013.1, on the reverse strand, counting down.
TACTGCAAAGAAAATGAGAGCCGAATTTCCTGAATCTATGCTGAACCAGTATCCGGAAGATGAGGTCAATTCTAAAACAGTGCATGAATGTGCTATAAAAGGAGACCCGATTGCTATTGAGGTTTTCAGATATACGGGACAAAAACTGGGTGAAGCATTAGCTAATTTTGTAATGTTCTCTTCACCGGAAGCTATTCTTCTATTCGGAGGAGTAATCAAAGCAGGAGACTTCATCTTAAAACCGGCTAAACTTCACATGGAAAGAAACCTTCTTCCTATCTTCAGAAATAAAGTAAAACTCGTATTCAGTGAACTGGACGAGGCAGATGCCGCCATCCTGGGTGCAAGTGCTTTGGTTTGGGAAAAATAATTGAAAGCTATTGTAAATAATATAAAGCATCCTTATTTCAGGGTGCTTTTTCTTTTTTACCACAGATTGCATAGGTTTTTACAGATCATTAGTTGTATTCTCTTGTGCTGATTTGTGAAAACATTTGTGTTATTCTCTTTTAAAAGGCATTTGTCACATCTATAATTGTAATTCGAGTTTAAAACGTAAAATGATGTTTAAATGAAAAACTTTTTCCTACTTTTGATAAGTTTTTTCTGGACAGAAAAAGGGAAATAAAACAATATAATTACCAAAAATGGACAACAATAATTTAGAACAGATTACTTTCGGTGGCGGATGTTTCTGGTGTGTGGAAAGCTGTTTCAATTTGCTGAAAGGGGTTAAATCGGCCATTTCAGGATATTCCGGCGGACATAAAGATAATCCTACTTATCAGGAGGTATGCACCGGCGAGACCGGACATGCAGAAGTGGTACAAATCACTTATGATCCGGCCATTATTTCTTATGAACAATTGATGGATGTGTTTTTCTTCCTTCACGATCCAACCCAGCTGAACAGACAGGGCAATGATATCGGAACTCAATACCGTTCCGTTATTTATTATAAAGATGCTGCTGAGAAGAGTAAAGCTGAGGAAGCTGTTAAAGTGTCTCAGGAATCCGGAAGATGGGCCGGCACATATGTTACGGAATTAACTCAATTCGATAGATTCTGGCCTGCAGAGCAATATCATCAGGGCTATTATAATGAGAACCCTACACAACCTTACTGCAGTGCTGTAGTAGGTCCCAAAATTCAGAAATTCAAAAAACATTTCGGAGAACTGGGAATGCTGAACGCGGAATAATACCATAAAAAAGCGAAGAGGAATACCTCTTCGCTACTTGTTTACGCAAAAATTGTTTTATATGAAGTAACTAGTACCCTGGATTTTGTGTGAAATCTTTTGATGCGTCAATGGCTGACTGAGGAATCGGAAAAATTCTTCTGAAAGGCTGAGATGCAGCTTTAGCAGTTCCCGGCAAATCAAACTTTCCGAATCTGATCATTGCTTTTCTTCTGTACATTTCCCAATAGAGTTCATACCCTGATTCTTTAAACAAAGTATTTGCATCCAAAGAAGCAATTGCAACTCCGGGAGCATTATTGTAAAGAGCCTCACGAGATCTGCTCGTTCTTAGCTTATTAACATCTGCCAATGCCGCTGAAACATTACCGTTTCTGAAAAAAGCTTCTGCTCTCATCATATAAATCGTACCCAATCTGTATAATGGCACGTCCATTCCACTTGTTCCGTTGTTTCCATAGCCCGGATCGAATTCAAACTTGAAGTTTCTAACTCCTCTGTTGATCTGAGCTTGTGTAAATACAGCTTCCGAAGGATTATCAAAATTTAATTCCGGAGTAAAATCGGCTGCGAGAGTTGTATTTTTTTCGGTGAATAATTTATATACTTTAATCCTTCCGTCGGAGGTCATATCGAAGTTACCGTTTGCAAGAATTTTAGGCCCATACTGCTGCCCCACCTGTAATCCTCTGTTGAAGTGAAACCATGGCTTTCCAGTACCTTCCACTTTACTTGTTGAGGGTACACTTACATCCGTTCCATCATTTTTGAACCATGTTCCGTCTTCATATTGATAAGTTCTCTGGAAACGCGGATCGTCATGATTTCCGTTCCAAGAATAATAAAATTCCGGAGTGATACAAGATGCATTAGTTCCTCTGTTATCCGGCGATGGCTTCTGGATCCTTTCCATAGACATATACGCCAGGTCATTATCCGCATTTCTAAGTGAGTTTTTCTTCTGAACAATCGTAAAGATCATTTCCTTACTTGTATCATTATTGATATCGAAGTTGTGGAAATAATTTGACTCTAAACTAAACAGACCTGCATTGATCAACATATCGGAGTACTTGATTACTTTATCCATATCATTTCCTCCTCCGCTTACAGCTTGTTCTGTAAAGTTGAAAGTTCCTGCTGTCTTGTTCTTTAAAACAGCTCTGTTAAGATACATATCTGCCAATAATGCATAAGCAGCCTGTTTTGTAAACCTTCCTGCATGCGTATTCTGAGTCTTGATATCAGCTAAGTTCGGAATAAGGCCTTCCACTTCAGTGATGAGTCCGTCAATTGTGGCATCCGCCTTTCTGATCTCAATTGGAGCATTCAAATTATTGGGATCTCTGTAAGGAGCCTGTCCATATAAGTCGATTGTTGTATACGTATAAAATGCCAGCAGTCCTTTTGCTTCTGCCAGGAATAAGGCTTTGTTAGCAATACCACTTTTGCTGATAGTAGCTATTGCTGATAAAGATTTTGTGATCCCGGAATTCAGCTGATTCCAGGTTGTTTTTACTACGTCATTGTTCGAATCCCAGGTAAATTCGTGCATGGCTCTCCATTTTCCACCATCTCCCCAGTCACTTCCCCTTGTAGGTAAAATCGCTTCATCGGTAGAATATTCCTGTAATGCAAATACACTTCCGTGGTCTACAAACGTTCCGTCACCAAGCTGTCCGTATGCTGCTGCCAAAACACCTTCTGCATCTGTACTTTCAGAGCCCAATACCTCATCAATTACTTTCTCGTCCAGATTGGTACATCCCACTAAAGATAATGCAGCGATAGACAAAACAATTGTATTAATATTTAAAAATTTAGATTTCATGATTTCTTTTGACTTTAAATTAAAACTTAACAGTAGCTCCCAAAATGAAAGTTTTTGCAGACGGATACGTCGTGTAGTCAACTCCCAGAGACTGGTTTCCTCCTACCTGTTTATTAGTATCAACAAGTGGGTCATAACCTGAATAATTGGTTATTGTGAGTAAGTTTTGTGCACTTACATAAAGATTGATACTTTTCAGGAATTTCAATTGGTTCATATCGAAAGTGTATCCTAATCTTACGTTGTTCAAACGGATAAAATCCGATTTTTCAAGATATAGAGAAGACAACTGCGGCTGATTGGTAAAGCTTGCTCCGGAATCATAATAAGTTTTCAAAACGTTTCTATCAGAAGCTAAACTGTTGATATTTAAATCCAATGCCGTATTGTTCAGCAAATAACCTCCGGTTTGCCCGATGAGTGAAAATGCAAAATCAAACTTCTTGTACTTCATATAAGAATTGATTCCGAATGTAAAGTTGGGAATAGCTCCTTCAAAAATCTTTTTGTCATTTTGATCTATCTTTCCATCTCCGTTCCGATCTTCATAAATATATTTTCCGTTGGCATCAATTCCTAAGTAATTGTACATATAAAAAGATCCTGCTTCATAGCCGTTTTTATAAATATTAGCCGTAACTCCGGAAAAACCTGGTCCTGAAACTTCTCCGGAATAAATTTCTGATACCGGAAGCCCCTTCACAACGTTATTGACAGTAGCTCCGTTCACATCAAGATTCCAGGTAAAATTTTCGTTCTTAATAATTTCCGATCCTAAAGTGAATTCAAAACCTTTATTAACAATTTTTCCGGGTGCGTTTACCCAGTATTTTTCTGTAGGGCTTAATGGAGGAGCCGTAATGAACAAGATCGGATCTTTTGTTACCTTGTTATAATATTCCAATGATCCGTATAATTTATTTTTCCACAAGCTGAAATCTGCCCCAATATTGGTTTGTTCCACTACTTCCCATTTTAGATCGGGATTAGCGGTTCTGGTGATGGTAACTCCGTTAATGAGATTTAAATTATCATATAAGTAATATCCTGCGGAAGGTGATGATGATGAACTTGCTTTTGTAATTTTATTCTGAACTTCCTGGTTTCCGGTCTGCCCCCAGCTTCCTCTTAATTTCAATTCGTTAATAAGTTGAGAATCTTTAAGGAAATTTTCATTTGAAATCGTCCATCCTACCGCTACAGAAGGGAAATATCCATATTTATTATTGTCTCCAAAACGTGTAGAACCATCGGCTCTTAATGAAGCTGTTAATAAATATTTTTTATCAAAATTATAGTTTACCCTTCCGAAATAAGATTGTAGTTCATTTTCCTGTGCAAATCCTGCTCCTGGAACAATGGCTTCCCCTGAAGATCCGGGATTGATTTCCGGAGGAATTCCAACCCCTTGTTTTGCAATGTTTTTCACTCCAAAATACGTCCCGGAGTTCTTGAACTTCTGGTAGGAAAATCCTCCAAGTAAACTAAAATTATGTCTGTTTAAACTAAAATCGTAGGTTAAATAGTGTTCAAGCAAAACATTATAAGAATCCAGATTGGCCTGAACATATAATCCTCCCGGAGTTCTATCGGTAATATTCGGGTACATTGTTGTATTTCTTTCCGACATTGTTTTATCAATACCCAAATTGAATTTATAATTTAATCCCGGCAAGATCCTCAGTGTGGCTTCCGTATTCCCCAACACCCGGAATGTATTGGTTTTATCGGTATACACGCTTAACAGATATAAAGGGTTGTAGTGAGCAGGCATATTAAAGTTGGTGAAATTTCCGTTCTGATCGTATACTGAACGTGTAGGATTAGCCATTAGCGCATGAATAATCACCTGTCCATCAGAACCTGCATTGGCGCCATTGGGAATTCCCGTTTCTCTGATATCACTTGCTGTAAGATTAAGTTTAATCTTTAACCTTTTATTATCAAAGAAAGATTCTTCAGCGTTCAAACGGGCTGTTGTTCTTTTAAAGCTGCTGTTCAGGACAATACCATCCTGATCCATATGGGAAAGGGAGGCAAAATAATTTCCAGTCTCCGTAGATTTTGAAAACGAAACCGAGTGATTGGAGGAAACCGCATTTCTGTAAATTTCATCCTGCCAGTCTGTATTCCCTCCGTGATCAAATAGTTTGTCTACTCCTGCTGCTCTGTACTGATCAGCTGTTAACAGATCTAATTTCTTAATTACAGAAGAAAATCCGAGATATGTATCGTATGTGAACAACGGTTCTCCCTTTCTTCCTCTTTTTGTTGTTACCAAAACAACACCGTTTGATCCTCTTGCTCCGTAAATGGCCGCAGCAGAAGCATCCTTCAATACTGTAATGGATTCAATGTCGCTGGTATTTAAAAAGTTTAACGGGTTTTTTGCCTGAGCATTTCCAAGACCGATATTCGGACTTGTTGCACTTACGGCATCGTTACTCAAAGGAACTCCGTCTACAACGAATAATGGGGTACTTCCGCTTCGGATAGAACCGATCCCTCTGATAGAAACATTTATTCCTGCTCCAGGTTCACCGCTCGACTGAACGATACGAACACCCGCGATTTTTCCCTGCATCAGGTTATCAACGGAGATATTCATTCCTTCTTTAAAGTTCTCGGCTTTCAGCTGGCTTACTGCTCCGGTTAAATCAGATTTTTTCTGGGAACCATATCCTACCAGTGTTACTTCTTCAATAGAGGTTGATTCTTTCTTAGGTTCTAATTTTACCGAAACTGAGGTCCCGGAGATTTTCACCGTTTGTACTCCATATCCTTCGTAGGAAATGGTTAAGGTCTGCCCTATTCCGGCTGAAATTGAGAAATTTCCCGAAGCATCAGTTGAAACAGTATCGCCAGTTTCTACAACAGTGACTTTTGCGCCTTCTATTGGTGAACCGTTCTGATCCGTTATATTTCCGGAAATGGTTTCATTTACCTGCGAAAAGACAGGATAGTTTGAAGTAAATCCTTTAGCATCAGCTTGGTGAGCCACCAAAAAAATTAATGCAATCGGGATTAGCTTTTTAAACTTAAAAAAATTAATTTTGTGGTACATATCAATAAGTAAAGTAATTGCAAGACGTTACATTGCTTATTTCAAAAGCCACTGTTGCTCCCGCAACGGTGGTTTTCTTTTCAGGCAATTGTTAGTTTTTATTTCGGCATACAAAGTAAAAGGATATACCACAAATCTATTTTAACATAATATTATCTTAAAATCAACAAAATATAAATATCTCAAATTGAGAAAATAAAAACTCATTAATTATCAAATATTTATAATCCTCAATTTTCATAATATTTACAGAATTTTAAAAAACACTTAACATAATATATAAAACATCCCTTCTAAAGAGTTAGTAATTTCGTGTTTAAAAATATATCGAAATGAAAAAGGCTGTTTTCCTGGGCTTCTGTTTATCTTCATTCCATTTGTTGTGGTCACAATCTCAGCTTCTCAATGAGTTAAAAATCAATGAAATTCAGGTTATCGGTTCACACAATTCTTATAAAAAAGCAATTCTTCCTGAAGTATACGGCTACTTATCTCAGAAAGATACACTCAATGCTTTACCAAGGATTCAATATGAACATATTCCCATCCCCGGGCAGCTGGATCTTGGGCTTAGAAACCTGGAAATTGATGTTTATGCAGACAGTAAAGGAGGGAAATATGCTCATCCAAAAATTCTGGACATAGTAAAAACAACTGAGCCTTTTGATCCGGAAGCTAAAATGAAAAAACCTGGCTATAAGATGATCCATATTACGGATATCGATTATCAAACCTGGTATTATACGTTGGAAGATTGTCTTAAAGACTTAAAAAAATGGTCTGACCAGCACCCTGATCATGATCCTGTTTTTATAACTCTTGAACCCAAAGACGGAAAACCCAATCTATTCGGAACGGAACCTGAGCATTATACTTCAAAACTGTTCAACGATCTGGATGATGAGCTTAAAAAGCATCTGGGAAAGAATAAGATTATTACTCCGGATGATATTAAAGGTTCTTATAAAACATTGAATGAAGCTGTTTTAAATAAAAACTGGCCCCAGGTGAAAGATGTAAAGGGTAAGTTCCTTTTTGTTCTGGATAATCATGGAGAAAACAGAGATTTATATGCTAAAGATCATCCTTCTTTGAAAGGAAGAATGATTTTTACAAATTCCACACCGGGAACTCCGGAATCAGCAGTTTTATTGATGAATGAACCTCAAAAAGACTATGCTATAATCCAAGATCTGGTAAAACAAGGGTACATCATCCGCACCAGAGCTGATGCAGATACTATGGAGGCACGAAGTGAAGATTATTCAAGATTCGAAAAAGCAAAAGAAAGCGGTGCTCAGATCATTACAACAGATTATTATTATCCAAGCAGATTATTCAAATCCAATTATAAGGTAAGCTTTGACAACAACACCTATGAAAGGAAGAATCCTGTAACAGGAAAATAGCCCTGTTTTTGCTATTAGATTTATAATTGAGGAGGCTGTCAGACTGACAGCCTTTCTTTTTAAATGGTCCACCAAAATATTTCAACTCACAGCTTTCTTATTTCTTTTCTTTTTAAATCTATCTCAAAATGGTCTGTCGGGTCTCCATGGGAAATCAATGAAAGGATTTTAAAAAGAGATTTGAACTGTTGAACAAATGGATCATCTTTCGAGTTATTCTCCTTATAAAGCTTTTCCAATATCTGATACTGCTCCAGTCTTTCTTCCGGAATATCCTTTTTTGCCAGTTCATCCGCTGATTGAAATTTATACAAATCCAATAACAGGTCATCAAATGTCCATTTTCTAAATGATTCAGGCAGAACTCCTTTTTGTTTCAGAAGCTTTATCGCCTCTTCCCTCTCCGAATTTTGAGATAATAAAAGGATATCTTCACCATTCAGCTTAGTTCCTTTTTGGATAAAATCCTTTGGCCAGTCGTCGGGAATCATTCGTAGACGAACCAATTCTTTTAGATGAAAAAGCATAAAATCGTGATAGGATTTTGTTTTTAGAATATCTTTATTCCAGAATATTTTGGTTGTATCATCCCGTAAAGCTTCGTATTCTTTTTCATACAGAGGAAACAGTTCATCAAAATGAGGGATTTCATTCAAAACTTCAGTTTGAACCTCCATCTTATCCGGAGTGTGTATGGTCAGAATCTTATATGCGGGTAAATAAGCCGCCAATGAAGGCACCTGAACATTCACCAGAAAGCTCTCACCTACTTTTCTGATTCCTGTATCATTGATATGCATATGGCCGGCAAAGTGAATCTTCAATCCTGCTTCAGCAAATACTTTTGCTACTTCTTCCTGAGGAACACGTTCTGACTGCCACTTTTTTTGTCCCAGAAGACTTTTAATTTCATGGGTTGCCCCATCATTGAAATCGATCATCGGGTAATGGGTAAATGCAATCAGAGTTTTATTCTTTTTCTTTGCTTCATCAGCTAATTTTCTTACCCATGCTATCAAATGTTTCTTATTGGTTAATACGTTATTATAACCAATGCTTGCTCCTTTATAGTTGGATGTGTTTTCAGAACTTTCATTCAAATCTTTTGGAATATATGTATTTCCATCAATAGCAATCATCCAGATATCTTTCACCGGTTCTACAACATAACTTAAATCCGGAACATAAAAGCCTTTGGCCACTTCATACATCCTTTGGGAATAATCTGCTGACTGTAATGCTTTTTTGTAAGTGTAATTCTTAAAAGGATCTTTTGCAAAAGGTGTACTCCAGAACAAGTCTTCTTTTTTAGGATAAAAGCCAAAATCTTTTAATTCATTTAAAATTTCAAGATATCCGGATTCTGCAATATCTTTTGTAATTACTTTATCGGTAGATTTCCCAATATTTTCTTTGCTGTAAATTCCTAACGGACTTCCTTTCTCTCCAAGAAAATCATCTTTTCCACTATCATTTCGGAAAGGACCGACCGGATCGTGGTTTCCGGTTGTTAAATAAAACTTAATTCCATATTTCTGGTGATATTCATCTAAAATTCTGTGGAGCCCACGAAGGTTATATGCCTGTCCATCATCTGAAAAGTCTCCGGGCATAGCTATTATTTTAATTCCTTTGGCAGCAATATCATCCAAGGCTTTAAGGAAGGCAAAATAGTTCTCATTGAAAATCCTTGTGGAATGCAGTTGAGAATTCATGGTTCTCAGAATCGTGGGCTTTCCTGTTTTAGGATTCATAATTCCTTTAAAATCATGATCTGAAAAACTTCCATACAAATCCTGAAAATGCACATCGGAAAGAAACGCAATTTGTACCGGTTTTTGTGCGGAAAAAAATGAAAATACACAAATAAAAAAGGAGAATATTTCTTTATTCATCTTAAAATAAGACGAAATTACAGGAATAGATGAGGAATTGTTTTAATTGAATTTTAAATAATTGTGAAGGAAGATTATTCTTCTATCAGTAAAGGCTTTGCATTTTCTCCTGCATATTTCGTGATCATGTGTCTGGTTGCATTCTTTAAGATCTTACCATTGTCAGGGCTTGTACCTCCCATTGTAAAAAATTCAACTACATTATCATATTTTGTATACCAGGAATTACCTAAGCCATTTTCTATAGTCAAAGTATCTGGTCTGGTAATTTTCTTAAAATATTTTAGCTTAAGTGTATCAACCGGCATTAATTGATGCTTGGGATTTCCATCATTACAAGTTGTTATCTTATATTCATCTCCGTCCCAATACATACACTCCTTTTCAGTGGCGGCGGCATTGAAAAAGCCGGATGGCATATTTCTATTATTCCCGGATGAGCAGTAATAATTTCCAACTAAAAGACTTCCCAGAATAAGTATTCCAACAAGACCAAAGCTGTTTTGTTTTGCGAATTCCGGCATTTTGAAGTGCTGTTCATTGATGATATTGATATTTATTTTGGACAGCCTTTCTGATATAACCTCTTCATCCTGATCTACACTTATCTTTACTGTTGTCAGATTTTTTTTTCCATCATTTTTGATGAAAGTCCGGGAAAATTCAGTGAAATTCTTATAACCAATATACTGACTCATTTTATTTAGTCTTTCCGGCTCTATATTCCTGCTGCTATTTCCTTCTACATAATCTTCATAATATCGTATGAATGTTTTCTCTGAAATATCATAGCATTTCAGATTATCAATAAAACAAAGATGCAGATAAGACGCTAATCCACTTTTTGTGGTTTTCTCTGACTCTTTTCTTGCCTGCTCAAATACTTCATTAATTAGTAGTTTTTTCTTAGACATATACAGTGTTTTCGGGCAATACAAAGTAGATAATTTTCAATCATATCACATTACGGATTTCCGTAATAATTCCACCCTGATTCTCTGTCTATCGGTGTCTGTATTTTGTCTAATACATAAGCCATCTATTATTGCAAATTTGCTCTAGAAATCAGGAAAAAATAAAAATATTTCAAAAAACTGATTTCCAAAAGGCCAGAGAAAACAGAGGTAAAACTCCGGATTGGGAAGCAGATGTTTCTCCTCCGTTTTTAAAGGTTCACTTCCCAGAAAAATTAAGAAGCGCTTCGAAATTTTAATAGTGTACAGCTCGCGATAATGACTTCGTGAGAGGAAGAAATACGGTTTCAACTTCGAAAATTTTAAAGGAAATGATCCAACTTATATTGATGCTATTGAGTTTAGCATTTTCAGATAACAATGCCAATACACCAACCACTGATAACAACAGTTATAAATCTTCAACAACGCACTCTTTTATTCCAACTGGAGGAGCTGCATTCGAAGATACAAGTGGCGAAACGGGGCAGATTTTGCCACCAAAAAAATAATTAAATAAAAGGGCAATGAAAATTGTCCTTTTTTTAATACCTTTAGTTGCTATCAATTATTATCATGTATGCCGGCTTAAAATTTCTAGGAATCCTTCTTTTATTCATTGGCTGCAATTTTTCCGAGAACCCTATGCCTACGGTAAAAATCCCTTCAAAAGAAGCGGATAAAATGTATAATGATGCTGTATCCCAGTACAATAAAGATAATGAAAAGGCATTCACACTTTTATCAAAAGCAGAAAGCATCTACAAATTAAGCAATGATTCACTTAATATCGCATCGTGCTTAATAACCAAATCTATTATCCTGAATGATATTGGCGATTATCTAAGCAGCAATGAAAGAGCCATAGATGCACTGAATTTTTTAACCCTGCCGAAAGATTCTGCGTATTTACCGTCCATCTATAATAACCTGGCCATCTCTGAAAAAAATCTCAAACATTATGATGAGGCGCTCAGCTGGTATCATAAGGCATTAAGAACAAGTTCAGATAATTATCAGAAAATTATTATTAAAAATAATATTGCTAACACTTATGGAAAGCTGAAAAGTTATTCACAAGGGATCCGTTTATATGAATCTCTGCTTAAGGACAAAAGCTTGCCTCAGCATCAGGCAGATTATGCCAGAATTTTAGATAATTATAACTACATCAAATGGCTTGAAAATAACTCTTATAAAGCAGAAGAAGGTTTATTAACAGCGCTTGCATTGAGGAAAAAAATAAGTGATAAGCCCGGGCTCATATCCAGCCACTCCCATCTTGCTGAGTTCTACTTATACTCTGATAAAAAGAAAGCATTGGATCATATCAATGAAAAATATCAGTTGGCGAAAGTGGTTAAAAACCCTAATGATACATCAGAAGCATTGGAATTCCTGATAAAAAATGATACAGGCGCGCATTTACAGAAGTATTTTTTGGAATATCAACATCTTAACGACAGCATACACCTTTCGAGAGATAAAGCAAAAAACAGATTTGCTCTCATAGAATTTGACGTAGAAAAAAAGAATGCAGAAAACCAACGCTTAAAAATCATTACTGTTCAGAAACAAAACAGAATTCTGAAGCAGAATGTTATTCTTGGTATACTTTCTTTAAGCCTGATTGCTGCCTGGATATGGTACAAAAGAAGAAAGAAAGGTCTGCAGCAGGAAAATGAACTAAAAATAAAGGAAAATCAGCTCCACCTTTCTAAAAAAGTGCATGATGTGGTAGCCAATGGGATTTATCAGGTAATGACTAAAATAGAAAATCAGGAATATTTTGATAAAGAAAAAGTTCTTGATGAGTTAGAATTTGTGTACGAAAAGTCCAGAGATATTTCCTATGAAAAGACATCTTCTGAAAACAAGCTTGAGTTCAGCAAAAGAGTATCTATCCTGACCGCCTCTTTTAACAATGAAAATGTAAAAACTTATCTGGCCGGGAATGATGAAAACATATGGAAAACCCTGAACGATTTTAAGCGGGAAGAAATTTATCAGGTGATGCGGGAGCTTCTTATCAACATGAAAAAGCATAGCTATTCCACACATGTCGCTTTTAAATTTGAAAGAAAAAATGACATTATACAAATTCAGTATACAGATAATGGAATCGGTATTCCGGGAGGAATTACTTATAAAAATGGTTTAACAAATACGGATTCCCGTATTGAAGCTATCAATGGAGAAATTATTTTTGACACCGGAATCGAAAAAGGGTTGAAAATTTATATTTCATTTCCTGCTTCTTAAAAAAGAAAAAGAATGTTCAAAAAAATTTTAATAGCTGAAGACCACGAAAGCAGCAGTATTTCTGTACAAAAAACATTAGAAGACCTTACTATTTCCAATGCAGATTATGTTTACTACTGTGATGATGCCTTAGCTAAAATTCAGAAATCCATTCGTGAAGATGATCCTTATGATTTGTTAATTACCGATCTCTCTTTTGAAGAAGACCATCACATACAGAAAATTAAAGACGGCAAAGAACTCATAAAAACAATTAAACAACTACAGCCATCTTTAAAAATTATTGTTTTTTCTGCAGAGCACAGATCCGGAATTGTAGATAATCTTTTTAATGAATACGGAATCAATGGTTTTGTTCGTAAGGCTCGTAACGATTCAAAAGAACTTAAAAGGGCAATTGCTTCTACCTATGCAAATGAAGATTATCTTTCTCTTGATCTCAAACAGGAAGTAAAGAAGCTTAATAATTATGAATTTTCAACGTATGACATCACTTTAGTATCTCTTTTATCCCAAGGTGTTTTACAGAAAAACATACCGGTTTATCTTCAAAACAATGATATCAAACCCAACAGTTTAAGCAGTATAGAAAAAAAGCTTAACAGCATGAAAGAAGACCTTCAAATTACAAGCAACGAACAACTTGTAGCCTTTTGCAAAGATTTAGGGATTATTTAATATGCATAAAGTTTGTTGGTTGAAAGAAAATAATTTTGAAAAAATTCCATTCAAAATTTATTTTTTTCCGTTTTACGGTTTCCCGTAAGGATATTTTTTTCAATAACATTAATTTTGATGTAAGAGATGATGAGGAAAAACTAATAACACCCAATATAATTTTATACGACAGTTCGAAAAAAGGTATCTCGTTTGAGATACCTTTTATTTTCTTATCATTTCCGTATGCGGAATATCATCTTCCAGATATTTCTTTCCTGTATCCTCAAATCCGAATCCACTATAAAATCTTAACAGATAATCTTGGGCTGAAATCCTGATTTCAGCAGTATGAAAACGGTTTTCAATAGTTTCAACGGCATATTGTATCAACTGTTTTCCTAAGCTCTTGCCTCTTGCCTGCTCTGTCGTAAGAACCCTTCCGATAGAAGTCTCATCATACTTTATTCCTTTATCGAAAACACGGCAGTATGCTAAAACCTGTCCATCTTCTTCGGCCCAGATATGAACCGCTTTCTGATCATAATTATCCTGGTCAGGATACGGGCAATTCTGCTCGATCACAAAGACATCTATGCGAGCTTTCAGTACCGCATATAATTCAGGAACAGTAAACTCATCAAAAGTTTTGATTTTCCAGACTATATTACTCATCGAAGCTTATATTATTGAGTGTTAGAAAATCATTGGTCTTTTCAATAAAGTTCAGAATTTCATCGCCCCCTTCTTTCTTTTCTGCTGAGGTAACATACAGTTCCGGCAAATCTTCCCATGTTTTATGAAGCTCAGCTTTATAATCTTCAACATTTTTGATAACGGCATTCGGCTTCAGCTTGTCTGATTTTGTAAAAACAATTGAAAAAGGGATTCCGCTTTCTCCGCACCATTGGATAAATTCCAAATCAATCTTCTGAGGATTGTGTCTTACATCTACCAGTACAAAAAGATTCACAAGATTTCTTCTGTTCAGGATGTAGTTTGTAATTAGTTTCTCAAAATCTTTTCGCTGAACTTTTGAAACCTTTGCATAACCATATCCCGGCAAGTCGGTAAGATACCAATTTTCATTCACCAAAAAATGATTGATCAGCTGGGTTTTTCCCGGTGTTTGTGAAGTTTTAGCCAGATCTTTGTGATTCATCATGGCATTGATGAGTGATGACTTTCCTACGTTTGATCTTCCGATAAAAGCATATTCGGGAATATTGGGTTCTGGGCATTCCTGCCATTTTCCGCTACTCTTTACAAACTCTGCTGTCTTAATAATCATTTTTGAATGTATTTTAGAAAAATAAACCATTAAGAAAAGCTCTTAATGGTCATTGATTGTATTTAAACTTTATCTTTTATCCAGTTATACAGGATTTCATTGAATTCATCCGGTTTTTCCATCATGGCTGCGTGGCCGCAGTGGTCAATCCAGAACAGATCCGAATTAGGAATAAACTTATGCATATCTTCCGCTACTTCCGGAGGAGTTACATTATCCTGTTTTCCCCAGATCAGACACGTAGGTGTGACAATCTTCGGCAGGTCATTCAACATATTGTGTTTGATGGCACTTCTAGCCAGCATTACTGTTTTTATTCCTTTCATTCTGTCATTCACCACTCCGAAAACTTCATCTACAAGATCTTCTGTTGCAATCTTTGGATCGTAGAATACTTCTTCTGTTTTCTTTCTGATGTAAGAACGGTCATTCTTCCTTGGAAAACTATCCCCGAAAGTTCTTTCATATAATCCCGAGCTTCCCGTCAGAACCAGATTCTTTACCAAATCAGGTCTTGCAAGGGTTAGAATAAGTCCTACATGACCTCCCATTGAGTTTCCTACAATAGTTACAGGTTCTGAAATATGACTTTCTATAAACTTGATGATATATTTTGCGATGGTGGTAAGATTCGTATTGAGTACCGGCAGATCATAGATGGGCAACTGAGGAACAAATACCTTGAATCCTCTTTCCGAAAAAAAATCTACCATTTTATCGAAATTGCTCAAACCACCCATTAACCCGTGCAACAGCACTAATGGATGTCCTTCTCCCGCCTCTACATAGGAATATTTCTTTTCTTTTTTTGTACTAAATATCATAAAACGCCTTAATAAAGCCCTGCAAAAATACAAATTAAACCTCAAAAAAATTTTGATTATCCTAATTTAAGATAAAAATAATATAATATTCCGCTTTTTAACTTTTTTTTTCAAAACCGCTTTATTATGGCACAAATAGCACTTTTAACAACTGCTTACATATCAGTATTTTACATTATTGAGATTCAATCTTTAATAAAACTTATTAACATTGAGTCAAAAAGTGGGAAAAAGTGGGAAATTTTGGAAATTATTATATAAATTTGTCCCAAATGAAAAATTTCATTGGGACATATGAGTGTAAAATTGACGACAAAGGCCGCTTAAAAGTTCCTTCATCTCTGATCAAGCAGATGGAAAACTTCGACGATAAGGTGTTTGTAGTCAAAAGATCTGTGTTCCAACCTTGCCTGGAAGTCTATCCTATGAATGCATGGGACAAGCTGATGGGCAAAATTAATAAACTGAACAGGTTCATAAAAAAGAATGCTGATTTCATACGAATGTTTACGGCAGGAGTAAAAACAGTAGAATTGGACAATGCCGGAAGGTTACAGATCTCCAAAGACCTGACGGTTTTCGCAAATCTTCAAAAAGATATTGTGATTACCAGCGCAGGGGAACTTTTCGAGATTTGGGATAAAGATGCCTATGAAAAGGTAATTGCTACCAACGAGACTGATTTTGCAAGCCTTGCCGAAGATGTAATGGGCTCTTTCGATGAAGAATAACTGTAAGGTTATTTAGGATTATATTAAATAAAAAACACAATTAAGCATGTATCATAACCCCGTTTTGTTGAAGCAGAGTGTTGATGATTTGGTGACGAATCCTGACGGAATATATGTGGACTGCACCTTTGGAGGAGGAGGCCACTCAAGAGAAATCCTGAGCAGACTTTCCGATAAAGGGAGATTGTTCAGTTTTGATCAGGACCTGGATGCCCTTAAAAATACAATTGATGATCCACGATTTACATTAGTGAATCAGAATTTCAGATTTCTGGAAAACTCTTTGCTGATGTACGGAGTTTCACAGGTTGATGGTGTTTTGGCAGACCTGGGAGTTTCATCTCATCAGTTTGATGAGGCAGACAGAGGATTTTCTACCCGAAGCAATGCACCTTTGGATATGAGAATGAATGTGATGCAGAATCTTGATGCCAAAAGAGTGATCAATGAATATGAAGAAGAAGAACTTGCAGACCTTTTCTACCATTATGGAGAATTAAGAGAAGCGAGAAAGCTGGCGAGGGAAATAGTTCACCACAGAAAAACCAAAAGCATAGAAACCACTGAGGACCTGAAGAAGCTTTTCAGCTATATTCCTCCTCATAAAGTAAATAAATTCTATGCCCAGCTTTTTCAGGCAATAAGAATTGAAGTGAACCAGGAGCTGGAAGTATTGAAAGAAATGCTTGTTCAGGCTTACAATGTGTTGAAACCGGAAGGAAGATTAGTTGTTATCTCTTACCATTCTTTAGAAGACCGTCTTGTAAAAAGATTCCTGAAAAACGGAATGTTTGAAGGAGAACCGGAAAGAGATATCTACGGAAATTATAAAAAGGCATTTGAATTGATAAAGAGTAAAGCGATTATTCCGGATGATCAGGAAATCGAAGAAAACTCAAGAGCAAGAAGTGCCAAAATGAGAACAGGAATAAAAGTATAAATGTGAATAAGTGAATTGTCAATAGTGAATTTTAAAAACAAGATTAACAATTGACAACGAAGTGAATTCACTGCGAAACAAATTGAATTGGCTTAACTAAAGTGGCAAAAAGAACAACAAATCGCCCCCAGAAAAGACTCACTTTTATAGACATTATAAAAGGAAACTTTCTGAATCGTGATGAGATCAAAATACATTACAAGTATTTCCTCTTGTTGTTTGTGCTCATGATGGCCATGATTTATACCAACCATCTCGTCAATAAAAAAATTAAAATTGTAAACGCCTTAAAGGAAGAAACAGAAGAATATAAATCTAGAAACGCTTACGCCCAGAGTAAGCTGATCAAAGTAAAAATGGAATCAGAGCTGGGGAAAGAGGTTGCCCGGGATTCATTAATGACCCTGGAAAACCACCCTCATAAATTGCTAATAAAACTGGACAGTACAGATGCAAAAGCAAAATGAATACGACAATAAACGTAAAAAAACGTTACGATGGGGCTACCTCTTTGCAGTGGTAGCTTTGTGCGTGTTTGTAATGTTCTTGGCAAGGATCGTTATCCTTCAGAATACCAATGTTCAGGAAATTAAAGATGATTACATTAATAAAAACTACCGTGAAGCCACTTTAAAAGCTGCCCGCGGTAATTTATTCGCTTCTGACGGTTCTATTCTCGCAACTACAGTAATGCGTTATGACATCTATCTTGACTTCAAAACAATGAAAGATACGGTCTACAGCAATAACATTGGCGCATTAACGGATTCTTTGAGCAAAATGTTCGGAAAATCCAGAGGAGAGTTCAGACAGAAGTTCGACGAACAGAAGAAAAAGAAAAACCAATACTATACTTTGGTAAAAGGACTTGATTTTGACCAATACGACAGAATCAGAAAGTTCCCGATCTTCAAAAGAGGTAAGAATAAAGGAGGTTTCATTGTAGACAGAAATTATAAGAGAGAACTGGCTACTTCAGAAATCGGAGCAGGAACCATCGGGATGGATAACGGAGAATTAAGATCTGGACTTGAAGGAGCTTTTTCAAAATATCTCACCGGTACAGACGGAAAAAGATTAGAACAAAGAATCAACTCTTCTCAATGGAAACCAATTGACTTCTGGAAAGTTAAGGAACCGGTAGACGGAGAAGATGTTTATACGACCTTAGATCTTAGAATTCAGGACATTGCACACTCCGCACTGGAGAAGCAGCTTATCAATTTTGAAGCAAAGCATGGCACAGTAATCGTAATGGAGGTTGAAACCGGAAAAGTGCGTGCGTTGGTCAACTTAAGACGAACAGAATCAGGAGAATATGAAGATTCTTACAACTACGCACTGAAAGATAATATTGAGCCGGGCTCCACATTTAAGACCATTTCGCTTTTAGCAGCAATGGATGACGGATTCATTGATGAAAATACAACTGTAAATGTTGGAAACGGAGTCTGGGTATATGCAAAACAAAGAATTTCGGATGGTCACGGTGGAGGAACTTATGACATCAGTGATGTTTTGGCCAAGTCCAGTAACGTAGGAACTTCAAAGCTTATCACAAAATATTATGCTGAAAAGCCACAGATCTTCCTTGATCATTTGAAACGTTGGAAATTATTTGACAAAATGGACATCGAACTTCCCGGAATTACAAAGCCGAAGATCGTAACTCCTGAAAATAAAAGATGGAACGCAGCAACTCTGGCTTCTATTTCTTATGGATACTCTTCCAATATTAACCTTCTTCAGTTAACAACATTCTATAACGGAGTAGCTAATGGAGGTAAGATGCTTAAACCTTTATTCATCGATAAAATCATGAAAGATGGTAAAGTGATGTATCAGGCAAAGCCCGAAGTGATGGTGAGCAAAATGGCTTCTGAAAAGGCTATTAAGATGATGACCAGCGCCTTAACCAAAGCGGTAGAAAAAGGAACAGGACGAAGCATCTTCACCCCGAACCTTAAAATGGCAGGAAAAACAGGAACCGCAAGATTTGAATACTGGCTGCCTGGTCCAATGAAGTACCGAGCATCATTTGCAGGCTTCTATCCGGCGGATAGCCCGAAATATACGTGTTATGTGATGGTAAGTGAGCCAAGCCCTTCAAAAGGGTTTTACGGAGGAACAGTTGCCGCACCGGTATTTAAGGAAATTGCAGGAAAAACATTCCTGAAAACTCCACAGAACATTGAAAAAGAAATGCTTGTGGACAAAAAGGTAAACCTGAACAAAATGGTGGAACCTAATGTAAAAGTAGCTGTCAATGATAAACAAATGCCCAATGTGGTAGGATTAATTGGAAAAAATGTAATCCCGCAATTGGAAAATTTAGGATACCGTGTAGACTATAAAGGAGTAGGAAGAATTAAAGAACAATTCCCATTAGAAGGCACAACGATCAGTAAGAATCAGAGAATTTATTTATCTCTGCAAAATTAGAAAACAGAGTCTTTAAAGACGATTTAAAACAAAATAGAACACAGTTCTATTGATAAAAATGATAATAACAGAATTAGTAAACAGAATCCCAGTAGTAGAGATCCACGGTGATAATAACCGTGACATTGCAGAATTGGTGATCGACAGCAGAAAGATTACAGAAAACTCTCTTTACATTGCCATGAGAGGAACAGTAGTGGATGGTCATTCATTCATCGCTTCTGCTATTGAGAAAGGAGCAACCGTAATTGTTTGTGAGGAGCTTCCTGAAACATTAGCAGAAAACATTACTTACATTCAGGTAAAAGATTCATCCAAAGCTTTAGGTCATCTTGCTTCCAACTTCTACGGAAACCCGTCTCACAAATTAAAACTGATTGGTGTTACGGGAACTAACGGAAAAACATCTGTTTCTACCCTTCTTTTTGACGTATTCAAAAATCTGGGATATGATGCAGCTCTGCTTTCCACTGTTGAAATCAGAATTGGTGAACAGATCATTCCGGCGACACATACAACTCCGGACGTTATTACCATCAACAGAATCTTAGCCGAAGCCGTTGAAAAGGGTTGTGAATATGCTTTCATGGAAGTAAGTTCACACGGAATTGCTCAGAACAGAATTGAAGGATTACACTTCAAAGTAGCAGGTTTCACCAACCTTACCCATGATCATTTAGACTATCATAAAACATTCGAAGAATATCTAAAAACTAAAAAAAGATTCTTTGACCAATTAGAAGATACGGCCATTGCTATCACCAATGTTGATGATAAGAACGGTAATGTGATGCTTCAAAATACAAAGGCTAAAAAGAAGTCTTATGCTTTGAAAACCATGGCAGACTATCACGGAAAACTTTTAGAAGTGGACTTCAACGGAATGCTGTTGAACTTCAACGGAAAAGAATTCTGGACGACATTGACCGGAAAATTCAATGTATACAATTTACTGCTTGTTTTCGGAATTGCTGCTGAACTAGGTTTTGAGCAGAATGAAATTCTTCAGGCAATCAGCAAATTAAAAAGAGTTTCCGGGAGATTTGAAACCTTCAAATCAGATGGTGGAATTTTCTTTATCGTAGACTATGCACACACCCCGGATGCTTTGGAAAATATTCTGGACAGCATTAACGATATCAGAACCAAAAACGAAAGATTAATCACAGTTTTCGGCTGCGGAGGAGACAGAGATCACTCCAAAAGACCTGAAATGGGGAATATTGCCACTAAAAAATCAACACTGGCAATCATCACTTCAGACAACCCGAGAACAGAAGATCCGACACAGATCATTAAAGAAATTGAAGCAGGCGTTGAACCACAAAACTTCAGCAAATACACTTCAATTCCGGATAGAAAAGAAGCCATTAAGATGGCCATAAAATTTGCAGAACCTAAAGATATTGTTTTGGTTGCCGGAAAAGGCCACGAAAACTATCAGGACATCAATGGTGTAAAACATCATTTTGATGACAAAGAAGTGATTAATGAACTTTGGAAATTAATGAGTAAGTAAATTATAAACGATAATTGATCAATAATACCCATTTTATCATTCATCAATTATCAATGATCATTTATTAACAATTGAAACTATGCTATACTATCTATACGAATATCTAACCAACCATGGAATTCACGTTCCGGGATTAGGAATGCTGAAATACATTTCCTTCCGTGCCGGAATGGCCGTGTTATTCTCTCTGGTTATTGCTCTTGTCTACGGGAAAAGAGTCATCAATTACCTGAGAACAAAACAAATGGGCGAATTGGTACGTGATCTTGGATTGGATGGTCAAAAACAGAAAGAAGGAACCCCTACCATGGGAGGACTTATCATTATTCTGGCCACCATCATTCCGGTATTGCTGTTTACAAGGATTACCAATGTATATATTGTTCTGCTTCTGGTTTCCATGTTCTGGATGGGGGCTATTGGTTTCCTTGATGATTACTTAAAGAAAATCAAAAAAAATAAAGACGGCCTAAGTGGTAAATTCAAAATTGTAGGTCAGGTTGGATTAGGGTTAATTGTCGGAATTACAATGTATTTCCATCCGGATATTACAGTTAAAAGAAAATATGCAGATGCAAAAGTGGTGAACAGAAATAATGTAGAACAGAACTTTATGCCTACGGAAAAAATTACTGTTTCTACCGTTCCTTTTGCAAAGAACAATGAATTCGATTACAGTGGAATGCTATTTTGGATGAATGATAAAGATGCCCATGAGTGGGCATGGATTGTCTTTATCCCTATTGTAATATTCATTGTAACGGCAGTTTCAAACGGGGCCAATATCACAGACGGAATAGATGGTCTCGCAGCAGGGACGAGTGCCATTATACTGCTCACCTTGGCACTTTTCGCCTACCTTTCCGGGAACATCATCTTTGCAGACTATCTCAATATTATGTTCCTTCCGAATATGGGAGAAACCACCATTTTTGCTGTGGCAATGGTAGGAGCTGTTATCGGATTTTTCTGGTACAATACCTATCCTGCACAGGTCTTCATGGGAGATACCGGAAGTTTGATGCTGGGAGGAGTAATTGCTGTTTTAGCCATTATTTTAAGAAAAGAATTGTTGATTCCTGTATTATGCGGAATCTTCCTTATTGAAAACCTATCTGTAATGCTGCAGGTAATTGTTTTCAAATACAGAAAAAGAAAATACGGGCTGGAATATGCCCAAAACAACAGACTATTCAAAATGTCACCATTGCACCATCATTATCAGAAAGAAGGATTCCACGAAAGTAAAATCGTGAACAGAATGATCATTATCGGGGTAATATTGGCTATTGTATGTCTGATCACATTAAAAATGAGATAAAAATTAAAAGCTGTACGCAATAAGCAATAAGCTTAAAGCCTATAGCATAAAGCTTTTATAATATGAAAATAGTTGTTTTAGGAGGTGGAGAAAGCGGATGCGGTGCTGCTTATCTGGCTAAAAAGAAAGGTCTGGAAGTATTTCTTTCAGATAAAGGAGCCATTAAGGATAACTATAAGCAGTTTCTTACCGAAAATGAAATTGAATTTGAAGAAGGAAACCACGATGAAGAAAGAATTTTAAATGCAGACTGGATCGTAAAAAGCCCGGGAATTCCTAAGAAGGCAGAAATCATTCATAAAATTCATGAGAAAGGAATCAGACTTTCTTCTGAAATTGAATTTGCTTCTGAATTTACAGATGCTAAAATCATCGCAATTACCGGAAGTAACGGAAAAACAACAACCACTTCCCTGATATACTATATCCTGAAAAATGATGGGATGAATGTAGGTTTAGGAGGAAACATAGGATATAGTTTTGCAAAACAGGTTGCAGATGAAAACCATGAATATTATGTACTGGAAGTAAGTTCTTTCCAGCTGGATGATATTCAGAATTTCAGACCTTATATTTCTTTATTGTTGAATCTGTCTCAGGATCACCTGGATCAGTACAACTACAACTATGAGGAATATGCTCTGGCAAAATTCAGAATCACTGAAAATCAGGAAAATGATAATTTCTTCATCTACAACAAAGATGATGAGATGAGCAAAAATCTTCTGGAAAAGCTTGAAATAAAAGCTAAAATGATTCCTTTCTCAACAAAAGAGAAGTTATCTGAAGGAGGATTTATCAATGATGATGAAATTGTGGTAAAAATGAAAGATGAATTCGCAATGAAAGTTGAGGAATTATCTCTATTGGGGAATCACAATGTTGCCAACAGTTTAGCAGCATCCATTGCCGGTAAGATATTAAAAATCAACAATGAAAGCATCAGACATTCATTAATGACCTTCCAGGCAGTTGAGCATAGATTGGAATTTGTTACTGAAATTGACAGTGTAAAATACATTAATGATAGCAAAGCAACCAATGTAAATGCAACTTATTACGCATTAGAAAGCATGAAAACCCCAACCGTATGGATTGTGGGTGGTTTAGATAAAGGAAATGACTATACTGAAATTGAAGATTTAGTCAAAAGAAAAGTAAAGGCAATTGTCTGCCTTGGAGTTGATAACAAGAAGATCATAGATTTCTTTAAAGATAAAAAAGAATTTATTTATGATACTTCAAGTATGGAGGAAGCCGTGAAAATTTCAAAATCACTGGCTAAAAAAGGAGACACCGTACTTCTGTCACCATGTTGTGCAAGCTTTGATTTATTCAAAAGCTATGAAGACAGAGGACGTCAGTTTAAAGAGCAAGTATTAAAAGACAACGGCCAATAGCATTAAATATGGACGAACAGAATACAGAAAGCAGATTTGAATTTCTAAAGGGCGATAAAGTACTTTGGATGGTCATTCTTGTGATCTCCATTTTCTCTATTTTCCCTGTATATTCTGCAAGTTCAAATCTGGAATACATTGTTAATAACGGGACTACAACGGGTCACGTTATCAAGCATATGTTCTTTGTAGTCTTAGGTTTAGCAATTATGAGACTGGTAGGAACTATAAAATATGAATACATCGGAAAGCTCAGCAGTATATTGCTCGGGCTGATGATTATATTATTGGTAGTGACCATGTTTACCGGACAAACCATTGATGGAGCCAGTGCTTCCAGATGGCTGAAAATCCCGGGAACCCCAATTTCATTCCAGCCATCATCTTTTGCATTTTTAATGTTAATCATCTATTTATGTAGATATTTAACTAAAAAAATTACCCGGGAAAGGCTCCCGATAGAGAATATCATGTATATTTTCGGACCTATCTTACTTGTCTTTGTACTGGTTGCCAAAGATAATGGTTCCACAGCCTTAATGATTTTAATGGTTTCCGTGATTGTTCTCATAATAGGACAGCTTCATTGGAAATACATTGCAGGATTTATCTCCGCTTCATTCATAGCTATTGTATTCTTCCTGTTAATAGCGCTGAACACCAGCCTGATCGGAGGAAACCGTGTCCACACATGGATGAGCCGTATTGAAACGTTTACCTCAAGCAAAGCAAAAACTGCAGATGTAGATGACGAAAGCGTAAAAGCCAAGAATTATCAGGTAATGCAGGCTAAAGCAGCCATCGTACACGGTGGAATTACCGGAATGGGGCCTGGAAAAAGCGCATTAAAACAAATGCTTCCACAATCCGCATCTGACTTTATCTTCGCTGTAATCGTAGAAGAATATGGAGTGATTGGAGCTGCTTTCCTGATCAGTTTATATCTGATTATGATGATCAGGATTGTAATGATTGCGAGTAAAATGCCGGCATTCTTTGGATCGTTGCTCGTGCTCAGTCTCGGAGTGATGATCTTTATACAACTCTCGGTGAATATCGCCGTAGCTGTGAATCTGATCCCGGTAACAGGACAGCCTCTGCCTTTGATCAGTTACGGAGGAACCTCAATGCTGGTAACCTATTTACAGCTGGGTATTATTTTAAATATAAGCTCAAGAATCCAGATCTATGATGAAGAAGGAATGGGCAAAAAACAAAGTATAGCAGAAATAAACGATATCGCTTAAAATGGACAAAAAATTAAAAATAATATTATCAGGTGGAGGAACAGGAGGACATATCTTCCCTGCCATCGCCATTGCAGATGAGATCAAGAAAAGATTTCCTGATGCAGAGTTTTTGTTCATTGGTGCCAACGGAAAAATGGAAATGGAAAAAGTTCCACAGGCGGGCTATAAAATAGAAGGAATTGATATCGCCGGAATAGACAGAGGAAATTTGTTATCCAATCTGGGACTGCCTTTCAAGATTTTGAAAAGCTTATCAAAATCTAAAAGAATTATCAAAAACTTCGCTCCGGACTTTGCCATTGGAACAGGAGGGTTTGCCAGCGGACCAGCTCTTTATGAAGCGAGCAAGATGGGAGTTCCTATTTTTATACAGGAACAGAATGCTCATGCAGGAGTAACCAACAAAATATTAAGCAAGAAAGCGAAAGCCGTTTTCACTGCCTATCCGAAAGTAGAAGGTTTTCCGGCAGAAAAAATAAAGTTCCTGGGAAATCCTATCCGTGAAAACATTGTTTCAGGAATGCAGGAAACTGCTCAGGCAAAAGAAAAAATGGGATTAAATAAAGATAAACTTACGATTCTTTCCGTAGGAGGTTCTTTAGGTTCCAGAACATTGAATAATGCCTGGAAAGAAAACATTGAAAATCTGAAAGAAAAAGGATATCAATTAATTTGGCAGACAGGAAAGTTGGATTACAAAGAATTGTCTTCCAGCCTCCAGCTTCCAGCTTCCGTTCATCTGAAAGAATTCATTAAAGATATGGAGCTGGCTTATTCTGCTGCTGATATCATCGTTTCAAGAGCCGGAGCCATTGCCATTTCAGAGCTGGCAGTAGCACAGAAACCGGTCTTATTGGTGCCTTTCCCTTTTGCAGCGGAAGACCATCAAACCAAAAATGCCATGAATCTGGTTGAAAAAAATGCAGCCAGAATGGTAAAAGACTCTGAAATGCAGGAAAAATTCTGGAATACATTATCAGAAATCTGCGAAAATGAGAATATAAGAAAAGAAATGTCTGACAACCTGAAATATTTTGCCAAACCAAACGCCGCAAAAGAGATTGTAGACGAGATTTTTAAAGCAGTAAAATAAAAATGATAACTGGGATTTATTACCAATGTTATCAAAAAAATAAGATGAAAGATTAGAAGGCTTCGACAAACTCAGCCTGACACCATTAAAATTTATTTCATTAATGAGTCATGGAGGTTAGTTGATTAAAGCTTATAATATTAATAATAAAAAACTCTGAACCAATTCAAGAGTGATTAAAGATTAAAATATAAATGAACATTTTACAAACATATCAAACTTTTTACTTCGTTGGAATCGGAGGTATCGGAATGAGTGCTTTAGCACGCTATTTCAATGCATCCGGGAAAAAAGTATTGGGCTATGATAAAACCAATACTAAACTTACTCAGAATCTGATGAATGAAGGCATTGATATCGTTTTTGAAGACCTTATTGACGAAAGGATCACCTCCCTTCAGAAAGAAGATACACTTGTCATCTATACCCCGGCAATCAAAACACTTGGAATTTTAGATTATTTCAACCAAAATCAGTTTGAAGTCTTAAAACGTGCTAAAGTTTTAGGACTGATTACAGAGAATACAGATTGTATCGCAGTGGCTGGAACTCATGGAAAAACAACAACGTCTACCCTGGTTTCTCACTTGTGTAAAGAAGCAGATCTTCCTTTCTCATGTTTTTTAGGAGGGATCTCTGAAAATTTTAAATCCAACTTTCTGTATAATGGATCTACCTATTCCGTAGTAGAAGCAGATGAATATGACAGAAGTTTCCTGAACCTTTCTCCGGATTGGGCAGTAGTAACTTCTACAGATGCGGACCACCTGGACATTTATGGAGATAAAACTCATATAGAAGAAGGATTTAGACAGTTTGCCGCCTTGGTTCCCGAGGATAAGAAACTGTTCGTAAGAAAAGGAGTTGAAATCGGCAGAGGACATCAAACCTATGCAGTAAATGAAAAAGCAGATTATTATTCCGATAACCTGCGTATGGATCACGATAAAATCTATTTTGACTTTCATACTCCAACTGAAACAATAAAAGATTTCGTCTGGGAAATTCCGGGTATTCATAATGTTGAAAATGCTACGGTAGCACTGGCTATTCTGCATAATTTAGGCGCAGATTTTGATACGCTGAAAAAAGCTATTGCCAATTTTAAAGGAATTAAAAGAAGATATACTAAACATATCTATCAAAACGGGAAAATTTACATTGATGACTATGCGCACCATCCTACAGAGATCAATGCAGTAATGGGCTCAATTAAAACATTTTATCCTGATAAAAAACTACTGGTAGTATTCCAGCCACACCTGTTCAGCAGAACCAGAGATTTCGCAGACGGATTTGCTGAGAGTTTAAGTAAAGCTGATGAGCTAATCTTGCTTGATATTTATCCCGCAAGAGAGCTTCAGGAAAATTTTAAAGGAATTACCTCGAGCTGGCTGTTGGAGAAAGTAACCTTAGATAAAAAAGAAGGATCAGCATTATCTGATGCTTTTGAAAAAATAAAAGAAAAAGAATTTGATATCCTTCTTACAGTAGGTGCAGGGAATATTGATACCCTTTACGATCCTATTTGTGATTGGATAGAGAAAATTTGAATATAATAAGTATAAACGCAGTGTTCGCAAAGATAGAATAAGAATTTGTTCACAAGGCGTTTCACTTAGCAAAAATGGTAAAACTTAGAATGATTTTAAATTTTCATTCAATGTTATCTAAAAATGGAGTAAAACGAGTTGTAAATAAATTATTAAGAAAATAAAACTACTTTACATCCTTTGTGATTAAAAAATATGAAAAATAAATACAGAATATTAAAAATTGTTGTTACGGTAATCATCCTTGGATTATTACTGAGTTTCTCCTTGAAGAGATTCGGTGGCCAGAAGATTACGGACAATAAGATTTCTGTAAAAATGAGCGAAAAAACTCCGGTATACTTCGTTGATGAAAAAGATATACGGGAAATCGTAAAAAAAGAAAACCCATCAGGAAAAGTTGGAGATCTTAATATCCCTTCACTGGAAAAAAAGATCAATTCCCTGCCGGCTGTAGATAGCGCCAATGTCTATCTTAACCTGAACGGAAAACTGAATCTGGACATTAAACAGAGAGTTCCTGTCTTCAGACTGAATAAAGACGGAAAAGACTTTTATGTAGATGAAAAAGGGATTGAATTTCCTATCTCAAGGACCTATTCTCACCCTTGTATGCTGGTAACAGGAAATGTTCAGCCTGATGAATATGAAAAACTGGCAGAACTGGTTGAAAAAATTGATAAAGATGATTTCAGTAAGAAATACTTTATCGGGATCTCAAAATATAAAGACAGCTATAATCTCCTTACAAGTGAAGGAAATTACAGAGTAGAGATCGGAGATTTGGACAATATTGATTTTAAGGTAAAAGGATTTAAAACCTTTGTGGAAAAATACCTGGTATATCAGGATCCACAAAAATACAGCATGGTTTCTGTAAAGTATCAAAACCAGATTGTAACCACTTTAAACCCGTATTTTAAAGAAAACGACAGTCTTCTGAAAGCAGGAAAACTGGAATTGGCAAAAGCCCCTTCCCCGGCGGCTATTCCTAAAAAAGCAGACAATAAACCCAAGCCGGCGGAAACAAAAAAAACAAACTCAACCACGGCCAAACCGAAAGAGAGCATAAAACCGAAAACACATACAAAAGACACGAAAAAAACAGAGAAAAAATCAACGGTACCGGCAAAACCTAAGCCAAAGGCCAAAGTAAAAATAGAATAAAAAAGTCCTCAAAGGGCAATTTAACACAAATAGAACAAAGTTCTATCATAGAAAAAGTAGAAAAAATCAAATCGATATAAAAATGGAAAATCAAGAGTATTCAGTAGGTCTGGACATCGGGACAACGAAGATAGTCGCGATTGTCGGAAGAAGGAATGCACACGGGAAAATAGAAGTTCTCGGTGTAGGAAAAGCTAAAAGTCTTGGTGTTCATAAAGGTATTGTGAATAATATTTCACAAACTATTAATTCAATCAAGGCTGCAGTATCCGAAGCACAATCCAGTGCTGGAGTTCCTATCCGCAAAGTTACGGTAGGTATTGCAGGAAAACACATTCGTTCTCTGCAGCACTCCGATTATATTATGCGTGAACATCCGGATAAATTTATTACAGATGATGACATTGAAGCACTAAAAGATCAGGTAAAAAAACTGGTTATGCTTCCCGGAGAAGAAATTATCCATGTACTTCCTCAAGAATATAAAGTGGATTCCGAAGGTGAAATTCAGGAGCCTGTCGGAATGCACGGAAAACGTTTAGAAGCCAACTTCCACGTAGTTGTAGGCCAGATGGGCAGCATCAGAAACATTGCAAGATGTGTTCGTGAGGCCGGACTGGAAATGGAAGCCCTTACTTTGGAGCCTTTGGCCTCTTCAGAAGCCGTTCTTACAAAAGAAGAAAAAGAAGCCGGAGTAGCCATTGTAGATATTGGTGGGGGAACTACCGATATTGCCATATTTAAGGACAATATCATCCGTCATACCTGCGTAATTCCATACGGAGGAGGAATTATCACGGAAGATATCAAAGAAGGCTGTTCAATCATCGAGAAACATGCAGAACAACTGAAAGTAAAATTTGGTTCTGCCGTTCCGGAATTGGAAAAAGACAGTACTTTTGTAACAATTCCCGGGCTTCACGGAAGACCAGACAAAGAAATTTCTTTAAAAACTCTAGCACAGATCATCAATGCAAGAGTAGAAGAAGTTCTGGAAATGGTTAATACAGAGTTGAAAGCTTATGGCGCCTTTGAACAGAAGAAAAAACTTATTGCCGGAATTGTTCTGACAGGTGGTGGTTCAAACCTGAAACACCTGCGTCAGCTTGCCAATTATACAACAGGTTTTGACAGCAGAATCGGTTTTGCGAATGAATATATCGCCAACGATAAAAACCAGTATCTGAAAGGCCCTGAATTTGCTACGTCTATTGGATTACTAATGGAAAGTTTAAAGATCAGGGACAAAAAACAAACAGCTGAAGAAGTAATTGAAGTTGTCACTGAACAAGCCAAACCGGAAGTAGCTGCAACACAAGCAGAAACGGTTCAGCCAATTCAACAGACAGCACCAGTACAGGAACAACCTGTTTCGAATGAAAGGCAAGAGAACAGAAAAGCGAAACTGACCTTTGGGCAGTCGCTTATGGAAAAAGTTAAAAAATTCTTTGAAGAAGTAGAATAAATTGTAAATGAGAAATGATAAGTATAAATAATCTTGTTCTTATCATGAATCATCTGTCAATTATTAATTATTAAAAGTATAGTTATGGAAAATATAGGTACACAAGGATTTTCATTTGATTTGCCAAAAGGAAATTCATCCATCATAAAAGTAATCGGTGTAGGGGGCGGCGGAAATAACGCTTTGAAGCACATGTACGAAAAAGGGATTCACGGGGTTGACTTCGTGATCTGCAATACAGATGCTCAGACTTTAGATAATAACCCCGTAGCCAATAAAGTTCAGCTGGGGACTTCAATTACGGAAGGTCTTGGAGCTGGTGCCGACCCTGAAGTAGGTGAGAAATCAGCAATCGAAAGTATTGAAGATATCAAAGCTGCTATGGGCCAGAACACCAAAATGGTGTTCATCACTGCCGGAATGGGCGGTGGTACCGGTACTGGAGCTGCTCCTGTTATTGCAAAAGTAGCAAAAGACATGGGTATTCTTACCGTGGGTATTGTTACGGTTCCTTTCAGCTTCGAAGGTAAAAGAAGATTGGATCAGGCTGAAAACGGTCTTGATAAACTAAAAAATAATGTTGACTCATTAATTGTCATCAACAATGATAAATTAAGACAGCAGTTCGGAAACCTTGGATTCAAACAGGGATTCTCAAAAGCAGATGAAGTTTTAGCTAATGCAGCCAAAGGTATGGCAGAAGTTATTACAGGTTACTTTGATGTAAACATTGACTTTAGAGATGCTAAATCTGTACTTCAGAATTCTGGTACCGCATTGATGTCTACAGGAACAGCTTCAGGCGAAAATAAAGCAGAAGAAGCCGTAAGAAAAGCCCTTGATTCTCCATTATTGAATGATAATAAGATTACAGGTGCTAAAAACGTTCTTTTATTGATCAGAAGTGGTGCTGAAGAAGTTACCATGGACGAAATCGGTATCATCATGGATCACATCCAGAAAGAGGCCGGAAATACAGCTGATATCATCTTTGGAGTAGGTGCAGATGAAGAATTGGGAGATGCGGTAAGCGTTCTTGTTATTGCAACAGGTTTCTCTAATGACAACAAAAAATTCGCCGGACCTACTGAGAAAATCAGAATAAGTCTTAATGATAGTTTTGAAGCCCCAAAAAACTCTCCTTTTAAAACAAGAGAGGAAAGAGAAGCCACTCCTGAAGCAACGCATGATTTCGGCGGAAAAAACCTTTTTAGACTTGACGACGAAGACCATGATGCATCATTCAATGTGACCTCTTCTGAAAAAAAAATGATTATTGAAGAAGAGCAGATCAGAACTGAGATCAAATTCTTTGATAAAGAAGAAGATACGATAAATACTCCGGAACAAGGATGGAGAAATGAAGAAGAAGCAGAACAGGAATACAGCTTATTCTCTATTGATGAAGAAAACGAAGATCCAAACGACCTGGAGATCCAGTCTTTTTCATTCGATTTTGAAAATAAGAAAGAAGAACCTCAGTCTGGTAACACATTCAACAACTCTTTTTCAGAAGAAAAGCCTGTTGAATTCAGTTTCTTCGTAAATGAACAGACCCGAAATGAGCCAAAAACAGATTTCGGACAGCCTAAAGCAGAGTTTAATGCTCCTGTAAGTGCCGTAGCAGAACCTGCTCAAAAAGTTGAAACATTCTTCCAGAAACAGGAAGAACCAAAAGCAGAAACCAAAGCAGCTTTTGAAACCAAAGCTGAAATTGAAGCTCCAAAAACTGAAGAATCAGAATTCACTTTCGTGAATAAAACGATCGATCAGGACAGAGTGATTGAAAGAAGAAATAAATTAAAAGAATTCAACTCCCGCTATCAGAGCTTTGACAGCACCAGCGAATTTGAATCTATTCCAGCTTTCAAAAGAAAAAATATTTCGATCGACGGAAACAATGCTTCAGACCAGAATATCAATACCTATCTGTCTGATAACAACGGATCTATGCAGATTAGAGAAAACAGGTTCTTAAATAAAGACGTAGACTAATTAATATAACAATGTAGAAATGTACCAATGTAACAATTACTATAATTTTATGGGTAAATTGTTACATTGATACATTGTTAAATTTGAAACCATGAGTTTAGAAAATACAATAAACGAAGCTATAAAAACAGCAATGAGAGCTAAGGACAAAGTGGCTTTAGATTCTCTTCGTGCTGTAAAATCTCAGATATTATTGCTGAAAACAGAAGCTATAGGAGCTGAGGTTACGGCAGAACAGGAAATTGCTATTCTTCAGAGAATGGTAAAACAGCGTAAGGATTCTTACGATCAGTTTACTGCACAGGGAAGAAATGACCTTGCAGAAGTAGAAGATGCCCAGATGAAAGTTATTGAGCAGTTTTTACCAAAACAGCTTTCTGCAGAAGAGCTGGAAGTAGAAATTAAAAACATTATTTCTGAGGCCGGAGCTGAATCTATCAAAGATTTAGGGAAGGTAATGGGAGTTGCTTCAAAAGCATTAGCCGGAAAATCAGATGGAAAGAGTATTTCCGAGATGGCTAAAAAGCTCCTTTCATAAGGGAAGTGTGTGGGGGTTTCGGATCCGAAGCCAAACAAAAACCACCCTACCCTTAACTTAAGGATATTCAACCTTTGCATATCGATTTGATTAGAAGCCCGGAACTGATGAGTTCCGGGCTTCGTTTTCTTTGGATATTAAAGTTTGTTAATCAATTTTGAAATCAAAACTGAAAAAAGAATTTAATTACTACCATTTTTCAGGCAGTATTTAAGTGGTTGATTGCTTGAGGGAAAGCTTTAAATGTTTTTTTCATGGTCGTTTGTTTTTCAGAATCATTTCAAATTTAATAAATATATTTTATTATTCCTACTTTTAATTCACTTTTTTTTGAATATTATTGTAATATTAATATTTGATTAATTTTAAATGACTAAACGATTGATAGTTTTTATATATTGAAGAAACGTAAAGAATTGCTTAACTTTGTACTGATAAAAAACAAAATATATGTATCCAACAGATTTAGTAATGCCTATGAAGGCAGAACTTACAGATAAAGGTTTCCAGGATTTAACAACCCCTGCTCAGGTGGAAGAAGCTTTAAAGCAGTCCGGAACTACGTTATTAGTTATCAATTCCGTATGCGGATGTGCAGCAGGTGCTGCAAGACCGGGAGTTGTATACTCATTAACAGGAGATAAAAAACCAGATCATTTAACAACTGTATTTGCAGGATTTGATACGGAAGCTGTGGTAGAGGCTAGAAAGCACCTGGCTCCATTCCCTCCAAGTTCTCCATGCGTAGCTCTTTTCAAAGATGGTGAATTAGTTCACATGTTGGAAAGACACCACATTGAGGGGAACCCTGCAGGAGCTATTGCAGCCAATCTTCAGGCTGCGTACGACGAGTACTGCTAGAAAACAATCAACTCAATATAAGACCGTTACATATTTTGTAACGGTTTTTTTATTTAATTCCTGAAAAAATTCCCTGAAAAATCAAATATCATTATATTTGTTGGAATGGCAACCAAAGCACTTTTTAATACTGTCGTTAACTGGTTCATCCGTCAGAGGATAGACCAGATACAAAATTTCATGGATCATCCCATTGAAACACAGAAAGGTATACTCTTTTCTCAGCTGTTTCATGCAGAAGATACGGAATACGGCAAACTATACGGATTCAATTCCATTTCAAGCTATCAGGATTTTAAAAACAAAGTCCCGATTGTTACGTATGAAGAAATGGAACCTTATATTGAAAAAGCGAGACAGGGACAAAAAGATATAAGCTGGCCCGGCTATATCAAACATTTTGCTAAATCTTCGGGAACAACTAATGCTAAAAGTAAATTCATTCCGATCTCAGCAGAAAGTCTGGAGTACTGTCATATGAAAGCCGGAAAAGATATGGTTTCCATTTATGCCAACAACCATCCGGAAAACCAGCTATTTAATTATAAGAATTTACGTTTAGGCGGAAGTTCTGAATTGTATGCAGATTTCAACACAAAATTTGGCGATTTATCCGCTATTTTAATTGATAATCTACCATTTTGGGTAGAAATTACCACTACGCCGAGCAAAAAGGTTTCTCTTATGGGAGAATGGGAAAGCAAGTTGAGAGCTATTACCTCTGAAGTAAAAAATGAAGATGTAGGAAGTATTCTCGGGGTACCCAGCTGGATGATGGTTCTTCTGCAAAGGGTTTTAAAGGAAACCAATGTAGGAAGCATATCAGAGCTTTGGCCTAATTTAGAGGTCTTTTTTCACGGTGGAATTAGTTTTAAGCCTTACCGGGAGCAGTACAGACAGATCATCGGAAAAAACATCAATTACTACGAAATTTATAATGCATCTGAAGGCTTCTTCGGAATACAGGACAGATCCAATAGTGACGAAATGCTCCTGATGCTGGATTACGGAATATTTTACGAATTTATTTCTATGGATCAGTTTCATTTTTCAAATCCGAAAGTAGTAAACCTTGAAGATGTGGAAATTGGAAAAAATTACGCCATGGTGATCACAACCAATGGAGGCTTGTGGAGGTATCTTATTGGTGATACGGTAGTTTTTACCTCAATAAATCCTTTCAGAATCAAAATAACGGGCCGAACCAAGCATTATATCAATGCCTTTGGTGAAGAACTGATGATCACCAATGTGGAATCCGCCCTCTCAAAAGCCTGTGAAGCAACAGGAGCCCAGATAACAGAGTTTACAGGAGCTCCGGTATTTATGAAAGAAAATGAAGGAGGGGCCCATGAGTGGATCTTTGAATTCAGCCATTATCCTGATAACCTGGACCGCTTCGTTGATGCTTTTGATCAGCATTTGAAGACGATCAATTCTGACTATGAGGCGAAAAGGTATAACAATATGACACTTAAGAGACCTATTGTTCATATTGCTAAAGACAATCTTTTTTATCACTGGCTGGAATCTAAAGGAAAGCTGGGAGGCCAGAATAAAGTTCCTAGATTGAGTAATGACAGAGAATACATAGATCCTTTACTGGAAATGAATAAATAAAGAAGCCTTTTTTGGCTTCATTCTATAAAAATAAAACCCTCAATTCCATTGAATTGAGGGTTTGCATTTATTTACTGAGGTCTTCTTTTACTTTTTTAGCAGCTTCCTCTACTTTTGAAGCTCCTTTTCGGGCGGCTTCTTTGGCATCTTTACCCGCTTCCTGGGCTCCCGATTTAATATCTTTTCCTACTTTGTTCGCTTCGTTTTTGATATCCTGACCGGCTTTGTTAAGATCCTGTTTCGTTTTATCTGCTGTGGCATCAATTTTATCTTTAGCCTTTTGAGCGGCATCATCTATTTTATTACCGGCTTCATCCACTTTTGTTTTAACGTTTTCTTTGGCTTCGTTAATTTTTGAAGTATCCACAACATGAGAAGGGCTTTCCGTAACGGTAGTCGTAGTTGTACTAATAGATCCATCTGGGTTTTCTACCTGTTCCGTCTTTGTTGTCGATTTTGTGCAGGCTACCGTGAATACTGAGATCACTAACGCTGCTAAGATTTGTTTTTTCATATTGTATATTTTAATGATATTGGATTTATTCTG
This sequence comes from Chryseobacterium sp. Tr-659, assembly GCF_011752975.1. Taxonomy (GTDB): domain Bacteria; phylum Bacteroidota; class Bacteroidia; order Flavobacteriales; family Weeksellaceae; genus Chryseobacterium. The sequence continues at coordinate 40,935 of NZ_VWWP01000013.1, read as the reverse complement.
TTTTGGTTTCCTTTGCTTCTTTAGCCGGTGGCGTTTCTGAAGTCTTTTGCTTTTTTTCGGCCTCTGCTTTCTTTTTTTCTTCTTCCTGCTTGGCTTTATTTTCTTTTTCAAGCTCTGCCTTTAGCTTATTCTCTTCATCTTGAAGTTTCTTAGCTCGTTTTACAGAATCCAGATACTGTGGTGAAGACATTCTTATCTTACGGGCAATATCTACTGAAACAGCCCCTGTTGAGAACGAATCAACAGCAGTAGTATCATAATGAATTTGAACGTCCTGCTCTGCACCAAAACCCGGAGATTCTTTCTTGGAGCATGCAGTGAACAGGATTATAAAAATAAAAAGCGCAGACAGTAAATTTTTCATGGAACTAATTTAGAAGAAATTCTGCAATTACCGGATAATGATCTGATAATTTCACAGATTGATCTACTTTATAGCTTAAAGGAATAATTGATTTTGAGGTGAAAATATAATCTATCCTCAAAGGGACCTTGTAGTCATGAAAACTGCTCGCACTACCCTTTCCTGCTACTAAAAAGGCATCCTGAAGATCTTTGCTTAAATTATAATATTCGTAAGAATTGGGAACGGAATTAAAGTCTCCGGCTACGATAACAGGATAAGGAGACATATCTATCACCTTTCTTATTTTTTTCACCTGATCTTCGTGTGCCTGAAAAGTGGGAATCATGTGGGAAAGAAGTGTTGAAACATTTCCTATTCCCAGTTTGTCCAGCTTCATAAACATCGATTTGTGAAGACGGAAGGGCTCAAGATAAACATTGATGATTCTTATAATTTTCCCGTTAATATCTACATCTGCATAGAAAGAATTACCTCTTGATTTATCATCAATCAGTTCTGCCTGTCTTACAATCTTATGTTTTGTTTTAAGGATAACGGAAGGGTACTTTACAAGATCCTGTCTTAATGCACGGTTTGTATCTTTTTCCTGAACAAGAATAATATCTGCGTTCTGTTCTTTAATGTAATTTTTTACTTTATCCCATCCGAATTCTCCATACTTCACATTAAAAGTCAACACTTTGATGTCGCGTATTGTTTTTACATTTTCAGTTTTAGGAGAAAAGTTAACCCATCTTCTTATGGGATTATAAAAAACCAATGTTCCCAAGACAAAAGCAATTGCTATTTTTTGTTTTTTAACAATCCATACCAAAGTAAGAAGTATGTACGCAAGCATCAGATAGGGAAAACCTAGAGAAAGAAGATTCAGGTTGCCCAAAATATTAGGCGGAATCCATGCATTTCCCAATGTGCATAATAGCAAAACAGCAACAGCGATATGTATAAATAGTAATATCTGATTCGACTTCATGAAAAAACGGTCTTGGTACGGATTTTTTTAAGCAAAAACCCTACCAAGGAATCATTTATTAACTATTTTTATGATTATTTCTTGTCCGCCGAAAATTCTGCGACTATCGGATAATGATCTGAAAGACTGACGGAACGATCTACTTTATAAGAAACCGCATGGATTGATTTTGAAGAAAAAATATAATCTATTCTGATTGGAAATTTATAGTCATGAAAGCTGGTTGCACTTCCTTTTCCTGCTGTTACGAATGCATCTTCAAGTCCTTCGGACAATTGGTAATACTCGTAAGAATTTGGAACAGAATTAAAATCTCCCGCTACAATAACCGGATAAGGAGAATTTTCAACGACCTGCTTAATCAGTTCTATTTGCTCCTGATGTTTTTTAAACGTAGGAATCAGTCTTTTTATAATTCCTTTTACTTTCTGCTCATTAGCATCTGTATTTCCGTTAAGAGCCACCATCTCTTTTCCAAATTTAAACGGATTGAGATAGACATCAATAAACCTATATTTCTTACCATTTATTTCAATATCCACCTGAATAGCGGGAGTTTTTAAGCCTTCCTGCTCTGGTTCTAAGATCTTTTCACTGATAACTTTATGTCTGCTGAGAATAGTAATTCCTCTTAATGTACTTACTTTTTCATAGCCCGCAAATTCATACCCTTTACCTGCATCTTCCTGCAAAAGAATAACATCTGCGTTCTGAGATTTCAAATAATCACCAACTTCACTTCTTTTCAAAATGCCTGTTCTGGTATTGAAAGAGATCACTTTGATATCCGCATTTTCTTTTGGCTCCGCAGCATAATTCACCCATCTTTTTACAGGATTAATAAAGGCTAATCCAATAAGCATGAATGCAAAAGCTCTTTTTTTCCAACAAAATACCCAAAATATTGTCAGTATCACATACAAAATGATTAGAACCGGAAATCCTAAGGAAAGTAGATTAAACCAAGGAAAAACTTTAGGAGGAACATAAGCATTCAACAAAGTACCTAACAGCAAAAACAGAATGCCAAGATGTATAATCAGGAGTATAAGTCTGAAAACCTTCACAAGATTATTTTAATTGAACCTGTATAAATGCTTTTTCCAGTTTCTGGCCAGCAGCCACCCAACCAAAGCGCCTCCTACGTGAGCCAGATGGGCAATGCCTCCTCCGTTTCCTGAAACACCAAGATATACGGAGATAACAACAATAATAGGTAACAGGTATTTTACTTTAATAGGAACCGGAATAAACATAATCCCAATTTTGGAATCAGGATATAATGTAGCAAATGCAGCCACCACTCCGAAAATAGCTCCGGAAGCACCCACCATAGGTGTTGCAACAATCCCTTTTAAGCTGTCCAATAATTCTTTTTGTTTTAAAATAGAATCTGTATTTCCTGTAAATTCAACACTTGCTCCGGACATATATGCATTTACATTAAATCCTAGCTGCTGCAGTTCACTTGAAAGTTGCTGGGCTTCCACAAAATTCCACGCATTAAACAGAAAAAAGGCCCCTAAACCACTTGCAAAATAAAGGATAAGGTACTTTTTATCTCCCAATGTTTGTTCCAAAATAGGCCCAAAACTAAATAGCGTCATCATATTAAACAAAATATGCATAATACTTCCATGCATAAACATATGGGTAATGATCTGCCATGAATGGAAGAAGGGAGAAAGTGGATAAAAACCTGCCAGGTAACCAATAACCTGATTTCCCATTAAGGATGTAACAATAAAAACGATTACATTGATTATGATAATATTTCTTGTTATTGGTGGTATATTGTTAAACATAATTTTTAAAATTTGTTTTTAAAATCATTAAACGGAACTTCATAGAAGCATCTTTTCCCGTCAGGTAAAAACTCTGGGAAACCTAATGCTGTAAAATCTTTGATAACCTGTTCCGCATCTTTTTTATAAATAAAGTCAAATCTTGACTTAGACTGCATTTTATTCCATTGGTTATGGTAGTATTGCAAAAACTCTTCTTCTGTTTTATAATCCAGAATTTCAAAAAGGTTTTCCAGAAACTTCATGGCCTGTGTTTCTTTCAACCCTTCAGGAAGGGAATCAATACGCAGCACACTTTCATGAGCAATTTTCATGTCAAACCCTAATTCCGGAAGATATTTTTTGATCGAATTGTATTTATTTTTTTCAATCTCATTCATATGATACTCCAGAGAGAAGAGAAGTGCGTGGCTGTTTGTATTTGATTTTCTGGAAGATTTGTTGTTCTCAGAAACCAGCAATCTATGCATTCTTCCTAAATCCAGCATCAGGGTTACATCTCCTTTATTGAAAAGCCAGTATCCGTTGGGAAGCCTCATTAAATCTTCATCAAAATCTTCGTCTTCAAATAAGTTGATCTTTGAAGGCTCTGCCGTAATATTCTGATGATACATTTCTGTAAGGTTCTGAATTTCTTCCGGATGTACCACATTTTTTTCCTCAAGGAAAGGGTTATAGTCTTTGTCTACGATAATTTCCGGCATTTTGATAACCCCACTTCCACCTCCACTATTGCTTTTACTCGGAATAGGCTTATTCATCATTTCATCCAGCTCAGGATCTCTGTCGAAATCAAGGCTTGGCGAAACATTATAAATCCCTAAGGATCTCTTAATGGTTGAACGCAATAAGGCAAAAATAAGGTGCTCATCCTCAAATTTCACTTCTGTTTTCTGCGGATGGATATTGACGTCTATTTTCTCCGGATCAAGCTCCAGGAAAAGGAAAAACGAAGGCACATATCCTGGTTGAAGCAGTCCTTCAAAAGCTTCCTGCACTGCTTTATTGAAGTATGGACTTCTGAAATATCTGCCGTTTACAAAAAGAAATTGCTCTCCTCTTGCTTTCTTAGCGCCTTCAGGCTTTGCAACAAAACCATGAAGCTTACACCAGATAATATCTTCTTTGATTGGAATCAGAAGCGGCTGCAGCTTTCTTCCGAAAACATCTACAATACGCTGCATCTGACTCCCTTTTCTTAGCCTGAAAACAGCTTCATCATCATGAAACAATGAAAACTCCAGATTCTCATGAGCCAGGGCCACACGCTGAAACTCATCAATAACATGCCTGAATTCGATATTATTATTTTTCAGAAATTTTCTTCTTGCCGGAACATTATAAAAAAGATTTTTTACTAAAAAGTTTGATCCTTCTGCTGTCTGAACCGGATCCTGAAACTGGAAAACGCCTCCTTCAATATAGATGTTGGTTCCTATGGATGTATCTTTCTGTTTAGTTCTCAGCTCAACCTGTGAAACAGCAGCAATAGACGCCAAAGCTTCACCACGGAATCCTTTTGTAGCGATCTTAAAGATATCTTCTGTTCCTTTGATCTTGGATGTAGCATGTCTTTCAAAAGCCATCCGGGCATCTGTTTCAGACATCCCTTTACCATCATCCACCACCTGTATAAGATTTTTTCCGGCATCCCGGATGATCAATTCGATTTTCGTTGCATCTGCATCTATAGCATTTTCCAAAAGTTCCTTCACAATGGATGCAGGTCTCTGCACCACTTCTCCTGCTGCAATTTGGTTGGCTACATGATCCGGTAAAAGCTGAATAATATCTGACATAAAAACGTAAATCAACTTACAAAAATAGTTAATGAAAACGGGAATTAAAATACTAAAATCGTGATTTAATATTTAATTATCAACATTTTTACCTATTTATCCCCATCCGCTTTTTTTACTGTTTGTAACGAAGGACTTTAGCGACTTACTTGTTCTACTCGGGATTTGCCTTTTTTCAGAGTTATGAAAGTACGATCAATCCTTAATAAACTTCCTCATCTTATATCCTCTTTTCAAAAAAAAACACCCCTATTCTATTATAAAATAAGGGTGTTTACAGCTAGTTTATACAAAAAATTAATAGTGATGTATCGATTTTAGTCTTCAAAAACAAGTTTTCTTTTCTTGTCTCTTTTAGGAATTCCATGGATTTTCTCATATAAGTAAGCCAATAGGTTCGGCTTTTTATAAATCCTGTTGTATCTGTATTTCGTATTGAAATGTCGTACATGAATTTTATATGCATCATATCCGATAACAATTAAAAGGCATATACTGATTACATAAAACACTCTGAATTCCAGATAGTAATATGTTAAACCTGAAAATACTGCTCCAAGAACATAGGCAAGCATAATACTCATCAATAGCTTGGCTCTTCCAATTAACTCACCATTTCTTCTGTACTTTTTCTGGGTAAACATAGACACCAGGATTCCCAGATCGGTTGTAGTACCGGTAAGGTGGGTTGTTTTTACAGAGAAGTTGGAGATACTTGCAGTCAATCCGTTCTGTAATCCCGTTGCAAAAAGCATCAGGGCTACGAGATATTCTGTTTCTTCCAATGTTTTCTGGTAATACAGTTGTCCGTACACACCTACAAACAGAAGACATATGATTTCCAGCACAATGGGCATTGCGTGGGCAAAATATTTACTTTTCTTATTGAAATTGATTACAATAAAGTTGGACAGGAAACTTCCGAAGAAAAACAGAAAGATCCATCCTCCCACTACCGCAACCTGTGACCAGTTTCCTTTACTGATCTCTGCTGCCAGAATAGCGTAATGTCCTGTTACGTTTGATGTAAAAGAGAGGAATATCAATAGGGATGCTATATTTATAGTACCTGCGGTAAATGCAGTCAGCGTCCCCAATCTGATATTGTCTCCCAGTGTCCTGCTGTTACTATAATTTCTTAACATTTTTTACTTTTTTAGTTGGTTCATTTATGTTTTTTAGACCTCTACAAAGATCTCTGCCAGTCTTCCTCTTTCCGGAAGGCTTTCTCTTACTTCAACTGTAATTTCATGAGACTGCAGTTCTTTGCATTTTTTGATATAAGGAATAAGATCAAATTTTCCTTTTCCTTTACTTTTAATAGACGGAGCATAATAGGCTTCCTCAATATTTTCTGCTTTTACATATTGATTGAATGTTCTTTGGAAACTTCCTGTAAAAATGTCACAGATAACTTTTTTAACCAGATGAGGATATTTATTCTTGATTATTTCATAGGCCTCACAAAATTCTACAGGTCTTATCTTATTGAAGATCGAAGTTTTAGTATTAAATAAAAGCTCTCTGATAGAATCTCCGGAATCATATCCGGATGTAAGAAGAATATTATATTGGTTCTGATCTTCCGATGCGTCCTTCTCTTTAAGTATTTTTTTCAATATGTTCAATGACTCAAGAGAGTAATCCGTTGCAATTAAAATTGTTTTAGCCATGTTCTTTATTATTTTGTATTGTGTTTATCTTTTTTGATGATACAAAACTAGAACGGCCAGATTAGAGGACCTTTGGAACAGAATTAAAATGTGATTAAAGAGATTAAAATGAGATTAGAAAATTGTTAAGGGGAATTAACATGCGAAAAAGTGAAATTGTAAAACGGAGAAATGGTGAAACAGCGAAAAAAGGCTTTTTGCAAATTCGCGATTTAGCTCTTTTGCTTTCTACCTTTTTTCCTCTTTATCCTTTTGCTTCTTCTCCCTTCTGCATACTGTAAAAGTTCGGGAAACGCATCTGTACCGTAGTTCCCTGGTTTTCATGTGAACTTACGATCAATTCGCCATGATGCATCCTTACGATGTTTCTCGCCAGAGGAAGGCCAATTCCGTACCCTTCATAATTATTGGTATTGGAAGCTCTGAAAAACGGATCATAAATTTTGTTCATCTCCACTTCCGGAATTCCGATCCCGTTATCCTTTACAATGATATATACATCGGAGTCCGTCGCTCCCAATGAGACTCTAACCTGTTGAAAATTAGAATATTTACATCCATTACTAACGATATTAGCTACCGCAAGATGCAGGAGCTGCTCATTCCCCTGTACTTTCAGCTTTTTAGGATTATCCGGGAGCATACTGATATCCAGATAGATATTATTTCTTGAATCAATTCTTCTTAGGGTTTCAATAACATCCCAAAGCAGCTGATCCATTCTCACCTTATCCATTTTCTGGATCTTGCCATCAAATCCTGTTTGGGCAATCATTAATAAAGCTTTGATCTTTTTATCCAGTTTTTCGGCTTCATCCAGAATAATCCCAAGCGTTTCTTTATATTCCTCTGCCGTTCTGCTGATGGAGAGCGCAACATCTGCTTCTCCCATAATGGAAGTGAGAGGTGTTCTCAATTCGTGGGATACATTTCCGATCAGGTGATTCTGAGTTTCAAAAGACGTCTCAATTCGGTTAAGCATATCATTGAAAGTATCTACCAGTTCGTTCAGTTCCTTATTATCCGGCTGGGATTCCAGTCTTAAATGAAGATTTTCGGAACTGATTTCCTTTACCTTTCCTGTAATTTTTAAAATAGGCCTGAATAAAGTTTTTGACAGATAAAAGGAAAAGATCATACTGAAGAACAAAGAAAGAACAATACACGTAAGCAATGTTCTTTTCAGGAAACCAAGATAATAGATCACATAATGATTCTTTGCAGATGCAATGGCGATATAATCTTTATCATCATATTTAAAACTTTGTCCTATATAATAGAACTCTTTGTCATTATAATTCGCCTCACCCTCTTTGATTATTTTTTTAAAGAAATAATCCGGAATATGAACTTCCTGCGATATTTTTTTGAAATTGGAATCTGTAGGAACCCCAAAAACATAATCCTTTTCCATAGGCAGCTCTTCATCATTCAGGCTGCTGAGAATATAATTTTCAGGAAGATCAAGATGATCCTTACTTTTTTCAATCTGCACAATGGTTGCCGTACGGATCTTTAAAAGTTCATAAAACCTCTGGTGAGAAAAGTTAACGATTGAAAAGTAAACCAAACCACTGAACAACAAAATGATGGCGGTAAAAACCAACATTAAAAGTACCATCGTTTTGGTCTGATTTGTAATTACTTTATTAAACATTCATTACGTTTTTTTCAACACGTACCCCATCCCTATCACTGTATGGATCAGTTTATTGTCATCCTGGTGGTCCAGCTTTTTTCTTAGATAATTTACATAAACATCCACAACATTAGTTCCCAGTTCATAATTCACTCCCCATACAGCATCCAGAATTTCGGCTCTGGAAATTACTTTTTCAGGATTATTAAGAAAGTATAGTAATAGCTTATATTCTGTGGAAGTAAGGGTAATTTCGTCTCCGGCACGGGTTACTTTTTTTGTGTAATCGTTCACTGTAAGATCTGAGAAATGAAATACATGTTCATTGTCAGGCTCTGCTTCAACCGTTTCCTGTGGGCTGTTATTATTACTCCTTCTTAAAAGAGATTTTACACGGGCAACCAGTTCAATAAATTTGAAGGGCTTTACCAGATAATCATCTCCCCCGCTTTCCAGCCCGAGAACAATATTTTCGGATGTTCCCAATGCCGTTAAGAATAAAATAGGAACACTTTGATTTGTTTTTCTTATTTCTTTACATACATCCAGACCATTCATTTCCGGAAGCATAATATCCAAAATTACCAGATCGAAGTCATTAGCCTGTACCAATTGTACACCTGTACGCCCGTCAAAAGCAACAGAAATTTCATAGCCGTTTTCCTGAAGTCCTTTTTTAATAAAAGAAACCACACTGGTTTCGTCTTCGATGAGAATAATTTTTTTCATAAATGAAATAAGGAGTTTTACAAAAATAAGGAAATTTTCTTGTGATGGGCAAGAAGACTGAGAAAGCTGAGAAAGCGATAGGGTAAAATCGCAGATTAGTAAAAAAACTTTTATTATTTCGTCCTTTTACCTCTTAACGGTTTGATCCTTTCAATAATAATTTTCAATGAATTGATTCTCTCCTTTATACAATCTACAAAGAATAATATTACCTTTGCTTTTCATATAATCACGAAAAATAATTCAGGTTAAATTACACAGAGTATGAATGACTTTTTAATAGGTATCGGAAAGAGATTAAAGGATATTAGAAAAAAGAATAATTTAACCATTAATGAACTGGCCTTTAAAGCCAATGTGAGCAACGGCCTTGTTTCCAGGATCGAAAACGGAAGAACGATTCCTTCGCTTCCTGTTTTATTGGATCTGATTCAGTCTCTTGAGATTGATGCCAGTTATTTCTTTGAAGGTGTAGAGAAAAAATCTAACGCCAAGTTTATTTATGTTCCAAAAGAAAGCCAGCAAGTCATAGAAAAAGAGGTTGAAGCTGAAGGGTTTAAATATATGCATATCTTCAGTAAAAGTCTCCATTCTTTAGGTTTTGAAGCGGTGTTACTAACTCTAGAGCCAAATTCGAAAAGAGAAAAAGTCATTACTGATGCCTGGGAATTTAAATATATACTGAAAGGAGAAGTAAAATATGTAATTGATAATGAAGAAGTCATTCTAAAAGAAGGGGATTCTTTATACTTTAATGGAAAGTTTCCACACGTTCCGGTAAGTATCAGTGATGAAAGCTGTGTAATGCTGGTGCTCTACTTTTATACTGCATAGTCATTTTTTATAGGTGCATATCTTTTAAAACGCAAAGCCTTATTTTCCATGCGTAATATTTTAAGGAGACAAAGATCAAAATCAATAAAATTGATTCTTTTTAAGCGAACGCTATAAAACCCTCCTTCATCAACGACCACGTCAACATCTTTGCTCACTTTAATAAAATATTCAACCCATAAAACTTTGCGTTTAATAAATAACTATTGAGATTATTTTAAAGCAAAGCTACACATCTTTTCAAACGCAAAGCCTTATTTCCCATACGTAATATTTTAAGGAGGCAAAGATTGGAATCAATTTCATTGATTTTTTCTAAGCGAACGCTATAAACTATCCTTCATCAGCGACAACGTCGAAACCTTTGCTCACTTTAATAAAATATTCAACCCATAAAACGTTGCATTTAATAAATAACTATTGAGATTATTTTAAAGCAAAGCTACACATCTTTTCAAACGCAAAGACTTATTTCCCATACGTAATATTTTAAGGAGGCAAAGATTGGAATCAATTTCATTGATTTTTTCTAAGCGAACGCTATAAACCATCCTTCATCAGCGACAACGTCGACACCTTTGCTCACTTTAATAAAATATTCAACCTATAAAACTTTGCGTTTAATAAATAACTATTGAGATTATTTTACAGCAAAGCTACACATCTTTTCAAACGCTAAGCTTTATTTTTCATGCGTAATATTTTAAGGAGGCAAAGATTGGAATCAATTTCATTGATTTTTTCTAAGCGAACGCTATAAACCATCCTTCATCAGCGACAACGTCGACACCTTTGCTCACTTTAATAGAAGATTGAACCCCATAAAACGTTGCGTTTAATAAAAACATAAAATATTTCAAAATTTTCATCACTTCAGATAGGTCTTTATTGTATATCTTTTACATTTATTTACTTCCACATATCTTATTGAATCCTACGAAAGTTTACAAATATGCAACTTTTGCTTTTTTATTTTCTTCTTAAATGAACGGAATATTAACTAAAACAGATGCTTTTTCATGAAGTATTCCCATCTACCACTTTTACCCATTATTTACAAAAAACGTTAACACAACGAATTTAAACTACCTTTCATTCCGTTTTTACTGCTCTTTTTGTATACTTTTCAAAGTAAAATAGGTGTAACAAATAGTGTTTATTTGTTAATCAATACTTAATACGAAATATTTATATATATTAAAATTATTAGCGTGATTTGCATAAAAAATTTAATATATGTAAAAATGAAAACAACATTAGAGAAATTACTTACCCTTGTTTTTGTCTGTTTCATTATTTTTGTTTCAGCGCAGAAGCAGTTAATTATAGGAACTGTTCTTGACGACAGCCAGCCCCTTCCGGGAGCATCAGTCAAAATAAAAGGTCTTTCTAAAAATACGACCACAGATATTGACGGAAAATTTACCATCAATGATATAAAAGAAGGTCAGTATAACCTTCAGATTAGCTACATCGGATATGAATCATCAGATATCAGTGTTGATTTAAAACCGGGAGAAACGTTTGATTTGGGAACTGTAAAGCTTTCCCAGCAACGAAAAAACATTGACGAAGTTGTAGTGACAGGAACTTTGAAAAACACGGAAGCAAGAGCTTTAAATCTTCAGAAAAATGCCATCAATATTACCAATGTTATTGCTTCAGACGGTATCGGAAAATTACCGGACAGAAACGCAGCAGAAACGGTACAGCGTGTACAGGGAGTTTCCATTGAAAGAGATCAGGGAGAAGGAAGATTCGTTTCTTTGAGAGGACTTCCACCATTCTGGGCATCAACAACCATCAACGGAAACAGACTTCCTACAGCAGAAGAAGAGACTACTTCCAGAGCTACGGCTTTCGATTTTTTTCCTACGGAACTGATCTCCTATGTGCATGTCAATAAATCCTTTACTCCGGATATTGAAGCTGACGGAATTGGCGGCGGCGTTAACTTTATCACTAAAACGCCTCCAATGAAAACAGAATTTAAAGCGACTATAGGAAGCGGGTACAATGCCAAATCAGACAAAGGAGTTTACAACCTTGGATTGTTGTATGGTGGAAGAACAAAGGATAAAAAATTCGGTTATTTATTCAACTTTGCCCACTTTATCAGAAACTGGTCTACCGATAATTTTGAAGCGAGAAGAAGTGGAGACCAGGGTGTTTTCAGACTGGAACTTCGTGATTATAACGGTGTCAGAAAAACAACAGGAATCAATACTGCTTTTGAATATGTTTTATCTCCAAAAACCACTTTCTATCTGAAAGGAATGTATGGAACACTTTCGGATGATGAAACCCATTACAAACACAGAATCAGATTTGATAAGTTCAGTTCTGCAAATAATACGGCAAGAGTTGAGCTTCAGAATATCCATAATTTATTGATCACGGAGCTTACTTCCGTGTCCTTAGGTGGAGTTCATAATTTAAATAAAGGAAAAATCGACTGGGATCTATCTTATTATGATAACAGATTCAAATATGGAAATATTCCTGATAAACAGAACAATTCTTATTATGTTATCAAGTATACCCAATCCGGAGTAGGCATCAACCCTGATTATATTTCTGATCACGGAAATGGGCCAAGAGCTTACTGGAAAGCAGATGGCGGCAAATTAGATTATAAAAATCCGGATGCTTTATTTGGTTTCTACAGCGATCCTAATTTTAAAATGGATGCTTCTCAGATGAGATTCACAGACTTGGAATTTTACAAGGTTTTTGTAGAGGAGAAGGATAAAATTGTAGCGGCATTCAACCATGAAATTAACGCTTCAGATCAACTAACATTGAAATATGGTTTTAAGTACAGAGATAAGGAACGTAATGCAAGGTTTTCTGATATTTTCTACAACTGGAGCAACGGAACGGCACCTCTTTTATCTGACTATTCTCAATATATTACAACACAAGCCCATGGAACTCAATATTTAAGTGAAATGAACACCCACATCGGGAATACTTTCGGGCCGGTACTTTCTACTACAGGAATGAATCAGTTCTGGTTCCAGAATCAAGGAAATCTAAAAATCAATCCTGCAGATTCTGAAGCATTAGAATACAATAAGGCTTTGGGAAGAAACTTCGATGTATTTGAAAAACATGCAGATGCTTACGGAATGGCAACTTATAAATTGAATGACAAAATCACAATTCTTGGAGGAGTAAGATTGTCAAATACCAATACAAAAGTAAGAGGATACAGCGTGATTGATGATGTTTTAACACCTGTTGAAAATACTAAAAACTATCTGGCTGTTCTTCCGATGATCCATTTAAAATATACTTTGAATGATAAGACCAACCTTCGCTTTGCAGCAACAAGAACCTTTTCAAGACCTAATTTCGGAGATCTTACTCCGGGAGGAACTTATATTGAAGCGGATAATGAATTCAAAGGAGGAAACCCCAACCTTAATCCTACTTATTCATTGAATTTTGACCTGATGGGTGAATATTATTTTTCCAATGTCGGAATTCTGAGTGGAGGTGTTTTCTATAAATCCATTACAGATCCGATCTTTCAGGATTCGTTTATCGGAAATTATAACGGAATCAGCGGAGTACAGTTTACAGCTCCAAATAATGGAAATGCAGCCTGGTTAGGAGGTATAGAATTAGGTATCAATAAAAGGTTTGACTTTTTACCGGGTTTCCTTCAGTATTTCGGAGTACAGCTTAATGCTACTTTCATGACTTCTGAAATGGAAAAACCAAGTGGCAGAAAGGTGGCGCTTCCCTATCAGGCAAAAGAACTTTATAATGCACAGCTTTTCTTTGAGAAAAAAGGATTCAATGCAAGGCTTGCATACAACTACAAAGGAAAATATGCAGTGGAATATGCTGAAGAGGATATGAATGACACTTACTATGGTAAATACAGCAATCTTGATTTTGGAGGATCTTATCAGTTTACAAAGTACCTGACCTTGTATGCAGATGTAAACAATATTCTGAACAAACCGCTGATCTATCATTTCGGTAAAAATGAAGACCGCCCTGAGCAGGTAGAATACTACGGAGTAAGATTCAATCTTGGTGTAAAACTGAACTTCTAAACCAAAACAATGGCAAGAACCATCAATAAAAAAACTTTAGTAACACTGAAAGCTGCTTTTGCCGCTTTCGGTGTTTACTTCTGCATGTACGGTTTCAGAAAACCTTTTACTGTAGCATCTTTCGAAGGCCTTTCATATTTCGGGGTAGATTATAAAATCCTGATTATCATTGCTCAGGCTATCGGATATTTTGTTTCAAAATTCATCGGTATTAAATTTATTTCCGAACTGAAACCTAAAAAAAGAATTACTTACCTATTCACCTTCATTGTGATCGCTGAACTTGCCCTGCTGGGATTTGCGGTGGTTCCGGCTCCTTACAACATCCTGTTTATGTTCATCAATGGTATTCCGTTGGGAATGATCTGGGGTATTGTATTCTCCTATATTGAAGGACGTAAGACAACAGAAATTATCGGTTTATTTTTATGTTCGAGCTTTGTGGTTTCTTCGGGATTTACAAAATCTGTAGGGAAGTTTCTGATGGATACTTTTCATATTTCTGAATTCTGGATGCCTTTTTCAGCAGGACTTGTCTTTATTATACCCTTGATTCTGTTCGGATTGCTTTTAAACAGAATTCCAAAGCCTACTGAAGAAGATATTTTGCTTAAAAATAAGCGACAGCCATTGAATGGTACAGAAAGAAAAGCTTTGGTTTATCAGTTCTTTGTTCCGATTGTATGTATTATCTTTCTTTACATATGTCTTACCGTTTTAAGGGATTTCAGAGATAATTTCAACCGAGAAATCTGGGACGGGCTTCATTTTACTTTTGACAGCTCTATTTTTACCTTAACGGAAATTCCTATTGCTGTGATGGTATTGGTGATTCTAAGCTTTATGGTAAAAGTAAAGAACAATAAAAAAGCGTTTGCTTATTATCATTATATTCTTTTTGCAGGAATTATTACGGTAGGGCTTTCTACTTACTTATTCCAGCAAGGCTCATTATCTCCGTTTTTATGGATGACTGTTTCCGGATTTGGAATGTACATCTGTTATATTCCTTTCAACGGAATTTATTTTGACCGGATGATTGCTGCTTTTGAAATTAAGGGCAACGTGGGATTCCTGATCTATATTGTAGATTCGTTCGGTTATCTGGGAAGTGTACTGATCCTTTTATACAAGAACTTCGGCTCTGCTCAAACTTCGTGGCTTAATTTTTATATTCAGTTAAATTATATTATTGCAGTCACAGTTTTAATTCTTTCGGTGATCGCTTTTCTGGCATTCAGAAAAAAATCAAAACCGAAATCAAACTCTAATTCTAATCAATTCATCAATTTCGATACGTCGAAAATTTTATAAATAATCGTAAAATGACAACAAAATTTGATTTACTCGTTGTGGGAGGTGGAATTTTAGGAACATTCCATGCATATCATGCGCTAAAGAGAAATCTTAAGGTAGCTTTACTGGAAAGAAACTCTGTTCCTCAGGGTGCAACTGTAAGAAACTTCGGGCAGGTGGTTCCATCCGGAATGGATCTTAAATGGCAGAATTTCGGAAGAGAAAGCCTTGCAATATATAATGAACTTCATAATCAGGCTGATCTTACCATCAGAAAAAACGGATCTGTATACATCGCTTCCAATGATGAGGAGCTTCAACTGATTGAAGAATTATTTGAAATTAACAGAAACAATGATTACGAATCTGTTTTATTATCAAAAGGAGACTGTATCAAGAAATTTGACGGTCTTCGCTCCGATTACTGTAAAGGCGGTTTATTCTTTCCTCAGGAGTTATCTGTGGATTCTGCAGATATGATTGTAAAGCTTCATAAACTGTTGCAGGAAAAAATGGGACTTCAGATCTTTTACAACACAACGGTTCTGGAAACCCGTGAGGACGGCCAGAAATGTACAGCTGTAACAGCAGACGAAACGGAATTCCATGCATCCAAAATCATTATTTGCGGCGGACATGAATTTAAAACATTATATCCAACCGTATTTAATGAAAGCGACCTGGAAGTAAGTAAACTGCAAATGCTTCAGACCAAACCTCAGGGGATTTATTCTCTTCAGGGAAATATTCTTACCGGCCTTTCAATCAGAAGATATGAATCATTCAGTGAGTGTCCTTCTTTTCAAAAGATCAAAGCCCTGGAAGATTCCAACTCATTTGAAAAGAAATATGGCGTTCATATTTTATTCAAGCAAGCGCTAGACGGTTCTGTGATTCTGGGAGATTCTCATGAATATGCTGATGCTAAGAATGCTGATGATCTTGGATATGATCTTAATATGGAGATTGATGAATTTATGATCCATGAAGCAAAAAAGATCATTGATCTTCCTACCTACGAAATCCAAAGAAGATGGTTTGGGGTATATTCCCAGTGCAAAACCAAAGATATTTTTGAGCACAGCCCATCCCCCAATATCCACATTGTAACCGGTATCGGAGGAAAAGGAATGACAGGAAGCGGTGGCTTCTCCAAATTTAATATTGAAAAAATATACGCATAAATTGAAAATGAAAAATATAGAATTACTCGTTCTGGATATGGCCGGAACAACAATTGATGAGGACAATGTAGTTTATAAAACCCTTACGAATGCTGTTAACGATTATGGCTATGAAGTAAGCCTGGACAGGGTATTATCCAGCTGTGCAGGAATGGAAAAACTGGAAGCCATCACAAGTCTGCTGAAAGAAATTAATGGTAATGAAGAGGATGCTCCCGCTATTTTCGAAAACTTTTCAGATCAGTTGAAAGAGTCTTACCAAAACCTTGAGGTGAGACCCATCAACGGAACTGAAGACTTTCTTCTTAAAATGAAAGCTCAACATAAAAAGATCGTTTTAAATACCGGTTACACTTCTGAAATTGCCCTCCAGCTTTTAAGTAAACTCAACTGGAAAGAAAATGTTCATTTTGATGCTTTAATTACAGCCGATGATGTTTCCGAAAGCCGGCCAAGCCCGGAAATGATCCATCTTGCTATGAAGAAGTTTAATATTGACCAGCCCGATAAGGTTCTAAAAGCCGGTGATTCAGTAATAGATATTGAAGAAGGTAAAAATGCCGGATGCGGACTGACAATTGCCGTACTTTCCGGCGCTCAGAGCAGAGCAGAGCTGGAAAAGGCGGCCCCGGATTATATTCTGAATACAATTTCTGAGGCTGAAGGTATTCTTTAACAACTTCTTTTCACCCTGAATTATTAATTCAGCCTCATTTTTTTAAATACTTGATGGCACAAATGTTTTCACAGATCATACGATTGAAAATGTTTGTGCTTTTTTACCACCTCTTCAAATCTAAGATTTGGCGCCCTTTCGGAAAAGAGGAATATAGGATCTTCGTTGACGATTTCTCGAAAATAGTAGATTTCCAGGAAGTTTACGGGATGTTTAAAAAACTTAGCCGCCACTTAAAAAATAATCAAAGTATTTTTAAGCTTTTGTGACTTTTACGGTTTTTACTACTCTCGTTTACAGGAACTTTTTAATTATCAATTAATTAACCTTAGGTTCATATAAGTTTACAAATAGTAAACTAATTTTACAATAATTAAAAATAAATTACTATTTGTAAACTTTTCTTTTTCAAAACCCTTTATCCCATGAAAACAAAACTATTCTCAATGGCTATTGTAATGAGCTGTTTCCTTGGAGCTCAAACTAAAAAAGTCCTTTTTATCGGTATTGATGGATGCCGTGCTGATGTAATGATGTCTACCCCGACTCCTAACATTCAAAACCTCATCAATCATTCTATTTATTCTCTGGACGGGCTTTGTGCTGCCACTACCTGGAGTGGAAACGGCTGGAGTACAATGCTTACCGGCGTATGGCACACCAAACACAATGTTCAGGACAATAATTTTACCAACCCAAACTATGTAAATTACCCTGATTTTCTATCAAGAGCTGAAGCTTTTAATCCGGGTCTAAGAACCATTTCATTGGCACACTGGGCACCTATCAATGATAAGATTGTTCAGAATGCAGATGTAAAAACCAATCTTGCCACAGATCTTGCTGTAAAAAACGCGGCTGTAAATGCTTTGCAGAGTGATAATCCTGATATTCTTTTTGTGGATTTTGATGATGTAGATCATGCAGGACATTCTTATGGATTCACATCAAGTATTCCACAGTATGTGTCTTCTATTCAGACAACGGATGCTTATATCGGGGAAATTGTTGCTGCTATGAAAAACAGAGCAACCTATAATAATGAAGACTGGCTGGTGGTACTCACCACCGATCACGGGGCTGTAGAAACCTCTCACGGAGGAGGAGCTCTTTCTGAGAGAAATATTTTTACGGTGTATTCCAATCCTGGGTTTACACCTCAACAGATCAGCAAAACGATATTGGAATCCAACAAAACATTCAACCAATTGAACTTCCCAGCAGGAACATATGCAAAACCAACTAATCAGACTCCTTTTAATTTCGGGACTAATCAGGATTTCACTATTGAATTCTGGGTAAAGCCCAACGTTTCTTATAGCAGTGATCCGGTAATGGTGGGTAATAAAAACTGGGCGAACGGAAAAAATAAAGGGATCATTTTCTCGGGATATTCCGGACAGACCTTCAAACTGAATATAGGAGACGGAACCAACAGAATTGACCTTGTAGGCGGGAAAGTGGAAACGAATAAATGGAAACATATTGCAGCCAGTTTCGACAGAGATGGTCTTGTAACTCTTTATGAAGACGGTGTTCCGGTAACTTTTGCAAAAATGAATTCCATTGGAAATATAGATTCAGGGCTTCCTTTGACCTTAAACCAGGATGGAACCAATACATATGGAATCAATCTTGCGGCATCCTACAAAGATGTCAGAATATGGAAATCTGCGCTTCCTAATGATGTAATTGTAAACTGGGCGAATCAGGATATTACTCCTTCACATCCTTATTACAATCAGTTACTAGCCAACTGGAAATGTAATGAAACTTCCGGAAACACGCTGGCAGATGCAAGTATTAATGCTAATAATATGACAATTACAGGATCTCCTTCTTATAATGCAAATACTACCAATAACTTCAAGGTTTATGATTATACCTCAACAACAAGAGAAACTGACCATTTCCCAACCGTTTTGAACTGGCTTTGTGTTCCGGTACAGTCTTCTTGGGGAATTGATGGAACCAACAGAATTCCGGCCTGTTCCAACGAGGTTCTAGCCAATAAAGAAATCAAACCGATAGCAGAAGATTTTAAGGTATTCCCAAATCCTGCTTCTACAAGTATAAATATCCACTATCAATCTGAAGATAAAGAAATTAAGACAGAAATCATTGATGCGAAAGGATCGGTTATTCTTACCAATCATTTAAAGTCTTCACAGGGCTTTTATAATGAAAAGCTTAATATTGAAACCCTTCCGTCCGGAGTGTATTTCATTAAGATTACCGGAAACAAAAGTTCGCGTTCAAAAACTTTTGTAAAGAAATAAAACAGTAAAGCAATTAGATTTAAATTTTGATATTAGAACAAGGGTCTTTGATCCGAGTTCTAATATCTTTTTTGTTTAATCTCTGATATTCAACTGCATTTGAACATCCACACGGTCGTAGCCCGCATCTGTAATCGGAATATGCCTGAATCCAAGTTTCTCATAAAGTTTAATGGCAGGAACCAGTACTGAATTGGTTTCCAGAACAATTTTTTCAGCTTTCAATTCTCTGGCCAGATCTACCAAAGTTTTCCCCAGCAGATAACCTATTTTCTTTCCCTGAGCTTTAGGGCTTACAACCATTTTCGCCAGTTCATAAGTCACAGGCTCGTGCTCAGATTTCATTAATGCACATGTTCCTACGGCTTCATCATTTAATATCGCAAAAACAATATGCCCTCCTTTATTTAAAATTTCTTCTTCGGGATGATCCAGTAATTTATAATCGCTAGCCTCCATTACAAAGAATGTTCTGATCCATTCTTCATTTAATTTTTTAAAAGCTTCTTTATATTGAGCCTCGTAGCTTATTATTTTTACTTCATCTTTACTATCATTCATCGTTATAAGGTTTTGTTATATTCTGTTTTTAATCATTTTTCCCAGTTTCTCCAAGTCACTTTCTACTCTGTCTGTCCATTCTAAAGCATAGTTCAGCCGCATACAATTCTGATACTGATTATATTGTGAAAACATTCTTCCGGGGGCGAAGTTTACTTTCTGTTCCAGTGCTGCATCGTAAAGATCTTCCGTACAGATTCTTTTATCCAGTTCCAGCCACAGCATAAAACCTCCTTTGGGTTCAGAAATCTTGGTATTATCCGGGAAGTATTGATTCACGGCTTTCTGAATCTGAAGATAATTCGCATAGAGCTTTTTCCTGAACATCCTTAGGTGATGATCATAACGTCCATGAGCAAGAAAATCTGCAATCACATCTGAAAACAAAGATGGTCCGCTTACGGTTTGTACCAGTTTCTGACGGATAATTTTATCTTTAAACTTTCCGGGAGCTACCCAGCCTACCCTGAATCCGGGAGCCAGTGTTTTCGAAACGGATCCCGCCCACATGACAAGATCTGCCTCATCATAATATTTACAAGGCTTCGGCCTTTCTGCCCCAAAATAGATATTCCCATATACGTCATCTTCAATCAGGGGAACATTATATTCCGTGATCAGCCTTACCAGTTCTTTTTTATTTTCATCCGGCATCTGAAAGCCCAGCGGATTATTGAAATTCGTCACAAAGCAACATGCAGAAAGCTTTGGTAATACTTTTTTCAAGGCATCCAGATCTACTCCGTAAATTGGATGCGTAGGAATTTCCACAGCTTTTAATCCCAACAGCTGAATCGCCTGAAGCATTCCGAAATACACAGGGCTCTCCACAGCTACTGAGTCTCCAGGCTGAGTTACTGCCATTAAGCAGTTATAAACGGCATTCATGGCACCGGAAGTGATTACCATATCATCTTCTGTAATTTTGCCTTCCATTACAATAGACCATTTGGCAATTTCGCGGCGAAGAGCCTCACTCCCCTGTACCGGTTCATAGTTTGTTCCGCTGTCATTTTTCCTCTTCATTACATCAATCATGCATTTTTTCATCTTGGCTACAGGAAGAAGGCTCTTCCCTGGAATTCCTAATGCAAACTGTGTAATATCTGTTCCTTCAATTGTTCCGAATACTTTATCAATAAGGTCCTGCGGGGTGTTTTTCTTTTCGGATAATTTCATTTGAGCTACAGACGGCAATGCCAGCTTTCGCCTGGAAGTCTGGCTCACATAATATCCGTATTTGGGCCGTGACTCTACAAGGGAACGGCTTTCCAGTTCCATATACGCTTGTTTTACAGTATTCAGACTCACATTATATAATTTCTGGGCACTCCTTAAAGAAGGCAGCCTTTCTCCAAACTGCAGCGTTTCACTTTTAATCTGCTCTGTGACAGAATTGGCTATTTTAAGGTACAGAACATCTTTAGACATTGGATTCCGGTTTTAAGTAAATGTACAATTTTCTTCTTGTTTTTATTCAAGATTCAGCCAGCTGACCATTCTGCTGATACTCATTTTTAATTGTTCAGGATCTCGAAAATTTGGGGTATTATTCTTTTTAAAATAGTTTTCTATTCTGGAGATGAAACTTCTCTTCTCAGTATCCGGCATCCCTTTTTTGTCATATATTTTAAAAGAAATTTCTTTCTTTTCATTCATAACAAGACTTGCAAATGCAATAATTTCATTGTCTTTTTTGGCTAAAAGAAAAGGAAGTCCGAAATTCTGATTTATTTTTCTACAATTCTGTATCTGCTGAAAAATATTCTTCAGCACTCCCATGTCTGAAATATAGGCTTCTGTATATTGAAGCTGCTCCCGATGTTGAATGATCTTTTCCATAATACTCTGCTTGTGTAACAAAATTATGGAGGATTCAACTTTGGACACAGATACAGAAGAATATAATATTATGGATACAGATTGTATATTATTCATTTCAATAATATTATAGATTCAATAACCAGCGAATAAAAGTTATGTTTAAATTTTCTATGAATGAAAGATTCTGTATAAATATGTATTTTTATTCTTTAGATTCAAATAAAAAAATAAACATACATACAATGACGAGAAAATTTTTAAAATTTATTAATCTTCATTCCGGTGAAGAAGACAAGCAAAAGGTTCTTGAGAATATCACTGATAATATTTCTTTCCGTGGCTCCAATCTCTGGATACTTGCCTGTGCAATTGTTATTGCTTCTGTAGGGCTCAATGTTAACTCTACAGCTGTCATTATCGGTGCCATGCTTATATCTCCTTTAATGGGACCTATTGTGGGAGCAGGATTTGCATTGGGAACTTACAACTTCCAGCTGCTCAAAAGATCTATGAAAAATCTTCTTATTGCAACGGTGGTGAGCTTGCTGGTCTCTTTTATCTATTTTTTCTTAAGCCCGTTTAAAGAAACACAATCTGAGCTTTTAGCCCGAACATCTCCTAATATTTATGATGTATTGATCGCATTTTTCGGTGGTCTGGTAGGTGTTATAGCCATTACAAGGGTAAAACAGGGAAATCCTATCCCCGGTGTGGCTATTGCTACGGCTTTAATGCCACCTCTCTGTACTGCCGGATATGGACTTTCTATAGGAAACTGGAGCTATTTTATGGGGGCGTTCTATCTTTATACGATTAATTGCTTTTTCATTTGTATCGCTACTTTTCTTATCATTAAATATCTGAAATATGCTCCTATTGAGCTTGTAGATAGAAAGTATGAGAGGCACATAAGATACGGGATAACGGCATTAATCATTATTATGATTGTTCCGAGCTCGTACCTTGCCTATAATTTACTGAATCAAAAAAGGTTCACCCAGAATGTAGATCAGTTTATCAATAATGAATTTACGCAAAAAGGATATACCATGATTTATAAAAAGGTAAATTACAACTCTTCTCCCAGAACTATAGAACTTGCCTTTTTATCTAAGAAATTTGACAAAAACGAATTAGATTCTATTAATAAGCAGCTTCAAACTGCCGGCATCTTAAATACAAAACTTGTTATCAAGCAGGATGTTACAGACCTGAAATCTGAAATACTTAATGAAATTGGGCAGCGCAATAATGTATTGTCTGAAAAAGACATTGTTATCAACCAGTTAAGACAGCAATTGGATAAGTACACGGTAAAAGATTCAAGCCTTGTTAAGGAGATCAATATCCTGTTTCCTTCATTCCATAATATTTCGATAGGTAAGGTAACCAATTTTCCGAACACAGATAGTGCCAGGGTAAGTACCGTAGTCCTTTATCAGTCTGAAAAAGAGGAAAAAGACCAGGAGGGAAAAATGAAACAATGGATCTCTGAAAAATTATCTGATAAAAATACAAAAGTGATCCGTCAATAAAATTAAAAACAGCAACCATTCGATGGTTGCTGTTTTTATATCAAGACTAAACTTCTTTTCTCAGGACTTCTTTAATTCCTTCCAGCCCATCTCCAAATTGGGCGAGTAATGCTACAATCTGAGACATCCTGTCATTTTCTCCTAATCCTTTTATCGTTTTATTTTTAACGAATGTCTTTTTAATCTCTGTCCAACGTTCTGTTTCTTCTTTTGAAATGGTTCCAATCAGTTCTTTCAATTTTAACATATTGGCTTCTGATCCTGTCGTTAACGTCTGAGATTCATTCTGATAGTGGTCCAGAACAATCTGAGTCACTTCATTGGTTTTTAGAATAGGCTGAATTTGTGCAATAAGTTTATTCATATTACGGTAAGATCCCTGCAGTTTGAATGACGGTTCATTTCTATAATCGTCAGCCATTGCCGCTGAAGAGATATATTCTTTATTCACTTTCAGTACCATATTTCTTACCATGATTGTGTTTTTCAATACCGCACGGAAATCTGATATTTCATTGGAGCTGAAATTCCCTTTAAGATTATCTGCCGGGTTATCCGTAAGCACGCAGTCATACAGCTCATAAAGGTTTTCTATTCCCGGCTGGGTAAGTCTTGTCAGATATTCATTGGACATTAAAGCATTTTCTATAAGGCTTACATCAAAAAGATCGGTTTTTGATCCGGATATTTCTCCGAGGTTGTAAGTATCTGAACGATTGGCAAGCATATCCGGAATTTTAAATTTTTCTCCGTTTTCCGTGTATGGATTTCCAGCCATCACCAGACAGAATCTTTTGGAACGGAGATCATAGGTCTTACTTTCTCCGTTATAAATTCCTTCTATTTTTCTCTGTCCGTCAGCAAGTGAAATAAATTTCTGTAAAAACTCAGGATTGCAATGCTGAATATCATCAAGATACAACATCACATTATCTCCCATTTCCAAGGCCAGATTCAGCTTTTCAAGTTCTTGTTTTGCTCCCGCATTTTTAGCCTCCGCAGGATCCGTTGAAACAATATCATAACCCAAAGACGGGCCGTTAATCTTCATAAAAACCAGCCCCATACGCTCCGCCATATATTCCATCAGGGTTGTTTTTCCGTATCCAGGAGGAGATACCAAAAGAAGCATTCCCATTCTGTCTGTTCGCTTGTCTGAGCCTATTGTTCCTAATTGCTTGGCTAAATTTGCTCCGATCAGAGGGAAATAAACATCGTTAATCAGCTTATTTCTGACAAAAGAACTTAACACCTGTGGCTGAAAGGTGTTTAATTTCAATGCTTTCTTCTTTTCATCAATCCAAGTGTATTTCAATTCCTGAAGACGCTTGTATTTCGGAACGGTAACGGTATTGAATTGGTTCAGGCGGGCTACAAATTCAAAATAATTAAGATTGTATTCTGCATCTTTTTCAAGAGACTTCAGTTCTTTTATCGTTACTTCATAAGAAATACGCCTGATATTTTTCGGATCAAACTTTTGGGTGATGATAAAGGCAGCCGTCTCCCGTATAATATTTTTCTCAGCATGCGGATCAAAGGCCTGCAATGCACTTTCTACAATATAATAACACGCAGAAGGATACTGATACATTGCCTGTATCTGTGTAATAAACTCAAGATCTTTGCCTTTTTCTTTCAGTTCTTTTAAAAATAATTCGTACAATCTTCCTGCTTTTTCTGAGATCAGGAAGTTTTCTTTGTCTTCCTGTTTCAGGTATATTGCAGAATTGATACAATCTGTTTCTTTAAAAATATTATGTGTTGATGCAAAAGCATTCATTTCTCCCGCCAGCTCCCGGCTTAAGTACTCAAACCCTTCCTTTACAATGAATGATTGTGAGATGATAGCTGCCGCTTCAAACTGTTTCGTATAATATTCTTTTCTTTCTTTTTCGAGGAAAAACCAAAATATCTGTGCCAGTGCTCTTTCTTGTGCAGTAAACCTCATCAATCCCAGCTCATTATGTATTTGCTGTAGTCTGGTCACAATATGCTGTGCATCTTTATCGTGGATTCCTTTTACCAAACCTTCTCCAAAGTGTTCTGTTGTAAACTGCTGTACAGAAGTTTCATTCTGTAGCTCCGTTGCAATTTCTTTATGTACTGAAAATACGTTCCAGGCAAGGTATTCGAATCTTTTTACCTGGCTGTTTTCCGAGACGAATTCCTGATTCCAGACTTCTTTGAATTCATCTGCTGTATTAAAGCTCAACGGTTCATAAAAGCTTGTTCCGGTAAGATGATAATAATACTGTGCATTTCTTAGTACCAGAGTAAGATCCAATTTTTGCCGGTTGACTGCAAATTTATAATCTCCCAAAGCAATGACGCTTTCACCGTCTGCATAGATCTCTTTTTTATCTTTAAGTTTTCTGACGGCCTCCTGTTGAGAGGTTTTTAGTAGTGTCTGAATCTCTTCTGATTTTGCCGAATCTTCCAATTCTGCAAGCTGCCTCGAAAGATCCTTCATTTTTTCTACCATCAGATCTGCCGCAAAATACCCGTTGATCTCATTTTCAGAATCAAAGGATTCGGCCTTTGTCTGTACAGACTTCAGGATTCTTTGGGCGGCATCAAAAAGATTCTGTGTTCTTTTGTTTCTCGCTTCGGTAAGCTGTACTCTTTTATTCTGGAAGTGCCCATAAACTTCTTCCCTTTTGGTTCCTATTTGCTGGATAAATTCTTCAAAATCGATAAATTTTGTTTCCATTTCTTCCAGTTGAATGGAAAGTTTAGTGAGATATTCATCACACTTCTCGGGAGTTTGGGAAAGTTCCAGGAAATTAATAACAGACTGATCAAATAAAGTGATCTGTGCCTGAAAGTCTGAAGCCAGTTCTTTTCCTGAAATTTCTCTTTTCCTTTTGCCGAGTTCCAGCCTTTCCTGATTCAGACGGGCAAAGATCAGCGAGATATTTTCAATGATCTGGGTAGATTGGGAAGTATCTTCTATTTTAAGATTATTGACAATATCCACCAATAGTTCCAACTGCCCGGATAATATATTGATATTTTCATCAATTCCTTTTGCATCAACAGCCTTTTGAAGTGCAATAATATCTTCAGATATCTTTTGTGCTTTGTCTTCATACGGCAGCAAAGCTCCTTCCTGAAGCAGAAAATCCACACAGGCGTTTGAAAGCTCGGTGTAACGCTCTGCCAAGGCTTTTTCAAGTGAATCAAGTAAAGCAGTATCTGCATATTTAAGATCTCGGGCTCCCGTAATTTCACCTCTTAATGCTCTTATTTGCGAGAGTGCGTCAATATATTCCGAAAGCTGGGAATAGTGAAGTCTTTTGGTATCATCTAAAATTTTATCACAGGAATGCTTTATCTTTTCTAAAGCTTCTTCTGTCTTTTTTCTCTGTTCTACTACTTTTTCATATTCATTGATTGCAGAATGGGCAATTCCCCGGATTTCCTTCAATGGCTGATCCAACTTTTCAACTTCCTCCTCACCAAGAAAATAATAGGTATCCAGAATGAAGGTGGAAAGCTTTACAATATCATTGTACAATCCACTGTAAGAATCTTTTTTATTAAGAAGCGTAATGAGCTCCTGGCTTTCTGCCATTACTCTTACAATATCTTTATTTCCTATTTTGTAAATTAAGCTGTCTGCTTTTTCGGCATTTGGCAATACTTCTTTGGAAAATGGGGTCTGCCAGATCTGGGCAAGATGATTTTTTGTAGTTTCTATACTTTCACGGAGGTAAATCAGTTTTCCGTCATTCAGGAAAGTAAATCCACTGCAGCGGATTGGTGTTTCAATGGTTTGGGTGATGATATTGTAGGAAATCAATTGATAATTATTTGTTTTATCATCATAGAAAACATACAAAAAGTTTTCACCATTGGGTTCTGTAATGGTCTTTAGATAATACAATCTGTTCTGATCCTGGGAAATAACTTTTAACCCTCCCGTCTGGAGTGCATATCCGTTGGAAAACAGTACTCCCTGGTTTTCCGGAAGCAGTAATCCTGAATATTTAAGGGCATCTGCTCTGGAAACAGTCTTTTCTTTATGATTGTAAATAAAATAACGTTCAGTTTCCTGATAAGGTTTAATTTTAAACACAACAAGATTATCCAGATCACAAAAATAGATCTCGGCATCATCCAGATTTTGATCTTTATGAATCACATCTTCGGAATAAATTCCTTTTCCCGTATCGGTATTATCTTCTACTTTGATCGTGATATCTCCACCAATACTTTCTACAAAAACTTTATCTGCGAGGGAAATATGAGGATGTTTTCCGGATCTCTGCATATCTCTCGTTGCTTTTGTCCATACAAAACCATGCTGTTGAGGATAAGATGTTTCGGAAGCACTCCTGGAATCTATATAAATAAGCCCATTATCTTTAATAAGCCATTTGAAAGCTTTGATATCAGTTGTACTTTCAGAAAGCTGGAAAACCATGTACAAATAGTTTTCCGTGAAGGTAAATCTGGCAAAAAACGTATTTCTGTAGTATTTGTACAGGTTTTTAAATTCATCAATAAAACCCTCATCATTGATCAGGGTATAGTCCTGAGGTTCAAATCGATTGTTATTGATCTTGTATATTGAAAATACATCCGAAATATTAATTTCAGTCTGTAAGCCTAAATGAGCATTGGAACCAAAGATCAGATGATTCCCCAAAGAATAGATATCTTTGGCGATACAGCTGTGATCGGTAGATATCCTTTCGTTGGCAATAAGGGAAAAATCTACGCCGCCAAATATATTTTTACGGCTTTCATTCAGCTGCTGAAGCCTTTGAATGAGATCGTTTTTCTGCTCATTCAATCGGTTCTGAATAATTTCGTAGGTCCCGGAATTAAGTTGTTCTGACATCGTTTTTATTTAGGTAGTCATGACTTTGCTATAATGCCTGATTTTAAACCTTACAGGTTTTGGAAACTTGTAAGGTTTGATAGCATTGAATACGTTGTTTAATTCGATATTGAATTAAATGTGGTTGTTATTGACCGGTTTATTTTCCACTCCCAGATGTCTGGCCATATCAAGAGCTCTTTCCAGTATCCCTTTTTCCTGCTGATTGGCGAGTCCGTTCAGCTTGAAAATAAGTGAAGCGATACTCATATTTTTGATATCATCTGATGAGATTTTGTATTTATCTACCATTCCCATTACTCTCCCAATGATATTTTCTCCATCTCCTAAAAGGTTTTCTCTTACGATCTGAGCATTTTCACTGTGGTTGAAGAATTTATCTAATCCTTTTCCTGCAGAAACCTGACGGATCACGTTATCAAAGAAGGTGTTATCTCCTCCTACAATGTCAATTTTTGCCGTTTTGAAGGCTTCTGCCAATACCATAGACTGAGCTTCTGCAATATCTTTCTGAATAGCGATCTGAGCCAGCTCCACATCTTTTTCTTTTGCCAATTGAAGACGGAATTCTTCGTGGTCTTTTCCGGCGTCGTTCAGCTTTTTCATAGCTTCGGCTTTTTCAGTGATTCCTGCTGCTTCGGCCAATGCTTTTTCTTTGATAACTTCGGCCTGGGCAATTCCTTCTCTCTTGGTAGCGTCTGCTTTTTTCTCGATAACAATGGCTTCTACAATACCCTGTCTTTCTGCAGCATCTGCTTTTGCATGCATTACCTGAGCTTCTGATAATCCTACAGTAGCTTCTTCTTTTGCTTTTGCATCAGCGATGATCTTACGGGCTTCTGCTTCTTTTTCTGCAGCATCTCTTTTTGCCTGCGCTTCGATTACATATTTCTGTGCATCTTTTTCTGCAGCCAATCTACGGGCTTCTGCAGCTCTGGTTTCTTCAATCAGCTTTTTCTCTGCTTCCTGAGTGGCCACGGTAATTTCTACCTGCTTGTTTCTTTCTGCAGTTTTGAAGGCTTCGAGATCTTTGATTCCCTGCTGTTCTTCCACAACCGTTTTTTCCATTGTTAAACGCTCACGGATCGCATCCTGAATACTTTTCTTCTCTAGTTCTATTGCTTTTTCCTTTTCAATCTGTGCAAGGGAAACAATTCTTTCTCTTTCTGTTGCCTCTAGTGCTTTATCTTTTAACACTCTTTCTGTTTCTACCAGATCTGCACGTTCTTTATTTTTTGCTGCAATAACAACCTGACGGAGTTTATTTTCTTCTGCAATCTGTAGTTTTTCTTCTGTAGCAATGCGTACCGTTTCATATCTGAGACGTTCTTCTTCTTCAACTTTTAAAATTTCAGCATTTTCGCGTGCTTTGATATTAGCTACTTCTCTTTTTTGAGATTCTTGTTTTTCTGCCAATTGCTTTTCAAGTTCCAGAATGGCTTCACGGGCTTCTACGTTCTGCTTGGTAATGGTCTTTTCTTCATCACGACGAACCTGATTGGCTTTAATATTTTGTGTAGCGGTAAGTTCTGTGATCTTTTTAATCCCCTCAGAATCAAGGATATTATCTTTATCTAATTTATCGATTGAAGTCTGTTCAAGGTAGTCTATAGCACAGTCGTCCAATACATATCCGTTCAGATCTGTTCCAATGATATCAAGGATTTCCTGGCGGAATTCACTTCTGGCTTCGTATAATTCTGTAAAATCAAACTTCTTTCCTACAGTTTTAAGGGCTTCTGAGAATTTCGCTTCGAAAAGCTCTCTTAGGGTTTGGGCATCAGAAGCTCTCTGACATCCTATGGTTTGGGCAACGTTAACGATATCATCTACGGATTTGTTGACACGAATAAAGAATGCCACCTGAATATCTGCTCTCATATTATCTTTACAGATCAGTCCGGCTTTTCCTTCTCTTGATATTTCCAGCTTTTTTACAGAGATGTCCATAGATTCCATACGATGGATAATGGGAATTACAATTCCGGCATTGAAGAAAACTTTCGTGCCGCCGTATCCAGTTCTTAAGATGACAATTCCCTGAACGGTCTTCTTATACATGGATAAAATCCAGAATATCAATCCGATTGATGCTACCGCAACAATTATAATTCCTGCAATTAAAGGTAAGTTCATAGTTTTATAAGTTTATTGAATATATAAATGTGTTTTTTTGTTTAAAAAAACCGGAGAAGAATCTCCATGATATAGTTCAGCATGATCAAAAAAAGAGTTAACATGGTTATTAGTTTTCGTTTTTTTAATATCTCATTGATCTCTGTACATAATAAATTCTTTTATCCGGTTCTTCATCTACAATCATGACATGGGTTCCGTGTTCCAGTTTGCTTCCGTCTTTGCTTCTCACCATCAGTGTCATAGGGTCGCTTCCGATAAAAACTTCCATCATTCCTATTTTATCAGCCTGTATGCTTGATTTTAAACGGCCTTCTCTTCCTAAAAATGCGTACGACATTTCTCCTTTATGGTTGATTTCTCTAAAAAAAGGATTTAAAGGCTTCAGAAGCATTTTAGTAAGCAACATTCCTATGATCATCAGAGGAAATAAGATCAGGATTCCAGCCCAAACAGGTAATGGAATAAAATAATTCAGATAAAAGGATCCCAGCCAGGTAATAAGAAGTGATAAGGTAAGAAAATAGGTTACCGGAACAATATCCAGATTCAGGAACTTCAGGAAATGCATCCATGCGGTGGGATCATGATCCGGAGCATGAAAATGACCGTCCGGTGTGTCAAGATCAGCTCCTGCGTCCAGGTCGGAATGAATTCCCACATCAATATCCAAACCGGTAAGTATGGTAAACAGCCAATAGATTACCGAAAGCCCTAACAGGACACTCAGAACTGTATTCACCGGAGAAAATGCTATGTTTAAAAATTCCTGAAAGGTCATAGATTAGCCTTTTTTAAGTGTTTCTTTTAATCTGTTTAAAGCTGCTTCCGCTTCCGAATCTTTGTTATTGACCATCGCATCAATTTCTTCATCAATCGTTTTCTCTGATTTTGACAGATCAGCATACGCATCTGCCAATGCTTCCTGCTGTACAACCCGGTCCTTAAGCTTTTCCAGCATGCTTACAGTACTTCCGGTATCCATTTGTGTCATTTTCTGATTGATATCTTTCGTTGCTTCGCTCACCTGTACTCTTGCTTTCAGGGTTTTCAGTTCATTTTCCCATTTGGCAATACTTGATTTCAAATGGTTAATGTTTCCCTGGAGTTTTTCACATTCAGAGTGCAGTTTTTCATGCTCTTTCTGATGATCTGCTGCTTTTTCCTGTGAAGAGGTTTGCCTTTTCAGTGCTTCTTTGGCCAGACGGTCTGCTTCTGCTGTCCCTACATCTCCCTTTTCTGCTTTCTGAACTATCACAATCGCTTTATTATAATAATCTTTAGCAGCCTGTTCTTCAGTTTCAGCCTCGTTCTTTTTACGAATAGCTAAAGCTTTTAATTGAGCCAGCGCTTCAATACTTTTCCCCAGCTGTTCCTTCATGTCGCGGATTCCCTGCTCCGTTATATTGATGGGATCTTCAAAGCTGTCGATCACTGAATGAATCTCCGCTTTTCCAATAGTTAATAATCTTTTAAAAATGTTCATTTTAAATATCTTTTGTAAATTACTTACTCATTTCAAGCATTTCGTTGGTAAATTCTCCCACCAGAATTCCAAGTGAGTTAATGGATGCCATCACTTCATTTTGGGCCATGTTATCCGTAGGAAGGGTATCTCTGAAAATCACTCTTTTTCCTGAACTATCAAGAACAAAGGCTCCGTGAACGATATCTCTGTTTTTCTGAAGCAGTTTTCGGAAGGTATGTTCGGTTGGGTTTTTGATTTCAAAAAGAAACTGTTCCATAATCAGAATTGAATCTGATATAATAAGGATCATATTTTTTATCCCGTTAGATTCTTTTTCAATAATTAAGATTCTCTGAGCCTCATCTTCTAAAGTGATTGTAAACTCATAATCTAACAACCACTCTTTGACCGTTCTAAATATTTGATTTCTCATGATGGCTAGTTTTGTGTTCAAATTTCATCTACACAAATATAACATAAAATTTTCAAATTGCAAATATTTTTAGCAATCATTTATTTAATATTCTCTATATTTGCAAAAAAGATTAGACAAGATGAGCTTCTTTGGAACTAATATTAAGAAGATAAGACAGGTTAAAGGACTGAGCCAAAAGGCCTTTGCTGACTTATTTGATCTGAACAGAGGAGTAATAAGCTCTTATGAAGAAGGACGTGCGGAACCTAAAATTGAAACAATACTAAAGGTTGCCAGCCACTTTAATCTGAATCTGGATAAATTATTAACAGAAACCCTACAGGTAAACCAGTTAGCAAGCGTTTCTGATATTGATCAACTTATGCTATTTCCTGAATTAGCAATACAGAATAGTCAAGAATCAAAAGTAATTTATAAGGATGATCATCCTAACGCCAGCATTTTGCAAAAAATATTAGCATTTGTAGATTTGGTTTATGAGTTTACACCGGAAACTGAGCTTCTTCCACAATATCAATCCGGGGATATTCTTTTTCTGAATAAAGCAGATCTTAAAAATGACTCTTCTTCCAATTTATTATTATATAAAGAGGGGAATCTGCAATATCTTGCTGATTGTAAAGGAAAAAACAAAAATGAACAGGAGCTTTATAAGATTATGGGATACGTTTCTATAACGGGAAAAAACATCTTTACAAGTATTTTTGAAAGGCTTGAAAATTTAGAAAGAAAATCTAACAGTATATAAATAGAAATTCCCTGCACCAATAGCTGCAGGGAATTTTCTTTTATTAAAAATCTAAATCCTGAAATTTTATAACCTTGTAATCACCATTCTTCGTACTGAAGAGGTCATTGAAGCTGCTCCACAACCAAAACACATCACAAGGCTTCCCTTGATAGCATCTCCCTGTTGTAAATTGGCCACTACGGAATTATATCCTGAAGCCCTCTGTGAAGCTGCAATGGATAAGATTACCATTGTATAATACTGATCTGATATGGATGTTCCATTCTTAAGAATAGACATCAAACGATGTGCTGCTACATTGGTAGTAGTATGAAACCCAGTTTCCAAAAATTCTATTTTATAGTACCCTGATTTTGGACATGTCCAGGTATCTGTAGTCAGATTAAAATCTCCTCCACCATTTGTACTAAAATCTATAGAATCAAAATTTGCAGTAGTAAGAACTCCCTGATTCTGAACTTCTGCTGCTGAAGAAGAGACTGCATAAATATAACTTCCATCAGATTTAGACAGCAAGACCAGTTCATAAGTAGATCCGCTGGCTGTATTAACATCTGTTTTAACAATCAGCGCAGATTCTCCAGGCATTATAGAGACCGTTTGGGTATTATCTATCAACTCTGTTCCATCCGCATCAATGGTGAGGGTATTGGTTGATGAAATGTTTTTGATATAGTAAGTTCTTCCGGTACGGGTTAACCCTGTGGTAGAATTAGGCAGTGTCATTGTACCGGCAGCCGTTCCAGACCAGGAAAGGTAAAAATCGTTTTCTCCAATACTATAGGTATTAGAGGTTATACTCCCATAGGCCGCTGCAAAAGAACCATTTACAGTAAGCTTTGAGCCAGGTACTGTAGTATTAATACCAACATTCCCAACTTGGGCGTACAGGCTTATAACATTACATAAAAGAATGAGGGTAGTCAAAATGAGTTTCATACATCTCTTGTTTTAAATTGTTTGTGTGTTTTTAGATTCAAAAAAGTCCACAATTTCTGTCAGAACTTTTTACTAAAATTATTTCTATTCAAGAAAAAATATTACAATCACCCTGTTAATTAACATTAATGAATTTCTTTTTCAAGCTAAAAAAATGTTAATTTTAAATCTATAATCCTTTGATATGCAAAATATTATTCAATAAACAATATTAATAACAGAAAAACACAAATACAAATGTTGCTCATCCTACCCAAAGCACACAGATTATGAGAATATTTTTATACTATTTTTTATTCATTTTCATGTTAAGTTCCTGCAGTTCCCCAGAGCAGGGAAATGAATATCTTCACTCGATAGACCGGGAAATTTCTCCCTTTAGAGGGAAAAATAAGGGAGAAATCGAAAAAATATACATACGGGAACTCCGTAAGTATAAACAAACCGGCAAGAAGATATTCCTTCTCAGCAGCAAATATGTAAACCTTGTTATTCATGTGAATGAAAGGCTTAAGCAAATCCCCATGGTTTATGAGCTTTTGAGATTAAATGACAATCAATATGACTACATTATCATTGCATGCAACTACAATCTTGCCAATCAATTTGAAAAGAGCTCCCCGGAATGGGCATTAAAGTGCATAGATACAGCCATAGAATCTGATGAAAAAACAGGAAAAAGGTATTACCTCCCCCATCTCTACCATTTTAAGGGAAGAATTCTATACAACAATAATGATAGCAAAAATGCTTTAACCTATTTTAATAAAGCGCTTCAAACTTATGATCCTCAAAAGGAAACCTTATATATAGCATCCATGTATAATAATATCGGTATGTGCTATGATCAAATGAAAAAGCCGGACATGGCCATTAGTGAAACCTTAAAAGGAATCAGATTACTGGAACAAAAAAAACAACCGAGTGAGGCTGAAAATGTTTTTATCAATTATATGAAAGGAGGACTGTCTCAGTATTTTCTTGAAATTAAGGATTATAAAAAAACAGAAGAATTATTATTAGCGAAGCTCAACTTCTCTCTTTATCATCATAATTACCGAATGGCTTTCTATGCCTCGAAAGAACTTATAACCCTTTACAGAGACGTCACCCATGAA
This sequence comes from Chryseobacterium sp. Tr-659, assembly GCF_011752975.1. Taxonomy (GTDB): domain Bacteria; phylum Bacteroidota; class Bacteroidia; order Flavobacteriales; family Weeksellaceae; genus Chryseobacterium. The sequence goes on along the minus strand of NZ_VWWP01000013.1, from coordinate 5,994 downwards.
ACTGATAAAATAAATAGCATCATCCATTCTTTGAATATGGTTGAGCCTAATTTAAAAGATCCGGAAGACAGAATTGCATTTTACGAGATGATTCAGGAATACTATTCTGATAAAAATGATATTCAGAAATTTAAATCAGCATCTCAAAAACTGGTGGCTGCCAATAAAGAATATAATAAGCTCGCTAAAAAGGAGCTGAAAATAAACTTCGATATCGCAGATAACTATATTATAAAAAACGCCAATAAAGAGAACAGGGAGCAAAGAAAGAAAAATCTTTTATTAACTATTTCTATATTTCTTATCTTTTTTATTTTCCTGATTATCATCATCAATCTTATCCGCACAAAGAAAAAGAAAGAAGAATTAATAACGAAGGAGAAAAGAATTTTTGAACAGGATCTTGAGCTGCAAAGAGAAAAAATCAGAAACCTGCACCTGAACCTTAATTTAAAGACGGAAACCGAAAGAGCGTTTTTAGAAAACCTGAAAAAGATCAAAAGATCAAAAAATATTGAACCGGAAGATATTGTGAAAGATCTTCAATTCAAAGTAAATAATCTGATTCTCATTGACAGAAAAAGTAATGACCTGATTAATGAAAGCTCGCAGGAGAATAAGATATTCATGAAAAAACTATCCAAAATATTTCCAACTTTGTCTGCGCAGGAACTTAAACTCTGTGTTTATTTTAAACTTAATCTGGCAGCAAAGGAAATTTCGCTAATTGAAAACTTTACGGTAGGAAGCATCAGAGTTTATAAGGCTAAGGTAAAGGCTAAACTTGGTTTGGAAAAGGAAAATAATCTAAGTGAGTTTCTAAATAAATTCTAGGCTACTCAAGAATTCCTTATTCATTCTGGAGATTTTTTGAAAATATTTGCCTCCAAAATATGTGACAGAATAAATCATTTACAATGCAGAAATAACGTGATATTCTGGCTTAAAACTAAACTTTGGTGTAGTCATATTTCGGCTGCTTACCTATAATTTTGTTATAAAAGATAAAGACATGAAAGCTCAATATTCTCGAAACAGATTATACGTAAAGGAAGAGGAACAGAATGCTATTAAAAACGTTTCTATTCTACTTGCCGGAAGTGGTATTGGCAGTAATATTGCCGAATGTGCCCTGCGTTTCGGGTTTGAAAATATTACCATCGTAGATGGTGATGTTATTGAGCAGTCTAACCTTAACAGACAGAACTATACTTACGGGGATATTTCATCTTATAAAGCTGAAACGTTGTACCACCGTCTGAAAAGCATTAATCCTAAAGCCAAAATCCGTTTCCGCAGCGAGTTTATCACTCAGGAAAATGTAGCCGAAATCATTGGGGATCACGACATTGCCATCAATGCTCTGGATTTCTCAAGTAATATTCCGGTTGTCTTTGACAGAATCTGCCAGGAAAAAGGAATACATGTACTCCACCCCTATAATTTGGGATGGGGAGGACTCGTAGCGGTTATTGAGCCCAATGGCTTACCAATCGACATCCTTTCTGATGACAATTTTAATGAACTCAAAATGGTTGAATATATTGCAGGATATTTACGTTTCTGGAGAACCCCCAACGAATGGCTCGAAAATATTATAGACGACTACAAGCAGGAAAAGGAAAACCTTCCTCCACCACAATTAGCTATTGCTTCATGGATCGTTGCCGGAATGTGTACCCATGTCATGTTCAAAATTGCCACAGGAAAAACTTACAAAACTTTTCCTCAGTTTTATATGAATGCTATTTCAGAATAAATAAAGTGGTTTATATCAGTTTATAATTGGTAGCATACGATAACGCTTCTGTGATGTTACTCACTCCCATTTTATCAAACAGCTTTCTTCTGTGAAACTTTACGGTATCTCCCGTTACAAAAATCTTATCGGCAATCTCGTTGATGGTTAGCCCCTGTGCATACAATCTTAAAATTTCGGCTTCTCTTTCTGAGAGCTTTACTTTTTCTTCTTTTATCCACCTGTTTTCTTTCAGGTCATAATTCCAAATCTCATCTGTTCCCTGCTTTACAATAGAAATATTTCCGGACGAATGGTTATGGGATAAAGATACAATACACATCGCTTTCCACATTTTACCTTCTGCAGATAAGAAAAGAGGGGTAAGCTTATGATTAATCAGAATCGTGTTTTTACTTTCATTAACCAAATGAAAATCGTAGGAAATTGTATATAGCTTTCTTTCGTTTACAGGCAGGTTTTCATAAAACTCAAAGCCTACTTCATTGATCTTAAATAAGAGGTCCAGATCTTCTTTTTTCACGTGTCTGAAATAGAAAGCATAGCCCATTGTTTCAACTTCCTTGGGGGTATGGTCACATAGAAATAAGGGGTTATCTGAAACGTATTCAAAGTTCTGTTTCTGATAGTCGATAACATACAAACTCATATAGGTGATTCTGGCAAAGGCTTTAATGACCTCCAGATAATCAGAAGTCTGATTATTCTCTGACTCTGAGATATTTTCGATACTGTTTTTGTTCGAAAAAAATTTACGAATCTCTTCCATTCCTTAGTTTTTTGGGTCTAGTTTTTAGCTTACTACACTTTAGTGTAGACTTTAAGGAATCTACACTAAAGTGTAGCATATCCCACCAGTCAGTGTAATAATTTTACTATAAAGATAAAAAAAATATGGAACAATTTAACTTTTATTCCTTAGGTAGCAAAAACTTATACGAATTAGCAAAATTTGTTGTTACAGAAAATTTTAGTCATCATGAGGACCATTCTAACACTGAAAAGTTCAAGACTGAAGTAGATAGTATATATAATGAAGAGAAAGCCTTTAAGGAATCTAAGATATTTGTTTCCAGGGATAATGACGATAAGATTAATGGATCAATAAGAGTTTTGAAATGGAACCAAACAGATGTTCTTCCATTGGAAAAGCTTTTCCATATTAATCCTTCATCTTTCATTAAAAGTAAAGCAACCGACATCTGGCATATCGGGAGGTTTGCCATCAAAAAAGGAATTGATAAAACAGGTTTTGGGATTTTCAAAACGTTAATGGCTTATGCTATCAATGAAGTTTGTCAAAATGAAAATTCTGTTGCTATTGCAGAATGTGATGCCAAGCTATTGAAAGTACTGAAACTTATGGGAATAGAAGCCATTACATTAGCAGAACCTATTCATTATCTAGGATCTGAGACAATCCCGGTTATGTTAACTTATAATGGGCTGAAAAAGTTCCTTGATAAGAATTATCATTTGATAACCACTAAGCAGGCAGATGCCCTACACCAAAGTGTAGTATTACAACAGACCGCTTAAAACTACACTTCGGTGTAGCAGCATTCAAAACACAACATTCTACATTTGAAACATAAAATAACAATCATGACAAAGAAATACTTAATACCATTACTATCCTTCTTAGGAATGAGCGCGCACTTGAACGCTCAGAGTATTTCCGGTAAAGTATCTAATGAACAGGGAAAAAATATTTCTTATGTAGAAGTAATTCTGTCAACAGGGAACAATACATTTTCTGCAATTACAGATGACAATGGTCTTTTTAGTATTAAGCTTCCCCAAAAAGACTCTTATACTATTAATTTTTTCTTAAACGGAAGCAAAGTATATGAAGCAACTGAAGAGATTAACGGAGACCTCAATAAAGACTTTACTATAAAAGCTGCTGATGTCAAAGAAATCAAAGAAATTAGTTTAACCCAGAAGAAAAAATTAGTTGAAAGAAAGGTAGATCGTATTATTTTCAATGTAGAGAATTCAGTTTCTGCAACTGGAGGGACTGCCTTAGATGCCTTAAAGACAACGCCTTTGGTTCGTATACAAGATGAAACGGTTTCTATTGTAGGAAAAGGAGAAGTCCTTGTAATGATTGATGATCGTATCCAGAGAATGTCTCCGGAAGATTTATCAAGCCTTCTAAAATCAATACCTTCGGATAATATCCAATCTATCGAAGTAATCACTACTCCACCGGCTAAATATGATGCACAAGGCGATAATGGACTGATTAACATCAGATTGAAAAAAGCAAAGGCAAATTCGTGGAATGCTAATATCGGTAGTTCTTATACTCAAAAAACCTATGCCGGAGGAGCACTTCAGGGCGCATTCAACTATAACTACAAACGTTTATCTGTACAACTATCTGCTAATACAAGCTCACAGCGGCTCCGTACAACATCTGACAGCAGAATTTATTATCCGGATGAATTATGGATAACAAGCTTAAAGAATAAATCCGAAGACAATAATCTTGGATTAGGGCTAGGTATAGATTATAAAATATCAGATAAGTGGACAACAGGTGTAAAATATCTTGGGAGTTTTACGAAAAGTACCTCATCAAATAATCCTTTCACAACAAGAATGAATGAACAAACAGAAGTGATTAATTCCTACATCTCTTCAGGGTTAGATGCAAATAACAAACCTAATATGAATTCTTTTAACTGGTACAATTCTTTTAAGATAGATTCTTCAGGCACAAAAATAACTACTGACTTTGATTATTTCAATTATAGAAAGAGTGATTATAGCTTTTTTGCAGGAAATGAACTTGATAATCAAAGAAATGTTCTTCCAGGAAGCTTTTTTTCAGCTACCAATACCAATATGAATCATATTGAAAACTATTCCGGAAAGGTGGATGTGGAAATGCCTTTGGATTGGATGGCTTTAAGTTTTGGGGCAAAATACACTTATACCAATACCAATAATGATCTGGTTGTTTATGACAACAAAACGGGAGCTCCTATTTTGGATACTCAGCAATCCAATATTTTCAATTACAAAGAGCACAATGAGGCAATATATGTTTCTGGAAGTAAAAAATTGGGGGAAAAATGGGAAGCTCAGGCAGGGTTAAGATTAGAATCAACACAAACAACCGGATACTCTCATAACATGAATCAAACGAATAAAATTAATTATGTCAAATTATTCCCTACAGCTTATATAACTTATAATCCGGATGATAAAAATGCATTTTCAATTAATTATAGCAGAAGAATAAGAAGGCCTAATTTTGACTATCTGAACCCATTCGTAGTACGTACAAGTCCTTATTATTATTCTGAAGGAAATCCATTTTTACAACCCTCCATAATTGATAATCTGGAATTTTCATACATCAGGAATCAGAAATGGGTATCCTCTGTTTATTACTCTCAGGTTTCAGATTTCAGCCAAAAGCTGTCAATTTTAGATCAGAGTACAAATATTACCAGAAGTACCCCACTGAATTATGCAAACACCTATCAGATTGGTATTTCAACCTATTATAACTTTAACAAATGGTCCTGGTGGAACAGTTTTACTGGATTTAATGTAAACTACCAGAATGTAAAGTCTAAAATAGACGCTATCAGCTCAATTGATGGATATAATGCTTATATCTATTCTAATAATGACTTCACATTGAATAAATCAAAAACTACATTCTTCAGTGTAAATTATGGATTACAACTCCCGGGGCGTTATCAGATATTTCATATCTCAACTTTAAATATTCTGGATATTTCTATGAAGTTTCTGCTTCTGGATAAGAAACTTACTTTAACGGTAACAGGACAGGATTTATTAAATGGCCAAAGATCCGTCATCACTTATGAATCCAATGGAGTGAAGACAGATTCCCAGAGATACAATGACACAAGAGGCTTCAGAATTTCCCTCAGCTATAAATTCGGAAACAAAAATTTAAAATCCGAACAAAGAAAGCTTGGTAATGAAGACGAAAGAAGTAGAGTTAAATAAACAAAAATATACTTGCAAGTAAGGTCCAACAAAGTTTTATGACTATAAAAGATAACTAAAATTTAATCATTAAAATTTTAACATCATGCAAAAAATCAAATTAACTAAAGGATTACAAATCAACAAAGAGCAAATCAGCAAACTTCAGGAAGAGCAAATGAACAGCCTGAAAGGAGGTAACAACCGTATCCAGGCGCCTAGCCAATCTTGCGGGCAGTGTTCTTGCAACGGGTCTACTC
>NZ_VWWP01000012.1 GCF_011752975.1 Chryseobacterium sp. Tr-659 | reverse complement strand
ATCCTAAAGCGATAATGATCCATATGGCGATGAACAGTTCCCTTTTCAGGAAGAATGTTTTCGAAACCAGATCCGCTTTAGACAAGAACTTGAGAGCCAGAGCCAGTTCCACAAACCCTAAAACCACCTTTACCGTATTCATCCATCCACCGGATTTTGGCAGACTCTGCAATGCCTGCGGGAATAAAGCCAGTAATCCGAAAACAATCGCCCATGCCAGTCCGAATCCTGCCAGAGCAAAAGTCAATAACATCGGCACGTTGGAAGATCCCGTTACCGCGCTTCCCAGTAAACTTCCCAGGATAGGGCCCGTACACGAGAAAGAAACAATAACCAGAGTTAAAGCCATGAAGAAAATCCCAATGATGCCTCCCGCTTCCTCCGCCTTCGAAGATTTGTTGGCAATAGAACTCGGCAGTGTAATATCATAATACCCGAAGAAACTCCCGGCAAAGAAGATAAATATAATAAAGAAGACAATATTGAGCCATACACTCGTAGAAATCTCATTGAAGATATTTCCTGCAATTCCGTCGATAATATGGAAGGGGATACTTAATAAAATGAAGATCAGCAGGATGAAAAACCCATACATAAGAGCATCTCTTTTACCCTTTGCCTTATTCTTATTTCCTTTGGTGAAGAAAGAAACCGTAAGCGGGATCATCGGGAAAACACAAGGCGTAAGCAAGGCAATCAGCCCTCCAATAAAACCTAAGAACAGATAGGTCCAGTAGTTTTCATCCATTTTTTCAGCCGCCGTACCACAATCCGTTAAAGGATTTTTGAAATCAATCGTTTCAATTTTCAGTTTCTTAGGATCCAGGGCAGACGTTTCAGAAATGGTCATTTCCTGCTTTGCGGGAATCTCAGTAACAGTTTCCGTAGTTTTTACAGAATCTTTTCCTTTCTGGGCAATTTCTTCATCCGCCGGATCTTGCGTTACCCCTTTTGGAGTCACTTTCTGATTAAACTCTAACGTATTGGGAGCCAGGCATACCCTGTCATCACAAGTCTGATAAGTAATCTCAGAAGTAACCTCCGCAGGCTTTGTGGGATCCTTTAATTTGAATTTCTGCTTAAACCCTGCCGCATTAGAATAATACACAATAGTCCCTCCGAAAGCCTCCGAAAACTCTTCGTGTTTCTTTCCCGCTTCAGTAAACTTTCCTATGAGTTCAATATTCTTTCCGGACACTTTATACTCGGTAGGAATCCCAGTATCTTCCGGAAGATCCTTGGAATAGATATGCCATCCGCTTTCCATGGTGGCATTGAGAACCGCTTCGTACTGGTTATTCCCCAGATCGTTGATGGTGAATTTAAACTTAACAGGATTTTTTATCTGTGCATTAATTCCCGTTGCTAACACCAGCAGAATTAATAAAAACCAATTTCTAAATTTCATTTTTTCGTTTCATTAAAAATTTTGAGACCTTATTTTTCATCATTTGTGTTTTTATGCCAACCCGCCCCTCAGACAGGTTTACTATGCAAACTTAAAGAAGTCTGTCCGTATAAACTGTTAACTGATGTATAACTAGTGTTAACCAAAGTTAACTGCTGTAATTCAGCATGTAATTAAGCCGTATATTTGTTATCGTAATAAGATATTTTTGAAAATTAGAAATGAATAAGAAGTTTAGGTCAGTATTTGTAATTGCGTCAGTCGCTGCGGTATGTATACTGGTTTTTCAGCTGTACTGGATTTTTAATTCATATAAAACTGCAGAGAAAAATTTAGATATTATAATCAGTAATCTCTTAAAAAAAAGTGTGGAAAGCTACCAGTTTAAACAGCTTGATTCATTGCCTGTAATACGAGAAGACGATCCTCGGATTTATTATGCAATAAAAAAAAGATATGTTTATCCTAATAAAGAGATAGATCCCATAAAGGAAGGGCCTTATGATATGATCATTAATCCCATTGAGATACCGAAGAACCAAATGCCTATTATAAAAAATGTGCTATATAAGTTAAAGGCTTCTACACTCAAGTCGATTGATTTAAAGGAGTTAAAACAATTTGTACAACAAGAATTTTCCAAAAACAATATTGATCTTGATTTTAATCTTTACCTAACCCATGATCAGATTCCAGACAGAAACATTTTTTATGAGCCGGTACAATTGTCAAAAGATAATATACTTATTAAAGCTCAGATTAATAATATTGATACCTATCTCCTCAAACAAAATTTAATTCCTTTACTTGTTTCGTTGATTTTGATTTTATTATCAGCGGGAAGTCTTTATTTTATGGCGATTACCATAAGAAGACAACTGAAACTTGATGATCTTAAAAATGATTTTATCAATAACATGACCCATGAGCTGCGTACTCCTATTTCTATTTTGAAATCTTCAAATGAAGCATTATTAAATTTTAAAGGAATCAATGATCCCGCTAAGGCTGAAAGATATCTTAGAATTAATGATGATATTTTGAATAAACTTGACCACAATGTGGACCGGATACTTGATATTGCTCAGTTTAATGATGAGAAACTTCGAATTGACCGGGTGAAAATTATTCCGGATGATTTAATGATGCCTATTCTCAACAGGTTTATGATCAACGAAAATGTCAGGATAAAATATGTTAATCAGTTAAAAGACGGTGAGCTTTATACTGATCCCTATATCATAGATACAATTCTTTCTAATTTGTTTGATAATTCAATAAAATATGCTCGGGGAGAAGGAGTAGAGATACTTTTGAGGATTTCCTCTCTTGAAAACGGCTTCCAGCTTTATATTGAGGATAATGGCAAAGGAATTGACTCAATCTACCTCCCTTATATTTTTGATAAGTTTTTTAGAGTTCCTGAGGGGAATCTGCATAATGTAAAAGGATATGGACTGGGGCTGAATTTTGTAAAAAAGCTTGTAGAAAGCCTGAATGGTGATGTAGAAGTAAAAAGTGAACTGAATGTAGGAACTACTTTTATTATAAAAATTTTGAATGTATGACTAAAATAAAAGTTTTATTAGTAGAAGATGAAGCTGTGCTGGCTATGGTTGTAAAAGAAACCCTGGAAATGAATGGTTTCGAAATTGAAGTTGCTAATAATGGTGTAGAAGGCTGGGCCCGGTTTAAAAACGGGAAGCCCGATATTTGTGTTGTAGATGTAATGATGCCTCGTAAAGATGGCTTTTCTTTAGTAGAAGACATTAGAAAGGTAGATGATTTAGTGCCTATTATTTTTTTGACGGCCAAAGTACAAACAGCAGATGTTTTAAAAGGTCTAGAAATTGGAGGTGATGATTACATGAAAAAGCCTTTTAGCATGGAAGAATTAATGTTAAGAATAAAAAAGCTGGTAAGAAGATCTTCCATAAAGCCAACCGAAAGTAGCACAGATTCTTTAGTAGATAATACAATAGGTAAATTTTATTTTAATTTTAAAAGGCTTGAACTTTCTTATGAAAATATTATTATCAATTTATCCCAAAGGGAAGCAGAGCTGTTAAACCTTTTAATCATACATAAAAATAATATACTCGAACGTCAAACGGCTTTAATTAAACTCTGGGAAGATGACAGCGTATTTGCTGCAAGAAGCATGGATGTGTATATAACACGTTTACGTAAGTTTTTGGCCCTTGATCCGTCTGTTTCCATTTTAAATGTGAGAGGGGTAGGTTACAAGCTTATCGACTAAGGAACAAAAAAAGACGACTTCTATTGAAGCCGCCTTTATATTAATCGATCTAACAATTAATCTTATTTTTCTTGTTGTTTAATCAAGTTCAGTGCAGAACCAGCTTTGAACCATTCAATCTGCTGATCATTGTACGTGTGATTTGCCATGATGATATCTTTAGTTCCATCTTTGTGAACGAATTCTAAAGTCAGCTGTTTTCCTGGCGCAAACTGATCAAGATCTAAGAAGTTAACAGTGTCGTCTTCCTGAATTTTGTCATAATCTGCTTCATTGGCGAAAGTGATCCCCAGCATTCCTTGTTTCTTAAGGTTTGTTTCGTGAATTCTCGCGAATGATTTTACCAATACAGCTTTTACACCAAGATGTCTAGGCTCCATGGCAGCATGTTCTCTTGAAGAACCTTCGCCATAGTTTTGATCTCCTACAACAATTGTTGGAACTCCAGCCGCTTTATAAGCTCTCTGTACAGCCGGAACTTCACCGTATTCACCCGTTAATTCATTTTTAACGTGGTTGGTTTCCATGTTATAAGCATTCACAGCTCCAATTAACATGTTATTTGAAATATTATCGAGGTGACCTCTGTATTTCAACCATGGCCCAGCCATAGAGATGTGGTCAGTAGTACATTTTCCGAAAGCTTTGATCAATACCTTAGCTCCCGTGATGTTTTTACCATCCCAAGCCGGGAACTCTTCCAGTAACTGAAGTCTGTCTGAAGTAGGGCTTACGTTAACAACAACACTGGATCCGTCTTCAGAAGGAGCCTGATATCCGTTATCATCAACAGCAAATCCTTTTGCAGGAAGTTCAAAACCTTTTGGTTCGTTAAGTTTTACCTGCTCACCCGCTTCGTTTGTTAATGTATCTGTAATCGGGTTAAAATCTAATCTTCCTGAGATTGCAACAGCAGCCACCATTTCCGGAGATGCTACGAAAGCATGGGTATTTGGATTCCCGTCAGCTCTTTTCGCAAAGTTTCTGTTGAAAGAGTGAATAATAGAGTTTTTCTCCCCTTTTTCAGCTCCTTCTCTGTCCCACTGTCCAATACAAGGTCCGCAAGCATTGGTAAAGATTCTGGCATTTTCAAATTTTCTGAAAGAATTTAAGAAACCGTCTCTTTCCGCTGTAAATTTCACCTGCTCAGAACCTGGATTAATTCCTAAAATAGCTTTAGGCTTTACCCCTTTTGATACAGCATCTTCCACGATAGAAGCAGCTCTTGATAAATCTTCATAAGAAGAGTTGGTACAAGAACCGATAAGTGCCCATTCAACTTCTAGCGGCCACCCGTTGGCTTCAGCCTTAGCTCTGAATTCAGCAACAGGAGTTGCTAAGTCCGGAGTAAAAGGACCGTTTAAGTGAGGAGTCAGCTCAGAAAGGTTAATTTCAATTAACTGATCAAAATACTGCTCAGGGTTTGCATATACTTCAGCATCACCTGTTAAGTGTTCGGCAATTTTATCAGCAGCATCTACAACATCCTGTCTTCCTGTTGCAGATAAATATCTTCTCATTGAATCATCGTACCCAAAAGTAGAAGTAGTAGCTCCGATTTCTGCACCCATGTTACAGATCGTTCCTTTACCTGTAGCAGATAAAGATTCAGCTCCTTCCCCGAAATATTCTACGATGCATCCTGTACCTCCCTTTACCGTAAGGATTCCTGCCACTTTTAAGATAACATCTTTAGCAGAAGTCCATCCGTTCATCTTACCGGTTAATTTTACCCCGATAAGTTTAGGCATTTTAAGTTCCCAAGCCATTCCGGCCATTACGTCTACCGCATCAGCACCCCCTACACCAATAGCTACCATCCCTAAACCACCTGCATTTACGGTGTGAGAGTCAGTACCAATCATCATACCTCCAGGGAAAGCATAGTTTTCCAATACAACCTGGTGAATGATACCGGCTCCGGGCTTCCAGAATCCGATTCCATACTTATCACATACAGAACTTAAGAAGTTGAATACCTCAGAGTTTTTGTTGATACCTTCCTGTAAATCTTTATCAGCACCTACTTTCGCCTGGATCAGGTGATCGGCGTGAGCAGTGGAAGGAACAGCTACTTTAGCTTTTCCTGCCTGCATGAACTGTAAAAGCGCCATCTGCGCTGTTGCATCCTGCATAGCTACTCTGTCTGGTGCGAAGTCTACATAAGAGTTTCCTCTTTCATGTGCCTGTGTAGCATTCCCTTCCCAAAGGTGGGTGTAAAGGATTTTTTCTGAAAGGGTAAGAGGTTTTCCCACAATCTGTCTTGCCGCAGCAATTCTTTCTGGGTAACGCTCGTACACTTTTTTGATCATATCAATATCAAAAGTCATATCTCGTAGATTAATGTTTATACATTTATGTTATCAACAGCTGAAGTATTAGTGGCCAACTTGCACCAATTCCTTGATTGGAGGAGCAAATTTAGTCAGGTCAATACCCTCAACCGCAGCTTTATATTCATCGATATTAGGAATTCTTCCGATAATAGCAGATAAAACAACAACCGGTGTTGAAGCAAGTAGAGATTCTCCTTTTTTACGTTCCGAATCTTCTACAACTCTTCCCTGGAAAAGACGGGTAGAAGTTGCCAGTACCGTATCTCCCTTAGCTGCTTTTTCCTGATTACCCATACAAAGGTTACATCCCGGACGCTCAAGATACATTACATTCTGGTACTCTGTACGGGCTTCACCTTTAGGTGCGTTGTCATCAAATTCAAAACCTGAATATTTTTCTAATAATTCCCAGTCTCCTTCCGCTTTCAACTCATCAATGATGTTATAAGTAGGTGCCGCCACTACAAGCGGAGCATTGAATTCTACTTTACCTTGCTGCTTTTCAAGGTTTCTAAGCATTTGAGAAACGATTTTCAAATCTCCTTTATGAACCATACAAGATCCCACAAAACCAAGATCTACCTTTTTCTCTCCTCCATAATAAGAAAGAGTTCTGATTGTATCGTGAGTATATCTTTTCGAAACATCATCATTGTTTACATCCGGGTCAGCAATCATTGGTTCAACAATCTCATCAAGATCTACCACTACTTCAGCATAATACTTAGCATTGGCATCCGGAGTAAGAGCCGGCTTTTCACCTGATCTGATCTCAGCGATTCTCTTATCTGCTTTTTCAATTAAGCCTTTAAGAACCTGGTTTTTATTATCCATTCCTTTGTCAATCATGATCTGGATTCTGCCTTTTGCAATTTCCAATGATTCGATCAAAGTATTATCTTCCGAAATGTTGATGGAAGCTTTTGCTTTCATCTCAGCAGTCCAGTCTGTAAATGTGAATGCCTGGTCAGCAGGAAGCGTTCCGATGTGAACCTCAATGATTCTTCCCTGGAATACGTTTTCTCCTCCAAACTGTTTCAGCATCTGAGCCTGTGTAGCATGAACCACATCACGGAAATCCATGTGTTCTTTCATGTCTCCTTTGAATGTTACTTTTACAGATTCAGGAATCGGCATGGAAGCTTCACCTGTAGCCAATGCAAGAGCAACTGTTCCTGAGTCTGCTCCGAAAGCAACCCCTTTAGACATTCTTGTGTGAGAGTCACCACCAATGATAATGGCCCACTCATCTACAGTAATATCATTAAGAACTTTGTGGATTACGTCAGTCATTGAGTGGTATTCACCTTTCGGGTCACGGGCTGTAATCAAACCGAATTCATTCATGAATTTCATGAGTTTCGGAATGTTAGCCTGCGCTTTTTTATCCCATACTGAAGCAGTATGACATCCTGATTGGTAAGCACCGTCAACGATCGGAGAAATTACAGTAGCTGCCATTGATTCAAGCTCCTGAGAAGTCATAAGACCTGTCGTATCCTGTGAACCAACGATATTTACCTGTACACGAACGTCTGAACCTGCGTGTAATACCTTTCCTGGCGTACTTCCTACAGCATTTCTGTTGAAGATTTTTTCTACCGCTGTAAGTCCTTGTCCTTCATGAGAAATCTCTTTAGACGGAGCAAAAACAGCAGGAGCTTCAATTCCTAAAAGCTGAGCTGCAAAAGTCTGCAGTTTCTTACCGAATACGATTGCGTAAGATCCGCCCGCTTTGATGAATTCCATCTTTTGCGGAGTAAAAGACTTGGTAAGGTCAATTAATTCCTTATCTCCGTTATAAAGTTTCTTTTCTTTTGTATTAATTGTTAAAACAGTTCCTGTTGCCACTGAATAAGCTTCTTCAAGAACTACTTCTCCGTTTTCATTACGAACAGGGTTTCCGTTTTCATCTACTTTCTTCACCCAGTTTTTAAGGTCTATTCCAATACCTCCTGTTACATCTACCGTAGTAAGGAAGATAGGAGAAATACCGTTTGTTCCTCCAACAATTGGAGCAATATTTACGAATGGTACATATGGGCTGGCTTGTCTACCCGTCCAAAGAGCAACATTGTTTACTCCGGACATTCTTGATGAACCTACCCCCATTGTTCCTTTTTCAGCAATAAGCATAACACTTGCATCAGGATGTTGTGCCTGTAAAGCTTTAATCTCTTCCTGTGCCTGAGGAGTAATCATACATTTCCCGTGAAGTTCACGGTCAGATCTTGAGTGCGCCTGGTTCCCAGGAGAAAGTAAATCTGTTGAAATATCTCCCTCACCTGCAATATAAGTAACCACTTTGATTTCTTCCGCTACTTCCGGCAGCTTGGTAAAGAATTCAGCTTTTGCATAGCTTTCAATGATTTCTTTTGCGATTTCGTTACCGCTGTTGAAGGCTTCTTTAAGGCGGTTAGTATCCGCTTCATAAAGGAAAACCTGAGTTTTAAGAACATTGGCTGCTTCGTGGGCAATTGACATATCGTTGCCTAAAGCAAGGTCTAACAAAACTTCAATGGAAGGACCTCCTTTCATGTGAGATAATAATTCGAAAGCAAACGCAGGAGATATTTCTTCTACTACGGATTCACCCAGAATGATCTCTTTTAAAAATTTAGCCTTTACACCTGCAGCACTTGTTGTTCCCGGTAAGGTGTTATAAATGAAAAATTTAAGAGAGTCCGATCGGTCTGTATTATCTGAATCTTTAATTTGTGCAATGATTTCGCTTAGTAATTCAGCACCATCAATCGGCTTTGGATGAAGCCCCTGGTTTTTTCTCTCATCAATCTCTTTGATGTAATCCTTATAAATATTCATAATAGAAGTCTTTCACTTTTAAAGGTAGATGTACAAAGCAGCTATTGTTGCTGCTGCTCCTCTCTTGCCGGTCACAATTATAACATTTTGAGTTTCCGCATTTTGATATGCAATTTTGAACCGGAATAAAGTCAGAATAATCTACGTTTTTTTAAAAGTTTTAAAATTATTAAACAATTCAAAATGTTCCCAAAAATACGAAATTTTAATATTTTATGGGAGTGAAATTATTTAGATTCTTTATAAATATGAATTTTATAATATCTATTTTTGGTCGTATTTTTGCAGACAATTGGTGAATATGAAAAATATCCTGAATCTTTTATGCGTTTTTGTTTCGGTTTTCGTTTTCTCACAGGCTAAATCTGTGAAGAAAGTTCCCGCGAAAAATGCAGTAAAAAAGGGCGCTTCAGTAAGTAAACCGAATCCTGATCTGGTAGTGGTTAATAAAGATATTCCTGTTCTGATTCCTAAAAAGAAAGGAGATCAGTTCGGCTATGTCAATCAAAACGGAAAGTTTATCATTCAGCCGGAATACCACATTGCTGTCTTTTTTTACGAAGACTGTAATCTCCTGAATTCCCCGAACCTGAAAGTTCGCAAGTTTGGAACAAACAATTATGCAACAGTAGAAAAAGATATGATATCATACAGAATTGATAAGACCGGAAAAAGGGTGTATCAGTTCAAAGATGCAGATTTTGGAAAATGTAAATTCGAAGAATACAAACAACAGCTGTTTCAGGCTTATGTTTTAAATGGCTTCTATGGAATCATTGAAAAATCAAAATTTGTAAATGCTGCAGATTACAGACAATATCAGATCTATCCTCAGTATCAGTATCTCTTCATTATGGAAGGAGACGATGTAGCCAACCCGATGATTGTAGCTTCCAATAACGATAGATTCGGGGTGATTGATGTGAATAACAAAATTATTATTCCTTTCGAATATTCGAATATTAAACGAAATTTCAGCTGGAAACTGGGCAAGATGTTTGAAGTTACAAAAGATGGAACCAATTACTATTATATTGACGCAAACAATAAAACATACTAAAGGTTTGTCAATGGGTGAGTAGGAGTAATTTATCATTTGATAACTCCTATTTTCCTGAATAATGAATCTTTGCTTCGTATCCTTCACTTCACTCTTAGCATCTCATATATTTTTCGTAATTTCGCGGCTGAAATAAAGGGGTGCTGTAACAGGCTGAGATTATACCCAATGAACCTGGAACGGGTAATGCCGTTTAGGGACGCGACTTCCTGAAAGTCGGAACTGTATAATATCTTATCGATCCCCTTTTATTCATTAAATTTTAAAGATTTATAGAATGAAAGGATTATTTTTTTTAGGGCTTAGTGTAGGCTCTGTAGCATTTATCCAGGCGCAGAATAAAGATTCTCTGAAAGTAAGAGAAATTGAAGCAGTCAGCTTTACCAAAAGACTTCCGGTAGCGAAGGAAATCATTAATGTTCAGAAAGATTTAGACGGAAGAAACTTAGGACAGGATCTTCCGATTCTCTTAAAAAACCAAACCTCAATTATCTCCACCTCGGATGCCGGAAATGGAGTAGGATATACAGGATTTAGAATTCGTGGGGTTTCCGGCACGGGAATCAATGTGATGATGAACGGGGTTCCTTACAATGATTCGGAAAGCCAGGGTACTTTTTTTGTCAATGTACCGGATTTAACGAGTTCTGCCTCACAGATTGTCATTCAGAGAGGAGTAGGAACTTCCAATAACGGAGTTTCAGCTTTCGGGGCAAGTATCAATGTGATTTCAAAAGATCCTGAAGATAAATTCTATTTTAAAACAGATGACAGCTACGGATCTTTCAATACATATAAGTATTCTGCTGAAGCAGGTTCCGGAAAATTCTGGAAAAACCGTCTTTCTGTAATGGGAAGATATACCCATATTCATTCCGACGGTTATATAGACAGGGCTTCATCAGACCTGCATTCTTATAATTTTACAGCCCTGTTTGAAGAAGGAAATACAAAATTACGTCTGATGGCTTTCGGAGGAAAAGAAAAAACGTACCAGGCCTGGAACGGAATTGATAGAAAGACATGGGAAACTGATCCTAAATTCAACCCGTCAGGAGCAATTTATGATGCCGGCTGGGAGAATATTGTCGGGTTCTATGATAATGAAACGGATAATTACAGACAGAACCATTACCAGTTGCTTTGGGAACAAAAATTCAGCGACCGCTGGAATCTGGAAACAACTTTCCATTATACAAAAGGAAAAGGATATTACGAAAATTACAAACAAGGAAGCTCTTTTTCAAAATACAACCTGCCTGACATCATAGATAACGGAGTAACTATAAAGTCTTCAGATTTTATCAGAAAGAAATGGCTGAATAACGATTTTTACGGAATGGTTTCAACGCTTTACGGTAAGTTTGAAAATCTGGATCTGAATGTGGGAGTAGTTGCCAATCAATATTATGGAAGGCACTTCGGGAATGTTACCGGAGTTTTCTATCCTCAGATTGATGAAAGTGAATACTACAGAAATCGTTCCGTGAAGAATGAAGTGGCAGGGTTTGCAAAAGCTTTGTTCAGGGTTGATAATTTTGAATTCTTTGGAGACTTACAGCTTAGAAATATTAATTACAATACCAAGATCCTGATGGCTGGTGATGATGAAGGTGCAAATCTGGATAAAAACTGGCTGTTCTTCAATCCTAAAGCCGGTGTTAATTATAAGATTGAAGGTGGAAAAGTATTCCTGTCTTATGCACATGCACACCGCGAACCGAACAGAGATGATTTGATGGCTAATAATGATGTAAAAGCAGAAAAGCTTCATGATTTTGAAGCGGGACTTGAAAAACAGTTTGGGTTTTTGTCATTAACAGCAAACATTTACTATATGTATTATGTTAATCAGCTGGTTTTAAATGGCGAGCTTAATAACGTAGGAGCATTCATCAGAACAAATTCCGGGAAAAGTTACAGAAGAGGGATTGAAGTTGGGGCACTTGCAAAATTATCGAAGCAATGGGAGGTTACCGCTAATCTTACTGTAAGCCAGAACAGAAATCTTGACTTTAATATTGAAAATAATAATGTTCCTAAAAGTCTTGGAAATACACAGATTTCTTTTTCTCCGGATGTCATTGCTAATCTGGGACTGAAATTCACTCCAAATAAAAATTTCCAGTTTGCTTTAATGAATCAATATGTTGGAAAACAGTATCTTGACAATACGGAAGATAAAAACCTGCAGCTTAAAGATTATTTTCTGACAGATTTTAATGCACAATATCAGTTTAAAATAGCTCATAATGAAATTGCATTAAAACTGCTGGTGAATAACCTGTTCAATAAAAAATATGTGAATAACGGATCTGTTTATGAAGGAACTCCGTACTATTTTTCACAGGCGGGAACCAATTTTATGTTTGGCGTTAGCTGGAAGATTCAATAGTTGGCAGAATGACAAAAGGTACAATTGCGAAAGATCAGCCTAATAGATATTAATTAACCCTTTTGGTTTTTTAGCCGTTTTACCCTTCTGAAAATAAGTCTTAGGCTTAAAAATCAAAGTTTTAATAATCGTAGTCCGGATTTAATAAGGAATAACTAAAAAGACTGTTTCGGCGGTCTTTTTTTATATCCGTTAAATATCTTCAAAAGTCACGAAAAAGTTATAAATTTGCCACCAAATGAATATTTCAGCATACATTTTAGAATACTTAAAACAATTTGGAACTGCCACGGTACCAGCCTTTGGGGTGTTTTCACTGAAAAATTCTAAGGCAATTATCAATTCTGATAACGGGAGCATCCTGCCTCCGGCCAGCCAGATTGAATTTACGATAGACTATGAAGTAAAAGATGAAGATCTTACTGCTTTTATAGCGGGACAAAAGCAGATGTCTCTGGAAGCTTCAAGAAGTGACCTGAAGATTCAGACCGATTTCTGGAAGAAAAAACTTCAGGCCGAACAGGTTCTCGAAATTCAAAACCTAGGAACCATCTTCATTGAAGAAGGGCATACTCATTTCAAAGGGAAAAGAATAGAAGCAGGCCGTCCGGACTTCTACGGATTGGAAGAAATCAGATTTTCCGATATCAATAACGGAGAGAAAGTAGATGCTTCCATAAACCGTGAAAAGGATTTTAAATTCAAGAAGACAATTCTTTGGGTTTTCCTTTTACTGATTCCTGTTCTTGGAATTTTATATCTTGCGTTTACCCAGCAGGAACTTCTTTTTGGAAAAAAATCATTCGATAAAGTTTCCGTACAGACTTCTACCCACAGAATTGTAAAAGATACAATTAAAGTGATGGTGCATGCTCCGGAAAAACCAGTTTCAGATTCTTTGAAAAAAGATTCAATTGTAAAACCTGTCGGACAACAAACAAAGCCCGTTCCGGCAGCTCAAAAGAACACTAAGACTCAATGGCAAAAATAAAAAAAGCGTCAGAATCTCTGACTATCATGACCAATATCGTTCTTCCGAACGAAACTAATTCTTTAAGAAATCTTTTTGGCGGTGAGTTGTTAGCGAAAATGGACAGATGTGCGTCCATTTCTGCAGCAAGACACTGTGAAAGAAGAGTAGTAACTGCGTCTGTAAACCACGTTTCATTCAACCACCCAATTCCGGAAGGAGGTGTAGTGGTACTGGAATCTAAAGTTTCCAGAGCATTTTCAACATCTATGGAAGTATATGTGGATGTTTGGTTGGATGACCCGATCAATCAGAAGAAAATTCATACCAATGCAGGTATTTATACTTTTGTGGCAGTAGATGAATTCAATCGTCCCATTCCTATCCCGGAAATGGTTCCGGAAACAGAAGAAGAAAAAGAAAGATATGCTGCGGCATTCCGTAGAAAAGAACTTTCTCTGATTCTTTCAGGAAGAATGAAACCTTTAGAATCTGTGGAGCTTAAGAAATTATTCCAGGAACCACAGGAATCTAAAAAAGATAAAAAATAGAAATATTATAAAACACAAATAACACAAATAGCCGGCACAAATTTTCACAAATGATTTATGCCGGATTAGATGAAAAAATAATAAAATGGATATTTCGGAAAATGATATATCAAGAATTGTTTATGAAGCCGGATATACAGTTCATAAAACATTAGGACCGGGGCTTTTGGAAAGCGCATATGAAGAATGTTTGTTTTATGAATTGAATAAACATGATTTTCTTGTAGAAAGACAAAAGCCAATGCCATTGATTTATGAAGATGTAAAATTAAATGTAGGGTATAGACTTGATTTTCTCATTGAGAAAAAATTTGTGTTGGAAATAAAATCTGTGGAATCGTTAAATGATATTCATCTTGCACAAATACTTACTTATCTCCGGTTAGGTAATTGTAAACTTGGAATGTTGATTAATTTTAATACAATCCAATATAAAAATGGAGTAAAAAGGGTCATCAACGGGACATTATAATTTGTGTTATTTGTGAAGTAAATTTGTGCTATTCGTGTTTAAATTATGAAAATCCTCCTTTTAGATAAAAACCATCCTCTTATCACTGAACAGCTTTTGGCTAAGAATTTTATATTGGAAGAAGATTTTACATCTTCTTATGATGAGGTTTGTGATAAGATTGGAAACTATGACGGAATCATCATCAGAAGCAGAATTCCTTTAGATAAGAACTTCCTTGAGAAAGGGAAGAACCTGAAGTTTATTGCAAGAGTAGGAGCCGGAATGGAAAATATTGATATTCCTGCTGCAGAAGAACTGGGAATTCAACTGATCAATTCTCCGGAAGGAAACAGAGATTCTGTAGCAGAACATGTAGTGGGAATGCTGCTGGTTATTATGAACAGGCTTTTTATAGCGTCTCAGGAAGTAAAAGACGGTATCTGGAAGCGAGAAGAGAACAGAGGTGATGAACTTCTGGGAAAGACGGTTGGACTTATAGGATACGGTAATATGGGAAAAGCTACGGCTAAAAGACTTTCAGGATTTGGATGTAAAGTTATTTTCCATGACATTCTTCCAGGCCTTTCTGACGAATATGCCACACAGGTTTCGCTGGATGAACTGAAGAGAGAGGCAGAGGTAGTAAGTTTACATATTCCTCTGACTTCGGAAACTCATTATCTTATAGATGAAACGTTTATTTATGAGATGAAAAATGACTTTTATTTTGTAAATACGGCAAGAGGAAAAAATGTAAAAACTAAAAGTTTAGTAGATGCATTAAGGTCCGGAAAAATAAAAGGAGCCTGCTTAGATGTTTTGGAATATGAAAAGTCTTCTTTCGAACATCTTGAAACAGAAAACGAAGATCTGAAATACCTGCTTGAATCTGAAAAAACTATTGTAACGCCTCACATTGCCGGATGGACTCATCAGAGCAAGGAGAAGCTGGCTCAATTTATTGTAGATAAAATTGTAGTTTCACATTGTTAGGTAGTTAAGCTGAGAAAGCAGAAAATTGGAAAGGCGAATTTGCAAAAAAGTGGATTCGCCTTTTTATTAGCTGTAAACAGATTATGGTTTTGTCATATTTTAAAAAAAGAACATGAGGCTTGGGTTTTACTATCTTGGCTGGAACTCATAAATGGAGTTTCAAATTTGACTTCTTGGCTTCCTTTACTCTTTTAGCCCTTTCACCTTTTTATTCTTTTCCTCTTTCTAAAATTTCTTCCTTATTTATGTTAAATAATTCATAATATCCCTTTCATATTTATTATTTCGTTTTGAGTTTTATTAAATTGCCGCTCATTTTGAATCTCATGACGACGCGTAATTTTGTACTTATCTTAACTGTTTTTTTATCTCTGTTTTCGTGTAAAAAAAAATCTGAAGCCCAAGAAGCTTCAGCAGAGAATACAACGAATCTTCCCAACTACGGAAATGTAGATCTGAGCAAAGTTTTTACTAAGGCTGATGGCCAGCTTTTAGATAAGCAGACAACCGTAAATTATATAGATCAGTACTACAAAAAGATCTGGGAAGCAGGAGATTTAAGCGGAGGAATTCTTGTTGCGAAAGGCGATGAGATTCTATATGAAAATTACAGAGGCTTCGGTAGAGAAGGAAATCAGATGCCTATTGATAAAAATACTCCTTTGCATGTAGCATCCGTTTCAAAAACGCTTACTGCAATGGCGATGATGAAATTGGTGGAAGCCGGAAAAATAAAATTAACTGATCATCTTACTCAGTATTTCCCGGGATTTCCTTATCCCAATGTTACAGTTCAGACTTTACTGGACCAGAGAAGCGGGCTTCCGAAATATGAATATTTTATAACCAAGATACAGCCTGCACCGGCAGAGCTTTCAAAACCATTCATTACCAATGAAGATGTATTGAATATGATCATCAAATATAAACCTGATCTTGCAAGAGATACCGATACAGGGTTTATGTACTGCAATACCAATTTCGCACTATTGGCTTTACTGATTGAAAAAGTGACAAAAACACCTTTTCCGCAGGCCATGAAAGAAATGGTTTTTACACCATTGAAAATGAATAATTCTTACATTTTCCAGGAAAAAGATATCCCAACCGCTGCGCAGTCTTTCTATTACGGAGGAAATAAACTATATCCTTTGGACAGGCTGGATCTTATTTACGGTGATAAAAACCTGTATACAACGCCAAGGGATATGTATAACTTCTCGAAGGCTATGTTCTCAAAAGATTTCTTGAAACCGGAACTGATGCAGATGATCTTTGAGCCTTACAGTAATGAAAAGGCTGGAATGAACAATTATGGGCTTGGTTTCAGAATGAAAATATTTGATAACGGAGAGAAGCTGACATATCATAACGGATGGTGGCATGGTACAAATTCAGTATTTGCACATCTTCTTAAGTCTAAAGTAACTATCGTAGCGATAGGAAATAAATATTCGAACAAAGTATATACAGCATTGGCACTTTCAGGGTTATTTGAGGATTTTCCTTTACAGAAAGATAAACTTCATACCGTTATGAATGACAATAAAGATACTTTGAATTCCGGACAGGAAGTTTTTGGAGAATAATGTTTATTTTTGCTTAAACATTTTCATGAAAAGGTTTCTTTTATTATTCGTTATCTGTTTTCTTGTGCATTCGTGTGCGAGAGTAGGATCTCCCGTAGGAGGCCCGAAAGATACACTTGCCCCCAAATTTTTAAGTTCAAACATTGATACCACAAGAATTAATGTCAAAAGAGATATCCATCAGCTCCGTCTGGATTTTGATGAATATGTGACTCTGAAAGATATCAATAAGAACCTGATTATTTCTCCACCCATCAAAAATATAACGAGGATTCTTCCGTCTAATATTCCCAATAAGTTTGTTCTTATTCAATGGTCAGATACTTTACAGGCGAATACAACCTATAATTTTAATTTCGGAAATTCAATTGTAGATAATAACGAATCGAATATACTCAGATATTTCAATTTTGCTTTTTCCACAGGTGATAAGCTGGATGATTTATACATCAGCGGTGAGGTTAAAGATGCTTTGGATCTTAAAAAGAAAACAGGAACTCCTGCAGAAAATAAACTGGTTGTAGGGCTGTATCAGGTAAAAGATACAATCAATTATAAAAAGAAGCCGTATTATATTACCAAGGTAGATGACGACGGTTATTACGAGCTGAATTATCTTACTCCGGGAAAATATAAGATCATTGCATTTGAAGATGAGAACGGAAATTCAATCTATGATCCGGGGAAAGAGAAAATTGGCTTTCAGAAAGAGCCTATTGATGTAGAAAAATCGATTTCAGGATTAAATTTAAAAGTATATCCTTCCAAAAAGCCTGTGAAATATCTGGAATTGAAGGAAATTGCCGGAGGTGTTTTGATGTTGTTTGAAGGACATCCGGAGGAGGTAAAAGTTCAGTCTCTAAATGATAAACTGAAAGATGTAAAAATTACACATACACCAAAATCCGATTCCGTAAGGATCTGGTTTGATGCTGTGAAAAATGATGTAGGGCAGACTACCAATGATAAGTTGGTGTTTACCCACAATATGGGACCTAAAAAAGACAGTGCTTACAGTGTTTCTTTATTTTACAAGTACAATAAGAAAAATGTAATGGACATTAACAGTGATAATGATGGAAGCTCGCTTGCCCCGAAAGCTGACTTTAAATTTTCCTCAGCCTATATCATTGATAAAATTGATCCTGCAAAATGGACACTCAACGTTAAGGGAGATAGTTTGACTAGTTTACCGTTTAAAGCTAAAATTTCAGAAACCAATCCTTATCAGGTCCAGGTGCAGTCAGACTTTGTAAGCGGAAAAGAATATCAGCTTACGGTTCCTAAAGAAACTGTTTCTTCTTTCTATACCAAAAATACGCAGTCGAAGCGCTTCGACTTTGATGTGGCTAAGATAGACCAGTTCGGAAGTGTTGAGTTTACTCTTTCCAATGCACCAACTGCCAATTATTGGTTCCAGCTGCTGGATTCTTCCGATAAAGTAGCTTATCAGAGGTATACAAAAGGGAATAACCTGAAATTTGATATTCTCAAGCCGGGAGAATATATTGTAAGAATACTCGTAGATAATAACGGAAATAAATTCTGGGATGAAGCTGATTTTGCTAATGAAACCTTTGCTGAAGATGCTTATATTTTCTACAAGAAAGTTATTGTAAGAGGGCTTTGGGAAACCAGAGAAGAATGGGATCTGAAGGATACCCGAACACTTGATAATCCTAAAGGAACAAGTGGTGCAGCTCCTCCGGCCGCTCCTGCTCCTGTCTCTCCTGCTCAAACAAACCAAAGTCAAAAAGAAGTTATAATAGATCAGGGAGTAAAAAAAGAATCGAAATCTCGTAATGCGGTATTAATCCCCGTGAAATAGGTTATGAAGACGGTGAAGAAAATAATTTTCTGGACTTTGGTTGCATTTGCACTGATACAGTTTGTTCCTATTGACAGAACGAATAAGCCCGTTAATTCTGCTGTAAACTTTGTAGATGCCAGGAAAGCACCTGAGAAGATAAAAATAATGCTTAAAAATGCATGTTACGACTGTCATTCCAATGAAACGGTATATCCTAAATATGCATTTATAGCACCTGTTTCATGGTCGGTAAAAAGCCATGTGAATGAAGGAAGGGAACATCTTAATTTCTCCGTTTGGGAAACCTATAATAAGGAGTTGAAGGAGAATATGCTCACGAAATCCATCCAAACGATTCAGAGTAAGGCCATGCCAATGCCAGGCTATATTGTTTACCATAAAGAAGCTAATCTTTCTGAAGCGGAAAGATCTCTGTTGATTCAGTATTTTGAGGAAATGCTGAAGACGAAAACATATTAATTCCTGAATAAAGACTCCAGTACATTCCATGTATTGAGCAAACCTATAAGCGAATGCTCATTATCTGGCTGATCTGTAAAACTCGTGAGAATATAAAAAAAACTCTCGTAGATTATTGAAATCCACGAGAGGCATATGATACAAAAATTATTTCTTTAAATAATCCTCAAAAAACCTTTTCTGAGAATCAAAAGCAATATCTTCAAGATGAAGTTCCTGTAAAGGAATCCATACTGCTTCCGAGATCTCTGAAAGTTCAAGATTTACCTCAAACTTCTCCTGAACATTATATTCGTAAAAGAGATCAATCGTATGATAATCAATTTCCTTATACTGATAGATGTTAGGAAGGCTGGTAAGGTATTTCAGGTTTGAAATATCAACATCAAGCTGAAGTTCTTCAAAAAGCTCTCTTTTACAGGTTTCTTCTGCACTTTCTTTAGGGTCTACAAATCCTCCTGCCAGATCCAGTTTTCCTTTTTTCGGATCCCGGTTTCTTCGGGTAAGATAGATTTCATCCCCATATCTTATGACAACAGCTACAGCGCCGGCCACGTTATTGTATAGTGTAAAACCACATTCCGGGCAGCTCCATTTCTTTTCACCATCCCAGAGTAAAGACTCTTTTCCGCAGCTTGGGCAATATTTCAATAATTTCATTATAAATATTTTTTCAAAGATCGGGATATAACTCCGCTTTATTGAGCAATATTAATATTTCTCGGGTGATAACTCAAAATAACATCTCTGAGTTCTTCCGTTTTCAGATGGGTATAGATTTCCGTAGTCGTAATACTGGAATGTCCCAGCATCTCCTGAATATAACGAAGATCCGCACCATTCTGCAATAAATGCGTAGCGAAAGAATGTCTGAATGTATGTGGAGATATCTTTTTGTTAACCCCTGCTTTATCCGTAAGTTCTTTAATAATAAGAAATACAATCACCCTGGACATAGATGTTCCACGGCTGTTCAAAAACAGAGTATCTTCATATTTCTTATTGATTTTTCCTTTAGATCTTACCTCTTTGATATAAGCCTCCAGTAAATCTGCAGTATAATCGGCCAAAGGAACAAAACGGGTTTTGTTACCTTTTCCGTTTACTTTAATGTATTGCTCTTTGAAGTTAATATTGGAGATCTTCAGATCAATCAGTTCGGAAACACGGAGTCCGCAGCCATACAATACCTCAATAATGCATTGGTTTCTTTTTCCGAGATCCGTATTGACCTCAATAGCAGCAATAATTTTGTTAATATCAGGAAGGCTTAAAGTATCAGGTAAGTATAATCCCAGTTTAGGGCCTTCAAGTAGCGCTGCAGGATTGTCTTCACGATATTCATCCTCAAGCAGAAATTTGAAAAAGGCTTTAATGGAAGATATCCATCTTGCCTGTGATCTCTCACTGAATTTCTGTTTGGAAAGATTGAAAATATACTCCTGCAGATTTTCGTAGCCGATAGAGTCCGGACCGACGTTTTCCAGATCCTCTTCAGCGTAATCTTTTAGTTTTTTAATGTCCCGAACATAGGCGTCGAGTGTGTTTTCTGAAAAATTTCTTTCGAAACGAAGAAATATTTCAAAATCTTTGATCTTTTCATCCCAAGTCATTTGTGCTTATTTTTTTAGTTCACAGTCCGATATTTGTTCTATTTCAATGTTATGGTTTCTCAGGAACGATATCCCATCGTCATCCGAATACTCATTAATATACACCAGTCTTGTAATACCTGCCTGCAGAATCAGCTTACTGCATTCTTTGCATGGCGACAGCGTTAAATATAACGTGGCTCCTTTAGCAGATTGAGTAGAAGCTGCCAGCTTTAATATGGCATTGGCCTCTGCATGCAATACATACCAGTGTGTTTTGCCCTCTTCATCTTCACAGCAGTTTTCGAATCCCGAAGGAGTTCCGTTGTAACCATCTGAAATAATCATCCTATCTTTTACGATAAGAGCTCCTACCTGTTTTCTCTTACAGTAGGAAAGTTTTGCCCATTCCTGAGCCATTTTTAGATAAGCTTTATCAAACTTATTCATACCGCAGCATTAATTTTTCGAAATAATTTTGGATTAAAATCTTTTTGAAAGATTAGAAGTTCGGCTTTCTTTTCTCAAGGAAAGCAGTTACTCCTTCTTTCTTATCTTCCATTTCAAAAAGTTCGCCAAAATACTTGATTTCAGTTTCAAAACCTTTATCCGTGTCAGATAAATTCACGGCATTGATAGCCTTTGAAATTGCCATTGGTGAGTTGTAGGCAATAGTGTTCGCTAATTCTTTCGTTTTGGTTAATAATTCTTCGATAGGGTATACTTCATTTACCAGTCCGATCTCTTTTGCTTTCTGAGCAGGGATCATTTTGGCTGAGAAGATCATTTCGTTGGCAATACCTTTTCCTACAAGCTTTGGAAGCCTTTGAGTTCCTCCGTATCCCGGAATTAATCCAAGGGTTACTTCAGGAAGTCCTAATCTGGCGTTTTCCGATGCATATCTGATATGGCATGCCATAGCAAGCTCTAAACCTCCACCTAATGCAAAACCGTTTACGGCAGCAATGACAGGTTTAGAAAGGTTTTCAATTTTGTTGAACAATGTGTGTTGTCCGTTTCTGGCAAGCTCTTCAGCTTTTTCCTGTCCGAAGTCGCTGAACTCCTTGATATCAGCACCTGCTACGAAAGACTTTTCTCCACTTCCGGTAAGGATAATTACCCTGCAGGAATTGTCGGCATTAAGTTCATCCAGCGCTGTACTGATCTCCTGAATTGTTTTTGCATTTAGAGCATTTAAACTTTCAGGCCTGTTTATTGTAATGATAGATAATTTATCTTCTTTTTTTAATAATATATTCTCGTAACTCATTTTTCCACTTTAAAATATCATCCCTTGCAAATTATGAATTTTTTACAAAAAAAAGGAAAAAATATTATTTTTTTTTCCTTTTTTTTTATTTATCCTTCAATATGATTATTTCGAATGATTCATCATATTTGCATCAATATTAACATTTAGTTGAGAAGCGACTTTCATGCCAAGCTCAATATTAGCCCGGAAAAAGTGGCATAACTGCCTGTTGATGATCTCATCTTTTTTAGGTCCGTCAATACCCTTCATACTTCCTACAATATTTTTTACGAGATGATCCCTGTCTTCAGCATTCATTGCTTTTGAATATAAAAGCCCGGGCTGAGTGTAATGATCACCATCATTTTCATTTCTATTGTAGTTGGCTACATGAGCACTATCCAGTTCATACTCATAGTTTTTATAAGAAGGATCCGGTTTAATATCATCGAAGCTGTTTGGGAAATAGTTCGGTTGATCCTGGTATTGGCTTGAATCTGCCATATAACCGTCTCTCTGATAATTATTGACTGCGAACGGGCATCTGTTCACTTCCAATTGATGAGAATTGACTCCTACTCTGTAGCGGTGTGCATCCGGATAAGAGAATAATCTCCCCTGAAGCATTTTATCCGGTGAAAAACTGATTCCATTAATAAGACTGCTTGGAGAGAAGGTAGACTGTTCTACATGGGCAAAATAATTCACAGGAACCTCATTCAGTTCCATTTCTCCCACTTCAATTAATGGGAAATCATCATGGAACCATACTTTGGTTACATCAAAAGGATTCCATCTGAAATCTCTTGCCTGCTCCTCTGTCATCACCTGGATATATAAGGTCCATTTCGGAAAATCTCCGTTTTCAATTGCCTTGCAAAGATCTTCCTGTGCGAAATCTGGGTTTTCACCTGCCATTTTCACCGCTTCCTCATTCGTGAAGTTTTTCACGCCCTGTTTTGTTTTGAAATGGAATTTTACCCAGACTCTCTCATTTTTATCATTAATCATGGAGAATGTATGAGATCCGAAACCATGCATATGGCGGTATCCGTATGGCGTTCCTCTGTCTGACATTAAAATTAGCACCTGATGAAGCGATTCCGGATTTAAGCTCCAGAAATCCCACATCATAGCAGCACTTTTTAAATTGGTTTTTGGTACTCTTTTCTGAGTATGAATAAAATCCGGGAATTTTTTCGCATCCTTAATAAAGAATACCGGAGTATTATTTCCTACAAGATCCCAGTTTCCGTCTTCGGTATAAAATTTTAAGGCAAAACCTCTTGGGTCTCTTGCAGTATCAGCACTCCCTTTTTCTCCTCCCACTGTAGAAAAACGGGCAAACATTCTGCATGAATTTCCTACTTTTGAAAATAGTTTTGCTTTTGTATATTGGCTGATGTCATGCGTTACGGTAAAAGTTCCGTATGCTCCGCTTCCTTTAGCGTGTACAATTCTTTCAGGAATTCTTTCCCTAACGAAATGCGCAAGATTTTCCTGAAGAACAAAGTCTTGCAGCAATACCGGGCCTCTTGGTCCTACCGTCTGGGAATCCTGATGCTCATAATAAGGCGTGCCGTTACTTAACGTTAATTTTTTAGAATCCATATAATTGATGATTTGAATAAATGTTTCTTTTTTCTAAAATCACTGTAAAGGTAGTGAATATCAAATTTACTTGAATTTTTAATTGCTAATAGCAAAAACGTTATATCTTTGTAATAGATAATATTAATCAAATGAACATTCAGCAACTGGAGTATCTTATCGCTGTAGATAAGTATAAACATTTTGGTAAAGCAGCTCAGGCGTGTTTTATTACCCAACCTACGTTAAGTGCCATGATACAGAAATTTGAGGATGAACTGGATGTGAAAGTTTTCGACAGAACTACACACCCGATCCGTACTACGGATGTAGGTCTTCAGATCATTGATCAGGCAAAGGTAATCATAGAATCTGTCAATGAACTGAAAAACAAAGCCAACCTTTTGAATAATATTTTAGGAGGAACCATCAATTTAGGAATTATTCCTACCGTTTCTTCTTTCATCCTGCCTACGGAAATATTCAAATTCCTTGAAGAAAATCCGAAGATTCAGATGAATGTAAAGGAAATGACCACAGATAATATCATTAAAGCTCTGAAAGCAGGAGAACTGGATGCGGGAATCATTTCTACGCCTTACGATACTGCTGATGAGTTTTACCAGGACTTTCTTTTCAATGAAGAACTGATGATCTACAGTTCCAATACAGAAGCCAACAAAAAGAACGCTTACATCATTCCTGAAGAGCTGAATGTAGAAAAAGTATGGCTTCTTGAAGAAGGAAACTGTCTGAGAAATCAGTTTGAAAATATCTGTCATCTGAAAGAAAATACGTTGAAGCCTAAAAACTTAGACTTCCTTGCTTCCAATATCCAGACTCTGGTACATATGGTAGACAAAGTAGGAGGTATCAGTATTCTTCCTGAGCTTGCATTAAGCCAGCTTTCTGAAGAGCAGAAAAAAAATGTTTTCAGGTTCAAAAAACCTTTCCCTTA
The DNA here is from genome assembly GCF_011752975.1 of Chryseobacterium sp. Tr-659. Lineage (GTDB taxonomy): Bacteria > Bacteroidota > Bacteroidia > Flavobacteriales > Weeksellaceae > Chryseobacterium. The sequence continues at coordinate 79,415 of NZ_VWWP01000012.1, read as the reverse complement.
CAGAGAGATCAGTATTATTTACTATAAGCCTACATTTAAGCAGAAGATTATAGATGAGCTATCTCATTCTATCAAAAATTCTTTAGAACTTAAGCTGAATTATCACGAAAGTCCGAAAGAATTTGTAAGTATCAAACCTCAGTAACCGGAAGGCTTTACAATGATATAAATCATTAATTTAAAGAAAAATACAATTAGTAAACAAAAATTTTGAGTATTAGGAAAATAGTGCTTAAATTTGCTGACGTTTATTAACGAGGAAAAATTTGACCTGATTGCAACCTCTATAAAAAAATGCTAAAACAGTATTCTTTTTTTCTGGGCAATTTTATTCTTATTTTTCTTCATCATTATTTTTAATCTAAAAACAAAGAATAATATGTCTTATTTATTTACGTCTGAATCAGTTTCAGAAGGACATCCGGATAAAATAGCCGATCAGATTTCCGATGCATTAATCGACCATTTCCTGGCATATGATAAAAGTTCAAAAGTAGCTTGTGAAACTCTTGTAACTACTGGACAGGTTGTATTGGCAGGAGAGGTAAAATCTGATGCTTATCTTGATGTACAAACGATTGCCAGAGAAGTAATCAATGGAATCGGATATACAAAAGGTGAATATATGTTCAATGGAGATTCTTGTGGAGTTATTTCTGCGATCCATGAACAATCACCTGATATCAACCAGGGAGTTGACAGAGCTGTAAATGATGAGTCGTTCGAAGCTAAAGCTAATGCACAAGGTGCTGGTGACCAGGGAATGATGTTCGGATACGCAACTAACGAAACGGCAAACTATATGCCTCTTGCGCTGGATCTTGCCCATACTATTCTTAAAGAGCTTTCTGCTATCAGAAGAGAAAATACAGATATCACTTACCTTCGTCCTGATGCAAAAAGCCAGGTAACAATTGAATATTCTGATGATCATAAGCCTATCAGAATTGATTCTATCGTGGTTTCTACACAGCATGATGATTTCGGAACGGAAGAGGAAATGCTGAACAAGATCCGTGAAGACATCAAAAATATTTTGGTTCCTAGAGTTGTAGCCCAGCAGACTGAAGAGATCAAGGCATTATTCAACGATCAGATCAAATATCACATCAATCCAACAGGTAAATTCGTTATCGGAGGACCTCACGGAGATACAGGTCTTACAGGAAGAAAAATCATTGTTGATACTTACGGAGGTAAAGGAGCTCACGGTGGTGGTGCTTTTTCAGGAAAAGATCCGTCTAAAGTAGACAGAAGTGCAGCATATGCAACAAGACATATTGCTAAAAACTTAGTGGCAGCAGGAATTGCTGATGAAGTTTTAGTACAGGTTTCTTATGCTATTGGTGTAGCTGAACCTTGTGGTTTATACATTAATACTTATGGAACTGCAAAAGTAGACCTTCACGATGGAGACATTGCTAAAAAGGTTTCTACCATCTTCGATTTGAGACCTTATGCTATTGAGCAAAACCTGAAATTAAGAAATCCTATTTATCAGGAAACTGCTTCTTACGGGCACATGGGTAAAGAACATTATGTTGCTGATAAGACATTCAATAAAGGTCACAAAAACGAATTGACGTTAAAAGGGCTTGAATTCTTCACTTGGGAGAAACTGGATAAAGTAGACGAAATAAAAGCTGCTTTCGGAATTTAATTTTTTTCTTACATAATAAATGAACTGCTTTATCCTCTGATAAGGCAGTTTTTTTTAATTTTACATTCTAATTAATTGAAAGATGATGAATATTAAGACTGCAATTACCATTCTATCCTTGTTTTTTCTGAGCACATGGGCAAAAGCACAATACACGATGCATAAAATGATCAGTGTGGGATATACCTATCAGAATCAGAGTTTCGGAGAATTAGGAGGTAAGCTGCTTTTTCTTAAAAATGATGATGTGATTTACAGACTGGGAGCATCTGCTTTAATGGGATCAACAAACTCTAAGTTTGCCATTATGCCGAAACTTCAGGCAGACATTCTTCTTAATTTTGAAAAAAATGTAGACTTTTATCATTCCTATTACTTTTTAGCGGGTGTGGAAGGTACCAATAAATATATAGCACCTAAAATCGGGGTTACCTTATTTGGGATGCTGGATCTTACAGGAGGGTATGCTTTTCCTATTGGAGATACACGTTTAAACGGAAAAGAGATGAAAGGTTTAAATATTAATTTTACATTAAATATTCCCACTGTCTTTATTCATGATATGTTAAAGTGATTTTTTTTAAATTTTTATAGGGAAAATTTAATAATTGGTTAACAGTTATTAAAAAATTATTATATTTACACCATAATATAATTGTGCCGCCTATAGAAGAGACTCTACTCTAAAGAACTGTTTTGTATATACAGCGAAAGCCAGATGAAATATCTGGAGGAATACCTGTCTGCAAATATTTATATTGAGAAGAGTTATGAAATCAAAATCGGATAGTTTACTAATTTCCCTTTATCAAAAAGGAGACGAGGGTGCTTTATCAACCCTCATACACAGGCATCAGCGAGAACTGTTTACATTCATTTTTTACAAAATTAATGATGAAGATTTAGCCAACGATATCTTTCAGGATACATTCATGAAGATTATTGTAATGCTGAAAGAAGGACGCTATAACGAAGAAGGCAAATTCATTCTTTGGGCAAAAAGGATTTCCCATAATCTGATCATTGACCATTTCAGATCAAAAGCTAAAAATATTAAAGTTTCGGAAACTACATTTGAGACGGATGAATATTCTATTTTTGACCTGATCAGAGAGCCTTCTGAAAATATAGAGGATCAGTTGGTAACCAATCAGATTCAGGAAGACTTGCTTAAAATGCTGCAATATCTTCCTCTGAATCAGCAAGAAGTTATTAAACTGAGGTTTTTTGACGGTTTAAGTTTTAAAGAAATCGCAGATCATACCGAGATGAGTATTAATACGACTTTAGGACGCGTAAGATATGCTCTGATAAACCTGAGAAAAATCATGGATGAAAATAACATAATATTAACCAGATAGATAATATTTCGCGAAATTTCACGTTTTAAAGGAAACATACTTCGCCAATGAAAAAAAATGACTCCTTAAAAGTGAAAACTTTGAAACCTAAGAAACAAACCATTGATTTTCTGCTCAATTTTTCAAAAAGTATTGAAGTCGTGAAAACGAAGAGCAAGAATTATCCGATTTTAAAAAATTAAAATGACTAACTTTGTGCTGTATGAAAATGCAGCACGTTTATTTTGACCTGGATAATACACTCTGGGATCATCGTAGGAATGCCTATCTTACCATCAAAGACCTTTTTGAACAACAGCAAATAACTTCAAAGTATAATATTGACTTTGAAGAGTTTCATGCTGTTTACCATGATATCAACGAAGAATTGTGGGAAAAGATCAGAGATGGAATTATTGGCAAAGAGTATTTGAGAGAACACCGTTTTTATGACTCATTCAAACATTTTGGTGTAGACAATAAGGAACTTTCTCTTTATTTTGAAGAGAACTTTCTGGATAATATTGTAAGTCATAATGAATTGGTAGAAGGGGCAGAAGAGATTCTGGACTATTTAAAGGCTAAAAACTATACACTTCACATTATTTCTAACGGTTTTCAGGAAGTAACGGAAAGGAAATGTACCTTATCCGGAATTGCTCCCTATTTTAAAACCATTACGAGTGCAGATGCCATAGGAGTGAGAAAGCCCAATCCTAAGATCTTTGAATATTCTTTAGGGCTGTCTGAAGCCCGAAAAGATGAAAGTATCTTAATTGGAGACGACTGGATTGCAGACGCAATGGGAGCAACAGATTTCGGCATGGATGCCATCTTCTTTGATGTCTATAAGGAAGATAAGCAGAAAGAGGGGTTGAAGGCAATAACCCATCTTCAGCAAATCAAAGATTATTTATAAATTCTTCAGGCTTGAATAAAGCCTGCCAGTCAATTAAAATATTAAACCATTAAGGCAATTTGTCTTGATGGTTTTTTTATGATTAATCTATTCCCAAATCTTTCCTAAATTGATTAGGAACTTTGCTCCATAATAATGACAGAAAAACTTAATGTTATGAAAAATGTAAAAAAGATCACAGGAGTATTGATGGTGTTGTTTTTATTAATAGGAGGATTTGTTTCTGCCCAAGACCGGGCAATCAGTGCTGGCCAGCTCCCAAAGACAGCCAAAAACTTTATTGCGGGTTATTTTAAAGGAATACCTGTAACCTCTGCTATTGAAGACAGGGAAATCTATGGAATAGATGAATACAAAGTATATCTGACCAACGGAATGAAAATAGAATTTGACAGCGAAGGAAACTGGAAAGAAGTAGATGGTAAGCATCAGAAAATTCCTTATGGTTTTATTCCGGGTTCCATCAGGAATTACAGTACAAAAAATTTCCCTAATACTTATATCGTTAAGGTTGAAAAGAAGAGATGGTCTTATAAAGCTGAGCTTTCCAACGGATTGGAACTGGAATTCGACAGAAACGGGAACTTTAAAAAGATTGATGATTAAATCAAAAAGCAGATTAACACTAAATTGTAAATATTATGGTCAATTGGAATTTAATAAGAAGCAATGGAAGAAAACAGTCTTCCTCCAAGATTAGAAAGAGTATTGTGTCTTTTATGACAAAGCATCATCCTGGAAGTGTGGTTGATTCTATTGAAAAAAAATATAATGCATACAAAATACGCCTGATGAACGGTCTATGCCTTGTTTTTGATGCAGACGGACGTTATGTAAAAACGAACTCATTTTTAAAGAATTAAAACCGGGAGCTGGAAATTGTACAGGATAGAAAAGTACCTTCCAGCCTCCTACCTTATAATTTCATATATTTGATAGAAGAAAGCCGTTGAATATCGTAATCCAAAGAAGGAATGAAGATTTTAATAGTAGAGGATGAGCCGGAATTAAAGGATACCGTACAGAAGTTTCTGGAGTCAGAAAATTTCATAGTGGAACATGCCGATAATTACAGTTCGGGACTGGATAAAATCATCTCTTACGAGTATGACTGTATTTTATTGGACATCATGCTGCCTGACGGCAATGGAATAGATCTGCTGAAAGAAATTAAGAAATTGCATAAAAAAGATCCGGTAATCATTTTGTCTGCCAAAGATTCCGTAGAAGATAAAGTAACCGGACTGGAAATAGGTGCAGACGATTATCTCGCCAAACCTTTTCACCTTGCAGAACTGATGGCAAGAATAAGATCTGTGATCAGAAGAAAACATCAGGACGGAGAAAATATTATCAAATACAAGAATATAAGCATAGATCCGGAAAACAGAACCGTGAAAATAGGAAATGAAGAGTTGATCCTTAACCGCAAAGAATATGATCTTCTGTATTATTTTGTAATTCATCCTGAAAAAACATTACAGAAAACCACTTTGGCAGAAGCTATCTGGGGAGATTATATAGACCAGGCAGACAGTCTGGACTTTATTTACTCCCAAATTAAAAATCTCCGTAAAAAGCTCAAGTCATTCCATGCGGAGGCAGACTTCCAGGCGGTGTACGGAATAGGATATAAATTCATCTGATGAAAGTTTCTTTAAAATACTATACCATAAAATACCTGATCATGATCCTGCTGCTTATTATTGCAGTGTGGGCAGGGCTATTTTATGCCTATATTCTGGATGAAGTACACGATAATGTGGATGATGGGTTGAAAGACCGAAAGATACAGATTATAAAAGCGGTGTATCTCAATCCTCAGCTATTAAAGAATAATGATTTTGGGTTTAATGAATTTAAAATCATTCCGATTAAAGCCGGAGATTATAAAAATAAAAGCAGGCTTTACGATAAGATGTATTACATGGAATATGATGATAAGGACCAGCCTTACAGAGTTCTTGAAGCAGATTTTATCGATCAGTTCAAACACCATCAGCGTCTTATTATAAGGACTTCAACAGTAGAGGAAGATGAGTTAATCTATGATCTTACAACGGCTTTGATCGTACTTTATATCCTTTTGGTGATCAGTATTGTGGTAGTTAATGGATATCTGCTTAATAAGGCAATGCGTCCCTTCTACAGGATTTTGGAAAAGCTTAAAAAATACCAGTTTGGAATCCCTTTTTCACAAGAAAACCAGAAATATACCATTACCGAATTTGAAGAACTGAACGTGGAAATCAATGAAATGATTGAACGTAATGAGCTTGTTTTCTATCAGCAGAAACAGTTTATTGAAAATGCATCCCATGAACTTCAGACGCCGCTTGCTATTGTTATCAATAAGATCGATCTTATTATTCAGAACGAAGATCTCGATAAAAAAAGTCTGAATTTTCTTTCTGAGCTTAAGAATGATCTGAGGAGAATGGTAGGATTGAATAAATCTTTACTAATGCTCTCGAAGATAGAAAATAACCAGTATAATAAGGCATTAGCTGTAGATTTTAATGTTTTGATCAAGGAACTTGTACAAAGCTATGAGGACTTTATTGAATTTAAAAAGGTAGATGTTAATATCATTGAAAAAGGAACATTTGAAGCCGCTTTTAACCACGATCTGGCAGATATTTTATTATCTAATCTCCTTAAAAATGCAGTCAAGTATAACAATGAAGAAGGTATGTTGAATATCATCATAGAAAACGACAGAATTACCTTTCAAAACAGCGGAACATCAAACTCTTTGGATAAATCCCGTATTTTTAACCGTTTCTATAAACAGGCATCCGATCATAGCTCTACCGGCTTAGGGCTGTCCATCATTAAAACAATTATCAAACAATATCCTGGCTGGGATATCACGTATGAGTTTGAAGATCAGATGCATTATTTCGTCCTCACAAAAAATATAATGTAATAGGAGTTTCAGATTATATCTGTTTAATCTGTGAGATCAGCAACAAAAAATATTTTGCTCATTTCAGCGTATTTATAACCCAAAAAAGAACGGCTATCTCAAAAGGGATAGCCGTTTACTTATATTTAAATTAAGGATTAAAATCCTAAACTAGTTCTTACTCTTTTAAGAGTTTCCATTGCAATAGGTCTTGTTTTCGCCGCTCCTTCCTGTAGTTTGGCTTCCAATTCATCAAGATTGTTCATATAATAATCGAACGTTTCTCTTTCTTTGGCAAAACGTATAAGGATAAGGTCTAACAGCTCCTTTTTAGCATGTCCGTATCCAAAGTTGCCGGCAAGATATTTAGCTCTCAGTTCCTCTGTCTGCTCAGGTGTTGCAATAAGCTCATAAATCTGGAAAGTCTTATCTGTTGCAGGATCTTTAGGCTCTTCTAAAGACTTTGAATCTGATTCAATGCTCATCACCTGTTTTTTCAGTTCCTTTTCAGGTAAGAAAATATTGATGATATTTCCCATGGATTTAGACATTTTGCGCCCATCTGTTCCGGGAACATATTTAGTGTCCTCCTGAAGCTCAGATTGTGGCAATACAAAAACTTCACCCATCTGGTTATTGAACCTTGAAGCCACATCTCTTGCAATTTCCAAATGCTGAAGCTGATCTTTTCCTACAGGAACAATCTCTGCATCATACAGTAAAATATCTGCAGCCATTAAGATTGGATAGGTGAATAATCCTGCATTCACATCCTGAAGACGATCAGCTTTATCTTTAAATGAGTGAGCCAGTGTTAATCTTTGATAAGGAAAAAAACATGATAAATGCCAAGATAGTTCACAGGTTTCAGCGATATCACTTTGTCTGTAGAAAAATGTTTTTTCGGTATCTAATCCACAAGCAAGCCAAGCCGCAGCAATCTCGTAGGTATTCTGTCTTAAAGTCTGCGCATCTTTAATCTGGGTAAGCGTATGAAGATTCGCAATAAATAAAAATGATTCATTTCCTTCCTGCTTGGATAACTCGATAGCAGGAATAATGGCCCCAAGAAGATTTCCAAGATGGGGTGTTCCGGTGGCTTGAATGCCGGTAAGAATTCTTGACATTGTTTAAAATTTATATTTAAAAATTAATGAATTGCAAATTTACGAGGTTTGACCGGAATAATGAATGAAAAACATCAAAAGATGCTGTAATTAAAGTTCAATAGAGTGGGCTTTAGCCAAAACTTAAAAACGTAATCAGCCTTTACCTAATTATCTGTGCTGTGTAATCTGGGGTTAGATAAATTAAGGAATCACAATTTTTTCACCGCCAAATTTAGGTTCCACTCCAAGAAGCAGATCCCAATATACTTTAGCCTTTGCAAAATATTCCCGAAGATTCGTCTTTAAACCTGCATATTTATTTACATCTGCAGCGTTATATCCAAATGCTTCCATTCCGTTTTTTCTGGCCAGAAATACCGCTCTTTCATTATGAAACTTCTGTGAGATGATGATCAGTTTGGTTTGCCCGAAAATATCCTTTGCTCTTACCACAGAATCCAGTGTTCTGAACCCGGCATGATCCATAATGATTTTATCCTGCGGAACACCTTCCTGAATCAGTGCCAGCTGCATATCTTCAGGCTCATTATAATCTTTAGTACTGTTGTCTCCGCTTACAATAATGTATTGTATTTTTCCGTTTTTATAAAGGTCTGCTGCTGCTTTGATTCTGTTATAGAAATAAGCATTCGGTGTTCCGTTGCTCAATGTTTTTCCGGTTCCCAGTAATAATGCGGTTTTAGCTTCCGGTATATCGGTAATATGGTAGGAAACAAATGGTTCACTTTCTTTTTTAATGCTGTAGTTCGCCCAGGCGATAAAAATAATTCCTGCCACAAGAAGAAGCAGGAAAATTTTAAAAATATTTTTAATTATTTTTTTCATCCGAAAATATAATTTTTAAAACTCAAGACCGTTGGGAAAAGCTTTTTTCCTGAAAATTAATAGGAAAGCAGCTCCTACAGTAATAGCTGAATCAGCGACGTTAAAAATATACTTGAAAAATTCAAGGTGTTTTCCGCCTATCAAAGGCCAGCTTTCAGGCACATTCCAGTCTACCAGTGGGAAGTGAAGCATATCTACAACACATCCTTTCATAAAAGTAGAATACCCTTGCCCGAAAGGAGCAAACTTAGAAATTCCACCATAACCGATCCATCGGTCAATGCTTGGGTCATAAACCGTTCCACTGTCGAAAATCATTCCATAGAACATTCCGTCGATAAGATTTCCGATAGCACCGGCAAAGATAATAGACATTGGGATCAAAAGATAGTTGGAAGCTCCTTCTTTTAGCCATTTTCTGAACATATAAACCATTCCTCCGATTAAGAACACTCTTAAAATTACCAGAAAATATTTACCGATAATTCCTCCGAAATGAAACCCGTAAGCCATTCCCGGATTTTCCACGAAAGTAAGTTTAAAGCCCGGAAAAACAGAAATACTGTCGTCCAGATTAAAATGGGTTTTAATATAGATTTTTGAAGCCTGATCTATTAATAATACCAAAAATGTAATCGCTAATATCTTTTTCATTACTGTCCTTTAGGTTTTGAAGGCTTTGAAGCCGGCTTTACATTTTTATTGTCGCTCGCTTTCTTAACCACTTTTTGTCCGTTAAATGAACTTTTAACATGAGCTTTTTCAAATTTAATGTTCATTTCTTTCAAAACACTTTTCAGTGCGCTAAGCTCCATAGAATTTTTAGGATGTACTATGATAGATTCCATTTCTTATATTTATTTTTTACTTTTTGGACAGCTCGTCAAGCCTTTTTCTATCTTTCTCAGACAGATCATTCACTCCGTTTTTGCCCATTTTACTCAAAAGTTTGTCTATTTCTTTCTCCCGTTCACGTTTGTCAGAATTAAACTTATCATCAATCGTATAATTTTTCTGCTGATCAGGGGAAAATCTGTTCCTGATCCACTCTCTGTTGAAAAACAGCAATACGGCTGCGATAACAATTCCTAAAATCAATAACTCGCTCATGGGTATACATTAAAAATTAGGTTTATAAAGTATCCAAGAATACCATATAAACCCAATATTATTTTACAAACCTTACGGCTATTTCTGCATATTTTTCGCTTCGATGCTCAGCGTAGCGTGAGGAACGGCTAAAAGTCTTTCCTTAGGGATCAGTTTCCCCGTTACTCTGCAAACACCATACGTTTTGTTCTCGATTCTGATTAAGGCATTCTTAAGATCACGCACGAATTTTTCCTGTCTTCCTGCTAAAATAGAGTTTTGTTCTTTACTCAACGTTTCTGCTCCTTCTTCAAATGCTTTGAAGGTAGGGGAAGTATCATCTGTTCCATTATTCTGGTCATTGATGAAACTTTCTCTGATCAGCTGAAGGTCTTTCTCTGCTTTTTCTATTTTTTCTCTAATGATCGCTCTAAATTCCTGTAAATCAGCATCGCTGTATCTAACTCTTTCGTCTGACATATTCTTTCTCTTTTTTAATAAAATTATGAAATGGAATTTGAAATACAATAACTACATGTTAATTTTTTTCAATATTTATCTTAAAATTAACCTCATCTATTTCGATTTCGTTAAAATTTGAAAGTGAAGATACAATTTCTATTTTATTTGACAAGACTTCGGAAGAAATATATTCCTCATTTTTCTTAATATCTTCAAGGAATGGTGAATTCTCTTCAATGGAGATTCCAATTCTGTCTGTCAGTTCAAAATCTTTATCTTTTCGCAGGTTTTGAATCCTGTTGATGAACTCTCTTGCGATACCTTCTGATTTTAACTCATCGGTTAACGTCAAATCTAATGCCACAGTTGTTTTTCCATCGGAAGTTACTGTCCATCCCGGGATATCTTTTGTTGAGATCTCTACATCATCAAGAGTGATCTCATATCCCTGAACATCAATTTTTCCCGCTTTTTCAAGATTGGAAATCTGTTCAGCACTAAGATTTGTAATTTCTGCACCAACCACTTTCATGTCTTTTCCTAATTTAGGACCAAGAGCTTTGAAATTCGGTTTTATCTGTTTTACAATTAAGTGTGATGCCTCTTCAGCATTAATTAACTGTAATTCTTTTACGTTGACTTCCTGCTTAATCAGATCTGCTACGGCAAGGATTTGCTCCTCGCTTTTAGAATCCAGTACAGGAACCAATACTTTTTGTAATGGCTGACGAACCTTTACATTTTCCTTCTTTCTCAATGAGAAAACCATACTTGTAATGTTCTGAGCCAAATGCGTTTTTTCAACCAGATCCTGATCAATTAAGCTTTCATCAGCCACAGGGAAATCTGTTAAATGTACAGACTCACAGTTCTCTTTTCCGGTTACTTTATTTAAGTCCTGATACAACTGATCCATGAAGAACGGAGCAATAGGGGCAGATAGCTTAGCTACTACCTCAAGACAGGTATATAAAGTCTGGTAAGCAGAGATCTTATCATCAGAATAATCTCCTTTCCAGAAACGTCTTCTGCACAATCTTACATACCAGTTACTTAGGTTATCATTCACGAATGTACTGATTGCTCTTGCTACTCTTGTAGGTTCATAATCTTCATAGAAAGCCTTTACCTCTTTGATCAGAAGATTAAGCTCGGAAAGAATCCATCTGTCAATTTCCGGACGGTTTTCCACTTCTTTCTCTGAATAATTAAAGCCATCCACATTGGCATATAAAGCAAAGAATGAATAGGTATTATAAAGAGTTCCGAAGAACTTTCTTCTTACTTCATCAATACCTTCAATGTCAAACTTAAGATTTTCCCAAGGGTTAGCATTAGAGATCATGTACCAACGTGTAGCATCCGGACCGTATACAGAAAGTGTTTCGAACGGATCCACAGCATTTCCTAAACGTTTTGACATTTTTTGCCCGTTCTTATCCAGAACAAGCCCGTTACTCATTACATTTTTATAAGCAACAGAATCAAAAACAGCTGTTCCGATCGCATGAAGCGTGTAGAACCATCCACGGGTCTGGTCAACACCTTCTGCAATGAAGTCTGCTGGGAAAGCTTTGTTATTATCGATTAATTCTTTGTTCTCAAAAGGATAATGCAGCTGTGCATACGGCATAGAACCTGAATCGAACCAAACATCAATAAGGTCGCTTTCCCGTTTCATTGCTTTTCCTGAATCAGAAACCAATACTACTTTGTCTACTACATTTTTGTGAAGATCAACCAGTTCATAGTTGGATTCAGCCATATTTCCGATGATGAAACCTTTGAATGGATTTTCAGTCATCAATCCTGCCGCAATCGATTTTTCGATTTCGTTATATAATTCTTCTACAGACCCGATAATCTTTTCTTCTTTAAGATCATCCGTTCTCCAGATCGGCAAAGGAATTCCCCAATATCTTGAACGGGACAAGTTCCAGTCGTTTACATTTTCTAACCAGTTGGCAAAACGCCCTTCTCCTGTAGCCTTTGGCTTCCAGTTGATGTCTTTGTTCAGGTTAACCAATCTGTCTTTTACAGCCGTCATTTTCACGAACCATGAATCCAGCGGATAATACAATACAGGTTTATCTGTTCTCCAGCAATGTGGATAAGAGTGGACATATTTCTCTACTTTGAAAGCCTTGTTCTCTGTTTTCAGCAAGATTGCAAGTTCCACATCCCAAGATTTTTCAGGAGCAGTTCCTTCATCGTAATATTCGTTTTTGATATATTTCCCGGAGAACACTTCAGGAACATTTTCCCCCTGAATAAATTTCCCCTGTAAATCTACCAATGGAACAAGATTGTCATTTTCATCTTTTACTAACATTGGCGGGATTTCAGGCTGAGCCATTTTAGAAACTCTCGCATCATCGGCACCAAAAGTAGGCGCCGTGTGAACGATACCTGTACCATCTTCTGTTGTAACAAAATCTCCAAGGATCACTCTGAATGCGTTTTCGGCATTGTCATTTGGCGTAAACCAAGGAATTAATTGCTCATATCTTGTGTCCACAAGTTTTTCTCCGGTAAATTCTTTTAAAATTTTAAAAGGAATTACTTTAGTTTCAGAAGTATAGTTCGCAAAATCTTCGTCTGTCCCTTCAGCATATTTTTTACCGAAAACCTTAGGTAAAAGAACACTTGATAAAACAACCGTTACCGGCTCGAAAGTATACTGATTGAAGGTTTTAACCAAAACATATTCAATATCTCTACCTACGGTAAGAGCCGTATTGGATGGAAGCGTCCACGGAGTTGTCGTCCATGCAAGGATATGTACATCTCCGTCAACATCATTGAATAATGTTGAAGAGTCCTTCTTCACTTTAAACTGAGCTACAACCGTTGTATCTGAAACATCACGATACGTTCCGGGCTGGTTCAATTCGTGAGAAGAAAGTCCGGTTCCTGCTTTCGGAGAATATGGCTGGATCGTGTACCCTTTGTACAATAAGTTTTTATCGTACAATTGCTTTAACAGCCACCAAACCGTTTCCATGTATTTTGACTTGTACGTGATATACGGATCATCAAGGTCTACCCAATATCCGATTTTCTCAGTAAGATTATTCCATACATCAGTATAACGCATTACTGCCTCACGACAAGCTTTGTTGTAATCTTCAATAGAGATTTTTTTGCCAATATCTTCTTTAGTGATTCCTAATTCTTTTTCTACACCCAGTTCCACAGGAAGACCATGCGTATCCCAGCCCGCTTTACGGAAAACCTGTTTCCCGTTTTGAGTCTGGTAACGGCAGAAAATATCTTTCAATGCTCTTGCCATTACGTGGTGAATTCCAGGCATACCGTTTGCTGAAGGCGGACCTTCGTAAAAAACAAACTCAGGATTTCCCTGACGAATCTCAACACTCTTATTGAAAGTTTTATTTTGTTTCCAAAATTCCGCTACATTCTCTGCTACGTCAATAAGGTTGAGGTTTTTGTATTCTTTAAATTGGCTCATTGTAAATATCTCAATATCGTTGATTAATTAAGTCTGCAAATTTACTAAATTTTGTCGGTTTATAATATATGTTTTATTTTGATATCATCTATTAAAAAGTTCAATTTCAGAAATATATATAAGGGAAGTGATAAAAAGTAAGTGATAATGGGTAAATAAGTGAATTTTATACGTTATTTATCTTTATTTCTGGCCCTTTTTTGCTTGTTGGTTTTATTGAATAAAAGCGGGGCTTTAGCCCGCTCAAGAAGTAGAAATACATTCAATGGCTTTAGCCAAAACTCAGTTATAATCTCCCGCAGATCCGACAGGCTTCACAGATTTTTATCCGAATCATCTGTGAAAATCTGTTTCATCTGTGGTTGAAAATAGAACCTGCAATACCAAAATAGCACGATCATTGCTTGAAATTTCATATATTCAAGTAGAACTAAATCCAAATGCTGTATGAAAATTTTTACCAGACTGATGTTTATTATCTGTTTTATCAATAGTATCATCACACAGGCTCAGAATAATTATCCACAGAATTATTTCAGAAATCCATTAAACATTCCCATGCAGCTGGCTGCCAACTTTGGAGCTGTACGAACGAACCATTTTCATATGGGATTGGATTTGAGAACCAATAGCCAGGAAAATTTACCTGTATTCGCAGCTGCAAACGGATATGTAAGCAGAATAAAGATAGAGCGCTACGGCTTTGGAAACGCAATCTACATCACCCATCCGAACGGATATACTACAGTGTATGCCCATCTGAATAAATACTTTGATACACTTGATGAATATGTAAAGAGTAAACAATATAAAGATGAAAAATGGGAGCAGGACATTACTTTTTCACCAGAACAGTTTCCTGTAAACAAAGGACAGCAGATCGCTTTAAGCGGAAATACAGGTGGGTCCGCAGGGCCGCATCTGCATTTTGAAATAAGAGATACCAAAACGGAAGAATGTCTCAATCCGTTACTTTTTGGTTTTACCATTCCAGATAATATAGCTCCGGTTATCAGTGGACTGTACTGGTATGATCGACGTTTCAGTACGTATGAACCGGGGGCGAATGGAATTACGGTAAAGAAAACAGGAAGCATTTACACTACAGATGTTATCAGAGTTAATTCTCCGATGATAAGCTTTGGAATTAAAGCAGCGGATAAAGCCAATCAGGGATTTAATCTTGGAATTTATAAAGCAGAGCTATTAATGGACGGTAAGCTGGTCTATGGCTTTTCAATTGATAAAGTAAGTTATGATGATACCCGGTATGAGAATGGCTGTATTGATTATACCAAATTTGCCAGAGATAAAATGAGTATTCAGCATTTATCTGTTTTACCGGGGATGAAACTTCAAAACTATAGCATTCCCAATCTTACGGGAATTATTGATCTTCAGGATGAAGATGTTCACAACATCGAAATTATTTTAAAAGATGTGAATGGAAATAAAAGCCGCCTGATTACAAAAGTTCAGCTGAGTAAAATAACGGATAAAGTTAAAGCTGCCAATGAGATGGTAATGCCCAATGAAGAAAAAAAGATTACAACGGAAAATGCAGAGATCAATTTCAGTAAAAATGCAATGTATGACGCAGTAAACTTTAATGCATATGAAAAACCAGGGACTCATTTGAATGAAGTTTCAAATAATATCATTTTGCATAGCCCATATATCCCGGTGCATGATACATATACATTAAGAATAAAACCCAATAGGAAATTAAGTGCCCAGGAAAAAGATAAAGTTATTATTTTGCTGGATTACGGAAGTGATACGGATGAAGTAAAGGCCGCCTGGAACGGAGATTGGGCAGAAGGTAAATTCAACAGATTGGGTACGGCAAAACTAATATTGGATCCGAATCTGCCGTCAGCTTCACCAGGGTGGAAAGAAGGGGCTTTGGTCACCAGCAGTTCTTTACGGTTAAAAGGAAAAACCCAATATGGAGATATTGTTTCATTCCGGGCTGAACTGGATGGGAAATGGCTGCGGTTTGCCCGTGTAAAAGATGATTTTGTTTATGTTTTTGATGAAAAATGTCCAAAAGGTTCAGGAGAGCATCGTTTAACAGTAGCCACAACCAATACTGCCGGAAATACAAACATACAAACCTTTACCTTCCAGAGATAAATGTCTTTTAATACTTGAATCTTTAAGTCTTTTAATTTTAATTAAATAAATTTGCTTTTTAAAAATTAAAATCATTGGAATTTCACCCGTCAATCGAGAAAGCAGGTATTCAGGAAATAAAAAAGTTTCAGGAAGAAAAACTTCATGAGCTGTTGGTGTATCTTGAAAACCATTCCCCTTTTTATCAGAAATTATTCAGGGAAAATACAATCAAAACTGAAGATATCCGAACATTGGAAGACCTTCAAAAAATTCCCACTACCACAAAGAATGATTTGCAGCAGTATAATCATGATTTCTTCTGCATTACACCGGATAAGATTGTAGATTACAGTACAACTTCAGGTACACTGGGAGATCCGGTGACCTTTGGATTATCTGATAATGACCTTGAAAGGCTCGCTTACAATGAGGCGATCTCTTTTGCCTGCGCAGGCATTCAGAAAGGAGACGTAGTACAGATGATTACCACCATTGATAAACGCTTTATGGCTGGTCTTGCCTATTTCTTAGGATTAAGGAAAATGGGAGCAAGTGTAGTGAGAATGGGACCGGGAATTCCCGAATTACAATGGGATTCTATTTTCAGATACCAACCTAAATATCTGATTACCGTTCCATCTTTCCTGCTTAAAATGATCGATTATGCCGAAAAACATGGTCTGGATTATAAAAACTCCAGTGTTTATGGAGCCGTGTGTATTGGTGAAAGTATCAAAAATCAGGACTTTACAGATAATATTCTTTCTCAGAAGATCAAAGAAAAATGGGACATAAAACTTTTTTCAACCTATGCATCCACCGAAATGAGTACCGCTTTTACAGAGTGTGAATATCAGATTGGAGGGCATCATCATCCTGAGCTGATTATTACGGAAATTCTGGATGATGAAGGAAATCCTGTAAAAGAAGGAGAAAGTGGTGAGCTTACTATTACGACTTTAGGGGTGGAAGCAATTCCTCTCTTAAGATTTAAAACGGGAGATCTTGTAAGAGCACATAATGAGCCTTGTCAATGTGGAAGAAATACAATGAGGTTAGGTCCTGTGGTAGGAAGAAAACAGCAGATGATCAAATACAAGGGAACAACACTGTATCCGCCTGCGATGAATGATATTTTGAACGACTTTAATAATATCCTGTGCTACCAGATTGTTATCCAGGCCAATGAAATAGGGTTGGATGAGATCATCATCAAGCTGAGTACAGCAGAAGAAAATGAAAACTTCGTTAATGAAGTAAGAGATCATTTCCGTGCAAAACTGAGGGTAAGTCCGAAAATTGAAATTATCGATTTTGAAATCCTTTCCAAAACGGTTTTCAATCCCAATAGTAGAAAGCCGATCACTTTTATTGATTTAAGATAAAATTAAAAGAGAAGAAAGAGCAAAAATTTACTTTTTATAATATCTTTGCGCTCTTAAATATAAAAGCTAATACATATGAAAAAATTATTATTGCTGGTCTTTATGATTATAATGGCCTCAGCTTTCGGACAGGAGAAAATGAAAATTGTTGCAGGAAGTCTGGGTGTTTTAAAAGATCAGACCGAAGTGAATGTTGAGGTTAAGTTTGAGAATGTACTGTTTATGAAAGAAAATATTACAGAAGCTCAATACCTTGAAAACAGAAAAAAACAAGTTCTTGAAAATCCTAAAAGAGGTGAAGAAGCCTGGAAAAAATGGATTGAAGAATGGGAAAACTATAAAAAAGAATACTATGCAGACTATTTTGCAAAAGGTCTGAATAAAGCATACAAAAATATTTCATTTAAGAAAGATGGTTCTGCGAAATATACCCTGTTAGTAGAAACGAATTGGGTTTTCCCTGGCTGGCACGCAGGGCTTACTGCAATGACTGCTGAAATAACAGGTAAAATAAAACTGGTGGAAACCAATAATCCTTCTGCTGTATTAGCGGAGGTGAAGCTTGAAAAATTCGATAAGTTTACCCAAAATCGTGAATTTGTAATGGAGTACGGAAGAATAGCTGCGGCTTACGAATCTGCCGGAAAGTATCTCGGAAAGGAAATTAAAAAATCTTTAAAATAATAAAAAACGGTCTGAATGTTCAGACCGTTTTTGTTTTATTGATTTTCCTGTTCATGTTTTTCCAACTTAATCAGGTTGGCCAGGTTTTTAATAACTGTATCATGCTTTCTCACAAACGGATTGTCTTTGTTCCATACATATCCGGCCAGAACAGCGCATATCTTTTTCTTTACATCCGGATTTTCCGGTTGATGGAAAAATAACTCCTGAAGATTTCCGGTATACCATTCTTTCACATAAGTGGTAAAAACATCCACTCCGTATAAAATATAATCCGTGTATTCCGTCTGCCAGTCAACTTTTTCCCCATTAAGCTGCTTCAAAGCCAGTTTTGCAGCAAGCATTCCGGATTCTGTGGCAAAAGCCATTCCCGAAGAAAATACAGGATCAAGGAATTCTGAAGCGTTTCCTGTTAAAGCAAATCCATCTCCAAACAAGCTTTTCACAGAACATGAATAATCTTTCAGATGTTTTGGTTCAAAAAGGAATTCTACATTCCCGAAACGTTTTACATAATAATCAGAAAGAGAAATTGCTTTTCTTAAAGCTTCGGCAGTATCTCCGTTTTCGGATAATTGATCAATATATTCGGTAGGACCTACAATTCCTAAACTCGTATTTCCGTTGGAAAACGGAATTACCCAAAGCCATACTTCCGTTTCAATGATGTCAAAAGAAATTAACGTACCTTCTTCTCCAGGTTCTCTATTAACGTCATTTACATGCGAAAAAATAGCGGAATGAGGAGATAATTTAGATGGTTTTTCAAGATCTAATAAACGGGGAAGAACTCTTCCGTAGCCGCTGGAATCAATAACAAATTTAGCATGGATTTCTTTAGTCTCTCCATCTTTATTTCGCACAGTGGTTATAGAATCCGTTCCATTGAACTGTATGCCGATAACTTCAGTTTCAAATTCAAGGTCAATCCCTTTGTTAATCACTTCCTGAGCAAGAGTGTTGTCAAAATCAGCTCTTGGAACCTGCCAGGTCCAGTCCCAGCCTTCTCCGAATTTGTTGCTGAAATCAAAAATGCAGACTTCATCGCCGCGAAGGAAACGTGCTCCGAGCTTTTTTTCAAACCCCATTTTGTCTAATGCAGGGAAAAGTCCGGCCTCATCAAAGTGGTCCATCACCCTTGGAATTAAGCTTTCACCCACTACCAGTCTTGGAAATTTGGTCTTTTCGACTACTTTTACGTTGACGTTATTCTTCTTTAAGTACGAAGAAGATACGCATCCGGAAGGCCCAGCCCCGATTACAAGAACGTCAACAAATTCTTTGCTCATCTTTGATTTTTTATTTTAATAATAACTTTTATCTTTGCCGCAAAATTAGTGACAAATAATTAATATTTACAAAATTAGCAACTATTACTTTTAATTGATGAAAATAAATAACTTTTTAGAACTGAAAGACTTTCAAAAAATTATCATTGAGAATGAAAAAATAGAACTGGATGAATCACTTTTATCAAGAGTGGATAGAAGTTTTCAGTTTTTAAAAGAGTTTTCAAAAAATAAAGTAATATACGGTGTGAATACCGGTTTTGGGCCTATGGCTCAATTCAAGATCAGCGATGAAGATACGCACCAGCTTCAGTACAACCTGATCAGAAGTCATTCTTCAGGAATAGGAAATCCCCTGCCTGCACAGGAAGTGAAAGCCTGCATGCTGGCCAGATTGAATACTTTATCATTAGGAAATTCAGGAGTACACCAATCTGTTATATATCTTCTTCAGGAGCTCATCAACAGAGATATCACTCCATTGATCTTTGAACATGGAGGAGTTGGTGCAAGTGGAGATTTGGTTCAGCTGGCACACCTTGCTTTAGTACTGATTGGAGAAGGAGAAGTCTTTTATAATAGTGGAAGAAGATCTACAAAAGAAGTTTTTGAGTCTGAAGGATTAGAACCTATTAAAGTAGAAATCCGTGAAGGTCTTGCTCTGATGAACGGAACTTCTGTAATGTCCGGAATTGGTATTGTAAATGCTTATAAAGCAAATCAGCTGACAGATATTTCCATCAGACTTTCATGTGCAATCAATGAAATTGTTCAGGCATATGATGATCACTTCTCAGAAGCTTTGAATGGAACAAAGAAACATTACGGCCAGCAAAAAGTGGCGGAAAGAATGCGCGCACATCTTGCAGACAGTAAGCTGATCAGAAAAAGAGAAGATCACCTTTATACTCATTTCGAAGAACAGGAAAAGGTTTTCAAGGAGAAAGTACAGGAGTATTACTCTTTACGATGTGTTCCGCAAATCTTAGGTCCGGTGTTAGACACGTTGGAATATACGGAAAAGGTTCTTGAAAATGAGATTAATTCTGCGAACGATAACCCGATCATCAATGTTGAAGATCAGCACGTTTACCACGGAGGAAATTTCCATGGAGACTACATCTCTCTGGAAATGGATAAACTTAAGATTGTAGTAACCAAACTGACGATGCTTGCAGAAAGGCAGTTGAACTATCTTTTGAATGCGAAGATCAACGAAATTTTGCCTCCTTTTGTAAATTTAGGTAAATTAGGTTTCAATTTCGGGATGCAGGGTGTACAGTTTACAGCAACTTCTACTACAGCAGAAAGTCAGATGTTGTCAAACTCCATGTATGTTCACAGTATTCCGAATAATAATGACAATCAGGATATCGTAAGTATGGGAACCAATGCAGCGGTGATCTGTAGAAAAGTGATTGAAAATGCCTTTGAAGTATTAACGATTGAAGCAATCACAATTATTCAGGCTATTGAATATCTTGGTTTCCAGGATAAAGTTTCCTCATCAACAAAAGAATTGTATGATGAAATCAGAAAAATTATTCCTGCTTTTTCAGATGATATGGTCATGTACCCATACCTGGAAGAAGTGAAGAAATATTTAAAAACTATGTAATTATCTACAGCAATTAGTTGTCTATATAATACATAGGGATATAAAAATTAGCTTAAAAAAACTAAAAACAAAATAAACACTAACGCATGAAATGTGCAATTGTAACAGGGGGCTCCAGAGGAATCGGGAGAGCAATCTGTATAAAACTGGCAGAAGAAAAAAACTACCACATTCTCATCAACTACGCTTCCAATGAAACCGCAGCAAAAGAAACTTTGGCAAAAGTTGTAGAATTGGGTGCTACAGGAGAAATTCTTAAATTTGATGTAGGAAATACCGAAGAAACACAGGCTGTATTAACGGAATGGCAGGAGAAAAATCCGGATGCCGTGGTAGAAGTGATCGTTAATAATGCCGGAATCACAAGAGATGGTCTCTTTATGTGGATGCAGAAAGAAGACTGGAATCATGTGATCAATACAAGTCTGGACGGTTTTTTCAACGTAACCAACTTCTTTATCCAGAAACTGCTTCGTAACAAATACGGAAGAATCATCAATATGGTTTCAGTTTCAGGAGTGAAAGGAACAGCAGGCCAGACCAATTACTCTGCTGCAAAAGGAGCTTTGGTAGGAGCTACAAAGGCTCTTGCCCAGGAAGTAGCTAAAAGAAATATTACTGTAAATGCAGTGGCTCCGGGTTTTATCAGAACAGATATGACTCAGGAGTTCAATGAAGAAGAATTAAAAGCAATGATTCCTGCCAACAGATTTGGTGAAGCAGAAGAAGTTGCTGATCTGGTAGCTTTTCTGGCTTCAAGAAAATCTTCATACATCACAGGAGAAGTGATTAATATTAACGGCGGAATTTATTCATAATAATCTAACAATACACAAATGTATCAGAGAGCCAATGTTGATTGAATTTCAATGGAAATAGGACTGCATTCTTACGCTGATACATTGCTAAACTTAATATAAACAAATGGAAAATAGGGTTGTGATTACCGGGATGGGAATTTATTCCTGCATCGGGACCTCTTTAGAAGAGGTCAGGGAATCCCTATATCAAGGAAAATCCGGTATTGTTTTAGATAAAGACAGAAAAGAATTCGGTTTCAGATCAGGCCTTACAGGGGTTGTTCCTAAACCGGATCTGAAGAATCTTTTGAACAGACGCCAGCGTATCAGCATGGGAGAAGAGAGCGAATATGCTTATCTTGCCACCATTGATGCACTAAAACAGGCTAATCTGGATGAAACGTTTTTAGATACTCACGAGGTGGGAATTCTATACGGAAATGACAGTGTTTCTCAGGCAGTCGTAGAATCTATCGATATCGCAAGGGAAAAGAAAGATACAACATTGATGGGATCGGGAGCGATCTTCAAATCAATGAACTCAACAGTAACGATGAATCTTTCAACAATCTTTAAGCTGAAAGGGATTAATCTTACCATAAGTGCGGCGTGTGCAAGCGGTTCACATTCTTTGGGTCTTGCTTATATGATGATCAAAAACGGTTTTCAGGATATGATTATCTGCGGAGGTGCACAGGAAACCAACAAATATTCAATGGCTAGCTTTGACGGTTTAGGCGTTTTTTCCGCAAGAGAAGACGAACCTGAAAAAGCATCAAGACCTTTCGATGCAGACAGAGACGGATTAATTCCAAGTGGAGGAGCTGCAACCTTAATCGTTGAAAGTCTGGAATCCGCCCAAAGAAGAGGAGTTCCCATTATTGCTGAAATTATCGGGTATGGTTTCTCTTCAAACGGAGGGCATATTTCTACTCCGAATGTAGACGGACCTGCCTTAGCTATGGACAGAGCCCTAAAACAATCTGGATTGAATGCTTCAGACATCGATTATATCAATGCTCATGCAACTTCCACACCCATTGGTGATGCCAATGAAGCTAAAGCAATTTATGAGATCTTCGGAAACGAAGTTCCGGTAAGTTCTACCAAATCCATGACGGGACATGAATGCTGGATGGCAGGCGCAAGTGAAGTTATCTACTCCATTCTGATGATGCAGAACGATTTTGTGGCTCCCAATATTAATCTGGAAAACCCTGATAATGAGGCGAAAAAGATAAATTTAATCGCAAAAACAAAAAATCAAAAAATTGATGTATTTTTGTCGAATTCTTTTGGGTTTGGGGGAACCAATTCTGCACTAATAGTTAAAAAATTTGATTAAAAACATGGAAAGGGAAAAGATTGTTGCCATTGTTAATGATTTTCTGGTAAATGAATTCGAAGTAGACGGAGATGAAATCAGTAACGATGCCAACCTTAAAAATACACTAGGCTTGGATAGTCTGGATTATATTGACATGGTAGTTGTGATTGAATCTAATTTCGGAGTGAAATTAGGAGAAGCCGACTTCAAGAAAATGGTAACATTTGATGATTTCTACACTACGATTGAAAATAAAATAGCTGAAAAAAAAGCTTAATTATCGAGTAAACCTTTATTCTATAAAAAGTACCAATGTAATAATATAACGGTGTACAGCATACACTAAAAATAGTATTACATTGGTATACTCTTATATTGGTAAATTGTATTTATGAACAAATGGAAAGGTAAATCTAAAGGAACGGTATTAGGATACAGGATATTCGTTTGGTGTATTAGAAATATCGGAATCAGAAGTTCATATGGCGTGCTTTACTTTGTAGCAGCCTATTACTCGCTGTTTCAGAAAAAAAGTAACCGCTATATTCTTTATTACTTTCAAAAAAGATTGAATTACGGATATTGGAAAGCTAAAAGTTCCATATTTAAAAGCTATTTCACTTTTGGAAAGGTTCTTATTGATAAAACGGCTATTTCTGCCGGATTAAGAGAAAAATACACTTACGAATTTGACGGGATTGAAAATCTAAGAAATCTTCTGGCTGCCAAAAAAGGCGGGGTTCTGATCAGTGCTCATATCGGAAACTTTGAAATTGCAGAACATTTTTTTGCCGATATCGATTTCGACTGCCAGATCAATCTGGTAACCACTGATCAGGAAGTGACCGTAATCAAAGAATACCTGGAAAGCGTTGCCGTAAAAGAAAGTAATATCAAATTCATTTATGTGAAAGAAGATATGTCTCATATTTTTGAGATCAATCAGGCTTTATCAAACAATGAACTAATCTGCTTTACCGGTGACCGCTATTTTGAGGGCTCCAAATATCTGGAAGCTGAATTACTGGGGAAAAGTGCAAAATTTCCGGCAGGACCATTCCTTATTGCCTCAAGACTTGGAGTTCCGGTAGTATATGTGTATGTAATGAAAGAAAATAATCTGCATTATCATTTATACGCAAGAGTCGCTCAAAATATTAAAAACCGTGACTCACAGGGACTTTTGCAGTCTTATGTTCAAAATCTTGAAACCATGGTGAAAAAATATCCGCTTCAATGGTTTAATTATTTTGATTTTTGGGATGATATTGATTAATTTTTCTATTTTTATCCCTGAAAAACTAATAAAATAACTCAAAACCATTAAGATTAACTGAGAATTTAGAATCACCAAATAGTATTGCCCAAATAGGATTTCTTTGCATACGATACCAAAATAATGTCTGAATTTCTTAATTTCTCAATCTCTTAATTTAAAAGCACATTCTCTTTTGAAAAAAGAATATGACATACTTGTAATCGGCAGCGGATTGGGAGGTCTTGTTTCGGCTCTTATTTTGGCGAAAGAAGGCCTGAAAGTTTGTGTGCTGGAAAAAAACAACCAGTATGGAGGAAATCTACAAACTTTTTCAAGAGATAAATTAATTTTTGATACCGGAGTTCACTATCTTGGAGGGCTTTCGGAAGGGCAGAACCTGAACCGCTTCTTTTCCTATCTGGAGATTATGAATGATCTTGAGCTTCAGAAGATGGATGAAGACGGATACGACAGAATTTCATTTGATGGCGACACCATTGAATATCCCCATGCACAGGGCTATCAGAATTTTATAGAACAGCTGTCAAAATATTTTCCGGATGAAAAAGAAAACCTTGAAAACTATTGCGAAGAAATTCAGTATGTCTGCAGCCAGTTTCCAAGATATCATGTAGTAGGGAAAGATAATTACAACGAAGAGATCCTGCATTTAAATACCAAAAGATTTATAGAATCTGTTACCCAGAACAAAAAACTGCAGTCGGTTTTACTGGGTTCTAATTTTTTATATGCAGGAGATTCCGAAAATGTACCTTTTTACGTTCATGCCCTAACGGTTAATTCTTATATTCAGAGTGCTTATAAATGCGTGAAGGGAGGAAGCCAGATTTCAAAACTGTTGATTAGAAAACTTAGAGAATATGGAGCAGAAGTACATAAACATTCGGAAGTTTCTGAATTTATTTTTAATGAAAATAATGTACTGACCTCAGCAAAAACAAAATCAGGAAAAGAATATACTGCGAGACAGTTTATTTCGAATATTGAAATTCGTTCCACAGTAAAGCTGATCGGTGAAGACAGACTCAAGAAGTCCTTTCTGAACAGGGTTCTAAGCTGGCAGCCGGTCTCATCATGCTTCAGTGTTTATCTGGTTTTAAAACCTCAGAGTCTTCCGAATTTTAATTATAATATATATCATTATTCATCAGAAGATTTGGTTTGGAAGGCATTCCGCTATCAAAAAGAAGCCTGGCCGGAAACATATATGCTTTCATCTACACTATCAAAACATCATCCTGAATTTGCAGAAAGTCTTACGGCGATTTCCTATATGGATTTTGATGAGGTTAAAGAATGGGAAAACACTTTCAATACAGTGGCTGATGAACATGAAAGAGGAGCGGCCTACGAAAGATTTAAACTTGAAAAGACAGAGAAAATGCTTGATGCCTTGGAAAAGAAGATACCAAGCCTCAGAGATGCTGTTAAAAAGATATACACCTCTTCTCCATTGTCTTACAGGGATTATATCGGAAACTTTGAAGGGAATATGTACGGATACATGAAAAGCTCGGAGAATCCTCTTAAAACAATGGTTTCTCCACGTACCAAAATCGATAATCTTTTCCTTACCGGACAGTCTGTAAACATGCATGGAATTTTGGGTGTAACCATTGGAGCTTTCAATACCTGTGCTGAAATTTTAGGAAAGGAAACCATTGATGCAAGGTTAAGATCAATCAATGATTAATAAAAACGAAAAGTGAAAAAAACGAATACCATACTACCATTTTACAAAAGAATCATTGTTTGCCTGACTTTCTTTTTTCTACTTTCCTCATGTGGAATATCAAAATCAATTCACCATATTCCTGAGGTAAAACAATATTCATTGGAAGTTCCTGAGGTAACAAAGATAAACGATAGTACTTTCAGATATCATCAGAATTATTTAACGAAAAATAAACAGCAGCTTTGGGAACTCTATATCAAAGGAAATCCATTGCAGCTGGGATATAATAACGGAGCATTGACGCAAGACCTCATGCAGAAACAGGAAGGTATTTTCTTCTCAAAGGTGGAAGGGTTTGTACCCTCAAAATTCAAACAAAGACTGTTGAGGGGCTTCTTAAAATGGTACAACAGAAAAATGTATCTCAATGTAAGAGAAGATTATCAGGCGGAATTATATGGACTATCTCAATATTCTTCCGATCAGTTTGATTTTATTGCCCCTAAATACTTAAGGAATCTATATCTCCACGGAGCCCACGATATTGGCCATGCAATGCAGGATCTCGCCATGGTTGGCTGCAGCTCTCTGGCTGTATGGAATGAAAATACGGAAGATGGAGACCTGCTGATTGGAAGGAACTTCGACTTTTATGTAGGTGATGATTTCGCTAAAAATAAGCTTGTTGAATTTGTACAGCCGGAAAATGGAATTCCTTATATGTCAGTCAGCTGGCCTGGAATGATAGGAGTAGTTTCCGGGATGAATAAAGAAGGTATTACGGTGACAATCAATGCCGGAAAATCAAAAATTCCGCTCACAGCAAAGACTCCGATCTCTCTTGTTACCAGAGAAATTCTACAATATGCCAAGAATATTGATGAAGCCATTGCCATTGCTAAGAAAAGAAAAGTTTTTGTTTCGGAATCTATTCTTGTGGGAAGTGCAGCCGATAAAAACGCTGTGATCATTGAGGTTTCACCTAAAAATTTCGGAGTATATAAAGTGCAGAATACCAGTAAGGTAATTTGTACCAATCATTTCCAGTCTGAAGCTTACAAAGATGATAAAAGAAATCAGAAACATATTATGGAAAGTCATTCTGAATACCGCTATGAAAAGCTGCAGGAGCTTTTGCAGGAAGAAAGAAAGCTTAATCCGGAAAAAATGGCTTCTATTCTAAGAAATACATCAGGGTTAAAAGATGAAAATATTGGCTATGGAAATGAGAAAGCATTAAATCAGCTTATTTCCCATCATGCCGTTATATTTTCGCCTCAGAAAAAGCTGGTTTGGGTTTCTTCCAATCCTTATCAGTTAGGAGAATTCGTTTGCTATGATCTCAACGAAATATTTTCAGAGAATGGTCTTCAACCTGATGATCTTTCAAAATCTAAACTGAATATTGCCAGAGATCCTTTTGCAGACTCTCAACAATTTAAAAACTATGAAGAATACAGGAAAATTAGCCCGGAAATAAATAATGCTATTGACGACAACAAAATGCTTTCGGATGAATTTCTTGCTCATTATCAGGCTTTAAATCCTTATTTTTGGAAAGGATATTATCTGGCCGGAAAATATTATTTTAAGAATAAAGAATATTCAAAAGCAAAATCTGAATTTGAAAAAGCTTTGACAAAAGAAATTACCACCGTTCCGGATAGAAAAGAAGTAGAGAAATACCTTAAGAAAACCTTACATAAGCTGAAATGATTCCAAAACATATAAAACTGCTGTTCTGTATTCCTTTTATTATTATCATTTGCTATTCCGTTTACCTTTGTACGGTATACAGTTCAGTTCCGGATATTATTCCCATTCACAGTTTTGGAAATGTAAAAGATAATTATGGAAATAAAATATTCCTTGTACTGCCGATATTACTGAATCTTGTTATTCTTGTCATCATCTGGAGGATTATCAGAAGGCCGGATAAAATAAAGTTTACTTTTGAAATCAATGAAAACGACAGGGAGAAAACCTATCATACAACACAGCTGGCACTGGTGATTATTGCGATATTTATTACCATTATGATGGGGCCTTTATCATTCTCCGACGTTGTTTATAAATAATATACCATGAAAAAACTATTAACTTTTCTTTTTATCACTTGTTCATTATTGTCATTTTCTCAGAACAGAAAAGAAATAGGCAGTACTTTTATCAAAACTTTGTTTATTGATAAGAATATAGAAAAAGCACACACTTCCTTTGACTCCTCAATTGCAGGCCATATTCCGATAGAACAGCTTAAAGCAGTTATGGATCAGCTCCAGGAACAGATGGGAAGTATTAAACAAATTCTTGAAGTAAATAACGAAGGAGATATTTACTATTACTACACAGAATTTGAAAAATCTAAACTTGATATTCAACTGACTTTTAATGAAAATAATAAGCTGCTTGGTTTCTTTTTAGTGCCTCATAAAACATTTGAAGAGCGAGATGAAAAAACAACACTGAGAATAAAAAGTGATGATATTGATTTGAATGGAACATTACTGGTTCCCACTTCCGATAATAAGAAAAGACTGGTGATTTTCGTTCATGGATCAGGAGCCAGTGACAGAGATGAAACAATAGGCGGGAATAAACCCTTCAAAGATATTGCAGAGTATCTTTTCAATAATGGCATCGCTTCATACCGTTATGATAAAAGAACATATTCCAACCCGGAAACATTCAACGAAAATTCTACTGTAGAGCAGGAAACAATCAATGATGCTGTGAATGCAGCGAATTATTTTAAAAATAATACAGACTTTAAAGGATATCAGATTATTATTTTAGGCCACAGCCAAGGAGCTTATTTGATGCCTAAGATTGCAGAAAGAGCCATGGCCTCTAAATATATTTTTATGGCAGGAAATGCAAGACCTTTACAAAATCTGATCATTGAACAATACGAATATATTCACAATATCGATCCTGCAAAACTTCCAGCTGATGAAGTTCAGAAAATAAAAAAGCAGGTTGCTTTATTAAATTCATCAAAATTCTCCTTACATACACCCGCGAGTGATCTTCCTCTGGGGCAATCTGCTGCTTACTGGAAATACCTAAAAGACTATAACCAGCTTACTGAAGTAAAGAAGATTAAAGCTCCTATGTTTTTTGCTCAGGGTGGAAGAGATTATCAGGTTACTGAAAAAGACTTTAATCTTTGGAAAAATGAGTTGAAAAATAATAAAACGGCAGAATTTAAATTCTATCCTTCTTTAAGCCACTTATTCATTTCCGGCTCAGGGAAGCCCTCTCCGAAAGATTACGAGATAAAAGGGAAAGTTGATGAAGAATTCTTACGAGACCTTACACTTTTTATTTTAAAATAGTTTTTTCGAATTTTTATTAAAGAATTGTTTTTATTTAACATAATCAATTTTATTGAATAAATTGTTTTTAAATATGTAACATCTAGATTATTTCCCTACTAACTGAATAATTTAAAGTGTTAATATTTACCAAAAAGCAATTTATATGAAAAAAATTCGACTAAGTATTAGACTGTTATTGTTTTGCTCTCTTTTTGGTGCGGGTGCAGTATCTGCTCAAAATTTTGAACAAACAATCAAAGACTATGTTAATTCAGGTCAGGGATCATTCCAGAGAGTAAATCCGGAACTGAAAACATTTAAAATCATCAATATCGATCATTCAAAGAGCCTGAAAGGAGACATTGTAGGGATACAGCAGACAATTAACGGTATTCCGGTGTTTGGAAGTTCTGCAAATGTTCTGATCAGAGAAGATAAAGTGCTGAGCTTTGCAGATACTTTTATCAAAACTTATCCTTCCAGCATCAAAGGAAAACAGACTGCATCAAAGGATGCGCTGGTGGCAGGAACCATTGCAAAACTGAATGGTTTATCTTCAATAAAGAATATTGACGGGAAAGAAGAGCCGATAAAGGTGAATACTGTTTATTTTGCAAAAGACGGAGAACTAATCTTAGGTTACCAGTTTTATGTTGAAGAAAAAGAAACTGGTAATGTGTTGAATACCATTATAAGTACAGATGATGGCTTTATTTTATATCAAGAAAATATTACCTTATCTTGTAACTTCCACTCTGAAGCTTATAATCATTCTTCGGATGGTACTATGGCGGCTATGTTCCCTCGTTTTCAGGAGAATATAAAGCAAGAAACAAATTTTATTTTAGCCCCGGATAATGCTTCTTACAATGTATTTGCACTTCCTGTGGAAGCTCCTACATTCGGGAGCAGAACCTTACTTACCAATCCATGGGATCTTACTGCTTCATCTGAAGGCTGGCATTCAGATGGGACGAATCATTATACCAACACAAGAGGAAATAATGTATATGCCTATACAGATGAAAATAATACCAATATCCCTCAGTTTTCTCCGGACGGAGGTGCAGGAAGAAATTTCGATTATCCATTAGATATAACATTGCCTCCACAAAATTACACATCTGCAGCAGTGACCAATTTATTTTATTTGAATAATAAGATTCATGATGTGTTTTATAAGTTCGGATTTACAGAATCTGCCAAAAACTTCCAAATCAATAACTTTGGAAAAGGTGGCTCTGGTAATGATGCTGTCTTAGCAGAAGCCAGAGATGGGAAATCCTACAACAATGCAAATTTTAATACACCAAGCGATGGTTTTGCACCAAGAATGCAGATGTATTTATTTGAACCTAAAAACATGCAGAATCTTTTTTATAATTCGCCTGCAGTATTTACGTCACGAATTCCAACTTCTAAAACAGCCCAATTTGGACCGGCACTGACAGTAAATGGTGTTACTGCCAATATTGCAGTGACCACTCCTATTGATGGGTGTACTGCTATTACTGAAGATCTGACCGGAAAAATAGCTTTGATACAACGAGGAGGAGCAAATGGTTGTGGTTTTGCTCTCAAGGTTAAAAATGCGCAGCTAAAAGGAGCTGTAGGAGCTATCATTTATGATGCCCCAACATCTACACCGCTTACTGGTCAGATGGGTGGAACAGATGCTACCATTACGATACCTTCAGTAGAAATAATAAACTCTGAAGGGGTTGCCATTGTTAATCAATTGGCTTCTACTCCGGTGAATGGAACCTTAAAATATGATAAAAACAATTATATTTATAAAGATGGAAGTCTTGATAACGGGATTGTTACTCATGAATATGGACATGGTATATCTACCCGTCTTACCGGTACAAGTGTTGGTTGTTTAAATTATACAACAGATAATGAACAGATGGGAGAAGGATGGTCTGATTTCTTTGCCTTGATGCTGACCAACAGACCTGGTGATAACGCTTCTGTTCCAAGAGGAATGGGAACCTTTGCTGATGGGGAGTCTACTGATGGAGATGGGATAAGACCAAAGAAATATTCACCGGATTTTATGATAAATAACTATACATATGGGAAAACCAATGGAATGAAAATTAATGATACAGAGTCGTCGGGGACTCAAATTACCAGAGCAAATGTCCATAGTATAGGATTTGTTTGGGCAACAATGCTTTGGGATTTACATTGGAACTATGTAGATAAATATGGCTATAACAGTAATGTATTGGCTGACACAAATAGCGGAAGTGCAAGAGTGCTTCAGTTGGTTATGGATGCCCTTAAGTTACAACCTTGTAGCCCAAGCTTTATACAGGGAAGAAATGCAATATTAGCTGCTGAAATGGCTACAACAAACGGTGCTGATAAGTGCATGATCTGGAAAACATTTGCAAAAAGAGGATTGGGAGTTAATGCAGCACCAGGCGGGCTTATTGGAAGGTGGTTAGGCTTTGATCAGCCTGCTCCGGATCTAAATGACCAGGTGGAAGATTTTACCATTCCGGCAGAATGTGAGGTACTGGCAGTAAAAGAAATTCAAAATTCTAAAGGAATATCCATTTATCCGAACCCTGTAAGAAATGAATTCACGATAAAAACACCGTCTGATACAAATCTATCAGGAATTACAACTGTTTCTATTTATGACTTCACAGGAAAACTGATCTCTCAGGAAAACATTAATCTTAATAAGCAAAATACGATCAGTGCAGAGAAACTGATCAATGGAACTTATATTGTAAAAGTGAGTAGTAATTCAATTGATTACTCTCAGAAAATCATCGTTTCAAAATAGAAATAATAGATAATAACTGATTGTAAAGAGCCCCGGAATGATATATTCCGGGCTTTTTATTTTTAATTATTCTCGGGGTTCAGTTTGTTCAGAAAAAAGAAGGTAGCTGTTCCTGCAATCGCAGATAATGTTGTACTTAGAATAAAGCTTCCAATTATATACTGTAAAAGATTGTTTTTGATCAGATCAAAATTCAGATCCTGATTCAGAATATCACTGTCACCATGAACAAATGGAGCTCCCAAAAACAGAGAAGCAGCAATAATAAAGGGAATAAAAGGAGGAAGACTTACATTGGATGCTACAAATGCAAGTACTTTATTCAGCTTAAAAAGAACTGATAAGCTGATCACCAGAAGCGTCTGAAATCCCCAGAAAGGAGAAAACCCGATAAATACTCCCAATGCAATAGAAAATGCTTTTGTACGGTTCGTTCCGTCACTTTCTAATACATCTTCCTGGATGAATCTTTTAAAGCTTTTTTTTTTGAAATTATTCACGAAGTTTCTCGGAATAATATAGAGTAAAGTTATGGTTACAAGAATAGTATTCAGAATACTGATCCTTGTAAAATCTTTGAAAGGTCTGAAATGGGAAACCCGTTCAGCCGGATCATAGAGCACCTTTATCGGAACATTCTTTACTGGAACATGTCTCCAGGCTGTTCTTACAATGATTTCTATTTCAAATTCAAACTTTGGAGTAAAGTATTTCTTTGGAATTTTATGCAAAGGGTAAAGCCTGTATCCGGATTGGGTGTCTTCCAGCTTAATTCCGGTCTCAAACCAGAACCAGAAGTTGGAAAACCTGTTTCCGAAGCTGCTTTTCTTAGGAATCCCATCCTGAGACATATTTCTGTTTCCAATTAAAAGGAGGTCTTCTTTTTCCTGAAGAAGAGCGTTTACAAACACCGGAATGTCATCCGGATAATGCTGCCCGTCAGAATCAATGGTTATTGCATATTGAAATCCCAGCTCTTTTGCTTTTCTGAAACCTATTTTTAATCCGTTCCCTTTTCCTTTGTTTTCCGGTAAAGAGATTATGGTAATTTGAGGATATTGAGTGAGAATTTGCGGAGTAGAATCGGTGGAGCCATCATTAACCACAATAATACTTTCGGTGTAATTGAGCACACCGTTAATAACCCTTTTCAGGGTTTTTTCATTATTGTAAGTAGGTATTAAAACGCAGATCTTCTTTTCAGAAATTGCATTTTGTACTTCAGCAAGGGACATTATTTTATTTTAAAGTGGCTCTTTCTGCCTCTGTAATGGTTTTAGACTGCATAGCAAACCTTTTGATGTAGTTTTTTAAAGCTGCATTCTGTTTGCTGTAATTGTTTAAAAGGAATGCTTTGTCATCCTTTAAGCTGCCTCTGTATCCTACTATTTTTGGAATATTTTCCTGAACGCTTAATCTGATCAGACGAAGTTCCGCATTATTCGGATTACTTTTGATAATACCTTCAAGACTTGTGGCTCCGGTTTTTACCAATGATTTTCTGTTGCTTTTGGCAATTTTTGCTTCCATGATCTTAGCTGCAGCTTTATACCCCAGTGTTACGGCATCAGAACCGGATTGTTTTTCTGCAGTTTCAATGAAGTTTTCTGTATTGGCATTAGATTCATTGGCCTTTGCGTAGCTGTTTCTCAATGATTCAATATCAGACTGAAAGAAAAAGAAAAATGCTGCTAAAAAGGATAAAATAAGTTTCATGATAGTAATTTTTTATAGCTTACAGACAATTTTAATGCAATAGTCTCGCCAAAAGAAGTGATGTTTTTTACTTTAACATCTTCACCATTTTCATCAATATCCAGTTGAAGCTTTAAATCCGGAGATTCAAAGGGATTAATGATGGCCATGAATTTTACATTGGAGGCTGTTTTTAAAAATAATTTTGAACCTGTAAACTCTTCTGTCAGCTCCTTTATAATCTGCATCATACAAACTCCCGGAGTTACAGGGTTTCCTGGGAAATGCCCTTTGAAGATATCATGATCTTTATTTAAGTTGATATAAGCAGTAAATTTTCCGTCTTCTGCTTTTTCGTATGATGTTAAAGTATAAAAGTCTGTAAGAATGGTTTGCATGATCTTATTTTTTAAGATTAAATGTATAATAAACTCCAGCCTGGAATGTTACATTGGTGTGGTCATTAAATATCTTTACAAAACCCTTTTTAATTCGGGCCTCTACTCCAATATTCTTTGTTATATCATATCCGGCACCTAATAATATTCCCAGATCCACACTCGCAGGAGAAGGAATATTTTTATTATCAGTAAGTACCTCCAGGGTAGGTCCGAAATGAATATTAAATTTATCAAAATAAAATTTATTTACCACTGCTGCTCCTACATATGAAAGACTTACCGTTTTAGATTCTGCATTTGTATTTTGCTTTTCAAACCTGGCTCCCTGGCGGGTATAATAAAGTTCAGGTTGAAGGGCGTAAAATCTGGCAAATCGTATATTCGCCTGAAACCCTACATAAAAATCAACTTTTGATTTTATATCATATCGGTCTGTTCCATACTGATAATAACTTTGCTGGTCAGTATACCAATAATTATTCTGGCCTTCTGATAGATGTGAAATATTGGCGCCCACTCTGATTCCCGGATTGAAAGTTACCTGAGCAAAAGAAAAAGAAGTAAAAAGTGCAAAAAATAAGAAATGTATTTTTTTCATGTCGGAGATTATTCCGTTTCGGTTATTTGAAATAGTTTTATGTTGATTTTAAAATCTTTGTGCTGTAGATTTAAACTATCCGCGAAGATATGCTTTTTTGCATCAAAAGTAAAATCGATTTTTTCCTTATTGTTTTTTGTATAAATAATCTGTTTCAGTAATCCGGTTTCTTTGTTGAAGAACAAATAATAGCTTTTATTTTCAATTTTCGAAAGATAGATTCTGGCATTTTCGTTTTCAAAGCTTTCACTCACCGGATATTGTCTTTTCAAAAGCTGTTGAAAATCATTCTTCAAAAAATTAATAACGATCTTTTTATCCAGATCAGGAAGAACATAATTCAACTTAAAATCATGGTCTGAAACTTCAAAATCGATCAGTTTGTTTCCGAAATCAGAAGTTAAAGCAACGCGGTGTGTCGTTTCATTCAGTTTTTTGATGATCAGAATACCGCTTACATGGTTCTTATAAATATCCATCTGGCATTTATACACATAATCATCATGAGAAGAAAAATATAGATTTTCAACCGTTTTTTCAGCGGTTGAAATCGGCTTTACATCAGCCAGCTTATAGGTTTTGCAAGAAGCTGTCAGTAATATAACCAGACTATAAACTAAACTCTGACGCAGGAATCGAAGCATTGATCTTGGTATTTTTGAAAACAATATTGGTAGTATCTCCGGAAGCTTCCGTCATATTAACCTGAGAAACCGTAGACTGGTTCTTTGGAAAGGAAAGTTCGATCTGCTTGATGTATTTCAACAGCTGGGCAGTCTTTGGGACAAATCTGGCCACGTTGTAATTTCCGTTTTTGAAATAGGTTACAGTGAATTCAGGATCATTGAACATTGTACCATTTGAACTTCCTACGATCAGTTTATTGATTTTTTCGAACGTTTTGCTTTTAGCATCTACCGAAGATTTCTTCCCTTGATCGTTGATGTAAATTTTATTACTTTTAAAAACAATACTGTACTGGTAAGGTTTGGTATATTTCCAGCTTAGCATATTGGGGGTCTGCAAAGACATTTTTCCGTAAGTTACAATGCTTTTATCCAAAAAGTCCATTTTCTTGGTTTGGGTAAAATCACTCTGCAATGTCTTGATCTCTTTGGTATCAGAAGAAACCTTTGATACAAATGCTTTTGCTTCTGTACCTGACATTGCTGTATTCTGGGCAAAAAAGAAACCAGAAACCAGTAAAAATGTTCCTAAAACTATATTTTTAATCATTTTTATTTGAATTTATAACAGAATCAACTGTAAAAGTTGAATATTTTTTCTCCTTCAAAAATACTAATAAATCTATCAGTACCCGATAAGTCTTTTCTGATGTATCATGAAGGAGGATGATACTCCCTTTTTTAAGGCCTTTTGTCACTCTTCCGTAGATCTTTTTTTCATCATCAATGATTGTATCTAAAGAGCGGACATTCCAGCCTATACTTTTTTTATTTGTTTTTTTGATAGCTTTCGCAATATTCGGATTGGTAACCCCAAAAGGAGGTCTGTAAAGAGAGGTCTTTATATTTCCGGTATTTTGAATAATCTCATCACATTTTTCAATCTCGTGAATCATTTTTGAAGCGGATAAAAAACCCGTTGAGTTAGAATGAGATAACGTATGATTCCCGATGGTATGACCTTCCGCAATAATCCTCTGGAATGTTTCCGGATATTTTTCTATCTGTTTCCCGATACAGAAAAAGGTTGCTTTCACCTGATGTTCTTTGAGTACATCTAAAAATTTGGGAGTGAATTCAGTAGGGCCGTCATCAAAGGTCAGTGCAACTTCTTTAATTCTGGTGCGCTTGTGAGTAATACTGTTGACGAAATAGTCCAGTTCAATATCGAAAGAACCCCATACCACTACCGCAGAAAATGCAAAAAAACAAAACAGATAAACCCAGAAGCTCCCATGAAACGCATAAATAAAAACGTTACAAAAGAGATAGAACAGGATGAATAGATAATGTTTCATTGCTGATTACTTTTTATATTGAACAGTTCGTTTAGAATCTTCTGGGCATAATATTTTTGTATACTATACTATTCCTTTCAGAATGCCAGACTACCAGGCAAATTTGCTTTTCCGCCCTTTTACTTTTTCGCTGACTAAGCTTTTTCCAATAATACCAGACTGTGATCACTACCCGCCAGATGATTATAAAGAAGTATATTCTTCACACTGTCTTTTTTCTGTGTGTTAATCATCATAACTTCCGGAATCTGCTGCTCTTTAAGGATATGACAGGCTATAAACATGGAAAAACCACTAGCTGTATTGAATTCTCCACTCAAATGTTTATAATACAGCTGTGATGAATCTGGGAACAGATCAATCGCTTTTGTATAGTAAACATCAGACTCCGCATCTCCGCTGAATCCTAAAATAACAGCATCAATATCGTTCGTTGAAAGGTTATTTTGAGCTAAGAAATTTTGGATAAAATCCTGTACCTCGTTCAGTTCTACCTTGTTACTGATATGAATATTCTTAAGCTTTGCGTAAGAATTTTCCGTTTTATCTTTTCCTATCACAAAAAAGCTCGCACCTTCACCCCAGATCACTCCATTAGTATCGGACTGTAAATAATTAACGGGAAGATCTGTATCTTTTTTTATGGTATTGTTTAAGCGATATAGCTCCATTGTTCTGTCGGTCTGTTCATCCGTAGAACCTGCCAGAACATTTTCGGCTTCTCCGTCATTGATTTGAAGTTTAGCATCCAGGAGTGAAAACTCCAGTGAAGAAGAGGTATTTACATAAGTAAAATTATAAGCATGACACTGCAATCCAAGAGCAATTTGTCCTGCAACGGTATTGTGAGTGGATTGTATAAAAAATGTAGGCGTTAAAAATTCTTCATGGTTATCAATCACATTTTTCAGGAACTTTTCAGAATCCTGTGAGCAGCCCATTCCGGTTCCTACAATAAT
This sequence comes from Chryseobacterium sp. Tr-659, assembly GCF_011752975.1. GTDB lineage: Bacteria > Bacteroidota > Bacteroidia > Flavobacteriales > Weeksellaceae > Chryseobacterium. The sequence continues at coordinate 41,675 of NZ_VWWP01000012.1, read as the reverse complement.
AGCATCCGGTTGTTCAATTCTTGCTTCTTTCAATGCATAATGTGAAGCTACGGAGCTCATTTTTACGGTTTTAGACATTCTTCTGATCATAGCCGGAGGGATGAACTCTTTGTAGTTCGGTTCTATTGCTTTGATGATCTGCGAAGTGTTTTCAGGTTTAAGATTCTGAAGGATATTCTCGTTTAATGTGTCCTGAACTGAGATACAGGATGCACTGTTGATGTATACTGCACTCATGATTTTGAAAAAATTAAAGTTGAACAGTTTCCTCCAAACCCGAATGAATTGGAAAGTACATGATTGATGTTCTTTTCTTTCAGTTCGGTAACCGGTGTTAAATCAAACTCTTCCATTTTCGTTTTAAAATTCAGATTTGGGAAAATGACACTGTGCTGCATGGTTAAAATTGAAAATACAGCTTCAATTCCTGCTGCTGCTGCCAATGTATGTCCTGTAAATGCTTTTGTAGAGCTGAATTCAGGGACCTGATTTTCTCCAAAGATTCTGATCATTGCAATACCTTCAGACAAGTCATTGTTGGGAGTTGCCGTTCCGTGAACATTGATGTAATCTATATTTTCTTTGGCTAAGCCGGAGATCTTCAAAGCTTGCTGCATCGCTAAAAATGCCCCCTGTCCGTTTTCTGAGGATGCAGTCTGATGATGGGCATCATTGGCATTTCCATATCCGGATAGGTAAGCTAAGACCTTTTTATTTTCTTTTTTGACTACTTCTTCAGATTCAAGAACCAGAAAAGCGGCTGCTTCACCAAGGTTCAGGCCTTTTCGGTCATTATCAAAAGGAGTATTATAAGAATCTGTAAGGATCATTAATGTATTGAATCCGTTCAGCGTAAATTTTGAAAGAGAGTCTGTTCCTCCAACAATAACACGGTCAAGAACTCCGTTCTTAATCAGTTTGGCTCCCATCATGATAGCATTGGCAGCCGAAGAACAGGCTGTGCTGATTGTGGAAACCATACCTTTTAACCCCAGGTAATCGGCAATAGCCAATGAGGAATTTCCGGCATCATGAGCATCAATATATTTTTGCTTTTCAGGAAAATCCTCATAGGTGTAGAAATACTTTTCGGTGATATCCATACCTCCTACACTGGTAGAAGAGATAAGCCCGGTTTTGTATTCGTTGATATCTGAGATTCCGGCACTTTCTACAGCTTCTTTTGCAGCAACCATTCCTAATAAAGAGGTTCTTGTCACATTGTTGTCTTCATTAAGCTGAAGCTTTTGTACAAGTTCTTCATTGGATAATTTTATTTCACCGGTTTTAATAGTTCCGGCGTGGCGGGTTTCAAACATCTGAATATCTGAAATTCCGTGTTGTCCGGATTGCAGGGAAATAAAATTTTCCTCCACATTATGTCCTATGGAGGAAATGATGCCCATTCCTGTTATGGCAATTTTTTGACTCATTGTATTCGATAATCTGACAGTGTATCAATCTAACAACTTACCAATAATTGCTGCATTGATACACTGTCAGATTGTTATAGTAATTTATTTCGTTCTGTTTTCTTCAATGAATTTAGCCATCGTATCGATAGACTGGAAAATTTCCTTTCCTTTTTTAGGATCAGCTAATTTGATTCCATAATCTTTATCAAGAAGAACGATAAGCTCCAATGCATCAATAGAATCAAGTCCTAATCCGCCACCAAATAATGGATCTCCATCTTTGATCTCTTCTACAGATACATCTTCAAGGTTAAGGACTTCAATAATTTTGTGTTTCAATTCTGTTTTTAAGTTTTCCATAATTTAATTAATTTACGAATGTATCAATGTACCAGTTTACCAATAGCTAAAATTGTTACATTTCTACATTGTTATATTGTTACATTTTTACAAGGTTAGCAAATATACAAAAGCTTTGTAATTTTCCTGATACAATTCTACCCAGCCGCACAATACTTTATCGGCCTTTCCGGATAGCAGAATCTGCTCAGAATAATCGTTTAAAAATTCCTCATCAAATTCATCCAGAACGAAAAAGGCATTTTCTGTCTGCATCTTATGCCTGATGCTGATTTCACCTACACAGATGTTGGGTAAAGTATAAACAAAAACTGCCGGACTCGGATAAAAGTTATCCTGATCGTTGATGCTTTCCTGATATTTAAAATCAGTATCCAGGCTTGATGCTCTGTTGGCAAAAACAATGGCAGTTCTGCTGTGGTCTTCATCTTTTAAAATGGTTTCAGCAGAAAGAAAGGCCAGTTTACTCAGATTATCCATTTTATGAAACTTAGGATAGGCTATGTCTAAACTTTTATAGGCTTCTTTAGCAAATTCCTGAAAAACTTCGTGCTGGCTTTCAAAAATAAGATTTCCGTTTACGGTTATCTTTGAATGTTCTATGGTGCAGGTACTTGTTGTCTTCATCATATTCGGGTTAACAATTTTCCAATACAACAGCTGCGTTACAACCGCCAAAACCAGAAGCTGTTTTCAAAATATATCTGATGGCTGCAGGCTGGTTTTCTTTAATGATGTTCAAAGGTTGGGAAACACCCATTTCTTCGAAGTTTCTGGATGGAATTAAAGTACTGTGAAGAGCGCTTTCCATAGAGATGATACTTTCCAGAAGTCCTGATGCACCCAGACAATGTCCATAGAATCCTTTCATACTGTTCAGGGGAACATGCTGTAATTCCATTCTGTTGAATGCGATAGCTTCCATTTCATCGTTATATAATGTTGCCGTTCCGTGGGCAGAGATAAAATCAATTTGTTCTGAAGAAACATTCGCTTCTGTCATTGCATTTTTGATACTGGCATACAAACCGTCACCTGTTCTTGATGGTCCGGAAATATGGTTGGCGTCATTCACTGCAGAATCTCCAAGAACCTTAAATCTGAATTTTTCATGTTCAGAAGGCTGTGAAGTGATGTACACGGCAGCGGCGGCTTCACCGATATTGATTCCGTTTCGGTTTTTATCATAAGGTTTGCAAGGTTCTGATCCTATCGCCTGAAATGAATTGAAGCCTGAAATAACAAATTCAGAAAGCTCATCTCCCGCAATAATGAAAGCGTCCTTGTACTTTCCTGCCTGAATTATATTTTTTGCCACTGAAATAGCCATTACTCCTGAAACACAAGCGTTGGAAATAACAATAGGCTTTGTTTTGAATCCAAAGAAGGCAGCTATTTTCTGAGCTAATTTTGATAAATAAACGCCCTCCGGTAATTCAGACTGGTTTTTAAGCAGACTGATGTTTCCTTTTGTTGTAGATAGGATAAAGGCAGTTTCTTCTGATATTGTATATTTTTCAACAAGAGGCTGAAGACTTAAAAGCAGCATCTTCTCCAGTCTTGTTAAATTTCGGATGTCATTCTGAGTACCGTTGAAGAACCTATTGAATTCTTCATTTATTTTCTCAGAATCAATCATGGAAGCGTAAAATGCCTCCTGATTGTCTATGATTTTGTGTAAAGCAACTCCAGATTTCCCATCTAAAAGAGCCTTCCAGTTGGAATCAACATTGAAACCTAACGGAGTTACACAGTTGTAGTCTGTGATGTAAATTTCCTTCCTCATGATAGTCCCATTTTGTCTTTCCAGGCTTGAAAAAATTCCGGATTGTATAAGCATAAGCTTCCGTTACTATCCAGAAAAACCTGAATGGTTTCTCCGCTGCAAACCAATTGATCTTCTTTATTGAAGAGTTCATATCTGTAGATGAGCTTGGCAGAAACAGAATTTATGTAGGTGGTTACAATTCTGAAAGTTTCTCCATATTTTAACGGGAGAAAATGCTCACAGGTACTTTTTACGATAGGTGTTACATATCCTGCATTCTGAATATCAAGATAGGTTAGGCCGTGCTGGCGGCCAAAAGCTTCTCTTCCGTCCTCAAAATAAACAATGTAATGACCATGCCAGACAATTCCCAGCGGATCTGTCTCATTGAATCTTACTCTTACTTCCTCGGTACAGGATAATATATTTTCTTTAGACTGCATTTTGTTTCTTTTCGTAAAAAATAGAAATGGATACGGTGGCAAGGTAAAATAAAAATAAGAATGCCAGTTCTTTGGCAATTCCTCCAATACCGCTGTTCCTTAAAATAATATCATAATAAGCATTCAGTCCCCAGTTCATAGGGGAGAACCTGGCTACGGTCTGCATAAATTCAGGCATTAAAAAAACCGGAACCCAGATCCCGCCGATGGCAGCAAGAACCACTACGGAAGTTGCTCCGAATGGGGCGGATTGTTCCTGAGTATCGGCAATAGTTCCCAATAGAACCCCAAAGCCAATGGCAGCCAATCCTGCAAATAAAGTTACCATAACCAGCTGGAACATCTTTCCTGATACATCAAAAGCCGGAAGATCCATATAAGGGAAAAGATAAATTCCTACCGCCACCATCAATAAAAACTGAATGATGCAAATGATAAGATAAGTAAATGTCTTTCCTAAAATATGAACGAAATACGGTGTAGGACTTATTCTTGCTCTTACGCTTGTACCCTGACTTTTTTCTTTTACCAGATTAATTGATAAAGGAACAACAATGAAAAATATTGCAAAAAGAGTCCATGCAGGAACATTATGCTGAACGGAATTCGGCATCACATCCATTGCTCCTTTTTTCGGAGTAATTTCTTTAAAGCTGATCAGGTTTTTATTTTCGTCAAGATTCTCTGTGGTTCCCAGCTGATCCTGGAAAGCTTTATAGATCTTTTTATTTTCAATCTCGAAAACCATTTTATTGACGGAGTTCATCACAGAGTTTTTGAATCCGGCATTGGTGGCAGGATCAAAATACAAATGAATTTCCTTTGCTTTAGGAGCGGCTGTTTTTACTTTTGTCGAATCATTTTCCAGACCGAATGAACTCACAATGGTCTGAACTTTAGAATCGATATTGGAGTTTAAATCCTTGGTTAAATTTTCAGGAATGACAATCGCCATCTGATAATCTCCGGCAAAAACTGCATCCTGAGCCGACTTCTCATTGAAATTGGTTAGTAACTGAAAGGTTTTACTGTTTTCCAGCTCACTTTTTATATTTTTTGAAACTTCAGATTTATCATTATCAATAAAAATGATCGGGATTTTTGATCCTTCAAGGTTTTTAAAGGTAGAATCCTGAATAAGGGTAATAGTTACAATCAGAAGTAAGGGCATCACAAAGATGATCACAATTCCTCCGATATCTCTTTTCAGCAGAAGAATTTCCTTAATAAAGCTTCTCCACAGTTTATACAACAACATCTCTTAATTCTTTTCCGGTTAATGAAATGAAAACATCTTCAAGGTTTTCCGCATTGGCAATCTGAGAAACAAGCTCTTCAGGGGTTCCTGCTGCGTGAATTTTTCCGTGATCAATGATAGCAATTTTAGTACAGAATTCTTCTGCTTCCGACAGGTGATGAGAAGTATAAATGATACAGGTTCCCTGTTTATTGAGATTCAAAAGATAGTCAATAATTGCTTTTTTGGATTGTACATCAACACCAACGGTTGGCTCATCTAAGAATAGAACTTTCGGATTGTGCAGGGTTCCGGCGATGAGGTTGCAACGGCGTTTCATTCCTCCTGAAAACTGTCCCACCTGTTTGTTGGCAAATTTTGAAAGGCCCATGATTTCCAGAGACTCATCAATAGCTTTGGTAAGCTGTTTATGTTTTAAACCATATAAACTTCCGAAGAACATCAGGTTTTCTTTAGCCGTAAGAGTAGGATAAATAGCATATTCCTGAGGAACAATGCCAATAATCTGTCTTATTTTGAAGCCTGAAGTATGTGGAGATAATCCGTTAATTGTAAATGATCCTGAAGTAGGTTTAATCAATCCTGAAAGCATAGAGATCAGGGTTGTTTTTCCGGCCCCGTTAGGCCCCAGAATACCATAGATTTCATTTTTGCTGATATTCAAAGAGATATCATTTACAGAAAACTCATCGGAATTTTTGTATTTTTTATATAAGTTTTTGATTTCAATCATATTCTCGGCCATATCAGATCGCTTTTCTCAGTTTTTTATAAAAAGCTTCTTCCAGATCCGCAATGTGCAGCATCGTTTTTGAAAGTTCATTGTAGATGTTGCTTTTTGAATTTCTGTTTTTATAAACCCTGGCAATATCTACTGCAAAATCTCTCCAAAGATCCCCTATTGAAGTGATCTCTTTTGATAATTCCTTTAGTTCATCATTTTTAAGAATGACAGCTGCTTCCTGCAGAAATGCTCCATAGATAAATCTGAACCCGCCGCCGCCGGTCCCAATTTCTTCCTGCATTCTGATCAGTTGTCCCAGGTAATGATTGGTTACTTTTGTTCCTTTCTTTTCTGCCCATTTCGGGATGCTTCTTGCTACCCATCGCATTGCTTTTACCCCGATAAGAGGTACCGGTGCCAGCATATTTTTGCAGGTATCCTTGATTCCTTTTTTAATAGCCTCTTCAAGGTTGATATTTTCGGGAACATACACCGGATAATACATGTGTCCTTTCGGAGGTAATGCTCCTTTTGCGTATCTTACTTTTTCAAGCTCTCCCTCAGAAAGGGAAGTGGTATAATCCATTACCGGATCACTGATAAGGAATTGCCCGTTTTCCTTTCCGTATACGACAAGGTTGTGGGCATTGAAATGGAATTTATATTCTTCAGGAAAGTAGGTAAGATTGAAAACTCCCACCTGAAGTCCGGTAGGTATATTTTGTTCTAAATTTCTTTCAAGAGCTTTTTGGGCATCTTTAGGATTTGAGAATTTTTCTCTTTTGATTTTAATTCCTAATCTTTTGGCTGCTTTACTGAAAATAGCACCCGGCATCGGACGATAGCTGAAGCCCGGAGCAAAATTCACCTTTAAAAAAGGAAGATAGACAAAAAACAATCCGGAGCCGATCCCGAAGATCATCGGCTCGCTTAGTTTCAGGCCTTTATTAAGCAGTAGATTAGAAGCAACACCGTTTTCGCAATGCGCAGTCTGATGGTGTTCAAAGTTTAATTTCATTAGCAGCTTGTATCTTTTTCATTGGTTAAACGAAATCAGGCAAAATATATACCTTATTATTTCATTTGTTTTCCATCGAAGTTTTTTAATTCATCCACTGAAATTCCAAATGCATCGGCATATTTTTTCAGTGCAGTTTCGCTTAGTGTTTTAAATATTCTGGGTTTAAAATGTCTTTTCACCCTCCATTGCCATATTCCTACATAAGAAGCAAGTACTCCCGGATCCATTTTATTAAGTTCCATAAAATAAACAATTGGGCTCACAATATGATTGGCAACATTTTGCCTGGCCTCCTCAATTCTTTCATGGATAAGCTCCATAGATTCATCCAGAGCGGCCTTCTTGGCATCCCATCCAGAGCTGTTGGCAGTGGTGTAATTATCGTTTTCATCCGTTACATACAGAACTTCTGTCATGTTGGCCGATTTCAGATTACTTTCGTCTTGAGGCAGGTCTTGTTTTTTCATCTAAATAATGTTAATTTTTTTAGATTCCAGATGAAATAGGGTTCACCTGTTTTGATTCTTTTAATCAGGTGGCTAAAATAGTGAAAATACATTATATGTAAATCATATTAAACCTGAGGTTGGTATCGTCGTGAGAAAGAGGCTGTATCAAAGATTAGAACATCGTTTTTAATCAAAAGTATAACTTGTTTTTTTACGATTTTAATGAGTAATACAGAAAATGAAATGATTATTTGTTCTTTTTGCATGGCATTATGAGTCAAATACTTATATTAACAAGGATTTTTCAAGCAATGAGTTTAACAAAACTTGTCTATTGGAATCTTAGAATATAATATGAGTCTTTATTCTAAAATATTTGTAACAGATCCGCTGTAACAAGTGTATTATATGATAAGACTAATGTTTTGAAATTTGAATATAAAAACAATTATTAAATAACAACTATGAAAAAGTTCTTTATTTCTGTTTCGCTTTTCTGCATGATAAGCGCAATGGCTCAGAAATTTGAAACCCAAAAGCAGACAGATGCTCAAGGGTATACCTATGAAACGGTAAAAAATGACCAATCGGGTGTAAGAGTGTACACTTTAAAAAACGGTCTGAAAGTTTATCTTGCTAAGAATGAGGATGCACCAAGAATTCAAACGTATATTCCTGTAAGAACAGGATCTAATAATGATCCGAGTGATAATACGGGATTGGCTCACTATCTTGAGCACATGGTGTTTAAAGGAACTTCGCATTTAGGAACTCAGGATTGGGCGAAGGAAAAGGTTTTATTGCAACAAATTTCTGATCTTTATGAACAGCATAAAGCAGAAAAAGATCCGGCAAAAAAGAAAGAACTTTATAAGAAGATTGACGAAGTTTCTCAGGAAGCTTCTAAATATGCCATCGCCAACGAGTATGATAAAGCAATTTCTTCACTGGGAGCTACCGGAACAAATGCTCATACCTGGCTGGATGAAACAGTTTATAAAAACAATATCCCTTCCAACGAATTGGAGAAATGGTTAAGAGTAGAAAAAGAACGTTTTTCAGAATTGGTGTTACGTCTTTTCCACACAGAACTAGAGGCAGTTTATGAAGAATATAACAGAGCGCAGGATAATGACGGCCGCCTGGTGAATTATGCTTTAATGGAAGCGCTTTTCCCAAAACATCCAAACGGACAGCAGACGACGATCGGAACTTCAGAACATTTGAAGAGCCCTTCAATGGAGGCAATCCACAAGTATTTTGATACTTATTATGTACCTAATAACATGGCAGTGGTGTTGGTTGGTGATCTTGATTTTGATAAAACTATAAAATTAGTTGATCAATATTTCGGCGCGTTTAAGTATAAAGAACTTCCGATGAAAAAGATGGTCACAGAGGAACCAATGACGCAGATTGTTTCCAGAACAGTAAAAAGTCCGTCTACCCCTAGAATGACAATAGCTTGGAGAACCGACTCTTACGGAACTCAGGAAGCAAGGCTTGCAGATGTTGTGGCTGAGATTTTAAGCAATAGAGGTGATGCAGGATTAATTGATCTTAATATCAATCAAAAACAAAAGACTCTTGGTGCGGGAGCTTATGAATCTCCTTTTAAGATGTACGGTTCTTTTGCTCTGGTAGTAACACCTAAAGAAGGACAAAGTTTTGATGAAGCTAAAAAATTACTGCTGGATCAATTGAATCTTGTGAAAAAAGGCGAGTTTCCGGACTGGATGCTGAAGGCTATCATCAATGATAAAAAGGTTCAGCGCATGAAGGGCTGGGAAACCGCTGATGGATTGGCTACTGAACTTTATGATTCTTATATTAAAGGGAGAACCTGGGAGCAGGAATTGGATGAGATCAATCAATATGAAAAAATCACAAAAGCAGATGTTGTCAAGTTTGCGAACAATTTCTTCAAAGACAATTATGTAGTGGTTTATAAGGAAAAAGGAGTGAATGATAAACTTGTTCGTGTAGAGAATCCGGGGATTACACCTATTAAACTGAACAGAGAAGCACAATCTCCTTTCCTTAAAGATATTTTAAATACAAAAGTTGCAGAAATCAAACCTGAGTTTATTGATTTTAAATCTGCAATCCAGACGTCACAAGTTAAGGACAAGACTATAAGCTTTGTAAAGAACAAATACAATGAGATTGCCCAGGTAAGTTATGTTTTCCCTTTCGGAACGGATAATGATAAGGAGCTTTCTCTTGCCGGAACAGCTTTTGAGTATTTTGGAACAGATAAATATACTCCCGAACAACTGAAAGAAGAATTCTATAAATTAGGAATCAGCTATAATCTGAGAACTTCCAGTGATCAGATGGTAATCACTTTAAGTGGTCTTGAAAATAACATGAAGAAAGGAGTAGAATTGATGAATCACTGGATGATGAATGTAAAAGCAGATAAAACAATTTACAGTCAGACGGTAAAAACAATTCTTGAATCAAGAGCGGCAGCCAAGAAAGATAAGGTAAGAATCATGGGTGCGCTTTCAAACTATGCTAAATATGGTAAAAACTCAAGAATGGCAGATGTTATTTCCAAAGATCGTCTTGAGAGTATTGATGCTACAGAGCTGATGAAAAAAGTAAAAACCCTGAACCAATATCCTTATCAGGTTTTCCTTTACGGACAGGATCAGTCTGGTTTAGAGAAAGCTGTTAAACCTTTCATCTCTAATACAAGCCTCCAGCCTGCACAGGCAAAAGAATATGCAGAGCCTGCTACTGAAGGAAAGGTATATTTCACCAATTATGATATGGTGCAGATGGAAATGTCCAAAGTGGCAAAAGGAAGCAATGTAAATCTTGGCAACTTTGGGAAAGCAAACGTTTTCAATGAATACTTTGGAAGAGGTTTATCTTCTATCGTTTTCCAGGAGATCAGAGAAAGTAAGTCATTGGCTTATACAGCTTATGTGTCTTATGCCAATGCTTCTGAAAAAGGACATGCCAATTATATCACCAATTATATAGGAACACAGGCGAATAAGCTGCCTTTAGCAGTAAATGCAATGAATGAGCTGATGGTTGCATTACCACAGATTCCTGCGCAGTTTGAAAACGCAAGAGGTTCCTCATTGAAGCAGATTGCTTCCAACAGAATCAACAGAACAAATATTTTCTTTAATCAGTTGGCACTGAAAAAGCTTGGTGTTGATTATGATATCAGAAAAGATATTTATTCAGAAATTCAGGGGTTGACACTGCCGCAGCTTACAGGATTCTATAATACTGAAGTGAAGCCTGTAAAATATAATACAGCAATTATCGGTAAGAAAGAAAACCTGAATATGGAATCTATCAATAAAATGGGAGATTTCCAGGAAGTATCACTTGAAGAAATTTTTGGATACTAATCTTTTAGTTGATATACTTATAAAGTGGAGCAGAAATGTTCCACTTTTTTTAGCTAAACATTTTTTCTTTATTGATGAATGTTTCACGGATTTGGATAATGTTTCACGTGAAATAATTCCTTATTTAAGGATGTTTTGTATGGTGTATTTTGTTGATTACTAATTGTTTGCGGGTGCTTTTGTTAGCAGAATGTAAATGAAAATGATGTTTTTTTACGAAAATTTTGTGAAGTATTCAATAGGAGTGGGCTTTAGCCTAGACTTAATTCTAAAAACAAAATGAATTTATTCAACAAATGAAAAAGCTGTACAAAAAATGTACAGCTTTCTTTATTTTAATTTGGGCTTTTCTTTATGATGTTACTTCCTGAATGAACAGATTAATCTCTGCTCTGATCAGTAATTCATCATTATTAAAAGTTTCACAGAAGATATGACAGATATTTTCAAACTGAGAAATAAGCGATGCCTTGGAGATAATCTTATCATTTACCTTTGGAAGGGCAAAAACTTCAATTTTCTTGATGTTGGTGATAAATCCGATCACCTTTGTGTCTGTTTCAGGATTCTCAAAAAAGCTTTGCCCAAGGATAGATGAACAGGTTTGCGCCAGATTTTCAATTAAACCTGCTTCAACAAACTCATGGTTGTGGACAAATATATTATCTTCTTTAATTTCAAAGGAAGTCACCACTTTTTCCTTGGTCAGTTCCAGAATATAGTCTGCCATCAACATCGGTTCACGATGAGGTAAAAAGTTGTGTATGTTAATGATATTATCTTCCTTTATTTCCATTTTCAGTTATTTTACAGCGGTTTTCATTTGTGATTTTGCAATCACTTCACCGTTCAGTCTGGTTACGATATCTACTAACGTTACTCCCATTATCTCATTAAGGATGGTTACCTCAGAACTCAGGTGATCTCCTGTTTTAGGCAGTATTTCAGCCTCAAACGACTTGATGGCTCCAATATACCCTGTAGGAGCATCTTTTCCCAACAGATAATATTTATATCCGGTATGAAGTGCAACACTTTGTGCCTGATGTTCTATTAGCCCTGAAGCCTGAAAAAAACCGTCCTGAATGAAGAGATTGCCTTCTTTTATCTCAAATCCCGATGTAAGATGATTTTCAGAATATTCCGTAAGCTCATGTACCATTACAAAAGGAAAACGCTGCGGAATAAGGCTTTCTACAAAATCTTTATCAGAGGTGGGTAATCTGTTTTCCATTAGCAAACCGTTAACAGTGAGCAAGAATAAGCAAATCTTCCACTTTCAGGAACACAAAGAAGTACTTTTTCTCCTTTTTTCAATGTCCCGGAATTCATTAATTCCTCTAAAGCAACAAAGATAGAGCCAGCACCGATGTTTCCGATGTCAGAAAGGTTATAGAACCATTTCTCAGCCGGGAAATCCATTCCCTTTTTAGCAAACTCATCTTTCAGTCCATCTTTGAAATAGCCGGAAGAGATATGTGCTAAAACATGATCAATTTTATCCGGATCCAGATTATGTTTGTCAAAAGAAGCCCTTAAACTTTCAGCTCCTTTTACAAGAATATATTTATCAAGGATTTTCGTATCCTGCTTAATCGCGAAAATAGATTGCTTCAACCATTCATCCGAAGGGTAATCTGCCCATGATTTTAAGCTTCCGTCTTCCTGTTTGTCGCATCCTGCATACATACATGCTTCAATCTCGTGAGCGTAAGAATAAAAATCTATGAATTCTATTTTTAAAGAAACTCCTGTTTCTCTTGGTTTATTTTCCAATAAGAAAGCTCCGGCTCCATCAGAAAGCATCCATCTAAGGAATTCTCTTTTGAAAGCAATGATAGGTCTCTCTTCCAGTAATATCAGGTTTTCGGCTTCATGGTTGAATTTATCTGCAGTCATCCAGGCAGACATTCTTTCGGAACCTGCGCATACTGCGCTATCCTGTACACCTGCTTTTACAGAAAGAAATCCGTAGTTAAGAGCATTCATACCCGAGTTGCAAAGACCTGTTGCAGTATTAATCTCAATAGATTTTCCGATGTTCAGTTCACCGTGAACCATAGAAGCGTGAGAAGGCTGGATCTGGTCCGGTGAAGTAGTTCCTACAGATAATAATTTCATATCTTCCTTTTTGAAATTTTCGTCAAAAAGTCCTTCTATTGCTTTTGCAGTAAGCTGCGCATTGGAGTGCGTAGGGTTTCCTTCTTTGTCTAAAGCATAGTACCTTGTCGTAATTTTATTATTTCTTAGGATAAGTGATTTTGCTTTAGATGGCGCATCATTGATAAGCCCAAGATAAGTCTCCATTTCATCATTCGCTACCGGCTCATTGGGTAAGTATTTTGATGCTTTTGTTATAAATACGTCGTACATTCTATTTTAAATTAATTCCTTGTAAATATCTTTTTTGTTTTTGTCTTTTAAACCAAAATATTGGGGTAGTAAGCAGGTGTAATACCAACACGACAGGTGAGATAATCCATATCGCAGCCATCAAATATACCTTAAAGAATTTTATCAGCAATGGACGTTTCTCTTTTTTCTTGATTATCAGGTTAGACCATACCGTAAAAATTTTATTACCCACCTTCTCTACCCGTACCAGAAACGGACGGATTTCAATGGCCCCGTTTTTAACAAGATCAGGTTGTAAAGCATTAAGATCATTGTTCTTAAAATGTTTTTCAATAATCTGGCCATACTTTACCGAACCGGAAATTTCTTCATCGGAAACACCTGCTGCAGGAAGCATCCCGGACTTTTCTTTCTGCCCCGTTGTCAGCCAGCGAAGAATGGTCAGTACACTGGTGTAATTATCATGGCGGTCTACCAGGGCAATGTTTCCTACAAGTTTGGCTTTTAAGTCTCTTAAATAGAGTTTGAGTTTTTCCTGTGAAAGCATCCACATATTTCTGGTTCCGGAAATGGTAACCACAGGTGTATCCTTGAGAATCTTTCCTGCATAATCACTTTTCAGGAAGGAAATAATCGGGATGGATGGAGTAAGGTACCACACCTGATATCCAAACAGGATCAGGTCATATTTTTTATGAAGTATCTCTTCTGACGGAGGTACTATTTCTTTTGGAATTTGTAGATAAGATTCCGGGAAAGTGTTGAAAAAAACATCACTTGGCCATGGAAAAGGGAAGTCTTCCTTCAGTTGAATATTATAATAGGTGATATCATATTCTTCCTTTCGAGCCTCAAAAGGTCTGGCTATATTTCTCACAATATCTTCCAATTGGCCGGTTTGTGAATAATATATGACAAGTATATTCTTTCTCATTAGTTTTTATTTAGCGTTTACAAAAATATGTTTTTCATATTTATTATTGGGCTTTAAATACTTTTATGAATTCAGTACTCAATTCTAATGTATAATTTTCACTTACAAACGAAGTGTCTTTGGTATTTATAAAAATGATGGTGTCAGGATGAACCGGAAGATCATTCGTTTTAAAACCGTCATCCGAGATCAAAAGCACATCAATTGTTTTATTGATTTCCGAAAGGTCTTTTATATAATGTATCTTTCTTCTTTTTATCAGGTAACTATGGGCGGCGGTTTCTCTTTTTTCATCATTTCTGATCAGTGAAAAGACTCTTCTGCTCGCCTGATATAATGTTAATAAAACATCTTTTTGTCCGAAGTCATCAGCAATATGAAGAATACTTGCGTCGGAGGAGATATATTTGTTGAGCTCAAAATATACTGATTTGTTGGTGTTGAAATCATCTTTCACAGCCTTTATTACTTCAGCATCTTTGTATAAGAAACTTAAGAATAATTTCTTTTTAAAATAATTTTCATCCTCAACCTCTTCTCTTAGTTTAGCGAACTCTTCTCTGAAATAAGCATTGATCTTTTTCGTTCTCTCAGAGTAATTTTTACCAAAGCTCATGTCATCCTTGATGATTCTGTTACCTACCTTCACTGTAATACTTCCATCATAGATGATGAAATCTCCTTTAGGCAGTACTTCAGAATTTCCGTGGATATAAAGAGGAAGAATATCTAATCCGAATTGTTCGGCAAGATAAAATGCCCCTTTATGGAATCTCTTTACATCATTGGTGTAAGAACGTTCCGCTTCTGGAAATACAACAAGAGAATACCCTTGCTCAATCTTTTCTTTTAGTTTATCCATTCCATTTTCTATCCCTTGGGAAACAGGATAAAATCCCAGTGCTCTTACCAGTTTTCCGAAAACAGGAGACTGATACACCCAGTCATTAACAAGATAAATGATTTTATGAGTGGCCATGGCAATAGCCAGGGTGTCCAGGAAAGAAGTATGATTGGCAATAATTACTGCAGGTTTGCTGAAATCTTCAGCCGTATTTTTAATAACTCTTTTCTTTACAAAAGGATTCGAATACAATACGGATGTTAAAAATTTCGCCAGAATTAGTTTTATGATGTCTAAAGTTCTGCCTTTAGAGTTTTTAACAAAAAAACTTCCGAAAGCTGAGAATATCAATCCGCCCAATCCATAATAAAGAAACGAAAAAACGGACTGGAAGAACATTCTGAATGTAATGGGAGACAGCCCTTTCTTTGCACGGTTGGTGATAAGTAATCTGAACCAGAAAGGATATAATGTAGATGTAATAATAATCACTGAGAACATCCCTATTAAAGCAACCAAAGCCAGCGAATGTAAAGCAGGATGTTTGGCAAAAATAAGGGAGCCAATAGAAAGGATTGTTGTGAAGACCGCAAGAATAATTGAAATTCTGTAGGTTGGCAATTCATTCTTTCCTGTTGTGTGTTCTTTTTGCATGGCCTGTGTAAGGAAAATACTGAAATCATCTCCTACACCGAATACCAGTGTACACACCACGGTGCTGAAGATATTTAATTCCAAACCTAAAAAATAAAGAATTCCGGCTGTTACAACACCCGTTAGAACAATGGGGAACATGGTAAGAACAGTTAGTTCAAAATTCCGGAAGAAAACAATGATCGTTAAAATGATTGCTAAAAGTGAATAGTTGATCAAAGTACTGAAATCCCTCTTCAGCAGCCCGAGGAAGTTTTCATTCATCTGCTGGCGATCGATAGCAAGAGCATCGTGCTTTTTTTCAATATCCTTGATGAAGGCATCTCTTTTGGTTTCATCCACTTTTACCACATTAGAAACCGTGTAGAAACCATTTTCATGGCTCATGAATTCTGAGATCTGAAGTGCTTTTACTTTTTCGTAATCTTTCAGACTTAGTGTAGCATAGTTTTTATGTAAAACCTCATTGAAATTATCAAATGCGGAACTGTTGAACCCGAATTTGTTTCCATTGCTGATCAATTCGGAAATGATCTGATTTTTTTTATTGTCATTCCAGAAGCGGTTCCATTCCTCAATCTTTTTCTGCTGATCTTTTTCAGAGAGAACGATATTGCCAATAGAGCTGTAGCTTAGGATTTTGCCATCTTTTTTTTCTTTTTCGAGGAAATTATTCAAATTCGAATTCCTGGTCAGCGCCTGCTCTTCTGAATTTCCATAGGAAATGGTGTAAATAGATTTTGAAGTGATATCCGAAAGCTTTTGTAGTTTGGCTTCACTGATCTTCAGCTCTTTAGGAATATAATTCAGATCCCCGATATCTTCATTGAAGCCCACGTGTCTGAACCCGAAAAGACAGGCAATAATAATGACAGTGCATCCTATGATTAATGGCTTATTTTTCTCATAAGGATAAGACCCGATTCTATCAATAAAGTTGGTGTTATGCTTTTCTTCTAATGCTTTGGGTTTATAAAGCTGAGGAACAATGATGAGAGCGGTAATTGAAGATAAAATGACTGTAATGGCGGCAAAGAGGCCAAGATCCTTCAACGCTTCGGAACGTACAAAAACAAGACACAGGAAGGAAACGGCAGTTGTTGCACTGCTCAAAACAATGGGCTGTGTAATTTCTTTATAAAGTTCCTCAATATTGTTATTGTGTTTATAATGGGTAAGAATATGCAAGGCATAATCTATCGTGATTCCGATGAGGATGGCACCCACACTTAATGAAATTGCTGAGATCTTGTCTTTAATAAAATACAAGATCAGTAAGGCCAGGAGTACCGAAAAAACAGTTGGTAAAAAGACAATGATGGGTGTAAAGAAGTTTCTGAAATAATAGATCAGCAGGATCAAAAGCACGGTCAAAGAAATAACCACTGTATTCTGAATATCTTTTTTGATCTGTTGAGCATTGGCTACAGCAATTACCGGAGAACCGAAATAACTTAGTTCCGTTTTTCCTTTAAATTGTTTGTTAATGCTGTCTTTTATAAGATTGAGCTGATCTACAAATGCTTCGTTGGCTTTTGTATCATTGCTTTTATTCTTAGGGTCAATGAAAAGTAAAAGATTTTTTCCATCTTTGGTTACAATGTAGCTGTCTTCAAGTTTAAAGTCTTTGCTTATGTTTAATGCATTTAATTTTTTGATTCCGAGAAAGGTGAGTCCCAGAGGATCTTTTTTGATAAACTCTTTTGTTACAAGACTTGTGGGAGAAACCAAAGAAATATAATTGCTTTCTACCTGTTTGGAAATGCTGTCTTTCTGAAGCTTATTTTCAATCTCTTTGTAATCTGTTTCATTAAGGAACAATGGCAGGTTTTGGTTGACGAAGTCAAAGGTTTCTGAAATTTCATGATCATTCACTTTCCCCTGAACAGAGCCGATATACTTTTGTAAAGGCTCAATTTTCTTCAGGAAAGTATCTGCAGTTTCAGAAAGCAGAAAGCTGTCTTCTCCGGATTTGTTTTCAATGATTACAATGATCTTATCCGAAAAGTTAAGCTGTTTAAGAACCTTTGCTGTAAGATCTGATTTCTCGTTTTTAGGAATAATCTGATTGATGTCCTCCTCAAAATTAATCCTGGAAGCAAAGAAGAGACATAAAACGGCAATTCCTAAAGCTGTGAGTACAGAAAGGATCTTATTTTTGGAGATCAGATAATATAAAAATATAAAAAAGCGATGCATTGCATTTAAATCAAGTCTGCAAATTTAAATTTTTAAGAATTAGTTCAAAATAGTTGAAGATAAGTTTTGGCTGAAAATCAATAAAATATTCTAGGAAGAATGAAAAAATATTCTACTTTTGCAAAAGTTCCCTTTTATAGAAATGTATTTTAAATCACAATTATTATTAAAAAAATAAGAATCTGTTTTAGATATGTTGAAAAGAAATGATGAAAAAATAAACGGATTTCTATTTGTTATAGTACTTCCGCTTCTGCTGTTTGCCATGTCTTATTACGGGTTTGAATCTTCCTACACAAGGCTGAAAACATCAGAAAAAACTCCCGATTTTTTATTCTCCTCAGTATACGCGTACAGAGTGATTCCCAATTACCTGAGTGTACTGATGACAGACCTGATGTATAACCTTATCAACGGGCCTCTTTCCTTTTTTAAAGATTTTTTATCCAAAAACGGAACTCCCTTTTATCATGGGCTTTTCCTTATGAACAGCATATTCTTCCTGTTTTGTTCATTGATTTTGAATGCCATATTTAAACTTAAACCAATAGGTTTGGTTTTAAATATCAACGCAAGGAGAATCATCCATCTTTTATCCGTATTTTTTATTGTAATCACTCAGTATGCACCTACCAACTGTGATATTATCGCTTTGTTTTGTTATCTGGCGGGTGTTTTTTTAACTCTGAAATATTTGCATACCCAGAAAAATATATTCTTTTTTATTCTAATCGGTTTAATCGGAATTTCTACACTGGTAAGAGAGACAGCATGCATTAACATTGCTTTTTTTGCCGCAGTATTTTTTAATATAGACGAATTGAAAAAAGGAAATTATAGGATCATTTGGAAACTCATACCGCTGGTTGTTGCTTTTCTTCTTCCTTACCTGGGGTTAAGAGCGCTGCTGGCAAACAGAGAAACTACCTTTGTAGAAGGATTTTATATCAACAGAAACTTTTCAAGTCCTTTCAATCTTGCAGGATTGGTCTTTGCCCTAACGGTAATCTATTTTATCTATAAGCTTTGTACAGATCCTGAAAACAGACAAGTTTTTGGAAAATATTTTTTCTTTTCGATTCCTTATCTTATTATGATTACTTTAGTGGGGCTTTTTTGGGAAGTAAGACTTTTTTTACCTTTAATTCTGACAGGAATGATCATAGCATATCACCAGTTTAAAAATACATCAGAGATCTAGCATGACTTTACTACATCCATATTACATCATTGCGATTATCTATATGCTTTTCTTTAGTATTCAGGAAGTATATGGGAAAAAGGTAGATAAAAAGTGGTTTTGGTTCCTGGCAATTTATTTTATCATTATTGTAGGTTTTAGAAAAGATGTTGGACCTGACTACGGAAGTTACAAAGGAATTTATATCTATTCTGATACCAAAAGCTACTACAGTATCTTTATGAAAATGCTCCATATGAAGGGACCGGACACTCTGGATGTGGAATGGCTGTATACGCTTATCAATAAATTCCTGCTCAATGTTCTGGATGCTCCGTTTTATATGGTGACGCTTGTTATTGCTATTTTAGCGATGATCTTTAAAGTGAAGTACACGGAAGACAACACGTTTTATCCCTTTACCTTTACGCTGTTTATGTTTATTCCCAACTTTTTTATCGGGGAAAGTGGGCAGATAAGGCAAAATCTGGGGACGTTTATTGTGTATTTCGCTATAAGGTATATCAAAGAACGGAAATTCTGGCATTATTTATTTTTCATATTCATAGGCTCAGGTATACATAGTGTATGTTATTTGTTTCTTCCCATGTATTGGCTTGCTCGTGTCCCTTTGAATAAAACAGTGATGCTGATCATGATTATAGGTTCAGTATTTCTGTCTCCGTTTGAGGTTTATAGATCGTTCGGAGGATTTTTGGATGGCATGGCATCAGAAAATATGCTCGTAGAAGGTTTCAACGGATATATGAACGAAAGCATACAACGATTGAACGGTGCTATCGGGATTCCTGAAGTAATGATGGCTATTCTGACTTTCTTCCTCTTTGTCTTTGATAATAAAATGAAAGAATTGTACCCCTATTATGAATATCATAGAAATTATGCCGTAATCGGAGTCTGTTTGTATTTCATTTTTAGAAATAACCCCATCTTCTCGTCAAGGCTTGCAGGGGCATTCATCGGGTTCGCGTATATAATTATTCCGAATGCAATGTATGTTGTTTCTCCAAGAGTAAAGAATATGATTTATGCATTTATTATTACACTTGTAGTCTTTAATTTTGTGGTCTTTTCAATATTTAACAATATTAAAGCGGGGCGATTCTCAATAGATGGTTATAAAAGCTATATTCTTCCGTAAATTGATCCTTCTTATTATATACTATTAAAAGACAGCTTGAAAAAGCTGTCTTTTTTTTTGTGATGAAATTTGAAGTATGTAATGTTTAAAATGCTTTATTTTTGTGTCATTAATAACGTAATTGAAATATGTTATTTTTATTTATAAAATAAATCTCTTTTTGTTGATATAGGCTTAAAAATTGCACTTCGTTATCAACACATAATCAATAAGGTATGAAAAAATCAATTAAAAAATTAACGGCAATTCTTTGCCTGGTATTGATGGGAATATGTTCGAAGGGTAATATCATTTCAAAAAGAAATTTAATCCCAGAGACATGTGTAGAATATGCTGTGGCTGTTGAAAAGCCAGATTCGCTGAGCAGACCATTGCATGAATATGTAAATAAGATTCTAATTCCCGATTGGAAAAAAGCACCTAACAGTTATATTTTTGATCCGGCACAGAATAGTGAAGGATTATGGATCCCGGTAAGAAAAGCTTATGCGATGTGGGATGGAAGTGGATATTTAAATGGCAGTGGTATTCCTGCGGGAACAATAACTACTGATGTATTGTGGGAAGATGTACATGGATTAATAAAATCAGGAGTAAACTATGCGCTGGAAATGGTAGGTTCCGGGCAGGATGCTAAAATAAAAGTTCCTATCAATAAAACTAAAAAAGGAAATGCTGTAGTGGCTTTCAGAGTAAACGGTGAGATCTATTGGAGCTGGCATGTTTGGGTAACTGATGATCCTTCC
The DNA here is from genome assembly GCF_011752975.1 of Chryseobacterium sp. Tr-659. Classification (GTDB taxonomy): domain Bacteria; phylum Bacteroidota; class Bacteroidia; order Flavobacteriales; family Weeksellaceae; genus Chryseobacterium. The sequence goes on along the minus strand of NZ_VWWP01000012.1, from coordinate 20,786 downwards.
AATGGAACCTCTTACAAAAGTTTTAACAATCTTAAAAGAATGAAATCAGACGGAACTGTGGAGCCAATTCCGGATTCAGACTGGAAATGGATGGACAGAAACCTCGGTGCGCTGACGAGTTCCATCACATCATCAGACTGGAACAAAAATATCGGGCTTCTTTACCAATGGGGAAGAAAAGATCCAATTCCGCCTCTGGTTACTAGAGGGAATGACTTCTATGAAGTTTCAGGGTCAGCAGGCCGCGTAAGACATAGAGCAGCAAAGAATATGACCAATGCTGTAAGTATTGATGATCTCAGAAAGTTTGTTCTGCTTTCAAATGCAGAGGTAACAAACAACCTCAGGCTTTCTGTAAAAAATCCACTGAGCATTATCTATGTTAATAAAGATGATAACTCCGGCCAGGCTTATTACAATAATAATGTCAATCTTCCTGTGAATTGGTTTGGAAAATCAACTGCTTTGCCGGACAACAGGCTTTCGGAGCTTAATCTTTGGTCAGATAATTCGCAAGGAACAATTGAAACTATTTATAATACTGATGACAGTGCAAAGCCGTACAGGGATAAATCTTATTATGATCCATGTCCGAACGGATGGAGGATTCCTTCCGTGCTTGTCGCTAATCTGGCTTCTCCGGCATATATTGATGATATAAGAATAGACTTTTCCCCTTTTGGAGTGAAAACGAATATGCCGAAAAATACATTTGAAACCAATAAATATCATATTATAAAACCTACCGATGCAGGTAGTCCCGGATTTATGACAGGCTTTAAAGTATATCCAAACCTTGGCTTTGATCTCTCCAATGCCGGAGGAAGTGATATGGGAGTCTTTCCGGGTAACGGACAGCTTATACGGAGTGCTCATTTAGGGCAATATACAGACCAGCATCATATTGCATTATGGACAGCAACAATGACTCGGCATTTTGATACATCGCCAGCTGTAAGTGTAAGAGGGTTGTCTATGATTCCCGATAAAACACAGCCCGATATTCCGGATCCCAATTATCCTGATATAAAAGGCCGTTATTTTTATTTTCCGCTGTCCGGAATGTATACCTCAGATGCTAATGGGTGCAGGTGTATAAAAGATCCTTTATATGTTGTAAATGATTATGATTTTCCTACAGAATATCTTCCTGCTGTAGTAGAATATAACGAAGGTATTGATAATCCCAACAGCTATCAGATCGTAAAAAACAATTCACTTTCAGTAATAGAAATTCCGGTAAGTAAAGCTTTTTCAGTGCAAAGCGGACTTTTAAATAATCCTGGAATATTGAATACTTCAAGTTTTAATAATTTAAAAGCAAATGTTCTTTGGTCCAGTAATGTCAATCTTATCAGTAATGTTTCTGTGGTTAATCCTTCACCTGCTTCACTTCAGGATCTTGTAAATTCAAAAATATCAGTAGCGGTTGTTCCTAATCAAAGTGGGAATGCAGTTGTGACACTCCATAATGGAAGTATTACGGCTCCGGTATATTGGAGCTGGCATATCTGGGTAACAGATACTCCGATTACATCTTATGTGTATACAACAGAAGTGCCGGTAGCTGCAGCAGTAAACTATGTAAATTATGTGCCGAAAGCAGATGTTCCCTTACAGACAATATTTATGGATCGTAATTTGGGAGCAACAGACGCATTTCCCAATATTGTAAATCCTCTTACACCTACCGCAGGTGAACTGTCCAAAATACGCGCAGCCACAGGATTACATTATCAATGGGGGAGAAAAGATCCTATTCCTGTTTTTCAGAATGCAGACAATAGAAGTTCTTATAATGTCTTTTTGGGAACAGTTACGGCTAGTGGAACGGTTTCCTATTCCACACTTACTCCGGCCGTTTATAACAACCTTTCCGGAAATTATATTATACCTTATGATGTATATTCTTCTGCATCGGGTGTACAAACTGCCGATAAACCTGCCGATAAAGTTTCCAAAATATTGTCTTACTCTGTCAAAAATCCTTTGGTATACATGATTCCGAGCACATTTGCTCCTTTTAACAGTGGTACACCCAACTATACTAACGGAACAGACTGGCTGTCAACAGAGCCTAATCTGGCACCGGATAGATGGGGAAGGGGTGGGAAGAAATCTCCTTTTGATCCATGCCCTGAAGGATGGCGTATCCCGGATCTGACCAATTCGGCAATAGTTTCAGGAGCTGATTTTGGACAGACTCCATGGTATAAAAAAGACAAAAATATAGCTACATCTTACGTTCTTACAACGGATTATTCAGGAGTTAGGGTAAGGAATACTTCTAATTCTACAATCGGTTATCTATTTAGTGATCCTTCGTATCCGGTGGGTAATTATCCGGATTCAGGATCAAGAGGGTTTAGAAGTGTGATTGGCAACCAGTCTCCACAAGGAACTTTTAATGTGGTCAACTTCCAGTATCCTGCAATCTGGACAGATGCCCTGGCTTCAAACTATCTGGGAAGATCGGTCAATTTACTTTTTGATACGAATACCAATAGATTAATGACCTTTCACGATAATAATGATCCTTATTTTGGAACCGGCTGCCGGTGTGTAAAAATAGAATATGATGCGAATGGAAATGAAGAAGGGCCTGCTTCAAAACAACCTGTCGTGTTAGGAGGACCTATTTTGGAGACTGCTGATGCGGAAATGAAAACATCAGATACGGAAATCGTTTTGTACCCAAATCCTGTTTCCAATACTCTCTATATTAAAGGCGAAGAAGGTAAAGAATACCAATACAAGATTTATAATTTTTTAGGTCAGCTGGTAACATCCGGGACGTTTGTAAATCATCAAGCGGATGTTTCCTTTCTGATCTCGGGAATTTATTTGATTAGAATAAATAATTCCGTAAAGATTGTGAAAATTATAAAACGTTAACGCTTGAAAATGAGTTTTTAACGAGTGTTTTTGAGCCTTATTTTTCACTTTTTCAGTCTAAAATATATTTTTCGTGTCTATTATAGCTGATGAAAATTTCTATATCATTACATATTGAAAAGCTAATAACAGGCTAAAACCAACAGTACAAAGGACTTGTTTGTTTAACAAATAGTGCTTAAACAGTTGGGGAAACCAGCTTGGTTTTTAAATTAAACCCGTTTAACAAAAAGTATATAATAAAAAAGCTTTACTTTTGCAAAAATTTTTAGAATGTCGAAAAATTTAGTAATCGTAGAGTCCCCGGCAAAAGCAAAAACTATTCAGAAATATTTAGGAAAGGATTTTGAAGTGAAATCCAGTTTCGGACACATCCGGGATCTTCCTAAAAAAGGAATGGGGATAGACCTAGCTACATTCAGTCCTGATTACGAAGTTTCAGCAGACAAAAAGAAATTGGTAACCGAATTAAAAGCGGCAGTAAAAAAAGCAGAGATGGTATGGCTGGCTTCCGATGAGGACCGCGAAGGAGAAGCCATTGCATGGCACTTGGCAGACGAATTGAAGCTGAAGCCGGAAAACAGAAAAAGAATTGTTTTCCATGAGATTACCAAAAATGCTATTCTAAAAGCAATTGACAATCCAAGAGATATTGATCAGAATCTGGTAAACGCTCAACAGGCAAGAAGAGTGCTGGACAGAATCGTAGGTTTTGAGATGTCGCCTGTACTATGGAAAAAAGTAAAACCAGGCCTTTCTGCGGGAAGAGTACAGTCTGTAGCCGTAAGATTAATTGTTGAAAGAGAAAAAGAAATCCGTGAATTTGTACCCAAAGCAAGCTTTAAACTTGACGGGATATTTCTAAATAAAACAGAACAGGAGATTGCTGCCAAACTTAAAAAAGACTTCGAAAAAGAAGAAGAGGCAGAAAAATTCCTTGAGCAGGCGAAAACTACAGAATTTAAAGTTCTGAATGTAGAAACCAAACCAGGAACACGTTCAGCATCTGCTCCGTTCACCACTTCCACTTTACAGCAGGAAGCATCTTCAAGATTAGGATATAATGTGACCAACACCATGCGTCTGGCACAAAGATTATATGAAGAAGGGTTCATTACCTACATGAGAACAGACTCGGTAAACCTTTCTCAGGAAGCTATTGAAGGAGCAAAAAAACAGATTATATCAGAATATGGGGCAGAATATTCTTCTCCAAGAAATTATACCACAAAATCAGCTTCAGCACAGGAGGCTCACGAAGCGATCCGCCCTACAGATTTTGGAGTGAAAAGTATAGGTGATGCTCAATTGAATAAACTTTATCAGCTGATCTATAGAAGAACACTTGCTTCTCAAATGGCCAATGCCAAAATAGAAAAAACAGTAATCGAGATCGGAAATGCATCATTACCACACCATTTTGAAGCACAGGGAGAAGTTATCATATTTGATGGTTTCCTTAAGGCTTATGGGATTGTAAAGACGGAAGATGATGATGAAGAGAACAATGAAAAACTATTGCCGAAAGTAAGCGTAGGCGAAGTTTTAAATTATAAAACCATTACCGCTACAGAAAAATTCACAAGACCAAGTGCAAGATATACGGAAGCGGGATTGGTAAGAAAGCTTGAAGAATTAGGGATTGGAAGACCTTCTACTTATGCTCCAACCATTCAGACCATCCAGAACAGAGAATATGTGGATAAACGAGAGATTGAGCCACAAACCCGTGAGGTGATCAAAATGTCTCTGGTAAAAGATAAGATTAAAAAAGTAGTCCTTGATGAAAAATTCGGGGGAGATAAAAATAAATTCATTCCTACAGACATAGGTGAGGTAGTGAATGATTTCTTAACCGATAATTTTAGAGAAATCCTTGACTATGGTTTCACAGCAAGAGTAGAGGAAAGCTTTGACGAAATTGCAAGCGGTGACCAGAAATGGAAAGAAATGATGACGAATTTCTACTCAAAATTCCACCCAAGAATTGAAGATGTAGAAGAAAATGCAGACCGTGCAACAGGAGACAGATTATTAGGAGTAGATCCTAAGACCGGAAAAAATGTTCACGCAAGAATCGGAAGGTTTGGAGCTATGATCCAGATTGGTGAGACGGATGATGAAGAAAAACCGATCTTCGCCTCATTAATGACAGGCCAAAATATTGCTACCATTACTTTTGAAGAAGCACTGGAGCTGTTCAAATTACCTTTTGATTTAAGTGAAGTTGACGGGCAGCCGGTTTCAGTAGGAGTTGGAAGATTCGGGCCTTATGTGAAATGGGGAGAAACCTATATCAGTATTCCGAAAGGTGAAGATCCGCTTTCTGTAGACCAAAAAAGAGCTGAGGAAATTATCAATGAAAAGAAAATTGCTGATGCTCCGATTGCAACGTATAAAGGAGAGCCGGTAACAAAAGGAACAGGAAGGTTCGGGCCGTTCATCAAATACAAAGATATTTTTGTGAATGTTCCGAAAAAATACAATTTCGAAAATCTTTCTCAAAGCGATATCAATGAATTAATTGATGCGAAACTTGAAAAAGAAGCAAACAGATATATCCAGCAATGGGAAAAAGAAAAAATTTCCATTGAAAACGGAAGATGGGGGCCTTTCATTAAGTTTGGAAAAGCGATGTTCAAAATTCCGAAGAAAGCAGACGATACAAAATATGAAGCAGACGAATTGAAAGAGCTTTCTTTAGATGAGGTTAAAAAATGGATTACAGATCAGGATCCTAAAGCCTTTGCAGAAAAGAAAAAGCCTGCAGCTAAAAAAGCAGCTACAACAAAGAAAACAACAGCAGCTAAGAAACCTGCTGCTAAGAAAAAATAATAATTCAATAGAATAATAGAACCGCTAACATTGCTTGTTAGCGGTTTTTTGTAAGAAATATTTTTTTAATGCAGGTAGTCTGAAAACCTCAGAAGCAGTATTGAAGAGTGTGAAAGTATACCCAAATCCGGCTAAAGATTTTCTGCATATTACATCAGATGAGAAAATAATAAGTTATGACATTTATGATAATAACGGGCGGAAAATAATACACTCGAAAACTAATCTTTCAGAAGAAAAAATTGATATAAGTGTTTTGATTTCAGGATTGTACTTTATTGATATTCATACCATAAAAGGAAATATAAAGTCTAAATTTATAAAAAAGTAACTAAGAAATAATTTTATATCTTATCAAAAGTCTTCCTCAAGGAAGGCTTTTTTTGTATGTTTGTTATGTCAAGCAATTAATCAATTATTACATTTCAAAATAAAATATGGATTTCGAAGACTTTATCATTTCACCAAGAAATTTCAAAACAGAAAGCTGGCAGATAGGAAATCGGATTACAAAAGATATCAAAGAAGACAGTATTGTTCTTTTGTTTGTATCAGATTACAGAGGGGCAGGCGGAGATGCGGAAGTACAGGATTTTACAGCAGTAAGGAAAGAGTTTTACAAGCTTTCACAGATGGATTTCGAAATTCCGGTTGTAGATCTTGGAGATCTGGTATCTGGGAAGTCTGTTCAGGACACCCACTATATTTTGCAGGAAGTGCTGTCGGCATGTCATTACAAAAGAGCCATTCCGGTAATTATTGGCGGGTCCAATGATTTTGCCTTTTCATTATTTTCTGCGTTGAACTTTCATAAGAAAAGCATTAATTACACCCAGATCAGTAATATTATCTCCCTTCAGCAAGGCGAAACCATTAATGAGCATACTTTTTTAAGCAAAATTTTCGGAGCCAAAAATTTTTCCATTAAGAATTACCACCATTTAGGGTATCAGAAACATCTGAATGAAATGGATTCTGTAAGGCTGATCAAAGAAGTGGAATTCGATATTATCCGGCTTGCGGAAATGATGAATTCTACCGAAAAAACCGAACCTTTCTTCAGAAAAGCAGACCTGGCAACAGTGAATTGTGATGCTATTGAAAGTTTCAGTGAGCCATTCTCTATGAATCCACAGGTAAACGGATTGAACCGAAGAGAAGTTTGTGCCTATATGAAAGAAATAGGGTTGAGTGAAAATCTGAAGTCCGTAGGAATTTTTAACTACAATATTTATTCTGAAAACCAGCTGAACCATCAGCTTTTAGCACAAATGCTATGGTATCTGATTGAAGGGATCAATATTCAGCATTCTCACCCGAAAGAAAGACATTATGAACTTTTTTATGTTCTGATAGATGACAGACAGTATGCATTTAAACGTGATACTTTCAGTAATTTGTGGTATTTTGGCGATGATGAAAATATAGAAAACTGCATTCCATGTTCAAGAAAAGATTTTGATGAAGCTAAAAAAGGATGGCTGAATGCACGACTGACGAAATTTTAATGTATGACAAACGTTCCCTCAAAAGTTTCCATCATTGTTCCCGTTTATAATGTCGAAAATTATTTGACAAAATGCCTTGATTCTCTGGTGAATCAGAGTCTGAAAGATATTGAGATTCTTGTGGTGAATGATGGAAGCAAAGATAATTCTGAAAAGATCATTGAAGAATTTGCACAAAAATATCCTGAAAAAATAAAGGCCTTTACCAAAGAAAATGGCGGTTTGAGCGATGCCCGTAATTTTGGAATCAATCACGCTGAAGGTGATTATATAGGTTTTGTAGACAGTGATGATTATGTTACCGAAACAATGTTTGAAGAAATGTTTCTTCTGGCAGAGAAACATCATGCGAAAATGGTGATCTGTAATATTCAGAAAGTGGATGAAAAGGGCAGCATTACCCAAAAGCTGACACAGCTTCCCAACATGCCGGAAGTTATACAGCTAGAAAATAATTTTTCAGTTTTTTCGGATATCAGTTATTTTGCCTGCAATAAGTTGTTTAAAAAAGAGCTTTTCGATCCGAAAAAATTTAAAAAAGGAGTTCACTTTGAAGATATACAGCTGATTCCGCAGCTGCTGCTGGAATGTGATACTGTAGCCCAAACTCAAAATTTTCATTATCAGTATCTTGAACGTACAGATTCCATCACAAAAACACATACGGAAAAAGGGCTTGATATACTGAAAGCAGTCGCAGATGTAGAACAGGCTTTTGCAAAATCCCGATATTTCCACAAAAAAAAAGAATTGAAAAATTTTCAGATTTTTGAGGGAGTGTATTCTTTTCTTGCCTATCTGGCCTTTGTGAAAAAGAAAGAAATGTTCTATAATATGTCTGACCAATTAGCTGTTTTCATGAAAGAAAGACAAATAAAAATTCAAGATATATTGAAGTATAGTCGTTTTGGTAAGAATTATCTTTTATCTTTGCCTTTGAAGAAAAAGATATTTTATCTGTTATTTTTTGCCGGGCAGAAAAAACTGATAAGGAAGTTAATTTAAACACAAATGTAAGTGCTATTGTTTCGGTCAATAGAAAATTCGGATGAAGTTAAAGTCTGTATTGTGAATTTTTGTTGTGGGGATATACGTACTGGATAAAAAAATGAAAAATTTTGAATTGTTCTTAAGCGGATCGGGGATACCTATTTTCTATATAAAAATAGGACTGGGATTCTTGTTCTCGTTTTTAATTACTTTTTTCTCTATTCCTACTATTGTAAAAATCTCCAGAAGAAAAAATCTGATGGATGAACCGGGAATAAGAAGTTCACATCTTAGAAAAATTCCCAATCTTGGAGGAATTGCTATTTTTTACTCAATAGGGATCTGCTCTTCCATATTTGCATATGAGCTGTTTGACCTTTATAAATTCCTGTTTGCCTCATTAATTATTCTGCTCTATATAGGAGTAATGGACGATATTGTTGTGATGAGAGCATATAAAAAACTTGTTGCACAGGTTGTGGTTTCTTCACTGGTGGTCATAGGGTCAGATATCAGAATCCGAAGTCTGTTTGGAATTTTGGGAATATATGAGCTGGACTATTTCGTGAGTATTATTTTTAGTATCATTACCTTTATTATTTTGATCAATGCCTTTAATCTTATTGATGGGATTGACGGGCTGGCAGGTGGATATTCTGTGATCTGCAGTGCTTTATTCGGAATAAGTTATTACCGGTTAGGGGAATATAATTACCCGCTGGTTGTTCTATCCGTTGTAATTATCGGAACTGTACTTGCGTTCTTATATTACAACCTTTCCAATTACAGAACCAATAAAATATTCATGGGAGATACCGGTTCCATGCTTCTTGGGTTTTTGCTGGCTTTTACATCCATTTGCTTTATAGATATTTTTATTGATAAAAAATTACCGGATGTTCCAAGGTATCATCTTCAGTCTGCTCCTGTTGTAGCAGTGGCCATTCTGATTCTTCCTATTGTAGATACCTTAAACGTTATTCTTGTGAGGATCTATAACAAAAAATCACCTTTCGATGCTGACAAAAACCATATTCACCATAAACTCCTAAAACTTGATCTTACCCATAGAAGATCTTCTTTTTATATTATTCTTTACTATCTTATGATTGTAGGAATTGCCTATTACTTAAGACATATTAATGTAAATCTGTTATTAATGGTGGTTATTGCATTAGGTTTTTTCGGAGCTTATTTACCAGATTTGCTATATCGATTAAGAAATAACAAAAATTAACAATTAAATATTACTTTTGTAAACAATATTCGAATATGATGAAAAACTTTAAGTATTTATTTTTAATAATACCTTTTTTAATTACCTCGTGCATCACTACAAAAGATGTAAGATATTTACAGCCAAGCGAAAGTCTTGTTATTAACGAAGAAGGTCTTGTTCCCTACAATATTCCTGTATACAGGATTACAAAAAATGATATCCTTAATCTTAACATTGTGACCACCCCAAAAGGAGATGCGGCACAGTTTTATTCTTCTTACAATACTTCAGGCGGTATTGGAGGCGGTAGTGCAATGAGCCCCGCTGCTTCAGGAGGAGGAATTGCTGGCGGAATCGGTACTACCGGGGTCAGCAGAGGTGGAAATATGAATTTTTATTTCAACGGGCTGAAAGTGGATTCCAATGGAGATATCAATGTTTTTGGAATAGGCTATGTAAAAGCAGAAGGAAGAACACTTGACGATGTTACCAAAGAAATACAGGACAAAGTGAATGAAAACTTTCAGGATGGCAAATCGGAAGTAAGACTCAATACAGACGGAATCACTTACTATATTCTTGGTGACGTGGAAACGACTGGCCTTTCAGGAGAGAAAGTAGCCCATAAAAATACCCTTACCATTACCGAAGCATTAGCTATTAACGGAGGGTTGAACAGAACAATTGATAAAAAAGAAATTGTTATACACAGAAAGCTTCCCGAAGGAATCAAGATTGCTAAAATAGATCTTACCCGTGAAGATATTATGAACTCTCCTTACTATTATGTACAGAATGGAGATGAAATCTACCTTAATACCAGAAGAAAAAGCTTAAACGGATTCGGGAAAGACCCTATTCAGACTTTGCTTACAGGTGTAACGGCGATTACAACGGCATTAACTCTATACACAATCCTACAAAAACTTTAATCCTTATGATTCCAGGAAAAGATACACAAGTAGGAAAGAACGAAGCTCTGAAAGAGAAGTACGGTTCATTTGCATTATTTGATCTCGAACACTTTTTAAGAAGAGTACTTAAAAATTGGTATTGGTTTGTTTTCATGCTGTTGATTGGCTATACCATTGCGTGGGTTTACCGAAAATATTATGCACAGAATATTTTTGCATCAGACCTTTCTTTAAGTACATCCAGTAAAGGATCAGAATTTCTTCCAACACAATCTAATCAGTCTATTAACTTCATCTGGGGAGATACAGGAAATCAGGATGGCCTTTATTTAAAGAAAATGCTTTTATCGAGATCTCATAACGAATTTCTTGTAAAAGAACTGGACCTTTTTGTGAACTATTCTACCAAGGGCCTTATAAAATCTACTTATTTGGATAAGGATGACTCATCTGTTTTTCTTCAGATTGATAAAGGTCATCTTCAGCAGATCAATTATCCCATCACTCTTATTCCAAAAGGAGGAGGAGCCTATGAGGTAGTACTGCCGGAAGAAGGAGAGTCTACCAATCTATATAATTATGAAATAGAAGGGTTTCAGAGCATTAATCCTTACGTTAGACCAGTTAATAAAATAATCAGGATTAATGAATGGTATACCTCTCCGAATCTGAGATTCAGACTGCTTCAAAATCCCGTTCCATCTAAAATTAAACTGGATAATATCATTGTAAGCCTGAAATCTGTGAATCAGAGTGTAGATGAAATTATTTCTACAATAGGGGTTGATTTTGATAAAGAAATCAAGTCTATTATGATTATTACTAAGAAAGGGTACAATCTTAACAGTACGGTCAATTTCCTGAATAAATCCGTTGCCGAATTACAGAAAAAAAGGCTGGCAGATAAAAATATTGTTAATAAGAATACAGATCTGTTTTTAAAAGAAAATTTAAGCAATATTCGTAAGAAATTAGATTCAAGCGCTAATGTGTTAAATTATTTAAAGACATCGGAAAAGCTTTATAACATTAAAGATAGAGATGAAAAATCTCTTGAAAGAATAAAAGAACTTGAAGCGAAAAAGGCCGATATCGTAAGTAAAATAGCCTCTCTCAATAATATCAAAAATACACTCCAATCGCAGAATTTTGATAAAATGATCGGGACGAATGCTGCAGGTTTTGAAGATGGTATGTTTACTGCAACAGTTTCAGAACTTAAAGCCCTTTATACTAAGCGGTCAGAAATGGCGGCCATATATAAACCTGCATCAGAGCCAATGAAAGAAATTAACAGGCTTATTGATGAAGCAAAAATGGGATCCTCCAATAGTTTGAGGAGCTATTACAATAGGTATTACGAAGAAATCAACAAAATAGATCGTGAGATCTCAGGTGCTAATTCTGATTTGGCAACTTACCCTGAAAAAGAAAGAAGATATCTGGATGCCGAAAGAGGTTATAATATGATTGAAGCCACCTATAACAGTCTTTTGAGCAGGCAAGGTGATACCCAGATGAGAATGGCAACCAATCAGTCTGATATTACCATTATTGACCCTGCGAAGAACCTGGGGCAGATGCCGATAGGACCTAATGTGAAACTGACAAGAGTTATCATTATTTTAGGTATGTTACTGCTTCCGTTAGTATTTATCCTGATTGGTGAGCTGCTTGACAATAAGATCAGAAACATTAAAGAACTGCTAAGCGCAACGAAGATTCCACTTCTTGGAGTAATCGGTAATAACAGTAATGAAAATATGCTTACAGTACTTGAGCAGCCAAAATCTTCTGTTTCAGAAGCCTTCAGAGGAATCAGAGCAAATATGAGATTCCTGATGGATAACGGGGGTGAGAAAGGTAAGGTGATCCTGATTACATCATCTGTCGGAGGAGAAGGTAAAACATATGTTTCTATCAATTTGGCATCAGTAATAGGATTAAGCGATAAGAAAACAATCCTGCTGGGAATGGACCTCAGAAAACCTAAAATATTTGGAGATTTTAAAATTGATAATAAATATGGAATCTCAAATTATCTGACAGGAGAAGTTGGAATTGATCAGATTGTGAATAAAACCAGAATTCCAAATCTTGATGTAGCCACTTCAGGACCTATTCCTCCAAACCCTTCTGAGCTTTTAATGAGTGAAAGAAATATCAAATTTATTGAAGAACTTAAAGAAAAATATGATTTCATCATTATAGACTCTCCACCGGTAGGTTTAGTGGCAGACTCTTATGAGTTGATGAAGCTTTCTGATGCCAACCTGTATGTTGTACGTCATGAGTATACAGAAAAGTATATGTTGAAAATGATCACGGAAAAATATCATAATAACGAAATTGATCATTTAGGTCTTATTTATAATGATTATAATACGAAGCAGGGATACGGATATGGCTACGGCTACGGTTACGGCTACGGATATGGCTACGGATATTTTGATGAAGATAAAAATTATAAAGAACCACTTTTGATCAGAATCAGAAATAAAGTACAGATACTATTTAATAAAAAATAAAGCATTAAACCCTCATTTAATGGGGGTTTTTTCATACTTGATGTATTTTCGTACTACGAAAAAAAGAATATTTTCGTCACTTTGTCGTTTACTTTATAACAAATTATGTTTTTTTGTTTATTTTTAACTAAACATTAAGATTATCATTAATATAAAAATGTTTTATATTTGCAAAAATTAAATTTTAAAATAACCATAAATCCATATTCTTTTATGAATAGAAAATTATTGTTTAGCTTCCTTGCCTTCCTTGGAGTGGTAAGTGTTAAAGCACAAAGAAACGAATTGGGAGTTCGTCTAGGTATGAGTAACCTAGTGGGAGATGTAGGAAGGACAAATTATATTTTACAAAAGCCGTTGGATTTAAGCAGAGTGTCAGATTGGGGAATACCTTTTTATGGAGGGTTGTTATACAGATTTAATTTTAACCCGCATCAGACTGTTAGATTGGATTTAGGTTATAATCAGGTTCAGTTTAGTGATAAAGCGGCAAAAGAAGATTACAGAAGAAATAGAAACTCATACGGAAAGAATAATGTGTATGAGGCAAGTTTAATGTTTGAATATAACTTTTTTCCTGTAAATAATGAACAGATGGGCATGTTAAGTCCTTATATTTTCGGAGGTATCGGTGCTTTAATGTTTGATGCTCCTAAAGCAACTCTTGTGAATGACTTCAGAAGAGATGCAGATGGCGTGGCAATGGCTCCAACCAATGAACTGGATTTCACAACCAGAACAGATTATTCTTTAGGGAAAAAAGTAACAATGCATATTCCCTTCGGAGTAGGTTTGAAATATAAATTTAACCACTCATGGGCGATATTTGCAGAAGCTACATTCAGATATACATTGACGGATCAGTTGGATCACAGTAAGATCCTTTCCAAAGATGTAAAAACTTCCTATAATGCTGATATTTTGGATCCTTCAACAGGAGCTTCATTATTGCAGTCAGGAAATTATTATGCGGTTTCTAAAGAAAGAGAAGCAGAGTTTATTAAAAAGAGAAATATTGGAGATGAAAGATCTAATGACTGGATGAATACTTTCAGTTTAGGTCTTACATATTCGTTCGGAAGACCTCCATGTTATTGTGAATAATATGTCGTTGATTAAAGAAAAAATAAATTCTGAGAATTTACCAAAACACGTAGCTATCATTATGGATGGCAATGGAAGATGGGCAAAATCTCGTGGCGAGGAAAGAACTTTCGGTCACAAGAATGCCATTAATGCTGTGAGAAATGCAATTAATGCATGCAATGAGATTAATATCCCTTATTTAACATTGTATACATTCTCTTCAGAAAACTGGAGCCGTCCGGCAGAAGAAGTGAACACACTTATGAATCTGCTGGTAGAAACCTTACTGCTTGAAGCAGAAGAGATCTTCAGTAAAGGATTGAGAATGCATGTTATAGGAAACCTTGATAAGCTTCCTCCTTTGGTAAAAGATCAGCTGCTGCGTGTGGTAGATCTTACAAAAGAAAACACAAAAGGAAACCTTGTATTGGCTATAAGCTATGGCTCACAAAATGAAATACTGGAAGCCGTTAAAAATATTAGTTCTGATGTAAAAGAAGGAAAAGTAGAGATAGAGAATATTAATGAAAACCTATTTGAGAGCTATCTTTATACAAAAGATTTTCCTCCTGTAGATTTGCTCATCAGAACCAGCGGCGAAATAAGAATAAGCAATTTTCTTCTTTGGCAGATTGCTTATGCAGAATTACAGTTTTTAAATGTTCTATGGCCGGATTTCACCAAAGATATTTTCTTCCAATGTATTGTTGATTATCAAAACAAAGAAAGAAGATACGGGTTAACCGGTGAGCAGATAAAAAGCCAATAAAAATTTAAGAAAAGAAAGACTCGATAAAATGAAGTTTAGACTATTACCCATCATTATGTTTGCTGCTTCTGCACATTTTTATGGACAAGTAACTCCACAAGACAGCACAAAAGTAAATAATGCTGTACATGCAGAAAATGAGGCAGGCACCTATACACTGAAAGACATTGTTGTAGATGGGGTAAAAAAATATACACCAGCTCAGATCTTAAGATTTACAGGCTTGTCGAAAGGAGAAAGTGTAGACATTCCGGGACAGAAAATCAGCAATGCTGTTAAAAAACTTTGGGACACCCAATCTTTTTCTGAAGTGGAAGTTTACGTTCAAAGCATTGAAGGTCAGACTATCGTTCTGAAATTTTACTTACAGGATCTGAAGGAACTTGGTGAAGTGAAATTTGCAGGAAAAGGTATCGGTAAATCTAAAAGTGAAAAACTGGCGAAGGATAACAACCTTAAGCCGGGAACTAAAATCACACAGAACTTAGTTTCAAGTCTGAAAACTAATATTCCGAAAGACTACATCAAAAAAGGTTTTGCCGATGCCAAAATCACTATTCAGGACAAGGTAAATGCCGGAGATCCTGCATTGGTAGACTGGACAATCAATGTAGATAAGGGCAAAAGAATCAAGATCGATCATATCGAGTTTGAAGGAAATGAAACCGTTACAGACAGAAAGCTTAGAAATAAAGCATTCAAGGAAACCAAACAGAAACGTTTCGGTATCGGTGGTATTTTAAAATCCTCAAAATTCATTGAAGATAAATATCAGGAGGATAAGCAAAGCCTTATCAGCTATTATAACTCTTTAGGATACAGAGATGCAAAAATTGTTTCTGACTCAGTATGGAGAAATAAGAAAAATAACTACGAGATCAATGTAAAATTGAACGAGGGTAAGAAGTATTATATCGGAGACGTAACGTTTACAGGGAATACAGTATACTCTACAGAATATTTACAAAGACTTTTAGGATATAAAAAAGGAGATATTTACGATGCTGTCGGATTCAACAAAAAAGTGGGAGAAGATGGCGGTAAAGAAGATGACTCTGATATCAAATCCGTTTACATGAATAACGGATACCTTTTCTCTAATGTAACACCTGTTGAAAAATCGGTGTCAGGAGATGCCGTAAACCTTGAGATCAGAATCAATGAAGGTGAACAGGCAACCTGGAATAAAGTAACATGGCAGGGAAATACTACAACCCATGACCACGTTATCCTTAGATCACTTAGAACAAAACCAGGAGAGCTGTTCAAAAAAACAGAGATCAAAAGAACTTATTTTGATTTAGCAGGGATGTCTTTCTTCGATCCTCAGCAGATCGGACAGGATATTCAGCCAAACCAACAGGATAATACCGTTGATATCAACTGGAAATTAGTAGAAAAAGGATCATCTCAGGTACAGTTACAAGCAGGTTACGGAGGTAACAGCTTTATCGGTACTTTAGGTTTGACTTTTAACAACTTCTCACTAAAGAATTTCCTTAAGTTTAAAGATTTTAAACCAGTACCTCAGGGAGATGGGCAAACCTTCTCTATTCAGGTTCAGGCAGGACAATATTTCCAAAACTATGGAGTATCATTTACAGAACCTTGGTTGTTTGGAACAAGGCCGACAGCCCTTTCTGTAAGTTTGAACAATTCAAGAGTAAGATATACAGATCAATACGGAAGCGCACAGAAACTAAACATTTTCTCTGCATCACTAGGATTAAACAGATTATTGAACTGGCCGGATGATTACTTCTCACTATATACAGGAATACAGTTCCAGAAGTATGACTTCAATAACTATCCGTTCCAGTTTGGAGATACAACAGAATATAATGGTACGGCCAATAACTTCAGTGTCAATCTGGGATTGAGCAGAAACTCGGCAGGTATCGACCCGATCTTCCCTACAATGGGATCCAATATCGAACTTTCTGCGAAACTGACTCCGCCTTATTCATTGTTCAAGAAGAAAGACTATTCTACAATGTCACCAATTGACAAATATAAGTGGATGGAATTCTATAAGATCAAGTTTAAAGCAGATGTCTACAATGAAATCATTGGAAAACTTGTCTTAAGATCTTCCGCAGAAATGGGATTCATGGATGGATATAACAGCAACCTGGGAGCTCCGCCATTTGAAAGATTCTATATGGGAGGAACAGGTTTATTCGGTGGTAGATATGACGGTAGAGAATTGATCCCTTTAAGAGGTTATGAAAATGCCACTACAGAAGGAGGTCAGGCTGAAGATATTACACAAAAAGGAGGAGGTACAATCTATAACAGATTTACTTTAGAATTGAGATATCCGATCTCAATGAGCCAGACAGCAAAAATTTATGCACTAACATTTGCTGAAGGTGGTAACGTATGGAATTCATGGAGTACTTACAGCCCGTTCCAGCTGAAAAGATCAGTTGGGGTAGGAGTAAGAGTTTATATGGGAGCATTTGGATTAATTGGATTTGACTTTGCCCTTGGTCTTGATAAAACATTATCTGGAGACAAGTCCGGATGGCGTAACCACTTCCTGATGAACCAAACACTATAATTGCACAGATATGAAGCACTTTAAATTAACTTTCACATTCGTATTGCTTCTATTTTTCGGGCTTAGCAATGCCCAGAAAATAGGCGTGGTAGATACCGAGTATATTTTGGATAAATTACCTCAATATAAAGAAGCCGAAGCAAGATTGAACGCACAGATTGATACCTGGGAATCAGAACTTCAGAGCCTTCAGTCTGAATATGAAAGAAAAAAGGCTGCATTTGAAAGTGAAAAAGTTTTGTTGATTGGAGATCAGCTTAAGCTTAGAGAAAAAGAAGTAATGGATCTTGATAAAAATATCAAAACTACAACAAGCTTACGTTTTGGAACAAACGGAGAAATTACAAAGCTGAGAACCAATCTTGTACAGCCTTTCCAGGATCAGATCTGGAGCGCTATGGAAACCGTACGTACAAAAAATGGATTAGGCATACTTCTTGATAAAACAAGGAATAATGTACTGATTGTTGAGAAAAGATACGATTACTCAGAAAAAGTATTGGATGTCTTATTGAAAGGAAGTTCTTCAAAAGATAAAACTAATAGCAAAAGCAAAAAATAATTTATAAATTAACTTTTGCTACAATTTAAAATCTAAAAACAAATTAAATTATTTATTTACCAATTATGAAAAAATTAAGTGTATTATTTGCAGCAGTGATGATGGTTGTGTCTGTAGGTATGGCAAAAGCTCAAAAAATTGCTACTTTAGATGTAATGGGAGTTCTTAATGCTATGCCTGAAAAGAAAAAAGCAGATGCTGATCTTAAAACATTCTTAGATACAAAACAAGCTGAGATTAAGAAAAAAGCAGATGCTGGACAAGCTAAATTAAAGCAGTATACTGAAGAAGCTCCTAAGAAAACTGCAGACGAAAACAAAGCTAGAGAAGCTGAATTACAAAAAATTCAAGAAGAAATAGCTCAAATGCAGGATAAGGCTCAAAAAGATCTGCAAGCTAAACAAGATGTAGCTTTCGGACCTATTGAGAAAAAATTAAATGATGCCGTAGAAAAAGTAGCAAAAGCTAACGGATACGACTACATTATGGATGCAAATTCACCAGCATTCCTTTACAAAGCAGGAGCAGATGCTACAGCAGCTGTAAAGAAAGAACTGGGAATTCAGTAATTTCGCAAATTAACAAAGATTTATAAAACTAACCATCTCTTTTAGAGGTGGTTTTTTTATTTTTGCGGAATGGAAAAAGAAGTATCAACTACGGTAAAAGTGAGGTTTAGTGATTGTGATCCGATCGGGCATTTGAATAATGTGAAATATCTGGATTATATGTTCAATGCCAGAGAAGACCACGTAGAAACATTTTATGGATTTACATACGAAGAATACACAAAGAAAACCGGGTGTACATGGATTGCGATTCAAAATGAGATTGCCTACCTGAAAGAAGTAAGATATAATACACAAGTGGTTATTAGCAGTAAGACCATCGATGTTCAGGATAGAACTGCCAAGGTTGAAATCCTAATGAAAAGTCTGGATGAAAAAACAATTCATGCCGTACTTTGGGTTACCGTTATTTATTTCAATGTAAAAACAAGAAAATCTGAAATTCATCCGGAAGATATCAAAGAAATATTTGATAAGTTTTATGTAGATTTAATTCAGAAAGATTTCCAATCCAGAGTTAAGTTCTTAAGATCCCAGAATGCAAAAAACTCATAACCATATTTTAAAAATTAATAATAGAAAAATGAAAAAAATAGCAGTAATAGGAAGCAACGGACAGTTGGGGAACTGCATTAGAAAAATAGCTCCCGATTTTGAACATCAATATGAATTCTTATTCACAGATTCTGCAACATTAGATATTACAAACGAGGAGCAGGTAAATGATTTTTTTTATGATAACAAACCGGATTACTGTATCAATGCTTCTGCCTACACAGCTGTTGATCTGGCGGAAAAAGAAAAAGAAAAGGCTTTTGCTGTAAATGCAGATGGAGTAGCTCATCTTGCCCAAGCCTGTACAGACTACAAATCCATTTTGATTCATGTTTCTACAGACTATGTTTTTGATGGAAGCACAAATCTCCCTTATTCTGAAGATGACTTTACCAATCCAATAGGCGTGTACGGAGAATCCAAAAGAAAAGGAGAGGAGCTGGCATTAGAAATCAATCCTAAAACAATTATAATCAGAACATCTTGGCTTTATTCTGAATTTAATAAGAATTTTGTGAAAACAATGCTGAATCTGTTCTCGCAAAAAGAAGAACTTGGAATTGTTGCCGATCAGTTTGGGCAACCAACCAATGCCAACGATCTTGCAGAAGCCATCATGAAAATTATCGAAGCTCCGAAGAAAACCTTTGGAATATTTCACTTTTCAAACTATCCTGAGACAACATGGTTCGAGTTTGCAAAAAAAATCGCTGAGTTTTCAAGATCTCCGGTAAAATTAAAACCTTTAACAACAGAGCAATATCCAACTCCAGCCAAAAGACCAGTAAGAAGTACAATGTCTTTGGACAAAATAGAGGAAACCTACAATATTGAACCTAAACATTGGGAGAATAGCCTTGAAGAATGTGTAGGTACACTTTCACAACAATAATTAGATATGAAAAATATAGTAATCATTCTTTCTTTATGGTGTGTTCAGCTTTGCAATGCACAAAATGTTTATCTTACTAAAGTTGAAAAAACCAATGATAATAAAGATAAATTCTTCTATAAAAAAGAAGATGCGGCAGAAGCTACCTACCTGGGAGAAGTAGAAGTTCAGGGCTTTTCAAAAGATGATGCGCTTGTTTTTTCTCTGGTGTATAAAAAAGCAAAAGAAATTGGTGCCAATACATTTGCATTGAAGCCTTTTGAAAATGTTGATGGAACTCCGCAGGCATTCAATGCTGCAAACTATAAAATTGCCCTTTACTATACACCTAAAGAAAAATTGGCCGTTAAGAATGGGGAAATGTATGTATTTGCGTCTTCGGAAAAAGATCAGAAAATAAACATTAACCGTAAAGACTATATTTTGTCTCCCAGATCATTTTTTAAATTAAAAATTGTACCCGGAGAAATTTATACCATTTCAACCAAAAAACTTTTAGGTTCCACAGTAAAGGTTCAGCCAAAAGCTAACGATGATAATTTATATTTTCAGATTTCGTCTTTAAAAGTTAAACCGGATAATACAGGGGTAGGAGGACTGAATCTTAAATCAGGAGATATTATCGGCCTTGAAAAGTCCTATGCAGAATTTCTAAGTGTAATTTATAAAGAAATAAAAAAAGATTAGAACTTATTATAACAACAGTTAAACAAGAGTTCTGCAAAAATAAATTCTTTATAATATATAATATAAAGGTTACCTATAATAGAGGTAACCTTTCCTTTTTTATTCAGGAGCTATTTCCTGCTATCCATTTCTACTCCTCGCGCCGTTGTTCCCGCATCAAGACCAAGAGCTGTCCCTTGTTTACTGCGGGGTAACCATTTCTATCAGGGCTAGA
>NZ_VWWP01000011.1 GCF_011752975.1 Chryseobacterium sp. Tr-659 | reverse complement strand
ATTCTATCCCCATCGGTACAGTTCCTTTTTTATTATGAACTACTTTTGTAAGTATTATAAGAATCTGTAATCCCTTCTTACCGTATTTGTCATCCTGTAAGGATCTAAACAATAAGGAAAAATAGAATACTTCTTATTTTAAATCATATATTAAACATTGATGAGATAATATTTATGGATAACCCTGGCTAGATTCCTACGGAATGACAAAGACTAGGGAGTAAAGCAAACGACTATATCATACAAATGTTTGTGGTTCATTAGAAACCACTTTTTTATTCATATCCTTTTTATCATATATATGTTGCTTCGTATCATTACTTTTGTTTGTCTTACCGTATTTGTCATCCTGTCAGGATCTCAACAATAAGGAAAAATAGAATACCTCTTATTTTAAATTATATATTAAACATTGATGAGATAATATTTATGGATAACACTGGCTAGATTCCTGCAGAATATAAAGACCTTTAAAGTTTTAATAAACTGGCTATCTCAAATTGATGTAATCAGCTATTGTCGGTGAAGTAATAATTATCATAATTTTTATTTTTTAATTTGAAAATTATGTAACTTAGTCATATTAAAACAATTACAAATCAGAAAATTATTTATTATGAAAAAACATTTATTCCCTTTATTCTTACTGCTGTTTGGTGTGAATGCACAGGCTCAGCAAGACTTTTTTGCCATTACAGGAAAAGAAACGCAAAGTATAACGTTTAATGATTTCCGGGCAATTGATGCTGTTACCGGCACTTCCGGAGAGAAAATTTTGACCGCTGATTCTTCAGTAAAGGTTTTTTCACAAAATAGGAAAGGTGTTATTGCAGAAGACCGCAATTCTCTCAGTAATTCTCAGGCTGTAACTATGGCTGCACTGGCTTATGATTCATCTCATAATACCCTGGTTTATATGCCTATGTTTTCTTCCAATATCTATGTTTTAAATCCTCAGACAAAAGAAATTACTTTAGTAGAAAATAATGTAGCAAGAGTAACTTCATGTGATATCAATTCTCATATAACAAGGATGACTACAGGATACAATGGAAATATCTATGCTGTAAACAATTCAGGGACACAATTTTTGGAGATCAGTAAAAAAGGCGGGCAATATGTTGTTAATGATCTTGGCATTATTAAAGACGATGCATCGAACAGAAAAAATTCATTTACCGCTATTGAAACAGGTTTTGGTGGAGACATGATTGCAGATGCGGAACATAATTTTTACATTTTTGCTGCTTCAGGAAATGTTTTTAAAATTCTTACAAAAGACTTGAAAGCAAAATATATTGGAAAAATTGCCGGAATTCCGGATAATTATTCTGTAAACGGCTCTGCTGTCAACGGCCAGGGAAAAGTTGTTATTGGAACTGCAAAAGGAGGTTCAATGTATGAAGTTGATCTGACTACTTTACAGGCCAGAGAGCTTCCGGGAGAAAAAGGACTGCATATTTATGATCTTGCGAGTAAGTATTTTGTAAATGACAGAGCTTCTTCAGTAAACACAGGGGCTAATCTGGATATTTATCCAACAAGAGTTGATGAACATTATATCAATGTAAATGTGAACAACAAAAGTGTTAAAGGAAATATTAAACTGAATGTTTTTGATATGTCTGGTAAAAGTGTAATGAATCAGAACTTATCTGTTAAGGACGGTTCGCTGGATCAGAAAATTGATCTGAAATCTCTTGTCAACGGAGCTTATATTGTAAGTATTGCTGATGAATCAGGAAAAGTAATACTAAGCAAAAAGATTCTTGTGACCAAATGATTAATCCCTTATAAATGAGCATATAAAGACCTTTTCAAATCAGTTTGAGAAGGTTTTTTAATGATTATTTGATATTCAATAAGTTTTATTTTTCGATATTAAAATGTACTTTTATAAAAAAATATAGATGAAGCTATACTTTAATGTAGGATATATTGTAAAAGCCGGAGAGAATCTGCAGCTGGTAATTGGTGAAGAAGGTAGTGCTCCTCATATCCATACTATGTTTTATGCAGAAAATGGCCTGTGGAAATGTGAAGTTGATTATTTTTCGAAATCCATTTCTTATCAATATCGCGTTGCAGATGAAAAAGGAAATGTTCTGAGAACAGAATTTGTTCTGCATCATCTTAGTTTTCCCCATAATTATAAAGAGTTTATTATTTTTGATGAGTGGAATAATAAAAATTTTCCAGAGAATTATTTAAACAACAAGATTCTTTATAACAAGCTTCACGGATTTGTCCCTGAAAAGATCACCATCTTAAAAAAGCATACTCATTTATTCAGAATTGAAGCTCCTATTTATAATCCGGATTGGAGAGTGGTTTTATTTGGTAATACGGCTTCTCTGGGAAACTGGAGTTATGAAAAGGCAATCCATTTAAATCAGACAGATTTTGGAATGTGGGAAGTTTCGGTTGAAATTCCGGAGAACGAATTTATCCAGTTCAAGTACTGCCTTTATGATATAAAAGAGAAAAGAGTTATAGATGTTGAAACCGGAGAAAATCGGTTTACAGTAACCAATCCTTTACCAGATGTTCTGCAGATTGTTTCTAATCATTATTTTAGATTTAAAGGATATCAGATGTATCATGATGCCGGAGTTGCAGTTCCTGTATTTTCTTTGAGAAGCGAAGACGGATTTGGTGTGGGAGAATTTGCTGACATTAAGAAACTTGCTGACTGGACACAAGATACTCAACTTGGTATTATTCAAATCCTTCCCATCAATGATACAACGGCAAACTATTCCTGGACAGACTCCTATCCTTACGCAGCAGTATCTGTTTATGCCCTGCATCCGCAATATATTTCATTGGAAAAACTTGATTATTCTTTACCGAAAGAATTAGTTAAAGAGTATTTGGCTGAAAAAGAAGGTTTAAATGCTCTGGATCTGATTGACTATGAAAAAATGATTGCCGGAAAATGGAAATATTTGAAAGCCGTTTTCAATGCAGAAAAAGATAAAATCTATAAAGACCGTAACTTTAAGAAGTTTATTAAAGATAATGAATATTGGCTGGTTCCATATTCTGCATTCTGTGTTTTAAGAGATAAATATAAGACACCTAACTTCAACGACTGGAAAACCCATAAAAAATATATTGCAGGAAAGATATCACAGTTCTTTACAACAAAAAGCAAAGATTATGATCTTTCAATGCTTCATGCTTGGGTGCAATATCAACTTCACCTTCAACTGAAAGATGCCGTTGATTATACCCATAGTCTTGGGGTTTCTTTAAAAGGAGATCTGCCCATCGGAATTTACAGATATTCTGTAGAAGCATGGACAGAGCCTGAATTATTCGGGATGGATTTCCAAGCTGGAGCACCCCCTGATCAGTTTACAGAACTCGGGCAGAACTGGGAATTCCCAACTTACAATTGGGAAGCTATGAAAGATGATGATTACAGATGGTGGAAAAACAGATTCAAAGCGTTAGAACAATACTTTGATGCCATGAGAATCGATCATATCTTAGGCTTCTTCAGAATATGGAGAATGCCGATTTCTGCCGTACAGGGAATTTTAGGGTACTTTTATCCTGCTGTTCCTATTGTAGCTGATGAATTTAAGGCATGGCAGATTCCTTTTAATTTTGACAGGTATTGCAAACCTTTCATCAATAAGCAGATCTTATGGGAATATTTCGGAGCAGAAAGTGGAAAAGCGCTTGAGTTTATGGATCATAATGAAGACGGAACTTATTCATTTAAAAAAGAATTTGATACCCAAAGGAAACTGGTAGAATTCTTTAAAAAGAATCCACGTGGTCCGCTGGAAGAGCAATTGATTTCCCTTTGTGCCAATGTTTTATTTTTAACAGAAGAAAGAAACGGAAAAACAGTTTATCATCCAAGATTTAATGTATACAATACAGAATCTTATAAATATCTGACAGAGCTTGAACAAAAAAGTATCTATGATTTGTACCACGATTATTTCTTCAGAAGACAAGATCATTTGTGGTATGAAAAAGCCATGGAAAAACTCCCTGTCATTTTAAATGCAACAAAAATGCTGATCTGTGGAGAAGATCTGGGTATGGTTCCTGCATGTGTACCGGTTGTAATGGATGAATTAGCGATCATAGCATTGAAAGTTCAACGTATGCCTTCTGAGAACATTCCATTCTATAACCCTAAAAATGCCAGTTATATGAATGTGGTTACCGCTTCTTCGCATGATAGCTCTACATTGAGGCAGTGGTGGAAAGAAGATCCGGCTCTTACACAAAGATATTTTAATCAGCAGCTCGTACAATACGGAAAAGCACCGGAGAATCTTGAACCCCACCTTGCGGAGATCATTATGAAGCAGCATCTGTATAACGAAGCAATGTTAGCCATTTTCCCTATTCAGGAATTTCTGGCAACAGATGCAGATTTAGCTAATAAAAATATAGACAATGAAAGGATTAATAATCCTGCAGTTTTTCCACACTATTGGCGTTATAGAATGCATATAAAGCTGGAAGATCTAAAAGAAAAGAAGATTTTCAATAAAAAAATTGCTAGCTGGATAAAAGATAGTGGAAGAGTGTAAATTTAACACTTGATTATCAGGTGGTTAATGATATTTTAAAAGAAGTTTGATCTTAGGATTTAACTTCTTTTTTTTATTTATATCAAAGAAGTAGAATTGAGATATTCTGCTATATATTAACCAATTAACGACTATAGAGATGAAAAATATATTTTTGGGATTAGCTTTTGGGTTAGGCGTTTTAACGTCTGCTCAGCAATATCCAAATAATGGCTGGGGAGATGATGGTTATAATCAGAATGGGAACGGCTATTACAGCGATGAAGATGACAGAAATTATTTCCCTGATGATTATTATTACAACTATCCTCAGGATTATTATCCTCAAGATTATTATCAGAGCTATTATAACGACTATAGAAACAGTATTATAAATATCAACTGGAATGGCTTTTTCGTACAAAACAGACTAAGCCCCTGGCAGATAGACCAGATCATGAGACTTAATAATCTGTATGCAAGTTTTACAACTTGGAATAATTTTTACAGATACAATCCGGACAGATGGTATTATGATAGATTTTATGCGCTGCAAAGAATTATGGGACCAAGAGTGTTTGTAATTTTCCAGAATGATTTTTACAGAGGTTCCAGCCCAATTGTATATTTCCAGAATTACAGAAGAACATACTATGTACCTAGATATGCTGTAATGCCAAGATATAGAAATATCAATATCAATATTTACAGGGTAGACAGAACAAGATTCCGTAGAGTGGATAATCCTACCTTTGATATTATCAGAAGAGATAGCAGAGCGGACAACGGGTTCAGGAATACAAGAACGAATAGTAATTCCGGAGGATTCCGCGGGCAGAATGATAATTCCGGCTTCCGAAATAGCAATGAAGGAGTAAGAAATAATACAGGAGGGTTCAGAAACAATTCCGATAATGGCGGTTTCAGAGGAAATACAGATAATAATGGTGGCTTCAGAAATAGCAATGGAGGAGGTTTCAGAGGAAATGGAAATAGTAACGGAGGCTTCAGAGGAAATAATGAAGCAAGAAGAGAAACTCCAAAAAGAGAAGAAAATAGCGGTTTCAGAGGAAATAGCGGAGGGTTCAGACAAAGATCGGAAAGCTCTGCTCCAAGACAGGAAAGCCGTGGCGGTGGAGGAGGCTTCAGAGGGAGCTTAGTAAAAAATTAATTTTCATATATTATATTTAAGTGGTGTGAAGGACAGGTTTTTATAATCTGTCCTTTTTTTTGCATTTACTTGATTTATTTTTGTTAAAATTTAACATTATTTATGAATTTGTTAATTTAACCTATGTTTTAATTGATAATCAAAAAGGTATAAATAACAATTAATTAAAATTTTAAAGAAATGAAAAAATTAGTTTTAGCAATAGCATTGATCGGGATGGGAAGTTTTGCAATGGCACAACAGACAACTCCACAAGACAGACAGGCAAGAGCTGCGGATATGAAACAGAGAATGGATCAGAAACAGCAGGAGCGTTTAGACCAAATGCAAAAAGATCTTAACCTTAATCAGGCGCAGGTAGCGAAAATTAAAGCACTTCAGGATCAAAGAAGAGCAGAAATGAAAGCTGAGTTTGAAAAAAATAAAATGGACAGACAAACCAGAATGCAGGAAATGATGGCCAAAAAAACACAGATGGATGCTGATATGAAGAATATTCTTACCCCTGAACAATATGATAAATGGCAGGCTGACAGAAAAGCAAAAGCAGAGAAGATGAGAATGGCAATGAAGGAAAGAAAAATGATGAAAAAGCCGATGAATACAGGAGCTGCTGATGTAAAATAACAGCTTGTAATTTTGTTTTTTTAATGTATAAAGGATGGATGCTTTTCCATCCTTTTTGTATTAATTTTCCGTAAAACTTTTGATTTCGGGCATTTATTCCCTATTTTTGACTATAAATTTAATACTTATGGTTAGCGAAAAAATTGCAAAATTAATTAACGAACAAATTGCCCACGAACAATACGCTGCTCAATATTATCTTTCAATGTCTGCATGGTTTTCCGGAAAAGATCTGGATGGTATTGCCAACTATTTCAGAGTACAAAGCAAAGAAGAATTGATGCATGCGGATAAAATGTTTGATTATTTGAATGATGTAGGCGGGGAAATTATCATTGGAGAAATTCCAAAACCTCCACATGAGTTCGAAACTGCAACAGATATTTTCGAAAAAGCATTGGCACATGAGAAAGTAGTAACTAAAAGTATTTTCAATATTGTAAAGAATGCTAACGAAGAAGGAGATTTTGCAACAACATCATTCCTGCAATGGTTCATCAACGAGCAGGTAGAAGAAGAAGCAAGCGCTTCTCAGTATGTGACTAAGATCAAAATGGTATGTGATAACCCATCTGCGTTGTATCTTTTTGATCAGGAATTGTCTCAGAGAGTTTTTACTCCTGATGCCAATGCATAAAACTGAAAAATTTCAAGAATATAAAAACCGCTGTCCGGCAGGATAGTGGTTTTTTTATAGGTGTTGGACGACATCCTGTAAAGCTCCCGCCAGGGTTTCGGCAAAAACTTATTTCTTATAACGAATAGCTCAATAAGAGTTATTTTTTTCTCTGTAATCTAACCGCAGTAATAAAAACGATAGCACCCGACATAATACTTAAAAAGAAAGACTTTACAATGTTTTCTGTAAGCATATAGGAATGCTTTTCTTCAGGTACAGGCGGATCTATACAATCGGCAATATTGTATACGATAATTGCGGAGAATATCATTGCAACTATACTGATAATAAAGGAAATAAAATATATTTTCATGGTTATAACAATAAATGAAGCCGCCTTATTTATTTTTAGTCAAAATAACTGATAAAACAAGATTATTTAAACTGAATAAAAATAATAAAACCTTTTATATTTTGATCAATTTTTATCAAAATTATATAGTAACCTTTTGAAAATGTATAATTGGTGATTTATAGGTAAATGATCTGTGTTTTAAGTACCTTTTTGCCTAAGCTTTCCAGAATATTTTTATAACCCTCCACCTGTGCTTCATCTTTTGTTTTCTGTTCGCCGGTTTTGAAGTCAACGATGATATAGCCTTCATCACTCTTTAAGATTCGGTCAGGCCTTGAAATATAACTTTCGCCGTTCACAGAAATCATAATGTCCTTTTCATTGATTACTTCCCATTTTTCATCAAAAAATTCAGCATAAGTCCTTACGATCTCCTGTAACGTTGCCTGTATTTCATTTTTTTCTTCCAGTGTTATCTGCCCTTCCAGTGCATACCCTTCCAATACTTTGTTGATATCTTTTTCTGTATTAATCTTCGATAAAAGCTCGTGAACGAATAGCCCGATCCTTACTTTCTCATTCCTTACCTGATAATTCTTGGACGGAGTAGCGATCTTTATGGATGTGCTTTTTTCATTGACATTTTTCAAGTCCTGAATATTCTGTGTCTTAAAAGATGAGCTTTTATCTTTGGAATGCTTTTTCAGCATCTCAGGATTTATCTCATACAGGTCAAATGCATCAGCGCCTTCCGTATTTTTAGTTTGGATGAATTCCAGCAATTCAAGATTATTAGAAGTTTTATTAGCCTTCTGAATATAGAAGAATAACTGTTCAACAGGCCGCGTCGTTGCTACATATTGCAGACACAATCTGTCGATCAGATTTTTATAAGCATTTTTACTGTTAAAGAAGAGGATCTCATCATCATAAACTTCCAGATTTTTACTGAACTGATTAATATTGACAGATTTTAATGCTTCATTTTCGTTAGTATCAAACCAGTTGGTGAATTCACTGTCCCGGTTTTTATTCATCATGGGAATAAAAACAATGGGAAATTCGAGACCTTTAGATTTGTGGATCGTCATGATCTGAATGGCATCAATATTTTCCGAAGCCTGAATAGTATAAGAAGAGGCTTCTTCATCCCAATATTTGAGAAACTCTTTGGTACTGGCCCCCGCATTTTGTGTAAAGTTGAAAAGCATCTCCAGAAAGTTGAGTAAAAAATCCGTTTCCTTGTGGTCTACAGAAAATTCGTTGATATAGTATTCAATAAAATTGTAAAGATTGAATCTCGGAAAATTATCCTGTTTAAGCTGCAGTGAATATTTCTGTTGAATAAACTGAAGAATCTCTTCATGTCCTTCAATCTCCAGAATTTCTTTCATCCCTAAAGTAAAATCCGGCATGTTGATTTTTCCAAGCGTATTTAGATGATACATCATCATGATCAGGCATGGCTTATTCTTGGGATTAATCTCCCATCTCAGGAATTCAATAACAGCTTTTAAAGTATTGGAAAGTTCCAGTGTAAGACCTTTATCGGAAATCGTTTTGATATTGGTTTCCTCCCCAAGATAGTTGACCTTTAAAGCCCCTAGCTTTTGAGAGTAGCTGAAAATATCAAAGTTTCCTCGGCAAAGGATAGTAATGTCGGAAAATTTAAAACCATTATTCAGGCATTCCTGAATGTCTTTCCGCATGCTCTCGGAAGTATCATCATAAAAATTTTCATTGGTAAGGTTTTCAATCAGGTTCACTTTTACCCTGCCATCAATTTTTGATTTCGGATTTTGTTCAGCATCTGCTCCGAAAATATTTTTGTGCTCTTCCAGTAATCCTTCAGAATGGTAGCGGTAAAGTTCGTTATTGAAATGTACAATGTTTCGGGCACTTCTCCAGTTGTCTTTTAAAACAAGAAGATCGGCTTCCTTTGGAGAAAACTCTTTTTTGTTGATAATATCCAGCATCAGCTTGCTTTCTCCACCACGGAACCTGTATATACTCTGTTTAGGGTCACCAACTAATGTAAATGATGTGTTTTCCGAGGAAACACTATGATCTCTCAAAGGAACAAAATTTTGCCACTGCAATTCCGAGGTGTCCTGAAACTCATCAAAGAAATAATGCTGAAACTGTGATCCCACCTTTTCATAAATAAAAGCAGAAGGTTCGTTTCTGAGGTTTTCATTGATCAGGATATTAAATTTTGAAAGAAGAACAAGATCATTCTCTTCCTCAATTTTTCTAAGCTCATCCTGAATATCTTTGTTTACCTTTAAAGGCAGAAGAGCAGATAAAACCTTCTCTTTCTTTTGTGTTTCAATATACAAAAGAATCAGTTTCATTCTGTTTTCAAGAAGCTGATCAAGAATTTCAAAAATATCGGTTTCTTTATGCTTTGATTTTGAAGAAGCTCCTTTTCTGTAGTTGTTGATCACAGAGTCTTCCAAAGTCGTGGGAAAAGGAAAACCGGATCTTTTCTGCTGGTAAAAGTCAATAACTTTAGTGAAAAAGCCTCCGATCCCGTTTTTACCCTGGGCAAAATCTTCAATTTCAATACTTCTTGATTGGAATAACTCAACAGATTGTGCTGCAAGTTCTGCAGACTGCTTTTTATTAAGAACAATCTCTTTACGGAGCGTATTTTTTATATTTTCATAATTGGTATCGTCAAAGCTCTTATTGCTTTTCAGATGTTCATAGTGGATATCTTTTACAAATTCCTTTGCAGAATCATAAAGGTTTTTATTAAGATTGATTCTTTCATTATTTTCAAGGCTGTAATCCACATAATCCATGAAAGAATTGGAGATTGTTTCATTCTCACCGATCTGATCCAGCATTTTGTCAACAGCCTCTATCAGGAAAGGTTCCGCTTCAATCTCAAGATTAAAGTTTTTTGCAAGTCCCAGCTCATAAGAAAAGCTTCTTACCAGCCTGGAATTAAAACGGTCAATGGTTCCTATATTCAGTGTGGAATAATTGTGGAGAATATAATCCAGTAGTTTTTTAGAACGATGATGCAGCTCATCGATCGTAATCTTCAAACCTTGCTCTTCAAATGCTTTCTGGATATTTTTAAGATCGGTATTCTCAGCAAAATTACTTGTGGAAAAATTGCCCAGCCAGGATAGAATTCTTTCCTTCATCTCGTTAGCGGCCTTATTGGTGAATGTCAATGCGAGAATATTTCGGATAGACTGCTGCTGATTAGGATACCGGAGACAGATCATCAGAAGTCTCTGAACCAGGGCATATGTTTTCCCGGATCCAGCAGATGCATTGATGACTGTGTAAGAATTTTGCATTGTAAAAAGAGAATTGAGACTGCAAGTTAGCTAAAATTTAAAAGAAACTTTAACAATTTGATCCGGCTATTTAACAGTTTATATGGCAAAAACTAAAAAGAAATATTAAAAGGCGTTAAGTGTGGTTAAACTTATGGTATAATTTAAAAATAATTTTAGATTTGCTTTATAAAAAATAGCCTGTGAAACTTAAACTATTCTTTTTTCTATCCTTTATTTTTTTTATCCATGCTCATGCTCAAAGTTATATTTTTGGTAAGATTACAACAGAAGATGGTACTGAAATGCAAGATGTCAACGTGATCAATATACGTACCGACGAAATGGTTATTTCTAATAGAGACGGGCACTTCATGATTTCAGGGAAAGCAGGAGATGAACTGCGTTTTGTAAAACCGGGTTATGAACGTGTGACGAAGAAAGTTTCCCAGGAAAATACTCAGTCTCCGATGAATGTTATCCTTGCAAGACAAACCATTCAGATTCCTGAAGTGGAAGTGAAACAAGGGCTTACCGGGAATTTAAAGATAGATTCAAAGCTTTACAATAAACCTAAAAAAGTTGAAAAGCTGACCAAAGAAATTGATCAGTATATCGCTCAGAAATCTGATCCGAGAATACTGGCGGCTAGACCGGGTGAATTTGTGCAGCCAAAAGGTCAGGGATTTTCTATCGGGAAAGTTAAAGACAAATGGGATGACGTTGATTTGATGAAATATATCAGAGCAAGCCTTGGTGATGATTATTTTACTAATCTTAAAATAGAAAAACCACTGATAGACCATTTTATTTATTATGTTTTTGCAGGAGGTTTCGAAAGGAAAAAGATTTTGAAATACGGATTTTGCAGTGATGCTGATCTTAACAGATTCCAACGATTTGTGCTGACGAGAATTTCATCCTATCGTGCTCCACAAACTCAAAGATAAATGGAGACAGGATATATTGAGAAAAGTCTGTTTCTTGTACTTTTTTGCATTGCTTCAGCATTATGGGCTCAGCAAAAATTATCAGGAAGGATTATTACAGGTAACGAAATGGATGTAACTCCCGTGCTTGTTGTTAACATATCGAGTAATAAAAGTATGCTAAGTGATATGGCCGGGAAGTTTGAGATTGAAGCAAAAGAAAATGATGAGATCAGATTTGTTAAAGAAGGATATTATCGTGTTGATAAAAAAATTACCGGAGAAGATTTGAATTCTCCTTTAAATATAATTTTGAAAAGAATGGAAATTCAGATTCCTGAGGTTAAAATAAAGTATAACCCAACAGGGAATCTTGCAAAAGATAATCAGCATTTGAATGAATCCAGGAAGCTTCAGTCATTAAGATCTGATCTGGAGAATTATATGAAAAGTCCCCTTAATGAGGCTTTGCCAAATAATACCATATCAAAAACATTTACAGGGCATGATTTTAATGCAGGGCAGGTAGATCTGTTTGGTGTATTTAATGCTGTATCTGGTTTAGTAAAGAAAGCGACAAAGCCTAAAATTACCAAAGCTAATTACAATGAGACACAAGATTTCCTTAAGAGGATTAAAAATGAAATCAGTCTGAATTTTCTGAAAAAATATGGTATGGGAGAAGAACAGATTGATGCATTTCTTCTGTACGCTGATAAAACCCGCTCGCTGGCGAAAAGATATCGGAAGGATTTTCAAATAGATATTGTAGAATATGAGCTTAAAATAGCATTCGGAGAATATAGTAAAACGAATAAACTGGAAGGAACTAAAGAATAATTTTTATAAAGTTGAATTATTTCACTAAAAATATTGGAGTATCCAGGCAGAGAAAAATCTTTCTTTTTCTTATGCTTCTTTGCTGTACTTTTATTTTCTCCCAGCAGACGGTGATGGGACGAGTAGTGGATGAAGGGGGTGAGAATTTAAGTAAAGTAATTGTTATCAACATGTCTACTGACAAAAAAGTATATTCTGATGCTGAAGGAATATTTTCTATTGAGGCTAATCCTAATGATGAACTAAGATTCGTGAAAGAAGATTTCAATAGAACATCCAGAAGAGTTCTTACTAATGGCGTTAATTCTCCCTTATTTGTTACTCTTTACCAGATCCCGAAAGATGTGGGGGAAGTAAAGATCGTTAAAAAGCTCACAGGAGATCTTGAGCAGGATTCCCGTATCGTTGCTAAAGTAGATAAAGGAGAACAGGTAAGAGATGCCGTAGGGCTCCCGCAGCCAGTAGGAAAGATGAGAGAAAAGCCGGCAGAGGTGAAAAGTGTTCTTTTGCCAATCCTTTTAGGGAGTCTTGATGTTCAGGGGCTTTATGACCTTATCAGTGGTAAAGCAAAACGGCAGAAGAGACAATACAAATATGATGATCTTCAGGAACATATTGCCTGGATCCGGGATCGGGTGGATGATGAATACTTTGTTAAAGCAGGAATCCCGGCAGATAGAATTTCAGAATTTATTCAGTTTTCCTTTTTAGCAAAACCTCACGTGCGCACTTTTGTGAAAGCCAGAAATTTACCTGGAGTCATGTTGAGGCTTGAAGAGACGGTACCTTTATTTTTAGAAAGATTAAAACAGGATCAGAAATAATTTGATATGTTAAAAAAATCATAAAATATTGGAATGGAAATTGATGCATTTGTATGGTAAACAATCAAATCCACAAATTTTTTATGAATAAAAATATTATTGCAGTTGCTGTAGGAGCTTTAGGTTTTGTACTTGGACTCGGGTTTCTGGGAAACGCAATCAAGAACAGAAACAAATCTGAAAATACGATTTCAGTAACGGGTCTTGGAATTAAACAATTTACATCAGATCTGATTACCTGGTCTGGAAGCTTTTCCAAAAATAACATCGATCTGAAATCAGCGTATGACGCACTGGCGACAGACAGAAAAGTGATTAATGATTATCTGCTTTCAAAAGGAATCAAGCAAAGTGAAATTGTATTCTCTTCGGTAGATATTCAGAAACAGTTCAGAAGTTATAATGATTCCAACGGAAATTATGTACAGGGAGAATTCTCAGGGTACAATCTGACCCAAAAGGTTTCCATTGAAAGCAAAGAAGTGGCTAAAATTGAGAATCTTTCCAGAAATATCACAGAAATTATTAATCGAGGAATTGAATTCACATCTTCCTCACCAGCTTACTTTTATACAAAATTGGCTACTGTAAAACAGGAAATGATTGCAAGTGCTACAAAAGATGCGAAAGAACGTGCCGAAAAAATTGCAGAAAACTCAGGAAGCAGTCTGGGAAATCTTAAAAAGGCCACGATGGGAGTCATCCAGATCACAGCACCTAATTCTAATGAAGATTATTCTTATGGAGGAACTTTCAATACATCTTCCAAAGAAAAAGAAGCCAGCATTACCATAAAACTGGAGTATGAAGTAAACTAAGGATATTTATCTCGAAAATATTCTGTCAAATAAAAATGAAAAGCGCCGGAGAACTATTCCGGCGCTTATATTTTTAAGGATAAATAATATCACAAATTTCTTTTTTTATTTCCTCTACATTTTCAGGAGTATAATTGGCCAGTAACCATAAATTAAGTGATTTTTTCCCTTCACCATAGCTTGGCTGGATATAGGTGGTATCAATCAGGCTGAAATTATTTCTCTGGTAAAAAGAATAACGTCTGGCAGCATCATCACTCAGATCAGCAGGTTCAATTTCTAAAATAACATGAGGGTAATTTTCTGACAAATGACGGATAATATGTGACCCCAGCTTCTTGCTTCTGAAGGCTTCAAATACTTCAAAATGTTCCACAAAAACAAAAGAGCTCAGTTCCCACAAGATGAGGTATCCAATGGTTTCCGATTCATGAATTACAGACATGAATTTTACCTGCGGGTTTGAAAACAAGCTCACAAACTGTTCTTTATCCCTTTGTTCGTCTACAGGAAAAGTGGTGGTGTAAGAAGCATAGATTTCCTGGGCTCTAAGGTCCTCAGGAGAAATAATCGGTAAAAATTCCATAATTTATAAGTCAAAGACACTAGGTCTTCTTGTAATGAAAATATCTTTGATCCAAATTGTAAATGCTAATCCCAAATAAATTAAAAAAAAGAAACCGGCAGTGGCAAAAGTAGAATAGATAAAGAAAATTCTTAGTTTAGAAACAGGAATTCCCAGCTTGGCACCCGTTCTTGTCAGTACACCAAACCATTCTCTTTCCATTTTATGACGGATATTACTCAGCATTTCAAGATTCTTTTAACAATTTAAATCCAATACTGCAAGTTAAGCAATTTTTTTCGTCACATGAATTTTTATGGTGGTAAATCATGCTCTGGCTTTCCAGCGCATTGGTAATTTCAAGTCCAAGTTTTTTCCAACCAGCCGTAATGGTATTTTTTTCAGGTGGAATTTTTTTGTAGAATTCTATAATTTCATCGGCAATTTCTTCGTTATGATATCTATGATAAGTATATTTTAAAGGAAGGATTGTATTTAAAATAATAAGATCTATGAATTCTTTACTTAAAGTTTTAGGCTGTACTTTTGAAATCGTTCCGAAATTAAAATGACAATCCCAATATTCAGATGCTTTTATGGGGGTGAAAATTTCGCAAAGCTGATCTGCATTTTCAGCATTCATGATCTTTGAAAATAAATTCTGATGACGGTGATAGAGATCGGCCAGCTGAGAAAGCCGGATTGTAGGGAAGTTGGAGGGTCTTAATCTTAAAAATTTAGGATGGAATTGTAAGTCGGAAATGGAAAACTTTGCTTTAAGAAATTCAAATTCTCTTTTCCATATTTTCATTTGCCCATCTTCCGGATGATTGAGCCAGCCTGAAATTCCGAATAATAAAGCTTCAAGCTGAAAAGGATTCTGGCGAATTTTATTAATCACAGAATAATCAATACTTTCTGCAATCTGTCTGAATAAATGTGCATTAACTTTCAAACCAAAAGAATAAGCCAGGCTGTGAAATAAAACTGCTTCGAAATTATTTTTGGACCGGGCTAAGCTATGTTCCAGCTCAGAAGATTTTTCTTCCAGTTTTTTCAAAATATTTCCTTCATGGAAGTTGACAGGAACTTTTTCTTTGTTAAAAATAGTCTCACAGGCGATAAACTCATTTCCATTAATAAACTTTTCGTACTTCCAAATAATATTTTCGTCAATGTAATCTTTTAGTTCTAGTGTCGGAACATTTTTTTTGGTGAGTTCACAGATTTCTACATCATGTTGAAAAACGACATGGAGAATGACATTATGATAATTGGGATTGTTAGAGTGATTGTGAAAGATCCAGTCTGAAGAACGAACATGAAGTTCTATATTTCCGGCCAGGAGCAAACCATTGTATTGGATTTGGGCATCCAGAAAATCAGGACCGGCATCTTTATTCCATTTCCCGAAGTGTATAATTTCGACGGAGTTTCCTCCAATATCCTTGAA
This sequence comes from Chryseobacterium sp. Tr-659, assembly GCF_011752975.1. Classification (GTDB taxonomy): domain Bacteria; phylum Bacteroidota; class Bacteroidia; order Flavobacteriales; family Weeksellaceae; genus Chryseobacterium. The sequence continues at coordinate 109,376 of NZ_VWWP01000011.1, read as the reverse complement.
GTTAAAATGTTTGAAAACTTTATAGTTCCAAAGATATTGAAGTAATTTTTCCGTCATAGTGTGACGATAAATATAATAGAAATATTATACTTTCGTCAGCTCCTTTTTAAAATTTTCTATGGTTGTTCTATACATTTTCTCATAGATAGGAAGAATATTTTTCAAATCGAACTTTATAGCCTGATCTTTCGCATTTTTCTTCATTTGAGTTAAAAGATCTTCATTGCTTAGTAATTTGATTGTGTAATTACTCATTGCTTCTACATTTCCAATCTCTGCCAGATATCCTGTTTCTCCCTGAATATTTACTTCCGGAATTCCACCCGCGTTGGAACTAATAACTGGAGTATAAGCTGCCATTGCCTCCAATGCTGCCAGACCGAAACTTTCCTGTTCCGAAGGAAGAAGAAATACATCCGAAAGCTGTAAGATTTTATAAAGATCATTCACTTTTCCTAAAAGACGGATTTTGGAAATAAGATCCGGATTTTCTTCAAGGAATTGATTGACTTTTTCCATATCCGGCCCTTCACCAATGATGATCAGTTTGGATTTTACTTTCTTTTCAACATTTTTAAAGATCTGAAGAACTTCATCCACACGCTTTACAGGACGAAGGTTAGATACATGGATCAGAATCTTTTCATCCGGATTCGCAAATTGAGTTCTCTGGCATTCCGAGCAGTCATCAAATTCAGAATTGTCTATAAAATTGGTAATAACCTGAATTTCTTTTTTGATATTGAAAAACTGTAGTGTATCTTTTTTCAGACTTTCAGAAACAGACGTAATCGCATCTGATTGATTGATTGAAAATTCTACTGCATGTTTATAACTCGGATGCTGGCCTACAAGAGTAATATCTGTACCATGTAATGTTGTAACAAGAGGAATATCATTATTGTCTTCCCGAAGCATCTGTTTTGCTGTAAAAGCAGCATATGCATATGGAATGGCATAATGCGCATGAAGTAAATCCAGTTTATAAAGATTAACAACCCTGTATATCATCGAGCTTAATGCAATATCATAAGGCTGATACTGGAAAAGCGGATAGGTCTGAACATTTACCCTATGAAAGAAGATGTTCGGGTTGGTGATGTCTAATCTTGCAGGAAGGGCAGAACTGATGAAATGTACTTCATATCCCTTATTGGCAAGAGACATTCCTAATTCTGTTGCTACAATTCCGCTTCCACCGTATGTTGGATAGCAAAGTATGCCTATTTTCATTAGATTATTGTTGTTTTGATGTTGTTTATTTGATAGTTGATGAGGTTGGATTAAGATCAATTCCCATTCCTGCTTTCAGCTGATCATTAACCAATACCGGAAGCTTACCCCATATTTTTGTTTTTCCGTTTAAAGCATCTGCCGTTGCGTTCATTGAATCATCATTGTTTTCATAAGAAACAAGAACCGTTGAAACTTTTGAAATATCAATATCCTTTAATGAATAAGCACTTCCGAATACATTAAGAATTACATTTTGATTTTTAGTAAGATCAGCAAGAACTTTCTTGGATTCTGTTGATATCTTATAAGGCTTATAAGCCGTTGAGTTATCCTTATGAAAACCTACTATAACTGTAGATCCTACCGGGATTGTATTGATTTCATTTGCTTTTTTGACTGTTACATTTGCTCCCAATCTGTTGGCAAAAGTCTGATAAGGGGCTTCTTCCAAAGGAATATAATAAACCGGTTTTCCGGAAAGTGGAAGCAGCTTTTTTTCGTCTTTCAGTAAAGTCAGAGCATTGGCATAAAGATTTTGAACCAATGCTGCATGAGTTTCATTATTCAGATCAGTAGTAATATTCTCTGGATTTTTAGGAGTATATTGGGTAAGACCGAGGAAATATTTTGTCAATAAAATCTTCTTTACACTTTCTTCCACTCTGGACTGGGGAATTTCTCCTTTGTCAATAGCTTTCTGGATCAGTTTTTTCCCTTCAGAAACTCCTTGTGAGAAAAGCATAATATCATTTCCTGCTTTAAAGGCCATTGCATCCAGTTCTCCCGGTTTGTATTTGTTGGCAACGGCACCCATATTTAATGCATCGGTAATAATCAAACCTTTATATCCCAGCTTATCTTTCAATAGGCCAGTAATAATGTTTTTAGAGACAGAGGCAGGAATTCCTTTTCCTGATTCTAAACTCGGCACATATAAATGAGCAACCATTACTCCGCCGATTCCCTTATTCATCAACGCTTTGAATGGTGCTAGTTCAATTGTATTAAGTCTGTCCATATTGTGGGAAACCACCGGAAGATCAAGATGTGAATCCGTACTGGTGTCACCATGCCCTGGGAAATGTTTGATGGCCGCTAATATATTATTATCCTGAAGACCATTAGAGTAAGATAGGGCAGAACTGATCACATTACTGACTTCAGAACCAAAGCTTCTGTTTCCTATAATTGGATTATTAGGATTGGTATTCACATCTACTACAGGTGCAAAATCCCAGTTAATTCCCATTCTGTGGCAGTCTTCTGCAATTTTAGCAGCCATTTGATACACAAGATTTTTATCCTGGATAGCTCCCAATGTCATTGCCCAGGGAAATTTATGAGCTGTGGCTATTCTCTGATACAATCCCCATTCCGCATCCATACCGATCATCAATGGAACTTTAGACTTCTGCTGAAACTCATTCACCAGGTTGATTTCTCTGGCTGCATCATCCTGCATTAAGATCAAACCACCGATTTTATCATTGGAAACAATATTTCTTATCTGGCTGATATAGTCTTCACCTTTATTCGTGTAAAGTGCAACAATAAAAAGCTGCCCTAGTTTTTCATCCTGAGAAAGGTTTTTATATGTTTTATCAACCCATTGCTGAGCCTTTTTTACATCTTCTTTAGATGCATTTTTTGGCTGATACTGGGCATTTACCTTAGGGCTTATGAATGCAGTAATAAAGAGTGAAGTATATAATAATTTCCTCATGACTTTTTGAATAAGAACAAAAATACAATTAAAAAAATGATGAAAACAAAGTTTTTGAAATTTTTGGTATATGATTTGAATACGCAATATAAATAATAACTAAACTTTTACAGAAATGAAAAAAATTCTTCCATTTATATTACTTGCCGGTATAGGTTTCTTAGCATACAGTTGTGACAGAAGTGATGATGTTGTAGTACAACAAGGTCAGGACACTTATTCAACAGCATACGATATTATCCCGAAATTTAATAAGCAGGATAGCTTTACATATCATTTTGACGATGCGTTCAAAAGTCCGTTACTTGAATCTGATGTAGTCCTTATTTATTTGCAGACAGGACTTACAACTAATGGTGCCCCAATTTGGAAACTGCTTACCTATACAGAATATCCTAATAACGGAGCTGATAAAGTTGAATATTCATATGACTTCAGCAAGGTTGATATCGGAATTGATGTAAGATCTACCAATGGTGTTAATTTAGATAATAACCCAAGCTATTATACAAATAAGAAATTCAGAGTAGTAATTGTTCCTGCCAAAACAGGTACATCTAATAAAAGTGCTACTGCATCTGCAGGAGTTGTTGATTATTCTGACTACAATAGTGTAATTAAATATTACAATATTGACGAGTCTAAAATCAAGACTAAATAATTTAGAAATATCTTTTCAGTTTTTTATAATTAAAAAAGCCTCGGGAGAAATTCTCCCGGGGCTTTTGATTTACATTTACTAAGTAATATGATCATATCTATAGCAAAAAGTATTAACCCGTTTAAAATATAAATATGGATTTAAATATATTGTTTGTAATTGATTTTTCACCCTTAATTTCTCCAAATAAAAAAGCTTCAGAATTTCTGAAGCTTTTTGTTGTATTTAGTTATCATTGTCATCCAGTAGATGTCCAAAGAAATCTTTTTTTGTCTGCAGATAGCCTTTGCTTATTTCATTAGCCGGAATCTGTAAGGGTACTCTTGAGTTAAGGTGAATATTACTGTCTACCACATATTTTACCTTTTCAGGGTTATTGGTAAGAAGATTAATATCTTTTACATCCAATAGATTAAGGATCTCAATAGCTACTCCAAAATTCCTGTCATCTGCAGGAAGTCCTAATTCAAGATTAGCCTGAACAGTGTCCAGTCCTTTTTCCTGTAATGAATATGCCTTTAGTTTATTGATAATCCCGATATTCCTTCCTTCCTGACGAAGATAAATAATAATTCCACCATTTTCGTGGATGTATTTCATTGCAGCATCCAGTTGCTGGCCGCATTCACATTTTTTTGAATGGAAAACTTCTCCGGTAATACATTCTGAATGGAACCGAACATTGACAGGTTGGGAAAAATCTGTATTTTCTGCAACGATAGCCATGTGAGGCATCCAGTCGTTTTCATTTTCAGAGAAGGCAATCATTCGGAAAGTACCGTGCTCTGTGGGAACATTGGCTTCCGCCTGAATTTTAATCATTGATTATTCGATTAGTTTTTAACTTCCTGGTAAAGCATCTTCAATGACAGAAATATTGGTTTTTAAACGAACGAGATATCTGTTAAGAACCTCATCATCATCTTTGTCAAGATTTTGCCTTAGCTTTTGAATTTTTTTGTATGATTTTTCGAAGCTTTTAAGTGCTCTGCTCTTTCCTGTAGAATTGCTGGCATCAATAGCATAAAGATAATTCTGAAGACTGTATTTCAAACTGGCTATCTCGTCATTTAATCCGTTGTTTTTAAACTTCGGAAAAGTAGATATCATGTTTGAAATCTCAGAAGCATTTACATTCTCCTTGATATTGATGTTGAAATTCTTCTTTGAACCTCTGTCAGAATCAGAGCCTTTTGTATCACTATAAAAATTATTGGACAGCGGAGAAAGGTTAAGCTTTTCCGTTGCGCAGGAAGATGTTAATATGATAAGTACTCCAAAAAAAAATAGTCTTTTCATTTCTGTTGCCCTTTTTGATAAAGGATTGGGTTAAGACTTTCATCGTTATACATTTTCATTTGTTTGTATACTTTCATCTTAACGTTACCGTTTTCAATATCAGCAAGCAACTGATTTATAGAAGTTGATAGGTCTTCCTTCTGAGTAAGCAGTACATCCAGTTTAGCCTGGCAATTGTTTCTGTGCTCCTCAGAAGCGGATTCTCTATTGGCTTCTAATGACATATGATAAACCTTTAATGCAAGAATTGATAATCTGTCCACTGCCCAAGCGGGAGTTTCCGTATTTATTTTTGCTTCAGATTTAGGAGTTATATTTTCAAACTTATTAAGGAACCAGCTGTCAATAAACTCTACCAGATCAGTTCTTTTCTGATTGGAGGCATCTATTGTTCTCTTCAGTTGAAGAGCTTCAACCGGATCAATATTTTCATCTCTAATTATATCTTCCAGATGCCATTGAACGGTATCAATCCAGTTCTTTGCATACAAAATCCGTTCCAAACTATCTTTTTCGAACGGGTTATTAATTAGAGTGTTAACGTCATCAGACACGTGATAGTCTTCAATAGATTGATTGAAGACTTTCCATGCAGTCTCAGTAAATTTCATTAATTCTAAGGAATTTTAGTTGCTTGAAGAATTATTGTTTGTGGAAGACGATTTATTTTCAGAACCTGGTTTGTCTTCTTCTTTTACTGCATCTTTAAATTCTTTGATTCCTGAACCTACACCTCTCATAAGTTCCGGAATTTTCTTTCCTCCAAAAAGCAATACTAAAATGATTGCTACGATAAGGATGTGCTGCCAAGATAAGGCAAGTATCGTTAGTGTATTCATCTCTTAAAATTTTTGCAAAGTTACACTTTTTTTAATATGAAATCCAACCTAATGGATCAACTGGTGTGCTTCCGTTCCATACTTGGAAATCAAGGGTATAAGCACCGTCGAAATCCTGTGCTACTGTACCTACAGGGGTTCCTGAAGAAACCTGCTGCCCCTTAGAAACACTTACATTTCCTAAATTGGAATAAATGGTAAAATAACTTCCGTGTTTTATGATAACGGTTTTTGTTCCATCATTGTTAGCCAGTACCGAAGACACAGACCCCGGGAATACTGATTTGGCACGGGTTCCCGAAGGTACGGAAATTTTAATTCCGTTATTTTCTTCAGTAATATTTTTGAAAACAGGGTGTGGTTGTCTTCCGAAACGGTGAGTAATCTGTCCGGCTCTGTCTGCGGGGTAACCAAGTCTTCCTCTGTTATCAGCAAAACTGCTTCCGGAAGCTGTAGAAACACCATAACTGGTCATTGCTTTAGTTTCAGCCGCTTTTTTATCATCTTCTTTTCTCTTTGCAAGGGCTGCTTCTGCGGCTCTGGCTGCAGCTAGTTTATCTGCGGCCTCTTTTGCTCTTGCATTGGCTTCATCTGACGCCTTTTTGGCAGCGATTTTTCTGGATTCATCCCTGGCACTAGCTTCTGCTCTGGCAGCTTCTTCATTACGTTTTCTTTCTTCTTCAGCTCTTTTTGCGGCAAGATCTGCTGCTTTTTTAGCTTCTGCTTCTGCTATTTTTCTTTCTCTTTCAAGGGCTTCTGCTCTGGCTTTAGCTTCTGCTTCAATTCTGGCCTTTTCTCTTTCAGCTGCTAATTTTGCTAGACGTATTTTTTCTGCCTCCGCTTTTTTTCTTGCTTCTTCTTCAGCTTTGGCTATTCTGATCTCTTCCGCAATAATGGCTCTAATCTGCCCTTCCAATGCTTTAGATTGTGTTTGCTTCTGCTTCAGCTCAGCGGTAAGTTTTGTCTCGTTCTTTTTGAAATCTGCTACTAGCTGTTCTTTTTGTGCTCTTTCTACATTAATGGTAGCAAGATCTTTTTGCTGGTTTACCAACAGATTTTCTTTCTCTTTTACGGAATTTTGTCTTTGTGCAATTGTTTTCTTGATCAGGTTAGCCGCATCGGTAATTTCAGCTGCTTTTTTGTCCTGATAATCTGAATATTGCTTCAAATATTGTACTCTGCGTATTGCTTCGCCCAAGTTTTTAGCAGAAAGAATAAAGGTTACTTTGTTCTGTACCCCTTTGTTTTTATAAGCGTTAACCAGAACCTCAGCATAATTCTTTCTAAGAACGGCCAATTCTCTGTTCTGGCGATTGATCTCAAGCTGGCGTAAATAAATATCATCTTCAATAAATCTCTTTTCTTTCTGAGTATTATTGTAGACTTTCTCTCTTAGAACCAACTTCTGATTAACGCTGGTAAGATAGGCTATAGAAAGTTTAGATTCGCTTCTTGTTTTAGCTAAATCTGTATTTATTTGTGCAATTTGTTTTTTAAGTTCGGCATTCTGCTTCTGCAGCTGTTCTTTTTTCTCCTGTCCCTGGTGCAATCCGAACATAAGAACACCTATTAAAAAGCTAAATTTTTTAATCATTTAATCTCAATTTTCTTATAACTGGATGGTACAAAATACGGTGTTTCCATCCTCGAAAAGTCAAATTTCGTATTTTCCATTAAAATCTGACTAGATTTTGAACCTTTTATAATTATTTTAACATTTTTCGGAAGGCGGATTCCTTCGTATTCATTCCAGTCGCTGTAGGAAACATCCAGTTCGTCTGAAGACAGGATATCCTTTAAATTGACATTCAATAAATCGTAGTTGGTATCGTACTGCAAGGCGATTTTATATTCTCTGTTTTTCTCGTCCGTCACAATTTTTTGATTGATATTGGAAACCATTTTGAAGCCCTGTGCATTTTGGGTTAAATCAAACTGTCTATCGTTGATCTTTACAAATGTACGGCCCAGTAATATTTTTTCCAATGATTTATAATCAATGAAATTAACGTTTAATAGATTGTTAAGGTAATCAAAATCAGAATCTATATAAGTCTTGTTTATTTTATCCTGTCCTTTTATTCCTTCAGGAGTTGCAATTCCTCTGGCGGCATTTACAAAAAGGGCTCTGAGATTCATCCAGACCTTTTTATCATTTTCAATATAGATTGTGGCATCCAGGGTAGGTACAAAGCTTCCTGTTTCTACTTTTACTTTGCTGTCAATTTTAATTTGTTCAAATTTTGGCGGGATCAATACATGCTCGTAAAAAGTGAGTTTGTCTCTCACTGGTTCATTTACGTCTTTTGGATTTCTGTTATCCTTTCCGGTAGTAATGCTATCCCGCTTATTATCTGTTTCACTTTGAACAGTGGTACGGGTTTTACACGATGATAGGGCAAGAAGCAATAAAAGAAGTGGGATCCAATTTTTCATGTATTTATCTTTTCAATTAAAAATACGTTGCAATATTAACGCCAAACCACACAAAACATTTTGTGTGGTTTGATTATATCTTGTTTAAGTTAAATAATTCCTAATCTTATTTATTTGGATAGAAAATCTAAAACAGAATAGTCTCCTAAAGAAATTTCTCTGGCAACTCCGAAATATTGTGCAGAATTACCAATCATTGAGTTGGACAGATTTCCGTGATTAATCCTTGTGTTTTCCTGGATCAGAGAGTTTTCTATATTGGAATTTACCACTGTGGTATTATTCCCTAACGAAACACCAGGTCCTACTTTAGAGTTGGAAATTTTTACGTTTTCACCAATAAAGCAAGGCGGGATAATCAAAGAGTTTTCAATAACAGCAGATGCTGGATAATGGGACATTTCCTCTTTTTCATATTCAAGGATTTTACTGTTGGTTTCTACCGTAGCATTTTTGTTTCCACAATCCATCCAGTCGTTTACTTTTCCAAGAGTGAATTTTGCTCCTTTTGCTCTGAGGTTTTCCAAAGCTGTAGTCAATTGGTATTCACCTCCGTTTTTAATATCATTATCCATGATATAATTAATTTCCTGCATTAGTTTCTCAGCACTATTAAAATAATAGATACCAATTATGGCAAGATCTGAAACGAAAGTTTTTGGTTTTTCAACGAAATCTGTAATGAAACCATAGTTGTCTAATTTTACTACACCGAAAGCAGATGGATCTTCTACACTCTTCACCCAGATCACACCATCTGAATTTTTATCCAGCTGGAAATCTGCGCGGAAAAGAGTATCGGCAAAAGCAATTACTACATCTCCCTGCATAGACTGTTCTGCGCACTTAATAGCATGAGCAGTTCCCAGAGGATCGTTCTGGTAATATATGCTTCCTTTTGCTCCCAGCTTTTCAGCAATCTGAATAAGTGATCTTTCGATCTCAGGACCAAAATCCCCGATGATAAAAGCTACCTCTTCAATGTTTTCTCCTGCAACTTTAGCAATATCTTCCACCAACCTCTGTACGATAGGTTTTCCGGCAATAGGAATAAGCGGTTTTGGAACTGTCAGTGTATGTGGACGTAATCTGGAACCACGTCCTGCCATAGGAACAATAATTTTCATAGATGATATAAAGATGTTTTTGTTTAAAATTGTTTATTTTTTGCTAAATATAATAATTAATACGTTTTCATCATGTAATACTTATCATGTTTAGTAAGAGTGTTTAATATTTTCAAGCTAAAGATTATCAAAATAGATACCAATATTAATTTTTTCTTATTCTTGAGAGGAACAGATCTTTTTCGGAATAAACCAAAACTCCTGCGAAGATTAAAAATAGCAGGTTACTTGTCAAAATGTTATAATTGAAGTATTTTACGATAATAAAACTGAAGATTGCGAGTAGTATCAGAAAGAAAGACATTTTCTTCATTCTGTATGGGATAGGATAATATTTCTGGCCTAATAGATAAGATACGATCATCATAATAAGATATGCCCCGAAAGTAGCCCATGCAGAACCGATCATACTATGATAATAACTTAATGCCAAATAATTTAAAGCAATGTTAATACCTGCCCCAATCCAGGAGATAATAGTACCTACACTGGTTTTGTCCGTTACTTTATACCAGGTTGAAAAGTTGTAATAAATTCCAAAGCAAAGGTTAGCAATAACAATAATCGGGATAATATCTATTGCGATCCAGTAAGATTTATTAGGAATGAAAACACTTTTTAGCCACGAAATATTAGCGATGATACCTAAGGCTACTACACAAGCAAAAAAAGCAAAATATTCGGCCACTTTAGCGTATGTTTTTTTAGCATCACCTTTATCCATCTGCTTGAAGAAAAAAGGTTCAATACCCATTCGGTAAGCAGTGACAAATAAAGTCATTAATACAGCTAATTTATAACAGCCCCCATAAGCGCCGGCTTCTTCATCTGAAATGTGATTTCTCTGAATAGATTTATCAAAGTTTTCATTCACCATAAAAGCAAGACCTGCCAGCATAAGAGGAAAGGAATATTTAATCATTCGCCCGAACAAAGAAGTTACAAACTGGAATCGTACTTTTAATATAATGGGAAATAATAATAAAAATCCCAGAGCACTTCCTGCAAGGTTACTGAAGAACGGATAATCTACATTCTGATCCAGCCCGAAGCTTTTTGACACATTTTCCGGAATCCAAAAGAATAATGCAGCTGTAAAAACAGCCTGAAATATAGACTGGAAAACCCTTACAGCAGAATATTTTATCGGTTTATTATGAAAACGCAGCCACGCAAAAGGAATTACCAACAAATTATCAAAAAAGGCAATTAAAGCAAACCATCTGATATATTCCGGGTTATCATGATATCCTAAATAATCTGCAACAGGCTGGTTGAATAAATAGCATAATGCGAGAAAAATACTAGAAGTTGAAAATAAGAACCAGAACGAAGTGTTGAAGGTCCTTTTCTCATTTCCTTCTTCGGCAGAAAAACGGAAATAGGCGGTTTCAAAACCAAAAGAAAGTATAATATTCACAAACGAGATTAGTGCATAAAGCTGTGTGAAAATTGCAAAACCTTCATTAGGTATTTTATAGATCAGAAGCGGGTTAAGGATAAATAAAATAATTCTTGGTGCTATAGCCCCAACTCCGTAGATGATTGTCTGTCCTAATAGTTTCTTATACAAAGTCGAAATTTTTTACAAATGTAAAACTTTAAGTATTCGCTTTACGATTTTGAGGTTAATTAAAACATAAAATCTTAATTTTGCTGTTATACTTGAAAAAATAAGAAACGGTATTTTCCATATAACTTCTTATCTCTCAAATCTAATCTCTAAAAAGTAAAAATGAAGACCTTAATCAAAAATGTAAAAATAGTCAATGAGGGACAGATCCTTGAAAGTGATATTTTAATAGAAAATGATTTAATTTCCAAAATTGCCGTTGGTATTTCTGAGGATGCAGATCAGGTGATCGATGGTTCCGGAAAGTATCTTCTTCCCGGAGTAATAGATGACCAGGTGCATTTTCGTGATCCAGGTCTTACTCACAAAGGCGATATTGAAAGCGAATCAAGAGCAGCCATTGCGGGAGGAGTTACCAGTTTTATCGATCAGCCTAATACAGTTCCGAATGCTGTTACCCAGGAATTATTAGCGGACAAATACGAGATTGCTTCCCAAAAAGCATATGCCAATTATGGTTTTATGATGGGAGGAACTAATGACAATCTTGAAGAAGTTTTGAAAACCAATCCGAGAAATGTTCCAGGGATTAAATTATTCTTAGGTTCCTCTACAGGAAATATGCTGGTGGATAACCCGGAAACTTTGGAAAATATCTTCAGCAATACCAAAATGCTTATTGCCGTTCACTGTGAAGATGAAGCAACCATTAGGGCCAATACCCAGAAGTATATGGATGAATATGGAGAAGATATACCTGTGAAATTCCACCATTTGATCAGAAGTGAGGAAGCTTGTTATAAATCTTCATCCAAAGCAATAGAGCTGGCACAGAAAACAGGAGCAAGACTTCATGTTTTCCATCTGTCCACAGCAAAGGAAATGGAGCTTTTCCGAAATGATATTCCTTTAAAGGATAAAAAAATAACAGCTGAGGTATGTGTTCATCATCTGACTTTTACAAATGATGATTATGAAACAAAAGGAGCTCTTATTAAATGGAATCCAGCTGTAAAGACTCAAAAAGACAAAGATGCACTTTGGGAAGCGTTGCTGGATGACAGAATTGATGTCATTGCGACAGATCATGCTCCACATACGGCAGAAGAAAAAGATAATGTGTATACAAAATGTCCTTCAGGAGCACCTCTGGTACAACATTCATTGGTAGTGATGCTGGAGAATTATAAGAACGGAAAAATTTCCCTTGAAAAAATTGTTGAAAAGATGTCTCACAATCCTGCAATTCTTTTCAGAGTGGAGAAAAGAGGTTTCATAAAAGAAGGATACAAAGCCGATCTTGTTTTAGTAGATTTAAATGAAAACTGGACGGTTTCCAAAGATAATTTACTATACAAATGCGGCTGGAGCCCGCTGGAAGGAATGAATTTCCATTCTAAAGTTACTCAAACGTTTGTAAATGGAAATCTGGTTTATGATAACGGTAGAATTGCAGAGGAAAAATTCGGAGAGCGTTTGCTTTTTGAATTGAGAGATTAATAGGGAAGACAAATAATAAATACTTCGGATATATCTGATGTAATAATTCAATAGGAGCGGGCTTTAGCCCGCTCTCTTTATTTGGAATCTTCCATTGGCATTGGCCAAAACTTATTTTTATTTCTCTTAGATTATACAGGCCACGGGAATTTTAAAATCCATTCATTTGCCTAATCCCGATAATCCTCGAGAATATTTTCTTTCAGTAAAATATATCTATGTACCTTTTCGTGATTTTGCAATTTTACCTTTTACTTCTTGGCCTTATTCCCCATATAAAATGTCAATTTCCCTCCATTCATAATTTCAGAATGTTTCAATGTAAAATTCTTTATCTCCTTTCCATTCAGAAGAACTTTTTGTACATATACATTTTTCGGACTTTGATTGATTGCTTCAATTTCAAAGCTTTTTCCGTTTTCAAGGTTTAGAATAGCGTGATCAATAGCCGGGCTTCCGATAGAATAATCTTCCGATCCCGGAGCTACAGGATAAAATCCTAACGAACTTAAAATATACCATGCACTCATTTGTCCGGCATCGTCATTTCCTCCCAACCCGTCAGGAGTAGCCTTATACTGCATTTCAAGGATGCGGCGGATCTGTGCCTGAGTTTTCCATGGTTGTCCGGCCCAATTATAAAGATAAGCCACATGATGTGCAGGCTCATTGCCGTGAACATATCCTCCAATGATCCCTTCTCTGGTAATATCCTCGGTATCTGCAAAGAATTCGTCAGGTAAATGCATGGTGAAAAGTTCATCCAGCTTGGCTGCAAATTTTTTCTTTCCACCCATCATGGTGATCAGTTCTCCTGGATTTTGTGGAACAAAGAAACTGTAGTTCCATGAATTCCCTTCAATAAAGCCTTGCCCGTGGGTGCTTAGTACATCAAACCCTTTTTTAAAACTTCCATCAGCTAATCGGGGACGCATAAATCCTATGGCAGGATCAAAGTTATTTTTCCAGTTTTCAGAACGTTTCATGAATTGATTATAGATTTCCGTTTCACCGAGATGCTTGGCCAGCTGAGCGATAGCCCAGTCGTCATAGGCATATTCCAGAGTATTGGAAACTGAAGTGCCATTTTTTTCCGCCGGAATATATCCAAGATCAATATATTGCCCGATACCTTCATAGTTTCTTTTATTAGCGGTTTCTACACAGGCTTTTAAGGCCTCTTTAGGATCTCCCTGATAATTTCCTTTAATAATAGCATCAGCCACAACACTTACACTGTGATAGCCGCTCATACACCAGTTATCATTGGCATAATGAGACCAGATCGGAAGCATTTTCATAGAAAACTGATCGTAATGAGCCATCATGGACTTTACCATATCACCGTTCCTTTTGGGCTGGATAATATTAAAGAACGGATGAAGGGCACGATAGGTATCCCAAAGAGAAAATGTCGTATAATTGGTAAATCCTTCAGCTTTATGAATATTCTGATCCAATCCTTTGTATTCTCCATTCACATCCATGTAAGTAGTTGGATTGATGAATGTATGATACATGGCTGTATAGAAATTAGTCTTTTCCGTATCAGAACCTTTGATGATAATCTTGTTTAGTTCATTATTCCAATTTTCCTGAGCTTTGGATTTCACCTGTTCGAAAGATAGATTTCCTGCTTCTCGTTCCATATTTTCCAGAGCATTAGTCTGGCTCACAGGAGAAATGGCAAGCTTAACTTCGATAGCTTCATTTTCATTGGTATCAAAATCAAAATACATTTTCAGGTTTTTTCCTGCAATTTCAGGGAAGTTTTTAGTTTGGTCGAATTTCCTCCAAAAACCTTTGTATACTTGTTTTTCATCATAATTTTGCTGTCCGTAGCTTTTAAAAGGTTTTGAAAACTTCATTGCAAAATAAACAGTTCTTGTTCTTGCCCAGCCGTTTGTTTGTCGGTAACCGGTAATGGTATTTCCGTTTTCTACACGAACATAGGTCCAGATGTTTTTTCCGTCATAATTATAGATTCCGGCCATCAGATCTAAGATGATATGAGCCTGATCGGATTTTGGAAAAGTATATCGGTGAACTCCAACTCTGGAGGTTGCAGTTAATTCAGCAAGAATATTGTGGTCCTCAAGCTTTACTTTATAATATCCGGCCTCAGCAGTTTCATTCTGATGAGAAAAACGACTTCTGTAGCCATTTTCCGGATGGGAGGCGGTTCCGGGATTCAGCTGAAGTTTACCGATAGTAGGCATCACTAGAAAATCTCCCAGGTCGGAATGCCCCGTACCACTGAAATGAGTAGAGCTGAAACCTACGATCGTTTTGTCTTCATAGCGATAGCCTGCACAATATTTGTAAACTTCACCATTGTATTTACCGTTCAGTTCATAAGATATTGTATCTGTTTCCGGGCTTAATTGTACGGCCCCAAAAGGAACGGTAGCACCGGGATAAGTGTGTCCCATCTTTTCGGTTCCAATCAGAGGATTAACATATTGATAGAGTTTTTCAAATTTTTGAGCTTTAAGATGTAAGCTGAAGAACAGCAATAAGAGAAAAACAGAAGTTCCCGGATTTTTCATAAACAGATTAATTATCGTAAGATAAAAATAGGTAAAAAACAACGAATATTATTTATGGCATTATTTATAAATTTAAATTGAAGACAATCCGTTTAATATTTATTATTTTTAAGAAAAAATATTTTATGAATCTATATACACAACCCATGCTGCGCGAAGGTGCACTAAAAGATAAAGTAGCGATTGTAACAGGAGGTGGAAGCGGCCTTGGAAAAGCGATGACAAAATATTTCCTTGAACTGGGGGCACATGTCGTTATTACTTCCAGAAATTTGGAAAAACTGCAGGCTACAGCTAAGGAACTGGAAGATGAAACAGGGGGAAAAGTTTTGTGTGTAGCTTGTGATGTCAGAAACTGGGATGAGGTGGAAGCAATGAAGGAAGCCGCCCTAAAAGAATTCGGCAAAATTGATATTCTGTTGAATAATGCTGCAGGAAACTTCATTTCACCAACCGAAAAACTTACTCACTCCGCTTTTGATTCTATTTTAGATATTGTTTTAAAAGGAACCAAAAACTGTACTCTTTCAGTAGGAAAACATTGGATAGATTCCAAAACACCGGGAACAGTTCTGAATATTGTAACCACTTATGCATGGACAGGTTCTGCTTTTGTAGTACCATCGGCCTGTGCTAAGGCGGGCGTTCTGGCAATGACAAGATCTCTGGCAGTAGAATGGGCGAAATACGGAATCCGCTTCAATGCTATTGCACCGGGACCTTTCCCAACAAAAGGAGCATGGGACAGATTATTACCAGGAGACCTTCAGGAGAAATTCGATATGAGAAAGAAAGTGCCTTTGAGAAGAGTCGGAGAACATCAGGAGCTGGCTAATCTTGCCGCTTATCTGGTTTCAGATTATTCAGCATATATGAATGGAGAAGTGGTAACAATTGATGGAGGAGAGTGGCTTCAGGGAGCTGGAGAATTCAATATGCTGGAAGCAATACCACGTGAAATGTGGGATGCGCTGGAAGCAATGATCAAGGCAAAAAAATCAAACTAATATAACTTATTGATAAAAAGCTCCCGGATGTGTAACAAATCCGGGAGTTTTTTTACCAATATAGTAAGTAATAATTTTTAAAAATGAATTTTAAATTTCCAACCCTGGTTTCGGCAGTTGCTGCTTTAATGCTCTCAGGATATGCATATGCACAGGAAACCCCGAAATATGATTATGTAGAAGCATTTAAACCTTTTTTCTACCCACAGACCGGTACAGAAACTCGTTCTGCAAGCGGACAGCCGGGGCATGCCTATTGGCAGAACTCAGCAGATTATCATTTAAATGTCAGCCTGAATGAAGAGAAAAAAGAAATTTCAGGAATTGCTGAAATCACATACACTAATAATAGTCCGGATAAATTAGGTTTCCTTTGGCTGCAGCTGGATCAGAATCTGTTTGCTAAAGACTCCCGTGGTAACGGAGTTGTCCCGCTTTCAGGAAGCAGAAATGGGGCACATGGTGAAGAATTGGACGGAGGGTACAATATTAAATCGGTAAAACTTGATGGCAGAGATGTAAAATATACCATTACAGATACCAGAATGCAGATTGATCTTCCTAAGGAGCTTAAAGCAAAAGGAGGCGTTGCTAAAATTGCTATAGAATATTCCTTTATTTCTCCGGAATACGGTTCAGACAGAATGGGGGTTCAGGACACAAAGAACGGTAAAATTTTTACCATAGCACAGTGGTATCCAAGAATGTGTGTATATGATGATGTAATGGGTTGGAATACGCTGCCTTATATTGGTGCTTCCGAATTCTATCTGGAATACGGAAATATTACAGCTAATATTACGGTGCCGGCCAATCATTATGTAGTGGCGTCCGGAGAGCTTCTGAATGAAAAAGAAGTTTACAGTAAAGAAGAAATCAATAGATGGAACCAGGCTAGAAACAGTGATAAAACCGTAATGATTCGTCCTGAATCTGAAATTGGTAAAAATAAATCTTCAGGTACAAAAACATGGAAATTTAAAATTAACCAGACCAGAGATTTTGCATGGGCTTCATCAGCCGGGTTTATTCTGGATGCCGCAAGAATTAATCTTCCGAGTGGCAAAAAATCACTTGCTATTTCAGCCTATCCTGTTGAAAGTGCTGGAGAAAAGGCCTGGGGCAGATCTACAGAATATACCAAAGCTGCTATAGAGCATTATTCAGGAAAATGGTATGAATACACGTATCCGGCAGCAACCAATGTTGCAGGAAATGAAGGGGGAATGGAGTATCCTGGAATTGTATTCTGCCATATGGATTCTAAAGGAGAAGATTTGTGGGGCGTTACGGATCATGAGTTCGGGCATAATTGGTTCCCGATGATCGTAGGATCTAACGAAAGATTATTTGCCTGGATGGATGAAGGATTTAATACTTTTATCAATGGAATTTCAACACAGGCTTTCAATAAAGGAGAATATTATACTAAGCAAGATCTTGCACGTTCAGGAAGCTTTTTGATGGCAGATAATCTGGAACCTGTTATGGTGGGACCGGATAATATGAGAGAAAGAAATATCGGAGTTTTGGCTTACTATAAACCGGGGATGGGACTGTCTGTTTTGAGAGAAGCTATTCTTGGACCTGAAAAATTTGACAAAGCATTCAGAACTTATATTGATCGTTGGGCCTTTAAGCATCCTACACCATGGGATTTCTTCCACACCATGGAAAATGTTTCAGGTGAAGAGCTGAACTGGTTCTGGAGAGGGTGGTTCTTCAATAAATGGAAAATTGATCAATCAGTTAAAGCCGTAAAATATATCAACGGAGATTTTAAAAACGGAGCACAGGTAACAGTTGAAAATCTGGGCCAGATGCCGATGCCAACCACTGTGCAGATTAAATTTAAAGATGGAACGGCAAAAACGGTAAAAATACCTGTTGAGGTCTGGAAAAGAAATACGGAATGGACCTTTAAGGTAGATGCCAATAAAGAAATAAATGAAGTAAGACTTGATCCGGATTCTGTGGTTCCAGATATCAATATGGAAAATAATAGCAGAAGACCATAATAGAATAGTTCTGCTGCTTAATAGATGTTATAAAAGCCTAAACTTGCAACCGTAAGTTTAGGCTTTTCTTTTTTAGGGTGTTTTTCCGGGTGAGGTAGAGGGGTTTTCCTACAATGTTTTGGGTATCAGTAATGTAGTTTTGCTCTACAATATTAATTTAAAAACAAAAAAACATGGAAACATTAAAATCTGTGCTTGAAGCAAGCCACGCCAAAAAAACAAAAAATGAGTTAATTGATCTTTTATCGGGAGTAGAAAAAGTTTTAACTCCTGCAGTTTATGAAAAAGTATCAGGAATTGAGACCTCAGAGCTGAGTTCATTAACGAATAAAGAACTGTTGGGAATCGTAGATGATTTCAAAAAAAGCTATGATGAAAAGTGGGAAAAATCTTTTTCCGGGGCATCTTCAGAGATCATGAAGCTTATGGCCGGTAAAATGGCAGCTGATGATGAAATTTTCAGAACTTCTGATGCTGCCGGTGCAGATTTTGCTGCAGAATTAGGAAGTATTGACTTTGCGACCATTATTGGCGGGCCTTTGGATGCCTGTGTAAAAGCGCAGTCCAATGCTTCTATTGCCACTGTTAATTTCATCAATGAAGTTGGTTTTGAACTTACAGATCCTGCAAATACAGCCAGTCCCAAAAAATTGAGAATGGCAGAATTCAAATACAAAAAAAATATTCCAAATCCTGATTTTAAACCAGATGAGCCGGTAAGCTCAACCAACCCGAAAACAATTCCTGATGATGTGGAAATCTCAGTGCCTTTTATAGCATTGTTGAATGTTCCAAGTTTTAGGATTGAAACCTGTGAAGTAGATTTTAATGTTAAATTAAATTCGACCTATACTAAAGATGTAAGCGACGAATTCGGAATCAATGCAGGAGTATCCGGTGGATGGGGCCCTGTAAAATTTAAAGTGGATGTATCTTATAAAAGAACTTCCAGTACGGGAATTAAAGTGGAAAAAGAATATTCCCTGGGAGTAAAAGTACGCGCAACTAATGATGAAATGCCTGCAGGGCTTGAAAAAGTTCTTGGACTTCTTTCTCAATAAATTTTACGAAAAATGATAAAATTATCAGATTACCTGGATTATCTCAACAATGAGATAATTCAGGCTCGTAAAAAAGCAGACGAGAATGCGGTTCTTATTGCAAAAGAATATGCCCGTCATGAGTACCTTAAATATTTTAAGGTTCCAAGATATGCGCTGCCCAGCGTAAAGATGGATATCCCGATCAAAATAACAGACATAGATTCAGATTCTAAATACAATTTTAAACTGAATCAGGATCAGTTCGTTTTAGAAATGAATGAAAGAATCCGTGTGGTGAATAAAGAGAAAAGGCTGAATATTCCTGAGATTACAAAAAAACAGATTCAGACAGAAGAGTTTAAGTCTCTGTTCAGTAAACTGGAAAAGAATGATCAGAAATTTGGTAAGCTCCCGGCCAACGAGGTGCTTAAACTTGATCTCAGAACCAAAGTCCAGCTTCTTAATTCAGGAATATTTCGACCCCAAGACGGCACCACTGCAGAAGAAACCGATGAACTGAAAGAGATTTTTTCAAAGGTTTTATTGAATAAATATACACTGGTCAACGCAAAACTGAACAACATTTACATAGACCCCAATACAAGCGCGGCGGAAGATAAAGATAAGCTGTTTATCAATCTTCATGTGGAAATGGAGGAGGAAGGAATCAGGATTGTGTCATACAAGGATAAAGACGGTAATGAAATAGAACAGATAACTTTTGAGTAATGCAGGAACTTATTCACTACACGGTACAAAAAATAAAAGAACTTCTGGAGCATTTCAATGAAGTTCAGACCTTGTATCTGTCAAAATCATTTGACTTTGATGCCCGCTTTGAAGTATTCCTGAATGAGGTTCTGGAATATTTCCGTACCAAAGGAAACACCAGCCATGAATCCGAAGTATTAAAAATCATGAATATGATATCAACCGTTAAGAGAGGTTTTAATCCTATAAAAATGGAAAAAATAGTGACCGGAAGACGAGAGCTTCTGGGAGGGTTTTCTTTCAATGGGATGGAAGGTATTTATGATATTCTGATGGAAATCTATGCTAAAGAAAACAAAAAACTTGATGACGCGGAAGAGCTTATTTCCGGGATCATCGTTTCATTATATCAGAATGGAATCCTGGATGATGAAAAGCTCAAAGAATTGAATTCCGTATCTAAAATTGAAAGCTTCTGGACTTCACTGGTTGGACAAAATACAGCGATATCCGGAATAAATAAAAAGTTGAGATTGTCCATTATTCCTGAAGACATTTTCCTCATTCTGGAAAAAATATTTCTGAAATTAATTTAAAAAAGATCATTATGGAAACCGGAAGATATATTGTTCTGTTGAAAGATCAGCAGAAAACCGCGCTCAAAAAAGTAGAAAAAGAGCTGGAAGTGAACATTACTTCTTCAGAACTCCTCTCCAAAGAAAACCGTTCTTATGAAATTATTGATAAGGATAACGGGGTACTTTATAAAAATCTGGGGGCTCTTGTAGTAGAAAATATGGATGAAGATCAATTGAAAAGTGCTGTGAAAAATGAATCGAATGCGATTGTTTATTACGAAAAAGAAAGAGAATTTTTCCCTGCGGATGAATTACAGCTGATTAATGAGCTTAAAAAACAATCCGCCGGACTTTCAGAAAAGATTTCGGAGCTTGAAAAATATATCAGCAGCAAACCTTTACCGCAAACTTCATTTATTGAAATGGAATGGGGACTGAAAGCCATCGGGCTGGAAAATGCCCATTTTACAGGAAAAGGAATTGATGTCTGCATTCTGGATACAGGTCTTGAAACTTCTCATCCCGATTTTTCCTCTGAAGAAATTGAAGGGAAATCTTTTATAGATGGAGAAGATTGGAACAGAGATCCTAATGGACATGGTACACACTGCGCAGGAGTGGCATCAGGGAGTGTAAGAAGTGATACTGGAAAACGGTACGGAATAGCAAAAGACTGTAATCTGAAGATCGCAAAAGTGCTCGCCGATAACGGGAGAGGCACTACCAGCAGCGTGATTGACGCAATAGATTGGGCGATCACGAAAAAGTTCAGAATACTTTCTCTTTCCCTGGCATGCCCGGTGAAACTTGATGATCAGCCTTCGGTACTTTTTGAAACAATAGGAGAAAGAGCATTGGAAAATAACTGCCTTATTATTGCAGCGGCAGGAAATGACAGCAACAGACCGCAGATCCCGCAACCTGTTTCAATGCCGGCCAATTCAAAATCTATTATGGCTATTGCTGCAATTGACGGGCAAATGAAGATCGCCAGATTTTCAAATGCCGGGATCAATCCATCCACGGGAGGAAATATCAATGTCTGTGCTCCAGGAGTGGATATTATAAGTACCTATCCTAAAAACTCAAAGAACAAAAATAACTTTTATTACAGCATGAGCGGAACCAGCATGGCAGCACCCCATGTTACCGGGCTCGCAGCATTGTATATGGAACAATTTCCCAATAAATCTGCAAAAGAGATCTGGGAGCTGATTGAAAACAAGGCAAGGCCCATTGAAGGCATAAAATACAGAGATATTGGAAACGGTTTAATACAAGTAATATGATCACTTATCTGGCAGTTTTAAAGAAAGATATAAATTTAAAAAAGCTTGAGGTTCTTTTGAATAGCAAGGGAATAAGGCTGGTTGCTCACTATAAAACAATAGGTGTTGTGAAGCTTGAAAGCAATAGGGCTGTTTCCGAAACTGAATTTCAGGAATATTTTATATCTGTAGAAGAAGAAAAAGATAATTTAACAATATAATCATACAAATGAAGCTTTTCTGTCACAGAGAAGTTTTATTTTTGTCTCTTATTGATAAAATAACGTATGAATTTCAGATTTTCAATGGTATTTCTGATGCTTTTTGCATTAGGATTTTCACAGGACCTTACCGTAATGAGTTTTAATATCAGGCTGAATGTTGATTCAGATAAAGACAATGCCTGGCCAAAGAGAAAGCAGGATGTTGCGGATCTGCTTACTTATTATCACCCTGACTATTTCGGAGTACAGGAAGCTCTTCCGGAGCAGATGAAGGACATTAAGAACGGATTAAAAAATTACGATTATATAGGAGTAGGAAGAGACGATGGTAAAGAAAAAGGAGAATTTTCCGCTATTTTTTATGATACAAATAGGCTTGAAGTAGTAAAATCAGGAACATTCTGGCTTTCTGAAACTCCCGAAAAACCTTCAAAAGGGTGGGATGCTGCATTGAACAGGATCTGTACGTATGCCGTATTTAAAGATAAGAAATCGAAAAAGGAATTCCTTGCGATGAATCTTCATTTTGATCATGTAGGAAATGTTGCAAGAGTAAAGTCTTCCGAACTGATTCTGAAAAAAATCAAGGAATTGAATCCAAAGAATTTGCCGGTAGCATTAAGCGGAGATTTTAACCTTACAGATGACTCTGAACCGATTAAAATCCTTTCCCAGAATATGAAAGATACCTTTTATCATTCCGAAACCAAGCACTATGGCCCGGTAGGAACATTCACAGGTTTCAATGTAAATGAGGTTCCGAAAGATAGAATTGATTATATTTTCACGAATGGCTTTAAGATAAAATCTCACAGACATATTAATGACAGAAGAGAAAATCTTTTGTACCCATCAGACCATTTTCCGGTGATTGTGAATCTTTCCTTATAAAAATTAGTTGATTGGAAAATCAATTTCAAATCCAATTCCTCTAAGGGATTGGATTTTTATTTCAGGATCATTGTTAAAATACTTGCGGAGCCTGCTGATAAATACATCCAGGCTTCTTCCAGTAAAATAATCATTGGTTTCCCAGAGATTATCGAGAATATTGTCCCTTGTTATGGTAGAATGGTTATGCTTCAGAAGATATAAAATAAGTTCCTGCTCCCTTACGGTCAGTCGGATATTTCCATTAGGATGAGCCAGCAGAAGTTTAGTGGTATCCAGCGAATATTGCCCAAGCTTTATGATTGTTTCTGTTGGAGCAGGATTTACTCTTTTAAGAATATTTTTAATCCTTAATACGAGTTCTTCCGGATCACAGGGTTTCGCAATATAATCATCAGCACCTATTTTCAGGCCCGTCAGCCGGTCTATCTTTTGATTTTTAGCCGTTAAAAATAATAATGGAAAATTATTTTTTTCCTTTAATATCATTTTTGCCAGGGAAAAACCGTCAATATTAGGCATCATAACATCCAGAATTCCCACATGGAAAGGGAAATCTGAATGAAGAAGATGTACAACTTCCTCGGGATTCTGAAACCAGCAGACTTCAAAATCTTCCAGTTCAAGATACTGTTTGAGAATCATTCCGAAATCCGGATCGTCTTCTGCCAGAAGGATTTTAGTTTTCATAAGGAACTGATATTTTAAAGGTACTTCCTGCCTTAGGCTGGCTGGATACATCTATTTTTCCATGATAATTGGTAATGATCTTCTTTACGAAATAGAGTCCAAGACCAAGCCCTTTACTGTTATGAATATTATGGGTTTGTATTCTGTAAAATTTCTCAAAAATAGGGTTTAATTCTTTGTTCTCCATACCCTGGCCATTGTCGGATACTTCTATTTCCAGATGTTGTTGAGAAACGTTAAGCTTAATGCTGACAACAGAAGCTCCGTATTTTACACTGTTTTCACAAAGGTTTTTAATAACGGTTTCCATTAAATTTTTATCAAAAGGTAACTTCCCGGATATTTTGTTTTCAAATTTAAATTCCGTTTCCGGATAAGTTACGGCCAGATCGTGAATAAAGAAATTCCAGTCATCAGGGGTTATTTCAACAATCTCATCAGGTATTTCATCCTTATGGAGCTGGAACATCAGGCTTTCAAGACGGGAGATCTGTCTGTCAATTAAAGGAAGCGTTTCCGGGTTCCAGTCTTTCTTTAATGCTTTGGACGCAATTTTTAAAGTGGCGATGGGAGTTTTAAACTCATGTGAAATGTTATCCACAATCGTGTGGAGAACTTCTACCTGCTTCTGTTGCTTCTCTAAGTTTTTAATCGTAAAAATATATAATAAAAGAACTCCGGACAGAAGGGCAATACAACAAATGATCAACAGAGCAAGCTCTTTGAAAACTAAACTTTTTATGTTTTTTACTTCATAATCCGTCTGGCTTTTAACAAGGAAGGTGTCTCTTTTTTCAATTTCCCGGTTACCATTATCTTTTCTTCTGGTGGATGAGGTTTCCCAACTGCCGTTGCTGGCAATTTTAGGTTTTATGACTTTATCTTTTGTTTCAAAAATAGTAATTGGATGATCAATTACTTTAGTGCTGTCCGGAAGGTGGATGATAGACATATAACGGATTCTTGCTGAAATCTTATAGCCATCCTTTTTTAACCGGCTGTCTATATAACGTTCCATTTTCTCACTGGCAATCTTTCTGTTTTCCAGAAAATATTTTAGAAACTCTTTTTTACCTATCTCCTTACTGTAATACCTGATCATGATTCTCTGAAGTGTATCATCCTTAATCTCTTTAGCATCATGAAGATCTTCAAGTTTATCCGTATAGTTGGCAATACCATCGTTAACAGATCTGTAGATATCCCTTTCTTTAACCTGATAGGTTTTATACATAAAATAAACCTGTATTCCCAGCAAAATAAGGAATAAAGCAGCAAAAACAGCGAGAAGATTTTTACTCTTGGATATCATTGAAACAAAGATAAAACATTCATCATTTTCCGTGAGCCATTATTTTGTTATTAACCGTTCATTAACCTCTATGTATCATTTTTTTTATTCTTTAAAAAAGGACATTAACTCATCATTAACCTTCTATTAACCATGTTTTTATGAGGTAATGAAGAATTTTGTACCATAAAATAAAACAGAAATACAATCTGTAGTGTAAAAAAATTATGATGTATAAAATTCTTCTTTTCCTGTGTTTTCCGATTCTTATGCTGGCTCAAAAAGAAAAGCTTGCAGGAACCGTTGTAAATGCTGAGAATGAAAAACTTTCAGCAATAAAAATAGAACTTTATAATTCCCAAAATGAACTGATCAGAGAACTGAAAACGGATAATGATGGGAATTTTACTTTGGATGAAATCTCCGGCCAGAATATAAAACTGATAATTAAAAATCAGGGCTATGCTTTATTTGAAAAAAAACTCGATCCTGAAAATCCCGAACCACTTCATATTACCCTCAAAAAAGAATCCCAGGAAATAGAAGGAGTTGTTATGACCAAAAAGAAACCGCTGGTGAAAAGAAAAGTTGACCGTCTGGAGTTTAATGTTGAAAATAGTAATATTTCTTCGCTTAACGCCTGGGAGATCCTTAAAAATACACCAAGTGTTACCATTAATAATAATGTATTAAGTATAAAAGGAAGCACCGGGATTTTAGTCACTATCAATGATAAAAAAGTAATGCTGACAGGTGATGAGCTTAAAAATCTTCTGGAAAATACACAGGGAGATGAGGTGAAATCGGTAGAAGTGATTACCAATCCGCCGGCAAAATATGATGCATCAGGAAGTGCAGTACTGAATATCATTCTGAAAAAGAATAAAATTGAAGGGTATCGTGGAATCTTATCATCCAAATATGTACAAACACAATATGCAAAAGGTGTTTTTGGCGTTTCCCAGTACTATAAAAAAGATAAACTTTCCCTGATGGGAAGTTATTACAAGGGGATGGGAACTTACTACAGAGAAGGAACAGACTATGTAAACTATGCAGAAAGCCAGACCAGATGGGTAAGCACAATGAACAGAAAGGATAAAAACAATAGTCAGAATACCCTTAATTTTAATGCAGAATATGAGCTGGACAGTCTTACCAGTCTAAGCCTGAACTATTCTGGTTTTTTTGCTCCGAAATCTTTCGGAACCTACAACGTTCCTACATTAATTTATAATGCACAGAATATTGTTGAATCTGATTATACAACGATTAATGATCACAGTTCACGTTCCATCAACAATTCCCTAAGCTTTCAGGCAGATAGAAAACTCAATAAAAAAAGCAGTTTGTCGTGGGTTAACTATTTTACGGGGAATAATTCCGATAAATACCAAAATGTGATCACTCATCTTAATTTCATGGGCCAGCCGCCAAGAGAGGATGATTTTCTGACAAAGAATAAAGCGGATGTACAGCTATATTCCACCCAATTGGATTATCAATGGAAAGGGGAAAAGTTCGAATTAGAATCAGGAGCAAAATACAGTTTTGTAAAAACCAGCAGTAAACTTGATTTCTCTGACAATGAGAACGGGATTTTGCAATATAGGCCGGACAAAAGCAGTATTTTTGATTATAAGGAACATAATTTTGCTTTGTACTCGTCATTGGCTTACAATATCGGAAAATGGAACTTCAAAGGAGGGCTTCGGGCAGAAATGACAGATCTTGAAGGAATTGTTTCCGAACCTTATGAGCTCAATAAAAATAAATACTGGAAGTTTTTTCCTACCTTTTATGCACAGTATACAACAGAAAATAAACAGGAATTCGGGTTTTCTTACGGGAAGAGGATTAGCAGACCATCTTATTCATGGCTGAATCCTGCAAAATCTTATTATAATCTGTTCTCATACTATCAGGGAGATCCTAAACTCAAAGCCACAATCACTCATAATCTTAATCTTACTTATTCCTGGAAAGACTGGAATCTTGATTTGTATTACCGTAAAGAGATTTATCCGTCTATGGAGATTTCATTTCAGGAACCAAGTACCAACAGCCTGATCTATTATTTTACCAATATCGAAAAAGGAGAAGCCTTCGGGGCAAGCTTATATAAGAATTTTCAGGTGAAACCATGGTGGAATATTATCCTTTCTGAAAACCTTGAGCATAATGAGAATTATTTCAAAGGAACCGATGGAATGCTATACGTAAATAAGGTCTGGAACTGGGTTTCCAATATCTCAACAAGTTTTACTCTTGATAAAAATAATGACTGGAAGATGGAGATGGGGCATCGTTACTACTCTCCGGGAGTACAGGGAACTTTCAGAATTTCCAGCCAATGGTCTGCCTATTTTGTAATGAACAGAAAGTTCTTTAATAAAAAACTTGAAGCCAGTCTTATTTTTAGTGATATTTTCAGAACAACAGGCCAGAAAGTAAGTACCAAATATGCCAATCAGGATAATTATTTCCTGGATTACACTGATGCGCAGGGATTCACATTTTCATTGAAATTCAATTTTGGAAATCAGGCTGTAAAAAACGCAAAAACGATAAAAAAGACAGTTGAACAGGATAGATTGTAATATAATTTAAATGAAAAATTGATTACTATAAAACATTATTAAAAAGAAACTGCTATTGGTGTTACATTTTCGCTATTTTTGATACTTATCTTTAAAAAAGAGCGTTATGAAGAAAATTTTTTCCGGAATGCTGGTGGTTGTTTCATTGCTGCAGTTGTCTGCCCAGGAACTGTATATGCCGAGGAATATTAAGAAAGCTTATGAAAGAGGAACACGTGATGCATCAGGAGCGCCGGGTAAAAACTATTGGCAAAATAAAGGAGTATATAATGTAGAAGTTAAAGTGGATGCCAATACGAAGACGGTTTCCGGAAAAGAAACGATTGTCTATACCAATAACAGCCCGGATCAGCTTAATGAATTGGCGATAAGATTTGTCAATAACCTTCATAAACCACAATCTTCAAGATCGGGATTTGTATCTAAAGATTTTCTGTCTTCAGGGCTTAAGATTAAATCTTTCATAGTAAATGGTGAAAAATATGATATCGACAGTGATGACTGGAGCACCGTTGAAAAGGTAAAATTAAAATCAGGTTTAAAATCAAAGTCTAAAGCGGAGGTTAAAATAGAATGGGAATATCCACTTTCCGTACAAAGCGGTAGGGAAGGGCAGATAGATCCTGAAACGTTCTATGTAGCTTATTCTTTCCCTAGGATTTCTGTTTATGACGATTATAACGGTTGGGATATGCTTCAGCATTCCGACAGACAGGAGTTTTATAATGATTTTAATGATTACACTTTTGCTATTTCCGCCCCAAAAAATTATGTAGTTTGGGCAACCGGGGATTTTTTAAATCCTGAAGCTGTACTTCAGCCGGAATATTTAAAAAGATATAAAGCTTCATTGAAAAGTGATAAGGTAATGAATGTTGCCACAGAACAAGAGATGAAGTCCGGGAAAGTAACAAAACCGAATAAATGGAATGTCTGGAAATTCAAAGCAAACCATATTACAGATTTTTGTTTTGCATTAAGTAATCATTATGTGTGGGATGCCGCCAGTGTACAGTTAAAAACAAAGAGAGCCAGTGTGCAGGCAGGATATAAAGCCGGAGCAAAAGATTTTGAACATTATGTAGACTGGATGCGCTATAACCTGGATTGGTTCTCCAAAAACTGGCCTGGAGTAGAATACCCTTACAATGTAATGACTGCTATTCAGGGATATGCAGATATGGAATATCCAATGATGATCAATGATACCAGTATTCCTGATAATCTTCAGGATGCAAGGCTGACAGCCGATCACGAAATTGCCCATACTTATTTCCCTTTTTATATGGGAATCAATGAGACAAGGTATGCTTTTATGGATGAAGGATGGGCTACGACCTTGGAATATCTTATCGGAATTGATGAGAATGGAGAAGCTGCAGCTAAAGAATTCTATAAAAACTTCCGTGTTAAAAGATGGATCAACGATCCGTCTACAGAACAGGATCAACCGGTGATAACAATGAGTACACAGGTAAGTGGA
Organism: Chryseobacterium sp. Tr-659; assembly: GCF_011752975.1. Lineage (GTDB taxonomy): Bacteria > Bacteroidota > Bacteroidia > Flavobacteriales > Weeksellaceae > Chryseobacterium. The sequence continues at coordinate 80,629 of NZ_VWWP01000011.1, read as the reverse complement.
GCAGGATATGGGAACAATTCATATGTAAAGGCTTCTTTGTCTTATCTGGCGCTGAAAGATTATCTCGGTGATGAATTATTCAAAAAAGCATTACATCATTATATGGATAATTGGAATGGTAAACATCCGATTCCATGGGATTATTTCAATTCAATGAATACAGGTTCGGGAAAAAACTTGAATTGGTTTTTCAATAATTGGTTTTATACGAACAACTATATAGATATAAAGGTGGCAGGAGCTTCACAAAAGAATGATATGCTTACCGTAAATGTTGCAAATGTTGGAGGATTTGCGATTCCTTTCGATGCTATACTGGCTTATGAAGACGGAACAACGGAAAAATTACATTTTTCTCCTTCCGTTTGGGAGAAAGATCAGAAAATGACAGACCTTGTCATTCCTATCAAGAAAAAAATAAAATCGGTGCAGCTGGATGGAGACCTTTTTATGGACTATACACCGGAAGATAACCGAAAGAATTTATAAAGTAAAAGCCTTCAAAATCTGAAGGCTTTTTTATTTTAAAAATAGGCAGTTAATCTTAAACCTAATGTAATATAACTGATTTTTTCTTTAGCAATCATATTGTTGAGTTCTTCATCCAGCTCGACACTTTCTTTGATTTCATCGCTGAAATGGTAATGGATGGTGGAATTAATTTGATTATAATCTGTATAGAAAGTAAGACCTAACCCCGGATTGAACTTGTAAGTCATAGAAGCCCCCGTATTCCAACGAAAAGCCGGTTTTGGCTTGTATCTGGCTATCTGGATTTCATGGTTAGGCGCATCTATATTATCTCCTTTTACAGATACCTTTCCACTTGCAGTACCGGCATATCCTCCCGTTACCTTTAAAGTAAGCTGCCACTTGTCTGAGAATTCATGGGAAAAATAAGGTCCAATGCCTGCCGCCAGGAAACCCATGGATTGTGTCTTAATTTCATGGTCGCCAAAACCCTGTCCATCATCAAAATCTATTCTTTGAGATTTAATAGGGAAGCTGCTGAAAGTTATATCGGCACCCACTCCCCATTTTTTTGAAAAGAAATAAGCGCCTTCCAGTCCGCCCTCAAAACCGATTTGTTTTTTGTCATCCAGCTCCGATTCCTTCAGAAAGTTGGTTGTACCCAAAGCTGCACCCATCTTTAAAGAAAGAAAAGATGGATAATCATTTCCCTGTATTCTGGATAAGATGCTTAAATTATCTCCTTTGTTCTTATAAATTTTATCAATAAAGAAGTATCCAAGTTCTGTTGATATAATTCCGATACCAGCACCGGCAAGGATATCCGGAACCCAATGTCTGTTATTTAAATTTCGTCCAAGTCCTGTAATGGTAGCAGAACCATAACCCGCAATACTATAGGCTGGGTTTACCATACCATATTCCTTATGCAGAAAGCTGGCATTCGTAAAAGCCATAGCGGTATGACCTGATGGAAAAGAATTGTTTTTGGATCCGTCCGGGCGTTCAACTTTTGCTGTATATTTAATTGAATTGACTAAAATAGCCATGATAACTAAGCTGGTGCCATAAGACAAGGTTGCTCTTCCAATGTTGTTGCGACCCTTTACACCTGCCAATTTTAATCCGTAAACAGTTGCTGCAGGAGCATACTGAAGGTAATCATCATATTTGACTTTAAAGTTGGGAAGGTATCGGTTTCTTACCTCACGGATATTCTCTTTTTCTCCCCAGGTAGCTGCAGCAGCTGCAAAAAGAAGCGTTGGTGCTACAGATTTTTTTACCCATTCTTTCTTGAAAAAGGGAGTTTTATTTTGAAGTACATTGTTGGATGAATTTAGATATGCAATATCTTCCTGAAGATTCCTGGATTGGATGGTATCCTGTGCTTTGTAACAATGCAAATGCAATAGTATTCCTGATGCTAATGCTATTTTTTTCATCTTAGTGGTGCTGAAATTTTAAATCGCGTAAAAATATTAAAAAAATCCATCCCACAAAGAAGGATAGATTTTTTTAATATTTTTATAATAATACAACTAAAGTGTTGATTATCTTAGTCCTGCTCTTGGCCCGGATGCAGCTACTACTGCCTGCATTCTCGTTTTTTGATTGGCAGAGAACATAAACATTGCTTTATCATCCACATAATCCATGTAGTTCATGAACATCTGAGAACGGCTTACACCTCCACAAACTCTGTTTAATGGATATGTTGGTGTTCCGTAATTAGGGCCTGGAGAAACTGGGGTGTCGTTAGAATAATCGGTCTGGCAACCTGCATCTGAAGAACCCCAAAGGTGAGGAAGGTTTAGATAATGTCCTACTTCGTGCGTTACTGTTCTTCCTAGGTTGAAGGGAGCAGAAGCACCGGTTTTCCCAATATACTGATAACCTATTACAAGCCCGTCATACCATTGTCCTGCGTTTTCCGGATAATAAGCATAACCTAAAGTTCCAGGCTGATTATTTTGATCAAGGATTGAATTAACAACCCATATATTCATGTTTTTATTCACATCAGTAGCGTCAATGCCTCCTGTGCTTGCTTTTTTCATTTGTTCAAGATCTGATCTCCAACCGGTTTTTGAGTTTTGCTTACGGTTGGTAGCTACCAGTTTGAAACGAATTTTCACATCGCCTGCAGCAGCGGGTTGGAATGCGGAAGGGATTTTAGAGACGTCGGAATTCGTAGCGCCATAATCGGCATTAAGTACGGCAATCTGTTCTGCAATCCTTGCATCGGAAACATTTTGAGCAGAAGTGTTATAAATAACATTGAAAACAACTGGGATTTCAACAGTTCCGTCTGCAAGTACTTTCCCCATTTTAAGGGCATTAGAGTAATTTTCAGTCTGTTGCTCAAGAGCGTCAAATCTGGCTTTTAATTGTGGATTCTTTTTTAAACTTTCTTGTCTGATCAAATCGGACGGACATGCTCTTCTTAAGGCAGTAGGGGTTCCGGAAAGATCATTTGGATTTTGGCTTCCTTCATCTTGGGGTGAAATGTTGTCACTGTTACAAGCCGACATGAAGCCCAGGATAAGGGCTCCAAATAAGAATTTTTTCATATCGTTATAATGTAATTTGGTTGAGGGTGTGAAATTATATTATTTTAAATTAATATGCAAATTATTTTGAAAATATTTAAAATATATTTATTTATTGCATGTTTTATTTGTTTTTATCGCAAATTAATTTGAAATATATTGAGTTTTAATCAATTTTATTAATTTGTTTTATATTTCACGTTTAAGTGTATTTTTTAATGTAAATAATTTTGTTTTATATGTTATTTTTATGATATTATTCGTTAATAGTTTGTCTGTTGAAATATTTTAAAAACATAATTAAAGGCATCTATTTTTTTCATTATTCAATTTTGAGTTTTTCTATTGAATCACATGTTTTTAAACAAAACAATATAAGGTTGTTCTGTTCTTTTTAATTTGAATTCATGAAATAGCCTTCCTTTATTTTAATGTAGAACAATGGTATAAAAAAATCTACCCCGTTTTGTGGGATAGATTTTAAAATATAAGTGATAAAATATGTTTTAATATACTCTCAGCCCGGATCTTGCTCCGGAAGAAGCAGTTACAGACTGCATTTTTGTCTTTTGCCCTGCTGTAAACATGTATAATGAATTATCATCAGAATAGTCCATGTAATTCATAAACATAACAGACCTTTTTACTCCATAGCAAGTATTGTAAAGAGGATAAGTTGGTTTTCCTGTGTTAGCTGTTGTTTGAGTAGGAGTATCTGCAATCAAATCATCACCACAATTGGCATCTCCCCAAATATGTCTGAGACCTAGATAGTGACCAACTTCGTGAGTGGCAGTTCTTCCAAGGTTAAATGGAGACGAAGCGCCTGTTTTTCCAAAATAAGGAGCGGCTATAACCACACCATCTTTCCAAGTACCCGCACTTTCAGGGAAAGTAGCATAGCCAAGGATGCTTCCTTGCGTATCTGGCATGCTTCCTACAACCCAGATGTTAAAATAATTAGTAGGATTAGTTGCATCAATACCGCCGGTAGATGCTTTTTTCATAGTATTATTTGTTCTGTCAGTCTTGCTCCATGATGTTTTGGTGGTAGTTTTTCTTATCGTATTTACCAGTTTGAATTTTATTTTCACATCTCCTGCTTTTACCCCTTGAAATTCTGTAGGTATTAATGATGCATCACTGTTTGTACCAGCATAGTCAGCATTTAAAATAGCGATTTGCTCTGCAATCCTTGCATCTGAAACGTTTTGTGCTGTTGTTTTATACAAAACATTAACAACTACCGGAATTTCTACTGTTCCATCAGCCAGAACTTTCCCGATTTTTAAATCCTGAGCGAATTTTTGGGCATTAGCTTCAAATTCTGCTACTTTTTGTCTGAGTGCGGGATCTTTTTGTAATTCTTCCTGTCTCATTTCTTCAGAAGGGCAAAATCTTCTTGAAGCTGTTTCGTTTTGTGAAGCTGCCGGATCTGCCGACTCTTCATTTGAATTTGAGACATTGTCATTGTTACACGCTGTCATCAGGCCCAGGATAAGAGCTCCAAATAATAATTTTTTCATATCGTAATATTTTGGTTGAGGATGTGAAAATATATTATTTAGAATTAATGTGCAAATTATTTTGTCATTTATTTGATAATTTACTATTTAAAAGATGTTTTTATTGGTTTTATTTCAAGTAAAATTGAATTTAGTTGAATTTTAGTTAATTTAATAATATTGCTTTTTATTTCACTTAATAGTGTGTTTATTTTGTGTAAATTATTAGTTTATTTTTAGATTTTATAGAATTTTTTATATTAAATCTAGTTAGCGAAACCATTTTTAATCGCAAAAACAGCTAACCCGACTCTTGTCTTTAAATCCAGTTTTTCACAAAGCTGGTCTCGGTAGCTTTCAACGGTTCTTGGGCTGCAGCACATTCTGTCTGCAATTTCCTTGTAGCTAAGCTCTGTTACAGTATATTTTAAAAACTCTTTTTCTCTGTCCGAGATTTTTATAGCAATTTCAGCTTCTGTTTCTTTATTAAGATTAGAGAATATAATTTTTGAAGCCCAGTCAGGATAAAAGAAACCATCCGTATTGAGTCTTGTAAGAGCTGTTTCCAGATCTTTAGGATGGGTGTTTTTTAAAAGATAACCCTTTGCGCCGCTTTTGATCATTTTGATGACACTATTGTCATCTCCCTGCATACTTAAGGCCATCACTTTAATATTCGGATGATTTTTTGTAAGCCAGGCAGCCGTCTCAAATCCATCCATGATAGGCATACTGATATCTAAAAGAATAATATCCGGAATTTTCTGGCCTTCTTCAAATTTCTGGATCAGATCCTTTCCGTTTTCACATACATAGATAACTTCGAATTCATTGAAATTATCAATGATCCCTTCAAGGGCTTTTGCAATAAGTATATGGTCGTCAACAATTACGATTGATTTTTTCATGCTTGTTTTTTTAAAGTGATTTTGAGTTGGGTTCCTATATTTTTCTGACTTTCGAGAGTAAAGCTTGCTCCTATTATTTCAGCCCTGTTTTTCATATTGGTAAGCCCAATGCCGTTAGATTTGATCTGCAAAGTATCAAACCCGATTCCGTCATCATGAATTTTAAGTTCCCAAAGGATATTTTCGGAAGTATTGAGTGTAATGAAAATATTTTTACAGTTCGAATGCTTTATACTGTTTTGAATAAACTCCTGAGTAATTCTAAGCAATACATTCTTATGAACAAAGCCTAAATCCAGCTGCTTAAAATTATGTTCAAAACTTAGATTGCACTTCTTAAAGGAGTTGGTGTTGTCTACCTCCTCCTGTATTAAAGTTACAATTTCTTTTTGGTTGATATTATCATCCGTCAGTGTTTTGGAAAGGCTTCGGAGATCCTGCAGAGACTGATTGATGATTTGTGAAACCTGATCAATTCTTTCACTTGCTTCGGGTACTTTATTTTCATAAAGCATTTGCTGAACATAGAGACTTACCAAGGTGAGCTTTTGGCCAATATTGTCGTGCAGCTCACGTCCGATCTGCTGCATGGTGGCCTGCTGAATCTCCAATTGGGTAGACAGAAGCTCTCTTTGATGAATTTCATTTTTTCTCTCAATTTCATTCAGATGTTCCTTTTTGCGTTGTCTGTAACTTCTAATATAGATTAATACCGCAGTGACAAACATTACAAAAAGTACATTAAACAGAATAACAACGATTAAGAGCTCCGTTTCCCCCATATAAATGAACTTGCAAATAAAATATACATTACCACACCTGAAATCAGAAAATAACTAAAGTAAATATTCCAGATTCCATTATACTTTACCAAAAGTGAAAAAAATGCCATAAAGGGAAGAGTTCCTATATATGATAGTGTAATTCCCAGATTAATATAAAACATTTTATTCTTATTAAAATTGAGAATATCCTGTGAGGTAATTTGTTTATAGTACTCCATTATTACCAAAAGCATTAAAATAAGGCACCCAAATGTGTAATTGAAAGCAAATACTATTTTGCTCTTTGAAAAATATAATTCATTAGGAATGAATGAAAGCAGATATAGAATGGACAATATCCAAAATAGCTTAGGTCTTCCTAAAGACTTTGACGCGTATAACCAGTAAAAAAATATAAACTGGATAGGCATTAAAAGATAATTATAGTACTGTGCTTTTGTAAAATGAGTAAAGCTTCCCCATTTACCATATGCTTCCCCAAGGAAAATGAATACCAGATAGAACACAAAAAATTTCCAATGTTGTTCTTTTAAACGATTATAATGGAAAATTGCTATGATTGCAGTAAGTCCTTCAAACCAAAGCAAACTGTTTTGTGCAAATTCCTGGAACTCTGTCATATTGTGTTAAGGATAAAAATAGTTGTTAAAAAGATTCACCCAAAGATTTCGATGGTGGAATAAGCATTCCATTATTTTCTCCAAGACCCGGATCGTCACCAAGTGGCCCTCCATTGCCGTTGCCGTCGCCATCACCACCATTACCCATATCAATTGAGGTATTACGGGCATTTAATGCCAATCTTTCATCAGTTCCCTGAAAAGGATTAAAATCAAAATCAAGAAGTTCTCCCGTTTCATCTGCCTTTTTCAATGTTGGGATCATAACTAATGTATGTTTTCCGGCATATTCAACAGGAACAGGGTGTGAATTCATGATAGACCAGTTTTCTTCCTTAGGATAGGTAGCATAATAAAACCTTATTCCTAAGTCCTGTTCGGTACTTGCAGGGTTAGCTTTCGTTGCTTCCTCTTCTATCGTGGCAATGAATTTTTTTAACTTAGGAAGATCAAACCAAATGGAATGTGCGTCTTCAATACCTAAGGTATTATTGATAGCGTTCAGGTGATTTTGACGGTAATTGTCAATTAAATGCTTGATAAGACTGTTTGACATTACGCCAGGCTGTAGCGGATTGTTTGATTCTGCATTCATAGCTTAATTGTTTATAATATACATCTCAGTTAACATGCAAATTTCGTAAAAAATATGGTAGAAAATATAGGTAGGAATGGGGAATTATACGATTATTTTTACCGTGTTTTTACGGATTGCATATTTATGAGAGTACTATGAAGTGAAAATGGGCAAAGTAATCATAAAAAAAACGGAGAAAATCTCCGTTTATATTAAATGCATCCGTAATGTCTTGGATCTCTGCAGACCAGCCCTGCCGTACAGCAAAGGCCAATAGGGCAGCCCCAGTATTCATCACATGCTATTGATGATTGAAATACTCCACCTTCAATTTTCTTTAACTCGTTTCTTTTTAACTTTTTCATACTGATTTTGTTTTAGTTATTAATTTGTTGAAGTTATAAATGTACTAATATTTCACTATATGTAGATAAAATAAAAAAATAAGTGCTGCAGATTTTTCTACAGCACTTACTTACAAAAATTAATGTATATGAAAAAAAACTATTTTATTTTTCAGTCGGCCTAAAAACCAAGCCGGTTTCTACAAAATAATCCAGTGTAATTCTGTCACCATCGTTTACATGGCCAGCGAGTATCTCTTTGGATAGTTTGTTTAATACTTCCTGCTGGATTACTCTTTTTAGAGGTCTTGCCCCGAAAGCAGGATCATAGCCTTTATCCATCAGATAATCTACTGCATCCTGAGTAAATGTCATGATGATATTTCGTTTAGCCAGCATATCATTAAAACCTCTCAATTGATACTGAACGATTTTTCCGATTTCTTTTTTTCTTAAAGGCTGGAACAGAACTATTTCATCAATCCTGTTCAGGAATTCCGGACGAAGCGTTTGTTTCAGTAAATCGAAAACTTCTTCTTTCGTTTTATCCACAATCTCATCCTGATTCTCTTCGGTAAGATTCTCAAAATTCTCCTGAATAAGGTGAGATCCTAAATTCGAGGTCATAATGATAATCGAATTTTTAAAGTTCACAACACGTCCTTTATTATCAGTTAGACGGCCGTCATCCAGAACCTGCAGCAGAGTGTTGAAAACATCAGGGTGTGCTTTTTCAATTTCGTCAAGAAGCACTACCGAATAAGGTCTTCTTCTTACCGCTTCCGTTAATTGGCCGCCTTCATCATATCCTACATATCCCGGAGGGGCTCCTACCAATCTCGAAACACTGTGGCGTTCCTGGTATTCGCTCATATCAATTCGGGTCATGTTATTTTCATCATCAAATAAGAATTCAGCCAGGGCTTTTGCAAGCTCAGTCTTACCAACCCCGGTTGTTCCCAGGAATAGGAAAGATCCGATTGGTTTTTTATCATCACTTAATCCGGCTCTGTTTCTTCTGATTGCATCCGCTACTGCCTGGATAGCCTCATCCTGTCCTACAACCCTGTGGTGTAATTCAGATTCAAGATTCAGTAGTTTTTCTCTTTCGGACTGTAACAATTTAGTTACCGGGATACCTGTCCATTTCGCAATTACTTCAGAAATATTTTCTGCCGTAACCTCTTCTTTAATCAGTTCATTCTGATGGTTCTGCATTTCAAGTTCAACTTTTGCAAGTTCATCTTCCTTTTCACGCAGTTTTCCGTACTGAATTTCAGCTACTTTCGCATAATCTCCGGCTCTGGAAGCTCTTTCCGCTTCATGTTTCAGAGATTCAATATCTTTTTTGATCTGGGTGAGATCTTCACTTTTCTGTTTTTCTTTCAACCATTTGGCATTGATTTCATTTCTTTGTTCAGAAATTTTAGCAATATCTTCTTTCAAATGATCGATTTTAGTTTGGTTGCCTTCTCTTGAAATCGCTGCCAGCTCAATTTCCAGCTGCATCAATTTTCTATCTAAAACATCAAGTTCTTCAGGTTTGGAATTGATCTCCATTCTTAATTTGGCAGAAGCTTCATCAATAAGGTCAATGGCTTTATCCGGTAAGAAACGATCCGAAATATATCTTTGAGACATTTCCACAGCAGCAATAATTGCTTCGTCTTTAATCCTTACCTTGTGATGAGCTTCATATTTATCTTTAATTCCACGAAGAATAGAAATTGCAGATTCGGTATCCGGTTCCTCCACCATCACTTTCTGAAAACGTCTTTCCAGCGCTTTATCCTTCTCAAAATACTTTTGATATTCATTCAGAGTAGTCGCACCAATAGCTCTTAACTCTCCTCTTGCCAAAGCAGGCTTTAAGATATTCGCCGCATCCATAGCACCTTCACCGCCTCCGGCACCTACCAGTGTATGGATTTCATCGATGAAAAGAATGATCTGCCCGTCAGACTTAATCACTTCGTTTACTACAGATTTCAGACGTTCTTCAAATTCACCTTTGTATTTTGCTCCGGCGATCAAAGCTCCCATATCCAGTGAATACAATGTTTTGTCCATCAGGTTTTCAGGAACGTCTCCGCTGATGATTCTGTGAGCAATTCCCTCGGCAATTGCGGTTTTACCTACACCCGGCTCACCAATAAGGATAGGGTTGTTCTTTGTTCTTCTGGAAAGGATCTGTAAAACCCTTCTGATCTCTTCATCGCGCCCAATTACAGGGTCCAGTTTGCCTTCGGCTGCTAATTCATTGAAATTTTTAGCATATTTATTTAAGGATTGATAAGTTTCTTCCGAACTTGCAGAAGTAGCTTTAGTTCCTTTTCTTAATTCCTTGATTGCACCTTCCAGTAGGTTTTTGGTAACGCCCATATCCTTAAGCATTTTAGATACTTCAGAATTTGTTTCTAAAAGTGATAACCATAAATGCTCGATTGTTACATATTCATCACCCATTTTTTTGGCGATGTTGGGTGCATCCAGCAATACTTTATTTGCCGATTGTGAAAGGTAAATGTTTCCTCCCTGTACTTTAGGAAGTTTTTCTAAATTTTCCCGGTTTCGCTCTCTTACAAGATTAGCATCTGCTTCAGATTTTTTTAATAAGAAAGGCGATATATTTTCATCTACCTGAAAAATTCCTTCAAGAAGATGTTGAGGTTCGATACTTTGATTGCCGAATTCCATAGCAACCTGTTGTGCTGCCTGGATGGCTTCTTGTGATTTTACAGTATATTGGTTTAAGTTCATATTTTATATATTTTTGGTAATGATTCGTTTAAAGTCTAGTTGTAAAAAACATCAAGAAACTAAATTTTCAGGCTCAGTTTCTTAATGCCAATCAATTATTTAATCATTTAATCGATGACTGTATCGCAAAAACTGTTCAATTATTAAATTTACAAAAAATATGGACAAAATTTCCGGATTTTGTATTTTTAACGGAAATTTAACTTGACAAAATTTCCGATTCTTTAATTTTTCTTTAAAAGGCATGAACAAATAGTCATTCTTTTAGGATAAAGGAATAAAAGGGAAATTGAAAATCAAGGAATTTGTTTATTTACAGTACTTAATTTATTTCAGAATACCTATTTTTGCATTTTACCAGATGGAACTTAAAGAAAAACAGAAAAAAATATTAGATGTAGCAGTAGAGCTTTTCAAAGAGAAAGGCTATATGGGCAGCTCAGTAAGGGATCTTGCTACAAAACTCAATATAAAAGCCGCATCATTATATGCACATATCCGTTCAAAAGAAGAGATTCTGGAATGGATCTGTTTTGGTATTGCCCAAGAGTTTTTTGATGAGCTTCAGGAGGTAAAAAGTACAGATATTGCTCCTAAAGAAAAACTGAATCTGTTTCTTGATAAACATTTATCTGTGGTACTTAAAAACCGTAATGTTACTCATATCTATTCTATTGAATGGCGGCATCTGGAAGAACGTCTTCCTGAGTTTATAGAGTTAAGAAAGAATTACCAGCAGGAAGTTGAAGAGCTTATTTCCGGAATCTACCTTGCCGAAAACTGGGAACTAAAATCACCATCATTTACAACAAGATTTATCCTTCATACATTAAATAACTCTTATTTCTGGTTCAAAAAGAATAGTGATTCTACCGATGAAATTACTGATGAAATAAGAGATAAGATTCTTTTTGGCTTATTAGGAAACCAGAAATAGTAATAAATTTAAAAACATATTTTTTAGAATAGCTGGTAATGATTATTGGGCTAACGTTGTGCTATTTACATTTTTGAGGTGATTCCTCTAATTGTTCAAAATTTATTTGTAAATTTCATTATCATTATAATTGAGCCATGTTCGTAATAATGTGTGAACAAATAAATTCTCAAAACTATTTCAAATGACAACTGAAAAAATAAGCAATATAATTTTCGCTCTTTCAAAAGCATTGCAAAGCCGAGACTACGACAGTTTTGTAGAATATTTCAATGAAGACGCGGTTTTTGAAATTCCATTTACCGTTAATGGAGGAACTGTGCTTGAAGGCTTAACTAAAATCAAAGAGCATTTTGAAGGCGTTAAACAAAATCCACTTACCAAGCTTATTGATATTGATGAGGTATACACCAAAATTTATCATGGCATGGATGGTAACAAGGCAACGGTTGAGTATTTTACAAAGGGAAAATCTATTCAAACGAATGAGCTTTTTGAAATCCAATCCTCTATTGCTATTATTGAATTTAACGAAGCAGGCATTGTGCATTATAAAGATTTTCCAAACACACTTGGTATTGCAAAAAAAGCAGGTGTTTTAGGACAATTGGTTGCTATGTGGGTAAAGTAAGTTCATCATAGTGCTCTACATTTTCAGCGATAATAAATAATTATTATCTGAATTAATTTGATCGTGTGTTGTATAATTATCAATAGGTACTTTTAACATATTACGATCAGTTTCATGTCCGCCCGTATTTTCTGTTTTTTTGTAAGAAAGTTTCCCATTTCTCTAACAGGTAAAGTTGAACCCGTTTTCTCTAAATCACTTATAATTTTATTCTGTGTTTCTATGGTTTATCATACTCTTTAATAAGTTATGAGGAATTTTGTCACTCCGTAGGAGTCTCAATTACTACTTTCAAATAAAATCATATAGATTCCACATTCCTATTCGTTCCGCTCTGAATGACAACTATTGTGTGTTATAGAAATTAAAGATTAATCAACTGGCAGTTTCTTATTTAGAATCATTCAAAATATGATAAAAGTCATAAAAATTTTGTCAGATGCCAAAATCTTTTTAAATTTACACCTAACAAATGTTAGTTAGTTTTATGGATTTTTCAGTTGAATATCTGAAGCTGGATCAGTTGAGACAGCTTCAATCCGACCGGTTGATCAGTTTGATCTGCTATTTGGGGGAGAAGTCGGAATTTTATAAAAAGAAATTTGATGAATTACAGATATCTCCACAGGATATAAGGTCTATTGAAGATATTACGAAACTTCCGATTACTTACAAGCAGGATTTAAGAGACCATTACCCGTTCGGATTATTTACAGTTCCAAAAAGTGAACTTCAGAGAATTCATTGTTCCAGCGGAACTACGGGCAAACCAACAGTGGTGGGCTATACGAAAGAGGATGTGGAGCTTTTCAGTGAAGTAGTAGCAAGATCATTAAACGCTGCGGGAGCCAGACCGGGAATGCAATTACATAATGCATATGGTTATGGGATTTTCACTGGAGGATTAGGACTTCACTACGGAGCAGAAAAACTGGGAATGAGTGTTCTTCCGATTTCCGGAGGAATGACGGCAAGACAAGTGGATCTTATTGTGGATTTTAAACCTGAAGTAATCTGCTGTTCTCCTTCATATGCTTTAACGATTGCAGATGAGTTTGCCAACAGAGGAATTTCCGCGGAGGAGATCAGTCTTAAATATGCTGTGTTAGGCTCAGAACCCTGGACAGAAATTATCAGAGGTCACATTGAAGAAAGGCTGGGAGTACATGCGACTAATATTTATGGATTGAGTGAAATTATAGGGCCGGGAGTTTCAATGGAGGATTTCGAAGAAAAAGGGGGCTCTTATATCTGGGAAGATCATTTTTATCCCGAAATTTTAGATCCGGTGACCAAGCAGCCGGTTCCTTTCGGAGAGGAAGGGGTATTGGTGATTACTACCTTAACTAAAAAGGCAATGCCGCTTTTACGTTATTGGACAAATGATATCACAAGCCTTTACTATGATGAAAATTCAAAAAGAACAATGGTGAAAATGAAGCCTATTGTGGGACGAGCAGATGATATGCTTATCGTAAGAGGAGTAAATGTCTATCCGAGCCAGATTGAAGATGCTTTCTCACATGTAAAAGGAGTGGTTCCCAATTATTATTTAACACCCATTGAAAAGGAACATATGTGTATTGCTTTGGATATTGATGTAGAAATTGATGATGAATTGCTAAAGACACAAAAAATAGAAGCAGATACCGATGATTATTTTAATTTTGTCGGGAACTTCGGAAAAAATATAGAAAACGAAATAAAAAAACGGGTAGGAATCACTACAAAAGTAAAAGTTCATGCCCAGGACAGCTTGCCGAAGTGCGAAGGTGGAAAAATTAATAGAATACTAAAAAAATAATGAATTCATTTTATAAACTTAAAACGGTTAAGGTTCAGAAAGACACATCCGAAGCAGTAAATGTAGCGGTGGAAATTCCTGAAGAACTGAAAGATAAGTTCAGGTTCAAACAAGGGCAGTATCTGAATTTCCGAATGATCATCAACGGAAATGAAGAAAGACGTTCTTACTCTATCTGTAATGCCCCCAGTGAAAAAAGCAATACGCTGGAAGTATTGGTAAAATTGCTGGAAGGAGGAAGAGTCTCAGGATATTTCAACGAGCACCTTCATATGGATGAGCTCCTGGAGGTGATGCCACCGATGGGAAGCTTCAATACTTCTTATCACCCTACCAATGTAAAAACATATGTTGGATTAGCTGCGGGAAGCGGAATTACTCCGGTATTGTCTAATATCAAAGAAAGCCTATATCAGGAACCTCACAGTAATGCTTATCTGTTTTACAGTAATAGAAGTATGAATCATGTTTTAAGAAAAGCTGAAATTGATAAATTGGTTGAGCATTTCAATGGAAGACTTAAGGTGATTTACCTGGTAAGCCGTGAGAAGCACGAAGATCCTGTTTTTGAAGGAAGAATTTCTGCGGAGAAGCTAGAACAGCTATTTGAAAAGTATCCGGAGATCGATGTCAAAGAATCTACATATTTCATTTGTGGCCCTTCGGAAATGATCAAAGGGATTGCAGATTATCTGAAAAAAGATAAAAAAGTACCTGCTATCCAGGTTTTATTTGAATACTTCACTGCTCCTGATGAAGAGAATACGGAGGAAATGAGTGAAGAATTCAAGGCAATTGCCAATATTGAAAGTATGGTAACGGTAATTATTGATGATGATGAATATTCGTTCCATCTTAATTCCAAAAAAGAAAGTATCTTAGATAAAGCATTGAAAGACCAGCTTCCGGTTCCTTTTGCATGTAAAGGAGGGGTTTGCTGTACGTGTAAAGCTCAGGTTTTAGAAGGAGAAGTTTTCATGGAGAAAAACTATGCGCTTACCGAAGACGAAGTAGCCAGAGGTTACGTTCTTACCTGCCAATGTCACCCGACAACCAATGTGGTGATGCTTAATTATGATGTTTAATTCAATTTGAAAATGTGCTAATTTGGAAATTTGAAAATGGGTAATAGCTTATTCTCAGTTTCTCTAAATAATTTTCAAATTAACTAATTCTCAAATTCTCAAATTAAAAGATTATGGACTTAGAAAAATTTGTTCAATACGTTCACGAAGAAAATAAAGTAGAACCAAAAGATGTAATGCCTGACGATTACAGGAAGTTATTGGTTCGTCAGATTTCACAGCATGCACACTCTGAAATTGTAGGAATGCTGCCGGAAGCCAACTGGATTTCCAGAGCTCCTTCATTGAGAAGAAAAATGGCACTTTTAGCTAAAGTTCAGGATGAAGCAGGGCATGGTTTATATCTTTATTCTGCAACTGAAACTTTAGGAGACGGAAGTATCAGGGCAGACAGAGATGCTACTTATGATGATATGCTTGAAGGAAAAGCAAAATATTCAAGTATTTTCAACTATCCTACATTAAGCTGGGCGGATATCGGAGCAATCGGCTGGCTGGTAGATGGTGCTGCAATTATGAATCAGGTAATGCTGATGGGAAATTCATATGGCCCTTATTCCAGAGCGATGGTGAAAATCTGTAAAGAGGAATCTTTTCATCAAAGACAGGGATATGAAATTTTAATGGCACTTTGCCGTGGAACGAAACAACAGAAAGAAATGGCTCAGGCTTCATTAAACCGTTTCTGGTGGCCGGCTCTGATGATGTTTGGACCTAATGATGACAGCTCTCCAAACTCTAAAATCTCTATGAATTACAGAGTAAAAAGAGAAAGTAATGATAATCTTCGTCAGAGATTTATCGATGTTACAGTTGCTCAGGCCGAATTCTTAGGGTTAACTATTCCTGATAAAGATCTGAAATGGAATGAAGAAAGACAACATTATGATTTTGGGGAACTTCCGTGGGATGAATTCATGGAAATCTTAAAAGGAAACGGACCTTGCAACAAGAAACGTATCGAAACGAAGAGAAAAGCACAAAGAGAAAACTCATGGGTAAAAGAAGCTGCGGCAGCTTTTGCAGAGAAACAACAAAAAGAAGTAATATAATAATGTAACAATATACCAATGTAAAAATGTAGCAATCAATTGTCGTGCTAAGCTTGCTGAAGCATCTTATTGTTAAACTGGTACATTGATACATTGTTAAATTAATTTGACTATGACAAATTTAGATATGTGGGAAGTGTTTATTCAGACTAAACCGGGATTATCCCATAAACACGTTGGAGTTGTACAGGCACCAACAGCAGAAATGGCTCTGCAGAATGCAAGGGACGTTTATACCAGAAGAAAAGAAGGAACTTCTGTTTGGGTGGTTCCAAGTAAATATATTGTGACTTCGGAAGGAGTGGATAAAGAAGCTTTCTTTGATCCCGCTGATGACAAATTATACCGTCACCCAACTTTCTACGAGATTCCTAACGACGTAAAAAATATGTAAATAATAAAAGACTTCAAGATATAAGATCTCAGATAAAAAACTTTTTGTCAATCTGAAATCTAGTGTCTGAAATCTGAAATCTACTAAACAATGAACCCATTATATAATTATTTATTAAAACTAGCAGACGACAGTTTCATTATGGGGCAGCGTTTGTCTGCTTGGTGTGGTGAAGGTCCTTATTTGGAAGAGGATATTGCATTGACGAACATTGCGTTGGACGAGCTGGGTCAGGCAAATAACTTTTATGTGTATGCTTCAAGAGTTATAGATAACGGTAAAACTGAAGATGATATCGCATTCTTAAGGTATGAACATGAATATGTAAATGCACACTGGACGGAACTTCCCAATGAAGACTATGCTCAGACTATTCTTAAAGTATATGTACTGTCCGTATATCAGAAACTGATGTATGAAGCATTATCAAACTCAGCTAATGAAGAGCTTTCCGCAATTGCTCAAAAGTCATTAAAAGAAGTAAGATATCACTATACCCATGCTTCTTCCTGGATGAAAATCTTTGCTCAGGGAACAGAAGAGAGCCGTGAACGTTTGGTAAAGGCCATCGAAAATATCTGGGAATACACAAAAGGTTTATTCGCAAAAACAGAAGGTGAAGATGATTTGGTAGCTTTGAATATAGCTCCCAATGCAGATGCTCTTTATGAAGAATTTCTTGCTGTCACAAAAAAAGATTTTGCAGATTTCGGATTAGAATATCCTGTAAATCCTTTCATGCAGCCCAAATCAAGAACAGGGTATCATACAGAGTATTTCGGATTTATCCTTTGTGAACTTCAGTATATGCAGAGAGCGTATCCCGGATGTACATGGTAAGTTTTTGAATGTAACAATGTCTTAATGAATCAGTGTAGCTATTTTAAAAACCTTCATTGATACATTGTTTTTGTTTGATGTTGTTAAGTAATACACCTTAGTGAACTTAAAAAACATTTAGCGTTCAAAAAAATCTCAGCGCATTTAGCGTTTTAAAAAACAGATAAAGAAAGATTGAAAAATCCTTTAGAAATATTAGAAATGGTTCCCGATCCAGAAATTCCGGTAATCAATATTGTGGAGCTTGGAATTGTAAGAGGGGCACAAATCACGGGAGAAAGTACCTGTGAAGTGACAATTACTCCTACCTATTCCGCATGCCCGGCAATGTTTACCATCGAAGAAGATATCATGAAAATCATGAAAGAAAACGGATGGGAAGCCAAGGTAGTGACGAAAATGTTTCCCATCTGGACAACAGACTGGATAACGGATGAAGCGAGAGAAAAGCTCCGTGTTTACGGAATTACACCGCCTGAAAAAGGAGCAGACGAACATCATATCGGGAAACCGAAAAAATGTCCAAGATGCGGTTCTGAACATACCAAACAGATCAGCAGATTCGGGTCAACTTTGTGTAAGGCATCTTATCAGTGCTTAGATTGTCTGGAGCCTTTTGATTATTTTAAATGTCATTAAAAATAGCAAAGCGTTATTTAAATGTGTTTTTATGATGTCAATGATAAAATGATACGACAGGTTTTGTCGTTAGCAGCAATTAGTTTTGTGTCAGTATCATTTTTTAATGATCTTATTTAAAATAATTAACACAAAGACATTTATTATGACAAATTGTAACAGTCAAAGATTTCCTTCAACATGTAATATTGGTGATCATGGGCACACTGAATTTTTTTTAAATACCGGAGAACAGGTTTATTATCAGAAGGTCCCCGGAACTGGCCTGCCAGAAGATGGCGTGGTGCTTATTCAAAAAAACGGAGAATATTATAAAGCTCTTTTACATGAAAATACTATTAATATAGAATGGTATAGATGTAATAAAAGATATGCTAATGATGAGGAAATTATTTTAGCAGCGGTGAAGATGGCAGATTATTTAGGAGCAACAGTGAGATTTGATGCAAGAGAGTATATTGTAAACAAAGAGCTTTTATTTCATGGTTATAATTGCTTTAAACTTTTAGGTGATAAACAACATACAGTAATTACTTCCAACAGCAAGGAGCGTTTTTTAGGATATTCTTTCAACTTTAATGAATGTAATAACTTTATAATTGACGGAATTCGTTTTGATCAGAAAAAAAGAGATTTGACGATCTACTCTGAAAGCGATTATCCAAATGATTATAATGGAGGGATATTTATAATACTTTCAAGTAATATTGAAATCTGTAATTGTAGTTTTTATGATCTTTATACAAGAGCAGTAAATATTTATGATTGTAGACTGGAAGGTGATACAATAAAAGTTAGAAATAATTATTTTGAGAGTGGGGCTCAGGATCAGAAGTATAGAATGGAGCATCTTGTGATAAGCCAGTCTCACGATCTTAATTTTGTTATAGAAAATAATATATTTAAAAACGAGGTTCCAAAGGATGCAAACAATAATCCTTTGCCTCCTAATCCTGCAAAAATGCCATCTGGACTGAGCGGCTTTGAGTGTGGTTACAGAGGATCTGTAATTGTAAATAATAATCTTTTTGAGTATTGTGGAAGAAATAATGATGGAAAGCATAGGCTATTTGCAATAGATTTTTATGATAATGTAAATAATTTCATTATTTCTAATAATATTTTCAGAAATACAACATGGGGTGCAATCCGATTTGATGGAACTAAAAAGAATGCGGTTATCACAGATAATTACATTCACCAGCTCATTGCTAATGATAGTGGAATTATCAATGCCTCTGCAAAGGTTACAAATAGAGAGTATGAAGATTCTTTCAAAAATATTTCAATTTGTAATAATATTATTGAAGAAGTAAATGGGATATCTTACGGAATAGGCTTGCAGTCTCAGATTGATACTGCCATTGCAGAAAATATTAATATAATGAATAATACATTTCATCGTGTAAGAACAGCAGTCGTTATAGGTGGAAATATAATGGGGGTTAATATCTCAAACAATAATGCTTCAGATATTTCTGGCCCGGTGATAGAATATTTTGCTTACTCAGAAGATGCTGTAACAGAAGTTAAAAGAATTGTTGCTCCACTTGGGAATGTATTAATTAGCAATAATAATTTCAAATCGAGTAATATAGGAGATAAGTTTGTTGGAATTGTTATAAATGGATTTACACCAGAATATGAAGCTGACTATAAGAGAGTTAATGATCTTACTCATCGTTTTGTTGTTTCCGATAATTTAATATATGGAAACAGTTTGGGCTATGGAGTTATTATAAATGTAGGTGTTTCTTTAGATGGTAAGGTGACAGTGTCGGGCAACGAAGTAAGTAACCTTAGTACAGGTCTTTACTTAAGATGTAAAAAAATTATTGCAAAAGATAATATTCTATTTAACTGTAATACTACTGCTATCAATGATGATGGTATTACAGATCACATTAAGTTTGATAATTATTATAATAATACCCCTATATAAGAAAAGTAAAACAGATATTAATATTTTTAAATATAACAGCTTATAAAATGCTTATATCACTGGTGAATATCATTATTTAGTAATTTGAAAACATAACAAGCGATCAATAATGTATAGCATTGAAATATTCAGGCTTTCATTGATGAATTGTTACTTAGATATCCTGTTAAATGATTATATTTATCTGATTTAAAATTGATTTTTTATGTATACACAACTCGATATTGAAACGCATTTTGACGGGAAGCTCAAAATCGCATATCTTAATCAACCGGAAACAATGAACGCCCTTACAAAGCCGGCTTTATCAGATCTTAGAGACTTTGTTAAAGAATGTAGCGAAGATGAAACTGTAAGATGTGTTGCTATTTCCGGAAGAGGAAGAGCATTTTGCTCAGGTCAGAATCTGGATGAAGCTTTTGTGGTAGGTAAAGAACACCATGACCATGATATTATCAGAAAAATTGTGGTAGATTACTATAACCCTTTAGTAATGGAAGTTACCCGTTGCAAAAAACCGGTTATTGCTTTAGTAAACGGTCCTGCAGTAGGAGCTGGAGCGATGTTAGCTTTAATCTCTGATTTCGTTTTGGCGAATGAAAAAGCCTATTTTGCTCAGGCATTCTCCAATATCGGTTTAATTCCTGATACAGGAGGAACTTACTTCTTACCGAAACTTTTAGGTAGACAGTTGGCCAATTATTTAGCTTTTACAGGCAAAAAATTATCTGCTGAAGAATCTAAAGCCTATGGTTTAGTAGCTGAAGTTTTTACAGAAGAAGAGTTTATTCCAAAATCTATGGAAATTCTTGAAAGAATGGCCAACATGCCAACAGCTGCACTTAAGCTTACAAAAAAAGCTTTTGCCAATTCGTATACCAATACATTAAAAGAACAGCTTGAACTGGAAGGCGATTTGCAACAGGAAGCTGCAGAAACAGAAGACTTCCTTGAAGGAGTAAATGCCTTTTTACAAAAAAGAAAACCTAATTATAAAGGAAAATAAATCAATTTGAAAATGGGTTAATTTGAAAATTTGAAAATGAGAAACGATAAGGAAAATATAATTGTAAATAAAACTTTCGGATTTGCATTAAATATTATTGAATTCTCAGAGGAACTGTATAAAGCAAACAGATTTTCCCTCGCTAATCAGATTTTTAAATCCGGAACGTCAATTGGAGCGAATGTAAGAGAAGCACAAAATGGAGAAAGTAAGGCAGATTTTATCCACAAAATAAAAATTGCTGCTAAAGAAGCAGATGAGACTGAATATTGGCTTTTATTGTGTTTGCAGTCACAATTTTTGAGTTCTCCGGATGAAAAATTATTTAAAGATTTAAAAGAAATCATATTAATTCTTTCTAAAATTATTTCAACGTCAAAATTTAAATAATTTTCAAATTAACTCATTTTCAAATTTTCAAATTAAAACTATGAATGTAGGAATTATCGGTGCCGGAACAATGGGAATCGGCATTGCACAAGTAGCCGCAACGAACGGATGTAAGGTTTGGGTGTATGATGCCAATCCAAAACAAGTAGAAACGGCCACCGTAGGTCTGGAAAAAACATTAACCAGATTGGTTGATAAACAGAAAATTTCAACAGAAAAAATGGTTGAAATTCTATCTAACATTTCCATTGCTACAGAATTGAAGGACCTCAAAGATTGTGAACTGATCATTGAAGCAATTATCGAAAACAAAGAGATCAAAACCAAAGTTTTTACAGAACTTGAAACCCATGTTTCAGAAAGCTGTATTATAGGTTCCAATACTTCATCTATTTCTATCACCTCACTGGGTGCAGAACTAAAGAAACCGGAGCGTTTCATCGGAATTCACTTTTTTAATCCGGCTCCGCTGATGCCTTTAGTAGAAGTAATCCCATCCTTATTAACAGAAAAAACATTAGCAGAAAAGATATACAACCTCATGAAAGATTGGGGAAAAGCTCCTGTTATTGCTAAAGATATTCCCGGGTTTATCGTTAACAGAATTGCCAGACCATATTATGGAGAAGCACTGAGAATTGTTGAAGAAAATATTGCAACACCTGAACAAGTAGATGATGCCATGAAAACACTCGGGAACTTCAAAATGGGACCTTTCGAATTAATGGATCTCATCGGGGTTGATGTAAACTTTGCTGTAACAACAACGGTTTACAAAGACTATTTCTATGACCCGAAATATAAACCGTCATTACTTCAGCAAAGAATGTCTGAAGCAAAACTTCACGGAAGAAAAACAGGAAAAGGTTTCTATGATTATAGTGAAGGAGCAGAAAAACCTGTTGCTCAGAAAGACGATGCTTTATATCAGCAGATATTTTTAAGAATCATTTCTATGCTGATCAACGAAGCTGTTGAAGCTAAAAGATTAGGTGTTGCCAATGATGAAGACATTGAACTGGCAATGCAGAAAGGAGTAAACTATCCGAAGGGATTATTGAGCTGGGGGAAAGAAATCGGATATACAAAAGTCTCCGAAATCCTTCATAACCTTTACGAAGAATATCAGGAAGAAAGATACAGGCAAAGTCCTTTACTTCGTAAACTATAATAAAATGTACCAATATATCAGTTTACCAATATACCAATGCTGAACTTAATTGGTAAACTGCTAGATTGTTAAATTGTTACATTAAAAAATGAATATAGAAGAATTCAGAGCAGAGTTAGAGACCAGGCTTTTCATTGAGAAACAATATCTAACTCAGGAAGCTTCCTCTGTAAATGAAGAGGAAAGACTTGAGCTTTTAGGGAAGTTTAATGAAAAATATAAAGAGCTTATCAAAAGATTAGCCATTGAAAATGGAATTGATTTAAACGCGTTCTATCCCTCTGAAAATTCATCAGACTCAGAAAGTCTTTCATATGAACAGATCATTCTGGGTAAGACGATGAACGTTTACGACCGGTTATCTGATGAGCTGTATGAAGAAATAACAAACATATAATAGAAATGAATCCAAGACAAGTAGCAGATTATATGTTCAATCAGGATTATTTTTCCCAATGGATGAATATTAAAATGATTGAAGTAAAAGAAAATTACTGTTTATTAGAAATGCCTATCAAGAAGGATATGCTCAACGGGCTTAAAACGGTTCATGGCGGAATCACATTCGCTTTTGCAGATTCGGCACTGGCATTTTCATCTAACAATACCGGAGATGCTGCTGTGGCATTGAACTGTATTATCAATTTTACCAGAGCAGGAAAAGAAGGTGATATTTTCAGGGCTGAAAGTGTTTTGGTGAATGATACAAGAAAAACCGCTGTTTATGATATTCAGATTACCAATCAAAATAATGAACTGATTGCGAAATTTGTCGGAACAGTATATAAAATCGGGAAAAAAGTAACCGAATTATAAGAACACTAACCATAGATTAAACAACATGAGAAAAATATTGTTACTGCTTTTTGGGATTTCAGCTTTTCTGATGAATGCTCAACAGAAAGTGAATGAAGCTTTGAAAAAAGAACTTGATGAGATCATGAAGGTGGATCAGGGGTACAGAATGCTTTTTGACACTGAAACGACTCAGGAAAAAAAAGATCAGTTATTGAAAGAGCTGAATATTGATAAAGAAGAGTTCAAAACAAAAAACTGGAAATTAGTTGCTGAACATGACAGTCTGAATATGCAGAAGATTGAACGTATTATTTCTCAATATGGCTATCCGGGTAAAACCCTTGTAGGAGAACCAACGAATCAAGCAGCGTGGTATGTGATTCAGCATTCAAAAAATATTGGAAAATATCTGCCCTTGATTAAAGAAGCTGGAAAAAAGAAAGAAATTCCGTTTACGTGGGTTGCCATGATGGAAGACCGCTATCTGATGTATGAAGACAAAGAGCAGATCTATGGAACGCAGGGAAAAGGTGAAATGACAAAAGATAAAGACGGAAAACAGATCTTTGTCACTTTTGTATGGCCTGTTAAAGATCCTGAGAATGTTAACAAACTAAGAAAAGAAGCAGGGTTTGATTCTACCATTGAAGAAAATGCCAAAAGAATGTTTGGAAAAGACTTCAAATACGAACCTTACACCTTAAAGCAGGCTTTAGAACTAAGAAATAAAAACAAATAATATAGAATGTCGTATTTAAAAATATAACAGTGAACGAATTCTAACCGAAGATTTTCATTGTTATACTGCTAGATTGCTGCATTGTTAAATTGAAAAAGATGAACAACGTATACATCATAGACTATGTCAGAACTCCCATCTCAAAACTGCAGGGAGGATTATCAGAAGTAAGAGCCGATGATCTGGCTGCTATTGTTATCAAAGAAGTGGTAGCAAGAAATCCTGAAGTTCCCGTTGAGGAAATTGAAGATGTTATTTTCGGATGTGCTAATCAGGCGGGAGAAGATAACAGAAACGTTGCAAGAATGGGACTTTTATTAGCTGGCCTTCCTTATAAAATCGGTGGAGAGACCGTTAACAGGCTGTGTGCTTCGGGAATGTCTGCCGTAGCCAATGCATTCCGTTCCATTGCTGCAGGAGAAGGAGAAATTTATATTGCTGGAGGAGTAGAACACATGACACGCTCTCCTTACGTGATGTCAAAGCCAAGTGCAGCTTTCGGAAGAGACAGCCAGATGTTTGATACTACTTTCGGATGGCGTTTCATTAACCCTAAAATGAAAGAATTATATGGAGTTGACGGAATGGGAGAAACAGCAGAAAACCTAGCAGATATCCACGAGATCAGCAGAGAAGATCAGGATAAATTTGCCCTTTGGTCTCAGCAGAAAGCTACAAAAGCACAGGAAAGCGGAAGGCTGGCGGAAGAAATTGTAAAAGTTGAAATTCCGCAGAGAAAAGGAGAACCTGTTGTTTTTGAAAAAGATGAATTTATTAAGCCAGCTTCATCTATGGAAGGGTTGGCAAAACTTCGTCCTGCCTTCAGAAAAGAAGGAACGGTTACAGCTGGTAACGCTTCAGGAATGAATGACGGAGCTGCTGCCTTGATTTTAGCAAGTGAAGAAGCCGTTAAAAAATATGGTTTAAAGCCAAAAGCAAAAATACTTGGATCATCTGTAGCAGGTGTAGAACCAAGAATTATGGGAATCGGACCGGTAGAAGCAACTCAGAAACTATTAAAAAGATTAAACCTTTCTCTGGAAGATATGGACATCATTGAACTTAACGAAGCATTCGCGGCACAGGCACTTGCGGTGACAAGAAGTTTAGGATTAAAAGATGATGACACAAGAATAAATCCGAACGGAGGTGCTATTGCCATTGGCCACCCGCTTGGAGTTTCCGGAGCACGAATTGTAGGTTCTGCAGCTATGGAACTTCAAAAACAGGATAAAAAATATGCATTGTGCACTCTTTGTATCGGCGTTGGGCAGGGATATGCAATGGTAATCGAAAAAGTATAACTTTTTCAATGTAATAATATAACAGTGTATCAGTGTAATAATTTTGTTTTTGAGCGAAATATAATGAAGTGAAGAATCTCATTGGTAAACTGTTAAATTGATGCATTATTATATTAAATTTTTAACGAAAATTTTATGAACATCTATTCATATCACGGGATTCGTCCCATTATAAAACCATCTGCCTACATTCATCCGCAGGCAGTTATTATCGGGAATGTAGAAATAGGTGAAGAAGTGTATATTGGCCCCAATGCGGTAATCCGCGGTGATTGGGGTAAAATTATTATTAAAGATGGAGCGAATGTACAGGAAAACTGTACTCTTCATGTTTTCCCGAATATAGAAACCATACTGGAAGAATCTGCACACATCGGGCATGGTGCGATCATTCATTCAGGACACATCGGAAAAAATTGTCTGATCGGGATGAATTCCGTTGTAATGGACAAGGCTTATATCGGCGATGAAAGTATTGTCGGAGCGTTGGCTTTTGTTCCTGCTAATTTCAGATGTGAGCCCAGAAAACTGGTGGTAGGAAGTCCTGCAAAAATTATCCGGGATGTATCTGATGAAATGATTCATTGGAAAACAGAAGGAACCAAACTATATCAGGAACTGGCAAGAGAAGGAAAAGAAGCTATTCTGCCTTGTGAACCTTTTACAGACTATGTTCAACAGATCCCAACCAAAATTGTAGATTATAGTATCTGGGATGATATCAAATAATGACCATTAAAATTAAATATGATAAAAAAAATTGCACTTGTATGCAGCATGATGTTGGCGATGAATAGTGTGGTGTCAGCACAGACCGTTACCACAAAACCGCTTACCATCGGAGAAGTGAGGACCATCAAGTCCAAAACATTAAATGAAGACAGAACGTTGAATATTTATCTTCCACAAGGATATGATAAAACAAAATCATACCCGGTGATCTATTTATTGGATGGAAGTATGAATGAAGATTTTATTCACGTGACGGGATTAGTACAATTCTTTAATCAGATGTATTCCATGCCGGAGACCATTGTAGTAGGAGTTGCTAATGTAGACAGAAAAAGAGATTTTACTTTTCATACGGATTTAAAAGACCTGCAGAAAGACTATCCTACAACAGGACATTCAGATAAATTTATTGCATTCCTTGAAAAAGAATTAAAGCCTTATGTTGAAAGCCAGTTTAAAACCACAGATAAATATCTTTTCGGTCAATCTCTTGGAGGGCTTCTGGCAGCAGAAATACTTTTGAAGAAACCGGAAATGTTCAACAACTATTTTATCATCAGTCCAAGTTTATGGTGGGATGATGAAAGTCTTCTCAACCAGGCAGGAGCACTGCTTTCAAAATCTCCGGATACTAAAAAGTTTGTTTATGTTTCTGTAGGAAAAGGAGAGCATCCGGTAATGATAAAAGATGCTGAAGCATTCTACGATGTTTTGAAAAAAGCAGGTAAGAAAAACTGGACATTAGAATATAAAATGATGGAAACAGACAATCATGCAACCATTCTTCACAGAAGTTTATATGAGGGATTAGTGAAAATGTTTCCATATCAGGAACCGAAATAAAAGATAAATGTAACAATATGCCAATGTGAAAATGTAACAATAAATCCATAATAATTGGTAAACTGTTACACAGCTGCATTGATAAATTAAAATTTTATGGAAAAGTTAAAAAACTACATCTACGGACAGTGGGTAGAAGGTACCGGAAGTGGAGTTCCTTTGTACAATGCCGTTACTGGTGAGCAGGTAGCAATTTCTGATACAGAAGGGCTTAATTTTGAACAGGCTCTTGATTACGGACGAACAGTAGGATACAAGAACCTTTCTTCAATGACTTTCTACGATCGTGGTGAGATGCTGAAAAAGGTGGCACTCTATCTGTTGGAAAGAAAGAAAAAATATTACGAATTATCATATAAAACGGGAGCTACACACGTTGATTCATGGGTGGATATTGAAGGAGGTTTCGGAACTTTCTTTACCTATTCAGGATTGGCAAAAAGAATGCTGCCCAACACTCCGTTTTGGGTAGATGGAGATACTCAGAAAATCTCTGCAAACGGGACTCATTTGGGAACGCATATTCTTACTCCAAGTGAAGGTGTTTCTGTACAAATCAATGCTTACAATTTTCCGGTTTGGGGAATGTTGGAAAAGTTATCCACATCATTATTGGCAGGAGTACCATCTATAGTAAAACCATCTCCTTTCGGGTCTTATCTTACCAATGCAGTATTCCAGGATATGATTGAAAGTGGAGTATTGCCTGAAGGTGCCGTTCAGTTAGTATGTGGAGAACCAGGAAATATTTTAGATTATGTACAAGACGGGGACTCTGTTTTATTTACAGGTTCTGCTCATACAGGTAGAAAATTAAAATCTCTTCCTTCTGTTGCAGGTAATGCTGTTCGTTTCAATATGGAAGCTGATTCATTGAACTGTTCTATCTTAGGGCTTGAAGCAAAACCGGGAACGCCTGAATTTGACTTATTCATCAAAGAAGTTCGTAACGAAATGACCACGAAAGCAGGACAGAAATGTACGGCAATCAGAAGAATTATCGTTCCTGAACATCTAATCGGTGACGTTCAGAATGCTTTGTCTAAAGCTTTAGATCAGACGAAAATCGGAAATCCGTTGAGCAGAGAAACCAGAATGGGATCTTTGGTGGGAAGACAGCAGTATGAAGAAGTCCTGAGAAAAATAAACATTTTAAAATCAGAAACAGAACTTGTCTATGATGGAAAACACGAATTGGTAGATGCCAACTATGAAAGCGGAGCATTTATGAGTCCGAAACTATTCCTGAATGACAAGCCGTTCGAAAAAAATATCTCTCATGATGTAGAAGCCTTTGGCCCCGTATCTACATTGATGCCATACAAAGATGCCGAAGAAGCAGCTGCGCTGGCAAAAAGAGGAAAAGGAAGTCTTGTGGGATCTATCATTTCCCATGATGAGAACTTTATCGCAGAAACTTCCTGGAAGATGGCTTCCCAGCATGGAAGAATCTTTGTACTGAACAGAGATAATGCTAAGGAAAGTACAGGGCACGGCTCACCTCTTCCGACATTAATGCACGGCGGTCCTGGTAGAGCAGGTGGTGGTGAGGAAATGGGCGGACTAAGCGGTCTTCATTTCTTTCTGCAGAAAACAGCAATCCAGGGATCACCGGATGTGTTGAAAGCAATTACCAAAATTTACCAGCAGGGAGCAGAGAAAAAATTTTCAGACAAACATCCTTTCCAAAAATATTTTGAGGAAGTGGAAGTGGGAGATTCTCTGGAAACAGCTGGAAGAACCGTTACTGATGCTGATATTGTCAACTTCTCAAATGTTTCATGGGATCACTTCTATGCACATACGGATGCAACAAGTTTGTCAGGAACAATCTTTGATAAAACTGTAGCTCATGGATATTTTATCCTTTCTGCAGCAGCAGGATTATTCGTTTCAGGTAAAAAAGGACCTGTTATTGCTAATTATGGATTAGAGGAATGTAGTTTCTTCAAACCTGTATATGCCGGAGATACAATCACTGTTTATTTAACTGCTAAAGAAAAAATCAACAGAGGTGTAAAAGGAAGAAATATTCCTTCCGGTGTTGTAAAATGGCTGGTGGAAGTAGTAAACCAAAGAGATGAGGTAGTTTGCGTAGCAACGATATTGACATTGGTTGCTAAACAATCTCCTTTTATAGACCTGAATGTGAAAAATGTTCAGAAATTATTGAACGGATTAACGGAAAGTACTCCTGCGCTTTGGGGGAAAATGTCTCCACAACAGATGATAGAACATCTTGAGCAGGCAGTTTTAGTGAGTTTTGGAGAGCCGGAAGCAGAAAAATGTTTCACTCCGGAAGAAAATCTTGAAAAATGGCAGGATTCTCTTTACAACCACAGAGCAATGCCAAAAGAATTTACAGCTCCATTCCTTCCGCAGGACGGCTCGCTTCCTGAACCAACACACAAAAATTTGGAAGCAGCAAAACAGTCATTCATGGATAATCTGAAGAAATTTGTAATCTATTACAAAGAAAATCCACAAGCAGAGCACATGAACTATGTTTTCGGAAAACTGAATAAAGAAATGTGGGAGCTGATGCATAGAAAGCATTTTACCCACCACTTCCAGCAATTTGGATTGATTTAATTCAGGAAAATATAAATTTAAAATCCCTTTCATTCAATGAAAGGGATTTTTTAATGGACGATTATCCTTGTCAAGGTTTTAAACCTTGACAAGGGTAAGTATAATTCATTATATTTTCAAAGCTTAAAAAAGACAAAATTAAATGGCAGATATTAGAACTACTCCCATTGAAGCAGATTGTTTTTATCATATTTATAATCGCGGTATTAACGGAGAAACAATTTTTAGATCAGAGCGGAATTATGAGTTCTTTCTCAATAAAGTCTCGGAATTTCTTATTCCTGTTTGCGATGTATATGCCTATTGCCTCATGTCTAATCATTTTCATCTTTTAGTAAAGATAAAGTCTGATCTTGAATTGAACAGCCTTGTCAAGGTTGGAAACCTTGGCAAGGCTACAAAAACAGGTCTTCACTCTCCTCAAAATGTTTTCTCAAAACAATTTTCCCGAATTTTCAATTCTTATTCCCAGGCTTTTAATAAAGAGAATAAAAGACATGGTGCTCTTATTGAATCTCCATTTAAGAGAAAATTGATTGCGTCGGATGAATATTTAATTAATAGGATCATTTATATTCATCAAAATCCTAAAAACCATTCTGTTATTGAGTTTACAAAATATAATTTTTCCTCCTACCAATCTATTCTGAGTAAGTCGAAAACATTATTGAGAAGGGATGAGGTAATTGAGTTATTTGATGACAGAGAAAATTTTGTATTGTCACATCAAAAGGTGATTGATTTTGATGAATTTTAATGATCCTCATTTATCCTTGTCAAGGTTTTAAACCTTGACAAGGATAAAAGGTAAGTAGATTACCACCTTTTAACCTTAAAATACCCATACACCAAGAGCGGCAGAGCTAATATCTGAAACACAAAGACAAGCAGTGAAGGAATCCCTTCGAGGTGGCTTTCGTTAGCTTTTATAAAGACCAGCTTACCTAATGGGCCGTTCGAAAATACAATAATATTGAATAAATTCCAGCCCAGATGAAGACCTATAGGGAGATACATCGATTTTGTTTTGGCAAAAGATAATGCCAGTATCCATCCAAAGATGGCGGTCATTACAAAAATAATTCCCATTTGGAATGGATTTGCGAACGCATTATAAGAAAACCAATGGTAGATTCCGAAACAGGCAGCAGAAAGCAGACAGGCTTTAGTGTTTCCCCATTGTTCAATAGCAAGATAAAGTAAAGCACCTCTGAAAAGTAATTCCTCAAATAATACAGATTTTACAACCCACCATAAGGCCATTAAAGATGCGTAAAATTTTAATTGATTATTCAGGTTATTCAGGATCCAATTGTTGTTGATAAATGCTGTTGTCATGAAATGATAAAGACTGCAGACCGCTGCTGCTAAAAGAAAACCAATACTCCATTGAGTCAGCCTTGTTGGGCTGGGCTTCAATCCCAAAACAGAAAGATCCTTTTTTACACTGAACTTAAGAAGGAGCCATGAAATAATAAGCTCAATTATAATTCCAATCATGGGCTAAGAGTTTTAGTTGAGTGAAAGTTGTATTTCATTGAAAACGAATTTAATAAAAAAACAAATGCGAATTAGAAAACGAAAATTTAAAACTGTAAATATTATGAATCGGTTCCTTTTTCTCTTCTAAAAAAGCTATCTTTAAAACTCTTAATACCTTGTCAGGGTTTTAAATCCTGATAAGGGTATTGGAACCAGATCTCTCTTTTTAATTAAATAAAATACTATGGAATTAAAATTTTTCAAAGACTTTGACTTTACAGATTTCTGGAATGAAAGCAGTTATTCACAAAGAGATTATATTGAAAAGTTTCCGGATGATGAAATGATTGCTTCAGTTGAAGAAGAGCTCGGATATAAGCTTCCTGAATCTTATATTGAACTCATGAGAATTCAAAATGGCGGGTTGGTAGATAAAGATTGCTTCCCGACAACAGAAAGTACCTCATGGTCAAATGATCATATTGCAATAACCGGAATTATGGGTATTGGTAGAGAAAAGACCTATTCGGTTTGTGGAGAATTAGGAAGCCAGTTTATGATTGAAGAATGGGGATATCCCAATGATGGTGTTTACGTTGGAGATTGTCCTTCCGCCGGGCATGATATGATTCTTTTGGATTATTCAAGCTGTGGAAAAGATGGGGAACCAGAAGTGGTGCATGTAGATCAGGAATATGATTATAAAAAAACTTTCCTAGCCAAGGATTTTGAAACTTTTATCAAAGGTTTAAAGGCAGAGGAAGATTTTGAAGATGAATAAATGAATCCTATCTTGAAATTTCAATCATAAAATAAAAAATAATGGACAATAACTGGATGAAAAAATGGGAAGAAATAAAGGATATTCTTATATCTCCTGTAGATATTGAGGCTTATTTTATTTCAGATAAAATTATGGATCAGAAAATGGAAGTGATGGAAATTGGAAATGTTTCTCTGCCTTCCGGAAAAGTAATTGTGAGAGATCCGTTGGCGTATTTAAACGCAGAAGAGAAACCTTATTTTGTAGAAGTTCCGAAAGGAAACTTTCCCGTTTCAATTGCTGTAGTAAAAACAGAAGAATGGGGTGATCGGTATGCTGCCGTAAAAGTCGAGTTTACAAAAGAAAGGCCTGTGCTTTACCGTGAAGCATTGATTGGAATTGAAAACCTTGAAGGAGTTAAAGAAGGAGAGTATTTCGGATTTGGAGTAGATACAGGATTAGGATGTGTTACAGATCAGGAAGTGGTTCCTTATGTGGATAAGTTTATTTCAGAATTAAATGTTGATAATATTTATGATGATTATTTTGCAGAATTATTTGCAAAAAGCTATAACGAAAATCCACAGAATCAACGAGATTTGGGAGATTGGATCAATTGGACGGTGCCTGGTACAGACTATAAGATTCCAATGTTTGCGAGTGGATTCGGGGATGGCCTCT
Source organism: Chryseobacterium sp. Tr-659 (assembly GCF_011752975.1). Lineage (GTDB taxonomy): Bacteria > Bacteroidota > Bacteroidia > Flavobacteriales > Weeksellaceae > Chryseobacterium. The sequence continues at coordinate 48,285 of NZ_VWWP01000011.1, read as the reverse complement.
ATCCGGTTTACTTCGCTTATGATGCACAAGAAAAAATATGTGGTCTTTATATTCACTTTATTGATATCGAACTGATGCTGTCCGAAGAGGAGGATGAAGATCTTTAACACCCTAAAATAAAAATGATTTCATGAATAAAACTTTCGCAGACCTTGTTATTGAATTCAATAAAAACCTTAGCTATGCAGGAAATCTTCCTGAAGGCTTTGAAGTCCTGAATCCGTATCTGGATAATCCGGAAACATTAACGGTTATGCAAAAATTTTATCATAAATACTATGAGGATTCTGATAAAAGAAAATTTATTATCGGAATCAATCCAAGCCGCCATGGAGCCGGTGTTACAGGAGTCCCGTTTACCGATACCAAAAGACTGGAAAGCGTTTGTGGAATAAAAATGGAATCTGCCCGTACCCATGAAGTTTCTTCTGTTTTTGTATATGACATGATTGAAGAGTATGGCGGAGCAGATCTTTTCTATAAAGATATCTATATCAACTCTCCATTTCCGCTGGCTATCGTAAGAAAAACAAGAAACGGATGGTTGAATGCAAACTATTATGATGATAAAGAACTGTTCAATTCAGTCAAAGACTTTATGATTGAATCTTTGAGAAAGCATATTAGTCTTAATCTGGATACATCAGAGGTTTTTATTCTCGGTAAAAAGAACGCAGATTTTATTTTAAAACTGAATAAAGATGCAAAACTGTTTGATAAAATGACTATTCTGGAACATCCAAGATATATTCAGCAATACAAATTAAAAGAGAAGCAGCTTTATATTGAAAAATATCTTCTGGCCTTGAAAAAATAAAATTCCCTGATCGTATGATCAGGGAATTTGTCATTTATGAATTAGAATCTTTAAGGGGGAACAAATACATATGTAAATTTCCTGGGATTAGTTTTTAATAACTTTGGTTGACTCAGTAGCTGTTTTGATGTAGTAAACTCCTTTCGGGAATTCAGAAATATTAATTTCATTATTACCTTTCTGAGTTTGAACTGTTTTCAGCATTTTACCTTCGGAACTATAGATTTGAGCCTCTGAAGCCTTATCTGTTTTGATGGAAAGAAGTCCGTTCGTTGGATTAGGATAAACGCTCAGGTTATTTTTGATATTTTTTGTTTCTGCGGTTCCTAATACCAAGTTGCTGTCTTTTACCCAAGTGAAGGCATCAACTGCAAGATAATAATAGTTTCCTCCTAAAGTAAGCTGTAGCTCATCAATAACGATGTTGGTATAATTCTGACCATTCAGGTTGGTAAGATCAATCAGAGTATATCCGTTTGTGCTTCCAAGTGTTGTGGCAAAACCAGTGGTTTTTGTCTGAGAGAATTTAGTAACTCCGCTCAATTTTCCCGTTATTGTAAGAGTCCCGGTTGCATTTAGGTTTGTGAACTTGTCAGCAGCAAATACCCAGAAACGGTTTACTTTAAACAGGTTAGAGGTTGTTTTAATACTGAAAGATGCACTTGCAGGAGATACATTAGATGTGTTGTCAATATATCTGTTGTCATTAGCAGTACCATTCCAGCCTGTTCCTGGAAAGTTTACGATTGTAAAAGTAGATACCTGCGAATTGATATTGAACGTTACTCCGTTATCTGTAAAATTGGTACTTCCTGCGGATTCAGTTTCAAAAGTTTCTGTACTGGTCTGCCCAAATGAAAAAATTGAAATGAGCAGACTACAAATGGTTAAAAAAGTAGTGCTTTTCATAATTGATGTTTTAAATATTAGGTTATTATGTGATGATATTATCCTCGTGAAGGATATATACCTTCTATACAGATAATATAGTTTAAGCCAAGAAATGGTGGCATATTGTTCATCGGAATATTCTGTCCTACAAATGCAATAGATTTAGAGTTAATAGCCGTATCCGGATCCGTATCTGAAAAGCTTGGCACAGGATCAAAATTTCTTCCGTTAGGAATCCCTGAAATCGCAATAGAAGATGCCGCAGTAGGTGCTGCAACGTTAGCATTTTGGTTTTTAACTTTAAACTGAAACCCTGCTCCTATGCTTGGAAGGTTTGATGCCAGAATTGTATTTTGAGTAGTACCGGCAGATATTCCTAAAGGGTAATTTTCGTTAGTGCTTACAGTTCCGGATCCTAATGCGATACGTCCTTTTAAGTTAGGTAAAGCGAATGTTGTGATCCCGTCCCCGCCGTACGTGGTTCCTAAAATAGAGAATAAAGCAGAATTTCTAGAAATGCTTAATAAGCTTCCGTCACAAAACATCCAGCCTCTTGGTGCAAAATTTCCTGCAAATAATTTAACGATTCCAATGTATTCTTCCATGGTAATAATTTTTAGGTTTAAATGTTCTTACTCTTTTCTATGGCTTTTCAGATTCCGCCTTTGTTGTTATTTGTTTAGGTCAAAGGAACGATTTATAAAAAATGAGAACTAGAGTAGAAAATACTAAATTGAGTACTCCGTATTTCTACGTAACAACTGCTGTAATAGAGAATATTTTAAATAGAAATTATCCTCTTTAAGTTTCTCTAAAAGAGTGGTATTTCGTATTTTTGTAAGAATTCAATAAAACTAAAAATGAGCGAATTTGTAGCATCAGAAATTAAAAATAATATTGCCGAAATTACTTTCGGAACTCCAAAAAGCAACTCTTTACCCGGAGCAATCTTAGAAAAACTTGCTGTAGCAATCCTTGAAGAAGGAGCAAAAGATGAAGTGAAAGCGATCTTAATAAAAAGTGAAGGAGAAAAAGCATTTTGTGCAGGAGCTAGTTTTGACGAACTTTTAGCAATTGAAGAACTGGAGGCATCCACTCAGTTCTTCGGTGGTTTTGCAAAAGTACTGAATGCCATGAGAAACTGTGGAAAAATTGTAGTGGTGAGAGTTCAGGGAAAAACTACCGGTGGAGGTGTAGGAATTGCCTGTGGTGCTGATTACTGTTTTGCTACAAAAGATTCTGCATTAGCTCTTACAGAAATTAACTTAGGGATTGGCCCTTTTGTAATCGGTCCTTATGTAGAAAGAAAAATTGGAAAATCACAGTTTTCCGCAATGGCTATTGATGCAGATTTCAGATCTGCCGAATGGGCGGAACAGCATAATATTTATCATTCCGTTTCAGAAAATATTCAGGAAATGGATAACCAGCTTGAAAAATTTTTACAAACACTGGCATCCAGAAGTAGTGATGCATTGGCTTTAATTAAAAAGGTTTCATGGGAAGGTACGGATCATTTCAATGATTTGATGCCCGCAAGAATTCATATGAGTGCAAGTCTTATTCTTGAAGATTCTGCCAAGAAGAATATAGAAGCTATTAAAGAAAGATTGAGAGTAAAATAAGTTTAAGCAACAACTGATTTTAATCTGTATATAAGCCGGGAAAACATTTTGTTTCCCCGGCTTTTTTATGCCTTTTTATTTTTTTTAAATTGAATTTAAATGATTCTCAATATATTTTAAATTAAGCCCTTTTTTTTATCTTATTATTTTTTGATTATTTGCGTTTTATTTTACCTAACAAGTGTTAATTTGTTAATTAATTATTGTTTTTAACATTTTATATATAATGATTTAACGTATTTTAAATGTTTGTTTAATATTTTAAAAACTAATTTAACTCAATTTTAACTTATATTTTTAATTAATTAATTATTTTTAGTTAAAAATATTAATCAATTTAATTAAATTAATTAAATGTTCATTTTTGTTGTATTATTAACAATTTTTATTACATATATTTGCTTCACTACTGTTAAAATATGTTAAATATGAAAATGAAATTAATATTGAGTACTGCTGTGCTGTTCTTTGTAGGAGGACATCTGGTGGAAGCTCAAAAGACAAAACGTGACACAATCCCTCAGGATACTAAGATTGATGAAATCGTAGTAGTAGCTTATGGAAGTCAAAAAAGGGAAACCATGGTAGGTTCCAATACCGAAGTTAAATCAAAACAATTTGCTGATCGTCCCATAACAAGTATCGGACAAGCATTGGATGGAGCCAGTGCCGGTGTGAAGGTGAGTACAGGAACTGGCCAGCCTGGAAGTTCTCCCAGTATTCAAATTCGTGGAATAGGTTCCTATGGAATTTCAACATCTCCCTTATATGTTGTAGATGGAACCATATATACCGGATCTCTTGCTGCTATTAATCCCAATGATATTGCATCATTCAATATCCTGAAAGACGCTGCTTCAACATCTTTGTATGGCTCTGCGGCAGCTAATGGTGTTGTTTTAATCACCACTAAATCCGGGAAAAAAGGAGGAAAAGATGCCTTTAACTTTAGCATGAGCACCGGTGCGGTGGGAAGATCAATTCCTGAGTACGACAGAGTGAATGTCTATCAGTATTACCCTCTAATATGGGAAGCTATCAGAAATGGTAGAATAACTTCAGTGCCCGGTACATCAGTAGCAGATGCCAATGCTTATGCAACCGCACAATTGATTTCAGGAGTTTTGAAAACCAACGTTTTTAACGTTCCCAATGATCAATTAGTGGTAAATGGAATTTTGAATCCGGATGCCAAACTGAAGTATACAGATTTAGATTGGCAAAAACCCTTAATGAGTACAGGTTTCAGACAGAATTATGAATTGAATTACAGCGGAGGAAGCAATACAACAACTTATTTTTCTTCAGTAGGATATACCAACGAGACCGGATATCTTATTAAGTCAGATTTTGAAAGATTTACAGCCAGGTTAAAAGTAGATTCACAAGTTAAAAGCTGGTTGAAGTTAGGAACAAGTATCAGTGGGGTATCTTCTAATGGAAATAATTCTGTAGATGGAGCTGATAACAATTCCGCATATATTAACCCATACAGATGGACAAGAACAATGGGCCCAATTTATAGCCCGTATGCTCATGATCCTAATACATTTGCTACTCTTTATGATAATGAAGGAAATATAGTGTATGATGCAGGAAGTAACAGAGGTGCTGATGCTGCTGCAGGAAGGAATGTAATTCAGGAAACACTTTTAAATAAAGATCTTTCTAAAAATTATTATATTATATCCAGAGCTTATGCTGAAATTAAAGTAGATCCTTATCTTACTTTATCCACCAATGCAGGATATGATATCAGAAATAACAGAAGAAGTACCTATGGAAATAAAATTATTGGAGATGCAGCTCCAGGAGGTTCTGCAGAGAAATATAGCTTTACAGAGCAGACCTTTACCTGGAACCAGCTCCTGAACTATAAAAGAAAATTTGGAGATCATAATTTTGAATTCCTTTTAGGACATGAAAACTATAAATATACTTACGAATATCTGTATGGATATAAAAAAGGCCAGATCGTAGATGATAATGATGAACTGGTAAACTTTGTGACTCCTGCATCTCTTACTTCACGTACGGATAACTATAGAAAAGAAGGAGTGTTTTCACGATTGAATTATGACTATAAATCAAAATACTTGCTTTCAGGGTCTATCCGTTGGGATGGCTCATCCAGATTCGCTAAAGATGTAAGATGGGATTCATTCTGGTCTCTTGGTTTAGGATGGAGATTGAAAGGGGAGGAGTTTTTAAGTAACTCTAATCTGATCAGTGAATTAAAATTGAGAGGTTCTTATGGTGAAGTTGGAAACGATGGAACCAATAGTTATTATATGTACAAGAGTACCTATACCCTGGGATATAATAATGCCCAGGAACCGGGAATCTTATTTGGCTTTCTGGCAGATCCTAAGATTACCTGGGAGGCTAACAAACAAACCGATGTAGGGGTTGATTTCGGCTTTTTGAATAATAGAATTACAGGTTCCGTAGAATACTATAACAGAGTTACTGAAGATCTGATCTTCCCGGTTCCACTTCCTGTTTCTTCAGGAGTTCCGGATAATACAATCAGCAGAAATGTAGGGACTATGTATAACCGCGGATTTGAATTCAGCGTGAATGCAGATGTTGTTAAAACTCAAAACTTCACCTGGAGTATCAATGCGAATGCATCAACACTTAAAAATCAAATAACACAACTTTCCGATGGTATAACGGAAATTATTAATGGGACTAAGAAAATTTCTGTAGGGCATTCAATATATGATTATTGGTTAAGACAATGGTATGGAGTGGATCCTGCCGATGGTTCTCCTTTATTTCTTGTTGCTGATGCATATGCCAATACAACAGCTACAGATATAAGAACGGTAAATGGTACCCAGGTGACCACCAACTTTAATAAAGCGAAATATGATTATTCAGGGACAGCTATTCCTGATCTATTTGGAAGTTTCGGAACATCAATTACATATAAGCAATGGTCATTATCAGCAATGTTTACCTATCAGTTAGGAGGGAAAACATATGATTCCAATTATGCAGCATTAATGTCCAGTTATTCTCAAGGAGGAGCTTTAAGTACAGATATTCTGGACAGATGGACAACTCCGGGGCAAATCACAGATGTACCGGCACTCAACTCTACAACGTATACAAGTTCAAATGCCGCTTCATCAAGATGGTTAGTAAGTTCAGATTTTATTACTTTTAGACAGGCAACGCTAAGCTATAGTTTAAATCCTGAAACTTTATCCCAGCTTGGTGTATCAGGGTTAAGAATCATTGTTTCCGGTGAAAACTTGTGGAGCAAAACAGCAAGAAAAGGATTGGAGCCGGCTCAAGCATTCAATGGTACCGCATCAAACAGATATACTCCGGCGAGAGTGGTAACAATAGGATTTAATGTGTCTTTTTAAATAAAAAATTATGAAAAATATCAAAAAACAATATATAAAATGGGCTCTGGTCCTTTCAGTATTCACAGGAATGGTTTCGTGTCAGAGTGATTATCTTGAAACGGACCCTACCACTGCGGCTTCCGAAGAAGCGGCATATTCAAGTGCATCCAATCTGATGGCAATTATTAACGGTATGCATAGAGATATGTATTACAGGCAAAATGACAATCAGGGGCAGAACGGTCAGGGTGGAGTTATGATTATGATGGATGCCCTGGGAGAAGATCTGGTGTTTCCATCTACGGGAAATGGCTGGTATATTTCAACAGTGAGATGGCAGGATCAGGTAAATGAAAGTGGAGCTAATGATTTTTATCCCTATCAGTTTTATTATGCTTTGATCAGAAACGCCAATCTGGTGATAGCTAATGGCCCTTCAGTTCCTACCTCCAACGCAGCGGATATAGCCACTGTTAAAGCAGCCATTGGCGAAGCATATGCATTCAGAGCTTTCTGTTACTATATGCTGGTTCAGATTTATGGTAAAAGATATGTGCCGGGTGCAAATAATACACAACTTGGAGTTCCAATCAGATTGGTAGCCAATGAAATTCCTTTGGCAAGAAATACCGTAGAAGAAGTGTATACGCAGATAGGTAAAGATCTTGATGAAGCAGCCACCAGGCTGGCGGGGGTTAGCAGAGCTACAAAATCTCATTTCAATGACAAAGTAATTTTAGGATTGAGAGCCAGGATTGCATTAACGAAAGGTAATTATGCAGCGGCAGTTACAGCGGCTCAATCAGCTCGTGCAGGATTTGCTTTGATGGATAATACAGCTTACACAGCTGGCTTTAATAACCTTGCAGGAAACGGTGAGTGGATGTGGGGTGCTACAATTATAGCAGATCAGGGAGATACATTTTCGAACTTTGGTGCCTATATGTCGAGAAACTTCAATTCAACTAATATTCGCCAGGCTCCAAAAGCAATTAACAATAAATTATTCTTATCATTTCCTTCTACCGATATAAGAACAAAGAATTTTGATCCTACAGGAGCACACACAGCTCTTGCTTTACCTTTAACATATTCTAAATTTCCATATACAAGTCAGAAGTTTCTTGCTGCAAGCCAGGCGGACAGCAGAGTTGATGTACCTTATATGAGATCTGCAGAAATGTATCTTATAGAAGCAGAGGCTTTGGCGAGATCAGGAGATGAACCCGGTTCTAAAGCTGTTTTTAATGTGTTTGCGAAAAATAGAAACCCTTCTTATGCAGGTGCTGCCACTACCGGAGCTGCATATATTACTGAAATTCTTAACAGCAGAAGGCTGGAATTTTGGGGAGAAGGTTTCAGATTCCTGGATCTGAAAAGACTTAACCAAGGTTTAGACAGAACGGGAGCTAATCATTCTTCTGTGGTTACTAATAACGTAATGACAGTTGCCAATACAGACTTGCGTTGGGAATTCCTGATTCCAAGAACTGAAATCAACGCCAATCCATTGATTGTCCAAAATCCATTGTAACACGTACAAATTTTAATATTTCACGGAGGACTCTGCTTTTAGCAGGGTCCTCTTTTTTGTATGTATATTGAAATTAGTAATAAATATTATTTTCAAAATTTGAAATAAATAATTGGAAGATTAAAAATTAATTATAACTTTGTAATTCAAAGTTCTTTTTTATGGATTCAAAAAACTATCACGAAGACTTATCTCATATCCGTTCCATGATGGAGCGATCTTCCAGATTTATTTCTTTAAGTGGTCTGTCTGGAGTAGTTGCCGGTTTAACAGCAATTATCGGAGCAATATATGTGTATTTTGTTTTTCAAAGGGAAGGAATCAATTATTTTGATGGTAACAGAAATATTTTTAATCCGGCTTTGGTGAAAGAACTTGTTGGGATTGGAATTGTCATTTTGGTGGTTGCAGTGCTTAGCGGATATATTTTTACTGCCAGCAAAAGCAAAAAGAAAGGCTTGAAAATCTGGGATGGCACAACGAAGCGTCTTTTAATTACTTTTGCCGTGCCTTTAGTAGCCGGAGGTTTTTTTTGCCTTGCGCTTCTTTATCACCATCTTTTCGTTTTCATAGCTCCTGCTACATTGATTTTTTATGGCTTAGCCTTAGTGGCTGCTGAACGATATACATTAACCGATGTGAAGTATCTGGGGTATCTTGAAATTATTTTAGGACTTATCTCTTTATTTATTTTAGGCTGGGGACTGTTGTTCTGGGCAATCGGATTTGGAATTTTGCATGTGGTCTATGGATTAATTATGCACAAAAAATATAAATAAAACCTAACTTTGCAAACTTTTAGCAGCAGCGCTCTGAATCTGTCTGCTGATCTCTGTTACATCTCAAATATTATGATCAAAATAAATCAACTCAATAAAGAATTTGAAAGCCGTGTAAGATTGGGCATTATGTCCGTTCTTATGGTGAACGACTGGGTTGATTTTTCTGAAATGAAAGCATTGCTTGAGATTACAGACGGGAATCTGGCCAGCCATAGTAACGCGCTTGAAAAGGCTGGATATATAGAAGTAAAGAAAGAATTTGTAGGTAAGAAACCCAAAACTTCTTATCGTGTAACACAGAGTGGAAGACAAGCATTTAACGAGCATTTGGATGCTCTGGAAAAACTGCTGGGACGATAGTCTTATATTTTTTTAAAAATTTACTTTGTAATTCAAAGTTCTTTGTTGTGTAAAAAGATATTATTGAAATAAAATTATAAATAATGGAAGATCAAAACATTTTAAACTTAAGTAGATCTATTTTCTGGGTATGCTTTTCAATGGGAACTATCTTCCTTCTGGGAGGGTTAATGACACGGCAGGATGATTTCGTAGTGGGAGGATATCTGTTATTGGTTTTAGCAGCGCCGTTAAACTTATTGTTCGCGCTAGGATTCCTGGTGTATGGTATTATTCATCGGTCTAAATTCATTGTTTGTTTAAAAGCAATTGGCATCCTTTGCATAAATATCCCAATTGCTATACTCTACACTATAATAGGATATAATTTAATTTTTTAAAACAATACATTATGAAAAAAATACGTGTTCAGTTTCTGCTTTTTGTGTACGATAAAACTCAAAAATTGTATAGAAAATACTTTAAAAAGAAAAAAAGACAATGGCAGTTCAACGAAAAACAGTTGTTGGAGTTCGAGGAAGATTCTCTCGGAAGAACACTTGGAGAATTTTATAAAAAACATGGATTTTCAATGATTCCCAAAATGGAAAACCACGATGTTCACCATCTGATTACCGGCTGTGGAACCCATTTCGAAGATGAAATCGCCATGCAATACCTTCTTCTGGGAAATGGAAAACTCAATGCCCATCTTTTAGCAGCTATCGTGTTAGGAACAATTATTCTACCTGAATATGTGAAAATTTATATCAAAGCTTACAGAAAAGGACAGAGTATGAGAACTTTTCATCATTGGGACTTTGAAGAATTGCTTTGGCAGAATTTTGAACACGTGAAAGACTTTATTCAACAGAAAGAAACAGTCACTCTTCATTAAGAATAGCTATCTGATTTCTTTTACCTTCATATAATAATAAAGTTTTGTCGGATCAATGACGTTCTCAAAATTTGAATCCTTCAATCTTTTAATTTTTTAAATCTTTAAATATCATGAAAACACATCACTATATATTTCTTACAGCCCTTTTGTTTGTTATTGTATTTTATGATCAGGACATCGGGCTGAATCTTGGAATTCTGGGAATTATTTACGCCGTATTGACATTGTTGAAAACAACGGGAAAGAACAAGACCAGAACAGTATACATTCTCTTTACAACAAGTATTCTTTCCAGTATAGCTTTTGCATGGTACGGAGATTTTCCATCCTTTCTGGCCGTAGTTAGCTCACTTCTTTTGTTAGCCTTCAAATCCAGAAACAGAAGAATGAAAGTACTCTTTCTGATTCCTGTTTTTATAGTGAACTGCATTACCTCTTTCTGTAGATTTTTCAGTTTCGATGAATGGCTGCCTAAGAGAAATATTCCAGGTCTATGGCAGAAAATTCTGGCTTTTATTCTGATTCCTCTTTTACTTCTGTCTGTTTTCTTTGGAATTTATTCCGCAGGAAGCACCCATTTTGCAGCATTGTTCACAGACTATGAATTGGATCTTAATCTTTGGCAGGTATTCTGTCTTTCAGCTTTAGGATTTTTCATTGCTTTTAATTACTGGAATTACGCAGTGGAAAAATTGATCTACAAAACCAACCATGTACTGGATAATGATTTTCAAAATGATTCCCGGATTCCTAAGGCTACCTATTCTTTCCTTGATTTAGATGCCGAAAGAATGAGTGGGGTAATCTCTTTCATTTCCCTGAATATTCTGCTTGTATTTTTCATCTTTACATACAATTACGAACAGTTTTATGAAGTATCCAAAACACCTGTCCAGCTTTCAGAAGAGACTCATGAAAGAGTAAATGCCGTGATCATGTCCATTATTATGGCTATTCTGGTGATTATGTTTTACTTTAAATCAGGTTTTAATTTTGATCCTAAAGCCGGATTGTTAAAAACTTTAGCCAGAATATGGATTTTCCTGAATGCTGCCCTTGTACTTTCAGCAGCGGTAAAAAACTACGAGTATATCGTAAATTATGGCTTTACTTATAAAAGATTAGGTGTTTTCGCCTTTTTACTATTATCTCTGGTTGGGCTTACATTGACGTTTATTAAAATTCGGAAGAGAAAAAGAAATGCTTATCTGTTCAATACTATGACGTGGTATCTCTATGGGACAATTTTACTATGCAGTTACATCAATTGGGGTGGCTTTATCACGTCACAAAATATGAAGCGAAAGGATTTTGTAGTAAGATACCATTTTAATTCAATTAATTTCAGTGAAAAAAAACTCATGGAATATGCCGAAGAAAAAGATGATCAGAAGCTTAAAAGTAATATTGAACATAAAATAAAGCAAGAGAAAACCAAAATATTCCTTTCAAAAGTTATCTACTATCAAACAGTTAAATAATTCTATAATGAAAAAATTAGTTGAATCACCAAGGTTTAAAATCAATGCGCTGTTGGTATTGATGACCTTATTTTGTTTCAGTCTGTCTGTTTTCAGATATTACATCAGTGATACCAAAGTGTTTTTATTCCTCAACTGGAATTTATTTCTGGCATGGATTCCCTTATTATTGAGCTCTTTGATACTAGTTTTTAAAATTAAAAGTAAAATTTCTCTGGCCCTGATTATTGTTGTATGGATCCTGTTTTTTCCCAATTCTCCCTATATTCTGACAGATCTTTTCCATTTAAAAACAAGAAATGCAGTACCCATATGGTACGATTTGATTGTGATCCTTTCCTATGCATGGACAGGTCTGTTGTGTGGCTTTATAAGTCTTAATGATATCGAGAAAAGTCTTTCCGGATATGGTAAAAGAAATATGATCAACGGAATAATTGTCATATTCCTTTTTATAAGCAGCTTTGGAGTATACTTGGGCAGATTTTTAAGATGGAACAGCTGGGATATACTTAATAACCCTTTTGGTCTATTTACAGATATTGTAGTCCGTTTTATCTATCCTATGGAATATACCAAGACCTGGGGAGTAACCGTTTTAATGGGAATTATGCTGAACTTTATGTACTTTACATTCAAATGGGCAGAAGTCAGTAATAATAATATCTTACAAAAGAAAAAGCTAAATCCTTAAAAAGAGTTGGAACAATTTTCGCATTTAACAATATCCAACAAAATGTAAACTGTTGCATTCTTAAAATTAATTATTATGAAAAAAAGTCTGTTGTTAATACCTTTGATTATCATTTCGTGTAAAAAAGAACCTGCTGTAACAACTTCTACAGATAAAGATTCTACAGTGGTAACAGAAATGCCGGATTCTGTCGTAAAAGCTGATTCCGCAGCATTGAGAAAGAAAGATTCAATTATTAACAATGCTCCGGCCACAAAAGAAGTTTTGCGTAAAGGTGTAATGAGAAGTGAAAAAGAAGGACAGATTATAAGAACAGCAGATGCTTCCCAGCTTCCTTTTACCTTAGGTGAAGAATTTGCAAAAGATGATCAGGAGCTGGTTTTAAAACTGACTCATTATGATCAGCCCAATATCAAAGCTAAAATTTCAACAAAAGAGAAAGATTTCAATATTCGTTTTAATCAAATCAAACTTCCAAACGGAGATTATGACGGGCCTTTCGGAAGAGAGATTACTTATGATACTCCCGGAAAAGGAGAGGTATGGCTGATTATCGGAAAGAGCAATATGGCTTCAGGCAATACAAAAGGCCATTTTACGGTAAGTGTAGAATAATATCAATCAATTTGGTACAATTTCTGCAAACTAACCCATGAGTTTAAAATTTAAAATTATGAAAAATATAGTTCTAACAGCAATGGCCGCTTCAGCTGTACTGGTAAGTTGCGGAACCGTACAGTCGCTGGTTCAGAATACATTTCCATACACAACAAATGTTTTAGTTTCAACAGGCGTTCCTGCTGATAAAGAAGTTTCTTCCACTGCAACGGCTACCAATGTACAAACATGGTTTGGAGGAAATAATAATGCACAAATTAAAGACGTAAGAATTTCTGATGCAAAAATTTCAGTGGCATCTCCTTCAGGAGGAAACTTAAGTGCATTCAAATCCGTTAAGATATACATTTCATCCAACGGAACAGGAGAAAGATTAGTCGCATCACGTTCAGGTATGTCTACTAATTCTTCCAGTCTGAATCTGGATCTGAATGATACAGGATTTCTGGATAATATTGTAAAAAGTTCTGGATTGACAGTAAGAACCGTTTATGAATTGAAAAATCAGACTTCTTCAGACATGAATATTAAAGTGGCACTTAATTTCAGCAGTGTTCCTGCGAAATAATGCTTAAAACAAATAAATAGAAACGCCTTCCGGATATCCGGAAGGCGTTTCTTGTATAAAATTTGAAACTATAATTTAGTGAATTTTTCAACAACTCTTCTCTGTCCTTCATTGATATTAATGATGTACTGTCCTTCCGGAAGACGCGATATATCAATCTTTTCATCTGCTGAAACCGAATTTTTTATCACTGAGCGTCCCTGCATATTAAAGATCTCTATATCCATCTTTTTATTTTCAGTATTTTGAATGGCAATATAATTTTTAGACGGATTTGGATAAATTTTAACCTCTAACGGTGATAACGTTTTTACTGGTTTTACAAGCTTGCCTTCCAATTGTAATATCGCATTTTTCACATTCGGAAGTGGTCCGATCTTTTGATTGGCAACTGTTCCTCCCTGAGGAATTCCTGTAGAAATTAAAAGATTCTTCATGGCAGCCGGAGTTAAATTCTGTCCTGTAGTCTGACGGTAGAAAGACTGAATCAATATAGCTGCTGATGCCACTGTAGGAGTAGCGGAGCTTGTTCCGTTGAAATAATTGTATGTTCTGTTGTTATCATTATCATACTTGGCATAAGAACCATAACCGGCAGCAAGAACATTGCTTCCCCAGCCCTGAACATCCACTCTGTTTCCGTAAGTACTGAAACTTAATTTTGAATGTGTCGTATTGGGAGATCCGGCTCCTACAATGATGGCGCCGCTATTTCCTCTGGACATATAGGATGCGTAGAAAGGATCATCCAGATTCTGATTTCCGTTTCCTGCAGCAGCAATAATGATAATTCCTGAATCAGTTGCTGCTTTGGTCATATCCCAGATCACTTTATCATATTCTGCAGGGCAATACTGTCCGTCTTTACCCCCTGTTTGCATTTCATATAAAATAATATCTCCGGCCTGAGATGCATTTATAGATCTGCTTACCGCAGATGCTCTGTTGTATCCTACGGTTGTCCATTCCATGTAACCTTTTATATCAGAAGCGCTGTACGCAGCACCGGTAAGCCCGATATTATCTTTTACCGAACCTAAAATACTTACTACGGCTGTACCGTGATCCCTGTAATTGTTTGCCGATAATCCTGAGTTAGGAGAGTAACCCGGTTCCAGCTGAATAGAGTTCTGATTGGCCAGCATTTCATGTGTTTTATAAAAACCATATTCTACATCACGAACACGGATATTTTGTCCGGTAATTCCTCTGGACCAGGCATATTTTGCATTAATACCAGGATTATCATTAAGATATGTCTGCAGGCTTTCCAGATCCGGAGTAACTACAAACATATTTACTAATGGAGGTTCAATAGGAGTACTGCTCATTACAGACACATATTCAATCTCAGGAAATCTTTCCAGAGTCTGGATTATTTTTTGAGAGGTTTCTTCGTTTTGAAAAGACAGGCTGGCTTTAAATATTCTTTTCAGTTTTTCAACAGATTCTCCCGAATTTCCAATTTCCCGGCTGCTTCTGGCCATTTCATCAAGTTTTTCATCTGTGAATGCCAGATCATAAGTAAATGAAATTCCGTTTTCTCTGGCAAACTTTTCCAGATCAGAATTTTTAACATACGCAGCCTTTTCTGAAGTAATGCCTTTAGAAAAGCAGACATAGATGTTCTTGCTTGAATCATTGTCCTTACCTGAGGAATTTTGCCCGAAATACAGAGTACTGCAAAATACACAAAGCGTAAAAAGTCTAGATGTTGTTTTCATATTATTTTTGTTAAATGGTTGTGAATCAGTTTTGATGTTTCCCAAAAATAATAATAAAATAAAAACAAATCACGTTTTTGTGAATTTATTTTAAAATAATAGAGTGCGAAAGTTGTCAATACATTCTCAGAGCTTTTGCAATGGGAATGTCCGACTGATTATCGTACATTTTATACCAAAAGCGTTTTTCAATACTTTTGAAAGACGCTTTTATTTAGTCAATATATTTCAGCTGAAGCAATATTCTTCTGATGTGTCCGGTAATAAATGCATTGTTATTGGTGAGCCAAATAATAGAAATTTCTTTTTTGGGGATCATTATTAAATGGGATTTAAAACCTCCCTGGTCTCCTGCATGCTCTATCACCTGTACATTTTCTTCTGTTTCTATACCAGAATAGAACCCGGGATGAACAAACCAGGTACCCGTATGGTCTGCAGGTTTATCACTCTTCCAGTTTACCGGTTTACGAACTGTTTGGGATTCTTTAATGCTTACACAGTCTGTAAGCTTACAGGTTTGAATGGCGGAGATATATTTTTTAAGATCATCAATAGAGCTCCACACCCCTCCATTACCTGCAGCGGTAAATGTCGGGTATTCACCGTAGTCATATTCCTGATACATTTTGTCTTTCAGTATGTAACCATGAGCTACATTTTTGTCCGGAAAACTTCCATCAGTTATGGTACTGTTTTTCATTCCTGAGGGTTTGAATATATTTTCTGAAATAAAGCGCTGCCATTTCATATGACTTGCCTTTTCAATAATCAATGCCAGTCCATTATAGGCGGGATTGGAATATTCATATTGGGTCCCCGGCTCAAAGTGTAATGAGTCGGTCAGTTGCAAAGGCTTAAAATTTTCTTCATCTTTTGCTGTAAGATAAAAAATACTGTCTTTTTCAACGTGCCTGAGATCAGGAAGCCCGGAAGTGTGGGTGAGAAGATGGCGAAGCTTAATGTCAGAAGCTATTTTCTTGTTTTTAAAATCCGGAAAAAAAGTAAGAAGATTGTCATCCGCAGAAAGTTTTTTTCTATTCTGAAGTATTAAAATTCCGTAAGAAACAAATGTCTTGGAAATGGAACCTAAATTTGAAACCGTTTTATTGGTAAATTTTTCTTTTGTCTTAAGGTCAGCTAACCCAAATGAATTTTCATACAGAGTTTTGTTTCCCTGCTGGATCAGAATACTGCCTCCTGGGCTATTGGGCTGGAAAACTGTTGAAAATGCTGAGTCCAGTTTTATTTTTAAAAATTCTTCCCGACTTTGGCCAGAACAGAAAAGTCCTGTACTGAATAAGACGAGAGCCAGGGATTTTAACTGAAGATTCTTGAGCATATGAATCATTTTATTCGTTGAGGAGACGGTTTTGTTTTTTTCCTGTTTCTGTGGTCAGCTTTTTGTGATAGAATCCATAACAATAGTCACAGGCCCGTCATTGATCAGAGAAACTTTCATATCTGCACCAAAGATTCCGCTTTCCGTTTTCAGCCCGGATTTTGCCATTTCTTCTTTAAAGTAATCAAAAAGAGGAACTGCTTTATCAGGTTTTGCTGCTTTAATAAAAGATGGGCGGTTGCCTTTCTTATAATCAGCGATTAATGTAAATTGGCTGATACAAAGAATTTCCCCGGAAATATCCTTTACCGAAAGGTTCAGTTTGTCATCTTCATCTCCGAAGATTCTTAGATTTAAAACCTTTTGTACTAGCCAGTCGGCATCTGTTTTTTCATCATTTTCATCCACACCCACCAAAAGCATCAGGCCTTTTCCGATTTCACCGGCAGTTTTACCGTCTACTTTTACACGGGCTTCGGAAACTCTTTGTATAACGATCTTCATTGTTTATTCTAATAATAAATGTTTAAAGTTTTACTTGCTGTATCATAGTTGTATGGGTATGTTTTAGGGGGAAGAGAGGTCTTTGCTCCCGATTCCGGCTGCCCCGTTCTTAAAATCCATCTTGTGTTGTCCTGCGGGCATAAAATGGCAATATTATCTTTTACTTCGAGTGTTGTGTTATTATCAGGGCAAATATGCGGTGCGTTCCGGTCGTATACCTTGAATGCATTTCCGGTACGAACCACAATCAATCCTCTCGTTCCGGACTGCTGTTCATTTACATAAACCCAGCCGTTATCATAATTCAAAGCATTATAGGCTGGAAGGTTTAAATTTAAAGTAACATTGATCGGATTATTCGGGAAACAGTTCACCGTATCTTCTCTGCTTCCGCAAGAGTTTATAGTTAAATTACTGAAAATCAATAAAATGAAAATGGTTAAGATTGAAAAAGTTTTTTTCATTTCAATTTAAATTTTTATATATTTGTAGAAATTAAACGATTACAACAAGAAAACATTGTCCGGCAAATGTCGGATTATTTTTTTATACTAAAACTAAATTTTGAAAATTATGGCAAGCTATGTTACAAAGGAGGGCCTAGAGAAAATGAAAGCTGAGCTGGAACAGTTGGAAACTGTAGAGAGACCAAAAATTACTCAGCAGATCGCAGAAGCAAGAGATAAAGGAGATTTGTCTGAAAATGCAGAATACGATGCGGCTAAAGAGGCTCAGGGGATGCTTGAAATGAGAATTTCTAAGCTGAAAGATGTTATTTCTACTTCTAAAATTATAGACGAAAGCCAATTAGATACTTCAAAAGTTTCCATCTTAACAACGGTGAAACTTAAAAATAATGCAACTAAGCAAGAGCAGGTATTTACATTGGTACCGGATAACGAAAGTGACCTTAAAACAGGGAAAATTTCTGTGAATACACCGATCGCTAAAGGTCTTTTAGGAAAAGCGATAGGAGAAACAGCTGAAATTACTTTACCAAACGGAAACAAACTATCTTTTGAAGTATTAGACATTTCTTTATAAGTCTGATACCAACTTTCTATTTCCGACTTCTAATTATCTAACCTTAACTTCTAAAAAAATGAGCACTATATTCACAAAAATCATCAATGGCGAAATTCCCTCGTATAAAATTGCGGAAGATGAAAATTTTATCGCATTCTTAGACGCAATGCCTTTGGTGAAGGGACATACCTTAGTAGTTCCAAAAAAAGAAGTGGATTTGATTTTTGATCTTGAAAGTGAAGAATACAAAAACCTTTGGGGATTTGCCCAAGAGGTAGCCAAGAAGATCAAAACTGCAATTCCATGTGTAAGAGTAGGAGTAGCCGTGGTAGGACTTGAAGTTCCTCATGCCCATATCCATCTGATTCCCTTAAATAAGATGGAAGACATGAATTTCAGAAATGAAAGATTAAAATTAACGAACGAAGAATATACAGAGATTCAACACTCCATTATTAATTCTTAAAAACCAGAAAATCGTAAAAAAGTAATTTTTTACGATTTTCTTTAACATATACATTATTATATAGTATGAACTCAAACCAATGTTCTTTCTGCGGCAGAAAAAGAAGTGAAGTACAGATGCTGATCTCTGGGCAGAATGGTTTTATTTGTGAAAATTGTATTGAGCAGGCGCACGCTATTGTAAAAGACGGCGCTTCCAAACAGGGATATTCACCTGCAGACAGTATGGATGAGCTTAAAAAGCCCAAGGAGATCAAGGAATTTCTTGATCAATATGTAATAGGGCAGGATCAGGCAAAAAAACAGTTGTCAATTGCGGTTTATAATCATTATAAAAGATTACTCCACGCTCAGGACGAAAACAGAGAAGTGGAGCTTGAAAAATCAAACATCATTATGATAGGGGAAACCGGAACCGGAAAAACCCTGTTGGCAAAAACTATTGCCAGAGAACTTAATGTTCCTTTCTGTATTGTGGATGCTACTATTTTAACAGAAGCCGGTTATGTAGGAGAAGATGTTGAAAGTATCCTGTCGAGACTGCTGATGGTAGCAGATTATGATGTGGAAAAAGCAGAAAAAGGAATTGTTTTCATTGACGAGATTGATAAGATTGCCAGAAAATCAGATAACCCGAGTATTACGAGAGACGTTTCCGGAGAAGGGGTGCAGCAGGGTTTATTGAAGCTTCTTGAAGGAAGTATCGTGAATGTTCCGCCTCAGGGGGGAAGAAAGCACCCGGATCAAAAATATATCCAGGTGAATACTCAGAATATATTGTTTATTGCCGGAGGAGCTTTTGATGGAATTAAAGAGATTATCGAAAGAAGGATGAATAAGCAGGCTATCGGTTTTAGCTCTGAAAAAATCAATAAAACAGACGAAGATGAATATGTATTAACAAATATTAATGCCATTGACCTTCGTTCTTTCGGATTAATTCCCGAACTTTTAGGAAGATTTCCGATCATTACTTACCTCGATAAACTCACAAAAGAAACGTTGGTAAGAATCATGAAGGAACCAAAAAATTCGATCGTGAATCAATTTGTGGAGTTATTTAAAATGGATGGCACAGATTTAGTAATAACAGACGGTGCGATTGAAAGGATAGTAGAAGAAACTATCGAAAAAGGATTAGGTGCGAGAGGGTTGAGAGGTACCACAGAAAAAGTTTTGGAAGACTATATGTTTTCAATCGGCGAAGAGAAAGAGATTGTCTTAACGGAAGATAATATTTTGATTAATAGATAAAATAATTTTTTTTTTAAGAAAAAAATAATACCTTTGCGGGTGAAGATTGTATTAACACACAAATAATTTATACAATGAGAAAAAGTTTATTTGCTATAGGTCTTTTAGCAATTAGTTACTCTGTTCAGGCGCAGATACTTTGTCATGTTGACACTAATGCTAATATGTATGTGAGCGAAGGCACCCTAGTTTATAGTGGTGGAGGTGTACAAACAAGAGGTAATGGCCTTTTGGACGTACATGGAAATATCATGGTTGTAGGATCAGGTACAGATAGTTTTAAAACAATTGATGCTACCGGAGCTGATAAAACAGACGGTGGGAATATTATTTTAAGATTGAATACCCCTGCTACTTTTGCTACTTCCACGTATGGCCAGTTGTACATCGATGGATTATCCCAATCCAATGTTACCGGTGTTGTAAGTAAAGAATACAGAACAACAAGCCAGGGTACTAATGGTAATTATTTCCAACAGATTGCTTTACCTTTCTTTGGTAAAACGTTGAGTACATTATCTACTGAACTTGGTAAAACCTTTAATACCGGAAGATATAGCAACCCTATTCTGAAATGGGATAATACGAATGCTGTTTCCGCCCACTTTACAAATTTAGCAACTACTACCACTGATGGTTCAGGGTATTATATGCTAAAAGTTTCCAACAATGACTGGAATCCTAGTGCTCCTGCATCAGGAACCGTTTTCACAATTAACGGAAAACCATATGCTCCGTTTGCAGCGAATGTATCTTTACAAAATGCAGCAGCGAATGTAAGTTTTGGAAATAACGGGTATGGTGTCAATGCTTATAACGAGCAGTACAATACTTACCTTGATGATTCCTTTGAATTTACATTGACCCCATGGTCCGGAACATTTGGAAAGAATTTTTATCAATTCGGAAACCCGTTCCTTACTAATCTTGATTTATCTAACATCGGATACACTGAAAGTGTTACAGGATCAGACGGAAATGCTGTAAAAAATATCTGGGGTATTGAATACAATCCAGGTACAATTGTTACACTTTCAAATGGTTCTACATACGCTACAGGTTCTAAGGTGGTTACTTTCTTACCTACTGGTGATGGAGTAGCTCCAGCTGTAGGAGATGTAGATTTGGCAGTTATGAAACCAATGCAGTCGTTCAAGATCAAATTAAGAGATAATACAGCTCAGACTTTGAACTTTAATACGCTAAGAAGATTCAAGCAAACTGCAAGAGCAGCTGCAACTCCTTATGACGTAACTGCTGCTAAAGGGGTTAGTAACACCAGCGGAACTGTAAAACAGTTAGGAGTAATTGGTCTTGATGCTAACGGAAATGAACTTTCGAGAACATATTATGTAGTTTCTCCAAATTCAACTACTGGACATCAGATTTCTACAGCAACTACAGTTCAGGCTTCAGCCGGTAAAAATATCATCGGTACTTTTGAAGAATCACTGAATGGTGGTTACGATAATAACTATACTAATTATTGGTTATATATTAACGAGGCTAATGAAGATAACTTCAAAGGTAAGAATGTTAAGTTGGTAAACTATAAGCTTGATCAGGTTAAGTCTTATAAATTTGAGATCAGAGAAAATGCAGAGTTAATTCCTGCAGGTGCACATCAGCTGTCTTCAGGTATTGGTTTCTACTATAAAGCAGAAAACGGTACATTAATGGAGGCTAAGCAGGGAGATGTTGTAGCTTCTACGACTACAGATTCTGATCTTTACTATGGAGAGCCTAGCAATGCAACATTGACAACAAAAGATGACAAGGCTACAGCTTCAAAAACATTGGTGGTTTATGATCCTTCAATTACAAACTATATTGTTAGATTTGATCCTAAGTGGAAAAAAGCAGATATTGAGGTTTATGATATGAGTGGTAAACTGGTAATCTCTAAAAAAGCAGTTGATGCGTCCAGAGATTTTGTAATCGAGCTTAATGGCTCAGTTAGAAATTCTTACATCGTAAAAATTGTTTCTGATAAAGGAGAAACTGTTAACACTAAAATCTTAAAATAATCAATATGAAAACTATTAATAAATTAACATCAGCTCTTTTCTTTTTTGCTGTATTTTTAGCAAACGCAGCCCCCCCTATTCCGGGTGGTGGTGGAAACGGAGGAAACGGTACAGGAGCTCAAGCTTCTCCGATTGATCTTTATGTATATGTACTGGCAATCGTAGCGATCGGTTTTATTGTTTACTTTACTAAAAAGTATAAAAACGTAAAAGCATAAAATTTTATTAAAATAATATTAAACTCTCTGATTAATCAGGGAGTTTTTTTATTTTTACTCTATGAAAAAGATTTATACGCTATCTGCGGTTTTAGCTGCATTTGCTGCACAGGCTCAGTTCACTGTTACAGTTCAGACACCAGCAGACTTTAAAGATCAGGACGCTATTCTATATACATTAAACGGCTCAAAAGATATTATTGTTACTAAAGAACAAAGTAAGAATAATACCTGGACGTTTAAATACCCAAACAATTATATGGGAATGATGAAAGTCTATTTCCCAAACTCTAATAATACGGTAAGCTTTATTTCTGAAAATAAAAATGTCAACTTCAAATTAGATATTCAGAATAATAAAATTAAAGATGTTGCCTATTTAGATGAAGCAAATGACCTGATGAGTAAACAACAGGAAGGATCTCAGAAAAAAGAGCTTATCCTGCCGGCTTTAGCACAGATCAAAGAATATTACAAAGATAATACGGAATTCGGAAAAGCTCTGAAGGCAGAAATTGGGAGGCTTTCCGGGACTTCCAGTTCTATTGATGCAGCGCAGCATCCTTTTATAGTCTATTATAATACGAATTACAGCAAGTTCTTGTCTAATTCACCCGATTCGTCCAAAAAAGTAAATCAGGAGGAAATAATTAACTTTCTGGACAAATCCGGAGATATGCTGGAAAGCTCATCTTTATTAAGACCTGTATTGGTAGCCTATCTGAATTCAGCAGGAAATACAAATGTTGCAGGGTCTGTTGATAAGTTATTAGACCGCTTAAAGGTTGAAACACCAAGAGGACAAACCGTTTTATCAGAGCTTATCGATATTTTTGATGTGTATCAGATGGATGAGTTTAAAAGCAAATACCTTTCTCTTGCAAAGAATTTAAAGTGTACCATTAACGACAGGCTTGCTTCTACATTAAAATCGAATGCCAACATCGAAATGGGGGCTGCTTTCCCTAATTATAAGTTCCAGTCAGCGACTAATACTACTGCGAAGTCATTATATGATGTAAAGGCAGATAAAAAAATAGTTGTTTTCTGGTCTTCCACATGTTCACATTGTGAGAGTGAACTTCCGAAGCTATTGGAAAAATATAATGATTTAAAAGCAAAAAATATTCAGATTGTTGGTCTGTCTTTAGATGTAGATAAGAATTCTTACACTAAAAAGATTGCTGCATTTCCATGGGTGAATGATTCAGAATTGAGAGGATGGAACAGTAGTTACACAGATACGTATAATATTCATGCAACTCCGACGTATTTTATTTTAGATGCTAACAATAAGATAATCAGCAAACCAGATCATGTTGGGGATGTTTTGGAATATTTTAAGTTAAAATAATTTTGGTAGTAAAGAAATATTTTCTATATTTGCACCACCAAAACGGCGAGGTAGCTCAGTTGGTTAGAGCGCAGGATTCATAACCCTGAGGTCACGGGTTCAATTCCCGTCTTCGCTACGATAAACCGCAATCATTGATTTAATGATTGCGGTTTTTAATTGTAGAAAGGCCATAATTTTACTTTCCAATTTCTTCAAAAGATTTTCACTTTTACAATTTCCTGTCTTTCGGATCAGAATAATGGAGATCGGTTTTAGATTTCTATCATAATAAAATCCGTTTATTGAGATATTTGTTTTTCTACATTAGATTAAGATTGTATTCCTCACATATCCGTCTTTTATTGTTTTTTTAGAATTTTGCGGCAATTTTGTATGCCTATTGAGATAAGGACTGATAGGATAGTCCTTTTTTTCCGAAGGGAAATCACAGTATTGAATTTTTATAATATAATAAAACAAGAGCCGTTTCACGATTTGTAAAACGGCTCTTGTTTTGTATGGCCTTTTATCAGGCCTGATATCCAAGCAGCTTTCTGATCTGATAGAAGAATCTTTCAATAAGTCTGAGATCCTGAGTTACGATCTCAGCACTACCTCTGAGCTCTTTATCAAAAGTAAGATTTTGGTTATAGCTTGTTTTTAATCCTTTCGGTAAAATCACATCCACGTAATAATTCCCTTTTTCATCCGGAATTAGAGAAATGTTTTGTACTTTTCCCTCGATAATACCATATTCCTGAAAACGGTAGTTGTCCAATTTGATGAGTACCTTTTCACCCGGAACGATTTTTCCTGAATTAACTGTAGGAACGGACATACGACCCACTAATTTCTCTTTATTTTTGGGAAGGATAGACAGGATAGGTTCTCCCGCTTTTACAAACTGATTTTCACCAAAAAACTGCTGGAAACTGGCAACACCATCAGTAGATGATATAACAAGATAGTTCTGTTCCCATTGTTTTAAAGATTTTCTCAGCTGCTCAAGAAGCTGTAACGTTTGTGAAGAATAGGTAATTCTGTCTTTTTCTGTGTTAATGGCAGTTCCGCTTTTGGTTTTATTAAGATTGGATATCCCTTCCTCCATCTGCGAAATGGAAATATTAAGGTTTTCCAGATTTTGTTGAGCCTGTAAATATTTAATCTTTTCATTTTCAAGCTCCATAGCGGAAATAACTCCCTGGTTAAACAAATCTTGAGATCTGTTGAAATTCTTTCTTGTAAGGTCATACTTTACACTTTCAAGGCTTTTCTGTTGTTTCATGGTCGCAATTCTTACTCTGTATTCAGAAATGCTCTGGTTGGCAGCAAGATTTTCAGGAGCATAAGGCTGGAGTCTTGTAAACAATTCTTCATCCTGAAAGGCTTTCGCGAAACTGTTATATTCCCCCTGCAGTTCTCCAAGCTTAAACCTTGAAGTCTTAGAAAGAGGAAAACTATATAGTCTATCCGGAGTAATGGAATCTACTAATTTTTTGAGTTCTAAAATATCCTTATAACTGGCGGCAGACTGCATTACCATCAGTACATCGTTCTTTTTAACTTCCTGATGATCTTTGATGAATATTTTTTCAATCTTAGAATTTGTTCTTGCCTCTATCTTCTCCGGAGGGTTTTGTGAGGTTACAATAATAGGGGCCGGAACAAATTCCGGATATTTTATAATATAGCTCATAACCAGAATGAGCAATAGTATGATAAATATAATGGTGTTTCCCCAGCGTATCATCCAATGGGGAGGCTGGGTAAGAATATCCTGTACGCTTTCTGAGCGAAGTTCAATATTGTCTAAAACGTCTTCTTTCATTGTTCTGAGGTAAAATTTCCCCCATGTTTCAGAGGGAATATAATTTTAAATAAATGGGCAGGTCCCGTCATACCACTCTGGTGGTGAAGTATCTGCACCAGGAGGGCATTCAAAATGATGCATACGGCATGAAACCCAGCTGCCAAGACACCAAGATCCACAGCAATTTTTACCAGGAAGGACTTCTCCTCCACTTACAAAAGCCAAATCTTTTCTCGAAAGTTTTTTTAGATTTTTCATGATTAATTATTGTTTTTATCTTTCCTACTCTATAAGCTTTTCGGATTCCGCTTTATGTTGATTCTCATGATGGTTAACTGCCTAATTCAAGCTGGTTTCTTACCAGTCTGTAATATTCTCCTCTCAGGTCTACAAGTTCCGCGTGGCTGCCTTCTTCCACTACTTTTCCCTTATCAAGAACAATGATTTTATCAGCATGTCTTACAGTGGAAAGTCTGTGGGCAATAACAACAGCTGTTTTTCCTTTGAAGAACTGTTCAAGATTTTCCATAATTACTTTTTCATTATTGGCATCCAGTGCTGATGTAGCTTCGTCAAATAAAATATATTCCGGAGATTTGTAAACAGCTCTTGCAATGAAAAGCCTCTGTTTCTGCCCGCCACTTACTCCAACTCCTTCATTTCCGATCTTTGTATTATAGCTTAATGGAAGACTTTCAATAAATTCTTTGATATTGGCAATTTCTACGGCACGTCTTAATTTTTGCTTATCAATATGATCTTCACCCACAGCAATGTTATTGGCGATAGTATCGTTAAATACATAACCTTCCTGCATTACCACTCCACAATGATCCCTCCAGAATCTTGGAGAAACATTCTTCATATTGGTATTTCCGATTTTAATTTCTCCCTGATCAGGGTCATAAAACTTCATCAGCAATTTCAGAAGGGTTGTTTTTCCACTTCCGCTTGCCCCTACGATAGCAGTTGTTTGCTGGTAAGGAATAGTAAGATTTAAGTTTTCAAAAACCGGAACATCAGAACCAATATATCTGAATGACATGTCTTTAATCACAATATCTTTTTTCGGAACTTCCATGGCGTACTGCTCATTCTTATCTTCTTCATCATCTTTATCGTGGATTTCGCCCAATCTTTCCAAAGAGATTTTGGCATCCTGAGTCTGTTTGATAAAGTCAATCAGCTGTAGGAGAGGACTGTTCAATTGTCCGATGATATATTGTACAGAAAGCATCATCCCTAAAGTAAGATTACCGCTTAAAACTAATTTAGCAGAAAGGAAACTCACCAGAATATCTTTCATCTGATTGATGAAATTTCCTCCCACAGATTGCCATTGTTCTAATGAAAGGGATTTTATTCTTATTTTAAATAATTTTACCTGAAGGAATTCCCAATCCCATCGTTTCTGCTTTTCGGCGTTATGCATTTTGATCTCCTGCATACCGTTGATCAGTTCGATTACTTTACTCTGTTCCTGGGAAACCTGGGAAAATCTTTTATAATCCAATTCCTTTCTCTTTTTTAGAAAGAAGCTGATCCATCCGATATATAATACAGCTCCTACAAGATATACAAGAAAAAGCCTGTAATCATAAAAAAGTAAGACAATACTGAAAATAATCAGATTGACCAAAGAGAATAATGTATTCAGTGAAGAGCTGGTAAGAAGTTGTTCAATCCTGTGATGGTCATTAATTCTCTGCATGATATCTCCCGTCATTCTTGTATCAAAAAAGCTTATAGGCAGCCTCATTAGCTTGATAAAGAAGTCTGAAATGATCGAAATATTAATCCTTGCGGAAAGGTGAAGAAGAATCCAGCTCCGGATTGTTTCAATACCCATTCTCCCAAGGAATAACATGATCTGTGCAAGCAGAACCATATAAATAAAATTAATGTCCTGATTCTGTATCCCGACATCTACGATACTCTGGGTAAGGAAGGGAAATATCAGGGAAAGTAAACTTCCGCCCAAAAGTCCTACTGCAAGTTGGATAACAAGTGATTTATACTTAAGAAGATATTTGGATAAAAAGGTAAAACTGGCCTTACTTTCCTCAGCATCAAATTCAGTCTGGAAAAATGCCGGGGTTGTTTCCAGAATCAGGACAATACCTTCTTCTGTATTTTCATTGGCATTTTCCCCAATCCATGATTTGATGAACTCTTCACGTGTATAAGTAATCAGTCCGTAGCTGGGATCTGAAATATATACTTTGTTATTTTTATCAATTTTATAAACAACTACAAAATGATTTTTATTCCAGTGTGCAATACAAGGAAAAGGAACTTCTTCTGTGAGGGTATTAAAGTCAATTTGTACACCCATTGAACGGAATCCCAGGTTTTCTGAGGCATCACTCAATCCAAGAAGGCTGCTTCCTTCGCGGGTAGTTTCAGAAAGGTTACGAATTTGCTGCAAGGATATACTTTTACCGTAATATTTACTTACGATCCTAAGGCAGGTCGGGCCACAGTCTTTAGTGTCCGGTTGCTTATAAAAAGGAAATTTTTTTTTCAAAACTACTACTCATTATAAAATGCCGTCAATGGATGACGACATTTTTACTTTAATTCAATTATAATTCAATAAAATGGTCTACTGAAAACAGCTCCATTTGTTGCATGCGTCTTATGGTTATTTTAGGAAGAGAACACTCAGTTAAGTTTAGTATCAGAGGGGTTTCTCAACTTATATTTCCCAACTATTTCCGGTAATAATTTTATAATTTTCTGTTTTCCGGAGGTCGTTTTTGTTTTTCCTAAGATAGTGAAATTTTTGAATGGATGAGATTTATTTACTAAAGTTCATCATCTTCAATTAACTCATCAATAAAGAACACAATATCTTCACGATCATACTTGTCCGGGAACTGGTATCCGTTAATAATAAAGATCGGAGTAAAGCTTAATCCTGCATTGCTGTTTTCTCTGGACATTTCAACCAGAGGATTCAGATTTTCTGAGGTTACAGTTCCTCCGGAAAGCTCATTGATTTGACTTTCGTCTTTTGTTTCAAACCATTTTTCCACAGCGTGTAAGAATTCCTTTTCAGGTTTGTTATGATAAATATGAGTAAGGTCTGATATAAGCTGTGTGTATTTATCGTGTGTTCTTTCAGGCGTATAGTTGAATCTCATCTGTAGAGAAATATCATTTGGATATTTTTCCAGAAGACTTTCTGCCAGTTTGTGGGCATCCTTACAAAAACCGCAATAAGGATTGGAAACGATGGCAATACGAAGTTTTGCCTCTTTATTTCCCACTGAAAAAGTTTGATTATCCTGAAATTCTATTTTTTCGTTGGTCTGCATCTGGCTTTTGAAAAGCTCATAATTTCTTTTAAATCTAAGATTCTTTGCATTAGATTTCTGAAGGTCTTCTTTTTGCTCAAGAAGTGTATTGAAATAAATAATAGAAGAAAAGATTAAGGCCCATAGAATAACAGTCAGTAAAAGTGCCCCCACTGTAAAAGAAAGATCCTGGAAGAAGAGAATACTGATCACCAATTGACCTGCAAGAATGGAGATGATCAAAAGACATACTCTACAAAACGTTTTCTCTACAAAAGCCTGAATATATAAAGAATATCCAATTGCCAATACGGAAACAAACGTAAATCCTTTTACGATATAAGCCGTTGCCGGTAAGAAAAGTCCCAATACGGCAAGTCCTGCAAAATAGATCAGTGAAAAATCTGAAAATTTTAATCCTAAGATACTGGTTTTATCCTGTTTGATGATCTTATCACATGAATTGGTAGTTTGGGTAGCTGCGGCACCGCCTCCACATATACTTCCGATTACAGTAGAGGTATTCCCGAATTTCTGATTGAAAATTTCAAGGGAAATATATACTCCTGCCAGCGAAAGAAGATTGAAGACCGCTTCATATATAGTCTGGCTTATAAAAGAATAAGCTAGAATAACGGCAAAAATTCCATAGAGTACCGGTTTGAAATTAAAGGCCAGTTTACTTTCTGCACTTTCCGTTTTTTCAAACAGCAGTACAAAGTCTGTAGATTTATTATAAAGCTCTTCTTTATCAAAATTTTTAGCCTTTTCTGAATAAACCGCATAACCGTTTCCTGATTTTTTTACCAAAGAGAAAGAATTTTCAACAATTGCAATAAATTCTTCCGGAAGTTCATCCCAATATTCTTTGTCAAGTTCATAAGCATCATTTTTTACTCCCATAAAGTTAAGGGTATCACTAAAAGCCAATGCGGACGGGTAATTTGGATGAGAATTGAACTGGAATGTGAATTCCTGTTTATCAAGTTTTAGATAGTTAATTAGTTTGTCAAAAATCATATTAATATTTTTATCTAAAATACACAGATGTTTTAAATATACAAAAATATTTTTCTTTTATTAGTGAGATAAAATCGGTTGTTAGTAGATTTGGTTTGAGTTTCAATATTTTATTTTCGGAGTCGCCTTTTGAAATACTTTTCAGAATGATACCTATTTCTGAAGACAACTTTACCTCCATACTCTTCAATCGTGAAAAAAATGTAAGCCGGAAAATAAAAAAGAAAGTAAATAAAATCCTTTTCGATAGAATAAAGTATGATAAGGAAAAACAAATGGACATTCCATATAAAGAGGATTGTAACTTTAGAGTAAATATATCTTTAAATTGATGCATTAAAAGCGATTCACATTTTTTGGATATATTTTGAATTTTATAGGTAATAACTCCAATTTTCTTCTGGTGAGAAATGAATAATAACTGGAATAATTTTTATTCAAACAAATGTTTGATTTATTGTGTTATTATCAAATTAAGTATAATTTATCTGGTTTTTTGTAGTTATATGGGAGAATTGACTATGATTGGTCTCATGGGCAAACAAACTCAAAAAAACATAAAAAATCATAAAGTTTTCATAAAGTTTTAAAAAAGAATGGAAA
Organism: Chryseobacterium sp. Tr-659; assembly: GCF_011752975.1. Taxonomy (GTDB): domain Bacteria; phylum Bacteroidota; class Bacteroidia; order Flavobacteriales; family Weeksellaceae; genus Chryseobacterium. The sequence continues at coordinate 18,045 of NZ_VWWP01000011.1, read as the reverse complement.
TGTTTTTGTATTTATAAAATATGTCGTACTTTTACAACGCCTTGAATGAGGGAACAAGTCAAGGTAATAAATTTTTTTTCATCATTTGTGTTTTTAGAATCGTATCGCCTGATACGATTCTTTTTTTTATCTACTTTTCATAATTTAAAAGGAGGTCTATGAAGTAAGAATAAGTAACAGAACCTTCCTGTTGGTTAGTCTTCAGGAACAGATTGTTGGTAAATCCGAAGAAATCATCCAGCCATCCCTGGTGACTGAAGACAAAGCTTTTTTCATAGGCGCGATCTCTTTTCATGCCCGGAGAATAATTGTTAAGAGCTTTTTTTACAAACTGAGGATCCTCTTCCACAATGAATCTTAAAAGGCTCTTTAATGTAAAATATTCTGTGCTGTATTTCAAATCCTGATTCGTGGAGTTGATCCCAATCAGATATCCCACGAAGTTGGCCTCCTGTTCTCTCGCAAAACCAAGCTGATGAGAACTTTCATGAGCCGTAGTGAAAGGAATAAAAGTAGGAGGCAGTTCAGAATTATACTGGGCTTCCGCAGTAAAAGGATTATAATACCCTAAAATTCCTGTAAAGCTCATGATGTTCTTAAATAAACTCGGTTTAATGGCAAGAACTCCCGGTACATTTTTATCCGAAATATAAGAAGGAATTTTCGTCTGTTGGTAGAGGATCTCTTTCTGAACAGATTTTAGGTCAGTGATGATGAATATCCCTTTTTCATTTTCACGGACGGCCTGCCGGGTAGTTTTGCACTTATCAAGATAAACGAGAGCCAGCTTTTTAGCTTTATCAATGTCCGGCTCTTTTTGGCTGGAAAGCTTTTTAATAATAGGCGTCTGAAAATACAGCATCCCCCAGAACATCTGGTAAATACAATAGAAAATGTTAATAATGATAAGGAGTTTTATCATTGAATTATTCCTCCTGCTTTTCTTACATAATCCAATCAGGTAATACAAAATAAAAACTCCCAGTACAACATATATAACATCCCCCATTGAAAAGGGCATCCAGCTGAAAAGCATCTGATGAGCTTTCTTCTGAAGTTCGAAAAAACGTTCAAAAAAAGAGACTGTTATCTTCAGTTTGGAGAAACAGTAGAACAAAAGAAATTGGGCAAGTAATAAACCTGCCCAAAATCTCTTCTTCTTATATATTGTTTTTGATATATTAATGACCATTACCTTTCGATACTTTATCAAGATCAATACCCTGAGCCTTTAAGATTCCGCTTACACGGACCGCATAAAACGCAAGATAAGCAAAACAGATAACTCCTACGATATAACTGAAGTGAATGTTTGTAATGTCGGCAATATAACCTTGTATAAAGCTTACAATACCACCACCCATAATCATCATGATCAGATATCCTGAACCCTGATTGGTATGTTTTCCAAGTCCGTTAATCGCCAGTGCAAATATACAAGGCCATAATGTAGAACAGAAAAGTCCCACACTTGTAAATGCATATACAGAAACCATTCCCGCAGTGAACATTCCGATCAAAAGTGCTGTGATTCCCGCTAAGGAAAAGATGAGAAGCATTCTTGCCGGATTTCCTTTACTCAGGATATCGCAGATAATCATTGCAATGATAATAAACCCATATACATAGAAATGAGTAAGATCGTGTTTAGCAATTGCATTCACCAGTAAGAAAACACCGAATGCAAGATAAGGAGCAAGGAATCTTAATATTTTTTTGAATCCTGCACTTACATCAAATGCTTCTACAGCACCTGTCCAACGGCCAATCATCAATGAAGCCCAGTATAAAGAAATATAAGGAGCCACTTCTTTTGTTTCAAATCCAAGATTTTTTTCCATATAAGCCGGAAGGTTACTGGCTGTAGAAACTTCTACTCCTACATACACAAAAATAGCGATCATTCCCATTACTAATTGTGGATACTGGAATGCTGAACTTCTGTGCTCTCCCGGAGTGCTATCGTCCGTATCGGCAGTATTGGTTGGTGTTACAGCTGGAAGTGAAGAAAACTTTAGCATTAAGGCAACAAGAGCGAAAGCTGCTCCCAATATCAGATAAGGTATTTTTACACTTTCAATACTTGCTTCCGTATTAGCTGCAGAAGCAGAACCGAAAATAGCAAACGCTACAATAAGCGGTCCTATGGTAGTCCCCAGATTATTAATACCTCCCGCCATTGTTAATCTCTGAGATCCTGTTTCTGTAGGACCTACTTCAATAGCAAGCGGGTTGGCAACAATCTGCTGAAGGGAGAACCCTAAACCTACAATAAATAATCCTGAGATCATTAAAGGAAATGAATGCATATTGGCTGCCGGATAAAATAACAGCGTTCCCAGTGCGGAAATAAGGAGCCCCAGAATAAGCCCGTTCTTATACCCGATTTTATTGATCAAATCCTGTTTCAGGCCTTTTGATACGATCATATAAATTAAAGAACCTACTGTGTAAGCCACATAAAAGCATATCTGAACCAGCATACTTTCTGTTTGGGATAAATTGAAGGCTTTTTGAAAAACTGGGATAAGAATATCATTACTGGCTGCTACGAATCCCCAAAAGAAGAATACAGTAACCAACGGAATGAATTGTGCCCAATTGGTTTGTTTAGAATAATTTGACATATTTATTATAGATTTCACAAACAAATATAACTATTTCCTTTAAACGGAATACTTTAATAAGGTTTTTTTTATTTCCTGGTAGGCCTCTGCTTTTAAGTCTTTTGGAGAATCAGCAGGTTCCAGGATTCCGTTGAAATAGACCTTTACCCGTCCCGGATAGCCCTTTGAGCTTTCAAACGGGAACATTTCCTTAAGCCCTATAAAAGTATACATAGCAATAGGAGAGTGGTGTTTTGAAGACAGGATAAATGCCCCGTCCTTAAATTCGTCAAGAATAATAGATGTATCATCCGGCACACCGCCTTCAGGGAAAATGGCAATACTGTTGCCTTCTTCCATTTTTTCAGCACATCGTCGGTATACATCGGCACGGCTTCTTGCACTGGCTCTGTCTACCATTACACATATTCTTTTATAAATAGTTCCGAATATAGGAATCTTCACCAGTTCTTTCTTTCCCACAAAGCAGACCGGATGATCCGGAAACAGAATGCAGGTAAGCATAATATCCATAATGGAGGTGTGGTTGGAAATGAACACATAAGGCTTGTTCTTATCTTTTTTCTGTTCTGAAAGATGGATGAGATCATATCTGAAGCCCATACCGTAAAACATCCCGAAACACCAGATTCTTATAAGTTTATAAGCGTACTTATAATGTTTTTTGTTAAAAGATAAAATATAAACAGGAATCCCGATAGTGACTGTCAGAACAAATGCCAATAGCAACAGCCAAAATCTCCACAGATAATTTAAAATTTTTGTCACCGCTTAACCGTTAAAAATTACTTTCTTTTTTACCGAATAATTCAGAATTGAAACCAGTAAGATAGCTGCAATTTTACTAATCATTTCCGGGCTCAAGGTATAAAAAATTAAATTGATATTATCTTTAAATATAAAACTGTAAAATACCTGGAAAAAACCTAAACTCACTAAAGTAGAAAAGAAAGAAACTACCATGAAGTAGGCGAACTCTTTTCTTTTAGAATGTTTTCCTCTTTCAAAAACAAACCATATGCTCAGAAAATAATTAGTGATAATCCCACAGCTGGTAGAAAAAATGTTGCTTAAAGGATAATGCACACCATAAAAATTGGTTTCCCTTGCAAAAAGATGAGGAAGGTAGGTACTGAAGACCTTAAAACTGCCAATTTCTACAATAGCACTCAGTCCTCCTGCAATAATGAAGAACAAAACCTGTTTCTGGCGTAAGAGTATTTCTTTCATTCAATTAATATAAAAACTAAAATATTTTCCATATTATATGTAGTACAGGAATGATTTATATCTCATCAGACGAGATCTTTATCCTATTCTATATATTGATAACGATTTTAAACTGTCAATAATTATAGAACTTTACAATATGAATATGCAAATTTATAACTATATGTTAAACACTGAAAAAAGTTGTTAAAATATTTTTTTAAATAAAAATTATTTCTAAATTTATTATTCAGAATGATGTAATTAAGACCTGATAATAAATTCATTTTCAACTCTTTGTGTTGATGGTTTTTTCTATCTTGTAATGCCTTGTAAAGAGCATATACTCCAACATTTTATGACCCAATTTATAACAATATTTGTATGAAACGTCAAAACAAATACAGAAAATTCCAGCTTCAACAAAAAAATATTGAGGCTCTTGAGAAAGAAAATTCCCGCTTCAAAAGAGTGTACACAGAGTATGAAAATATGTCTAATGAATTGTGGAATCTTGAGAACTCGAGCGGAGAACCCGTTCCGGATGATTTTATCAATGCAATGGTATTGCAGGCTTCTTATCTTGAAGATGAAATTGAAGATTGGCTTATTCAGTTCAATGAAAAAAAAACAAAGATTAAACATTAATGATTTTAGACAGCTTCCAGATTGTTTTTAAATGCTAATTGAAGATAAATTCATAATTTAGCACCCTTAAATTAAAATCTAAAATATGGTTGCTATTGTAGATAGTGGTTCTACTAAAACGGATTGGGTAATACTGGATGACTTTAAAAAAGTCTTTCTGAAAACAGAAACCATAGGCTTCAATCCGAACTTTATCAACAGAGAACTTATCGCTCCTGAAATACAAAAAAATAGCAATCTGATATCGGTAAAGAATTCCATTACCAAGGTCTTTTTTTATGGCTCCGGATGCGGTGTGAAAAAGAACTGCGAAATCATAGAAGAAGAACTTAAGAAAGTATTTGGAAAAGCTGAAATCATTGTAAAGGAAGACCTCACTGCAGCTGCTTATGCGGCATACAGTGGAAAACCTGCTATCGTGTGCATTCTGGGCACAGGATCAAACTCATGCTTTTTTGATGGTGAAAGCCTGAAGATCGAATTACCTTCACTCGGTTTCCTGATCGGAGACGAGGGAAGCGGCAGTGCAATAGGAAAACAACTGGTGCGCAGATACTTCATGAAAAAATTGCCTTCAGATCTTCACCATGAATTTGAAGCAGATTATAATCTTACCGTAGAAGATGCATTGAAAAACATGTATCACACGCCAAGACCCAATGCCTATTTGGCTAATTTTACCAAATTTGTGATCGAAAGAAAAGATCATCCTTATTTCATGGATATGGTTTTTGAAGAAATGAAAAGCTTCTTTGAATACCAGGTTCTCCCTTATCAGGAAGCCAATGATGCCGAGATCAATTTCATTGGTTCTATCGCTTATTATTATGAAAATATATTACGTTCTGTAGCCGCAGAATTTAATTTAAATGTGGGACATGTTGTGCAGAAACCAATTGAAAGCTTAGTAGATTACCACATTAAATATATCCTTTAAACAAAAAACGAAATTTTATGTCAAGTAACAACAATCGTGACGAAAAAAACTTTAGCCAGGCCGCGCTGGATTATCATAAAGCAGAACCCAAAGGAAAAATTGAAGTAATTCCATCAAAGCCACACTCTTCTCAGAGAGACCTGTCACTGGCTTACTCTCCCGGAGTAGCAGTTCCTTGTATGGAAATTCATGACAAGCCGGAAACTGTATACGATTACACAGGAAAAGGAAACCTGGTAGCCGTAATTTCTAATGGTACTGCCGTACTTGGACTTGGTGATATTGGAGCCGAAGCTTCAAAACCGGTAATGGAAGGGAAAGGTCTTCTTTTCAAGATCTTTGCAGATATCAATGTTTTTGATATTGAGATTGATGAGAAAGATCCGGATAAATTTATTGAAATTGTAAAGGGTATTGCTCCTACTTTCGGAGGAATTAACCTTGAAGATATTAAAGCTCCTGAAGCATTTTATATAGAGCAAAGATTAAAAGAGGAATTGAATATTCCTTTAATGCACGATGACCAGCACGGAACAGCTATTATTTCTGCAGCTGCATTGATTAACTCTCTGCAGATTGCCAACAAGAACATCGATGAGGTGAAAATGGTAGTGAACGGAGCAGGGGCAGCGGCTATTGCATGTACCAAGCTTTATATTTCATTAGGATTGAAAAAAGAAAACGTCCTGATGTGTGACAGTAAAGGAGTAATTAATCATAAGAGAGAAAACCTTACTCCGGAAAAACTGGATTTCATTGCTCAGACAGATATTGAAACCCTGGAAGATGCCGTAAAAGGATCTGATGTTTTCGTTGGGCTGTCTAAAGGAAATGTAATGACTCCTGAGATGTTATTGAGTATGAACGAAAATCCAATCGTGTTTGCTTTGGCGAACCCGGATCCGGAAATCGCTTATGATCTTGCACTTGAAACCCGTAAAGATGTGATCATGGCAACAGGGAGAAGTGATTATCCTAACCAGGTAAACAACGTATTAGGATTCCCTTATATCTTCCGTGGAGCATTGGATGTACAGGCTACAGGAATTAACGAAGAGATGAAATTGGCGGCCGTACACGCTATTGCTGATCTGGCTAAAGAACCGGTACCAGAAGCTGTAATCTTAGCATATAACGTTCAGAATCTGCAATTCGGAAGAGAATATTTCATTCCGAAACCATTTGATAACAGATTGATTACAAGAGTGTCAAGTGCTGTTGCGAAAGCAGCTATGGAAAGTGGTGTGGCGAGAAAAACCATTACAGATTTCGAAGAGTATGAGCACCAGCTTTTAGACAGGATGGGAAGAGACGAGAGACTCGTAAGAATGATGCAGAGCCGTGCGAAATCCAATCCGAAAAGAATTACCCTTGGAAATGCTGAAGAATATAACGTATTGAAAGCAGCACAGATTCTTTATGAAGAAGGAATTGCCTACCCAAGTCTTTTAGGAGATAAAAAATACATCAAGGAGCAAATGGAACGTTACGGAATCAATCTGGATGTCCCAATTATTGATCCAAGCGATGACGATCAGAAAGAAAACAGAAAGAAATACAGAGAAACCCTTTGGAAACTTCGCCAGAGAAAAGGAATGAACGAGTACAAAGCTAAGAGATATGTTCGCCAGAGAGATTATTTCGGACCTTTGATGCTGAGACACGGAGACACAGACGGACTTATTGTAGGATTCTCTAAAAACTATACTTCCGTATTACGCCCTGTTCTGGAAGTTATTGAAAAAGATAAAGGAGTAGACAAAATTGCAGCTATGATGATGATCTTGTCTGAAAAGAAACCTATTTTCTTCGCAGATACTTCCATCAATCAGAATCCTACGGCAGAAGATCTTGTAAATATTGCTAAAATGGCAGAATTTACAGTGAAATCTTTCGCTATAGAACCGAGAATTGCAATGCTTGGATTTGAAAACTTTGCGGCCATCTCTGAAACGTCCAAAAAAGTAGCAAAAGCAGTGAGCATCCTTCATGAGAAATATCCTAAAATGATAGTAGATGGTGAAATTCAGCCGGATTTTGCAATGAATGCAGACCACCTGAGTGATTATCCTTTCTCAAAACTAGGAACAACACCGGCAAATACATTTATCTTCCCGAATTTAGAAAGCGCAAACCTTTCATATAAAATTTTAAGAGGAATGAAAGTGGCGCAGGTAATAGGGCCAATTCTTATGGGATTAAAGCAGCCGGTACACGTTCTTCAGATGCGTTCAAGCGTAGATGAGATCGTAAACCTTGCAACGATTGCTGTTCTTGATGCACAGAGAAGAGAGAAAAAGTAATTTGATTGACCTTATTATACAAAAGCACCTTGATAAAAGGTGCTTTTTTTGTTTATATACCCGGAAATTTATTAACTTTTAGAACAATCAGTTCTCTTAGTGAGGTTTTTATTATCTTTAGCAACAATATATAGTGATGTATTTTTACTATTTAATATCATCCTATTCAAAGAACATAACAACAAAACTAATAACCTGATATATGCCATTGAAAACATTCATAGTAATTCTGCTTTTCTCATTCGCTCAAAATTTTTATTCTCAGGATATGAGAATAGACTATAATCTTGTCTATAAAGAAGATACATTAAGTTCTGAGACAATATCAAAAAAAATGGTGCTCCTCGTCCAGGATGGAGAATCCAGATTTTGTACAGAAAAACAATATGAGGTAGACTCTCTGAGAAGTACTGGTTTTAAAGGTTTTATCGTACCAGATAATGTTTTTGATGCAGTGAAGGATAAGCAGAATAGAAGTTCAAGATATTACTATATATTATCCGATGTATATAAACTGACAGATCCTATACTGCTGAACTGGAAAATAGAGAAAGAGGTTGCTAAAAAATATGGTTATAACTGTCAGAAAGCAACATTAAGCTATAAGGGAAGGGATTGGGAAGCTTGGTTTACACAGGATATTCCCTTACAGGAAGGTCCCTATGTCTTCAAAGGATTACCAGGTCTGATTGTGGAGATGGAAGATAAAAGTCGCTCCTATAAATTCTCCTTTTCAGGGTTGAAAAAAAGCTTTTATAAAATGAATATTGAGGGGGTTAGTTCTAAGCCAATGGAAATCTCAAGGAATAATTTTAAAAAGGTAATGCTGGATTATTATAATGATCCGTTTCGTGAGATGAGCTCTGGAAATGTGAAAGCAAAGCTTAAGGATGAAAAGGGAAATGATTTAGAAATCAATTTTAGGGAAATGACAAAAAATGTACAATCTTACCTCAAAAAAAGCAACAATCCTATAGAATTGTCAGAAGCGATTAAATATCCATAGTCGTTAAAAACAATTTATTTTAACCTTTAATGCTGTATTTGGGGGTTAAATTTTTATATTTGGGGAGTTTCAAAAATTAATAATGATATTTTCTTTACAAGGTACTGTTCAAGAACTTACACCTACCTATGCCGTGATCAACGTACAAGGCGTTGGCTACTATGTGGGGATCAGCTTAATGACCTCACAGACACTTACTTTAAATCAGCAAACTGTTTTATTTATTCAGCAGATCATCCGTGAAGATGCTCATCTTCTGTTTGGCTTTAACACTCGTTCAGAAAAAGAAATGTTTAATCTGTTAATAAGCGTTAACGGAGTAGGGGCAGTTTCAGCACTTATTCTGCTTTCTACTTTAAGCCTTGATGAGATTGCATCGGCAATTCTCTCCGGTAATAGTGCATTGATTCAGAAAGCTAAAGGAATCGGTGCAAAAACAGCCGAAAGAATCATTGTAGACCTTAAAGATAAAGTCCAGAAATTCAGTGATCCTGCCGCGAATATTTCTGTAATCACAGATAATAAAATTAAGGAAGAATCGTTATCTGCATTAGAAGTTTTAGGGATTCCTAAACGAGCGAGCGAGAAAATTGCAGATAGAATTATAAAACAAAATCCAAACATCTCGGTAGAAGAATTGGTTAAACAAATTTTAAAAAACATTTAACATTTGGTGGCGAATAATAAGCATTTTAACATATTTTTGTTTCTTTCGTTCCTGTGCATGTCTATCGGTGCTTTTGCACAGGTAAAAAAGGACACAGCGATCATAAAAAAACAATATGAAGTGGCTGACCCTACAAGGTATGAAGCCTATTACGATATAAAAACCGGGATGTACTACGTATATCCCAAAATCGGAAATACAATAATAGGACCTCCTAAGGCGATGTCTCCGGAAGAGTATAAAGAATATATGCTCGCTACCCAAACTCAGGCATATTATAAAGAGAAATCCGATAAATACAGTCTTCTTTTCAGAAGAGATAAAACAGATGCAAGAAAGAAGGGGCTTATTCCTTCACTTCAAATTAATAATAAGCTGTTCGAAACCATTTTTGGCGGCAACAAAATTGAAATCATTCCTTCCGGTTACGCATCCCTCGACTTTGCCGGACTTTACCAGAAAATAGACAATCCAATGATCCTGCCGCAGAACAGGACGAGCTTTACCTTTGATATCGATCAGAGAATTCAGCTGGGATTATTGGGGAAAGTAGGAGAAAACCTCCAACTGAAGGCCAACTATGACACCCAGAGTGGTTTTGCGTTCGAAAACAGAATGAACCTCGTTTGGCAGGCAAAAGGAAGCTGGAAAGACCTTCAGAGCAAAGGACTTGGTAATGTAGATAAACCTAATGAGGGAGGAGAAGATAAAATTATTAAAAGAGTTGAATTCGGTAACGTAAATATGCCGCTTTCAACAAGCTTAATCCGGGGTTCACAATCATTATTCGGGGTTAAAACAGAGTTTCAGTTAGGAAAAACCTTTGGAACCGTTGTTCTTTCCCAGCAACAGGGAGAAGCCAGAAATATTGTAGTACAGGGTGGTGGTGTGATGAACAATTTTAAGGTCAACGCCATTGACTACGAAGAAAATCAGCACTTCTTTTTAGGACATTATTTCCTTGATAAATATGATGGTGCTTTAGCTAATTATCCACAGATTAATTCCACAATCAATATTACCAGATTGGAAGTCTGGGTATTGGATCAGGGAAACAGTAATCTGGCCTATCAGAAAAGTATTATTGGGATCAGGGACCTGGGAGAAGGTCCGGCGGGAACGGCCCCTTTACCGGATAACTCTCTGAACGGCTTATATGATGAAATATCAGCCGCTGCAGGAGTAAGAGACGCTGGCAAAAATTATACTACTGCTTTTCAGGGAAAGACTTTCTCGGGAACCGCAACTCCTTATGATAACGGAGAAGAATATATTGTTGCTACAAAAGCAAGAAAGCTGAATGCTAACGAATTTATCTTTCAGCCACAGCTTGGATATATTTCATTGAACCAGAAACTTAATGACCAGCAGCTTTTAGCGGTTTCCTATTCATACACCGTTAACGGAAGCAATAAAGTATATAAAGTAGGAGAATTCTCTGAAGAAAGCCCTGTACTAATCACTAAAGTTCTTAGGGTAAATAACAGAATAAATACACAGTCTCCGATGTGGCCGCTGATGATGAAGAATATTTATTCTTTGGATGCGGGACAGGTAGCACCCGATGGTTTCATTCTTAACATTTATTACAGAGACCAGAAAACGGGAGGTAAGGTAAATTATCTTCCCGAAGCTCCTGCAGCCATAAAAGATATCAACCTTCTGAAATTAATGAACTGGGATCGTCTTAATATGAACGGCGATATTCAGAACAATAAAGACGGAAGTAAGGGAGATGGGATCTTTGACTTTGTGAACGGGCTCACCATAAGACCGGAAACCGGCAGGATTATATTTACCAAAGTAGAACCCTTCGGTAAATACATGGAAAGTTTGGTAGGAAATGACCCTAAATATGTGCTTCATGATTTATATGATAAGCAGAAGCTTCCTCAGTCGCCATTACCTCAATGGTATACCATAGAAGGGCGTTATAAAGGTGTTCAGGGACAAGGGATTTCTTTGGGAGCTGTAAACGTTCCCCAGGGATCTGTAAAAGTTGCTGCAAATGGTGTGCAGCTTACCGAAGGAGTAGACTATACGGTAGACTACATGCTTGGAACCGTTACCATCATTAATGAAAATGTAAAACAATCCGGACAGGCTATCAATATCTCACTGGAAAACCAATTAACATTCAATACCCAGAGAAAACGATTCTTAGGATTGAATTTAGAAAGAAGGTTCAGCGAGAATTTTATTTTGGGAGGAACTGTAATTAATTATTCCGAATCTCCGCTTACCCAGAAGGTAAACTTCGGACAGGAAGCAGTGAACAATACCATGGCGGGGATCAACCTAATGTACAATAATCAGGCTCCTTACCTGACAAGGCTGACCAATAAACTTCCTATGGTAAAAACGGAAGCGCCTTCCAACTTAAACTTCAAAATGGAAGCAGCATATTTGATGCCTGGATTAAATAAAGGAACTAACAATCAATCTTATATTGATGATTTTGAACAGACCACTTCAAAAATATCATTAAAAGAACCTGCAGCATGGAGTCTGGCCTCAAAACCTGAAAAAAATACATTGCCGCCATTCAATACTCCACCAGGAGATAATGACCTGACAAGTGGATATGGAAGAGGGTTATTAACATGGTATAATATCGATCCGAGATTCTGGGGAGTAGGAGGAAAAGCTCCTGCAGGAATTACACCACAGTCTGTATCCAACCATGCCTCCAGAAGAGTACAATATTCCGAGATTTATAATAACAGAGATTTCGTAGCAGGTGAACAAACCTTTACGAATACTTTCGATATTTCTTACTTTCCAAAAGAAAAAGGACCATACAACGTAAACCCTGCAACAGAACAGGCGCAAAGCAGATGGGCCGGAATTATGAGATCAATCAGTGTTCCGAACTTTGTGACTTCAAACATCGAATACGTTGAATTCTGGATGATGGATCCTTATGCTGACGGGAAAACACTGGGGACTAATCCAAAACTTTTACTGCATTTAGGAAACGTTTCCGAAGATGTTCTGAAAGATGGAAAAATGCAATATGAAAACGGACTTCCAACTCCGGGCACACCATCTTCCACAACAAACTCAAACTGGGGAGTACAGCCAAAACAACCGCCAATCCTATATGCTTTCTCTACAGAAGGAGATGAAAGAAGAGTACAGGATGCGGGATATGATGGTCTTACTTCGGATCAGGAAGCAATGAGATTTGGAAATACATTTGTAAACCCGGTGACCAATATTGCTGACCCTGCAGTGGATGACTTCGTATTTTACATGTCGGATAAATTTACAGGAAGCCAGGCCGCTTCAATTGTAGAACGATACAAATATTTCAGAAATCCGGAAGGAAACTCAGAGGCAAACTCTCTGAACGTATCTTCACAAACTCCGGATGTTGAAGATATCAATAAAGATTATAATCTGGATCAGACTGAAAACTATAATCAGTATGTTATAAAACTTGATCAGCAGAGCTTATCACTAAGTGCAGATAATAATATTGTAGATGTTAAAACCGTAAAAGCATCTTTTCAGAACGGACAAACTGCAGATGTGAAATGGTACCTGTTCAGAATTCCTGTTTCCAAATATGATTTGCAGGAAGGTACACATGAGGCCGGAGTACTGAATAACGTAAGATTTGCAAGATTAATGCTGGCAGGATTCGATCAGACTTCTACTTTAAGATTCGGAACAATGGACCTTGTAAGATCAGATTGGAGAAAATATCCTAAAAATATTGCTCTTTACCAAATAAAAGATCCTGTGACTGGTGCTCCAATTGTAGACCCTGCATTAAATGAGGGAAGTACGGAAGTGAGTACAAGCGATCTTGATGTAGGAAGTGTAAATATTGAAGAGAATGCTCTCAATCAGCCTCCGTATGTATTGCCTCCTGGTATCGACAGACAAGTATTAAGTGGAAATGCCGGAGCACAAAGACAAAATGAAGCTTCGTTGTATATGAAAATTAATAAGCTTCCAAACGGTGAGTCAAAAGGTGTATTTAAAAATACATCATTAGATATGAGAAGATATAAGAAGCTTAAACTTTTTGTTCACGCTCATGATCCGATTAACAGAGTAATCGGGATGGATCAAAAGACTAAATTTTTTATCCGTTTTGGGACTGATGCTACGGACAACTATTATGAATATGAAGCGTCTTTGAAGCTAACCCCTACTACTGCCACTGCCCCAATGGAAATCTGGCCAATGGAGAATGATGTGGATCTTGATATTCAAAATTTTGTAGATGCAAAAATTAGAAGGGATAAAAATAATTCAACTAAAATTAATGTAAGAATACTAGATAATGCTTTTGGAGGTGGAGAGAATGATAAAAAGATTTACATCAAAGGGCGTCCAAGTTTAGGAAATATTACTACAATGGTTATTGGGGTAAGAAATGGAGAAGTAGCCGGAGGAACAGGAGGTTCTATAGACAGAATTCTTTGGGTAAATGAAATCCGTCTTTCCGAAATTGAAAATGACGGAGGTTATGCTGGAAATGCAAGTTTAAACTTTAACCTTGGAGACCTGGCAACCGTTAATACGAACGCTTCTTATACATCAGTAGGTTTCGGAAATATAGATTCAAAACCTGCAGAAAGAACACAATCTACACAATCGGCATTCAGTATCAATACCGCGATTAATGTAGACAAGTTCCTTCCTGAAAAGACAGGTGTGAAAATTCCTTTAAACTATTCTTATTCACAGACAATTGAAGATCCGAAATACAATCCATTGGATACGGACGTAGAATTTAACAAGGCTCCGAATAAAGAACAGTTGAAGAAAGTAGCAAGAACATATACTCAGCAAAGAAGTATTGGAGTTGTTAATATGCATAAAGAAAGGGTAAACCCAAATAAGAAGCCTAAGTTTTATGATATTGAGAACGTTTCGGTAACAGCTGTTTATAACGATGATTACTTCAGAGATATCTATACGAAGAGAAATTACAGACAATACCTGAGAGGATACATTGATTATAACTACACTTTCAAACCTTGGGTAATTAAGCCTTTCAATAAAATGATCAGCGATACGGCAAAATCTGCCAAATACCTGAGATGGGTGAAAGAGTTTAATATTAATCCTATTCCTACAAGAATCTCTTTCAGAACTGAAATCGACAGAAATTATAATGAGCTTGAGTTTAGAAATGTGGAAGCTATTATGAGTGGAAATATTGGAAACGATTTTGATGCAATCAGAAACAGAAACTTCTATTTCGGATGGCAGTATGGATTAGGATTCAATTTCACAAAAGCATTAAAGCTTGAAATCAATTCTGCAACCAGAACGCTTAACGATAACATAGATGTAAATACGATGGATAGTAAGTCGATTTTCGGAAATGTATTCAGATCGGGAAGACCGGTATTGTATAATCACAGAGCACAATTGAACTATAAACTGCCATTCCAGTATCTGCCTTATCTGGATTTCATTGATGCAGAATTAGGATATGGATTTACCTATAACTGGAATGCAAGATCTACTTCATTGCTTGGTTTTGTGGATCCTGATACTAATAAAGTAACAAGTTTAGGATCTATAGGGCAGAATACCAATGTTATTCAGGCAACAGCTTCAGCAGACCTTCCTAAGTTCTTCGGACAGTTTAATTATTTTAAAAAGATTAATGCTAAACTTCAGAAAAGAAGACAGGAGATGGACTCTCTGAACAATGTTTATACAAAGCAATGGGAGAAAAACAGATACAGATACAAAAAACATAAGTTCAAGAATAAACTTTCTGTTCTTCAGGGAGCTGCATACTTCCTGACTTCTTTCAAACAGTTGAATGTAAGTTATACAGAAAATAACGGTACGGTACTTCCTGGATTGCTATCCGCTCCAAACTGGTATGGTTATGGACAAACATTAGGAGGCCCTACACTTGGATTCCTTCTCGGATCGCAGGCAGATATCAGAAGAACTGTAATGGAAAACGGATGGGTAAGTGGCTCCAACTATATGACGGATCCATATGTGAGAATGTCTACAAAAGAATTAAGGGCAGACTTACAGGTTATGCCAATCAATGATTTAAGAGTAGACCTTAATGTATTGCATACCTATAACAGTAATTTTTCACATACAGGATTTAATTATACAAATGGAGGCGTTCCGAATCCGGACTTTACATTTGCTAATGATATGATAACCTATTCCAACACAACGATGCTGCTTAGTTCGTCATTTAAAGATGGGCAGGCCGTATATCAGGCTATCAGAGAAAACGCAAGAGCGCTTTCACAACAGTTAGGTGGTACGGGTGCATTGGATAACAACGGATTTGCCAAGCATTACAGCATAGGAAATGCATATGTACTGATTCCTGCATTCAGAGCCGCAATGGAAGGGAAATCTGTATCGCCGATGACGAATCCTAAAAAATCAGGATTCCCGTTACCAAACTGGAGGATTACCTATTCAGGATTAAAGAATATCCCGATAATCAGCGGACAGTTTACGAAGTTTGATATCTTACATGGCTACACCGCAACCTATACGGCAACAGGAATTCAAAGTAATATAGATTATCATAGTAACCCGAACGGATATTACCAGACAGTAGATGATGCCGGGAATATAACTAAAAATGATGGGGATAAAATTAATCCTTATACATTCGCTCAGGTAGGATATGTGGAATCTTTCTCACCACTTATCGGAGTAGATGTTACGATGAGGAATAATATGCAGTTCGGATTACAGTATAACAGAACAAGAATGTTGATCCTGGGATTAGTTAATCAAACCCTTACCGAAGATGCCAACTCAGAATATGTGGTAAGACTTGGATATATTATCCGAAACTTCAGATTGGGAACAGCCAATATCAGAGGAAGAGGAACAAGAGGAAAGGGAAGTGATCTTAATATCAGAGGAGATATTTCCTTGAGAGATAGCAGAACTTCCATCATGAATATTCTGCTGAATGATTCCCAGGTAACAGGAGGACAGAGACTGATGAATATCAAGCTTTCTGCTGACTATAATGTTTCCGAGAATCTGAACCTGAGAGTGTTCTACGAACAGATGACCTCGAAGTATAAGATCTCCACAGCATTCCCGCTGTCTACGATCAGAGCTGGTATTTCAGCTACATTTACATTCGGAGATTCCGGAGGTGGATTCTAAAAACGATACAAACATAAAAGTCCTTCAGTTTTGAAGGACTTTTTTTATATCCGATATTTGAAGCTACTATATTTTTGAATACATTTGTACAAAATAAAAATTAAAAAATGAACACACCATCAGAATTAAAGTACACGAAAGATCACGAATGGATCAAGATCGAAGGTAATGTTGCTACAATCGGTATTACAGACTTTGCTCAGGGGGAACTTGGAGACATCGTATACGTAGATGTTGATACAGTAGATGATGCTCTTAATGGAGGAGATGTTTTCGGAAGTGTAGAAGCCGTAAAAACAGTTTCAGATCTATTCTTGCCTATTTCAGGAAAGGTTATTGAGTTCAATACAGATCTGGAAGATCAGCCTGAATTATTAAACACAGATCCTTATGGAGACGGATGGATCATCAAATTAGAAATTGCTGATGGGGCAGATCAGTCAGAACTACTTTCTGCAGACGAGTACAAAGCTATCATTGGATAAGATTTCAAAAATATTTAGTAAGATACTGCCCATTTATTGGGCATTTCTTACTTATATGCTTCTTAAACCCGGCGAAGAAAATCGTGAGTATTGGTTCATGTTCAACGGTATCGACAAAGCTTTACACCTAAGTATATTTGCCGCACTCGGATTCTTCTTTATGGCCGCATTCCCTAGAATAAAATTTTCCTATTTCTTCCAGATCATTCTTATATATGCATTCCTTACTGAAATTCTTCAGGAAGAGATGGGATTGGGAAGATCTATGGAAACCCTGGATGTTGTAGCCGATACCATTGGCTGTCTCATTGGTTACTATGTATATAAAATTTTGATCAAACGCTTTTTCTGATCAGTGATTTACAATCTTCGCTATACTGCAGGTGTCTTAGTTGCGTTATTCACACCCTTGAAGGTTATTCTGACAAGTATTCTTTTTCTCCTTTACATAAATTAAGCGAACAACCAACTTCTACTATCCGCAATCTTTGTGATCCAGTAAGGATGTCAGTAGTATCATTCATTTTCTTAAACGTAAAAAGACATAATACCATTTGGGTTGTACTATATAAGTATGCTTTCCTGCTGTAATTCTCCTTTTCACTTTTCCTATTTACTTTATTCAGGAGCTATTTCCTGCTATCCATTTCTACTCCTCGCGCCGTTGTTCCCGCACCAAGACCAAGAGCTATTCCTTGCGTACTGCGGGGTAACCATTTCTATCAGGGCTAGGGTAGAGGAGGTTAATAAGCCGTAAGCCATACATGATTAACGACCATTCTTCTTATTCTCTTCCCACCCCATCCACGCTCCAGCCCATTCTCGCCCTTCCTCCAAACAAATGTTTAAAATTTTTGTTTCTGCATTTCAGTGCATTAGGCTTAAAATGTGATGTCATATGAAATTTAAGTTAACAAAACTTGTTTTGCGTGTTAATAAGTTATTATCTTTGCCCCACTGAAAACGAGAGATTATCAGTAAGCGCAGAAGAGGCTTTTAAATAAGCAAAAACATGAGTCTACT
>NZ_VWWP01000010.1 GCF_011752975.1 Chryseobacterium sp. Tr-659 | reverse complement strand
ACTCCTGCGCTCCCATTATTTGGGACTGCAAAGATACAAACTCTTTTTTATCTCACAACTTTTATTTGATAAAAAGTTAAAGTTTTTTTTCGCCTGTTTCTTAAAGTAGACTCATGTTTTTGCTTATCTAAAAGCCTCTTCTGCGCTTACTGATAATCTCTCGTTTTCAGTGGGGCAAAGATAACAACTTATTAACACGCAAAACAAGTTTTGTTAACTTAAATTTCATATTACATCACATTTTAAGCCTAATCCACTGAAACGCAGAAACAAAAATTTTAAACATTTGTTTGGAGGAAGGGCGAGAATGGGCTGGAGCGTGGATGGGGTGGGAAGAGAATAAGAAGAATGGTCGTTAATCATGTATGGCTTACGGCTTATTAACCTCCTATACCCTAGCCCTGATAGAAATGGTTACCCCGCAGTACGCAAGGAATAGCTCTTGGTCTTGGTGCGGGAACAACGGCGCGAGGAGTAGAAATGGATAGCAGGAAATAGCTCCTGAATAAAGTAAACAGGAAAAGGAAAAGTGAAAAAAGAATTTGTAAGAGGTTAAACATATTATAGTATTGTAACATGACGACATTTATTATTTGTCTCTTTCCTGAATTGATGAGGGTTTGCCCCTTCTGATTAACCTTTTCAACTATAATAATAGATGTAATAGTGATAAAAACCGGCCAACATTTTTTTTGATTGCTTACATTTGTACTGCATTCCGGATTCTAAGGAATGAAATGAGTTTTATATATGACAGAGAGAAAATATAAAGAAACGGTACACACTGATCAGAACAACTACGAATATATTACGGTAACCCACGATAAAAATAAAGTCAGAATCTATACTTTGAAAAACGGCTTAAAGGTTTTCCTGGCTCAAAATTTCGATGCACCAAGGATTCAGACTTTTATTCCGGTAAAAACGGGAAGCAATAATGACCCGGCTGATAATACAGGATTGGCTCACTACCTTGAACACATGATGTTTAAAGGAACTTCTAAAATTGGAACTCAAAACTGGGAGAAGGAAAAGGAACTGCTGGACCAGATCTCTGCGCTATATGAGGAACATAAAGCGGAACAGGATTCTGAAAAGAAGAAAGAAATCTATAAAAAGATTGATGAAGTCTCACAGCAAGCCAGTCAATATGCTATTGCTAATGAATACGACAAAGCCATTTCCTCTCTGGGTGCAAGCGGAACCAACGCCCATACCTGGTTTGATGAAACGGTTTATAAAAACAATATCCCTAACAATGAGCTTGAAAAATGGCTTACAATAGAAAAGGAAAGATTCTCCGAAATTGTACTCCGTCTTTTTCATACTGAACTGGAATCTGTATATGAAGAGTTCAACAGAGCACAAGACAATGATACAAGGCTTGTGAGCTACGAATTGATGGACGCTCTTTTCCCCACTCATCCTAACGGGCAGCAAACCACATTAGGAAGACCGGAACATTTGAAAAACCCTTCTATGAAGGCCATTCATAAGTATTTTGATGAATATTATGTTCCTAATAATTATGCTATGGTGCTGGTTGGAGATCTTGATTTCGAAGAAACGATTCAATTAATTGATCGGTATTTCGGGACTTTACCTTATAAAGAGTTACCGAAAAAGACACCAATTATTGAGCAACCTATTACAAAAGTTATCAAAAGAACGGTAAAAAGCCCCACTACCCCACGAACGCAACTGGCATGGAGAACTGACAGCTATGGCACACGTGAAGCTATGCTGGCTGATGTTGTAGCCAATATCCTCAGCAACAGAGGCGAGGCCGGACTACTGGATCTACACATCAACCAGACTCAAAAAATGCTTTGGGCACAGGCTTTTTCTGTAGGGTTAAGACAATACGGCTATTTTTCTATTGTGGCTGTTCCAAAGGAAACACAGACACTGGAAGAAGCAAAGGATATGGTATTGGAGGAGATTGAACTGATCAAAAAAGGAGAGTTCCCCGACTGGATGCTTCCTGCAATTATCAATGATTTCAAACTTCAAAGGATGAAAGGTCTTGAAACGGCAGAAGGATTAGCCACTAATCTCTATGATTCTTATATTAAAGGAAGAACCTGGGAACAGGAAATGAACGAAATGGATGAATACGCTTCTTTTACGAAAGATGATGTAGTAACTTTTGCCAATGCCTTTTTCAAAGATAATTATGTGATTGTAGATAAAGAAAAAGGGGTAAACGACCGCCTGATCAGAGTGGAAAATCCAGGTATTACACCGGTTAAAATAAACCGCGACACACAGTCTGAATTTTTAAAAGGAATTCTATCTGACATTACGGAAGACATTCAACCAGAGTTCATCGATTATCAGAAAGAAATTACAACGGATGAGCTCAAGGGAAAAAAATTAAGTTTCGTTAAAAATAAATACAACGATATTGCCCAGTTACATTTTATTTTTCCTTTTGGAAGTGATCATGACAGGGAGCTGGGAATTTCAACCCAACTGTTACAATATCTGGGTACAGACAGATTTTCTCCTGAAGATCTAAAAAAGGAATTTTTCAAAATCGGGATCAGTAATGATTTTAAGACAACCAATGATCAGCTTATCATCTCTCTGAGCGGGTTGGAAGAGAATATAGAAAAGGGAATTGCCTTACTTCAACATTGGATGCGCGATGTAAAACCGAATCAGAATGTTTACAGTCAGTTTGTGGAAACTGTGCTTGAAAATCGCCAGGCCGTGAAGAAGGATAAAAACCGTATCATGACTGCCCTAACCAATTATACAAAACTAGGCAGTAAGTCGCGTTTTACGGATGTTATTTCCAAAGAGGAGCTTGAAAACTCCAAATCTGAAGTGTTTACAGACAGAATGAAAAAGCTTTTCAACTATCCGTATCAGGTATTTTTCTATGGTAAGGATTTTGAAAATTTCAAAGGATATATTGGAAATTATATGGAAATGGAAAGCCTTCAGATCCCTGAACCGAAACAATATCCTGAACCTGCGACCGGAGGAAACGTATATTTCATCAATTACGACATGGTTCAGATGGAAATGAGCAAGATTGGAAAGGGAAATATGGTAAATCCGCTTCATTTCGGAAAAATCAATGTGTTCAATGAGTATTTCGGAAGAGGGTTATCTTCAATTGTCTTCCAGGAGATGCGTGAAAGTAAAAGTCTTGCTTATTCGGCTTATGTTTCTTACGCAGCTAATTCTGAGCTGAATCATCCTGACTATATTACCACTTATATAGGAACGCAGCCTGATAAACTTATGATTGCTGTGGACACACTGAACGAACTGATGAATGAGCTTCCTGAAGTTCCTATTCAGTTTGAAAATGCAAAAAATGCAGCACTGAAGCAGATTGCATCAACCAGAGTTACAAGAAATAATATATTCTTCAATACTTTAAGATTAAAGAAGCTGAATATTTACCATGATTTCAGGAAAGATATCTACGGACAGATCCAGCATCTGAAATTTGAAGATATCAGGCAATTCTATCAGACAGAGATTCAATCGGTAGAATTTAATACAGCTATTATCGGTAAAAAAGAAAACCTGAATATGGAAGCTGTTCATAAAATGGGAGCCTTCAAAGAAGTAAGTCTGAAAGATATTTTCGGACATTAAAAAAACAAGGGCTGTCTCAAAGATTCTTCAGCAAATTCGAATGGCAAACGTCATATTATTTGGTCTTTGAGACAGCCTCTTTTATTTTAAAATCTGTTGAATTGTAATTGCAGACTGCAAAATTTACAGAAATCTTTTATGTCATCATACAATCTCCGTCTCCATCCTGATAATGAGGATCAAAATTCTCCGGAAGTTCTTGTAGCAGCTGCTTGTGGAAAAGGTATTCTCTTCTGAAATCACGCTGATAAATCTTTGAAAATGATTTTGACTTTTGAATGGCATCATTCAGCTCGGTCTGGTAGCAGGTAAAGCCTTTCACTTTATTTTCAACGATAAAATAGTTTAAAAAGCCAACAACCTCATCTAAATCTGAAACTGAAAAAAGGTAAGGAATTTTAAGATATCCGTCACGAAGCTGAAGCATCAGACATGTGCTAAGTCTATTATCCTTATCATATATCTTCACCCAGAAATACTTAAAAACCCCGGCGAAACTTGAGAAAAGATACCTTCCATCTTTTTTCCCTTCCAAAACCCAGGGATTTTTTATAAAAATATTGATCTCTTCCGCATTTCGCTGACTTTGAAATTCACTTATAAAATCAGCACTTTCCTGATCAATACTGCTTAGCGTTTCATATCGAAAATCAGGTTTCTGTATTCCTAAATTCTTTGTTGAAATCAACAGATTAGCAGCGGCATCCAAGATGTGAAACAAAGGTTCTATTTTTTTTGTTCCAGGCTTTTTTTCAGGAATCATTTTTGCTGCGTCTGTTCTGAAATAGTACCGTTTTCCTTCTTTTGGAAAAACATATTCAAAAACACCCATGATATTATACAGTGCTTCTGCTTCTTTGGTGAATTCCGTTATGGCAATTTTACCTTCATATTCTTCGAAAACCTTCTTCAACAGCTTTTTTGCAGGTCTTTCTTTCCGGAATTCAGGGTTTATATACAATGTGCTTAGCCACGCATAACGGATCTTTTTTCCGTCAATATCAAAACAATCCGGGAAGCATCCTACATATCCTGCCAGTCTCTCTTCATGAAAAGCAAGAATGAGAAGAGTATCTTCATCACCCGCTTTAGGATTTCTGATATGTGATAACGCACGATGCTTTGTAATGGGAAGAAAATCATACTGCTCGAAATCTCCGGACGATATGAAATCTTCCAGTTCTTTTCTATTGAATGTTTTCAGCTGTATCATTCTCTGATAATGGTATTTTTATTCAACAGCTTTTTAAGTCTGAAATAAGCAATTTCCTTTTTCATAATTTTTTGTGCACTCTCTCCCATCTCCATTGGAATTCTCTGAAAATTTCTTTTCACACTGTCCAGTTTTACTCCTGCACATCCAAAGCTGCAATAGATTTCTTCATTTTTAAATAACTCATCAAAGAACTCTTTCTTTACCTGAAAGTCTGTGAACGGAAATGCAAAAGTTTCATACAGAAACCCGTTTTCTTTTAAATAAGCAAAGGTTTTATCGGTAGTTTCCATCTGCTCTGCTAAAGACAAATCTCCATATTTCGGGTGATCCCAGCTGTGAGAAGCAATACCGAAGCCTTTATATGTAAGCTTTTTGAGTTCTTCTGTACTTAAATAGGGACTATTTTCTCTTGAATAGGCTTTAAAATCAACGTCGAGATAGACTGCCAGCTCATCCAGAATCCACTTTCTTTGATAGTTGATCTTTAATATATGCTCTTTCAAAATATCTTTTCCTGCATTGTTTTCAACAGACAATATGCGGTAAACTTCAGGATTAATATCTCTCATCTTTTCAACAGCATCAGCAAGAAGGCTGGCCTTACATCTGAACATCATATCCTGATTGTCTATGAAAGCCGGATTGACAAAGTTACAGGCATAAATTCCTTTCCGTTCCAAAATCGGGACGGCAACATCATAAAATTCTTTGAAACCGTCATCAAAAGTAAGTAAAGCGACCTTCTTTTTAGATTTGAAACTTCCGGTAGTAAAGTCTCTGAATTCCTGCCAGTTTATAAACTGAAAATGTTTGGACAGGTTATCGAGATCTTCTTCAAATTGTCTGGAATTTTTATAACAGATTACGTGCTTAATGTGTGGAAGATCTTTATCGGAAACACTGTGATAAAGAGGCAGACAGTATTCCAGCGGAAAAGCTCTCCCGATATTGTCTGTTTCAAATGCGGCCAATGTATTGATGATCTTATCTTTCATCTTGCTCAAAATAAAAAAGAATCTATTCAAAATTTAATTCAAATAGATTCTTAAAGGTATAACTTTTAAAATTATTTTATAATCTTCATTTCATCCACAAGCCACTTGGAGTCTGCGAACTTTTCAATGATAAAAAGGATATATTTTGTATCTACCATGATGTTTCTGCTGAAACGTGGATCGTAATTGATATCACTCATTGTTCCTTCCCACTGTCTGTCGAAATTCAGTCCAACCAGGTTTCCGTTCGCATCAAGTGCAGGGCTTCCTGAGTTTCCTCCCGTAGTGTGGTTGGTAGCAGTGAATCCTACAGGAACATCTCCTGTTTTATCTTTATAGATTCCGAAATCCTTTTTGTTGTAAAGGTCAATCAGTTTCTTTGGAACATCAAATTCATAATCTCCAGGTACATATTTTTCCATTACTCCAGCAAGGTGGGTCTGGTAACCGTAAGAAACAGCATCTCTTGGTGTGGAACCTTTTACTTTACCATAGGTTACACGAAGTGTTGAGTTGGCATCCGGGAAGAATTTTCTGTCTTTATCCGTCTGCATCTGCTGTGCCATGAATTTCTTCTGTAAAGCATCAATTTTTGCCTGAAGTGAAGTGTATTGAGGATCTGCAGTCTTCATATACGTTTCTTTCATTGCTACATACAGCTGATAAATCGGATCTTTCTTTAAAGTTTTGATGAGTTTATCCTGATTAGAAAATGCTTTATCAATATCGGTAGTCAGTGCAGCATTGTTTACTGCTGTTCTTCCTGTGATGATAGAGTTTTTAGACATATCTTCCACTACAGGGATATTTGCTGCCTCATCTTTAAATTTGCTGAATCCAGCCGGTAAAAACTGAGGTGCTGTTTTACTAACATATAACGCCAGTAGTTTTGCCGTTACTTTAGCATCCAGCTCTGCGCTGTAATCTTTGTAGAATGAAGATACTTTTGTTTTAAACTTTGCCAGTTCCTTTTCATCCATTCTTCCTGCTTCTACTGAAGCTACGAAGTCATAATAATCTCCTGCCAGTTTCAATGTCTCAGCATTTCTTATCACTTCTGTATAATATGCGTTGTTAAGCGCATAAGGTGCCTGATCGTTATAAAGTTTATTCAGTTGATCCAGAGTTGTCTTAATCTCCGGATTTTTAGCGACCAAAGAACCTTCATACATTACTTTCTTTTCAACGGCATTGGATTTTTTCAATCCTTCAACCTCTCCGATCCATTTTTTCCAATAATTGGCTACTGAAGCATATTTTGAAGCATATTTAATACGTGTTTCATTATCAGCACGCATTTTTTCGTCCAATGTTTTTAAAGCAACATCACGTACTGCGATTCTTGCAGGATCAATATCCTTCATAATTTTCTCCACTGCTACTGCAGGAAGATATTCTGTAGTTCTTCCCGGAAATCCGAATACAAAAGTGAAATCGTTTTCATTCTTATCTTTGATGGAAACCGGTAAATAGTGTTTTGGAACGTAAGGAATGTTATCTTTTGAATATTCCGCAGGCTTATTGTTTTTATCTGCATAGATTCTGAACATTGAAAAATCTCCGGTATGTCTAGGCCAAACCCAGTTATCCGTATCACTTCCAAATTTCCCTATACTTTGGGGCGGAGCGCCTACAAGACGGATATCTTTATAGGTTTCAATGGTGTAAGCATAGTATTTGTTTCCATAATACATTGGCTTTACCATAATAGACTGGTATGATTCTATTTTCTGAGAGTTTTTATAAACCTCAATATTGTTGTTGATCTTTTTAGTCAGTTCAGGTTCCGTAAGGTTATCCGTACCTTCTAAGATCTGATCTGTAACTTCTTTTATATCTACAATAAAATCTACTTTCACTCCCGGATTCGGAAGTTCTCCTTGTGTATTTTTTGCCCAGAACCCGTTCGAAAGAAGATCATTCTGAACGGTAGAATGTGCCTGGATCTGACCATAACCACAATGGTGATTGGTTAGTAGTAATCCTTTTGGCGAAATGATTTCTGCTGTACATCCGCCGTTAAACTGTACCACTGCATCCTTTATGCTTGGTTTCTGAGGGTTGAAAATATCTTTTGCAGAGATCTTCATTCCCAAATCCTTCATTTCCTTTTCATTCAGCTCTGTAGGAATCCACATTCCTCCATATTGTTGTGCAAATGCCATTGCAGCCGGCAAAAGAAATACAGATAAAAGTATCTTTTTTGTCATAATCAAAATTTTGCCCGAATTTACGAAGAAAAATAGGAATGGTCTTCATAAAACGGATGGAAAAGTTACTCAAGGCTATTTTTGATAAATATTTCAGGACAATCGTGAACTTTACTTCACAAATAAATCATGAAAAATTGGAAGGCGAAACGAATTGACTACTCATTATTGTATCCTTTTCTCTGGCTTAGTTTTTGTTTATTGGAAATAACTTTATTATTAAAAAATATCTTTAAATCTATTGTTATGATGAAAAGCAAAATGATTATTGCAGGAATCGGAGCGGCTTTATTTCTCGCTTCATGTTCTAAGAAAGAAACCAGCGAAAACACAAATACTTTAACGGATTCTGCTACAACTGCTGTTCAGCCCGTTTCTGCCGATAGTATAACCAAAGCTACTCCTACAGCTGCAGGTGATACTTCTGAAAATGCTTTAGACTGGGCAGGAACTTATGAAGCTGTGGTTCCGTGTGCGGATTGCCCTGGAATCAAAACTTCATTAACATTGAACAATGATAAAACATTCAGTATTAAAGAAGAATACCTTGAAAGAAATTCAAAGAATGAAGATAAAGGAACCTTTGTCTGGGATACTACAGGAAGTATAATTACTTTAAAAGGAAAATCTGCCAGCTATAAATACAAGGTAGGTGAAAACACACTTTTCCAACTGGATATGGATGGAAAAGAAATTACCGGACCTAATAAAGATCTTTACATATTCAAGAAAAAATAGGAAATAAGGGCTTCGGCCTTTATTTTTTTGTCTTACAAAATTAAAACTGATAAGCTTTAATCTTAGGATCATCTACCAAACGCATGGTTAATCTTTCATGATGGCTGTTTTTCCCTGTAATTCTCCAGATAACCGTAAAGCCATCTTGTGAATACTGCTGTCTGATCATGAGATAAGCTAAGCGGTTTTCTTTAAAGATATTCTCACAATATTTAATATCCCCTGAACTGGTGACCGCTATTCTGTATTCTCTTACTTTGTTAAAATTATCAATAAAATTCTGTAAATAAGTTAAAGCACTCAAAATAATTAATACCAAAGCGGTTCCCAACATAGCAATATAAACATATCCTGATCCTACGGCCATTCCTATTGATGCTGTTGCCCAGATGGTTGTAGCTGTAGTAATTCCTTCAATTTTATTATCTCCTTTAAAAATCACTCCTGCTCCTAAGAAACCGATCCCTGTAATAATATTAGCTGCAAGGCGATCTGGATTAGCTACTCCTATTTTAATGGAAAGAATGGTGAACAGACAGGCTCCGAAACAAACCAGAATAAAGGTACGAAGACCCGCGGATTTATTCCTGTATTCACGTTCGGCACCAATAAACAGGCCCAGAATAACGGAAATTAATATTAACAGTAATTCGTTTTTAACAGCATAATGGTCCTGAAGAAATTCCATTTTTTTAAATTTAACCTAAGAATAAAATTACAATAAAAAATTTATCTGTAGCCCTGTCACTTAAGTTTGTTGTAAGGAAAACAGATTTTATTTGACTGAAAACTTTCGTAATATTACATTTTTAAACGGATCTCCGGGATAAAAGGATTATAAAAGATGATCAACAAAAAAATTATATTAAGAAACATTTTTATGAAAAACCTTGTGTTGATAATGCTTACAGTATTATCCGGAATGACTTTTTTCAAAGCTCAAAAAGTATTTAATCAGAATTATTCTTTTAAAGGTGATGGATCTAATGTTGCTGTTGTACCTATTATCAATGATTTTGAAGATAGTGACTCCATTACAAAAAAGGTTTTAAAAGATACACTTCAATTAAAGTTTATGGATGTGGCTTCTGCACGCGCCAATCTGGATACAAAAGTTATGGATATTTTAAAAAAGGTTGCTGAAAAGGATTACAGGTCTAAGGAAGTAAAAACTTTTCCTAATCTTAACACCATAATAAGTACTGAGGAAATAAGCTATATTAAAGAAAAATTCGGTAATGCAGATTTATTGCTGCTTCCGGTTATATTTAATATTCAACAAATTATGGGAGTAACATTCGGAAACTCACTATTTCGTTTGTATGATCTTAATAATGGAGAGCTTATTCAACAGTTTTCAGAAAAGATCAATGTTAATATAGGAGACCGTGCGGGCTTCGCCATGATGACTGCTATGCTTATCAGTGGTGAAAAATCCCATTTGCTGCACAATATCAAAAAATAATACTTATATATAAAATTATGGAAAAAGAAATTTCACACTTCTGGTTAGGATATTTTAAGAATGAAGAGGACTTTTATGCTTTCGTAGAAGAGGATGAAAATTATTATATAGAAGAGGAAACGGAAGATCAGTATGTTTCAAAATTCGCAGAGTCACAAAACATCAAATGGTTTGATGATGATTTTATGGAATATGGTTTTGAAGAGGCAACACTGGGCATTTATGAGAAGTTCTCGGAATATTCTTATGCTGACGAATGGCTTCCTGTTCTGGAGAGAAAACTTAATGAATTGAGCCTTGATACTCCGGTTAATGCAATTATTTTTACAAGCCGATTTGTAATTCCTAATCCGGTTTCTGTAGAAAATGATGAATTCTCACTGCATTATGTAGGTGAAATAGAATATGATATTTAAGCTCACTTCTATCAATAATGATACAATAACAGGTGGCTCCATTCTTTATGGAGCCACCTGTTATAATTTAAAAACATAAGTAATCTTTAAAAAGTAAGTTAGAATATTTAATTTAGCAATTAAATGAATATATATTCTACTTTACAAATTGGAGATTATCACACCCATCATTGCGAAGACGATCTTCTTATAAAAAAAATTAACTCTGATAAAATGGTTTGTGCAGTAATGGATGGCTGCTCGACTGCTATGGATAGTCATTTCGCATCAACACTTGTTGGAAAAATTTTACGCAAAATTATTATTGAAAAAGGTTATAAAGCTTTATATGAAAAAGATCTTCAGCGTAATCTGGATGAAGAACTCAAAACGATAATAAAGGATCTATTTGACGAACTTTTATTTGTTAAAAATCATCTAATGCTTGATGAAAAAGAACTACTCACTACTTTAATCATTTTGATTTATGACAGCAAGATAGATAAAGGCATTATCCTTACAATAGGTGACGGAGTCATTTGTATTAATGGAAATCTTACTGAATTTGATAGAGACAATAAACCTGACTACATTGCTTATCATCTTCATAAAAATTTTGATGATTGGTATGCCACTCAGCAAAAAGTCTTTTTTGATTGTCTGAATGATATTTCAATTGCTACGGACGGTATTCTGAGCTTTTTAAAAGTAAAAAAGACATTTGCTTCTGACGAAATCATCAATTGTGCAGAATTCTTAATGATTAATCAGCAAAATAAAGAGACTGAAGAAATGCTCAACAGAAAAATTAAACAACTGGAACATCAATACGGAGTAAAAGCTTCAGATGATTTAGCAATGATCAGAATAATAAAATAATATCTTGTTGAATTTTATCAATTCAATTTATAATAGAAAAGGCGAGCTTTTATGATGCTCGCCTTTTCTATTACTTTATAGTTTCAATACAATTAATGCGCTTCCAGCCAGTTATCTCCTACTCCAATCTCTACTAATAACGGAACCTGAGTTTTTAAAGCAGTTTCCATTTCCGTTTTGATAAGTTTTGAGGCAGCTTCAATTTCGTCTGCAGGGGCTTCGAATACCAATTCGTCATGAACCTGAAGAAGCATTTTGGTTTTTAGCTGCTGCTCTTCAAGCTCACGGTCTATTTTAATCATCGCTATTTTCACCACATCTGCGGCACTTCCCTGAACCGGCGCATTCACGGCGTTTCTTTCTGCGTGGCCTCTTACCACGAAGTTATTGGAATTGATATCTTTTAAATGACGTTTTCTTCCTAAAATGGTTTCCACATATCCCAGCTGACGTGCTTTATTCACTTGCTCAGCCATGTACTCTTTCAGCTTCGGATAGGTTTCGAAATAAGCTTCAATCATTTGTTTAGCCTCTGTACGGGAAAGTCCGGTTTGTTCTGCTAAAGCAAAAGCTCCTTGTCCGTAGATGATTCCGAAGTTTACGGTCTTTGCCTGACTTCTTTGTGTCTTCGAAACTTCTTCCAGTGGAATTTTAAACAGTTTGGCTGCTGTAGAAGCGTGAATATCTTCGCCATCCTGGAATGCTTTGATCATATTTTCTTCTCCAGAGATCTCGGCAATTAGACGAAGTTCAATTTGCGAATAATCGGCTGAGATGATCTTTTTCCCTTCTCCGGAAACAAAAGCTCCACGAATCTGCTGTCCTCTCAGCGTTCTGATCGGAATGTTCTGCAGATTGGGGTTTACGCTAGCCAAACGTCCTGTAGCTGCCGTTGTTTGTGAGAAATTGGTATGTACTCTGTTATCTTCTTTATCAATCTGTGAAGGCAAAGCATCCACATAGGTTGATTTCAGTTTCTGATAGGTTCTGTATTCCAGAATATGTTTAATGATCTCATGTTTTGAAGCGAGCTTCTGAAGCACGTCTTCTGAGGTTGCATATTGCCCTGTCTTTGTTTTTTTAGCTTTAGGGTCCAGCTGCATTTTTTCAAACAAAATTTCTCCCAGCTGTTTTGGTGAATTCATATTGAATTCTTCTCCTGAAAGTTCAAAGATCTTTGCTTCCAGTTGTCTCAGGTCGTTTTCAAGGTCAACACTTTCCTGTGCCAGCCATTTTTCGTCCAGAGAAATTCCTGCAAGTTCCATTTTTGCCAACACTTCCATCAGAGGCATTTCTATGGTAAAGAAAAGTTCTTCCAGATTCTCTTTTTTTAATTGCGGAGCAAAGAGTTCATATAGCTGGAATGTTACATCTGCATCTTCTGCAGCATAATCTGTCTGTGTTCTCAGATCCGCGTCTCTGAAAATTCCTTGTTTTTTACCTTTCTTTCCTATGATGGTTTCAATAGATACCGGTTTATAGTTCAGGTATACTTCTGAAAGGTAGTCCATTCCGTGTCTTCCGTCCGGATTCAGCAGGTAATGGGCGATCATCGTATCGAACATCGCTCCTTTAACGGTGATGTCGTATTGTTTTAAAATCTTATAATCGAATTTAAGATTATGGGCGATTTTCAACAGATCTTCTTTTTCAAAAAACGGTCTGAAAATTTCCAGTGTCTGTAATACTTCAGCCCTGTCTTCCGATAAAGGAATATAATAAGCAAGACCTTTCTTATAGGAAAAGCTCATGCCTACCAATTCTGCTTCCAGCTCATTTAGCGAGGTAGTTTCGGTATCAAAACAAACCTCTTTTTGTTTCAAAAGATTATCAACGAGTTTTTTCTGAGCTTTCGGATTGTCTATGAACTGATAAAGATGATCATTATGTTCAATTGTAGATTTTGTAGAGGTAGCCTGATCCAGTTCTTCAAAGTTAGCAAAAAGGTCAAGCTGCATCACCTGTCCTTTCACTTCTGCAGCTGTCGGACTCTGTTTTACTTCTACTTCACTTACTACAACTGTTTCTGCAGGTGTGGAAGCAAAAGCTCTGTAAAGATTCTCATACAGCCTTCTGAATTCTATTTCATCAAAGACTTCTTTTACTTTTTCAAAATCAGGAGTCTCAAGATCGTATTGTTCCTGATGAAATTCTACCGGCGCATCACAAATAATAGTAGCCAGCTTTTTTGACATGATACCACGTTCTGCCGAAGCTTCTACCTTTTCTTTTAGTTTTCCTTTTAATTTATCAGTGTTCGCTAATAGATTTTCGATGCTTCCAAATTCTTTAAGGAATTTCATCGCAGTTTTCTCACCTACACCTTCCAGTCCGGGAATATTATCCACAGCATCTCCCATCATGGCAAGGAAATCAATCACCTGTTTAGGATCTTCGATCTCATATTTTGCCTTTACTTCATCTACACCCAGAATTTCTATATCTCCTCCTTTTAAACCTGGTTTATAAATTTTTATTTTATCTGTCACCAGCTGTGCAAAGTCTTTATCCGGTGTTACCATGAAAGTGGTGTATCCTTCTTTTTCTGCTTTACAGGCAATGGTTCCGATGACATCATCTGCTTCATATCCTTCTACTCCCAGAATCGGAATATGCATTGCTTCCAGGATTCTGTGGATGTATGGAACAGCAATTTTAATGGCTTCAGGAGTTTCGCTTCTGTTAGCTTTGTAATCTGAAAAGTCATCAGTTCTTACACTGGCCTGCCCAACATCAAAAACAACCGCCAGGTGAGTAGGTCTTTCTCTTCTGATCAATTCGATCAAAGAGTTCGTAAAACCAAAGATGGCAGAAGTATCCAGTCCTTTACTGGTGAGTCTTGGATTCCTGATCAATGCGTAATATCCTCTGAAAATCATCGCATAAGCATCGATGAGAAACAGCCTTTTATCGTGTGTTGCGTCCATATTATCTATAATGAACAAATATATGAAAATAGGAGAATAAGATGAAAGCTGAGATGGGAAAGTTGAAAAGGAAAAATGGATGGAGTAATTGGCAATGGTGAATAGTCAATTAGCTTTGCTGTCAATTTTTTACTTTGAAAATATTTACTATTCACTTGCGAAGCAAAATTCAATATTGATATTATATCAAAAAAGAACAGCACACCAATGGCGTACTGTTCTCTTTACTTTTAAGTTCTTATTATACACCTGTTGAAGGCCATAATCCAGCGTACTGAGAAGTACCGTAATCAATTGTTTCAGCACTTATTACGAAGCTGATCAGCATACTATTGCTGTCTACTGCGTCAAAGTCTACTTCGTGCTGGATCACATATCCATTTTCCCAGTTTAGAGTGATCAATGTTCCTTCTTCGTGAGATTTGTTGAATGTGATTTCTCCTTTTGTTGGCTTGTATTTACCGTTTAACAAGCTTTCAAGGATGTCGGATTTTTCAGTAGCTTCTACTGTCACCTTGATTAATGCGTTAGAAGGATCTGATGCTACACGTCCTGATACGTCTGTAGATCTTGATACACTGTAATTCATTTTTAACAGTTTCTGACCTTCTCCTCCGTTGAATTTTAAGATTCCTCTTGAATTTCTTTCTGCCATGATTGTAAATTTTAATCGTTAGTAATAAATTGTTATTCAATAATTATATAACAAAGATACCCTACCCATATTTGAAAAAAAAGCTTTTGAACTGAAATCTGAAAAAGTGTAGTAATTCTACGATTTCATGTCGTAATTCTACGACAATAGAGTTAAAAATCAACTTAAAATACTATATTTAAATACATTAAACTCAACCAAAATAAAGAAACAAAATAAATTTTATGACACTAAAAAGAGATATATAATTATATTGACGACTGTTTATAAAACAGTATACAATGCTAATATCGATATAAAAAAAGACCTTTTCAGGTCTCTTATTTTATTTTTTGATTTTGTTCTAATGAATCTAATATTTTAAAATTAATATCCAAATTGGAAGCTCCCAGCTGTCTGGCTTTTTCTAAATATTGTTTCCCTTTTTGAATATCTCCGGAGTACGAATAGCTCATTCCTAAAGAGATTAAAACCTTTTCATAATCCTGAGTCCCTTTTCCATAACCAATATCATAAGCTTTCTGTAAATTTTGAATTGCATTTTTATAATCTCCTATTTTTAGATATGAAGAGCCTAGCCCAACTAAAACATCAGGCTTTTTAACTGGATCAACATGATTGAAGTTGAAGATAGCCATCTCATACTGTTGTTTGTCATAAGCGTCCCAGCCATCATTATATGATTTTGTATTGGCATCAGTAAAAAAGTTGTCTTTAATAATTACGATTAAAAAGCCCAGTGCAATTACTCCTATTATTATTTGTATTATCTTTTTTATCATTTACCTCAGCGGATTTTAATTCTATTTATTCTTAATTACATCTTATTTCACTTTTTTCTATTTTTTTAACTTGTAAAAAATGAAATGCTTATAATGATAAAAATTTATTTTTTTTTCTGCTCCAATGAATCTACAATCTGTAGATTTCGTTTACTATTTGGATTTCCTGATTTTTCGGCCTCTTGAAGAAAATATCTTGCATTATTCAGGTCTCCTGTCTGAAGATAGCAATATCCTAAAGAATTTAGTATCTTACTAAAATCTTCATTGCTGTACAATTTTCTATTTTTATATGCTTCTTGAAAGTTAGTTATTGCATTGCCATAATCTTTCAATTCTAAATATGAAGATCCTAATGCCATTGGAATATCCGGATATTCCGTTTTGTTTACTCTTTTAAAATAAAATGTTGCCAACTCATATTGTCCTTTTTCATGGGCTGCCCAACCATCATTATAAAACTGAGTATCTCCATCTGTAAAAAGTGCGTTTTTAGCAATTACTATGATAAGACCTAATGCTACTATTCCGATAGCTATTTGTAAGATTTTTTTCATTCTATATTATATAAGGAAATTGATAATGTTTATAATTGATAATGTCCAAAAAATATAGTCATTAATTCCTGTATGTTTTAATTTATTCTCAGTTTCATCAACTTGAAATAATCCTGTCTTTTTAGCCAATAAAATTAATAAATGAGGAGTCAGTAAAAATATTAGAAACACCCACCAACGGTAATTATATTTCCAAATATCTGATAATAAAAAGAATCTATTTATTTTAACATCGATTTTTCGAAGTCCAAAGAAAGGAATTGATTCTAATTCGTTCAATTCACCTCCAAAGATATCTCTCCTATGTTTAATTTCATGTTTTTCAATTCTTTCATTATCTTTCTCTCTGATATAAAATGCAATATCTACCTTATCATCATCTTTATTAATTCCCCACATCCAAGTATTTATACCTTCAAAAATTCCAGGATATTTACGACTGATTCTTATATTATCCTTAACAAAATTATAAGTAACCGTCGTACTTCTTCTGCTTGAATATACAGTACTTTGATTTTCGGCCTGTTTCCAGGTTATATGTTTTATATGAGATAAATCGTAAAAGGATATTATCACAGTGTAAAGAGTATATAATACCCAACAATATATAAAAAAGCTTAATAAAAAATCTAAATTCAATCTTTTCATCAATCTTTTCCTGATAATACTGTTATTTTTGCTCTTGCTGCTGCTTCCTCACCTTGTAATGCTTTCATTAAATCTTCTGCCTGACCTTTTAAGATAAAATTAGTAACTCCTTTATATGCATCTTGTAGTAGTCCCATATAAAAGCCACCTCCCTGTACACCTCCTTTAGCCCCACCTTTGGCAGGATCAAATGTTGGTTTTCCAAAGTTATCTTTTAATGCATTTATCCCTGAATTGTAAGCCATACCACTAGAGCCTTTTAAAGATAAATCATTTCTTGAATATTGAGAATTGGAAGTAAACTGATTTTCTTCAATTACCTGATATCTGCCT
Source organism: Chryseobacterium sp. Tr-659 (assembly GCF_011752975.1). Taxonomy (GTDB): domain Bacteria; phylum Bacteroidota; class Bacteroidia; order Flavobacteriales; family Weeksellaceae; genus Chryseobacterium. The sequence continues at coordinate 145,220 of NZ_VWWP01000010.1, read as the reverse complement.
CCATAGTCTGATCCTGTTACAACTCTATAGGGGTCGCCCACATTAGGGTTTCTTCCTGGAATAGCTCCGTTTATTCTGTTTGCTGAAGAAGTCTGTACAGCTCCTCTTTCCTCAATATCATCCAGTCGTATAGATTGTGAACTTGTCTGTTCATAATATGTTGATGTTCTGTTTCCGACTGTCTCCTTTCCGACTCCAGCAGCTCCTCCTACATCATTTGTATGTTCATAAAGGGCTTTATCCCCATTAGAATTGGCTATTTTATAATTTTTTACTATTTCTTCAGGATCGGATTCAAACCCATCCACATATGTTTTAACTGTATTTCCGTCACCGGTTGGAACAACAGAATATAACCCTCCTTTAGCCTGATCTATTCCCCATCCAATACCATAAGCAGTTCCTGTTGCCAATACAGCTCCTCCCAGATAATTCCAGCCGGCAGCAGCTCCGAAAGTAGCAAAAGTAGTTTGGGCGGTAACTGCCGTTGTTCCTATTGCCGCCAATGCAGGATATAAAATATAGGAAAGAGCTATTACTCCTACCGTATTTATAAGCGTTTTTCCTAGTGTAAGGTCAGTAAATTCATCGGCTGCTTTTTCAGAATAAAGTATCATCACATTTCCTCCTAAGCGACATGGTATTTGTGAATTTTCTAAAAGCGGATTTTTTCCTACAGTTAATACATTGGTATCGAAAGGAGTCCAGCTATGAAGTAACATTCCACAAATTGACGGGATTAATGATACTCCGGCTCCGGCGGCAGCTCCAGCAGCGGCAACGGCTGCAACAGCCAATGCACCTCCTGACAATACAGATCCTGCAACGAGAGCGAGACCTACTACTGCTCCAATAATTGCTCCTGCCACAATCATCTTACCACACATGAAGTTTCCACCCGGTCTGTCATCTACCGTTGCTTTCAGATAGCCTCCCGCAATCGTCACCTTTCCCTGGCTAGTTACTTTTATCTGTTGTTTTTTCATCCCATTAGAGCATACTAACCATGCTCCATCCGGTACATATAATTTAGCCATTTTTGTTGATTTTTGTAAGTTCTATTTTGTGTTCAGTTAAGTGACTATACTTAGCAGATGCCTGTTCTTTGATTTTAGAATGGCACAATAACATTTTACTTTGTAGAACATCAAAATGATATTCCAAAGACCATGTTAATGAATAGCTATAAGGCTCTTGCAAAAAGTCTTTCAATTTTGTATTGTAAATCTCTCTTAAATGTCCGTTTTTATCTGAATCAGACTCGGAGTAAAACTTTATTTTAACAATATTCCCTTCTCTCTCCACCTTCCGTTTCTTAGAAAGAATCACTTTTTCATTGGCAAATATTTGTGAGATATATTCATGTTTGTCAAGTTCAATAAAAGTATTAAGTTCAGAATACTCATAAAATAGATCATTAAAAAACAGAGTATAGAGAACATTATTTTTTATCAAAGGCAGGGTATTACTAAAATCATTATCTCCACCTTCAATCATATTTTTTTCTTCGAAAGTATTTCCAAGTTCAGGCTTTAAATTTTCTTTTAAGACATTCCAGGCTTGCTTTATCTCATCCTGATTAATCAGAGATTTAATATTACCTTCAGGAAAAAGTTCAATATTCAGATGCTCCAATGGTTTATTAAATTTCTGCATATACTCTGCAAACTGCCGGTAAATAGATTTAATATATTTTACCTGATGCGATTTCTGAATAATATCTCCGTAAAAATAATTCTCTTTTTTTGTTTTATTAAAATCCCAGATTATTTCTGTCTCAGAATCTATCATACTGCTTCCTGCAACCTGTAGATCTATTGTTTGCAGAATGGTATACTGGCTTTTTTCAATTTCCTTCTGTATAAGTATAACTTTCTCTGTAGAGAATAAATCTTCTTTATTTTTTTTAAGAATATCTACAGAATCCGGGATGATAATATATTCCAGCCATGTAGGCAAAGTATTATCTCCCTTTATCCATTCATGCGGTCTGGAGTTATTATTATGGAATTCTTTCAGTTCAGAAATTATTAATCCAAGCTCCTGAGCAATTGAGGAAAAAGTGTCTGTTCTTTTTATATAATATTTATGCAGTTCCAATATTCAATTTAATTTTCTATAATTTGACCTCCTTCAATTGTGGTATTTCCTTTAAAGTGGGCTCTTGAGGTTCCACTTCCTTTAATTTCCACTTCACTACTTGTAATTGAAATCTTGGTTTGGCTAATCTCAATTTTGCTGTTTCCAACTTTAATTGTTATATTTTTGACCCCGGATAAATCAATTATTCCTGCCTTATTCATAGTAAAAACACTGTTTTCACCTCCTACAGCTACTTTATGAGTGTTTCCCACATCTGCAATATGATCACATCCTACTTCAAGCTTTTTATTATTACCAACTTTGTCTGTTTTATCATTACCAACAGTTTTGGTACTGTTATTATTGGCATTATGCATTACATTTCCGGCTCCGTCAAAAAACATATTGGCTCCGCCCTGATCTTTAAGGTTCATGGAACCGGCTCCGTTGTCATACTTTAGTTCTGCGCCGCTTCTTCCGCTAAAGCTCATTACATTGTTTCCGACTCCACCTCCTGCACCGATATTCCCGTGAAACATTCCTCCCATCACAAAAGGGCGGTCCGGATGCTGATGTACAAAGTTAATGATCACCTGATCACCTACTTCGGGAACAGACATAAAACCACGATTTTTATTGACTTTTTCACTGCTTCCCGCATCGGGAGACATAACACGGATAAATTCTGTAGTATCCGGGCCGCTCTGCCAGTCAAATTGTACCTGAACTCTCCCCTGATTCAGAGGATCCGTGTTGGAAATAACTTTTGCAAACTGTGCTTCTGCTCTTGGAGTATCAAATTCCGGACGGGGTATGAATCCGGTATCTGCAGCAATGGCTTCAAATTGACCTTCATAATGTCCTCTGGCATCTACTTCATGTGTCGCCTCAATGATCATCAGTTTGGTAAAATAAGATGTATCATTACTTCCGGTTTTTCTCATTTCAATATCAGCAGTGCATCCCGGGTACAGGAAAGGCACAGTAGTTATTCCGGAAGTGATAAAAACTTCAGAGGCCTTACTTCCTGCTGTTCCTTTTTGGGAAGCATCAATATCCATAAATGAAATGGCCTTGATGGGTGCTACTCTCAGGGATGGTGTCGTAAAAGTTTTCTCTGAAATTTCATAGGCACGTTTTGCAATATCTGATGTATGGCTGATCTTTGAGCTTCCGCCTTTCAGCTTTTCGTTTTTACTGCTGTTATACCCATAAAAACTAGGGCTTACGTGTTGAGCTTTCATTTTGATAGCAATATCGCTTACACTGCTTCCATAGGTAAGTTTTACCGGTTTTTCCTGTGGAGGGAGTTTTCCGAAGTGCAATACTTCGCCATCATAATAGAACTGCTCTCCATAAGCTTCAGCAATTCTGGCAAGATAGTTATAATGGGTTTCTTCGTATTGTGAGCTGTAAGAAACATTGCCGTGCTGGGCATCAATTCTAAAATCAAACTTACTTTGTCCCAGTCCTTCTTTAATCACGTGATCAGCAATACTGTTCAAACTGACTGGCTGGGCACCCCCAAAGCTCTGGATATGAGGTGCAGCATCCAAAAGGATGGTGGGACTATAGCCTTTAAGCACTATATTTCCCAGGCTTCCTTTTTCCTGGCTGAAACCAACTTCCGTCACTACGCCTACAAAATTACGTTCGGCTCCTTTTTCAACATCTTTATATTTGAAGACCACTGTAATTCTTTTCCCCAGAAAGTTCTGAGCTTCTTCCAGATTATGATTCTCAGCATTGCCCAAAGAATCATGAGCCAGCATAAGGCTGAATTCATGGTGCCTGGCTGCACTCTGAATCAGTTTAAAATGTTTAAAATGCTTGATAATCTGCCCTTCAATTACCACATCCAGCTTCACTACACGATTAATTCCTGCAATAAAGCTTTTGGGAATGGCTTCGGCATTATGTATTTTTGAGGTAGGCTGTTTTGCCCACACTTTATTCTCTACAATAGATGGATTATTGGGAACCAGCGTTTGATTCATAAACATATCTGTTCCCTGCACAGTATTAAGGTCTTGCTGGCCTGTTTTTACTGTTTTCTTTACTTTTTCACCCACTTTATTTAATTTCCCTTCTGCATTTTTAACAGTCTCATTTTCCACTGTCTTTTTCAGTGGTTCTGTCTTTATATTAGCTTTTGGGTTATCTGCTTTAATTGTTTTGTCATCCTGAAACATAGCTTCTTGTGTTTAAGTTAAACTGAAATAAACTGCGGATTAAGCAGCCAATCCAGAATCAAAAAATATAGGAATATTACCTTTGTACATGGCCCGTAAAACCGGGTTCCTGAAATATTTATTGTTAAATGGAAAAAACAGAACAGCATACTCTAATGAGTGCACTGTTCTGTACCAATTTTATTTTTACTAAGATGATGAATAGGCTTAATTGCTTGAAGAAGATGGCCACAGTCCAGCGTACTGAGAAGTACCGTAATCGATTGTTTCCGCGCTTACGATAAAACTGATCAGCATACTGTTGCTGTCTACTGCATCAAAGTCTACTTCATGCTGGATTACGTATCCGTTATTCCAGTTTAAAGTGATCAATGTTCCTTCTTCGTGAGATTTATTGAATGTGATTTCTCCTACTGTAGGCTTGTATTTACCGTTTAACAAGCTTTCAAGGATGTCAGATTTTTCAGTAGCTTCTACTGTAATCTTGATAAGAGCATTGGAAGGATCTGATGCTACACGTCCTGACACGTCTGTAGATCTTGAAACGCTGTAATTTAACTTTAACAGCTTCTGTCCTTCACCATTGTTGAATTTTAAGATTCCTCTTGAATTTCTTTCTGCCATGATTAGTAAATTTTGATCGTTAATAATATTTTGTGATTCGGTGATTGTGTAACAAATATAGAGGCTCTTTTTTTCTAAAAAAAACTTTTCAATATAAATTTGAAAAATTGTAGTAGTTCTACGATTTCTTGTCGTAATTCTACGACAATAGAGTTAATAAATCTCATTAAAACACCATCAGAAAAGGGTTTCAGGTTCAATATAAAAAACAGATAAAATGAAAATTTTACACATTAACGAGAAATATTAAGGCTTTTTAATACAAATTAAGACACTTTAACGTGTCAATTTTAACCGAATCAATAATGAATATTCAGGATACAAAAAACAATCAGCTTAAAAAACTGATTGTTATGATTTATTCGTTAAAAAAGGAAGGTGAAATACGATTACTGCTGGTTATTTCCTCCTTCTTTTATAGAGCGTACAAGTATTTTATTTTTTTTCAGTAAAAAATCAGGCATCAGATCAACCGGCAGATAGAATGGGCTTTCTCCTTTTCTCTGAAGCTCCTCCACAATTCCCGGGTTCCATGCTAAGATCGTATTAACGTCTACTTTAAGTTCGTCTGCTACCACTTTCAGATTAAATCCTGCATTAATATCCGTTTCTGAAAGAGCCGCACTTGTCTCTTTTCTGTCTCCTTCAAAGAAAACTTTATTAATTCTTGAGGAGTTATAGTTATTCAAAACACTCTGAAGCTCTCCTGTAGCATAGCATGCATTCAAATATTTCTTTACGTGGTTAATAGTTTCTCCCGGCAGATACTTATAAAACTCATGGTATTGGGTTGAACCGGCGGCTTCCATCGCTCTGGCTATATTCCCTTCACCACAATTATAGGCAGCTACTACGGTTACCCAGTTGTTATACTTTTTATAAAGGTTTCCTAATGAGATAACAGCTGTTTTTGTACTCTTGTAAACATCTGTACGATTTTGTTCTGTAAGCCCGTACTGATTGGCATGTGCAGTCATCAACTGCCAGATACCCACTGCTCCGGCTCCTGAAGTGATATTTCTGTCAAAATGAGACTCTATCAGCGCGAGGTTTCTCAAATGCTTGGGAAGACCTTTCTGAATAAGTAATTGTTCAATAAATTCTACAAGATCTTTGTTGGTATTAATGATTCCCTGATATCTTTTCACACTGCTTTCCGAAGTATCGGAAGCGGCAAGAAACTGTCCGTTCACAAAAATACCTGCTCCTAAAAGCATTAAACCTGTAAAAATATTTCTGACAATAGTTTTCATTGTTAATGTTATTTATAAGGCAAAAAGGCAAAGCAATGTTTACCTTTCTGCTCTTTACGTCTTTATTAATCTACTTTCCAGCTTAACTTCTCTTCTTCTTTATTCCAATCTACATGAATGGTCTGTCCGGATTTCACTTCTTCTCTTACAATCATTTTAGATATCGGTCTCGCCAGCTGTGCACGGATAACCCCTGAAATCTGTCTTGCCCCGTATTTACTGCTGAATCCTCCTAATGCCAGATTTCTCACGGCATCATCACTGATCTTTAAGGCAATTCCTAATCTTGTAAGTGAAGTATGGAGTGATTTCAGCTGAATATTAAAGATTCTTTCTGCAATAGACTCTGTGATGGGTGCAAAAGGAATGATCTCCGTAATTCTTGCCAGGAACTCTGGTCTGAATCTTCCTGAATTTGACATAATCTGCATCAAGGAAGATGATTCCGGAACTTTTCCTTCTTCAAACTGTTTTACAATTTCTTCACTTCCGATGTTGGAAGTAAATAAGATTAATGCATTACTGAAATCTCCTTCTTTTCCTAATTTATCGTGAACTTTACCTTCGTCCATAATCTGAAGGAACACATCAAAAACGGAATGGTGGGCTTTTTCAATTTCATCAAATAAAACAACGGTATAAGGCTGTTGTCTGATCTTATTGACAAGCATACCTCCTTCTTCGTATCCCACATATCCCGGAGGGGCTCCGTATAACAATGCTGCAGAGTGTTCTTCTTTAAATTCCGACATGTCAAATCGTACCATTGCTTTCTCATCGTTGAACAGCAATTCTGCCATTGATTTTGCAAGTTCGGTTTTTCCGGTTCCCGTAGGTCCCAAAAGGAAGAATGAACCAATTGGCTGCCCTGGTTTATTCAAACCGCTTCGGTTTTCTACGATAGCATCAGAAAGGATCTTCAATGCATGATCCTGACCTACCACTCTGTTCAATAGAAGAGATTCCATATTCAGGAGTTTTTCTTTTTCCTGGGCTTGAATCTTTCCAATCGGAATATTGGTTTTGGCAGCCATTACTGCAGCCAGTTCCAACCTGTCTACTTTTTCTCTTTTCTTAGCAGCATGCTGTAAAAGCTCTGCATATGTATCTTCAATGATCTTCTGAATCTGATCTACCGGCATAGAATTATCAATGGCAGGCTGCTCGCTCAGTGAGCCCCAAAGAATGGGACTGATCTTATCTCTCAACAAATTGTAAGTCCAGATCAGTTCATCTGCTTTATCTTTACTGTCAGCATATTCTTCTTTTAAAATGGTATCATAGCTTTCTTTCCAGCTCTGGAGCTCTTTTTCTGAAAGTTCATCAAGCATTTTGATAGCGGCCATTGTTCTGTCTAATAGATCAATAGCGGCATCCGGTAATTTTTTCCCTTTTGCATATCTTTTTGCCAGACGGACACACTCCGGAAGGGCTGTTTTTTCTACTTCGATACCGTGGTGTTTTTTGTAGCCTTCAAGAAGTACATCTATCATTTTTACACAAGTCTTCTCATCCGGCTCATTAACTGTTAAAACTTCAAAGCGGCGATTGAAAGCCTGTTCCGGCTCTATGATTTTCCTGTACTCTTCCTGGGTAGTGGCTCCAATAACTGTAATTTCACCTCTTGCCAGTTCCGGTTTTAAAAGGTTGGCAACGTTTCCGATGCTTCCTTTTGGATCTAAAAGGGTATGAATTTCATCAATAAAAAGAATGGCTTTTTCAATTTTTTTGCACTCGTTGATCACTTTTTTCAAGCGGTCTTCAATTTCACCTTTATAAGAGGTTCCGGCCAGTAATGCTCCGGTATCCAGTTCTAAAAGGGTTCCGTTTTTAAGCATATCCGGAACATTTCCTTTTGTAATTTCAATAGCAAAACCTTCTACCAAAGCAGTTTTACCTACACCAGGCTCACCGATGATAATTACATTCGGTTTGCTTCTTCGGCAAAGAATTTCCACCAGCATTCTGAGTTCTTTATCTCTTCCGATAATATTTTCAAGATCTCCTTTTCTTGCCTGTGCAGTTCTGTCTACACAATAACTTTTAATGGAAGGAAAGGAAGCGTCTGTATAGTCTGAACCATTTGTAAACAGTGAAGAAAAATCTCCATCTTCTGAAACTGTGAACGGTGTATCTTTTCTATATAAATTGAAGATCTCATGTTCTCTTAATGGCAATGATTTCAGCTGCTGAAGTGAGAATACAACCTGTGGCTTTACAATCGCCGTAAGAATACAGATCGGGGTAATCTCATCCAACCCTAATTTTAAACGAATATCATCGGCTTCTTCTATAAGAGCATCCACAGCATCATCCTGACTTACTTCATCCGGGAGATGGTTTGTTTTGGGATATTCTTCAATACGGACATCTGCCCATTCGTAGAAATAACCGGGATCTTTATCTATGCTTTTCAGAAATTCATTAAGCCCGATATCTTTGTGCATTAAAGCCTGCAGAATATGTGGACCTCCGTAAGTTCCATTATAATTTTCCTTCGCTATGGACTGAGCAATGTGAAATAACTGCTTTACTGTTTCGTTGGTTACTAGTACTCCCATTGATAATTTTCTTATATTAATATATTTGCGTTCTATTTAATGTCTTACAGATTATTTGATGTCCTCTGTTCAGACTTTGTCTTTTTCCATTCCGGATTACCGGAAATCAAAAGCTCTTTTTATTTTGTTAAAATTAAATATTTTATTCTAAACGAGATAAAGATAACCAATTCTTCAATTAGAGAAGTACTAACTTACTTTTTTTAAATTTTTCATACTTGTCCAAATCTCAAATTGAGACTGTATAATGAGTATTTATCTTGATCATCACCTATCTCTTGTTGAATCGGATATTATTTCCTGATCTTAAAAAACTGTCATTGATCATTATTATGAAATCATTCTATTTCAAGGAAAAAAAGACCGTCTTTAAATAAGGACAGTCTTTTCTTATGAATGTTGATAATGTGTATTAATTTTAGCTTGAAGGCCAAAGTCCTGCATACTCAGAAGTACCATAGCCAATTGTTTCTGCACTTATTACGAAACTGATCAGCATGCTGTTGCTGTCTATTGCATCAAAATCAACCTGGTGTTGGATCACGTATCCGTTCTGCCAGTTTAAAGTGATGAGAGTGCCTTCTTCGTGAGATTTGTTAAAAGTAATTTCTCCTACAGTTGGTTTATATTTGCCATTTAACAAGCTTTCAAGGATGTCAGATTTCTCAGTAGCCTCCACTGTAACTTTGATAAGAGCATTAGATGGATCTGATGCTACACGTCCTGAAACGTCCGTAGATCTTGAAACGCTGTAGTTCATTTTTAACAGCTTCTGCCCTTCTCCATTATTGAATTTTAAGATTCCTCTTGAATTTCTTTCTGCCATGATTAGTAAATTTAATCGTTAATAATATTTTGTGATTCGGTGATTGTGTAGCAAATATAGAGTCTCTTTTTTTCTAAAAAAAACTTTTCAATATAAATCTGAAAAATTGTAGTAGTTCTACGATTTCTTATCGTAATTCTACGACATTAGATTTAACAGATATATGATAACTACCACTAATAAAAGGTTTTAAATTATTTCCCATGTTTAAGATAAATATTTTTTTTACACTTAAAAGAGAAATAATAGTGTAAAAATTTATATTAAATATTTAAAAATAGCGAATAAAAAAAGCAGAAATAGAAACTTCTGCTTTTTTGTATAAAGATTAACTGTTCATTAATGTTTGGTGTATTCCGGTTGTTCTGTCGGAATTCTTGTTGGGGTAAAGTATTCATTCAGCCAATAGAAAGTTTGTCCGTTCTGCTGAATTTTTACAGCAGGATTATTTCTGTTGGCCAGCATTCTGTCTGATAAATCTTTATAGTGATGGAAGTAATTTCTTACCGTTTCACTAGGAACAATCTTTGATTTTCTCCAGCCTTTAAGTTTGTACTTAGCCATCAGTTCTTCTTCTGAAAGATCAAATCCTGTACTCATTCCGATAGCATAAGACATCGGTAATTCATAAAGAGCGCCTTTATCCAGGAATTTTATAGTCGGATTGTATTTCTTCAACAGCTTCACATATTCCTTTATCGCTTTTGACTGGTTAAACCCAGGACGATCAGGCTCAGTGTTTCTGTAAACCTCGTTATAGAATGCTTTTAAGTTATCATATTCCGACTCTGAAATAAGGATTCCTTTTTCAATTCCTGGTGTAAAATCTTTTAAGTCTTTTGGAATATAACCTTTTACCAGGAACGGGCTTCCATAGTTGATCAGCTGTGCTGCAATTCCTGCAGAAACCGGGTTGGTAAGTCCAGGATACAGATATTTATATTTTACATCCACATCTGTTCTTCCTGCTCCTACTGATGAATGGAAGTATTCATTAAGGGATTTATCTACAGTCTGGTTATCTAAAGTAACTTGTGCAATAAGACTGTCAACAGATTTTTTCAGGAACCCCGGTGTAGTAATATCGCCTTTCTTAGGAAAAATCACGAACCCCTGAGACATACTCTGTTTAGGGTACGCTAGTGAGAAAAATCCTTCATCACCTTCTACCAGACTGAAATTATTCTTGGTAAGAACATCATACTGATTGATGATCTTCTGTTTTTTCAGTTCTGCAATATTTTTTGCTGTATTGGTCACAATATTCTCAGCCATCAATACAAAGTCATTATAAGTATCGGAAGATCTTGCACTCGTCTGGAACATAATCAGCCTTGCCTGAGCCTGGGTAAGTGAGCTGATCACACTGTACATATTACCACTCTGGTTGGCAGAAGTTCCTACAGTAACAACAATATTGGTTTCATCCGGAACATTTGAAAGAAGATTACCGGCTGCAGAAAGCGCTTCTCCTACCGGCTGGTAGCCGCTGTTGCTGGCGCAGTTCATTTCATTGGTCTTCTGATCAATAAATGTAGTGATCTTACTATAATCCGTGCTTAAATTGGATACTGATATATTATTTCCGCAAGGATTGTTTTTATACAGAACAACTCCATATTTAACGCCGCTGAAGTAAGACGGCTTTTCGAATCTCAGCTGCAAATCCTGCAATAATGATTTTACGATCGGAGCATAAGGTGCATTCGGAGCACTTACATCCAGCGCAAAAACAATATTGATATTTTTATCTCTTTCCGTAATTTCTCTGTAACGGTCAAAATAAATAGGCTCACCTAGAACATTGGAAACATAGTTTTTGCTGTAATCTAAGATATTGGTGAAATATTTAGTTTTAGAATCCGGAGCAGGTGTTTCTTCCAACGGCAGGTTTACAGGGAAGATATTTTCCAGCGGTGTTCTTTTATTTACTTCGGTAAGAAGAATTGCTGTTTTATTTTCGGCATCTGATGCTGATCCTCCGGGATATCCTTCATGTATACCTAGAGCCGTATCATTGATTCCTGTTGTATTTTTAAGTTTTATAGCTGAACGTTCACCCCAAGTAGAAATTACATTGGAGCTTACCCATCCGTAAAGCCCCTGGCTGATGCTGTCTATATCGATTGATGGTTTTTTACCTACCAAAAATCTTTTGTTGTTTTCAGCCTGCTTATAAACGTATACGATCTGCCCGTTAGGAATCTTTACATTAGCTGTTTCAATAAGACTCGGTGAATTAAACACCATAATAGAGTCATTCTTGTAATATCTTTCAGCGTTTCTAATCACTTCGCTGTTGCTTGGTACAACAGCTACTCTTACAGGGTATCCTGTTTTTTCGCTTTTTAAGGAATTGCTCCATAGAAGCAGGTCAGATTCTGGAATCCAGCCATAGGTTTTAATGGATTTTGACGAAACTTTTTTCATTAAGGCATCAGGAACGTATTCCGCTACTTTTACCATTCCGTCTCTGTGTTTCAAGACCATAAGAGGTTCCAGAAATTTAACTTCTTTATATGATTTTTCATCATTTTTATCTAAATAAGCCGTATTTCTTGATCTGTCTGAAATAACGATCCATGGAACCGACTTTTTAGGATAACCGTTCACAACAGGGGATGTATCCACCTGTCCGTACTGGGACGGCTCCGGGGTTTTCTTAGACGGAAGCTTTACCTGGCAACTCGTCAATAATACTGATAACCCTATATAATATGCTGCTAGAGGAAATTTATTTTTCATCCTATTTAATCTTTTTATGATTGGCGCATCCGTAAAACCGGACGATATTATTTGCTTTGATTGATATCTACTTTAGTTACACAGTTTTGTGAATCATCCAGGTTTACTTTTACAGTCTGGATCACTGTGTTTTTGTCAAACTGAAGTCCTGCACAGTACATATAAAAGTTATTTACTTTGCTGTCATTTACCTTCACTACTGTATTTTCATTGTTACACAGATAGGTTTTCAATAAATAATTATAGTGCATATTGAAACTGTTTCCGTTTGCAATCTGCTGCAGGTGATATTTGAAATCGTTATCCACCTTTGCATAGGAATCTTCTACAGAAACCTCTTCTTCTGCAAGGGAATTGTAAGCAGGAATGATTTTAATACGGTGATAGATAGGCTCCTGGCTTTCTTCTGTATATAAAGTAACCAGATAATCTCCCGGTTTCTTGTAAGAGTAAATAGCCAGCTTATCTTTAGAATCTGTATTTCCTGTTTCTCCGAATTTCCAGGCAAACTGCTTGGCTTCGGAAACAGCGCGGAATTGTACATTTTCATTCTGCATAGCCTGAGTAGGCGCTTCAATGGTAGATTTAATTTTTGCTGTGTCTCTCGGTTTCTGAATGCTTCTAGCATTTACCATTACAGGGAAGGATTTCGTGTACTTATTGTCAACGATTAAACTTACCTGATAGTACCCTGGTTTATTATAGAAGTGAATACCGCTGTTTTTATCTGAAGTTGTCCCGTCTCCGAAATTCCATCTTTTGGTTTTTGCAAATTGGGTTTTATCTTCAAACAAAAGCGTATCTCCTACCGCCAGTGAAGACGGATAAACCACCCCAACAATATCATCGGCTGAGTGGATCACTTTTTTCTGCAGCCACAAAGCAACAAGTGCTGCTATGAGCAAAGTTGCAATAACACCGATAATAATGTTTTTCTTGTTCTTTTGAAAATAATTCATAGTTAGTAATTGTGATGTGTTTTATGATAGTTCCTAAGTATTTTTCGCTACTGCATTCTTGCTTTCAGATCTTTTTCACGCTCATAAAGCTTATTCTGCTTATCTTTAAATCCGATTCTGCAGTCTTCGATCTGTTTTTCAAATATTTTGATATCTTCTGTGGTGGTAGAAATCACTTTCTTATCCTCAAAATACATTTTGTAAAATCTTGCAATCTGGGGATAAGCATCTTTTCTGATATCAATAACGTCGTTCCCATTAAAATAACTGTTGAGATCATTAATTCCCACCTGTATATTATTTTCCACAAAAGGCTGTGGAGCTTCGTTGGTAAGTTTAGTAATCATGGTATAGGTACTGTCCATGATCGGCAAAACGATTTTCTGATGTTGTTCAAATTCGGCTTTCTGTTCAAGATTCTGAATTCCTCTTACATCTTCATCAGAAAACGGGGATACAAAACCTTTTAAAAAGATAACTCCCAAAAATAACATGGCAGTTATCAGCATCAGTATTAAATAAAAAAACTGATAATGCCTTTCCTTTTTAGATAATGTGATTTGTCCTTGCATATCTATTCTTTTTATCTTCTTCTTTTACTTCCTGTGAAATTTCTTGTAGGGTCTTTTCTAAGCTCACTGTTGGCCCGGTCTACTTTACCCATACATTCATCCAGATCCCTTCTTGCGGTCTTCTTCTGATATTCTACTTCAATAATCTTGGCTTTCAGATTCATCATGGGTATAATCTGTTTCATCAGTACGGCATAATGCTTAAAGTTCTGAATGCTGTCTTTGCCCATAATATTTTTAGCATCCCTCACGTTATCCATAATACTGGTTCTGAGGAATACTTCATTCTCCACCTTATTGATACTAAGCTGGCTCATTTTGTCGTAGATTTCTTCAACGTGATTTTTCAGTACGTCGCTTCTGAGCATCAATTCTTTATAGGCTTCAGCATCTCTGCTGATTCCTTCACGCTGTATATCATAACTCTTGAAGAAGAGAAACAGACACGCAAAGGACACCACCGATAAAACAACAAAAGAAAGAATAAACTTCCAAATGCCTGTTCTGACGTCAGATTTGTTTAATTTTTTTTCCCTGTTAGAAGACATAAATTTGCGATTTGTTTGGCCTGTGAAAATATAAAAAAAAAAAATCATGCACAATACGTAATTTCCCCAGGCCAAATTCGTGAAAACCCTGAATAAGACAATATTAGTTTTCTCTTTAATAAGTTTTTCATAAATTAGGCCTCTGAATTTTAAATATCATGCGCCAAATCGATATTAAAAATGAGTAAAATATTATCTAATACCGTACGTTTTTCTATTGCTGACAGTGATTTTTATTTTAAGAAAATAATGATCAAAACACTGATGGAAAATCCATTTTATATGCTTCTGAACGACTGTAACAACGGGCACGAGCTTGTGAACAGAATCTACAGAAGACAGGAAGACGTGTTCATTATTGAGCTGTTTATGCCGGTATTAAGCGGTATTGAAGCTATTAAATACATCAGGAAAAACAACACCGAAACTCCTATTATTACGTATTCTGGAACCTATCAGGAAGATATGGCCGAAATTCTTTCGAAGATACCTAATATCTATTACTGCCAGAAAAAAAGTACTATTATAAAGGATATCATCAAGGGAAGTATTGCCTCTGAAGATTTTGATTATCACGCTTACTCTAAAGAATGGGAACAGCAGCCTCTTGCCGTACAGGAGTATATGGACAGGCAGAAAAAGGGGCAGGAAGAACTTTCACCGGCGGAGATACAACTGATGAGGTTCTGCTATGAAGGCTTCAGTAATAAGGAAATCGCGGAAAAATTAAACCTCAGTACAAGAACAATTGATACGTATATCAACCGCCTTACTGAAAAACTGGGATTGAAGACAAAACTTCACCTGATCCGCTTTTGCGTGGAAAACGGATATTATAATTCCAGCCTTTAATCTGGTCTTTAAATAAATTTTCGGGATGAGAAATATCAGGTTACATCTACCCTCACCCCTATTTTTCTAAGATTTTTTTTTCGCGATTCTGCACAGCTATACCGCTACATTATTAAATTGTTAAATTATTTTAAGCCAAGCTTAATATAGTGTATACATTAAAACTCCAACTCTTTGAATAAAAATATTTTGCCACTAATTTGCTAGTATTCAATTTTTTTAACTAAATTTGCACACCTAAAATTTAAAATTAAAATAAGGAAATGACAAAGGCAGAATTGGTAAACACCATCTCAAATAAATTGGGAACAGAAAAGAATGAAACACAGAAAGTTGTAGAAGCTTTTATGCAGGAGATCAGAACTTCTATGTATAATGGGGATAACGTTTATCTAAGAGGTTTTGGATCTTTTATCATTAAAACAAGAGCTGCTAAAACAGGAAGAAATATTTCTAAAAACACTGCAATTGAGATTCCTGCTCATAACATTCCTGCTTTCAAACCTTCAAAATCTTTTGTTGAGAAAGTAAAAACTAAAGTTGCAGTAAAATAAGAACATTAACTGAATATTAACTAGTTACTAAAAAATTAAAATTATGCCAAGCGGAAAGAAAAGAAAAAGACACAAGGTTGCAACTCACAAAAGAAAGAAAAGAAGAAGAGCAAACAGACATAAGAAAAAATAATCTCCTCTTCTCGAGATTTACAATATAATAATATAGTTGGTGGATTTAAATTTCTAAAGTTCACTAACTATATTTTTGTTTGCAACTATAAGATTCCGCGGAAAACGGATGGTTTCAAATATTATTTTAACAAACATATAATGGTTTTCATTCAAAATTATTATATTTAATAGATGAATTAATCGAGAACAACATCCAACTCCTATAATCTTAACAATTTTATCTTATAACAAAATGAAGAAAGAACTAATAGTTTCGCATGAAGATGATCTTACAAAGATTGCCCTGCTGGAAGACGGAAGACTATGTGAACTTCATGAGCAAGAAGACAAAAGCGATTTTATAGTTGGAGATCTGTTTATAGGAAAAGTAAAAAAACTGGCACCTAATCTGAATGCGGCATTCGTTAATATCGGATATGATAAAGATGCCTTTCTGCATTACCAGGATCTGGGGCCTCAGTATCTTACATACAGAAAGTTTTTAAGAGATACTATTTCTAAGAAACAAAGCACTTCAAGCTTAAAGAATTTCGAGATACAACCCGAAATAGACAAAAACGGAACGGTAGATAAAGTAATTGCAAAAGACGATGTTGTTTTATTGCAGATTACCAAGGAACCTATCTCTACAAAAGGTCCCAGGATTTCTACCCAGATTTCACTTACAGGACGTTTCCTGGTTCTAATTCCTTTCGACAATAAAGTTTCAATTTCCAAAAAGATCAGAAGCTCGGAGGAAAAAGAAAGACTCAGAACCCTTATTGATAGTATCAAACCGGAAGGATTCGGAGTTATTATCAGAACGGTAGCGGAAGGTAAGAAAGTAGCTGATCTCCATAATGACATGAATCAATTGGTTCAGAAATGGGAAAGCACTTTTAAAAATATCCAGAGAAATAAAGTCCCGTCCAAAGTTTTAAGCGAAGAAGACAAAGCTTCAGCTATTTTGAGAGACAATTTTAATCAGGACTTCGTAAATATCATTTGTGACGATGAACAGATGGTGAACGAAATGAAAAACTACATAGAAGTTATTGCTCCTGAAAAGAAAAATATTGTCCAGTTTTATGATTCTCATATTCCACTTCTGGAATATTACAATGTTGAAAAACAGCTTAAACAGAGCTTCGGAAAACACGTAAACATTCCGAGTTCCAAAGGCGCTTATCTTGTTATTGAACACACAGAGGCACTTCACGTTGTTGATGTCAACTCCGGAAACAATATTACAACCGGGACCGCTGTCAATAAAGAGCATGCACTGAAAGTGAACAAAATGGCCGCTACTGAGATCGCAAGACAACTTCGCCTCCGCGACATGGGAGGTATCATCGTAATCGATTTCATAGATATGCCGAATTCTGATCACAGAAGAGATCTTTATGAACATCTTAGAGAGGAAATGAAGCGTGACAAAGCCCGTCACAAAATTCTTCCTCCAAGTAAATTCGGTCTGATTCAGATCACCAGACAAAGAAACCGTCCGGAAAAACAGATCGATACCAAAGAAGAAAACCCGAACAAAGACGGAGAGATTGTAGCTCCGATTGTCATCGTGGAAAGAATGGGTGAAACCTTAAGAAATATCCTGCAGAAAGAAAAAGGAAAAATTTATCTGCATGTACACCCGTTTGTAGAAGCCTATTTAACAAAAGGTATTAAAAGTATCCAGATGAAATGGTTTATGAAATACAAAAAATGGGTAACCATTGTTCCAAGGGATTCTTTTAAATATTTAGAATACAAAATCTACAATTCCAAAAAAGAAGAATTGATAGAATTTTCTAATTAAGACAAAATTCAAACCTTCAGCTGAGCTGGAGGTTTTTTTTATTATTTTAGTCAAAACATAATCATTAAAAAGCTGATTCCTGATTGCAGGTTTGGGCTAAACCCAATTGATTCATTTTATAACATGAAAAACCACCATTACAAAATCACTGTTCAATGGACAGGAAATGAAGGAACGGGAACAAGCGGTTACAGAGAATATGAAAGAAGCCACATTATTTCAGCAGAAAACAAAGTAAAGATTGAAGGCTCTTCTGATCCGGCTTTCCGCGGGGACAAAACCAAATATAACCCTGAGGAAATGTTTTTATCGTCAATTTCTTCCTGTCATATGCTATGGTATCTTCATTTTTGTTCTGAAGCCGGCATTATTGTTACAGAATACACAGATGAAGCCACAGGTATAATGGCAGAAACAACGAATGGCAGCGGTCATTTCACCGAAGTAACTTTACATCCTCAGGTAACGGTTGCCGAAGAATCAATGATTGAGAAAGCAGAGCAACTTCATCATAAAGCGCATGAATTTTGTTTCATTGCCAATTCGGTTAATTTTCCGGTTAAGCATATCCCCATTATGTTAGTTAAATAATTTACTACAACAAAAAACAATCCGATAACAGCCATTAATACTACATTTAAACAACAATAAGTCTAATTTTTCCATTCAAAACTCCACAAAAAGAGAATTATTTAAAGAATAATCAATAAAAACAACATTATATTGATTAAATAAATATTAAAAAATGAAAATTTATAACAATTTAATTCAAAATGTAAAGTTTTTTTTATATTTTTATATAAACAAAACCAACCATGATGAAGCCAAGATTGACTATTTTTGATGAACCCATGTTATATACTGAAGGGTTATCAAAACTGCTTACACAAAGCAAAATTTTCAGCACAATTGACATCTGTAATTCTCTAGAAACCCTTTCCAAACATTTAAAAGATGAACCTCCCGAGATTCTTGTGATGAGCTCTAACATGCTCATGCTCACAGAACTGTACAAATTGGTAGAAAACATTATTTCTCAACACGAGAATACCAAGATTATTGTCATCGGAAACTGCTATGATGTGACCGATATCCGGAAGCTTTTCAACAAAGGCATTAAAAGTTATCTGGACAAAAACTGCAAATATGATGAATTCCTTAAATCCATTAATGCATTGCTACTTAATGAGATCTATATCTGTGATCATGCGAAAGAAAGAATGATCAGTTTCATCAGCCACGAACAAGGAAAACAAAATCTCCATATTAAAGATCCGCTTACCCGCCGCGAAATGGAAATTCTTAAACTTATCTGTGACGGATACAGCAGCAAAGATATCTCCGAAAAACTTTTTATCAGCATCAATACGGTAGAAACCCACAGAAAAAGAATTCTTTTGAAACTCAACGCAAAAAATTCCGTTGGAATTGTAAAATATGCCATAGAAAATCATATTATCGACTGAAAAAAATCCCACAACCTGAAGAACACAAAAAATTCCAAACCTTGCAGTCTGGAATTTTTTTGTGCCTGATTTTTTATAGATGGGGCGAAACCAGGCGGGCAACTCTATTATAAGAATTAATGTTCAGGAATCAGGATTTGAAGTAAGAAACTAAATAATAATCACATTACTAAACTTTAAACCTTTAACTATAACTATTCAAATCAATAATTCTATATTTGGCACCCATCACATTATGGATTCATGTTCCCAAATTATATCTCTTCTCCAAATCCTTAATCCAAAACTTTAACTCCAGGCTTCTCTATTCATAATCCGGCATTTCTCCGTTGCTGAATAGTGCAGACCTTGTAAGATCTGTGAGACTGCTATTCAAGTCTATTACCATGATATTTTTTTGAGAAATATTATCATTGGAAGTATTCATAAAGATCACCTGAGCATTATTAGGAGAGAACCTCGGATCAAGATCATTTGTTCCCATAGCCTTTTCGCTTACTGTTGAAATGTCGGTAACTGTATCAGTAACCAGATTATAAATAAAAATATGGGAATCCAGCTGACGGTAATTTCCGCTTCCATCCTGATATCCTGAAACATCACGGGTAAACAGAAGAAGCTGACCGTCTACTGAAAAATTAACACCGCCACTTGCACCTGCAGATCCGGACAATACAGTTTTTAGAACATTTCCTACGGTATCTATGATATAAATTTTCGTATTGTATCCGCTGTAATCATTGGTTTTTAAAGCGATCCTGCTTCCGTCATAACTCCAATCACATTCTGAGATCATGCTTCCGTCCGGAGTTGTATAAACCAGTGTCAAACCGCTTCCGTCTTTATTAATCCTGTACAGTTTATTAAAATTGGAATAAATAAGTTCTTTACCGTTGGTACTCCAGGCAAAATCCATTTCATAATTATTAAAGCCAGCTACGGGAACTGTGGTTACTTTAAAAGGATTGGAACCGTCCGGATTGGCTGTATAGATATGAGTGCTTCCCCCTTCTGTACGCAGAAATGCAATGAGACCGGCATTATTATTCATTCTTGGCCGCCAGCTGTTGTAGGATGAGTCTGTAAACTGGAAGCTGGTTCCCTGGGCATTGCTGGATAAGATCACAAAATTCCCGTTCTGTTTCTGCACATAATGATATCGGTTAGCCGGAACCGTATTGGTTGTAAATTTGCTGATAGAGCTTAAAACTGGCTGGTGAATGCCGTCCGAAACAGACACCTGCCAGAAGTAACTTACACCAAACTTCAGATTTGAAAGCGTATAATGATTAGCTGTCAAATCATTAACCTGAATCACGTTAGTGTCAAGATTATTTTTAATTGTCAAACTGTACTTTAAAACATCCGTTGTATCCGGATCTGTTGCGCTCCAGGTTAATTCAACACTTAGGGGCTGGTTTACCGCATTATCTATCGGACTTAGGAGTTGCGGTGTAGTGGGAGGAGAATTCAATGATGTATCGTCATTCATTTCAAAGACAACGGTTACCATCTGATTCTGATTCTGTATATTAACCGCCTGAAAATTGGTAATATATCCTGAAAGCTCTGCCTTTACAGAATAATTCCCAACGGGCATGGCATCGATCTCAAAAGAACCGTCTGTACCGCTAAAAACGGTTTGTGTGGTGGGAGTTGTAAAAATTTTTACATTAGGGATAGGCACATTGCTTCCTCTTTTTACTACTTTTCCTTTTAATATTCCTGTCTGAGCCTGTTCTACAAGATCTTCATTACATGAAAACAGACAAAAAGCAAAGATGAATATGCTGAGTATTTTTATTAAAGTTTTCATAATTCGTGTTTTTATTTGTTTCCAAGGTAAAAATTGATTCCTAAAGCGAAACGTAAGGCCTGATCTTTCCTTTTTCCGTTAACAAGGCCTTCCCAGTTATCTTTGAAACCGAGATCATATTGAGCTGAAGCTCTCAGTGAAACGTTGTGACCAGCCATATATTCAAAACCGCCCCCGAACTGACCTTTATATTGAGGCTTATATTTCGAATACATTGCTCCTGCTCCACCGTAAATGTAGGGGCTGAATTTATATTTAGGGAAAAGAATATATTCCAGGTTAACTTCAGGACCGAAATAACTCCTTTTCACAATATTTTCATTTTCAAGGGTAAAATAACTGCCGTTAACCTCAACATTAAAATAGGGATTAAGAAAATACTTAACACCCACTTTTCCTCCTACATTCATTTTTGCATTCACATAATCATCTCTCACCTTTTGTGCTTCAACATTAGCAAACACGGACATTTTCTGCCTGTAGTTTTCAGGAAATCTTCCGCCTATCACTCTTCCGTTATTTTGTTCCTGTTCTCTGTTGTATTCATTGATCAAAGCCTGATAACCATTGGTGTCGTCCACTGCTTTCCCCCATATTTTATCTCTGATCCCTTCTACAATAAGCGATTTTACGGCTTTTTCAATGGCTTCGGTTACGGCAAGCTGCACGGGTTCGTTCTGGGTTAATCCTACCTCTGCTTCCAGAAGTCTTTCGGTATCAATATACCTGAAAAAGCTTCCGTTTACACTGGTGGAAAGAATTGTTTTGGAAGTATATACTGTTTTAAGAATTTCCCCGTTAAGAGTAGAAACAGCACGAAGGTAAATGGTAATCCTATCCTGACGATATTGTGTAGATGCTCCGATTCCGAAATATCTTGCTCCAAGTCCGCCGGTCAGAATATTGCTGTCGTAAGAGATGACGCCGCCTTCCAGAAGAATTCCGGCATACAGAAGTGGCGGCAGGGACTGATTGTTTTTATCCGAATCTTTTATATATTCTTGTCTTGTGGATCGGATGATTTGTCTTTCATTGAGAAGGTTCGCAATGTTTTCCCTTTCAATCGGGATAAACCAATGACTGTCTTCCAATGCTTTGATAAGAATAGTGGTAGTTCCTTGCGGTACAGCCGTACTCCAGTTATTGCCATTTTCGGAGGGTTTATACTGGCCTGTCTGATCTCTGAACTTATAAACGCCTATTACAATCTTCTCTTTGGGCAGAGGGAGATTTTTCAATTCTGCGGTAGAGGAGGTAACCTCCCCCATCGTTGGCTTTTCGGGATCCGAGGGTAAGCCAAAGATCGAACTACAAGCCTGCAAAACACATAGCAGGAAACTACAGAAAAAGATTCTGGTGTAAGTATAGGTTCTCATGGTAAGTCTATTTTTTTGATTATTTTCCTATTTCGGAATTACGATCTCGGACTGATCGCCATTGCTGGTATCCAAAATATTGATTAAAAGTCCCTGATTGGTATTGGTAATCTGTAAATAAAGTGATCCGAAGAGATAGTTTCCGGGTTTTATATTTCCATCTCCGAACTGCTGTTCAAAAAGCTTTTGGGAAAGCTGGCTGAGCACCTGCCTGTTGAGGCTTTGGGTGAAACTGTCGAGGGAATTTACCTTATCCAGTAAATTACTGTAATCGTTTTTTTGATCAAACTGATTTTGTGCATTGGCTGAACTTAAAAGCCATTGATAATTGAAAGTATCTCCTCCGAAAGCCGGGTTTACAGGCTTATAGACGAGCTGCTGAGATTTTCCGTAGAAAATACCAGCAATAAAGCTCAAAATAATGGTAAACGTTTTCATGGCGGACATTTTTAATAGATAAATTCATTTTTAATGAGGTTTTTCTTTGCATTAAATTCTTTGATGTATTTTAAACTGAAAGCCAGCTGTTCATTGAGATAATCTTCCCCCGGATTGGTCATAAAACTGTAAATAATTTTATCATCAATCTGAATATTGATCTGACCGCTTGTTCCGCGAAGAGGGAGTTCAGTAATAGTAACAGCACTACTGCTTTTATCAGGAAGCTGACTATACTGCATATAAAACATATCATAAAAGTCTTTCCCGACCTTGGTTTTGGTTTCATCAATTGTAAGTCCTCTGAGTTCATAAGCGGCATCCTCCTCGATCTTAGCTGTTTTCTTTTTAAAAAGATCACTGTTGAGTTCAAGACTGTCTTTTGCTACTAACTTTTGAGTTTCTTCATCTCTGATATAAAGAAATGCTTTCAGGGCATCTTTTGATTCCAAGTTTACACTGATTTCTGACAGTACTTTTACTTCATTAGGATTGACGGAAAATTTACCGCTTTGCTGATTGTTGGAGAGATTTCCTCCACTGCCCTTTTTAATGGAAACGAGAAGATAATTCAGTTCTTTGTAAACAGCCGTATTATTCATTACGATAGCTTTCAATCTGATCTGATTCTCAAGAATGCTGCTTTCGATCTTCGCATTTACTTTTTTATCATCCTGCCCATACAACCATACAGACAGGAAGATAAAAAAAGTGTTCAGGCTGAGGGAATATAAAAGCTTCATCACATGTGTTTTAATAATTTCTCATGAAAACCGTTCTATTATCTCCTTTTACATTGATCTGCATTCCATTTGAAATACTGTTGCTTCCCGTAACATCAATAATATTGTTGTTTCCTTGTGCAGTAACGGCAGCTTTTGTTTCTTTATCTGTAAATGAGTTGACAAAATAAAGCGTATTAAAGTCTCCCAGCTGTTTTACAACGATATTAGTTCTGGCATTAAGAGAAAGTTCAGCATTGTTATAATTACCCATCTGAATGATATTGGAATAAGAAGATCTCTGATCGAGATTCTGTCTAAGTATAAGATTAAAGACTGTATTGCTGTTGATCTTATCCCAGTCAATTTCCTGTGCTTGTAAAGGCAATAATGCAAAAAGAGCAAAGACACTCCATCTCAAGGTAAACATGGCATTATTTTTTTTATTAAAGGTACACTAATCGTAAACCGGAGAAAACACATCCAGCAGGTACTGATATAAAATCATGGTTTCCGGGTATATTCCGGCTGGAAGCTAAAAAAGGAGAAACCTGTAGTTTCTCCCTTACAATTTCTAAGATTTACAGTATGTTTCAGGGCTTCTTAATTGGACTGATTCACAATCATAGAGTTAGCATTACCCATCTGAGTTCCAAGGTGAATATGAGAATCACCAGTCTGAGTTACCCAGGTAAAGTTACCGTTACCCATCTGAAGGTCAATGGCCGTATTGGAGTTTCCTAACTGGACCTGATAAAGCTGGTTGCTGTTACCAGCCTGTATTCCTACGGAAGTATTATCATTTCCCATCTGAACAGAAGCTGCTACGTTGTTATTACCAGCCTGGGCATTAGTTGCAGTGTTATCATTACCATCCTGATACTGAACTAGTAAATTACCTGAACCTACCTGAACGCCGCTTGCTTCATTTCTTCTTCCTAGCTGAACCTGATACGCTGTATTATTACTTCCTGCCTGAATAGCTGAAGCCTCATTTCTTCTTCCATCCTGATACTGAACGACAGCATTACCAATACCGACCTGTACTGAAGAAGCATCATTTCTTCTTCCAATCTGAGTTTGTTCTGTAGAATTAAACAATCCGAGCTGCCATGTTGAAGCAGAGTTTCTATTTCCCACCTGGGTTACCTCATTTGAGTTTCCTATACCCACCTGATCTACATCTACAGAGTTTCTGTTTCCTGTACTTTTTGCAGTATTGACGTTTAAAATACCTACCTGATCAATATCAGCGGTATTACGATTCCCAGTCTGTGTAAGAGAGTTAATATTCAATAGACCTGTCTGGTCTACAGTAGCAGCATTCAAGTTTCCTGTTTGGGTAGTCACATCAATATTAAACTGAGCGAAGCCGAAACTCATGGCGAATAGTGTAAGTACACCTGTAAGTAAATTTTTCATCTTAGTAAAAATTAATTGGTTAATAGTCAGACAAAGGTATACTGTATATCAAAATGAAAAACCACGGGCAAAGAGTAAATTTCAAAAGTCACGGTTTACAGTTCTGAATGTCACTGTTTACCGTTTTAGGCGGTCATGGGTTTCAGTTAGGGAAAAATACGGAAAATTTATCGTAGAAAACCGGGAGTTGAAAACTAAGAATACTGCAAAGGAATTTTACTAAGCCAAAAGGTTGATTACTTTTTCAGGGATGTATCCATCCTGTTTCATGGCAAAATTTATTATTAAAAAATCAGCATTTCCATCCTCTTCCAATCATTTCATTTTTTTAATCAATCTCCTAGTAGGTTAATATATGTTAAGGCCCTTATTACTTCAAGATATATTGTTAAATTTGAAGTATGGAAAGTTTTGGAAAAGATTTATTGAGAAAGATAAAAAGCGTATCGCTTCCCGGTGAGCATGCTCATGGGGTGTTCTCCCCTCCCTACCGCCCCGTTTTCACTTATGATGAAGTACTGGCAAAGAACCCTAAATTTGCGGCTGTCAATATCGTTTTATACCTGAAAAACAACGAGTGGTATTTTCCATTGATCCAGAGAACGATCAACGAGCACGACAGACATAGCGGGCAAATCTCACTCCCCGGCGGTAAACGCGAAGAAATGGACAGGGATTTTGCAGAAACTGCTGTTCGGGAAACTTCAGAAGAGATCGGGATAGATAAACATTATGTAAGGATTATCAGAGAAATGTCTCCCATTTATATTCCTCCCAGCAATTTTTATGTATATCCTTATATTTCCTATACTAAAAAGAATCCGGCCTTTATCCTCCAACAGACAGAAGCAGTAGAAACCATTGAATTTCCTATTACTTCATTCCTGAGTCTGTCTGATACTCCTGAAATCATGGCTCTTCCCAGCGCGGGAGGGCATGAAGTTCCTGTTATCAATTTCAACGGATACATTATCTGGGGTGCTACAGCAATGATATTAAGTGAATTCAGTCAGTTGCTGAAAAAAATGTAACTTTGCACTACCGTGTTTAATTGAAAAATGGCGAAGAAAAATATTTTCACCGATGCATTCGGTACACCTTATTTTTTGAAAAGGTTTATTATTTTTATTTTAGGAGTTGTATCATACAGAAGGTTCAACGGCTTTAATAAGTTAAAGATAACCGGTACAGAGCACCTTGTGGATCTGCCGGACTCCAACGTACTGTTTGTATCTAACCACCAGACTTACTTTGCAGATGTAGCAGCAATGTACCATGCATTCTGTGCAGTAAATAACGGATATTTGAACACTATAAAAAACCCGATCTACCTTTTGAACCCCAAGATCGATTTTTACTATGTAGCAGCTGAAGAAACCATGAACAAAGGCATTCTTCCTAAAATTTTTAAAATTGCAGGAGCTGTAACTGTAAAGAGAACCTGGAGAGCAGAAGGTAAAAATGTCAACAGAATGGTAGACATGAGCGAGGTAGATAATATTATGAAGGCATTAGACAATGGCTGGGTAGCAACTTTCCCTCAAGGTACTACTTCAGCTTTTGCACAGGGACGAAGAGGAACTGCCAAACTCGTAAAGAATCAGCGTCCTATTGTAATACCTATCAAAATAAATGGCTTCAGAAGAGCCTTTGATAAAAAAGGACTCCGTGTAAAGGTTACCGGTGTAAAACCTACCATGGAATTCAAAGCTCCTCTGGATATCGATTATGATAATGAAAAAGCACCGGAAATCTTATTGAAAATTATGACTGCCATTGAGCAGACAGAAGCTTTCAACCTATTACACAGTTATGATGAAGAACTTAAAGCTAAAAAATTAGAACAAAAGGACTCAAATAATTAAAGTAAAATTAAAGATTATGAACAAAATACTTGGAATCTTATTCGCAATCATAGTATTAGTTTCATGCAACAGCCAAAAGGTATATTCGGATTTTGATATCAGCTATTCGAAAAGCGGAGGCTTTGCTCCCGTATATGAAAACCTGCTTATAAAAGGAAATAATGCACATTATTCTTTTGAAGGACAAGGAAAAAAATACAAACAGGATTTTAAAATTTCCAATGAAGATCTAAAGAAACTGGAACAGGTTCTTTCTCAGAATAACTTCAGAAGAATACAGGAAGATCGTAAAAAATTGTACGATAATATTTCAACTTCCATCAACATCAAGAAAGGTCCTAATGAAGGCAGTAAATCAGATGCCAGTCTGATCATCCCGAATTATCAGACCAACTGGAACAATATTCTCGAGGCTTTCCAGCAGATCATTAATACTAATGTAAAAAAAAGTAAATAGAATTGAAAACCCATTTCATTGCCATAGGCGGAAGTGCCATGCATAATCTTGCCATAGCATTAAAAGATAAAGGATATCAGGTGACTGGTTCTGATGACGCTATTTTTGAACCTTCAAAATCCAGATTGGAAAAGAAAGGAATCCTACCTCAGGAAATGGGCTGGTTCCCGGAAAAAATCACTCCGGACATTGATGCGGTCATTCTTGGAATGCATGCCCACCAGGACAATCCTGAGCTGGCAAGAGCCAAAGAACTGGGACTGAAAATATATTCTTATCCTGAATTCCTGTACGAGCAGTCAAAAAATAAAACCAGAGTGGTTATTGCAGGTTCTCATGGTAAAACAACTATTACCTCAATGATTCTTCACGTATTGAATTTCCATCAAAAAGATGTAGATTTCATGGTGGGAGCACAGCTTGAAGGCTTTGACTGTATGGTGAAACTTACTCAGGATAATGACTTTATGGTTTTGGAAGGTGATGAATACCTTTCCTCGCCTATTGATCTTCGTTCGAAATTTTTATTATATCAGCCGAATATCGCTTTAATGAGCGGTATTGCATGGGATCATATCAATGTTTTCAAAACCTTTGATGATTATATTGACCAGTTCAGAAAGTTTGTAGCAAGTATTACAGCTGGAGGAGTTCTGGTATATAATGAAGAAGATCCGGAAGTGGTAAAAGTTGTGGACAATGCTGAGAATTATTTTAGAAAAATCCCATACAAGACTCCTGAATACGAAATCAGTAATGGTAAAGTATATTTAAAAACAGAAATGGGTGATGTTCCGCTTTCTGTTTTTGGTGCCCATAATTTATTGAACCTTGAAGGAGCAAGACATATCTGCCAGCAGCTGGGTATTATGGATGAAGACTTCTACGAAGCAATCATGAGCTTCAAAGGAGCCTCCAAACGTCTTGAAAAAGTAGAAAGAGAAGATAAAGGAACGCTTTATAAAGATTTCGCCCATGCACCAAGCAAGGTAAAAGCTGCGGTAAAAGCTTTTAAAGAGCAATTTAAAAATGATAAGAAATACGGGTTCCTGGAACTTCATACTTATTCCAGTTTAAATCCTGCTTTTCTGGAACAATATGACCACGCAATGGACGGTCTTGATGAAGCAGTAGTCTTTTATTCCGAAGATGCTTTAAAGATCAAAAGAATGGAACCTATTTCTCCTGAATTTATTAAAGAGAAATTCAAGAATAACCATTTAAAAGTTTTCACCAATGCAGAAGATCTGCATGCCTACTGGAATACTCTGGATAAAACGAATGGAGTTTATTTGATGATGAGTTCCGGAAACTTTGGTGGCCTGGACCTTACAAAATAGAAACTTTATACAACTCATAAAAAAGCATTCTTTTAAAATTAAAGGAATGCTTTTTTATATCACTTGTTTTATAAAGATAAGTATGTTTAATTTTTTTACTTGACCACAAAAGACACAAAAGCATTTTAAACACTTAAGCTATTTAAGTTAAATGCTTTGTGTGTAAAAAAGTACACTAAAGTCTTGTTGAAAATCAAAGATTTTCATCATATGTGAACTTAAATGTGTGATATTTCTCTAAGCTTTCTAAAGTGGGCTAAAGTGTTGAAAAATAAAAAACGTTTGTGACTTTGTGGTTAAGTTCAAACAGCTTTGATTTAAATAATTTCTGCATCCGCTATAAACTGTCTTAAAATTTCTTCTGTTGACTGCTCACTGTAATGTTGAATAGACTGTCCCGCCCAAATATTAACGAATTCTGAATTTTGAAGAGATTTTGCGGCCTTACGTAAAGCTCCTGTAAGTTTGTTCTGATAGGGATATGGTAAGATATATCCTGAATTTTCAACAGCCTGAATATAAATATTATTAATTCCACGGGCATATCGCCCGGAAAAACTCTTCGTCAGAACAATTTCTTCTTCTTTTACCTTTTTCAATCTTTCTTTTTCAAAAGGCTGCAAAGCACTTTCCTGAGAAGCCAATAAAAGACTTCCAACCTGAAACCCCTGAGCTCCTAAATCCTTTGCAGCGCATAAAGTTCTCGCATTATACATTCCGCCAGCATAGATCAACGGAACACTTACTTGATCGAAGACCTGTGATAATAGAGACATTCCTCCGATCTGCGGAATAGATTCCGTCTCAAAAGTGCCTCTGTGACCTCCTGCCTCAATTCCCTGAACACAAATGATATCAATTCCTGATTTTTCCAGAGCCAAAGCTTCTTTTACCGAATTACAGGTACCAATCAAGGTTGCTCCACTTTCTTTTAATTTCTGAATACTCTGATCATCCAGATTTCCGAAAGTAAAGCTTACCATTTTACAGTTTTCTTCAATTATTGCATCTACCTGTTCATGATAACTGTTTACTTTAATATCTTCAAGATCCGGAAACCTGACTTCAATATGATGAGATGCCGCCAATTGCTCTAAAAACTGTTTTGCTTTACCAAATTCCTCTCTTAAAGTGTCTGTTACTTCAGGAATGTGGTGTACAAAAATATTTGTTGCAAAAGGCCTGTCTGTAAGTTTCTTTGTCTCTCTGATCAGTTCCACAGACTGATCTGCAGAAAGATCTGCCAATGCCAATGATCCCAGACAATCTGCTTTTGCTGCAGCTGCAGTCATTTTCGGTGTGCTTACGCCAAACATCGGAGCCTGAATAACAGGATATTTGATGCTTAATTTTTTACTGATTGTATCCGGCCAGAACATAAAATTATTTTAAATAAAAAGGTACGAAAAATAGAAACAACCCATTTTCAATGGATATGATATTACTCACTCCTGAATAAAAAATAAAATTCCCGCAGAGCTCACAGATAACTTAGATTTTACTCTTTGAAATTTGTGGGATCTGCAGGAAATATTTTAATCTTTTATTTATTAAATATCTGCTACTGATTTCAGCATTTTCTGCTCCCATTCCGGATCTTTCGGATCGAAGAATAGTCTTTTCCCAGTATCCAAAGAGCGAACAATATCCATTTCAGCTTCTGTCAGTTCGAAATCAAAGACATTAAAGTTCTCTTCAATTCTCGATGGAGTTACAGATTTCGGAATCACTACAAACCCTTCCTGTAAATGCCATCTCAGAATTACCTGAGCAACGGTTTTTCCATATTTTTCAGCGATAGCTTTCAGATCGGCATTCGTTAGAAGATTCGCATTTCCGTTCCCAAGCGGGCTCCACGGCTGTGTTACAATATTATTCTCTCTGTCATAAACCTGCAATTCTTTCTGCTGAAATACAGGATGTAATTCAATCTGGTTGATAACAGGTAAAACGGTTGAATTAGCTTTCAGTTCTTCTAATTTCTCAACAGTAAAGTTACATACCCCTATTGCTTTAATCTTTCCTGCATGATATAGTTCTTCCAGTGCCTTCCATGTTCCGATAAAATCTCCGTAAGGCCAGTGGATAAGATACATATCCAGATAATCCATCTGCAGTCTGTCTAAGGTTCTCTGAAAAGCGCTTTTTGCTTTTTCATACCCATGATCCTGAACCCATACTTTTGAAGTGATAAACAATTCATCCCTGCCTACTCCACTATTCTTAACGGCAGCACCAACCGCAGTTTCATTCTGATAGATAGCAGCTGTGTCGATCATTCTGTATCCTGTCTGAATTGCTTTAATCACAGCATCTTCACATTCTTTCAGGTTATCCATCTGCCATACACCAAATCCTAGTGCGGGAATCTCAACTCCATTATTTAAAGTTACCACAGGCTGTCCTGTATAGGTTTTCTTTTGCATAATCTCTATTTTAAATTTTTAATATAAAGTGATTAAACAAATTTGCGACAAAAAATCGGGATTATGGCCTACCAATTTTACTGTTTTTTAGAGATTGAATATCATAAGTTTCTCCCACAGATGGTTTACACCATAACTATTGTTTCAAACTTCCGGAATCTGGCTTATAATCATTATTTTTGTTCAAATTTAAAATCATGTCACATCAAATCAGGCTTGCCGCAGCAGAGGATTATGCAAGAATCATGGAGATCTGGGAATCTGCTGTAAAAGCGACCCACGACTTTCTTTCGGAAGAAGACTTTCATCATTTTAAAGAAGTAATTCCCAGGGATTATCTTCCCAATCTGGAAGTCTATTTAATTACAGAAAATGGAGAAGCCCAGGGCTTCGCTTCAGTGGCTGAAGGAAATCTGGAAATGCTTTTCATTCATAATGATATGCGTGGGAAAGGCTACGGGAAAAAGTTATATCAGTTTATGAAAGAGGAAACAGGTCTTACAAAAGTAGATGTAAATGAACAGAATCCTCAGGCCATCGGGTTTTATGAAAAAATGGGATTCAAAGTTATAGGAAGATCAGAAAAAGACGGATCGGGAAAGGATTATCCGCTTATTCATATGAGCCTGTAAATGGAACAATTTACTTTTAATAAAACAGATTCAGGAACGGCAATTCCATATGACCTGCTTTTGCTGGCAGATGAGACCGTAGACGCTATTAATCAGTATATTTTCAGTTCCGATATTTACCTTCTATGGAACGGAGCTGAAAATATTGCTGTTATGGCCTTATACAAAAATACAGATACGGAGCTTGAGATTAAAAACATTGCTGTTGCTGAACCTTACAGAAGCAAAGGAATCGGAAGTATTCTCATCGATAAAGCGAAAGAAATTGCCAGAGATAACCATTATAAAACCCTCACCGTTGGAACATCGGATACAGGATTCCAGCAGATTCAGTTTTATGAGAAAAACGGATTCATTAAAAAAGGGATCCGTAAAGATTTTTTCCTGAAAAATTATCCATCTCCAATTTTTGAAAACGGACTGCAGATGCGGGATATGATTTTACTTACTCATCACCTTACGGAATAAGGTTTTGATATGATCTATTTCGGTCTGGTAGTTTGTTTTCTTTCTGCAACCGAAATAAAGTGTATTTTCAAGCTTCTTTTTTCCTTCCCAGATAAGCTTTATTTCTCCGTTCTCAATGGCATTTTTGCATAGAAAATCCGGTACGACCGCCAATCCCGTTCCTCCTTTCAGACAACGGATAATGGAATTTAAATTGGGAACAATATAATTAGGGCGAAAATCCGGTTTATGCCCGAAGTTCAGTATCCAATATTGAAAAAGATGTTCCATATCTCCGGTGGTTCCGTACCATTTTTCATTCTTCAGCCATTCTTCGATCCGTTCAGGATCTTTTTTTCTTAACACTTTTCCGAAGCTGTCGGAATCTACATCTTTTCCGCCTACAAGAATAATCTGTTCAGAAGAAAATGCTTCATGTTCAATATTAGGTGAAGATCCTTTTTTTGGGGTAATGATGAGATCAAGAATTCCTTTATCAAGCTGATCCAGCATTTCCGGATACTCTCCGAAACTGATGATCAGGTTGAAGGGTAAGGTAGAAACATATTGTTCTAATGTCGTCTGAAAAGTTTCAAAGCACATTCCCACACTGATGGTAGGGGTATGCTTCTCTGTAGATTTCTGAAAGTTTTTTTCTGCATCTTCCAATCTGGAAAGCGGCTCGGAAACTGCATTGAATAATACTTTTCCTCTTTCCGTAGGAATCATTTTCCTTCCTGTTCTGTCAAAAAGTTTATACCCTACATAAGCTTCCAGTGAACTCAGATGTAAGCTTACTCCGGGCTGCGATATAAATAAAGCATCGGCCGCTCCGGTTAAGGTTCCTGTTTTATAGATCGCTTTGAAAGTTCTGTACCATTCTAAATTGACCATATGTTATTCATTAATATTATGATACAAAATTACAAAACAATTATAATAGTAATACATATTTTTTGAATATATCATTTATTTATTATTTTAATTTTAAATGATTTTGGTAACATCAGGAAGCTTGAATCTGGAAACAGGAAGTTAAATGATCTTTATATGTCAATCACAATCTGATTGTATTGGGTTTTTAAATTATTTAATCAAAAATATCTACTCAACTGCAATGCATTACCTTCCTGTTTCCAGACTCTCGCTCTTGATTTGGATGAACTGAACTCACATTATTTCACAATTTGAATGATTGTCTCCTGAAACTTTTGCGGCTCATCTTTATGAATCTGATGGCCTGAATTTTCAAATAAAAACAGATCTTTCTTCGGGGCTTTTACCTTTTGAAAGTATTCAGTTGTAATTCTGGTAGAAGTTTGAATGTCGTTTTTACCCACAAAAAAATAAATAGGACACTCCACTTTCTTTAGGGTCTTTGGCAGATCTATATTCATCACTTCATTCCATGCAGGCGACCATGTTTTTGACCACTGAAGAAAACCTTTCTTGAAATCGTCACCTGTAACATACTGCTTCCCGTCTTTATAAAAGAGCCATTTTCTTAAATAAAATAAGTCTTCGTCAACTGTGAAAGGAATATGTACACTTGCTAATTCTTTACTGGCAACAGGGTTTTCTTTAAAATGATCTTTTAAAACAGCAAGCAACTCCTTCTCACTCGTCAACTGGCTAACAACTGGATTTACCGCAAAATAAGCATGTAAAAGTTCAGGATGATTTCTAACAATGTAAAAGCCTAAGGCATTTCCCCAAGAACTTCCCAATAGATATATTTTTTCCTGTTTTAATTCTTTCCTTAGGAAATTGATAACCTGATAAGTGTCTTTTCCCATAAGCTCTACTGAAGGCTGAACGGGAGAAGGATTTAGTTCAAGGGTTTTTCCGGCATCTCTCTGATCCCATTGAACAATGGTAAATTGATCCTTTAACATATTCGTAAAAGAATCTGCATTTTTTCTCATTGAACTTCCAGGACCACCTGATAAAAATAAAAGTACAGGCTTACCGGAGTCACTTGTTTTAATATCTATTGCTTGTTTTATCCCGCCAATTTCAGGAGTTAAAAGGGTATCAATTTTCACTTTTTGTAATTGTGCCACACCCAATACTGATAATAGTAAAAAAATAAAAAGAATTGCTTTTTTCATGATTTCTAAATTTTAATTTGACTTTGATTTTAATAATCTGCTGCAAATATCCTTCAGAGAATCTTCAAAAAAGTCTCAATAAAAGTATTCGAACTGATTTCAATAATAAAATGAGTTCGAATACTTACATACGAAAGTTCGAATAAACACAAACAATTCATAATCAAAATCATACAAATAAAAAATATATAATTTGTATATTTTAAAAATGAAGAAGAAAAAGAAAATCTTAAATTAATTGTCTATGAAAAACAAAAAACACAGTTTATTCAATCATAAAAGTTTCAAATTATAATAGTAATTATGAGAGTACTTCATTGTTTATTATTTCATTTTTCAAAAAACGGGAATAATAATCAGGAATCTCACTTTCCTCTATGCCACGGATTGTTTCTTCAAGCGGATAGCTCAATTGTATAATTTCAGGTGTGATCTTTTCTTCATCAAAAGTCAGAATAAGATAAGAAGCCAGCCTGTTTTCCTCTTTCGAACGGCCAACAGATCCGCAATTAATTGCCCATTTCTTATTTTCAAACTGTTTTTTAAATGATAAATGCGTATGTCCCATCACTACGACATCAGCTCCTGATTTTTTGAGCATGCCTGTGAAAACTTCATTATTTTCGGATTCATATAAATAGGTATCATTGCTTTCAAGACTGGAGTGAACCAACTGAATATTCCAATACTTATTCTTTATTTTATAGTTTAATTTTAAATGAAAAGGCAATTCGGATAAAAACTTTTTGTTTTCTAAAGAGATATGCCTTTTGGAATGATCAATAGCAATATATCTGGCTTTTGTTTCTTCTTCAGAATGTTTGCTTAAAGGAGTTACAGGAATATCAAAAGCAATTCTTTCATCATGATTCCCCATTAAACAAGGAATATTCATACTTCTGATTTTTTCTATCACCTCATTTCCCCAAGGTGCAAAATCAACCAGATCTCCCAGACAGAATTTCTGATGAATTCCTCTTTGTTCAATATCATTCAGCACGACTTCCAGTGCAGGAAGATTTCCGTGTACATCACTAAAAACTGCAATCTGTATCATTGTCCTTCAATTTGTTAAACAAATGTACATGACGGAAGGGAATTTCGGTTCAGATATAAGATGACATTTTACCATAAAGAGGAAAATAGTCAATTTTGAAGAATTAGTTACTGATTTGAATAGCTCTAAATTCAAAATGTAAAATCATATAAACTATAATTTTAATGATACTTTACTATAATTTATATTATTTTTATTATACAAAACTCCGTCCTAACTTTGCAGAGTAAAATTTAAACAATCATAAAAAAAATGAAAAAAGTATTAATCATCAACGGTGGACAAAACTTTGGACATTCCGGAGGAAAATATAATCAGACAATTGCAGAAAATACATTACAGGTTCTTAAGGAGTTTGAAAATGTAGAAATAAAAATAACCAATGTCAGTGAGCATTATGATAAAAATGAAGAAGTTCAGAAATTTGTATGGGCCGACTATATCATTTATCATACCCCGATCTGGTGGTTTCAGCTTCCGAACGGCCTGAAAAAATATATTGATGAAGTTTTTACAGCCGGTCATGCAAAAGGAATTTATATGAGTGATGGAAGAAGCGCTGAGAATCCGGAGATCAATTATGGTACGGGAGGAATGCTCGGCGGAAGAAAGTATATGCTCACCACAAGCTGGAATGCTCCGTCAACAGCCTTCACCCTGCCCGGAGAATTCTTCAATGAAACTAGTGTAGATGATGGAGCATTATTTGGGTTCCATAGAATGAATGCTTTCGTTTCTCTTGAAAAAATGGAAAGTTTTCACTTTCATGATGTGGAAAAGAATGCAAATGTGGAACGGGATATGAAACGCTACAGAGAACACGTGAGAAATGTATTTGAAAAAGAATTAAAACCGGAATTAGTATAATGAAAATCCACCTTACAGCAATTATTAAAGCAAAAGAAGAACATCAGGCAGAAGTACTGAAAGTTCTTCAGAATATGGTAAAAGAAACCAGAAAAGAAGAAGCCTGTGAACTTTACAATCTTCATCAGGGAATTGAAGATAAAAACCAATTCGTGTTTTATGAGATATGGAAAAATGAAGCAGGGCTCACTCTACACAATCAACAGCCCTACATTAAGGCATTCGGAGCTTTGATTGAAGAAAAACTTCAGGAAATTCCTCAGATATATACTACTTCTATTATTTAAAAACGAAAATTAACAGCAATATTAAGATAAATAAAAATGGAATATAGAAAATTAGGGAACACCGATCTCGAGCTGTCCGTAATCACACACGGAGCTTTCGCCATCGGTGGAAATATGTGGGGTGGAAATGAAAAACAAGACTCCATCAATTCTATTCATGCCTCATTGGATCATGGGGTAACCTCTATCGATACGGCACCGTTCTATGGTTTCGGTCTGAGTGAGGAAATGATCGGGGAAGCTATTAAGGGAAAAGACCGCTCGAAAATTCAATTACTGACGAAATTCGGGTTGGTATGGGACGGCAGCAACCATGGAAAAGGAGAATTCTTCTTTGATGCGAATGATGAAGGTAAAACAATTCCGGTATATAAATTCGCCTCAAAAGAAAATATCATCAAAGAAGTGGAAGAAAGCTTACAAAGGCTGGGAACAGATTATATCGACCTTTTGCAGCTTCACTGGCCAGATGCCACTACACCTATCAGCGAAACCATGGAAGCCATGGAATTACTGATACAACAGGGAAAAATACGTGCTGCAGGAGTAAGTAATTACAGCGTAACACAAATGGAAGAAGCTCATAAAACGTTGCCATTAGCCAGCAATCAGGTTTCTTACAGTATGCTGAACCGTACTATTGAAAAAGATCTTGTCCCTTATTCTCTGGAAAACAATTCAGGAATTATCGTTTACAGCCCTATGGAAAGAGGTCTCTTAACCGGTAAATATTTCAAAGAAAATAAACTGAAGGACAGTGATCACAGAAATGGTTATTTTTCACAATTTGATTTCAATAAGGTAAAAAATTTCCTTGAAAAAATAGAACCGATAGCTCAGGAAAAAGGAAGCAGCCTGTCTCAGCTGGTACTTCGATGGACGGCACTTCAACCTGCCATCACAGTGGTTTTAGCCGGAGCAAGAAATGCTCAGCAGGCAATTGAAAATGCAAAAGCGATGTCTATTGATTTATCTGAAACGGAACTGAATTTGATCAACTCTGCATTAGACGAAATAGGGTAAGAAACTGGGAAAGTGAAGAAGGAAGATGGAAGTTATTATGGTTCGGATAACAGCTGAAGCTATATTCGTTTACATAATAGTAATTAATTCAAATAAAATGGCTGTCAGTTATTTATAGCCTAATAGCACTTCTCGCTTCCAGCTCCCCTCTTCCCTTTCCCTTCTCCCTCTCTAAATTATTTTTCAATCGGGAGATGCGTACTTATCGCAATCCTGTTCCAAGCATTAATGGTTACAATAGCCATGATGATTTGTGCAATTTGTGCATCATCAAAGAACTGTTTTGCTTTCTCAAAGGTTTCATCCGTTAAACCTTTATCACTGATCAACGTAATCTCTTCTGTCATCGCCAAAAGTACCTGTTCTTCTTCAGTAAAGAACTCTTTTGCTTCTCTCCATCCCTCCAGAATAAAAATCCTTTGGGGAGTTTCACCATATTTTAAGGCGTCTTTTGCATGCATATCAAGGCAAAATGCACATTTATTGATTTGTGAAGCTCTGATTTTAATTAATTCTTTCTGAATGTGATTTAAAGAAATCGTCTGAAGGTAGCCTTCCAATCCTAACATCGCTTTGTAAGCCGCTGAATCTGTTGTTGCAATATTTAATCTTGCGCTCATTATTATATTATTTTTGGGTTGATTGATCTATACTAAAAGAATATTGTTTTTGAACAGCCAATAAAAGTGCTCCTGCGCTGCCTACCCAAACAGAATAATCTAAAGGGGCTTTAGGTCCCAGCGCAATGGCCATTGAAATGGCAAAAATCAGCAATAAAAGACTGCTTCCATAGGCGGCAATTCTGGTTTTAAATCCCAGAATCAGCATCAACGGAAAAAGAATTTCGAAAAAAGTTGCAGCATATGCAGAGCATGTACTCAGCACCTCTGGGAGGAAAAAGGTTAGTTTTCTTGTATAGGCCGAAAAGTTGGCCATATTTCCCCATGCCGCATTTTCACCCCAGAAACCAAACCGGTCTGCAACAGCAGAAAGCATAGTCACTGAAATAGCAAGTCTTAAAAATAACTGAGGAAACTGAGGTTGTTGATCTGTCATTGTACTGGCTTTTAAATACATGACAAATTTCCGGTTTTCAATCCATAAAAAACTTAAACTGGTTTAAGAACGTAATTTTGCTTTAATTTCGCTTAAATATTCCGGAGTAAATCCCAGAAAAGAGGCTACAAGATATTGAGGAATCCGTTGAATGAACCAAGGATACAGCGTACTGAAATGTACATACAACTCTTCTCTTGAATATTCATATAAGTAACGGATCTTTCTCTCTGAAGCGGCATATGCACGCTGGTAAACAATTCTGAAATAACGCTCCATTTTCGGATGTTTTTCAAAAAGCAGCTCCTGGGTTTTAAAATCAATTACCAAAATGGTTGAATGTTCTACAGCCTGTATATTAAAATCTGACTGCAGCTGTCTTTCATAAGCAAATGTATCAGTGATCCACCAGTTTTCAATGGCGAACTGGGTGGTAGATTCTACTCCTTTCTCATTCACAAAAAACTTTCTAAGACAACCTTTCACTACAAAATAAAGGTTTCTACAAATCTCTCCGTCAACCATCAGATTCTGTTTCTTCTTTACATCCTTTACCTGGAAAAAAGTGATAATGGAAGCAAATTCCTCATCTGTTACCGTAATAAATTTATTTAAATGTGCTTTGAAAGTATCCATCCTGCAAATTAATACTCAAACTTAACTTTATTTTTTTAGTTTTACAATGACAAAATATCAAATCATGGAAGTCGTTGCTAAAATTCTGATTGCAATTGTTGCACTAGAACATCTTTATATCCTTTGGATGGAAATGTTTGCCTGGGAAACCAAAGGTAAGGAGGTCTTTAAAGCAGCTCTGCCTGCAGAAATGTTTAAGCCTACCAAAGGATTAGCTGCCAATCAGGGGCTTTATAATGGCTTCCTGGCGGCAGGACTGATCTGGTCATTTTTGATTAAAGATCCGCAATGGCAAACCAATATAGCTTTATTCTTTTTAGGATGTGTAGCAGTGGCCGGAATTTATGGAGCCATCTCAGCAACGAAAAAGATATTCTTTGTACAGGCGCTTCCTGCTATTCTGGCAATCATTGCTGTTTTACTAAAATAGATTTTTAAAAGGTTCATGCAGATTTAACCAATCATACAAAGCTTTAAACCCACAATTTTTTAATCTTCTCATTGGTAAAATTAAAATAATCATCCCATGGATTCCTTGATCTTTTCCCGGTGAAGCAATCCCCAGTTCACAAGTGTTTCAGTCACGGGAAATACCGATTTCCCGTATTCAGTTACGGCATAAACCACTGTAATCGGCTTCGTATCCTGAATTGTTCTTGTGATGAGAAGATTGGTTTCCAGCTCTTTTAATTCTTTGCTCAGCATTTTTGCAGAAATACCTCCAATTCCACGTTCCAGTTTTTTAAAATGAATCTGCTGATCTGTTCTATTGGTAAGATAACGCAGGATCATCAGTTTCCATTTCCCTCCCAATACATCCAGACTATCACGCATTGCGAATAATTCCTCTGTACAGGTTGCTTCTCTTTCGGTTCCGTTTTCTTTAATCTTTGCCATGATAGTTTCATTAAGGTAACTGGTTACCATTTGTTAACTGGTAGCAAATATAAACTATTCTGTATTTACATTTGTTCAGCAAAACAAACAATATGAAAGCAGTCATTTTAAATAATAACTTCCAGCTTGAAGATGGAATTGCGGACCAGCCACAACCCAAAAACAGCGAAGTTCTCATTCACATTAAAGCCAGTGGTTTTAATCCCATTGATTATCAGATGCTGGAAAATGAACTGGAACGAAAACTGATCTGTTCACCGATATTAGGAAGGGAATTATCAGGAATCATTGTAGATAAAGGTTCCGAAGTTACACAATTTAATATTGGAGATGAAGTCTATTGCGGCAGCGGCTCTATGGGCAGCAATGGCACTTATACTGAATATATTACTGTCCCTGAGGCTATTGTTTCGCTTAAACCCGAAAATATTTCTTTTGAACAGGCAGCTTCCATTCCATCAGTTGGCATTACTTCTTTACAGATTTTTAAGCGCTTAAAATTACACCCGGAAAACACAGTTCTTGTCACAGGAGCAACAGGAGGTGTCGGTTCATTTTTGATTAAACTTTTATGGGCTAATAATATTCGCAGAATCGTAGCAACTGCCGGCAGTGAAACCAGCAGACATAACCTTTTGAATATGGGTTTAGAAAAACATCAAATCATCAGCTATCAAGACGAAAGCCTTGTTCACAATCTTTTAAAAGCTAATAATAACAAGCCTTTTGAAATTGGAATTGACCTCGTGGGAAATAAAATGGCTGAAATCACTGCTGAAGTTTTAAAAATCAACGGAACTTATGTAGATGTAACCGCTTTGGTAACAAAAGAAGCTCATGAACTTCTTTTTAATAAAGGAAGTATGATGATGAATATTTCCAATTACGCATACAGCATGATTAAAAAATATGAATATTACCAAAACAGCCTGATAGAAATCAAAAAAATGATTGAAGCGGGTACCATTACCCCTCCTCAATATAAAACGATAGGAAATCTTTCGTTGGAAACTGTTTTAAAAGCGCATTCTATCTTAAAAAATAATCAGACACAAGGTCATAAACTCATCATGAAACATTAAAAAAATGAATAAAATACCCAGACGTATTGTAACAGGCATCAAAGACGGAAAATCAGCTATCGTTGAAGATGGTCTGGTTAAAAATACTGTTGAACATCTCCCCGGTCTTATTATCTCAGATATTTGGAATACCCAGCAGATGCCGGCAAGTCTGAATTTCGAAACGATAATTCCCAATACCGGATTTCCGCAAACGCCCTCAAACGGAACTTATTTCAGATATGTTATTATCCCGCCGGATAAAGACCTCGGCATAGATTTCAAAGCCGGACAACCTCATCCGATGATGCATCAAACTCCAACATTGGATTATATCGTCATCCTTTCCGGAGAACTTTATCTGATTATGGAAGAGGAAGAAACACTTCTCAAGCCTGGAGATATTGTCATTCAGCGAGGAACCAATCATGCCTGGAGCAACCGTTCTGATGAACCTTGTATTCAGCTGGCCGTGCTGATAGATGCAGAAGGAAAGAATTAAAAGATTGAAAAATTGAATGATTTAAATATTTAAAAATCAGAATATTCTCACAAGTTTTCAAGACTCAACCCACTTAAAAACTTGTATAATCTATAGGACTTTTTTAAAGTTGGATAACGCGAAGGCGCAAAAATATTTCTTTTTAACCTTTTTATAAGACACAAGGATTTTATCTTCGAGAAAATTTTATATTCCTAATACTATATAATTTATTTTTTGCTGAAAAAATCTTTGATTTTCTTGCGCTTTAAAACAGCATGATATTTTTTTTGCGCCTCCGCGTTTGCCAAACAAATACTTTACCAACCAGAAATCTCCATCAGTTTCTGCTTCATCTTTTCAGGAATCATCTGCCCTTCCTGATAAAATATTAATTTCTGATTTTTATCCAGAAATATCCATAACGGATAAACAGGCTGGTTCTTATTCCTGGATAATGCCAGAGCCAGCTCGTGAATTCCGGAATTTCCATTCTGCAGATATACAAATTCCTGACCTTGAAACAGGATTTTCTCTTTTGTCTTCTCAGCTTCAAAATTGATAAAATAGAAATGTTCATTCATCATGCTGACCAGTTCTTTGTCTTTATTCAAACGGAAAGATTCAATTTTACAGACCGTACACCAATCAGTATAAAGATGGATCACCATAGGCTTGGGAGCTTCTTTTCGTAAAGCTTCCCATTCAGAAAAAGTGCCTGTCTTCATCTGACACAGATAAAGACAAGGCACAAACATTAAAAATAAAGCAAAAGTTCTCATTTCAAAGTATATTTCACTCCAAGAAACCCTCTGATCCGCTGCATAGGAGCATAGCCATATGCCGTATCGAAAGTATAATGATTAGGATTATTAACCGGATCATCAACATATTTATCAAACGGATCAAACGGTCTCATCAAAGGATCTTTAGGAGTAAAATTGAATAAATTTTTAATTCCGCAATACACTTCAAACCCGGATTTGAAACTCTTTGAAATCTGAATATTGGCCAGAGAATAAAATGGCGAGTATTCCGGACGGTAATCATTAGGTAATACAGGGAGTCTCATTGGTCCGTAAAACTGTCCGGTAAAATCAACCGTCAGATTATTCGGGAATTTATAGGTCAGATTATAAGTTCCGCTCCATTTCGGTGCGTGAAGTTGCTGCGTTTTTTGATTTTCATTATCATATTTCTGATATACATCAAGATAAGTTACCCCAAGATTAACACTCAACGGAAACTGAAAAGCAAAATCCACGTTCAGGGAAGCACCTCTTGAAATTCCGTATCCATGCAGATTGTCGTAGATAATTTTATTCGGATCAGAATCAAAATCACCAACAATCTTATTGCTGAAATAAGTATAAAATGCAGAAGCATCAAAATTCAGCAAACGGTTTCCAACAGGGATTTTCCAGATGTAATTTAAATTTCCGTTCACTGATCTTTCGGGCTTCAGATCAGATTTTACAACAACTTCCCGGGAACCTGTCAACGCAGCATGATCCTCTGTAAACAGATTAACCACTCTAAACCCTGTTCCGAAATTGAAACGTAAGGTATGATAAGGATTGGGTGAAAACTTCCATGCAAATCTTGGTGAATGTACGGAGTGATGCACTTTATCGTAATCATATCGGTATCCAATCAACAAGGTATTTTTATCATTGATTTCCCATTGATCCTGAACAAAAGCTCCCCAGATCGGAGATTTCATAGGAGCATTGGTTATACCGTCTGAGGCCAGAGTTCCGGGAGTATTGTCATCGTAAAAAGTTCTTTTGAAAGTAAGCCCGGCTGTGATATCATGTTTTCCGAAACTTCTGTCCCAATAC
This sequence comes from Chryseobacterium sp. Tr-659, assembly GCF_011752975.1. Taxonomy (GTDB): domain Bacteria; phylum Bacteroidota; class Bacteroidia; order Flavobacteriales; family Weeksellaceae; genus Chryseobacterium. The sequence goes on along the minus strand of NZ_VWWP01000010.1, from coordinate 101,801 downwards.
GTCTGAACAAAAGCTACCTTTTGTATAGCATTAAAAGGATTGGCTCCGTAAAACGAATTCTGATCATGATAGTTGTAGGAAAACTGTGTCACGATATGTTCTTTCATCGGCCATTCATACAGTCCGAAAATTTCCGCTCTATTGGTATAGATACTTTCTCCGTATACCTCATCACTGCCACGGAAAGATTTGTTCCATTGCATTTCTCCTCCGAAACGGTCTTCATACAGATATCTCATGGCAAAGCTAGCCTGTCTGTTTTCTTTTCTCTGAAAGTTCCATTTGTTAAAAACAGAAATCCTGCTTTGTAAAGTAGCATCCGTAAAATTATCTTTATTCTGGTCTATTCTTTCCTGAAAACTGAAATAGTTCAAGCTTAATAATGAAGCTGCATTCTTTCCTACATTAAACTTTGTTGAAAGGTCAAGATTATTCTCACTCCATGTAGTAGTCATTAAATCTACACTCAGTTTTGGGGCTGTCAGTGCATTTTTGGTGATAATATTGATCACTCCTCCCATAGCTTCCGACCCATAAATGGAAGAGGCAGGTCCTTTTACCACTTCTATCCTATCTACCAGGCTGTTCGGAATTCCGCTTAGTCCATATACGGTGGAGAGTGAACTTACAATCGGCATTCCATCAATTAAGATCATCGTGTAAGGTCCTTCCAATCCATTGATATGAATATCTCCCGTGTTGCATACAGAACAATTCAGCTGGGGTTTTACTCCGTTCACCATTGCTATGGCTTCGAAGATACTTGGAGTCGGGTTTTTCTGAAAAAATTTCTGACTGTAAATCTCAACAGCCACAGGGCTTTTCGACCTGCTCATCGGTTTTATGGTTCCGGTAACCACTACATCCTCTATATTACTCGTCTTGATTTCTCTTTTGGTAACTCTGGCAGAATCTAGATTTTTATTTGACTGTAAGCTCAAACTGTCTGTCTCCTGCGCAAAACAATACGATGATAAAAAAGTAATAGAAAATAATATTCGCTTCATGAAATTAAAATTGTTAGACAAATCTAACAATTATTTTTTAAATACAAAACTTTCAGAAAAATATTGATTCAGCGAATTCATGAAAAATGATTAAATTTGAGAAACTACAATGAAAGTAAAATGAGATATCATCTATCGGGAAACATCCCACCAAAAAGACATACTATCTTTAAGTCTCCGGAAGATAAATTTTACTATGAACAGCTTTTCGGCACAGAAGGTTTTCATGGCATTTCTTCCCTGTTATATCATATTCACCGCCCTACACAGATCAAATCTATCGGCGAACCGAAAGATGTAACTCCTAAAATAGCCGTGGAGAAAAATGTGGCTCCAAGAATGTTTAAAGGAATGAATGTTACTCCTGAAGACGATTTTATGGACAGCCGAAAGATCCTTTTGATGAACAATGATCTGAAAATGGGATTGGCTAAACCTAGAAAATCGATGGATTATTTCTACAAAAATGCGGAATGTGATGAACTTTTATACGTTCACCAGGGAACCGGAATTTTAAAAACATTTGTAGGAGATCTTGAATTTGTGACCGGTGATTACCTTATCATCCCAAGAGGAACCATTTATCAGGTAGAATTGAAATCTAACGATACTGTATTTTTTGTGTTGGAGAGCCACTCTCCTATTTATACTCCGAAGAGATACAGAAATGAATTCGGCCAGCTTTTGGAACATTCTCCGTTCTGTGAAAGAGATATCATTGCTCCTGCTTTCAAAGAACCCAAAGACGAAAAGGGAGAGTTTTTAATTAAAGTAAAAAAAGAAAACCAGATCACAGACTTCATTTATGCAACACATCCGTTTGATGTAGTCGGCTGGGACGGGTATTTCTATCCTTATAAATTCAATATCAAAAACTTTGAACCAATTACCGGAAGAATTCACCAGCCGCCACCGGTTCACCAGAATTTTGAGGGACATAATTTTGTTGTCTGCTCATTCTGTGCAAGAATGTATGATTACCATCCACAGGCCATTCCGGCTCCTTACAATCACTCCAATATTGATTCTGATGAGGTATTATTCTATACGGAAGGTGATTTTATGAGCCGTAATCATATCGATCTGATGGACTTCACTCTTCACCCGGGAGGAATTGTACATGGTCCTCATCCAGGTGCTATGGAAAGAAGTATTGGTAAAAAATTCACTGAAGAATATGCCGTAATGGTAGATCCTTTCCGTCCGTTAAAGATTACGGAAGAAGCTTTAAAAGTGGAAGATCCGTCTTACAAAACTTCATGGTTAGAATAAAACAATAAAAATACTTTCTTTTAATTTCAGAAAAGTATTACTGAATACATACAAAAGACGCTTTAAATCCTTTATTTAAAGCGTCTTTTTTCGTAAATTTGTGAGGTATGGTTAACATATTTAACCATCATTATTTTTCATAACGCATCCTAAGTAATGGTGGTTTAAAACAAAATCAATATTACATGTTAGAAAGAATCAGATTAGAAAGTCTACACCAAAAAGTAACCACAGCAGAAAATGCTGTAAAAATGATTAAAGACGGAATGATCATAGGATCAAGCGGCTTTACAAAAGCGGGAGACAGCAAAGCTATTTTGCCGGCACTCGCAGAAAGAGGAAAAACCGAAAACCTGAAGGTCACACTCATGACCGGCGCTTCACTAGGGCATGGAACCGACGGAAAATTAGCAGAAGCTGACGTTTTAAAGAAAAGGATGCCGTTTCAGGTGGATCCTATTTTAAGAAATAAGATCAATAAAGGTGAAATACTTTTCATTGACCAGCATTTAAGCGAAAGTGCAGAACTTCTTCACACTAAAAATCTTCAGAGTATTGACGTAGCAGTTATAGAAGCGGCTTATATTGAAAGGGACGGAAGCATTGTACCTACTACTTCGGTAGGGAATTCAGTCACATTCGCGGCTTTAGCTAAAAAGGTCATTATTGAGATTAATACGGAAGTTCCTGAGGAAGTGTATGGAATTCACGATATCTATCAGGCAGAAGATTATCCATACAGAAATGTGATTCCAATTGTTGCTCCATGGAATAAGATCGGCAGAAAAAGTATTCCTGTTGATCCCAATAAAATTGAAGCCATTGTTTTTACGAATCTTAAAGACAGCCCCGCGGATATTGCAGAGCCAGATGAAAAAACAACTGCAATTGCCAGACATCTCCTTGATTTCTTTGAAAATGAAGTTCGTTTAGGAAGACTTACAGACAGGCTCCTTCCTCTTCAGGCAGGCATTGGTAAAGTGGCCAATGCTGTTCTTACAGGCTTTAAGGATAGTAATTTTTATGACCTTACAATGTTTTCAGAAGTGCTTCAGGACAGTACTTTCGATTTAATAGATTCCGGTAAATTAAGTTTTGCATCAGCATCATCCATCACTGTTTCTCAGGAATGCTATGAAAGAGTTCTGGGCAACCTGTCTAAATATAAAGAAAAATTTGTTTTAAGGCCTCAGAATATCTCCAATACACCGGGACTGATCAGAAGATTGGGTGTGATTGCCATCAACACCGCCATTGAGTTTGACATTTATGGAAATGTAAACTCTACTCATATCGGAGGTACTAAAATCATGAACGGAATCGGGGGTTCCGGAGACTTTGCAAGAAATGCTTACCTAAGTATTTTTGTAACACAGGCCGCATCAAAAGGAAACAATATTTCTCATGTTCTTCCAATGGTTTCACATACGGATCATACAGAACATGATGTAGATATTCTGGTAACAGATATTGGATTAGCCGATCTAAGAGGTTTAGCTCCAAGAGAAAGAGCTCAGAAAATCATTGAAAACTGTGTTCATCCGGATTATAAAGAAGAATTACAATCTTATTTTGACAGAGCCTGTGAAAGGGGCGGACACACGCCGCATTTACTGGAAGAAGCATTCAGCTGGCATTTGAGATTCTCAGAAACCGGAAGTATGAAGCAGAAAACAGCAGTTGAAATTTCCAATTAACCTGGGTATGGTTTAAGTAAAGTTTTAAAATAATTGACCGTCATTGACTTTTTCAAGGTTTAATGGCGGTTTTTTTCGAATAAATCATATATATCGGAATTAATTTTTAAATTTAAAAGATTTTAAAAGCGTAATCCGAAAAGCTATATGAGTAGGAAAAACTAATACCAAAAATTATTCATGAAAAATCTTAAAAAATTAAAGAGAAACGAATTAAAAAATGTAAAAGGAGGGAATAATCCAACTCGAGTTGTTTGTGTTCAACTTATGAATCAATTTGTAGAAGCACTTCCTGAAGATTTTTGTACTTATCCTGAAAATTCTGCTCATACGGTATGTGTATGTAAAAGACTCTATGGTCTGTAACGCATGATACACGTATAATCATAAAAAGGACTGAATGCCATGGCATTTAGTCCTTTATTTTTTTTGACTTATCCCAATCTATTCCACATGACAAAAGTCTTTTCATGATATCCAAATTATTTGAAATAGGTATCAGTATAAAGACTATCTTTGAAAGAAGAGAGGTATTTTATGAGGTAAGAAATACGATTAACATCCTATCAAAAAACAGAATATATGAATAATTACATCAGTGCTGAAGAAGCAATATATACGATAAAAAGTGGGAACCGTGTATTTTTCCATGGCAGTGCTTGTACGCCCAACTACCTGATTGATGAGCTGGCAAGACAATCACACCGGTTGGAAAATGTAGAAATGGTTTCTATTACCCAGCAGGGAAAAGTAGAAATTGCAAAGCCGGAATACAAAGACAGCTTTTTTATCAATTCTTTATTTGTTTCTACTCCTGTTCGTGATGCTGTAAATTCTGACAGAGGAGATTTTGTTCCCGTATTTCTAAGTGAAATTCCTATTTTATTCAGAAAAAACATCCTTCCTCTTGATGTGGCTCTGATTACCGTTTCTCCACCGGACAAACATTGTTTTTGTACTTTAGGAACTTCTGTAGATATTGCAAGAGCAGCTGTAGATACCGCAAAAATCATTGTTGCCATTGTCAATCCGAGAATGCCGAGAACTCATGGAGATGGTATGATTCACATCAGCAGAATTCATAAACTGGTTTGGCATGAGGAAGAACTTCCTACCGTAGATTATGGTTCAAAGGTAGGTCCGGAAGAAATGCTTGTAGGGAAAAATGTAGCTGAACTTATCGAAGACAGATCTACTCTTCAGATGGGGATCGGAACTATTCCTGATGCGGTTTTAAAATGTTTAACCAATCACAAAGATCTGGGAATCCATACTGAAATGCTAAGCGACGGGGTTATTGATCTGATTCAGGATGACGTGATCAACAACAAATACAAAGGCTACAACGATAATAAAACCATTACCAGTTTCTGTTTCGGAACCAGAAAACTTTATGATTATGTGGATGACAATACTGTATTTGCATTCAGAGACGTAAGTGAAGTTAACTTTCCGATCAATATCATGCGAAACAAAAAAATGGTAGCCATCAATTCAGCTATTGAAATAGATCTTACCGGACAGGTTTGCGCAGACTCCATCGGAACTATGCAGTACAGTGGGATCGGAGGACAGATGGATTTCATGCGTGGCGCAGCTTTAAGCGAAGACGGAAAACCCATCATTGCTATTACGGCAAGAACAAAAAAAGGCATTTCACGAATTGTTCCTTTCCTTAAACAAGGGGCCGGTGTAGTAACAACAAGAGGCCATATCCATTATGTAGTTACTGAATACGGAACAGCTTATCTGTATGGTAAAAATCTACGCCAGAGAGCACAGGAGCTGATCAGTATTGCTCATCCTGATGACAGAGAGATGCTGGAAAGGGCGGCTTTTGAAAGATTTAAACACTGATAATCAAACCACAAAAGTCTCCCGCTGCTGTTTTTATGCAAAATACGAAAACAAATTTTGAAGCCTGATAAATAGAATCATAAAAAAACTTTAACATTTTGGCAGTATTTTTGATAAAACTCTTTCTAAAACAAGGAAATTGAAGACTATATATAATTCTATACGAGAAGAAGTTGTAAAGCATTCGAAAGTAAGGAATTCTGTTTTGGGGAATGTGAATGAATGGAAGAGAAGCCATTATATTATTCTTTCCGAAATAATAAAAGAAGAACTCTCTGAAGCTGATGAATTGAAAGGAGGGAAAAAATTCGAGATTGGAAACACCATTTCTCATGTTACTTTACAACGTTTTTTTGAAAACGACTATCAGGATAAAACCCACAGTGATCTCAGGTTCTTAAAAACACTGGATAAGATCTGTATTTTTCTAGGCTATAAAGATCTTAATGATTATATCCTTTCTGTAAGACACAAAAAAGAAGACAACCAGCAAACGAACGACCTGTCTTTTCTCACCCAGATGGTTTATGATTACTGTTCCATAGCATTTGAATTCTGTAAACAGTTTCCCAATCATAATACCGGGATTTTTAAAGAACTGGTATTCGAAGATTCTCCATTTCTGGAAAGAGTTTCACAGTTCAGTAAAGAATTGTGTGACAAAGACTTTCAGCTGGTAACTAAAAATAACCGTTCGAATTACGAAGTTTTTGACATCAACGTCGTTACTGATGAACCGGACAAAAAGATACTGGAATCCCAGGAATTCTGGAATCTCCTGTTTAAAGTAGGCGAAACAGGTGAAGAACATTTTGTCAATCAGTTAAGCACTCAGATTTATTTTATCAAAAAAATAGATAATACCTGGAAAATCTGGGACAATTATAACCCCGATGCGGGGAGACTCAACAGAAAAATAGAAACCCATTCATAAGAAAGCCGTAGAGAATCTCTACGGCTTTCATGTTTCGAAATATTTTTTTCACTTGTCTTTTGTATTACAAATGTAGGTAGCCCATATTAAACGTAAGAAACTTAAATATACTTAAGTGAACTCTTCTTTAACTTTATGTTAAATATATTCAAGGATTATTATGGAATATTTTCGCCATGTCCAAGTTTTTTGTAATTTGCATACCAATAAAATAAAAGTAAAAGAGAAAATATGTCAACACTTACATTTGCCGAGAAAATTGCTCAAGCAGAGAATTTCTTACCGATTAACGGTACAGATTATATTGAGTTTTATGTAGGAAATGCAAAACAGGCTGCCCATTATTACAAAACCGCTTTCGGTTTTCAGTCTGTGGCTTATGCCGGTCCTGAAACAGGAGTGAGAGACCGCGCATCTTATGTGCTTCAACAGGGAAAAATCAGATTGGTATTAACTACCGGGCTTAAGTCTGATTCTCCTATCAGCGAACACGTAAAAAAACATGGTGACGGGGTAAAAATTTTGGCACTTTGGGTAGATGACGCTTATGCAGCTTTCGAAGAGACTACTAAAAGAGGTGGAAAACCCTATTTAGAGCCTGTAACTTTAACTGATGAGCATGGTGAGGTAAGAATGTCCGGAATCTATACTTATGGAGAAACCGTTCACATGTTTATTGAAAGAAAAAATTACAATGGTGCTTTCATGCCTGGGTATGAAAAGTGGGAAAGCGATTACAAACCTGAAGAAGCAGGTTTATTGTATGTAGACCACTGTGTAGGAAATGTAGACTGGAACAGAATGATCCCAACTGTGGAATGGTACGAGAAAGTAATGGGATTCGTAAACATCCTTTCTTTTGATGACAAACAGATCAACACAGAATATTCTGCATTGATGTCTAAAGTAATGTCCAACGGAAACGGATATGCAAAATTCCCTATCAATGAACCTGCAGAAGGCAAAAAGAAATCTCAGGTAGAAGAATATCTTGATTTCTACGAAGGTGAAGGTGTGCAACACATTGCTGTGGCTACAAAAGATATCATCCACACAGTAACCGAATTAAAAAAACGTGGTGTAGAGTTTCTTTCTGCTCCACCTGAAGCTTATTATGACATGGTTCCTGAAAGAGTAGGCCATATTGATGAAGATCTTAAAAAACTTCAGGAGTTAGGTATACTTATTGATCATGATGAAGAAGGGTACTTACTTCAGATCTTTACCAAGCCTGTAGAAGACCGCCCTACTCTATTCTTCGAAATCATTGAAAGACACGGTGCACAGAGTTTTGGTGCCGGAAACTTCAAAGCTTTGTTCGAAGCATTAGAAAGAGAACAGGAAAGAAGAGGTAATCTTTAATTTTACGTTAAGAAATATTAAGTTTTGTCAGGATACAGTATTCTGGCAAAACTTTTTTATAAAACACAGTATATGAGAAAATTTTTAATCGGGATTTTTTTCCTTGGAACTTTAGGGCTCAAAGCTCAATATGGATCACTGAATGAAATCCTTAACCGACTTGAGCAAAGAAAAGGCATCAATCAGCATCTTGAAAATGTAAATATTGACAACAAAAAATTTGTTTTCATTAAAGATGAAGCCGATCATACAGAACGTGATTTTATTATTATCAAAGGAAATAATGCCACTTATGTAGAAGTATTTGATGATAAAGCCACAGGAGAAAGCAGTTCCAATGTTTTCACCGGAGACGTTGTCAGAAAGAAAAATATTATTTCTTTAAGAGCAGATATGCTTGAAAATAAAAAGATCCCGATGCCTGTTACGAAAACATTACTGTTGACGCAGCAGGATAATATTCTGTACCTCATCGATGTCAATACCAAAGACAGATGGATTGATGAAGCATCTTACTCAACCAAAAAGGCAAAATAAATATCTGGAAATCTTCCGGATAATATTGTAATCTAACTTAAATCTAAACTTATGAAATCATTTGTAGACTATTCCTCAAATTCGGATTTTTCTATACACAATATTCCTTTCGGAGTCGCAGTTTTTAATAAAGAATACATCGGATGCTGTACAAGAATCGGAGATCAGGTAGTGGATCTTGCAACACTGTACGATCTTGGCTATTTTGAAGATATTGAAGGATTAGACGACAATGTTTTTGAAGCATACACCATCAATGAGTTTATTGAATTGGGAAAACCTGTAACCAATGCTGTTCGTACTAAAATCCAAACATTATTGCAGGAAGGCTCCGCATTATCAAAAGATCAGAAAACTATCGAAGAAGCTTTCTATGACCTTGATAAGGTAAAAATGATGATGCCTGTTCATATCCCGAACTACACAGATTTTTACAGCAGCATCGAACATGCTACCAATGTAGGAAAAATGTTCCGTGACCCTGCAAATGCATTATTACCCAACTGGAAGCACCTACCGGTAGGTTACCACGGAAGAGCTTCTTCTATCGTAGTTTCAGGAACGGAAATCAACCGCCCAAAAGGTCAGATGAAACCTGCTGATGCAGACAAACCTGTTTTCGGACCATGTAAGCAATTGGATTTTGAATTGGAAATGGCTTTCATCATCAACAAAAATACAGAGATGGGAGAAAGTATTTCTACCAAAGAAGCAGAAGATGCCATCTTCGGAATGGTGGTATTCAATGACTGGTCTGCAAGAGATATCCAGGCATGGGAATATGTTCCGCTAGGACCATTTCTTGCCAAAAACTTCGGTTCATCTATCTCTCCATGGGTAGTTACACTTGAAGCTCTGGAGCCATTCAGAACCGCTTCTCCAACTCAGGATCCTGAAGTTTTAGATTATTTAAAATTTGAAGGCGACAAAAACTACGATATCAACCTTGAAGTTTATATCCAACCGGAAAATGGAGAACAAAACCTGATCTGCGAAAGCAATTACAAACACATGTACTGGAATATGACACAGCAACTGGCACACCACACGGTAAACGGATGTAACGTTGAAGTGGGCGATCTGTATGCCAGCGGTACAATTTCAGGAAGTGATCCAAAATCATTCGGATCCATGCTTGAACTGACTTGGAGAGGACAAAATCCATTATCATTAAGCAATGGAGAAGAAAGAAAATTCATTGAAGATAATGATACTGTAACCATGAAGGCCTGGGCTGAAAAAGATGGTGTAAGAGTAGGTTTTGGTGACGTTTCGGGTAAAATTATTCCAACACTTTAATTACTATTTAAGCACTTTAGTTTTTTGAGTTATATAATCATGATAAAATTAAGTTCACTTTAGCCTTTGAAAATCGGAGATTTTCAAAGGCTAAAGTGAACTTAATTAAGCTATTATCATCGACAACTAAAATAACTTAAGTGTTAAAAACAAAAAAATGAAAACAGTAATCCCCTCCGAAATAACCTCCGTACAGCTGCAGACGATTATGCAGACAGCTGTTTCGCCACGCCCTATTGCTTTAGCTTCTACGGTGGATAAAGACGGAAATAATAATTTATCCCCATTCAGCTTCTTCAATATGTTCAGCACGGTTCCTCCAATTCTGATATTTTCCCCATCAAGACGTGTACGTGATAATACAACTAAACATACCCTGGAAAATATTCTGGAAGTTCCGGAAGTTGTTATTGGAACAGTAAATTTTCCTATTGTACAACAGATTTCCCTGGCATCTACAGAATACGGAACAGGAGTTAACGAGTTTATTAAATCTGGTCTTACCATGAAAGATGCAGATCTTGTACAACCCAAACTGATTGAGGAATGCCCCGTAAACTTTGAATGCAAAGTTTTAGAGGTAAAACCATTAGGAGATCAGGGTGGCGCAGGAAACTTGGTAATCTGTGAAGTTCAGAAAATCCATATCAGAGAAGAATATCTGAATGAAACAGGAAACCTTGATCAGAAAAAACTGGATATGGTAGCCCGTTTAGGCAGTAACTGGTATTCCAGAAGCAATGAAAATAGTCTTTTTGAAGTTCCGAAACCTCTGGTAACAAAAGGAATAGGTTTTGATCTGCTCCCAGATGCTATTAAATACAGCAAAATATTTACAGGAAATGACCTTGGCATGCTGGCTAATACCGAAGTGTTACCTGCCGGAGATTTCCATGCCGATGAAAATATTCATCTTGATGCCCAGAAATTACTTCTGGAAAGCAAAGTTGAAGAAGCCTGGACTATTTTGACCATTAAATAAAAAGGAAGCCTGAAAAATTTCAGGCTTCTTTTTTATTTTGCTTTTAGCGACTTTGTGACTGTTATTTTCTTCTTTTCGCTGAAATCTGTCAGCTTTCCATTTTGATCTATTAAGACATTCAGATTATTATCTTTAGAATCAAAATAGATATCCGTGGAATATCCCGGACAGTCATGCTGCTTACATCCTGTCAGTTTATAAATCCCGTTTTCAGAAGTAATAGGGCTTTCCACATCGAAATTTTTTACCATTTCATCGTATTGGGTTCCTACTAATTTCTTTAACCTTTCCGTGATACTTTTGTCTTCAAACAGCTTGATATCATGTGGATATTTCCCTACATTTTTAGTAATGATATTCTCTGTAACTGCCGTAGAAGATGCGGATGCCGAGTCTGTTTTAGGCATTGCAGCAGAATCTTTCGGCATTACGGTAGCCAAAGTATCTGTACTTGTTGAAGATTCTGTTTTGGTTTCTTTCTTACAGGAAACCACTGTTGCCATTAATGATAGCGCTAATGCGCCTGCAATCATTTTTTTCATAATTATACTTATATTTATATAGTGATTAAGCTAATGTAACGAAAATTATACCATTCTATTGCAATTTTCCTTTTATAAAATCAATACATTTTTCAGTCACACAATACAGATCTTCAGGCAGTTGATCTCCTGCCCAGGGTTCTTTAGCTCCGAAAGTATGATTGGCATTTTCAATCAGGAAGAGCTCAGAATTGGGATTAAGAATGTGAAGATGCTCAGCCTGCTTGGATTCTACAGCCTCATCATCTGTTCCATGAATAATCAGCATATAAGCCTTTGCCATTTCGGCTGCACGCTCCACATCAAAACGATGAATATCCTTTTCATAATCTTCATAAAACTGATAGTAGTGGGGCATTTCCTGTTTTGTACGCCCGTTCAGGGCATAATACACTCCACTTCTTTTCCAGTTCTCAAAAGCTTCTTCTTTAGGAAAGCGGTCTAAGGTATCTACACTTGCCAGAGTAATCAATCCATTGATTCTTTCATCTTCAAAAGTTTTAATAATAGAAATTCCTCCTCCTCTGCTGTGTCCAATCAGCACGATCTTTTGATCATCAATATGCGGATCTTTAGAAAAATGATCAATTACCACTCCAAGGTCAGAGAGCTCTTTAGAGTAGTTATTATTCCCAAAAGCTTCCAGATCAGCAAAATTTTCAGGATCTTCTATTGTAGTTCCGTTATGTGAAAAATTAAACTTAACGAAGAAAAAGCCGGCTTTAGCCAACTTATGAGCCATCAGTTCCCAGGCTCCCCAGTCTTTGTAACCTTTGTAGCCATGAACAAATATAACCAACGGTAACTTTTGTTCACCTTCAACATAAAAAGCATCAGCAAGAAAACCTTTTGTTTCTTTATTTTCTAAAAGTATATTCTTTTTAATAATCAAATTCATAAATAAATAGGCTTTGTTTAATATTTTTTATATTTATGGATTAATTCAAATTGAAATTTATGAAAAAAACTCTACTATTTTTACTTTTACTTTCTTTTTCTTTTTCATTAGGCCAAATCACCAAAAGGGTATTTTTTATCGGGAACAGCTATACCTACGCCAATGACCTTCCAGCTCTCATCAAAAATACAGCTGCTTCAACCGGAGATATTCTGGATTTCCATAGCCAGACCCCCGGAGGATCAACACTTCAGGATCATGCCAATAATCCAAATACAACTGCTATTATCAATCAGGGAAACTGGGACTATGTTGTATTACAGGAACAAAGCCAGCTCCCTTCTTTTCCTGATTCTCAGGTTCAAGCTCAGGTATATCCTTATGCTCTTCAGCTTTCCAATCTGATCAAAAACTCAAACGCTTGTGGAAATGTAGTCTTTTATATGACCTGGGGGCGTAAAAATGGTGATGCTTCAGTTTGTCCCGGCTGGCCGGCAGTTTGTACCTATCAGGGAATGGATGACCTTCTTTACACCCGATATATGGAAATGGCCAATACCAACGAAGGCCTTGTTTCTCCCGTAGGTAAAGTATGGAGAATTATCAGAGAACAGGATCCTTCCCTTGAACTGTACGATCAGGATGAGTCACACCCTAGTTATATTGGCTCTATGGCTGCCGCTTATACCTTTTACACCATTTTGTTTAAAAAAGACCCTACACAGGTTCCATTTAATGGTAATTTACCTCAGACGCAAGCTCAGTTTATCAAAAATATTGTTAAAACGGAAGTATTCGACCAGCTTAATAAATGGTATGTAACAGCCAATGATGTTCACAGCAGATTCATTTATCAGATGACCGGAACGGGAACCGTTCAATTCACTAATAAAACACAGAATGCAAGCACATATTTATGGGATTTCGGTGATGGAACCACTTCCACGTTGGAAAATCCTACCCATACATATTCTGCCTCAGGCAGTTATAGTGTAAAACTCACCACTGATGCCTGCGAAACCAATACAAGTAAAACAAAATTAATAGTTGTTACTACATTAAACACTGCAGAAACACCGTTAGAAGATCCTGTTCTTATTTACCCTAACCCTGCACAGAACATGATCCATATTAATGCTAAAAATGAAATAGAAATCCTTTCACTTACGGATACAGCCGGAAGAAAGATCGGTTTTCATTCAGACATAACAGATGCCGGTTATTCAATTGCTTTACACCATCTAACAAGCGGTATTTATTTTCTGCACTATAAAACCGGAGAAAAGGAGTTCATTAAAAAGATTATTAAAAAATAACCTTATTTTTGCTTCATGCAGAATTTAAGAACTGTAACCGTGATGCGTTACATTCTGCCATTGAGAGAAGGAGGTTCTCTTCCTGCTCTGGCAGAGGCTGATGATGATTTCAAATATGTCTTAAAATTCCGTGGGGCAGGCCACGGAGTAAAAATGCTTATTTCCGAATTTTTAGGAGGAAAGATTACAGAAGCTCTGGGACTGAAAATTCCCGAACTGGTTTTTGTTAATCTTGATGCCGATTTCGGAAGAACGGAAGCCGATGAGGAAATACAGGATCTCCTGAAATTTTCTGAAGGCCTGAATCTGGGACTACATTATCTTTCCGGTTCTATCACCTATGATCCGGGGGTAAGTATTGACCCGCTTCTGGCTTCAAAAGTGGTTTGGCTGGATGCATTTATCACTAATATCGATCGTACTTTTAAGAACACGAATATGCTGATGTGGCATAAAGAATTGTGGATTATTGATAATGGTGCTTCGTTCTATTTTCACCATTCATGGCAAAATTTTGATGCGGCTGCCAAAACCCCTTTCAAATATGTAAAAGACCATGTTCTTCTTCCAAAAGCAAAAATGCTGGATGAAGCTGATCAATTTGCTCATGAAGTACTGAATGATACACTTTTCAGAGAAATTGTCAATCAGATTCCAGAAGACTGGCTGCATTGGAATGATGCAGACGAAACGCCTGAAGAAATCCGCGAGATCTATTTTCAGTTTATGAAAACCAGATTCGAAAACTCTCAAATCTTTGTAAACGAAGCTAAAAATGCAAGAGGATAAAATTTATGAATATGCGGTAATACGCTTGGTGCCCAAAGTTGAAAGAGAAGAATTTTTCAATATCGGGCTGGTGATGTTTTCTAAAAAAGAAAAATTCATCAGGGTTGAATTCTATTTATGTCCGGATAAATTTAAACTGATGCACAGCAAGCTGGATTATGATGATATTATTCAGAATCTGGAAAGTTTTCAAAAAATTGCGAATGGAGAAAAAGATGGCGGACCGATTGCACAGCTTGATATTCCTGAACGTTTCCGCTGGCTCACAGCCGTAAGAAGTGCTGTTGTACAAACTTCAAGACCACATCCCGGAAAATCAAAGGACCTGAATATCACTTTTGGTAAACTTTTTGAGGAGTTAGTAAAATAACACATTCTCTAAAAAAAATTTATTATGAAAACACATATTAACGACATATCAAATTACAGGTTTTTAACAAACCTGTTTTTTATTTTATTTTTAAGTTTTTCCAGCTTATTTTTTTCACAAAATTTCTCTCAGGTTCCGGTAAAAACTCCTCCCGTAAAAAGTTCCCTTCTTCCTGAAATAGCCTCTGTTTCGGAAAATATAGTTTACAAGACCGATAAAAAAGGAAATCCCATAGCTTTGGATCTCTATATGCCCAAAAATACAACCTCTGATCAACTTCCCGTATTAATCTACGTTCACGGAGGAGGATGGGTAGAAGGAGATAAAACAGTTCATGCAGATGATTATCTGGAAACTACGATTGTAAAACTTATTGCAAAACAATATGCAGTTATCAGCATTAATTATACATTACTGAATGAGAACACTCACTTTCCTCTTCCCGTGGAAGATACTAAAGATGCTATAAGATGGGTGAGGAAAAATGCAGAAAAATATCATTTTGACTCTGGCAATATTGGACTTTTTGGAGCATCGGCAGGGGCACATCTTTCTCTGCTTGCTGCTTATACTCCGGATAATACCTATATCGGCAGCCCTGAGCTTTCCTCTTATTCAGCAAAAGTAAATTACGTTATTGATCATTATGGGCCAGCAGACCTTAATCAGCTTTTTCATACCAGATTGGGAACGATTCCGGTTTCTATAATAAGATTAATGTCAAAAAAGATTGTTACTCTACAGCAGGAACTGGTAAAAGGACTTTCAGGATATAACATCAGAAAAGACCAGGACATGGCAATAGACTATCTCAAAACAATCTCTCCGGTTTATTTTGTATCGGATGGTGTTCCCACTTTAATTATGCAGGGAAACAAAGATAAGGTAGTTCCTCTAAACCAGTCGAAAAAGCTTTACAGAAAATTAAAAAGAGCAAAAGTTCAGACTTCATTAGTAATTGTTGACAATGGCGTACATGGTTTTGGTACTACAGATAAGGCATATCTGGATAAAATAACCGATGAAATGGTAGATTTTATTGTATCTCAGAAAAAATAATATACATACGCTTTCATAAAAAAACATTAATATCTAATAATCAAAACAATAGACTAAATTAAATCAACAAATTTGCTAGATTGATATACATATGAATATTTTTTAACTGAAAAATAATTACCTTGGCTAAATGTTAAATTATTCACATTTAAAAGTCAAATAAATTAATTATTCATTAAAAAATAAACACAATATGGATTATCTGAATAATATCAATGCGCTTACTCTTATCTTTGCATCTGTTCTTATTTTTGCGATAGCCTATCGTTTTTACGGTATTTTTATTGCCAACAAAGTTCTCAGATTGAATGATCAGAATACCACTCCGGCTATAGAATTTGCAGATGGTAAAGATTATGTAGCGACCAATAAGAATGTACTTTTCGGACATCATTTTGCTGCTATTGCTGCAGCCGGACCTTTAGTGGGGCCGGTTCTTGCTGCACAATTCGGATATCTTCCCGGTGCACTGTGGATTCTGATAGGCTGTGTACTGGGAGGAGGTGTACATGATATGGTGGTTTTGTTTGCTTCCGTAAGGCATAAAGGTCAGAGTCTTGCTACCATTGCCTCCAAAGAGATTGGTAAAGCCACCGGAACTGTAGCCGGCTTTGCTATCCTGTTCATCCTGATTCTTACTCTGGCTGGGTTATCTCTGGCTTGTATCAATGCTATGCATGAAGCTTCCTGGTCACTCTTCACTGTAGTCATTACCATGCCTATTGCTATTATTATGGGATTGATTATGCGTTATAGAAAGAATAGTGTTCTTTTTGCCAGTATTCTTGGCGGTGTACTTCTGATTGCAGGGATCATCGGAGGACACGGATTAATGCAAAATCCCACAATGAATAATCTATTTTCATGGGATATTAAAACAATTTCTATAGCAATTCCTTTGTATGGCTTTCTGGCTTCGGTATTGCCCGTCTGGCTGCTTTTGGTACCAAGAGATTATCTTTCTACTTATTTAAAAATAGGAACTATTATCATGCTTGCTATTGGAGTAATAGTGATCCATCCTACTGTACAGATGCCCGCTATCACAGCATTTGTTAATGGAGGAGGTCCTGTAATAGGCGGACCTGTGCTTCCTTTTATTTTCATTGTGATTGCCTGTGGGGCTATTTCAGGCTTTCATGCGGTAATTGCTACGGGAACAACCCCAAAAATGCTTAATAAAGAAAGAGAAATTCTTTTCGTTGGATATGGAGCTATGCTTGTGGAAGGTTTTGTTGCATTAATGGCACTCATCGCAGCATGTACCTTAATGCCAGGCGATTATTTTGCGATCAATACTCCTAAAGATACCTACGATGCCTTTCTTGCAGCCCATCCTTCTCTACATGGAGTAGATATTGATTATTACTCACAAAAAATAGGAATAGACCTGTATGGAAGAACGGGAGGAGCTGTATCTCTTGCCGTAGGAATGGCCCATATCTTCAATAAAATTCCTTATATGGATCAACTTACTGCTTACTGGTATAACTTTGCTATCATGTTTGAAGCTGTATTCATTCTTACTGCTATTGATGCAGGTACAAGAGTGGGACGTTTCTTCTTACAGGAAATGCTGGGATCCGTGATTCCTAAATTCAATGATAAAAACTGGGTTCCCGGAATTATTATCAGCAGTATGATCTTTACTTTTGCCTGGGGATATCTTGTATTTACTGGAAATGTGAGCAGCATCTGGCCGCTATTCGGGATTAGCAACCAATTGCTGGCAGCCTGCGGACTTATTGTATGCACCACAATGCTTATCAGAATGAACAGAGGAAAATATGCATTATGCTCAGCTATTCCCGGAGTTTTCATGGCTGGAATTACTTTCTGGGCAGGATATGTCCAGGTAACCACCATTTACATTCCTAAGGGCCAGTATTTATTGGCTGCATTGGCTGTAACGGCTATGGTTCTGATGCTTATTGTATTTGCAGGAGCTTTTATAAAATGGTATCAGCTTCTTCAGATCCGGAAAACAGAAATTGATTATTACGGAGAATCTGTAAAGGAGCTCGTGGAAAGATAAATGAAATTCAATAATAAAAAAGTCCGGCTGTTCCGGACTTTTTTATTGAGTATTTTTTAAAAATTGAAGTTAAGTCTTGCAAAAACATATCTTCCGTTCTGCCCGAACTGTGATGTGGAACGGGAATAAATGAACTGATCATTATTGGTAGAGGCAGGAAGGTTTCTCGTAGGATAAATATCAAACAGGTTATTAACGCCTAGTGTTAAACCCACGTTTTGGGTAAACTGATAAGCTGCAGAAAGATCCGTAATGATCTTATCTCCGATCTGCTGATGCTCATTTGGCTCAACAATACCATCACCATTCACATCAATATTATCTGCTCCCGTCACTTTTCCGAAATACGTATTTCTCAGATAAAAGCTTGCATTCTTCCATGACAGGGTATGAGAAAGACTTGCTTTCACTCTTGGTACAGCTTCCTCCAGGTATATTCTTGATTTTTCGGAGAAATAGATCTTTTCAAGATTCGGAGACTGTAATAATCCTGAAGAATGTATACTTCCCACTTGTTTGGTCTGGTTCAGGTTAACCGCAAAATTATTATCCAGTTTAAAGCCTGAAAATCTGGTATTATGAGAAATAACTACATCCAATCCTTTTGTTTCTGTATCAATTGCATTGGTAAAAAACTGTGCAGCATTCACTCCCAGTTTATCATACTCCTCCTGTGCTTGTGAAGGGACATCTTTTCTTAAGAACTGGTCTGTAAGGATGATCCTGTTATTAATTTTGGTAAAATATCCGTCGGCAGTAAATGTTAACCCTGCAGACGGGATTCTGTATGTAAAGCCTACACTTGCAGATTTGGACGTTTCCTGCTTCAGTTTCGGCATATTCAGCTGTTCTGCCAATTGGGAATCATTGCTGAATGTTCCTACTTCCAGAAGCTGATTATTGGTAAACAAAGTAGAGGTTACATTGTAATAGATCTGGTGAATTGACGGAGCCCTGAACCCCGTAGATCCTGCAAATCTTACATTAAAATTGGGAGCCACTTTAATTCTTGAAGCTAATTTATAATTGAAAGTAGATCCGAAATCGGAATAATTCTCATATCTCGCTGCAGCATCTACCAGCAGCCAATTGGTGAAATTCAATTCAACATCAGCATAAGCTGCCAGAGATTGTCTGTTTTTATTTACAGCATTTTCAGGTCTGAATCCGTTGAATACCTGTGAGCCTCCTGGAAGTGGCAGTCCGAAGAAGTCAGTAGCCCTTTGATCCGGATTACCGTTCCATATGTTTCCATATTGGTCATAGGTTTGGTAAGAAGCTTCCTCCCCTGCTGTTATTTTAAAATTCTCATACCGATGTTCTCCTCCGAATGCCACATTGATTCCTTCCCAAACATCATACTTTTTAGAAAAATCTAAATTGATGGTGTTTTGAGAAAATCTCAGCCCGCCGGCATTAAATTCATTCGGGGAAGCAAAACGCATAGAGGTATTCCCTGTATTTCTGATATTATAGGTAAATGAATTCTGTCCGAAGGTATTACTGAAGTCAATATTCCAGCCATCCCATTTTCCTTTGATTCCTCCCGCCAATGAAATATCCTGGATATCGGTTCCGATTTGCGGCAGATACCCATTAGGATACAAACCTGTAAACGTTCTGCTTTCGCTTGGTCTTCTGTAAAAGCCACCTGAAACTCCGTGTCTCAAGCTATATCCTCCGAAAGTATAGACTTTCCAATCATCACTAATCGGTACCTCAGCATTCACAAAAAGCTGATGATTATTAAGTTTCGACTGTCCCACCTGCATATTAAAATCCTTTCTAGTCTGCCCTCTGTAAGCCAACTCCTGATCAGTAAAGTAATTAAGCTGATCTCTGGTAAAATTTCCGGATTTCAGAACATCTTGTAGACCTGAAATGGTATTGGCCCCCTGAATAGCATTTTGTAAATCCTGAGAGAAATAGCTTACCTGCTGTGCATATTGATGAATATAATTAACAAACTGCTGTGAATTTGGAATATCCTTAATATCGCTGAAAAGAGAAGAAAGATTCACTCCGTTATTTAAAGCACGTTGTTCAATGGCATTGTAGGCATTATAAATAGGAGCATTTTCCGTTCCTGCTCTGTAGGTTGGATTTCTGAACTGAGAAGTCCATGTAATATTAAAGAAACCTCCCTTTTTCCCTATTTTATTTCCATAATTCAGGTCTAGCTGAATATTTTGTCCGTCGAAACCTCCGGTATGATCATTGGCGGCCGGTGTTAAATTTCCACCATAGCTGATCTGTCCTGCCAGCTTTCCGGTATCCTTTTTAAGTTCGAGGTTAATTACCCCGGCAATTGCATCAGATCCATATTGTGCGGAAGCACCGTCCCTCAATACTTCTATTCTGTTCAGGGCAAATGACGGAATTGCGTTCAAATCGGTTCCGACCGTACCTCTTCCAGGAGTTCCGTTTACGTTAACCAATGCTGAGGTATGTCTTCTTTTTCCATTAACCAATACCAGGACCTGATCCGGGCCTAACCCTCTCAGCTGAGCAGGATCCAGATGGTCTGTTCCGTCTGAGTTTGTTTGAACTGTGGAAGTAAAAGACGGGGCAACAGCATTTAGAATCTGTCCTATATTGGTTTGTGGAAGGATGATTGAAGATTCTTTTACGTTGAAGACATCTACCGGAACCGGGCTGTCCACTTTAGATCTGGCACCTGCTCTTGATCCTAGTACCACTACTTCTTCTACGTTATTGGTCTTTATCGTATCTTTATTTGTTTTTATACTGTCTTTTTCCTGCCCATAAGTGTAAGTTCCAAGGAAAAATAAAACAGAGGCCGAAAAAATAGTTTTCTTATTTCTCATATAGTTTAGTATTTGATTGAGACATTTATGTTTTTACAAGGTGCAAATGTAAAATATTTTCATTAGTCTACAAAATTAATAGACTTTGTTTTTATAAAAAATAAATATTGCTTCTTTCTATTCCCCTATTAAAGTTATGATAAATTAAAAGAAATTCGATAAAAATATGATCCTAAAGAATAATCATATCAAAGCCGTTGATTATGCATCATTTCTGCCTGCAAAGACATATTAAATAAAAATCTTAGAATCTTCAGCATGAAAATTTTGTGAATTCTATTTTAAAAAAGAGTTCAAAATAAAAACGGATCCAAAAATTGAATCCGCATCATTTATATTTTTATTATTCTGGAATTAAACCTGGCCAGTTTAAACATTACCTGACATTATGATCAAAAAACCATTTATTGACATCGGGTATACATACCATTCTCAAGATGGTAAAACGTAAAGGATTAAAATTCATGGCTACGCTTATATTTGTTGTGGTACCGCTTCCATTAATCCCTCCGGAATTATTATAGACAATTCCGGCAGGGGGTGTAAAGCCTAACGACGGATCAGCCGCATTAAAAATATTCCCGGCGGTATTAGTTCTGATAATAACGGGACTGCTGGATGTTCCTCCCCATTTATATATAGTAAATATCTTTCCATCTATTCCTCCCGTTCCACAAGTGGGCAGAGTAATTGTTGAACCGTAATCAACAACATACAAATCTGCCAAATCCTTGGCAGCAACTGCGGAAAGATTTACATTCGAATTTATAACTCCGGCAGCCTGACTAATTGTCCATGCCCGAATATCGTTTTGGAGCTGAAGATAGCTTCTGCTTCCTACTACTCCATCAGTTCGGCTGACAAGAACATTTGAAAAATTATTATTATCTAAAGCAAGGGGATCGGTTCCGGTAGGAAAACTCGTTGGCGGATTGACTAATCCGGGAATTCCACGAAGTCTTACCGTTCCATTTACATCAATAACCTGGGTAGGTGAAGCTGTATTGATGCCTATCTGTGTGAATAAATAATTGAAGGTAAAGAGGGTAAGTAAGGCAATATACTTTTTTTTCATTACAGGTGTTTTTAAGTAAAATCGTTATTCAACATTGTGATCAAAGAACCATTTATTATTAGGTGCTCCAATACAAACCAGTCTGATGATTGTAAAACGTAAAGTATTCACATTGGAAGCGAGGCTGATACTTATGGTATTCCCGGTACCATTATTACCACCGGAATTATTGTAGACAATCCCAGCTGGCGGTGTATATGATCCGGCAGGATCAGCCGCATTAAAAATATTTCCGGCAGGGGTAGCTGTAATAACAACCGGATTGGCAGATATTGCACCGGATAGAAAAGCTGTAAATATCTTTCCATTGATAGCTCCGGAACTGCAGGTAGGCAGAGTGATATGAGAGCCACTCCCTACCACATACATGTCTGCCAGATCTTTTGCTTCAACAGCCGAAAGGTTTATATTTGAATTAGCAGCACTGCCAACACTACTGATTGTCCAAGCCCGAACGTCACTTTTAAGCTGGAGAAAGCTTCTGCTCCCAACAGTTCCATCAGTTCGATTAACAAGAACATTAGGGAAGTTGTTATTATCTACCACAACAGGATTAGTCCCGGTAGGGGAACTGGCTGGCGGATTGACGAGTCCGGGAACTCCACGAAGTCTTGTGGTTCCGTTTACATCAAGAGTTTGTGTGGGTGAAGCTGTGTTGATGCCCACCTGAGTAAATACTTCATTAAAAATAAAGAGAGCAAGCAAGGCAATAATTCTTTTTTTCATCATAAAAGTGTTTTGTTTTCTTAATACCAAATTCTCCGTTGGTTCAAACAGGCATTTCTGTTTTTATTTAGCGGATGCAAATTTAAGTGGCCCACAAACTATTTTTACCACTCAAAAAAGCGCAAACAAGATTAAAAAAGCTTAATTCTTTTATACTTAGCTCTTTGAAAAGATTATGCTCCAAATTATTTGATTTATAAAATATAGAATACAATATTCCTGTACAGAAATAAATGTATTTATCAAAAAAAACGGATCCCATAGGAATCCGTTTTAAATTTTCAATATCAGTTTTACAAGTGAAAAATGATGGTTATATTTTTGTAAGTTTTGCGTATTTCAGGATCAGATTTTTCTCTCCTTCATGCATAAAGATAACTTTTGCTTTAATATTCTGAGGATCGGTTCCATCCAGGAAAGTGACTTCTCCTATTCCGAAACGGTCATGCCGTACTTTATCTCCTACTTCAATATCCTGAGAAGAAGCTCCGCTTGGGTTGATAATCTTAGCAGTACTTACCGGCTTCAGCTTTCTTACTTCCTGAGCAGGTTTTGAACTTTCTCCTCTATCAATTGACTTTTTCTCAACCTTTTTGAAAGATCTTACTTCAGAAGGATGTTCATCAAAAATATTAGACTTAACTCCTGAGTTATTGATAAACCTTTTTTCCATTGCCGGATTGAGGAATTCAATGTATTCATCATCAATCTCACTTAGGAATCTCGAAGGTTCGGCATCGGTAATTTTTCCCCATTGAAAACGAGAAATAGCATATGAGAAGAATGCCTGTTTCTCTGCTCTTGTCAAGGCCACATAAAACAATCTTCTTTCTTCTTCCAGATCTTCTCTGGTAGCTGAGCTCATGAAACTGGGGAACAAATTTTCTTCAAGCCCCACAAGATGCACTACCGGGAATTCCAATCCTTTAGAAAGGTGAATGGTCATCAAAGAAACCATATCATCTCCCAGATCTTTATCCTGAGTATCTGCGGAAAGTGCAATATTCTCAAGGAAATTGGAAAGGCTCGGATCTCCGTCTTCCAGCTGCATCTGCTCTTCAATGAAACCCTGCATGGAGTTCATTAATTCCTGAACATTTTCCACTCTGGAAATTCCTTCCGGAGTCTGATCATCTTTTAAAAACTTAATCAGACCGCTTCGTTTTGCTACTTCCATAGCAACACTGTAAGCCGTTTCTGTCTTTAATAAAACCTGGAATGCCTTAATCATAGACCAGAAATCATTCAGCTTATTTAAAACTCCGTTATTTAGCCCTAACTGAGGTGCGTACATCGGAAGATTATCTAAAACTTTTGACACAGAAATATTTTGAGCATCGGCAAAAACGATCAGCTTATTCTGTGTTGTTTCCCCAATTCCTCTGGCAGGATAATTGATAATCCTCATCAGGGCTTCAGAATCGTTTTCGTTAATCAGAAGTCGCAGATAACCTATCAGGTCCTTTACTTCTTTTCTTTGGTAGAAAGAAAGCCCGCCATACACTTTGTACGGAATATTTTTACGTCTCAAAGCATCTTCAAATGCTCTTGTCTGAGAGTTCGTTCTGTATAAAATAGCAAAATCACTGTATTTTCTCTGATCCCGGTTACGAAGTTCCCAGATATTTCCGGCAACAA
Organism: Chryseobacterium sp. Tr-659; assembly: GCF_011752975.1. Taxonomy (GTDB): domain Bacteria; phylum Bacteroidota; class Bacteroidia; order Flavobacteriales; family Weeksellaceae; genus Chryseobacterium. The sequence continues at coordinate 77,578 of NZ_VWWP01000010.1, read as the reverse complement.
AATTTGCTTCATCGGCATCGGATAGTGAACGGTATATTTTGATTTTATCCCCTTCTTCATTATCACTGAAAACATTTTTCTTGAATTGCTGTAAATTTTTAGCAATAACAACGTTTGCTGCATTTACAATATTTTGTGTGGAACGATAATTCTGCTCCAGCGATACTGTCTTGGCATCAGGGTAGTCTTTTTTAAAGTTTAGGATATTATAGATATTAGCTCCACGGAATGAATAAATAGATTGTGCATCATCTCCCACCACGCAAATATTCTCAAATTTCGAAGCCAAAGCTTTTACGATAAGATACTGAGAATGGTTGGTATCCTGGTACTCATCTACCATGATATATCTGAATCTGTCCTGATATTTAGCCAATACTTCGGGGAAACGAGTTAACAGTTCATTCGTTTTAAGCAGCAGGTCATCAAAATCCATAGATCCGTTTCTGAAGCACTGATCCACATATTTTTGATAGATCTGCCCAATGAATTTCATATTCGCCTTTTCATCAGCTTCCATCAACTCTGGATTATTGAAATAAGCTTTTACGGTAATGAGGTTATTTTTGTAGGTTGAAATTCTTGCCTGAACTTTTTTCGGTTTATAAAGATCAGCATCAATATTCATATCCTTCAGTACTTTTTTAATCACATTCAGGGCATCCTGCTGGTCATAAATAGTGAAATTGGAAGGATATCCCAGATAATGGGCCTCAATTCTTAAAATTCTTGCAAAAACCGAGTGAAAGGTTCCCATCCAAAGACTTCTTGCATTGCTGTCTCCCACCACTTTTGCGATACGGTCTTTCATTTCGCGGGCCGCTTTATTGGTAAAGGTAAGTGCCAGAATATTGAAAGGGTCTATTCCATTGTGTATTAAATGAGCAATACGCATGGTAAGCACACGCGTTTTCCCGGAACCGGCACCGGCAAGTACCATTAAAGGCCCTTGTAAAGAGGTAACGGCTTCATATTGTGATTCATTAAGTCCTTTCAGATAATCCATACAGCAAAAAAATTTTTGGAACACAAAATTAATGTATTCGGAGGAGAATTCAAACTTTCATACAGAAGTTCGAAATTTAGGATACTCGTGTTTGAATCCTGAACCAATTACATTAGTTGTCAATTTTTGCTTCGTAAAGTAAATAAGGAATAGATATCTACTAAATAAAAAACATAAAAATTGATACATAAAGCGAATTCAATATTCTCATTTTTACATTTTAACTCTTTAATAATTTTATTATGAATACATATTTCCATAATCTTTGTAACATTTAATTCACTTTTTCTACTAATTGATAAACAATTTCTAAATTCTATGAAAAAGCGACTTCTTTCTGCTGCTGCCGTAGCTTTCTTCGGGCTAATGCTGAATGCACAGCAAATCAAATTCGAAGAGTATGACCTTCCCAATGGTCTTCATGTAATTCTTCATCAGGATAATTCGGCACCGGTAGTTACTACGGGGGTGATGTATCATGTTGGAGCTAAAGATGAAGTAAAAGGAAGAACAGGTTTTGCACATTTCTTTGAGCACCTTTTATTTGAGGGAACTCCTAATATCAAAAGAGGAGACTGGTTTAAAATCGTTTCTTCAAACGGTGGGCAGAACAATGCCAACACCACCAATGACAGAACGTATTATTACGAAACTTTCCCATCTAACAACGAACAGCTTGGACTTTGGATGGAAGCTGAAAGAATGCGCCATGCGGTGATCAACCAAATTGGAGTAGACACCCAAAGAGAAGTAGTAAAAGAAGAGAAAAGACTGAGAATGGATAACCAGCCTTATGGTAACCTTTTCCCTACTATTCAGAAAAACCTTTTCACCAATCACCCGTACAACTGGCCTACCATAGGTTCAATGGAAGACCTTAATTCGGCAAAGCTTGAAGAATTCCAGGCCTTCTATAAAAAATTCTACGTTCCGAACAATGCTACCCTGGTAGTTGCGGGAGATATTAAAACTGAACAGACTAAAAAATGGATTCAGGAATATTACGGAGGAATTCCAAAAGGGACTCTTTATCCAAAAGACTTCCCGAAAGATGCTCCAATCACTCAGGAAAAAGAAGTTACAGCAACGGACCCGAATATCCAGCTTCCTGCTTATGTTTTTGCTTACAGAACACCTGCTAACAAAGAAAAAGATGCGTATGTTTTAGATATGCTTTCTTCTTACTTAAGTAGTGGTAAATCGTCTGTTCTTTATAAAAAATTAGTAGATCAGGAGAAAAAAGCACTTCAGGTAGCTGCTTTCAACCAGGGTCTTGAAGATTACAGTATTTTTGCTTTCTTCGCAATTCCGATGGGACAGACTACAAAACAGACTTTACAGACTGATATTGATGCGGAAATCAAAAAGCTTCAGACTACTTTAATTTCTGAGGAAGATTATCAGAAACTTCAAAATCAATTCGAGAATCAGTTCGTTAATCAGAATTCAAGCATTCAGGGAATTGCCGCTTCTTTGGCAACCAACCACGTACTGATGGGAGATACCAACCTTATCAACAAGGAAATTGATATCTACAGATCTATTACAAGACAGGATATTCAGAATGCGGCTAAAAAGTATCTGAACTCTAACCAAAGAATCATTATCAACTACGTTCCTGAGAAAAAATAATTTTACCAATGAAAAAGCAATTTACATATATAGCAGCGGCATTTTTATTTGCAGGAATGCTTTCTGCACAAAAAATCGATCTTAATGCAATGCCAAAACCAGGACCTACTCCTGCCATCAATATTGCTAAACCAAAAACTTTCCAGCTAAGCAACGGTCTTACGGTAATGGTAGTTGAAAACAATAAACTTCCAAGAGTAAACACTACCCTTTCTATGGACAGACCTCCTTACTATGAAGGAAATATTGCCGGGGTAAGCCAGATCATGGCAGAACAGCTGGAAAACGGAACAACGAATTTAAGCAAAGACGATTTTAATAAGAAAATAGACTTCCTTGGAGCCAGCTTAAATTTCAGTTCTAATGGAGCTGCATCCAATTCACTTTCAAAATACTTCCCTGAGGTATTGAACTTAATGGCTGACGCTATTGTTAATCCTAAATTTTCGGCTGAAGAAATTCAGAATTCAAAGGAAAGAACTATTGAAGGATTGAAAGCGGATGAGAAAAATGCATCATCCATTGCTTCAAGAGTATCCAATGCTTTAATGTATGGGAAAAATACATCAAGAGGAGAGTTTGAAACCGTAGAAACGATCAACAAAATTCAGCTGGCGGATGTTCAGAATATTTACAACAAATATTATGCTCCGGACAATGCGTATTTAGTGATTGTAGGTGATGTGAAATTTGACCAGATCAAGCCATTGGTGGAAAAAGCTTTCGGAAGCTGGAAAAAATCCAATACAAAATTTGCAGCATTAGAACCGGCTTCCAATGTAGCAAAAACCGAGATTAATGTGGTTGATGTACCTTCTGCAGTGCAGTCTGTATTGTCGGTAAGCAACCTGAACAATCTTAAAATGAAGGATCCTAACTACTTCCCTGCTACTATGGCCAACTATATTTTAGGTGGTGGCGGTGAAGCCAGACTTTTCATGAACCTTAGAGAAAAGAACGGCTTTACTTACGGGGCTTATTCCAGCATGAATGCAAGCAAATATTCGCCGGATTTCTCTGCTGAAACAAGTGTGAGAAATGAAGTTACGGATAAAGCGGTTAAGGAAATGATGAATGAACTTAATGCAATTACAACTGTAAAGCCTGAAGAACTGGAAAATGCCAAAGCAAAACTGAAAGGATCTTTCATCATGTCTTTGGAGAAACCTGAAACCATTGCAAGATTTGCATTAAACCAAAAGGTTCAGGATCTTCCGGCAGATTTCTATACCAATTATCTTAAATCTATCGATAAAGTAACGGCTGCCGATGTTTCCAATGCTGTAAAAGCAACCATTCTTCCTAACCAAAGCAGAATTTTTATTGCCGGTAAAGCATCGGATATTGCTGAAGGATTAGATAAATTAGGATATCCTGTAAAATATTTTGATAAAGAAGCCAACCCTGTAGCTAAGCCTGCTGCACAAAAAGTTGATGCCAGCGTAAGTCTTGGCTCTGTAGCGGATAAATATATCAATGCTATCGGAGGATTAGCTGCCGTTCAGAAAGTAACATCTATCATGGCTGATGCCACTACCAAAGTTCAGGGAATGGATATGAGCATGAAACTACTTCAGGCAAAAGGTGGAAAAATGAGAATGGAGATGAAGATGATGGGAAATACAGTTCAGAAAATTGTATTCGATGGAAAAGACGGTTATGTAGAAGCACAAGGCCAGAAAATTCCTTTGAATGATAAGCAAAAAGCGGAAATGGCAGAGCCGGAATTATTCCCGGAACTTACTTTTGCAAAATCTACAGAATTGAAACTTTCCGGAATTGAAAAGTATAACAACGAAGATTCTTATGTGGTAAAAGGTCCGAAAAGCACTTATTATTACAGTGTAAAGACCGGTTTAAAAACAGGTGAGGTAAAAGCTGGCGAAGGAGGTTCTATCCCTACAAGCTTTGCAGATTACAAAGATGTTTCGGGAGTAAAGCTTCCATTTACCATTATCCAGAATATGGGCGGAATGGACATCAACATGTCTATACAGTCTTATCAGCTTAATCAAGCTAAAGATTCTGACTTTAAATAAAAAGAAATCCTTTTTATATAATGATAAGCTGTCTCGTTTCCGGGACAGCTTTTTTATTTGTTTATCCTTTAGTTACTCGAAAAACATACGGCATGTCTGAAAAAGTTCATTTTTACCCTTATTTAAGCCTCAAATCATTGTCTGATCTCTAAACTTTTGCAGTTCTTTCATATTTACCAACATCTTTTTTTGCTATTCGATAAAAAAAGATTAAATTTGCCCATTCAAAAAGATATCAGAATTAATGGATACTATATTTACACTATTGATGGTTCTTATTATGGTTGCCAGTGTTTTATTGGTAATTATTGTTATGGCTCAAAATCCAAAAGGTGGAGGCCTTTCCAGTACGTTCGGAGGTGCATCATCTGCACAGTTTGGAGTACAGAGAACCAATGATTTCATGGAAAAAGCAACATGGACTCTGGGCGGAACTATCATCGTTCTTATCCTTTTAAGCGTTGTTATTACAGGTAAACCGGGACAATCGGGTCCTGCACAACAGCAACCAGTAAAGAAAGAGGCTCCTGCAAAACAGTCTGCTCCTGCTTCTTCAACAACTACAACTCCGGCACAGGCTCCGGCAAAATAAGAAGAATATCATCTTATATAAAACAAAAGCAACTCAAATTGAGTTGCTTTTTTATTTGAGTCTGATCTTTTCAATCTGATGGCGAAGCTTCAAACCTGCTTTTAAAAATGAGTACTGCAAAGGTTTTGAGTCTTTATAATACTTATCAATAAAGATCTGCATGGCTCCGTAAAATCGTTGAAGATAAACCTCATCACGGATTGTACTTTCTCCTTTGTGATGAAGAATCGATACCTTTCCGTAATAAAAGTTTTTATATCCGTTTATTAAAAAGGTATAGCAGAGATCAATATCTTCGCCGTACATAAAATAAGCTTCATCCAAACCGCCTATTTTTTCATAAATTTCTTTTCTGGCTAATAAAAATGCGCCTGTGATCACTTCCACTTCGGAAATCTCATCTTCTTTTATATCGTTCCTGTAATAAGACTTTGAATTGTTCTTTTTAAAATTGGTAAAAAGTTTTTCAAATGAATTGAACATATCTGGAACCGAACGTTTGCTTTCTGGCAGAAAAGCACCTTCTGCATCATGCATTCTTACTCCCAGGCATCCGAAATCCCTTTTTGAATCTGCAAAATCAAGAATATCTTTCATGTAAAACCCTTCCAGTTCCGTATCTGGGTTTAAAAGCAGGATATATTCTCCTTTTGCGCTCTGTATCGCCTGGTTGTTAGCTCTTGAAAATCCTCCATTAACTTCAGAAGCAATAAAACGCATCTCTGGAAATTCGGGAATAAGATCTCTCCACGAGCTATCTGTAGAAGCATTATCAATGATAATCACTTCATATTCCACCTCTTTGATGTATTTCTGAAGTGATAATAGACAGCTTTTCAGTAATTGGGTAACATTATAATTAACAATAATAACAGACAGCTTCATATTAATCCTTTTCGTTGTATGGTAATCTGTTGATAATAGATCTTCCTAAAGAAATTTCATCGGCATATTCCAGCTCATCTCCCACTGAAATCCCCCTTGCAATACTTGAAAAGTTCACATTAAAATTTTTAAACTTTTTATAAATATAATAAGCCGTTGTATCGCCTTCCATTGTAGCACTCAATGCAAAAATAAATTCTTTTACTTTCCCTTCATTCAGTTTCTTTTCAATACTCGGAATATTCAGCTGACCCGGCCCCACACCTTCCATTGGTGATATTTTTCCACCAAGGATAAGATACCTCCCGGTATATTTGCCGGTATTCTCAATAGCAATAACATCCCGTACATCTTCAACGATACAGATCAGTTCGCCATTTCTTTTTTCATTGCTGCATATTTCACAGATGTCAAAATCTGAAAAATTATGACATTCTTTGCAATATTTTATTTCGTTGACAAGGTTAATCAGGGAATTTCCAAGACTCACCGCTCTGGAATTGGGCTGCTTCAACAAATGCAGTGCAAGTCTTAAAGCTGTTTTCCTTCCTATTCCAGGCAGACCTGAAATTTCATCCACCGCTTTTGCCAATACTTTACTAGGGTAATCCATACTACAAAAATAAGGATTAAAATTGAGGAAACTTTTATAGAAAATTGAAATAAGAACAGGTTTATTATGAATAATCCATTCTCTATTTCTATCTTTTTGATGTAATATAATTTATAGTGTTCACTTCGCTGAAACCCTTCTGCATTTTTCTAAACAAAACTGAGCAGTTTCAGCCAGCAAGGTATGTTCTGTTCAGGTTTTTAAAGTTTAAAATTCAAAAGCCTGATTCTATGATTTTAACTTCTTTTCTTACATTGTCTCTTATTGATATTTTATTTTCTGTACTGTGTTTCCATACCTGAAAACTCTAAAAAAACATTTATATTTGCGCCTTAAATATGAAAAAAATAAACTAAACATGGTACTTAAAAATCTGAATTATCCGCTGGATTTCAAATTCAAAATCACTACTTTAGCAAGTGACTTCAATATTACTGACAGAAATGGGAATTATGTAGCTTATGTTCGTCAGAAAATGTTCAAGTTGAAGGAAGATGTAATTGTATTCAACGATGAAAGTAAGTCTAAAGAACTTTTCAGAATCAGAGCAAATCAATGGATTGATTTCAATGCTTCATATTCTCTGAATGATCTTATTGACAATAAAAACTATGGAAGACTGGCGAGAAAAGGAATGCGTTCTATCTGGAAAGCTAGCTATGACATCCTTGATGCCCACGATCAGCCTAAGTTTAAAATTCAGGAAGACAGCGCATGGGTAAGATTCTGGGATGGCTTCGTGGGGGAACTTCCTATCATCGGAATGTTTACAGGATACTTCCTTAACCCGTCTTATACCGTAACGGGTATTGACGGAAAAGCTTATTTTAAATTGAAAAAAATGCCTTCATTCTTCGGAAGAAGATTCCAGCTGGACAGACTGATCGATATTGATGATGAGGAAGAAAGTTTGGTAATCCTTTCTTTATTGATGATGACTCTTCTGGAAAGAGCAAGAGGCTAAGAAAAAAGATAAAACCACAAAACAAATGAAATATTTAATCATTTTCTTTTCGGCATTCATGTTAGTTGCCTGTAAAAAGGAGAAAGACACCGTTCAGAATGCCCATTCTACCGATTCTTCAAATATTGCTAAAGATTCTGCAGCTGCACATACTGCTTCGGGTAAGATTTTAGTAGGTACTATTCCGTTTCCTAAAGAAATTAAAGAATGTTCTTGTTATTTTGCCAAAAGCAAGGCTGATTTCGAAACCGAGAAATACATTTATGCTGATGATGCCGGGAAAACGGCCTATATGATGCTGGATGGTAAAAGACTGGCCATGAATCTGATCTCTTCAAGTGATATGGAAGTAGATGAAGAACTCACCAAAGAAATTGAAAATGAAGATTATAAAATCTCTGTAAAAGGTAAGAAAATAAAAGGCGAAGAAGCTTTATTATTTGAAGGGACACTCACCATTGAAAAACCTGATGGAAGTGTTTTCACCACGCCTATTTATGGTGAATGCGGCTGTTAGCAGACAAAACTCTACAAAGCCGGGAAAGCTGAGAAGGAAAAGAAAGTAAAGACGCCATTTGCTTATCATGCTTCTCAGCTTTCTTTGTCTTTATACCCCTTAAGCATTTTTTATTTTGTAAATTTGAGAAAAATAAATTTCAATGGAATTATCTAATATAGAACCGCAAATAATCTGGAAGAATTTCTCCAAATTAAATGCAGTTCCAAGACCATCAAAAAAAGAGGAAAAAGTTATTGCTTTTATCAAGGGATTCGGTGAAAACCTTGGTTTGGAAACTTCTGTAGATGAAGTAGGAAACGTTATCATTAAAAAACCGGCTACGTCAGGAATGGAAAACCGTAAATCTATTGTGCTTCAGTCGCACCTGGATATGGTTTGCCAGAAAAACAATGATGTTAATTTTGATTTTGAAACAGAAGGAATCAAAATGGAGATCGATGGTGACTGGGTAAAGGCAAAAGGAACTACTTTAGGTGCCGATAACGGTTTAGGAGTAGCTACCATTATGTCTATCCTTGAAAGTTCGGATATTCCACACCCTGCTCTGGAGGCTCTTTTCACAATTGACGAAGAAACGGGAATGACAGGTGCTTTAGGTTTAAAACCAGGACAATTAACCGGTGATATTTTATTGAACCTTGATACTGAAGAAGATGATGAGATTGACATCGGCTGCGCCGGTGGTGTAGATGTAACCATCACTCAAAGCTATGCGACGGAAGCCCCGAAAGGACAGATCGTAAGAATTGAAGTAAAAGGTCTTCAGGGAGGACACTCCGGAATGGATATTCACAAAGGTTTCGGAAATTCAAACATCATTTTGGGAAGACTTCTTTACAGCGGTCTGGAAAAACAAAATATTGAATTGATCTCTATTGACGGTGGTGGTTTAAGAAATGCTATTCCAAGAGAAGCGGTTGCTATTGCTTCTGTGAGAAATGCTCAGGAATTCATCGAAGAAGCTACTGCTCTAAAAAAAGATATCTTAGAAGAATTTGCGTCTGTAGAACCTGGAATCCAGATCAATATTGAGAATTCCACTTCATCTGACAAATCAATTTCTGAAATAGATTCTAAAAAAATAATTCTAGCTTTAAAGGCACTTCACAACGGCGTTTACAGAATGAGTCCGGATGTAGCAGACCTTGTAGAAGCATCCAACAATGTTGCAAGAGTGGAGCTGAAAGGGGGTGAACTTAAAATCTTGAACCTTACCAGATCATCTGTGGAATCTTCTAAGTATTCGGTAGCGGAGCAATTAAAATCTGTAGCTGAGTTAGCAGGAATGAATGTTGAATTCAGTGGTTCTTATCCGGGATGGAAACCAAAACCGGGTTCAGAAATCGTACAGCTGATGGAGAAGATCTATACTGAAAAATTCAATGAGAAACCTCATGTAGTGGCATGCCACGCTGGTCTTGAGTGCGGTATCATTGGCGCCAACTATCCTGAAATGGAAATGGTGAGCTTTGGACCAACAATCAGAGGAGCACACTCTCCTGATGAAAGAGCTAACATTCCTTCTGCCCAGAAATTCTGGAGCTTCCTGAAAGATATTTTAGCCAATATTCCTCAGAAATAGAACATTAAAATTACTATATTGAATATCCAAAGTCTTATGATTTTGGATATTTTAATTTAATTAAACAACAACAATGAAAAGTATAACTGTATTCTGCGGCTCAAGTTTCGGAACTGATGATATTTATAAAGAACAGGCATTTTTGCTTGGTACAACATTAGCCCAGCAGGATATACAATTAATCTATGGCGGAGCAGATGTTGGATTAATGGGTACTGTAGCAGACGGAGCATTAAATGAAGGCGGAAAGGTAATTGGAGTACTCCCCCATTTTCTACAGTCCAAAGAAATTGCTCATAAAAATCTGACCGAATTAATTCTTGTAGAAACCATGCACGAAAGAAAAACAAAAATGAGTGAGCTCTGTGATGGAGTCATTGTTCTTCCCGGAGGGTATGGAACTTTGGAAGAATTCTTTGAAATGATCACCTGGGCACAGCTCGGGCTTCATAAAAAACCTATTGGTATTTTGAATATCGACGGTTTTTACAATGATCTGGTAAACCTGGTTCAAAACATGGTAAGCAAAGGATTTTTGAAACAGATTAACAGAGATATGCTTCTGATCAGCAGTACTATTGATGAGCTTCTTGAAAAGATGAAGAATTACCAGGCTCCTACAGTTGGAAAGTGGATATCCAGAGATGAAGTTTAATTATAAAAGAGGCTGTCTCATAAGTATCATTCTGAACAAAATAAAATGCAGTAAAGAATCTCATATATTTGGTTCTCAATAAGATTCTTCCTTCATCAGAATGACAAAAGCCAAATGAATTGACTTTTGAGACAGCCTCTTTATTTATTTTCTTAAAGGAATTCTATACGGTCCGATTACGGAATTGAATAACAGATCTCCTTCCAACAGCTGCAAATTGGCATAAGCTCCGTTTCCTCTGTTGGTAAATCCAAAGTTCACATGAAGCCTGTCCTTTCCTGTATTCCAGTCAAGACCGGTAACCTGCCACCCCTTTTCTTTGGTATATCCATTGATCAGTACGATATTCGAGCCGCTTGTTACTACCGGAACCATACTGGTAGATACCACATCATTTCTTGTCCACACAGAAGTAAACTCATGTTTTTCAGGGTTCCATTCCAGTCTTTCCATTCCTTTAGGGCCGGGATGAACCGGGCCAACGGTCATCGCATCAATAATTTTATCAGGGTTTCCTTCATTGATCAGATTATTCACTACAAACGCTCCCCATTTATTGGCTACAACGCTTTGTTCAGACTGTATCCAAGGCTGGTCTTTAGGAAGTCCGGCAGTAATAGGAATAGATCCTGCAATACGTCTGGATTTCGTTCCTTCTTTCTGTTGGAATGAATCCGGAATCTTATTTCTCCAGAATGCAATCAGGTTCATTCTGTTTTGACCATCAGTTATCAATACCAGCTGATCTTCTTTATCATCAAACCCCATTAAAGTAGGAGTTGATCCTGTACCTGTACCTGCCTTAATTGCAGGCGGCCATTCTCCTCCGGGATATGCAGCCTTCCAGGCTCCGTCTTCTTCTTTGTCGGAAATTCTTTTCCCTGTCCAGACAAGTTTTCTCATTATACCATCTCCGTTAGGTGTTTTACTTCCCGTGGCAATATAGATTCCGTTACCATCGTCTACAGACATTGAATTGCTGCATAATTCATTTTCTCCGAATGGGTAGAAAACCCCTGCAGTTTTAAATTCTCTGTCTATTACAGCGATACCGTTCACTGCACCAATGATAATGTGCCCGTCATAAGTCATATTCATTCCTACCAAACTGATTTTTTTTACTCCCGGAATTGCCTCCGAAGCAGGAATAAGATTGGATACATCAAACTTATATTTCACCTCAAGTCCTTTAGACGGATCTTTCTCGTCAATCATTCCGACTGCAGATACTATATTCCCCGCATTCGTATACACATAGTTCTCGGAACTTACCAAAGAATAAACTCCAGCCGGCATAATAGAGCCCGGCTCAGCGCCAATCACTTTTTTTAAATGATCTGCTGCAAAACTAACAGAAGGATAAGCTACATCTGAGATCGATTTCAGCTGATCAACGCTTAATCTTCTGGCTCCCGGAAGATCAATATCTGTGATCTTTTTCCACTGATCACCCGATTTATCTACCAAAGCAATTCTATCGGTAGATACAGACCACATAAAGTCTTTCTGAGTTGAGAAAAATGTAAAAATATTAACCGGTCCTCCCCAAACAGGTTCCATTTTCATCAAATCAACGTCATATTCACCATCATTTATTTTATAAGGAACACAATCTGTCTGTGCGGGGTTAATGTGCGTTACACCATAAATATCGTTGGACAGATATGGATTTTTTTTGGGACCTGCCGTCTGCGTTTGATCCGCATCTGAAAGATCTTTAGCCTGCTTCCCATTTTCTTTGCATGACCAAAGAAAAAACAAGCATGCTGCTGCCATAAGAATTGTTTTTTTCATATTAAAAAAATTAAATCGTTAATGATTATTTAAAAAACAAATAATTAACTCCAATCTGGAATGAAATTCCTCCGAACCTGTTTTGGGTAAAAAAATTATTTGTTACTCTTGCTAATGTTCCAAGCTTCCCGGGAATGATCCAATACGATCCGTAAATACCTAAACCATATGTGGTATCTTTCTCCAAAGAGGCTTTTGTTCCTTTGTCATCTTCAAGCTGTATATTTCCAAAACCTAATATTCCGATCTCATGTCCCGCGGGAAAATTATAGGAAACTCCTGTATCTAAGGTCAGGTGGGATGCTTCTTTGAAATCCGTTCCTTTTTGTCCGCTATTAAACTCATAGGTCAACGCTCCCATCACATTTATTTTTGAACTGGCTTTATAGCGGGAAGCCCCACGAATATTGTGAGACCAGTATCCCAGTCCTAAATTTTCAGGATCATTGGCCTTATATTTTCCTGTAGGAGCCCAGAATCCATAAGAGACTGTCGTAGATAATCTTTTATTTTCCCAGGTAAGCCATATCGGCTGCAGATAAAAATCACCAAAACCATATGATCGGAAATTAACCGTTCGATTGATCAACTTTGTTTGTCCAGAATAAAAATCAAGAGCAATACCTGAAGTGGGATTATTGATGGAAGGAAGCGCCAGAACTCCCCATCTTGCATTAATAATCTTATTTTTCCCGAAATAAATTAACATGGGAATAATAGATTCCGTAGTCACATTTTGTTCTGCTTTTAAAGAAAGCGGAGGATTTTCACTGATCATGATATTTTCTGCGCGCTTTCCGGAGTGGTTATGATAATTCATATCCGCATAGGAATAATATAAAGAAAAGACCCACCCTGAAGCTGGAGGAATAAAAAAATCATTAGCATTATAACTTCCTCCGTTGTAATGCCCCTGGCTGTAAAGATCAGAGCTTAGAAAGCAAAAACATGCAGAAACTATAGTAATGATACGCTGTAAACTCATATATGATATTTTATTATTTAAAAGACAGGTTATGAATCTTATTTTGGTATTTTCCGCTTTAAAACATTCATTCCTATCCCGAATTCTACCCAATCGGCAGCTGCTCCATCAACAGTTTTCAGCCCTATTTGTGTAAAGAAAAGCGGAGAAATATCATATCGTATGGCAGGTCTAAGGAAAAAAGGACCTTTCCCATTGTTATTGCCGATATAACTTCCGGCCTGCAGCCTCACACTAAGTTTCCAGAACATAAAATCATAACCGAAATGAAATCCAAACATATTTCTGGAAGAACTGTTGTCTCTTATACTGTGATCCAAAAACCAGTCAATTCCACCTGAAACAGCATGCATATTATTGAAAAGATACCGATACTCTGTAATGAATGAAGCTGTTGTATAGCGAAGAGAACTTCCTTTGTCTTCATCGTTCTGAACAAATCCTAAAGCACCATAAACTCCAAGTTCACCAGACCTTATCTTTTTATTAGGTATTTTTATATTCCGGGAAAATCTTGCGGATAAAGAGTCTGAGGTGTAAAGGTTACCCCGGTTGAATTTCCTGTCTGCATTGTAGTTATATCTCAGTCCCAGATTAATACCGATCATATTCAACCCATGATTGGGAGCACTTGTTCTTCCGTTACTGAAATGTGAAACATCTACTCCATAAACAAGATCAATTTCCCGGTTGATAACATAGGTAGCGAATAAGCTCAATCCAAAATAAACAGCCATCCTGCTTCCGATAGCATCATTATCAGCATTATTGTTGGGATCAAAAGGTTCAAGGTCATAAGTAATTCCCAGGCTGGGGCTTAAAAATAAAAAGTTCCTTTTAGCTTTTTTACTGAGCGGGAAACTTATAAACCCAAATACGGCATTTGGTTTTCCCAATGTCTGCGGATCTCCAATAAATCCTGAATAAACTCCGACTCCGTATGATGGATTTCCATAAAAACCACTCCAGTTATCCTTATCTTTGGGATACCATCCGAAACGGGCTTCTACCGCTCCATACCCATGATTAAGCTTGTCAGAAAGCCCCTTTCCCGTATAGGCATGAACTCCGGTATGCCCTACAATGTCAATATATCGGAATCCTTTTTTCTTATCTTCCTGCCTTTTCTGTATTGGTGCAGAGAGAGAATCTTCCGTTTGAGAAAATGTCAATGTACTGATGAAAAGGGAAATCATATAGAGTTTGCAAAAAGAAGATTTAAATCTATTCATTAGCGGTACATTGAGATTGATACTATTATATTTTAATTTTAAAAATTCTTATTAAATCCCACCTGAAACAGGATACCCCGTTGGTCTATCGTTTCTTTTTTCACGGGAACTTCCATCAGGCCGATGAGATTAAATCCTCCTCCAAGTGATTTTCCCACAATCGGAGAAATAATAAGATCAAAGCTTTTATTTTCAAAATCATACGACGGTCTTGGTTCGAAAACAAAGAAATAGCCGGTTTTGGTAAATTTTGCAAGAAATGCCCTTACGGTGAGCATATTGAGATCTGGTAAATGAGTACTTTTTTCAAGAGCAAAACTATATTGCGGCTGAACTGCCAAAATAAACCCCGGATTAATGGTATAAGAAAAAACAAAGGATGGGGTAACTGAAAAGTAAGGTGAGCCATAGCCGGCTTTTGCAAAAGGCAGTCCAAATTCTACAGATCCTGCAAGAGCATATTGATCTGAAACATAGAATGCATTAAGGATATTGAATTTAACGTCTCCAAGCCCTGTCTGAAATCCTGAAATACCATCGTTTACACTCGTAATATCCGGCTTTACAGAAAAGCTCCATCGGTTTACTCCTAAGGTTAAATTCAATCTGTTGGTTACTATGGATCTGTTATTATCCTGAGCTGTGTAATACATTAATGAATATCCTGCCCTGGAATTGATTCTGGTAGGATCTACTCCGGATTCAGTTCTGAGTTTATCTACTTCCGTAGGAGTATTCTGAGCGTTGATATTAATAGATAATATGATGCATCCGAAAAGTGAAAAAATTTTTCTCATAAGCCTGCGGTTGGTATTTCTCTGCAAACTTATAGGTTATAATCCAGTGAAGCTTTACACAAAATCACGCAAATAATCTTAATACAAGGCACTTTAATTGTGTAATATTTTTGTTAAAAATTAAATTTTTATAAAAAAAATACTATCAAACTAAAAACTCTTAATGGAGAACATCTTCCTTGATTTAGATTGATTAAATAATCTATATTATTTTCAAAAAACACTAGTAAAAACTCAATTAGCTTATAAAGTTTATATTTTTAATCAAATATGGAATAAATATTGTTTTGTAGATAAAAAAACTGATTTGCGTAGTTTTGAGTACTAATTTTTTTCTTTAAAAAGATATTTTTGCAGAATAATAATTAAAAATAATATGAGGATACTTAACTTAAATATTAAGTTAATCTTTGTTTTCACATTTATCTCTCTGGCTGTTTTCGGGCAGGTTAGAAAGAAAGCCTGTGACAGTCTAAAAGCATTAATTTCCAACAGCTATAAAAACGATGTATTTGACAACCATAAAGACGTTCTCCGTTACAGTACTGAATTATATTATATCTCCAAAAGTAAAAAAGACCAACAAGGTATTCTCTTCTCGCTATTTGAACAGTCCAGAATTTATTTTATGGAAAATAAATATGGTGTGACTTTAAAAAAACTGAGTGAAGGAATTACAATGGCCAAAGAAATGGGAGACTACAATATGCTTTGCAGATTCATCCTTATTTATCAAAAAGTACTGGCACATCTTGATTACAATAATAATGAGATAAAAAAATTAATCAATAAATGTATTGAATTCAACAAAAATGTAAAAAATAAAGACGACAGACATATCAATACCATTTATATCCTGGTTGCTCAGGCAGACGCTTACCTTAATAACGAAGGATTAAGCAATAATATGAAAGAAGTAATTATGTTAAAAACACAGGCTTATACGGAGTCTCTGAAAATAAAAGATAACAATCCTTTAAAAATATTCACACAAATTTATGCATTACAGTCTTTGAGCTGGTCTTGTGCCCTGTCTCGAAATTTTGAAAAAGCAGATATGTACCTTCATATTACTGACAGTCTGCTTGCAAAAAACCCCAATTATTATTTCAATGTAGACTGTCTGATTACCAAAGGTGCCATAGAAAATATAAAAAGAAATCATCTGAAAGCTATTGAGTACTTTCAGCAAGCCATTGATAAATCAGAGAAATCCCAGGCTATTTTTCATCTTTATACCGTTTATCCTATGATTTCTGCTTCTTATGGAGAACTGGATGATTTTAAAAATGCGATGACCTATTCCTGGAAAGCAAAAGATATGTCCGAAAAATTAAGACTGTTAAGAATACAGGGGCATAATGCCTCAATTATCACCAAAATCAACGAGGAAATCAACCAGCCTTTTGAAAAACAAGAATTTCCTTATATGCTGGTTATGGCAGGAATGTTTATCACATTATCTGCAGGTTCCTACTATTATCTTAATAAAAAGAAAAAAGGAAAAAACACTTCAGAACCGGCAACTCCTCTAAAGTATGCAGATCCTATAGATTATCCTGATGGAAATACAACTGAAAATGATGCGGAAGATAATAAAAAGCTGGTGAACCTTGCCAAAGAAGATATCAATACATTTTATATAGAGTTTGAAAAAAATTACCCTTCTTTCCAGTTTATTCTAAAAGAAAAATATCCGGAACTCAACTTATCAGACATTAATTACTGCTCCCTGATTAAAATGAAATTCGATATCAAACAGATTGCAACCTATACCAATACCACCCTGAGATCTGTGGAAAGCAGACGTTACAGAATCCGTAAAAAAATGGAGCTTAAAGGACAGGATGATCTGTACATCATTATTTCCAATATCGGCTAATCACTTTTATCAGGTGTTTAAGCACGAAAAACCATTTATAAGATTAAAAAGCTATAAAAAAACTCATCTAATTAAAGTTTTGGGCTATATGCCAGCTTTTACAAACTATTGTCTCTTTTTGCGTAATGTTCTTCTCCTGGATGGTCCGTATTTTTGTACAATGAAAAGCGAATAATTAATGTTTGAGGGAACATTTTAATTATTGAGTTTTCTTTATTTTTTTTCATACATACTCAGGCAGATCATTGGTGTTTATGATCTGCCTTTCTTTTTTTGGAAGAAATATTTTTTATTTTTAGACGAAAGAGCAAGAAATTACAATATTCCCCGAAAACATCCTGTTTAAAGCTTTTTTGCTTTCGTTTGCGCAGATTTGCGTATTGTATTTCCCGAGTTAACGCCCCTATATTTGCCTCAGAAATTTTTCAATATTCAGAATATAGTGCTTTTATAAACTATTGATATTCAAATAAAATAGAAATAAAAAGTAAAATGATTGAAAAAGTGAATTCCTCCAAAACCTATATGTTTTTTCATGAGCTTTGATATGTTAATTTGGAGGTCTTCCTTTTTCAGCTGAATAGAGAAAAACCTATTGAAAGATAGAAAAAAGACACACATTAAAAATTTTAATAAAAAATTATTTCATGAAAAAGAATATTACTTTGGCGTTCTCTCTGATGGCAACAAGCTTGTTATTTGCACAGGTAGGAGTGAATACATCTACACCACAAACAACCTTAGATATTGTGGGCAAAAAAGGAGCAACAGATAAAGATGGTCTTATAGCTCCAAGGCTCACCAGAGCAGAATTGACAGCAAAAGGGGATGCCTTATATGGAGCTAACCAAAACGGGGCTATCATTTTTATTACTGATATCACTGGAGGTAATGCAAATACCCAGAGAGTGAACATTACCCAAGCAGGCTATTACTATTTTGACAGCACAGCCAATCTCTGGCAAAAAATCACAAATAAGGCTGAAGTGATTGGTTTAGAACCATGGCAGGTAATAAACTCCACAGTTAAAGCGACTGCAAACAATCAGAATATTTATCAAAACGGCAATATTGCCATTGGAGATTTTACTACCACCACTCCCACAGAAAAGCTAGATGTGGACGGAAATGCCCGTATAAGACAATTATCCAATGGAAGTAATGTTACTGATTATACAAGAAGTGTTGTAGCCAAGGTTGATGGTACATTAGGATATAGAACATCAGTTTCTCCAGCCCCATTGTCAGGTGTTACAACTGTTGCAGCCCCTCCACTTGCCACCGGGGTTTCATTTACCAATTTCATCCCGGTTATTATTCAAAATCAAAAAGCAGGAGGAGATGCAGCTTCATATGTAATGAGCTCCAGCGGCGGTGCCAGTCCGACCTGGATGATAGATTTTACAGACACAACCAATTCCAATTCAAATGTGAATTATTCTATTATTTTCATTCCAAGATAATGATATAGTTTAATATAAAATCTCTTATAATGAATATTGTAAGCAGATAAAACCCAGAAATAGTTCATTTTAGTTTACATAATTTCATCCTAGTTTCTTATAAGCAGTAATGCGCAGGATATCATGTGCTTTTCCTGCGCTGCTTATAAGTTTTTCTTAACAAAAAGATTCCCTGATGACATACAATTTTAAAGACATCCATATTGGAGAAATGATTCTTACATGTGTAAAAGACAGAGAAATAGACATGACAAGATTGTGTACGTTTTTTAAATGCTCAATCGACAAGATTGAACAGATGTATGAGTGTAAAACTCTTGAATCAGATTTGCTGCTCAAATGGAGTAAATTGCTGGAATATGATTTGTTCAGAATATATTCCCAACATCTGATCATGTATTCTCCGCCTACAGCAAGGGCTCAGGTTGGCAATGAGAAAACCGGTTCTTCTTTACCTCAGTTCAGGAAAAGTTTATATACAAAAGAAATTATTGAATTTGTACTTGAACTGTTAAACAACGGAACAAAAACAAAGAATCAGATCATAGAAGAATACAGAATTCCTAAAACCACCCTGTATAAATGGGTTCATAAATACCACACCACTAAAAATACGATATGAAGCCTAATTATGTGAAGATTTACCGGGATATGATACAATTAAAGTTCCCGGAAAAGGAAGACTGCTGCCGGAATATTCTTAAAAATGAAACCATTTCACTCAGAGAGGTCATCAGACTGAACTCTATTATTTCCGGAGATACTAAAATCAGTACAGCAATTAATCAGAAACATAAATCTTATGATAAAGAAATGATATTATACATATTGGATTATCAAAAGAAAAACAATTTAAATAACATCCAGATTGCCACACAATTTAAAATGAGCAAAAATACCATTGCCAAATGGAGGAAGTTATTTGCCTGATAAAATTTTCATCCTGTTTTTTTATTCACGTTGTTTAGAATCAGCAGATTTTTCTGCTGATTCTTTTTATAAGTACCATTTATATTGCTGGTTCTCCAATTAAAAACTACTATATAAGGCTATGATAAACTTAAAACTATCTGGTAATCTAATAAAAGTAACTTTTTAAAACCCTTTTATCGGCATTCCTGAATAGTGCAGGTGTATCAGTTTCCAGTTTCCATTCTTTTTCCTGAAGACATGGGTTTCTCTACCCAGCATATTTACCGGCTTATCTCCATCTTTGAGTTTAGCATTAAGCTTCCAGTAAAATTCTACTACAGCTGTATTATCAAAAATATAGACTGCCGGCTCACGTTCATCTGTTACCATTTGTAAATTCCGGTCTTTTAAAACTTCAAATATAGGGGCATAGAATTTTGTTTTAATTTCTTCAAATCCTTTTTGATGTCCACGGATATTAATATTGGAAACATCCGGACTATGTTCCCAAAGTTCATCAATAATCTCCGGATGCAGATCTCCTTCATTAACGCTTTGAGTATATTTCCGAACCATATTTAAAACTTGTTGTTTTTCATTTATGTTTGCGGATACCGCTATTCCATTATTTTCTTTGTTTCGTGGTCTATTTTCTTGTTTTTTGCAAGATGAGAGTAATAACAGGAAATATGCAGAAATTAAAAAGCTGGTAAGTTTCATTTTTGTGTTTTTTATCAATTAATTGTTATTTATTATTATAAAAGTCTAATTATATGAGAAATATATGTTTATCTGTTATTTTGATATTTCGTTACTCTTCTGCTGTTTTCTTTTTTTCAAGTTTTTCATTCATATTGACTAAAAATTCTTTACAGGAAATAAGTTTTCCACAAATGAAAAACAATAGCTTAAGTCTACTTTCCAAAGATCCCTTTCGTAATAGGCTTGAATCTGAATATACGAAATGGCGGAACTGTTTTATTCTGTCCGTTATTGAAAGCTCCCCCCAAAGGTAATTGCGTTGCAGGAACATACATATAACCATCCTTATTATAACTGGCTCCATCCGGCCAGATCAAATCCGGATGTGACGTATACCGATAAGGTTTCCTTGTATCCGAAGGTATTATTGCTATACTTTTTGTTTCCAGATAAGTCAGATAAATATTGCCTGCTTCATCAATACTTGCGCTGCCATTGTTTTCTTTTGATGAATAGGTTTCAACCTTAGTTTCCAATTCTGCAGCGGTAAGTAATTCATTAAGCAGATCCTGTATCTTGATTCTATATAACTTGGATCCGTTTAACGGGGCATAATACAGCCATTCATTATTTTTATCTGTTGTAATACAATCTGCACCCACTGAAATAGGATTATTAGTACCTGGAATATTCAATTGCTTGCCATCCACTACAATAGGTCTGTTTTTTTCAGGTACTGTGCTATAATGTCCCTGCAAAACACGACGTGCTTTACCTGTGTTAATATTCACTATAACCAATGCACCTTTACTACCATCTCCATTGGGACCAATATCTTCATCTGCTATAATAAATGTATTTCCGTCATTCAATATTGTAAAATCATTAAGCTGAGATGTTGGAAGGCTGGCAGGAGCAGGAATCTTCACTACTTTTTCTAATGTATTAGATATGGTATTCCATCCGACAAATTTTGGAGTAATATTATTTCTGAAACCCATATCCAACATCCAAACTATCCCTTTATGATCGCTTCTGATTCCCAGAACGGTACTTAAAAAATTTTCATTATTTGTTTTCGGGGTATTCCAATCCAGATTCGGAAATGGCAGGGTTTGCTTGTTTGTATGATCATATTGCATTACCCTTATTGAAGGATCAAAAAATGGATGGTTACTGAAAACTAACTCACCGGAATTCTTATATGCTATATTGCCTACAGGTTGTGATACTTCTGCAAACAATTCTATTTGCGCTGTTGTTTGTTCGTTGGGTTGAATATATTTTTCATCATTACAACTCCATATACAAATTGAAAAAATGGATAATACAGTAAAAGCTTTCATCTTTTAAAATTTAAAATTAAAACTGATTTCCGTTGTTTATGGAGACAAATATATAGAGTATACGATCGTTAAAAAAGGTAGATATCAGCCATCTTAAAGTAGATTTTTTCCATAACACCAGGAAAAAACAACTCATTGTTTAAACAATTTTTCGGCTGGATAGAAATAAAAGACTCCTGAAAAACAAGTCTTCAGGAGTCTTTATTAAGATTAAAAAATATTTTCTAAGGATAAGGAGCAATTTCCACTTCCAGCCCCTCCATTGCATCTGCAATATGCAGCTGACATCCCAGTCTGCTGTTATCTTTCACATGGAAAGCTTCAGCCAGCATGGCATCTTCTTCATCTCCCATTGGTTCCAAACCAGGATCATTAATTACATAAACCTGACATGAAGCACACATCGCCATTCCTCCGCATACACCAATAGTACCTTCTTCTGCCAATTCATAGGAACGGATAATCTCCATTAAGTTCATGGACATATCCGTGGGCGCTAGAATATCGTGGGTTACACCTTCTCTGTCGGTGATTTTAATATTAATATCTGACATAATTCTGCAAAATTAGTCAATTTTTTTCACAACAGCCTTCTCTGCTTCTTTACGGCTACCGTCAAATCCGTCTACTCCACTTACAGTTGTATATTTTAATACGAATTTTTTACCTGGATTCAATCTGTTGTATACACTCTGGCACATTAAAGTAGCCTCGTGGAAACCACAAAGAATTAATTTAAGTTTTCCAGGATACGTATTGATATCTCCGATGGCATAAATCCCTTCAATGTTTGTTTGATAATCAAGGGCATTGTTTACTACAATAGCATTTTTCTCGATATTCAGTCCCCAGTTTCCGATATCACCCAATTTTGGAGTCAATCCGAATAATGGGATAAAGTAATCCGTTTCAATATCGTAAGCCTCTTCACCATCTTTTTCTACGGTAATAGCTTCTACCTTTCCATCACCTTTAATTGCTGTAACTTCAGCAGGAGTAACCAATTTGATCTTTCCTTCATTTTTAAGATCCTGAACTTTTTCTACAGAATCCAATGCTCCTCTGAATTCATTTCTTCTGTGGATCAAAGTTACTTCACTAGCTACATTAGCAAGGAAAATACTCCAGTCAAGAGCTGAATCTCCTCCCCCTGCAATAACTACTTTTTTATTTCTGAAATGCTCAGGTTCTTTGATGAAATACTCAAGACCTTTTTCTTCATAATCAGCAATGTTTTCAATAGTCGGTTTTCTAGGTTCAAAAGTTCCCAAACCACCTGCAATTGCTACCGCCTTTGCTCTGTGAACAGTTCCTTTGTTGGTAATAACTTCAAACCATTCATCGTCCACTTTATTTAGAGTAACTGCAGTTTCACCTAAAGTGAACCCAGGCTGGAACTGTTTGATCTGTTCCATCAAATTATCCACCAATTCTCCAGCATTCACTGAAGGATACCCCGGAATATCGAAAATAGGTTTTTTAGGATAAAGTTCAGCCAACTGCCCTCCCGGCTGTGGAAGTGCGTCAATAATATGGCACTTCATTTTTAAAAGACCTGCCTCAAAAACTGCAAAAAGTCCTGTAGGACCTGCCCCTATGATCAATATATCAGTGGTTATCATAATTTAGATAATTTAATTATACATGTAACTGCAAATTTACTAATTTTAATGCGAAGCATATTTAATTGATTCTAAATAAAAACCTGAGATTTGTCAAATATCTCTCATTTAAGATTTTAAATTTGGCAATGTTTTTGTAAATGTCTTGTTATGAAGAAAATTTTAACCCTATTTGCAGTATTTATATTCTTTTTAGGCTCAGCCCAGATTGATAATATCGCAGACGGCGAATCTATTACTCTCAGAATCCACTATGGCTTCCTCAATGCAGGAACCGCTAACCTTACTACAAAAGAAACTAACTATAAAGGCGTTCCTCATCTGTATGTAAAAGGTACAGGACAAACTACCGGAGCGGTAAAAGCATTCTTCAAGGTGGAAGATTTATATGAAAGTTTCATCAACACACAGACCGGCTTACCGAGTTTCTATGTAAGAAATGTACGCGAGGGAAGCTATCGACAGCATCTTGAAACGGTTTTTAATCATGATAACAATACCCTGATTTTAACGGATAAAAAAACACCGGCCAATGGTTCTAAAGTTCTGAAATCTGTAAAAGGTGTTCAGGATATGCTTTCCTGTTTTTATTATTTAAGGAGTAAAAGCCCCGATGAGCTGAAGGCGGGAACCATTATCAATATGAATGTATGGATTGATGATGAAATGTTTCCGTTTCAATTAAAAGTAGTAGGTACAGAAAATTTGAAAACGAAATTCGGGACGATTAATTGTCTGAAAATTATTCCCTCTGTAAAAAGTGGAAGGGTATTCAAAGAGAAAGAAGGGGTAACCATGTGGGTTTCTAATGATGCCAACCATGTTCCTATGCTGTTGAAGGCGGAACTGGCTGTAGGATCTCTGAAAGCAAGTATTGATGACTATAAAAATGTCAAATACCCATTAAAGTTCACAAAATAAAACAATCATTCGTTTTTATATAGAACGCCTGTAAAAAATTTTACAGGCATTTTTATTTTCAATGTAATACATCACGAATACTAATTGTCTTTATTATAGAGGCAGACAAAGGGCTGCAGGATGTCAATACTTCAATTTGCAGAAGTATAGGCATAAGAAACAGACACGTGTAAATTTTTCAATAAGATCAGTTTTTAGTTACGTTTTGTTTCTTAGGTCAGTAATTAAAAACAAAAAACCTCCGGAGCTCCGGAGGTTTGATTTTTTATAATATTTTGAACTGTTTCAGTGTTCTGATATCATTTTCAAAGAACATCCTGATATCGCTCATCTGGTAAAGAAGCATGATAGTCCTTTCAATTCCGGATACTTCTCTCATATCTCTTGTTAGAAACGATAAGAAACTCCTGCCTGGGCAATTCCTTTCATCCCTACATTTGCTTCCACAAAGACACTCAAATCACCTCCGTATCTTAAGCCAATAGGTACTAAATTAAAGCCCAATACAGTATCTGTGTCTTTACTTTCTTTTTTATCTTTGGATGTATAAGTAGTATTAATAAAACTAACCCCGACACTTCCTCCTGAATACAATCCTAATTTCCCTTTATTAAACCAGAAATAATCAATTTTTGGAAGAACAGACATTATATTTTGCTTTGAAACAGATTCTGTTTTGCCATAAAATTCATTAACAATATCTAAACCATATCTTAGTTTCATATTCTTAGTATACATCATCACTCCAACGGCAGCAACCCCATTACTTGAAGGACTTTCCTGATCGATGACAGAACCAACAATAGAAGATGCTAAATCATACGCAGTTCCATACACAGAAGGCATTCCATAACTGGCAGATACTTCAATTTTTTGGGCATTCAAACTAGCTCCCATAATCAGAAGCGGAAAAAATATTTTTTTCATTATTTGTGTGTTTTTAATAAGGTAAAATTAAGCGATTATAAAAATATTAACAACAAAAAAATCTAATTATAAACAAACAAGTAAAATAAAATAAATTATCTTTTTATAATAGGAAATATTTACACTTTTTAAAGCCTAATGTAATATATTTTTAATGTATAAATCTCTATTATAAGGGTATATTAGAAGTTATAACATCTCATTATTTCACAATTTCCATTGAGAATAAGTATACAAACAAACGTGTATAAGTTTTTCAATAAGATCAGTTTTTAGTTACGTTTTGTTTCTTAGGTCAGTAATTAAAAACAAAAAACCTCCGGAGCTCCGGAGGTTTGATTTTTTATAATGTTTTGAACTGTTCCAGTGTTCTGATATCATTTTCAAAGAACATTCTAATGTCGCTCATTTGGTAAAGAAGCATGGTAATTCTTTCTATTCCCATTCCGAATGCATATCCTGAATACTTTTCAGCATCGATATTCACATTCTTAAGAACGGCAGGGTCTACCATTCCACATCCCATGATTTCAAGCCATCCAGTTCCTTTTGTTATTCTGTAATCTGTCTCAGAGTTTAATCCCCAATACACATCAATTTCAGCACTTGGCTCTGTGAATGGGAAGAAAGAAGGTCTCATTCTGATCTTAGATTTTCCGAAAAGCTCAGTGGTAAAGAACTGAATCGTTTGTTTAAGGTCAGCAAAGCTTACATTCTCATCAATATATAATCCTTCAATCTGGTGGAAGATACAGTGAGAACGTGAAGAGATTGCTTCATTTCTGAAAACCCTTCCCGGAGATAAAATTCTGATAGGCGGTTGGTTTTCTTCCATATAACGTGTCTGTACAGAAGAAGTGTGCGTTCTTAAAAGGATATCCGGATTCTGCTCAATAAAGAACGTATCCTGCATATCTCTTGCCGGATGGTATTCCGGAAGATTAAGCGCCGTAAAGTTATGCCAGTCATCTTCAATCTCAGGACCATCTGCTACTGCAAAGCCAATTGATTTGAAGATTTCAATAATTCTGTTTTTTACCAGATTGATCGGATGTCTTGAACCCAATTCCAGAGGAAAAGCAGGTCTTGTAAGATCTTCTTTTTCTATCACAACAGAAGATGCGGAAGCATTTTTCAAATCCTCCAGTTTTACAGCCACAGCCTGCTTCAGAGTGTTGATCTTTTGTCCGAATTCTTTCTTTTGGTCGTTAGGAACTTCTTTAAATTTTTCAAAAAAATCATTCAGAACCCCTTTTTTACCGTTGTACTTGATTCGGAAGTTTTCGATATCTTCCTTAGAGGTAGCATTGAAGCCGTTTACTTCGATCAGTAGTTCTTCTATCTTTTCTATCATTATTTTACCCTTTCAAAATGTTTTGCAAAAATACGACTTTTAAGTTGAATAATAAGTCCGTCATAAAAAAATCTGCCTCTTTTTCGGGAGGCAGACTTCAATCACTTATTTCACTTAAATAAAAAAATTATTTCTTTTCTAAAGCTTTAACGCTGATCTGAAGAGTTACCTCATCTTTAATCACGCCGTTTTCAGCAGGAGCCTGGAATTTTACCCCAAACTCTTCTCTCTTGATATCTTTTGGCTCAGTAGCCACACTTACTTCTCCATCTTTCACAGAAACATTAGCTTTAAACTGAACAGGTTTTGTAATTCCTTTAATGGTTAAATTACCATCCAAAAGAGTATTATAATCTCCTTCTGTGGCCGGAGTTACTTTGGTAATTTCATAAGAAGCTGTCGGAAATTTTTCAACTTCAAAGAAATCTCCACTCTTCAGGTGGCCGTTTAACTTCCCTAAATCTTCCGGGCTGTCTTTCAGATCCACAGAAGTTAAAGAATTCATATCAGCAACAAATTTACCGCTTTCCAGTTTTCCGTCTTTCACCGTCACATCTCCGCTTTCAAATCTGATGGTACCAAAGTGGCTTGTATTTTCAGATTTAAATACTTTATATCCCTTCCATTCAACCTTACTGTTTAGCGTATCCAAAGTGAACTGGCTACCTTCTTTAGTAGTCGTCACCTCATTACTTTCGCTGGTAAGCGGTTTGTCTTTTTTACAAGAAACCATTACAGCAGCAAAGAATAAAGCAGGAATAGCTAACGAAAACAGTTTTTTTCTCATTTTTGATTTATTTTTATTACTTCCGCTAATATAATAAAAAAAATTATGTTTTCATAAAAACCTTACATTTGTAATATGCTATTAGAAATAAACAATTTATTTTTCTCTCACAACAAAGAAAAACCCCTGTTTCAGAACCTTAATCTGAGGTTTGAAGAAAACAGAATTATTGCCCTTGCAGGAGAAAGCGGATGCGGAAAATCTACACTTCTGAGCCTGATTTACGGCCTTCTTGATTGGGAGAGCGGAGAAATTATTTTTAGCGGAACAAAGCTTTTGGGACCGAAAGGAAATCTTGTTCCCGGAGAAGCTGAAATGAAATTCGTGGCACAGAATTTTGACCTTATGCCCTATGCTACCGTTGCTGAAAACGTGGGAAAATTTATTTCAAATATCAATTTAGCACAAAAAAAAGAAACAGTAATGGAACTTCTTGAAGTAGTAGGGCTTCAGGAGTATGCCCATGTACTTCCTAAGTATCTAAGCGGAGGCCAGCAGCAAAGAGTAGCCATTGCCAGAGCATTATCTGTACTTCCGAAACTTCTAATTCTTGATGAACCTTTCAGTAACCTGGATTTTCCAAGAAAAATTGAACTTAGAGAAAGACTTTTCCGGTATGTGAAGCAACATGGAGTTTCTTTGATCATCTCTACTCATGAGCTTCAGGATATCATGCCATGGCTGGATCAAATTGTTATTCTTCAGGATGGAAGATTAATCCAGAATGACAGTCCGGAAGAAACCTACCGATATCCTTACAATACTTACGTAGCGAAATTGTTTGGAGAAGTAAACATCTTTAATGAAGCAGAAACAGCAGATTTTCAGCTTCCAAAATCCACCTACTACCCCAAGGAAGTGAAAATTACAGAAAACGGTATTGAAGCTGAAATACTTGAAAGCAGATTTGCAGGAAATTATTACTGGAATAAACTGAGAGCAAAAGAAAAAGAACTTGTAATCTACACTGATGAAAAAATATCAGGGGTTATCAATATTTCGTTTATTTAAGAGCTAAACTGTAAAGGAGTTAAAAAGCAAAAGACAAAATCGTGAAACAGATAATCACACGAATAAACAATGCTGCCATTTCCCTGTTTTACCGCTTTATCGTTCCATACATAACTCATACATTCACTTATACTTACATCATAAAAAAAATACAAACATAAGAAGTTATTATAAAACTTTTTCTTACATTTGTATTTCCACAGCATAAGGAAATTTTTGGTTAATTCTCTTTCTGCCTTACTAGACGGACATTAGCAATCTTGCAATTAAGTCTTTTTGAAAGATTACACTGTCCAATTCTTTCCTTTTTTTATGCCTTCTTTACAAACTCTGACTTTAATGCCATTGCTCCGAAGCCATCAATCTTACAATCAATATTATGATCACTTCCGGGTCTTAAACGGATATTCTTCACTTTAGTACCTGCTTTTACCGGTTTTGGCGCTCCCTTTACAGGAAGATCTTTTACCACAACAACAGAATCTCCATCCTGAAGTTCATTTCCGTTAGAGTCCAATATCTTTCCTTCATTAGCAGCTTCAGAAGCTGCCTCCTCAGGGTTCCATTCATAGAAACACTGGGAACATACCATCATATTATCGCTCGGATATGTAAATTCAGAACTGCATTTTGGACAAAGTACTGTATCACTCATATTTTATTTTTTTACAAAGGTAGAGCTTTTTGGAGGTTGAAGTCAAGAGGAGCACCAGAGTAGTCAGCAGCTATTTTTTATTTCGGAAAATCGGTATTGACTTTATTGTGAATATAAAAAATACGCGCTACGGTTCGCTAAGACATTTCATTGAGCTAAGATTAAGATACTAAATGTCCTTGCTGAGTGAAACGCCTTTGTGAAATTAAAACAATAGCATATCAAGAATTCTTTGCGAACCTGGCGTTATAATAAAAAAACGGACGGTAAACCATTCCACTGTCCACATTCCATTTTCAAACTCTCCCCTCCAAAATCCAAACTCTCAATTAAAAGTCGTATTTTTGCAGATTCAAACAGCGAAGCAAATTTATGGAACTTATTCACAGAAACTTGGCGATCGGAATTCACGATGCCTTACAGGAGACATTTTTTGAGAAAAACAAATATGCCGATAAAGTTATTGAAAGACTTTTGAAAGCTAACAAAAAATGGGGAAGCCAGGACAGAGCTGTTGTTTCTGAGATTTTCTACAATATTATCCGTTGGAAAAAACGCCTTGAATACTACATGGGTGAAGGTGTAAAACCCAACAATATTTACAAACTGATTATTGCATATCTACTTTGGAGCAAAACCAATTATAAAAAATTTGAAGAATTCGACGGAATCAAAATCGCCGATATTCTTACAAAGCTTAAAAAGAATACTGTTCCTACGAAGGCAATAGAACATTCCATTCCTGAATGGCTGGCTGAAACCCTTGAAAAAGAGCTTGGCGCTAACTGGGAAAGAGAAATGATCGCTTTAAATGAGCAGGCTCCTACCGTTTTAAGAGCTAATTCTTTAAGAACAACGACTAAAGAACTGATCTCTGACCTTTCAGACGAAGGGGTTGTGTCTTTTCCTATTAAAAATTATCCTGATGCTGTACAGTTGGAAGAAAAGAAGAATGTCTTCCTTACTACAGCTTTTAAAGAGGGGTTATTTGAGGTTCAGGATGCTTCTTCACAGAAAATCGGGTATTTCCTTGATGTAAAAGAAGGGCAGAGAGTTGTTGATGCGTGTGCCGGTGCAGGAGGAAAAACACTTCACCTGGCGGCATTAATGAAGAACAAAGGTCAAATTGTAGCATTAGATATTTTCGACTGGAAACTTGCCGAACTGAAACGCCGCGCCAAAAGAGCAGGAGCTCACAATATTGAAACCCGTATGATTTCTGATAATAAAGTGATCAAGCGTCTTCATGAAAAAGCAGACAGATTGTTGATTGATGCACCATGTTCAGGACTTGGAGTTTTAAAAAGAAACCCGGACAGCAAGTGGAAAATTGACCAGGATTTTATTGACAGAATCAAAAAGGAACAGCAACAAATCCTTCAAGACTATTCTAAAATGCTTAAAAAAGGAGGAAAAATGGTATATGCAACATGTTCCATCCTTCCTTCTGAAAATAATCTGCAGGTAGAAGAATTCATCAAGAATAATCCAGGATTCAAAATGATTAAAGATGAAAAAGTAATGCCTAGCGAAGGGTATGACGGATTCTATATGGCTTTGATTGAGAGAGTTTCTTAATCAGACCTACCATATCAACTTATCAACTACTCCATTTCGGGGTAGTTTTTTATTTTAAAAAGGTTGGGAGCTTGAGGAAGGAAGCTGGAAGTTAGAAAGGAAGGAAGGAAATTGATAAAGAATAAATATCCATTCCTTTTTTATATTTGATTTTATGCTAATTATCAGTAATCACAACCGAAAAAAGCTTCCAGCTCCTAGCTCCCGGCTTCCAACTTCTAAAAATTGTAACATCTTTTGTAACAATTAGTGTATTATTGTCTACTAATTATCTAGATTAAAACCGTTTTGTAACTGAGAAAAGTTAGAATAACTTTGCAGCAAATCATCTATCTATGTATAAAAAGATTGTACTCAATTTTCTGGCCCTGTTCCTATTCTGTCTGTCTTCTGCACAGACTTATGAAATTCAATACACCAGTTCTTACAATGGAAAAATTTTATCTGATCAGCCTGCTACCATTGTTTGGGTTAATGATAAGGAAAACTTTATTGTAAATGCAACCATCAAAGAGCAAAAAAGCAGCTACCCATTTGAAATTACGAAAGTAGAAAAACCATCAAATACTGTGGTTTCATATGCATTTTTAAAACCGGCCTCCGTTATTTCAACTTCTGATCCCGAATCTGTAGGAAAGCAAACATTTGAATTCACCAGTGAAACCAAAAAGATTCTTGGATACAATTGTAAAAAAGCAATTACAAAAATCAACTCAAATACTATTGAAATCTGGTACACCAATGATCTGAAACTTAAAGGCGGACCTTCTGTTTTGGGACAGGATCTCGGATTGGTACTGGAAGTGGAAAGAAATAAAAATTCTTTAATCACAGCCGGTTCCATTAAAAAAATCAAAAATACCGGAATTGAAAATATTCTGAAAGGAAATATACAGACAACAGATCAGTTAGGGTACAGAGACCTTCTCTGGAAAAGCAGATTTACCACACTGAATGTTTTTGATAATGAAACGATCAATTTTTCCGATGCTTCAAAATCTGATGATCAGATAAAAAGATACGCTAACGGAACTATCATTCTTAAAAAAATAAAATTTCCTGTTATCACCGAAGGGGAAAATATCTTTGTGGAATTGAAGCAACAATCCAACGGAGATGCTTATGACAGAACCGGAACTGTATTTTTTATCCCGCAGGATAAAGAAAAATCTTTCTTTGACGGGTTGGAAAAAGGAGCAAAGACACTTCCTGTTTATGAAAACGGAAATGGAAAACAATATTATGGAGTAACGGCTACAGACAATTATAATCCGGCTATGGAAATGATGAGATTCTTTACCGCATTCGGAATCCAGCAGTTCAATCATATTCAGCTTAAAGGAAAAACCTGGCAGACCATCAGTCCTTACCGTGAAGATATTACAGAATTAAAACCTGCATTATCTGGAAAAGAACTTTGGATAGGTACGTTTATCGGGAATTATGATAAAGGCGGACATAAAGTAAGCCTTGATATCACGATTCATAAAAGTGATCAGACTGTTTATAAAAATAATACGGCTATCCCTTTATTTAATACTTTAAATATTATGGAAATGGCCGGGCAGGACTACTCTACAATGTTTAACCAGGATAAAGGGCTTATGGTTGATTTTACATTACAAAAAGACCTGAAAAACGCTCAGCTAAGATATACCACTACGGGACACGGAGGTTGGGAAAACGGAGATGAATTTGTTCCTAAAGCCAACTCTATATTTATAGATGGTAAACCTGTATTTTCTTTTATCCCTTGGAGAACAGATTGTGGCTCCTACCGACTTTACAATCCTGCTTCGGGAAATTTCCAGGACGGGCTTTCCTCTTCAGACCTCAGCAGATCAAACTGGTGTCCGGGAACAGTTACCAATCCTAACTTTATTCCCCTTGGTGATTTGAAAGCCGGCAAACATACTATACAGATCAAAATTCCGCAAGGACCGACCGAAGGGACAAGTTTCAGTTCATGGAATGTTTCGGGAACGTTACTGGGGGTACAATAAAAACAAAACCTTCTTGCATGAGAATTGCAAGAAGGTAAAAACACAAATGATGAAAAAAAATTATTTCGAGCCACAAAGTAAGGGGTAAAATTCATATAATAAATTACCATAGATTAATAAATATGTCATTTTTATTTCGTATAGAGAACTCATCAATTCTGGCTCAACGAAAAAAATCAATCAAAAACATGCAAATCAGCACAAATAGTTAAAATTTTTAACTTAAAATCACTAATTAATTAAAAAAATTCATATTTAAACATTTTTCATTGTTATTTATAAACATCACTTCTACATTTGCTCCATAAATAATCAAAAATATGTGTGGAATAGTATGTTTATTTGACGCCAAACAGAAAACCGAAGTATTAAGACCCCAGGTTTTGGAAATGTCAAAAAAAATCCGTCACAGAGGACCGGATTGGAGCGGAGTTTTTCAGGATGAAAAAGTGGTTTTCTCTCACGAAAGACTTGCCATTGTTGATCCTACATCAGGAAAACAGCCCTTATTTACAAAAAACGGAAAAATAGTATTAGCCGTAAACGGTGAAATCTATAACCATAGAGAACTGAAAGAAGAATTTCCTGATTATGAGTTTCAGACTCAGTCTGACTGTGAAGTCATTTTGGCTCTCTATCAAAAATATGGAAAAGATTTTGTTGAAAAACTGAACGGCATCTTTGCATTTGCTTTATATGATACTGAAAATGATGTCTATCTTATTGCCCGTGATCATATGGGAATCTGCCCTTTATACCAGGGTTGGGACAAAAATGGGAACTATTATGTAGCTTCTGAATTAAAAGCACTTGAAGGCGTTTGCAAAAAAATCGAAACATTTTTACCAGGTCACCTTGTTTACAGTAAAGACGGAGCTGAACTTCAGCAATGGTATGCAAGAGACTGGGACAGTTTTGATCACGTAAAAGAAAATGAAACGGATATTGCAAAATTGAGAAAAGGTCTCGAGGATGCAGTTCACAGACAACTGATGAGTGATGTTCCTTATGGAGTACTTCTTTCAGGTGGACTGGATTCTTCTGTTATTTCAGCAATCACGGCAAAATTTGCAAGACAAAGAATAGAAAGCGGAGACACACAGGAAGCCTGGTACCCGCGACTTCACAGTTTTGCCGTAGGACTTGTAGGCTCGCCTGACCTTGCTGCGGCACAAAAAGCTGCGGAACATATAGGATCTGTACACCATGAAGTTAATTTCACTGTTCAGGAGGGGCTGGATGCTGTACGTGATGTTATTTACCACCTTGAAACCTATGATGTAACTACCATTAGGGCATCCACGCCAATGTATCTTCTCGCAAGAGTCATCAAATCTATGGGGATCAAAATGGTTCTTTCGGGAGAAGGTTCTGATGAATTGTTTGGAGGCTATTTGTACTTCCATAAGGCTCCTGATGCTAAAGAATTTCATGATGAAACGGTACGAAAACTTGGAAAAATTCACCTTTATGACTGTTTAAGAGCCAATAAAGCATTAATGAGCTGGGGAATCGAAGGAAGAGTCCCTTTCCTTGATAAAGAATTCATGGATATCGCCATGACTATTAACCCCAAAGATAAAATGATCAATACTGCTGAAGGAAAAATTGAAAAATGGGTTTTAAGAAAAGCTTTTGAGGATATTCTTCCGGATTCTATTGTATGGAGACAAAAAGAACAGTTCTCCGATGGTGTTGGATATTCCTGGATCGATACTTTAAAAGAAGTGGCTGAAAAAGAAGTTACGGATGAAATGATGGCCAATGCAAGATTCAGATTCCCGTTAAACACACCTCAAAATAAGGAAGAATACAGATACAGAACTATTTTCGAAGAGCATTTCCCAAGTGAAACCGCAGCCGCAACCGTTCCGTCTGTTCCGTCTGTAGCCTGCTCCACTCCTATTGCTCTAGAATGGGATGAAGCCTTCAAGAAAATGAACGATCCAAGCGGAAGAGCAGTGAAAGTACATGAGACGTCTTATTAAGAAGTGAGATTTGTCAATAGTGAATGGTCAATCCGCTGCGCTTATGAATTTTTACAACTTCAAATAATTCATCATTCAGTTGTGAAGCAAAACTGACGATTGACATTTTTCCCTTCAAATACCTAACTCTCTCAGTTATAATTTATCAATCCTGTAGCAATACGGGATTTTTTCTTGTATTAACGATAATAATATAGCATAATTTAACTGACAATCCAAAATAATATCTAATAAATAATTATATTTGGAAAACGAAAATATCAATTATAAAAAAATGAGAAGAAACCTTACTGTTTTATTTGCCTTATTATCCATCAGTTTTGCTTTTGGACAAGGAAAATATGGCAAATATCTGAACTCCAAAAAGCTTGCTTTAGCTTATAAAAGTGTGAAAGACCAGGATAAAGACGACTATTATCAGCAATTCTATTGGCTGGTAAAAGCGGAACAGCTTAAAACTTATCCTCACTTAAAAGACATCAAGCCTGTTGTTTTATATGAATTTGTTAAATATGTAAATCCTCAGAATCCTACCAAAAAGCTGGATGCCAGAGGTAAGGAACTGAGAGCTACGGCAGAATTATCTTTAAATCAATATTTCAAAAACAAGAAATTTGAGAACAATTCTGTTTTGATGTATAACCTTGAAACTTACGTTGATCCTTCCAAAGGACAGTATTATACTAAAGTTGATCCTGAAAAAATCAAGGAACTGGTTCCTAAAGAATTGTTTGCCTTCAACTCTTTCAACAGAAATATAGGAGAAGAAAAAACATATTATCTGTGGATTGATAAGAAAAAAGATGATTTAAATATTGTGGATATCATTCCTAGTGAAAAAGAAGATAAAGCATTCTATACAAGATTAAAACAATATCTTCCAAGCTATAAATTCTCAAAATATGTTCCTACTGTAAAAAAAGGAAACAAATCTGACAAAACAGACATCGAGTATTATTATATCATGCCGTTTGAGCAGAATACCGATAATATTGAATATAAAACCAAGGATTTCAAAACCTTTACTTTAAGCCAGTACAGAAAAGCCGGTGATGAATGGAAAGGAGTAGAAAAACCTAGAAAATAAATCAAAAAGTCCTGTGAAATCTCGCAGGACTTTTTTAATTTTATATGGATTTCCTGATCTAAGGATCAAACCGCTTAAAGTAAGCACGTTTTCAAATATAAATAAGCCTGGATGTTTTCTGAATATTCCAGCCTATACGAAATGACAGAAACAAGCACACGACAGACATCCATAAAGAAAATACTTCCTCTGATTCTGGCCACCGCTATTTTCATGCAGATGCTGGATTCAACCATTCTCAATACTTCCCTGCCTTCGATTGCCAAAGATCTCAACGAATCTCCGCTTAATATGCAGAACGCTATCATCAGTTATGTTCTGACATTAGCCGTTTTCATGCCCGCCAGCGGATTTCTGGCGGATAGGTTCGGGACTAAGAAAGTATTTATCTTTTCTCTGGTATTGTTCAGTTTGGGCTCTTTATTCTGCTCTTTGTCTCAAAATCTTACACATTTGGTTATTTCAAGAGTAATACAAGGTGTGGGAGGAAGTTTGATGACGCCTGTTGGAAAGCTGGCTCTGATAAAAACCTTTGACAAAAATGAACTGCTTAAAGCCATGAATTTCGCTATTATCCCGGCACTTATTGGTCCCGTATTGGGGCCATTAGTAGGAGGTTATATGGTTGATTATCTTTCATGGCACTGGATCTTCCTGATCAATATTCCAATTGGCCTTTTAGGAATTCTTTTAGGATTAAGATTTATGCCCAATTACAAATCTGATGATGTGGATTTTGATTTAAAAGGATTCCTGATCTTTGCTGCTGCTTCCCTGCTTCTTTCCATTTCCCTGGAACTGTTTGGTGACATGCAGAATATCACGCCGGTACTTCTTGTATTTATTATGGGATTTCTATTCCTTTATTATTATTACAAGCATGCAAAGAGAGGAGGAAATCCTATTTTCCCTCTGAACCTGTTTCAGGTAAGAACCTTCCGGGTAGGAATTGTAGGAAACCTCGCTACAAGATTAGGGATCAGTTCTGTTCCTTTGCTGCTTCCCCTGATGATTCAGATTGCATACAAACAGTCTGCAGTAACTTCCGGCTGGATCATTGCGCCAATGGCACTTACGGCTATATTCGGAAAATCTTCAGTAATTAAAATCTTAGATAAATATGGCTATCGTCAGACCTTAATGGTAAACACTTTCATCATCGGAACTCTTATTTGCTTATTGGCCATTCCCAATATCCACACTTCATTATACTGGTTTATTCCAATTATTGCCGTGTTAGGTTTTTTCAACTCCATTCAGTTTACCTCAATGAATACTATTTCCATTGCTGATCTCCGGAATTTTCAGACAAGCAGTGGAAACTCCCTGATATCAGTCAACCAACAGCTGGCTATTGGTTTTGGAATTGCTTTTGGATTAATTGTTTTAAAATTATTTGAAAATACAGACCTCATCAAAGGGGAAATTCACAATGCATTCAGGTATACATTTCTTACGGTAGGGATACTTACCATTCTATCAGGGTTTGTATTCAGAAGACTGCATATTTCAGATGGAAAAAATATGAAATCGAAAGAGGAGTAATAGGGTGAAGAGGCAAAAAGCGAAAGGGTAAAAAGGCAAATTTACTATTTCCGCTATTTTGCGGTTTCACTATTTTGCAGTTTTGCTATTTTTCCTTTCTTCCTTTTCACTCCCTTACGAACTTATCACAGATCAATGCATTTCGCAGATAACTATGGTACTTTTGTTTCTATAAAATCAACAATATTATGGCAACTAAAAAAGTAGAAATCGTAGTATCTCCAAGACCTGCACACTTTGTAGGTGATGGTTTTAGGGTGCATAATTTTATTCCAGGCGTACATGGATTAGACATGAAAAGAATGGATCCGTTCATTATGCTTGATTACAATTCGAAATTTCACTTCAATGGTTCAGACAGACCAAGAGGAGTGGGAGTACATCCGCACAGAGGTTTCGAAACCGTAACCATAGCCTATAATGGAAAAGTAGAACATCACGACAGTGCCGGCGGCGGCGGAATCATTGGAGAAGGTGACGTACAGTGGATGACCGCGGCAAAGGGCGTTCTTCATAAAGAATATCACGAAACGGAATGGGCGAAAGAAGGAGGAATATTTCAGATGGTTCAGCTTTGGGTAAACCTTCCGGCAAAAGATAAAATGAGCAATCCGAAATATCAGGCTATTGAAAACTCTAAAATGGAAAGGGTAGATTTAGGTAATAATGGTTTTGTGGAGGTTATTGCAGGAGAATATGACGGGCATAAAGGTCCGGCTACCACTTTTACCCCGGTTCATATGATGAATGCCAAACTTACAGCAGGTGGAAAAGCAGATTTTAATTTTCCTGCTCATTTCAATACTGCAGCTTTAGTTATTGAAGGAAGCATCATCATTAATGGAGAAGAAAAAGTGAATGCAGATCATTTTGCTTTGTTTAAAAACGAAGGAGAAACTTTCACAATTGAAGCAAAAGAAAATTCTATTGTTCTTATCATCAGCGGTGAGCCAATTAATGAACCAATCTATCCTCACGGACCTTTTGTAATGAACTCCAGAGAAGAAATCATGCAGGCTTTCGAAGACTTCAATACCGGAAAATTCGGATACCTGGAAGATTAAAAGAATTAAATTTCCCTTAATCTTATATTACTCCTTTTTTTATTAACTTTATATAATGCTGTAGGGTAACCTACAAAAAAGGAATAAATTTTATAAAATAACAAAGATGACAAGCCTTACAGGTTTTTGATACCTGTAAGGTTTAGTTATCATAACAAATAAAAATATGCTTTCCTGCGGAAGCTTTCCACTTTTAATAGAAAAATTATGAAACCTGAATTTGAAAATATACCTCTTATAAAAACTGAAAAAAGATTTGAAATAGAAATTAACGGACATTATGCATTTATTGATTACCGTGAAACGATGCATCAAATTGCTCTGGTACACACCGAAGCAGACCAGGAACTTGCAGGAACGGGAGCCGCTGCTGCAGTGGTAGAAAAAACACTGAATTATATTGAAGAAAGCGGCAAGAAGCTTCTGCCGTTCTGTCCGTACGTTTTTGCATTCATTAAAAAACATCCGGAATGGAAACGTATTGTTGACGAAAGATTTGAAGGATATGATAAGCTTTAAATCTTCATATAATCATTTCAGTTATTAAAAAAATTAAAAAAGTATAGCAATATTATGTCAAATATCGGACTTATCATTGAAGAAAAAGCAGCAGATATAGGAAACTTTCTGGTAGGAAGACTTCTTCCCTTCCGTGAGAAAAGAGCAGTAGGACCTTTCGTTTTCATTGACCACATGGGGCCTTCTGAATTAAAAGATTATCAGAATCTTGATGTTCCACCACATCCGCATATCGGTCTGTCTACTTTAACGTATCTTTTGGAAGGATCTATCTTCCACAGAGACAGTATTGGAAGTGCTATTGAAATAAAACCGGGAGCCGTGAACTGGATGACCGCCGGAAAAGGTGTTGTTCATTCTGAGAGAACTCCTGAATATTTAAGACACAGTGATAAAAGACTTCACGGATTTCAGATCTGGGTGGGCCTTCCTAAGCATCTTGAACAATCTGAGCCTACTTTTCATCATATTGAAGCGGATGATATTCCGGTTTGGGAGGAAGACGGAATTCAGTATAAATTAATTGCCGGTGAAGCATTCGGAAGAAAATCTCCGGTTCCGGTTCACAGTAAATTATTTTTCATTGAGATCAAAACAAAAGAAGCCAAGAGAATAAGCATTGGAAAAGATCTTTATGGAGAAGCTGCCATGTATGTTCTGGACGGAACTGTAACTACGGAAGGCAATTCTTACGGTTCAAAGCAGCTCATGATCGCTAAAGACACCAAACTTTGTGAATTTGATATGAGCGAAAACGGTACAGTTTACCTTTTTGGGGGCGAACCTTTTGATGAAGAGCGCTTTATATTCTGGAACTTTGTCAATTCTGATAAGGAAATGATTGACCAGGCAAAAGTAAACTGGAATGATCAGAATCATGACGCATTTCCTTTGGTTCCGGGTGATGAAACTGAATATGTTCCACTTCCCAAAGCTATTTTAAACAGAAAATAATTCCAATTCAGAATATCAGCCATGAAAATATTAGCATTTGCAGGAAGCAGCTCTTCCACTTCTATCAACAGGGAACTGGTAAAATTTGTTCTAAAAGATTTTCAAAATGAGGAAATCAATCTAATAGACCTTAACGATTTCACTATGCCTGTTTTTTCTGTAGATCTTGAAAAAAAGGGGTTTCCGAATGAGGCACATCAGTTTTTAGAAGTAATTGAAGCATGTGATGTTATTATATGCTCTCTTGCGGAACATAACCGGTCTTACAGTGCTGCATTTAAAAATGTTTTCGACTGGGCCTCCAGGATTAATGTAAAAGTATTTCAAAATAAACCTATGCTGCTCATGAGTACTTCTCCCGGTGGCTATGGCGGCGGTAATGTGATGAATACGGCAAAAACCTTTTTCCCGCAGTTTGCAGCAGATATCAAGGATACTTTTTCACTTCCGAAATTCTATGAAAATTTTGATCTGGAAAGCGGCGTTATTAATCCTGATATGCTGAATGAATTGAAAGCAAAGATTGAAAACTTTAAAAATGAAATAAAGATCAATGACTAAGGGAAGATTAGAAGCCTTCAGTGATGGTGTTTTAGCCATCATTATCACCATTATGGTACTTGAATTGAAAGTACCGGAAGGAGGCAGCTGGGCAAGTCTCAAACCTCTTATGCCGAAGTTTCTGGCTTATATCTTCAGTTTTATTTATGTGGGAATCTATTGGAACAATCATCATCATTTATTTCAGACTGTAAGGAAAGTGAATGGCGGAATTCTATGGGCCAATCTTCATTTGCTGTTCTGGCTGTCTCTGATGCCGATTGCAACGGAATGGATCGGCACCACAAGATTTGCAGAAAACCCAGTGGCAGCCTATGGTGTAGGCCTTATCATGTGTGCTATTGCTTACACTATTCTGGAAAACCTGATCATCCGGTATGAAGGTGAAAGCTCAAAGCTTAAAGAAGCTATTCATTCTAAAACAAAAGAGTATATCTCCATCATATTTTACGTTCTCGGAATCGCTACTTCATTTTTTTATCCTTATATTGCCATAGGTTTTTATTATATCGTGGCTCTCATATGGCTGATTCCGGACAGAAGAATCGAAAAATCATTAAAAGACAATTAATATGGAAACACACGAATATCCCAACGGCGACATTACTGTCATCTGGCAGCCTCATAAGTGTATCCACTCGGCTGTATGTGTAAAATTGCTTCCCAAAGTCTATAATCCTAAGGAAAGACCTTGGATAAAAGCAGAAAATGCAAGTCCGGAAGAATTAAGAAAACAGATAGATCAATGCCCTTCCGGAGCATTAAGTTATAAATTCAATACAGAAAAATAATGGCGGTAACGGTAAAAGCAAGTTTAGGAAAAACAAAATATTATACGGAAGTAACAGCTGGAGAGAACCAGATCATCACCGATGAGCCTGTTGATAAAGGCGGCCAAAATAAAGGATTTAATCCTTTGGAAATTCTGGCTACTTCACTGGCAAGCTGTACGGCTGCTACTTTAAGAATGTATATCGAAAGAAAAGAATGGGATGTGGAAAACATCAATGTGGAAGTGGAACTTGAAAATTTCCCGTTAACCAAAAGAGCGGTTTTCAAAAGAGATATCAGCTTTGAAGGAATTCTGGATGATGAGCAGAGGAAAAGACTGCACACCATTGCCGATGCATGCCCGGTTCACAAAATATTAACCAACGACATAGAAATACTAACTAAATTCTCATAACATGATCGAAGTAAAACAAAACAACGACGAAAAACACGGAAGTTTTGAAGCTTTCATAGATGGAAGGCGCGCAGGAATGATGACGTATACCTGGGCGGGAGAAGAAAGATTTATTATAGACCACACCGAGGTGGAAGAAGCCTACAACGGAAAAGGTGTAGGTAAGGAAATGCTTTTGGCAGCTGTAGATTTTGCCAGGAAAAACGGGAAAAAGATTATTCCCCTCTGCCCTTTCGCGAAAGCAAGCTTCCAAAAGAGTCCGGAACTTCAAGATGTTCTGGTGAACTAATCCCTGTTTTCACCCTTACAATACAACCTTTCAGAAATATTTCTGGAAGGTTTTTATTTTTCAAGCACAGAATTAGTTTATTATTCTGTACACTATTCACCATTCACGATTCGCGATCGATCTTTTTTATATATTTGCTGAAATTTAAAATGTAAGCATGAATCCAGGAACTATCCTTTTGCTATTTGTTTTTATCTATTTTATCGGACTTTTAGTGATTTCTTATTTCACCAGCCGGAATTCTGATAATCAGTCATTCTTTATCGGTAATAAAAAAAGTAAATGGTGGCTCGTTGCATTCGGGATGATTGGAACCAGTTTAAGTGGTGTAACATTCATTTCAGTTCCGGGAACGGTTGGGAAAATGACCGGTTCAGAATATATCTACGGCGGTTTTGAATACTATATGATGGTAATAGGCTTTTTCATAGGCTATTTTATTGTTGCTGCCATTTTGCTGCCATTGTATTATAAAATGAATCTGACTTCCATTTATACGTATTTGGGCAAGCGATTCAATGTGGAAGCCCATAAAATAGGTTCTATATTCTTTATTATTTCAAGAGCTATTGGTGCCACGGCAAGGTTATATCTTGTAGTGAATGTTTTACAGATCTTTTTACTTGAAGGATTAGGTGTTCCGTTTTGGGTAACATCTCTTGTACTCCTGTTAATGGTACTTCTCTATACTTTTGAAGGAGGAGTAAAAACGATTGTCATTACAGATACTTTGCAGACTTCTTTTATGATCATCAGTTTAGTGGCATGTATTGTTTATATTTTATCTAATCTGAATTTATCTTTTGGAGAAGCATATACCATTCTGGAGCAGAAAAACTATACTCATTTTATCAATTTTGATCCTAACTCCAAGACATTTTTCCTTAAAACGATTTTGGGAGGAATTTTTATAACAATCGCTATGACGGGTCTGGATCAGGAGATGATGCAGAAAAACATTTCTGTGGATAACCTTAAGAACTCTAAAAAAAATATGCTGACTTTTGCAGGAACACTTCTTTTGGTGAATCTTGCGTTCTTATTTCTTGGGGGATTACTTTATCTTTTCGCTTTACAGCATGGTGCAGAATACGGAACGATTAAATCTGAAACAATAACCAATATATTCGGGTTTAAAGACACAGCAGGAAATATTAAAAATATTATGGGAGACGACCTTTTCCCGGCTTTATCTCTTCAGGGATATTTCCCGATGGCTATTTCCGTCATCTTTATTATCGGATTAATCTCAGCTTTATTCCCTTCTGCTGATGGGGCTTTAACAGCGGTAACCAGTTCTTACTGCGTAGACCTTTTAAATTTAAATGAAGATAAAACCAAAACTGAAAAAGAGAAAAAAACTCTTCGTATGAAAGTTCATTTAATTTTTACTGTGGTTTTCTTTATTCTGATTATGGTTTTCAAAGCGTTGAATGACAAATCCATTGTTTATCTGATCATGGAAATTGCAGGATATACATACGGCCCTCTTCTTGGACTTTTTGCTTTTGGAATTTTCACCAAATTTAAGATATCAAGAAAGTATTCAATTCTGGCTGTAACTATTTTGGCTCCTATCCTTACTTATCTGATCAATTTGGCAGTAACTACTTATACCGATTACAAAATCGGGGTAGAACTGATTGTTCTCAACGGACTATTGACGTTCATTGGTTTATGGCTGGTGAAGGATAAACAATATTTAAGAGTAGTTTAAAAATAAAAACGGCTGTTTTCAGAGATTGAAAACAGCCGTTTCACTTGTTATACGGATTGATTTATTCTTTAATCCATTTTACGGTTTTATCCATATTCTTAGTTTTGATCTTGATCAGATAATCTCCTTTAACCAATTGTTCCAGATTAAAGCTTGCTGTATTATCGTTACCCGCTCTGTTATTTGCTTTACTAAATACCAATCTTCCGCTTACATCATAAACTGTAATATCAAATACATCATTTGATTTGGTAAACTGGATATTCACAATACCTTTGCTCGGATTTGGATATACTAAAAATACATCTTTATTTCCAGCTGTTTCACTCACAGAAAGGTTTTGAGTAATTGTAAAATTAACCGGGTTAATGTTGTAGAAAACATTATCAGCTGCTGCTACCATAATTCTGGCTTGTGTTGTACTCACATTAGGAATTGTGATCGTCTCAGAACCATCATTTGGAGTAGAAGCTAAAATAGTGGTAGG
This sequence comes from Chryseobacterium sp. Tr-659, assembly GCF_011752975.1. Lineage (GTDB taxonomy): Bacteria > Bacteroidota > Bacteroidia > Flavobacteriales > Weeksellaceae > Chryseobacterium. Next base: position 33,722 of record NZ_VWWP01000010.1, on the reverse strand, counting down.
ATAAGTAAGTCCACCATCTGTTGAAAGATAAATATTCACATTGGCACAATTTACAGGGAAAGCAGTTGTGTTGGCAACATCCCATGTAATGGTTTGGGTAGTGTTCCCCATCCAGCTTACCGCTGTAGTAGGAGCAGTTACATTGAAAGGTCCTGAATTTCCGTCTACCGTAATCACAGCATCGTCATTAGCAACTCCTGCGCAACCTGCATTGTTGTCTCTTACTGTCAGTCTGAACTCCATTGTTCTTGCATAAGAAGGCAAAATTTCTCCTTTAGATACTGTGTTATTGATAACATCTGTAATTTTTGGGAAGTATCTGTAAGGAACTGTTACAGGTACAAATGATCTGAATATGGCTGCATTTCCAGTTGGTGCATTCCAATCTCCTGCAGGGCCTACATCATTTTGTTCCCAGCAATAAGTAAGCGGATTATTATCTACATCCGTAGCAGATCCTTCTAATCTGAACGGGGTACTCTTAGGAATGGTATAATCAGCTCCCGCATTAACGGTAGGAGCAAAATTGGATACCGGAAGTGTTACCTGGCATGTTGTTGACTGAACTTTCGTTGTAATAGACTGAAATGATTTGGTATGAAAAATAGGAATACTGTTAGGTGCTAAATTATTGACACTTCCACAGATCCCTGCATAAGCCATAATCGTAATTCCACTTCCCGGCTCTACGGCATTGGCTGCACTACGGTTTCCTCCTCCACAGCTTCCTGTAGTTGCATTGAAAGTATGCGGACCTCCAAACTGATGTCCTACTTCATGGGCAACATAATCAATATCATAAGGATCTCCCACAGGATTAGGAGAACCGGTGATTCCTCTTCCTTTATTTGTAGCGTTACAGATTACACCTAATCCGGCCAATCCGCCGCCGCCTGTACTAAAGGTATGCCCAATATCATAATTGGCATTTCCTATTAAGAGATCAATCTGAGTCTGGCTTTCATTAATAAGCGTACCTGCGCTGTTATTTCCATTAAAAGGATCTGTAGCCGCATTGGTAAAGACAACATTGATTTCATTATCCACCAGTACCAATCTTGACGCTACTTCCTGCTCATATACACCGTTTACTCTGTTTACAGATGTTACAATTGCGGAAAGAGTTTGGGCCACAGTAGGAGTTGCTGAGCCTGTTGCTGCAACAGCATATTCTCCGGTACAGGCTACCGCAAAGCGGAAAATTCTAATTTGATTTCCTACGCTTGGGGTTACTGTTTTTTGGGCGCTTTTTTTTTCTAATGGAAAATCTTCATCCTTCGTTTCGCAAACTCTTGGATTCTTATCAATCAAATCACTTTTTCTGTAAATGATATAATTATTAATATCGGTTTTTGCGTAAGGATCAATATAAGTATCTCCTGCTACCACAGATTTTATCTGAGCATGAAAGCCCAATTCTGTAAAATCAAGTTTTATAGTAGCATAGCGGTCATCTATACCCTGTCCTGTTAAAGTAACAATCTGAGGAAACTGTCCGGCTAATTTCGGAGCCATTACTGAAGATTTCCAGATCTTGAATTTTGCTTTTGTTCCGTCTGGCATAGGTAAAACAATAATCGGAGCATTATCTTTACGATCATCATCTTTAAGTTCCGGAACCGAGTTGATATAGCTCTTCATGGAAGCTACATCCAGTTTGTAGGTCAGGAATTTCTCAGGCTGTACGGTCCTGTTTTTAGGCTGTGCGTTAATGGTCCTTTCGCTGACCACTGTAAAAAAATCCTGGGCTTTTCCTAAGGAAATAGATACAAGAAATATCCCCAGGTAAGATAATTGTTTAATTTTCATATTTTATGGTGTTGGGTTTTGTATAATATCATTAAAATGCAGACAATTAAAATTGTTCAATTCTAAAAAAATAACATTTTAAATCGTAATGCCTATAAAATTAACTAAATTTATGTAATTATCATGTATAAAAAAGGCAAAAATGATAAACAATCTTTAAAAACCAATAAATTAAAAATAAATTTCCAAACAAACACCAATAAAACGAAAAATATAAATACAAAAACTAAAACTCTTTACCTGCTCAATTTTCATAAATCATGATTATCTTTGAAATGGAATCATATTTTTGGCTAAAACATTGAAAAATTTACTTCTGTTTAAATTATTTCTATTATCAGAAATGTAGAACTAAAAGAAATCACAAACAACATTCTATATGAAATTATCAGTTTTTATTGCCCTTAGTTTACTTACTTGTGAATTTATAAATGCACAAAGTGCTATTGATTTTGCTAATATCACTAAATACAAGGATGAAAACACCGCTATTTTAAATTCAAAGAAAAAAGTGGATGTTGTCTTTATGGGCAATTCCATTACAGAAGGCTGGGTAAAGAGCCATCCGGAATTTTTTACTGAAAATAACTATACAGGCAGAGGAATCAGCGGGCAGACGACATCACAAATGCTGCTCCGTTTTCAAAATGACGTAGTATCTTTAAAGCCAGAGCTTGTAGTCATTAATGCCGGCACCAATGATATTGCTCAAAATACGGGAGTTTATGATCCGGATTTTACATTTAATAATATCAAGTCAATGGCTGATATTGCCAAAAACAACGGAATTAAAGTAATTATTGCATCCGTACTACCGGCAGCTGCATTTCCATGGCGTAAAGAAATAACCGAGGTTCCTCAAAAAGTAGAAGCCCTTAATAACAGATTAAAACAATATGCTAATAATAATAAATTCATTTTTGTAGATTATAATACAGCTATGCGTGATACGAAAGGAGGCATGCGTGAAGGACTTTCAAAAGACGGCATTCATCCTCTTCCTGAAGGGTATGCTATTATGGAACCTCTGATTAAAAATGCTATCAACAAAACATTAGGGAAAAAAATAAAAATTTAAACAAATCCAATACACTATATTCTAATAGCTATGAAAAAAATTATTTCATTTTTTATATTTATTCTGGCATTTGGTTTTATGAATGCTCAGGAAAATTTTGAAGTATCCACTTTAAGAATCGGGCCTTACAAAATTTTTATGCCCAAGACCGAGGTTGAAAAAATTGCAGGTATAAAACTGAAGAATCCGGACGGAGAGAAAAAAAACATAGTAAAATATAACGGAGAAGCTATTCAAATCGATCTTTTTGATAATTATGTTAATGAAGCGAATCCAAGTGTTCCATCTGTGGTATACATGAATACCACCAGCAAAAAATTCAGAACTAAAAGCGGGCTTGGAGTGGGAAGTACAAAAGACGATCTTATCAATGCCTACAGAAACTATCCAAGTTTTAGTGTGCGTCCGGATTGGGATAAAAATGATAAACCTGTTAAAGATTCCGGATATTTCAACCTAGATGACAGCCAGGCGGGAACACAATTATCTTTTAAATTTGTTAATAATATTGTTACTGAAATTTCTGTTTACCTTAATGAAGGCTGTTAAAAGCGGAAAAATATTTAAATAATTCAAAATCCGGATATTGTATCCGGATTTTTGCATTTCCATAAGCCATTAAAAAATTGTAAATTCGCGTGCAAATAAATCAGATATAATGAGTAAAAGTATTGAAGAGTTAAAATCTCTTACTACGCAGATCAGAAGAGACATTTTAAGAATGGTTCATGCTGTAAATTCAGGACACCCGGGCGGAAGTTTAGGTTGTACGGAATACTTTACAGCACTTTATGGTAAAGTAATGAACTATAAACTTCCTTTCACTATGGAAGGCAAAAATGAGGATCATTTTTATCTATCGAACGGGCACATTTCTCCGGTATTCTACTCTACTTTGGCAAGATTCGGCTTCTTCCCTGTAGATGAGCTTAAAACTTTCAGAAAACTGGATTCGAGATTACAGGGACACCCTACTACTCATGAAGGGCTTCCTGGTATCAGAATCGCTTCAGGGTCACTTGGACAAGGGCTTTCTGTGGCTCTTGGTGTAGCAGAAGGTAAAAAACTGGATGGAGAACAGTCTCTTGTTTACTCTCTTCACGGAGACGGTGAGCTTCAGGAAGGTCAGGTTTGGGAAGCATTGATGTATGCTGCTGCTAAAAAAGTAGACAATATCATCTCTACTATTGATTACAACGGCCGTCAGATTGACGGGGATACGGATGATGTATTAAGCTTAGGAAATCTTCATGCTAAACTTGAAGCATTCGGATGGATTGTTCTGGAAGAAAAGAACGGTAATGATCTTGAAGCGGTTATTGCTATTCTTGAAAAAGCTAAAACTGAAACAGGAAAAGGAAAACCGGTAGCCATTATTCTTCATACAGAAATGGGTTACGGTGTAGATTACATGATGGGTACTCATGCTTGGCATGGTAAAGCTCCTAATGACGAGCAATTAGATACAGCATTCAAACAATTGTATTTAGAAGCCCCAGCTGATTACTAATTTCTTAACCCCTGATTAATAAAAATAAAAAATGAAATATACATATACAGAAAAAAAGGATACTCGTTCAGGATTCGGAGCCGGATTAGCAGAACTAGCTGACAAAAATCCTAATGTGGTAGCACTTTGTGCAGACCTTATCGGTTCTTTGAAAATGGAAAAATTCATTGAGAAAGCACCGGAAAGATTCTTCCAGGTAGGTATTGCAGAAGCTAACATGATGGGACTTGCTGCAGGTCTTAGCATCACTGGAAAAATTCCTTTTACAGGAACTTTCGCTAACTTCTCTACTTCAAGAGTTTATGACCAGATCCGTCAGTCTATTGCTTACTCCGGGAAAAATGTAAAGATCTGTGCATCTCACGCAGGGCTTACTTTGGGAGAAGATGGGGCTACGCACCAGGTTCTTGAAGATATCGGTATGATGAAAATGCTTCCTGGAATGACGGTAATCAATCCTTGTGATTACAATCAGACTAAAGCTGCCACTATTGCTATTGCTGAGCACGAAGGTCCTGTATATTTAAGATTCGGTAGACCTACTGTTCCTGTATTCATTCCGGAAGATATGCCTTTCGAAATTGGAAAAGGAATCATGCTTCAGGAAGGAACTGATGTAACCATTGTTGCAACCGGGCACCTGGTATGGGAATCTCTTGTAGCTGCTGATGAGCTTGAGAAAGAAGGTATTTCTTGTGAGGTGATTAACATCCACACCATCAAACCTCTTGATGAAGAAATCATTTTAAAATCTGTTGAAAAAACAGGTAAAATTGTAACAGCTGAGGAGCACAACTACCTTGGCGGTTTAGGGGAATCTGTTGCGGGAATGCTTGCAAGAAGAAGACCTACAAGACAGGAATTTGTAGCTGTAAACGATACATTCGGAGAGTCTGCAACACCTGCTGAACTGATGAAGAAGTATAAAATTGATGCTGCTGCAGTGAAAGAAGCTGTAAAAAGAATCTTAGCGAACTAATCAATAAGGTAAATCATATAGCTGCGGGCTGTTTCTTCGAAACAGCCCGCAGTCTTTTATTGAATCACAGATTCAATACTGGAGTTGGTTTTATATATACTTGCCATGGCTGCTTCTACCCTGCTTATTATTTCTTATTATTCCTGTTGCTACAGTGAAATTCCTACCCCAATCAGAGCGGGACATAGTATTTCTTTGATCTGTTCATCTTCTCTTCTGTTAGAGTTTTTGAGCCTGAAAAGTAATTGTTAATCCTGCAGTTTCTTACCATATTATATTGCATCTTCACTTTCTGATGATTTGTACAATAGAATATATTACTATTAAGTATTCTCTTATTACCTGATATTTTTCACAGAATTATCAACCTCTCTCTTTTCTTTTTTCTTATTACTGTATTCCAGCGAATTACAAGAGATTCACCAATCCCCTATTTATGCATGTTTGTACAGAAAAATAACACATAATCCGCAATTTTTATCACAGCAAAGTGACCTAATTATTGATAGTTTTGAAACCATCAACGTTGATGAAAACCATTTTTAAAATGTAAGTGTACAGTGCATGATAAAATTGGGAATTGTTCAGCCCAATGTCAGGGATTATATGACACAAGTGAGTTATTAAAATTAAAAACTATCAAAATGAAAAAATTAAAAGGTATGAAGAGAAATTTCTCTTCTTTGGAAAACAAAAAATTAAATGATGTAAGATCAATAGTAGGCGGAAACGGAAGTTCATATTCAATTAAGTCTAATCTTGTTAATTCAGACGGATGTACAGATACAGATTATTATAATGATGATGGATCATATAAAACAAGAGGCTGGCTTTGTATAGGTAGTAGTTTTGATTAAAACAATAGGAGAGAAATATTCTCTCCTATTTAATAAATCATCTTCGATAATTATATATAACATTTTAATTCCAATCAAAATTATAAATGATGAAAGTTTCAACCTTTTCCTGCTGCTTATTTTTAATAGGGATTGTCTCTGGATTTTTAAAGGCACAGAACTCAAGTTTTATATATGAACTTAATTATAAGTATAATTCAGACAGTTTAAAAACTGAAAAAATTATTTTCTATTTAGATATTAAAAATAAAGAATCCATATTTCGGTCAGATAAGTTTCGTCAATCTGATTCATTAAGAGCAAAGCAAGGTTGGGGAAACGGATTCGATATGGAATATAACAATAAACAGCTATACATTTATAAAAATATTGGAAAAGAGATATTAAAATATGTCTTCGTCCCTTTAATTCACAGTACTTATGTCATTCCTATTAATGATGAATTTCATTGGAAAATCATAGAAGAAAGAAAAAAAATTGGAAATTACAATTGTCAAAAGGCAGAACTGAATTATGGGGAACGGAAATGGATTGCTTGGTTTACAAATGAAATCCCCTTACAAGAAGGGCCATATGTCTTTTATGGATTACCAGGAATGATTGTAAACATCTTTGATGAAAAATTCAATTATGATTTTTCTTTGATCCAGGTAACAGACTTTAAATGGAAGGAATTGAATGCAGATAAATTTCGAAAAAAAATTACCTGGGAAGATTTCAAAAAGCTTCAAAAAAATTATTATACTGAACCTTTATCAATGATTAATAAAGCAGATGTGAAATCCTATGATGAGAGCGGAAATCTTATAAAAACAGATTTTAAAGAAATGAAAGAAAATATTCAAAAAAAAATAAGAGAAAAAAACAACCCCATTGAGCTGAATTATAAGGTGGAATATAAGTAATTTCAAAATGATACTAATTATCTCAAAAAATTCTGACAGAACAACTATTCAGGTACTAAGATGGCTTTCAACAGCAGGGAAAAAATGTATCCGCATCCATGAAGATGAATTTTTTGAAATCAAAGTCATAAAAAAAAGAATTTGGCTGAAAAGTCACAGAACTGGTTTTTATCCTGATGAAATTACAAGTGTATGGTATCGAAGAGGTGGTATTAATTTTAAACGGCTACAATACCATCATGCTTCTATCAATATACATATGAATGAGGCTCAGCACTGGCTTGAAGACTATGTGATAAAGACTTTAGAGTCTAAAAAGCATATTAATACCCAAAACAATGCGCATGTGAATAAGCTTGTCGTATTAGAAATGGCAAAGAATGCCGGCCTTAAAGTTCCGAATTATTTTCTTGCTGAAAATACTGATGAGGTTATGTTGGAACAAACAATAGTAAAATCTATTACCGGAAATGTAATCTTAGAGTCTATAAATAATGATGAAGATGGTATTATGTATACAACCGTAGTAAATGAAGCAGAAAAAAAAGATTTTTTTATCTCTTTTTTCCAGGATAAAATTGAAAAAGAGTTTGAAATCCGAAGCTTTTATCTGAATGGAAAAATTAAATCTATGGCGATATTTTCGCAAAAAGATGAACAAACTAAAGTGGATGTAAGAAAATATAATATTGATAAGCCTAATCGAAATGTTCCCTATAATCTGCCAATAGATATTGAAGAGAAAATAAACGTACTCATGCGTTCATTAAATTTAAATTCCGGATCTCTTGATTTTATTAAAAAGGGAGATGATTATTATTTTTTAGAAGTAAATCCAATTGGACAGTTTGGAAATATATCCGCAGATTGTAATTATTTCCTGGAAAAGGAGATAGCAGACTATTTATAGCTTTATTAAAATCAAAAATAATGAAAAATAAATTCAACGAAACCTACTTGCTCCCACTTACATTCAAATATCTTGAAACTATAAAAAAGAAAACTCCACATAAGAAGAATGAAGAGATAATTTATTTCATAGCATGTGAGAAATACGGTACTCAATTCTATATTAGAGAAAAACCAGTAAAATCAGTGACCCGGTTATTATGAAATATTTCAATCTATTTTCAAACATTCTCATCACCAAAGGAGCTGGCAGAATTCTAATCTCTGATCTCCAGAGAAACGTATCAGAGCTGTATCCTTTAGAACTCTATGAAATAACAGAGGACTTGAAAAAATACTCCATAGAAAATATGATGAATGATTATGACGAAGATTCTAAAAATATCATTCAGGAATATCTGGATATTCTTCTTGAAAAAGAATATGGATTTATTACAGAGAATGACTGGAACAAAAATTTTCCGCCACTTTCACATGAATATCACGAGCCCAGCCTCATAGCAGATATCTTTATGGAAATGGATGATATCAGCCTGTTAGAGAAAATAAAACCATCAATAGAAAACCTCGGGGTAAAACATTTGACTATTTACAGTACAAAAACTCTCAGCGCACAAGATATTATTAACATTGATAAGACTTTTGAAACTTCAGTATTATCCGGAATAGAAATATTTTCTCCTTTTAAACGTGAAATTGATCAAACATCTATTAAGCTCCTTCATAACCATACCTCAAGAATATATAATATTATTTTCTACAATTGTCCGGCTCCTCATTTTAAAGCTAAAGATGAATATCGGTTTACACTGCACTATATTGAAGAAGACCTGAAAATATCATCATGCGGAAAGGTTGATTTGAAATACTTTAATACCAACCTTCCAAAAGTACTGGAAGCAATCAATCATAACTCATGTCTGCATAAAAAAATAGGCATTGACAAGGCTGGCAATATTAAAAACTGTCCACTAATGAAAGAAAGCTTTGGAAATATGGAAAATAGCACACTTGAAGAAGTTATAGAGCAACCCGGTTTCAAAAAATACTGGAGCGTAACCAAAGACCTTATTGAAACCTGCAAAGACTGTGAATTCCGTTATGTATGTACAGATTGCAGAGCCTATACTGAAGATGCTCTTAAAAAAAAACAAAGTTTAGATACTTCAAAGCCTTTAAAGTGTGGTTATAACCCCTATATCTGTAAATGGGAAGATTGGGCAGCCAATCCGTTAAAAACGGAAATTATCCACCTTTATGACCTTACAGGGATTCAAATCACCTGATTCTGTATGATTAATGTTCTCTTTTATATTCTTATTCTTGTTATTAAAATAGCTTTTAAATTGAATTTAAAAGCTATTTGTTATTTTATAGATCACATGAATAAAGAATTCAAATATGAGGTTTTACGTATAGAATTCAGAATGATCAATTCATTTGGTCTGATTCATTTTAATTTACACCAACCAGCTGTATTCTCCTATTTAAAAAATTTCCATTTCGGAATTATGGCCAGCATCCCGAATCCTGTAAAAAGGAAAAGATTGGTAACATCTGTATATAAAAATGTTGACAGATAGTAATTATGCATAAAGAAATGCAGCACCAGTAGTACTGGGAACATAAAGATTCCTACTTTTCTATAAAAGAACATCAGCACCAGCCCTACCATCATCAACAGATCTATCGAAAAGATAACATAAAAATACCACCTCGGGATCTCCAGATATTCGTGCTGAAGGTATTCATCCACATCAATTCCAAGCCCCATAATCGTAAACAGCATCAAAGCTGCAAATGCGAGCACAAATCCCCATCCTTTCTTCGGATCTTCGTCAAAATAGCTGTATTCTTCCATACCTGCAAAAATAAAGAACTTATGAGAGATTTCATAAGTTCTTTTATAATTATTCGTTTTTAAAATTTGACTTATACAGAGATCGCGTTGATCAGTCTGTTTTTGTCACTTAAGAATTCTTCCATAGAGATCATACTTTCAGTTCTCATTACGTCCTGAATGTCGTCAATTTGATAGATAATTCTTTTAGCATCATCCGTATTCTTAGCTCTTACTTTACAGAAAATATTATATTTTCCGGAAATAACACTAGCCTCGATTACATTTGGAAGAGTTGACAATTCTTTCAATACTTCCTGAGTACGATTTGATTTTGTCAAAAGGATACCTATGAAAGCTGTAAAATGATAATCAAGCTTACCATAATCAATGTTAAGAGATGATCCCAAAATAATACCTGCATCTTCCATCTTTTTCACTCTTACGTGAATTGTTCCAGCAGAAACATCCATCTGCTTTGCAATTTCAGTAAAAGGCATTCTTGTGTTTTCTACTAAGAAATCAAGAATTTTCTTGTCTATTTCGTCCAGTTGATAGTTCATATTAGTTAAATTACAATTTTTTTAAAAAATCTATGTATTTTTTGCAAATTTACGAAAAATAATTTAACTAAAAAATATATATCAAATATTAACAATAATTAACACAGATGATAAAAATCATTAAAATATTCTAATTATTTACCATTTGATTTTATAGAATCTGTTTTTATTTCACTTTTCGGCTCCGCAGTTTTTTTGTCTTTTTTCTTCTTTTTAAACAAAGAATTGAAGCTTTTACTCCACACAGCCCCTACACCATAAGCTTGATTAGCAGAACCGTTTGTACTCACCATTCCGATGTTTGTAGGCTTAGAATAAGCACGTACCAAAAAAGTACCGTCATTTTTCTTAGACAAATCATATTCTACCGAACCTTCTGTAGAAAGATAATTGTTTTGCTGGGTACCTTCTGTTTTGGATAATGGGATTCCTAAACCTGTTTTTACATTCAGTCGTGGAGAAACGACTACACTTACCCCTGCATTGGCTCTATCTCCAACATTAGAGTTCTGATCTCCTTTTACATAGTTCAGGTCAATCTGGAATTCATTACTCATCGTATTCAGAACAGATCCTAATTGTTTCAAAAGAATATTATAACCTGAAGATTCGGCTACATTCCCTACATTCACATCTACCCCTCCTGTATTGGATACGTTGAAAGTGCTCAGCAACAGGATTGAACCGAACTGAAGAACCTTCTCTCCTTCCTGGCTCATCTTTGCCGCAAGGGTTTCCCTTACCTGGCTGGATACATCTAAAGCTGTTACATTAAGATCAATTTTTGGATCAACAAGAGATTGAGTAATATTAGCCTGAAGTAAAATACTGATAGGTTGAAGTTTTCCCATACTGAGGTATTCTCCGGCATTGGAAACCATCCTGATATAATTCGCTGTGATATCCAGTGTAGGTTTCATTGCATCACCATCCCATCTGATACTGCTGTTCTTTTCAATCTGGAATGTTTTATTAAGAATCGCTTTAGAGATAAATGTTCCGTTATCCACTTTATAAGTTCCGCTCATGGCAATATTCCCCTGTCTGTTCATCTGGAATTTCAGAGGATCAGCAACTCCTTTTACCGTAATATTTCCTACATCATCTCCAACAAGCACATTCACTGTTGTTCCTTTATCTACTGCCAGATTGAAATCAATATTCATGTTGGCACCTGTCTTTTTCTTTTCTTCCAGGGTAATCAATCCGTCTTTTCCTTCTTTCAGGAATCTCAGCATCTTAAATTCTTCAACATTTGAAGTGGAACTTGAATTGAAAGTAAATGTACTTCCATTCAGTGCCTTCATATTAGGTGTTGTGATACTCAGCCCTGAAACAGGTCCGTCCACATAGAGATCTCCCTGTCCGTAAACTCTTCCCCAGAACAAATCGAAATCTTTTTGGGTTGTATTAAGCATCAGAAGATTATCAGCCCTCATTACGAGAGAAACTCCCATTGAAGAAAGGGTTTCAAACTGGATCGCCCCGGAGACGTTTCCTTTGGAATTGGTTCTTCCGTCATGCACTTCAATATTGTTAAGAATGGCAAGCCCTTTTGTAAGCTGGATTACGGTATCATCAAATGAATAATCCACACCTGTGAACAAAAGTTTTAATCCAAAATCTTTCAAAGCAATATCCCCGCTATAATCCAGATTATTAAGCTTACCGTTAATCTTAAGATCTCCAGTTGCTTTTCCGCGGAGGTTTCCAAAAATAGACTGTACAAACTGTTGTGTAAATGCAAGATCAAAATCACGCATCTCAGCATTAAGATCAATAACCGGAGTAGACGTATTATTATTCACTGTTCCTGTCAGGTTAAGACTGTTATTTCCAAGAACTCCTGCAGAATGAACTTTTACATCTATATCATACACATTCAGTGAGAAACCGTTGGTAGCAGAAATAGAAATATCTCCCATATCATTACCGTTCATCTTAATATTATCTACCGTAAGATCTACCAAAGGCTGCAGTGTGCTTTTATCCATTTTGATCTTGACACTTCCGTTTGCAAGGCCTTTAATATCCATTGTATTCCCTCCCGACTGCATTTCCAGAAGCTTTTCTATAGCAAAATCATTGATGTCAGCATCTACATAAAAATCTTTTGCCGATTTAAACTGAGCTTCTTTAATAAACAATGCACTTTTATCAGAATAAACACGCAAATTCCTGATATCAAAATCACCGGTTTTCTTCCTGTACGTAATGGAATGGTTAAGCTCCGGGCTTGTATCTACTGCCCACGTCACTTCATTGAATTTTACTTCTGTAGGCTCAAACCTGAAAACATAATCACCTGCATCATCTGTAGACTGATCCACATTGATGGCATATTCTTTAAGCTTTTCATTAATTTCATCATCAGGACTTCCGTGTTTAAATACTGTGGCCAGATGCAGTATATTTCCGTTCTCATTGCTTCCTTTAAGCTCAAAGTCTTTGATAATATTTTTATTGTATTCTAACCTATTGATTCTCGCATACAGCTGCTGGCTCAGATTAGCAGTATTAATTCTGATCTTAAGACTGTCCACCATTGCGCTGTCTCTATTGAGATTCTTTCTGTCATTGATCTTATAATCCGGATTGGAGGCAGCAAGAGCTTTATCAGCATCTGTAACCTCTTCTTCTTTCGTCATGACATATTTTAAGGCAGAAGCATCCAGATTCAGGATGAGATTATTGGAATCCCCATCATATTCCCCCTCTACTACAGCACCATGCGGCAGCTTCAGCTCAGGTAAAAAATAATTGACCACACCCTGCTGAACATCAAATTTCAGTGTAAAATTCTGCCCGCGATATAGTTTTCTAGGCGGAGGTCCCACCAAGATCTTTCCAACCCCATTTTCCACCATTCCTGCAAGATCGGCAAGACTGTATCTTCCGGAAATCTTACCTATAGCCGCTCCCGGAGCATCCACATCAATAACACGGCCTCCCGCATCTACAAAAGTTTTCAGTTTGGCATTAGGAATATCATACTTCTGAGTAGCAGTAGCAAAATGAAGATTATTGGCACTCACATCCAGCGTAAGATCATTAATGGAAGACATAGACATCTTACCTTCCACCTGTCCGCTCACAATCTGATTTCCTGGTTTACTGGTGAAGTAGTTCATGTTCAGATAAGTCACATCAGCATTCACATCCATAGCCACCTTGGAAGTACTGAAATCTATCAGTCCTTTAATTGTTGCTTTCGCCTGTTCATCATTAACTGTGATCAGTCCGTTGTATTTTTTATGATCCAACAATCCATCAAGATAAAGATTATTGATTGTTTTATCCATGATTTCAACACTTGCAATCTGAGACTTGGTTGTCAGACGCATCGTATTCACATCAAAACTTTGCCCGTTAAGATCAAATTTCCCGGAGATCAAGCCTACCGTTTTATTCTTCGTAATTACAGAAGTATTAAGATCTTTTACATCCAGATAGCCTGAATATTTCGGCATAGATGTACTGTAGCCTGTTAAGGTCAGTTTGGAAATGCTTGCCTGTCCTATTCCGGTCATTAAATTCCCGCTTTCCACATAAATCTGATCCGGGTTTACTTTTGCCGTTCCATTGTATTTTAATTTTCCGAAATCATCTGCAAAATTCTTCATCTTATTCGAAATAAAAGAAGGCATCATTGCTTTCAGATCTTTATAGGTGAAATCCGTAGAAAGATTTTTTGTTTCGATTGAAAAATGTCCATTCAGCAGATTATCCACTTTCATAGTTTTGGTCGCTATATTCACATCAGGGTTTCTGATCAGAAAATTTTCCAGATGGAATTTATTTAAAGGTCCCGTCATTGTTCCCGCCAGGTTGAATGGTTTGATATTATCCCAGTTCGTTACAAAGTAGCTGATATCATACCCGCTCATCTGGCTTCCCTGATCAATATTCATGTCCCAGCGTACTTTATCCGCAAAATCAGCCCATGAACCATCATGAAGATTGAATTTAATATCTCCCTGAAGTAAAGTATGATCTGTATTTAAGGTAAGATCTTTTAAAGAAAGAAACTGCTTGGTAAGAGATAATTCTGTTGAAAACGTATCAACGATATGAGATTTTCCCCATCTCGTCGTTACAAATGACATATTATTGATCAATGCCGAAATATTCGGGCCATTGACTTTAACGTTAGGTGCTTTTAAATTAAATTTTGTTGCAGTAAGCCATTTTCCTTTATCACCGGGAGAATTCTCATTCACAATGGAAACTTTGGAATCAATGATCTGTATTCTTGAATTTAACTGAAAAGGAGGTTTTTTCGGATCTCTCTTCTTCCCGTTATCAAAAAGATCTACAAATCTTACAAAATTGGAGATGCTGTCTCCTTTATAGGTAATCACCTTTACATCGGCATTCACAAGTGTAAGTGAATTGAAGCTTAAAGAATTGCTGTTTCCTGAAATGGCATTCACCGCAAGTGAGATCCAGTCTGAATCTGCACGGAATTCACGGGATTTAATAAATTCAAAACCTTTATAGTCTTTAACCTTCAACCCTTTTATGGTTACATCCCCGAAATAATTTACATCTACGCTTTCTGTAGAAAATTCAGACTTAAAATCATTATTAACCAGCTTTAATGCCTGATCTGCGGCCCATTGTTTGGTTACCGGAAGATTAACAGCTATAAGAACTCCTCCCACAAGAAAAACCCCCAGCCAGAAAAGAATAAGAAGAAGCTTTGCCCACCAGGTATAACTGGTGACATCTTTTATGGCCTGTTTCCCGAACTCTTCAGCCGTTTCTACAGGATGATGTATCGCATCCGAAGCAAGCTCAGACGCTTCTTTCACTGTCTCCCGAACTTTTCCTTCTACATTTTCGACAGTTTTCTGTACCTGATCACCTAAGTTTTCAGTTACCGATTTTTTATTCTCATTCTCGTTATTATTCTCTAACTTTGCCATTATTATGAGCGACTCTATAATTTTAGGTATTGAATCGTCCTGCGACGACACCTCAGCAGCTATCATCAAGGGAAATGCTATTCTTTCAAACATTGCCGCGAATCAGGCCATCCATAAAGAATATGGAGGTGTTGTTCCTGAATTGGCTTCACGGGCCCATCAGCAAAATATTATCCCCGTTGTTGAAAAATCTTTTTCCAAAGCAAATATACAACAAAATGCTATCTCAGCTATAGGATTTACACGTGGACCCGGACTTTTAGGATCTCTTCTGGTAGGAACATCATTTGCTAAGTCTTTGGCTATGAGCCTTAATGTTCCTTTGATTGAAGTAAATCACCTCCAAGCCCACATTTTGGCCCATTTCATCGAAGATGCAAATCCTGTGCCGCCTACCTTTCCTTTTCTGTGCCTTACCGTAAGCGGCGGCCATACCATGATTGTATTGGTAAAAGATTATTTCGATATGGAAATTATCGGGAAAACCATAGATGATGCCGCAGGGGAAGCTTTTGATAAAATAGGAAAGATCTTTGATCTTGATTATCCTGCCGGACCTATCATCGACAGACTTGCCAAGGAAGGAAATCCTGATGCTTTCAAATTCAACAAACCAAAGCTGGAAAACTATGATTATTCTTTCAGTGGGATCAAAACTTCCGTACTTTACTTCATCCAGAAAGAGGTTAGAAAAAATCCGGATTTCATCAAAGAAAACCTGAATGACCTTTGTGCTTCTGTACAAAAATCTATCATTGAAATTCTGATGAACAAGCTTGAAAAAGCAGCAAAAGATCTTCATGTGAATAAAGTGGCCATTGCAGGTGGTGTATCTGCCAATTCTGCACTGAGAAAAGCCATGGAAGACAACAAAGAAAAACTCGGCTGGAGTATCTATATCCCCAAATTTGAATATACAACAGATAATGCCGCCATGATCGCCATGGTAGCGAAACTGAAGTTTGAAAGAGGTGAATTTACAGACCTGAGGACTACGGCTACTGCAAAATATGATTTATGAAAATACTCTTAGAAGAAAAAGTACTGGGGACACATTCTAAAAAGAACTCAAAATATTACTGGATACTGGAAACAGTAACAGGAAAAAATGACAATTTAGTGAATTCTGTAGATTATTTCCCATCAAGCTCTGAAACAGGATATATTCAGGATATAAAAGATGAAGTTTTAAAATTAATCAATTCTGAACATCTTTTCAGTTTTCCTTACACACCAAAAGAGGGAGATTATTTATCGATCAAAAATAATCTGAGAAAACAGGAATACTTAAATCTGATTTTCATTAACAATACCTGGATTGAAGAAATATACATGTGCTCTTACCGGGAATGTGATACGGATATCTATACAACCATTAAAACGGGTGTTGCATTTATAAGTCAGGATATATGAAATTATTTTACGGAGAAATAGCAGATCAACAGGTCTTTATCAATGATGAGGAACAGCAGCATATTGTAAAAGTGCTGCGTATGAGAGATGGAGAAGATATTCATGTAACGGATGGAAAAGGAACAGTGGCTTCTGGAAAACTGGTTATAGAAGGAAAAAAAGCGGGTATTGAAGTTTCGGAGATTAAAAAGGATCTGCCGGGATTTAAACCAAACCTTCATATTGCCATTGCACCTACCAAAAATATTGACAGGATAGAATTCTTTGTGGAAAAAGCCGTGGAAATGGGTATTTCGGAAATCAGTATTATTATAACAGAGAAAACGGAACGTAAAAATATCAATATTGATAAGATCCGGAAACAGGCTATTGCTGCTTCAAAACAAAGTCTCAGATTTCATTTCCCGGTAATCAATGATGCCATAAAGCTGACTGATTTTCTGAAAAATATTAATCCGGAACATACTTTTGTTGCCCACTGCCATGAGAATTTAGAAAGAATTGATCTTAATAATATTCCTCAACTGGAACAGCTTACATTTTTAATAGGTCCTGAAGGTGATTTTTCTGAAAAGGAAATTGCATTTCTTGCAGAGCATAGAGTAAAAGCAGTATCCCTGGGTAATCAAAGACTGAGAACGGAAACCGCAGGAATTTTTGTAGCTGCATGGAATTATAACAATTTACAACAATAAAATATAAAAGAGAGCAGCATTTTAACTGTTCTCTTTTTCTTTCTTTTTATTTTAATAATGGCCACGTAATTCCTATATGACCGGTATTGACAGGAAGGCTTTCTGCTTTTGCCAACCTGAAATTGTATCCTGCATATAATTTTCCTCCGAATGCTCCAATTCCAAGATACGGCATAATTCTGGGTACAAACTGTTCAAAATTGGTCTGAAACTGCAGTTCTGCTCCCAATATAAAGCCAACACCTACATTAACACCTATTTTAGGAGCGATAAAAAATTTATATTTATCACTAAAGCTCAAATCACTTCCTGCATAGTACACCTTAGAACCTCCGTGTGGACCTCCATAGCTGAATACTTTTGCATAAGCCAGTTCAATAGTATGCATCTTTCCGGATTTCCAGGTTTCAGAATTATCTTTTGCTTCACCAGAAAAATGATATCCAACCAATAATGCAGGATAGACCTTTGTTTCAAATCTGTATTTTCGATAAGATAAAGTGTCTGACTGCGTTTGGCCGAAGAATAAAATTGAAATAAATAGAAAAGTAAATGATAATAATTTCATACCAGGTTAATAGTTTAAAATATAAACTAATTAAACGTCAAATTATTATCCCTTAAATATTTTTCGAAGATCTGCTGTCCGCTTCTCATTGAGTTGACTGCCCAAAGAATTTTCATTCTTAAAAGCTTTTCTTCATTTAATTTATAGTCAATATCAGATTTTAAAAGCTTCTGTTTCAACTCATACATACAAATTGAAGCTGCTACAGAAACATTAAAACTTCTTGTGAAGCCATACATCGGAATTGCGAGTGTCTCATCTGCAAAGTCTAATATTTCCTGAGAAACGCCTTCCATTTCTGTTCCGAAAACTAAAGCGATAGGTTCAGTTATTTCGTATTCCGGTAACATTTTGGCATTGTTTTCCAATGAAACTGCTACAATTTTATATCCTCTGTCTTTAATATTCTGAAAAGATTCCATGTTTCGGGGAAGTTTTTCCACTTCAACCCATGTATCTGCCCCTTTTGTAACCCTAAGATTAGGTTCAAAACTGTATTCTTCCTGCAAAGCGACCACTTTATGAAAACCACAGGCTTCTACAGAACGTACAATGGCTGCGGCATTTCGGAACTGATAAACATCTTCCACAACAGGAAGCACAAAATCTGAACTTTCCTGGGAAAAATGGTCAATCTTGGTCAGTCTTTCTTCTGTTAAAAACTGTTTTAAATATTCAAAAGTCTGTGCTAAATCTTTCGTCTGCATTCAATTATTTTTTCAATCGCGAGATATAACGCCTGCAATGACAACTTTATTTTTATAAAATTTTATCTTAAGCGTTTCATTCATTTTCAAATCTTTGCAAATTAACGTAATTTTGGCCTATGAACCCTAATCGGGCTCCAATTCTTAATTAAAAATAGTACATGAAGCGAAAAGTCCTGCTCATCTATACCGGTGGAACCATCGGAATGGAAAAAGATTATGAAACCGGAAGTCTCCGTGCCTTTGATTTTGGAAATATATTCGAAAAGATGCCTGAAATGAAACTCATGGAATGTGAGGTATTTGTTCATCCTTTTGCAAAACCGCTGGATTCTTCGGATATGGGACCTGAAGAATGGAGGATCATCGCTAATTATATCCTTAAAAATTACAATGATTATGACGGTTTTCTGATTCTGCATGGAACAGACACCATGTCTTATACAGCTTCCGCGTTAAGTTTTATGTTAAAAGGTTTGAGAAAGCCTGTGATCATGACCGGCTCTCAGCTTCCGATCGGTGATTTAAGAACTGATGCCAAGGAAAACCTTTTGACCAGCCTTTACTACGCCAGTCTTTATGAAAACGACGAAGCAGTTATCCAGGAAGTTGCCATTTATTTTGAATATAAATTATTAAGAGGAAACAGAACATTGAAATATTCTGCTGAGTATTTTGATGCCTATGCAAGTCCAAACTATCCGATACTGGGACAATCCGGAGTTCATTTAAATATTATAAAAGATAATCTGTTCCGTTGTGCTCCCGAAGTTGAATTTCATGTGGATGAACATATTTCTGAAGATATTTTATTCTGGAGAATTTTTCCGGGGATGCATCTGAGCCATTTCAAAGAGATCCCAAAAATGAAGGTTTTAATTCTTCAGGTTTTTGGTTCCGGAACAATTTTCAGCAGTGAAAAAACCCAGGAAACACTCCAGGAGATCAGAAACAACGGTACGGAAATAGTGGTGGTAAGCCAGTGTATTTCAGGCGGTATCTCATTCGGAAAGTATGAAAACAGTAATATTTTTTCAAGAATCGGGGCCATCAGCGGAAGGGACATGACCGCAGAAACTGCGATTACCAAAGCAATGCACTTGATAGACAATCCTAGTTACTCCGGAAGCTTTGCTGATAACTTCACGAAAAGTCTTTGTGGAGAAATTACAGATTAATTGCAAAAATTATTTGGATATTAAAGAAAATACGCTATTTTTGCAATCTCAAAAAGAAAGGTGTCCGAGTGGTTGAAGGAGCTACCCTGGAAAGGTAGTATACGGGTAACTGTATCGAGGGTTCGAATCCCTTCCTTTCTGCAAGAATACTAAAGCCTGTACTGAATAAGTGCAGGCTTATTTTTTTTGTAAATTTCATTAATTCCAATCAGATAAATAACTGAAAATTTTATACTTGATCCGAAATCTCACACAGATCAAACAAATTTTGCAGATGGCTGGATGATAAAACAGTCTTTTTTCAACTTTCTTATCGTAAGTATTTCTACTCAACATTATAATTGGTTATTTATACTCTAGAATATTTTTTTTGTTCTTCGTTACTTTGAACTACAAACTAATTCATTAAAAATCAATTTAATATGTCATCAACAAATGTAAACGCAAATTCTTCCGGCCAGGTACAACTTGGAAACGGAGCACAGTTCTGGGTGTATCTTTCACCTCAAAACGAAACCTCTAAAATGATCTCTACATGGAGAGTAACCTTCTCACAGGGAAACTGGAGTGATACCATTTCAAGCGAAGATCCTACGAAGCAGATCCAAACGCCTAATCTTTCTGGGATCTTTGATATCAAAGTTGAATTATTAAGCGGCTCAACCGGTACATGGCGCCAGATTCCTCCTCAGGAAGGAAGCAATAATGAAATAGGCTGCAACTCTAACTGTGCTTCTATGGTAGGTATTGTTGCAGACAGTACAAATCCTCCTATTGGAGCTATCAATGCACATTTTTGGACTACCTGGGATGCTATGTGTAAAGCAGGATAAACTAAGACATCAATAATAAACAGTCCATAAACCAAATTGTCGCAGTATTGAATACTGCGGCAATTTCGTTTTAAAATGATCCTTAATACAAGAACAGCAACCTGTTTTATCACTGCTTATGATTAGAAAAACCTATCAGATTATCTATTCTGGCACTTCCTTTTTTCCTAAATTAGCATTCCTAAATTTGACGTGATATAATGTACAAACTACGAACAGTTCTGCCATTCCTGCTACTCTTAGCTGCTTTTCTATTTCCTCAACTGGCAAAGGCCAGTGCCTACTGGATGGAAATTCACGGATCAGGCAAGCTAAAAGATCCTGTTAAAGTGGAAGTCTGCTATGGCTTCATTGATGATCTTAGCGCGAGACATCGCACAACCGGAGCCGAGTTTCAGGAGATCAGAAATTTTCAGTTCTTTATCCTTAATGCCAACGGAACAAAATCTAAACTTGAATTACAAATAAAAGGAGATCATTGGGAAGGAAGTTTTATTCCGGATAAGAATGGTACTTACAGGATTTTGGGTATAAATGACCAGCAGCCTGTACTTAACCGCTCAAAAAATCCACAGGAAAATGTTCGCCCCATAGATCTTATGTGTGGAGCTTATGATGTTGGAAAGAGTTCAGAAACGACATTACCTGCTCAGTTTATGGACATTATTCTTAAGGAAAATAATGGCATTTATACAGCTTTTCCGTATCGGGATATGAAGCCTGTGGAGAAAGGAACCATGCTGAGAATATTCAATCCTGAAAATTGGGAAAAGAATATCCCGGTGAATGAAAACCATCAGGTTCAATTTAAACCGACATTACCGGGACTTTATGTAATCCGGCAAGACTGGTATGACAATACTCCGGGAACTTTTCTTGGAAGCACTTATGGAAAAATACGATACCGTAATAATTACTGTCTATGGATCAACTGATCTTTTTACATTCTAAAAAATACAAAGCCCGGATTCAAGAATCCGGGCTTTTATATAGTATCAGTTATTATTTAGAACTTCAGAGAAACGCTTCCCAGGAAACGTGAAGGAGCCTGTGGTGTTAAACGTACAGACCAGGCTTTTTCATTTGTAATATTATCGAATTTCAATCCTACTCTGTATTTCGGCTGATCATAGAAAATTCCCAGATCAAACATTTTATAAGATGGAATAATCACTTTTGCAGTCTGTGTATTGGTCTGGTAGGAAGACGATCCCATATTTCCACCTCCACCTATTCCCAGGCCTTTTAATTTCCCTTCGGAAATTCGGTAACTAATCCAGAAATTAAACATATTAGCGGGACCAGACAATGCTGGTCTTAACCCATTAACCGTAGGATTAGCATTGGTAAATTTACTATCGTTATATGCATACCCGGCTACAATATTCAATCCATCAAACGGATTGGCTGTTATTTCCGCCTCTATTCCTTTACTTAGTTGTGTTCCGTCCTGAATTGAGTAATTGATATCATCAGGATTGGTTCTTAAAATATTATCCACACGGATGTTATAATAACTCAATGTTCCTACAACTCTGTGGTTGAAAACATCTGCTTTCACCCCGAATTCAAGCTGATTGGCATATTCCGGTCTGAATGCATTTCCATTGATATCTACCCCGCTCACATTGTTAAAGCCATTCATATAATTTCCGAAAAGAGAGACTTTATTCTTCAATATTTCATAGACAATTCCCATTTTAGGAGAAAACGCAGTCTGTCCGTAAGGCCCGGCCTGCGTTCCACTGTTGCTCAGTCCTCCTTTTATTTGACCAGTGGTTATATCATATACTCCTTTAAACTGGAAACGGTCAACACGGAGACTCGCCATTACCATAAGCTGGTCTGTGATATTAAATACATCTGAAACATATGCGGCATAGGTATTATCACTATTATTTTCTCTTCTGAAAGCAGAGGTTGCCGTTAGAGCATCAATGGTATTGCTATTTACTCTGAAATCTGCTGAAGGATGAACGAAATTGAATACTTTCGTATTGGTATGATAGCGGTCAAAGTGGTTTGAATTGTTGTAATAATCCAATCCTACTACCATTCTGTTTCTGAAACGTCCGATTCTGAAATCACCGATAAAATTCTGCTGAATATTGGTTGCAATAAACGAAGTGGTTCCTACCATCACCTGCGCGCTTGCTGTAGAATCTGTTTTTCCGTTGATTGCAGAAATATATCCGGTAATAGTAGATCTTGCACGGGATACAATAGTCTGGGAAGTCCAGTTTTCTGAAACTTTATAATTCAATTGAGCGAAAATGTTCATCATCTGTGTTTGATAAGCCAAATCATCACTCAGGAAATTTTTATAATAAGGAAACTTCATATCTGCAATCGACTGAATTTTGTTGCTTCCTGTGTATGGATTAAAACGTACAACAGATGTTCCTTTTGCCTGATTGAATTCCACATCTAAAAGGAGCGACATACGATCGTTGATCTGATAAGAAAAACTCGGAGCAATGGCTAAAGAATTTGTAAATCCTATATCCTGAAAGCTTTTCTCAAAGGTTCCCGCAGCATTCAAACGGAAAAGAGCCGTTCGGTCTTTGTTTACCGGTGTGTTTACATCTACTGTTAATCGGTTGTAATTCCAGCTTCCTCCAACATATCCTACTTCTCCACCGAAATCATTATAGGGTTTCTTCGTTACACGATTATATACTCCTCCATAGCTGCTGGAAACATTTTTTCCGAATAAAGTCGCCGATGGTCCTTTAATCGCTTCTATACGTTCAAGGTTTACAGGATCAATCACTGAAAATGCAGCCCCAGCCACTCCGTTTCGTGCATTAGGCTCCACTTCAAATCCTCTGGAACGAAAGGTCACCCTTCCCTGATTGGCGATCATAGGAACACCAGCTCCCGGAACGTTTTTAGAGATGCTTCCCAGATCTACAGCCACCTGTTCCTGAAATAATTCTTTGGTAACGGTATTGTAAACCTGTGGATTTTCCAGATTCTTTAAAGGCAGCCTTGCAACAAATCCACTTTCTTTCTTAGAAAATCTGTTGGTATTTTTCATGATTACCACCTCCTGAATGGCCTGAATATTCTCTTTTGTCAGCTGATAATCCAATGTTGCTGTTTCACCGGCCTTCACTTCTACGGGTAAACGTATTTCTTTAGAACCTAAAATCTGTAATTTTATGGTATAATTTCCTGCGTTCAGATTCGTGAAACGATAGTTTCCCTCATCATCGGTTAGCGTCTGGCGATCCGTTTCCAGTAGTGAAACAGAGATAGCCCGCAAGGGCTGTCCGTCCACCATATTTACTTTACCGGTGATTCCCCCTTGCTGATCCTGAGCATATGCTGCTAAACTTAATAAAGTAAAGAAGAAAGCCAGTAATGGTTTAAACCATTTTTGTGTATTGTTTGTTGAAATATCATTCTGCTTAGTCCCATTAGAATGCCTTATATACCCTGTGAGGAGCATATTTTTAGTAGATTGTATCATTTTTTCAGCCTTATTTAAAATAATTATAAATAAAAGTGCAAAATAAAGCAATCATAACTTCACCCACAATATTAATTTGAATTATTCTAAATAAATACCAATAACCTAATAGAAATTAAGGCTGATCTATATGGTTTACACACATAAATACCTTATTATCAAATAATAATAAGATCATCAATTATAAAAGTCCATGTTTTCCACATATTATCAATAAGTTTTCAACATGTTATCCACAATTGTTTACTAAGACAAATCTTACTTTAATTCTAATGATTTTTTATTCCCAAATCTATCCTAAATCACGCACTTACTTTGTCATGTTTTTAAACAGTATTAAAAGATTTTGAATAAACATCCTATGAATGAATCTGGTAAATTTGATATGAAGAAGTATTCTCTCTGCGTAT
This sequence comes from Chryseobacterium sp. Tr-659, assembly GCF_011752975.1. Lineage (GTDB taxonomy): Bacteria > Bacteroidota > Bacteroidia > Flavobacteriales > Weeksellaceae > Chryseobacterium. The sequence continues at coordinate 9,065 of NZ_VWWP01000010.1, read as the reverse complement.
TAACGATATTTCCAGCCGTCTTGTGGTTCCGCAGGTATTTTACATTAACAATAAAGCAGTTATCCATGATATTGAGCATAAAGAAAATTTTTGCAGGGCTATTCTTATTCGGATGTGCAGGCACAGTTGTCAAAGCACAGATCAGCCCACCGGGATTGGGAGATGCTCACACGGCATTCTGGTCTGCTTTCGGAGTGAAAAGACAGCTGGATTCTCTGGGAAAGAAACACAGTATGAGCTATATTGCAATAGGGAGAAAAAGCAGTCCTGACCAGGATAATTTATTTTCAAAACAAGCCATTTTCGTGCTTAACCATGAAGTGTATCATTCATTTGCACCTCATCAGCAGTACAGCTATGCAATCAGCTACCGCCGGCAGCCTCAATATGAAAGTGAAGCTCCTTATCACAAAGAAAGTACAGAGCAGGAATTCAGAGTATACGGAAGATATGCTTATACATTTAATCTTGGAAAGAAATGGAAACTCAAAAATACCATCCGTCAGGAATTCAGGAAATTCTTTGATGCCGACTTTCACAAAGTGGAAGAAGATTTCCAGCTTCGAACCCGTATTAAAAGTCAATTAACCTATAATTTATCACCAAAAAACAACCAAAAACTGGCATTAAGTGCTGAAACCTTATTTTCAATCAGCCATATGAATGAGCCGGAAGCCGACTGGGGAAGTTTTGGTTATCGTGAAATGCGGATTACCGCTTATTATATGTTTAACATTCCTCACTCTCCTTTCACGGTTGATATTGGCTACATGGATGATCTCATCCGTGGCAGCAACAGTATTCATCACGGAGGTGTTCATTATCTGGCAGCTGATCTGGTATGGAATATTCCTTATAAAAGAAACTAATTGACAACTAAGCTTACATTAGAACCTATCTATATACAAAATCCCAGTCATCTCTGACTGGGATTTTTGTTTGAAAACATAAGTTTTCCGCAATATAATTAAGTATGAATGTTTGGTGTAAAATCTTAATTGCATAAAGTCAGAAACTGTCGGCTCAATTGTACTTTGAACTTCGCTTCTGCTCTTGACTGAACATAAATAGTTTGTTTAAAAGCTCTTACACTTTTTAATTTCTCATCTATGAACTCCGCGATCTGTTCAATGGAGAAAATAAAATCTCTGTATACCGCCATATTTACGGTCTGACCATAATAAGGCAGATAAGCTTTCAAAAAAGGAATTACTTTCTGGTGGCGGTTATAACTGATACAATATCCTACTCCTTCTACTGAAGTAATAATATCATAATGGTTGATATAATCATGGATATTCTTATTGCTATTCAAAGCATCCATATTTTTTGAACAGAATTTATTAATCTTATCCAGAATATGCTGGGCATACTCCATCATCGAGATATTTTTAAATTCAAATACCTGGTTTAGTCCTTTGGAAGAACTTCCGTTTTCACAGTGCGGATAAAATGAGATTCCAATGATTTCGTGATAGGGAAAAAAACAGTCTTTAATTTCAATGGAAGCATCTGCCTTTACTTTGTCCTCTGCGAAATTATAGTAAACATATGGACTGTAAAGTTCCGCAAGAGCTTTCAGATAATCAGTTTCGCTTGTATTATGATATTCTTCAAACCATTTTTCAAGATTTTCATAATAATTCTTTTCAAAGTCGTTAAAGTTTAAGTAAAATGGCAATTCCATAGCTCTGTAATTTTGATATGACAAAGCTATACTCGTAATGCGACAAAACTTGACGTAATATATTTTTTGTAAAAAAGATTTTGGATGACAAGTTGGCCAATTATCAATTTTTATTTCGCAAAGTTGATCCTCAATGATTATTAACGCTAATGCTCACAAAGTTAATTAATATACATAGTTTGTTTGTTCGCAAAGGCATTTCATTGAGCTAAAGAATATAATTTTCTTCGTTGAGTTAAGCGCCTTTCCCATCGAAATAATAGATGATGAAGCAGTTTAAACTTAACCACAAAGTCACAAAAGTTATTTATTTTTTTAACCACTTTAGTATACTTCTTATACATCAAGTATATAACTTAGGTATTTAAAATGTTTTTGCGCCTTTTGTGGTTTAATAGTCATTCCGAATCATTCACCATTACTTATCATAGTTCTTCATTACATATTCAAAATAGTGGATCATTTTCAGATAGTTTTCGATGCTTAAGTACTCATTAGTACTGTGAATACTCTGCTGTTCTGAAATATTGATTTTTATAGGCATAAATCTGTAAACGTTTTTACTTACGATCTCATACTTTCCAGCATCGGTTCCTGCCATTGTCAGATATGGTGTTACAATAGCTCCTGGATGAATCTCCTTAACTGCGGCTTCTATAATTTTGAAAGCTTTTGTATTGGAAGGTGAGATTGCAGAGGCTTCTCTGGTATTATCAATTTCTTCTACTTCCACATCAAAACCTTCGGTTGCTTTGGCAATATGATCTCTCACATCTTTTACCGTATTTCCGGGCAGCAGTCTGAAATTGACAACAAATTCAACTTCGGGAGAAAGTACATTGGTTCCGTCACTTCCTTTCATCATGGTTAATGCTGTGGTAGTTCGTACCAATGCATTGGTTGTATTATTTTTGGTAAGCTGGGAAATCAATACAGGTTTTAAAAGCCATTGGTTTGCCAGTGCCATCCTTGTTATAAAAGGCATTTCACCACCAATATTATTAAAAAACTCTTTGATTAATGGTGTTATGACAGGTTTCATCTGATTATCTTCCAAACGCTGCATAATAACGGCTGCTTTTCCAATGGCACTTTCCATAGGAGGCATTGATGAATGTCCGCCAAGTCCTTTTACTTTTATTTTTGCGGAAAGAAATCCTTTTTCTGCACATCCTACAACGGCTACATCTGTGTCTATTCCGGCTACATTTCCTTTTCGCATAATCAATCCGCCTTCATCATAAACAGCATCAAATTTCAATCCTTTCTTTTTAAAATAATCTGCAATCTGCATTGCTCCTTTCTGGCCGCCCACTTCTTCATCAAATCCAAAAGCAAGGTAAATATCACGTTGCGGAATCTGTTTATTTTTAATCATGGAATTCATAGATTCCATTAAGGAAAAGAGCATTCCTTTCATATCTATGGCTCCTCTTCCGTAGATTCTTCCGTTGGCAACAGCTCCTGAAAACGGTGCAAAGTCCCAATCTTCCGCTACTTTAGAAACGGGTTCCAGCGGTTTATCATCCGGACGGAATATATTTTCTTCATTGTTTTTGATATCTGCATCTCCGGGAGGTACAACATCCATATGGGAAAGAAATAAGATAGGCTCAAGAGACGGATTACTTCCTTTGAGTCTGAAGACCAATCCATATTGATTAACTTCAACATTTTCGGTATTTTGAAACACCAATGGATATGATGTTTTTAAATAAGTTTTAAACTGATCAAATGGTGCATAATTGAATTCACCCAAACTTCCGGTAGAAACAGTGGGTATTTTTATTCCTCCTGAAAAGCGCATTACTGCTGAATCATTTTTTACCGGCTTCCACCCTTCTCCCGCTCCGATTGCGTTTTTCTTAAAAGGATAAGTATAGGTTTTAATAAGTACTACGGCAGCAAGAATAACAATGATTGCCAAGAGGATTAAAAGGAACTTTTTCATAGCAGTAATTTTGAAAAGTGGTTTGGTTCTATAAATATAGCAAAGTATTTCATGTTTAACAATTTTAAGATTCCGGCGTTTTATAAAAATTTTATGTCCCTAACTGGAAATTTGAATCGTCATTCCATAAAAGAAAACAATATGAAAAATATTCTTCACATTATTTCCAGCGCAAGAGGTGATCAGTCTTACAGCCAGGGACTCAGTACAGCGATTGTAAACAGGTTGCTGCAAAGAGGAAATATCAATAAAGTAATAGTCCGGAATCTGGTTAAACAAGCGCCACCATGTGCTGATGAAATATCAATTCATGAGTTTTACAAACATCCGGAAGCTTATGATGATCAAAGTAAACAACTTCTTTCTTATGCTGACATGATTGTAGATGAAATGCGTGAAGCTGATGTTATTGTCATGGGTACTCCTATGTTCAATCTGGGGATTTCAACTCCACTGAAAATGTGGCTGGACCAGCTGATCCGGGCCGGAGTCACCTATGTTTTTGATGAACATTGGACCCGTGCAGGGCAATTTAAAGGTAAAAAAGTGTATCTCGCCGTTGCTTCGGGCGGAAGAAGTATTGATGGTACTCCGGATTATATTTCCGATTATATCAAAGATGTTTTCAGAAGTTATACCGGGATTACAGATATTGAAACTTATCGTATTGAAGGGACTATGGAAAAAGGATTTGAAGCAGATTATGAAAGCATCCTGAAGGACTTTTGATGTGGAAGACTTACCTGTAGCTGATTAGTTTAATTTCTAATAAAATATTCTCGCAGATTAAGCTGATTACGCAGATATTAATTAAAATCCGCTTAATCTGCTTAATCCGTGTGAGATAAACAAACTATGCAGTATGCGAGATAAAACCTTTGTCTTAATTCAGAATTTCATTCATGTGAGTTAGAATGATCGGCTTTCCGTCCGTTATCAGAATCGTATGTTCGTGCTGAGCCATATAGCCGCCTTTATTTCCAACCATTGTCCAGCCATCTTTTAATTCTACGGCAAGATTAGAGGAAGTTGAAATAAACGTTTCAATGGCTACTACGGAATTTTTCTTAAATCTTCTGGTATCAAAACGGTTTCTGTAGTTCAGCAGTTCGTCTGGTTCCTCATGTAAGCTTCGGCCTACTCCATGTCCGCAAAGATTTTTAATGACTTTAAAACCTCTTTTTCTGGCTTCGGTTTCCATTAAAAAGCCTATGTCTGCAATTTTGACACCTCCTTTTATATTGTCAATAGCTTTCTTTAAAATATCTTTAGAGGCTTCCACCAGCTTCTGATGTCCGTGAATATCTTTTCCAATCACAAAAGAACCGCCGTTATCTGCCCAATATCCGTTAAGTTCTGCAGAAACATCAATATTGATCAGGTCACCTTCTTTCAGGGTACGCTGATCTGTAGGAATGCCGTGACAGAATTCGTTATCTACGCTGATGCACGTCCAGCCTGGAAATCCATACGTCAGATAAGGAGCCGATTTTGCTCCGAAACTTTCCAGTATCTTGGCTCCATACTCGTCAAGATCTTTTGTAGTCATACCGGGTTTTGCATAATTCATCATCTCTTTCAAAGTAAAGGCAACGGCTTCGCTTATTTGCTGCATTCCGGTCATCTGATCTTCATTGGTGATTGACATATTGTTGTTTTAATTGTTGTTGACAATTACAAAGTTAGGAAATTGTAGAATGATTATACCAATCAATAGAATCTTATAACTATTGGTTCATGAAAAATACGACACACAGACACTTCTATGTGATCAAACACACCCTTCAACAACCTCCTCTACCTCCTCATATAAGAGGCTAGAGACTGTTAAGAAACCCTCTATAACCCCTTATTGAAGTGGATATAGAGGGTTATGGGTGACTGGAGGAACTTCTGAAGACGGTAAAGTCGATTTTTAGAATGGCTCCCGGCACTTGATGAAGTGGCTGAAGATAGTTTACAAAGTAGTTCGTGATACTTTAGGACCAATAAAAGTCATTGTAATTACAGTAGCCATTATTCTATATGACCTTCGCCAAAAAAGAAACCATTTAAAAATAGTCAATGTCAATCCAAAATTGGAGAATGGTTTTACACCGATCTATCCTTATTTTGAAAAAAGGCTCAGATTATGAAAATCCAAGCCTAATTTTTTAGCTTACACACTTGGCGAGATAGTGCTATGTTTTTTTATTTTTATTAACTCAAAGTCATACATTTTGTCTAGCCGAGACCCTATTGAATGTCTGTTTGAATAAAATTTATTAGTGTAAGTTCTTTTCCAATTCTCATCCCAAAGCACCAAACATTTATTAATCTTTCCTGATAAATTTAGATGATTATATTGGATAGAGGAAATTCCTTTAAGGGAAGTCTACCAAAGGGCTCACAAGAAAGGATTCGTTCAACAACAGTTTTTTTAGATCATAAAAAAGACTGTCTTTTTGAGACAGCTTCTATTTATTTTAATTTTTTATAACAATTCTCCCCATCATGGTAGCCAAAGCAAAGTACAATATTCTTATCTTTTTCTCAAAAAAAGTAGTATAGGTCATGTCAGTATCATTTACATCTTCTGGAAAGGCAATTAAATCTTTATCAAAATTTAAATAAAAATCATTAAACTTTATTGTGTTACCTTCTAATTTGTATTTCGAATTGTAATTCAACACTTTCTTCCCTTTTATATTGTAAATTACTCTGTTATAAACCCCATCCTTGTTAATCGTTAAAGTGTCATATGTATTCTTGTATGATATGGGTGAATATTTTCCATATATATCTTCATTACTAATATTTTGGCACGAAAATAAAAAGGGTAATAAAATTAAACTTATACTTTTCTTCATATTTATTAAATTTAAGATGTTCGATTTAAAATCTAGGTCTCGTTAATATAGATGGTGGTGTTATACCTTGTTTAAAAACGTTCTTTAAGGTTGGGTTAATTACTTTCCTCAATGATCTCTGTTCCTGCTCCATTTTTAGCATAGCTTAATCTGGTGTTTCCAAGATGGTCAGTATAATTATACACATACTTTCCAGTCTCAACATTAAAGTACCCTTCTGCTGTAGGAAAGAATTTTAATACAGAATCTGTATACTGGAAACCATCAAGATAATCAGTTGTTTCTATACCGAAAACCTTTCTTACTTTTTTATCTGGAAACGAGCGAGACGCTCGCACCAGCAGGAGAGCTTTAATAATATGGATTATTTTGTCTAGTCTTGCATTTTGGGCATTCTATTACACCATTATCATTAGCTATTTCCCAAGAATTATCACAATTAAAACACATTACCCAATTATCTCCGATAGGAACAGCATTTTGCAATTGATTGTTAGAAAATTCATTATCAATCAAGCTTTTATATTTTTTAAAAATAGTATTTGCTTGACCTATGTTATCCATCATTTCCTCTTCAAAGAATTTATTATATTTCCATTCTTTAAAGGTAATTAGATTTGGAAAAAAAGGATCTATAGGATAATTCTCTTTACCAGTAAAACCATCCCAGTATTTGGACATTCTATTATCTGAAACAATGAAAAATTCAGAGGGATAATTATGAGGATAAGTATTTCCTCCTTCGTCTATAATAAAAAAATTTATCCGTCCCTCCTCTGTATACTCTATTGCATAAACTGTATATTCTTGCCCTATTGTTAATGGAAAACGTTCATAGGGTATTTGCCAGTTTATCTTATAGTTTACCTTTTCTGGATTGTCTATTTTAATATATTTAATTCTCATTTTTTTAATTCTTAAGGATAGCTATGTCCTCTACTTTTAGCATTTGTCCAATCTTTTATCTTAGATCCTGAGCGCACTCCTGTTTTACTGTTTATATCCCAAAAAAAACCACTAAAAAATGGTCATTGCCAATCCAAAATTGGAGAATTGTTTTACACCAATTTATCCTCATTTTTGAAAAAAGGCTCAGATTATGAAAATCCAAGCCTAATTTTTTAACTTACACACCTCATGGGATAGTGGCTTAAAAATCAAAAAACTTGCGCATTGAAATTAAATCTCATTTAAGCTTTTAGGATTCTTTTCTTTTTTAAATAAATATATAAATACAATAAAATACCAGATATAAATACTGGAAAAGTATAACAAATATTTAATCGTTTAATATCTGTATCATCATCAAATATGTATATAAAACTAAAACTTCCTGTGGCTATATAAAATAATAAAAAATATATAAATAAAAATAAAATTATACATATTGTTTCTTTTTTAATCCAAATTCTCATTAATGAAATTAGAATAAAATCAATTAATAAGACAATTGCAACCAGAAAAGAGGCAAAAGTTATTGTACCATCATGCAGGTTATAAACTTTTATACCTAACCAAAATATTAAGTATGAAAGGACTGTTTGTATTAATGTTCTCATAAATTAAGGCGTTACTTTATCATTGCAAGATGTACAAATCCAGTTACCGCCATTCCACTCATATGTTCCTTGTTGCAATTGTGATATATTTCCAAAAAAAGACATTATTGAATGTGCTGCATCGGATGTATTTTCAGTATGATTACCCATTGGCAATCCATTTTCAACTTCATTTGCTAAACCACCTAACCCATCACTATCTTTTCTACCTTTTTTATCTTTATTTGTAAATTGAAGTGTATGCACTTTTGGGTTAGCTGTCAATTCACCTGCTTGAAAAGGATCAAAGTCTGCTACTAACGTGATTTTTACTTGTTTCTCTAAACCATGTTTTTTTGCATAATCTAATAGAGCAGTAGTATAGCCTTTTCCATAAGCTCCTCCCATGCTATGGGTTACGATCTTTATAGTTTCAATTATTTCACCTGTAGTAGAATCTTTAGCAAGGTTAGCTATAATATCTTTAGCATCTCTTAATCCTTGATTATATCCTGAAGAAATTCTATTTGAAGAAGATAAACTACTATTACTAAAACTTCCGAATAAAAATTGTGAAACTAAGTTTTTTGCTCCTCCTAAACCTCCATCTCTATAAATTGCATTATAATCATTGAAATGATTCATAACTTCCATATCAAACCTTCTATACATTGGCATCCATTGACCTCCTGCAACACTCAAATGTCCTGTAATCATACTACTTGTCCAATACTTGGAACTTCCACCCTCACCTGTATGCATTCCATTAATAAATATAACAAGATTTCCATCAGGATCTATTGCATTTATTGGTGTATTATTAGCATAATTATATGGTGATTTACTTAAATACAGTTCTCCCTTTCCATCAGAAACACCCCATCTTCCAATATCCGGCATATAGAATCTTGCTCCATAATCATACATCCCCGTCTCTTGGAGTTCTTTGCCGTTGTATTTGTACTTATAAGAAGGATTTCCCGCCAAAGGATTATATCCCTCATGTTTCAATCCGAATGGATAGTAATTGTTTTCCTCTA